>NZ_JAKNTA010000099.1 GCF_022288725.1 Kitasatospora sp. A2-31 | reverse complement strand
GGACATCTGGAAGAACGCCTTCAGCGCCGCCTGTCCGGCGATCACCGTCAACTACGGCGGTGGCGGTTCCGGCGCCGGTGTGCAGCAGTTCATCCAGGGCAAGGTGGCGTTCGCCGGCTCCGACTCGGCGCTGAAGCCGGAGGAGGTCGACGCCACCAAGGCGGTCTGCACCGGCGGCCAGGGCATCGACCTGCCGATGGTGGCGGGCCTGGTCTCGATCGTCTTCAACGTGGAGGGCGTCGACAGGCTCGTCCTCGACGGTCCCACCATCGCCAAGATCTTCGACTCGCAGATCACGAAGTGGAACGACCCGGCGATCGCCGCCCTGAACCCGGGCGCCAAGCTGCCGGACGCCGACATCCAGGCCTTCCACCGCTCGGACGACTCCGGCACCACCGACAACCTGACCAAGTACTTCGCCAAGGCCTCCGGTGGCGCCTGGTCCTACCCGGCCAGCAAGACCTGGGCGGGCAAGGGCGGCCAGTCGGCCAACGGCTCCGCCGGCGTCTCCGCCCAGGTGAAGCAGGTCAAGAACTCGATCAGCTACGCCGAGCTGTCGTTCGCCCAGACCAACAACCTGAAGAGCGCCGCCATCGCCACCGGCGCCTCCAAGCCGGTCGAGGCCACCGCCGCCAACGCCGCCAACACCTTCGCCAAGGCCAAGGTCGCCGGCACCGGCAGCGACCTGGCGCTGACCCTCGACTACGCGACCAAGGACGAGGGCTCGTACCCGCTGGTCCTGGTCACCTACGAGATCGTCTGCGACAAGGGCAACAAGGCCGACACCCTCGACACGCTGAAGGCGTTCCTGACCTACGGCGCCAGCGAGGCCGGCCAGAAGGCCATCGGTGAGAAGGGCTACGTCCCGCTGCCGAAGGAGCTCACCGACAAGGTCAACGCCGTCATCCCGACGCTGGCCTGACCTCCGTAGTACCTCCGGTGGAGCGGCCCCGTGAACGAGGGGGCCGGGGCCGCTCCGCCGGACAGCACGAAACCCAGCACAACGTCCGGGGCACCGCCGCCAGGGTGCCGCCCCCTCGGGGCAGCACCACCAGACCGGAGTAGACCAATGACTTCACCCACTCCTGCCGCCCCGCAAGGCAGGGTACGCCGCAAGCGCGACAGCCGCTTCGGCGACAAGATCTTCATGAACCTCTCCCGCGGGTCGGGCATCCTGCTGCTGGTCGTCATGGCCGCCATCGCGGGCTTCCTGACCTGGCGCTCGGGCATCGCCCTGAGCAAGAACGAGGGCAACTTCCTCACCACCTTCGAGTGGACCCCGGACGGCGTGAAGCCGGTCTTCGGCATCGCCGTCCTCGCCTTCGGCACCATCGTCAGCGCGGTGATCGCGATGGCGATCGCCGTGCCGGTGGCCATCGGCATCGCGCTGTTCATCTCGCACTACGCGCCGCGCCGGATCGCCCAGCCGTTCGCCTACCTGGTGGACCTGCTCGCGGCCGTCCCCAGCATCATCTACGGCCTCTGGGGCGCGCTCTTCCTCGTCCCGCACCTGGACGGGCTGACCAGCTGGCTGGACCAGTACCTCGGCTGGACGTACGTCTTCGACCAGTCCCGGGCCGGCACCACGCCGCGCAACCTGTTCACCGTCGGCATCCTGCTGGCGATCATGATCCTGCCGATCATCACCGCGGTCTCCCGCGAGGTCTTCCGGCAGGTCCCGCGGATGCACGAGGAGGCGGCGCTCGCCCTCGGCGCGACCCGCTGGGAGATGATCCGCACCGCGGTGCTCCCGTTCGGCCGCCCCGGCATCATCTCGGCCTCGATGCTCGGCCTGGGCCGTGCGCTCGGCGAGACCATCGCGGTCGCGGTGGTGCTCTCCTCCAACAGCGTGCTCTCGCTGCACCTGCTCGACCCGGGCGGCGGCACCTTCGCGCAGAACATCGCGCTGAAGTTCAACGAGGCCCAGCCCCTCGGCCGCGACGCGCTGATGGCCTCCGGCCTCGTCCTGTTCGTCATC
>NZ_JAKNTA010000098.1 GCF_022288725.1 Kitasatospora sp. A2-31 | reverse complement strand
GCTGGTCGCCAACGCCGGCATCACCAACGACACGCTGCTGCTGCGCATGTCGGAGGACGACTTCACCTCCGTCGTGGACACCAACCTCACCGGCGCGTTCCGGGTGGTCAAGCGGGCGTCCAAGCTGATGATGCGCGCGCGCAAGGGCCGGGTCGTGCTGATCTCCTCGGTGGTCGGCCTCTCCGGCTCCCCGGGCCAGGCCAACTACGCCGCCTCCAAGGCCGGCCTGGTCGGCTTCGCGCGCTCGCTGGCGCGCGAGCTCGGCCCGCGCAACATCACCGTCAACGTGGTCGCCCCCGGCTTCGTCGACACCGACATGACCGCAGTGCTCAGCGACGAGCGCCGTGCGGAGATCGTCGCGGGCGTGCCGCTGGGCCGCTACGGGGCGCCCGCCGAGGTCGCCAACACCGTGCGGTTCCTCGGTTCGGACGAGGCCGCGTACATCACCGGAGCCGTCATTCCCGTCGACGGCGGATTGGGCATGGGTCACTGAACATGAGTGGAATCCTTGAGGGCAAGCGGATCCTGATCACCGGGGTGCTGATGGAGTCCTCCATCGCCTTCCACACCGCGAAGCTCGCCCAGGAGCAGGGCGCCGAGGTCATCCTCACCGCCTTCCCGCGCCCGACGCTGACCGAGCGGATCGCCAAGAAGCTGCCGAAGCCGGTCAAGGTGCTGGAGCTGGACGTCTCCAGCGAGGAGCAGCTGGCCGGCATCGCCGACCAGGTCCGCGAGCACCTGCCGAGCCTGGACGGCATCGTCCACTCGATCGGCTTCGCCCCGCAGGACGCCCTGGGCGGCAACTTCCTGGACACCCCGTGGGAGTCCGTGGCCACCGCGATGAACGTCTCGGCGTTCTCGCTGAAGTCGCTCACCATGGCGCTGCTGCCGCTGATGCAGGACGGCGGCTCGGTCGTCGGGCTGACCTTCGACGCGCAGTACGCCTGGCCGCAGTACGACTGGATGGGCCCCGCCAAGGCCGCGCTGGAGTCCACCAACCGCTACCTGGCGCGCTACCTGGGCGCGCGGGACATCCGCTGCAACCTGATCTCGGCCGGCCCGATCGGCTCGATGGCCGCCAAGTCCATCCCGGGCTTCCCCGACCTGGCCGCCACCTGGGACGCGCGCTCCCCGCTGAAGTGGGACCTGAGCGACCCGGAGCCGGCCGGCCGTGGCGTCGTCGCGCTGCTGTCGGACTGGTTCCCGAAGACCACCGGTGAGATCGTCCACGTGGACGGCGGCCTGCACGCCATCGGCGCCTGACCGCCCCGGCCCGCCGCCGCGGTGCCCGGTGCCCCTCGCGGGGTGCCGGGCACCCCGCGTTCCCGGGCCCGCCACCGCCGCCGGCCCGGACTCACTTCTGGCCGTTGCGGCCCAGGGCGACGGCCGCGTTGTGGTAGCCGGTGCCGTGGCCGGTGTCCATGGCGGCGGAGATCCGGTCGACCACCGGGTCGTCCGCGCCGTACCCGTGCACCCGGCCCCACTCCAGCACCATCAGCCGGCTCTGGGTCAGGCCGGCCGTGTGGTTGTCGGAGGCGTCCAGATTGCCCCGGTGCTGCGCCTCCTCCTTGACGCGCTCGGCCCAGGCGCCGGCGCCGTGCTCGGCCAGGGCGCCCGCGAGCTCGCCGCCCTCGGGGAGGAACCCGGTCGCGGTGCCGCCCAGGGCGGAGACCAGGGCGCCGGTCCGGTCCGCCCACGCCATCCGGTCCTCCTTCCCGTCCAGCAGGACCGAGGCGCGCACGGCGTCGTAGGCGCCGAGCGCGGTGCCGACGCGCTGGCCGGGCAGGGTGCGGTCGGCGTCGTCCGCTCCCGGGTCGGACGGCAGCGCCGCGACGGTCCGCGCCGCCTCGGCGCGCTCGGCGCGGTAGAGCGCCGCGTAGGCCTCGGGCTCCTCGGCGACGCCGCGCAGGACCCGCACCAGGTGGTCGCCGGTCCCGCCGAGCCGGCCGGCGCCGCCCTCCTCCCAGGCCCCGGGGTGCGCGG
>NZ_JAKNTA010000097.1 GCF_022288725.1 Kitasatospora sp. A2-31 | reverse complement strand
GACCGTGAACATCTGCTCCTCACTGGCGAGCGAGCGGGAGTCGGTACCGCGCTTGAGGTACGGGCCGTACCGGCCGTTCTGCGCGGTGATCTCCACGCCCTCAGCGTCGACGCCGACCACGCGCGGCAGCGAGAGCAGCTTCAGCGCGTCCTCCAGCGTGACGGTGTCCAGCGACATCGTCTTGAGCAGCGAGGCGGTGCGCGGCTTCACGGCGTTCTTGCCGGTCTTGGGCGTGCCCTCCGGCAGGATCTCGGTCACGTAGGGGCCGAAGCGGCCCTTCTTGGCGACCAGCATGTTGCCGCTGACCGGGTCGGGTCCGAGCTCGTAGTCGCCGCTCGGGCTGGCCAGCAGCTCCTCGGCGAGCTCGACGGTGAGCTCGTCCGGCGGCAGGTCGTCCGGGATGTCGGCGCGCTGGCCCGGCTCGCCCTCGACGGCGGAGGCACGCTCGACGTACGGGCCGTAGCGGCCGACCCGCAGCGTGATGTCCTCGCTGATCCGGAACGAGCTGATCTCCCGGGCGTCGATGGCGCCGAGGTCGGTGACCAGCTCCTTCAGACCGCCCAGGTGGTCGCCGTCGCCGTTGCCGGCCTCGGCGGCGCCACCGGTCGCGTGGCCCTCGCCCTCGCCGAAGTAGAAGCGCTTCAGCCACGGGACGGACTGCGCCTCACCGGCGGCGATCCGGTCGAGGTCGTCCTCCATCTTCGCGGTGAAGTCGTAGTCGACCAGCCGGCCGAAGTGCTTCTCCAGCAGGTTGACCACGGCGAAGGAGAGGAACGACGGCACGAGCGCCGTCCCCTTCTTGAAGACGTAGCGGCGGCCGATGATCGTGTCGATGATCGAGGCGTAGGTGGAGGGGCGGCCGATCTCCCGGTCCTCCAGCTCCTTGACCAGCGACGCCTCGGTGTAGCGGGCCGGCGGCTTGGTCGCGTGGCCCTCCGGGGTGAGCTGCTCGGCGGCCAGCGGGTCGCCCTCGGCGACCTGGGGCAGCCGGCGCTCGCGGTCGTCGAGCTCGGCGTTCGGGTCGTCCGCGCCCTCGACGTAGGCCTTGAGGAAGCCGTGGAAGGTGATGATCTTGCCGGAGGCGGAGAACTCGGCGTCCCGCCCGTCCGCGGCGCGGCCGCCGACCTTGACGGTGACCGACTGGCCGACCGCGTCCTTCATCTGGGAGGCGACGGTGCGCATCCAGATCAGCTCGTAGAGCCGGAAGTCGTCACCGGTCAGACCGGTCTCGGCCGGGGTGCGGAAGCGGTCGCCGGACGGGCGGACGGCCTCGTGCGCCTCCTGCGCGTTCTTCACCTTGCTGGCGTACGTGCGCGGCGCGTCCGGCAGGTAGTCGGCGCCGTAGAGCTGGGTGACCTGCGCGCGGGCGGCCGCCACGGCGGTGTCCGAGAGCGTCGTCGAGTCGGTACGCATATAGGTGATGAAGCCGTTCTCGTACAGCTTCTGGGCCACCTGCATGGTCCGCTTGGCGCCGAAGCCCAGCTTGCGGCTGGCCTCCTGCTGCAGCGTGGTGGTGCGGAACGGCGCGTACGGCGAGCGGCGGTAGGGCTTGGACTCGACGCTGCGGACGCTGAACGCGGTCTGCTCCAGGGCGGCGGCCAGCGCGCGGGCGGCCTGCTCGTCCAGGTGCAGGGTGTTGGTGCTGCTCGCCTTCAGCCGACCGTCCGGGCCGAAGTCGCGGCCGCTGGCGATCCGCTTGCCGTCGACGGCGGAGAGGCGGGCGCCGAAGGTCTCCGGGTTGGCGGCGTCGGCCGGGGTGCGGCCGGTGCCGAAGGTGCCGACCAGGTCCCAGTAGGAAGCGGTGCGGAAGGCCATACGCTCGCGCTCGCGCTCGACCACGAGGCGGGTCGCGACCGACTGCACGCGGCCGGCCGAGAGCTTCGGCATGACCTTCTTCCACAGCACCGGCGAGACCTCGAAGCCGTAGAGGCGGTCGAGGATGCGGCGGGTCTCCCCGGGGGGGGCCCGGGGCGGGGTTTGCCCGCGCGGGGGTGGCGCCGGCCCCC
>NZ_JAKNTA010000096.1 GCF_022288725.1 Kitasatospora sp. A2-31 | reverse complement strand
CCCGGGACAGCGCTCGCGCCGCTGACGTCGCCGCGTCGCGCGGCGGCGACCGGCGGGGCGCGGGGCTCGGCCGGCGGGGAGCGGGGCGCGGCCGGCCGGTGGGCCGGCGGCGCTCCGGCTGCCGGGTCGGCGGGCCGGTGAGAGGCTGGAACGAGTTGACGCCTCAGGCCCCTGGGGGTTTTCCGATGAGCCCGACCCGGAGACTCGCCGCACTCCCGTGCGGACGCCGCAGCAAGTGGGTGGTGCTGGCCCTCTGGCTGGTGCTGCTGGTGGTCGCGGGTCCGCTCGCCGGCAAGCTCAACGGCGCCGAGGACAACCAGGCCTCCAGCTGGCTGCCCGGCAACGCCGAGTCCACCCAGGTGCTCAACGAGCAGCGGGCCTTCCAACCGGTGGACACCGCGCAGGCCGTGGTGGTCTACCAGCGTGACGGCGGCATCACCCCCACCGACCGGGTCGAGGCGGCCCGGGACGCCGCCGCCTTCGCCGGCGCGCCGCACGTCCTGGGCCAGGTGGTCGGACCGGTGGTCTCCGCCGACGGCCAGGCCATGCAGACCATCGTGCCGATCGACATCGGCACCGGCGGCTGGGAGGACCTGCGCCCGGCGGTGGACAACCTGCGCGCCACCGCCGCCGACGGCAGCCAGGGCATGGTCACCCACGTCACCGGCCCCGCCGGGATCGGCGCCGACCAGGCCGAGGTCTTCGCGGGCATCGACAGCACCCTGCTGGCCGCCACCATCAGTGTGGTGATCGTCCTGCTGCTGCTGACCTACCGCAGCCCCGTCCTGTGGCTGCTGCCGCTGCTCTCGGCCGCCGGGGCGCTGGTCGTCTCCCAGGCGGTGATCTACCTCCTGGCCGACCACGCCGGACTGACCGTCAACGCGCAGAGCGCGGGCATCCTGATCGTGCTGGTGCTCGGCGCCGGCACCGACTACGCGCTGCTGCTCACCGCCCGCTACCGGGAGGAACTGCGAAGGCACGAGGACCGGCACGAGGCGATGGCGTTCGCCCTGCACCGGGCCGGCCCGGCGATCCTGGCCTCCTCGGCCACCGTGGTCGCCTCGATGCTCTGCCTGCTGGTCGCCGAGATGAACTCCACCAGCGGCCTCGGACCGGTCTGTGCGATCGGCGTGCTGGTGGCGCTGGTCGCGATGCTCACCCTCCTGCCGGCACTGCTGGTGGTCTTCGGCCGGTGGGTGTTCTGGCCGGTCAAGCCCGCGTACGGGACGCCGGAGCCGACCCGGACGGGCCGCTGGGCGCACGTCGGCGCCTGGATCGGCCGCCGTCCGCGCAAGGTGTGGATCGGCACCGCCCTGGCCCTGGCCGCCTGCTGCGTCGGCCTGGTCTCGCTGAACGCCACCGGCCTCAGCACGGCCGGCACCTTCACCGGCAAGCCGGACTCGGTGGTCGGCCAGGAGGTGCTGCAGGAGCACTTCCCGGGCGGGACGGGCGCGCCGCTGACCGTGATCAGCACCGAGGCCGGGGCCGTCGCCGTGCGGGCGGCGGCGACCTCGACGCCCGGGGTCGCGGGGACGTCGGCGCCCGAGGTGCACGAGGGGACGGCACTGTTCAGAGCCACCCTCACCGATCCGCCGGACAGCCAGGCCGCGAAGGACACCGTGGACCGGGTACGGACGGCCGTCCACGCGGTGCCGGACGCGGACGCCAAGGTCGGCGGCAGCACGGCGGTGATCCTGGACGCCGGGCGGGCCGCCACGAACGACAACCGGACGATCATCCCGCTGGTCCTCGGCGTGGTGCTGGTGATCCTGGCGCTGCTGCTGCGCGCGATCACCGCGCCGCTGGTGCTGATCGCCACCGTCGTGCTGTCGTACGCGTCGGCGCTCGGGATCAGCGCGTTCTTCTTCGAGCACGTCTTCCACTTCGAGGGCCAGGACAACTCCTTCCCGCTGTTCGTCTTCGTCTTCCTGGTGGCGCTCGGCATCGACTACAACATCTTCCTGATGACCCGGGTGCGGGAGGAGTCCGTCCACCAGGGCACCCGGACGGGGGCGATCTCCGGGCTGGCGGCGACCGGCGGGG
>NZ_JAKNTA010000095.1 GCF_022288725.1 Kitasatospora sp. A2-31 | reverse complement strand
CTGAGCCTGGCCGTGCTGCCGGCCGGTGCGCAGCTGCCCGGCGAGCCGCTCTACCGGCGCTGAACGCCCGGGTGGCCCCGCGGATCGCCGATCCGCGGGGGCACCCGGGCGTTCATCGGACGCGCGGAGGCGTCCGGCGCGAGGGGTCCCGGAGGGTTCTCAGGCGTAGACCGGGCCGGTGAACTTCTCGCCCGGGCCGGCGCCCGGCGCGTCCGGGACGAGGGAGGCCTCGCGGAAGGCCAGCTGGAGCGAGCGCAGGCCGTCCCGCAGCGGGGCGGCGTGGAAGTTGCTGATCTCCGGGGCGCCGGCGGTGACCAGCCCGGCCAGCGCGGTGATCAGCTTGCGCGCCTCGTCCAGGTCCTTGTCCGCCTCGCCGCCCTCGGCCAGGCCGCACTTCACGGCGGCGGCGCTCATCAGGTGCACCGCGACGGTGGTGATCACCTCGACGGCCGGGACCTCGGCGATGTCCCGGGTGAGGTCGTCGAAACCGATCGCCTCGTCGTCCGCGGCGGGGGTCTGGGTGGGCTCGCTGCTCAAGGGGGGCTCGTTCCGTCGTGCCGGTGTCCGTACACAGGGAGCGTACAAGGGGGTGAGCGGCGGGGCGGAATGGCGTTCGACCCCGGGGAGCCTGTATGCTTCGAGACTGACCGGCCAGGTGCCTGTGAGGGTGCCCGGCCAGCAAGAGGAGGCTCCACCAAGGAGGCCCGAGAGGGCAACCGCGAAAGTCTCCCACCTGATCGGCCTCGCGGTCGACGGGTCCGGTCCGCGACGGGCGCCCAGCGCCGAGTCGCCCGCAGCACCCCTCACCGGGTGCCGCCCCCGGTTGTGTGGAGCCCCGCTTGTACCGAGCGGGGCTTTTTTCGTGTCGCGGTGCAGGCCGCCGCAGGCAGCGCAGCACGAATGAAGCCCCGCCCAGTGGTCGAGTCCACTACGTGCGACCGCCGTCCGACGGCCGCATCGCAGAAGGTGCAACCGAGGAGGCCCCATCAGCACCGAGCCCCGCATCAACGACCGGATTCGCGTCCCCGAGGTGCGACTCGTCGGTCCCAGCGGCGAGCAGGTCGGCATCGTGCCGCTTGCCAAGGCGCTGGAGCTCGCGCAGGAGTACGACCTCGACCTGGTCGAGGTCGCGGCGACCGCCCGGCCGCCGGTGTGCAAGCTCATGGACTACGGCAAGTTCAAGTACGAGTCGGCCATGAAGGCCCGTGAGGCGCGCAAGAACCAGGCGCACACGGTCATCAAGGAGATGAAGCTCCGGCCGAAGATCGACCCGCACGACTATGACACCAAGAAGGGTCACGTCGTCCGGTTCCTCAAGCAGGGCGACAAGGTCAAGATCACGATCATGTTCCGCGGTCGTGAGCAGTCCCGCCCCGAGCTGGGTTTCCGACTGCTGCAGCGGCTGGCGAACGACGTCCAGGACCTGGGCTTCGTGGAGTCCTCGGCCAAGCAGGACGGCCGGAACATGATCATGGTTCTCGGCCCGCACAAGAAGAAGACCGAGGCGATGGCCGAGGCCCGCGCCGCCGCCGACGCCCGCAAGGCCGAGCGCCAGGGCCGGACCACCGGCCCGGACGCCGCCGAGGAGCCCGCGGCCGAGCAGGCCGTCGAGGCGACGGAGGCCCCCGAGGCCCCGGCCGCCGAGGCCGCCGAGGTCGAGCAGCCGGCCGAGGCCTCCCAGGACGCCTGAGCCCGTACGGGCGAGGGCGGTCCGGGAGACCGGCCACCAAGGTGACGGGGCGTCCTGCCCGGTCATCGCAGATCCATCCTTCACGCCCGCGCGGCGAACACCGCGCGGGCGTGGACGGACCGACGAGGAGATACGGCGAAATGCCGAAGCAGAAGACGCACAGTGGCGCCAGCAAGCGCTTCAAGATCAGTGGCTCTGGCAAGGTGCTGCGCGAGCGCGCCGGCCGCCGCCACCTCCTGGAGCACAAGCCCTCGACGCTGACCCGCAAGCTGGCCGGCACCGTCGAGATGGCCCCCGCCGACGCCAAGAAGATCAAGAAGCTTCTCGGCAAGTGATCGCCCTCCCGCCCGGCGCGAGCCGCGGCGGGGCAGCTGATCCTTCCCGAC
>NZ_JAKNTA010000094.1 GCF_022288725.1 Kitasatospora sp. A2-31 | reverse complement strand
GAGTACGCGCTGGTGGGCGGCGCGGGCGACTGGCGGGCCGGGACCCTGCCCGCCCGCGGCCAGGAGTTCAACCACCCGCTGTACGCCCGGCTCACCCCGGCCCAGGACGGCCCGTTGCCCCCCACCCTCTCCTGGCTGCGCGTCGAACCGGCGCGCGAGGTGCTGGTCGGCGCCCTGAAGCCGGCCGGAAACCCCCTCGCCCACGGCTCGGCGGCGCCCGTGGGGGAGCGGCTCACGCTCCGGCTGGTGGAGGCCACCGGCCTGGGCCGCACGGTCTCCCTCGGCGGGGCGCTCGGCCTGGCCGACCTGCACCGGGCCGACCTGCTGGAGCGGCCGACCCGCCCGGAGGACCTGAGCCTGGCGGGCTCGCAGATCGTCACCGTGCTGGCCCGGCCCGGCGTCACCGCCGATCCGGGCGGTCCGGTCCTCGGCGCGGTCGCCGAGGCCGCCCAGCCGGTGCACGCACGGTACTGGCTGCACAACCGGGGCCCGGCGCCGCTCGGCTACCTGCCGGTGTCGGTCGGCGTCTCGCCGGGACTGCTCCGGACGGCGGGCGAGCCCGTCGAACTCTCGGTGGTCCTCGCCTCCCAGCTGCGGGACGCCGCCGCCGAGGGAACCGCCACCGTGCTGGCGCCCGAGGGCTGGACGGCGAGCCGGCAGGCCCGGCCCTACCGGCTGGAGGCCGGCGGCCACCTGCGGTTCCCGGTCGAGCTCACCCCGCCCGCCGGGGTGGAGCCCGGCCTGTACTTCGCCGCCGTCCGGATCGGGCACGACGGGCAGGAGATCGAGGACGTCGCCACCGTCGCGGTGGGCGACCTGCCCGAGCTGCTGCCGGCGCCCGGCGCGGCGCCCGAGGACTGGACCGCCGCCCAGGGCACCACCTCCCCGGTGGGCCGCGACACCGGCCTCACCGCGACCCTCCTGACCGAGTCCGTCCGCCTCGCCCCCGGCGGCCGGGCCGTGCTCGACCTCCGCCTCGCCAACCGCACCCGGGGCGAGATCCGCGGTGAACTGCAACTCGTCTCGCCCTGGGGCACCTGGGACGCGGTCGGCGCCCCCGTCCGCGGCTTCACGGTCCCCGCCGGGGCCGTGCGGACCGCGTCCTTCGACCTCGCCGCTCCCGAGGACGCCGACCCGGGGACGTACTGGGCCCTCGCCAAGGTGATGTGGTTCGGCCGCTGCCAGTACACCCCTGCCGTGCCCCTGACGGTGGATCGGTGACGACCGGGCCCGCGCCGGCGGGCGAGGTGGTCCGGCCCGGCGTCGACGCCCCACGTCCGGAGGGCGGCCGGACGGTTGTGGTTGAAATGTGATCTATTTCTGTGCGGGCGATGAGTGGTTGGTGGTCTCATGGGCCAATGACCTACGCGTACCCGCCGCCGGCTGCCGCTCCGACCCGCCCGTGGTGGCGCCGACCTGCGGCGATCGTCCTGTCCCTGCTCTTCGTGCCGCCGCTCGGCCTGGTGCTGGTGTGGACCTCGCTCTGGCAGCGGCCGGTGAAGATCGCCGTCAGCGTGATCGGCGGGATCTACTGCCTGATCTGGTTCGGTGCGGTGCTCGCCGACCCGAAGCCCAGCCGTACCGAGCTCGTCCAGCCGGCCGCGGCGGCCACCTCGTCCGCCGCCGCCCCGGCCCCGAGCCCGACGGTCACGCCGGCCCCCACCCCGACACCCGCCCTCACGCCCACCGCCACGCCCACCCCCACGCCGACCGCCACGGCCACGCCCGCTCCGACGCCGACGCCGAAGGCGGCTCCGGCGGTCACGCCCACGCCGACCGCCGCGTCGCCCGTGTACTACACGAACTGCGCGGCCGCCCGGGCGGCCGGTGTCGCGCCGCTGCACCGGGGCGACGCCGGGTACCGCGCGGGCCTGGACGCGGACGGCGACGGCGTCGCCTGCGAGGCCTCCGCCGCGAGCGGAGGTTCGTCCTCCGGCTCGGGCTCCTCCTCCGGCTCGGGAGCCGCCACGAGCGGCGGTTCGTCCTCCTCCGGCGGCTCCACGTCCGGCACGGACTCGTCCACGAGCGGCGGCTCGTCCTCCGGCGGCGGGTCGGCCGCCTCGGGCTCCAGCGGTGGCGGAGCGGCGCCGTACTACGCCAACTGTGCGGCCGCCCGCGCCGCCGGCGCGG
>NZ_JAKNTA010000093.1 GCF_022288725.1 Kitasatospora sp. A2-31 | reverse complement strand
CGGTGGCGCCGAGCTGGAGTCGACGATCGTCCACGCGCTGCGCTTCGGCGGCGGCACGGTGTGGGCGGCGACCAGCAGGGGCGTGTGGAGTCACTCCACCACCGACCTCTCCGGCCCGTGGACGCTGGAGTTCGCGCCCAACCCGGACTACCTGCCGGGCGGTTCGAAGGCCAAGGACCCGAGCGCGCCCTACAAGAACATCGCGAACGACATCGCGATCGACTCCAAGGACCCGTCCAAGGTGATCCTGGCGGTCGGCTGGCGCGGCGGCGACACCTACAACGGCTTCTACAGCAAGGCCGCCGACGGCAGCTGGCAGCGGGTGGCCTCGCTGGGTGAGCTTCCGACGGACGCGGCGAACGTCGGCAACGTGACCTTCGCCCGTTCGGCGGACGGCTCGCGCTACTACGCGATCGACCAGTCGCCGGACGTGATGGCGCACAACCCGGACACCGGTCTCAAGGGCATCTACGTCTCCAAGTCCGGTTCCCCGTCCGGCCCGTGGACGCTCATCGCGGACAAGGACAAGATCAAGAACTCCGGTTCGGCCCTCCAGGGCCCCGGCTACCAGCCGGGCATCCAGTCCTGGTACAACCAGTTCCTCCAGGTCGACCCGGCCAACCCGGACCACCTGTACGCCGGCCTGGAGGAGGTGCTGGAGACCAGGAACGGCGGCTCCACCTGGACCGTCCCCGGCCCCTACTGGAACTTCCCGTTCCCGTGCTGGAGCATCGACCCCACCAAGCAGACCGGCGACTGCTCACCGACCACCCACCCCGACCAGCACGCCGTCGCCATCGGCTCGTACAAGGGCAAGACCAGCGTGTACGTCGGCAACGACGGCGGCATCTACTCCCGCCCCGTGAACGGCGCGGTCGACTCCGGCGGGCACGCCAAGGACTGGAAGTCCCTCGCCGACGGCACCATCGACACCCTCCAGTACTACTCGGTCGGCGTCGGCAAGGACCCGGCGGACCGCACCGGCAAGGGCGTCGTCGTCAGCGGCGGCCTCCAGGACAACGGCGAGTCCGTCCTGCGCGCCCACGACAAGGTGATGGGCTCCGACTTCGGCGGCGACGGCGCCGACACCCTGGTCGACCCGGACAACGGCTGCAACATCGCCGAGGAGTACGTCTACCTCGACGTGTGGGTCACCCAGAACTGCGCCGTCAACGACGGCAGCTGGTCCACCGACCCGTCGAAGGCCACCTCGTACGAGGTCGCCCCGCCCGACAAGGACACCGGCTCCGCCCGCTTCATCGCGCCGATCACCAGTGACCCGAAGGACGTCGGCACCTGGATCGCGGGCGGCCGGCACGTCTGGGTGCAGCACAAGGGCTACGCGATCCGCAGCGGCAGCGAGTGGACCAGCGCCTACGACCTGGGCGCCGGGCACGTCGCCACGGCCGTCGCCACCGTCAACGGCACGGTGTACGCGGGCTGGTGCGGCCCCTGCAACAACCAGGGCTTCAGCCGCGGCATCGCGGTCGGCAGGACCGACGGCACCGGCTGGCACCAGCTCGACCTGCCGGTCGACGGCACCCTGCCGAACCGCTACATCTCCTCCTTCGCAGTGGACGAGAAGGACGCCCGGCACGTCTTCGTCGCCTTCAACGGCTTCTCGCGGACGTGGACCGAGGGCCCCGGCGCGGGTGTCGGCCACCTCTTCGAGACCCGTGACGGCGGCGCCACCTGGACCGACGTCTCGGCCAACCTGCCCGACGTCCCGGCCACCTCGGTCAAGCTCCTGCCCGACGGCGGCCTCGCCCTGGGCACCGACCTGGCCGCGTTCTACCGCGCGCCCGGCGAGACCACCTTCTCGGTGCTCGGGGAGGAACTGCCCACCACCTCCGTCCAGCAGCTGAAGACCGGCCCCGACGGCAAGCTCTACGCTGCCACCTTCGGGCGCGGCATCTGGGCCGTCAACCTGCGCGCCCTCAACGAGGACGACGCCAACCGGGGTGACGACGACCAGGACTGACCGCCTCCGGCGTGGACCGACCGGTGCCCGGCCCGCTCACCCCGAGCGGGCCGGGCACCGGCGTTCCGGAACCGGCGCGGCACCACCAACGTCCAAACCCGGGACCGTAGGAGACCGGAGACGCCCGACCGTGAAGAGAACCCTCGCCGCCCCGGCCGGCGCACTCCTGCTGCTTCTGACCCCGGCCTGCGGATCCGGCGGCGGTG
>NZ_JAKNTA010000092.1 GCF_022288725.1 Kitasatospora sp. A2-31 | reverse complement strand
CCCCGACCGCCGATCACCGGCGCGAAGACCGCATTCGGCGGTGCAGCCGCGTGAGCCAGCCGCCAGGAGCTTCTGCCAAGGTGTCGCTTCCACCGTGCGACCCCTGGTTCACACGTTGGGTCAGGGCAGTTGACCCAGCCACTGCACGTACGCCGAACGATGAGAGGGAAGCCGGGGAGGGCCGGGGCGGTTCAGGCGAGGGCCGCCCAGCGGGCCGTGCTGCGGTGGGCCGGGAGGCCGACGGCCTCGAACTCGTCGACGTCACGGGTCCCGTCGGCCCGGGCGGACTCCACACGGGCGCCGAGGTGGCGCAGGGCGCGGGAGATCGGGCTGCCCTCGGGCGGGAAGGGCGCGAACTCGGCGCTGGTGAGAGGGCCGAGGGCGAGACGGCCGTCGGCCCAGACGGCGGCGCGCTGGGTGCCGCTGCCGCCGAAGAAGCAGGCCTCGACGCAGGCGATCGGGCCGGCCTTGGACCAGGCGGCGAGCCGCCGCCCGGACCCGTCCGGGAGCCAGTCGAACCCGGCCGTTTCCCCCGACGCGCCTTCGCCGCCGCCGACTTGGTAGCCGAGTGCGGCCAGGAACGCGGGGGTGGCCGGGATCAGGGCCAGCCCCTGCGACAGCGGGGCGAGACGGGCGACCGGCACCTCGGCGGCGGCCACCGCTAGCAGCTCCGCCGAGCCGATCAGCGCCTGAAGTTCGTATGGCATTCAGTCATCCTGAACCACGGCACTGACAGTCCGCCCGCGATTTACGAATCCGTGCCTCGACGGGAATCGGCCCGAGAGCGGCGCTCCGGCCGGACGCCGTGGAGCAGGGCGAGCACGGTGACGTCCACGGCGTCCTCCGGCTCGTTCCCTGGGCGCTTCTGCGTCTCGGCGAACAGCAGGTCGAAGGCTCGGCGAGGCCGGCTCCGGAGCCGGACCGGGGTCCGGCCGAGCCGTCCTCCGGGTGCTCAGGTCGAGCCGGCCGCAGCCGGCGCCCGCGGCCGGCCGGACGCTGCGCCGCCCTCCTGGCCGGGCGAGCGGTGACCGGCCCGACACCCACCCGGTCCGGCACTACGCCGCCCCGGTCCGGGCGTGATAGGGCATCAGTGACGGCCGCCGGCCCCGGCGTCCGGCGGCGCGCGGTGGGATCCGTCGTGCGCCGCCGGTCCGGGGTGCCGGGCGTCCGAGGCCAGTGCCCACCGCAAGACGCTGCCGATCCAGGAAGGCGGGAGACACCCGTGCCACGACCGTTCACCACCGAGGACTCCGCCGCCCGGATGGCCCGGGCCACCGCCGACGCCACCGCCGCCGGGCTCACCGGCCTGGTCGTCGCCCCGGGCCCCGACCTGGTCCACCTCTGCGGCTACCAGCCCACCGCGATCACCGAGCGGCTGACCGCGCTCGTCCTCACCGCCGGGCGCGAGCCCGCCCTGGTCGTCCCCAGGCTGGAGCGCCCGGACGCCGAGAAGGCCCCCGGCGCCCCCGCCGTCCGGCTGGTCGACTGGACCGACGGCGAGGACCCGTACGCCGCCGCCGTCCCGCTGCTCGAACCCGGCGGCCGGTACGGCGTCTCCGACAACGCCTGGGCCATGCACCTGCTCGGCTTCCAGGCAGCCCTCGCCGGCACGCGCTGGACCTCGCTCACCGAGTCCCTGCCGATGCTGCGCGCCGTCAAGGACGGCGACGAGCTGGAGCGCCTGGCCGCGGCCGGCGCCGCCGCCGACGCCGCGTACCGGGGAATCCTGGAGGTCCGGTTCGCCGGTCGCCGGGAGACCGACGTGGCCGCCGACCTCAGCGCGCTGCTCATCCGCCACGGGCACAGCCAGGTCGACTTCACCGTGGTCGGCTCCGGCCCCAACGGCGCCAACCCGCACCACGAGGCCGGCGACCGGGTCATCGAGCCCGGCGACACCGTGGTGCTGGACTTCGGCGGCCTCAAGGACGGCTACGGCTCGGACACCACGCGCACGGTGCACGTCGGAGCGGACGTGCCGGACGAGGTCCGGAAGGTCCACGACGTCGTCCGGCGGGCGCAGCAGACCGCGTTCGAGGCCGTCCGGCCCGGCGTGAGCTGCCAGGAGATCGACCGCACCGCCCGCCGGGTGATCACCGAGGCCGGCTACGGCGAGTACTTCATCCACCGCACCGGTCACGGCATCGGCATCACCACCCATGAACCCCCGTACCTGGTCGAGGGCGAGGAGCGGCCGCTCGTCCCGGGCATGTGCTTCTCGATCGAGCCCGGCATCTACCTCCCGGGGCGGTTCGGGG
>NZ_JAKNTA010000091.1 GCF_022288725.1 Kitasatospora sp. A2-31 | reverse complement strand
CGGCGACCAGCAGGACGAGTGCCGCGCCGAGGGCGCCGGTGACGTGGGCGTGGAGCACCAGCACGGCGCCCAGCACCGCACCGCCGAGCATCCAGACCGCGGAGGCGAGTCGGCGGCGCCCCGCCCGCTCGGCGGCCAGGGCGGTGATGGTCATGGTCAGCACGGTGGTGGTCAGGTCGGGCACCTTCAGGTGGCGCACCACCGCGTTCTGCCACCCCATCGCGAGGCCGAGCGACCCGATCAGGACGTACCGGGCCGGGTCGGCGCCGTGGTCGGCCAGAGCCGCGACCAGGGTGGCGCCGGTCAGCAGCGTCGCCTCGACGCAGACCCCGACGACGAGCAGCCGCCCGCGGTGGCCGGGGAGGAGCTCGCCGAGCCGGCCGCCGGCGAGCGCACCCGACAGGAAGGCGGCCAGCGCGGCGAGCGAGGCCGTGGCCGAGAGGCCGGGGGCGCCGGCCAGGGCGAAGCCGAGGAAGACCACGTTCCCGGTCATGTTGGCGACGAAGACGTGGCCGAGGGCGAGGTAGCTGACCGCGTCCACCATGCCGGTGACCACGGTCAGGGCCAGCAGCATCGACACCAGCGGGCCGTGGCGTGGGTCGCTCCTCATCGCGCTCCTCCTCCGGTCGTGCGTGCCCGGCGGTTCCGGCACCACGTCCGTTCTACGCCCGACCGGGCACCGCGGAGGCGACGCCGCCCCGCTCCGGGCATGCCGGGGCGGGGCGGGGTCGGGGGGCGCTGCCGGCCGCCCCGGCGGTCCTCAGCAGTCCTTGAGGGCGGTGCAGAGCGCCGAGTCCATCGCCTTGGCGACCTCCGCGTCGGCCGGGCCGGCCCACGGGACCTTGGGCTGGGCGCCGCTCCTGCCGGTCGTCCAGACGGCCAGCTCGTTCACCGTGCCGTCGGGGGCGGTCAGGTACTCGTGCAGGGTGACGGCGTTGCCGCCGGCCTGCGGCACGGTCACCGTCGCGGCGAGGTAGTTCGCGTCCTCGGGGCTGGTCACCTTGACCGTGGCGCCCTGGGCGGTCTTCGCGCAGGCCTTGACCTCCTCCCGGAGGTCGCTGAGGACCGCGTGGGCGCTCTGGGCGACGCCGCTGCTCGGGCGCGGGTCGCCCTCGTACAGCAGGGTCTGCTGGGCCTGCCACCGGTCGGGGCCGCCGGCGCCGAGCAGGGACTGCGCGGCCGCCCGGCCGGTGCCGAGGTCCGCGGTGTCCGGGGACAGCTTCGAGTGGCAGAGCTCCTGGACCTTGAACGTCGGCGCGCCGGCGACGGTCTTGGCGGTGCCGGTGGGAGCGGGCCAGTGGTAGGTCGCGTCCAGCGGGATGCTGCGCGGGTCGATCCATGCGCCGGCCGGGACGTCCCGGGAGCCGGGGGCGCCCGCGGAGCCGGCCGCGGACGGCCTGGCGGCGCCGCCCGACGGCTGCGGCGCGGCGGTGCCGGTGCCCGTTCCGCCGGCCGGGGCGGTCGCGGCCGGGCTCGCGGACCTGCTCGGCGCGGCGGCCTGGTCACCGCCGTCGTCCGGCCCGCAGGCGCTCAGCGCGCCGAGGCAGGCGATCACGGCCAGGGCGGACGTCACCGTTCCGGCGGTGCGGTCGGCGCGAGCGGTCCGAGCGGTCCGGTCGGCGCGAGCGGTCCGGTCGGTGCGGGCAGTGCGGCTGGTGCGGGCAGTGCGGCTGGTGCGCAAGGTGCTGCTTCCTTCCCCCGAGGTGGCGTCGTCCGCCGGCCCGGCGGGTCCACCGGCCGCCTGACCCCTGATCGGCTCCGCTGCGGCCCCCCGCGCCGACGGCGTCGAAACCTAGTGCGAACGGCGACGCCGCGCAAAACGGGTCCGCTCGCCGACCGGGGCCGCCGCCCCCAGGACGGGACCAGTTTTGAACACGTTCATTTATGCCCTACGCTCGGACCGACACCACGAGAGGGGGACTCGATGCGCATCGTCATACCCGGTGGAACCGGGCAGATCGGCCGGATCCTGGACCGCGCGCTGACCGCCGAGGGCCACGAGGTCCTGGTCCTGACCCGCCGGCCGCGCGCCGACCGCGAGCTCTACTGGGACGGCCGCACCCTCGGCCGCTGGGCCGAGGCCCTCGACGGCGCCGACGCGGTGGTCAACCTCGCCGGGCGCAGCGTCAACTGCCGCTACACCGATGCCAACCAGCGCGCGATGCTGCACTCCCGGGTGGACTCCGCCCGGGTCGTCGGCGAGGCGGTCGCCGCCGCGAAGCGCCCGCCGCGGGTCTGGCTGCAGATGAGCACCGCCACCATCTACGCCCACCACTTCGGCGCACC
>NZ_JAKNTA010000090.1 GCF_022288725.1 Kitasatospora sp. A2-31 | reverse complement strand
CGAGCCCCCGGGTGGATGGCGGTGCGGTCGGGCCCCGGCCGGCCGGGACCGCTGCTGCGGCGGGCGTTGGCGCCGATGGCCGCACGGAGGTAGGCCGCCAGTCCCGGGCGCTGGTCGCCGACCGGAACGACCAGGGCGAAGGCCCGGGCGTCCGCCTCGTAGTCGTCGGCGATCCGGCAGTGCATCTCCGGTGGACACGGGGTGAACCAGCGGGCGATGTGCTGCCGGTGCTCCTCCGCCAGGTCGAGGACCCGCTCGCTGTCGGGGGCGGCACCGTCCGCGAAAGCCGCCAGCAGCCTCCGGCGCCAGATTGCGGCTTCGGCCATCAGCCGGCGCCAGTCCTCCTTGGAGTGGCCGGCGGCCCGTGCGAGCGCCTGCTGGTGGCCCTCCCGCTCGCCCCACTTGAGGTGGGCGTCGGTGGCGTAGCTGAGGTCGAAGACCACGTCGCCGAAGACCTCGAACCGCTCCTCGGGAGTCAGTTCGACGCCGGTGCGCTGGACTTCGATCGCCCGCTCGGCGACCTCGACCAGCTTCTGCAGCCTGGCGATCTGGTCGGTGAGGGCCTGGCGCCTGGCCCGCAGGTGGTCCAGTGCGGTGGCCTGCGGGTCGGCCAGGATGGCCGCGATCTCCTCCAGGGTGAAGCCGAGCTCACGGTAGAACAGGATCTGCTGGAGCCGGGCCAGGTCCGCACTGCTGTAACGGCGGTATCCCGCCGGGCTCCGCCCGCTGGGCGCGAGCAGCCCGGATCGGTCGTAGTGGTGCAGCGTCCGCACCGTGACCCCGGCGAACCCGGAAACCTGCCCGACCGACCAGCTCATTGCCGCACCCCGCACCCGTGTCCACGGCGTCCCGTCGCCGGCCGCCGCTCGTTCGCTCGCTCGCTCCCCAACGGTGCGCCCTGACGTGGGGTCAGGGTCAAGATTCGCAGGTCGGCGACCGCGCGGCGGCCGGACCGCGCCCCGACGGTGGCCGCACCGCGCCCCGGCGGCGGCCGGACCGCGCCCCGGCGGCGGCCGGTCGAGAGGTCAGCGGGCAGTCGTGTGGTCGTAGTCCTGGCGGGCCCGTTCGACGCGGTCCAGGTTGGCGGCCGACCACTCCACCAGGCTGGCGAACAGGGGCGCCAGGCTGCGGCCGAGTTCGGTGATCTCGTACTCGACCCGCGGCGGCACCTCGGCGTGGTACGTCCGCTGCACCAGGCCGTCGCGCTCCAGTTGACGCAGCCGCTGGGTGAGCACCTTGGGGGTGATCGCGGTGATCCGGCGCTGGAGCTCCACGTAGCGCTGGCGGCCGTGCTCGTTCAGCGCCCAGAGGATCGGGGTGGTCCAGCGGCTGAAGACCAGGTCCACCACCGGGCCGATCGGACACGCCTGGCCCGGGTCAGTCGATCCGTCGACCGCCGCCCGGTCCGCCTTCGGCCCGCCCGCCTTCCACCCGTCCGCCTCACCCACAGCGCTCCCCCTCCGAGCCGGGTCACTTTCCCCTAGGTACCTACTGTACGCAGGCTGTTAGCGTCTCCCTGTCGTCGCGAACGGGATCCTCCGCGATGACGTCAACTCTCCATTTCAACAGGCGAGTTCAATCGACTTCCACCGATGGACGGGACAGCTGTGATGATCGTTGTGACGGGTGCGACGGGCAATGTCGGGCGGCCGCTGGTGCAGGCTCTCGCGGCGGCGGGCGAGCAGGTGACGGCGGTCTCGCGGCGGCCTTCGGACGCCTCGCTCCCGGTGGGCGTGCGACATCACCCGGCCGACCTGACGGACGCCGCGAGCCTGCGGCCGGCCCTGGGCGGCGCCGAGGCGCTGTTCCTCCTCCTCTCCGGCGAGGTGCTGGCAGGTGCGGACCGTCAGAGCGCGGACGCGCTCCTCGACGCGGCCAGGGCGGCGGGGGTGCGCCGGGTGGTGCTGCTCTCCTCCCAGGTCTCCGGGACCCGGCCCGGATCCGTCTCGCACGCGCCACTGGTGGCGTACGAAGAGGCGGTCCGGGCGTCCGGGCTCGACTGGACGATCCTGCGGCCGAGCGGCTTCCACTCCAACGCCTTCGCCTGGGCCGAGCCGGTCCGGACCCGACGGACCGTGCCGGCGCCGTTCGGCGACGTGGCCCTGCCCACCGTGGACCCGGAGGACCTGGCAGCGGTGGCCGCGACCGTCCTGCGCGACGGGCACGCACACACCGGCCGGACCTACGTGCTGACCGGACCCGAACCGGTCTCCCCGCGCGAGCAGGCGCACGCCCTCGCGGCGGCCGTCGGCGAGCCGGTGCACTTCGTGGAGCTCGGCCGGGAGGCCGCTCGGGCACACCTGGTGCAGTTCATGCCGGAGCCCGTCGCCGACGGCACCCTCGACATCCTCGGCGAGCCGACCGACGAGGAGCGGCGGG
>NZ_JAKNTA010000009.1:309352-363859 GCF_022288725.1 Kitasatospora sp. A2-31 | reverse complement strand
CCCCGCCGCACCGTCGAGGAGGTGGAGCTTCCCGAGGCCGAGGCCGTGACCGTCCCCGAGACGGTCGAGGAGGAGGCCCCGGCCCTCGAAGTCCCCGAGCCCACCGCCGGCCGGCTCGTCCGGCTGCGGTCCCGGCTCTCGCGTTCGCAGAACTCGCTCGGCAAGGGCCTGCTCTCGCTGCTCTCGCGGGAGCACCTGGACGAGGACACCTGGGAGGAGATCGAGGAGACCCTGCTCACCGCCGACGTCGGCGTGGCCCCCACCCAGGAGCTGGTCGAGCGGCTCCGCACCCGGGTGAAGGTGCTCGGCACCCGCACCCCGGAGGAGCTGCGCGGGCTGCTGCGCGAGGAGCTCGTCGAGCTGATCGGCAAGGACGCCGACCGCACCGTCCACTCCACCAAGCACCAGGAGGGCCCGGCGGTCGTCCTGGTCGTCGGCGTCAACGGCGTCGGCAAGACCACCACCACCGGCAAGCTGGCCCGGGTGCTGGTGGCCGACGGGCGCAAGGTGGTGCTCGGCGCGGCCGACACCTTCCGTGCCGCCGCCGCGGACCAGCTGCAGACCTGGGGCGAGCGGGTCGGCGCGCGGACCGTGCGCGGCCCCGAGGGCGGCGACCCGGCCTCGATCGCGTTCGACGCGGTCAAGGAGGGCATCGCCGAGGGCGCCGACACCGTCCTGGTCGACACCGCCGGCCGGCTGCACACCAAGACCGGCCTGATGGACGAGCTGGGCAAGGTCAAGCGGGTCGTCGAGAAGCACGGCCCGGTGGACGAGGTGCTGCTGGTGCTGGACGCCACCACCGGTCAGAACGGGCTGATCCAGGCCCGGGTCTTCGCCGAGGTGGTCGACATCACCGGCATCGTGCTGACCAAGCTGGACGGCACGGCGAAGGGCGGCATCGTGGTCGCGGTCCAGCGCGAGCTGGGCGTGCCGGTCAAGCTGATCGGTCTCGGCGAGGGCGCGGACGACCTGGCGCCGTTCGAGCCGGGTGCCTTCGTGGACGCGCTGATCGGGGACTGAGCCCCGGCCGTCACCGGTGAAAGGGTCCGCTCCGCGAGGGGCGGGCCCTTCGTCGTACCCGCTGCCGTACGGCGGGGTAGCCCGGGACCGCGCCGGGAGCCGCGCCGTCGGGCGAGGGGCGAGCGGGTGGGCCGCCCCGGAGCCGCGCCGTCGGGCGAGGGGCGAGCGGGCGAGCCTACGACGCGAGCCAGGCGGGTTCGGCGGTGCGCTCGCGGCCGCGGTGACAGGCGTAGGCGAGGGTGCCGAGGAGCAGCCGGGCCTCGGGCGGGCAGCCGGCGTTGTCGCGGGTGGGGCGGCGCAGCCAGCGGACCGGGCCGAGTCCGCCGAGCACGGTGGGCGGGGCGGCGACGTAGCTGCCCTCGCCGTGGCAGGTGAGGTCGAGGGCGGCGTCGTCCCAGCCCATCCGGTACAGCAGGTCGGGCAGCCGGCGGGCGGTGCCGGCGGCGACCAGGAACTGCAGCCGGCCGGTGGGCGCGGCCAGCACCGGCCCGACCTGGGTGCCCATCCGCTCCAGTCGGACCAGGGCCTGCAGGCCGGCCTGCTCGGGGACGTCCAGGACGTCGAAGGCCCGGCCGGTGGGGAACAGCACCGGGACGTCGGCGCCGGACCGGCCGGCGGGCTCGTCGCCGGGGACGGGGTGCAGGCCGGGGGCGGCGCAGCGGGGGGCGCCGCACCGGCAGCGGGCCGGGTCGCCGGTCGGCGCGGCCGGGGTGCCGACGGCGACCGCCCAGCCCCAGCGGCCGGTGTACTCCGCGGCAGCCTGGGACGCGGTGACCCGGGTGCGGCGGCGCACCCCCAGCGGGGCCAACCGCAGGTGCCCCAGTCGAAGTTCGCCGAACAGGTTGTCCATGCCTCCCCCAACAGGTTCTCGTTGCCGATGGTTACGGGACGGTGACTTTGTGTTGATTGTCCGTTGCGTGGTGCGTTGTGCGGTGGCGGCGCGCAGCGCGTGGCGTGCGCCTGTTGCAGTGGTGTGCCTCGGGCGCCCCTTGTGGCGGGCGGGGCCGATGCCGGATCGTCGTGTGCGCGAGGCGGTCGTCGATCAGGGCGGGCGGCGAACTCGCCGGTGGCTGCTGTGGGTTGCCGTGCTGAGCCGGATGCCGGTGGGGACTTGGCGGCCCGCATATGCCGGACCGTCGGGACTACCTAGTGAAGCGTGTGCGGACTTGCTTCGGTTCACTCCTGGGGGTGGCGAAAGGTGGCGTTTCGCCAGGGCCGCTCCCCCGGGTCCCGTGCGGGGCACTACGTTCAGCACACGGACGTCGTCGGAGAGTCCGCTCCGAGCCCAAGGGGGGCGGAAGTTGAGGAAACTGACGCAGCGTCCGCGACGATGGCACACCAGTGCGACCAGCGGTTCGAATGTGCGGTTCCGACCGCACCTCAGGTACGGCACGTCTGGCAAGAGCCCGCAACCGTCGGGCGGTCACGATCGGGGCCCCGGAGCAGGGGCCGGGCGGGATGGGGACGTTACCCATGGCAGAGAAGCAACCCAATGAGAAGCTGACCACGTGGTTCGCCCGCAGTGGCTGGTCCAAGGGGGAGTTGGCCCGCCAGGTCAACCGCCGGGCCCGTCAGATCGGCGCCCACCACGTCTCCACCGACACCTCCCGGGTGCGCCGCTGGTTGGACGGCGAGCAGCCCCGCGAGCCGATCCCGAAGATCATGTCGGAGCTGTTCTCGGAGCGCTTCGGTTCGGTGGTCTCCATCGAGGACCTCGGGTTGCGGGCCGCCGTCCCGGTCTCCACCGTCGGCGGCGGCGTCGACCTGCCCTGGAGTGCGCCCCAGACCGTCCAGCTGATCAGCGACTACTCGCGCAGCGACCTGATGCTCAACCGGCGCGGCTTCCTGGGCACCTCGCTCGCCCTGACGGCCGGCGCCGCGCTGATCGAGCCGATGCAGCGCTGG
Organism: Kitasatospora sp. A2-31; assembly: GCF_022288725.1. Taxonomy (GTDB): domain Bacteria; phylum Actinomycetota; class Actinomycetes; order Streptomycetales; family Streptomycetaceae; genus Kitasatospora. The sequence goes on along the minus strand of NZ_JAKNTA010000009.1, from coordinate 360,934 downwards.
CTCGCCCCCGGTCCGACCGGCGCACCCACCCCGATCCTGGCCGCGGCCAACGGCGGCGAGGCGTTCACCGGGCGGCTGTCCGAGCCCGAGCTGGAACTGTTGGAGCAGACCACGGTCATGTTCCGGCAGTGGGACGCCCAGAACGGCGGCGGCCTGCGCCGCAAGGCCGTCGTCGGCCAGCTCCACGAGGTCACCGACCTGCTCCAGGAGTCCTACCCCGAGGCGACCACCAAGCGGCTGTTCCGGCTCACCGCCGAGCTGGCCCACCTGGCCGGCTGGATGTCGTACGACGTGGGCATGCACCCGAGCGCGCAGAAGTACTACGTGCTGGCGCTGCACGCGGCCAAGGAGGCCGGCGACCGACCGTTCGGCGCCCTGATCCTCACCGACATGAGCCGCCAGATGATCCACCTCAACCGGGGCGAGGACGCCCTGGAGCTGATCCACCTGGCCCAGTACGGCAGCCGGGACACCGCCACCCCGCGCCAGCAGTCGCTGCTCTACGCGATGGAGGCGCGCGCCTACGCCACCATCGGCGAGGTCAACCGCTGCGCCCGGGCGGTCCGGCTGGCCGAGGACACCTTCACCGACATCCGCGAGGGCGACGGCGACCCGGACTGGCTGAAGTTCTTCTCGCCGGCCGAGCTGAACGCCGAGAACGCGCACTCCTTCCGCGACCTCGCCTACCACTCCGACAACGCCGCGCTGTACGCCTCGATGTCGGCCCCGGTGATGGAGCGCGCGGTCGACCTCTTCCGCCAGGACGGCGACCACGTCCGCTCCTACGCCTTCAACCTGATCGGCATGGCCAGCGTCCACCTGCTGCAGAACGAGGCGGAGCAGGCCGCGGTGATGGCCGAGCAGGCGGTGGACATCGCCGGCAAGGTCCGCTCGGAGCGGCTGAACTCCCGGGTGCGCAAGACCACCGAGGCCGCCGCGGCCCGGTTCAAGGGCGTGGACGCGGTGAGCCGGCTCCAGGAGCGGGTGGTCCAGGACATCCCGGAGTACGTCTCGGTGGTCTGATTCCGGCCCTCCCGGATTCCCCTCCGGCCCGGCCCTCCGCTCTCCCCGCCCCGCCGGCCCGGCCCTCCGCGCTCCCCGCCCCGCCGACCGTGCCGGCCGCCGCCGCCACGGTCGGCGGCCGTTCCCGGCCGTTCCCGGGGTGGCCGTCGCCGCCACGTTCGGTGTCCGGCACCGCACTGCGCGTGCCGGGCGGCGGAACGGTAACCCATCCGGCGCCGCGGCGTGGCCGTGGTTCACGCAGGTGTAACCCTGCCGTCGCCGCCGTCACGGCCGTGAAACAACGGGCCGCATCGGCGGAAACCAGCCTTCGGCACTCTCCTTCTCATCGCCGACACCCCGGGGTGGCACGGGACAGGTAACCCGGGTGTGGAGCGGCTTCCATTCATGAGGAGACGCCGATGCCGGACGGCTTCAGCGCGGGCGATACCGCCTTCGTGCTCATTTGTGCGGCCCTGGTCATGGTGATGACCCCGGGCCTGGCCTTCTTCTACGGAGGCATGGTCAGGGCGAAGAGCACGCTCAACATGCTGGCGATGAGCTTCCTGTCGCTGGGCATCGTCAGCGTGCTCTGGGTCCTCTACGGGTACTCGCTCAGCTTCGGTCCCGACTCGGGAGCCGGCCTGATCGGCAACCTGGACTACCTGGGGATGCGCGGCATCGGCCTGAACGACCTCTCCGGGACGATCCCGGTCACCGCGTTCTCCGCCTTCCAGCTGATGTTCGCGATCATCACCCCGGCGCTGATCAGCGGCGCCGTCGCGGACCGGGCCAAGTTCACCGCCTGGGGCCTGTTCATCGCCCTCTGGGTGACCGTCGTGTACTTCCCGGTGGCGCACTGGGTCTTCTTCTTCGACGGCGGGAACGGCGGCTGGCTCGGCGACCGCAACGGCGTGATCGACTTCGCCGGCGGCACCGCCGTGCACATCAACGCGGGCGTGGCCGGCCTGGCGCTCTGCCTGGTCCTCGGCAAGCGGGTGGGGTTCAGGAAGGACCCGATGCGCCCGCACAGCCTGCCGCTGGTGATGCTCGGCTCCGGGCTGCTCTGGTTCGGCTGGTTCGGCTTCAACGCCGGCTCGGCGCTTGCCGCCAACGGTGTCGCCGCGATGGCGCTGGTCAACACCCAGGTGGCCACGGGGGCCGCGCTGGTCGGCTGGCTGATCTACGAGAAGCTCCGGCACGGCGCGTTCACGACGCTGGGCGCCGCCTCCGGCGCGGTGGCCGGCCTGGTCGCGATCACCCCGGCCTGCGGCTCGGTCAGCCCGCTCGGCGCGGTGGCGATCGGCCTGATCGCGGGCGCCGTCTGCGCCGCGGCGATCAGCCTCAAGTACCGCTTCGGCTTCGACGACTCGCTCGACGTGGTCGGCGTGCACGCCGTCGGCGGCGCGATCGGCTCGCTGCTGGTCGGCCTCTTCGCCACCGGCACCGTCGGCCAGACCGCCAAGGGCCTGTTCTACGGCGGCGGCCTGGAGCAGCTCGGCAAGCAGGCGATGGGCGTGGCCGTGGTCGCCGTCTACTCCTTCGTGCTCTCCTGGCTGCTCGCCAAGGGGATCGACCGGACGGTCGGCTTCCGCGTCGCCGAGGAGGTCGAGGTGGCCGGCATCGACCAGGCCGAGCACGCCGAGTCCGCGTACGACTTCAGCGCGGTGGGCGCCGGTCTGGCCCGTACCGCCGTGGCCCCGGCCGCGGCCGTGGTCGCCGCCCCGACCGCGTCCGCGACCACCGCCGGCGAGCCCGCCGCCGCTGCCGGCAGCGCGGCGACGGGCACCGCGAAGAGCACGGCGACCAGCACCGCGAAGAACACCGAGAAGACCGAGGTCGACGCCTGATGAAGCTCATCACCGCAGTCATCAAGCCGCACCGCCTGGACGACGTGAAGGCCGCCCTGCAGGCCTTCGGGGTGCACGGCCTGACCGTGACCGAGGCCAGCGGCTACGGCCGCCAGCGCGGCCACACGGAGGTCTACCGGGGTGCGGAGTACACCGTGGACCTGGTGCCCAAGATCAGAGTCGAGGTCCTGGTCGAGGACGACGACGCCGATCAGCTGATCGACGTACTGGTGAAGGCGGCCAGGACCGGCAAGATCGGCGACGGCAAGGTCTGGAGCATCCCGGTCGACACGGCCGTCCGGGTGCGGACCGGTGAGCGCGGCCCCGACGCCCTCTAGCCGCCCGAGGCCCTCCCTCTAGCATTCAGCTCGATCGACCCGCAGGCGGGCCTGCGACCACCCCTGGTCGCAGGTCCGCTGACGGCGTATCAGCGCCGATCGCTCAACCGTACGACGACGGACGGGGACTCCGCATGGCCACCGAAACCGACCCGCCCTTCCCGCTCGCCGACGGACCGGGTGCGTCGCCCGGTCGCCGGCCGGAGTGCGAGGAGCTCCCCGACTACGGCGCCGCCCGGGCCCGGCTGCTGCAGCGGCCCGACCTCACCGGGAGCGCCCGCCGCACCGCCCTGGCCGCGCTCACCGACGACTGGCTGGGCGGCCTGCTCGCCGCGGCCGGTGCCCCGGCCGGCGTGGCCCTGGTCGCCGTCGGCGGCTACGGGCGCGGCGAGCTCTCCCCGCGCAGCGACCTCGACGTCCTGCTGCTGCACGACGGCCCGCTCGACCCGGAGCTGCCCGAGCGGATCTGGTACCCGGTCTGGGACTCCGGCGCCGCGCTCGACCACGCGGTGCGCACCCCCGCCGAGGCCCGCGCGGTCGCCGCCGCCGACCTCAAGGCACAGCTGGGCCTGCTGGACGCCCGGCACGTCGCGGGCGACCCGGCGCTCACCGCCGGGCTGCGCTCCGCCGTCCTGGCCGACTGGCGCGCCGGCGCCGCCGACCGCCTGCCGGAGCTGCGCGAGCTCGGCCGGGAGCGGGCCGAGCGCCACGGCGAACTGTCCTTCCTGCTGGAGCCGGACCTCAAGGAGGCCCGCGGCGGCCTGCGGGACGTCGTCGCGCTCAACGCGATCGCCGCCACCTGGCTGGCCGACGCCCCGCGGGACGGCCTGGACGCCGCCGCGCTGCGGCTCGCCGACGTCCGGGACGCGCTGCACCTGGCCACCGGCCGGGCCACCGAGCGGCTCAGCCTCCAGGACCAGGACCAGGTCGCCGAGCGGCTCGGCGTGCTGGACGCCGACACCCTGCTGCGCCAGGTCTACGAGGCCGCCCGCACCATCGCCTACGCGAGTGACGTCACCTGGCGGGCGGTGGACCGGGTGCTGGCGGCCCGAGCCGGTCGCGGCCGCCGGATGTCCCGGCTCGCCTTCCCGTTCACCGGCGCCGGGCGCGGCGCCGGGGCGGTCGCCCGGGGCGCGGTGGAGCGCCGCCCGCTCGCCGAGGGCGTCGTCGAGCAGGACGGCGAGGCGGTGCTGGCCCAGGGCGCCCGGCCGGCCGCCGACCCGGTGCTGCCGTTGCGCGCCGCGGCCGCCGCGGCCCAGAACGGGCTGACCATCTCCTACGCGACCGTGCGCCGGCTGGCCGCCGAGTGCCGCCCGCTGCCGGTGCCCTGGCCGGACGAGGCGCGCGAGCAACTGGTCACCCTGCTCGGCGCGGGCGAGGCCTGCCTGCCGGTCTGGGAGGCGCTGGAGGCGGAGGGACTGATCACCCGGCTGCTGCCGGACTGGGAACGGGTCCGCTGCCGGCCGCAGCGCAACGCGGTGCACCGCTGGACGGTGGACCGGCACCTGGTGGAGACGGCGGTGCGGGCCGCCGCGATGACCCGCCGGGTGGCCCGGCCGGACCTGCTGCTGGTGGCCGCGCTGCTGCACGACATCGGCAAGGGCTGGCCCGGTGACCACAGCGAGGCCGGCGAGGTGATCGTCCGTGACGTGGCGGTCCGGATGGGCTTCGACCGGGAGTCGGTGGAGACGCTGGCGATGCTGGTCCGCCACCACCTCACCCTGGTGGACACCGCGACCCGGCGGGACCCGGACGACCCGGCCACCGTGGAGGCGATCACCAAGGTGGTGGCCACCCTGCCGCAGCTGGAGCTGCTGCACGCGCTGACCGAGGCCGACGCCACCGCCACCGGTCCGGCCGCGTGGAGCCGCTGGCGGGCCTCGCTGGTGGACGGGCTGACCGCCCGCGCCGCCGCCCAGCTGGCCGGCGGCCACCCGCTGCCGGCCTCCGGCAGCGGCCATCAGGAGGAGCCGACCGCCGAGCAGGAGCGGTTGGCGGTCGAGGCCGCCCGGACCGGCGGGCCGGCGCTCTCGTTGCTGGCCCAGGCCGAGGTGTCGGCCCGGGCGGAGGCTCCGGCCTGGGCCGGGGAGGGCGCGGCGGCGCCGGGCGCGGGGGAGGAGGGGCCGGAGCCGATGGGCGTCCGGCTGACCCTCGCCGTCCCCGACCGGCCGGGTCTGCTCGGCACCGTCGCCGGGGTGCTGGCGCTGCACCGGCTGACGGTCCGCTCGGCCGGCCTGCGCGAGCTGGACCCGATCGGTGCCGGTCCGGTCCTGCTGCTGTCCTGGACGGTGGCCGCCGAGTTCGGTGAGCTGCCGGAGGCGGCCCGGCTCCGGGCCGACCTGCGGCGGGCGCTGGAGGGTTCGCTGGACGTGTCGCGCCGGCTCGCCGAGCGCGACGCGGCCACCCCGCGCCGCCGCGGCATCCCCACCCCGCCGCCGCTGGTCGCGGTGGCCCCGGCGGTGGCCTCGGCCACGGCGACGGTGCTGGAGGTGCGCGCCCACGACGCGCCGGGCCTGCTGCACCGGATCGGACGGGCACTGGACGGTGCCGGCGTCCGGGTGCGGACCGCGCACGTCAGCACCCTCGGGGCGGACGCCGTCGACTCCTTCTACCTGACCGACGACGCGGGCCGCCCGCTCAGCCCGCAGCGGGCCGGGGAGGTGGCGGCCGCGGTGCGGGCGGCGCTGGGCTGAGCCCGGGGATGTGCGGGGCGCCCGGGGCCCAGGGGCGCCCGGGCCTCGCCGGGCGTTGCGGGGTTCGCCTTGCCCGGGTTTGCGTTGCCCGGGTTCGCGTTGCCGGGCGCGCGTCGCCCGGGAGCACGCCGTGGGCCGCCGTGCGAGGCCGTGCGTGGGCCGTGGCGGGCTCTGACGGGCTCTGACGGGCTGTGGTGCGGCGTCCGCCCAGGGGTGGAGACCGTTCCCGGGACGGCCGGATACCCTTGGGGGCGACGACCGTACCGATACCGATGCCGCAGAGGACCCGCGACGACGTGTTCGACACCCTTTCCGATCGCCTCGCAGCGACGTTCAAGAACCTCCGGGGCAAGGGCCGCCTCAGCGAGGCGGACATCGACGCCACCACCCGCGAGATCCGCATCGCGCTGCTGGAGGCGGACGTCGCGCTGCCGGTCGTGCGGGCCTTCATCAAACAGGTCAAGGAGCGCGCCCTCGGTTCCGAGGTCTCCGGCGCGCTGAATCCGGCCCAGCAGATCGTCAAGATCGTCAACGAGGAGCTCATCGCCATCCTCGGTGGCGAGACCCGCCGGGTGAAGTTCGCCAAGAACGGCCCGACGGTGATCATGCTCGCCGGCCTCCAGGGTGCCGGTAAGACCACCCTCGCGGGCAAGCTCGGCCACTGGCTGAAGAAGCAGAAGCACACCCCGCTGCTGGTCGCCTGCGACCTCCAGCGCCCCAACGCCGTCAACCAGCTGCAGGTCGTCGCCGAGCGCGCGGGCGTGGCCTTCTACGGCCCGCAGCCGGGCAACGGCGTCGGCGACCCGGTGCAGGTCGCCCGCGACTCGATCGAGTACGCGAAGCAGAAGCAGTACGACGTCGTCGTCGTCGACACCGCCGGCCGCCTCGGCATCGACGCCGAGCTGATGCAGCAGGCCGCCGACATCCGGGCCGCGGTGAACCCGGACGAGGTCCTGTTCGTCGTCGACGCGATGATCGGCCAGGACGCGGTCACCACCGCCCAGGCCTTCCTCGACGGCGTCGACTTCACCGGTGTGGTGCTCTCCAAGCTCGACGGCGACGCCCGCGGTGGTGCCGCGCTGTCCGTCGCGCACGTCACCGGTCGGCAGATCATGTTCGCCTCCAACGGCGAGAAGGTCGACGACTTCGACGCCTTCCACCCCGACCGGATGGCCTCGCGCATCCTCGGCATGGGCGACGTGCTCTCGCTGATCGAGAAGGCCGAGCAGACCTTCTCACAGGCCGAGGCCGAGAAGATCGCCTCCAAGCTGCAGGGCGGCGGCAAGGACTTCACCCTCGACGACTTCCTGGCCCAGCTGGAGCAGGTCCGCAAGATGGGCTCGATCTCCAAGCTGCTGGGCATGCTGCCCGGGATGGGCCAGATCCGCGAGCAGATCAACAACATCGACGACAAGGACGTCGACCGGGTCGGCGCCATCATCAAGTCGATGACCCCGGCCGAGCGGACCGACCCGAAGATCATCAACGGCTCGCGCCGCCTGCGCATCGCCAAGGGTTCCGGCGTCCAGGTCGGCGAGGTCAACAACCTGGTCGAGCGGTTCTTCGAGGCCCGCAAGATGATGTCCGCGATGGCCTCCGGCAAGGGCATCCCGGGCATGCCGGGGATCCCGGGCATGGGCGGCGGTTCGAAGAAGTCCGCCAAGAAGGCCCCGGTGGCCAAGGGCAAGCGCAAGAGCGGCAACCCGCTGAAGCGGGCCCAGGAGGAGGCCGCCGCCGCCGAGCGCCGCGCCCTCGGTGCCGGCCACGGCCCGGCCCAGGACGGCGGCGCCTTCGGTCTCGGCGCAGGAAAGGGCCCGGCCGACTTCGAGCTCCCCAAGGAGTTCAAGGACCTGCTGTAAGTCCGCTGCCCGCGGGTCCCGAGGCCCTCGGTCCGGGGCCCCGTGCCGGCCCCCGCTCCCCACGCGCGGCCCGCCGCCCGGTCCCCCGGGCGGCGGGCCGTTCGCATGTCCGATGATGGTGGGGTGAGAGTGACGATCAGGGCCCCGCGGGCCGGGGACGAGGCGGCGTACTCCGAGGCGGTCCGGCGGTCCGCCGAACACATCGGACAGTGGAACCCGGTCGAGCCGGACGGACTCCCGGACCTCCTGGAGCGGCAGGGGGCGGGCCTGCGGACATTCCTGATCATCGATCAGGAGACCGGCGGGATCGTCGGCAAGGTGAACGTCGCCAACATCGTCATGGGCCGGTTCTGCAACGCATCGCTCGGTTACGACTCCTACCTGCCGTTCGCCGGCACCGGCCGGATGACCGAGGGCGTCCGCCTGGTGGTCGACTGCTGCTTCGCCCCGCAGACCGCCGGCGGTCTTGGGCTGCACCGGCTGGAGATCAACGTGCAGCCGGAGAACCAGCGTTCGATCGGGCTCGCGAAGCGCCTGGGCTTCCGGCACGAGGGGTTCACGCCCCGGATGCTCTTCCTGGGAGGTGCCTGGCGGGACCACGAACGGTTCGCGCTGACCGCGGAGGAGTGGCCGGGCGCCGGGGCGTAGCCGGGCTCGGCGGGGCCCGGACGGTAGGTGGCCGGTGGGTGTGGCCGCCGTGCCCGGGGGAGTGTGGTCGTCGGGCCTGCGCGGGTGTGACCGCCGTGCCCGGGTGAACGTGGCCGTTGGGCCTGCGCGGGTGTGACCGCCGGGTCGGGTACGGGCGTCGGTCCTCTCGGGGCGGGCGCTCCTGCGCGGTCAGCGCGGCTGCTCGGCCACCAGGTACCGGAAGACGTTCTCCATCCGCACCGAGCCGTCCTGGCGCAGGTACGGGTGCAGCGCCTCCTCCAGTTCCTTCGCCACCAGCGGCAGCCCGGAGAACTCCGCCGCGGCGTCGTACAGGCCGGTGGAGAGCAGTCCGCGCACCGCACTGTCGAGGTCCGGGTAGGCGAACGGGCAGCCCACCCGGCCGCTGCCGGCCGGGCGCAGGCCCGCCGGTGCGAGCAGGTCCTCCAGGGCGCCGGGCGTGCTCAGCGCGAACGGGTCGCGCGCGGTGGTGCGCCCGGCCATCCGGCGCGCCACGTCCAGCACGGCCGCGCTCTCGCACCGCTCGGGCGGCCCCCACGCGGCCAGCACCACGTGCCCGCCGCGGAGCGTCAGCCGGGCCGCCTCGGCGACCACGCGCCCCGGTTCGGCGGCCCCCGGCAGCTGCTCGAAAACGGTGACCAGCGAATGGGCCGAGCGGGGGACCTCCGGCGCCGGCCGCAGGCCCGCGCCGACCTTCAGCCGCCGGCCCCGGGCCAGCTCCCGAAGCTCGTCCTGAGGCTCCAGGCCGGCGACCTGAGCACCCCGCTCGGCGGCCAGCAGCAGGGCCAGGCCGGACCGGCAGCCCAGACCCAGGACGCTGGTCGCCGGGCCGACCTCCAGCCGGTCGTAGACCGCCTCGTAGAGCGGTACCAGCATGCGTTCCTGGATCTCCGCCCAGTCGCGCGCCCGCTCGGGCCACGCGGTCGCGGGCAGCGGGTCGTGCGGTCGTGCGCCCGCGGGTCGTACGGTCGTGCCGGTCGTCCGAGCTGAAGCCATCGCGGCCTCCCATCCGGTCCTTCGGTGTGCTGCTACGGCTCCCCCAAAGTCCCGCCCCACTCCAGCGAACAGCGGCTCGGGCGCGGCGTCCAGAGGGGTGCAGGGTGGTGCGCGCGTGTCGCGGTCGTGCGCCCCCTGGCGGGCGGCCCGCCGGCGGCCCCTGAGGGCATCCGATTCGAAGTCAGGGCCCCGCTCCCCGTACCATTCGCCCCATGGCAAAGGCACCCGTTCTCACCCCCCAGGCGGACGACTTCCCGCGCTGGTACCAGGACCTCATCAACAAGGCCGAGCTGGCCGACAACGGTCCGGTGCGCGGCACCATGGTCATCCGACCGTACGGCTACGGCCTGTGGGAGCGGATGCAGCAGGAGATGGACGCGCGGATCAAGAAGGCCGGCGCGCAGAACGCGTACTTCCCGATGTTCATCCCGCAGTCCTACCTGACCAAGGAGGCCGAGCACGTCGAGGGCTTCGCCCCCGAGCTCGCGGTGGTCACCCACGGCGGCGGCAAGCAGCTGGAGGAGCCGGTCGTCGTCCGGCCCACCTCCGAGACGATCATCAACGAGTACTTCTCCAAGTGGGTGCAGAGCCACCGCGACCTGCCCCTGCTGATCAACCAGTGGGCCAACGTGGTCCGCTGGGAGCTGCGCCCGCGCGTCTTCCTGCGCACCACCGAGTTCCTCTGGCAGGAGGGCCACACCGCCCACGCCACCTACGAGGACGCCCGTGACTACGCGTCGATGATCCACACCCGGGTCTACGGCGACTTCATGACCAACGTGCTCGGCATCGACGTCGTGCTCGGCCGCAAGACCGCCAAGGAGCGTTTCGCCGGCGCCATCAACACCCTCACCCTGGAGGGCATGATGGGCGACGGCAAGGCGCTGCAGATGGGCACCAGCCACGAGCTGGGCCAGAACTTCGCCAAGGCGTTCAACACCACGTACCAGCTCCAGGGCGCCGAGCGCGAGTACGTCTGGCAGACCTCCTGGGGCGTCTCGACCCGCATGCTCGGCGGTCTGATCATGTCCCACGGCGACGACAACGGCCTGCGCGTCCCGCCGCGCCTGGCCGCCGTCCAGGCCGTCGTCCTCGCCATCAAGGGCGACGACGCGGTGATCGCCAAGGTCCGCGAGATCGGCGCACAGCTGGAGGCCGCCGGCATCCGGGTGGTCGTCGACGACCGCACCGACACCCCGTTCGGCCGCCGCGCGGTCGACTGGGAGCTCAAGGGCGTGCCGCTGCGCATCGAGGTCGGCCCGCGCGACCTGGAGAACGGCACCGCGATGCTCGCCCGCCGGATCCCCGGCGGCAAGGAGCCGGTCTCGATCGACACCCTGGCCGCGCTGCTCCCGGGCGTCCTGGAGGAGGACCAGGCGCTGCTCCTGCGCCAGTCCCGCGAGCGCCGCGAGGCCCGCACCGTCGACGTGAAGACCATCGGCGAGGCCGTCGAGGCCGCGGCCACCGGCTGGGGCCGGATCTCCTGGGCCGAGCTGGGCCCGGAGGGCGAGGCCAAGCTGGCCGAGCAGGGCGTCTCCGTGCGGTGCATCGTGGCCGCCGACGGCTCGGTGCCGCAGGCGGACGACCAGGAGGGCAACATCGCCATCGTGGCGCGCGCGTACTGACGCGCGGCGGCCCACCGGCCCGGACGCCCCTGACGCCGCCGTGCGCGGCCCGGGGGCGTCCGGTCCCGTTTCAGGGGCCCTCCGGGTGCTTCCGGGTGCTTCCGGGCGCTTCGGGGGCGCGCCGGGGGGCCGGGGGGAGCCGGGGCCGGGGGGAGCCGAGGGAAGCCCGCCCGGGCGTCTGGGGCCTTCGAAGCCGCCCTGGGTGGTCTCGAACCCTCCTGGGTGGTCCATGGGCGTATGGGCGGCCGGGGTCGCGCCGAGGTCGTTCCCGCGGCTTCGGCGGCGCTCCTTCGGCGGGTGCTCGTTCGGCAGATGCTCGGGAGGGGGGCCTTCGGGTGCGTTCGGGGGCTTCCGGGGCGCTTTTGAGCGCTTTCGGCCGTGTCACAGTGCTGTCCCGGCCGCGTCTTCGAGGTGTCGTACCGGTGTCGCAAACGGACCGGTACTGGTGAGTATGGACAGGCGACGACATCGGCCGTCCGGAATTCGGCTCGTAACCGTCCAGGGGTCGTCTCGTATGGCGGCATACCTACTGGCCGGTCAACTGCCGGTATTAACGGAATAGCGGTACGGTGTACGGCCCGTGGCCCTGTCAACTCGACAGGATCATGGGTCGTACGTACGTCCTGGGGGCGACAGCCCGTTCCCGGACGGAAATGACGAGGCTCGCCGAGTTGCGACGGGCCCAAACCGGCAGGGGGTTGGTCTTGCGTCAGATCCGGAACGCGCGAATTGCGCGCACTCGTACATTCCTGAGAGTTTCCTGGGAATTCCCGGAGATCGGGAACGCGCGGAACATCGGCTCTCACTCCATCGTTGGTCTAGCGTGAGCACGACACAGCCCCTCGTCCTCGCGGCCGAACTGGCCGCCGCCTGGAGCGACATCCAGGCCTTCCACCAGGACCTTCCCGACCTCGCCTCGCCCGAGGCGCTGATCGGTGAGTCCTCCTCGGCCTGTGGCACGCGGCTCGGTTTCGAGCGGCTCCTCCACGAGGCTGCCCATGGTCTGGCCGCGGCCCGGGACATCCGGGACACCTCGCGGGCCGGCCGCTACCACAACCGGCGCTTCCTGCTCCTCGCCTCCGAGCTGGGCCTGGCCCACCCGGTCGAACCGCACGCCAGCAGCGGCTTCTCCCAGGTGACCATGCTCAAGGAGACGCGGGAGCGGTACGCGGAGACCATCGAACGCCTGGACCGGGCCCTCGGCGCCCATCAGGAGGCGGTGGCCGGTGACGGTGCCACCCGGGCCTTCCGGGGGCCGGCGGCCCGGCACGGCTCCTCCGGGGGCGGCGTCCGGGTCAAGGCGGTGTGCGGTTGCGGGCGCAACGTCCGCGTCGTTCCGTCGGTGCTCGCGCAGGCGTCCATCGTCTGCGGCGCGTGCCAGCAGCCCTTCAAGATCGCCTGAGGGCGGTAGCAATCGCCTGAGGGCGATAGCAGCGGTACCGGCCGACAGCTGTGCGGGCAGCGGTCCGGTCGGAACGGCCGCCGGTGGTGACCGGCGGTGTCGACCGTCGGCTTCGGCCGGCGCGGATCGACTTCGGACGTGTGGACGGACGGCGCGGGCGGCGGATGCGTCGCGCGTGCCGGTACGCGGAGGACACGCCGGGCGTGTTCGGGCTGACCGGGAGCGGGGGCTCCCGGTCGGACCTGCGAAGGCCCGGTGAAGGCTGTCGCCGCCGATATGGCAGAATGGACAGCTGAGTACTCGGCAGCCGAGCAGGACCCCTCTCTCCTACGGCTGGCGTGTCCCTTGAACGGCCCGCCCCGCAACCCCACGCGACGGCGAGGCTGCTCACCCACGTCAACACCAGGAGAATCCACTCCCGTGGCAGTCAAGATCAAGCTCAAGCGTCTCGGCAAGATTCGCTCCCCGCACTACCGCATCGTCGTCGCCGACGCCCGCACCAAGCGTGACGGCCGCGCGATCGAGGAGATCGGCATCTACCAGCCGACCTACAACCCCTCGAAGATCGAGGTCGACAGCGACCGCGCCCAGTACTGGCTGTCCGTCGGCGCCCAGCCGACCGAGCCGGTGCTCGCCATCCTCAAGCTGACCGGCGACTGGCAGAAGTTCAAGGGCCTGCCGGCTCCGGAGCCGCTGAAGGTCGCCGAGCCGAAGGTCGAGGACTTCTCGCACCTGTTCGCGAAGGCCGTCGCCGGCTTCGAGGACGCCACCACCGGTGTCGCCATCACCCCGAAGGCCAAGAAGTCGGACAAGGCCGAGGCTGAGGCCGACGCCGCCGCCGAGGCCTGATCGTGATCGAGGACGCCCTCGACCACCTGGTGAAGGGCATCGTCGAGCACCCCGACGAGGTGCAGGTGCGTTCGCGCAACCTGCGCCGGGGCAACACCATCGAGGTGCGGGTGCACCCCGATGATCTCGGCAAGGTGATCGGCCGGGGCGGCCGCACGGCGCGCGCACTGCGCACCGTGGTCGGCGCCCTCGGCGGTCGCAACGTCCGGGTCGACCTGGTCGACGTGGACAGCATTCGCTGACGCCGCTGCTCGTTCAGCCGTCAGGGCTTGAGGCCGACCGGGACGCATGCGTCCCGGTCGGCCTTCTCCGTTTCGCACCGTTCCTCGCACCGTTTCCGAGGTCCGAGGTCCGAGGTCCGAGGTCCGAAGTCCGAGGTCCGAAGTCCGAAGACCGAAGAGCACTGCAGGCGCCACGGGTCCTGCAGCGCCGGAGCGACACCGCCGCACTGCATTCCCGCAGCACTGCGACACCGGTAGCACTGCATTCCCGCAGCCACGTACTACTCCGCACCCACAGCACCGATCCAGGAGAACGATCACCGTGCAGCTCGTCGTCGGCAAGATCGGCCGCGCCCACGGCATCAGGGGGGACGTCAGCGTCGAGGTCCGCACCGACGAGCCGGAGCTCCGGCTCGGCCCGGGCGCCGTCCTGCTCACCGACCCCGCGTCGGCCGGGCCGCTGACCGTCGAGTCCGGCAAGGTGCACAGCGGCCGGCTGCTGCTGCGTTTCGCCGGCGTCAAGGACCGCAACGCCGCCGAGGCACTGCGCGGCACCATCCTGATCGCCGAGGTCGACCCGGAGGAGCGCCCGGAGGACCCGGAGGAGTACTACGACCACCAGCTGATCGGCCTGGACGTGGTGCTGCTCGACGGCACCCCGGTCGGTGAGCTGACCGAGGTGGTCCACCTGCCCTATCAGGACCTGCTGACGGTGAAGAAGCCGGACGGGACGGAGGTCCTGGTGCCGTTCGTCAGCCGCATCGTGCCGACCGTCGACCTGGAGAACCAGCGGGCGGTGCTCGACCCGCCGCCCGGCCTGATCGACCCGGAGGAGGCCGAGGTCGCGCGTGGCGCGTCCGAGGGCTCGGGCGAGTCGGAGGGCGAGGAGGGCGCGGAGGGCGTCGACGGCGCGGAGCCCGCCGAGGGCTCGGCGGAGTCCGGGGCGGAGGGGTCGGCGTGAGCGCCATCGAAGCCGCGCCGGGCGCCGAGGGCCTGCCGGGCGCACCGGGTGCGTCGAGTGCGTCGGACCCGACCGCAGCGCCGGGCGCGTCGGGTGCCTCGGGCGCGGCGGCCGTCCAGGACGGTATGCGGATAGACGTCGTCACGATCTTCCCCGAGTACCTGGAGCCGCTGAACATCTCGCTGGTCGGCAAGGCCCGCGCCCGGGGCCAGCTCGACGTGCACGTCCACGACCTGCGCGACTGGACGTACGACGTCCACCGGACCGTGGACGACAGCCCGTACGGCGGCGGCCCCGGCATGGTGATGAAGCCGGAGCCGTGGGGCGAGGCCCTGGACGCGGTGATCGGCAAGGGGCCGGCGGGTGAGGTGCCCACGCTGGTGGTGCCCACCCCCAGCGGTCGTCCGTTCACCCAGGAACTGGCGCAGGAGCTCGCCGGCCGCCCGTGGCTGACCTTCACCCCCGCCCGCTACGAGGGCATCGACCGCCGGGTGATCGAGGAGGCCGCCACCCGGATGCCGGTGGTCGAGGCGTCGATCGGCGACTACGTGCTGGCCGGCGGCGAGGTCGCCGTCCTGGTGATGGTCGAGGCGATCGCCCGGCTGCTGCCCGGTGTGCTCGGCAACGCCGAGTCGCACCGCGACGACTCCTTCGCGCCGGGGGCGATGGCCGATCTGCTGGAGGGCCCGGTCTACACGAAGCCCGCCGAGTGGCGCGGCCGGACGGTGCCCGACGTCCTGCTCAGCGGCAACCACGGCCGGATCGCCCGCTGGCGGCGCGAACAGGCTTTCGCCCGAACCCTGGCGAACCGCCCCGACCTGGTCGCACGATGGCAGTACGGCGCCTTCGACAAGAAGGAGCGCGAGGCGCTCAGCATCCTCGGGCTCGCCTGGGACGAGGACCTCGGCCGATTTCGGTCCGTGGCCGATGGTGTGGAAGAATAGGCCGCTGCTGTCTGTCGCTGGGCTCCTCCCGTAGGGGTCACGTGGACCGGTGCCCCCGCCACGGGGGGATCACCGCCATCCGATGCGGCCCGCAGCAGACCCCATTGTGACGAACTTCCGTGGGCGGCCCGTGGCGCCTGCGATGGAGAGCAACATGAGCAACAAGCTCGCTGCTGTCGACGCGGCCTCGCTGCGTAGCGACATCCCGGCCTTCCGCGCCGGTGACACCCTGAAGGTCCACGTCCGGGTCATCGAGGGCAACCGCTCCCGTGTCCAGGTCTTCCAGGGCGTCGTCATCCGCCGCCACGGCGCCGGTGTCGGCGAGACCTTCACCGTTCGCAAGGTCAGCTTCAACGTCGGCGTGGAGCGCACCTTCCCGGTGCACACCCCGGTCGTCGAGAAGATCGAGGTCGTGACCCGCGGTGCCGTTCGCCGCGCCAAGCTGTACTACCTGCGTGACCTCCGCGGCAAGGCCGCGAAGATCAAGGAGAAGCGCGACCGCTGATCCACCGTCTCCCGGCCTCGCCGGGGGATCGGATCGCTCTGGGGAGCGCGGCTGCCGCAAGGTAAGCTCAGCCTCCGATGAGCACGCACGAACCATCCGCGGACCGCGACGGCCGTCCCGCACCCACCGGTGCGGACTTGCCGCCGCGGTCCGCGGCCGTTTCCGGGGAGCTCGATGAGCCCGGAACGGCCCGGCGGCCGGGTCGTGCCGGCGAGGTGGACGCGGCCCGCGAGGCGAAAGGCGCCGGGGAGCCCGGGCGGGCCGGGGCCTCGGAGCGGGCCGGGGCTTCGGAGCGGGCCGGGGCTTCGGAGCGGGCCGGGGCTTCGGAGGCGCCGGGTGACTCCGGGAAACCGGAAGAGCCCGTGGAGCCCGTCGCGTCCGTGGAGCCCGCAGAGCCCGCAGAGCCCGCAGAGCCCGAAGCCGCCGAAGAGGTACTCCGGTCCCGTTCGTGGTCGCGCTCGCGCTCGCGTGACCTGCTGCTGCTCGCGGGGATCTGCCTGCTCACCCTGCTGCTGGTGAACGCCTTCGTGGCGAGGCCGTTCTCGGTGCCCTCCGCCTCGATGGAGAACAGCCTGCGCTCGGGTGACCGGCTGATCGCGAACAAGCTCGCCTACGCCTTCGGGGACCACCCCGAGCGCGGCGACGTCGTGGTCTTCGACGGGACCGGTTCCTTTCGTCGCGGACCGGCCGAGCCGACCGGTTTCGGGGATGCGCTGCGCGCGTTCGCCCAGGACCTGGGCCTAGCCCCGGCCGGCGACTCCGTGTACGTCAAGCGGGTCATCGGTGTCGGAGGCGACCGGGTGACCAGCACCGGCCCGGGCGGACGGATCACCGTCAACGGCGTGCCGATCGACGAATCCTCCTATCTGGCGCCCGGGGACGAGCCGTCGAACGTGGCCTTCGACGTCGTCGTTCCGGCCGGAAAGCTCTTCGTGATGGGTGACCACCGGAGCGCCTCCCGTGACTCGCGTGACCACCTGGGCGAGCCCGGTGGTGGCTTCGTCCCGGAGGGCAGGGTGATCGGCCGGGCGGACTGGGTGGTCTACCCGATCGGCCACTGGGCCGGCGGCCTGGACCGGCCGTCGGCGTTCGCAGCGGCAGGGGGGACCGGTGGCCATGGGGACCAGAGGTAGAGGACGCGTTGCGGACCGCCCCGCCGATCGCTCCGCGGCCCGCTCCACCGCCGGCCCCGCCCGTCCGGCCGGGCGGCCGGCTACCGGGGGCCCGGCCGACGCGGAGGTGGCGATACCCGTCCGCGGCAGGGCCGATCGGCGCCGCACCGCGCGCCGGGCGGCACGTCGCCGCAGGCGCTCGCTGCTTCGCGAGCTCCCGCTGATCGTCTTCGTCGCGCTGCTGGTGGCACTGGTGATGAAGACGTTCCTGGTGCAGGTCTTCGTGATCCCCTCCGGGTCGATGGAGCAGACCATCCAGATCGGGGACCGGGTGCTGGTGGACAAGTTCACCCCCTGGTTCGGTGCCGAGCCGGAGCGCGGCGACGTCGTGGTGTTCAAGGACCCGGGGGGCTGGCTCGAGTCCGACCACCAGCCGTCCACCGACGGACCGGTGCTGCGCGGAGCCAAACAGGTCCTCACCTTCGTCGGGCTGCTGCCCTCCGACAGCGAGCAGGATCTGATCAAGCGTGTGATCGGTGTCGGTGGGGACACCGTGGAGTGCTGCGACGACCAGGGCCGCGTCAGCGTGAACGGCACCCCGATCGACGAGCCGTACCTGGCGGTCGGCAATCCGCCCTCCCGGCAGCCCTTCAAGGTCAAGGTCCCGCAGGGGCGGCTCTGGGTCATGGGCGACCACCGGGACGTGTCCGCGGACTCCCGCTTCCACATGGGGAATCCGGGGCAGGGCACGATCCCGCTGAGCGGCGTGGTCGGCCGCGCTTTCACGATCGTCTGGCCGGTGAGCCGGATCGATCAACTTGACGCGCCGGGTTCACTCTCCAAGCTGGCCAAGGCCCCGCAGGCCCGCGGCGTCGCGCCGGATTCGCCGGGCGCGAGGCCGGTTCCGATGGAACCTCCGCTCGTTATGGGTGTGTTGGGCATCCTTCCGCTCGTCGGCCGTCGGCCGGGGCGGCGACCGGCCTAGCCCGGACCGGTCCGGAGACCGGCCGGGCCGCGCGTGTGGGAGCGCGAGCCGGATGCCCGGGAGTGATAGAGAAGTCCTGATGCGGCCGGTACCCGACAACGGTCGCGTCCGACGGCTGTGCTGGTGTCAGGTTTCGCCCCGAAGGCGGCCTTGGGGCATTCACGGTCGGTGATGGAAGTGTGGTGCCCGCTGTGCGGCACTGTGAGCGCGGGCGCGCGGGCGTCCGCACAGCAGGGAGGAGACGTTGTGGGGGATTTGGTGATCGGCGCCCGCTCAGGCGCCGGAGAGCCCGAGGGCTCCGGCGGCCGGGCGACCCGGTCCACGGGGTCCGCGGTGCCCTCGTCCGCCGAGGACGCGGCGGCCCAGTCCGCCGACGAACAGGGCAACGGCACGGGTGACGCCCCCGACGGTCTCCGCGGAGAGGGCTTCCTGGAGGACAGTCCGGAGAAGCCGGCGGACAAGGAGCGCAAGCCGCGCTCCTTCTGGAAGGAGCTGCCGATCCTGATCGGCATCGCCCTCGTCCTGGCGCTCGTGATCAAGACCTTCTTCGTCCAGGCGTTCTCCATTCCCTCGGAGTCGATGCAGAACACGCTTCAGGTCGGCGACCGCGTGCTGGTGGACAAGCTGACGCCGTGGTTCGGTGCCGAGCCGGAGCGCGGCGAGGTCGTGGTGTTCAAGGACCCGGGCGGCTGGCTCGCGGACGAGCCCACCAAGCAGAGCGGCAACTCCTTCGTCCGCGGCATCCAGGACGTGCTCAGCTTCGTCGGCCTGATGCCCTCCGACAACGAGAAGGACCTGATCAAGCGCGTCATCGCGGTCGGCGGGGACACCGTCGAGTGCGAGGGCGACGGTCCGGTCAAGGTCAACGGGATCGCGCTCAACGAGCCGTACGTCTACCCCGGCAACACGCCCTGCCAGATGAAGGACTTCGGCCCGGTGAAGGTGCCGGAGGGCCGGATCTGGGTGATGGGCGACCACCGCGGCGACTCGCTGGACTCCCGCTTCCACATGGACCAGCCGGGCGGCGGCACCGTCTCGGTGGACGACGTGATCGGCCGCGCGTTCGTGGTGGCCTGGCCGCTGAACCGCTGGGCCACGCTCCCGGTGCCGGAGACCTTCGACCAGAAGGGCCTGGCGGCGGCCGTGCCGCTGGTGCCGCCCACGGCCGGTGCGGTCGGCGCCGTCGCCCTGCTCCCGGTGGTGCGCCGACTGCGGGACCGCGCGGAGCGCGGGAAGCAGCCCTGACCCCGGCCGGGGAGCCCCGAGGTCTTGCGCGGGCCGTGGTACCGACGAGTAATCTGCTCGGACGTGCCACGGCCCGCCGGGTTCTCCGCCTGTGACCCGGGCACGCCGTGAGCGTTTCCGGTTCGGTCGGGGTTGGACGGTGTCGATGAGCAGTGTCGTGGAAGAGACGGCGGGGCGTCCGGCCGCCGTCACGCGGCCCCGGCGCAGACCGGCTGCGGTCCTCCAGGGCGTACTGATCGGGATCGGCCTGCTGCTCCTGGTCGGCGGCTTCGCGGTGATGGCCGTCGACTACCGGCCGTACGGCATTCCGACCGGCTCGATGTCCCCCACGCTGAAGTCCGGGGACACCGTTCTGGCGCGGGAGGTCGAGGGTTCGACCGTCGGCCGCGGGGACGTCGTGGTCTTCCGTGACCAGGCCTGGGGCGGTCAGCTCATGGTGAAGCGGGTCGTCGCCGTCGGCGGCGACACGGTGGCCACCACCGGCGACGGCGGCCGGCTGACCGTCAACGGCAAGCCGGTGGAGGAGCCGTACCTGGCGTCGCAGGGCCCGCAGGGCAGCACCTTCAGCGTGGACGTACCGCCCGGGCGGCTGTTCCTGCTCGGCGACAACCGGCAGGGCTCGCTGGACTCCCGCGTCCATCTGGAGATCGACGGCGGCACCATCGCCGCGAGCGAGGTCGAGGCCCGGGTGGAGGCCACCGTCCTGCCGTTCGGCCGGACCGGTCTGTTCGCCCGCACCTCCGCCTTCGATGCGATCGACGGGGCGAAGGCCGGCGAGCCGGGGCCGCTGGAGCCGGCCTTCTACGCCTGCGTCGCGGGTGGAGCGCTGATCGTGCTGATCTCCGCGGCGGGCGGCGTCGCCGGCCTGACCCGCCGGCTCCGGCGCCGCCGGGCGGCCTGACCGCCGGCGCCACCACGGCGTGCGCCGTCCGCTCGTCCACGGACGAGGCCACCGGGACCGCCGCGCCCGCCCGCGCGGCTCTGGCGAACATCGCCCGCGACGGTCGTGCCGGGTGGCAGGATCGGGGGAGCCGTCACGAGGACCGAGGGGAGGGGGGAGCGCCGCCGTGGAGCCGAAACGACGGAGGGCCGCAAGGATCCTTCTGCTGGACGGACAGGACCGCATCCTGCTCTTCCGGGCCTCGGACCCGGCGGTGCCGGAGGTGACCTGGTGGTTCACTCCCGGTGGCGGCCTGGAACCCGGCGAGAGCGTCCGCGACGCGGCGGTGCGCGAGCTCGCGGAGGAGACCGGGCTGAGGGACAGGGACGTGGAGCTGGGGCCGGTGGTGGCGCACGGCACGGCTTCGTTCTCCTTTCGGGGACAGCGCTACGACCAGGAGCAGTGGTTCCACCTGGCGCGGACCGCCGAGACGGTGCTCGACCACTCCGGGATGGGGGCGGACGAGCACGCGGAGTTGCTCGCGGCGCGTTGGTGGACGATCGAGGAGCTCAGGACCACTGCCGAGACGGTCTACCCGGTCGGATTGGCGGACTTCCTGGAACTCCTGGTGACCGAGGGGCCGCCGGTCACCCCGGTAAGGCTCTGAGGGCAGGTGCGGTGGTCCACAATGGGTGGACGTGACAAGTTGAGGGGACGCCTGGATGAGTGCCGAAGATCTCGAGAAGTACGAGACCGAGATGGAGCTCAAGCTCTACCGGGAGTACCGGGACGTCGTCGGCCTGTTCAAGTACGTGATCGAGACCGAGCGACGTTTCTACCTCACCAACGACTACGAGCTGCAGGTGCACTCGGTCCAGGGTGAGGTCTTCTTCGAGGTGTCGATGGCGGACGCGTGGGTCTGGGACATGTACCGGCCGGCCCGGTTCGTCCGCAAGGTCCGGGTGCTGACCTTCAAGGACGTGAACATCGAGGAGCTCGCGAAGAGCGATCTCGAGCTGCCCTCGGACGACTCCGGGTTCGGGAACTGACGTTGGACCTCCCGGCGCCGGGATGTCCAGGGGAATTTCGGGTATTGCGGGATTCTCACCCCTGCGGGTGACAGAAGTTATCCACAGGCCGGAGTTATCCACAGGAAAGAACAACCCCCTGGCCCGGCTCCGGGCCGCACGGCAACCTCCCCGGCGGAGGTGGTCACCGTGCAGGACACCAAGCGCAGCACCACACGCACGACACGAAGCACCACACGCGGCACGCGCACCGCGCGAAAGAAGACCGAGTCGCCGAAGACCCGGCCGGGCCGGCCCGCCAGCCGGGCCGCACAGGAACCGCTCCTGCCGGACCTGGCCGTGCCGGACCTGGTCGTGCCCGACCCGGGCGGTGAAGGTCCGCACCTGCCCGCCCCCGACGTGCCGGTTCCCCATGAGCACACCGGCGCCCGGGCACGCACCGGCGCCCGGGAGCGGCCGGGTACCCGGGCCCGATCCGGCGTCCAGGCCTCCCGGCCCGGCGCCGCCGGGCGGAGTTCGAACAACGGCCTCGGCCGCTACGGGGAGCGCGTCGCCGCCCGCCGGCTGGCCGAGAGCGGGCTGCGGATCCTGGACCGGAACTGGCGCTGCGTCGAGGGCGAGCTCGACATCGTCGCCCTCGACGGGGACACCCTCGCCGTCTGCGAGGTGAAGACCCGCTCCGAGCGGGGCTTCCAACAGCCCAGCGAGGCGATCGACCAGGCCAAGGCCGCCCGGCTGCAGCGGCTGGCGGAGCGCTGGATGGCCGAGCGCTGGCCCGGCCACTTCGCCGAGCTCGTCGGTACCGGCCACCAGCCTTCGCCGGCCGATCCGCAGTGGCCGCCCGTTCCGCCCGGCGGCGTCCGGATCGACCTCGTGGCCGTCGTCAACCGGACGCGGGGCGCCGCGTCGGTCGACCACCTCCGGGGGGTGGTCTGAGATGGCCTTCGCCCGTACGTGCTCGGTCGCGCTGGTCGGCGTCGACGGGGTGATCGTCGAGGTCCAGGCCGACCTCGAACCCGGAGTCGCCGCGTTCACCCTGGTCGGCCTGCCCGACAAAGCGCTGTCCGAGGCCCGCGACCGGGTGCGCGCGGCCGTCGTCAACAGCGGTGAGGCGTGGCCGCAGCGGAAGCTGACGGTGGGGCTCAGCCCGGCCTCGGTGCCCAAGAGCGGCAGCGGCTTCGATCTGTCAATGCGTAGACATGAACGCTTATAGTGCGCCATGCTTCTGGCATGAGCGACTTCGATGGGCGTGCCGCGTGAGGGCGGCCCTCTACCTCCGAATCAGCAGCGACCCCACCGGGCGAGCCGCCGGCGTCCAGCGTCAGGAAGAAGACTGCCGGGCCCTCGCCGACTCCCTGGGGTGGGACATCGTCGCCGTACATCGCGACAACGACATCTCGGCATACGCAGGCAAGCCCAGGCCCGGGTACCGCGCGCTCCTCCAGGACCTCCGAGACGGCCATGTCCAAGCCGTTGTCGCCTGGCACTCCGACCGGCTCTACAGGCGTCTCCCGGACCTTGAAGAGCTCGTCAAGGTGGTTCAGGAGACCGGCGCGGTCATCCGCACCTGCAAGGCCGGCGTCATCGACCTCAGCACCGCCTCCGGCGTCATGACCGCAGAGATCCAAGCCTCCGTCGCCAAGCACGAGGTGGCCCACTCGATCGAGCGAATCTCCGCAGCCAAACGCCAGGCCGCAGAGCAGGGCAAGTACCGCGGTGGCCCCCGTCCGTTCGGCTACGGCGCCGACGGCGCCACCCCGCGCACCCTCCTGTGCCCCAGCTGCGAGGCGCCCCAGGGCTTCGACACCGACCGCATCTGCCAGGCCTGCGGCACCGAAGCTCTGAACGCCCCCGAAAGCGAAGCATGGTGGACCGAGCAGGCCACCAAAGCCGTCGTCGCCGGCGACTCCCTCGCCTCCATCGAACGAACCTGGGCTGCCGCCGGCGTGCGCACCGTGGCCCGCCGCTACCGGCAGGAGGACGGCACCAGGGGCGAGCCCGAGGACCGCCCGTGGAAGCGCGAGGAGATCCGCAAGCTCCTCCTGCGCCCCCGGAACGCCGGCCTCATGGAGGTCACCGCGATCGGGCCCGACGGGAAGAAGCAGTCCGACATCGCCGGCCGCGCAGGCTGGGCGCCCATCGTCGACGAGGACACCTGGTACGCCTGCCGCGCCATCCTCACCAACCCCGCCCGACGGACCACCACCGGCAACGGCCGCAAGTGGCTCGGCAGCGGCCTGTACGCCTGCTGGTGCGGCTCCACCGTGCGCTGCTCCACCACCGGCATCGGCGGCACGAAGAAGGCCCAGCAGACCGCCGCGCGCGCCGCGCAGCGGAACGGGGTCGACACCGAGCCCGAGAAGGCCAAGACCCACCGGCCGGCGTACCGGTGCAACGCCAGCACCAGCCATGCCATCCGCGACGCCGCCAGCCTCGACGGCTTCATCGAGGGCCACGCAATCCTGCGCCTGGCCCGCCCCGACGCCGCAGAGCTCCTCCTGCCGCCTCAGCAGAACGGCGACAAGCGCCATGACCTGGCCGCCACCGCCAACGCGCTACGCGCCAAGCTGGACGGCTTCACGCAGGACTACAGCGAAGACCTCATCACCCGCCAGCAGATGCTCGACGGCACCGCCCTCACCCGCAAGCGCCTGGAGAAGGTCGAAGCGCAGATGGCCGCGCTGGCCTCGACGTCCGTCCTCGCGTCCCTGCCCCTCGGCGACCCTCAGATCGGCACGCTCTGGAAGCGCTTCGACATCGACAAGAAGCAGTCGATCATCCGGGCACTGATGACCGTCACCATTCACAAGGCCCGCCGTGGCCGGCCCCCTGGCTTCAAGCCCGGCACCGGCCAGACCTACTTCGACGAAAGCACCATCGCCATCGACTGGAAGCGGCCGAGTCAGTAGTCTGCGGCCCCCGCTGTGCCGCGGGGGCCTTCGCATCCGCTCGCGCCCACCCCCACAACTACTCGGCCGAGTCGGCGCCGGGGGCCGTTCCGCGGCTGCGGCGGATTGCTTCCTCAACCGATCCGCCGGCCGCTTCGATCTCGGTGATGGTGACTGGGCGTCCATCGGACACCATCTCACCCGAAGTTTCAGCCGCTTCCCCCGGAGCCCCGAGGAGAAGGGACGCTTGGTCGAGCATGAACGCGGCGTTCGCGAGGATGCTGCCCAGCTGCAGCGCTTTGTGCTGGAGGTGGCTGGCTGATGCGACCAAGTTGCGGGCCCGGCTCAGCGCAGCAGCATCGGGGCCGACGGGGTCCGCTTGATCACTGTCGCGGAACAGGATGCGCTCGTAGTCAGATCGGTTCACGGGGGCCGGGCCAGGCAGAAGCGGCTCACCGTCGGTTGAATCGCCTGTGGGTAGCAGTAGATCTGGAACCGACGAACTCAGAGCTAGGGACAGCGAAACGAGTTCCACAGCGGTGAATGCCCGCCGGCCTTTCTCTGCGGCCGAGACGGCCTGCCGGCTCCATGGCTTCTCAAGGTACCTCCCAAGGGCGTCGCCCAGCTGGGCCTGAGAGAGCCCAGACATCTCGCGGAGCCGCGCGATGTTGGCTCCGATTGACTCTTCCAGCTTCATCGAAATCCCCTCCTGTCTGCTCCAGGATGACAGTCGCCTAGGCGTTGACATGCGTTGGGTGGCGCTGTCACTCTATAGAAAGGCAGTCACTCCTAGCCAGACAGGGGGATTTCCAGTGGCCAACGTGCCCCGTGGAGGGCCGATCGGCGAAGTTGACTACCTGACGACCGCAGAGGTAGCGACGCGGTACCGCACGGAACCCGGCACAGTCCGGTACTGGCGGCACCGTGGTTACGGACCGAGATGGGTTCGGGTCGGCCGTCGGGTTCTATACAGCGCCGCAGAGATCGAACGCTTTGATGCGTGGCTTGCCCGGCAGGAAGCCGCATGACGGACAGCCCCGCCGTCGAGGCGGCAAACGAGACGCAGATTTCGTACGGCGAGTGTCTGGCGCGCGAGGCGGAAGCGCGAGGCGACCACGCCGGAGCCGCTCGTTGGCGCCGCATCCAAGCGGCCGTCGACCTCGCCCCGCCCCTCACCGACCAGCAGAAGGCGTCCCTGCGCGTGCTACTCGCACCGGCCGTTGCAGGTGCCAGGACCGCCTGACAGCACAGCCCCCAGCAGGACGGCAATCCCGCTGAGGGCCAGAAGCACCAGCGCCATCCAGTCCAGAACAGCAGAACGGCGGCGCGGGCTACCGACCCATTGCGCCGCCGTCGAAAGGAGCTTCAGGTGAAGACTACCTCCACGGCTCGCTGCACCACTACCACCGAGACCCCTGACACCCCGCTCACCACGGCCATCGACCGGGTCCGCACCCAGGCCAGTGCCGCCATCGCGGCCCGGCCCGGCCGACTCACCACCAGCGCCCCCGTCTGGGGCAACACCATCATCACCATCCCCGAGCCCAGCTGGTGCACCCTCGACCACCACAACCGCCTCGACCACCCCGAAGACCTCTACCACACCAGCAGCGAAACCGCCGTCACCGTCACCCGCGCCAACGGCGAGACCGAGGAACTGCTCTCCTGCTGGCTCGCCGACAACCCGTACGGCAATGACAGCCCCTACGGCGACACCGGCCTGCGGGCCGCCGTCGCCTTCCACACCGGCGACGTCGAGGACTACGACGAGGCCGGCCTCGCCCGCCTCGCCGCCGAGCTCCGGGCCGCCGCCGCCCTGGTCGACCGCCTCGCCGCCCAGCTCACCGACGCCCGCCTCACCCGGCACACCGGGGTCGAGGCCTGCTGATGACCCGCCGCACCGCCACCGAGGCCCCCGCCAGCCGCACTGCGGCGGGGGCCCTCGGGCCGTCCCCCTACGGCCTCACCCGACACGAAACCCGACACGAAATGCGCCGCCTCGCCGCCGCCGGCTGGCAGCTGTGGGAACTCCGGCGCCGCTTCACCGACCACCGGGCGGAGGCAACTGCATGAACCCGCCCCTGAATCCGGCCAACGACGACTTCGCCATCACGGCCGCGCACACCGAAGCCCGAGCTTGGGCCCGCCAGCAACTGGCCATCCTTGGCGACGCACCCGCCTACGGCAGCCCCGACTGGGCGAGGCTCGACCAAGCCGACCCGCTCCGGGCCGCCGCCGTCATCGCCGCCGCCGAAGCCTGGCGCACCGAGGAGGCATGGCAGCAGTGGCTCGACGGTCTCGACGACGCCCAGTGGTGGGCCGCCATCTGCACCGACGCCGACCGGTACGCCATCTCCATCGCGAGAGAGCTCGCGCAACGGCCCACCTGGGAGGAACTGTGCGTCGCCCGGGCCGAGACCACAGGCACCACCCGCCCCGTCACTGCGACCCCCGACTGGCCGCCCATCGCCATCCCCGGCCGCCCGGGCTGGCGCCGGCACCTCATCAACGGCCACCAAACAGACCTATCTGACGAACGAGCGGGAGCCGCCGCGTGACTACCCTTGACGGGCCTGCATCGGATCCGGTCATCGCCCGGCTGATGGCCATTCCGGCGCAGGGTCCGACTCCCGACACCGAGGTGTGGGACGACGCCCCGTACGGCGAGGACCCCGGACCCGGCAGCCGCAGCCCGATGCTGCCCAGCCCGACCAACCCCATGGCCGTCGCCCGAGCCCTCGAACCCAACTGGAAGATGCAAGGGCTCCTCACACTCAGAAGCTGGCGGGGAGTCTGGATGCGTTGGACAGGCCCGCACTGGGTGGAACTCGACGACGCAGCCATGCGCGCCGACCTGTACTCCAGGCTGGAGCACGCACGCTTCGCCTCCGTCGACAAGGACGGCATGGAGAAGATCCTCCCCTGGGCGCCCACCCGGGGGAAGATCGCCAACCTCATGGAGGCCAGCGCCGCCATCACCCACCTGCCGGCCGACGTCGAGGTCCCCAGCTGGCTCGCCGCCCCCGACCCGGTTGACGAATCCGTCTGCGTCATCGCCTGCCGTAACGGCCTCCTCGACATCCGAACCCGGCAGCTGCACCCACTCACCCCCCTGTACTTCAACCGGGTCTCGGTGCCCTTCGACTACGACCCCAGCGCGCCCAGGCCAGCCAGGTGGATCGGGTTCCTCAGCGCACTCTGGCCAGACGACCCGCAGGCCGTCGCAGCCCTACAGGAGTTCTTCGGCTACGTCATCTCCGGGCGCACCGACCTGCAGAAGATGATGCTCATCATCGGGCCGCCCCGCTCGGGCAAGGGCACCATCGCGCGCATCCTCACCGACCTGGTCGGCAAGGCCAACATGGCCGGCCCCACCATGTCGAGCCTGGCCACCAACTTCGGCCTGTCCGACCTCATCGGGAAATCCCTCGCGATCGTCGCCGACGGCCGACTGCCCCGCCAAGGCGGCGAGACGGTCGTCGAACGCCTCCTCTCGATCAGCGGCGAGGACACCATCACCGTCGACCGCAAACACAAGGACCCCTGGTCCGGGCGCATCCCCGCCCGGTTCCTGCTCCTCAGCAACGAGCTCCCCGCGTTCGCCGACGCCTCCGGTGCGATCGCCTCCCGGCTGATCGTCCTCACCATGACGAACTCGTTCCTCGGCCGAGAAGACACCACCCTCGACCGAGACCTGAAGCGAGAGCTAGCGGGCATCTTGAACTGGGCACTCGATGGGCTGGCCAGCCTCAACGGCCACGGCCGGTTCGTCGAGCCCGCATCATCCGCCGAGGCCGTCGCGATGCTGGCTGCCAGCGTCTCCCCGATCAAGGCATTCCTCAAGGACCGCTGCACCGTCGGCCCCGACCACCAGGTCCCGACTGAGCTCCTCTTCGATGCGTGGAAGGACTGGTGCGACCTCTCCGGCCGTGACCGAAAGGGCACCAAGGAGACCTTCGGGCGGAACCTGCTGGCCGCCATCCCCGGGCTGCGGCGGTCCAAGCCGCGCATTGCAGGGGTGCAGGTTCCGGTGTACGTGGGGCTGAAGCTCGGCTCTGAGGAGACCGACGCACCCCCCTGAGCCGGGTGAGCCGGGCCCTGAGCCGGGCTTGAGCCGGGTTCCAACTCCGGCAAAAGCACTGGTGGGCCGGGTTGAGCCGGGTGAGCCGGGTTCTTTCAAGAAGTTCCGCTCAAGAGAACTACAAGACGCATCACGCAATAGAGCTGCAATGCGAAACAACCCGGCTCACCCGGCTCAACCGGCTCCAACCATCCGCTGACCTGCAAAGACGGTGAGCCGGGGTTGCCCGGCTCACCCACCCAACTACCCGGCACATATGAGGAAAGCCCACGGGAGCCCCCGGCACTGCCGCCCCCGCCATCCGGTTCCACCTATCCACCGAAGGGCCCGACCTGTGAGCACCGCCTTCGAAGACCAGCTCGCCGCCGCCACCGCCGAAGCCGACCGCATCCTCCACGCCGCCTGCGGCCAAACACCCCGCCCCGAGACCACCTCCACCTGGACCACCGCGCTCCTCAACCACCTCACCGACACCCTTCTCAGGCACGGCACCGACGGCCCAGCAGCATGCGACCACCTCACACAAACCCCCATCCAGCCCGCCTACACCTACTCCTGGGAGGCACACCTGCGCTGCCTGCCCTGCCACACCCACTACCGCGCCAAGCAGAACCCCACCCACTGCGACCGCTGCCACAGCACCGACCAACAGCTCGCCATCACCCTCCTCCGCATACGCCATCTCACGGTCATCGCCGCCGTCTGCCAGCCCTGCGACACCCTCCGCCATCACCCCAACACGCCGCCGGAGAAACACACATGACGCAACCCGACCGCGTCGCCGCCCTCATCGCCGAAGCCACCCGACGACGAAGAGCCGCAGCGGACCGGCGCCACCGCCTCCAAAAGGCCCGCGAGCACGGCCTTGCAGCCCGCCACCGCCTCAAGCTCGCCCGCCTTCAGCAACAGCCCGGCACCACCGACAACGACCCGCCAGAGCCACCAGGAGCGGCCGCGTGAGCGACAACCCCGTGCACCCTGCCGAGCAGCCCGAACCCCATGCATCCGCGAGGTGCGGTGCCCGCCGACGCGACGGCCAGCTCTGCACCAACCCGCCGATGCGCGGCGCCGCCCGCTGCCGCATGCACGGCGGGGCCGCACCGCAGGTCCGGGCTGCGGCTGGCCGCCGGCTCGCCGCCGCCGAGTGGGCCCGCTCCTTCGGCGAGCCCGTCGCCGACGCCGACCCCACCGCCACGGTCCTCAATGAGATCCGCTGGTGCGCCGGCCACGTGGGCTGGCTCCGCTCCCGGGTCCAGGACCTCGAACCCGAGGCGCTGGTGTGGGGGACCGTCAGCGAGGTCGACCGGCGCGGCGGCCAGTACCCGGGCGTGGACGTCACCAGCGCCGCGAAAGCCAGCACCTGGGTCGCCCTGTACGGCGCCGAGCGGGACCGCCTGGTGCGCATGTGCGAGGTCGCCCACCGCATGGGCATCAGCGAGCGGCAGATCGAGCTCGCCGAGCGCCTGGGCCAGGTCGTAGCGGACCTGCTGCGGGACATCCTCGCCGAGCTGCAGCTCACCGACCTACAGCAGCAGACGGCCGCCGTGGCCGTGCCGCGCCACCTGCGAGCTCTCGCGGGTGAACTGACAGGAGAAGGCGCATGACGAACCCGATCAACAAGCTCCTCGCGGAGGCGCTCGGCCACGCGAGTCAGAAGGTGACCGAGGCGGCGCAGCTCGGCCGGCTGGAATGGAAGAACGGGGGCCTGCGGTGCTACTCGGCGCAGCGGGACGGCACGGCCGTTCTCACGCTGGTCGCGCCCAGGCTGAACCTGGCGTACGAGATCGTGGGCATCGATGTGGGGGACCTGCAGTGAGCGCCGGCCCGACCGATGTGGGTGTGCCGCAGACCCTGCTCGTCCTCGACTTCTCCGGCGAGGAGTCCAGGAACCTGAAGGTCGCCCTTCCTGGCGTCAGCCCGGCGGAGTTCGCCGATGCGCGACGCCTGGCTGAGGCCGGGGACGTCGGTGCTCCGTTGGTGCTGCGGGTGTGCGCGGCGTTCGCTGCGGCGGTGGCGCCTGAGGGCCGGTGGGGCCCGGCCGACGGCGTCGCGCTGGGCCGGCAGCTGCGCGGTGCAGAGGGCGGGTGGTTCGCGTGAACGTCGTCGAGATCCTGGTCACCGCCAAGAACCTCACCGGGCCCGCCTTCGCCGAGGCCAAGGCCGGCGCCTCCGCGATGGAATCCTCCATGGGCAAGCTCAACGCCGTGGCCAACGCCAGCGCTGTGGCCCTCGCCGCGGTCGGCTTCGAAGCCGTCAAGATGGCCAGCAAGTTCGACGGGGAGATGGCGCTGCTGGTCACCCAGGCCGGCGTGGCAGAGGACCAGCTCGACGGCCTGAAGAAGGGCGTCCTCGGGATCGCGGCGAAGGTCGGCCAGGACCCGGACTCGCTGGCCGAGGCTCTGTTCCACGTTGAGTCCAACTTCGAGTCGATGGGCATCACGTCCCAGCAGGCCCTGAAACTGACCGAGACCGCGGCGAAGGGGGCCGCCGTCGGCCACGCCGACCTGGTCGACGTCACCAACGCCCTGACCGCGGCGGTCGCGGCCGGCATCCCCGGCGTCGAGGACCTCGACCAGGCCATGGGTGTCCTCAACGCCACCGTCGGCGTCGGCGACATGAAGATGCAGGACCTGGCTCAGGCGTTCGGCAGCGGCATGGTCGCCACCGTCAAGGGCTTCGGCCTGACCATCGAGGATGTCGGCGCTGCGCTCGCGGTGTTCGGTGACAACAACATCCGCGGCAGCTTGGCGGGCAACCAACTCCGCATGTCGGTGATGGCGCTGGCCAAGCCTGTCAGCACCAGCGAGGCGGCGCTGAAGACCCTCGGCCTGACCGCGACCACTCTCGCTGAAGACATGCAGCGCGGCGGCCTCAAGCTCGCCCTTGAGGACCTCGTCGGCCGGATGAACGCCGCCGGCATCACCGCCGACCAGCAGGGCCAGATCATCACCGACGCTTTCGGCCGTAAGGCGGGCGCCGGCCTCAACGTTCTCGTCGGGCAGATGGAGCGTCTGGAGTCGAAGTACCCGGCGCTGGAGGAGGGCGCCAAGGGGTTCGGCGCGGCGTGGGAGCGAACCCAGCAGACTTTCCAGCAGCAGACGAGGGAATTGGAGGGCTCCCTCCAAGCGCTGATGATCACCCTTGGCGAGAAGCTGATCCCGCCGTTGCAGCACGCCACGACGTGGATGCTCAACAACCGCGACACCATGATCGAGATGGCGAAGGGTGTTGGCATCCTCGTGGCCGGCCTCGCTGGGTTCGCCGTCCTCAGCAAAGTCATCGCCGGAGTCCAGACCCTGACCGCGGCGTTCGAGGCCGCCGGTACGGCAATGATCGCCTACCAGCTCCGCGTGGCCGAAGCGCAGGCCGCATCGGTCGCGGCCGGCGGCGGGGTCAACGCCCTGGCCACGGCCTTCAGCGCCCTCGGCACCAAAGCGAAGATAGCCGTGTCCGCGACCGCCATCGGCCTGCTCGTCGTCGCGGTCGCCGAGCTGAGCAGCCTCGCCAGGGAGGCCCCGCCGAACATCGACAAGATGACGACCGCGCTGATGAACTTCGGCCGGTCCGGTGATGTGGCCGGTGAGCTGGCCAAGACTCTCGGTGGCGACCTGGACAAGCTGGGCAAGGCCGTTGAGGAGGTTGGACGCAAGCGGTCCGGCATGGACTCGTTCATGGAGTCCTTCTACAAGCTGGCCACGCTGGGCACGGACAAGTCGCATTTGGCGAAGGCGACTGAGCAGATCAACGCGATCGATGAGTCGCTGGCCAACATGGTGAGCCAGGGCCACGCCGATCTGGCTTCAGCTGCGCTGAAGCGCCTTGACGACGCTCTCATCGCGCAAGGCAGGAAGCCGGAAGAGCTGGCCGGCGGGCTTCACAAGTACCAGGACGCGCTGGCGGCGGCGTCCATGACCGAGGAGATCGCCGCTGCCAGCATGGGTGAGCTCGGCAAGCAGGCGATGGAGACGAGCAAACACCTCGACGAGCAGAAGATGACGGCGAAGGGCCTGAAAGAAGCCATTTCGGACCTGAACGACGTGAACCGCAGTGCGCTCGACGCGATGGCCGGCTTCGAGGCCGCGATCGACGACGCGGCGAAGGCCGCTACGGAGAACAGCGGCGCGCTGAAGATCAACCACGGCGAGCTGGACCTGACATCCGAGAAGTCCAGGACCGCCGAAGCAGCGCTGACGGACCTGGCGTCCAAGACCGACGCAGCCGGGGTGGCCGCGCTGAACTCCGGCGAGTCCATGGAGTACGTCAACAAGATCTACGACCGGGGCCGCGACAAGTTGATGCAGGTCGCGATGCAGATGGGCCTTACCCGCGAGGAGGCTCGCCACCTGACCGACGAGATCTTGGCGACGCCGGACAAGACGGCCTACCTGCGGGGCGACATCGACGATCTGAAGGCAAAGCTGGCCGATGCCGAGGCGTCCATCAAGGGCACGACCGGCGAGAAGCGGGTACGACTGCAGGCCGAGATCGACGGGCTGAAGCGGGACCTCGCCGAGGCTCAGGCACAGGTCAATGCTCTGCACGGCAAAACGATCTACATCACCGAGTACTTCCAGATGGGTGGCGGCAACTACTCGGGCTCCTCGGCGGGCCGTTTCGCCCACGGCGGCATCATCGGCGGCGCCGCGACGGGCGGCCCGCGGGGCGGCCTGACCTGGGTCGGCGAGCAGGGCCCGGAGCTGGTTCGCCTGCCGGGCGGGTCCACGGTCATCCCGGCCGGGCAGAGCCGGTCGATGGCTCAGGCGGCGACGGCCGGCAGCGGGGGCGTGAAGGTCGAGCTGGAGTGGACCGGCGGCAATGCCGGCGACGAGTTCCTGTCGTGGCTGCGGAAGAACATCCGGGTTCGCGGAGGCAACGTTCAGCAGGTTCTCGGGCAATGAGAGGCAATCCACCCCACATCCCGGCCGCTCCGGTCGGACAGGACAAGACGAGAGGCGCACGATGATCACCGAAGAGCAGATCGCCCAAGCCGACGCCGAGGCTGCCGAGGCGGAGCAGGCCCGCGCCGAAGCCGAGGCCGCCTACGCCGCTGGCCCAGCCCGCACAGACCTGTACCGGGCGCTCGGCGACACGGCTATGGCCGCGAGCCACGCCACCGCCCGTGCCCGCCAGCTCCGCGCCGAGCAGGCGCAGCAGGTGGCCCGGCTGAGGGAGCGCGAGACTGTCGAGAAGGCAGCCGCGAAGGAGCTGGCCGGCACCGCGAAGAAGCTGGCCGCTTCCCGCGACGCGGCGGTTCAGGCCGTCACCGATGCGGAGAAAGCCGCTGCCCGGGCCATGGCCGCCCTCACCGAACACGACCAGCTTGTCCGTCAGGCGGCCGGCAACCTGCGGGCCCGCGGGCTACGGCTCGATGATGCCGAGCAGATCGGCGGCGCGATGGACGGGTCACTGCGTCTGAACGGTGAGGTGTGGCAGCCCGTTGACGGAGCCTCGCTGCTGGCCGTCGTACTTCGCTCAGTCGTGGCCACGGCGAACCCGCAGCACCCGCTGGGCCGGATCACCCCGCCGGCGTACGGTGGGGCCGGGGCAGCCCGCGGCCGGGACGCCCTGCTCGCCCGCGCCCGCCAGGGCCGGTAGTGCTGCCGCATCGCTTGACCTCTGCGCCCGGTTGCCTGCGGCGGCCGGGCGCAGCGGCGTGTCCTGGGAACGTGGAGCGGACGCGTTCGACAGCTGGTTCTGGGAGTAGCGGAACCGCGTCCCTAGGGATAGGGCCTGACCCCCCATAAGTCAAGTTATGGAGGGTCATGGGCGGTATTCTGGAGGCATGTCGAGCGAACTCGTCCCTGCCTCCGTGAACCTCCCGGCTCACCCGGACAACCTGATCTCCGACTCCACCCGCGACCGCATCGCCCGGTCCGTGCCCGAGAACACCCGCGCCGCCTACGAGCGTCAGTGGAACACCTTCACCTCCTGGTGCTCGACCACTGGCCGCACCCCGCTGCCAGCGACCGCCGAGACCCTCGCCGAGTACGTCGGGCACCTGGCCGACCTCGACCGGGCGCCGTCCACCATCGAGCAGGGCATCGCCGCGGTTCGCACCGCCCACCGGCACGCCGGACACCCGGGCCTGCCCGACACGGCCGGCGCCCTCGCGGTCCTCAAGGCGCACCGGCACGAACGGGCCGAGGCCGGCAAGCGCAAGCGCAAGGCGCCGCCGGTCACCCTCGCGCCGCTCCGCGCGATGATCGACGCCACCGACCCCACCAAGCTCGCCGGGCTACGCGACCGTGCCCTGCTCGTACTCGGCTTCGCGATGATGGCCCGCCGGTCCGAGCTGGCCGCCCTGCACATCCCCGACCTTGCGTTCACCGATGACGGGCTGACCGTGCTCATCCGCAAGTCGAAGACCGACAAGGAGGCGGTCGGCGCCGAGGTCACCATCCCGCGCGGCTCCCACCCCGACACCGATCCCGTGCGCGTCGTCCAGGCTTGGCTCGCCGCCCTCGCCAAGGATGGCGTGACCGATGGCGTACTGCTGCGGCGCATCAATCGGTGGGACCAGCTGCAGGACGGCGGCATGTCCGGTGCCGCAGTCAACGAGCGGGTGCGGCATCTCGCGGAGAAGGCCGGCGTCCCGGACGCCGGGAAGTTCACGGCGCACGGGCTGCGCGCTGGCGGCCCGACGGAGGCCGCGAAGGCGGGCACGCCGGTAGCGTTCATCGCCGAGCATGGCCGCTGGTCGCCGATGTCTCCGCAGGTCCACGAGTACGTGCGGGCCGTCGACAGGTGGCGGGACAACCCGATGCGCGGCATCGGACTGTAGGTCAGGCAGCGGCGCACCGGTACGGGTGGTTCCGGCCGGCGTCACCGACAGCGGCGGACAGGAGCAGCACACGCTCGTCAGCACCCAGGCCCAAGACGTCGGCCAGTTGCTCGGCCACGCCTCTGGAAGGACAGCGTGTGCTGTGCTCCAGCTTGGCGACGTACGCGGGGGTGACGCCCACCTGTCGTGCGAGGGCGCTCTGCGAGAAGCCAGCCCTGGCCCTGGCCACGAGCAGCATCGGGCCGAGTGCGGTCGGCGGTATCCGGCGTTCCCGGATGATCGGATCGCTCATGTCGCCGACGGTACGCCCGGGCCGGGACAGGCCGGTCAGCTGCAGCGATGGGGTTCCGATCCGGTAGAGCCTGCGTTGCTCAGAAGGCAACGCAGATGCCGGGCGGTGAGGTCAGCACCGCCGAGTTCGGGCAGACCCGCCTCCGCCTGCCCCGCGAGGAACGGCAAGAGGTCGTCGCCAGCCTCCGCGAGTCCGGGCTGAGTGTCCGCGCTATCGCCTCCGCCACTGGCGCCGCGTACAACACCGTTCTCAAGGACGTGACTCAGATTGAGTCACCTGCCGCAATCACCGGTTCGGACGGCAAGACGTACGCCGCCACGCGCCCCACGTCGATGCCGGACCAGTTCGACGGGTCGGACTGGTCCGGCCGCGGGACGGGTCGGGCTGGTGGACCGGAGCCGGCCGGGTGGCGGCGTATGTCTTGCCGTCCGCGCCCTGCACCGCAGGTGTTCCAAACGGAACACCTGCGGAAGACAGTTCGCGGTGGACGGTTCCGACGCCCACCCCGGTGGCGGAGGCGATGGCGTGGACGCTGAGCCCGGACTCCCGGAGAGAAGCAACGACTGACGGCCGCAGTTGTTGCTGTAGCGCCACGACTGCCACCGGGGTGGAGTACGCGCCGCTGACCCCACCCGTGATCACCTTCGCAGAGCCGCGAAGATCACCGGTGACCGCGGCTTCAGCAGTACTGAACCCGCCGTCAAGGGTGTCCACCGTCGCGGACGCCCCCGCCGACGCGTGACCTCGACGCCACCGAGGGCGTCCACACTGTGCACTCCCCTTTCCGTCGGTCGGACCGATGGAACCGGTCGCGTCGGTCAGGCCGGCTTCATCCCAGGGGTACTCGCCGAGTGCGTGCCCCTCTCGTCTCGGCATCGGGGGTGTGCGGAGTCTGCACACCCTTCTCGGCGGCGCCGCCAACACGTCCGGGTTCGTAAGGTCCCCGGGGCCCAACAGTCAGGGGTCTCGCCGGGACCTCTGTAAGGGACGGGATGCCCCTACTATCGGCAGGCTGCCCACGGTTGTGAGGGACAAGCTGTCCCTCACCGGACCGGTGAGCGGACGCCCGTGGTCGACCGCCAGGGCTTTTCCCGGCTCCGGGACGGTTGCTCAGATGGAGCCTTAGAACACCGTCTCCCGAGGGTGCTGTGTTAGCCAGCCGATGCGGGCCTGCGGGATGCGTTCGGACACGGCGGAGGCACGACGAAGCCCCCGACCGCGAAGGTCAGGGGCTTCCTGCTGCCGTGACCGGCCGGAGCTACGAGGTTGCGAGCGGGTGGGTGAGGTTCGCGTCAAGCAGGTCGCTCAGCTCGGTGCCGTCGGTGGTGCGGGTGTCGTAGCGGGCACGGACCTCGGCGACGATCTCGGCGCACCTCTCGGTGTCGCCGGCCTGTCGGGCGGCGATGTAGTCGTGGACGCTCTGGTGGCTGGACATGGTGATCTCCTGGGTCAGGTGAGGGCTGAGGCCCGGGCGAGGAGTTGGTGGACGTCGGCCTGGCGGGTCGTTGGGCGGTCGTTCCAGGTGTCGACGGGGACCGGGGTGCCTTGCCAGCCGAGGGTGTTGCCGATCTGGAGGCGGGCCTGCCAGGCCACGGCAGGGGTGCCGTAGCCGGCGGCGAGGACTCGGAGGTGGGCGCCGAGGACGCACACCCGACCCTCGGCATCCCAGAGACGGCCCTGGGTCCAGCCGTGCTCGCGAATGTAGGCGTCCATCAGCTGGAGGTGCTGAGCGGGCGTGACGGGGACGATCGGGCGCCGACCGAGTACGCGGTCGAGCAGCGTCGATGCGGGGGCTGGGTAGCCGTCCCACCAGGGCCCGGCCGGGGCTGCGGTGTCGGTGCGGTCAGGCGTCGGCCTGGTGGGTTCCGCGGCGACGGCGAGAGCAAGCCGGTACCAGGCGCTGCCCGGGGCCGGCCGGGCCGGGCAGGCCGCGGCGGGCGCCGGCGCCGGGGTGGTGGCGAGGGTGCGGAGGTAGGCCTCGACCTCGGCGACCAGGAGAGGGCCGAGCAGCTGCTCGTCCAGGTCCAGCGCGGTGGTGGTGGCGGTCGGCATGTCGATCTCCTCTCCTGGTCGGCAGGCGTGCGAGGGATGCGGGCTGTGCGTGGGGTGCGAGGTCACGCACAGCCCGCCCGGTCAGGCTCGGGTGGCGCGGACGTAGGCGGTGAGCTCCGTCGCGGCCGCGGGGGTGATGCCGTAGACGGCCTGCAGCGCGGCCGCCGGGTCCTGGCCGGCTCGCGCCGCGGAGGCGACGACCGAGGCGGCGTCGGGGTACTGGGTGCGGATGTAGCTGGTGGTGTAGTCGTGGGTCCAGGGCTCCCGCCGGTCGACGGCGCGCAGCACGGCGGCGGTGAAGCGGCGCTCGGCCTCGGGCCTAGTGGCGCCGGCGGCCTCGGTCAGGAACAGCTGCACCATGTGGGCGGCGGTGTCGGCCTGGACACCGTACTGGCGGCGGAAGTCGGCGGTGAGCTGGGTGATGATGTCGGTCATCGTGCGGGTCCTCTCACTGGTGTGTGGTGTGCGGGCGGTGCGGGCTGACAAGGTCGGTCAGTCCTCCGCGGTGTAGTGGTGGCCGCTGCCGCAGCAGTTCGCGGTGCGGGTCCAGTCGAGCTGCTTGCCGAGCAGCTGGTTGGCCCAGGCCTGGGCGAGGCGGGTGTCGGTCGCGTCGTCGTTGGCGAAGGAGTCGATGCAGGCGATGCAGCGCTCCTCCTCGGACTCCAGCTCCCAGCCGTAGCGGTCGACGTCGTAGTGGCCCGGGGTGAGGGTGTACTGCATGGTCGTGGTCCTCTCGGGCTCAGGAGGCGACGTGCTGGCTGGCCGCGGCGTTCGCGGCGTCCATGGCGGTGTCCCAGTCGGCCGGCCGGTCGAAGGAGACGGGCCAGGACTTGGACCAGCCGCAGGTGCAGCGGGCGACGATCTTCGTGCCGCGCGGGCCTCCCGGCCGCAGGGCCGGTCTTGGCCGCGCGGGTGGTGGCTGCAGGACCCGGCGGCCATCAGTCCGTGCCGGCGAACAGGGCGTGGTAGTCGCCGAGGCGGCCCTGGCGGTGAGTGAGGCCGGCGTAGTCGGCGAGCTGCTGGCGGAGCTGGGTACCGAGGCCATCGCGATGGGCCTGGCTGAAGGTGATCCGGAAAATGCGGTCCAGCTCCGGGTCGGCCTGGCGGAGGCGGGCGAGGTTGGCGTCCATCACCTGGTGCTGCTCGGTCTCGAAGGCGTCGTCCGTCACGATGGCTCCTTTGTCCTGGTTTGCGGGGTGGTCGACCCCTGGTCGGCGGGGTGGTTTGCACCGGTTTGGTGGGTGGTGGCGGGGGTGGTCGGGCCAGTCCGGGGACCAGGGAGGCGGCCGCGGCGACCGGGGTGTATACCGGGTGATTTCGGGCGTGGACCGTCGGCTGTCCGGGTGATGAACCGGGACATACCGGATGGTCAGCGGGTGGCGTCCAGCGCCTCGGAGAGGTCGGCGAGGCGGTAGCCGTTGGGGTTGGCCATACCGTCGGTGGGGCCGATCTTGACGGTGCCTCCGGCTCCGGCGCCGCGCAGGCGGCGGCCGGTCTCGTCGGCGGTGATGCCGCTGTAGGTGGTGGGGTCGAGTGCCGCGAGGAGTTCGGCGATGCGCTCGGTGCGGGCCCGGTCCAGGCTGGCGCCGCGCAGGGCGTCGATCGTGTCGGCGAGGATGCGGTCCCCGGCCGCGGCGCGGGCCTTGGCCTTGGCGGCGGTGCCGCGCTTGTCGAACAGTCCGGCGAACTCCTTGCCGCCCATGCGCAGCGATTCCTCGTCGAGCTGGGGGACGCCGGCGGCGGCGCGCTCCGCCGCGAGGTCGAGGCAGGTGGCGTCGTCGTACCAGTTGCCGCGCCAGATGATCGGCTCGTTATAGCCGCCGCCGCGCAGGTAGAACTTGCCGACGTCGTTCAGCTCGTCGGCCTGCTTGGGGACCAGGCGGTGGGGCAGCCAGCCGTCGTCGATGGCGCCGCCGCCGAAAGTGGCGGTGACGTCGTTCTGCCGGCAGGGGCCGAGAAGCTGGAGCGAGAGGTTGGAGATGATCGCGGAGCCGATGTAGTCGGTGGTCGCGAACTGGCTCGCGATCAGCAGCTGGGCGCAGACCTTGCGGCCGGTGAGCTGGATGCCGACCCCCGATTCCTTGCTGGCGTCGGTGTTCTGCGGCCACTCGTCGCCGATCGCCACGAGGGCCGGCCACCGCTCGGAGGGCTGCCATTCGGTGCCCATCCGCTGCTTGCCGAGCAGCTCAGGGCGCTTGAGGGAGACCTGGTGCATTCCGGCGAGGAAGCACTCGATCTCTTCCTTGCTGGTGAGGGTGAGCGCCGCGGCGTCCTCCAGCGGGCCGAGGCCGACGCCGGAGGGGTCGAGGGCGACGACGACGGTGTCACGGCACGCGGTGAGGTACTCGGCGAAGGTGCGGATGTTCGCGCTCTTGCCGCCGCCGGACCCGGCGACGATGGCGCCCTGGACGCCGTAGAGGCTCATCTCCAGCGGGCGGGCGTCCATCGCGTAGCCGAGCAGGGCCCGATCCTTGATGGACATGGACTTGGGGGCGCGGCGGGGCGGGCCGGGGACGAACGCGAACGGGTCGGTGTGTGCGACCTTGAGGTCGACCACCGCGCGGCGCTTGGTCGGGGTCGGGATGCAGCGTCCGGTCTCCAGGTCCATGAGGGTCTCCAGGTCCGGGGCGGCCTTGATGATCGCCGACGGGGTGCCCTCGGAAATGCGGACCTTGCAGGTCCAGCCCCAGGGCTGCTGCTGGACGTCCGTGATCTCGGCGACCGGCACGCCCTCCTTCACCAGGGCCCGGCGGATGCACTCGCCCGCCCACTGCGGGGTCGAGACCTGCGCGATCGGGAAGGTGCCGGTCGGCGGCACCGCCGGGTCGGCGGGGATCACCCCGGCCGGGGCCGACCCGGGCTCCGAACCCTCCGCGGTCATGACTCCCGGACTCGGCCAGGCCGCGTCGGCCGCCACCGTGCCCGGCTGGGCCGGGACCTGCCCGAACGCCGCCGCCACCTGCTGTGGCTGAGCGGTCGCCGGGGTGGGGCTGATGCTCCCGGCCCGCCACAGCGCGACCAGCCCGGCCGGGACGGAGACCAGGAGCAGCCGCGGGTCCTGCAGCGGCAGGACGACCCCGCCCCCGATCACGCCCCCGAGCAGGGCGGCGGCGCGGCCGGCGCGCTTGCTCCACCGGGCCCGGGACAGCTCCCCGTCGGTGGGCGGTACCGCGAGGGCTACCGCCGTCTCCTGGTGCTCGGCGAGCTGGGTCTGGACCAGCTCTCGGCGGCCTTTGAGAGCGACGACCTCGGGCCCGTCCCGGAGCGCGTCATTGTCGTCCCGGCCGGTCTCGGTGCGCTTCGCGGTGACGATCTGGGAGGAGATCCGGGCGAGCTTCTGGCGGAGCTGGGTCTCGCGGGCCCGGTGCTGGGTCTGCCGGTCGGCCAGGACCGCGGCTGCGACGGCCTGGTCGGTGAGGTCGTTGGTGCGCAGCCAGGCGTCGGTGGTGCGGCCCGCGCGGCGCAGGTGGGCGGCGAGCGGGCCGTCGGCGTCCGCGGCCCGGTCGACGCCGGCCTTCAAGCGGCTTCCCAGCCCCCGGCGCTCCTCGGCGTCGGCCTGGTCGCTGTTGCCGGGCGCCGGCTCGGCGGTGGTCTTGGTGAGGTGGACGGTGGGCGGCTGGTCGGGCTGCGGGCCCGCGGCGCCGGCCGGGTCGATGGTGGTGGTCATCGGGCTGGTCCTCTCAGAGAGTGCGAGGGGTACGGGGTGTGCGGGTGGTCGCACCTGTCGCACCCCTCGCGTGCGGGGGTCGGGGCGGCTATCGGGAGGCGAGGACCCGGGCGGTGGCCGGGTAGCGGCTGCTGATCTGCGGGTCGGCGTCCAGCCACCGGCGCCGGGCCTGCTCCTGGAGGCGGCCCTCGAACGCGGCGGAGATCTCCTCCAGCCGGGCGTGGTAGTCGGCCGGGGTCGGCCGGCGCTCGGTGGTGAGCGGGCCGTGCCGGAACCAGGCGCCGCTGAAGCTCGGGGTGTTGTCGTCGGTGATCAGCTGCCCGGTGTACACGCCCCACCCTGCGCGCCGGGTGAACGTGTACGGCATGTGGATCGGGGCGCCGTCCCACTCGGTGACCGGCAGGGCCGTGTAGTAGGTGACGCCCAGCTCGGCGCCGCGGGCCCAGGCGTCGTGCTCGGCCCGGACGGCCTGCTCGGAGCTGTCTCCGAAGATGCCCATCGGTACTCCTCTCGGGGTTGAGCTGCCGGGCTGGCTGCTCTCCGTCCGTCCCGGCCCGGGATGGGTGTGTGAGGGGCCGGGGCG
Organism: Kitasatospora sp. A2-31; assembly: GCF_022288725.1. Taxonomy (GTDB): domain Bacteria; phylum Actinomycetota; class Actinomycetes; order Streptomycetales; family Streptomycetaceae; genus Kitasatospora. Next base: position 319,432 of record NZ_JAKNTA010000009.1, on the reverse strand, counting down.
GCGCGGGGAACAGCCAGATCAGCGCGTCTGCGGGGCGGTGCCGACGGTGTTCGAGATCGAGGTGCCGACCGAGTCCGACGTCGACTTCACGGTCGAGGAGAAGACGCCGAGCAGACCCCAGCTGCCGACCAAGGCCATGGCGACGGCGCCGAGGATGAAGGCGCGCTTGACCTCCTTGGCCTGCTGCTTCCACTTCGCGGCGGTCCAGATGAGGATGCCGAGGCCGACGAGGGTGGCCCCCGACATGCCGGCGATCGCGCCGGGGCTGGCGGCCTGGGTGACAGCGGGGGTCACCTGCTGGGGGGCCTCGGCGAGCTGGACGACCGCGGAGGTGTGCTCGGCGGCGGCGTAGGTCGCGTGGAACTGGGTGGGCATGTGGGCGGTGGCGGTGGTGCCGGCCTCGGTGGTCCAGGTGACCGGGACGGTGGTGTGGGCGGCGGCGGTGATGGCGTAGGTCATGGCGGCGGGTCCTTCCGGATTCAGCGGCTCTGCGGGGCGGTGGTCTTGCGGACGGGGCAATCGGGCTCAGGGCAGGGGATCGGCCGGCCGCCGGAGGCGGGGACGACGGTGCCCCACCCTTCGCAGGTCGGGCACGGGTAGCGGCGCTTGGGCGGCATAGAGGTCTCCAAGACGTGGTGCTGGGGAGCGGTGGGAAGGGTCAGTCGTTGTGGTTCGCGTCGCGCTCGGCCTCGATGGCCCGGCGCAGCCGCGACAAGTACTCGGTGCGGCCGCCGCCCAGGAGGTGCTTCACGTCCGCGGTCGAGATCCGACGCCCGGCCGACTCGAAGAGGTCAGCCAGCTCCCGGACCCTTTCCAGGTGCTCCGGGTCGAGGGGTTTCCCGGCCTTCTGCGGGCCGTTCCCGGACCGGACCGACTCCGGCTTCACCGGGGCCGCTTCCGGGGTGCCCTCGGGGGCCTGGAGCCCTTTTCCCCCAAGGGATTCGGGGCCGTCGGCGGTGATCGACCACGCGTTCGCCAGAGGGCCGGGAACGGTGTCCAGGTAGACACTGTCGGCGGGCCCGGCGGAGGGGCCGACGGTGATCGGCAGCGTCAGCGCGGGGTGCGGGTCGTCGGGCAGTCCGGGCCACAGGTCGGCCGGCGCGGGGAGGGTGGAGACCTCGGCGACCCGGGCGCGGGCCCCGATCCGGCGGGCCAGCAGATCGGCCGTCAGCCCCGGCACGGTGACGCCGTGCTGGTGCTCCCACGCGATGCGCCAGGCGTCGTCCTCGGCGAGCGCGCCGTACGGGGCGGCGGACAGCAGGCGGTCAGCGATCTCGCGTACCTGCGGTTCGTGTTCGGCCCGCTTGCGGGCGTGCTCCTCCCGGGCCTGCCTCTCGGCCTCGGCCTTCTCTGCTTCCAGCCGTTGCTGCTTGGCGGCGGCCTTGCGCTCGGCCCGAGTCGGCCGGCGGCCGCCGTGGGTCTGCAGGTCGGTCAGCCAGACGGCGACCAAGCTGGAGAGCGCGAGGACAGCCGCGACCCACCGGTGGTCCGGGTACTGCTGCCAGCCGTGCGCGAAGTTGATCGCGGCGGCGACGGCACCGGCGAGCCAGGCCCCGACCCGGTACGTGCGGGTGGAGCGGGAGCCGTGCTCGGCCTTCGCACCCATTGCGACCAGCGCCCAAGCGGTGCCCTCCAGCATCGCGGCGAGCAGCACCGCCAGGAGCAGGAAGACATCGGCGTGGTCGAGCGCGGCGACCTGGGAGATGACGGCCGGGACGACGGAGCAGAACTGCACCAGGCGGACGAACGCTCGGGCCGGGTCGGCGGTCACCCAGCCGGTCAGCTTGGCGATCTGGGCGGCGCGTTCCTGGCGGCGCTTGGCGCGGGCCTCGGCGGCCGCCTTCTCGTCGGCGACCTTCCGGCGGCGGGCGGCCTCGGCGTCGCGCCGGGCCTCTTCGCGCTCGGCCTGCCGGTCGGCGCGGTCGGCGTCGCGGTCGGCGAGCTTGTCGGCGCGGCGGGCGTCGCGCCAGCTGGTCATGTCACTCACTGGGGGTCACCACTCTTTCGGGGCGCCGGGACGGTGGCCGGCTTCGGCGCCGTCGGGGGCTTGCGGGTCTTCGCCGCGGCGGGGCCGGCCGTGGGCCGGGCGATGGTGAACACCGCGCCGGCGGCGAGCAGGACCAGGCGGGCGAGCGTGTCGGCGGGGCCGAAGAGCGCGAAGGCGACGAGCAGGAGCGGCCAGCCGTTCTGCAGGCGGGCGGTGGCGTGCGCGACGGCGCGCTCAGCGACGGCGTTCACGCGGCGGCTCCCAGCTGGAGGGCGACCTGGCGGCCGCGGAGGATGGCCTGGCGCTGGGAGGCGGTGGCGCCGCCGACGACGCCGTACTGCGCGTCGAGCGGGTAGTTGAGGGCGTCGGCCAGGCAGGCGGCGCGCTGGGCGATCGGGCACTGGGCGCAGAGGTTGAGGGCGATCCGCTCGGAGGCGGTCGGCCGGCGGAAGTTGCTGCCGTCGGTCTCCGGGAAGAACAGGTCCGGGTCGACGTCCGGGCGCTTGCAGGGGGCGGCGGGCTCACCCCGTTCCGGGCTGCTGGACACGTTCTTGGGCATGGGAAGTAGACCCTTCTGGGGGGATGGTTGAGGGACTCGCCGGCCGGAACAGGGGCACGGCGGTTTTGGAGTAGGCGAAGCCCACTCCCAAAAGGTCCTAGGACCTAACTCGTAGTCAGATGGTGACTCATGGCATCGCGCTCCGTCAAGAGAACGTGCTAGGACGTAAGCTGATGACCTACGAACGGGGACCGACCGAGAGGAACCCCTATGCCCCGATCAGCAGAGGAGATTGCAGCCGGCCTGCGCGAACGCATCACCAGCGGCGAACTCCAGCCCGGCGACCGGCTCCCCACCATGCAGGACCTCGCCGACGAACACGGCGTCAACCGGAACACCGCCAGCAAGGCGCTCACCATCCTGAAGAGCGAAGGCCTTGCCGAGTACAAGGGCGGCCGCGCCGGCACGGTCGTCCGAGACCGCAGGGTCGTGCGAATCCCGTTCAGCCGCTACAGCAAGGTCCTGGCACCGGACGGAACCCGCGGCCCCTGGGAGACCGCGACCCACGAACAGGGACTCGACGGCCGCATGGTCGCCGTGTCCGTCGACACCACGCCCGCCCCCGACGACGTCGCCCAGGCCCTCGACATCGACCCCGGAACCCCCGCGGTCCGCCGATCCCGGCACGCCACCATCGGTGACACCGTCGTCCAGATCCAGCACGCCTGGTACCCGCCCGACATCGCGGACACCGCCGGCCTCGCCAACCCCGGCAAGGTCGAAGGCGGTGTCTTCGGCGCCATGGCCGCGGTCGGCCTCCAGCCAGCCGAGGCCGACGAGACGGTTACCGCGCGCATGCCCTCCAAGGAGGAGGCCGAGCAGCTGTCCATCGGTGCCGCTGTCCCGGTCCTGCTGGTCGAGCGCGTCACCCGTGACCGCGACGGCCAGCGTCTGGAACTCCTGCAGATCATCGGCGCCGCCGACCGGCTAGCGCTGATGTACGACAAGCTGCCGCTCCAGTAGCGGTCGCAGGTGGAGCTGTGCCCCGGCCGACGCAACCGGCCGGGGCACAGCCGTCTCCGGACTACGGCGGTCCGACCTCACCCGCCGCGGCCAGCTCGCCGAGTTCGCCGAACCGTGCCGCCAGGTGGACGCTGTACTTCCCGGCCCGCATCCGGACGACGACGCCCGAGTCCGCCAGGAGCTCGTCCTCCGCATCCCACGGCGACACACGGTGTTCCAAGCGCGCAGCCAGCCGGTACACGCAGGCCAGCAGCAGGTCCCGGGGATCATCCGGGTCCAGTCCCCACCGCAGCATCAGCCCGTGCAGCGGACCGACGGCATAGTCCGGCATCCGACGATTCACCCGCACGGCACACCCACCACCCCGGCCGGCATGACCCGCTCCAACAGCGCGTGCAGCAGCCGCACCGCCTGCCGGTCCCGCCGCCACACGGCGAACGCCAGGTGGTTCAGGAGCATGGCCGGCGACGGGAGCCACGGCTCACGCACCCGGGCCAGGGCTGCGTCCTCGGTAGGCCGGCGCACCTTCGACGGCCGGCTCACCGCTCCGCCTCCGGCCCTTCGACCGGGGCGTGCGCGGAGACGAACACCCGGATCCCGCTCAGCGTCCCCTCGACGTACAGCGGCAGCCAGTGCCCGTCCGGGCGCTCGACCGCGATGCCGGGCCGGACCTCGACCCCCAGCGCCGAAGCGAGCGCCTCGGCCGAGACCCGGGCCTCCGGGCTGAGGCCGCGCGCCAAGAAGTGGATGTCGTCGGCCTCGATCAGCCACTGGCCGGGCAGCAGCGCCAGCTCCGGCCGGGCCGCGAACAGCACGTGCAGCGCCGCCACCGCCGGCAGCACCCCCACCGGGGGCGTCGACTTTCCGTCCCCGGCGCTCATGCGGCCACCGCCACCAGGACCGCGGGGGCCTCGACCTGGGAGACCTTCAGCGACGGCGCCGACGCCCTCATCGGCACCGGCCCGAGGCCGTGCTGCTTGAAGATGCGGCGGATCTCGTCGAGGTCGGCGGTCTGCCTGCCGGACGCGACGCGCTCGACCTTCCAACCCGCGTAGGTGCCGGCGGGGAGCCGGTCGAGGATCTTCTTCGCGGCGCGCTTGCCGCGGTCCGCGCGGCGGGCCTGGTCGGCCGCGGCGTGGTAGGTGCGGGCGGCGGCCTCAATGTCCTCGACGGCCGGCATCTCGTCCGGCTCGTACAGGCCGGCCGGGTCCGGGGCGGTCACGGGCTCCACGGCCGGTGCCGGGGCGGCGGGGGTGAAGAGGGTGGCCGGCGCGATGACCGAGCGGATAGCACGGGCCGCAGCCCGGGCGAGGGACTGGCTGGACTTGCCGGGCATGAGAAGCTGAAACACAGCTGGGCTCCCTGTTGCGATCAGGTGAGTTCGGTGAGGCCGGGTGAGGGGAGGTCAGAGACCCCTCGCCTGGCCGTTTGTCTGCGGTGTCCCGCCGACCTGAGAAGCGTCTCAGTTCAGGGACCGACCTCGCCGTCGCCTGCGCGGTGCTCGCGGCCGCCGAACGGTTGGACCCGTCGTCCATCGCCGACCTGCTGATCATCGGGGAGCTGGGGCTGGACGGACGGGTGCGTCCGGTCCGCGGGGTGCTCCCCTCGGTACTGGCCGCGGCGGACGCCGGCTACCAGCGGGTCGTGGTGGCCGAGCAGACCGCTGCCGAGGCTTCCCTGGTACCCGGGGTCACCGTGATCGGCGTGCGCAGCCTGCGCCAGCTGGTCGCCGTCCTCACCGGGCTGCCGGAGCCGGAGGAGCCACCGGATCCGATCGGCGGCCGCCCCGATCCGCTGATGGCCGGCCTGATGCTGCCCACCGCCGGGGTGCGCGGCCTGCCCGACGACAAGGCGGCCCGCCTCGACATGGCCGATGTGGCCGGCCAGTACGAGGCCCGCCGGGCACTGGAGATCGCCGCCGCCGGCGGCCACCACCTCTATCTCAAGGGGCCGCCGGGAGCCGGGAAGACCATGCTGGCCGAGCGGCTCCCGGCACTGCTGCCGCCGCTCACCCAGAAGGAGGCGCTGGAGGTGACCGCCGTGCACTCCGTGGCGGGCCTGCTCCCGGCCGGCCGACCGCTGATCGACAGCCCGCCCTACTGCGCCCCGCACCACTCCACCACCATGCCGGCCATCGTCGGCGGCGGCAGCGGCCTGCCCCGGCCGGGCGCGGTCTCGTTGGCGCACCGCGGGGTGCTCTTCCTCGACGAAGCACCCGAGTTCCCCGTCCGGGTGCTCGACGCGCTGCGCCAGCCGCTCGAGTCGGGCGAGGTGGTGATCGCCCGGTCGGCCGGATCACTCCGGCTCCCGGCCAGGTTCCTGCTCTGCCTGGCGGCCAACCCGTGCCCGTGCGGGCGCCACTCGCGGCGGGGCGAGGGCTGCGAGTGCACCCCGGCGATGGTCAGCCGGTACCAGGGGAGGCTGTCCGGGCCGCTGCTCGACCGGGTCGACCTCCAGGTCCAGGTGGCCCCGGTCACCCGGGTCGAACTGATGGAGCGGGACAGCACGGCGGAGAGCACCGAGACCGTCGCGGCGCGGGTGCTGGCGGCGCGGGAGCGCGCGGCGGCCCGGCTGGCGAACACGCCGTGGCGGACCAACGCGGAGGTGCCCGGCCACGAACTGCGCACCCGCTGGCAGCTCACGTCCGGGGCGCTCGACGACGCCGCGCGCCAGCTGGAGCGCGGCCTGCTGACCGCCCGCGGCCTGGACCGGGTGCTCCGGGTCGCGTGGACGGTCGCCGACCTCGCCGGGCACGACCGGCCGGACCAGCGGGACGTCCGGACGGCCCTGGTGCTGCGCACCGGCGTGGAGCAGGGGGTGGCGCTGTCCGAGGGCTCCTTCTCGACGCTCGGCGCGCTCGGCCGCTCGGGCGGAGGCGCACCGCGGGCGGACCAGCCCGAGGCCGAGAAGCGGACGCGGTCGCGTACCCAGCGTTCCGCCGCCCCCGCCGCCCCCGCCGCCCCCGCCGCCGCGACGACGGCGGCGCCCGGTGCGACGGACGACCAGCCCTTTGAGGACGAAGGGATCGAGGCATGAGCCGGACGTTGGACCTCCCCCAGCATCCCGCCGAGGGCGCGCCGGGTGGCGGGAACGGGCCCGGGGGCGCTGCCGGCCGGGAGACCGAGCGGCGGGCCAGGGCGGTGCTGACCAGGCTCACCGAACCGGGCGACGCCGGGGTGGGCCGCTGGCTCGCCGAGCGGCCGGCAGCGGACGTGGTCCGGACGATCCGGGACGGCACCGTGCCCGACCACCCGGGTCTGGACGCGAGCCGGCTGGCCGCCTACCGGGCCAGACTGGTCGGCGTCGATCCGGCCGCCGATCTGGAGCGGGTGCGAACCGCCGGCGGGCGGTTCATCATTCCGGGCGACACCGAATGGCCGAGCCAACTGGACGACCTGGGGGACGGGCGTCCGATCGGGCTCTGGGTGGCGGGAACGGGCTCGCTGCGGCTGCTCGCCCTCCGCTCGGTGGCGGTCGTCGGGGCGCGGGCCTGCACCCCGTACGGCGCGCACGTCGCGGGTGAGCTCTCCGCCCAGCTCGCCGAACGCGGTTGGGTGGTGGCGTCCGGCGCGGCGTACGGGATCGACGCCTGTGCGCACCGGGGTGCGTTGGCCGTGGGCGGCATGACCATCGGGGTCCTCGCCTGCGGGGTGGACGTCGCCTATCCGCGCGGCAACACCGAGCTGATCCGGCGGATCGCCGGCCAGGGCCTGCTGGTGAGCGAACTCCCGCCGGGCGAGCACCCGACCAGATTCCGGTTCGTACTGCGCAACCGGGTCATCGCCGCCCTCACCCGGGGCACCGTGGTGGTGGAGGCGGCGCTGCGCAGTGGCGCGCTCAGTACGGCCCGACGCGCCCGAGACCTCAACCGGCACACCATGGGGGTCGCAGGCCCGGTGACCTCGGACCTCTCCGCCGGCGTGCACGCCCTGATCCGCAGTGGCGGCGCCGGACTGGTCACCGACGCGGCCGAGGTCGTCGAGCTGATCGGGGCGATCGGCGACGATCTGGCGCCGCAGCGAAGCGGGCCGGTGCTGCCCAGGGACTTGCTGGAGCCGGCGGTCGCCCGGGTGCTGGAGGCGGTGCCGGCCACGGCGGAGGGCGCTCCGGTGGAGCGGTTGGCCCGTCAGTCCGGCCTGCCGCCGGACGAAGTGCTCCACCGGCTCTACGAGTTGGGATCGCTCGGTTTCGTCGAACGGCACGGCGCGCACTGGCGGCTGGTGCGGCGGAGAGGGGGCGGTTGAGCTGCGGCGGAAGGCGGCGTGCGCCCCGGGCCGTGCTCCCGTGCCCGGATCCGGTGACACGACCGCCACCGGATCGGGGGACGACCGAGTGGCGGTAGCACAATGCAGCGACTCGGTCACGCTACGCTCGCCATGCCTTCCCTATCAGCACATGACTCGGCAGAACGGCGCAGACCAACGTATGCCCACACACATTCCCGGACACAGAGTGACCGGTGGCGCCCGGTCCTCGGGAGGGCCGCGGACCGAGCGGCGCCCCGTGACCGAGTTCCCGCCCAAGGCGGCGGGTGCGATGGGGGGCCTGACACGGCAGGGCGGTGGCCGGCCGGCCCCGAACGGGGAGCGTGCCGAGCGGCCGGACGAGCAGAGTGCGCAGGAGGCCGGCGGCCAGTCGCCTGCACCGGGTCAGCCGGTTGCCGTCACCGGGTCACCTGCCGTCCCGGGCCCGGCGGCGGCCCCCGGCCGTCCAGCGGCGCCCGCCGAAACGCCTGCTCCCCGACGGGGGCCGGCCGGTCCCGACCGCACGGCGCTGGAAGCGCTCTGGCGCTCCTACAAGGAGACGGGTGATCAGCGGCTGCGGGAACAGCTGATCCTGCACTACTCCCCGCTCGTCAAGTACGTGGCGGGCCGCGTCGGGGTCGGCCTGCCCTCCAACGTCGAGCAGGCCGACTTCGTCTCCTCCGGTGTCTTCGGCCTGATCGACGCGATCGAGAAGTTCGACATCGACCGGGCCATCAAGTTCGAGACGTACGCCATCAGCCGGATCCGCGGTGCGATCATCGACGAGTTGCGGGCGCTGGACTGGATCCCACGTTCGGTGCGGCAGAAGGCCAAGGCGGTCGAGCGCACCTACGCGACGCTGGAGGCCAGGCTGCGCCGGACGCCGCACGAGCCCGAGGTCGCGGCGGAGATGGGCATCGCGATCGAGGACCTGCACGCCATCTTCAGCCAGCTCTCGCTCGCCAATGTGGTCGCGCTGGACGAACTCCTCCACCCGGTCGGCGGCGACGGGGACCGGCTGAGCCTGATGGACACCCTGGAGGACCACGGCGCGGACAACCCCGTCGAGGTGGCCGAGGACCGGGAGCTGCGCCGGCTGCTCGCCCAGGCCGTCAACACGCTCCCCGAGCGGGAGAAGACGGTGGTGACGCTCTACTACTACGAGGGGCTGACCCTTGCCGAGATCGGACTGGTCCTCGGGGTGACGGAGAGCCGGGTCAGTCAGATCCACACCAAGTCGGTCCTCCAACTGCGCGCCAAGCTGTCGGACATCCGATAGGCCGGGCACCCGCACCGGCACCCCCGCACCCCCGCACCCCCGCACCCGCACCGGCACCCGCACGCGCACCGGCACCGGCGCCGTCGCCGGGTCGAGTCCTGTGCGTTTCGTGCGGTGCCGTGCCGAGCGCGTGTAGGGCTCCGTAGAGTGGGAGGGTGCCGAAGATCCGTGCGGCCAACCTGGCCGAGCACCGCCAGCAGCAGCGGGCTGCCCTCCTCGATGCTGCCCGCACCCTCCTCACCGCGGGAGGCATGGAGGCCCTGACCTTTCCCGCGCTCGCGGCACGCACCGGGCTGGCGCGCTCCTCGGTCTACGAGTACTTCCGTTCCCGAGCTGCCGTGGTCGAGGCGCTGTGCGAGGTCGATTTCCCGCTCTGGGCGGCCGAGATCGAGGCCGGGATGGAGAGCTGCGACACCGCGGCCGGTCGGATCGAGGCGTACGTCCGGGGGCAGCTCGCCCTGGCCGGGGACCCGCGGCACCGGGCGGTGGTGGCGATCTCGGCGCTGGAGCTGGACGAGGCGGCGCGCGAACGCATCCGGGCGGCGCACCGCAACTTGGTCGGGCTGGTCGTCCAGGCCCTGGAAGACCTCGGGCACGAGGGGCCGCGGCTGGCGGCGGCGCTGCTCCAGGGGATCGTGGAGGCCGCGGTGCGGCAGGCCGAGCAGAGCGCCGCAGGCGGCTGCGCCGAGAGCCCCGACGCCATTGCGGACGCGGCCGTCGCCCTCGCCCTGCGCGGCCTCGACCGGCGCTGACGCGATCGGTGTGCTGACGCCGTCGGCGCGCCCCCGAGCCTGCCCGGCAGGCCCGCTCCGGGGACCGGCTCAACCGGCGCCTCCGAGCGGGAGCAGCCGCGAGGCACCGGCGCCGAGCAGGGCCGGCGGGTCGAGGTAGCGCTCGCCGCGCAGCAGGCCCCAGTGCAGGCAGTCGGTGCCGCCGCAGTGGCCGGTGCCGGTGCCGGTGCCAGTGCCGGTGCCGCCCGCGAGCTGTCCGATCACCTGACCGGCCGCGACCGTGGTGCCCACCGGGACGGCACCGGTGACCGGTAGGT
>NZ_JAKNTA010000009.1:309051-309342 GCF_022288725.1 Kitasatospora sp. A2-31 | reverse complement strand
AGGAGCTCGGCGAGCTGGACTTCTCGGACGTGGCCGGTTCCGGCCTCACCAAGAAGGAGCTCCTGGTCCTGCAGCGCGAGCACGACAAGCTGGAGAAGACCCTCGGTGGTATCCGCGACATGCAGCGCGTTCCCAGCGCTGTCTGGATCGTGGACACCAAGAAGGAGCACATCGCGGTCGGCGAGGCCCGGAAGCTCAACATCCCGGTCGTCGCCATCCTCGACACCAACTGCGACCCCGACGAGGTCGACTACAAGATCCCGGGCAACGACGACGCGATCCGCTCCGTCA
>NZ_JAKNTA010000009.1:279849-309041 GCF_022288725.1 Kitasatospora sp. A2-31 | reverse complement strand
GCCCGTTGGAGTCGCCCGGCGCTCGGCGCTTCCCGTACACTTCACACGCGACCCGGTCCGCCGGGTCGACTTCGCACGCCCCGCCACCGGTGGACGGATGCGGCTCAGCCGCCGCCCCCGCCAGGTGCGAGTGCCGCTCGGTCCGCCGAGCCCGACCGGTCCCCGGACCGCTCGGGTGGAAGCGGCTCGGCACGTTCGGGGCGTCAGGCGTGGCTGTCACCTGGCTGCCACGGACAAAACCGAGCCTGACCCGGCCGTTCGCAGAAGCCCGAGCGGGAGCGCCACCGTGCGCACCGCGAGGACGACTGCGCGAGATCCGGGCGCAACACCTGAGGAGCACGGCTATGGCCGTCGTCACGATGCGGGAGCTGCTGGAGAGCGGCGTCCACTTCGGTCACCAGACCCGCCGCTGGAACCCGAAGATGAAGCGCTTCATCATCACCGAGCGCAACGGCATCTACATCATCGACCTCCTGCAGTCGCTGAACTACATCGACCGCGCCTTCGAGTTCATCAAGGAGACCGTTGCCCACGGCGGCAGCGTCCTCTTCGTCGGCACGAAGAAGCAGGCCCAGGAGGCCATCGCCGAGCAGGCCACCCGCGTGGGCATGCCCTACGTGAACCAGCGCTGGCTCGGCGGCATGCTGACCAACTTCTCGACCGTCTACAAGCGCCTGCAGCGCCTCAAGGAGCTCGGCGAGCTGGACTTCTCGGACGTGGCCGGTTCCGGCCTCACCAAGAAGGAGCTCCTGGTCCTGCAGCGCGAGCACGACAAGCTGGAGAAGACCCTCGGTGGTATCCGCGACATGCAGCGCGTTCCCAGCGCTGTCTGGATCGTGGACACCAAGAAGGAGCACATCGCGGTCGGCGAGGCCCGGAAGCTCAACATCCCGGTCGTCGCCATCCTCGACACCAACTGCGACCCCGACGAGGTCGACTACAAGATCCCGGGCAACGACGACGCGATCCGCTCCGTCACCCTGCTGACCCGTGTGATCGCCGACGCCGTCGCCGAGGGCCTCAAGGCCCGCGCGGGTGTCGCCAAGGGCGACGCGAAGGCCGAGCCGGGCGCCGACCAGCCGCTGGCCGACTGGGAGAAGGACCTCCTGGAGGGCGAGAAGAAGGCTGACGAGGCTCCCGCCGCCGAGGCTCCGGCCGAGCAGGCCTGACGTACCAAGGGTGAGGGGCACCCGCCGGTACGACACCGGTAGGTGCCCCTCTCTCCCGCGCCGGGACCGAACCAACGGTCCCGGCGCAACCCCACGCAGACACGCGAGACGCGAGAAGAGATTCACACCATGGCGAACTTCACCGCCGCGGACGTCAAGAAGCTCCGTGAGCTCACCGGCGCCGGCATGATGGACTGCAAGAAGGCCCTGGACGAGGCCGAGGGCGACGTCCAGAAGGCCGTCGAGCTCCTGCGCATCAAGGGCCAGAAGGGCGTTGCCAAGCGCGAGGGCCGCGACGCCTCCAACGGCGCCGTTGCCGCGCTGATCGCCGAGGACAAGAAGTCCGGCGTTCTGGTCGAGCTGAACTGCGAGACCGACTTCGTCGCCAAGGGTGACAACTTCGTCAAGGTCGCCGACGCGATCGCCGCGCACGTCGCGAAGACCGCCCCGGCCGACCTGGACGCCGCCCTGGCCTCCGAGATCGAGGCCGGCAAGACCGTCCAGCAGTTCGTGGACGAGGCCAACGCGACCCTGGGCGAGAAGATCGTCTTCCGTCGCTTCGCCCAGTTCGACGGTGACGGCTTCGTCGCGGTCTACCTCCACAAGACCAGCCCCGACCTGCCGCCGGCCGTCGGCGTCCTGGTCGAGCTGGACAAGGAGAACGCCGAGGTCGCCAAGGACGTCGCGCAGCACATCGCCGCCTTCGCCCCGAAGTACCTGTCCCGCGAGGACATCCCGGCCGAGGACCTCGAGAACGAGCGCCGCGTCGCCGAGGCCACCGCTCGCGAGGAGGGCAAGCCCGAGGCCGCCCTGCCGAAGATCGTCGAGGGTCGCGTCACCGGCTTCGTGAAGGAGAACTCCGTCCTGGAGCAGGCCTTCGCCAAGGACAACAAGAAGTCCGTCGCCAAGGTCCTCGAGGAGAACGGCGTCGCCCTCAAGCGCTTCGCCCGCTTCCGCGTCGGCGCCTGAGCCACGTTCCACCGGACTCCCGGCGCGCTTAGGCTGGGAACCGCCCCCGCCCGCTGACCAGGGCGGGAGGGACGCCGAACGGGCTCACCCAGCGTCATCCGTCTGAGGGCGGGCCGCGTCGGCACCATGAACGACGAGGAGGCCATTGCCGTGCAGGACACCGTACCGGTTCCCGCGGCAGTGGCCTCCTCGCGTGTACGCGCAGGCCGGGGGACCCGCACACCCGCGCCTGTGAACCAGTAGGTGTAGAAGGAGAAGTCCATGCAGGAGACGCAGGAGACCGCGCTGGACCCGCAGGCCGGCTCGCGCCGCCGGGTGCTGCTGAAGCTGTCCGGTGAGGCCTTCGCCGGTGGCGGCGGACTCGGCGTCGACCCGGACGTCGTGCACGCGATCGCCCGCGAGATCGCCACGGTCGTCCGCGCCGGTACCGAGGTAGCCGTGGTCATCGGCGGCGGCAACTTCTTCCGCGGCGCGGAACTTCAGGTCCGCGGCATGGACCGGGCCCGCTCCGACTACATGGGCATGCTCGGAACCGTGATGAACTGCCTCGCCCTCCAGGACTTCCTGGTCAAGGAAGGCATCGAGACCCGCGTCCAGACCGCCATCACCATGGGCCAGGTCGCCGAGCCCTACCTGCCCCTGCGCGCCGTCCGGCACCTGGAGAAGGGCCGCGTGGTGATCTTCGGTGCCGGTATGGGCATGCCGTACTTCTCCACCGACACCACGGCGGTCCAGCGTGCGCTGGAGATCCACGCCGACGTCCTGCTGATGGGCAAGAACGGCGTGGACGGCGTCTACGACTCCGACCCCCGGACCAACCCGGACGCGGTCAAGTTCGACGCGCTGGAGTACTCCGAGGTCATCGCCCGCGACCTCAAGGTCGCCGACCTCACCGCGATCACGCTCTGCAAGGACAACAACCTCCCGATGCTGGTCTTCGAGCTGCTGGCCGAGGGCAATATCGCGCGGGCGGTGAAGAGTGAGAAGATCGGCACACTCATCAGCCAGGATTCTGTCCGGGCCTGAGCAGCACACAGCCGTACGGGGCGGCGTCGGCACCGCGGTCGCCCGGTCTCCACACCGCGACCGGCCTCGACGCCGCCACCGGTCGGGACAACAGCAGATGAACCGGACAGGGAGTACACAGTGATCGAAGAGACCCTCCTCGAGGCCGAGGAGAAGATGGAGAAGGCCGTCAACGTCGCCAAGGACGACCTGGCCGCCATCCGCACCGGCCGCGCGCACCCGGCGATGTTCGCCAAGATCGTGGCCGAGTACTACGGCGCCGTGACGCCGATCAACCAGCTGGCTTCCTTCTCCGTGCCGGAGCCGCGGATGGCCGTCGTCTCGCCGTTCGACAAGACCGCGCTGAAGGCCATCGAGCAGGCGATCCGCGACTCCGACCTGGGCGTCAACCCGTCCAACGACGGTTCCATCATCCGGGTGGTGCTCCCCGAGCTCACCGAGGAGCGTCGCCGCGAGTACATCAAGCTCGCCCGCAGCAAGGGCGAGGACGCCAAGGTCTCGATCCGCGCCGTGCGCCGCAAGGCCAAGGACGCCATCGACAAGCTGGTCAAGGACGGCGAGGTCGGCGAGGACGACGGCCGCCGTGCGGAGAAGGAGCTCGACGACACCACGGCCAAGTACGTGGCGACCGTCGACGAGCTGCTGAAGCACAAGGAAGCCGAGCTGCTCGAAGTCTGATGAACGACGCCCCTGACGCCCCTGGCTACTGGGGCCCATCCGACCAGCAGTACCAGCAGTACCAGCCGTACCGCCCGTACCAGCCCGCCGCGGAGCCGGGTGTTCCCGGCGCCGCTGCGGGTGACCCCGGCCACCGAACGGGTCACTCGCAGCAGCCTCCGGTGTACTGGGGCGGTGACGCGGAGCAGACTCAGGTCATGCCTCCCGTACCGGCCGATCCCGGGCCCGACCCCGTCGAGGGGCCGGCCCGGGAGGCCGGGCGGCTGAGCGGCCCGCTGTTCCGGGACGAGCAGTCCGCGGCGGCGGTGCCGGGTGCGGCGGAGACGGTCGTGCTGCGCGCGATCGTCGACGACGCCGCGCCCACCCCCGGTTCCGGCGGTCAGCCGTACCCGGGGGCGTCGGCGTATCCCGCGCCGCCGCAGAACCACCCGGCGGCGGGGCAGCCCCACCCCGTGCCGTCGTTCCACCCAGGGCAGGAGACACCCGTGGCCCAGCCCGACCCGCAGCCGCAGCAGCAGCGCAAGCAGCGCGGCGGTCGCAACCTGCAGGCCGCGATAGGCGTCGGGGTCGGCCTCGGCGCCGTGATCATCGCCTCGCTGTTCGTCGTCAAGGCGCTGTTCCTGGTCGTGGTGATGGCAGCGGTCTCGGTCGGCATCTGGGAGCTGACCAGCCGGCTGTCCGAGCGCAAGCAGATCAAGGCGCCGCTGGTCCCGCTGGTCGCGGGCGGCATCGCCATGATCGCCACCGGCTACTGGTCCGGCGTGCAGTGGGCGGCGGCCTCGCTGGCGCTGACCGGGCTGGCGGTGATGGTCTGGCGGATGGCCGAACCACCGGAGAACTACCTCCGCGACATAACGGCGGGCGTGTTCACCGCCTTCTACGTGCCGTTCCTGGCCACCTTCGTCGCGATGATGCTGGCGGCGGACGACGGCGCGCAGCGCATCGTGCTCTTCCTGATCGTCACGATCTGCAGCGACACCGGCGCCTACGCCGTCGGCTACAAGTTCGGCAGGACCAAGCTGGCGCCCACGATCAGTCCGGGCAAGACCCGTGAGGGCCTGGCCGGCGGCATCGCGCTGTCGATGCTGGCGGGCGCAGCGCTGATGCAGCTGATCATCGACGACGGCAGCTGGTGGCAGGGCCTCATCCTGGGCGGCTGCGCGGCGGTCACCGCCACCCTGGGCGACCTGGGCGAGTCGATGATCAAGCGCGACCTCGGCATCAAGGACATGGGCACGCTGCTGCCCGGCCACGGCGGGATCATGGACCGGCTGGACTCCCTCCTGCCGACCGCCCCGGTGGTCTGGCTGCTGCTGGCCGCCTTCGTCGGCAGCTAGGCCGCAGGCGGACACCACCCGCGGCCTGCCCGGCTGCACACCCGGCCGCGAGGGCCCCGGACGCCAGGCGCCCGGGGCCCTCGCGCTTGTCCGCCGAGCCCGCGCCGTCTGCGACACTGGAACAACCATGCCTAAGCCCGGAGAACTCACGTTTGTCGCGCCGCGCGGCGCCAAGCCCCCGCGACACCTCGCCGACCTCAGCCCCGCCGAGCGCAAGGAGGCCGTCGCCGAGCTGGGCGAGCAGCCGTTCCGCGCGAAGCAGCTCTCCAACCACTACTTCGGCCGGATGTCGAACGACCCGGCGAGCTGGACGGACATCCCCGCCGCCAGCCGGGAGAAGCTCACCGAGAGCCTGCTGCCCGAGCTGATGTCGGTGGTCCGGCACGTCTCGTGCGACGACGACACCACCCGCAAGACGCTCTGGAAGCTGTTCGACGGCACGCTCGTCGAGTCGGTGCTGATGCGCTACCCGGACCGGGTCACCATGTGCATCAGCTCGCAGGCCGGCTGCGGCATGAACTGTCCGTTCTGCGCGACCGGCCAGGCCGGTCTGACCCGCAACCTCTCCACCGCCGAGATCGTCGAGCAGATCGCCGCCGGCATGCGGGCGCTCAAGGGCGGCGAGATCCCGGGCGGCGAGGCCAGGCTCTCCAACGTGGTCTTCATGGGCATGGGCGAGCCGCTGGCCAACTACAACCGGGTGCTGGCCGCGATCCGCCGGCTGACCGACCCGGCGCCGGACGGCTTCGGCCTCTCCCAGCGCGGCATCACCGTCTCGACGGTCGGCCTCGTCCCGGCGATGAACCGGCTGGCGGACGAGGGGCTCTCCTGCCGCCTCGCGCTCTCCCTGCACGCGCCCGACGACGAGCTGCGCGACGAGCTGGTGCCGGTGAACACCCGGTGGAAGGTCGCCGAGGTGCTCGACGCCGCGTGGAACTACGCGGAGAAGTCCGGGCGCCGGATCTCCATCGAGTACGCGCTGATCAAGGACATCAACGACCAGGCGTGGCGGGCGGACCTGCTCGGCCGGCTGATCAAGAACCACCGCGTGCACGTCAACCTGATCCCGCTGAACCCGACCCCGGGTTCGAAGTGGACGGCGTCCCGGCCCGAGGACGAGCGGGAGTTCGTCCGCCGGCTGCAGGCGCACGGCGTGCCGACCACCGTCCGCGACACCCGGGGCCAGGAGATCGACGGGGCCTGCGGCCAGCTCGCCGCGGCGGGCTGAGCCGACCGCGCTCCGGCCGCGCTGCACCAGGAGTGCCGCGGAGGGCCGCCACGCTCCGGCGTGGCGGCCCTCCGGCGTGGTGGCCCTCAGTCCCTCAGTGCAGTCCGGCGGCCGCCAGGACGGCGGTCAGCCCGCCGGTGACCAGCAGCACGGTGCCGACGGCCAGCACCCGCAGCGCGACCGCGCCGACCAGCAGCCGGGGTGCGGCGCCGAGGCGCAGCAGTGCATCGGCGACGTCCTGGCGGTCGGTGCGCAGCTCGGCGAGCCGGGAGACCACCGCGGCCGCCGTGCAGCCGAGCACCAGCCCGGCCTCCACGGCGGGCAGGGCGTCGGCGCTGTCGGGTTCGCCGATCCAGTAGCGGATGGTGGTGAGCACCAGCGCGAGCGCCAGGGCGAGGACGGCCAGCGGCGGTCCGAGCCGGCGGGCCTGGGCGGTCAGTCCCCGTCCGGCGAGCAGCCGCAGCGGGGTCGGCCGGCCGAGCGCGAGCAGTCGCCCGGCCCAGGAGAGCAGCGGGCCGGTCAGCATCGCGAGGCCGAGGGCGCACGCCGCCCAGCCGCCGAGGGCGGCCACGCTGGTCGTGCCGAGTCCGGCCGGCAGGTGGATCGGGCGGCCGTCGACGGCGGCGCCGGTGCGCAGGGCGATCAGTTCCAGCGCGAGGCCGCTCACCGCCAGGCCGACCGGCAGGGCGATCCGCAGTACGCCGAAGCCGGTCCGGGTGGGCCGGCGCCGGCCGGGCAGGGTCTCGGCGAGCGGGACGGCCCCGGCGGCGGCGACGCCGGCGGTGAACGGCACGAGGGCGAGCAGGGTGACGGGGGCGGCGGCCGGCAGCGCGACGCCCATGCCGAGCTCGGGGGCGAGCGAGGGGCCGGCGATGTCGTTGCGCAGGACCAGGAAGAGCAGCAGGGTCAGCGCCGAGCCGAGGGCGCAGGCGAGCGCGACCTCGCCGGCGATCAGGGTGCGGATCCGGGCCGCGCCGGCCCCGGCGGCGGTGAGGCCGGTGATCCGTTCGGGCCGCCGGGCGGGCACCGCGCGGGCGGCGACGGCGGCGAACCAGGCGACCGCGGCCAGCGGCGGCAGGCACCAGAGCAGGCGCGCGAGGGCGGCGGTGCCACCGACCGGGTCGCTCATCGCCCGGCCGAGGGCGCGCAGCAGGAAGGCGGCGACCACCGCGCCGGCCAGCGCGGTCAGCAGCCAGCGGCCGAGGTCGAGCACCCGGTAGCCCCGGGCCAGGCGGAGATAGAACACGTCGACTCTTTCAGCGGCGGGGCGGCGTCAGCGGCGCGTGGCCGACACGGCGGACGCGCCGGCGGCACCCGGCGAGGCGGTACCCGGGGAAGCGGTACCCGGGGAACCGCCCCCGGGAGAAGCGCTCCCCGCCGCGGCGGCATCCGGCGCGGCGGTCCCCGGCGCAGCGGCCGCGACAGCCCCCGACACCCCCGGCGCCCCGGCGGTGTGGCGCCGGACGGGCGCGGCCGGGGCGGCGAGCCGCCCGTCGACGAGGGCGACGGAGCGGTCCGCGTACCGGACGAGCTCGGGGTCGTGGGTCGCCAGGACGAGGGTGAGCTGGTGCGAGCGCGCCGCGCTGGTGAGTATCCGCAGCACCTGGTCGGCGGCCTCGCGGTGCAGCGGGGCGGTGGGGTCGTCGGCGAAGACGACCGGCGGCAGCGGTGCGAGCGCGCGGGCGACGGCGATCCGCTGGCGCTGGCTCTGGACCAGCCGGTCGGGCCGGACGCGGCCGACCTCGCCGACGTCGAGGCGCTCCAGCCACTCGTCGGCCGCGGTGTAGGCGGCCTTGTTGCCGGCGCCGGCGAGCAGCAGCGGCAGGGCCACGTTCTCGCGGGCCGTCAGCTCCGGTACCAGGTGGGGCTCGGAGCCGACGAAGCCGAAGCGGTCGCGGCGCAGCCGCTCCCGCCCGGCTCGGCCGAGGGTGTGCACCGGGGCGCTGTTGAACCAGACCTCGCCGTCGTCGACCGGGAGGAGGGCGGAGAGACAGCCGAGCAGCGTGCTCTTGCCGGAGCCGCGCGGTCCGGTGACGGCCAGGACCTCGCCCTCCCGGATGCCGAGCGAGATTCCGCGCAGGGCGGGGGTGCCGTGATGGGACTTGACGATCCCCCGGGCCCACAGCACGTCGTTGTCAGGCGGGGCCGCTGACATGAGGTTCCATCCTGGGTGGCCGCAGGGATATGACAGTCGTCAGATTAGAACGATCGGGCCCTGGCGCGGTTGCGGCGCACTGGTCCATCAAGGGCAAATCACCCGCAATCAGGCGTGTTTGGTGCGGGCGATCGTCCGAAAACACCGAAGGACGGCCCCGCGGGAAGCGGGACCGCCCTTCGGCGGAGGGTGGGGAAGGAGGATCTAGGGGATCAGAGCTTCGCCCACGCGTCGGTGAGGCTGGTCCGCAGGATCTGCTCGATCTCGTCGAAGGTCGACTGGTCGGAGATCAGCGGCGGGGCCAGCTGGACGACCGGGTCGCCACGGTCGTCGGCGCGGCAGTACAGGCCGTTGTCGAAGAGCGCCTTCGACAGGAAGCCGTAGAGCACGCGCTCGGTCTCGTCGTCGTTGAAGGTCTCCTTGGTGACCTTGTCCTTGACGAGCTCGATGCCGTAGAAGTACCCGTTGCCGCGGACGTCGCCGACGATCGGCAGGTCGCGCAGCTTGCTCAGGGTGGCCAGGAAGCGCGACTCGTTGTCGAGCACGTGCTGGTTCAGGCCCTCGCGCTCGAAGATGTCGAGGTTGGCGAGCGCCACGGCCGAGGAGACCGGGTGGCCGGCGAAGGTGTAGCCGTGCAGGAAGGTGTTGTCACCCTTGTAGAACGGCTCGGCGATGCGGTCCGAGATGATCGTGGCGCCGATCGGGGAGTAGCCCGAGGTCATGCCCTTGGCGCAGGTGATCATGTCCGGCACGTAGCCGAACTTGTCGGCGCCGAACATGGTGCCGAGGCGGCCGAAGGCGCAGATGACCTCGTCCGAGACCATCAGCACGTCGTGGCGGTCGCAGATCTCGCGCAGGCGCTGGAAGTACCCGGGCGGCGGCGGGAAGCAGCCACCGGCGTTCTGCACCGGCTCGACGAAGACGGCGGCGACGGTCTCGGGGCCCTCGAAGAGGATGGCCTCCTCGACCTGGTCGGCGCACCAGCGGCCGTACGCCTCGGGGTCGACGGTGCCGTCGGGGCCCTCGAGGTAGTGCGGGGCGCGGTAGATGTTGGTGTTCGGGGCCTTGTGGGTGCCCGGCACCAGCGGCTCGAACGGGGCCTTCAGGCCCGGCAGGCCGGTGATCGACAGGGCGCCCTGCGGGGTGCCGTGGTAGGCGATGGCGCGCGAGATGACCTTGTACTTGGTCGGCTTGCCGATGAGCTTGAAGTACTGCTTGGCGAGCTTCCAGGCGGTCTCGACGGCCTCGCCGCCACCGGTGGAGAAGAAGACCTTGTTCAGGTCGCCCGGGGCGTAGTTGGCCAGGCGCTCGGCCAGCTCGACGGCCTTGGGGTGCGCGTAGCTCCAGATCGGGAAGAACGCGAGTTCCTTGGCCTGCTTGGCGGCCACCTCGGCGAGCTCGGTGCGGCCGTGGCCGGCCTGCACGACGAACAGGCCGGCCAGGCCGTCGATGTACTTCCGGCCCTTGTCGTCCCAGATGTAGGTGCCTTCGCCCTTGACGATCGTCGGCACGGGGGAGTTCTCGTACGACGACATGCGGGTGAAGTGCATCCACAGGTGGTCGTAGGCGGTCTTGGAAAGGTCCTTCTGCGCCGGGTCGGCTGTCATCGGGTGCCCCAGGTGTAGGTCTGTTTCCGGAGCTTCAGGTAAACGAAGCTCTCGGTGCTCCGCACGCCGGGAAGCGCGCGGATGCGCTTGTTGATCAGTTCGAGCAGGTGCTCGTCGTCCTCGCAGACCAGTTCGGCCAGGAGATCGAACGAGCCTGCGGTGCAGACGACGTAGTCGACCTCGTCGAGGGCGGCCAACGCGTCGGCGACGGGCTCGATGTCACCCTCCACCCGGATCCCGACCATCGCCTGGCGGGTGAAGCCGACGGTGAGCGGGTCGGTGACGGCGACGATCTGCATCACGCCCTGGTCGAGCAGCTTCTGGACGCGCTGCCGCACGGCCGCCTCGGACAGGCCGACGGCCTTGCCGATGGCGGCGTACGGGCGGCGCCCGTCCTCCTGGAGCTGCTCGATGATCGCCTTGGAGGCGGCGTCGAGGGGAACGCTGGCGTTCCGGTCGCGGTTGGCCACGCCGCCACTGTGCCCGATCGTTCCCCTGTTCGCAAGCGCGGAAACTGCTGATTTCGTCGCGATCTTGGAAATCGCATACGGATTTCATCGCGTGAACGGACTTGGCCTGTCGAATCCGGCAGTGGTCCGGCTACCCTGGCCACGGTACGCGCGCAGCCCCGCAGCGCCGCGCGCGTTCCGCCGAACCAGTGGACCGCGCCGCAGTGGGCCCGGCCACTCGGCGCCTTCGTCCGGCGGTCCCGTCGACGTACCATGGCGCCGGAATCTGCAACGCCGCAGGCCCAGACCGAGGAGAGACCAGTGAGCGACCTTCGTACGCTGCGCAACTACATCAACGGTGAGTTCGTCGATGCGGCGGACGGCCGCACCCTCGACATCGTCGACCCCACCACCGGTGAGGTGTACGCGACCTCTCCGCTGTCCGGCGCGGCCGACGTGGACGCCGCCATGGCCTCGGCCGAGGCCGCCTTCCCGGCCTGGCGCGACGCCACCCCGAGCACCCGGCAGAAGCTGCTCCTCAAGATCGCGGACGCGGTCGAGGCCCGTGCCGACGAGATCGTCGACGCCGAGGTGCGCAACACCGGCAAGCCCCGCGGGCTGACCCTCTCCGAGGAGATCGGCCCGATGGTGGACCAGATCCGGTTCTTCGCCGGTGCCGCCCGTCTGCTGGAGGGCAAGGCCGCGGGCGAGTACATGGACGGGATGACCTCGATCATCCGCCGCGAGCCGGTCGGCGTCTGTGCCCAGGTCGCGCCGTGGAACTACCCGATGATGATGGCGGTCTGGAAGTTCGCCCCGGCCATCGCCGCGGGCAACACCGTCGTGCTCAAGCCCTCCGACACCACCCCGGCCTCCACCGTGCTGCTGGCCGAGATCATCGGCGGCATCCTCAAGGACATGGAGCTGCCGGCCGGCGTCTTCAACGTCATCTGCGGTGACCGCGAGACCGGCAAGCTGATGGTCGAGCACAAGACCCCGGCGATGGCCTCCATCACCGGCTCGGTGCGCGCCGGCATCTCGGTCGCCGAGTCCGCCTCCAAGGACGTCAAGCGCGTCCACCTGGAGCTGGGCGGCAAGGCGCCGGTCGTGGTCTTCGAGGACGCCGACATCGCCGAGGCCGTCGAGGGCATCTCGGTCGCGGGCTTCTTCAACGCCGGCCAGGACTGCACCGCCGCCACCCGCGTGCTGGTGCACGAGTCGATCCACGACGCCTTCGTCGAGGCGCTGGCGAAGGCCGCGGCCGAGACCAAGACCGGTGGCGTGGACGACGAGGACGTGCTCTACGGCCCGCTGAACAACGCCAACCAGCTGAAGCAGGTCTCCGGCTTCATCGAGCGCCTGCCCTCCCACGCCAAGGTCGAGGCCGGTGGCCACCAGGTCGGCGACAAGGGCTACTTCTACGCCCCGACCGTCGTCTCCGGCCTGAACCAGGACGACGAGATCATCCAGAACGAGGTCTTCGGTCCGGTCATCACCGTGCAGAAGTTCTCGGACGAGGACCAGGCCGTCGGCTACGCCAACGGCGTGGAGTACGCCCTGGCCTCCTCGGTGTGGACCAAGGACCACGCCCGCGCCATGCGGATGTCGCGCCGCCTGGACTTCGGCTGCGTCTGGATCAACACCCACATCCCGCTGGTCGCCGAGATGCCGCACGGCGGTTTCAAGAAGTCCGGCTACGGCAAGGACCTCTCCTCCTACGGTTTCGAGGACTACACCCGCGTGAAGCACGTGATGACGGCCATCTGACGACAGCCGTCCGCCGCGGGCGCCTGAACGCGCCCGTCGACCTGTGATCGCCGATCCCCGATCGTGGGATCCGACAACGGGCCCGGGTCGTCTCGACCCGGGCCCTGTGTCTTGTCACCCTGTCGGCTGTTCGCCTGACCGCCTGACAGGATGCACCTGCACCTCGGGGGTCGGACTCCCTAGCCTTGCCGCATGAGCATCCCCACCGCTGACTCAGCCGCCGGCCAGGCCGTCAAGGCCGCCGACCGCGCGCACGTCTTCCACTCGTGGTCCGCCCAGGCGCTGATCGACCCCCTCGCGGTGGCCGGCGCCGAGGGCTCGTACTTCTGGGACTACGAGGGCAACCGCTACCTCGACTTCTCCTCCCAGCTGGTGAACACCAACATCGGGCACCAGCACCCGAAGGTCGTCGCCGCGATCCAGGAGCAGGCCGCGAAGCTCTGCACCATCGCGCCCGGCTTCGCCGTCGAGTCCCGCAGCGAGGCGGCCCGGCTGATCGCCGAGCGCACGCCCGGCGACCTCGACAAGATCTTCTTCACCAACGGCGGCGCCGAGGCGAACGAGAACGCCATCCGGCTGGCGCGGCTGCACACCGGTCGCCAGAAGGTCATGTCGACCTACCGCTCGTACCACGGCGCCACCGCCAACGCGATCGCCCTCACCGGCGACCCGCGCCGCTGGGCCAACGAGACCGGTGTCTCCGGCGTGGTCCACTTCTGGGGCCCCTACGCCTACCGCTCCAACTTCCACGCCGAGAACGAGGCGCAGGAGTGCGAGCGCGCGCTGCAGCACCTGGAGCAGGTGATCGCGTTCGAGGGCCCGGGGACGATCGCGGCGATCATCCTGGAGACGGTGGTCGGCACCGCCGGCATCCTGGTCCCGCCGGCCGGCTACCTGGCCGGGGTCCGGGAGATCTGCGACCGGTACGGGATCGTCTTCATCCTGGACGAGGTGATGGCCGGCTTCGGCCGCACCGGCGCCTGGTTCGCCGCCGACCACTGGGGCGTCACCCCGGACCTGCTGACCTTCGCCAAGGGCGTCAACTCGGGCTACGTCCCGCTCGGCGGCGTGGCGATCAGCGCGGAGATCGCCGCGACCTTCGCCGAGCGTCCCTTCCCCGGCGGGCTCACCTACTCCGGCCACCCGCTGGCCTGCGCCTCCGCCGTCGCCACGATCAACACCATGGCGGAGGAGGGCATCGTCGAAAACGCCCGGAGCATCGGTGAGAACGTCCTCGGCCCCGGCCTGCGCGAGCTGGCCGAGCGCCACCCCTCGATCGGCGAGGTCCGCGGACTCGGCGTGTTCTGGGCGCTGGACCTGGTGAAGGACCGCGGGACCCGGGAGCCGCTGGTGCCGTACAACGCGGCCGGCGCCGCCAACGCGCCGATGGCCGAGCTGGCCGCCGCCTGCAAGCAGCGCGGGCTCTGGCCGTTCGTCAACATGAACCGCTTCCACGTCGTCCCGCCGTGCACCGTCACCGAGGAGGAGGCGAAGGCCGGCCTCGCGGTCCTCGACGAGGTGCTGTCGCTGACCGACGCGCACACTGTCTGACACACCGACGAGAACGGCCCCGGGCGCCCGTGCGCCCGGGGCCGTCCCACGCTCCGGAGGCCCCACCATGCCCAGCACCACCCTGCCCCGCCGCCCGAGCGGTGCCCGCCGTCCGAGCCGCCGCGGCGTCCTCGGCGCCGCAGCCGGACTCTTCGGTGCCGGCGCCCTGACCGGCTGCGGCATCCCGTCCGCCTACGTGGCCGAGGACCGCCGCTCGGCCCCCGACCGCTCGGAGAGCGAGAAGCGGCTGGGCTTCTCCAACTGGACGCAGTACATCGACACCGACGACGACGGCCGGCGTCCGACCCTGGACGCCTTCACCGAGCGGACCGGGATCGAGGTCACCTACACCGAGGACATCAACGACAACGACGAGTTCTTCGGCAAGATGGGCCCGGTGCTCACCCAGGGCACCGACCCCGGGCGCGACCTGATGGTGGTCAGCGACTGGATGGCCGGCCGGTACGTCTCGCTGGGCTGGGTGCAGACCCTGGACCGGGCCAACCTGCCCAACGTGACGGCCCAGCTGGACCCGCAGCTGGCCGATCCGGCGTTCGACCCCGGCCGCCGGCGCAGCGTGCCCTGGCAGTCCGGGATCACCGGCATCGCCTACAACCGCAAGGAGCTCGGCCGGGAGCTGAAGTCCGTCAGCGAGCTCTGGGCGCCGGACCTGAAGGGCCGGGTCACCCTGTTCGCCGGGCTGGACGAGGCGCTCGGCCTGCTGATGCTCTCCCACGGCGCCGACATCTCGGCCTTCACCGGGGACGACGCGCACCGGGCGATGGACCAGGTGCAGCGGATGGTCGACAGCCGGCACATCCGCCGCTTCACCGGCAACGACTACACCAGCGACCTCGCCTCCGGCGCCGCGCTGGCCTGCCAGGCCTACTCCGGCGACGCCGTCCAACTCACCGCCGAGAACCCGGACATCGCCTTCGTGGTGCCCGAGGAGGGCGGTGAGCTCTGGGCCGAGAGCCTGCTGGTCCCCAACCGGGCCGGGCACAAGCGCAACGCCGAACTGCTGATCGACCACTACTACCGGCCGGAGGTGGCGGCCGAGCTGGCCGCCGCCGTGCAGTACATCTGCCCGGTGCCAGCGGCCCGCGAGGTGCTGGCCGACAGCGGGGAGCGGGAGAAGGCGGAGCTGGCGGAGCACCCGCTCGTCTTCCCGACCGAGGAGATGCGGGCCCGGCTGCACACCATGCGCGACGTCTCCGCCGCCGAGCGGCCGGACCTGCACAAGGTCTGGACCCGCATCACCGGGGTGTAGCCGCTCGGCCCGAGACCCGGCCGGGCGTCGTGGGCCGGGTCCACCGGGGCCGCCGGACGGCCCGCCGGGGCCCGGGACTACCGGCGCACGGCGTCCAGCGCCAGCAGGGCCACGTGCAAGGAGAGGCAGGACTCGACCTGGTCGAGGTCGACGCCGAGGATCCGCTCGACCTTGTGCAGCCGGTCGTAGAAGGACGGCCGGGACAGGTGCGCGGCGTCGGCGGCCGCGGACTTGTTCCGGCCCTGCTCCAGGTAGATCCGCAGCATCTGCACGAGCTGGCCGTTGTGCTCCGCGTCGTACGCGAGCAGCGGGCCCAGTTCCCGCTCGACGTAGGTCTGCAGCCGGGCGTCGTCACGCAACAGGTGGAGCAGGCCGCGCAGCCGGACGTCGGGCAGCCGGTAGTACGCGGCCGCCCGGCCGCCCGGGGCGTCGTGCAGGGCGGCGTCGGCGACCTGGGTGGCCTCCAGCAGGGTGCGCCGGGCGTCGCGGACCGAGCCGACCGAGGAGCCGACCGCGATGACCGGGGCCGGTACGGGCGCGGCGTCCCGGGAGGACTCCGCGGTCAGCCGGCGCAGTGCGGCGGCGAAGGCGTCCAGCGCGGCGTGCTCGTCCTGCTGGGCGCCGAGCGCGATCAGCACGCCCACGCCCTCGTCGTCCAGCGCCCCGACCAGGGCGGACAGCCGGCAGCCGCGGACGGCGCCGGCGGCCAGCTCGGTGAAGTCGCGCAGCCGGGCCTGGGCCTCCAGCGCCGCCGGGATCGGGCTGCGCCGCTGCCGCAGCACCACCCCGACCAGGCGCCGGCCCTCCAGCGGCACCCCCAGTGCCTGGGCGCGCAGGGCCACCTCGGAGACGGTCAGCGCGTGGGTGAGGATGCCGGAGAGCAGGGTGCGATGGGTCTGTCGCTCCAGGCTCTCCCGGTCCCGGACCACCAGCCGGTTCAGCGCCAGGGCGGAGGCCCCGCGCTCCAGCAGCATGGTGTGCGGGTGCGGGGCGCCGTCCGGCAGCGCCCCCGGGTCCTGCACCAGGACCAGCCGCCCCCAGTCCTGGCCGCGGGCGCCGACGGTGGTGACCAGCCAGCCGCTGCGCGGGTCGTGACCGGTGCGCCCGGCCGGGCGGACGCCGCGCGAGCGGCGCTCCCAGTCCTCCAGCAGCTCGGTCTCCGGCCGGCCCGCGGTGTCGTGCGCCAGCACCTGGTGGGCGAGGTTCTCCAGGACGACCGGCGCGCCGGCCATCCGGGCCACCTGCCGTACCACCTCGGCCGGCTCGGCGCCCTCCACCACCAGCTCGTTGAAGACCTGGTGGACCGCCTCCGAGGTGCGCAGCTGCTCCAGCTGGGCGTTGACCACCAGCGCGTGCACGGCCTCGGTGACGGCGACGAAGCGCAGCTCGCGACGGAGGACGATCAGCGGCAGACCGCGCTGTTCGGCGGCGTGCACCAGGGCGCGCGGCAGCGAGTCGAAGTAGCGCCGGCCGAACTCGATGACCAGTCCGGCCACGCCGACCTCGTCCAGCTCGCGCACGTACCGGGCCAGGCCCTCGCGGTCCCCGGGCAGGGCGATCCCGGTGGTCAGGACCAGCTCGCCGCCCTGGAGCACGCCGGCGACGTCGGGCAGCTCGCTGACGTGGACCCAGCGGACGGGGCGCTCCAGCCGGTCGGCGCCGGCCACCACCTGGGGCAGGCCGCGCCGCATCACCTCCAGATCGAGCACACGGGCGACGGTGGGGAGCATCGCGGGTCCTCCAGGGTTCAGAGTGTCAGGTAAATCATCCATCCCGGCGACGACCTGTTGCCCTGTCCGAAGCCTTGCACCTTGTAAGGCGCTTCGGCCCGAGGTTGTCGGAGTGACCCTTGTCACGCGGGAGCGGCAGCGGGCATGGTCAGCGGGTCGGCTGTGGCGGGACGCGGACATCACCGTCGGAATCCGTCGCGTGACCGGAAAGCAACGGCGGAATCCCTTGTCGGGGGTCCGGTGGGCCTGCCAGGATCGCGCTCCCCGGTGATCGACCGGACGGATACCCCCGCACCCCGGGCGCGTCGGCTCGACCAGCCGTACGACGCCGGTGCGGGCCTCGGCCCGTCGGCGCTGCAGCACGACGGGGGCCGACGCGGCCGTCCGTGCGGCACTCGAACCACCGGGACTTGGAGGAACCAGATGGACCTGACCGACTTCGGTGCGGGCGCGCAGTACATCGCGGGCCGGCAGAGCCGGGGGAGCGGTGATCCCTTCCAGGTCGTCAACCCCGCCGACGGCAGCGTCGTCCAGGAGGTCTCCCTGGCCTCCGTCGACCAGGTCGACGAGGCCGTCGCCGCCGCCCGGGCGGCCCTGCCCGGGTGGGCCGGCGCCACTCCCGGCGCCCGCTCCGAGGTGCTGACCCGGCTGGCCGCCGTCCTCACCGACGCGGCCGCCGACCTCGCCCGGGTGGAGACCGCGCAGACCGGCAAGCCGATCAAGCTCTCCACCGAGTTCGACGTCCCCGGCACCATCGACAACACCGCCTTCTTCGCCGGCGCCGCCCGCAACCTGGAGGGCAAGGCGGCCGGCGAGTACTCCGGCGACCACACCTCGTACGTGCGGCGCGAGGCGATCGGCGTGGTCGGCTCGATCTCGCCGTGGAACTACCCGCTGCAGATGGCCGCCTGGAAGGTCCTCCCGGCGATCGCCGCCGGCAACACGATCGTCCTCAAGCCGGCCGAGCTGACCCCGCTCACCTCGCTGATGTTCGCCCGCGCCTGCACCCTGGCGGGCGTTCCGGACGGCGTGGTCAACGTCGTCACCGGTGCCGGCCGGGTCGCCGGGGAGCACCTGGTCGCCCACCCGGACGTCGCGATGGTCTCCTTCACCGGCTCCACCCAGGTCGGCAAGCGGGTCGCCGAACTCGCCACCGCCACCGTCAAGCGCACCCACCTGGAGCTCGGCGGCAAGGCCCCGTTCGTGGTCTTCGACGACGCCGACCTGGACGCCGCGGTGCACGGCGCGGTCGCCGCCTCGCTGATCAACAGCGGCCAGGACTGCACCGCGGCCACCCGCGCCTACGTCCAACGGCCGCTCTACGACGCCTTCGTGGCCGGCGTGGCCGAGCTGTACGGCGCGATCAGGCTGGGCGACCCGCTCGACCCGCAGACCGACCTCGGCCCGCTGGTCTCCTTTACCCACCGCGACCGGGTGGCCGGCTTCGTCGAGCGCGCCCGCGGGTACGCCACCGTGGTCACCGGCGGCGCCGCCCCGGAGAAGGGCCACGACGGCACCGACCTCACCCGCGGCGCCTACTACCGCCCCACCCTGATCACCGGCGCAGCGCAGGACAGCGAGGTCGTCCAGGGCGAGATCTTCGGCCCGGTCCTGGTCGTGCTGCCCTTCGACAGCGACGACGAGGGCCTGCGGCTGGCCAACGACACCCCCTACGGCCTGGCCGCCTCGGCCTGGACCGGAAACGTCCACCGGTCGCTGCGGGCCACCCGCGAGCTCGCGGCCGGCTGCATCTGGGTCAACGACCACATCCCGATCATCAGCGAGATGCCCCACGGCGGCTACAAGTCCTCCGGCTACGGCAAGGACATGTCGCAGTACTCGCTGGACGAGTACACCCAGGTCAAGCACGTCATGTTCGACACCACCGCGGTCGCCCGCAAGGACTGGCACCGCACCGTCTTCGGAGACAGATAACCGGACCCGGGTGGTCCCCCCACACCCCCCTTCCCCTCAGGAGGCCCGTCCCATGGCGTTCAACGAGCTCACCGACGGACTGTCGGAACCGGTCCGCAAGGCCTGGGAACGCAGTCTGACCAGCGGCCGGGCAGCCCTCAGCCGGCGCACCGTGCTGCGCGCCGCCGCCCTCACCGCCGGCGCGGGTTCGCTGGCCGCCTGCGGCATCCCGCCGGCCAGGAGCACCGACGGGACCGGCGAGTCCACCGCCAACGCCGCCAAGGACCTCTCGGACAGCGAGAAGGAGGTGAACTTCTCCAACTGGCCGCTCTACGTCGACACCGACGAGAACGACAAGGAGAAGCACGGCACGCTGGAGGCCTTCACCGCCGCCACCGGGATCAAGGTCAAGTACACCGAGGACGTCAACGACAACGTCGAGTTCTTCGGCAAGGTCAAGCCGCAGCTCGCGGCCGGCCAGGACACCGGCCGCGACCTGATGGTGCTCACCGACTGGATGGCCGCCCGGCTGATCCGCCTCGGCTGGGCGCAGAAGCTCAACCCGGCCAACGTCACCACCGCCATCACCAACGTCGAGTCCCGCTTCCGCGCCCCGGACTGGGACCCGGGCCGGCTCTACAGCTACCCGTGGGCCGGGATCCAGGTGGTCATCGCCTACAACAAGAAGGCCACCAAGGGGAAGGAGGTCACCAGCGTCTCCCAGCTGCTGGAGGACCCCGAGCTCAAGGGCCGGGTGACGTTCCTCTCCGAGATGCGCGACAGCATCGGCATCACCCTGCTGGACATGGGCAAGGACCCGGCGAAGTTCACCGCCGACGACTACGGCGCCGCGATCGCCCGGCTGCAGAAGGCCGTCGACAGCAAGCAGATCCGCCGCTTCACCGGCAACGACTACGGCCAGGAGCTCTCCTCCGGTGACATCGCCGCCTGCGTCGCCTGGGGCGGCGACCTGATCCAACTGCGTGCCGACAACCCGGACATCGAGTTCGTCATCCCCGAGAAGGGTTTCGTGACCAGCACCGACAACCTGCTGGTCCCGGCCAAGGCCCAGCACAAGGCGAACGCCGAGAAGCTGATCGACTTCTACTATCAGCCGAAGATCGCGGCGCAGCTGACCGCAGGCATCGGCTTCGTCTCAGCCGTCACCGGCGTGAAGGAGGAACTGGCCGCCATCGCCCCGGACAGCGCGGCCAACCCGCTGGTCGTCCCCACCCCCGAGATGGCGGCCAAGGCGCACGTCTTCCGGACCCTCACCGAGACCGAGGAGAGCGACTTCGAGGAGAAGTTCTCCAAGCTCATCGGCGCCTGACCCCCACTGACGGCAGAGAAACCAGAGAGACACCACCCATGACAGAGCAGCAGAGCTCCGCGGCCGCCGGCGGCGACGTCCGCCTCACCGGCATCGGCAAGACCTACGGCTCCTTCACCGCGGTCCACCCCCTGGACCTGACCATCCCACAGGGCTCCTTCTTCGCCCTGCTCGGCGCCTCCGGCTGCGGCAAGACCACCACCCTGCGGATGATCGCCGGCCTGGAGGAGCCCACCACCGGCACCGTCCTGATCGGCGGGCAGGACGTCACGGCGCTGCCCCCCTACAAGCGTCCGGTGAACACCGTCTTCCAGAGCTACGCACTCTTCCCGCACCTCGACATCTTCGAGAACGTCGCCTTCGGCCTGCGCCGGCGCGGCAGGAAGGACGTCAAGAAGCAGGTCGACGAGATGCTCGAACTCGTCGAACTCGGCCAGTACGCACGGCGCAAGCCGCACCAGCTCTCCGGCGGCCAGCAGCAGCGCGTCGCCGTCGCCCGCGCGCTGATCAACCACCCGCAGGTGCTGCTCCTCGACGAGCCGCTCGGCGCCCTCGACCTCAAGCTCCGCCGCCAGATGCAGCTGGAGCTCAAGCGGATCCAGACCGAGGTCGGCATCACCTTCGTCCACGTCACCCACGACCAGGAGGAGGCCATGACCATGGCCGACACCATCGCGGTGATGAACGGAGGCCGGGTCGAGCAGCTCGGCGCCCCCGCCGACCTCTACGAGAACCCCGCCACCACCTTCGTGGCCAACTTCCTCGGGCAGTCCAACCTGCTGCCCGCCGACGTCAGCGGCAGCGAGGGCGGCGACCTGCTGCTCACCGCCGCCGGCGCCCGGCTCGCCGTCCCGAAGGCCCGGTGCGCCACGGACGCCACCAAGGTCCACCTCGGCGTCCGGCCGGAGAAGATCACGATCGAACACGCCTCCGCCGAGGTCGCCGACGGCCGCAACCGGCTGGCCGGCACCGTGCTCGACTCCAGCTTCATCGGCGTCTCCACCCAGTACGTGGTGCGCACCGACGGCGGCCAGGAGGTGACGGTCTTCGAGCAGAACATGGAGCGCGACGCCCGGATCGTCCCCGGCGCGCCCGTCGTCCTGCACTGGAACCCCGCGCACTCCTTCGCCCTGGACGCCTCGCAGGCGATCGACGCGGGCACCGGGGAGGCCGCGGCATGACCACCACCACCGCGGCCGCGCCGCCGCAGGCCATACCCCCCGACGACGGCACGCTCCCGGCGCCCGCCCCGAGGACGCGGCGCAAGCTCACCCCGTACTGGCTGCTGCTGCCCGGCATCGCCTGGCTGGTCGTCTTCTTCGCGGTGCCGATGGTCTACCAGGCCTCCACCTCACTGCAGACCGGCTCGCTGGAGGACGGATTCCGCGTCACCTGGCACTTCGCCACCTACTGGGACGCCCTGGTCGAGTACCGCTGGCACTTCGTCCGCTCGTTCGGCTACGCCGCCACCGCCACCCTGCTCTGCCTGGCGATCGGCTACCCGCTCGCGTACACGATCGCCTTCAAGGCCGGGAAGCGCTGGCGCAACGTCATCCTGATCCTGGTGATCGCGCCGTTCTTCACCAGCTTCCTGATCCGCACGCTGGCCTGGAAGACCATCCTCTCCGACGGCGGCCCGGTGGTCGGCGCCCTCAACGCGCTGCACGTCCTGGACGTCACCAGCGCGCTCGGTCTCACCTCCGGCGACCGCGTGCTGGCCACGCCGCTCGCCGTGGTCTGCGGCCTCACCTACAACTTCCTGCCGTTCATGATCCTCCCGCTCTACACCTCGCTGGAACGGATCGACCCGCGCCTGCACGAGGCGGCCGGCGACCTCTACGCCCGCCCGTTCACCACCTTCCGCAAGGTGACCTTCCCGATCTCGCTCCCCGGGGTGGTGGCGGGCACGCTGCTCACCTTCATCCCGGCCTCCGGCGACTACATCAACGCCCAGCTGCTGGGCTCGCCGAGCGAGCAGATGGTCGGCAACGGCATCCAGAAGCAGTTCCTGAACGTGCTCGACTACCCCACGGCGGCCGCGCTCAGCTTCATCCTGATGGCCCTGATCCTGGGCATGGTGACGGTCTACATGCGCAAGGCCGGGACGGAGGAACTGGTCTGATGTCCCGAGTGTTCACGTGGATCCGCGCCCACCTGGTGGTGCTGGCCGGCCTGCTGGCCCTGGCCTACCTGGTACTGCCCAACCTGGTGGTCCTCGCCTTCTCCTTCAACAAGCCGGTCGGCAAGTTCAACTACGAGTGGAACGAGTTCTCCACCGACGCCTGGACCGACCCCTGCGGCGTCGCCGACATGTGCCAGTCGCTCTCGCTGAGCCTCCAGGTCGCGGTGCTCGCCACCCTCGGGGCCACCGTGCTCGGCACGATGGTCGCCTTCGCGCTGGCCCGCTACCGCTTCCGCGGCCGCTCCGCCACCACCGCGATGATCTTCCTGCCGATGGCCATGCCCGAGGTGGTCATGGCCGCCTCGCTCGGCACGCTCTTCCTCAACATGCGCATCCCGTTCGGCTTCACCACCATCCTCATCGCACACATCATGTTCTGCCTGAGCTTCGTGGTGACGGCGGTCAAGGCCCGCGTGATGAGCATGGACCCGAGGCTCGAACAGGCCGCCCAGGACCTCTACGCCACCCCGACCCAGACCTTCCTGCGGGTCACCCTGCCCCTCGCCGCCCCCGGCATCGCGGCCGGCGCGCTGCTCAGCTTCGCGCTCTCCTTCGACGACTTCATCATCACCCAGTTCAACTCGGGCCCGACCACGGTCACCTTCCCGATGTTCGTCTGGGGCGCCTCGCAGCGCGGCATCCCGGTGCAGGTGAACGTGATCGGCACCGCGATGTTCATCGCCGCCGTCGCGCTCACCGTCGCCGGTCAGTGGCTCGGGAACCGCCGGAAGGCCACCGCCTGACCACCGCGGCCGTCCCCCCGGCGTACCGTCGGGGGAACGGCCGGACCACCACCACCAATGTGCAGAAAGTGGCTGATAATGCATGGACTCCGCCCGCGCACTCAGTGACGCCAGGCCCACCCCGTTCTGGCTGGAGGACCCGGGCCGGCCGGCGGCGCTGCCCGCCCTCGTCGGCGACACCACCTGCGACCTGCTGGTCGTCGGCGGCGGCTACTCCGGCCTCTGGACCGCCCTCATCGCCAAGGAGCGGGACCCCTCGCTGGACGTCGTCCTGGTGGAGGGCAAGGAGGTGGGGTGGGCGGCCTCCGGGCGCAACGGCGGATTCTGCGCGGCCAGCCTGACCCACGGCTTCGGCAACGGCCTGCAGCGCTGGCCCGCCGAGCTCGGCCGGCTGGAGCGCCTCGGTGCCGCCAACCTGGACGGCATCGAGGCGACCCTCAAGCGCCACGGCATCGACGCCGAGTGGGAGCGCACCGGCGAGATCGACGTCGCCACCCAGCCGCACCAGCTCGACGAACTGCACGAGGTGGCCGAGGCCGTCGCCCGGCACGGCCTCGACATCACCGTGCTCGACCGCGACGAGCTCCGCGCCCAGGTCGACTCGCCGACCTTCCTCGGCGGGATCTGGGACCGGGAGGGCGTGGCGATGGTCCACCCCGCCAAGCTGGCCTGGGGCCTCAAGGCGGCCTGCCTCGGCCAGGGCGTGCGGATCTTCGAGCACACCCCGGCCGGCTCCCTGAGCGAGCACGGCAGCGGCATGGCCGTCCGCACCCCGTACGGGCGGGTCTTCGCCCGCCGGGTCGCGCTCGGCACCAACGCCTTCCCGTCCCTGGTCAAGCGCGTGCGCCCGTACATCGTCCCGGTGTACGACTACGCCCTGATGACCGAGCCCCTCAGCGACGAGCAGCTGGCCGCGATCGGCTGGAAGGGCCGACAGGGCCTCAGCGACAGCGCCAACAAGTTCCACTACTTCCGGCTCTCCGCCGACAACCGGATCCTCTGGGGCGGCTACGACGCGGTCTACCACTACGGCGGGCACGTCCGGCACGAGTACGACCAGCGACCGGAGACCTTCCGCACCCTGGCGCACAACTTCTTCCGCTGCTTCCCGCAGCTGGAGGGCCTGCGCTTCACGCACGCCTGGGGCGGCGCGATCGACACCTGCAGCCGGTTCTCGGCCTTCTTCGACACCGCCTACCGGGGCAAGGTCGCCTACGCCGCCGGGTACACCGGACTCGGCGTCGGTGCCACCCGGTTCGGCGCCGAGGTGATGCTCGACCTGCTGGAAGGCGCGCGGACCGAGCGCACCTCGCTGGAGATGGTCCGCAGCAAGCCGCTGCCGTTCCCGCCCGAACCGGTGCGCTGGGCCGGCATCGAGATCACCACCCGCTCCCTGGAACGGGCCGACCGCACCGGCGGTCACCGCAACCTCTGGCTGCGCACGCTGGACCGGCTGGGGCTCGGCTTCGACAGCTGATCCGCCCGGACCCGCTCGCTCCGTTCCAACCCGTTCACCTGCGTGGGGGACGCCCACCGGCCCCACGCGGGTGAACGAGCCCTCCGCGGCGACTCGACTCCTCCGGGTCAGCCCTCGCGGTTCCCCGGGCAAGCCCGTGTAAGACGGGCAAGCCCGTGTAAGAGATGCCCGCCGTCCGCCTCTCGTCGGTGACGGCGGGCATCTCGTTCCCGCCGCACGACGACCAGCGGCCACGCTGGGGGACGGGAGAGGCCATGGAGCGCACGGGACACGGCACCGAGCACACCGCACTGCACTGGCTCGCCGAAGCCGCACCGGATCCACAGGCCTGCCGGGCACAGTGGGAGCGCACCGGGGCGGGACCGGTACTGCTGCCGGCCGGCCACCGCTGGGACGTCCTCTCGGTGCCTGCCCGGCTCGGCCGCCCCGCCCTCGACGTCCTGGACAGCGGCTTCTGCGGACCGGTCCTCACCGACCCCTCCGCCGAGAGCGTGGGCTTCCTGGTGCCCGTCGGCACCGCCGCCCGCTGGGTCGGCACCGGCGTGCGAACCGCGGGCAGGGGCACCTGGATCGTCGTCCCGCACCCCGAGCGGCGCAGCCGGGGCGTGCGCTGGCTCGTCCCGCCCGACGGCTCCGGCCGGCTCAACGACCCGGTGCTGCTGGAGCTCGCCCTGCACGAGGCCGCCGCCCGGCTCACCGACCGGTGAGGCTCACAGGTGCCGTTGCGGTCGGCCTCCGTCGCGGCGCCCGACCGTGGGCGCGCGGATCGGCCGACCGCGTCAGACTGGAAGCGTGACCACCGCCCCGGACGCCGTCGACGCCTCCCTCCGCCCGGGCCCGCCCCAGCTGCGGCTCGCCGAACTGGCCGCGCCCGTGTGCGACCGGCTCGGGCTCGCCCTCGCCGGTGGGCACGCGCTGCGTGCTCACGGCGTGCCGGCCTGCGCCCAGGACGGGCTCACCCTGGTGACGAGCGGCGAGACCGACCTGACGGAGGCCGCCGCCGACCTTGCCGCCGTGTACCGGGCGGCCGGCGGCGGGGTCGGCGACCGCCCCGGCACCCCGCGCCTGGAACAGCTCTCGGTGCGGCTGACCCTCGGCGGGCGGTCGCACACGGTGGAGCTGCGCAAGGAGCCGCTGGGCCACCGGCCGGTCCGTCTGGATCTCGGCGCGCCCGCGCCCGGGGAACCGGCCGTGGTCGTGCCGGTCGTCGACCTGGACGACGCGGCCGCGCTGACCACCGCGCTGCTGGTCGACCGCGGCATGCCGCGGGACCTGATCGACGTCCACGCGCTCACCGCCTGGTACCGGGAGGGCGAGCTGCTGGCGCTGGCCACCGCGCTGGACGCGGACTTCCAGCCCGCGGTGCTCGCCGACCGTCTGGAGACGCTGGCCGAGGCCGCGGACGGGCGGTTCCGCGCCCGGGGACTCCCGGCCGGCGCGGTCGACGGTCTGAAGCGGTGGGCGCTGGCCTGGTCACAGGACCTCCGGCTCGACCTGCTGGAGACCCAGGAGGCGTCCGACGGGCTGCACGACCCCTATCTGGAGGCCGCGGAGGAGGCCGCGGACGGGGACTCCGACGGTTCCGTGGACGTCTGAAGGGCCCGCGGCAGACCTTGCCCTCGCCCGTTCGGCGGCCTCCGCCGACGACCTGTAAGGCTGAATCCCGGATCCCCGTCAGCCTGTTCGTTGAGGCGCGCGACGACGGCGACCAGACTGGGTGGTGAGCGCGGTAGCCCCGTGATCCCGTCGCCCGGCCCCCCGCGGGCGGCGCCAGACAAGGGACCGGCGGCACGACGCCGCCCGGGACTTCGGAGGCAGACGGACCTTGAGCAAGCACATCACCCACTGGATCGGCGGCGAGCCGGTCGCCACCGCCGGCGCCGCGCCCCGTCGCGGTGACATCTTCGACCCGGCCACCGGCCAGGTCACGGGCCACGTCGACTTCGCGGAGATCGCCGAGGTCGACCAGGCGGTCGCCGCCGCGGCCTCGGCCTTCGCCGAGTGGCGCCACGCCTCGATCGCCAAGCGCACCACGGTGCTCTTCAACTTCCGTGAGCTGCTCAACGCCCGCCGGGACGAGCTGGCCTCGATCATCGTCTCCGAGCACGGCAAGGTGCACTCGGACGCGCTCGGCGAGATCGCCCGCGGCCTGGAGGTCGTCGAGTACGCCTGCGGCATCCCGCAGCTGATCAAGGGCGGCTTCAGCGAGCAGGCCTCCACCGGGATCGACGTCTACTCGATCCGCCAGCCGCTCGGCCCGGTCGCGATCATCTCGCCGTTCAACTTCCCGGCCATGGTGCCGATGTGGTTCTTCCCGATCGCCATCGCCGCGGGCAACACCGTGGTCGTGAAGCCTTCGGAGAAGGACCCGTCCGCCGCCAACTTCCTGGCCGGGCTGTGGAAGGAAGCGGGGCTGCCGGCCGGCGTCTTCAACGTCGTCCACGGTGACAAGGTCGCGGTCGACCGCCTGCTGGAGCACCCCGACGTCAAGGCGGTCAGCTTCGTCGGCTCGACCCCGATCGCCCGCTACGTCTACGAGACCGGCACCCGCTACGGCAAGCGGGTCCAGGCGCTCGGCGGCGCCAAGAACCACATGCTGGTCCTGCCGGACGCCGACCTCGACCTCAGTGCGGACGCAGCCATCAACGCCGGCTTCGGTGCGGCGGGCGAGCGCTGCATGGCCGTCTCGGTCCTGGTGGCGGTGGACCCGATCGGCGACGAGCTGGTCGAGAAGATCAAGCAGCGGATGGCGACCCTGAAGGTCGGCCCCGGGTGCAACGGCGACTCGGAGATGGGTCCGCTGGTCACCGGACAGCACCGGGACAAGGTCACCTCCTACGTGGAGTCCGGCGTCGCCGACGGTGCCGAGCTCGCCGTCGACGGCCGCAAGCACCCGGTCGCCGCCGAGGACAGGAACGGCGCCCCGACCTCGGACGGCTTCTGGCTCGGCCCCACGCTGTTCGACCACGTGAAGCCCGGCATGTCCGTCTACAACGACGAGATCTTCGGCCCGGTGCTGTCCGTCGTGCGGGTCGCCTCGTACGAGGAGGGCGTCGACCTCATCAACGCCAACCCGTACGGCAACGGCACCGCCATCTTCACCAACGACGGCGGCGCGGCCCGGCGCTTCCAGCACGAGGTGGAGGTGGGCATGGTCGGCATCAACGTGCCGATCCCGGTTCCGGTCGCCTACTACTCCTTCGGCGGCTGGAAGGCCTCGCTGTTCGGTGACTCCCACGCCTACGGCCCGGACGGCGTGCACTTCTTCACCCGGGGCAAGGCCGTGACCCAGCGCTGGCTCGACCCGTCGCACGGGGGCATCAACCTCGGCTTCCCGACCAACAGCTGAACCATCCCCGAAGCCGCCGGCCGGACCCCTTCCCCTTGGAGGTCCGGCCGGCGGCGTCTCTGCGCATCGTTTGCATCCGCCCGGGGATCGGCGTAGTGTTTCCTAGTCGCTCGGCAGGGAGCACCGGACACGCATCGGCGCGGACGGTCCCGGGGCGGCCAATCCCTAGAAACACCACTCCTTCCCTTTCGGGCTGGTTGCGCTTTGTCGCGCTCCTGTTCGGACCGGGGTCTATTCGGTGTGTGCGTTTATCGGGATTGCAGCCGGATTCGCCTTTCGGGGCGGGGATCGGCTAGAGTTTGAAACGTCGGACGGGGCGTCAAGCACCAGAAGACACCGGCAAGTTGGATGAACGAAGCCCCGGAAACGGAGCGGAAAACATCTGATAAGCTGGAAACACGAAAGAACGAAGCGCCCGGAGGGCCGGTGTGAAAGCCGCCCGAAGGAAGCGTCCGTTCCTTGAGAACTCAACAGCGTGCCAAAAGTCAACGCCAGATATGTTGACATCCCCGGCCTCAGATTCTCTGGGGTTGGAGATTCCTTTTGAAATAACACAGCGAGGACGCAGTGCGCGGGGCCGCCCTATTCCGGTGGTTGCCGTGCCGCTCAACGCGAGTGTGCCGCCTGCAGCTCTTAATCGAGCATAGTCGGGCAAGCATTCACGGAGAGTTTGATCCTGGCTCAGGACGAACGCTGGCGGCGTGCTTAACACATGCAAGTCGAACGGTGAAGCCCTTCGGGGTGGATCAGTGGCGAACGGGTGAGTAACACGTGGGCAATCTGCCCTGCACTCTGGGACAAGCCCTGGAAACGGGGTCTAATACCGGATATGACCTTCCTCCGCATGGGGGTTGGTGGAAAGCTCCGGCGGTGCAGGATGAGCCCGCGGCCTATCAGCTTGTTGGTGGGGTAATGGCCTACCAAGGCGACGACGGGTAGCCGGCCTGAGAGGGCGACCGGCCACACTGGGACTGAGACACGGCCCAGACTCCTACGGGAGGCAGCAGTGGGGAATATTGCACAATGGGCGAAAGCCTGATGCAGCGACGCCGCGTGAGGGATGACGGCCTTCGGGTTGTAAACCTCTTTCAGCAGGGAAGAAGCGCAAGTGACGGTACCTGCAGAAGAAGCACCGGCTAACTACGTGCCAGCAGCCGCGGTAATACGTAGGGTGCGAGCGTTGTCCGGAATTATTGGGCGTAAAGAGCTCGTAGGCGGCCTGTCGCGTCGGATGTGAAAGCCCGGGGCTTAACCCCGGGTC
>NZ_JAKNTA010000009.1:279098-279839 GCF_022288725.1 Kitasatospora sp. A2-31 | reverse complement strand
GTCAGTGGGCTTGCCTGCTGGCCGTGACTGCGTGCCTTTTGAAGAATGAGCCTGCGAGTTTGCGGTGTGTAGCGAGGTTAACCCGTGTGGGGTAGCCGTAGCGAAAGCGAGTCCGAATAGGGCGGTTGAGTTGCATGCCCAAGACCCGAAGCGGAGTGATCTAGCCATGGGCAGGTTGAAGCGCGGGTAAGACCGTGTGGAGGACCGAACCCACCAGGGTTGAAAACCTGGGGGATGACCTGTGGTTAGGGGTGAAAGGCCAATCAAACTCCGTGATAGCTGGTTCTCCCCGAAATGCATTTAGGTGCAGCGTCACGTGTTTCTTGCCGGAGGTAGAGCACTGGATAGGCGATGGGCCTCACCGGGTTACTGACCTTAGCCAAACTCCGAATGCCGGTAAGTGAGAGCGTGGCAGTGAGACTGTGGGGGATAAGCTCCATGGTCGAGAGGGAAACAGCCCAGAACACCGACTAAGGTCCCTAAGCGTGTGCTAAGTGGGAAAGGATGTGGAGTCGCAGAGACAACCAGGAGGTTGGCTTAGAAGCAGCCACCCTTGAAAGAGTGCGTAATAGCTCACTGGTCAAGTGATTCCGCGCCGACAATGTAGCGGGGCTCAAGCACACCACCGAAGTCGTGTCATTGCAGCATGAAGGGCTAACGCCTGCTGTGATGGGTAGGGGAGCGTCGTGTGCCGGGTGAAGCGGCGGTGGAAACCAGTCGTGGACGGTATACGAGTGAGAA
>NZ_JAKNTA010000009.1:126783-279078 GCF_022288725.1 Kitasatospora sp. A2-31 | reverse complement strand
GTCGAGCAGGTACGAAAGTAGGGACTAGTGATCTTGATGCTAAGCTTCGCTCTGGCGAAGCTGAGAACTTAAGCGCCAGTAAACGGCGGTGGTAACTATAACCATCCTAAGGTAGCGAAATTCCTTGTCGTTCCGACCTGTCCATAGGCCCGGTGAACCAAGGGTTCCTGGGTCAAGCTGATCTGCCCAGGGTAAGTCGGGACCTAAGGCGAGGCCGACAGGCGTAGTCGATGGACAACGGGTTGATATTCCCGTACCCGCTTTGAAGCGCCAACGCTGAACCTCTTGATGTGGGCTTGCCTGCTGGCCGTGACTGCGTGCCTTTTGAAGAATGAGCCTGCGAGTTTGCGGTGTGTAGCGAGGTTAACCCGTGTGGGGTAGCCGTAGCGAAAGCGAGTCCGAATAGGGCGGTTGAGTTGCATGCCCAAGACCCGAAGCGGAGTGATCTAGCCAAGGGGTTGCCGCTTGGGGGTTGTGGGAATGAGCTTCAGTCGTCTGCCGGCGGCTGGGCGAGTCAGAAACCGTATGGATAGTCGAAGGACAGTCATCTCCCAAGTAGCACGGGGCCCGAGAAATCCCGTGTGAATCTGGCGGGACCACCCGCTAAGCCTAAATATTCCCTGGTGACCGATAGCGGATAGTACCGTGAGGGAATGGTGAAAAGTACCGCGGGAGCGGAGTGAAATAGTACCTGAAACCGTGTGCCTACAGTCTTGGGCTGCACACGTGCTACAATGGTCGGTACAAAGGGCTGCGATGCCGCGAGGCGGAGCGAATCCCAAAAAGCCGGCCTCAGTTCGGATTGGGGTCTGCAACTCGACCCCATGAAGTTGGAGTTGCTAGTAATCGCAGATCAGCATGCTGCGGTGAATACGTTCCCGGGCCTTGTACACACCGCCCGTCACGTCACGAAAGTCGGTAACACCCGAAGCCGGTGGCCTAACCCGTAAGGGGAGGAGCCGTCGAAGGGAGGCCGCGATAGGCCCCGGGGAGCTGTCAACCGAGCTTTGATCCGGGGGTGTCCGAATGGGGAAACCCGGCAGTCGTCATGGGCTGTCACCCGCTGCTGAACACATAGGCAGTGTGGAGGGAACGCGGGGAAGTGAAACATCTCAGTACCCGCAGGAAGAGAAAAGTGGGGTAATGGCCTACCAAGGCGACGACGGGTAGCCGGCCTGAGAGGGCGACCGGCCACACTGGGACTGAGACACGGCCCAGACTCCTACGGGAGGCAGCAGTGGGGAATATTGCACAATGGGCGAAAGCCTGATGCAGCGACGCCGCGTGAGGGATGACGGCCTTCGGGTTGTAAACCTCTTTCAGCAGGGAAGAAGCGCAAGTGACGGTACCTGCAGAAGAAGCACCGGCTAACTACGTGCCAGCAGCCGCGGTAATACGTAGGGTGCGAGCGTTGTCCGGAATTATTGGGCGTAAAGAGCTCGTAGGCGGCCTGTCGCGTCGGATGTGAAAGCCCGGGGCTTAACCCCGGGTCTGCATTCGATACGGGCAGGCTAGAGTGTGGTAGGGGAGATCGGAATTCCTGGTGTAGCGGTGAAATGCGCAGATATCAGGAGGAACACCGGTGGCGAAGGCGGATCTCTGGGCCATTACTGACGCTGAGGAGCGAAAGCGTGGGGAGCGAACAGGATTAGATACCCTGGTAGTCCACGCCGTAAACGTTGGGAACTAGGTGTTGGCGACATTCCACGTCGTCGGTGCCGCAGCTAACGCATTAAGTTCCCCGCCTGGGGAGTACGGCCGCAAGGCTAAAACTCAAAGGAATTGACGGGGGCCCGCACAAGCAGCGGAGCATGTGGCTTAATTCGACGCAACGCGAAGAACCTTACCAAGGCTTGACATATGCCGGAAACGTCTAGAGATAGGCGCCCCCTTGTGGTCGGTATACAGGTGGTGCATGGTTGTCGTCAGCTCGTGTCGTGAGATGTTGGGTTAAGTCCCGCAACGAGCGCAACCCTTGTTCTGTGTTGCCAGCGAGTAATGTCGGGGACTCACAGGAGACTGCCGGGGTCAACTCGGAGGAAGGTGGGGACGACGTCAAATCATCATGCCCCTTATGTCTTGGGCTGCACACGTGCTACAATGGTCGGTACAAAGGCCGTGAAGCCGGCCCGGAGTCTTCGGACGATGGGACGTGGTGGAGCCGGTGACCCAACGGGGTAGTAGGTGAGCGATGGGGTGACGCAGGAAGGTAGTCCAGCCCGGGCGGTGGTTGTCCCGGGGTAAGGGTGTAGGACGAACGGTAGGCAAATCCGCCGTTCACATAGTCTGAGACCTGATGCCGAGCCGATTGTGGTGAAGTGGATGATCCTATGCTGTCGAGAAAAGCCTCTAGCGAGTTTCATGGCGGCCCGTACCCCAAACCGACTCAGGTGGTCAGGTAGAGAATACCGAGGCGTTCGGGTGAACTATGGTTAAGGAACTCGGCAAAATGCCCCCGTAACTTCGGGAGAAGGGGGGCCATTCCTGGTGACGAGTCTTGCACTCCGAGCTGGGGGTGGCCGCAGAGACCAGCGAGAAGCGACTGTTTACTAAAAACACAGGTCCGTGCGAAGCCGTAAGGCGATGTATACGGACTGA
Source organism: Kitasatospora sp. A2-31 (assembly GCF_022288725.1). Taxonomy (GTDB): domain Bacteria; phylum Actinomycetota; class Actinomycetes; order Streptomycetales; family Streptomycetaceae; genus Kitasatospora. The sequence goes on along the minus strand of NZ_JAKNTA010000009.1, from coordinate 276,480 downwards.
CGCCTGCCCGGTGCTGGAACGTTAAGGGGACCGCCGGTGACCCAACGGGGTAGTAGGTGAGCGATGGGGTGACGCAGGAAGCCGGCGGTGGCTTGTGGAAGCGCCGTCGCTCAACGGATAAAAGGTACCCCGGGGATAACAGGCTGATCTTCCCCAAGAGTCCATATCGACGGGATGGTTTGGCACCTCGATGTCGGCTCGTCGCATCCTGGGGCTGGAGTAGGTCCCAAGGGTTGGGCTGTTCGCCCATTAAAGCGGTACGCGAGCTGGGTTTAGAACGTCGTGAGACAGTTCGGTCCCTATCCGCTGTGCGCGTAGGAGTGTTGAGAAGGGCTGTCCCTAGTACGAGAGGACCGGGACGGACGAACCTCTGGTGTGCCAGTTGTTCTGCCAAGGGCATGGCTGGTTGGCTACGTTCGGGAGGGATAACCGCTGAAAGCATCTAAGCGGGAAGCCTGCTTCGAGATGAGCACTCCCACCTCCTTGAGAGGGTAAGGCTCCCAGTAGACGACTGGGTTGATAGGCCGGATATGGAAGCCCTGTGAGGGGTGGAGTTGACCGGTACTAATAGGCCGAGGGCTTGTCCTCAGTTGCTCGCGTCCACTGTGTTGTTCTGAAACAACGACCCCCACCGCTCTGGCGGGTGGGTGGCGGATAGTTTCATAGTGTTTCGGTGGTCATAGCGTGAGGGAAACGCCCGGTTACATTCCGAACCCGGAAGCTAAGCCTCACAGCGCCGATGGTACTGCAGGGGGGACCCTGTGGGAGAGTAGGACGCCGCCGAACAATCATTCCGAAATGGCCCCCTCCAATGTTGGAGGGGGCCATTTTGCGTTAACGTCTCTGCCACCACACCCCGGCTCGGCGGAGAGGCGCGCACCGTTGCAGAACCTGACCCTTACCTGGCAGTCCGCCGGGGGCGCCGCGGCCGCGCTCTACGGGGGCTCCTACGCGGCGGCGAGGTGGCGGCGTGGCCCGCTGCCGGCGCTGCTGCGGGAGGCCGGCACGCTGCTGGCGCTGTTCGCGCTGTGGCAGCTGGTGGGGAAGCTCTCGCTGATGAGCACCGAGCACGCGCTGGACCGGGCGAGCTGGATCCACCGGGCGGAGCTGGTGGTCGGCTTGCCGGACGAGGCGGATTGGCAGGCCGCTGTCACGCCGTACCCGGTCCTGGTACGGGCGGCGAACTACTACTACGCCGCCATGCACTTCACGGTGATGCTGGCCGTGCTGGCGTGGGTGTACCTCCGGCACCGGGCGCGGTACGCGTGGGTGCGGACCACCGTGGTGATCACGACGGCGGTCTGCCTCCTCGTGCAGTTCATCCCCGTGGCGCCGCCGAGGATGCTGCCGCAGGACGGGTTCGTCGACGTGGCGGCGGAGTACGGGCAGTCGGTGTACGGCGGTGCGGTCGGCGGGGTGGTGCCCGCGCAGTTGTCGGCGATGCCCTCGGTCCACGTGGCCTGGTGCGTGCTGGCGGCGGTGGCGGTGATCAAGGTGTCGCCGAGTCCACTGCGCTGGCTGATGGTCCTGCACCCGGTGGTGACGGTCGCGGTCGTGGTCGTCACCGCCAATCACTTCTGGGCGGACGGCCTGGTCGCCGTCGCCATCCTGCTCCTCTCCTACGCGGCCCAGGCGGGCTTCGCCCGCCGGCAGGCCCGGCGGGCGGCGGTTCGGGCCGCGGCCGGCCGGGCGGCCGGTGCGTCCACCGCGGAGCGGGCCGACACCCGCGGCTGAGCGGTGCCGACACGCGCCGGTGGGCCGGTCCTCCCCCGCTCGGGGAGGACCGGCCCACCGGCGTTTCCGCGGCTATTTGACCGGCAGGACGGCCCGGCCCCACGCGCTGTTGGTCAGCGACGCGGTGGCCCAGTACCAGGCGACGAGCCCGGAGGCCGCGGCGACCCAGCCGGCGAACTTGGCGAGACCCCCGGAGGCGTTGAAGCTGGCGAAGGCGGAGAGCACCAGGGAGACGGTCAGCAGCCCGTAGACGGCGCGGCTGAACAGGCCCGCGTTCCAGCTGGCCGCGGTGAGCGTGAGGGCGAGCAGGGCCCACAGGAGCAGGAAGAGCCCGGCGGCGTTCTTGCCGGCGCCGCCGGCCGCGGACCAGGTGGCCCAGAAGGCCCCGAGGCCGGTGAAGGCCGTCCCGGTGAAGCCCTCGCCGCCGCGGAGCTGCCAGATGCCGGCGACGAACAGGGTGAGACCGCCGACGAGGTGGGCGAGGTGTGCCGAGTCCCCTACCCCGGTGCCACTGAGGAGGCCGGTGGAGAGGAGACCGTAGGCGAGGAGAGTCAGGCCGAGGGCGAGGTAGCCGAGGTTACCCGCGTCGGCTCCGGTGGAGCGGGCGTTCTGTGCCCCGGTAGCGTCGTTGCTCACCGGAGGCTCCTTTCACTCTGGGCGCGCGCAGGGCGCGATCGACCACAGGGGGATGTTCGATGAGGTGGATGCGCGCGACCGCGCCGAGGGCGCACGGCTGGAGCGTGCGACGGCTGCGGTCAGAATGACGGCTCAGCGGAATCCGCTGGTCGTGTCCCCGCCGGGGGATTCCCGGTGAGATCGGTGTACCCGGCCGCGCGAGCTTGTACCCTTGTGAATCGCACAATTTGTCACGTCGTCAGCTGTGGAACGCTCACGATCGCTCATCATCGGCACGACGAAGGGCCAGGACCGGGCATGGAGAGCCCGGGAGAACGGCCCCGGCCCCCTCAGCCGGTGCGCTGGGTGGGCACCCGCAGGGTGAGGATCGCCATGTCGTCGGAGGGCGGCTCCGGGGCGAACCGCTCGACCGCCCGCTGCACCCGCAGCGCCACCGCGCCCGCGGTCAACCCGGTGCAGCCGGTGAGCACCTCCGCCAGGCCGTCGTCGCCCAGCATCCGCCGCCCCTCCCGGCGTTCGGTGACGCCGTCGGTGACGCAGAGCAGGACCTCGCCGGGGGCGAGCACCAACCGCTCGGCGGTGAGGTCGAGCTCGTCCATGACGCCGAGCAGCGGCTGCGGGGTGGCGGCCCGGTCCACCTGGCCGTCGGTGCGCAGCCGCAGCGGCAGCGGGTGGCCGGCGCAGACCAGCGAGAGCTCGGTGCTGCCGTCCGGCTGCGGCGTCAGCTCGCCGTAGAGCAGGGTGAGGAAGCGGCTGCGCGATCCCTCGTCCAGGATGGCCGCGTTGAGCCGGCTGAGGACCTGCGGCGCGTCCAGCCCTTCGCGGGCGAGCAGGCGCAGCGAGTGGCGGGCGAGGCCGGTCACGGAGGCCGCCTCGGGGCCGGTGCCGCAGACGTCGCCGATGGCGAAGCCGTAGGTGCCCTCGCGGATGGTGAAGAGGTCGTAGAAGTCGCCGCCGACCTCGTTGCCCTCGCCGGCGGCCTGGTAGTAGACGTCCACCTCGACGCCCGGGATCTCGGGCAGGTCCGGCGGCAGCAGACTGCGCTGCAGGGCCTGGCTGGTGGCGGTGCGCTCGGAGTAGAGGCGGGAGTTGTCGAGTGCGAGGGCAGCCCGGCGGGAGAGGTCCTCGGCCAGCTCCAGGATCTCCTGGCGGAACCGGATGCCGGCCGGGGAGCCGAGCGCGAGCAGGCCGATGACGCGGTTGCGGGCGGTGAGCGGCAGGACCACCGTCTCGCCCAGCAGGCCGTCGAGTTCGAGGCTGTCGGCGAGTCCGCCGGCGCGGGCGGTGTCGCTCGGGGCGGTCCAGAAGCGGACGCCGTGGGTGGGGCCTGACTCGGGGACCGCGGTCTTGTCGAGCAGGGCGCGCAGCGGGTCGATCCGGTCCTCGTCCTCGTGCAGGACGAAGGCGAGCGAGGCCGGGGCGCCGTGGTCGCCGTTGGTGTAGACGGCGCACCAGGACGCCAGGGTGGGGACGGCCATCTGCGCCATCAGGGCGAGCGTCTGCTCGTGCTGCAGGGTGCCGGCCAGCAGGTCGGAGGCCTCGACGAGGAAGGAGAGCGAGCCGCGGCGGAGCCGTTCGAGCTCGGTGAGCCGGGTGCTCTCGATGGCGAGGGCGACCCGGTCGGCGGCGAACTGCAGCCGTAGCGCGTCCTCGTTGTCGTAGCGGCCCGGAGCGGCGGCGGCGACGCCGAGCGAGCCGATCAGCCGGCCCTCGACCTTGAGCGGGACGGTGAGCAGGGAGCGCAGGCCGCTGTCGGCCAGGAGGGCGAGGCCGGTGGGGCGGGTGCTGAGGTCCTCGTGGACGGACGGCATCCGGGCGGAGTCGTACCGGTTGCCGGTCTCGACCGGGAAGCGGGCGTGGCGGCGGTGCCCGGTGGTGAGGCCGGTGGCGGCGCGGACCTCGAACTCGCTCTCGTCCTCGGTGGTGAGCAGCACGTAGGCGGCGTCGGCGTCGAGGAGGTCGCGGGCGCGTTCGACGGTGCGCTGGAGCAGGGTGTCGAGGTCGTCGGTGCCGACGGAGCCGGTGAGCAGGTCGAGCCGTGCGCCGCCCTGGTCGGTCTTGTCGCCGGGCAGGGCGCGGGCGGGGGAGCGGAGCACCGCGCGGTCGGGTTCGAGGACGAGAAGACAGAGCGTGGAGGGGATGCCCTCGGTGTCGCGGACGCGGACCTGCGCGCCGTACACCTCCACGGTGGCGCCGTCGGCGCGGCGCAGACCGAAGCTGCCCTCCCAGCGGGCCAACCGGAGGGTGGCGGCCAGGCCGAGGCCGGTGCCGGGGCCCTGGGGCCAGACGGCGAAGTCGGCCCAGGGGCGGCCGAGGACGGTGTCGGCCGGGTGCTGGAAGAGCGCCTCGGCGTCGGGGTTCCAGGCGAGGACGCGGCCGTCGTCGTCGAGTTGGACCACGGCGACGCGCAGCGGGCCGGTGCTGCTGGGCAGTTCGCTGCCGGGGGTGGCGGGCACGGCGTACCGGGTGCCGGTGACGTGGGCCGGCAGCGGGAGGCGGAACCAGACGGTCTTGCTGCCCGCGGCGTACTCGACGCCCCAGCGTTCGGCCAGGGCGGAGCACATCAGCAGGCCGCGGCCGCCCTCGCCGTCGGGGTCGGCGTAGCGGTCGGAGGCGGTGACGGGGACGTCGGCGTAGGCGGGCAGGCCGCGTTCGGGGTGGTGGTCGGTGACCTCGATCCGGACGGTCTCCGCCTCGCGCAGGCAGCAGACCTCGGCGGCGGTGCCGGCGTGCACGACGGCGTTGGTGACCAGTTCGCTGACCAGGACCACGGCGTCGTCGACCACCTCGGGCAGGCCCCAGCCGAGCAGCGCGTCCCGGACGAACGCCCGTGCGGCCCCGGCGGACCGGCCGACGGGTTCGAAGGTGGCGGCTGCGCGCGCGGTGACCACGTTGCCACTTCTCCTCTGCTCTGGCCCTGGCTGTCCGGGTGCGGCGCCGACTCCCCGGACGCGCCGGCGGGTGAGCGGCGGCGCTGGGTCGGGTCGTGGCCCGGTGCAGCGCTCCACCCTACTTTCCGCTTGGTTCCCCGCGGGGGCGGGGCGTCGAAACAGGCACCTGAGGGTGATTCTGCCCACCTGTTTCGGTCGGGGTGGTACCAACCGAGCGCAACCGGCCGTGTACCCGGCGCGGGTGCTGCCAGACTGGGGGGTCCGCGACGGCCGTCCGGAGCAGTACGGTCGATGCGGGTCCCGGTCGGCCGCGCGGTCGCCGGGACGCAGATGCGCCGGGCCGGTGTCCGGTTCCGGGCCCGTGCGGGCCGCGGTCGGACGCCGGGCAGTTCACGATCTGGGAGGGGCCCGTTGAGTTCGGCCACCAAGGACGCAACCGGTACGACGCCGCCCGCTCAGCGTGGCGGGCGGTCCGGGGCCGCGCCGCGGAGCGCGGCCGGCCGGCGAGCCAACCACAGCCGGGGAGCCGAGCCCGCCGAGCTGCGCAAGCTGCTGGCGGCGCTCACCGCGATGCGGGACGGCAACTTCCGGCGGCGGTTGACGGTGCCGGGTGACGGACCGCTGGCGGAGATCGCCGCGGTGTTCAACGAGGTCGCCGAGCGCAACCAGCACCTGACCGGCGAACTGGCCCGGGTGCGCCGGGCGGTGGGCCGCGAGGGCCGGTTGAACGAGCGGCTGGAGACCGGTGCCGGTGAGGGCGCCTGGATGGCCGCGGTCGACAACTGCAATGCGCTGATCGACGACCTGGCCCGGCCGATGGCCGACGTCGGCCGGGTGCTGGCGTCGATCGCCGAGGGCGATCTGGACCAGAAGATGGAGCTTCGCTCGCTGCACGGCAACGGGGTGAGCCACCCGCTGCGCGGCGAGTACCTGAAGATCGGCCGGACCGTCAACGGCCTGGTGGACCAGCTGTCGGAGTTCACCGACGAGGTGACCCGGGTGGCCCGCGAGGTCGGCACCGAGGGCAAGCTCGGCGGCCAGGCGAAGGTGCGCAGCGTCTCGGGCAGCTGGAAGGACCTCGCGGACTCGGTCAACACCATGGCCGGTCGGCTGACCGCGCAGGTGCGCAACATCGCCCAGGTGACGACTGCGGTGGCCAAGGGCGATCTGTCGCGCAAGGTCACGGTCGAGGTGGCCGGCGAGATGCTGGAGCTGAAGAACACCGTCAACACGATGGTGGACCAGCTCAACGGCTTCGCCGCGCAGGTGACCCGGGTGGCTCTGGACGTGGGCACGGAGGGCCGGCTGGGGGGTCAGGCGCAGGTGCCGGGCGTCGCCGGGGTCTGGCGGGACCTGACCGACTCGGTGAACTTCATGGCCGACAACCTGACCGGCCAGGTGCGCAACATCGCCCAGGTGACGACCGCCGTGGCGCGCGGGGACCTCTCGCAGAAGATCGAGGTGGACGCGCGCGGGGAGATCCTGGAGCTGAAGAACACCATCAACACGATGGTGGACCAGCTGTCGGGCTTCGCCGAGCAGGTGACCCGGGTGGCCCGCCAGGTCGGTACCGAGGGCAGGCTCGGCGGCCAGGCGCAGGTGCCGGGCGCGGCCGGGGTCTGGCGGGACCTGACCGACAACGTCAACTTCATGGCGAACAACCTCACCGACCAGGTCCGCAACATCGCCCAGGTGACGACGGCGGTCGCCCGGGGCGACCTGTCGCAGAAGATCCAGGTGGACGCGCGCGGGGAGATCCTGGAGCTGAAGAACACCATCAACACGATGGTGGACCAGCTCGGGGCCTTCGCGGACGAGGTGACCCGGGTCGCCCGGGACGTCGGCACCGAGGGCATCCTCGGCGGTCAGGCGAGCGTGCCGGGGGTGTCCGGGACGTGGAAGGACCTCACCAACAGCGTCAACCTGATGGCCAACAACCTGACCAGTCAGGTGCGCAACATCGCCGAGGTGACCACCGCGGTGGCGCGCGGCGACGTGTCGAAGAAGATCACCGTCGACGCCCGGGGCGAGATCCTGGAGCTGGTCACCACCGTCAACACGATGGTGGACCAGCTCTCGGCCTTCGCCGACGAGGTGACCCGGGTGGCCCGCGAGGTGGGCACCGAGGGCATCCTGGGCGGTCAGGCGCGGGTGCGCGGGGTGTCGGGCATCTGGAAGGACCTGACCGACAACGTGAACCTGATGGCCAACAACCTGACCAGTCAGGTGCGCAACATCGCCGAGGTCGCCACCGCGGTGGCCCGCGGCGACCTCTCCAAGAAGATCGACATCGAGGCGCAGGGCGAGGTCGCGGCGCTGGCCGGCACCCTGAACACGATGGTCGACCAGCTCTCCGCCTTCGCGGTGGAGGTGACCCGGGTGGCCCGCGAGGTGGGCACCGACGGCACGCTGGGCGGTCAGGCGAGCGTGCCGGGGGTGGCCGGCATCTGGAAGGACCTGACCGACAACGTCAACCTGATGGCCAACAACCTCACCGGCCAGGTCCGCAACATCGCGCTGGTGATCACCGCGGTGGCCCGCGGCGACCTCTCGCAGAAGATCGACGTGGACGCGCGGGGCGAGATCCTGCAGCTCAAGACGAGCATCAACACGATGGTCGACCAGCTGGGCTCGTTCGCCGACGAGGTGACCCGGGTGGCCCGTGAGGTGGGCACCGACGGTCGGCTCGGCGGCCAGGCCCGAGTGCCGGGCGTGGACGGCACCTGGCAGGACCTCACCGAGTCGGTGAACGAGCTGGCCAACAACCTGACCCGGCAGGTGCGGGCGATCGCGCAGGTCGCGACGGCGGTGACCAGGGGTGACCTGTCGCTGCGGATCGACGTGGACGCCGCCGGGGAGCTCGACGAGCTCAAGGACAACATCAACCAGATGATCGCCAACCTGCGCGAGACCACCCGCACCAACCAGGAGCAGGACTGGCTCAAGACCAATCTGGCCCGGATCTCCGGCCTGCTGCAGGGCCGCCGCGACCTGGAGGCCGTCGCTTCGCTGATCATGACCGAGCTGACGCCGGTGGTCTCGGCCCAGCACGGCGCGTTCTTCCTGGCCCAGCCGGCCGGCCGGACCGCCGAGCTGATCACCGAGGACGACGACGAGAACGACACCGTGCTGCGGCTGATCGGCAGCTACGGCTACCAGCGCCGGGCGATGCCGACCACCTTCCGGCCCGGCGAGTCGCTGATCGGCCAGGCGGCCGTCGAGAAGCGGGCGATCATCCTCAAGGAGGCCCCGCCCGGGTACCTCAAGATCGCGTCCGGGCTGGGCGAGGCCTCGCCGGCCCACATCGTGGTGCTGCCGGTGCTGTTCGAGGGCCGGCTGCTGGGCGTGATCGAGCTGGCCACCTTCAGCTCCTTCACCACCGTCGCCCTGGACTTCCTCAACCAGATCGCCGACCTGATCGGCGTCACCGTCAACACGATCAGCGTCAACACCAAGACCGAGGGCCTGCTGCTGGAGTCCCAGCGGCTGACCGCGGAACTCTCCATGCGGTCGGCCGAGTTGGAGGCGCGCCAGGAGGAGCTGGAGCGGACCAACGAGGAGTTGCAGGAGAAGGCCTCGCAACTCGCCCAGCAGAACCGCGACATCGAGATCAAGAACAGCGAGATCGAGGAGGCCCGGCAGGTCCTGGAGGAGCGCGCCGAGCAGCTGGCGCTGGCGTCCCGGTACAAGAGCGAGTTCCTGGCCAACATGTCGCACGAGCTGCGCACCCCGCTCAACTCGCTGCTGATCCTGGCCAAGCTGCTCTCGGACAACAACGAGGGCAACCTCTCGCCCAAGCAGGTCGAGTTCGCCGACACCATCCACGGCGCCGGCTCCGACCTGCTCCAGCTGATCAACGACATCCTGGACCTCTCCAAGGTCGAGGCCGGCAAGATGGACGTCCGCCCGGCCCGGATCGCCCTGGTCCAGCTGGTCGACTACGTGGAGGCCACCTTCCAGCCGGTCGCGCTGGACAAGAACCTGGACTTCGCCGTCCGGGTCTCGCCCGCCCTGCCGGTCACCCTGCACACCGACGAGCAGCGGCTCCAGCAGGTGCTGCGCAACCTGATCTCCAACGCGGTGAAGTTCACCGACGCCGGCGCGGTCGACTTCTCGATCAGGCCGGCCGGTCCGGACGTCCCGCAGCACGTGCGGGAGCGCCTGCTGGAGGCCGGCACGATCCAGGGCCCGGACGACGCCCTGATCGCCTTCGCCGTCTCGGACACCGGGATCGGCATCCCGGGCAACAAGCTGCGGGAGATCTTCGAGCCGTTCCGGCAGGCCGACGGCACCACCAGCCGCAAGTACGGCGGCACCGGCCTCGGCCTGTCGATCAGCCGGGAGATCGCCCGCCTGCTCGGCGGGGAGATCCACGCCGAGAGCGAGCTGGGCCGGGGCTCCACGTTCACGCTGTACCTGCCGCTGCACACCCAGGCCCCGGACGCCGGCCCGGCGACCGCGCCGCCGCCCGCCGCGAACGCCTCGCCGGTGCGCGCCTCGGTCGCGGTCACCCCGGCCGGCACGCCCGTGCCGGTCGGCGAGAACCCGGCCGACCACTGGGCGCAGGAGGTCCGGGAACTCGCCGAGGAGCGCCGCCGCGGTGCCGTGGAGCGCCGCCGCGCCGTCGCGCCGGCGGTCCCGGCCGAGGTCCGCGCCCCGGCCGCCGCGCCGGCGGTCCGCCCGGCCGGCCGCGTGGACGCCCGGTTCGACGGCCAGCAGGTGCTGATCGTGGACGACGACGTCCGCAACGTCTTCGCGCTCACCAGCGTCCTGGAGCAGCACGGGCTGACCGTGCTGTACGCCGAGAACGGCCGTGAGGGCATCGAGATGCTGGAGCAGCACGAGAACGTCGCGCTGGTCCTGATGGACATCATGATGCCGGAGATGGACGGCTACGCGACCACCGAGGCGATCCGCCGGATGCCCCAGTTCGCCGGTCTGCCGATCATCGCGCTGACCGCCAAGGCGATGAAGGGCGACCGGGAGAAGTCGCTGGAGGCCGGCGCCACCGACCACATCACCAAGCCGGTCGAGACCGACCACCTGCTGTCCGTGATGCACGACTGGCTGAACGGCGGGCGGCCCTGAACGTCCGCAGGGGCGCGAACGCCCGGGCCCGCTCCGGCGTTCGCGCCACTGGGCGGCCGGTTTGCTGGCGGGGAGGGCCGGGAACCCGGTAGGGTCACCGATCGTTGCGAACAGTGACCGGTCGGCGACGCACTGCTGAGCGTGCGCCGGAGCACTGGCTGCGTGCTGCTCCGGCCGGGTCGCGACGGAGCGGTGTGCCGGGCGAGGGGGTGCGGCTAGCATGACCGGGGTAGTGGTGGGCAGTACGCGGGTGCCTTCCCCAGGCAGTCAGGCGACAGGAGGGCGGGTCGGAATGCAGAAGGCGAAGATCCTCCTGGTCGACGACCGGCCGGAGAACCTCCTGGCGCTGGAGGCCATCCTCTCCGCGCTGGACCAGACGCTGGTGCGTGCCGCCTCCGGTGAGGAGGCGCTCAAGGCGCTGCTCACCGACGACTTCGCGGTGATCCTGCTGGACGTCCAGATGCCCGGCATGGACGGCTTCGAGACGGCTGCCCACATCAAGCGGCGCGAGCGCACCCGGGACATCCCGATCATCTTCCTGACCGCGATCAACCACGGGCCGCACCACACCTTCCGCGGCTACGCGGCCGGTGCCGTCGACTACATCTCGAAGCCCTTCGACCCCTGGGTGCTGCGCGCCAAGGTCTCGGTCTTCGTCGACCTCTACGTGAAGAACTGCCAGCTCAAGGAGCAGGCCGCGCTGCTGCGGCTGCAACTGGAGGCCGGCGGCGGGCAGCCGGCGATCGGCGGCGCGCTGCTGGGCGAGCTGTCGGCGCGGCTGGCCTCGGTGGAGGAGCAGGCCGAGGCGCTGGTCAAGCAGCTGGACGGCACCCAGGACGGCGGGGTGGCCGCCACCGCGGCCCACCTGGAGCGGAAGCTGGGCGGCCTGCGCCGGGCGCTGGACGCGCTCCGTCCCGGCGTCGAGTGAGCGCAGCCCCTTTCACACCTTCGGGTGGATTCCGACCGCTGTGACGGTGTGTCTGCGACACGTCCGGGGAGCGGGGGTCGGTCACATGTGCTCAGTCCGCCGACCCCGGTAGGCTGCTGAGCCATGGCCACACGTTCGCCCGGTAGCGCGGCAAGCACATCGAGCCCGGGACCGTCCAAGAAGGCCGCGGCGAAGGCTCCGGCCAAGCCGCCCGCGAAGAAGGCGGCCGCCAGGAAGGCCGCTCCGGCGAAGAAGGCCGCGGCCAAGGCCGCACCGCCGCCGCCTCCGCAGCCGCTGCTCTTCCGCGCCGTCCGGGCCCTCTGGCTGGGCCTGGCGCACGCGCTGGGCGCGGTCTTCCGCGGCTTCGGCGACGGCGCCAAGAACCTCGACCCGGCGCACCGCAAGGACGGCGTCGGCCTGCTGCTCTTCGCGCTGGCGCTGGTCACCGCCGCCGGTACCTGGTTCAGCCCGCAGGGCTGGCTCGGCGAGGCGGCCACCAACGTGGTCTCCGGCCTGTTCGGCCGGCTGGACGTGCTGGTGCCGTTCCTGCTGCTGGCGATCGCGGTCCGGCTGATGCGCCACCCGGAGCTGCCGGAGGCCAACGGGCGGATCGTGATCGGCCTGAGCGCGCTGGTGGTCGGCGTGCTCGGCCTGGTCCACATCGGCTGCGGCGCTCCCATGATGGGCAGCGGCGCGACCCGCATAAGGGCGGCGGGCGGGATCGTCGGCTGGGCCGTCTCGACCCCGATGATGGCCGCCGCCGGGCCGCCGCTCGCGGTGCCGCTGCTCCTCCTGCTGGCCTTCTTCGGCCTGCTGGTCACCACCGCCACCCCGGTCAACCGGATCCCGGAGCGGCTGCGCGCCGTCGGGGTCCGGCTCGGCGTGGTCGAGCCCGGCCCGCAGGACCGGACCCCCGGGGGGCGTGCGCCGGAGCGCGAGCTCTCCACCGAGCCGCCCGAGGACGCCGACCCGTCGGCGCTGCCGTTCACCGTGGACACCGGTGACGCCCCGGAGGACGAGGTGGGCGCCCGCCGGCGCCGCCGCCGGCGCAAGCAGTCGCCCGAGGCCGGGCCGGACGCCGCGGTCCCCGACATGTTCACCAAGGAGCCGCTCGCCCCCGACCCGGAAGACCCGTACGCCACCCGGGACCTCGCCGCCGGCGCCGCCGCCGACCTGGACGGCGCGCTCGTCTACGGCGTGCCCGCCTCCTCGGCGGTGGCGGACATGATGCACCAGGTGCAGGACCGCACCGCCGCGCCGGAGGAGCCCGCCGTCCCCGCCGCCCGCAGCGGCGGTGCGGGCCCGGGGGCCCCGGAGGAGCACGGCCCGGCCCCGGCGCGGATGGAGCAGCTCCAGCTCTCCGGCGACACCGCCTACCGGCTCCCCTCGCTCGACCTGCTGGAGCGCGGCGGCCCGGCCAAGGCCCGCAGCGCCCTCAACGACGAGGTGGTGGCCCAGCTCACCGGGACCTTCGCCGAGTTCAAGGTGGACGCGCGGGTCACCGGCTTCACCCGCGGCCCGACGGTCACCCGGTACGAGGTCGAGCTCGGCCCGGCGGTCAAGGTCGAGCGGATCACCGCGCTCGCCAAGAACATCGCGTACGCGGTGGCCAGCCCCGACGTGCGGATCATCAGCCCGATCCCGGGCAAGTCCGCGGTCGGCATCGAGATCCCCAACCGAGACCGCGAGATGGTCAACCTGGGCGACCTGCTGCGCTCGCGCGCGGCCGCCGAGGACACCCACCCGATGGTGGTCGGGATGGGCAAGGACGTCGAGGGCCACACGGTGATGGCCAACCTCGCCAAGATGCCGCACATCCTGGTGGCCGGCGCGACCGGCGCGGGCAAGTCGTCCTGCATCAACTGCCTCATCACCTCGGTGCTGGCCCGGGCCACCCCGGACGAGGTCCGGATGGTGCTGGTCGACCCCAAGCGCGTCGAGCTGACCGCGTACGAGGGCATCCCGCACCTGATCACGCCGATCATCACCAACCCGAAGAAGGCCGCCGAGGCCCTCCAGTGGGTGGTGCGCGAGATGGACCTGCGCTACGACGACCTCGCCGCGTTCGGCTTCCGGCACGTGGACGACTTCAACGCGGCGGTGCGGGCCGGCAAGATCACCCCGCCGCTCGGCAGCGAGCGCGAGCTGTCGCCCTACCCGTACCTGCTGGTCATCGTCGACGAGCTGGCCGACCTGATGATGGTCGCCCCGCGCGACGTCGAGGACTCGGTGGTCCGGATCACCCAGCTGGCCCGGGCCGCCGGCATCCACCTGGTGCTGGCGACCCAGCGCCCCTCGGTCGACGTGGTGACCGGTCTGATCAAGGCCAACGTGCCCTCCCGGCTGGCGTTCGCGACCTCGGCGATGGCCGACTCGCGGGTCATCCTGGACCAGCCGGGCGCCGAGAAGCTCATCGGCAAGGGCGACGCGCTGTTCCTCCCGATGGGCGCGAGCAAGCCGATCCGGATGCAGGGCGCGTTCGTCACCGAGGCGGAGATCGCCGCGGTGGTGCAGCACTGCAAGGACCAGCTGTCGGCGGTCTACCGGGACGACGTGACGGTCGGCGGCGGTCCGAAGAAGGAGATCGACGAGGAGATCGGCGACGACCTGGACCTGCTCATCCAGGCGGCCGAGCTGGTGGTCTCCACCCAGTTCGGCTCCACCTCGATGCTCCAGCGCAAGCTGCGGGTCGGCTTCGCCAAGGCGGGCCGGCTGATGGACCTGATGGAGTCGCGCGGCATCGTCGGTCCGAGCGAGGGTTCCAAGGCCCGTGACGTCCTGGTGAAGCCGGACGAGCTGGACGGGGTGATCCTGAGCATCCGCGGCTGACGGGGCGTCCCCGGAGCCGCTCTTCACCCGGACGGAGGAGGGGGGAACGGCGTGCGGAACCGAGCGGAGGGGCATCGCGTCCCAGGGCGGAAGGAACGGTTCCGTGAACCGCGGCCACCACCGTGACGAACGCTCAGTGGCGGGCCGCCGCCCGGTCCGGCCGGCCGCGCGCATTCGGTCCTGTTCCGCTTGAGAAACGATCCGCCCACGCCCCTAGACTGTTCTCCAGCAGGTGGCCATCCGCTCGAAAGGCGTGCCCCGTGACCATCGGCAAGTCCCCCGACCGCGAGAACGCCCCGTCGTCCGCCCAGCCGTCCGGCGGCGCGGAGCAGACGGCCGATGCCGTGAGCATCGGCCGGGTGCTCTCCGCTGCCCGGATCGAGGCCCGACTCACGGTGGATCAGGTGAGTACCGCCACCCGGGTCCGGGTGCCGATCGTGCATGCCATCGAGGAGGACGACTTCGCCCGCTGCGGCGGCGACTTCTACGCCCGTGGCCACATCCGCTCCATCGCCCGGGCGGTGGGTGTCGACGGCGAGGCCCTGGTGCAGCGCTACGACGCCGCGCACGGCGGCGCCCCGGCCTCCAAGCGCCCGACCCAGCTGATCGAGAACGCGCCGATCAAGGTCCCCAACCGCGGCCGGCCGAACTGGACCGCCGCGATGGTCGCCGCGATCGTCGCGGTGGTCGCCCTGATCGGCTTCAACCTGGTGAGCGGCAAGACCGGCGGCACCACGACCGGCTCCGCCAGCGCGCCGCTGCCCAGCGGCTCCGGCACCGGCTCGGTCGCGCCGGCGCCGTCGCCGAGCGTCCAGCCGCCCGCTCCGGCGCCCAGCGTCGCGGCGATCGCGGCCGCCCCGGCCGACAAGGTCACAGTGAAGCTGGTGGCCGAGAAGGACACCAGCTGGGTCTCGGCTCTGGACGGCAACGGCAAGTCGCTCTTCCAGAACAACATCGAGGAGGGTCAGGACCAGACCTTCACCGACCCCAAGCAGATCAAGCTGGTGATCGGCAACGCCGGAGCCGTGCACGTGTACGTCAACGGCAAGGACCTCGGTCCGGCGGGCAAGAACGGCCAGGTGGTGCACGTCACGTACACCCCCGGCGACCCGCAGGCGGGCTGACCGCACGGGCCCTGCGGGCCCTGTGAAGATCCGGTAATCGGTGGCGCGCGGCCTCCGGGGCGAACGGCTCCGGCGGCCGCGCGTTAATCTTGGCCCTATGCCTGAACGCCGTACTGTCGCCCTTGTCACGCTCGGATGCGCCCGCAACGAGGTGGACTCCGAGGAACTCGCCGGGCGACTGGAAGCCGACGGCTGGTTGCTGGTCGACGACGCCGCCGAAGCCGACGTCGCCGTCGTCAACACCTGCGGCTTCGTCGAGGCCGCCAAGAAGGACTCCGTCGACGCCCTGCTGGAGGCCAACGACCTCAAGGGTCACGGCCGCACCCAGGCCGTCGTGGCCGTGGGCTGTATGGCCGAGCGCTACGGCAAGGAACTCGCCGACGCGCTCCCCGAGGCCGACGGCGTGCTCGGCTTCGACGACTACTCCGACATCTCCGACCGCCTGCAGACCATCCTCTCCGGCGGCCACCACGCCCCGCACATTCCGCGCGACCGCCGCAAGCTGCTGCCGCTGAGCCCGGTCGAGCGCCAGGCGGCCGCCGCCGAGGTCGCCCTGCCGGGCCACGGCGCCCAGTCCGAGGCCGAGCCCATCGCCGACCTCCCGGACGGCCTCGCCCCCGCCTCCGGCCCGCGCACCCTGCGCAAGCGGCTGGACGACAGCCCGGTGGCCTCCGTGAAGCTCGCCTCCGGTTGCGACCGCCGCTGCTCCTTCTGCGCCATCCCGGCCTTCCGCGGCTCCTTCATCTCGCGCCGTCCCTCCGACGTGCTGCAGGAGGCCCGGTGGCTGGCCGCGCAGGGCGTCCGCGAGGTCGTCCTGGTCAGCGAGAACAACACCTCGTACGGCAAGGACCTCGGCGACATCCGGCTGCTGGAGACGCTGCTCGGCGAGATCTCGGCCATCGAGGGCGTCGAGCGGGTCCGGGTCTCCTACCTGCAGCCGGCCGAGATGCGGCCGGGACTGATCGACGCGATGACCGGCACCACCGACGTGGTGCCCTACTTCGACCTCTCGTTCCAGCACTCGGCGCCCGCCGTGCTGCGCCGGATGCGCCGCTTCGGCTCCACCGACCAGTTCCTGGAGCTGCTAGGGACCATCCGCGGCAAGGCCCCGCAGGCCGGCGCCCGGTCCAACTTCATCGTCGGCTTCCCGGGCGAGACCGAGGAGGACTTCGCCGAGCTGGAGCGGTTCGTCACGCACGCCGGCCTGGACGCGATCGGCGTCTTCGGCTACTCCGACGAGGACGGCACCGAGGCCGCCACCTACGACGGCAAGCTGCCCGAGGACGTGGTCGCGGACCGGCTGAACCGCCTCTCCAGGCTCGCCGAGGAGATGACCGCCCAGCGGGCCGAGCAGCGGATCGACACCGAGGTCGAGGTGCTGATCGAGTCAGTGGACGGCGACCTGGTCGAGGGCCGCGCCGCCCACCAGGCGCCCGAGACGGACGGCCAGACCACGCTCACCGGCGTGGAGCACCCCGAGGTCGGCCAGTTCTACCGGGCCCGGGTCGTCGCCAGCGAGGGCGTCGACCTGGTCGCCGAGGCGCTGGAGCAGGTCCGGCTGCCGCGGACGTCGGGGGCCGAGGCGCAAGGGGTCGGGGCATGATCCAGGGGCCAGGCGCCCCGACCGCGGCCCACCCGGGCAGACCGGCGGCCGCGGTGCCGCCGTCCCCGGGGATCTGGAACATCGCCAACATGCTCACGATGCTCCGGCTGCTCCTGGTGCCGGTCTTCGTGGCGCTGCTCTTCGCCGACGGCGGGCACGACCCGAAGTGGCGCTCGGTCGCCTGGGCCGCGTTCGCCATCGCGATGATCACCGACCTGTTCGACGGCGAGCTGGCCCGCCGCAAGGGCCTGGTCACCGACTTCGGGAAGATCGCGGACCCGATCGCCGACAAGGCGATCATGGGCTCGGCGCTGATCGGCCTGTCGATCCTGGGCGACCTGCCGTGGTGGGTCACCGTGGTGATCCTGGCCCGAGAGCTCGGCATCACCCTGATGCGGTTCTGGGTGATCCGCTACGGCGTCATCCCGGCCAGCCGGGGCGGCAAGCTGAAGACGCTCACCCAGGGCATCGCGGTCGGCATGTACGTCCTGGAGCTGACCGGCTGGCTGGCCACGGCCCGGGCCGTACTGATGGGGCTGGCGGTGCTGCTGACCGTCGGCACCGCACTGGACTACGTCGGGCAGGCGCTGCGCCTGCGCCGCGAGGGGCTGGCCGCGGAGCGCGCGGGCCGGTGAGAGGGGCGGACGGGGTGGACGACAGGGACTTCGAGCTGGCGGCGAAGGCGCACGCCGCGCTCCGCGGCGAGGGCAGCACGGTGGCGGTGGCCGAGTCGCTCACCGGCGGGCTGCTGGCGGCGGCACTGGTGGACGTCCCCGGGGCGTCCGCGACCTTCCGGGGGTCGGTCACCGCGTACGCGACCGAGCTGAAGGCCTCGGTGCTCGGCGTCGACGAGGGCCTGCTGGCCGTGCACGGCGCCGTCCACCCCGTGGTGGCCCGGCAGATGGCGGAGGGCGTGCGGCTGCTGCTGGGGGCCACGTACGGGCTCGCGACGACCGGGGTGGCCGGTCCGGAGCCGCAGGACGGGCAGCCGGTGGGCACGGTACACCTCGCGGTCGCCGGTCCGGGGGGAAGTCTGGTCAGTTCGCCCCGGCTGTCGGGCGAGCGTGCCACAATCCGTCACGGGGCGGTGACCGCCGCCCTGGAGCTGCTCGTCGGGCGGCTCCCGTCCGGACCGTCCGCGGGCTGACCCGTCACCGGCCGTATCGGCGCCGCTCCCACGGCCCGGTACCGCGCCGGTTTCGCCGGAGATTCGCAGGAACTTCCCAGGAAACCCCCTGGTGGGGAAGATCTCCACCGAACCGAGATCTGCCGAACCGGCATCCGGGCATGGTGCGACTGGAGGATCGTGTTACATCGAAGGGCCTGGTTGGGCAGAAACCAGGTGGCGAACGAGTGGCTTGGCGGTGGCCGGGCGCCGCGCGGAGGGCGCGGGGACGTGACCGTCGGTGCGGATTCGACACCGAAACAGGGGAGGGGACAGCCTTGCAGCCCAGAGTGAACACGACCATGGTCCCCGCACGCGAAGCGGGCAAGGCGGTACGGTGGGGGCGTGACATCTCGATCCGCAGTCCGAGGAGGGAGGCACCGATGATCCTGCTCCGTCGCCTACTGGGCGATGTACTGCGTCGGCAGCGCCAGCGCCAGGGCCGCACACTCCGCGAGGTGTCGGCGGCCGCCAGGGTTTCGCTCGGGTACCTCTCCGAGGTCGAGCGGGGACAGAAGGAGGCCTCCTCGGAGCTGCTCTCCGCGATCTGCGACGCACTCGACGTCCGCATGTCCGAGGTCATGCGCGAGGTCAGCGACGAACTCTCGCTCGCCGAACTTGCGGCGATGGCCACCCTCTCCGAAGGTGAACTGCTGAGGCCGGTGCTCGAACCGGTACCGCTGCCCGCCCCCGGCGCCGACCGGGCGAACCTCTCGCCCAAGTCCGCCGCGATGGACGTGGTCGCCGCCTGATCCGGCCTCGACGCCCGGGCGCCCGGTGCCCGGGACGAGCCGAGGAGGGCGGTCGTGCGGAGAACTGCGACAGAGCATGCCGGCGCCCGAATACGGGCGCGGTGTCCGGTGCCCCGGCCACTGAGGCTGGTCCTTCCGCTGACGGCGGTCGGTTCCGGCCTCTGGCTGTTCGTGATCCAGGGCCAGCCGGTGGACGGTGCCGCCCTGGGTCTGCTCGCGGCCGGTGGTTGGGGGCTGGGACTGATCCCGGTGCATGCGGACTGGCGTTCCACCGGTCCGGCGCGGCGCCGAACGGGTGAGCCGGCGGCCCGGACGGAGGCGGACCCTCCGATCGGGTGACCAGGAGTCGTGCGGTGGCGCGCACTCGTGCGCCCGGAGGCCGTGGGGCGGGATCCCGCCCCACGGCCTCCGCCGTCTCCGGAGCCGCGTCGTTCCGGGCCCCGGGCCCCGTGCTGAGCCCGCCGGGGCCGCTCTCAGGGCCGCAGCCGCAGCCCGCGCGGGGTGGCGTGGAAGCCGGCCTCCTCCAGCGCGGCGCCGAGCACCGAGCCCAGAGCCTGTTCGCCGTTGGCCCGCTCGACCGTGACGCTGCCGAGCGCTCCCTGCCGGACGGCCGAGGCCAGCGCCGCGGCGGCCGCCGCGACGGTGGCCTCCTCCTGTGCCCACGCCAGCAGGGACTTGCCGCCGCGCTCGACGTAGAGGGCCAGCTCGCCGTCGACCAGGACCACCAGGGCGCCCGCCTTGCGGCCGGGCCGGTGCGCCTTGGCCTCCTTGGCACCCGGGGCGGTGGGCGGGTCGGGCCAGGGCAGGGCGGCGCCGTACGCGTTGGCCGGGTCGGCGGCCGCCAGCACCAGCACCTGGGGCGGCTCGGCCGCGGGGCCGGCCGGCCACTCGGTGGCCCGGGCCCGTTCCAGCCGCCCGTTGACCGACCGCAGCCGGTCCGCGGCGCCCTCCATGGCGAACTGGGCGCCGCCCAGCCCCTCCACGAAGTACCCCCGGCGGGCCCGGCCGCGTTCCTCCATCGCGGCCAGCACCCGGTAGACCCCGGCGAAGCCGCCCGGGATGCGTTCGGCCGCCACCGTGCCCCGGGTGAGCAGGCCGTGCCGGTCCAACAGGCTCTGGGCCTGGGCGGTGGCCCGGACGGTCGGGTCGGCGGTGAACGCCGGCAGCAGCGACCAGCGGCCGGCCACCGACGGCGGGCCGCTGCGCAGGGCTCCGCCGGCCCGGCCGAACGGGCGGCCCGCCCCGCCGTAGCGGCCGCGGGGGGTGGCCCGGGGCGCCCGGTGGGCGGTCGACCCGGCGGTACGGCCCGAGCCGAGCAGGGCGCGCAGCGGGGCCAGCGTGTCGTTGCTGACGTAGCCCGCCCAGACCAGGTCCCAGAGGGCCTCGACGAGCTCCGGCTCGGGGGTGTCCGGGAGGTGGGCGACCAGCTGGCGGAAGAACAGGCCGTAGCCGCCCGCGAGCGCCTCCATGAGGGCGCTGTGCACCGGGGTGACGGTGGGCGGGACCGGATCGGGGCGCAGCAGGTGGGCGTTCTCGGCGAGGTGCAGGCTGATCCAGCCGTCCTTGCCGGGCAGCGCGCCGGCGCCGGACCAGCCGATCTCGCCGGCCGCCATCAGCTCGTCCAGCAGGCTGGGGGTGTAGTCGGCGAGCCGGGCCGGAAGCACCAGCTTCTCCAGCGCGGAGGCGGGCAGGGCGGTGCCCTGGAGCTGCTCGACCACCCGGAGCAGCCCGTCGGGCCCGCGCAGCCGGTGGCCGGCGAGGTGCTGCCACTGGGGGAGGAAGGCGGCCAGGGCGCGCGGCGGAACGGCCTCGACCTCCTGGCGCAGCGCCGCCAGGGAGCGGCGGCGCAGCCGGCGCAGCACCTCCGCGTCGCACCACTCGACGGTGGTGTGGCCGTCGAGGGCGGGCGCGCCCGGTGCCTCCCCGGCGGGGAGGTGGGCGCCGGGCGGGCGGAACTCGCCCTGGACCAGGCGGCCGGCGGCGGTCAGCCGGTGCAGGGTGCCGGTGACCACGGCGGTGCCGAGGCCGAAGCGGGCGGCGGCCTCGGCGGCGGTGAACGGGCCGTGGGTGCGGGCGTACCGGGCGAGGAGGTCGCCGAGCGGGTCCTTGACCGGCTCGGTGAAGGCCTCCGGGACGCCGACCGGCAGCGGGGTGCCGAGGGCGTCGCGCAGGCGCCCGGCGTCCTCGACGGCGGCCCAGCGCTGCTCGCCGGCGATCCGGACGGCGATCGCCCGGCGGGCGGCCTCCAGCTCCAGGGCCCAGAGCGGCTCGGCGCCGCGGGCGGTGAGCTCGGCCTCGGTGAGCGGGCCGAGCAGCCGCAGGGCGTCGGCGACGCCCTCGGCGTCCTTGATCCGGCGGTCGGGGGTGAGGCGCTGGAGTTCGGCCTCCAGCTCGGCGAGGACCTGCGGATCGAGCAGTTCGCGCAGCTCGGCCTGGCCGAGCAGTTCGGAGAGCAGCCGGGAGTCGAGCGAGAGGGCGGCGGCGCGGCGCTCGGCCAGCGGTGAGTCGCCCTCGTAGAGGAACTGGGCCACGTAGCCGAAGAGCAGGGAGCGGGCGAACGGGGAGGGCTCGGTGGTGGTGACCTCGACCAGGCGGACGGCCCGGGACTCGAGGTCCCCCATGAGCTCGACCAGCCCGGGGACGTCGAAGACGTCCTGCAGGCACTCCCGGACCGCCTCCAGGACGATCGGGAAGGAGCCGTACTCGGAGGCGACTTCGAGGAGCTGGGCGGCGCGCTGGCGCTGCTGCCAGAGCGGGGTGCGCTTGCCGGGGTTGCGGCGCGGCAGCAGCAGCGCGCGCCCGGCGCACTCGCGGAACCGGGAGGCGAACAGTGCCGAGCCGCCGACCTGGTCGGTCACGAGCTGTTCGATCTCGCCCGGGTCGAAGAGGGCGGCGTCGGCGCCGACCGGGGCGTCGTCGCCGGCCGGCTCCCGGGCCGGGTGGCCGAAGTCGAAGTCGGGGGCGAACAGGTCGGCGTCCGGGAGGCGGAGCACGATGCCGTCGTCGGCGTGCATGACCTGCGGGTCGAGACCGTGCTTCTCGCGCAGCCGGGCGCCGAGGGCGAGGGCCCAGGGCGCGTGCACCTGGGCGCCGAAGGGGGAGTGGATGACGATCCGCCAGTCGCCCAGCTCGTCCCGGAAGCGTTCCACCACGATGGTGCGGTCGTCCGGGAGGTGGCCGCAGGCGGTGCGCTGCTCGGCGAGGTAGTCGAGCAGGTTGGCGGCGGCCCAGTCGTCCAGCCCGGCCTTCTTGAGCCGGGCGGTGGCGGCCTCGGGGGCGAGGGCGCCCAGTTCGCGGGTGAAGGCGCCCAGGGCCCGCCCCAGTTCGAGCGGGCGGCCGAGGCTGTCGCCCTTCCAGAACGGGAGCCGGCCGGGGACGCCGGGGGCGGGGGTGACCAGCACCTTGTCGTGGGTGATCTCCTCGATCCGCCAGGAGGTGGTGCCCAGGGTGAAGACGTCGCCGACGCGGGACTCGTAGACCATCTCCTCGTCGAGCTCCCCGACCCGGCCGCCGCCCTTCTTGGGGTCCGCCCCGGCGATGAAGACGCCGAACAGGCCGCGGTCGGGGATCGTCCCGCCGGAGGTGACGGCGAGCCGCTGGGCGCCGGGGCGGCCGCTGACGGTGCCGGCCACCCGGTCCCAGACCAGGCGGGGACGCAGCTCGGCGAAGGCGTCCGAGGGGTAGCGTCCGGCGAGCATGTCGAGCACGGCGTCGAAGGCGGACTGCGGCAGGCCGGCGAACGGCGCCGCCCGGCGGACCACGGCGAGCAGGTCGTCGACCGGCCAGGCGTCCAGCGCCGTCATCGCCACCAGCTGCTGGGCGAGCACGTCCAGCGGGTTGCGCGGGATGCGCAGCGCCTCGATCCGGCCCGACCGCATCCGCTCGGTGACGACGGCCGACT
Organism: Kitasatospora sp. A2-31; assembly: GCF_022288725.1. Taxonomy (GTDB): domain Bacteria; phylum Actinomycetota; class Actinomycetes; order Streptomycetales; family Streptomycetaceae; genus Kitasatospora. The sequence goes on along the minus strand of NZ_JAKNTA010000009.1, from coordinate 253,829 downwards.
GGACGAGGTCCCCCCGGTACTTGGGGAAGAAGACGCCGGTGGAGACCGCGCCGACCTGGTGGCCGGCCCGGCCGACCCGCTGGAGGCCGGAGGCGACCGAGGGCGGGGACTCGACCTGGACCACCAGCTCGACGGCGCCCATGTCGATGCCGAGCTCCAGGCTGGAGGTGGCGACCACGGCGGGCAGCCGGCCGGCCTTGAGCTCCTCCTCGACCAGCGCGCGCTGCTCCTTGGAGACCGAGCCGTGGTGGGCCCGGGCGATCACTGCCGGGACGCCCCTGGCGGCGCCGGAGCCGCCCATCAGCTGGGCCGGGGCGTGGGCCTCGGGGGCGGCGGCCCCGGTGACCCGCTCGTGGGCGATCTCGTTGAGCCGGTTGCAGAGCCGCTCGGCGAGGCGGCGGGAGTTGGCGAAGACGATGGTCGAGCGGTGGGCCGCGACGAGGTCGACGATCCGCTCCTCGACGTGCGGCCAGATCGACGCTCCCCCCGCCCGGCCGGGAGGCGCCCCCGACCGGGCCGGGTCGGTCTCCGCGGCCGGCCCGGCCGGGGCCGCGGGCAGGTCGTCGAGGTCCGGGACCGGGACGACCACGGAGAGGTCGAACTCCTTGGCGGCTTCGGGCTGGACCACGACGGCGCCGCGCTGCGGGCTGAGGAAGCGGGCCACCTCCTCGACCGGGCGGACGGTGGCGGAGAGGCCGATCCGGCGGGCCGGGCGGTCCAGCAGCTCGTCCAGCCGCTCCAGGGAGAGCGCGAGGTGGGCGCCGCGCTTGGTGCCGGCGACGGCGTGCACCTCGTCCAGGATCACCGTGTCGATGCCGCGCAGCGCCTCGCGGGAGGCGGAGGTGAGCAGCAGGAAGAGCGACTCGGGGGTGGTGATCAGGATGTCCGGCGGGTGGGTGGCGAAGCGGCGGCGGTCGGCGGCGGGGGTGTCGCCGGAGCGGATGCCGACCTCGACGTCGGGCTCGGGCAGGCCGAGCCGGACGGCGGCCTGGTGCAGGCCGGCCAGCGGGGCGCGCAGGTTCCGCTCGACGTCGACGGCGAGGGCCTTGAGCGGCGAGATGTAGAGCACCCGGCAGCGGCGCTTGGGGTCGGCGGGCGGCGGCGTGCTGCTGAGGCGGTCCAGCGCCGAGAGGAAGGCCGCGAGCGTCTTGCCGGAGCCGGTGGGGGCGACCACCAGGACGTCCGTCCCCCGGCCGATCGCCTGCCAGGCCTCGGCCTGCGCGGTGGTGGGCGCGTGGAAGGCGCCCGTGAACCAGGCCCGGGTGGCCGGGGCGAAGCCGGCCAGCGGGTCGGCGGGCGGCTGGGTGTGGTTCTGCGGCGCCATGCCCCCATGGTGCCGGGTGGCACTGACATCGGGGGCCGTCCGGGCCGCGGTGGCGGCGGACTGGCGGCGGCCGGGGTCGTGCGGGGGCGGGTCGGCGGCGGGCCCGGGCGGGGCAGAGCAACCGGGAAGGCAGAATGGACAAACAGCTCATATGGTGATGATTCAGGCACATGATCCTTCCGTGGCCGCCGGGCCTCCCCGGTGGCCCGACCCTCCCTGACCACCGGGACCGACGAGCGGAGACCGTGCGATGGCGCAGGCGCACCCGTCCGGCAGTGGTCCCGCCCGGCGCCGCCGGGGCCGGGCCCAGGGGCCCCTCCGGGCGTTGCTCGCCATGCTGCTCACCGCGCTGGTGGTGGGCGGCGCCGTCCCGTACGTGGCCGGGCCGGGCCGGTCCTACCTCAGCTACCTCGTGCTGGCCGAGCAGGCGGACGCCGCCGGGGCGGCCCGGGCCGGCGCCGAGGCCCGGGCGGCCGGGGGCCAGGTCGTCCAGGAGTACCCGCAGATCGGGGTGGTGCTCGCGTACGCCACCGGGGGGTTCGCCGACAAGGTCCGGGCCCGGCCCGGGGTGGCCATGGTCGGTGCCACCCGGACCGCTCCGGTGCCCAGCCCGCCCCGCCCGCTCGACGGCGCCGGGGACTTCCGCGCGGGAATCGGCGCCGACCGCGCCGACGGCGGGCGCAGCACCGACGGCGGAGCCGAGAACGGCGGCGGCGCTGCGGCGGGCCCGGGGCTCCTCGCCGGACACGGCACCGACGGCGCCGGGGACTTCGGCGGCAGCCGGACGGCGGACGGCGCGGACGACACCACCGCGACCGTGGCGGATCCCGGCGAGCGCGACGCCTGGAACCTCGCCATGCTCGGTGTCGTCGGCGGCCCGGGCGGCGACACCTCGCCCACGGTGCTGCGCACCCCCCCGGCCGGCCCGGGCGCTCCCGCGGCCGACGCGCTGCGCCGGGTGCTGGTCGCCGTCCTCGACTCCGGTGTCGACGACACCCACCCGGACCTGCGGGCCGCCGTCGACCCGAAGAGCTCCGCCTCCTGCGCCGACGGCCGCCCCGACGCCCGGACCGGCGCCTGGCGGCCCGACCTCGGGGTGGGCGAGAGCGGCCACGGCACCCACGTCGCCGGGATCGTCGGTGCCGCCCGGGACGGCCACGGCGTCAGCGGGGTCGCGCCGGGCGTGCGGATCGCCGCCGTCCGGCTGCTCGGCCCGCTCGGCCAGTACTACACGGAGAACATCGTCTGCGGCATGCTCTGGGCCGCCGACCACGGCGCCAGGGCGATCAACAACAGCTACTTCGCCGATCCGTGGAAGTACAACTGCCCGCAGGACCGCGACCAGGCCGCGCTGACCGCCGCGGTGGACCGCGCGGTCGGCTACGCCCGGCGGCAGGGCGCCGTGGTCGTGGCCTCGGCCGGCAACGACGGCCAGGACCTCGGCGCCCCCCGCACCGACGACCGCAGCCCCAACGACCGCACCTCCGGTCCGGCGCAGTCCCGCTACCTCGGCACCGAGTGCGTCCGGCTGCCGGGCGAGCTGCCCGGGGTGGTCACGGTGACCGCCCTCAACCGGGACGGCCACCCCTCGGCGTACTCCAACTACGGGCGCGGCCGGGTCTCGCTGGCCGCGCCCGGCGGGGACCCGGACGGCGGCCCGCAGGGCGCGATCGTCTCCGACTGGCCCGGCGGGCAGTACGCCGCCCTGGCCGGCACCTCGATGGCGGCGGCGCACGTGACCGGCGCGGTCGCGGTGGCCGCCGCCCTCCACCCGGACTGGGGCTCGGACCGGCTCGCCGAACTGCTGGCGACGACCGCGGCCGCCTCCTGTCCGCCGGGGCCGCAGGCCTGCGGGGACCGCCAGTACTACGGGGCGGGCACGCTGGTGCTCCCGCACTGATCGGGGCCGGGTGGGGCTTCGCGGCGGGTGCCGGGGCGGTTGAGGCGGGGTGGGCGCCGGGGCGTCGGGGCATCGGGGCGTCGGTGGTGGGCGTCCGGGGAGGGTTGTCGGCGGCGGGGCGGCGGGGCGTCGGCGGGGCGTCGGCGGCGGGGCGTCGGCGGCGGAAAACCCGGTGACGGGCGGACGGGCCGTGGGCGAGGATCGGGGGATGGACGTCCACCTCACCACCGAACGGCTGGTCCTGCGCCGGTTCACCACGGCCGACACCGACCGGTTGGTCGAGCTGGACGGCGATCCCGAGGTGACGCGCTACCTGACCGGTGGCCGGCCCACCCCGCGGGCGCAGGTCGAGAACACCCTGCTGCCGCTCTACTTCGCCCACTACGAGCGCTACGGCGACCTCGGCTGGTGGGCGGCCGAGGAGCGGGACGGCGGGGCCTTCCTCGGCTGGTTCGAGTTCCGCCCACCGGACCGGGAGGACCCCGGCGAGGTCGAGCTCGGCTACCGGTTGCGCCGGCCGGCCTGGGGGCGCGGCTACGCCACCGAGGGCGCGCGGGCGCTGATCGACCAGGGTTTCGCCCGGCTCGGCGTGCGCCGGGTGGTGGCGTACACGATGGCGGTCAACCTCGGCTCGCGCCGGGTGATGGAGAAGGCCGGTCTCCGCTACGTCCGGACGTTCCACGAGGACTACCCGGAGCCGATCCCGGGCACCGAGCTGGGCGAGGTCGAGTACGCCCTGGACGCGGCGGACTGGCGCCCGCCCGTGCCGGGGACGGGTCCGGGATACTGGTCGGCATGAGGCTGACCGAGTTCTGGCGACGGATGTACGCGCACTTCGGGGAGGCGTACGCGGAGTCCTTCGCCACCGACCACGTGATGACCGAGCTGGGCGGGCGCACGGTGCGCCAGGCGCTGGAGGCGGGCTGGGAGGCCAAGGACGTCTGGCGCGTGGTCTGCGACACCCAGGGCGTCTCGACGCTGCTGCGCTGACGCGTCCGGGCCGGCCCCCCCGGTGGCCGCCGGGGCCGGCGCCCGGTGCCCGGGCGGGTTGCGGGCATGGGCCAGACTGTTCGGGTGACAAGCAGCGCAGAACCCCAGAATTCGGACAGGTCGGCGCAGGTCGCCGGCGAGGCCGCGGGCCCGCAGCCCGCTCCCGAAGCCGCCCCCGCTCCCGGCGCGGCCGGCGGACTCTGGGGCACCGGGATGCCGCGCTGGCTGCCGCGCGCGATGGTGCTCGCGCTGGTGATGGTCGGGCTGTTCAAGCTCGCCGACTGGGCCTTCCACCAGCTGATCGACCTCTTCGTGATGCTGCTGGTCTCCTTCTTCCTCTCGCTGGCGCTGGAGCCGGCGGTGGACCGGATGGCGGCCCGCGGCGTGCGCCGGGGCGTCGGCACCTTCCTGGTCTTCGTCGCGGTGGCGATCGCGGTGGCGGGCTTCCTGACCGCGCTCGGCACGCTGCTGGTCGACCAGGTCGCGAAGATCGCCGGCGACCTCCCGCACCTGCTGGACAACCTGATCGGCTGGATCAACCGGACCTTCCACCAGGACCTCTCGCTGGACGAGCTGCAGAAGAAGCTGCTCAAGGACTCCGGTGCCATCGAGTCCTACGCCCAGCAGGCCGCCGACAACGTCTGGGGCGTCTCCTCCACCCTGATCGGCGGGCTCTTCCAGGCCTTCACCGTCGGGCTCTTCACCTTCTACTTCACGGCCGACGGCCCCCGGGTGCGGCGGACCGTCTGCTCGCTGCTGCCGCCCGCCAGGCAGGGCGAGGTGCTCCGCGCCTGGGAGATCGCGCTGGCCAAGACCGGCGGCTACCTGTACTCCCGGGCGCTGCTCGCCGTCGCGTCGGCGGCCGCGCACTGGGTGATGTTCGCCCTGCTGGACCTCCCGTACTCGGCCGCGCTGGCCGTCTGGGTCGGCGTCATGTCGCAGTTCGTGCCGACCATCGGGACGTACCTGGCCGGCGCGCTCCCGGTGCTGGTCGCGCTCACCGTCGAGCCGGTGGACGCCCTGTGGGTGCTGGTGTTCGTGGTGGTCTACCAGCAGGTCGAGAACTACCTGCTGCACCCGCGGATCACCGCGAGGACGGTGGACGTGCACCCCGCCGTGGCGTTCGGCTCGGTGATCGCGGGCGCGGCGCTGCTGGGCGCGGTGGGCGCGCTGATCGCCATCCCGGCGGCGGCCACGCTGCAGGGCTTCGTCGGCACCTACGTCCGGCGCTACGAGGTGGCGACCGACCCGCGGATCGACCGGGGGGAGCAGCGGCGGGCCCGGCGGGAGCTGCGCCGGGAGGCGGCGCGACGGCTGCGGCGGATGGTCGGCGCGGGTACGGCGCCCGGCGCCGGTGCGGACCCGTCCGCCGGCTCCGGTGCGGGGTCCGGCTCCGGCTCGGGTCCGGGCTCGGCTGCCGGCTCGGATTCCGGTACGGGTCGGGAGCCGGCGGGCGGGGGCGGGGAGCGGTAGGCCGAGCCGGTCCGGGGCGGACGGCCCCGGACCGGACGGGCGCGGGTCGGGTCGAACGCGCTCCGGCTTGAATCGAACAGATGTTCTTTGTACTCTCCGGCGAGGAGTTTTCCACAGGCCGAGCCCGGTCGGGGCCGTTTGTCAGTGGGACGCGCTAGCGTCGAGGACGATGAAGCGCACAGCACAGAACCCGAGGGTGGAAGCCATGGCAGGTACGGACCGCGAGAAGGCCCTTGAGACCGCACTCGCCCAGATCGAGCGGCAGTTCGGCAAGGGCTCGGTGATGCGCCTCGGCGAGAAGGCCAACGAGCCGATCGACGTGATCCCCACCGGGTCCACCGCCCTGGACGTCGCCCTCGGCGTCGGCGGCATTCCCCGCGGCCGAGTGATCGAGATCTACGGCCCCGAGTCCTCCGGCAAGACCACGCTGACCCTGCACCTGGCGGCCAACGCCCAGCGGGCCGGCGGCACGGTCGCCTTCGTCGACGCGGAGCACGCGCTCGACCCGGAGTACGCCAAGAAGCTCGGCGTGGACACCGACGCCCTGCTGGTCAGCCAGCCGGACACCGGTGAGCAGGCCCTGGAGATCACCGACATGCTGATCCGCTCCGGCGCGATCGACCTGGTGATCATCGACTCGGTCGCGGCGCTCGTCCCGCGCGCCGAGATCGAGGGCGAGATGGGTGACTCGCACGTCGGCCTGCAGGCCCGGCTCATGAGCCAGGCGCTGCGCAAGATCGCCGGTGCGCTGAACCAGTCGAACACCACCGCGGTGTTCATCAACCAGCTCCGCGAGAAGATCGGCGTCATGTTCGGCTCGCCGGAGACCACGACCGGTGGCCGGGCGCTGAAGTTCTACGCCTCCGTCCGGCTGGACATCCGCCGGATCGAGACCCTCAAGGACGGCACCGAGGCGGTCGGTAACCGCACCCGGGTGAAGGTCGTCAAGAACAAGGTCGCCGCGCCGTTCAAGCAGGCCGAGTTCGACATCCTCTACGGCGTGGGCATCAGCCGCGAGGGCGGTCTGATCGACATGGGCGTCGAGCACGGCTTCATCCGCAAGTCGGGTGCCTGGTACACGTACGAGGGCGACCAGCTCGGCCAGGGCAAGGAGAACGCCCGCAACTTCCTGCGCGACAACCCGCAGCTGGCCGACGAGATCGAGCGCAAGATCAAGGGCAAGCTGGGCATCGGCCCGAAGACGGAGGAGCCCGCCGACGGCGATGCGCCGGCCGCCGACGCCGCTGCCAAGCCGATCACCGCGACCGCCGCCAAGACGGCTGCGGCGAAGAAGACGGCGGCTGCGGCCAAGGCCTGAACCGTTGACGCAGCACAGCACGTCGGCCGGCGGCGGCCCGGCGGGCCCGGAGGAGGACGACGACTACGGCCCGCCGGACTGGTTCGCCGCGGTGGCCGAGCCGGAGCCGGAGCCGGTGGCCCAACCGGAGCCGGAGGTCGAGCCGAGGTCCCCGCGCGGGCGCAGGTACGGGCGGGGGCCGGAAGCCGAGCGCGAGTCCCGCGCCGAGTCCGCTCGTGCGTCGGGCCGGGCCAGGCCTTCGGCACGACGTGGTCCGGGCGTGCCGGAGGCCCAGGACGGCCCCGGGCTGCTGGGCAGCGGGCTCGGGCTGGTGTCCGCGTCCGAGCTGCCCGGTGGGCGCCGTCGGCGCCGGTCGGCGCTGGCGGAGGAGACGGTCGCCGACCACCGGACCGGGGGTGAGGCGGCCGGTCACGGGAGTGTGCCCGCCTCGGCCCCGCGCGCGCCCGGTGGACCGGGTGGCCGGCGTGCCCGCAGGCGAGCCGAGCCGGTCGACGAGGTGCACGGGTTCGACCCGGGGCGCGCTCCGGGCCGGGTCGGCGGCGGCGCACGTCCGGCCGCCGACGTGCTCCCCGACGACGGCGTCCTGGACGGCGACGAGCTCGACAGCGACGACCTGGACGGTGCGGCCCCCGACGGCGCCGGCTCGCGCGGGCGCGCGGGGCGGCGCGGGGCCGAGCGGTCCCGCCGCCCGGAGCAGCCCCGGCGGGCCGCCGCGGAGGAGTCGGCCGACCCGGAATCCCGGGCGCGGGACGTCTGCCTGCGGCTGCTCACCGGAGCCGCCAAGACCCGCAAGCAGCTCGCCGACGCCCTACGCAAGCGGGAGATCCCGGAGGACGTCGCCGACGGCGTGCTGACCCGGCTGGAAGAGGTCGGGCTGATCGACGACGCGGCCTTCGCCCGGGCCTGGGTGGAGTCCCGTCACGCCGTGCGCGGGCTCTCCCGGCGGGCGCTGGCCCAGGAGCTGCGGACCAAGGGCGTGGCCGGCGAACTCGCCGAGCAGGCGCTCGCCCAGCTCGACCAGGACGACGAGACGGACGCGGCCCGCGAACTCGTCGAACGCCGGCTCCGGACGACCCGGGGCCTGGAGCGGCAGGCCCGGATGCGCAGGCTGGTCGGCATGCTGGCCCGGCGCGGCTACTCCGAGGGGCTGGCCTTCCGCGTGGTGCGCGAGGCACTGGATGCGGAGGAGGCCGGATCCGGTCCGGACGGAGAGGACGTGGACGGACCATCCGCCCACGGGTGGGACTGATGGCGGCTCGGGGTGAGGGTTCGCCAACTCCCGGGCCTGTCTTGACCGTTTCGTAACCTGCGCTTAGCCTCGCACTCAGTGCGGGAGCGCGTCGATCACTCCTCGGCCACGCCTCGGGCAGGCCTGCCCGGACCCGGTCGCGGTTGCCCCGGACGGCGTGCCGTGCAGGGACGGGGAGTGGCCAGGATGAGGATCGCGCTGAGCACCGGATCGGTCACCTCCCTGCTGTCGGCGGTGGCGTTGATCGCCGTCGTGACGGCGGCCTGGCTGATGGTCCGGCGGCTCCAGGCCGCGCAGCGGCGCGCCGCGGCCGAGACCGAGCGGGCCCGGCGGTGGGCCGAGGGCCAGGCCGCCCGGTTGCGGGCCGAACTCGACCGGCGCGAGGAGCGGTTGACCGAGGAGCTGCGCCGGCTGGACCTCCGCGAGGGCGAACTCGCCGAGCGGACCGCCGACGTGGCGCGGGCCCGGGACGAGGCCGACGAACTGCTGCGGCGCCGGGAGGCGGAGCTGGAGCGCACCGCCGGGCTCTCGGCCGGCCAGGCGCGGGCCCAACTCGTCTGGGAGGCCGAGGAGGAGGCCCGGCGGGAGGCGGCCGTCACGGTCCGGGAGATCGAGCGGACCGCCAGGGAACAGGGCGAGGAGCGGGCCCGGGCGATCGTCGCCGGGGCGATCCAGCGGCTGGCGGCCGCGCAGACCGCCGAGACCGCGGTGTCGGTGTTCCGGCTGCCCAACGAGGAGATGAAGGGCCGGATCATCGGCCGCGAGGGCCGCAACATCCGCAGCTTCGAGGCGGTCACCGGCGTCAACCTGATCATCGACGACACCCCGGCCTCGGTGCAGCTGTCCTGCTTCGACCCGGTCCGCCGGGAGACCGCGCGGCTCACCCTGGAACAGCTGGTCGAGGACGGCCGGATCCATCCGCTGCGGATCGAGCACGTCCACGAGCGCAGCCGCGAGGAGGTCGAGCGGCGGTGCGTCCGGGCCGGCGAGGACGCGCTGCTGGCGGTACGGGTCGGCGCGATGCACCCGGAGCTGGTGCGCACCCTCGGCACCCTGCGCTACCGGGCCTCGTACGGGCAGAACGTGCTGGGACACCTGGTGGAGTCGGCGCACCTGGCCGGGATGATGGCGGCCGAACTCGGGGTGGACCCGGAGCCGGCGCGGCGCGCGGCGCTCCTGCACGACATCGGCAAGGCGATGACGCACGAGGTCGACGGCAGCCACGCGGCGGTCGGGGCGGAGTACGCCCGGCGGTTCGGCGAGTCGGAGGACGTGGTGCACGCGATCGCCGCGCACCACGGCGAGGTGGAGCCGCAGACGGTCGAGGCGGTGCTGGTCCAGGCGGCGGACGCGTGCTCGGGCGGTCGGCCGGGGGCCCGCAAGGAGTCGCTGGAGGTCTACGTCCGCCGGTTGGAGCGGCTGGAGGAGATCGCCCGGGCGCACGAGGGGGTGGCCGCGGTGTACGCGATGCAGGCCGGCCGGGAGGTGCGGGTGATGGTGCGGCCGGAGGTGGTGGACGACCTCGGGGCACAGGTGATCGCCCGCGAGGTCGCCAAGCGGGTGTCGGAGGAGCTGACCTACCCGGGCCAGATCCGGGTGACCGTCGTCCGGGAGAGCCGGGTCACCGAGGTGGCCCGCTAGCGGAGTCCACCGCGGGGGCGGCCGGTCCGGCGACGGCTCCGCCGGGCGCACCCCCCGCCGTGCCGGGACGACCGCCGTCCGTCGGACCGGGACGACCGCCGTCCGCCGCCGCCTCGGCCGTGCGGCTCAGCGGCTGCGGCCCGCCGCGGGCCCCGTCGGCCAGCGCCTGGAGGTCCTCGGCCGCCGCGCCCTGGGTGACGCCGACCAGGTGGCCGTCCGGCCGGATCAGCAGCACGGTGTGCGGCCCGGCCCCCGGGTACTCCTCGGTGACCAGGACCTCGGCCGGTACCGGCAGCGCCGCCGCCACCTCGGCGAGCCGGGGCATCAGCCCGGCACCCAGCCAGTGCTCGGCGGACCAGACGGCGGTGCCGGGGGCGACCAGCAGCAGAAGGAAGGCCGAGCCGAGCCGCGCGTGCAGCCGGTCCGGCGTGCCGTCGGCGGCCAGCACCGGGAGGTCCGGCACCAGGACGCCGGGCGCGGTGGCGGGCAGCAGTTCGCTGAGCGAGGTGGTGCTGCGGCCGCCGCGCTGGACCGGCACCCGCCCGGGCACGCCGGAGGGGGCCGCCGGGTAGGCCGGGGGGCCGCCGAACCGGCCGGTGCCGAGCTGGCCGTCGGCCAGCAGCGCTGCGTGCTTGCGGAACGAGCCGGTGAGCAGCGAGCGGCGGGTGGCCTGCCAGCCGCGCAGCGGGCGCAGCAGCGGCATGGCCTGGTCGACGGCGCGCAGCCGGGCGCCGACCGCGCCGCGCCGCTCGGTCTCGTACCCGTCCAGCAGGGTGCCGCCGGGCTGGGGGCCGCCGGCGTGGAGGTGCCAGGCGAGGGCGAGGCGCCAGGCGAGGTTGTCGGCGTCGCGCAGCCCGTCGGCGAGGTTCTGCATGCCGAGCGCGCCGTGCAGGTGGGCGGCGTCGCCGGCGAGGAAGCACCGGCCGTCGCGGAAGCGGGCGGCGAGCCGCTGCTGGGCGGTGTGGTCGGCGGCGGCGAGCAGTTCGTACCGGGGGAGCTCGCCGCACCAGGCGGTGAGGGTGGCGGTGACGCGGGTGAGCAGGGTGTCGCCGGTGACGATGCCCGGCCAGGTGGCGTGCGGGTCGACCGGTTCGCTGGGCGCCGGTCTGCCCGGGGGCAGCCGCCAGTCGATCCGCCAGACGCCGTCCGGCAGCGGGCGGGCGGAGGCTTCGCGGTCGCCCCGCCACGGCGGCTCGCGGTGCAGCCGGGCCTCGGTGAAGGGCAGGTCGACCCGGACGGTGGCGACGGCGTTGCGGTCGACGGCGGGCCGGCCGGGGAAGCGGATCCTCAACAGCTTGCGGACGGTGGAGCGGGCGCCGTCGCAGCCGACCAGGTGGCTGCCGCGCCACCAGGTCTCGGTGCCGTCCTGCGGGTTGCGGGTGCGGACGCTGACGCCGTCACGGTCCTGTTCGAGCTTGCCGACCCGGCTCAGCGGGACCAGTCTGACCAGCGGGGTGCCGGTCAGGGCGTCGCGCAGGCCGCGCTGGAGCCGGTGCTGGGGCAGGTGCAGGACGGGGCTGTCGGCGAGGTCGATCCGCAGCACCTCCTGGCGGCGGCGCCAGATGGCGAAGGCGTCCCACCGGGCGGCGTCGGAGACCGCCCGGGGGTAGCCGATGCGGGTCAGGAAGCCGGCCGTGTCAGGCCCGAGGACGACGCTGCGCGGGCCCTCGGGGCAGAGCCCGGAGCCCTCGTCCAGGACGATGGTCGGCACCTCGTGCCGGGCGAGTGCGAGCGCCAGGGCCAGACCGACCGGTCCGGCCCCGACGACGATCACCGGGTCCATGCCGGGCCCTCCGGACGCGGCCGGGCGGGGGCGGTGTGCTCACGTACCTCCGGGCACGGCCGGGCCGACGGGGTGGCGTCATATGCCGCGAGGATGGTCCCGGATGGTGTCACGAAGAGCAATGCAACAGTTCACCTGCGTGTCCGTCAAGCAGCAGCCGATGTGCGCCGGTTCGCGCCGCGACGGCCACGTGCTTCGATCCACCGGGCGAGCGCCGTGAGCAGCAGGCACATCGCGATGTAGATCGGGCCGATCACCAGGACCACCGGGATGTAGGGGAAGCCCGCGGCGTTCAGCGGCTGGCTGGCGATCGCCTTACCGACGAACAGCAGCTCGTGGTAGGTGATGATGAAGCCGAGCGAGGTGTCCTTGAGGGTGACGACCAGCTGGCCGATCATCGAGGGAAGCATCGAGCGGATCGCCTGCGGGACCAGGATGAGGGTCATCACCTGGGTCTTGCCCATGCCGAGCGCGTAGGCCGCCTCGCCCTGGCCGCGCGGGACGGCGTTGACGCCGCTGCGGATGATCTCGGCCTGGACGGAGCCGTTGTAGAGGGTGAGTCCGAGCACCAGGGCCCACATCGGCTCCTTGGCGAAGAACGCGTAGTAGAGCGCGACGATCAGGATCAGCAGCGGCATCGCCCGGAAGAACTGGACGACCGAGACCGCCGCCCAGCGCACCGGCCTGTGGTCGGAGAGCTGCCCGGCGGCGAGCAGCGCGCCCAGCACGAGCGAGAACAGCGCTGCCAGCCCGAAGGCCTCCAGGGTGGCCAGCAGGCCGTCGACGATCCGCTGCTGGACGGTGTTGTACTGGAACGCGTCCCAGAGCTGGGGGTCGAACTGGCCGTTCTCGTCGAGCGCCGCGTAGGCGTACCAGAGCAGCCCGGCGATGCCGGCCAGTGCCAGCACGCCGAGGATCCGGTTGCGGGCGCGGGCCCGGGGGCCCGGGGCGTCGTAGAGGACGCTGGCCGTGGAGGCGCGGGTGAAGAGCGAGCTCATGCGGCCACCTCGTTCCGCTGGGCAGGGGCAGTCACCGGCGCGCACCTTTCGATGGTTCGCTCGCTCCGCTCGCTCATCGGGCCACCGCCAGGCGGTCTTCCAGGAAGCGGAACACGAGGGCGACGGTGGCGCTGATCACCAGATAGGCGCAGGCCACCCAGAAGAAGATGGCGAAGATCGAGTAGCCGCGCTCGGAGAGCGTCTGCTGCACGCTGTAGAGCTCGGGGACGCTGAACGCGCCGGCGATCGCCGAGTTCCTCGGCAGGGCGATGAAGACGCTGCTCATCGGGGCCAGCACGGTCCGGGCGGCCTGCGGCAGGACGACCGAGGTGAGGGTCTGGCCGAAGGTGAGGCCGAGGCTGCGGGCCGCCTCGGCCTGACCGAGCGGCACGGTGTTGATGCCCGAGCGCAGCACCTCGCAGACGAACGAGGCGGTGTAGCCGCCGAGCGCCAGCACCGCGAAGACGAGGTGGCTGAAGTGCACGCCGAGCCGGGGGAGTCCGAACGCGACGGCGAAGAACAGCAGGGTCAGCGGGGTGTTGCGGAACAGCGTCACCCAGGCGGTGCCGAAGCCGCGCAGCACCGGCACGGGGGAGACCCGGAAGGCCGCCAGCAGGGTGCCCAGCAGCAGGGCGAGCAGCGCGCTGAGTGCGCTCAGCTCGATCGTCTGCAGGAAACCGTCGCGGAACAGAGCGAAGTTGTCGTCCTCGAACAGTATGCCCATCTGGCGGCCCTCCTCTCAGAATCGGTCAGGAACGGATCAGGTCCGACGTGGGTCGGGCCTGGCGGGGGATCAGTAGCGGTCCAGGGCCGGCGGCTGCGGCGCGCTGGAGCCGGAGAGGCCGAGGGTGGCGTCGTAGGCCTTCTTCCAGTCGCCGTTGTCCTGGTGGGCCTTCAGGGCGTCGTTGATGGCGCCGCGCAGCGCCGCGTCGTCCTTGGCCAGGCCGACGCCGTAGTTCTCCTTGGTGAACGGCTTGCCGACCACCTTGAGCTTGGGCGCGAACTTGGAGGCGTAGCCCTTGAGGATCGCGTCGTCGGTGGTGACCGCGTCGACCTCGCCGGCCAGCAGCTTGTCGACGCAGGCCGAGTAGCTGTCGAACTGGGTGATCTTCGGCGAGTACTGCTGGATGTTCTTGATCGACGTCGAGCCGGTCGCGGTGCAGACGTTCTTGCCGTTGACCGACTCCGGGCCGGTGATCGCGGTGTTGTCGGCCTTGACCAGCAGGTCCTGGCCGGCGATGTAGTACGGGCCGGCGAAGGAGACCGTCTTCTTGCGCTCGTCGTTGATGCTGTAGGTGCCGACGTAGAAGTCGATCTGGCCCTTGTCGATGGCGGGCTCGCGCTGCGAGGAGACCAGGGTCTGCCACTTGATCTGCTGCGGGGTGAAGCCGAGGTCGGCGGCGATCATCTTGGCGATCTCGATGTCGAAGCCGCTGCGGTCGCCGGTGGCGACGTCCTCGAAGCCGAGGAACGGCTGGTCGGCCTTGGCGCCGATGATCAGCTGGCCGCGCTTCTTGGCCTCGGCGAGCCGGGCCGAGTCCACCTTGACGTCGGTCTTGACGGTGTAGGTGGGCAGCTTCGGGGCGGGCGTGCCGCCGGCGCCGGTGGCCTCGGTGCTGCTCGGCGAGCCGTCCTTGCCGCAGGCGGCGGTGGCGGTGAGCGCGATGACACAGAGCGCGACGGCGAAGGTGCGACGAGTCCTCATGGGGGTAGCTCTCCTCGGGCGAAGCCACGGATCGACCGGGCTCTGGCGACAGGAAGTTGGCCGGGCAGGCCGGGGTGGCGGCGGCGTTCTCGCCGCCGTCGCCCGTTGGCCGGCCCGATGGGTCCGGCGTGGTCAGTGGTGCAGGATCTTGGAGAGGAAGTCCTTCGCGCGGTCGCTGCGCGGCGCGGTGAAGAAGGCCTCGGGGGTGTTCTGCTCGACGATCCGGCCGTCGGCCATGAACAGCACGCGGTTGGCGGCGGAGCGGGCGAAGCCCATCTCGTGGGTGACGACGACCATCGTCATGCCGTCGGCGGCCAGTTGGCGCATGACCTCCAGCACCTCGTTGATCATCTCCGGGTCCAGCGCCGAGGTGGGCTCGTCGAAGAGCATCACCTTGGGGTTCATCGCCAGGGCCCGGGCGATCGCGACGCGCTGCTGCTGACCGCCGGAGAGCTGGGCCGGGAACTTGTCCGCCTGCGCACCGACACCGACCCGCTCCAGCAGCTCGCGGGCGGTCCGCTCCGCCCGATCGCGGCCGATCTTGCGGACCTTGACCTGGCCGAGCACCACGTTCTCCAGCACGGTCTTGTGTGCGAAGAGGTTGAAGCTCTGGAAGACCATGCCGACCTCGGCCCGCAGCCGGGCCAGTTCGCGGCCCTCGGCGGGCAGCGGACGGCCGTCGATGGTGATGGTGCCGGAGTCGACGGTCTCGAGCCGGTTGATCGTCCGGCAGAGCGTGGACTTGCCGGAGCCGGACGGGCCGATCAGCACGACCACCTCGCCCTGCGCGATCTCCAGGTTGATGTCCTGGAGCACGTGCAGCGCGCCGAAGTGCTTGTTCACCCCGCTCAGCACCACCAGAGGGGCGTTCGCAGCGCTGGAGTCCTTGACGAGGCTCTCGGTCATCGCGCCTGCTCCCTAGGGTTCGGCCCGAGAGCTGAACTCCCGTGGGCGGCAATGGTGGTGGGTGGAGCCGGGGGCCTCGGCCGGCGGAGCCGCGGCCCCCGGTGGGGTGACCATAGGAGCCATGACGATGGCACGTCAGCCGATCTGAGCGGAACTTGAGGATCACGATCCGGCCACACGCCGGGCGCGGACCGTTCACCCCGCCCCCGCAGGGGCACGTGACACCGGTGGGGCCGCGTGGTGACAGCGGGCGTCCGCCCCGGCGCACGCCGTCCCGGTCGGTCCCGGGACGTGGCCGAGCCTGGCGTCCGGCGCTCCACTGGCCCATACTGCGCAGGACCGGGAGGTGCCCGGAGGGGCCCGCGAACACCAGGCGACACCCCGGGGAACGTCGGGGAAAGGAGGAACGATGCGACTGCTGCTCGTCGAGGACGACGAACGCGTGGCCGCCGCGCTGGTCGCGGTGCTGGGACGGCACGGCTTCCAGGTCAGGCATGCCCGCAGCGGGCACGAGGCGCTCGACGCGCTGGTGCCGGACGGCAACGACCCGTACCGGGTCGTGCTGCTCGACCTCGGGCTGCCCGACCGCGACGGCTTCGAGGTGTGCAGCCGGATCCGGGCCGGCAGCGGCGTGCCCGTGATCATGGTCACCGCGCGCGCCGACATCCGTTCCCGGATCCACGGCCTCAACCTCGGCGCCGACGACTACGTCACCAAGCCCTACGACATGGGCGAGCTGCTCGCCCGGATCCACGCCGTCGCCCGCCGCGGCGCGGCCCCCGCCGCCGTCTCGGTCCCCACGCCCGACGCCGTCCCGCAGCAGCGGGGCCCGCTGGAGTCCCGCGGCATCACGATCGACCGCGAGCGCCGCCGGGTCAGCGTCGACGGCCGGGACGTCCCGCTCACCCGCAAGGAGTTCGACCTGCTGGCGCTGCTCGCCCAGAGCCCCGGCGTGGTCTACCGCCGCGAGCAGATCTTCAGCGAGGTCTGGCGCAGCGGCTGGGAGGGCAACGGCCGCACCCTGGAGGTGCACATCGGCTCGCTGCGCACCAAGCTCGCCCTGCCCGGCCTGGTCGAGGCCGTCCGGGGCGTCGGCTACCGGCTGATCCCCGAGTCCCCGGCGGCCGCCGCGGACGCCCCCCAGGCCCGCGCGGAGCACTGACCGCACGTGCGCACCCGCCTGCTCGGCATCCTGCTCGCGCTGATGCTCTGCGTCCTGGCCGCCCTCGGGCTGCCGCTCGCCGCGGCGGTCGCGGCCGCCGAGCAGAGCCGGGTGGTGGTCGACCGGCTCGACGACGCCGCACGGTTCGCCCAGGACCTGCCCACCTCCGGCGTCTCCGGCCTGGACTCCGCCCTCAAGGGCGACCCCGAACCCGCCCCCGGCGACCTCAGCCGCCGGCACGCCCTGGACGCCGAGGTGGCCCGCTACCACGAGCTGTACGGCGTACGGCTCGGCATCTTCCAACGCGACGGCATCCCGATCGCCACCGCCCCGGCCGACTGGCGGGTGCCCGCCGGCGGCTGGGGCGAGCAGGCCTTCCAGGAGGCCCTGGACGGGCGGCGCAGCCACAACCCGCCCCAGGTCTGGCCGTGGACCTCGGACCGCACGCTCACCATCGCCACCCCGGTGGTGCGCGACGGCGACGTGGTCGCGGTGGTGCTCAGCGAGTCCCCGACGGGTGCGCTGCGCACCCGGATGCTGCACAGCTGGCTGGTGATCGGGGCCGGGGAGGCGGCCGCGATGATCGTCGCGGTGCTGCTGGCCGTCCGGCTCACCGAGTGGGTGCTGCGCCCGGTCCGGACGCTGGACCGGGCCACCCACGACATCGCCACCGGCCGGATGAACGCCCGGGTCGCGCCCGGCGGTGGACCGCCCGAACTGCAGCGCCTCGCCCGCTCGTTCAACGACATGGCCGACCACGTGGTGCTCGCCCTGGACCAGCAGAAGGCGTTCGTCGCGGATGCCTCACACCAGCTGCGCAACCCGCTCGCGGCACTGCTGCTGCGGGTCGAGGTGCTCGGCCTGGAGCTGCCCGAGGGGCACGAGGAGGAGCTCGGAGGGGTGCGCGAGGAGGGCGCCCGGCTGGCCCGGGTGCTGGACGACCTGCTCGGCCTGGCCACCGCCGAGCACGCCCGCCCGGCGCCCGAGCCAACCGACCTGGCCGCCCTCAGCATGGCCCGGGCCGACGCCTGGCGGCCGGTGGCCCTCCAGCGCGGGATCGAGCTCGCCTGGGAGGGGCCGGCGGTGGCGCTCGGCATGGCCGACCCGATCGGCTTCGGCAGCGCCCTGGACGCGGTGGTCGACAACGCCCTGAAGTTCGGGCCGTCCGGCAGCCGGGTGCGGGTGCTGGTCGCCGTCCGGAGCACCGAGGTCGCGGTGACCGTCTCGGACGGCGGGCCCGGCCTTACCGAGGAGGAGCTGGCCCGCGCCGGCGACCGTTTCTGGCGCAGTGCGCGGCACCAGAACGTGGACGGCTCCGGCCTCGGCCTCTCGATCGCCCGCACCCTGCTGCAGGCCGCCGGCGGCTCGCTCACCTTCGCCCCGGTGAAGCCGACCGGCCTCGCCGTGACCCTGGCGGTGCCGCGGGCGGAGGGCCCGGGCCGGCCCTGAGCTCGCCGGTGCCGCCCGAGCTCGCCGGTGCCGCCCGAGCGCCAGGCGGGCCCGAGCGCCAGGCGAGACCTGGGCGCCCCCGGTGCGGCCCGAGCCGGGGAGACGCTGCTAGGGCTTCACCGAGCGGTAGTAGCGCATGGCGCCCTCGTGGAGCGGGAGCGGGTCGGTGTAGACCGCGGTGCGCAGGTCCACCAGCTGGGCGGCGTGCACCTGGGAGCCGATCTGGTCGCGGCTGTCTATCACCACCCGGGTCATGCCCTCCACCAGGGCGGTGTCGACGTCGCTGCGGGTGATCAGCAGGTTGGGCACGGCCACGGTGGCGACCGGCTCCTTGGGCTCGGCGTTGGGATAGGTGCCCTTCGGCATGGTGGCCGCCCGGTAGGCGTCGGTGCCGCCGCCCTCGACCTTGTGCACGGCCTCGGCGAGGTCGCCGAGCGGGACGAGCCGGATCCGGACGTGGTCGGAGAGGTCGGTGATCGCGCTGGTCGGCAGCCCGCCGGACCAGAAGAAGGCGTCCAGCTCACCGGACCGCAGCTTGTCGGCCGCGTCGCCGACGCCCAGCATCACCGGCCGGACGTCGCGGTCCGGGTCCAGGCCGGCCGAGGCCAGCAGCCGGCGGGTCACCAGGTTCACCCCGGACTGCGGCAGGCCCACGCCCACCCGCAGGCCCTTGAGGTCGGCCGTGCGGTGCACCGGTGAGGACACCGGGACGATCAGCTGGAGGTAGTCGTCGTAGAGCCGGGCGATCGCCCGCAACCGGTCCTTGCCGGGGCCGGAGTACTGCGCCACCGCGTCGGCGGTGGCGATCGCGAAGTCGTCCTGGCCGCCGGTCACCCGGGCCAGGTTGTCGACCGAGCCCTGGGTGTTGTCCAGCCGCAGCTGCACCCCGGGCATCGCCTTGCCGATGTGGGACTCCAGCAGCTGCCCGTAGCGGTCGTAGACGCCCCGCTGCACGCCGGTGGCGAAGCCGGTCTCGCCGGGCGGGTAGCCGGGCGAGCGGCCGGCCGACAGCCACCAGCCGCCGATCCCCGCCAGCACCAGCACCAGGACCAGCACCGTCCGCCACAGCGGGCTGCCGGCCGCTGCGCGGAGGGCGCCGGGGCGGGGGTGGGATCTCGGGGCCATGCAGGGATAGTGCCAGGCGCGCCGGGCGAACGGGAGGGGCGAACCGGAGGACGCACGCCCGGGGCGGGCGTACGGCGAGCGCACGCCGGAGCGGAGCCCCGGGCAAAGCCAGGGGAAATCCGCTTCGCGGGTGCCCGTACCCTGGTCTGGTGAGCGGTGAGAGCGGATTGAAGAGCTACAAGGTCGTCACGCACGGCTGTCAGATGAACGTCCACGACTCCGAGCGGCTGGCCGGTCTGCTGGAGGAGGCGGGCTACGTCAAGGCCGGGTCCGACGGCGACCCGGACCTGGTGGTGTTCAACACCTGCGCCGTGCGGGAGAACGCCGACAACAAGCTGTACGGCAACCTCGGCCAGCTGGCGCCGGCCAAGAGCCGCAACCGCGGCATGCAGATCGCCGTCGGCGGCTGCCTGGCGCAGAAGGACCGCGACAGCATCGTCCAGCGGGCCCCCTGGGTCGACGTGGTGTTCGGCACCCACAACATCGGCCACCTGCCGGCGCTGCTGGAGCGGGCCGCGGTCGAGAAGAAGGCCCAGGTCGAGATCCTCGAGTCGCTGGAGACCTTCCCCTCCACCCTGCCGACCCGCCGCGAGTCCGCCTACGCCGCCTGGGTCTCCATCTCGGTCGGCTGCAACAACACCTGCACCTTCTGCATCGTCCCCGCGCTTCGCGGCAAGGAGGAGGACCGGCGCCCCGGCGACGTCCTCGCCGAGATCGAGGCGCTGGTGGACGAGGGCGTCATCGAGGTCACCCTGCTCGGCCAGAACGTCAACGCCTACGGCTCCGACCTGGGCGACCGCGAGGCCTTCTCCAAGCTGCTGCGTGCCGCCGGTCGGATCGAGGGCCTGGAGCGGATCCGCTTCACCTCGCCGCACCCGCGCGACTTCACCGACGACGTGATCGCCGCGATGGCCGAGACCCCGAACGTGATGCACCAGCTGCACATGCCGCTGCAGTCGGGCTCCGACACCGTGCTCAAGGCGATGCGCCGCTCCTACCGGCAGGAGCGCTTCCTGGGGATCATCCGGAAGGTCCGTGAGGCCATGCCGGACGCCGCGATCTCCACCGACATCATCGTGGGCTTCCCCGGCGAGACCGAGGAGGACTTCGAGCAGACCATGCACGTGGTCCGCGAGGCGCGGTTCACGAACGCCTTCACCTTCCAGTACTCCAAGCGCCCCGGCACCCCGGCCGCGGAGATGGAGGACCAGGTCCCGAAGGCCGTCGTCCAGGCCCGCTACGACCGGCTGATCGCCCTCCAGGAGGAGATCTCCTGGGAGGAGAACAAGAAGCAGGTCGGCCGGACCCTGGAGGTCCTGGTGGCCGAGGGCGAGGGCAAGAAGGACGACCGGACCGACCGGCTCTCGGGCCGCGCCCCCGACAACCGGCTGGTGCACTTCACCCGGCCCGCCGAGCCGGTGCGGCCGGGCGACATGGTGACCGTCGAGATCACCTACGCCGCGCCGCACCACCTGCTGGCCGAGGGCCCGACGCTCGCGGTGCGCCGTACCAGGGCCGGTGACGCCTGGGAGAAGCGCCAGGCCAAGCCGGCCGCCAGGCCGGCCGGCGTGATGCTCGGCCTGCCGACCGTCGGCGCCCCGGCGGCCCTGCCGCCGGCCGCCCCGGCGGGCGGCTGCTGCGGCGACTGACGGCTCCGGACACCGGGCGGCCCGGCGGGATCCTGCATCCCGCCGGGCCGCATCCGTTCCCGGCCGCGGCCCGTCGGGCGGCCCGGGGCCGGCCTGATCCGACCTGACCCGCGGAACAGGCCCTAGAGTGATCCACATGCTGGTTGCCGCTGCCGTCTGCCCCTGCCCGCCGCTGCTCGTCCCGGAGGTCGCCGCCGGCGCGGCCGCCGAGCTGGAGGCGCTGCGCGCGGCCTGCGACGAGGCGCTGGCCGCGCTGGTCGCGGCCCGGCCGGAGCTGGTCGTGGTGGTCGGCACGGGGCCCGAGGCCGAGGTGTGGACCGAGGGCGGGGCCGGCTCCTTCCACCGCTACGGCGTTCCGCTGGTGGTCCGGCTCCCGGTCGGCGGGGTCGACGGGCCCGAGCTGGCGCCCTCGCTGACCGTCGGCGCCTGGTTGCTGGAGCGGGCCGGGGTGAAGCTGCCCACGCACGCCTGCGCCGTCCCCGCGGACGCGCCCACCGACCGGATGCTCGGGCTCGGCCAGGGCCTGGCCCAGCTGGCCGACCGGGTCGCGCTGCTGGTGATGGGCGACGGCAGCGCCTGCCGCTCGCTCAAGGCGCCGGGCTACCTGGACGAGCGGGCCGAGGGCTTCGACGCGGCCCTCGCCGAGGCGCTGGGCTCGGCGGACCTGGCCGCGCTGGCGGCGCTGGAGCCGGGCCTCGCCGCGGAGCTGAAGGCGGAGGGCCGCGCCCCCTGGCAGGTCCTGGCCGGCGCCGCCGAGGGCGCCGGCCTCACCGCGCGCCTCGGCTACCGGGACGCGCCGTACGGCGTCGGGTACGTCGTCGCCACCTGGGCCTGACGCCCGCTGCCGCCGGTCTCAGGCGTCCGGGCCCCGGCCGCCCTCGGGCGCGGCGCCGCCGGGCGCTGGGCCGGCCGGACCGCCGGGGGTGCCCGGGGTGCCCGTGGCGCCCGTGGCGCCGGTCGTCCTGGGCTTGTGGGCGAAGTCGTCCACCGCGCCCTTGGCCTTGGTGGTGCCGTGCTCGATCTTCTCGCTGTACTTGCCCTTGGTGGCCTTGTCGATCGCCCCGCCGGCCCTGTCCACCGCGTGCTCGATCTGGTCGCTGTGCTTGCCGGCCAGTTCGCTGGCCTTCTCCTTCAGCTCCCCGGCCTTGCCCTTGAGGTTGTCCATCAGACCCATGGCGCTCTCACCGTTCCTCTCCGTCTCCTGCTCAACGTCCGTCGTGGCCGATCCGTTCTCGACCGTGGCCGAACCGTTCTCGACTGCGGAAATGGCCGAAATCAGTCATATCGTCGCTCAGTAGCACCGGCGCGATGGGGAGGCCACCGGCGCGGCGGCGGTTTTGCGAGACTGGTCCGGTGAGCACCTCCCGTACCACCGTCCCGTCCCGCCCCGCCCGGCCCCGCGTGGTCTCCGTCGTGGGCGCGACCGCCGCCGGCAAGTCCGACCTGGCCGTCGCCATCGCCCGCAGCCTCGGCGGCGAGGTGATCAACACCGACTCGATGCAGCTCTACCGGGGCATGGACATCGGCACGGCCAAGCTCACCCTCGACGAGCGCGGCGGCGTCCCGCACCACCTGCTGGACATCTGGGACGTGACGGAGGCCGCGAGCGTCGCCGAGTACCAGCGGCTCGCCCGCGCCGAGATGGACCGGCTGCTCGCCGCGGGCCGCACCCCCGTCCTGGTCGGCGGCTCCGGGCTGTACGTCCGGGCGGCGATCGACGAGATGGAGTTCCCCGGCACCGACCCCGCGGTCCGGGCCCGTCTGGAGGCCGAGCTGGGGGAGCTCGGCCCGTACGCGCTGCACCGGCGGCTGGCCGAGCTGGACCCGGCGGCCGCCGAGGCCATCCTGACGAGCAACGGGCGGCGGATCGTCCGGGCCCTGGAGGTCATCGAGATCACCGGGCAGCCGTTCACCGCCAACCTGCCCAGCAACACCGCCGTCTACGACGCCGTGCAGATCGGGGTCGCGGTGCCGCGCCCCGAACTCGACGAGCGGATCACCCTGCGGGTCG
This sequence comes from Kitasatospora sp. A2-31, assembly GCF_022288725.1. Lineage (GTDB taxonomy): Bacteria > Actinomycetota > Actinomycetes > Streptomycetales > Streptomycetaceae > Kitasatospora. The sequence goes on along the minus strand of NZ_JAKNTA010000009.1, from coordinate 231,146 downwards.
ACCGGATGTGGGAGGCCGGGCTGCTGGACGAGGTGCGCGCGCTGGAGGAGCTCGGGCTGCGCGAGGGCCGGACGGCCTCCCGGGCGCTCGGCTACCAGCAGGTCCTGGACCACTTCGCCGGGGAGTGCACCGAGGACGAGGCGCGGGCCGAGACGGTCCGGGCGACCAAGCGGTTCGCCCGCCGCCAGGAGTCCTGGTTCCGCCGCGACGACCGGATCCACTGGCTCTCCCGCCCGGCCGGCGCCGACCCCGCCGAGCTGCTCGCCCGCTCCCTCGACCTGATCGACCGTCAGGAATCCGCCGCGTCGTAGACGGGATCCGGCCAATCGGCGGTGCACCTGCGCGCGCAGGTGACCGTGCAGGACGAACCGGGGGTTACGGCCCGATCACGTGATGGCCACGGATCACCCGACGACGCCGGTCAGGCCCGGAACGCACCCCTGGACATGCCATCATCGAGGTCATAAGGGTCGGTCCGGATGGGCCGACCGCGCCCGGCCGCGAGTGCCCACTCGTGTCGAACTGTCAGGGGAGGCCGCGTGTCCACGGGTACCGGCCCCGAAGCCGGCCAGAGCGCCAGGCCGACGAGTGGCGGGGCCACCGCGCAGGCCGGCGACCTCGACGCGTCCACCCTGCCGGACCTTCCCGTCCTGCCGGGGCTCGACGCCCCCTCGTCGTACGCCGTCGCGCTGCCCGTACTGGACGGCGCCTCCTCCGGTGCCGTGCACGAGCGGGAGATCCGCCCGCGCCGCCGGCTGCGCTGGTGGCAGACGCTGCCGATCGCGCTGCTGGCCACCGCAGGCTCGCTGATGTTCGCCTTCCCGCTCGCCTTCGGCTCCGCCGGGGCGGGCTCGGCGATGGTCGGGATGCTCGGCCTGCTGCTGACCGCCGCCTCGGTCGGCTGGGGCGCGATGGCCGCCCGGCACGCCGGGTACAAGTGGCCGGGCCTGCCCCGCCGCGGCTCCGGCCAGCGGGCCGGCTGGAAGGCGATCGTGATCTACACCCTGATCGTGCTGGCCGCCTGCGCGCTGGCGCTCTGGCGCGTCGTCCACCTGCGTTGACCCCGCTGCGGGGAGCCGCCGGACGGGCCGCCCGACGGGCCGTCCGGTACGCGGTCCGACAGGTGGTCCGCCGGGCCGGGACGGCCGCCCGCTCAGTACCATCGGGAGGGTGAGCGAATCCTCCCCGCAGCCCGCCGGCCTGCCCTTCCTCAAGGGGCACGGCACCCAGAACGACTTCGTCATCGTGCCCGACCCGGACGGCCGGCTGGTGATCGGCCCCGAGGCCGTCGCCGCGCTCTGCGACCGCCGGGCCGGCATCGGCGCCGACGGATTGCTGCGCGTGGTGCGCTCGGCCGCCGACCCGGCCGCGGCCGACCAGGCCGACCGGGCCGAGTGGTTCATGGACTACCGCAACGCCGACGGGTCGATCGCCGAGATGTGCGGCAACGGCGTGCGCGTCTTCGCCCGCTACCTGGTCGACGCCGGGCTGGCCGAGCCCGGCGAACTGGCCGTCGCCACCCGGGCCGGCGTGCGGACGGTGCGGATCGCCGAGGACGCCGAGGACGGCACGCCGGGCGACGTCACCGTCGGGATGGGCCGCGCGGAGCTGCCCGGTCCGGACGGGATCGAGGTCGCGGTCGGCGAGCGGCGCTGGCCGGCCCGCAACGTCAACATGGGCAACCCGCACGCGGTCGCCTTCGTGGAGAGCCTGGACCACGCCGGCGAGCTGCGCAGCGCGCCGCTCACCAGCCCCGCCGAGGCCTACCCGGACGGCGTCAACGTCGAGTTCGTGGTGGACCGCGGCCCGCGGCACGTCGCGATGCGGGTGCACGAGCGCGGCTCCGGCGAGACCCTCTCCTGCGGCACCGGCGCCTGCGCCGTCGCGGTCGCCGCGATCCGCCGCGACGGTCTCGACCCCGCGGTCACCGGGGAGGCCGTCAGCTACACCGTGGACGTGCCGGGCGGGCGACTGGTGGTCACCGAGTACCCGGACGGCCGGGTGGAGAAGACCGGCCCGGCGGTGATCGTGGCTCGTGGCGAGCTCGACGCGGGGTGGCTGGCGGCCCTTCAGGGCTGAGCAGCGGGCGGTTTGCCCATTTCGCGCAGCGGTGAATCCCCCCGTTCGGGTGATCCGGCTCACGGACGGGAAGCAGGGCGTCGCCGAACGTGCTCTGCTCGGTAGCATGGACCACCGGGTCGATCACCCCGCGTCGGGGTAGCAGGCAACCGGTGACTGCTGCCGGAGGCGCTGATGACCATCGAAGCCGGGCAGCCCCTGGCGGGGCAGCCGACGTCCGCACGGCAGGCCGGGGCCAGGCGCCCCCTCGGCGGGCTCGGCCGGGCCGCGCTGGGCCGGGCCGGGCGCGCCGCCCTGCTGGCCACCGGCCGCCCACCGGTGCCGGACGCGATCGAGCCGCTCGTCCGGGTCCACCGCCGCCACCACCCGCAGGCCGACCTCGGCCTGCTCGGCCGGGCCTACCGGCTGGCCGAGGCGAGCCACCGGGGGCAGAAGCGCAAGAGTGGCGAGCCCTACATCACCCACCCGCTGGCCGTCACCATGATCCTGGCCCAACTCGGCGCCGGGACGACCACCTTGGTCGCCTCGCTGCTCCACGACACCGTGGAGGACACCGATCTGACGCTTGATCAGGTGGCGGAGGAGTTCGGACCCGAAGTCGCCTACCTGGTGGACGGGGTGACGAAGCTGGAGAAGGTCGACTTCGGCGCGGCCGCCGAGGCCGAGACCTTCCGCAAGATGCTGGTCGCCACCGGGGACGACGTCCGGGTGATGGTGATCAAGCTCGCCGACCGGCTGCACAACATGCGCACCATCCGGCACATGAAGCCGGCCAGCCAGGTGCGGATCGCCAAGGTCACCCGGGACGTGCTGATCCCGCTCGCCGAGCGGCTCGGCATCCAGGTGCTGAAGGCGGAGCTGGAGGACATCGTCTTCGCCACCCTGCACCCCGAGGAGTGCCGGCGCACCCGCGCCCTGCTGGCCGGGCACGAGGACGGACCGGACACCCTGCTCGAACCCTTCGCCCGGACCCTCGCCCGCCAGTTGGCCGAGGCGGGGGTGGCCGCCGAGGTCACCGTCCGCCCCCGGCACTGCGTCTCGCTGCACCGGGTGCTGCTCAAACGGGCCGCCGCGGCGGGCCCGGACGGGCGGCCGCAGGGGCCGCAGCCCGCCGACTTCGGCCGGGTGCTGGTGGTGGTGGAGGAGAACGCGGACTGCTACGCCGTCCTCGGCGAGCTGCACACCTGCTGGACGCCGCTGCCGGGCGAGTTCAAGGACTTCGTGGCCGCCCCCAAGTTCAACCTGTACCAGTCGCTGCACACCGCGGTGGCGCTGGAGGGCGGCGCGGTGGTGGAGGTGCTGGTCCGCACCCGGCGGATGCACGAGGTCGCCGAGACCGGCGTGGTCGCCCTGGGCGACCCGCGGCAGCCGGGGGCCGGCGCCGACCAGGGCGGCGACGAGCTGGACCGCACCGACCCGGCCCGGCCCGGCTGGCTCAGCCGGCTGCTCGAGTGGCAGCAGGAGACGCCGGACCCGGACGCCTTCTGGTCCGCCCTCACCGCCGACCTCGCCGGCGACCGCGAGATCACCGTCGTCACGGAGACCGGCGAAACGCTTCAGCTGAGGGCGGGCGCCAGCTGCGTCGACGCCGCCTACCTGCTCGGCGAGGAGACCGGCCACCGATGTATCGGCGCCCGGGTCAACGGCCGGCTCACCGCGCTCTCCACCGTGCTCCAGGACGGCGACCTGGTCGCCATCCTGACCGAGCAGGGCGACCCGGCGGCCCGGCCGTCCGGCCCGGCGCCCGACTGGCTGGCGCACGCCCGGACCCCGGCCGCCCGGCTGGCCATCGAGCGGTGGCTGGCGGACCACCCGGCGCCCGTCCCGGTGGTCCGCACCGGCCCCTCGGCCGGCCAGCCGGCGCCACCCGCGCACCGGACCGCCGAGCGCGGCGCCGCCCCGGTGGCGGTGGCCGGCCGGCCCGGGGCGCCGGTCCGGCTGGCCCGGTGCTGCACCCCGGTGCCACCGGACGAGGTCAGCGGCTTCGCGATCCGCGGCGGCACGGTCGCCGTGCACCGCACCGGCTGCCCGGCCGGGGAGCGGATGCGGGCGGACGGGCGCGGCGTCCTGGAGATCCACTGGCAGCCCGGCGGCGCGCCGCCGTCCGGCTACCGGGCCACCCTGCGGGCCGAGGCGCTCAACCGGCCGCGGTTGCTGGCCGACCTCACCGCGGCGATCTCCGGGGAGGGCGTCGGGATCGTCTCGGCCGAGGTGGAGCCGCCGCAGGAGCTGCGGGTGCGGCACACCTACACCGTGGAGCTGCCCGACCCGGCGGTGCTGGCCGCGGTGATGCGGGCGATGCTGCGGGTCTCCGGGGTGTACGACGTCAGCCGGCCGCACGCCCCCGAGGGCGGCGCCACCGCACGCACCCCGGCCGGGGAGGCGGAGCCGGCGCCGCCCGGGGAGGGCACCGAACCCGGGGCAGGGGCGACGGCCGGGGGAAATGGGGATGACCCGCCCGCGCCGGGCGTGCGACCATCATGGGGAATTCACGGCCGGTCCGCGGCGTTCACCGGGCAATGGGAGAACCTGCCCGCATCGGGTCCGCGGTCCCGAGGGGTAGCTCACACCTCGCCCGAGCGGTAGACGGGGCGGCAGCTGGGCAGACTCCGGGTGTGACCGTCCGGTACGGTCACGCAGACAGGCCTTCCGACCAGCAGCCAAAGGACAGAATGACCTCCACGTTCGACACCCGCGACCACGCCGACGCCCCGCGCCGCATCGACGGCCGGCGAGCGGAAGCCCTCATGGACGAGGACCTCGCGGCCATCGACGAGGACCTCGGCCACCACTACGACGGCGACCAGTACGACCGCAGTGAGCGTGCCGCCCTGCGGCGCGTCGCCGGACTCTCCACCGAACTCCAGGACGTCACCGAGGTCGAGTACCGCCAGCTCCGTCTGGAGCGCGTGGTGCTCGTCGGCGTCTGGACCGACGGCACGGTCGAGGAGGCGGAGAACTCGCTCGCCGAGCTCGCCGCGCTCGCCGAGACCGCCGGCTCCCAGGTGCTGGACGGCGTCATCCAGCGCCGTGACAAGCCCGACGCGGCCACCTACATCGGCTCCGGCAAGGCCAGGGAGCTGCGCGACATCGTCGCGGCGACCGGTGCCGACACCGTGGTCTGCGACGGTGAGCTCACCCCGGGCCAGCTGATCCACCTGGAGGACGTGGTCAAGGTCAAGGTCGTCGACCGGACGGCCCTGATCCTCGACATCTTCGCCCAGCACGCCAAGTCCCGCGAGGGCAAGGCACAGGTCTCGCTCGCCCAGATGCAGTACATGCTGCCGCGCCTGCGCGGCTGGGGTCAGTCGCTCTCCCGGCAGATGGGTGGTGGTGGCTCCGGCTCGTCCGGCGGCGGCATGGCCACCCGTGGTCCCGGTGAGACCAAGATCGAGACCGACCGGCGCCGGATCCGCGAGAAGATGGCGAAGCTCCGCAAGGAGATCGCCGACATGAAGAAGGGCCGCGACACCAAGCGCCAGGAGCGCAAGCGCCACCAGGTGCCGTCCGTGGCCATCGCCGGCTACACCAACGCCGGCAAGTCCTCGCTGCTCAACCGGCTCACCGGCGCGGGTGTGCTGGTGGAGAACGCGCTGTTCGCCACCCTCGACCCGACCGTGCGCCGGGCGCAGACCCCGAGCGGCCGGCTCTACACGCTGGCGGACACCGTCGGATTCGTCCGGCACCTGCCGCACCACCTGGTCGAGGCGTTCCGCTCGACCATGGAGGAGGTCGCCGACGCCGACCTGATCCTGCACGTGGTGGACGGCTCGCACCCCGAGCCGGAGACGCAGCTGGCGGCCGTCCGCGAGGTGATCGTCTCGGTCGACGCGCAGAACGTGCCGGAGATCGTGGTGATCAACAAGGCCGACGCCGCCGACCCGCTCGTGCTGCAGCGGCTGCTGCGCCGCGAGCCGCACGCCATCGTGGTGTCGGCCCGCAGCGGCCAGGGCATGGACGAGCTGCTCAAGCTCATCGACGACGAGCTCCCGCGGCCCGCCGTCGAGGTGCAGGCGCTCGTGCCGTACACCCAGGGCGGCCTGGTCTCCCGGGTGCACGCCGAGGGCGAGCTGCTCTCCACCGAGCACACCGCCGAGGGCACCCTGGTGCACGCCAAGGTGCCGGCCGAGCTGGCCGCCGAGCTGGAGCACTTCGCGGTCGCGACCGCGTAGGGCCGGGCCGGACGCCCGGGCCCGCGCCCGAACGCCGGCGGCCCCGGACCCCGCTTTGAGGGGTCCGGGGCCGCCGGCGTTCGCCGGGACGGGACGGGCCGCCCGGCCTACTTCGCGTTCTTGGAGAAGTAGTCGAAGGCCTGCTTCGCCTGCTCCTGGAGGGAGGGGCCGGCCATGTACTCGGACGGGTTGCGGTTGCCGATCGAGTTGACGCTGATCAGGTTCGGCTTGCCGTCCCTGGTGATGAACCAGCCGCCGCCGCTGGAGCCGCCGGTCATGGTGCAGCCGATCACGTACATCGGCGGGCGGCTCTGGTCGAAGGAGAGCTTGGCCGGGCGCACGGTCGAGTCGCAGTGGTTGAGCTCCATGCCGTCGAACGGCCGCTCGGCGGGGTAGCCGTAGGAGAACGCCGAGGTGATCTGCTCGCGCGGGGCGTTGAACCAGATCGGGACCGAGCCGCCGACCGCCTCCTCCAGCGAGAGGCCGGAGCCGTTCTCGTTGCGGACCCGGATGATCCCGTAGTCGTACTGGGAGTTCGCGCCGACGCCGCTCTCCTTCACCCAGTTCGGCGAGACCAGCGCCTTGACCGCCGTCCACCGGCCGTAGGGGGACACCTGCTGCTCGGTGTACCGCTTGCCCCGGCTGGCCTGGCCGTCCCGGTTGTAGCCGGGGACGAAGACGATGTTCTTCAGCCAGGTGCCCCCCTTGCCGTCGTGCAGGCAGTGGGCGGCGGTGTAGACGAGGTTGCTGCGGCCCGGGTTGGCCGGGTCGGAGACCACGGTGCCCGAGCACATCGAGTCGCCCTCGGGCGCGGTCATGAAGATCTTGCCGACCACGGCCGTCGCCGGGCTGTACGGGTGCGGCTGCGGCTTGGCCGGGATCGCGGCCGGGGGCTCGTCGCGCTGGACCGAGCTGCCGGCCGACTTGTGCGAGTACTCCGGCGTGGGCCGGCCCTTGGCGTCCTCCATCTTGGCGATCGACCAGAAGCCCTGGGCGACCTCGTTGACGAAGGCGTTGTCGCCGATGAACCGCGCCCAGTCGTCCAGCTTCCAGCCGGCGACGTCCTGGAGGCTGGTGGGGAGCGCGGGCCTGCCGCCCCCGGGCGCCGCCGCGGTGGTCGCGGCCGGCGGCCCCCCGGCGTCGGTGCTCTTCTCGTTGTCCGGTCCGCAGGCGGTCGCGGTGAGCGCGAGCGCGGCCAGTACGGCCGCCGCCGCCGGCGCGGCCCGGCGGCCGCCCCGCGGCCGGTCGTCCGGTGCCCCGGGCGTCGGCGCCGCGGTGGTCAGTGCCCTGGTCGGCAGTCCCCTGATGGTCAGTCGCATGGTGATCGGTCCCCGTCGGTCGTGCGGTCGGTCGGACGCGGGCGGCGCTACTTCTGCTTCCGCGAGATGTACTCCAGCGCCTGCTTGGCGACCGTCTCCAGGTACGGGCCGCTCAGCGAGGTGTGGTCCTGCGTGCCGATGGAGGTGTTGCTGACCAGCGCGAGTTTGCCGTCGGGCATCGTCGCGAACCAGCCGCCGCCGCTGGAGCCCTGGGTCATGGTGCAGCCGATGGTGAGCATCGACGGCCGCTTCGGGTCGAAGGAGAGCCGGACCGGCTTGCCGCCGTCGCACTTGTACAGCTCCTGCCCGTCGAAGGGCTTGTAGAGCGGGTAGCCGACGGCCGAGACGGAGAGCTTGTCGCGCGGGGCGTCGAACCAGACCGGTACGGCCGAGCCGACGGTCTCCTCCAGCGACTTGCCGGTGTCGTTCTGGTTCTGCACCCGCATGACCGCGAAGTCGTACTGGCTGGCGGAGTCACCGGTGCCGCCGCCCTCGACCGTCCACTGCGGCGAGGTCACCACGTCCTTGGCCCACCAGGTGCCCAGCGGCGCCAGCTCCGCCAGCGGCGCCTTCTTGCCGCCGCTGGAGGCACCGGAGTTGTTGTAGGCCGGCACGAAGACGAGGTCCTTGAAGAAGTTGCCGCCCTTGCCCTGGTGCACGCAGTGGCCGGCCGTCCAGACCAGGTTGCTCTTGCCGGGGTGCGCCGGGTCCGCGATCACGGTGGCCGAGCAGTTGCCCCGGCCGCCCTCGGCGCTGAAGAACACCTTCCCGGACGGCTGCTTGGTGTAGGGACGGGCCACCGGAACGGCCTTGACCACCGGCGGCTCGGGGTCGGTGACCCCGGCGTCGCCGGCCGGCTTGGCGGTGGGCGGCGCCGGGTCGGCCGGCTTGGAGTCGCCCATCTTGTCCGGGTTCCAGAAGTCCTTGACGACGGGGTTGTTGAAGACGTGCTGGGAGGCCCAGTTGTCCCAGTCCTCGAACTTCCACTTCTTCAGGTCGTCCCAGCTCTTCGGCAGGCCCTCCAGCAGGCTGGTCGGGATGCCCGTCGGCAGGGTGAGGCCGCCGATCACGCCGCCGCCGCCCGCGGCGGAGCCGCTGGCGCTCGCCGAGGCCGGCGGCGGCGCGGCGCTCGTGCCGCCGGTGTCCCCGGACGGACCGTCCGGGCCGCAGGCGCTCACGGCGAACAGCGTTCCGGCCGCGAGGGCCGCGGCCACGGCTGACCTGTGGATCGATGGCATGGTGTCGCTTCCCCCAGCTGGTCCTTGTTTCCCGGCAGTTCCGCTGCGGCGCCGGCCGGCCGCCTTGGAGTCTCCCACTGGCCACCAGGACGGCGCAGGGCGGCCCCTGGGTTCCGGAACCGACGGGAGGTCATCGATCCGTGACGAACGCCGGGCGGTCTCGTTGCCGCGACGGGCGCGCGACGGGCAGGGGCGATCACCCCACGGGTGAACAATCACCGGTCTTCACCCGGACGAGTGAGTCGTCCTTGTGATCACCCGTCAGGGATAGGTAACCCTTACCTGACGCGACGGTGCGAGCGCCCGCCAACCCCTCCACCACCCGTGCGCGTCCGCACCCACGCGCCCCAAGGAGCAGCCTTGAGCACCGCCCTCACCGGAGCCCCGCCCGACGTTCCGGCGCGCCGCCCCGCCCCGGCCCGACCCGCCGCGGCCGCCGCCGTCGGCCCCGACCCGCTGCTGCACCCGGACCCGGCCGTCGCCGCCGAACAGGCCGGCCTGGAAGCCCTGTTGCGGTGCTGGACCCGGGAGACCGGCGCCGCGCCCGGCCCGGACGGCCGACTGCGGATCGCCGTCCTCGGCGGCGCGGCCCGGCTCTGCGCACCGGTCCGGTACTGGTCGCCGGCCGGCTGGCACCGCTTCGGCCCGGCCACCCTCTCGGCCGGCGAGGACACCGCCGACGCCCCGGTGGACGCCGTCACCGCCGCCGCCCTGATCGCCGCCGCGGCCGCCGACCGGCCCGACCCCGGCCAGGTCGCGGACCTCGCCGCGCGCGTCGCCGACTCGGTGGTCCGCACCGCCGACATCCTCGCCCACCGCCGCACCGCCGCCGCCCCCGGCGGGCCGGAGGCCTCGCACTTCCTCGCCGCCGAGCAGTCGCTGCTGCTCGGGCACCCGCTGCACCCCACGCCCAAGAGCCGCGACGGCCTCGGCCCGGCCCAGAGCGCCGCATACTCCCCGGAACTGCACGGCTCCTTCCGGCTCCACTGGTACGCCGTCGACCGCGAACTGCTCGCCGCCGGCTCCGCGCTGACCGAGAGCGCCGACCGGATCACCGCGGAGCTGCTCGGCGGTGGCACGCCGCTGCCCCCCGGTACCGCCGCGCTGCCCCTGCACCCCTGGCAGGCCCGCGAACTGGCGCTGCGTCCGGCCGTCGCCGATCTGCTGTCCGACGGTCTGCTGCACGACCTCGGCCCGGCCGGCGAGGCCTGGTACCCGACCTCGTCGGTGCGCACCGTCTACCGGCCCGGCACACCGTGGATGCTGAAGCTCTCGCTCGGCCTGCGGATCACCAACTCCCGCCGGGAGAACCTCCGCAAGGAGCTGCACCGCGGCCTGGAGATGCACCGGCTGCTGGAGAGCGGCCTCGCCGACGAGTGGCGGGCCGCCCACCCCGGGTTCGACGTCGTCCGCGACCCGGCGTGGATCGGCGTCGACCACCCCGCCCTCGGCGACCCCGGCGGGCTGGACACCGTGCTGCGCGCCCAGCCCTTCGCGCCCGCCGACCGCGCGCTGTGCGTCGCCGGACTGGTCGCCGAGCAACCGCTCGGCACCGGCGACACCGTCCCCTCCCGGCTCGGCGACACCCTGCGCGCCCTCGCCGCCCGCAGCGGGCGCCCGCTGCGCACCGTGGCCGCCGAATGGTTCCTGCGCTACCTGGAGGCGGTCGTGCTCCCCGTCCTCTGGCTCGACGGCCGCGCCGGCATCGCGCTGGAGGCCCACCAGCAGAACAGCCTCGTCCTGCTGGACGCCGAGGGCTGGCCGACCGGCGGGCGCTACCGCGACAACCAGGGCTTCTACTACCGGCAGAGCGCCGCCGACCGGCTCACCGCCCGGCTGCCCGGCCTCGGCGCGCGCAGCGACACCTTCCTCGCCGACGAGGTGATCGACCACCACTTCGCCTACTACCTCGGCATCAACCACGTGCTCGGCCTGATCGGCGCCCTCGGCTCCCAGGGCCTGGCCGACGAGGCGGTACTGCTGGCCGCGCTGCGCGGATTCCTGACCGGCCCCCGGGCCGCCGCCACCGGCTCCGCGCTGCCCGCCCTCCTGCTGGACGCCGCCACACTGCCGTGCAAGGCCAACCTGCTGACCCGGATCAACGGCATGGACGAACTGGTGGGGCCGGTCGCCACCCAGTCCGTCTACGTGGACATCCCCAACCCGGTGGCCGGCGCGTGAGCGCTCCCGGGAGCCTGGCCGGCGAGGTCGCCGGCTGGGGCGCCATGCCCACCGGCGCCGGCGAGTTCCGGCTCCGCCCGGTCCGGCTCCCCGCCGACCTGGCGCTCCTCGCCGGCTGGATGAACGACCCCGAGATCGCCGCGTTCTGGGAGCTGGCCGGCCCGGCCGCCGCCACCGAGCGGCACGTCCGCGCCCAGATCGACGGCGACGGGCGCAGCGCCCCCTGCCTCGGCCTGCTCGACGGCACCCCGATGAGCTACTGGGAGGTCTACCGCGCCGACCTCGACCCGCTCGCCGGCTACTACCCCGCCCGCCCCCAGGACACCGGGGTGCACCTGCTCCTCGGCCCCGCCGACCAGCGGGGCCGGGGCCTCGGGGCCACCCTGATCGCCGCTCTGGCCGACCGCATCCTGCGCGAACGGCTGGGGTGCGAGCGCGTGGTGGCCGAGCCCGACGTCCGCAACCGGCGCTCCGTCCGGGCCTTCGAACGGGCCGGGTTCAGTCCGGCCGCCGAACTCGACCTGCCCGGCAAGCGCGCCGCCCTGATGATCCGCGACCGCGACCGCGCCCGGGAGCCCGACCGGGAGCCCGACCGCCCCGACCGCCCCGACCGCCCCGACCCGAACCGACCCGCCTAGGACACCGCCCACCCCATGGACACCCCAGCATCCCGGCCGGCGCCGTACGACCTGCTCGGCGTCGGCATCGGCCCCTTCAACCTCTCGCTCGCCGCGCTCGCCGAGCCCGTTCCCGGCCTGCGCACCCTCTTCTGCGACCAGCGCCCGGAGTTCCGCTGGCACCCCGGCATGCTGGTCGACGGAGCCCGGATGCAGGTGCCGTTCCTCGCCGACCTGGTCTCCCTGGTCGACCCCGCCAACCGCTGGTCCTTCCTCAACTACCTGCGCGAGCAGGACCGGCTCTTCCCCTTCTACTTCGCCGAGCGCTTCCACCTTCCCCGCCGGGAGTACGACCACTACTGCCGGTGGGCCGCCGAGCGGCTCGCCAACTGCCGCTTCGGCACGGAGGTCACCGCCCTGCACTGGGCCGGCGACCGCTACCGCGTCGAACTGCGGGACACCGCCACCGGGCGGCGCGAGGAGGTGCACGCGCGCAACCTCGCACTCGGCGTCGGCACCCGGCCGGTCCTGCCCGAGGCCTTCGCCGCCCTCACCGGGCACCCGCGCGCCTTCCACTCGGCCGACTACCTGGACCGCCGCGACGACCTCGCCGGCGCCCGCGACATCACCGTGGTCGGCAGCGGCCAGTCCGGCGCGGAGGTCTTCCTCGACCTGTTGCGGCGCCACGGCGACGACGGCGTCCGGCTGCGCTGGCTCACCCGGACCAGGGCGCTGGCGCCCATGGAGTACTCCAAACTCGGGCTGGAGCACTTCACCCCCGACTACACCCGCTACTTCCACGGCCTGCCCGAACCAGTCCGGGACACCCTGGTCGACGCACAGTGGCAACTGCACAAGGCCGCCAGCGCCGAGACCCTGGCGGAGATCCACGACCACCTGTACGAGCGGACGATCGGTCGCCCCATGGACGCCGCACCGGTCGAGATCATCCCCGGCACGGCCGTCACCGAGGCCCGGCCCGGGCCCTGCGGAGGCCTCGAACTGGACTGCCGGCACACCGACTCCGGGGCCCGGCACCTGCTGCGCACCGACGCCGTGGTCCTCGCCACGGGCTACCGCGCCGCCCGCCCGGCGGCCCTGGAACCGCTGGCCCACCTGATCGACTGGGACGGGTCCGGTCGCTACCGCGTCGACCTCGACCACCGGGTGGCCACCCTGCCGGAGCTCACCGGCGGGCTCTACGTCCAGAACGCCGAACTGCACACCCACGGCGTCGGCACGCCCGACCTGGGCCTCGGCGCCCACCGGGCCGCCGTCATCCTCAACGCCGTGACCGGCCGCACCCTCCACCGGCTGCCCACCCGCACCGCCTGGACCGGCTTCGCCCCACCGCGCGCCGAGCCGCAGGCCGCGCCGCCCCCCGGCCGACCGGCGGCGCCGCGCACCGGGCCGCGGGCCGAGCCGCAGACCCCGCCGCGCGCAGCGGCCCCCACCGCCCCCGAACCGGCCACGCCCCGACCCGTCCCCGCCGTCCCCCGCCCCCAGGAGTCGACCCGTGCCGCAACCGCCGGCCGCTGAACCGCCGCTCTACCTGCCACCGCAGCTCACCCCCGGGCACTGGCAGCGGGCCGGGCGCACGCTCCTGGCCAAGATGCTCGGCGAGTTCGCCTACGAGGAGCTGATCACCCCCGAGCCCGGCACCGCCGAGGGCACCTACCTGCTCCGGCTGGACGGCGTCGAGTACCGCTTCCTCGCCCGCCGCGGCGCCTACGGCAGCTGGCAGGTCGACGAGGACTCGGTCCGCTGCTCGGCGCCCGACGGCCTCGACCCGCTGCGCTTCCTCCCGTACGCCCGACGCGCGCTGGGGCTGCGCGGCGACACCACCGGCCACCTGGTCCGCGAGCTCACCGCCACCCTGATCTCCGACGCCCACCAGCTCGCCACCGCGCTCACCGCCGCCGAGCTGGCCGACCTCGGCCACACCGACCTGGAGGGCCGGCAGGGCGGCCACCCCTGGATCGTCCCCAACAAGGGCCGGCTCGGCTTCTCCGCCCTCGACACCGCCCGCTGGGCCCCCGAGGCGCGCACCCCGCGCCCGCTCCCCTGGATCGCCGTCCACCGCCGGCTCGCCGAGTACCGCGGCGTCCCCGGCCTCGCCGATCCCGACCAGCTCTACGCCCGCGAGCTCGACGACCCCGACGCCCTCCGGGCCGACCTCGGCCCCGATGCGGGCGACTACCTGCTGCTGCCCGTCCACCCCTGGCAGTGGGACGAGACCGTCGTCCCGCTGTTCGCGCCGTGGATCGCCTCCGGCGAGATCGTCCCCCTGCCCTCCGACGGAGACCTGCGGCTGCCCCAGCAGTCCATCCGCTCGTTCTTCAACCACAGCCGGCCGGACCGCTGCACGGTCAAGCTGCCGCTCGCCGTCCTCAACACCCTGGTCTGGCGCGGCCTGCCCACCGAGCGCACGCTGGCCGCGCCCGCCGTCACCGCCTGGATCCACGGCCTGCGCGACGCCGACCCGTTCCTGCGCGACGAGTGCCGGGTCGTCCTGCTCGGCGAGATCGCCTCCGTCACCGTCGACCACCCGCTCTACCGGGAACTGCCCGAGGCTCCGTACCAGTACAAGGAGCTGCTGGGCGCGATCTGGCGCGAGCCGCTCGGCCCCGCCCTGGACCCCGGCGAGCGCGGCCGCACCCTGGCCGCCCTGCTGCAGACCGGCTCCGACGGCCGGGCCCTGGCCGCCGAGCTGATCGCCCGCTCCGGGCTCACCCCGAAGGCCTGGACCGCCCGGCTGTTCGCCGCCATGCTGCCGCCGCTGCTGCACTTCCTCTACCGCTACGGCCTGGTCTTCTCCCCGCACGGCGAGAACGCCATCGTCGTCTTCGACGCCACCGACACCCCCGTCCGGCTGGCGGTCAAGGACTTCGTCGACGACGTCAACCTCAGCGACCAGGACCTGCCCGAACTGCGCGACCTGCCCGCCGAGGTGGCCGGGGTGCTGCTGCGCGAGGACCCGCAGGGCCTCTGCCAGTTCCTCCACTCCGGCCTCTTCATCGGCGTCTACCGCTACCTCGCCCCGCTGCTGGAGGCCCAGACCGGCCTGCCCGAGGCGGAGTTCTGGGCCCTGCTGCGCGCCGAGATCCTCCGCCACCAGGAGCGCTTCCCCGAACTGAAGGAGCGGTTCGCGCTCTTCGACCTCTTCCGCCAGCGGATCGACCGGCTCTGCCTCAACCGCAACCGGCTGCTGCTCGACGGCTACGGCGACCGCCCGCACCGGCCGCACGCCGCCCGGCACGGCACCGTCCCCAACGCCCTGACCCCCGAGGGAACGGCCGCGCTGCCCGGACAACGGGACCGGATTGTCACCCCCGCCCCGTAGGGTGGGAGGGTCATGACGAACGACTCCGAATCCCAGCTCCCCGCCGACGCCGCCGAGGACGCCGCCGACGATTCGGCCGCCCACGACGCCGTCCCGCGGGCCCAGCTCCCCGAGCTGCTGCACGCCGCCGTCGCGGCCGTCGGCGGCGTCGAGCGCCCCGGCCAGGTCCGGATGGCCGAGGCCGTCGCCGACGCCGTCGACCACGGCGAGCACCTGCTGGTGCAGGCCGGCACCGGCACCGGAAAGTCCCTGGCCTACCTGGTGCCGGCCCTCGCCCACGGGGACCGCGTGGTGGTCGCCACCGCCACCCTGGCGCTCCAGCGCCAGCTGGTCGAGCGGGACCTGCCGCGCACCGTGGAGGCCCTGCACCCGGTGCTGCGCCGCCGCCCGCTCTTCGCGATGCTCAAGGGCCGCTCCAACTACCTCTGCCTGCACCGGGCCAACGAGGGCACGCCGAGCGACGAGGGCGAGGGCCTGTTCGACCCGGTCGAGGCGATGGGCGGGCCCGCCGGCAAGCTCGGGCAGGAGGTGCTGCGGCTGCGCGAGTGGGCCGACGAGACCGAGACCGGGGACCGGGACGACATGACCCCGGGAGTCTCGGACAAGGCCTGGGCCCAGCTCTCGGTCACCTCCAAGGAGTGCCTGGGAGCGAGCCGCTGCGCGTACGGGCAGGAGTGCTTCGCGGAGAAGGCGCGCGAGCGGGCCAAGCTGGCCGACGTCGTGGTCACCAACCACGCGATGCTGGCGATCGACGCCATCGAGGGCGCGCCGGTGCTGCCCGAGCACGGGCTGCTGATCGTCGACGAGGCCCACGAACTGGTCAACCGGGTCACCGGCGCGGCCACCGCCGAGCTGACCGTCGGCGCGGTCAACCGGGCGGTCAAGCGGGCAGCCAGGCTGGCCAACGAGAAGGCCGTGGACGCCCTGCAGGCCGCCGCCGAGAACTACCACGGCCTGATGGAGACCGCCCAGCCCGGCCGGGTCGAGGAGCTGCCCGAGTACCTGGCGTACGCCGTCACCGCGATCCGGGACGCCAGCCGCCAGGTGATCACCTCGCTGGGCGAGACGAGGGACAAGGGGCTCAGCGACGAGGACGCGGTGCGCAAGCAGGCGATGGCCGCCGCCGAGACGCTGCACGAGACGGCGGAGCGGCTGCTGGCCGACTCCGAGTACGACGTGGTCTGGATCGAGCGCAGCGACCGCTTCGGTCTGGGCACCGCCTCGCTGCGGGTCGCCCCGCTGAGCGTCTCCGGACTGCTGCGGGAGGGCCTCTACAAGGAGCGCTCGGTGGTGCTCACCTCGGCCACGCTCAAGCTCGGCGGGGACTTCAACGGGGTGGCCGCCTCGGTCGGGCTGCCCTCCGACGCCCGGCTGCCGGACGTCCGCACCCCGGGGGACGAGCCGGACACCGGCGGATTCGGGGACGACCCGGTGCCGTTCTGGCGGGGCATCGACGTCGGCTCGCCCTTCAAGTACCCGAAGCAGGGCATCCTCTACGTCGCCAAGCACCTGGCCGACCCGGGCCGTGACCCGGAACGCCCGGACATGCTGGACGAGCTGGCGGAGCTGATCGGCGCGGCCGGTGGGCGGACCCTCGGCCTGTTCTCCTCCATGCGCGGCGCCCAGGCGGCCGCGGAGGCGATGCGCGAGCGGCTGGACAACCGGATCCTGCTCCAGGGGGAGGACACGCTCGGCGAGCTGATCCGGGAGTTCGCCTCGGACGCCACCACCTGCCTGTTCGGCACGCTCTCGCTCTGGCAGGGCGTGGACGTGCCCGGCTCGGCCTGCCAGCTGGTGGTGATGGACCGGGTCCCGTTCCCGCGCCCGGACGACCCGCTGATGAGCGCCCGGCAGAAGGACGTCGAGCAGCGCGGCGGGAACGGCTTCATGGCCGTCGCAGCGACGCACGCGGCGCTGCTGATGGCACAGGGCGCGGGCCGGCTGGTCCGCGCGGCGGACGACCGCGGCGTGGTCGCGGTGCTGGACCCGCGGGTGGAGACGAAGCGTTACGGGGGCTTCTTCCGGTCGTCGATGCCGGAGTTCTGGTACACCACGGACCGCAACCAGGTGCGGCGCTCGCTGGCGGCGATCGACGCCTCGGCGCCGCCGGTCCGGCCGGTGGTCCGGCGGGGCTGAGGGCGTTGCCCCGGTCCGGTCCTGGCCGGACCGGGCGAGCGGGGCCGCACGCCGGGCCGCGGGCCACGGAAGGGGTGGGCGGCCCGGCCGTGACCGGCGGGCTCCGTGCAGAGGGCGCCGCGGCGCCGCGCGGAAACGCGGAGGGGCTCCCCGCAGCGTGCGGTGGAGCCCCTTCCCGGTGTGCGCCCCGGCGGGCCGCTCAGAGGCGGCGCAGGACCGCGACGACCTTGCCCAGGATGGTCGCGTTGTCGCCGTTGATCGGCTCGTACGCGGGGTTGTGCGGCATCAGCCAGATCCGGCCGTCCTCGCGCTTGAGGCGCTTCACGGTGGCCTCGCCGTCGATCATGGCGGCCACGATGTCGCCGTTCTCCGCGACCGGCTGGCGCCGGACGGTGACCCAGTCGCCGTCGCAGATGGCCGCCTCGATCATCGAGTCGCCGCGCACGGTGAGCGCGAACAGCTCGCCCTCGCCGACCAGCTGGCGCGGCAGCGGGAAGACGTCCTCGACCGTCTGCTCGGCCAGGATCGGCCCGCCGGCCGCGATCCGGCCGACCAGCGGCACGTACGAGGTGGACGGGCGACCGGCCGTCTCGGCGGTGTTGGGCCGGGCCACCTCGACGCCGCGGACCTCGTAGGCGCGCGGGCGGTGCGGGTCGCGCCGGAGGAAGCCCTTGCGCTCCAGGGCCATCAGCTGGTGGGCGACCGAGGAGGTGCTGGACAGGCCGACGGCCTGGCCGATCTCGCGCATGGACGGCGGGTAGCCGCGGCGCTGGACGGAGTCCCGGATGACCTCGATGACCCGGCGCTGCCGCTCGGTCAGCCCGGCCTCGTCGGTGCGGATGCCGGGGGGGCGCCCGGGCATCGAACGCGTCGGCGCCGGGTTCGCGTCGTCGAGCGCGGCGGCGTGCTCGATGGGCTGGTCGGGAACGCGGCTCGTGTGAGGAATGGCCGGGCCGGAGAGCCGGTGCTGTTCACTGCGGTCCATGCTGACGTCCACACTCTGCTGGTTCGTGGTGCGCTGACCCACCTTGAGCTGGGAGTGTTCCTGCACCGGGATGGTGTTGCTTTCGATGGTGTTCACGGCGGCCCCTCTCGACGGCTGTCCTCTCCCTTTTCCAGCCCAACGGCACCTCCTATCGAAAGGTTGCGCCAAACACACGTTCGAGTGAATTATTCGGGAGTTGGCTGACTCGATCAAGGCTTTGTTGTACATCGATTAAATGTTCGATCCGGGATCGACTCCGGCAGTCTAATCCGCGCCGACACGCCAGGGGTGTCACCTCCCCCGAAGACCTACATGTAGTGGCTACAGTCCACATCGTGCCCAGTACTAGTGGTCACGTCGCATGATCAGCTTGCCGAGGACGGGTCGGCATCGCATAGACTCGACAAGTCCGCACGTTCCGCCCGGGAGGGATCCTCAGGTGCACTGCCCCTTCTGCCGGCACTCCGACAGCCGCGTCGTCGACAGCCGGACCACCGAGGACGGCAGCTGCATCCGCCGTCGTCGGCAGTGCCCCGACTGCGGCCGCCGCTTCACCACGGTGGAGACGGCCGCGCTGATGGTCATCAAGCGCAGCGGCGTCACCGAGCCGTTCTCCCGGGAGAAGGTCATCTCCGGAGTCCGCAAGGCCTGCCAGGGCCGCCCGGTCACCGAGGACGCCCTCGCCCAGCTCGGCCAGCGGGTCGAGGAGTGCGTGCGGGCCACCGGCAACGCCGAGCTCACCACCCACGACGTCGGGCTGGCCATACTCGGACCCCTGAAGGACCTCGACGTGGTCGCCTTCCTGCGGTTCGCCAGCGTGTACCAGGCCTACGACGGACTGGAAGACTTCGAGGCCGCCATCGCGGAACTCCGCCGCGAACGGCCCGCCCCCGCGGCGGACGGCACCTCCGTGCCCGTCCCCGCCGCCGCGCCCTAGCGGCCCGGCGGAGCACAGGGCCCTCCGGGGCCCGCACCACAAACCGGCCCCCTGACGGGGTCGGCGACACACCGGCCCCCTACCGGGGTCGACGCGTGCCCGGAAACGGTGCACGGAACACCACGAACCGTGCGGAACCAGGCGGGTCCTCGCCTGTCCGCACACCGGAAGAGCGAACCAGCGGTGCCCGGACTTTTCGGGGCACTTTGGGCGTTTGCCCAGGAGGAGGAGCGAGAAGTGACAGACACCACGAGCGGTTCCGCACGCGGGTCGAAGTCCGACAAGACCGCGGCCAAGGGCGCCGGCAAGGCCCCCAAGGGCGGTCTGCGGATCGAGCGCATCTACACCACCCCTGGCGTCCACCCCTACGACGAGGTCCGCTGGGAGCGGCGCGACGTCGTGATGACCAACTGGCGCGACGGGTCGATCAACTTCGAGCAGCGCGGCGTGGAGTTCCCCGACTTCTGGTCGGTGAACGCGGTCAACATCGTCACGTCCAAGTACTTCCGCGGAGCCGTCGGCACCCCGCAGCGCGAGTGGAGCCTCAAGCAGATCATCGACCGCGTGGTGCTCACCTACCGCGCCGCCGGTGAGAAGAACGGCTACTTCGCCACCCCGGACGACGCCGAGATCTTCGAGCACGAGCTGACCCACGCCCTCCTCCACCAGGTGTTCAGCTTCAACTCGCCGGTCTGGTTCAACGTCGGCACCAAGCAGCCCCAGCAGGTCAGCGCCTGCTTCATCCTGGCCGTCGACGACTCGATGGAGTCGATCCTCGACTGGTACAAGGAAGAGGGCATGATCTTCAAGGGCGGTTCCGGCGCCGGCCTCAACCTCTCCCGGATCCGTTCCTCCAAGGAACTGCTCTCCTCCGGCGGCAACGCCTCCGGCCCGGTCTCCTTCATGCGCGGCGCCGACGCCTCCGCCGGCACCATCAAGTCCGGCGGCGCCACCCGCCGCGCGGCCAAGATGGTCGTCCTGGACGTCGACCACCCGGACGTCGAGGCCTTCATCGAGACCAAGGTGAAGGAGGAGGAGAAGATCCGCGCCCTGCGCGACGCGGGCTTCGACATGGACCTCGGCGGGGACGACATCACCTCCGTCCAGTACCAGAACGCCAACAACTCGGTCCGCGTCAACGACGAATTCATGACCGCCGTCGAGAACGGCACCGAATTCGGCCTGCGCGCCCGGATGACCGGCGAGGTCATCGAGACCGTCGACGCGAAGAAGCTCTTCCGCAAGATGGCCGAGGCCGCCTGGGCCTGCGCCGACCCCGGCATCCAGTACGACTCCACCATCAACCACTGGCACACCTGCCCGGAGTCCGGCCGCATCAACGCGTCCAACCCCTGCTCCGAGTACATGCACCTGGACAACTCCAGCTGCAACCTCGCCTCGCTGAACCTGATGAAGTTCCTGCGCGACGACGACTCCTTCGACGCCGCCACCTTCGCCAAGGTCGTCGAGCTGGTCATCACCGCGATGGACATCTCCATCTGCTTCGCCGACTTCCCGACCGAGAAGATCGGCGAGACCACCCGCGCCTACCGTCAGCTGGGCATCGGCTACGCCAACCTCGGCGCCCTGCTGATGGCCACCGGCCACGCGTACGACAGCGAGGGCGGCCGCGCCCTGGCCGGCGCCATCACCTCGCTGATGACCGGCACCGCCTACCGCCGCGGCGCCGAACTCGCCGGCGTCGTCGGCCCGTACGACGGCTACGCCCGCAACGCCGCCCCGCACCAGCGGGTCATGAAGCAGCACGCCGACGCCTCGGCCGCCGCCGTCTCGGTCGACGACCTGGACGCCCCGGTCTGGGCCGCGGCGAACGACACCTGGCAGGACGTGCTCCGCATCGGTGCGCAGAACGGCTTCCGCAACGCGCAGGCCTCGGTGCTCGCCCCGACCGGCACCATCGGCCTGATGATGGACTGCGACACCACCGGCGTCGAGCCCGACCTGGCCCTGGTCAAGTTCAAGAAGCTCGTCGGCGGCGGCTCGATGCAGATCGTCAACGGCACCGTCCCGCGCGCCCTCAAGCGCCTCGGCTACCAGGACGAGCAGATCGAGGCGGTCGTCGCGCACATCGCCGAGCACGGCAACGTGGTCGACGCGCCCGGCCTGAGGACCGAGCACTACGAGGTCTTCGACT
The DNA here is from genome assembly GCF_022288725.1 of Kitasatospora sp. A2-31. Lineage (GTDB taxonomy): Bacteria > Actinomycetota > Actinomycetes > Streptomycetales > Streptomycetaceae > Kitasatospora. The sequence goes on along the minus strand of NZ_JAKNTA010000009.1, from coordinate 209,984 downwards.
GCGCGATGGGCGAGCGCAGCATCTCCCCGATGGGCCACGTGCGGATGATGGCGGCGATCCAGCCGTGGATCTCGGGCGCCATCTCCAAGACGGTGAACATGCCGGCCTCCGCGACCGTCGAGGACGTCGAGGAGATCTACTTCGAGGCGTGGAAGATGGGCGTGAAGGCGCTCGCCATCTACCGCGAGAACTCCAAGGTCGGCCAGCCGCTCTCGGCCAAGAAGAAGGACGAGGAGAAGGCCGCCGAGGCCGCCCCGGCCGCGGTCGAGAAGGTCGTCGAGTACCGTCCGGTCCGCAAGCGCCTGCCCAAGGGCCGCCCGGGCATCACCACCTCCTTCACGGTCGGTGGCGCCGAGGGCTACATGACCGCCAACTCCTACCCGGACGACGGTCTCGGCGAGGTCTTCCTGAAGATGTCCAAGCAGGGCTCGACCCTCGCGGGCATGATGGACGCCTTCTCGATCGCCGTCTCGGTCGGCCTCCAGTACGGCGTGCCGCTGGAGACCTACGTCTCGAAGTTCACCAACATGCGCTTCGAGCCGGCCGGTCTGACCGACGACCCGGACGTGCGGATGGCGCAGTCGATCGTCGACTACATCTTCCGCCGCCTGGCGCTGGACTTCCTGCCGTTCGAGACCCGCTCGGCGCTCGGCATCCACTCCGTCGAGGAGCGCCAGCGTCACCTGGAGACCGGCTCCTACGAGCCGCTGGAGGCCGAGGAGCTCGACACCGAGACCCTGGCCCAGTCCGCCCCGGTGACCAAGCCGGCCGCCCCGGCGGCCCCGGCGGTCGAGGCCCCCAAGGCAGCTCCGGCGCAGGCCCACAACTCCACGGAGCTGCTGGAGATCCAGCTCGGCCTCAACGCCGACGCACCGCTCTGCTTCTCCTGCGGCACCAAGATGCGCCGCGCCGGCAGCTGCTACCTCTGCGAAGGCTGCGGCTCCACCAGCGGCTGCAGCTGACCTGACACCGCACGCGGGGGCACCGGGACGTACCCGGTGCCCCCGCGCACGTCTTTCCGGCAACGGTGAAGGCGGGCTCCCGGGGCGGGGCGAGGACGGGGCGTCCTCGCCCCGCCCCTTTCGCGCCTTCCGTGTCAACCAGGGTTGACACTCCGCCCGTGTCAACCTATGTTGACGTCATGAGCGAGAACGGTGAGCTCGCGGCTGCCGCGAGCAGTCGGGATCCGGCGGTCGGGCTGCGTGCGGTCCGGGCGTTGCGGGATCTGGCGGACCGGCTGGAGGGGTTGCAGGTCGGGAACGCCCGGGACCAGGGGTGGTCCTGGCAGGACATCGCGGTCTGTCTCGGCGTGAGCAGGCAGGCGGTGCACAAGAAGTACGCCCGGCGCGGGGCCGGGGGAGCCGGCGGGGACAAGGACGGAGGCTGAGCGATGTTCGAGCGGTTCACCGAGGGTGCGCGGCGTGCGGTGGTGCAGGCGCAGGAGGAGGCGGCGGGGCTCGGTCACGAGCACATCGGGACGGAGCACCTGCTGCTGGCGGTCCTCGCCCGGCCGGAGGACCCGGCCGCCGCGGTTCTGGTCGAGGCCGGGCTGGACCACGGGACCGCCCGGCAGGCCGTGCGGCGACTGCTGGGGGAGGGCGGCGACGCGCAGGCGCTGGCCTCGATCGGCGTGGACCTGGACGCGGTCCGGGAGGCGGTGGAGTCCGTGTTCGGGGCGGGGGCGCTGGATGCGCCCGCCGAGGAGGCGGAGCCGCGGCGGCGGGGCTGGTTCCGCTCCGAGGCCAAGGGCCGGCGGGCGCCGTTCACGGCCCGGGCGAGGAAGGCGGTGGAGCTCTCGCTGCGGGAGTCGCTGCGGCTGAAGTCGGGTCACATCGGGGTCGGTCACCTGCTGCTCGGTGTGATCCGGGAGGGCGAGGGACTCGGTGCGAAGGTCATCGCCGACCACGGGCTGGACTTCGTGGCGCTGCGGCGGGCGATCGAGACGAAGACCGGCTGAACCCCGTGGGGGAGTGGCGGTGGTCGTGTGTGCGGAGCGTGTCTGAACGAGACTGAGCGTCAACTCTCCAGTTGAGGCGAACAGCTGAATGGATATGATCGGCCGAAAGTGTGAACCGATCAGCCCGCCCGGAGACGTTTCACCACGTCGGCCGGGCGGTGGCGCGTTCGCCCGCCCCCGCTGTCGGCGTCCTTCGTGGCCGCCGCTGTTGCCGAGGACCGCACCGATGAGAGAACGCACCAGCCCCGCCGCCCCGTCGTGGCGGCGGATCGCCCCGCGGACCGCGGCCCTGACGGCGGCGGCCTGTCTGCTGGCGGCGATCGCCGGACCGGTGGCGGTCGTCCGGGCGGTGGACGCCCACCAGCCGCTGACCGCCGTCGCGGTCTGCGCCGTCACCGCGCTCTGGCTCATCGCGGTCTGGACGGCCGCCACCGCCACCGAGCGCGCCCGCCGGCTGGACGGCGAGCTCGGCATGGGCGAGGAGGAGGCGATGACCGCACTGGTCGTGGCCGGCGCCGCCAAGCAGGCGGAGGCGGCCGCGAAGGCGCGGGCCTGCGCCGCGGAGGCCGAGCGCGACGCCGCGCGGGCCGAGGCGGCACGCGCGGAGGCGGACGCCGCGGCCGTCCGGGCCGAGCTCGTCGAGGCGCGGGCCGAGGTCGAGACCGAGCGGGCCGAGCGCGCCCAGCTCGACCGGCTGGCCGAGGACGTCCTGCCCGACGTGGTGAAGCGGCTGCGTGACGGCGCGTCCGTCGACAGTGCGCTCGCCGCGCACCGCAAGCACCCCCAGTACGCGCTGCTGCGCGTCGTCGCCGAGGAGATCGGCCGGGGCGAGCGGCTGCGGGCCGCGGCCCTCGCGGTCTGCGCGACGGCCGCCGGGCGGGTCCAGGCGCTGGCCACGAGCATGCACGCGGAACTGCGCGAGATGCAGCACCGGCACGACGAGGAGGTGCTGGGCGACCTGCTGCGGCTGGACCACTCCACCGCGCAGGCCGGCCGGATGGCCGACAGCATCGCCGTGCTCACCGGCGCCCGCTCCGGCCGCCGCTGGGCCAAGCCGATCGCCGTGGAGTCGGTACTGCGCGGTGCGCTCGGCCGGATCGGTGCGTACCAGCGCGTCCGGCTGCACAACGCCAGTACGGCCGCGGTGGCCGGGTTCGCCGCCGAGGGCGTCATGCACGCGCTCGCCGAGCTCCTGGACAACGCCACCAACTTCTCCGCCCCGCCGGCCGAGGTGCACGTCTACGTCGAGGAGGTGCCGGCCGGACTGGCGATCAGTGTCGAGGACAGCGGCCTGGGGCTGAGCGAGAGCTGGCTGCGCCGGGCCGAACGGGCCGTCTCCGCCGAGCCGCTGGACCTCACCACGCTCTCCGCGGGGACGCGGCTCGGCCTCGCGGTGGTCGGCTCGCTGGCGCGCAAGCACGGGCTGCAGGTCTCCTTCCGGCCGTCGGCGCGCGGCGGAACCGGGGTGGTGATGCTGATCCCGCAGCAGCTGGTGACGCACCCCGCGCCGGAGCCGACTCCGGCGCCCGTGCCGGCCCGCGCGGCCGTCCAGGCTCCTGCACGCCCGGCGCTCAGCCCGGCGCCCGCTCCGGCCCCGGTCCCCGCCCCGGCCCCGGCCCCCGCGCGCCCGGTACCGCCGGCCGCCCCGACGGCCCCGGCCGTGCCCGTCACGCCGGTGACGCCGGCCGCGCCCGCGCCCGCCGCCCCGGCGCCCGTCCGGGTCACCGACAGCGGCCTGCCGCAGCGCCGCCGCGGTCAGACGCTGGCCGCGACCGCCCCGGCCGCGGCCCCCGCCGCCAAGCCGACGCGCAGCGACAGTGCGACCGCCGCGGCCCGGTTCGGCGCGTTCCGACGGGCCGCCCAGCAGGCCAGGACCGGCGCCACCCCGGAGGGGGAGGGGCCGCCGGCCGAGGCCGCCACGCCGGGGACCGCCGCCCCCGGGGCTGCCGCACCCGCGCCCGCCGCCGAGGCCGCCACGCCGGCACTCGCGCCCGCCGCTCCCGGCGCCGCCGTTCCGGCCACCCCCGCCGCCCCGGCCGCCGCCACCGACGCCTCCCGCGCCACCACCACACCCCCCACCACCCCCGACGCCTCCCCCGTCACCGAGTGAAGGACTCCTGATGAGCAGCGCCACCGACCGTGACCTCGACTGGCTGTTGGAAAACCTCCTGACGGCCACCCCCGGCACCCGGCACGCCCTGGTGCTCTCCGCCGACGGCCTGAAGCTCTGCCACACCTCCGGCCTCGGCGCCGACCAGGCGGACCAGCTGGCGGCGATCGCCTCCGGGATGCAGAGCCTGGCGCACGGCGCCTCGATCGAGTTCGGCGACGGCAGCGGCGGCGTGCGGCAGTCGATGACCGAGTTCCACGGCGGCATCCTCTGCATCGTGGCGGCCGGCGAGGGCGCGCACCTCGCCGTGGTCACCGACGACGACGCGGACGTCGGCGTGGTCGGCCACAACATGCACGGGCTGATCGAGCAGATCGGCGTCCACCTGAGCGCCCCGGCCCGGGACGCCGTGGCCGACGGCGGCGGTGCAACGACCGCCGGGGGCGACGGTGCGGCGGCCCGCGAGGACGCGCGGGCATGACCGGCCGGCCGGTCATGCCGGGCCGTGACGACGACCCGGACCGCCTCTACACCATCACCCGCGGCCGGAGCCGGTCCCCGGAGAACGCCTTCGACCTGGTCACCCTGATCGTCTCGGAGCGGGAGCCGGCCCCGGGCATGCAGTCGGAGCACGTCCGCATCCTGCAGATGTGCGAGGCGCCGACCGCCGTCGTGGAGGTCGCCGCCGAGCTGGCGCTGCCGGTCTCGGTGGTGAAGATCCTGCTCGGCGACCTGCTGGAGAGCGGGGCGGTCACCGCCCGCCACCCCCGGTTCGCGCCCAACAAGGCCCGGCTGCCCGATCTCGACACGCTGAAGCAGGTGCTGCATGGACTCCAACGGCTCTGAGCTGCCGGACGCCCGTCCGGCCGGGCGGACCCCGCTGCGCGGCACCGCCGACAACGCGCTGAAGATCGTCGTGGTCGGCGGCTTCGGCGTGGGGAAGACCACCCTGGTCGGCGCGGTCAGCGAGATCCGTCCGCTGAACACCGAGGAGACCATGACCAAGGCGGGCGAGGGGATCGACGACCCCTCGGGCGCCTGGGGCAAGCGCTCCACCACGGTCGCGTTCGACTTCGGCCGGATCACGCTCTCGGAGCGCCAGGTGCTCTACCTGTTCGGCGCGCCGGGGCAGGAGCGGTTCTGGTTCCTCTGGGACCGGCTGTTCAGCGGCGCGCTCGGCGCGGTCGTCCTGGTGGACACCCGGCGGCTGGAGGAGTCCTGGTACGCCATCGACCGGCTGGAGCACCACGGCACGCCGTTCATCGTCGCCCGGAACAACTTCGGTGAGCCGACCCACACCCTGGAGCAGGTCCGGGAGGCGCTCGACCTGCCGGCCGAGGTGCCGCTGGTCGACTGCGACGCGCGGGACCGCGAGTCGAGCAAGCAGGTGCTGATCGAGCTGGTCCGCCACCTGGCCGCCCGGGTGGAGGCCGCCGCGCAGGCCGGGGCTCCGGCCGCCGCGTCCACCGTCGAAGGCACCACCGACCCGTCCCCGTACGAGGAGAGCACCCCGTGACCGAGCCCGCCGCCACCCCGCCGCCGGGCTGCCCGGCGCACGCCGGCGCCACCCCGCTGTACGGGCCGCGCTTCCAGACCGACCCGGCCCAGCTCTACCGCGAGCTGCGGGCCGCCCACGGCCCGGTCGCACCGGTCGAGCTGGCCGGCGGCGTGCCGGCCTGGCTGGTGATCGGCTACCGCGAGCTGCAGCTGGTGACCGGCCAGCCGCAACTGTTCGGCCGTGACTCCACCCGCTGGAACGCCTGGGAGTCGATCCCCGAGGACTGGCCGCTGCGGCCGATGATGACCCCGGTGCCGTCGATCCTCTACGCCGAGGGCGAGGAGCACGTCCGCCGCTCCCGGGCGGTCACCGACGCGCTCGCCGCCGTCGACCCGTACGAGCTGCGCAAGCACGCCGAGGAGATCGCCGACCGGCTGATCGACGAGTTCGCCGGGCGCGGCGAGGCCGACCTGGTGGCCGAGTACGCCCACCGGATGCCGCTGCTGGTGCTCTGCCGGCTGCTCGGGCTGAGCGAGGAGCAGGCGCCGGTCCTGATCGACGGCCTGCTGGCGATGCTGGACGGCGGGCCGGACGCGCCCGCCGGCGCGCAGCGGCTGCTGGGCGTGATGCTCGACCTGGTGCGGGAGAAGGCCGAGCACCCGACCGAGGACATCGCCTCGCGGATGCTGGCGCACGCGGCGGGCCTGGACCACGAGGAGGTCATGCGCGACCTGCGGGTGCTGCTGATCGCAGGCCACCAGCCGACCTCGTACTGGATCTCGAACGCGATGCGGCTGATGCTCACCGACGAGCGGTTCGCCGCCTCGCTCTCCGGCGGCCGGCGCAGCATCAGCCAGGCGCTGAACGAGGCGCTCTGGGAGGACACCCCGACGCAGATCTTCGCCGGCCGGTGGGCGACCCGGGACACCCAGCTGGCCGGTCAGCGGATCGCGGCCGGTGACATGGTGCTGCTGGGCTTCGCGGGGGCCAACGCGGACCCGTCGGTACGGCAGCCGGACGGGCGTCCGGCCGAGGGCAACCGGGCGCACATGAGCTACTCGTACGGCGAGCACGGCTGTCCGTTCCCGGCGCAGGAGGCGGCCGAGGTGATCGCCACCACCGCGATCGAGGTGCTGCTGGACCGGCTGCCGGACCTGCGGCTGGCGGTGGCCGAGCACGCGCTGGTGTGGCGCCCGTCGGCGTGGGTGCGCGGGCTGGTGGCGTTGCCGGTGTCCTTCACGCCGGGCTACCAGGGCTGATCCGGTCCGGGGCGGCCCCCTGCGGGGCCACCGCCCGTCCGCGTCCGCGCATGGCTGTTCAAGAACGAGGAACCGAAGGAGAGTTGTGCCGATGACCGCGCCGATAGCCCTCGACCCGCTGGCCCGTGACAACGCCGCCGAGGGGGCGCTGCTGCGCGCCGCCGGCCCGGCGGTGGCGGTGGAGCTGCCCGGCGGCGTCGCCGCCTGGGCGGTGACGCAGCACGCGGCCGCTCGCGACCTGCTGACGGACGCCCGGCTGGTGAAGGACGCCGCGCACTGGGCGGCCTACCAGCGCGGCGAGGTGCCGAAGACGTGGCCGCTGATCGGCCTGGCGGTGCCCGGCCCGAGCATGGTGACCACCGACGGCGCCGAGCACCGCCGGCTGCGGGCCCTGGTGGCGCAGGCGTTCACGCCGCGCCGGGTGGAGCTGATGCGTCCGCGCGTCGAGGAGATCACCCACGGCCTGCTCGACGCGCTGGCGGCGGGGGAGCGGGTGGTGGACCTCAAGTCGGTCTTCGCCTTCCCGCTGCCGATGACGGTGATCTGCTCGCTGCTGGGGGTGCCGGAGTCCGACCACGGCCACCTGCGTGACCTCTACGAGAGGTTCTTCGGGATCCGTCCGAACCCGGAGGGCATCCAGGCGACCATCGCCGGGCTGAACGCCTTCGTCGACGGCCTGGTGGCACAGCGCCGTTCGGTGCCGGGCGACGATCTGGCGAGCGTGCTGCTGGCGGCGGACACCGAGGGCGGGGCGCTGAGCGACGCGGAGGCGGCGGCCACCCTGCGAGTGATCATCGCGGCGGGCCACGAGACCACGGTCAACCTGATCGGCAACGCCGTCCGGGCGCTGCTTGCCCACCCCGACCAGCTGGAGCTGGTCCGGTCGGGGAAGGTCGGCTGGGACGCGGTCGTCGAGGAGTCGCTCCGCTGGACGCCGCCGACCAGCAACTTCCTGTTCCGGTTCACCACCGAGGACGTCGCGGTCGGCGGGGCGGTGATCCCCGCGGGTGAGCCGGTGCTGATCTCCTACAACGCGATCGGGCGGGACCCCGCTCAGCACGGCGTGACGGCCGAACTGTTCGACGTCACCAGGGACCCGGTCCGGCACCTGTCGTTCGGCCACGGGCCGCACGTCTGCCCGGGGTCGCCGCTGGCCCGGCTGGAGGCGGGGGTGGCCCTGCCCGCGCTGTTCGAGCGGTTCCCGGAGCTGCAGCTGGCGGTGCCGGACGAGGAACTGCGGCCGAGCCCGTCCCTGGTGGTCAACTCGCTGCGGGAGCTGCCGGTCCGGCTGTACTGACCGGCCGCGCCGCCGCGTCCTCGGCGGCGGCGCGCCCCCTACGGGCCCCGTGCCCGGGTCCGTGCCTGCGCCCGGGCCCGGCGCCCGGTGCCTCGCGCCTGCGCCCCGCCGGCCCCGTCCGCTCCGGACGGGGCCGGCGGCGTTCCGGGCCGGCGAACGGGGGGCACGACTGTGGCACATGCCGATGAAGGTCGAACGCAGACCTTGGCGCGGGGTGCCGGCTGCGTTAACGTCGTAAACCGGCCCCGTCGCCGCGTCCATGTCGATCTCCGGTACAGCGCAATGTCGTTCCGTCGTACTGCCGGCGTTTCGCGCCCTGGCGAGGAGGACCGCATTGACCACCACCCCGACCGCGCCGTCCACCCGTTCCCGCCGGTCGGCAGCCGTGCCCGCCCTGCTGGCGGCACTGGCGCTGACCGCGGCCTGTTCCAACAGTTCGGACTCCGGCGGCTCGGGCGGTGGTGACGGCGGGGGCAAGGCCCTGACCGGCGACTGCGCCAAGTACCAGCCGTACGCGGGGCATTCGGGCACCACGGTGACCGTCTTCGCCTCGATCCTCAGCCCCGAGTCGGACAACCTGGAGAAGTCCTGGTCCGAGTTCAGCTCGTGTACCGGCATCAGGATCAGCTACGAGGGCTCCAACGACTTCGAGTCCCAGCTGCCGGTCCGGGTCACCGGCGGCAACGCCCCGGACTTCGCGATCATCCCGCAGCCGGGTCTGCTGGCGCAGATGGTCAAGAGCGGCAAGGTGGCGAAGCCGCCCGCGCAGACGGTGGCCAACCAGGACAAGTGGAGCCCGGTCTGGAAGACCTACGGCTCGGTGAACGGCACCTTCTACGCGGCGCCGATGAGCGCCAACATGAAGTCGCTGGTCTGGTACTCGCCGAAGGCCTTCAAGCAGGCCGGCTACGAAGTCCCGAAGAGCTGGTCGGCGCTCATGGAGCTCAGCGACCGGATCGCCAAGGCGGGCGGCGGCAGGCCGTGGTGCGGCGGCATCGCCTCCGGGACGGCCACCGGCTGGCCGGCCACCGACTGGCTGGAGGAGGTGGTGCTGGGTTCGTACGGCGGCGAGGTGTACGACCAGTGGGTGGGCCACAAGGTGAAGTTCTCCGACGAGAAGATCACCACGGCGATGAAGACGGTCGCGGGCTGGATGCAGAACCCCGCCTGGGTCAACGGCGGCTACGGCGATGTGAAGTCGATCGCCACCACGACCTTCCAGGACGCGGGCGCGCCGATCCTCACCGGCAAGTGCTTCATGCTCCAGCAGGCGTCCTTCTACAAGGCGCAGTGGCCCAAGGACACCAAGGTCGGCCCGGACGGCGACGTCTTCGCCTTCCAACTGCCGGCGGTGAACCCGGGCGTGCCCAACCCGGTCGAGGGCGGCGGCGAGTTCCTGACGGCGTTCGCGAGCCGGCCGGAGGTGCAGGCGGTGCAGAACTACCTGTCCAGCCCGGAGTGGGCGAGCAGCCGGGTGAGGACCGCCACCGGGTGGGTCTCGGCCAACCAGGGCGTCGACAAGAGCCTCTACACCGACCCGATCGACCGGCTCTCCGCCGACGCGCTCACCGACCCGGCGGCGACCTTCCGCTTCGACGGCTCGGACCTGATGCCCGCGGCGGTCGGTGCCGGGCAGGAGTGGAAGTCGCTGACGGCCTGGTTCGCCGAGGGCCAGTCGATCCAGAAGACGGCCGCCGACATCGACGCCGCCTGGCCGCAGTAGCGGCGGCGCGGCTCGCCACGTTCGCGGGCCCGCCGGCGAGGTCCGCCGGCGAGGTCCGCCAGGGACCACCCGCCGAGGGCGGTGCGGGACCACCCACCCGCACCGCCCGCCCCAATCCCCCGGACGGGAGGACGCACCGCCATGTCCCTATCCGGCACCGCACTCGCCGCAGCCGGCGCCGCCGCGCTCGGCGCGCCGGCCCACCTCGGCGCCGCCACGCCCCTGGGTGACGCGACGTCCCTCGGCGGCGCCACCACGCTCGCCGGCGGCGCCCCGGGCCTCGGCGGCACCGCCCTGGCCGCCGGGGCCTGGGGCGACGCGGCGGTGAAGCTCGGCAACACCGTCGGCGCCGTCGCCGGGTTCCTCGGCATCCTGCTCCTGGTCTTCCTGGTCGCCGGCCGCGCCTCCGGTCGGCTCGCCCGCCCGCTGTCCGTCGCCGTCTTCCTCGGCCCGGCGGTGGTGCTGCTGCTGGTCGGCCTCGTCGTGCCGCTGGTGCGCACCGTCTACCTGAGCCTGCAGAACGACGACAGCACCGGCTTCGTCGGCGGCGAGAACTTCGGCTGGGCGTTCACCACCGACTCGGTGCAGAAGGTCCTGGTCACCACCCTGCTCTGGCTGGTGGTCGCCCCGCTGGCCGCGACCGGCCTCGGCCTGGTGCTGGCGCTGCTGGTGGACCGGATGCGCGGCCAGGCGGTCTACAAGTCGCTGATCTTCATGCCGATGGCGATCTCGCTGGTCGGCGCCTCGATCATCTTCAAGTTCGTCTACGAGTCGCGGGACGCCTCCCAGCAGCAGATCGGTCTGCTCAGCCAGGTGGCGATCTCCCTGGGCTGGGAGCACCCGCCGAACTGGATGCTCTCCCAGCCGCTCAACACCTTCCTGCTGATGGCGGTGATGGTGTGGGTGCAGACCGGCTTCGCGATGGTCGTCCTCTCGGCGGCGATCAAGGCGATCCCCGACGAGGTCACCGAGGCGGCCCGGCTGGACGGCGCGGGCGGGGTGCGGCTGTTCTGGTACGTCACCGTGCCGATGATCCGCACCACGGTGGTGGTGGTGCTCACCACCGTCATGATCACCACCCTCAAGGCCTTCGACATCGTCCGCACCATGACCGGCGGCAACTTCGGCACCCAGGTGCTGGCCAACGAGATGTACTCGCAGTCCTTCGTGCAGTTCAACACCGGGCGGGGCAGCGCGCTCGCGGTGATCCTCTTCCTCGCGGTGCTGCCCCTGGTGGCCTACAACATCGTCCAGTTGCGGAAGGAGCGCGGGGTCCGATGAGCGTGCACCGCCCGACGGGCGTCCGCACCGGGCGCGGTCCGGTCCGGAAGACCTTCAGCAGCCCGCTCGCCTCGGTCTTCGTGATCGCGGTGACCGTCCTGTGGACCGTCCCGACCCTCGGCCTGCTGGCCACCTCGCTGCGGCCCAAGCAGGACGTGACGGCCGACGGGTGGTGGAACGTCCTCCTCCACCCGGACCTCGGCCTCTCCAACTACCACACCGTGCTGTTCGAGGGCGGCTCCGGCGTCTCCACCGGGCTGATGCCGTTCCTGGTGAACTCGCTGGCGATCAGCATCCCGGCCACGCTCTTCCCGCTGGTGCTGGCGGCGATGGCCGCGTACGGGCTGGCCTGGGTGCGGTTCCGGGGCAGCGACACGGTCTTCTTCGTGGTCTTCGCCCTGCAGGTGGTGCCGATCCAGATGGCGCTGATCCCGCTGCTGCGGCTGTTCTCCGGCGGTGCCCACCTGGGCCCGCTGACGCTGGTCCCGGCGGTGGACCTCAAGGGCACCTACGCGCCGGTCTGGCTGGCGCACACCATGTTCGCGCTGCCGCTGGCGATCTTCCTGCTGCACAACTTCATCGCCCAGCTGCCGCGCGACCTGATGGAGGCGGCGGTGGTGGACGGCGCCTCGCACTTCAAGATCTTCCGGTCGATCGTGCTGCCGCTCTGCACCCCGGCACTGGCCTCGTTCGCCATCTTCCAGTTCCTGTGGGTCTGGAACGACCTGCTCGTGGCGCTCACCTTCGCCGGCGGCACCCCCGAGGTGGCGCCGATGACGGTCCGGCTGGCGCAGCTCTCCGGCTCCTTCGGCGGGCGCTGGGAACTGCTGACGGCGGGGGCGTTCCTCTCGATCATCGTCCCGCTGGCGGTCTTCTTCGGCCTGCAGCGGTACTTCGTCCGCGGTCTGCTGGCCGGATCCGTCAAGGGGTAGCGGGACCGGCGGGGGCATTGTGGTTGTTCCGTGGACAGGGCCGATGCGCAACCGGTACACCGTTAAAGGCAGTTGCCGAAGCGCAAGGGGGCGGTCATGGCAGGTGCAGACGTACGCTCGGGCAGCCGGTGGCGGAGGAGAATCGGGGCGCTGCTGGCGGCCCTCGGCACGGCGGCGGCGCTGACCGCCGGCCCCGGGGCCGCGACGGCGGCGGCCGCCACGGCCACCCTGGGCAACACGGCGGTCGGTCCGTCCACCGACACCGCGGACTCCAACTACCTGAACGCGTCCCGCTACGTCACCGGCGCGGCGGGCGGCACGGTCAGCAGCGTCAGCGTGTACGTGGGCGCGGTGGACGCGGCGCCGAACAACCGGTTCCAGGTCGCGGTCTACCGGGACAACGCGGGCAGCCCGGGCACCCTGCTGGCCTCCAGCGCCTCCGCGACGCTCGCCGCCGACAGCTGGAACACCGTACCGCTGACGGCCGCGCTGAGCGCCAACACCGCGTACTGGCTGGCCTACAACAGCAACGGCGGGAGCGCCGCCGTCAACAACCTGCGGTACACGCCCGGCGGTACCAGCGTGTACGGCAACGGCGGCCGGGCGTTCGGTAGTTGGCCCGCCGACTTCGGCGCCGCGACCTCCGGCGGCCTCAGCTTCTCGATCTACGCGACCTACGCCGCGGACGAGACCCCGCCGCCCCCGCCGCCGGGCTCCGGCCCGGGCGGGGAGGGGCCGATCCTGCTGGTCACCAACCAGGCCAACCCGTACACCCGCTACCTCGGCGAGATCCTGAAGGCGGAGGGCCTCAACTACTACCGCACGGTGGACGTCTCGGCGGTGACCGGTTCGCTGCTCGCCTCCTCCGACGTGGTGCTGCTCGGGGAGACGCCGCTCACCGCCGCGCAGGCCGCGATGTTCACCACCTGGACCAACGGCGGGGGCCGTCTGGTGGCGATGCGGCCGGACCGCCAGCTCGCCCCGCTGTTCGGCCTCACCCCGGCCGGCGGCACCCGCGCGGACGCCTACCTCAAGGTGGACACCGGCGCTGCTCCCGGCACCGGGATCACCGCAGACACGATGGGCTACCACGGCCCCGCCGACCTCTACACGCTCGCCGGCGCCACCGCCGTCGCCACCCTCTACAGCGACGCCGGCACGGCCACCGCCAACCCGGCCGTCACCCTGCGCACGGCGGGCAGCGGCCGGGCCGCCGCGTTCAGCTACGACCTGGCGAAGTCGGTGGTGCAGACCCGGCAGGGCAACGCCGCGTGGGCCGGCCAGCAGCGGGACGGCACCGACGGCTACGAGGCCAGCGAGATGTTCTTCGGCACCGGCGGCCAGCCGGACTGGAACGACCTCGACAAGGCGCTGATCCCGGTCGCCGACGAGCAGCAGCGGCTGCTGGCCAACCTGATCACCCTGGTCGACGCCGCCAACAAGCCGCTGCCGCGGTTCTGGTACTTCCCCCGGGACGTCAAGGCGGTCGTCGTGATGACCGGCGACGACCACGGCATCGGCGGCACCGCCGGCCGCTGGGACGGCTACGTCGCGCAGAGCCCGCCCGGCTGCAACGTGGCCAACTGGGAGTGCGTGCGCGGCTCCTCGTACATCTACACCGACGACCCGCTGACCCCGGCGCAGGCCAAGGCCTACACCGACCAGGGCTTCGAGGTGGGCGTGCACGTCACCACCAACTGCCGCCCATGGGGCACCACCGCCGCCCTCCAGGGCTTCTACCGCGACCAGTTGGTGAACTGGCGGGCCAAGTACCCGGCACTGCCGGCCCCTTCGAGCAGCCGCACGCACTGCGTGGAGTGGGACGACTGGGCGACCCAGGCGAAGACCAAGCTGGCCAACGGGATCCGGCTGGACACCGACTACTACTTCTACCCGTCCAACTTCACCAAGGACCGGCCCGGCTACTTCAACGGCACCGCCCAGATCATGCGCTTCGCCGACACCGACGGCAGCGTGATCGACGAGTACCAGGCCACCACCCAGCTGACCGACGAGTCCGGCCAGTCCTACCCCGGCACCATCAGCACGCTGCTCGACGCCGCCTACGGCGCCAAGGGCTACTACGCGGCGCTGACCGCCAACCTCCACACCGACTACGCCGCCTCCGCCGCCTCGGACGCGGTCGTCGCCGCCGCCAGGGCGCGCGGCGTCCCGGTGGTCTCCGGGCGGCAGATGCTCACCTGGCTGGACGGGCGCAACGGCTCGGCCTTCTCCAAGCTGGCCTGGAGCGGGAGTTCGCTGACCTTCGAGATCACCGGCGGGGCCAACGGGCTCCGGGCGATGGTGCCGGTCTCCGCCGCCTCCGGCACGCTGACCGGCATCACCTCGGGCGGCCGGGCGGTGCCGTACCGGATCGAGACGGTGAAGGGGGTGTCGTACGCCTTCTTCGACGGCGCGGTGGGCGCCTACACCGCCTCTTACGGCCGGGACACCACGGCGCCGACCGTCACCGGCACCACCCCGGCCGCCGGCGCCACCGGGGTGGCTCCCGGCACGGCGGTGCGCTTCTCGTTCAGCGAGCCGCTGGACCCTGCGAGCGTCACCGCCTCCTCCGTCACCCTGCGCACCGCGGGTGGCGCCGCCGTCGCGGGGACGGTGGCCTACGACGCGGCCGCCAACGGCGTGGTCCTCACGCCCGCCTCCCCGCTGGCCCTGACCACCGGGCACACCGCGACCGTGCAGGGCGTGCGGGACACCTCGGGCAACGCACTGGCGAGCCCGTTCACCCTCTCCTTCACCACCGGGGGAGCGGCACCGCGGACGCTCGGCAGCACGGTGGTGGGCTCGCTGATCGACGACACCGACTCCCACCACCTCAACGGCAGCCGGGTCACCACGGGGCCGGGGCCCGTGCCGCTCACGGCGCTGAGCGTGCACGTCGGCCCGGTCAGCGCGGCGCCCGCCAACCAGTACCAGCTGGCCGTCTACACCGACGCGGGCGGCTCGCCCGGCACCCTGGTGACGACCACGGCGGTCGGCACGCTCACCCCCAACGCCTGGAACTCGCTGCCGGTCACGACCACGCTGAGCGCCGGCACCGCCTACTGGTTCGTCTACAACAGCAACGGCACGGGCGCCACGGTCAACAACATGAACTACTCCACCGGCCCGGCCGGCACCGGCGCCTACAGCAATGCGGTGGTGCCCTTCGGCACCTGGCCGACGGACTTCGGGCCGGCGGTGAAGGACACGCTGCTGTACTCGCTCTACGGCTCCTACTGAGCCGCTGACCTTCCCCCAGGGCCCGGGGCGACCTGCGCGGGGCGCCTCCGTCACAGCCGCGTGACGGGGGCGCCCCGGTGTTCTTGTTCGGCCGACGGTCCGGAAAACCGTGCGGGCCGGCCGGGAGCGGGTGCTCCCGGCCCGGCCCGCACCGGTCGGTGCAGCGCAGTGCACTGGGGTGCGCTGCGGCAGCACGCGAGGTCAGTGCAGCGCGATGCCCGAGGTGTTCGAGGCCAGGTCGTCGGCCTTGGCCTTGACCACCACGAGCGCGATCACGGCGGCGAGGGCGGCCAGCACCGCGCCGACGATGAAGCCGTGCGAGATGCCCTGGGCGAGTACCTCGTTGGCCGCTCCGGTGCCCTTGGGGAACTCGTGCTTCTCCAGGAACGTGGCCTTCTGCTCCGGCGTGGCCGTGGCCAGGAAGCCGGGCAGCTGCACCTTGGCCTCCGCCGTCGCGTAGTGCGCGAAGACGGTGGTCAGGATCGACAGCCCCAGCGAACCGCCGATCTGCTGCATCGAGTTGAGCAGACCGGAGGCCGCTCCGGTGTCCTCCCCGGCGACGCCCGCGACGGCGAGGAGCATCACCGGGACGAAGACCAGGCCCATGCCGAAGCCGAACACCACCGTGGGACCGAGGACCCCGTCCAGGTAGCCGCTGTCGGCGTCCATCAGGGTCAGCCAGCCCAGGCCGATGGTGACCAGCACCGAGCCTCCGGCCATGAACGGCTTGGGGCCGTACTTGACCTGCAGGGTCGACGCGATCTGCGCGGCGATGATGATCGACACGCTGATCGGCAGGAAGGCGAAGCCGGCCTTCAGCGGGCTGTAGTCGAGCGGCCCCTGCACGAAGAGCGTGATGTAGAAGAAGATGCCGAACATGGCCGCGGCCAGGCAGAGCATCATCACCAGGCCGCCGGTGCGGTTCCGGTCGGCGAAGAGGTGGAGCGGGGTGATCGGCTGCGAGGTGCGGTTCTCGATCACCACGAACGCGGCCACCAGCACGACGCCGGCCGCGAAGGAGCCGAGCGTCACGGGGTCCGTCCAGCCGTCCGAGGCCGCCCGGATGAACCCGTAGACCAGCCCGACCAGGCCGAGCGTGGAGGTGAGCGCTCCGGGGAGGTCGAAGCGGCCCGGGTGGCGCTCCGACTCGGCGATGTAGCGCGGCGCGGCCACGGCGATCAGGACCGCGATCGGCACGTTGACGAAGAACACCCAGCGCCAGTCCAGGTACTCGGTGAGCAGGCCGCCGGCCAGCAGACCGATCGCCGCACCCGAACCCGCCACCGCGGAGAAGACGCCGAACGCCCTGTTGCGTTCGGGCCCCTCGTCGAAGTTGGTCGCGATCAGGGCGAACGCCGTCGGCGAGCAGATCGCCCCGCCGATGCCCTGGAGCGCGCGGGCGGCCAGCAGCATGCCGCCGTCCTGCGCGAAGCCGCCCAGCAGCGAGGCCAGCCCGAAGAGCAGCGTGCCGGCGATGAAGACCCGGCGGCGGCCGAGGATGTCGCCCGCGCGGCCGCCGAGCAGCAGCAGGCCGCCGAAGGTCAGCGTGTAGGCGTTGATCACCCACGACAGGTTGGTGGTCGAGAACCCGAGCGCGTCCCTGATCTGCGGCAACGCGATGTTCACGATGGTGGCGTCGAGCACCACCATCAGCTGCGTGGCCGCGATGACGGTCAGGGTGATGCCCTTGTTCCGGCCCTGGCTGCCCTGCGGTGGAGAGTTCTTGCTGAGTGTGTCGGAGATAGCCAAGTTGATGCCCCCTGCTGGCTATTGCTACGTGTGCTGCGTATGCCGTCGGCCCCTGGTTGCTTCGTGTGCTGTGGACCCGGGGTTCGACGCGGTCCCTGCGGCGTCCCGCAAGCTAGGAAGGAACGGGATCGTTCACTACTCTGGACGATATCCTGGGCAAGATTGTGAACGCAAGCGTTCCTTAAGGTTGGTGAGCATGGATCAGTTGGTGCGGCGCCAGGCGGCGAACCGGGCGAACGGTCGGGCGGCGGAGCAGGCTGCGGGGGGAGCCGCGGAGCCCCCGGCCGGACCTGCGTCCGCACCCTTGCCGAGGGTCGGCGGGCCCGGGTCGGGGTCCGCCGCGGCCGCCGCCGTGCCTGCTGCCGTGCCCGTCGCGTGCTGCGCGGTGCAGAAGGCGGCCGAGGTGCTGTCCCGACCGGTGCGCCGCCGGGGGAAGGAGTTGGAGCGGGCGATCTTCGAGGCCACGCTCGACCAGCTCACCTCCGGCGGATTCGCACGGCTGACGATGGAAGGCGTCGCCGCTGCCGCGCGGACCGGGAAGGCCGCGCTGTACCGGCGTTGGGCGTCCAAGGTCGAACTGGTCATCGACGCCCTGGACTCCACTCTCCCACGGCCTACGGACACCCCCGACCTCGGGTCCACCCGTCGTGAATTGCTGCTGCTCATCGAGGGTTTCGCCGGGGCGATCAACTCCCGGGCGGGCGGTGCGATGCAGGCGCTGATGGGTGAGCTGGACCACGAACAGGCCGAGCTGTTCAAGGACTTCATCGTCCAGCGGGTGATCATGCCGACCCGGGGCACCATCGTGGACATCCTCCGGCGGGGCATCGAACGGGGGGAGGTCCGGCCCGGTGCGGACACCTCGATGGCCGTCGACGTGGCCCCGGCGATGCTGATGTACCGGGTGAAGACCTGCGGCCGGCAGTTCGGCCCGGAGTTCGCGGCGGAGCTGGTGGACCACGTGCTGGTGCCGATGATCCGGCCCTGAGGCCCGAGGGGTCGCGCCGGTAGGGTGCCGGAGGTTGGTCCCGGGGGCTGGTGTCGGGGTGTCGGGGGGCGCGGAACGGGCGTCGCCGGTCGTCCGGGCCGTCCGGGCCGTCCGGGTCGTCCGGGTCGTCCGGGGCGCCGGGGGCCGGCTCCGTCGCCGGAGCGCGGTCGGCGCGGTCGCGGTCGGCGCGGTCGGCGCGGTCAGGGCGGTCAAGGCGGCCTCGGGCGGGGCTTAGGCTGGTGTTGCCCCCGCTGAACGGACACCGAGATGCCCATCGTCCCGCCGACCCACTCCGTCGAACGCTCGCTGCGCCGAGCCGGCGCCAAGATCGTCGTCGGGTTGGACGAGGTCGGGCGCGGAGCCTGGGCCGGCCCCGTCACCGTGGGTGCGGCCGTCACCGGGCTCCGCCGGCCCCCGGAGGGCCTGACCGACTCCAAGCTGCTCACCGAGCTGCGCCGCCGGGCGTTGGCCCCGGTGCTCGCCGACTGGGTCACCGCGTACGCGCTCGGTCACGCGTCCGCCCTGGAATGTGACGAGCTGGGGATGACCGCGGCGCTCCGGCTGGCCGCCGTCCGCGCCCTGGAGGCGCTGCCGGTGGAGCCCGACGCGGTGATACTCGACGGCAAGCACGACTACCTGGGCGGGCCCTGGCGGGTGCGCACCGTGATCAAGGGCGATCAGTCCTGCGTCTGCGTCTCCGCCGCCTCGGTGCTCGCGAAGGTGCACCGCGACGGTCTGATGGCCGATCTGGGCGAGGCCCACCCCGAGTACGGCTTCGCCGACAACGCCGGCTACCCCTCCCCGGTCCACCGGGCGGCGCTGGAGGATCTCGGGCCGACCGAACAGCACCGGGTCTCCTGGGCTTTCATGGACGGCCTCCCCAAGTGGCGCCACCTGAAGCGGATCCGGGTCGTCGAAGGGGTCGGCGGTGCGGGTCCGGAGGCTCCGGCGGGCGAGCAGTTGATGCTCGGTTTCTGACGGTCCGTCGGGAATTGCCGTGGTGGGGGAGGGGGGTTCGTGGGGCCCAACGGGTGGGGCGCCCGTGCGCGTCCGACCGTCATTTGATAGATATCCGGGTATGCCTGTCTTCCCCGAGGAGCCGGAGATTCACGAGAGCCTCCCGGGCCCCGGCGTTCCCTTCCCCCGAGAGTCGGACGCACAAGCCCTCCGTACGGCTGCCGCCGGCAGCTCGACCACTTCCGCACCGTCGGCCGTCTCGGCCGCGACGGTCCCGGTGCCGGGACCCCGCCCGGGGGCTCCCCGGCCGGCTCCGCCGCGTGCCGCCCGATCCGCTCCGCCGCCGCGTCCGGGCCAGATCCCCAAGCCCGGCCCGCGCCGGCCCGCGCCCGCCGCACCGCAGGTCGCGGTCCAGCTCGTGGCCGCCCCCGCGGCCGAGGCCGTGGAGCGCGCCGACGAGACGGTCGACCTGTTGCTGGACGCCGGCCGCGAGCCGGGCGACATCCTGGTCCTGACCGTGGGTGAGGCCCACCCCTGGCAACAGCACGAGGTCACCTTCGGTGAGGAGCGCTACTGGGCGCAGCTCGCCGAGGGCGGTGACGTGTTCTACGCCGACGCCGCGCTGACCCGCCCGGCCCGCCGCGAGGTGGTCGTGCTGGCCGTCAACGGCGGTACCGCCGACCGCGCCGCCGAGGCGTTCACCAAGGCGCTCGGCCACGCCGCGGGTCTCCTGGTGGTCTGCGGCGACGCCGGCCCGGCCGCCGCGGCCGCCGCCGGTGCGTCCGCCGGCCGTCCGGTGCCCGCCTGACGTCCGGCGCCGGGGACCGGCCGAGCGCCGGTTGAGCGCCCGTGGTTCCTGCCGGCCGTCCGGGCCCGGTGCCCTCGGCACCGGGCCCGGATCGTGCGCGGCGCGGTCGGGGGCCCGCCGGCTCGGGCGGTGTCGCCGTGGCCGTGGTGCTCGGCCGGTCGTCCTTCCGGCCGCCCTGCCCGTGCGGGCTGCGGAGTGAATCGCGGTGCGGGTTGCCGTGCCCGGGGGTGGGCCCGCCGGTCGGGTCAGCAGGTGCCGGTGCGCCGGACCGGATCGATCGCCGCCACCCCGGCGGGTGCCCAGGGCGGCTCGGCCGTCGGTCGGGAGCGCTGCGCGCGCTCCCCGGCCTGGGCCGACCGCTCCGAGGTCTGGCGCAGCGCCGAGCGTGGGGGCAGCTCCGTCACGGTGTGCACCGGCCCGTCCGCCCAGGAGCCCGAGTGCGGGTTGCGCCCGGTCCGCCCGTCGCCGAGGATCTGCCAGCCCGCCGGCGTCAGCGTGATGTAGGAGCCGCAGCGCAGGCCGTGCAGGACGGCCGCGTCCTGCAGCGCCCACATCCAGGCGCCGTCCTGCTCCGTCCAGCCGGCCGCGCCCTCCCGGCAGCGCAGCAGTACGGCCGTCCGGCTCGGCGCCGGCTGCCGCAGGTCGTGCGGGGTGACCTGGCGCAGGTGGCCGAGGAGCGCGTTGCGGTGCTGCCAGCCGTCGGTGTCGTGGGGCCAGGGCGTGAACGAGGCCGAGGCGGTCAGCCGGTGCGAGGCGTCCAGGACGGCGATCACGACCGTGCCCGGTTGCGGCAGGTGCCGCTGGTGGAGTTCCGGGACGAACTCGCGCGGATCGCGGAGCAACGGGATCGCCGCGGTCGCCCACGCCTCCAGATCCAGCACCCGTCTGGGCGACGAGCTCCGGGCGAGGGGATACTGATCGCGGTCGATACCGTTGATCACGATCCTCCTTCCCGACCCACGGGCGCGCGGGTGCGCACGTACGCCAAAGGCCTGGTCCGTCGGACCGGGTTGCGGGTACCGTCCAATTCTCAGGGCAGATGGGGCGGAGCGGCAACGATGAAATGATGAACGCCGCCCGAAAGTCCTGCTTCTGCCGGATATATTCCACAGTCGGGCGGGAATCACTCGGCCGGTGCGGGATTGCGGTCCCGGCGAACCGAAGAGCACCGCGAAGTGCCTGGAGCACGGGCTCTTCCTCCCGTTCGTAGATCGTCGTGCGTTCCGTCCGGCCGTGCGGCCGCTGCGTGAGGTGCCGGCCCCCATTACTCCATTCGGGTGACGGCAGTACCGCCGGTTCCTTCCGCGGGCCCGTTCTGCCCCGTCGTTCCCCTCGGCGCCGGCCGTTCAGCCCTGCACGGCCAGTACCAGCGGCAGGACGGCGCCCGCCCCGGCCTTGCGCAGCAGACGTGCGGCCACGGTGACCGTCCACCCCGAGTCGACCAGGTCGTCGACCAGCAGCACGGGCCCGCCCGCGGCCGCCACCGCGGCCGCCAGCTCCGGGGGCAGCACGAGCGTGCCCGCCAGCGAGTGCAGCCGCTGGGCGCTGTTGCTGCGCGCGCCGTGCGGGGGCTGCCCGGTCGCGTACTCGATGCGCCCGAGCAGCGGCAGGCGGCCGATCTCGGCGATCCGGGCGCCGAGGCTGCCGACCAGCTGGGGCCGGGTGGACGAGGCCATGGTCACCACGCCGACCGGCCGGTCCAGCCGGGTGCCCTCGGCCGTTGCGGGCCCGGCCCAGCCGCCGGGGCCGCGCGCCCAGTCGGCCAGCACGGCCACCAGCGCGTCCACGGCCTCGCCGGGCACGGGCACGTCGGGGGCCTGCTCGGCCAGCAGGGCGCGCAGCCGGTTGCCCCAGCCGATGTCGGAGAGCCGGCCGAGGGCGCGCCCGGTCTCGGCCTGCTCGCCGACCGGGATGCGGCCCTTGAGCGGCACCCCGAGCGCGTCCATGCCGGTGGGCCAGAGCCGGCGCGGCTCGAAGCTCACGCCCGGTCGGCCGAGCGCAGCCCGGGCCGCCTCCAGGGCCTCGGTGGAGACCTCCGGGGTGTGCAGCGGCCCGGCGCAGTTGTCGCAGCGGCCGCAGGGCGCGGCCTGCTCGTCGTCGAGCTGCCGCCGCAGGAACTCCATCCGGCAGCCGGTGGCCGCCGCGTACTCGCGCATGGCCCGCTGCTCGGCCTCGCGGGAGGCGGCGACCTTGGCGTAGCGCGCGGTGTCGTACTCCCAGCTCTGCCCGGTGGCCGTCCAGCCGCCCTTGACCCGGCGGACGGCCCCGTCCACGTCGAGCACCTTGAGCATGGTCTCCAGCCGGGCGCGACGCAGATCCACCCGGGGCTCCAGCGCGGCCGTGGAGAGGGGCCGGCCGGCCTCGGCGAGCGCGTCGATGGTGCGGCGCACCTGCTCCTCCGGAGGGAAGGCCAGCGAGGCGAAGTAGCGCCAGATCGCCTCGTCCTCCCGCCCGGGGAGCAGCAGGACCTCGGCCCGGTCGACACCGCGCCCCGCCCGGCCCACCTGCTGGTAGTAGGCGATCGGCGAGCTGGGCGAGCCCAGGTGGACCACGAAGCCGAGGTCGGGCTTGTCGAAGCCCATGCCGAGCGCGGACGTCGCGACCAGCGCCTTGACCCGGTTGGCCAGCAGGTCGGCCTCGGCCGTCCGGCGCTCGGCGTCCTCGGTGCGGCCGGAGTAGGAGGCCACCGCGAAGCCGCGCTCGCGCAGGAAGGCCGTCACCTCGTCGGCCGCGGCGACCGTCAGGGTGTAGACGATGCCGGAGCCGGGCAGCCGGTCGAGGTGGTCGGCCAGCCACGCCAGCCGATGGGCCGGATCGGGCAGGCCGAGGACGCCGAGGGTGAGGCTCTCGCGGTCCAGCGGGCCGCGCAGCACCAGGGCGCGTTCGTCGGTGCCGCCGGTGCCGAGCTGCTCGGCGACGTCGGCGGTGACCCGGGCGTTCGCCGTGGCGGTGGTGGCGAGCACCGGGACGCCCGGCGAGAGGTCGGCGAGCATGGTCCGCAGCCGGCGGTAGTCGGGGCGGAAGTCGTGGCCCCAGTCCGAGATGCAGTGGGCCTCGTCGACCACCAGCAGGCCGGTGGAGGCGGCGAGCTTGGGCAGCACCTGGTCGCGGAAGTCGGGGTTGTTCAGCCGCTCGGGGCTGACCAGCAGGATGTCCACCGCGCCGGCCGCCACCTCGGCCTGGATCGCGTCCCACTCGTCGGTGTTGGCCGAGTTGATGGTGCGCGCGTGGATGCCGGCCCGGGCCGCGGACTCCACCTGGTTGCGCATGAGGGCGAGCAGCGGCGAGACGATCACCGTCGGCCCGGCCCCGCGGGCGCGCAGCAGGGCGGTCGCGATGAAGTAGACGGCGGACTTCCCCCACCCGGTGCGCTGCACCACGAGGGCGCGGCGGTGGTCGACGACCAGTGCCTCGATGGCCGTCCACTGGTCCTCGCGGAGCGTGGCGGCGGGGCCGGCGAGCTCGCGCAGGACGGCCTCGGCCCGCCCTCGGACCTCGGCGCGGTCGGCGCCCGTCGCGCCCCCGGCGCCGGTCGGGCCGGTACCGGCCGTGGCGGGGGCGTCGCTGCCGGTGCTGTGGGTCTGTGGCTGCTCCATGCCGTCCATGAAACCCCGAGGTGCCGACAACGGGCGAACGGCGAGGGTCCGCGGACGTTCACGGCCGGGCGGAGATCCGCGTCATTTCATCCGCTTTCCAGCTGAACGGCCGTCAGATATCCCCCGGGGGAGTGGCGAAGGGCTACTCGAAAGGAGGAGGTTTTATCCACAGGCGGGAGTTGTCCACAGGGAATCCGAAACATTCCGGGCCGTTCGCGAAATGGCGGCACTCTTCCCGGCATGAACAACGCGCGCATTCCGCTGCCCTTCGGCCCCGCCGGTCCGCGAACGGTCACCATGCGCGGCCCGGCCGACATGGCCGAGCTGCTGCCCTACCTGTTGGGGTTCTACCCCGACGACAGCATCGTCGCCGTCGGCCTCCAGGGGCCGGACCTCCACCAGGGCGGCGTGATCCGGCTCGATCTCCCCGACTCGCCCGCGCAGTGGCCAGCCGCGGCCGACGAGACGGCCGCCCTCCTGGTCGGCCTGTCCGAGCGGCGCGACCACCGCCCGGCCCAGGTGCTCCTCTACCTCTGCCAGGATCCCGGCCCCGATCCCGGCACCCCGCACGGCCCGCCCGTCCGGGAGCGGCTCGGCCCGCTCGCGGCGGAGCTGCAGACGGCGTTCGAGAACAGGGGAGTGGCGGTGAAGGAGTCGCTCTGCGTCTCGGCCGGCCGCTGGTGGTCCTTCCTCTGCCGCCGCCAGGGGTGCTGCGATCCGGCCGGCCACCCGGTCCGACACGCCCCCGGCCCCGGCCCGGTCGCCGTCGCGGCCACCGTCGCGGGCCTGGCACCGCGCGGCAGCCGCAAGTCGATCGTCGCCGGGCTGACCCCGATCGGCCCGCCCGGTGCGGACGCCCAGCGGCGCGCTCTCGCCCGCGCGGAGCGCGCCATGGGCGCCGCGCGCGGGTGGCCGCGGGCCGAGCAGCGGGGCGCCGCGCTGCTCGACCAGGCCGTCGCCGAGTTCGCGACCGGCGCCGGCGAACTCGACGAGCTGCGGGCGGCCCGCCTGCTCGTCGCCCTCCAGGACCGCCGCGTCCGGGACCGCGCCGCGGAGTACGCGAGGCCGGCCGAGCTCGCGCCCGCCCAGCGGCTCTGGCGATTCCTCGCCCGGCGCTGCGTGCCGCCTTACACGGGATACGCCCCGCCCCCGCTCACCCTGCTCGCCTGGGTGTCCTGGGTGGCCGGGGACACCGCGACGGCCCGGGTGGTGCTCGCCCACACACTGCGCCTCGACCCCTCGTACCTGCTGGCCCAGTTGCTCTACGAGTCGCTGAACGCCGGCCTCTCGCCGGCCCCGCTCCTCGCCCGCGCCGACGCCGAGCGGCGTCGCCGGAGCAGCCCGGCCGGGGGCGGCCCGCAGGCCGCCGGGAGCGCGGCCGCCGAGGCGGGGGAGGACGGTGGTGCGGCCGGGAGCGGTGGATCGGACGCGGATCCGGTGCCGCCGGCGGCACCGGCACCGGCCGACGGGCGGCCGGGGCCCGGCGCGGTGGGGACCGGTTCGACGGCCGGGGCCGCCGGGCCGGAGCGGGAAGAAGGGCCTCCGGCGGGGCCGGGGTCCGATCCGGCGGACGGGCGGGACGAGCGGGGCGGGCGGGACGGGCGGGACGGGTCGGACGGGCGGGACGGGTCGGACGGGCCGGACGGCCCCCGAGCGCCGGGCTCCGCGCGCCCCCGGCGGCGGCGTGCCCGGCGGGAGACCCCGCCACCCGCTCCCGGGGCTCCCGGACCCCCCGATCCCGGACGGGCACCCGGGCCGAGCCTTCCGCCCTCCCGCCGCGCGGCCGGGGGTGCACCGGACGGCGGCGGATCCGCGAAGAAGAGGCTGATGCGGGAGCGGGGCTTCGGCTGCGCGGCCGGCCCCGACCACGGGACGGGCGACGGGCGGGCCGGGGTCGGCCCGAGCGCCGGGCCGCTGCCGGGCCGAGGCGTGCCGCCGGGGCGCCGGCCGCCCTCCCCTGCGGACCCCGGCCGCGGGCTGCGGCTCGGCCGCCCGTCGCCCTGGGCGGCCGGCGTGGTCACGCCCACCCCGCAGGCCGGCCGGCTGGGCCGTTGCCACGACGCCCGGGGTCCGGCGATCGGACGTCGGCATGTGCAGTGAGTGCCGGGCCGCCGGGGCCGGCCGGGCCGGGCGGTCCTCCTTCCCGGCCCGGCGGACCCGCCGGGCCGGACCGTGCTTCGCCCCGGGGTGCTCCCGCCCGCTAGACCTCGCCGCGCATCATGGCGATCAGCCGGTCGAGCACCTTGCCCCCGCTCACCCGCAGGCCGTCGTGCTCCCACTCGTTGGTGATCCACGTCCGCAGGCCGCGCACCGCACGGGCGGTCTGCAGGGAATCGGCCGTGTCCACGTACATGTCGTCGTGGTACACGGCCGCCACCACCGGCACCTCGTTGGCGGCCAGCCGCACCGGGTCGTAGAGGTCGGCCCAGTCGGTGCGGGCGGCGAGCAGGTCCGCGGCCTCCTTGAGCGGGCGCAGCGACGGGTCGGTGTCGAACATCCAGGGGTAGATCATCTCCCCGGTGAACAGGACCGGTGCGCCGGACTCCAGCGCCGTGCGGGCGTCGAACTCCGGGAACTCCTTGCGGACGCGCTCGGCCGACCAGGCCGTCCCGGCCGGGTCCACCGAGCGCTGGCCGTAGATCGACTCGTGCAGCACGGCGTAGAGCGGCCCCTCGGCGAAGGAGAGCTTGGCCTGCGCACCGGCCAGGAAGGTGTCGGACAGCTCCGGCCCGGCCACGCCCTCCACCCAGGCCTCCTCCAGGAGGTAGTGCAGGGTGCCGGATCCGCTCCCGGCGCCGAGCATCAGCCCCAGCGCCTGGAACGCCTCGACGGTGAGCAGTCCGCCGTCCGGCAGGGTGGCGGGGGCGGCGGCCAGGTGCGCGGCGATCCGCCGGACCGCGTCGACGTCCTGCGGGTAGCGGGCGTAGTGCTCCTCGTTCTTGCGGACGACCCGGGGGTAGGCCGCCCGGTAGACGTCGTCGGCCGAGCTGCGCAGGCCGGCCAGGCCGCCGGTGATGAAGGCCTCGTACAGGCCCTCGGGCGCGATCGAGAGGTAGGTGAGGGTGCAGAAGCCGCCGAAGCTCTGGCCGAGCACGCTCCAGCGGCGGTCGCCGACCAGCCGACGGCGGATCAGCTCGGCGTCCCGGACGATCGAGTCCGCGCGGAAGTGCGCGAGGTAGTCCGCCTGCTCCGGGGCGCCGCCGCGCCGGGCGAGGCTCTGCCGGTTGGCGGGCGTGGACCGCCCGGTGCCGCGCTGGTCGAGCAGGAGCACCCGGTAGTCGTCGAGGGCGCGCTCCAGCCACCCGTCCCGGCCGAGCGGGCGCCCGGCCTTGCCGCCCGGTCCGCCCTGGAGGAAGAGCAGCCAGGGCAGGTCGTCCTTCTCGCGGCCCGACGCCACCACCTCGCGGGCGTACACGTCGATCTGCTCCCCCTGCGGGGAGGCGTGGTCGAGGGGCAGCTGGAAGACGTGGTCGGTCGTGACGATCCCGGGCAGCCGGCTGGCGGTAGACATACAACTCCTCGGTATGTGCAGGTCACAGCGGTCGCGTCGCCGTCAGCGGTGTCGCCGGTGCGGGCGCCGCGACCCCCGCACCGTATCCTGACGGCGGTCGGACGCCGGTTCGGCGGTGGCCCCTCGACGGTCACCCGTCGACGGCACCCGGGGGCGGCGGGGATGCCGGCTCCACCAGAGCGGCTCCCCTCCGGCCGGGTCCGTCCCGCAACGGCACCGTCCGGGCGTGCACCGCCCGACGGCAGCGGCGCCACGGGCGAGCGCGCCCGGGTCCGGTCGACCGGATCGGCGCCCCGGGCGTTACCTGGGCCCGGTCGGCGGCGTTCAACCCGGGGGCACTGCGCCCGGACGGTCTCCGGCCCTCCGGCAGCGGTGGGCGCGGCGCGCCGCGCCGGTGGGCACGAGCGGTCCGGGCGTCCACGGTGGCCGGACGGCGGCGAGCCGGCCGGGGCGTCGACAGCGCGCCGGACTCCGGAGCGCCGGACGGCGGGGGACGGGGACGCACCACCGACCCGTCCACGGCAGCGGTGGTCGGCCGGTGCGGCGGTTCCGGCCGTGGTACGGCGTCAGGTTGGGGCCGGACGGCGGACATGACGACGTGCCGGGCACAACGGGGTGCCCGGGGCGGGACGCGGAGCGGGTACCGCAGGGGTACCGCGCACCGCATGGCACGACCCCCCGGCGGGTACGGCCAGCACGGCAGACAAGCCGGCGGGCACCCCCCGCCGGCCCGGCACCACCAGTACGCGATCGAGCATGCTCGCGGCCCACCGGCCTGACCGGCCACCGGACCGCCGAGGGAGGAGAGTCCGGTGACCGCCATGAGGCCACCACAGGCCGTGCCGGCCGAGAGCGTGGTCGGCGCGCCCCCCAGACCGGTCGGCCGGCCCGACCAGGCCCCGGGGGCCGGACCTGCCGGCCAGGCCCGGCCTGCCGCACCGCCGCGTCCGCAGCCGGCCCCCGCCCACCACGCGGTGCTCTGCGTGAACGCGCCCGCGATGGCCGCCTCCGGCCCGGACGGACAGCTGCGCGGCCACGGTCTCCACGGCTTCTACCGTTCCGGCCTGCGGGTGGTCGCCCGGATGGAGCTGCGGATCGGCGGCATGGAGCCGCTGCCGCTCCAGGGCACCCTGATCACCTCGGCGCAGGCCCGTTTCCTCGGCGCCGTCCGCATCCCCGGCGACCTCGACCCCGACCCGGCGCTCACCGTCGAGCGGCTGCGCCACGCCGACGGCGTGGAGACCGTGACCGTGCGCAACACCGGCAGCCGACCTGCCCGGCTGCCGCTGGAGATCGCACTCGGCACCGACCTCGGCCCGGTCGGCGAGATCGCCGCCGGCCACCGCCCGCCGGACCTGCCCGGCCAGGTGCAGTCCGCCGGCCTGCGCTGGGTCGGCCCCGCCCACAGCGCGGTGGTCAGCGCCAAGCCCTCGCCGCACGCCGTTCTCGCGGGCGCGGGCGTGCTCCGCTGGGACCTCGAGGTGCAGCCCGGTGGCCGCTGGTCGGTGGAGCTCCGCGCCGAGCTGGAGACCACCGCCCCCGGGCC
The DNA here is from genome assembly GCF_022288725.1 of Kitasatospora sp. A2-31. GTDB lineage: Bacteria > Actinomycetota > Actinomycetes > Streptomycetales > Streptomycetaceae > Kitasatospora. Next base: position 181,529 of record NZ_JAKNTA010000009.1, on the reverse strand, counting down.
GCGTCCGCCGGGTGGCCGGGGCACCGGCGTCCCGCTGCCCTGGGCGGAGCCCGAGGTCCGCAGCGACGACTCCCGGGTCGGCACGGTGGTCTCCCGCTCGCTGGAGGCGCTCGGCGGCCTGCTGTTCGCCGACCCGGACCGCCCGACCGACCTCTATCCGGCCTCCGGCGCGCCCTGGCGGTTCGGCCTCACCCCGGCCGACGCGCTCTGGGCCGCCCGGCTGACCCTCCCGCTGGGCACCCGGCTGGCCGCCGGCACCCTGCGGGCGCTGGCCCGCCGCCAGCAGCTCCACCCCGGCGCCGGCCCGGGCACGCCGGGAGGCCCCGGCCGGTCCGGCCCGCGGCCCGAGGGACTGCTGCCGGGCGCGCTCCGGCACGGCGGCCCCGAGCTGCCCCCCACGTGCACCGCCACCGAGGCCACCCTGCTGTTCGTCACGGTGCTGGCCGAGGCCTGGCGGTGGGGCCTGCCCCGGCAGGAGGTGGCCGAGCTGCTCCCGGCCGCCGAGCGCGCCCTCGGCGCCCTGCGCGGGGGCCTGGTCGACGGCTTCGTCACCGACCTGAGCCGACCGGTGGAGGAACGCTCCGCCCACCCGGTGGCGGCCCGCGCCGAGGTCCAGGCGCAGGCGCACCGGGCCGCCCTGCACGGGGCCGAGCTGCTGGAGGCCTTCGGCCGCCCGGGCGCCGAGGAGTGGCGCGGGTGGGCCGCCGAGCTGCGCGGGCGCTTCCGCGACCGGTTCTGGATCGACGACTTCTCCGGCGGGCGCCCGGCGGCCGGTCTCGCACCGGGCGGCCAGCCGCTGCCCGCGGTCGCCTCCACCGCCGTCCACCTGCTCGACCCGGGGCTCTGTGCCGACGGCGGTCGCCACGAGAGCCTGCTGGACCGCGAGCAGACCAGGCTGCTCGCCCAGCGGCTGGCCGCGCCGGAGCTGGACAGCGGTTGGGGCCTGCGCACGCTCAGCGCCAAGTCGCCCCGGTTCAACCCGCTCGGCCACCGGAGCGGCGCGGTGCGGGTCCACGAGACCGCCCTGGCGGTCGCCGGGCTGGCGGAGGCCGGACACGAGAACGAGGCCGGCGCCCTGCTGGAGGGCCTGCTGGGCGCGGCCGCCCACTTCGAGGGCCGACTGCCCGAGATGTACGCGGGGGAGCAGCGCACGCCCGGCTGCCCGCCGGTGCCGCACCCGGGAGCCTGCCGACCGGCGGCGGTGTCGGCGGCCGGGGCGGTGCACGCGGTGTTCGCGCTCGCCGGGGTCCGGCCCGACGTCCCGGGCGGGCGGGTGCTGGTCCGGCCGGCCAGCACGGCACCGCTCGGCGAGCTGCAGCTGACCGGGTTGCGGGTGGCCGGCGAGCCGTTCTCGGTCCGGGTGAGCCGGATCGGCGTGGCCATGGTGGAGGAGGCGTCCGCCGACCTGCAGCTGGTCGCCCGCTGACGCCCTCCGGTGCGCGGGAGGGCGTGCCGGGCCGGCCGGGGCCGGACGGCCGGCCCCGCCTCCGTCGCCCCCGCCGCCCGGCCGGGTTGCCGGGTGCCGGCTCAGCCCGCGGTCCGTCCGTCGTCGGCCCGGCCCGTCGTCGGCCGTCGTGGGCCCGGCCCGTCGTCGGCCGTCGTCGGCCCGGCCCGTGGGCGGCCCCTGCACCGCCCGTCCCGCAGGGCGGGCGGAAGCGGTCAGGTACCGCCGGGGCACGGTCCGTGCACGGGCCTGTGCTTATCGTCAGAAAGACGACTATGATCGTCGCCATGTCGCGTTATGACCCGTCGGCCTTCCCCCCGTTCGCTGTCACGGTCGACCTGGTGGTGCTGACGGTTCGGGACCATGAGCTCTGCGCCCTGCTGGTCCGCCGGGGCGAGCCGCCCTTCCAGGGTTACTGGGCCCTGCCCGGCGGCTTCGTCCGCCCGGACGAGGGCCTGGCCGAGGCGGCCTCCCGGGAGCTCGCCGAGGAGACCGGCCTGCGTGCGTACTCCGCCCCCGGCCACGAGACGGCAGGCCCCGGCACGGCCGGGGCCCACCTGGAACAGCTCGCCACCTACGGCCACCCGCAGCGCGACCCGCGGATGAGGGTGGTCAGCGTCGCCTACCTGGTCCTGGCGCCCGACCTGCCCACCCCGCGGGCCGGCGGCGACGCCAGCAGCGCCCGCTGGGCACCCGTCACCGAACTGCTCGGGAAGAGCCCGGCGGACGGCGTCCCGCTCGCCTTCGACCACGGCCTCATCCTGGCCGACGGGGTCGAGCGCGCCCGCTCCAAGATCGAGTACTCCTCGCTCGCCACGGCCTTCTGCCCGACCGAGTTCACCGTCGGCGAGCTGCGCCGGGTCTACGAGGCCGTGTGGGGCGTGGTGCTCGACCCGCGGAACTTCCACCGCAAGGTCACCGGCACGCCGGGCTTCCTGCTGCCCTCCGGCGGCACGACGACCCGTCAGGGCGGGCGCCCGGCACAGCTGTTCACCGCCGGCGGCGCCACCGTGCTCAACCCGCCGATGCTGCGCCCGGAGTCCTGAGGCACGACCGACCGGAGGTCCGCCGCTCGGTCGCAGGATCGGATTGTCCCCTGATCGGGTGAGGTGTGCGGACGGCGGGCCCGTGCCGCTCCCGTAATGCCCGGAATCGTCCCCGCAGCCCCCTAGTGTGCTGGCGCGGGGGCGGCGCGGGGCGTCCCGCGCCGTACAGGCGCCGGTCGGCCGAGGGCATGGGAGCAGCCAGCGATGATCCAGATCACCGGACTGACCAAGGTCTACCGCAGAGGTACTCCGCCGGCGGTGCTCGATCTGACCTTCGACGCCCGGGCGGGAGCCGTCACGGCACTGCTCGGCCCCGAGGAGGCGGGCAAGACCACCGCGCTGCGGTTGATGCTCGGACTCGAACGCGGCCAGGGCGTCGCGCTCTTCGACGGTCGCCCGTACCGGCGGCTGCGGCGGCCCGAGCGTGAGGTCGGCGTCCTGCTGGCGGGGCCCGGAGGCACCGGCGCCGCGACCTCCGCCGGGCACCCGGGCCGGCGGGCGCAGAGCCACCTGAGGATGCTGGCGGCGGCCGTGGGCGTACCCTCCCGCCGGGCCGACGAACTGCTGGAGCAGACCCGGCTGGCCGCCGTCGGCGACCAGCGGTTGCGGACCTTCTCGCCCGGCATGCACCGCCGGCTGGCGCTCGCCGCAGCTCTGCTCGGCGACCCCGGCACCCTCGTCCTCGACGCGCCCACCGACGGCCTCTCGCCCCGCAACGCGGAGTGGTTCCACTCCTTCCTGCGCTCCTTCGGAGCCGCGGGCGGGACGGTCCTGGTGACCACCCGGGAGCCGAAGGAGGCGGCGGAGCTCGCGGACCGGGTGATCACGCTCGACCGGGGGCGGCTGGTGGCCGACCAGCCGGTGACCGAGTTCCGCCGGACGCGGCTCAGCCCCGAGGTGGCGGTGCGCGGACCGCAGATGGCCCGGCTCGCCGATCTGCTGATCAGCCAGGGCGCGCAGGTGCGGCGCGACGGCGGGGCGGGCATCGCGGTCGCCGGGATCGGTAGGACCGAGATCGGTGAACTCGCCTACCGCAACGGCATCCTGCTGCACGAACTCGCGGACCGGGTGGTCGAGCAGCCCGCTCCGCGCGTCACGCTGCCGGTGGCCTCCGGCCGTTCGGGGCGCGTCCGCGTCCAGCCGCCGTCCGCCGGCTCGTCGCCCGGATCGTCGCCCGGCCCGGCGTCCGGCTCATCGCCTGTCGGCTCGTCCTCCGGCCCGGTGCCGGCCGAGGGGCGGCCGGCCGGGGCGGTGCTCTCCGGGCAGCGGTCGCCGGCGCCGGAGCAGCGGTCGCCGCACCAGCCGGATGCCGAGCCCCGGTTGCTGCGCAAGCGTCAGCGCGGGGCCGCGTCGGTCGCCGAGTCCGGGCCTGCCCCTGCCGTTCCGGGGCGCCAGACGGACTCGCAGGAGGCCGTGCCGGCCAGGATGCCCCGGCCGGCCGCCGAAGCGCCGTCCGCGCCTCCGTCGACCGGAGGGGCGCTGCCCGCCCTCGCCCTCCCCGTGAGCGCTGCCGCAACCGTCGCCGCGGCCGCCACGAATGCCACCGTCTCCTCAACCATCCCAGCCGGCGCAGCCGCCACGACGGCCGCCACGGCCACGTCGCCCGTCGCCGGAGCGCCGCGGCCCGTACAGCCGGAGTCGGACCCCTTCGACGAGACCAAGCCGACCGTCGCCGTGGACCGCCTCTTCCGGGACGGCCTCAGCAGCCTGGCCTGGCCCGATGACGGCGCCGGCAGCGACGAGGGGAACGAGGGCCACGGCGGTCCGGCCACCCCGGGCGCCGACTGGCGCGAGGTCGCCGCGGCCGGTGACCTGCTGACCGCCGACACCGTCCGGCTCGGCCGGCTGACGGTTCCCGCCGGGGCGAGCGCCCCCCCCCCCCCCCCCCCCCCCCCCCCCCCTCCCGCCACACCTGTCGCCCCCACCGCACCTGTCGCCCCCACCACCCCCGACCCCCGGAGCGAGTGAACCGTGCGTGCCCTGGCCTACGAGCTGCGCCGGCTGCGCGGCCTCCGTTCCACCTGGCTGCTCCTCGCCGCCGTGCTGCTCTGCGACGCCGCGGTGGCCGCGGTCCTGGCGGCCCAGACACCCTCCGGATCGCTCTCCGGCCCGGCCGGCGTCCGACTGCTGACGGCGGCCGTGCCGCTGATCCCGCTGCCCTTCGCGGCCCTCGGCGCCGGGATCCTGGGCGCGCTCTCCTACGGGCACGAGGTGCGGTACCCGGGGCTGCCGGCCTCCCGGGTCTCGTACCTGCGCCGGGTCCGGCTGCTGCTGGCCAAGCTGACCGTGACCGGGGCCACCGCGCTGCTGCTCGCACCGCTGACGCTGGCGGTCGACGCGGTGGCCGCCCACCTCGCGCTGCCGGGCGGGGTGACGGTGGAGGCCTGGTCGGATCCGGGCGCGCTCTCGGACCGGCTCGCCGCGGCGCTCTCCTCGGCCGGCCTCGCGGCGCCCGCCGACCTGCCCGGAGTCCTCGCCCCGGCCGCGCTCGGAGCGGGCCACGGCGGCCCGGCCGCACTGGTGGCCTTCGTACTGCTGACCGTGGTGGCGGCCTGGACCGGGGTGCTGACCGCCTCGCTGACCCGGAGCGCCGCGGCCGGCGTCCTGTTGCTCTGCGCCCTGCCGCCGCTGCTGGAGACCGGGGTGGCGCTGCTGCTGCGCCAGACCGGCACGCCCTGGCCGGCGCGCGCGGCGGAGCTGCTGCCGTTCCAGTCCGGTGTGGAGTGGGCGTACGGGTGGGTGTACGGCGGGGACCGCCGGGTTGCGGTGAGCGGGTCGGCGCTGACGGATCCCGCGCTGCTGGCCGCCGTGTCTGCGCCGGCGTCGGTGCTGCTGCTCGCCGCCCTCCTGGTACAGGTCCGCCGTCGCGCGCTCTGACCCCTTGGGGGGCGGTTCGGCTGACGCTCCGCCAAGATCGACCACCTGTGACCGTAATGCGCGGTTCTTCCTGATAAGAAGTCAATTATCCAGTCACGGTCGATCACCCTTTCGTGTGCTTTTCACGAGAATTCTCAAGCTGTGCCCGCCGATCGCCGACAAAGGACCTGTGAGTACCCTTGCGCACCCCACCATGACCCCCGCCCGCTCCGCCGACAGCGCCATCCCCGGCGCCGGCGAACTGGACCGCTTCTCGTACGCCGACCGGCCGACCCCGCCGGCGCCCCGCTGGGAGGGCGCCGAGTCGGACCTGGCCCGGGTCGGCCGCAAGACCACCAGCAGCCGCGGCCGCGGCCTGCACGGCCAGCTCGTCCAGCAGCTCGGTCAGATGATCGTCTCCGGTGACCTCGGTGCCGACCGCCCGCTCGTCCCCGAGGAGATCGGCCAGCGGTTCGAGGTCTCCCGCACCGTCGTCCGCGAGTCGCTGCGCGTGCTGGAGGCCAAGGGCCTCGTCAGCGCCCGGCCTAACGTCGGCACCCGGGTCCGCCCGGTCGGCGACTGGAACCTCCTCGACCCGGACATCATCGAGTGGCGCGCCTTCGGCCCGCAGCGCGACGAGCAGCGCCGGGAGCTGTTCGAGCTCCGCTGGGCGATCGAGCCGCTGGCGGCCCGGCTCGCCGCGGGGCACGGCCGCGAGGACGTCCAGCAGCGGCTGGTCGAGCTGGTCGAGATCATGGGCCACGCGTCCGCCCAGGCCGACCACTCCACCTACACCCGGGCCGACGCCGAGCTGCACGCCCTGGTCCTGCAGATGGCGGGTAACCGCATGCTGGAGCACCTGTCCGGGATCGTCTCCTGCGCGCTCCAGGTGTCCGGCGGCCCGGCGACCTCCTGCGAGCGGCCCTCGGAGGCCTCGGTCAGCCTGCACGCCCGGCTGGTCGACGCGCTCGGCACGGGCGACGGCACCGCGGGCGAGGTCGCGATGCGGGCGCTGCTCACCGTGCACCCGGAGATCGAGCCGTCCGTCCCGGCGCCCCGCGAGCACTGAGCCGCCCACCCGGCGACCGAGCGGCTCCCGCGAACCCCCGGCCCTCCGGCCGCACCGCATCGCACGGCGCGGCCGGAGGGCCTTCTGGCGCCACCGCGTCCCCGCGCCGGGCTTCCGCCGCCCCGCCGGCTCCGCCGCCCCGCCGGCCCCGGCGGCCCCGCCGAAAGGCCGTTCCAGGCGCCCCCGCGGCCCCGCCGACAGGCCCTCCCCGGCCCCGCCCCGGACCGGTCCCCGACCCGCCCCCGGCGAGACACCTCCGGAAATGTCCTGTCCATGCCAACCGTCTCGGGTGTGAGTGCGCGATGATGGAAGCCGGCCCCGGGCCGCGGGCGCCGAGCGGTGTGACCCGCGACACGAAGGCCATGCGTAACACTTGACGCGTAGCAGCGATGTGTCCTGAGCGGAAGCAGCTCCGGAATACCCCAACATGTCAGAATGCTGTGTTGGTCTGCGGCGCTGCTGCCGTCCTGCAAACCCAGTCCTCAAGCCCGAGTCGGTCGGAATCGACACCGCGCGTCCGATGCGCGATTTCCTTCCCCGCCCCCTCGGGCGGCCGGTACGGGTTCGAGTCCACTCATCGTCCGAGAGGTTGTTCGTGTCGGCCAGCACATCCCGTTCGCTTCCCCCCGAGATCGCCGAGTCCGCGGCACTGCTGGCGCTCATCGAGCGGGGCAAGGCCCAGGGGCAGATCGCCGGTGACGACGTGCGCCAGGCGTTCGAGGCGGACCAGATCCCGGTCACCAAGTGGAAGAACGTCATGCGCAGCCTCAACCAGGTGCTGATTGAGGAGGGGGTGGACCTCATGGTCAGCGCGGCCGAGCCGGCCGGCGCCAAGCGCAAGAGCGTTGCGGCCAAGAGCCCCACCAAGCGCACTGCCACCAAGGCGGTCACCACCCGGACCCCGGCCGCGCCGTCGGCCCCGACCAAGCCCCCCGTGCGGATCGCGCCCGGCGCCACCGTCTCCGCCCCGGCGGTCGCGGCCGCCGCGGCCCCGGTCGGCACGGTTTCCGCCGACATCACCGCCCCGGAGGCGACCCCGGTCGCCGCCGAGGTGAAGGCGGCGCCGGTGAAGAAGGCCGCCCCGGCCAAGAAGGCCGCTGCCAAGAAGACCCCCGCCCCGGCCAAGAAGACCGCGGCCAAGAAGACCACCGCCGCCAAGGCCGGCAAGGGTGCGGACGAGGAGCTGCTCGGCGAGGAGGAGCTGCTCGAGGACGTGGCCCTGCCCGGCGACAAGCCCGGCACCGAGGGCGACGCCCCGGAGGAGGAGTCGGAGGGCTTCGTCCTCTCCGACGACGACGAGGACGACGCGCCGGCCCAGCAGGTCGCCGTCGCCGGTGCCACCGCCGACCCGGTCAAGGACTACCTGAAGCAGATCGGCAAGGTCCCGCTGCTCAACGCCGAGCAGGAGGTCGAGCTCGCCAAGCGCATCGAGGCCGGCCTGTTCGCCGAGGACAAGCTCTCGGCCGCCGACAAGCTGGCGCCGAAGCTCAAGCGCGAGCTGGAGATCATCGCCGAGGACGGCCGCCGGGCCAAGAACCACCTGCTGGAGGCCAACCTCCGCCTGGTGGTCTCGCTGGCCAAGCGCTACACCGGCCGCGGCATGCTCTTCCTGGACCTGATCCAGGAGGGCAACCTCGGTCTGATCCGTGCGGTCGAGAAGTTCGACTACACCAAGGGTTACAAGTTCTCGACCTACGCGACGTGGTGGATCCGCCAGGCGATCACCCGCGCCATGGCCGACCAGGCCCGCACCATCCGCATCCCGGTGCACATGGTCGAGGTCATCAACAAGCTGGCCCGCGTCCAGCGCCAGATGCTCCAGGACCTGGGCCGCGAGCCCACCCCGGAGGAGCTGGCCAAGGAGCTCGACATGACCCCCGAGAAGGTCATCGAGGTCCAGAAGTACGGCCGCGAGCCCATCTCGCTGCACACCCCGCTGGGTGAGGACGGCGACAGCGAGTTCGGTGACCTGATCGAGGACTCCGAGGCGGTCGTCCCGGCCGACGCGGTCTCCTTCACCCTCCTCCAGGAGCAGCTGCACTCGGTGCTGGACACCCTGTCCGAGCGCGAGGCCGGCGTCGTCTCGATGCGCTTCGGCCTGACGGACGGTCAGCCGAAGACCCTGGACGAGATCGGCAAGGTGTACGGGGTCACCCGTGAGCGCATCCGCCAGATCGAGTCCAAGACCATGTCGAAGCTGCGCCACCCGTCGCGGTCCCAGGTGCTGCGCGACTACCTGGACTGATCGGCAGACCTTTGGCAGGGCCCCGGCCCTGCGGCGAAGGGGCCCGGAGCACACCGCTCCGGGCCCCTTCGCACGTCCGGGCGGCTCCCGGGGCCGGGTGCGTCAGCGTCCGGGTGGCCGTTGTCGCTCGTCCGGGTGGCCCTGCGGCGGGACGCGGTCGCTGCGCGTAGCCGGTCACCTACGCTGTGCCGGTTGCCTGCTGCCGAGCCACCTGGAGTCACGGTGCTGCCCACCCCGGATCGTCCGGACCGCCCGGACCTGCCGACCGCTGCCGGCGCCCCGGCCGTTCCGCCGGTACGCGCGACCGCCGGGCCCGGCGGTCGCCGGCGGCGGGCCGCCGTACTGGCGCTGCTCGCGGCGCTGCCCGCACCGCTGGTCGTGCTGGGCCCGGGGGCCGCATCCGCCGAGGCGCAGCGCCGCATCATCGGCGGCAACGCGGTGTCGACGGCCGACCACCCGTGGATGGTGGCGCTCTCCAGCCGGCCGCAGTTCGGCAACGGCCGGTCCGGCCAGTTCTGCGGCGGTGCGCTGGTCACCCCGACCAGGGTGGTGACGGCGGCGCACTGCTTCTACGACGAGTCCAAGGGGAAGCGGGTCGACCGGCCGGCACTGAAGGTCGTGCTCGGCCGGGACGACCTGCGGGGCTCCGCCGGCCGCGAGGTGCCGGTCGAGTCGGTCTGGATCCACCCCGACTACTCGTTCTCCGCCAACATGAACGACATCGCCGTGCTTTCGCTCACGGAGTCGCAGGGTGGCCGGCAGGTGATCGACCTGATCGGCCAGGGCGAGACCGAGCCCTACCGGCCGGGGACGCCGGCCCGGGTCTTCGGCTGGGGGGACACCACCGCGAGGGGTGACTACTCGCCCACGCTGCGCGGTGTGGACGTGTCGACCATCGCCGACCAGACCTGCGCGAAGGCCTACCCGGGAGGGCCGGACGGGCGGTTCGACGCCCGCGGCATGGTCTGCGCGGGGGAGGAGAAGGGCGGCCGTGACGCCTGCCAGGGGGACAGCGGCGGCCCGCTGGTCGTCGCGGGCCGGCTGGTCGGGCTGGTCTCCTGGGGAACGGGCTGTGCGGAGGCGGTCCACCCGGGCGTCTACACGCGGGTGAGCACCGTCGCGGACGCCGTGCGCGCCGTGCTGTAGCGGCCTGCAACCGCCGTCGCCGGCTCCGGTCGGCCGTCCGGCCCTGCGGCCGGTGGTCGCGCGATCGCCCTCTGACGTGGAAACAGCGAAGCCGGGCGACCGGTCCCCGGAGGGGGACCCGTCGCCCGGCCCGAACGGTCGCGCTCGGTGCGCGACCGGACACAGCTCGTGGTCTGGCTGCTGCTGTGGCGCCCGGAATCAGCGCTCGTCGTCGGTGGCCGTCGCGGTCGTGCTGGTGAGACGGCCGCTCTCGTCCTGTATCTCCACGGCGATCTTCTTGAGCTCGGGCTCGAACTTCCGGCCGTGGTGGGCGCAGAAGAGCAGCTCTCCGCCGCTGGCGAGTACGACGCGCAGGTAGGCCTGGGCGCCGCAGCGGTCGCAGCGGTCAGCCGCGGTCAGCGGGCTCGCAGGTGTCAGAACAGTAGTCACGTCGCCTCTTCTCTAGCTCGACGAGCTGTCGTACCAGGGTCAACATCCAACCAGGCCGAAAACGTTCCCGCTCGTGGCTTTTCTTCTTTGAGGATTCTGCTGTGTAGATGAGGACGTGCCCCGGGCGCCGGTGGTTCATGCGTGCCGAGGTCCCAGGATCCGCCCACCCCTCGAACGCCCGATCGGAACGGGGTGCGGGGTCCGCGTAGCATAATCCTCTGCTGGGTTGGAGCATAAGCCCCGTCCCGGGCCCCGGTAGCCTGCATAACGGCAGTTCCGGAGCCTGCACCCGGCCCCACGAACCGCCAGGACCGGTGGTACCGGGAGGAGATGGCGCCCCGGCGCTCCCCGTCCGGCGCGGCGCTTGTTCGCGCAGCGCGTACAAGCTGCGCGGGACCGGCTCGCCGTGCTGCGCACCCACCGGAGGGGTGTGCACACGCAGCGGAGCGGCTGTCGGTGCGATGTGCTGCACTGGCGGCCGAGCCGGATGCGACCGGTGTGACCGACGAGACAGAACTTGACCTGAGGAGAGTGCCGCGTGAGTGCCGAAACGACCGTGCCGTCCGCACTGCTGGCCGGCGACGACGGTTCCAACTACACCGCTCGGCACCTGCTCGTCCTGGAGGGCCTGGAGGCGGTCCGCAAGCGCCCCGGCATGTACATCGGGTCCACCGACAGCCGCGGCCTGATGCACTGCCTCTGGGAGATCATCGACAACTCGGTCGACGAGGCCCTCGGCGGCCACTGCGACCGGATCGAGGTCGTCCTGCACGACGACGCCTCGGTGGAGGTCCGCGACAACGGCCGCGGCATCCCGGTCGACGTCGAGCCCAAGACCGGGCTGTCCGGCGTCGAGGTCGTGATGACCAAGCTGCACGCCGGCGGCAAGTTCGGCGGCGGGTCCTACGCGGCCTCCGGCGGTCTGCACGGCGTCGGCGCCTCCGTGGTGAACGCCCTCTCCGCCCGCCTGGACGTCGAGGTCGACCGCGGCGGCCACACCCACGCGATCAGCTTCCGCCGCGGCACCCCCGGCATCTTCACCGAGACCAGCCCGGACGCCCCGTTCGAGCCGGCCAACGGGCTGACCAGGACCCGCAAGGTGCCCAAGACCCGCACCGGGACCAGGATCCGCTACTGGGCGGACCGGCAGATCTTCCTCAAGGACGCCCGGCTCTCGCTGGAGCACCTGCACAACCGGGCCCGGCAGACCGCCTTCCTCGTCCCCGGCCTGACCATCGTCGTCCGTGACGAGCGGCTGACCGAGAGCGACCGGGTCGAGGAGGCGACGTTCCGCTACGACGGCGGCATCGCCGAGTTCTGCGAGTTCCTGGCGCCCGACAAGCCGATCTGCGACGTGCTGCGGCTGCGCGGGGAGGGCACCTTCAAGGAGACCGTCCCCGTCCTCGACGAGCTCGGCCACATGACGCCCACCGAGGTCACCCGTCACCTCGGCGTGGACATCGCGCTGCGCTGGGGCGCCGGCTACGACACCACCCTGCGCTCCTTCGTGAACATCATCGCCACCCCCAAGGGCGGCACCCATGTCACCGGGTTCGAGCGCTCCCTCGCCAAGACGGTCAACGAGGTGCTGCGCTCCGCCAAGCTGCTGCGCGTCGCCGAGGACGACATCACCAAGGACGACGCCACCGAGGGCCTGACCGCGGTGGTCACCGTCCGGCTCGCCGAGCCGCAGTTCGAGGGCCAGACCAAGGAGGTGCTGGGCACCTCGGCGGCCAACCGGATCGTCGCGGCCGTGGTCGCCAAGGAGCTGAAGGCCTTCCTCACCTCGGCCAAGAAGGACGAGAAGGTGCAGGCCCGCGCCGTGCTGGAGAAGGTCGTCGCGGCCGCGCGCACCCGCGTCGCCGCCCGCCAGCACAAGGAGGCCCAGCGCCGCAAGACCGCGCTGGAGACCAGCTCGCTGCCGGCCAAGCTGGCCGACTGCCGCAGCGACGACGTCGACCGCAGCGAGCTCTTCATCGTCGAGGGCGACTCCGCGCTCGGCACCGCCAAGCTCGCCCGCAACTCCGAGTTCCAGGCCCTGCTGCCGATCCGCGGCAAGATCCTCAACGTGCAGAAGGCCTCCGTGAGCGACATGCTCAAGAACGCCGAGTGCGCCGCGATCATCCAGGTGATAGGGGCCGGTTCGGGCCGCACCTTCGACATCGACCAGGCCCGCTACGGCCGGGTCATCTTCATGGCCGACGCCGACGTCGACGGATCGCACATCCGCTGCCTGCTGCTGACGCTGTTCCAGCGGTACATGCGGCCGATGGTCGAGCAGGGCCGGGTCTTCGCGGCCGTCCCGCCGTTGCACCGGATCGAGCTCACCAACCCCAAGCGCGGCCAGGAGAAGTACCACTACACCTACTCCGACGCCGAGCTGCGCTCCACCCTGCTGGAGTTCCAGCGCAAGGGCCTGCGCTGGAAGGACCCGGTGCAGCGCTACAAGGGCCTCGGCGAGATGGACGCCGACCAGCTGGCCGAGACCACCATGGACCCGCGCCACCGCACCCTGCGCCGGATCAACCTGGGCGACCTGGAGCAGGCGGAGCGGATCTTCGACCTGCTGATGGGCAACGACGTCGCCCCGCGCAAGGAGTTCATCGTGGACTCGGCGGCCACCCTGGACCGCTCCCGCATCGACGCCTGATCCCGGCACCGACGGCAGAGGGCCCTCCACCCACGGGTGGAGGGCCCTCTGCCGTCGGTTCCACCCGGGCCCGTCCCCGGTCCACCCCGGCTCCGATCACCCGGCGGGGCCGGATCCGTAGCGTCGGTGAGGTCAGCCCAGCCAGCCTTCCGTCGGGACGGAGAGTCCGATGACCGCCCTCGCCAACGTCCTTGTGATCATCGTGGTGATGGTCCTGGTGGTCCAGCGTCAGATGCGGGCGCAACGCCTGGACTCCGGGCGCCGCACCTGGCTGCTCCCGGTGCTCCTCGGCGTGCTCGCGCTGCGGGACCCGCAGCTCCTCGACCGCAGCCACCCCGGGACGTCCGTCGCCCTGCTGGCCTGCTCGCTGCTGGCCGTGCTCGCGATGGGCTGCGTCTGGGGCTGGACCGTCCGGCTCTGGCGCGGCGAGGACGGCGCGGTCTGGGCCAAGGGCACCAGGGCCACGGTGGCCGCCTGGTCGGGCATGATCGCGATCCGGCTCGGCCTGTTCGGCCTCGGCGCGGTCCTGCACGTCCACCAGACCGGCAGCGCGCTGCTGCTCGGCCTGGCGGTCCTGCTGCTGGTCAGGTCGCTCGTGGTGAACTGGAGGGCACGGACCCTGGAGCCCTCGTTCGGGACCCCCGCGGCCCGCTGACCGCACCCGCCGCGCGGTCCCGGGCCGGCCGACACCCGCCGACCCCCCCGAAGAACCCCGGAGGAGACCCCGTGCCCGAGTGGTCCTGGACCCGCTGGCCGTCCCGCGAGGGGATGGACCGGGACGCCGAGAGCCGGCCGCGGCGGATCCTCACCGTGGCCGGCCGGCTGGTACTGCTGGTCACGGTGGTCTGGGGGATGTACTCCCGCGGCGGGTACACCGGTCGGACCGCGGTCGCGGCGGTCGCGGGCCTGCTCGCGACGATCCTGGTGGTGGCGGCCTTCCTGCGGGTCAGCCGGGAACAGCGGCTGCTCGCCTCGCTCGCGCTGGCCGGCGTCCTGATCGGCGGTGCCTGGCTCGCCGAGTGGGGGCGGGCCTACGTCCTGGCCGACTTCACCTGGGCCGGCCTCGCCGTCGCCGCCCTGGTCCGGCTGCCGATGGGCGCCGCCCTGGCCACGGCGGCGGCCGCCTTCGGCTCGTACACGGCCGCCAGCTGGGAGAGCTGGCTCGCCGTCTGCGCCACGGTGGGCGGCCTGACCGTCCTCGGCTACCTGCTGCGCCTCGACACCGAGGCCCGCGGCACCGCGCGCCGGCTGCTCGCCCAGGAGCGGGCCGCCCGGGCCGCCGAGGCGGAGACCGCCGCCCTCGCCGAACGGGCCAGGATCGCCCGGGAGATCCACGACGTGCTCGCCCACAGCCTCTCCGCCCAACTCGTCCACCTGGAGGCGGCCCGGCTGATGCTGGACGCGGGCACCGACCGGGAGCGGGTCCGCGAACGGGTGGTCGCCGCCCGCCGGATGGCGCAGGACGGACTGGCCGAGACCCGGCAGGCGCTCTCCGCCCTGCGCGGCGAGTTCACCCCGGTCGGGGAGTTCCTGGTGGACCTGACGGCGCGTGAGCGGGCCGCGTTCTCGGTGACCGGGACGCCGCGCCCGCTGGCCGCCGAGGCGGGGCTCGCGGTGCGGCGCACGGTGCAGGAGGCGCTGACCAACGTGCGCAAACACGCCCCCGGAGCGCGCTGCACGGTCGAACTGCGCTACCTGCCCGAGGCGGTGGAGCTGGAGGTCCGCAACACCGCGGCCCGCCCCGATCGCACGGGTGAGCTGGCCGCCAGCGGCAGCGGGTACGGTCTGCTGGGGATGCGCGAACGCGCGGAACTGCTCGGCGGCACCCTGCTGGCGGGCCCGGACGAGGGAGGGTGGCGCGTGCTGCTGCGGGTGCCGGCGTGAGCGGACGGGACGGGCCGCGCCCCACCAGGGTGCTGGTGGCGGACGACCAGACGGTGGTGCGCGAGGGCATCGTGATGCTGCTCGGACTGCTGCCCGGCATCGAGGTGGTGGGCGCCGCGGCGGACGGCGAGGAGGCCGTCGCCCTGGTGGAGCGCCACCACCCGGACGTGGTGCTGATGGACCTGCGGATGCCGCGTTGCGACGGCGTCGAGGCGACCAGGAGGATCCGGGCCGCGCACCCGGAGACCGAGGTGGTCGTGCTCACCACGTACGCCGACGACGACTCGCTGTTCCCCGCGCTGCGGGCCGGTGCGCGCGGCTACCTCACCAAGGACGCGGGCGGCGAGGAGATCGCCCGCGCCATCGCGGACGTCCGCTCGGGCGCGGCCGGGCTCTCACCGCAGGTCCAGTTGCGCCTGCTGGAGCGGCTGGCGGACGAGCCCGGGGCCGCCGCACCACCGTCCTCCGCACCGCCGTCCTCCGCACCGCCCGTCGGGGCACCGCCGGGGCCGTCCGCCGCACCGCCGGCGGAGCTGCCGGACGGGCTGACCGCCCGTGAGGCCGAGGTGCTGGCGCTGATCGCCGGGGGACTCTCCAACGCCGAGATCGCCCAACGGCTGTTCGTCAGCCCGGCCACCGTGAAGACCCACATCAACAACCTCTTCGCCAAAACGGCCGTCCGGGACCGGGCGCAGGCCGTCGCGTACGCCTTCCGGCACGGAATCACCGGTACGCAGCAGTAGTCGCATGAGTGTCTGTCGGATCATCGATCACCTCATCGAGTGAACGTATCTGCAATGGGAGTTGGCGGGGTTCGCGGGCCTCCATCATGGTTCGGTCAGCACACCCCCCGGTCCAGGAGCAGCAGTGCCACAGCAGCAGACGAGCAGTCCCGGGCAGGGGCAGCGTTTCGACTGGTGGGCCGCTCCCGCCGGCGCACCCCGGGCCGAAGGGCCGAAGCCCGAGTCGGCGTGGCCGGTACCCGGTCGGCCCGCCGCCGCCGGACCCGCGCAGCCCGCTCAGGCCGCTCCGCCGGTGCCGTCCGGCCACCCCGTTCCGCCCGCCCGGCTCCGGCCCGTCGCCGAGGTGGCCGAGCCGGCCGGGGACGGCAGGACCGAGGTCTACCGGGCGGTCCAGGCGAGCGAGGCGTTCCAGGAGATCAGACGCGGCTACCGGGCGTTCGTCTTCCCCGCCGGCGGCGCCTTCCTCGGGTGGTACCTGATGTACGTCGCCGCCCAGGCGGTCGCCCCCGCGGTGATGCGCAGCCAGGTGGCCGGCCCGGTGAACGTGGCCTGGCTGCTCGGCCTGCTGCAGTTCGCCACGACCTTCCTGCTCACCTGGCTCTACGCCCGCAACGCCCGCACCAAGCGGGACCGCGCCGCCCTGTCGCTGCGCTGGGACACCCAGGACCAGCTGCGATGAGGGCCGCCACCCCGCCCCCCGTCGCCCCCACCGGGGACCACCACGACCTGGCCATCGCGCTGTTCGCGGTGATCGTCCTGGTCACCCTGGCCATCACCGTCTGGGTGGGCCGCCGCGGCAGCGCCGCCGAGGACTTCTACGCCGGCGGGCGCGACTTCACCCCGCTGCAGAACGGCTTCGCGCTCTCCGGCGACTACCTCTCCGCCGCGTCCTTCCTCGGCGTCGCCGGGCTGATCGCGCTCTACGGCTACGACGGTGTGCTCTACAGCATCGGCTTCCTGGTCGCCTGGCTGGTGGTGCTGATGCTCGTCGCCGAGCTCGTCCGCAACGCCGGCCGGTACACCCTGGCCGACGTGCTCGCGCTGCGGCTGCGCCGGCGGAAGGTCAGGGCGGCGGCCGGCGGCGCCAGCGTCGTCGTCACGCTCTTCTACCTCGTCGCCCAGATGGTCGGCGCCGGCAGCCTGGTGGCCCTGCTGCTCGGCACCAACAGCTCCGGAGCGCGGACCTGGACCATCGTGGCGGTCGGCGGTCTGATGATCGTCTACGTCACGGTGGGCGGCATGCGGGCCACCACCTGGATCCAGATCGTCAAGGCCGTCCTGCTGGTCGCCGGTTCGGTGCTGCTCACCGTGCTGCTGATGGTGCGCTTCCACGGCGACGTCGCCGAGCTGATGCGGCAGGCCGCCCAGCACAGCGGCGCCGGGCGGCGGTACCTGGAGCCGGGCCTCAAGTACGGCGCGAGCGGCACCAGCCGGCTGGACTTCTTCAGCCTGGGCCTGGCCCTGGTGCTGGGCACCGCCGGCCTGCCGCACATCCTCTCCCGCTTCTACACCGTGCCCACCGCGCGGGCCGCGCGGCGCTCCACCATGTGGGCGATCGGGCTGGTCGGCGGCTTCTACCTGATGGCCATCGCGCTCGGCCTGGGCGCCACCGCGCTGGTCGGCTCGGCCGAGGTGCGGCACGCGAACCCGGCGGGCAACACCGCCGTCCCGCTGCTGGCCCTGGTGCTGGGCGGCGGCAACGGGAGCACCGGCGGCGTGGTGCTGTTCGCACTGATCTCGGCGATCGCGTTCGCCACCATCCTCGCCGTGGTGGCCGGTCTGACGCTCGCCTCCTCGGCGGCCTTCGCGCACGACATCTGGGCGGGCGCCTGGCGCGGCCGTCCGCGTCGCGGCGGCCGCCGGGCCGCCGTGCCGGGCTCCCGGCGGGCACGCGGCGAGCACGCACGCGAGGCTGCCACCGAGCGCGAGGAGGTCGGCGTGGCCCGGATCGCCGCGGTGGTGATCGGGGCGGTCGCGATCGCGCTCAGCCTCTTCGCCCAGCAGATGAACGTCGCCTTCCTGGTCGGCCTGGCGTTCGCCGTCGCGGCCTCGGCCAACCTGCCGGTGCTGCTGTACAGCCTGTTCTGGCGGCGGTTCACCGCGCGCGGCGCGGTCTGGTCGGTGTACGGCGGGCTGGTCCCGGCGGTGCTGCTGGTGGCCTTCTCGCCGGTGGTCTCCGGGAGCAAGGCGGCGCTCTTCCCGGGGATGGACTTCCACTGGTTCCCGCTGGAGAACCCGGGCATCGTCTCCATCCCGCTGGGCTTCCTGGCCGGCTGGCTCGGCACCCTCACCTCGCCCGAGCCGGCCGACGCGGACCGCTACGCCGAGCTGGAGGTCCGCTCCCTCACCGGCGCCGGGGCGGCCTGAGCCCGAACGCCTCCGCAGCTGCGCACCCCGGTGGTCCCAGGCCGCCGGGGTGCGGTGCGTCCACGGCGGGGGGTCCGGCGCGGGCCCGGCTCCGGACAGCCTGCGTACCGGGCCGCTGCCGGCCGAGGGTTCCCGGTCAGCCGCGGGCGGCCAGCCCGTAGCGGTGCTCGGGGCGGCCGGTGTCGCCGTAGCGCAGGGTCAGCCGCAGCCGGCTGTCCCGCTCCAACTGCTTGAGGTAGCGCTGCGCGGTGGAGCGGCTCAGCCCGGTGGCGTCCGCGACCTCCTGGGCGGAGAGCGGCCGGCCGGCCCGGCGCAGCACCCCGAGCACCAGGTCGGTGGTGGGCGCCGAGTGCCCCTTGGGCAGCGCGGCCGCCGGGGCCGCCGCGCTGCGCAGCGTCGCGAACAGCCGGTCCACCTCGTCCTGGCCGGCCTCGCGGGCGGCCGGTCCGGCCAGCGCGTGCCGCAGCTGCGCGTAGGCGACGAGCTTCTCCCGCAGACCGGCGAAGGTGAACGGTTTCACCAGGTACTGCAGGGCGCCGTGCTGCATGGCCGCGTGCACGGTGGAGACGTCCCGGGCCGCGGTCACCATCATCACGTCGCAGGCGACCTGCCGTTCGCGCAGCCGCCGGACGAGGGCGAGGCCGGTCTCGTCCGGCAGGTGGTGGTCGAGCAGCAGCAGGTCGACCGGGCGCCGTTCCAGGGCGGCCAGCGCCTCTGCGGCAGAGTGCGCGGTCCCGGTGACCCGGAAGCCGGGCACCCTGGCCACGTACGCGGCGTGCACGTCGGCGACCCGGAAGTCGTCGTCCACCACGAGTACGTCGATCATCACGCCTCCACGAGCGGTCCGGTGGGCCGGTGGTCCCCACGGGCGTCCGGGCCGGCTTCGGGCAGGGCCGCGGTGTGCAGCGCCTCGGGCAGCTCCACGGTGAACCGGGCCCCGCCGAGCGGGCCCGCGTCCAGCACGATCCGGCCGCCGGTCCGCTCGACCAGCCGCCGCACCATCGCCAGCCCCAGCCCGCGCGGCCGGTGCGCGGGCGCGTCCTTGCTGCTCCACCCCTCCTCGAAGACCCGTTCGCGCAGACCTTCCGGCACCCCCGGGCCGCTGTCGGAGACCTCCACGAGCAGGGTCGCTCCGGCCGCGGCCACCACCACCTCCACCCGGCCGCCGCCGCCCGGCGCCAGCGCGTCCACGGCGTTGTCGATCAGGTTGCCGAGGACGGTGACCAGGGCCCGGGCGTCCACCACCGCGTCCGGCAGGTGGGTGGCCGGGGCTACCGCCAGCCGGACGCCGCGCTCGCCGGCCACCGCGGTCTTGCCCGCGAGCAGCGCGGCCACGTGCGGGTCCTGGACCTGCTCGGCGATCCGGGCCGCGACCGCCGCGTGCGAGCCCGACTGCTCCGAGATGAACTCCACGGCCTGCTCGTGCCGGCCGAGCTCCAGCAGACCGAGCAGGGTGTGCATCCGGTTGGCGTGCTCGTGGTCCTGGGCCCGCAGCGCCTCGGTGAGGCTGCGGGTGGTGTCCAGTTCACGGACCAGCGACTCCAGCTCGGTGCGGTCGCGCAGGGTGACCACCGCGCCGCCCTCGGCCGTGGCCATCCGGTTCACCACCAGTACCCGGTCGTCCCGGACGGCCGGCAGGTCGGTGCCGGCGATCCGCCCGGCCAGCACGTCGGCCAGCCGCCCGGGCGGCAGCACCGCGTCGATCGGCCGGCCGGTGCTGCCCGCGGGCAGGCCGAGCAGCCGTACCGCCTCGTCGTTGGCCAGCCGGATCCGGCCGTGCTCGTCCAGCGCCACCATGCCCTCGCGGATGCCGTGCAGCATGGCCTCCCGCTCCACCAGCAGTGCCGAGATGTCGGCCAGCGCGATGTTGTGGGTGCGGCGCTTCAGCCGCCGGGCCAGTACCAGGGTCGCGAGGGTGCCGGCGGCGAGGCCGGCGCCGGCGCAGAGCAGGATGCCGGTGAGCATTTTCAGCAACCGGCGCCGGATCGAGTCGTCGCTGATGCCGACCGACACCTCGCCGACGATCCGCCCGTCGGCTACCCGCAGCGGCACCTTGCCGCGGGCCGTGCGGCCCAGCGTGCCCTCCTGGATGGCGGTGACGCTGCGGCCGCTGAGCGCGGGCTCGGGGTCGGTGGAGACCCGGTGGCCGATCCGGTCCGGGTCGGTGTGCGAGAGCCGGATCCCGTCCACGTCGGTGACCACGACGAAGCTGGCGCCGGTGGCCAGCCGGATCTGCTCGGCGTTGCGCTGGGCGGTGGCGGAGTCGCGGGCCTCGGCGGCCCGGGCGATCGCCTCGTCGCCTGCGGTGGCCTGGGCGATCGACAGGGCTCGCTGCATCGCGTCGTGGTCCAGCTCGGAGCTGACCGGGGCGAGGAACAGCCCGGCGGTCACCACGGTGACGCCGACGGTGACGACGGTCTGGCTCAGCAGGAGCTGGGCGAAGACCCGGCGGGGGCGGCGGGGGTGCTTCATCCGGGGCCTCCTCTCCTGTGGTCGGCCCAGCCATCGGCCCTGGGGTCGGCCGGGTGGTCGGC
This sequence comes from Kitasatospora sp. A2-31, assembly GCF_022288725.1. Taxonomy (GTDB): domain Bacteria; phylum Actinomycetota; class Actinomycetes; order Streptomycetales; family Streptomycetaceae; genus Kitasatospora. The sequence goes on along the minus strand of NZ_JAKNTA010000009.1, from coordinate 161,116 downwards.
CCTGGTGTCGGCCGGGTGGTCGGCACACCCTACGTTTCCGGGGTGCTCCTGTCAGCCGCGTCCCCGCTGTTGTAGCGGAAGCAAAACGAGCAGAACACCCCTCAACGCGGAGAACCCGCAGTACGCCGAGAAGGCTCCCGCCGCCGCCCGGCCCGCTCCTAGCCTCCCGGGGCAAGCACAGACCCGGGAGGTCACATGCGTACAACCCCGGTGCCGGATCCGACGCCGGCTCCCGCGATCGAGTTGAGCGGCGCCACCAAGCGCTTCCGCACCCCGTCCGGGGCGCTGCACACCGCCGTCCGCGATCTCGACCTGACCGTCGCGCAGGGTGAGTTCGTCGCCGTCGTCGGCCCCACCGGCTGCGGCAAGTCCACCACGCTGACGCTGGTCAGCGGCCTGGAGGAGCCCACCGAGGGCGACGTCCGGGTGTACGGGGTGCCGGTCGGCGGGATCAACCCGCAGGTCGGTTTCGTCTTCCAGCAGGACGCCGTCTTCCCCTGGCGGACCGTCCTGTCCAACGTCGCGGCCGGCCCGCGGTTCCGCGGCGTCCCGGCCGCCGAGGCCCGGGAGCGGGCCCGCGACTGGCTGGCCCGGGTCGGCCTGGCCGCCTTCGAGGACCGCTACCCCCACCAGCTCTCCGGCGGCATGCGCAAACGGGTCGCCCTGGCCCAGACCTTCGTCAACGACCCGGGGATCCTGCTGATGGACGAGCCGTTCTCGGCGCTCGACGTGCAGACCCGCGCCCTGATGTCCGACCAGCTGCTGGAGCTCTGGGCCGGCACCGGCTCGTCGGTCGTCTTCGTCACCCACGACCTGGACGAGGCCATCGCGCTGGCCGACCGGGTCGTGGTGATGACCGCCGGCCCGGCCACCGTCAAGGAGGTCTTCACCGTCGACCTGCCCCGCCCGCGCACCGTCGAGGCCGTCCGGCTGGAACCGCGGTTCGTCGAGCTGTACCGCGAGATCTGGGCCTCGCTCGGCGAAGAGGTGCGCATCACCCGCGAGAGAGGAGCGGGTCGTGCCGCTTGAGACCACCGTGGCCGCCGCCGCCCAGGCCCCGGCCGCCCCCGCCAGCCGTACCGAAGCCCGCGAACGGGCCGCGCGCAACCGCCGATTGAGCGTCTACGGGGCCCGGGTCGCCGTCCTGCTCGCCTTCCTCGGCCTCTGGGAGCTCTGCGCCCGGACCGAGGTCGTCGACCCGTTCAACTTCTCCCAGCCGTCACGGATCTGGGCCCAGATCTGGCAGTGGATCACCCACGGCACCGCTCAGGGCTCGCTCGGAGAACAGATCGGCTACACCCTCTACGAGGCCCTCAGCGGCTGGGTGCTCGGCGTCACCGGCGGCGTGCTGCTGGGCATCGCACTCGGCCGGATCCGCTTCCTGGCCGACGTGTTCGGGCCCTACATCAAGGTGCTGAACGCCATCCCGCGCATCGTGCTGGCACCGATCTTCCTGATCTGGTTCGGCCTCGGCCCGGCCTCCAAGGTCGCCTCCGCCGTCGTGCTGGTGTTCTTCCCGGTCTTCTTCAACGCCTTCCAGGGCGCCCGCGAGGTGGACCGCAACCTCGTCGCCAACGCCCGCATCCTGGGCGCCAACAACCGCATGGTCACCCTGCAGGTGGTCATCCCCGCCGCCACCACCTGGATCTTCACCAGCCTGCACGTCAGCTTCGGCTTCGCGCTGATCGGCGCCATCGTCGGCGAGTACATCGGCGCCACCAAGGGCCTCGGCCTGCTCGTCGCGGCGGCCCAGGGCACCTTCAACGCGGCCGGCGTGTACGCCGCGATGACCATCCTGGCCGTCGTCGCGCTGCTCACCGAGGGGCTGCTGACCTTCGCCGAGAAGAAGCTGTTCCGCTGGAAGCCCGCCGACTCCGGCGACGGCCGCTGACCCCCACCCCGCCCGTTCCTCCACCCCGCCCGTCCGCAGAGAGGCCCCCACCCATGTGCCCGAACCCGACCGGCAGAGCCGCCGCCACCGCCCTCGCCGCCGTCCTGCTGCTCCCCCTCACCGCCTGCGCCAACGACGCCGCCTCCGCCTCCCACGCCGCCGCCGTACCGGCCGGGCAGCAGGTCGACGGCCCCAAGGTCAAGATCATGGTCGGCGGCCTGGACAAGGTCATCTACCTGCCGGCCATGCTCACCCAGCGCCTCGGCTACTTCGGCGAGGCCGGCGTCAACGTCGAGCTGATGAGCGAGCCCGCCGGCGTCAACGCCACCACCGCGCTGCTCGCCGGCGACGTCCAGGGCGCCGTCGGCTTCTACGACCACACCATCGACCTGCAGGCCAAGGGGAAGAACGTCGAGTCCGTGGTGCAGTTCTCGCAGGCCCCCGGCGAGGTCGAGATCGTCTCCGCCAAGCAGGCCGAGGCCATCAGGTCCGGCGCCGACTTCAAGGGGCGCAAGCTCGGCGTCACCAGCATCGGCTCCTCCACCGACTTCCTCACCAAGTACCTCGCCGTCAAGAACGGCACCGCCGTGAGCGAGTTCAGCCCGATCGCGGTCGGCGCCGGCCAGACCTTCATCGCCGCCCTCCAGCAGGGCAGCATCGACGCCGGCATGACCACCGACCCGACGGTGGCCACCGTGCTGGACAAGGGCCTCGGCAAGATCCTCTACGACATGCGCACCCCGCAGGGCTCGCGCGACGCGCTCGGCGGGCTCTACCCGTCGTCCTCGCTCTACATGAACACCGACTGGGTGGAGAAGAACAAGGACACCACCCAGAAGCTCGCCAACGCCTTCGTGAAGACCCTCAAGTGGATGTCCGGCCACACCCCGGAGGAGATCGCCGCGAAGATGCCCGCCGACTACGCGCAGGGCGGGGCCGAACAGTACGCCGCCGCGATCAAGGCGACGCTGCCGATGTTCACCACCGACGGGGTGATGCCCGCCGACGGCCCCAGGACCGTGCTGGCGGTGCTCGCGGCGTTCCACCCGGACGTCAAGGGCAAGGAGGGCACGATCGACCTCGCCCGCACCTACACCACGGAGTTCGTCACCAAGGCCGCCACCGGCTGAGCCGCCCCCGACGGAACGGCCCCGCATCGCGAGGGCCCCGCACCGTGACGGCCCCGTGCCGCCCCGCACCGTGACGGCCCCGTGCCGCCTCGGACAGCGGCCGCGGGGCCGCTCACCTCACCGGCGGTCCCGCGCCCACCCCCACGGGCGCGGGGCCGTTGCAGCGCCCGGCAGTTGCCGTGCGAGGGCCCTCGCACCGGTGCGAAGGCCCTCGCGTCGCGCGGCCGGCACGGGCCCGGTACCGGAGCCGCCGCTACGCCACCCGCCGGACCGCCGCCACGTCCATCCGCGACGGCGTCCCCGCCGCCTTGCCGCAGCTCTCCGGCCGGGCCGGCTCGCTCACACCCTCGACCACCTCGACCTCCCAGGCCCGGCCGTCCTCGTGCACCACCCCGACCAGCCAGCGCCCCCCGCCCGCCGGTCGCTGCACCACCGTCAGCACGTCCACCGCGGTCTCCCCGGTGGCCACCCGCACCGCGTGCTCGGCAGCCTGGCCCGGACGCTCCCAGCCCGAACGGCCCCGGGACCACTCCGGCACCATGTGCCCGGCCGCCGTCGCCGCCAGCACCTCCTTGGCGCTCTCCGCCGTCAGCCGCCCGTACGCGTAGCCGTACGGCAGCACCAGCATCGTGGGGGAGAAGCGGTGCCCGCCCAGGTGCGTCACCTCCCACACCTCGCTGTGCCCGCCGGCCGCCAACTGCGCCGCCAGCGGCCGCCCCAGCAGCGCGCAGCAGCGGTCCCGGCGCCCGTTCGTACAGACCAGCGCGATCGGACCGCCCACGTGCTCGACGCCGAACCCGCCGTGATCACCGGCGCCCAGCGCCGCGAAGTCCAGCTCCAGCAGCTCCGCCGGATCGGCCACCGCCGACCGGCGCACCCAGCTCCGACCCGGCACCGCGTGCGCCACGATCACCTCGTGCCGCGCGGTCGGCAAGCAGTCCGCATGCCGCCCGGGCCGGCGGACCAACGCCACCCGCACCCCGGTCCCGGCCGCGGCCGCCTCCAGCGCCCGCCCCACCGCAGCATCCAGACGGCTCTCACCCAGCGCCTTGGCCCCCCAAGGACCGTTCTGCTCCACCAGCAGCCAGGTGGTGGCGGTCGCCGCGGTGGCGGCCAGCGGCTCGGACAGCTCCCGCGACAACGTCGCACACGTGCTCACGCAGGCAAGGCTACCCGTACCGGAAAAGCCCGCGGCCGGACACCCGGAGGTGTCCCGCCGCGGGCCCCGAACCCGTACCGGGCGCCGCTACGCCGGGCCGGCCACCACCGCGACCGGCGCCGTCACCGGCGTGCCCGAGCCGTCCCGCCGCGGGTCCCGCTCCGGCAGGTCGACCGGGGCGCCCTTGGCCGTCGCGGCCCTGGCCGGCGCCGCGCCCGCCCAGGCGAAGGACAGCGAGTCCTCACCGCGCAGGAAGCGCTGGCAGCGGACACCGCCGGTGGCCCGCCCCTTGCGCGGGTACTGCTCGAACGGCGTGACCTTCCACGTCGACTGCGCCTCGCCGGTCAGCGTGCCCGAAGCACCGGCCACCGAGACCACCACCGCGTCCGCCCCCGGATCCACCGCGGTGAACGACAGCACCCGGGCACCGTCCGACAGCTTGATCCCCGCCATGCCGCCCGCCGGCCGGCCCTGCGGACGGACCTGGCCCGCCGGATAGCGCAGCAGCTGCGCGTCCGAGGTGATGAAGACCAAGTCCTCCTCACCCGTGCGCAGTTCCACCGCGCCCACCAGCTCGTCGCCCTCCTTGAGCGCGATCACCTCGAACTCGTCCTTGTTCGCCGGCCACTCCGGGACCACCCGCTTCACCACACCCTGCACGGTGCCCAGCGCCAGCCCCGGCGAGGACTCGTCCAACGTGGTCAACGCCAGCACCCGCTCACCCGCCTCCAGGCGCAGGAACTCGCCCACCGCGGCCCCGCCCGCCAGCGTCGGCGACGGCGTCGGGGGCAACGCCGGCAGATCGATCACCGGCAGCCGCAGCACCCGGCCCGCCGACGTCACCACGCCCACGTCCGCCCGCGCCGTGGCCGGCACCGCCGACACGATCACATCGTGCTTCGCCCGCTTCTCCGACAGCTCGAACGGCTCGCCGTCCGCCGTCCGCGCCAGCAGGCCCGTCGACGACAGCAGCACCCGGCACGGGTCGTCCGCCACCTCCAGCGGCACCGACAGCGCCGCCGACGGCGCCGCACCCGCCTCCAGCAGCACCGTCCGCCGCTCGGTGCCGAACTGCTTCGACACCGCACCCAGCTCGCCCGACACCACGCTGCGCAGCCGCGCGTCCGACTCCAGGATCTCCGTCAGCTCCGCGATCTCCGCGGTCAGCTTCGCCTGCTCCGCCTCCAGCTCCACCCGGTCGAACCGGGTCAGCCGCCGCAGGGGGGTGTCCAGGATGTACGCCGTCTGCGTCTCCGACAGCGAGAAGCGCTCCATCAGGCGCTCCTTCGCCTGCGCCGCGTTGTCGCTGGACCGGATGATCGCGATGACCTCGTCGATGTCGACCAGCGCCACCAGCAGGCCCTCGACCAGGTGCAGCCGCTCCTGGCGCTTGCGCCGGCGGAAGTCGCTGCGCCGGCGCACCACGGTGAAGCGGTGGTCGACGTAGACCTCCAGCAGCTCCTTCAGACCCAGCGTCAGCGGCTGGCCGTCCACCAGAGCCACGTTGTTGATGCCGAAGGTCTCCTCCATCGGCGTCAGCTTGTACAGCTGCTCCAGCAACGCCTCCGGCACGAAGCCGTTCTTCACCTCGATCACCAGCCGCAGCCCGTGCTCGCGGTCGGTGAGGTCCTTGACGTCCGCGATGCCCTGCAGCTTCTTCGCGTTGACCAGGTCCTTGATCTTCGAGATCACCTTCTCCGGGCCGACGTTGTACGGCAGCTCGGTGACCACGATGCCCTTGCGGCGGGCCGTCACCGCCTCCACCGTCGCCGTCGCCCGGATCCGGAAGGTGCCGCGACCCGACTCGTAGGCGTCCCGGATCCCCGACAGACCGACGATCCGCCCACCCGTCGGCAGGTCCGGACCCGGCACGAACCGCATCAGCGTGTCCAGGTCCGCGTTCGGGTGCTTGATCAGGTGCCGGGCGGCCGCCACCACCTCGGACAGGTTGTGCGGCGGCATGTTGGTCGCCATGCCGACCGCGATCCCCGTCGCGCCGTTCACCAGCAGGTTCGGGAACGCGGCCGGCAGCGCGATCGGCTCCAGCTCGCTGCCGTCGTAGTTCGGACCGAAGTCGACCGTGTCCTCGTGGATCGACTCCACCATCGCCATCGACGCGGCCGTCAGCCGCGACTCCGTGTAACGCATCGCGGCCGGCGGGTCGTCGTTGCCGAGCGAGCCGAAGTTCCCGTGGCCGTCGATCAGCGGCAGCCGCATCGAGAACGGCTGCGCCATGCGCACGACCGAGTCGTAGATCGACGCGTCACCGTGCGGGTGCAGCCGGCCCATCACCTCGCCCACCAGGCGGGCGCACTTCACGTGCCCCCGCTCCGGCCGCAGGCCCATCTCGTTGGCCTGGTAGAGGATCCGGCGGTGCACCGGCTTCAGACCGTCCCGCGCGTCCGGCAGCGCGCGCGAGTAGATCACCGAGTAGGCGTACTCCAGGAAGGAGCCCTGCATCTCGTCCACGACGTCGACGTCGAGGATCCGCTCCTCGAAATCTCCGGGCGGCGGGGTCTGCGAACTGCGGCGGGCCATCGCGGCGGGGCTCCCTTGCGTCTTGTCTGCGTCTGCGGTTCTGCTCTGCTTCGGATCACGGCTCAGCGCCCCCATTGTGGACCCTCCCGCCGACAATCCCCGCCGCCGCCCCTCTTCCGCCCCTGGCGAACGCCACGACCGCGCGGACACATCCGCGCCCTTCGCGCGTTGCACCACAATGGGGACGCCACACGAACCCCCGACATCGACGACGGGAAGGACCCGAGCGCATGGCCAACCCGGCCCCCGCCTCAACCCGAGGCATCGCCATCACCGAGCACCGCCTGGCCAACGGCCTGCGCGTCGTCCTCTCCGAGGACCACCTCACCCCGGTCGCCGCCGTCTGCCTCTGGTACGACGTGGGCTCCCGCCACGAGGTGAAGGGCCGAACCGGCCTGGCCCACCTGTTCGAGCACCTCATGTTCCAGGGCTCGGCCAACGTCTCGAACAACGGCCACTTCGAGCTCGTCCAGGGCGCCGGCGGCTCGCTCAACGGCACCACCAGCTTCGAGCGCACCAACTACTTCGAGACCATGCCCGCCCACCAGCTGGAACTCGCCCTCTGGCTCGAGGCCGACCGGATGGGCTCGCTGCTCACCGCCCTCGACGACGCCTCGATGGAGAACCAGCGCGACGTCGTCAAGAACGAGCGCCGCCAGCGCTACGACAACGTCCCCTACGGCACGGCCTTCGAGAAGCTCACCGCGCTCTCCTTCCCCGACGGCCACCCCTACCACCACACCCCCATCGGCTCGATGGCCGACCTGGACGCCGCCACGCTGGAGGACGCCCGCACGTTCTTCCGCACCTACTACGCGCCCAACAACGCCGTCCTCTCCGTCGTCGGCGACATCGACCCCGAGCAGACCATCGCCTGGGTCGAGAAGTACTTCGGCACCATCCCCGCGCACGACGCCAAGCAGCCCCCGCGCGACGGCACCCTGCCCGACACCATCGGCGGCGAACTGCGCGAACTCGTCCGCGAGGACGTCCCCTCCCGCGCCCTGATGGCCGCCTACCGCCTCCCGCACGACGGCACCCGCGAGGCCGACGCCGCCGACCTCGCCCTCACCATCCTCGGCAGCGGCGAGTCCAGCCGCCTCTACAACCGCCTCGTCCGCCGCGACCGCACCGCCGTCGCCGCCGGCTTCGGCCTGCTCCGCCTCGCCGGCGCCCCCAGCCTCGGCTGGCTCGACGTCAAGACCTCCGGTGACGCGACCATCGAGCAGATCGACACCGCCGTCGACGAGGAGCTCGCCCGCTTCGCCGCCGAAGGCCCCACCGCCGCCGAACTCGAGCGCGCCCAGGCCCAGATCGAGCGGGAATGGCTCGACCGGCTCACCACGGTCGCCGGCCGCGCCGACGAACTCTGCCGCTACGCCGTCCTCTTCGGCGACCCCAACCTGCTCAACGAAGCCCTCCCCAAGGTGCTCGACGTCACCGCCGAGGAGGTGCAGGCCGTCGCCCAGGCCCGCCTGCACCCGCGCAACCGGGCCGTCCTCGTCTACGAGCCCACTCCCGCCGACGACACCGACACCACCGCCGCCACCGACGAGGAGGGCACCGCCGCATGAGCACGGACCACGTCCCCGCCATGACGTTCCACCCCCAGCCCAAGCCCGGCACCCCCAGCCCGTGGGCCTTCCCCGCCCCCGAGCGCGCCGCCCTCGGCAACGGCATCACCGTCCTGCACTGCCACCGCCCCGGCCAGCAACTGGTCGCCGTCGACGTCCTGCTCGACGCCCCGCTCGCCGCCGAACCCGACGGCCTCGACGGCATCGCGAGCATCCTCGCCCGCGCCCTCAGCGAGGGCACCGACACCCTCACCGCCGAGGAGTTCGCCGCCGAGCTGGAGCGCGCCGGCGCCACCCTCGACGCGCACGCCGACCACCCCTGCATCCGGGTCTCCCTCGAAGTCCCCGCCAGCCGGCTCCAGCGCGGCCTCAGCCTGCTCGCCGACGCCCTGCGCGCCCCCGCCCTGCCCGAGGACGAGATCGAGCGACTCGTCGCCAACCGCCTCGACGAGATCGTCCACGAGCAGGCCAACCCCGCCCGCCGCGCCGCCAAGGCCCTCTACGCCGAGCTCTTCGACGGCGCCGACCGCCTCTCCCGACCCCGCGGCGGCACCGCCGAGACGGTCAAGTCCATCGACCGCGCCGGCGTCAAGGCCTTCTACGACGCCCACATCCGCCCCGCCACCACCACGGTCGTCGTGGTCGGCGACCTCACCGGCACCGACCTGCCGGCGCTGCTGGAGAGCACCCTCGGCACCTGGACCGCCGCCCCGGCCGAGGCCGGCGTCCACGCCCCGGTCACCGCCGACGACACCGGCCGCGTCGTCATCGTCGACCGGCCCGGCTCGGTCCAGACCCAGCTGCTCATCGGCCGCATCGGCCCCGACCGCCACGACCCCGCCTGGGCCGCCCAGATCCTCGGCACCTACTGCCTCGGCGGGACCCTCACCTCCCGCCTCGACCGGGTGCTGCGCGAGGAGAAGGGCTACACCTACGGCGTCCGGGCCTTCGCCCAGCCGCTGCGCTCCCCCGCCGACGGCAGCGGCCGCGCGCTGCTCGCGATCAGCGGCTCGGTGGACACCGCCTCCACCGCCCCGGCCCTCGCCGACACCTGGACCATCCTGCGCACCCTCGCCGCCGAGGGCCTCACCGACGCGGAGCGCGACGAGGCCGTGCAGTTCCTGGTCGGCGTCGCGCCGCTGAAGTACGAGACCGCGGGTTCGGTCGCCGGTACCCTGGCCGACCAGGTCGAGCAGCACCTGCCGGACGACTACCAGGCCGAGGTCTACCGGCAGCTCGCCGAACTCCCCACCGCCGCCGCCACCGATGCCGTGGTCGCCGCCTTCCCGCCGGACCGCCTGGTCACCGTGCTGGTCGGCGACGCCTCGGCGTTCGCGGACCAGGTGCGCGAACTCGGCATCGGCGAGGTCACCGTGATCAGCGCCTGAGACCGCCGAACCCCGGTACCGGCAGGCCCGGTGGAGCACTCCGCTCCGCCGGGCCCGCCGCCGTTTAATCCCTTGCGGGGCGCGAGCGCGCTGTGGGTAGATATCCCCCGGCAGCCGGGACGCACCGGCACACACACGGAGAGGAGGCGGTCACCATGCGGGTCGAGCAGACCATCGTGCGCTCCCCGAGGCCGTCGTCCTTCCGCCGCCCCTCCGCAGTCTGAGCACTGCCCCCGATCTTCCCCGAGCCGCGCCGGGACTCTTCGCGCGGCACCACCGAGACTTGAACCAACCGACCTTTGGAGGTCGTTCAACCATGTCGTACACCGAGGTGCCCGGCGTCCGGGTCCCGATCCGGATGTGGACCGACCCGGCCACCGTCGAGGGCCAGGCCATGCAGCAGCTGCGCAACATCAGTTCGCTGCCCTGGCTGCACGGCCTCGCCGTGATGCCGGACGTCCACCTGGGCAAGGGCGCGACCGTCGGCTCCGTGATCGCGATGAAGGGCGCCGTCTGCCCGGCGGCGGTCGGCGTCGACATCGGCTGCGGGATGAGCGCGGTGAAGACCTCGCTGACCGCGAAGGACCTGCCGGACGACCTGTCCCGACTGCGCTCCAAGATCGAGCAGGCCATCCCGGTGGGCCGCGGCCTCCACACCGACCCGGTCGACCCGCGCAAGCTGCACGGCTTCGCGACGGCGGGCTGGGACGACTTCTGGCAGCGCTTCGACGGGGTGGCCCCGGAGGTCAAGTGGCGCCGCGAACGGGCCATGCAGCAGATGGGAACGCTGGGCAGCGGGAACCACTTCTGTGAGGTATGTGTAGATTCGTCCGGTTTTGTCTGGCTGATGCTGCACTCCGGTTCGCGCAACATCGGCAAGGAGCTGGCGGAGCACCACATGGGCGTCGCCCGCTCGCTGCCGCACAACCAGGGCCTGGTCGACCACGACCTCGCGGTCTTCATCGCGGACACCCCGCAGATGGCGGCCTACCGCCAGGACCTCTTCTGGGCGCAGGAGTACGCGAAGAACAACCGCGCGCTGATGATGGCGCTGTTCCAGGACGTCGTCCGCCGCGAGTTCGCCAAGGCCAAGGTCACCTTCGACGAGGTGATCAGCTGCCACCACAACTACGTGGCGGAGGAGACGTACGACGGCGTCGACCTGCTGGTGACCCGTAAGGGCGCGATCAAGGCGGGCTCCGGCGACTACGGGATCATCCCCGGCTCGATGGGGACGGGTTCGTACATCGTCCGCGGTCTCGGCAACGAGGCGGCGTTCAACTCGGCCTCGCACGGTGCCGGTCGCAAGATGAGCCGCAGCGCCGCGAAGAAGCGGTTCACCACCCAGGACCTGGTCGAGCAGACCAAGGGCGTGGAGTGCCGCAAGGACTCCGGAGTCGTGGACGAGATCCCGGGCGCCTACAAGTCCATCGAGAAGGTCATCGAGCAGCAGAAGGACCTGGTCGAGGTGGTGGCCCACCTGAAGCAGGTCGTCTGCGTCAAGGGCTGAGACGCGGCGAGGCCCCCGATGTGCGAACGGAAGCGCCCGGCAGTGCTGTGCACTGCCGGGCGCTTTCCGCTGGCGGTCTGGCTCAGGCGGCGGCGGGGAGTTCGTCGAGGCCCTCGGCGACCAGCTTGGCGAGGCGGTCCAGGGCCTGGTCGGCGCCGTCGGCGTCGGAGGCGAGGACGACCTCCTCGCCGCCCTTGGCGCCGAGGGCGAGCAGGCCGAGCAGCGAGGCGGCGTTGACCGGGGTGCCGCCCGGCTTGGCGATGGTGATCGGCACGCCGGTGGCCGCCACGGCCTTGACGAAGACGGCGGCGGGACGGGCGTGCAGGCCCTCGGCCCAACCGATGGTGACGCGGCGCTCAGCCATGAGACGTGCCTTTCCGGTGAAGCTGGTCATGGCCGGGTCCGGGGGAGGCGGCCATGTTGTCTAGACCAGTGTTGCACGCAGGGAACCCCTCCGAGCCGCCCCGTTCGGGAGTTGTGATTGTTTCTTTCGGGGGCATAAGAAGGGGCTCGGGACCCGGTACGTCGGCCCCTGGGGCCCTGTCCACCCTGCCGCGGGTGCACGTCCGGCGCCATTCGGCACGCCGCCGGATAACCTGACGAATGTGGACGACGCCGCGGTACCGCACCCCGAGCAGAGCGAGCCGGACTACCCGCAGCACTGGGAGGCCGACATCCTCCTGCGTGACGGCGGCACGGCCCGGATCCGGCCGATCACGCCCGCGGACGCCGGCCGCCTGGTCGAGTTCTACGAGCAGGTCTCCGACCAGTCCAAGTACTTCCGATTCTTCGCGCCCTACCCCCGGCTCTCCGACAAGGACGTCCGCCGCTTCACCCACCACGACTTCGTGAACCGGGTCGGCCTCGCCGTGGTGATCCGCGACCGCTTCATCGCCACCGTCCGCTACGACCGGATCGACGCCGACGGCCGCCCCTCCGAGACGGGCACCGACGCCGAGGTGGCCTTCCTGGTGCAGGACGCCCACCAGGGCCGCGGCGTCGCCTCCGCGCTGCTGGAGCACATCGCCGCGGTGGCGCAGGAGCGCGGGATCCGCCGCTTCCAGGCCGAGGTGCTGCCGGAGAACCGGAAGATGGTGAAGGTCTTCACGGACGCCGGCTACACCCAGCACCGCAGCTTCGCCGACGGCGTGGTCCACCTGGAGCTCGACCTGGAGCCGACGGCCGCCTCGCTCGCGGTGATGCGGGCGCGCGAGCACCGCGCCGAGGCGAGGTCGGTGCAGCGGCTGCTCACCCCGCGCTCGGTGGCGGTCCTGGGTGCCTCCCGCAACCCGCAGACCGTCGGCCGGGCGCTCCTGCGCGACCTGCTGGTCGGTTTCGGGGACGGCAAGGGCGACGACCGCCGGATCTACGCGGTGAACCGCAACGCCCCGCCCGGCACCGAGGTGGACGGCGTCCCCGTGCACCGCTCGATCCTGGACATCCCCGGCCCGGTGGACCTCGCGGTGATCGCCGTCCCCGCCGGCGCCGTCCCCGCCGCCGTCGCCGAGTGCGGTGCGCACGGCGTGCAAGGCCTGGTGGTGGTCACCGCCGGCTACGCCGAGACCGGCCCCGAGGGCCGCGACCGCCAGCGAGCCCTGGTCCGCCAGGCCCGCGCGGCCGGGATGCGGGTGATCGGGCCGAACGCCTTCGGCCTGATCAACACCGACCCCGACCGCCCGCTCAACGCCTCGCTGGCGCCCGCCCTGCCGCAGCGCGGCGGCTTCGGGATCTTCTGCCAGTCCGGCGCGATCGGCGTCGCCCTGCTGGAGGCCGCCCACCGTCGCGGCCTCGGCGTCTCCACCTTCGCCTCGGTCGGCAACCGCGCCGACGTCTCCGGCAACGACCTCCTCCAGTACTGGGCCGAGGACCCGGCCACCGACGTGGTGCTGCTCTACCTGGAGTCCTTCGGCAATCCCCGCAAGTTCACCCGGATCGCCCGCCGGCTGGCCGCCGCCAAGCCGATCGTGGTGGTCAAGGGCGCGCGCCACACCGGGAGCCTGCCGCCCGGCCACGCCGTCCCGGCCACCGCCACCGGGCTGCGTGACGCCACCGTCGACGCGTTGTTCGAGCAGGCCGGCGTCACCCGGGTCGAGACCATCACCGAGCTGTACGACACCGGGGAGCTGCTCGCCCTGCAGCCGCTGCCGCCCGGCGACCGGGTGGCCGTCGTCGGCAACTCCGACTCGCTCGGCCTGCTCACCCACGACGCCTGCCTCGGCGCCGGGCTGCGCCCCCGCACCCCCGTCGACCTGACCACCGCCGCCACCGGCGAGAACTTCCGGATCGCGCTGGACGTGGCCCTGGAGGACCAGGCCGTGGACGCGGTGATCGCGGTGGCCATCCCGCCGATCGGCACCTCCGCGCACGCCTTCATGGGCGGCCGGCTGGCCGGCCAGGACGACCCGGAGATGGGCTCCGACGACCCCGAGATCGCCGCCGCCCTGCTCGAAGCCGGTGACCGCGCGCGCGAGTTGGGCAAGCCGCTGCTGCTGGCCCACCTGGCGCTCACCGACCTGCCGGACCGGCTACGGCCCGGCGGCATCCCCGCCTATCCGGCACCCGAGCGGGCCGTCCGCGCCCTCGCCCACGCCGTCCACTACGCGCACTGGCGTCGCCGGACGGCCGCGGCCGAGGAGACCGCCCGCGTCCCCGAGCTGGACCGGATCGACGAGGGCGCCGCCCGGGCCCGGGTCGGGGCCGCGCTCTCCACCCGCTCCGCGATCGCCGCCCGCACGCAGCCCGGCGGGGCGCGGATCACCCTGCCGGACGCGGACGCCGCCGCCCTGCTGGCCCACTACGGCATCGACGTCTCACCGACCCTGCCCGCCCCCGACGAGGAGTCCGCCGTCCGTGCGGCGGCGGAGCTCGGCTACCCCGTCGCGCTCAAGGCCACCGCCCCGCACCTGCGCCACCGCCCCGACCTGGGCAGCGTCCGGCTGGACCTGACCGGTGAGCCGGGGCTGCGCCGCGCCCACCGCGAGCTGGACGCCCTGCTCGGCGGGGCCGCCCAGGCCGAGCTGGTCGTCCAGCGGCTGGCCCCGCGCGGGGTGGACACCGTGATCGGCGCCACGGTCGACCCGGCGGTCGGCGCGATCCTCTCCTTCGGCCTGGCCGGCGCCCCCGCCGAGCTGCTCGGCGACGTCGCGCACCGGCTCGTCCCGGCCACCGACCAGGACGTGGCCGGGCTGATCCGCGAGGTGCGGGCGGCGCCCCTGCTGTTCGGCTGGCGCGGGGCCGAGGCGGTGGACACCGAAGCCCTGGAGGAGCTGCTGCTGCGGGTCTCCCGGCTGGTCGACGACCTGCCGGAGGTCGCCTCGGTGGACCTCGAACCCGTGGTCGTGGCCCCGCACGGGCTGGCGATCCTGGGGGCGCGAGTGCGGCTCGCGCCCCTGCCCGTCCGCAGCGATCTGGGCCCGCGCGCCATGAGCACCCTGTAACCTTCCTTGGTTGCGCCCCGCCCCGGGGCGCTGTTGCCCGGAAGCTCGGCGCCGCGCCGCCCGCTTCGTCGGCGGACCATGCCAGGATGGAGTTATGGCGAAGACCGGTACCACCACCACTCAGGACCTGCGCTCGGCGATCGAGCGCAGCGGCTACTACCCGGCCCTGGTGTCCGAGGCGGTCGAGTCCGCGGTGGGTCCCGAGCCGATCAGCTCCTACCTGGTGCACCAGGAGACCACCTTCGACGCCAACGAGGTCCGCCGGCACGTCACCGTGCTCGTGCTGACCCCGACCCGCTTCGTGGTGAGCCACACCGACGAGCAGTCCGGTGACGGCGCCGGTGCGGCGGTGCCCTTCGCGACGACCTCCACCGAGAGCGTCCGGCTGGACCGGATCGGTTCGGTCGTGGTGAGCCGGATGGTCGCCAACCCGGAGACGTACACCCCGGGCACGCTGCCGCGCGAGGTCGTGCTGACCATCGGCTGGGGCGCGGTGCAGCGGCTCGACCTGGAGCCGGCCGGCTGCTCGGACCCGAACTGCGAGGCGGACCACGGGTACACCGGGTCGGCCACCGCTGACGACCTGTCACTGCGGGTCAGCGAGGCGGGCGACGGCCCGGAGACGGTCGCCCAGGCGCTGGTGTTCGCCCGCGCGCTCTCCGACGCGACGATCAGCAACGGCCCCCGGGTCTGAATCCCGCGCCGTGCGGCACGCGCCGCACGGCCGTGCGACCCACCGGCGACGCAACGGAAGCCAGGAAGCCAGCCCCTCAGCCATGTCCTTCGCACCCGACGGCCACGACGCCTTCGAGATCCTCGACCCCGCCACCGCCCCGGCGCCCCCTTACGGCGGCGGTTCGCTCTGCGACCTGCTGCCCTCGGTGGCGGCCGGCCTCGGTGTGCCCGGCTTCACGGCCACGCTGCCGATCGAGCCCGCCGACCGGGTGGTGGTGTTCCTGGTCGACGGCCTCGGCTGGGAGCTGCTGCTGCGCCACCCCGAGTACGCGCCGTTCCTCTCCTCGCTGGCCGGCAGCTCGCTCGGCGGCTCCGGCCGCCCGCTGACCGCGGGCTTCCCGTCCACCACCGCCACCTCACTGGCCTCGGTGGGCACCGGGACGCCGCCCGGCCTGCACGGTCTGGCCGGCTACACGGTGGCGGTTCCGGGTGCCGGCTACCTGATGAACCAGCTGCGCTGGCAGCCGCACACCGACCCGGCGGTCTGGCAGCCCTACCCGACGGTGTTCGAGCGGACCCATCTGGCGGGCGTGGCGACGGCGCAGGTCTCGTCGCCGCTGTTCGCCCAGACCCCGCTGACCCGGGTGGCGCTGTCGGGCGGCACCTTCCTCGGCCGCACCACGGGCGAGGAGCGGATGGACCGGGCCGCCGCCTGGCTGGCCGAGCACGACCGCGCCCTCGTCTACACCTACGTGAGCGAGCTGGACGGCGCCGGGCACCGGTTCGGGGTGGACTCCGACGAGTGGCGGATGACGCTGGACTCGGTGGACCGCCTGGCCCGCCGGCTGGCCGAGCAGCTGCCGCCGCGCTCGGCGATGTACGTCACCGCCGACCACGGCATGATCGACATCGCGCCGGAGGACCGGATCGACTTCGACGAGGACTGGGAGCTCGGGGCCGGCGTGGCGCTGCTCGGCGGGGAGGGCCGGGCGCGGCACGTGTACGCCGTGCCGGGGGCGGCCGCCGACGTGCACACGGTCTGGAGCGAGGTGCTCGGCGACCGGATGTGGGTGGCGACCCGGGACGAGGCGATCGCCGCCGGCTGGTTCGGCCCGTCGGTGGACGAGCGGGTCTACCAGCGGATCGGTGACGTGGTCGCCGCCGCCCGGGACGACGTCGCCGTGATCGCCTCCCGCAACGAGCCGGGCGAGTCCGCGATGATCGGTCTGCACGGCTCGATGACCGCGGTGGAGCAGTTCGTGCCGCTGCTCGAAGTCCGCCGCTGAACTCCCCTCCTCTGAAAGGCCTCTGCACCACCCATGGCTGAACTGGTGTTCTTCTCGGGCACGATGGACTGCGGCAAGTCGACGCTCGCGCTCCAGATGGACCACAACCACGCCGCCCGCGGCCGGCAGGGGATCATCCTCACCCGTCACGACCGGGCCGGTGCGGCCACCATCTCCAGCCGGTTGGGCCTGCGGGCGGAGGCGGTCGAGGTCACGGACGACTTCGACTTCCACGCCCATGTGGTGCACCTGCTCTCGGCCGGCGGCCGGGTGGACTACCTGATCTGCGACGAGGCCCAGTTCTTCGCCGCCGAGCAGGTCGACCAGCTGGCCCGGGTGGTGGACGAACTCGGCATCGACGTCTTCACGTTCGGGATCACCACGGACTTCCGGACCAGGCTCTTCCCCGGCTCGCAGCGGCTGATCGAGCTCGCCGACCGGGTCGAGGTGCTCCAGGTCGAGGCGCTCTGCTGGTGCGGTGCGCGGGCCACCCACAACGCCCGTACGGTGGGCGGTGTGATGGTGGTCGAGGGTGCCCAGGTCGTGATCGGCGACATCTCGGTGAGGGAGGACGAGGTCGGCTACGAGGTGCTCTGCCGCCGCCACCACCGCCGCCGGCTGACCGCCGCCACCGCCCGGGCCTCGGTGCTCTCCCCGGACGTGCTCCCG
Source organism: Kitasatospora sp. A2-31 (assembly GCF_022288725.1). Taxonomy (GTDB): domain Bacteria; phylum Actinomycetota; class Actinomycetes; order Streptomycetales; family Streptomycetaceae; genus Kitasatospora. The sequence goes on along the minus strand of NZ_JAKNTA010000009.1, from coordinate 143,859 downwards.
TTCGAGGAGCAGCAGGCCTGAGGCGGGGGCGCCCCCGGGTCAGGACTCCAGGACCGAGAAGTGGCCGCCCTGCGGGTCGGCCAGCCGGGCGGCCCGGCCGCGTGCGGTCGCCTGCGGCTCCACCAGGACCCGGCCGCCGAGCTCGACCGCCCGACGTGCCGTCAACCCCGCGTCGCGGACGGCGAAGTGGACCCGCCAGCGCGGCGGGTGGCCGCGCAGCTCGGTGCCGGGGCGCAGCCCCGCCACCGGCCGCCCGTCCACGAGCAGTGCGGACCCGCCGTCGGCGGCGGCGACCGGCCGCCCCAGCACCGTGCCGTAGAAGGCCGCTGCGCCGGCCTCGTCCGGGGTGAGCAGTTCGGCCCAGGCGGGTCCGCCGGGTTCGGGGCCGGCCTCCCGGCCGGTGTGCTCCTCGCCCTGCCAGAGGCCGAAGACGGCGCCGGACACGTCGGCCGCGATCGCCAGTCGCCCGGCCCGTTCGGCCTGGAGGGGGCCGACCGCGACCGTGCCGCCGCACTCGCGCACCAGTTGGGCCGTCCGGTCGGCGCTGTCGACGGCGAAGTAGGTGGTCCACTGCACGGGGAAGCCCGTCACCGAGGAGACGCCGAGTCCGGCCACCGGCTCCCCGGCCGATTCGGCCCGCACGTAGTCGCCGAGCTGGCCGGGGCCGGGCGTGTACGTCCAGCCGAGCAGCTCGCCGTAGAACGCCCGGGCGCCGGCCAGGTCGTCGGTCATCAGGCTGAACCAGCACGGTGTGCCCTGGGCCAGCCGGAGCTTCACCGCAGGCATGCGGGCCTCCTCCTCACGGGGCGGTCGGCGCACGGAGCGGCGCACGTGAGGGTGATGGTTCCACCCTGGCGCATGTCGAACCCCCGGGCCGCGCGGAAAGTCCGGCAAAGACCCCACAAAGAGCGGCGAGTCGGCGGTGCTGCGCGAGAATGGCCGGCATGACCACCTCTTACGACGAGTCCCCGCTGGTTTCGGTGGCCGGTCTGGGCGAGGCGCTGGCCTCGTCCCGCCCGCCGGTCCTGCTCGACGTGCGCTGGCAGCTCGGCGGCCCGCCCGGTGTCGAGGACTACGCGGTCGGCCACCTGCCCGGCGCGCACTTCGTCGCCTTGGACACCGATCTCGCGGCCCCGGCCGGCCCGCCCGGGCGCGGCGGCCGCCACCCGTTGCCCGACCCGGAGGAGTTCGGTGCCGCGATGCGCCGGTTCGGGGTCCGCGCGGACCGGCCGGTCGTGGTGTACGACGGCGCCACCTCGATGGCCGCGGCGCGGGCCTGGTGGCTGCTGCGCTGGGCCGGTCACCCGGAGGTGCGGGTGCTGGACGGCGGCTTCGCGGCCTGGCGGGCGGCCGGGCTGCCGGTGACCACCGAGGTGCCGGCGCCGGAGGAGGGCGACTTCAAGCCGGTGCCGGGGCAGCTGCCGACGGTGGACGGTGACGGTGCCGCGGCCTGGGCGCGGAGCGGTCTGCTGCTGGACGCGCGGGCGGGGGAGCGGTACCGGGGCGAGACCGAGCCGATCGATCCGCGGGCCGGGCACGTCCCGGGGGCGGTCTCCGCGCCGACCACCGAGAACGTCGGTCCGGACGGGCGCTTCCGGCCGGCCGTCGAGCTCGCCGAGCGGTTCCGTGCGCTGGGGGCGGGGGAGCGGGAGACCGCGGTGTACTGCGGCTCGGGGGTGACGGCGGCGCACCAGATCCTGGCCATGGCGGTGGCGGGTCTGCCGGCCGCGTTGTACCCGGGTTCGTGGAGCGAGTGGTCGAGCGACGAGAGCCGGCCGGTGGCGGTCACCGACCAGCCGGGCTGAGCCGTACGCGGCGGGCGGGGCGGGGGCCGCCTCCTCGCTCTCCTCGGCGACCTCGCTCGGCACCGGTTCGATGGACGGCGGGGCGCCGACCGCGAGGTCGCCGCGGAAGGCGGGGACGACGTCGAGCAGGCTGGTCAGCGAGTCGCGGGACTCCGCGGTGGCCTCGCGGGCCTCGCGCACCTCGCGGCCGGACATGATGCGGTCGGCGGAGGGCCGGTCGATCATCGGGCGGGGCGGCCGGTCCTGGGGGAGCCGGGCGATCCGTGGGATGAACGGGAAGACCGACTCCTCCTCGCGCTCGACGTTCTCGCCGATCAGCGCGCGGGCCTCGTCGTCGTTGGGCTGGACCAGGCGCCGGGGCGGGTCGTACGTCCAGGACGCGGAGCGGCCCTCGCCGTCGGCGCGGTAGGAGAGGATGACCTCCCACGTGCCGTCGTCGCGGCGCCAGGAGTCCCAGCGCTCGGTGTCCTTCTCGGCGCCGCGCAGCGCGAGCCGCTCGGCGACGGCCTCGCCGAGCTGCGGGCCGGGGGACTCGCCGTGCCGGCGGATCGCGGTCTTGCGGGCCCGCTCGGCCATGAAGGCGCGCTCGGCGAGCACCGGCCCCTCGAAGCGGCGGACCCGGTCGACGGAGATGCCGGCGGCCTGCGCGACCTCCTCGGCGGAGGCACCGGCTCGTATCCGCGCCTGGATGTCACGGGGGCGGAGGTGGCTCTCGACCTCGATCTCGATCTGGCCGAGGCGGGGGCGGTCGCCCCGGATGGCGGCGCGCAGCCGCTCGTCGATGGGAAGGGTGTACTCCGTGCTGTCGGCAGCCTTGAGCACCAGCCGTGTGCCGTCGTTGCTGACGGCCACAACCCGCAGTTCGGGCACGGTTACCTCCCGGGTGGTGCCTGCCGACGTCACCTGCGTCGCTGCTCCCGTACTGAGTGTGGCCTGCCCGCTCGCGACTGGCCACAACCTTGCTGAGTTCCCCGGCGTGTCGGGCTTACGCCCGGGCACGCCGCTGTGGCACGGTTGCCTTTTTGCCACGCCATCCGTCGACGTCGCGCCTGGGTGTCCCGGCCGTCCTCGCACGAGCAGTGAACGCGACGATCCGGGACGGGCGTCGCCGTGCGTGCCTGTTCCGTGGCTCCTCGTCAAGCTGCCGGTTGATGGGCAGTCGACAAGTCGACCCAGGGCTCAGGCTTTACGAACAGTACTCCATTCGTGGCATCCAACGGGGCGGCTCGCCGCTCAAGTCTCCCGCGATTCACGGGAATCTCAAGAGCGCACTCCCCCGATGGTCGACGATCGACCACGGAACGGTGATCATCTTCACATATATCTCCGGCCTGCAACCGCATTTTCGTCCCTTGTGTCCTTCTTTGGGCAAGATGGAGTGACTTGTTCGAAGGACAGTCGTACTGACGAGGGATGTCGATGCCGGAGCAGAAGCCCGCCGCCGAGGAGGAGGAGAAGGAAGGTCGCAGGCGAATTGATCTGAGTGTGGCTCAGGTCGTCGCCAGTGCACTGGCCGCCGTGGTGGGGGCGGTGCTCGCGTCCGAACTCGGCGTCTACGGCACCATTCTGGGTGCCGCGGTGGTGAGTGTCGGTGCGACCACGGGCAGTGCGGTCTTCCAACACCTCTTCAGGCGCACCGGGGAGCAACTGCGCGAGGCGGTGGAGCGGACCGGGCCCGCGGCGGAGGCGAACGCACTGCGGCAGGTGCCGGCGGGGTCGGCGTCCGGGGTGGCGTTCGAGCCGGTGCTCGGGGCGTCGGCCGCGGCGGGTTCCGCGGTGGGGCGTCCACCGATCTCCTCCGAATGGAGTACGCCCCGGGTGGTGCGGGCGCGCCGGCGGTGGACGTGGCGGACCTTCGCGGCGGTGTCCGGCCTGGTGTTCGTGCTGGCGATGACGCCGATCGTCGCCTTCGAGCTGGCCACCGGTCAGCCGGTGTCGGCGACGGTACAGGGGGAGCCGGGCAGCGGCACGTCGTTCGGCGGCACGGTCGCCCCGAAGCCGTCGGGCCCGGCGCAGCGCTCGGACCGGCCGGAACCGTCCGGCCCGTCGACGCCGGACGACGGTCCGGCGGGTGTTCCGTCGGACGGCTCCGGTGGTGCCGGTGCACCGTCGGGTGCTCCGTCGCCGCGCGGTGGCGGTCCGTCGCCGTCGGCCGGGCGGGGTGACGCCGCCGAACCCTCGGCCGCCCCGAGCGCGAGCCCGAGCGCCGGGGGCGGCGGTGGCTCCTCGCCGTCGGCGGGCGGGGGCTCGACCCCGACCGCCCGTCCGACGGGCGGGGCGTCGCCGGAGGGCGGCGCGTCGAAGCCGGCCGGCGGGTCGACCTCGCAGCCGCCGGCCGCGGCCACCCCGGCCACCCCGGCACCGACCGGGGGCTGACCGGGGGCTGACCGGGGGCTGACCGGGGGCTGCGCGGCTCAGGCGCCCAGTACCCGGCGCAGGTAGTCGTTGCCGAAGACGCGCTGCGGGTCGACCTCGTCCCGCAGCGCGGTGAAGTCGGCGAAGTGGGGGTAGACCCCGGCGAGGTAGCCGGCGTCGCGGGTGTGCAGCTTGCCCCAGTGCGGGCGGCCGCGGTGGGCCGTCATCAGCTTCTCCACCTCGGTGAAGTAGCCCTGCTCGGCGGAGCCCCGGTAGAGGTGGACGGCGATGTAGGCGCTGTCGCGGCCGTTGGCGGTGGAGAGCCAGAGGTCGTCGGCCGGAGCGAACCGCACCTCGACCGGGAAGCTGATCCGCCAGTCGGAGCGCTCGACCATGGCCTTCAGCTCGCGCAGCACCTCGCCGACGGCCTCGCGCGGCACCGCGTACTCCATCTCCGTGAAGCGGACCTTCCGCGGGCTGGTGTACACCTTGTACGCCGTGTCGGTGTAGCTGCGGTCCGACCAGGCGCGGCTCGCCAGCGAGGCGATGGCGGGAACGGTGGCGGGGAATCGCCGGCCGATCCGGCAGGCGCCCTCCCAGACCGTGTTCGAGAGGAAGTCGTCCTCCAGCCATTCCTTGAACCGGGGGAGCGGGGCGGCCGGGCCCTGGCTGCGGTTGTTCCGCTTGGTGGAGCAGCGGTCGGTGTGCGGGAACCAGTAGAACTCGAAGTGCTCGTTGACGGCGGTGAGCTCGTCCAAGCGGCCGAGCACTTCGTCGAAACGCATCGGCTGTTCGTGCGCGGTGAGCAGGAAGGCCGGTTCGACCGCGAAGGTGAGCGCGGTGATCACGCCGAGGGCGCCGAGGCCGAGTCGGGCGCCCTGGAAGAGCCGCGGGTTCTCGGTGGGGGAGCAGTGCCGGATGCTGCCGTCGGCGAGCACGATCTCCAGTGACCGGATCTGGGCGGCGAGCGAGCCGGAGTCGCGGCCGGTGCCGTGGGTGCCGGTGCTGGTCGCTCCGGCGACGGTCTGCACCTCGATGTCGCCCATGTTGGTGAGCGAGAGCCCGGCGGTGGTGAGCAGCCGGTTGAGCCGCGCCAGCGGGAGTCCGGCCTCGACGGTGACGGTGCCCGCCTCGCGGTCGACGGCCCGGACTGCGGTCATCGCGTGCGGGCGGACGAGGACGCCGTCGCCGGCCGAGGCGATGGAGGTGAAGGAATGGCCGGAACCGACCGCCTTGACGGTACGGCCCTGGTCGGCGGCGCGCAGGATCTCCTTGGCCAGCTCCTCCGCGGTCCCGGGAGTGACCACCCGGGACGGGTGGGCGCTCTGGTTGCCGGCCCAGTTGGTCCAGCGGGTGCGGGGTGCGGTACTGGCCTGGGGCATTGCGGTTGCCTCCTGCTCCGTGGCCGAACGGTGTCGGCTCGCTCCGGGGCGGTCGGCCCGCCCTGCGGTCTCCCTACCCGCGGGTAGGGCCGCGGGTAGGGAGAGAGTAGTCAGTTCACCGTTCGAGGTCTACGGTCTGTCCGGCCGGCTCGGGGGCGTCGGGAGCGGCGATGCCGGACTGCAGGCGGCGCAGGCCGGTGAGGGCGGCGAGGACGCCGAACGCCCCGGCGACCAGGGGCACCCAGTATCCGCCGGCGGCGCCGGCGGCGTCGACCACCCAGCCGCCGGCCGCGGAGCCGAACGCGACGCCGAGGGCGAGCCCGGTGGTGGTCCAGGCCATGCCCTCGGTCAGCTGGGAGGCCGGGACGAGGCGTTCGACCAGGGCCATCGCGGAGATCAGGGTGGGGGAGATGGCGACGCCGGCGATCAGCAGGGCTGCGCCGACGGCGAGCAGGCCGGTCATCCCCTGCACGGTCGAGGCGACGAGCAGGACCGGGATCATGCTGAGCGCCATCATCAGCACCCCGGCGAAGAAACGGTTCGCCAGCGAGCCCTTCGGCTTGAGGGTGCCGTAGACCATGCCTGCCAGCCCGGAGCCGAGCGCCCACACGGCGAGGACCGTGCCGGCGAGCCCCTCGTGGCCCTGGGCCCGGGCGAACGCGACGGTGACGATCTCGACCGAGCCGAAGATCGCGCCGGTGGCGATGAAGGTCAGTACCAGGACGACCAGGCCGCCGTTGCGGATGGCGCTGCTGCTGTTGTGGGCGGAGGTCGGGTGGACCGGCGGTTCGGTGCGGCGCTGGGCGGTGAACAGGGCGATGCCGACGGTGAACGCGACGACGGCCGCGAGCACGCCCGACTCGGGGAAGGCGTTGGTGGCCAGGCTGACGGCGACGATGGGGCCGACCATGAAGCAGAACTCGTCGACCACCGCCTCCAGCGAGTAGGCGGTGTGCAGCTTGGCCGGTTCGTCCCGGTAGAGGTGGGCCCAGCGGGCGCGGACCATCGCGCCGGCGCTGGGCATCACGCCCATGCCGACGGCGAACAGGAACAGCGTCCACGCCGGTGCCTCGAAGTGTGCGCTGAGCAGCAGCCCGATCGCGGCGGCCACGGTGAGCGCGGCGGCGGGGAGGGCGACGCGGCGCTGCCCGTGGCGGTCGATCAGCCAGGAGACCGCCGGGCCCAGCACGCCGGCGGCGACCGCCAGCGTGGCCGACACCGCGCCCGCCACGCCGAACGACCCTCTCTGCTCGGAGAGCATGGTCACGATGCCGATGCCGGTCATCGATATCGGCAGCCGGGCTATGAAGCCGGCGGACGAGAAGGCCAGACTGCCGGGTGCGGCGAAGATCTGGCGATAGCTGGACAGCACGGGGGAGCTCCGCGGGGTAAGGAACAAGGCTGATCAACACAGCTTACGTTCCTTGGCAATCGGTATTTTCCGGACACCTGACGCGGCTCTGCCCACGCTGCCCGGCCCCTCAATGGCAGGATCGGTCCCATGTCCGACGTGCGCAATCCCTCGCCCTCCGGCGCCGCTCCGGTCGCGGCCCCGCCGTACGACGCCCTGCTGCTGCTCTCCTTCGGCGGGCCCGAGGCCCCCGAAGACGTGGTGCCCTTCCTGGAGAACGTCACCCGGGGCCGGGGCATCCCCAAGGAACGGCTCAAGGAGGTGGGCAAGCACTACTTCATGTTCGGTGGGGTGAGCCCGATCAACGAGCAGAACCGGGACCTGCTGGCCGCGCTGCGCAAGGACTTCGCCGAGCACGGCCTGGACCTGCCGGTCTACTGGGGCAACCGCAACTGGGCGCCTTACCTGGTCGACGCCCTGCGGGAGATCGCCGCCGACGGGCACCGCCGCGTGGCCGTCCTCGCCACCAGCGCCTACGCCGGCTACTCCGGCTGCCGCCAGTACCGGGAGAACCTCGCCGACGCCCTGGCGGCGCTCGCCGAGGAGGGGCTGCCCGCCCTGCGGGTCGACAAGCTGCGCCACTTCTACAACCACCCCGGCTTCGTCGAGCCGATGGTCGACGCCACCGTGGCCGCGCTGGAGGAGCTGCCCGCGCAGGTCCGCGACGGCGCCCGGCTGGCGTTCACCACCCACTCCATCCCGGAGACCATGGCGGAGAGCTCCGGCGACCCGGCCGACCCGGCCCGCGGCCGGCCCGGCGGCGCCTACGTCGCCCAGCACCTGGACGTCGCCCGGCTGATCGCCGCGGCCGTCGCCGAGCGCACCGGCGTCGCCGACCGCCGCTACGAGCTGGTGTTCCAGAGCCGCAGCGGCGCCCCGCACATCCCGTGGCTGGAACCCGACATCTGCGACCACCTCGAGGCGCAGCACGCCGACGGCGCGCCCGCCGTGGTGATGGTGCCGATCGGCTTCGTCTCCGACCACATGGAGGTCAAGTACGACCTGGACACCGAGGCGGCCGCGAAGGCCGCGGAGCTCGGCCTGCCGGTGGCCCGTGCGGCCACCGTCGGCGCCGACCCGCGGTTCACCGCCGCGGTGCGCGACCTCGTCCTGGAGCGGGCGGCCGTCGAACGCGGCGAGGCCGTGACCCGGTGCGCGATCGGGCGGCTCGGCCCCAGCCACGACGTCTGCGCGGTGGCCTGCTGCCCCAACCCGCGTGCCGCGCGCCCGGCCGTCGCCGAGCGCTGACGACCCCGTCCCGAGCCGACGACCCCGTTCGAGTCGGCGACCCCGTCCCGAGGAGGACCCCGTGCCCAGCCCCGAACTGCTCGACGAACTGCTCGACGTCGCCCTGGACGCCGCCCGGCAGGCGGGCACCCTGCTGCGCGACGGCCGGCCCGCCGACCTGGGCGTGGCGGGGACCAAGAGCAGCCCGGTCGACGTGGTCACCGAGATGGACCTCGCCTCCGAGAAGCTGATCGTCGAGTTGATCGGCGACCGCCGCCCGGCGGACGGCTACCTGGGGGAGGAGGGCACCGAGCGGCCCGGCACCAGCGGGATCCGCTGGGTCGTCGACCCGCTCGACGGCACCGTCAACTACCTGTACGGGCTGCCCTCCTGGGCCGTCAGCGTGGCCGCCGAGATCGACGGCCGGGCGGTCGTCGGGGTGGTGTACGCGCCGGCGCGCGGGGAACTGTTCCAGGCTGTCGTCGGCCGTGGGGCCCTCCTGGACGGCCGCCCGGTCGGGGCCCGCCCGGCGCCGCCGTGGGGCCGGGCACTGATCGGCACCGGTTTCAGCTACGTCCGCGAGGTGCGGGTCCGGCAGGCCGCGGTCCTGCTCGCGCTGATGCCGGAGGTCCGCGACGTCCGCCGGGGCGGGGCCGCCGCCGTCGACCTGTGCGACGTGGCCGCGGGCCGCCTGGACGGCTACTACGAGCGCGGGCTCGCCCCCTGGGACCGTGCCGCGGGCTGCCTGATCGCCGCGGAGGCCGGCGCCCTGGTCGGCGGCCGCCCGGGACACGGCCCCGACGGGGACCTCACCGTCGCGGCGGCGCCCGGCGTCTACGAGCCGCTCCAGGAGCGCCTGGCCGAGCTCCGCGCCTGGGCGGACTAGGACCCGGGCGGACTCGGATCCGGCCGGACTCGGGCCCTTGCGGGCTCGGGCCCTGTGGGCTCGGGCCGTCAGCGCGGGGCACTCGTCACCGAGTGCCCCGCGGGCGAACGAAGAGCCCTGGCATACAGGGGATGCCAGGGCTTGGGATCTCGCACGGCCCCCACAGGGCCGCTGGTGCCGGAGGACCGGCGTCGGGTCGGGCGGGTCGGGCGGTTCAGGCCGCGGTGCGGTGGCGCTCCAGCACCGTGTCGACGCCGTGTTCGGCGGCGAGCCGGCGGAGATCGTCCAGCTCGGACTGCTCCACCTCGGCCAGGAACTCGTCCCCGGCCTCGATCGCGCGGTGCAGATCCTGCTCGGCGTTGGCTATGCGCTGCAGGATTCCGGCGGTGAAGGCGTCCATGCGGGCCCCCTTACTGTGTCGGACGTGCACGTTGTGCGTCCCCCGCCCCAGGGTCGTGGTGGCCAGCGGTAGCGTCCGGTCCGGTCGGTGGTGAGCTCCGGACGGGCGCGGAGACGGCCCTCGGCCGCTCCCGGTGACGCCCCAACCCCAGGGCCGGCGCGGATGAACGCACGGCGGGTGGGTGCGATCGGCCAACAGCCAGATCGCGGGTGTGCACCTGTCCTCCCCGCCCCCGGCCCGGGGAAACCTCCCACCGCGAGAAAGTTGCCTGTGTCACAGGCCAAGCGGAGTGCTCCGGGTGCGAATCGCGCCCCGGGCGGTGATCACGGCGGTCGGCGTCCGACCGCCGCCCTTGCCTCCGGGGCAGCTTATCGCTGCTTTACCGCGGGACCAGGCAGGATGGAGGCACCGTCGGAGCCGTGCGTCCGCTTCCGGGGCCGGCCTGGAGAAGGGACAACGACCGTGCGGGTTCTCGTCGTCGAGGACGAGCAGCTGCTCGCCGAGGCCGTCGCGACCGGCCTGCGCCGCGAGGCGATGGCCGTCGACGTGGTGTACGACGGGGAGGCCGCGCTCCAGCGCATCGCGGTCAACGACTACGACGTGGTGGTCCTCGACCGCGACCTGCCGCTGGTCCACGGGGACGACGTCTGCCGCAGCGTGGTCGACCAGGGCCTGGCCACCCGCGTGATCATGCTGACCGCCTCCGGTGACATCAGCGACCGGGTCGAGGGCCTGGAGATCGGCGCCGACGACTACCTCCCGAAGCCGTTCGCCTTCAGCGAGCTCGTCGCCCGGGTCCGGGCGCTGGGCCGCCGCGCGACCGTCCCGCTGCCGCCGGTGCTGGAACGGGCCGGCATCTCGCTCGACCCCGGCCGCCGCGAGGTGATCCGCGACGGGCGGACCGTCCAGCTGGCCCCGAAGGAGTTCGCCGTCCTGGAGGTGCTGATGCGGGCCGGCGGCGCCGTCGTCTCCGCCGAGCAGCTGCTGGAGAAGGCCTGGGACGAGCACACCGACCCGTTCACCAACGTCGTCCGGGTCACCGTGATGACGCTGCGCCGCAAGCTCGGCGACCCGCCGGTGATCGTCACCGTCCCCGGTTCCGGCTACCGGATCTGACCCCTCCGGCCACCGCGCCGGACCCACCGCGCCCGCCGCCCGGCGGACGCCCCGAGAGGAACACCATGACCACCCCGCCCCCGGCCGGCGGGCCCTCCGGCGCGCCTGCCGGCGGCTCGCGCGCCGTCCCGCCCAAGCCGGTCCCGCCGAAGCCGGTCCCGCCGAAGCCGGTCCCGCCGAAGCCGGTCCCGCCGAAGCCCACGCACCTGCCGCGGGTGCCCCGGCTGCACTCCGCGTCACGCGAGACCTACGTCCCCGGCGACGGCATGCTCGCCTGGCTGCCGTTCCGCCCCACGATCCGGATGCGGCTCACCCTGCTCTACGGCGGGATGTTCCTGATGGCCGGGGTGGTGCTGCTGCTCCTGATGTACTTCTTCGTCCGGCAGGCCCTGCACGACGTCGCGCCGCCGTCCTTCGTGTTCGGCAAGGACATCACCGTCAACGGCGTGCCGATGACCAGCGAGCAGTTCAACCAGTACCTCGCCAACCGGCACGACCTGGCGTCCAACTCGGCCCTCAACACCCTGCTGCGCAAGTCCCTCACGGTGCTGGTCTGCCTGGCCGTGATCGCCTTCGCGGCCGGCTACGCGATGGCCGGCCGGGTGCTGCGCCCGCTCGGGCGGATCACCCGCACCGCCCGCGAGGTGGCCTCCTCCGACCTGCACCGCAGGATCGAGCTGGACGGGCCGGACGACGAACTCAAGGAGCTCGCGGACACCTTCGACGACATGCTGGACCGCCTGGACCGCTCCTTCGACTCCCAGCGCCGCTTCGTCGCCAACGCCTCGCACGAGCTGCGCACGCCGCTGGCGATCAACCGCACCCTGCTGGAGGTCCAGCTCTCCGACCCCGCAGCCTCGCCCGACCTCCAGCAGCTCGGCAAGACCCTCTTGGCCACCAACGAGCGCAGCGAGCAGCTGGTCGAGGGCCTGCTGCTGCTCGCCCGCAGCGAGAACGAGCTGACCGACCGCCGTGCGGTGGAGCTCTCCGAGGTGGCCACCCGGGCTCTGGAGCAGACCCGGGCCGAGGCCGGCAAGCGCGAGGTGGAGCTGCGCTCCGAACTCGGCCCGGCCGTGGTCGCCGGCAACGGCGTCCTGCTGGAGCGCCTCGCCCTCAACCTGCTGCAGAACGCCGTGCGCTACAACACCGCCGGCGGCTGGGTGGAGATCACCACCGCCGAGGTGCCCGGCGGCGGGGGCGAGCTGGTGGTGTCCAACACCGGCCCGGTCGTCCCCGGCTACGAGCTGGAGCACATCTTCGAGCCGTTCCGCCGGGTGAAGGGCGCCGACCGGACCCGCAGCGACAAGGGGGTCGGTCTCGGCCTCTCCATCGTCCGCTCGGTGGTCCGCGCGCACGGAGGCACCGTCGAGGCCACTCCGCGCGCCGGTGGCGGCCTCACCATGCGGGTGCGTATCCCGGGAGCCTGACCGCCTCCGCAGGGCCCTCCTCGGCCCCGTACGCCGTCCGGGTGCGCCGAGCTCCGTGCGCCGACCGATTCCGCCGCCCCCGCCAGGCCTGTCAAGACGACATAAGGCCTGGCGGGGGCGGCTTGTCATTTCCGGCCCGGGCAACTTACGGTGTCGTAACCTACGCAACCGTAAGTGCGTCCCGACAGAGCGCCCCCGCGCCCGCCCCCAACGCGCCCGTCCCCGTGCGTGCCGTCCCCCAGGAGCAAGACTCGTGACCATCGCCCCCGTGCAGCGCACCGCCTCGCTCGGTTCGAGCGCCTGGACCGACGCGCGACTGATCATGGCCCTCGAAGAGGTGGTGGAGAAGGAGCTCAACCGCCACCTGAAGGTCGCCAAGGACTGGATGCCGCACGAGTTCATCCCGTGGAGCCAGGGCCGGGACTTCGACGGCGTGCTGGGCGGCGAGGCCTGGTCGGTGGAGCAGTCCAAGGTGACGCCGCTCGGGCGGGTCTCGCTGGTGGTCAACCTGCTCACCGAGGACAACCTCCCGAGCTACCACCACGAGATCGCCACGATGTTCGGCCGCGAGGGCGCCTGGGGCACCTGGGTGCACCGCTGGACCGCGGAGGAGGGCCGGCACGGCATAGCCATTCGGGACTACCTGCTCGCCACCCGCGCCGTCGACCCGAACGAGCTGGAGCGGGCCCGGATGTCCCACATGTCGGAGGGCTTCGAGTCGGACAACTCGCACAGCATGCTGCACTCGGTCGCCTACGTGGCCTTCCAGGAGCTCGCCACCCGCATCTCGCACCGCAACACCGGGCACCACGCCGGCGACCCGCTCTGCGACCAGCTGCTCGCGAAGATCGCCAACGACGAGAACCTGCACATGGTGTTCTACCGGAACCTGCTGAAGGCCGCCCTGGAGATCGCCCCCGACCAGGCCATGCGCGCCATCGCCGACGTGGTCACCGACTTCCGGATGCCCGGCCACGGCATCCCCGGCTTCGAGCGGGCCGCCGCCCAGATCGCCATCGGCGGCGTCTACAACCTGCGCATCCACCACGACGACGTGCTGCAGCCGGTGCTGCGCCACCTCAAGGTGATGGAGGTCGCGGACCTGGGTCCGACCGGGCAGCAGGCCCAGGACGAGCTCGGCGCCTTCCTCGGCGGCCTCGACGCACAGGCCCGCAAGTTCGAGGAGCGTCAGGCCGCCCTGCTGGCCCGCCGCGCCGCCCGGGCCGGCACCAAGTGACGGACCCCGACGGCGGCGGGTCGACGGGTCCCGGGCGGGCTCGTCGCCGGCCCTGACCGCAGGAGCGGCCGGACACGAACCGCGGGCTGCCGCGGGCTCGTGATCCGGCCGTTCCGCTTGGGGGGATTTCCCGTGGTTTGCCCCGGAAGATTCGGAACGTGACCAAGCTCACACCGTGTCGCTCCACGGGGCGGTCCGAACCCGGAGCGTGATCATGGTGGGCGGCCCAGCGGTTGCCGTGCGTGAGGGAAACCGGGGCCGGTCCCCCCGGGGTGGATTGACGCTCGGTGCTGGTGGGCAAGGGAATCGGCGGATGTCGGCGCGGTCGGCGATCACTGTGCGTGTCCGACGGGCGGGCCTCGCCGCCGGTCGACGATGGCCCAGCGTGAGGCCCCCCGAGTCCGAGCGGATCACCCCAACGGACCCCTGGCTGAGTGTCGATTGAGTAACAGGGCTTGAAGTAAGGCAAAATCTCCGCCTCGGGTCGGGCACAAGACCGACCCCCCATGCGTTACGTGCGCTGGAGATACCGCACACCGCACAACCCGGAGGGGGAGAGCGAACAATGGCAACGGACTACGACACCCCACGCAAGACCGATGACGACCTCAACGAGGACAGCATCGAGGAACTGAAGGCTCGGCGGAACGAGAAGACCGGCAGCTCGGTCGACGTCGACGAGTTCGAGGCGGCCGAAGGCCTGGAGCTCCCGGGCGCCGACCTCTCGAACGAGGAGCTCTCCGTCCGGGTGCTGCCGCGCCAGGCCGACGAGTTCACCTGCATGAGCTGCTTCCTGGTGCACCACCGCAGCCAGCTGTACAGCGAGAAGAACGGCAACCCGATCTGCCGGGACTGCGGCGCCTGAGCACGAGGGCGGCCACGGTCCGGTCCTCGCGGCCTGCCGCGAGACCGGCACACCGCCCCTTCCGGCCCCGGGCAGCGGGGCCGGACGGCAGTTTCGGCGGCCGTCGAGGCGGACGCACCGGCAGTACGGAGTCGGGTGGTACCAGCGCAGTACCCCGTGTCGCACCGGGTGCCCCTTCGGGCGGCACCCCGGGCGCTACCGGAATCGAAGGGACGGTCCCGCACCGCGGAACCGTCCCTCTCCGTTTTCCGGTTGTTCCGGCCCCCGGCCGGTTGCGGTTCGGGCCCGCCGTCCGCTCAGGCGCGGGCGCCGCGTCGGGCCTCCTCCAGTGCCTCGGCCAGCTTCATCGGCGAGCGGGTGGAGAGATAGAGGTACGGCGTCGGGTCGGCCGGATCGCTGACCTCGACCCGCAGGGCGGTCGGCACGTAGCTGCGCAGCAGCATGAAGGCGCGCGCGTCGGACTTCGGCCCGCGCCAGGCCACCGCCTCGGCGGGGCTCAGCGGGTGCGCGGCGCCGAGGGCGTCGACCGGGATCCGGGCGGTGCCCGCGACCAGCGAGCCCTGCACCACGCGGATCCGGGCGGAGCCGTAGCTGCTGATCGCGGCCGCGCCGGCGGCGATGCCGACCACCAGCCCGACCAGCGCGCCCACGGCGGTGAGACGCAGCATGATCAACGCGAGCGTGAGCCCGATCGCGACCGGGAGCAGCCACCAGGAGCGCGGCACGGTGAGGCGTTCGTCGTACATGACCCCATTGTGGGCGCCGTGACGGCCGGCCCGGGACGCCACCCCCGGAACCAAGCCACCTACCGGTCGGTAGGGTTGTCCGCCGTGACCGGTTCCATAGCCCCCACCACCCCCACCGCGCAGCCGGCGCCGACCCAGCCGCTGTCGCCGACCACGCCCCCGCCGGACGCCGTGCTGCCGCCGCGCGCCCCGGAGGCCCCCGCGCCGGGCACCAGGCTCGGCTCGCACTACGAGCACTGCTTCGGCTGCGGGCCGCAGCACCCCGGCGGTCTCCGGATCGACGCCGTGGCTGGGGAGGGCCTCGACGTGACGGCCGAGCTCATCGTGCGCTCGGTGCACCAGGGCGGCCCCGGCCTCGCCCACGGCGGCCTGCTCACCACGGCGATGGACGAGACGCTCGGCACGCTGAACTGGCTGCTGCACGCCCCGGCCGTCACCGGCCGGCTGGAGACCGACTTCCTCTGCCCCGTCCCGGTCGACTCCGTGCTGCACCTGCGCGCCTGGGTCACCGGCGTCCACGGCCGCAAGATCTACAGCGCGGGTGAGGCGCGCATCGGCGGGCCGGACGGGCCGGTCGCCGTGCGCGCGCAGGCACTCTTCATCCAGGTGAAGCTGGAACACTTCACCAAGCACGGTCGTCCCGAGGACATCGACAAGGTCCTCGACGACCCGGATCTGATGAAGCGCGCCCGAGCCTTTGAGGTGAACCCTTGAGTAGCACCGCCCGTCCGCCGGTGGACGTCCTGATCAGGCGGATCGACCCCGAGCTGCCGCTCCCCGAGTACGCCCAGCCCGGCGACGCGGGGGCCGATCTGCGCACCACCGTCGACGCCGAGCTGGCCCCCGGTGAGCGGGCCGTCCTGCCCACCGGCGTGGCCATCGCGTTGCCCGACGGCTACGCGGCGTTCGTCCACCCCCGCTCCGGGCTCGCAGCTCGTTGCGGAGTTGCTCTGGTGAACGCCCCGGGGACGGTCGACGCCGGGTACCGTGGAGAGATCAAGGTGATCGTCGTCAACTTGGACCCGCGCGAGGCAGTGAGCTTCCGCCGAGGGGACCGGATCGCCCAGCTGGTCGTCCAGCAGGTCGAGAAGGCCCGCTTCCACGAGGTGGCGGAGCTGCCCGGGTCGGCACGCGCCGAGGGCGGGTTCGGGTCGACCGGCGGCCACGCCGCGGTCTAGGCTGCCCGCGGCCTCGCAGGAAGCCGAGCAGGTATTCGCATCGGTCTTGGACCGGGAAGGACAGTGACCGTGTTCCGTCGTCGCCAGAAGAGCGAGGACGCTGTCGAGCAGCTCGCCGACGACGCCATCAGCGCCGACGAGACGGCCGATGACGTCGAAGGTTCCGCCGAGAGCGAGAACGTGACCGAGCTGGACCCGGCGGACCGGGTCGGGCTGCCGCCCGCCCCGCGCCCGGACGGTCCGTGGGACTACTCCGAGCTGGAGAAGCCGGAGGAGGGCCGGGTGGACCTCGGGGGCCTGCTGGTCCCCGGTGTCGAGGGCATGGAACTGCGCGTCGAGGTGGCCGGCGACGCGATCGTGGCCGCGACGCTCGTCCTCGGCAACAGCGCCATCCAGCTCCAGGCCTTCGCGGCCCCCAAGTCGGAGGGCATCTGGGGCGAGGTCCGTGAGGAGATCGCCAACGGCATCACCTCGCAGGGCGGCCTCGTCGAGGAGGAGGAGGGCCCGCTGGGCTGGCACCTCCGGGCCCAGGTCCCCGTGCAGCTCCCGGACGGCACCCAGGGCGTCCAGCTGGTGCGTTTCGTCGGCTGCGACGGCCCGCGCTGGTTCCTCCGCGGAGTGATCTCCGGCCAGGCCGCCGTGCAGCCGGAGATGGCCGGAATCCTGGAGCAGGTGTTCCAGCAGACGGTCGTCGTCCGCGGTGAGAGCCCGATGGCGCCGCGCGACCCGATCGTGCTGAAGCTCCCCGAGGACGCCCAGATGGTCGCCGACGGCGGCGGCTCCGCCGCCGGCGGCGAGGGCGAGGCCCGCTTCGGCGGCACCTCGCTGGACCCGTTCGCACGCGGCCCGGAGATCACCGAGGTCCGCTGAGCGAGAGCCCGTCGTCCGCAGCTCGCCCTCGTCCGGACTCCCCGGGCGGGGGCGATTTGCATGTGGCGGGTCGCTCCCCGTACAGTTCCGGAGTCGCCGCGAGAGAGCGGGGACAAGCGGAAAGCGAAGTCGGGTGAGTGAAACTCCGGAAAACGGAGCGAAAATCGTCTG
>NZ_JAKNTA010000009.1:123325-124273 GCF_022288725.1 Kitasatospora sp. A2-31 | reverse complement strand
GAGTAAAGATGCTCGTTTCGCGCAGCAGGACGGAAAGACCCCGGGACCTTTACTATAGCTTGATATTGGTGTTCGGTTCGGCTTGTGTAGGATAGGTGGGAGACTGTGAAGCAGCAACGCCAGTTGTTGTGGAGTCGTCGTTGAAATACCACTCTGGTCGTGCTGGATGTCTAACCTGGGTCCGTGATCCGGATCAGGGACAGTGTCTGGTGGGTAGTTTAACTGGGGCGGTTGCCTCCTAAAGGGTAACGGAGGCGCCCAAAGGTTCCCTCAGCCTGGTTGGCAATCAGGTGTTGAGTGTAAGTGCACAAGGGAGCTTGACTGTGAGACTGACGGGTCGAGCAGGTACGAAAGTAGGGACTAGTGATCCGGCGGTGGCTTGTGGAAGCGCCGTCGCTCAACGGATAAAAGGTACCCCGGGGATAACAGGCTGATCTTCCCCAAGAGTCCATATCGACGGGATGGTTTGGCACCTCGATGTCGGCTCGTCGCATCCTGGGGCTGGAGTAGGTCCCAAGGGTTGGGCTGTTCGCCCATTAAAGCGGTACGCGAGCTGGGTTTAGAACGTCGTGAGACAGTTCGGTCCCTATCCGCTGTGCGCGTAGGAGTGTTGAGAAGGGCTGTCCCTAGTACGAGAGGACCGGGACGGACGAACCTCTGGTGTGCCAGTTGTTCTGCCAAGGGCATGGCTGGTTGGCTACGTTCGGGAGGGATAACCGCTGAAAGCATCTAAGCGGGAAGCCTGCTTCGAGATGAGCACTCCCACCTCCTTGAGAGGGTAAGGCTCCCAGTAGACGACTGGGTTGATAGGCCGGATATGGAAGCCCTGTGAGGGGTGGAGTTGACCGGTACTAATAGGCCGAGGGCTTGTCCTCAGTTGCTCGCGTCCACTGTGTTGTTCTGAAACAACGACCCCCTACCGCTCTGCGGGTGGGTGGCGGATAGTTT
>NZ_JAKNTA010000009.1:33399-123315 GCF_022288725.1 Kitasatospora sp. A2-31 | reverse complement strand
CCTGAGGGAACGGCCGTATGGCTGTTGTCTCGGTGCCGGTCCTACTTGAGGTGGTCCGTTGGGGCTGCTGAGGGTGGGTGACTGGTCGTTGTTTGAGAACTGCACAGTGGACGCGAGCATCTGTGGCCAAGTTTTTAAGGGCGCACGGTGGATGCCTTGGCACCAGGAACCGATGAAGGACGTGGGAGGCCGCGATAGGCCCCGGGGAGCTGTCAACCGAGCTTTGATCCGGGGGTGTCCGAATGGGGAAACCCGGCAGTCGTCATGGGCTGTCACCCGCTGCTGAACACATAGAAACAGCCCAGAACACCGACTAAGGTCCCTAAGCGTGTGCTAAGTGGGAAAGGATGTGGAGTCGCAGAGACAACCAGGAGGTTGGCTTAGAAGCAGCCACCCTTGAAAGAGTGCGTAATAGCTCACTGGTCAAGTGATTCCGCGCCGACAATGTAGCGGGGCTCAAGCACACCACCGAAGTCGTGTCATTGCAGCATGAAGGGCTAACGCCTGCTGTGATGGGTAGGGGAGCGTCGTGTGCCGGGTGAAGCGGCGGTGGAAACCAGTCGTGGACGGTATACGAGTGAGAATGCAGGCATGAGTAGCGATACAAGAGTGGGAAACTCTTGCGCCGATTGACCAAGGGTTCCTGGGTCAAGCTGATCTGCCCAGGGTAAGTCGGGACCTAAGGCGAGGCCGACAGGCGTAGTCGATGGACAACGGGTTGATATTCCCGTACCCGCTTTGAAGCGCCAACGCTGAACCTCTTGATGCTAAGCCCGTGAAGCCGGCCCGGAGTCTTCGGACGATGGGACGTGGTGGAGCCGGTGACCCAACGGGGTAGTAGGTGAGCGATGGGGTGACGCAGGAAGGTAGTCCAGCCCGGGCGGTGGTTGTCCCGGGGTAAGGGTGTAGGCCGTGAGGTAGGCAAATCCGCCTCACATTAAGGCTGAGACCTGATGCCGAGCCGATTGTGGTGAAGTGGATGATCCTATGCTGTCGAGAAAAGCCTCTAGCGAGTTTCATGGCGGCCCGTACCCCAAACCGACTCAGGTGGTCAGGTAGAGAATACCGAGGCGTTCGGGTGAACTATGGTTAAGGAACTCGGCAAAATGCCCCCGTAACTTCGGGAGAAGGGGGGCCATTCCTGGTGACGAGTCTTGCACTCTGAGCTGGGGGTGGCCGCAGAGACCAGCGAGAAGCGACTGTTTACTAAAAACACAGGTCCGTGCGAAGCCGTAAGGCGATGTATACGGACTGACGCCTGCCCGGTGCTGGAACGTTAAGGGGACCGGTTAGCTAGAGTTCGCTCTGGCGAAGCTGAGAACTTAAGCGCCAGTAAACGGCGGTGGTAACTATAACCATCCTAAGGTAGCGAAATTCCTTGTCGGGTAAGTTCCGACCTGCACGAATGGCGTAACGACTTCTCGACTGTCTCAACCATAGGCCCGGTGAAATTGCATTACGAGTAAAGATGCTCGTTTCGCGCAGCAGGACGGAAAGACCCCGGGACCTTTACTATAGCTTGATATTGGTGTTCGGTTCGGCTTGTGTAGGATAGGTGGGAGACTGTGAAGCAGCAACGCCAGTTGTTGTGGAGTCGTCGTTGAAATACCACTCTGGTCGTGCTGGATGTCTAACCTGGGTCCGTGATCCGGATCAGGGACAGTGTCTGGTGGGTAGTTTAACTGGGGCGGTTGCCTCCTAAAGGGTAACGGAGGGCCCAAAGGTTCCCTCAGCCTGGTTGGCAATCAGGTGTTGAGTGTAAGTGCACAAGGGAGCTTGACTGTGAGACTGACGGGTCGAGCAGGTACGAAAGTAGGGACTAGTGATCCGGCGGTGGCTTGTGGAAGCGCCGTCGCTCAACGGATAAAAGGTACCCCGGGGATAACAGGCTGATCTTCCCCAAGAGTCCATATCGACGGGATGGTTTGGCACCTCGATGTCGGCTCGTCGCATCCTGGGGCTGGAGTAGGTCCCAAGGGTTGGGCTGTTCGCCCATTAAAGCGGTACGCGAGCTGGGTTTAGAACGTCGTGAGACAGTTCGGTCCCTATCCGCTGTGCGCGTAGGAGTGTTGAGAAGGGCTGTCCCTAGTACGAGAGGACCGGGACGGACGAACCTCTGGTGTGCCAGTTGTTCTGCCAAGGGCATGGCTGGTTGGCTACGTTCGGGAGGGATAACCGCTGAAAGCATCTAAGCGGGAAGCCTGCTTCGAGATGAGCACTCCCACCTCCTTGAGAGGGTAAGGCTCCCAGTAGACGACTGGGTTGATAGGCCGGATATGGAAGCCCTGTGAGGGGTGGAGTTGACCGGTACTAATAGGCCGAGGGCTTGTCCTCAGTTGCTCGCGTCCACTGTGTTGTTCTGAAACAACGACCCCCTACCGCTCTGCGGGTGGGTGGCGGATAGTTTCATAGTGTTTCGGTGGTCATAGCGTGAGGGAAACGCCCGGTTACATTCCGAACCCGGAAGCTAAGCCTCACAGCGCCGATGGTACTGCAGGGGGGACCCTGTGGGAGAGTAGGACGCCGCCGAACAATTCTTCTGAAGAACCCCCATCCGGATTCCCGGATGGGGGTTCTTCGCATTTCTGGACGATCGGGGCTCCGGGTCAGAGCTTGAGTTTGAATCCGAGGTGCGAGGCGACGAATCCGAGGCGCTCGTAGAAGCGGTGGGCGTCGGTGCGGGTCGCGTCGGAGGTGAGCTGGACGAGATCGGCGTCGAGCTCGCGGGAGCGGTCGATCGCCCAGCGGATCAGCTCGGTCCCGAGCCCGCTTCCGCGTTCGTCTGCGTGGATCCGGACCGCCTCGATGATCGTGCGGGTCGAGCCCTTGCGGGAGAGGCCGGGGACGACGGTGAGCTGGAGGGTGCCCACGGCCCGGCCGGCGCGCTCGGCGACGACGAGGTGCTGGTGCGGGTCGGCTTCGATCCGGGCGAAGGCCGTCCGATAGGGGGTCAGGTCGTCGGGGCTCTCGCGGGTGGCGCCCAGGGGGTCGTCGGCGAGCATGGCCACTATCGCCGGCAGGTCGTCGGCGCTGGCCCGGCGGATCGTCAGGTCGGTCATGATCACAGCCTAGGCGGAACCGCGGGCGCCGCTGCAGCCCGCTACCGGCACCCGCACGGCCCGCTCGGACCCTCCCTGCCCGCCCCGAGGGCCCCGCCGGCGCCTGGGTGCCCCTGACGGCCCTCCAGGCCCCGCGAGCCGGGCTGGACGAGGGGCCGAGCGGGTGACCTCCTGTCATCCGCTCGGCGGCGCACTGGTGATGACGGCGAACACGGCACCGTACGGGTCGGCGAGCTGGGCGAGCCGGCCCACGCCGTGCACGTCCGTCGGCGCCGTCCGGACGGTCGCGCGGAGCCGCTCCGCGAGGGCGACGGCCGCGTCCACGTTGGGGACTTCGAAGTAGGGGAGCCAGTGCGAGCCGGTGCCCGCGGCGGTGCGCTCGGGGCTGAGCTGCAGCAGGCCGCCATGGGCGTCGTCGGTGCCGCCGCCGGCCGGGGTCAGGACCGTGTACACCCCCTCGCCGAACGGGACGTCCTGCTCCTGCCAGGCGAAGACGGCGCGGTAGAAGGCCTTGGCCGCCTCGGCGTCGACGCTGTAGCACTCGGCCCAGCAGAACGTGCCGGGCTCGGTGACGGCCTCCAGGCCGGGGGTCCGGCCGGGCTGCCGGACGGCGAACCGGGCCCCGGTGGGGTCGGTGCAGTGGATCGTCCGGGCCTCGGCCAGCGTGGCGAGCGGGACGGCGGCCGCGGCGGCGGTCGCCGCGGCGTCCGACGCGGTGGTGTGGACGAGACCGCCGGCGGCCTCGACCAACTCGGCGGTCCGGTCGACGTCGAGGCTGCAGAAGGAGATCGTCCATGCCGGGTCGCCGTCGTCGGAGCCGACCGGGCCGACGGCGGCGACGGTGCGGCCCTGCTGCCGGAAGAGTCCGTGGCTGCCGTCCTCGAGGTCGGTGGCGACGAAGGTCCAGCCGAGCACGGTGGCATAGAAGGTGGCGGAGTCGGCGGTGTCCGGGCTGGTGAGGTCGAGCCAGTTGGGCGACCCGGGGGTGACGGCGGTGGTGAGCATGGCGGCACGGCTCCTTGGGCGGGCCCGTCGCCGCGGGGGTCGCGGGCCGGGGCGGAGAGATCCCCCTCTACCGGTACCAGCCTGGCATCCGGTCACCGGCTGTCGCACCCGGGCGGTACGGTGCGTAGCGGAAGTGCACCCGTACTGGTAAAGGGGGCCGGGTGGCCGGGCAGTCGCAGCAGCAGTCGCCGGCGGGCCGGGCGGATCAGCCGCGTCAGCTCGCGCAGGTCGAGGGGGTGCTGGAGCGCATCACCTACGCGAACGAGGAGACGGGCTACACGGTGGCCCGGGTGGACACGGGGCGCGGGGGCAACGACCTGCTCACGGTGGTCGGCGCGCTGCTGGGTGCGCAGCCGGGCGAGTCGCTGAGGCTGCACGGGCGCTGGGGGTCGCACCCGCAGTACGGGCGCCAGTTCGTGGTGGAGAACTACACGACGGTGCTGCCGGCCACCGTCCAGGGGATCCGGCGCTACCTCGGCTCGGGCCTGATCAAGGGCATCGGGCCGCGGTTCGCCGAGCGGATCGTGGAGCGGTTCGGGGTGGACACCCTGGAGGTGATCGAGAACGAGCCGGGGCGGCTGATCGAGGTGCCGGGGCTCGGGCCGAAGCGGACGAAGAAGATCGCGGCGGCCTGGGAGGAGCAGAAGTCCATCAAGGAGGTGATGGTCTTCCTCCAGGGCGTCGGTGTGTCGACGTCGCTCGCGGTGCGGATCTACAAGCAGTACGGGGACGGCTCGATCGGGGTGGTGAAGCAGGAGCCGTACCGGCTGGCGTCGGACGTGTGGGGCATCGGTTTCCTGACGGCGGACCGGATCGCGCAGGCGGTCGGCATCCCGCACGACAGTCCGGAGCGGGTGAAGGCGGGGCTGCAGTACGCGCTGTCGCAGAGCAGCGACCAGGGGCACTGCTACCTGCCGGAGGAACGGCTGATCGCGGACGGGGTGAAGCTGCTCCAGGTGGACGTGGGGCTGGTGATCGACTGCCTGGCCGAGCTGGTGGCGGCGGAGGGGGTGGTGCGGGAGACGGTCCCGGCGGACGACGGCGAGCCGATCACGGCGGTGTACCTGGTTCCGTTCCACCGGGCGGAGATCTCGCTGTCCAACCAGCTGCTGCGGCTGCTGCGGGCGGACGCGGACCGGATGCCGTGGTTCGCGGACGTGGACTGGCCGGTGGCGCTCGGCTGGTTGGCGAAGCAGACCGGGGCGGAGCTGGCGCCCGAGCAGGAGCAGTCGGTGCGGCTGGCGCTGACCGAGAAGGTCGCGGTGCTGACGGGGGGCCCGGGCTGCGGGAAGTCGTTCACGGTGAAGTCGATCGTGACGCTGGCGCTGGCGAAGCGGGCGAAGGTGGTGCTGGCGGCGCCGACCGGCCGGGCGGCGAAGCGGCTGTCGGAGCTGACGGGGGTGGAGGCGTCCACGGTGCACCGGCTGCTGGAGCTGAAGCCGGGCGGGGACGCTGCGTACGACCGGGACCGGCCGCTGGATGCGGACCTGGTGGTGGTGGACGAGGCCTCGATGCTGGACCTGATCCTGGCGAACAAGCTGGTCAAGGCGGTGGCGCCGGGGGCGCACCTGCTGTTCGTGGGGGACGTGGACCAGCTGCCCTCGGTCGGTGCCGGCGAGGTGCTGCGGGACCTGCTGGCGGAAGGGAGCCCGATCCCGTCGGTGCGGCTGACCAGGATCTTCCGGCAGGCGCAGCAGTCCGGCGTGGTGACCAACGCGCACCGGATCAACGAGGGGCTGCCGCCGCTGACGGAGGGGATGGCGGACTTCTTCCTGTTCGTGGAGGACGACGCCGAGCGGGCGGCGGGGCTGACGGTGGACGTGGTGGCGCGGCGGATCCCGCAGCGGTTCGGCTACGACGCCCGGCGGGACGTGCAGGTGCTGGCGCCGATGCACCGGGGGCCGGCGGGGGCGGGGAACCTGAACACGCTGCTGCAGGCGGCGGTGACGCCGGCCCGGGAGGGGCTGGCCGAGCGGCGGTTCGGCGGGCGCACGTTCCGGGTGGGGGACAAGGTCACCCAGATCCGCAACAACTACGACAAGGGGCGGAACGGGGTCTTCAACGGCACAGTGGGAGTGGTGACGGCGCTCAGCGTGGACGACCAGCGGTTGACCGTGCTGACCGACGAGGACGAGGAGGTGCCGTACGACTTCGACGAGTTGGACGAGCTGGCGCACGCGTACGCGGTGACGATCCACCGGTCGCAGGGGAGCGAGTATCCGGTGGTGGTGATTCCGGTCACCACGTCCGCGTGGACGATGCTCCAGCGGAACCTGCTCTACACGGCTGTGACCAGGGCGAGGAAACTGGTGGTGCTGGTGGGGTCACGCAAGGCGATCGGGCAGGCCGTTCGGGCCGTCAGCGCAGGTCGGAGGCATGCCGCGCTGGATCATCGGCTGGCCACTGGGTGATTCTCCAACGGATGGTTGCCTCTATTGTTCTCTTGACGTGAAGAGATTTACGGCAGAGCCTGGGGTGGTGCCGATCTTGTCCGGTTCGTACCGGCTGGGGCGGCAGGTTTTGTAGGGGTGGTCCCTTTCGGGCCACCCCGGGTGCGCGGCTGTCCTCCAGATGGGGGATGGTAGAGACAGTCAGGGCACCTTGGAAGAGGATTCATTTCGTCGGTGAGGAAGACGTGAGCGACAACTCGGTAGTACTGCGGTACCAGGACGGCGAGTACGAGTACCCCGTCGTCGAGAGCACTGCGGGCAACGCCGGCTTCGACATCTCGAAGCTGCTCCCGCAGACCGGCCTGGTCACCCTGGACAACGGCTTCGGTAACACCGCCGCGTACAAGTCCGCGATCACCTTCGTGGACGGTGACAACGGCATCCTGCGGTACCGCGGCTACCCGATCGAGCAGCTCGCCGAGCGGGGCAGCTTCATCGAGACCGCGTACCTCCTGATCAACGGCGAGCTCCCGAGGGCCGACCAGCTGTCGGAGTTCAGCCGCGAGATCACCCAGCACACCCTGCTGCACGAGGACGTCAAGCGCTTCTTCCAGGGCTTCCCGCGGGACGCCCACCCGATGGCGATGCTGTCCTCGGTGGTCGGCGCGCTGTCCACCTTCTACCCGGAGAGCCACAACCCGTTCGACGCCGCCCAGCGGCACCTGTCGACGGTCCGCCTGCTGGCGAAGCTCCCCACCATCGCGGCCTACGCGTACAAGAAGGCGATGGGCCAGCCCTTCGTCTACCCGCGCAACGACCTGAGCTACGTCGAGAACCTGCTGCGGATGACGTTCGCCGTCCCCGCGGAGGACTACGAGCTCAACCCGGTCGTGGTCAACGCCCTCGACAAGCTGCTGATCCTGCACGCGGACCACGAGCAGAACTGCTCGACGTCCACCGTGCGCCTGGTCGGCTCCAGCCACGCCAACCTGTTCGCCTCGATCTCGGCCGGTATCTCGGCGCTCTGGGGCCCGCTGCACGGCGGCGCCAACCAGGCGGTGCTGGAGATGCTGGAGAGCATCCAGAAGGACGGCGGCGACGTCGACGCGTTCATCCGCAAGGTGAAGAACCGCGAGGACGGCGTCAAGCTGATGGGCTTCGGCCACCGCGTGTACAAGGCGTTCGACCCGCGCGCCGCGCAGGTCAAGCAGCTGGCGCACGAGGTCCTGAGCCAGCTCGGCAAGTCCGACGAACTGCTGGAGATCGCGCTCAAGCTGGAGGAGCACGCGCTCAAGGACGACTTCTTCGTCTCGCGCAAGCTCTACCCGAACGTGGACTTCTACACCGGCCTGATCTACCGCGCCATGGGCTTCCCGACCAGCATGTTCACGGTGCTGTTCGCCCTCGGCCGGCTGCCGGGCTGGATCGCCCACTGGCACGAGATGATCAACGACCCGACCAGCCGGATCGGCCGTCCGCGCCAGATCTACACGGGCACCGCGATCCGCGACTACGTCGAGCTCGGCGACCGCTGATCCGCGACCGGTCACTGGCGCCTGACCGGTCGCTGACCAGACCCCGCTGAGCGGGGACCGCCGACGTGGGACCACGAAGGGCCCGGCCGCACTGCGCGGCCGGGCCCTTCGCCGTCCCGTCGCGAGGACGGGAGACAGACGGCGCACGACTCCGGGGCGGCCGCAGCCCGGGACGGCCGCTCAAAGCGTCCCAGACCCGCCACACCCCGGCGCCGTGCGCGAAGGCCGCCGAGAGTCGGCGACCGTCCCGGGGCCCGCCGGAGCCCCGTCGGCGGCAGCGGTGGCCGTGCGGTGACGTGAAGCCGTTCACCACGCCGCCGCCCACCGAAAACTGCCGCACTACCAACCTAAGACGTATCAGGGTGCGAGAAGTTACGCCCGGGGGGTGTGAGCTGCCTCTCGCCACGCTCCGTGTGCGCGTGGTGTCCCGCCCATACCACACCTTCCGGCGGCGGCGACGTCACCCTCCCCGCAGTCACGGCAACCGAGCGTGATAGGAATCGTGGCATTCCGGTACGGACCGCCCCGCACCCTCGCAGCGTGGCGGCGGAACTGGGGAGGGAGTGCGCAGATGGCCAGGAACGTGGTTGTCACCGGCGGTGGCACGGGGATCGGGTACGAGGTGGCGCGCCGCTTCGCCGACGCGGGCGAACGGGTCGTGATCGTGGGCCGCCGGCGAGCGGTGCTCGAACAGGCCGCGGCCGACCTGGGGCCCCACGTCACCCCGCTGGTCTGTGACCTCGCGGATCCGGACGCCGTCGAGGCGGCACTCGGCGAACTGCCCGAGCAGATCGACGTCCTGGTCAACAACGCCGGCAGCCGGGAGACCGTGATCGGCGGCGGCCCGCACGCCCTGCTGGCCCGCTGGCGCGGCGACTTCGAGCGCAACGTGCTGACCGTGGTACTGCTCACCGAGTCCATCCGCGACCGGCTCACCCCGGGCTCCGGCCGGGTGGTCACCATCAGTTCGATCGCGGCCCTGCGCGGGGCCGGCTCGTTCGGGGCCGCCAAGGCCTCGCTGCACGCCTGGAACCACTTCCTCGCCGCCCAGCTCGGCACCTCCGGCATCACGGCGAACATCGTCGCCCCGGGCACGGTGGCCGGCACCGAGTTCTTCGGCCCGCGGCTGGACGAGGCGGAGGTCTCCCGCCGGGCGGCCCGGACGCTGCTCGGCCGGATAGGGGAGACCGGCGAGGTCGCGGCGGCGGTCCACTTCCTGGCCTCGCCGGAGGCCGGGTTCATCACCGGCGAGATCCTGCACTGCAACGGCGGTGAGCTGCTCGGCCGCTGAGCCCCGAGCCCCGGACGCGCGGGCCCTGAGACGGGGGCCCTGAGAAGCGGGCCCCGAGGCGTGGGCCCCGAGGCGTGGCCCGACCTCCGAAACCTGGACCCCGAGCCCTGAGCCCGTCATGGCGAAGGCCCGCACCGCGCGGTACGGGCCCTCGCCATGACGGGCTCACGACGGCTGGAAGCGGCGCAGCCGGAGGCTGTTGGTGACCACGAAGACCGAGGAGAAGGCCATCGCCGCGCCGGCGATCATCGGGTTGAGCAGGCCCGCGGCGGCGAGCGGGATCGCTGCGACGTTGTAGCCGAAGGCCCAGAAGAGGTTGCCCTTGATGGTGGCGAGGGTGCGGCGGGAGAGCCGGATGGCGTCGGCGGCGGCGCGCAGGTCGCCGCGGACGAGGGTGAGGTCGCCGGCCTCGATGGCGGCGTCGGTGCCGGTGCCCATGGCCAGGCCGAGGTCGGCCTGGGCGAGTGCGGCCGCGTCGTTGACGCCGTCGCCGACCATCGCGACGACCCGGCCCTGGGCCTGCAGCCGCCGGACGGCGTCGACCTTCTGCTCGGGCAGCACCTCGGCGATCACGTCCTCCGGGGCGATGCCGACCTCGGCGGCGACCGCCTCGGCCACGACGGTGTTGTCGCCGGTGAGCAGCACCGGCCGCAGACCGAGCTTTCGCAGTTGGGCGATGGCCTCGGCGCTGGTCTCCTTGACGGCGTCGGCGACCTCCAGGACAGCACGCGCTACGCCGTCCCAGCCGACCGCGACGGCGGTCCGGCCGGCGGCCTCCGCGGCCCGCTTGGCCTCGGCGAGCGACTCGGGCAGGTACTGCGCCCAGTCGGCGAGCAGTGCCTCGCGGCCGGCGACCACCGCGTGGCCGTCCACCACGCCTTGGACGCCGAGGCCGGGCACGTTCTCGAAGTCCTCGACGGCGGGCAGGGTGCCGGTGCGCTCGGCGGCGGCAGCGGAGATCGCGGCGGCGATGGGGTGTTCGGAGGCGTGCTCCAGCGCGCCGGCCAGCCGCAGCGCCTCGTGCTCGGTGACGCCCTCGGCGGTGCGGACGGCGAGCAGGGTCATCCGGCCGGTGGTGACGGTGCCGGTCTTGTCGAGGACGACGGTGTCGACGCGGCGGGTGTGCTCGAGGACTTCGGGGCCCTTGATCAGGACGCCGAGCTGGGCGCCGCGCCCGGTGCCGACCATCAGCGCGGTCGGGGTGGCCAGGCCGAGGGCGCACGGGCAGGCGATGATCAGCACGGCCACGGCCGCGGTGAACGCCTCGGTGGGGCTGTCGGTGACCAGCAGCCAGCCGACCAGCGTGCCGAGCGCGATCAGGATCACCACGGGCACGAACACGGCGGAGATGCGGTCGGCGAGGCGCTGGGCGGCGGCCTTGCCGTTCTGGGCGTCCTCCACCAGCTGAGCCATCCGGGCGAGCTGGGTGTCCGCGCCGACCCGGGTGGCGGCGACCACCAGCCGGCCGCCGGCGTTCACGGTGGCACCCGTGACGGCGTCGCCCACCGCGACCTCGACCGGGACGGACTCGCCGGTCAGCATCGAGGCGTCCACGGCCGAGGCGCCCTCGACCACCGTGCCGTCCGTGGCGATCTTCTCGCCGGGACGCACCACGAAGCGCATGCCGACGGTCAACCGGTCGACCGGCAGCCGGACCTCGCGGCCGTTCTCCAGGACCGAGACGTCCTTGGCGCCGAGGTCGAGCAGCGCGTGCAGGGCGGCGCCGGCCCGGCGCTTGGAGCGGGCCTCCAGGTGTCGGCCGAGCAGGATCAGCACGGTGACGGCGGCGGCCGTCTCCAGGTACAGGGCGGACGAGGCGTCGGTGGCGCCGATCGAGAGCGAGAACTCGTGCTGCATCCCCGGCATGCCGGCGTGGCCCCAGAACAGGGCCCAGGAGGACCAGCCGAAGGCCGCCAGGGTGCCGAGCGAGACCAGGGTGTCCATGGTCGCCGCGCCGTGCCGGAGATTGGTCCAGGCGGCGCGGTGGAAGGGCAGCCCGCCGTAGACGACCACCGGACCGGTGAGCGAGAAGGCCAGCCACTGCCAGTTGGTGAACTGCAGGGCGGGGACCATCGAGAGCAGGACCACCGGGATGCTGAGCACCGCGCTGATCAGCAGCCGGTCCAGCAGCGGGTCGGCCGGGCGCTGCTCCGCGGCGGGGTCGGCCGCGGTGGCCGGTGCACTCGGCGCCGTGGCGGGCGGCGGGGGGAGCTCCGCGGTGTAGCCGGCGTTCTCGACGGTGGCGATCAGGTCGGCGATCCCCACCCCGGGCCCGAAGTCGATCCGGGCCTTCTCGGTGGCGAAGTTGACGGTGGCCTCGACGCCGTCCATCCGGTTGAGCTTCTTCTCGATCCGGGCCGCGCAGGAGGCGCAGGTCATACCGCCGATCGAGAGCTCGACGCGGTCCCGGACACCCGACCGGCCGTCGCCGTCGGCCGCGGCGTCGGGGGCGGTGGTGCCCGGAGTGGAGGTGCTCATGGCGGATCAGCTCCTTGGTGAGGGCGAAGGGCGGAGGGCGGGAGCCCGGGGTGCGGACCCCCGCCGCGCGGCGCGACCCGGGCTCAGGCGGCCCGGCCGACGAGCTCGTAGCCGGCCTCGTCGACGGCGGCGCGGACCAGCTCCTCGTCGAGCGGGGCGGCGGAGGAGACCGTCACGGTACCGGCCTTCGCGTCGGCCGCCACCTCGGTGACGCCGGCCAGGGCGGAGAGCTCCTTGGAGACCGAGCTCTCGCAGTGGCCGCAGCTCATGCCGGTCACGGTGTAGGTGATGGTGCTGGACATCGGGGCCTCCGGTCTGTGCCGCCCCGGGCGGACTGCCCGGGCACTTTCTTCCTCTGATAACACCATACCCCTGCGGGGTATCACCACGAGGAGGGGGCCGTGTGTTCCGGATCACCGGGCCTGCCGTGCCGCCGCCTGGGCCCCGAGAGCAGAGCGTATGCGGCTGAACACGCGGCGCTCGAATCCGCCGCCGGGTGGCGGGCGGATTCCCTCCTCGCGCAGCCGCTCGGGTCGCGCTGTACGGCCGGGCGGGCGTTCCGGTGCGGGTCGCAGCGGTGGGGAGGCGGCGGACCGGCGCCCGGGGTCGGCGCCTGGTCGGGCGGACGTGCGCGGTCGGGCGGACGTGCGCGGGTGGGCGGACGTGCGCGGGTGGGCGCGCTGAATGTCCGTTATGTTCGATATGTGTTCTCGATCCGCCGGCTCCGGTCGCCCGCGCTCCCCACGGTCGCGGGGCTGTCGCCGGAGCGGCGCCGCGGCGCGCTGCTGGCCACCGACCTCCAGGACGTCCCGTTCTGGCGCCGGGCCACCCCCGCGCTGCTCGCGATCGCCCTGGTCGGCACGGCCGACCTGCTCTCGGGCAAGGACCGCTACCTCGCGCCGCTGATGACTGTGGTGCCCGCCATCGCCGCACTCACCCTGCGGCCGGTCGAGCTGCTGCTCGTCTGCTCGCTCGGCTTCCTCGCGGTCTTCGGCCTCAGCCACTACGACGAGGTCGACAACGTCAACGACGAGCGCTTCCTCTACGGCGCCCTGGTCAGCTACGTGCTGCTGACCCTCTTCTCCGCCTGGGTCGCCAAGATCAGAATGCGCCGCGCGGCGGCCTTCGCGGCCGTCAGCTCGGTCGCCGAGGCCGCCCAGCGGGCGCTGCTCCGGCTCCCCGGCCCGGAGGTCGGACCGCTGCGCCTCGCCGTCCGGTACGTCTCCGCGGCCGACGCCTCGCGGATCGGAGGGGACCTCTACTCCGTGCTGGAGACCCCGCACGGCACCCGGGTGGCGGTCGGGGACGTGCGCGGCAAGGGGCTCGGCGCGGTGCAGACCGCCGCCGTGGTGCTCGGCGCGTTTCGCGAGGCGGCCTACGACGAGGCCGGGCTGCGCGGGGTGGCCGCCCGGATCGAGGCCAGCGTCGAGCGGCACGCCCCCGACGGCGAGTTCACCACCGCGCTGTTCGCCGAGTTCCGCACGCCCGGGGTGATGGAGCTGCTCCAGTACGGACACGTCGCGCCGATCCGGGTGGGCCCGGACGGCGGCGTGCACGTCCTGGACGCGCCCGACCCCTGGGTGCCGCTCGGACTCGGGCGGCTGGCCACGGGCGAGCCGACCGCCTGGGACCAGCCGTTCGGGCACGAGGACGTGCTGGTGCTCTGCACCGACGGCGTGATCGAGGCCCGGCACCGGAAGAACGGGGAGTTCTACCCGCTGGCGGAGCGGGTCGGCCCGCTGGTCCGGGACGCGGCCCGCTCCTCGGCGGAGCTGGAGGCGGCGGTCGGCCGGATCTACGCCGATCTGCTGGAGCACACCGGCGGGGAGCTGCGGGACGACGCCCTGCTGCTCCTGATCACCCGGACCGATCGGGCCTGACGCCGGCCGGGGCTCGACGCGCGCCGGCAGCATGCGGTCGTGCCCCCGGGTCAGGACGCGGTGACGTCGGCGAGAGCCCGGAAGAGCAGGGCGGTGGAGGTCGCGCCCGGATCCTGGTGGCCCACGCTGCGCGGGCCGAGGTAGGAGGCGCGGCCCTTGCGGGCCTGGAGCGGCACGGTGTCCCTGGCACCCTGCTCGGCCGCGTCCGCCGCTGCGGCGGCGGCCCGGGGCAGGTCGGCGCCGGCCGCCACCGCCGCGCGGAAGGCGGCGAGGGCCGGGGTGTAGGCGTCCACGATGGTCTTGTCCCCGGGCTCGGCCTTGCCGAGATCCCGGACCGCCTGCAGGCCGGCCGCCAGTGCGTCGCCGACCCCGGCCGGGTCGGCGGGCCCGGGCAGGGCCGCGCCCAGGGCGCGGAAGGCCTTCCCGTACAGCGGGCCGGCGGCGCCGCCGACCTTGGAGATCAGCGTGGTGCCGGTCCTGGTCAGCACCGCGCCGGGACCGGCCGGGTCGAGCCCGTCCAGCGCCGCCAGCACGGCCGTGAACCCGCGCTGCATGTTGCTGCCGTGGTCGCCGTCGCCGATCGCCGAGTCCAGCTCGGTGAGCCGTTCCTGTTCCTCGCCGACGGCGGCCGCCGCCGCACGGACCCACGCCTCCGCGAGGCGGGTGTCGAAGTCCATGCCCTCTCCTTCCTGCGTTCCTGCGTTCCCGCGTTCCCGCGATCGGCCCCGGCGGCTCGACCGCGGTCAGGCCCGCTTGAGCGCGGGGGTGTCCGCCGGGGCGTCCCAGAGCTCCAGCAGCCGGCTGTCGGCCTTGGCCAGGGTGAGTGAGAAGCCCGCCATGTCCAGGCTGGTCACGTAGTTGCCGACCAGGTTCCTGGCCACCCTGATGCCGCGCTCGGCCAGCCGCGCCGCCACCTCGCCGAAGACGATGTACAGCTCCAGCAGCGGGGTGCCGCCGAGGCCGTTGACCAGGGCGATCACCTCGTCGCCTCGGGTCAGGTGGTGGTCGGCAAGGACGGTCTCCACCACCTCCGCGGCCAGGTCGCAGGCGGGGCGGAGCTTCTCGCGGCGGCGGCCGGGTTCCCCGTGGATGCCGACGCCGACCTCGATCTCGTCCTCCGGCAGGTCGAAGCCGGGCTTGCCGGCGGCCGGGACGGTCGCGGCGGTCAGCGCGATCGCGAAGGACCGGGAGGCGGCGTTCACCTCCTCGCCCAGGGCGACGACCTCGTCCAGCGTGGCGCCGCGCTCGGCCAGGGCGCCGGCGATCTTCTCCACCAGCACGGTCGCGCCGGTGCCGCGGCGCCCGGCCGTCCAGGTCGAGTCCTCGACGGCGACGTCGTCGTCGACCAGCACCGTGCGGACCTCGATGCCCTCCTCGGCGGCCAGCTCGGCGGCCAGTTCGAAGTTCATCACGTCGCCGGTGTAGTTCTTGACCACGAAGACCACGCCGGCACCGGAGTCCACGGCCTTGGCGGCGGCCAGCATCTGGTCCGGCACCGGGGAGGTGAACACCTCGCCCGGACAGGCGGCGTCCAGCATGCCCCGGCCGACGAAGCCGCCGTGCAGTGGCTCGTGGCCCGAACCGCCGCCGGAGACGAGGGCGACCTTCGGCGTGCTCGGGCGGACCGCGCGGGTGATCACCCGGTTGGCGAGGTCCACCGTCAACTCGGGGTGTGCGGCGGCGACTCCGGCCAGCGCGTCCTCCAGGACGCTCTCCGGGGTGTTGATCAGCTTCTTCAAAGCGCTTCGCTCCCTCGGCAGACGCTGCTGACCCGACGCTACGCCAGACGGGGGGCGGAGGGAGGTGCTGCGACACGCGGGCGGGCCGGACGTGGCGGAGGTGGCGGACGTGGCGGGTGCCGGGCCGCGCCGGGAGGCCCGGGCGGCGGGGACACGCCGTCGGGTCACCCTTGCGGAGCAGCCGGTGGGCCGTAGGGTCGGCGGTATGAGCGACTACGTGGGCATCGTCCTGGTCTCGCACAGCCCGCAGTTGGCCGCCGGCCTGCGCCAGCTGCTGGGGCAGCTCGCCTCCGACACGGTGCGGGTGGTGGTGGCGGCGGGGACCGAGGACGGCGGGCTCGGCACGAGCTACGACCTGATCGCCGGAGCGGTCGCGGAGGCGGACGGCGGGGCGGGCGTCGTGGTCGTCCCCGACCTCGGCAGCTCGGTGCTGACCGCCGTCACGGTGCTGGAGGACGAGCCCCGGCCCGGGGTGGTGCTGGTGGACGCGCCGTTCGTGGAGGGCGCGGTCTCGGCCGCGGTCACCGCCGCGACCGGGGCGGGGCTGGCGGAGGTGGTGGCGGCCGCCGAGGAGGCCCGCGGCTTCCGCAAGCTGTAGCGCCTGCGCCGCCGGTGCGCCTGCGCCACCGGTGCGCCTGCCCGCCGGTGCGCCTGGCCGCCCGCCGGCCGGCTGCCCCGCCGCGCCTACTTGGCGTCTGCGTAGCAGTCCACCACCGCGGTGGTCAGCGGGAAGCGGACCGGGGTGTCCCCGAAGACCAGCAGCCGGGCCTCGTCGGCCGCGGCGGCGACGGCGGCGGCCACCTCGTCCGCGAGGTTGGCCGGAGTGTGCACCATCACCTCGTCGTGCTGGAAGAAGACCAGGTGCGGGCGGTCGGCGGGGCCCGCCACCGGCAGGGTGTTCAGCCGGCGGCGCAGCGCGGCGAGCAGGGCGAGGGCCCAGTCGGCGGCACTGGCCTGGATCACGAAGTTGCGGGTGAAGCGCCCCCGGGCGCGGGCCGATCGCCCGCCGGCGTCGCCGGCCGTCTCCGGTGCCTCGGTGAGGTCGAGCCAGTCGGCGGAGGGCGGCGGGCAGACCCGGCCCAGTCGGGAGGCGACCACGCCGCCGTCCTCGCCGGTGCGGGCGGCCGCCTCGACGTAGCCCATGGCGGCCGGATAGCGGTGGCGCAGGGTGTTCAGCAGCGGGCCGATGTCGCCGCTGGTCTGGCCGTACATGGCGCCGAGCAGGCCGAGCTTGGCCTTGTCGCGGTCGCCGTGGAATGCGGTGGCGGCCAGCGCCTCGTACAGGTCGCCGCCGGCGGCGGTGCGGGCCAGGCCGGCGTCCTGGGACAGGGCGGCGAGGACGCGCGGCTCCAGCTGGGCGGCGTCGGCGACGACCAGCAGCCAGCCCGGGTCGGCGACCACGGCGCGGCGCAGGATGCGCGGGATCTGCAGGGCGCCGCCGCCGCGGCTGGCCCAGCGTCCGGACACGACGCCGCCGACCACGTACTCGGGGCGGAAGCGCCCGCCGCGCGCCCAGGCGTCCTGCCAGGCCCAGCCGTGTGCGGCGTGGATCCGGGAGAGCTCCTTGTAGCGGACCAGCAGCCGGGCGGCCGTGTGGTCCACCCCCTTCAGCTCCCAGGAGCGGGTGGAGCCGAGCTGGATGCCGCGATCGGCGAAGGCGCGCAGCACCTGGGTGTGCGAGTCGGGGTTGAACGGGCGCCCGCCGAGGGCCTGCTGGAGTTCGGCGGCGAGGTCGGCGAGGAGCTTGGGCCGGGCGCCGGGGACACTCGGGCGCGGGCCGAGCAGCTCGGTGAGCAGCCGGTCGTGGACGTCGGCGCGCCACGGCAGGCCGTCGTACGCCATCTCGGCGGCCACCAGGGCGCCGGCGGACTCGGCGGCGACCAGCAGCCGGAACCGGGCGCGGGCGCCGTCGTCCCGGATCGCGGCGAGCCGGCGCTGCTGTTCGGCGTGGACGGCGACCACCGCGGCCAGCGGGTCGGCCCCGGGCGGCAGCTGGAGCCGGTCGGGGGCGAAGAGGGTGTCCTGGCCGTCGTCGGACTCGGTGGAGCCGGGTTCGGGCAGGTCCGGCGGGACGGGCAGGCCGCGGAGCCGGGCCCAGGCGGCGCCGAGCGAGCGCGGCGCGCCGAACCGGCCCTCCTGGGCCAGCAGCAGCGCCTCGACCAGCCGCAGGTCGTGGCAGCGGGCGAGCCGGTCGGGCAGCCGGGGGAGCAGGGGTGCGTAGGCGCTGTCGGCGGCGGCCCAGACCCAGCGGACGGTGCCGTCGCGCTCGGCGGCGGCGACGGCGGCCGCGAGGTCGGGGGCGGTGGCCGGCGGGCCGAGCGGGGTGCCGGCGTCGTCGAGGGGCTGCAGCCGGCCGCCCGGGCCGTGCGGGTCGGGGACGAGGGCGATCCGGGGCGCCACGCGGGCTTCTCCTCTCGGGCGGACGGACGGGGACCTCGACGGTAACCGGTCGGTACGACAGCCGGTCGGCGGCGGGGCGCCGCACGTCGGCCGGGGTCGACGGGGCCGGGCACCGGGCGGGGGCGCGTGAGAGAGGTGTGGCCCGGGCGCGTGGCCCGGGCGCGTGGTCCTGGCGGTGCGCCGGGACCGGCCCGTTGCGCCGTCGAGCCGGCCGGGTGGCGTAGGCAGGGCCGGTGCCAACGCGTAGGGTCGGCCGAATGACGGAGAACCCCTTCTTCAAGCCCAGCACCCTGGTCTACGAACTGCCGCCCTTCGCCGAGATCCGGGAAGAGCACTACCTGCCCGCCTTCGAGCGGGGAATGGCCGAGCAGCTCGCGGAGATCGGTGAGATCACGGCCAACCCGGAGCCGCCGACCTTCGAGAACACGCTGGTCGCGCTGGAACGCTCCGGGGCGCTGCTGCGCCGGGTCCGGGTGGTCTTCGAGAACCAGAGCTCCGCGGACACCACGCCCGGGGTGGACCGGGTGGACGCCGAGATCAGCCCGCTGCTGGCGGCGCACCGGGACGCGATCCATCTGGACGCGGCCCTGTTCGCCCGGGTCGACGAGCTGTACGCGCGCCGTGCCGAGCTGGGGCTGGATCCGGAGTCGCTGCGGCTGCTGGAGCGGCGGCACACGGCTTTCGTCCGGGCCGGCGCCCGGCTGGACGCCGACCGGCAGCAGCGGCTGCGCGAGCTGAACGCCGGACTGGCCACGGCCTCCGCGGTGTTCCGGCAGAACGTGGCGGCCGACTCGAAGGCCCGGGCGCTGGTGGTGGACTCCGCCGAGGAGCTGGCCGGCCTCTCGCCGGACGAGATCGCCGCCGCGGCCGAGAACGGCCGGGCGCTCGGGCACGACGGCAAGTACGTGCTCAGCCTGAAGAACTTCTCCAACCAGAGCGAGCTGGCCTCCCTCACGGACCGGTCGGTGCGCGAGCGCCTGCTGGCGGCCTCGCTGGGCCGCGCCGTCGCGACCAACGGGCCGCTGGCGATCCGGATGTCGGCGCTGCGCGCCGAGCGGGCCCGGCTGCTCGGGTACGACACGCACGCCGCCTACGTGGTGGCGGACGAGACCGCGGGCAGTGTGGACGCGGTGGACGCCCTGCTGGCCAGGCTGGTGCCGCCGGCGGTGGCCAACGCTCGCCGGGAGGCCGCCGAGCTGGCCAGGCTGGCCGCGGCCGACGGGATCGAGGAGATCGCCGCGCACGACTGGGCGTACTACTCGGAGCAGGTCCGCCAGTCCTCGTACCAGGTGGACGCGGGGGCGCTGCGCCCGTACTTCGAGCTGGAGCGGGTGCTGCGGGACGGTGTCTTCTTCGCCGCCAACCTGGCCTACGGGGTGACCTTCACCGAGCGCACCGACCTCGTCGCCTACCACCCCGACGTGCGGGTCTTCGAGGTGTTCGAGGAGGACGGCCGCCCGCTGGGGCTCTTCCTCGGGGACTTCCACGCCCGGGCGTCCAAGCGCGGCGGGGCCTGGATGGACGAACTGGTCACCCAGTCGGGGCTGCTGGGGCAGCGGCCGGTGGTGTACAACAACCTGAACGTCGCCCGCCCCGCGCCCGGTGAGCCGGTGCTGCTCTCCTGGGACGAGGTGCGCACGCTGTTCCACGAGTTCGGGCACGCGCTGCACGGGCTCTTCTCGGACGTGCGCTACCCGTACTTCGCGGGCACCGGCGTGCCGCGGGACTTCGTCGAGTTCCCCTCGCAGGTGAACGAGATGTGGATGGTCCGGCCGGAGGTGCTGGCCAACTACGCCCGGCACCACGTGACGGGCGAGCCGCTGCCGGCCGAGCTGGTCGAGCGGATGGCGGCGGCCGAGGGCTTCGGGCAGGGCTTCCGGACCGTCGAGTACCTGGCGGCCGCGCTGCTGGACTGGGCCTGGCACAGTGTGCCGGAGGGCCAGGAGGTCACGGACGCCGAGGAGTTCGAGGCGGCGGCGCTGGCGAAGGCGGGGCTGGCGGTGGCGGCGATCCCGCCGCGCTACCGGACGGCGTACTTCTCGCACATCTTCTCGGGCGGGTACAGCGCGGGCTACTACGCGTACATCTGGTCCGAGGTGCTGGACGCCGAGACGGTGGACTGGTTCGAGCGGAACGGCCGTAGCGTGCGGGAGAGCGGCGAGGTGTTCCGCCGCGAACTGCTCTCGCGCGGGGACAGCCGGGACGCGCTGGACTCCTTCCGCGCGGTGGTCGGCCGCGACCCGCAGCCCGGCCCGCTGCTGGCCCGCCGCGGCCTGGCGTAGGCCCGCTCCCTCGGATCCCTCCGGGCCTGCGACGCTCGGATCCTTCCGGGCCTGCGAAGCCGGCGGCATCCCGGAGCGCGGACCCGGGTGCTCCGGGGCGGCCCGTCCGCGTGCGGCGGGCGGGCCGCTTCCGGGGGCTCAGCGGGGTGTCAGGGTGACCGTGACCGGGGTGCCCGGGCGGGCGTGCGGGAGGCGGATCCGGGCGGTTCCGGCGCGGTCGCCGGCCGGCTGGTCGATCTCGACCCGGGCTCCGGCCGGCACCACGGTGACCCGCACGCCGGTGGGGAACGCCGAGGCGGGCAGGGTGAGTTCGGTGCTGTGGCCGGTGCCGTCGGCGTGGTAGCGCACGGTGTGGCCGGCCGTGGTGGCCGTGGTGGCCGGGTCCGAGCCGGCGACCGCCACCGGGTAGGGGCCGAAGGCGGGCTCGTTCCCGGGGGCGGGCCGCCCGGCCGGGTCGAGCGCGCAGTACCCGCCGTTGCCGCGGCACCAGTACCACATGGCCCAGCCGGCGGCGAAGCCGTCCATGGCCGCGACCTGGCGGCGGACCAGCTGCGTGTTGCCGGGCCTGCGGGAGTCGGGCGGGCCCCATTCGCCCACCAGCACCGGCAGCCGGTGTTCGGCCGGGTACGCGGTGATCGCGGCGGTGTAGTTCTCGACGAAGCCACCGGCCGGGTCCCAGTCGGCGCCGGATTCGACGGCGGTGTCGTAGAAGTGCGGCGCGTAGCCGATCCGGGCCGCACCGGGGCGCGGGTCGGTGAAGCCGGGCAGCCGGGTGGGCACGCCCTGGCCGACCAGGACGGTGGGCTCGACGAACAGCCAGGCGCGGCTGTCGACCCGGCGCACGGCCCGGATCAGCCGGCGGTACATGTCGGCGAGCCGGCCCTGTTCGAGGGCGGCCGCGGAGGCGGCGAGGACGGCCGGGTCGGTCGGGTCGCCGTCCACCGGGCCGAACGGCTCGTTGAACAGGTCGTAGCCCAACAGCGAACGGTGGTCGCGCAGTTCGCGGGCGAGCCGGGTGTAGAAGTCGGCCTGCCAGGTGCGCAGGTCGCAGTCGTCGTAGAGGTGGCGGAAGGCGGCCTGGACGGCGGGCTGGAAGTACCCGGCGAACCAGTCGTCCGGGTCCGGGGTGAACGGCAGGTCGTCGTCGCGGGTGGCCCAGACCGGGATGCCGCGGTCGCCGCCGCCGAACTTCGGCCCGTAGACGTCCTGGTGGAAGTCGACCAGGGCCAGCACGCCGTACCGGTCGGCCCAGCCGAGGACGCGGTGCAGGCGGCGCAGCTCGGCCTCGTCGAGGTGGCCGCGCTGCGGCTCCAGCCTGGTCCAGGAGACGGCGACCCGGATCAGGGTGAAGCCCCGGTCGGCGAGGGCCTTGACGTCCTGCTCGGTGGCCTCGGCGTACTTGTCGAGGTTGAAGCCGCGTAGTCCGAGGCGGCGGCCGGCGGAGTCGGTGAGGCTGGTGCGGCCGTCGGCGGCGGTGGCCGTGCCGGTCGGGAAGGCGGCTTCACGGGGTGCCGACCGGGCCTCGGCCGGGCCGGCGGTGAGCGGGGTCACGGCGGCGGTGGCGGCGAGCAGGAGGGCAACGGCGGTGCGGCGTAAGCGCATCGGGACCTCGGGGGGATCGCTCGGGCTGGGGGTGGGGCCCGATGATGCCCGGATCGCCGTGTACCGCACAAGAGTGCTGCACCGCAGGGGAGTCCTACCGCAGGGGAGTTGCGGCTTCGGCCGGGGCCCGGCCGCCGGTGCGGCCGCAGGGGCGGTCCGCGCCGGGACGGCTCAGGCCGGCGGGGCCTCCGCGGCCGGGG
Source organism: Kitasatospora sp. A2-31 (assembly GCF_022288725.1). Classification (GTDB taxonomy): domain Bacteria; phylum Actinomycetota; class Actinomycetes; order Streptomycetales; family Streptomycetaceae; genus Kitasatospora. The sequence goes on along the minus strand of NZ_JAKNTA010000009.1, from coordinate 101,454 downwards.
CCGGCAGGACGGCGGTGGGCAGGTCGGCGGCGGCCGCGAGCCGGCCCCAGAGCAGGTCGGCGAGGGCCTGCACCATCCGGGTCCGCGAGCAGGGCTTGGTCTCCAGCCACCAGTCCCCGGCCGCCAGGACCATGCCGGTGATGCCCCGCCCCCAGGCCTCGGCGAGGAGTTCGCGGTCGGCGCCGAGGTCGACCTGGCTGTCCACGGCCCGGGTGATCTCCTCGGCGATCTGCCGCAACGCCGGGGCGAGCGCGTGCCCGGCCCCGCTCGGGTCGCCCGGCTCGGGGTGGGTGAGCAGCCGGTAGACCTGCGGGCGGGCCTCGATGCCGGACAGGTAGGTGTCCAGCACGTGCTCGACCCGGTCGCGCCGCTCCAGCGGCTCGTTGAGCGCGGCCCGGACGGCGGCCAGCAGGCCGCCGGTGTGGCGCTCGGTCAGGGCCCGGATGAGCCCGTTCCGGTCGCCGAAGTGGCGGTACAGGATCGGCTTGGTGATGCCGGCCTCGGCGGCGATGGCGTTCATGCTGGCGCCCGGGCCGTCCCGCTGGATCACCCGGTCGGCGGCGTTGAGCAGCTGCTCCCGGCGTGGTTCGTCGGCGGGCGGCATGGGGGCTCCTGACGGGTCTGGCCGGCGGTGTCGCGGCTGGGGGGCGCGGTCCGGCGCGGTCCGGGCGGCGTTGCGCGGGGCGTTGCCGGGGCTTTGCCGGGGGCGTTGACATTCCTACCTATGAGTAGCAGACTCCGGCGATGTTACCGCCGGTAACACCTGACCGACACCGTTTCAGCGCCCCTGCCGGACTCCGCGGCGGGGGCCGCCGCTCCCACCGGAGGCATCATGAGCACGTTCTCGCTGGACCCGGGCGCGGACCAGCTCGCCGTACGCGACTGGCTGCACGGCTTCGCCGCCGACGTGATGCGCCCGGCCGCCGCCGAGTGGGACGAGCGGGAGGAGACCCCGTGGCCGGTCATCCAGGAGGCGGCCAAGCTCGGCATCTACTCCCTGGACTTCTACGCCCAGCAGTACTTCGACCCCTCCGGCGTCGGCATCCCGATCGCCATGGAGGAGCTGTTCTGGGGGGACGCCGGCATCGGCCTGTCCATCGTCGGCACCACGCTCGCGGCGGTCGCCGTCCTCGCCAACGGCACCGAGGAGCAGATCGGCACCTGGGCCCCGCAGATGTTCGGCACGCCGGAGGACGTCAAGGTGGCCGCGTTCTGCTCCTCCGAGCCCGACGCCGGCTCGGACGTCTCGGCGCTTCGCACCCGGGCCGTCTACGACGAGGCCAAGGACGAGTGGGTGCTCAACGGCACCAAGACCTGGGCCACCAACGGCGGGATCGCCGCCGTCCACGTGGTGGTGGCCACCGTCGACCCGGCGCTCGGGGCGCGCGGCCAGGCCTCCTTCGTGGTGCCGCCGGGCACGCCCGGGCTGAGCCAGGGCCAGAAGTTCAAGAAGCACGGCATCCGCGCCTCGCACACCGCCGAGGTCGTCCTGGACGGCGTCCGGGTGCCCGGCCACTGCCTGCTCGGCGGCAAGGAGAAGCTGGACGAGCGGCTGGCCCGGGCCCGCGAGGGCGCGAAGCGGACGGCCGGCAAGGGCAACGCCGCGATGGCCACCTTCGAGGCCTCCCGGCCGGCGGTCGGGGCCCAGGCGATCGGCATCGCCCGCGCCGCGTACGAGGTGGCGCTGGACTACGCCAGGACCCGGGTGCAGTTCGGCCGCCCGATCATCGACAACCAGGGCGTGGCCTTCCAGTTGGCCGACATGAAGACCCGGATCGACGCCGCCCGGCTGCTGGTCTGGCGCGCGTCCTGGATGGCGGCCAACAACCAGCCGTTCACCGCGGCCGAGGGCTCGATGTCCAAGCTGTACGCAGGCGAGACGGCCAAGTGGGTCACCGCGCAGGCGATGCAGATCCTCGGCGGCAACGGCTTCACCCGCGAGTACCCGGTGGAGCGGATGCACCGGGACAGCGCGATCTACTCGATCTTCGAGGGCACCAGCGAGATCCAGCGCCTGGTGATCGCCCGCGCCATCTCCGGCATGCCGATCCGCTGACCACCCGGCCGGGCCTGCGACGGCCGGGCTCCCGGCGGCCGGTCCCCGGCGGCCCGGTTCCCGGTTCCCGGCTCCGGCCGGGGCCCGGGCCGTCGCCGTGCGCGGTCCGTGCCCGAGGGGTCAGAAACGGGGTGGGCGGCCTTCGAGGAAGGCGGCGAGGCCCTCGTGGGTGTCGGAGGCCTCGCGGGAGCGGCGCTCCCAGGGGCGCAGGGCCTCGGCCGCCTGCTCCGGGGGGACGGCCAGGGCCGCCTTGACCGCCCCGACGGTCTGCGGCGAGCGCTGGGTCAGCAGGCGGGCGAACTCCAGTGCACCTGCGTCGAGTTCGGCATCCGGCAGGGCGCGCTCGGCGAGGCCGAGCACGACGTTCTCCCGGCCGGTCACCAACTCGCCGGAGAACAGCAGCAGTTTCGCCCGGGCCGGGCCGACCAGCCGGGCCAGTCGCAGGGTCGGCACCGCCGGGTAGACCACGCCGAGCTTGGCCGGGGTGATGCCCATCCGGGCGGTCTCGGCGACGAACCGCAGGTCGCACGCGACGGCCAGCTGGCAGCCGCCGCCGACGCAGGCCCCGTGCACCACCGCGATCGTGGGGTGCGGGAAGGCCGCGAGCGCCTCCTCGGCGGCGACGTTGGTGGCGTGGTAGGCGTCGGCGCGGTCCGGATCGCCGTAGACCTCGGACAGCTCGGTGATGTCCGCGCCGGCGCTGAAGGTGCCGCCGGCGCCGGTGACCAGCAGTGCGCGCACGCCCGGCTGCCCGGCCAGCCGCTGCAGCACCTTCGGCAGGGCCTGCCAGATCGCCAGGGTGATCGCGTTGCGCCGGTGCGGCCGGGCGAACTCCAGCACCGCGACGCCGTCCTCGCCGGTCCAGGCGTTGAGGCCGTCGACGTGCGTGGGCAACGGGGAGCGGTCCCGCGTGAGCAGCGGCTTGTCGTCCATGCGCACCTCCGGTGATCGTGGTGCGCCCACTCTCTCAGGACCGCCCGGCGGCACTCCCCGGCGGTCCGGGTGCCGCCCGGCCGGGTGCCGGGGCGTGCCGCCGGCCTGCTGTGGAGGCGGTCGGGTGCTCGGCTGCGCCGATCGTCAGGCGGTCGGGTGCGCCGGTGCGGCGCCGGACCACACCCCGTAGTCGCGGAGCCCGTGCTCGACCGTGTCGTAGGCGCGCCGGGCGTTCTCGAGCGCCTCCGGCAGGACGTCCGCGGCCCGTTCGCCGGCCAGCATCCGGTCCTGGTTGTGGGAGGTCAGTGCCATGCGGGCGCCGAGCAGTTGGGCGGCGGCGACCCTGGCGCGGATCCGGTCGCCCTCCGGGTCCTGCAGGAGCAGCTCCGCGGCCAGCAGTCGGTTCGACTCGTGGCCGACGGTGGTGAGAGCCCGGAGCGCCAGGGTGGGTGTCCGGTGGATCAGCCGGACCACGGAGAGCGTGAACGGCTCGTCGTTGAGGCCCGTGGCCGGGTCGAACTCGGCCAGGGCGGCGAGGAACTGACCGCGCAGCGCGGCCACCACCGACGTGCCGGGCGCCCGTTCGCGCACCACCCGGGCGGACTCGTCGGTGTGGTGCTCCATCGGGGCCATGACCAGGTCTTCCTTGGTCGGGAAGTAGTTGAAGACGGTCATCTTCGAGACCTCGGCGGCGGCGGCGATCTCGGCCACCGAGACCTCGTCGAAGCCCCGCTCGGTGAACAGCCCGATGGCGCTGCGGTAGATCCGGATGGCGGTCTGCCGCTTCTTGCGCTCGCGCAGGCCCAGCCCGGCGTCGGGGTCGGTGGGGGTCGCGGTGCGCTTCGCCATGGCAGCACTGTACCAGGATCAAAGATGTATCCGATCGAAAGATTGGTTCAGCATAAGAATTGACCGAGTCAAAAAGCCCTGCCATGGTGGTGGCGTGCCGCCGAGCCGCCCGGGCCGGTGCGGCCCGCTCCTGCTCGAACTCCCGAACTCCACCGTCCCAGGGGGGACTTCCATGGCCGCGTCCGCGCCGGCAGCAGCTCTGATGACCGAGTCCCAGCGCAAACTGGGCATGCTGCTCTGCCTGATCACGATCATCCTGGCCGTGCTCGACATGAACATCGTGTCGGCGGCCACCGTGCCGATCGTCCGGGACCTCGACCCGGTCCACGGCGTCGACCGGCTGCCCTGGCTGGTCAGTTCGTTCGCGCTGGCCGCCACCGCGCTGCTGCCGCTCTACGGCAAGCTCTGCGACCTCTACGGCGCCAAGCGGGTGCTGCTCGGGGCGGTCGGCACCTTCCTGCTCGGCTCGGCGCTCTGCGGCGCGGCGCAGTCGATGGAGCAGCTGATCGCCTTCCGGGCCGTCCAGGGGATCGGCGGCGGCGGGCTGATGAGCGTGACCATGGTGGTGATGGCCCAGCTCAAGGACCCGGAGGGGGAGCGGGGCGGCGGAGGCGGCATGGGCGGCATCGTCGGCGGCGCCGGCATGGCCGTCGGTCCGCTGATCGGCGCCCTGCTCGCCGACCACCTCGACTGGCGCTGGATCTTCTACGTCAACCTGCCGCTCGGCCTGCTCGTCCTGGTCGGCTCGGCCCTCGTCCTCAAGCTCCCGAGGTCCGCCGGCCGCCGCGGCCTCGACTTCGCCGGGGCGGCGCTGGCGGCGGCGTTCGCCACCGGACTGCTGCTGGTCACCGAGTGGGGCGGCAAGGACTACGCCTGGACCTCCCCGCAGATCCTCGCCCTGGCGGCGGCGACCCTCGCCGCGCTCGGCCTCTTCGTCTGGCGCCAGGCCACCGCCGCCGAACCGGTGCTGCCGCTCTCGCTGTTCCGCGTGCCCGAGATCCGGATCGGCTTCGCGGTGCAGGGGCTGGTCGGGATCGGTCTGATGGGCGCGATCATGTACGTGATGCTGTACCTCCAGGTGGCCCGCGGCGTCGCCGCGACCTCCGCCAGCCTCTACCTGATCCCGATGGCGGTCGGCATGACCGGCGTCGGCCTGGTGATCGGCCGGCTCACCGCGCGGGGCTGGTCGGTCCGCACGGTGCTGGCCTCCGGCGCGGCCTGCGCATCCGTGGCCCTGCTGCTGCTCGGGCTGAGCGGTCCGCAGACCTCGCTCTGGCTGGTGCGGGCGGAGCTGGTGCTGCTCGGCTGCGGGCTCGGCCAGCTGATCGGACAGCTCGTCGGCGTCGTCCAGGACGCCGCGCCGAAGCACCAGCTGGGCGTGGCCACGACCGGTATCCGGTTCTTCCAGACGCTCGGCGGCGCGCTCGGCGCGGCGCTCTTCGGCACGCTGCTGGCACGGGTCTTCGCGGACGGCGAGCCGGGGATGCCGCTCGGCGCGGTGGGCCGTACGGCCGGCGCGGAGCGGGTGCACGCGGTGCAGAGCTTCGTCGACGCGGTGGACGTGGTCTTCTTCACGGCGTCGGGGGTGATGGCGCTGGCGTTGCTGCTGGCGCTGCGGCTGCGGTCGCGCCCGGTCGCGGAGGCGGCGGGGGACCCGGCCGCCGAGCGGCCGGTGCTCGCCGCCTGAGCGAGGCGCGGGGACGGGGCCCGGCGGACGGTCGTCCGCCGGGCCCTTCGCCGTGCCGGTCGGCCGGGCCCCGTGGGCGGCGCCGTCGTCCCGCAGGGGGGCTGCCGAGTCACGGGTGGCGCGGTGTCAGGCGGCGGCCGCCGGCCACTCGCGGGCCAGGATCGACCAGATCTGCGAGTCGTGGAAGACGCCGTTGTTCAGGTAGGACTCCCGCAGGGTGCCGTCCAGCGTCATGCCCATCCGCCGGGCGAGCGCCTGGCTGCGGACGTTGTCGGGGCTGGTGTGCCACTCCAGCCGGTGCAGGCCGCGGACGGTGAAGGCGTACTCGATCAGGTGGCGGACGGCGGCGCCGACCAGGCCGCGGCCCTCACCGGCGGGCTCCGTCCAGACGCCGATCTCGGCGGTGGAGGTGGTGGTGCTGAAGCTCACGAACATCGTGCCGCCGACCAGCGTGCCGTCCAGCCAGATGCCGAAGAGCCGGCCGGCGTCGGCGGCCTGGCGGTCGGCGAAGCCCTGCAGGGTGGCACGGGCCGACTCCAGGTCGGTGGAGCGCCCGGCCCAGCCGATCCACGGGTCCATGTGGGCGCGGGCCCGCTCGATGTGGGCGAGGAACTCGGGAGCCTGCCACGGCTCCAGCGGACGCAGCTCGGCATTGTCGGCCAGTGGGATGGCGAACATGGGTGGGCCTTTCGGAGGAGCGCGGGTCGGTGGTCCCCGCATCCGTAACAAACGTTTGGTATGTACGATAACCCCATGACGCCTGCCCGGGGAGACCATGCCGCCCGACGCCTGGAGGTCTCCGAGGCGGTGTGGCGGGTGCTCTCGTCGCGCGGCTTCGGCGGGCTGACCCTGCGTGCGGTCGCCGCGGAAATGGGCTCCTCCACCGGCCTGTTGACGCACTACTTCCCCAACAAGCGGGCTCTGGTGGCGTACGCGCTGGACGAGCTCGACCGGCGCTCGCTGGACCGCCCGCGGCGCAACGCCCCGGCGGACGGCGCGCCGCTGCCGCCCGCGGGGCTGCCCCGCCTGCGGGCCGCGCTGCTCGACATCCTCCCGCTGGACGACGCGGCCACGGCCGGCAACCGGATCTGGGTCGGCTCCTGGGACGCCTCGCTGGCCGATCCCGACCTGGCCGCCGCCCATGCCGTCCGGTACGCGCGGGCCAGGGAGATGCTGGCGGAGCACGTGGCGGCCGCCCAGCGGCTCGGGGAGCTGCCCGACCGGCTCGCGCCGGGCGAACTCGCGGCCGGGGCGCAGGCCTTCGTTCTGGGGCTGGTGGTACAGGCGCTGCTCGCCCCGTCGGCGTACCCGCCCGAGCGGCAGACGGAGCTGCTGGACGCGTACCTGGCCGGCCTGGCCGCGACCCCGGCGGAGCGCGGCGCCCCCTGACCGTCACCTGCCGGCCGCTGTCCGCCGGCGGGCGCCTGCCGGCGAGGGAGCCCCGGTCGGTGCGGGACCGGCGGCCCCGGGCCCCCGGCCCCCGCCCGCCGGCGCGGGCGCGGGTGCGGGCGCGGCGACTATGCCAAAGGAATTTGCCCCCGGTGTAGTCGAGCGGTGACGCACCGCAAATCACCGTCGATTATCGCTCGGGGTGTTCGGGTATTCACCGTGGGTTCGCACCGGATTCCGGCCGTCTTGTCACCGGGGAGCGGTCGGGAACGGGCGGGAACTCGGCCGTGGATGCGGCGGTGCGAAGGGGGACGCCCGCTCCGGGCGGGTCGATCCCGCCGATGTGTGCCCCCAGCAGGATTCGAACCTGCGACCTACCGCTTAGAAGGCGGGTGCTCTATCCGCTGAGCTATGGGGGCGGGACGGACGGCGCCCTGATGGGCGTGACCGTTGCCGGGATCGGGTGACGGACGCGTGCCGCGCCCGCTGTCCGGCCCCGTACCTGAGGGTGGGGTTGGGGGTTGGCGGGGCCCTCGCCCTGTCGGGGACAGGATAAGGGTGCCCAGTTCCTCGGCCGGTTGTAACGGCACCGTCGCGGGTGTGTCGGCCTCGGTGGAGCGGTCCGATAATCGCAGGTGAAGACCGTGCGTGCAGCGGTCTGGCGGTCTTCGGGGCCGGACGTTGTGCAGTCGTTACGGGGCTGCCGCCTCACCCGTTATGGATTCGGCACGGAGAAAGCGCCACCCCCGGAGCGGGTGGGGGGCCGTATTCGGGTTCGTTCGGTCGGATGACGTGCGGGGACGTCCGATGGACCCACCCGTGGGGGTGTCGGGACGGGGCGGGAGGCGGGTCGATTGTTGTCATGGCCAGCGCAGATCCGGGTGGAGGGAGTGCCGGAAGGCCGAAATTCACCCCTGGGAGTGACAGTGGTTTTCCACATGTCCGAGTTGTCCACAGGATTTTGGATCCCCCTCGGCAAGGATTTCCCGGGAAGTGCACTCTCAACCCGTGTCGCTCGATTCCGTACGGTGCATTGGGGGGAACGGAGCGTGTTCCGGGAAGCGGACCGAAGCGGCGGGATCGGTAAATCCCGCGACCGGAGCGGCCGGAGCGACCGAAGCGGCCCCGCCCCCGGCAGTCGGGCGAGCCGCCGGCCGACTCCGACCGGAGCCGACGGGGCTGCCGTTGCGATCGGGGGTGGGGTCCGGCCGCGACCGGACGCGGAACCGCGGCCACGACCGGCGCCGGGAGAGGTGGGTGGGTGGTGAAACCCCGGGGGTGGCGGCGTCTGTAGAAGGGTGCCGGCCTGACCCGGAGTCGAGCTCAACTGTCGACAAATATGTTGATCGAGACGGTAGTTGTCTCTGCTTGTGCAATCATCCACGGGTTAAGCGAAAGATCCACACTTTCTGGTCGATCGTCAGCTTGTGTGGATACTGGGGCGGTTGATAACGATACAGATACGGAATCGTCCTGATTTCGCATGGGGGTTTGCGGGCCCGCGGGGCTCAATAGGATTCGTCTGGTTCACACACGTGCAGCGGCGCCACAGGGGGCGCGGCAATGCAAGGCGGGTCGCCCTCCGGTGCGGCCCGGCCCGGAGGGATCCCAGATGTTCCAGATGCAGGGGCGGAGTCTTCCGCGCATATCCACTGTCATGCTCACGACTGGCATCGCGCTGGGCGGAAGCCTGCTCGCGACCGGTGCGGCAGTTGCGGCCGACGCGCCCGGTGCGGGTGTCACGGCAGTGATCCAGCCCACGCTGCTGAGCGAGGAGATCGCCATCGAGGGCAGCCACCCCATCCAGGGCGGCCTGTTCACCCTCAAGACGCCCAACGGCGAGATCAAGACGTACTGCATCGACATCGACCACCCGGTCGACATCACCAGCGGTGTCGAGTACCAGGAGTCCGACTGGAAGTCGAGCTCGCTGGGCGGCAAGGACAAGGCCGAGGCCGCCGCCAAGATCCGCTGGATCCTGGAGAACTCCTACCCGCAGGTCAAGGCCGAGGACCTCCCGAAGCTGGCCAAGGCCGCCGGTGTCCAGGGCGAGCTGACCAAGGAGGACGCCGCCGCGGGCACCCAGGCCGCGATCTGGAAGTTCTCCGACGGCAAGACCGCCATCCCGACCGACCCGCAGGCCAAGCAGCTGCGCGACTACCTCGTCAGCGACGCCAACAAGGGCATCGCCGCCGAGCCCAAGCCCTCGCTGAGCCTCACCCCGGACTCGGTGTCGGGCAAGCCGGGCAACAAGCTCGGTCCGTTCACCATCAACTCCAGCGCCAACGAGGTGAAGCTCGCGGTCGCCGGTGACGCCGCGGACAAGGTGAAGCTGGTCGACAAGGACGGCAAGCCGGTCACCGACCTGACCGGCCCGGTGGCCAAGGACACCCAGCTCTTCCTCGACGTGCCGGCCGGCACCCCGGACGGCGCCGCCACCGTGAAGGCCTCGGCCGAGACCGTCGTGCCCAGCGGCCGCGTCTTCCTGAGCAAGGGGTACACCCCCGCGAAGCACAGCCAGACCATGATCCTGGCCGGCTCCACCAAGCTCAGCGTCGTCGACGCCGCCAAGGCCACCTGGAAGCAGGGCAAGGGCGCGCAGGTCGACAGCATCTCCCAGGTCGAGTGCGACAACAACGGAGTCCGCGTCTCCGTCGCCAACGGCGGCGACGAGGCGGCCAGCGTCACGGTGAAGCCGGGCAAGACCCTCACCGTCCAGCCCGGCAAGGTCGAGAGCGTCCTCGTCCCGGTCGCCGAGGACACCGCCTACGACATCACCGTCACCGGCCCGAACGGGTTCACCAAGGAGTTCAAGGGCATCCTGGACTGCAAGGTGACCAGCGGCACCACGCCGACCGGCACCCCGTCGCCGACCAAGAGCGCCCCGGTCACCCCGGCGCCCACCGGCACCCCGAGCGCCACCCCGTCGGCCTCCGCCACCACCACCGCCGCCCACCCGGCTCCGGCCACCACCACTCCGGCCGGCACCACCGGCCTGGCCCAGACCGGTGGTAACGACGCCACCCCGATCATCGCCGCCGTCGCCGGTGGCCTGGTCGTGGCCGGCGGTGCCGCGGTCTTCGTCCTGCGCCGTCGCGGCCGCCACAGCGGCACCGCCGCCTGAGCACGGTCCGGACCGCACCTGAGGTCCCGGACCACGGGGCCTGAGGCCCCCGGCCCGTGAGCGCCGACCCGGCCCGGCTCCCCGCAGCAAGCGGGGAGCCGGGCCGAGTCGCGTCCGGAGCCGGACGGGGGCGCGGTGGGCGCGGGCCGGGCGCGGGCGTCCGCCCGTGGGGAGCGCGGGGGAGCCGGCCGGATACCCCGGTGGGGCAGGGCGGGCGGTCGGGGCTCCGGGCCGGGTGCGGCACAATGGAACGCTGCAAGCCGAATACTCCCGACGACGCCGGAGCGATCTCACGTGGCGGAATACATCTACACGATGCGCAAGGTGCGCAAGGCGCACGGAGACAAGGTCATCCTTGACGACGTGACGCTCAGCTTCCTCCCCGGAGCGAAGATCGGTGTCGTCGGCCCCAACGGCGCCGGCAAGTCCACCGTGCTGAAGATGATGGCCGGCCTGGAGCAGCCCTCCAACGGCGACGCCTTCCTCTCGCCCGGCTTCACCGTCGGCATGCTGCTCCAGGAGCCGCCGCTCGACGAGACCAAGACCGTCCTGGAGAACGTCGAGGACGGCGTCAAGGAGATCAAGGGGAAGCTCGACCGCTTCAACGAGATCGCCGAGCTGATGGCGACCGACTACTCGGACGCCCTGCTGGACGAGATGGGCAAGCTCCAGGAGGAGCTGGACCACGCCGAGGCCTGGGACCTGGACGCCCAGCTGGAGCAGGCCATGGACGCCCTGGGCTGCCCGCCCGGCGACTGGCCGGTCACCAAGCTCTCCGGTGGTGAGAAGCGCCGCGTCGCGCTCTGCAAGCTGCTGCTGGAGGCGCCCGACCTGCTGCTGCTCGACGAGCCCACCAACCACCTGGACGCCGAGTCGGTGAACTGGCTGGAGCAGCACCTGGAGAAGTACAAGGGCACCGTCGTGGCCGTCACCCACGACCGGTACTTCCTGGACAACGTCGCCCAGTGGATCCTGGAGCTCGACCGCGGTCGCGCCTACCCCTACGAGGGCAACTACTCGACCTACCTGGAGACGAAGCAGTCCCGCCTCAAGGTCGAGGGCCAGAAGGACGCCAAGCGCGCCAAGCGCCTCAAGGAAGAGCTGGAGTGGGTCCGCTCCAACGCCAAGGGCCGCCAGGCCAAGTCCAAGGCCCGTCTCGCCCGTTACGAGGAGATGGCGGCCGAGGCCGACAAGATGCGGAAGCTGGACTTCGAGGAGATCCAGATCCCGCCGGGCCCGCGCCTGGGCAACGTCGTCATCGAGGTCGAGAACCTCAACAAGGCCTTCGGCGAGAAGGTCCTGATCGACGACCTCAGCTTCACCCTGCCGCGCAACGGCATCGTCGGCGTCATCGGCCCGAACGGCGCCGGCAAGACCACGCTGTTCAAGATGCTCCAGGACCTGGAGACCCCGGACAGCGGCACGGTCAAGGTCGGCGAGACCGTCAAGATCAGCTACGTCGACCAGAGCCGCTCCAACATCGACCCGAAGAAGACCCTCTGGGAGGTCGTCTCCGACGGTCTGGACTGGATCAACGTCGGCCAGGTCGAGATGCCGTCCCGCGCCTACGTGTCGGCCTTCGGCTTCAAGGGCCCGGACCAGCAGAAGCCGGCCGGGGTGCTCTCCGGCGGTGAGCGCAACCGCCTGAACCTGGCGCTCACCCTCAAGCAGGGCGGCAACCTGCTGCTCCTCGACGAGCCCACCAACGACCTCGACGTCGAGACCCTGTCCTCGCTGGAGAACGCGCTGCTGGAGTTCCCCGGCTGCGCCGTGGTCATCTCCCACGACCGCTGGTTCCTGGACCGGGTGGCCACCCACATCCTCGCCTACGAGGGCGAGAGCAAGTGGTTCTGGTTCGAGGGCAACTTCGAGTCGTACGAGAAGAACAAGGTCGAGCGGCTGGGCGCCGACGCCGCCCGTCCGCACCGGGCCACCTACAAGAAGCTGACCCGAGGCTGACACCCCACTGTCACGACGGCCCGGCAGACCGCCCTCCGGGGCGGCCTGCCGGGCCGCGGCCCGCCGGCCACCACCGGTCGGCGGGAACCGGACGTCGAGGAGAACCCGTGGCCCGCCACATCTACGCCTGCCCGCTGCGCTGGTCCGACATGGACGCCTTCGGGCACGTCAACAACGTGGTCTTCCTGCGCTACCTGGAGGAGGCCCGCATCGACTTCATGTTCACCCAGGCCGCCGAGGCCGGTGCCGGGGAGTTCGCGGGCGGCTCGGTCGTGGCGCGCCACGAGATCGACTACAAGCGACCGCTGGTGCACCGGCCCGAGCCGGTCACCATCGAGACCTGGGTGACCAAGATCGGCGTCGCCTCGCTGACCGTCGCGTACGAGATCAAGGACATCGCCGAGGACGGCACCGAGACGGTCTACGTCCGGGCGTCCACGGTGGTCGTCCCCTACGACCTGGCGGAGGGCCGGCCGCGCCGGATCAGCGCCGTGGAGCGGGACTTCCTCTCCCGTTACGCGGACGACGCCGGTACTGCCGCCGACGCGGACCGGCCGGCCGGGGCGCGCGCCGTCGCGGCCGTCTGACCACCGGGCGCCGCACCGCCGCCGGGGCACCGCCCCGCGACCCCGGAACCACCACCACCGACCCACGGATTCGAGCTGAACGCGTTGACCGGTACCGCCCCCCTCGCCCTCGCCGACGCCGGGGAGGCCGCCGACCTCGCGGCGTTCCTGGTCCGCCTGCTGCGGTTCGACCGGGCGGCGGCGGTGCGACTGCAGGCGGTGCCGGCGGCGGACGGCTCGGACTCGGGCGTGCTGGCGGTCTTCGGACGGCTCCCGCTGGGCGGGGCCGGCGCGCTGGCGATCCGCACCGCGCGGCTGGCCGGGAGCGTCGAGCCGGCCGACCGGACGGTGTCCGCGGGGCAGCTGCTGGACGGTCTGGACGGCGAGGCCGACACCGTCGCGCTGCCCGCCGCCGTCACCGGACCGGCCTGGGCCGGTCTGCTGCCGCCGCGCGCCGGCTGGCGGCCGGTCGGGGAGCCGCCGGTGGCCGAGGTCTACCCCGAACTGATGGCCGGGGTGCGGGAGTTCCGCGAGCGCAGCGAGGCCGTTCCGGAGCACCACCGCACCCGCGCGGTGCTGGACGCGCTCGCCGACGAGATCTGGTCGCGGCCGGTGACCGCGCTGCCCGAACTGCCGCTGCGCGCCGCGCACGCGGCCTACGTGATCGGCTTCCTGAAGCCGGACGCCCCGCTGACCGTGCACCGGGCGGGCGGCTGGCTGCGGCTGAGCGCCCCGGCCGGGTCGGTGGCGGTCCGTACGACGGCCGCGCCCGGCGCGGGCCTGGGCCTCAGCCCCGTCCGCTAGAGCCCCGTCCGCTAGAGCCCCGTCCGCCGGGCCCCGTCCGGACAGGACGCGGCCGGCGCGTGACCCGGGCGCCGCCCCCCTCAGCCCTCGGTGTTGACCATCGAGGCGGCGGCGTACGTCAGGTAGTCCCAGAGCTGTCGCTCGGCCTCGGCCGGCAGCGCCAGCTCGTCCACCGCCGTCCGCATGTGCCGCAGCCAGGCGTCGTGCGCCGCGCGGTCCACCCGGAACGGCACGTGGCGCATCCGCAGCCGCGGGTGCCCGCGCTCCTCGCTGTAGGTGCGAGGGCCGCCCCAGTACTGCATCAGGAACAGCGCCAGGCGCTCCTCGGCCGGGCCCAGGTCCTCCTCGGGGTACATCGGCCGCAGCAACTCGTCCTCGGCGACCCCCTGGTAGAACCGGTGCACCAGTCGCCGGAAGGTCGGCTCGCCGCCGACCTGGTCGAAGAAGGTCTCCTCGCTGAGCGTGCCACGCCGGATCTCGTTCACCCGACCATGGTCGCAGACGGCGGCTGGGCCGTACACCGGGACCCGGGACCCGGGACCGCGGGCGTACGACCCCGCGCACCTCTCGGCGGCGCGGCCGTCGCTACGCGTCCTCCCAGCGGAAGAACCGCCAGGCGATCGCGGTGACGACGGCGGCGAAGGCCAGCAGCCCGCCCATGGCCGGCAGCGCGTCCATCACGCCGCCGCCCCGGGACAGCACCGACTGCGCGGCGGTGACCAGGTGCTTGAGCGGCAGCGCGTTGGAGATCGCCTTGAGCCAGGCCGGCATGTCGTCGGTGGGGAAGAACGAGCCGGAGAGGAAGGACATCGGCAGCACGATGATCTGCGAGATGCCGTTGGCCGCCTCCTCGGTCTTGGCGAGCGACCCGGCCAGCAGGCCGATCGACATGAAGGCGACGGTCGCGCAGACCACCAGCGGGATGATCAGCCACCAGTCGCCGGTCAGCTTGAGCCCGAAGAACGGGGTGGTGGCGACCACCAGGAAGATCGCGGTCTGGGCCAGTGCCGTGATCACCGAGACGGCGATCCGGGAGGAGACGACGGCCCCGGCGCTCACCGGCGCCAGCCGCAGCCGGCGGAGCACCATCTTCTTCCGCCAGGACACCAGGGTCAGCGAGGCGCTGAACACCGCACCGGTGGCCACCGCCCAGCCCAGCAGACCGGGGGTGAGGAACTGGATCGGCTTCAGCGACTCGTCCTCGACCCGGCTCACGTCCAACGAGAAGGCCGGCGGCTTGCCGGTGGCGGCCTGGTTGGCCTGCTGGACGACCGAGTTGACGATGCCCTGCACGGAGCCGGCGCGGACCTGGTCGGCGGCGCTGAACCGCAGCACCACCCGGCCGTCCGGGCCCTGCGTGATCACGGCGTCGAGGTCGCCCTTGCGGACCTTCTCCACCGCTGCGGCCTCGTCGTCGCTGCGGCTGATGGTCAGGACCTTCTCCAGCTCGGCGCGGCCGTCGCCCTGCACCGCGTCCAGCACCTGGACCGGGCCGACCTGCGCCACCTTGGCGTGCGGGCTGCCGGCGCCCTTGAGGAGGGTGCCGAACAGCATCAGGAACATCAGCGGGAAGAGCAGCACGAAGAAGACGGCGGCCTTGTCGCGGAAGAAGGCGACCAGCATCACCCGGGACAGGCTCGCGAAGGCGCTGACCCGTTCGCGCTCCGGCTGCCCGCCGGGCGAGGCCGGGCCGGAGGCGGCGCGCTGGGCCGGGACGGCCGCTGCGCGGGTGCGTTCGTCGGCGGTCATGCGCGGTACTCCCGTCCGGTGAGCTGGAGGAAGACGTCCTCCAGGGTGGCGCCGCGGACCTCCAGGCCACGTAGGGCGTTCTGTTCGGCCAGCACGGAGAGGACCGGGCCCGGCAGGCGGGTGGAGACGGAGAGCGAGACGCCGTCGTCGTCCACCGCGGAGACCTCGGCGCCGACCGCGGCCAGCAGCTCGCGGGTCCGCTCGGCGGTGATCAGCCCGGACTCCACACTGATCCGCACGGTGTCGTCGATCTCCCGGACCAGCGCGGCCGGTGCGCCGGTGCGCAGGATCCTGCCGTGGTCCATCACCGAGACGCGGTCGCAGAGCACCTCGGCCTCGTCCAGGTAGTGGGTGGTCAGGACGACCGTGCGGCCCTCGGCGTTGATGGTCCGCAGCAGGTCCCAGAGGTTGCGGCGGGCCTGCGGGTCGAGGCCGGTGGTGGGCTCGTCCAGGAAGACCAGCTCCGGGTCGTGGACCAGCGCGCACGCGATGGAGAGCCGCTGGGCCTGGCCGCCGGACATCTTGTCGGTCATCACCCCGGCCGACTCGGTCAGGCCCACCCGCTCCAGCATCGCGTCGGCCCGCTTGGGGCCGACGCCGTAGAAGGAGCCGAAGGAGCGGATGGTCTCACGCGCCGTCAGCTTGTTGAAGAAGGCCGAGGCCTGGAACTGCACGCCGATGCGCGGCAGCAGCTTCTTGTTGCGCGGCCAGGGCGCCAGCCCCAGCAGCTCGATGCGCCCTTCGTCGGGCTTGCGGATCCCTTCCAGGATCTCCAGTGTGGTGGTCTTCCCGGCGCCGTTGGGGCCCAGGATCCCGTAGAACTCGCCGGTCTCGACGGTGAGTGACACGCCGTCGACCGCTTGTACGTCCCCGTACCGCTGACGGATCCCGTCGGCGGATATCGCTGCAGTCATGGACCCTGAGACTAGGGGCGGCGGGCCTGCCGGGGCGGCGGTCCGAGCACGATTTGAAGATCATTTTCCCAAAGCGTGCCCGAGCCGTGCCCGAGCCGTGTCCAGCCGTCCCCGGCGTCGTCCCGGCCGGGCCGGACCGGGCGTGCTGCCCGTCCGGCCCGGCCGCGCGGCGGCTCAGGCGCGGTGCACGCTGATGGTGGTCCAGGCGCCGATGTGGATCCGGTCGCCGTCGTTCAGCGGGATCGCGGTGTGCGGGGTGACCGGCTCGGCACCGCCGTTCACCGTGGTGCCGTTGGTGGAGTCCTGGTCGACCAGCACCCAGCTGCCGTCCGCCTGCTCGGCGAGCAGCGCGTGCTGGTGCGAGGCACCCGGGTCCTCCGGCGGGACGGAGAGGTCGATCTCCGGCACCGTCCCGCGGTGCTGGCTACGCCGCCCGATCCGCAGCTGGCCGCGGCCGGTCAGCGGGATGCGCCGCTCGGGGCAGTACGGCGGGAAGAACAGGCCCGCCGCCTCCGGACCGCTGCGGGCCATCATCTCGGTGAAGTAGTCGCGGTCGGCCGCGACCACCGCGATCCAGTTGGACCGGACCGGCTCCGGCGGAGCGGCCTGGGGCTGCTCGGCCTGCTGCCCGGGCACGGGGGGCTGCTGGGCCTGCGGAGGCATCGGCGGGGCCAGGTTGAACGAGGTGCCGAACTCGCCGCCCCGGCCGGTCGGACCGGGCTGGGCGTAGACCGGGCCGGACTCCTCGCGCGGCTGCTGCTCGTGGTAGGCCGACTCGCCGAACCCGGGCTCGCCGAACCCGGACGCACCGTACCCCGGCTCGCCGACAACGGGCTCGCCGTAACCCGGCTCCTGGTAGGGGGCGCCGGGCGCGGGTGCGGCCGGCGGGTAGCCGTAGCCGGACGGCGCGCCGGCCGGGCCCGGCGCCGGCCGGACGGGCTGCGGCTGGGCGTGCGGCTGTGGCTGGGCGTGCGGCTGCGCCGGCGGCTGGGAGTGCGGGGCCGGCGGCTGCGGCCCGCCGTACGCCGCGGGGATGTTCAGCGGGGCCGGAGCCGGGGCGGGACCGGGCGTCGGGGCACCGGCGGCCGGGGGCTGGCGGCGCGAGGGCGTGGAGAGGTCGTAGTCGTACCCGCACTCCTCGCAGAACCGCCCGGTCTGCGGGCTGCGGCAGATCGGGCAGACCACCAGGCCCTCGGTGAGCTCCGGGTAGGCCGGGGCCGGCGGCGGTACGGCACCCGGCGGCGGTACGGCACCCGGCGGCGGGGGGTACGAACCCCCGACCGGACCGGCGTGGCCGTGGCCGTGGCCGGCGGGCGGGGTACCGGGGCCGGTGGCCGGCGGCGGTGGCATCGGCGGAGCCACCGGTGGCGTCATCGGGAAGCCGCAGAAGTCGCACCAGTCCTCGGCCTGCGACTCGTGGCCCCTCGGGCAGATCGGCATCAGGTCCCCCCTACATTCCAGCCAGCTGGGGCGGTGTCCGGCCGGGCCCCGGCCCGGTCAGCTCTTCAGCGGTCACTTCTTCACACGCACTGTCTTGGTGGACCGGGTCTCGAGGGTCATCGAGTCGGCCTCGCTCACGTTCTTACGGAACCGAACCGTACCCTCCTTGGGGTCGACCACGTCCACCACCTTCTGCAGCAGCCTGAACGTGCCCTCGTTGCCGGTCGCGTGGGCGATCCGAACGGCCGCTCCCAGCTTGGCCGTCGCGCGGTCGACGTCCCCGGCGCGGTGCGCCTCCAGGCCCTCCTGGATGGAGGAGGCCAGCTCGGCCTGCCCGGTGTAGTGGGCGACCTGCGGGCTGATCCGGGTGGACGAGGCCAGGTCGTCCGTCCAGACCGCCTTGACCAGACCCTGGGAGAGCACCTCGGCCGTGGCGCCGGTCCGGGGCGGCAGCACCAGGCTGACCCGGGCGGCGAGCATCTCGTTGCCCACGGCGGCGGCCGGGACCTCGACGCAGACGTGGTAGTCCCGGCTCTCGTCCCCCCAGGAACCGGTCGGGTAGTCTCCGGCCCGCGGGCCGGCCTCGGTGCGGCGGCCGGTGAGGTCCTCCACCGAGGGGGCGACCTGCTTGACGAACCTGACCACCGCGTTGGCCGGCGTCCAGATCCGCAGTGCGACGTCGGCGACCTGCTTGCCCATCGCGCCGGTCATCATCGAGCGGAAGTCGTCGGCCAGGCCGGCGGGCTCGGCGACGATGTCGACGGTGCCGAGCAGCGCGGAGGAGATCTTGCGCAGCTCGTCGACCCGCCAGTCGGTGCCGACCCCCCGGCAGTCGGCGGTGAAGTGGCCGGTGACCAGCTCGATGGCGCGCTCCAGCTCGGTCGCCGACTGGTGCTCGTTGTTGCCGTCGGTGAGCAGGATGGCGTGCCGGATGGCGATGTCGGGGCGGGTCTGGGAGAGCTGGTCGGCCTTGGTGAGCCAGGTGCCCATCGCGGTGCCGCCGGCCGCGGTCAGCCGGCGCAGCGCCTCCTTGGCCCGGGACCGGGTGTCCGGCGAGGCGATCGCGAGGGTGCCGTCGCCGGGAAAGACGTCCCGGGCCTCGTGGGTGCCGGCGACCACGGCGAAGGCGACGCCGTCGCGGACGGTGTCGATGGCGGCTGCGGTGGCCTCCCGGGCGCCGCGCATCTTGCTGGCCGGGTAGTCCATCGAGCCGGAACAGTCCACCATGATCACGACGGCGGCGGACTGCGCGTCCGCACCGAACGGGCCGGCGTCGGCCACCCCGAGCGGGCGGCCGCCGGAGGTGCCGCCGCCCGTGGCGGTGACGGTGACGATGGCGTTCACCTCGCGGGCGCCGTCCGCGAGGAACTCGTTCTGGAAGATCTCGACGTCGAACCTGGGCAGGTTCGGCTTCGCGAGTGTGGCCATGGGCCGATGACTCCCGTCGGGTGGTCGGATGGTGCGAGCGGTCGGTGGCGGCGGGCCTCAGCCCACCGGGGGGTGCGGCGGTCGCGGCGGCGCGGCCGGCGGACCGGGCGGGACCGGCGGGAGCGGGGCGGCGGGCGAGCCGATCACCGGGAGGTCCGGCAGCGTCGGGTCGTGGTCCTCCTCCTCGGCCGCGCCGGCCGCGCCGCCGGGCCGGACGACCGGCAGGTCCACGGCGGTGGCGGTCCTGGCGGCGTCGCCGGCGGCCGGGCGCTCCGCGCCGGCGAGCCCGACCGGCGGGTCGATCGGCAGGACGGCGACGGTGATGTTGTCGTGCCCGCCGGCGGCGACCGCGAACTTCACCAGGCTCTGGGCCGCCGCGAGCGGTTCGGTCCGGGCGTCCGGGCGGACGTAGTACGCCAGGTCGGTGGCGGCCTCGGCGTAGTTCCAGAGGCCGTCGGTGCAGATCAGCAGGACCCCGGGGACGTGCGGGGTGAAGTCCAGCGTGTGCGGGACGACCTCCTCGGCGTCGGCGCCGAGCCAGCCGGTGATGGCGTGGGCGCGGGGGTCCGCGTACGCCTCCGCCTCGCCCATCAGGCCGGCCTCGACCATCCGGGCGGCCCAGGAGTCGTCCTGGGTGAGCCGGAACGGCTCGGCCGACACCCGGTCGTCCGGGATCCAGTACGCCCTGGTGTCGCCGACCCAGCCGATGGTGACCCGGCCGCCGGCGGCGACCGCGCTGACGTAGGTGCAGGCGGGCGCGTTGATGTCGGGCCGGCGCGGCGAGGCGCCGTCGGCGGCCAGGCCGGCCACGGCGGCGGCCGCGTCGGCGATCGCCTGCCGCATCGCCGCGTTGGGGTCGCGGCCGGCCTCCAGCGCGGTGAGCAGCGACTCGGAGGCGGCGTCGACCGCGGTCTCGGAGGCCTCGTCCGGCCGGTCGGAGGAGGAGACCCCGTCGCAGACCACGGCCACCACGACCGGCTCGCCGCCGGGCAGCGAGGTGGCCGCGACGGTGAACGAGTCCTCGTTGCGGTGGTGGCGCACGCCCCGGTCGCTGACCCCGGCGACGCCCGCGAGGGCCTTCTCCATGTGGTCGCGGGGGCGCGGCTGGGCACGGCCGCAGGCCTCGCAGTAGCCGCCGGCGGTGACCTGCGGCACGCCGCAGTGCGCGCAGCCGGGCCCGCTCTGGGCGGGCACGGCGAGCGTCGGCGGGTGGTCGGCCCCGCCCGGGGCGGCCGACCAGCCCGGCGGCATGGCGCCGGCGGCGGGTCGGGCGTCCCGGCTGTGGCCGCAGGAGCCGCAATAGACGTCCTCCGGGTCCAGCGGCTCGGAACAGCTCTGGCACACGGTCTGCTGCGGCATCGGCTACACCCACGTCCTGGGGCGGACGCGGTTGGCCCGCTCCACCATCTCGATCCTGGTCTCGGCCCGGTCGGCCAACCGGGCGAGTACCCGGTAGGACTGCTCCAGCGCGAACCGCAGTTCCCGCTCCACCGCAGGTCGTCCCAGCACGGTGACCTCGCCGGTGGTCCGGCCGAGGCCGGTCTCGCCGGGCGAGCCCGCGGCGACCCAGCCGAGCGCGGCGCCGAGCACCTCGACCGAGAGCTCCTCGCGGCGGCGGTCGTCCAGCCGGAGCGCCGTCAGCTGGTCGGAGCCGGCGCCGAGGTCGGGGCCGAGCGGGTCGGTGGACGGCCGCTCGCGCAGCCGGGCCCGGACGGCGGCGATCCGGGCGGCGGTGTACTGGCTGGAGGTGGCCGGCACCGATTCCAGGACGGCCACCGCGCCCGCCCGGTCCCCGTCGGCGAGGCGGACCCGGGCCAGCCCGAAGGCGGCGCTCAGGTAGGCCTGGTCGGTGGTCCACACCAGCCGGTAGAACTCGGCCGCGTCCGCGCCGTCGCCGAGGAGTTCGGCGCAGATGCCGAGGGCCAGCTTGGGGGCGCACTCGCCGGGGAACGCGTCGTAGACGGCGTCGAAAGCCTCGGCGGCGGTGCGCAGCCCGTCCTCGTCGGTGATCTCGCCGGCGGCCGCGACCAGCGCGGCGAGACCGCGGTACCAGACCACCCGCCAGTCGTCCGGGTGGTCCTTCTGCAGGGCGGTCAGGGCCTCCTCGGCCGGAGCCCCGCCACCGCGTTCGAGGTGGGCGCGCAGCTCGCGCAGCCGGCGCTCGACGGAGTCGGCGGGCGCGCCGGCCAGGGCGGCGAGCGCCTCCTCCGGATCGGTGGCGAGCAGGGTGGCCAGGAAGCCGGCGTTCGGGTCGGCCGGGTCGACCCGCGGGACGGGCAGCGCCAGCGCGGCGGCGGCCGGGTCCAGCGCGGTCACCCGCAGTTCGCCGGGGGTGCGGGGCGGTTGCACCAGTTCGGTGTCCACCACCCGCAGCTCCGGGCCGAACAGGGTGGACAGCGCCGGGCGCGGCCGGCCGTCCTGGAGCGCCAGCACCTCCCGGAGCACGCCGGTCAGCTGGTCGGCCATCTCCTCGGCGGAGGCGAATCGGCGGGCCGGGTCGCGGTCGGTGGCGCGGACCAGCAGGCGGTAGAAGGACTCGTACGCGGCGAAGGCCGGGACGGTCTCCGGGCCGGGGAGCGAGTCGCGGTAGGTGGTGCTATAGCCCTGGAAGTCGAAGCTGAGCACCGCCAGGGTGCGGGCCACGGTGTAGAGGTCGGAGGCGGGGGAGGGGCCGTCGGTGGCGATCTCCGGGGCCTGGTAGCCGATGGTGCCGTAGATCGGGCCCTCGTCGTCGAAGCGGCGGACGGCGCCCATGTCGATGATCTTGAGGGTGTCGCCGCTCTGGATCACGTTGTCGATCTTGAAGTCGCAGTAGACCAGGCCGCGGCCGTGCAGGTAGCCGAGCGCCGGCAGGGCCTCCAGTGCGTACGCGATCGCCTGCTCGACCGGGAGCGGCTCGCGCCGGTCGTCCGGGGTGCGGCGCGCGTTGGCGATGTCCTTGAGCGACTTGCCGCCGACGTACTCCATCACGATGTAGCCGTCGGTGGCGCCGGTGCGCAGGTCCGGGTGCTCGGCGAAGTTGATGATGCGGACGATGTTGGGGTGGTCCACCTCGGCCAGGAACCGCCGCTCGGCGACGGCCGCGGCGAGCGCGTCCTCGTCGCCGGTGTCCAGCAGGCCCTTCAGCACCACCCACTTGTCGTTGACCCGCCGGTCCACCGCCAGGTAGATCCAGCCGAGCCCGCCGTGCGCCAGACAGCCCACCACCTCGTACTGGCCGCCGACGAGGTCGCCCCGGCGGAGCTTGGGCGTGAACGAGTACGGCGTGCCGCACTTGGTGCAGAAGCCGTCCGGGCGGCCCTTCCGCTCGCCCTTGGTCCGGCCCACCGGGGAGTCGCACTTGGAGCAGAACCGCTTGCGTTCCGGCACCTGGGGGTCGGCCATCACCGCCTGCAGCGGGTCGGCGCTCGGGACGGTCGGGACGGTCACCAGGCCGGCGCCGAGCCGGTTGCGGGTGCCGGCGCTGGTGCTGCGGCGGGCGCTGACCACCGACACCGAGCGGCTGCCGTCGGTGCGGGTCGAGCGGTGGTCGCGGGAGCGGCCGGACATGGAGCGGGCCGAGCCGGTGCGGGTGGAGCGGGCCGAGTCCCGGGCGACCCGGGCGGAGGGCACGTGGGGCTGCGTGAGGCCGGTGTCGGCGCCGGGGACGGCGAGGCCGCACTCGTCGCAGTAGCCGTCCGGGTCGATGGTGCCGGAGCACTCGCGCGGGCAGGGGGAGCCGGGGGCCGAGCCCGCGCCGGCGCCGCTGCCGCCGGTGCTGGTGCCCGCGCCCGCGCTCGTGCCCGTGCCCGTGGTGCCGGTGCCCGCCGGTGCGAGCCCGCATTCGTCGCAGTAGCCGTCCGCGTCGATCGTCCCGCCGCCGGTGCACTCCGGCCGCTCGCACGCCTCGCCCATGAACCTCAGCCCCCCAGTCCGTGTTCCCGTGCCTGTCCGTCGAACGGCGCGCCGTCGCCGGGCCGTTCGACCTGCGCCGGCCGCAGCGACTGCTGGAAGCGTGACACCGCCGCCGCGGCCGCCCGCAGGTCGCAGGGTGCGCTCCAGAGCAGCCAGCGCGCCTTCTCGTACCGCTCGACCACTTCCGGGTCCTCGGCCACCCGCAGCCGGGCCGCCATCGCCTTGTACGCGTCCAGCCGCCCGCGCAGCTCGGCCCGGACGGCCAGCGGCTGGGTCACCTCGGTCAGCGACTGCCTCGCCCGGGCCAGCTCCTTGGCGGCCGCGTCCTCCAGCGCGTCCAGCAGCGGCGCCAACCGGTGCCACTGGCCGCCCTGGCGCAACTCCAGCGCCACCACGATCCGTTCGCGCAGCGCCGAGGCGGGGCCCGGCACCGCGGGCACCTCGGTGGCGGCTATCTTGGCCAGCACCTCGCCGCGCGCCCGGCGCGCCTCGGCCAGCGTGGCGTCCGCCCGCTGGAGCAGGTCGCCGACGCCCTGGAGCCGCTCCTCGGCGTCGTCGCGCAGCCGCAGGAGGTCCTCCAGCTCCAGCCGGACGCCGTCCAGCGCCCGGCCGGCCCGGTCGAACCGCTCGGTGTCGACCACGCCGGAGGGCGTGGCCAGCGCGGTGCCGTCCGGGACGGTGCCCCGCTGGGCGGGCACCCTGGCCGGCCGCCAGAGCGCCAGCGGGTCCCCGCGCACCTCGGTCCGCAGTCCGGTCAGATCGCCCTCCAGCCCGGCCAGGTCGTCGCCGAGCGGGTGGCTGCCCGGGTGCACGCCGAGCGAGCCGGCCAGCGTCTGCACCCGGCGCAGCTCGGCCAGCAGCAGGTCGATCCGGGCCGGCAGCGCCGACCAGACCGCGTCCGCGGCGCAGACCACCTCCAGCACGGTGGCGTACCAGGAGTTCATCCGGGCCATCAGCTCGTCCAGGCTGACCCGTTCGACCAGCTTGGCGGGCGCGCCGAGCAGCTGCGGGCCGTCCGGCACCGCGCCGCCGGGCACGGTGACCGCGTCGCCGGTCAGCAGCTCGCTCAGCTCGGCGAGTTCGGCCGCGCCGGGCCGGGCCTTGCGGGCCCGCACCGCGCGGGCCGAGGCGAGCGCCTCCGAGTAGCGGTCGAACAGCGCCCAGAGCAGCGGCAGGCCCTGCCCGGCGACGGCCCAGCGCTCCCGGGTGCGCCCGGTCAGCTCGGCGCCGTCGAGCAGTCGCAGCCCCGCGTGGTCCTGGAGCGAGAGCAGCGCCGACTCGACCGCGTCGCGCTCCGCGCCGAGGCGCGCGAGCGCGCGGTCCACCTCCTCCCGGCTCAGCACCGGGCCAGCAGAAGCCGCCAACGCCGTTTCCCCTTCGTCGTCCTGGTGGTCCGTCCCGGACCGGTTCCCGACCCTAGCCTGCGGCCTCCGGGCCCGCTCCGGGCCGGTCGTCGAGGGGTCGTCGAGGCGCTGCCGGGCGCCCCGGCGGCCCGCCGCTCAGTGCTGCACCGGCCAGTAGTGGTCGGCGTCGTTCAGCAGGTACGGCTTGAGCCAGCGGTCGTACGTGCCACGCCAGGCGCCGCTCCCGTAGTAGTCGGCGAGCACCTGGTTGACCCGGGCGGTCAGGTCGGTGCTGGTCTTGAGCATCGCGACGCCCATCACGCCCGGACGGACCTCGCCGTCGACCACCCGCACGGTCTGGTCCTGGGCCGCCTGGCTGGCCGCCAGGGCGTCGTCGGTCATGGTGGCGTCGACCTTGCCCAGCTGCATCAGCACCAGGCAGTCCAGGTTGTTCTCCGGGGAGACGACCTGCTTGACCGGACGGTTCTTCAGCTCGTCCTGGGCCGAGGAGCCGGCCGCGGCGCAGACGGTCGCGCCGTTCAGCGCCTCGTCGAGGTTGCGCGCCGGGGACGACTTCGGCACCACCACCCGCTGGCTGGTGTTGAAGTACGGTCGGGAGAAGGCCACTTGCTCCAACCGGTCGCAGGTGATCGTCATGGTGCGGACGATCATGTCGACCCTGCCCTCCTGGATGAACTTGATCCGCTCGGCGGTGGGCACCGCCTTGAGGGTCACCTTGTCCGGGTCGCCCATGATCGCGGTACCGATCGCCCGCGCGAGGTCGATGTCGAAGCCCTCGAGCTGGCCGGTGTCCGGGTTGCGCGCGCCCCAGCGGTAGCTGTTCAGGTCGATGCCGATGACCAGGCTGCGCCTGGCCTTGATGGCCTTCACCGCCGGGCCGTCCTCGGCGCTCGGCGGGACGCTCTTGTAGACGTCGCAGTCGCCGCCGGCCTGCTCCTGCTGCCCCCGTTGCGGTGCCTGTGCCGTCCGTTGCGCCTCGGGCAGCACCGCGCCCTGCGGGCTCCCGGCGCCGAGCACCGCCGCGCAGCAGGCCAACAGCGCCACCGCCGCCACCGATCGGGCCCGTCCGTTCCTGCCGCTCATGCCGCGCATCATGTCCGTCCCCCTCTACCGGTACTCGGCCAGCCGCCGGCCGAGGCCGCGGACCGCCGCGGCGGCCGCCACCAGGGCCAGCACCGCGACCGCCACGGCGGCGGTGCGCAGGTCCCCGTCCGTTCCCTCGGCCGCCCGGCGGAACTGCTCGAGCTCCGCCCCGGCCGCCTCCGCCAGCTTCCGGTCGGTGGCACTGAACGAGGCGTCGGCCGTCTTCGCCGCGTCCTCGGGCTTGGCGGCCACCGTGGCGTTCAGCGCCGCCTGGTAGTCCCCGTCGACGGTCTCCAGCTTGCTCGCCGCGGTGTGCTGGTCGCGCCAGTGCCGGTACTGCTCCCCCGCAGCGGCGACGGCGGCGCCCGCCTCGGCAGGGGCCAGCAGCCGGGCCTCGCCCAGGGTGCCGGTCGGCTCGCCCCGGGAGCCGGTACCGGAGAGGTGCTCGGTCGTCCCGGACCAGAGCTCGGCGTACTTGGTGCTGGAGCCGCGGGCGACGAAGTGCAGGTTCTCCGCCAGCCGGGCGGTCAGCACGTCGATCCGGGCCGCGTTGAGCGCCCGCAGCGGGGCGGCGCCGCGCTGCTCGCTCCGCTGCAGGGCCGCGTCGGCGGTGGTGCCGGCCACCGTCAGCCAGAGCACGGCGGACAGCACGGCGGCGGTCGCGGCCACCAGCCCGACGTTGAAGACCCGGTTGGTCCGCCGGAACAGCACCACCTGGACCCAGACCAGCACGGCGAGCGCCAGCGCGCCCAGCCCGTACGCCGCCCACGGCACCGACCGGGCCGCGGCGTAGTCGTCCGCCAGCTCCTGGTTCTCGGCGGCGCCGAGCTGCGCGGCGGCCGGCAGCAGCACGGTGCGCATCTGGTCGGAGGCGTACCGCAGGTAGGCGCCGCCGAGCGGGTAGCCCAGCCGGTTGTCGGCCCGCGCCGTCTCCACCAGGCCGGCGTAGACCGGGACCTGTTGATTGAGGGTGGCGAGCCAGCCCTGGGCGGGGGAGGCGGCGGTGGTCCGCGCCGCCGCCTCGGCGATCAGCCGGGACACCGTCGCGAGGTCCTGCTCGTAGCGCTCCCGGACGGCCTTCGGCTCGGCGCCGGCCAGCAGGAAGCCGGTGGCCGCCGTGGTGTCCGCGTCGGCCAGCGAGCGGTGGATGTCGGCCGCCGCCTGGCTCAGCGGCTGGCTGTACGAGACCACCCGCTCGGCCGCCCGCGCCCGGGCGTCGACCTGCCAGGCCGTGAGCGCTCCGAACGCGACGGTGACCACCGCCAGCAGCGCCCCGGCCAGCCGCAGCCGGCCCGGCGCGGTCCGGGTGGCCCGGTTCAGCCGGGCCACCGGACGTGGGCGCCCCGCCGCGACCGGGCCGTCCGACCGTGCCGGTGCGCCCGCCCCCTCCGTACGTACTGGTGTCGCCACCCCGCCTCACCCTCCCCTGTGGCCCGCCCCGTGGCGACGGAGCCCGGCCGTTGCCAGCAGTATGGCCGTCACTCCCCGCGGCCACACCCGACTTGCGCCGATCTTGAGCATCTTCGAGCCCGTCCGGGACCGGGGGGCGGCCGCGTTCCCGCGGGCGCCGCCGGGAGCCGTTCCGGGCGCGTGGTCGAGCACCGTGGTCGAGCACTTCCAGGGCCCGCCGCCCCGGTGCGGGGCGGGCGGCGATCGGGTCGACGCCGGATGCACCCTATGCGGTTCCCCCCACAGTCGGAGGGGAGGGGTCCGCTTGTGTGCGGCCGGGGCGGGCGGTGCTGCGGTGGGCCCCCGCGCGCCGCCGTCCGCGGCCGCGCGCCGCCGCACCGCCCGTGGTGCCCGTGTCGCCGGTGTTGCCGCGATGCCGCCGCCGACCGGACACCCGCTCCGTACCATGGCGGTATGCGCCTGATGGGAACGATCTCCGCCGACCGCCCGCTCGTCGTCGTCGCCGTCCGGGAGGAGGCCGCCCACCTCGGGGACAAGCTCCCGGTGCTGCTCACCGGTATCGGCAAGGTCAACGCGGCCGCCGCGCTGGCCACCGTGCTGGCCCGCGGGGAGCACCCCTCCGAGGTGCTCAACCTGGGCACCGCCGGCGCCCTGCGGCCCGGCTGGGAGGGCACCCACACCGTCACCCAGGTGATCCAGCACGACCTGGACAGCCCGGCCCTGCAGGAGCTCACCGGCCGCGTCTACGGCGCCCCGCTGGTCGTGGGCAAGGGCGAGGGCCCGATCCTGGCCACCGGCGACCTCTTCGTCTCCTCCGCCGCCGCCCGCGAGCGGCTGGCCGAGCACGCCGACCTGGTCGACATGGAGGGCTACGCCGTCGCCTCCGTCGCCCACCGGGCCGGGGTGCCGGTCCGGCTGGTCAAGCACGTCAGCGACGAGGCCGGCGACGGCGCCGCGCACACCTGGCGCGAGTCGGTCGACGACTGCGCCCGCCACCTCGCGGACTGGCTGCACGGCCAGGGGTGGTGACGGTTCGTCAGGAGTCGTGACTAGGCTGGCGGGTATGACCGGGAACACCGCCGCGCGCAAGCGCTCCGACGTCCGCCCGCCAGGCCTCAACGCCGACGAGCTGACCACCCTGCTGACCTTCCTCGACTACCTGCGCGAGGCCGTCATCGGCAAGACCGCGGACCTCTCCGACGAGGACGCCCGCCGCCCCGGCGTCGCCTCCGGCACCAGCCTGCTCTGGCTGGTCCGCCACCTCACCGCGGTCGAACTCAACTGGTTCCTCTGGGCCTACCGGGGCGACGACGTCGAATTGTGGGACGACGACGCCCCGTCGCCCGGCGACGAGACCGTCGCGGCCTCGGTCGCCGCCTACCGCGCGGCGATCGCCCGCGCCAACGAGGTCGTCGCCGCGGCCGCCGGCGATCTCGACAGCCCCGGGGTCCGCTCGCTGCGCCCCGACGCCGAGGCCCCGTCGATGCGTTGGCTGCTGGTCCACATGATCGAGGAGACCGGCCGGCACGCCGGCCACGCCGACATCATCCGCGAGCAGCTGGACGGCGCGGTCGGGCGCTGACGCCGCGCCACCCGGGGGCGGGTGGCAGGCGTGCTGACGGTCAGTGGAATACTCCCCCGCGCACCGCGGTGCCGCCTCGAACGGCCGCGCCGCGAGTTTTCCAACAGGGGGATCAGAAGTTCATGTCATCGTCAGCCAGAAACACGGGTCGTTCCGCCGTGCGCGCCACCCGCTCCGCCCGGACCGTCCTCGGCGCCTCGGTCCTCGCCCTCACCCTGCTCGGTACCGCGGCCTGCGGGCCGGACAACGAGGGCTCGGCCGACACCGCTGCCGCCGCTGCGGCAGCGCCCAACCTCGGGCTGCCGGCCAACCTCGACGACCTGAAGAAGTGGAAGTTCGAGGACTGGGAGAAGTGGGCGAAGGACTACGCCCTCCCGGCCGCCGCCAAGGGCTTCTGGACGCTGGAGAAGCTGCTCCAGGCCAAGCCGGACGAGCCGATCGCCCCGCCGGCCGCGCCCGCGCAGCCCTCGCAGCCGGGCCAGCCGCCGGCGCAGCCCTCGCAGCCCTCGCAGCCCGGCAAGCCGCCGGCCCCGGCGCCCGCCACCACCACGCCGGGCGCCAAGCCGCCGGCCGGCCAGCCGACCACGCCGGCCGCGCCGAAGCCGTCCACCACCCAGCAGCCGGCCTCCCAGGCCCCCGCGCCGCCCAAGTCGCAGCCGCCGGCCCAGCCCGCCCAGCCGCCGGCCCCGCAGCCGTCGCAGCCGGGCCAGGCCCCCGCGCAGCCGCCGGCCCCGCAGCCGTCGCAGCCGGGCCAGGCCCCCGCGCAGCCGCCGGCCGCGCAGCCGTCGCAGCCGGGCCAGGCCCCCGCGCAGCCCGCCCAGCCGGGCGACAACGGCAACGACCCGCTGCCGAAGACCGTCGACGCGCAGCCGGTCCAGCACCCGTACACCAAGTTCGCCGTGCACGGGAAGCTGTTCGCGGACGCGCCGGGCGCCGGCGCGGACGCCGCCGGCGGCCTCAACCACAACCAGTGCTCGGCGACCGTGGTGGCCGACCCGGCCCACCCCGGCAAGAGCAACCTGGTGTGGACCGCCGGCCACTGCGTCCACCAGGGCAAGGGCGGCTCGTTCTACAGCAACATCACCTTCATCCCGGCCTTCAACAGCAACGCCGCCCTGAGCGGCGGCAAGCAGGCCGACGAGTCCCAGTACGCGCCGTACGGCATCTGGCCCGGGACGCAGGCCGTCACCTCCCCGCAGTGGAAGGCCGAGGGCGGCAGGACCGGTGACGCGGCCACCCACTACGACTTCGCGATCATCCGGGTGAAGCCCGCGGACAACGGCAAGTCGCTGGAGGAGACGGTCGGCGGTGCACTGCCGGTCTGGTTCAACGCCCCGCGCGACCAGCTCAGCATCTCCGAGTTCGGCTTCCCGGCGGCCCCGCCGTACGACGGCATGGAGCTCAACCACTGCGAGAGCGGCAAGCCGACCCGGATGTCGTTCGACCCGAGCCGCCCGCCGATGCTGGCGATCGGCTGCACCATGACCGCCGGCTCCAGCGGCGGCGGCTGGCTGGCGGTGAAGGACGGCAAGCCCGCCCTGGTCAGCAACGTCTCGGTCGGCAAGCACACCGGGGACCCGAAGTTCCAGGCCGGCCCGTACCTGGACGACGTGGCCGCGGGCGCGTACGACTTCCTGTCGAAGAAGGGCTGATCCCGCCCCCGCCCACCGCCGACGCGACCGCCCCCGCACGGAAGTCCGTGCGGGGGCGGTCGTGCGTGCGCCGGCTCAGTCCTCGAACGGCGTCACGTCGAGCGTGCGCAGCTGCTCGGGGTCGGTCAGCACGTCGATGGCCGCGATCGTGCCGTCGACCACGGTGAACGCCATGATCGACACCAGCTTCCCGTTGGCGCCGATCACCACGACGCCGGCCGCGCCGTTGATCAGCGCCGGGCGGACGTACGGGGCCAGCGAGCGGTACAGGACCGCCTGGCTCGCCACCGTCTCGGCGCCGGAGAGCACCACGGTCCGCCGGATCCGGCCGACGTCGCCGTCGGCGCGCAGCACGACCTCGGGATCGAGCACCGAGAGCAGCGCCTCCAGGTCCCCGGTCCGGGTGGCGGCGAAGAACGCGTCCACCGCCGCCCGCTGCCGGGCGAGGTCCCGGTCGGGCGCCGGCGCCTGCCCCTGGACCTTGCGGCGGGCCCGGCTGGCCAGCTGCCGGGTGGCGGCCGAGGTCTTCTCGATGAGCGGGGCGATCTCCTCGAACGGCACCTGGAACATGTCGTGCAGCACGAACGCCACCCGCTCGGCCGGCGACAGCGACTCCAGCACCACCATCAGCGCCAGCCCGACCGAGTCCGCGAGCAGCACCTCCTGCTCCGGGTCCACCACGCCCTCCCGTCCGAGCACCGGGTCCGGCATCCGCGACTCCAGCGATTCCTCGCGCCGCTGCGCACGGGAGCGCAGCAGGTTCAGGCAGACCCGCCCGACCACCGTGGTGAGCCACCCGCCGAGGTTCTCCACCTCGGAGGTGTCGGTCCGGTCGTAGCGCAGCCAGGTCTCCTGGACCGCGTCCTCGGCCTCGCTGAGCGAGCCCAGCATCCGGTACGCCACGGCGCGCAGATGCGACCGGTGCTCCTCGAAGAGCCCGGTCCGTACCTCGGCCGCTCCGCCGGCCGGCAAAGAATCTTCGATCACCGTGTCACATTCCTCCGTCGCCCCGGGTCATCGCTGCAGAACCACGTACTGCAGGACCACGACACCCAACGGTCGAGGCCGGAGATCCGCTCCCGGCCGGACGAATCGGAGACGACCATGGCGAACTCCCTGCTCCTCGTGACCGGCGGCACCGGCACCCTCGGCGGCCACGTCCTCCCGCTGCTGCGCGCGGCCGGCCGCGACGTCCGGGTGCTCACCCGTTCCGCACGCCCGTCCGCCGACGGCGTGACCTACGTGAGGGGCGACCTGCTGGGGGACGAGGGGATCGACGCGGCGGTGGCCGGGGTCGGGACGGTGCTGCACCTCGCGGGCGGCGCCAAGGGCGACGACGTGGCCACCCGCAACCTGGTGCGCGCCGCTCGGCGGTCCGGCGTGGAGCACCTGGTCCACATCTCGGTGATCGGGGCGGACAGGCTCCCGCTCGGCTACTTCCGCTCCAAGCTGGGCGCGGAGCAGGCCGTCGCCGACTCCGGTCTGCCCTACACCACGCTGCGCGCGGCCCAGTTCCACGACCTGGCGCTCAAGGTGGCCACCGGGATGGCGAGGATGCCGGTGGTCCCGGCGCCCGGCGGGATCCGCTGGCAGCCGGTCGACTCGCGCGAGGTGGCGGCCCGGCTGGTCGAGCTGGCCCTGGACGAACCGGCCGGCCTGGTACCCGACCTCGCCGGGCCGACCGTGTACCCGATGGCCGAGATGGTCCGCGGCTACCTCCGGGCGAGCGGCCGGCGCCGGCCGATGCTGCCGGTCCGCGTCCCGGGCAGGGTCGGCCGCGCCTACCGGGCCGGCGACAACCTGACCCTGATCGGCGCGCAGACCGGTCGGCGCACCTGGGAGGAGTTCCTGGCCGAGCGGGTCGGCTGACGTGACGGCGGGACGGCGCCGACGGCGGCGACCACGTCCGTCCGATCGGGCCGCGGCGAAGGAGGGCGGCCCGCAGGCCCGCCGTCCGGGCGGGGTACACGTCGTTGCCGGGTGGTGGAGCCGTACGGAATACGCTTCCTGAGTCGGGAGTTGACGGTGTGTATGACGATCAGCATTCGCTACCTCGGTGGTCCCACCGCCCTCATCGAGTTCGGCGCGACCCGGATTCTCACCGACCCCACCTTCGACGCCCCCGGCAACTACCCCATCGGCACCCGAGCCCTGGTGAAGACCGCCGGGCCGGCCCTCACCGCCGCCGAGGTCGGCGCCGTGGACGTCGTGCTGCTCTCCCACGACCAGCACCCTGACAACCTGGACGCGGCGGGACGTGCGTACGCCCTCGACAGTCGCCTCGTTCTGTCCACGGCATCCGCCCGGGAGCGCCTCGGCGGCCCCGTCCAGGCGCTGGCCAACTGGGACTCCTACGACCTCGGCGACGTGCGCATCACCGGCGTGCCGGCACAGCACGGGCCCGATGGCAGCGAGCACCTCGTCGGCGAGGTCAGCGGCTTCGTGATCCAGGGCGACGGCCGGCCGACCGTGTACGTCAGCGGGGACAACGCCTCACTCGGAGTCGTCCAGCAGATCGCGGACCGCTTCGACCGGATCGACATCGCCGTCCTGTTCGCCGGCGGGGCCCAGACGCCGCTGGTCCCCGATGCCTACCTCACTCTGCCGAGCGAGGACGCGGCGAAGGCGGCCGGGATCCTCGGCGCGCGCCACGTCGTCCCGCTGCACTTCGAGCACTGGGGCCACTTCACGCAGGGCCCCGACACTCTCGCGCCGGCCTTCGAGCGGGCAGGGCTCGCGGACCGCCTCCGCCTGCTCAAGCCTGGCGAGCAGGTCGGTCTCTGACCGGCGTGCCCACCCCCCGCCGCACCTTCCGGGGGCGGGAGGCCGGGTAGCGGGCCCCGGGCCCGGCGGGCCCCCGGGCAGGTCGGGGGGCCGGTCAGGCCGGGGCGGGTCCGGCGCCGGCCCGCTCGATGCGGGCGGTCAGGCCGTCCAGCAGGTTGGCCAGCCCGAACTCGAACAGCGCGTCCAGGTCCAGGTCGTAGCCGTCCGGCAGGCCGGCCATCAGCCGGGTGTAGGCCGGGAAGCGGCCAGAGGCGACGAGCGCGCCCAGGGCCGGGGTCCGGCTGTCCATCCACTCCTGCTCGGTGAGGCCGGTGGTGGCCTGAGCCTGGGCCTCGCGCTCCAGGTTGACGGCGATCCCCTCGATGTAGCTGTAGAGCAGCACATGGGTGTCCAGCACGGTGGTGGCGTCCAGTCCGTGCCCCTCCAGCGCGGCGAGCGCCCACTCCGCGTGCGCCATCAGGTTCGGCAGCACCAGCGGCCGGGTGACCGGGCTGAGCTGCGCCAGCCAGGGGTGCCGGCGGAACAGCGACCAGAGGGTGCGCGCCCCCAGCTCCAGCCGGGCCCGCCAGCCGGCGGGCGGTTCGGCGGGGTAGGCCGCCTCGCCGAAGGCCAGGTCGGCGGTCAGCAGGACGAGCTCGTCCTTGCTGGTGACGTACCGGTACGGGGACATCGCGGAGACGCCGAGCCGGGCGGCCACGGCCCGCATCGACAGCGCGGCCAGTCCCTCGGCGTCGGCCAGCTCCAGCGCGGCCCGGAGGATCCGCTCGCGGTTCAACTCGCCCTCGGGCGCGGCGGGGGAGCGGTGCCGCTGCCCGGGGGCGGTGTCCGTGGGGGCGCCGGGCGCCGCCGGCGTGCCGGCCCGCGGCCCGGCGGGTGCCGCCACCACCGTGCCGACCCGCGGCAGGGCCTCCACCAGGCCCTCCAGGCGCAGCACGGTGAGGGCCTTGGTGGCGGTGGCCAGCGCGACACCCCAGTCCTGGGCGATCCGCCGGGTGGAGGGCACCCGCTCGCCGGGCGCCAGCTCCCCGGTGGCGATGCGCCGGCGGAGCTCGGCGGCGATGCGCTGGAAGGGCGGCTCCGTCTCCGGTGCCATGGTGCCGACTCCTCGGAGGATCGCTCTGTCGCCGGTCGCTCTGCACTGGTCCGTACTGGACCGGTCCGGACTGGCTCAGACCCTACCAGCGCGGATTCGCGCCGCAGCTGCTCGCGCGGTGGCGGCCGGCGGCCCGGGGCGGTCCGGCGCGCCTACGGCACGGACGCCCCTGCGGTCCGGCCGGGTGTGGCGCTCTGGCCGGGTGTGGCGCTCTGGCCGGGGATCGCGTCCGGGGTGGGCGGCCCGGTGAGCAGCGCGCCGGTCTCGGAGTAGGGCCACCCGTTGGGCACGCAGCCGTTCAGGCCCTTGATCTGCTGCTGCATCACCGGTGCCGGCGCACCCTGGCCCGGGCAGTCGACGTGCCCGTTGCCGAGGATGTGGCCGACCTCGTGGTTGACGGCGAGGGCGTGGTAGAGCTCGGGGCGGCCGACGTAGAACTCGGAGAGCTCGGTCCAGCGCTTGACGTTGATGACCACCTGGTGGCCGGCGCCGCAGTTCACCCAGCCCCCGGTGTCCAGGCCGTACTGGCCGCATATCCGGTCGGTGGACTTCGGGGTGGCCAGGTAGACGGTGAAGTCCACCGGGTCGGCGGCCACTCGCTGGAAGGACACCTCACCGCCCGCGGCCCAGCCGAGCTTGACGTTCCCGAGGACGGCGTCCACCTCGGCGGCGAACTGCTCGGGCCGCTCGGAGAGCCCGTCCTCCACCCGCACCTTGTAGCGGTAGAGGTGCGCTCCGGTGCCGAACTGGGCGGACCCGCCGGTGGCGGTGGTGAACTGCAACGGCTTCGGCGCGGCGGCCTTCTTCCCGCTCCACGGGTGCCACCACAGCAGGCCGGTCGCCACGGCCGCGACCAGCAGCAGCGCGAGCGCGCCCTTCAGGAGCCCGCCCCGGAAGGGCTTCTCCTGTCGGGCGTCTGTTCGACGCGCCTCTTCCTGGCCTGCTTCCCCGTGCTGGGCTGTCCCGTGGCGGTGGCTGGTGTCGTGGACGGACATGGCGATGGCAACTCCTGGACGTCGGCGATCGGCCTCGGCGGACGATCGGGATCCATCTGAACCACGCTCAGGAAGCGTCGGAGGTTCACTCCTTTTCGTACCGAATTGATCCTGAACGCTCCCTCCCGGGTGGAGGGGGCGGGTGCGCCGTCGCGACTCCCGCGCGAGCTGTACTAGTACAGCTCTGCTCTGTATGTGCTGCTTAGAGCCCTTGTCGTTCCTGAATGTACGTCGTACATTCAGGACGTCGCTTACGGCGTACAGGCAGAATCGCACCGACCGAACCAGGGAGTCCCCGTGAACACCGTGCTCATCTCCGGCGGCGGCATCGCCGGCACCGCGCTCGCCCACCTGCTGCGCCGTCAGGGCTTCACCCCGACCGTCGTGGAACTCGCCCCCGGCCCGCGCCGCGGTGGCCAGGCGGTCGACATCCGTGGCGTCGCCCTCGACGTGATCGACCGGATGGGCCTGACCGAGCAGGTCCGTGCCGTCCGCACCCGGATGCGCGGCATGTCCGTGCTCGACGGCGATGGCACCGAGGTGCACCGCTCCACCGAGGCGACCTTCAGCAGCGGCCGGCTCGACAGCGGGGACGTCGAACTGCTGCGCGAGGACCTGGTCACGATCCTGGCCGAACGGGTGGCAGGCGAAGCCGAGTTCATCTGGGGAGACGCCGTCACCGGCCTGCGGGAGGACGAGCGCGGCGTCCACGTCACCTTCCGGCACGCGCAGCCCCGCACCTTCGACCTGGTGGTCGGCGCGGACGGCCTGCACTCCCGCGTCCGCCGGCTGGTCTTCGGCCCCGAGGAGCGGTACCTGAGCCGCCTCGGGATGCACGTCGCCATCTTCGGCGCAGACAACTTCCTCGGCCTGGAGGACTGGCAGGTCTGGCAGCGCGACGGCGACGCCGGTTACGGCATCTACCCGGTGCGCGGCAACAGCGAGCTGCGGGTCACCTTCGGCTGGGCGAGCGAGGAGCCGGCCGTCCGGGACGCCGGCGAGGCCAGGGCCCGGGTCGCCGAGCGGATGGCGGCGCTGCGCTGGGAGACGCCCCGGCTCCTCGAGGCGCTGCACCGCGCCCCCGACTTCTACGCCGACGAGATGGCCCAGGTCCGCATGGACCGCTGGTCCGCCGGCCGCGCCGTCCTGGTCGGCGACGCCGGCTACTGCGCCTCCCCGCTGTCCGGGCAGGGCACCGGCCTCGCCCTGGTCGGCGCCCACCTGCTCGCCGACGAGTTGGGCCGGGCCGCGTCCGCCGGCGAGGGTCACCGGGCAGCGTTCGAGCGCTACGAGGAGCGGATGCGCCCCTTCGTCGCGCTCAACCAGGCTCTGGCCACCGAGAACCCCGGCGGTCCGGCTTCGGAGGAGTCGGTGGAGAAGGCCAAGAACGCGATCAGCCTCGACCGTTGAGCGGGGCCCCGCGCGGTGGAGGGGGTCTGCGGAAGTGGAATGGTCGGACGTGCCCCGGCCGCGGGCGAGGCCGGTGAACCCGGCTCGGTCGAGCCGGTGTTCGGGGCGGCGGCCCTCAGCTCCGCCGCCCCGGCCGGGACTTGCGTCGGATGGGGCATCGGCACCCCCACGCCGATCGGTTGAGCCAAACCCCACGTTGGGGGGAAGTCGGTGTGTGGAGGCGAGGGACGCACCGGTCTGCGCCCGCCGTCCGCCGCCTGCCTGCGCGGAGCAGAATTGACCCACGGAGATGACGGCGGAATGAACCAGGATTCGGGTCTTTCAGACCCATAGGGTGGTGGACACGAGGCCACGGCGGAACGCCGAGAGCCGTCACTGACCAGGGGGATCCACTGTGAGCGCCACCGCCGGCAAGCCCGTTCTGACCCGCGCCGCCACCGCCGAGACCACCAGCGACCCGAGCAGCGTGATGACCCTGCTGGCCGACTGCGGCACCGGCGGCAGCCCGATCACCAGTTACCGGTCCACCTTCGCCGAGGGGGCCGTCGGCGCGCCGGCCCACTTCCACACCCGGGCCTCGGAGCTGTTCTTCGTCATCGGCGGCTCGCTCCAGGTCCTCGTCGACGAGGAGGTGACGGTGCTCGGCGAGGGCGACTTCCTGCTCGTCCCGCCGCACACCCCGCACGCCTTCGCCGCCGCCCCCGGCTCGACCGCCGACGTGCTCTTCACCTTCACCCCCGGCATGCCCCGCTTCGACTACCTGCGCCTGCTCGGCCGGGTGATGCGCGGCGAGGCGAGCCCGCAGGAGATCAAGGACTCCTCCGAGCTGTACGACAACCACTACGTCGACAGCCCGCTCTGGCGCGCCACGCTGGAGGCGGCCGCGAAGTAGCCGGGGGCCGGAATCCGCGGCCGGGCCCCGGTGCTGCGAACCGGGAGCGGCGCCCGCCCGGCGTGAGCACGGCGCCGGTCACGCCGCCCGGTCATGTATGGGCGGTCACGTATGGGCGGTCACGCCCGCCCGGTCACGTATGGGCGGTCACGCCCGCCCGGTCACACGTGGGCGAAGAGCGTGCTCGCGAGGACCACGTGCACGGCGGTCCCGCCCAGGATGCTCAGCACCGCGTTGCGCCGCCACAGGTGCAGGCCGAGGGTGGCGGCCAGGGCGAGCAGGGTGGGCGTGGCCCGGAGCGGACTTGCGAGGGGCAGGTCGCGCAGCGAGTAGACGGTGAGGATGACCATCACTCCGACCGGCATGCGCACGCTCAGGAAGTGCAGTACGGCACTGGCGCGCAGCGGGGCGAGGGCGGCGAACGGCAGAGCGCGCAAGCCCCAGGTGACGGCGGCCGAGACGCCGATGGCGGCGAGCAGGTAGGGCGTGTCAGGCACGGGCCGGCTCCTCCGGGTTCGCGGTCGCCGTTGCGGCGTCCGGCGCGCGGTGCCCGGCGCGGGTGTACCGCACCAGCAGCCCGGCGGTGAACAGGCCGGTGGCGGCGAGCAGCATCTGTCCCGGCAGGACGAAGCGCGCGGCCAGTGCGCAGACCAGGGCCAGCGCCGGGGTGGCGATGTCCCGCCGGGCCCGGAAGGCGTCGACGGTGAGGACGACGAACAGTGCGGTGAGTGCGAAGTCCAGGCCGACCAGACGGGCGGGCACCAGCGCTCCGAACAGCGCGCCGGCCGTGCCGCCGGCCACCCAGTAGACCTGGCACAGCACCTGGAGCCAGATGATCCGCCGGCCGTTCCAGGACCGGGCGCCCGCGCCGGTGGTCAGCGCATAGGCCTCGTCCGTCATGCCGAAGGTGCTGTACGCCTTGCCGAGGCGGCCCGGCACGCGGTGCAGCGGGAAGGACAGCGCGTAGAACACGTGACGGAAGTTCACCAGGAACGCGGTGAGCGCGATCTGCGCGAGCGGGGTGACGGCGACGACCAGCCCCACGAGCAGGAACTCCAGCGACCCCGCGTACACCAGGGCCGTGAACGCGGTGGCCCACCACCAGTCCAGGCCCGCGTGGACGACGAGCACGCCGAACGCGATCCCGAGCGGGAACAGGCCCAGGCCCACCGAGCTGGAGTCCCGCAGCGCCGCCACCAGGTCGGCCCGCGGGGCGGGAGACCGGGCCGGAGCCGGAGCAGGTGGGGGCGGCGCGGGCGGGGACGGGGGCGGTGAGTCGAGGCGCGTGAGCGTCCCGGTGGATGCGGAGGCCATGTCCGCAATTCTAGGGCGAATTGCGGGTAATATGGTTTCCAATCATTGCCCCGGAATCGCGGAATGAGCAACAGAGAAATGCTGGATGGCATCGATCGTGAAATCTTGTTTCATCTACGCCGGGACGGTCGGCTGACCAACGTCGAGTTGGCCAAGCGGGTCGGGCTCACGCCACCGCCCTGTCTGCGCCGGGTGAAGCGGCTGGAGGAGGCCGGGATCATCGCGGGCTACCGGGCCCGGATCGACCCCGCGGCGGCCGGTCGCGGCTTCGAGGTGGTGGTCGCGGTCGAGATCGGCGTCAACGACCTTCAGACGGTGGAGGAGTTCGAGTCGACGGTGGCCTCCTACGAGGAGGTCGTCGAGTTCCGCCGGCTCTTTGGCCGGCCCGACTACTTC
The DNA here is from genome assembly GCF_022288725.1 of Kitasatospora sp. A2-31. Lineage (GTDB taxonomy): Bacteria > Actinomycetota > Actinomycetes > Streptomycetales > Streptomycetaceae > Kitasatospora. The sequence goes on along the minus strand of NZ_JAKNTA010000009.1, from coordinate 62,687 downwards.
GTCAGCGTCGCGGTCGAGGACCATGCCGCCTACGAGAGCTTCCTCACCGCTCGGCTGATGGCGTTGCCGGCCGTCACCCGGGTGGACTCGCACCTGACCATGAAGATCATCAAGAACGACGGCTGAGCGGGCTGCGGCCGAGTGGACGGCGGGGTGGCGGCGGGCAGCGCCGCCACCCCGTTCGTCCCGCTGGGGGTCGGGGCTCAGGCGTTGGCGCAGATCACGTACACGCTGATGCCCACGGTGCTGTAGGCGTTCTGGCGGCCGAGGGCGACCCAGCCCCTTCCGTCGTCCGTCGGGAAGCTGCCGGCCAGGACGGCGTCGTTGCCCTGTGCCTCGGCGCCTCCGCCCACGGCGACCTTGCCGCTCGGCAATAGGCGGTGCGAGCGCGCTTGCTCCGCAGCATCATGTGATCCTTCGCGCCGGCGGATCCGCCGGCGCGGACCCGTGTCGACGGCGGCATCGGTCGTGGACGGACGGCCGGTTGAGCCAAACCCCACCTTCGAAGGAACACGGCGCGGGTGGTGGTGCGCAGTGCGCCGGTCGGCGCCCTGTCGTCAGACGGCGACGGCCGCCCGGGCCGCGTCGAAGGCCGGTTCGGCCAAGCCGGGCACGGGGGCGATCAGCGCCCAGACGAACTTGCCGACCCCACCGGCGCGCGGGCAGCAACCCCAGCGCTCGGCCAGCTCGTCGACCAGGAAGAGCCCGCGGCCGCGCTCGTCCTCGGAGGAGGAGACGCGCGGAGTAGGCCGCCCGCTGCCGGCATCGTGCACCTCGATGCGCAGGCGGCCGGCGATCAGGGCGAACCGGAGCTCGACCAGCCGGTCCGGCGGCGCGTCGCTGTGCTGGACGGCGTTGGCGACGAGCTCGCCGAGGAGCAGTTCGGCGATGTCGGCATAGCGTTCGCCCTGCGGCATGCCGGCGAGGTAGGCGCGGAGGAGGAGCCGGGCCAGCGGGGTGGAGTCGGGCCGCGAGCGCAGCCGGGCGGCGAACTCGCGGGGCCGGGGGTGGGTACCGGTGGTGGGCATGGCGGGGCTGCCTCCGGGCGTGACGGGTGAAGGGGGTGGTGGAAGCGGCTCGCGGCAGGGGCGCACACCTCACGCTGCGCAGGCAGACGATCGCGTTCCGGTCTCAATCATGGTCCTCCGGAGGTACGGTGACGGCCGATTCGAGGTGGAGCGATCTGCGGCACATGAGGGGGACGGACGTGTCACATCGGAAAGCCGGCGCTGGTCCCACGTCGAGCCCGGCCGTGATGTTCGGCGAGGCCCTGCGATTTGCCCGGGAGCAGTCGGGCTACACGCAGGCTGAACTCGGGAAGCTGCTCCATTGCGATCGAACCGTGGTCACCCGCGCCGAGGGTGGCCAGCGGCCGATGCGTGCCGAGACCGTGGCGAGCTGCGACGACCTCCTGCAGATGGGTGGCCTGCTGCTGAAGCTGTTCGAGCGGGTGGACTGGCAGGCGGACATCGAGCACCCGGACTGGTTCCAGAAGTACGTGGACCTCGAAGCCGAGGCGATGTCGGTCAGGGCGTTCCAGTTCAACCGAGTCAACGGGCTGTTGCAGTGCGAGGAGTATGCGCACGCGCTGTTCTCCCTCGGTAATGCTCGTGACAACCCGGGGCTGGTCAAGGAGAGGGTGATGGCTCGGCTCAGCAGGCAGGCGCGCTATTTCCAGCCCGGCGGCCCACTGCTTCTGGTGGTCCTCCATGAGAGCGTCATCAGGAGCGTGGTAGGCGGGCCGCAAGTGATGCGATGTCAGATGGAGCACTTGCTTGCCGCAGGTGAAAGGTCCAACATCACCATTCAGGTGGCGCGCTTCGATGCCTACACGAGGCTTCCGGCGACGTCCATGTTCCTTCTGGTGATGCCCGATGGGAAGGAGTGGCTCTACTCGGAAAGCCTCTATAGGGGCCACTTCAGCGATGCTCCGGCGATCGTCGAGGAGCATCGGGCCGACTTCGATGTCATGCGCGGGGATGTACTGTCGGTCCGCGACTCTCGCGCGCTGATTGCCGATGCGATGGAGGAATACCGGTATGAAGAGCGTCGATCCTCATGCAGCGACCTGGCTGAAGAGCAGCTACAGCGCGGACAACGCCGGCGAGTGCATCGAAGTGGCCCCCGGATTCCCCGGCGTCGTTCCGGTGCGTGACTCCAAGGACCCTGGCGGGCCAGCCCTGGTGTTCTCCGATGCGGCTTGGCGGTCCTTTGTCGCGGGCGTTCGGGCCGGCGACTTCTCGGCTTAGGTCTCCTGGAGGTGCTCATGGTGACGACGATCGAGCTTGTAGCCGCCGCCTGGCGCAAGAGCAGCTACAGCGGCGGCAACGGTGGCAACTGCATCGAAGTGGCCCCCGGATTCCCCGGCGTCGTTCCGGTGCGTGACTCCAAGGACCCCGAGGGCCCGGCCCTCCTCTTCTCCGCCACGGCCTGGGAGTCCTTCCTCACCGCCGTCCGGGCCGGAGACTTCGGCTGACCGATCGGGTTCCGTCACTCCACGTCGCACCCGGACACTTTCGACCACTCTCGGTCACGGTCTGGTGCCCTCCGTAACCGAACCGATACCGTCGCCCTGCGCGCGCTGATGATCGCTCCTCACCACCACAGAGGCGGTACTCATGGCACAGGAACCCCGGATCGACGTCGCCCTCACGCTCCTCGGGCGCGAGACCGAGCCTACGGAAGCCGAGCGGGCCGAGCTGGCCGCGTCGCTGCAGCCGGAAGTCTGGTTCGCCACCCCGCAGCGCATCGACGTCGGAGCGTCGCGCCCGGCCGACTTCACCTGGGACTTGGTCGGCGACCCGTACAAGGGCGAGATCCCGACCGGCCAGACGGCCGTCTACCTCGCCAAGCCGAAGCTGGGCCTCCAGCGCCCCTTCCTCTTCGCGGACGGCTTCAACTACGGCCCCAGCGACCTCCCCGGCCTCTTCGCCCACTTCAACACCCCGTACGAGGCCGGCACGCCCGGCTTCTTCGACCAGCTGCTCGCCCGCGGCATCGACGTCGTCCTGATCGGCTTCGAGAAGCGCCACACCCACATCCAGGCCAACGCCGGCGTCGCGATCAACGCCATCACGCGGGTCATCGACGAACGCATCGGGGACGCCCCGCTCACCGTCGGCGGCGTCAGCATGGGCGGCATCGTCACCCGCTACGCGCTCGCCAAGCTCGAGCACGACGGTGTCGACCACCAGACCGCCACCTACCTCTCCTACGACTCCCCGCACAACGGCGCCTGGATCCCGCTGGTCCTCCAGCAGATGGCGTACTTCTTCGAGGACTTCACCCCGGCCGCACCCGGCCAGCCCAAGCAGGCCGAGCTGATCCGCAGCGAGGCCGCACAGCAGCTGCTCTGGGCCTGGGTGGAGAACTCCAAGTACTCCGGACCGGTGGCCACCTCCAGCCCGCTGCGCAAGGAGTTCCTGGCGGACCTCGCGCGGGTGGGCAACTTCCCGCAGCGCCCGCTCCGGCTCGGCGTCTCCAACGGCCGCCGGGACGGCATCGGCCTCCCGCTGCCCGCCGGCGAGGTGGCCTTCGACTGGCAGGCCCTGATCGCCAGCGCCACCGCCCGCTTCCAGCCGGAGCGCGGCGAGGCACAGAAGATCGGCGGCATGCACCTCGGTCTGGCGGTGCGGCGCAGCACCACCACCGAGGTCCCGGCGTTGGACGGCGCCCCCGGCGGCACCCTGGACTCCTTCGGCAGGGTCGCGGACGCGCTGAAGGCGAAGATCTCCGACGAGTACCGCAGCGGCACCTTCGTGCCGTCCGTCAGCGCGGCCGCGCTGGACTTCGACCCGGTCCGGTGGAACATCGAGACGACCCTCTCCATCACCGACGCGGACCTCGCCGCCGGCCACCTGGACGAGGTCGCCTTCGACACCGACAACACCGAGCACAGTCACGTCTCCGGCGCCCTGATCGAGTGGATCCTGGAGCGCGTGGCGCGCTGACGTCGCCCGTTCCGCGGGGGTGCCCGTAAACCTGGTTCGGAGCACCCCCGCGGATGGGCTAAGCTTTAGCCCATCACCAGATGCGCGGGTGGCGGAATAGGCAGACGCGCTGGATTCAGGTTCCAGTGCCCGAAAGGGCGTGGGGGTTCAACTCCCCCCTCGCGCACCAGGTGAAGAGCCCCTCACGGCTTCGTGAGGGGCTCTTCGCATGTCTCCGCGGCGTGCCGAGGGCCCGTCGGCTACGCGGCCAGGTTGAGCTCCTTGGTGTCGACCTGCTCCTTCACGCCGGTCAGCAGGTCCCGGACGGTGTCCGCGGTCTGGGGGCGTCCTTCCCCTCGGCCTTGCCGGTGCCGCCGAATTCCGCCCACGACAGCCGCCGCCCCGGACGCACCGCGTACCGCCACCTGCCCGCGCCCACCCGTGACCTGAGGGGCGAGGACCGGCGTCAGGGCCGGCCGATGCCGGCGGAGTGTCCGGTGGGCCGGTCGGTGTCCGCCTTCGGCCGCGGACGGGGGCGGGCCCGGCCGGCGGCCAGCGGCGCCAGGGCGAAACCGATGCCGGCGGCGACGAGGTGGCCGACCGTCGTGAAGTCCGGCAGAGGTCCGCTCCAGTCGGCGCCGCCGAGCGGCCAGCCGAGCACGAAGGCCGCCCAGGGCAGCCGGGCGCGGCGCGGCAGCAGGGCCGTGGCGGCCCCCATGACGGCCTGGGCGCCGTAGCTGACGCCGAAGTCCCAGGCCTGACGCACGCTCTCCGGGTACCAGCCCTGTCCGAGCGCGGCCATGATGACCAGGGCGGTGAGCAACGTCGCCCCGATGTGCCCGGCGAGGAAGGCCCCGAACGCCCGTGCGGTGCCCAGCCGGTACTCCAGCCAGGCCAGGCAGCCGGCGACGCCGATGCCCAGGGTGATGAACGTGCTCGCGAAGCTGGACGAACCGACGTCGGTCAGGGTGCCGTCGAAGAACAGGGCGCTGCCGAACAGGGCGGCGAGCGGATGGTCGGCGAGGTTGTCCAGGTTGGTGCTGACGTGGTGCAGCAGGACGGCCGAGTTGTCGGCCGGCAGCACGGACTCGACCCAGACGTGGGTGAGCAGCAGCAGGCACACATAGGCGAAGGTCAGCGGCGACCGCCTCGGGTAGGCCCGGACGGCGAGCGGGAGGCGGCCCATGGCTTCGGTTCCGTTCTCTTGCGGGTGGGGCGTCGGCCCCGGGGAGGTCGTCCCCGGGGCCGACGCCCCACCCCTGGTGCGGGGGAGGGGTGGGGAAGCTGCGTGTTCCGGTGCTCAGCCGGCCTCGGCGGCCAGCGCCGCGGCGCGGTCGGCCCGGCGGGTGCGGTCGGCCGGGTCGCTCCGGTGGGTCCGGTCGGCCGGGGTGGGGGTCAGGCCGGCGACCAGCTCGGCGATCACGTCCAGCGCACGATAGGCCTCCAGTTCGGTACGCAGCTCCTCGGCACGCCGACGGTACCCGGGGTCGGTCAGGACCCGCTCGACCGCGGCCGCCACGGCCTCGGCGGACGGCCGGCCGGTGCGCAGGTTGACCCCGGTGCCGGTCCACTCCACCCGGGCGGCGACCTCCGGCTTGTCCTCGCTCCCGCCGGCGACCACCAGCGGCACGCCGTGTCCGAGCGCGGTGTGCACGCCACCGTAGCCGCCGTTGCTGACCAGCACGTCCGCGTGCGGGAGCAGCGCGTCGAACGGGACGTACCCGGCCGCCCGGACGTTGGCGGGCAGTCGGGACACCGCGGCGGTCAGCAGCCGCTCCCCGTCCCGGCGGCCGGTGGCCGCGACGACCAGCAGGTCCGACCGCTCGCCCAGCGCACGCACCGTCGGTGCCAGCAGCGCCGTCACATCGCCGTTGGCGGCGGTGCCCTGGGTGACCACGACGACCTTGCGGCCCTCCGCCCGGGCCCGGGTCAGCTCGGGCCACCACGGCGGCAGCGGCGCGCCGTCCGGTGCGGGCAGCGGCAGGGCGCCGACGAATCGCACGTTGGTGGGCAGGTCGCCGCGCGGGTACTCGAAGCCGGGCACGGTCAGCTGCAGGAAGTGGTCGGCGGCCTCGGTGACGGCCCGGGCCCGCTCGCCGGCGGGCAGTTCCACGCCGGCGGCGGCGAAGGCCCGGCGCACGTGTTCGGTCACCGGCCGGCCCCGCTCGGCCAACTGCTCGGTGAGCGCCGCGTAGCGGGCCCGCTCGGCGTCGTCCGCCGGTGGGAGCAGGCCCGGGCCGAACGGTGCGGTGTCCCGGCTGCCCACCATCACCGGGAACGTGCCGACGGCCACCACGACCGGGCGGTCACCGGCCTTCCGCTCGAGCGCCAGGGCGGCCCCGCCCAGGAAGAGACTGTCGTAGATCAGGGCGGCCGTCGGGAACTGTGCCAGCAGCTCGTGCAGGGCGGCGAGTTGGGCCGGCACCGGGTCGCCGAAGATGTGCATGGCGTCCCAGGCGGTCCGTTCCGGGCCGGGCGGTACCAGCTCCCGCTCGGGGAAGGCGACGGCGAGGTCGCGATCGTCGAAGTCGGCCTCCGCGGGCAGCGCGCGGAAGCCGAGGCCCGCCGCCGCCACCGGCTCGGCGAAGCGGGCGCCGCCCAGGAACACCACGTCGTGGCCCAGTCCGGCGAGGTGGCCGGCGATCCGCAGCAGCGGACCGGTGTGCCCGGCGGCGGGGGTGGCCGCGACGATGACCTTGGGCATGGGGGGTTCCCTTCGGGGAGTGCGGCGGCCGAGGGGGAGACGGCGCCGTCGGCAGGGGGACGACGGCTCCGGGGCCGTCGGCACCACCGTGGCCGAACGGAATGAACATCCGATCAACGTCCGATCGCCATCGCGGGAGCCGACCGGCTCGCGGATGCCGTGGCGCGCACACCATGCTGACGGATGCCCGGCGGTCGCGTCACCATGTCACCGGCACGGTCCGCCGGGTGATCTGCCGGTGTGTCGGGCACGCCCTAAGGCAACTCCTGCTCGGCCCAGATGGTCTTGCCGTGCCGGGTGTAGCGGCTGCCCCAGCGGTCGGTGAGCTGGGCGACCAGGTAGAGGCCGCGGCCGCCCTCGTCGGTGACCCGGGCCCGGCGCATCCGGGGCTGGGTGGCGCTGGGGTCGGAGACCTCGCAGGTCAGCCGCTCGGCGTGGATCAGCCGGACCTCCACCGGGCCGCCCGCGTAGCGGATGGCGTTGGTGACGAGCTCGCTGAGCACCAGCTCGGTGGTGAAGACCAGGTCCTCCAGCCCCCAGGCGGTCAGGTGCTCCGCGGTCCGCTCGCGGACGGCGGCGACGGCGGCCGGGTCGGCCTCCACCGACCAGGTCGCGGTGGACTCGGGCGGCACGGCCCGGGTGCGGGCCAGCAGCAGCGTGACGTCGTCGGCGAGCCGGTCCGCCGGCCGGCCGTCGACCAGCTCCCGGCCGAGCTCCGGCAGTGCGGCGGTGGTGGTGCCGGGCCGGGCGAGGCGGCGGCGCAGCTCGGCCATGCCCTCGTCGAGGTCGGTCTCGCCGTCGCGGCCGTGGATCAGGCCGTCGGTGTAGAGCGCGAGGAGGCTGCCGGGGACGACCTCGACCTCGGCCACCTCGAACGGCAGTCCGCCGACGCCGAGCGGCGGCCCGGGGCGCACCGGCACGTACTCGACGCTGCCGTCCGGCGCGGCGACGGCGGGCGGCGGGTGGCCGGCCGAGGCGACCGCCAGCCGCCGGGACACCGGGTCGTAGACGGCGAAGACGCAGGTCGCGCCGAAGGCGACGGCGCGGCGGGGAGGGGGCCACTCGTCGCCGTCCGCGGGACCGCCCGGCGCGGACGCTCCGGCGCCGGGGCGGGACACCTCGCCGTCACCGGCCGCACCCCCGCTCCACCGGCTCCCGCCGTGGTCGGGCGCGTGCCCCCAGCCCTGGTCGAGGCCGCCGCCGGGCACCTCGGGGGCGTACGGCTCGTCCTCGTCGGCCAGCAGCCGGGAGACCAGGTCGTCGAGGTGGACGAGCAGTTCGTCCGGCTCCAGGTCGAGGTCGGCGAGCGTGCGGACGGCGGTGCGCAGCCGGCCCATGGTGGCGCTGGCCTCCAGCCCGTGGCCGACCACGTCGCCGGTGACCAGGGCGACCCGGGCGGAGGACAGCGGGATCACGTCGAACCAGTCGCCGCCGACGCCGGTGGCGGTGTCGGTCGGCAGGTAGACGCTCGCGGTGCTGACCGCGGAGGTCTCGGTCTGCGCCGGCGGCAGCAGGCTCCGCTGCAGGCCGACGGCGGCCCGGCGCTCGCGGGTGTAGCGGCGGGCGTTGTCGAGCGCCAGCGCGGCACGGGCGGCGATCTCGCGCAGCAGGTCGTGGTCGGCCGGCCCGTACGGCGGGCGGTGCGGGCCGCGGCGGACGGTCACCCGGCCGAGCAGGGCGCCGCGGGCGCGCAGCGGCGCGGTCATCACGGTGGCCGGGTCGTCGCTGGTGGCCGGGGCGTCGTCGGGGGCCTGGGCGGAGGCCCCGGCAGGGGGTGCGGCAGGGGGTGCCGCCAGGTCGTGGCCGCCCGGCGGGTCGGTGGCGTCGACCAGGACCTGCTCGGCGGCGGCCGGCACGGCGAAGGCGTCAGCGCCGGAGCCGGGGTGCTGGTCGACGGCGACGGCGGCCCGCCGGAGCAGCAGCCGGCCGTCGCGGTCCGGTACCGGCTCGTCGCCGCTGAAGACCGCCTCGGCGACCTCGACCACCGCGAGGTCGGCCAGTCCGGGCGCGAGCACCGCGGCCAGCTCCTCGGCCGTCCTGGCGACCGAGAGGGAGCTGCCGACCGCGGCGGTGGCGCGGTGCAGGACGGCGAGGCGTTCACCCGTCCGGTGGAGCTCGGTGACGTCCGTGAACAGCGCGGTGACGCCGATCGCGTTGCCGTCGGGCGCCTGCAGCCTGAAGGCCGAGACGGCCATCACCGCGCCGCGGCCCGGGTCGTCGATCGTGCGGACCAGCTCCTCGGCCAGCACCAGCGGCCGGCCGGACTCCAGCACCTCGTGCAGGTGGCGCTCGACCGCCGCCGCGTCCGCGGCCTGCAGGAAGTCGCCCAGGCGGTGGCCGCCGAGGTCGGGCGGGAGGCCGGTGTAGGGGAGCAGGTGGGTGTTGGTCCTGACCAGCCGGAGCCGGTCGTCGAAGACGGCGAGACCGACCCGGTCCTGGAGGAACAGCTCGCGGGTGAACGCCTGGTCCTGGCGCCACTGGGCGACCAGGCCGGCTGGGGCGGCGAGCACGAAGTAGCGAGGCTCCGCGTCGCCGGGGGCACCCGGGTCGGCAGTGGGGTCGCCCTGGTCGGCAGCGGGGTCGGCTCCGGCGTCGGGCGTCGCAGCAGGACCGGGCGCGGCGAGCGGGAGCACCTGGAAGACGACCCCCAGGTCGTCGCCGTCGCCGGAGCGCACCACGGCCTGGCCGGACCAGGCGCCCGACGCCCGGGCCGCCAGCAGCGCGGGCCAGGTGGCCGGGTCCGCGAGCAGCGCCCGGACCGACCGGCCACAGACCTGGTCCGCCCGCAGGGAGAGCAGTCGCTCGGCCTCCGACGTCCAGCGGGTGATCCGGCCGGCCGCGTCGAGCAGCGCGCCGGCCGCGCGGTCGACGTAGGGGAACCGCCGGCTGTCCATGTGCACCCCTCGGATGTGTCTCGCCCGTGTCCCGCCGACCGGCCGTTCGCCGCCCGGCGGTCGTGACCGCGACCGACCCGCGACCGACCGTGGTGCTCGGGCCGCCCGTCCGCTCCCGGCCGTGCAGGCCCACCCCGCCATCATCCCTCCGACGGGCGCAGCCGCCAGCGGTACGGAGCAGCGCGGGTACGGCGCGCAGTGCGGCGGGCGCGCGGAGTGGCGGTACCCGCGCACCCGAGGCGCGCTGTCGCGAGGCGCGCAGTGGCTGCGCGAGGGGTTCTCGGGCCCGGCCTCTTATTGTACTCTCCGTCAATAAGCGGGGTCGGCGGGGACCCCGCAGGCCACGCACCTGGAGGCAGCCATGACCCGGACCGGTACGGCGGCACGGTTCCACGGCCACACCGCGGCCGACGACGACGTCTCGAAGCGGCTGCTGGAGTCGGCCGCCACCCTCTCCTACGACCCGGCGACCGAGATCGACTGGGAGGCCCCGCTCCCCGACGGCCACTACGGCCTCAACCCCGAGTGGAGCACCCTGTACGGCACCCGCCTCTGGGGCGAGATGTCGGAGGAGCAGCGGGTCACCCTCACCCGGCACGAGGTCTGCTCGATCATGACGACCGGGATCTGGTTCGAGATGATCCTGCAGCAGATGGTGCTGCGCGACCAGTACCTGAAGGACCCGGGCAGCGCCGAGTTCCGCTTTGCGCTCACCGAGATCGCCGACGAGTGCCGGCACTCGATCATGTTCGCCCGGGCCTGCGAGAAGATGGGCGTCCCGCAGTACAAACCGAACCGGCTGATCGCCCAGGCCGGCCGCCTCTACAAGGCCACCGCCCGCGGCGAACTCGCCTACGGCGGCATCCTCGTGGCCGAGGAGGTGCTCGACGTCATGCAGCGCGACTGGATGCGCGGCGAGAACGTCCTGGAGATCGTCCGCGGGACGTCCCGGATCCACGTGGTCGAGGAGTCCCGGCACATGAAGTTCGCCCGCCAGGAGATCCGCGAGCGGCTGCGGGACGCGGGCCCGGCGCGGCGGCGGGCCGCGGCGACCGGCATCGCCGCCGGCGCGTTCGTCATCGTCGGCAGCATGGTCCACCCCGGCGTGTACCGGGCCGCGGGCCTGGACGTCGAGCGGGCGGTCGCCGAGGTGCGCGGCAGCGAGCACCGCCGGGCGATGATGCGCACCAGCTCGCGCCACCTGATGGCGTTCCTGGCCGAGGCCGGGCTGCTCACCCGTGCCTCGACGGCGATCTACCGCCGCATCCACATGCTCTGAGCCGGCAACTGCCCCGAGCCGGGCGACTCCCCGGACCCGGCACCGTGCCCCGAGCCCGGCACGCACGCCGAGCCCGGGCCGCGCTGCCGGCGGCCCGGTACCGCAGCCCGCCCCGATCGACCCTCCCTCCCCCACGCAGCGAGGACCCCACCCCGGCCATGGCCTACGCGATCACCCAGACCTGCTGCAACGACGCCTCCTGCGTCTCCGTCTGCCCGGTCAACTGCATCCACCCGACACCCGACGAGCCCGCGTTCGGCAGCACGGACATGCTCTACGTCGACCCGGCCGCCTGCATCGACTGCGGCGCCTGCGCCGACGCCTGCCCGGTCGACGCGGTCTTCCCGGTCGACCGGCTCGCCGGCCCCGACACCGTCTTCGGCGACCTCAACCGGCAGTACTTCCAGGACCACCCCGGTGACCACGCCTGGAGCGCGCCGACCTTCCCGCGCAGCCTGCCCGACGGCCTCGGCGCGCTGCGCGTCGCCATCGTCGGCACCGGCCCCTCCGCGAGCTACACCGCGCAGTCGCTGCTCCGCACCACCGGCGCCGACATCACGATGATCGACCGCCTGCCCGTGGCCGGCGGGCTGCTGCGCCACGGCGTGGCCCCCGACCACCAGGCCACCAAGCGGATCGCCGAGAGCTTCGCCTCCCTCTTCCACCACCCCCGGCTCACCGTCCACCTCAACGTGGAGGTCGGCCGCGACGTCAGCCACGCCGAACTGGCCGCCCACCACCACGCGGTGGTCTACGCGGTCGGGGCCGCCGGCGACCGCCGGCTCGGCCTGCCCGGCGAGGACCTGCCCGGAAGCCTGCCCGCGACCACCGTCGTCGGCTGGTACAACGCCGACCCCACCGTGCCGGCCGACGCCGTCGACCTCTCCGCCGAACGGGTCGTCGTGATCGGCAACGGCAACGTCGCCGTGGACGTCGCCCGGATCCTGCTGCTCGACCCGGACCGGCTCGCCGCCACCGACATCGCCGACCACGCGCTGGCCGCGCTGCGCGGCAGCCGGGTACGCGAGGTGGTGCTGCTGGCCCGCCGCGGGCCGGAACAGGCGGCCTGGACCAGGCCCGAGTTCCTCGCCCTGCGGCAGCTGCCCGGCGTCGAGGTGGTGGTGCAGGACCATCCGGAGGTCCGGGCCGCGCTCGCCGACGCCGCCCCCGGCTCCAAGGCGGCCCTGCTGGCCGGGCTGCCGCTGGAGACGGTCGACACCGCCGCGCCGCCGCGCCCGGGGAAGCGGATCGTGCTGCGCTTCCTCGCCACGCCCGCGGCCCTGGCCGGCGACGGCCGGGTGGAAGGGCTCCGGGTCGAGGACGGCCGGGGTGGCGGGGGGACCGTCGCGGCCGGCCTGGTGGTGCGGTCCATCGGCTACCGGGGCGTGCCGGTGCCCGGGCTCCCCTTCGATGTGGACACCGCGGCCGTCCCGCAGCGCGTCGGCCGGGTGGTCGACCCGGCGACCGGGGAACCGCTGCCGGGGACGTACGTGGTGGGCTGGGCCAAGCGGGGCCCCTCGGGCGGGATCGGCGCCAACCGGGCCTGCTCCCAGGAGACCGTGGACGCCTTCCTGGACGACGCGGCCGCCGGCGTGCTGCCCGTGCCGACCGGTGGCGGCAAGGAGCTCGCCCGGCTGGTCCGCAGCCGCCGGCCGGACGCCCTCGGACTCAAGGAACTGCGCGCCATCGACCGCACCGAGCGCGAGCTCGGCCGGGCCGCCGGCCGGCCCCGGATCAAGCTCACCACCGTCCCCGCCCTCCTCGCCGCCACCCGCCGCCGCCCCCGCTGACCCGCGGGCCGCGGGTCACCGGTTGCCCGCGCAGAAGGTCGACGGGGCCGACTTCGTGTGGGGAAGGGAGGTGGTGGGTCGGTGGCCGCCGGAGGGGCGGCCACGGGCACCCGCCGCCCTCAGGTCGACCACCGTCCCGCTCTCGACGGCCTCTCGTATCCGCTGCTCCGGCCCGCCCGACTCCGCCACGCCGCCGCCCCTCCCGCCGCTGTCCGAACCGCAGCACCCTACCGACCGGGCTCGTTGCACGAAGAGCCGCCCGGGAGACCTGCGCCCGTGCCGCGGGAGGCCCGGGCGCCGGTCTCCGCCACGCCGGTGCTCCCGGTGGCTCGACGCCTGCCGGAGCCGCCCGCGGCTGCACGGGAAGTCGGACCGGCCGACGTCCCGTGCAGCGCCGGTGACGCCGGTGGCACCACCGCTGCGGCCACCAGCGGGAACGCCACCACCAGCGCGTACGCCGTGCCGTAGCCGGCCGCTGCGATCAGCGCGCCCATCGTCGGGGCGACGCAGGCCGCGACCGCGTTCTGCACGGTGGTGTGCACGCCCAGCGCCCGGCCGGCCCAGGCCGAACCCGCGTACTCGGCCACGGCCGTGAACGACAGTCCGTTGGTCGACACCGTCAGCACGCCGGCCGCCACCAGCGCCGCCACCGCGACCGCCGAGCCGGTGGACGCGCCGGCCGCGAGCACCGCCAGCGCGCCGGCCGCGGTCAGCGCCAGCCGCCGCATCGGGCCCACCCGGCTGCCGGCCACGTCCGACCAGCGCCCGGCCGCGAGCCGCGTGCCCGCCCCGGCCACCTGCACGCAGGCCAGCAGCGGACCGGCCGCCGCGGGCGGCCACCCGCGCGCGTCCACCAGGAAGACCAGCGCGAACACCGACACCGTGAACTGCGGCACCACCAGCAGCGTCGCCGCCCCATGCAGCCGCCACAGCACCGAGGTCCGGTACGGGTTGCCGGCCCGCCTCCCGTCGCCGGCCGCCGGCCGCGCCGGATCCCGGACGGCCGCCACCACCAGGAGCGCCGCCCCCAGGCTCGCCCCGCCCAGCACGACCAGCGCGGTCGCCCGCCCGTGCCCGGCCAGCGGCGGCAGCAGCAGCGCCGCGACGGCGACGCCCAGCGGCAGCGAGGTCTGCCGCAGGCCCATCGCCAACCCGCGCTGCCGCGCCGGGAACCAACCGAGGATCAGCCGCCCGCTGGAGGCGTGCGCGGACGCCCCGGCCGCGCCCGCCAGCAGGAAGCAGGCGCCGAGCCCGACCGTGCCGTCCACCCGCGCCGCCCCCAGCAGCACCAGCCCGCCGAGCCCCAGGCCGGACGCCAGCACCCACCGCTCACCCCACCGGTCCGCCGCCGCTCCCCACGGGGTGAGCGTCAGCACCAGGCCGATCGTCGGGCAGGCGGCCATCAGGCCCGCCTGCGAGAGCGACAGCCCCTCGTCCCGCAGCGCGGGGATCAGGTACGGCAGCCCGAACTGGAACGCGCACCCGGAGGTCATCGCGAACATCCCGACCGCCAGCACCAGCCAGCGCCGCCGGTCGCCCTGCTCCTCGTCCATGCGGGGCAGCTCATCAGATGAACGGGTGATTCAGTAGGGCCGCCCACCTGACGGACGGCGGCTTCCCGCTGCCCGCGGGTGAGCGGGTTCGGCGATGCGGACGGTGCGGCCTGCGCGTCCTGGACGAGGTCGGACGTGCCGCCGTGGCGGCCCTGCGGTGCGGCCGGGGTGCGCCTGGCGGGGCAGCCTCGGCGTCAGGGGCGGGGGTCCCCCGGGAGACGTGCCCGGGGATCCGCACCGGAGTGCACGCCGTGGACCGCCGGCGCAATCCCGTTCCCGCCGGGCGTGCGGACCCGGCGGGAACGGAGTCGGGGAGGAGGCACGGGAACGCGCCGCGGCCGCTACGCCGCTACGCCGCCACGCGTCGCGCCGGGTCGTACGCCTCCCGGACCCGCGCCTGGGCGGCCGGGCCGGCCCCGAGGTGGTCCAGGCCGAGCAGGGCCGCGCCCAGCACGGGCGGCGCGACCACGACGCGCGGCTCGGCCAGCGGCGCCGCCGCGGCCAGCCGGGCGGTGACGTTGTCCAGCAGCAGGGGCTGCCGGGAGGCGAGCACCCCGCCGCCCAGCACCACCGGGGTCGGCTGGTCCAGCAGGTCCAGCCGTCTCAGCGCGACCACGGCGAGCCGGACGATCTCGTCGGCCTGCCGGTCGATCAGCTCCCGGGCCACCTGGTCGCCGTCCCCGGCCACCGCGAACAGCACCCGGACGATCTCGTGCAGCCGGGCGAACGGGAGCTGCCCGAGGTGGACGGCCTCGGCGACGGCGCCGGTGCTGGGCAGCGCGAAGTGCTCGGCGATGGCCCGGGCCAGCGCGGTGGGGCCACCGCGGCCGTCCTCGGCGCGCACGGCGTGCCACATGCTGCTGACGGCGAGGCCGCTGCCGCCGCCCCAGTCGCCGGTCAGCTCACCGAGGGCGGGGAACCGGGCCGTGCGGCCGTCGGGCAGCAGCCCGACGCAGTTGATCCCGGCGCCGCAGACGACGGCGATGCCGCGCGGGCCGTCGGTGCCGGCCCGCAGGAGCCCGAAGGTGTCGTTGGCGACGGTGGTGCTGTGCCCCCAGGGGTGGGACTCCAGGGCGGCGCGCAGCGCCTCCTCCTCGACCGGCAGGTCGGCGTTGGCCAGGCAGGCGCTGACGTGGCTGGTGAGCACGCCGCTGCGGAGGGAGAGGCCGGCGGCGGCAGCCGCCTCCTCGACCAGGGGCGCGAGGCCGGCGACGGCGGCCGCGCCGCCGATGGTCTGCGGGGCGAAGCCGCCGCCCCGGGCCGAGCCGTGGACGGTGCCGTCGGCGCCGATCAGGGCGACGTCGGTCTTGGAGTTGCCCGCGTCGATGGCGAGGACGCCGGGCAGGAGTGGTTCGGGCTGGTGGGTCATGAGGTCCCCGCGGCTCGTCAGTGGCCCGGCCGTGGTCCCCGGCCGGGGGTGGTGGGTCTCCTCGCGACCCGGCCCGCGGGGCCCTCCGCGCAGGGGCGGGCGGGGCGCGCGGGCCGGGTGCGGCGGGCCGTCAGGCCCAGGCGAGGTGCTCGCGGTTGTGGGCGAGCAGCCGGTCCGTCAGCTGGTCGGCGAGTTCGATCTGGCCGACCAGCGGGTGGGCGAGGAGGGCGTCGAAGACGCGGTCGCGGCCGCCGTGCAGGGCGGCGTCGAGGGCGAGGTGCTCGTAGGCGGTGACGGCCGCGATCAGGCCGGCGTACAGGGGCTCGACCGGCCGCTGCGGCAGCGGGCGCACGCCCGCCGCATCGACCTCGGCCGGCACCTCGATGACGGCGTCGTCGGGCAGGAACGGCAGCACGCCCTCGTTGCGGGCGTTCACCACCTGCACCGACGTCCCGCCGCCGGTGCCCAGCAGGGCGGCGATCAGCTGCACCGCGGCCTCGGAGTAGAAGGCGCCGCCGCGCTTGCCCAGCAGCTCGGGCTTGGTGTCCAGGGTGGGGTCGGCGTACAGCTCCAGCAGCTGCCGCTCGATCGCGGCGACCTCGGAGGCCCGGGAGCCCTTGGCCTTCGACTCGGCCACCACGGCGTCGTGCTGGTAGAAGTAGCGCAGGTAGTAGGAGGGGACGACACCGAGGCGCTCGATCACCCGCTGCGGCAGCAGCAGGTCCTCGGCGATCTCCTTGCCGAAGCCGCCGAGCAGCTCGGGCAGCACCTCCCGGCCGGTGGCCGCGCCGGGGGCGTCGAGCAGGGTGACGCCGCGCTCCCAGGTGAGGTGGTTGAGGCCGACGTGGTCCAGGCGGATCAGCTCCGGGTCGACGCCGAGGTGCCCGGCGAAACGCCGCTGGAAGCCGATGGCGACGTTGCAGAGGCCGACGGCCCGGTGCCCGGCGTTCCGCAGCGCGCGGGTGACGATGCCGACCGGGTTGGTGAAGTCGACGATCCAGGCGTTCGGGTTGGCGCGGCGGACCTTCTCGGCGATGTCCAGCACCACCGGGACGGTGCGCAGCGCCTTGGCGAGGCCGCCGGCCCCGGTGGTCTCCTGCCCGACGCAGCCGCACTCCAGCGGCCAGGTCTCGTCCCGGTCGCGGGCCGCCTGGCCGCCGACGCGCAGCTGCAGCAGCACCGCGTCGGCGTCGGCGACGCCGGCCTCGACGTCGGTGGTGGTCGTGACGGTGGCGCCGTGGCCCTGCTTGGCGAAGATCCGCCGGGCGAGGGCGGCGATCAGCTCCAGCCGGTCGGCCGCCGGGTCGACGAGCACCAGCTCGCCGATCGGCAGGGTGTCCCGCAGCCGGGCGAAGCCGTCGATCAGCTCCGGGGTGTACGTCGAACCTCCGCCGACGATGGCCAGCTTGAGTGAGGACATCAGCCCTTGACCCCTGTCAGTGTCACGCCTTCGATGAAGGCTTTCTGCGCGAAGAAGAAGAGGACGATCACCGGCGCCATCACCAGCAGGGTGGCGGCCATGGTGAGGTTCCAGTTGGTGTGGTGGGCGCCCTTGAACGACTCCAGGCCGTAGGAGAGGGTCCAGGCGCCGGGGTTGTTGCTGGCGTAGATCTGCGGGCCGAAGTAGTCGTTCCAGCAGTAGAAGAACTGGAACAGCGCGACCGCGGCGACGGCCGGCCTGGCCATCGGCAGGACCACCCGGAGCAGGGTGCGCAGGTCGCCGCAGCCGTCGATCCGGGCGGCCTCGATGTACTCCTTGGGGATGGTCAGCAGGAACTGGCGCAGCAGGAAGATCGAGAAGGCGTCGCCGAAGGCCATCGGGACGATCAGCGGCCAGAGCGAGCCGCCGAGGCCGAGCTGCTTCGCCCAGAAGAGGTACATCGGGATGACGGTGACCTGTGGCGGCAGCATCATCATCGCGATCACGGCCATCAGGGCGAGGTTGCGGCCGCGGAAGCGGAACTTGGCGAGCGCGTAGGCGACCGGCAGGCTGGAGACGATGGTCAGCAGGGTGCCGAGGCCCGCGTAGAGCAGGGTGTTGCGCCACCAGGTGAGGAAGCCGGGCGTCTCCCAGACCTCGGCGAAGTTGCCCCACTCCCACGAGGTCGGCCAGTAGTCGGTGGTGAGCGCCTGGCTGTCCGTCATCACCGCGGTGAGGAAGGCGAAGACGAACGGCAGCAGGAAGAACAGGGCGGCGGCGATCGCCAGCGCGTGGACGGCCACCCAGTTGAGGATCGCGCGCCGGCGGGCGGCGCGGGCGGCGGCGGTGGGCGCGCGGCGGGCGGGCCGCCGGGCGGGCGCCTCGGTGGCGAGGGTCGGGCTGAGAGTCATGATCGGTTCCTCACTGTCCGCTAGTCGTCGCTCGCCATGAAGCCGGACTTGCGGCGGAGCAGGATCGAGGTGACGGCCATCGCTAGGGCGAACAGCACCAGGGCGACGACGCACGCCGCGCCGTAGTTGAAGCGCTGGAAGCCGAGGTTGTAGACCATCTGGGGCAGGGTCCAGGTGGAGCCCTGCGGGTAGCCGGGCTCGAACTGCTGCCCGGAGTTGCCCGCGATGCCGCCGGCGACCTTCCCGGCGACGATCGCCTGGGTGTAGTACTGCATGGTCTGGATCACCCCGGTGACCACCGCGAACATGATGATCGGCGAGATGTTCGGCAGGGTGACGTACCGGAACCGCTGGAGCGGGCCGGCCCCGTCGAGTTCGGCGGCCTCGTACTGCTCCTTGGGGACGTCCAGCAGCGAGGCCATGAAGATGACCATCAGGTCGCCGATGCCCCACAGGGCGAGCATGGTGAGCGCGGGCTTCGACCAGTCCGGGTCGGCGAACCAGCCCGGCTGGGGCAGGCCCAGCTCGCCCAGGAGGTGGTTGAGCGGGCCGGTGCCGGGGTTGAGCAGGAAGGCGAAGGCGACCGTGGCGGCCACCGGCGGGGCGAGGTAGGGCAGGTAGAACACGGTGCGGAAGAAGCCGACGCCGGTCTTGATCCTGGTGATCAGCAGGCCGATGCCGAGGCCGAACGCCACCCGCAGGCCCACCATGACGACGACCAGCCAGAGGGTGTTCCGCAGGCCCTGCCAGAACGCCGGGAGGTCGTTGAGGACGTAGTCCCAGTTCTTCAGGCCGTTGAAGGCGGGCGCGCCGAAGCCGTTGTACTTGGTGAACGAGAAGTAGACGGTGGAGATCAGCGGGTACAGGAAGAAGACGCCGAAGCCGATCAGCCAGGGGGAGAGGAAGGCGAGGGTGCGGGCCGCCTCCCGGCGGCGCTTCCGGCGCAGCAGGTGCTGCGTGGAGGGCGCCGCCGGGTCGGTCGGTCCGGTGGCCCTGCGGGTGCCGAACGCGAGTGACATGGGAGCTCCGTGGGCCGTTCCCGCTACTTCGCCTGGGCGATGGCGGCGTCGATCTCCTTGGCCGTGGCCGCGAGGCCGGCCTGGAGGTCGGGCTGCTTGCCGGACTCGTAGTCGTAGCCCAGGTTCTGCAGGGAGACGATGTAGCCGCCGCCGTTGACGCTCGCCGGGGTGGTGCCCGAGTGGGGGTTCCTGGCGACGTCCAGGAAGGTCTTGAAGTTCGGGTCGCTGACCAGCTTGGGCGAGTTGAGCGCCTCGAAGGTGCTGGGCACGTTGTGGATCGCGTTGGCGAAGGAGACCACCGCGTCGGTGTCGGTGGTCAGGTACTTGACCAGCTCCCAGGCGGCGGCCTGCTTCCGGCTGGTGCTGGCGATGCCGACGATGGTGCCGGTCTGGTAACCGCGGCCGTAGGTGTCGGCCTGGTCGTCCGGGACGGGGAACGGCGCGGTGGCCCACTCGAAGTCGGGCTTGTTCTCGGCGAGCGAGGCGGTGCGCCACTCCCCGTCGATGGCCATCGCGACCTGGCCGGTGTGGAAGGGGTTCTTGGCGCTGAACTCCTCGCCGAAGGTGGCCCGGTACTTGTCCAGCTTGGCGTAGCCGCCGAGCTTGTCGACCAGGCCCTTCTGCCACGTCAGCATCGCCGCGACCTTGGGGTCGGTGGCGAGGCTGGACTTGCCGTCGGTGCCGAAGTAGGTCGGGCCGTACTGGCCGAGGAAGTGCTCGGTGGTGGACTCGTAGCCGTGGTACAGCGGCATGAAGCCCAGCTGCTTGTAGGAGTCGCCGTCGGCGACGGTCAGCTTGGCGGCGGCGTCGGCGAACTCGCTGAAGGTCTTCGGCGGCGCCGTGATGCCGGCGGCGGCGAAGGCCTTCAGGTTGTAGTAGAGGCCGTAGGCGTCGCCGAGCAGCGGCAGCGAGCACTGGTTGCCCTGGAACTGCGTGTAGCCGAGCATCGCGGCCGGGAAGGTCTTGGCGGTGTCGATGCCGCTCTTGGCCAGGAACGGCTTGAGGTCGACGAAGGCCTTGGTCGAACAGAACATGCCGACGTTGTTGGTGGTGAAGGAGGAGACGACGTCCGGGGCGTCGTCGCCGCCGGCCCGCAGGGACTGGTTGATCTTGTCGTCGGCGATGTTGCCGACGGTCTTCACGTGGATGTTCGGGTGGGCCTTCTGGAAGGCGGCGATGTTCTCGTCGATCGCCTTCACCTCGGACTCCTGGCTCCAGCCGTGCCAGAAGGTGATGGTCACGTCCTTGCCGCTCGCCGAGTCGTCGTTGCCCCCGGCGTCGCTGCTGCCGGTGCAGGCGGAGGCGAACAGGGCCAGGACGGCGGTGCCGGCGACGGCGGCGAGCGTGCGGCGGCCTCTGCGGGGGGTGTTGGCGTGCACTTCGAGGTCCTCCTGGGGGTGCGCGGGCAGGCGTCAGCGCCTCCGGGCCCGCGTTCGGGGGTTGGGGGAGAGGAGAGGTGTGCAGGTGCGGGTCGGTGGTGTCGGCGGATGCGGTGCGGTGCGGGCGGTGTGCGGGTGCGGTGCGGGCGGTGGTGCGTGGTGCCGGTGGACTCCGGGCGGTCAGTGGGTGGAGAAGACCGCCTCCCGGGCGGCCGACAGCGCCCGTTGCAGCGCGCCGAGCAGAACGGGGGAGCCGGTCAGGCCGCTGCTGCGGACCTCCGGCCGGGCGATCGAGATCCGGGCCAGCTCCTCCTCGACGAGCGTGCGCAGCCGTTCGCCGCCCGCCGTCGGCACTCCGCCGGAGACCACCACCAGCTGGGGGTCGACGACGGCGACGATGACGGCCAGGCCGACGGCGAGCCGCCCGGCCAGCGCCGCGAGGAAGTCGTCCCCGGCACCGGGGGTCTCCAGGGCCTTCGCGAGCGACTCCTCCGCGGTGGGCGCGCCGAGCCCGTGCTCCCGGGCCAGGGCGCGGACGGCGGGTGCGCCGACCAGCTCCTGGAACCCGCCGGAGTTGCGCCGCCGGACGTCCCGCATGACCGGGGCACCGGGCACCGGCATGTAGCCGACCTCCCCGGCGCCGCCGGTGAAGCCGCGGTGCAGCCGGCCGGCGATCACGATCGCGGCGCCGGTGCCCTCGCCGGCCCAGAGCAGGACGAAGTCCTCGGAGCCCCGGGCCGCTCCGGAGGCCTGCTCGGCGACGGCGGCGAGGTTCACGTCGTTCTCGATCGACACCGGGGCGCCGATCGCCGCGCTCAGCTCCTGGAGCAGTCTCGGCGCGTGCCAGCCGGGCAGGTGGGAGGCGTAGCGGAGCTTGCCGGTGACCGGATCGGGCGCGCCGCCGACGCCGATGGTCACGGTGTGCAGGCTGCCCTCGGCGAGCCCGGCGGCCCGGACGGTCTCGGCGACCGCCCCGGCCACCCGGGCCACCGTCTCGGCGGCCGGCCAGCCCTTGGTGGGTGCGGTGTGCTCGGCCAGGGTGGTGCCGGTGATGTCGGCGACGGCGACCCGCACCTCGCTGGTGGTGACGTCCAGCCCGGCGACGTACCCGGCGGCCGGATTCACCTGGTACAGCTGCGCGTTGGGGCCGGGTCCGCCGGCGGTGGTGCCGACCGGCAGGACCAGCCCGGCCGCCTCCAGGCGGGCCAGCAGCTGGGAGGCGGTGGGCTTGGAGAGCCCGGTGAGGGTGCCGATCTGGGTCCGGGAGAGCGGTCCGTTCTCCAGCAGCAGTTCGAGGGCGGCGCGGTCGTTGATGGCGCGCAGCAGGCTGGGGGTCCCGGCGAGGGGGGCCTTGGCGGTCGACTTGGTCACGCGGAGATCCTCCCTCCTCCCGCTGGTCGCGGCGGCCGTCGGGCCGACTCGCGCGAACTGTTAGGAAACTTTCCAGTCGCTTGCCAAGGACCGTACGGCGCTCCTCCGGAGGGTGTCAATGGCCCTTCCGGCGGAGGTTGCCGAAGCGTTACCGCGCAGCACGAAGCCCCGCTCCCCCGAGTGTTCGGGAGGCGGGGCTCTCGTCCGGTTCCGCCGCGGGCTCCGCGGGCCGTCAGGGCGTCCTGGCGCCGTCGTCGGCCGGCTTGACCGGGGCCGGTATCGGTGCGGTCGCGAGGTAGCGGGGCGAGGCCGGGTCGGCCAGCGCGGACGGCGGGGCGGCGTCGGTGGGCGCCGCGGACACGGCCGCCGTGAGCACCGCCGCGGCGGCGGCCGTACCGGCGGCGGCAGCGGCGGCCCCGGCCGGCGCGGCCTCCTCCTTGACCTTGATCCCGGCCAGGTCGAACGCCGCCTTCAGGCGCTGCCGCAGCGCCCGCGCCACGCTCAGCGACTTGCCCGGCGCCGTCCGGGCCTCCACCCGCAGCACCACCGAGTCCGCGGCGACCGACTCCATGCCCAGGATCGACATCGGCGCCCAGACCAGCTCGTCGAACGGGGCCTCCTTGGCCATCGCCTCCGCCGTCTCCCGGATCAGTGCCTCGGCCCGGTCGAGGTTCTCCTTGTAGGCGATCTGGACGTCCACCGTGGCGGTCGACCAGCCCTGGCTCATGTTGGCGATCCGCTTCACCTCGCCGTTGCGGATGTACCAGATCTCACCGTTGGCGCCGCGCAGCTTGGTGACCCGCAGGCCGACCTCCAGCACCGTGCCGGTGGCCACCCCGGTGTCGATCTCGTCGCCGACGCCGTACTGGTCCTCCATGATCATGAAGACCCCGGAGAGGAAGTCGGTGACCAGGTTGCGGGCGCCGAAACCGATGGCCACACCGGCCACACCGGCGCTCGCCAGCAGCGGCGCGAGGTTCACCCCGAGCGCGGAGAGGACCATCAGCGCCGCGGTGCCCAGGATGGTGAACGAGGCGACGCTGCGCAGCACCGAGCCGATCGCCTCCGAGCGCTGCTGCCGGCGCTCCGGGTTGACCACCCCGGTGTTGGCCAGCAGCCCGCCGAGCACGCCCGGCTCGTCGTGGCTCTCGGCCGGCTTGATCATCCGCGCTATCAGCTGGGTGATCAGCTTGCGCACCACGGCGCGCAGCACCAGCGCCAGCACGACGATGAAGACGATCCGGACCCCGCTCGCCAGCCACTCCTGCCAGTGCGAGTCGAACCAGCTGGCGGCCTGCTTGGTGGTGTCGCTGACCTCCTGCGCGCTGGTCGGGATTCTGAGGTCGAGCTGCGGCACCGCCGGGGCCGTCGGGCTCGGCGACGGGCTCGACGGCGTGGAGGTGAGCGTCGTCGTGGACGTACCGGCCAGGAGACCGGCGTCACCGGAGCTGAACACAGGCGGGACCTTCCTGCAGGGTGCGTGGCACAGCCCGCCGGCGCGGAAGCATGCCGTGGCCTGCGGACCGTCCGCCTTAGCCTATCGGCCGCCGGAGCGCCCCCCGGACACGCCGCGAGGGCGCCCGGAGGCGGAACGCCCGCAGGTCGGGCGCGGTTGCCGGGCGCTTCCGGGACCCTTCGGCGGCGCGCGGAGAAGGCCCGAACGCCCCGTCAACGCCTCTGCACGCCCCTGTGGCGCCCCTGGACAGGGCCCGGGTCCGCCCCGCCCCCGGACTGCTCCGACCGGCCGAGCCGTCCCCCGGGCGGGCGCGGGAAGGCGCCACCGGGCTTCCGCGTGCAACCCGTCCCTCCCCCGGGCATACGGGGTATGACAGAAGCCACACCCGGAGTTCACGTCAGGTCCGTTACACAGGAGTGGTGGCGCCGTACGAAGGCGTAAGGCGACACTGGGGGAGATCACGCACCCGTTGTGTGATCCAACCGCTCGTCCCGGCGCGAGCCACGCGCCGCAGGCGTCCAAGGAGGCATCCGTGCCGCATGTCCTGGTCCTCAACGCGTCCTACGAGCCACTCGGCGTCGTATCGATGCGCCGCGCACTCATCCTGGTCCTCAACCACAAGGCGGTCAGCCTGGAGGACTCGGGAGTCACTCTGCACAGCGCCACCAGCGCCCTTCCGGCGCCGTCCGTCGTCCGCCTGACCCGCTTCGTCCGGGTTCCGTTCTGCGGGCCCGTCCCGCTCACCCGCCGGGCGCTGTTCGCCCGCGACCACGGCCGCTGCGTCTACTGCGGGGCCGCCGCCACCAGCGTCGACCACGTCATCCCGCGCAGCCGGGGCGGCCAGCACCGGTGGGACAACGTCGTGGCGGCCTGCCGCCGCTGCAACCACACCAAGGCCGACCGCCACCTCACCGAACTCGGCTGGCGCATGAAGCGCCAGCCGGCCCCGCCCAGCGGCCTCGCCTGGCGCATCATCGGCACCGGGATCAAGGACCCGCGCTGGCGGCCCTACCTGGAGCCGTACGGCGGCGCGGACCAGCTGCGCGCCCCGCAGTGGGGCGAGTACGAACACCACGACCATACCGAGGCGCACCCCGTCCCGCTCGGGCGGGCCCACGCCGCCCACCCCGCCCCCGTCCGCCGCGGCGAGCAGCCCGAACCGCTCTCCGCCTGACCCCGCTCCACAAGGGCCTGCCCTCACGACTTCCGGTACGCCTCATGGGCCGCCGCGCACCCCGCCCGGGGAGCGCGGCGGCCCGCCGTCGTGCGGGGCCCGTCAGGGCTTCTGCGGCGGCGCGCTCGGGGCGGTCGTCGGCTGCGCGGCCGGCGGCTGGGCGGCCGGGGCGGCCGGCTGCTGCCCGGCCGGCGGGGTCGTCGCCGAGGTGACGGCGTAGACCTCGATGCCGTAGAGCGAGTAGCCGAACTTGGTGGCTCGGGCGACGCCCTGCATCCGGAGGAACTTCGCCCCCGGCGCGTCGAAGCGCACCGTCTCGTTGCCGCCCTTGCCGTCGTCCACCGTGGCCACCGTGGTCCAGGAGACGCCGTCCGCCGAGGTCTGGATCTTGTACGAGGAGGCGTACGCGGACTGCCAGTGCAGCACCGCCGAGCCCAGGTGGGTGGCCTTCGGCAGCTCCAGCTGCACCCAGGCGTCGTCCTTGGCCGGCGAGGACCAACGGGTCTTCGGGTCGCCGTCGGCCACCGCGGAGGCGGGGAAGGTCGGCGTCTCGTCGGCCGAGGAGCTCGCCTGCGCGGTGGTGGCCAGGTCGGGACCGCCGGTCGGCGGCACCACGTGCACCTGCAGCACCTGCCGGACCGTGGTCGAGCCGGAGACGAACAGCACCGGCACCTGGTACGTCCCGGCCGGCGTGTCGGCGGCGGCGCTGACCTGCAGCGGCACGCCCACCTTGCCGCCGCGCGGCACGGTCACCCCGCCGACCGGGGCGACGGTCAGGCCCTTGGCGGCGGCCGGCACCTCGGTGCGCAGCTCGCCGGTCGCGCCCTCCGGCCGGCCGGCCTCGACCACCGCGCGGGCCTGCGCCGGCGCGGCCGCGCCGGTCACCACGTCCAGCGAGGCGTCGGCCAGGCTGAGCCGGGCGGCCGGGACGTCCGCGTACCAGGGGATCACCTGGTTGACCACCGGCGGCTCGCCGCCGGCCTTCCAGGCCATCCGGAACGCGTCCGCGCTCTGGCCGCCGGCCGCCAGCTCGTTGTAGCCGGGCTGGACGGTGCCGATCTCCACCCACGTCCCGTCCGCGCGGCGCAGCGAGACGGTGGCGCTGGCCCGCACGGACGGGTCGGTGAGGATGGTCAGCCGGTCCAGCGGCCGGGCCGCGCCCAGCTCCACGGTGAGCGGCTCGTCGGCGACGGTCGGCGCGGTGGCCGCCCGGTACGCGGTGTCGGGGTTGCCGTCCAGGACGGCGGAGGCCGAGGCGCCGGGCAGCGCGGCCGGTCCGCCGGAGACGCTGGCCGGGGCCTCGTCCGGCGCGGTCACGGTGAACTCGCGCACCGCCACGGCGGTCTTCTGGGCGGCGGTGGCACGCAGCCGCACCCCCCGTACCACCGTGCCGGCGGGCACCTGGGCGCTGATGTTCTTCTGGTTCCTCACCACCGCGAGCTGCTTCCAGCCGCCCTCGCCGGTGGAGTACTCCAGCACGCCGTCGCGGATGTAGTCGTCCATCGCGGTCCGGCCGTCCGGGCCGCTGCCCCAGGAACCCATCAGTACGGTGACGGTGCCGACCGGGCGGCCGCCGCCGAGGTCCAGGCCGACCGAGTCGCCGGGCTGCGGGGGTGCCGAGCTCCAGTAGAAGGTGTCGGCCACGCCGTCGGTCATCAGCGCGGGCAGGTGGTCGTGGGCGGTGCCCATGCTGGTGGTGGCCGTGATGCCGCCGCCGACCACGCCGGCCCAGTTGTCGGCGGCCTGCACGGCGCGCTCCAGGAACGGGCCGAGCACGCCCGCGCCGACCGTCGCCGGGCTCTGGCCGAGCTGCTCGCGCAGCCTGTTCAGCTCGACCCGGGCCTTCCAGGCGGCCGCGCCGTCGCCGCCGCGCTGGGCGAGCAGCATGTCCAGCGCGGACTGGCCGGCCAGTCCGTAGTCGTGCAGCGAGGCCAGCCACGGGCCGGACTCGGCGGCCAGCGCGGCGGTTGCCGGGGTGGCGGCCAGCGTCCGCTGGGCGTTCGCCATGGCGGCGAAGGCCTCCCGCAGCGGGGCCGCGGCCTCTATCAGCTTGGCGAGGTCCGGCGCGGCGCCGGAGTTCGGCTCGGCGGCCGCCCAGAAGCGGTCCAGCAGCGGCGCGAGGTAGCCGGACTCCTGCTTGGAGAGCGGGGAGGAGGAGCTGTTGCCGGCCAGCGCGGTGACGGCGGCCAGTGCCTCCCCGGCGGGCGTGGCGGAGGTGCCGGTCGGGCCGGCGAGCGAGCGCAGCGCGGCCTGCCAGGACTCCTCCGGCTTGTAACCGGCCGGGTTCCAGGCGAAGTCGCCCGCGGTGGCCAGCGCGATCCGGGAGGCGACCGGCTGCTGCATCGCGCCGGTCAGCAGCACGGCCGAGCGGGTGGCGACCTCGGTGTCGCGCCCGCCGTACGCGCCGAGGAAGAGCCGGTCCGGATTGGCGTCGTTGACCGGGTAGTTGTCCATGGTGACCAGCGGACGCCCGTACAGGCCCGCGGTCTCCGAGGTCTGGGCGCCGGTGACCTTCTCCGGGATCACCCCGCCACCGCTCCAGGCCACCTGGACGGCGTCCGGCAGCGCCGCCGCCAGCGCCTTGCGGTACGGCGTGGCGCCCTGCTTGTGGTACTCGGTCGGGACGATCGACAGCGGCGCCAGCCCCGGGTTCCGGGCGATCAGGCGCTCCTGCACCTTGGCCACCAGCTCGGCCTGCGCCTTGGCGGCGGCGGCCGGGCCGGTGCCGTACGTGGAGCGGTCGTCGCCGCAGTGCCACTCGTCGTAGGAGACGTCCAGGAACTGCAGCTGGAAGGCGGTGAAGCCGAGCTTGCGCAGCCCGTCCAGCTTGGCCACCAGCGCGTCCGCGTCCTTGGCCGAGCTGTAGCAGAAGGCCTGCCCGGGGTCGATCGCGTACCCGAGCGTGACGTGGTTCCTCCGGGCGCGGGCGCCCAGCGCCTTCAGCTCCTCCGCCTTGGCGGCCGGGTAGCCGTCGCGCCACCGGGAGAGCCGGTACGGGTCGTCGCCCGGGGCGTACAGGTAGAAGTTCTGCTTCGACCGGCCGAGGAAGTCGACCTGGTCCAGCCGCTGCTGCTGGGTCCACGGGGTGCCGTAGAAGGCCTCCGCCGTCCCGCGCACCGGCGCGCCGGTGGGCCAGTCGCGCAGCGTGATCCCGGGCAGCCCGAGCCCGGCCGCGCCGGAGTCCGTGCCCTGGCCGGCCGGCACCGCGGCCAGCAGCTGGCGCATGGACTGCGCCGCGTAGAAGGTGCCCGCGGCGTCCGTGCCGGCCAGCACCACCACGCCGTACGTGCCGCCGCCCTGGGCCGGCAGCTGGCCTGCCGACAGCACGTAGCCGCCGGCCGGCATCCCGGCGGCGGACGGCGCGGCGCCGTCCTTGCCGGCCGCGGCGGCCAGCTCGCCCAGCACCCGGTCCACCTCGCCGCCGGCGCCCTCGGCGGTCCCCCCGACGTACACCACCAGCGAACCGGCGGCCGGCGTGCCCGCGTCCGCCTGCGGCGTCACCGACGTCGCCCCCGCCACGCCCAGCACCTCGCGCACCGCGTCCACCGCGCCGAGGTCCGCCTTCGGGGCGGTCACCAGGGTCACCGCGGCGGGCACCGCGACCGGCTTGCCGGCCACGGTCTGCTCCTGCGGCCGCGGGAACACCTGCGGGTTGCTCATGCTGCCCAGCGGCGTCTGCGACGCGGTGCTCACCACGTCGGGCGCCGGGCTGTACGCGTACGCGGGCGGTCCGCTCACCAGCAGCCCGCCGACCACGGCCGCCGCCGACAGCGTCGCGGCCATCTGCAGGGTGCGCCGGCTCGGCGCTCCCGGCCGTGCGGCCGCGGCCCGTTCCGCCCGGACCGACGCCAGCAGCGGCTCGGTCCCCTTGAGGTCCGCGATCAGCCGGTCCGCCGTCCTGGGCGCCAGCTGACGGCACGTCCGGGCGGTCGCCCGGCGGGCCGCGATCGCCGCCGGGTGGTGCAACACGTCACGCAGCGCAGGGCTCTGTTCCAGCTGCTGCCGCAGCCGTCGACCTGCCGCGACGGACACTCGGGCTTGCACAGGAGCCTCCTCGCAGGCGGATACGACATCGCCGCCAAAGCCCACCAGTTGACCCAGCCGGTGTCAACGCCGTCGACTGGTATGACGAGTTTGTCTGCTTTGTCGCCCGGTTGGCCCAGGAAGCGCCGCGGGCCCGCTCCTGCCGGTCGGCAGGAGTGATGCCGTGGCGTCACGCCCCGGTGCCGGTCACGGTGGTGGCGATCGGCGCCAACTCGGCGTGGTCACCTGGCCCCTTCGCGGCTACACGGCGGTCGGGGGGCGAGCAGCGAACACCGTCATCATGAGTGTCACGCCCCACGATGACGATCCGGGGGGGGCGCTCGCCGTCTGGGGGGACGTCGAGGTGGGCGACGACTTCGGCCGGTCCGTCAAACACACCCTTTCCAACCTGTGAGGTCCTTCGTGAACGAGCTGCAGAGCCTGTTGGCCCTCTGCCCGGCGTCCGGGCCGAGGAACGCCGTCCTGCCGACGGCGCCGGCGGGGTTCGCCGTCCCGCCGAACCACCGGGCGCTGATCGGCGCCTACGGGCCGGGCTGCTTCGACGAGTTCCTCTGGGTCTACGCGGAGGGATCGGCCCAGCCCGGGCTGGACCTGGTCCGGCAGACGGAGGAGGTGCGCCGCCTCCTGCGGGAGTATCCGGAGCCCGACCTGCCGGCGCTGCTCGCCGAGGACGGCCTGACCACGGACGACCTGGTGCAGTGGGCGGGGACCGACAACGCCGACATGTTGTTCTGGCTGCCCGTGGGCGAGCCGGACGACTGGCCGACGCTGGCGGTCCAGGCCGGCCGGCTGAGGTTCGCCCGGCTGCCCCTGAGCTCCACCGGGGTGCTGCTCGCGCTGCTCTCCGGCGAGGTGCGGCTGGACCTCTTCCCGGACGACTTCCCGAGTGAACGTCCGGAGTTCTCGATCAGTCCGTACGCCTAGCGGCCGGAGGGGCCGGACAGGCGAGGGAAACGGCGGGGGCCGCCCCTCGGCGGGGCCCCCCCCCCGGGCGGG
>NZ_JAKNTA010000009.1:0-33379 GCF_022288725.1 Kitasatospora sp. A2-31 | reverse complement strand
CGGCTCGGGGCGGGGGGGGCGGGAGGGGGGAGGAAAGGGGGGGGCCCCGCTCATGGGGGGGCCCCGCCGTCGTGTCGCAGCGAGTCACCGGGCCGTTACGCGGGTAGGACTGTGGCTGTTCTGACCGGGCGTTGCCGAGACACCGCAGGAGCCGCGAGTGGCCGCTTATCTCGATCGTGACGGAGCCGAGGGCCTGGAGGTGCCGGCGCAGGACGCCCCGCCGCCCCCGGCCGAACTGGTGGCGCTGGCCCAGGCGTACGGAGTGGACACGACCTACCGGCCCTCGACGCGGACGCTGGTCGCGGTACTGGCCGCCCTGGGGGTGGAGGCGGGGACGCCCGAGGCCGCACGGCAGGCCCTGGAGCGTCACCGGGCCGAGCAGCGGGCACGGTTGCTGCCGCCGACCGTGGTCGTGCGACAGGGGCGCCGGACGGCGCTGGACGTACCGGCGGACGCGCGGCTCGCGGTCGAACTCGAGGACGGCGGCGTCTGGGAGCTGCCGTGCGGCCACTCGCACTGGCTGCCGGCCGACCTGCCGCTCGGCCGGCACACCCTCAGGGCGGTGACGAACGGGACGGAGCAGCGCGCCCACCTGATCGTCGCCCCCGAGCGCCTGCCACAGCTCCCCGGCCGCAGCTGGGGCTTCCTCGTCCAGCTCTACTCCGTCCTGTCGGACCGCTCCTGGGGCATGGGCGACCTCGGCGACCTCGCCGAGCTCACCCAGTGGGCGGCGAGCCTCGGCGCCGGTTTCGTGCAGATCAACCCGCTGCACGCGGCCCTGCCCACGACCCCCTCCGACCCGTCGCCCTACCGCCCCTCCTCCCGCCGTTTCGCCGACCCCGTGCACCTGCGGGTCGAGGCCGTCCCCGAGTACGCCTACCTGACCGGTGAGCAGCGCGCCGAGGCCGACGAGCTGGTCCGGCGCGCCGCCCGGCTGCGCGCCGAGGTGCTGTCCCACGACGGCCTGATCGACCGGGACGCGGTCTGGGCGCTGAAGCGCCGGGCGCTGGAGCTGCTGCACGCGGTGCCGCGCGGCGCCGGGCGCCGGGCCGCGTACGAGGCGTACCGGCGGCGGGAGGGGGAGTGGCTGGAGCGGTACGCGCTCTGGAACGCCCTCGCCGAGGTGCACGGCGCGGACCGGCACACCTGGCCGAAGGGCCTGCGCCACCCGGACAGCCCGCACGTCAGGCTGGCGGCGGAGGAGCGCGCGGAGGCCGTCGAGTTCCACCGCTGGCTCGCCTGGCAGGTGGACCAGCAGCTCGCCGGGGCCCAGCAGGCGGCCCGCACCGCGGGCATGCCGGTCGGCCTGATCCACGACCTCGCCGTCGGGGCGCACCCGGACGGGGCCGACGCCTGGGCGCTGCAGGACGTGCTCGCCACCGGCATCTCGGTGGGCGCGCCGCCGGACGCCTTCAACGCCCACGGCCAGGACTGGGGCCTGCCGCCCTGGCGCCCGGACGCCCTGGCCGCGGCCGGCTACGCCCCGTACGCGGAGCTGCTCCGCTCGGCGGCCCGGCACGCGGGCGCGATCCGGATCGACCACGTGATGGGCCTGTTCCGGCTCTGGTGGGTGCCGGCCGGCCACGCGCCGACCGAGGGCGCGTACGTCCGCTACGACGCGGAGGCGATGCTCGGGGTGCTGGCCCTGGAGGCGCACCGGGCGGGGACGGCGGTGATCGGCGAGGACCTCGGCACGGTGGAGCCGGGGGTCCGGGAGGAGCTGGCGGTGCGCGGCATCCTCGGCACCTCCGTGCTCTGGTTCGAGCGGGACTGGCAGGCCAAGGGCGAGATCCTCGCCCCGGAGCGCTGGCGGCCGGGCAGCCTGGCCACCCTGACCACCCACGACCTGCCGAGCACCGCGGCCCGGCTCTCCGGCGAGCACGTCGAACTGCGGCACCGCCTCGGCCTGCTGGCCCGCACGCTCGGCGAGGAGCAGACGGAGGCCGCGACGGAGCTGGCCGACTGGCGGGCGGAGCTGGTATCGCTCGGCCTGCTGGGGGAGGAGGAGCCGCTCTCCGCGCAGGCGCTGTACCGGTTCCTGCGGGCCACACCGGCCGAGCTGGTCGGGGTCTGGCTGCCGGATCTGGTGGGCGATCCGCGCCCGCAGAACCTGCCCGGAACATGGGACCAGTACCCGAACTGGCGGCTGCCGGTCGCCGACGGCGCCGGTGACCCGGTGACGCTGGACAGGCTGGCCGCGGACCCGGCGGCCGCCGCGCTCGCATCCGTGCTGCTCGACGGGCCCGAAAGGCCGACCCCGCCGCGCGCGGCGACGTAAGCGGCGGGTAAGTTGGGCGACGTGGACAAGAGGAACGCTTTGCGAGCCGGCGCGGTCACCGCAACGGTCACGCTGATG
The DNA here is from genome assembly GCF_022288725.1 of Kitasatospora sp. A2-31. GTDB lineage: Bacteria > Actinomycetota > Actinomycetes > Streptomycetales > Streptomycetaceae > Kitasatospora. Next base: position 31,023 of record NZ_JAKNTA010000009.1, on the reverse strand, counting down.
ATGCTGCTGTCGTCGCCCGCCATGGCCCTCACCCGGGACGACGGCGACGACCCGGGTACGGGCCTGAGCGTCGCCCAGACCCTCGGCCTGTTCGTGCTCCTGCCGATCGGCCTCTTCGTGGTCATCGGCGCGCTGGCCGGGATTCCGTACGGCACCAAGGACAAGAAGAAGTAGCCGCGGGCCCTCCACCCAACCCCGTACACGCCCGAGGGGGCGCCGGACAGCACGTCCGGCGCCCCCTCGGGCGTTTCCGCGGCGTCCGGGCGGCCGGCGGCCCCCGGTGCCCGTGGGGGCCGCGGGCGTGACCCGCGGCCCCCACGGCAGGACGTCAGTGCCCCAGGGCCCGGGCCCCGGCCGCACGGTCGGCCGCCTGCGCCCGCAGCGCGCGCTCGACCCCGGCCCGCGCCTCGACGACCTGCCGGCGCAGCGCCGGAGCGGGCTCGGCCGCGGCCAGCCAGGCGTCGGTCGCGTCCAGCGTGGCCTGCTCCACCTGGAGCGACGGGTACAGGCCGCCGATGATCTGCTGCGAGATCTCGTGGCTGCGGGTCTCCCAGACGCCCTTGACGGCCGCGAAGTACTTCTCGGCGTACGGCGCCAGCAGCTCCCGCTGGTCGGCCTGCTGGAAGCCGGCGATCACGGCCTCCTGGACGTAGTTGGTGAGCTTGTCCGACTCCACCACCGCGGCCCAGGCCTCCGCCTTGGCCTCGGCCGTCGGCCGGGCGGCGCGGCAGGTGGCGGCGTGCTCCTGGCCGGCCGCGGTGTTGTCCCGCTCCAGCTCGGCCGCGATGGCGGCCTCGTCGGCGCGCCCGGTGGCCGCCAGCCGGCCGAGCAGCGACCAGCGCAGCTCGGTGTCGACGGCCAGGCCCTTGACCTCGACGGAGCCGTCCAGCAGCCCGGCGATCAGGTCCAGCTGGCCCTCGGTGCGGGCGACCGCGGCGAGCGCGCGGGCCCAGGCCAGCTGGTGGTCGCTGCCCGGCTCGGCGGCGCGCAGCTGCGCCTCGGCCGTCTCGGCCCAGCGGGCCAGCCCCTGCTCGCGCCAGGCCGGGTCGGCGTAGGCGTCGAGGGCGAGCTTGACCTGGCGGTGCACCGACTGGACGACGCCGATGTCGGACTCCCGGGCGAGGCCGGAGACGGCCAGCGCCAGGTAGTCGCGGGCGGCCATCTCGCCGTCGCGGGTCATGTCCCAGGCGGAGGCCCAGCACAGCGCGCGCGGCAGCGAGTCGGTGAAGTCGCCGAGGTGCTCGGCGACGACGGCCAGCGAGTCCTCGTCGAGGCGGACCTTGGCGTAGGAGAGGTCGTCGTCGTTGAGCAGGACGACGGCCGGGCGGTGGCGGCCGACCAGCTGCGGCACCTCGGTGCGCGGGCCGTCGACGTCGAGCTCGATCCGGTCGGTGCGCACCAGCGCACCGTCGGCCAGCTCGTACAGGCCGATGGCGATCCGGTGCGGGCGCAGCACCGCCTCGCCCTTGGCGCCGGCCGGCAGCGCGGGGGCCTCCTGGAGGACGGCGAAGGACTCGATCTCGCCGTCGGTGTTGAGGGTGACGGCCGGGCGCAGCACGTTGATGCCGGCCGTCTCCAGCCAGGCCCTGGACCACGCCTTGAGGTCGCGTCCGCTGGCCTCCTCCAGGGCGCCGAGCAGGTCGCTCAGGCGGGTGTTGCCCCACGCGTGCCGCTTGAAGTAGGCCCGCACGCCCTCGAAGAAGGCGTCCTGGCCGACGTAGGCCACCAGCTGCTTGAGCACCGAGGCGCCCTTGGCGTAGGTGATGCCGTCGAAGTTGACCTGGACGTCCTCCAGGTCGTTGATGTCGGCCATGATCGGGTGGGTGGACGGCAGCTGGTCCTGCCGGTACGCCCAGGTCTTCATCTGGTTGGCGAAGGTGGTCCACGAGTGCGGCCACCGCGAGCCGGGCGCCTCTGCCTGGCAGACGGCCTCGGCGTAGGTGGCGAACGACTCGTTCAGCCAGAGGTCGTTCCACCACTCCATGGTGACGAGGTCGCCGAACCACATGTGGGCGAGCTCGTGCAGGATCGTGGCGGCACGCGCCTCGTACGCGGCGTCGGTCACCTTGGAGCGGAACACGTACTGGTCGCGCAGGGTGACGGCACCGGCGTTCTCCATCGCGCCGGCGTTGAACTCCGGCACGAACAGCTGGTCGTACTTGGCGAACGGGTAGCGGTAGTCGAACTTCTCCTGGAAGTAGTCGAAGCCCTGCTTGGTGACCTCGAAGACGGCCTCGGCGTCCAGGAACTCGCGCAGCGAGGGGCGGCAGTAGACGCCCAGCGGCACCTTCTGGTCGCCGTTCTCGTAGGCGTCGAAGACGCCGACGTACGGGCCGGCGATCAGCGCGGTGATGTAGCTGGAGATCCGGCCGGTCGGCTCGAAGGTCCACGTCCGGGTCGGGCCGTCGCCGGCCGGGGTCGGGGTGGGGGAGTTGGAGACCACGACCCAGCCCTCGGGCGCGGTCACGGTGAAGGCGAACGAGGCCTTGAGGTCGGGCTGTTCGAAGGAGGCGAAGACCCGGCGGGCGTCCGGCACCTCGAACTGGGTGTAGAGGTAGGTCTCGCCGTCCACCGGGTCGACGAACCGGTGCAGGCCCTCACCGGTGTTGGTGTAGGCGCAGTTGGCGACGACCTTCAGCTCGTTCTCGGCGGCCAGGTTCGGCAGCGCGATCCGGCTGTCGGCGAAGTTGGCGGTGTCGAGCCGCTCGCCGTTGAGGACGACCTCCTCGACGCTCGGGGCGACGAGGTCGATGAAGGTGGCCGCGCCGGGGGTGGTGGCGGTGAACCGGACCACGGTGGTGGACCGGAAGGTGCCTCCCTCACGGGCCGAGCTCAGGTCGAGCTCGATGTCGTACGCATCCACGTGCAGCAGGTCGGCCCGGGTGCGGGCCTCCTCACGGGTCAGGTTGGTGCCGGGCACTCGCTGGACTCCTTCGTCAGGCTGGTGGTCCGCATCCTCCCATGCCCGCCGTGCCGGTCCGGGGGAAACGGGTCCGGGCGGGGTGGAGCGTCAACGGTGTCGGCGCGTCACTTCTTCGCGTACTTCAGCACCGGGGAGTCGGAGCTGGAGCTGCGGGAGAACCCGTACAGCGAACCGTCCGACTGCAGCACGTACTCGGTGCTGGTGATGCTGATGAAGTCGGTGCTCTTCTGCTTCGCGATGGTGCCGAGGTCGGTCGGCTTGCCGTCGGTCGGCGAGAGCGTCACCAGCTTGGCGTCCTTGTTGTAGCCCATGTCCACCACCGCACGGACCTTGCCGTCCTTGTCGGTGCCGGAGACCAGCCGGATGTCGCCGTCGTTGCCGCCGTTGGAGGACCAGAGCCGCTTGCCGGTGGTCAGGTCGTAGGCGTTGACGGCCGGCTTGCTCGGGTTGACCTGGACGTAGAGCGTGTTGCCGCTGACCACGTTCTGGGTGAACGCGTCGGACTGGCCGGAGAGGCGCAGGCTGTCGGCGCCGGGCTCCTTGACCGACATCGGGGTCATCGGCTTGGTGCCCTTGTCGAACGGCAGGATGTAGTCGCCGTTGGGGCCGTTGGTCACCAGCAGCACCAGCGGCTGGTCCGAGATGACCTTGTCGACCCGCTCGATGCTGCCGGTGAGCGTGATCGGCGCGGAGGTGGCGGGCTTGCCGCTGTCGGCGTCCACCACGACCAGCTGGGACTTGGTGGTGGTGCCGGAGCCGTAGCAGCGGTCGCTGACCGCGATCTGGGTGCCGGCCGCCTTGCCGTAGACGCTGCAGTCCTTCTCGCGCGGCTGGAACTGCCAGGCCGGCGAGCCGTCGGAGACGTTCAGCGCGCCGACGACGTTGCTGGCGCCGATGCCGATGACCTTGTCGGTGACGGTCAGGGTCGGGTACGACATCCGCTCCTGGCTGGCCTTGACGGTCCAGAGCAGCTTGCCGGTGCTGACGTCGATCGCGCCGACGGTGGAGCAGTCACTGTCCCCGGTGTTGAGCGCCACGGCGGCGATGTGCTTGGAGTTGACCCCGTACGAGGCGGCGCAGAACTCCTTGCTGCCGGACGGCGGCGCGATGTTCCACAGCTCCTTGCCGTCGGCGGCGCTGAGGCCGCGGATGCCGTAGCTGTCGGCGCGCACCACGGTCTTGTCGGCGCCCCAGATGCCGAGCAGCTGCGAACCGCCGGCCGCGGCGGCCGGCTTGGGGGCGCTCCAGGCCAGGTTGTAGGCGCCGGCCTTGCCGCCGCCACCGCCCGAGCCGCCCGAGCCCGACGAGGCGCTGGGGTCGGTGTCGGTGCCGCCGGAGGCGCTGGTGCCGCCGCTGGCGGACGGGTTGTCCGGCTTGTCGTTCTCGGTGAACAGGACCACCAGGGCGGCGATGATGGCGATCGCCAGCACACCGCCGATGATGCCGCCCCAGAGCATCACCGGGTTGCGCTGCTTGGGCGGCTGCGGCACCGGGGCGCCGGGGTAGCCGTACCCGGCCTGCTGCTGCGGGTAGCCGTAGCCGCCGTCGGCCTGCTGCGCAGCCGGGTAGCCGTAGCCCTGACCGTTGGTCGGGGCGGGGTCGTACGGGCCGACGGGTGCTGCTCCCGGCGGCGGCGGAGCCTGGGCGGGGAATCCGGCGGCGGCGGTGGGCGCGTAGGCGTAGTCGCTGCCCGGTGCCGGCGGCTGGGCCGGGGGCTGCGGCGGCGTGCCCGCTGCGGCCGGGCCGCCCTGACCCGGGATCGGCGCTCCGTCCAGCCGTGTCATCTGGTCCGCGACGGCCGCCGGGTCGACGCCCGCCTTGCGTCCGAGCGGTACGCCCCGGTTGTCCGCCGGACTGCTGCCGGGCGAGTCGCCCGCCCCTGGAGTAGGGTGATCCCCTGCCATCTGATGCCCCGTCATGTCTGGAAATCGTCCCCCGGCCGGATCACATCCGTGGACCGTGGGACGGGTGAGATTGGGCACCATGGTACGGGTGGCCCGATTTCACCCGGCCGCAGGAGCCCCGCAGCGCCCCCGCGAGCCCGCTGAGCTGCCGGGCTTCCCCGCCGTCCGCCGCGCACCCACCCGGGCGTGTCGCCGCGCCGGCCGGCGCCGCCCGACCGCTTGCCGCAGGTCGTCCCGGCGCCCGGGTGCGCCCCCGCCCCCACCCGCCTCGCCGGTCGCCGCACCGTCCGGACGCCTCAGGGCCTAGGCTTCAGGAGTTGAAAGGGGAATACCCGGCCGAGCGGTTCCCCTGCCCTTGGGAGGGTGGATCATGTCGACGGACACACCGGGCTCGCAGTCCTCACTGCACCGGGCGAACCTGGAGCGGGTGCTCCGTGCGGTACGGATGGCCGGCTCGCTGACCCAGGCCGAGATCGCCCGCAGCACCGGGCTCTCCGCGGCCACCGTGTCCAACATCGTCCGGGAGCTTAAGGAGAGCGGCACCGTCGTGGTGGCCGACACCTCCTCCGGGGGCCGCCGCGCCCGCAGCGTGTCGCTCAGCGGCGACGCCGGCATCGTGGTGGGGATCGATTTCGGCCACACCCACCTCCGCGTCGCCGTCGGCAACCTCGCGCACCGCGTGCTCGCCGAGGAGAGCGCCCCGATCGACGTCGACGTCTCCGCCGCCCAGGGCTTCGACCGCGCCGAGGCGCTGGTCGAGCGGCTGCTGCAGCAGGCGGGCTTCCGCCCGGACAAGGTGATCGGCGTCGGCCTCGGCGTCCCCGGCCCGATCGACGTGGAGACCGGCGCACTCGGCTCGACCGCGATCCTGCCCGGCTGGACCGGCATCGCCCCCGGCCACGAGCTGGCCGAGCGCCTGGGCATGCCGGTGCACGTGGACAACGACGCCAACCTCGGCGCGCTCGGCGAGCTGGTCTGGGGCGCCGGCCGCGGCCTGAGCGACCTCGCCTACATCAAGGTGGCCAGCGGTGTCGGCGCCGGCCTGGTGGTCAACGGCCAGATCTACCGCGGCCCGGGCGGCACCGCCGGCGAGATAGGGCACATCACCCTGGACGAGGCCGGCCCGGTGTGCCGCTGCGGCAACCGCGGCTGCCTGGAGACCTTCGTCGGCTCCCGCTACCTGCTGGGCCTGCTCACCTCCACCCTCGGCCCGGACCTCACCCTGCCCCGGGTGGTCGAGCTGGCCCAGCAGGGCGACCTCGGCTGCCGCCGGGTGATCGCCGACGCCGGCCGGCAGATCGGCACCGGCGTGGCGACCCTGTGCAACCTGCTCAACCCCCGCCGGGTGATCCTCGGTGGCGACCTCGCCGACGCCGGCGAGCTGGTGCTGGCCCCGATCCGGGACTCGGTGGCCCGCTACGCCATCCCGAGCGCCGCCCGCCAGCTCTCGGTGGTCCCGGGCACCCTGGGCGGCCGGGCCGAGGTGCTCGGCGCGCTGGCGCTGGTGATGAGCGAGATGGGTGACTCCGGGGCGCTCGGCCGGCCCGCACAGGCGTCCGGCGCCCGTTCGTGAGTACGGGTGCGGCGGCCCCCGGGAGCCGCCGCGCGGGCCGCCACGCCCGGCTTCGCGGCGAGAACCGCAGGGATGAGGGGGGTTACCGCGGTACGGCACCGGGCACCCCGCAAGGCGTCCGGTGGGCGGACATTAGACTCGACCGGTCGGCACCGACCGAGACGAGCGTCGGAGCGCGCCGGCACACCGGGCAGCGACGCCCGCCGGACCGCCCGCGGTCCGCGACTTTGAACGAGGAGGAACGGGTGGCCCTGCTGACCCGCATTCGGGGACCGCGCGATCTCGACCGGCTCACGCCCGCACAGCTGGCCACCCTGGCCGAGGAGATCCGGACCTTCCTGGTGACGGAGGTCTCCAAGACGGGCGGCCACCTCGGCCCCAACCTCGGCGTGGTGGAGCTCACCATCGCGCTGCACCGGGTCTTCGACTCGCCGCGCGACCGCATCCTCTTCGACACCGGCCACCAGAGCTACGTCCACAAGCTGCTCACCGGCCGCCAGGACTTCTCCCGGCTGAAGATGAGCGGCGGCCTGTCCGGCTACCCCTCGCGCGCCGAGTCCGAGCACGACGTGATCGAGAACTCGCACGCCTCCACCGTCATCTCCTACGCCGACGGCCTGGCCAAGGCCAACAAGATCCTCGGCAAGTCGGACCCGGTCGTCGCCGTCATCGGCGACGGCGCGCTCACCGGCGGCATGGCCTGGGAGGCGCTCAACAACCTGGCCGACGCCCAGGACCTGCCCGTCGTCATCGTCGTCAACGACAACGAGCGCTCCTACTCCCCGACCATCGGCGGCCTGGCCAACCACCTCGCCACGCTGCGCACCACCCAGGGCTACGAGCGCTTCCTGTCCTGGGGCAAGGACGCCCTGCAGCGCACTCCGGTGGTCGGCCAGCAGCTGTTCGACACGCTGCACGGCGCCAAGAAGGGCCTCAAGGACTTCATCGCCCCCCAGGGCATGTTCGAGGACCTCGGCCTCAAGTACATCGGCCCGATCGACGGCCACGACCTCACCGCACTGGAGTCCGCGCTCACCAAGGCGCGCGGCTTCGGCGGCCCGGTGATCGTGCACTGCCTCACCGAGAAGGGCCGCGGCTACCACGCCGCCGAGAACAACGAGGAGGACCGCTTCCACGCGGTCGGGGTGATCCACCCGGACACCGGCCTGCCGGTGAAGAGCTCGGGCAAGGACTGGACCTCGGTCTTCGGCGAGGAGATGGTCGCGCTCGGCCACGAGCGCGAGGACATCGTCGGCATCACCGCCGCGATGCTCCACCCGGTCGGGCTCGCGCCCTTCGCCAAGGCGTTCCCGGACCGCATCTTCGACGTCGGCATCGCCGAGCAGCACGCCGTCACCAGCGCGGCCGGCCTCGCCACCAACGGCCTGCACCCGGTCTTCGCGGTCTACGCGACCTTCCTCAACCGGGCCTTCGACCAGGTCCTGATGGACGTCGCGCTGCACAAGCTCGGCGTCACCTTCGTGCTGGACCGGGCCGGCGTCACCGGCACCGACGGCGCCTCGCACAACGGCATGTGGGACATGTCGATCCTCCAGGTCGTCCCGGGCCTGCGGATGGCCGCCCCGCGCGACGCCGACCAGGTGCGCGCCCAGCTGCGCGAGGCCGTCGAGGTCAAGGACGCCCCGACCGTGGTGCGCTACTCCAAGGGCACGGTCGGCCCGGCCGTCCCCGCGGTCGGCCGGATCGGCGGCATGGACGTGCTGCGCGCCGACGAGGACGGCACCGAGGGCCGCCGCGCCGACGTGCTGATCGTCTCGATCGGCGCGATGGCCCAGACCAGCCTGGAGGTGGCCGACCTGCTGGCCGCCCAGGGCATCACCTCGACCGTGGTGGACCCGCGCTGGGTCAAGCCGGTCGACCCGGCCCTGCCGGGCCTGGCCGCCGAGCACCGCGCGGTCGTCACCATCGAGGACAACGGCCGGGTCGGCGGCGTGGGCGCCGCGGTCGCCCAGGCGCTGCGCGACGCCGAGGTGGACGTCCCGCTGCGTGACTTCGGCATCCCGCAGGAGTTCCTGGACCACGCCTCGCGGGGCGAGATCCTCGCCGAGATCGGCCTCAACGGCCCGGACATCGCCCGCCGGGTGACCGCCCTGGTCTCCCGGCTCGCCCGTCTGGACGTGGCGGCCGTCGAGGCCTGACCCGTTCGGCCCACCGCCGCCGTTTTCGACAACTGGGCAACAGTTGCCGGGGGAACGGGCTGATAATCGCATCGAAAGGCGGGACCGGCGCAGCCCGCGCCGATCCCGCCCGGTAGGTTGTCATCCGTGCCGACCCCCACCCGCCCCCGCCTCGCCGGGCTCGCCGAGCGCCTGCCCGACCGCGTCCGCCAGGGTTACTGGACGAGGCTGGTGCCGGTGCTGGCCCTGGTCGCGCTCGTCACCCACATCCCGTCCTTCGTGCGCCCGGTCTGGAGCCCCGACGAGGGCTTCCTGGCCACCCAGGCCCGGATGCTGGCCGACGGCGGCGTGCTGTACGACACCGTGGTCGACCGGAAGCCGCCGCTGCTGCCCTGGCTCTACCAGGCCTGCTTCGCGGTCTTCGGCTCGGCCTCGCTCTGGCCGCTGCGCACCCTGGCGGTGGCCGCCCACCTGGTCACCGCGATCCTGCTGGCCTCGATCGCCCGCGGCCGCTGGGGGAACCGGGCCGGCGCCGGTGCGGGCCTGCTCTACCTGCTGGTCTCCATCGGGCTCTCGCCGGAGGACACCCAGGCGGCGACCTTCGAGGTCTTCATGCTGCCCGCCATGGTGGCGGCCTTCCGGTACGCCGAGCGGCGCCGGTGGCTGGCCGCGGGCATCGCGGTGGCGCTCTGCTCGCTGACCAAGCAGACCGGCGGCGCGGTGCTGCTGCCGGTGCTCTGGATGCTCTTCCAGGACGCCCGCCGGCGCGGCGTGCGCTGGCCGCCGGCGCTGTTCAAGATCGGCTTCGGGTTCACGCTGCCGATAGCGCTGGTCGCGGTGATCCTCACCAAGCCCAAGGGCTTCCTGTTCTGGGTGGTCACCGGCAGCGGCGACTACGCCTCCTTCGGCGGCGCCTGGCTGCAGATGATCGGCCGGGCGCTGGGCAACTCGGCGATCCTGGCCGCGGCCGGGCTGGGCTTCCTGCTGCCGGTCGGCCGCCGGCTCTGGCTCAAGCACCGGCACCGGCCGCTGCCGGTCGCCGGGGAGGAGCACGGCTCCAGCACCGACCTCTGGGTCTGGCTGCTCTCCTCGGCCGTCGCGGTCAGCGTGGGCTTCCACTTCTTCGGCCACTACTACCTGCAGCTGATGCCGCCGCTGGTGCTGCTGGGCACGGGCGCGGTGGCCACCTCGGCGATCCGCTGGAAGCCCGTCCTGGTGTACACCACGGTCGCCGCGACGGCCTTCTGGACGCTGGCGCTGGCCTGGCCGGGGGAGCGGCTGGACCGGACCACCGAGGTGGCCACCGCGGTCGCCGCGCAGACCACCCCCAAGGACACCGTGCTGGTCTGGGGCATGCACCCCGAGCTGTACTGGCTGGCCGACCGGAAGCCGGCCACCCGCTACCTGACCGCGGGCTTCCTGACCAACTACAGCGGCGGCAAGGACGGCAGCCTCAACGTGGGCGAGCAGTTCAGCGTCAGCAACGCCTGGCAGACCTTCGACAAGGAACTGGTCGACAACGGCCTGCCCGAGGTGGTCGTGGACGACTCCGGCCTCGCGCCGTACCAGCCCACCCAGATCCCGAAGATCGAGAACCTGCTGGACACCCACTACGAGATGGTCGGCGTCTTCGCCGACACCGTGGTCTACCGCCTCAAGCGCTGAGGCTCGCCCGGCGCCGGGGCCCGACGCGGCGCAGTGGCCCGCCCGGCGCCGGGCGCCCGCCGCCGGTGCACAGGAGCGCCGCCCGTGCACGGACGCCCGGCAGCCGCCCCCGCGGACACGAGAAGAGCCCCGGCGACCATCAGGTCACCGGGGCCCTTCCGTACCACTGCTAGGCGGGCACCGAGGCCACACCCGGGGCGAGGAACCGCTTGCCGTTCACCCGCTCCGAGACGCCCTCACGGTCCAGGTACGGGGTGATCCCGCCCAGGTGGAAGGGCCAGCCGGCACCGGTGATCATGCAGAGGTCGATGTCCTGGGCCTCGCCGACGACACCCTCGTCCAGCATCAGGCCGATCTCCTGCGCCACGGCGTCCAGAGCGCGCGCGAGGACCTGCTCCTCGGTCAGCACGCTGTCGCCGAAGGAGAGCAGCTCCAGCACCTCGGGGTCGAGCACCTGCTTGCCGTCGACCCAGGTGTAGAAGCCGCGCTTGCCGGCCTTGACCACCTTGGCGAGGTTCTCGGAGACGGTGAACCGCTCCGGGAAGGCGCCGTGCAGGGTCTCCGAGACGTGCAGCGCGATGGCCGGACCGACCAGCTCCAGCAGCATGATCGGGGACATCGGCAGGCCGAGCGGCTCGACGCCCTTCTCGACCGTGGCGATCGGGGTGCCCTCGTCGATGATGCCCTGGATCTCACCCATGAAGCGGGTCAGGATCCGGTTCACCACGAACGCCGGGGCGTCCTTGCACAGCACCGCGGTCTTCTTCAGCTTCTTCGAGACGCCGAAGGCGGTGGCCAGCGAGGCGTCGTCGGTCTGCTCGCCGCGGACGATCTCCAGCAGCGGCAGGATCGCGACCGGGTTGAAGAAGTGGAAGCCGACGACCCGCTCGGGGTGCTTCAGCTTCGAGGCCATCTCGGTGACCGACAGGGAGGAGGTGTTGGTCGCCAGCACGCAGGTCGGCGAGACCACGTTCTCCAGGTCGGCGAAGACGGTCTGCTTGACGCCCATCTCCTCGAACACGGCCTCGATCACGAAGTCCGCGTCCGCGAAGCCGACGGCCTTGTCGAGCGAGCCGGTGACCAGGCCCTTGAGGCGGTTGGCCTTGTCCTGGCCGATCCGGCCCTTGCCGAGCAGCTTGTCGATCTCGGCGTGGACGTAGCCGACGCCCTTGTCGATGCGCTCCTGGTCGATGTCGGTGAGGACCACCGGCACCTCCATGCGGCGGGCGAACAGCAGCGCCAGCTGCGAGGCCATCAGACCGGCGCCGACGACGCCGACCTTGGTGACCGGGCGGGCCAGCGACTTGTCCGGGGCGCCGAACGGCTTCTTGGCCCGGCGCTGCACCAGGTTGAAGGCGTAGATGCCGCTGCGCAGCTCGCCGCCCATGATGAGCTCGGCCAGGGCCGCGTCCTCGGCGTCGAAGCCCGCCTGCAGGTCCTCGTCCTTGACCTGGGCGATGATGTCCAGCGCCTTGTAGGCGGCCGGCGCGGCGCCGTGCACCTTGGCGTCGGCGACCAGGCGGCCCCAGGCGACGGCGTCGTCCCAGGCCTTGCCGCGGTCGATCTCCTCGCGCTCGACGACCACGTCGCCCTTGAGGACCTTGGCGGCCCAGAGCAGCGACTGCTCCAGGAAGTCGGCCGGCTCGAAGATCGCGTCGGCGATGCCGAGCTCGAAGACGTCCTTGCCCTTGAGCTGCTTGTTCTGGCTCATCGAGTTCTCGATGATGACCTTGACGGCCTTCGCCGGACCGATCAGGTTCGGCAGGATGGTGCAGCCGCCCCAGCCGGGGACGAGGCCCAGGAAGACCTCCGGCAGCGAGAAGGCCGGAACGCCCGCGCTGACCGTGCGGTAGGTGCAGTGCAGGCCGACCTCGACGCCGCCGCCCATCGCCGCGCCGTTGTAGAACGCGAAGGACGGGACCGGCAGCGCGGCGATCCGCTTGAAGACCTCGTGGCCGCCCTTGCCGATGGCCAGCGCGTCCGCGTGCTCCTTGAGCAGCTCGACGCCCTTGAGGTCGGCGCCGACCGCGAAGATGAACGGCTTGCCGGTGATGGCGACGCCGACGATCCCGCCCTCGGCGGCCTCGGCCTCGACCTGGTCCAGCGCCGCCTCCAGCTTCAGCAGCGAGCCCGGGCCGAAGGTGGTCGGCTTGGTGTGGTCGAAGCCGTTGTCCAGGGTGATCAGCGCCAGCTTGCCGGCCTGCAGCGGCAGGTCCAGGTGGCGGACGTGGGCGGTGGTGACGACCTCGCCGGGGAACAGCTCGGCGCCACGGGTCAGCAGCTCGGTCGTGGTGCTCATGGTCACTTACCGCCCTCGGGCTCGGTCTGCTGGGTCGCTCCGCTCCAGTGGGGGTTCTCCCAGATGATGGTGCCGCCCATGCCGAAGCCGATGCACATCGTGGTGAGGCCGTAGCGGACGTCCGGGCGCTGCTCGAAGCGGCGCGCCAGCTGGTTCATCAGGCGCACGCCGGAGGAGGCCAGCGGGTGGCCGAAGGCGATCGCGCCGCCGAACGGGTTGACCCGCTCGTCGTCGTCCGCGATGCCGTAGTGGTCGAGGAAGGCCAGCACCTGGACGGCGAAGGCCTCGTTGACCTCGAAGGCCTGGATGTCGTCGATGGTCAGACCGGCCTTGGCCAGCGCCTTCTCGGTGGCCGGCACCGGGCCGATGCCCATCACCTCGGGCTCGACGCCCGCGAAGGCGTACGAGACCAGGCGCATCTTGACCGGGAGGCCGAGCTCCTCGGCGACGTCCTCGGCGGCCAGCAGGGAGGCGGTGGCACCGTCGTTCAGACCGGCCGAGTTGCCCGCGGTGATGTTGCCGTGCGGGCGGAACGGGGTCTTCAGGCCGGCCAGGGACTCCATCGTGGTGCCCGGGCGCAGCGGCTCGTCCACGGTGGCCAGGCCCCAGCCGGTCTCGCCGACCTCGGGGTTGGTGTTGCGGATCGAGATCGGCACCAGGTCCGGCTGGATGTCGCCGTTGGCGTAGGCCTTGGCGGCCTTCTCCTGCGAGCGCACGGCGTAGGCGTCGCAGCGCTCCTTGGTGATGTGCGGGAACCGGTCGTGCAGGTTCTCCGCGGTCATGCCCATGAACAGGGCGGACTCGTCGACGAGCTTCTCGGAGACGAAGCGCGGGTTCGGGTCGACGCCCTCGCCCATCGGGTGGCGGCCCATGTGCTCGACACCGCCGGCCACGACCACGTCGTACGCGCCGAAGGCGATGCCGCCGGCGGTGGTGGTCACGGCGGTCAGCGCGCCGGCGCACATGCGGTCGATCGCGTAGCCCGGAACGGACTTCGGCAGGCCGGACAGCAGGGCCGCGGTGCGGCCGATGGTCAGACCCTGGTCACCGATCTGCGTGGTGGCCGCGATGGCGACCTCGTCGATCCGCTCGACGGGCAGGTTCGGGTTACGGCGCACGAGCTCCCGGATGCACTTGACGACGAGGTCGTCGGCGCGCGTCTCGTGGTAGATGCCCTTCGGGCCGGCCTTGCCGAACGGGGTGCGGACGCCATCGACGAAGACGACGTCCCTCGCGGTACGAGGCACGGGGGCTCTCCTCCCAGGGACCAACAGGTTGAGGTGGGCAGGCTGCCGCCGTCCGTCGCAGTCGGGACGTGAGCGGCGCCGCTTCACGGTCATGCTACCCGCCGGTAACCAACCTGCCCAGGCCCGGCGGCCGGATCTGCGGATGTGTCCCCCGACACGTCCCCCCAGGAGACCTGTGCAGGTCCGCGGGGACGGCGTCCGGGGACGGCGAAGGGGATGCCGTCCCCGGACGACATCCCCTTCGGTGTGCTGTGGCCGCACGGTGGCGGCGGTGTGGCGGTGCTGTGGCGGCCGCTGCCCGGGGGCGCCGGGCGGCCTCAGCCGGCCTGCGGTGGCTGGGCCGCGGCCTTGGCGAAGGCCGCCGCGATCACCGGGGCCACCAGCGCGACCTGCCACTGCCGGGCGCCGAGCCGGCGCAGCGCGGCGGCCACGTTGGCGGCGCTCGGGTCGGCCGGCGGCTCCCACGAGACGCGGCGGACCAGGTCCGGGGTGATCAGGTTCTCGGCCGGGAGGTTGTGGGCCTCGGCCAGCTCGGTGACCGCGGCCCGGGCCCCGGACAGCCGGGCGGCCGCCACCGGGTCCTTCTCGGCCCAGGCGCGCGGCGGCGGCGGGCCGTCGTGCGCGGCGGTGGCCGGCGGCAGCTGGTTCTCCGGGACCTCCCGGCCCCGCTGCACGGCGGCCAGCCACTGCTCCAGCTGCCGCCGGTGCACCCGCGGCCCGAAGCCCTGGACGGCCTGCAGTCCGGCGAGGTTGAGCGGCATGGCCAGCGCGGCGTTGACGATCGCGGCGTCGGAGATCACCCGGCCCGGCGAGACGTCGCGCTCCTGCGCCATCCGGTCGCGGGCGAGCCAGAGCTCGCGCACCACGGCCAGCTGGCGGCGCCGGCGGACCTTGTGCAGCTGGGAGGTACGGCGCCAGGGGTCGGTGCGCGGCGCCGGGCGGGGCGCGGCGGCGATGGCGGCGAACTCCTCCATCGCCCAGCCGAGCTTGCCCTGGGCGTCCAGCTCCTGTTCGAGTGCGTCGCGCAGCTCGACCAGCACCTCGACGTCCAGAGCGGCGTAGCGCAGCCACGGCTCGGGCAGCGGCCGGGTGGACCAGTCGACCGCCGAGTGCTCCTTGGCGAGGCTCAGCCCGAGCACGCTCTCGGTCATCGGCCCGAGGCCGACCCGGGCGAAGCCGGCGATCCGGCCGGCCAGCTCGGTGTCGAACAGCAGCTTCGGGCGCATGCCGACCTCGGCGAGGCAGGGGAGGTCCTGGGTGGCCGCGTGCACGACCCACTCGGTGTCCGCCAGGGCCCCGCCCAGCGCGGTCAGGTCGGGGCAGGCGATCGGATCGATCAGCGCGGTCCCGGCGCCCGCGCGGCGCAGCTGGATGAGGTACGCCCGCTGCCCGTAGCGGTAGCCGGAGGCCCGCTCGGCGTCGACGGCGACCGGTCCGGTACCCGCGGCGAAGGCGGCGACGACGGCGGCCAGCGCCCGCTCGTCCGCCACCACCGGCGGGATCCCCTCCTTCGGTTCGAGGAGCGGGACCGGGGCTGCTTCTTCTGGGATGGCTGCTACGGCGTCGGTCACCCACCAAGGGTACGACGGTCCTCGCGGCCGGGAGTGTTGTCGGACTGGTCAGACCGGGAGTCCGCATATGCCCTTGCGCTCGCGCAGCCGCGACCGGGGTCGGACACGACGGCTGCGGCGGTCCTGAAGGAACGTTCCTCCAAGACCGCCGCAGCGGTCCTACCGGGTGATCAGTGGATGATGCCGGTGCGCAGCGCGACCGCGACCATGCCGGCCCGGTCCCCGGTGCCCAGCTTGCGGGCGATGCGGGCGAGGTGACTCTTGACGGTGAGTGCGGACAGTCCCATCGCGACGCCGATGGCCTTGTTCGACTGCCCTTCGGCGACCAGCCTCAGCACCTCGACCTCGCGGCCGGAGAGCTCCCGGTAGGCGGCCTGCTGCGCGCCCGGCGCACCGGGGGCTCCGGGTGCGCCCGGCACGCCGGCCGCACCCGGCACGCCCGGCATGCCGGGACGGCGCATCCGGCCGGCCAGGCCGCCGGTGCCGAGCGGCAGGCCGGGCCGGCCGGGCATGGCGACGTTGGTGCGGGTGCCGGTGACCACGTAGCCCTTGACGCCGCCGGCCAGCGCGCTGCGCACCGCGCCGATGTCGTCGGCGGCGGAGAGCGCCAGGCCGTTGGGCCAGCCCGCGGCGCGGGTCTCGGCCAGGATGGTCAGCCCGGAGCCGTCCGGCAGGTGCACGTCGGCGACGCAGATGTCGCGCGGGGTGGAGACCCGGGGGCGGGCCTCGGCGATCGAGGACACCTCGATCACGTCCCGGACGCCGAGCGCCCAGAGGTGGCGGGTGACGGTGTTGCGGACGCGGGGATCGGCGATGACCACCATGGCGGTGGGCTTGGTCGGACGGTAGGCGACCACGTTTGCGGGGTGCTCAAGAAGGACCGACACCAGGCCTCCTGCGGGGAGTGGCGGACGGAACCCCGATGGGGGCGGTCGGAGTGTTCCGCGTTCGGAAAGGGTCACAGTCTGCTTCGGCAGCTACCGTGCCCGGCTTTAGCGAAAGATCACGATCTAGTGAGTAACAATACGGACAAATCGCGCAGGTGACTGATGCGACATGCCTGGAATTCGCACAAAATCGATCAGATCCGGAGCAAATCGGTCGAGCTTGACCGGTTAATTGACGCGGAGCTGATCCGAAGTCACACTCTGTCAGCCCTGGGGGTGGCGCCGGGCCACGCCGGCGCCGACCGGCCGGGACGCCACCCGTCAGTGCGAGCGCGGACGCCGGCGGGCGGGCATCGGGACCACTCCGCCGAGTGACGGCACGTCGGCCGCGGGCTGCGGTGCGGCGGCGGCCGGCGGCAGGCCGGCGCTGATGCAGAGCAGGTCCCCCCAGGCCGCGAGGTGCCGCTCGAACCGACGGTCGGCCGGCGTCCAGGAGGCCCGGATCTCGATCTCGGTGGACGACGCGCGGTCCGCCAGAGCGCCGAAGTACTGCGAGGCGCACCTGGTCACCGTGCCGGACGGCTCCGCGTACCCGGCGCCGTGCGCCTGCAACGCGTCCAGCAGCCAGGCCCAGCCGACCTCGGAGAGCATCGGGTCGCCGGCCATCTCGGGCTCCAGCTCGGCGCGGGTCATCGTCACCACGCGGAAGTCCCCGTTCCAGGCCTCCTGCCCGGCCGGGTCGTGGAGCAGCACCAGCCGGCCGTCGGCCAGCTCCTCGCCGTCCACCTCCACCGCGGCGGTCAGCGCGAAGGCGTGCGGGGCGAGCCGACGGGGCGCCGGAGCGGGGGAGAGCTCGACCTCGGGGCGCAGCCGCGCCCCCCGCAGAGCCTCGACCGCGGCCCGGAACTCGCTCGGTGCCGCCTCCCGACCCGTCCCGCCACCTGTTCCGCCACCCTGCGCTGGGTGCCCGCCGACCGCTGCCATGACCCGAAGACTAGGTCGAAAACGCGGGTAATCGCCGCAACTTCTGCCCGCGCGGCGTGCCGGGACGGCAAACCGGCCAGATCTTGGAGGAACCGACGAGCCCGCCCGGAGGGGACGGTGCGGGGCGCGTGCGAAGATTTGAACCGTGAGCGAGACTACGGCAGACACCACGGCGGCCACCCGGGCAGACGCCCCGGCCGGCGCCGCCCCCGGCCAGCAGCCCTCCGCGCGCCGCGGGGCCGCGAACGACTCGGCGTTCCTGCGCGCCTGCCGGCACGAGCCGGTACCGCACACGCCGGTCTGGTTCATGCGCCAGGCGGGCCGCTCGCTGCCCGAGTACCTGAAGGTCCGCGAGGGCATCCCCATGCTGGAGTCCTGCATGCGGCCCGAGCTGGTCAAGGAGATCACCCTGCAGCCGGTGCGCCGGCACAAGGTGGACGCGGCGATCTTCTTCAGCGACATCGTGGTGCCGCTCAAGGCGATCGGCATCGACGTCGACATCAAGCCCGGCATCGGCCCGGTCATCGCCGATCCGATCCGGACCGCAGAGGACCTCCGGCGGCTCCGCCCGCTGGAGCCGGACGACGTCCCCTACATCACCGAGGCGGTCGGCCTGCTCGTCGACGAGCTCGGCTCCACCCCGCTGATCGGCTTCGCCGGCGCCCCCTACACGCTGGCCAGCTACCTGGTCGAGGGCGGCCCGTCCAAGAACCACGAGAACACCAAGGCCATGATGTACGGGCAGCCCGAGCTCTGGGCCGCCCTGGTCGACCGGCTGGCCGACATCACCTCCGCCTTCCTCAAGGTGCAGATCGAGGCCGGCGCCTCGGCGGTCCAGCTCTTCGACTCCTGGGTCGGCTCGCTCGCCCCGGACGACTACCGCCGCTCGGTGATGCCCGCCAGCACCAAGGTGTTCGACGCGGTGGCCGACTACGGCGTGCCGCGGATCCACTTCGGCGTCGGCACCGGCGAGTTGCTGGGCCTCATGGGCCAGGCCGGTGCGGACATCGTCGGCGTCGACTGGCGGGTGCCGCTGAACGTGGCCGCCGAGCGGGTCGGCCCCGGCAAGGGCCTGCAGGGCAACCTCGACCCGGCGGTGCTGTTCGCGCCGACCAAGGCCGTCGAGACCAAGGCCCGCGAGGTGCTGCACGCCGCCCAGGCGCTCGGCACCAGCGGTCACATCTTCAACCTCGGCCACGGCGTGCTCCCGAGCATGGACCCGGACGCGCTCAGCCGGCTGGTCGAGTTCGTGCACGAGGCCAGCGCCCGGTGACGCCCGGCCGGCGCGGCCGGTAGGGCCGTACGGTCGACACGACCCGGTGGCGGGCTCCTTCCGAGGGGAGGGCCCGCCACCGCCGCATTGGTGCGCTTCCGGACGTCCCCGCGCTCCCCGTCCGCCTCCTCGCGCGGGCTCGGCAGGCGCTCCGCCCCGGCCGGCGCCCGGATCCGGTGTTCGGACCCCCGGCCCGACCGGACCCGCCCATCCGGGGCCGGCTGAAGCGTCCCGTGCCGTTCCCGGTCGACATCGACCTCGACGCCCTGGTGCCGGTGCCGAAGCGGACGAAGCGGGCGGATTGAGTCGTTGGTGTAAGGACCTGCAAGACTGCGGGGCATGGCGCAAGCACAGGTCGTGGTGATCGGTGGCGGGGTCGCAGGGCTGGCCGCCGCCGCGTTTCTGAGTGGGGCCGCGGGTGAGCCCCCGCGGGCCCGGGTGACGCTGCTGGAGGCGTCCGAACGGGTCGGCGGCAAACTGCGCGGCGGAGAGGTCGGCGGGGTCCGGGTGGACCTCGGGGCCGAGTCGATGCTGGCGCGGCGGCCGGAGGCGGTCGAGCTGGCCCAGGCGGTCGGGCTGGGCGCGGAGCTGGAGCCGCCGACCACCGCCAGGGCCGCGATCTGGACCCGCGGCGCGCTGCGCCCGCTGCCCGGCGGCCAGGTGATGGGCGTCCCCGGCGACCTCGACGCGCTCGAAGCCTCCGGGGTGCTCACGCCCGAGGGACTGGAGCGGGCCCGGCACGAGGCCGCCGGCGAGGCCGTCGCCGACGACGTGGCGATCGGGCGGTTCGTCGCCGACCGGCTGGGCCGCGAGGTGGTGGACCGGCTGGTCGAGCCGCTGCTCGGTGGCGTCTACGCCGGGCACGCGGACGAGATCTCGCTGCGCGTGGCCGTGCCGCAGCTGCTGGCCGTCGCCCGCGGCGGCGGCTCGCTGGTCGAGGGCGTGCACGCGCTGGCCACCCGCCCGCAGACCGCCGCGACCCCGGTCTTCCAGGGCCTGCGCGGCGGCCTCGGCACCCTGCCCGAGGCGGTCGCCGCGGCCTGCGTCGCGGCCGGCGCCGAGCTGCGCACCCGCACCGCCGTGGAGGAGCTGCGGCGCACCCCGGACGGCTGGCGGGTGGTGACCGGCGGCGGCGAGGTGCTGCACGCGGACGCCGTGGTGCTGGCCGTGCCCGCGCCGGCCGCGGCCCGGCTGCTGAAGGCCGACGCGCCGGCGGCCGCCGCCGAGCTGGACGGCATCGAGTACGCGGGGATGGCGCTGGTCACCATGGCGTTCCGGCGGGCCGACCTGCCCGAGGCGCCGCCCGGCAGCGGGTTCCTGGTGCCGCCGGTGGACGGGCGCCGGATCAAGGCCTCCACCTTCTCGTCCAACAAGTGGGGCTGGCTGGAGCGTTCAGCCCCGGACGCCTTCCTCCTGCGTACCTCGCTCGGCCGGCTGCGCGAGGAGCAGCCGCTGGAGCTCCCGGACGAGGAGCTGGTGGCGCAGTCGCTGGCCGACCTGGGCGAGGCGATCGGCCTCACCGCCCGGCCGTACGACACCGCGGTGACCCGCTGGGGCGCGGGCCTGCCGCAGTACCCGGTCGGCCACCTCGACCGGGTGGGGCGGATCCGGGCGGCCGCCGCCCGGACGGGCGCGCTGGCGCTCTGCGGGGCCGCGTACGACGGCGTGGGCATCCCGGCCTGCATCGCCAGCGCGCGGGCGGCCGTCGCCGAGCTCGACGAACTGTTGACCCCGCCGACCGGGGAACACGTCACGGAGAGGACAATGGGCGCATGACTGAGACCGTTGAGCGGCAGCCGGAGCAGCAGCCCGAGAAGAAGAAGGCCCGCGACCTGAACCAGGTCATCCGCTACACCATGTGGTCGGTGTTCAAGCTCAAGGGCGAGCTGCCCGAGGACCGCACCGCGCTGGCCGCCGAGGTGGACGAGCTGTTCGCCCAGCTCGCCGCGAAGGACGTCACCGTGCGCGGCACGTACGACGTGTCCGGTCTGCGCGCCGATGCCGACATCCTGGTCTGGTGGCACGCGGCCGACTCGGACGACCTGCAGGAGGCGTACAACCGCTTCCGCCGCACCGGCCTGGGCCGGGTGCTGGAGCCGGTCTGGTCGAACATGGCGCTGCACCGCCCGGCCGAGTTCAACAAGTCGCACATCCCGGCGTTCCTCGCCGACGAGCGGCCGCGCGACTACGTCTGCGTCTACCCGTTCGTCCGCTCCTACGAGTGGTACCTGCTGCCGGACGCCGAGCGGCGCGCGATGCTCGCCGAGCACGGCCAGATGGCGCGCGGCTACCCGGACGTGCGGGCCAACACGGTGGCCTCGTTCGCGCTCGGCGACTACGAGTGGCTGCTCGCCTTCGAGGCCGACGAGCTGCACCGGATCGTCGACCTGATGCGCGACCTGCGCCCGTCCCGGGCCCGGCTGCACGTCCGCGAGGAGGTGCCGTTCTTCACCGGCCGCCGCAAGCCGGTCAGCGAGCTGCTCAACGGCCTGGTCTGACCGCGCTCCGGCGAAGGCCCGGTCCCGGGGAACCGCCCCCGGGGAGCCGGGCCTTCGGCGTGTCCGGGGCCCGGCCCCGGTCGCGGCCCGATCAGTAGTGGCGGTGCGGCCGCAGGGCGGCGCGCAGGCGCGCGTCGGGGAGGGCGGCGGAGCCGAGCATCGCGACGGCGGTGAGGAGTTCACGCTCGTCGTCGTCGGTGAGGCCGTGCTGGCGCTGCGGCCGGACCTCGCGCAGCACCTCCTGGCCGATCGGGGAGGCCCAGCGGGTGTACGGGTAGACGTCGACGCGGGCCATCAGGAGCGTGCCGGAGGTCAGCACCAGCGGCAGCGAGAACCAGGCGAGCGCCGCCGAGGCGCTGCCGTCCGCGAGGCCGCCGACGACCAGGGCGGCGGCCAGCATCAGCACCGAGAGCAGCAGCGCCTGCCGGACCTGGCGGACCGCCAGCACGGTGTGCCGCTGCACGGCCGCGGGTGTCGCCAGGCCGGCCAGCGAGAGCCGGCTGCCGATCTCCAGCACGGTGGGGTGAACCGCCATCGCCCGGCGCAGCTCGTCGGTGCGGCACTGGCCCTCCGGCCCGACGGCGGCCACGACGGCCCGCTCCAGCCGGCTGCGGCCCCGCGGGTCGACGACGGTGGTCCAGCCGGTGTGGGCGAGGTGAAGCCGGCCCCGGGAGGCCATCAGCACCAGGGCCAGTTCGACCACCCGGTCCGGGCCGCCGGCCAGGTACGCCGTCTCGTACAGCCCGATCCCGACCGCCTCGGGCGGCCGGGGGCCCTCCTGCCCCGCCAGCGCGTCGGCGGTGGCGGTCATCCGGACCAGCCGGATGCAGGAGAGCACCGCGGCGGCGCAGGCCGGGATCAGGAAGAGCAACCACATGGGCTTGTTGTAGTCCGGTGGTCGGCGGGTGCGGAACTGACTTTCGAATCGCGATACCGAACTGTGACGCGGGCCGGTCCCGCCGGGCTCAGCTGCCGCAGCCGCCGCCCCCGCAGCTGGAGCCGCAGCTGGAGGAGGATCCGCAGCTGCTGGAGCTGGAGCTGCAGCTCGACGACGAGGAGCCGCAGCTGCTGCTGCCGCAGTTCGACGGGGAGGAGCCCGAGTCGGAGGAGGAGCCGCACCAGGTGGCCGCGCCGCCACAGGACGAGGAGGAGGACGAGGAGGACGAGGACGAGGAGGGGGACGAGGACGAGGAGGAGAGCGATCCGGCGGCGAACGCCCGGGCCTGCTCGTCGGCGGCGGCCGCCGCGAGCATCGCCTCCTGGAGCTCCTCGTCGCCGAGCCCGGCCGCGGCCAGCCCGCCGAGGGCGACCGCCCCGAGCAGCAGGCCGCTGTTGGCCGACGAGAGCCCGGCGCTGGGCTTCCACGGGTTGCCGGCGGTGGACATCAGAGCGAGCTGGCGCACTCCGGCAGGGGTGATCCGGCCCTTGAACGGGCGCGTGGCGACCAGCGAGACCAGTCCGACGGCCACGAGGAGCAGCGGGAACCAGAGCGCCGGGCGCTCCGCGTCGCCCCGATCGAGCAGGTAGGCGAGGCCGGTGGTGAGCACCACGGCCAGCAGGGCGAACCAGATCCGCCGGTGCGCCGCCCGGGCGCGGGCCATCCGCTGCGGATTGCGCAGCAGGCCGCGGTCGGCGAGCTTGTCGCCCAGCTCCTGGACGGCCGCCGAGCGCATCACCGCACGCCGCAGCGGGGCGAGTTCGCGCTGCTTGCCGGGCCCGATCGCCTCGATGACGGCGAGGTCCACGGCGTCGTACGGTCGGCCGGTGGTGAGGGTGACCAGACCGCCGCGGTTGACCACGACCAGGCCGGCCTGGTGCATCCGGACCAGCGCGGTGTCGAAGACCCGGCCGGGACCGCCGGCCAGGAACGCGGCGTCCAGCAGCGGCAGTCCGCGGCCGGGCAGGCCCTTGGCCTGCGGGACCCGCTTGACCAGTTGCCTGGTCTGCGACGCGTGGAGCACGGCCGCCGTCAGCAGCACGGTGGGTACGAGGAAGTAGGCGTTGTGCCACATGGTTGTCCCCCGGATGGTGAAACGGTGCGACGAGTAGGGATGTCGGGTCAGGGCCGGTGCCGGCCGGGCAGCAGCGCCCGGCCCAGGCGGGCGAGCGGCCCGGGTCGCTGTTCGGCGGCGGGGCCGTGGAGCCACTGCTCCAGGGCCCGGCGCTGTTCGGGGCCGAGCCGCCCGCCGGCCTCCGGTGCGGTGTCGGCCAGCGCCCAGGCGGCGAAGGCCCGGGCGTCGGCGCGGTACCCGCCGGTCTGCGGGTGCGCGGCCGCGTAGGCCAGGAAGAGCGGTCCGTAGGGCCGACCGAGCAGCCGGGGCAGCTCCGGCGCCACCTTGACGACGGTGTCGCGGCGCTTGGCGGCCAGTGCGGCGGCCTGGCTGCGGACCTGGGCCGGGTCGAAGCCGTCCGGCACCGGGCCGCCGGCCACCAGGGCGGCCAGCAGGGCCTCCTGACGGCGGGCGAGCCGGGCGCGGGCGGCGGTCGCGTCCCGGACCGCGGCGTCAGCCACGGCGCCCGGCCCCGGCCAGCACGGCCCGGATGGCGTCCAGTTCCTCGGCCAGCTCGGCCGGCGGCGGGAAGTTCGCGTCCCGTTCGAGCAGGACGCCGGGCGGGTCCACCCGGGCGCAGAGCTCGGCGAGCACCTCCAGCACCGGCTGGGTGACGGGGTGGGCGTGGGTGTCGTGCCAGACGCCGTCCACCAGCTGCCCGCCCGCCACGTGGACGTAGGCGAGCGCCTCCAGCGGCAGGCGGTCCAGCTCGGCGGCCGGGTCCAGGCCCAGGTTGACCCGGTTGGTGTGCAGGTTGGCGACGTCGATCAGCAGCCGGACGCCGGTGCGCTCGACCAGCTCGGCGAGGAACTGGCCCTCGGTCAGCTCGTCGTCCGGCCAGGCCAGCTGGGCGGCGATGTTCTCCAGCGCCAGCGGCACCGGCAAGTGGTCCTGCGCGATCCGGACGTTCTCGGTGACGACCGCGAGGGCGTCCCGGGAACGCGGCACCGGCAGGAGGTGCCCGGCCTCCAGGCCGCCGGCCCGGACGAACGCCAGGTGTTCGGTGACCAGCGGCGAGCCGAGCGCGGTAGCGGTCTCGGCGAGCCTGCCGAGCCGGTCCGGGTCGGGCCGGTCGGCGCCGCCGAGGCCGAGCGCGACGCCGTGCGGGACGACGGTCACGCCGCGCGCCCGCAGGATCTGCAGCGACTCGGGCAGATGGCCGGCGCAGACGTTCTCGGCGACCACCTCGACCCAGTCCAGACCCGGCTGGCGCTCGACCACGACGTCGATCTCGCTGCGCCAGCCGAGGCCGACGCCGAGGGCCGCGCCGCGGGTGGGCGCGCTCGGGGCAGGGGAAGTCATCGGTGCGCCCCCTTCTGAGGGCTGGGTGGGAAGCCGTCGGTCGGCGCGGGCATCGTCGCCAGGGCCGGACCGGGCCGTGCTGCTGAGGATGTCCCCGGGCGGGGAGCCTGCCAAGCCTCATCCGGTCTTCTCAGAGGATTATTTGAGCTTGTCGGCCCCGGGACCGCGATCCTATCCCGGCGCTCGGCCCGTCCTCGCAGGTGGGAGCCGATATTAGGAGGCGAACAGGGTCATTCGAGGCCTATCGTGTGGCCCCTATGACGACACTGACGATCCGTGACTTCCGCGCCGGCGACGCCGAGGCCGCTGCGGCCGCCCACCGGGCCGGGCGCGACCACCTGGTGCTGACGCCCGAGGTCTTCGCCTGGCTGAACGGTCACCAGCCCGAGGGTGCGCACTACCGCTGCCTGGTCGCGGAAGTGGACGGCCGGGTGGTCGGCTCGGTCCGCTGCGGGGTGGTCACCGGGACGACGACCCGGGGCATCGGCTACGCCAACGGCAGCGTGCTGCCCGAGTACCGCCGGCGCGGCGCGTTCACCGCCCTGCTGGCGGCGGCGGAGCGGCACCTGGCGGGGCACGGCGTGGTGGAGGTGCACAGCTGGGTGGACGAGGAGCCCGGGTCGCTGGCCTTCGCGACCGCCCGCGGCTACACCGAGGGCCGGCTGGCGCACTTCGCGGGCCGGGACCTCGCCCTGCCGCTGCCCGAGGCCCCCGCACTGCCCGACGGTGTGGAACTGCGCCCGGCGAGCGACTGGGCGGACGACCCGTACCCGATCTTCCTGGTCGAGGCGGACGCGATCCGCGACGAGCCCGGTGAGGTCGAGATGGACGCCGCGGACTACGAGGAGTTCCTGAACGGCGACTGGGCCCGTCCGGACCTCGACCGCGACCTCACCGTGGTGGCCGTGGTGGACGGCGAGCCGGTCGCCTTCAGCGCGGCTCGGACGGACGGCGCGGACCGGTACTGGTCGGCGTTCACCGCCTGCCGACGGGCGTTCCGCGGCCGCGGGCTGACCAAGCCGGCCAAGCTGGAGTCGCTGCGCCGGGCCCGGGAGGCCGGCTACCGCCGCGCGTACACGAGCAACGACGCGACCAACGCGCCGATGCTGGCGATCAACGCCTGGCTCGGCTACGAGCGGTGCGCGAGCGAGCGGAAGTTCACCAAGCGGCTCGACTGCTGATCCGGCGCCGCACCGGTCCGACTCCCACGCATCACCGCGGGTCTCCCACGCATCACCGCTGTCCGACGGGGCATCACCTCACGGCAGACAGTTCGTGCCCGACTTCCGCGCGGGGGATGGTATGGAGATCCTGCTTCAGGTCCTGGTCGGGTTCGTTCCGGCCGTGATCGGCTTCCTGGCGGCCCGCTCCCTCGCCCGCACCCGGCTGTTCCTGCAGTACGGCTTCCTGCGGGCGCTGCTCGCGCCCTACGGCCGGGTCCAGATCATCACCCCGAGCATCGAGGTGGCGGAGTTCACCTTCGCCAAGGACGGCCGCCGGCTGACCAGCCGGGGACCGCGGAACGTGCTGTTCATGCCGATGGCCGAGGCCCGCGCGATCGCCCAACTCATAGACCTGCTGAGGAAGGTGAACCGGAAGGCGACGATCGAGCTGGTCGCCGCGGGTGCCCAGGACCCGCGGATGCCGACGTTCTCGATCGGCGGGCCGAGCGTCAACACGTACTCGGCGGGCGTCCTCGGCGCCGCCTTCCCGGACTTCCGTATGGACTACCCGGAGGCGGCGCGGGCCCGGTGGGGCGGGATGACCTTCGAGGCGCAGTACAACGCGGCCGACGAGCTGATCCGTGACCACGGCTTCGTCTTCGTGACCCGGACGCCCCGGCACGCGCCCTGCGTCGTGCTCTGCGGGGTCTTCGCCTTCGGCTCGGCGATGGCGGTGGAGGCGCTGGCGGCGGCGACCCGGAAGTCGCCGCTGGCGGCACTGTTCCGGTCGGGGGAGAAAGGATTCGCCGCGGTCGAGGGCCGGGTGATCGGCCTGGACACCGTGGACGTGACCGTCGAGGTCTGCCGGGTGCTGCCGGTGGTGTGAGGGCCGGGCCACCGCGTCCACCGGGCCACCGGGCACGGCGTCCACCGGGCCCCGGCGTTCGCGTCCACCGGGCCACCGGGCACGGCGTCCACCGGGCCCCGGCGTCCACCGCGCGGCCCCGGCCGATGGGGCAGAATGGTCCGGACCGTGATACGGACAATCCGGACGGGTCGGGCGAGTTCGGGGCGGGAAGTGGCTGGAATCGCAGGGGTTCCGCCTCACCACAGTCACATCATCGGCATAATCGCGCCCATGACGACCAGCCGCGCGAACGTGAGCGCGATCGCCGAAGACCTGTACGTGTGGCTTCCGCCGAAGCGGGGCTGGGGGCTGGCCAACTGCGGTCTGCTGGCCTCGCCGAGGACCGCGCTCTGGATCGACACCCCCTACGACCCCTCCCTCGCCGCGGAGTTCCTCGCCGAGAGCCGCAAGCGGCTGCCCGAGGGCGTCGACGTCGACCGCGTGGTCGTCACCCACGCCAACGGCGACCACCTGTGGGGCGCCGGCGTGCTCCCCGACGCCGAGGTGATCGCCACTCATGAGGCGCTGGAGCACATCCACTACGAGCCGGCCCCGAAGCAGCAGCACGCGCTGGTCGCCGGCGGTGACCCCGACTCTCCGCTCGGCGGCTACCTGCAACGGCATTTCGGACAGTTCGACTGGTCGCAGACCGAGCCGGTGCACCCGCAGACCGTCTTCCGCGGCGAGCTGGAACTGCGGGTGGGGGAGTACCCCGTGCAGATCACCGGTCTGCCCGCCGCGCACACCGGCGGCGACCTGATGGTCCACCTGCCGTACCAGCGCACCGTGTTCACCGGTGACGTGGTCTTCGGCTCGACGCCCGAGCAGCCCGGTGACCACCCCTCGCACTGGTCCGGCCCGCTGGAGAACATCATCGGCGCCTGCGAGCAGGCCCTGGCCACCGGCGCGGAGATCTTCGTCCCCGGCCACGGCCCGGTGCTCGACCGCTCCGGCGTCCAGGCGCACATCGCCTACCTCGCCCACGTCCGCGAGCGCGCGCACGCACTCCACGCCGAGGGCACGCCCGCGCTGGACGCCGCCCGACGGATCATCGCCGAGCAGCGCTACCCCGAACTGGGCCTGCCCGAGCGGCTGGTGCTCACCGTGTCCGCCGAGTACCGGCACCTGGACGGCAGCGCCGCGCCGAACGTGCTGGAGGCGATGACCCAGGTGGCGCTGGTGGCCCGCGAGATCGAGGCGTCGGCGGGACAGACCGGCGCCACCGCGGGACCGCGTTCCGCGCACGCCGCCGCCACCCCTGCCTGATCGGGCTGCGGCCGGTCGGGCCGCGGCCCGACCGGCCGGGCAGTCGCCCGAAGGCCCGCCCCGCGCCACCGGTGCGGCCCCGCTCCACCTCCAGCCCCTTCGACCGAGGACCTCCGAGGACTTCGATGACGCAGATCGCGCTGCTCGCCCTGGCCGTGACGGCGGTCGCCGCGCTCGCGGCGGCCGGTCTCCTCGCCCGCGGACGGTCCCGTGCCCTCGCCCGTGCCGGCGCGGCCGAGACGGCCGCCGCCCACGGCGAGGAACGCGCCCGCGCCGCCGACGCCCGGCTGGCCCGGGGCGAGCAACAGCTCCGCGACGCGCAGGCGGTCACCCGCCGGGTCACCGAGGAGACCAAGCGGGCCGAGACCCGTGCGCTGGCCGCCGAGGGCCGGGTCCGCGAGGCGGACCAGCGCACCGCGGCGGCGGAGCACCGGGCCGCCGAGGCCGAACTGCACGCCCGCGCCGCCGAGGACCGCACCGCCGAGGCCGTGCGCCTGCGCGCGGCCGCCGAGGAGCGCACCGCGGCGCTGCTGGCCGAGATCGGCCACCTGGCCGAGGAACGGGTGGCCACCGCCGCGCTGCGGCTCAGCCACCCCAACGCCCCCGCCGCCGGGCCGCTGGACGCCGAGGCGGTCGGCCCGGAGGCGGTCCGGCTGCTGCAGGCCGTGCTGGACGCCTCGGCCGCCGCGGTGACCGAGGAGCGCGAGCGGGTCGACGCCGCCGCCCGGGCCGCGATGCGCGGTGCCACCTCCAAGATCCAGACCCTGCTCTACCAGATCCAGAGCCTCGTCCAGCAGCTCCAGAACGACAACGACGATCCGCGGCTGCTGGAGGTCGACTTCCGCAACGAGGTCGCGCTGCGCCGGATCCAGACCATCGCCGTGCTCTGCGAGGCCTGGCCGGGCCTGGCCCGGACCGACTCGCCGCTGGCCGAGGTGGTGGTCGGCGCGCTCTCCCGGGTGCCCGGCTACGCCCGCGTCAAGGTGGCCAACCACCTGCGGGAGAACCGGCTGGCCGTGGTGGCCCGCGCCGCCGAGCCGCTCGCCATCACCATCGCCGAGCTGCTCGCCAACGCCACCTCGTACTCGCACCCGGAGACGGACGTGCCGGTCACCGTCCAGCAGGGCGGCCGCGGGGCGCTGGTGATCGTCGACGACAGCGGGATCGGGATGGAGGAGGACCAGCTGGGCCGGGCCCGCCGCCTGTTGGCCGGCCCGTCCGAGGTGCTGCTGACCGAGCTGGGCAACCCTCCGAAGACCGGCTTCGCGGTGGTCGGCAAGCTCGCCCGGCAGTACGGCTTCGCCTGCCACATCGAGCCCTCGCCGTACGGCGGCATGCGGACCATCGTGCGGATCCCGGCCGCGCTGCTGACCGTGGTCGACGGTGCGCAGCCGCTCTCGGTGCTCACCCCGCTTCCGCTGCGGGCCGGCTCCGGCCCGGCCCCCACCGTGCAGGCGCTGCCCGCGCGGCGGGGCCGGTCGGACGAGCCCGGCGGGCAGGAGGTGCCGGACCGGGAGCAGGCGCCGGCCATGCACGTCGTGCCGCCGGTGCACGCCGTGGCGGACGACGGCAGCGGACTGCCCAGCCGGCGCCGGCGGCAGCCGCTCGCCCACCGTCCGCAGCCCGCCGACGGCGCGGCCGCGGCGGACTCGGCGACGGGGTCTGTGCCGCGGGTTCCGGCGGCCGACGACCCGGCGGAGGCGGACGCGCGGACGCCCGAGCAGGCGGCCGCCCGCTGGCAGGCGCTGCAACAGGGCACCGGCTCCGGCCGGGCCGCCGTCGCCGCGGCCGCAGCCGCCGACGAGGCGGCAGCCCTCGGTGGGGCCACTGCCGACCCCGTCCCCGCTGCCCTCCCCGTGGCCGACCCGGCCCCCGTCCCGACGGTCGTCCCCGCGACCGACCCCCTCCCCGCTGCCGACCCGGCTCCCGTGGCCGGCACCGCCCCCGCGACCGACCCGGCCCCCGTGGCCGGCACCGCCCCCGCACCGACCACCACGCAGCCCCTCACTGCGAGGACCAGCACCGACGCCCGGGCCGCCGACCACGGCGACCCCGACGGCGGCGGGGCCGACCACACCGGCCCCGCCGCCGCCCGTACGGGCCGGACCGGCCACCGTCCCGCCCCGTCCCCCGAAGGAGCCGAGCAGTGAGCAGCACCACCAGCCCCACCGCCACCGACGAGATCTCGTGGGTGCTGACCCCGCTGCTGGAGCTGCCGGGCGTCCTGCACGCGGTCATCGCCACCGGTGACGGTCTGGTCGAGGGCGCCTCCGACGGCCTCGGCCGCGCCTCCGCCGAGCGGGTCGCCGCGATGACGGCCACCCTGCACGCCGCCTCCCGGGCGTTCACCACCTCGTTCACCGACGTCGAACAGCCGCGGCTGGCCCAGACCGTGGTCGAGTCCGACCTGGGCTTCGCCATCGTCGTGCCGGCCGGCGAGAACACCTCGCTGGCGGTGTTCACCACCCCGGAGGCCCAGCTCGGCAACGTGGCGTACCAGATGCAGGTCCAGGTGGCCGCTCTCGGCCGTGCCCTGGCGAGCCCGGCCAGGCGGCAGGACGCGACAGCGCGGTCATGACCGCCGTCCCCCGCAGGCGGATGGTCCCCGCCTACCTGGCCACCGGCGGCCGGTCCCGGCCGGGCACCGCCGGTTTCGAGCGGCTCACCGTGCTGTGCGCGACGGGCACCGCGCCGTCGCCGGAGTCGCCGGAGCTGGAGGCCGAGCACCAGCGGCTGTGGGAGCTGCTGAGGCCCGGCGCACTGACCGTGGTGGAGGCCGCCGCGCACCTGCGGCTCCCGGTCAGTGCCACCGTCTTCCTCGCGGCCGATCTGGTCGAGGCGGGCTGCCTGCGCGCCCGCGCCCCGATCCCCCGTGCCCAGCAGACCGACCGCACCATCGTCGAGAGGCTCCTCGTTGGACTCCGCGCACTCCGGTAGCCCGGCCGACCGCACCGGTCGGGCGAGCCGCGTGGGCTACCTGCCCGACCGGGACCAGACCCTGATGAAGCTGGTCGTCGCCGGCCCGTTCGGCGTCGGCAAGACGACGCTGATCCGCACCCTGTCGGAGATCGCGACCCTCCACACCGAGGAGGCGATGACCGAGACCGGGGCGCCCGTAGACGACGCCGCGCTGCTGCCCGGCAAGCGCACCACCACGGTCGCGGTCGACTTCGGCCGTCTCACCCTGCCCGGTCAGGTGGTGCTGTACCTGTTCGGCACACCCGGACAGCGCCGGTTCTTCCCGCTCTGGCGGGACATCGCCCGGGGCGCCGTGGGCGCGCTGGTGCTGGCCGACACCCGCCGGCTGGCGGACTCCTTCGAGATCATGGACATGGTCGAGGAGCAGGGCCTGCCCTACGCGGTGGCCGTCAA
>NZ_JAKNTA010000089.1 GCF_022288725.1 Kitasatospora sp. A2-31 | reverse complement strand
CGGGGCCGAGGGCGTCGACGGTGGCGGGCGACAGCTCTTCGGCGATCAGCACAACGCCGGTTGTCACAGTGTTAGCAGTGCTCACGACAGTGTGTCCTTAACTGTCCGGTTCTCCCCGGCACGTAGGTGGCGTGGAAGGCGGGGGGAAGGTGGCATGCCGCGTAGGTAGACGCACGACGCTGTGGGCCTGACGCGCACTCGGAAGTGTATCGACGGGCTGGGTACCGGGCTGCTCCCGTCCGGCGAAATCACCCGGACGGGAGCAGCCTAGTTGTACAAGGGCCCTGCGGAATGCGGCAGGAGCGCGCGGCAGGACCGTCGCCGGACCGGAGTCCGGGCAGGCTCAGGCCTTCTCGTTCACCCAGCTCATCAGCGAGCGGAGCTTCTTGCCGGTGGTCTCCAGCAGGTGGTCCTCGTCGGCCTTCTTGTACTCGTTGTACTTCGGCAGACCGGCCTTGTACTCGGCGATCCAGGTGTTGGCGAAGGTGCCGTCCTGGATCTCCTCGAGGACCTTCTTCATCTCGGCCTTGGTGGCGTCGGTGATGATGCGCGGACCGGTGACGTAGTCGCCCCACTCGGCGGTCTCGGAGACCGACCAGCGCATCTTCTCCAGGCCGCCCTCGTACATCAGGTCGACGATGAGCTTCAGCTCGTGCAGGCACTCGAAGTACGCGATCTCCGGCTGGTAGCCGGCCTCGACCAGGGTCTCGAACCCGGCCTTCACCAGGGCTGCGGTGCCACCGCAGAGGACGGCCTGCTCACCGAACAGGTCGGTCTCGGTCTCCTCGGTGAAGGTGGTCTTGATGACGCCGGCCTTGGTGGCGCCCAGGCCCTTGGCGTAGGAGAGCGCCAGGGCGAAGGCGTTGCCGGTGGCGTCCTGCTCGACGGCGACGATCGCGGGGACGCCGCGGCCCTCCTCGTACTGGCGGCGGACCAGGTGGCCCGGGCCCTTCGGGGCGACCATGCAGACGTCGACGTCGGCCGGCGGCTTGATGAAGCCGTAGCGGATGTTCAGGCCGTGGCCGAAGAACAGGGCGTCGCCGGCCTTCAGGTGCGGCGCGATGTCCTGGGCGTAGACGTCGGCCTGGATCGGGTCCGGGACCAGGATCATGATGACGTCGGCCTCGGCCGCGGCCTCGGCGGGGGGGACCACGCGCAGACCGGCCTCCTCGGCCTTCTGGCGGGACTTCGACTCCGGCTTCAGGCCGACCCGGACGTCCGCACCGGAGTCGCGCAGGGACAGCGCGTGGGCGTGGCCCTGGCTGCCGTAGCCGATGACCGCGACCTTGCGGCCCTGGATGATGGACAGGTCGGCGTCGTCTTCGTAGAACAGCTCGGCCACGGGGGCACATCTCCTTGCGTGATGGTCTTGCCGGGTACTGCGTTTCCTACGGTACGTGGACCCGGCGGGGGTGTGGGGCAGTGCTTCAGGGGGTGAGACGGCGCGCGTCGGCGCTGGTCACGCCGGTGGTGGGCGCGCCGTCCCCGGGTCACGCGCTGCGGTCGAGGGCGCGCAGCGAGCGGTCGGTGATCGACCGGGCGCCGCGCCCGATGGCGACCAGGCCGGACTGGACCAGCTCCTTGATGCCGTACGGCTCCAGCATCCGGAGCATCGCCTCCAGCTTGTCCGAGCTGCCGGTGGCCTCGATGGTCACCGCGTCCGGGGACACGTCGACCGTCTTGGCGCGGAACAGCTGGACGATCTCGACGATCTGCGACCGGGTCTCGTTGTCGGCGCGGACCTTCACCAGGACCAGTTCCCGCTGGATCGCAGCGGCCTGGTCGAGCTCGACGATCTTTATCACGTTGACGAGCTTGTTGAGCTGCTTCGTGACCTGTTCCAGCGGAAGGTCCTCGACGTTGACCACGATGGTCATCCGGGACACGTCCGGATGCTCCGTCGGGCCGACGGCGAGGGAGTCGATGTTGAAGCCCCGACGGGAGAACAGCGAGGCGATGCGGGCGAGCACGCCGGGCTTGTTCTCGACCAGGACGGAGAGGGTGTGCTTGGACATGTGTCTCTGTTTCCTCGGTCGCTAGGGGGTCCGGCGAGCCGGTCGTGAGCGGGGTGGCGGCGGGCCTGGGGGTGCCCCCGGCCAGAGGCTGGGGAAGGGCGGGCCGTCAGTCGGTGTCGTCGCCGAAGTCGGGCCGGACGCCCTTGGCGAACTGGATCTCGTCGTTGCTGGTGCCGGCCGCGACCATCGGCCAGACCATGGCGTCCTGGTGGACGATGAAGTCGATGACCACCGGGCGGTCCTCGATCTCCATCGCCTGCTTGATGACCGCGTCGAGGTCCTCGGGGCGCTCGCAGCGCAGGCCGACGCAGCCCATCGCCTCCGCGAGCATCACGAAGTCCGGGATCCTGGTGCCGCCCTGGACCGGCGGTT
>NZ_JAKNTA010000088.1 GCF_022288725.1 Kitasatospora sp. A2-31 | reverse complement strand
CCCGCCAGCACGGCACCGCTCCCGGCCAGCACCAACGGGCGCCCGCGCAGCCCCGACCGGCAGGCGGCCGCGAGCAGCGCGTAGGCCAGCAGGATCTCGGCCGCCTGGGCCGCCGGACGCGGCACCAGCGAGGGCGGCACCAGTCGGCAGAAGACGATGCCGGTCACCAGCACCAGCAGCAGTCGCAGCAGCGGGCCGGCCAGCACGGCGGCGAACCGGCCGGCCACGTAGCGCAGCTCCAGCACGTTGTGCAGCACCCCGAACAGCGCCAGGCCCAGCACCGCAAGGCCGGCCGGGGCACGCAGCGCCAGGAGCAGCGCCGCGGCCGCCGCGAGGACGAACCCGGCCTGCGGGACCGCGCCGAGCCGCACGCCTCCGGGAGCGGCAGGTCCCGCGCCCTCCGGGGTGGCGGGCCGGCCGCCGGCCGGGCCGGTGGGGCCGCCGGGACCGGTGGGTCCGTCGGGGCGGGTAGGTCCGCCGGGGCGGGAAGGTATGCCGGAACCGCTAGGTTCGCCGCCGTCCCGGCCGCTGCGCGCCGGGGCGGACGGGCGTGCCGTGGCGGACGGGTGTGACGGCGGGCCCTGGTCGGAGCCGTCCGCGATCCCGATGGCCACGCTCCCCCTCCCCGTGGCACGATCCCCGCCGTGCCCTACTCGTCGGCCCTCGCCCTCACCCTGCTGGTCGAGGCACCGCTGTACACCGTGGCCCTCGTCCGGGCCGGCGGGGTCCGCCCGGCCCGCGCCGCGACGGCCTCCGTCCTGGTCAACCTGGCCACGCACCCGCTGCTCTGGTGGTCCGTGAGCCACCGCACCGGCGGGACCGCCGCAGCGTACTGGACCGCGTTCGCGGTCGGCGAGGCCGCCGTCTGCGCGACCGAGGCGGCACTGCTGCGCCCGCTCGCCGGGCTGCGCCTGCGCGGGCCGCTGCCCTGGGCCGTCGCCGGGACGGCCAACGCCGCCTCGGTGCTGGCGGGCCTGCTGGCGGGCCCGCTGGGCGCGGCGAGGTGGTGACCCGGCGGCCGTCTCCACGCGGGTCGCCACCGGTGGAGCCCCCGGCGGACCGCCCGGGTACCGTGGCCGGTGACTTGACGTGCCGGACCGGCCGGGACAGGACGGGGTCCTACTGATGATCGTGGTGGATGCGTCCGCGCTGGTGCTCGCGTTGGCCGACGAGGGCGAGCGCGGAGAGGCGGCCCGGGCCGAACTCGCCGCCGGGGGCGAGTGGGTGGCCCCCGAGCACATCGTCATCGAGGTGATGCAGTCGCTGCGCGGCCTCTACCTCGCCAGGGAACTGAGCGCCGAGCGGGTGGGTGAACTCGCCGCCCGGCTGCCGGGGTTGGCCATCCGCAAGGTCGAGGTCGCACCCCTGCTCGGCCGGATCTGGGAGCTCAAGGACAACCTCACGCCCGATGACGCCGCGTACGTCGCGGTCGCGGAGCGGTTCGGCGCGCCGCTGGTCACGGCGGACCTGCGGCTGATGCGGGCCAGCGGGCCGCGCTGCGAGATCCGCGGGATCCACCGCTCGACCGGCTGAGCCGGACGAGCGCCCGGGGTGCCTGCAGGAAGCGGAAGGCGCGGAACGAGCGGGAGGCACGAGGCTGCCCGCTTCGGGGACCGGCTTCGGGGACCGGCTTCGGGGAATCGGCCGGGATCGGGCTGGGATCGCCTTCAGGGGGTGTCCGCCGGGACCGGGCGGCGTTGAGCAGGGCGTCCCGCCGTACCGCCTCCGGAAGGTCCGCCGATGTCCACGCCGCTCGCCGCCGCCCTGCTTCCGCTCGCCCTGCTGGCCCCCGCCGCGACCGGCCCCTCGGGCTCGGCCGACCCTTCGGGCCGGGTCTCACCGGACTCGCCGGTCTCCGTCGTGGAGGCCGACTTCGACCCGGCGACGGCCTTCGTTCCGCCGACCGCGATCAGCCACGCGCCGGACCTCGTCCCGTACGGCTCGCACGTCCGGGTCGTCGTCGACCGCTCGTTCCCCGGACGGACGGTACTGACCGTCACGGTGGCCGGGGTCGCCGCGGACCACGCGTTCCCGGCCCACCTGCACACCGGCCCCTGCGGAGCCGACCCGACCGCCTCCGGTCCGCACTACCAGGACGCGGTGGACCCGGTGCGCCCCTCCACCGACCCGGCCTACGCCAACGACCGCAACGAACTGCGGCTGACGCTGCGCACCGACTCCCGGGGCGGCGGCACGGCGGCCACCGCGGTGGCCTGGCAGCCGCGACCCGGCGAGGCCCGCTCGCTGGTCCTCCACGCCGGCACCCCGGCCGGTCGGCACGGCGCGGCCGACCGGGCCGCCTGCGTGAAGCTGCAGCCGTGAGGCCCGGGAGCCGCTCGGGGTCGCGGGAGCCCCGGGCCTGCCCGGAGCCCCGGAGGCTCGGGGTCCCGGGATGCCGTGGCACCGGGCCGGGCGGCCGGCGGGGTCAGGCTCCGAGGGTCGCGACCAGCACCGCCTTGATGGTGTGCAGGCGG
>NZ_JAKNTA010000087.1 GCF_022288725.1 Kitasatospora sp. A2-31 | reverse complement strand
CTTGTCGTGCTCGCGCTGCAGGACCAGGAGCTCCTTCTTGGTGAGGCCGGAACCGGCCACGTCCGAGAAGTCCAGCTCGCCGAGCTCCTTGAGGCGCTGCAGGCGCTTGTAGACGGTCGAGAAGTTGGTCAGCATGCCGCCGAGCCAGCGCTGGTTCACGTAGGGCATGCCCACGCGGGTGGCCTGCTCGGCGATGGCCTCCTGGGCCTGCTTCTTCGTGCCGACGAAGAGGACGCTGCCGCCGTGGGCAACGGTCTCCTTGATGAACTCGAAGGCGCGGTCGATGTAGTTCAGCGACTGCAGGAGGTCGATGATGTAGATGCCGTTGCGCTCGGTGATGATGAAGCGCTTCATCTTCGGGTTCCAGCGGCGGGTCTGGTGACCGAAGTGGACGCCGCTCTCCAGCAGCTCCCGCATCGTGACGACGGCCATAGCCGTGCTCCTCAGGTGTTGCGCCCGGATCTCGCGCAGTCGTCCTCGCGGTGCGCACGGTGGCGCTCCCGCTCGGGCTTCTGCGAACGGCCGGGTCAGGCTCGGTTTTGTCCGTGGCAGCCAGGTGACAGCCACGCCTGACGCCCCGAACGTGCCGAGCCGCTTCCACCCGAGCGGTCCGGGGACCGGTCGGGCTCGGCGGACCGAGCGGCACTCGCACCTGGCGGGGGCGGCGGCTGAGCCGCATCCGTCCACCGGTGGCGGGGCGTGCGAAGTCGACCCGGCGGACCGGGTCGCGTGTGAAGTGTACGGGAAGCGCCGAGCGCCGGGCGACTCCAACGGGCTCGGACGGGGGCCGAGCGGGGGCAGGACGGGGGCAGGACGGGGGCCGGCCGGAGATGGGGCGGAGGCGGGGCGGGGTTTGGGTGGGGAGTGGGCGGCCGGTGTCAGCGTGCGGGTGGGGCGGCGCGGGCGCTGTACACCCTCAGGAGTGACGGCGGCAATCGCGGGGGCGGCGGCGACGTCCTGCGGGGGATCCCCTTTGTCCACAGAGCCTGGTTCGTCCACAGGAATCGGGAGCGGGGTGGTGGGGGCGGCCGGCCACACCGAGCCTCGGTCGTATGAGTGCTGTGCATGTGACTGCTGCTGTCGGGGGCGCCGGTTCGCGCCCCGGGCTCCGCCTTCCGTTCCGGCTCGGGGTTCGGCTCGGGGTTCGGCTCCGGGCTCAGCTCAGGGCTCGGCTCCGGATTCGACCTCGGCTTCGTCCTGGGGCTCGGCTTGGGGCTCGGCTTGGGGCTCGGCTTCGGCGGCCGGTGCTGATGGTGCTCGCGGCACTGCTTCTGACGTCGCTGCCGGCCGGTGCGCCGGGGCCGGCGAGTCACGCGGCTGGCGGCGTGGGCGGCTCGGGCGGCTCGGGCGGCTCGGGCGGCTCGGCGGGTGGCGTGGGCGGCACGGCGGGCGGCCGGGGCGCCGGCGGAAGCGGAGCTGCCGGGTCCACGGCCGGAGCCGGTCCCGGGCGGGCGTGGCCGGTGGGTGGACCGGAGGGCCTGCTCACCCGGTTCGACGCCCCGCCGAAGCCGTGGGCGGCCGGCCACCGGGGCGTCGACCTGGTCGCCGCACCCGGCTCGGACGTCCGTGCCGCGGCACCGGGCGTGGTCTCGTACTCCGGTCCGGTGGCCGGTCGGCCGGTGGTCACCGTCGTCCACCCGGACTCCGGCGCTCCACCCCTGCGGACCACCTACCTACCGGTCACCGGTGCCGTCCCGGTGGGCACCACGGTCGCGGCCGGTCAGGTGATCGGACAGCTCGCGGGCGGCACCGGCACTGGCACCGGCACCGGCACCGGCCACTGCGGCGGCACCGACTGCCTGCACTGGGGCCTGCTGCGCGGCGAGCGCTACCTCGACCCGCCGGCCCTGCTCGGCGCCGGTGCCTCGCGGCTGCTCCCGCTCGGAGGCGCCGGTTGAGCCGGTCCCCGGAGCGGGCCTGCCGGGCAGGCTCGGGGGCGCGCCGACGGCGTCAGCACACCGATCGCGTCAGCGCCGGTCGAGGCCGCGCAGGGCGAGGGCGACGGCCGCGTCCGCAATGGCGTCGGGGCTCTCGGCGCAGCCGCCTGCGGCGCTCTGCTCGGCCTGCCGCACCGCGGCCTCCACGATCCCCTGGAGCAGCGCCGCCGCCAGCCGCGGCCCCTCGTGCCCGAGGTCTTCCAGGGCCTGGACGACCAGCCCGACCAAGTTGCGGTGCGCCGCCCGGATGCGTTCGCGCGCCGCCTCGTCCAGCTCCAGCGCCGAGATCGCCACCACCGCCCGGTGCCGCGGGTCCCCGGCCAGGGCGAGCTGCCCCCGGACGTACGCCTCGATCCGACCGGCCGCGGTGTCGCAGCTCTCCATCCCGGCCTCGATCTCGGCCGCCCAGAGCGGGAAATCGACCTCGCACAGCGCCTCGACCACGGCAGCTCGGGAACGGAAGTACTCGTAGACCGAGGAGCGCGCCAGCCCGGTGCGTGCCGCGAGCGCGGGAAAGGTCAGGGCCTCCATGCCTCCCGCGGTGAGGAGGGTGCGGGCAGCATCGAGGAGGGCAGCCCGCTGCTGCTGGCGGTGCTCGGCCAGG
>NZ_JAKNTA010000086.1 GCF_022288725.1 Kitasatospora sp. A2-31 | reverse complement strand
TCAGCAGCACGATCAGCGCCGGCAGCGAGAAGACGATCAGGGTGGCCAGCAGGTCCGCGACCGGGTAGGCGAAGGGGTAGTCGGTGCGGCCGAGCAGCACGCCGCGGACGGCGTAGAAGGTGCCCTGGCCGTAGTCGAAGTAGTGCAGCCAGGCGTCGCGCTGGAGGGTGAAGTAGGCGCCCCACTCGCCGGCCCGCCAGCCGACCCAGCCGACGTAGCCGAGCAGGCCGAGCGGGGCGAGCAGCATCGCGGTCAGCGGGCGGACGACGCCGCTCCCGCGCCGGTACAGCTCCACCAGCGCGGCCAGGCCGACCGCGCCGATCAGCGCCGCCGAGGTGGGCCGGTTGAGCCCGGCGACCAGCGTGACCGCACCGGCCGCGACCCACTGCCTGGTCATCACGCAGTAGCAGGCCCAGGACGCCAGCGCGACGAACAGCGAGTCGGAGTAGAGCGCCCACTCGGCGCCGGAGCCCGGGGCGATCGCCCAGAGGCCGGCCGCGACCACGCCCGCCCGGGGGCCGGCCAGCCGGTCCACGACGGCGTGGATCCCGGCGGCGGCGAACAGCGAGGCCACCACCGAGACCAGCATCCCGGCCCCGTACAGGCCGAGCCCGGTGGTGTCCGAGACCAGCCGCATCAGGCCCGGGTAGAGCGGGAAGAACGCGGCCGAGTTCTGCTCGACGGTG
Source organism: Kitasatospora sp. A2-31 (assembly GCF_022288725.1). Taxonomy (GTDB): domain Bacteria; phylum Actinomycetota; class Actinomycetes; order Streptomycetales; family Streptomycetaceae; genus Kitasatospora. The sequence continues at coordinate 1,955 of NZ_JAKNTA010000086.1, read as the reverse complement.
AAGCCGGGCACGCCGTTGGCGACGGGCACCAGCGCCGGGTGGTAGCCGAACTCGGCGACCTGCTGGTACCACCAGCCGTCCCAGCTGGCGAGCACGTCCCAAGGGTTGGCCCCGCCCCCGAAGCGGGGGTGCTTCTTCAGGTAGTCGCCGGAGAACGAGAGCAGCTTCATGAAGACCGTGAAGCCGACCAGCTTGAGCACGGCGTAGCACCAGACGGCCGGCCCGAACCGCAGCACCAGCGCGCGGGCGCGATCGCGCCACCCGGCCCCGGGTGCGGCGCCCGGCCCCTCGCTGCGCCGCTCGGGCGCGTCGGAGGCGACTGCCGGTATTGCGTTCATGCTCTGGACCCCACCCTGCTGGCCGTGGACGATCGTCCGGCGAGTCTAGGCGCTCGGTCCTCGTGCCGGTGCGGACCGATGGACCCGACCGCACCGCGTCGAGCGGCGCCGGGGATACTCGGAGGATGGCCGATCACACCACGCGCACCGCCTACACCGTGGAGTCGCTGCTCGCGGTGACCGTCGACGTCTTCAACGAGCGCGGCTACGACGGGACCTCGATGGAGGACCTGTCCCGGGCCGCCGGCATCTCGAAGTCGTCGATCTACCACCACGTGCGCGGCAAGGAGGAGCTGCTCCGGCTCGCCGTCGGGCGGGCGCTGGACGGGCTCTTCGCGATCCTCGCCGAGCCGGGCGCGGTCGAGGGCGCGGCGGTGGACCGGCTGGAACACGTCGTCCGGCGGACCGCCGAGGTGCTGCTGGCGGAGCTGCCGTACGTCACGCTGCTGCTGCGGGTGCGCGGCAACACGGCCACCGAGCTGTGGGCGCTGGAGCGGCGCCGGGACTTCGACCACCAGGTCGCCGAGCTGCTGCGGGCGGCCGTCGCGGACGGCGCGCTGCGGGCGGACGTCGAGCCGCGGCTGGCCACCCGGCTGCTCTTCGGCATGATCAACTCGATCGTGGAGTGGTACCGGCCGGGCCTCAAGGCCGCCGACGGCGTCGCGGACGCCGTCGTCCACCTGGCCTTCGACGGGCTCCGGGCCGGGTAGGGCCCGCAGCTCCGGCAGCCTTCAGCGGCCCTTCCGGAATCCCGCAGCCCGGCAGCACCGGAAGCCTTCGCCGCCTCCGCAGCCTTCGCCGCCTCCGCAACCTTCGCCGCCTCCGCAGCCGCCTTCAGAAGGTGTCCGGAGGTACCTGGTCGGTCTCCTCGAAGACCAGCATGGTCCGGGTGCCGAGGACCTGCGGGATGGACTGGATGCGGTTGAGCACCAGCTCCCGCAGGGCGTGGTTGTCGGCGGTGTGCACCAGCAGCAGGACGTCGAAGTCACCGCCGACCAGGGCGATGTGCGCGACCCCGGGGAGCTCCAGGAGCTGCTCGCGCACCGAGCGCCAGGAGTTCTGCACGATCTTCAGGGTGACGTACGCGGATGCGCCCTGACCTGCCTTCTCGTGGTCGACCCGGGCTGTGAAGCCGCGGATGACGCCGTCCTCGACCATCCTGGAGATCCGGGCGTACGCGTTCGCCCGGGACACGTGCACCCGCTCGGCCACCGAGCGGATCGAGGCGCGACCGTCCTGCTGCAGCAGCCGCAGGATCGCCCGGTCGACCCGGTCGAGTCTGGACGTCTGTTCAGCCGACATGACCCCCCACCCTCCCTGATTGGACGCACTGACACCAGTCGACCGCCCTGCGGGCCGATTGTCCACCACCTTGTCACGCTTCTGGTCAAGATGAACAGACGACCGAACAATCGGTAGGGAGCCCCCGCCACCCCTGGAGGTGCCCCGAGATGACCGTTCTCGACCACAGACACCACACCGCGGTACCCGGATGGCTGCCCGGGGCCACCGCCCCGCGCACCGACCCGGCGCCGCTGCTCCCGGACGCCTCGCCGGTCCGACTGCTCGGCACCCCCGCCCTCGAGAAGTGCGACCCGCTGCTGCTGCGCGAGCTGT
>NZ_JAKNTA010000085.1 GCF_022288725.1 Kitasatospora sp. A2-31 | reverse complement strand
CCCCGCCGTTCGCCCCGGACGGCAGGCCACCGAGCACGGTCCTGCGCCATTCGCCGGCGGCCGGGCCACCGAGGGCGTCGGCGCCGACGGTCACGTGGTCGGTGCGGGTGGCGACGGACTGCCAGTCCGGGTGGCTCTCGTGGCGGCCGGTGGGCCGGACCTCCAGGTCGACCGGCCGGCGCCGGTCCGCCGGGGCTGCCCTGAGGTGCTGGTCGAGCCAGGAACGGGCGCTGTCCCAGGCCGCGTTCGGGAGGCCGAGCAGACCGGTGAACTCCTGGCTCGCGTGGTCGCCCGGGCGCAGCTCCAGACGCTTGGGCACGGTCAGCCGCTCGTAGAAGTCGGTGATCTGGCCGGGGTTGAAGAAGCCGTCGCCCCAGGCGTTGGCCAGCAGGACGGCGGTGCCGTTGGCGTTGATCCGGTCCAGGTAGCGCGCCGGGGAACGGGTGTCGGCCCAGCGGATGATCCGGGGCAGGTCGCGGTTGGCGAAGAGGTCGTCCAGCACCTGGGCGAACTCGGGACTCCTGCGGCCGGTCGGGGCCTGGATCCCGGCGAGGACGGCGGCCGCCTGCAGGTGCCGGGTCTGCCCGCTGTACAGCGAGTCGGTCAGGTCGGCCCAGCCGCTCAGCGAGGCGACGGCCTTGATCCGGGGATCGAAGGCGGCACCGAGCAGGGTGAGTCCGCCGCCGAGGGAGAGGCCGACCATGCCGACGCGCTGCGGGTCGGCGGGCGTCCGGGCGAGGGCCCAGTCGATCACGGCGGAGATGTCGGCCACGTCCTCGGGCCCGGCCACGTCGACCTCGCCGCCGGAGGCCCAGAAGCCGCGCACGGTGTAGGTGACGACGACGTACCCGTCCTCGGCGAGTGCGCGGCCCTGGGCGATGTACTCCAGGTCGTTCTGCCCCCAGCTGGCGGGCTGCACCACCAGCGGGTAGCGCCCCTGCGGGTCGGCGCCCGGGGTGCCGGGGGACGGGGTGAAGACGTCGGCCTTCAGGACGACGCCGTCCTTCGCCGGGATGTCCGCCAACCGGAACCCCGCGACGCCGTGCGCGGACAGCGCCGGTCCCGCCGGCGCGGCGGCCGCCGGCTGCGCAGCGGCCCCCGCGCCGAGGGCGACCACCGCGGCGAGCACCATGCTCGCCGCCCGCTGTGCGCTGCTCCGCCTGGATCGTTCCATCGTTGCTCCCCTGCGTTCGGACGGCACGGCGTCCGGACGACGTGACTCCCTGATCGCTTGCTGCGGGATCGTAGCGATCTGACGAGTCTTCAGGGGAGGTGTCGACCAGCCGAATTACTGGCCGGTAATGGGTGTGGAGGGTGCGCGTCCCCGGTGGTCGGCCTGGCCGGAGAGCGGCCGCTCACGTCTCGATGTGCTGGGAGCGTGCGTGGCTGCAGGGCACCAGGGGGTGCAGTGATCCTTCACCGGTGTCGGGGACGCGGATGGGCGTCGTGCAGGGGCCGCCGTCGCCCCTGTAGTCGTGGCACCCGCAGGGCGGATACGGCGGGAAGGGCAGCTTCGCGGTGCACGGGTTCCCGAACCAGCCCTCCTCGGGGACCGGTTCCACCTTGGACCGCGCCAGGATGGCCGCCGCTTCCTTCCGCGCGGTGATGATGAGGTACGCGGCCTCCTCCCAAGCCTGCGCCTGTTCGGCGTTGAGGACGTTCTGGTGGGGGATATCCGGCATTTCATCACTCCTCGGTCTCGGGTGGCAGGTCAGTCCTATCGGAGACCCGACTGCCGTGGCCGGTGCGACGCGCACGTCACGTCGACGTCACGCACTTGCCGCGAGAGTCAGCGCGCGTGCGCCCTGCCCTCGAACGTCGGGCTGCGGGACCGCGAGTCGCCCGGCACCGGACCGTCGAGCGCCGTGCCCGGCGTCGAGTTCCAGGTGGGAGCCGGTGAAGTCGGCCCGCAGGCGGCGGTCGTGGGTGACGATGACGACCGCGCCCGGGTAGTCGGTCAGTGCCGCCTGGAGGTGTTCGACCAGGGCGGGTGAGAGGTGGTTGGTGGGCTCGTCCAGCAGCAGCAGGTCGACCGGTCCGCTGACCAGGCGGGCCAGTTCGATTCGCCGCTGCTGGCCGTAGGACAGGGCGCCGACCGTGAGCCGCAGGTCCGACGGGTGGAAGAGACCCAGTGCGAGGAGGGCGTCGGCGTGGTCGTCCGGGGCTCCGCCGCGACCGTGGGCGAAGGCCTGGAGCACCGTCAGGTCCGGGGCCCACGCGGTGGTGTCCTGCCGCAGGTGGCCGATCCGGCCACGGGTGCGGACCGTGCCCTCGTCGGGCTGCAGTTCGCCGGCGACGACCCGCAGGAGGGTGGTCTTGCCCGCGCCGTTGGGCCCGGTGACGAGCAGCCGCTCGCCGGCTGCGATGTGCAGGGAGGGGAGGTGGAGGCGGTCCGCGACGCGGATGTCCGTGAGTTCCGCCGCGGGCTGTGCCGCGTGCGCGGGCCGGGCGGGCGGGGCGGCGTCGGCGGAGGCCTTGCCGCCGAGGCCCGGGGTGAAGACCAGGGGTTCGGGCGGCGGCGCCACCGGGCGGGCGGTGAGCCGTTCGACGCGTTCCTTGGCGTTGCGGACGCGGCTCATCGCGCCGTGGCCGCGTCCCCGGCTGCGGAAGCCGCCGTGGCCGAACACGGACAGCGGCAGCTTGCGCGGGATCCCGTCGAGACGGGCGACGTTGGTGGCGGCCAGCCTGGTGTTGCGGGCCAGTTCGGCGCGCCACTCCTCGTACGCCCGCACGCGGTACCGGTGTTCGGCGGCCTTGGTGGCGAGGTAACCGCCGTAGCCGTCCCCGTGGCGGGTGACCTT
>NZ_JAKNTA010000084.1 GCF_022288725.1 Kitasatospora sp. A2-31 | reverse complement strand
CCCGCGGCGGCACCTCGGCGTGGTACGTCCGCTGCACCAGGCCGTCGCGCTCCAGTTGACGCAGCCGCTGGGTGAGCACCTTGGGGGTGATCGCGGTGATCCGGCGCTGGAGCTCCACGTAGCGCTGGCGGCCGTGCTCGTTCAGCGCCCAGAGGATCGGGGTGGTCCAGCGGCTGAAGACCAGGTCCACCACCGGGCCGATCGGACACGCCTGGCCCGGGTCAGTCGATCCGTCGACCGCCGCCCGGTCCGCCTTCGGCCCGCCCGCCTTCCACCCGTCCGCCTCACCCACAGCGCTCCCCCTCCGAGCCGGGTCACTTTCCCCTAGGTACCTACTGTACGCAGGCTGTTAGCGTCTCCCTGTCGTCGCGAACGGGATCCTCCGCGATGACGTCAACTCTCCATTTCAACAGGCGAGTTCAATCGACTTCCACCGATGGACGGGACAGCTGTGATGATCGTTGTGACGGGTGCGACGGGCAATGTCGGGCGGCCGCTGGTGCAGGCTCTCGCGGCGGCGGGCGAGCAGGTGACGGCGGTCTCGCGGCGGCCTTCGGACGCCTCGCTCCCGGTGGGCGTGCGACATCACCCGGCCGACCTGACGGACGCCGCGAGCCTGCGGCCGGCCCTGGGCGGCGCCGAGGCGCTGTTCCTCCTCCTCTCCGGCGAGGTGCTGGCAGGTGCGGACCGTCAGAGCGCGGACGCGCTCCTCGACGCGGCCAGGGCGGCGGGGGTGCGCCGGGTGGTGCTGCTCTCCTCCCAGGTCTCCGGGACCCGGCCCGGATCCGTCTCGCACGCGCCACTGGTGGCGTACGAAGAGGCGGTCCGGGCGTCCGGGCTCGACTGGACGATCCTGCGGCCGAGCGGCTTCCACTCCAACGCCTTCGCCTGGGCCGAGCCGGTCCGGACCCGACGGACCGTGCCGGCGCCGTTCGGCGACGTGGCCCTGCCCACCGTGGACCCGGAGGACCTGGCAGCGGTGGCCGCGACCGTCCTGCGCGACGGGCACGCACACACCGGCCGGACCTACGTGCTGACCGGACCCGAACCGGTCTCCCCGCGCGAGCAGGCGCACGCCCTCGCGGCGGCCGTCGGCGAGCCGGTGCACTTCGTGGAGCTCGGCCGGGAGGCCGCTCGGGCACACCTGGTGCAGTTCATGCCGGAGCCCGTCGCCGACGGCACCCTCGACATCCTCGGCGAGCCGACCGACGAGGAGCGGCGGGTCAGCCCGGACGTGGAGCAGCTGCTCGGCCGCCCGGCCGGCACCTTCGCCGACTGGGCACGCCGCAACGCCCCGGCCTTCCGGTAGGCGGCCCGGAGGGTGCCCGATCGGCGGAGGCTTCTCGGCGCCCCGGCCCCGGGTGCGGGGCTCAGGCGGGGCGGAGTGCTCAGGTCTCGCGCTCAGGTCTCGCGCTCCGGGCGGTAGTCCGCCTCCGGTATGCCGAAGGTCCAGGCCACGCCCGCCCGGGCGGTGCGGGTGCTCGGCGGGACGCGCAGCCAGTAGGTACGGAAGGTGCCGTCCGGCTCGGCGGTTGAGTTGACCACCTCCACCATCACCACCGGTTCGTCGTCGGGGAGTTGGATCCGCCAGAGCACGCCCGTCTCGTCCCGGTGGAGCGGCTCGGCGCCGGAGTCCGCGAGGTAGCGCTCGTAACCGTAGTGCTCCAGCAGGACGCGGCGCAGCTCGGCGTTCTCCTCGGTCCGGATCCGTTCGGCGGTCACCTCGCCCAGACCGGCGAGGAATTCGGCCGGGACGGGCATGCCGCGCCAGGCGTGCAGGGCGAAGCCGTCGGCGAACTCCAGGGCCGGTCCGTCGGCGCGGTCGAGCCGGCCGGCCTCGTCGCGGTGCAGCGCGACCGGACGTTCGCTGACCAGGGCCACGCCCTCGTACGGCCACCACCAGCCGGCGCCGCGGGCGACGCCGGCGATCGCGGCCAAGCCGGCGGTCGCAGCGGCCAGGCCGGCGGTCGCGGCGTCCGGGCCGGCCCCGGTGGCGGCCGGTTCGCCGAGCGGGACGCCCGCCGCCTCGAACGCAGCGAACCAGGGTGCGTCGTGCTGGCCCCGGACACCGTCCAGCAGGGCGAGCCGGGCGGCGGTCCGTCGGCTCCGGGCCTCGGAGACCGTGGCCTGCCCGCTCCGCGCCCGGTCCGGCTCGGGGGCGAGCTCGTCGAGCACGGCGTCGCGGATCCGGTCGGCCAGCGCGTTGGCGACCGGGCCGAGCTCACCGCCGGTGAGGGCCCAGAGCTCCGACCACCCGGCCGCGCCGACCCGTTCGACGGCCAGCCGCCGGGCCGCCTCCCAGGGCGCCGTGCGGACCGCCTCGCGCACGCTCACCGCGCCCGCCGCACGCAGCTCCAGCGCCGCCCCGGCCGCCGCGGCCGGCGAGCCGAACCAGCGGATGTCCCCGGGCTCGGCCAGCCCCGCCGCGCGGTAGGCGGCCCGCACCGCCCGCTCGACCGCGGCCCGGTCGGCCGTCCCGGTGGCCGCCGCACTCGCCCGCCAGCGCCCTGCCGCCTCGGCGGGCCGTACCGCCTGCTCCGTCACCATCACCTGCTCCGATCCCGGCCGGGGCGCTCCGCCCGGCCGTCCGACTTCCGTGTCCCGTCCCGCTCCTGCGGCTGCCCCCCCCCCGGCGGCGCGGCCGCACCGGCCCGCCACCGCCCGCGCGGGCGCGCCCGACTCCACGGCACCCGACCGGCCCGACGGCCGGCCCGCCAGGTGGCCGCCCGGCCGTGGTGGGCCCGTCAGTCCGCGACCATCCGCACCGCGCCCGGCACGTACTCGCGCTGGCGGACCACCCGGTACCAGCCCTTGGGCAGCGGTATCGCCGCGTGCTCCTCGTGCACCACCCGGCCGCCCTCGGGCAGGTGCAGCCAGGCCGCGCCGAACGGGCCGGCCTCCCGCCGCAGCCGCCCGGGGCCGACCACGGCGTGCGCATGGCCGGTCACCTCGCCCAGGGCCAGCACCAGCCGGCCCCG
>NZ_JAKNTA010000083.1 GCF_022288725.1 Kitasatospora sp. A2-31 | reverse complement strand
GGCGACCGCCATGCCCAGCATGTTGTGGGAGTGGATCTCGATCTCGGAGCCGTCGATCGCGGTGAGGTCGGCGATCACCTCCTCCATCTGCCAGGGCGACAGGTAGGCGACGGTCTCGGCGAGACGGAAGCGGTCCGCGCCGGCCTCGAAGCCCGCCGCCACGTAGGGCACCAGGCGCTCGGCCGGGGTGCGGGCGCCGTCCTCGCCGCTGAAGGTGACATGGAAGCCGCGTTCCTTGGCCTGCGTGATCGCGGAACGGGCCAGCGTCTGCAGGAACTTGGCGCTCGGCGAGCCGAGCTTGAGACGGGCGTGCTGCTCCGAGGTCGGGATCGAGTACATGATGTGCCGGACGCCCAGGCGCTCGGCCTCGTCGAGGGCGCTCGCCACCTGCTGGCGGTCACGCACCACCACGAGAGTCATGCTGCGCTGCGGGCCGACGGCCTCGTGGGTGGCCAGGACCAGGTCGGCGTCCTTGGAGTTCGCCCCGGCGACCATCCCGACCTCGACCAGGTCGACGCCCGTCCTCACCAGCAAGTCCGCGATACGGGCCGCATCCCTGGGACCGAATTCCACACCTGCCATGTGAGCGGAATCCCGCAGCGTCGCGTCGGATATGTGCGGCAGTATCGGGAGTGTGTCCCCGTGCTCTGATGTTGCCATTGCCGTTCCCTCCTCCTGGATCCGGGCGGATACCCCCGGATCGGGCTCTGGACTGAATTCCCGCCCCTCTTAGACGGGCGAGGGGATCGAGCCAAAGCGCGGTGGTGCGGTGCGCTGATGACCATCCTGTCGGCCCCGGCCAGGGCCGGCAACGTTCCCCGTGTCGGGCTTTGTCAAGGACTGTCAGCGAACGTCACAAGCCGTTTCAGCCCTGCCAAAACACCCCCCGGGCCGGGAACCACCCAACCCACCCCCCCACCCAGCCGTCGTCCCACCCCCGAACCGACTCCCCACCCACCCGACCCCGGGCCGTCTTCCCGCCGCCCGGCCGACTCCCCCCCCCCCGGACCGACTCCCCACCCACCCCGGGCCGACTCCCCGCCGCCCAGCCGACTCCCCACCCGCCCCCGGACCGTCTTCCCACCCGCCCGGCCGACTCCCCGGCCGCCGGTGGACGTTGCGCCGGGGCGACCCGGGGCGGCCCGCCACCCGCCGACGGCCGCATGCCATCCACCCGGGGCAGCCAAGCCCCGGCATGCCGGTGGCGCCGATCCCCCCCCACCACCACCCCCGAAACCGCCCCACCGACACCGCAACGCACGGCCCCGGAACCCACCCCCTCACCCCACACGCACAAGACCGACAGTGAGGGCCAAGGGCCCCACCCAGGCGGAACAGGTCAGCACAACAGGCACGGGCCGCGCGAGCCGCGCGGGCCGCGCGGGCCGCGCTGAAGTCCTGGGGTCGGGGCGGCGTCACGGCCGGCGCATCCCCAATTGCCGTTCTCTCCGACCGGGTTGAGTCCCCGAGGGCGTGTGGTGACAGGTGCCGGGTGAGGGGGTGGGGGATGTCCGGGTTCCGGTTGCTGCCGGTCGGGCGGGCTGTGGGAGGACCTGGCGTCGGTGCCGGTGTCGTTCGCGTCGGCGGGTGGTGTGAACGTGGTCGTCTCGCCGGAGTCGAGATGGTGTCCTGCCGGCCGGGTCGGTGTGGTGGTGGCCCTGGGCGGGGCGGCGATCGTGACCGCACCGAGTGAGAAGGCAGCCGTGATCGTTCGGGATGCGCTCGCAGGGCTTGCGGTAGAGGCGGACGCCGACGCCGATGCCGTTCGCCGGGCGCTGCCGGTGGCGCGGATGCTCGGGCCGGCTACTCTGGCGTATGTGTCCACGGACGGACTTCGTCCCGCCCTCGCGGGTTCAGCGACCGTGGAACAACCACCAGGCGACCACCCGGACCTGCGAGGCCTGGAGAGGGCGGCGGGAGAGGAAGACGCGGCAGAGGCCGGCCTGGGAGAGATCACCTCGCCGGCGTTCGTGGTCCGCGAGCGTGTTCAGGTGGTGGCCGCCGCCGGATACCAGTCCTGGCCCGGCCGCACCGCACACATCAGTGACCTGAGCACACCGGCCCGGCGGGAACGAGGACCGGCCCGGATGACGGGCTCGGCAATGACATCGCATGCCCTAGGCAGCCGGACTGCTGCCCCAATGGCGAGCCCGGGTTACGGCATCGCGCCAGGTCGCGCCGCGCCTTCCAGGAGAGAAAGCTGCGATCTTTGCCCAGGCGGACGAGCTCAACGCCCACATCGCTCGGTTCCTCGAACACTACGGGTAGGCTCGTAGGTATGGGAATTGACTGGGAGAACATACTCGACGCAAGCGGTGACGACCTCGACGATGCCTACGACAGAGCGGTCTCCGCGGCCATGTACAGCGATGACCCGGTGGAGGACCGTCGGCCACTCCCAGTCGGCGAAGAGCACGACGACACAGACGGCTTGCGCTGAACTGAGAAGCGATTCCCAAAGCGGACGTAGCTTCAAGTCTTCGCTGTTCAGGCATGTGGTCGTCGCCGGGTAGGCAGGCTGGATCCGCTGTGTTCACGCTCGCTGTGTGCGGAGGTGGCGGATGCCGTCGGTGCTGGGGCTGCTGGAGGAACGCGAACGGGCCGCGCTGGCCCGAGTGGAGGAGTTGCGCGCCGAGCTGGAGCGGGTCCGGGCGGCGGTGCTGGAGGCAGAGGAGGCCGTGCGGCGCGCGGCCGTCGCCCGCGAGGAGGTCGTCGATGCCCTGGCCGCCGCGTCGGGCGTGCCGGACACCGCGGTGGCGGGGGCTGCGGGTGGTGTTGCGGCCAGGGTCGAAATCCCGCCGTGGCGTCAGGGGTTGGATCTTGCGGTGCTGCCGGGTGACTGCGCGGCGATCGTGGCACTGGTCCAGGACGACGCAGCCGGTGGCGGGGGCGGCGTGCGGGCCCGGCAGATGCGCGATCATCTGGGCTGGCAGGCCAGTGACGCGCGCGAACAGGCCGCTCGGTTCCGTGCCAAGCGGCTGGTGGAGCGCGGGTGGTTGTGCGAGGACGGGCCGGGGTTGTTCAAGCCGCGGCCGGGGCGGGCCGGCTGAGGCGGCGGGCAGCGGGGGC
>NZ_JAKNTA010000082.1 GCF_022288725.1 Kitasatospora sp. A2-31 | reverse complement strand
GGCCGGTGGTGTGGGCGTGGTAGGCGGTGGTGAGGTCGTGGGTGAGGGGTTGCATGGACCAGCCGTCGCCGGCGATGTGGTGGAGGACGAGGGTGAGGAGGTGGTGGTCGGGGGCGAGGGTGAGGAGGGTGGCGCGCAGGGGGAGTTGGGTGGTGAGGTCGAAGGGGGTGGTGGCGAGGGTGGTGATGTGGGTGTGGGCGTCGGTTTCGTCGGTGGCGTCGAGGGTGTGGAGGGGGATGAGGTGGGGGGTGGCGGGGCGGATGTCCTGGTGGGGTTCGCCGTCGGTTTCGGGGAAGAGGGTGCGCAGGGTCTCGTGGCGTTCGACGACGTCGTCCAGGGCGGCCTGGAGGGCGGCGGTGTCCACGGCCTCGCTCAACCGCAGCACCACCGGGATGTTGTAGGAGGCGCGCTCGGTCTCCTCCATCCGGTTGAGGAACCAGAGCCGGGACTGCGCGGACGAGAGCGGGATGCGCTCCGGCCGCTCCGCCCGCACCAGCGGCGGCAGGGCGGTCGCGGGCCGGGCCTGCTCCAGGCGCTCGGCGAGGGCGGCGACGGTCGGCGCCTCGAAGAGGTCGCGCACCCCCACCTCGGCGTCCAGCTCGGTGCGGACGGCCGCGACCAGGCGCATCGCCAGCAGGGAGTGGCCGCCGAGGTCGAAGAAGTTGTCGTCGATGCCGACGGTGCCGGTGCCGAGGGTGGTGGCGAAGAGGCCGCAGAGGACCTCCTCGCGGGGGGTGCGGGGTGCGCGGCCGGTCCCGCCGGTCGTGGTGGCGGGCGCGGGCAGGGCGCGGCGGTCGAGCTTGCCGTTGGGGGTGAGCGGCAGGGTGTCGAGCAGGACGACGGCGGAGGGCACCAGGTAGGCCGGCAGCCGGACCGCGGCGGTGGCACGGAGTTCGGCCGGGTCCGGGACGGCGCCACCGGCCGGCACGAGGTAGGCCACCAGGCGCTGATCCCCCGGGTTGTCCTCGCGGAGCAGCACGGCGGCCTGGGCGATGTCGGCTCGGCCGGTGAAGTGGGCCTCGATCTCGGCGGGTTCGATGCGGAAGCCGCGGAGCTTGATCTGGTCGTCGGTGCGGCCCAGGAAGTCGAGGGTGCCCTGAGCGTTCCAGCGGCCGAGGTCGCCGGTGCGGTACATCCGTGAGCCGGGCCCGCCGAACGGGTCGGGCAGGAAGCGTTCGGCCGTCGCGCCCGGACGGCCGAGGTAGCCGCGGGCCAGGCCGGCGCCGGCGATGAACAGCTCGCCCGGCACCCCGACCGGCACCCGCCGCAGCCCGGCATCCAGCACCTGGACCCGCATGTTGTCCAGGGGGCGCCCGATCGGAACGGTGCTGCCGAGCTCGTCCCCGGCGGCCATGGGGTGCCGGGTGGCGAAGACGGTGGTCTCGGTGGGGCCGTAGCCGTCGACCACCCGTAGCTCCGGGTGGACGTCGAGCACCCGGCGCACCGCGGCCGCCGGGACGACGTCGCCGCCGGTGAGCACCTCGCGCACCCCGGCCAGGCTCTCCGGCGCGTCCTCGGCGAGCAGCCGGAAGAGGCCGGCGGTCAGCCAGAGGGCGGTGATCCGGTGCTCGGCGACCAGCCGCCCGATCCGCTCGGCGTCCAGGTCGCCGGCCGGTGCCACCACGACCTGGCCGCCGCTCAGCAGCGGCACCCACAGTTCGTAGGTGGCCGCGTCGAAGGCGTGCGGGGAGTGGAACAGCACCCGCCGGTGGTGGCCGTCCTGCCGCCACCAGTGGTCGGCGGCCAGCGCGGCCACGTCCGCGTGGGTGACGGCGACGCCCTTGGGCGTACCGGTGGAGCCGGAGGTGTACATCACGTAGGCGAGCCGTTCCGGCTGGACGGCCGGGAAGGGGCGTGCCGGGACGGCGCGGGCGGGGGCGTCCGGCAGCGGGGCCGACACGTCCACCACCCGGACGCCGGCCGCCGCGCCGGCCCGGACGAACGGCAGGTCGCGGGTGGCTGCGTCGACCAGCAGCAGATCGGCGCCGGTGTCGGCGAGCACCAGCTCCATCCGCTCGGCCGGCCAGCTCTCGGACAGCGGCACGTACGCGCTGCCCGCCCGCACCACGGCCAGCGTGCTGACCACCAGCGCGGTCGAGCGCTGCTGGAGCACCGCGACCCGGCTCTCCGCACCCGCGCCCAGCGCGGTGAGGTGGCGGGCGAGGCGGTCGGCGGCGGTGTCGAGTTCGGTGTAGCTGAGGGCGTCGGTGCCGCAGGTGACGGCGGTGGCGTCGGGGGTGCGGGCGACCTGGGCGGCGAACAGCTCCGGCAGGGCGGCGGCGGGCAGCGGGTGGACGTCGCCGGCGGCCAGTGCGGTGAGCTCGGCGCGTCCGGCGTCGCCCAGCAGGTCGATGTCGTGGATGGGGGTGTCGGGGTGTTCGGCGGCGCTGCGCAGGATGCGCTGGAACTGGTCGGCGAGGCGTTCGACGGTGGCGGGTTCGAAGAGGTCGGCGGCGTACTCGATGGTGACGGTGAGGCCGTCGGGCGCGCCGTCGGCGGTGCGGTGCTCGGTCACCGAGAAGGACAGGTCGAACTTGGCAGCGCTCTCGAACTCGACGTGCGGGGAGTCGAGTCGGCTGCTCGCCTCGGTGGTGTTGTTGAGGGTGAGGATGGTTTGGAAGAGGGGGTGGTGGTGGGGGGTGCGGGTGGGGTTGAGGGCTTCTACGAGGCGTTCGAAGGGGAGGTCCTGGTGGGTGAGGGCGGTGAGGTTGAGGTCGCGGGTGTGGTGGAGGAGTTGGGTGTGGGTGGGGTTGCCGGTGGTGTCGGTGCGCAGGACGAGGGTGTTGACGAAGAAGCCGATGAGGTGGTCGAGGTGGGGGTGGGTGCGGCCGGCGGTGGGGGTGCCGATGGGGAGGTCGGTGCCGGCGCCGTTGCGGGTGAGGAGGGTGGCGAGGGCGGCGTGGAGGGTGTGGAAGAGGGTGGCGTGGTGGGTGTGGGCGTGGGTGGTGAGTTGGTGGTGGGTGGTGGGGTGGGTGTGGGTGGTGTGGGTGCGGGCCTGGTGGGTGGGGTTGGTGGGTCGGGGGTGGTCGGTGGGGAGGGGGATGGTGTCGGGGAGGTTGGTGAGGTGGTTGGTCCAGTGGGTGAGTTGGGTGTGGAGGGGGGTGC
>NZ_JAKNTA010000081.1 GCF_022288725.1 Kitasatospora sp. A2-31 | reverse complement strand
CCGGACCGCCGTCGTGCTTCCCGGCCCACGGGTCCGACCGGCCGACCGGGCCGACGCCGGCTCAGCCCACCAGGCGGGAGAGCTCGATCGAGTGGCCGGTCCGCTCGACCTTGGCACGCAGGTAGCGGATGTTGCTGGCGGACAGGTGGACGCCGGTCGGGACCCGGCGCCCGACGGTGATGCCGAGGGCGGCCAGCTGCGCGGCCTTGTCCGGGTTGTTGCTCAACAGGTCGACGGTGCCGGCGCCGATCGCGGTGAGCATCTGGGCGGCGGCCGTGTAGTCGCGCCCGTCCTCGGGCAGACCGAGCGCGGTGTTGGCGTCGTAGGTGTCCAGGCCGGAGTCCTGGAGCGCGTAGGCGTCCAGCTTGTTGTAGAGGCCGATGCCCCGGCCCTCCTGACGCAGGTACACCAGGTAGCCGCCGGCCTCGGCGATCCGCTCCACCGACTCGCGCAGCTGGGGGCCGCAGTCGCACCGGTCCGAGCCGAACACGTCGCCCGTCAGGCACTCGGAGTGCAGCCGCACCAGCGGCGTCCCGCCCGCCGGGACCGTGCCGAGGGCGAGCGCGAGGTGCTCGGCGCCGTCGGCCAGGCCGTGGAAGGTGAAGACCTCGGCCTCGGCGCGGTAGCCGTCGGGGAAGGTCAGCGGGATGCGGACCCGGGTGCGCACGGTGGCGGTCCCGGGCAGCGGTGGGGCAGGGTGCGGCATGGGCGGGGCCTCCGTTACCGGTGTGGTGGTCGGGTGTCGACCGTACTAGGTAGTTCCAATTTGAACAACAGCGGCGGCACCGCCGGGGTGCGGCGTGAGGTGCGGCGGAGGCTGGCAACGCCGCGAAAGCGGTGGATCTTCCCGCAGGCCGCACGACGAACCGCCCGTCCCGCACGCACGGTGCGCGGGACGGGCGGTCGGTGTGGCGGTGCCGGAGAACGCTAGCCGTCGACGCGACGGGTCATGGCGGCGCGGATGGTGCGCGTGCGCTCGGCGAGGGCGGCCAGGTCGAGGTTGTGCGGCCCCTGGTCGAGGTCCGTGACGCTGCCGATGGTGTTGGGGTCGGCCCAGGCGCAGACGGCGACCACGTCGCGCGTCCCGTTGGGCCGCGCCGTGCACTTGAGGGCGCCGCCGAGCTGACCGGGCGGGAAGGCGGTGTAGCCGGCGCCGGGTGTCGGGTGCAGGGAGAGCGCCGGGTCCGCGCCGCCGAGCAGGTCGTCCAGTTCGAGCACCGGGCTGGCGAAGGCGCCGGTCGAGCCGACCACCACGAGGTCGGCGTCCTTGGACCCCGGGAGTCGGTAGCCGGCCACGAAGTGCTCGCGATAGCGGAGGTAGGCCGGCAGGTCGGGGAACATCTCGGCGTCCTGGGCGGCGTACGCACCCGAGGTGTCGGGGTCGCGGGTGAGGTCGCCGATCTGCTGCTGGACGTCCAGCCGGTACCGCGCCGGGTCGTCCGGCCCGAGGACGGCGGCGAGCACCACGATCGCGGTCACCGCGGCCACTGCGCCACCGGTCACCTTCCAGACCCGCGGCGACACCCGCCGGTACCACGGCGGCACCGGTGTCGGCGGTGCGGCCCAGTGGGCGCGCAGTCGGGCTCGGGCGCTTTCGGCGGCGCTCGCCGCGGGCTCGGCGACCCGATCCCCCGCGGCGGCTGCGGTGGTGTCGGCGGCTGCGGCGGTCCCTGCTGATGCCGCGGTCCCTGCGGATGTCGCGGTCTCGGCGGGCGCCACGGTCTCGGCCGCGGATTCGTCACCCGGTCTGGGCATGCTGATCGGAGTCCCCCTCCTGGTGGTCCGCCCGCGACGGGCGGACTGCTTCGGCACGGAACAATGGGCCCTCGGCCGTCGCACCGTCAAACGGCTTTTCCCGCAACCGCGTCGGCGGACGCGCACCGCTGCGCGGACCGGCCGGCGCCGGGATTCGCCCAGGGGTTACGGCTTGTCATGTGCCCCGTGCTGCACCTACGTTCTGTCACCATGACCACGTCACGCAGGACGATCATCAAGGGCATGGCCGCCGCGCCCCTCGCGGCGATCGCGGGCGCGGCCTTCGCCCCGGCGGTGGCCGAGGCCGCGGCGCTGACGCCCGGCCAGTTCACGCTGGCCGAGCGGACGGGGAACAGCCACGGCACGTACGCGGACCTCGCCGCCGGTCTGGCCCGGGTGCTGCCCGGGGTAACGGTGGCCGACGTGCTGGCGAGCGCGAACCGGGACGCGCAGCACCTGTCGGGGGCGCCGAACGGGGTCGGGGCCTTCCAGGACGGCTTCGCCTGGAACCCGGGGGACCAGGGCGTCGCGGAGTGGGTCCCGCAGGGCGTCACCACCAGCGCCGACGCGCTGGGCTCCGGTGTCTGGGGCGGCAAGCGGGTGGTCCTGGTGTCCTGGTACTTCGACACCGACCCGAACGGCGACGGCACCCCCGACTTCGCGATCAACAAGGGCGTCCGGGTCTCCTTCGTCGACCACACCGACCGGCTCGCGCCCCGGTACCGGCACGTCCTGCTGGTCGAACCGGTGAAGACCTCCGCAGGCGCCTACTCCTACGCCCCGGTGCAGCGGCACGCGGGCGGCATCCTCTGGTACGGCAACCTGCTCTACATGGTGGACACCACCAAGGGCCTGCGGGTGTTCGACCTCGACACGCTCTTCGAGGTGGCGACCGGCAAGTCCGACGTCTGCGGGCTGGACGCCGACGGCAGGTACTACGCCCACGACTACCGCTACGTGCTGCCGCAGAGCGCCGCGTACGACAACACCGGCACGCTGCTGCGGTTCTCCTGCCTCGGGCTCGACCGGGCCGGCACGCCGGACAGCCTGACCGTCGGCGAGTACGCGGCGGACCTCGCCGACCCGGTGGTGGACTACGCGGGCACCGGCTGGAACGGCAACGGGACGAAGATCGGCACGCCCAAGGTGGTGCGCTGGAACCTGGACCACACGGACCGCCGGCTCGGCTCGACCACCGCCTCGGAGGCGCTCACGGTCAAGCAGGGCAAGATCCAGGGCGTCGTCTCGCAGCAGTCGAAGCACTACCTCTCCACCAGCAACGGCTCTGCCAACGGCAGCCTGCGCACCGTGACGTCCGGATCGGACACGCCGTCCACCGTCGCCAGGCTGGCGGTGGGCAGCGAGGACCTGAGCTTCCACAGCGCGGCCACCACCGACTGGGCCTATCCCGAGTCGGTGATCTGGAACCTCAGCGAGTACGCCGGGGCCAGGTACGTCTACGCGGTGCGGGCCGACGGCTCCTGACCGGCGGCCCGGCGCGCCCCT
>NZ_JAKNTA010000080.1 GCF_022288725.1 Kitasatospora sp. A2-31 | reverse complement strand
TCGCCGCATCCTATCTCTCAATCGTCGAGATACTTCACCGGCTGAGTTTTCCGGCGGCGCGCCGCGGGCCGGTGCCCCTCGGGCGGCGGCGCGGGGGCCCCTGCCGCTCGGGCCCGTACGCTGCGCGCCCGGCGTGCGCCGGAGGGCGCGCCAGCAGGCCGGCCGCGGAGAGCGCGGCCCACCCGATCGAGACCGCCACGGCCATCGTGCGGTGCCGCCGCTTCGGCAGCGCGGTGGCGAGCAGCGTGGCGTCACCCAGGTCGGAGGCGATCCGCACCAGGGTGGCGGTCCGCAGCGCCGAAGCGTCCGGGGCCAGGACCATGGCGAGACCGCAGGCGGCGTCCCGGAACGCCAGCGGGCGCAGGCAGGCGGCCACGTCCGCGGGGACCGACCCGTCCGGCGCGCTGATCCCGGACGGGCGGGCCAGCAGCCCCGGGCGGCGGGCGACGGCGAGCCCGTAGACGGCGGTGACGGCTCCGGTCAGGCGCAGCAGACGCACGTTCACGGCGCGGCTCTCCTCGGGTCGGCGGGGTCACTCCCCGGTGCGGGCCGCGGGGGCGCCTCCCCCGCGGCCCGCACGGTGGGCCCATCATGGACGACCGGACGGCCCGGCGCGGGCCGACACGTCCGGCGGTGGCCCTTCCGGGCGGCCTGACGGCCCGCTGCGCCCCGCGGCTCCCGAGGACCGGGGGCCGCGGGGCGGGTGGGACCAGCGGGACCGGCCAGGGGCAGTGGACCGGCGCAGGTCGGCGGGACCGGCCGGAACGGCGTCAGGAGACGCGCTTCAGCTGCCAGCTGTTCTTGCCGAAGCTCGGCACCGCCGAGTAGTTACAGCCGGAGCTGTAGAACTCGCTGACCTGCACCCAGCCGGCCGGCGGCCAGGTCGAGGCGCAGGCGTTGACCACGGTGCCGACCGGGTAGCCGGTGAGCTGCATGATCTTCTTGCTGTTGGGGGTGAAGGTGCCCGACCCGCAGCCGGCGCTGTTCCACCACTGCACGTCGACGTAGCCGCTGGGGGTGAGCGAGCTCCCGCACATGTTCACCGTGTCACCGGGCGCGGCGTGCGCGGTGGTCATGGACAGCGTCAGTGCGGCGGCAGCGGCGCCCAGGGTCAGGGCTGCGGCACGGAGACGGGACACGGAGCGGCTCCTCTCGTCGGCGCGGTCCGTCCGCACCTGGCATATTCCTATCGGCGGGTGACCGGACACGGACAGTGGCTTTCCGGTCCGGTCCCCGACGCGATTGACGCCGTTGACAGGCGGCGCCCGGTGTGTCACAGGCCTAGAGCAGGCGCTTGATGTCGCCGCGGGCCCGGTAGAAGGCCCCGGAACCGGACTCCAGCACCTCGGCCACCAGGTAGCGGGCGCCGGGCTCGCGGATGTCCTTCGGGAACTGCACCCGGCGGGCCGGGTCGAAGCCGGGCGACACCACGCGGACGCGCAACCGGCCGCCCTCCGCCACGCACTCGACCTCGATGCCGCCCGCGGCCGCCGCCGATCCGGCGACCACCGACTCGACCTCGGCACCGGCCACCGCCGCCGTCCAGCCGCTGCCGTCCACCTCGGCGGCCTGCGGCACCCGGCCCTCCTCGGCCGCCCGCACCGCCTCCTCGCTCGCGTCCAGGCAGACCAACGAGCCGTCGGTGGTCACCAGGTACAGCCGGCCGTCGCGGTACTGCATGCTGTACGCGGAGCCGCAGCCGGTGCCGAGCTTCCAGAGCCGGGTGCCGTCCGCCGCGAAGCAGTACACCGAGGAGTGGTTGTCGCCGGCGAAGACGTAGCGGCCGTCGGGCGAGGCGGCACACGAGAACACGGAGGCGTCGCAGCGGTAGCGGGCCGTCTCCGAGCCGTCGGCCTTGCGCAGCCGGTGCACCGAGCCGCGCGAGGTCGCGGCGAACACCTCGTCGCGCTCCTGCCAGCCGAACAGCACGTCGCCGTCGGTCCGGGTGTGCCACAGCGGCTCGCCGCCGCGCGCGGCGTAGCGCGCCACCCCGCGCGAGTGACCGTGGTAGACGCCGTCCTCGTCGCAGCGGACCATCCAGCCGTCGGTCCCCTCGGCCTGGCGCCGCCACTGGAACTCGTCCTCGTGGTCGACGGTGGTGATCCCGCCGCGGGCGTCGGCGACGCCGAGCACGCCGTCGTGGATGTCCAGCCAGTAGATGTCGACGTCGGCGGCGATCTCGTACGCGACCCGCGGCACCTTGCCGCCGAGGTCGTACACCTTGCCGTCGTCGCAGCCGGCGTAGATCCACCAGTCGTCGGCGACGATGCACTTCACGCCGTCCGGCAGGCCGTAGCGGCCGGTGACCTGCCCGTCGTGGGTGAGCGTGTAGACGTCGCCGCGCTCGTTGCCCACCCAGGCGTGCTCCTCGCCGACGAAGATGCCGAAGGCCGCGGCGCCGGAGCGGAACCGCCAGAGCACGGGGGCCTGGCGGGCGGTCGAGCGGCTGCTGGTGATCGCCCGGCGGGTCACCGCGCGGCGCTGCCGCACCCCGCGCACGGCCGGGGCGTAGCCCTTGCGGACCTTCTCCCCGATCTTCTTGGCGGCCGCGGCGGCGGCCTTCTCCGGCGACGGGTAGCTGGTGGTCTTCGCCTGGCCGCCCTCGCCGATCCGCCCGTAGGTGATCGTCACGTCCACGCCGGCGACCCGGACCTCGTAGAACTTGTGGGCGCTGCCGGTGTCCTCGGACAGCTCCAGGTAGGTGGTCTGCTCGTCGGCGGCGACAGGCATGCGGGGCCCCTTCCGGGCGCTCGGCGGGAGTCGGTGCGGGCGGCGTGCCCGGCGACACCGCAGAAGCTATGCCCAGGGACTGACAGCGCGTCCGGTGCCCCCCGCTCCGACGGTGCGCCGGCCCGCCCGGCCCGGTCCGGCGGCCGACGTGCCCGGGCGGACAAACAGGAGAATCATGGGACAACACCCCTCGAAAGGCGGGAATACGATGTTCCAGCTCCTGTGGATTCTGCTCATCGGCTTCGTGCTGGGCGTGCTGGCCAGGCTGCTCCTGCGCGGCCCGCAGGCGATCCCCTGGTGGCTGACCATGCTGCTCGGCGCCGGGGGCGCCCTGCTCGGCAACGCCGTGGCCGGGTGGATCGGGGTACGGCACACCAGCGGCATCGACTGGATCCGCCACCTGCTCCAGTTGGGCTTCGCCGTCGCCCTGGTCGCCCTCGTCGCCCCGGCCTGGACGAGGTCCCGCTCCCGACGCTAGGGCCCTGGGCCGCCGTCCGGCGCCCAGGAGCCTGCCGGCGGGCCGGCAGCGGCGTCAGGCGACGTGGACGCGGGGGCGACGGTCCCGGTCGGGCTCGGCCTCCCGCAGCACCTCGCGGGTGACCGGGGCCACCTCGCCCTGCCCGAGCAGGAAGAACCGGAAGAACTGGGCGAACGGGTTGCCCTCGGTCCACTCG
>NZ_JAKNTA010000008.1 GCF_022288725.1 Kitasatospora sp. A2-31 | reverse complement strand
TCCGTCCTTTTCGGGCTTCAGGGTGCGGTAGTTGATGGTCTCCGGCTTCTTGACCTCGCCGTGCGACCACTGGCGGATGTCGTCGGCGGTGGCCAGGCCGATGCGGAGCTCGTCGAAGAAGTTGACGTCAAGCACTGGTCGTCAAGCCCTCTTTCGTAAGTCGAGAGTCGTTCGTGTGGTCTGAGGGGGGCCTGGGGGCGGGCCGGCTGCTCAGCGGGCAGCCGGCCCAACCTCCGTCAGACCTCTTCGACGCTGCTCGGCTCGCGCCGGGACAGGTCGATGCCGAGCTCCTCGGCGGCGCGGAACACGTCCTCGTCGGAGTCCCGCATCTCGATGGACTGGCCGTCCGAGGACAGCACCTCCACGTTGAGGCAGAGCGACTGCATTTCCTTGATGAGGACCTTGAAGGACTCGGGAATGCCGGGCTCGGGGATGTTCTCGCCCTTGACGATGGCCTCGTAGACCTTCACACGGCCGAGAACGTCATCGGACTTGATGGTGAGCAGCTCCTGCAGCGCGTACGCGGCGCCGTATGCCTCAAGGGCCCACACCTCCATCTCACCGAAGCGCTGACCACCGAACTGCGCCTTACCACCGAGCGGCTGCTGGGTGATCATCGAGTACGGGCCGGTCGAGCGGGCGTGCAGCTTGTCGTCGACCAGGTGGTGCAGCTTGAGGATGTACATGTAGCCGACCGAGATCGGCATCGGGAACGGCTCGCCGGAGCGGCCGTCGAACAGCCGGGCCTTGCCGGTGGAGTTCACCAGGCGCTCACCGTCACGGGTGAGGGTGGTGTTGTCCAGCAGACCGGTGATCTCGTCCTCGCGGGCGCCGTCGAAGACCGGGGTGGCGAGGTTGGTGCCGCCCTGGACCTTGTCCGCACCGATCGCCTGCAGGCGCTGGGCCCACTCGTCGGCCAGGCCAGAGACGTCCCAGCCCTGCTGGGCGAGCCAGCCGAGGTGGATCTCCAGGACCTGTCCCGGGTTCATTCGGGACGGGACACCCAGCGGGTTGAGGATGATGTCGACCGGGGTGCCGTCCTCGAGGAAGGGCATGTCCTCGACCGGGAGGATCTTGGAGATGACACCCTTGTTGCCGTGGCGGCCGGCGAGCTTGTCACCGTTGGTGATCTTGCGCTTCTGGGCCACGTAGACGCGGACCAGCTGGTTCACGCCCGGGGGAAGCTCGTCGCCCTCCTCGCGGTCGAAGACGCGCACGCCGATGACCTTGCCGGACTCACCGTGCGGCACCTTCAGCGAGGTGTCGCGGACCTCGCGCGCCTTCTCGCCGAAGATCGCGCGGAGCAGGCGCTCCTCCGGGGTCAGCTCGGTCTCACCCTTCGGGGTGACCTTGCCGACCAGGATGTCGCCGGTGACGACGTCGGCGCCGATGCGGATGATGCCGCGCTCGTCGAGGTCGGCGAGGACCTCCTCGGAGACGTTCGGGATGTCCCGGGTGATCTCCTCGGGGCCGAGCTTGGTGTCACGGGCGTCGACCTCGTGCTCCTCGATGTGGATCGAGGAGAGGACGTCGTCCTGCACGAGGCGCTGCGACAGGATGATCGCGTCCTCGTAGTTGTGGCCCTCCCACGACATGAACGCCACGAGGAGGTTCTTGCCGAGCGCCATCTCGCCCTCGTCGGTGCACGGGCCGTCGGCCAGCACCTGGCCGGCCTCGACCCGGGCGCCCTCGTCCACGAGCACCTTCTGGTTGAAGGAGGTGCCCTGGTTCGAGCGGGTGAACTTGGCGGCGCGGTACGTGGTGTACGTGCCGTCGTCGTTGGCCACGGTGACGTAGTCGGCCGAGACCTCCTGGACGACACCGGCCTTCTCGGCGGTGATCACGTCGGCGGCGTCGACGGCGCAGCGGTACTCCATGCCGGTACCGACCAGCGGAGCCTCGCTCTTCAGCAGCGGCACCGCCTGGCGCATCATGTTCGAGCCCATGAGCGCGCGGTTGGCGTCGTCGTGCTCGAGGAACGGGATCATGGCGGTCGCGACCGACACCATCTGGCGCGGCGAGACGTCCATGTAGTCGATCTCGGTGCCCGGGATGTAGTCGATCTCGCCACCACGGCGGCGGACCAGGACGCGCGGCTCGGCGAAGTGCAGGTCCGCGGTCAGCGGCGCGTTCGCCTGGGCGATGACGTAGCGGTCCTCCTCGTCGGCGGTCAGGTAGTCCACCTGCTCGGTGACCACACCGTCGACGACCTTGCGGTACGGGGTCTCGATGAAGCCGAAGGCGTTGACCCGGCCGTACGAGGCCAGCGACCCGATCAGACCGATGTTCGGGCCTTCCGGGGTCTCGATCGGACACATGCGGCCGTAGTGCGAGGGGTGCACGTCACGGACCTCGAAGCCGGCGCGCTCACGGGAGAGACCACCGGGACCGAGGGCGGACAGACGGCGCTTGTGGGTCAGGCCCGACAGCGGGTTCGTCTGGTCCATGAACTGCGACAGCTGGCTGGTGCCGAAGAACTCCTTGATGGAGGCGACGACCGGCCGGATGTTGATCAGGGTCTGCGGCGTGATCGCCTCGACGTCCTGGGTGGTCATGCGCTCGCGCACGACGCGCTCCATACGGGCGAGACCCGTACGGACCTGGTTCTGGATGAGCTCGCCGACGTTGCGCAGGCGGCGGTTGCCGAAGTGGTCGATGTCGTCGACCTCGACCACGATGTCGCGGCCGTTCTCGTCGCGCCACTCGGTCTCACCGGCGTGCAGCTTCACCAGGTACTTGATCGCACCGATGATGTCGGGCTCGGTGAGCACGCCGGAGTCCAGCGACTCGGCGTTGCCCAGCTTGCGGTTGACCTTGTAGCGGCCGACCTTCGCGAGGTCGTAGCGCTTCGGGTTGAAGTAGAGGTTCTCCAGCAGCGTCTGCGCGGCCTCACGCGTCGGCGGCTCGCCCGGGCGCAGCTTGCGGTAGATGTCCAGCAGCGCGTCGTCCTGGCCCTGGGTGTGGTCCTTCTCCAGGGTGGCGCGCATCGACTCGTACTCGCCGAACTCCTCGAGAATCATCTCGTTGGTCCAGCCGAGCGCCTTGAGCAGCACGGTGACGGACTGCTTGCGCTTGCGGTCGATGCGGACGCCGACCATGTCGCGCTTGTCGATCTCCATCTCCAGCCAGGCACCACGCGAGGGGATGACCTTGCAGGAGTAGATGTCCTTGTCGGACACCTTGTCCAGGGTGGAGTCGAAGTACACACCCGGGGAGCGGACCAGCTGCGACACGACGACACGCTCGGTGCCGTTGATCACGAACGTGCCCTTGTGGGTCATGAGCGGGAAGTCGCCCATGAAGACCGTCTGAGACTTGATCTCACCGGTCTCGTTGTTGGTGAACTCGGCCGTGACGAAGAGCGGGGCCGCGTACGTGAAGTCGCGGTCCTTGCACTCGTCAATGGAGTTCTTCGGCGGCTCGAAACGGTGGTCGCGGAAGGTCAGGGACATCGACCCGCTGAAGTCCTCGATCGGCGAGATCTCCTCGAAGATCTCCTCCAGACCGGACTTGGTGGGGACGTCCAGACCAGACTCCAGCGCCTCCTCGACCCGGGCCTTCCAGGCCGCGTTGCCGAGCAGCCAGTCAAAGCTCTCGGTCTGCAGGGCCAGGAGGTTCGGGACCTCGAGGGGCTCCTTGATCTTCGCGAAGGAGACGCGGAGCGGGGCGGTGGATGCGGCGGAATTGTTCGAGGCGTTGCGCGGCGCGGCCAAGAGGGGGGTCCTTCCGAGGGCTCGGAGCTCACTACGCGCATACCAGCCGGGCCTTCACGGGCTTGGATCCGCCTCCGTCGCCGTCGGCCTCCGCCGGGGGAAAACCCAGGTCAGAGCCGCTTTGCGGAGGCGATGCCAGACCCCTTCAGGGCAACGCAGACTCCGGGCGACGAGTCACGGAGCAGCTAACAGGCAGCGCAAAGGGACAGTGTAGCCAAACGGCACACTGCTGTCCAGCTCTGATTCGGAAACCGAATCGGAGACTCCTCCCGGTTGCCGACGGACGCGAACGCCCGCCGGGTACTGCACGGCCCGGGAACTCCCGGACCTCCACCACTCACGTGGAGTCACTTCCCGCCGGAGCCACTGGTTATGCATCCAGCGGTGGACCAACCGGGGCGGACTCGCGCCTTGAGAATCGCGCGCCGCGCCTGGTTCGTCAAGGGCCCGCCTCCGGCGCGGGCCTCGACACGTCCATCGGCGCGAACCCGCCCGGCGTTACAGAAGCCGTGGTCGGGGCCACTGCCGACGACAGCGATCACCATACCCGCCCGCACCGACAGTGCCGAGTGCCCTCTCGGCCAGACCGGTGGTTCGACGGCCCGGAGCGCTCCCGGGCCGGGGGCGCGAAAAAGGCCGGGCCGACCACCCGCAAGGGTGATCGGCCCGGCCTCGGAGCTCCCGCCCTCAGAGGGGCGTGGGGGCACCTCCCGGCCGCTGGGGCCGGGGGAGAGTCACTTGACGGTGACCTTGGCGCCGGCGCCCTCGAGGGCGGCCTTGGCCTTCTCGGCAACGTCCTTGGCAACCTTCTCCAGGACCTTGGCACCAGCGGTGTCAACGAGGTCCTTGGCCTCCTTCAGGCCGAGGGAGGTCAGGGTGCGCACCTCCTTGATGACCTGGATCTTCTTGTCACCGGCGGCGTCGAGGATGACGTCGAACTCGTCCTGCTCCTCAGCGGCCTCGGCCGGGGCGGCCGGGCCACCGACGGCGGCGACGGCGACCGGGGCGGCGGCGGTGACGTCGAACTTCTCCTCGAAGGCCTTC
This sequence comes from Kitasatospora sp. A2-31, assembly GCF_022288725.1. Lineage (GTDB taxonomy): Bacteria > Actinomycetota > Actinomycetes > Streptomycetales > Streptomycetaceae > Kitasatospora. The sequence goes on along the minus strand of NZ_JAKNTA010000008.1, from coordinate 397,190 downwards.
ACGAAGGCGGCGAGCTCGATGAGGGTGAGCTCCTCGAACTGCGCGAGCAGCTCGTCCTGGGACAGCTTCGCCATGATGGCGTCCTTCCACTAAATCGGCAGGTGGTGCCGTATGTACGGGTTGGGCGGGCACGGGCCCGCAGCGAGGCGTGAGCCTGCGGAATTACTCCGCGGCCTCGTCCTCGGCGGCGGGAGCCGGCGTACCGGCACCGCCCTGCTCGACCTTGTCGCGCAGCGCGTCCACAGTGCGGACGAGCTTCGACGGCAGGGCCTGGAAGAGCGCGGCAGCCTGGGACTGCTTGGCCTTCAGGGCACCCGCCAGCTTGGCGAGCAGCACCTCGCGGGACTCGAGGTCCGCGAGCTTCTTGATGTCATCGGCGGACAGTGCCTTGCCGTCAAGAACACCGCCCTTGATGACGAGAGCGGGGTTCTCCTTGGCGAAGTCACGCAGAGCCTTCGCCGACTCCACCGGGTCACCGGTGACGAAGGCAACAGCCGTCGGACCGGCGAACAGGTCGTCGAGCTCCGTGATCCCGACCTCGTTGGCCGCGATCTTGGTCAGCGTGTTCTTCACCACGGCGTACTGGGCGTTGTCACCCAGCGAGCGACGCAGGGTCTTGACCTGCTTCACCGTCAGACCGCGGTACTCGGTCAGTACGGCCGCGTTCGAGCCACGGAACATCTCCGTGATCTCGGCGACGGCAGCAGCCTTGTCGGGCCTAGCCATAGGCTTACGCCTCCTTCCGTGATGTCGAAGTCCGGCCGACCGCGAGAGTCGACCATTCGAGCCGCGGACCACCGGACGGAAGGAAACCCCTGCGGAAAAGCAGATGAGCCCCGGTGCGCAGGCGCACGGGGCTCAGCACGACCTCGACAGGTCCCGTGTGCGGACACACACGACCCGGAAGTCCAAGCTCCAAACAGTCCTGCGCGGGCTGCCTGCGACGAAGCGCAGATCCTTCGGTCGCGAACGTCCTTGCGGACGCACGGCGACAACCAGCGGTCTTTGGCTTCGGCAACAGTAGCCGGACTCCGCCGTCCGGGGCAAATCGCCCGTCGCGGGGCCGCCGCAGGGCCCGCCACCGGGCCGCGGGGCCGCCGCAGGACCGCCGCCAGGCCCCGCCACCGGTCGGCGGGGCGGAGGTCAGCGGGCCAGCGGGGAGACGCTGCGGGTGCCGGCGTCCACGGTGTCCCCCTCGGCCGGGGCCTGCACCGAGAGGGGGCCGGCGAACTCCGAGTAGACCACCGTGTCGTCCGCCCGGCCGATCTCCCCGGTACCGGTGCGCTGCAGCTTCACCGGCTGGTCCTTGTCGTTCAGCCAGAGGTCCAGGGTCAGCGAGACCGAGCCGCCCGGGGTCAGCGCGGCGCGCAGCCCGTCCCGCCGGGCCGGGCTCAGTTGGGTCTGCGCCGCGGCGTACCGCTCGGCGTCGGTGGTGACCCGGTAGTGCGCCACCGCCGCGTCCTCGAACTTCTCCTCGCCCACGAACTGCGCCTCCACCCCGTCCGCGGTGGCGGCGGCCAGCGCCTCGGCGGGGTTGAGCAGGTCGATCAGCCCGGCGTACGGGATCTCCTTGTGGCCGTCCGGCCCCGGCGGGACGGAGAACCGCTCCCAGTGCCGCCCGCCGAGCCGGGCCGTGGCGGCCGCGTCGCCGCCCTGGTAGGCGACGGTGTCGACGACGATGAGGTGCTCCGCCTCGGCCGGGGTGGTGCGCTTCACCTGGAGCGCCGTCTTCGGCAGCCAGAACAGCGGGCCGGTGCCGGCGTCCGACCCCAGCCGGTAGGTGACCTTGGCCCGGCGGGCGGTCTGGGCGGCGAGCTGGGCCGAGAGCAGGACGCCGTGCGGTGAGCGGTCGGTCGGCTTGGCCGGGCCGGTCGGGGAGGCGCTGGTCGGCGTCGGCGTGCGCGAGGGCGTCGGCGTGGCCGCACCGCCGTCCCCGCACGCCGTCAGGCCGCCCGCCAACAGCACCGCGGCCGCCCCGGCCGCCAGCCGCCGCCGCACCGCCATGCCCGTCTCCCGTTCCGTCCCGTCACCGACCGGCCGCCCCGCGCGGCCGCGTCCCTGCGAGCCACCATGCCACCAGCGGGCCGGTCAGCTCTCGGCGCCCCCCTTGGCCGCCCCGGCGACGTCGGCCAACTCGGCGACGTCGGACGGGTCCGGCGCCGTGGTGGCGACCTTGGTGCCGTAGTCCGAGTAGGTGACGGTGACCTTGAAGGGGCCGGCCTTGGTGTCGGCCTCCTCCGTCCGCTTCACCACCAGGTTGTCCGAGTCGACCCAGACGTCGACCGTCTCGCTGGTGACCCCGGCGGCCTTGAGGTTCTTCTTCACCTGGGCGAGCTGCTCGTCGGTCAGCCCGCTGCCGCCCGCGGCGGCGGCCAGGTCGGCGACGGTCAGCTCGCCGGTGTAGTGGGTGGTCTGCTTGCCGCCGACGGTCTCCTTGCCGGCCTCGCTGACCTTGCCCGACGCGATCAGGGTCCGCACGCCCTCGACCGGGTCGGCGCTCTTCAGCTGGTTGCCGCCGATCCCGCCCTGGGCCTTGCCGAGGTCCTCGTAGGAGTAGTGCAGCCAGTGCTTGCCACCGAGCTCCTGGGCGGCCTGGCCGCCCACCCGCATGTACATCCCGTCCTTGAGGTACCGGGCGGTGAGGGTCGAGCCGCCGGTGAGCCCGGAGAGCTGCTTGCCCGCCGGCGTCGCCGACATGTCCATCTGCAGCTCGCCCTGGAGGCCGGCGGCCCAGGAGACGGCCCCGGTGGCCGTGATCCGGCCGCCGCCGACGCTGATCTCCTCGGTGATCTTCGCGGAGGTCTGCGCGCCGGTCTTCTCGGTCACCAGCTTCAGGTAGGCCGCGGGGGTCAGCTTGACCGGGGCCTCCTTGGTCGGCTCGGCGGTCGGGGTGGGCGCGGCCGGAGCGGGCGCGGCCGTGGTCGGCTGGGCGGCGGCCGTGGTCGGCGCGGCGGGCGCGGCGCTGCCGCCCTTGTCGTCGCCGTTGCAGGCGGTCGCGGTCAGGGCCAGTGCGGCCAGCACGACGGCCACGGCGGTGTTGCGGGTGGTGGTTCCAGCCATGATTCCCCCTCCGAGGAGCTCCCGGGCGCACGGTGTGCCCGGAACGGAAGCCGGTGAAAGACGAGCCCGGTGGGCTCAGTGGAAGAGCTTGGCGAGGTCGGCCGCCTTGCCCACGTCGCTCGCGGCGGGTGCCTCGATCTTGGGAGCGGCGCCCAGGCCGGAGTACTTGACCGTGACGGTCGACTTCTCGCCGCCCTTGTCGCCGTACTCCTTGAGCTGCACGAGCTCCTGCTTGGCGTTGATCCAGAGGTCGACGGTCAGCGTCTTGCCGTCCTCGTCGAGCGACTTCTGCACGGCGGCCCGCTGGTCGGCGCTGAGCGCTCCCAGGCCCTCGACGAGCTTCGCGGTGTCCTCGACCGCGTGGAAGTGCGTGGTCTGGACCCCGTCGACGGTCTCCGGTCCGACCTTGGTCGGCTTCCCGGCCTGGGCCGCGACGGTCAGCTGCAGGACCGGGTTGACCATCTGTGCGGTGGTCAGGAAGACCCCGGCCGTCGGCCCGAGCACCGGGTCCTTGGGGTCCATCCTGGCCCAGTGCCGGCCGCCCAGCGCGGCCGTCGCGGGGCCGCCGCCGAGGTAGAGGTCGTCACCGATGACGCGGGCCTTGGTGCCGCCGCTCCCCTGGCCGACCAGGTCGACCGCGAGCTTCTGCCGCCAGTCGGCGGCGCCGGTGCCGGTGTCCTCGGGCGTGACCACGCTGATGCTGCCGTTGCCGGCCTTCTGCATCACCAGGGCCGAGGCCGCCAGCGCCGCCTTGGGATCGAGGTCGGCCACCTGGCCGGCGAGCGCGTCGGCCGCGGACTTCGGATCCGTCCTGGCGTCGGACGTACCGCTGCTGCTGCAGGCCGCCAGGGCGGCGACCAGGACGGCGGACGTGGCGACGACGGCACCGAGCCGCAGAGCGTGCATGAGCAGATCCCCCCGTTGCGACCCGGTCCCGGGCCGTTCCCAGCAGACTCTAACCAATCACCGAGCCCGCTCCCCACCGGATATCCCCGGCCGGGTCACCCCGCCGCGGCCGGGCCCTCCGGGGGTGTCCCGGTCTCCGAGACGTCGGTCGTGGTGACCACGGTTCCCGCGCTGCCCCGGGCGGTGGCGCGGAGTCTGAGCAGGTGGTCGCCGGGCGCGACCCAGAAGTCGTAGCCGATCGTGGTGACCCCGCGCTCGCGGTAGTACACCAGCACCGCGGCGAGCCGCGCCTCGCCGATCCCCTCGTCCGCGGCGAAGAACTCGGCGACCGAGGCCGAGCCCTGGTAGTGCGCCACGGTGGTGCCGGCCAGTTGCTCGCCGCCGAGCGAGGTGAGCTTGCCGGCCAGCGCCATGGCGTGGGCGCGGCCGCCCGGATTGCTGACCAGTCCGGTGAACCAGCCGCCCGCGTACCCTGCGCCGTTGCCGCGCGGGTCGAGCGACTCGGCGTCGGCCCGCTCCGCGCGCCGGCCCGGGGCCCCGTCGTACCCGAGGTCGAGGGTGCCGTCCTGGACCCGGAGCCGGCCGCCGCCCCGCTCGTCGGTGACGGTCAGGTCGGCGTCGTCCCGGGCTCCCCAGGACACCGTGCCGGAGGCGGTGCGGCGCCCGTCCGGCCCCTCCTCCACCGCCTCGATCCGCGCGCCGCCCACGTCGTCCAGGGCCTGCGCGGCCGAGAGCAGCACCTGCTTGGGCGGCCGGACGGTCGCGGCCCCGTCGTCCGGGGTGCGGTCCCCCGAGACGGCCATCAGACTGCAGGCGGTCAGGGCGCCGGCGAGCAGCAGCAGGGCGGCTCCCTGGGCGGCGGGGCGAAGGGCGGGCGGCACTGCACACTCCGGCGGTCGGCTCAGGGTCGAAGGTCCGGTCATATCGTCGGACCGGCCGAGCGTACGACGCGGGGCGCGCCGCTCGACCCCCGCGCCGGTCTCGATCCGGACACAACCCACCCGCGGCGCCCGCCTCCGCCACCGGCGGACCGCCCCCGGACACGACGGCGGGCCCGCACCCCCGAAGAAGGGGTACGGGCCCGCCGTACGGACTGCTGCTGCGCCCAGGACGCGGCTACCGGTCGGAGCCCATGGCTCAGACGGCGGCCGGGTCCTCCTCGACCAGGAGGTTGCGGGTGCGGTTCGGGTCCACCGGGATGCCGGGGCCGATGGTGGTGGAGACCGCGGTCTTCTTGATGTAACGGCCCTTGGCGGCGGACGGCTTGGCGCGGAGCACCTCGTCCAGCGCGGCGGCGTAGTTCTCGACCAGCTGCTCGTCGGTGAAGGAGACCTTACCGATGATGAAGTGCAGGTTCGAGTGCTTGTCGACGCGGAACTCGATCTTGCCGCCCTTGATGTCGTTGACGGCCTTCGCGACATCCGGGGTGACGGTGCCGGTCTTCGGGTTCGGCATCAGACCACGGGGACCGAGCACGCGGCCGAGGCGGCCGACCTTGCCCATGAGGTCCGGGGTGGCGACGACGGCGTCGAAGTCCAGCTTGCCCTTGGCGACCTCGTCGATGAGCTCGTCGGCACCGACGATGTCGGCGCCCGCAGCACGCGCGGCCTCGGCACGCTCGCCGGTCGCGAAGACCAGGACCCGAGCGGTCTTACCGGTGCCGTGCGGGAGGATCACGGTGCTGCGGACCATCTGGTCGGCCTTGCGCGGGTCGACACCCAGACGCATGGCGACCTCGACGGTGCCGTCGAACTTGGTGGTGCTGGTCGCCTTGGCGAGGCGGATGGCCTCGAGGGGGGCGTAAAGGCGCTGGCGGTCGACCTGAGCGTCCGCGGCCTTCAGAGCCTTGCTGCGCTTCACTGCTGCTCCTGAATGGTGATGGGAGTTGTGGTGCCTCGGGCCTGCGCAGGCCCTACCACGGGGGGCGGGACCGAGACGTCGGTCCCTGGTGGAACGGGGCTGCTCAGCCCTCGATGGTGATGCCCATCGACCGGGCGGTGCCGGCGATGATCTTCTCCGCCGCGTCCAGGTCGTTGGCGTTCAGGTCGGGCATCTTGGTCGTGGCGATCTCGCGGACCTGGGCGCTGGTGAGCTTCGCGACCTTGGTCTTGTGCGGCTCGCTGGAGCCCTTGTCGACGCCCGCGGCCTTCAGGATGAGGCGCGCGGCCGGCGGCGTCTTCGTGATGAAGGTGAAGCTGCGGTCCTCGTAGACCGTGATCTCCACCGGCACGATCATGCCGCGCTGCGACTCGGTCGCAGCGTTGTAGGCCTTGCAGAACTCCATGATGTTGACGCCGTGCTGACCCAGCGCGGGGCCGACCGGCGGCGCCGGGTTGGCCGCACCGGCGTTGATCTGGAGCTTGATAAGCCCCGTGACCTTCTTCTTCTTGGGAGGCATGTCTCTCCGGGTCCTTCCGAGAGGTGATTGCTGGTGTGTGCCGAAACCGGGGCGACACCCGGTCGCCAGCACACACATCGGACCAGGTTAACGCGGATGCGCCGCTGGACCAAAACGGCTTTCGGGGCGGGAGCCGCAGCCCCCGCCCCGAAAGCCGAAGAACGGGACGACTAGTTCTTCTGGATCTGGTCGAAGGAGAGCTCCACCGGGGTCTCCCGGCCGAAGATCTCGACCAGGCCCTTGACCTTCTTGGAGTCGGGGTTGATCTCGTTGATGGTCGCCTGCAGGGTGGCGAAGGGGCCGTCGGTGACGGTGACCGAGTCGCCGACCTCGAAGTCGAGCACCTGGACCTCGACCGGGCGCACCGGCGAGGCCTTGCCGGCCTCCTTGGCCGCCTGGCGCTCGACGTCCGGGGCGAGCATCTTGACGACCTCGTCCAGGGTCAGCGGGTACGGGTCGTAGGCGTTGCCGACGAAGCCGGTGACACCGGGGGTGTTGCGCACGACGCCCCAGGACTCCGGGGTGAGGTCCATGCGCACCAGGACGTAGCCGGGGAGCTTGTTCTGGCGGATGGTCTTGCGGTCGCCGTTCTTGATCTGGACGACCTCCTCCTGGGGCACCTCGGCCTGGAAGATGTACTCCTCCACGTTGAGGGAGACCGCGCGCTGCTCCAGGTTCTGCTTCACCCGGTTCTCGTAGCCGGCGTAGGTGTGGATCACGTACCACTCGCCGGGCATGAAGCGCAGGTCCTCGCGGAACTTGGCGACCGGGTCGACCTCGACGGCCGGCTCGACGGCCTCGGCCTCGTCCTCGGCCTCGTCCTCGGCGACGGGCTCCTCGTCGGACTCCTCGGACTCCACGTGCAGCGCGGCCTCCTCGGCGGGCTCGCCGGCCTCGGCCTCGTCGTACGCCTCGGCCTCGTCCTCGTCGCCGTCCGCGGCGTCCACGATCTGCTCGGCGGACTCGGCGTCGTCAGCCAGCTCGGCCGCGTCCAGCTCGGCGGCGACATCCGCCTCGCGGACGGTCTCGTCGGCGTCGTACAGGGGGGACTCAGACACGGTGGCTGCTTCTTTCCTGGAGATGGTGAAGGTGGCGCGCTCCGGGACCGCTCCGGCGCCGCTCGCTCGCGCGGGCGCCGACGGATGCCTCGGAGACTTCAACAGTACCGAGTCAACGGTAGCGGCCCCGTACGTCCGGCGCCGACAGCTCGACCCGGGCCGAAGAATCGGCCCGGGTCGGGAGGCTGTGGTGGAGGTCGTGCGGCTCGGTCAGCCGAAGATCCAGAGGCTGAGCTTCGAGAAGCCGTAGTCGAGGCCGGCCACGAAGGCCATCACGACGACGACGAAGACGACCACGACGGTGGTGTAGTTGACCAGCTCGTTGCGGCTGGGCCAGACGACCTTGCGCAGTTCGGCGATGATCTGGCGGTAGAAGAGGGCGAGACGGGCGAACACGCCCTTCTTGGCGCGCTTGCCGGACTTCTTCTCGCCCCGCTTGCGGTCGCGACGCGACTCGCCGCCGGCAGGCGTGGTCTCGGCAGCGCCGTCGGCACCCTCGGGGTTGCCGCTCTCAGGCGTTGCGGTGGAGCCCGTGGTCTCCGTCACTCGTCCTCACCTGAATCCGGGTCCTGCCGATCATCACCTGCGTACCCGATCGGGCACGAGCGGCCGGCTTAAGCGGTGCTGTTCGGTGCCCTCTCCGCATCAAGCCCGCTCGCTCTGTGGAGCGAACGGGCTGAATGCGGATCAAGCAGCAGGGCAAGAGGGACTCGAACCCCCAACCGCCGGTTTTGGAGACCGGTGCTCTACCAATTGAGCTATTGCCCTACGGTGCCTCGCGGCTCCAGTAGCGGCCACCAACGTACCGCATCTTCCGCCGCTGTATGCACAGGTGGTGGAAGCTGTGGCTTCTCGGTGGCCGTCGAGGAGTGAGTGTACGTGGTCGAGGGGTGTTTGGTCGAACCTCTTCCGCTTCCCGGCCGGTCCCGGGCGGTTTCCCCCCGCTCCGGCCCCGACCGCTCCGGACCGCGGCCGGGGCCGGAGCGGGCACCGGATCACGGGCGGGATCACGGGCCGGAGTGCGGCCGCGATGCGGACGGGCCCGTACATATGGTGAAACCACCGCACCCGGTCCGTCCCGGTTCTGCGACCATGCAGGCATGAGCGCTTCCACCCCGCAGCCCGACAGTTCCGTCCGCCCCGCCGACCGGCGCGTCTCCGCCCGGATCGGTGCGATCGCCGAGTCCGCGACCCTCGCCGTGGACGCCAAGGCCAAGGCCCTCAAGGCGGCCGGCCGGCCGGTGATCGGCTTCGGCGCCGGCGAGCCGGACTTCCCCACCCCGGACTACATCGTCGAGGCCGCCGTCGAGGCCTGCCGCGACCCCAAGAACCACCGCTACACCCCCGCCGGCGGCCTGCCCGAGCTGAAGGCCGCCATCGCCGCCAAGACGCTGCGCGACTCGGGCTACGAGGTGGACCCCGCCCAGATCCTGGTGACCAACGGCGGCAAGCAGGCGATCTACGAGGCCTTCGCCGCGATCCTCGACCCGGGCGACGAGGTCATCGTCCCGGCGCCGTACTGGACCACCTACCCGGAGTCCATCCAGCTGGCCGGCGGCGTGCCGGTGGAGGTCGTCTCGGACGAGACCACCGGCTACAAGGTCTCGGTCGAGCAGCTGGAGGCCGCCCGGACCGAGAACACCAAGGTCGTCCTCTTCGTCTCCCCCTCCAACCCGACCGGCGCGGTGTACACCCGGGAGGAGGCCGAGGAGATCGGCCGCTGGGCGCTGGAGCACGGCCTCTGGGTGCTGACCGACGAGATCTACGAGCACCTGGTCTACGGCGACGCGTCCTTCACCTCGCTGCCGGCCCTGCTGCCCGAGCTGGCCGACAAGTGCATCGTCGTCAACGGCGTCGCCAAGACCTACGCGATGACCGGCTGGCGGGTGGGCTGGGTGATCGGCCCCAAGGACGTCGTCAAGGCCGCGACCAACCTGCAGTCGCACGCCACCTCGAACGTCTCCAACGTCGCGCAGCGCGCCGCGATCGCCGCCGTCACCGGTGACCTCTCCGCCGTGCACGAGATGCGCACCGCGTTCGACCGCCGCCGCCGGACCATCGTGAAGATGCTCAACGAGATCGAGGGCGTCGTCTGCCCCGAGCCCGAGGGCGCCTTCTACGTCTACCCGTCGGTCAAGGCCCTGCTCGGCAAGGAGATCCGCGGCAAGCGCCCGCAGACCTCCGGCGAGCTGGCCGCGCTGATCCTGGACGAGGCCGAGGTCGCGGTCGTCCCCGGCGAGGCCTTCGGCACTCCGGGCTACCTGCGCCTGTCGTACGCGCTGGGCGACGCCGACCTGGTCGAGGGCGTCAGCCGGATCCAGAAGCTGCTCGGCGAGGCCACCGCCTGACCGACCTCCCGGCGACACCCGGGCAGCCGCCCCCTTTTCACCCCTTCGGGGGATGGGAAGGGGGCGGTTCCCGTATCGGGGCCGGATGCGGCAGGATCGGCGAATGGAACGCCTGTTGAATCCGCGAGACGTCAGGGACCTCCCCAAGGCCCACCTGCACCTGCACTTCACCGGCTCGATGCGCCCGGCCACCCTGCTGGAACTGGCCGACAAGCACGGCGTCCGGCTGCCCGAGGCGCTCAGCTCCGGCGAGCCGCCCAGGCTGCGGGCGACCGACGAGCGCGGCTGGTTCCGGTTCCAGCGCCTCTACGACACCGCCCGCTCGGTGCTGCGCGACGAGGCCGACATCCGCCGGCTGGTGCTGGAGACCGCCCAGGACGAGCGGCGGGACGGCTCGCGCTGGCTGGAGATCCAGGTCGACCCGACCTCGTACGCCCCGCGGCTGGGCGGTCTGATCCCCGCCCTGGAGCTGATCCTGGACGCGGTGGAGCACGCCTCCGCGGCCACCGGTGTCGGGATCCGGGTGCTGGTGGCGGCCAACCGGATGAAGTCCCCGATGGACGCCCGGACGCTGGCCCGGCTGGCCGTCCGCTACGCCGACCACGGCGTGGTGGGCTTCGGCCTCTCCAACGACGAGCGCCGCGGCCTCGCCCGGGACTTCGACCGGGCCTTCGAGATCGCCCGCAAGGGCGGCCTGCTGGCCGCCCCGCACGGCGGCGAGCTGGCCGGCCCGGAGTCCGTCCGGGACTGCCTGGACGACCTCGGCGCGGGCCGGATCGGCCACGGCGTCCGGGCCGCGGAGGATCCGCGGCTGATGCAGCGGCTGGCCGACCGTCAGGTGACCTGCGAGGTCTGCCCGTCCTCCAACGTCTCGCTGGGCGTCTACGAGCACGCCGAGGACGTGCCGCTGCGGCGGCTGTTCGACGCGGGCGTGCCGCTGGCGCTGGGCGCCGACGACCCGCTGCTCTTCGGCAGCCGGCTGGCCGACCAGTACGAGCTGGCCCGCGACGTGCTCGGCTTCGGCGAGGCCGAACTGGCCGAACTGGCCCGCCAGTCGGTCCGCGGCTCGTGCGCGCCGGAGAGCGTGCGCAAGGAGCTGCTGGCGGACATCGACGCCTGGCTGGGGGACGGCGCCGCTACAGCGTGACGCCGACCATCACCGGCTCGTTCACCAGCTCCACGCCGAAGGCCGTCCGCACGCCGTCCCGGATCTCCCGGGCGAGTGCGAGCAGGTCCTCGGCGGTGGCCGCGCCGCGGTTGGTGAGGGCCAGGGTGTGCTTGGTCGAGAGGGTGGCCGGGCCGCTGCCGTAGCCCTTGCCGAAGCCCGCCCGGTCGATCAGCCAGGCGGCCGAGGTCTTGGTGCAGCCGTCCGGCGCCGGGTAGGCGGGGGCGGTGAGCTCGCGCTGGGCGGTCAGGGCCAGGAAGGCGGCGTACTGCTCGGCGCTGAGCACCGGGTTGGTGAAGAAGGAGCCGGCGGACCAGGTGTCGTGGTCGGCCGGGTCCAGCACCATGCCCTTGCCCGAGCGCAGCCGCAGGACGGCGCCGTGGGCGTCGGCCAGCGGGACCGGCGCGCCCGGCTCGACGCCGAGGTGGCGGGCGGTCTCGGCGTACCGGACGGGGGTGGAGAGCCCGGCGTTGTCCTCCAGCGCGAAGCGGACCCGCAGGACCACGTAGCGGTCCGGGTCGGCCTTGAAGCGGCTGTGCCGGTAGGAGAAGGCGCACTCGGCGTTGGAGAGGGTGACCACCCGGTCGTCCCGGCGGTCGTAGGCGACCACCTCGGTGATCGACTGGGCCACGTCCTGACCGTACGCGCCGACGTTCTGCACCGGGGTGGCACCCGCCGAGCCCGGGATGCCGGCCAGGAACTCGATGCCGGCCAGGCCGCGCTCCACCGTACGGGTGACCGCGTCGGCCCAGACCTCGCCGGCGGCCAGCTCCAGGACGGTGCCGTCGAGGGCGAAGCCCTCGGTGGCGATCCGCAGCACGGTGCCGGGGAAGCCGGCGTCGCTGATCACCAGGTTGGAGCCGCCGCCGAGGACGAGCAGCGGCTCGCCGGCCGCGTCCGCCTCGCGGACGGCGGCGACCACCTCGTCGTCGGTGGTCGCGGTCACCAGGCGGCGGGCCGGGCCGCCGAGCCGGAGGGTGGTCAGCGGGGCGAGGGGGGCGTCGAGTTCTACCTGCACGCCCCCAGCGTACGGGGAGGGGCCGGGCGGCCCCTCCCCCACCGCGCGCTCAGGCCAGGCGGACGACGGCGCGGGACATGCCCAGCACCTTCTGGCCGCCGTAGGTCGCCACCAGGTCGACCTGGACCGTGCGGTCCTCCAGCAGCTTGGCCACCTTGCCGGTGACCTCGATCACGGAGCCGACGCCGTCGTCGGGCACCGGCACCGGGCGGGTGAACCGCACGCCGTACTCGACCACCGCACCCGGGTCGCCGACCCAGTCGGTGACCACCCGGACGGCCTGGGCCATGGTGAACATGCCGTGGGCGATGACGTCCGGCAGGCCGACCTCCTTGGCGAACCTCTCGTTCCAGTGGATCGGGTTGAAGTCGCCGGAGGCGCCCGCGTACTGCACCAGCGTGGCGCGGGTCACCGGGAAGGACTGCGCGGGCAGCTCGGTGCCGACCGCGGTCTCGTCGTAGCGGATCGCCATGGCGTTACTCCCCTGCCTCGTCGGCGGCCCGGGCCACCAGGGTCATGACCGACGTCACCACGTGCTCGCCGCTCGCGTCGGTCACCTCGCCGCGCACGGTCAGCACGTCGTTGCCGGCGAGGGACTTGATGTTGTCGATGGTCACCTCGACCGAGAGCCGGTCGCCGGCCCGCACCGGGCGGGTGTAGCTGAACTTCTGGTCACCGTGCACCACGCGGGTGTAGTCCAGGCCCAGCTGAGGATCCTCGACCACCTGGCCGGCCGCCCGGTACGTGATGACGAACGGGAAGGTCGGCGGGGCGATGACGTCGGGGTGGCCCAGCGCCTTGGCGGCCTCCGGGTCGGTGTACGCCGGGTTGGCGTCGCCCACGGCGACCGCGAACTCGCGGATCTTCTCCCGGCCGACCTCGTACGGCTCGGTGGGCGGGTAGGTCCGCCCGATGAAGGAGGGGTCGAGCGCCATGGGCAACTCCTCGGAAGTGCGTGCGGGTGACGCGTGTGCGGGTGACAAAAAGACTCCGGGCCACACCCTGGAGGGGTGCGGCCCGGAGTCGGAGACCTGAATCACACAGGCCCGGTGACACGCGACAGGGTCAGCGGGTCTCGCGGTGCGCGGTGTGCGAGTTGCAGCGGGGGCAGTGCTTCTTCATCTCAAGACGGTCCGGGTCGTTGCGCCGGTTCTTCTTGGTGATGTAGTTCCGCTCCTTGCACTCCACGCAGGCCAGCGTGATCTTCGGGCGGACGTCGGTGGCAGCCACGGGAGTGCCTTCCTTGGACAATGAATAAGAACACAACAAGAGTAGCCGACCGGGAGTGCGATCTCCCGACCGACTACGCGGGGTAGCGGTGACCGGACTTGAACCGGTGACACAGCGATTATGAGCCGCTTGCTCTACCAACTGAGCTACACCGCCACAGTGAGCAGGACGCCAGCCGGAGCTGACCCCTTTTCACCAGAGCCCCCATGCGGAATCGAACCGCAGACCTTCTCCTTACCATGGAGACGCTCTACCGACTGAGCTATAGGGGCGAACGAGGAAGACATTACACGTTCCGCGCCCAGAGGTGAAATCCGTATCCCGCCGCGAAGTCCGCAGGTCGGCGGGCTGCACGGTCGAGCGATCGAAGGCCGGGTGTTCGAGCGGCCTCCGGCGGTGCGGCCCGACGCGATACGACTATTGCCCGCCTCCCCGCCGCCCGCGTCCGTGCGCCATAGGCTCGACCCTCATTGATCGGGACGGGCCGGGCCCCGCACGGGCCAGCGCGAGGAGGAGCCGGGCGATGGACAGCGCAGCCGCCGACGGGCCGCACTCCGGGCCCGGCCCGTCGGCCAACCCCCTCGGGCACGGCCCGGTCCTGCTGCTCACCGATGCCCGGCTGGCCGACGGCCGGGTGGTGGACGTGCGGATCAGCGGCGACCGGATCCAGGCCGTCGGCACCACCGGCAGCCTCGGCCCGCTGCCCGCCCTGCCCGGCACCCCCACCGCCACCACCGGCGCCCGGATCGACCTCAAGGGCTATCTCCTGCTGCCGGCCCCCGCCGAGGCGCACGCCCACTACGACGCCGCCTTCGCCGCCGCGCTGCCCGCCCCGCCCCCGGACACCTCGGCCGACCTCACCCGGCGGGTCACCGAGGCCGCGCTGACCTCGCTCGGCTACGGCGCCACCGCACAGCGCACCCACGTCCGGATCGGCGACGTGCACGGGCTGGGCCGGCTGGAGGCGGTGCTCACCGCGCGGCAGGCGCTGCGCGGGCTGGCCGAGCTGCAGGCGGTCGCGATGCCCCGGCTGCTGACCGGCCGGGCCGGGGCGGACGGCCGGGCGCAGCTGCGCGACGCGCTGAAGCTGGGGGCGACGGCGGCCGGCGGCTGCCCCGAGCTGGACCCGGACCCGGCGGGGTACGTCCAGGTGCTGCTGGACGCCGCCCGGGAGGCGGACTGCCCGGTGGACCTGCACACCACCGGCACCGACCCGGCGCAGCTGGCCCGGCTGGCCGGCGCGCTCGCGCCACTGCGGCCCCGGGTGGTGCTCGGCCCGTGCGGGGCGCTGGCCCCGGGCGCCTCGACGGTGCTGGCCACCAGCGGTGTCCGGGTGGTCTGCCTGCCGCAGAACGGCTGCTGCACCGGGCTGGAGGGCCGGGCCCCGGGGATGCGGCCGGGACTGCTGCGCGAGCTGGTGACGGCCCGGGTGCCGCTGGCCGCGGGCAGCGGTTCGCTGCGCGACCCGGCCAATCCGGTCGGGCGGGCGGATCCGCTGGAGGCCGCGTACCTGCTGGCGTCGGGCGGGGTGCTGGACGCGGAGGCGGCGTACGACGCGGTGGCCAACCAGGCGCGGGCGGCGCTCGGGCTGCCGCCGGTGCGGGTGGACGCCGGGTTCCCGGCGGAGCTGCTGGCGGTGCGCGGGGACAGCCTGGCGGGCGCGCTGGCCGGCGGGCACAGCCGCCTGGTGGTGCACAGCGGACGGGTCGTCAGCCGCACCAGTGCGGTGCGGGAGTTCGCGGACACGGTGGCGCTGGCGCTGCCCCGCCAGTCGGGGAGCCCGGGCGGGGGCTGAACCGCCCGGGCGGCTCCTGACGGCCCGTCGACGGGGGCGCCGCTCAGGGTTCGAAGCGGTAGCCGATGCCGGGTTCGGTGATCAGGTGCCTTGGGCGGGCCGGGTCGCGCTCCAGCTTGCGCCGCAGCCCGGCCAGGTAGACCCGCAGGTAGTTGCCGCGCCCCTCCTGCGCGGGGCCCCAGACCTCGCGCAGGATCTGCCGCCCCGGCACCAGCCGGCCCGGGTGGGCGAGCAGCAGCGCGAGGATCCGCCACTCGGTGGGGGTGAGCCGGACCGGGCCGTGCGGGCCGGTGACTGTGGTGGCCGCGAGGTCCACGGTGTGGTCGCCGATCACCGGCGCGGCCGGGGCGGTCGCGCCCGGCAGCCGGCGCAGCACGGCGCGCAGCCGGGCCAGCAGCTCCTCCATCAGGAACGGCTTGGTGAGGTAGTCGTCGGCACCGGCGTCGAGCGCGTTCACCTTGTCGGTGGCGTCGCAGCGGCCGGAGAGCACGATGATCGGGACGGCGCTGCGGCGGCGCAGGCCGCGGATGACCTCCATGCCGTCCAGGTCGGGCAGGCCGAGGTCGAGCAGGACGGCGTCGGGCGCGGTGTGCGCGGCCCGGTCCAGGGCCTCGCCGCCGCTGGCGGCCGTCCGGACGGCGTACGCACGGGCGCTGAGGTTGATCCGCAGGGTGCGCAGCAGCGCCGGTTCGTCGTCGACGATCAGGATCTCACTCATGGTCGGGACCCCCGGGGCGTGCGGCGGGCAGGGTGAGCAGCATCGTGGTGCCGCCACCGGGCGTGTCCTCGACCTCCAGGCTGCCGCCCATGGCCTCGGCGAGGCCGCGGGAGAGGGCGAGGCCGAGGCCGACGCCGGTGGTGTTGTCGGTGTCGCCCAGGCGCTGGAAGGGGAGGAAGACCCGGTCGCGGTCCTCGGGGGCGATGCCGGGGCCGCGGTCGATCACCCGGACCTCGACCCGGTCCTGGTGGTGGCTGGCGGTGACCAGGACGGGTGCGCCGGGCGCGTTGTGGCGCAGGGCGTTGGTGATGACGTTGGCCAGGACGCGTTCCAGCAGCGGCGGGTCGGCGAGCACCGCCGGGGCGGTGTCGAGGTCGAGCGGCCGGACCGGCGCGTACGGGTCGGCGAGGGTGTCCAGCGCGCGCGGAAGGATGTCGTCGAGGTGGGTCTCGGCGAGGTGCAGGGTGAGGGCGCCGGCCTGGAGGCGGCTCATGTCGAGCAGGTTGTCCACCAGCCGGGTGAGCCTGACCAGCGATTCGTCGGCGGTGGCCAGCAGTTCGGCCTGGTCCTCGGGCGAGAACTCCACGTCGGGGCTGCGCAGCGAGCCGACCGAGGCGAGGGCCGCGGCCAGCGGGGTGCGCAGGTCGTGGCTGACGGCGGCGAGCAGGGCGGTGCGCATCCGGTCGGCGGCCTTGATCGGTTCGACCTCGGCGGCGACCACGGCGAGCCGGTCGCGTTCGAGGGCGGCGGCGACGTGGGCGGCGAAGGCGGTCAGCACGCGCTGGTCCGCGGCGGGCAGCCGGCGGCCGGTGAGGACCAGCACCGCGTCGGGGCCGACCGGGACCTCGGTGGCCTCCGTCGCCCGGCCGGGCCCGGGCCGGCTCTCGCTCTCGCTGGCGGCCAGCACCTCACCGCCGGTGCGTTCCAGCAGGGCGACGGAGTCCATGCCGAAGGCGGTGCGGGACTTCTCCAGCAGGACGGGCAGGGCGGAGCCCGCGTCCGGGCCGCCGAGGTGCGGGGTGCGCAGCACGCTGCCGGCCAGGGTGGAGAGGGTCTCGGCCTCGGCGGTGGCCCGGGCGGCCCGGGTGGTGAGCCGGCTCGCGTGGTCGACCACGGTGGAGACGGTCAGCGCGACGGCGGCGAAGACGATCAGGGCGACCAGGTTGTTGGTCTCGCCGATGGTCAGGGTGTGGACGGGCGGGATGAAGAAGTAGTTGAGCAGCACCGAGGCGACCACCGAGGCCAGCAGCGCCGACGTGGCGCCGCCGAGCAGGGCGACCGCGACGACGCCGAGCTGGAAGATCAGGGCGTCGGTGGTCAGGTTGACCGTCTCGTGGAAGCGGGAGAGGACGACGGTGAGCAGCGAGGGCACCGCCAGGCCCGAGGCGAACCCGGCGACGGTGCGGCGCCTGGAGTGGCGGCGGCCGAGCGAGGGCAGCCGGCCGCGGCCGGTGAACTCGTGGGTGACCATGTGGACGTCGATGTCCTCGGAGGCGTCGACGGTGGTCTCGCCGATCCCGGGGCCGGTGAGGAAGCGGTTGAGCCGGCCGCGGCGGCTGGTGCCGAGCACCAGCTGGGTGGCGTCGTGGGCGCGGGCGAAGGCGAGCAGCGAGGTGGGGATGTCGTCGCCCACGACCACGTGGTAGCTGCCGCCGAGGGTCTCCACCAGCTGCCGCTGCTGGGCGAGCGCGCCGGAGGAGGCGCCGGCCAGGCCGTCGCTGCGGGTGACGTGGACGGCGATCAGGTCGCCGCCGGCGGTGCGGTCGGCGATCCGGGCGGCGCGCCGGATCAGCGTCTCGCCCTCGGGGCCGCCGGTGAGGGCGACCACGACGCGCTCCCTGGTCTCCCAGACCCGGTCGATGTTGTGACTGGCCCGGTAGTCGCGCAGCCCCTCGTCGACCCGCCCGGCGACCCAGAGCAGGGCGAGCTCGCGCAGGGCCGTCAGGTTGCCGACCCGGAAGTAGTTGGAGAGCGCGGCGTCCACCTTCTCCGCCCGGTAGACGTTGCCGTGGGCCATCCGGCGGCGCAGCGCCTGCGGGGCCATGTCGACGAGTTCGATCTGGTCGGCCCGGCGGACCACCTCGTCCGGGACGGTCTCGCGCTGCGGGATGCCGGTGATCTTCTGGACGACGTCGTTCAGCGATTCCAGGTGCTGGACGTTGACCGTGGTGATGACGTCGATCCCGGCGGCCAGCAGTTCCTCCACGTCCTGCCAGCGCTTGGCGTGGCGCCCACCGGGGATGTTGGTGTGGGCGAGCTCGTCCACCAGGACGACGGACGGCTTGCGCGCGATGACCGCGTCGAGGTCCATCTCCTCGAAGTCCGATTCGCGGTAGGAGCGTCGGACGCGGGGCAGGACCTCCAGGCCGGTGAGCATGGACTCGGTGTTGCGGCGGCCGTGGCACTCGATGTAGCCCACCACGACGTCCGCGCCCCGCTCCTGTCTGCGGCGGGCCTCGTCCAGCATCCGGTAGGTCTTGCCGACACCGGGGGCGGAGCCGAGGTACACCCTCAGCCGGCCGCGGCGGGGGCCGCTGCCGGGGGCGAGGTCGCGGGCCATGGACGCTGCTCTTTCGTCTTCGGGGCGGGGTCGGGGCGTGCGGCGGCCGACCCGGGCGCGGGGCGGTGCCCCTTGCCCGGGTCGGCCCGGTCTCACGGATCCGATCGGATGTCCGTCACTTCTGTTCCGCCAGCGCGGTGTTGAGCAGGACGACGTTGACGCCCTCCTGTCCGAGGAAGCCGAGCGAGCGGCCCTCGGTGTACTTCTCGACCAGCCTGTTCACCGTGTCGACCGGGAGGTTGCGTTCCTTGGCGATCCGGTGGACCTGCTCCTCGGCGTAGGCCACGGAGATGTGCGGGTCGAGGGAGGAGCCGGAGGCGGTGAGCGCGTCCACCGGCACGCTGGCCGGGTCGACGCCGTCGAAGGCGGCGACCGCGGCCCGGCGGTCCTCGATCGTCTTGGTGAGGTCCTCGCTGTTGGGGCCCTGGTTGGAGGCGCCGGAGACCTTGCCGTCGTACTTGTTGGCCGAGGGGCGGGGCTGGAACCACTTCGGGTCCGGCCGGGCCTGCTCGTTCTCGTCGTCCGGGTTCTGCTTGGGCAGGTCGTAGTTCTGGCCCAGCAGGCTGGAGCCGATCTCCTTGCCGTCGGCCGTCTTCACGATCGAGCCGTTGGCCTTCTGGCCGAAGGCGGCCTGGGAGATGCCGGTGACCAGCAGCGGGTAGGCGACCCCGAGGATCACCGTCATCACCAGCAGCATCCGCAGTGCGCTGAAGTGCGTGCGCAGGAGGGTGGGCAGGGGCTTGGACATTCCGGGAACTCCTCTCTCAGCTCAGGCCGGGGATGAACTGGACGACCAGGTCGATCGCCTTGATCCCGACGAAGGGGACGACCAGACCGCCGAAGCCGTAGATCCCGATGTTGCGGCGCAGCAGCGAACTGGCGTCGGACGGGCGGTACTTCACCCCGCGCAGGGCGAGCGGGATCAGGCCGACGATGACCAGGGCGTTGAAGACGATGGCCGAGGTGATCGCGGACTGCGGGCTGTGCAGGCCCATGACGTTGAGCTTGTCCAGGCCCGGGTAGACCGCCGCGAACATCGCCGGGATGATCGCGAAGTACTTCGCGACGTCGTTGGCGATGGAGAAGGTGGTCAGCGCGCCGCGGGTGATCAGCAGCTGCTTGCCGATCTCGACGATCTCGATCAGCTTGGTCGGGTTGGAGTCCAGGTCGACCATGTTGCCGGCCTCCTTGGCCGCCATGGTGCCGGTGTTCATCGCGACGCCGACGTCGGCCTGGGCGAGGGCGGGGGCGTCGTTGGTACCGTCGCCGGTCATCGCGACCAGCTTGCCGCCCTCCTGCTCCTTCTTGATGAGGGCCATCTTGTCCTCGGGGGTGGCCTCGGCGAGGAAGTCGTCCACGCCCGCCTCCTCCGCGATCGCCTTGGCGGTCAGCGGGTTGTCACCCGTGATCATGACGGTCTTGATGCCCATCCGGCGCAGCTCGTCGAAGCGCTCCCGCATGCCCTCCTTGACCACGTCCTTGAGGTGGACCACCCCCAGGACACGGGCGGGCTCGGCGCCGGTCCTCGTCGCCACCACGAGCGGCGTGCCACCGGCGGCGGAGATCCCGTCGACCAGTGAGGAGACCTCCAGGCCGACCGAACCGCCCTGCGCGACGACCCAGTTGGTCACGGCGTTGGCCGCGCCCTTGCGGACCTGGTGCAGGCCGTCCGCCTCGTCGAGGTCGACGCCGGACATCCGGGTCTGCGCGGTGAAGGGCACCCAGGTGGCGTGCGTCAGCTCGCCCTGGGCCCGGGCCCGCAGGCCGTACCCGGTCTTGGCCAGGACCACGATCGAGCGCCCCTCCGGGGTCTCGTCCGCGAGGGACGAGAGCTGCGCGGCGTCGGCGAGCTCCTCGGTGGAGGTGCCGGGCGCAGGCAGGAACTCGGCGGCCTGGCGGTTGCCGAGGGTGATGGTGCCGGTCTTGTCGAGCAGCAGGGTGTTGACGTCGCCCGCGGCCTCGACGGCGCGGCCGGACATCGCCAGCACGTTGCGCTGCACCAGCCGGTCCATGCCCGCGATGCCGATCGCGGAGAGCAGGGCGCCGATGGTGGTCGGGATGAGCGCCACGATCAGGGCGACCAGCACGATCGTCGACTGCGGCGCACCCGCGTAGGTGGCCATCGGCTGCAGGGTGACCACCGCGACCAGGAAGACGATGGTCAGCGAGGCCAGCAGGATGTTGAGCGCGATCTCGTTCGGCGTCTTCTGCCGGGCGGCGCCCTCGACCAGGGCGATCATCCGGTCGATGAACGACTTGCCCGGCTCCGAGGCGATCTTCACCACGATCCGGTCGGACAGCACCTTGGTGCCACCGGTCACCGCGCTGCGGTCGCCGCCCGACTCGCGGATCACCGGCGCGGACTCGCCCGTGATCGCCGACTCGTCCACCGAGGCCACGCCCTCGACGACGTCGCCGTCACCGGGGATGACCTGCCCGGCCTCCACCACGACGTGGTCGCCGAGCCGCAGCGCGGTGCCGGGCACCTCCTCCTCGGCCTGCGACCTCGGCCAGTCCGTGAGACGCCGGGCCGTGGTCTCGGTCTTGGTCTTGCGCAGCGTGTCGGCCTGCGCCTTGCCGCGGCCCTCGGCCACGGCCTCGGCCAGGTTGGCGAAGATCGTGGTCAGCCAGAGCCAGACGGTGATCGACCAGGCGAACACCGACGGATCGGCGATCGCGGCGACGGTGGTGACCACCGAGCCGACCTCGACCACGAACATCACCGGGTTCTTGACCATCACCCGGGGGTCGAGCTTCCTCACCGCGTCCGGCAGCGAGGCGACGATCAGCTTCGGGTCCAGCAGTCCGCTGGCCACTCTGTGCGGCGCCGCGGCGGGCGCCTCCGGCTGGGCGGCCGGCTTGTCGGTAAGGGTGGACGACATCAGGAGAGACCTTCCGCGATCGGCCCGAGTGCCAGGGCCGGGAAGTAGGTGAGACCGACGACGATCAGGACGACGCCCGACAGCAGGCCCACGAACAGCGGCTTGTGGGTGGGCAGGGTGCCCGGGGTGGCCGGGACGGGCTGCTGGCGGGCGAGTGCGCCGGCCAGGGCGAGGACGAAGACCATCGGCAGGAACCGGCCGAACACCATCGCCAGGCCCAGCGCCGTGTCGTACCAGTCGGTGTTCACCGTGATGCCGGCGAAGGCCGAGCCGTTGTTGTTCGCGGCCGAGGTGAACGCGTACAGCACCTCGGAGAAGCCGTGGGCGCCCGAGTTGAGCATCCCGGCCCGCTCACCCGGCAGCGCCATCGCGACGCCGGTGCCGACCAGCACGATCGCCGGCGTGGTCAGGATGTAGAGGGAGGCGAACTTCATCTCCCGGCCGCCGAGCTTCTTGCCCAGGTACTCCGGGGTGCGGCCGACCATCAGGCCGGCCACGAAGACCGCCACGATCGCCAGCACCAGCATCCCGTACAGGCCGGAACCCACCCCGCCGGGCGCGATCTCGCCCAGCATCATGTTGAACATCGTGATCCCGCCGCCGAACGGCGTGAACGAGTCGTGGAAGGAGTTGACCGCACCGGTCGAGGTCAGCGTCGTCGAGGCGGCGAACAGGCTGGAGGCCGCGATGCCGAACCGCTGCTCCTTGCCCTCCATCGCCCCGCCGGCCGCGTTCATCGCCGCACCCGAGTGCTGCGACTCGAAGAAGGTGATCAGCGCCACCGAGGCAACCCAGAACAGGCCCATCACCGCGACGATCGCGTACCCCTGGCGGTTGTCGCCGACCATCCGGCCGAACGCCCGCGGCAGCGCGAACGGGATCAGCAGGATGAGGAAGATCTCCAGAACGTTGGTGACGCCGGTCGGGTTCTCGAACGGGTGCGCCGAGTTGGCGTTGAAGAAGCCGCCGCCGTTGGTGCCCAGCTCCTTGATGACCTCCTGCGAGGCCACCGGCCCGCCCGGGATCGACTGCGGATCGCCGGCCAGGGTGGCCACCTCGTGGAAGCCGTGGAGGTTCTGCACCACGCCGTTGGCCACCAGGACCAGCGCGAACACGATCGAGAGCGGCAGCAGCAGGCGCAGGCAGATCCGGGTGAGGTCGACCCAGAAGTTGCCCAGCCGGTCGGTGCGGTTGCGGGTGAACCCGCGGATCAGGGCCGCCACGACGGCGATGCCGACCGCGGCGGAGACGAAGTTCTGCACCGCCAGACCCGCCATCTGCACCAGGTGCCCCATCGCCGACTCACCGCTGTAGGACTGCCAGTTGGTGTTCGTGACGAACGAGATCGCGGTGTTCCACGCCTGGTGCCCGGCCATCTGCTCCACCCCGAGGTTCAGCAGCAGGTGCTGCTGAAGCCGGATCAGGCCGTAGAGGAAGAGGACCGAGACGGCCGAGAAGGCCAGCACCGAGCGCAGGTAAACCGGCCAGCGCTGGTCGGCGTCGGCATCGACGCCGACCACCCTGTACAGGCCGCGCTCGACTCTCAGGTGCTTCTTGGAGGTGAGGATTCGGGCGATGTAGTCGCCCAGGGGGCGGTAGCACAGGACCAGCGCGGCCACCAGGGCCAGGACCTGCAACCAGCCCGCGAGAGTGGAGCTCATGTCAGAACTTCTCCGGGTAGATCAGCGCCACGACGAGGTAGCCGACGAGGGCGACGGCGACGATGAGACCTGCGACGTTCTCGGCGCTCACAGCTTCTCCACCCCCCGCGCGATCAGGGCGATGACACCGAACACGGCAACCGTGACGGCGACGTAGATGAGGTCGGACATGGGCTCCACCACGGTGGTTCGGAGGTGGCCGCAGCCCCGGCCCGGCGGGCTCGGCGCGGCACCGGCGGCGGGCCGGCGATGCCAGCCAACCGCGTTCACGGGCCGTTACCGCCGCTCTTGACGGCCTCCATACGCCGCCCGTTCGATTGTTGACGGGCTCCATACGGGGGTCGCCGGGGGCCGGTGAGAACGTCCGCGTGGGGGTCGTGGCCGGCTCGGGCACGGCGAGAGCCCCGGGCGGGTTGCCCGGGGCTCTCGGTGCCGGCGGTCCGTGGGCGCCCTCGGTGGTTCGGCCTCCGGCGGTCGTCACCCCGGGCGGTCGCCGACCCGGGCGGTCGGCGGCCCGGGCGGTCGCCGGCTCGGGCGGTCGTAGCCCCGGGCGGTCGGCGGCCCGAAGACGTTCGTCGCCCCGGGCGGTCGTCGCGCCCGCGACTCGCCCCCTCAGGCGTTCTCGGGGGCCGGGAGCTTCTCGTACTCCGACCGCGCCTTCGGCTCACCGCGCCGGACCGCACCGGGTGCCCGGCCGGCGGGGTGGTGCGCCCGGCTGGAGGAGCTGAGCTGCCACGGCACGCTGATCACCATCACCCCCGCGGTGAACAGCAGCCGGCTCTTCAGCCAGAGCGCCGACTGGTTGTGCAGCAGGTGCTCCCACCAGTGCCCGACCACGTACTCGGGGATGAAGACGGCCACCGCCTCCCGCGGGCTGCTCCGCCGGTACTCCCGCACGTACTGCAGCACGGGCTTGGTGATCTCCCGGTAGGGCGACTCCAGCACCCTGAGCGGCACCTGGACGTCCAGTTCCTCCCACTGCCGCTCCAGTTCGGCGGTGGCGTCCTTCTCCACCGCGACCGTCAGCGCCTCCAGCGAGTCCGGCCGGAACGCCTCCGCGTAGCCGAGCGCCCTCAGCGTGGGCTTGTGCAGCTTCGACACCAGCACGATCCCGTGCACCCGGGACGGCCGCACCGACTCCGCGTCCGGGTCGTCCACCGCCAGCTCCGCGGCCACGCCGTCGTAGTGCCGGCGGATGCCGCGCATCATCACCCAGAGCACGGCCGCGGCGACCACGGCCAGCCAGGCGCCCTGGGTGAACTTCGTCAGCAGCACGATCACCAGCACCAGCGCGGTGGTCACCGCACCGAAGGCGTTGATCACCCGCGACCGCTGCGCCGAGCCGCGCACGGCCGGGTCGGTCTCGGTGCCGAGGACGCGGTTCCAGTGCTTCACCATCCCGATCTGGGAGAGCGTGAAGGAGGTGAAGACGCCCAGGATGTAGAGGTGGATCAGACTGGTGACGTCCGCGTCGTACAGCCAGAGCAACCCGCCGGCCACCACCGCGAGCGCGATGATGCCGTTGGAGAAGGCGAGGCGGTCGCCACGGGTGTGCATCTGCCGGGGCAGGTAGCGGTGCTCGGCCAGGATCGAGGCCAGCAGCGGGAACCCGTTGAACGCGGTGTTGGCCGCCAGGATCAGCACCAGCGCGGTGACGGCCTGGATGAAGTAGAAGAGGACGCTCTGGTCCCCGCCGAAGATCGCGGCCGCCAGCTGGGCGATCACGGTCTGCTGCGGCGCCGTGTGGCAGTCCCCGGCGAAGCCGGTCAGCTGGCAGGCGTCGTCGGTGATGTGCACCTTCGCCATCAGGGCCAGCGCGGTGATGCCGACGAACATGACCACGGCCGTGGTGCCCATCACGACCATCGTGGCGGCGGCGTTCTTCGACTTGGGCGCGCGGAACGCCGGCACACCGTTGGAGATCGCCTCCACCCCGGTCAGTGCCGTGCAGCCGGAGGCGAACGCCCGCAGGCCGAGCATCAGCAGGCCCAGACCGGCCAGGGTGTCCTTGCCGTCCACCGGCAGCACCCCGTACGCGGCGCTGGCCGCCACCGGGGTCTCTCCGAAGACCGCCTTGATCAGACCGGTGACCACCATCAGCAGGATGCCGCCGATGAAGAGGTACGTCGGCGCCGCGAACGCCTTGCCCGACTCCCGGACTCCGCGCAGGTTCATCGCCGCGAGCAGGACCACGAAGCCGAGCGCCAGCTCGACCCGGTGGTCGGCCAGCGAGGGGAGCGCCGAGATGATGTTGTCGACACCGGAGGCCACCGACACCGCGACCGTCATCACGTAGTCGACCAGCAGCGAAGCGGCCACCACCAGGCCGGAGTTGGCGCCGAGGTTGCGGGACACCACCTCGTACGAGCCGCCGCCGCTCGGGTAAGCGTGCACGACCTGGCGGTAGGACATCACCACGACCGCCATCAGGGCGACCACGCCGGCCGCGACCCACGGGGTCAGGTAAAGGAACGCGGTACCACCGACGGTGAGCACCAGCAGGATCTCCTGGGTCGCGTAGGCGACCGAGGAGAGCGGGTCGGAAGCGAAGATCGGCAGCGCCAGCCGCTTGGGGAGCAGCGTCTCGCCCAGCTCCTCGCTGCGCATGGCTCTGCCGATCACTAGGCGCTTGAGCGCCTGGGGCACGTTGAACACATGGGCGAGCGTAAGCGCGCCGAACGGGCGCGCAATCGGCCGTCGCGGAGCGTCCGGAACGCCCGGCACGCCCAACGGGCGGGGTGTTCCCGCAGGTCGGAGCCGCTAAGGGCGGAATGTGCCGGGCCGCGCGGCGGCGTTTCGAGGGCATCAAGGAGGGCCGTTAAGACATCGTCAAGATATGACGATCAGACCTGACGTTTGCCTCTTATCGGTCGATATCGGACAGCACTACATCCGCATCCGGAGCCGGCAGACCACCGCGTCGGTGTGGCGGCGCAGGGCCCGGTCGATGACGGCGCCGCGCCGGTTCTGCAGCGCCCGCCGCCAGGGCCGGACCGGTTCGACCTCGGGGATCAGGACGGTGAGGCGGTCGTAGGCGTGCTCGGCGGCGAGGGCGCTGACGAAGCCGGCGATCGGCGGGCCGAGGCGGCGGTGCGCGTCCGCGATCTCCACCAGCGGCACGCCCGGCCGCCAGAGCTCCCAGTCCCGGCGCAGTGCCTCGGTGGCGGCGGTGTCGTGGGCGACGGTGACGGCGATCACCTCGTCACCGAGCGAGAGGGCGGCGGAGAGGCCGTCCCGGGTGAGGCGGGTGATCGCGGTGACGGGGACGACGACGAGGCTGCGCTGCGGGGTGAGGGGGCCGGGGATGCGGCCGAGTTCGAGGCGTTCGCCGATGCGGGCGTAGGCGCGGTGGACGGCCTCGAAGAGCAGGACGAGCAGGGGCAGGGCCAGGCAGATGCCCCAGGCGCCCTCGGTGAACCTGGTGCCGGTGACGACGAGGGCGGCGACGCCGGTGAGCAGGGCGCCGAAGCCGTTGAGCCCGGCCTTCGCCCGCCAGCGGGCCGGCCTCTCGCGCGACCAGTGGCGGACCATGCCGACCTGGCAGATGGTGAAGCCGACGAACACCCCGATCGCGAACAGCGGGACGAGGCTGTTGACGTCGCCGCCCGAGCCGACCAGCAGCACCGCCGACACCGTCGCGAGGAAGAGCACGCCGTGCCGGTGGACCTGGCGGTCGGCGCGCAACGCGAAGACGTGCGGGAGGTGGTTGTCGCGGGCGAGCAGGTGGAGCAGGACGGGCAGACCGCCGAAGGAGGTGTTGGCGGCGAGCCCGAGCAGGACCACGGTGGCGAACTGCACCAGGTAGAAGCCGGCGCCGTGTCCGAGGGAGGCGTCCGCGAGTTGGGCGAGCACCGTGACGCCCTCGACCGGTTGCAGGTGGAAGCGGCCGATCAGCACGGCCAGTCCGATCAACATGACGCCGAGCAGTGCGCCGAGCGCGACCTCGGTGCGCTGCGCGCGCTTCACGCCGGGCGTGCGGAAGGACGGGACGGCGTTCGCCACCGCCTCCACGCCGGTCAGCGCCGAGCAGCCCGCCGCGAAGGCCTTGAGCAGCAGCAGCGCACCAACGGTGGTGGCGCTGTCCGCCAGCACGGACGGGTGCCCGGCGGCGGCCGCGGTGCTCGCCGGCGCGTCCCGGAACAGGCCGACCACGACGATCGCCAGGACGGAGAGCACGAACACGGCCGTCGGCGCCAGGAACCACCGCGCCGACTCCGCGATCCCCCGCAGGTTGACCGCGGTGACCAGCGCCAGCACGCCCAGGCACAGCCACACCCGCTCGCCGTACAGCCCCGGCACCGCCGAGGTCAGCGCCGCCACCCCGGCCGTCACCGAGACCGCCACGTTCAGCACGTAGTCGATCACCAGCGAGGCCGCCGCCGTCAGTGCCGTGCGCCGCCCCAGATGTGCCTTGGCCACCGCGTACGAGCCGCCGCCGTCCGGGAACGCCGCGATCACCTGCCGGTACGAGGCCACCAGCACCGCCAGCAGCACCGCGATCGCCACCGTGACGGGAAGCGTGAACCCGAGCCCGTACCCGCCGGCCGCGGCCAGCACCAGCACGACCGACTCCGGCCCGTACGCCACCGACGCCATCGCGTCCAACGACAGGGCAGCCAGCCCACCCAGCACGGAGAGCCGGTGGCGCTCGTCCGGGGCCCCGGGCGCCGCCCGGCCGGTATCGGGCGGCGCGGACTCGGCGGTGAGCGCCGGAGTGACGGGGCTGGACATCGGACGGAACCTCCGCGGTCGGGTAGTGCTCCCGATCCTGCGGGCCGGTCCTGCTCCGCATCATCCGCCCCTACGGGTTCCTGACGCCTCGGCAGGCACTCTTGACGCGCCCTTGACGGCCCCTCGCCAGGCACCCTGAGAGCGTGCGCGAGCTCAGGCGGGGGACGCGCGAGGGGCGGGCGGACCGGTGTCCCGGCGGGCGCCGGTTGGGAAGACGATCAGCTCATACGGAGGACTCCGGCGCACCTCGGCACGTCCGGAACGTCTCAGCGGAAAGGCCGAACGGCCCGACCGCCCCTGAGGACACTGTGCTGCTTCATCCATGTAATTGCAAGTGATATGCAATAAGAGCCGCCTCCAGCCCACCCCGACCTCATCCCCGATCATGCGCTACTCTCCGCGCATGTCCGACCACTCTCCGCCCCTGCTCCTGATCGACCTGGACCACACCCTGGTCGAGCGCGACGGCACCGCGGACGCCTGGACTCCGGCCTTCTGCGCCACCCACGGCCTCCCCGCCGAAGCCGCCCCCGCCGTCTTCGACCTCTTCCTCGCCGACCGCTCGCCCGTCGGCTTCGCACGGATCGCCGCCGCCTACGGCCTCCCCCACTCCGGCGAGACCCTCTGGGAGGAGCACGTCGCCCAGGAGGCCGCCCGCACCCACCTGATCCCCGGCGTCCCGGCAGCCCTCGCCGCCCTCCGCGAGGCCGGCTGGGTCATCGCCGTCGTCACCAACGGCTGCACCGACATCCAGCGCGCCAAACTCGCCCGCACCGGCCTGCTCCCGGCCGTCGACGCCGTCTGCGTCTCCGAGGAGGCCGGCGCTCGCAAGCCCGCCCCCGAGATCTTCCACCTCGCCGCCGCCCGCCTCGGCCGCACCCTCACCCCCGACGCCTGGATGGTCGGCAACAACCCCGCCACCGACCTCCGGGGCGCCCACGCCGTCGGCCTGCGCTCCATCTGGATCACCCCCGCCCCGGCCCCGCCGCTCCCCCCGTCACACCCCGCCCCTACTTACACCGCCCCCGACACCCCCGCCGCCACCACCCTCCTCCTGGCCACCCCCTGACCCCCAAAACAGAACCGGCCCCGAACAGCGTCTCCGCTGTTCGGGGCCGGTCTGGTAATCCAGTGGCTGGTGCAGGGTTCGAACCTGCGTAGCTTGCGCGACAGATTTACAGTCTGCTCCCTTTGGCCGCTCGGGCAACCAGCCAGGATCGGTGTCTCGCGGGGCTTCCCCCGCTCGACTCCGTAAACGATACCTGATGCCAGGGGGTGGTTCGCCACTCGGTTGGTCACGTGATGATCAAGGCGCGCGGGGCGCTCGCCGCAGGCGGGGGCGGGGTGGCGCTGGATAGGCTGGGGCGGCGGTCGTCCGGTGGGGCGGGCCGTGCCAGTGAAGCCACAGCATCAAGGAGACCAACACCCATGGCCGACTCCAGTTTCGACATCGTCTCGAAGGTCGAGTGGCAGGAGGTCGACAACGCGATCAACCAGACCTCCCGCGAGATCGCCACCCGCTTCGACTTCAAGAACGTCGGCGCCGAGATCAGCCGCTCCGGCGAAACGATCGAGATGAAGGCCAGCGGCGAGGAGCGCGTGAAGGCCGTGCTGGACGTGCTGCAGAGCAAGTTCATCAAGCGCGGGCTGTCGCTGAAGGCGCTGGACGCCAAGGAGCCGCAGCTGTCCGGCAAGGAGTACAAGATCTTCGCGAACGTGAAGGAGGGCATCTCCCAGGACGATGCCAAGAAGGTCGCGAAGATCATCCGCGATGAGGGCCCCAAGGGCGTGAAGGCCCAGGTCCAGGGCGACGAGCTGCGGGTCAGCTCGAAGAGCCGCGACGACCTGCAGGCCGTGCAGGCGCTCCTCAAGGGCAAGGACCTGGACTTCGCGATCCAGTTCGTCAACTACCGCTAGCAAACCCCGCTGACCTGCGGGAACGCTAGCTTTTCGGCCCGGGAGGGCACAACGCTGAAGATGGCGCCAATCGCTACCCTCCAACCCTCTCGGGCCGAGCCGGGACAACCAGGCTCATCCCGCTCCCGTCTACCCGCCGCAGCCAAATGGCCGTGTCAGAGCTGGCCGCTACGATCCCAGGACGGCAACGGCAGGCACGGTTGATGCCCCCGTTGCGGGGAACCACATCCGGCCTGGGGGGTCGATGGCAACGGGAACCGTGCTTTGGTTCAACGAGGAGAAGGGTTACGGCTTCATCCGCGTTGACGCCGGAGCTGACGTCTTCGTCCACTACAGCGCGATCAGTGGCGCGCCCAACGCAGACGGCTATCGCACCCTCGCCGAAGGGCAGCGCGTCTCGTTCGGGGTCTCCCGAGGGCAGAAGGGACCCCAGGCGGACATGGTCGCGCCGTTGGACGAACACCAAGGTGACAACACCGATCAGTCGCCTCAGCCGATCGCCGGCGAGGAGACGCTGGGCATAGAGCTGCGAGACGGGCGGATCCGTTTGGTTGCGGTGCAACCCGACGGACGGGTCCGGTTCGTCGATGCGCCCCGCGAGCAGCACAGTCTCCTGTACGTCGCATCGCTTGAAGCAACCAGTTGGAAAGCCCTGGTGGACGAGCTGGAGAGCCTGATGAACTCTCCCCAGGTCGCCGAGCGTGATCTGCAGAAATTCTTCGAGCAGAACCCAGAGTTCATCTGCGGTGACACCTACGAGGAAGCGCGGCCTCACATAGTCCTCAAGCGCGATGGAGAGGGACCCTTGATCCCCGACTTTGCCCTGAAGCCAATCAACACCAGTGCCCTGTGCGACCTGCTGGAGATCAAGCTCCCCAAAGCCCGGCTTCTGACAGTACAGAAGAACCGGGTCCGCATCTCGTCGGCGATCATGGAGGCTTGTGCTCAACTCCGGGAGTACCAGTCCTACTTCAATAGCCTGGACAACCGCCGGTCAGTCGAGAGAGCTTACGGCCTGCAGTTCTTCCGCCCGCGGATGATGGTCTTGATCGGCAAGCGAAGCGACTACGCGCCGACCAGCCTTCGAGATGCCGAACTCGATGTGCCCGGCCTCTCGATCATCACGTACGACGACATCCTTGAACGGGGGCGGGCACGACTACGGCGCGTGCGCGGTTAACGCTCGTCGCCGCCCACGTAGTACGCCTATCAACCGCTAACTCTTCCGTTCAGTCGAGCTAATCGAGGGCACCGCACTGAAGACAGCCTCGATCGCAGCCCTCGTCGTGTCCTCCTCGTCCGGCCACAGGGCGTGTAGGTATTGAGCGTGATCGACGGCTTGGCGTGGCCGAGCCGCTTCTGCACCGTCTTCACGCTCTCGCGGTGCTTGATCAGCACCGAGGCATAGAAGTGCCGGAGGTCGTGCATCGTGGCGTCGTCCGGCACCTGGCGGAGCGTCGGCTCCGCGTCGGCCGGCCGGCCACGGCGCTCCCAACTCTTGAGCGCGCCCTCGTACTGCTTCCGCAGGGCGTTGTCGGCAACCCGCACGAGGGTCTCCCACACCGACGCCCAGGCCGCACGGCGGATCGCCTCACCGCGCTCGTTGGTGAAGACGAGCAGCGCCTTCCGCCGCTTCCACTTGGAGGGGCGCGGGTCGGTGCGGTCCTCGATATCGACCCGGCGAGCCGGGTACTTCTCCAGATGCGCCGCCAGCGCGTCCATCGCGGGCTTGGCCACCGGGACCATCCGGTAGCTCTCGTGGGTCTTGGGCGGCGCAAGGTACGGCTCGCCCCGATCAGGGCCGACGACTTGTTGCTTCACCTGGACCGTGCCGCGCTTGAAGTCGATGTGCTCCAGCTCGAGTCCGAAACAGCTCGCCCTGACGCAGTCCCGAGGCCGCCGCCAGTAGCAGCAGCACCCGGTACCAGCCGGGAGCAGCGTCGACCAGGGCAGCCACGACCTCGACGGCGAGCGGGACGATCTCCTTGCGCGGCGGGGGTGGCAGCTTCACCCCCTTCGTCGGGTTGAACGGGATCTGGCGGTCGAGCTCCGCTACGCGAAGGATCGCGGTCACGTAGCTGTAGTGCACCCGCAGGGTCGACGGCGCCAGGATCTTCGAGCGGTCCTTGACCCACGCCTGGATCTCCGAGGTCTTGAAGCCCGCGATGGCCCCGTGGCCGAGGATCGGGTAGATGTGCAGGCGAAGCGCCCGATCGACGCGCTCTACGGTGCTCGACCCGTGGACGGCGCTCGCGCGCCGGCGACGCCGGGTTGCAGCGGCGAGGCGAGGACCGAGCGGTGCCCGATCAGAACCCAGAGTCCCAGCGCGGCACGCGGCGGTCGCCAGCAGCCGCGAAGACAACGCTGAGGAGAGGGTCGATCTGGATGCGAAACGTGCCGGTGTCCTCATCACCCATGACCATCAGGTCCCGGCCCGCAAGCAGCTGCCGCGTCTTGTGCGGGTCGGTCACCGAGACATGCAGCTGAGCGACCGGCTGAGCCGGTGTCGCAGACGCCTCACGGTCTTGGGCAAGAACGAGCTGACCGTACGACACCCAGGTAGGCCCGTAGTGGTCCGGGTCGAGGCCAAAGAAATCCTTGAGTGTGCGGCGTACGTGCTCAGCGTCAGCGACGGGCAGGTAGGCCCCTTGTAGCAGGGCTCCGCTGCTCGGTTTAGGGGCACGCGGGCGCGGTTGTTCGACCCGGGTAGCAGCAGGACTTGGCTCGACGTCGAACAGCGGGATCTGACGTGAATCGGGCCGGCGCAGGTAGAGGGTCTGTCCGTCCTGGGTCACCGCTTCTAGCCACCGGCTGGCGTTGTCACCCGTGGCCGGGCTCACTTGGGCGTTGCGGCGGTCGGGCAGTTGAAGCACGTGTGGACCGCCCACCACATCGGAGATCTGCTCGGTAAATACGGTTCGAGCCCGGTGGGCCTGCTCATACGTCGGAGTCTTCATCCGGGCCTTCTCTGGCCCGGTTAGGAGCCCTTCGGCCAGGTTGATCAGCAAGGTGCGATCCTGGACGGAGCGACCGTAACCCCCAAGCCATTCGGTGCCGAGCGCCGCACCGAGCAAGGCTCCGGTCATGGAGGCCAGAGTGTCGGTGTCAGCTCCCTCAAGGTGAGCGGCGGTGGCAAGGCCACGGTCCGGGCTGGAGGCCGAACGTGCAGCAAGGTAGGCGGCTGCCACCGCGCACAAGGTCCCTGACCCACGTGCGTCCGTGGAGGTGAGGCCCTGCCGGGTGAGGAACACGGTCGGGGCGCTGATCGCACCCTCCCTCAACTCCCTTTGTGCGGCGGCTAGGAGCTGCTCGACCTCGGCGGCGACCCCCAGCCATGCCTGATCGAACCGGTCGTCGAAGTGGCCACCAGCTCGGTGTTGCCACGCGTCCGGCAGGGCTCGCCAGAACGGCTGCTGCCACTGCTTTGCATCGTCCAGCAGGGTGTCGACCAGCCATCCATACGGCAGTGGCGCAGGTTCGCGCAGACTGACCCACAGCGCGTAGGCCTGCACCAACGCGCCGAGCAGCGCCCGCGGGTGGCCGTGAGTGGTGGCCGCGTCCCGGACCACGTCGGTGGCGAGCTCGTCGAACCGCAGGTCCTGATGGTGGACTAGAACGTGCGGGGCGATCCGCATCGCGGCGCCGTTCGCGCCGGTGGCAAAGTACCGGGCCACCGCCGAAGACGGGGCTTCCCAGGGAGCGCGGCCGCGCGCCCAGGCACGGCAGGCAGCCTTTACGCTGGCACCCGCGCCGCGCTCGTAGTCCAGTAGAAACGGCCACTCCACGCGCTCCAGCCAGGCCAGCCACTGCCTGCCGCCCATCAATCGTGCGCGCGCAACCGCAATGGTCATCTGGGTGTCGTCGCTGTAATCGCCAGCGCCAACCCTCTCAGGAATGCGCTGCTGGCGCGAGCCCGCGAACCGTTCCCAGGCAAAGAAGCCTCCCGAGCCGCCCGGAGCCCCGGTCAGCGGCCGGGTACGGTCACGGCGCTCGAAGGGCCAGCCCAGCGCGTCGCCGACCGCAGCGGCCAGCAGCGTGCCAGTCGCGCGATCGCGCCAGGGGTGAAGGGCGGGCGATGCAGTCACGAGGGTCACTCTGCCAGAGTCGTTCACGGGTTGACGGGACGCTCGGCAGGACGCCGCCCGGCCCGCACCACGTTGCTGAGCTGATACTTGTCGAACATTACGGGGCTCACCAGAATCGGCGGAAGGAGCTTGCCGGTGCCTAGGTGAACGGTCAATCGGTACCGCTCCAGCTCGGCCTGCTCTTCAGACTGAACGATCACCGCTGTGATGGCGGTCGCGGATACCGGCCCAGGGATCAGCACCTCGGCTTGGTCGTCGGTCGGGGCCCAAGCCGGGTGGCCGGGCCCGCGCCGGCGGACTGCGTTGCCGGTCACCTCCGGCGCGAACATGGCCTCGAACGCGGCCATGCCCTGGGCGACACCCGCGCCGCCCCGGCGGGCAGCGTTGTAGGGGCAGAAACCGGCCCCCGACAGGTCCAGGAGCCGGGGATCCAGCGCGAGGACCACCCACTCCTTGAAATGCGGATCTTGAGCCCGGGCTCGGTCCAGGTACCAGGTGTTGGGATATTCGATGCTGCAGTTGATGTGGTGCAGGTAGCCGTCGAGGCGCTGCTGGTCGGTGGGCCGGAACCCGTCGCGGCTCTCCCGCAGCTCCGCCGCGCCGCGCAACTCGCCCGTGGCCAGGATATGGCCCAGGCCCACGGCCTTGGTGAAGTGGCAGAGCCGCGTGATGCCGCGCTGCTTCGCCCGTTCCCAGATCTCCGTCATGAAGCAAGCCTATGGAAGAGGTCTGACACCGCGTCGGGCATCAGAGGAGTGAGCGGGCCGGAACGCAGGATGACCAGCTCGCTTCGGGCGCGGGTGACTGCCACGTACAGCTGCCGTGCTTCCCGCGCCATCGCCTCCTCCAGGCCGTGGGCCGCGACCTCGCTCGGCTTGGGCAGCTCCTCCGCATCGCACAGTGGCAGGATTACTGAGTCGAACTCCAGACCTTTCGCGGCAGAGTAGGTGCCGTAGAAAACGCCGGGCCCCTGCGGCCACGACTGGAGTTCGCGGTGGATGCGGTAGTGCTGGTGCCGGGGATCCAGGTACCGCTTGAGTGTCGTCTCCTGGTCGCGGGTGCGCATCAACACAGCAACCCGCCGGTCTGCGGCCAGACCGTTGGCGTAGGCGGCAGCCAGGCGCAGCTGCTCCGCCTTCGAGACCGCCGTCACAATCGTGGGAGGCGGCCCGTCGGCGGTCGGCGTCCGCGGCGCGACCAGGTCGACCTCGTCGCGGAAGTGAGACATCTCAGACATCGCCTGTGCCAGGCGAGCGATCTGACGGCTGTTTCGGTAGTTCTGCTCGAACTCGACCGTGTTTGATACCGACAGCCCCAGCGATCTCCAAGACATGCGGCTGCCGTAGATCTGCTGCGCATAGTCGCCGAAGAACGTCAGCGACCCGTCCTGGGGGATCGCCGCAGCCAACGAGCGAATCATCTCCGGGGTGAAGTCCTGACCCTCGTCGATCACGATGTGCCGGTAGCGGCGTGCCCGCGCGTCGGTCTTCAGGTGTTCCAGCACATGGCTGGCCACGTCGTCCCAGTCCATGCTCAGGCCGGAGGTGGCGCGCAGCTCGAGATACCGGCGGTACACCTGGTACACCACAGCCCGGTCGGCCGGGGCCAGAGGCGTGCCACGGCCAATGCGCGGCACTCCATTGAGGTAGATATCCTCGGCGGTCACCCCGTGGCCGGCCATCCAGTGCAACTCGTCCAAGAAGAAGGCCAGCGGCCGGCTGGCCACCGCCCGCTGCGTGGTCGCCCGCACCTCAGTCAGTGCCTTCTCGACCAGCGCCTCCTTGATCTTGCAAACATAGACCGGGCGGCCAGTCACCGAGCTCAGGTAGCCCAGCGCGAACTTGTGGTAGCTCTCCACGGTTAGACGTGGGGCGCGGGCGCCGACCGATCTCAGGTACGTCACCAGTGCCCGGTTGAAGGTGAGCAGGAGCGTCGGCCCGCCAATTCCGGGCGCTCCGGCCAGGTACCTGGCCCGATGCACCGCCATTGTCGTCTTGCCGCTGCCCGCTGTGCCCAGCACCACCAGATGCCCCTGCGCAGTCAGGTAGACGACCTCGCGCTGCTGTCCGTGCGGCTCCGGAAGATCAACCCCCACCATGGGGAGCAGTATGTCGTGAGTGCGAACAGATTGTTGGATGTTCTCGCGCATTGCACGCACCGAACGTTCCGATAATTGTGCGGGCAGAGACATTTGCCGCCTCCAACGAGGGACCTGCGCGGTGCCCCGACCGCCGATCACCGGCGCGAAGACCGCATTCGGCGGTGCAGCCGCGTGAGCCAGCCGCCAGGAGCTTCTGCCAAGGTGTCGCTTCCACCGTGCGACCCCTGGTTCACACGTTGGGTCAGGGCAGTTGACCCAGCCACTGCACGTACGCCGAACGATGAGAGGGAAGCCGGGGAGGGCCGGGGCGGTTCAGGCGAGGGCCGCCCAGCGGGCCGTGCTGCGGTGGGCCGGGAGGCCGACGGCCTCGAACTCGTCGACGTCACGGGTCCCGTCGGCCCGGGCGGACTCCACACGGGCGCCGAGGTGGCGCAGGGCGCGGGAGATCGGGCTGCCCTCGGGCGGGAAGGGCGCGAACTCGGCGCTGGTGAGAGGGCCGAGGGCGAGACGGCCGTCGGCCCAGACGGCGGCGCGCTGGGTGCCGCTGCCGCCGAAGAAGCAGGCCTCGACGCAGGCGATCGGGCCGGCCTTGGACCAGGCGGCGAGCCGCCGCCCGGACCCGTCCGGGAGCCAGTCGAACCCGGCCGTTTCCCCCGACGCGCCTTCGCCGCCGCCGACTTGGTAGCCGAGTGCGGCCAGGAACGCGGGGGTGGCCGGGATCAGGGCCAGCCCCTGCGACAGCGGGGCGAGACGGGCGACCGGCACCTCGGCGGCGGCCACCGCTAGCAGCTCCGCCGAGCCGATCAGCGCCTGAAGTTCGTATGGCATTCAGTCATCCTGAACCACGGCACTGACAGTCCGCCCGCGATTTACGAATCCGTGCCTCGACGGGAATCGGCCCGAGAGCGGCGCTCCGGCCGGACGCCGTGGAGCAGGGCGAGCACGGTGACGTCCACGGCGTCCTCCGGCTCGTTCCCTGGGCGCTTCTGCGTCTCGGCGAACAGCAGGTCGAAGGCTCGGCGAGGCCGGCTCCGGAGCCGGACCGGGGTCCGGCCGAGCCGTCCTCCGGGTGCTCAGGTCGAGCCGGCCGCAGCCGGCGCCCGCGGCCGGCCGGACGCTGCGCCGCCCTCCTGGCCGGGCGAGCGGTGACCGGCCCGACACCCACCCGGTCCGGCACTACGCCGCCCCGGTCCGGGCGTGATAGGGCATCAGTGACGGCCGCCGGCCCCGGCGTCCGGCGGCGCGCGGTGGGATCCGTCGTGCGCCGCCGGTCCGGGGTGCCGGGCGTCCGAGGCCAGTGCCCACCGCAAGACGCTGCCGATCCAGGAAGGCGGGAGACACCCGTGCCACGACCGTTCACCACCGAGGACTACGCCGCCCGGATGGCCCGGGCCACCGCCGACGCCACCGCCGCCGGGCTCACCGGCCTGGTCGTCGCCCCGGGCCCCGACCTGGTCCACCTCTGCGGCTACCAGCCCACCGCGATCACCGAGCGGCTGACCGCGCTCGTCCTCACCGCCGGGCGCGAGCCCGCCCTGGTCGTCCCCAGGCTGGAGCGCCCGGACGCCGAGAAGGCCCCCGGCGCCCCCGCCGTCCGGCTGGTCGACTGGACCGACGGCGAGGACCCGTACGCCGCCGCCGTCCCGCTGCTCGAACCCGGCGGCCGGTACGGCGTCTCCGACAACGCCTGGGCCATGCACCTGCTCGGCTTCCAGGCAGCCCTCGCCGGCACGCGCTGGACCTCGCTCACCGAGTCCCTGCCGATGCTGCGCGCCGTCAAGGACGGCGACGAGCTGGAGCGCCTGGCCGCGGCCGGCGCCGCCGCCGACGCCGCGTACCGGGGAATCCTGGAGGTCCGGTTCGCCGGTCGCCGGGAGACCGACGTGGCCGCCGACCTCAGCGCGCTGCTCATCCGCCACGGGCACAGCCAGGTCGACTTCACCGTGGTCGGCTCCGGCCCCAACGGCGCCAACCCGCACCACGAGGCCGGCGACCGGGTCATCGAGCCCGGCGACACCGTGGTGCTGGACTTCGGCGGCCTCAAGGACGGCTACGGCTCGGACACCACGCGCACGGTGCACGTCGGAGCGGACGTGCCGGACGAGGTCCGGAAGGTCCACGACGTCGTCCGGCGGGCGCAGCAGACCGCGTTCGAGGCCGTCCGGCCCGGCGTGAGCTGCCAGGAGATCGACCGCACCGCCCGCCGGGTGATCACCGAGGCCGGCTACGGCGAGTACTTCATCCACCGCACCGGTCACGGCATCGGCATCACCACCCATGAACCCCCGTACCTGGTCGAGGGCGAGGAGCGGCCGCTCGTCCCGGGCATGTGCTTCTCGATCGAGCCCGGCATCTACCTCCCGGGGCGGTTCGGGGTGCGGATCGAGGACATCGTGACGGTGACCGGGGACGGCGGGCGCCGGCTCAACAACACCCCGCACGAACTGGGCATCGTCGCGTAGACCGCGCGCCGGCCGGCGTGACCGCGCAGCCGCGGCGTCACCGCCCACAGGTCGGCGTCAGCGCCCGCAGGTCGGCGTCAGCGCCCGCAGGTCGGCGTCACCGCGGCCCGGCCGCCCCCACCCGGCCCGCGGTTACGCCGACCGGCG
The DNA here is from genome assembly GCF_022288725.1 of Kitasatospora sp. A2-31. Classification (GTDB taxonomy): domain Bacteria; phylum Actinomycetota; class Actinomycetes; order Streptomycetales; family Streptomycetaceae; genus Kitasatospora. The sequence continues at coordinate 358,948 of NZ_JAKNTA010000008.1, read as the reverse complement.
GCTTTCTGAGGCTTTGCTGGGCGGCAGGCCGTTCGCGTAGAGAGTCCTCAAAGAATGCCTTGCTAGCTTCGACCGGCATGACCAAACTGCTCCGCCCGGCGCCGCTCCCACCCGAGCGAGCCGGGCGGCTGCGTCCGGTGAACCGGCCCCTGCCGGGTGCGCCTGCCGGCGCCCTGTCCCGGCTCCGGCTGCTGGCGTGGCCGCTCTACCTCCTCGCACTGCTCTGGTACCTGCGCGCGTACGGGCTGCCGTACGCCAACGACGTGGTGTTCTGCTGGCTCATCGCCGCGTTGCTGGCCGCCGCCGTGCACAGCGGTCACGGGCCGCGCGGCTTCCTGCTCGTCCTGCGTGACTGGGTCCCCGTGATGGCCGCCGTCTGGGCGTACTCGCTGCTGCGCGGCTACGGCGCGCACACTCCCTGGGCACCGCACTGGCGGCCGCAGCTGCGCGCCGACGAACTGCTCGGTTTCGGCGAGACCTGGACCGTCCGGCTCCAGTACGGGCTCTACACCCCCGGCTCGCCGCGCTGGTACGACTACGCGGCGGTCACCGTCTACCTGTCGCACTTCTTCGTGGTCTTCGTGGTGCTGGCCGTGCTCTGGCGGCGGCGCCACGACCGGTTCCGCCGGCTGCTCACCTCCTACCTCGCCCTCACCTTCGCCGGCTTCGCGACGTACCTGCTGTACCCCGCCGACCCGCCGTGGCTCACCGCCCAGGAGGGGAACATGCCGGCGCTCACGCGGGTGGTGTCGGACGTCCTCACCCAGAGCGGGCTGCCTCGGGCCGGCTCGATCTTCGAGAACGGCAGCCGGTTCGCCAACGACGTCGCCGCGATGCCCTCGCTGCACTCCGCCTACCCGGCGATGCTGCTCTTCTTCTTCTGGCCGACGGCGACGCGCCGGGTGCGGGTGCTGCTGGTCGCCTACCCGCTCGCGATGGCGTTCACCCTGGTCTACGGGGCCGAGCACTTCATCGTCGACATCTTCGCGGGCTGGGCCTACGCGGCGGCCGTCGTGTACGGGCTGCGGTGGCTCCGGGAGCGGCGCCACGCCCGGCTGCGGGCCGCCGGCCGCGGGGCCCCGGCCGGATCCGGTGCCCTGGACGAAGCCGGCGCCCTGGCCGGATCCGGTGCCCGGACGGCCCCCGGCACCCCGGCGGCGGGCGCGGGCCGGGCAGACTGGACGGGTGACCGACAAGCCCGCGAAGCACGCCGAGTCCCCGCATCCGACGAAGTCGGCGAAGGCCGCGCCCACGGGGCCGGCCCGGTCGGCGAGGTCCACGACGCCGGCGGGGTCCACGACGCCGGCGAGGTCCGCGACGCCGGCGAGGTCCGCGACGCCGGCGGTGGTGAAGCCGACGGCCGAGCAGCTGCTGGCCGCCCGTGACACCACCATCCCGGAGGTCGTCGCGCCCGGCCTGCGGGTGCTCTTCTGCGGCATCAACCCCGGACTCTGGTCCGGCGCCACCGGTCACCACTTCGCCCGCCCCGGGAACCGGTTCTGGCCCGCGCTGCACCGCTCCGGCTTCACCCCCCGCCAGCTGCGCCCGGACGAGCAGCGCGAGCTGCTGGCCCTCGGCCTCGGCATCACCAACGTCGCTCCGCGTGCCACCGCCAAGGCCGACGAACTGACGGCCGACGAACTGCGCGAGGGCGGCGCCGCGCTGACCGAACGGGTGCTGCGGCTGCGTCCGCGCGTCCTGGCCGTCCTGGGCATCGGCGCCTACCGCACGGCGTTCGGGCGGCGGACGGCCGCGATCGGACGCCAGCCGGAGGGCATCGGGTCGACGGAGGTCTGGGTCCTGCCCAACCCGAGCGGCCTCAACGCGCACTACACCTTGGACGGGTTGGCGGCCGAGTTCCGCCGGCTGCGGGAGGCTGTGGAGCAGCCGGCTGCGGAGGAGTAGCGGCTGAGTGGTGGCGGCGTGGTGGGTGGCGGCGTGGTGGGCGGCGGCGTGGTGGGCGGCGGCGCGGCGGCGCAGCAGCCTGCGCGCCACCTCCGGTCGACCGCCGTGCCGACCGCTCACGCGCGGCCCCGGCGGCGGCCCGGGCCCGGCGGCGAGGCCGGCCGTCGACAGGCCGTCGGCCGGCCGCGGCCTCAGGCCGCCGACAGGCCCTCCGGAAGGGTCGCCGAGCGCAGTTCGCGGATCAGCGCCCGGACGGCCGCCGTGCCCGCGAGCTCCGGTGTGGTCACGTACCCGACGTACCGGCTGGGCGGCTGCGGGCCGAGGTCGGTGACGGCCAGGCCGGCCGGGGCGCCGAGCAGGGCGGTCCGCGGCATGATGGCCATCCCCAGCCCCTGCGAGACCAGCGAGAGGGCCACCGTGTCGTCCTCGACGTCGATGGTGGCGGGCGGGATCCAGTCCTGACGGTCCCACCAACTGCGCGTGTAGGAGCCGCAGTTCTCGTCCCAGTCGACCAGCGGCAGCCCGCGTGGCGCGGGGTGGCCGTCCGGGTGCGCCAGGGCGTAGGACTCCTCGAAGAGGCGGACCGCGACCAGTCCGGGGACGGCCGGCGGGCCGCCCGCGTCCAGGGTGGCGAGGCCGAGGTCGGCGCGACCGTCCGCGACCTCGCCGGCGGTGCCCCGCCCGACCTCGCGGACGATCCTGACCTGCGCGGTCAGCTTCGGGTGACGGGCCGCCAGCGCGGCCAGTACCGGCGGCAGCAGGTGGGCGGCGACACTGCGGAAGGCCGCGATGCGCAGCGTGCCGGAGACCTCCCCGGCGCCGCCGGCCGCGGCGGCCGCGCGCACCTCCGGCCCCATCGCCTCCAGCAGCCGCAGGACCCGCCGGGCGTACGCGACGGCCCGCGCGCCTGCCTCGGTGGGGCGTGCGCCGTGGCGCCCGCGGTCGAAGAGCACCGCGCCGAGCTTCCGCTCGCAGCCGCGGACGGCGTGCGAGACGGCGGACTGGGTGGTGGCCAGGCGCGCGGCCGCGGCCGTGAAACCCTGTTCCTCCTCGACGGCGACCAGGATGCGCAGTTCCTGCGGGGCGAGATCGGGGACGGCGGCGGCCCGCGCGAGGTCGGTCATGCCTCGAATCTAGAGGCCGCCCGCGCGTGCCCCGACTCCGGCCCATCGAAGCTGTTCATGGAAGCGGCTCTTCCATCGACGCGCACCCCTGCCCGGCCGGCCCCCGCCCTCCCTACGGTGATCACGTTCGCCCGGCCGGCCCGGCGCCGCGCCCCGCAACGGCAGCACCCGCTCGCACCCGCTCGCACCCCCACCGCACCCGCACCCCCACCCGCACCCACCCGGAGTCACCGCCATGTCGCGCCCCACCGCCCTCGTCGTCCACCAGGTCTCCCGCCCGGTCGGCGCGCCCACCGCAGCCGACTTCGCCTTCCTGGAGGAGCCCGTCCCGGCACTCGCCGAGGGTCAGGCCCTGGTCGAGAACGTCTACCAGTCCGTCGACCCGTACATGCGCGAGGAGATGGACGAGGGCGGCTGGGCGCTGCACGCCCCGCTGGAGGGCCGGACGCTCGGCCGGGTGGTGGAGTCCCGCGGTTCGGCCCTGCCGCTCGGGGCGCTGGTCTTCCACCGCAAGGCCTGGCGCACCCACTCCGTGGTCGGTCCCGGGGAGGCGACCGTACTGCCCGACTTCGCAGGCGTCCCGCTCAGCGCCCACCTGAGCGTCCTCGGCGGTACCGGCCTCTCCGCCTGGGTCGGCCTGACCCGGATCGCCCGTCTCCAGCCCGGCGAGACGATCTTCATCTCGGCAGCGGCCGGCGGCGTGGGCTCCGCCGCCGGGCAGCTCGCGCGGCTGCTCGGCGCCGGCCGGATCGTCGGCAGCGCCGGCTCGGCCGCCAAGGTGGAGCACCTGACCGAGCGGCTGGGCTTCGACGCCGCCTTCGACTACCACGACGCTCCGATCGCCGACCGGCTCCGCGAGGCCGCCCCGGGCGGCCTCGACGTCTACCTCGACAACGTGGGCGGCGACCACCTCGAAGGCGCGATCGACGCCCTGCGCGACCGCGGGCGGATCGCCTGGTGCGGCGCCGTCGCCCAGTACAACCACCTCCAGGACCCGCCGGCCGCACCGCGCAACCTCTACGACGTGGTCGGCAAGAGCCTGCGGCTGGAGGGGTTCCTGGTCCGCGACCACCTGGACGCCCGACCGCAGCTGTACGACTTCCTCGTCCCCCACCTGCGCTCGGGTGCCGTCGTCCCGGACGAGACCGTCGTCCGCGGCTTCGAACACGTGGTGGACGCCTTCCTCGGCATGCTCCGCGGTGCCAACACCGGCAAGATGATCGTCCAGCTCGCCGAGGCGCCCTGACCGAGGTGCCGCCCCTTCTCGCCTAGCGCCTGCGGCCGGCCGGGTCGCCCTCCCCCGAACGAACGGTGACCAGGCCGGACTCGTACGCCGCGATGACCGCCTGGGCGCGGTCGCGCACGTCGAGCTTGCCGAAGAGGCTGGTGATGTAGTTCTTCACCGTGGAGAGGCTGATGTCCATGGCCCGGGCGATCGCGGCGTTGTCCAGGCCGGTGGCCATCAGCCGCCACACCTCCACCTCACGGGGCGTGAGCTCCCCCGCCGCGACGCCGGGCGGTGGCGGGGCGCCGAGCGGCGTCCGGACGTAGGCGGAGATCAGCCGGGTCAGCAGGCGCGGGGCGACCACCGCCTCCCCGGTGTGGACGGTGCGGATCGCCGCGGCGAGGTCCTCCGGCGAGGCGTCCTTGGGCAGGAACCCGTACGCGCCGGCGCGCAACGCCGCCACCACGTACTCGTCCATGTCGAAGGTGCTCAGGGCCAGGACCCGGCATCCGGGCAGCGTGCGGGCCAGCTCCTCGGTCGCGGCGACCCCGTCCAGGACGGGCATCCGGATGTCCATCACCACGACGTCGGGCTCCAGCCGCCGGGAGAGCGCGACGGCCTGCTCGCCGTCCTCCGCCTCGCCCACCACCTCGAAGGCGGGGTCCGGCGAGAGGATCAGTGACAGGCCGCGCCGGACCAGCGGCTGGTCGTCCGCGATGAGGACCCGGATGCCGGGGGTCACGGCCGTCACCGGTACACCGCCTCCCCGCGCAGCCCGCCGCCGACGTGCCCGGCCGTCGCCGCGTCCGCCTCCCCGCTCTGGACGGCCGCCTCGGCCGTCTCCTCCGGCGCCAGCGGCAGCTCGGCCACCACGGCGAAGCCGCCCTCCGGCCGCGGCCCCGCCCGCAGGGCGCCGCCGTGCAGGGCGACCCGCTCGCGCATGCCGATCAGGCCGTACCCGCCGCGCACCGGTTCGTGCCCCGCGTCCTGGGACGGCGCGCCCCGGCCGTCGTCGCGCACCTCGACGGTGATCCCGTCCGCGCGGTAGGTCAGCAGGACGGACGCGCTGGCCGGCCCCGCGTACTTGCGCGCGTTGGTCAGGCTCTCCTGGACGATCCGGAACACCGTCAGGCCGAGGGTCGGCGGCAGCGGCCGACGCGGCCCGCGCACGGTGAACGCGGTCGGCAGCCCGGCCCGGCGGGACTCGTCGACCAACCGGTCGAGGTCGTCCGCCCCGGGCTGGGGCGAGGCGGGGGCGGCGTCCGGTTCGTCACCGGCCCGCAGAACGTCCAGCAGCTGGCGCATCTCGCGCAGGGCCAGCCGCCCGGAGGACTCCAGGGTGACCAGGGCCTCCTGCACCACCTCCCGGTCGGCGAGGTTGGCCCGGGCGCCGCCGGCCATCAGCTGCATGGTGGTGATGTGGTGGGCCACGATGTCGTGCAACTCCCGGGCGATGCGGCGGCGCTCCTCGGCCACCGCGCGCTCGGCCAGCAGCCAGCGGTTGGCGTCCACCTCGCGCTGCCAGCGGGTGACCGCGAGGCCGCCGCCGGCCACGAGCGTGGCGGAGGCGACGGCCGCGACGCCCGATTCCACGGAGGGCACCGGGAAGTCGCTCTGGCTCAGCATCGTCACCAGCGCCGTCGCCGCGACGGCCGCTGCGGTGACCGGCCAGGCGCGGTTGCGGCCGACCGAGTACACCGCCACCGTCAGGACGGCCCCGAAGTGGATGCCCATCGGGGTCGACAGGTCGATCGCGCACTGGAGCACCAGGACGACGGCGAGCGTCCGCAGCGGGTGGCGGCGCCGGGCGAGCAGCGGCACGCCCGACAGCACGAGCAGGACGAAACCCGGCAGGCCGACGCCGCGGGTGCCCCCCACCTCGCCGACGAGCAGACGGGCGAGCAGGTCCAGCATGCCGGCTCCGACGGCCACCAGCGCGTCCGCCTGGGTCCACGGCAGGCCGTCCCCGCGCTCGCGCGGCACCTCGCCCACGGCCTCCCCGGGGCGTTGACGCCCGTTCATTCCCGTCCTCCCGGCTGAGCAGCGTTGACGCCCCATTCTGGCACCGGCCCGCCCGGCCCCGGATGGTCCCTGCGGGCGAGGACGGGCGGGCGGACCAGGAGCACGGTCCCCGGTTCCGGCCCGCCGGGGGAGCGGGGGCCCCGCCCTGGATCGTCCGCTGCCCGGACGCCGGGCACCCCCTTCGCCTGATGGTCTGTAACCCTGCCGGGAACCCCCGGCGACCCGACCGACGTTCGCGTCCATCAGCCGGAGGGCACAGTGATCCGCGCACTGACCGGATTCTCCACCAGACACGCCTGGAAGGTCATAGCCCTCTGGGCGGTGCTGGGACTGGCACTGAGTGCGCTGAGCCCGACACTGCTCGGCCGGGTCACCCAGTCCCAGACCGGTGACTTCCTGCCGAAGAGCTACGACTCGGCCGCAGCCCTGCGGATCGCCGAGGATCAGTTCGGGGTCGAGCCCGACGCCACCACGGTCACGGTGCTGGTCGCCCGCGGCGACGGCAAGGCACTCACCGACGGCGACCGGCGGCGGATCGAGGCCGAGGCGGCGGAGCTCGGCAAGCGCCGGGTCACCATGCCGAGGGAGAAGGACGAGCCGGCGTTCCTCAAGCCCGACCGCTCGCAGACCCCCCGGATCGCCCCGGCGACGACGGCGCCCGACCGGAGCTTCGAGCTGCTCTCCGTCGAACTGACCGGCAGCGCCGTGGACGAGGGCGTCCAGGAGGTCTACCGGACCTTCCGGGACTCAGCCCGCGCGCAGTTCGCCGCCGCCGGGATGCGCACCGGGTTCACCGGCGCACTGGCCGAGGCCGCCGACAGCGCGGACGACAACCGGGTCGCCACGCTGATCGGCAGCAGCCTGGTCACCGGGCTGATCGTCCTGCTCAACGTGCTGGTGTTCCGCAGCGTGCTCGCTGCCGTGCTGCCGCTGCTCGCGGTCGCCATGATCGGCGGAGTGGCCGCCGGAGCGGTGGCCGGCGCCGCGACGCTCACCGGCCTGCGGCTGGACGTCTCCACCCCCGGTCTTATCTCCGTGGTACTGCTCGGCATCGGCGTCGACTACCTGCTGTTCCTGCTCTTCCGGTTCCGCGAGCACCTGCGCGCCCGGCCCGACCAGCCCGCCCGGGAGGCGGCCGCCGAGGTGTCCGGCCGGGTCGGCACCGCGATCACCTCGGCCGCACTGACCATCGTGGCCGCCTTCGCCACCCTGGGCGTGGCGAGCTTCGGGCAGTTCCGCTCGCTCGGCCCGGCGATCGCCGTCGCCGTCCTGATCATGCTGCTGGGCAGTCTCACCCTGATGCCGGCCCTGCTCGCCGCCTGCGGCCGCAAGATGTTCTGGCCGTCCCGCAGCCTGGACCGGCAGCCGCGGGCGGGCGCGGCCGCCCGCTACGGCGCCCTGGTCGCCCGTCGTCCGATGGTCCTGCTGCTCGGCTCCGTCGCGCTGCTCGGCGCCCTCGCCGCCGGGATGACCGGGATCCGGATGGACTACGGCCAGGGCGGCGACTCCGGGACGGCGGCCGCGGCCACCGCCAAGGAGATCGCCCGTGCCCTGCCGGCCGGCGTGTCCGACCCGACCACCGTCTACGTCACCGCGAACGACGGCGGCACCCTCGACGCCGCCCGGCTCGACGGCCTGTCCCGCGCCCTCGCCAGGACCGAGGGCGTCGGCCAGGTCGGGGCCACCGCCCTGAACGAGAACCGCCGCGCCGCCCGGATCGACCTCTTCCTCACCGCCGACCCGCAGAGCGCACGGGCCCGCGACCTGGCCTCCGGACCCGTCCGCGCCGCCGTCGCCGCCCACACGCCCGCCGGGACGAGCGCCCACGTCGGCGGCACGGCGGCGGTCTTCGCCGACATCTCCGTCGCCGTGGACGAGGACCTGGCGGTCGTCTTCCCGGTCGCCGCCGCCCTCATCGCCCTGATCCTGCTGCTCCTGCTGCGCAGCCTGCTCGCCCCGGTGGTGCTGATGCTCGCCGTCGGGCTCGGCTTCGCCGCCACCCTGGGCGCCGCCACCCTGCTGTTCCAGCACGTGCTGGACGAGCCGGGCGTCAGCTTCACCCTGCCCCTGGTGCTGTTCCTGTTCGTCGTCGCACTGGGCACCGACTACAACATCCTCATCACCGACCGGATCCGCGAGGAGATGCACCACCCCGGCCCGGCCCGCGCCGCCGTGGCCCGCGCCGTCCGCCACACCACGCCCGCCGTCGCCACCGCCGGCCTGGTCCTGGCCGGCTCCTTCGCCACCCTCGCCACCACCCCCGGCAGCGCACAGATCGCCTTCGCGCTGACGCTCGGCATCCTCCTCTCCGCCGTCGTCCTCTCGCTCGCCCTGGTCCCGGCCCTGGCCACCCTGCTGGGCCGCGCCCTCTGGTGGCCCCTGCGCCCCACCCGCCACCACCCCACCGCCCCCACTACTCCCACCGCCCCCGCTACCCCCACCGCCCCGTCTCCGACGCGCGCCCTCATCCCCTGACCGGTCCGGGCGGCCAGTGGACGCCGGACCCTCACCGCTCCGCCGTCGGCTGACGCTGAGCGGCCCCGAACAGAGCGAACGCTGATGGCCGACGAGGATCTCCGCCCTCGTCGGCCATCAGCGCTCGTGACGGCTAGTAGGTGCCCCATCTCTCGTCGGTGGAGACGACCTCGCGTCCGAGCGGCATCAGGGAGATCGGGATCATCTTGAGGTTGGCCCATCCGAACGGGATCCCGATGATCGACAGGAACAGCGGGATGCTGGTCGCGATGTGCGCCAGCGCCAGCCACCAGCCGGCGAAGACCAGCCAGACCACATTGCCGACGCAGGACGGCGCCCCCGCGTCCGCCCGCTCCACGGTCGTCCGCCCGAAGGGCCAGATCACGAAGCCGGCGATCCGGAAGGCCGCGATGCCGAACGGGATCGTGATGATGAGGATGAAGCAGACGATGCCCGCCACTGCGTAGGCGATCGCCATCCAGATGCCGCAGAAGATCAGCCAGATCGCGTTCAGGACGAATTCGAGCACCTTCATGGCGAGCACCCTCTCGCGGTGTACGGTCAGCTCCTCCCTCCGATCATCCCCGCCCGGGGGCGTGTCCACTCGGTGGGAGACCCGGCGCCGGCCCGCCGAGGTCAGCCGGCCGGGCCCGCTACAGCGGGGTGACGGCCTTCAGGACCAGCAACAGGGCCACCGCCGCGTTGACCGCGCAGAGCGCCGAGGCCGCCGTCCCGATCGCCGCCACCATCGCGGCGACGCCCGCCCTGGAGTGGGCCGGGGGCCAGTTCCGCGCGGCCGGCACCGGGCCGAGCAGCGCGGCCACCCGGCGCGGCACCGGCCCGGGAGCGGCGAAGGCGGCGAAGCCGGGCACCGGGGCCCGGTGCGAGACCAGCGCGGCGCGGGCCACCGCCCGGGCCGTGACCCGCCGGTCGCCCACGGCCTGGGCCGACTCCTCGTCCGCCCAGCGCTCCGCGCTGTACGCCACCGCCTGCTGCAGCGGCCGCAGGAACGGGTTGACGCAGCCCGCGAGCTGCGTGGCCAGCAGGTAACGGTGGTGCCGGTGCTCCAGGTGCGCCCGTTCGTGGGCGAGCAGCGCCTCCCGCTCGTCGGCGGCCAGGCCGGCCAGCATCCCGGTGGAGACCACCACCCATCCGGGCGATCCGGGCAGCGCGTACGCGTACGGGCTGGCGTCCGGCAGCACGGCGACGTCGTCGGCGTCCGCCGCACCTGCGGCCGCGGCACCCGCGCCGGCGACGCCGCCCGCGCCGCTCACGCCGCCCCCGCCCGCCACGGCCCGGCGGCCCAGCGCCCGGCGGGCCCGGGCGCGGACCCGCAGGTGCCGGACGGCCGTCCGAAGACAGGCCGCGGCCACCGCGGCCAGCAGGCAGATCGCCGCCGTCCCGACCGTCTCGTGGTACGGCAGCGCCGCCCGGACCTCCGGGTCGGACCAGCTGTCCGGCAGCGGATTGCCCGGGATCTGGGCCGTGCCCACGACACCGGTCAGCCCCAGGCAGACGGCGCTGCACAGCGCCATCACCGCGCCGATCGAGGTCAGCAGCCGGGCCGCGCCGCGCGGGTGCAGGTGCTGCTCGGCGAGGCGGGCGATCGGAACCGCCGTCAGCGGCAGGACGAGCGGGAGGAAGACGAAGACGCCCACGGGTCAGCTCTCACGGTCGGCCACTGCCGGATCGGCGGACGCGCTGTCCAGCAGGGCCCGCAGCAGTTCCTCGTCGTGCGGCAGCAGAGCGGTGACGAAGCTGGCCAGCACGGCGTCCCGGTCGGGCTCGCCGTCCAGGACGCGCCGCATCCGCAGGGCCGCCAGGCCGGCCGCGTCGGAGGCGGCCTGCCAGAGGTAGGAGCGGCCGGAACGGCTCCGGGAGACGGCGTTCTTGGCGTGCAGCCGGGAGAGGATGGTGATCACCGTGGTGTAGGCGAGGTCGCCGTCCAGGTGCTCCTGGACCCAGCCGGCCGTGGCCGGGCCGGGCGCGCGCTGGAGCACCGCCAGCACCTGGGCCTCCAGTTCGCCCTGGCCGCGCCGCCGGCCCCGCGGGTCCCCTGCCGCCGGGGCGTTGGTCTCCTCTGCCATGGCGGCCATCCTAACGAGCGCCCGGGGACCGCCTGCGGACCGCCCGGCGCCGCCGGACGGGCACCGGAGGGGCGCCGGAGGGGCGCCGGACGGGCACTGGAGGGACGCCGGAGAGACACCGGAGGGACACCGGACGGGCCGGACCGCCCCCCGCTCAGACCAGCGGTTCGCGGGCGGTCCGCCGCCGCTGCGGCGCGGCGAGGTCGGGGTGGTGCAGGTCGAAGGCCGGCGACTCCGAACGGACCCTCGGCAGGGTGGTGAAGTTGTGCCGCGGCGGCGGGCAGGCGGTGGCCCACTCCAGCGACCGCCCGTACCCCCACGGATCGTCCACCGTCACCTTCTCGCCGTACCGGGCGGTGTACCAGACGTTGTAGAGGAACGGCAGCGTGGAGAGGCCCAGCAGGAACGAGCCGATGCTGGAGACGGTGTTGAGCGTGGTGAAGCCGTCCGAGGCCAGGTAGTCGGCGTACCGGCGCGGCATCCCCTCGGCGCCCAGCCAGTGCTGCACCAGGAAGGTCGCGTGGAAGCCGACGAACAGCGTCCAGAAGTGCATCCGGCCGAGCCGCTCGTCCAGCATCCGCCCCGTCATCTTCGGCCACCAGAAGTGGAACCCGGCGAACATCGCGAACACGACCGTCCCGAACACCACGTAGTGGAAGTGCGCCACCACGAAGTACGAGTCCGATACGTGGAAGTCGATCGGCGGCGCGGCGAGCAGGACGCCCGTCAGGCCGCCGAACAGGAAGGTGACCAGGAAGCCCACCGTCCACAGCATCGGGGTCTCGAAGCTCAGCGAACCGCGCCACATGGTGCCGATCCAGTTGAAGAACTTCACCCCGGTCGGCACCGCGATCAGCATCGTCATGATCGAGAAGAACGGCAGCAGCACCTGCCCGGTGACGAACATGTGGTGCGCCCAGACCGTGATGGACAGACCGGTGATGGCGATGGTCGCCGCGATCAGGCCGGAGTAGCCGAAGACCGGTTTGCGGCTGAAGACCGGGATCACCTCGGTGACGATGCCGAAGAACGGCAGCGCGATGATGTACACCTCCGGGTGCCCGAAGAACCAGAACAGGTGCTGCCAGAGCAGCGCGCCCCCGTTGGCGGCGTCGAAGACGTGCGAGCCGAACCGGCGGTCCGACTCCAGGCAGAGCAGCGCGGCCGCGAGCACCGGGAAGGCGAACAGCACCAGCACGGCGGTGAGCAGCACGTTCCAGACGAAGATCGGCATCCGGAACAGGGTCATCCCGGGGGCGCGGAAGCAGACGATCGTGGTGATGAAGTTGACCGAGCCCAGGATGGTGCCGAAGCCGGAGAAGGCCAGGCCCATGATCCAGAGGTCGGCGCCGAGGCCGGGGGTGTACTCGGCCCTGTTCAGCGGCGCGTAGGCGAACCAGCCGAAGTCGGCCGCCCCGTCGGGGGTGAGGAAACCGTAGACCGCGATCAGCGAGCCGAACAGGTAGAGCCAGTAGGCGAGCGCGTTCAGCCGGGGGAAGGCCACGTCCGGCGCGCCGATCTGCAGGGGCATGATCCAGTTGGCGAACCCGGCGAACAGCGGCGTCGCGAACATCAGCAGCATGATCGTGCCGTGCATCGTGAAGAGCTGGTTGTACTGCGCGTTGTCGAGCAGTTGCATCCCCGGGCGGGCCAGTTCGATCCGGATCAGCATCGCCATCAGGCCGCCGAGCAGGAAGAACAGGAACGAGGTCGTGATGTAGAGGGTGCCGATCCGCTTGTGGTCGGTGGTGGTCAGCCAGCCCACCAGCGCCCGGCCGCGACGGCGGCGGGCGGCCGCCCGGAAGCGGGCCAGCCGGGAGGAGCGCGGCGCACGCGCGGCCTCCTCCACGTCGTCCTTCGGCAGAAGAGTCACGCGGCGCGCCTCCGTGCTCGGGCCGGGCGGCGGCCCCGCCGGAGCGGGCGGACCGGGCCCGGACAGTGGTCGCACAACCACTACCAGTCCCGCTCCGCGCGCCCCGGCGGCGCGCGGAGCCCGTCACCCGAACAGGTGCGCCCGATTGCCCGGCGCCCGGGTTCGGCGGACGGTCGAAGTCCGAACGCCTTTCCGTACGCCCGTTCCGGGCCCCGGCGCGTCGCCTCCGTGCGGCCGCACCCACGGCCCCGGCGCACGGCCCAGGAGGAGCACCATGAGCAGCGCGTCGCCCACCCCCGACCAACCCCCGCCCTGGCGCTCCGGCACCGGGCAGCCACCGCCGCCGACCTCGGTCAACCGGTTCGGCGAGTGGGCCCCCGGGCTGGTCGTCTTCGCCGGTGTCCTGATGCTGATCAACGGCTTCTTCGAGGCCTTCCGCGGCATCATGGCGATCGCCGACGACGACGTCTTCCTCACCACCCCGCGCTACGTGTTCCGCTTCGACCTCACCGGGTGGGGCTGGGTCCACGTCATCATCGGCGCGGTGGTCGCCCTGATCGGTGGCTTCCTCCTCTCGGGCGCCCGCTGGGCCCGCTGGGCCGCCGTCGCGGTCGTCGCGCTGAGCGCCCTGGAGAACTTCCTCGACCTCCCGTACTACCCGTTCTGGTCGATCATCGTGATCGCGGCGGACGTCTTCATCATCTGGGCGCTCTGCGTCTACCGCCCCGAGAACACCTGACCGTCCGCCACCGCGCCGCGCCCGCACCCGGTGCCCGGGTGCGGGTGCGGGCGCGGGCGCGGGCGCGGCGGCCGTCCCGGCCTCAGCTGCGGGCGCGCTGGGTGACCGCGATGCAGACCAGTACCACCACCGCCGTGACCGGCGCCGCAGCCGGCAGCTCCTCGCCCAGCAGGAGCACCGACCAGACCAGCGTCAGCAGCGGCTGCGCGAGCTGGAGTTGGCTGGCCTTCGGCACGCCGATCGCCGCCATCCCCCGGTACCAGACCACGAACCCGCCGAACTGCGACACCACCGCCGTGTACGCCAGCCCCGCCACCGCCTTCGCACCCGGGTGGACCGGCTCCGCGGGCAGCGCCAGTGCGGTGGTCAGCACCGTGACCGGCAGCGCCGCGACCACCGCCCAGCCGATCACCTGCCACCCCGGCAGCTCCCGGGAGATCCGCCCGCCCTCCGCGTACCCGGCGGCGCAGACCAGCAGCGCGGCGAACAGGTAGAGGTCCGCGAGGGTCGGCCGGCCGTGACTCTGCATCAGGGTGAACGTCAGTACCGCCGCCGCCCCCGTCAGCGCCGCGCCCCAGAAGGCCCGGGACGGCCGCCGGCCGGTCCGCAGTGCCGCGATCGAGGCGGTGGCGACCGGCAGCACCCCGATGACGACGGCCGAGTGCGCGGTCGACGAGGTCCGCAGGGCCAGCGTGGTGAGCAGCGGGAAGCCCAGCACGCAGCCGGCCGAGACCACCAGCAGGCCGGGCCAGTGGCGGCGTTCGGGGACCGGGACCCGGGCGGCCGCCAGGCAGACCGCGGCGAGGAGCCCGGCGAGGACCCCGCGCAGCCCGGTGGCCGTCCACGGACCGAAGCCGCTCAGGGCCCAGGCGGTGGCCGGGAAGCTGAACGAGAAGGAGAGCACCCCGAGCCCGGCCAGCACGGTGCCGGAGCTCCTGGGGGAACGGCCGCCGCGGGAGGAGCCGCTGACGCGGGAGGAGCGGCTGCGGCTGGGGGCGCCGTCGGCAGCGCGGGCTCCGGGGGCAGGCGCCGGCTGCTCGGGTGCTATCGCGAGGGACTGAGTAGCGCTATCTTGTGCCGTCATGAACGAGCGTAGCAGCGTCACCGGACTCGCCGACATCCTCCGACGGGAAGTGGAGCGCTATCCGGAGGGGCGGAAGCTGCCGTCCAGCCGGGCGCTGGTCGAGCGCCACCAGGTCAGCCCGGTGACGGTCTCCCGGGCGATCGCCGTGCTGGCCGCCGAGGGCCTGGTGGTCTCCCGGCCGGGCGCCGGGGTCTTCCGCGCCGCCGCCTTCGCCCCGCCCACCGCGCCCGCCACCGCCCCGCCGCCGGGGCGTTCCGGCGACCTCTCCTGGCAGGAGGTGGCGCTGAGCGCCGACGGCCCGCGCACCCCCGCGGCGGAGCCGCTGCTCGCCACCCTGAACGTCCCCGCGCCCGGGGTCGTCGACCTCACCGGCGGCTACCCCCACGCCTCGCTGCTGCCGGAGCGCCTGCTGGCCGCCGCACTGGCCCGGGCCGGACGGCGCCCCGGCGCCTGGGACCGCCCGCCGGTGGAGGGTCTGACCGAACTGCGCGGCTGGTTCGCCCGCGACATCGGCGGCAACGGCGGGCCGCTCGACGCGGGGGACGTGCTGATCACCGCCGGCGGCCAGAGCGCGCTGACCGTGGCCCTGCGCTCGCTGGTCGCCCCCGGCGCCCCCGTCCTGGTCGAGTCCCCGACCTACCCCGGCACCCTGGCCGCCGCCCGGGCCGCCGGACTCCGGGTGGTACCGGTGCCGGTCGACGCGGACGGCGTGCGCACCGACCTGCTGGCGGCGGCCTTCGACGCCACCCGGGCGAGGCTCTTCGTCTGCCAGCCGCTGTTCCAGAACCCGACCGGCGCGGTGCTCTCGGCCGAGCGGCGGGCAGAGGTGCTGCGGATCGCCCGGACCGCCGGCGCCTTCGTGGTCGAGGACGACTTCGCCCGCCGCCTGGTGCACTCCGACTCCCCCGCGCTGCCCCGCCCGCTCGCCGCCGACGACCCGGACGGCGTGGTGGTCCACCTGCGCTCGCTCACCAAGGCGGCCTCGCCCAACCTCCGGGTCGGCGCACTCACCGCCCGCGGTCCCGCCCGCCAGCGGCTGCGGGCCACCCAGGTGGTGGACAGCTTCTTCGTCTCCCGGCCGCTCCAGGAGGCCGCGCTGGAGCTGGTCGCCGACCCCGGCTGGGCCCGCCACCTGCGCACGCTCGGCGCCGAGCTGCGCGACCGCCGGACCGCCACCATCGCCGCGCTGCGCCGCGAGCTCCCCGGTCTGCTCGGCGCGTACCGGCCGGGCGGCTACCACCTCTGGCTCCGGCTGCCCGACGGCACCGACGAGACAGCGCTCGCCGCCGCCGCGCTCCGGGCCGGTGTCCTGGTCGCCCCCGGCCGCCCCTACTACGCGGCCGAGCCGCCGGCCCCGCACCTGCGGCTGAGCTACGCCGGGGTGGACAGCCCCGCGCACGCCGCCGAGGGCGTCCACCGGCTGCGCCGGGCGTACGAGGAGACCGCCGCCGGCTGAACCCGGAACCGCCCCCGGGCCCGCCCGGCCCCCCGGCCGCGGCGGGTGGGCCGGGTGCGGGTGGCGGGGCGCGGGTGGGCCGGGCGCGGGTGGCGGGCGTTCAGCGCCGGTAGCCGGCCATCTGCTCCAGCCGGGCGATCCGCTCCGCCATCGGCGGGTGCGTCGAAAACAGCCGGGCGCCGGCCTCGCCCGGCCGGAACGGGCTGGCGATCATCATGTGGCTGGCCGTCTGGAGCTGCGGCTCGGGCGGCAGCGGCAGCTGCCGGGTGCCGGCCTCCAGCTTCCGCAGCGCGCTCGCCAGGGCGAGCGGGTCCCCGGTGATCCGGGCGCCGTCGGCGTCGGCCTGGTACTCGCGGGAACGGCTGACGGCCAGCTGGATCAGCGAGGCCGCCAGCGGCCCGAGGATCATGATCGCGAGCGTCCCGAACAGACCGGGCCCGTCGTCGTCCTCGCTGCGTCCGAACGGGATCAGCCAGGCGAAGTTCACCAGGAACATCACCACCGAGGCGAGCGCCCCGGCGACCGAGGAGATCAGGATGTCCCGGTTGTAGACGTGGCTCAGCTCGTGCCCGATCACGCCCCGCAGCTCGCGCTCGTCCAGCAGTTGCAGGATGCCGTCGGTGCAGCAGACCGCCGCGTTGCGCGGGTTGCGGCCGGTGGCGAAGGCGTTCGGCGCCGGGGTGGGCGAGATGTAGAGCCGGGGCATCGGCTGCCGGGCGGAGGTGGAGAGCTCGCGGACGATCCGGTAGAGCCGGGGCGCCTCGATCTCGCTCACCGGGCGGGCCCGCATCGCGCGCAGCGCGAGCTTGTCGCTGTTCCAGTACGCGTAGGCGTTGGTGCCGAGGGCCACCACCAGGGCGATCACGAATCCGGTGCGGCCGAAGAGGCTGCCGATCAGCAGGATCAGTGCCGAGAGGCCGCCGAGCAGTGCGGCGGTCCTCAGTCCGTTGTGCCGGCGGTGCACGGCAAGGCCCTCCAATGGTGCGGTGGGGAAGCCCTCTCTGCCTCGTCCCTCTGCCCGCTCAACGGGTGGGGCCGTGGGCCTTGTTCCCTTGTGACCTCGCCGGTGACCGCCGCACCGCACCCACCGGGGCCGGCCGGGGCGGGCCCGGCCGGCGGAGGTCAGAACAGGGTGCCGCCGACGACCTGGAGGACGAGCTCCGGGGCCACCGAGAGCACCACGGCCGCGGAGGCGGTGAGTCCGAGCGTGGCCGCGAGCGGGACCGGGAGCCGGCGCTCGGTGACAGCCTCGCCGACCGGCTCCCCGGCCGCCACCGGAGCGAACAGCCGCGCCGTCCAGAGCAGGTAGTAGTAGAGCGCCACGACCACGTTGACGGCCATCACCACGGCCAGCCAGCCCAGCCCGGCGTCGACCGCGGCGCGGAACACCACGACCTTGCCGAACAGGCCGATCACGCCCGGCGGCAGGCCGGCCAGGCAGAGCAGGAAGAAGGCGAGCGCCAGGGCGGTCCAGCGCCGGCGGGCGAACAGGCCGCGGAAGTCGTCGACGCTGGTCCCGGCCCGCCGGCCGACGGCGGCGACCACGCCGAAGGCGCCCAGGTTCACCACGCCGTAGATCAGCGCGTACGCCGCGGTGGCGCCCAGCGGGTCGGTGCCGGTGGGCGCGTACCCGGCGGCGGCCAGCGGGACCAGCAGGTAGCCGGCCTGGCCGACCGAGGACCAGGCGAGCAGCCGGACGGCGCTGTACCGGGTGTCGAACCGCTGGCGCAGCGCGCCCGCGTTGCCGACCGTCATGGTGGCGGCGGCCAGCACCGCGAGCACCAGGCCCCAGGTGTGCGCGTACGGCCGGAACGCGATCACGGTGACCAGCGCCAGGCCGGACAGGCCGGCCGCCTTGCCGACGACCGAGAGGTAGCCGGCCACCGGCAGCGGGGCGCCCGTGTAGGTGTCGGGCACCCAGAAGTGGAACGGGACGGCGGCGACCTTGAAGGCGAAGCCGACCAGGGTGAGCACCGCGCCGACCTCGGCCAGCGGCTTCAGCTGGGCCGGAGCGTGCGCCAGGCCCTCGGCCACCGCGCCGAGGTGGAGGTTGCCGGCGGCGGCGTAGACGAACCCGACGCCGAGCAGCATCACGGCGGTGGCGGTGACGGAGGTGAGGAAGAACTTGAGCGCGGCCTCGGCACCCCGGCCGTCCCGGCGCAGCGCGACCAGCGCGAAGGCCGGCAGCGAGGCCACCTCCAGGGCGATCACCAGGGTGGCGAGGTCGCGGGAGGCGGGCAGCAGGGCGGCGCCGGTGGCGCTGGAGAGCAGCAGGAACCAGTACTCGCCGCCGGGCAGCTTCTCGTCCTCGACGGTGTGCACCGAGAGCAGCGCGGCGATCAGTGCGCCGCCGAGCGCGAGCAGCTGGAAGACCAGGGCGAAGTGGTCGGCGACGTAGGAGCAGCCGGCGTTGTCAGTGGCGCCTGTTACGTTCTGCGCACAGAACGTCACCCGGGGCGACCCCCCGGTGAGCGGGAGGAGCGAGATGAGCGCGAGGGCGAGTCCGGCCGCGGCGAGCAGGCCGAGGAGCCTCTTGTGGCGCTCGGGCAGGAAGAGGTCGGTGACCAGCACCGCGAGGGCGGCCACGGCGGCGATCAGCGGGGGCGCGATCGCCACCCAGTCCACGGACTGGATCAGGCTGCCCGGGTTGGCTACGGCGAGGGAGGTCACAGTGTGCTGCCCCGTGGAGTGAGGTCCGAGTGCGGCGAGCTGGGGTCCGAGCATGCTCAGCCACCCCCGAGGAGGAGCTTGACGGCGGGTTCGGAGAGGCTCAGCAGGAGCGCCGGCCAGAGTCCGGCCAGCAGGGTGAGCGCGGCCAGCGGCGTCCAGCTGACCGCCTCGTACGGGCGCAGGTCGGCGAGCTCGGCCACCGGGGCGGGCTGCTTCGGGTCGCCCATGCAGACGCGCTTGACCACGACCAGCAGGTACGCGGCGGTGAGGAGGGTGCCGAGGCCGGCCAGGACCATGTAGGTGAGGAACGCGGGACGCGAGAGACCGGCGGCCGGGTCGAAGGCGCCGAACATCGCGAGCAGCTCGCCCCAGAAGCCGGCCAGGCCGGGCAGGCCGAGGCTGGCGACGGCGGCGAAGGCGAGCAGGGCGCCGATCCGCGGGGCCCGCCCGTAGAGCGCGCCGCCGGTGGAGCCGGCCAGGGTGTCGAGGTCCGCCGTGCCGTAGCGGTCCTTGAGCGCAC
This sequence comes from Kitasatospora sp. A2-31, assembly GCF_022288725.1. Lineage (GTDB taxonomy): Bacteria > Actinomycetota > Actinomycetes > Streptomycetales > Streptomycetaceae > Kitasatospora. Next base: position 339,768 of record NZ_JAKNTA010000008.1, on the reverse strand, counting down.
CGACCACGAAGAAGAGCAGACCGGTGATCAGACCGTGGGCGATGTTGGCGAACAGCGCGCCGTTGACGCCCACCGCCGTGAGGGAGGCGATGCCCAGCAGGACGAAGCCCATGTGGCCGACGGAGGAGTACGCGATCAGGCGCTTGAGGTCGCCCTTCGAACCGGGGCGGGCGAGCGCGAGGCAGGCCAGTGAGCCGTAGACGATGCCGACGGCGGCGAACGCGCCCAGGTAGGGGGCGAGCGTCGCGGTGCCGTCGGGCACGACCGGGAGGAGGACGCGGACCAGGCCGTAGGTGCCCATCTTCAGCAGCACGCCGGCGAGTAGGACGGAGCCGACGGTCGGGGCCGCCGTGTGCGCGTCCGGGAGCCAGCTGTGCAGCGGCCAGGCAGGGGCCTTGACCGCGAGGCCGACCATGATCGCCAAGGCGGCGGTCACCTGGGTCGTGTGGCTCAGGCCGTTGCCGTGCGCGGCGGCCAGGGCCTGCATGTCGAAGGTGCCCGCCTTGCTGCCGACCAGCAGGAAGCCGAGCAGCATCACGGCCGAGCCGAGCAGGGTGTAGAGGATGAACCGGTTGGCGGCCGGCACCTTCGCGCCGCTCCCCCAGCGGGCGATCAGGAAGTACATCGGGATCAGCACGATCTCGAAGGCCAGGAAGAAGAGCAGCAGGTCCAGCACCGCGAAGGTGGCGAGCATGCCCACCTCGAGGAGGAGGAACAGCCCGACGAAGGACTGCGCCGACGGACGGGGCGCCGACGGACGGCCCGCACCGGGGGTTCCGCCCGGGGCGTCGCCCGAGGGCGGCCGCTTCTCCGAGTACAGCGCGCAGAGGAAGGTGAGCAGCGAGGTCAGCACGATCAGCGGCAGCGAGACGCCGTCCACGCCGAGGTGGAACCGGACGCCGATGGCCGGGATCCAGGACACGTCCGTGGTGGCCTGCATCCGGGCGGGCTCGTCGTGGTCGAAGCCGGCCGCCAGCACGACGGTCAGCACGAGCACGGCACCGGTGACGGCGCTGTTCAGCCGGAGCGCGCGCCGGTCGGCGACGGCCGCGTCGGCGCCGAACACCGGCGCCAGGGTCAGCGCGGCGCCGGCCAGCGGCAGCAGCAGGAGGGCGATGAGGACTGCGTTCATCGGGGGCTCCTACGGGCGGTACGGGCGGCGGTGGACATCGGGGGGACCGGCGGGGCGGGGCGGGGCATCCGGCTACACCGCCACCAGGACGGCCAGCAGGACGACGCCGGCGAGCAGGGCGCTGAGGTAGGTCTGCGCGTTGCCCGTCTGCGCGAGCCGGACGGCCCGGCCGAGCAGGTTGGCGCCGAGCCCGCTGCCGCGCACGTAGGTCTCGATGACCTCGCGGTCGAGGAAGCGGACCAGCTGCGCGGCGGCGGCCACCGGGCGGACGAACAGCGCGCTGTAGAGCCGGTCGACGCCGAAGCCGTGCCGGGCCGGACCGAACAGCGGGCCGAGCAGGGCACGCCCGGGGTCACCGACGATCACCTCGGCGGCCGGGGCTCCGGCCTGCTCGGGCACCCGTCCCGCGTCGGCCGGCTCGGGGCGGCCGGCCGCGACCCGCGCGGTGGCGGAGCGCCAGGCCCCGTACGCCAGCAGTGCGCCGATCACCGCGAGGCCGGTGCCGATCACGGCGGTGACGGGCGAGGGGCGCAGCGAGCCGCCGTCCAGCAGCGCGGGCAGCCAGGCGGAACGCAGGCCGAGCACGCCGAGGCCCATGGTGGGGAGGGCCAGCACCCAGAGCGGCCAGCGCATCGCGGGCGGCTCCGCGGTGGCCGGGTCGGCCTCGTCCACCTCGGGCGAGTACGGCGCGTCGGTCTCGTGGTCCGGCCGCCCCGCCCCGTGGGCGACGGCGGCGACGGCCGCCGGGGTGTGGAAGGTGATGAGGAACATCCGGGCCGCGTAGGCCGCGGTGAGCAGCGCGGTGAACGCGGCCGAGACCAGCACGATCCACCCGGCCGCCTCCGGGACGGCCGAGGCCGGGCCGAGGCCGTTGGTCAGCGCGTCGCCGTCGGCGGCGTGCTCGGCGGCGGTCAGCACAGCCTCCTTGCTGAAGAAGCCGGAGAACGGCGGCAGCCCGACCAGGGCGGCCAGCGCGATGCCCATCGTCCAGTAGGCGTCCGGGACGCGCTTGCGCAGCCCCGGCACCCGGGACATCGCGGAGATCGAGTTGGTGTGCGCGGCGTGGATCACCACACCGGCGGCGAGGAACAGCAACGCCTTGAAGACGCCGTGGGTGACCAGGTGGAAGACGGACGCCTCGCGGTCGCCGCTGGCCAGCGCGCCGGCCATGTAGCCGAGCTGGCCGACGGTCGAGTAGGCGAGCACCCGCTTCAGGTCGTCCTGCGCGAGTGCGCAGAGCGCCGAACCGATCATCGTCACGGCGGCCATGACCGCCAGCACGACCAGCGCCGCCCCGGAGAGCAGGAAGACCGGCAGCAGCCGGGCCACCAGGTAGATGCCGGCCGCGACCATGGTGGCGGCGTGGATCAGCGCGGAGACCGGCGTCGGGCCGGCCATCGCGTCCGGGAGCCAGGTGTGCAGCGGGAACTGCGCGCTCTTGCCGGCGACCCCGGCGAGCAGCAGCAGCGCGGTCAGCGTCGGGTGGCCGAGCCGGCCGTCGGTGGCGGCGGCCAGCACGTCCGGGACCCGGAAGCTGCCGGCGTCGGCGCCGAGCAGGAAGATCCCGAACAGGAACGGTACGTCGCCGAGCTTGGTGACCAGGAAGGCCTTCAGCGAGGCGGAGCGCGCGTCGGCGGTCTCCCAGTGGTGGCCGATCAGGAAGTACGAGCAGATGCCCATGACCTCCCAGCCGACCAGCAGCACGATCAGGTCGCCCGAGTAGACGACCAGGAACATCGCCGCGGTGAAGAGCGAGACCAGCGCCGCGTACGAGGGGTAGCGCGGGTCGCCCTTGAGGTAGGCGGTCGAGTAGACCTGCACGCAGGTGGCGACCAGGCCGACCAGGACGGAGATCAGCGAGCTGTAGCCGTCCAGGTAGAAGCCCAGCGAGATCTCGGGGCCGCCGGTCGGGGTGAGCCGGGTGGCGGCGTCCAGGACCTGGCCGGTGCCGAGCTGGAGCGCGACCACCACGGCGAGCACGGCCGAGGCGGCGACCGGCACGATCGCCAGCGGCTTGGCCAGCCCGGGGGCCCTCCTGCCGGTGGCCAGGGTGGCGGCGGCACCGATCGCGGGCAGCGCGGGGACGAGGGCGGGCAGGGCGAGGTTCATGCGGCGGCCTGGCCCTTCAGCGCCTCGGCTCCGGTCGGGGCCTCTTCGGCGGTCTCGGCCGGGTCGCCGAGCTCGGTGGCCCGGTCGACGTCCGCGGTGCCCCGGGCCCGGAACAGCAGCAGGACGATGGCGAGCCCGAGACCGATCTCGGCGGCGGCGATGGTGATGGTGAACAGGGTGAGCGCCTGGCCGGCGTGCAGGGAGTCCCGCAGCCAGACGTCGAAGGCGACGAGGTCGAGGTTGACGGCGTTGAGCATCAGCTCGACGGACATCAGCACCAGGATGACGTTCCGCCGGGCGAGCACGCCGTAGACGCCGACGCTGAACAGCAGCACGGCGAGCACGGCGGGGTAGGCGAGGTGCATCAGCTCTCCTCCGCCGGGGTGGTCCCGGACGCGGCTGCGGTCGGCGCGGCGGCAGCGGCAGCGGCAGCGGCGGCGGCGGCGGTCGGGCCCTCCGGAGCGGCCTTCGACCCGCCGGCGGGATCGGGCTTCGGCTCCGCGGCCCGCGGCGCGGTGGCGGCGACCGTCCCGTTGCCGCCCACCGGCCGGCCGGCCCTGATCCGCCCCGCCCGGGGCGGCGGCACCCGCCGCTTGGCCCCGCGCGACAGCACGATCGCACCGACCAGGGCCGCCAGCAGCAGCACCGAGAGCGCCTCGAACGGCAGCACCCAGGTCCGGAAGAGGCTCGCCCCGGTCACCGCGGCCGAGCCGCCGCCGGCACCGAGGTCGATCCAGGACTTCCGGAAGGCGTCCACGACGAGGGTCACCAGCGTGCCGGCCGAGGCCAGCGCGACCACCAGGGCGACCCAGCGGTTCTTCGAGTCGGCGTCCGGCGAGCGCCCGATCGGCGCCTTGGTCAGCATCAGCCCGAACAGCACCAGCACGACCACCGAGCCGAGGTAGATCAGCACCTGCACCCAGGCGATGAACTCGGCGGTGAGCAGCAGGAACTCCACCGCGAGCCCGCCGAGCGCGGCGACCAGCCAGAGCGCGGCGTGCACCAGCTGTCTGGTGGTCACGGCGACCACGGCCGAGCCGAGCACGGCGATGCCGACCAGCAGGAAGACGATCTCGACCCCGGTCGGGGAGAGGAACGAACGGGCGGCCGGGTCCAGCGACCCGGTCGCAGCGATCAGGGCGGCGCTCACTCGGCGTCCTCCTTCCCGTCCGGCTCCTGCGGCGCGGCGGCCGCGGCGGCGGCCGCCGCCAGCTTGTCCGCCGCCTTGCGCGCGGTGACGATCTCCTTGGGCTCCTCGGCCCCGGGGTCCAGTGCGGGCGGCGCCGGCACCGTCCACATCCACTCGCGGAGCTTCTCCCGCTCGTGGGTCAGCTCCAGGATGTCCGTCTCCGCGTACTCGAACTCCGGCGACCAGAACAGCGCGTCGAACGGGCACACCTCGATGCAGATCCCGCAGTACATGCAGAGCGAGAAGTCGATCGCGAACCGGTCCAGCACGTTGCGGGTGCGGGCGCGGGCGTTCGGGTCCGCGGCCGGCAGCGTCTCCTTGTGGGAGTCGATGTAGATGCACCAGTCCGGGCACTCGCGGGCGCAGAGCATGCAGACCGTGCAGTTCTCCTCCAGCAGCGCGATGACGCCGCGCGAGCGCGGCGGCAGCACCGGCTGCACGTCGGGGTACTGCGCGGTGACGCTCTTCCTCGTCATCGTCCGCAGGGTGACGGCCAGGCCCTTGGCCAGGCCGGAGCCGGGGAAGGTCATGAGATCGCCACCTTGATGACGCCGGTGAGGGCGAGCTGGACGAGGGCGAGCGGGATCAGCACGGTCCACGCGAACTTCATCAGCTGGTCCTCGCGCAGCCGCGGATAGGTGACCCGCAGCCAGATGACGACGAAGGCCAGCGCGAAGGTCTTGAGGATCGTCCAGAGCCAGCCGAGCTGGTCCGGCAGCGGTCCGTGCCAGCCGCCCAGGAACAGCACCGCGGTCAGCCCGGACACCACCAGGATGCCTGCGTACTCGGAGAGCAGGAAGAAGGCGAAGCGCAGGCCGGTGTACTCGGTGTACGCGCCGAAGATGATCTCGGAGTCGGCCACCGGCATGTCGAACGGCGGGCGCTGCAGCTCGGCGAGCCCGGCGGTGAAGAAGACGAACGCGCCGATGAGCTGCCACGGGAGCCAGTACCACTGCCAGGCGTCCATGATCCCGGGCAGTGAGAGAGTGCCGGCGGCCATCGCCACGGAGGCGGCGGCGAGCACCATCGGCAGTTCGTAGGACATCAGCTGCGCGGCCGTGCGCAGACCGCCGAGCAGCGAGAACTTGTTCGCCGAGGCCCAGCCGGCCATCAGCTTGCCGATCACGCCGATGCCCATGACGGCGAGCACGAAGAACAGGCCGGCGTCGACCGCCTGGCCGACGAAGCCGTCCGGTCCGACCGGGATCGCCAGCAGGACGAAGAGGTACGGCAGCAGCGAGACGGCCGGGGCGACCTGGAAGATCCGGCGGTCCGCACCGGCCGGGACGATGTCCTCCTTCTGCGCGAACTTCACCCCGTCCGCGACCAGCTGGGCCCAGCCGTGGAAGCCGCCGGCGTACATCGGGCCGAGCCGGCCCTGCATGTGCGCCATCACCTTGTGCTCGGTCTGGCCGATGATCAGGGGGAAGGCGAGGAAGACGACGAGCGTGGCGGCGCAGCGCAGCAACGTGTCGAGCAGGTTCACGTGCTGTCTCCGTCCTGGCCGGCCTGATCGGCCGGCGTCTCGTCGGTCGTCCCGTCGGTCGTCCCGTCGGTCGTCCGGTCCGCCGTGGGCCCCGCCCCCGGCGCGGGCTCCGGTGCGGGCGCCGCTTCGGGCTTCGGTGCGCGCTCCGCCTCGGCCGCCGCTTCGGGCTCCGGTCCCGGCGCCGCTTCGAGCGCCGCGTCCGGCTTCGCCCCGGTCGCCGCCCCGGGCTCCTCGTGCGCGGGCACGGGGTTGTGCCAGGGCGCGTCCGCGGACTGCGGCCGGCGCGGCGCGGGCCGCTCGGGCCTCACCCCGGCGGCGGCGGAGTCGGTCCCCGCAGCCGCCGTCTGGCTCGCGGAGCCGTCCGAGGCCGTCCTGGTCCGACGGGGCCGATCGGCCCGCACCGGCGGCGCGGCGGCCTCCGCCGCACCCTCGACCGACGCACCTTCGACCGACGCGCCCTCGACCGGCGCACCCTCGACGGCCGCACCCCCGGTCGCCTCGGCGGCCTGGCTCGCGGAACCCTCGGAGACCGACCTGGTCCGCCGCGGCCGGTCCGCCCGCACCGCGGCAGCGCCCTCGGCCGCCCCGGCAGCGGCACCCGCACCGGCACCGGCACCGGCGCGCGGCACCCGGGCCGCGCCCGCCGCCCGCGCGCCACGCGCGGGCCGCTCGGCGACCGGCGGCAGGGTGCCCTTGAGCGGCCCCCACTCGTTCGGGTCCGGTACACCGGCAGGCTGCATCTTGCGTCGCGCCGGCCCGTCGCCGTGATCGGACTCGCCCGGCTCCTTGGCGCCCGGCCAGGCCTTGGCGACCCGCGCCGCGAGCACGAACTCCTTGCGCAGCGGGTACCCCTCGAAGCCGTCCGGCAGCAGCAGGGTGGCGAGGTAGGGGTGCCCGGGGAAGTCGATGCCGAACATCTCGTGCGTCTCGCGCTCGTGCCAGGCGGCGCCGGCGTACACCGGGACGGCCGTGGGCAGCGCGGCCCCGTCGCGCGGTACGCGGGTGCGCACCGCGAGGTGGCGCACGCCCGGCGCGTCGGCGGAGGCGAGGTGGGCGACCACCGAGAAGCCCTCGGCGAGCTCGTCCACGGCGCTCAGCCAGTCGAAGAAGGAGAGCCCGAGGACGTCGCGGGCCGCGGTGAGGGCCTCGATCCAGTGCTCGGCGGGCACGTCGACGGTGATCAGCCCGTACGCCTCGGCGCCGGTGGCCCACTCGCCGACCGAGGCCGCGTACTCCTCGGCGGTGCTCATGCGCCTCCTCCTTCCGAAGCGGTGTCCGGCCCGGCCACCAGCGGGCGGCGGAGGGCGGCGGCGGGCGCGGTGTACCGGCCCGGCAGGGACTCGGCGGCGATCTTCTCCTGGAGCTTGAGGATGCCCTGGAGCAGCGCCTCCGGCCGCGGCGGGCAGCCGGGCACGTAGACGTCGACCGGGATGATCTGGTCCACGCCCTTGGTGACGGAGTAGGAGTCCCAGTACGGGCCTCCGGAGTTGGAGCAGGCACCGAAGGAGATGACGTACTTCGGCTCGGGCATCTGCTCGTACAGGCGCTTCACGGCCGGGGCCATCTTGTCGGTGACGGTCCCCGAGACGATCATCAGATCGGCCTGGCGGGGGCCGGGCGCGAACGGGATGACACCCATCCGGATGAAGTCGTGCTTGGCCATGGACGCGGCGATGAACTCGATCGCGCAGCAGGCCAGGCCGAAGTTGAAGCACCAGAGGCTGTAACGGCGCCCCCAGTTGAGGACGACCTTGACCGGGTCCGGGGCGAGCCTGGCCAGCGGGCCGATGCCGCGGCGCTCGACGGCCGCTCCGGGGCGGGAGGGGTCGGGCAGGCCGAGCGGGACGGGGCCTGCGGCGCCGTGCGAGTGGTTGTGCGTCACGTCCATTCCAGAACGCCCTTCTTCCAGGCGTAGAGCAGCCCGACCGCGAGGAAGCCGATGAAGACGAACATCTCGATCAGCGTCCCGGCGCCGTACCCGGGGGCGGCGAAGACGGTCGCCCACGGGAACAGGTAGATCGCGTCGACTGCGAAGATCACGTACAGGAAGGCGTAGACGTAGTACCGGATCTGGGTGTGCGCCCAGTCCTCCCCGACCGGGTCCACACCGCATTCGTAGGCGAGGAGTTTCTCCGGCGAGTACACCACCGGCCGCAGCAGCCGGTTCGCGGTGAACGCCACGGCGACGAACAGCACGCCGACCACCGCGAGCAGGCCCATCGCGGCGTACGCGTCGAAGTAGCCGCTGCCGACCGCCGGGTCGGCAGCGACGGCAGCCGCCTGCTGCCCCTCCATGCCACTCGCCTCCACATCGGCCGTGGAAACCGCCCCTCAGGGCAGTTCTACGACGTTTCTTTACACGGTCATAACCATCGCCAATGCGTGAGTCTAAGTGCACGGCCGTGGACCACCGCACCCTGCCCGATCCGCAAGACAGCCCGTGGACGGCCGCCGGACGCCCGGCGGACACGGGAGCACGCACCGCGGGGGAGGCGGGGCGGGCACCGGGGAGGGAGGCGGGGCGGGCACCGGGACCGACCCGGGGTGGGGATAACCCCCGCCCGGGAAGACGGAGCACCCCCATGGCCCCCGCCGTCGCCGACCCGGGAAGCTTGGATCACCAGCTCGACGGAGAGGGACGGTAGATCCAGATGAAGCCAGAGCACCGCGGCACCGCGGACGCCAGCGACGAGCGGGGCGCACGCAGTGGGCGCACCCCGCTGTACGGCGCGCGGATGTGGCGGCAGGCCGGGCAGCTGATGCTCAACCTGCCGATCGGCATCGCGGGGTTCGTCTTCGCCGTCACGCTGCTCTCGATCGGCCTGGCGCTGTCGGTCACCGTGGTCGGGCTGCCGCTTCTCGCCGCCGGGCTGGCCGGGTGCCGGGCGCTGGGCGGCCTCGCCCGCCGCCGGGCCCGCTCGGTGCACGGCTCCGGGGTGACCGAGCCGCCGCCGGTGTGCCGGACCCGCCCGGGGATCACCGGCTACGCGATCGCCCACCTGACCGACGCGCTGAGCTGGCGCTCGGCCCTCTACTGCGTGCTGCTGCTGCCCTGGGGCGTGCTGAGCTTCGCCCTGACCCTGGTCTGCGTGATCGTCGGCTGGCCGGTGCTGCCCTGGGTGATCCGCTTCGAGTCGGCGGTCGACCGGATGCTGGTGGAGATCCTGCTCTTCCCCGGGGCGCTCTCCGAGCGGGTGCGCGAGCTGGAGGACGACCGCGGCACGGTGGTCGACACCGCCGCCGCGGACCTGCGCCGGATCGAGCGGGACCTGCACGACGGCGCCCAGGCCAGGCTGGTGGCGCTGGCGATGGACCTCGGCATGGCCAAGGAGCGGCTGCGGGAGACGGAGACGCCGGAGGACGTGCAGGCCGCCGCCCGGATGGTCGACAACGCGCACGGCGAGGTGAAGCTGGCCCTCCAGGAGCTGCGCGATCTGGCCCGCGGCATCCACCCGGCGGTGCTCACCGACCGTGGCCTGGACGCGGCGCTCTCCTCGGTGGCCGCCCGCTGCACCGTTCCGGGCGGGGTGAAGGTGCACGTCGAGCTGGGCAGCGGAAACGGCACGGCGGAGCGCCCGGACTCCGCGGTCGAGGGCATCGCCTACTTCACCGTGAGCGAGCTGCTGACCAACATCTCCAAGCACTCCGGTGCCAGGTCCGCCACGGTGGACGTCTGGCGGGCCGGCGAGCAGCTGATGCTGCTGGTCCAGGACGACGGCAAGGGCGGCGCGGCCCCGTACCCCGGCAGCGGCCTGGCCGGCCTGGCCGAGCGGATCAGGGCCGTGGACGGGGTCTTCCTGGTGGAGAGCCCGCACGGCGGCCCGACCACGGTGACCATCGAGCTCCCCTGGCGCACCCGGGCGGCCCGGCGCTGATCCCCGGGGCGCGGAGACGGGCCCGGGCGGCCGAAGCGGCCGGGATCCCGCCGAGGCAGGGGGCGGGTTCCCGGCCGCGACCCGTCCGACGGCCGCCCGCGGACCCTTGCGCGGCGGGCGGGCGGCTTCCGGCGGGGCCTAGGGGGTCGCCAGGGTGCCGAGGGTGACCTCGGCGGTCCTGGACTGGCCGTCCCTGGTGTACGTGACGGTGGTCTTGTCGCCCGGGGAGAGCGAGGCCAGCGCGGTGGTGAGCGCGTTCAGCGAGTCCACCGTGGTGTCGCCGACCTTGGTGATCACGTCGCCGACCTGGAGGCCCGCCGCCTCTGCCGCGCCGCCCGGGGAGACCGCCACGATGACCGCGCCCGCCGGGCGGAACTCCTGGTCGAAGAAGGTCCGGGCGGTGATGCCGAGGGCGGCCCGGCCGGAGTTGGTGACCTTGCCGTCCTTGATCAGCTGGTCGGCGATGCGGGTGACGGTGGACGCCGGGATGGCGAAGCCGATCCCGGGGGCGGCGGCGGTCCCGTTGCTCTCCGGCTCGGTGGCGGCCAGCGTGTTGATGCCGATCACCTGGCCGTCCAGGTTGACCAGTGCGCCGCCGCTGTTGCCGGGGTTGATCGCGGCCGAGGTCTGCACCATGTTGCCGATGGTGGCGCCCGGCGATCCGGGGCTGTCGGGTTCGGAGACGGTCCGGCCGGTGGCGGAGACGATGCCGTCCGTGACACTGCTGGACAGCCCCAACGGGCTGCCCATGGCCAGCGTGATCTGCCCGAGCTGAACCTTGCCGGAGTCGGCGAAGGAGGCCGGCTTGAGACCGCTCGGCGGGTCGGTCAGCCTGATCACCGCGAGGTCGGAGTCCGGGTAGCTGGCGACCAGCTTGGCGTTCAGCGGCTTGGTGCTGTTGGCCAGCGTGACCGTGAAGTCGGTCGCGGTGCCGACCACGTGGGCGTTGGTGACGATGTCGCCCTTGTCGTCGTAGACGATCCCGGAACCGAGCCCGCTGCCGGTGGTGATCTGCACCACCGAGGGCAGCACGTCGGTGATCACCTTCCGGTAGGCCTCCTCCAGCTGGTTGGCCGGTCCGGTCGGCTGGGTGGTGGCGGTGGCGCCCGTGGTGGCGGCGGCCGGGGACGCCGCCGACGACGAGCCGCTACTGCAGCCCGCCACGACCGGCGCGGCGAGCACCGCGACGGCCGCCAGGACGGCCGTGCTCACGCCGAAGGCCTTCGGTCCGGTCGGCCGCGGCCCGGCCGGGATCGGGCGGGTGGGCTCCTTCTTGCGGTTCACCTTGGCTCCCTCCGAATCCCCGCACAGAGATCTTTGTCAGCATTTCACCGAAATGTCCGAATGCTGCGCACCGACTCGCCCGGCCACCCCTGCGACCGGAGTGGCCCGTAAGATGCGGCCATGACTTGGTTGATCACCGGCGGCGCCGGATACATCGGCGGGCACGTGGTACAGCAGCTCGTCGAGGCCGGCGAGCGCGTCGCCGTCCTCGACGACTTCAGCACCGGCGACCGCACCCGGCTGCCGGAGGGGGTCGCCCTGATCGAGGGCTCCACCCTGGACCGCGCCGTCCTCGACGCGGCGATCCGCGAGCACGCGGTGGAGGGCATCCTGCACTTCGCGGCGAAGAAGCAGGTCGGCGAGTCGGTCGAGAAGCCCTTCTTCTACTACCGAGAGAACGTCACCGGCCTGCAGACCGTGCTGGAGGCCGCGGCCGAGGGCGGCGTCAAGCGCTTCCTCTTCTCCTCCTCCGCCGCCGTGTACGGCATGCCGGACGTCGACCTGGTCACCGAGTCGACCCCGTGCGCACCGATGAGCCCGTACGGCGAGACCAAGCTGGCCGGCGAGTGGCTGGTCGCCGCCGCGGGGCAGGCCTACGGCATCTCCACCGTGGCGCTGCGCTACTTCAACGTGGCCGGCGCCGCCTCGCCGGAGCTCTCCGACGCCGGGGTCTTCAACCTCATCCCGATGGTCTTCGAGCGGCTCACCGCCGGTCAGGCGCCGCGCATCTTCGGCGCCGACTACCCGACGCCCGACGGCACCTGCGTGCGCGACTTCATCCACGTCTCCGACATCGCCTCCGCCCACGTCGCGGCGGCGAAGCGGCTGGCGTCCGACCCGGCCGGCGAGACCTCCCTGGTCCTCAACATCGGCCGCGGCGAGGGCGTCAGCGTCAAGGAGATGCTGGACGTGATCGGCAAGGTCACCGGCTACGACGCCACCGGCGAGGTCACCCCGCGCCGCCCCGGCGACCCGGCCCGGGTGGTCGCCTCCGCCGACCTGATCCGCCGCGAGCTGGACTGGACGGCCCGCTACGGCGTCGAGGAGATGGTGGCCTCGGCGTGGGAGGGCTGGTGCAGCCGCCACCCCGAGGCCCGCAAGAAGTAGCCACGGGGTCGTGACACCGCACGCGGAGGGGCGGGAGCCGTACGACGGCTCCCGCCCCTCCCTGCTGCTCGCCCCTTCGGCTCGGGGCGGCCCGCGGCGGGGCACTCGCCCGCCCCCGCACCGTGCCGGAGCCGGTCAGTGCGAGGGCACCGCCGTGCCGTAGAAGGCGTCGAGCGCGTAGACGCAGCGGTCCTTGCTGCCGACGAAGACCTTCCCGCCGACCGCCACCGGCGAGCCGGTCAGCTCGCCCTTGGTACCGAGCTCCCAGCGCAGCTGACCGCTCGCCAGGTCCAGGGTGTGCAGCGAGTGGTCCCGGCTGCCCAGGTGCACCAGGCCGTCGGCCACCGCCGGCGAGCCGACGATCTCGCCCCGGACGGTGTACCGCCACCGCTCCCGGCCACCGGCCGCCTCGAAGGCGTACAGCACCTCGCCGCTGGCGACCAGGACCATGCCGTCGCCGACCACCACCGGCTCGGCGCCCTGCCGGTTGCCGGTGACGCCGCGCCAGCGGTCCCGGCCGGTGGCCGCGTCCAGCGCGTACACCGTGCCGAGGTAGTCGGCGACGTACACGGCGTCCGCGTCCAGGGCGGGCGGGGTGAAGAGCACCACCGGGGCGTCGAAGCGCCAGCGCTCGGTGCCGCTCGCCGCGTCCAGCGCGTACACCCGGGTGCCGGCCGTCACGTACAGCACCCCGGCCCGCTCGACCGGGCGGGACGGCACGTCCTCGCCCACCGGGAAGGACCAGCGCAGACCGCCGCCGCGCGGGTCCACGCAGCGCAGCCGCCCCCCGCCGTAGTAGTACGCGGCGCCGCCCACCAGGGCCGGGCCGGACTGCGGGTTCTCGTAGTCCTGCTGGGCGTCGTCGGCGCGCCAGAGCTCGGCACCGTTCGCCGCCGACCGCAGCTGCACCCCGCCGCCCCGGACGCCGCAACAGAGCACGCCCTCGGCCGCGTCCAGCGAGTAGACCCAGCCGTCCAGCGAGTGGCGCCAGCGCTCGGTGCCGTCCGCGACGTCCACCGTGTACAGGTGCGGGCCGTCGGCGGCGTGCACCCGTCCGGCGTCCACCGCGAGCGCCCAGGCGACGTCCCGGGTCTTGTAGCGGCGCTGGCCGGAGGCGATGTCGAGGGCGTGCACCTCGAAGCTGGAGACGAACAGCGTGCCCTCGGCGACGACGGGGGTGCCCCAGACGTCGTTCGACATCCGGAACCGCCACGGGCGCCACCGGGCGGCCCGCACCGGCGGCGGGGTGGCCCGGCGGACCCAGTCGGTCTCGGCGGGCGCGGCGCCCGGCCCGGCCTGCTCGGCCCGCGGTCCCGGGCCTATCCGGACGGAGGCGCCCGGCAGCTTGACCTCGGCCGCGCTCCCCCCGGCGACGGGGGCCCGGTGGCTCCGGGGCGCGGCGATCTTCTCGGTGGCGGCCTCGGTGTCCGGCCCCGGCAGGGCCGGCGCGGCGTGCACCGGCCCGGTCCCGGGCGGGGCGTGCCGACCGACGGGGTGCCTGGTCCGCGGGTCCTCCTGGACCGGGATGCGCGGCGGCGCCGGCTGCGACAGCTGCTGCTCCGGGCGGGGCGGGGCCGGCTGGGGCTGCACCGGCACGGGCGGGGTCGGCGGGGCGACCGGGGTCTGACGGCGGCCGCGCTTGCGCTCGATCAGCTCCAGCGCGTTCGCCGGCAGCCAGTCGCCCGCCTCGCCGGAGGCGTCGTCCCGGGAGAAGAGGTGCGGGGCCAGCTCGGCCTGGATCTGCGCCGGGGTCGGCCGGTGCTCCGGGGACGGCCGCATGCAGGCGCGGACGAGGTCCACCAGCTCGGCCGGCAGGCCGGAGAGGTCGGGCTGCTCGCGCAGCAGCTGGAACACCGTCTCCACCGGGTTGGCGCCGCGGTAGGGCGGGTGGCCGGTGGCGCAGAAGACCAGCAGCGAGCCGAGCGAGAAGACGTCGCTGGCGCCGGTGACGCCGCGGCTGTCCCGGGCCTGCTCGGGCGACATGTACGCCGGGGTGCCGACCGCGACGTTGGTCATGGTGAGCCGGGTGCTGGAGACGCCGGCGGCGATGCCGAAGTCGATCACCCGCGGGCCGTCCTCGACCACCAGCACGTTGGAGGGCTTGAGGTCACGGTGGACCAGTCCGGCCGCGTGGATGGACTGCAGCGCCTCCGCGATGCCGGCGACCAGCCAGCGCACCGCGTCCACCGGCAGCGGCCCGCACTCGCCGACCAGGTCCTCCAGGGACGGCGCCGGGACGTACGCGGTGGCCAGCCAGGGCACCCGCGCATCGGCGTCGGCGTCGACCACGGCCGCGGTGTAGAAGCCGCCGACCGTCTTGGCGGCCGCGATCTCCCGGGCGAAACGGACCCGGAACAGCTCGTCCTCCGCCAGCTCCCCCCGGACGGTCTTGATGGCCACCCGCCGACCGGCGGGCGAGCGCGCCAGGTAGACCAGCCCCATCCCACCCGCGCCGAGTCGCCCCAGCACCTCGAAGGGCCCGATCCGCCTCGGATCGTGCGCCGTCAGCTGGTCCACTCCGCTGCCACCTCCCCGTTTCCGCACCCGCCGCGTGGTGCCGGACCCGATTCTCCAATGCCGCCGGTCCCATCTCCAACCTCCCCCGCCCAGAGGCCTTCACCGGCTGGTCACCGTCCGGTCAGTGACGGCGGAACGGCCGGATTCTGACGTCCGCTCCGTCGGCGGCTTGCGCCCGGCGGCTCCGGCACTCTCGCGACCACGGCAGGACCGGCCCCCGAAGTCGTCACACCCTGTCACCGGACCGCCCCTCAGCGAAGGGGCCGTCACGCTGTGGGGTCAAAAGCACACGGGGGGGCTCCATACCGGCCCGCCTGATCCCGATGAATATCCGTCCGAACTGCTTCGGGCCCCCCGGACGAACCCCCGAGCGGAGTAATTGTCACATCACCGAATCGCGCCAAGATCGTGCCGCGGTAAGCTGACGGCATGACAGGACAAGTTCGCACCGTCGACGGTCGCGTCGCCGGGCGACGCGGACAGGAGACGCGGCAGAAGCTGCTCGACTGCCTCCGCGAGATGCTCAGCACGTCGCCCTATCGGGACGTCAAGGTCATCGACGTCGCCCGTATGGCGGGTACCTCCCCCGCGACCTTCTACCAGTACTTCCCGGATGTCGAGGGCGCCGTCCTCGAAATCGCCGAGGAAATGGCCAAGGACGCCGACACCCTCAAAGAGCTGGTGGCCGGAAAGTCCTGGGCAGGGAAGTCCGGCACGGCCACTTCGGAAGAACTGGTCGACGGATTCCTCGCCTTCTGGCGCAAGAACGACGCCATTCTCCGAGTGGTCACGCTCGGTGCCGCCGAAGGGGACAAGCGGTTCTTCAAGATCCGCATGACGGTCCTCAACGCGGTCGCCAAGCCGCTCACGGATGCCGTCAGGGAACTCCAGGCGAAGGGACAGGCCGACAAGACGCTGGACGCGGCCGCCGTCGCCGGGTCTCTGGTCTCGCTGCTCGCCTCGGCGGCCGAGCACCAGAAGGCCTTCACCTCCTGGGGCGTCAAGGTCAAGGACCTCAAGCCCAACCTCGCTCCCCTGGTGTACCTGGGCGTCACCGGCAAGAAGCCGCCCCGGTAGACCATCCGCCTACCCACCCATCCGCTCCGCGCGCAGCCCCGGCCTCCTGTCCGGGGAACGACGGACGGCGGCCGTGTCCTCGGGGGAGGTCCGCCGGCGGTCCGCAGCGCGCCCGACATGCCGGTGGGCGGGCACCCTCCACGGGTGCCCGCCCACCGGCATGTTCGCGTTCCGGGGCGGCGCGAGCGCCTTCCGGAGCCCGGGAGGGCCCGCCGGGACCCGCAGGGGCGCACGGGAGCCCCGCAGGGGCTCCAGCGGCTCTCAGGGGCAGCGGACGACCTGACCGGCGTACGCGAGGCCGCCGCCGAAGCCGAACAGCAGCACCGGGTCACCGGGCGAGAGCTCGCCGCGCTCGACCAGCTTGGAGAAGGCCAGCGGGATGGACGCGGCCGAGGTGTTCCCGGAGTCCACGACGTCCCGGGCCACCACCGCGTCGGTGACGCCCAGCCTGGACGCGATCGCGTCGATGATCCGCAGATTGGCCTGGTGCGGCACGAAGCCCTTGAGCTCGGCGGCGTCGATCCCGGCCTTCTCGCAGGCCTGACGGGCCAGGGGGGCGATCTGGGTGGTCGCCCAGCGGAAGACCGACTGGCCCTGCTGGCTGATGACCGGGTCCCAGCCGGTGATCACCACGGCATCGCCCCGCTCCGGCTCCGAGCCCCAGACCACCGGGCCGATGCCGGGCTCGGCGCCCTCCTCCTGGGCCTCCACGACCGCGGCGCCGGCACCGTCACCGAAGATCACACAGGTGGACCGGTCGGTCCAGTCGATGGTGTCCGACATCCGCTCGGCCCCGATCACCAGCGCGACGCGGGCCGCGCCGGCCCGGATCGCGTGGTCGGCGGTGGCCAGCGCGTAGGAGAAGCCGGAGCAGACCGTGTTGATGTCGTAGGCGGCGGGCGCCCGCACGCCCAGGCGGGCGGCCACGGCGGCGGCGGTGTTGGGGCTGCGCTCGATCGCGGTGCAGGTGGCGACCACCACCAGGTCGACGTCGGCGGCGGTGCGGCCGCTGTTCGCCAGCGCCTTCTGGGCCGCCTCGGTCGCGAGGTCGACGAGCGTCTCGCCCTCGGCGATGTGCCGGGTCCGGATCCCGACCCGGCTGCGGATCCACTCGTCGTCGGTGTCGACCAGCACCGCCAGATCGTCGTTGGTGAGGACCTTGGGGGGCTGGTAGTGCCCGAGTGCCACAATGCGCGAACCGCTCATAAAGCCACTCAACCGGGTTACCCGCTGGTCAGCGGGGCGCGACCGGCTACAGGATCCGACCCGGGAAGCTGTAGGAGGCCCACAAGAACCGTTGCGGCGCCCGGGTCGTGGGCCGGTCGCGGCGGGAACGCGACGGGTGTCCGACGCGGGTCCGACGGGCGTTCCACGCGCGTGCGGCGGGTCGCTCAGGCGGCCAGCGAGGCCGCGTCGCCCATCACGATCACCGGGTGGGCGGCCGGGTCGAGGGTCCGGATCAGCTCGGCCATCTTGTCCTCCGGTATCGAGACGCAACCGTGGGTGGGGCCGTCGTGGTCGACGTGGATCCAGATGCCGCCGCCCTTCTTCGAACCCATCGGGCGGCGCGGGTCCAGCGGCGAGTTCCCGGGGACGCGGTTGTAGTTGATCGCGATCACGTAGTCGAAGGAGCCCTCCAGCTGGTCGCCGAAGAAGCCCGTTCCCGAGACCACGAAGGCCGGGTCCTTGTCGTACGGGAGCTTGCCGCCCGGGTCGGCCTTGCGGCCGCCGGCGTCGGTGAGGCTGAAGACACCGATCGGGCTGCGCAGGTCGCCCTCCTTGTGATCGGTCGTCCAGCCGTTGTTGCCGTTGTGGCCCTGCCAGGTCTCGCCGGCCAGCCAGCGGCCCTCGGGGGTGCGGGTCCAGAGGGTCACGCTGTTCTTGTTGCCGTTCTTGTCCTGTCCGGAGGCCAGCACCACCTGGGTGGTCTCGGCGGGTATCCGGGCGGTGAAGGCGGCGCCGAGCCCGGGTATCGCGGCCACCGAGGCGTCCGGCCGGGCCTCGCTGCGGGCGGCGGCGGGGGTCTCGCCCTGCCGGTCGGCGGCGGCCTGGGCGGCGGGGGCCGCGGCCTGCGGGGCGGGCTGGTCCGGGGTGGAGACCCCCTCGGGGCCGGGGCCGTCGGCGGCCGTCACGCCGGGCTTGGCGCCGTCCTGGCCGACGGTGTACCAGCCGGCGGCGGCCGCGAGCAGCAGCGCGGTGCCGGCGGTGATGGCCTTGCCGTGACGCTTCTTCTTGGGCTTGCGCCGGTGGCCGCGGGCTGCCGTCCGGGAGCCGACCGGGGCCGGGGCGTCCGGGGCGGCGGGGTCCGCCGACGGCTCGGGCACCGGGGCGGGGGCCGGCGCGAAGACGGAGTCCGGGTCGTAGGAGGGGCCCTGCTCGTGGCCGGGGTCCGCTTCGTGGCCGGGGTACGGCCGGAACGGCTGGTCGTAGGCGTCGAACCCGGCGTCGAAGCCGTCATGGCCCTCGAAGCCGCCGTGGCCCTCGTAGCCGCCGTGGCCCTGGTAACCCCCGGGAGCCTGGCCGGCCTCGTGGCCCTCGTACGGCTGGTACGCGCCGTAGGCCTGGTTCGCGCCGGTCCCGTACTGCTCCGAGGCGTCGTACGCCGGGTAGGACGCCTGCTCGTACACCCCATAGGACGGCTGCGGCACCTCGTGTCCCGGCTCGTGCATCGGCTCGTACGGCGGGTACGTGGTGGCGCGATGGGAACCGGACATGTGGCCGATCCTGCCAAACCAACGGCCCGTAGGGAAACCCGGGTCCTGTGCGGGGGCGGTGAAGGCTGTGCCGACCCCGTGGAGACGCACCGCCCCCCGGGCCGCGAGGCGGGCCCGGGGGGCGGTGGACCGCGCTGCTGGGAGCGGGTCAGAGGCGCATGGCCTGCGGGGTCTCCCGACGCATCAGATCCGGGCCGTCGTACTCCCGGATGACCTCGTAACGGGTGTTCCGCTCGACCGGGCGGAAGCCGGCGTCCCGGATCAGGCCGAGCAGGTCGTCGCGGCCCAGCTTGTTCGGGGTGCCGAAGTTGTCCGCGTCATGGGTGATCTTGTACTCGACCACCGAGCCGTCCATGTCGTCCGCGCCGTGGCTGAGCGCCAGCTGGGCGGTGGTGATGCCGTGCATCACCCAGAAGACCTTGACGTGCGGCACGTTGTCGAAGAGCAGCCGGGAGACCGCGAAGGTCTTCAGTGCCTCGGCGCCGGTGGCCATCTCCGTGCGGGCCATCAGCTTGTTGCGCACGACGCCGTCCTTGGAGTCGTGGAAGTCGTGCTGGTAGCGCAGCGGGATGAAGACCTGGAAGCCGCCGGTCTCGTCCTGCAGCTCGCGCAGCCGCAGCACGTGGTCGACCCGGTGGCGCGGCTCCTCGATGTGGCCGTAGAGCATCGTCGACGGCGTCTTGAGGCCCTTGCTGTGGGCGAGCCGGTGGATCCGCGACCAGTCCTCCCAGTGGGTGTCGTGGTCGACGATGTGCTGGCGGACCTCCCAGTCGAAGATCTCGGCGCCGCCGCCGGTCAGCGACTCCAGGCCGGCGTCGATCAGCTCGTCCAGGATCTCGTCGGCCGGCAGGCCGCTGATCCGCTCGAACCAGTGGATCTCGGTGGCGGTGAAGGCCTTCAGCGAGACGTTCGGCAGCGCCGCCTTCAGCTCCCGCAGCGAGCGGGGGTAGTAGCGCCACGGCAGGGTCGGGTGCAGCCCGTTGACGATGTGCAGCTCGGTGAGCGAGTCCACCTCCATGGCCTTGGCCAGGCGGACGGCCTCCTCGATGCGCATCGTGTACGCGTCCTTCTCGCCCGGCTTGCGCTGGAACGAGCAGTACGCGCAGGACGCGCTGCACACGTTGGTCATGTTCAGGTGGCGGTTGACGTTGAAATGGACGACGTCGCCGTTCTTCTGCGTCCGCACGTGGTGGGCGAGGCCGCCCAGCCACGCCAGGTCGTCGCTCTCGTAGAGCGCGATCCCGTCCTCACGGGTCAGCCGCTCACCCGCGTAGACCTTCGCCTCCAGCTCGCGCTTGAGCCCTGCGTCCATGCGGTGCCCCGCCTCCTCCGACTTCGAATCAATGCCGGAACGAGCGTACGCCTATGCCCGGCTCAGACCGCGAGCAGCTCCGAGAGCAGCGCCGGGTCGATGTTGCCGCCGCTGACCACCGCCGCCACGACCTGACCGCCGACCTCGTCCGAACGGTGGAAGTACGCCGCCGGCGCCACCGCACCGGAGGGCTCCGCGACCAGCCGGCCGCGCCGGGCCAGCAGCGCCACCGTCGCCCGGATCTCCTCCTCGGAGACCGTCACGATGTCGTCGACGTAGGCGGTGAGGTGCTGGAACGGCAGCTCGCCGACGGACGGCGTGCGCAGGCCGTCCGCGATGGTCCGGTAGGTGTCGGCGACCGGCCAGCTGAGCCGTTCGCCGGCCCGCAGGCTGGCCTGCGCGTCCGCGGCCAGCTCGGGCTCGACGCCGACCACCCGGACGCCCGGGCGGGTGAGCTTGAGCGCCGCCGCCGTCCCGGAGATCAGTCCGCCGCCGCTGACCGGCACCAGCACGGTGTCCAGCTCCGCCGGGGCGTCCTCGGCGATCTCCAGGCCGACCGTGCCCTGGCCCGCGATGATGTACGGGTCGTCGTAGGGCGGGACCCAGACGTAGCCGTGCCGCTCGGCCAGCTCGACCGGCAGCGTGTCCCGCTCCTCCGGCGCGACGACGACCACCTCGGCGCCGAACGCGCGGGTCGCGTCGATCTTAACCGCCGGCGAGGTGTCCGGCATGACGATGACGGCCTTGATGCCGAGCAGCCCGGCCGCGTACGCCACCGCCTGCGCGTGATTGCCGCTGGACTGGGCGACCACGCCGCGGGCCCGCTCCTGCTCGGTGAGCGCGGCGAGCCGGTTGTACGCGCCGCGGGTCTTGAAGGCGCCGGTCGGCTGGAGGTTCTCCGGCTTGAGCCAGAGCCGGCGCTCCGCGGAGCCCGCCCACGGGGCGGGGACCAGCGGTGTCCTCACCGCGACCCCCGCGATCCGCTGCCGAGCCGCCCGCAGCTCCTCCAGTCCGACCAGTGCCATCGCGTTCACTCCCCTTCGGCGAGCGGGAGTTCGCTGACCCGGTTCTCCCACTTCGTGGAGAGTACGACGGTGGTGCGGGTCCGGGCCACGCCCTTCGTGCCCGAGATCCGCTTCACCACCGACTCCAGGCCGGCCACGTCGGCCACCCGGACCTTGAGCATGTAGGAGTCGTCACCGGCGATGAACCAGCAGTCCTCGACCTCGCTGAGGTCCTTCAGCCGGAACGCCACGTCCTCGTGGTCGGCCGCGTCGGTGAGCTGAAGGCCGATCAGGGCTGTGACGCCGAAGCCGAGCGAGGCCGGGTTGACCGTCGCCCGGTAGCCGGTGATGACCCCGGCCTGCTCCAGCCGGTTGATCCGGTCCGTGACGCTCGGGCCGGAGAGGCCCACCAGTCGGCCCAGCTCGGCGTAGGACGCACGGCCGTTCTCCCGGAGCGCCTGGATGAGCTGTCTGTCCACCGTGTCCATATACCGTCCGCGTCCTTCCGAACCTCACCAGACCCACAGATCATTATCCGGATTCAAAGGCGCCGTGCGCGGAACAACCCGGATATCGCAGAGAACATACTCTCCCGGTTTCCGCTTCCTCACGCCCCCTCACTCCGGTGGCGCGGCGTCGCGCGCGGCCGCGCCCAACTCGCCCTCCCAGCGCCGGTACAGCGTGTGCGGCACGCCGACGGCGTCCAGCACCCGGCCGGCCACGAAATCGACCAGTTCGCGGACGGTGGAGCCGCCGGCGTAGAAGCCGGGCGAGGCGGGGAGCACGACGGCGCCCTGCGCGTCCAACTCGACCAGGTGCTTCAGGGTGACCCCGTTGAGCGGCGCCTCGCGGACGCAGACCACCAGCGGGCGGCGCTCCTTGAGGGTGACGCTGGCGACCCGCTGCAGCAGGTCCTTGCTCAGGCCGAGCGCGATCCCGGCCACCGCGCCGGTGGTGGCGGGCACGACCAGCATGCCCTTGGCCGGGTAGGAGCCGCTGGACGGCCCGGCCGCGAAGTCCCCGGCCGACCAGTAGCGCACGTCGTCGAGCTCACCGGCGTCGGTGCCCAGCCAGGCGGCCAGGTCGGTGCGCCAGTGCGCGTCGCGGAAGGAGATGCCGGTCTCGTCCAGGATGGTGAGCCGGGCCGCCCGGCTGACCACGAGGTCCACCGCCTCCCCCGCGGCGAGCAGCGCCCGGATCACGGAGGCGGCGTACGGCGTTCCGGACGCGCCCGAGACCCCGACCACCCACGGCTGACGCTTCGCTGTTCCCATGCCCCCTTTCTATACGGCGGGCCCCGCTTCCCCACGGTGGGCCCCGCGGCGGGTCCATCCGGCTTCACCCCTGGGAGGATGGGCGGCATGGCAGCGACCCTCGTCGACCTCACCCACCAGGTGACCACCGCGATGCCGGTCTACCCCGGCGACCCGGCCGTCGTCCTGGAACCGGCCCTGACCACCGCCACCGCCGGGGTGAACGTGCTGGCCCTGCACCTCGGCTCGCAGTCCGGCACCCACGTGGACGCGCCGTACCACGTGGACGTCACCTGGCCCACCCTGGACGGCCTGCCGCTGGAGCGGTTCACCGGTCCGGCGGTCGTGGCCGACCTGCGCGGTCTGGAGCCGCGCGCCGAACTGACGCCGGAGCTGATCGCCCCCGCGCTGGAGCGAGCCGGAGCCGGCACCGTCCTGCTGCTGGCCACCGGCTGGGCCCGGCACTGGGGCACCGACGCCTACCTCGCCCACCCCAGCCTGACCGCCGAGGCGGCCGAGGCGATCGTCGCGGCCGGGGTGCGGACGGTCGGGGTGGACGCGCTCAGCGTCGACCCCACCCCCGACCCCGGCCCCGGCGATCCGGCGGTGGCCGCACTGCTCGCGGACCTGACCGACGAGCACGACCAGCCGGGCGCCGCGGAACCCACGCTGGCAGCGCACCGGGTGCTGCTCGGAGCGCCCGGCGGCGGGGTGATCGCGGAGAACCTCACCGACCTGCGGAAGCTCCTGGACGCCCAACGGGCCGGACGGCCGGTGGAGGTCTCGCTCTTCCCGCTGCGGCTGGCGGCGGCCGACGGCGCACCGGTCCGGGCGGTGGCGCGGCTGGGCTGACCGCCCACCCGCAACGAACGCCTGCCGGACACTTGGTCTAGACCATGCCCGGCGGGCGCCGCTACGCTGTCAGCCCATGGCAGAGATCATCGGAGTGATCGAGCGGCTCTGGCGCTACCCCGTGAAGTCCACCGGCGGTGAGCGGCTCGACTCCGTCGAGGTCGACGACCGCGGCCTGGCCGGCGACCGCCTCTACGCCGTGCGCGACGGGGCCGGCAGGCTCGGCTCCGGGAAGAACACCCGGCGCTTCCGCCGGATGGACGGCCTGCTCCGCCTCTCCTCCCGGCTCGGCCACCGGCTCGACCGGCCCGAGCTCCTCGACCCGCTCGGCCGGCCGGTCGCCGACCCGACCGCCTTCCTGCGCGCCTACCTCCTGCGCCCGGACGTCGCGCTCGCCCGCGAGGACGCCGTCTCCCACTTCGACCAGCTGCCGGTCAGCGTGCTCACCACGGCCACCCTGGACTGGGTGCGCGAGGCCGCGCCCTCCGCCGTGGTGGACGAGCGCCGGTTCCGCCCCAACATCCTGCTCCGCACCCCGCCGGGTACCCCGCCGTTCGTCGAGGACACCTGGTTCGGCCGGGAGGGGCACGGAGGCACCGGGGTCCGGCTCGCCTTCGTCCGGGCCAGCGAGCGCTGCGCGATGACCGCCGCCGCCCAGCCCGGACTCCCGCACGCGCCGGAGATCCTGAAGGCCGTCGTCCACGCCCACGACGGCCGGCTCGACGCCCTGGCCGAGGTGGCCGCACCCGGGCGACTCAGCGTCGGTGACGCCCTCTCGCTCGGCCGACCCCACCCCTGAGAAAGTGTTGGGTAACTGGGTGATCACTCGCTCGTGAGGTCGTCGGCGAGGCGGCGGGCTGCTTCGATCTCGATGGGGCCGTGGGGTTCGATCGTCTCGTCGGCGAGGCGGGCGGCCATGAGGCGGATCATCGCGACCTTGATCATCGCTTCGGCGTGCGCGGTCTTGCGCTCGTAGTCCCGTGCCAACCGTCTGCACCGTCCCAGCCAGGAGAATGTCCGCTCGACCACCCACCTGCGGGGCAGCACCTGGAAGCCTTTCACATCCGCATTCCGGGGCACCGCGACGATCTCCAGGTTCTCCCGCTCCGCCGCCCAGCCGACGAGCCCCGCATCGATCGCGTTGACGTAGCCCCCGTCCACCCACACCAGTCCGACCTGCGGAAACGCATCGCGGACACCGGCGAGGACCAGCTTCGCCCCGGCGCGCTCCTGCACCGAGGCCGAGTGCACGACCGCCCGCAGCACGAGGCCGCAGGTGTCCACCAGAAGGTGCCGCTTGCGGCCCCGAACGCGCTTGCCCGCGTCGTAGCCGATGGCCTCGCCGCCCTGGTGACTGCGCACGGATTGTGAGTCCAGCACCGCCGCCGACGGCTGCGGATCTCGGCCGTCCGCCACCCGGAGCCGCTCGCGCAGCGCATCGTGGACCCGGTCCCAGGTCCCGTCCGCCGTCCAGGCGCGGAACCACCGGTAGGCCGCATCCCACGGCGCGAGATCGTGGGGCAGCAGCCGCCACGCACAGCCCGTGACCAGCACGTACAAGACGCTGTCCACGACGAGTCGACGAGGGAACTTCAACGGACGGCCACCCCGGCGCGGATCCCGCCCGGGCAGCAGCGGCTCGATCACCGCCCACTGAGCGTCCGTCAACGACGAGTCATAGGACGGCTTGCAGGAACAGGCACACATGGTGGTGATCTTCGCGGACCCGTCACCCACGAAGATCATCGCCAGCGCATCACGCCATGCAGTTGATCAATTACCCAACACCTTCTGAGGCACAAAACCCCAGGTCAGAGCCGCCGCAAAAGATTCCCGAAAAAGTTCGGAACCCACCTGCAACCCCCGTGGCCCCCACACGTCTGTGTAAGTGAGCGGCGGGGAAGCCCCCGCCGAGGGGACCGCAAGCGGCGCCGAGACAGCGCTTACTCCGCGAGTCCGGCCACCGCATCCGTACCACGGCTGCCGACCCGAGTCCGCAGCTTGAAACACCCTGGGGGGTATTCAGAATGTCCATCACCACGCGCGCCCGTCGTTCCCGCTCCACCGTCCTGACCGCCGCCACCCTCGGCGCGCTGCTGGCCACCGGAGCGGTCGTCTCGGCCCCCGCCGCGTTCGCCGCCGACGTCCCGCCGGCCGTCACCGCCCCGGCCACCACGGCGCCTTCCGCGACGGCCACCGAGGCCCCGGCCGCCAAGGCCCCGGACGCCCCGGCGGCCAAGACCGCCAAGGCCGCGAACGGGGCCGCCAAGCCGGAGCTGACCGTCAACCCGCCGGCGTCGATCGGCCACGGCGGTCAGGCGGTCGAGTTCACCGAGACCGTCACCAACCCCGGCACCGCCGAGGCGTCCTTCACCCTGAAGCTCGACGCGAGTGCCCCCGGCGCCCTTGGGACGGGCCGCATCGGCATCGACTACCGCGCCGCGGACGGCACCTGGAAGCCTGTCGCCCTGACCTTCGCCTCGCCCCACTTCACCGGCGAGATCTCCGGTGTGACCGTCGCCGCCGGCGCCACCAAGACCGTCCAGCTGCGCATCGCCGCACCGCTCCACAACGACTGGGGCAACGGGGACTCGCCCGTGACCCTCAGCTCCGCCGTGCTCGACCCGGCCGCCAGGACCGTCCTCGCCGAGAGCACCAAGGAGTTCACGGCCAGGGCCCTCACCGTGCAGGTGAAGGACGCGCCGACCAGCATGGTCGCCGGCGGCGCGCCGGCCGAGTTCGACGTCACCTTCACCAACGCCAGCGCCTCGCGCTACACCGACGTCGACAAGGTCGTGGTGGCCGACGGGCGCAGCACGCTCCAGGTCCGCAAGGCCGACGGCAGCTGGGAGAACATCACCGGCGAGGCCAGCAGCCAGCCCGGTTCCAAGCAGGTCACCTACCACCTCACCGAGGACAAGACCCTCGCCCCCGGCGGCAGCGACACCCGGCACGTCCGCTTCGCCTTCACCGCCGACGCCCCGCTCGGCAAGGCCTACCTCAACCCGTGGGCCGTGCAGCACATCCCGGGCTACATGGACGCCGCCCGCGGCCCGCAGTTCGCCGAGATCGACCTCACCGCCGCGCCGGTCGCCGCCAAGCCGGAGCTGACCGTCAACGCGCCCGCCTCGATCGGCCACGGCGGTCAGGCGGTCGAGTTCACCGAGACCGTCACCAACCCCGGCACCGCCGAGGCTCCGTTCACCCTGAAGCTCGACGCGAGCAACGGCTTCGCCCGCTCGAAGGACCGCATCGCCATCGAGTACCGCGCCGGGGACGGCACCTGGAAGCCCGTCACGCTGGCGTTCAGCCAGGGCAACGGCTTCCACTTCACCGGCGAGATCACCGACCTGGCCGTCGGCGCCGGCGCCACCAGGACCATCCACCTGCGCATCGCCACCCCGCTGAACAACGACTGGGGCGGCTCGGACTCGCCGATCAAGCTCAGCTCGGCCGTGCTCGACCCGACCTCGAAGACCGTCCTCGCCGAGAGCACCAAGGAGATCGTCGCCAAGGCCCTCACCGTGCAGGTCAAGGACGCGCCGACCACCGCCGTCGCCGGCGGCGCCCCGGCCGAGTTCGACGTCACCTTCACGAACGACAGCGGCTCGCGCTACACCGACGTCGACAAGGTCGTGGAGGCCGACAGCCGCAGCACCCTCCAGGTGCGCAAGGCCGACGGCAGCTGGGAGAGCATCACCGGCGTCGCCAGCGGCTCCGACCGGGTGACCTACCACCTCACCGCCGACAAGACCATCGCCCCGGAGAGCAAGGACACCCGGCACGTCCGCCTCGCCTTCACCGCCGACGCCCCGCTCGGCAAGTCCTACGTCCACCCCTGGGCCGTCCAGCAGACCCCCGGCTTCGCGCCCGCCGTCCGGGGCCCGCAGAACGTCGAGATCGAGCTCACCGCCGCGCCGGCCGCCACCGGCACCACCACGGGCACCACCGTCCGGAACGCCGGCTTCTCGACCACCACCACCGGCGGTACCACCACCGGCACCACCTCGGTGGCGGGCGGCGAGCTGGCCCACACCGGCTCCGACGGCATGGAGAAGGCCGCGACGGGCGCCGGCGCTCTCCTCCTGGCCGGCATCGGCGCGCTGTTCGCGTCGCGCCGCCGCCGCTCCGCCTGACGCCCCTCCAACGTCGAGCCCCGGCTCCCCGGCCCCCAACCGGAGAGCCGGGGCTCGGCCCTTTCCACGCGCGGGGCCGGCTCGGCCCGCGCGCCGGCCCGCTCAGCCGCGGATGAGGCAGAACGGGTGGCCGGCGGTGTCCGCGTAGACCCGCCAGCCTCCGGCGTCGCTCAACCGGGTGGCGCCGAGCGCGAGCACCTCGCGCTCGGCCGCGTCGAGGTCGGCCACCTCGATGTCCAGGTGCACCTGCTGCGGGTGGGCCGGGTCGGGCCACCGCGGCGGCCGGTGGTCGGCCACCCGCTGGAAGCAGATCACCGCCCCGTCCTCCGTGTGCAGGGTCGACCAGTCCGCGTCGAGCGACCAGCGCCGGTCCGGCCGGTCCACCTCACCGCCCAGCAGCCCCGCGTAGAACCGGGCCAGTGCGGCCGGGTCCGGACAGTCGAGCACGATGCACTGCAGCTTGCCGATCACGTGTCTCCTCCAGAGGTCGAGTGGTCCGATTCTTCCCGCCGGACGGCGGTCAGCGGGCGGTGGCCGCGCGGGCGGCGACGGCGGCGGCGAGCCGCTGGAGACCCTGCGGGGTGTGGCCGAGGAAGAGGTTCGGCTCGATCAGCTCCAGTTCCATCACCACCGGCTCCCGGGCCTCGTCCAGGGCCAGGTCGACCCGGGCGAAGAGCAGGCCGTCCGCGGCGGGGGCCGCCGCCAGGGCGGTCCGGGCGGTGCGCAGCTCCGCCTCGGTCGGCTCGTACGCCGTGAGGCCCGGGTGGGCGACCCGGTCGTTGTCGATGACGCCCGGCTCGGTCAGCACCGGCCCCTTGCGGATCGCGTGGCTGAACGCGCCGGCGACGAAGACCAGGGCGCGCTCACCCTCCGCCACCAGCGGGAGGTACGGCTGCACCATCGCCGTGCGGCCCTCGTCCAGCAGCATCCGGGCGTGGCGCAGGGCGTCCGAGGACCGGCCGGGCTCGTACCACGCGGTGTCGCGGGCCCCCGCCGAGACCGCGGGCTTGACCACCACGCCCGCGGGCCGGTCGAAGTCGGCCTCGGCGGCCGGCGCCCCCGGCTCGAGGATCCGCGTCGGCACCACGGGGACGCCCCGCTCGGCCAGCTCCAGCAGGTAGCGCTTGTCGCTGTTCCAGCGCACCACCGGCGCGGGGTTGAAGAGCCGGGTGGCGCGGGCCGTCGCGTCGGCCCAGGCCAGGAACTCGCCGAGCCGCTCCGAGTAGTCCCAGGTCGAGCGGATGACCGCCAGGTCGAACGCCTCCCACCCCGGGCGGTCGGCGTCCCAGGCCACCGGCTCGGCCGCCAGTCCCTCGGCGCGCAGAGCCTCGACGACCAGCGCGAGATCGGGGTCGTACTCCGCGTGGGCGAGGCTGGTCACGACGGCGATCCTGGCAGTGCTCACGCGGCTCTCCTGGGTCCGGATCCCGGGGGATCCTCGGTGTGGGTACGGCCGTGGCGAGCAGGGGGCTCACACGTCCGGGTGAACATCCTGCCCGGCTACGGGAATCTGCGGCAGGCTCTTTTCCCGTAGCTGACAGACCGTCAGCCGATCCGCCCGGCGATACCCGGAGAGGCCCCCATGGCGCACATCCCGAACGACCGCAAGTACACCAAGGACCACGAGTGGGTGGCGTCCCTGGGCAAGGACACGGCCCGCGTGGGCATCACCGACTACGCACAGCGCCAGCTCGGCGACGTCGTCTTCGTGGAACTCCCCAAGAAGGGCGACGCCTTCGAGATCACCGAGCCGTTCGGCAGCATCGAGTCGGTCAAGTCGGTGAGCGAGACCTACATGCCGCTCACGGGCACCGTCGCCGCCGTGAACGAGTCCCTGAACGACGAGGCCGAGCTGGTCAACAGTGACCCGTACGACGAAGGCTGGATGATCGAGATCACGTTCACCAAGCCGGCCGAGCTGGACGGCCTGCTCACCGCCGCCCAGTACGAGGCGTACATCAAGGCGGAGTCGGCCGAGTAGCGGCACCGCCCGCCCGGGTCGGCCGCCACCCGGCCGACCCGGGCCCGGCCCGGCCGGCTCAGGTCAGAAGCGCCGGTAGACCTCGCGGCGATACCCGGCAGCGAGGACCCACACGATGAGCCGGCCGTCCTCGATCGTGTAGACGATCCGGTAGTCGCCGGACGTCGAGGACGGCTCGGCCGAACTCGGCTACCGGATCGGTGAACGGGCCGCCGGCCGGGGCGTGGCCACGGCCGCCGTGCAGGAGGTCTGCCGGCTGGCCGCAGCCGGGTACGGGCTCTCCGCGCTCACCGCCGTGACGACCGTCGACAACCCGGCCTCCATGGCCGTGCTCCGCCGCACCGGCTTCACCGCCGTCGGGGAGGTCACGATCGACGACCGGCCGGGCGTCCGGTACCGGCGCGGCCTGACCGGCTGAGTGGGTTCAGCCGGCGGCGAGCTCCCGAGCACGGGCCACGACCTCGGGCGTCGCGGTGGCCAGGGAGCCGCTGTCGAACGGCGGCTGGGGGTCGTACTCGGTGAAGAGTTGGATGGCTCTGGCGGTGAACTCGTCGCTGAGCAACGCACAGAGCTGCAGGGCCAGGTCGATACCGGCGGAGACTCCGGCCGAGGTGAGGATCTTGTCGTGCCGGACGACGCGTTCCGCGGTGTAGGTGGCGCCGAACGTCTCCAGGTCGTCCATCGCCATCCAGTGGGTGGTCGCGGTGAGCCCCTTGAGCAGCCCCGCCTGCCCGAGGATGAGCGCCCCGGTGCAGACCGAGGTGGTGAAACGGGTCGTCTCGTGGATCCGGCGCACCCAGTCGATGAACTCCGTGTTGTTGAGCATCAGTCGCGCCCCGGCACCGCCCGGGACGAGCAGCACGTCGCAGGACTCGACCTCCGAGAACCGGGTGGGCACCTCCACGTGCAGGGAGCGCAGCACGTCGGTGACCCGCCCCGGTTCGGGCGCGACGAAGCGCACTTTGGCTTCCGGCAGGTTCGCCAGGAGCTCGTACGGACCGATGGCGTCGAGTGGCTCGTAGAGCTTGAAGAGCGGGATGACGATGTCCATGCCGGGGAGCCTAGGCAGGGACGCGTGGAGCCTGAGGACGCCTCTGCGGACACGCCCGGGGACGCGCGGCAAGTTCACGAGAACGGGTGCCGGGTTGTCTCAGCCCGGCAACCCCGCGGCCGGACGGGGGCCGCGCAGGGCGAGGCGAGCCCGGGCGACCCCGGCAGCCACCACGGCGGCCCCGCGCCCGACGGCGAGCGGTCTCGCCGCCAGGCCGGCACAGGCCCGGCAGATGCCGGGGCGGGGAACCGGATCGTGACACCCGGCGCATTCGGCGTACCCGGCCGGCCGAGGCTCGGGGGTCGTCCGTTCGGGCGGCATCTTCCGCTGCAGGCGGTTCCGGAGCAGGCCGACCGGGGAGCACACGTCCGAGGGCAGGCCGGGCAGCAGGGCCTGGACCAAGTCCGCCTCGGTGGAGCCCCTTTGCAGCCACTCGGCGACGAGCGGCGCGAGGGCCGCCGCCTCGCGCTCGCCGAGCCGCAGGCGCGGCTCGGGGCGGAGCACCCGGAACAGCAGGGCGACCGCGGCGGCGGTCTGCGGATCGGGCGACTCGGCCGGGAGGGTGGGTTCTTGTTCCGGGTTCTTTACGGGAGGGGTGACAGGGGCGCCACCTTCCGGCCCACCGACGTCCGGAGGGGTGTCACCCGGCGACCGGCGGGGCTGCGGCGTGTCGTAGACGTGCGCCTCCGAGCGGAGGGTGCCGTCGGGCATCCGGATCAGCTCGACGCGGTAGTAGCCCGCCTCGGTCAGCTCCTTGAGGGTCCGTCGGATGGTTCCGCGCCCGTGCGGGCTGGAGTCGGCGATCTGGCGCCCGTCCTCGCGCCAGCCGTCGGGCCGGGAGAGCAGGTCGGCCAAGAGGCCGCGGGCGGTGAAGCTGAGCCGACGGTCCTGGAGCAGGACGTTCGGAAGGACGGTGAAACCGCGCGCGTGCGCGCTACGATGAATCTGCATGGGGAGGTCCTGCTCCTGATGCCAGACCCCGGGGTGTTGGCGCACCGCTGGGGTCTTCTTCTTTTCTGCTTACGTCGCGGACCGTAACACGGTCATAACGCAGCGCGGTAGTCGGTCTGCGAAACAGTCAACTCCGTTCTTCAGCAGGCAGATTACGACCACGAACGGTCCTGCGGCCCGGACTCGGCCGGCCGGCGCCAAGAACAGCATCGCGGCGCGCACAAGGGGTCGATGAACGACAGGGGCCCCCGGGACGGAGGCCTCAACGTGGGCATCAGGTTGGCCGACACGCACGCCAACAGTCGAGCAAAGAGGTCCAATCGCTCCCCGCGAGAGACCCTGCGGCGCCCACCTCGACGAGCACCTCGGCGCGACCGCCCGGCGGCCGGGTCGAGGCCGGGCACCACCGGTTGGCGAGGGTGAAGCAAACCTTGCTGGCCGCACATGGTGCATATTGCAGCATGCTCGCCTTATGGGAGCTACAACTCGCATCACGGTGACGCTGCCGACGGAGCAGGTCGCGGAACTCAAGAAGCTCACAGACAACGTCTCCGGCTTCGTCGCCGAAGCCGTGGCCCGGCAGATCAGGAACCGGCTTCTTGGCGACGACCTCCGCCGCTACCAGGAGGAGCACGGTGCGTTCACCGAGGAGGAGCTTGCCCAGGCCCGCGCGGAGATCTTCGGATCGGGTGGATCTTCACAGGCAGAAGCAGCGTGACTGACCGATTCGAGACCCTGGTCCTGGATTCCCAGGGACTGTCCACCTTGGTCTCACAAGATCGCCGCGCAATGGCCCGGCTCCAAGTCTTTCAGGGTATGGGCGCAGACGTCGTCGTCTGCGCCAACACCATCGTGGAAGTCATGCATGCGCGCGTGAACATGGCTCGCCTGAACTGGGCTCTGTCTCGGGTCAAGATCGAGGCGGTCACGGAGGATGTGGCGAGAGACGCGGCGAACCTCCTGAAGCGAACCGGCTTGCACGGCCACAAGTACGCGATCGACGCGACCGTTGCCGCTTTGGCGCTCAGACAGCCCGGGCCGGTAGCCATGCTCGCCTCCGACGCGGACGAGATGCTCCGGCTCTGCGACGGCCGGGTTCGGCTCATCGCGGTCTGAGCGATATCCGCGTCCACTCAGCGCAGGGTGTCGAGCTCGGCGGTGACGGCGGCGCGGATCGCGTCGTGCCGCGGGGCGAGGGCGTACCGCTCGTCGCGCCAGTGGTCCGACGAGTAGAGCCAGACGGGCTTCTGGACGAGGTGCTCCGGCTCCCAGTCGAAGCGGGGCCAGACGTGGGCGTGCAGGAAGGGGTCCTTGTTGCCGAGGATCTCCAGGTTCACCCGGCGGAAGGCCGGATCGGCGGCCCGGCAGGCGCGTTCGACGGCCTCACCGAGCAGGTCCAGGTCCGCGAGGTAGGCGAGCCTGCGCGGGCGGGGCAGGTCGGAGAGCCGTTCGACGCCGGGCTCGTCGGTGAGCAGGATCGAGTACCCGGGCAGGAACTGCACGTCCCCGATCACGGCGAACCCGGCGTCGAGGCGGCGCATCACGGTCGGGTTCTCGCCGCGGAGGGCGCTGCCGATCCGGTCCTCACGGAAGTCCACGGATTTGTCGATCACGCTGCCGATGCTAGTGCCGCGGCCTTCCGAAAACCGCTTCGGCCGGACGTGCTCCCGCCTCTACGGTGACCTGGTGACGACTCAAGTGATCGTTTTGAACGGCGGATCGAGCTCGGGCAAGTCAGGGATCGTCCGGTGTCTCCAAGCAGTCCTGCCCGATCCGTGGCTCGCAGCGGCGATCGACTCGCTGATCGAGATGATGCCGGCGTCCATGCAGGCCTCGGACCTCGGGATCGACATCACCGACGACGGCGCGGTGACCATCGGCTCGACCTTCCGGGAGTTGGAGGCCGCGTGGATGGCAGGGGTCGCCGCGATGGCCCGGGCAGGGGCCCGGATCATCGTCGACGACGTGTTCCTCGGCGCAGCGGAGTCCCAGGCGCGCTGGCGGGACGTCCTCGACGGCCTGGAGGTGCTGTGGGTCGGCGTCCGGTGCGAGAGCGCGGTGGCCGCCGGCCGCGAGATCGCCCGCGGGGACCGGGCCCTCGGCATGGCCGCCCAACAGGCGTCCATCGTCCACCAGGGCGTGGTCTACGACCTGGAGGTGGACACCACCCACACCGAGTCCCTGGACTGCGCCCGAGCCATCGCCGCCCGGGTGCGGTGAGCGCCAGTCAGGCGGCGCCGAACTCGCCGGTGGCGGTGGCGGTCACGAAGGCCTGCCAGGCAGCCGGGGTGAAGCGGAGGCGCGGGCCCTCAGGGTCCTTCGAGTCACGAACCGAACCCGGGCGAGCGTCGTCCACCTCGATGCAGTTGTCGTTTGCGTTGCCGCTGCTGTAACTGCTCTTGCGCCACTGCTCAGTTCGATGCATCCGAGAACTCCTGGCGAGCGGTGGCGGTCACGAAGGCCTGCCAGGCGGCCGGGGTGAAGCGGAGGCGCGGGCCCTCGGGGTCCTTCGAGTCACGAACCGAACCCGGGCGGGCGTCATCCACCTCAATGCAGTCATTACTCTCGTTGCCGCTGCTGTAACTGCTCTTACGCCACTGCTCGACTCGGTGCATTCGCGTAGCCCTTCGCCGCCGATTCGATCAGGGCCAGGGACGCCTCCGGCGGCAGTGCGGCAGCCCTGACCAGATCGTAGGCCAGCGTGCACCTACCGACCAGCGCCGGATCGTCCACCAGGTTTCCCGTGAAGGGCCCCTCGACGTACGCGACCGGGGGCGCATCGTCGAAGGTCATCAGACAGAGCGGACCCACCATCAGCGAGTGCGCACCGACCGAATACGGGACCACCTGAATGAGCGCCTTCCTGCTGCGAATCAGCTCTCCAAGGTGAGCCATCTGCGCCCCCATCACGGCCGCTCCGCCGACTGGCCGGCGAAGGACTGCTTCGTCCAGGACGGCCCAATACTGCGGGGCTTTCGACTGCTCAAGCAGCTCCGTCCGTGCCATGCGCGCGGCCACAAGGGCCTCGTTGTCAGCTGCCTTCCTGAGCGGTTGCGCCGACTCGAACAGTGCCCGTGCGTAGTCGGGCGTCTGCATCAACCCCGGTACTAGCAGCGGTGAGGACTGGCTGATGGTTCTCGCCATCGATTGGAGTTCTGCTACATCAGCGAAGTAGTCGACGTACCGCGACGACCTCTTCACCATCTCGTACACCCGCAGCAGGTGGCCGTCGGTCTTGAGCACTTGGTCCAGCCGCTTCGACAGATCCTCCTGCGGCTTCCGCACCGCCACTTCCATCTGCCCGATGTAGCCGCCGGAGCAGAAGACCAGCTGCCCCAGGGCCTCCTGGCTCAGGCCGGCCTGCTCCCGGAGGCGCCGCAGCTCCGCGCCGTAGTACGCGCGGGGAGAGTGCGAGGGGTCGTGCTCGACAGCCATGCCATGCTCCTTCAAGGAACCGGTGTTTGGGCCTCAGGCCGCCCACACTAGTCAGCCGCCACGGCCGCCGGGACAGGAACAGCGATAGTGGGCTTGTCACACCAGCGCGTGACCCAGATCACATCCATGCCGGCGATGAGTTCCGCCCACTCCCCCGGTCTTACCGGCATGACCAACACGCTCACCGCCGCCCCGCTCGCCACCGCCCCCGCGACCCGGACCCTCCTCGCCGCGGGCGCTCTCGCGGGGCCGCTGTTCCTCACCGCGGGCATCGCCCAGGGCCTCACCCGCGAAGGCTTCGACTTCTCCCGCAACGCCATCAGCCAGCTCGCCCTCGGCGACGCCGGCTGGACCCAGACCGCGAACTTCCTCCTCGCCGGCGTCCTGATCCTCGCCGGCGCCGCCGGCCTCCACCAGGCCCTGCGCAACCGCCCCGGCGGCACCTGGGCGCCCCGCCTGGTCGCGGTGTTCGGCACGTCGTTCCTCCTCAGCTCGGCCTTCGAGGCCGACCCCGGGGCCGGGTTCCCGGTCGGCGCCCCCGAGGGCCGGGTGACCGGGCTGAGCGCCCACGGCGCCGTCCACATGGTCGGCGGCGCGGTCGGCTACCTCGCGCTCTGCGCCGCGTTCCTCGTCCTCGCCCGATACTTCGCCGCCACCGGCCGCCGCGGCTGGGCGATCGCCTCGCGCCTGATGCCGCTCGGCGTGCTGGCCGGCTTCGCCGGCTCCGGCGCCACCGTCATGGCCTTCACCATCGGCGCCGCGCTCGGACTCGCCTGGCTGAGCGCTGTCGCCGTCCGGCTCTCTGCGTGAGAATCATCCCCGGCAAGATCGAACTGACGACCTGACAGGAGAACCGCTGCCATGAGCACCGACGCCGTCAAGGGCCCCGCCAGCTACTTCCCCTCCATCGAGAAGAAGTACGGCCGGCCGATCGCGCACTGGAAGGACCTGATCCGCTCCTCCCCGCTCACCAAGCACATGGAGCTGGTCGCCTGGCTGAAGGCCGAGCACGGCCTCGGTCACGGACACGCGAACGCCCTCGTCAAGCACACGCTCGACGAGGGCGCCCGGTAGCCGCGCGCGGGGGTCAGATCCCCAGGCCGCGCACGACCAGGTCGACCAGCGCGAAGAAGAACAGCGAGATCCCGACGAACCCGTTCGTCTGGAAGAACGCCCGGTTCAGCTTCGACAGGTCGTTCGGCCTCACGATGGTGTGCTCGTAGACGAAGGCGCCGGCCACGACGGCGAGGCCGGTCCAGAAGGCGACGCCGGCGCCGGTCAGCACCGCGTACCAGCCGAGCAGCAACGTGGTGAGCACGTGGCAGACGCGGGCTCCCCACACCGCCGCCGGGATCCCGAAGCGGGCCGGCACCGAGCGCACGCCGCCCTCGCGGTCCGACTCGACGTCCTGGCAGGCGTAGATCAGGTCGAAGCCGCCGATCCAGATCCCCACCGCCGCGCCGAGCACGACCGCGTCCCAGGACCACGAGCCGGTGACGGCCAGCCAGGCGCCGACCGGGCCCATCGCCTGGGCCAGGCCCAGGATCGCCTGCGGGAAGTCAGTGAACCGCTTGCCGTAGGGGTAGACCACCATCGGCACCACGGCGACCGGCGCGAGCGCCAGGCAGAGCGGGT
Source organism: Kitasatospora sp. A2-31 (assembly GCF_022288725.1). Classification (GTDB taxonomy): domain Bacteria; phylum Actinomycetota; class Actinomycetes; order Streptomycetales; family Streptomycetaceae; genus Kitasatospora. The sequence continues at coordinate 303,668 of NZ_JAKNTA010000008.1, read as the reverse complement.
TCAGCAGGGCGGCCGCGCCCAGGAAGACCACCAGCGCGATCGCCGAGCCGATGTACGCGGTCTTCACCGCGACGGCGCCGGTGACCAGCTCGCGGCCGGCGGTGCGCGGGTTCCGGGCGTCGATCTCGCGGTCGATGATCCGGTTGGCGGCCATCGCGAAGGTCCGCAGGCCGACCATGCAGACGGTGACGATGAACAGCTCGCCCCAGTGCACCCGCTTGTCGGCGAGGAACATCGCGGTGAGGGCGGCGATGTAGGCGAACGGCAGGGCGAAGACCGAGTGTTCGATCATCACCAGCCGCAGGAAGGCCTTGACCTTGCCCGGCGGGACCTCGGGGAGGGCGGCAGCGGTGCTCATCAGAGCCCGTACTCCTTCCAGCGGCGGTCGACCAGGGCGGCGGTGGCCGGGTCGGAGGAGACCATCTCGGGCCAGCCGCCGTCCCGGGTGTAGCCCTCCTCGGGCAGCTTGCGGGTGGCGTCGATGCCCGCCTTGCCGCCCCAGAACTGCTGGTACGAGGCGTGGTCGAGGTGGTCGACCGGGCCCTCGACGACGGTGAGGTCGCGGCTGTAGTCGACGTTGCCGAAGGCCCGCCAGGCCACTTCCTGGTAGTCGTGGACGTCGCAGTCGGAGTCCACCACGATGATCAGCTTGGTCAGCGACATCATGTGCGCGCCCCAGATCGCGTGCATCGTCTTCTGGGCGTGCTTGGGGTACTTCTTGTCGATCGAGACGATCACGCAGTTGTGGAAGCCGCCGGCCTCGGGCAGGTCGTAGTCGACGATGTCCGGGATGATCACCTTCAGCAGCGGCAGGAAGAACCGCTCGGTGAACTTGCCCAGCGGGCCGTCCTCCGTCGGCGGCCGGCCGACCACGATGGACTGCAGGATCGGGCGGCGGCGCATCGTCACGCAGTCGATCTTCAGCGCCGGGAACGGCTCCTGCGGCGTGTAGAAGCCGGTGTGGTCGCCGAACGGCCCCTCCGGCAGCATCTCGCCCGGCTCCAGCCAGCCCTCCAGGACCACCTCGGCGTCGGCCGGGACCTGCAGCGGCACCGTCTTGCAGTCGACCATCTTCACCCGCTCGCCCGCGACGAAGCCGGCGAACAGGTACTCGTCGATGTCGCCGGGCAGCGGGGCGGTGGCCGCGTAGGTGACGGCCGGCGGGCAGCCGAAGGCGATCGCGACCGGCAGCCGCTCGCCGCGCCTCGCGGCGACCGCGTAGTGGTTGCGGCTGTCCTTGTGGATCTGCCAGTGCATGCCGATGGTCCGGCGGTCGTGCCGCTGGAGCCGGTACAGGCCGAGGTTGCGGACTCCGGTGTCCGGGTCCTTGGTGTGGGTGAGCCCGAGGTTGAAGAAGGAGCCGCCGTCGAGCGGCCAGGTGAAGAGGGCCGGCAACTCGTCCAGGTTGACGTCCTCGCCGGTGAGCACGACCTCGTGCACCGGGGCGTCGGTGGACTTCACGTGCTTCGGCGGCACGTGGGCCATCGAGGCGAGCTTGCCGAAGGCGTCCCGGAAGCCGGTGAAGCCCTGCGGCAGCTCGGGCTTCAGCAGACCGGCGATCTTGTCGGCGATGTCGTCGGGGCCCTTGAGCCCGAGCGCCTTGGCGAGCCGGCGCTCGGTGCCGAAGACGTTCATCGCCAGCGGCATCGAGGAGCCCTTGACGTTCTCGAAGAGCAGGGCCGGGCCCTTGGCCTTCTGCACCCGGTCGACGATCTCGCCGATCTCCAGATGGGGGTCCACCTCGGCCCTGATGCGCTTGAGATCGCCCTCGCGGTCGAGGGCCCGCAGAAACGAACGGAGATCGTCGTATGCCATGCCAGTCAGTATCCGCCACCCGATAGCCTGGCTCGGTCAAGGGCCCCCGTCGAAGCCGTCCAGCGGTTCGCGGCGCCCGCCGCCACCGCCGCCGGGGGAGATCGCCGCCGTGCTGAGGATCCTGACCTTCGTACTCCCGCTCGCCCTCTGGGTGTGGGCGTTCATCGACTGCCTGACCACGCCCGAGGAAGAGGTGAAGCACCTCCCCAAGGTGGTCTGGGTGATCATCGTGCTGCTCTTCCCGCTGGTCGGCTCGATCGCCTGGCTGGTGGCCGGCAAGCAGCGCGGCGCGCTGCAGCCCCGCACGGCGGGCCGCACCACCGGCTATCCCGAGTACGAGCGCGCGCGCGGCGGCCGACCGCTCGCGCCGGACGACGACCCCGAATTCCTAGCGTCGTTGAAGAAGGACGACAACCGGCACGAGGACATGCTCAAGCGGTGGGAGGCCGACCTGCGCCGCCGCGAGGAGGAGCTGCGGGGCAAGGACGAGCCGGAGGACGGCCGCAAGAGCTGAGCGCTCCCTCGGACGGCCCACCCGGAGCCTCCCGGGTGGGCCTCGCTGTTTTTGGCGCTTCCCTACGACTGATCGGCGCCCGGAGCCGCCTCGGGCCGCCCAGCACACTCCGCTGAAATCCGGCTATCGACCCCCTTGAGGAGCCCCGTCCGGGCCCCCGTCCGCCTGGGCTGACCTGCACGTTTCCTTCCGTTCAGATCATCGGACCGCCACTCGGACGACAGCTTCGGGTAATCGAACGGACACTGTCCGATCACAGGGCCCGCCCTCGGTTTCTGTACAGCCCTGACATCTAAACGGACGCGACCTTGTACGGAATCGACGCCGAAACCAGCGCCGGGCCCCTCGTACAGTCATAAGTGAAGAAGTGATTCGCAGCCGGGGGCAATGCAGACGTTGGCTGTCGGACAGTTCCCTCACCCTTGGAGTGGTTCGAGATGACGGTTGTGCATGAGGCGCCGGTCGGCGACGAGATCCCCGAGATCCCGGCCGACGCCCACGGGCGGGTCGCCGAGCTGCACGAACTGCGCGACCAGGTCCGCCGAGGCCCGAGCGAGAAGGCCACCGAGGCCCAGCACGCCAAGGGCAAGCTGACCGCCCGTGAGCGCATCGAGCTGCTGCTCGACGAGGGCTCGTTCCGCGAGGTGGAGCCGCTGCGCCGACACCGCGCCACCGGCTTCGGCCTGGAGGCGAAGAAGCCGCACACCGACGGCGTCGTCGTCGGCTGGGGCACGGTGCACGGCCGGACGGTCTTCACCTACGCCCATGACTTCCGCATCTTCGGCGGCGCGCTGGGCGAGGCCCACGCGCAGAAGATCCACAAGATCATGGACATGGCCATCGCGGCCGGTGCGCCGCTGGTGTCGCTGAACGACGGCGCCGGCGCCCGCATCCAGGAGGGCGTCACCGCCCTGGCCGGCTACGGCGGCATCTTCCAGCGCAACACCCGGGCCTCCGGTGTCATCCCGCAGATCTCGGTGATGCTCGGCCCGTGCGCCGGCGGCGCCGCGTACTCCCCGGCCCTGACGGACTTCGTGTTCATGGTCCGCGAGACCTCGCAGATGTTCATCACCGGCCCGGACGTGGTCCAGGCCGTGACCGGCGAGAAGATCAGCCAGAACGGCCTGGGCGGCGCCGACGTCCACTCCGGGGTCTCCGGCGTCTCGCACTTCGCCTACGACGACGAGCAGTCCTGCATCGAGGAGGTCCGCTACCTCCTGTCGCTGCTGCCGCAGAACAACCGCGAGATGCCGCCGACCGTCGTCAACGACGACCCGGTGGACCGCCGCAACGACGCGCTGCTCGACCTGGTGCCGGTCGACGGCAACCGCCCGTACGACATGCGCAAGGTGATCGAGGAGATCGTCGACCACGGCGAGTACCTGGAGGTCCACGAGCGCTGGGCCACCAACGTGCTCTGCGTGCTGGCGCGGATCGACGGGCACGTCACCGGCATCATCGCCAACCAGCCGCAGTCGCTGGCCGGTGTGCTCGACATCAACGCGAGCGAGAAGGCCGCGCGCTTCGTCCAGATGTGCGACGCCTTCAACATCCCGCTGGTCACCATGCTCGACGTCCCCGGCTTCCTGCCCGGCGTCGACCAGGAGCACGACGGCATCATCCGGCACGGCGCCAAGCTGCTGTACGCGTACTGCAACGCCACCGTGCCGCGCATCCAGCTGATCCTGCGCAAGGCCTACGGCGGCGCGTACATCGTGATGGACTCCCGTTCGATCGGCGCGGACCTCTCGTTCGCCTGGCCGACCAACGAGATCGCCGTCATGGGCGCCGAGGGCGCCGCCAACGTGATCTTCCGCCGCGACATCAACGGCGCCGAGGACCCCGAGGCGATGCGCGCCCAGAAGATCAAGGAGTACAAGACCGAGCTGATGCACCCGTACTACGCGGCCGAGCGCGGCCTCGTGGACGACGTCATCGACCCCGCCGAGACCCGCCAGGTCCTGGCCTCCTCGCTCGCCATGCTCCGCACCAAGCACGCCGACCTGCCGAGCCGCAAGCACGGCAACCCGCCCATGTAGCACCGCAGTTCTGCTGACCATTCACCAGAAACGTGCCGGGGGAGAAACCAACACCATGACCGCTTCCGCCGAACCACTCGTCCGCGTCGTCCGCGGCTCGCTCTCCGACGAGGAGCTCGCCGCCCTGACCGCCGTGCTGATGGCCCGCGCCGCGGCCGCCCAGCAGGCCGCCGCCGCCGTGGCGCCGGTCGAGCCGATCGCCAACTGGCACCGCCTGGAGCGCCGCCCGGCGTACTTCTCGCCGGTCAGCTGGCAGCAGGCCGCCTGACGGCCCCGCAGCATCCGACCGACGGCCGGCCACCCCCTCCGGGTGGCCGGCCGTCGCCGTTCCCGGCGCCTGCGGGGCCCTCGCACCCCGGGCCCGTGACGGGCGGCTCGGTAGAATACCTACTGGACGGTATGCGATTCCCCGCCCCGTCGGCCCCCGTAGGATCGGCCGCCGCCGAGTACGAGAGCATTCCAGGGAGGCTGCGATGGCCAGGCAGGCCCGGGCACTGGCGACGCGCCAGGCGGTACTCCTCGCCGCGGCCGAGGTGTTCGACGAGCGCGGCTACGCCGCCGCCACCATGTCGGAGATCCTGGAGCGGGCCGGCGTCACCAAGGGCGCGCTGTACTTCCACTTCGGCTCCAAGGAGGAGCTCGCGCTCGCGGTGATCGAGGGGCAGGGCGCCTGGCTCGCCACCTGGCGGCCGACCTCGGACAGCCCGGTGCAGACCCTGATCGACCTCGGCTACGCCTTCGCCCACGCCCTGGTGGACGACCCGATGGTGCGCGGCAGCATCCGGCTGACCATCGAGCACGGCAGCTTCACCCAGCCGCAGATCGCCGCCTACCAGCGCTGGTCCGACGCGGCGCGCGCACTGCTGGAGCAGGCGCGCGACGCGGGAGACCTGCACCCCGGCCTGGACCCGGCGGCGGCCGCCGGGGTGATCACCGGAGCGGTCACCGGGATCCAGCTCAGCTCGCAGGTGCTGACCGGCCGACGCGACCTGTTGCAGCGGATGGCCGACCTCTGGACGATGCTGCTGCCGGGGCTGGTCCAGCCGGACGCGCTGGCCCGGATCAGCGTGGCCGAGCGGGCGCCGGGCCGTGGCCCCGAGCCCTCGCCCGTCCCCGACCCGGTCACGGGCACCGGCACCGGCACCGGCACCGGCACCGGCGACTGAGCCGGGCTCAGGTGCCGCCGGCCCGGTTCCGGGTGCGGTGGCGCGGCCTCAGGTCCGGTACGCCGAGCAGCGGTCGGCCGGCACCAGGGCGGGCAGGGCCGCGGCCCAGAGGCCGCGCACGGCCTCCGGCCGCAGCCGGCCGGCGTCCTCGGGGGCGAACAGCACCAGGCCGGCCGCCAGGGTGGTGAGCAGGTCCGCGGCCTGCCGCAGGTCCACCCCCGGGTGCAGCTCACCCGCGGCGGCGGCACGGTCCAGCAGGCGGCGGAACACCTCGCTGAGGCTCCGCCAGGCGGCCCCGGCGCCGAACCGGGCGCCCTGGCCGAGCTGGACACCGGCCCGCACCAGCACGTCCTCGCGCAGCAGCCGGGCCAGTTCGTGCGAGAAGTCGATCAGGCCCTGGAGGGCCGGGCCGCCGGCACGCCGGGCACGCAGGGCGGCCGAGCCGATCTCGCGGGCGGCCGCCGCCCGGACCCCGTCGGCCAGCGCCTGCTTGGAGACGAAGTGGAAGTAGAGCGCGCCCTTGCTGACGCCCGCGCGGCGGCTGATGTCCACCAGGTTGGCCGCTTCGAAGCCGGCCTCCGCGAACGCGTCCGCCGCGGCGAGCAGCACGGCCTGCCTCGTCCTCCCCGCACGTTCCTGCTTGACCACTGGCCCCTCCGGCCTCGGCCTCGGCGAGATCCCGGCTCGCCCGGCTGCTGTCAGGGCGCCGCCGTCGTTGGTGCGACGCCTCGCATGCGGACGGCCCGCCCGAAACCGCATGGTTGGTATCTAATCTAGCTCCTCGCTCTCCCCCGCCGTCCAGCGGGGATCGACCCCCGCCCAAGGTCCGGCATCGCCCGCCCGGACGTTCCCGCAGGCCGGTGCGCGGGTAACGTGATCATGCCGAGGTCCCGGCAGCGGGGACCCCGCTCACTGCAGGCAAACCGGTTGGTTTGTATGTTTTGTGAGGGGGCCGCCGGCGCGGCCGTCGACCGAGACCCGGGAGTGGGGCCAGCCATGCCAGCGATCGTAGAACCGGATGCCGACGGTCCGTATTTCCACACCGGCGCCGGCTACGACTTCCACGACCGGACCGTCTCCCGCCACCTGGTCCACCGCTCCTCCGTCTCCGAGGTCCTGATCACCGGCTGGCAGTCCACCGGCCCCTACGACTTCCTGCTCGGCGCCCAGTGGCCCCGGCTGCACGGCTTCTACCGGCTGCCCGGCGACCGTCACCACGACCCGGTGCTGATGGCCGAGACCGTCCGGCAGGCCGCCCTCCTGATCGGCCACGTCGGCTTCGGCGTACCCCGCGGGCACCACTTCGCGCTGGACGAGCTCTGCTACTCCCTCGGCCCGGACGGTCTCGACGGACTCGCCATCACCGGCGCCCCCGCCGCCCTGATGCTCCGGGCGACCTGCCAGGACGTCCGGATGCGGCACGGGCGGCTGGCCTCGCTGCGGGTGCACGTCGAGGTCGAGCGGGACGGCCGCCCGGTCGGCCGCGCCGCCGTCCAGTTGCGGGCGCTGTCCCCCGCCGCGTACGCCCGGCTGCGCGAGCCCTCCCGGCGTGCGGCGGCGCCCTGGCTGCCCCCCGCCTGCACCAAGCCCCAGATGGCCGGCCGCGAGCAGGCCGCGGACGTCGTGCTCGGGCCGTCGCCGGTGCCGGGCAGCTGGCTGCTGCGGGCCGACGTCCGCCACCCGGTGCTCTCCGAGCCGGCCCTGGACCACGTGCCCGGCATGGTCGTCCTGGAGGCCGCCCGGCAGGCCGCCCAGCGGCTGCGCCACCCCGATCCGGTGGTGCCGGTGGAGCTGGTGTCGTCGTTCAGCGGCTTCATCGAGCTGGACCGGCCGTGCCTGGTGCGCGCCGTCCGGGAGTCGCGGATCGCCGCCGGAGCCGGGGCGGACGGCCCGGCCGTACCGGTCCGGGTGCTGCTGACGCAGGACGGCCGGACGGTCGCCGAGTGCCGGCTGCTGACCGCCCCGGCCGACGGCGGGGCGGCCGACCGGCGCCCGGCCGGCCCGGACCGCGATCCGGGCCTGCCGCTCGCCTGCTGAGCCCGGCGGCGCGCCGCCGGGGTCAGGCCGCGACCAGCGCGGCCGGGCGGCCGGCGTGCATCACGCTGAGGTTGGCGGCCAGCCGGCTCGGGTCCTGGGCGAGCCAGAGCCGCAGCGCGGCGCCGAGCATGGCGCTGGCCGACCCGACCCGGACCTGGGTGACCTGGGCGATCCGGGCCGCACCCGGGACGAGCAGGTCGGCCAGCGGCGTCGGCAGCCAGACCGTCAGGGCGCACGGCGCGGGGGCCGCGAGCGCACCCAGCAGGCGGAAGGCGTCCGCCTGCGTACTGAGCGTGGGGATGATGTCCAGCAGGCCGTCCGCCACGACCTCGGAGACGTCGCTCCGGTGCCCCTGGGCGAGCCGGCGGAGCAGCGTGCGCTCGGCGGCGGTGATTCGGACGGTCAGCATGACCTCGTCGCACTCCATTGCGCGATTTCCTCCTCGTTCCTCCCCGTGCCGGCTCGGGTTGGCCGGCACGAACTACCCCTGTCACACCTCGGCCCGGCTTCCGTTCTGCGGAGCGCCGGGCCGAGCGTGCTTCGTGCTGTGCCCGGGTCAGATCCCCGCGTAGGAGTGCTTTCCCGTGACGAAGATGTTCACGCCGTAGTAGTTGAAGAGCCAGCAGGCGAACGCGGCGAGGGCCAGGTAGGCGGCCTTGCGTCCCTTCCAGCCGGCGGTGGCGCGGGCGTGCAGGTAGCAGGCGTAGGCGACCCAGGTGATGAACGACCAGGTCTCCTTCGGGTCCCACTCCCAGTACTTGCCCCAGGCGGCCTCGGCCCAGATCGCGCCCGCGATGATGGTGAAGGTCCACAGCGGGAAGACCAGCGCGTTGATCCGGTAGGAGAGCTTGTCCAGGGTGGACGCGGCCGGCAGGCGCCGCCAGACGGACGGCGAGGTGCCGAGCGGGCCGGTGGCGAGGCCGGCCGCCATCCGCTTGTCGAACGAGTCCTTGCCCAGGTAGAGCAGCGTGGCGATGAACGCCGCGTAGAAGGCGCCGCCGCAGACGATCGCGGTGGAGACGTGGATCGCCAGCCAGTACGAGTGCAGCGCCGGGACGAGCTGCTCGGACTCGGTGTACAGCACCGAGACCGCGACGCCGAGGGTCAGCAGGACGGCCAGGGTGACCGGCAGGCCGAGCCAGCGGACCTTCTTCCGGGAGGCCAGCAGGCCGAGGTAGGCGGTGGTCATCGCCAGCGCGAACGCGCAGGAGAACTCGTACATGTTGCCCCACGGCCAGCGGGAGACCGAGAGCCCGCGGGTGAGCACGCCGCCCGCGTGCAGCATCGCGGCGAGCACGGTCAGCGAGACCGCGATCCGGCCGGCCAGGTCGGCCCGCTCGCTGGTGCCGGCGGCGCCCGGGCCGTCGGTCTCGTCCTCGCCGCGGCCGCTGGTGACCACCGTCGCGCCCTCGCCCGCCAGGGCGGTCCGGGTGAGCGTGGTGGTGCCACCGCCCGCCGAGGCGACCGTGACGGTGACCTTCTTGGCGCTCCTGGCGTTCGCGGCCCCGGCCGCGGCGACCGTCTCGGCCAGGCCGGCCTGCTCGGTCGAGCGGACGGCGACGGCGCCCTTGCTGCCGAACGTCCACTCGAACATGTGGGCGAACATGGCGATCAGGTAGACGGCCATGGCCGAATAGATCAGCTTGTTGGAGAGGTCGGCCAGCTGGGGGTCGACCGCCGAGGCGAGTTGCACCGTCTACTCCTTGGACTTCTGGTCGGCGGGGACTGCGGGCTCTGCGGGCTGTGCGGGCTCTGCGGGCTGCGGGGGCTCGGGGGCGGCCGAGGCCTCGCCGGACTCGGGGGTGCCGGGCCCGCCCTCCGCGGCGGGCGCGGCCGGGTCGTCGGTGGCGGACTCGTCCGGGTCGTCGGTGGCCGGCGCGTCGTCCTGGAGGTCCACCGCCAGCTCGGCCAGCTCCTCGGCGATCTTCGCCGACTCGCTGCGGGCCAGGCCGGCCAGCTCCACCTGCGTGCCGCCGCCCGGCAGGGCCACGGCCCGCACCCAGATCCGGCGGCGTTGCACGAACAGCGAGCCGATCAGGCCGAGGATCGCCAGCACACCGCCGGCCAGGGCGATCCCGTTGCCCGGCCGGTGCGAGATGTTGAAGCTGGCCCACTGCTTGTAGCCGTCGAAGGTGACGGTGCCGTAGCCGTCCGGCAGGGTCCAGCCCTGGCCCACCTTCAGTCGGACCTTGGCGGGCTGGCCGTCCTGCTGGAGCTGGGTGAGGTTCTTGGTGTTGAGCTGGTAGACGTTCTGCGGCAGGCCCGAGTCGGTGCCGAGGTCGCCCGCGAAGGCGTTCAGCACCAGCGCCGGGTCGGCGTCGCCGGGGAAGAGCGAGCGCGGGCCGGTGTTCGCGTCGAACGCCACCGGGGCGGTCGGCAGGAAGAAGCCGGAGAAGCCCATCTGGGTCTTCTTGCCGTCCTTGTCGCCGTAGTCGGAGACCTTGACGACGCCGGTCGAGGTGAGGTTGCCGTCCTGCGGCAGGAACGGCGTGGCACCGGAGTAGACGACCTCCCCGGCGGCGTTGCGCACGGTGATCACCGGGGCGTAGCCGTGGCCGATCAGGTAGACCTTGCTGCTGCCGATCTCCAGCGGGTGGTTGACCTCGATCGTGCCCTGCTTGAGCTTCTCCGCGTCGCTGCCGGCGTAGTACTCGACGTTCGCGGTGAACTGCCGGGCCGCGCCGATCTGGTCGCCCTTGCTCTGGAAGCGCGCCGTGAAGCCGTTCAGCTTCAGGTAGAAGGGGTCGAGGTCCTGGCTGGCGTAGAACCGCGAGCCGGTGAAGTCGTCCAGCTGGGTGATGGTGTTGGAGTAGCCCTCGCCGGCGACCATCAGCTTGCCGCCGGTGCCGCTGGCCAGGCTCGCCCAGGCGAAGCCGCCGAGCAGGGCGAACAGGGACAGGTGGAAGACCAGGTTGCCGACCTCGCGCAGGTAGCCCTTCTCCGCGGCCACCGAACCGCCGGCCAGGTTCGCGCGGAACCGGCGCTTGCGCAGCAGCCGGTACGCCGCGGCGTTGACCGTCCCGGCGTCGGCGTCGGTGCGCCAGGCCGCGTGGACCGGCATCCGGGTCAGGTTGCTCGGCGCGGCCGGCGGCTGGGCCCGCAGCACGCCGACGAACTGCCAGGTGCGCGGGACGATGCAGCCGGCCAGCGAGACGAAGAGCAGGATGTAGATCGCCGAGAACCAGACCGAGCTGTAGACGTCGAACAGCTGGAGCTTCTCGTAGATCGGCGCGACCGTGGTGTGCTGCGCCTTCCAGGTCTCGACCTTGAACTGGTTCTGGCCGTTCTGCGGGATCAGCGACCCGGGGATGGCGGCCAGCGAGAGCAGGAAGAGCAGGATCAGCGCGACCCGCATCGAGGTCAGCTGGCGCCACACCCAGCGCAGCCAGCCGAGCACGCCGATGCCGACGGGGCCGTCCGACTCGGTCGGCGCGGTGGTCAGCCGCTCGGCCGCGTCCTCGACCGCCCCCGGGGGCAGCTCGGTATCGGTCGTGGTCTTGCTCACGGGTCAGATTCCGATCTGGAAGTCGGCGGTCCAGGACTGCAGCTCGTTCACCATGGAGTCCCAGGCTCCGGTGACCAGCAGCAGACCGACCGCGACGAGCATGCCGCCGCCGATCCGCATGACGAGCGGGTAGTGCCGCTTGACCCAGCCGAAGGCGCCCAGCGCCCGGCGGAAGGCCAGTGCGGCCACGACGAACGGTACGCCCAGCCCCAGGCAGTAGGCGGTCATCAGCAGCGCCGCGCGGCCCGCGTCGGCCTCGTTGAGGGCCAGGTTCTGGACGGCGGACAGGGTCGGGCCGAGGCAGGGCGTCCAGCCGACGCCGAAGACCACTCCCAGCATCGGCGCGCCCAGCAGGCCGACCGCCGGGCGGCGGTGCGAGCGCAGCTCGCGCATGCTCAGGCCGGGCACCAGCCCCATGAAGGCGAGGCCCATCACGACGGTCAGCGCGCCGAGCACGATCGAGATGACCCGCTTGTGCTCCTGCAGCGTCGAGCCGAAGTAGCCGAAGAGCGCTCCGCCGGAGACGAAGACGGCGGTGAAGCCGAGGATGAAGAGCAGCGCCCCGGCCAGCATCCGGCCGCGCCGGGCGCCGCGCGCGTCGGCGAGGTCGGCGGCGGAGAAGCCGGTGACGTAGGAGAGGTAGCCCGGGACCAGCGGCAGCACGCAGGGCGAGAAGAACGAGGCCAGGCCGGCCACCAGGGCGATCGGCGCGGCGATCAGCAGCGCCCCGCTCTGGATGGTCCCGGTGGTGTCGGCCAGCTGGAGTGCGGCACTCACTGCTTCTGCTCCGCGAGCACCGGCTGGAGCACCGACTCCAGGGCGTCGTCGGTCTGGCCGCCGACGGCCCGGGCGGCGAGCTTGCCCTCGCGGTCGACCACGATGGTGGTGGGGACGGACTGCGGGTTGAGGCTGCCCTTGGGGAACTTCAGCAGCTGGGTGCCGGCCGGGTCGTAGAGGCTGGGGAAGGTGACGCCCTTCTCCTGCTCGAAGCGGACGGCGTTGGCGATCTCCGGATCCCGGGTGTTGATGCCGAGGAACTGGACGCCCTGGTCCTTGTACTTCTCCCAGACGCGCTGCAGGTCGTCCGCCTCCGCCCGGCAGGGACCGCACCAGGAGCCCCAGACGTTCAGGACGACGACCTTGCCGCGGTAGTCGGCGAGCTTGACCGGGGTGCCCTCCAGGGTGTTGCCGGAGAGGTCCGGCGCGTCCTGGCGGTGGCCCACCTCGGCCTTGGAGATGTTGCTGCCCTTGGCGCTGACGAAGCCGATCTGGCCGTCACCGCTGCCCGACGAGCCCGAGGACGAGCAGCCGGTGAGGGCGAGCGCAGCGGCGGCGGCGGTGGCGGCGGCGGCTGCGGCGACACGGGGACGGGGGCGCGCCATGGCAGACATGTGAAAAGTTTCGCATGGAGTCCCGGGCAGGTTCGGGGGGGTCCTGCCTTGCGCGTCGCACCCCCTCTGACCTGCGATGAGGCCGGACCACCCGGTGGCGGTCCGAGTGATCCGGCTCATACTTACGCACGGCTTACGGCCCGGTGGGCGCGTGGTTCGTGCACGGTTCCGCGTCCGGCTCCGGTCGCGGTCCGGTTGCGGTCGCGCTCCGGCTCCGGTCGCGGCTCGGGTCACGGTCCGGAGCGTCACTCCGGGGCGTCGCTCAGGCCCCGAAGCTCTTGCCCACCGGCTTGCTCTTGCCGCCCTTGCCGACCAGGTGCGCGGGCAGCAGGTCGCGGGCCGGCTCGCGGTAGCCGACCGAGACGATCCGGTCGCCCTCGAACGTGAAGCTGGTCAGCGAGGCCAGCGAGCACTGCCGGTTGCGCGGGTCGTGCCAGAGCCGGCGGCGCTCGACGAAGGAGCGGACGGTCCAGATCGGCAGCTGGTGGCTGACGCAGACCGCCTCGTGACCGCGCGCGGCGTCCCGGGCGGCGGCCAGCGCGCCCATCATCCGCACCGCCTGCTCGACGTACGGCTCGCCCCAGGAGGGCTTGAAGGGGTTGGTGAGGTACTTCCAGTGGCCCGGGTTCCTCAGGGAACCGTCGCCGACCCCGAAGGTCTTGCCCTGGAAGATGTTGTCCGCCTCGATCAGCCGCTCGTCGACCGCCAGGTCCAGGCCGTGCGACTTGGCGATGGGCTCGGCGGTCTCCTGCGCCCGCTCCAGCGGGGACGCCACCACGTGGGTGATGTCCCGGTCGGCGAGGTCCTCGGCCACCCGGTCGGCCATCCGCCGGCCCAGCTCGGAGAGCCGGTAGCCGGGCAGGCGGCCGTACAGGATGCCCTCGGGATTGTGCACCTCGCCGTGCCGCATCAGGTGCACGACGGTGATGTCCTTGGCGCTCACTTCTCAGTTCTCCTGGGACTTCGTAGGGGCTGGGCCTGTGCGACCGGCCCTCAGGCCGTGGCCTCGGCGGCGGCGCGGGCGGCCGCCGGCAGGGCGGCGGCGATCCGCTCGACCGCCCGGTCATCGTGGGACGCCGAGACGAACCACGACTCGTAGGCGGACGGCGGCAGGTAGACGCCCTGGCCGAGCATCGAGTGGAAGAAGGCGTTGAACCGGAACGCCTCCTGGGTCCTGGCCTCGTCGTAGTTGGTGACCGCGGCCTGGGTGAAGAACACCGAGAACATGTTCCCGGCGGTCTGCAGCCGGTGCGCCACGCCCTCCTTGGCCAGCGCGTCCGACACCAGGGTCCCGACCTCGGCGGCCACCGCGTCGACCCTGGCGTAGACCTCGTCGGTGCAGCCGCGCAGCTGGGCCAGGCCGGCCGCGGTGGCGATCGGGTTCCCGGAGAGGGTGCCCGCCTGGTAGACCGGGCCGGCCGGGGCCAGGTGGCCCATCACGTCGGCGCGGCCGCCGAAGGCCGCCGCCGGGAAGCCGCCGCCCATGACCTTGCCGAAGGTCAGGAGGTCCGGCGCCCAGCCCTCGTTCGCCGCCTCCAGGCCGTACCAGCCGGCCTTGGAGACGCGGAAGCCGGTCATCACCTCGTCCGAGATGAACAGCGCGCCGTTCTCCCGGCAGAGCCGGGCCAGGCCGCCGTTGAAGCCGGGCAGCGGCGGGACGACGCCCATGTTGCCGGGCGAGGCCTCGGTGATCACGCAGGCGATCTCGCCCGGGTGGGCCCGGAAGGCCTGCTCGACGGCGGCCAGGTCGTTGTAGGGCAGCACGATGGTGTCGCCGGCCTGGGCACCGGTGACGCCCGGGGTGTCCGGCAGACCGAAGGTCGCCACACCGGAACCGGCGGCGGCCAGCAGCGCGTCCACATGACCGTGGTAGCAGCCGGCGAACTTCACGACCTTCGCCCGGCCGGTGAAGCCGCGGGCCAACCGGATCGCGGACATGGTCGCCTCGGTGCCCGAGGAGACCAGGCGGACCTGCTCGACCGGGGCGACCCGGGCGACGATCTCCTCCGCCAGCTCGACCTCGCCCTGGCCGGGCGTACCGAAGGAGGTGCCGCGGGAGACGGCCTGCTGGACGGCATCGATCACGGACGGGTGCGCGTGGCCGAGAATCATCGGGCCCCACGAGCACACCAGGTCGACGTACTCGCGGCCGTCGGCGTCGGTGAGGTAGGGGCCGGTGCCGGACACCATGAACCGCGGCGTGCCGCCGACCGCGCGGAAGGCGCGCACCGGGGAGTTGACGCCGCCGGGCGTGACGACCGAGGCCCGCTCGAAGAGCGACTGGGACTGGGGTGCTTCGTAGGGGTAGCTCACGGGAGACATGGTCTCAAATCGTGTCCTTCACCTCTGCATGTCGGACCTCATCATCTGGAACGATGATCCGGGCGAGGAATTCTGTACGGTTATCCGTACAACGGAGCCCCTGACTGCTCCGGCTGCACGGACCAGTCAGACTATGTACTCGGCTTTCACCGCGGGGGGTTTCCGGCCTCCTGCGGGTGCAGGGGTGTTGAGAGGACTGCCGCGTGCCCGGACTGGGTACGGCGGCGCATGACGGGTAAGGAGCACGTCCGGAGGGACGCCGGGCGTGCGGGGGTCTGTCGATTCCGGCGAATTCCGGTGAGGATGGTCCGAGTGTCCGAGGCGCAGGACGGCTACGACGAGGCGGCGGGTGGCTCCCGCAGGCCCGCCGAGGCCGCACGCGGGGGTACGGGAGCGGGTACGGGTCGTGGCGGTCGCGGCGGTGAGAGGCGGGGTGAGGGACGCGTGGGGGTGACCTACAAGTACTTCGGCGCGCCCGACCGCGCCACGGCTGCCAGAGTCCCCACCGCCCTCGGCCCCGGCGGGCTGGGCCTGGACGCGGGCGAGCTCGGCTCGCTCGGGCGGCTGGGCGACCTGATGGAGACCAGCGGCTCCCCCAACGGCCACCTCTCCACCAAGATCAAGCCGGAGACCATGAGCGCCATGGTCCTCACCGGCATCCAGGGCGTGCCGCTGCACCAGGTCCCGCCGCTGGAGCTGGTCGTGCTGCACCCCGACTACGCCGTCGTGCAGCTCCCGCACAACGTCGTCGAACCGCTGCGCAAGGCCGACGAGACGGAGCTCGGCGCGGCCGCGTTCATCTGGTCGACCGTCCCCGACCGGCGCGGCCCCCGGGACGCCTTCGTGATCTACAGCATGCTGCACGAGTGGCAGGACTTCGCCAACCGACTGCACGACGCCGGCCACCAGCTGTACTGCCTGGTCTGGCCCTGACCGGTCCGGCCTGACCGGCCCGCCCTGCCCCTTCCGGCCGTGACACCGGGGGTCCGGCCCGGGCCCTTCCCGTCGTGGCACCGGCGGTCCGGCCGGCGCCGGGCGGCCCTTTGCGGCGCCGGCCGGACCGCCGGTGCTCAGCTCCGGGAGCGGCGGGCCCGCCGGATCGTCCGCTCGCCCTCCACCGGCTCCGCCAGCGGCCCCGCCACCAGTCGCGACAGCGCCGAGACGAAGGCCGCCCGTTCCGCGTCCGGCAGCGACTCCAGCACCTCACGGTGGACCCGGTCGGCGATCTCGGTGCCGCGCTCGACGGCCCGCTCGCCGGCCTCGGTCACCGAGACGATCCGGGCCCGGCGGTCGGTGGCGGACGGCCGGCGCTCGGCCAGGCCGGCCCGCTCCAGCTCGTCGACGGTGACGACCATCGTGGTCTTGTCCAGGTCGGCCAGCTCGGCCAGCTGGATCTGGGTGCGCTCGGCCTCCATCGCGTGGAACAGCACCGAGTACGCACGCGGGGTGATCCCCAGCCCGGTGAAGGCGGCCGCCATGCGGGTCGCCAGCACGTGGCTGGCGTGGTCGAGCAGACCGGAGACGTCGCGGAACTGGCGGACGGGGCGACTGGTCGTCATACGCACGAGCGTAGCAATGCCGTCCATCGGCAGATGATCCCGTGAACAACCATCTCCGCCGGGCCGGTCGGGCGGTGCCGTTACGGAATACCCAGTTCGAACAGGGCGTACCCGGCGTACCAGCCGGCCGCCACCGCCGGCATCGCGAAGAGGCCCGCCAGCGTGGGCGGCCGCAGCCGGCGCAGCGCGATCGCGAGACCGACGAAGAGCGGGAAGGCCGGCAGCAGGTAGCGCGAGATGTTGCCGAAGATCTGGTTGCTGCTGAGCGCGGTGAAGACGGTCAGCAGCGTGTAGACCACCAGCACCAGCGGCGGCCGGGTGCGCAGCAGCAGGACCAGCAGGCCGGGCAGGAGGATCAGCAGCGCCACCGCGATGAGGTCCGGCACGGGGTTGGACTGCCAGAAGTCCCAGTGCCCGGTGACGACGTCCAGGAAGGTGCGGGAGGTGGAGGCGCCCCAGTCGAAGTAGCGGTTCCAGGCGCCGCGCTGCAGCTTGAAGTAGCCGCCCCAGTCGCCCATCCGGTAGCCGACCCAGGCGACGTACCAGAGCAGGCCCCACGGGGTGATCAGCATCGCGGTCAGCGGGCGGGCGATGCCGTCCGTCCGCCGGACGAGCGCCACCAGCGCGGAGATCGAGACGGCCGCGATCACGGCCGCGGCGGTCGGGCGGTTGAGGCCGGCCGCCAGGGCGAGCGCCCCGGCCGCGACCCAGCGGTGCGTCATCACGCAGTAGCAGGCCCAGGCGGAGATCGCCACGAAGAGCGAGTCCGAGTAGACCGCCCACTCCACCCCCGAGCCGGGGAAGAGGCCCCAGATCACCGCGGCGATCACCCCGGCGCGGAAGCCGCCGAGCCGCTCGGCGATCGCGAAGATGCCGGCCGCAGCGACGAACGAGGCCAGCACCGAGACCAGGATCCCGGAACCATAGGGCCCGAGGCCGGTGACGGCGCCGACCAGACGCATCAGCCACGGGTAGAGCGGGAAGAAGGCGGCCGAGTTCTCGTAGTAGCTGGCCAGCGGGTAGCCGTGCAGCGGGATCAGCTGCGGGTCGTAGCCGTTCTCGGCGATCCGCTGGTACCAGACGCCGTCCCAGGTGCCGAGCACGTCCCACGGCCGGGCACCGCCGCCGCGGCCGACGTCCTTCTTCAGGAAGTCCCCGGTGTGCGAGAGCAGCAGCATGAAGACGGTCAGGCCGGTCGCCTTCACGACCGCGTACGCGCCGAGTGCGGGCGCGAAACGGTCCACGGCGGCGGAGAACCGGCCCTGCCGCTCGGCGCCCCCGGACCGCTCGGCGCGGTCGTCCGGCTCCGCGCTCGACGGCTCCGTACTCGGTGTGCTCGATGCCGTGGTCATCGCTCTGGACTCCCCGCCCCCGCTCGTGATCGGCGCGACCACGAACGGGCGGCCGCCGGGCGAGCCTACGACACCGGGGTCCGGCGGTACGCGTCAACCTTCCGTGCCGGGCTCCCCGAAGGAGTAGAGCCGGTGCAGGGCCTCGACCAGGGCGCGGCCCCGCGCGGTGAGGGCACGGCCGTCCGGTGCGGTGAGCGAGCGGCGGGCGACCAACCTGGCCAGCACCGCGCCCGGGTGGAGCACGGTGCCGTCCGGGGGCAGGTTGACCAGCACGGTCTCCTCGGGGCCGCACTCCAGCAGCCCGGCGGCGTCGCCCCGGCGGACCAGCACCCCCTCGCACAGCGCGTACGCCCCCGCCCGCGGCACCCGGACCGCCCGGGCCGGTCCGCCGGTGTGGCGGACGGTCAGCTGCACGCCGGACGCCGGGTCCGGATCGGGCTTGCCGAGGGTGGGCATTCCGTGCCGCTCCAGCACGTGCCGCACCTGGGTGGGCAGCCGGCCGTCCGGGCGCTCCAGCTCGATCTCGCCGAGCAGCCAGGTGGACCCCTGCATCCGGCAGTTGATCTCCAGGGCCAGCGCGCGGTCGCCGTCGAGGACGAAGTCGGCGCCGAAGACACCCCGGTAGCCGAGGCCGGCCAGGCCCCAGCCGATCCGCTCGGTGGCCTCCAGGCACCGGCCCAGGGCGCGCGGGGAGAGCCGCTCCGGGGCCTCGAAGTCGCAGCCGGCGTACTGGCCGAAGCCGGCGCCCGCCTCGGCGACCCCGATCAGCTGGAGCGAGGGCCGCAGCACCTGCGGCAGGCCGTCCAGCCCGACGAAGCCGTGCACGTTGAGCGCGGTGTCGCCGACGTACTCGCTGACCAGCCAGCGCTCGCGCTCGGGCAGCACGGCGGCGTCGTCGGCGCCCCGGACGAGGTGGGTGCCGTTGCCGCCGGAGCCGCGTGGCGACTGGGCGACGTAGAGCGCACCGAAGCGGTCGCGGAGCACCCGGTGGTCGGGCCGGCCGGACAGCACCGTGCTGTC
The DNA here is from genome assembly GCF_022288725.1 of Kitasatospora sp. A2-31. GTDB lineage: Bacteria > Actinomycetota > Actinomycetes > Streptomycetales > Streptomycetaceae > Kitasatospora. Next base: position 284,948 of record NZ_JAKNTA010000008.1, on the reverse strand, counting down.
GGGTGCCGGCACGCCGAGGTGCTCGAACCAGGCGCGCATGGCGACCTTGTCCACCAGGACGTCGGAGTCGGCGGTGGGCGGCGGCACCAGCAGCCGGGCACCGGTGGCCCTCACGGCGGCGGTCCACTGCTCGCGCTGGCTGCCGTAGCCGGCCAGCCGCAGCTCGCGGCCGCGCCAGCGGGTACCGACCAGCCTGGGCAGCCGGCCTGCCACGCCGTCCAGCCCGGGCCCTCCCGGTCCGCCGTCGCGGCTGCCGGACCACTCCTCCTGCGCGTGCAGCTCCACCCCGAACCGCGCGCCCCAGCCGGCGTCCGCCGCCTCGCTGGAGAGCAGCGCGGCCAGGGCGCCGGTGCGGAGCAGTGGCAGCAGGTACAGCGGCCGGGAGACGATCCCGAGGTGTGCGCCCGGGCGAAGCATCCGCCCGGCGTCCTCCAGAGTGGCGATCACCCGATGGATTATGCACCCGGGGACGACCCGGGATTTCCACCAAGGCCTCTGCAGCGCAAAGAATCTGACGATGCCTTAGAATCCGCCGCCGGGTGGCCGCCCCGGAGCGGGAACACCACGCACAAAGCGGAGAGCCGCCGCCCCGCACCCCAGGAGGGAAGCGCGGGGCGGCGGCTCGCGCCGGCCGAACCGGGCGCAGATCAGCCCGCGTTGACGCAGTGGTTGCCGAACGCGGGGTTCAGCAGACCGATCACGTTGATCGTGTTGCCGCACAGGTTGACCGGGACGTGCACCGGAACCTGGATCTGGTTGCCGGAGATGACACCGGGGGAACCCGCGGCGACACCCTCGGCGCCCGAGCTGGCCATCGCGGTGCCGGCACCGGCCGCCACGATGCCTACCACGGCGGCACCGACGGCGGCCGTCTTCTTGATGCTCATAGGAGCCTCCTGACTCATCGACAGATATGCACGGGGAGTGCGACATCTAGAACGACACCCGCCCGACCCGGTTGCGACGACCTGCCCTTTGTCACCCAACCGGCCTAACGCGAGGTCCGCCAGGCATTCGGGTGATCACAGGACCCGACCGTTTCCCTCCGGGCCCGGCCTCGTTCTCCCTGTCGGAACACGCTCCACCGGGCCCCACCGGGCCCCACCCGTTCCACCAGGCTCCACCGGGCCCCACGGGGCTCCCTAGACGAATCGAGTACCGCACATGCGCAAGCTCGCCCACGGCGTCCTCGGCACTGCGGCCTCCGCCGCGCTGCTGGTCGCCGGCGCCGGTGCCGCCTCCGCCCACCACGCGCACGGCGCCTCGGCCGAGGGTGTCGCGGCCGGCTCGCCCGGCGTGGCCTCGGGCAACGAGGTCCAGGTGCCGCTGCACATCCCGGTGAACCTGTGCGGGAACTCGATCGACGTGGTCGGCGCCCTGAACCCGGCGTTCGGCAACCACTGCACCAGCGCCTGACCCGGCTCGACCGGCGACCCGGCCACGCCGCCGGCCGCCCTCGATCCCGGGACATCCGCCGCCGGTCCGAGCCCATCCGGAATTGCTCCCGGTCGCGCGTCTGAACGAATTGCCCCCGGCCGTGCGGGAACAATTCGCGACGCGCGGTTCCGCGGCCGCGTCCGTCGTCCAAGCCACGGGCGACACGCGCCACTTGGGCCGCCAGAGTGACAATCACGGCATTTCCAGAAGCCAGCGGGCGATGATTTCCTTTCGCCCGGCTCCCGACTATTTCCAATTTCGGTCGGGCAGAAAACGGAGGAAGAACCCAACATGCGTAACCTCAAGAAGGCCGCCGCCCTGTCCCTCGCCACCGCCGGCCTGGTCGTCGGTGCCGCCGGCGGCGCGTTCGCCAGCTCCGGCGCCGAGGGCGTCGCCGCCGGCTCCCCCGGTGTGCTCTCCGGCAACCAGATCCAGATCCCGGTGCACATCCCGGTCAACGTCTGCGGCAACTCCATCGGGATCGTCAGCATCCTGAACCCGGCGTTCGGCAACCACTGCGCCAACATCGGCTGATCCGGCCGTCGCCGCACCGGCGACAGCCGGCTCACCGAGTCCGTGCCGCACCCCGCCGCCGGCGGGGTGCGGCCCGCTCAACCCGTGTGTGATCGAGGAGATCAACCCCCATGCAGAACGTGAAGAAGGCCGCCGTCCTCTCCGCCGCCGCTGCCGGCCTGGTGCTGGGCGCTGCGGGTTCCGCCGCCGCCAGCGCCGGCGCCGAGGGCGTCGCCGCCGGCTCCCCCGGTGTGCTCTCCGGCAACCAGCTCCAGGTGCCGGTGCACATCCCCGTCAACCTGTGCGGCAACTCCGTCGACGTGATCGGTGCCCTGAACCCGGCGTTCGGCAACAGCTGCGCCAACGTGGAGGCGCACCCGCACGCGCACCACGACGCGGACGACTGCTGATCCCCGGTCGGCACGCGTTTCGGCCGAACTGCCCCCCGACCAGCCGGCCGGGGGGCAGTTCGGCATCCCCGGGCGCAGACCGGACGCCCGGCGACCCGAACCCCGAAGGGTGATTCCGCATGGTTTCGAAGAAGAGCGGGGCCGGCGTCGCCGCCGCCCTGGGCGCCGCGATGCTGCTCGGCGCCGGTGCGGGCACGGCGCACGCGGCACCGGCCGAGGGCGGCGCCAGCCTGGCCAAGACCGACGTCGCCCAGGCGCTGGGCGGCACGACCGCCGGCCTCGGCTACGGCATCGCACCGGTGAAGGACCTGCGCCTGGACCCGTGGGCCAACTCCTCGGCCGACGTGCTCAACAACGGCGCCACCGTCCAGCCGGACAACTCCGGCCTGGCGCCGGTCTCCACCGGAACGCTGACCGGGCCGCTGAGCGCCGGTGGCGGGCCGCGGGACCTCCCGGTCGTCGGGCAGCTGCTCGGCGCGCTGCCGGGCTGAGCCGGCGGGCGCACGCGCGGGAGCCCGGCACCCCTTCCGGTGGAGGGGTGCCGGGCTCCCGCACTGCCGGGGCCGGTCGGCGCGCTCCCGCCCGTCCGCGTCGGCACGGCGCGGCGGATGGGATCGGAGCCGGGCTCAGAGCTGGGCGAGCCCGGCCAGGCCGGTCTGCTGCACCACGCCGGTGGTGGTCGCCGTGGTGGTCTCGGCGAGGTTCCCCACCGAGTCGGTGACGGAGATCCGCTCGTCCTCGTTGCCCAGGGTCGCCTTGGCGCCCGGCACCGCCTGCACCGCGCCGGTGATCAGCCGCGGGTCGACCTCGTCCACCTTGAGCGCGCCGGCGGCCAGCTGGCCGGTGCCGTCCTGGGCCAGCGCGAGCGGCTTGCCGAGGCCGACGCCGGGGGTGTCGGCGTGCAGCGGCGCGGCGGGGGCGTCCAGCAGCAGCTCGCCGAGGTCGGCGCCCTGGTCGACCAGCGGCAGCGGCAGCTCCGCCTTGGCGCTCGGGCCCACCTTGCCGGTGCCGAGCGCGGGCACCAGCCGGTCCGGTAGCAGCGCGTCGCCGCTGGTGCGGCCCGGCACCGGCGGCATCACCAGGGAGGTCGGGATGCCGCCGGAGATCCGGCTGTCCAGCGGCGCGAGCGGCACGTCGAGCGGGACCTGCTGGGTGCCCAGCCGGTCCTCCAGAGCCCCGACCTGGTCAGGGCCGACCGCGGCGGCGGAGGCCGCCCCGGGGGACGCGAGCACGCCCGCACCGACCGCCAGCAGCATCGCGCCGGCCCGCTTGGAGAACTTCATGCTTTTCACCGTTCTGCCTGTCCGTACTGGAGTCCTGGGGGGTCGGCTGCGCGGGCGCAGCCGGAAAGCAATCTGTCTCAACGATCCATCGGGAGCCCGGATTGCGGGCGTTAACCGGTTCGGCCTAATAATCCGACCGGAAACCCCCCGTCGTCGCGCCTCCAGGGGTGTTTTCAAAATTCCGCGTAACCTTCCGTGCCGTCATTCTTTGATCTGAGCGTCAGTGACCGCAGACCGGGTCTGAGCGTTGTACGCGTTGTACGCACGGAAACCAAGAGCTTTTCAGAGAGGGATCTCCCCATGATCCAGAAGTCCTTCGCCGCCGCCGGCCTGGCCGTCGCCGCGCTGGCCGCCGCCGCGGCGCCGGCCTCGGCCATCGCGGACTCGGACGGCTCCGCCGCGTCCCTCCAGGGCAACGGCGGCACCAACTTCACCGGCACCGTCGGTGACAACAGCCCGAACTTCCACTTCCTGGACAACGCGAACGTCTGCCTCCCGGAGATCCACAACATCGCCGTCGGCGTGCTCGGTGTGGCCGTCCCGGTCGAGGTCCCGATCGCCAACAGCGGTGGCAAGCAGTACTGCACCCAGGGTCAGGGCACCCAGAGCAAGGGCGACGCCGGCGTCTCCCACCTGATCGGCTGACCCCCACCAGCTGCGCCACCCCCCGAACCACCCTTCGAATCGCTCCCCGATTCACCCCTCGAGAGGAAACCCAGAAATGATCAAGAAGACCCTCGCCGCCGCCGGCCTGGCCGCCGCCGCCATCGCGATGTCCGCCGGCTCGGCTTCCGCCATCGCCGACTCGGACGGCTCGGCCGTGTCCGCCCAGGGCAACGGCGGCACCAACCAGACCGGCACCCACGGCAACGGCAGCCCGAACTTCCACACCCTGGACAACGCGAACATCTGCCTGCCCGAGGTGCACAACATCGCGGTCGCCGTCGTCGGTGTCGCGGTCCCGGTCGAGGTTCCGATCCTCAACAGCACCCCGAAGCAGATCTGCAACGTCGGCCAGAACACCCAGTCCTCGGGCGACGCGGGTGTCTCGCACCTGATCGGCTGATCCAGGGGCATGGCGCGGTCGGAGGGCCCGGGGACGTGTCCCCGGGCCCTCCGGGCTTCGGTGCGATCGACTGTCCGGCCGGACCGTCCCGAACGGGCGCGGACCGGCCGGGTGACAGGCCGTCGGGAGCGGCGCGTGGGGTGCCGCGGCCGACGGCAGCGTGTGTTCACGTGATCAGTGAGAGCGCTCCGACCGAGCGCTCCGGACGAGAGGGCAGATCCATGAAGAGCAAGCTGGGCAAGGTCGCGCTGACCGCCTTCGGCGCGCTGGCGCTGGCGGGCGTCGCCACCCCGGCGTTCGCGCACGTCGGCCTGGTCGGCGGCGGCGAGTTCGTCGCCTCGGCCGACCCGGTCTTCGCGGCCGGCGAGTGGTGGGGCCTCGCCCACACCTCGAACATCCACACCGGTGCCCACGGCTGGGGCGCCGCCACCTCCACCGACGCGGTCGGCGGCGAGGAGGGCTTCGCCCACGTCGGCTGACGCCGGGCGAACGACGGAGGCCGGGCCCCAGGGGGCCCGGCCTCCGTCGTTCCCACTGCGCCTCAGAGCATCCCGGCGGCTTCGAGGGCCCAGTAGGTGAGGATCTGCTGGGCGCCGGCGCGGCGGATCGAGGTGAGCGTCTCCAGGATCATCCGGTCCCGGTCGATCCAGCCGTTGGCCGCGGCGGCCTCGACCATCGCGTACTCGCCGGAGACCTGGTAGGCCGCCACGGGCACCGGCGAGGCGTCGGCCACCTGGCGCAGGATGTCCAGGTAGGCCATGGCCGGCTTCACCATGACCAGGTCCGCGCCCTCGGCGAGGTCCTGCTCCAGCTCGCGCAGCGCCTCCCGGGCGTTCGCCGGGTCCTGCTGGTAGGTCTTGCGGTCGCCCTTCAGCGAGGAGCCGACCGCCTCGCGGAACGGGCCGTAGAACGCCGAGGCGTACTTGGCGGTGTAGGCGAGGATGCCCACGTCCTGGTGCCCCGCCTCGTCCAGCGCCCGGCGGACGACGGCGATCTGGCCGTCCATCATCCCGGACGGGCCGACCAGGTGGACGCCGGCGTCGGCCTGCACCCGGGCCATCTCCGCGTAGCGCTCGAGCGTCGCGTCGTTGTCCACGCTGCCGTCCGCGGCCAGCACACCGCAGTGGCCGTGGTCGGTGTACTCGTCCAGGCAGAGGTCGGACATCACCACCAGGGCGTCGCCGACCTCGGAGACCACGTCGCGGATCGCCTGCTGCAGGATGCCGTCCGGGTTGGTGCCCTCGCTACCCACCGCGTCCTGCACCGCCGGGACGCCGAACAGCATGACCCCGCCCAGGCCCGCCTCGGCGGCCTCGACCACGGCCTTGCGCAGGGTGTCGCGGGTGTGCTGGACCACGCCGGGCATCGACGTCACCGGCACCGGCTCGCTGACGCCCTCGCGGACGAACAGCGGCAGGACCAGCTCCGCCGGGTGCAGCCGGGTCTCGGCGACCAGGCGGCGCATCGCCGGGCTCCGGCGCAGCCGGCGGGGGCGAACGTACGGGAATTCAGCGGACACGGCTTCTCTCTCCGAACGGTTGTGCAGACCCGGGGGCGGCGGGCGGGCCGCCCCCGGTCTGGGTGCTTCTCGGCCGGGGCCTCAGCGGGCCTTGCGGCGCGAGCCGGGACGGCGCTCGCTGGGCCGGTAGACCGGCTCGCCGGCCGCGGTGGCGGTGTCGCGGCGCTTGGCCCCGAAGTCTGCCAGCGCCTGGGCCAGCGCGGCCGCCGACGGGGCCGGGGCCATCACGTCGACCCGCAGGCCGTGCTCCTCGGCGGTCTTGGCGGTGGCCGGGCCGATGCAGGCGATCACGGTCACGTTGTGCGGCTTGCCCGCGATGCCGACCAGGTTCCGCACGGTCGAGGACGAGGTGAAGAGCACCGCGTCGAAGCCGCCGCCCTTGATCGCCTCCCGGGTCTCGGCCGGCGGGGGCGAGGCGCGCACCGTCCGGTACGCCGTCACGTCGTCGACCTCCCAGCCCAGCTCGACCAGGCCGGCCACCAGGGTCTCGGTGGCGATGTCGGCGCGCGGCAGCAGCACCCGGTCGATCGGGTCGAACACCGGGTCGTACGGCGGCCAGTCCTCCAGCAGGCCGGCGGCGGACTGCTCGCCGGACGGCACCAGGTCCGGCTTCACACCGAAGTCGACCAGCGCCTGCGCGGTCGTCTCGCCGACCGCGGCGACCTTGATCCCGGCGAAGGCCCGGGCGTCCAGGCCGTACTCCTCGAACTTCTCCCGGACGGCCCGCACCGCGTTCACCGAGGTGAAGGCGATCCACTCGTAGCGGCCGGTGACCAGGCCCTTGATCGCCCGCTCCATCTGCTGCGGGGTGCGCGGCGGCTCGACCGCGATGGTGGGCACCTCCTGCGGCACCGCGCCGTAGGAGCGGAGCTGCTCGGACAGGCCGGTGGCCTGCTCCTTGGTCCGCGGCACCAGCACGTTCCAGCCGAACAGCGGCTTGGTCTCGAACCAGGAGTGCGAGGCGCGGTGGGCGACCTGCTCACCGACCACGGCTATCACCGAGGTCGCCGGGTCCACCGGGGCGGAGACCGGGGAGGGCAGCACCCGGGCCGCCTTCAGGTCGGCCGCGATGGTGGCCAGGGTGGCGGTGAAGGTCCGCTGCCGGGTGGTGGTGCCGGAGAGCGTGGCGCTGAGCGCGGAGTCCGGCTTGCGGCCGTTGGAGACCAGCGCGTTGGCGGTGGCCGGCAGCTGGCCCAGCGTGGTGCGGACGACCAGGGTGGTCTCCGGCGCGCCCAGGTCGACCGGGCTGCCGGCGAGCAGCGCGCCGCCGTCCACGAACCGGACGTCGGCACCGCCGGTGCCCCGCAGCGGCACACCCGCGTAGGCCGGTACGCCGACCGACTGGGCGACGCCCGGGATCACCTCGAAGGCGATGCCGTCGCCGGCGCAGCTGAGCATCTCCTCGGCGGCGCAGCCGTCCAGGCCGGGGTCGCCGTCGACGGTGCGGACCACGTGCTTGCCGCTGCGGACGGCCTCGGCGACCAGCTTGGCCAGGTCGAAGTCGGCGCCCTCGGCGGTGGTGGTGTGCACCTGCACGCCGGCCGGACAGTGGCTGCGCACGGCGGCCGCGGTCAGCGGGTCGGCGATCAGGACGTCGGCCGAGGCCAGCACCTCGACCGCACGCAGGGTCAGCAGGCCCGGGTCCCCGGGGCCCGCGCCCAGGAAGGTGCACCGGCCGGCGGCGGCCGGTGCACCCGGGAACGGGCTGTCGGCCGGGTAGGGGGTGTCGGTGGCGGTCGTGGGGCTCATCGGGCTCGCTCCCCCATGAGGGCGGCCGCGCCCGCGTCGAGCAGCCGGGCGGCAAGGGCGTGGCCGAGGGCGGCCGCCTGCTGCTCGGCGGTCTCGTCGAGGACGATCGGACCGTGGGCGGACATCTTCAGCAGGGTGGCGCCGTCGGTGGTGCCGACCACGCCCTCCAGCCGCAGTTCGTGCTGGTGACCCCAGGTGGCCAGGCCGGCGACCGGTGCGGAGCAGCCGGCCTCCAGGGCGGCCAGCAGGGCGCGCTCGGCGGCCACCGCGACCCGGGTGGGGGCGTGGTCGAGGGCGGCGAGCGCAGCGGCCAGGGAGGGGTCGGCGGTGGTGCACTCGATCGCGAGCGCGCCCTGGCCGGGGGCCGGGATCATCAGTTCCGGGTCGAGGTGCTCGGTGACCTCGGCCGCGCGGCCGAGCCGGTTCAGGCCGGCGGTGGCCAGCACCACCGCGTCCAGCCCGCCGGCGGCGACGAAGCCGATCCGGGTGTCCACGTTGCCGCGGATCGCGACCGTCTCGATCTGGGCGCCCCGGGCGCGGGCCCAGGCGTTCAGCTGGGCCATCCGGCGCGGCGAGCCGGTCCCGATCCGGGCGGCGCGGCCGGCGCCGGCCAGCTTCTCGGCCAGCTCCTCCAGGGTCAGTCCCTCGCACGCCACCAGGGCGTCGCGGACGTCCTCGCGCTCGGGCACGGCGGCCAGCACCAGGCCCGCGGGCTCGGCGGTGGGCAGGTCCTTCAGCGAGTGCACGGCGAAGTCGATCCGGCCCTCCAGGAGCGCGTCGCGCAGGGCGGAGACGAACACGCCGGTGCCGCCGATCTGCGCCAGCGCCTCCCGGGAGGTGTCGCCGTAGGTGGTGATCTCCACCAGCTCGACGGGGCGCCCGGTGAGCCGGGTCACCTCGCGGGCGACCATGCCCGACTGGGCCATGGCGAGCGCGCTGCGCCGGGTGCCGAGCCGCAGCGGAGCGGTGTCGGCCGGAGCCTGGTCGGTGAGCGGTTGACCATTCATGAGGTGATCGTCCCGGTGGTACTCGTGGGATGGCTGACGGTTCATCTGGCGCCCCCGCCCGAGGGCTGGGTGCCGATCGGGGTGCCGGAGACCGCGTGCACGGCCGCCGGGTCGAGGTCGAACAGCTCGCGCAGGGCGTCCGCGTAGGAGGCCCCGCCGGGCTCGGCGGCGAGCTGCTTCACCCGCACGGTCGGCGCGTGCAGCAGTTTGTCGACGACCCGGCGGACGGTCTGGGTGATCTCGGCGCGGGAGCGGTCGTCCAGGCCGGGCAGCCGGGAGTCGAGGCGGCCCAGCTCGGCGGCGACCACCTCGGAGGCCATCGCCCGCAGGGCGACCACGGTCGGCGCGATCCGGGCGGCCCGCTGGGCGGCGCCGAAGGCCGCGACCTCGTCGGCCACGATGCCGGTGACCGCGTCGACGTCCCCGGCGCCGGGGCTGGCGGCGTGGGCGTGCGACAGGCTCTCCAGGTCGACCAGGAGCGCGCCCGGCAGCTCGTGCACCGCGTGGTCGACGTCGCGCGGCATGGCGAGGTCGAGCAGGGCGAGCGGGGTGGCGGCCGTGCGGCTCGCGACGGCGGCCGCCACGTCCTCGGCCCTGATCACCACGCCGGCCGCGCCGGTGCAGGAGATCACCAGATCGACGTCGGCCATGGCCTCGGGCACCTTGGCGAGCTCGACGGTGCGCGCGACGTCGGCGCCGAGGATCTCGACCAGGCGCTCGGCGCGCTCCGGGGTCCGGTTGGCGATCAGCAGGTCGGTCACGCCGGAGCGGACCAGGGTGGCGGCGGCCAGCGAGCTCATCGAGCCGGCGCCGACCACCAGGGCCCGCTTGCCCGCGATCTCGCCCGCGCCGGCCGCGACCTGCTCCAGGCCGAAGGTCACCAGGGACTGCCCGGCCTTGTCGATGCCGGTCTCGCTGTGCGCGCGCTTGCCGACCCGCAGGGCCTGCTGGAACAGCTCGTTCAGGCCGCGGCCGGCGGTGTGCTCGTCCTGCGCGGTGGCCAGCGCGTCGCGCAGCTGCCCGAGGATCTGGCCCTCGCCGACCACCATCGAGTCCAGGCCGCAGGCCACCGAGAAGAGGTGGTGGACGGCACGGTCCTCGTAGTGCACGTAGAGGTGGGAGGTCAGCTCCTCCAGGTCCACCCCGCTGTGGTGGGCCAGCAGCAGCGACAGCTCGGCGACGCCGGCGTGGAACTTGTCCACGTCCGCGTAGAGCTCGATCCGGTTGCAGGTGTTCAGCAGCGCCGCCTCGGCGACGGTCGCGGTGGCCGCGGCGTCGTGCAGCAGCCGGGTCGGGGCCTCACCGGTCAGGGCGGCGCGCTCCAGCACGCCGACCGGGGCGGTGCGATGGCTCAGTCCAACGACGAGAAGGCTCACGCCCGCCCCCAGGTGCCACGGATCTCGGTGCTCATGCCGGCATCACCGCGGAGAGCTCGCCCTCGCCGCCCTTGCCGGGCTTGGTCGTCCCCGGGTCGGCGTCCTTGGGCGCGGGCTCGACCGCGCGGGCCTTGCCGTTGCCGCCGCCGGCCGCCCGGCGCAGCTTGGCCGCGGCCGCCCGGACCGGGCCGGGGGCGCGGTCGAGCACGGACTCGGTGCGGTCCGGCTCGTCGCCGGCCTTGCGCTGCTCGTGGAAGGCCAGGATCTGCAGCTCGATGGAGAGGTCCACCTTGCGCACGTCCACGCCGTCGGGGACGGTCAGCACGGTCGGGGCGAAGTTGAGGATGCTGGTGACACCGGCCTCGACCAGCCGGTCGCAGACCTGCTGGGCGGCGCCCGGCGGGGTGGTGATCACGCCGATCGAGACGTGCTGGCTCTCCACGATGGACTCCAGTTCGTCCATGTGGCGCACCGGGAGGCCCGCTGCGCTGGTGCCGACCACGGCCGGGTCGGCGTCCAGCAGGGCGGCTACCCGGAACCCGCGGGAGGCGAACCCGCCGTAGTTGGCGAGCGCGTGGCCGAGGTTCCCGATGCCGACGATGACGACCGGCCAGTCCTGGGTGAGGCCCAGTTCGCGGGAGATCTGGTAGACGAGGTACTCGACGTCGTAGCCGACACCGCGGGTGCCGTAGGAGCCGAGGTAGGAGAAGTCCTTGCGGAGCTTCGCGGAGTTCACGCCCGCGGCGGCCGCCAGCTCCTCCGAGGAGACGGTCGGCACCGAGCGCTCGGAGAGCGCGGTGAGAGCCCGCAGGTAGAGGGGCAGGCGGGCGACGGTCGCCTCCGGGATGCCCCGGGCACGCGAGGGTCGGCGCGCGGCGCCCTGGTCGGGCGTCTGCGAACTGCTCTGTGGTGATCGGCCGATTGCCACGGTGCTCCTGTGGGTGAAGCTGGGCTTTGGCAGCCAGGCTATGCGTTTGTGAACGTGTGCACAAAGATGGTGTCCGATTTGTCCCCGCACAGTGATGCGCATCACGCCGACGACCCCATAGCACCGGTCTCCTTCCGGACCTCCGCCGGGGGCCGCGACCGGGGCGGCCGAAGGCCGTACGCAGGGCTGCACGGGGACCCCTCCGGCGCCTGGCGCGGCTGCTCGACGGGCTCGCCGGAAGCGGGGCCGGACGCCTGCACCGGGAAGCCGGACAGCGGGCCGCCGTCCGGTGCGCCGACCGGCTCGGCCGTCGCACCGGTCTCGGAGTCCGGCCAGGGGTGCAGGCCGGGCAGCGGGTCGCGCCGCACCAGCAGCACCGGCTCGTCGGACGGGTGCGAGCGCGCCCGGCCCAGCTGCGGCCACGGCACCCGCGCCGCCTCGCGCAGCGGCACCGCCCAGTCGTCCGGCGGGCAGGACGCCGCCCCCGCGCAGTGCCGGAGCAGGTCGGCGGTGGCCCGGGCGTCACCGAGCGCGGTGTGCGCCGGGAACCGGCCGAGCCCGGCCGCCTCGACGCAGGCCGCCAGCCCGAAGCCGCGGGCCTGCGGCAGGTGGTCACGGGCCAGCCGCATGGTGCAGAGCAGCGGGACCGGCGGCAGCGCAACACCGATCCGCGCGAATTCGCGGTCGAGGAAGGCGTGGTCACAGGTGACGTGGTGCCCCACCAGCACCCGCCCGGCCAGCAGCTCCAGCAGCCGCGGGGCTATCTCGCGGAACCGGGGGGCGCCCTCGACGTCGGCCTGGGCTATCCGGTGCACATGGGTCGGGCCGACGGGGCCCAGCGGATCCAGCAGGGTGCAGAACTCGGCCTCCGGACGAAGCCGCTCGTCCAGCAGCACGACGGCCACCTCGACCACCCGGTGCCGCCACGGACTGCGGCCGGTCGCCTCCACGTCCACCACCGCGAAGCCCCCGGCCCCGGTCGGGGCGAGGGGCGTCCCTGGTGTCGGGCCGGGAAGCATGGCGGCACTCCTCGCGTGCTCAGCCCCCCACGGGCGCAAACGCGTTCGATCGTAAGCCGACGAACACCGGGCGCCCCAGACCGTGCACGCGATTCTTCACAACGATTCGGCGAACCGCCCCCGCCGGTCGGCGGGGTCGGCGGTGCCGCGCGCCGGCTCGCCGGGCCGGGGCCGAGGCGGGCCCCAGGCGTGCCGGACGGAACCCTAGGCGCCGAGGGCGGACCGCAGCCGGCGCTCGTCGACCCGCCAGAAGTCGTGCTGGCGGCCGTCGACCAGGGTCACCGGGATCTGCTCCCAGTACTTGCGGTACAGCTCCTCGTCCTGCGTGATGTCCTTCTCCTCGAAGGCCGCGCCCAGTTCCCCGGTCACCCGGACGATCACCTCCCGGGCGTCGTCGCACAGGTGGCAGCCCGGCTTGCCGACCAGGGTCACGGTCCGGTCGGACGGCTTCGGGCTCGGGTTCTTGTCACGTCGCAGCAGAGGACTCACCCGGCCATTGTGCGCCTGTTTACACCCGCGCCGGCGCCGCCCGGGGAGCTCCCGGCGGCCACGGACGGGCAGTGCGCTGTTCACTCCCCGGGCACGCCGCCGTCACGGCCCCTCCGTGCCCGGCTGGCTATGCTCGGTGCCATGGCCGTGCTCCGAAGGCTCACCCAGGCAAGGCGCCCCACCAGCGCGCAGACCGCCCTGGCGGGCGAGGCTGCGGCCGAGGCCGCGGAGGCCGCGCTGAAGGCCGACCCCGGCGCCCCGCCCGTCGGCCGGCGGACCGCACCCGCCGAGCAGGGCACCCCGCCCCAGGACGCCGCCGCCGGACGGGCCGGCACGCCCGAGCGGGCCGGCAAGGCCCCCAAGGCGCCCGCCGGGAACCACACCCCCGAGCCGGACGACCCGCGCGCCGCCGCCTTCTTCGACTGCGACAACACCATCCTGCGCGGCGCGGCGATCTTCTACCTCGGCGTCGGCCTCTACCGCCACGGCCTCCTCACCCGCCGCGACATCGCCCGGTTCGCCTGGCAGCAGGCGTGGTTCCGGCTGCACGGCACCGAGGACCCGGACCACATGGCCGACGCCCAGCACACCGCGCTCGGCCTGGTCGCCGGCAAGCGCACCGCCGACCTCGAAGCGCTCTGCGAGGAGGTCTTCGAGCAGGTCGTCGCGGACAAGATCTGGCCCGGCACCCGCGCCCTGGTCCAGATGCACCTGGACGCCGGCCAGCGGGTCTGGCTGGTGACGGCCGCTCCGCTGGAGGTGGCCCGGATCATCGCCCGGCGGCTCGGCATGACCGGCGCGCTCGGCACCGTCGCCGAGGCCCGTGACGGCGCCTACACCGGCCGGCTGGTCGGCGACCTGCTGCACGGGCCGGCCAAGGCGGCCGCCGTCCGGTCGCTGGCCCGCCGCGAGCGGCTCGACCTGGACCGCTGCGCCGCCTACAGCGACTCGGCCAACGACATCCCGATGCTCTCGCTGGTCGGCCACCCGTACGTGGTCAACCCGGACGGCGCACTGCGCCGGCACGCCCGGGCGCAGGGCTGGCGGGTGCGCGACTTCCGGACCGGGCGCAAGGCGGCCCGGGTGGGCCTGCCGGCGGCGGCCGCGCTCGGCGTGGCCGCGGGCGCGGCGGCGGCCGGGGTCGCGCTGCACCGCCGGCACCGCGCCTGACGCCGCGGGCCGTCGCCCGGCTGCCGCGGGCCGCTCCCGCACCGCTGCGGGCCACCGTCCGGCCGCGGCGGTCGGCGTCCCCTGCTCGGGTGACTACGCGTCAATCCGCACGCGTACCAGCCCGCTCGTACGGGCGAACCCGGGCATTCCGCGGACCCGCCCGACCGCTCTGACCGAACCTGTAAGCCGACGACCGGTTCTGATCGTTCGCCAGACCGGGGAAGTCGGGGGTTACCGAGGCCAACAGCGGGGAAACCGCCCGCCGGGCCACCGAATTGGTCACCCAGCGCACCCGTTCGATCACGTTGAGCCGGATGAACGATGACATCTTCGGTCAGTGTCGGCCGAATATGCATGCGATGCGGATCCCAAACGGCCACTTCGACCACACGGTGTAGCTGTCATTGCACAAAGCGTTATTCTCTCCTGGATGCACGTCACCCACCCGCCCCTCGCGACCGGGCGGCGCCGGCGTGCTCTCCGCGCAGGCGGAGGTGATCCGTCCACAGTTCTGCCTCTGGGAGTCCCGTGTACCCACCCGTCCGGAACGACGCGCCTGCACCCTCCCGCCCGTCGCCCGCGCCCCTGCGCTCCCGCACCAGCCTCCGCGGCCGGCCGGCGTCCGCGCGGCAGATCTCCACCGGCCTGGAGCTGCTGCGCACCCTGCTCCGCAGCCAGCTCGCCGCGACCCCCCAGCTGGTCCCCGCCGGCGTCCCGTCCGGCTTCGGGCCGCCCCACCCCCCCGGCCTGGCGCTGCGCACCACCGCGGCCGGCTCCACCGGCGCCGGCGCGCGCGGCCGGACCGGAACCGGCACGGGCGGCCGCAGCCGCACCCGGATCGCCCCGCGCCCCGGCTTCGAGACCGAGCACAACCCGATCATGGAGCTGGTCGAGCAGGCCCAGGCCGGGGAGAGCGAGGCCTTCGGCCGCCTGTACGACCACTACGCGGACACCGTCTACCGCTACATCTACTACCGGGTCGGCAGCCGGGCCACCGCCGAGGACCTCACCAGCGAGACCTTCCTGCGCGCACTGCGCCGGATCGGCACCTTCACCTGGCAGGGCCGGGACTTCGGCGCCTGGCTGGTGACCATCGCCCGCAACCTGGTGGCCGACCACTTCAAGTCCAGCCGGTTCCGGCTGGAGGTCACCACCGGCGAGATGCTCGACTCCAACGAGTGCGAGCGCAGCCCCGAGGAGTCGGTGCTGGAGTCGCTCTCCAACGCCGCCCTGCTGGAGGCCGTCCGGCGGCTCAACCCGCAGCAGCAGGAGTGCGTCACCCTCCGCTTCCTGCAGGGCCTTTCGGTCGCCGAGACCGCCCGGATCATGGGCAAGAACGAGGGCGCCATCAAGACCCTCCAGTACCGCGCGGTGCGGACGTTGGCCCGCCTCCTGCCGCCCGATGCGCGGTGAGCGGTACCAGGACCGGGGACGGTGCCGGCGGCAGCGCCGGTGGCGCCCCCTGTGGAATAGCCGGAACAACCGGAGGGCCGTCACCGTCGGTGCCGGTCCGACACGTCCGGGTGAACGGTCGGTCCGATGATCAGCCGTGCGTAACCGACCGCCCGCACCGCTCGTTGGCCAGCGTGCAAGCCCCCACCAGGCGTACGGTCAAGTCGAATTGCGACCTCTCACCCGATGGAGTGGCTTTGGCCCGCCGAGGCAACCGTCCGGCAGGCCGGGGTGTCGACAACGACGAAGGGAGGTGTGGCCCGTGACGGCAAACGTGCTGGAGCACCGGCGGGCGAAGGCCTTCGCCGAGGCGCTGGAGGCCCACCAGGCAGAGCAACGCGGCGCCACCGCGGCCGGATCGGCCAACGCCGCCGCCACCGGCGCCGGTTCGACCGCGACGGCCGAACTGGTCGGCCTGGCCGGCGCACTAGGGGCACTGCCGGGACCGGAGCTGGACGCGGAGGTCCGGACCGTCCAACGCGCGCAGCTGATGGCCGCGTTCGAGCAGGTCTTCGCCGGCGGGACGGGTGCCGTGGTGCCCCGGCAGCGCAGGCACCGGGCGCTCCGCGGCGCACCGCGCGGCCGTTGGAGCCGCCGGTTCGCGATCGGCGGCCTGGTCGCCGGCCTCGCCGTGGGCAGCTTCGCCGGCGCGGCGGCCGCGAGCTCCAACGCCCTTCCCGGGGACACGCTATACGGCATGAAGCGCGGCCTGGAAGGGCTCCGGCTCGACCTCGCCGACTCGGACACCGAGCGCGGCGAGCTGCTGCTCGACAACGCGGCCACCCGACTCGGCGAGGCCAAGAGCCTGGTCGGCCGGGCGGACGCGACCGAACTCAGTCCGGGCACCGTCGAGCGGGTCCGCAAGGCGCTGGACGACATGCACGCCGACGCCCTCAAGGGCCGCGACCTGCTGCGCTCGGTCTACCGGAGCAACGGCTCGCTCGACCCGATGCGCACGCTCGCCGGCTTCGCCCAGGACGAGGACGGCCACTGGGCCGAGCTGCAGAGCAAGCTCCCGGTCCAGCTGATCTCGCAGGCCCACCTCGTCGACCAGCTCTTCGACGACATAAGCGAGGACGTCGCGCCCCTGCGCCTGGCCCAGCCGCCCGCCAAGAGCGGCAGCCCGGCCGGCTCCGGGGCGGTCGGCGCCACGGGCAGCCCGGCGGGCGGCGGCGCCACGGCCGAGGCCCCGGCCGCGGGCGGCGCCCCGGCCGCGGGGGCCGGACCGGCCCGCAACGGCGGATCCGGAGGCACGGGCGGCAGCGGCAAGGCCGGCAGCACGGAGCAGGCACCGTCCGCCGGTGCCAGCACCCCCGGCGCCGGCGCGGCGGCCGGCGGCGGAGCCGCGCCGAACAGCCTGCCCAGCAGCGCCTCGGACGCGGTCGGCGGGCTGGTGGACAACCTCACCAGCGGCCTGCCCGGCACCAAGCCCTCGCCGAGCGCCGACCCGGCGCCCGCGCAGGCCCCGCAGCCGTCCGGCACGCCCAGTGCGGCCACCGGCGGCGGCAGCGGCACGCAGCAGGGTGTCGACGTGCCCCCGCTGGTCCCCGGCCTGTTGCCCGGCCTGCGGATCCTCGGCGGCTGACGGGCCCGCAGAGGCGGAGGGGCCCGGCCCGGCCCGCGCCGCCCGGGCCCCTCCGCCGTCAGCGCCCGGGCGGCGCGGGCCGGGCCGGGCCGCTCGGGCGGGCGGCGCGGGCCGGGCCGGGCCGTCCGTCAGAAGAAGACCGACCGCCGCTGCACCAGCAGCGTGTAGAGCGTGTGCTGGATGGTCTCCCGCACCTCGTCGGCCAGGTCGAAGACCAGCATCGGGTCGTCCGCCGCCTCCGCCGGGTGGCGGTCGGTGGCGATCGGCTCGCCGAACTGGATGATCCACTTGGTCGGCAGCGGCACCGCACCGAGCGGCCCGAGCCACGGGAAGGTCGGCGTGATCGGCACGTACGGCAGGCCGAGCAGCCGGGCCAGCGTCTTGAAGTTGCCGATCATCGGATAGGTCTCCTCCGCCCCGACGATCGAGCAGGGAACGATCGGCACCCGGGCCCGCAGCGCCGAGGAGACGAAGCCCCCGCGCCCGAACCGCTGCAGCTTGTACCGCTCGGAGAACGGTTTGCCGATGCCCTTGAAGCCCTCCGGCCAGACCCCGACCAGCTCGCCGCGCTCCAGCAGCGCCTGGGCGTCCTCGTTGCAGGCGAGCGTGTGGCCGGCCTTGCGGGCCAGCTCGTTGACGCCGGGCAGCACGAACACCAGGTCGGCGGCGAGCATCCGCAGGTACCGCCGCGCGGGGTGGTGGTCGTGGATCACGACCTGCGTCATCAGCGCGTCCAGCGGGATCGTCCCCGAGTGGTTGGCCACCAGCAGTGCGCCGCCCTCGGCCGGGATGTTCTCGATCCCCCGCACCTCGACCCGGAAGTACTTCTCGGCGAGCGGCCGCAGCATCCCGAGCAGCACCTCCTCGGTGAGCTCCCGGTCGAAGCCGAACTCGTCCACCTCGTAGTCGCCGGTGATCCGGCGACGCAGGAAGGAGAGGCCGTCGGCGGCCCGGCCCTCCCAGCCCTTGCCGAACAGCCGGGTGGCGGTCGGGCCGAGCGGCCCGGCCAGCGCCCCGCCGACGGCTCCGGCCAGGCGGTCGGCCAGACCGACGGGCCGTTCGGGCTCGCTCCAGCTCGGCGCGGACTCGATCGGGATGACCTTGGCCTCGCCCGGCGCGTTCTCGGCTGCGGCACTCATCGCGGGTTCAGCTCCTGGGTCGACGGGGACGGTTCGGGGGGCCCGGGTGCGCCGGGTGGGCGCCCGGGGCGTGCTCCGGCCCCAGCAGCGCGCCCAGCCGGTCGGTGACGGCGGTCAGCCGCTCCGGCGGCAGCAGCCCGGTGCTCTGCGCGGCGGCGAAGTCGGCGAACGCCTCCGGGGTGGTGAAGCGCGGCCGGTAGCCGAAGGTGTCGCGCAGCGCGGTGGTGTCCACCACCCGGCCGTGGGTGAGCAGCCGCAGCTGCTCGGGGGAGAAGTCGACCATCCGCGTCCGCCGGGCCAGCCCGGCCATCCAGCTGATCGCGGGCAGCAGCAGCGGCAGGGTGGGCCGGCCGAGCCGGCGGGCGCACTGGGAGAGCAGCAGGACGCCCTCCCCCGCCACGTTGAAGGTGCCGGTGTTGACGGTGCCGGGCTCCGGCTCCTCCGCCGCCCGGACGAGGACCGCGAGCGCGTCGTCCTCGTGGACGAACTGCAGCCGCGGGTCG
Source organism: Kitasatospora sp. A2-31 (assembly GCF_022288725.1). Lineage (GTDB taxonomy): Bacteria > Actinomycetota > Actinomycetes > Streptomycetales > Streptomycetaceae > Kitasatospora. The sequence goes on along the minus strand of NZ_JAKNTA010000008.1, from coordinate 266,303 downwards.
TAGCCGAGGACGGTGGGCAGCACCGGCATGGCGAAGTACTCGCTGAGCGGGGTGTCCGCGCCGGGGCCGACGATGTTGGCGAACCGCAGCACGGTGACCGCGACGTCCGGGCGACGCCGGGCGAAGCCGCGGACGTAGCCCTCGACCTCGACCGCGTCCTTGGCGAAGCCGCCGCCCGGGAGGTTCTTGGGCTGGGTCCGCTCGGTGAACACCGCGGGGTCGCGCGGCGCCGAGCCGTACACGCCGGTCGTCGACTTCACCACCAGCCGGCGCACCCCCGGGGCCTTCTGGCAGGCACCGAGCAGCTGCATGGTGCCGATGACGTTGGACTCCTTGACCGCGGCGCGGTTGGTGGAGCCCAGGCCGGTGGCGCTCACCGCAAGGTGGACGACGGTGTCGACCCGGTGCTCGGCGATCACCCGGGCCACCGCGGGCCGGCGCAGATCGAGCTGCTGGAACCGGTACGGGGCGGCGGGTTCCGCCGGCTCCTCGACCGGCGACCGGGGCGGCTGCACGTCCACGCCGACCACCAGGTCGACGCCGGGCCGGCGCCGGAGCTCGGCGACGAACCGGGCGCCGAGCCGGCGGGACACGCCGGTGACGAGCACGACCATCCCCACGGTGCTGCACCCCATTCCTCGGCCCTCCTCGGCCCTGCGTGCACCGTACCGCGCCACCCGGCCGGGCCGGGAAGTGACACCACCCGGACGCCGCCAGGAAGTGCCACCGCCGGAGCTGCCGGGAAGTCACCCCGCCCGGGAACGACACCGCCCGGGAACGACACCGCCCGCCCAGGCCGGCTGGCCTGGACGGGCGGTGGAAGCGCCGGGCGCGCGAGGGGCGCGGCCGGGGGCGCTTACTTCTTGTTGCGACGCTGAACGCGGGTCCTCTTCAGAAGCTTGCGGTGCTTCTTCTTGGCCATACGCTTGCGACGCTTCTTGATGACAGAGCCCACGGAACAACCCTCGCTCACTAAGACTCGCGCCCGTGAGAGACGGAGTCCATACGACTGACGGAGGGCCTAGCCTACCGTCCGTCCGGCCAGGGCCGTAATCGTGCTCCCCCGGAACGGCGAACTCGGGGGAAATCCGGGGCGAACGGGCGCGGGGGCCACCGGCTGTGGTCCCCGCCCCGTCGACCGGCCCTACGCGCTCTCAAGCCGCACGTAGGACTCCTTCAGGTACTCGTGCACCGCCTGCTGGGGCACCCGGAAGGACCGCCCGACCCGGATGGCCGGCAGCTCTCCGCTGTGCACCAACCGGTACACCGTCATCTTGGACACCCGCATGACCGCGGCCACCTCGGCCACGGTCAGGAAGACGACTTCCTGCAGGGGGCGTTCGCCGGAACTCATGACCATCACCGACCCTTACCCGTGTGCAAGGCACCGGCTTCCCCTCCGGTGACTCCACCGGCACACGTGTATCCCCAGAGTAGTTATGGGTGGTACCAGTGGGAAGAGGGGGAAGCGCAGTCCTCGTACGGTGAGAGATAGGACTGTTGCAGTACGTAGTCGCTAGGCGGTCTGCACTAGCGGGCGTGCGCACCCACCGGCATCTTCACAACCGGGGCCCGGCGTTCGGCCCGCCCGCCCGGCTCGGGTCAGGGCAGCAGTCCGTGGTGCGGCAGTACGGCGCGGCGGGCGGCCAGGATCGCCTGGTCGAGGCGGTCGGCCGGATCGTAACCCGCGTCGAAGTCCCGATAGGACGGCCGCGCCCCGTCGGTCATCCGCGGCGGGGCCGGGCGGCCGGTGCGCCGCAGGACCTCCGCGCGCCAGGACTCCGGGGTCTCGGCCGCCGGGTCGACGGGTCTGCCGGCGGCGGTGGCGACCAGGTGGGTCCAGCTCCGCGGAACGACGTCGACCACCTCGTAGCCGCCCCCGCCGAGGGCGATCCAGCGGCCGCCGGCGTGCCGGTGGGCGAGGCCGTGCAGTTCCTCGGCGATCAGCCGCTGCGCGTCCACGGTGACGGCGAGGTGGGCGAGGGGGTCCTCCAGATGGGTGTCCGCGCCGTGCTGGGTGATCAGGACCTGCGGGCGGAAGGCCGCCAGCAGCTCGGGGACGAGGGCGTGGAAGGCGCGCAGCCAGCCGGCGTCGCCGGTGCCGGCCGGCAGCGGCAGGTTGGCCGCCGAGCCGGGGGCGTTCGGCCCACCGGTCTCGGTGGCCCAGCCGGTCTGCGGGAAGAGCGTGGCGGGGTGCTCGTGCAGCGAGACGGTGAGCACCCGGGGGTCGTCCCAGAACGCCTCCTGCACGCCGTCGCCGTGGTGGACGTCGACGTCGACGTAGGCGACCCGCTCGGCGCCGAGTTCGAGCAGCCGGGCGATGGCGAGCGCGGGGTCGTTGTAGATGCAGAAGCCGGAGGCCCGGCCGGGCATGGCGTGGTGCAGGCCGCCCGCGAAGTTGACGGCGTGCGGGGTCTCGCCGCGCCAGACGGCCTCGGCGGCGGCCACCGACTGGCCGGCGATCAGCGCCGAGGCGGAGTGGACGGCCGGGAAGCCCCAGTTGTCGTCGGTGCCGAGACCGTGCCGCCGGTCCGGCTGGTCGGGGTGGTCGGCGGCGTACTTGACCGCCTCGACGTAGGCGCGGGTGTGCACCAGGTGGAGAGTGGACTCGCCGGCCGGCGGTGCGGCCCGGACGGTCACGCCCGGGCCGGCGTCCAGTCCGAGTGCCTCCACCAGGCGCATGGTGAGCGCCAGGCGGGTCGGGTCCATCGGGTGGCCGGGACCGAAGTCGTAGGCGGTGACCGCCTCGTCCCAGAAGAGGTGCAGGCCGCAGGGGGTGTCACGCTCGGCTTCGGGCATGGCCCCACCGTAGTGCGTCGCGGCCGCGGGAAGGCCGCCAGGGGCGCACCGCCGACCGCGCGCCCCGCCGCCGTTGCGGACGGCCCGTCAGTCGCGGGCGCCGGCGCGGGCGGCTACCGGTGCGGGAGCCGCGGCGGCCGCCGGTGCGGGGGCGGTGGCCCGGGCCGGCCGGCCCGCCAGGCGACAGCCGAGGCAGTCGGGGTGGCCGTGCCGGGCCGCGGTGTCCCGGGTGCGCCAGTGCCGGCGGTCGGCCGGCCGCGGTCCGGTGGCCTTGCCCCAGCCCGCGAGGTGCAGCACCCAGCTGGCGATAGCCGCCAGGGCGGTGACGGCCCCGCCCAGCCAGAGGCCGGCCGCCGAGCCGGCCGTCAGGGCCACGCCCGCGACGGCCGTACCGGCGACCGCCACGGCCGTACCGGTCCAACCGGCGACGGTGTGCCCCATGTCGTGCTCGTCGTGTGCGCCCATGTCCCCTCGTTTGGTGTGATGGAGCCGCGACCGCCCCGCCAGGGCGGCGCTGGAGATGTCTTATCTCACGAGCTAAGTAACTTAGATGCTAAGGAGATATTCCGTGGAGGGCAAGCCGCGCCCGGAGGCGACGCCCGAGCAGGCGCAGTTCGCGATGGACCGGATGATCGCGCTCGCGCAGTTCGGACAGCAGGACATCGCCGCTCGGCTCGGGCTCAACGTCACCGACCTGACCTGTCTCGGCTTCGTCATCGAGGCGGCGCTCGCCGGCACCCCGCTGGCCGCCGGCGACCTCGCGGAGCGGGCGCAGCTGACCACCGGCGCGGTGACCGGTGTCCTCAACCGCCTGGAGAAGGCCGGCTTCGCCCACCGGGAGGCGGACCCGGCGGACCGGCGACGGGTGCGGGTGGTGATGGCGGATTCGGCCCAGGAGCGCGTCCTGGCGGTCTACGGCCCGTTCTACGCCCGCCTCGCGGGGCTGTTCGCCGACTACACCCCGGACGAGATCGCCGTCCTGGCGGACTGGTTCACCCGGGCCAGGGCGCTGATGCAGGTGTCACTGGAGGAGATCCGGGAGCGCTGAGCCGCTCCCCGGCCCGCTGCGGCCCGCCGGCGCCGGACCGACCGGGCGTCAGGCCACCGCCCGCGCCGGACCGACCGGGCGTCAGGCCACCGCCGGCGCCGGGACGGGCGCGGGGGCCGGGGCGAACCGGCCGGCCAGCGGCAGCACCACCAGGACCAGCAGCATCGGCGCGAGCAGCGCCCAGCGGTACGAGCTCGCGTCCGCGATCGCCCCGACCAGCGGTGAACCGACGAGGAACCCCGCGTAGTTGAACAGATTGAGCCGGGCCACGGCGGCGTCCGAGTCGGCTGGGAAGAGCCGCCCACCGGCCGCGAACACCTGAGGGATGATCGCGCAGATGCCGAGGCCGAGGACGGTGAACCCGGCGATCCCGGTCCAGGCGCCGGGCGCGGCGGCGGCCACGGCGAAGCCCAGCGCGGCCAGCGCGGCCCCGACCCGCACCACCGGGACGGCGCCCCAGTGGTGCACCGCGCGGTCCCCCACCGCCCGGCCGAGCAGCATCGCCACCATGTAGCCGAGGTAGGAGAGCTTGGCGACGTCCTCGGGACTGTGCAGGCCGTCGGTGACGTACTTGACGCTGTAGTTGGAGACGGAGGCGTCCGCGATGTACGCGAAGGCCATCGCCAGGCAGAGCGGCAGCAGCGGGCGCCAGGGGATCGACCGGGCGGACGCCTCGGCGGCCTCCTGGGCGGCGTCGCCGAGTTCGGCCGGCCCCGCGGTGGGGGTCCCCCCGGCCGCAGGGCGGGGGACGGCGCCGGCCAGCACGGCGAGCGGGGCGATCACCGCGGCCGCGGCGCCGAACAGCACCGGCAGGCCGGCGTCGTAGTGCGCGCCGAGGCCGGCCAGCGCCGCACCGAGGATGCCGCCGAGGCTGAACGCGGCATGGAAGCCGATCATGATCGAGCGGCCGTAACGGTGCTGCAGACCCACCCCCAGCATGTTCATACTGGCGTCCAGCGCGCCGACCAGCAGGCCGAACGCGCCGAGGGCGAGCGCGAGTTGCCAGAGCTCGTCGCCGAGGCCGACGCCGGCCAGGGTGAGGCAGACGACGGGCTGGACGACCCGCAGCACCGCCCGGGCGCCGGTCCGCCGCACCAACTGCTCGGAGGCGATCGACCCGACCCCGGCCAGGATCGGCACGGCGGCCAGGAAGACCGGCAGCAGCGCGTCGCTCAACCCGTACCGGTCCTGCAGTTCGGGGATGCAGGTGACCAGCAGCGCGAAGGTGGTGCCCTGGAGCAGGAAGCCCGCGGCGAGCGCCGCCCGGCCCTGGCGCAGGCGGGGCGTGATCACGGGACTCGCGGCAGTCATGCGGACCTCGCTACCGGCCGGTACGACGATGTTGGCGAGAGCGTAGGCGGTGCCGCCGCTTTTGGGGAGGGGTCGCGCAAGCTGCGCTCGCGCGCGGGACGGGGGTCCGGGGCGGGGGTCCGGGGCGGGGGTCCGGGGAGCGGTCGCGGCGGCGGGGCCCCGCGACCGGTCAGCCGAGCAGCGCCGGCACCTCGGCGAGGTCGGCGATCAGCCCGGTGGCACCGGCCGCCAGCAGCTTCGCCGGATCGGTGAGCGCGGTGTAGCCGTACACGTCCATCCCGGCGGCCCGGGCGGCCAGCACGCCGTTGACGCTGTCCTCCAGCACCAGGCAGCGGGCCGGGTCGGCGCCCAGCGTGCGGGCGGCGTACAGGAAGAGGTCGGGCGCGGGCTTGCCGATGCCGACGTCCTGGGCGCTGAAGATCCGCTTTTCGGCGAGGTGCCCGCGCAGGCCGGTGAGGTCGAGCGCGGTGCGGATCCACGTGTGGTGGGCCGAGGAGGCCAGGCAGTACGGCACGGAGCGCTGCCGGAGCTCCTTCAGCAGCGTCTCCGCGCCGTGCACGGCGGTGAGCTCCTCGGCGAAGGCCGCGAACACCCGGGCGTGGAACAGCTCGTCGAAGCCGTCCGGCAGCTTCGCTCCGTCGTACCGCTCGGCGATCACGTCGTGGATCCGGTGGGCGGCGCTGCCCATGAAGTCCCGGTACGAGTCCTCGACGGTCGTCGGGTACCCGAGCTCGGTCAGGTACTCGGCCAGCACCCGGTTGGAGAGCGGCTCGCTGTCCACCAGGACGCCGTCGTTGTCGAAGATCACCAGTTCGTAGGACACCGGAGGAGCCTACTTGCCGCCGGAGGCCAGCTCCCGGGAGCGGTCGCGGGCCGCCTCCAGAGCGCCCAGCAGCGCAGCCCGGACGCCGTGGTTCTCCAGCTCGCGGATGGCGGCGATGGTGGTGCCGGCCGGCGAGGTGACCGCCTCGCGGAGCTTCACCGGGTGCTCGCCGGAGTCCCGCAGCATGACCGAGGCGCCGATCGCCGACTGCACGATCAGATCGTGCGCCACGTGCCGGGGCAGGCCGAGCAGGATGCCGGCGTCGGTCATCGCCTCCACCAGGAAGTAGAAGTAGGCCGGGCCGGAGCCGGAGAGCGCGGTGGCGGCGTCCTGCTGGGACTCGGGCAGCCGCAGCGCCTTGCCGACCGAGCGGAAGATCTCCTCGGCCCGCTCCAGGTGCGCCTCGGTGGCGTGCGAGCCGCCGGAGATGACGCTCATCCCCTCGTCCACCAGGACGGGCGTGTTGGGCATCACCCGGACCACCGGCGTGCCGGCCGCCAGCCGGGCCTCGAACCAGGCGGTGGGGATGCCGGCCGCCGCGGAGATCACCAGCCGGTCGGAGCCGACGTGCGGCGCCAGCTCGTCCAGCAGGGTACCCATGTCCTGCGGCTTGACCGCGAGGATCAGGGTGTCGGCGAGCTTGGCGGCCTCGGTGTTGCCCACCACGCCGACGCCGTACTTCTCGGCCAGTTCGGCGGCCCGCTCGGGCCGGCGGGCGGTCACCAGGACGTCCGCCGGGTCCTTGCCGGCCCGGAGCAGACCGGAGAGCAGCGCCTCCCCGATCTTGCCCGTGCCCAGGAAGGCGATCTTCTGCCCGTGCGCCGCTGCGCTGCCCATGCCCGCTCCTCGCGTCCGTACCTGCCGCCATCCTCGCACCGCGCGCCCGCGCGCAGCGGGACCGTCCACCCTGCGGAAGGGCCCCGGACGGCGCCGTGGCCGTGGTCGTGGCCGTCGCCTGCCGTGGACGGCCCGTAGGGGCCGAACTCCGGGTTCTCCCCTATGGTCCCGGGGGGCTCCCGGGCGCACCGTGGAGGTATGTCACACGGAGAGATGTCCCGACGTGAGAACCGGCAGGCCGCCGTCGCCGCTGCGACGGTGGGCCCCTGGAAGACGGCCGCGGGTGTCGGTGCGGTGGTGGGGGCGACGGCCCTGGGGATCGATCTGGTCACCGGGGACTGGTCGCTGAGCATGCTGGCCGGCCCGGCCGGCTGGGCGCTTTTCTTCTTCTTCCTGGTCGGCACGGTGGGCGGTCAGTTGCGCCGCGACACCGCGGACCGGCGGCTGCGCAGGTGGGCGGCCGAGCACCCCTGGCAGTCCGCGGTGCCGGCGGCCGGCGCCCTGCTGGTGCTGAACACGCTGGCGCAGACGATCCTCGGCGACGCGAGCCTGATCGGCGCGTTCTTCCTCTCGCTGCTGCCGGCCGGCGTGCTGCTGGCGGTCGCCGGCGTGGTCGGATCGGTGAAACAGGCCCGCGGCAAGGGGTGAGCGGGGGTGAGCGCGTCTCAGGGACGGTGCACCAGGGGGTGATTCGCGCAGATCGCACACGCGGTCACCACATGGTGCGCCCCCGATCGACGCTTCGTCACACCCCGTCGGCATACTGGCGCGATGCCGATAGCCGAAGATCCAGAGCCGCGCCCGACGGAGGGCCGCGACCCGGACGGGGCCGACCCGTCCGGTACGGGCGGGAAGGACCCGTTCGCCGACCTCGTCCTGGACGAGGAGTTCGTCAGAGGCGCCACCGTCAAGGAGCAGGCCGGCCGCACCCGGATGCTCGCCGCCCGGTGGAAGCACACTGCCCCGGTGGACCCGGGCGGCCGGCGCTCGGTGAACGACGGCCCGCGGAAGGCCGGCCGGTTCAGGCCCAAGACGCAGCCACTCGACGCCCGGGGCAACCCGCGCCCCCGCCGCCGGTTCGAGGGGCGGACTGCGCTGTACGTGCTGCTGACCGTCGCGGTGCTGCTCGGGGCGCTGAACGTCGACGCCGTGAGGCGCTGGTACGCGGACGACTCCGGCGAGAGCTCCTCCCCCCCGCGGCCCGGTGCCGACCGCCGCCGCGGCCGGCAGGCCGACCCTCGACCACCCGTGGGTGGGCTCCCCCGCTAAGGACTGGGCATCCGGTCCGGCCGGGATCGAGGTCTCGAAGGCTCCCCTGGCCACCGGCGCGTTCGGCACCGACGAGGTGGCCGCTCAGCTCCAGCTGGTGAAGGACTACCTGGTGGCGGCCAATCTGGACCCGCAGCTGATCGCGGGCGGAAGCCCGGACGCCGCGCTGGCCATGCTGGACCGCGGGACGAAGGACACCGCACGGCAGGCGCTCGCCCACCCCTCACCCACCACCGATCCCAGCTCGTGGTTCACCCGCTTCGACCCGCGCGAAGCGATCCCGGTGTCCGACGCGATCAGGGTGCAGGGCTGGATCAGCTACGACGCCGACGGGGAGAACGGCGTGGTGGTGAAGACCGACGTCACGTATGTGTACGCGTTGCGCCCCGGTCCGGAGGCGGTCCGGTTGGCGGCCTCACCCGGAACGCCCGCGACCGGCCCCGCAACCCCGCAGGACGCCGTCCGGGCGACGCCCGACCCCGATGTGCCCGGGTACACCTGGACGGCCCGGACCATCGTCCGGCGGGCCGACACCTTCCACTTCTACGACCCGGCGAGGTACGCCGTCGATCCGAAGAAGATCGTCGCCGATGAGACCAGGCCCAGTTTCGGCAACAGCGCGTGCAACGTCCACGACGGCTATCTGCACCCGGAGTTCGATCAGTTCCCGCCGGCCCGGCCGAACCCGACCGGGCCGACGCGGGACCCGTACGAGCGCACCGGGGAAGTGCCGGGCAAGGGCGGCTGCAACACGATCAGCCGCTCCTGAGTCAGCGCCGGCGCTTGGTCCGGGCCGGCGCCTTGGCGTCGGGCCGGCCGCTGCGGGCGGACTGCCGGCGCCGGTGGGCGGCGGTGGCCCGCTCGTAGTCGGCGCGCCTGACCGCCTCGCCGGGAGCCTCGACCAGGCTGCGGACGAAGTAGGCGAGCAGCGCGCCGACCCCGCCGATGATCCAGACCGCGCCGAGCGACCTGTCCTCGGCCATCCAGCCGGTCAGCCGGTCCTTGCCCTCGGTGAGCTGCTTCCAGGTGCGCAGCGCGGCGAGCAGCGAACAGACCGCGATGGCGGCGACCAGCAGGCCGTTGAGGAAGCCGCCGTTGTCGGAGAGCCGGATGCCCTCGACGCCGAAGCGCAGCACGAGCGCGGCGACCGCGGCGGCCAGCAGGGCGCCGATCGGCACGGCGATCCGGCGCAGCCGGTAGTCGGTGCCGCGCTCGACCCAGCTGGTGCCGAACCAGCGGATCGGCTCCGGCTCGGGGGCGCCGGCGGGCGTGGGGGCGGGGGCGGGGTGCTCGGTCACACGGCCGATTATCACCCGGCGCCCCGCGACACCGGCGAACGGCCGCGACCACCGGCGGGTGGCGGGCGGAACCGCCGGAGCACGCCGGAGGAGCCGTCCCGGCGGGCGGGACGGCTCCTCCGCGGCCACCGGGCGCACCGGGCGCCCGGGTGTGCGGTGTGCCGAGGTCGTCAGCCGAGCTTGCTGACGTCCCGGACGGCGCCCTTGTCGGCGGAGGTGGCCATCGCGGCGTACGCGCGCAGCGCCTGGCTGACCTGGCGGTCGCGCTTCTTCGGCCGGTAGCCGCCCTCGGCCTCCAGCTTCAGCCGGCGCTCGTGCAGCTCCTCGAAGGGGACCTCCAGCGAGATCTTCCGGCCGGGGATGTCGATGGCGATGATGTCGCCGTCCTCCACCAGGGCGATCGTGCCCCCGGAGGCCGCCTCCGGCGAGGCGTGGCCGATCGACAGGCCCGAGGTGCCGCCGGAGAAGCGGCCGTCGGTGACCAGCGCGCAGGCCTTGCCGAGGCCGCGGCCCTTGAGGAAGGACGTCGGGTACAGCATCTCCTGCATGCCCGGGCCGCCCTTGGGGCCCTCGTAGCGGATGACGACGACGTCGCCCTCCTTGACCCGCTTGGTGAGGATCGCGTCGACGGCGTCCTCCTGCGACTCGACCACGACGGCCGGACCGCTGAAGGTCCAGATCGACTCGTCCACGCCGGCGGTCTTCACGATGCAGCCGTCCTCGGCGAGGTTGCCGTAGAGCACGGCCAGGCCGCCCTCGACCGAGTAGGCGTGCTCGACGCTGCGGATGCAGCCCTTGGCGGCGTCGGTGTCCAGGGACTCCCAGCGCTCGGACTGCGAGAAGGCCTCCGCGGAGCGGACGCAGCCGGGGGCCGCGTGCCAGAGCTCGACGGCCTCGGCGGACGGCGAGCCGCCGCGGACGTCCCAGGTCTTGAGCCACTCGGCGAGCGAGTCGGAGTGGACGGTGTGCACGTCCTCGTTGAGCAGCCCCCCGCGGTAGAGCTCGCCGAGGATGGCGGGGATGCCGCCGGCCCGGTGCACGTCCTCCATGTAGTACGAGCCGTTCGGCGCGACCTTGGAGAGGCAGGGCACCTTCCGGGAGATGGCGTCGATGGCCCGCATGTCGAAGTCCAGCTCGGCCTCCTGGGCGGCGGCGAGCAGGTGCAGGATCGTGTTGGTGGAGCCGCCCATCGCGATGTCCAGCGCCATGGCGTTCTCGAAGGCGGCGCGGGTGGCGATCGAGCGCGGCAGGACGGAGTGGTCGTCCTGGCCGTAGTGGCGGTTGGCGATCTCGACCACGGTCCGCCCGGCCCGCTCGTACAGCGCCCGGCGGGCGGTGTGGGTGGCGAGCACCGAGCCGTTGCCCGGCAGCGAGAGCCCGATCGCCTCGGTCAGGCAGTTCATCGAGTTGGCGGTGAACATCCCCGAGCAGGAGCCGCAGGTCGGACAGGCGTTCTCCTCGATGATCGCGATGTCCTCGTCGGAGACGTTCTCGTTCACCGCCTGGGAGATCGCGTCGACCAGGTCGAGCTTGCGGACCGTGCCGTCGACCAGGGTGGCCTTGCCGGCCTCCATCGGGCCGCCGGAGACGAAGACGGTCGGGATGTCGAGCCGCAGCGCGGCCATCAGCATGCCCGGGGTGATCTTGTCGCAGTTGGAGATGCAGATCAGGGCGTCGGCGCAGTGCGCGTTGACCATGTACTCCACGGAGTCGGCGATCAGGTCGCGCGAGGGCAGCGAGTAGAGCATGCCGCCGTGGCCCATCGCGATGCCGTCGTCGACCGCGATGGTGTTGAACTCGCGCGGGATGCCGCCCGCCTGCTTGATCGCCTCGGAGACGATCCGGCCGACCGGCTGGAGGTGGGTGTGGCCGGGGACGAACTCGGTGAAGGAGTTGGCGACCGCGATGATCGGCTTGCCGAAGTCCTCGCGGGCTACGCCGGCGGCCCGGAGAAGCGCCCGGGCGCCTGCCATGTTGCGACCGTGGGTGACCGTACGGGACCTCAGCTCGGGCACTGTGCTCCACTCCTTCGGGGGCTGATCCGGCGGCCCCGCTCGGCACGGAGGGTGCGGAACCGCTGTGTCTGTCGAGCCTACGCCCGCCGTCCGGGCGGCGAGCGCCGCGTCCGCGATGCGGTCAGCACGCGGCGCCGGCCTGTTGGGGGCGCGGCGCGTCAGCCCGGGGTGATCGCCACGGTGAGGTCCAGCACGTACGGCTCGACCACCCAGCCGTCCGGGAACTGCGCCAGCAGTGCCTCGCGCTCGACGGCCAGCAGCGCCCCGCGCCGCTCGGGGTCGAGGGCGGCGAGGTAGGAGCGGGACGTGAGGTCGGTGATCACGTGGTCCACGGTGACCCGGCGCTCCCAGCGGAGCACGGCGGTGCCGATCCGCAGCCCGAACGGGGCGAGGTGACCGGTGATCTCGTTCACGGCCCCGTAGGCGTGGTACGTCCCCGGCAGCGCGACCGCCAACCGCTCACCCATCGCCCGGACCCACGGGACGGCGCCGTCCTTCACGTTCCAGAAGGTGGCGAGGGCACCGCCGGGACGCAGCACCCGGACCGCTTCGGGGATCGAGCGCTCGGGGTGGGTCCAGTGGAAGGCCTGGGCGTAGGTGACGACGTCCGCGGAGCCGTCGTGGAACGGGAGGTCGTCACCGCTGCCCCGGACCAGCGGCAGGCCGGGGCTGCTCGCCAGGAACTGCGCGCCCATCCCGTCGTTGGGCTCCACCGCGACCACGGCCGCACCTCGGGCGGCCAGCAGACGGGTGGCGATGCCCGTCCCGGCGCCGACGTCCAGCACCCGGGCACCCTTGAGCGGTCGGCCCGCCAGCCGCTCCAGCTCGTCGAACAGCTCCTCGGGGTAGGTCGGCCGCGCCCGGTCGTACTCCGAGGCCACCGACCCGAAGGAACCGGCGAGCTCCCGGTAATCCGTCATGTCTCCCCCTCCGTACGGCAGTTCGTACTCAGCGTACGCGCGCCGGGGTCGCCAGGTGGAGCCGGGTGAAGGCGAGCGCCTCGGCCAGGTCGGCCTCGCGTTCGGCGGGGGACGCGGAGCGGCGGGTGTTGACCTCCAGCACCACGTGGCCGTCGAAACCGGTCCGGGCGAGGTGTTCCAGCAGCTCGGCGCAGGGCTGCTTGCCGCGGCCGGGGATCAGGTGCTCGTCCTTGCCGGAGCCGCTGCCGTCGGCGAGGTGGATGTGGGCCAGCCGGTCGCCCATCCGCTCGACCATGGCGAGCGCGTCGATCCGGGAGGTGGCGGCGTGCGAGAGGTCGATGGTGAAGTGCCGGTACTCCTCGTCCGTGACGTCCCAGCCGGGGGCGTAGGCCAGCATCTCGCGGTCGCGGTAGCGCCAGGGGTACATGTTCTCGACGGCGAAGCGGACGTCGGTCTCGCCCGCCATGCGCTCGATGCCCTCGACGAACTCGCGGGCGTACTGGCGCTGCCAGCGGAACGGCGGGTGCACGACGACGGCGCTCGCGCCGAGCTTCTCGGCGGCGGCCCGGGCGCGGACCAGTTTGGTCCAGGGGTCGGTGCTCCAGACCCGCTGGGTGATCAGCAGGCAGGGCGCGTGCACGGCCAGGATCGGCATCCCGTGGGCGTCGGAGAGCCGGCGCAGCGCCTCGATGTCCTGGCTGACCGGGTCGTTCCAGACCATCACCTCGACGCCGTCGTACCCGAGCTTGGCGGCCAGCTCGAAGCCGACCGCGGTGTTGGCCGGGTAGACCGAGGCGGTGGAGAGGGCGACCTTGGTGTCGGGGATGTGCAGGGACGGGTGCGACGGCAGCACCAGGCGGTCGGTGGTGCGCAGCAGCGGGGCGGTCCGGGCGGCGGCCTGGCGGGCGGCCTTGACGGACCGCACGGACTGGACGGCGGCCTTCGCGGCGCCGGCCGCACGGGCGGTCCGCTTCTCCCGAGGGGCCCGGGCGGCGGTGGGCGCGGCGGCGGACGTGGCGGGCGGGGTCTGCCGGGCCGCCTTGCGCGCGGCCTTCGCCTCGGCCCCGGGGGCGGCCTTCGCCTCGGCCCCGGGGGCGGCATTCGGGGCGGCCTCCGGGCCGGCCGTCGGCTCGGCCCGCGCGGCGGACGTCGGCTCGGTCTCCGGCGCCGGGGCCGGACGGGCGGTGCGCTTCACCGCGGCGGCGGTCTTGGCGGTGGCGGCCCGGGCCGCAGCCTTGGCCGCGGTCTTCGCCGCAGTCTTCGCCGCGCTCTTGGCGGCCTTGGCGGGCTTCGCGGCCTTGGCGGGCTTCCCGGTGACGGCCTCCTCGGGGCCCGGCCCGGCGGCGCCGCCCCGGGCGGGCTCGCCCTCGCCGGCGGTCGCGGTCCTGGCGGCACGGACGCCCTGGACCGCCTGCACGGCCTTGCCCAGCGCGCGCGGGCGGCCGGCCGCCCCGCCGTGCCGGTCCCTGCCGCCGGTGCGACGTGCGCGGCGCGGGCCGTCCGGCCGCGGCTGCCCGTCCCCGGGTGCCCGGCCCTCCTGCGTCCCGTCCTCGTCCGCTGGTTGCGCCACGGGAGACAGCGTAAGCGGACCGCGCCCGGAACGGGGAGCGGCCCTCGGGCCCGCCCTCAGATGGTGAGGGCCTGGCTGCGGCGGTCGGCGGAGCTGCCCATGGCGTCGAGGCGGCGCAGGATGATGCCCTCGCGCAGCGCCCAGGGGCAGATGTCCAGCTCGTCCAGGCCGAAGAGGTCCATCGCCGCATCGGCGACCAGGGCACCGGCCAGCAGCTGCTTGGCCCGGCCCTCGGAGACGCCCGGGATCTGCGCCCGTTCGGCGACGGTCATCCCGGAGAGCCGGGGCAGCCAGGCGGAGAGGCCGCTGCGGGTGAGCCGCCGGTCGGCGTACGGACCGGCGTCGGCGGGGGCCGCGCCGGTCATCCGGGCCAGCTGCTTGAACGTCTTGGAGGTGGCGACGGCGTGATCGGGCGGACCGAGCCGGGAGACCTCGCCGACGACGGTGGCCATCTCGGCGCGGATGTGGCGTCTGAGCTCGCGCAGCCGCTCCGGGTCGGCGATCTCGCCGGGCAGCCAGCGGCCGGTGAGCCGGCCGGCACCGAGCGGGAGCGAGCAGGCGGCGTCGGGCTGCTCGTCCAGCCCGCAGGCGATCTCCAGCGAACCGCCGCCGATGTCGAGGTTGAGCAGCCGTCCGGAGGACCAGCCGAACCAGCGGCGGACGGCGAGGAAGGTGAGCCGGGCCTCGTCCTGCCCGGAGAGCACCTGGAGCTCGACGCCGGTCTCGGCGGCGACCCGGCCGAGCACCTCCTCGCCGTTGCCGGCCTCGCGGATGGCCGAGGTGGCGAACGGCAGGATGTCGACGACGCCCTTGTCCTCGGCGACCCGCAACGAGGAGGCGACCATGTCGATCAGCTTCGCCACGCCCGGCTCGCTTATGCCGCCCCCCTCGTCGAGGAGTTCGGCCAGCCGCAGCTCGGCCTTGTGGGAGTACGCGGGCAGCGGGGCGGCCCCGGGATGGGCGTCCACCACCAGGAAGTGGACCGTGTTGGAACCTACGTCGAGCACACCGAGTCGCATAACCCTCCACGCTACGCGATCCACTCCGGCGGAAAGCCGGCTACTCGGGTATTCGCGCTGGTCCGCCGGTCGGCCCGCGGCGCCGGGCCGGGGCCTGCCGCAGGGGCCTCAGTGCGCGCGGGCGCCGCGCGGAGCCGCCGGGGGCCCGGTACGGCAGTCGGCGTCGGCCCAGCGGCGGGCCCGGCCGGGGGCGTCGGTGATCAGGCCGTCAGCCGAGCGCTCGGTCATCAACTGCCAGGAGTCCTCGTCGTCCAGCGTCCACACGTAGACCTCGCGGCCGGCCCGGCGCTCGGCGGCGATCCGGGAGGCGGTGGCCAGGGTGGCGTCCAGGGCGATGCCGTGCAGCGGCAGGTCGCCCGGGTCCTCGGCGAAGGAGGCCCCCTGGATCAGCACCACCGGCAGGTCGGGGGCGGCCGCGTGGGCCTGCCGCAGGTGCTCCGAGGAGAAGGAGTAGAGGAAGACGCGGGCACCGCTGCCGGCGGCGAGCCGGGCGATCCGGGTGACGTCCTCGGCCCGCTGCCACTTGATCTCCATCAGCAGCGTCACGCTGCTGCCGGAGAGCCGCTCGAGCAGCTGCTCCAGGGTCGGCACCGGCTCGTCCGGCCCGGGGCCGACGGTCACCCGCAGGGCGGCCACCTCGGCGGCGGTGAGGTCGGCGACCGCGCCCTTGCCGTTGGTGGTGCGGTCCACGGTCGCGTCGTGCATCAGCACCGGGACGCCGTCCCTGGTGGTCTGGACGTCGGTCTCCAGCCAGTCGGCACCCTGCCGCAGGGCCGTCTCGAAGGAGGCCATGGTGTTCTCGGGGGCGTCGAGCGGCGAGCCGCGGTGACCGATCACCGCCGGTCCGGCGCAGACCGGCTGGGCGGCGGCCGGGCGGGCGTGCAGGCCGGGGGCGGCCGCGCAGCCCGCGGCCAGCACCACGAGGGCGGCGGCGAGCGCGGCCGTGCGGGTGGCGGCGCGGGGCGAGGCGGTCACGGCGCGGGCTCCAGCTCTGGTTCGGACGGCCGCGGGTGCGGCGCTCGGGGACGGTCGACGGGTCGGCGAAGCATCGTCAATATGATCTGACAAGCCGACAGTACGGTCGGTTCCCCTCAGCGTGCGCCCGTCGCTCGGCGTGCCGCCGCCGCGACGCACCGCGGGTCACCCGGACGCGCCGCCGCGCCGGCGTCCGCCTGCTGCCGGGGGCCCGGCCGGCCGGGACCGGGCTCACAGCAGGCCGTCCCAGAGCTGCTCGACGATGACGGCCCACCAGTTCTCCGGATCGTCGAAGACGGTCGGGTCGATCGCCGCCAGTTCGCGCTGCAACGCGTCCACGGCGGCACCGGCAGCCCGCCGGTCGAGCCCGCGCAGACCGGGCAGCCGCTCGTCGAACAGGGCCAGGCAGCGGACGAAGGACGCGGCGCCGTCGTTGCAGTGCCGGGCGGTGGCGTAGTCGGGGTCGACCGCGCGGACGGCGCCGCAGGCGGTGTCCACCGTGATCAGCGCCCAGCCGTCGGTGCCGAGCAGCAGCTGCGGCGCCAGCGCCAGGCGCTCCCGCTCGGCCACCCGGGTGCCGCGCCCGATCTCCGCCAGGTGGGCGGCCAGCGGCGGGAGCACGCTGGCGGGCCGGGTGCCGTCGGCTATCGCGTCCGGCCCCGGGTGGTGCAGTCCGAAGAAGCCCTCGACGGCCACCGGCACACCGATGTCCCGCAGCACCCGGGCGGTGGCCTCGGGCAGGTCGGCGCGGGTGAGGTCCGCCGGGTCGAAGCGCCGGACGCCGCCGGCGCCGAACCGCTCCACCAGCCGGTCGGCCAGCGCCCGGTCCGTCAGCTCCCCACCCGTCGGTTCCCCGGCCGCCCCGTCCGGGCGCGGCGCGGCTCCGCGCGGGAACGGCACCCGGTTGCGGGCCGGGCCGTCCGGATCCGCGGGCAGGGCGCGGACCGCCGCCGCCCGGTGGTCGAAGCGCGGCCCGTACGGCAGGTCGAACCCGACCCGGACGCCGGGCAGTTCGGCGGCCAGTGCATGGGCCCAGTAGCCGCCGGGGAGCGCGGACAGCCGCAGGTCGGTGTGGACGGCGAGCACGTCCTCGGTCCGCACCCCCTGCTCGCGCAGCCACCACCAACCGCGCAGCGCCGGGTGCGGCAGGCCGGGTGCCGAGCGCAGCGTGAGCGCGCGCGGCTCGCCGAGGGCGTCGCGATAGGTCAGCTCGGCCGTGGTGCCCCGGCCGGTGGCCGGCGGCAGGCCGGGGTCGTGGGCGCCCGCGCCCACGAAGTCCCGGTAGAGGGTGACGACCTCGTCCACCGGCACCGAGGGCCAGACGGTGAAGCGGCCGGTCGCGCGGTCCACCACCGCGCAGGCCGCGCCCACCTCCTCGGGGGCGCGCCGCTCGCCGGTCAGCGGGTCCACCCGCACCGGCGAGGGCTCGGCCCAGAGCACCCAGCCGAGGTCGAACTCGTGGGAGTGCACCCGCCTCGCCCCGGTCGAGCCGTCGGCCGAGGCGCTGGGCAGCTCGCCGTTGATCCAGCGGTGCGCGGCCTCGATCGCCTGCGCGCGGGTGGTCACGAGGTGGTGCTCCTTGCATCGGCGCGAGGTTGGGGGAAGCGGGCGGGCTGCGGGCCGGCGGGCTCCGGGCGGCGCCCGGGGGCCCCGCTGACCGGCAGCCAGGATGCCACGCGGGCGCCGGCCCGCCCGCGCCGGGCCGGGGCCGCCGGACGCGGCGTCACCGGGCGGCGGGCGGGAGGCGTGAGCCGTTCCCGGCCGCCGGGCCGCCCGGTGGCCTCACGGGTCGTCACGGGGTGGTGCTCGCGACGGGCTCGGGGGCCGGGGCGGCCGCGGACCGGCGGCCGGTCAGGTCGAGCGGGCGTCCGTCGGAGTCCAGGGCGATGGCCCAGAGCCCGCCGACGGCGTCGTGCAGCGGCGCGGCGCCCCGGCGGCCGACCTGGTGGTCCAGATAGGTGACGGCGTCCTCGTGGTTCACCGCGTTCCAGGCGTGCGGACGGCCGAAGCCGTCCAGGGTGAGCAGCACCGCCTGGGAGCCGTGGCCGGCCCGCTTCAGCTCCTCGGCCAGGCGGCCGAAGGCCTGCCCGCCGTCGCCGAGGTCGCGGAACGGCGCGCCGAGTTCGCGCTCGGCGCGGTCGCGGCCGCCGCGCTCGCCGGCGTCGCCCTCGGTGGGGATGCGCGGGGCGGCGCAGGTCGGCCGGCCGGTGAAGGTCTCGACCGCGGAGAGCGCGATCTCCAGGCTGTTGTTGGCCCGTCCCGGCTCGCGGTGGCCGCCGTCGTTGACCACCTCGGCCCAGCCGCCGGCCGCCGGATCGGGATGGCGCAGTGCCAGGCCCTCGCCGTCCCGGGGCGCCCGGCGCTCGATCTCGCGCTGGTGCTCGGGATCGACCGGGCCGAGCCCGCCGGGCAGACCGTACGGGCGGCTGTCGGCGATGGTCCGCGGCCGGTGCGACGGCTCGTCCCCGGTGGTGCCGCGACGGGCGCGCAGCGCGAGCTGCAGGGCCATCGCGTGGGCGGTGGCGACCGGGACGGCCGCCCAGGCGAGCCCGGTCTCGCCCTCGGCGGGGGAGCCGTCGGGGCGGCGCCGGTGGTCGCCGGGGTGGAGCTCGGGGCGGGCGGTGCCGACACCGGGGCCGGCCGCCGGCGGGGCCGCCGGGGGCGGGACGACCAGCGGGCCGGGGGCGGGGACGGGGTGCGGGGCTCCGGTGGTCGGGCGGGGGCCGCCCGGTCCGGTGCCGGCGCCCGGCCGGGGCTCGGTCTGCGCGTGCTGGCCGGGGCCGGGCGTGCCGGGCGTGCCGGGCGTGCCGGCGGCTCCGGGGGCCGGGGCCGATCCGCTGACCGGGCCGCCCGGCACGGCGACCAGGCCGGCCGGGCCGGCGGCGCCGGCGGGAGCGCCGGAGCCGATGCCGCTGCCGAACGGGGCCGGTCCGTGTCCGGCGGCCGCGGGGCCGGCGCCGTAGCCGGGGTGCCCGCCGACCAGCGGGCCGGGGCCGACCGGGCCGGTGGCGGCCACCGGCCCGGCGCCGCCGCCCGGCACGTTGAAGGCGCCGCCGGAGGAGGGGCCGCCGTACGCGGGACCGCTGTACGAGGGACCGCTGTACGAGGGACCGCTGTACGAGGAGCCGCCGGAGGTCGGGCCGCCCGGCCCGCCGCCCGTCGGCGCGTCCGGCCCCGACGGGGACCAGGCCGGCGCCGCCGGGGGCGCGGGCGGCGCCAGGACGGAGTCCGTCCGGACCGTCACCGGGCCGCCGCCACCGCCGCCACCGCCGTGCGGGGCCGGGGCGGCCGGCGTCAGGTGGTAGTCGCCGTCGGCCGGGCCCGACCAGCCGGCCGCCACCGAGCCGCTGCCGCCTCCGGAGCCGCCGTCACCACCGTGGTGCGCCGGTCCGGCGGGACGGGAGGGGGCGGCGTCGGGGTGGCCGGGCGGCGACCAGTCGCCACCGCCGTTCACCGGCCCGGTCCGCACCGGTCCCCACCCGCCGTCGCCGGCCTGGTCCGGCCCGCCGCCGGGCGGGTTGCCGGGGCCACCGGGACGGCCGTGCCCGTCGCCGTCCGGCGCCGACATGATCACCACGTCGTCCGGTCCGGCCCCGCGCACCACCGAGCCGGGTGCGACGGGGGCTCCGGGCGTGCCCGGCAGCACCGCGCCCGGTCCGTCGGCGAGCGGGCCGCCGGGCCTGCCGTCCAGCGGGCGCCCGTCGCGACCCCCGCCCGCCGGGTCGGCCAGCGGGAGGCCGGCGACCTCCTTGCCGTCCTTGCCGAGCACCACCGGGCGGCCGTCCTTGCCCAGCAGCGGCTGCCCGTGCTCGTCCAGCTTGACCGTGAGGTCCTCCACGCCGACCACGGGCCGGCCGTCCGCGCCCTTGACCACCAGCAGCCCGTCGGCGTCCGTCACCCGGGTGCCGTCGGGCCGGAGGATGACCGGGTCGCCGTGCTCGTCCAGCACCGGGCGGCCGGCCTCGTCGAGCTTGACCGCCAGGCCGGGCACGCCGACCACGGGCCGGCCGTCCTCGCCGACCAGCGGCTTGCCGTCCTTGCCGAGCACCACCGCCAGGCCGGCGCCGCCGCCGGCCCCCAGCACGCCGGGCTCGCCGAGCACGGCGGGCAGTCCGGCCGCCACCGGGTCGAAGGCCCCGCCGCGGCCGCCGAACGAGGCCGGGCGCACCCCGCCGGGACCGCCGCCGGGGCCGAGGCGCAGCACCGCGACCACCGCGGGCTCCTTGAGCGCGCTGGCCAGACCGTCCTTCATGGCGCGGCCGAGCTCGTCCAGCAGCCCGCCGATCTTCAGCCGGGCGCCCTCGACCGCCAGCGCTGCCGCGGCCTCGGCGACCGTCTCGGTGGCGGTCTGCCGCAGCCCCTGCGCGACGGCGTTGGCGCTGCGCCGCAGCCCGCCGAAGACCCCGCCCCCGGTGTCCCCGCCCCCGGTGGCGGCGGCGACCTCGGCGGCGGCGGCCTTGGCCCGGGCGGCCTGCTCCTCGGCCTGCTTCAGCTCGGCGGCCAGCTCGTTGAGCGCGGCGACGATGTCGGCCTTGCAGGAGTCGACGGCCCGGGCGGCCTGGTCGAAGGCACCGGCGACCAGGCCGGCGGCGGAGTGGGCGTCGTCCAGGTGGCCCTTGCCGCTGCCGCTGAACGCCCGCCAGTAGGCCTCGAAGGCGTCCACCGCGCGGCCGGAGTTCTCCGCGGTGACGCGCTTGGCGGAGTCCCCGCCGCGCTTGCCGAGGCGTTCCGCCTCCGTCCCGAACTCGCGCCAGAGCCCGGCCGCCTTGCGCAGGCCGTCCTCGTCGGCCTGCGGCCACCGGTGACCGGTCCGGGCCAGGACCGGGGCCAGTTCCTCGGGCAGCTTCCGGGACACGCGCTTCCCCCTTCGACGTGCGGACCTCCGGCGCGGGCCCCCGGGTGCGGAGTGCGGGCGGCGGATGTCCGTGGTGCGGACTTCGCCGTGCGGCCCCTCAGCGGGCCGCCGGCGTGGAAAGGCCGGACGGTTCCGGCGTCAGGCCGACACGTCCTTGTGGGGGACGGTCCGGGCGGGCACCGGGGTTGCGCCCGGGCGCGCGGCTCCACCGAATCCGGCGGCGGCCGAGGATTCGGCGTCGGCCGTCCGCTCGGCCATGGTGTGCAGCCCGGTCCCGACCCGGCCGAGCCCGCCGGCCAACCCGCGCAGGCCGCCGATCAGCCCGCCCTGCGCCTCCCGGTAGGCGGCGGCGAACCCGCTGCCCGGCCGGTCCTGCCCCCACGGCGTGCCGAGGGCGGCGAGGCCTTGTTCCAGGGCACCGGCCGCCTTGCCGAAGTCCGCCGAGATCTTCTCGAACTCCCGCCCCTCACCGTGCAGTTCCCATGGCTTGAGGACGAACGAGCCGCCTCCGTCGCCCCCGCTGCCGCTGCCGCCGGCCATCCCCGTACCTCCCCGTAGCGGACCGGCCGCCATCCTAGGGCGAGCCCCGGGGCGGCCCGCAGCCCGCGGGCGACCTCTTCACCCCGCCTTCACTCCGTCACCGTCCGTGCGGCCCGGCCACCACCCGGTGAAATCGCCCCAAATGCCCACGCCACGGGCGGTTCGCACCTCCGCCGAGGCTCTACCCTTGCCAGGTGGCAGCAGACACGTCCAAGAAGAAGTCCAAGGCCGGTTCCACCGCGGTCGACCTCGCCATGCCCACCCTGCGGACCGAGGTCCCGCTCGACTTCCCGCGGGCCTGGGTCGAGTTCACCGACCCCGACGACGAGGAGCAGGTCTTCCGGTGCGACCTCACCTGGCTGACCTCCCGGTGGTCGTGCATCTTCGGCCAGGGCTGCCACGGCATCCGCGAGGGCCGGGGCGAGTCGGACGGCTGCTGCACGCTCGGCGCGCACTACTCGGACGAGGAGGACGAGCAGCGGGTGACCGGCCACGCCGCCCGGCTCACCCCCGAGCTCTGGGAGAACTTCGCGCACGGCACCGACGCCGCGGGCCGGATCAGGACCGACGGCGGCATCACCATGCTCGACGAGGACGGCGACCGCCAGACCCGCCGGGTGGGCGGCGCCTGCATCTTCGTGAACAGCCCCGGCTTCGCCGGCGGCGCCGGCTGCGCGCTGCACGCACTGGCGCTCAAGGAGGGCCGGGAGCCGCTGGAGACCAAGCCGGACGTCTGCTGGCAGCTGCCCATCCGCCGCACCTACGACTGGATCGACCGCCCGGACGACACCCGCTACCTCCAGGTCACCATCGGCGAGTACGACCGCCGGGGCTGGGGCCCGGGCGGTCACGACCTGCACTGGTGGTGCACCGGCAGCCCGGAGGCGCACCAGGGCGCCGAACCGGTCTACGTCAGCTACCGCCCCGAGCTCACCGAGCTGATGGGCGCGGCGGCGTACGAGGTGCTGGTGGGCCTCTGCGAGCAGCGGATCGCCGCCAAGGGCGACCGCAGGCTCGCCCCGCACCCGGCCGA
The DNA here is from genome assembly GCF_022288725.1 of Kitasatospora sp. A2-31. Classification (GTDB taxonomy): domain Bacteria; phylum Actinomycetota; class Actinomycetes; order Streptomycetales; family Streptomycetaceae; genus Kitasatospora. The sequence continues at coordinate 243,991 of NZ_JAKNTA010000008.1, read as the reverse complement.
CCCGGCGAAGAAGGCCGCCCGGAAGGCGGAGTAGCCGCCCGGGGCCGGCGCCGCGCACCCGCCCCGGGCCGCGCGGGCCGGCCCGCGCTACCGGTCCCCGCGACCCGCTACTTGTCGATGTCCCCGACGACGAAGAACATCGAGCCCAGGATCGCCACCATGTCGGCGACCAGGGTGCCGGGCAGCAGCTCGGTCAGCGCCTGGATGTTGTTGAAGGACGCCGAGCGGAGCTTGAGCCGCCACGGCGTCTTGTCCCCGCGCGAGACCAGGTAGTAGCCGTTGACCCCGAGCGGGTTCTCGGTCCACGCGTAGGTGCTGCCCTCGGGGGCCTTGAGCACCTTGGGAAGCCGCAGGTTGACCGGCCCGGGCGCGAGAGCGGCCAGCTTGTCCAGGCAGGCGTCGGCCAGGTCCAGCGAGTTGACCGTCTGCTCCAGCAGGCACTCGAACCGGGCCAGGCAGTCGCCCTCCTCGCGGGTGACCACGGTCAGCACCGAGCGCAGCTCGTCCGAGCCGTAGGCCAGGTAGGGCTCGTCGCGGCGCAGGTCGAGGTCGAGACCGCTGGCGCGCGCGATCGGGCCGCTGACGCCGTACGCCTCGGCGTGCTCCCTGGTGAGCACGCCGACGCCGGCGGTGCGGGCGCGGAAGATCTCGTTGCCGAGGACGAGATCCTCGAAGACCGGCAGCTGGGAGCGGACGACGGCGACCGCCGCGCGGACCCGCCCGAGCCAGCCGGCCGGCAGGTCCTCCTTCAGGCCGCCGACCCGGTTGAACATGTAGTGCATCCGGCCGCCGGAGGCCTCCTCCAGCACGTGCTGGAGGTCCTCGCGGCTGGAGAAGGCGTGGAAGATCGGGGTGATCCCGCCCAGCTCCAGCGGGTAGGAGCCGAGGAACATCAGGTGGTTGAGCACCCGGTTCAGCTCGGCGAGCAGGGTGCGGATCCAGACCGCCCGCTCCGGCACCTCCATGCCGAGCATCCGCTCGACGCCCAGCACCACGCCGAGCTCGTTGGAGAAGGCCGAGAGCCAGTCGTGCCGGTTGGCCAGCATGATGATCTGCCGGTAGTCGCGGGCCTCGAAGAGCTTCTCCGCGCCCCGGTGCATGTAGCCGATCACCGGCTCCGCGGTCACGATGCGCTCGCCGTCCAGCACCAGCCGCAGGCGCAGGACGCCGTGGGTGGCGGGGTGCTGCGGGCCGATGTTGAGCACCATGTCGGTGCTGCCCGCCGTGCCCGTGAAGTTCTCGGCTCCCGCCCCGATGCCGACCGTGGTCTCCCTCATGACCCCAGAGTCTGCCATCCCGGCAGGGGCTCCAGGCTCTCCGGTACCGGCATGCGGACGGTCTGCACGAGCCAGCCGAAGGCGCCCAGACCTGCCGCGTCGGTCAGCTCGGCGCCCTCGCCCGCGCCGCCGAGCGCCCGCAGGTAGGCCACCGGGTCGGTGGAGGCGAGCGCCAGCGACGGGCGGGCGCCGCTCACCCCGAGGGCGCGCAGCGCGTCCCGCTGCGTCGTCCACAGGCTGTGGAGAGCGGGGACCGCGATCGAGTCGAGCGCCACGTGGGCGGTGACGTCGCAGGAGCCGTCCGGCACCGGGGCCACCTCGCGGCCGGACCGGAAACCGGCCCGGGTGGCGAGCGGCGGGCGGCGGGCGGCGGTGTGCCCGTAGTCGACGGCGACCGCCAGCCCGCGCTCCAGCCCGGCCACCGCGTGCGCCCAGGCGGCGTCCCGGGGGCCGCCGAACTCCACGGCGTCGCCCGGACGTTCGGCCGGCCACCAGCGGGCCGCCCAGGCCGCGTCCGCGGCGGTGACCCGGTCCCCGAGGCGCTCCGCACCGGTCGTGGTGTCCACCTCGACGTAGCGCAGCACCCCGGCGTCGTCGACCTCCCCGGCGTCCAGCGGCACGTTGTCCAGCCACTCGTTGGCGAACAGCAGCCCGGTGACGCCGCGCGGCACCTCGTCCGTCCACAGGACCCCGGCCGGCAGGGCGTCCGGCCGGGCCGCCAGCTCCACCGCGTACGGGCGCAGCCGGTCCCGCACGTCCGCCGGCACCTCGGCCAGGACGCCGGCCGTCAGCTCGCCGCGGCCGGCCCCGACGTCCACGAAGGACAGCTCCTCCGGCCGGCCGAGGGCCGCATCGACCTCGCGCAGGAGGCGCGCCACCGCGCGGGCGAACAGCGGGGAGGCGTGCACCGAGGTCCGGAAGTGCCCGGCCGGCCCCTCCGGCCTGCGGTAGAAGCCGCCGTCCGGGTCGTACAGGGCCCGTTCCATGGCGGGCCGCCACCGCATCCAATCCACGGAACGGGACGCTACCGGCCCCGGAGGCGGCCCTCCCAACCGGCGACGGGTGATCTCCGACCTAGGGAGTAGGACGGATCGCCCTCCCGGCGGACCTGGACACGCTGCGCGACTGCCTAGGCTTGAGACGTGCATCGACTCAACGCCTGGCTCCGCCGTCACCCCATGGTGGTCGACTCCGCCTGGGCGTCGCTGGTGCTCTTCTTCAGCGTCCTGCCCGACAGCACCTCCGCGGAGGGCTGGCGGCTCGGCGTCCACTACGTCATCGCCCTGGTCATCCCGCTGCTGATGGTGTTCCGCCGCAGGATGCCGGACCTCACCGTCCACCTGGCCGGCGGCGTCGGGCTGCTGCAGGTCGCACTCGGCGTCCCGGTCGCCGCGTCCAGCATCGGCTACCTGGTCTTCGCCTACACCGGCGCCGCCTTCGGCACGGCCTGGACCTCGCGGCTCTGCCTGGCCGGCAGCCTGCTGGCCGGGCCGCTGACCCTGGCCCGCTTCCCCTCCGGCTACACCGACGACGAGGGCATCTGGCACGGGCAGCACCGCAGCACGGCGGAGTTCCTGCTGATCTCCGCCCTGATGTCGACCCCGTTCATCCTCTGCTGGGCGTGGGGCCGGCTCACCCGGGTGCGCCGCGCCTACCTGGTCGAGCTGGAGGACCGCGCCGCCCGGCTGGAGCGCGAGAGGGACGCCCAGGCCAAGGTGGCGGTCGCCGCCGAGCGCGCCCGGATCGCCCGGGAACTGCACGACGTGGTCGCGCACAACGTCTCGGTCATGATCGTCCAGGCCGACGGCGCCGCCTACGTGCTGGAGAACTCGCCGCAGCAGGCCAAGGAGGCGCTGGGCACCATCGCCTCCACCGGCCGCCAGGCGCTGGTCGAGATGCGCCGCCTGCTCGGCGTGCTGCGCACCTCCGACACCAACGCCGAGGAGTACGTGCCGCAGCCGGGCGTCGAGGAACTGCCCGAGCTGCTGGAGCAGGTCCGCACGGCCGGCCTGCCGGTGGACTTCGCCACCTCCGGCACCCCGCGCGAGCTGCCCCGCGGCGTCGAGCTGACCGTCTACCGGATCGTCCAGGAGGCGCTGACCAACGTCCGCAAGCACGGCGGCCCGGACGTGCACGCCCGGGTCGCGGTCGACTTCGGCGAGCGCGAGCTGGCCGTCCTGATCGAGGACGACGGCCGCGGCACCACCGACGAGCAGCTGGCCGCCGGCGGCACCGACGGCCTGGGCCACGGGCTGATCGGCATGCGCGAGCGGGTCGGCATGGTCAGCGGGAGCCTGGACATCGGGCCCCGCCCGGGCGGCGGCTTCCGGATCCGTGCCGTCCTGCCGCTCAAGGCGGCCCACTGAAGCGCGCCCGAACCGCGCCGCTCCCCACGAACCAGGAGACCCCCTTGACCATCCGCGTGATGCTCGTCGACGACCAGGAGCTGCTGCGCACCGGCTTCCGGATGATCCTGCAGTCGCAGGGCGACATCGAGATCGCCGCCGAGGCCGGCGACGGCGCGCAGGCCCTGGAGAAGCTGCAGCACACGGCCGTGGACGTGATCCTGATGGACGTCCGGATGCCCCGCATGGACGGCGTGCAGGCCACCCGCCGGATCTGCCTCGCCGAGGACGGCAGCCCGCTGCCGAACGCCCCGCACGTGCTCATCCTCACCACCTTCGACCTGGACGAGTACGCCTTCGCCGCGCTCAAGGCCGGCGCCAGCGGCTTCCTGCTCAAGGACGTGCCGCCGACGGAGCTGGTCGCCGCCATCCGCGCGGTGCACGGCGGGGACGCGGTGGTCGCGCCGACCACCACCCGGCGCATGATCGACCGCTTCGCCGAGGTGCTGCCCACCCCGCACCACCTGCCCGGCCCGGACCCCCTGGGCCCGCTCACCGAGCGCGAGCGCGAGGTCTTCCTGCTCGTCGCCCAGGGCCTGTCGAACGGCGAGATCGCCGCCCGGCTGGTCCTCTCCGAGGCCACCGTGAAGACCCACGTCGGCCGGATCCTGGCCAAGCTCGGCCTGCGCGACCGCGTCCAGGCCGTCGTCCTGGCCTACGAGGCGGGACTGATCCGGGCCGGCTCCTCGGACTGACGCTCCCTCGAACGCTCTCGCGACCTGCCGGGGGCCCGCGACGGGGGCGCCCGGGGGCCCGTCGGCCCGGCCGTAGAATGGGCCGGTACGTCCGGTACCCGAAGAGGACCGGAACGGAGAGTGAGGACCAGGGCCCAGCCGTGACCGAGCGAAGCGACAGCGCCGACTTCACCCCGCTCGCCGACGGCTTCGGCGACCCGGCCGACCCGGGCAACCGCCCGGCGCGGCTCGCCGTGGGCGTGGTCGGCACCGGCCGGGTCGGCCCGGCGCTGGGCGCCGCGCTGCAGCTCGCCGGGCACCGGGTGGTCGCCGCCTCCGGGGTCTCCACCACCTCCCGCCGGCGCGCCGAGGCGCTGCTGCCCGGCGTACGGATCGTCACCCCGCCGCAGGTGCTGGCCGCCGCCGACCTCGTCCTGCTGACCGTCCCGGACGACGCGCTGGCCGACCTGGTGGCCGGCCTGGCCTCGACCGGTGCCGTCCGCCCCGGCCAGCTGGTCGTGCACACCTCCGGCGCGCACGGCGTCGCCGTCCTGGAGCCCGCCACCCGGGCCGGGGCGCTGCCGCTGGCCCTGCACCCCGCGATGACCTTCACCGGCACCTCCGTCGACCTGGCCCGGCTGGCCGGCTGCCCGTTCGGGGTGACCGCGCCGGAGGAGCTGCGCCCGGTCGCCGAGGCGCTCGTGGTGGAGATGGGCGGCGAGCCCGAGTGGGTGCCGGAGGACGTCCGCCCGCTCTACCACACTGCCCTCGCCCACGGCGCGAACCACCTGGTCACCCTGGTCGCGCAGGCGCTGGAGCTGCTGCGCACCGCCGGGGTCGCCGAGCCCGGCCGGCTGCTCGGCCCGTTGCTCGGCGCCGCCCTGGACAACAGCCTGCGCTCCGGCGACGCGGCCCTCACCGGCCCGGTCGCCCGGGGCGACGCGGGAACCGTGCGGCGCCACCTGGCGCAGCTCAGTACGGTGTCCCCCGACATCCCGGCCGCCTACCGGGCGATGGCCCGCGCCACCGCCCAGCGGGCGCTCGCGCACGGAACGATCGACGAGACGTCGGCGGCGGCACTGCTGGACGTACTGAACGAGGAGAACCACTGATGGCACGCGGCAAGCAGCCGGGCAAGGCCCAGCGCGCCCCGAAGGTCCACCGGGCCGTGGTCACGCACACCGTCGACGACTTCGAGGCCGCGTTCTGGCCGGACGAGCAGCCGGTGGACAACGCGGTCGTGATGACCATGGGCGCGCTCCACGAGGGCCACGCCGCGCTGATCCGGGCCGCCCGCCGGCAGGTGGGCCGCGACGGCCGGGTGGCGGTCACCGTCTTCGTCAACCCGCTGCAGTTCGGCGCCGGCGAGGACCTGGAGCGCTACCCCCGCAGCCTGGACGAGGACGTCAAGCTGGCCGAGGAGAACGGCGCCGACGTGGTCTTCGCGCCGTCCGTCGACGAGGTCTACCCGAACGGCCGGCCGCAGGTCCGGCTGGCGGCCGGCCCGATGGGCGAGCGGTTCGAGGGCACCACCCGGCCGGGCCACTTCGACGGCGTGCTGACCGTGGTCGCCAAGCTGCTGCACATCACCGACCCCGACTTCGCCTTCTTCGGCGAGAAGGACGCCCAGCAGCTGGCGATCGTCCGCCGGATGGTGGCCGACCTGGACTTCGACGTCGAGGTGGTCGGCGTGCCGACCGTCCGCGAGGAGGACGGCCTGGCGCTGTCCTCGCGCAACCGCTACCTCTCCGCCGAGGACCGCACGCACGCGCTCGCCCTGTCGAAGGCGCTGTTCGCCGGCCGCGACGTGGCCGCGCAGGGCCCCAAGGCCGTGCGCGAGGCCGCCGCGGCCGTCCTGGACGGCGCCGAGGGCGTCACCCTCGACTACCTCGCCCTGATCGATCCGCACGACTTCACCGAGGCGCCGGACGACTTCCAGGGCGAGGCGGTGCTGGCCGTCGCCGCGACGGTGGGCACCACCCGCCTGATCGACAACGTCCACCTCATCTGCCGCTAGGCGGACGGGGACGGGCACCGGATCCGTCCGCCCGGCGGCGGCCGACCGGTGCCCGCCCACAGCTCAAGCCCACGTTCGGTAGCTCCCCTTCCAGGCATGCACTCACAGGAGGCGTGACCCCATGCTCCGCACCATGCTCAAGTCCAAGATCCACCGGGCCACCGTGACCCAGGCCGACCTGCACTACGTCGGCTCCGTCACGGTGGACGAGGACCTGCTCGACGCCGCGGACCTGCTCCCCGGCGAGCTGGTCCACATCGTCGACATCAACAACGGCGCCCGGCTGGAGACCTACACCATCGCCGGCCCGCGCGGCTCCGGCGTGATCGGCATCAACGGCGCCGCCGCGCGCCTGGTCCACCCCGGCGACCTCGTCATACTCATCGCCTACGGGCAGATGGACACCGCCGAGGCCAAGGGCTACGAGCCGAAGGTCGTCTTCGTGGACGAGCACAACCGGATCACCGGCACGGGCGGAGACCCGGCCGACGCCGGGGAGGGCACTGGACTGCTCCGCGGCGACCGGGCGTACGGTGACCACGACGCGGCCCCGACCGCCGCGCGCTGAAGGAGCCACTGACCGACATGCCCGTCACCCACCGCCTCACCGCCCCCGCCCCCGGCTGGACGACCGCCACCGACGTCGTCGTGGTCGGCTCCGGGGTGGCCGGTCTCACCGTCGCCCTCAACGCCCGCCGGGCCGGCCTGCGGGTCATGGTGGTCACCAAGGCGATGCTGGACGACGGGTCCACCCGCTGGGCCCAGGGCGGCATCGCCGCCGCCCTGGGCGAGGGCGACACCCCCGAGCAGCACCTGGACGACACCCTGGTGGCCGGCGCAGGCCTCTGCGACGAGGACGCCGTGCGCACCCTCGTCACCGAGGGCCCGGACGCCGTCCGCCGGCTGATCGCCACCGGCGCCGCGTTCGACCGCGACGCCGGGGGCGAGATCATGCTCACCCGCGAGGGCGGCCACCACCGCCGCCGGATAGCGCACGCCGGCGGCGACGCCACCGGCGCCGAGATCTCCCGCGCCCTGGTCTCGGCGGTCCGCTCGGACCCGGGCATCGAGCTGATCGAGCACGCCCTCGTGCTCGACCTGCTCACCGACGCCGACGGCAACGCGGCCGGCCTCACCCTGCACGTGATGGGCGAGGGGCAGCGCGACGGCGTCGGCGCCATCCGCGCCCGCGCGGTGGTGCTCGCCACCGGCGGCATGGGCCAGGTCTTCTCGGCCACCACCAACCCGGCGGTCTCCACCGGCGACGGCGTGGCGCTCGCGCTGCGGGCCGGCGCCGAGGTCGCCGACCTGGAGTTCGTCCAGTTCCACCCCACCGTGCTCTGGCTCGGCCCGGACGCCGAGGGCCAGCAGCCGCTGGTCTCCGAGGCGGTCCGCGGCGAAGGCGCGCACCTGGTCGACGCGAGCGGCACGCGCTTCATGCTCGGGCAGCACGAGCTGGCCGAGCTGGCCCCGCGCGACATCGTCGCCAAGGCCATCACCCGGCAGATGCAGCTGCAGGGCGCCGAGCACATGTACCTGGACGGTCGGCACTTCGGCGCCGAGATGTGGGAGCACCGGTTCCCGACCATCCTCGCCTCCTGCCGCGCGCACGGCATCGACCCGGTCACCGAGCCGATCCCGGTCGCCCCGGCGGCGCACTACGCCTCCGGCGGCATCCGCACCGACCTGTCCGGGCGCACCACCGTCCCCGGCCTGTACGCCTGCGGCGAGGTCGCCTGCACCGGCGTGCACGGCGCCAACCGGCTGGCGTCCAACTCGCTGCTGGAGGGCCTGGTCTTCGCCGAGCGGATCGCCGACGACCTGGCCGCCCGGCACCGGGCGGGCGACCTGCCCGAGCGGGCGGTGGACGTGGCCGCGGCGCGCGCCGCCCACCCGGTGCCGCTGCCCGCCCCCGAGGCGCGGGCCGAGATCCAGCGGCTGATGTCGCGCGGCGCCGGCGTCCTGCGCTCGGCCGCCTCGATGGCCGACACCGCCGCCGGGCTCGCGCTGCTCGCCGAGACGGCCTACACGCACGTCGCCCAGGAGAAGCCGGCCGACCCCCGGGTGGAGACCTGGGAGGCCGCCAACCTGCTGCTGGTCGCCGCCGCCCTGGTCGCCGCCGCCGCCCAGCGCGACGAGACCCGCGGCTGCCACTGGCGCGAGGACTTCCCCGAGCGGGACGACACCCGCTGGCAGCGTCACCTGATCACCACCCTCACCGCCTCCGGCGATCTTGTCAGCACCCCTGAGGAGCAGTAGAACCATGACCCACTCGCACGAGGAACTCCCGATGGCCGGCTGCGGCGACGGCTGCGCCTGCGGCGACGGCGAGGGCTACGAGACCGGCCTGGACCCGCAGCTCGCCGAGCTCCTGGAGGAGGCCGGGCTGGACCCGGTCGAGGTCGAGGACGTCGCCACCCTGGCGCTGGCCGAGGACCTCGCCGGCGGCGAGGACGTCACCTCGGTCGCCACCGTCCCGGCCGACGCGGTCGCCACCGCCGACTTCACCGCCCGCGAGGGCGGCGTGGTGGCCGGCCTGCGGATCGCCGAGGCCGTCGTCTCGCTGGTCTGCGAGGAGGAGTTCGAGGTCGAGCGCCACGTCCAGGACGGCGACCGGGTCGAGGCCGGCCAGGTGCTGCTCTCGGTCCGCGGCCGCACCCGCGACCTGCTCACCGCCGAGCGCAGCGCGCTCAACCTGCTCTGCCACCTCTCCGGCATCGCCACCGCCACCCGGGCCTGGGCCGACGCCCTGGCCGGCACCGGCGCGGTCGTCCGCGACACCCGCAAGACCACCCCGGGCCTGCGGGCGCTGCAGAAGTACGCGGTCCGCTGCGGCGGCGGCGCCAACCACCGGATGGCGCTCTCCGACGCGGCCCTGGTCAAGGACAACCACGTGATCGCGGCCGGCGGCGTCGCCGAGGCGTTCCGCGCCGTCCGGGAGGCCTACCCCGACCTGCCGGTCGAGGTCGAGGTGGACACGCTGGAGCAGATCCCGCCCGTGCTGGAGGCCGGGGCGGACCTCATCCTGCTGGACAACTTCACCGTCCCCCGGCTGAAGGAGGCCGTGGACCTGGTGGCCGGCCGGGCCAAGCTGGAGGCGTCCGGAGGCCTGACCCTGGCCACCGCGCGCGAGGTCGCCCAGACTGGTGTCGACTACCTGGCCGTGGGCGCGCTCACGCACTCCTCGCCGATCCTCGACATCGGCCTGGACCTGCGCGCCTGATCACCACTGATCACCCCTCACGCAGAAAGCACCCCATGCTTCTCACCATCGACGTCGGCAACACCCAGACCACGCTCGGCCTGTTCGACGGCGAGGACGTGGTCGAGCACTGGCGGATCTCCACCGATCCGCGCCGCACGGCCGACGAGCTGGCGGTGCTCCTGCAGGGGCTGATGGGCTCGCACACCGCGGTCAACGAGGCGGCGGTGGAGGGCCTGGCGATCTGCTCGTCCGTCCCCTCGGTGCTCCACGAGTTCCGCGAGGTGACCCGCCGCTACTACGGCGACGTCCCCGCGGTGATCGTGGAGCCCGGGGTGAAGACGGGGGTGCACGTCCTGATGGACAACCCCAAGGAGGTCGGCGCGGACCGGATCGTCAACGCGCTGGCCGCCAACCACCTCTACGGCGGCCCGTGCATCGTGGTCGACTTCGGCACCGCGACCACCTTCGACGCGATCAACGCCCGCGGCGACTACGTCGGCGGGGCGATCTCCCCCGGCATCGAGATCTCGGTGGAAGCGCTCGGCGCCCGCGGCGCCCAGCTGCGCAAGATCGAGCTGGCCCGGCCGCGCAACGTGATCGGCAAGAACACCGTCGAGGGCATGCAGTCCGGGATCCTCTACGGCTTCGCCGGGCAGGTCGACGGCCTGGTCGACCGGATGGCCCGCGAGCTCGCCAAGGACCCGGACGACGTCCAGGTCATCGCCACCGGCGGCCTGGCCCCGCTGGTGCTCGGCGAGGCCGGCAGCATCGACGTCCACGAACCCTGGCTGACGCTGATCGGCCTGCGCCTGGTCTACGAGCGCAACCGCCCGAGCTGACACCTCGCTCGAGCTGACACTCGCTCGGGGTGCTCGCCGTGCCTGGGGTGGCGGGGGCCCGCCGCTGGACCGCGGTCCCGGACCCGCTGACGGTGGCCGCCGCACCGGCCGGCCGGCCGACGCTTCGTCCACGGGACATTCACCGGGCCAAACGTGGGGCATCGGCGCGACGTTACCGACAAATCGGATATTCCTCACGTAGTGTCAGCGCATGCCTACGCCACACGGATCGCGCGGCGGCATGGCCTTCAGCGCCGACGAAGTCCGCGTGCTGCGCCGCGCCCTCGCCCAAGCCCTCCACCCCGCCGTCCCCGTCCACCTCCAGAGCCCCGACCGGCTGCCGTTCAACGGCACCGGCGCCGAACTGTGGGCCGAGGACGTGCAGGACGCCCTGCGCCTGACCGAGGCGATCGACGAGGCCGTCCAGGAGGGCGGCCGGCTCCGCGCCTTCCTGCTCGCCGACCTCGCCCGCTACCGGGCGGCACTGCCCGGCAGCGCCGCCGGCTACCTGGAACGGCTGGAGGAGGCCGTGACCGACGGCTACCTCCCCGGCCCCGAGGACCTCACCGCGCTGCGCGGGCTGACCCGCCAGCCGTGCGGCCAGCACGAGCGGTCGCGCCGCTCGCGACTGGCCGGGCGCTGCCACGCGCTGGCCGAGGCGGCCGTCCGCGAGCGGCTGGCCCTCACCACCGGCCAACGCCACCTCGTCGCCGTACCGAGCCCAGCCGCACCCCCGAGCAGTCTCCCCACCCCTGTTGGAGGACGGATCCCGATGAGCAGCACCGAGCCCACCGCCGCCGCGAAGCAGACCGCTCCCACGACGGCGCCCCGGCCGCACCGGATGCCCACCCCGGCCGAGCTGTTCGGCCGCCGGCCCAAGCCCCCGGCCCGGCCCGCACCGCCCGCCGCCGGCGAGGAGCTCGAGCTGGCCACCGGCACGGGCTGACCGCTCGCACGCACGCACCCGGAGGGGGAGACCGCGCCGCGGCCTCCCCCTCCGGCGGTCCCCGGCGCCGTCGCGCGCGCGGCCCGTTCACCGCACGGCCGACCAGCCCGGGCGCGCGGCACGGATATCCCGTGGCGGAGCACCACCACGGGCTGGCTACCCTGGTGGGGTGAGCGATCAGAGCCCCCTCCCCGCGACCGACGACCTTCCCGAGCAGATGCGCGTGCGGCGCGAGAAGCTGGACCGGCTGCGGGCGGCCGGTGTCGACCCGTACCCGGTCGGATTCCCCCGGACCAGCACCATCGCGGACCTCCGCGCCAAGCACCCGGACCTGGCGCCGGACACCGCGACCGGCGAGCGGGTCGGCATCACCGGCCGGGTGATCCTCTCCCGCACCGGCGGCAAGCTCTGCTTCGCCACCCTGCGCGACGGCACCGCCGACCTCCAGGTGATGCTCTCCCTCGACAAGCTGGGCGAGGAGCGGCTGGCGGCCTGGAAGTCCGACATCGACCTCGGCGACCAGGTCGGCGTCGAGGGCGAGGTGATCACCTCCCGCCGCGGCGAGCTGTCGGTGATGGTGGACGACTGGGCGCTCACCGCCAAGTGCCTGCGCCCGCTGCCGGACAAGCACAAGGGCCTGACCGACCCGGAGGCCCGGGTCCGCCAGCGGTACGTCGACCTGATCGTCAACCCCGAGGCCCGCGAGATCCTGCACCTGCGGTCCAAGGTCGTCCGCTCGATCCGCCGCACCTACGAGGAGCGCGGCTACATCGAGGTCGAGACCCCGATGCTGCAGCCGGTGCACGGCGGCGCCAACGCCCGCCCGTTCAAGACGCACATCAACGCGTACGACATCGACCTCTTCATGCGGATCGCCCCCGAGCTCTACCTCAAGCGGCTCGTGGTCGGCGGTGCGGAGAAGGTCTTCGAGATCAACCGCAACTTCCGCAACGAGGGCGCGGACTCCACGCACAACCCGGAGTTCACCTCGCTGGAGTCGTACGAGGCCTACGGCGACTACGACACCCAGGCCGAGCTGATCCGCGCCACCATCATCAACGCCGCCCGGGACGCGCTGGGCACCACGGTGATCAAGGGCCTGGACCCGCACGGCGTGGAGCACGAGATCGACCTGGCCGAGCCGTGGGCCGAGGTCAGCGTCTACCCGGGCATCTCCGAGCACCTGGGCACCGAGGTCACCCCGGAGACCGGTGTCGAGGAGCTCCGCAAGCTGGCCACCGAGCACGGCATCCCCTTCGAGAAGGAGTGGGGCCACGGCCAGATCGTGCTGGAGATGGTCGAGCGCCTGCTGGAGGAGAACGCCGTCCGGCCGACCTTCATCAAGGACTACCCGACCGAGGTCTCCCCGCTGACCCGCCAGCACCGCTCGATCCCGGGCGTGGCCGAGAAGTGGGACCTGGTGATCTTCGGCACCGAGATCGGCACCGCCTACTCCGAGCTGATCGACCCGGTCGAGCAGCGCGCCCGGCTGACCGCGCAGTCCCTGCTGGCGGCCGGTGGCGACGTCGAGGCGATGCAGCTCGACGAGGACTTCCTGCGGGCCCTCGAGTACGCCATGCCGCCCACCGGCGGCCTCGGCCTCGGGGTGGACCGCCTGATCATGCTGCTGACCGGCAAGAACATCCGGGAGACCGTGCTCTTCCCGCTGGTGAAGCCGGAGCCCAAGGCGTCCGCCGCCGCGGCGGAGAAGACAGAGGAGGAGTGACCTGATGGACTACGTCAGCGCGATCGTCCCGCCGCTGGTCATGGCGGTCTTCTTCGGCTTCCTGGTGCGGGCCATCGTCCGCACCCAGGGTGGAGCCCAGAAGGCCAAGGAGGACCTGGTCGACTGACGCCGTCAGCCGCCCGCGAGCAGCCGCGCGCCGCCATTCCCGATTCCGGGGGTGGCGGCGCGCCGGTTTGGCGGCACTTCACAAGATTTGCCCCATTCACTCCCTATCCTGGCCGCACTATGGTCCGGCAACTCGGCGAACTTGAGAACGCCATCATGACCCGGGTGTGGCAGTGGAACCGACCGGTCACGGTTCGCGAGGTTCTCCTGGATCTGCAGTCGGAACGCGATATCGCGTACACCACGGTGATGACCGTCCTGGACAAGCTCCACAGAAAGGGCTGGCTGCGCCGGGAGCGCGCCGGGCGGGCCTATCGATATGAACCGGTCTCGTCCCGCGAGGCCTACACCGCGGCCCTCATGAACGACGCGTGGGCGACCAGTGACAATCCCGCGGCGGCCCTGGTGCACTTCTTCGGCCTGATGTCGCCCGAGCAACGGGAGGCACTGCGCGACGCGTTGCGGGTGGCCGCTCCGTTCCCGACCGATCCGGCGCCGGCGGATTCCGCCGGGCCCCCGGCGGATACCGGGGAGACCGGGGAGGGGCCGGCGCGATAACGTCCCGCCATGGAGGTCACCATCCGCCGGGCGCGGACCACGGACGTGCGGGCAGTGCGCGGGCTCATCGACGCGTACTCACGCGACGGCATTCTGCTCGACAAGCCGACGGTCACACTGTTCGAGTCGGTCCAGGAGTTCTGGGTCGCGGAACGCGACGACGACGGCACGGTCGTGGCCTGCGGAGCACTGCACGTCATGTGGGAGGACCTCGCCGAGGTCCGCACGCTCGCGGTCGATCCGTCCTGCCGCGGCCACGGGGTCGGACACCTGCTGCTGGAGAAGCTGCTGCAGACCGCGCGCTGGCTGGGCGTCCGTCGGATTTTCTGCTTGACGTTCGAGGTGTCCTTCTTCGCGAAACACGGTTTCGTCGAGATCGGCGAGCTCCAGGAAACCGATGATGGTACGACAGACCCGGCGGCGATCGCTACGGATGTCTATGAAGAACTTCTCCGCTCGTACGATGAAGGTGTCGCGGAGTTCCTCGACCTGGAGCGGGTGAAGCCCAACACTCTGGGCAACTCGCGCATGCTGCTGCACCTGTGACCGCCCCCGGGAGCGGGCAGGGGTTTGTGTTTTCCGCGGAAAGGCGCTTTCCTTTCCTTAGGCAATGGGTCGTTTAGCGGAAAGGGAAGCCCGTGGCACAGAGGGTGCAGGTCATTCTTGAAGACGATCTCGACGGTGGTTCGGCGGACGAGACGGTGACGTTCGCGCTCGACGGCGTTGCCTACGAGATCGACCTGAAGAGCGCCAACGCGGACAAGCTGCGCGGTCTGCTGGCGCCGTACGTGGAGAAGGGCCGCAAGCAGAGCGGCCGGCTGGCCGGCGCCCGCCGCCCGGGCCGCAGCGCGGCTCCGCGGCCGTCCGGCAGCGCTCCGGACACCGCCAAGATCCGCGCGTGGGCCAAGGAGCAGGGTCTGGAGGTCAACGACCGCGGCCGGGTGCCGAGCAACGTCCGCGAGGCCTACGAGAAGGCCAACGCGTCCTGATCCCGGCGCCGCCGGACCGCCGGAGCGGCGGGGCCCCGGTGGGAACCCGCGGCCTTCCGGCCACACGCACGGGGCGCGGAGGAACCTCCTCCGCGCCCCGCGGCACGCGGCCGGGCGGCCGCCGGCCGGGGCCTGAGCGCCGCTGCGGGCACCGCTGCGGCCGTCGGCCCGGAGAGCGGCCGGGACGGCTGCCCTTGCGGCTGCCCGGGCGGCGGCTCGGGCGGCGGAACAATCACGAGTTGTGCAACGCTGTAGGGGCGGAGCGGTAACGCCGACACCACCGGTATGGCCTACCGGCCGCAGCGGTCGCAGCTGAACCGACGTCACCGCCGGCCGACTTCTCGCCAGGCGAACACCGCCACCGCGGAAACTGCGCGAGAACCGCCCCGATACCGGGTATGAATGCAGGTGGACGGGGTCCGACCACCCCGACCGGGGCAGTACGTGCGACCGACCGCAGGCCGCCCGGATCCGGCGAGGCCGGCGTTGTTCGCCGATGGCGTAGCGGTATCTGGTGCATCCGGCCCACCTGTGGGAACACCGTCTCCCAGCATCAGGTTGGGATTGGTGTCGGCTGGTCGCGCAGCATCTCGCTCCCGTACGGGGAGTGAATCCGTGGGCCGCGCCGCTGAGCGGGACTAGCATGCGGAAGGACAGGGCGGGGACCGACCCCGAACTGCCCGACCGCTCTGAGGAGCGATAAACGATGTTCGAGAGGTTCACCGACCGCGCGCGGCGGGTTGTCGTCCTGGCTCAGGAAGAAGCCCGGATGCTCAACCACAACTACATCGGCACCGAGCACATCCTCCTGGGTCTGATCCACGAGGGTGAGGGTGTCGCCGCTAAGGCCCTGGAGAGCCTCGGGATTTCTCTTGAGGCCGTTCGCCAGCAGGTCGAGGAGATCATCGGCCAGGGCCAGCAGGCCCCGTCCGGTCACATTCCCTTCACCCCCCGGGCGAAGAAGGTCCTGGAGCTGTCGCTCCGGGAGGCCCTGCAGCTCGGCCACAACTACATCGGCACCGAGCACATCCTGCTCGGCCTGATCCGCGAGGGCGAGGGCGTCGCCGCCCAGGTCCTGGTGAAGCTCGGAGCCGACCTCAACCGGGTGCGCCAGCAGGTCATCCAGCTGCTCTCCGGCTACCAGACCGGTGGCGGCAAGGAGTCGGCCACGGCCGGCGGGCCCGCCGAGGGCACCCCGTCCACCTCGCTGGTCCTGGACCAGTTCGGCCGCAACCTCACGCAGGCCGCCCGCGAGGCCAAGCTCGACCCGGTGATCGGGCGCGAGAAGGAGATCGAGCGGGTCATGCAGGTGCTGTCCCGCCGCACCAAGAACAACCCCGTGCTGATCGGTGAGCCCGGCGTCGGCAAGACCGCCGTGGTCGAGGGCCTGGCCCAGGCGATCGTCAAGGGCGAGGTCCCGGAGACGCTCAAGGACAAGCAGCTCTACACGCTGGACCTCGGCGCCCTGGTCGCCGGCTCGCGCTACCGCGGTGACTTCGAGGAGCGCCTGAAGAAGGTGCTCAAGGAGATCCGCACCCGCGGCGACATCATCCTGTTCATCGACGAGCTGCACACCCTGGTCGGCGCGGGCGCCGCCGAGGGCGCCATCGACGCCGCCAGCATCCTGAAGCCGATGCTGGCCCGCGGCGAGCTGCAGACCATCGGTGCCACCACCCTGGACGAGTACCGCAAGCACCTGGAGAAGGACGCCGCGCTGGAGCGCCGCTTCCAGCCGATCCAGGTCGCGGAGCCCTCGCTGCCGCACACCATCGAGATCCTCAAGGGGCTGCGGGACCGCTACGAGGCCCACCACCGGGTCTCCATCACGGACTCCGCCCTGGTCGCCGCCGCCACCCTGGCCGACCGGTACATCTCCGACCGCTTCCTCCCGGACAAGGCGATCGACCTGATCGACGAGGCCGGCTCCCGGATGCGCATCCGCCGGATGACCGCGCCGCCGGACCTGCGCGAGTTCGACGAGAAGATCGCCGACGTGCGCCGCGAGAAGGAGAGCGCGATCGACGCGCAGGACTTCGAGAAGGCCGCGTCCCTGCGCGACGACGAGAAGCAGCTCCTGCAGGCCAAGGCCAAGCGCGAGAAGGAGTGGAAGGCCGGCGACATGGACGTCGTCGCGGAGGTCAACGAGGAGCTCATCGCCGAGGTCCTGGCCACCGCCACCGGCATCCCGGTCTTCAAGCTGACCGAGGAGGAGACCTCCCGCCTGCTGCGCATGGAGGACGAGCTGCACAAGCGCGTCATCGGCCAGAAGGACGCCATCAAGGCGCTCTCCCAGGCCATCCGGCGCACCCGTGCGGGCCTCAAGGACCCGAAGCGCCCCGGCGGCTCGTTCATCTTCGCCGGCCCGTCCGGCGTCGGTAAGACCGAGCTGTCCAAGACGCTGGCGGAGTTCCTCTTCGGCGACGAGGACGCGCTGATCGCCCTCGACATGTCCGAGTTCTCCGAGAAGCACACCGTCTCCCGGCTCTTCGGTTCGCCCCCCGGATACGTGGGCTACGAGGAGGGCGGCCAGCTGACCGAGAAGGTCCGCCGCAAGCCGTTCTCGGTCGTCCTCTTCGACGAGGTCGAGAAGGCCCACCCGGACATCTTCAACTCGCTGCTGCAGATCCTGGAGGACGGCCGCCTGACCGACTCGCAGGGCCGCGTGGTCGACTTCAAGAACACCGTCATCATCATGACGACCAACCTCGGCACCCGGGACATCTCCAAGGGCTTCAACCTGGGCTTCGCGGCCCAGGGCGACACCCAGACCGGGTACGAGCGGATGAAGGCGAAGGTCGGCGAGGAGCTCAAGCAGCACTTCCGCCCCGAGTTCCTGAACCGCGTCGACGACATCGTGGTCTTCCACCAGCTGTCCGAGGACGACATCATCCAGATCGTCGACCTGATGATCGCCAAGGTGGACGAGCGGCTCAAGGACAAGGACATGGGCCTGGAGCTCAGCGTCGAGGCCAAGAAGCTGCTGGCCAAGCGCGGCTACGACCCGATCCTGGGTGCCCGTCCGCTGCGCCGCACCATCCAGCGCGAGATCGAGGACCACCTCTCCGAGAAGATCCTCTTCGGCGAGCTGCGGGCCGGCCACATCGTGGTCGTCGACGTCGAGGGTGAGGGCAAGGAGGCCACCTTCACCTTCCGCGGCGAGGAGAAGTCCGCGGTCGCGGACACTCCGGCTGCTGTCGCCTCGTCCGGTCCGGACCTGACGAAGTAGCAACATTTAACAGACAACAGCAAACATTCTGAGCCCCCGGCGTTCGCGCCGGGGGCTCAGGCCGTTTTACGCGACGTCGCGAAACCTGTGATCCTGCCCACGAAGCCGCAGGTCGGAGGCCCCCTCAGGGGCTCGTGCGAGCACGATCGACTCAACTGTCATCATTAATGACAATGTTGTTGACGCTCCGTCATCTGATAGCAAGTCGCGGAGGATAGCGCTGTGGCCATGTCACGGTCAAGGTCTATCTTTTCCGTCCACGCTTGGATCAAATGTCCTCCACCTGTCTTTCATTGGTTTACCGGGAGGCCAAGAGCCGGCCGGTTTGGGGAGGACGTCACAACGTTGAAGATGACCAGGAAAGCCGCTGCGGCCGTCTCGGCCACGGCGGTCATAGCCGCGCTCGGCGCGGGCCTGCTCCCGGGCACGGCCGTCGCGGCCGGTTCGGCCCCGGCCCCGCAGGACCCGGCCGACGCCGTTCAGGTCAGCACTGAACACAACATTCCGGGCCCGCTGACCGCCAAGGTCGAGGCCGAGCAGAAGGCCGCCACCGAGCAGCTGCTCGCCGGCACCGCGAAGATCGAGGAGCACGGCGGCAGCACCAGCATCAAGCTGGGCAAGGACAAGTACGTCGAGCTGGCCCGCGAGCGCACGGACAAGATCTTCACCATCCTGGTCGACTTCAGCGACCAGGTGGACACCACCACGAAGACCCCGGACGGCAAGGTCAAGTACGGCGGCACCCCCGGTCCGTCGCACAACCAGATCGAGAAGCCCGACGCGGCCACCAACAACTCGACGCTCTGGCAGGCTGACTACAACCAGCAGCACTACCAGGACATGTACTTCAGCAAGACCCAGGACTCGCTGAAGACGTACTACGAGAAGCAGTCCTCGGGCCGCTACTCGGTCGACGGCCAGGTCACCGACTGGGTGAAGGTGCCGTGGAACGAGGCCCGTTACGGCTCGGACTACTGCGGCCAGCACGTCTGCGCCAACGCGCAGGACCTCATCCGCGACGGCATCAACGCCTGGGTCGCCGACCAGAAGGCCAAGGGCCAGACGGACGCTCAGATCAAGGCCACCATCGCGCAGTACGACCAGTGGGACCGGTACGACTACGACCACGACGGCAACTTCAACGAGCCCGACGGTTACATCGACCACTTCCAGATCGTGCACGCCGGTGAGGACCAGTCGGCCGGCGGTGGCAAGCAGGGCACCGACGCGCTCTGGGCCCACCGCTCGTACGTCTACGGCTCCCAGCAGGGCTCGACCGGCCCGACCGGCAACCTGCTCGGCGGCACCCCGGTCGGTGACACCGGCATCTGGATCGGCGACTACACCATGCAGCCCGAGAACGGCGGCCTCGGTGTCTTCGCCCACGAGTACGGCCACGACCTCGGTCTGCCGGACCTCTACGACACCTCGGGCAGCGGGATCGACAACTCGGTCGGCTTCTGGTCGCTGATGTCCTCCGGCTCCTGGCTCGGCGAGGGCAAGAACTCGATCGGCGACATGCCGAACGACCTCGACGCCTGGAGCAAGCTCAAGCTCGGCTGGCTGAAGTTCGACAAGGCCAAGGCCGGCACCGAGTCGACCCACCACATCGGCCCGGTGGAGTACAACAGCAAGCTGCCGCAGGCGCTGGTCGTCGACCTGCCGAAGAAGACCGTCACCACCGAGATCAACACCCCGTTCGCGGGTGGCAACGAGTGGTGGAGCGGCAGCGCGGACGACCTGAACGTCTCGCTGGCCCGTGACGTCGACCTGACCGGCAAGACCAAGGCCGCGCTCAGCGCCAAGGCCTGGTACGACATCGAGCAGGACTTCGACTACGGCTACGCCGAGGTCTCGACCGACGGCGGCGCCAACTGGACCGCCCTGGACGGCACCTTCAACGGCGTCGCCATCCCGAAGAACGCCGCCAACAAGGCCGGTCTGACCGGCAACTCGGGCGGCAAGTGGGGCGACCTGTCCTTCCCGCTGGACGCGTACGCCGGCAAGGCCGTCAAGGTCCGCTTCCACTACACCACCGACGGCGGTCTGCACCTCAAGGGCCTGGCCCTGGACGAGATCGCCATCACCGCCGACGGCGCCACCGTCTTCACCGACGGCGCCGAGAACGGTGACAACGGCTGGACCCCCAAGGGCTTCTCCCGGATCACCGGCAAGTTCTCGAACGAGTACAACCAGTACTACATCGCCGAGAACCGCCAGTACGTCTCGTACGACCGCACCCTCCAGGTCGGCCCGTACAACTTCGGCTTCGGCGCCGCCAAGCCGAACTGGGTGGAGCACTACCCCTACCAGGCCGGTCTGCTGATCTGGCTGTGGGACGAGTCGCAGACCGACAACAACGTCACCAACCACCCGGGCTCGGGTCTGATCCTCCCGATCGACTCGCACCCGACCCCGATCAAGTGGGCCGACGGCAGCCTGATGCGTCCGCGCATCCAGGGCTTCGACTCGCCCTTCGGCTCGCGCCGGGTCGACGGCCTGACCCTGCACAAGAACGGCGTCGAGACCGTCGTTCCGAAGGCCAAGGGCGTCGACGAGTTCTCCGACCTGAAGTCGTACTGGTCGAAGGACAACCCGTACAGCAGCGTCATCGTCCCGAAGACGGGCACCAGCATCGAGGTCGAGAACGAGTCCTCGAACTACCTGGAGACCTGGATCCGGGTCCGTCCGGTCGACAACTGATCGCACCGAGCAGTGACGATCAGCCTCTGACCAGGCGCCTCTGATACACCGTCCGGCCCGTCCCCGCACCCGCGGGGGCGGGCCGGACGCCTTCCGGGGCGGTCCGGCCGGCGGGCCCGGCGGCTCCCCCGGCTCGGGCCCCGCCGATCGGGCCCCGCCGCTCGGGCCCCGCCGCTCGGGCAGCGCCGCTCGGGCCAGGTCCTACCTGCGGTCCGGCAGCAGCGCGACGAAGGCCTCCACCGCCTCCGCGACGTCCTTCTCCGTCCACTCCAGCGCGTCGGCCGCCACCGTCACCTCGGTCATCGACAGCCCCGGCAGCCCCTGCTCCCGCCAGGCGCCGAACAGCGCCGCCCCGGACCCCTCCACCAGCCGCAGCCCCGCCGTGTCCAGCTCCTCCGGGGTGTACGGGAGCCAGAGCTGGAACTGGTGGGTGTGCGGCGGTGCCGGGTGGACCCGGGCGCCCGGAACCGCCGCGAACCCCTCGACCAGCGCCGCCGCGACCGCCTTCGCGTGCGTCACGTACCCGGCCAGCCGCGGCAGTTCGCGGTCCAGCCCGGCCAGTGCGGAGAGCGCCGCGGGCCACTGCTGGAAGAGCTGCCCGCCGTAGCGGTGCCGCCAGGCCTTGGCGGTCCGGACGAAGCCCTCCCGGCCGGCCAGCGCGGCGCCGCTGATCCCGCCCAGGGTCTTGTAGAAGGAGACGTAGACGGAGTCCGCCTGTGCGGCGACCTCCGGCAGCGGGCGGCCGAAGTGCACCGCCGACTCCCAGATCCGGGCCCCGTCCAGGTGCAGCGCGGCGCCCTGTTCCACCCGGACCACCGCGGCCACGGCCAGCAGGTCGTCCCAGGACGGCAGCACGAACCCGGCCTCGCGCAGCGGCAGCTCCACGATCATCGCCGCGTACGGCTCGTCGAAGGCGCGCAGCTCGGCCACGGTCGGCAGGCGGGGCGCGACCGTGGGCCAGACGCTGCGCAGACCGCTCAGCACGGAGAGCGCCTGGCGCTCGTGCTGCTCGGTGTGGCCGAGCGGGTGCGTCGCGACCGTCCACAGGCCGGCCGCCTCGGCGTGGATCCGCAGCGCCACCTGCTGGGCCATGGTGCCGGTCGGGAAGAAGGCCGCGTCC
The DNA here is from genome assembly GCF_022288725.1 of Kitasatospora sp. A2-31. GTDB lineage: Bacteria > Actinomycetota > Actinomycetes > Streptomycetales > Streptomycetaceae > Kitasatospora. The sequence continues at coordinate 222,180 of NZ_JAKNTA010000008.1, read as the reverse complement.
TCGGTGCCGAGCAGCTCCGCGACCTTGCGCTCCAGGGCGCGGACCACGCCGTCGCCGTACATGTCCGGCCGCCGGTCCAGGTCGTACACGCCGCCGGCGTCCTCGGCCAGGTCGGCGAGCCGCTCGCGCATGCTCCGCGGCCGGGCGCCGGAGAGCAGCCGCTCGCAGCCGCGCAGCGCGGCGTAGCGGCGCTCCTGGAGGCCCGGACCCCGGTCGCCCTCGGTGGATTCGCTCCTGTTGGGATACATGCGTCGATGGTCCCGCAGCGGGGGCCTCCGGTCAGCGGTGCGGACGGCGCGCGCGCCGTCGGCTCCGCCGGCCCGTGCGGCGGCCCCGTGGAGCGGCCCCGGGGGGCGGCTCCGCAGGGCCTGGACGGCCCGCAAACGCCCGCGGCGGGTGGCACTGGTCACAGGACCCCCGGGCGGTACGAGCGGCCGTAGTAGGACCGCCGGAGGGGCCCTGCGGGCGCCTCCGCCCCTGAACGGACCATCCGATCGAATGATCGTTACTCCATCAGCTTGAATCTCCGGCGCAACGCTGACTACACGCCGTAGTAGGTCACACCGTTTGGGACTCCGCTCGGTGACGGTTACACCTGAGTGGTCCCCCGCTCAGCACGCCCGAACGGGCTCGTTGTGCTGTCCCCGTACGTCCGTGAGGTTGAGCTCCCGATGTCTTCCGTCCCGCCCATGGGGCCGGCCCTCCGCCGCCTCGCCGCCCGCGCGGCGACCCAGGCGGCGGCCTGGCAGCCCCGGCTCGGCCACGCCGTCCGCACCCACTCCGCCCCGCTGCGCGCCCTCACCGCCCCGCGGAACGCGCTGGCCCAGGGCCCGCTGCAGGCCACCCGGCACCGCACCGCCACCGCGGTCGGCGCCAGCGCGGTGATACTGTCCGGCGCCCTGCTGGTCGCCGCGCCCGGCAGCGCCTCGGCGCAGACGGTCATACCCACGACCCCCGGCAGCTCGGCGTTCACCGCCCCGCAGGGCGCGGCGCCCGCCACGGGCGTGGTCCAGGTGGCCGGTCCGAGCCCGTACAAGCTGGCGCACGACCAGGAGTCCGCCCAGCAGGACGTGGCCGTCGCCGCCAACCTCCAGGCCCCCGAGCCGCCCGCCGCCCCGGCGGCCTCCCAGGACCAGGCTCCGCCGGCCGAACCGGCGCCCGCCCCCGCCCCGGAGCCCGCGCCGGCCCCGGCACCCGCCCCCGCCCCCGCGCCGGCGCCCGCCCCCGAGTGGTCCGCGCCCGTGCCGGGCGCGCCGACCAGCAACCCGTACGGCGTGGCCAACCCCGAGTACGCGGCCGGCTACCACACCGGGGTGGACTTCGCGGTGGCCCCGGGCACGCCGCTGCTGGCCGTCGGCAACGCCACCGTGGTCTCCGCCGGCTGGGACGGCGCCTACGGCAAGGAGATCGTGCTCCGGCTCGCCGACGGGCGGTACGCGCAGTACGCGCACCTGTCGTCGATCTCGGTGTCGAAGGGCGAGAAGGTCTCGGCGGCCGAGCAGATCGGCCGGTCCGGGAGCACCGGCAACTCGACCGGGCCCCACCTGCACTTCGAGATCCGCTCCAGCAACCACTACGGCGCGGTGATCAACCCGATCGCCTACCTCTCCGGGCACGGGGTCACCGGGTTCTGAGGAACCGTCCGGGATTCCCGGGGCGGCCGGGTCCTCCGGCCGCCCTTCGGTGTGTCCGGCGGCGTGTCCGGCGGCGTGTCCGGCGGCGGTCGGGGCGGGCGCGCCGGACGGCGAACGGGTGAACGGGTGAACGGGTGAACGGGTGTCAGACGGTCGCCGCGGGGTGGTCGATCAGACCGCCGATCTGCAGCGCCACCCGCTGGGCGGCCGCCATCGCCTCCTCCAGCGTGGCCACCTTCACCGGGGCGCCGTCGGCGCGCTCCCCGGCCTCGCACTCGGTGACGTCCTGCTTGAGCAGGAAGAGCGCCGAGTTGATGGTGAACAGCGACATGGCGGCGCGCAGCCGGTCCTCGAAGGTGGCGTCCGGGCCGTGCACCAGGCGGACCATCGCGATCATGCGGTCGCGGAACTCCAGCCCGGCGGGCGAGTCGCGCAGCGCGGGCTGGTTCTCGTGGAAGAAGCGCAGCAGCGGCGCCCGCTCGGACATCCCGGCGGCGAACCGGCGGATCAGCTCGTCCCGCAGTCCGGGCGACCAGGGCTGCGTGCGGCCCCAGGCGATGGTCTCGTCGATCGGGGCGGCCATGCCTTCGACGATGCCGTGGACGATGTCGTCCTTGGTCTTGAAGTGGTAGTACAGCGCCGCCTTGGTGACGCCGAGCCGGTCGGCGATCTCGCGCAGCGAGGTCTGCTCGTAGCCCTGCTCGGAGAACAGCTCCAGTGCGACCGCGATGATGCGGGCCCGGGTGTCGCTGCGCGGGCTGTGCGTCGTACCCATGGCCTGCCTCATGCGTCGGTCGGAGTGCTGCGTTGGCCGGGCCCGGCTTCCGATGCCCGTCCCCCCGGCCACATTCTCCCTGCCCGGGGGGCCGTCGGAAAAACTGGCTTGACGACCGGCTAGTGGACAACTTACCGTGCCGACGGTCCACAAAACTAGCCGGGCGACAAGTAAGTAGGCCGAACAAGCGGCCAGCCCGACCGTCCGATCCAGTCCGGGAGACACCACCCCCATGTCACAACCCAAGTCCGCCGACCCGGCACCGGAGAAGAAGGCAGCCGAGGAGGAGGAGCCCGTCCGCTCCCCCCGCGAGATCCGCCTGGTCATGATCGGCCTGGTCGTCACCATGCTGCTGGCCATGCTCGACAACCTGATCGTCGGCACCGCGATGCCGACCATCGTCCGCGACCTCGGCGGCGCCGAGCACCTCTCCTGGGTGGTCACCGCCTACATCCTCGCCACCGCCGCCTCCACCCCGATCTGGGGCAAGCTCGGCGACCTCTACGGCCGCAAGGGCACCTTCCTCACCTCGATCGTGATCTTCCTGGCGGGCTCGGCCCTCTCCGGCCTCTCGCAGAACATGAACGAGCTGATCGGCTTCCGCGCGCTGCAGGGCCTGGGCGCCGGCGGTCTGATGGTCGGCGTGATGTCGATCATGGGTGCGCTGGTCCCGCCGCGCGACCGCGGCAAGTACCAGGGCATGTTCGCCGCGGTGATGGCGCTCGCCACCGTCGGAGGCCCGCTGATCGGCGGCTTCCTCACCGACCACCTGAGCTGGCGCTGGACCTTCTACATCAACCTGCCGCTCGGCGTGGTCGCGCTCGCCGTCGTCGTCGTCACGCTGAAGCTGCCGAAGGTCCACAACAAGGCCCGGATCGACTACGTCGGCGCGCTCCTGCTCACCACCGGCATCACCGCGCTCACCCTGATCACCACCTGGGGCGGGCAGGACTACGCCTGGGGCTCCAAGCAGATCCTGGGCCTGGCCGCGCTGGCCGCCGCCACCCTGATCGCCTTCTGTTACGTCGAGCGGCGGGTCGAGGAGCCGATGCTCCCGCTCGACCTGTTCAAGAACCTGAACTTCACCCTGGTCTCGCTGATCGGCTTCATCGTCGGCTTCGTGATGTTCGGTGCGACCGTCTTCCTGCCGCTCTACCAGCAGACCGTCCAGGGCGCCTCGGCCACCAGCTCCGGCCTGCTCCTGATGCCGATGATGTTCGGCATGCTGGTCATCTCGCTGGTGGTCGGCCAGGCGGTGACCAAGACCGGCAAGTACCGGATCTACCCGATCATCGGCACGATCGTGATGACCGGCGGCATGCTCCTGCTCTCCACCATGGGCACCGAGACCAGCAGCTTCACCTCCGCCTGCTGGATGGTCGTGCTCGGTGCGGGCATGGGCTTCCTGATGCAGATCACCATGCTGGTCGCGCAGAACAGCGTCGAGCTGAAGGACATGGGCGTGGCCAGCTCCACCGCCACCCTGTTCCGCACCATCGGCGGCTCCTTCGGCGTCGCGCTGTTCGGCGCGCTGTTCAACAGCCGGGTCACCGAGACCATGAAGGAGCGGCTCGGCGATGCGGCCGCGGGCGGCGGCAACGCCGACCCGAACCAGGTGAGCCTGGAAACGCTCAAGGCGATGCCCGCCCCGGTCCAGGACGCCTACCACCACGCGGTGTCCAACGGCATTCACACCGTCTTCCTCTGGGGTGCCGCGGTCGCGGTGATCGCGGTCGCCGCCGCGGTCTTCATGCGCGAGGTCCCGCTGCGGGGCGCCGGCGCCCCGCCGAAGGACGGCGACGGCGGCAAGGCCACCGAGCCCAACGCCGAGCCCGTCGCGATCTGACGCCGGCCCGGAGATCCCCCCTTCCGCCTCGGGAGGGGGGATCCGCGCTTTCCGGGGCCGCCGGTCACGGGTCCGCCGGAGGGGCGCTGTGCGGTGGGGTGGGGCGCTGTGCGGTGGGGTGGGGTGGGTGCGGTGGGGTGTGGTGCGGTGCGGCGGCCCGGGTGGGCGTCCCGCCGACGGTTCCGGGCTACTGCGGGAGCCGGTAGACGCCCTGCTCCACGGGCTCGACCAGGCCGTCCGCGACGAGGCCGTCCAGCGCCCGGGCCCGCTGGACCGGGTCCGGCCAGACGGCGTCCAGCCGGGCCTGCTCCACCGTGCCGTGCTCGGCCCGCAGCACCGCGAGCAGCTTCCCGCGCACCTGGCGGTCGGTGCCCTCGTACGACTGGCCGCGCCGCGCCGGGCCCTCGTAGGGCGGGCAGCCGGCCCGCTGCCAGGCGCAGGCGGTGAACAGCGGGCAGTCGCCGCACTCCGGCCCGCGGGCCGTGCAGACCAGCGCGCCCAGCTCCATCACCGCGACCGCCCACGTGGCGGCCGTCTCGGTGTCCGCGGGCAGCAGCGCGGTCGCCGTCCGGCGCTCCGCCGCCGTGGTGGCCTGCGCCGGGTACTCCACCCCGATCACCGCCCGGGCGAAGACCCGGCGGACGTTGGTGTCCAGCACCACGTGCCGCTGGCGGAAGGCGAAGGACGCCACGGCGGCGGCCGTGTACTCGCCCACGCCGGGCAGCGAGAGCAGCGTCGCGTGGTCGTCCGGGACCTCACCGCCGTGCTCCTCGGTGATCGCCACCGCGGCCGCGTGCAGCCGCAGGGCGCGCCGCGGGTAGCCCAGCCGCCCCCACATCCGCACCGCCTCGCCGGGCGCCTCGGCGGCCAGGTCGGCCGGGGTCGGCCAGCGCTCCAGCCACGCCGCCCAAGCGGGCAGCACCCGCTTCACCGGGGTCTGCTGGAGCATGAACTCGCTCACCATCACCGCCCAGGGCGTGGCCTCGGGGGTCCGCCAGGGCAGGTCGCGGGCGTTGGCCTCGTACCAGCCGAGGACGGTCGAGTGCAGCACCGGCAGCGGCAGCGCGAGCGGGACGACGACGGCGTCCGCCCCGGCCGGGCCGGCGGCGGTGGCCGGGCGGGCGGCGGGACGGGGGACGGCGGGGGTGACGGTGGTGGCAGCCATGGCCCTTCGATCCTCCCATGCCGGCGCGGCCGACCGAAGCGGAGTGAGGAGATCCGCATCTCACCCGAAAGCCCCCGATCAGCCTCGCCCGAACGGCGCAAATGGCGGATCATGTGAAGGAAGGGGCGACTGTGCGGTGTTGGTGCGTCAAGGGGCACACACTGTCTCGTAGAGTTTGGGCGTGCCCTCTCTCCGTCAACCCGTCGGACCGCTGCCGGCCTCGATCTACTGGCGGCGACGCCTCGTCGTCGCCGTCGCCGTCGCCGCGGTCATCGCCCTGGTCTACTGGCTGATGTCCGATCAGGGCGGCGGTGACGGCGGCTCGGCCGGCAAGGCCGCGCAGGCCGCGCCGTCCCAGACCCCCGCCCAGGCGATCACGCCCGGCGCCTCGCCCAGCGGCCCCGCGAACAACTCGCGTCCCGGCAGCGGCGGGAGCGGCGGCGCCGGCACGGGCGGCGGGGCGGTCTCCGGTTCCGGCGGCGGCGACGTCAGCCTCAGCACCGGCGGCACCACCGGCGGTGGCACCAACCCGGCACCCACCGGCGGGACGACCGGAGGCGGTGCGGCGGCGGGCGGCGCAGCGGCCGGCGGTTCCGGCGGTTCCGGCGGCGCAGCCGGTGGCACGGGCGGCGGTTCCGGCGGCACCGGCGGGACTCCCCCGGTGAACACCTCCGAGGTGATGGCCCTGCCGGTCTGCGTCTCCTCCCAGGTGACCCTGGAGCTGGCCGGCGCCCAGAACGCCTACCAGCCCAAGGACAAGCCGAAGCTGGCACTGACCGTGCACAACGCCTCTGGCGCCAACTGCCGGGTCGACCTCGGCCGCACGGCCTCCGCCATCACCGTGACGGCGAGCAACGGCGACCGCGTCTGGTCCTCCGGCGACTGCCCGCAGGACCGGGGCAGCAGCTGGGTGCAGATCCCCGCGAACGGCAGCCTGACCGAGACCTTCACCTGGGACCGCGTCCGCAGCAAGCCGCAGTGCGCCACGGCCGATCCGGCCCCCGCGCCCGCCGGGAACTACCTGGTGGTCGCCGAGCTGACCGGCCTCTCCGGGGGCCAGGCCTCGGCGCGCTCCTCGATCCGCCTGGAGAGCTGACCACTCCTCACCACCGCCGCACCGCTCCTCGTCGTCCCGTTCGCCCCGGCCGGTTCCCGCGCCGGGGCGTCGGCGTCCTCCGCGCGGGCAGCGGCGCGGTGGCGCGGGGTACGGGCGTCCCGGCCTCGGCAACGCGGCCGGCCCCGGGGATCCGTGGATCCTCGGGGCCGGCCCGGCAGCTACCCGGCGGCCGGGCGCTCGGGCGCCGGCGCCTTATCTGGCCCCCCGTCAGACGTGGCGCTTCATCAGACGTAGCGCTCCAGGATCGACGACTCGGCGAGGCGGGAAAGGCCCTCACGGACCGAGCGGGCCCTGGTCTCGCCGACGCCCTCGACCGTCTGCAGATCGTCGATGCTGGCCGCCAGCAGCTTCTGCAGCCCGCCGAAGTGCTCGACCAGCCGCTCTATCACCGTGTTGGGCAGCCGCGGGATCTTGGCCAGCAGCCGGTAGCCGCGCGGCGAGACGGCCGAGTCCAGCGACTCCGGCGTGCCCGAGTAGCCGAGCGCCTTGGCGACCGTCTGCAGGTCCAGCAGCTCGGCGTGGGTCAGCGCCTCCAGGTCGGCCAGCACCTCGGTGACCGTCCGGCCCTTCTTCGCGGCCCGCTCCGGGAAGTAGTCCCGGGCGACCAGCTCGCGCTCCGGCTCGACGCCCGCGATCAGCTCGTCCAGCTGCAGCGAGAGCAGCCGGCCGTCGATGCCGAGCTCCAGCACGTAGCCGGCGATCTCGGTGGCGATCAGCCGGACCATCTCCAGCCGCTGCGCCACCGCGGTGACGTCCCGGACCGTCACCAGGTCCTCGATCTCCAGCGCGGAGAGGGTGCCGGCCACCTCGTCCAGGCGGAGCTTGTACCGCTCCAGGGTGGCCAGCGCCTGGTTGGCCCGGGAGAGGACGGTGGTGGAGTCCTCCAGCACCCGGCGGGTGCCGTTGACGTACATCGCGATCAGCCGCATCGAGTGCGAGACCGCGACCACCGGGAAGCCGGTCTGCCGGTTGACGCGCTCCGCGGTGCGGTGGCGGGTCCCGGTCTCGTCGGTGGGGATGGTCGAGTCCGGCATCAGGTGGACCCCGGCCCGGACGATCTTGGTGATGTCCTTGTCCAGCACGACGGCGCCGTCGAGCTTGCACAGCTCGCGCAGCCTGGTCGCGGTGAACTCCACGTCCAGGACGAAGCCGCCGGTGCAGATCGACTCGACCGTCTTGTCGAACCCGAGCACGATCAGACCGCCGGTGTTGGCCCGCAGCACCCGTTCCAGGCCGTCACGCAGCCCCGTGCCGGGGGCGATGGCGGTGAGGGAGGCCCGCAGCAGGGCCTCCTCGCGGGAGGACTTGTCCGCCCGGTCGCTGGCTGCCACGTGACTCCTCCGGTCGACCCCGTACCGCGCGCCTCGCGCGGTGCGCCGGCCTACGGTCTGTTGCTCTGTCGCTTAGTACTGCCTTATCACCAATGAGACAGGGGAAAGTCTAACTGCGACCGGCATCGACAGGGCTTGGGTCAGCGCAGTTCGTCGGAGTCGAGCGGCTCCCACCCTTCCATCAGCTCCTCCGGGTAGGCGGCGACGGGGGCCGGGGCGGCGGCCCGGCGCGGGGTGGGCGGCGCCGACGCGGCCTCACCCCGCGGCTTCGCGGGACGGCGGCGGCCGGGGATGGCCCGCAGCGCCTCGCCGATGTCCGCCACCTCGACGACCTTCATGCCGGCCGGCACCTTGCCCGGGTCCGGCGGGACCAGCGCGTGGGTGAAGCCCAGCCGGTGCGCCTCGGCCAGCCGCCGCTGCACACCCGTCACCCGGCGGACCTCGCCCGCCAGGCCGACCTCTCCGATCGCCACCAGGTTGCTCGGCAGCGGGGTGTCGGAGGAGGAGCTGGCCACGGCCAGGGCGACCGCGAGGTCGGCCGAGGGCTCGCTCAGCTTCACCCCGCCGACCGTCGCGGTGTAGATGTCCTGCTTGCCGAGCTTGACCCCGCCGTGCCGCTCGACCACGGCCAGGATCATCGCGATCCGGGGCGATTCCAGGCCGGAGGTGGTGCGGCGCGGGGACGGGATCTGCGAGTCCACCATCAGCGCCTGCACCTCGGCGACCAGCGGGCGCTTGCCCTCCAGCGTGACGGTCAGACAGGTGCCCGGGACGGGCTTGTCACGCCTGGTCAGGAAGAGGCCGGACGGGTCCGCCAGGCCGGCGATGCCCTCGTCGTGCAGCTCGAAACAGCCCACCTCGTCGGTGGCGCCGTACCGGTTCTTGACCCCGCGGATGAGCCGCAGCCGGGCGTGCCGGTCCCCCTCGAAGCTCAGCACCACGTCCACCAGGTGCTCCAGCAGACGCGGGCCGGCGATCTGGCCGTCCTTGGTGACGTGGCCGACCAGCAGGGTGGCCATGCCGCGCTCCTTGGACGCCCGGATCAGCGCGTTCGCCACCTCACGCACCTGGGCCGGGCCGCCGGGGGCGCCGTCCAGCTCGGCGGAGGCGATGGTCTGCACCGAGTCCAGGATCAGCAGGCCGGGACCGACCGCCTCGATGTGGCCGAGGACGGCCCCGAGGTCGGACTCCGCGGCCAGGTAGAGGTGCTCGGAGAGCGCGTTGATCCGGTCCGCGCGCAGCCGGACCTGCCCGGCCGACTCCTCGCCGGTGACGTAGAGCGTGCGGTGCTGCGCACTGGCCGCCTTGGCCGCGACGTCTAGCAGCAGGGTGGACTTGCCGACGCCCGGCTCGCCGGCCAGCAGCACCACGGCGCCGGGGACCAGGCCGCCGCCGAGCACCCGGTCCAGCTCGGGCACGCCGGTGGAGCGGGCCGTCGCCACCTGACCGTCGACCTGGGCGATCGGGCGGGCCGGCGCGCTGACCGGCCCGGCGGCCGTCGTCCGGATCGGCACGGCGCCGTACTCCTCGACGGTGCCCCAGGCGTTGCACTCGGGACAGCGGCCGACCCATTTGGGCAGCTGGTTACCGCACTCGGTGCAGCGGTACGCCGGGCGCGGCTTGGCGGTGGTCTTGGAGCGGGCAGCCATGCGGTCACCGTAGCGCCTGGGTACGACAACGCGGGTCCGGCCCGGGGCGGGCGGGGTTCGACGGCAGAGGTCCGCCGGTACACGAACAGGCGATGCTGTTACCCGAAAGAAGTACAACAGCAGGGAACAGCCCGGATCCCCCGCCCCCGCTCTCTACCGTCGGACGCGTGACGACGAGTGCTGAAGCGCCGCGCGACCCCGTGCTCGCGGCGTACGACCGGCAGGTGGACGGGCTGTTCACCTACTGCCTCTCGGTGCTGTGCGAGCACGGGGCGGCCACCGCCGCCCTGCGCGAGGTCCGCGAGCTGGCGGTGCGGCACGCGGCGCGGCTCGCCGAGCCCGGCCTGGTGCGGGCCTGGCTGTACTCGCTGGCGCGCTACTGCTGCCTCCGCCGGCTGGAGGACGGCGCCGGCAGCGGGGCGGGCCCGGGTGCGGTCGGCAGCGGGGCGGGCCCGGTCGCAGCGGGCCCGGTCGGCGTGGCCGCGGCCGGGGGCCCGGTCGGCGTGGCCGCGGCCGGGGGTGCGGCGGTCGCGGCCCGGGGCGGCGTGTCCGAGCCGGAGGCGGCGCGGCGGCGGCGCGAACTGGCCTCGCTCGCGTGGCCCGAGGCGGCCGGCACCGACCCCGAGCAACGCGAGGCGCTGGAGCTGTCGGTGCGCCACCGGTTGACCCCGATCGAGGTGGCCGCCGTACTGGGCCTCCCGTTCGACGCCGTCCGGGCCCTGCTCGCCTCGGCGGAGGCCGAGGTCGGCCGGACCAGGGCGGCCCTGCTGGTGCTCGGCGTCGGCAGCTGCCCCGAGCTGGACCGGCTCGGCGGCGCGGGCGCGGAGAGCTGGCGGGACTGGGTGCTCGGTCCGGCCCTGCGCCGAGAGCTGGTACAGCACGTGGTCGACTGCCCGACCTGTCGGGGCACCGCCGAGCGGGTGGCCGACGAGGTGTCGGCGGGCACCGCCGGCCTCTCCGGGCTCCCGGTGCTCAGCGCGCCGCCCGCGCCGCCCACGCCGACCACGACCGCGCCGACCACACCGACCGCGACCGCGCCTCCGTCGGCCGGGGGCGGGGCCGGGAACGGCAGCGCCGGCCACGTGCACTTCCTGCCGCACGCGGCACCGGCGGGCCGGCGCGCGACCGGGCCGGCCCCGGTCGTCGAGCCGTGTCTGCGGTTCGACCAGGGCGGGTTCCCCCGCCACCGGGCGCCCGACGCGGCTCGCGGGCTCGCGGTGCGGCGGCGGGTGGTGACCACGGGGGTGCTGGCGGCGGTCCTGGCCGCGCCGGTGGTCGCGCTCTGGGCCGGGCACCGGGGCGGTGGCGGTCCGGGCACGGCCGCGGCGGTCTCCACGGTCCGGGTCGACGACGACGCGCGGTCCGCCGGGCACCGGCCGGGTGGCCTCCGGCCGGACGGCGGGCCCGGTCGGGGCGGGCCGGGCGGCGGCGCGGCGGGCGGCGGCGCGGCGGGCGGCGGCGCGGCGGGCGGCGGCGGGTCGGGGGACGTCGCCCCCGCAGTGGCCGGACTGGAGCTGGCCTGGGCCGGGCCGGCGGCTGCAGAAACGTTGCTGCCTGGGCTGCTGGGGCCGGCCGTCCCGGTACCCGCGCACGGCGCGACCCCGCTCGGCAGCCCCACCCTGGTCGCGGCGCCGGCCCCCGCGACCGGACCGGGCGGAGGCAACGGCTCCGGGCGGGGCCCGGACGCCCCGGCCCCGGCCGGGCTGCTGACCGTCGAGGCCGGCGAGTACGGCAACCGGACCGTGCTCACCCTCACCAACTCCGGCACCACGGAGATCCGCTGGCACGCGGTGGTGGACGCCGCCTGGCTCCGCCTCAGCCGGGACGCCGGGACGCTCGCACCGGGCCAGCGGATCACCGTCATCGTCAGCGTCGACGACGACCTCGCGCCGACCGCGCCGTGGACCGCCCGGATCGCGCTGCCGCCCTCGCAGGCGGTGGTCACCCTGGAGGGCGGCCCGCACCGCCGCGGCGGTGCGACCCCGGTCGAGCCGGCCGAGAGCCCGACCGAGTCGGGCCGGCCGTCCCCGGGCGGGACGCCGTCGGCCACCCCGACCGGCGGGGGGCCGAGCGGCGGCGGGTCCGGCGGAGGCTCCGGCGGAGGTGGACCGACGGCGGGGCCGTCCGGCTCGCCCACGCCCGGTTCCACCGGTTCACCCGGCTCGAACGGCTCGCCCGCGCCGACGGGCGGACCGGCGTCGCCCACGGCCGCGCCGTCGTCGCCGGCGCCGAGTCCGAGTGCTTCTTCGGCCCGGCCGGGGCCGTCCGGGGCGCCGTCCGCCCCGGCGTCGTCGGCGTCCCCGGCGAGGTCGGCGCCGGCGTCGGCCCCGGGAGGCACCCCCGGTGCACCGGCGTCGTCGCGCTGAGGCCGGGCCGGGGCGCGGGAGCGCCGAGGGCGTACCGACGGCGGCGTGCCGACGGCCGCGGTCGGCCCGACGGTCGCGGCCGGCCCGGCATGCCGGGGGACCGAGGACCGCGGTCAGAGCCTGCGGATCGGCGGCACGCGGTAGGTGCCGTCGAGCACGGCCTGTGTCGGCTGGTAGAGCCGGATGATCGGGCGGAAGCCGCCCTCCGGGGTGGGCAGCCAGTTCGCCGCCGCGGCCGGGTCGGCGGGCGGCTCGTGCTGGAGCAGGAGGGTCAGCGAGCCGTCGTCGCCGTACACCAGGCCCGGGGTGCGGTCCCCGATCGCGTAGCGCTCGATCGGGTTGGCGACCAGGTAGTAGTCCGGCAGGCCGTACATGGTCAGGGACCAGAAGGCCTCGGCCGGCGGGGGCTCGTCGAAGTGCAGCGTGTACGCGTGGGCGCCGCTCAGCGGGCGGCCGTCGGCGTCGTCGTAGGTCATCGCGAACACCGCCTCGTACGCGTGGTTGCCCCAGAGCCCGGCGCGGGCGGCGGCGGCCCGGCTGAGGTAGGCGGCCCGGCGGTCGGGGATGCGCCACTCGGGGTCGTCGATGGTGCCCGGGCCCAGGTAGTCGGTGTTGAAGTCGAAGAGGTGCAGCCCCGAGCGCCACTCGCCGGCCGGGTGGTCCTCGGGCGGCCGGGTCGCGTCCTCGACCCGCTCCCGGCCCGCCGCCAGGCCCTTGAGCAGGGCGGCGGTCCACTCCGGCGCGGCGGCCCGGTACGGCGAGGGATCCGGATCGAGCAGGCCCAGGGGGGCGAACCGCCGCTGGTACTCCACGTCCCGACCGGCGGGCGGGAAGGCCGCCATCCAGACCCGGAGCCGTTCGAAGAAGGCCAGCCGCTCGGGGACGTCCGGGTCCGGCTCGGGCAGCCCCGCGACCAGCCCGCCGGGCTCCAGCGGGCTCAGCGTCAGCGCCTCCTGGAGCGCCCGGACCCGGGGCAGGTCGTCCGGGCCGGTGCAGGCGAAGCGGCCGACGATGCTGGCGATCGTGGTGGGCGAGACGATGACGCGGCCGGGATCCGGCGGGATGCCGTGCCACTTCGGCGGGACGATCAGCCACGTCTGCTCGCCGGTGCCGGTGGCCCGGCTGCCGACGTAGGCGAAGTTGTCGGTCCAGGCGTCGACGAACTGCAGGACGTAGTACGCCCCGGCGGTGTCCGGGACGTGCAACACCTGCGGGCCCTCGGAGAGGTCGAGCTGGGCGATCGAGTAGACGATGTCGTTGTTGACGGAGACGAAGGGGTCGCCCGGCTCGGCCAGCCGGGTGGCGTGGCTCAGCCGGTTGAACGGGGCCGCCGGCAGGGTGCCCATGCCGCCCCCGGTGAAGCGCTCGACCATGGTGAGGTCGGAGACCAGGGGGTAGCCGTAGACGTAGGCGTCGGCGGCCAGGGCCTCCAGCTCGGGCTGGGTCATCGGGGGTCCTTCTGGGGTCCTGGTGGGGGCGGGGCGGCGGGCGGCGGTCCGCTGCGGAGCGGCGCCGGGCCGGGGCTCAGCGGGGTGTGAGCGGGGGTGGCGTCCAGCGGCCGTCCAGCACCTGTGCGTCCGGGCCGTAGAGCCGCAGGACCGGTGTGAACGGCCCGTCCGGCGCGGGCAGCCAGTTGGCCGAGTGCTGGGCGTCGGCGGGTCGCTTGTGCTGGAGGTAGAGCGTGAGACCGCCGTCCGGGTCGTGGACCAGACCGGGGGTGCGGTCACCGATCGCGTACCGGTCGAGGGTGTTGTCGACCAACCGGCGCTCCGGCAGCCCGTACATGGTGACCGACCAGAGGAACCGCGCGGGCGGCAACCGGTCCGGGGCGAACCGCAGCACGTAGTCCCGGTCGCTGGCGTTCGGCGGGCCGTTGCCCTCGCTGTCGACCGTCCAGCCGCCGTACCAGGCCTCCCCCTCGGGCAGCCCGTACAGCCCCTTCATCGCGCCGACCGCCTGCTTCAGGTACGCGGTGCCGATCTGTTCGCGGGTGCCGAAGAGACCGGACGAGTCGGCGGTCCGCTCGGCGGCCCGCTCCAGTTCGGCGCGGCCGTCGGCGATGCCGCGCTCGATCTCGGCGCGGACCTGGATCGGCAGGGCGGCCGGCTCGAACTCGCCGCGGCCGTCAACACCGAGGTCGGTGAGGCGGCCGCGCAGGTCGGCCTCGGCGGGGAGGACCGGGAAGAAGCCGAGCAGGAAGTCGAGGAACGAGAAGAACTCGATGGTGTCCAGCACCTCGTCGCGCCAGACCGGCCAGATCGGGTGCGGGGCCGGCTCGGGCGCGGGGGTGCCGGCGTACTCGTGCAGCGGGCGCAGTCGGTACTGCTGCTGGAGCGCCCTCAGCTCCGAGACCGCCGCCGGCGAGGCGTCGGCCAGGTGGGTACGGCCGACGATGCCGACCAGCTCGGTCGCCGTGCGGATGACGCTCGTGATGCCCGCCGGGACCTCCCCCCGCCAGCCGGGACCGGCCACCAGGTGGTCGCCGGCCTCCTGGCCGGTGGTCCGGGCACCGATGAACCCCGCGTACACGGTGTCGAGTTCGTGCACCGGGAGGACGTAGTAGCGGTCCTCCGCCGGGACGGACACCACCCAGGGCTCGGTGCGCAGGTCCAGCCAGGCCCAGGAGCAGGGCATGTCGTCTTCCGGGGCCAGGACGTCCGGGGCGAGGACATCCGGCGCGAGGACGTCCGGGGCGACGAGGTCGCCGTCGACCCGTGCGAAGGGCTGTCGCTGCTCGTGCCGGAAGACCCCGAAGCCGCCGGCGTACTTCGGGTCGGCGTCGTCCACAGCCTGTGCATAGAGGGTGCGGTAGTTCCGCAGGACGGGATAGCCGCGGACCCAGGCCTCGGCGGCGGTCGCACGGATGGTGGCCGGGTCCACGAGTGCCGGGTTGACCATGCTGACGCACTCCCCAGGGGCGGGATGCCCGAGCCTCGCTCGCAGACATCGGTCACAATTCGGACATACAGGTACACGGGGATGCTATGCGGAGCGGATTCGGTCAGCACCTCGGACGCGGGCGGCGGGTCCGCTGCAGGTGCGGGGCGGGCGCGGGCGTTCTCGGTCCCAGGCGGCCGGGGCTTGCCCGCCGGACCGTGCGCCGGGCCGCACGCCGGGGCCGCACGCCGGGCCAGCACGCCGGGCCAGCACGCCGGGGCCGCACGGTACCTCTGCCGACAGCGAATCCGCGTGTGCGGGCGAATCCGGGCATGCAGTCTTGCCCGTATGAGAATCCTGCTGCTCGGCGGATCGTCGTTCCTGGGACGGGCCTTCGCGACCGAGGCCCTCGCACAGGGCCACGAGGTGACCACGTTCAACCGCGGCCGTTCCCACGACGACCCGCCCGGTGTCGAGCCGGTCCGGGGCGACCGCGACCGCGCCGACGACCTGGCGCGGCTGGTCGAGCGGCGGCACTGGGACGCCGTCGTGGACACCTCGGCCCAGCAGCCCGCCCAGGCCGCGACCTCCGCCCGCCTGTTGCGCGAGCACGCCGACCACTACACCTTCGTCTCCTCCGTCCACGCCTTCGCCGACTGGCCGGCCCAGGCGGTCGACGAGGACTCCCCGCTGCGCCCGTGCCCGGCCGACACCCCGCCCGACCAGCCGTTCGACAGCGCCCTCAAGGCCGGCTGCGAGCGTGCGGTACAGAAGTACTTCGGCGCCGAGCGGACGCTGATCCTCAACAGCGGGTTGCTGATCGGCCCGCACGAGAACGGGGGCCGACTGCCCTGGTGGCTGGAGCGGATGGCCCGCGGCGGCCGGGTGCTGGCACCGGGCGATCCGACCCGGGCCATGCAGGTCATCGACGTGCGCGACTTCGCGGCCTTCGGCCTGGACGTGCTGACCGCCGGGCACACCGGGCGCTACATCACCACGGCTCCGCCCGGGAGCATCACCTTCGGGGAGTTCCTGCACATCTGTCGGGACGTGGTCGGCGCACCGGTGGGCGGCGGTGCACCCGCCGAGCTGGTCTGGGTCGAGGACGGCCCGCTGCTCGCCGAGGGGCCGGACAGCGTCCAGCCGTGGAGCGAGCTACCGCTCTGGGCGCCCTCGGGGCCGGACTTCGCAGCCGTCTGGCTCGCCGACACCTCCCGGGCCCAGGCGGCCGGTCTGCGGTGCCGACCGTTCGCCGAGACCGCGCGCGACACCTGGGCCTGGCTCCGACGGCGCGGGCCGGCCGAGGACACCGACGGGGACGGCCGCAAGGGGCGCAAGGGTGCCCACGTCCGGCAGGGAATCGTCCCGGCCAAGGAACAGCGCCTGCTCGCCGCCCTGGCGTAGCGCGACGGGCCCGGAGGCGCGGGCACAGACGCACGGCGACAGACGCACGGGCGCGGGGGGGGGCGGGCGCACCGGCGTGGACGCACAGACGGCGGGCCCGGGTGTGCGCGCACAGACGGCGGGCCCGGCCGTACGCACAGGGGGTGCGGCGGGCGGGCCCGTCGGCTGGCATGCTCCGGGCCGGCTGGCATGCTCCGGGCCGACGCCCCCCGGCCGGAGTCCCCGGCCCGGGCCTCCCGGGGCCGACCTTCCCCGGGCCGGCGCCGCCGGCCCCCTCCCCGGGCCGGGGACTCCCCCTCAGTGACTACGCCGGGTGACCAGCTCCGCCAGAGCGAGCAGGTCGTCGGCCGCGGAGGGCTCGGGCACCGCGACGGCCAGCTGGGCGAGCGCTGCCGCCATCCGCTCGCAGGACTCCCCCTGCGCCCAGCCACGCCCGCCCGCCCTCTCGACGGCCTCCGCACAGCGGCGCAACTCCTCGGGGCTGAGCACCCGTTCGAGCGCATACAGCTCGGCCAGGACCCGGCCTTCGGCCGTCCCGGAGCCGAGCGCCGCCACCACCGGCAGCGACTTCTTGCGCGCCACCAGGTCCGCACCGACCGGCTTGCCGGTGACGGCCGGGTCACCCCAGATCCCGATCAGGTCGTCGATGAGCTGGAACGCCAGTCCGATCTCGCGGCCGAAGCCGTCCAGCGCCTGGGAGGCCTCCTCGGAGGCGCCCGCGTACCGCCCGCCGATCGCGCAGGCGGCACCGAGCAGCGCACCGGTCTTGGCCTCTGCCATCGCCAGGCATTCGGGGAGCGAAACGTCACTGCGCTGCTCGAAGGCGCAGTCGATCTGCTGACCCTCGCAGAGCTCGACCACGCAGTCGGTCAGCCGGCGGATCGCGCCCTGGGCGGCCGGATGGCTGTCCTCCGCGAGCAGGCGCAGGGCCAGCGAGTGCATGGCGTCGCCGGCCAGGATGGCCTCGGTGGTGCCGAACACCCGCCAGGCGGTGGGCCGGTGGCGCCTGGTCTCGTCGCGGTCGATGACGTCGTCGTGGAGTAGCGTGAAGTTGTGGACCAGCTCGACGGCGGCCGCCGCCGCGGTCGCCGAGCCCGGGCTGCCACCGAGGGCCTGGGTGGCGGCCAGGACCATCGCCGGCCTGATGGCCTTTCCGGAGGGCGCCGCCACGGGCGATCCGTCCGCCTCCCACCAGCCGAAGTGGTAGCCCGCGACCTTGCGCATGGAACCGGGCAGCGAGTCGACGGCGGCGCGCAACACCGGGTCCACCAGGCCACGGGCGCGGGCGAGCACGTCCGCCGCCTCGTTCCCCTCGCGGTGATCGCGCTCCAATGTGAAGATTCCCATGAATTCCTCCCCCTCATGAGGTGGCCGGCGCTGCCCGGCCGGGCCTGTTCCGCCCGGCCGGGCAGCGCGGTGGCCGACCGGCCCCGGTCAGTCGCGACGCTGGGCGACGTTGACGTTTTCGAGGACACCGATCGCGTCGGGCACCAGAATGGCTGCGGAGTAGTACGCGCTGACCAGATAGGAAATGATGGCCTTCTCGTCGATCCCCATGAACCGGACCGAGAGGCTCGGCTCGAATTCGTCGGGGATTCCGGTCTGGTGCAGGCCGATGACGCCCTGGTTGTCCTCGCCGGTACGCATCGCGATGATCGAGCTGCTGTGACCGTCGACGATCGGGATCTTGTTGCACGGGAGCACCGGCACCCCGCGCCAGCCGAAGACCTGCCGCCCCTGCACCTCGACGGTGTCCGGGTAGAGGCCGCGGCGGTTGCACTCGCGGCCGAAGGCGGCGATCGCCCGCGGGTGGGCGAGGAACATCTTGGTGCTGCGCCGGCGACTCAGCAGCTCGTCCATGTCGTCCGGGGTGGGCGGGCCGGAGTGGGTCTGGATCCGCTGGTCGTACTCGGCGTTCTGCAGCAGGCCGAACTCCGGGTTGTTGATCAGCTCGTGCTCCTGGCGCTCGCGCAGCGCCTCGATGGTCAGCCGCAGCTGGTGCTCGGTCTGGTTCATCGGCTGGTTGTAGAGGTCGGCCACCCGGGTGTGCACCTTGAGCACGGTCTGCGCGACGCTCAGCTCGTACTCGCGCGGCCGCAGCTCGTAGTCCACGAAGGCCCCGGGCAGCTCGTACTCGCCGTGGTGGCCGGCCGAGAGGTCGATCGCCGCCTCACCGTGCTTGTTCTGCGCCCGCTCGAAGCCGGCCAGGTACTCCATGATGTGCAGCTGCAGGGCCTCGGAGCGGTCCGCGAGCTCCTGGAACGAGGACCAGCGGAGCGCCAGCACGGTGCCCCCGGTGGCGGCCCGCACGGTGTACGGCCAGACGCCCTCCGTCCGGAGCGCCTCGTCGCCCAGGTGGTCGCCGTCGGCCAGGGTGCCGACCACCGCCTCCTCGCCGTACTTGCCGGAGCCCAGTCGGTCGAGCTTGCCGTGCGCGATGACGAAGACCTCGTCGACCGGCGCCCCCGCCGCTACCAGGACGTCGCCGGCGGCGAACTCGCGCTGGACGAAGCGGCCGGCCAGTTCCTCCAGCACGGCGTCGTCCTCGAAGCCGCGCAGCACCGGGACCTCGCGCAGGCTCGGCGGGAGGATCCGCACCTCGGCCCCGGTCTGGACGAAGCCCACCCGGCCACGGCCGACCGAGTAGCGCAGGCGACGGTTCACCCGGTACGTGCCGCCGGACACCTCGACCCACGGCAGCATCCGGAGCAGCCAGCGCGGGCTGATGCCCTGCATCTGCGGCGCGGACTTGGTGATCGTCGCGAGGTTCCGCGCACCCGCCGTGCTGAGACTCTGCTGCTGGACCTGCGGCTGACCGCCGGGCGCAGGAATACCGACGGTGGTTTCGGTCGACATAGGGAGCCCTTCGCATACCCGGTGAAGTGTCGCCTTGCAACAATCATGGTGAGGCCATTCGGAGGCCCGCCGCAATCACTCTTTCGAGTGGTCGGAATAACCGAACAAATAGGACGACTAGATCACCTGATCGATATTGCTTCGATAAGCATTCGAATACCTGGAACCCGTCCGCCGCTGGACTTTCGAACACCCTGCCGGAAGGGCCGCGGCACGACCCGCCCGCCACGGCCCCCGCCGAGCGGCCCCCGCACCCCTCGGCCCCCCCGGGCACCCCCGGTGCGCGACCGCGTCAGGGGCCGCTAAGGTGCCACCTCAAAGGGCCCCGGGGCCGGTTGACGCGTGTGGTCGAACACCGGACGGCCCTCTCCTCGTTCACCCCTGCCCTGGTAGGCCCTCATGAGCGCCCCCGTACGTGTCTGGCTCAACCGCACCTACGCCGAGAACGTCTTCTTCATCGAACAGCTGCGCGCCGCCCCGCGCCCCGTCCTGGTCCACGCCACCCACGTCGACGCCGACTCCCCCGTCCTGGCCGCCGCCGACCGCGCCGCCCTGGAACCGGGCGACCTGACCCCGGACGCCTACGTCGCCTACGCGCTCGACTACTGCGCCCGCCACTCCATCGACGTCTTCCTGCCCCGCCTCAACCAGCTCGCGATATCCCTGCACCACCAGGAGTTCGAAGCGATCGGCACCGCCCTCGCCTGCCCGCCCGCCACCGCGATCGCGGCCTTCGACAGCAAGGCGGACGGCTACGCGGCGCTGGCCGCAGCCGGGCTGCCCACCCCGCCCTGGTGGCAGGTGCGCAGCGCCGCCGACCTGCTCACCGCGGTCGACCGGATCGAGTCCGCCGGCCTCACCGCCTGCCTCAAGCCGGTCTCCGGCGCCGGCGGCGAGGGCTTCCGGGTGCTCACCCGCGAGCCGTTCGGCCTGCACCGGCTGGCCGGCTGGGACAGCCGGGTCCAGGTGGAGCAGGTGGCCGCCGCGCTGGACGCCGCCGAGGAACCCGCCGACCTGCTGGTGATGCCCTTCCTGGACGGGCCCGAGGTCTCGGTGGACTGCCTCGCCGACCGCGACGGCACCCTGCTCGCCGCCGTCGGCCGCAGCAAGCACCGGCGCCGCCGCAGCTTCACCACCGCACCGCGGTACCTGGAACCGGCCCGCCGGGTGGTCGAGTCCACCGGGATGGCCTTCCTCTCCAACGTCCAGTTCCGCCACCTCGCCGGGGAGCCGATCGTCATCGACGTCAACACCCGGCCCTCCGGCGGCCTGCACCAGCTGCGCCTGTGCGGGCTCAATCTGCCGTGGAACGCCGTGCAGTTGGCGCTCGGCGAGCGGCCCGACACCGACTGGCCCGAGGAACTGGCCGGGATCGAGTACACCTTGGTGGCCGGCATCCAGCCGGTACTGCCGCGCGAGGTCCCGTTCGGCCTCGGCCTCACCCCGGTGGAGCTCGTGCACTGAGCGACGGCGCCCCCGGGGTCGGCGTACGCCTCGTCGGGCCCGGCCGCTCCGGCCGCCGCTGTGGGTCCAATCCTCCTGCTACAGCGGGCCGTTCCAGTCCAGCGTCGGCTCCAGCACCCCCTCCAGGGTGAGCAGCCAGCGCTTCACCTCGATGCCGACCCGGCCGCCGCCGAAGCCGCCGATCCCGTCCGCCGCCACCACCCGGTGGCACGGCACCAGCAGCGGAACGGGATTGGCGGCCATCATCTGCCCGACCGTCCGGGCGGCCAGCCCCGGCTCCGCCACGTCCTCGAACACCCCGCTGCGGGAGGCCAGTTCGCCGTAGGTGATGGTCCTCCCGTACGGCACCTCACGGAACAGGGTCTGCAGCACCGCCCGGTGCGGACCGGTGCTCAGGCTCCAGTCGATCGGGAGTCCCAGCTCCCGGCTCCGCCCGGCCAGGTAGTCGCCGATCCGCCCTTTCACCGCGGCGATCTTCGCCTCGTCCGTGCAGCGCGGCAGCTCACCGGCCTCGTCGCCCAGGTAGCCCCCGGCCACCACGCCCAGCGGCGTCACCGCGATGTGCATCGGCCCGCTCGGCAGCGGTGTCTCCACGGTCAGCCAGGACATCCCGCCCGGCCGGGGCGCGCCACCGGGCCGCGCTCCGACCACTCCGGACGGCGTGGCCGACGTGGCCGCTCCGGAGGGCGTCACCGCTCCGCCCGCTCCGGTCTGCGCCGTCGGTCGCGACTGCGACATCCGCAGGCCTCCGCCCTCCTCCGCCGGACCGGCCGCCGGCCGCGCCGGCACCCGGAAGGCGCGCGCGGACCACCCGCCCCGCGCGCCATCGTACGTCCCGCGGCGGTCCGCCACCGGCTCGTCCGGAACCCGTCCTCGCGCGGGGACCGGCCCGCCGGTCCTGCCCTAGAGGCGCCCCTTCAGCTCCGTGGCGAGCTCCCGCGACCAGTGCACCAGCTCGGCCCGGTCGGGCGCCCGGCCCTCGCAGAGGGCCACGAGCTGTGCGTCGTTGATCCGGTTGGGGCCGGGGATCTCCAGCAGATAGACGAGCTCCTCGAGCATCGTGGCGAGGCGCTTGGCGTCGGTGTGCTCCATGGCGACGGACGCCTCGTGGTGGCTGATGGTGAGAGAACCAGGCATGGCCGACCTCCTCCGTTGCCCCCCGCACTCCCTCCACCGTACGACCGGCCCGGTCCCGGTGCTCACCCGGTGCGCCGGAGCAGCACCCGCGGGGCGGCCCGACCCCGGTCCCCTGGCATGCCCCGACTCAGTCCGCTCCGCCGCCGCTCGGCGGTCCGGGTGAGTCCCAGCCGGCGCAGCGCACCTCGCGCACCCCCAACACTGCGACGGTGGCGACGAGTTGCCACAGGGCTCCGAAGGCCAGCACGGCGCCCGCCCCGACCCGGTCAGCCAGCGGACCGGCCGCCGCCAGTCCGAGCGGGCCGAGGACGAAGGCACCCAGCCCGCCGAAGGCGGTGACCCGCGCCAGGACGTCACCGGGCACCCAGCGTTGCATCGTGGTCTCGTACAGCGCCCCGCAGACCGCCGATCCGAGCCCGGCCACCAGCGCCGCCGCGGCCGTCCAGGGCAGCGGCACGCCCGCCGCGAGCGTCGCCGAGGGCAGCGCCCAGCCGAGGCTCGCCACCGTGGCGACCGCGAGCGGCCGAGTCGGCCGGCGGCCCAGCACCAGCAGGCCGCCCAGCACCGCACCGGCCCCGTACACCCCCATCACCAGACCCCAGGCGCGCGCCCCGCCGAGCTCGCGCTGCGCGGTCAGCGGGCCCAGCACCAGGAACGGCGCCCAGACGAGCAGGTTGAAGAGGGCCATCTGCACCGTGGTGACCCAGAGCCACGTGCGCGACCGGAACTCCGACCAGCCCTCGCGCAGATCCGCCGCCAGCGAGTCCGACGCGCCCGGCTCCGCCGGCCGGGCCACCGATAGCCGGGCCAGCGCCAGCGCACCGATCCCGTACGTGACGGCGTCGACCAGGAGGACGGAGGCCGGGCCGGACCACGCCACCAGCACTCCCGCGAGCGCCGGGCCGGCCACCATGGAGACCGAACGAGCCAACCCCAGTAGGGCGTTGGCGTCCCCGAGGCGCTCCTTCCGGGTGACCAACCCGGGCACCAGCGCCCCGAGCGCGGGCAGGAACACCCCCTCGCCGAGCCCCCACACGGCGACCAGCCCCACCACCGCCCACACCGGCGCCTGTCCGGCGGCCAGCGCGGCCGCGAACACCCCCTGCACCCCGCAGCGCAGCACGTCCGCGGCCAGCATCACCCGGCGGCTGCCCAGCCGGTCCGCGGCCACCCCGCCGGCCGCCATCACCAGGACGATCGGCAGGATCCGGGCCGCCATCACCCACCCCAGGTCGGTGCCACTCCCCCCGCCGTCGAGCACCGCGAAGGCCACCGCGACCGGCGCCATCGAGGAGCCGAACAGGGAGGTCGCGTAGCCGACGAAGAACCACCGGAAATCGTGTTCGCCCAGCACGGAGAGGCGGCTGCGCAGCCGCGTCCGGCGGGCGGGAACCAGGTCCACATCCACTGCCATGGGCGGCAAGTCTGCCCGTGCGCCGAAGCCGCTTTCAAGACTTCCGGGCGGAAAACCTGAGCCCATTCGCATCAATTTCCACCGTCGAGCCTATTACCGCAGTAAATCACCCCACAAACCACCTCCCACCTGCCGTTTACTGCGCTTCTCGTCTATGCTGAATTCGCCTTCCCTCCACCATTTACTGCGGAAAGAGCGCGCCCGATGACCCTCAGGCCCCCCGTCGAGTACGCGGTCGCCGTCGAGCGCTACCTGGCCGCCTCCGGCCTCGGCACCGGCTCCCGCCGCGTCTACCGGATCGCCCTCGACACCTGGGCCTGGGCGCTCGCCGACCGGCCCGTCCCCACCGGCCCCGAACGGCGCCGCGCCCGCCCACCGGTCCTCCCGCTCGCCCTGCTGGAGCGCCCCGGCGCCGCCCCCCGCCTCCAGGCCGCCGCCGCCCACCGCGCCGTCACCGCCGGCACGCGCACCCTCAACCGTGAAATCTCCACCCTGCGCGCGGCCGCCGCCTGGTGGCTCACCCGCGGCTGGATCTCCACCGACCCCACCACCACCCTGCGCCCGCAGGCCCTCCCCGCCCCCGCCCCCACGGACCCCGCCAGGCTCACCCCCGAACAGCTGAGCGCGCTCTTCGCGCTCCGCGCCCCGCTCCGCGAACAGGCCCTCTGGCACCTTCTCCACGAGAGCGGCGCCACCATCGAGGCCGCCCTCGCGCTCGACGTCGACCACCTCGACCTCACCCGCCGTCGCACCCACACCTCGACCGCCCCGCTGCGCTGGCGGACCGGCACCGCCCGCCTGCTCCCCCTCCTCGTGGCCGGCCGCACCGCCGGCCCCCTCTTCCTCACCGACCGCCGCGCCCCCGCCACCACCCCGGCGCGCGACCGCTGCCCCCACACCGGCCGCGCCCGGCTCTCCTACCGCCGCGCCGCCGAGCTCCTCACCACCCACACCCGCCCGCTGACCCCCGACGCCACCGGCTGGACCCTCCGCCAACTCCGCCCGCACTGAGGCGAACCCACGCGCCGGCACGACGAAGCGCCCCGAGCCGGACACCGGCTCGGGGCGCTTCTGAAGCCCTCCACAACGAGCCCCCTGTCGGGTTCGAACCGACGACCCCCGCTTTACAAGACGAACCCGGATCATGACGGGGCGTGACGCCTGATGCCGCGTGGCACTGAACCTGCAGGTCAGCGCCACGTGGCAGACCTCGCGATCCCGCTCCGATGGCCTGCTGCCGTCCTGTCCGCTCACGCATCGCTCACGCATCAGCAAGCCTCAGCAGGACAGCTGGAGCACCTGCTCACGCCTCGCTAGTCGACTCGCTGCTCCTCGATCATCCGGAGATAGCGCTCATAAGCCTTATCAACCTCGGCGGGAATCTTTACTAGCGTCCCTTCCTCCATCCTGTAGGGAAGCTTGGGGTCGCCACGAAAGGACAGCCAGTTAAAGCTAGTTGAGACCCACAATCCATCACAGATGAGGATCTTGGCATGTGTATCTCTCAACCTGGCTAGCGTAAATCGATCTGAGTGCCGCTGTTGGAGGTTATACAGGCGGCGCAGAGCATCCTCATCTGATCCAAGGTCGTCTGGGCCGTAACCGTGCGCTATGTGTACGCGAACGCCCTGCCGCAGCCGCTGCCCCAGCCGCTCGACGAAAGCGCGATTCACGACACCCCGCTTAACCCATGGGGATATTATCAAGAGTCGCCGACTGGCATCATCCAATGCTTTTGCAAGCAGGTCGGAGTGCTAAAATACGCTGAGGCTTCGAACCGGAACGGTATGGAGAGAGGGGATCGGATCCGCCACTCCATTTGCCTCAAGCACAGGGAGAGCTTGCGATGATGCCTGCGTAAGGTGCTGGGCTACCTCACTGCTATCCATCCGGATATCTTCGAGGTCCGCGCGCAGAACAGGACGCTCAGCCGCCGGGCCGATACTAATTTTGAGGCTTTCTACAGCGTTGACGCGCTGCAGGGCAGCATCATGACTCGGGCTCAAGTCGCTGTCCACGCACACAGCCAGCTGAACATCATCCCGTGCGGCATCACCATATACAAGCAACTTCACCGGCATATAGCGATACGATGTCCGATTGACAGCCCTTACACGGAGTACCTCAACACTCGGCTTTCCACTTCGCCGCGCAAGTAGAGAATTGATTCCAGCTGGCGTTACGTCCGGGAGCTCAACCCGCGCAGACCGGGCGGCGGGAAGCAGAATCATCCCGTCTTCGATTGCTTGCTGCTTAGTCTTCAGCATCGCTTTTGGATAATCGACGATTGACCACGTCAACCGATCGAATACCAGAGGCAGTGGCCGCAATACTGGCTGAACTGCCACTAGAGTCCGGACCGTTTCCCGACCCTGCAAAGTCAGCGAAAGGCCCTGATCGCGCTCCCGATACTGGAGGTTACCGATAACAACCTGATTCGCCACAGCAGTAGAAACCTGGTCCTCGTGAAGGCCAAGGATTCCAGCGAGATCAGAATTAGAGGCAGCTCCTTCTGCCGCGAACCTGAGGATGAACTCGTCCAGGAGTGGAAGCTTCTTGCGCTCCTGGGCAACAACATCCGCTGTCACCACCGTGACCGGCACAGCCGCATCCTCGATAGCCAGAAGATCAAGCCCAGGACGAAGGTGGCCAAACCTAAGATGGAAGTCAGTCACTGTCAGCCTGCCTGATCACACAGTCATCCGAATGCCCGTCAACGTATTCAAGTACCTGGCGCAGCGCTCCAGTGGTGCTGCGAATGAAGTGGGCATCGCCTACAATCACGAGGCCAAATCGCGCACGCGACAGGGCGACGTTGACGCGGCGCCAATAGTCGGCCGACAGGAATCCCAACTTCGCTTCTGTGTTGCTACGGGTCACGGAGAAGAAGGCGATATCAGCCTCTCGCCCTTGCGCCGCATCGACGGAAAGCACGGACACATCGAGGTGTCGAAACTGGACAGCGGTCGTCCGCCGGCGCAAGTCCTCAACCTGATGGCTGTAAGGCGCGATAACCAGAACCTCAAGCCGATCACGGCCATCAGGGAGGGAAATCACCGACTTATCCACTCCACCATCAAGCGCCCTCAGCCGATCAACAATGATCTTTGCTTCAGCAGGATTCGCATAGCTCCGGTTGGCCGCGCCAGACAGAACCTCGCTTCGAGACTTCCCGAGGATGCTGGTGTCCAGCCAGAGAACCGGCTTTCCAAATATGGCATTATAGCCGCGCAGGCCTTCTACCCGGGAAGATCGAAGCTCGCCATCGTAGAAGCATGTAGAGATCAGATCGCCAATCGGGCGGATCATTCTGTACTGCTCCTGGAGCATAAGCTGCGAATGCTCTGGCATATTCTCAGCAAGTCGACTGAATAGTGTCTCTTCCACCTCTTCTCGGGTGAGCTCATGCTCCTCCAATACCTTACGAGACCGAAGGAGTTCCTCATCCATTGGCGGAAGCTGCCGTGTATCTCCAACAAGGATCCAGCGCTTAGCACGCGCCATTGGCACTAGGGCCTCAGTCACCGTGGCTTTCGATGCCTCGTCAAGAATACATAGATCCAAATCAAGGGCCTTTACCGCGGGATTTCCGAGAAATCCCACACACGTACCTGCGACCACGCGGGCAGTCTCCAGGAAGACAGAGACAAGAGCAGAGTCCGAGGCAATCCTCTGCAGCCACTCCGCCTGAAGAGTCATAGTCTTCATCAGAGCGAGTGCGGTCGGACTTTCGCCGATCAGCAGGTCCACTGCAGCCTCAGACTCAGCAAGGGTGATCCCCTCGTGGAGCGTCAGCTCTCCCGCCAGTTCGCGTTGGGCCTGCGCCCGCAGCTCCTCCTGAAGACTTGCCAAGGCATCAAGTCGCTGACGAAGGCCGGATGGTTCCGCAGTCAGTGTCAATGCGGTCGCGATCTCAGATGGGTCGTCCTCGCCTTGAAGGAGCAAGTCCAGCTCAATCTTCTCTGACTCACGGATCGCCGCTGACAACTCGCGAAGAGCAAGCGCTGCACGCAGATGATGCGGCGCTATCCCAGATGACTCAGATTGAGACTCCAGATATTTCTCCGCGCTGCGACGGACGCGACTGGCCCATCGAGTCATCTGCTGTTCAAGGAGAAGATGGCTAACAGATCCATTCACGCGCGCGTCCGCCGGCGTACCAAGACGGACCAGCCCGTTGATGCCAGCTTTATCCAGGCGTTGAAGTGCATTATCCACCGCCACGTGAGTCTGAGACACAATGAGGATCCGTGCCGCAGGGTTGCGCCTCAAATATTGCGCCACAGTCTCGGCAATGAAGCTTGTCTTACCGGTCCCGGGTGGCCCCTGCACAAGGAAAATATCGCTTGCGCCGAGGGCCGACTGAACTGC
The DNA here is from genome assembly GCF_022288725.1 of Kitasatospora sp. A2-31. Classification (GTDB taxonomy): domain Bacteria; phylum Actinomycetota; class Actinomycetes; order Streptomycetales; family Streptomycetaceae; genus Kitasatospora. The sequence goes on along the minus strand of NZ_JAKNTA010000008.1, from coordinate 194,774 downwards.
AGCCCGCTTACTGCCGTCCAGATCGAGGTCCCAAGTATCGATTGTTACGGGCTCAGGGGCCGCACAAAGAGACGGAGTCAGAATCAACTCTCGGAGGTCTGAGCGAGCAGTGCTTCCCGTCCGTATCGCAGCGACAGCCGCACGCTGCCGCGCCAGAGACGCCTCGCTACGCCCCAGCGAGGGAGCGAGCATGCCTTGTCCAGGAATCTTGTCGAATATGCGATCGCTGCGCAGAGTAAGTGTAGAGCCGATTTGGCGGATCACCTCGCCCCGCCCATAAGCCCAACCGGTCTGGGCGAGCGTGATCTGCCATTCAGTCCCTACGAGATCCTGCTCAGGCGCGGAACGCAGAGTGAAATCTGCCTCACGACCGCGTACGGCCACTGAGCGATAAGTTACGGCCTGAAGATCTCCTCTCGCGAGATCCTCACGAGCTCGAAGAACCCGCGCCCATAGTTCGAAGAGGCCATCGCCATCTGCGCGGTCCTTCCGCTGTTCGCGCTGCGCAGCGCGTTCCTCTTCGAAGGAATCCAGGCAGGAAATGAGCGCGTCGAAGGAATTCCGCGCACTGACAGGATCTCGAGGATCAGAAAACGACCACGAAAACGTTGCCGGCAGAATCAGCGATCGTTCACGAAGGCGGTCCAACTCATCCGACTCGGGCCTCACAGCCCACGTGACCACAAATCCGGAACTTTCGGCTGGCTTTAGAGTATATTTCCACTCTCGACCAGATAGAATGACGACGTCGCGAGACGGTCGAGCATTCTCTCTATCATACCCGAACACGATATATGAAGCCTCTGCGAGGTCCGCAGAGGCAAGCGTCGCAGCAGCCCTTCGATCCGAAATCTGAGAATTTCCTAGAAGCTGCCCCATTGCTGCTTTGGTCAGTCGAAGCGAAACTCTCGTCGGCCCGCCGGGAGAAATTGAGGCTCGCTCTCTGATGCATCTATCGAGCTCACCCGCCAGCACCGATGCATTCGCTGGCCTGGAAGCCGGCTCCGAGCTCAGACACTTCTCCAGCAGCCGTCGCACGTCTGGAGGAACGTCAACCGAAGCAAGGGAAGACGCGACGTCGCTCGCATCTCTAATACGATCTTTGGTCAAGCACTGAAGCAGTAGAACCGCAGTAGCGTACACATCCCGTACATACGGGATGGGAGTCTCAATCTCGGGAGGAGTGTATGGACCTGATCTGAAACCCGCGACAGTCATGTCGCCACTACTGTCTATTTCTCCCCGCAGCTTAGCGATCCCAAAGTCAGCAAGAAGGGGCCGCCCACTGGAATCGATTAGAACGTTCCCCGGCTTGATATCCCTGTGCTCAACGTGATTTATGTGGGCGTGGGCCAACGCTTCAAGCATCGGGGTCGCAATGACTTCCGCCAACTCTTCCCACGCGTACGGGCCGTGAGCTGTCAGCACGTCGAAGAGCGAGCGCTCCACCCAATCCAGGACGATATAGAAAACTCCTGTACCCTCTTGAATGCCAGCATCTCTGAAACGCACGATGCCGGGGTGTGACAGAGACCGAAGTGAGCTAACCTCGCGATCAAAGATCTTTCGCGTCAGGGCATCTGAGGACGCGCTGATGAACTTGACAGCGACCACTGCACCAGACCTCGTGTCGAACGCCTGCCGCACCACGGATAGACCGCCAGTTCGGGATCCGCCCTCAACCAGCACATATCGGTTGGCGATGATCTCTGGCACTCATACCCCTGAAGCACTAGCAGGTGCAGTCTGCTGACATGGCGACGTCAGAGATGGCTCGGAAGTAGAGAGCCCCCCACGGTCTTCCGAACAGACTAGTCGTGACTGCCCATCAGCGGTACGCCTTCGCGCCAGACAGCTGCGGTCCTATGCGATCGCTCGGAGATCAATCGACGGGGATCGGACTGCCACGAGCGTCTCTGGGCATGTATCCGAACATGGACGGTGGGCTGGTGTCGTGGGCGTTCCAGATAGCTGCGGCGGAGTTGGGCGGCCCTCTACCGCGCCGGTGGACACATTCTCAAGGTGTTGCCGCGCGCGCCGTCGAGCTCGCGCGGCTCCTGGAAGCTGATTGCGCGCTCCTACGGGCAGCGGCTGTGCTCCACGATGTCGGATACGCCCCTCGGCTAGCACTCACGGGGTTCCACCCGCTCGACGGCGCCCGATTCCTCCGCGACGTTCATGGCGCTGACGAGCGGCTGACGCTGCTGGTGGCGAACCACTCGTTCGCGCTGATGGAAGCGGAGGAGCGAGGCTTGCGGGAAGTGCTGGAGTCCGAGTTCCCGCCGCTGGAGGATCAACGGCTGGTGGATGCATTGGTGTGGTGCGACATGACGACAACGCCCGACGGGGAACCGACGACGGCCGAGGCGCGGGTGGCGGAGATCGTCAGCCGCTACGGGGCGGACAGTGTGGTCGGTCGGTTCATTCGTCGGGCGTCGCCGGACATCTTCGCAGCGGTGGTTCGGGTGGAGACGGCGCTGACGGCTCATCCGAGGTAGGGGTAGGTGCCAGCGAGGTAGTCGCCGATCTGCTGGCGCATGCTGGGGTGGATGTCGTACTGGTCGAGGTCGGCGGGCTGGACGAAGCGGACGCCGTCGGCCTCATCGTTGATCGTGGGCTGTCCTCCGACGGGGCGGCCGATGTAGGTGTTCTCGTACTGCTGGCGGATCTCGCCGTCGGTGTAGGCAACGATGTGGTTCGGGTTGGTGTAGATGCCGAGGAAGCCAGTGATCTCGGCGATGATGCCGGTCTCCTCCAGGCACTCGCGCACGGCGCACTGGGCTGCAGTCTCACCGATGTCCTGGGCTCCGCCGGGTAGGGCCCACTGGCCTGTGTCGCGGCGGCGCTGGAGCAGGATCGCTCCCTGGTCGTCGACGACGAGCAGGTTGCTGGCGGGGATGAGGGTGTTGGCCTTGGGGGCGTTCGGGTCGTTGTAGTACTCAGTCCTGCCCATGCGCGGCGGTCCCCTCCCGGTCGGGCGTCCAGGGGCGTGCGCCGGCCCAGACGGCTTCGAAGCTCTGAGCGTAGTTGTCGAACCAGCCGGTGGCATCCACTCGCTTGAGGTGGAGCAGAGGGTTGGCGCTGGCCGGCTGGCCGAAGACGTGCGGGTTGACCAGCAGGTTGTCGTCGTAGCGGAAGAGGGAGTTGTAGAGCGTGGTGTCGTGGAGACGCACCTGGCAGCCGTCTTCCGGCAGCAGCGGGCGGTAATAGGTGAGGGAGGCGCGGATCTTCGCTGCGAGGGTGTCGCCGATGCCCTCTTCCCGACCTCGGATTGCGGCGGCCTGGCCGCTCGGGTCGCCGAAGCAGAGGCGGACCTGGACACCGTCGGCTGCGCGTTCGGCGAGCATTTTGGCGACGTGCGGGTTGGACTGGGCGAAGAAGGTGCCGGAGAAGACAAGGACGTCGATCTGCTGTTGGGCTTCCTGCAGCAGGGTCAACCAGGTATCTCTAGGGACGCTGGCACGGTTTTGGTAGGTGCCGACCAGCTCGGTTCCTAATCCGTCGCCAGTCCGGCCTGTGCGGGCCTGGGTGTCCGGCCAGAGGAAGGTCTCTTCGACGCGCAGGTACTGTGCGGCGCGGAACCGGTGCCGCGGGTGGGGCACTCGCCCGCCGAGCCAGCGGCCGACTGTCTTGGGGTCCACGTCGCAGGCTTCGGCGAGCGACTCGGGCTCGATGCCACGCTGGGCGAGTACGGAGTGAAGTCGCTCGTTCACGGAGGCTATACAAGCCGAGGGTCTCATGCCCGTGCAAGGACGTTGCGGTACGTCCGCATGAAGCTGATGGTGCGACAGGGTGCTTACGCTGGCGGTATGCAGCTCATCGTCCTGTGGGACATCGACCACACGCTCATTGACAACGCTGGGGTGAGCAAGGAGATCTATGCCGCCGCGTTCGCGGCTCTCACGGGAACGGCGCCCACGACGGCTGCGGCGACGGAAGGCCGTACGGATCGCCTGATCATGCAGGAGATGTTTCACCGGCACCACCTGCCCGAGCCAGACTGGGCGACTGTCGAGGCCGCGCTCTCGGAGGCGGGTGAGGCACGGCTCAATGACCTGCGCAGGCGGGGGACGGCGCTGCCGGGTGTCCGCGAGACGCTCAAGGCGGTGTCGGTGCAGGGGGAATGGGTGTCGTCGCTGCTGACGGGCAACGTCGCGGCCAATGCCCGCGTGAAGCTGTCGGCCTTTGACCTCGATCCGCTGCTGGACCTACCAGTCGGGGCCTACGGGGCCGATGCCGTCGATCGTCCGGACCTGGTGGCCGTCGCCCGCGAGCGTGTCCAGCGTGACCGTGGCGTGCGAAGTGATGCGCCTGTGGTCCTGGTTGGTGACACGCCACGCGATGTCGAGGCCGCGCTCGCCACCGGCTCCGGGATCATCGCGGTCGCTACCGGCATCCACAGCCAGGCCCAGCTGAGGGCCGCCGGCGCATCCGTTGTGTTGCCGGACCTCTCGGACACAGTGCACGTCCTCGGCCTCCTGGCGACGTTCGCAGGACGCTGAAAACGTCCCAGGACGTCCTTGGCCCGTCCGCCTACGCGGTGACGCCGTCCCTGCACTCTCCGACACCATCAGGTCTCCAACAGGCAACTGGCTCAGGGAGGCCCCACGTGATCGGGGAAGTCACCGGAATCAGCGTGATCCGGATGCTGTACCTACAGCTGCTGTACCGCTGCAACATGGACTGCCTGCACTGCTTCCACGGCGAGCGGCTCAAGCACGCCGACGCCTTCAGCCCCGAGGAGGCGATCAACCTCCTCACGCTCATGCGCGACCAGTACGACACCGAGGGCGTCACCCTGCTCGGCGGCGAGCCCTTCGTCTACAAGGACCTCACGCAGGTCGTCCGGTACGCCAAGCAGGAGCTGGGCCTCCAGGTCGAGATCTGCACCAACGGCTACCGCATCGAACGCCGCCTCACCGAGATCGCTCCGTACCTGGACGTCCTGCGGATCTCCCTGGAAGGCATCGGCGCCACCAACGACCGTATTCGCAAATTCGGCAGCTACCAGGGCGCCCTGAGCGCCCTCGACCTCGCCCGCGAACTCGGCATCCGCACCGGGGCGACCATGACGGTGACCTCCCAGAACATCGAGGAGGTGCTGCCGCTGGCGCGTACTCTCCAGGAGTACGGCGCCGCGCAGCTCAAGCTCCACCACCTCCGGCCGGTCGGCAACGCCTCCTCCCACCCCGAACTCCTCGTCACCGACCGGGCCCTGTACGCCCGACTGCGCCAGCAGATCCACGGCGCCACCGACCTGACCATTCAGGTCGTCCTGGACGAGGACCTGTCCCTCGACGGCGCCCCCGAGATCGGCCCTCCCATCAACGGTCTCCGAGAGATCCCGCGGATCGAGGCCGACCCCCGAGGCGCACTCACGATGTCGTGCAACGCAGTCGGGAAGGACTCCCACGCCTTCTGGTACGACAAGGCTGCCGACCGCATCGTCCACCGGCCGAGTGCGATCGACGAGATCACCCTGTCCGTGCCGGCCGTGGTGTACGAGCGTGTCTGACCGCCTGCTGTTCGAGAGCCTCGAAGGGCTGCGCGGGACCGGCAAGTCGACCATCGCGCCGATGCTCGCCGCAGCCCGCGAGGCCGTCCTGGTCCCCACCGTGCCGCTGCTCTACCTGCCGCTGCGGCGCGAGATCGACATGCGCGGCAACGTCGAGGCCCGGATGTGCTTCTACCTCTCCGGACTGTTCACCGCCGTCGACGAGATACAGCGCTACCTCTCTGCCGGCATCCCCGTCGTCGTGGAGAGCTATTTCGCCCGCTGCCTGGCCAACCACCGAGCCTTCGGCGCCCGCCTGGGCATCGCGTTGCCGCCGGACCTGCCGGAGCCCGTCACCTACCACCTGGTCTGCGCTGAGGACGAGCGCCGACGCCGACTGGCCGAGCGGGACAAGCCGGCCTCGCGCTGGGACGTACTCGGCGAGGAGGTCTCCGACCGGATCACCGACGCCTACTCGCGATTTCCGATGCATCGGGTGGACACAACGGGCCTCGGCCCGGAACAGGTCGTCCAGGCGATCCTCGCCACTGACACGCAAGGAGCCCACCGCCGTGCAGACGCAGAGTCTGTGGGAGCACACCGTCACCTTCTTCCCCCAGTTCCTCGCCGCTCTGAAGGAACGCGTCTCCCCTGACGGCACGGTCGCGGTCATCGGCGCCGCCGACGGCAGACTCGTCCTTCCGCTTGCCGCCGCCGGCTACCGCGTCATCGCCTTCGAGCGCGACCCGTTCGCGCTCCACGGCGGCAAGGTCAGCGTTTCTGGTGAGGTCAACGCCCACGCGCTCGGGCTGATCGACCGGCTCAAGCTCGAAGAGCTCTACGACCGAGTACAGGTCGTAGAAGAGGACTTCCTCGACGCTCAGCCGCTCGACATGCTCTGCGACGCGGTCTGGACGAGCTGTTCGTGGCACTACAGCACCAACCACCACCGACCTCTCGCCGAGTTCGTCGCACGGATGCAGCTACTCGTCCGCGCGAACGGCCTGTTCGGCGCGGAGTTCATGATGCCCGTCGAGCCTCGCCACCACCTGATCGAGCACTACACCTCGCCCGAGAAGCTCAGCCGCCACTTCTCCAGCGCCTGGAGCGTCCTGCTGACCCTGCGCACAGGCGAGTTCACCGAGCGGGCCCACCTCGGCCAACCCCAGGACCACACTCACCGCATGGGGCTGCTTCTCGCAGCCCGCACTCCCAGGTAGCTAAACCAACCCGCCAAGAAGGGGAATCATGAAGCACGAGTACGAGGCCAAGTTCCTGTCCGTCGACGTCACGGACCTCCAGACGAAGCTGACCGCTCTGGGCGCGGTCCAGGCGTTCCCCCGAACCCTCCTCACCCGCAAGATCTTCGAAAACGACGCACTCGACGGCAACCAGTGGATCCGGCTGCGCGATGAGGGCAAGCGCTCGACCCTGACGCTCAAGCAGGTCACCGACGCCACGACGATCGACGGCACCACCGAGATCGAGACCGAGGTTGCCGACCTCCACGCCATGGCCGAGATCCTCCGCCGCGTCGGCCTGCGCGAGGTCCGCTACCAGGAGAACTACCGCGAGGAGTGGCGCCTCGGAGAGGTTGCCTTCGACTTCGACACCTGGCCCGACCTTCCGACCTTCGTCGAGATCGAGGGACCGGACGAGGCGTCGGTCCGCCAGGCCGCGGCCCTGCTCGACCTCGACTACTCCGAGGCCCGGTTCGGCAGCGTCGACGAGATCTACAAGAGCGAGGCCGGCCGCGACATCCTCGCCGAACCCACCCTCCTGTTCGCCGACGCCGACAAGGCCGGGTTGGCGGCTGTAGCAGCCGAGAGCCGCTGAGCCGGGAGCTGAGAGCTGTGCTAACGGAGCTGGCACTGCCGCACATGGTGATACCCGGCATCGCCGAGCTCGCCCGAGGCGGCCTGCCCGCCCCGGCAGCCACCGATGACGGCAACCGATGGGTCGACGGCTTCTGCTGGCTATTCTGCGGCCAGCAGTGGACCCGCGTCCTGTGGATCGGCCCGGCAAGCGTGGCCGGCGCCCAGGCTGCGATGTACGCCTGCGGACCCTGTATCCAGGAGCTCCACGAACGCGTCTGGCGATCGATCCTCCTGAGCGACGACCCAACTCGAGCTACGGCGGGCGCGAGGTCAGCCGAATCGGAGGCTCCGGACGGTCGCCGCCCTGGGCACCGTCGGCGGCCGAGGTAGCGCCGCGTTTCCGTGCCCCACGGCCCGAATTGCACTCTGCCCTCGGCCCCCCGGTCGAGGGCAGAGCGTCAGCCGAAGGACCACCGTAGGCGGCAACTTGCTCTGCCCCGGGGGCACGGGCAGGGGTAAGGACTCCTTACCCCACAACTTGCTCCGGCTGGCCGGGGGTCGGGGTAAGCGCTGCTTACCCCACAACTTGCTCCGCCTGGGGTTCTGGCTCGTAGCTCCGTCGTGGCGCGAAGCTGGTGGCTGCCAGCACAGCCGTGAGGATCTTCTGGCCGCCGGGATGGCGTTGCAGTCGTCCCACTCGTTGCGTGCCTGGTCACGCTGGTACGGGTGGTGATTCAGGGACGCTTGGACTCGTTGCGGGGAAGTGACCCGTCCCCGCTCTGAGCTGGGCGGGGACGGGTGGTACGGGTGGTGGAGGATCAGCTGCCGATAGCGGGCTGCTCGACGGGGTCCGGGCAGTAGCGACTCCAGGGGTCGAGGAAGCTGTTGCGGGTGAAGCCCTTGCGCTGGGTGTCGCGGTCGAAGCGGATGTTCGCCGAGCCGATGCCGTAGTCCTTGAGCAGGAGCTGCAGCCCGCGTGCGGTCAGACCGCTGGTGCCGTGCTCGGCCCAGGGTGCCTCGCTGTCGGCGTTGAGGGCGGTCAGGATGTGCTCGGTGGACAGGGCGTCCGGGTTGCCTCCGGCGGCGAAGACGCGGCGGATGTCGACGAGGATCCTGGTCTTCAGGCCGCCGTCCTCGTCCTGGCCGGACTCGTGCGCGGTCATGGCGCGACAGGCCGCGCGGGCGCGGGCGGGCCACTCGCCTCCGGCGAGGTCGGCGACCGTCACCAGGGGCTCCCAGGTGTCGGCAGCGCGGTCGTCGACGGGCATGAGCGGTTCCATGTTGGCGGCCGTGCCGGTCAGCGGCACCAGCCAGGCGTGAAGATCGTCGCGCAGTTCGTGCAGAGCTGGATTGTCCCGGTCGGAGCGGTACGAGGAGACACGCTCGCCCGGTGCACGGCGGCGCATGCGGATGACCACAGACCGGTCCATGATCGTGTCCGGGAGATCTCCAATGCCGGCCAGGGCTGCCATGGCGAAGGTGGGGAACTTCACCACCTTGTGGTCCGGGCCGGTCACCCGCAGGGTGGGCCGATTGCGCTGGTGACCGGCATTAAGCAGGCCACGCAGGTCCTCGTTCTTCTCGGCCGCCTTGATGCTGCCGAACAGGGTGTCGGCCTCGTCCACCAGCAGGGTCGGCGGCTTGTCGGTGATCGACCGGAAGATGGCCGCCGTGGACGCGTTGACCGTGATGAGCGCGTCGTGGACGGTCTCGGTGATCACATCGAGCAGCCGCGACTTCCCGCACCGCTTTGCCGGGCCGATGACCGCCAGCCGGGGAGCGTGCTGCCATGCGGGCTGCAAGTGCGTAGCGGCCACCCACAGAGTCACCGCGTCCAGGGCGTGCCCGGACGGCAGGATGACGAACCTGGCGATGGCTGACCGTAGTTCGGACAGCAGTTCCGCACCCGGGGTGGGCGGGCTGACCGGACTGACCGGGTCAGTGACCGGCTCGGTGGCGACCCGGTCGGTCAAGGCACCGGGCTCACGGTCAGTCCGGTCGGTCAGTACGTCGTTCTGACCAACCGCCGGTCGGTAGTGACCGGGTTGACCGGGGACGGCAACCGCGGGCCAACCCTCCGCCGGGTCTCCCGACACAGGCTGGCGGGAAGTAGAGTTCACGGTGAAGCTCCTCGCTGGTGCGCGCGACCTTGACCGTCGCGCTGCCACCGGTTGAACTGATTCGCTGATCTGGGGACTTCGCCCGGCCCTCGGTGTTCGTAGCACCGAGGGCCATCGCGTTCCCGGCTGCCGAGCCAACGAGCTGACTTGGCTCAACTCGCAGGTAGGTGGAGTGCGTTGCTCCGGTTTGCGACCGGCGGGCGACGCGACGATACGACCGCCCTGACGGAAGATCCACTGCTCCGGTGGCAGTCCTCTCGCGGCAGACAAGCTCGTGGCCCGACCTGCGGCCTTGTCGTCACGCAGCCGCACCGTCCGGCGCGACGTCGATGCCCAGCAGCCGCAGGAGGTCTGCGGTGATCACCCGGTACTTCTTGCCCAACCGCAGCACGCGGCACGGGTAGGCGTCCCGCCGCGCCAGCTCGTAGCCCTTGCTGCGGCCAAGGCCGATGGCACGGTTGGCGGTGTCCAGGTCGATGGCGGCCGGCAACGCGAGCAGCTCCGCCCGGCTCATGCCCGTGAGCTCCTGGTTGCCCGTCTCAGTTCGCACAGCTGTCTCCATTCACAGGGGCGAGCCCCGGTCGGCGGCCCCGGGAAGTCCGGGATCGAGGAGCAGCTTGCATCGAAATTAAGTGTCGGTATGACACACGACGAAGTGGAATCTTGGTCGGCGCAGGTCACGAGGACCGTGATCGCCGAGGTTCGCAGGTGCCGGAAGGAGCTGGGTATGACCGCGCAGGACCTGGCCGACGCCTGTGACGAGCTGGGCCACCCCATCCCACGCAACGTCATCGCGAACTGGGAGTCCGGGCGCCGACTGACCCTCACCGTCCCGGAGCTGCTCGTGCTCGCCAAGGCAGTCGACACGCCGCCGGCCGCGCTGGTCTTCCCACTCGGCGGGAGCGCCGCCGTGGACTGCCTCCCGCGCGAGAGCCGAGACCCGTGGACGGCGTTCAGCTGGTTCACCGGCGAGGACCTGGACTTCGGCGACGCGGCCGTGTTTCGCGAGTACGCGGGCGTCGAGCACCGTATCCGGACCGGGCACCACGACGCCTGGCAGCTCCAGTTCTCCGGTGCGAGGGAGGGCTGGCCTTACGGCGCAGAAGCCAAGTTCGGCCGCCTCGTGAAGGCCATTCGCTCGGAGCTCGTGCCGATCCGGCACCGGATGCGCGAGCTGGGGCTGACTCCCCCTCCGCTCCCCAGCCACCTCGCATTCCTCGACACCGACCACAAGGACGACCAGATGAAGGAGGGAACCCCGTGAAGGGCTCCACCTACCACCGCTGCTACTGCCGGGACGCCGACACCGGCAAGCCGCTCGGCAAGGCCTGCCCGAAGCTCAGCAGCCGCAAGCACGGTTCCTACGCGGTCCGCCAGGAGCTGCCCAACCGCGAGGACGGCTCGCGCCGGTCCTTCAACCGCTCCGGCTATGAGTCCCGGAAGACCGCCCAGGCCGATCTCGACCAGGTCCGCGAGCTGCTGCACATCCCGGACGCGGACGATCCCGAGGGCCTCGCGCAGATAGCCGACCTGCTTGAGAAGGTCGCCCACGAGAAGGCGCCGCTGCCCGACGTCGAGGAGACCCGTCGCCGACTCGCCTCCGGCCAGGACCTCCAGAACCGGCTGACGGTCGGCGAGTGGCTCGACCAGTGGCTGGCGGGCAAGCGCGGCCGACAGACCGCGATCAGCCGGGACGAGAGCAGCATCCGGCTCTACCTCAAGCCGCGGATCGGCCACATCCGGCTCGACCGCCTTCGGGTCCGGCACCTGGAGGAGATGTTCGCGGCCATCGAGGAAGAGAACATCGAGATTGCCGAGGCGAACGCCCAGCGGCGAGCCGCCATCGACGAACTCGCCCAGATCCCCTGGAAGGGCCAGGAGGTCCGCGCGCAGCGCAAGGCTCTCAAGGCCGCCATCGCCGGCATGGAGCCGTTCCGGCGGACCGTCAGCGCATCGACCTGCCAGCGCATCCGCTCCACGCTCAGGGCCGGCCTCAACGCCGCGATCCGACGGCAGATCATCACCTTCAACCCGGCGTCCCACGTAGAGCTGGAGGCCGCCAAGCGACCGAAGCCGCTCGTGTGGACGGAGGAGCGGATCGAGCACTGGGAGCTGACCGGCGAACGGCCGTCCCCGGTGATGGTCTGGACGCCGGAGCAGACGGGCCTGTTCCTCGACCAGGCCGCCGAGGACCGCCTCTACGCGCTGTTCCACCTGATCACCTTCCGGGGGCTGCGACGCGGCGAGGCGTGCGGTCAGCGCTGGGCTGACACCAACCTGAAGTCGGGGCTGCTTACCGTGGCCAAGCAGCTCGTCGTCGACGGCTGGGCGGTCTACGAAGACGACCCGAAGACGGACGCGGGCGCCCGCACGATCGCCCTCGACTCCGAGACGGTGTCCGCCCTGGAGGCGCACCGCGAGCGGCAGCGGGCCGACCGCGAGAGGTGGGGCACCGCCTGGGTCGAGACCGGCCGGGTCTTCACCAAGGAGAACGGCGAGTGGCTGCACCCGACCGCCGTGACCGACCGGTTCCGCGAGCTGGCCGAGGAGGCCGGTCTGCCGCCGATCCGGCTGCACGACCTCCGGCACGGCGCGGCCACGCTCGCTCACGCGGCGGGCGCGGACCTGCACTCGATCAAGGAGATGCTCGGCCACTCCTCGATCGGCATCACCTCGGACACGTACACGACCCTGCTCCCGCAGGTCGACCGGGCGATCGCAGAGGCGGCGGCCCGGCTTGTCCCCCGAGCGAACAGGCCGCGCAAGGCTGCCCAGTCCACGGCGACAACCGACCCGACCAGGCCATCCGCTCACGCATCGCTCACGCAAACGGCCTCGGACGAGAAGTCCGAGGCCGGTGATCAAGCCCCCAGAAGGCCAAAGCTGCAGCTCATCCGGGGTGGAAACGAGAGCCCCCTGTCGGGTTCGAACCGACGACCCCCGCTTTACAAGAGCGGTGCTCTGGCCAGCTGAGCTAAGGAGGCATGGTGGCCGTCCGCGACGTGGTCACGGCGGCACCGGGGGAAGTCTACCGGGCGGGGGTGGGGCGGTGGTGGCATATCCGCGGTATGGGCGGGGTGGCTGGGATGAGGCGGGCGTGATGCAACCGATGCCGAAATCGGGGGCATCGGGGGCTGACAAGCGGCGTAGGCGCAGGTAGCGTCGCCGGGAGTCGGCTTGTGCGGTGGTTCAGACCACTGTGCGGGCCGGCGGCACGACATCCACCCTTTACTCGGATCGTCCGGCACGTTCCTGCCGGTGAAGGAGAGCTCAGTCATGGCTTCTGTGACGTACGACAAGGCGACCCGGGTCTACCCCGGTGCCGACAAGCCGTCGGTGGACGCGCTGGACCTGGAGATCGCGGACGGCGAGTTCCTCGTCCTGGTCGGCCCCTCGGGCTGCGGCAAGTCGACCAGCCTGCGGATGCTGGCCGGTCTGGAGGACGTCAACAGCGGCGCCATCCGCATCGGCGACCGCGACGTCACCCACCTGCCGCCGAAGGACCGGGACATCGCGATGGTGTTCCAGAACTACGCGCTCTACCCGCACATGACCGTGGCGGAGAACATGGGCTTCGCGCTCAAGATCGCGGGCGTCAACAAGAGCGAGATCCGCACCAAGGTCGAAGAGGCCGCGAAGATCCTGGACCTCACCGAGTACCTGGACCGCAAGCCGAAGGCACTCTCCGGCGGTCAGCGCCAGCGCGTCGCCATGGGCCGCGCGATCGTCCGCGAGCCGCAGGTCTTCCTGATGGACGAGCCGCTGTCGAACCTCGACGCCAAGCTCCGCGTGTCGACCCGCACCCAGATCGCGGGCCTGCAGCGCCGCCTGGGCATCACCACCGTCTACGTCACCCACGACCAGACCGAGGCGCTCACCATGGGCGACCGGGTCGCGGTGCTCAAGGGCGGCGTGCTGCAGCAGGTCGACACCCCGCGCAACATGTACGACAAGCCCGCCAACCTCTTCGTGGCCGGCTTCATCGGCTCGCCGGCCATGAACCTGGTCGACGTGCCGCTGGTGGACGGCGGCGTCAAGTTCGGCGGCTCGGTCGTCAACATCTCCCGCGAGGACCTGGCCGGCGCCGGCAGCGACAAGACCGTGACGGTCGGCATCCGCCCGGAGCACTTCGAGATCGTGGCGGGCGGTGGCATCGAGGGCGTCGCGGTGACCGTCAACGTGGTCGAGGAGCTCGGCTCGGACGGCTTCGTCTACGGCACCACCAAGATCGGCGGCGAGGACCGGGACCTGGTCGTCCGCGTGCACGGCCGCCAGATCCCGGCCCGCGGCGAGACGATCCACGTCGTGCCGATCGCCGGCGAGACCCACGTGTTCTCCACCACCACCGGTGCCCGCCTGAGCAACTGAGCGCACCGGGGGCGGTGGGCCGCCCCCGGCAGCACGCCGGACGGAGCCCCGTCGGACCTCGCGGTCCGGCGGGGCTCCGCCGTCGTCAACACGGTGCAGGGACGAACCGGGACACCCTGTCACTCGATGGTGTAACGGAGCGCGATCCTCCCCGCACCCGCCGCTACGCTCCTGAGCGTGAAGCAGCTAGTTCGCCGCATCGGCCAGACCATCGCCCTCACCCTGCCCGTGGTCCTCGTCACCACCGGCACCCTCGCCGTGACCAGGGTGCCGTGGGCTCCGCCCACCGGGCTGGACCAGCAGGTGGTGGCGGCCTCCAGCGAGGACGGCGCCGGCATCGGTCGGACGTCCACCGGCAAGGCGCCGGACGGGCTCGCCCCGCAGGACGCGCTCCGCGTCGCGCTGCTGGACGAACTGCGCGCGCACAACCCGGGCACCGCACTGGACCTGCTGGAGCGCTCGATGGGCGAGCAGCCGGAGCTGACGCCGTACTGCAGCACGCTCGCCACCGAGCTGGGCAAGGCGGCGGTGCGCAAGTACCAGGGCGACGCCAAGCGTGCGCGGTCCTTCGCCCGCCCGGTCTGTGACGGCTCCTTCGCCTCGGGTGCCGCCGGCTGACGACCGCCGGGCGGCGGGCGCGCCTATTGTGCAGGCATGAGCGCTGACACCACGCCCCCGCCGGCCCCGCAGCCATCCGCGGCGCAGCAGCAGCCCGTCGTCACCCAGGCCGTCATCCTGGCCGGCGGCCAGGGCTCCCGGCTGCGGCCCTACACCGACGACCGGCCGAAGCCGCTGGTCGAGATCCCGGGCACGGGCACCCCGATCCTCGGGCACCAGCTGTCCTGGCTCGCCGACGAGGGCGTCACCGACGCGGTGATCTCCTGCGGGCACCTGGCCGACGTGCTCGAGGAGTGGCTCGACGGGGCCGAACTGCCGCTGCGGGTCCGTACGGTCGTCGAGGCGGAGCCGCTCGGACGCGGCGGCGGGCTCAAGTACGCGGCCAAGGCGCTGCCCCGGCCGGACGAGCCCTGGTACGCCACCAACGGCGACATCTGGACCAGGTTCAGCCTGCGCGACATGGCCGCCTTCCACCGCGAGCGGGACGCGGTCGCGACGCTCGCGCTGGCCCGCCCGCGGATCCCCTGGGGTGCGGTGGAGACGGACCAGTTCGGCAACGTGCTCGACTTCATCGAGGCCCCGCCCTCGCCGTTCCTCATCAACGCCGGCCTCTACGTGTTCAGCCCGGAGTTCACCGAGCTGCTGCCGGACGTCGGCGACCACGAGCGGACGACCTTCCCGCAGCTGGCGCGGAGCAGGAAGCTGGCCGGGTACCAGCTGCCGCAGGGCGTGTACTGGCGCGCCATCGACACCGCGAAGGACCTCACCGAGGCGGCCAAGGAGCTCGCCTCGGGGGCCGGCCGCCCGCCGGCGTAGCCGCGGACGGCCCCGGCGGACCACCAGCAGCGGGCCCGCAGCCCGCCGGCCCCGGCCCCACACGGCAGCCGGCCGGGTGCTCCCCCACGGAGCACCCGGCCGACGCGTTCTCCCGGCGAGCAGAAGGCGGGGGCGGTGGGGGGAGGTGGGCCGGGGGGCCGTGACCGACCCGGCTGGGCCGGGCGGTCCCGAGCCCCGCGCCGGCCAGGCCCGCCCGAGCCCCCACCCACCGCCGTACGTCAGGTGGACGCCGGCACTCCCGGCCGCGAGCCGCGCGCGCCGCCGCCGGAGAGGTCGGACAGCGGACCGCTGCCCAGCACCCCGCCCAGCAGCCCCGAGCCCGAGCCCGAACCGGAGCCCGAACCGCCCCCGGAACCGCTGCTCTGGCTCGGCTTCGGCGCCGTCCCCGTCCCGCCCGCCGGCGAACTGCGCTGCGCGGGCGACGAGCCCGCGGCCGGTGCGGCGGCCGACGGCGCCGCAGCCGGGGCCGAGCCGGCGCCGCTCTCCGGCTTGGTCGAGCGCGCCTTCCCGCTCGGGGTGCCCGTCGCGGCCTTCGGCGGCGTCGACGGCGCCGAGGCGGACGGCGAGGCCGGAGCGGACGCGCTCGGCGTGGACGAGGCCGGCCGCGAGGGTGCGTGCGAGGGGGAGGTGGACGGGCCCTGCCCGCCGGGGGCGACCGACGGACCGCCGCTCGGCCAGACCGGCGTGCCGTAGTCGGTGGCCGGCTTGGCCGGCGCCGGGTGCGACCGGCTGCCGGTCCGGACCGCCGCGCCCAGCATCGAGCCGAGCAGCAGGGTCAGGCCGACCACCACCGCGGTGACTACCGCGCCGCGGCGCAGGACCCGCCGCCGCAGCGCCGCGGGGGCACCGGAGCCGTACCGGCGCCAGGCCTCCAGGTTGAGCCGGCCGTCCAGGGAGGCGAACGGCGCCCCGGCGATCAAAAGCGGGCTCCACGCCGCCAGGAAGATCAGGTCGGGGGTGTCGTAGACCGGCACCGCCCGCCAGCTGACGGTGAACAGCAGCGCGGCGGAGAGCAGCATCGCCGCCCCGGCCGCGATCCGCTGCCAGAGGCCGAGGACGGTCAGCACGCCGACCACGATCTCGGTGAACGACACCACCAGGCCCGCGCCCACCGGGTGCGCCATGGCGAAGGCCAGCAGCGGCTCGGCGACCTTCCACGGGTGCAGCGAGGAGAGCCAGCGCATCATCGAACCGCGCTCGCCGCCGTCGAAGTACACCGGGTCGCAGAGCTTGCTGAACCCGGCGTAGACCGAGAGCGAGCCGAGCACGGCGCGCAGCGGCAGCAGCACCAGGCCCAGGTCGACCCGGCGGCCCGGGTACCAGGGCTGCTTCCCCTCCGCGGAGGCCGCGGAGACCTCGGGCAGCTCGCCGCTGGGCGTCCAGCCCTGCGGTGCGCCGACCGGGCCGACGCCGGCCTCGGTGGCCGTCCCAGCACCCTCGCGCGGCTGCCTCGGGACGGTCCGGGCACCCGCGTACGAGGGGATCACCCGGGTGTCCGCGTCGGCCGAGGAGCCGCCGCGCCCGCCGACCCCCGCGGGGGCGGGCACGCCGGTGAGCTGGACGGCCTCCAGCAGCCGGGTGGCCGCCAGGTCCCCGGGGGGAGCCTGGCCGGTCCAGGTGACGGGGGTGACCCGGCCCTTGCGGCGCGGTGCGCCCGCGCCGCCGACCCCGGCGAACGCCGGGACGGCCGCGGCGGGCACGACGACCTGCGGGGTGACCAGCGGACGGCGGATCAGGCCCTGCGAGGCGTACGGGTCGCCGAACGCGGCGCCGGTGGAGAGCAGTCCGGCCGGGGCCTCGATCAGCGGCGCCACCGGGGCGCCGAGCCGGAGCCGGAAGCTCGCCTGGGTGCTGCTGAGGCGCGCCGGGTCCGACGGCACCTTGACGGTGTTGAGGCCGGGGCCCGCGTCTATCCCGGTGCTGCCGCCGCCCAGGAGGGGGCGCCGAGGTGTTCTGGTGTCCACACCCGTCTAACCGGGTGACACCCGGTTAGGACACTCTCCCGAGTGGATGTCCGGCGCCCACTTGAAGTGATCATGAGTAAAGCGATCGGGCCCGGTCGAGCCCGATCGCTTTCACCCGGATTGCGGACGGAGCGCGGCCAAAACGGAAGACCGGCTGCGCCGCGCCCGGCGAATGTGCGTGTGGGGTCAGCCGACCTTGGAACGCAGCCGCGCGGCCTCGTACAGCACCACGCCCGCGGCGACACCGGCGTTCAGCGACTCGGTGAGACCGGACATCGGGATCCGCACCCGCAGGTCGCAGGTCTCCGAGACCAGCCGGGACAGACCCTTGCCCTCGCTGCCCGCGACGATGACCACCGGACCGGTCAGCGCCTCCAGGTCGCCGATCTCGGCCTCGCCGTCGGCGGCCAGGCCGACCACCATCAGGCCGGCCTTCTGGTAGGCCTCCAGCGTCCGGGTCAGGTTGGTGGCGCGGGCGACGGGCAGCCGCGCCGCGGCACCGGAGGAGGTCTTCCAGGCACCGGCGGTCATGCCGGCCGCCCGGCGCTCGGGGATGACCACGCCGTGCGCGCCGAAGGCGGCGGCGGAGCGGACCACGGCGCCCAGGTTGCGCGAGTCGGTGACCCCGTCCAGCGCGACGATCAGCGCGTCCTGGCCCGCGTCGGCCGCCTCCTCCAGGAGGTCCTCGGGGTGCGCGTACTCGTACGGCGGGACCTGCAGCACCAGGCCCTGGTGGTTCATCCCGCCGGTCATCTGGTCCAGCTGCGCGCGCGGAGCCTCCATCAGCGGGATGCCGCGGTCGTTGGCGGCCTGGAAGGCGTCGCGGACCCGGTCGTCGGTGTCGATGAACTGCTGGACGTACAGCGCGTTGGCCGGCACGTCGCCCTGCAGGGCCTCGACCACCGAGTTGCGGCCGAACACCAGCTCGGCGGAGCCGGCGCCGCCGCGGCCGCCCCGGCCGCCGCCACCGGCCCGGCGCATGCCGGCCCGGGCCTTGGCGTCCCGCTCGCGCTTGAGGGCGGCGTTGGCGGCCCGCTGCTTCGGGTGCCCCTTGCGCGCCTCACCGGGCGGGGTCGGGCCCTTGCCCTGGAGCGCCTTCCGGCTGTGCCCACCGGTACCGACAGACGCGCCCTTCTTCGATCCGGGGTTGCGGCGGTTCCTGCGCTGGCTGTTGCCGGCCATGGCTGTACTTCCTGTCTGTCTGTCCGGCATGGCCGGCCGCCCGGTGGGAACCGGGACCGCCGACGGCATGCGCTCCGTCATGCGGGAGGGCCGCACCGGTCCGGTACGGCCCACCCTCACCCTTTCGTGCGCTGAGCGCCGAAGGGGTTACTGGCTGTTGATCGTCCAGCGCGGGCCGGACGGGGTGTCCTCGATGGCCAGCCCGGCCTCGCCGAGCTGGTCGCGGATCGCGTCCGCGGTGGCGAAGTCCTTGCGGGACCGGGCGGCCTGCCGCTGCTCCAGGACCATCCGGACCAGCGAGTCGACCACGCCGTGCAGGTCCTCGCCGCGCGCCGCCCCGGCCCAGTGCCGGTCGAGCGGGTCCAGACCCAGTACTCCGAGCATCGCACGGACCTCGGCCAGACGCGCCACCGCGTTCTCCTTGTCGTCCGCGGTCAGGGCGCTGTTGCCCTGGCGGACGGCGGTGTGCACGATGGCCAGCGCCTGCGGCACGCCCAGGTCGTCGTCCATCGCCTCGGCGAAGGCCGGCGGCACCTCGGCCGCGGCCTCGACCGGGCCGCAGAGCTCGACCACGCGCTGGACGAAGCCCTCGATCCGGGCGAAGCCGACCTCGGCCTCGCGCAGCGACTCCTCGCTGTACTCGATGGTCGAGCGGTAGTGCGGGGCCGCCAGGTAGTACCGGAGCACGAGCGGCCGCCAGCGCTCGACCATCTCGGAGACCAGCACCGAGTTGCCGAGCGACTTGCTCATCTTCTCGCCGCTCATGGTGACCCAGGCGTTGTGCACCCAGAAGTTCGCGAAGTCGTCGCCGTACGCCTTGGACTGGGCGATCTCGTTCTCGTGGTGCGGGAAGATCAGGTCGATCCCGCCGCCGTGGATGTCGAAGGCCCGGCCGAGGTACTTGTGCGCCATCGCCGAGCACTCCAGGTGCCAGCCCGGACGACCGGTGCCCCAGGGCGTGTCCCAGCTGGGCTCGCCCGGCTTGGCCGCCTTCCACATGGCGAAGTCGCGCGGGTCGCGCTTGCCGGTCTCGCCCTCGCCCTCGGGCTGACGCAGGTTCTCCAGCTTCTGGTTGGAGAGTTCGAGGTACTCGGGGTACGACTTCACGTCGAAGTAGACGTTGCCGTCGGCCGCGTAGGCGTGTCCCTTGGCGATGAGCGTCTGCATCATCTCGATCATCTCGGGGACGTGCCCGGTGGCCCGCGGCTCGACGGTCGGCGGCAGGCAGCCCAGCGCCGTGTAGCCGTCGTTGAAGGCCCGCTCGTTGGCGTAGGCGATCTGCCACCAGGGCGTGCCGAGCTCGCGCTCCTTGGCGATCACCTTGTCGTCGATGTCGGTGACGTTCCGGGCGAAGGTCACCTGGTAGCCGCGGTAGGCGAACCACCGCTGCATGATGTCGAAGTTGAGCCCGGACCGGATGTGCCCGATGTGTGGCGCCGACTGGACGGTAGCGCCGCACAGGTAGATCGAGACACAACCCGGTACAAGCGGGACGAAGTCGCGTACCTGGCGGGTGCTGGTGTCGTACAGGCGAATGCTCACAGCGTCAAGCGTAGTGGGCAGCAGGGGGTGCCCCGCGACATTCCGGAATGTCAATACCGCGGCTGCGCAGTTTTCTGTTCCGCGACCCGGCCGGAGCGGCCCGTCGCGGGCGGGCGGGGCGCCGGCTCAGCGGGCGGGCGGGGCCCCGGCTCGGCGGGCGGGCGGGGCCCCGGCTCAGAGGTTGCCGACCACCTTGCGCGGGGTGAGCCGCACCACCACCCGCACGTCCTCGGGGCCGTCGAAGCGGTAGACCTCCTCGCCGCGGTACTTGTGCGCCAGCTCGTCGATCAGCTCCTTGCCGCCCTCCCGGGTGAGGGTGACCGGGCCGCGCACCTCCGTGTAGGTGTACGGGCTGTCCGGCGGGTTGACCACCAGGGAGATCCGCGGGTCCCGAACCATGTTGAGGTGCTTGCGGCGGCCCTCCACGGTGGAGAAGAGGATGTCCTCGCCGTCCCGCTTCACCCAGACCACGGAGGACTGCGGGCTGCCGTCGGGCTGGATCGTCGAGACCACGGCGAAGCTCTTGCCGTCGATCAGGGCCTTGGCCCGGTCGGAGAGGTGTTCGGCCATCGGGGACCTCTTCTCGTCAAGCGGCGGAGACGGGCGGGACCGCCGAGCGGGCCCGCACCGAACGGTAGCGACTCCCGCCCCGGCACACCGTTCTGAACACCCGTCAACACCGGGGAATTCCCGGACCGGACCAGTGCGGCCCCGGCGGGCCGGCGCTGCGCCGTTCGACACCGGCCCGGCGGCGGGCGGCCGCCGAGGCGGCGCCCGGCGGCCGCCGGGTCAGCGCCGCTCGTAGACCAGGGCGGTGGCGATCGCCGCCAGCCCCTCGGCCCGGCCGGTGAGACCGAGGCCGTCGGTGGTGGTGCCGGAGACCGACACCGGCGCGCCGACCGCCGCCGAGAGCGCGGCCTGCGCCTCGTCCCGGCGCTTGCCGATCTTCGGCCGCACGCCGATCACCTGGACCGAGACGTTGCCGATTTCGAACCCGGCCTCGCGGACCAGCCGGGCCGCCTCCGCGAGCAGGGTGACGCCGGAGGCACCGGACCACTCGGGCCGGTCGGTGCCGAAGTGCGCCCCGAGGTCGCCGATCCCGGCGGCCGAGAACAGCGCGTCGCAGGAGGCGTGCGCGGCCACGTCGGCGTCCGAGTGCCCGGCCAGGCCGTACTCGGCGCCCGGCCAGTCGAGCCCGGCCACCCGGAGCGGGCGGCCGGCCTCGAAGGCGTGCACGTCGGTGCCGATGCCCACCCGGGGCAGGATCGGATCAGTAGCCATCGGAGGCCCTCCTGCGGGCGAGCACGGCCTCGGCGAGCACGAGGTCCAGCGGACGGGTCACCTTGAACGCCTCCTCGTGGCCGGGCACCACCACGACCCGGCCGCCGAAGCGCTCCACCAGGCCGGCGTCGTCGGTGACCGGCGGCAGGCCGCCGGCGGCCTCCTCGGTCAGCGCCTTCTCGTGCACCTCGGCCAGGGTCTCCCGGCGGAAGCCCTGCGGCGTCTGGACGGCCCGCAGGGTGGCTCGGTCGGGCGTGTCCAGCACCGGCTCGGGGCCGCCCCGGTTCGGCTCGACCCGCTTGACCGTGTCGGCCAGCGGCACGGCCGGCACCACCGCCTCGGCCCCGGCCCGGACGGCGGCCGCGACGGCGTCCACCACCTCGACGGGGACGAGCGGGCGGGCCGCGTCGTGCACCAGGACGATCTCCACGTCGGCCGGGATGGCGGCCAGGCCGAGCCGGACCGACTCCTGGCGGGTCGCCCCGCCGGCCACCACGCGGACGTCCTTGCCGTCCAGGCCGTGGCTGTCGAGCAGCCCGACCACCTCGGCCACGCCGTCGGCCGGCGCGGCCACCACGACCAGGCCGACCGCACGGCTGCGGGCCAGCGCGCGGACGGCGTGCACCAGGAGCGGCACACCGCCCAGTTCCCGCAGGGCCTTGGGGGCACCGGGCCCCAGCCGCTCGCCGCGTCCGGCGGCGGGCACCACTGCTGCTGCGACTGCTGCTGTGGCGTTCAGGTTTCACTCCTTCGGCGAAGTGGGTATGGCCATGGCGTGCACGACGGGCGCGGGCCTCTTCCGTGAGCACCACCGGTCCCCCGCCCACAGGACACGCAGCACGGAACGCGCGGAAACGGTCATGCGGGGCCAGGGCCGGCCGGCTCGGGTGAGGGGCGTCGTCCGGACACGCCTCAGCGCCCGAAGTGCCACTGCACCACTCGCGGACCTACGGTCCGGTGAGCGGCGCGCCGGCATCGGGCGCTGTGTGCGGTGGGCGCAGGCCGCCCGCCCTACGAGGCCAGCACCTCGTCGAGCAGCGTCTCCGCCTTGTCCTCGTTGGTGTTCTCGGCCAGCGCGAGCTCGCTGACCAGGATCTGGCGCGCCTTGGCGAGCATGCGCTTCTCGCCGGCCGACAGGCCGCGCTCGCGCTCGCGACGCCAGAGATCGCGCACAACCTCGGCGACCTTGATAACGTCACCCGAGGCGAGCTTCTCGAGGTTCGCCTTGTAGCGACGGGACCAGTTGGTCGGCTCTTCGGTGTACGGTGCGCGCAGCACCTCGAAGACCCGGTCCAGACCCTCCTGGCCGACTACATCGCGCACGCCGACGAACTCCGCGTTCTCGGCGGGCACGCGGAGCGTCAGGTCTCCCTGCTGCACCTTGAGCACCAGGTAGGTCTTGTCCACACCTTTGATCTGGCGAATTTCGATGGCCTCGATCAGCGCGGCCCCGTGATGGGGGTAGACCACCGTGTCGCCAACCTTGAACGTCATGTGACAGGACCCCTTCCGTGGCTTTCCAGAATAACACGCCCCACGGCGCACCCGAAGGGCGTTTTCGCAGGTCAGGGCGGGTCTCGGGGCTTGACAAGGACCCCCATGACGTGCTGCGACCGGTGTTCGAGACGGGCTTCCCGCAGGTCGGAGGCGGTTCCGGCACCTGCCGAAACCTGCGGCAACACTCCCGAAACCGTGATTGGATCTTGGGATTTCACCGTTTATCGGGCCGTTTCCCGATCGTGATCCGATCTTGGTCTCGCTTGATCTGAACACGCCGATGTGCGGCCGTACGGGCGCCCGGCCGCGAACCGGCGGGCGACACGGGGACCACCCCGTGAGGAGCGCATAAGCAGGGTCGATAATCTGAGACCTGACCAATCGACACGTGACCTAGGAGAAGCCGCCGCCGTGAGCCGCAGCCTTCGAGTCGGCAGCATCGCCGCCATCGCCGCCCTCGCCATCGCCTCGCTGTCGGCCTGCTCGGCCGGCAACACCGCGGAGACCCTGGAGATCAAGCCCGACAACGCCTCGGCGACGATCGGCACCGACCTCCGCATGAGCAACATCGTCGTCGTCACGGGTGACGAGAGCTCCGGCGAGCACACCGGCCCGGCCAACGTGTCGGTGAACATCAGCAACACCGGCGAGCTGCCCGCCGAGCTGCAGTCCATCACGGTGGGCAACGCCGCGGCCGCGCTCGCCGACGACAAGGGCGCACCGCTGACCAGCCTCGTGATCCCGGCCCACGGCGCGGTGGCGGTCGGCGGAGCGGGCAACCCGTCCGCCCGGGTCGCCTCGGCCACCGTGAGCGTCGGCGGCTTCGTGCCGACCACGTTCACGTTCAAGAGCGGCCAGTCGGTGCAGGCCGAGGCCTCGGTCTACCCGAACAAGGGCCTGTACAAGGGCTTCGGCCCGACCGCCAGCCCGGCGGCGGTGCCCACCAAGGCCGCGTCGCCGGCCACCGGTGCCACCGGCAGCGCGACCGCGCCGGCCGCCGGTGCGACCACCCCCGCGGGTGCCGCCACCGCGACCGGCTCCGCCACCCCGGCCGCCGGGACCCACTGACCCCGTCCGGACCTTGATCGCGGGGCCGGGCCGGGTCCGGTCCCGCGGTCGAGCCCGGGCGACACCGCACGCCCGCGGCAACGGCCCTGACGAAAGGCTCCTCCGGCAGCTGCCGGAGGAGCCTTTCGTCAGGGCCGAGCCGTGAGCCGGGCCCGCACATGGGGCCCGGCTCACGGCTCGGCCCGGGGGCCCGCCCCGGCTTACGGCTCGAACTTGTAGCCGAGGCCGCGGACCGTCACCAGGTAGCGCGGCGCGCCCGGGTCCGGCTCGATCTTCGCCCGCAGACGCTTCACGTGGACGTCCAGGGTCTTGGTGTCGCCGACGTAGTCCGCGCCCCAGACCCGGTCGATCAGCTGCATCCGGGTGAGCACCCGGCCGGCGTTGCGGAGCAGCATCTCCAGCAGGTCGAACTCCTTGAGCGGCAGGTCGACCTTGGCGCCGTCCACCGTCACCACGTGCCGGTCGACGTCCATCCGGACCGGGCCGGCCTCCAGGGCACCCGGGCCGCCGCCGTCGCCGGGGCCCTCCGCCTCGCCCCGGCGGCGCAGCACCGCGCGGATCCGGGCGACCAGCTCACGGGTGGAGTAGGGCTTGGTGACGTAGTCGTCGGCACCTATCTCCAGACCGACCACCTTGTCGATCTCGCTGTCCTTGGCGGTGACCATGATCACCGGCACGTTGGAGCGCACCCGGAGCTGGCGGCAGACCTCGGTGCCGGGCAGTCCCGGCAGCATCAGGTCGAGCAGGACGAGGTCGGCGCCGTTCCGCTCGAACTGCTCCAGGGCGTCGGGGCCGGTGGCGGCGATGGCCACCTCGAAGCCCTCCTTGCGGAGCATGTACGAGAGGGCGTCGCTGAACGACTCCTCGTCCTCGACCACCAGTACACGGGTCACGATCAGGCCTCCGGGGCAAGCTGGGGGGTTGTGTCTGACAGGGGTTCCGCGGCGTCCCCGGCCGGGGGCGTGTGGTCCGCGGGGGCCTGCCCGGCGGGCAGGCGGAGGGTGAAGGTGGAGCCCTGGCCCTCGACGCTCCACACCGACACGGTGCCGCCGTGCGAGGCGGCCACGTGCTTGACGATGGAGAGGCCGAGGCCGGTGCCGCCGGTCTGCCGGGAGCGGGCCGGGTCGACGCGGTAGAAGCGTTCGAAGACCCGCTCGCGGTCCTTCTCGGAGATGCCTATGCCCTGGTCGGTCACCGAGATCTCGATCAGCTCGCCGTCCGCCTCGCCGAGGGCGGCGGCGCTGGAGATCCGGCGGGTGGCGATCGCGACCCGGGTGCGCGGCGGACTGTAGTTCACGGCGTTCTCGACCAGGTTGCCGAGGGCCGCGGCCAGCTGGCCGCGGTTGCCGTGCAGGTAGAGGCCGGCGATGCCGCCGGCCGCGATCAGGATCTGCTTCGCCGCGGCCTGCTGGCGGCAGCGGTCGATCGCCTCGGCGATCAGCTCGTCCACCGCGACCGGCTCCGGGTCGGTCATCAGGCGGTCGTCCTGGACCCGGGAGAGGTCGATGATCTCCTGGACCAGGCTGGCCAGCCTGGTCGCCTCGATCTGCATCCGGCCGGCGAAGCGCTGGACGGCCTCCGGGTCGTCGGCCGCGTCGGCGACCGCCTCGGAGAGCAGCGAGAGCGCGCCGACCGGGGTCTTGAGCTCGTGGCTGACGTTGGCCACGAAGTCGCGGCGGACCGCCTCGACGCGGCGGCGCTCGGTCTGGTCCTCGACCAGGACCAGGACCAGCCGCGAGCCCAGCGGGGCCACCCGGACCGAGACCGCGAGCGGCTCGGCGGCGCGGGCCGCGCCCGGCCTGGGCAGCTCCAGCTCGACCTGGCGGATCTCGCCGTCCCGGCGGGTGGACCGCGCCAGCGCGAGCAGCTGGTCGACGGCCACCGCACCGCCGCGGACCAGGCCCATGGCGTAGGCGGCGGAGCTGGCCTTGACCACCTCGTCGCCCTCGCCGAGCACGACCGCGCAGGAGCGCAGCACCGAGAGCACGGTGTCGACCCCCGGGGGCAACGGGGGCTCCTGGGCGGTGCCGCCCAGGGTCTGCTGCCGGTTCCTGCCGCTGGTGCCGCCGTACCTGCCCCTGGCCTGTTCGCGCTCGCTCCAACGGAAGGCGATGGAGGCCGTGAGGCCGACGCCGAGCCCGGCTATGGCGCAGGCAGCGGCGGCGGCCACGTTCACGTCCATACCGAAAGCCTAAGCGCACGGCGCGGGCCCTCCCCAAGGGTCGGATCAAGGCATCGGCCTCGCGTTGCCGAGAATTCACCTTCGTGTGGCTGTCGATTCACCGGACCGGCCGTGCGTGGTCGCCCGGACGGCCGAGAGTTGACCGCGCAGCCCGTGTGGGAGTGGGCGCGGGCCGAACAGAGGTGCGCCACCCAGGTGCGCGCGTACCATTCGCGGCACCAGCAGCGGTCGCCCGTACGCCGTATTCGCGGTCGTACCGGCTGACCGGTCGGCACCGCCACCGACACAGCTTCTGAGGAGAGAGCATGCGCGACGCGTACCACGAGGAACTCGACTCGATCGGCGACAGCCTGGTCGAGATGGCCCGGCTGGCCGGCTCGGCGCTGGGCCGGGCCACCACCGCGCTCCTCGACGCGGACCTGGCGCTGGCGGAGAGCGTCATCGCCTCCGACGAGAAGATCAACGACCTGCACCACGAGCTGGAGAACCGGGCGATCGACCTGCTCGCCCGCCAGCAGCCGGTCGCCACCGACCTGCGCATCGTCGTCACCTCGCTGCGGATGAGCGCCGACCTGGAGCGCTGCGGCGACCTCGCCCGGCACGTGGCGAAGGTCGCGCGGCTGCGCTACCCCGAGTCCGCGGTCCCGCGCGACCTGCACGCGACCCTCCTGGAGATGGGCCAGCTCGCCCAGCGCCTGGTGGCCAAGGCCGCCCTGGTGATCGCCACCAAGGACGTCGACAAGGCGCTGGAACTGGAGCAGGACGACGACGCGATCGACGCGCTGCACCGGGAGCTCTTCTCCCACCTGATCGACGAGCGGTGGCACCACGGCATCGAGACGGCCGTGGACGTCACCCTGGTCGGCCGCTACTACGAGCGCTTCGCCGACCACGCGGTCTCGGTGGCCAAGCGCGTGGTGTACCTGGTGACCGGCGAGCACGTCGCCGAGTTCGTGGCCGCCACCGAGGCGGCCGACTCCGTCCGCGACTGACCGCGTACGGCTGCGGGGCGGGCGCCGTGCACGGCGTCCGCCCCGCAGCCCCCTCTCGCAGTTCGCTCCCGCGGCTCGTGCCCGGGCTCGTGCTCAGCCCCGTGCAGGGCCTCGGTCCCGCGCCTGGCTCCTGCGGGTAGGCGCTCACCCCGAGGGGTGAGTAAACCTCGCGCCGGGGTGGTAGGGGCGCACGCCAGCCCCGAGACCCCACCACTGCGCGCCCGTTGACGCTCCCTCCGATCGGCGGCTTCACTCGATGGCGTGGGCGCCGACGTGTGCCCGTCACAAGGGAGGGTCCAGCGCGATGAAGGCAAACCCGACTCGACCGGCACCGGCCACCGACACCGTCGAGCCGACCGCCCCGAAGCTGCTGCCCGTCCTCGCCGCCGGCTGCGGCTGTGGTCCGGGCTGCGGCTGCGGCTGCCAGTCCGGCGCACCGTGCCAGTGCGGCGGCGCCGACGGCGGCTGCTGCGGGCACTGAGGCCCGGTACCCGACGGAGCTCCGTGGTGCGCGGCCGCCGTGGGAGACGGTCGTGCACCCCGGTATGCCCCGTCGGCCGGACCGGCACCGCTCGATGCGTGGGCCGGCCGGCCGGACACCTCCGGTGCAGGGGCCTGCTCAGAACCGGACGTCGGTGCAGGAGTAGAAGGCGTTTCCGGTGTCCGCGATCTCCCAGACCGCGACGACCACCTGGTGCCCGGTCCGGCCGCCGGGGACGGTCGCCGTGTGGCTGAGCGTGCTCGGCACCTGGGCGCCGTTGTAGGGGACGGTCAGGAACGGCGTGAGCTCCAGGCCGGCCCGGGTGACCTTCTGGGTGGCGTCGTAACCGGGCTTGGTCAGGTAGTACTTGAAGTTCGTGGTCGCGTGCCGGGCGGTGAACTTCCAGGTGAAGGTCAGCCGCTGGCCGGCCGACACCTTGGTGGTGGGCCAGCCGCCGCCGCGCGGGTCGTCCAGCTCGGCAAACCGGCCGTTGCCGCCGGCGCAGATGGTGCCGTCGGCCGGCCCTCTGCCCGGGAACCCCTTAGGCCCCTCGACGCTCTGCGGCTCCCAGCGGATCTCACCGCAGTCGGCGACCGTGCCGGCGGCGCAGAGCGCGGCCCGGCTGGGCGGGGTCGAGATGTAGCCGTGGGACTGCGCCGGCAGGGCGAGCGTGAGCGGGACGGCGACCGCCGCCACCACCGCTCCGACGATATGACGTGTGCGCATGGTGCTCCTCCGTGGGGGTGGATGGAGAGTGCGCCGGGCGCAGACGCGCGCGCGTGGGGGTGCGGCGGCCGGTTCGATCCGAGGTGAGACCGTTGGCGTGCCTGCGCCGGGTCGTGCTCACACGGTAGGAGCCGGCACCGCCGGCCGTCAATGGTCTGAACCACTCCTGCGAGCGCGAACCGCCTTGCCCCCTAACGGAGTTGAACGACGAAGGCCCCACTCCCCGCCCGTGCGGGGAGTGGGGCCGTCTCGCCTTCGGGCCTACTTCTTGCCCTGGTTCCTGACCGCCTCGATGGCGGCCGCGGCGGCCTCCGGGTCGAGGTAGCGGCCGCCCGCGGCGACCGGCTTGAAGTCGGCGTCCAGCTCGTAGAGCAGCGGGATGCCGGTCGGGATGTTGAGGCCGGCGATGGCCTCGTCGGAGATGCCGTCGAGGTGCTTGACCAGCGCGCGCAGGCTGTTGCCGTGGGCGGTGACCAGGACGGTCCGGCCGGCGGCGAGATCCGGGACGATGGCGTCGTACCAGTACGGGAGCATCCGCTCGACGACGTCCTTCAGGCACTCGGTGCGCGGGCGCAGCTCGCTCGGGATGTCCGCGTAGCGGGCGTCACCGGCCTGCGAGTACTCGGCGTCGTCGGCCAGCACCGGCGGCGGGGTGTCGTAGGAGCGGCGCCAGAGCTGGAACTGCTCCTCGCCGAACTCGGCCAGGGTCTGGGCCTTGTCCTTGCCCTGCAGAGCGCCGTAGTGCCGCTCGTTCAGACGCCAGCTGCGGCTGACCGGGATCCAGTGACGGTCGGCCTTGTCCAGGGCGATCTGCGAGGTGCGGATGGCGCGGCGCAGCAGCGACGTGTGCACGACGTCGGGGAACAGGCCCTCGGCGGCGAGGAGCTCACCGCCACGGGCGGCCTCCTTCTCGCCCTTCTCGTTGAGGTCGACGTCGACCCAACCGGTGAACAGGTTCTTCTGGTTCCACTGGCTCTCGCCGTGGCGGAGCAGGATGAGTCGGTACGTCGTGTCAGCCATGGCCCCCAGCTTAATGGAGCCCCGAAAACGGCTGGTGGGCCCCCACCTGGCTGTGTAATGTACGCATCGCCGCTTCACCACTTACCCCACCGCTGGCCGGACGCGGCCCGCCGTCCAGCGGACACCTGCTGCCCTGGGAGCCCCACATGCCCGTGCTGCCCGTCCCCGCCGGTGCCCGGAGAGCAGTGGTCGAGGCCGTGAGCGGGCTGCCGCGCCAGTTCTGGTGGCTCTGGACGTCGACGCTCATCAACCGCCTGGGCGGGTTCGTCGTCACCTTCCTCGCGCTCTACCTGACCGCCGACCGCGGGTACTCGGCCTCGTACGCGGGCCTGGTCGCCTCGCTGTTCGGCCTCGGCTCGGCGATCGCGGCGGTCGGCGCCGGGGTGCTGACCGACCGGATCGGGCGGCGGCCGACCCTGGTCACGGCCCAGCTGGGCACGGCGCTCTTCACCGCGGTGCTCGGCTTCGCCGACGGCCCGGTGGCGATCGCCGTGGTGGCCTTCCTGGTCGGCCTCTGCAACAACGCGACCCGGCCGGCCACCTCGGCGATCATCGCGGACATCGTGCCGGCGGCGGACCGGGTCCGCGCCTACTCGCTGAACTACTGGGCGATCAACATCGGGTTCGGGCTCTCGGCGGCCGTCGCCGGACTGATCGCCACCCGGGGCTACCTCACGCTCTTCCTGCTGGACGCGCTCTCCACGCTCGTCTGCGCGGTGGTGATCTTCGTCCGGATCCCCGAGACCAAGCCCGACGCCCCGGCCGCCCGGGCCGGGGAGCCGTCGACCGGCCTCGGCACGGTGTTCGCCGACGCCCGCTTCATGGCGGTGGTGGGGCTCAACCTGCTGCTCGCCCTGGTCGCCCAGCAGGGCAGCACGACGCTCGCCGTGGACATGGGCCGGGCGGGGATCGGCTCCACCGAGTACGGCCTGGTGATCGGCCTCAACGGCCTGCTGATCGTGGTGCTGCAGATCCCGCTCACCCGGTGGATGGAGGGCCGCAGCCGGACGGCGCTGTTGATCGCCAGCGCGCTGTTCATCGGCTGGGGATTCGGGCTGACCGCGCTGGCCGGTTCCTCGGCGTGGTTCTTCGCCTTCACCGTCGTGGTCTGGACGATCGGCGAGATCCTGAACGCGCCGACCATGATGGGCCTGGTCGCCGAGCTGTCGCCGACCCACGCCCGCGGCCGCTACCAGGGCGTCTACTCACTCTCGTGGTCGCTCGCCTCGTTCGTCGGCCCGGCCGTCGGCGGGGTCCTGCTGGAGCGGGCCGGCGGGGCGGTGACGTGGGGCGCGTGCGCGGTCTGCGGCAGCGTGGCGGCGGCCGGGTACGCGCTGCTCGGCCGGCGGGCCGGCTCGGCGACGGAGGCCGCGGGGGCGGTGCCGGTGGCGGTGGCGGAGGCGGTGCCGGAGGCGGTCGTCGGCGCGGAGCCGGCGGACGCCGGGCCGGAGCGGGCCCCGGCCCGGTCCTGACCGGGCACTGCCCCGGCCCCGCGGCGGCGCGCCGTTACTCGGCGGCCGGAGCCCCGGAGTCGGCGGCCGGAGCCCCGGCCGCGTCGCCCGGAGCGGCCAGGTGGGAGAAGACGGACAGGTTGCGGGTGGACTCGCCGCGCTTGGTCCGCCACTCCCACTCACGGCGGATGGCGGACGCGAAGCCCAGCTCCAGTAGGGTGTTGAACGGCTCGTCGGCGTTGTCCAGCACCGTCCCGAGCAGCCGGTCGACGGCGTCCGGGGTGAGCGCCTCCAGCGGCAGCCGGCCGGCCAGGTAGACGTCACCGAGCTTGTCGACGGCGTAGGCGACGCCGTACAGCCGGGTGTTGCGCTCCAGCAGCCAGCGGTAGACCGCCTCGTGGTTCTCGTCGGGGCGGCGGATCACGAAAGCGTTCACCGACAGCGTGTGGTCGCCGACCCGCAGGGCGCAGGTGGTGCTCAGCTTGCGGGTGCCCGGAAGGGTCGCCACCAGCGTGTGCGGGTCGGCGGTGGCCGGCTCCCAGGCCACCCCGGCGTCGTCCAGGGCGGTGCGCAGGAGGGCCAGGCCCTCGTCCTTGGTGCGGATTGCCATGGGGGTGACGTTACTCGGCGGTACCGGCGGCGCGCAGCAGCGGACCCGGACCGGGCGCGGGCGCGTCCGCCGGGCACCGGACGCAGGGGCACCGGACGCAGCGGCACCGGAAGCAGCGGCACCGGAAGCAGGAGGCACCGGACGCCGGACCCGGCGCGGTCCCGCGACCGGCCGGGCCCCGGTGCCGGTCAGACCAGGCGGCGGAGCGAACCGGTGCGCAGTCCGGCTGGGCGGGCGAGGCTGCCCGCGTACACTTCGGCGGTGGTCGCCGCGGCGGTGTCCCAGCCGAAGGCCGCCGCGTGCCGGGCCGCCGCCGCACCCCGCTCGGCGACCAGACCCGGATCCGTGACGTAGGGCTCCAGCGCGAGGGACCAGGCCACCGGGTCGTGGCCGTGCACCAGCGTGCCGGTCACGCCGTCCCGGACCGCGACCGGCAGCCCGCCGACCGCGGCCGCCACCACCGGGGTGCCGCAGGCCTGCGCCTCCAGCGCGACCAGTCCGAAGGACTCGCTGTACGAGGGCATCACCAGCGCCGTCGCCGCGCGGTACCAGTCGGCCAGCCGGGCCTGGCCCACCGGCGGGTGGAACCGGACCACGTCGCAGATGCCCAGCTGGGCGGCGAGCTTGTGCAGGCTCTCCGGCTTCGCCAGGCCGGTGCCGGACGGGCCGCCGACCACCGGCACCACCAGCCGTTCGCGCAGCTCGGGCCGGCGTTCGAGCAGCACCGCGACGGCGCGCAGCAGCACGTCCGGCGCCTTCAGCGGCTGGATCCGGCCGGCGAACAGCAGCACCGCGGCGTCCGCCGGCAGGTCGAGCGCCGCCCGGGCCGCGGCGCGTGCGGCGGGGGCGGCCGGGCGGAAGACGTCCAGGTTGACGCCGGGGTGGACGACGGCCAGCTGGTCCGGCCGGGCCGCGTAGTGGCGGGCCAGCTCGGCGGCCTCCTCGGTGGTGTTGGCGATCAACCGGTCGGCGGCCTCGACCACCTGCGTCTCGCCGATCACCCGGGCGGCCGGCTCGGGGGTGTCGCCCTCGGCCAGCGCGGCGTTCTTGACCTTCGCCATGGTGTGCATGGTGTGCACCAGCGGCACGCCCCAGCGCTGGGCGGCCAGCCAGCCGACCTGGCCGGACAGCCAGTAGTGCGAGTGCACCAGGTCGTAGTGGCCGGGCCGGTGGCCGGCCTCGGTGCGCAGCACGCCGTGGGTGAAGGCGCACAGCTGGGCCGGGAGGTCCTCCTTGACCAGCCCCTCGTAGGGGCCGGCCGTCACGTGGCGGACCAGGACGCCGGGGGCCAGCTCGACGGCGGGCGCGTCGTCCGAGCAGATCGCGCGGGTGAAGATCTCGACCTCGATGTCGAGCGCGGCCAGGCGCTTGGCCAGCTCGACGATGTAGACGTTCATGCCGCCCGCGTCACCGGTGCCGGGCTGGTGCAGGGGGGATGTGTGGACGCTGAGCATGGCTATCCGGCGCGGCCTGCGCTGGCGGCCCGCCACCAGCGACTGGAGCCGACCGCGCACGGGCGCGGCCGGCTGGGCACGGCGTACCGAACGGACGGGGTGCTGGATCACCTGGCTGAAGCCTCCTCTGTGCTGCCCGTCTCTGCAGCGCTGCCTGCTGCCCTGCTGCCTGCTGTCCTGCTGCGCTGCCTGCTGTCCGGTGTGTCGCTGCCCGCCCACGCCGCACCGCGGTGTCCGCACGCCCCGTCCGGGCGCACATCACCACCAGTGTGCCAACCACGCGGTCGTCGACCGGCATTCCCGTCCCGGGACATGAGATGGCCCACGGCGGTGGCCGGCCGCGCCCCGGCGTCGGTCGGGCGGCGCACCCCGGGGCCGGCCGGGCGGCGCAGGGCCGGGCGGCCCGACCGCGCGAGGCCGGGCGGCACAGGGTCGGGGCGGCCGAGCGGGAACGGCCACCGGGTGGGGCCGCGCGGCCGCGTACGCTTCTGGGCATGGCCGCCACCTTCGACTCCTCGACCGCGCCTGCCCGCGGGCGGGCGGGCCGACCGGTGGGCACCGTGACCCGCGGCACCACCAACACCAACCGGCTGCGCCGGATGGACCGCTGGATCGCCCACACGCTCGGCCCGGTGCTGCGCTCGGCCGACCGGCCGCCGGTGGCCGTCGACCTCGGCTACGGCGCCGCACCCTGGACGGCGGTCGAGCTGGCCGGGCGGCTGCGGTCGGTGCGACCGGACGTCCGGGTGGTGGGGATCGAGATCGAGCCCGAGCGGGTCGCCGCCGCCGTGCCGTACGCCGATCCGCCGCTGCTCTCGTTCCGGCGCGGCGGCTTCGAGGTACCGCTGGACGGCGGCGCGCCGGCCCAGTTGATCCGGGCCGCCAATGTGCTGCGGCAGTACGAGGAGAGCGCGGTGGCGGGGGTCTGGGAGCGGCTCTGCGACCGGCTCGCGCCGGACGGCCTGCTGGTCGAGGGGACCTGCGACGAGATCGGGCGCCGGCACGTCTGGGTCGCGCTCGGCCCCGAGGGCCCGCGGACGGTCACCTTCGCGGCCCGCCTCGGCGGTCTCGGGCAACCCTCCGACCTGGCCGAACGGCTGCCCAAGGCGCTGATCCACCACAACGTGCCGGGCCGGCCGGTGCACGCGTTCCTCGCCGACTTCGACCGGGCCTGGGCCGCGGCCGCCCCCTACGGGGCGTTCGGCGCCCGGCAGCGCTGGGTCGCGGCCTGCACCGCGCTGGCGGGCTCCTGGCCGCTGGTGGACGCGCGCGGCCGGTGGCGGCAGGGCGAGGTCACCGTTCCCTGGACGGCGCTCGCCCCGTAGGACCGCGCGAACGGGCGCGCCGCTCCGTCGGGCCGGGACGTCCGGCCCTCGCGGCCGTCCCGGCCGTCCCGGCCCGGCAAGCCGAGCGGCCCTCGCGCACGCCCCCGCCTTCGCAGGCCAGGTGAGCGATCCCAGGGATTCACTCGAACGAGTTATCGAATATCTCTGGCGTGTTGACGCCTCGTCACGCCACCATGGGGGCGTCCCGATCCGCGCCCTCACTCCTGCCCCTGCCGCTCCTCCCCTTCGACCCCCATCTCCCGCCACACCTGCTCGAACGTCCCGTACGCCGCCGTACCGAACAGCACGAACCGCACCTCCGTCAGGTCTCGGGCCGGCCCGGCGACCGTCGCCGCGACGGTGCCGAGCGCGATCCGGGCCGCGTCCTCGAGCGGCCACCCGTACACCCCGGCCGACACGGCCGGGAAGGCCACCGTGCGCGCGCCCAGCTCCGCCGCCACCCGGAGCGACTCGCGGTAGCACGAGGCCAACTGCCCCGCCCTGTCCTCGTACTCGTCCTCCCAGTAGACCGGCCCCACGGTGTGCACCACCCAGCGGGCCGGAAGCCGCCCGGCCGTGGTCGACACCGCCTGTCCGGTGGGCAGACCACTCCCCCAGTGCGAGGCCCGGAGCCTGCGGCACTCCTCCAGGATCTGCGGGCCGCCCTTGCGGTGGATCGCACCGTCCACACCACCGCCGCCCAGAAGGGAGGAGTTGGCGGCGTTCACCACCACGTCCACCTGCTGTTCCGTGATGTCACCCTCGACCAGGGTGATCCGAGTCACCACCGCGTCCGCCCTTCCCTCCGGTCCGGACCCCGCCCGTGCCGGGCTCCGACCGCCGTTCCCGTCCCGTCCGCCACACCACCCGCCGGCGTGGCAATAGCCACAACGCCGCCGGTCGGCCAGAGAAATCCCCGGAGATCACGTTATGGTCGCGAGAAGTTCCCCGACGCAGGGTGCCAGGCGGGCACTGCGGACGATCGCCGACCGTTACGCATGCGGGGAAAGGGAGGATCAGCCGATGCCCGCAACGGGAGACGGGCGGGCACCTGGTGCCGCAGACCTGCCGGGCGCCGTCGACGGTGCCCTCACCGAACGTGCCCGCACCTGGTCCACCACCGACCGGTCCGCCGCTCCGGCCACGGCGCCCGCCCCGATACCCCACCCCCGGACCGACGCCTCGGCCACCGCCGGCGCCTCCCGCACCACCCCCACCACCGCACCGCTCAAGCTGTTGGTGATCGAGGACGACGCCTCCGACGCCCAACTCCTCAAGGCGGCGGTGGCCGACAGCGGCGCACCCATCGAGATCCACTGGGCCCGCGGCCTGGAGCAGGCCTCCGAACTGCTCGCGCCCGCCTCCGCCGCGGCCCGACGCGGCCGGCCGCGCAGCACCGACTTCAGCTGCGTCCTGCTCGACCTCGCGGCCCCGGCCGACCTGCCGCACCCCTCCGACGCCTCCGACGGTCTCGAGGGCCTGCACGAACTGCTCCGCCGTGCGCCGCACACCGCCGTCGTGGTGCTCACCGACGCCGCCGGGGCCGAGCTGGGCGCCGCCGCGGTGGCCGCCGGAGCCCAGGACTTCCTGATCAAGCACGAGACGGACGGCCCGCTGCTGGCCCGCGCCCTGCGCTACGCGGTCGAGCGCAAGCGCGCCGACGAGTCCCAGCGCCGGCTGGTCGAGGCCGAGCTCCGCGGCCAGGAGAACGCCCGCCTGCAGCGCCACCTGCTGCCCACCCCGCTGCTGGACGGCGCCGGACTCTCCTTCACCCGGCGCTACCGCCCCGGCCGGCGGCGCGCCCTGCTCGGCGGCGACTTCTACGACGCCGTGCGCACCGACGACGGCACCGTCCACGTCGTGATCGGCGACGTCTGCGGCCACGGCCCGGACGAGGCCGCGCTCGGGGTGGCGCTCCGGATAGCGTGGCGCACCCTGGTCTTCGCCGGGCTCACCGGCGAGGCCCTGCTCACCACCCTCCAGCACGTCCTGGAGCACGAGCGGCGCAGCGACGAGATCTTCGCGACGCTCTGCATGCTGGTCATCGAGCCCCGCGAGACCACCGGTCGGCTGGACGAGCTGGGCGCCGTCGAGACCGCCCGGCTCTACCTCGCGGGCCATCCCGCACCCCTGCTGCTCGGCTCGGACCACAAGCCGGTCATGCTGCCGGCCGACCTGGCCGGCCCGGCGCTCGGGCTGCTCCCCTGCGACGACTGCGACGCCGTCTGGCCGGCGCACCGGCTCGAACTGCACCCCGGCTGGCGGCTGCTGCTCTACACCGACGGTCTGATCGAGGGCCGCGTCGGCGCCGGATCGCGCAGGCTCGGCCAGGACGGACTGGCGGACCTCATCGGCGACCACCTGGCCGCCGGGCTGACCAGGGGTCGGCTCGTGGACAGTGCGATCGCGGAGGTCGAGGAGCTGAACGGCGGCGCGCTGGCGGACGACGTCGCCGTGCTGCTGCTGGAGCGCAACCCGGTCCAGCTGATCCTGGGCTGACGCGGGCGGCGGAAGGGGTGAGCCCCGGTGCTCGCGGATCGGTCCCGCGAGCACCGGGGCTCACCCCTTCGATCATGTCCGGTGCGCATCGACCCCGCACCGATCGTCCGGCGCGGGTCGACCCGGCTGGTCTACCAGGGGCCGTACGGGCCCATGTTCCGGTCGTTCCGGCCGCCCCGGCTGGTCAGCGCCCGGATCGCCGGGCGCACGTCCACCATGTAGACGATGGCCGCGACCAGACCCGCCAGCGTCAGGAAGCCCAAGCCGAACAGCAGGTCCAGGCCGAACGCGATCCCGAGGAGGGCCAGCCAGAACCCCTTGGTCTTCTTGTCCGCCGCGCGGTAGGCGTCCTCGCGGCGGGTGGCCGCGTCGACCAGCGCGAACAGCTTGAACCCCAGCATGGCCACGGCCAGCCACCAGAACGGGTTCAAGTAGTCCAGGACCAGGACCTGGCCCACTCCGCCCATCGCGGCCTCCTCTGCGTCTCGGCTCGGCGCCCCGGCTGCCACCCATCGTGGCACGGCGATCCGCCCGCCACGGTGTCAACGTTCCGGGGTCACCAGATGTGCCCCGGTCGGCCGGGGTCCAACCCCGGCCGCGGCACGGCGGGCGGACCGCGGCGCGTCCGGCGGGTGCTACTCGGCGGCCTTCCGGCTCCTGGCGGACTTCTTCGCGGCCGGCTGCTCGGCCTCCGCCGCGCCGACGCCGGCCGCCTCGGCCCCGGCCGGGTCCTCCACGAGCTCTGCCTCGACGGGCTCGTCCTCGACCAGCTCGACGTCGACCCGCTCGGTCTCGGCGGACTCCACCGCGCTGCCGGGACGACCCCGGTCGACGACGCCCCGGCCGCGCTCGGCGAGCTCGTCGTAGGCCTCCTTGGCCTTCACCGCCAGGTCGACCGCACGGCCGACCTGCTGGAGGGCGAAGGACTGCGCCCTGTCCTGCAGCTCCTTGAGGTCGCCGGGCAGGGTGGTCACGGTGCCGGCGACCTTGGCCTGCGCCTCGACCAGCCGGGACTGCGCCTCCTGGAGCCGGGCCGCGGCCTTCTCCTGCGCGCCCTTGCGGTCCGCGGCCAGCGCCTCGACCTTGCCGGGCACCTCGCGCAGCTTCTCGTAGGCGAGGTCGCCCGCGCCGGCGAGGGCGTAGAGCGGGGTCGGGTCGCTGAGGGTCTTCTTGATCTCGTCCGCCATCGGCATGGCCGGTCTCCCGTGGTCTAGGTTGCCGGGCCGGCGGCCTCCGGGCCGCCGTCGGCGTGGTCGTCGGACGCCGCATCCGAGTCCTTGCGGGCGGCGTTCTCCTTGAGGAAGGCGTCGTAGACCGCGAGCAGCGCCTGCTTCTGCTGCTCGTTGATCAGCGGATCGGCCAGGATCGAGGCCCGCAGTTCCAGGCCCTCGCCCCGCCGCTCCTCCAGGATCCCGGCCTGGACGTACAGCGTCTCCGCCGAGATCCGCAGCGCCTTGGCGATCTGCTGGAGGATCTCCGCGCTCGGCTTGCGCAACCCCCGCTCGATCTGGCTGAGGTAGGGGTTGGACACGCCGGCGGCCTCCGCCAGCTGCCGCAACGAGTACTGCGCGTTGCGTCGCTGCTCGCGGATGTACTCGCCCAGCGAGCCGACGTTCAGTGAGGCCATGCGACCACCCTGCACCACCGTGCTTGCAAAAGCAAGCACGGTGCTAGCAGCAGCAAACGTGCGTGTCGGCCGGTCGGCCGAGCCGCGACCGCCCGGGGTAACGGGACGGCCGGGTACCGTCCGGGGGATGGGGAGCAAGCGGCGGTTGCGGCGGATGGTGATGGACGGGGACGTCCGGCTCTGGTCGGTGCACCACCGGCACCCCGACTGCCGGGAGGTGCTCACGGTGCACCGGGAGGGCGGAGGGACGTTGCGGATCGTGTTCCGACCCGGGCCCGGGCGCTTCGTCCCCGACGGGTTCCTGCACTCCGGACAGGTGGCCGACGACCGGGACGGGGTGCTCAACCTTCACCTTCCCGGCGCGGTCCGGCAGCTGCTCGACGAGGCGCGGGCACAGGGGCTGGAGGTGCCGGACCGCGGTACAGCCGAGGCCGACGGCTGGCCGCTGTTCGACGCCGTGACGGCGGAAGGCCGGGCCTGACCCTCCGGCGGTTCGGGCGGCGCGGGGCCGGAACCCGGCAGGCAGGACGGCAGTCCGGGCTCTGCTGCGGACGCGCACCCGGCGGGGGCGTGCGTTCACCGGCCCCCGGGACGCCGGGGCCGGTGAGGACCGGCCCCGGACGGCTGCCGTGCGGTCACACGGCCTCCGGGACGCGGATCGGCATCAGGATCGAGAAGGTGCCGGACCGCCCCTCGGTCCGCACGGCCAGCGGGGCGATCGGGCCGCCCACCTCCAGGACGAGCTGCTCGGGGCCGCCGGCCCGGACGGCGTCCAGGAGGAAATCGCGGTTGACCGCGACCCGGACGCCACCCGGGGCCGGCTCGGCGCCCTCGCCGGCGACGGTGAGCCGGCCGTCCGGGTCGAAGGCGAGCACGGTGGCCTCGCAGGCGGTGCCGTGCGGGCCCGAGGGCAGGGTGCGGGTGGCGCCGCTTTCGACGGCCTCGCGCAGGTCGGCGGCGGGTACACCGACCCGGTGGACCGGGTCGAGCCGGACCAACGAGCGGTAGTCCGGGTAGTCGTGGTCGAGCGCCGCGCCTTCGATCCGGTGGCCGCCCGTCTCGGCCCGGACCAGGCCGTCACCCAGGGCCAGCCGGACCTGGTCGCCGCCCGAGCCGAGCAGCGCGCGGAGCGCGTCGACGAGGGCGGTCGGCACGATCGCGGCGACCGAAGCCCCCGCGGACCGCCCGCCGGGCACCGGCAGTTCGGCCAGCGCCATCCGGTACCGGTCGGTGGCGACCAGCCGCAGCAGTCCGCCGTCGAGGTCGAACAGCACCCCCGCGAGCATGGGCAGTTCGGGCTCGCCGGAGACCGCGAAGCGGACGGCGTCCAGGGCCTCGGCCAGCTCGCGAGCCGGGACGGTGAGGTCGTGCGCGGTGGTGGGGGCGGCGGTCATGGGGTTCTCCCTCTGGTCGATCAGGTCGCGGATCAGGGAGAGCTCCCGGCGGGCGTCGGCGAGGCCGTCCTCCAGCCGGCGCAGGTGCGCGTCGACCACCCGGTGGGCGACCCCGGAGCCCGGATCCGCGCCCAGCACGGCCCGGATGCCGGCCAGCGGCAGGCCCACCCGCCGCAGCCGGCAGAGCAGCCGGGCGTCGGCGAGCTGACCGGGCCCGTACCAGCGGTAGCCGGTGCGCGGATCGACCCTGGCGGGGCTGAGGACGCCGGCGCCGTCGTAGAACCGCAGCGCACTGACGCCGAGGCCGCTGTCGCGGGCCAGTTCACCGATGCTGCGCAGGTCGCTCTCCATACCGGGACCTTGGGGCCTCGACCAGGTCGAGGGTCAAGCCGGGCGGCCGGACCGGGCTCGACGGTACCGGGGGCGTCCGCCGTGCGGGTGACGTTTCGGTGCCGCCCGACCATCATGGTTGAACTTTGAACGAAACCGTCCTACAGTGGAGCCAACAAGTTGAAGCCTAAACAAATGGCTTCGAACCCGAGGAGGAGCCATGGGCCTGTTCAACCGCACCAAGACCGCCACCGCCGCCACCACCGTCGCCGAGGCACCCGCCGGGCCGGACCTGTCCCACCTCTCCGGCGACTGGGTCATCGACACCACCCACAGCGAGGTCGGTTTCTCGGTGCGCCACGCGATGGTCACCAACGTCAAGGGACGCTTCACCGAGTACGACGGCAAGTTGAGCCTGGACGGCGCGGAGCCCGGCAACTCCAGCGCCGAGCTGGTGATCAAGGTGGCGAGCATCGACACGAACCAGGCCCAGCGCGACGAGCACCTGCGCACCGGCGACTTCTTCGCCGCCGAGACCTACCCGGAGATCCGCTTCCGCAGCACCTCCGCCGAGCGCCTGCGCGGGGACACCTACCGGATGACCGGCGAGCTGACCATCAAGGACACCACCCGTCCGATCGTCCTCGACCTCGACTACACCGGCAGTGCCACCGACGCCTACGGCGCCGAGCGCGTCGGCTTCGAGGGCTCGGCCGTCCTGGACCGCACCGACTGGGGCCTCACCTACAACGCCGCCCTGGAGACCGGCGGCGTGCTGATCGGCGAGAAGGTCAAGCTCAGCTTCGACATCTCCGCCGTCCGGGCGGCCTGAACCGGCCGACCACGGCTGCCCCCGGCACACCGGGCACCGGTCCACCCGGAGCCCCGGCGGTCCGCGCCGCGACCGCCCCGCACACGCCCCGCCCCTGCCGACCCCCGAGCGGCAGGGGCGGGGTCGCTTCCGGCCACAACAACCCAGGGGCGCCCGGTCATTCCGTTCCGGTGGCGCCGAAAGCCCGCCCGCGGGCCGGCGGAGCCCACGGCGCACCCATGGGCCGGTCCGAGGTCCCGATCGACCGCGAGGGCGCTAGCCTGCCAGGAGCGCGGCGTCGGCCGCGGGCAGCCAGCTGCCCGCCGGACGCCGCAACCACCGCTCCTCCGCACCGAGTTCGGCGGCGGCCGTCACCAGCGCGGCCAGTCCGGGGTGGCGCAGGTCCGGCCGGTGGACCAGGCTGAGCAGGGTCAGCGGCACCGGCTCCACCAGCGGCAGGTTCACCACGCCGGGCATCACCAGCCCGCCCACGGTGGTCAGCATCGGATCGCGGTGGCGGGCCATGTAGCGGACGGTCTCGTCCACTCCGACCGGCGGCACGTGCGGTGCGGCCGGAACCAGGCCGTGCTCGCGCAGCAGCCGGGCGCCGAGGTCCGCCCACTCGGTGGTGGCCGGGTTGCCGGCGCAGATGTCGACCGGGTGGCCGACCAGGTCCGCGAGCCGCAGCACCGCGCGGCCGGCCAACGGGTGGTCGGCCGTCATCATCACCGACACCCGCTCCAACCGGACGGGGACCTGCACCAGTTGGGCCTGCAGCCCGGCCGCGAGGCCGGCGAAGCGGCCGAACGAGACGTCCAGCCGGTGGTCCACCAGGGCGGCGGCCGCCGCTGCGAGCCCACCGTGGAAGCGAGCCAGCAGCTCCCCCTCCGGCCAGGCGGCCCGGGCCCGTTCGAGCACGCGGTCGCCCGTCAGGTCCGGCCCGCTGACGTCGCTGTTGAGGTCCATCAACAGCGGCCGCGCCGCCTCGCCGGCCACGATCTCGTCGTGCAGCGCCAGCAGTTGCCGGACCTTCGGCAGCAACCGCTGCCCGGCCGGGGTGAGTTCGACGTTGCGGGTGGTCCGGGTGAAGAGCGCGTCGCCGAGCAGCCGCTCGAGCGTCCGGACGTCCCGGCTGAGCGCCTGCTGGGCGACGTGCAGGCGCTCGGCGGCCCGGCCGAAGTGGAGGGTCTCGGCCGTCATGGCGAACCCGCGGAGCAGGCGGGGGTGCAGGTCGGCGGGCATGCCGGCAGATTAACAACACCGCGTTGTCGATGCGACGGAACAGGTGTTGGACCGCCGCCGGGCGACGGTCCGAAGCTGGGACCACACCCCATCGGTCCCTTCCTCGGAGTTCCATGCTGTCCTCGTACCGTCGGCTCTTCGCCCTGCCCGGCACCGCCGCGTTCACCCTGGCCGGGCTGCTCGGCCGGCTCGCCATGTCGATGACCGGCGTCTCGCTGGTGGTGCTGCTCGCCGAGCGGCGCGGCTCCTACGCGCTCGCGGGCACCGTCTCGGCCGTCGGACTGGCCACCGGGGCGATCGGCCTGCCGCTGATCGGCCGGCTGGTCGACCGCCACGGCCAGGCGCGCGTCACCGTCCCGGCCGCGCTGTACAACGCCCTGCCGATCACCGGGCTGCTGCTCTGCGTCCGGGCCGGCGCGCCCGACTGGACGCTGTACGCCTGCTGGGCGGCGGCCGCCGCGGCACCGAACCTCGGCGGGATGGCGCGGGCCCGCTGGGCGCACCTGCACCGGGCCGACCCGGAGCTGCGCCACCTGGCCAACTCCTTCGAGCAGGCGCTGGACGAGCTCTGCTTCACGACCGGGCCGGTGCTCGCGATGCTGCTCTGCACCACGGTGGCCCCGGAGGCCGGGCTGGTCACCGCGGGAACGCTCGGCACCACCGGCGCCCTGCTGTTCGCGAGCCGGCGCCGGACCGAGCCGCCGGTCGCGGCACCCGCCCGTACGGCCGCCCGGCCCGGCTCGCCGCTGCGCGTGCCCGGACTGCGGGTGCTGCTGCTGACCTTCCTCGCCACCGGCCTCGTCTTCGGCGCGATGGAGGTGACCACGGTGGCCTACACCGACACGCTCGGCCGGAAGCCGCTGGCGGGCCTCCTCCTGGGGCTGGTGGCGGCCGGATCGTGCGCGGCCGGGCTGGCCTTCGGGCTGCGCCGCCCGCGCCGCGCGCCGGGGGTGCGGTTCCTGCTGGGCGTCGCGACCATGGCCGTGGTCCTGCTGCTGCCCCTCGCCGCCGCCACGGGCGGCGCCGGGCTGGGCGACCCGGGGCTCGCGCTGCTCGGGGTGGCCCTGTTCGCGGCCGGCACGGGCACCGCGCCGACCATGGTCACCGGTATGACGCTGGTCCAGGACCTCCTGCCGCCGGGGCAGTTGAACGAGGGCATGGCGGTGACGGTCTCCGGCATCGTGGTGGGCGTCTCGGGCGGCGCGGCGCTGGGCGGCGCGGTGGCCGAGCACGCCGCGCCGGGCACCGGCTACCTCCTGCCCGCCGGCGCCGCCGCACTCGCGCTGCTGATCGCCCTCGCCGGCCGCCGCCACCTCCGCCCGCCGGCCTCCGCCCCGCGCACGGTGGCCGCGAACCGGGAATCCGAGCGGTTTGTCGGTACCGCGCCGTAGCCTGCCGGGCATGGAGACCGCGACCCTGCAGTACCTGCGCGGAGACGCCACCGCGCCCCGGGGCAAGGCGTGAAGGTGATCGCGCACGTCTGCAACGACATGGGTGGTTGGGGTAAGGGATTCGTTCTGGCGTTGTCGCGGCGCTGGGCCGAGCCCGAGGCGGCGTACCGGCGGTGGCACCGGGAGCGCGCACGGAACGGCTTCGGCCTCGGCGCGGTCCAGCTGGTGCAGGTCGAGCGCTACGTGTGGGTGGCCAACCTGGTCGGCCAGCGCGGCGTCCGGACCGGCCGCTCGACCGGCGTGCCGGTGCGCTACGAGGCGATCGACACCGCGCTGGCCGCCCTCGCCGAGGAGGCGCTCCGGCTCGGGGCCTCGGTCCACATGCCGCGGATCGGCTGCGGTCTGGCCGGCGGGCGGTGGGAGCGGGTCGAGCCGCTGGTGACGAGCCGTCTGGTGGACCGGGGCGTGCCGGTGACGGTCTACGACTTCGACTGATCCCGGCCGGCCGCCGTCCAGGTGTACTCGTACTCGGGGAGCACGAACCCGCCGGGGAAGACGCCTTCCTGCTCGGCCGTGCGCAGGCCGCCCTCGCGCTCGTAGAACGCGACCGCCCGGGTGTTGTCGCGCAGCACCTCCAGGTAGAGGTCCGCGCCGGGGTGCTGCCGCGCGACGTGCGAGCGGGCCGCGCCCAGCAGCGCGCGGCCGATCCCACCGCCGGTGCGGCCGGGCTCGACGTGCAGGTTGTCCAGCAGGATCCGCCCGTCCGCCTGCGGCACCAGGTAGGCGAAGCCGACGGCGCGGCCCGCCTGTTCGGCGATCAGCAGCTCGGGGGTGTTGGCC
Organism: Kitasatospora sp. A2-31; assembly: GCF_022288725.1. Taxonomy (GTDB): domain Bacteria; phylum Actinomycetota; class Actinomycetes; order Streptomycetales; family Streptomycetaceae; genus Kitasatospora. Next base: position 150,611 of record NZ_JAKNTA010000008.1, on the reverse strand, counting down.
GGTTCGCCGTACTCGGCCGCCAGCCGCAGCTCCCAGAGCACGCGGCGTTCCTCCCAGAGCCCGTCACCGAGCGCCTGCCGCGGGACGATGCCGGCGTAAGCGGTGCGCCAGCTGAGCGCGTGGAGGCCGGCGACGGCCTCGGCGTCGCGCGCATCACCGCGTCGAATGGTGGCGTTCATGTGACGAGCCTCCCACAAGGCTGGCTTGAACATGTTCAACCGTCCCCCTAGAGTTCACGACATGCTTTTGAACGCGTTCGAAAGGCGCGGGGGCGGTGCTGCGGTACCGGATGCGGAGGGGGCATCCGGTGCCGCACGCACCGACACCGGCTGGAGCTGAGCGGTCCGACTAGGCTCGGGGCGTGGACGAGCTGGCAGCGACGAGCGGAACGAACGGTACGAGCGGGGCCACCGGCCCGGGCGGCACGCCGGAGGCGCCCCGGGCCCGTCCGGCGGCGGGCGGCGGGCGGAAGCCCCGGCGGAGCCCGGCGCGGTCCGGCGGCGTGCCCGCGCCGAGCGGCGACGACGGCCCCGCGGCCGGCGCCCCCGCGGCGTCCGAGCTTCCCGGCGGGCGGGCCCAGCCGAAGACGGACAAGAGCGAGCAGACCCGGGCCCTGATCCTGGAGACGGCCATGCGCCTGTTCCAGGAACGCGGCTACGAGAAGACCACCATGCGGGCCATCGCCGCCGAGGCGGGCGTGTCCGTCGGCAACGCCTACTACTACTTCTCCGCGAAGGAATTCCTGATCCAGGGGTTCTACGACCGCATGACGTACGAGCACGCGGCGGACGCCAGGGCCCGCATGGCGCACACCCGGGACTTCGCGGAGCGGTTGGAGATCGCCCTCGCCTCCTGGCTCGACACCGCCGCCCCGTACCACGAGTTCGCCGCGCAGTTCTTCCGCACCGCCGCCGATCCGAGCAGCTCGCTGAGCCCGTTCTCCAACGAATCCCACCCGGCGCGGGCCACCGCCGTGCAGCTCTTCCGCGACGTGCTGGAGGGCTCCGAGCTGGCGCCGAAGCTGGACACCGAGCTGGTGGAGCTGCTGCCCGACGTGCTCTGGCTGCACCTCATGATCGTGGTGCTCTACTGGGTCTTCGACCGGACCCCGGACACCGAGCGGACGCGGGAGTTCGTCCGGCGGTCGACGCCCATGGCCGCACGGGTCATCAACCTCTCGCGCTACCGGGTGTTCCGGCCGGTCGTCCGGGACGCCAAGGGCCTCATCCAGGACTTCATCCTGCCCACCATCGGCAAGACGGCCGTCAGGTAGCGCCCGGGACGGCCCGGAGACGGGGCGGCCCCGGCCGAGCAGGCCGGCCCGGCCACGGGCGGCGCGGACCGCGGGCGGCGCTCGCCGGCGCCGCACCCGTCGGCGGTGCGGCGCCGCAGCGCCGGCCCGGACGAGGCGGGCTCAGAAACCGTCCGGGTTCCAGCCCGCCAGCGGCGTGCGCAGCAGCAGGTCGGCGGCGACCACGGCGCCCGGGCGCAGCTCGGTCACCAGGCCTGCGGCGGCGAGCCGCGGGACGGTCTCCCCGCCCAGGTACAGCGCGCCGAGCTGGGAGGCGCTCAGCGCGAGGTCGGCCTCGTCGGCGGTCCGGGTGCAGCGGCCGGTGCCGTCGGGCGCCACCTCGAGGGCCCAGCGGCCGGCAGCCCAGCCCTCGCGGTCCTCCACCTCCAGGACGACCCGGCCGGGCGCGCCGTACGTCCGCGCGTCGAACGCGGCCTCGACGTCCAGTACCCGCAACCACGTGAAGTCGGCGTTCTCGACGTACGGGGTGGCGGCACGCGGGTCTTCCAGCAGCAAGGGCAGCGGGTCGTCCGGGCCGATGTTCTCGACCACGACCTTGCGCACCCAGTCGACGGAGAACACGAACTGCCACAGCGCGCAGGCGGTGGCCCGGTCGAGGGCGAGGAAGTCGAGGACGGTGAGCGTGCAGTTCGGGTAGCTGCCGTCCCAGTTGTCGTCGACCTTGTAGACCACCGCGCCGGTCACGGTGCCCGCGGCGTCCCGGTGGAGGGCGGCGAACGGTTCCTTCCAGTCGAAGCCCGGCACCTTGATCTCGCCGGTCTGCCGCTTCCACCAGAGCTCGTCGCGGGCGAGCGCGCCGGGCTGGGTGAGCCGCCACCGGTCGTGCAGCTCCGGGCCGAGCTTGCGCATCTCGGCCATGCTGGCGAAGTCGATCCGCCCGCCGGGCACGGTGGGCAGGCCGGCCCGCAGGCCGCGGGTGCGGTGCAGGTCGACGTTCCACCCGTGGCCGCGGGTAGCCGGGCCGAAGCCGTACCGGCCGTAGATGTTGTACTCGGCGGCGATCAGGATCGCCACGGCCGCGCCGCGTGCTCGGGCGCCGGCGAGGTCGGCCGACATCATCCGGCGGAGCAGGCCGCGCCGGCGGTGGGTGGCGCTCACGGTGACGGAGGTGATGGCGTTCGCGGGGACGACGGCCCCGCCGGGGACGGTCAGCTCGACGTCGAAGCTCCGGAAGGTGGCGACGAAGCGCCCGTCGTCGACGGCCGCGAGCAGCCGGCCGGGCTCCCACTGCAGGCGCCGGTAGTCGGCGGCGCTCTCCACGTGCGGGCGCAGGAACCCCAGGGCCAGCGCCCTGTCCCACGGCTCGATCTCGTCCTCGGCGATCGCCCGGATCTCGACCGCCCCGGCGCCTTCGTCCAGTCGGCCGCTCCCCGGATCACGGGGCCCGCCGTTCGCATCGTTGCCCATTCGCCCACGGTACGGCGGGTCCCAGGGGACGGGCATCCCATTTATCCGGCACCGGTCGGTGCCGTGCCAGCCCGCGCAGCGGGTCCTGACGACCCGGTGCGCGGGCGGACGCCCCGGGGCCGGCGGCCCCACGACACCTCTCCCCGGGGCTTGCTACGGGCGGGCGTAGAAGTCCGGCGTGCCCATGATCCAGAGGCTGGCCTGCTTGATCGGCATGCCGGGGCGCGGGGCCTCGATCATCTGGTCGTCGCCGATGAAGAGCCCGACGTGGTGGATGTCGGCGGCCCGGCCGGTGTCCGTCCAGAAGACCAGGTCGCCGGGGCGCAGGTCGCGGTAGCCGATCGGGGTGCTCTGCGCGTACTGGTCGGCGGCGAAGTGGTTGAGCTGCCGGCCGCCCTGGCGCCAGGCCATCATGGTCAGCCCCGAGCAGTCGTAGCCGCCCGGCCCCTCGCCGCCCCAGACGTAGGGCAGGCCGATCGCGGCCCGGGCGAAGGCGACCGCGGCGGCCGCGCCCTCCGCGGACCACGGGCGGACCGGCGGCGGACCGGTGATGGCCCCGGCGGCCACGGCGGAGCCGGCGGCCGCGGCGCGGCCCGACTCCTCGGCAGCGGCCTGGGCCGCCGCCTGCTCCGCGGCGGCCTGTTCCGCGGCGGCCTGTTCCGCGGCGGCCTTCTCGGCAGCGGCCCGGGCGGCGGCCTCGGCCTCGCGGGCGGCGATCGCCTCCAGCGCCTCCCGCCGCTGCCGCTCCAGCGCGACGGTGGTGTGGCGGGCGGCCGCGAGCTCGGTCAGCAACTGTTCGCGCCGCCGGCCGAGGGCCACCGCCCGGTTCTGCTGGCCGGCGAGCCGTGCCCGGGCCCGCTCCCGGGCCACGCCGACCTCGGCCTCGGCCCGGGCGGCGGCCTCGGTGGCCGCCCGGGCCTCGGCCGCGGCGCGGGCCGCGGCGGCCGCCGTCGAGGTGGCCGTGTCCAGGATCTGCCGGGTGCGTTCGCCGGCCACTCCGACCACCGCCGCCTGGTCACCGGCCTCGCGCGGGCCGTGGGCGCCGAACAGGGCGTTGATCGCCGAGAGCTCCGCCGAGGTGCCCTGACGATACGTTTCGGCGGCGAGCTGGGCGGCCTCCTCGGCGGCCTCGGCCCGCTCGGTCTCGGCGGCGGCGGCCCGGCCGGTCGCCGCGACCTCCTCCGCGCGGGCCCGGGCCAGGGCGAGCCGGGCGCCGTTGTGGGCCTCGACCGCCTGCTCGGCAGCCCGGCCGACCCGGTCGAGTTCGGCCCTGGCGGCGGTGAGCCCGGCCTCGATGGCGGCGACCGAGGCGGCTCGGCGGTCGGCCTCGGCGCGGGCACGGGCGACCTCCTCGGCCGAGGGGAACGGCTGCGCCGTGGGGGCATCGGCCCCAGCGGTGCCCGCGGCCGCGCCGGGACCGGCCGGGGCGGCCGCGGCTGCGGGGAGCAGCCCGAACAGTGCGGTGAGGGAGAACAGCAGGGTCGGCAGGAGCCTGCGCGCCACGGGACATCCCCTTCTCAGGTCTCGAACCTTCTCCGGCGCGGACCGGTCCGCCCGAGGACGAGAAGCATCCGGGCGAACCGGTCCGTCACGTGACAATTCGGTTACGCATCGCCATGTTCTCAAGCCGGGCGGCCTTCCCGCCCGAAGCCCGCGCGGGCCGGGCGGGTGAGCCGTCGGATGATCCGACCGGCACCCGGCTCCGGCCGACACCCGGCTCCGATCGGCACCCGGCTCCGGCCGGCGGGCGATCCGGCCCTCGGCCCAGCCGACCGCGACGGACCCGGCCGGCCCTCGGCCCGGCCGACCACCACGGCTGGCCGGCCCTCGGCCGCCACCGGCGATCCGACCGGGCATCAACTCCGTTCGCCCGCCCGGGCCTGCGGACTACCGCGCATCAACTCCGTTGCCCGCGCCGAGCCTGCGGACTACCGCCGGATCCTGCGGGTGTGCGTCCGGAGGTGGGGGTGGCGGTCGGGCCGGGGTTCCAGGCCGGTCGGGCGGGCGGCGTAGCCGCGGCTGCGGCCGGCCCGGACGGTCCGCCGCCGTTGCTGGGCCTGCCCCTTGGGACCGTGCTCGCGTCCGGCCGCGGCCGGCCCGGCCGGTCCCGACGGGTACCCGTGGCCGCCGGCCGCCGGCGCGGAGCCCGCCCCGGCGGCGGCCGCCGAGCGGCGGTCGGCCAGCCGGGCGGAGCGCCGGGCCAGGGCGCGGGCCGCGTGCGCGTCGAGGTGGGCGGTGGCCCGCGCGGCCATCCGCTCGGCGACCCGGTGGGCGGCCGGGTGGTTCGCCGGGACCTTGTCCGGGGCGCCGGCGATCAGGTCGAAGAGCCAGGTGCGGGCGACGTCCGCACGCCGGTGCAGCCGGCGCTCGCGCCGGAGCGCCCGGGCCCTGCGGCGCGGGCGGGTGGCGTACCGCCAGCGCGCCCAGGGGCTGCTCGGGCGGGCCAGCCGGATCGCGCCGATCCAGGAGATGCCGGGCACCATGATGCCGAGCAGGCCGGTCCACATCTTGCCCTTGAGCAGGGTGATCACCATGGCCACGGCGTTCACCGAGATCACCGTGACCAGGCCCCACCTGGTCTCCCCGCTGGGCTCCGCACCGAGCGGCACGTAGCCGATGAGCAGCAGGCCGGTGAAGAGGATGCCGAAGATCACCGCGTCCACCGACTTGCGGCCCTGCTCGCTCCAGTAGACGTCGTCGAGGTGCAGGATCAGCGCGAACTCGTCCAGCACCAGGCCGCAGCCGATCCCGAACAGCAGCCCGAAGACGTCGATCCAGGGTCGGCCGCCGTACGTGGCGAACACGCCGATGCCACCGGCCAGCAGGAAGCCGAGGCCGAACACCATGTGGTGGATGTGCAGCCCGCCCGGGGTGACGTTGCCCGGCCACCAGCGCACCTTGGCCCTGATCATCCGCACGCTGAACCGGATGAAGACGAAGGAGGTGATGAACCCGACCAGCAGCAGGAACAGCGGTTGCTTGTGCGTGGCGACGATGTGTTCGCGATAGCCGTCCAGCAGTGTGGTCATGGGTCTTACCTTCGTTCCTGGTCCTGCGTCCTGCCTGACGCGACATGGCCCGGAGGCCAACACCGGTCCAACGACTCCCGGCCGGGCCGGCGGCGGTTCAGAAGCCGCGGGTCCGCTTGGCCGCGCGCCGCGGCACGGCGGGGGCCGGCGAGGGCAGCTCGGCGCCGGCCGGCAGCTTCATGAACAGCCGGGCGATCTCTCCCCCGAGGTTCACGCCGATCGCCAGCGCCATGGCGATCGCGGCGGCCCGGGTGATCTGGACCAGCCCGCCGCCGGAGTGGCCCTGGGCGAACGCGAGCATGCCGAGGTACAGCGCCGAACCGGGCATCAGCGGACCGATCGCCGCGGTGACGTACGGCAGCGCGGAGCCGTTGCGGTAGCGGGCCATCAGCTGGCCGAAGAGGCCGACCAGTCCGGCCGCCACGCCGGTGGCGACGATCGGCGAGATGCCGGCGTTGTAGACCAGCACGCCGTAGCTGGACCAGCCGATGCCGCTGTTGAGGGTGACCAGCGCGAGCGTGCGGCGGTCGGTCTGCAGCAGCATCGCGAAGGCCAGCGTCAGTACCAGCGCGGCGATCATCTGGACCGGTGGGTAGTTCACCCCGGTCAGGCTCTCGTCCGGTTTGAGCTTCGCGTTGTAGCCGACCCCGAGGTAGAGGATCAGCATCACGCCGATGACGATGCCCGCCACCAGGTAGATCACTTCCAGCAGGCGGGCTGCGGCAGTGATGTAGAAGCCGGTCAGGCCGTCCTGGACGGCGGCGACCAGGGCTCGCCCGGGGAGCAGCGCGAACAGTCCACCGGTGATCACCACCGAGCCGCGCAGCCCCCAGTCGTTGAAGGAGAGGATGATGCCGGACGCCGCCGCGGGCATCGCGGCCGCCACGAACTGGTAGAACTCCGGCAGACCGCGCCGGGCGATCAGCGAGGCCAGCCGGTCGCCGAGGACGGCCGCGATGAAGGCGCTGGCGAAGACCAGCCAGCCCTTGTCGTCGATCCGCCCGCCGACCAGGAAGGTCGCCGCGCCGGCCAGCAGGCCGGTGTTCAGCGCGAGCAGCCAGGCCGGGTACGGGTGCCGGTTGCGGCGGATCACGGCGAGCCGGCGGTACGCGTCGTTGACGCTGACCTTCTCCGCCGTGATGTCGGCGACCAGCTCGTACACCGCGTTGAGCCGGGTGTAGTCGGAGGTCCGGCGACGCACCACGCGGTCCGCGGTGACCGGCGGCTCGACCAGCGAGGGCTGGTGCGAGATGCCGATCAGGGTGAAGGTGACCTGCGGCTCGCAGCGGTCCAGCCGGTAGGCGTGGGCGATGCCGAGCATGGCGGCCTCGACGTCCTCGGCGGCCTCGCCGCTGGCCAGCAGCAGCTCGCCGATCCGGAGCGTCAGGTCGAGGATGCGCGGGACGTTGCGGGCGGCGGAGGGGTGGAGGTCGCGGGCGGTGCGCTCGAAGGCGGGGCGCTCGGACATCGGGGTGCGCAGCAGGGTGCGCATCCGGTCCGGCCAGGGTGCCTCGCCGGGGGCGCCGGGCTTGAGGGCGGGGACGGCGGTGCCGAGCGGCGGGGTGTAGCCGGCGGCCTGCCACTCCTCGGGGGTCAGCGTGTCCTCGGCGACCGACCGCCGGCGCCGCTCGGGGGCGGCGGTCACGGCTGCCCCGACGGCCCCCGCGGCCGCTGCCACGGCGTCCTCCGGCCCGGCGGGCACGCCGTCGACGGGCGCGGCACCGTCGGAGCCGATGATCCCGGCGGTCGCGGCGGTTTCAGCGGTCCCGGCGGTCTCAGAGGCCCCGTCGGTCTCAGAGGCCCCAGCGGTCCCGGCGGTTGCGGCGGTCTCAGCGGTCCCGGCGCTCGCGGACGGCTCCGGGGCGGCGCCCTCCTCGTGTTCCGGCGCCAGCAGCCCCCTGGTCTCCGGGACGGGCGGCGCGAACGGGATCACCGTGGCAGGCTCCGCGGCCGGCGCGGGGTGGCCGAGCAGGCCCTCGGTGGGCGGCGCGTCGGAGGGGTGGACCGGCCGTGCCTGCGGCGCCGGCCCGTTCCGCCGGGCCCCCCGGCCGCCCCTGGCCCGCTTGCCTCCGCCCGGTCGGCCCCGCTTCGGCACTTCCGCTCCTTGCCGCCCCTGATGGCGCCGGGCTCCCGGCCACCGTTCGATTCCGGTTACACCTTGCCTGATCGAACAGCCGGACGCACATGTACGGCGCGGCGGGCGGCGCCGCCGGCGGGCGCCTACCCGGCGCGGTGGCGGCCGGCGGCGGGGGCGCCGGACCGGCGGGCCCGCACCAGCCCGACCGCCACCGGGACCACCGGGATGCCGACCAGGACGCCTCGATGTCGTCCCGGTCACCCGGATCGTTCCGGGCCGGCGTCGGAGCCGCCCCGGGTCGCTCGGGGCCGCCCCGGGCCGCTAGGGCCGCAGTCGCCACGCCGTCGCCACGCCGTCGGAGCGCCGCTACAGCCCGTACCGCTCGGCGATCTCCTTGTGCCGGGCGGTGTCCGCGCCCGCCGCCTCGGCCAGGTCGGTCCAGGCCAGCGGGTGCGTCCAGGCGCCGGTCAGCCGGTGCAGCAGCGCGTCGGCCTCGGCCGCCGAGGCGGTGGGCGGCACCCCGAGGGCGGCGTAGACGCCGGGCAGGAAGCCGTCCTCCTCGGCCGGGTCGGTGATGCTGTACTGCTCCCCGCTGTACGCCCACACCCCGTAGCCGGCCCGGCCCAGCTCCTCGCGGAACCCGGCCCAGGCGTCGTCGCCCGGCCAGGCGCCGTCGATCCAGTAGGTGGTGTAGCCGGCCGGGTCGAGCAGGGTCAGCAGTCCGAACACCGGGCGCCAGCGCCGACGCTCCTCCTCGGGCGCGTCGTCGGCCGGCGGCTCCTCCAGCAGTGCCGGGGCGAAGACCACCACGTCGCCGTGGTTGAGCGTCAGGTCGTCGCCGAGCACCGGCAGGATGCGGGCGGTGGCCGGGCCGGTCCGGACCGCCGGGAGGTCCGCGGTGGCGCCGTTGGTGCGGGTGGCCCGGACGGTGACCAGCTGCCACTCCTCGTCCACCGGCCCCTCGGGCTCGTCGAACTCGATGCCGAGCCGGGCACCGGTGGAGCGCACCACGGCCCAGTCCCGGTTGGCGGTGGCGGCGGTGATCAGGTGCCAGAGGTCGGACTCCCGGACCGTTCGGTGCTCCTCGCCCTCCGAGGCCTCCCCGGGCGGCAGCGCGTGCACCAGGATCTCCTGGTGGAACCGCTGCGCGGCGGCGTGGTCGCCCAGTTCGGTGGCGGCGCCGGCGGCCAGCCGGCGGGTGTTGATCCGGTCCGGCTGCTCGGCCAGGATCGCCTCGCAGTGCTCGACCACCTCGGCCCACCGGGCCCGGGCGGCCGCCCAGCGGGCCCGGACCCAGTGGGCGTCGGAGGGGCTGCTCGCGGCGAGCCGGTCGGCCAGCCGGCCGACGCCCTCGGCGTCCCCGGCCTCGATCAGCGCCCCGCCCAGCATGCCGACCAGTTCCTCGCTGCCCGGGTCGGCGTCCAGCCGCGCCCAGAGCACCTCGGCGGCGGCCCGGGCGTGGCCGAGGCCGCCCAGCACCCCGGCCAGGTTCAGCGCCAGCACGGTGGCGCCGGCCTGCTCACCCCGGTACCGGTCCAGGGCGACGGAGAGCAGGTCGGCGCCGGCCTCGAACGGAACGCCCGTCTCGGCGAGGTACGCCGGCAGCTCGGCCGGCGGGACGGGCAGCTCGGGGACCGGCAGCGCCTCGGCGGCCGCGCGCAGCGCCGCCACCTGCTCGGCGACGCCCTCGGTGCGGCGCAGGTCCGCCAGCTTGCGCTCGCCGGTGGCGGCCAGGGTCAGCGCGATCGTCCGGGCCCCGCGGGCCAGCGCCAGCCGCCCGGCGGCCAGCAGCAGGTCGACGCAGGGGCGGTGCGAGCCGGTGCCGTCCAGGTAGCCGACCCAGCCGGCCAGCGCCGCGCCCAGCTCGGCGTCGTTCTCCCGGGCGCCGGCCGCGACCAGCAGCTCGACCGTCGTGGTCCAGGCCGCCCGCAGGTCGGCGTGCCGCTCGGCCTCGGCCAGGTCCGGCAGCAGGGCGAGCGCCTCCTCGGTGCGGCCCAGCGAGGCGAGCGCGCGGGCCCGCAGCAGGGCGCCCCAGCGCCGGTCGCTCTCGTCGATCTCCCGGCCCCGGGCCCGCTCGGCCTGCTCGGCGGTGTCCAGCAGGGTCAGCACCTCCTCGTGCCGGCCGAGCAGGTGCAGCGTGCCGGCCCGGGAGTGGTGGAAGTGGAGCGAGAGCCGCTCGCCGGCGGCCCGGATCCGGGCGGCCGCGGTGTCCAGGTGGGCGAGCGCCTCGGCCGGGCGTCCGTCGTCCTCCAGGGCGTCCGAGTACTCCCGGGAGAGGCAGTCGAAGCAGGCCCGGGCGGGCTCGATCCGCTCCAGCGTCTCGCTCAGCACCGCGAGCCGCTCCGGGACGTAGCCGGGGCCGTCGACCCGGGCGTGGCAGATCGCGAAGTCCTGCACCACGCAGACCGACTGCGGACAGCCGGCGGTCTCCTCGCGGTGCGCGAACTCCAGCAGGTCGACCGCCTCGGGCAGCGCCTGCTCGCCCTGGTGGCGCCGGTTCAGCAGGTTCTGCATCCGCCAGTGCCGCAGGTAGACCTCGACCCACGGCAGGCCGAGCGCCCGGGCGGCGGCGACCGCCTCCGGGTAGACGGCGTCGAGTTGCTCGTTTCGCCCCTCGTTGGCGTGGCCGGGGATCTCGTAGATGGCGTCGGCCAGTCGCCGGTGGCCGGCCTCGGCCAGCTGCTGGTGGGCGTCGTGCACCCAGGCCCAGATGTCGGTGCTCATACCGCTTCCGTCTCCCCCTGCGGGTCGTGCGCTGTGCTGGTGGTCGGTGTCGCGCGGGCCGCTGACGGCCCGTTCGGTCCGGTGGCCGTCGGCGGGGTCATGGTCAGGCCCCCGCACCGCGGCCGTCGGGTCCGTCCGGTCCGTCGGGTCCCCTGAACCCGTCGAGCCCTTCGAGGCCGTCCGGGCTGTCCGGGACCGCGTCCAGACCGGTCGGGACGGCCGCGGTCAGCGCGGAGACCGCGGTGCCGATGCCGGCCAGGGCGGCGGTGAGGTCGCCGCCGGAGGCGCCCGCCGAGGCCGCCGCCATGACGACCTTGATCGAGCGGAGCAGCCCGGCGGCGGTGGCGCTGCCGGTGTGTCCCGCCCGGTAGGCGGTCAGCAGGTCCTGGACGGCCGGACAGGACAGGTTCAGGTAGAGCCGTGCCTTCACCTCGCCGTCGGTGCGGGCGGTGAACGACCGGGCCAGCCGCAGCGCGGCGGAGGGGATCCGGGCGTCCGCCTGGTCGTCCTCGATCCGGGCCTTCAGCTCGGCCTCGCGGTCGGGGACCAGCACCAGCGGCAGGCCGGGCGGATCGAACCGGGCCGGGACGAGCTGCTCGCCCGGGTCGGCCAGCGCGCCGGTCAGCCAGGCGGACTCCTCCGCGGGCAGCGGGCGCTCCGGGTCGCGGAACAGCTCGCGGTTGCCGCTCTCGCTGCCCAGCTCCACGATCCGGCAGCCGCGCAGCTGCGCGTAGCGGCGCAGGAACGGCAGGACCGCGTAGCGGTCGCCGCGGGCGATCGGCACCTGCATCGCCCGGTAGAGCATCTCCTCGAACCCGCCGCCGCTGCCGAGCGCGACGTGCACGGCGCCCCCGCCGGCGGCCCGCAGCGCGCCCGCGGTCAGGTCACCCTGCGAGGTGGGCACCGGGACGTCGTCGGCGAGCAGGGTGAACAGGCGGTCGTCGCAGAGCGCGGCGCCGAGCAGGTCCTGGCCGTGCCGGGCCAGGATGCGCCGCCAGACGGCGGGCCGCAGCCGGGCGGTCTCGTAGAGCCCCTCGACCACGGCGTCGGTGAGCTGCCGCTGAAGGGCGCGGTAGTGCTCGTCGCGCTGGAGGTCCTCGCGGCTGGCGGTGGGGGTCAGCCGGTTGGACTCGACCACGCCGCCGATGAACCCGGCCCAACTGGGCAGCAGGTCACGGGCGTCCTCGGCGAGCAGCATGCCGCGCAGGTAGACGGCCAGGTCGCGGTTGTCGCTGCTGCCGTAGGTCGCGCCGTCCTGGACCCAGAGCAGGCCGACCGCGTCGCTGCCACCGCCCCGGGCGCCGCCCTCGACCGGCGCCACGGGGAAGGCGGTGAGCGGCTCGAAGCGGCGGCCGAAGGCGGCGGCGAAGCGCATCCGGGCGCCGTACGGGTCGCCGCCGACCGCCTGCCGCCACGGCACCGGGACGTCGTTGACCGGCTGCTCGTCGTCGCCGACGAAGACCGGGATCGGCAGCAGCACGCAGTACCGCCCGAGCACCTCGCGCAGCGCCTCCTCGTCGGCGAGGTGGGCGTGCTCGGTCTTCAGGGCCAGCTCGACCACGGTCCCGCCGCCGGGTCGGGCAGCGGCCGGCTCGACGCTGTACTGCTCGCCCCCGCGGCTGCGGTAGCGGTGGCCGGCGCCCGGCTCGCGGTGCGAGGTGGTGGTGACGGTGACCTCGTCGGCGACCGAGAAGGCGGAGAGGAAGCCGAGTCCGAAGGCGCCGATCAGCTCCTGACTGCCGGTGAGTTCGCGCAGCATGCGGGTGTAGCCGGTGCCCACGGTGGCGAGGTAGGCGTGGATCTCCGGCTCGGTCAGCCCCGCGCCGGTGTCCTCGATGGCGACGGTGCGCCGGGCGCCGTCGGCCCGGACCCGGATCAGCGGGCGGTGGTCGCCGTCCGGGTCCTCCAGCAGGCGTCGGGTGTGCGAGTCGTGGGCGTTCTGGACCAGCTCCCGCAGGGCGACCAGCGGGGTGGAGTAGAGGTGGGTGGCGAGGACGTTCACCAGTCCGCCGAGATCGACCTCGGTCGTACGCAGATCCTCGGCGGGCACGGACTCGGGTGGGAGACCTTCAGACATGAGTCCTCAGTGTGCCAGTGCGACTATCCGGCGACCATTTCTTTCTGACCAGGGAGGTTCGGTCAACCCTGCATTGACAGCGGCGGTCCTTCGAACCGCCCCGGGCAGTTCACCAACCATTGTCATTCCAGAATGACTTGACGCTGAACCTAGGCCCGGGACGACCGCGTCCGGTAGATCGGACATGCCGTATTCATGACCCCATCGGAGGAATTGCCACCCATTCGGTGGAGTTCGTCCACGGCGCTGGTGAATGCTGGGCGGGCGACGTCAGGCAACGGCGCTCCGGAGCGGCCACTCCGGACCGCGCCACCATTCGCAGTCCACCTTCAGGGAGACCAGCGTGTCCCGTATCCGCGCAGCCGCCGCCGTCACCGCCCTCGGAGCCCTCCTCCTCGTCGGCGCCGCCACCGCCCACGCCGACAACGGTGCCGGCGCCGACCACCTCTCGAACAGCGGCGTGGTGAGCAACACCGGCTCCAACAACGTGATCGGCGGAGTCGTCGGAAACGTGGTCAACACCCAGCAGACCGCCACCGGCTCCGGCGCGAGCAACCAGAACAACGGCCTGGCCGTGACCGGCAACGCCGGCAACATCGGGGCGCTGCAGGGCAACGGCAACCTCGCGGCCGACGTGTTCTACCCGGTCGTGAGCTAGCCGGTTCCGGCGGCCTTCTCCGCCGGGAGCCGTCCGGGCCGGGTGCCCGCCCCACCAGCGCGGGGCGGGCACCCGGCCCGCGCCGTTCACCGGCGGGCACCCGGCCCGCGCCGTTCACCGGCGGGCGCCGCACCGCTGCCGGACAGGGGCCTACCCGGCCACCCCGAGGACGGCCCGGCCGATCCTTCGCAGACAGTCGCCGAGGTCCGGACGGTCGCTGTACGGCCGGTTCCGCACACCGTCGTTGACCAGCGCGAACAGCGCGTGCACCCGGATCCGGGCCTCCACCGCGTCGCACTCCGGGCGGACCAGGCGGAGCAGCTCGACCCACGTCCGCAGGAAGTCGCGCCGGAAGTCCACCGCGGCACGGCGGTCCGGGGCGGCCAGCCGCTCCGTCTCGCTCAGCATCGCGCCCAGGTAGTCGCCGTTGCGCCGGGCGAAGCCCACGTAGGCCGCCAGGCCGGCCTCCAGCGCGGCCGACGGCCCGGCCGCGGCGGCGATCGCCCCCTCCACCTGGTGCCAGAGCCGCTCCCGGCTGCGCACCAGGGACGCGGCCAGCAGTTGCTGCTTGCTCTCGAAGTGCCGGTACACGCTGGGGCCGGAAATGCCCACGGCGGCGCCGAGTTGGTCGGTGCTGACGTTGTCGAACCCGCGCCGGTGGAAGAGCCGCACCGCCGCCGCGAGCAGCTCCTCCCGGCGCGGCTGCGGAGCCACCCCCGCGGTCGCGGCGGCCGGTTCGGAATCGGCCCGGGTGCCGTCCAGCGACACCGCGAGGACCGCCGCGACCAGTTCGCCGAGCAGTCGCTCGGCCCGGCGCGGCTGCGGGGCCGCCGACTGGTAGGACAGGCCGGCGCAGGCGGAGAGCGCCGACCAGCAGAGCAACCCGGCGTCCGGACCGGCCAGTTCGGGCCGCTCGGCGCGGAGCACGCCGACCATCAGCGCCGTGTCCGCGCGCAGCTCGCGGCGGAGCGCGGCCCGCCGGGCCGGCGGCAGCAGCCGGGCGTCTCGCTGCACCAGCGTGCCGAGCGGCCGGTGCCCGACCGCGACGGCGGCCAGCACCGCCCCCACGGCGGCCGTGGAGTCGGCGGCGCGCAGCCCGGCGGCCAGCTCGTCCAGGCCCAACCGGACGGCGCGGTCGAGGAGTTCCGGCTTGCCGCGGAAGTGGCGGTAGAGGGCGGGGGCGGTGATGCCGACCCCGGCGGCGACGTCCGTCATCGAGACCTGGTGGTACCCGCTCCGGTGGAACCGGTCGGCGGCCACGGCGAGGATCTGCGCCTGCCGGGACCGCGCGGGCGGCCGCCGTACCACCATGCGCCGCTCCCTCGCTCCCGTCCCGTCCGATCTGCCGACCGTAGGCTAGCAACGATTCACTTCCGGCCGGGCACGGGCCGGCGCGGAGGGCGGGCACCGGCCGGGCACAGGCCGGGCACAGACGGGAACAGAGGGCGGAGGGGGCGGCTTTCGGGCCGGAGCGCAGGCCCGGACGCACCCCCCCGACCCTGGACAGTGGAAGCTACCCGGGATTAACTTGTGGGGCGATCACCTGGCCGAACCCACGCTTCAGCCCGGGCCGGCCCGCCCGGCCCCACCGAAGGGAGCGCCGACGTGCGCCGCACCGTCTTCACCGAGGACCACGAGGCGTTCCGGGAGACCATCCGGGACTTCATCGCCCGCGAGGTCGTCCCGGTCTACGAGAGCTGGGAGGCCGACGGCCACCCGCCGCGCGACTTCTACCGCAAGCTCGGCGAGCTCGGCGTCTACGGCATCGAGGTGCCGGAGGAGTACGGCGGCGCGGGCGAGAGCGGCTTCAAGTACCAGGCGGTCATCGCCGAGGAGACCGCCCGCGCTGGCGTCTCCTTCGGTTCGTCCGGCGTGCACACCGGCCTGGTGCTGCCGTACCTGTTGGAGTACGCGACCGAGGAGCAGAAGCGCCGCTGGCTGCCCGGCTTCGTCTCCGGCGACATCATGACCGCCATCGCGATGACCGAGCCGGGCGCCGGCTCCGACCTCGCGGGCATCTCCACCACGGCGCGGCTCTCCGAGGACGGCACCCACTACGTCCTCAACGGCGCCAAGACCTTCATCACCGGCGGCGTGCTCGCCGACCTGGTCCTGGTGGTCTGCCGGACCTCCCCGTACGACCCGCAGAACCGCCGGGCCGGCCTCTCCATCCTCTGCGTGGACACCGCGTCGGAGGGCTACAGCGTCGGCCGCAAGCTGCAGAAGATCGGTCTGCGCACCTCGGACACCGCCGAACTCGCGTTCAGCGACGTCAAGGTGCCGGTGGAGAACCTGCTCGGCGAGGAGGGCATGGCCTTCACCTACCTGACCCACAACCTGGTGCAGGAGCGGCTCGCGATCGCGGTCGGCGCCTACGCCGCCTCGGCGGCGGCGGTCCGGTTCGCCGTCCGGTACGTCAAGGAGCGCAAGGTCTTCGGCCAGGCGGTGGCCGAGTTCCAGAACACCAAGTTCACGCTGGCCGACTGCGAGGCCCAGGTGGTCGCCCAGCAGTCGATGGTGGACCGTGCGCTGGAGCTGTACCAGCACGGCGGGCTGACCGTCGCGGACGCCGCGGCGGTGAAGCTGTTCTGCACCGAGTCGGCGTCCGGCGTGATCGACAAGTGCCTCCAGCTGCACGGTGGTTACGGCTACATCCTGGAGTACCCGATCGCCCGCCTCTACACCGACAACCGGGTGTTCCGGATCTACGGCGGCACCAGCGAGGTGATGCGCAGCATCGTCGCCAAGTCGCTAGGGCTGTAGGGCCGGGAACGGGACCGCGGAGCCCGACGGGACCGCGGAGCCGGACGGGACCGCGGGCCGGACGGGGCCGCAGCAGCCGGGGTGCGCACCGGGGCTCCGGTGCGCACCTCCGTGACTCCCGGTGCGGCGGGCCGCACCCCCACGGCGGCCCGTCGCGGCCCGGTCAGTTCGGCGAGGCGTGCTCGGCCCGCCAGGCCTCCCAGCCGGCGGCCGAGGCCACCTTCGCGTCGTGCAGTGCCCGCTGGGCCATGGCCTTCGTCGGAGGCATGTCCAGGCTCCGCACCCAACTGCGGCCGGCCGTGGCCAGCGCCGCGCACACCATCGCCGCACCGGCCATCCCGAGCATCGCGCCGATCCCCGTGAGGACCGCGCCACCGGCCAGCAGCGATCGATTGACCTGGAACCCGCTGAAGAAATTCTGGTTGGTCGCCATGCATCCACCATCGGGGCAGTCGGCGGACACCGCACGCCGAACGACTCCGGGTGCGCGAGCCGGGTGCGTCCGGGACGCTGGCCGTGGGGCCGCGGCGGCGGCCCCGGAGGCCGAGGAGGGCACCCGATGGTCGATCTCGAACAGCTCGCCGTGGAGCACGCGGCCCTGGCCGCCGAGAGCCCGCACGGGCGCAGCGCCCACCTGGTGCTGCACGACGGCGTCCTGCGGCAGACCGTGATCGCGCTGACCGCGGGCACCTCGCTGGACGAGCACAACGCCCCGGCCGCCGCCTCCCTCCAGGTGCTGCGCGGCCGGGTGGCGCTCACCGTCACGGGGCACCTCCAGGAGCTCTCGGCCGGTCAGCTGCACCCCGTCCCCCAGGAGCGGCACGGGCTGCTGGCCCACGTCGACTCGGTGGTGCTGCTGACCGCGGTCACCGCGTAGCGGGCCTGAGCACTCCGTCGCTGACCAGCCGCAACCCGCGCAGGAACTCCTGCCCGCTGGGCGCGAGTTCGGGCGCCGCCAGCCACTGCGCGGCGAAGCCGGCCATCAGCGCCTGGTAGAACATGCCGCGGGCGACCTCCTCCTCGGTGTCCGGCACCTCGGGCAGCCCCTGGAACAGCGCGGCGAGGCCGAGCCGCCCCTCCTTCTGCGCCTCCGCGAAGGCCTGGGCCAGCTCCGGCGCGTGCGCGACCTGCGTGATCGCCTCGAACTGGGCCGCCCAGAGGCCCCGGTGCTCGACGAAGACGTCCTTGAGGCCGTCCCACACGGCGACGAACCGCTCCTCCGGTTCCCCGGACGCCCGGTTCGCGGCGTCGACCACCCGGGCGAGGGACTCCCCCATCTCCCCGATGGCCTCGATCATCGCCGCGTTGAGCAGCGCCTCCTTGGAGCCGAAGTGGTAGCCGATCGCGGCCAGGCTGACGCCCGACGCGGTGGCGATGTCACGAGCCGTGGTGCGCCCGTAGCCCTTCTCGTAGAGGCAGCGCTTGGCGCCGGACATCAGGTCTTCGCGATTTCCCATGGCGTGATCCTACGGAAGAACTGCACAGATGTCTTGCACGAACGTCTCATGCGAGCGAGTTAGACACACGTACTAGACAAACGTCTGACACGCCCGTACCGTCTTCCCCATGACCGCAACCACCGGCCGCGCAGGCCGTCGCGAATGGACCGGCCTGGCCGTGCTCCTGCTCCCGACCCTCGTCCTCTCCATGGACATGGGCGTGCTCTTCTTCGCCGTCCCGTTCATCTCCACCACGCTGGCGCCCACCGGCACCCAGCAGCTGTGGATCATGGACGTGTACTCGTTCCTGCTGGCCGGCCTGCTCCTCACGATGGGCGCGCTGGGCGACCGGATCGGCCGCCGCAAGCTGCTGATGACCGGTGCCGCCGGCTTCATCGGCGCCTCCCTGCTCGCCGCCTACGCGGACGGCCCCGGGCAGCTGATCGCCGCCCGCGCGGTGCTGGGCGCCGCAGGGGCCACCGTGATGCCCTCGACCCTCGCGCTGATCCGCAACATGTTCCACGAGCCCAAGCAGCGCCAGGCCGCCCTCGGCGCGTGGGGCGGCGCCCTCACCGCCGGGGCCAGCCTCGGCCCGGTCGCCGGCGGTCTGCTGCTGGACCACTTCTGGTGGGGCTCGGTCTTCCTGCTCGCCGTCCCGGTGATGGTGCTGGTCCTGCTCGCGGCACCGGTGCTGCTCCCCGAGTACCGCTCCCCGCAGCGCGGCGGCTTCGACCTGCTCGGCGCGGGCCTCTCACTGGCCGCGATCCTGCCGCTGGTCTACGGCATCAAGACGCTCTCGGTGGACGGCTGGAGCCTGCCCCCCGCGCTCGCGCTCCCGGTAGGCCTGCTCTTCGCCGGCGCCTTCGTCCTGCGCCAGCGCACCGCCGCCGTCCCGCTGCTGGACCTCTCGCTGTTCCGGATCCGCGCCTTCAGCGGGGCGATCAGCGTCAACACGGTGGCGATGTTCGCGATGATGGGCTTCACCCTCTTCACCTCGCAGTACCTGCAGCTGGTCAAGGGCATGAGCCCGCTGACCGCCTCGCTCTGGGCGCTCGTGCCGAGCGTCGGCGTGTTCGCGGCGGTCGGCACCGGCTCGGCGCTCGCCGGGAAGGTCCGCCCGGCGGTGATGATGGCCGGCGGCTTCCTGGTCGGCGCGATCGGCTTCGCGATGATGACCCAGGTCGGAGCGCACTCCCCGCTCGCCCTCGTGCTCACCGCGGCGGGCGTGCTGGCCGCCGGCACGGTCGGCACCATGACGCTGACCGCGGACCTGGTGGTCTCCTCCGCCCCGGCCGAGCGGGCCGGCGCCGCCTCCGCCACCTCCGAGACCGCGGTCGAACTCGGCAGCTCGCTCGGCATCGCCCTGCTGGGGGCGGCCGGCGCGGCCGTCTACCGCTCGCAGCTGGACGGCGGCCTCCCGCAGGGCGTGGACGGCGAGCTGGCCCGGACCGCGCAGGACACCCTCGGCGGCGCGGTCGCCGTCGCCGCCCAGCTGCCCGGCCGGCTCGGCACCGAGCTGCTGGAGACCGCCCGCGCCGCCTTCACCGACGGCCTGCACGTCGCCGCGGTGGTCGGGCTGGTCTTCGCCCTCGGCGCCGCCGTCCTCGCCTACCGCCTGATGTCCCACCTCCCGGCCCGCACGGTCGAGCCGGCCGCCGGCACCGAGCCGGCCGCCGCCGAACCGGTCGCCGTCTGAACCCGGTTCCGAGCCCGCCCACCTGCGCGTCATCACGAGCCCCCACCCGGTCGCCGGGTGGGGCTCTCGCCCTTCCCGCCGGCGCGGTCGGCCACGGAGGAAAACGGCGAGGCGGCGGACGGCTGCCGCATGACACCCTGCCACCATGGACGACAACATCAACCACGTGCGGGCGAAGGCGAGTTACGACACCGTCGCGGAGGACTACCTGGAGCGGATCGGGGGCGAGCTGGCGGACAAGCCGGTGGACCGGGCGCTGCTCGGGGCGGTGCTGGAGGAGGCCGCGGGCGGTCCGGTGGCGGACCTCGGCTGCGGTCCCGGTCACGTGGCGGCGTGGCTGGCGGAGCACGGGGCGGAGGTGGTCGGGATCGACCTGTCGCCGGGCATGGTGGCGGTCGCCCGGCGGGAGCACCCGGCGGTCGAGTTCCGGGAGGGGGACCTGCTGCGCCTGCCGGCCGCGGACGGCGAGTTCGCCGCCGCGGTGGCGCTCTACTCGGTGATCCACCTCGAACCGCACGAGCTCAAGCCCGCGTTCGCGCAGATGCGGCGGGTGCTGCGGCCCGGCGGCGTCCTGCTGGTCTCCTTCCACCTCGGCGCCGAGGTCCGCCGGCTGGAGGAGTGGTGGGGCCACACGGTGGACGTCGACTTCCACTTCCTGGACCAGGACGCCGTCGCCGAGCAGCTGGCCGAGGCCGGATTCGCGGTGGAGGCCCGCCTGCAGCGGGCGCCCCGCCCGCACGAGGCGCAGACCACACGCTGCTACCTGCTGGCCCGGCGGCCCTAGCTAGGCGATGCCCTCCGCCGGCGACCCGAAGCGGGCGAGGCAGTGCCAGACCCGCTTCAGGTCCTGGGGGTCGTGGCGCCCGCTGCGGACGGCGTCGCCGAGGATGCGCGGGTCCAGCCACCCGGCCTCGGCGACCGCCTCGCCCAGGGCGACGTACTCGGGCCCGCGGTAGTCCGGGTGACGGCGCAACTCCTCGACGGAGAGCCGCACGCCGGAGTGCCACTCGACCGGGCAGGGCAGCCGGCGGGCCTGCTCCTCGACCGGGGTGCCGCGGTGGCTCGGGTCGAGCACCAGCGCCTCGACGTCCCGGTCCAGCCGGACCGGGCCGTGCACCTGGGCCTCGATGTAGTCGTCGAGGGCGTCCGCCGCCACGTCGGCCTCGGCGAGCTCGATCAGCGCCATCCGCGCGGCCACCCCGAAGTCCGCGGGCTCCAGGAAGCTGTCCGGGTAGCAGAACGTGGTCCGGTCGAGGACGGGAGCGGCCAGCCGGAAGAACGCCGACCCGAAGCGCGGGGCGCCGCCGAGCGGCCTCCGGCGGTAGTCGAGTGCGCCGTACACCGGCCGTTCATCCGCCGGCGCCTCGTCGTACGCGCCGCCGAAGATGCGGCTCTCCCAGCGCCAGCGGTCGCCGCCGGGGTGGGCGGTGAGGCCGCCGTTGCTGGTACCGGTGACGAACTGGGAGCGGTAGACACCGTCGGCGGCGAGCGACTCCAGGATCGACCGGCCGCCGGACTCCCGGTCGGGGTGGAAGTTGAGGGTGACCTGCAGGCCGGGGGCCAGCGGCGGACCGGAGGACAGCGCGGCGACGTGCTGCAGGGCGTGCTCCTGCGGGGCCCGGGATATGTCGATGCTCATCGGCGCAGTGTCGCCGAGCGGCACCCCGCTCCGCACCCGGTTTCCACCGGCCCCGTCCCGGGCCGGACGCACTCCGCTCCCGGCGGGTCGGACCGGAGGCCCCCCCGCCAAAGTGGTCTAGACCAATAGCGGCCGTCCGCCCCGGCGACATCCGGTTTTTGACCAGCGTTTCCCGGCCGGTGTATACGTTCGCCGCCGGGGCCAGGCATACTGGCCAGGTCGGGCGCTTTGCCCTCCTGTGACTCTAGACAAGAAGGGACCGGTGGCCAGGGATGCTGCGGAACGGTCTTGAGCCCTGGCACCTCCTGGTGGTGCTGGCTGTCGTTGTCCTGCTGTTCGGATCGAAGAAGCTGCCGGAGATGGCCCGCGGCCTCGGCAAGTCCATGCGCATCCTCAAGGCCGAGACGAAGGCGCTGCGCGAGGACGAGGCCCCCGCCGCCGACGCCGCCCAGGGCACGGCGCAGGCCGCCGCCGCCCCCCAGCAGCCCGCCGCCGACCAGGCGCGCCCGGCCGTGACGCCGACCACTGTGACCAAGGCCACGGAGACCCCCCGGTCCACCACCACGGCCTGAGCCCTCGACGGAGCCCCCCGCTGACTGCAGCGGGGGGCTCCGTCGTGCTTGGGGCCGTACGGTCGTGCCGGCCGCACCCCGGGCCGTCTGAGGGGCGGTCAGCCCGACCGGCCCGTCCGCGAGCCCCGGCGGGAGGCGGCTCCGCCGGACGGAGCAGCCCGGGGGGCGGCCGCCGCCTCCCGGCCCGAACCTGGGCGGGATGTCCACCAACCAGTCGCCGCCGTCCCGGACCCGGATCGACAAGCGGGCCTGGCTCCTGCTCCTGGGCTCGTTCACGCTGCTGATGGTCGCGTACTTCACCGTCCCGCTGCGCCGCCTCGGCGCGGACCGACCGCTCCTCAGCTGGGTGGTCTTCGCGGCCGCGCTGGTCGTGCTGAGCGCACTGCTGATAGCACGCATGAGCGACGTGGTGCGCGGCACCGGGCGTCACCCGGGGGTCTGGCTGGTCTTCCTGATCTGCCTCGCGATGACCATCTTCGCCGCCACCTACTACGTGCTCAGCGCGAGGCCGGACGAGTTCGTGGGTCTGGAGAGCAGGCTCGACGCGCTCTACTTCACCATCGTGACCATGTCCACGGTCGGGTACGGCGACATCACCCCGGCGGGGCAGGCGCCACGGCTGGTGGTGATGCTGCAGATCGCGTACAACTTCGTCTTCCTCGCGGCGGCCGCCGGGGTGCTGAGCCGCCAGATCCGCACCGGGGTGGAGAGCCGCGCCCGGCGGCGGCACCCCGGGGACGGCTAGGCCCTCTCTCTGGGATCTTGCCGGATCAGCGGTCGGCTCCCCGGCCTCCCGGTCGCCGCGGGGCGCTCACTCGTTGTCGTTGGCGGTCACTCGTTGTCGTTGCGGTCGGCGGCGGCGTTGAGCGAGGTGATCAGGGCGCTGAGGCGGGAGTTCCAGTTCTGGGAGGTCTGGCCGTCGACGGCGTGCTTCTTCGCCATGTCCCGGACGATCCGCTGGGCGCCCTTCAGCTCCTGGGCGGCGTCGTCCGGCTGCCCCTGGTTGAGGCGGGCCGCCGCGTCGTCGAGGGTGTGCAACAGGTCGATCTGGCGGTCCCGCTCCTTGCCGACCTGGGTCTGCGCCACGGACTGCCGAAGGGCGTTGAGCTGGACGGCCGGGCTCTGGTTACGCGGCGGCGTCGTCGAAGGGGCCGTGGTGGGCGTCGCGGCCGGGGTGGTGGGCGCGGCGGTCGACGGCGTGGCGGTCGGGCTCGGCGGGGCCGCGGCGGTCTGCGACGGCTTGGCGGCCGCGGCGGTCGGGGTGCCCGGGTCGTCGAAGGCGGTGAGCGCGAGCATCGCGGCGCCCGCGACTCCGGCCAGGCCGAGCGCACCGAGGACCAGCGGCTTGCGGCGGCTCTCCCGGGCCGGCGGCTCGAAGCCCGAGGAGGCGTGGCCGGCTGAGTCGAAGCCGGCCGGACCGCCCCCGGGCCCGGTGTGCCCGGGCGGCGCGACCGGCACCGGCGCCATCACCGAGGTGGCCGCGGCCGGCTGCGGGGGGAGCAGCGTGGTGTGCTGCTGGGCGGCGAGCCCGGGCGCGACCGGCGGCAGCGCACGGGTGGGCTGCCCCGTGGTCGCGAGCAGCTCGGAGGTCGGGTCCACGACCGCCAGCCCGGGCACGCAGGCGAGCAGCTCGGCCCGGGCGGCCGCCGCATCGGCCGGCCGGTCGGCGGGGTTCTTGGCGAGCAGCCGCAGCACGGCCGCGTCCAGGGCGGCCGACACGCCGGCCCGTCGGGCGGACGGCGGCAGCGGCTGCTCGCTGACGTGCTTGAACGCGATCGCCACCGGGGTCTCGGCGGTGAACGGGGTGACGCCGGTGAGCATCTCGGTGAGCACGCAGCCGACGGCGTACAGGTCGGTGCGCCCGTCCAGCTCGGAGGCGGTGGCCTGCTCGGGCGAGAGGTAGGCCGCGGTGCCGAGGACGGACGCGGCCTGGGTGAGGTTGCTGGAGGACCCGGCCCGGGCGATGCCGAAGTCGACGACCTTCACCCCGCCGTCGTCCGTGATCATGATGTTGCCGGGCTTGATGTCACGGTGCACCAGGCCCGCGCCGTGTGCGACGGCCAGCGCCTCGCAGACCGCCGCCGCGATCCCGACCGCCCGCTCCACCGGCAGGCCCGGCTGCTGCGCCAGCGCCGCGGCCAGCGAGCGGCCCTGCACCAGCTCCATGACGATGTAGGGCGAGCCCTGGTCCACGCCCGAGTCGAAGACCATGACGATCCTCGGGTGGACCAGCATCGCCGCGTGCTGCGCCTCCCGGCCGAACCGCTCGGCGAAACGCGGGTCGTCGGCGAGACCCCCGTTCAGGACCTTGACGGCCACCTGGCGGCCCAGCACGTGGTCCACCCCGCGGTAGACGGTGGCCATGCCGCCGACGCCGAGTATCTCGACGAGTTCGTAACGCCCGTTGAGCGCCCGTCCGATCACGCCAACCGCCTCCCTCACGTGCCCTGTCCGGGGCCCCGGACCGCCTCGTGCACCTGTGCACGATAGCCTCCGGGCGCCCCGGGGCCGCCGCCGATGCCGACCGGCTCCGGGGGCGCACCGGCCGCTTGCTGGCCTTCGGGCACCCGCAGGCTGCCGTAGCGCTGCATCCGCTGCCACCGCAGCCGGGAGCCGGCCAGCGCGGTGAACACCGACTGGATCACCACCAGGTACATCAGCTGCCGGTAGACGAACTGCTGCAGCGGGAGACTCCAGAGCGGGCCGAGCCGCTCGCGGTCGAGGCGGAAGGCATAGACCGCCATCAGCAGCTGTACCAGCAGGAACGCGAGCCAGAGGCCGACGATCCGGACCGGGTCGAGGAAGGCCAGCCCGTACAGCGCGAAGACGTCCACCACCGGGGCGAGCAACGGCAGCAGCACCTGGAACGTCAGCAGGTAGCCGAGGCCGCGCCGGCCCAGCTTGCCCGCCTGCCCGCCCTGGCGCAGCGCGCCGCGGTGCTTCCACATCGCCTGCAGGGTGCCGTAGCACCAGCGGTACCGCTGGCGCCACAGCGCACTCAGGGACGCCGGCGCCTCCGTCCAGGCCCTGGCCCGCTCTTCGTACACGACCCGCCAGCCGGCCCGGCAGAGCGCCATGGTGAGGTCGGTGTCCTCGGCCAGCGTCTCGTCGCCGACGCCGCCGACGGCCAGCACCGCCGACCGGCGGAAGGCACCGACCGCGCCGGGGACGGTGGGCATGCACTCGGCGAGGTCGAAGAGCCGGCGGTCGAGGTTGAAGCCGACCACGTACTCGATGTGCTGCCAGCGGCCCAGCAGGCCGCCCCGGTTGGCCACCTTGGCGTTTCCGGAGACGGCGCCGACCGCCGGATCGGCGAAGGGCTGGACCAGCATCCGGACGGCGTCCGGCTCGAAGACGGTGTCGCCGTCGACCATCACCAGCAGCTCGGCCCGGGCGGCGGCGATGCCGGTGTTGAGCGCGGCCGGCTTGCCCGCGTTGGCCTGCCGGATCACCCGGACGTACGGCAGGCCCAACGACTCGACCAGGTCGGCGGTGCCGTCGGTGGAACCGTCGTCGACCACGATGACCTCGACCGGGTGGTCGGACGCGAGCAGCGAGCGGACGGCGGCCTCGATGCCGGCCGACTCGTTGTAGGCCGGCACGATCACGCTGACCGGCTCGGTGACCGGCGGTCCCCAGGCGTTGCGCCGGCGGCGCAGCCGCTTGTGCCGCCGGGCGGCGACCAGAACGGTCACCGCGCGCAGGACGCTGACCGCGCCCGCCGCGTACAGCAGCCAGCCCAGTACGGCGAGGGTCCAGTCCCCGGCCTGTAGCACCCGGATCAGGGCGAGGCCCTGCCAGTGCTCGGCCCACGTCGCCCGCCGGACGGGGTCGGGCAGGCCCACCGACTCACTGACCGTGGTGAAGCGGAATCCCCGCGCCTTGAGCCGCGGCAGCAGGGCGTCCAGCGCGGCGACGGTCTGCCAGCGGTTGCCGCCGCCGTCGTGCATCAGGACGATCCGGCCCTCGTCGCCCCGCCCTGCGGTGGCCGCGTCGGTGATCTCGTCCACGCCGGGGCGGCGCCAGTCCTCGCTGTCATGGGTGGTGAGCACGGTCAGATAGCCCTCGCGGCCGGCCTGCTGGACGGCGGCCCAGCCGGGGTCGTCCAGCACGTCGGCGGTGGAGGAGTACGGCGGGCGCAGCAGCGAGCTGGTCACCCCGGCCGCGCCGGCCAGGGTGAGCTGGGTCTCGCGCAGCTCCAGCGAGCGGCGCCAGGGCGGCTGGGCTCCGAGGTCGGCGTGGGTGAAGGTGTGCACGCCGAGCTGGTGGCCCTCGGCGACGATCCGGCGGACCAGGTCGGGGTGGGCGGCCGCCTGGGTGCCGACCACGAAGAAGGTGGCGTGCACGCCGTTGCGGCTCAGCGTGTCCAGGACCTCGGCGGTCCAGCGCGGGTCGGGGCCGTCGTCGAAGGTGAGCGCGACGGTGCCGGGGCGCGGCGCGGCGGTTCGCGGCTCGGCGCCGGCCGCGTCGATCACGGGTCCGCCGCTGCGGACCTGCTCGGGGACGGCGGCCGAGCCCGCCGGCTGGGCGGCCGGGTCGGGGCGGTGGTCGTAGAGGTGCTGGGTGTAGCCCTGCAGCAGCAGGGCGGCCGCCAGGGTGAACAGCAGGGCGGTCAGCAGCAGCCAGTGGGTGCGCAGCGGACCCTGGCGGACGACGCCCCTTCTGCCGCGCCGGGCGGCGGGCGGGACGGCGGCGGGGCCGGGGCGGCCGGTTCTGCGGCGACGGCGGGAGGGGCTCACGGCGGGGCGCTTTCGGGAGGGCGGGGCGGGGCCCGGAGAGGCGAGGGGCCGGGGGTGGGTCCGCAGAACGGCGGTGGCGGCTTCGGCAGGGCGGGCGCCGGGTCACGGAGCCGGGGACGGCTTGGCGGTCTTGCCGCCCCCGTTGCCCGAGTGGCCCGGCGCGTCGGTGGGCCGTCCGTGGCCGGGGGTCACGGTGGGGTTCCCGCCGTTGCCGTTGCCGTTGCCGTTGCCGCCGGGCGTGGCGGACCCGGACGGCCCGGCGGAGGGCGGAGCGGACGGCTCCGGGGTGGCCGACCGGCCGGCCGCCGTCGGGGCGCCCCGGCGGCCGGCCACCGCCGACTGGGCCGGGCCGGGCTGCACGCTGTCCGGCCCCGGCGCGCCGGGGATCGTCGGCACCTCGGACGGGGTCTCGGCGGCCGGCGCGGTCGGGGCGGCGCTGGGGGCGGGCGGCAGCGGCAGGAACGGCGCGCTCACGCTCGGCCCGCCCAGCACCGTGCTGGCCACCAGCACCAGGTAGCCGGCGGCCGGCACGGCGAGCAGCAGGCCGAGGCGGCGGACCCGCCGCTGGCGGCGGCCGGAGGAGTCCACGAACACGGGGGCGGCGGTGGTCTCGGCGGCCTGCCGGGAAGGGGTGGCGGCCGGGGAACCGGGCAGCGGATCCCCGGCCGCCGGCTCGTGGTCGTACCAGGTGACGGTCACGGTCGGGTCCAGGTGTGGTCTGGTCGCGCGGGCCGTCGGCCCGCCCGACTGCGGGGCGGACGGGCCGACGGTTCCGGTCCCGGCCGGACCGCGGCGCGTCCGGGGGGTGCGCCTGCGGTCCGGCCGGGGCCGGCCGGGTGGACGGTGGGCACGGGGGAGCCGACCGGCCACCCGGGGTCTTGGGGTGGTGGAGCTACTGCGGGTCCTGCGGGTCGTACGGTCTGCGGGTGGAGCGGGCACTGCGGTGGTGCTTCCCGGATGGGCGGCGGGCCCGGGGGGATTCGCTCGCCGCCCATCCGGAGTCTCGGGTCACCTCTTGGGCGAGGCTTCGGCGGGTTTGTCGGTGCGGTCGGGCTTCGGCCGCGGATCGGTGAGCGTCGGCAGCGGAGGCAGCACGGGGGTGCCGGTGGCCTTGCCGCCGTTCTCGCCCGAACCACCCGAGCCGCCGGAGCCGGAGGCCTTGCCGCCGTCACCGTTCTGGTTGCCGTTCTGGTTACCGTTCTGCTTGCCGTCCTGGCTGCCGCCCGCTCCGTTGCCGCCGTTGCCGGAGGTGGTGCCGCCGGACTGCTGGGAGGAGTTCCGGCGGTCGTCCTCACCGGCGCGCCGGAGGACGTTCGCGCAGTACCCCTCCACCTTGTCCGCGCCGCCGGCCTCCGCGACCAACGCGGCGAACTGCGGGTCCGCGGTCAGCAGGCGCGGGCGCTCGCCCTTGCCCGTCCGGTCGGTGAAGCCGCGGCAGAGCGAGACCAGGCCATTCGGACCGCCCTTGGTCTCCCCGTCGGCCGGGGTCGAGGACGGCGCACCCGGCGCGGACTGCCCGCCCGCCCCGGCGGACGGCCCGCCGGTGGCCGCGCCACCGGTGGTCGAGGGACCGCCGAAGGGCTGCCGCGCGGCCGAGGAGCCGCTCGACGCGCCGGACTTCGTCCCCGGTGCGGACGTCCCGGTGGCCGCGGGGACGACCGGCATCCGGCTCCGGTCCTCGGAACCGCCACCGAGCGCCGACGGCAGGTTGCCCGTGCCGGCCGCGACCGCCACCCCGCCGAGCGCGGTGGCGCCGAGCACGACGGCGACGGCCTTCGTGCTGAAGGCCCTGGCCAGCGCGGCGGTTGCCATCGATCGTCTCCGGACGGGTGCGGGTACGGCGGGTGGAGCAGGGACGGGCGCGAGACGGGCCTCCCGGAACGCGGCCAGCGCCGCCTCCTCGCCGGAGAGCTCCTCCGCCACCGCCGGGGCGGAGGCAGCGGCCAGGACCCGGGCCACCCGGTCCACCGGCCCGCCCTCGGGCAGTCCGGTCGACCCGGCCCCGACGTCCGGTCCGGTGAGTGAGGCGTCCTGCCCGGCCGACGGGCCGCCCACGGCACCGCCAAGCAGTTGCTCGGCCGTGTCGCGGTCGATCCGACGGGATCGGTTGGTGCTCATCTCATGTCCTTCAGCGTCGCGGCCCTGCGTTCTGTCACACCCTGCGGAGAGATTTCTTCGCCGGATTTTCCGGAGCCCCGCCGGGCACCCCGTCCGGCCCGGCCCGACTGGTGCGGCACCGGCTGCCCGGTCGGCTGCTGCACCGTGGTCGAGGCCGCCCGCCGGACTGCCTGTCGGGCCATCGGCTGCGCCGGGATCCCGACGCCGGACGCGAAGGACTGCTCCAGCAGCTTGGCCAGCCGCCGCAGCCCCCGGTGCGCGGCCATCCGCACCGTCCCCGCCCGCTTGCCGAGCACCCGCGCGGCGCTCTCCGCGTCGAGCTCCATCACCACCCGCAGCAGCACGGCCTCGGCCTGGTCGTGCGGCAGCCGGGAGATCAGCGCCAGCGCGTCC
This sequence comes from Kitasatospora sp. A2-31, assembly GCF_022288725.1. GTDB lineage: Bacteria > Actinomycetota > Actinomycetes > Streptomycetales > Streptomycetaceae > Kitasatospora. The sequence goes on along the minus strand of NZ_JAKNTA010000008.1, from coordinate 121,968 downwards.
GCCGTGCCGACGGCGGCCATCGCCGCGCCCGCCGTGTCGTCCCCCGCGGCCAGCTCGCCCAGGTACTCGAACGGGAGATCGGCGACCGGTCTGCGGCGTCTGGCCCGCAGGTGGTCGAGGGCACGGTTGCGGCCGATGGTGGCGGCCCAGCCGCGGAAGCCGTCCCCGTCGCCGGTGAAGGACGGCAGGTCGCGGGCGATCTGGAGCCAGGCCTCGGAGGCGATGTCCTCGGCGTCCTGGGCGTCCTCGGGCCGGCCGCCGATCAGCACCCGGAGGTAGCGGATCAGACCCGGCTGCACGCTGCGGAACAGCAGCCGGAACGCCTCCTCGTCGCCGTCCTGCGCCGCTCGGACGGCGGCGGTCAGGTCGTCCGGGGCTGCCCCCGGGGGCCGGGCGGACGGTGGACCGGGCGGTGGACCGGGCGGTGGGTCGGGCGTCGGTACCGGTCCGGACCGGCCGACGGGCCTGTCGGTGCCCGCTCCGGGGCGCTCTGCACTCTGCACCCGCCACATCATGCGCCATCCGGGTGATCGGTCCGACCCGCCGGGGCGATCCGGGGCTTCCGGCGCCCGTCCGTCGCTCCGGCCCCGGGTACGGTACCGGGCTCCTCGACGGGTCGAGCCGGACGGCCCGACGTCGGGCCGTCCGGACCATGGACCGCAGGCCGGGGCCCTTGGTCCGGGGGCCGAGCTGGTCGGCGGGCACCTCGTCCCGACCGGCGCCCGGACCGGGGCGGACACGGTCGGGCGGACCGTGCTGCACGGCGCCGCCCGCGGCTTCCGCTCGGCCGGGGACGACCGCTTCGACGCGGTGCGCTGCTCGGACACCCTCGGCCGCGCGCCCTGGTCGTTCCCGTCCTGAACCACGGCTGCGTGCGTCCCGTCCGCACGCGCGCCGGCGCGTCCCGGCCGCACGCCGCGGGCCGCCCGCGCTGACCGGAGGAACCGGAGGAACCGGAGGAACCGCAGGTCGGAGGCGCTGTCATGACGCGGACCGTGACAACTGTCATGCCGATCCCGCAACGGACGGCACTGCTCTGACGGAGGGTCGCGCCGGAAGACTGGAGGCACGACGCGGGCACCGGGCCCGCGGGCCGAGCACCCAGTCCGGGGAGGACCCACCGTGAGCCAGACCCTCAGCGCCCCCGCCGTCACCACCGCCGCCGTCAGCAACACCGCCGTCACCACCGTCGCTCCGGCCACCGCCGAGAAGGCGGCCAATCCCCTGGCCTCCGCCCTCCGTCCGCTCGTCCTCGACGTCGCCGCTCCGCTGGCCGGCTACTACCTGCTGCACTCCGCCTTCGGCATGAGCGAGTTCGCCGCCCTCGCGTGGAGCGGTGCCGTCCCGGCCGTCCGGACCACCCTCGGCCTGCTCCGCGAGCGGAAGCTCAACCTGTGGGCCTCGATGATGCTGGGCGTCAACGTGGTCGGGCTGGCGCTCACCACCGTCACCGGCGACGCCCGGCTGATGCTGGCCAAGGACGGTGCGGTGAGCGCCACCATCGCGCTGGCGATCCTCGCCTCCGTGCTGCTCGGCCGCCCGCTGATGTCCTCGGCGCTGATGCCCTTCCTCACCAGGGGCGACCGGGCGCGCTCCGACGCCTGGCACCGGCTGGCCGCCGGCCGGGCGGCCGGCTCGCGCAGCTTCCGCCGCCACGAGCGGCTCTTCTCCACCATCTGGGGCACCGCCCTGCTGACCGAGTGCGTGGCCCGGGTGGTCGGCGCGTTCACCCTGCCGGTCTCCACCATGGCCTGGCTCTCCACCGTGTTCCTGGTCGGCGCGATCGCCGCCGGTTCCGTGCTCGGCCAGATCGCCGCCGACCCGATGGAGAAGCTGGTCCGCGCCGAGGCCGCCCGCCCCACCGACTGCTGAGAAGCGACTGGTGAGAGGGCGACCGCTGAGCGGCGACTGCCGACAGACGTGCAGGCCGGAACGCCCGCTACGGTCCATCCGCCCACGAACATCCGCTGACGCCCCGTCGAACGGACGGCGAAGCCGAGGAACCATCGGGACGGCCCGGGAGTCCTCTCTATAACGAGGGGGTAACGGACCCCCGACGAGAACGGGGAGCCCGATGAGCCGGACGGACGCGCTGACCACCACCGAGGACCGCACGCTGGTGTGGGACGGCTGCCTGAACGTCCGCGACCTCGGCGGCCTCCCGACCACCGACGGCGCCCGCACCGCCCACCGCGCCGTCGTCCGGGCCGACAACCTGGACCGCCTCACCGCCGAGGGCTGGGACTCCCTCCTCGACCACGGCATACGCACCGTCGTCGACCTGCGCGACACCGCCGAGTACAAGCCGCTCCTCCCGCTGCCCGAGGGCATCGAGCTGGTCCGCGTCCCGCTGGACGAACTGGCCGGCTCCGCCTGGTGGGAGACCTACGGAAAGCTGGACGGCACCCCGCTCGCGTTCCGCCCCTACCTGGACCACTGCCCGCACGCCGCCGCCGAACTGGTCGGCGCCGTCGCCGGCGCCCGGCCCGGCGGGCTGGTCGTGCACTGCGGCGCCGGCCGTGACCGCACCGGCCTGGCCGCCCTGCTGCTGCTCGCCCTCGCGGGCGTGGAGCCCGCCGAGATCGTCGCCGACTACCTGCTCAGCGCCCCCAACGTCCGGCCGCTGTACGGCATGCTCGGCCTGCCGGACCAGTACCGCCGGATCGACGCGGTGCTCGCCGAGGCCGGGACCACCGCCGAGGCCGCCCTGTTCGCCACCCTCGACGGCTTCGAGCCGGCCGGGTACCTGCGCGCCGCCGGCGTCGACCCGGCGGACCTCGCCGCCGTCCGCGCCCGGCTGCTCGGCGACTGACCCCCGCCCGCGCCCCGGGGTGACGCAGGGTCGACTCACACCATCGTCAACCACGGGTTGACGCTTCTCCTGGCGACAACCTACGGTTGACGCATGGAGAATTCAGCCGTTCCCCGGACCACTCCGCTGCGCCTCGACGACCTGATCGAGGCGATCAAGAACGTCCACAGCGACGCTCTCGACCAACTCTCCGGCGCGGTCATCGCCGCCGACCACCTCGGCGAGCTCGCCGACCACCTGATCGGCCACTTCGTCGACCAGGCCCGCCGCTCCGGCGCGTCCTGGACCGAGATCGGCCGCAGCATGGGTGTCAGCAAGCAGGCCGCCCAGAAGCGGTTCGTCCCCAAGGACCCGGCCACCCCGGCCGACCTCGACCCCTCCCAGGGGTTCAGCCGGTTCACCGACCGGGCCCGGAGCGTGGTGATGGCCTCGCAGGAGGAGGCGCGCGCGGCCGGGAACGCCGAGATCGGCACCGGGCACCTGCTGCTCGGCCTGCTGGCGGAGCCGGAGGGGCTGGCCGTCAAGGCACTGGCCGCCCAGGGCGTCACGCCGGAGGCCGTCCGGGCCGCGGTGGCCGCGGCGCTGCCGGCGCCCGCGGGCGAGGTGCCCGGCCTGATCCCGTACGACGCGCAGGGCAAGAAGGCACTGGAGCTGACCTTCCGCGAGGCGCTCAAGCTGGGGCACAACTACGTCGGCACCGAGCACATCCTGCTCGCCCTGCTGGAACTGGAGCACGGCGAGGGCCCGTTGGCCGACCTGAACGTCGACAAGCCGGAGGCGGAGGCCTTCGCCTCCGAGGCGGTGGCCGCCTTCATCGCGGCCCGCGCGGCCGACGTGGACGACACGGGCCGGGCCTGAGACGGATCCGGGCCGCCTGCCGGCCCGGGCCGCACCCGGGCGCAGCCCGGATCCGGCCTGGGCCGGATCCGGGCGCGGGCCCCGGAGCCGGGACCCGCACCGGCGCTCAGAAGCCGGACACGTGGGTGGTGACGATCCGCACCCGCCCGTCGGCGGCGGCCTCCATCGCCGCCCGAAGCCGCAACGACCGGGCCGGGCCGAGGAGTTCGAGCGCCTCCTGATCGGTGGCCCAGCGGTGGTCGTCGAGTTCGCCGGCCGGGACGGTCACGGGGGTGCCGTCCGGGACGGTGCCGAAGTCGAAGAGGAAGTGCTCGGCGGGGTGGTCGAGTTCACCGGACGCATGGGTCCACGAGATGGCGAGCAGGTCGCCGGCCGCCCGGACGATGCCAGTCTCCTCCTCCAGCTCGCGCGCCGCGCACTCGGCAGGCCCCTCGCCGAGGTCGATCGTCCCGCCGGGGAACTGCCAGTGCTCGCGGTAGCCGGCCTTCACGATCAGGATCCGCCCCGACTCGTCGCGCAGCACGCAGCCGGCCGCCGCGTAGATCCGCGGCAGGGACGCCAGCCACTCCTCCCGGGACTTCAACGGCTCAGCCGACACGGTGGTCCTCCTCCGACGCAGAACGGGGTCTCCGCGCCCACTCTGCCATCCGGCCCCCGCCGCCCGTCGGCCGGACGGCAGCACGCGCGCACCCCGCGCAGGGGCCCGGCGCAGCTCGGCCGGCTCGCGTACGGGGGCAGGGGGACAGGCGCAGGGGCCGGACCCACGCGGGGCAGGACCCACGCGGGGCAGGACCCCGGGCCCGGGGCGGGCGCCCGCCTCGGGCGTCAGGCCTCGGCCAGGATGGCGTTGGCGCGCTCGGTGACGACGGTCAGGACGCGGGCGGCGACGGCCAGGTCCTCGGCCGGAAGGTCCCCGTAGATCCGGGCCACGATCCGCTTCACCCCGTCCTGGATCCGGCCGTGCAGCTCGCGCCCGGTGTCGGTGAGGGCGAGGACGGCCGGGTCGCCGCCGTCGCCGCCCGAGGCGGTCGCCAGGCCGGCGTCGAGCAGCTGCTCGATCACCGCGGCGGCGGCCGCGTCGTCGATCTTCAGCCCGGTGGTGAGCCGGGTGATCAGGTCGTCGCGGGTGGCGCCGCCCCCCGGCCGGTCACCGAGGCCGTTGATCGCGACCTCCTGGTGGAAGGTCAGACCGAGGCTTTCGAACACGGTCTCCGCCACGGCGCGGGTGGCGTAGTGGGCGAGTCCGATGGTCCGGCCGTTGAGGACGGTGACAGAGGTGGACACGAGGTCGCTCCTTCAGCAGATCAGATCCAGCAGGTCATCGAGCAGGCGTGCAGGGCGGTTCGGGTGGCGCGACGGCCCGCGAGCCGGGTCAGCCGAGCCGGACGTCGAGCGGGACGTCGAGCGGGACGTCGAGCGCGACGTCCAGCGGGACGTCGAGCAGTGCGGTCAGCTCGGCCGTGAACGCCGCGGTCCGCTCCCCGTCCAGACCGCCGAGCGGCGCGAGCAGCCGGTCGAGCAGCAGCTTGACGGTGGCGACCGCGCGGCGGGCGGCCTGCTCCCCTTCGACGGTGAGCGAGAGCCGCACCGCCCGGGTGTCGGCCGGGTCCGGCGTCCGCTCGATCAGACCGGAAGCCTCCAGCGACCGGGCGATCTTGGAGACGTAGAGCGCTTCCAGACCGGTGTGGTCGGCCAGTTGGCGCTGGCTCGGCCGCTGCCCGGACCGGTGCATCCCGTGCAGGGATCCGAGCAGCGTGTACTGCGCGTGGGTCAGCCCCAGCGGGGCCAGTGCCCGGTCCACGGCGGTGCGCCACCGCGTCGACAGCCGCCAGACCAGGAAGCCCGGCGTCGGGCCGTTCTGCGGGATCGCGTTCTCGCTCATGGCAGATACAGTACATGGACATTGTTGCCATGGCTACTATTTCCCGGGCGGACTTTCGCCGCCTCCGCGCCGCTCCTCCGCTCCTCCGCGGCCCCGGCGGGTGCGCCCGGCCCGGACCGGCCGGAGCGCACCCCGAACGCCGCGGATCAGCCCCGGCCGGCCAGGTGCTCGACCAGGCGGTCGAAGCTGGAGTTGAGGCCGGCCACGGCGTCCGGGCCGTTGTACCGGTCCGGCACGTCGGTCTGGTGCAGGACCACCTCGGTGCGGTCGTCGTCGAGGTCCCGGAAGGTCAGTGTGGAGCGCATCCCGGCGCTCGCCTCGACGACCGCCAGCAGCTCGCCCTCGCGGAGCTCGACGATCTCGGCCTTCATCGGGTACCGCTCGCCGGTGGCGTCGACGACCATCGTGCTGTCGTAGCGCCCGCCGACCCGCGGCTCGATCGTCACGGTCTCCAGCGGGACGTGGACGCCGGCCGGGCCCCAGAAGCGGACGAACTGCTCCGGGTCGAGGTAGGCCCGGAAGGCGGCGGCCGCGCTGCCGGGCAGCTCGCGGGTGATGGTCAGCTCGCCAAGGTTCTCGGTCATGGGTGTTCCTCGTGCTCGCGGTTCGGTGTGTCGCTCTCACAGGGTTGGACCGGGGGCGCGGCCGGAACTCATCGCTCCCCGGGCGAATTCTTCAGCGGATCTCCCGGCGGGCCGATGAGCCGCGCCCACCGCGCCGGTCTGACCTCCGTGGACACCTACCGAGAGACACCCCCCGCCCCGGAGCCGACACCCGCCCGGACACCGCCGACGCCCGCCCCGGAGCCACCCCGCGCCCCGCAACCGAGCCGCGAACCGCACCCGACCTGCGGACCGCACCCGTGTCGTCAACCGCGCCCGACCCGTGAACCGCGCCTGGCCTGCGACCTCGGCGCCCTGCCCACCGCCGGCCCGGGCGCCGCCGACCTGGCCGTCGTCGACGCGCTCGCCCGGCTCCGGCTCGCCGCCGCCCGGCACGGCGTCCGGGTGGTCCTGAGGGGCGCGAGCGGCCCGCTGCGGGAACTGCTCGCGTTCGCCGGCCTCGCCGGAGTGCTGCCGGTGGAACCGGACGACGATCCGGCCGGCCCGACGAACGCCCCACCCCTGCGTGACCCGCTCGGCGCCGATCCCGCCCTACTCGGCGTCCAGCCGGGGAGGGAGCCCGAAGAGCGGGAAGACCGTGTCGGTGTCGAGGAAGTTGGTGAGCCCGGTGATCCGGCCCGCTGACACCTCCAGCACGATGAGCGCCCACGGCTCGTGGCCGCCGTCCGGGCTCGGGCGGTACTGCCCGAAGGCCGGGCTGCCGTTGGCCTCCACCGGCACCAGCCGCGAACCCCGGCAGCCGCAGCCGGGACCGAGCATCCACTCGCGGATCTCGCCCCGCCCCTGCAGCCACATCTCGTACGGCGGCATGTTGAGCGTGACGTCCTCGTGCAGCAGGGCCGCGAGACCGTCCATGTCGTACGCCTCGAAGGCGGTGACGTAGCGGGCCAGCAGTGCCCGGTGGTCGTCGTCCAGGGCGGGCGCGGGGCGGGAGGCCGCGGTGTCCGCGGCGAGCACCGCGCGGGCGCGCTGCAGCGCACTGTTGACCGAGGCCACCGTGGTGCCCAGCAGCTCGGCGACCTCGGCGGCCTTCCAGCCGAGCACCTCGCGCAGGATCAACACCGCCCGCTGCCTGGGTGCCAGCCGTTGCAGCACGGAGACGAAGGCCAACCGCACCGACTCCCGCTGGGCGGCCACCTCGGCCGGGTCCCCCGTCTCGGGCAGGACCCGGCCGTCCGGCGCGGGTCCGATCCAGAACACCTCGGAGCGCTGGGCCTCGCTCGCGGTGGCCACGGTGGACGGGCCGGCCAGGTCCATCGGACGGGCCCGGTTGTTGCGGCCGTTCAACGCGTCCAGGCAGACGTTGGTCGCGATCCGGTAGAGCCAGGAGCGCAGCGCGGCCCGCCCCTCGAAGCCCTGGTGGCCGCGCCACGCGCGGACCATCGTCTCCTGGACGGCGTCCTCCGCCTCGAAGACCGATCCGAGCATCCGGTAGCAGTAGCCGGTCAGTTCCGTCCGGTACCGCTCCAGCCGGAGCTCCAGGGGCTCCTCCGTCCCGGTCATCACATCGGCCATCGCACGCCCCCGTGTCCGCCCACCACCAACGATCGGACCGACCGTACCGCAGGGGACCGACGGCCGGTCCGCCGCCGGAGCGGAGTCAGGACCCGTCCGCCCCGTACACCCGGCCGGAGCCGAAGGAGGCGGTCACGATCTCCCAGACCTTCGGGAACTCGGCACCGTTCAGGCCGGTCGGGTTGAGCGTCAGGACCACCTTGCGACTGAGGTCCTTGGTGGCGAAGACGCCGCTGTAGTAGCCGGGGCGGGAGCCGGTCTTGCCCCAGACCACGGTGCCGTTGGGCAGGGTGGCGCTCATCAGGCCCCTGCTGAAGCAGGCGTGGCCGGCCGTCGGGCCGATCTCGCAGTTCTTGTTCCGGTTGTTGGGCACGTCCGGGACGCGGAAGAGCTCCGCCTGCTGGGCCGGCGGCAGCAGCCGGCCGCGCAGCAACGCGGTCATGAACCGGTCCAGGTCGGCGGTGGAGGAGATCATGCCGCCCTCCGCCCAGGGCCAGGGGCTCTGCTCGGTGACGTCCACCCGGCCGCCGTCCGGGCCGGGCACGTCGAGGACGGCGGTGGCGTGCGGGCCGGGGACGGCGAGGTCGTCGCGCGCGGGCACGAAGGTGTCCCGCAGGCCGAGCGGGCGGGCGATCCTGGTCCGGACCTCCTGCGCGAAGGAGCGGCCGGTCGCCTTCTCGACCAGCATCCCGGCGACGAGGGTGTTGATGCCGTTGTACTGCTGCGCGCTGCCCGGCGCGAAGCCCATCGGCTGCCGGACGGCGTCCGCCACCACCTGTTCCGGGGTCCAGGAGTCGGCCCTGTGCTCGGCGAACCACCGCTCGCCGCCGTCCCCGGAGGTCAGCCCGCCGCCACCGGGCAGGCCGCTGGTGTGGTCGAGCAACTGGCCGACGGTGACCGGCGGGTACGCCGCCGGGAGCAGACCGGGCAGGTACTGCTGGACGGTGCCGTCCAGATCGAGCCGGCGCTCGGCGGCGAGCTGGAGCACCACGGTGGCGGTGAACACCTTGGAGATGCTGCCGATCCGGAACCGCGCGTCCACCGGGACACCGCCCGCCGCGCCGGACCACCGGCTGCCGGGACCGTCGACCCGGACCAGCGCGCCGGTGATGCCGGCCGGCAGGTCGGCGAGGGCCCGCGACAGGGCCGCCCGGTCCACCGGCGCGGCGGGGCGGGCGGCGGCGACGGCCGCCGTGTCAGCGGGCCGGTCGGCCGCCAGGGCGGGGGTCGCGGCACCGGCCGCGACGGCGGCGACGAGCGCTCCGGAGATCGCAAGAGTGGTCCAACGGCCGTCACGCTGCGGGGTGTTCATCGTCTGGGCTCCAACTCGGGCTCGTCCGGCGGGCGGTGATCGCTTCCGGGAACGAGTCTGTGGGAGCCGGGCGCACCGGCCATCCGGGACGACCCCCCACGCGTCCCCGAGCCGACCCCGAGGCGGCCCGAGGGCGGTCGCCGAGCACGCGTCAGGGGCGGGAGCCGGTACCCGACTCCCGCCCCCGCGAGGGTGTGGGTCGTGTTGGTCCGCCGCCCGGACCGGTCCGGTCCTGCCGGGCGGGCCGGCGCGGACAGGCCGCTCGCCAATGCGCGGAGCGCTTCTCCCGCTAGTGCGCGGAGTGCTTCTCCGCACCGCGGTGGCGGTGGCCCTTGAGCTCGGCGTGCATCGCCGGGGCTGAGTGCAGGGACGCCACCTCGACGTCGCGCCCGCCGTGGCGGAAGGCGGCTCCGCCCGAGGACGCGCCGGTGGAGGACGGGGCGCCGGTCCGCAGCCGCGGGGGGAGCGGTCTCGGGCTCGTCGCCATGCCCCGCCGCTCCAGCAGGTCCTGGGTGCCCCGGCGGAGCTTGGTGCTCGGCATCGACTTGGCCATCATCGGCCTCCCTTCGGCGGTCGCCGGCCGGACACACGCCGGCCGGGAGGGCCGCACCGGCGTTATGTCCGGATTTCAGCCGGGTTACACCTGGGTCCGCCCACCCGGTCGGGGCTCAGCCGATGACCTCGTGCACGTAGCACCAGCGCCAGTCCTCCCCCGGCTCGTAGGAGCGCACCACCGGGTGGGAGGTGTTGTGGAAGTGCGCCGCGGCGTGCCGCTGCGGCGAGAAGTCGCAGCAGCCGATGTGGCCGCAGTCCAGGCAGATGCGCAGGTGCACCCAGTCCCGGCGCCCCTGGGCCAGGCAGTCGGCGCAGCCGTCGGCCGGCGGGAGGGGGTCGATGTCCAGGGGTGCCGCGGCTAGGTCTTCGCAGGCGCTCATGGACGCAGGGTAGTGACGGCGCCCCGGCCCGCGGGCCCAAGACACGCCCCGCAGGTCAGTCCACCGCGGGCCCGCCCGGGGCCCCTGTCCCCTCGGTCCGCGCCGCTCCGGCCCGCGTGTCGTCGGCCCGCGTGTCGTCGGCCCGCGTGTCGTCGGCCCGCCCGCTTTCGGTACGCGTGTCGCCGACCCGGCCGCCGTCGGCGTGCCAGCTCGCCAGCAGGGCGAGCTTCTCCGCCGTGGGCGACCCCACCGGTGCGGTGTACGCGACCAGCAGCTGGTCGGCCGCCCCGTTGACGGCCAGCGTCTCGTAGCCGAGGTCGAGCCCGCCCACCACCGGATGGTGGATCAGCTTGGTCCCGTGGGTCTTCTCCCGCACCTGGTGGTCCGCCCAGAGCCGACGGAACTCCTCGCTGCGCACGGAGAGTTCGCCCACCAGCGCGGCCAGCTTCGGGTCCTCCGGGTACCGTCCGGCGTCCAGCCGCAGATAGGACACGGTCTCGGCCGCCACCGCCTCCCACTGCCGGTAGAACTCCCGGGCGGCCGGGTCGAGGAAGGCGTGGCGGGCGGCGTTGACCTCGCCGCCCGGGCGCGCGGAGAAGCCGTTCACGGCGTCGCCGAGGGCGTTCCAGGCGAGCACGTCCATCCGCCGGCCGAGGACGAAGGCCGGCACGCCGGGCATCAGGTCCAGCAGCAGGCGGGTGCCGTCCCGCACCTGGCGGCGGCCGGGTCCGCCGTCGGCCCGGCGCGGGGGGCGGGCCAGCGCGCGCAGGTGCGCGGCCTCCACCTCGTCCAGCCGCAGCACCCGGGCCACCGCGTCCAGCACCGCGTCGGAGGCGCTGCCGCCGCGGCCCTGCTCCAGCCGGACGTAGTAGTCGACGCTGACCCCGGCGAGCTGGGCGACCTCCTCGCGGCGCAGCCCCTGCACCCGGCGGCGGCCGTGCGCGGGCAGGCCGACCTCCTCGGGCCGGATCCGGGAGCGGCGCGAACGGAGGAAGTCCCCCACGGTGTTCTCCATGCCCGGCAGCGTAGACCGGGACGACCCGACCGAGGGTGGTAACGGCTTTCCCAGGATGGCCTTTCCCGGGTTGCGCCGTCCCGGGTTGCGCCGTCCCGGGTCGGACGCAGCCCTGGGTGGCCGGTCGCGGCCCGAGCAGAGTGGATCCCGCCGGGCCGCCGCGGCCCGGCGGGACCGCCCCGCGGCGGCCCGCACCGGCCGATCCCGCCCGGCGTCCCGAGCGCCGGCAGCACCCGAACAGGAGCACCCGATGAGCTACCCCGCCCTCGCCACCCGCACCGCCGTCGTCACCGGAGCCGCCAGCGGCATGGGCGAGGCAACCGCCCGCCTGCTCGGCGCGGCCGGGGCCCGGGTCGCGCTGCTCGCCCGCCGGACCGAGCGCCTGGACGCGCTGGCCGCCGGGATCGGCGCCGCCGGCGGCCGGGCGCTCGCCGTCACCACCGACGTCACCGACCAGGCCTCCGTGGACGCCGCCGTCAAGGCCGTCCACGACGCGTTCGGCCCGGTCGACCTGGTGGTCAACAACGCGGGGGTGATGCTGCCCAACCCCGTCACCGACGGCCGGATCGACGAGTGGACGCGCATGATCGACACCAACCTCACCGGTGCGCTGCGGATCGTCCGTGCCTTCGCCGACGACCTCACCGACGCCGCCGCCGAGGGCCGGCCGGCCGACCTGGTCAACGTCTCCTCGATTGCCTCGCACGTCACCTTCCCCGACTACGCCGTCTACGGCGCGACCAAGGCCGCGCTGACCCAGCTCTCCACCGCGCTCCGCACCGAGTTCGGGCCGCGCGACGTCCGGGTCAGCGCGATCGAGCCCGGACTGACCGACACCGAGCTCGGCGGGCACATCGACAACCCGGTGCTGCGCGAGCAGCTCGGCGGGATGTTCGCCGTGATCCCGGCCCTGACCGCCGACGACATCGCGGACCTGATCGGCTACACCGTCACCCGACCCCGGCACGTCAACCTCCGCCACCTGGTCGCCCTGCCCACCCGCCAGGCCTGACCCGCCGAGCAGGCCTGACCCGCCGAGCAGGCCTGACCCACCGGCCCACCCCACAGGCCGGACCCACCCCACGGGCCGGTGGGCCCGGGCGCCCGGGCGCGCCCGACCGCCCGGACCAAGGGTTCTCCGCCGCGCCCGGGCCGGGCCATGGGAGCATGCCAACCGTGGCGATCGTGACGGGGAGAGTGGACAGCGACACGGGCGGTGCCCGGTCCGGCGGCATACCCGGGCCGAGCGGGCCCGGCGGGGACGCGCCGCCCGGGCCGGCCGCCACCGGCCGGGTCCGGCAGCCGGTGGCGCTGATCCGGCTGCTGGCCGGTGTCGCCGGGATCACCCTGACGCTGCTGCTCGCCGACTACGCGCGGGCCACCACCTCCGGCATCGCCAGCGACGTCGCCCAGGCCGCCGAACTGGTCCCGCGCACCCTGGCCGGACTCGCCGGGGGCCTGACCACCGCCGCCCTGCTGCTGGTCCCCGCCTACTCCGCGGCCCGCCGGCTGACCTCGGCCGCAGCCGACCGTCGGCGCACCCTCCAACACCTCTCCGACGGGCTGCTGGCCGCCGTCCTGGCCTACGGGGTCTCGCTCGCGCTCGACCTCTGGGTCGACGAGGCGGCGTCCCCGACCCTGGTCGCCGCGCTCACCCAACGGCTGCCCGGCGGCGGCCTGGCGCACACCGAACCGGTCTACGGCTACCTCGCCCCGGTGCTCGCCTTCCTGACCGCCTCCGGCGCCCGCGAGCGCCGGCTCCCCCGGCTCACCCTCGCGGCCTCCGCCCTCGCCGGCCTCGCCGCCGGGTACGCCACCCCCACCGCCCTCCTGCTCGGACTGCTGATCGGCTGGACCGCCGCCCACGGCACCAGCTACGCCGTCGGCACTCCCGACCCGCGGCCGAAGCCGGCGCAGCTCCTGCGCAGCCTGCGCGAGGCCGGCCTGCGCCCGGTCGCCGCCCGACCGGCCGGCCCGGACCGCTACCTGGTCACCCAGGAGCCCGGCCGCCCCGATCTCGACGTCCAGCTGCTCGACCGGCAGGCCGTCACCGCCGCCCTGGTCCAGCGCGCCTGGCGGCGGATGCGGCTGCGGACCGCCCCGCACCCCCGGGCGCTGCGTTCGCTGCGCACCGGGCTGGAGCACGAGGCACTGGTCTCGTACGCGGCCGTCGCGGCCGGCGTCCGCACCCGCCGGATCGCCGCCACCGCGGAGCTCGGCCGCGACACCGCGCTGGTCGCCTACGAGTACCTGCCCGGGCGCACGCTCGACCAGCTGGCCGACGAGGAGCTGACCGACGCGCTGCTCACCGACGCGTGGTCCCAGCTCGCGCTGCTGCACCGGCGGGAGATCTCGCACCGGGCCCTGGTCCCCTCCGCGCTGCTGGTGGACGACGCCGGCGCGGTGCACCTGGTGGACCTCGCCGACGGCGACATCGCCGCGAGCGACCTGGTGCTGCGCTGCGACACCGCCCAGCTGCTCGCCACGTTCGCCCTGCGCACCGGGGCCGAGCGCGCGGTGCGCACGGCCGTGGCGGTCCTCGGCTCGGACACGGTCGGCGCCGCCCTTCCGCTGCTCCAGCCGATCGCCCTCGCCGGTAGCACCCGGCGGGAGCTCCGGCGGGCGGCCGCGGCCGCCCGGGCCGCCGCGGCGGAGAGGGCGCAGCCGGCGACCGCCCCCGCGCCGCCGCCGGCGGAGCTGCTGGACGCCATCCGCGCCGAGGTCCTGCGCACCCAGCCGCAGGCGCCGGTCCGGGCGGTCAAGGTGGAGCGGCTGCGGCCGCGGACCCTGCTCGCCGTCGGCGGCGGCGTGATGGCCGGCTGGCTGCTGCTGCCGCAGCTGTTCGCGACCGAGCAGAACCCGATCGCCGCCGTCGCCGACGCCGACCCGCTCTGGCTGGTACTGGCCCTGCTGGCCGCCGCCGCCAGCCACGTCACGTCCGCGATGGGCTTCGTCGGCTTCGTCCCCGAGCGGCTGGACTTCCGCCCCGCGCTGTACGCGCAGGTCGCCGGCTCCTTCGTGAAGCTGGTCTCGCCCGGCGGCGTCGGCGGGGTGGCCCTGAACACGCGGTTCCTGCAGCGGGCCGGCATCCCGACCGCCCAGGCGCTGTCCAGCGTCGGCGTCGGCCAGCTCTTCGGGCTGGTGCTGCACCTGCTGCAGCTGGGCGCGTTCGTCTACCTGATGGGCATGGAGCCCGGCGGCTCGGAGCTGGAAGCGCTGCCCGCCGTGGTGGGCGGGCTCGTCGGGGCCGGCGTACTGCTGGCCCTGGTGTCCGCGGTGCCGCCGGCCCGCCGCTGGCTGGCCGCCCGGCTGCGGCCGCTGACCTCCGAGGTGCTGCCCCGCCTGGTGGAACTGCTGCGCAGTCCGGGGCGGCTGGCGGTCGGGGTCGCCGGCCAACTGCTGGTCTCGCTCTGCCTGGTCGCCTGTCTGTACTGCTGTGCCCGGGCGGTCGGGCGGGAGCCGGCCTTCGCCGCCGTCGCGGTGGTCTTCCTCATCGGCAACGCGGTCGGCAACGCGGCGCCGACCCCGGGCGGGGCCGGCGCCGTGGACAGCGCGCTGGTGACGCTGCTGGAGCACTCCGCGTCGATGGAGGAGGGCGGCGCCCTGGCCGCCGTGGCGCTCTACCGCCTGCTGACCCTGGTCCTGCCGGTGCTGCCGGGGTGGGCCGCCTTCGCCTGGCTGCAACGGCGCGGCGCGCTCTAGCGGACGGCCTCCACGGACGGCACGCCGTTGCGTCCTCGTCCGCGTGCGGCAGTCTCGGACCCTGCCGCGACTACTCGCGGTACTCGTCCTCGTCGAGCTCGACGATCCGGCTCTGCTCGGCGACGTCGGCGACCTCGGTGGCCGGGTCCGCCCCGAGCGCGCGACGCTCGGCGAGCTCGTCGTACTCGTCGTACTCCTCGTCCTCCTCGGGCTCCTCGTCCGGCTCCACCACCTCGGGGACCTCGTCCAGGTAGTCCTCGTGATTCTGCGGCATGGCATCCGTCCTTGCTGCTCGGAGGCTCCCACGGGCCCGCCCCGGGTACTGGAAGTATCCGCCGACCGCCGCCCGGGCGCGATGCGCCGACGGCCGCCCGGCGTGTTGCCGGGCCCGCACGACGGGCTCCGGACAGCCGGACGGAATCCGGGGTCCGGGCCGCCCGGGGGTACGATCAGTGCCGTACCAGCAGGGCTTACCCACACCCACCCGGTGGCCCCGAGGCCCTTACGAACGACGGGGAAATCATGTCCGGCTCGCACTACTTCACCGGTGCACCCGAGGTCGAGAGCGACCGCCGCCCGATCACGGTGACCCTCCCGGACCTCACCCTGGAACTGACCACCGACAGCGGGGTGTTCTCCCGCAGCCGGCTCGACCCGGGCACCCGGATCCTGCTGGAGCACGCACCGCCGCCGCGGGTCCGCGGCCCGATCCTGGACGTCGGCTGCGGCTACGGCCCGATCGCGCTGACCTGGGCGACCCGCCGCAAGCGGCTGCCGGTCTGGGCGGTGGACGTCAACACCCGCGCGCTGGAACTGGTCCGGCTCAACGCGGAGGCGCTCGGGCTGGGCAACGTGCAGGCGGCGCTGCCGGAGGACGTCCCGGCGGACCAGCGGTTCGCGGCGATCTACTCCAACCCGCCGATCCGGATCGGCAAGGCCGCCCTGCGCCGGCTGCTGCACCAGTGGCTCGGCCGGCTCACCCCGGACGGATCGGCGTTCCTGGTGGTGCAGAAGAACCTGGGCTCGGACTCGTTGCAGAAGTGGCTCAACGAGCAGGGCTACCCGACCACCCGGGTCACGTCGGTCAACGGGTTCCGGATTCTGGAAGCGCGGCCCAGCCCGGAGGGTGAGGGCCCCGAGAGTGGACGAGGTACGACGACGTGAAGCAGCTCCGCGGGACCGAACTGAAGCGGCTGCACCGCTCGTGGCGGCGCAGCAACGAGTTCCGGCTCGCGCTGATCCTGGAGAACCTGCAGTCGCCGTTCAACGTCGGCTCGGTCGTCCGGACCGCCGCCGCGATGGGCGCCGAGAAGCTCTACCTCACCGGCGACACCCCGTCGGTGCGCTCGGCCGGCGCGCAGAAGGCCGCGATGGGCACCGACAAGTACCTCAAGGTCGAGCACTTCGCCACCGTCGGCGAGGCGGTGGCCGCCGCCAAGGCGGACGCCTTCAAGGTGGTCGGCCTGGAGCTGGCGGACGAGGCGGTGCCGATGTTCGCCGCCCAGCTGACCCCGGCGGTCGCCTTCGTGCTGGGCCACGAAGACCGCGGCATCACGCCCGAGGCGCTGAGCCTCTGCGACCAGGTGGTGTTCGTCCCGCAGCTGGGCCGGGTCGGCTCGCTGAACGTCTCGGCCGCCGCGACGGTGGCGTGCTACGAGGCGCGCCGCCAGGGCTACGCGATCAGCGGCACCCCGGACGGCGACGTCGACGGCGGCACGGACTTCGACGAGGACTGACGGCGGCGGGTGACCGGCCGGCGGGAGGGCGGCTCCGGGCGCCCTCGAACCGGCCGGACCCGGCCCGGCTCGGCTCGGCTCGGACCGCCGGGACCGCCCGGACCGCCCCATTTGTCGGTCTTCATGCCAGGGCCCCTGTCGAATCGGTGGTGACGGGCGAGATCTCCTCGACGAGCTCGGCCGGTGGCGCCGGTGGTTCGACCGGGAGGATCCGATGGGTCGGCGGCGGCGAGGCGAGGTCGACCGAGGCGGTGAACTCCAGCCCGTCGTCCCGGCAGACGAACTGCACCACGTGCCGACCGGCCGCGGCGGCCCGGATCAGGCCTCCGGTGGTGGCCCAGACCCCGGAGAGGTAGAAGTCGGACAGCCCGGGCAGGACCGGGCCGTTCCGCTTGATCTCCTTCGCCACCGTCTCGGCGCCCTCGACGAACGGGTTCCAGCCCGGGATGGTGCCGTCGTGGACGCCGGTGTAGCGGACCTGGGTGAGCGGGGTGGAGACGTCCGCGACGGCCACCGCCCCGGCGACCCCGGGGAACCGCTCCTCGAGGAAGGCGACGATCCCGTTGCGGACCCGGCGCTTGGCCTCGGCGTACTCCCGGCCGTGCTCGACCGGCAGGGTGTGCAGTTCCTCACCGCGCCGCACCCGCGAGAGCTGCTCCGGGCCCCGGTGCAGCGCCCGCCAGGGGGCGATGTCCGAGAAGTAGGTGGCGAGTACCACGGTGGAGTCCCGGGGCGCCAGCTCCGGGTAGTACCGGGTGCGGAACTGCACGTTCATGCTGGGGCAGCGGATGCCGGTCAGGTCGGCGGTCTCCCGCTCGGAGAGCAGGTAGGTGGTGCTCGGGGCGCCCTGCGGGAACGGCCGGCGCAGGCCGAGGAAGAGCGCGACGCAGCCGGGCGAGACCTGGCCCGGCTCGTCGATCAGCGAGGTGTAGAGCCGCCGGTAGGTGTCGTTGAGGTAGCGGCCCTTGAGCAGCTTCATCACCGTGGTGCGACCGTCGGCGGCGGAGACCACGACGTCGGCGCGGAACTCGCGGCCGTCGCTCAGCCGGACGCCCACCGCCCGGTCGTCCTCGACCAGGATCTCCTCGACCCTGGCGTTGTACGTCACCTCGCCGCCGAGCCCGAGGTAGCGCTGCTCGATCGAGCGGGCCAGCGCCGGCGATCCGCCCTCCGGCACCCCGGCGGCCTGGTCGGCGTGCGCGGCGAGCTGGAAGTAGAACGGCAGGACGGGGTAGGCCGGGTGCTTCTCGTAGAGGATGAAGTTGAACGCCTCGCGCAGCAGCGGGTCGCGGAAGCGGAGCGCGTAGTCGGCCATCAGCACGCGGATCGACCTGCGAACGGTGCCGAGGTAGGGGAGGAACGAGGCGCGCATCCGCCAGCGCTCGGACCGGCGCATCAGCCCGACCGGCCTGAGGAACGGGTAGACCGCCAGCGCCTTCCGGAAGGTCCGGATGCCGTCGCAGAACTCCCCGATCGGGACGGCGTCGACCGGGGAGATGCCCAGCAGGTGGGACTGCAGCCGGTCGGGGTCGGAGTAGAAGCGGACCTCCCGTCCGTCCCGGCCCCGGACGATGTTGAAGACGTCGAAGTGCCGCATCTCCTTGCCCTGCAGCGCGCCGAGCTCCAGCCAGATCTGGTACATCTCGTTGCCCGGCCCGTTGCCGAGCAGCGAACTGATGCACCAGTCGAAGGTGAAGTCACCGCGGTCCCAGCCCGTGCAGGAGCCGCCGAGGATCTCGTGCATCTCGAGGATCCGGGTGCGGTAGCCGTTCATCCGGGCGTAGCAACCGGTGGCGAGCCCGCCGAGGCCGCCACCGATGATGATCATCGACTCCCGTCGGCGGTCTGGCGCCTTGTCCCGAGCCAATTCCCTGGCCTTCCTGCTCGTAGCCGTTGCGGTCGCGGAGTCCCGTCGCCCGCGGGGTGCCACGCGGCGGCATTGCGGGCGGCGACGGTATTGCGGGCGGCGGCGGAATGCGGGTGGCGGGATGCTGCGGGTGGGCGGCCCCGTTCACCCGGATTCGGACGCCAATCGACTTCGTACGGGATCGGCAATTCCAGGACCATCGGAAACCGATGATTCCGAGAGGAACGGCCGAGCGACCGGGCGGAGGTCCCGGCGCCGGCTCAGCGCGGAGACCGTATCGACATCATCAGGACCGGCAGACCCAGGTATGCGCCATGACGCGGCACGGCTCGCGACTGCCCACTCACGGCTACCCCCTTCGCGGCGCGGCCGGACGATCACCAAAACGACCATTGCGATACTAATGGCGACCGGAAGGGGATGCGAAGCATTTAGGAGGGGAATCGCGAGGGGTAATCCTTGTCCTATAATAGGTAGACAAACTATCTGATCGAGCCGGCGCCGAAACTGCGAGAATTCCGCGGATCATCTGATCAGCAGACCAGCCCGTTTGACGCTGCGGACGACCGGCGCCGACTCCAGGGTCACGACCCCCTCCAGCCCGCCCAACCGGTCCGTCAGATAGTCGTAGAACGCCTCGATGTCCCGGCAGACCAGGCCCGCCGCCAGGTTGGTCGGCCCGGTGGTCGCCGCGGCGAACCCCACCTCCGGGTGGTCCGCCACCGCCTGTGCGACGGCCGTCAGCCGCCCGGGGTGGACGGTCAGCCAACAGAACGCCTCGACCTCGAAACCGAGCAGCCGGGGCTGCACGTCCACGTCGAAGTGGAGCAGCCCGGACCGGGTCAGCGCGGCCAGCCGCCGCCGCACCGTCGCCTCGGATCCCCCGGTCCGGGAGGCGAGTTCGGCCAGCGGCGTCCGCCCGTCCACCGCCAGCGCCGCCAGCAGCCCGCGGTCCAGCCCGTCGAGCACCGCCGGCACGGGCCGCGCGGCCGGCACGGAGGCGGCCGGCCCGTCCACCGCCCCGTCCATCGGCCCGGCCCCGGCCCCGTCCCCTGCCCCGGCCTGCAGCCGGGCCACCTGCGCGGCGCTCAGCGCCGAGGTCCGTCCGCTCCACGCCGACGTCCCGCCGACGAAGGTCCGCAGCAGGTAGTGCGCGCTGACCGAGAGCACCTGCGGGGTCTTCGGCAGCTTCCCCAGCAGCAGTTCCTCCCGGTCCGGCCGGGCGGGCGAGCGGGTGTTGCAGATGATCTCGCCGCCGCCCGACAGCAGGCTCACCCAGGACGTCTCCGGCCGGCGGGCCAGCGCCTCCGCGATCGCCCCCGCCGCGTCCGGCACGCAGCGGACCCGCGTCAGCCAGTCGACCTCGCCGAGCATCCGGGCCCTGGTCCGCCCCACCACCCGCACGCCGTCGTCGGCCCGCAGCCGGTGGTAGCGCCGGGCCACCGTCTGGTCGGACACCCCGAGGACCTCCGCGATCCGCCGGAACGGCGCCCGGCCGTCCACGTGCAGGGCGTGCAGCAGCCCCCGGTCCAGCTCGTCCAGAGTCAGGCTTTCCATCGACGGGATGCTACTCGGTGTCGGATTCCGTCACTTCGAGCCCGCCGAGCGGCGCAACCGCCTGCCCGCGGCGCAAAGTGACGGAGCCTCGGCCGGCCGGACCGGGCATCGGACGAAGGAGTACGGGGATGAGCAAGTGGTGGCCGCTGGTCGCGGTCAGCCTGGGGGTCTTCATGCTGCTGACCGACGTCAGCATCGTGATCGTGGCGCTGCCGGACATCGGCACCGGCCTGGGGATGGACTTCGCCGGGCTCCAATGGGTCCTGGACGGCTACGCCCTCGCCCTGGCGGCCCTGATGCTGGGCCTCGGTGCGCTGGCCGACCGGCGTGGCCGCCGCCGCGTCTACACCGCCGGGCTGGTGGTGTTCGCCCTCGCCTCGCTGGCCTGCGGGCTGGCGCCGAACGGTGCGGTGCTGATCGCCGCCCGGGTGGTCCAGGCCGGCGGCGGGGCGGCGATGTTCGCCACCGCGATGGCCCTGCTCAACCTCGCCTACCAGGGCCGCGACCGCGGTGTGGCCTTCGGTGTCTGGGGCGCCGTCAGCGGCGCCGCGGCCGCCACCGGCCCGGTGGCCGGGGGCGTGCTCACCGAGTACCTGGGCTGGCGGTCGATCTTCCTGGTCAACCTCCCGGTCAGCGTCGCCGCCGTGGCACTCACCCTGCGCACGCTGCCCGAGTCCCGCGACCCGCAGGCCCGCCGGATCGACCTGCCCGGCACCCTCGCGTTCACCGCGGCCGCCGGCGCGCTGGTCCTGATGCTGATCCGCGGCGGCACCGACGGCTGGACCTCGGCCCCGGTGCTCGCGCTGGCCGCGGTCGCCGTCGTCTCGCTCGCCGCCTTCGTCCTGGTCGAGGCGCGCAGCGCGCACCCGCTGCTGGACCTGGCGCTGTTCCGCAGCCCGACCTTCACCGGCGTCATGCTGTGCGGCCTGTTCTACTCCGCCGCCGCCTTCTCCTGCCTCCCCTACACCTCGCTCTGGCTGCAGTCGGTGCTCGGGCAGGGGCCGCTGGCCGCCGGCCTCGTCATGCTGCCGATGAGCGCCGTCGCCTTCGCGGTCTCCGCGGTGGCCGGCCGCCGGCTGTCCACGCTCCCGGCCGCGGTGCCGCTCGGCGGCGGCCTGGCCGTGATCGGCGTCGGCGGACTGCTCCAGTGCACGCTGGACGGCTCCTCCGGCTGGGTCGCGCTGCTGCCGGGTCTGGCGGTCGCCGGCCTCGGCGTCGGTGCGGTCAGCCCGGTCCTCGCATCGAGCGCGATGGCCGCCGTCCCGCGGGAACGCGGCGGCATGGCCGGCGGCGCACTCAACACCTTCCGCCAGCTCGGCCAGGCCCTCGGCATCGCGGTGTTCGGCCTGGTCCTCCACCACGGCCTGCGCAGCGGACTCGCCGACGCCCCCGCCGTCCCGGACCCCGAGGCCGCCGCCCGGGCCCTGAGCACCGGCCGGGTGCCGGCGGACACCCCGGAGGCGCTGGTCCGGACCGCCTTCGCCACGGCACTGGACCACACCCTGCTGGCCGCAGCCCTCACCGCCCTGGCCGGCGCCGCCCTGGTGGCCGTCCTCCTGCGCCCGCGCCCGCGGACCGGCACCGGCCCCGTGCCGGCACCGAGCCAGGACCGGGCGGCCGCCGAGCACCGCCAGGCCGCCTGAGCCGGCATCGGAGACCGCACGCCCCCGCCCGTCCGCCCCCCTTCCTCAGGGGCGGACGGGCGCCACTGTTACCGGCCCGACCGACCGCCCTGCCCGACCGACCGCCCCGACCGGACCACCGACTGCTGACCGGCGATGAACTCGCTGATCGCCCAGATCACCGACGAGACGTGGTCGTCGAGGAAGAAGTGCCCACCGGAGAAGGTCCGCAACGAGAACCCGCCCGTGGTGTGCGCGGCCCAGGCCGCCGCCTCCTCCTCGGTCACCTGCGGGTCCACGTCCCCGACCAGCGCCAGGATCGGCCGCGTGATCGAGTCGCTCCCCGGCCGGCTCCGGTACGTCTCGGCCGCCTTGTAGTCCCCGCGCACCGACGGCAGCACCATCGCCAGGATCTCCGGATCCCGCAACAGCGCCGGGTCCGTCCCGTTCAGCCGCACCATGTCCCGGATCAGCGCCTCGTCGTCCAGCCGGTGCACGTCCCGCTCCGCCGCACGCGGCCGCGACGGCGCCCGCCTCCCGGAGGCCACCACCCCCAGCAGCCCCATGCCCTCACGCTCCATCCGCACCGCCACCTCGAACGCCAGTGACGCCCCCAGGCTGTGCCCGAACAGCGTGAACGGCCGGTCCGCCCAGGGCCCCAGCTCCTCCACCACCAGGTCCGCGAGCTCGTGCACGTCCTCGACGCACGCCTCCCCCGCCCGGTCCTGACGGCCCGGATACTGCACCGCGAGCACGTCCACCGAAGCCGGCATCGCCCGCGCCACCGACAGGAAGTACCCCGCCGACCCACCGGCGTGCGGCAGGCACACCAGCTGCGACCCGGCCTCCGGCGCCGGCTGGAACCGCCGCACCCAGAGACTGCTGCGCTCCATCCCCGTTCCCCCCATCCCCTCACCGTCCCGGGGCACCACGCCCCGCCCCCATTCAAACCCCACCCCCGCTCCCCCGACGGCAAGATCCCCGAACCCGTCGACCACCCCGCTCCCCAAACGCCGAAGGCCCGAGCCACGTCCAGCGTGACCCGGGCGGAGGTTTGCTGCTTCCAGGCCCGCCTGCCGTCCGGATCGGCTAGTGTCCGCTCCGAGTCACCGAACCGACTGCATTCGCGGGGAGCTGGCATGGCAGGCCCATGGGAGATCGCTTCGAGCGTTGGCGCCATGGGTTCGGTTGCGGGCGCCTGGGCGGTCTACCGGGGGCAGACGCGCTTCCCACCCAGGAGGAACCGGCCTCCGCCCCGTGACTCCCGACGCTGGGCCTGCCTCCAAGAGGACTTGGCGGCCGGACCCCGAAGGGCACCGCCACGGCAGCATCAGCACGACCGCCCTCCCCGTCGCCACGAGTAGGCACCAAAAAGCCCGGTCAGAGGTCTGAGCCTTTAGCATTCTGAGCCACCTGCGGGATTCGAACCCGCGAGCTACGCATTACGAGACCATGAGGGTTCGTGATGCGCCGTGCCGTATCGTGCCACCTCCTGACGTTTTGCCTGATCAGCGCGCATGCGGCAGGTTAGGCGATGCCGTCCCGTGCTGCACCGTCCAAAGGCGTCCGTCCACCGGCTGTCCACCGGGAGACCCTGAACCGACTTCAGTCTCCCGAAAGCCGCGACTTGTCCACCTTCGACAACGGCGTCGGCCGAGACGAAGCCAGGGCTGCTAGGCAGCCGTGTCAGCCCATCGTTAAGGACCTCTCCGCCGCCGACGCGGTCCGCGCCGCCGAGCTCCGCCACTTCTCATACATCACCCGCTCCCGCTGGACTGACGAAGATCTCCATCACACCCGCACCGCCAGGCCAGGCACCCTCTCCACCGCTGATGCGCTGTGCATCGCCGTCGCCGAACGTCATGGTCTCCCGGTCCTGACCACCGACCGAGCCTGGTCGGTCATCGAGCGCCTCATCGGCGGATTCACCGCCAAGACGATCTGCATCCGCTGAACACGGCCCAGATGATGGCGGGCGGTCAGTCGGTGCGCCATCGGCCTCCTGTGCGGCAGCGGCTGGAGCGCGCGGCATGGTAGGGCAGCCCGGGGCACCGAGCCGTCCGATTCGACCGAACCGACCGAACGCACTCGGCCATCCGGCACAATGGCGTGCATGACCAGCGCCGACGACCCGCATGCGAGCTCGCCGGTCGGCGACACCGGCCGCGGGGACGGGCCGTACCAGCCGTTCGCCCACCTCACCACAGAGCACTGCGCCCTCTACCGCCGGGTGATGGGGGTGTTCGTCCGGGCCAAGCAGGAGTTCACCGTCCACCTGCGCCCGGAGGACGTGCACCTGGGGCTGCCATCGGAAGGGCGGCCGCCGCTCGAAGGGGTGGCGACCGCGCTGGAGCGGCTCGCGAGATGGGGCAACCTCCGGGCCGACCCTGACACCAGCCGGGTCACCGCGCTGGAGGACTTCTACCGCTCCCGCCACATCTACCAGCTCTCCCGCGCGGGCGAGGCCGCCGAGGAGGCGCTGGCCGCGTACGACGAGGCGCTCGGTCGGCGCGGTGAGCTGCAGGCGGTGGCGCTGGCGGACATCACGGTGCAGCTGCGGGCGCTGCTGGCGCTGGCCGGGCAGCCCGGACCCGACCCGGCCGTGGTGCACCTGTCGCTGCTGGCGCTGGTGGACCGCTTCTCGGGCCTGGCGGAGAACGCGCGGGCGTTCATGAACTCGCTGCAACGGACGGTCGACCTGCACGAGGCCGAAGTCGAGGTGTTCCTCGCCTACAAGCAGCGGCTGATCGAGTATCTGGAGCGGTTCATCGAGGACTTGGTCACCCGGGGAGCCGAGATCGCCGGTCTGTTGACGGAGTTGGGCACGCCTGAGGCGGGTCCGGTCGGGCCGCTGCTGCGGGTGGCCGCCGAGCGCGAGGCATCCGACGCGGCCCCGGACGCCGCCGCCGAGGCCCTGGCCGGCTCCGAACGCCGCTGGGAGGGGCGCTGGGAAGGCCTGCGGGCGTGGTTCCTGAGCGTGCCGGGGCGCAACTCCCAGGCCAAGCTCCTGCGTTCGGCCGCCCGCCAGGCCATTCCACAAATGCTCGCCGTCGTCCAGGCATTGAACGAGCGCCGGGCCGGCCGGTCGGACCGCTCAGCCGACTTCCGGGAGCTGGCCCGCTGGTTCGCCGAGGCGCCCGACGACGAGGCCCGCCACCGACTGTGGCGATCCGCGTTCGGGCTGTACTCGGCACGTCATCTGACCATCGACCAGGAGGCATTGGCCGAACGGGACGCCGAGCCGGTGCCGCCCTCCGCGTCCTGGTACGACGCACCGGGCGTGCGGATCAGCCCGCAGCTGCGCCGGACGGGTTCGTACGAGCGGCGCGGCCGGAACAGGGCGGTGCAGGACCGTGCCGAGGCCAAGGCGCACCTGGCCGAGCTGGCACGCAAGCAGGCCGAGCAGACCGCCGCCGCCCGGGCCCGGCTGGCTACCCGCGGGGAGGTCCGGTTGAGCGACCTCGACGAGTTGGACCGGGATTCCTTCCGGTTGTTCCTGCAGTTGCTCGGGGACGCCCTGGCGAAGTGGCGGCCTGGCGCGGAGTCGGTGTCCACCACCACCAACGACGGGACGATGGAGATCAGGCTGACCGGCTTCCCGGGCGGCGGGATCGCCGAGATCCACACCCTCGACGGCATCCTCCGGGGTCCCGAGCACCTGGTCGAGATCATCGACCTCACCGCCGAACCGGCGGGAGCGGGCCGTGCGTGACAACCGCCTGGGCGATGTCCTCGCCGCGCAGCGGGCGGAGGAGTTCCGCAAGGCCGCGCGGGCACTGCTGCGCCGACCGCTGCTGCGCGCGGGCGGTCCCCACTCCGACGAGTTCCGCCTGGTCCGACAGCACGCGGCCGAACTGCGCACCTGGTTCGAACGGAACACCGGCTGGGCCTTGCTGGTGGACTCCGAGGTGGCCCGGCTGCGCCGCATCCCGGGCCTGGACAGCGATCCCACCCACCCGGCACGGGACCAGCGCACCGGACTCCCGTTCTCCCGGCGGCGCTACGTCCTGGTCTGCCTGTGCCTGGCGGTGCTGGAGCGTGCCGAGCACCAGATCGCGCTGGGGCGGCTGGCCGAGCAGGTGGTCCTCGCGGCTGCGGACCCGGCGCTGGAGAGTACCGGAATAGACTTCGCCCTCTCCGACCGCGAGCAGCGCACCGACCTGGTGGCGGTGGTCCGGCTGCTGCTGGAGTGGGGCGTGTTGGCCAAGGTCGCCGGCGACGAGGACGCGTTTCTCAAGTCGGCCGGTGACGCCCTGTACGACGTGGACCGCCGGGTGTTGGCCGGGCTGCTGGTCTCCCGGCGCGGGCCCAGCACCGTACGCGCCGACGGCTTCGCGGAGCGGCTGGCCGAACTCAACGCCGAGGTGCTGCCGGACAGCGACGAATTGCGCAACCGCGCGCTGCGACACACGCTGACCCGGCGGCTGCTGGACGATCCGGTGCTGTACGCCGACGGACTGTCGGAGGCCGAGAGCGCCTATCTCGCCTCCCAGCGCGGTGCGTTGACCCGCCGGATCAGTGAACTCACCGGACTGGTCCCGGAGGTGCGGGCCGAAGGCATCGCCATGGTGGACCCGGACGACGACCTGACCGATCTCCGAATGCCGGAGCAGGGCACCGACGGCCATGTGGCACTCCTGCTCGCCGAGTACCTGGCCGGGAAGGGCGGTAGCGTCCCGCTCTCCGAGCTGCACCGCCAGGTGGCGGGCTGGGCGCTGGAGCACGCCGGGTTCTGGCGGCGTAGCGCCACCGTACCCGGCGCCGAGACCGAGCTGACCGAACAGGCCGTCGAACGGCTGGTCGCGCTCGGGCTGCTGGAGCGCGCGGCGACCCCGGACGGCACCCCCGCCGTCCGTCCCCGCCCAGCGCTGGACCGCTACCGGGTCGGCGAGACGATCCTGCTGGAGCCCGGCCAGAGCGCCCCCCGCAAGTCCTCCCAGAAGTCCGCGAAGAGCACGAAAGGCAAGAGGACCCGATGAACCCGACTGTCGCGCTGCCGTCCGCCGGCCGCACCCGCTGGCAGCCGCTGCGGGTCGGCCTGGTCGACCTCTTCTACTACGACGTCGAGGAGTTCCACTTCCGCGACGGCCGCCTCCTGTTCCGCGGCAACAACGGCACTGGCAAGTCCAAGGTGCTGGCCCTGACCCTGCCCTTCCTGCTGGACGGGGACCTCTCACCGCATCGGGTCGAGCCGGACGCCGACCCGAAGAAGCGCATGGAGTGGAACCTCCTGCTCGGCGGCGAGCACCCGCACCCCGAACGGCTCGGCTACACCTGGATCGAGTTCGGCCGCCTGGACGAGGACGGCACCTCGCACTACACCACCCTGGGCTGCGGTCTCAAGGCAGTCAGCGGGAGGGGTATCGCCCGGCACTGGTACTTCGTCACCGACCGGCGGATCGGCCCCGAGCTGCGGCTGCTGGACTCCACCGGCGCCGCGATCACCCGCGACCGGCTGGCCGAGGCGCTGGACGGGCGCGGCCTGGTGTACGACTCGGCACGGGCGTACCGCCGAGCGGTGGACGAAGCGCTGTTCGGCCTCGGCGAGCAGCGCTACGCGGCCCTGGTCGACCTGCTGGTCCAGCTGCGCCAACCGCAACTGTCCAAGCGGCCCAGCGAGAAGGCGCTCTCCCAGGCGCTCACCGAGTCGCTGCCGCCGATGGACCAGGCCGTGATCGCGGACGTCGCCGAGGCGTTCCGCTCGCTCGACGAGGAGAAGGAGCAGCTCGCGGTCATGGTGGCCGCCGAGCGCGCCGCCACCGGCTTCCTGGAGCACTACCGCCGGTACGCCCGGGTGGCCGCGCGGCGCAAGGCCCGCGCGCCCCGGGCGCAGCACTCCCGCTACGAGGCACTGCGCACCGAACTGAACACCGCCGAGCAGGACTTCGAGGCGGCAGGGGTCGCACTGGAGGCGGCCGAGGCCCGACTGGAAGAGCTGGACCGGCTGCGCTCCGGCCTGCGGGCCAGGGACGAGGCCCTGCGGGCCGGCCCGGAGATGCGCAGCGCCCGCGAGCTGGAGCAGGCCGCCGACCTCGCCGGACGCACCGCCCGAGACGCCGAACGCGCCGAGGGGGACCGCACCCGCGCCGAGGACGAGCTGACCCGGTACGTCACCCGGCTCGGCGCGGCGCGTTCGCGCGCCGAAGCCGCCGACCGGGCACAGGAGGCCGCCCTGGCCAGGGCCTCAGAGGCGGCCGCGTCCGCCGGAGTGGAGCGGGAGCACACTGACCGGGTCAGCCTCCCGCTCGCAGCGGGGGATCCGCCCGAGGCCACTCAGCGGAGCTGCGCCGAGTTCACCGACCGGCGGCTGCGCTCGGTCGTCCTGGTCGAGGAGCAGCTGGCCGCAGCCCAGGACGCGCTTCGTGAACTCGACCGGAAACGGCGGCAGTTGGCGGATGCCGACGAGGACCTGACCCGCCGGGCCGACCTGCGGACCGAGGCCGAGGAGAACGCCGCGCAGGCAGGCCGGGACTACCTCTCAGCCGTGCGCGCCCACTTCACCTCCTGCACGCTGCTCCGCCCCGCCGACCCCGAGGGCATGCTCGACGAACTCGCCCAGTGGGTCGAGACGCTGAACGGCCCCGACCCCTCCCGTACCGCGGCGCAGCAGACCGCCTCCGCAGTCGGCGCCGAACTCGCCTCCCGGCGCGCCGCACTGGACCTCCAGCAGCGCGAGCTGCACACCCGTACGGAAGAACTGCGCGCCGAACTGGCGGAGTTGACCTCCGGCGGCCAGCGAGGTCCGCAGGCGCCGCACACCCGCTCCCCCGAGGCCCGGCAGGACCGCCCGGGCGCGCCGCTCTGGCGCCTGGTCGACTTCAGGGATCAGCTGCCGGACCACCGGACCGCTGGGCTGGAAGCCGCCCTGGAGGCGTCCGGTCTGCTCGATGCCTGGGTCGGCCCGGACGGCTCACTGGCCGCCGCCGATACCTGGGACACCCTGCTGACCGCCGGCCCGCCGGTGGACGGGCGCTCGCTGGCCGGCGTCCTGCGCCCGGCGGTCGACCGCGCCGACCCGGCCGCCGCCGCCCTGCCGGACGAACTGGTCTCGCGGCTGCTGAGCGGGATCGGCCTGCTCGACGTGGACGACGATCTCCCGGACACCGGCAGCTGGGTGGGCCTGGACGGCCGCTTCCGCCTCGGAGCACTCACCGGCGCCTGGTCCAAGCCGACCGCCGAGTACCTGGGCGAGAGCACGCGCGAACAGGCCAGGCGCGCCCGGATCGCCGCCGTCAACGCCGAACTCGACCACCTCGCAGGGCGGCTGCAGGACCTGGCGGACCGGTCCGAGAGCACGGCGGCCGACGCACGCACCCTCGCGGCGGAGCAGGCCGCGCTGCCGGACGACTCCGCCCTGCGCGCCGCCCAGGCCGGGGTCGCGGCGGCCCAGCAGGAGCACACCCGGGCCGCCGAGCGCCGCACCGCCGCCGACCGGGCCGCCGCCGACGCCGCCGCCGACGCCGACCGGGCGACGGAAGAACTCCAGTCCATCGCCGCCGAGCTGGGGTTGCCGACCAGCAGCACCGGCCTGCGCGGCATCCGCGAGGCGCTCGGCTCCTACCGCGAGGCCCTGGCGGCACTCTGGCCGGCCGTGCGCGAGACCCGCGCGGCCCGTACCGCACTGGCCACCGAGGAGGCCGACCACACCCGCGCCGTCGAGCACGCCGCCGAACTCGCCGAGCGCTCCCGCGCGGCGGCCCGGGAGGCCGTCGCGGCCGGCGAACGCCACGAGACGCTCAAGGCCACCGTGGGCGCGGCCGTCGCCGAGCTGCAACGCCAACTCGACCAGGTCAAGGCCGCCCTGCGCGACTGCGAGGAGGCCGAGCGGGCCACCCGCCGCGAGCAGAACGCCGCCACCGGCCGCCAGGCCGCCGCCGACGCCCTGCGCACCCGGGTACGCGGTGAGATCGAGGACACCGTCCGCACCCGGGAGGAGGCGATCGACGCGCTGCGCCGCTTCGCCGCCACCGGCCTGCTCGCTGTCGCCCTGCCCGAGCTCGAGCACGCCTCCGACTCCTGGGCTCCCGAGCCGGCCGTCCGGCTCGCCCGCACCGTCGAACGCGAGCTGGAGTCCGTCGACGACTCCGACCCGGCGTGGGAGCGCGTCCAGCGCAGGATCACCGAAGAGCTCAAGGACCTCTCCGACGCCCTGGCCCGCCACGGGCACACGGCCGCCGCCCGCATGATGGACGACGGTCTGGTCGTCGACGTCGTCTTCCAAGGCCGGGAACGCTCCGTCCCCGCGCTCGCCGCCGCCCTGACCGCAGAGGTGGCCGACCGCCAGCAGCTGCTCTCCGCCCGCGAGCAGGAGATCCTGGAGAATCACCTGATCACCGAGGTGGCCGGGACCCTCCAGGAGCTCGTCAGCGCCGCCGAGCACCAGGTGCTGAAGATGAACGAGGAACTGAAGGACCGCCCGACCAGCACCGGCATGCTGCTCCGCCTGGTCTGGCGGCCCGCGCGCAACGCGCCCGGCGGCCTGACCGCCGCCCGCGACCGCCTGCTGCGCCAGTCCTCCGACGCCTGGACCGCCGCCGACCGCACCGCCCTCGGCGAGTTCCTCCAGGCCCAGATCGACCGCGCCCGCACCGACAACCCCGCCGGCACCTGGCTCGAACACCTCAGCACCGCTCTGGACTACCGCTCCTGGCACGAGTTCGGCATCGAGCGCCACCAGCACGGCCGGTGGCAGTCCGCCACCGGCCCGGCCTCCGGAGGCGAGCGGGTGCTCTCCGTCTCCCTGCCCCTGTTCGCCGCCGCCTCCTCGCACTACGCCTCCGCCGGCAACCCGCACGCCCCGCGCCTGGTCACCCTGGACGAGGCCTTCGCCGGCGTCGACGACGACTCCCGGGCCAAGTCGCTCGGACTGCTCACCGCCTTCGACCTGGACGTGGTCATGACCTCCGAGCGCGAATGGGGCTGCTACCCGCAGGTGCCGGGCCTCGCCATCGCCCAGCTCTCCCGCGTCGACGAGATCGCCGCCGTCCTGGTCACCCGCTGGGAGTGGGACGGCCGGCACCGCACCCTGGTGACCGACGGCGAGGTTCCGCCGCAACGCCAGGAAGGACTCTTCGCCTGACCATGGACCTCCCCATGGACCTCCCCCGCCTCCAGCGTCTGCTCGGCGCACCCGAGCTCGCCTGGCTGCTCGACCGCGCCCGCCGACGCCTGGAATCCGGGCGGCCCCTCGACGGCACGGTCTCCCTGACCGAGGCCGACGACGCCGCACGGGCGGCCGTCGCCCGCCTTCTGGGCCGGCCTCCGCGCCCCGGCCGGTCACTGTCCGTCTCGCTGGCCGCCGTCGACCGCACGCTCCGGGCCAGCGGCGCCAGCCCGGACGGGCTCGCCGCGGCCGTGGTGGCGCTGACCGGCCCGGTCACCGACAAGCGCGCGCAGGATGCAGCCCTGGCCACCGCGTGGCAGCGCGCGCTCTCCGAGCTCGAGCACCCCGCCGTCACCGAGCGGCCCGAACTCGCCTCCTGGAAGGCCAAGGTGGCGGCCAACGGCCTCCTCAGGCGGCTCGCGGGCGGCGACCCGGCCACGGGCCGTCGGCTGGCCGCCGACGCCGTACGGGTCCTCGCCCGGCTCCCCGCCGACGGACTCACGCTGCCCGTCCTCGCCGCCCGCACCCTCGGCGACGCCCACGCCCTGGACCAGGGCCGTCCGCTCAGCGCGCTCGTCCACTCCGCCGTCCGGGCCCTGGCCGCCACCGAGCTGCCCAGCGGCGCCGAAGGCCGCCGGGCGGCCTGGGCGGCCGCCGGCGTGGCCCTGGACGAACTCTCCTCGCGCGTCCTCGTCCTCGGCCTGCCCGGTTCCACCAGCAGCACCACCGGGCGCATCCTCGCCGCCGCCCACGAGGGCGGTGAACCCTGCCTGCTGACACTGCGCCAGCTCACCCGACAGCAGCCCGCACTCGGCCTCGCCGAGCGCACTGTCCACGTCTGCGAGAACCCCGCCGTCCTCGCGGCCGCCGCCGACGAACTGGGTTCCGACTGCCCGCCGCTGGTGTGTGTCGAAGGCCAACTGTCCGTCGCCGCCCGCACTCTGCTGGGTCACCTCGCCGACCAGGGCTGCCGGCTCGCGTACCACGGCGACTTCGACTGGGGCGGTATCCGCATCGCCTCCGGCGTCCTCCGCCTCCCCGGCGCCCTCCCCTGGCGCTACGACAGCGCCTCCTACCTCACCGCCGTCGAAAGCGGCCTCGGCACCCCGCTCACCACCGGCATCCCGACCCCCACCCCCTGGGACCCTGGCCTCGCTCCGGCCATCACCGAGCACGCCGTCCGCATCGAGGAGGAGCACCTGCTCGACCAACTGCTCACCGACCTCCGTCGGCAGACCGCATAGCCGGGAGAGGGTGCCCACCGGACGACTCCTGACCCGCCGGTCATCGCGACCGGCTGGTGCGGGAGCTGGCGGTCGGTGCGCAGGCCGCGGTGGTCTTCCCCGAGTACGATCTGTCGCCCGAGGCGCGCTACCCCGTGGCCGCCGAGCAGAACCACGCGGTCGCCCGCTGGGTCGTCACCGCCGGTGCCACCAAAAACCTGGACGGCACCCGGCTGGCGGCGGCGGGCGACTCGGTCGGCGGCAACACGGCCGCCGCGCTGACGCTGATGGAAAAGGAGCGCTGCGATGTCGCGCTCGTCCAGCAGGTGCTCCTCTACCCGGTCACCGACGCCGCGTTCGACACCCCGTCCTACTGCCTCACTCCGCCGCAGCCAACTCACCTCAACGTCCCAGCCGAGGCCGCCCACCAGCTCGCGGACGCCGCCCGGTCCCCACCCATGACGAGTTGAGCATGCCGCGTCGACCTCCGGAGCCCCTCCCCCGAACGACAAGCCGCCGACCCCTCACTTGTCGACAGCGGACAGCCCGTCCAAGACTGACGCGCCCGCTCACGACCATCCATCCGCACCCTCGATGCGCGCTCGTCCACCGGCTGTCCACCAAGACCCTCCGCCAGCGGGTGGCCCGACTTGTCCTTCTGGACAAAACCCCAGGTCAAGAAGGTTTCCCAAGGAGTCGATAACCTCAGCGAACCGGCGACCTACGCATTGCGATGCATAGAGTCCGGGTGTCCGATTTCCCGATTCCCATGGTCACGGAAACGGAAAAACCCCAGGTCAGAAGCCTGACCTGGGGTTCACCATGGAGCCGCCTGCGGGATTCGAACCCGCGACCTACGCATTACGAGCGCGCTCGGTCCCGTGCCCACCAGTCCCAACAGGCGGGCCCGAGTCCCAGTTTCGCCTGATCACAGCACATGCACCCCTGACGGCTAGTCCCAGGTGGGGCGGTGAGTCCCACGGGTGCCCGAACGTCCCGGGCACTTCGCGGGCACCCCGGCGGCTGAGGAATGTCCTAACGTCCAGCTTAGACGACCCGGCCTCGATCGTCACTCTCGGCAACGCCCGTTCGGCGGACGGCGGGCCCGTCCGCTCAGTAGGCTCCAGGACATGGCCACCACCACCGAGGAGGCGCTGTGGCAGAGCTGCGGATCGCCACGTTCAACACGCTGTTCGGTGGTCGGGATGACGACGGGTACGGCGACGACCGCCGCTGGCAGCAGCAGGCCCGGTTCCTGCGCTCCCTGGAGGCCGATGCCTACGCCCTCCAGGAGTGCAACGTGTGGGACGCGCTCGGCGGCCGGCGCCTGCACCAGGCCCGCCGCCAGCTCGGCATGACCAGCGCGTTCCTCGCCTTCGCCAACGAGACCACCACCGGGCACCGCTTCCACACTGCGATGCTGTTCGGCCCGCGGCTCAGCGTGCTGGCCGAGGACGGGGACGGGGCCCGCTACCACCACGTCCTGGGCTGGGCGACTGTTGAGGTCGACGGCGACCCTGCGCCATGGGCCTTCCGCAACGTGCACTTGGATCCGTTCGACCCGCTCAACCGGGCCCGCGAGGTCCAGCCGCTCCAGACCCTCGCGGACCCCGGCCGCCGGTCCGTGGTGCTCGGCGACTTCAACAACCTCGGCTTCGGGCACCCGGAGCCCAACTGGGCACCGCTGCCGCCACACCTGCGCAACGCCCAGCTCGGGCTCGCCGAGCCGCGCTCGGCGCAGCGGACGGCGATGGACCTGCTGGAAGCGGCCGGCTTCACCGACGTCGCCCACGCCAGCGGGGACGACCGGTTCACCGGCGGCTTCGGCGCGGGCGACGTGCCGCGCCGCCAGGACCTGGTACTGCTCTCACCCGCACTCGCCTCGGCGGTGGTCGGTTACGAGGTGCACGACGACCCGGTTACGGACGGGTTCAGCGACCACGCCGCGGTGGTCGTGACTATCGACCTGGACCGGATCGCCTGACGTCAAGTCAGGCGATGGTGCTGAGGTAGTGCCGGGTCAGCAGGCCCTCGGCCCACTCGGCACCGGTAACCAGAAGCGTTCCGCCCGGGAATTGCTCAAGGGAGGGCAGCTCGGTGCCTGACGCCGTGCTCCTCACGGGCTCGTGGTCGTCAGTGAGCTCGGCGAACAACCTGCCGATCGGGTTCCCGTCCACCAACTGGTTGTAGCGCTCCAACCCCGCCCGGACCCTGCCCGGCAGGCCGGTCCGGTCGGCGACCTGCTCGATGATCCACTCTGCCGTTACCCCGTCGAGGGGCTTGGGCCAGCTGGCCTCCTCGCGGTCCGGATCGCGGTCGGGATCGCGGTCCCGCGCGGTGTAGACGAGCAGCGCGACGGTCGGCAGCGCGTACGTCCACGGGCCGCTGCTGTAACCCTCCGGGGTGCTGGTCGGCTGTAGAAGGGTGGCTGCCCGGCGGACCGAGTCGTGCCATCGTTGCTCCAGCCACCCCGCGGCCGGCATGTCGTACGCCAGTCGGCCCGCCCGCCACCACAAGCTCTGAACGTCCATGCCACAAACCGTAGGTCCCGCAGATGGCCCTGGGAGCCGGAACGCGGAAACATCCGGCTCGGATCGAGGTGCTTCGGCGCCGCTTCGACTGAGACGAGACGGTGCACTGGGATGGCGACCGGCGTGTGCCGGCCGAGCGGGGCTCCGCACCGGAGCAGGGCCGCCCGAGCAAGCCAGCGCCTGTCGGCACCCGCTTCTTGCGTCTGCTGTATTCCCATCTGCGCAAAGTGCGATAAACGCAACAAGACCTAGATTGTCCTGCTTCTGGCATGTATGTTGTCCCGCTCATCCCCCGGGTGGTCCGGTGGATGGTGTGCTGGGGGGTACGTGGCGGGTCTGCAGGTGTTCCGCGTTTCGGATGGGGATGTTCGTCGTGTCGAGGGCGACACCGTAGAGCTGGAGCGTCACCTCCAGGCTCTCGTCGAGGCGAACATGGAGGAGATGCTGGGCGGCGTCCGCTTCCTGGCGAGCGAGTACTCCACCGGTCCGGTGCACCGGGGCCGGATCGACAGCCTCGGCCTGGACGAGGACGGCAGCCCGGTGCTGATCGAGTACAAGCGCCAGCGCAGCGAGTCGGTCCTCGCGCAGGGGCTGTTCTACCTCTCGTGGCTGGTGGAGAACCGCGCCGAGTTCGAGGCCCTCGTCGAGCAACGGCTCGGCGCCGAGGCCGCCGAGCAGGTGGACTGGAGCAACCCGCGGGTGGTGTGCATCGCGGCGGACTTCACCCGGTACGACCTGGTGGCGGCCGGGATGTCCCACCACCGGATCGACATGGTGGTCTACCGGCGTTACGGGGACGACTTGGTGACGCTGGAGCTGGCGGCGTCGGTCGCCGGCGGGTGCGGCGCCCTTCCGGGTCGGCGGACCGAGCTTGCCCGCCCGGTCGCGGCCAGCCGTCGGACGGTCACCGACGTCCTCGCGCAGGCCAGCGGTGAGGTCCGCGGGCTGTACGAAGAACTCGACGCCCGCCTGCTCGACTTGGGCGAGGGCCACGCGGTGCCGCTGCAGCACTACGTTGCCTACCGCCGCCGGCGGAACTTCGCCTGCGTCCGGGTGCTGGCGCAGGCGCAGGCTCTGGTCGTCTTCCTGCGTGTCGACCCGACGACGGTGCAGCTGGTCCCGGGCTGGACTCGGGACGTCCGGAGAATCGGGCACCTCGGGACGGGCGAGCTGGAGGTCCGTATCGGGTCGGTGGAGGACCTCGATCGGTCGATGGCGCTGCTGCGTACGAGCTACGCCGCTGCCGCGTAGTTCGTCAACGGCGATGGGCCGCACCCCTTTCGAGGGGTGCGGCCCATCGCCGTTGGTGGCCCGCTTGTTCAAGGGCTGGGTCCGCGTAGCGGACCGGGGCCCAGCGGTGCCGGGTTGGCCAGAGTGCGGTTACCGTCGTCGGGACTGCGAAGGCGGGGGTGGTGCGGCGGCGGTCGGTTCGCTCGCCCGCGGGGTGGAGGCGGAGTTGATGGCCTGCTGGATGTGGGCGCGGCGGGCGGCCCAGCGGCTCAGGTCCCGCTGATAGGTCCGGCTTTCCTCCCCGCCGGCAAGGATCGGGTGCGGGGCGGCAGGCTGACGGTCCTGGGGGTTCGGCTGTTCGATGTGTCGGTCCTTTGCGTCAGGGGGGTGGCGGCCCCGAGGTCGGGGCCGGGGCCGAGCGGGGTCAGTCTCCGCGGTGGGGCCGCGGGTCTCGGGCCATCGCGGTGATCAGCGCGCGTTCACGGACGAGGTCGGCGTGGACGTCGGGCTGGTTCGGGTCGAGGGCTTCGACGGCGCTGTGGATCGCGTCGAGGGCTTCGGATCGGCGGCCGAGGCTTCGCCAGGCGGCGGCGGTGCGGAAGAGCATGATCGGGTCGGCATCGTCGAAGGTGGGCCAGGCGGCCAGCTCGAGGATCCGCTCGGCCTGGTCGGGCAGTCCGTCTCCGAGCCAGAGGCCGTGGAGCAGGGCGTGGCAGACCTGGGGGTTGTCGCCGGCCTCGGCGAGGCAGCGGTCGAGGGCTTCGAGGGCGCCGGGGGCGGAGCTTCCGAGGAGGGCGAACGCTGCGAGGGCGCGGGTGTACGGATCCCAGCGGGCTCGCTCGCTCACCGGGACTTGGTCCAGCAGGTGCTGGATGCTGCGGCACCGGAAGTCGAAGCGCAAGGTGCCGAGGTGGATGTGCCGGAGCGCTTGGGCGTGGACGCGGTCGGTGCCGGGCTGGTTGAGGTGGTCGGTGCCGGCGAGGTGGGCGAGGGCGCTGTTGCGTCGGCTGCGGGCGTACCAGGCGAGGTGGTTGGCCAGCGCCGCGCTGGTCTGCCAGTCCGCGCTGGCGCGACTGAGCCAGCGAGCGGCTTCGGAGGGCCAGGGCCGGCCCGCGTCGATGTCCTGTTCGATGAGAGAGCGGATGGCGGCCAGTGCGGTCGGGCGCAGGTCGTCGCGGTGGACGGCGGCGGCCAGGGCGGCGTACGAGCCGGGGGTGTCGAGCAGCCCGCGGATCATGATCCGCTGGGTCGGCGGGTAGGCGGCAGCGCGGGCGATCCGTTCGATGGTGCCGAGAGCGGTGGTGGTGGTCAGGCCGTGTCCCTTGTGGAGTCTGTTCCTTGGTGGCGGTGGTGGGTTCAGCGGGTCCGACGGGTGTCGGCCGAACGGGGCTGGGCGGGCGTCGGAGTCGCGCCCAGCGTGGTGTTCGGGGAGTTCGAGGAGGTGCGGCGGGCGACCTCGACTCGGCGGGCGGAGCTGCTGCGTTCGGACGCCTGGGCGGTGGCAGCTGCGGGCGGCAGGGGCTGCCGGGGATCGCGGGTCCACTCATCGGCGGATTCGTAATCGGGGAAGGCGCCTTCGGTGAGGGTGTAGGTGCCGGCCGGGTAGTCGACGTCCTCGAACAGCACCCGGACGGGGCTGCCGGGCGGGGCCAGGGGATCGTCGAAGATCACCCAGGTGTACCAGTCGTGCACGAGGTAGTCGTCTCCTCGCCACGCTTCCCCCGGCTTCCAGCCCGGATCCCAGGTCCGGTTCCTGGTGTACGAGGCGTCACTCCTGAGCACGTTGCCGCTGGAGCGGATCCGGTGCTCCAGCGCGATGGTCTCCGCGTTCGCCGGCACGCTGTGGTGGCCGGCCAGGGCTGCGATGGCGGTGACGTCGGCGCCGCGCTGGATGAGCCAGTGCTGGGCGAGGACGGGCAGCGGGTGGGGTGAGGTTTCGAAGTGGAAGAGCCCGGCGGTCCGGTCCCGCCGGATGTGGATGGCCATGTAGTGCGGGTCACCGGGCATGCCGATGGCGGCCGAGTCGTCGCGCACCACGAGGTAGCTGTTGTTCACGCTGGTGTCCGCCGGCTGCCCGTAGGCGTGGTGTTGGGAGATCACGGTGTAGCTGGCCGCGCTCAGCCCACTGCTGTACTCCGCTTCCGCGTCGTCCGCGGTGGCCGGGGTCAGGCCGTCGAGGTCGAGCAGCTCGTCGAAGCCGGTGTTGATGGGCACTCCTGTTGAGAGGGGCATGTGCCGTCCGCGGTGGTTAGCGGGCTGGCTGCCGAGGCTGGTCGGGTGGGTTCGTGGGGGTGGTCGAGCGGCTGGTGGCCAGTGCGGGCGGCGAGAGGACGACGCGGGTGCGGGCAGCCAGGGCCCGCGCGGACGGACCGGACGCTGCCCTGGAGGCGAGGGGGCGGTGTTCAGCGGGAGCGAGGCCCCGGCCCGGCTGCCGGCTGCGGGGAGGTCGCGGGTGCCGAGAAGGCGGTCCGGGTGGAGTCGGCGGCGGCGCGGGTCGGGGAGGTCGTGCGGGCGGCCTGGGCGCGGTGGACGTCCAGCGGCGTGGGGCTGGAGGGGATCTCGGTCAGTTCGGCGGCGCCGATGACCGCCGCGCCGACGGCCAGGTCGCCGAGGTCCCCGATGTCGCGGACGGCGGGGGCGAGCATCGCGCTGACCATGGTGTGCAGGATGGAGTCCGGCGTGGAGGTGCTGGCTGCGGCGGACCAGCCGTCGAAGTCGCTGGCGATGTCGACGCTCCAGAAAGCGTCCTGCCCAGCCTCCTCCCACTCCTCGGGGTCCGGGAAGGCCCGGGTGTTGAGGACGATCGTGTCCTGCGGGCTGTACACCGAGCACGCCGTCTCGGTGCCCGTCGCGGCGTCCCAGGTGAGGGTCCACCCGTTGGCGTGGAGGGGGGTGCGCCACTCGGGGTCGGCGGCGGCCTCGGTCAGCCGTCCACCGGTGCGCAGCCGGTTGGCCAGGTCGGTGGTGATGGCCTCTACGACTTCGATCGGTGTGTTCTCGGTGAGGCTGACGGTCCACAGCGGAGGGAGGAAGGGGCGTTCGTGGACGGCGATCTTCCACACCACGCCATACTCCTGCGGCTCGTAGCCGAGCCGGACTCGGCCGTCGGTGGAGATGATCAGCTGGTTGCCGCAGCCGTCGTCGAGGCGGACGGCTCCCGCCTCGATCAGGGGGCGGATGGCGCGCTCGGTGTCCGGGGTGGGGCCGGCGTACAGGGCTGGGGTGATGCGGACCTGCTGCCAGGGCCGGTCGCGGGCCAGCTTGGCCCAGTGGGGATTGGCCGTGGTCAACTGCTGCTCCAAGTGGACGGTTTCATGCGGTGCGGGCGGTCATCGGGACCTCGGCTGCGGGCCGTCGCGGTCCGGCGCCCCGGTGTGGCCGAGCGGGCCGGTGGCCGGAGGAAGTGCGGTCGGGGTGGCTGCTGTGGTGCGGGTTCGGGCTGCTGCGGATCGCGGCGAGCAGTCGGTGCCGAGGCGTCCGACGGCGTGGTCGGCAGCCTCCCGGCCGGAGGCGACGATCTCGGCCGTCAGCCGGAGTGCTTCACCGGCGTCTCCGCCGACGCGGTGGTGGAGGGCCCAGCCGCCGGCCGCGCGCAGGGCCCGGGCACTGCGATCCAGCACGCCGCCCTCTGCGGTGATGACGCCGGCCACCCTGCGTGCCTCGGCCGGGTCGGTGGTGCGCAGCAGGTGGGTGGTGACCTCGTCGATGCGCTCGGCCAGCTGATCCGCGGCGTTGCTCGGTAGGCGATCTCCGGTGACCGCGTCCGGGTCGGCCCGGCCGACACCCCCAACGCGGCCGGCTGGCGCCTCGATCGGGCCTTCGCGGGCGGACTGCTGCCCAGTCCCACGTGGCAGGTTGCGGCGCGGGCGCGGCTCGAGATGGACCTGGGTGCGGTTGGCGGCGGGGATCTGGAGGCGCTGGCGGAGTGCCGGCAGGGGGTTGACGACCTCGTCGAGCGCGGCGCTGATGAGGGCGGAGGGGGTGTGGCCGGCGAAGGCGGCGTGCCAGCGCTCGCTGGGGTAGCCGCGGGGGCCGCCCCAGACGGTGACGGTCGGCCCGATCCCGCGGATGTCGCCGATGTTGTGGTTGACGGCGATGCCGGCGGTGGCGTCGGGTCGGGTGCAGCTGTAGACGCCGTGGATAGGGCTCGTCTCCCGCGACCACGGTTCGTCGGCGGCTTCCAGGTCGGCCGCGATGGTGTTGTCCAGCGACCGCCGCCCCCACAGCAGTTCGTCGCGCACCGTCTCGGTAGTCGCGGTCAGGGCGTGGGAGAGGCGCGCGGCCACCGCGGTGACGACCTCGACCGGGGTGCGGGTGCAGAAGGTGGCATGCCAGGTCCGCTTGCCGACGGGCGAGGCGTACGCGGCGATGGTCCAGCGGGGCCCGTTGGTGGTGTCGTGGTCGAGTTCGATCGCGGCGAGGAGGGACTCGTGCAGGGCGACGGTGGTGTCCTGCCCCGGGCTGTAGCGGCCCCAGGTGGGGGACGTTTCGAGGAACTGGGCGAGGGCTGCCTCGGCGTCGCCCGGTCCGGCCAAGTGGCCTGGTGTGACCACCACTTCGAGGTCGGAGGCGGGGGTGCTCAGGAGGTCTCCTTCGTGCTGGGGCGGGGCCGGGCCGCCCCGGTGGGGGCGGCCCGGCTGCCGGTGATCAGGCTTCGGCCTGTTCCTCGTCCGCAGTCTCGGGGTCGGTCGTGCCCTCCGCGATCTGCCGCTCGGTCTCCGCGAGGCGCAGCTCGGCGATGCCGGCGTAGTGCGGGGTGGCCTCGACGCCGATGAAGTTTCGGCCCTCCAGCAGGGCGGCGACTCCGGTACTGCCGCTGCCGGCGCAGAAGTCGAGGATGGTCCCCTCCGGGCGGCAGATCTTGACCAGCTCACGCATCACCGAGACCGGCTTCTGGGTGATGTGGACGCGGCCCGCCCGCGGCTGGGAGGCGGTGTAGAGGCCGGGGAGGTAGACAGGGTGGGCCTTGCCGTCGATCGGGCCCTTGCTGCCCCACAGCACGAATTCACAATGCTGCGTAAACCTTCCCATTTGCGGCCGGGCGGCGGGCTTGTACCAGGCGAGTGCGCCGCGCCATATCCAGCCGCCGGCCTGCAGCGCGTCGCTCGTGGCAGCCAGTTGGCGCCAATCCGTGAAAACGAGGGCGACGCCGCCGGTCTTGGTCGCGCGGTAGGACTCGGCGAGGAGCTGGGAAAGCCAGTAGGTGTAGCTCCTCTGGTCCTTGTTCTCGCCGGGGAAATCGGCGAGGGAGTGGGCGGCGTCGTTCGAGGTGTACTTCGCGCGGGCCGTTCGTCCGGTCCGCTCCTGGGCGGTGCGTCCGCCCGAGTTGTAGGGCGGGTCGGTGATGACGGCGTCGATGGAGTTCGAGGGGATCGCGGCGAGCCGGATGAGGGCGTCGCCCTGGTGGATTTCGTAGGGCAAGGGGCGGGCTGACCTCCTGGTCGGGGATGGGGCAGCAACGGCAACCGGCGGTCTGGCCTGGTCTTTCGGCAGGCGGCGGGAGGCCGGCGGGGCGGCTCCGGAGTGCTCGGGCTGCGGCTGCGTCAGGAACCTAGCCCGGGCGCGGCTCGCAACCTAAAACGCACCCCGGACCGGCCTTGCGAAGATCGTTTTGGGTAGCGAGTCGCACTCCGCCTATCGTCTGCCGCACCCCCGGAGATCGCCCGGCCCGGAATCCCGTTTTAGGTTCCGAGCCGGTCCGGTTCTACGGTGGGCACCCCGAAGGAACGCCGCCTTCTTTCTGCACGCCGACCGGATTCCCGTTTTTGGTTGCGAGCCGAGAAGGGGTTAGCGTCCGCCGGGCAAGCCGTCGACACACCCCGAGTTGCAGGAATCGCACCGTTTTAGGTTGCGAGCCCTCGATTCGCTACCGTCGGCCGCCGCAAGCGAATTCCACCCGACCCTTTCCAGGGGATACCCATGCCTTTTTCGAGATTACGAGCGCGGCTTGCTGCCGCTTCCGTCGGCCCGCCCGCCTACCGGCTGGGCGGGCCACCCGCACCCCGCCGCACGATCCGACAGGAGC
This sequence comes from Kitasatospora sp. A2-31, assembly GCF_022288725.1. Classification (GTDB taxonomy): domain Bacteria; phylum Actinomycetota; class Actinomycetes; order Streptomycetales; family Streptomycetaceae; genus Kitasatospora. Next base: position 80,420 of record NZ_JAKNTA010000008.1, on the reverse strand, counting down.
CCCCGCCTTGCTCGCACTCACCGCACGGATGCGGATGCCCAAGCCCCGCCCGCCGGACCCCCGCGCCGCCGCGACCGGAGGTGACGTTCGGAGGGCGCGATGAGCTGGCAGAAGTGGGTCGGCGGCGGTCTCGCCGGCCTGCTCCTGGCACCGTTCGCCATCGCCTTCCCCGCCCTGGCGGTCACCGCCAACGACTCGACCAAGTCCGGCACTTGCACACCGGGCCCCGGTCCACAGCCTGTGGACAGCGCGGCCGTCGCCGCCCAGGTCAAGAAGATCCTGGACGGCTCGACCGGGCAGGTCGGACCCATCGCCGGCCTGGACAACCCGGCCGTGCAGATCCCCTTCGCGAAGACGATCGTGGCGACCGGCATGTCGATGAACGTGTCCGCCCGCGGGCAGGTCATCGCCCTGGCCACCGCGCTGCAGGAGTCGAACCTGCGCAACTTGTCCTACGGGGACCGGGATTCGCTCGGACTCTTCCAGCAGCGCCCGTCGCAGGGCTGGGGCACGGCCGAGCAGATCCAGGACCCGGTGTACGCCTCGACCCGGTTCTACAAGGCGCTGCTGGAGGTTCCCGGTTGGGAGCAGCTGCCGCTCACCGTGGCGGCGCAGAAGGTCCAGAGGTCCGGATTCCCGGATGCCTACGCCAAGTGGGAGCCGCTGTCCACCGCCTTGCAGCAGGCCATCTCCCAGGTGCTGTCCGGAAGTTCGACTCCCGGTCCCGCCCCTTCTCCGGGCACGACCCCGTCACCGAGCCCGTCCGCGCCGGCCACGCCGAGCGGCTGCGGCACGGGAGGCGACGACGGGACGAACTGGGGTGTCATCCCGCCCGGCGTCCTGCCGGCCGGCTACCAGATCCCGACCGACGTCCCGCCCGCCGTGCAGAGCGCCATCAAGTTCGCGCTCGGCCAGCTGGGCACGCCCTACCAGTGGGGCGGCACCTGCACCGACGCACACGGCCAGGACCCGATGGGCCGCTGCGACTGCAGCTCGTTGACGCAGCAGGCGTACAAGGCCGGCGGCATCACCATCGAGCGCCGGACCTACGAGCAGGTCCACAACGGCACCGCCGTGAGCGTCGACGCCATCCGCCCGGGCGACCTGCTGTACACCCGGCCCGGCCCGGACGGGCCGGAGCACGTGGGCATGGCGATTGGCCAGGGCCTCGTGGTGCACGCCCCCAAGACGGGCGACGTGGTCAAGATCGCCACGCTCGCGTCGTGGAAGCCGGACATCATCGCCGCCCGGCGCATCGCCCCCTGACGGCAACTGCCGTCCCTCTCAGCGCACTTCGCGCGCCCCACCCCTTCCGCGCGGGCCACCCGCGCATCTTCCTGCCCCTCTAGCCGTGGAGTGTGTTTGCTCACCTACTACCTCGCCGACGCCGCCACGCAGCTGGCGTACGACCCCGGCATCAAGCCGAGCGAAGGCGGCCTGCCCGGCCTGTCCGTCCTGAAGTCCACCGTGGGCTCGATCAACCTCTTCGCGATCATCGCGGTCGTCGGCGCGCTCTGCGTCAGCGGCATCGTCTGGGCCTGGGGCCACCACACCGGATCGCACGGCAGCGAGCAGAAGGGCAAGCAAGGCGCACTGGTCGCCGCCGGCTGCGCCCTCCTGCTGGGCGCCGCGAACGGCATCGTCAGCTTCTTCTCGACGGTGGGGACCAGCGTCCACTGATGCCGAAGTCCTCGCCGTTCACCGGCCAGTCCACCATGCTGCGCCGGCTGCTGATCGGCCTGGGCGTGCTCGTGATCGTCGCCCTGCTGGCCGGGCTCACCGCCCGGCTGGCGGGCGGCGATCACCGCACCCCGAGCGCCGCCAACTCCCCTTCCTCTCCTCCCGTCTCCGCGACTTCGACCGCTTCACCGCACGGCTCCGTCCCCAGCCCCTCGGCCGGAGCGACACCGGGCGCGTCCGCCGTCGCCGCTCCGCCGCACACCAGCGACCCCCTCAAGTTCGCGACGGCGTTCGCCACCGCGCTGTGGAGCTACGACACCCGCACCACCACCCAGCCCCAGCAGCTCGCCGGCCTCCGCAGCTGGCTCACCGGCGAGAGCAAGTACGCCGACCCGGACGCCCTCGCCGCCCAGCTGCCGGACCCGGTCCTGTGGAGCCGGATGCGCGACAACGGCCAGCACGCCACCGGCGAAGCCGCCGAGGCGCACCTGCCCGCCGCCTGGCAGCAGGCCATCGGCAAGGACCCCTCGCAGCTCACCATCGCCTACGTCTACGCGGTCACCGTCACCGGCAAGCAGACCATCTCCTGGCTCGACGGCGGCCGGGGAGCCGAGGACCGCGCCATCACCCTGGCCGTCCAGTGCCGGCCGGGCCGCGACTGCGCGCTCGCCTCCATCGCCACCACCGTCTACCCCTGACCTGCACCATCGGTCCCCACCAGAGGATGTGATCGCCCATCGGGTTCTGCGATATTCCCGGCTCCGGCCTACTCTGCGACGTCATCGTCGGCGGCGTCAGCGACTCCGTCACCGACTCCATCGGCAACTGGGTCGCGAAGAGCGCCGGCGACCTCGCCAAGTCCGCGGTCGACCTCGCCTCCCGTGCCGTCGACAAGACCACCAGCGTCGATCTGGGAGCGGAATGGTTCCGCACCAACTACGCGACGATCCTCCCGATCGCGTTGACGATGCTGGTGATGACCTTCATCCTCCAGCTGATCCGCGCCGCCTGGAGGCGCGACGGCCAGGCACTCGGCCAGGCCGTCACCGGGACCATCTCGGCGACCCTGTTCGCGATGACGGCGATCACCTTCACCGGCGTCTCCCTGGTCATCGTCGACGCCCTCAGCCGGGGGCTGTTCCAGATCGCCAACTCCAGCATGGACGACGCGGTCAGGCGCCTGGTCAAGGTGTCGATGATCGGCATCACGTCACCGCTGGGCTGGGCGATCCCGGCGCTGGTGGCGCTCGGCTGCGCGGCCGGGGCGATCCTCTACTGGGGCGCGATGGTCCTGCGCAAGGTGACGATCCTGGTGCTCGTCGTGCTCGCCCCCTTCGCGGCGGCTGGCGGAGCGTGGGAGCCGACCCGCGACTGGCGCCGCCGTTGGATCGAGGCCACCGCCACGGTCGTGTTCAGCAAGCTCATCATGACGATCATCATGCTCGTCGGCGTCTCCGCGCTCGGCCAGACCGACACCAAGGACGGCATCCAGGCCCTGTCGGACATCATCGCCGGCCTCGTCGTCATGGCCCTGGTGCTGCTGAGTCCGATGGCGATCTACAAGTTCGTCCACTGGGCGGGCGACGGCGGGCAGGGCCACGACCTGCACCGCAGTACCGCCACCGGTCTGCAGGTCGGCGCCGCGACCGCCCAGAAGGCCGGCCGGATGGCCGCGACCGCGGGTGCCGGCGGAGCGGGCGGCGCGGCGATGGGCGGAGCCGCCCCGCAGGGCCCGGCGCAGGTGCCCGGCCAGGATGCCCCGGCCGGCGGCAGCGGCGGAAACTCGGGCTCCGGCGAAGGCTCGTCCTCGTCGCAGAACACCTTCCGCTTCCCCGGCACCTCCTCCGGCGGCGACGCGGTCGGAAAGGCGCTGATCACCCGCCGCGCCCAGTCTGGAGGCGACCAGGGCCAGCCGCTGATCACCCGGGCCCCGGCCTCCGGCCAGTCCTCCGAGGGAGGGGCGAGCGAGGGAACAACCGCCAAGCCCACGAGCGCAGTTGCCGCCGCAGGCGGGGGCGGGGGTGCCGTGCCGCAGGTCGTCTTCAGCGCCGCACGTGGCGCGCGCGGCGCAGCTCAGGCGCCCGCTGGCCCGCCGGCGTCGGCCGCCGGGCCGGCCACCCCGTCGGTGGCCGCGACCGGCCCGGCCTCGGCACCGAGCAGCCCCGTCGGCCCCTCCACGCCGCCGACCTCCTGACCAGCACCGGCCGGGGCCACCGCTCGCCCCGGCCGGTGCCCCCGCCCCGACCGAAGGAGTTTGCCCCTGTCGGCCGACCTTCCCACACCGACCGTCCGCTTCCCCAGCCGATCCCGACGGGGAGTCCTGCTCGGGCTGACCGCCCCCCAGCTCACCGTCGTCGGCACCGCCGGCGCGATGCTCCTGGCCACCATGGTCGCCACCGGACTCGCCGGGGCTGCCCTCGCCACCCCGCTCTGGGCCCTGGCCGCCGCCCTCGTCCTCGTCCGCTTCCACAGCCGCTCCGTGGCAGATTGGGCCCCGATCCTCATCCGGTACTACCTCCGCCGCGCCAAGGGCCAGCTCGTCTGGCTCGCCCGGCCCGCCACCCGGCCCCGCCGCGACGGCCTGCTCCACCTGCCCGGCACCGAGGCGAGCCTGCGGGCCGTCACCGCCCCCGGCGGCACGCTCGGCGCGGTCCACGACCCCCAGAAGAGCACGCTCACCGCCGTCATCCGGGTCAGCTCCCGCGCGTTCGCCCTGCTGGACCCCGCCACCCAGGCCGGCAACGTGAGCGCCTGGGGCCGGTGCCTGGCCTCGCTCGCCCGCACCGGCTACATCACCACCGTCCAGGTGATCGAGCGCACCGTCCCCGACAGCGGCGACGCCCTCGCCCGGTACTGGGCCGAGAACGGCCGCCCCGAAGCTGCGGTCGCGGGCCCCGTCTACGAGGACCTCCTCGCCGCCGCCGGCCCGACCGCGGCCCCGCACGAGGCGTACATCGCCATCAGCCTCGACCTCAAGGGCGCCCGACGCCTGATCGGCGAGGCCGGCGGCGGCCTGTCCGGCGCGTTCAGCGTCCTGGCCCAGCTGGTGCCCGGCTTCGAGCAGTCGCTGCGCAACGCCGGCCTCAACCCACGCGGTTGGCTCAGCACCGGCGAGATCGCCGCCGTGATCCGATCGGCCTACGACCCCAAGGCCCTCGCCAACCTGGAGCAGTGGTCGGAATCGGGCGAGGCCACCGCTGACCCGGCCGCCGCCGGCCCGGTCGTGGTCGTCGAGGAGCCCGGCCGCCTGACCACCGACACCGCCTGCCACGCGGTGTACTGGATCGAGCAGTGGCCCCGCTCCGAGGTCACCCACGGGTTCCTCCACCCGCTGGTCTTCGCCGGCGGCGCCCGCCGGACCCTCTCCCTCACCTACGGCCCGCAGGCACTGGATGCCGCGCTCAAGGCGGTGCAGCGCACCAAGGCGTCGATCGTCGCGGACGCCGCCGAGCGGGTCCGCAAGGGCCAGGTCGACTCCGAGGCGGACTCGATGGAGTACGCCGATGCCAAGCAGCACGAACGCGAGCTGATCTCCGGCCACGCCGACGTCGACCTGACCGGCCTGGTGGTCGTCTCGGCCGACAACCCGGAAGAGCTGCGCCGCGCCTGCGCCTCGATCGAGACCGCCGCCGCCGGCACCGGCCTGGACCCGCGGCTCCTGCGCTGGCAGCAGGCCGAAGCCTTCGCCCAGGGCGCGCTCCCGCTCGCCCGCACCTGACGGGAGGCCAGCCGTGCACCACCCACCGACTGACCACCGTCTTCTGCGCTTCGCCACCGCCGGCATCGACGTCCACCACCACACCGCCATCCCTGAGCAGGAGCCTGTCTCCCGAGGCGAGTTGGACGCACTCCACGCTCACTGCGTCGCCCTGTTCGCGCTGCTCGACACCCACACCGGCACCACCCGGCCGCTCGCCCCGGCCGAGGCCGGCCACCTCCACGCCGCCCGCATCCGGCTCTGGCAGACGTGCGAAGCCCTCCACGACGCCTACCACCGCGCCCCGCGCGCCGACGGGCGCCGCCCAACCCGCGAGGCGTGCGCGCTGCGGCTGCCGGAGGGCGCCCCGGACATGGTGATCTGCCAGCGCCACAGCACCACCTCGGGCCGCGTCCGGGTGATCGCCACCCCCTCCGAGCTCCGCGGCACACCGACCACAGCCCCTCGCATCTGACAGGAGAAACGTTCCTGCGCCCCCGCTCCGCCAGTGCCACCCCCCTGTTCACCCCGACCCGCTCGGACCGCTCCGCCCGCCGTCAGGCCAAGCGCGACCTCACCGCCGCCCGCCGCGCCGCCCGCCAGGCCGGCCGCCCGCAGCGCCCGAAGAGCCGCCGCGAGGAGAACGCCGAACTCCTCCCCACCTACCCCGCCGCCGGGCGTCCCGGCCCCGCCTCCCTGCGCGGCGGCCGACTGCGGCTTCCAGCGCACCGCATGACCACCGCGACCGCCTCGGCCGCCTACCCCTTCCTCGCCGAGGGCGGCCTCGGGTCAGCGGGAGTCCTGATCGGCCGCGACGTCCACGCCGAGGCCAGCTTCGTCTTCGACCCGTTCGCCCTGTACGGGAAAGTTGAAAACTTTACAAACCCGAACACGCTGATCGCGGGCGTGATCGGCCAGGGGAAGTCGGCGCTGGCGAAGTCGATCGCCTTGCGCAGCACGGCATTTGGCTACCGCGTCTACGTTCCGTGCGACCCCAAGGGCGAGTGGACGTCGGTCGCGGAGGCGATCGGCGGGACCACGATCGCGCTGGGCCCGGGGCTTCCCGGCCGGCTCAACCCGCTCGATGCTCCGGCCCCTCCAACGGGCGTCGACCTGGCGGACTGGGCGGGCGAGGTCCGCAAGCGCCGGCTCCTGCTGCTCGGCTCGCTAGCCCGCACCGTGCTGCGGCGCGACCTGGCGCCGATGGAGTACACGGCGATGGACATCGCCCTGGACGCGGTGGTCGACCGCTCCGCGCGCACGGGCCAGGTCCCGCTGCTGGGCGACGTCGCTGCCGTCCTCGGGCAGCCCGCCGTCCTGGACGCCGCGCTCGGCGACCCCACCCGGCGCGTCGGCGCCGCCGCCCAGGACCTCGCCCACGCCCTGCGCCGATTGGTCAACGGCGACCTGGCGGGAATGTTCGACGCGCCGTCGACCGCCGAGTTCGACCCGCGCAGTCCGATGCTGACCATCGACCTCTCCCGGCTCGGCTCCTCCGGCGACGACACCGCGCTGACGCTCGCGATGACCTGCGCGTCCGCCTGGATGGAGGCGGCGCTCAGCGACCCCAACGGCGGACGCCGGTGGGTGATCTACGACGAGGCGTGGCGCGTGATGCGGCACGCGGCCCTGCTGGAACGCATGCAGAGCCAGTGGAAGCTGAGCCGCGGCCTGGGCATCGCGAACATGCTGATCATCCACCGCCTCAGCGACCTGTTGTCGGCCGGTGACGCCGGCTCCCGGACCCGGGCGCTCGCCGAGGGCCTGCTGACCGACTGCGCGACCCGCGTGATCTACCGGCAGGAGAGCGACCAGCTGGCCGCCACCGCCGGCCTGCTCGGCCTCAGCGGCGTCGAGACCGCCGCCATCGCAGCCCTCGGCAAGGGCCGCGGCCTGTGGAAGGTGGCAGGGCGTTCGTTCGTTGTCCAACATCTTCTGCATCGTGCCGAGTTGGCCCTGTTCGACACGGACGCCCGGATGCATGCGGCCCCGGATTCGGCATGATCACGCCCGGCCGGCTGCGGCTGTCTCGCGTGGTGACCGGCTCCGATCCGGCCGACCCCTGCAACGTCATCGTCGCACAGCCCGGCCTCGCCGCGGGCGTACTCCTGCAACACGCCGGACTGCATCCCGGATCCGGTGGCCGAGCGGCCACCGCGCCCGCCGGCGCTCAGGTCACCGCTCCCGGCTCAGCAGTGCCCGCCCTGGCCGGCACCACCCACCACCGCTGACCGCCAGGAGTTGTCATCGCGCACGTCACCATTGCCCACTTGCCCGACCGGGACACCATCGTCGCCGCCCCTCCCGACCGGCGCAGCGCGTACTGGCTGGAGCAGGCCGGATTCGTCCGCGACGACGCCCTGCGGCTGCACCGCATCCGCCGCGACACGAGCGCCTCCACCGCCGAGCGGCAGATCCGCGACGCCCGGCGGCTGCTCGCCTCCGCCGACTACGGGATCACCCGGGTGTACAGCGCGGACGAGCAGCGCCTACGCGCCGAGTCCCCACCGCCGCTGGGGACGTCGGCACCCCCAGGCCCGCCGCGGACGCTCGGCGACCGCACCGTCTGGGTGCACCTGGTGAGTGAGGACGTCGCCGCCGGCCACCTGGTGATCCACGCGCACCACCAGGACCCCGAGGGGTCGGTCGAGCTGCTCGTCGACTACCCCGGGGCCGGCGAGGCGGCGGTCCTCTACACCGAGCAGGGCAGTGGCCACTACGGCCCCAGCCGCCACGCCACCTTCGCCTCCGCGCGAACCGAGTGGACCTCGTACGGGTACGCGGCCGAGGCTCCAGTACCCGGCGCCCGGCGGGCCGCCGCCGCCCGCCGGACCTCCCCCGTGGTGCTCGGCCGCCCGGGAGCCCTCCCTGCTGAACCACGCCCGGTGATCCCTGCCGGGCTCGCCGGCCGGGGCCTGGAACCCCCGTTCTGACCTTCACCTCCCGCCAACTCTGCTGCCATTCCTACCTCTTGGAGATGCATGTCGACCATGACGCTCACCCGCCAGGACGCTCGCCTGGAGGCCGCCCTCGGCCAGAGCATCACCGCTCTGACCGCCGCCCAGGCCCGGATGGACGCGGAGACCACGCGGGTGCTCGACACGCACCGCGCGCTGGTGGCCGCCGAGACCGCGGTGTCCTTCCAGCGCGTGCGGCTGATCAACGTCGCCGCCGCCCAGCGGCGCGTCGACGACGCCGTCCTCGACGAGCTGGACGCGCAGCTGGAGAAGCTGGAGGAGGCGGCCGAGGAGCGCGACGTGCTGGAGGCCGACCTGGTGCGGCTGCTCCAGGCCCGCGAGGAGGCGGCGAAGCGGAAGGCCACCGAGGCTCCCCAGGCCACCGGCCCGGCCCCGGTGCCCGTGGCCACGGTCCCGGCCCGGCGCCGCTGACCGGAACCCGATGACCACCTCAACCAGCCCCGGCACCTCCAGCGGCCTGGTGGCGTTCGGCTGGGACTACGACCACGGCGAGTTCGTCGTGCTGAACGGCCAGGTGCCCCAGCCCGCCCGGGAAGCGATCTACCAGGCCGGGTTCTCGAGGCGCGGCGAAACGCTGGACTGCTGGCACCAACGCCGCAGCGTCGAACCGCACGAGCAGATCCGCAGGGCCGGGCGGCTCGTCGACCAGCTGGTCGCGGCCCGGGTGCCGGTCGCCAATTGGCACCACCCGGAGCAGCGCAACGGCGACCTGTCCGAGCACTACTGGTGGCTGCAGGACGAGGGCCCCTTTCCCGACGCCGACCGTGCCACGGAGGCGGCCTGGCAGGTCGTTTGCGCCGACCTGGCCACGGACCGCCTGGTCCACGCAGACCGGGGCCTCGCCCGAGCCGTTCTCTCCGGCGCCTTGGTTGTTGAGGCGATGCAGACCTTCGACGACGTCGACTGGTGGCTGGCCCGCGACGCGGGAGATCCCGACTCCTCCTCGTACGTGATGCTGCGCCACGACACCGGCAACGGCTTCCTCGGCGTCACCGACCACTGGGCCACCGGGTACGGGCCGCAGGCCCGCCGCGACTTCCGGGCGACGCACCTGCGGGACACCACCCACCCGCCCGCCGCTCGCGCCCAGGCCGCCCGCCCATCGCGTCGGGCACGGCTGGCAGCTGCCCCCTCCACCGCGCCGCTGCCGCCCGGACCGGATCCCCGCCGCTCCGCCGCCCGCTGACCGAACCCCCTTGGAGAACACCCGCTTGCCCCACCAGCAGCCCGCCGGCGTCACCTTTCGTCGCCTGGCCTCCGCCGGGATCACCGTCACCACTGCCAGCCGCGACCCGGCCGTCCTCGCCGCCCTGGCCGACGCCGGGTTCCGCCTCGGCCTTCCCGACGCACCGGAGCGCTACTCCCTGGCCGAGCGCGACCCGATCGCCCAGTCCAGGGTGGCGGCCCAACTCGCAGCAAATCTAAGGGAGATGGGAGTTCCGGTTGCTTCCCGGTCCGCCCAGCTGGCCGGCCTCGACGGTGCTGCCGTCACCGTCGCCCCCTCGGCGGCAGCACGGGCCGCAGCCGCCCTCACCGCTACCGCGGCACAGGCCCCAGTCGTATCCGACCAGTCCCGCCCCGCCGTGCCCACGTCCCCGTCGCCGGCACCGGCCGCCCGCCGCTGACCGCGTCCGCCATCTGCCCCGAGGAGCAGCGCATCACCCCCGAGCACGTCTCCATCACCCGCGACCCGCAGTTCGGCGTCGTCGCCGAGGTCGGCCCCGACGCCTCACCGACCGCCCACACGCTGCTCGCCCGCGCGGGCTTCCGCCAGCTGGCCGACGGGCGGCACGCCCTCGACCGCAGCGAGCAGAACATCTTCCTGCACGCCCGGCAGACCACCGCCGCCCTGCGCCGGGCCGGAGTCCAGGTCTCCGCGGACCCCGCCTTCGACTACAACGACGCGACCCGTCCCGGTCCCGACAGCCCGGCCGCCCGCGCCGCCGGCCCGGACGCCGTCGTCCAGGTCAGCGCCCCGGCTCCGCCCCGCGGCTTCGACGTCCACATCGGCCGCCACCCGCAGCTGGGCATCGTCGCCACCAACCCGCACAGCAACCCGGCCGCCGCGTACGCGCTCGCCGAGGCCGGCTTCACCACCACCGGCGGACGCCACCCGGGCCTCTACGTCATGGACGAGCCAGAGTTCGAGGGCGACAAGCGGGCCGCCACCGCCGTCTCCACGCTTCGGACCAAGGGGCTGCGGGTCGCCTCCGACCTCGCCTTCGAACCGCTCAGCGGCCCGTACGAGTCCACCGACCCGTTCGCCACCCGACTGATCGAGGAGATGAACCGCACCCCTCCCTCGGCCGCCGCAGAACCGGCCCGGGCCGCGCAGAACGACGACCCGTTCGAGACCCGCGTGTTCAAGGCCCCGGTCCTCGGACCCGTCACCCCGACGGCGCCGGACCCGTTCAACACGGTCGTTCATCCGCCGGCCGGACCGAGCCGGGACGACCAGCGAGCGGACGCCATGCTGCACGACCGGGCCGCGCTGAGCGCCGAGATCGCCTCCCGGCTTCGGGCCATCGAGGACCAGGTTCGCACCAACCCGGGCAGCGTCGACCTGACGCGGATCGAGGCCGTGGTCGCCGAGGCCACCACCGTGCTCGCCGGCGCGGGCAAGGACCTCGCCGCCGTCGCGGCCCGCCCCGCCGCCACACCGGCCGCCCGCACGAGCAGCGCTGCCAGCCCCCGCGCCCGCGCCGCACTCGCCACCAGCGGCCGACTCCGCTCCTCCGCCGCCCTGCACGCCACCGCCGCCGCGACCACGGCCGCGTCCGCCCCGGCCGTCGACCCCCGAATCGCGTGGGCCGCCGGAAAGACCAACTCCCGCTAACCACAAGGAGAATCGCCCTGGCCGTCAAGAAGAACTGGACCGTCGAGCACGACTGCGGACACGCGGTCGACCACGACCTGTCCTCCCGACCCGCCGACAAGCGCGCCAGCTACGCCCGCTGGCTCGCCACCCGCTCCTGCCGCGACTGCTGGCTCGCCGAGCGAAAGGAGGACACCGCCGAACGCGAGGCGTGGATCGCCGCCCGCCGCGCCGAGGAGCAGGAGGCCGCCACCGAGTGGGCCGCCCAGTTCGGCATGCCGCCGCTGGAGGGCCCCGAGCGGGCCATCGCCTGGGGCGAGCGCTGCCGGCACCAGCTCGTGACCACCGCCTACCAGGCCCTGGTGGTCGAGGGCACGATCACCGAGGAGGCGTGGCTCGCCGTCGAGGAGCAGCTGCGCACGCTGGACAAGGCCAGCTGGTGGATCGACCAGCGCGAGTCCGAGCCGGCCGACCTCCCCGAGCTGGCCGCCGCCGCCACCAGCGCGGACCGCGTCACCGAGAACCCGAACTGAGCACCGGGCCCGCCACTCCCACCCGGCGACCTGCCCTCCCATCCCTGGAGCCGACCCTGCCCACACCGGAAGCACCCACCGGCCACCGGCCCGAGCCGGTCGCGATCCGCCACGGTCTGTACGGCAGCATCGAGGCAGCGGGGCCGACCGACGCGCTCGCGCTTCTCGCACCGCTGCAATTCCGAGCGCCGACGGCCGAGGGCCACCCCGCCCGGCGGTCCGTCCCGGAGGGCCCGCTCGACCGGCAGGCGGCTGCAGCCGAGGCCGCGTCGCGGCTTCGGGACGGCCGGTGGAGCGTCGACCTCGACCCCGCGCTGCAGGGCTCTGCCCGCAGCACCGCCGTCCTGACAGCGCTGACCGACGTCTCCATCGCCCTCGCCGAAGTAGAGAACCTGGTGGGCGAGATGGAGGACGCGGGTGAGCTGGCCGACCTCCTCGGCCAGCTCACCATCGGCCCGGGCAACGCCATGAACGGCTTGGAACAGATCCTTCGGGCCTGCGCCGACCGGGTCCGCGCTACCACTGCCCCAGGTCACCACGACCTCGTCGACCGGATCCGCGCCGAGGCCGCCCGAACCAGCCTCGCCGCGGACAACCTCGCCCAGTGGTCCTCCGGCCTGGACGCCGTCCGCCGCTCTGCTCGGGCCGATGCCGCGACCACCGGGTCGCCGGGAAGGCAGCCGGCAGGAGCTGCCCCCTCCGCCGCGGCTGCGCTCCCGCGCCCCTCCCACCCCCCACGTTCCCGCTGACCCGACCCCCAGGAGACGCGCTGCCCCCCAACTCGGAACGCCTCTACCACTTCTACGTCGACGGCGCCACACACGGGCCCTATCCGGGCATGGTCGACCCCCGCGACACCACTGGCCTCATCGGGCCCTACTGCAGCCCGGCCTTCTCCCGGCCGGTCGCCGAGCGGATCGTCGTCGACCTGCACTCCGACAACTGCGGACTGACCGGCCGCTGGGACGGCGACGTGCTGGTCTTCGAGTGGTCGCCCGACTACGACGGGGACGGCGGCACGGAGACCGTCACCCCGGACGAGCAGTGCCGCTACCGGATCGGTGGCCGCTGGCCCTGGGACTATGACGGCCCGCTCGACGCTGCCGAGCGCCACCAGGCCGCACTCGCCCGCTCCGCCGCCCGTCTGGGAAGCAGCCCGCCTCTGGTCGAGGCGCCGGTGCTCGCCTCGGCCGGCCCCACGGTCGCACCGGCCCCGGGACGGTGACGTGCACCCCACGATCGCCCGGTACGCCTCCACCCGCGACCTGCTCGCCTCCGCCACGGCCGCCGCCGCCCAGCAGCGGCAGGACCTGCGTCTGATCGACGCCTGGCGCCCCGTCGCGGACCTGCCCCCGCTCCACCAGGCGGCGTTCGCCGCGGAACTGGCCGCGCACCTGCCACCGCCGGCCGGGCCCGCCGCCGCCCTGCGTACGAGGCTGGTGTGGCAGTGCACCCTGCGCACCGACCCCGACGCCGCAGGCCCTGCGGACCACCGCTTCCAGGAGACCGCCCGGCGCATCCTGGCCGCCACCGGGATCGCCACCGACGGAGACCCCGCCTCCTGCCGGTGGGCGCTGCTGCGGCTCGGCGGCCACGAGGCCCGCCTCGTCGCGCCTCTCGCCCGGCCGGACGGCAGCGTCGTGGACACCGGCCGCGACCGTTCCCTCGCCCTGGCCGTCTGCCAGCTCGCCGAGAGCCGCAACACCGGCACCGGTACCCGCCGCCCCCGCGCGGCGACGGCCGGCACCGCCGGCCACCGGCCCGGTCTCCTCTCCACCCCTTCTCCTGTCGTCTCCGCCGCGGCCCGAGCCGGTCGGCGCCCGTAGAAAGAGGACGACCGTTGTCCGATGCCCCCGCTGCCAGGCCCCTCGATGTCGCCGAGCAGGCCATCGCTCGTGCCGGCCGCGCGTTCGCCGAGATCATCGAAATCGCCCCGTCGCTGACGGCCCACGAGGCCGCCGAGGTGCTGCTGGGCCTCACCCTCATGCCCGGTGCGGTTCATCAACTCGCCGACGCCGTCACCGAGATCGGCCGTCAGGTCGCTCAGCAGTACGGCGACCGACCGCCGCTGTGGGAGCCGCTTCTCATGGAGGCCACCGCCATCGCCGCCGCCGGGTTCCGCACGGCCGCCACCGCCGACGCCATCGCCGAGGCTGCGGACGAGACCACCCGCAGCCGTGCTGCCACCGCCCAGTCCCCCGCCCTGCGGGCCGCCGGCGCCACGGCCGCGGTCCACCTCGCCCCAGCCGTCGCCGTGCCGCCGCACCCCCGCATCGTCGAGCCTCCCCACCGCTGACACTCCGAGGACCCCACCGTTGACCTCCTCACCTCCGGCCGCCTACCAGGACGAGGTGCTCGTCCGGCCGCGCCACCTCGCCGGCCCCGGCCCTCTGCCGGTCCTAGCACCGCTGCTCCACCTCCACTCGTGGCCGTACAGGGTCGACGAATCCCTGGCCCAGCTCGTCGCCTTCAGCCCGGACCGGCGGGTCGAGATCGCGATGGAGCCGCACCGGGTCTTCCACCTCTACCGGGTCAGCGTCCGCAAACACCCGACGGACGAAGTCCCGTACTGGCAGGCCACGTTCACTAAGGACACCCCAGGGGAGATCGTCGGCGCGTTCGTCCAGGCCATCGCCGCCGACGGCTACACGATGCCGGAGGAGATCGTCGCCGAGCCGACCGCCTCGCCGACGACCGCCTGGCGCCCCCTGTTGAAGGCCGGCTGGCAACTCCAGGACGACCCAGACTTCGTCCGCCTCACATCCCCGGATGGCACCACCGGCTTCACCTACTCACCCGCCTCCACCGACGACCGGTGCGGGGAGGGCGTGGGGGCCTGGATGGCACAAGCCACCTTCGGACCCGCCTGGAGCGACCAGTGGACGATCGTTCTCGGCCACTCAACACCCGTGCGGTACTTGGCGATTCTGGCCTCCGCCATCGCCGATCCCGCGCCCGTGGTCCGGCGCCGCAGCTCCCTGTCCGAGGCCGCGTTGCCGAAGCTGACCACCTGGCCCGCCCGGCCCGCCGATCCCATGCGCCAGTTCACCGCCGTCGAGTACGCGGGCGCAATGTTCAACCCCCGCCACCCCGGCCACGGCCACCCCCCACGCCGCTGACCAGGAAGGAGTCCCCGTGCCCGAACCCACCGAGATCGTCTTCGCCCGCTTCCCCAAGCGAGACGGCTCCACCACCACCGGCAGCGCCTGGGCCCAGGCCACCGACCTGGCCAGCCGGGCGCTCCTCGCCCGCGCCGGATTCGCCAACGACGGCCTCAGCGCGATCTTCACCGCCGAGGACGCCGGCCACGGCGACGTCAACCAGCGCATCCGCCTCGCCGAGCAACTCCTCACCGACGCCGGTTATCCCACCCGGGTGGTGCCCCCACTCCCGATCCGCAGGATCGAGAACACCTTCGGCGAAAGGGACTTGGCCTACCTGCAGTCCCGACTGGTGCAGGCGACCGCCCAGGTCCACCGGGCCACCACAGCGGAGGACGTCACCACAGTGGCGCTCGCGGTGATGGACCCGGAGACCGGCCTGCTGGAGCGGCTCACCGCACTGCTGGACACCGCCTCCCAGCGGCTGGAGACCCTCACCGACCAGGATCTGCTGTCCGGCTCGGCCATGGCCGCCGCTCTGCAAGACGCCAGTGCCCAGCTCACCACCGCGGGCTACCGCATCGCCGAGGCCCAGCTGGAACGCCTGGACGAGACCGACGAGCAGTTGCCCGCCCCGGCCACACCGCGGGCCACTGCCGCCCGCGCCCGCACGGCACCACCCTCGCCGCCCGCCGCCCTGACCGGTGCCACCCCCGCACCGCTCGCTTCCCTCGCACCTACGTCGGCCAAGGCGTCCGCCTCCCGCTGACCACGCAGCTCCCCGCCGGCTGACCACCCGCCGGCCGCCGGGCCGATCACCCACGTCTCGGGCCTCTGTCCCGCCGTGATCGCCGCCCGTTCCCCGCCCGCTCCGGGCCCCTGCCGCCGCGCGCCCCTGCCCGGCAGGCCGACACCCCCGTCAAGGAACCCGCCCCTGCCCGCCTCGCCCAAATCCCCTTCTGCCAGCCCCGGTTCGGACGCCCTCCTCTACGCGCTCATTGGCGCGGGCGTCGCCGTCGCCGTCTTCGGCACCTTCGCCTGGATCGGCGGCAACGCCGCCACCGCCGCGACCACCGACCACGTCCCGTGGGCCCCGTTCCAGCCGGTCGACGCCGCACTCCACCCCGACGTTGCCTTCCCTCACCTCAGCCCGCTCCTGCTGCTGATCAGCACCCGCGTCACCCCGGCGCTGCTGTCGATCGCGCTCACCGCCGCCGGCCTCCTGCTGTGGTCCAAGCACCGCCGCAAGCCCACCGGCCTCGCGGGCCGGGCCGACCTGACTCCGCTGCTGCCCGCCGAGATCACCGCCAAGGCCCGGGACCTGCGCCCCAGCCTCTCCAAGGCCAAGCCCCGCGAGATCAGCCCGGACGACACCGGCATCCTCCTCGGCGACCTCGCCCCCAGCGGGCCCGAGGTCCGCTCCAACTGGGAGGACGTCGCGGTCGCGATCATGGCACCGCGCTCCGGCAAGACCACCTCCATCGCCGTCCCGGCCATCCTGCGCGCCCCCGGCCCCGTCCTCCTCACCTCCAACAAGGCCGCGCGGGACGCCTACACGGCGTGCCTGGAAGCCCGGTCCGAGGTCGGGCGGGTGTGGACGATGGACCCGCAGCAGATCGCCCACACCCCGCAGGCGATGTGGTGGGACATCCTCGCCGACGCCAAGGACCTGCCGGGCGCGCGACGCCTCGCCGGCCACTTCGTCGCCGCGGCCGTCGACGAGTCCAGCCAGGGCGACTTCTGGTCCACCGCCGCCCAGAACACCCTGTGCGGGTTGTTCCTCGCCGCGGGCCGCGACGGCCGGCCGATCACGGACGTCCTCAAGTGGTTGGCCGTCCCCAGCGACCGCACCCCGGTCGACATTCTCCGCGCACACCAGCTGATCGCCATCGCGGACCAGCTCCAGGGAACCGTCTCCGGCGCGGTCGAAACCCGCGACGGCATTTACGAAACCGCCCGCCAATATGCGGCCTGCCTTCTCGATCCGCAGATCTCCAAGTGGGTCACGCCGAATCCCGACCTGCCGGAGTTCAAGCCGGAGGAGTTCGTCACCCGCAAGGACTCCCTGTTCCTGCTGTCCAAGGACGGCGGCGGATCGGCAAGCGCCCTGATCGCTGCTGCAGCGGATTCCGTGATGCGCACCGCGGTCATCGAGGCCGAGCGCGCCGGAGGCCGACTCGACCCGCCCCTCCTCGCCATTCTGGACGAGGCCGCAAATGTGTGCAAAATCGGCGACCTGCCAGACCTGTATTCCCACCTCGGGTCGCGTGGCGTAATCCCGATCACCATTCTGCAGAGCTACCGCCAGGGCCAGAAAGTCTGGGGCGAGGCGGGAATGGACGCCATGTGGAGCGCGGCCACCATCAAACTGGTCGGCTCCGGCATCGACGATGCCGATTTCGCCGACAAGCTCTCACGACTGGTCGGCGACCACGACGTGGAGACGGTTTCGCATTCCACGTCGGAATCGGGCCGATCCACCTCCGTCAGCATGCGCCAGGAGCGAATTCTCCCGCCCGACCAGATCCGTGCCCTGAAGAAGGGGACGGCGCTCCTCTTCGCCACCGGCCTGCGCCCCGCACTGCTGACTCTGCGCCCCTGGTACAAGGAGCCTGGTGCCGCCGAGGTCGGCGCAGCCTCCTCGCGGCAGACCGCTCTGATCACCGAACGGGCGATGGCCAAGGCCGGCGGTGCCGCATGATTTATACCACCGAACCGGCCACCCGAATTCTCTCGCTAGGCGCGGGTGTGCAATCCACTACGCTACTCCTACTGTCGGCCCTGGGCGAGCTTCCGAAACTCGATTACGCCATTTTCTCGGACACTGGCTGGGAACCGGCGAGGGTCTACGATCACCTCAACGAGGTGGAGCGGAAGATCGCCCGTCCGGCCAACATACCGATTCTGCGGGTCTCGTCCGGAAATATCCGCCGGGACGCCCTCGACCCCACCCATCGTTTCGCGTCGATGCCGCTCTACATTCTCAACCAGGACGGCAGCCCGGGAATGACTCGGCGGCAATGTACGGGCGAATATAAAATCAAGCCGATAAAGCGACAGGTGCGCCAACTCCTAGGGTACCCGCACCCCACCCGGGTACCGAATGGCGTGTACGCCGAGCAGTGGATCGGCATCAGCACCGATGAATTCCATCGCGCCAAGGACTCGGACGTCAAGTACACCCGGCACACCTTCCCGCTGATCGACCTCGGCATGTCTCGCACGGACTGTCTCAAGCTGCTCGCCGAGCACGGTTGGGGAGCCACGCCGAAGTCGAGCTGTCTGGGTTGTCCATTTCACGGAAATGCCCAGTGGCGGGAAATCCGCGACACCTCTCCCGAGGAATGGGCCGACGTCGTGGAATTCGACGCCGCGATCCGCGCCGGCAATGCCCGCGCCAACGCCGACGGGCGCCCGCTGCTCGGGCAGGCGTACCTGCACCGCTCTCGCCTGCCCCTCGACCAGGCGCCGATCGACAAGCTCAGCCGGATCGAACTCCGGGCACTGCAAGCGCAGTTGGACCTGGACGAGGACGAGCTGGAGAACGGGCCCGACGGCGGCTGCTCCCCGTTCAGCTGCCGCGGTGAGGCGGTCGCGTGACCCGACTTCACCATGCCGGTGCCCGTCAGCGCTGAACCGTCCACCACTACCAGGAGGTTGCTCTGTCTCCCTGGAGCAAGTCTGTCGACCGCGCGAAGGCGCTGCGGCTGATCTGTCCGCTGCCGGACGGCACCGTCACCGGCCTTCGGCAGGTGGCTCGGCGCGGCGACATGGTCGTCACCGCCGAATTGTCCCAGACCATCCGGGCGGACACCTGGAACGGTGTGCGGGTACGGATTGTCTCCCCGAGCGCCGGACCTGTCGACGCCAACTGGTTCGGCTTCGCCGAGCACCGCTTGTTCAACGAGGGGAACCGAGCGCCGTCCGCCCGGGACGGCGGCGCGGAACTGACCGCCTACAACGCGGAGTTCATGCTGACCTACGACGGCATCGACGCTGACCGCCTGCGGGACGCCGTCGCCGCCTACACCTCTGCCTTCGTGCCGGCGCCCGCGCCGGAGTTCACCGTCGCCGCCAAGCTGGGTGCCCTCCATGCGACGGCACGGCAGCTGGATCACCTCGGCTCCATCAATCCGCAGCACCTGGCCGGGCGCGCGTTCGCCCACGCCGAGGTCCTGCGGGAGGTGGTCGGCGAGATCCACCTCGGCCTGCTCCCCCTGGCGGGCGAGTGGCGGGGCGCGGACAGCTCGGCCGTCGAGCTGTCCGACGGGCTGGCCGCCCTGGGCACGGTCCGCACCGCGCTGACCGAACTCGCCTGCGGTGCCGAGGAGGCCGGCCACACCGGCCAGGCGCAGTTGTTCCGCGAGCACGCGCGGTCGCTGGACGCGATCGACGCCGAGATTTCGGCCGACCTGGCCGCCGACCGTGCCGCCGCCCCGCCGCCGAGTCGGAAGACCAGCCGAGCCGGAGCCGCCCGAACCGCGAACGCCGCGGTGGCGATGTCGGCACCCGCGACCGGTTCGGTGGCCCAGGCCGCACCCCGGCAGCACGCCCGGCCCTCCCGCTGACCACCTCCATCCTGCCTTCTGCGTAACGGAGTTGACATCAACCACGAACTTCCCTTTCTGCCGATCAACCGCGCGGACGGTACCTGGTACCTGGCGGCTGGTTCCGGCCGTCTGTGGATCCGCGACGAGGCCCTCGTCGAGGACCTGGACCGGCTGCGCGACCTGATGCTCCCCGCCGCCCTCCGCGAGGAGGTGGCGCCGCGGTGACGCCGGTCAGCCGGGACACGAGCCCGCAGCTGGAGGCCGAGCAGGCGGTGCTCGGCGCGTGCCTGCTCGATCCGTCCCGGGTCGGGCTGCTGGCCGGGTGGCTGGAGCCCCGGCACTTCTACCGTCCGGCCCACGAGCGTGTCTTCGCGATCCTGCTGGCCCAGTACGCCGCCGGCCACCCGGCTCTCGCCCCGGACGCCGGGGACGAGCAGCTGAGGGACTGGGCGCTGACGGCCATCGCCACCGCCGCCCGCGAGATCCCCGGCGTCACCGCCAGTTACGGCCACACCCTGATCTCGACCTGCCCCCGGTCCGAGCACGCCACCAGCTACGGCCGGATGGTGTTGGAGACGGCCGTGAGGAGGGCGCTCGACGAACACGCCCACCGGCTGCTCGCCGCGGTCCAGACCGCGTCAGTCGAGGCGACCGTCGAGCTGACCGGCGCGCTGCACTCCGTCATCCAGCGCCTCGCCGACGCCTGGGGCACGATCGACCAGCGCTCGCGCCGCCCGCTGCCCACCCCGCCGCCACCGGAGAACGCCTCCGCCGCGGTCGAGGCCGCCCGAGAGCACGAGCAGGCACTGCTCTCCAGCCTGCTCAGCGCGCCCGGGCGGATCTCCGAGGTCGCCGCCCAGCTGGTCGGCGAGGACTTCGTTGACCCCGGCCACCGCGCCGTCTACCTGGCGATGGCCGCGCTCGCGCACCGGCGCGAGCCCCTCGACGAGCTGACGGTGCTGTGGGAGGTCCAGCGGCGCGGGGCGCTCGCCGCCGGCGTGATCTCCGTGGCCCAGGTCCGGGAGATCTGCTCGGCCGGGATGCCGGGCGATCCCGCCTACTGGGCGGAGCACGTCCTGCGCGCCTCGCTGCTGCGCACCGCCGCCACCTCGGCCAGCATCGTGCGGGTGATGGCGCTGGACGCCTCCATCGCCGCCGGTCCGCTGCTCGGCTCGGCCGTCCAGGCGCTGGTCCCCGCGGACCGGGTGCAGGACCGGCTGCGCGCCGTGACCGCCGCCCCTGCGGAGCGTACCGGTCCGGTCGTCCTCGGCGCCGCCCGCCGCAAGGGCGCCCTGAGCCGAAGCCCCGCCCCACCGGCCGCCACCACCACCGACCGGGCGGGCGAGCCCGTCGCCCGCCCCCGCCGCTGACCTCCGGAGTACTCCACTGCCTCCCACCACCTCCCACCCCCGTGCCCAGTCCGTGCACCGGCTGCACGCGGCGGCCGACGCCATCGACTACCTCACGAACCAACTCCCGCGTGCGTACCGCGAGGAGGGCCTGCCGGGCCTAGAGGAACTGGCCGGGCACACCCGGGCGATCCGCGACTGCCAGGACGACGTGCTGCAGGTCACCGCGGCCCTGCACCACCCCCACGCCCAGAGCGCCGACCGCGCCGTCGTCCGTTCCCTGACCGCGGCGACCGCGCAGCTGGGCGAGGCACTGGGCGCACTGGGCCGGGCCGCCGCGATGGCCGGCCGCCTGTACGAGGTCGACGGCATAGGCGGCCCGCGCGCCGACGAGGTCCGCGAGCGCGGCTCCCAGCAGCTCAACCTCGCACTCTCCCGCACCCGCCTCGCCCTGACCGGCGCCAGCGAGAACCTGCGCCGCGATGCCCGCTCGCTCACCGGCCCCGTCGCCGTTCTCGCACACCGGCCGACCCCTCGGGCTTCAGCCGCCACCGCCCGTTCCGCCGCTGGGGCGGGAGCAGCAACTGTCGCCTCGCTGCCGGCCCGCACCGGAGCGAGCACCATCGTCGGCGGGCGGCGCCGTTGAGGGCCCCTGCCGCCGCCGCGACCTTCGGCGGGGCCGTGTCGGCAAGCTCTCGCCCCGACTACCGCAACGACCTGGCGGTGGTCGCCGGGATGCTGCGCGCCCTTGGGCGCAACGCCGCCGCCACCCCAAGCGGGCCGGTCCCCGGCATCCCCAGCCGCGACGCCCTGCTGGAGCATTGCCGCCAAGCGGCTGCGTTCATCCGGCACTGCGGCGACAACGCCGAGCACTACCGCCACCAGCTGGTCGCGGACAACCCCTCCGCGGCGGCACTGGCCGGCGCCTACGACGTCGCGATGAGCAGCGCGGCCACCGTCCACCGGCACCTGGGCGCCGCCCTCGACCTGTCGATCAAGTGCGCCACCACCGCCCCGGCCGAGCCCGGCAGCCCTGCCGAGAAGCTGCGACTGCGCCGAGCCGAGCACACGGTCGCCGCGCTGGACAGCGCGGACCAGTGTGCGACCGAGGGAGCCGAGGAAGTGCTCGCGTTCACCGCCCGCCTCGCCCCGGTCGCGCCGGCGGCGCCCGCCGAGGCCGCGCTCGTACTCGGCTCACCCGCCACCACCCCTGCCAGGAAGCGCCGTTGACCGCCGAACCCCCTCTCCCGCCCGCCGCGGTCGGGCTCAGCCAGCGCGACATCGACACGCTGGGCTCACTCGCCGAGCAACTGGCGGCCTTCAGCAAAGCCATCCCCGTGCCCGCCCCGTACGAGCCACTGCCCGAGGTCCGGGAGCTGGTCTGGCCGATGATCCGCTTGCACGAGCTGATCACGATCCCGCTGGACGAGACCTTCTTCCTCGCGACCAACACCGCCAGCCCCCCGGGGCTCGGCGTCTTCACCGCGACGACGACGGCCCTCACCCTCAGCCAGGCCGCGCTGGCCCGGGCGGCGAACCTGCTCACCGAGGCAGAGCCGACACCCGAGGCGCAGAGCAGCGCCCGCCGCTCCCTCGCCACCGCACGCGAAACCATCCGCTCGATGGCCGAGGAGCTGGGCAAGAGCGCGACCGCCGGCCCCGGGCCCAGCAGCGTCACCGCCCTCGCCTCCCGCCGCCAGCCGGCCTCGCCCCCCGAGAGCCACCCCCCGGCCGCAGGCGACTCCGAGCGCCGCGTGGACGCAGCCCTTCGCCGCTCACCCGCGCTCGTGCTCATCTCCCCGCCCGCCGAGCCCCCGGCACCGCCGGCCGCCCCCGCACCGCCGGCGACGGTCGTTCCGCTCCGGCGCACCTGACGGCCGACGAAGCTCCGAGCCTGCCCTCCGCCGGCAGATCCCGATCCGATGGAGTCCCACCACGCCTTCCACCCGCCCGACCTCCGAGGTCAAGGACCACCAGCGGCACCTGCGTGACGTCGCGCACCAGGCCGAGGCCCTGGCAGCGAAACTGCCCACCTCCCGCACGGCCTCCGCCGCCGGAGTGCCCAACGCCCGGGACGTCGCCGGTCACCTGCGCGCGATGCAGTCTCTGCAGACCAGCACGCTCGCCGCGGCCGAGTTCTCCGAGTGGTTCCCGACACACCCGACCACGATGACGGCCGCCCGGCTCACCGCTCTGTCGCTGGCCCGCGCCCACGCCGGGGTCACCGAAGCCACCCGGCACCTGTCCTACCTGCTCCAGCACGCTGTGAGCGCCGATGTCTGGGCCCTGCCCGACGCCCAGCCGGTCAACGCCGCCGCCGTCTACGGCGCCGCCTCCACCGAACTGCGGCGAACCGCAGGGCAGCTGCGGATCGACGCCGACCACCTCGCCTCGGCCGGCGTCTCCGCCGTCCCGGCCAGGCCCCGCCGGTCCGCCGCCCTCAGCGTCACCCAGCGCCTGCGCCGCGCACTGCCCGGCCGCCGGACCGACCCCCCCCCGATCGCCGCACTGCCCCGCAGCAGCGCCCCCGCCCCCCGCCGTTGACCCAAGGATCCACACTGACCACCATCTCCCCCGACACCCAGGCCCAGTGGCTGCTCCGCACCGCGGCCAACCTTCACTACTTCAGCGAAGAGCTGTTCAGCATCTACTGCCACCGCGATCCGCTGCCCGAGCGCCTCGGCGCCGTCCTGGACTCCATGTCCGAGGTGCAGAAGACCGTCCTGTCCAACGTCGTGGACGAGTACGACACCACCTCCCCCGAGTCCACCAGGCCCGAGGACATCGCCTGGCGGCGCGGCTCCCTCGCCTACGCCTACGCCGGCCTGCTGACCGCGAAGGCGATCCTGCGCGCCCAGCCCGCCGTCGTCGCGGTCGCGCTCAAGCGGATCAGCCCCGCGTCCGCCCCGTGGCCGCACCGCACCGCCTACTTCAAGTCCCTCTCCTCCTCCCGGGAAGTCCTCGAAGAGGCGGTCTGGAAGCTCAAGGAGGTCGCGGCGGACCTGACCGGCCCGGCACCGGACTTCCTTGCCCTCACCGGAGAGCAGGCGATCGTCCTCACCCGCTCCGCGGCCCTGTCCCAGCGGCCGGCCAAACCGCTCACGTCGCAGACGGCCGCCGGCCCCGGTGCCGCGGTGCAGGTGTCAGCGCCCGCCGCGCGCGCCGCGACGGCCTGCGACGGAGCGCGCCGATGACCGTGCCGGGCGGCGGGTGGCCGCGCATCGGCAGCATGTGCTCGGGCTACGGCGGCCTGGACCTTGGCGTCCAGGCCGTCCTCGGTGGCAGCGTGGCCTGGCACGCCGAGATGAACCCCAACGCCGCCGCGATCCTCGCCCACCACTGGCCTAGAGACGCCAAATCTTGGCGATATCAACGCAGTTGAATGGAGCGATGTCGAGCCGATCGACGTCCTCACGGCGGGATTCCCCTGCCAGGACCTGAGCGTCGCCGGCCGTCGGGCCGGTCTGATGGAGGGCACCCGCTCCGGACTGTGGCTGACCATCGCCCGCGCGATCGACGTCCTCAAGCCGAAGTTGGTGATCATTGAAAACGTCCGCGGCATCCTCTCCGCAGCCGCTGCCTCGCCAGCCGATGGCGATCTGGAGTGCGGCTGGTGCGATCTGGGAGACGGCGGAGGTGAGCCTGCTCTGCGGGCACTCGGCGCGGTTCTCGGAGACCTGGCCGACCTCGGGATGGATGCGCGGTGGACGGTGCTACCCGCTGCCGCCGTCGGCGCCCCCCACCGCCGGGAGCGGCTGTTCCTCGTCGCCTGGCCTTCCGACACCGAAGGCTCGCGATGCGAAGGGGCCGGACGCGAAGCGGGAGGACCTGGGGCATGCGGTCACCTTGCTGAAGACCCCGACGAGCAACTTGGGCTCGATCGGCGGCTCGCAGCACCCGGACAAGCGACGCCAGGGAGGCCACGGGCCGAACTTGAGCGACGAGGTGGAGCACCTGCTGTTCCCGACACCGAAAGCCTCCGACGGGACGCACGGCGGCCCCAACAGCCGTGGCAGCAAAGGGGATCTGACCCTGCCGTCGGCGGCGGCCCAGCTGCTGCCGACGCCGAGGGCCTCGGACACCGGGACGCCCGGGCGCCGGGCCGGGGCGGGGTTCCGGCCCCCGCTGTCGGCGGTGGTGCTGCCGATCTGGGAGCAGGACGACTCGGACTGAATCGGTGGGGCCCGTACGGGCCCGCCATCGCCCGCTGGGAGCGGGCCACCCGGCCCGCGCCGGAGCCGACCGACGAGCGGGGCCGGCTCGCCCCCCGCTTCGTCGAATGGATCATGGGCGTCAGCGAGGGCCACGTCACAGCCGTCCCGGGCCTGTCCCGCTCCGCCCAGCTGACCGCCCTGGGCAACGGTGTCGTACCTCAACAGGCCAGCCGAGCAATGGAGTTGCTGGGTGCCGCAGACCTGCTCGCCGCCGCCCACTGCTGCGGCCGGCGGTGAGCGGGGGGTGCTTATACACCAAGTCCGGCCCGATACGTCGGGCCGTCGAGCGCACATCCTCGTGTCATCACCCGCCGACGAGAGGCACCCGCCCCTTTGACCACCCCCGAGCCCGACCCGACGTCCGCGCCGGACGGCTACACCAACGCCCAGATCGACGTGCTGACCGCGAAGCTGTCCGCTCTCGCGGCGGGATTCGACCTGCAGGCCGAGCAGCTGGCCAGCATGACCACCGCTCTCCCCCCGGAGGCCGGCGACGATCCGGACGACCCCGGCGGCGCCGAGCCGCTGTTCATCCTCGCCTTCGACGACCCGCAGTACGAGCAGGAACTGGAGCTGATGACCCCATGGGTAGACGAGATCTGGACCAAGATCTACGGCCCCGAGACCACCGCCGGAAAGCCCTGGTGCCCGCGCTGGAAGGAGCACCCGGAGGCCGTCGCGCGACTGCACGCCCTCTGGCTGGCCTGGCAGGCCGCGCTCGACCCCGAGTCGGGTGCCGCCGGGCCCAGCTCGTGGCAGCGAGACCACCTCGAGCCCGCGCTGATGAAGCTCCGCTCCGCCGACGGGCCGTTCGCCGCCTGCACCAGCAGCGGTGGCCACATCAGCCACCGGGTGCTGCCGCACCCCGCGCTGACCGACACCGCTCCTGTCGACCACCCCCTCACCTGAGAAAGAGCCGACCCTTGCCCGACTTCAACCTGCCCGGACGGCGTCCCGCGGACGCCGCCTCCGCCGAGGCCCAGGTGCAGTTCCTCGCCGCGGAGGATGCGTACGAGCTGCTGACCGAGGTGCACCTCGACCACGACGGCGGCGCGGAGGACTTCCTCCTCTTCGCGGACGTCTCCGGCTACTCCGCGGTCGCCGCGCACCTGCACTACGGCGAGGACGGCAAGACCTTCACCCTCGCCACTGAGACCCTGCCCACCTTCGCCCTGGCCGCGGCCTGGCTCGTCCAGCGCGGCGCCGAGACCGACCCCTTCCTCGACCGCTCCGGCCACCCCGGCGCCCCGGCCGACGCCCGCAGCGCCTCCGCCGCCGCCCGCCTCCTGGAGTCCGGCTCCCGCTACCGGCTGGTCGACCACGGCGCCGAGCCCGGCGAGACCTGGGCGATGCTGCGCGACGGCAGCGCCGCCGGCGCCGAGCGGCCCTTCCTGCTGCACTTGGAGACCGTCGACCCGGACCGCGGGTACAAGTTGCGCGAGGGCTCCTTCGCCTCGCCGCAGGAGGCCCAGCAGTGGCTGGAGAACCGGCGCACCCCGCTGCCCCCGGTCGCCGACGGGAACGTGTCCGTCGTGGTCAGCCCGCAGGCCAACGCCGCGCGAACCCGCACAGCGACCGGCCAGCGCCACACGGCCGCTGCGGAACCCGCTCCCGCCCTCGCCGCAGCGGCGGCGACCTCGGCTCGCAGGTCCGTCCGGTGACCACACCCACCCGGCCCCTGGCGGGGTTCAGCGCGCACCCCGAGGCCCTGGACGACCTGCTGTCCGTGCCGCAGCACGTGCGGATGCTCGCCCTGAGCTACCTCGGTCGGCTGGTACGCGCCGAGGTCCGAGGCCCCCTCCTCGAAGAGCAGGGCGAGCGCGACCTGCGCGGTGCCCGGAAGCTCTACCTCGACGACGCGCTGGACTACCGGCTCGTCTACGTGGAGCGCCGCGCACCCCACAACCCGCGCCATCTGCAGGGCATCCACTTGGTCGCCGTCGGTGAACGCAGGGGGGTCGCGGTCTACGAGACCGCGGCCCGCCGCCTTCGGCAGGCCGCCGGCCAGGAGGTGCGGCGCGGAATGCCGGCCCGCTTCCAGGCCGCCCTCGCCTCCTCCACCCGGACCTCCCCGGCCCAGTCCGCCGCCTCTGCCCACGTGCCGGCAGGAGTGTCTCCGGCCGTCGCTCTCTCCCCGGCCGCCCGCCAGCGCTGACGCCGCCCAACTGCCCAACCGCACGCCTGAATCGGAGATCACCCCGTGTCGACCGCCACCGCCGTCCTGCCCGCCACGTCGAAGCCCTCCACCAGCACCGTCCAGCGGTCCGCCGAGGTCCTCTCCATCCGGTGGGCCACCCGCATCGTCCACGCGCTGCGCCAGGGCACGACGACCAGCGGCGACCTCCTGGCGGCCGACCCGTTCATTCCGACGAGCAGCGCCTACTCGGCTCTCCGCGCGCTCGCCGGAGCCGACATCATCACCCGGACCCCGAGCAACAGTGCCGCGGCGTGGTTCGACCTCTCGCTGTCTCCCAAGGGCCAGGCGCTGGCGCCCGTGTACGCCTCGGCCCTTGCCTGGGCCGAGCGCTACCCCCGACAGGGTGTCGAAGCCGAAGAGGCGCCGGAGATGATCGAGGAGGCGTTGGGCCTGCTGGCCAGCTCCCACACCGTGCCCCTGCTGAGCGAACTGGCGGGCAGCGCGCCGATGCCCTACCCGAACCTGGTCCCTTCCCTGAGCGCCCGCGACAAGGCGGCGGCCTACCAGCGGCTGCTCGCGCTGGAGGAGCGCGGCCTCGTGGCCCGCAGCGGCACCCGCCGCACCTACCGGTGGAGCGCCACCGAGGCGGGGCTGGCGATCGGCCGGGTGTACGGCGCCCTGGCGGCCTGGACCTCCGGCTCCCACACCCCGTCCGCACCGGCCAAGCCCGGCACCGCGCTGGCCGCCGCCGGCCGCGCCGCCGTCGTCGTGCAGAGCCCGGCACAGGGCGACCTGTTCTCCGAACTGCAGAACGCGGAGCGGCCGGTGAGCACCCGAGCAGCGGCGGCGGACCTGCGCAGCATCACCCTTCACATCTCCTTCTCCCACGCCCCGGCTCCGCAGCCGCCCGCTCCGCTGCTCGTCGCCGCCTCGGCGCACCGCCGCTGACGAACCCCGACCGCCCGGCCCGCGACCCCCACCCCGAGGTTCATGATCCCGCCTTCCCCGTCCTCTGTCCCTACGAGCAGCACCCCCACGCCGGCCACGGCCTCAGCGGCGGATCCCGAACGCCTCCGGCCAGCGCTTCCGGCAGGCTCCGGCCGGGCAGGTGGGCGATCCATCCTTCGGACCCCGCACGTCACGCCGCTGCTGGCGGGAACCCTGGTGGGTCGTCTGCCCGCGGCGATGGCCCCGATCGCCGTCCTCCTGGCGGCCCGGGCCGACCATGCCTCCACCGCGGTCGGAGCCGTCCTGGCCGCGCTGTACGCATTGGCCGGGGCGATCGGGCAGCCGCTGCTCGGCCGAGTGGTCGACCGCTCCACCCTGGCCGCCGTCGCGGTGCCCGCAGCAGCCGTCTCCGGCGCGGCGTCCGTCGCACTGGCCTTCGTGGACTGCGCGGCCCAGCCGCTGGCCGCCGCCATGCTGTCGGTCGTCGCGGGTGCGGCCACCCCGCCGCTGGAGGCGGGCTTGCGGGCGATGTGGACCCGGCTGGTCGAACCGCGCCACCACCACAAGGTCTTCGCCCTCGACTCCGCCTCCCAGGAGGTGGTGTTCGTCGCCGGACCGCTGCTGGTCACCGCCGTGTGCCTGCTCGCCTCGCCCGACTTGGCGCTGGTCGCCTGCGCAGCGGCCGGCAGCGCGGGCACCCTGGCCGTCGCCGCCCGCCCTCCCGCCAGCGTCCGGACCGCGGCACGCACGGTCCACTGGCTCGGGCCGCTGCGCTCGCCCGGTCTGCTGGTCCTGCTCACGGCCTCGGTGTTCTTCGGGGTGACGCTCGGCTCCTTCACCGTCCTGGCCCTGTCCTACGCTGACCGGCACCACGAAGGGTGGCTCGCCGGAGTGCTTCCGGCCGCACTGTCGCTCGGCAGCCTCGTCGGCGGCGCTGCCTGGGCCAAGCTCAAGCACCCGTGGCCGCCGGGCCGCGCCCTGCCCGCGGTCGGCACGGCGTACGCCTGCGCCTTCGCTGTCCTGCTGCTGCCCGCCCCTCCGTGGCTGATGATCACGGCAAGCGTCCTGCCGGGCCTGTTCCTCGCCCCGTGGCTGGCCTCAGCCTTCGTCGCCTGCGACGCCCTGGCGCCGAGCGGCACCGCCACCGAGGCCGCCGCCTGGCTGATCGCGGTGATCGGTCTCGGCCAGGCAGCGGGCACCGCCCTCGCCGGCCAGTTCTCCGCGCACGGCCACACCGCCACGGCCGCCGTCCCCTTGCTCGGCGCCGCGCTGGCCGCTGCCGCACTCGTCGCGGGACGCCGCCGGCTCTCGCTTCCCTGATCTACCCCTTTCTTCTTGGAGCTGGACTTCTTGCCCAACCGCACCACCAAGGCCACGCCCGCGCCGATCACCATCATCTGGGACTGGAACGGGACACTTCGGGCCGACTTGGACGATCACGTCGCAGCCCTGAACGCGACCCTGCCCGGTCTGGGCGGTGAGCCGATCAGCGTGGAGACCTACCAGGCGCTGCACCGGATGCCCATCCGCGACTTCTACGCCGACCTGCTCGGCCGCCAGCTCGGCGACGAGGAGTGGCACGCCGCCGATGACGCCTTCCTCGCCGAACTCGCCCGCCGGACGGTCCGGCTCCAGCGGGGCGCCCGGCAGCTGATGATGGGCCTGCGCGCCCGGGGTGTGCGGCAGAGCCTGCTGTCGCTGGCCCCGCACGAGCGGCTCGTCGGTGAAGTGGCCAAGGCGGGCATCACCGGCCTGCTGGAGCGGATCGACGGCCGCCCCGGAGCAGCGGTGGCGAGCAAGGCGCCCGCCATGATCGAGCACCTGCGGGCCCTCGGCCCGGGGGTCGATCCGGCGCGGACCCTGGTGATCGGGGACAGCGTCGACGACGCCGTCGCCGCGCACGCCGTCGGAGCCGTCCCGGTGCTGCACACCGCAGGGCTTCACGGCGCGACCCGGCTGGCCACCGCTGGCGTCCCGCTGGTGGACACGATCCAGGACGCCGTCGCCACCGGCATCGCCATCATCGCCTCCGGCCAGCTGGCGGCGGCGTGAGCGCGGACAGCGGGCGCCCGATCGCCCCGTGGAGGCCCCGGGTGCCCGGCAATACCGACCTCGGCAACCGGACGGTGTGGTCCGAGCTCCAGGTCGAGCCCCGCGACCTTCCCGGGCACGGCACAGCGACCCTCCACGGCGCGGTCGCCGACCAGATCGCCTCCACCGCCGTCAAGCTCGACGACGTGCAGACCCGGCTGGTCGCTCTGGCCGCTGCTCTGCGCGACGACCTCCAGCGCATCGCGGCCGGCCGCGACACCGCCATGCCCGTCACCAACGGCATCCTGCGCAACGGCGCTCTCGACATCGACCTCCTGGTCACGCGCCGCACCGAACTGCACCGCTCGCTCACCGCGCTGATCGGCGTCTACAAGGAGCTGCCCGCCTTCGTCGCGCCGCCGGCCCCGGTGCCGGCAGCGAAGGCGGCACCAGCGCACGGCCGCCTGCCGCCGCGGCAGGAGGAGGCGTTGCGGCTGGTCGGCTCGTCCACCGTCACCATCTTTAAGGGCGCGCGCGGGTCGGTCAGGGTCGTGGCCGGCGGGGCCGACGTCAAGGTCGCCACCGTCGATGCCCTGATCGGCAAGGGCCTGGTGGACCACTACGCCCGCAAGGACCTCTTCCGGGGCCACGATCTGACTCTCACTCCCCAGGGGCAGACCAGGTACGAGGCCCTGACCACCACGACGACCGCCGCTCGCTCGGCCGCCGCCCGTGCTCGGCCAGCCGTACTTCCCGCAGCGCCGGAGGAGCCCGCAGCCGTCGTGGTCTCCGTGTCGCCGCCGGCGGCCCGGTCCCTGCGCTGACCGCCGTCTTCACCTCAGCGGGCCCGCCGGGCCCGGCCTTCGACCACGCTCAGGAGACCCCTCATCGGAAGCTGGGACACCGGTCCGTTCCACAACGACGCCGCCGTCGGCACCGCCGAGCGCTTCGACAGCCTCTTCGACAGCGAGCTACCGCCGTGGCTCCACCGCCTCTTCGACGTCGCGGTCGCCATGCCGGAGGGCCCGCTCGACACCGACCTGGCGCAGGAGGTCGTCGCCGCCGCGGCTGTCATCGCCTCGCAGTGCCCGGACGGCGGCGACGTCAACCTCAACAGCGGCCCGCGCGAGCCGGTCCCACCTCTGCCGACGGTTCTCCGGCCGAAGGCTGCCGCAGCCCTCGACCGTGTCCTCGCCCACGCCGACGCCGAGGTGGACCGCTGGTACGTCCGGGAGCGAGGCGAGCAGTGGCTCGGCAACGTGCAACGGATCCGCCTCATCCTGACGGCCCCGGCCTCCAGCCCGGAGCCTGCGGCGCCCCGACCGCAGCGGCGAGTGTTCGCCGGCCAGCAGCTCCTTCGCGACAGGTTCGGCGTCGAGGACGCCTTGGACCTGCACGCCCGGCATCCCAAGGAATCACCGGCGCACGCTCTTGCCGATCTGATGGAGCGCCAGTCGTACGAGGTGGACACCCTCGACCGGGAACTGCGCGCGACGGCCTCCCGAGCGCGCGAGACGCTCGCCCAGGTCGCCGACGGCAAGCACTCAGCGGTCCAGACGAACGGCGTCCTGCGCTTCACCGGCATCGAACTGGAGACCCTCGGGGCCCGCTTCGCTCTCGCCAGCCGTGATCTGCAGGAGCTGGCCAACCGGTACGAGTACGCCGTCGCCAGCGGGACGGACCAGGCCGTTGCCCCGCGGTCGGCGGCTGCCCGGACCCGGACCACGCCCGGCGACGCCGTCCCCGGCCGCGGAACCACCGACTCGCTGCCTCCACCCGATTCCGCCGGCCACCGCCCCGGCCCGCGTCGCTGAACCGAAGGACCCCGCTCATCCCCACCCACGAAACCCTCGAAGAGACCCGCTTCGACGTCGACGGCCTCCGACCGGTCACCGCCGACGACGAGTCGAGGCTCGATGACCTCTGCCTCAGCCTGGACATGTACACCTCGCTGGCGGTCCAGCACACAACGAACCCGCACACCGAGCTCCTCGCCGACAGCTTCCACGTCGTGCACGACGGCACCATGACCTGGCACGACGTCCCCGGCCTCCCGCAGTACGCGGCCATCCACGTCGAGCGCGACCTCGGGGAGGGCACGTACCGCTTCGACTTCAGCCGCCACCCCATCGCCGCGCTCGCCCAGAACTGGCTCATCTCCCGCGGCGCGGACCCGGGCCAGCTCACCGTGGACGCCGAAGACCCCATGAGCACCGACCAGGCCACCCGGGACCTGGAGGACTTCCTGGCCGTCTCCGGCGACCGCTTCGGGATCCGAGACGACTACACCCACGACAGCCCGGACTTCTACAAGACGTGGATCATCGCCACCGATAGCCGGCCCGATCCGGGCCAGCAGCCGGTCAGGGTCTTCTACGAGGACGTCGACACGGCGAACCACTCGTACACCCTGCGCCAGGGCGGCTTCGCCACCGTCGAAGCCGCCCGGAGCTGGGTCGACCGGCTGGGACACCCGGACAACCCGCTGCCACCACTGACCGCCGCCCCCAGCGCCCGCGCCGCCGGCGCCACAGCGCACAGCTCCGTCGCGATCACCCTCTCCACCCCGGGCCCCGCGCAGGCACCCGCTACGGCGGAGGGCAGCCCCACCCGACCGAACCGCCGCTGACGCCCCATCACTCCCTGGAAGGACTGCACATCTCCCCGACCGACAGCACCGAGTCGCCGGCCACCGCCGGGCCTCAGCGGCGACCGCGCACGACAGAGCGCCGCAGCGTGCAGATCACGGTGCGGTTCACCCCAACGGCCATCGCCGCCATCGGCGAGCGCGCCGCCGCCGAGCGCCTCACGATCGCCGGGTTCATCGGCGACGCCGCCCTGGCCGCCGCCAGGTCCACCGATCCGCTCGCACGCGCCGAGCGCGATCCGCGGCGCCCGCTCGCCGAGGCCGTCGACCGCATGGCCGGCGAGCTGAACGCCGCCGTCGCCACCGTCCGCGACTCAGGCGACGGGCCGGCGCGCGAGGCCGCACTCGCGCTCCTGCCGGACCTCGCCGAGCGGACGTACACCGTCCTGGACGCCGTGCTGGAGGCTGCGTGATCCCCGACATCTCCCGGGGCAACAGCATCCGACCGCTGCTGGCCTACCTCTACGGCCCCGGCCGGCGCGAGGAGCACGACGATCCGCACCTCGTCGCCGCCTGGGACGTGCACGGCGCCCCCGACCCGGGCCGCGCCCCGGACGCAACCATCAGGCGTCTGGCCGCACGGCTCGACCAGCACGCCCGGCTGCGCGCCGCCGAGCTGGGGACGACGCCTCCGAACCGGGTGTGGCACTGCGCGGTCCGGGCCGCTCCCGAGGATCCGATCCTGGACGACGCCCAATGGGCCGAGGTCGCCCGGCGCATCGTGCGGGCCACCGGCATCGCGCCCGAGAACGGCCCGGCGTGCCGGTGGGTGGCCGTCCGGCACGCCGTCCACCACATCCATCTGGCCGCCGTCACGGTCCGGCCGGACGGCTCCCGGCCCCTGACGCAGCGCGACGCGGCGCGCGCCCAGGCCGAGTGCCGGGCGATCGAGGCCGAATGGGCGCTGCGGCCCGTCGGCACCGGACCCCGCGTCACCACCAGCTACCCCACCAGCGCCGAGATCATCAAGGCGGAGCGGCACGGCTGGAGCGAGCCCTCCCGGGTGTGGCTCCAGCAGCAGATGCACCTGGCGCTGTCCGAGGCGGCCGACCTCGACACCTACTTCGCCGCGCTGGCCGAGCGCGGGGTCCTCGTCCGCGTCCGCCGCGACGAGGACAACACCGCCGTCGGCTACAGCCTGGCCCGCCCCGGCGACGTCGGCGCCGGAGGGAAGGCCGTCCACTTCGCCGCCGGGCGCCTGGACTCCGCGATGACCCTGCCCCGCGTCCTGCACCACCTGTCCGAGAAGAAGCCCGCCGAAGGAATCCGATCATGACCAGCCCCCAGAACCACCTCAGCCCCGTGGCGGAGTTCGCGCACGCCCTGGCCCAGCGGCTCCCGGACCGGTGGGAGGCCACCGCGATGGACCTGCGCGACGACGCCGACCTTCGCCATCACTTCTACGACCGCGTGTGGGACCGCCGCAACGCCCAGGACCTCGGACTGGACCGCGACACCATGGCGGAGAGCGCCGTGCTCGACAGCCCCGACGGACGCCGGCTCCTGGTGCTGCCCGCCGCCGAGGAGGCCCGGTTCCTGATCTGCCCCCTCATCGCTTTCGACGTGCCCGTGTACGCCAGCAACTCCCAGCTCAGCTCCGCCGTCGTTCCGGCTGACCCGGCCACGGCCGCCGGCGAACTCGCCGAGTCGCTGCTGCCCGTCTACGAGAGCGAACTGCGCACCCGGCTCGAGCGAGCCCTCGGGATCCTGGACCCCACCGCGGCGGCCCTCGCCACCTTCCTGGCCTCCGAGGTCGAACACGACCCCGAACTGGCGGAGGACCTGTACGACATGAGGGCGGTGCGCTGGCTGTCCCACCCGGAGGACACCGACCTGCTGCGCTGTGCCACCGAGGAAGTCCTCGCCGCTCTGGGTCTGCTGCTGGGCCACCGCGGGCCGCTGTCCGAAGCCCTGGTCGGCGTCACCGCCCACGTGCGGATGTACTGCGAGGTGCACGACAGCTGCGAGGCGCTGATCGAGGCCGAGGTGATCGGCCGGATCCTGGCTGCCGCCGGTCTGGCCGACACCAGCAGCGGCATCTTCGATCCCGCGATCACGGCGAAGATCGCGGCGATCGACGCCCTCCCGATCGAGCAGCAGCGAGCCCTGGTGCGCTCCGCCTTCGCGACGTACACCCGGTGAACCAACGCCGGCTGACCTGATCAGAAAGACCGCCCGTTGTACATCGCCTCCTTCCACGACGCCCGCGACGAACTCGACCTCGACGAGTTGGACGCGGTCGACCCCGAGACGGCCCGGACCATCAACCGGCTGTTCGACCCCGAGAGTTCGCTGTGGATCATCGCGAAGCAGTGGGCGTCGGACACCTTGCGCCGCCCAGGGGCGCGGTTGCACGACTACTTCCTCCTGCTCGACTCGTACGCCGTTTACAACGAGCGCCCCGGGGCACCGCAGATCATCGCCGCCCACTTCGACCGCGACCCGAGCACCCGCACGGTCCGGGCCAGCATGACCTCCCACGCGCTGATCCCGCTCGCACAGAACTGGCTGGTCGGACGCGGGGCGGACCCCAGCAGGGTCCTGGAGCCGCAGGGGTGGAGCGATCCGCTGGACGCCGAGACCGAGCGGCTGGAGGGCTTCCTGCGCAGCAGCGGCGAGCGGTTCGAGGTCCACGACACCTTCAGCCGCCACGAAGCGCCGTACGAGATCTGGGTGATCGCCACCGACACCGAGCAGCCTCCCGGCCCGGCGGAGGTCTTCATCTGGCGGCTGCCCGACGACCAGAACCCCGCCTACACGGTGCGCCGCGGGCAGTTCGCCAGCATCGAAGCCGCGTACGAGTGGACCCGGGACACCTCCGCGCCCCTTCCCGCGTCCCCCCGTACCCGGGCCGCCCGGCTTCGCGTCGCGCCGGTCCAGCCCTCGCCCGCGCAAGCCCCGGCGCCGCCGCTGACCATGCCCAACGCCCACCGCCCCCACGGCCGCTGACACGCCTCACCACCCTTTGGAGCTCTGGCCCTTGCCCGACACCTACCTGCCGCACCACGACCCCGACACCGAGACCCTGGTCCGCCCCCGCTACCTGGCCGGCCCCGGCGACCGGGAGGCCGTCGACACCGCCTTCGGGCCGCTGCGCGGGTCAGGGTGGCACGTCACGGCCCTCGGCCGGGACCTCACCGAGGTGATCGCCACCAGCCCTTGCCACCGCATCCGCGTCGGGTACCGGCCCGGCCAGGAGCAGGCGTGGCAGGTCACCGCGGCCCTGGACCCCTTCGCCATCCCCGCCTGGCGCGGCGGATTCAGCCGGACCACCCCGCCGGAGATCATCGAGGCGTTCCTCGGCCAGCTGGCCGACTCCCTCCACTTCGACACCGTCAACGACACCGCGGGCACATTCGTGTCGATGGAGGGCACCTGGGCAGACGCCAACGAGCCTCTCTCCGAAGCGGGTTGGCCGACGTCCTACACCGACGGCTTCTGGCTGACCAGGTCGGGCGACGGCGAGGTCGAGTACGAGGTCGCCCCGCTCGTCGACCCGGCGGTCGAGCTGGCCGCCGACGTACAGCGCGGCTTCACCTGGCGGATCGTTCCGGGCGACCCGGATGTGGGGTGGAGCGCCGGATTCAGCTCGTGCACGCCACTGCACCTGATCGCCGCCGTGAACGGCGCCGTCGTCGACAACAACCCGCTCGTCCGCGTGAGTGACGACCTGCCCCGGCGGGTGCTCGCCCGGGCCCTCGCCGAGCAGGCCGAGGTCGACCGGCGCGAAGCCGAGGCCCGCGCCGCTCTGCCGACCGCGGCCGAACTCCTCGCCGACGGCGACGGCCTGGAGCCCCCGGTGGCCGTCAGCCCGCCGTCCCCGGCCGGGCCCCGCGACGTCGAGCGGGTGGCGGCCAGCGCCGCCCGCTCGGGCACCGCACCGGCCTCCCGCACTCCGCTGCCTGATCCGGCCGGACCTTTGCGGACTGCCCCCGCGGACCGGAGGCGGTTGCGGTGAGGGACAGCCGCGCCCTGGAGGCGTTCACCGAAGCGGTGGCCGGCCGACTTCCCGGTACCTGGCGGCCGGCACTGGCGGACGTGCGCAGGTCTGCGGCTCTGACCGAGGTGTACGAGCGGCTCTGGGACCTCGGGATCACTCAATGGGCCCTGCTGGATTTCGCCAACGACCGTCTCGGGATGCTCCGTGACGTGCAGGGCCGGGAGCTGGTCGTTCTCCCGCGCCCGCTCCGCCAGAGCCGCTACCTGATCGCCCCGCTGGTCCCCACCGGCACGGACCCGGGGGCGGTGGAGGACCTGACGCCGTTCGGACTGACTGTCAGCGGGGCACCGGCCCGGGCGGCTGAGACGGTCCGCCGTCGGCTCCTGCCCCGGCTCGACTACGCGCTGCTGCTGGCCGAGGAGCGCGGGGTCTATCCCGGGCCGCCTTCCGACGACGGGTACCGCCGGGTCCGCGCCGCCACCGCCCGCACCAGCCTGCCGACCGGCACCACCCCGGTCGTCGTCTACTCCGCCGGGCCTATGAGCCCGGCCACCCCGATTCCGGGCCGAGGCCGAGTCCCGGCCCCCTGACCGAACGAGATTTGTGCCAACTGCTGTCTCCACCGACCCGCTCCTCTCCGTCCGGCCCGCCCACCTCGCCGGGCCCGGTGAGGTGGACCTGCCGTCCCTCCTCACCGCCGAGCACGGCTGGTTCCGCCCCTACAACTCGCCCACCCACGTCGTCCTCGTGAGCGGCACCAGCG
The DNA here is from genome assembly GCF_022288725.1 of Kitasatospora sp. A2-31. GTDB lineage: Bacteria > Actinomycetota > Actinomycetes > Streptomycetales > Streptomycetaceae > Kitasatospora. The sequence continues at coordinate 43,037 of NZ_JAKNTA010000008.1, read as the reverse complement.
GCATCGCCCTCTCCAACGGACCAGACCCGACCCCTCTGTCCCTGAACGGGATCGGCTGGTCGGTCGGCTTCTGCCACCAGGTGCCTGCCGAGATCACCCGGGCCCTGCTCAACGAGGCCGCCACCGGCATCCGCCACGCCCCGGACCTCTTCGCCGGTACGGGCCGCCTCGTCGGCCAGCACGCCCGCGCGGCGCTTCTCGCGGCCGGCTGGTCCGGACACCAGCGGGACGGCTACGAACTGGTCTCCGCCCCCGACCGCCACGCAGCCCTCTCCTTCCCGCTGGACGCCCCGGGCAGCGAGGTGATGCTGACCGGCGCCGCCGAGAAGGGCACGTGGACGGTGCGGTTCGGCGCGACCGCTCCCGAGCCGCTGCTCACCGCCGCGACCGCCGCACTTCTGGCCCCGGTCGTCCGCCTGGCCGGGCAGCTCCCGGCGCGGCACCGGGACCTGCTGACCACCCAGACGCTCGCCGAACGGCCACCGCGCACCGGACGGTTCGGCGCGGCTCGCGCCCGGAGCACCGCGGCCCGGCCGGTCTCCGCCCCGCTGCCGCTCTCCGACCGGCCGCGCACCGGCAGCAGCGCGTCCGTGCCAGCTCCGCGGCGCCGCCCGTCCTGACCCCGCCTCCCTCGCTCCTGGAGACCTCGCTGCCTGCCGATCCCGACACCGACGACCTGGTCGCCGTCCGCCCGCTGGAACTCGCCGGCCCCGGCACCGCGCCATTCGACCTCCTGCGCCACCTCACCGCCGAGTACCACTGGCGGGTGGTCTCCGGCGGCGAGAACCCGCAGTTGGAGAGCCCCTGCGGGCGGCTGCGGCTGCAGCACGGCGACTTCCTGTCCGGCAACCTCCTGCTGGCCGACAACTGGATGCTCACCGCCCGCGAGTCACCAGCCGCGGAGTGGTTGTGGTGGGCGTGCTTCAGCCCTCAGACACCGCACGAACTCACCTACGGCTTCGTGCTGGAGACAGCCCGGCGCCTGGGCAGCGAGCCGAGCAGCGTCCTGGTCCGCCGGGACGTGGCCGACGACGCGGGCGAGCTGCTCGCCGCTTGCGGCTGGCTGGAGCGGGAACACCCTCTGCCCGGCGTTCGCATGATCACCCCCACCGGCAACACCGGCACGGCCCACACCTACGAACTCCCTGAGCGGGCCCTGTCGTTCAGCATGAACAACACCAGCTCCGAACTGGCCTGGTCGGTCTCCATGTCGCCCCGGACACCGGAGGTGCTACTGCAGGTCATGGCGACGGCCCTGGTCGACGACTCGGCGGTGCGCCGCCGCAGCGAGATCCCCGCCCACCACCGCGAGCGGGTCTCGACCGCGCCGCCCAGTACCGCCCTCCCGTCTCGTTGGGCGGCACTGCTGCCCGACCACGCCGCCGAAGGAACGCTCGCGCCCACCGGCTCGAACGAGGCCGCCGCTGAACAGCCCAGCCCGCCACCGGCGTTGGTCGCAGTCACCCCTCGTCACTACGCCGGGCCCGGGGCCGGCGACATCGAGCGGCTACGGCACCGTCTCGAGGCCGAGGGCTGGGTCCGCGGCGAAGGCGTTCTCACCAGCGCGTGCGGCCGACTGGGCGTCGCCTGGCCCACGGAATCGGACAAGCCACGAGGCTGGGGGCGCGAGCGGACGTACGCACCGTGGCGCATCTGGGGCACTCAGCACCGCGGCGCGGGCGTCGCCTGGCGGGTCACCGGCTGGCGGCTGGTTCCCCAGGAGATCATCGAAGGTCTGATCGGCGAGGCGACCACGATGCTGGACGAGGCCGACCAGGCCGGCCGGCCGCCGTTCGAGGCCGGCGTCCTGGCGTTGGGGTTCCTGCCGCTGGCAGCCGCAGGCTGGACCAGCGAGGTCACGCCCAAGGGCGCCGCCACCTTCGAGTCTCCCGACGGACTCCTCAGCGCCCGCTGCGGGCCCCCGGACGCCCTGTACGAACTCCGAGGCCGCCCGGCCGCCCGCATCTCCTGCCGCCGGGCGCTCGGATTCTGGGAGGTCGAGATCAGCGCGAACACCCCCTCCCGGCTGGCCGCCGCCCTGTGCCGCGACGTCGCCGACCCGGGCCCTCTGATTCGTGATCCCGATCACCTGCGCCTGGACGCCACCGACCGGGAGGTCGCCGTCGTCACCCCGGTCACCGCGCAGTCCCTCACCACCTCCACCAGCCGCCGGGCCGCGGCCGTCACCCGCTCCCTGCCCGCCGGCGCTGCGGCGAGCCCCGCCGTACCGGTCGTCCTCACGGTCTCCGTGCCCGCGACCTCAAGCCACCTGCAGCGGTGAGGCCATCGGCCGCCCGCCTCCGAGTCCCGCTCCCTGAGCACGGCTGGCACCGGGGATTCGAGCCCTTTGATCACTTGAGCCGACAACCTGGAGAAATCCTGCCCTCGCACCCTCTCGACTCCGTCGTCCACGTCAACGCCAGCGCCGCGACGCTGCATGAACTCGCTGACCATCTCGCCACCATCGAGACGGATCAGTTGGACCAACTGCTGGGAGACCTCCTGCAGGACGGAGGTCTGCTCCACGCCGCCGAGCGGCTGCTCGACCTCGCACGTGCCGCGGTCGACCCCGACCTCGACGAAACCCACCCCGACCCGGGCTCCGTCCCGGCGTACAGGCTCATGCACGCCCTGGCCCGGCTCGGCGAGGAAGTGTGGGACTGCCGGATGGCAGTGCTGGAATCCTTGTCGGCCGTCCGCACCCGCGACCTCGATCCCACCGAGCCGTCGCCCGCCCACCCGGCGTCCCGGTCGGCAGCGGTGAACCCCACTGCCCGGCCCCGCGTGACGATCCTGCGCACCGACACCGGCGATATCACCGCCACCGGCTACGACCCCGCCGCTCAGCGGATCCTGCTGCGGGCCGGCTTCGAGGAGGTCCACCTGCGCTCGGGCGAATCCTGGCTGCGGCTTCCCTCCGACGGCAACCAGCACGGGCCGGACCCACGGGCCTGCTCGGCAGCCAGCGAGCTGCTCGCCGTCGGCTACCCCGTGCGCCTGGACGGAGCCCTTGGGCAGCCGGTGACCGCTGACGGTACCCCCCTGCCGGGTACGCCCGTGCGCGACGGCGACACGACCTCCCGCGCCGACGCCGCCCGCACCGCCACGGGCCAGCCGAAGCCGGGAGCCAAGGGCACGGACGTATCGGTCCAGGTGCCCGTGAGCGGGCCGGTCGCGCCGCCACGGTCCCGTTGATCATCCCGTCTCGGTGGCTCCGGCCGCTTGTACCTACCCACCTCGACGACCGGCTGGAGCACCCGGACTGGTTCGAACCCGACCCCAGCCTCGCCGTGACCCCGGGTGCCTCTACTCCTGGAGACCTCCTTGCCCACCGATACCGATATCGACCCGTTGGTCGCGGTCCGCCCCTTGGAGCTGGCCGGCACCGGCACCGCCCCCAGCGACCTCGGCGACCACCTCATCACCGCGTACGGGTGGGAGCACGACCCGGACAGCACCCCCGAAGAACCCCTGCTCGTCAGCCCGTGCCGCCGCATGGCCCTGGAGCGCGGCGACTTCCCCCTCGGCCGCACCATCCTCCAGAACCACTGGAAGCTCTCCGCTTACGACAGCGGGGAAGAGGACGCCACGGAGCTCTGGTGTGCCTGGTTCAGCCCCAGGACGCCCTACGAACTCACGCACGGCCTCGTTCTGGACGCCGCTGGCCGGCTCGAGAGCGACCCCGCTACCGTCCTTGCCGACCGCCGGGCCGGTGACGACATCGAGCGGATCCTCTCCGACGCCGGATGGACGACCGAGCGGGGCACGTGGCGGACGTTCATCCACTCGCCCGGCGCCGCCACCCTCCTGGTCCCCTCCCACCCGGAGCGCACGCTCGCCTTCAGCCTGGGCAACACCAGCTCCGAGTTGGCGTGGGAGGTCATCGCCTCGCCGTGGACTCCCGAGGCGATCCTGCGTACGGCAGCGGTGACGGTGGCCTCGGACACAGCGCTGCGCCGCCGCAGCGAGATCCCCGCCCACCACCTGGCCCGGGTCACGATCGGACCCGCCGCCTCCGCCTCCCTGCCCCGGTGGCGCCCCCTACTGGCGGCCCCGGACCTCCCGCCCGACCTGGAGAACCCCCTGCCGACCACCCCCGCCCCGACCGCCGCCGAACCACCGCGTGGCACCGACCCCGCACCGGCCCTGGTCACCGTGACCCCCCGCCACTACGCCGGCCCCGGCCGAGGCGGTGCCGACCAGATCAAGGGGCATCTCGCCTCCCTGGGCTGGACGGTGGACACGAACTCGATGACCAGCCCGTGCGGAAGGCTCGGGCTCGCCTGGCCCGACGGCACCGACACTCCGACGCGGCAGAGCGCCGCCTGGCGGGTCTGGGGTGCCCAGCACCGGGGAGCGGGCGTCGCCTGGCGCATCACCAGCGGCGACCTCGTCCCACCCGAGCTGATCGCCGGCGTCGTCGACGAGGCACTCGCCATCCTGGACGAAGCCGGACCGGACACCCGAGCACCGTTCCAGCCGGGCGTCCTGGGCCTGGGCTTCCTGCCCCTGGCCGAGGCCGGGTGGAAGAGCGAAGTCGACCCCCGCGGCGCCGTCTCCTTCCGCTCGCCCGACGGCTACGTCAACGCCCACTGCGACGTCCCGACCGCCCTGCACGACCTGCGCGGCAAGCCCGCCGCCCGCATCAGCTGCTACCGGGCCCGCGGGTACTGGCTGGCGGAGATCAGCGCGAACACCCCCTCACGCCTCGCCTCCGCCCTCTGCCGCGACCTCGCCTCCCCCGACCCCCTTGTGCGCAGCACCACCGGACTCCACCTCGACGCGACCGACCGGAAGGTCGCGATCGTCACCCCGGTCAACCCGGTCACCGCCGAGGACCGGGCCACCCCGACGGAGCGGCGGGCCGCTGCCCTCTCCGGCAGCGCGCCCACGTCGGCTGCACCCAGCTCCTCGGCCACCGCCACCACCACCCCAACGTCCCCGCGGAAGCTCGCCCGCTGAACACCGGGCGCACCTTGCCAGCGTCAACCCCCTTGGAGGATCTTCGCTTTGACTACACCCGGACCGGCCGTCAAGCCAGTGAAGGCCAAGCCCGGCGAGCTGCGGGCCAAAGTCGCCGGCATGTTGGCCGACCGGCCGGCGGACACGCTCACCATCGGGGAGATATGCAGGGCGTTGGGCCACTCCCACGGCGCTGTCCAGCAAGCGGTCAAGACCCTGGTGCGCCGTGGCGAGGCCGACCAGCCTGGTGCCGGGCCGAGGTTCCGCGCGAACGGGAAGACGGCCGCCGCCGCGCGAGTCGCGGTGATCAGCCCACCAGGCACCCACTCTCCTCGCGCCGCCGCGGCCACGGCCCGCACGACCGCACCCGCACCCGCACCCGCACCCGCACCCGCACCCAAGCACACCGGCCCGATCCGCCGCGCAGGGGGACAGCTCTACCACCCCCGTGAGTTGGCCGACCTTCCCGACGTCGAAGCGCTGGCGCGTCTGCGCGACGCCGACATACCGGTACTGCTCTACGGCCCTCCGGGCACCGGCAAGACGAGTTTGGTCGAGGCGGCGTTCCCCGACCTGCTCACCGTCGCCGGCGACGGCGACACCACGGTCGGCGACCTGATCGGCGAGTACACCCAGGACGACGACGGGCGGTACGTCTTCCAGTACGGCCCATTGGTCACCGCCATGCAGGAAGGCCGCGCCCTGCTGATCGACGACGCCACTCTGATCTCCCCCAAGGTCCTGGCGTCCCTGTACCCGGCCATGGACGGACGTCGGCAGATCCAGGTCAAGGCGCACAAGGGCGAGACGATCCAGGCCAAGGCTGGCTTCTACGTGGTGGCGGGCCACAATCCGGGCGTGCACGGCGCCGTGCTAACGGAGGCGCTCGCGAGCCGGTTCAGCGTGCAGATCCAGGTCGGCACGGACTACGACCTCGCCATGGCCCTGCGGATCGACGCCCGGGTGGTCCGGGTTGCCCGAAACCTTGCCAAGCAGGTCGAACTCGGGGAGCTGGGCTGGGCCCCCCAGCTGCGCGAGCTGCTCAGCTACCAGAAGACGGAGGCCGTCCTCGGTACCCGGGCGGCGCTCGCGAACCTGGTCGGAATCGCGCCCATCGAGGACCGCGACGCCGTCGCCGAGGCCGTCAGCAAGGCCGTCGGTGTCAAGCAGCTCGCGCCCCTCACCCTCGGCAAGCAGCTCTCCGCCACGACCGCTTCCGCTGCACGGCAGACCCCGGTCAGCACCGCCTCCGCGAACCGGGGCCGCCAGCGATGAGCGCTCACCAGCACGTCCAGTCCTCCGCCCCCGCGCCCGACGACGCCGCCGACCTCGCGCGCTGGGACGACGACGGTGCTCCGCCCGCGCAGCCCCGCACCTCCCCGGCCGCGTGGCTGCGCGTGGGAGCCGAGCTCGGCGACCGGCTCGTCGCCCTGTCCGGCCGCCAGGACCTCCTCGTCACCTGCCGGCCGGGTACCCGCAGCGGCGCACCGGCCGCCTACTTCCCCATGCTGGGGGAGGTCGAGTTCGACGCCGAGCTGTTCGCCCCTCTCCAACCGCACGAAGTCCATCCACGGATCCCGGGCGACGAGGAGAAGTATCCGGCCGCCTGGGGGGTGTTCGTCCACGAGGGCGCCCATGCCGCCCACTCCGTATGGACGGAGCCAGCCGGCGCGGACCCCCGGATCGTGGAGGCCGCGCTCTTGCTGGAGGAGAGCCGCGTCGAAGGCGCCCACCTGACCAGGCGTCCGATGGACCGCACGTACCTGCGCACCAGCGCCCGGACCCTGGTCATGCCCGACATCGCCAACCCGAGCTTCCAGGGCATCGAGCACGCCGCCAGCGTGGCAGCCCTGATTCTCGGCCGCCGTGACGTCGGCATCCTGGACGCCGGTGAGACCCGCGCCGTCGCCGAGCTGTGCGAACAGGTGCTCGGCGCCGACCTGCTGGCCACCCTCACCGGCATCTGGACCGCGGCCCACCAGTGCGCCGACCACGATGCCACGACCATGCTCGCGCACGCTCAGGACTGGTGCGAGGCTCTGGACAAGGCTGCACCGTCCCTGCCCGCCCCTCCGGAGGACCTCACCGATCTGCTGTCCGCCGCCGCAGGGGTCGTGATGGACAGTATGGCCGCCAACGACGCCGCCGACCTCGCGGCACAGGCCGCCGCGAACAGCGCCACGGCCACTCGGTCAAGGGCACAGGCCAACGACCGCGCCCAGCAGGCCAGCCGGCGACGCCAGGCCGCCGCCACCGCGAGGTCGGTCTTCAACTCCGGCGGCGGCACCGTCAACCCCGACGGCACACCGGCGCCCTACAGCAACCCTGTCACCGGCAGCCGCCGGCCTACCGCCGCTGAGCAGACCGCTGCGGCGCGCCTGAGCCGCGCGCTCCGTGCCGCTGCCTACCGCGAGCGGACGGAGGAGCGGACCACCAGCCCCACCCCACCCGGCCGGCTCAACATGGGTCGGGCCCTCGCCCGCGACGCCCAGCGCGCGGCCGGCTCGGTGCCCACTGCCGAACCGTTCACCCACACCCGGCGTCGCCACTCTCCCCCCCCGCCGTTGCGGGTGGGGATCGCGGTGGACGTGTCCGGCTCCATGCGCGCCGCCTGCGGCCCCGTCGCGTCCGCCGCCTGGATCGTGGCCCGCGCAGCGGCCCTGACCGACCCCGACTCCCGCACCGCCACCATCGCCTACGACACCCATCTGACCGCACTGACCCGGCCCACCCACCGGGCCCCGGCGCGGGTGACGACGTTCGACGCCCGCGGCGCCAGCCACAACCTCGGCGACGCCCTCGACGCGCTCGACCACGGCCTCGACCTCAGCCGCCCCGGCGCCGGCCGCCTCCTGGTGATCGTCACCGACGCCCAGTACACCCCCAACGAAACCGCCAACGCCGTCACCCGCATCCAGCGCCTCAGCACCGCCGGCTGCGCCGTCCTTCAGCTCACCCTCGACAAGGAATCCCGCCACCTACCAGGGACCACCCTGCTCCACCTGCCCCGGCCATCCAGCGCCCCCGCCGCCATCGCCAAGGCGGCGACCGACGCCATCCGCAGGACACGCTGAGACGCCGGCCGAGCCAGGGCGTGGCGAAGAACCGCCCCTCGGTCCGGCGCTCAGCGCGGTGGCTTGCGGCCTGCGCCGCCATGACCCAGTCGTCTCTCCGGCTGGGTCTTCGGCATGTTCGCCTGCGGCAGACAGCAACCCCTGGAAAGGACTACGCGAATCGGGGCAGTCCAAGTCAACATGGACGACCTCGTAGCGCCAGCCCCAAGGAGGCCCCTCTGTCCGTCGTGATCTCCGCCCCCGTTGTCCGCGGTCCCCGTCCCGGCGACGCCATCGCCCACCGCACCTGGCCGCTCGGCGAGGGCAACCCCACCGCCGTCAGTGCCTTCCTCTACGAGCACGGCTGGTCCTGGGTGATCGACGCCGAGGGCGGCCTGCACGCCGCGTCGCCGTGCACCCAGGTGTACGTCGGCTACCAGCCGGACAACCCGCACGTCGACACCTGGATCATCGCGCTGAGCGGCACCGCCCGGCAGCCCGGCTGGCGGGCCACCTTCAACCGGCACACCCCCGCCGAGCTGGTCATCGACCTCCTCACCTCCATGGTCGCCCGCTCCACCCCCCGCCCGTCCGCCACCGCCTCGTCGCCCTCCTGAAAGGACGCGCCATCCCTCGCACTCTCCACCTGCCTGCCCGTCGCCGCCTCGCCCTCGCCGAGTACCTGATCAGCGCCGCCGCCGTGGGCCTGGCACTCCACGCGCTGCTGCTCAGCGAGCACGCCGCCGTCCGCGTCGGGCTGCTCCTGATGACCCTGCAGCTGGCAGTCGCGCGGGTCCTGCTCATCCGTCTCCCGGCCGTCGTCGAGCCCTCCGGCCACCGGATTCCCCGCCAGCGCTGCCCGCACTGCTGACCACCGCCTCCGCGCACGCCGCCGCGCCCCGGCCCGGCGGCCCAGTCATCGACGCACACCCGCGTCGAGCACCGCGACCACGGAGGCCCGTTGGAACCCGAAACCCTCGACCCGCTCGGCGACCGCGTCGGCAACATCGCCCGCGCGTTCGGCACCGCCTACGGTCCCGCGAACAGTGCGGGTGAGCGGACCCGGTACCACGTGCTGGCCTACCTCGCCCCGTCCGACCGCTACCTGCTGGCCGTCGGCGGAATCGACGGCGGAAGCGGTCGGCCCCATCCCCGCGAGGGCCACTGCGGGTGGAGCGATGCCGGCCAGCTCGCCGAACTCGTCGTCGCCCACCCGGTCCGAGCCGACGATGGTGGTCGGACCTTCTGCCACCACCACATCGTCCCCGGCACACCCGAACGCCCCTGCCGGGTCTGCCGGATCCGCCCTCCCCGCACCGACTGCGCCTTCTTCTCCCAGTCCCGTTACGCTCCCCTGCCCCAGGAGGCTCTGTGACCACCAACCCGAACATCTCCCGCCGCGGCCTGCGCCGCGCCGCGGTCATGTTGATCGTGCTCACCACCGCTTCGGGTGCCATCGCCGTCGCGGCGGGCCTGCTGCACCACAGCGTGTCGGCGGCTGTCGGACTGACCGCGTGCGGGGTGTCCGCCCTTGGGCTTCACCGCGTGAGCAGATGGCTCGACGCCGACGCCGACCGTGCGGTGCTCGCTGGCCTGGCCTCCGGTGCGGCCACGCCCGACGAGCTTGCCGCCGACCTGGGCCTGCGGGTCGCGGTCGTACGGCTCAGCCTCGCTCGGCTGCGGAACTCCGGCCAGGTCGAGAAGGACGGGCGCGGCTTCGTCCGCCGCCACGACCGGTAGGTGCGGCGCCCCGTCGGGGCAACGGTGAAGGGGCGGCACCGCGAGAAATCGCGGTGCCGCCCCTTCGTGTCGTTTCGCGGAGTCCACCAGAGCCCGACCCAAGGACCCTCCGAGCGCCAGCCGCGGCTACGGCCGCCGGCTCAGTTGAGATACATCCCCGCCCAGGAGCCGTCGTAGCCGGTCGAGGTCATGGCCGTCTCGAAGTCATCCCAGGCCGCGGTCGGCGTCGAGTAGTGCTGCTCGAAGTACTCGACCGTCAGGTCCTCCTCGAGCCACTCGTGGCCGCAGCGGCAGCGAACGAAGACATGCCGGCGGGTGTTGAGGAGCAGCCAGTCGCGGCCGGCCTTGCACTCACCGCAGAGGATCACGGTGCCGCGGGGGTTCAGCTCGTCGTGGTGCGGGACCGCCCGGATCAGGGGCTTGTCCTGGGAGAGGGTGGGGAAGTCGGGAATCGAGAACTCGTGGTCGAGCGGCGGGAGATCAGCCGGCTCGTTGGGCCCGTGGTCGTGGTGAGGTCTCGGCGAATCCGACAAGTGCAGCCCTTTCGTAGAGGTGCCGGGTGTAACCGGGCCGGGGTTGGATTTATTCCCGATGTGGCGGTTTGTTATCAATGCGTGATGCGACTGACGCGGTGATTCGTCCCCGACCTCGGTAAGCGCCTGGAGTGCCCGATGCCCTGACCCCAGAACTCCCCGCCCGCGCGCCGGAACCCGCGAGGACGGGGTCGACCGCGTCAGAATACGGGCTTCACCTGCGGGGTGCTCGGTTCCGGTCGGCCTGTTCAGCGCGCAGAACCTGGACGACGAGGGAGGAAGCCGCTGCGGGGAGCCGGGGCGAGCGTGCCTCGGCGGCGGCGGTGCGACCGGCCGGCTCGGTGGAGACGGCAGCACCGCGCAGGAGGGCGGCGAGGGCAGGCCCCGTGGTGAGCCAGGTGTCGATGTCCGACCAGATCTCCGCGTTGCGTTCCTCGACTGCGGCGGTGTGGCCGGGCTCGATCGGTGTCCCGTCCGGTCGGCTGTGGCGCTGCAGGGCGGGCTTCCATTCGTCGAGGATCTGGTTGGCGCGCTCGAAGGTGCTGGCCAGCGCGCGCAAGTAGTAGCCGGTCCGGTCGGCTTCCTGCCCGGGCGGCAGGAGCCGGTGGGCGGCGCGGCCGTCTTGCAGGAGAGCAGCGGCGTGGGGCAGGACTCGCTGGAGGTGGGCGAGCGCGGTGGCGTCGCGGCGGACCTTGCCGTCGCCGTAGAGCTGCTCGTCGAGGGGCCAGCCGTCGTCGTCGCAGAGGCCGTCGGAGATCGAGTCCCAGTGGTCGAGTGCCCGTTGGGCGCCCTGGAGGGCTTCTTCGAGGATGGCCAGCCGGTGCCGGGCCTGGAGCTGTTCGTGGTACGGCAGCAGGGTGCGCTCGATGTGGGCTGCTGCGGTCTCCGGGTCTGCGGGGAGGGCGAGTTCGAGCTGTTCGCCGGCGACCGCCTGCCGGGTGTAGGCGTGTCCGTCGGTCAGGGCGATCGAGCGGATCGCGTAGCCGTGCCCGGTGGCGGGCTGCTCCTCGGTGACGAGGAGGCTGATTGGCCGGGCTGGGTTGGTGAGGATGGAGGCGTTGCGGAAGTCGGCGTACCGGATGGGGCCGAGGGTGAGCATCGAGATGATGTCGGCCATGTCCGCGTTGAGGTGCTGGTGGTGTTCGGCCGTCCAGGTGCCGGGCAGGCGGGCGGCGAGGGCGGTGGCGTAGGTGGGAAGGTCCACGGTCCTGTTCTCGGTTGTCGGCTCGGGCCTGGGGCTGTCGTCGGTGTGATCGAGCGGGTACGGTCACGGGGCGGGCCCGGCGCGAGCAGTGCGCCGGGCCCGCCGTCGGTTCGGTGGGTCAGCCGTCGGCCGGGGCGGGGTCGACCGTGGTGTCGAGCAGGCCCTCGGCGTGGGCGAGGTGCTCGTGGACCTGGGCGGCGTCGGTGCCGGTGACCACCAGGTGCCCCAGGCGGGCGGTGCCGAGGTCGCCGGCCGGGGGCAGGAGGACCTGCTCGCCCGGCTTGCACTCCCATACCAGGCGTGCCAGCCAGGCGGGGTTGCCCAGTTCGGGGCGGGGCCGGGCGGTGCGGACGGTGCCGGAGGTGTCCGGGTAGAGGAAGCGGACGCCGGCGGCGGCCGAGCGGGTGGGGGTCAGGTCGGGTTCGCGGCCGAGGGCGATGTCGGCCGCTGCGGCGGCGAGGTCGATGCCGGTGGCGAGCCGGACCAGGTGGCCGATCAGGTCGCCGCCGATGCGCCCGTTGACCTCGATCAGCCGGGGGCCGTCGGCGGTCAGGCGCATCTCGACGTGGGAGACGCCGGAGTTCATGCCGAGGGCGTCCAGGGCCGCTTCGGCCACCGGCCCGGCCTCGGCGAGCAGCGGGTCGTCGGCGGATACGACGTGGCCGACCTCCTCGAAGTGCGGTTCGGCTCCGAGTTCCTTGCGGGTGACGGCGACCGCGGTGGTGATGCCGTGCACGGTGACGCACTCCACCGAGATCTCGGGTCCGGCCAGGTACTCCTCGACGAGGATGCCGCTTCCCTCCTCGCCCTGGTCCTCGGCCCGGCCGCTGGCGTAGGCGAACGCGCCCGGCAGGTCGTCGGGGTTCTCCACCTTGATCACGCCGATGCTGCCCGCGTGGGCGGCCGGCTTGAGGACCACGGGGTAGCCGATGCGCCGGGCCGCGCGGGCGGCGGTCAGCAGGGAGGTCACCCGGATCGACTGGGCGGACGGCACGCCCTCCGACGCCCACACCGCCCGCGAGGCGGACTTGTTGCGGCAGGCCGCGGCGGTGGCCGAGGACTGGCCGGGCACGCCGAGGTCGGCGGCAACGTGCGCGGCCGACACCAGCGCGTACTCGTCCCAGGTCACCACGCCCTTGATGTCGTGCCGCTCGGCGAGGCGGGCGACCGCCCAGCGCAACTCCTCCAGGTCGGTGAGGTGGGCCACCTCGTGGTCGCGGACGTGATCCAGCTGCCAGGTCGGCTCGGTGGCGTTCACCAGGACCAGGGGGCTGCGGGCGGCGGCGGAGGCCAGACAGTACGACCGGTAGGCCCTGTCCCCGGAGCCGAGGACCAGGAGCACCCCCTCGTCGCGGTTGTCGTTCGTCGGGCCGTTGGCGGTGGTCATGCTGGTCCTTCCGGTACGGGTCGGTGCGGCGGGCACGGTGGGGTTCACCAGCGGGCAGCCGTCGGCAGGTGCGGGGCGGCCTGGTCGCCCAGGCGCTCGGACAGGCGCCGCAGCGCGCGTTCGGTGGCGGGCTGGTGGCCGATCAGGTGGACGACGGTGCGCAGGATGCGCGGCCGGTAGCCGAGGCGGGCCTTCGCGAGGTGGTTGGCGCGGCCGGCGTCGATGAGGATCGCGCCCTGGTCGATGGCCCAGCGGGCGGACTCGCACATCAGCCAGGTGTAGGCGAGCGGGGCGAGCGGGTGGTCGTAGTCGAGGCCGGACGCCCAGAGGTAGAGGCAGCCGTCGTACAGCCAGCCGTAGATCCCGCCGACGAGGCGGCCGTCGTGGCGGGCGGCGAGCAGGACGGTGCCGGGTACGGCGAGCAGCTGCTCGAACATGTCGCTGCCGTAGAGCCGGGTGCCGTGGCGGTCGGCGGTGCCGGCGGCCAGCGGGGCGAAGGCGGGGACCGTGTCGAGGATTCCGCGGCTGGTGGTGAGCGGGTCGAGGACGAGGCCGGCTTCGGTGCCGCGGCGCCAGCGGCGGCGGATGTCGCGGCGCTGGCGGGAGGGCATGCCCTGCCACCACTGGTCGAGGGTCGGTCCGAGGGTGCGGGTCCAGGCGACATCGGTGGCCAGGTCCAGGGCCTGGCTTGCACCGGCAGCGCGGGCGGCGGCGGTCAGCCGATCGGCCTGGTCCTGGTCCAGGCCGGGGTGGACGAGGGCGCTGGCGCCGAGCCGGGCGGCGAGGTCGAGTCCGGCCCGGGTGGTGGCGGTGGCCATCGCGGCGGTCGCGGTGCCGGCCCCGCTGTACTCGGCGTGCGGGCTCCCGGCGTAGAGGACTCGGCCGGGCCACACCGGGGGGAGGCCGGCGTCGGTCTCCTGGCTCGTCCAGTACGGGGAGCCGTCCGCGGTGGTGAGGAAGAAGGAGACGGTCTCGGCGTTCCCGGTGGCAGGGTCGGCCAGGTGGAGGTGGTGGTGTTCCAGGATCCGCTCGGTGGTCAGCGTCGACCAGGCGCTCGCCCAGGCCCGGGTGCGGGAGGGGTGCGGTGCCCGCCGGGTGTCGGCCGGGGAGTCGTCGGGGTGCTCGTACCAGCGGGTGGTGACCTGGGGTACGTCGGTGCGGGGCAGGGTCATGCGGTGGCGGTCTCCGAGAGGTTGGAGGCAGGGGGACGGGTCAGGCAGCTTCTACCTGGGTGGCCTCGTCCCGGGAGGCGGGCTCGGCGGCCGGGTGTTCGTAGGTGTGGCGGTGCCGGTGGAGGCCGACCAGGCAGAAGGCGGTGGCGACGGTGGCGGCAACGGTGGCGGCGAACAGCAGCGCGCGTACGCCGCTGGCGGGGACGACGGCGACCAGGAGGCCAGCCAGCGGGAGCGGGGCCAGGACGAGCAGGACGCAGACCGACAGCGTCGCGCCGAAGCGCCGGGCGGGGATCAGGCGGGCGCGGGCGGTGCGCAGGGCGACCGTCGCAGCACCCTCGGCGGCCATCAGGGTGGCGACCGCGGCGGTGTAGGTGACCAGGGTCGGGGCAATGGCGGCACCGGCGGCGGCGGCGCAGGTGACAACGGAGGAGGTGAGGATCACGGGGAACAGGCCGTGCCGGTCGATGAACCGCTTCGCGGCCAGGACGGCCAGCAGGGAGGCCACCGCCGCGACGCTCCACACCAGGCCGGTGGCGGCGGTGCTGTGGTGCAGGTCCCGGGTGACGGTGATCGGGGTGGAGACCTGCAGGAGGCCGGACAGCAGGTTCGCGGCGGCGAGTGTGGCGACCAGCCAGGCGAGGGCCGGGGTGCCGAGCACGCCGTTCAGGCCGCCGGCCAGGGCGTCGCGGGCCCGCTCGCGGCGGTGCTCGGCGACCAGGCGCAGCCGCACGCGCGGAGTGTGCATGACCAGCGCCATGGTGATGGTGACAGCGGACAGGATCGCCACGGTGGCTAGCAGGAGCGCCGGACCGGCGAGCAGCAGCGCGCCGCCGATCAGCGGCCCCAGCAGGGCGGCGCTCTGGTCAATCGCGGTGAATCGCGACTGCACACGGTGCGCCTGGGAGCCGGCTCGCCGGCTCGCCTCCGACCCGAGCGACTCAACAGCCAGGAACGAACCTTCGGCGAGCATCCCGGCCACCACGCCGAAGCCGAGCACGATCGGCACGCCGAGCCCCAGGCTCATCCCCACCAGGGTGAGCAGGGCGGCCCCGCCGCGCGCCAGGCTGGTCGCCAGGACCGCGGTCTGCGGGCTGTGACGGTCCACCAGCGGGCCGCCGAGCACGATCGCGGCGAGCCTGGGCAGCCACTCCAGCAGGAACGCCGCTCCCGTCCACATCACCGAGTGGGTGAGCGTGAGGACCAGCAGCGGCACGGCGTAGGTGATCACCGACCCCGCGAGGGCGTCGGTGCCGCGCAGCACGTAGCAGCGCAGCAGCCAGTCCCGGTCGCCCTGCGGCGCCCGGCGCTGGGCACGCTCGGCGCGGTCGCCGGACTCCGTGAACGGGAAGACGGACATGCTGCTCCTGCTGGCGTCGACGGGCCGGTGGTACGCCCGCCGACGAAGCGTCTGGGCGCATCCGTCGGCGGGCGGACCCCAAGACTCCGCGCCGCGCGGCCCGACGCATCGCGCCGATCATGTGGTAATGACCCTGACCAGGTGATCGACACGGTTCGGTGAAATGCCGCCGACGCCTCAGTGATCACTGGATGCGGTGCCCGGCGGAGGCCATCGGCCTGGCTCAGCCGGTACCCTGCTGGCTGTGACCAGCGACGACCGGGCGCCCGCCAAGGCCGAGAAAGCCGCTGCGGCGGCCGAGGCCGGCAGTAGCCTGCCCCTGCGGCCGACGCCCGTGCGGATTCGCCGCCCGGACGATCCGATCACCACCGAACAGTCCGAGCTGCGCGAGCGGCTGGTCGCCCAGCGCGTCGCCATGGACGCTGAGCAGGTGCTCTCGTGATCCCGGGGCCGCACCGCACGAAGGGCGGCGCCCTCCAACTCGGAGCCGAGGAGGCCGGGCTGCCCGGCCCGTTCGGCACCTGGACCGCCCAGGACGACCCGGAAGCGGAGCCCGAGGACGACTCCGATCTCTGCTGCTGAACCGGCGATCGGCCGGGCCACCGCGACAAGATCGGCTTCAGCATGAACCGCTGTACCCCCCGCGCGGCTGTGCGGGAGGGGCGGCCCGGTGACGTCAGCGCCGGCTGTTGCGGGCCTGACGCCCGGGTGCCGGTGCCGGAGCCGCTGGTCCTTCGCTCCTGGTTCGGACGCCGGTCTCGGGCTGGGCCAAGGGTGCGGCCGACAGCTTCGCGATCCGTCGGACCCGCCAGACCATGACGGCAGTGACGGAGTCCGCGGTGTCCAGCTCACGGCGGTTCCGGGCCTTCTCGAGAAGCGCGGCCGGATCGTGGCCGGCCGCCTCCGCCTCGGCCAGGGTGGCGGCGAGCGCGTCCCAGTCGCTCCCGCCGTGCTCGGTGCCCACGTCGGGCAGTTTCGCCCGGATCACCGCGTCCTGGCGCTCGCGAACCGACGAAGGCAGGGAGCGTCCCCGAGCGGCCATGGCCGCCATCGGGCGGGCGGCCACCGTGGCGTACGCCGCTCGCAGTTGCTCGGCGGCGGCGCTGGCGGCGGCAGCCTGCTGGGCGTGCGAGCGGGCGGAGTGCCACCGGGCGGAGGCGACGGCCAGCAGGATCAGGGCGGAAAGCAGCATGGCGGTCACGCCGCCGTCCTCCCCCCGGTTCCCGGAGTAGCCGCTGCTGAGCATCTCGCGGGCAGCTGCTCGCACCGCCCGGTTGTCGGCCCGCTCGGCGCGCACGTGGGAGCGTGACGCCCGCTCGAATGCCCTCGCTGCAGCGAGAAGTTGGACCCTGGTGTCGGCCGGGGCGCGGACGGCCAAGACGTCGATGATCTCGATCGCACCGACCAGCTGCGCTGCTGCGTCCTCTTCGTTCCCTTCTTCGATGGTCTGGGTGGCGTCGTCGACTGCGGCTGCGGCGTCTCGGCGGGCGCGGGCGGCCTTGGAGCCGGGCACACGGGCCTTGCCGGTGGCCGGGTCTCCCTGCTCGACGGTGCTCGCCTCGGCGGCCCGGACGCCGCCGCTCAGCCGCTTGCGGATGCGCGGGAGGGAGAGGTCGGGGGCCAGTTTGGAACCGGGGAAGTAGACCGGGTCGCCCTTCCCGTTGCGGTCGTCAGGGTCCGCGACCGAGTACCCCAGGGTGTCACCGGACGGTCCGATGCGCCGCTGCACCAGCAGGCCGGCGGCGGCGAGGCGGTCGAAGAACTCGGCTTCGGTCTGGCAGCCCGCGACGGCGCGGCGCACCTGGTCCCGGAGCTGGAGGCGTACGGGTTCCGGTCGTCCGAGCCGCTCGGCTTTGTGGGTTTCCGCGCTGGTCGGGCGCTTGGCGGCGGTCTTGTCGCCGGGGTTGAGCTGCTTGAGGCCGAAGTCCTTCTCGATCTGCCGGCACTCGTCCTGGGCGCGCTGGGCGTCGCCGTGGAGGCGGGCCTGGCGCCCGTCGCCGCGTACGACGGTGGCCATGATGTGGATGTGGCGCGGGTCGTGGCGGACCGCGATCCAGCGGCATCCGTCCGGGTCGCCGGGGTCGGCGATGCCGGCGGCGGCGACGACCCGGCGGGCGACCTCGGCCCACTCCTCGTCGGAGAGCAGCCGGTCCTCGGGGTCAGCGCTGACGGGGCAGTGCCAGACATGCTTCTTCGGCCGCCTCGGTCCGAGCTGGTTGACCCGCAGGTCCAGGACCTGCTCCAGCTGCTTCAGGCTGGCAGCGGGGTCGCGGCCCGGGTCGGGCGCGAACCCGTCGAAGGAGGCCACCATGTGCGGGTCGAAGTGTTCGTCGTGCTTGCCGGGGCCGTACAGGTAGGCCAACAAGCCGTAGGTCTTGCTGCCGCGACTGATGTCAGGGACCAACCGGACCACCGGCGACCAGCTGTGCGGCGGCAGCGTCGACCGCAGCGACTGCGGTACGGACGGCTCCGAGCGTCGGGGCCAGCGCCGCCGGCTCGACGTAGCCGGAGGCGTTGAGGCCGAAGACCAGCTGGTTCAGGTTGTTGCCGACGCGAGCGAGCTGCGCACGGGAGGCTGCGAGTTCGTCGACGGCGTGGTCGAGGCGGTCTTGGGGGTCGCGGTCAGCGGGTGTTCCGCGGGCGGCGCTGATGGCGCTGGTCGCGAGGAAGCGGCCGACGGTGACGGCGCGGGCAGCGGCGGCGGTGTCGATCTCGGCTTTCTCTTCAGCGTTCAGACGCACGGTCAGCTTGCACGTGCGGCTCTGTGGGTCGCGATGGCGGCGGCGCGGGCGGCGCGCGGGCAGCGCGTCGGCAGTCGGTTCGGCGGTGGGCGGTTCGACAGCGTCGGTCAGCGGCTCGATCTTCTCCTCCTCCTTCTTCCTCCCGGCACCCCCTGGTGCCGGGAGACCGAGGACGAGTCGAGCGCCCCCGCTCGACTCGCCCTCGGTCTCCCTCGCCCCCTGGGGGCGAGGGCAAGTGCGAAACCGGGCGTATGCCCGGCTTTCGCGATAGCTTGCTGCGCCGTAGGGGCCAAGCGGTCAGGCACCGAACTGCGTTACGCGGCAAGCACTTTGGCCATATCAGGCTGCGGCATCCTCCAGTTCGAGCTTGGCGTCGAGGAGCACGCCGAGCCCGTAGTCCATGACCTCGATCGGGCCTTCGAGGACGACCTTGGGTCCGTGTGCGGTGCGGCGGACGAGCCAGCTTCCGTCGTTGGCGGCGGTGGCGGCGCGGACGAGGCGCTGCTCCAGCAGGAGGCGCATCAGAGCTTCGGGGGTGGTCTTCGGCATGGCGGTGCGGGTCATGGACGTTTCCTCGGGAAGGAGTTGGGCGTGGGGCGGGAGTGCGGTGCGACGGATTGCGGCGGGCGCGCGGAGCCGGGCGGCGAGGTCGGCGGAGGTTTGGTGTCCTCGATCATCCGGAGCAGCTTTCCCATGCGCTCGTTGCTGATGGAGTAGCCCTCCTCGCGGAGGCCGGCGGCCACGACCTCTCGGTTGGTCCGGCCAGCCCGAGCGGCGGCCTTTCGGGCGACAGGCACCAGCTCCTCCAACTTCACCCGCGCCCGTCCGGTCGTCGGAGCCGGACCGGACGGACCCGGCGCGGGAGCCGGACCGGACGAGCCCGCCCCGGGGACCGGACCGGACGAGCCCGGCGCGGGGACCGGACCGGACGGACCCGACGCGGGAGCCGGACCGGACGAGCCCGACGCGGGAGCCGGACCGGACGAGCCCGGCGCGGGAGCCGGACCGGACGGACCCGGCGCGGGAGCCGGACCGGACGAGCCCGACGCGGGAGCCGGACCGGACGAGCCCGACCCGGGGACCGGACCGGACGGACCCGACCCGGGGACCGGACCGGACGGACTGCTGATCAGGCGAAGGTGCGGTTGTTCGGTGCGGGCCGGAGCGTGATCGAGTTCCTCAGCTTCAGGGCGGGTGCGGCGGAGACGGTTTCGCCACCAGGACCGGACCGTGGTCAGCTCGTCGCGGTCGCTCTTGCCGGTTGCTGCTGCACCCCTTCCCTCGGTCTCCGCGTCGGCCGGCTCGCTGGCCTGCACAGCGGCAGAGGTGTGTCGCGACATGACGATGTACAGGTGGGTGGCGCCGCCGAGGACCAGCGGAGCGATGGTGCTGAGCGCGCCGACCGCGGTGTTGGTCAGGTGGAATCCCTGGCCGGTCGTCGTCTCGTTCAGGCGGACGGCGTGGGTCCAGTTGGCCCAGACGCTGGTGGCCGTGGAAGCGCCGAACAGGGTCCAGGTGTAAGCACGGGCGCGAAGCGGGGCCTCCTTCAGCACGACCAGCGCCCTGACGCCGTATGCGATGAACCCGTCGATGGCGACTGGGAAGAGGTAGCTCAGTTCGGGGCGGACGTGCATGGCGACGGCCATCTGCTGCAGTGCGTCGTAGCTCAGGGTTCCGCCGACCGCGCCCATGACGCCGATCGCGGTCTTGTCCCATGGGGACATGCTGTTCGGCATGTTGCCGCTCTTGCTCACGCCGCCACCGCCGCGGCCTCTGGGCTGAACGCAGCGGCGATGCGCTGCTCGCGCCGAAGGAGGAAGGGCTGCTTCTCGAGCTGGGCGCGGGCTTCGCGCAGTCGAGTGAGCGCCCGCTTGCGGCCGATGCCGAGCACCGGTGCCCAGATCCGCGGGTCGAGGTCGAGGATGGCGGCGACGACCGAGACGCTGTGCTTCTCTTGCGGGGAGAGGCTGACCGGGCGGCCGTTGAGCGCGGCGACGACTCGCTCCTCTTCCCAGCGCACCTTGCCGAGACGGTGCAGCACGATCCGCTCGCTCTCGACGAGTCCGCCACGGATCCCGTAGCGGTCGTTGGTCTCCAGCGCTTCGGTGAGGCACTCCTCGCTGACCGGGCAGCCGGCGCACAGGGCCTTGGCGGCCTCGGTCTCCTCGGCCTGGTCGGGCAGGGGGTAAAAGCAGTCCGGGGCGGCGGTGCCTGCGCAGGCGGCGCGCTGAACCCAGGTGTTGTCGCGGCGGCGGGTGGCGATCGAGGTAATGGTGGACACGGGGTTGGGTCTCCGGGTGGGTCCGCAAGCAGGGTGCGGAGGTTCGAGGGGTTGGCCGGCGCGACTGGGGGCGGTCGCGCCGACCAGCCGGTGGCTAGCGCGGGCGAGGGCCGGAGAGACGGGGCGCCGTCTCCGGACCTCTGGCCAGCGATCTGATCCGTCGGTCGACCGCCGGGCTCGTCCTGGAGTCCGCAGGTGCGCTCGGGCGGCTGGCCTGCAGCTGGGCCAGGGCCCGCAGGTAGCCGGGCGAGGCGTCCTCCCGAGTCTTGATCTTGGCCTCCGGCGCGGGGGCGGCGGCGCGGGCCGCGGCCGGTCGGGCCTCCGCCGCGGCGCTGGCCCGGTGCGTGCCCAGCACTCGGATGCTCCGCAGGATCGTTTCTCCGTTGGCCTGGTTGAGCGTTGCGACGAGGGCCGGGGCGAGGGTGCGGACGTGCGTCGCGTAGGCCGGGGAGTCGGCGCGGACGTCGAGGCGGCCCGTCTGGTGGTCGAAGCTCACCGCGGTGACGTGGCTGGCGAGTTCACCGACGGCGGCCGGCCACAGGTCGAGCAGTCCGCCGCCGGTCAGCGGCTCCTGCCAGGCGTGCTGGACCATCAGGTCGGACAGGGCCGCGCCGAGGCCCACCGGATCGGCCCGGCCCCGCCTGGGCGCGGTCGGTCCCCCGGCGGCCTTGGCCTTCACCACGCTGTCGCCGCGCTTGGCGGCGTCGGCGCGGGCGCGGCGCAGGGCGAGGCGGGCGAGGTCGATCCCGGAGGCGGGCTGGTGGTCGCTCATCGTGCTGTTCCCGTTCGGAGGTGGCTGGTGGTGGCGCGGAGGCGCAGGACGCGCTCGACGAGGTCGCGGCCGTAGATCTGCTCGGCCTGCTCGCGGCCGGCGATGGCCAGGGCGGAGGTGACCAGGGAGGGTCTGCCGCTGAGGTACTGGCGCCACGCCGTGGTGCGGGCTTCGCGGTGTTCCTCGCTGGTGGGCTGGTCGTCCAGGACGGCCAGCGGCTGGCGGAAGGTCTCCCGTGCTCTCGCCCAGGCGCCCTGGACGAGGGTTCGCACCGCGGTGCTGCGGGGTGCCTGCCAGGTGCCGGACCACTCGGCGTGGCGGTCCCGGGTGGCCTGCGGAGAGTCGCGCCACCAGGCGGTGATCGCCTCGCGCTTGGCCTCGGTGTCGTACAGCAGCTCGGCTCCGGCCAGGCGGGCGGTGAGGAAGCCGACCGGACGGTGGATCCGGGTGGCCGGCGTCCGCTGGGCGAGCACGGCGATGACCTGGTGGGCGGTCCACCCAGCGTCCGCGAGGTGGCGCACGGCCCAGGCGACCCGCGGGACCGGGCTGCCGCTGAGCCACGCGACCTGGCGGACGAGCTCGAGGCCGAGCTGGTGGCGACGACCGACCCGGTTCAGCTGCCGACGGCGCTTCCGTTCCCCCTGGTGCTGCTGGTCGTTCCCGTTTCCGAAGTCGCTCTCAGAGGGATTGTTGGTAGGTGCTGCAGGAGAAGAAGTGACAGCACCGACCCCCATTGGGGTGCAACGGGGGGAGCCCGAGGAGGAACGGGTACCGGCCTTCCTGGTGGTGCGCCGCTTGGTCCGTCGGACCGTTCGGGCGGCCTTCTTTCCCAGCTGGGCGAGGGCGCGGCGGCCCTCGTCGGTGCCGACACCGACGACCTTGCGGATGAAGGACTCGGACTCGGTGGTCCGCAGGCCGATCGCCTCGTCGAACTTCGCGGGGATGGTGCGGACGAACTCGCTTGCCCTGCCGCCCACCTGGCGCACACGGCTGCCCTTGGCGGTGTAGCTGAGCAGGCCGGACTCGCGGAGGATGGACAGGTGGTACTGCACGGTGCGCTCGCTCAACTTGAGCATCCGTACGAGGTACCCGATGCCGGGTCTGCACGGGGTGAGCTGGGCGAGCAGCTGGGCGATGCGGATCGTGGTGCGGCCGAATCTCGGGCCGTGGGAGCGGGCCGGGGCGTGGGCCTGGGTGTCGGAGACCCAGTGGACGGCCTGCATCCACGTGTAGGTGTCCGGCGCGATCCGGCCGGTGGTGGTGGATATCCACTGGGCGGGGTCGGGGACATGCAGGCCGGGGCCGCCTGTCGTCGTCCCCGGGGGCTGCGCTTCGGGGGCGCAGGCGGGCAGGGGGGCACTGGGCACGGGAGTCCTGGTTTCGCTGGGCACGGCGGCCGGCACCCTGGGCGGTCGGGGTGCGGCGGCGGGTGCGGTGAACTCGGTGCGCGGCGGAAGGGGCTTCGACGGCGCGTCACCGGTCGGAAGGGGACGCCGCGCTCGGGCGCGGCAGCACGGCCTCGCCCCGTGGAGCGGGGCAGGGCTGGTCACCCGACGTCGCGGAGGTGGTGCCTCGTGGTCGCGGCGGTCGGGCCTTCGGGGTGGTGCGGGGTCAGGCCGCCATCGGGGTGGCGTCGACGGCCACAGCGGTCAGGCGCCCGGTGGCGAGGTCCAGCTCGTGGACATTGCGGGGGTCGAGGCCGGGGAAGCACTGGACGATCCAGCGGGCTGCGGCCTGACGGTAGGCGAGCGGCTGGGGCACGGCCCGGCCCTGGGCGTCGAATACGCCAGCGGTGCGGGGGTAGCCGGCCGATCCGGTGTTCAGGCGGACGACGGCGACGTCGGGGTCGAGGAGGCTGGCGAGGATCTCGACGAAGGAGGCCGGGGCGGTGGCGATCTCGATGCTGTCCGGTCGCGAGGGCGACCCGGCTGTACCCGTGTAGGTGGGCATGGGAGACTCCTGGGCAGGTGGAGCAGATCGGCCGCGTGGTGGAAACAGGCTGGCCGGCTGCTTCGGACGTGTTCCGCGGCCTCGGCGGGTGGCATCAGGGAGCTGCAATCTCCCGGAAGCCCGCCGAGGACGGCCCGTGGACGCGGGCCGCGCAGCGATCTGCCACTCGTTCCCCCTCCACCGATCACCGTGCCGCAGGCGCCAGAAACACCCCCTGACCAGGCAATCGACAGTTAACTGTCCGTCGGGTGCGATCAACGTACACCAAAAAGTCGGCCGTGGGGATAGTTAACTGTCGATCGAGATGTGCATCCGAGCACCATCGGGCACTAAAGTGTCTGCGTGGGACGATCTGACACGGAGGAGCACCGATGACCGAGGCCGCGAGAGAGGGCGTGGCGCGGATCGCCGCGACCTTCAACTACCTATTGGACAACCGCCACCCCCAGGAGCGAGGTCCGTACTCGATCCCCGAGGTGGCCACGGGCACGGGCATCAGCGAGAGCACGCTCAAGCAGATGAAGGCCGGGGCGAACGACAACCCCAAGATCAACACCCTGGTCGCGGTGGCGAAGTTCTTCGACGTGCCGCCGGACATCTGGGTGACCGACAAGCCGCTGAACGAGGTCCTGATCGACCGCGACCTCCACAACGCGATGCGGGACGCCGGCATCGAGTCGATCGCCCTGCGCAGCAAGGACCTGAACCCGGAGAACCGTAGGCTGGTTGCCGACATGATCACCGTCGCACGCAAGTCCCAGGGACTGGACCCCGAGGAGTCGGGCGCGTCCTGACCTGCACACACACGCGCCCTCGGGGCGCTTCATTTTTCAACGGAATCTATGCGCATAGACTCGACTGACGAGTCCGTGCGCATTTTCCATATCCCGCCACGACTCCTCCAAAATGCGGGCGGACTGAGGCTGCCTTGCGGAACTGAGACGCAGATCACGAGTCCATTTGACGTGGGCACGCGGCCTCACTTTCGGTAATGAACTAACGCCTCGTCACCTGAGCCAGCCCCGAGATCTCGCGCATTCCAACAGGTTGCACGATGCACATCAGCACGTTCTGTCACGACCTGAAACAAAACCCAGGCGGCCCACTGCGCCACCCTCCGCCGGGGCAAAGATCATTAAAAGAAATGATCTTCACTGTATGCCTACGATCGTCCCCGTCACGACCACGGTGCAGGCCGTCGCCATGAGTGCAGATCGGCCTTCAAGATCGCCTTAGGAGGGGATTGTGTATGCGGCCTGCGAGGACCGCCTCAGCGACCTCTTCCCCCTGCTGCCTCACCGCTTCACCGAGGAAGAGCTGGTCCAGGCAGTCTCCACGCTGATCGGCCGCCCCATCATCGTGGAACCACGCGACATGAAGGGCAATTTCGCCTGCGGCCTCCGGGAAAGGTATTCGGACCGCGAGGTCATCTCTTATGAGATAACCGCCTCACCGCTTCATCGAATCCAGATCATCGCCCATGAACTCGGCCACATCCTCTGCGGCCACCCGGGCTCGATCAGGCTCGCCGATATTCCGTCGGACGAGGAATTGACCGACATGACCGACTGGTCGATCCTCGGCGTTTCCGCCCGCACGTCCTACGAGTCGAAGGACGAGCAGGAGGCCGAGCTGATGGCCTCCCTCCTCATCCAGCGGATGTATCGCGCGACCGTGATGCCCGCACAGCGCCCCACCGCCGCCGACGAGCGGTGGAACGCGATGTTCACCTGACCGAAAGAACAACCACCCATGATCCGCCTCATTACGCTCGGACTCCCTGCCCTCCTTGTGGCAGCCGCCCTGTTCTGGATCCGCCCGCGCCGGAACGGCCAGGCCCGGCCGGCGCATTCCGGCAGCACCATCACGATGCTGCTCGCCTGGGCAGTTGCCATCGTGGGATTCCACCCCGGCGTGCAGGACGCGGCGGACGGCGTCACCCGCGACCTCGCGAAGTTGGTCAGCAACGTGCTGATGCTCGTCGCAAGCGTCAGCGTCGTCTCCTGGCTCATGGCCCTCAACCACGAGAAGACCGAGGCCCGCAGACGGCTCCGGCCCCGACTCGCCATCCTCGGCGTGGCGGTCGCCGTGATGACGGCCTCCTTCTTCGCGGTCCCCGCAGACCGCCGTTGGAGCAGCGAGTTCACGAACACCCACTGGGGCCAGGCCCCTGCGCTCCTGCACGTCTACACCCTCGCCTACGTGCTGGTCATGGGCCACGCCACCTACGACTGCCTCGCCCAGACCTGGCGCCGCAGCAGCCAGTCGCCCTGGCGGGTCCACCGTGCCGGACTTCGTGCCGCCGCGATCGGTTGCTTCTTCGTCCTGCTCTACCTGGCCTACAAGGTGGTCAACGCCGGAGCCTCGATCGCCGGCGTCGAGCTCTTCCCGGGCGGCCCCCGCTGCACCAGCCTCGTCACCCCGTACCGCTGCGCGTTCTCGTTCACCGCACCCCTGGTCGGCGTGCTGCTGATCACCGCCGGCCTCACCGTCCCGGCCCTGCTGTGGCCGGCCGCCAAGATGCTGCGCCGACGCTGGGAGCGCAAGACCGCCCAGGACCTTCTGCCGCTGTGGACGGATCTGACCGCGGTGCGCCCGCAGGTCGTCCTGCGCGCCGTCGTCATCGAGACCGACCCGGACGTCGTCCTGCACCGCCGAGTGGTGGAGGTCTGCGACGGCATCCTCGACCTGGACCCCTACCGCTCACCCGCGATCGAACGGCTGGCCACCGACGCCGTCGCCCGCCGCGGCCAGGACGGCACCCCGACCGGTGCGGCAATCGTCGAGGCGGCCGTCGTCGCCGCGGCGATCGAGGCGGCCCGCAGCGGCGCCCAGCCCCAGCAGGCTCCCACCCGCCAGGCCACCGGCGAGTCCGCCCGCGCGGGAGACCTCCGCGCCGAGGCCCTGTGGCTACGCTCGGTCTCCCAGCAGTACGCGACCTCCGACATCGTCCGCACCGCCGTGGCCGTCCAGCGGCAAGCGGCGCCCACTGCGACTGCGGCATAGGGAACGACCATGGCCTCTCCCTTCGCCGACCCGGCGTTCTACGCCGACCGCTACCCCACCTACTCCGCCTTGCGGACCTCCTCCCCGGTCCTGCAGGTGTCCTTGGACGGCGGGGCCTCCACCTCGGCCGTCGTCACCGGCTACGACGAGGCTCGGAAGGCGTTCACCGCACCGCTGTCCAAGGACGCCGGCGCCTACTTCGCGGACAGGCCCTCGGGACGGTCGCTCCACCCCGCCATCGCCCGCACCATGCTCACCGTCGACCCGCCCGAACACACCCGGCTGCGCCGGCTGCTGACGAGGGCGTTCACCCCGGCCCGGGTGGACGGGCTGCGCCCGTACATCCGCGCTCTCGCCGAGCAGCTGGTCGGGAACTGGGAGGGCGGCACCGAGGTCGACCTCGTCGAGGAGCTGGCGGGCCCGCTGCCGGTCACCGTCATCTGCCAGCTCCTCGGCGTACCGACGACCGACAGGGACTCGATCAGGGCCTGGTCAACCGACCTGTTCGCCACCGGCGACCACCAGCGGATCGACGCGGCCTCCCACGCCCTGGCCGGATACATGGCCGGGCTGATCGAGGCCAAGCGCGCCCACCCGGACCGCTCGCTGCTCTCCGACCTGATCTCGGTCCACGACCAGGACGAGAACCGGCTCAGCGAGGACGAGCTGCTCTCGCTCGCCGTGCTGCTCCTGGTCGCCGGCCACGAGACCACCACTGCGGCGATCGGCAACTCCGTGCTGGCGCTTCTCCAGCACCCCGCCGAACTGGAGCATCTGCGCACCAGCCCGCACTGCATCGCCGACGCCGTCGACGAGCTGCTGCGGTACGACTCCCCGGTCAGCATCGCCACGTGGCGATGGGCACCCGAGGATGTCGAACTCGCCGAGGCCACCGTGCCCGCCGGCAGCCCGGTCTTCGTGTGCCCGGGCGCGGCCAACCGCGACCCGGCGAAGTTCCCCGACCCCGACCGGCTCGACCTCGGCCGCGCGAACGCGGGCAGCCACCTGGCCTTCGGCCACGGGATCCACCGGTGCCTGGGTGCACCGCTGGCCAGCGCGGAGGTCGAGATCGTGCTCTCCGTCCTGCTGGCGCACTCCCCCGGCCTTCGGCTGGCCATCCCGGCCGACCAGCTCGTCTGGCGGCAGTCCCGGCTGGTCCGCGGTCTGGTCTCCCTGCCGGTGCACGTCTAGGTACCGGCGTGTGCGGGGGTGGGGGCTTCCTCCCCGCCCCCGCACACGGCCCACACGGGGCCCACACGGGTCGCAAGCGTTCGCCCAGGTCAGCGCAGTCGCTGGTCTGCCCACGCGCCCGACAGCGGGCCCTACGCGGCCTCGGCCGTCCCGGTGGCCATCGCCGCCCGGACCTTGGCCAGCCCCCTGGCCGTCGTCCGTGCCCGCGCCTCGTCCGGAGCGCTCTGGCGGCGAGTTCCCGAGCACGCCGGGCACAGGCCCGGCTTCGGCAGCGGATCCCGGCACTCCTCGCACTCGGCGAGGCGTCGGCGCGGCGGCGGCGTGTCCAGGTACTGCGACGGCGGCATCTTGCGCTCGAGACGGCTCTGCACCACCTTGGCCGGCGAGTAGATCACGCTGGGCAGTCCGGCCAGCAGCGCCTCGCGCAGCCCCTCTTCCGAGCCGCCCCGGTCCAGCCACGCCCGCACCAGCGGTGCGAGGGCCGCCGCTTCGGCCTGCCCGAGCGGCAGTCTGCGCTCGGGCCGGACCGCCCGCAGGAGGACCGCAGCCGCCGCCCTAGTCTCCTCGTCAGCCTCCCGCCCGCCCTCGGCGGTCGTTCGGGAGTCGGGTTCGTCCCCCCGCCCTCCCTTCTCCTCCTCGGGCCGCGATCCGCGCGGCTCCTCCGCCTGCGGCTCCTCGGCGACAGGGCGGGAGGGTTCTTTCACCAGGTACTTTCCAAGAAGGGCGTCAGGATCACCGCACTCCGGTCCACCGGACGCCGGTATGTCGGCACCCGGCAGCATTGCCCGCTGCGGCACGTCGAAGAGATGCGCCTCGGAGCGAAGCCGTCCGGTCGGCAACCGCACCACGTCCACCCGGTAGTACCCCCACGCCCGAAGCTCGTCGAGCGCGTCCTCCACCGTCTTCCGGCCCTGCGGACTGGAGTCCGCCATCTGCCGACAGGTCTCACGCCACTCCTCCGGCCGCGAGATCAGATCGACGAACAGACCCTTGGCGGTGTAGGAGAGGGAGCGGTTCTGCGCCAGAGCGTTCGGGATGATCACGAAGTTCGACGGGTGGGGGCTGCGGTGGATACGCAGGGAGGGCCTCCTCGTTCCTCGGCCGGGCCTGCCCCGACCGGAGGGACGACGGACCATAGCCGCGAACCGTCCGCAAGTGAAGCCGGCGCCGAGCGACCTTGATCACACTGGATGAAAGTGCGCATAGCGCCCTCCCCGGCATCTGCCACAGCGGTGTCGCGGTCAGCGCGCACGGCAGCATGTCTGCAGTCAGCGGCGCCGGGTCGTCGCGGCGTTGAGGACGTCGGCGGCCCACTGGTAGTGGCCGGTCTCGCGGATGTCTGTGTTCTGCTCGGGGTAGAGGTCGCAGCTGAGCAAGGCGATCGTGTGCAGGTAGTCGGCGAGGTCACCGCGCCGATCAGCGGAGAGGTCCTGGGCAGCAGCGGCCAGCAGCCGGTTGCGGACCTCGACGCGGTCCGGGTCGTACATCCGGTAGTAGGCGCAGGCCCCCGCGAGGTCGTAGAGCGGGTCTCCGAGCAGGGTGAAGGTGCCAAGGTCGATGACGCCAGATACCTTGCTGTCGGCGACGAGGATGTTGTCCGGGTAGAGGTCGCCGTGGATGACGCCTTCGGGGCCGGTGTAGGGGCGGGCGAGCCGCGCGGTGAGCCGGTCGGTGATGTGGTCTACGGCCGGGACGTCGCGGCGCAGGTCGGGGAGGACCTTGGGGAGCTTCTGCGCGAGGAGGCGGCGCAGGAAGGCGTGCCAGTCCTCGCCCTGGTGGGCCGGGTCGGGGTCGAGGAGCATGCGCCGGTCGAGCGGGGTGGTCAGGCGCAGGCCGGTGAAGTCGCGGACGGCGGCCAGGTACACGGCTTCGGTGGCCGGGTCGGTGAGGTCGAGGGCGTCGCCCATCGAGGCGCCGGGCAGGCGGGTCTCGGTGACGGCCAGCAGGGGGCCGTGCTGCTCGATGTTCTGGATCTCGGGCAGGGCGAAGGGCACGCTGGTGCGGTCGAAGCGCCAGTAGAGGTCGGCGATGGTCTCCAGCGCAGAGCGCTGGTCGGGGTCGGCGTAGACCTTGAGGACCTGGTCGTGGCCGAGGGCGTAGACACGGGCCTCGGTGCCGGCGGCGATCAGGTCGGCGGGGGTGAGTCCGCGGGCGTCGAGGAGGGTGTTCTCGGCATCGGCAGTGATGCTGCTGGCGTCGCGGCGGGTGATCACGGCATGCTCCGGGCGGTGGCGGTGGCGGTGACGGTTGCCAGGTTCTTCGGTCTCATTGTGGTCCGGTCCGCGAACACGGTCGGGCACTGCTGCCGGTGTAGGGTTTTGAGCTGCGCTGGTGCGGACTCCGCCGTGGTCGGAACGCATCGAAGAAGACGGCTCATCTTGGAGGACAGGTGCCAGCGATCCAGCGGATCACCTCCCGCAACGCGAAGTTCCAGCTGTGGGAGGCCCTGCTCACGAACCGGAAGAAGCGCAACCAGCTCGGCGAGTTCCTGGTCCAGGGGGTTCGGCCAATCTCACTCGCCGTTGAGTACGGCTGGCCGATCCACGCACTTCTGTACGACGACCGGCGGAAACTGTCGAGCTGGGCGCAGGAGCTGCTCCGGACGACCCGGGCCGAGCGGGTCGTGATGGCTCCCGAGCTGCTGGCGGAGCTGGGTGAGAAGACCGAGGGGGCGCCCGAGGTGATCGCGGTGGTCGGCGTGCCGGCGGACGACCTCGGTCGGATCGAGGTCGGGCCGGACTTCCTGGGTGTCCTGTTCGACAGGCCGACCACGCCGGGCAACATCGGGAGCATCATCCGGTCGGCAGATGCCTTCGGCGCACACGGCATGATCGTCTCCGGCCACGCCGCTGACGTCTACGACCCGAAGGCCGTGCGGGCGACCACCGGCAGCCTGTTCTCGCTGCCGTCCGTCCGGGTGCCGGGGCCGACCGAGGTGATGGCCTGGGTGGAGCAGCAGCGTGCCGCCGGTCACCCCCTGGTCCTGGTGGGCACAGACGAGAAGGGCGACGCCGATGTCTTCGACTTCGACCTGACTCAGCCGGTGCTGCTGCTGGTGGGCAACGAGACGACCGGGCTGTCCAGCGCGTGGCGGGAGCTGTGCGACTTCACGGTGAGCATCCCGATGACTGGGGCGGCCAGTTCGCTGAACGCCGCGAACGCCGCGACGGCGATCCTGTACGAGGCTTCCCGGCAGCGGATCGCGGCCGGGAAGCGTTCGTGCTGACCGCAGGTCAGGTCCAGGTGCCGCCCACGGCGGCGCGGCGGTAGACCTCCAGGTACTTCGCGGCGATCACGTGGTGGCCCCAGCGGTCGACGGCGGTGACGCGGAGGTACTCCGGGGCCGGGAGGCCGGCCAGGATCTTGGCGGTCTCCTCCGGGGTGGGCGTCCGCTCGACCGGCAGGACGGTGCCGACGTGCGGAGCGATCTCGGCGAGGCACCCGTTGTCGGTGGCGATGACCGGGGTACCGCTGACGGCGGCCTCGGCGACGACGGTGGCGCCAGGTTCGATCCACTCGCCTCCGAAGGGTCCGCCGAACGGCTGGGAGAGGACGAGCAGGGCGTGGGCGGCGGCGAGCAGCTCGGTGCGCCGGCTGCCTCCGACCTCGCCGACGTACTCGGCGGTGCCGGGGTAGTCGGTGAGGATGCCGTGCAGGTAGTCCGGCTCCCAGGCGGGTCCGGCGAGCTTCAGTGGGAGGCCGGCGGCTTGGGCGAAGGCGGCGGCGTCCCTTGCGCCCTTGTGGACGGAGACTCGGCCGAGGAACAGCAGGAAGTCCTCCTTCTCCTCCCGGTAGGTGTAGCGGTCGGGGTTGACCGGCAGCCGGATGACCGGTGCCTCCGCGGACCCGGCGGCGCGGCGCTGGGCGTGGGAGAGGTAGACGCCGTTCGCCGTGTGCTCGGGCACGCCGTTGAGGTGGTGGGTGCGGACGGCGGGCCAGTCGGGTTCGGCAGGCAGCAGCTGGCCGTTGGTGTGGTCGTGCACCACGTCCGGGCCGAACGCGCTCAGCGCGTCCCGAGTGGTGTCGTAGGTGGTGGCGTCGGAGACGGTGAGGCCCGGCTGGGGGGTGCTGCCGGGGGCACCGACCAGGAGGATCTCGTGTCCGGCGGCGAGGAGTCCGTCGATGAGGGTGGCGACCACCCACTGGATGCCGCCGTAGCCCTGCGGCGGGACGGTGATCCACCGGGTGGTGTCCTGCCCGAAGCGGTGGGGCGGGTTGAGCATGGCGATCTTCACGAGCGCCTCCGAGCGGGATCGAGGAGTTCGCGGCCGATGCCGGTCAGCACGGCGGCCGTGTAGAGGACGGCGAGCACGGCGGGGCGACCGCCGGGGCCGCCGGAGCGGTTGCGTCTCCACTCCTTGTGCAGGCCGGCGCGGGCGGTGCCGCGGCGGACCTCGCTGCGGCCCTGCCAGTAGGCACGGCGCAGGAGGTAGCCGGGGCGGAGCCGGTGGACAGGGATCAGGTGGCGCACCTGCGTGTCGTGGAGAACAGCGGTGGTCGCGCCGAGAGTGGCGAGCCGACGCACGAGCGTGGTGTCCTCGGCGGAGGCCAGGTTGGTGCCCACGCGGCCCAGACGGCTGTCGAAGTCGAGGCCGAGCAGCCGGGCGTGGTCGCGGTCGAGGGCGAAGCACCCGCCCCAGATGCTGGCGGGCAGGTCCGGGTGGTGGGAACCGAGGTAGTGCAGCTGCCCGGTGGTCAGCCACCACGGAGTTCGGCGGCCCTGGAGATCGGCGGTGATCCGGGTGCCGGCCACGTGCGCCCCGTCGGCCAGGGCGGCGCGCAAGTCCTCTACGGCGTCGGTGGTGGGCACGATGTCGTCGTCCACGAACACGACGTGCCGGGTGGGGGCCTCCTTCAGCGCGAGGTTGCGGCTGTACGACAGGCCGATGGTGGCCCCGTTGAAGAGTACGGTGCGCCGGTCGGCGGGCACGGTGAGCCGCCGCTGGGTGGCGGCGTCCGCGGCGGTATCCACGACGACCACGAGGTGGTCGTCCGTGCCGAGTACGCCGGGGAGCCGGTCGAGGGCGGCCAGCAGCAGGTCGGGCCGGTTGCTGCACACCGCCACCGTGAGCGGGACAGTCATCGGACCACCACCGTGCGGTGCCGGGCCGGGGCGCGGTCGGCGAACCGGGTGGCCAGGTCGGCGAGGTCGCGGGCGTGCAGGCTGTGGTCGGCGGCGGGGTGCCGGCGGACCCCCATGCGTTCGGCCCGCACCTCCCGGTAGGCGGCGACCAGCGCCGGGTCGGTGCCGGGCGGGGCGCTCCAGCCGGTGGGCGGGGTGACGAGCGCGGCGTGGGCACCGAGGCGCTGGGCGGGGGCGGCGTCGTGGTCTGGCCGGTCGCCGACCATCAGGGTGGTGGCCGGGTTCCAGCCGAGCTGCTCGATCGCCCAGCCGAGCAGGCCGGGGTCGGGCTTGGCGATGCCAACGGTGGTGTCGAGGGCGACGAGGGCCAGGTGCTCGGTGGCGCCGCTGGCGCGCAGGACCTCCTCGCACTCGGGGGGCTGGTTGGCGACCACGCACACCGGCCGGTGCTCGGCGAGGCTGGCGAGGGCAGTGACGGCGCCGGGGACCAGCTGCGCGAGGTCGGACCAGCGGCGGCGGACGCTGGTCCAGGCGTGCGCGCCGGCCGGGCTGTAGAGACCGGGGCTGGCGGTGGCGCTGGCCCGCTGGAGGTAGAAGCGGCGCATCTCGGCGGTGAACCGCTCGATGGTCAGAGTCGGGTCGGCCTCGCCGGCCAGCTCCAGGACGCCTTGGAGCCAGGCGAGTTCGAAGGGCTCGTCGTAGTAGAGGACGCCGCCGACGTCGGTGGCGATGGTCTCGACGGCCGGGTCGGCGGCCTTGGCGGGCTTGGTCACGGAGTGTCCGTCCGGGAGGTGGCGGTGGTGTACCACTCGGGCTGGGTGTCGGAGCCGGTTTCGAGGGTGAGCGTGCTGCGCGGGGTGACGGGGCCGTGGCCCTTGGCCCAGGCGGCGGTGGCGGCGAGGCCGGCGGCCAGCGGGGTGTCCTTCCAGTCACCGAGCAGCATCCGGGCGAGTTCGCTGCTGGTGTAGGCGGCGTGGACCTCCTCGCGGGTCTCCAGGTGGCGGATCGGGTGGTCCGGCACGCCCATCGCCTCGCGGACCGCGTGGGCCATCTCCAGGACGGTGCAGGGCTGCTGGCTGCCGACGTTGATCACCCGGTTCCAGTGCTGGGAGTTGTCGGCGGCGTCGAGGAAGCAGCCGACGATGTCGTGGACGTAGGTGAAGGAGCGGCGCTGGCTGCCGTCGCCGTAGACGGTGATCGGCTCGCCGCGCAGGATCTGGTTGAGGAAGATCGCCACGGCGTTGCGCAGTGGATCGCCCATGTTCTGACGCTCGCCGTAGACGTTGTGCATCCGCAGCGCGGTGAACGGCAGGCCCTGCATGTGCGCGGTGATGGCGAGTTCGCGCTCGATGGTGAGCTTGGCGTTGCCGTAGCTGTCGACGGGCTGGGGGTGGTCGTCCTCGCACATCGGGACGCGGCCGGTGCCGTAGACGGCGACGGAGGAGGCGTAGGAGAAGTACCGGACGCGGGTGCGCAGGGCGGCGTTGATCAGGTGGATGCTGCCGAGGACGTTGACCTCGTAGTTGTGGGCCTTGACGGCGTGGCTGATGCCCTCGGCGGCAAAGGCTCCCAAGTGGAAGACGCTGTCGAAGGCGTGGTCGGCGAAGAGGTCGTCCACGGTGCCCCGGTCGGCGATCGAGCCGACAACGAGCCGCGCGCCGTCGGGGACGTTCTCCTTCTTGCCGCCGTCGAGGTTGTCGAGGACGACGACCTCGTGTCCGGCGCCCAGGAGCCGGTCGGCGAGGTGGGAGCCGATGAATCCGGCTCCGCCGGTCACCAGGTGAAGGGCCATGCTGTGCTCCGATCGGGCTGGGAGAGTCAGGAATTGAGGAGCGCCCGCACCCGGGCGATGTCCGCGGTGGCGAGTGCGGCCTGAGTGGGGAGCCGGGTGGCGAGGTGGTCGCGGAGCTTCTCGGTGTCGAGGTGGGCGAGGTGTTCGGCGGCGCCCGGGTCGGCGGTGAATGCGGCGATGTCACGGTGGACGTCGCCGGGCGGGACGTCGGGGCCGTAGGTGTCGGCGAGGACGCCGTGGAACTTCGGGCTGTGGCCGAGGGCGACGGCGGGGGTACCGCTGGAGAGGGCGCCGATCGAGGCGTGCAAGCGCTCGGAGACCACCAGCTCCGCCCCTCCGAGGACGGCCTTGTAGTCGCCGGCCCCGGTGCCGTCGGCGTCCAGGACGTGCACCGGCACGTTCGGGAGGCGGGCCGCGATCTGCCGGGCCAGGAGGCGGTCGTCGTTGTGCTCGCGGGAGTCGTGGCAGTGCGGCACGAGGACCAGCGGGCGGCAGCGAACGCGCCACAGGGTGTCGGCGAGTCGGGTCAGCGCGTCCAGGTGCTGGGCGTCGCTGATCGGGCTGTAGCGGGTGACGCCCCGGCTCGGCGCCAGGCACACGTACTCCTGGGTGGCGTCGAGGCCGGCGTCGGCGAGCAGCTGCGCGGTGCGGTCGGGGCTGGACGGCTGGAGGAGGAAGGCAGGGTCGGCGGCGAGCACTACCCGGTCCTCGGGTAAGGCGAGGGGGCCGGTGAGGTAGGCCCAGGTGGTGCTCTCGCGGACGGTCAACAGGTCGAGGCGCTGGGCGGTGACGGTGAACGCGGCCTGCTCGGCGGGGTCGGTGAAGCCGACGGACTGGCCGACCATCGCGGTGGGGATGCCTAGCTTCTGGGCCCGGTCGAGCACGGCGAGGTAGGAGGTGGAGACGCCGTAATCGGAGGTGTGCAGGTCACCGCCAGTGGCGAGGACCAGGTCCGCCTGCTTGACGAGGCGGGAGGCGCGTTCGCGGCGGTGCTGCTCGGTTTCGACCGGCCGCATCGTGGCCCAGGAGCGGGAGACGACGAACGGGTCCGCGGTGCAGTCGGCGCCGCTGCCGGCGAGCGCTTCGCTGTCGAGGTCGGGGGTCTGGGTGAGAACGGTGACCGTGGTATCGGGAGCGGCGGTCAGCGAGGTGGCCAGGGAGCGGGCGAGGGCCTCGACTCCTCGGCTCTCGCAGCTGGTGATGCCGGTGAGCAGGATGTTCGGCACGGTGGCCTCCCGGGCTAGTTGGTGAAGGCGAGCAGGTCGCCCAAGACGCGCCGGTAGTTGAACCGGCGTCGGAGCTCGTCCTGGATGCGGCCGAGCCGCAGGCGGTTGGCGGGGCCGTCGCGCAGGAGCCGCGCGAGGTCCTCGGCTGCGTCGCCGCCGAGCAGGAACGGGCCGATCTGTTCGCCGTAGAGGTCGGTGGTGTAGGCGAGTTCGGGCGGCAGGGCGGGCAAGGTGCCGGCCGCGACGGTCTCGAACATGCGTGGGGTGAGCAGCTGTTGGTGGGCAAGCAGGGGGCGGGCCAAGATCGGGGTGATCTCGGCCTTCGCCATCTGGGTGAGGACCTGGCCGAACGGGACGGGGCCGGTGACCTTGACGCCGTGCTCGGCCAGCCAGCCGGGCCGGTTGGCGGTGGCGGTGAGGTGCTCGGGGTGGGGGTCGCCGGACCACCAGCGGCCGGCCACCCGCAGGCGGGTCAGCGGCGGCTTGGCGGACCGGGCGGCTTCGACCAGGTCTGCGAGTGCGTCCCAGCGCCACCAGTTCGCACCGACGTACTGGAGGTCGTAGGTCGCGGCCGGTGTCCGCTCCGG
The DNA here is from genome assembly GCF_022288725.1 of Kitasatospora sp. A2-31. GTDB lineage: Bacteria > Actinomycetota > Actinomycetes > Streptomycetales > Streptomycetaceae > Kitasatospora. The sequence continues at coordinate 6,997 of NZ_JAKNTA010000008.1, read as the reverse complement.
CCGGTGCACCGGCTTGGGCATCCCGAAGTACGGGAAGAACTGCGCGCCGTCGGGGAGCTTGCCGAGGCGCGGCTGGAGGATGACGTCGCTCAGCTGCCGGTAGAGCTGCTGCCACTGCTGGTGGCCGTAGGGTCCGGCGGAGTCGTCGTCTCCGAGGACGGTGTGCTCGCCCCAGTGGGCGTCCGGGTCCAGGACGATCCGGCGGCTCCGCGGGAAGCGCTCGCACAGCTCCAGCCGCCGCTCGTCCAGGAACTGGCGGCCCTCGAAGACCAGGACCAGGTGGGTGCCCCAGGCGAGGTCGTCGACGACCGGCAGCAGGCCGGGGACCTGGTCGTCCAGGCGGCACAGCGGCCCGGCGAGGGCGACTTCGCAGTCCAGTGCCGGGGCGGCGCGCACGTACTCGCTGATCATGTGCGCCGATCCGGCCTGCCAGTGGAAGTCGCCGGCGAACAGCACCCTGGTCACCGCGCACCCCCGGCGGTGCGCAGGCGGTGGTGGGCTCGGCGGCGCCGGGCGATGGTCGGGGTGAGCCGCAGCAGCCACCAGGCGGCGGTGGCCGTCTCCGCCCACCCGCGGACCACCGTGGTGTTCCCGCCGACCGAGCGGCCGGCCAGGTCCTGGCGCAGCCACCGCCCGGCCAGGGAGAGGATCGCGGGCCACGTCCAGGTGACGTCGGTGAGCAGGAAGTAGTACCGGTTGCGGCGCATCTGCACCCGCCGGTAGGTGCTCGCGCCGGTTCCCCCACCGCCGTAGTGCTGGATGCCCAGGTCCAGGTTGAGAGCGACCCGCCAGCCCGCCCAGCGGGCCCGGCGGCACAGGTCGGTCTCCTCGTAGTAGGTGTGGAAGACCCGGTCGAACAGGCCGAGCGTGCGCAGGACCTCGGCCCGGACGAACAGGGCGGCGCCCTGGACGTAGGCGTGCTCCAGGGTGGCGGGGGCGCGGCCGTGCTCGGGGCCGGCCGGGGAGGGCCGGTTCGGGCGGTCGCCCACGAAGCCGTCGGCCTCGCCGAGCTTCAGCGCGAGGCGTGACCAGTCGTTGTGCTCGTCCAGCGCGACGGTGCTGCCGTCGGCGTCGGTGTAGACGTACTGCATGGGGCCGCAGATGCCGTAGGTGGGCCACTGCTCCATGAAGGCGGTCAGCTGGTGGACGAGGTCGGCCGGGGTACGGGTGTCGGGGTTGACGAGGAACACGTAGTCGGCGCCGGCGGTCAGGGCGGCGCGCATGCCGACGTTGTTGGCGCGGGCGAAGCCGAGGTTGGTGTCGTTCTGGATGATCTGCACCGTGGGGAAGGTGTCGCGGATCATCTCGGTGCTGCCGTCGGTGGAGGCGTTGTCGACGTACCAGACGGTGAGGTCGAGGTCGGGGGTGTTGCTGGCGAGGAGGGTGGACAGGCAGGCGGTCAGCCAGCGTGCCTCGTTGGTGCCGACCGTGACGGTGGCGACCTTCGGTCGGCGGGGCGCGGGTGCGGGGCTGGTCACGGTGCCTCCGTGGTGTCGGGGACGAACTCGATGACGAGGCTGCGGCGGGGCCGCTCGGTGGGGTTGGGGCGCGAGGCGTGGACGGTCCGCACGTCGTGCGCGGCCACGTCGCCGGCCTTCGCGCCGACCGTCAGCACGGGCCCTGCGGTGCGGACCTTCTCCACCTCGGCGTCGTCGGCCAGCAGGTGGCTGCCGGGCACGAACTCCAGCGCTCCGTTGGAGGCGTCGGAGTCGTCCAGGAACAGGCTCAGGTTGATGGCGCGGCCGGGTTCGGCGTCGGTGCGGTCGCGGTGCCAGGGGACGGCGGCGGCCACCTGCGGCATCTTGACGATCATGGCGATGACCCGGGCCCGCACCGGACCGCCCAGGATGGTCTCGGCGAGGTGGTGCAGCGGGCCGGTGGCGAACAGCCCGGCCGCGAGCGGGGCGCCCGACTGCCGCTCGAGATTGTGGACGCGGTAGAGCACCGGCGTGCTCTCGCCTTCGCGGGTGAAGTGCCAGAAGTCCTCGCTGCGGTGGCCGTCCTCGAACGCGGCCACCAAGGCGTCGGCCTCGGCGCGCAGCCGCCCCAGCAGCGGGCCGGTGACCACGGCCGGAACGACCGTGTACCCGTTGGCCCAGAGCTGGCCGAGGGCTTCGGCGGTCGGCGCGCTCATCGGGTGGCCCCGGCGGCGAGCTGCTCGGTGAACCAGCTGACGGTGGCGGCCAGGCCGTCCTCGATCGCCGTCCGCGGTGCCCACCCGAACTCCTCGCGGGCCAGGGTGGTGTCGGGCCTGCGGCGGACCGGGTCGTCCTCGGGCAGGGCGGTGAACTCCACCTCCGCGGCGGAGCCGGTGAGGTCGAGGACCAGGTGGGCGAGGGCCAGCACCGTCCGCTCGTCCTCGGTGCCCAGGTTGACCGGGCCCGGGTGGTCGCTCGCGGCGACCGCCAGCAGTCCGGCCACCGTGTCCTCCACGTAGCACAGCGAGCGGCTCTGGCCGCCGTCCCCGGCGACCTGCAGGGGCTGCCCGGCGAGCGCCCGGGTGATGAAGGCCGGCACCGCGCGGCCGTCGTCGGTGCGCATCCGCGGGCCGAAGGTGTTGAAGATTCGCACGATCGCGGTGTTGGTGCCGAACTCGCGGCGGTACGCGGCGGTGCTCGCCTCCGAGAAGCGCTTGGCCTCGTCGTAGACGCTGCGCGGGCCGATCGGGTTGACGTTGCCCCAGTACGCCTCGGTCTGCGGGTGCTGGTGCGGGTCGCCGTACACCTCCGAGGTCGAGGCCAGGACGAACCGGGCCCCGCGCTCCTTCGCCAGCTCCAGCACGTTCAGCGTGCCGATGGAGCCGACCGACAGCGTCGGAAGGGGGTGACGCAGGTAGTCCGCCGGGGAGGCCGGCGAGGCCAGGTGGAAGACCACGTCCACCTCGCCCGCGACGGCGAGCTTGTCGTTGACGTCCTGCTCGACCAGCTCGAAGTGCTCGGTGCCGAGCAGGTGCGCGATGTTGTCGCGGCTGCCGGTCAGGAAGTTGTCGACGCAGACCACGGCGAGGCCGTCGCGGATCAGCGCGTCGCACAGGTGGGAGCCGATGAATCCGGCTCCACCGGTCACGACAGCGGTCCTTCGAGGCATGGGACTCCTCCAGGCTCGGGCACGACCGACCCGCCCGGCGGCACGAGGGCACGGCGGACTGAAGCGGCGTACACGGTGAACGGGTGCGGGCGCGGCCGGCTTGTCGCGCCCCGGTGATCGGTGCGAGTGGTCCGTCCGTCAGCGGACGTCTTCTCGTCGTGCGGCCGGGTCAGCGTCAGGTCTCTGAGGTGGTCCCCGGTCGGCCCTCCGGGGTGCCCGGCCGCAGTTCAGCCAGTCGGGCACCCGTCGGGGGGAGCACTAGCTAACCCCCGATCAACTGGCGCTGAACAGAGCGGGTTTGTCGTCTTCCTGTCGTCTTCTGGCCCCAACTGCAACGGATGTACCATCAGCGCACAGTTGCGGACCGGCTACGGTCCGGTGAACAGATCGGGGGTTGGGGATGGGCCGGTCGACCGGCTTACGAGCACCGGTCCGGCTGGTACATCCGCTGAGTGTGGTGCGGGAGGAACGCGGCTGGACCTATCAGGATGTTGTCAACATCGCCGCCAAGCCGACTCGTCGGACCGCCGACCGGCGCAAGGCTTGGAAGTGGGAGCACTGGGGCGTTGAGCCGGACGCCGACAGCCAAGCAGCCCTCGCCGCCGAACTCGGCATTCCGATGAGCGAGGTGCACCGACTCGGCTGGCCCGGATGGCTGCCGGACGGCAACCCTGTCCGCACCGGTTTCCCCTGGACCCGGTCGGGGACGCTCCAGTCGTTGGATGACACCCTGGAGCACGCCATGCTCGACCGACGCGGATTCATGAAGCTCGGCGGCGAGGCCCTGGTCGCGTTGGCTGGCCAGTGGCTCACCGAAGACCCCGAGCCGGTCGTCGCCGCCCTCACAGGAGGCCGTATCGACACGCAGCTCGTCGCGGACCTGGAGGACGGCCTGCCCCGCCTTCGCCGTCTCGAGGCCCGCCTCGGTGGACCGCGTGCCCGCCACCTCCTGGGAGCCGAACTCGACACCGTCACCGGCATCCTCAAGGAGGCGTCCTACTCCGACCGGGTCGGCCAGCGGCTTCTCCGCCTCGGCGCAGAACTGGCCCGCCTCGCCGGGTGGTCGTCCTTCGACGCCGGCCTTCACGCCGCCGCCCAGCGGTACTGGGCCAGTGGCCTTCGTTCCGCCCACTCTGCCGGCGACCGGGCGCTGGGCGCCAACATCATCAAGTCGCTCAGCCTCCAGTGCTACGACCACGGCCTCTTCGCGGACTCCCGTGCGCTCGCGGCAGCTGCCGTTGACGGCGCGGGCGAGGTCACCCCCCGCACCCGCGCCATGCTGCTCCTACGACAGGCCCGCGCCGCAGCGGCCTGCGGCGACCGCGCCGAGTGCGACCGCCTACTGGCCGCCGCCGAGACGCAGATGGGCCGAGCCAACGTGGGCGACGACGATCCCGCCTGGACCAGCTACTTCGACGCGGCCGAGTTCCACGCTCAGACCGCCACCTGCCATGCAGACCTCGGGCGCCCCCGGCTCGCACAGCGCCACTACGTCACCGCGCTCGACCTCATGCCGGCTGCCAAGCACCGCGACCTCGCCACCTACACCATCCAGACCGCGCGAACCCACACCGCTCTGGGCGACGCGGACCACGCCGTCCACCTCCTGGAGACGGCCGTCCCGATGATCACCGCCGCCCCGTCCCAGCGGAACGCCGCCCGTGCGACTGCCGCCCGTGCCGAACTGCCACTCACCGCCAAAGACCCGAAAGTCCAGCGCCTCGACCAGCTGCTCGCCACACTGGCCGCATGACCACACACCCCGTCTCCCGCGTCGCCCTCGTCTCCGGTGGAAACCGCGGTCTTGGGCTCGCCATTGCCACCCGCCTCGCCGAACAAGGCATGCAGGTTGTCCTCGGCGTGCGCGACCGCCTCGCCGGCCGTGAGGCGACGGAAGCCCTCGGCCGCAAGGGCCTGTTCGTCCACTCCCACGAACTCGACGTCACCGACCCGGCCAGCGTCGCCCGGTGCGTCGCCGACGTCGCCGCTCCGCTCGGCCGCCTGGACGTGCTGGTCAACAACGCCGCCGTCGCGGTCGACCGCGGCCAGGCCGCCGCCGCACCGGACTTCGAGCGCATCCGAGCCACTCTGGACACCAACCTCCTCGGTGCCTGGCGGCTCGCCGCCGCAGCCGCTCAGGAGATGCGCAAGAACGAGTATGGCCGGATCGTCAACATCACCAGCCACCTCGGCTCGCAGAGCAACATGGGGACCGGCAACGTGAGTTACCGGGTTTCCAAAGCTGGCCTCAACGCCCTCACCCAGATCCTCGCCGCCGAACTCGACGGCACCGGCATCCTCGTCAACGCGGCCTCCCCCGGGCGCATGGCGACTCGCATGGCCTATGGCGAGACCGATCGCACGCCCGAAGAGGCGGCCGATACCCCGGTCTGGCTCGCCACCCTCCCCGACGGCGGCCCTACCGGTGGTCTCTTCTACGAGCGCAAGCCCCTCGGCTGGTGAGCACCACCCGCATCGACCGTCACGTGAGTCGATGGGTCGGTCACCGCGTGGATGAACCTCACCACATCCGCCGAGGTGTAGCCGAGCAGCTCAGCCCGGTGGACTGCGAGCAACAGCAGCTGTGCCACCGACTCAGCCCCGTAGCCGTTGAGGCCGTCGCAGAACCACTCGTCGAGCTTCTCCACCCCAACGTCGTTCAGCACGACGCCGTGGCTTCGACGGACCTCGCGAGCAACCTGACCGATCGCGTCAAGCAGGTGCTCGCCCTCGCGCTCACACACGAAGCGACTGCCTTCCTCATCGGCGACACAGCCGACCGGGAGAACCCCAGTCAGGGCAAGACTCCTCGCTGGCTGGTGGTGGTCGTCGAGCCCGAGCGCGAAAGAGTGCAGCACATCAACTCCGTTTCCACACACGACCCTAGCGAGCCAGGCCGCGGCTCACTATCGCTCGCCAGAGTGACGCGCGGCAGCGAAGGGCTTACTCGGCGTTTGCCACCCACAGACCCTTGTACTGGATCTTGGGGTGCCGGTGGTCTCTTGCAGTGGTACCAGCCGGGGTGTAGCCGCAGGACCGCAGCAGGTCCGCCGTCGTGGACCGGTCCCGCTCCTCGTTGTAGACGCCGATGATCAATCGGCCGCCCGGGGCGACGACTTGGTCCAGCAGATGAGCTACGTACGCTCCCCGCAGGTCCGCCGGGACGTAGTCCAGGCCGGTGCGGACGGCGTCGAAGCGATGCGGAGGTTTCCAGCCCATAGCGTTGGCGGTCCAGATCCGGCCGGCCCACTGTGGGCAGCGGGTTCGGGCGAGGTCGGCGAGGGCGGCGGAGATCTCCACCCCGTACGGCTCGATGGTGATCCCGACTTCGACTGCCCATTCGGTCAGGCTCTCCATAAGGTGACCGTTGGCGCATCCGATGTCGAGGAACGTCCCACCGGGGGATGGGAGCAGGTCGACGATCAGGCTGCGGGCTTCTCGCCAGCGGGTGTCGTCGCCGCTGTGGCCAGACTGGGCCCGCGGGTTGTCGCCGTTGAGGTAGGCCGGTTCGATGACGTCCAGGACGGCGGCGTGCCACTCGGTGGCCGTGATCTCGCCCGCCTGGTAGGCGTCATCGATGGGTGCCAGATCGCTCCAACCTCGCTCCTTCGCGCTCGCGATGTCCTCGGCGTCGTGGCCGGCTGGACCGCGTGTGGAGGAATCCATGCGTGTTCCTTCCCTATTCGGTGACGTTGGCGCCTTGCCGACAGGTAGACGTTCAGTCCCCCTGAAGAGCGCGGATCAGTCGGGCGGCCTCCCGGTGCGCCGGCCCCATTCGCGGGTCGTCGTTCGGACCAGCGTGCCGTCCGACGATCTTCGCCAGCACGAAGAGCTGCATCACCATCCCAGCGCGGCTCTCAAGGTCTGCCCGGCGCTCCCGCCGCACCCGGTCCGCGAGCGCCGGCACGGC
>NZ_JAKNTA010000079.1 GCF_022288725.1 Kitasatospora sp. A2-31 | reverse complement strand
TCGCCGCATCCTATCTCTCAATCGTCGAGATACTTCACCGGCTGAGTTTTCCGGCGGCGCGCCGCGGGCCGGTGCCCCTCGGGCGGCGGCGCGGGGGCCCCTGCCGCTCGGGCCCGTACGCTGCGCGCCCGGCGTGCGCCGGAGGGCGCGCCAGCAGGCCGGCCGCGGAGAGCGCGGCCCACCCGATCGAGACCGCCACGGCCATCGTGCGGTGCCGCCGCTTCGGCAGCGCGGTGGCGAGCAGCGTGGCGTCACCCAGGTCGGAGGCGATCCGCACCAGGGTGGCGGTCCGCAGCGCCGAAGCGTCCGGGGCCAGGACCATGGCGAGACCGCAGGCGGCGTCCCGGAACGCCAGCGGGCGCAGGCAGGCGGCCACGTCCGCGGGGACCGACCCGTCCGGCGCGCTGATCCCGGACGGGCGGGCCAGCAGCCCCGGGCGGCGGGCGACGGCGAGCCCGTAGACGGCGGTGACGGCTCCGGTCAGGCGCAGCAGACGCACGTTCACGGCGCGGCTCTCCTCGGGTCGGCGGGGTCACTCCCCGGTGCGGGCCGCGGGGGCGCCTCCCCCGCGGCCCGCACGGTGGGCCCATCATGGACGACCGGACGGCCCGGCGCGGGCCGACACGTCCGGCGGTGGCCCTTCCGGGCGGCCTGACGGCCCGCTGCGCCCCGCGGCTCCCGAGGACCGGGGGCCGCGGGGCGGGTGGGACCAGCGGGACCGGCCAGGGGCAGTGGACCGGCGCAGGTCGGCGGGACCGGCCGGAACGGCGTCAGGAGACGCGCTTCAGCTGCCAGCTGTTCTTGCCGAAGCTCGGCACCGCCGAGTAGTTACAGCCGGAGCTGTAGAACTCGCTGACCTGCACCCAGCCGGCCGGCGGCCAGGTCGAGGCGCAGGCGTTGACCACGGTGCCGACCGGGTAGCCGGTGAGCTGCATGATCTTCTTGCTGTTGGGGGTGAAGGTGCCCGACCCGCAGCCGGCGCTGTTCCACCACTGCACGTCGACGTAGCCGCTGGGGGTGAGCGAGCTCCCGCACATGTTCACCGTGTCACCGGGCGCGGCGTGCGCGGTGGTCATGGACAGCGTCAGTGCGGCGGCAGCGGCGCCCAGGGTCAGGGCTGCGGCACGGAGACGGGACACGGAGCGGCTCCTCTCGTCGGCGCGGTCCGTCCGCACCTGGCATATTCCTATCGGCGGGTGACCGGACACGGACAGTGGCTTTCCGGTCCGGTCCCCGACGCGATTGACGCCGTTGACAGGCGGCGCCCGGTGTGTCACAGGCCTAGAGCAGGCGCTTGATGTCGCCGCGGGCCCGGTAGAAGGCCCCGGAACCGGACTCCAGCACCTCGGCCACCAGGTAGCGGGCGCCGGGCTCGCGGATGTCCTTCGGGAACTGCACCCGGCGGGCCGGGTCGAAGCCGGGCGACACCACGCGGACGCGCAACCGGCCGCCCTCCGCCACGCACTCGACCTCGATGCCGCCCGCGGCCGCCGCCGATCCGGCGACCACCGACTCGACCTCGGCACCGGCCACCGCCGCCGTCCAGCCGCTGCCGTCCACCTCGGCGGCCTGCGGCACCCGGCCCTCCTCGGCCGCCCGCACCGCCTCCTCGCTCGCGTCCAGGCAGACCAACGAGCCGTCGGTGGTCACCAGGTACAGCCGGCCGTCGCGGTACTGCATGCTGTACGCGGAGCCGCAGCCGGTGCCGAGCTTCCAGAGCCGGGTGCCGTCCGCCGCGAAGCAGTACACCGAGGAGTGGTTGTCGCCGGCGAAGACGTAGCGGCCGTCGGGCGAGGCGGCACACGAGAACACGGAGGCGTCGCAGCGGTAGCGGGCCGTCTCCGAGCCGTCGGCCTTGCGCAGCCGGTGCACCGAGCCGCGCGAGGTCGCGGCGAACACCTCGTCGCGCTCCTGCCAGCCGAACAGCACGTCGCCGTCGGTCCGGGTGTGCCACAGCGGCTCGCCGCCGCGCGCGGCGTAGCGCGCCACCCCGCGCGAGTGACCGTGGTAGACGCCGTCCTCGTCGCAGCGGACCATCCAGCCGTCGGTGCCCTCGGCCTTGCGCCGCCACTGGAACTCGTCCTCGTGGTCGACGGTGGTGATCCCGCCGCGGGCGTCGGCGACGCCGAGCACGCCGTCGTGGATGTCCAGCCAGTAGATGTCGACGTCGGCGGCGATCTCGTACGCGACCCGCGGCACCTTGCCGCCGAGGTCGTACACCTTGCCGTCGTCGCAGCCGGCGTAGATCCACCAGTCGTCGGCGACGATGCACTTCACGCCGTCCGGCAGGCCGTAGCGGCCGGTGACCTGCCCGTCGTGGGTGAGCGTGTAGACGTCGCCGCGCTCGTTGCCCACCCAGGCGTGCTCCTCGCCGACGAAGATGCCGAAGGCCGCGGCGCCGGAGCGGAACCGCCAGAGCACGGGGGCCTGGCGGGCGGTCGAGCGGCTGCTGGTGATCGCCCGGCGGGTCACCGCGCGGCGCTGCCGCACCCCGCGCACGGCCGGGGCGTAGCCCTTGCGGACCTTCTCCCCGATCTTCTTGGCGGCCGCGGCGGCGGCCTTCTCCGGCGACGGGTAGCTGGTGGTCTTCGCCTGGCCGCCCTCGCCGATCCGCCCGTAGGTGATCGTCACGTCCACGCCGGCGACCCGGACCTCGTAGAACTTGTGGGCGCTGCCGGTGTCCTCGGACAGCTCCAGGTAGGTGGTCTGCTCGTCGGCGGCGACAGGCATGCGGGGCCCCTTCCGGGCGCTCGGCGGGAGTCGGTGCGGGCGGCGTGCCCGGCGACACCGCAGAAGCTATGCCCAGGGACTGACAGCGCGTCCGGTGCCCCCCGCTCCGACGGTGCGCCGGCCCGCCCGGCCCGGTCCGGCGGCCGACGTGCCCGGGCGGACAAACAGGAGAATCATGGGACAACACCCCTCGAAAGGCGGGAATACGATGTTCCAGCTCCTGTGGATTCTGCTCATCGGCTTCGTGCTGGGCGTGCTGGCCAGGCTGCTCCTGCGCGGCCCGCAGGCGATCCCCTGGTGGCTGACCATGCTGCTCGGCGCCGGGGGCGCCCTGCTCGGCAACGCCGTGGCCGGGTGGATCGGGGTACGGCACACCAGCGGCATCGACTGGATCCGCCACCTGCTCCAGTTGGGCTTCGCCGTCGCCCTGGTCGCCCTCGTCGCCCCGGCCTGGACGAGGTCCCGCTCCCGACGCTAGGGCCCTGGGCCGCCGTCCGGCGCCCAGGAGCCTGCCGGCGGGCCGGCAGCGGCGTCAGGCGACGTGGACGCGGGGGCGACGGTCCCGGTCGGGCTCGGCCTCCCGCAGCACCTCGCGGGTGACCGGGGCCACCTCGCCCTGCCCGAGCAGGAAGAACCGGAAGAACTGGGCGAACGGGTTGCCCTCGGTCCACTCG
>NZ_JAKNTA010000078.1 GCF_022288725.1 Kitasatospora sp. A2-31 | reverse complement strand
CCCGCCGTAGATGGTCTGGATGCGGCCGTCGGTGAACGCCCGGGCGACCGGGTACTCGGCCATGTACCCGTAGCCGCCGTGGAGCTGGAGGCAGCGGTCGGCGGTGCGCTTCTGCAGCTCGGTGGCCCACCACTTGGCCATCGAGGCGTCCGCCGGGGTGAGCGCGTAGCGGTTGTGCTCGGTGATGCAGCGGTCCACGAAGGCGCGGGTGACGGCGCACTCGGTGGCGAGCTCGGCGATCTCGAAGCGGACGTGCTGGAGCTTGGCGAGCGGCCGCCCGAACGCCTCGCGCTGCTTGACGTACCCGGTGGTGAGCTCCACCAGGTGCTCGGCGCCGGCGATCGCGGAGGCGGCGATGGTGAGCCGCTCCTGGGCGAGGTTCTGCATCAGGTACACGAAGCCCTGGTGCTCCTCGCCGAGCAGGTTCTCCTTGGGGACGCGGACGTCCTCGAAGAAGAGCTCGGCGGTGTCCTGGGCCTTCTGCCCGATCTTGTCGAGGTTGCGGCCGCGCTCGAAGCCGGGCATGCCGCGCTCGACCACCAGCAGGCTGAGCCCGCGCGCGCCGCCCTCGGGGGTGGTGCGGGCGACCACGACCACCAGGTCGGAGAGGATGCCGTTGGAGATGAAGGTCTTGGCGCCGTTGAGCAGGTAGTGGTCGCCCCGGTCGACCGCGTGGGTGCGGATGCCCTGGAGGTCGGAGCCGGTGCCGGGCTCGGTCATCGCGATGGCGGTGACCAGCTCCCCGCTGCAGAAGCCGGGCAGCCAGCGGCGCTTCTGCTCCTCGGTGGCGAGCGAGGTGAGGTACGGGCCGATGATGTCGTTGTGCAGGCCGATCGCCAGGCCGGCGGCGCCGGCGCGGGCGAACTCCTCGGCCAGCACGGCCGCGTAGCGGAAGTCGGCACTGCCACCGCCGCCGTACTCCTCCGGGACGGCGATCCCGAGCAGGCCCTGCCGGCCGGCCGCGAGCCAGGCCGAGCGGTCCACGATGCCGGCCCGCTCCCAGCGGTCGTAGTGCGGCAGCACCTCCTTGGCGAGGAAGGCCCGGACGGTCGCCCGGAAGTCCTCGTGCTCCTCGGTGTAGATGTCGCGTTGCACGGCGCTCTCCTTGTCGGGCCTTATCGGGCCGCGGCGTCCGGGGACGGCGGGGCGGGCGGGGTGTTCCGGAGGGGCCCGGCAGCGGGCGGCGCGGCAGGCGCGGCAGGCCCGGCGGCGGGCCGCGCAGCCGGGCCCGGTGCGGCGGCGGGCGCGCCCGGCGGGTGGGCCAGGGCCGGCAGGCCCCAGTCGCGGGCGACCTCGGCGGTGTCCGCGCCCGGCCGGGACGGCGGGCGGCGCAGCGTCCCGGGGGTGGCGGAGAACCGGGGAGCCGGGGCGGGCTGGGTGTAGCCGTCCGCCTCGACGTACGTGCCGCGGGCCGTCAGGTGCGCGGACGCGGCGGCCTCGCGCATGGTCAGCACCGGCTCGACGCAGGCGTCGGAGCCGGCGAAGACCTCCTCCCACTCGGCCCGGGTGCGGGTGGCGAAGCGGGCGGCGATCAGCGCGCGCAGCTCGGGCCAGCGGGCGGTGTCCCACTGACCGGGTGCGTCCGGGCCGAGCTCCAGCAGCCGGACGAACTCGGCGTAGAACTGCGGCTCCAGCGCGCCGACGGCGAGGTGCCCGCCGTCCTTGGCCGGGTAGACGGCGTAGCAGGGGGCGCCGCCGTCGAGCAGGTTGGCGCCTCGCCGGTCCTGCCACTGCCCGGCCGCGAGCAGGCCCCAGAGCACGCCGGTGAGATGGGCGGCGCCGTCCACGATCGCGGCGTCGACCACCTGGCCGGTGCCGGTCGCCCGGGCGTGGTGGAGGGCCGCGAGCAGGCCGACGACCAGGTAGAGCGAGCCGCCGGCGTAGTCGCCGAGCAGGTTGGCCGGGATGGCGGGCGGCCCGTCCGGGTCACCGATCATGCCGAGCACGCCGGCCGCGGCGGCGTACCCGATGTCGTGGCCGGCCCGGTCGGCGCGCGGCCCGTGCTGGCCCCAGCCGGTCATCCGGCCGTAGACCAGGGCGGGATTGCGGGCCAGGCAGGCCTGGGGGCCGACACCGAGGCGCTCGGCGACGCCGGGGCGGTAGCCCTCGATCAGCAGGTGGGCCCGCTCGGCGAGGTCCAGGACCAGGCCGGGCCCCTCGGGGGCCTTGAGGTCGACGAGGACGGAGCGCTTGTTGCGGTTGGCGACGTCGTGGGCGGGATCGATGCCGAGCGGCGAGGGGGTGGGCCGGTCCACCCGGACCACGTCGGCGCCGAGGTCGGCCAGCAGCATCGCGGCGAACGGGCCGGGCCCGATCCCCGCGAGCTCGACCACCCGGACGCCGGCCAGCGGGCCGGGACTGCTCGTGTCGCGCACTGGCCACTGCCCCTCGGGGTTTGACAGTAAAGCTGTAACACTCGCGATGATAGGGAAGCGACCCGCCGGTAACAAGACCTCCGCGCCGGCCGCGGGGGCGGGGCTCCGACGGGGTTCCGAGGCGGCCCGCGAGCCCTCTCCCCCGAATCGCCCGGGGCCACGGAAGGCCGCGCGACTGTGACGCCCGCTTGACGCGAGCGCTGCAACCGCCGTCACTGATGGTGCGTCAGTACACCGACGGGCAGGCCGTTCCGGCCGTCCCGCGGGCGGAGGGGCGTTGACCCCTCGTCGAGGATGAGGAGAGCGGACGCACATGGTCTTCCCAGGCTTCACCACCGGGCCGGTTCCCCCGGCGTCACCGACCGGCGTCCCGCGCGACCCGGCGCCGGACACCGTCGTCCCGATCTCGGCCCCGGGCACCTCGCCCCTCACGGCCGGCCCGACCCCGAGCCCCTCCCCCGGCCCGGCCCCGACCCTGCCCACCACCCGCTTGGACCGCCCGTACGAGCTCGGCGCCTCGGCCGGGATCGCCCGCCAGATCGCCACCGACCTGGACAACGCCAACGGCAAGGGCGGCAACAACCTCGCCGAGCACGCGAGCGGCGCGGCCGCGAAGATCCGCGGCTTCGCCTTCGGCGGCGCCCTCACCGGCTCCACCGAGCGCTGGCTGCAGCAGTGCAAGTCGCTGCACGACAAGCTCGCCGGCACGGCCGACAAGTTGGACGCCACCCAGCGCAACTACCAGGCCAACGAGCACTCCACGGCCGGCCAGTTCGGCCACTGAGCGCGCGGGCGCCGGGAGCGCCGAACGCAGCAGCACCGAGGACCAGCGAACCGCGAGAGGAATCCAGGGACATGGTGTCCTTCCAGGAACTGCACGAGGCCGACTTCTCCGGCGTCACCGAGACCGCCGAGGCCTGGGCCAACATGGCCAAGGCCCTCGACGGGCTCGACGGCCGGGTGGGCCGGGACCTCACCAACACCCCGCAGCGGGCCGGCTGGCAGGGAGGGGCGGCGGACGACGCGGGCCGGACCCTCCAGACCATCGACACGGACTTCACCCAGGCCGCGGGTGTCGCCCGGGCCCTCGCGGCGATCATCAAGGACGCCGCCGAGGACTTCACCG
>NZ_JAKNTA010000077.1 GCF_022288725.1 Kitasatospora sp. A2-31 | reverse complement strand
TCCCGGCGATCCTGGTCGACCGGGCCCGTGCGCAGGGGGTGCCCGAGTACTACGGCGAGGAGGGGGTGCGCTGGCCGACCGTCCACGTGGACGACCTGGCCGACCTGTTCGTGGCCGCCGTCGAGCGGGCCGAGGCCGGCACCCTGTGGCACGGGGTGGGCGAGTCGGCCGTCCCGGTCCGGGAGGTGGCCCGGGCCGCCGGCCGCGCGGCCGGCGTGCTCGCCGCCCCGCACCCGGTGCCGGTGGCGCAGGCCGCCGAGGTCTTCGGCCCGCTGTTCGCGGACGCGCTCGCCCTCGACCAGAGCGTCAGCGGCGCCGCCGCCCGTGCGGTGCTGGGCTGGCGCCCGCAGCGGCCGGGCGTGGTGACCGAGCTGGTCGCCGGCTCCTACCGCCCCGTCGAGGTGTTCGGCGCTCCCCCCGGGCCGCAGACCGACGCCGAGGTCGCGGCGATCCGCCACCTGGTGGCCGAGGTCGAGCACGCCCAGCACAACGAGCTGGTCGACCGGTTCCTGAGCGTCTTCCGCCGCCAGGACCCGGTGTGGACCACCGGCCACGGCAAGCGCCTGTCGGGCTTCGAGGAGATCGCGGCCTTCACCCGCAAGGTCCTGCCCGGCGCGGCGGCCGAGTCCACCGCGGTCTACGACGTCGAACGCGTGCTGTTCCTGCGCCCCGACGTCGCCGCGGTGAACGTGCGCCAGCAGCCGGTGCGCCACGACGGGACCCGGATCGCCGACCGGCCCGAGGGCCGCCCGTTCTACCTCCTGGTCAAGGAGGACGGCACCTGGCGCATCGGCGCCGCCCAGAACACCGTCGCGGTCGACTGACGACCCGCCGACGACCGGCCGCCCGCACGGACGCCGAGCCGACCCACCACGAGGGGGAACGTCCCATGACCACCCACCGGATGACCGATGCCGAACTCGCCGGGCAGCCCGCCGCCTACTGGACCGGCGTCGCCCACGAGGCACTGATCGCCTTCACGCGGGCCCGGCAGGCCGAGAAGGGCTACACCCAGCCGCAGTTCTGGCTGCTGCGCAACCTGTCGGCGACCGACCTCTCGCCCGACGGCGAGGGGATGACCCTGGACGGGCTGCGGGAGGCCATGAGCTCCTACATCCGGCCCGAGGACGACCTGGCGGCGGAGTCCGCGGTGCTCGTCGAGCGCGGCTGGCTGCGGCGGGACACCGACGACCGGCTGTGGCTCACCGCCGAGGGGGAGCAGGCCCGCGTCGACCTGGCGCGCAACGCCCCCGCGATCCGCGCCGCCCTCCACGAGGGCATCGACGACGCCGACTACGTCACCACGCTGAAGGTGCTCGGTCGGCTGATCCGCAACGCCGGCGCAACGATGCCCTGACAGGACGACAGGCCCGGGCGCCGGCCTCCCCGCCTCCTCGGCGCGATACCGCCGAGGAGGCGGTCCCGGCCCCGCACTCCCGCCGTTCCCGTGATGAACAGGAGGTTCGATGGACGAGCGCACCCGCCCGCCGCTGCGGTCCGACCGGATCGAGCGGATCGCCGCGGGCTTCCTGCGCACCCTCGTCGACCACGGCACGAACTGCCAGCCCGCCGAACTGGCCCGGACCGGAGCGATCGCCCTCGACCTCGCCACCGCCTGTCTGGCCCGGCACCGGGGAGCCGCCGAGGACCCACCGCCCGAGACCCGTGCCCAGGCCATGCTCCGACGGATCGACGCCTTCATCGAACACAACCTCGCCGATCCCGACCTGACGCCCCGACGGATCGCCGACCGCCACAACATCTCGCTCCGCACCCTCTACACCCTCTTCCGCGACCGCCCCGCCGGCGTCGCGGGCACCATCCGCCGCCGACGCCTGGAACGCTGCCACGCGGACCTCGCCCGCCCCGGTCTGAGGCACCGCCCCGTCCAGGCGATCGCCGCCCGCTGGGGCTTCGCGAACCACACCACCTTCACCCGGGCCTTCCGCGAGGCCTACGGCACCACCCCCACCGCACACCGGGCCCGCGCCCTCGCCGGACCGCCGGAATCCCACGACCGCACGACCGGCGGACCGGAAGCACCGGCGAGAACCCCCGGCCACGAGGGCTCCCGCTGACCGACCCCGGCCCGCCGGGTCACCGCTCCACCGCGCCGCCGCGTAGCCGCGGGGGAGTCCCGCCGAGCCGGTGCCGACACCGTGCTCAGCACTGGGGGAAGTTGACGGCGAGGCCACCGAGCGCGGTCTCCTTGTACTTGGTGCTCATGTCGGCTCCGGTGTCGCGCATGGCGCGGATGACGGCGTCGAGGGGGACGAGGTGCCGTCCGTCGCCGTTGAGGGCGAGGCGGGCTGCGGCGATGGCCTTGAGGCTGCCGATGGCGTTGCGTTCGATGCAGGGGATCTGGACGAGTCCGGCGACGGGGTCGCAGGTCAGGCCGAGGTGGTGTTCCAGGGCGATCTCCGCGGCGTTCTCCACCTGGCCGGGGGTGCCGCCCAGGAGTTCGGTCAGACCGGCGGCGGCCATGGCGGCGGCGGTGCCGACCTCTCCCTGGCAGCCGACCTCGGCGCCGGAGACGGAGGCGTTGCGCTTGACGATGATGCCGATGGCGGCGGCGGTGAGCAGGAAGCGCACGGTGCCGTCGTCGTCGGCGCCGGGGACGAACCGGTGGTAGTAGTGCAGGACGGCGGGCAGCACGCCCGCAGCGCCGTTGGTGGGTGCCGTGACGACCCGCCCGCCGGCGGCGTTCTCCTCGTTGACCGCGAGCGCGTAGAGCGCGACCCAGTCCATGGCGCGCAGCGGATCCCCGGGACCGCCCTGCTGCCGGAGTCGGCGGTGCAGTGCCGGGGCGCGGCGCGCGACGTTCAGGCCGCCCGGCAGCGTGCCGTCCGTCCGGCAGCCGCGGTCGACACAGTCGCGCATGACCTGCCACAGCTGCAGAAGCCCGGCGCGGACCTCGGCCTCGGGTCGCCGGACGCTCTCGTTGGCCAGCATCAGGTCGCTGATCCGCCCGCTCCCGGCCAGGTCGATGAGCTGCTTGGCGTCGGTGAAGGGACGGGGCACCTCGTGCGGAGCGCCGAGGGCCTCGTGGAGCAGGAAGCCGCCGCCGATGGAGTAGAAGGTCCGGGTGCCCAGGACGACATCGTCCCGGTCCAGGGCCGTGAAGGTCAGGGCATTGGGATGGGCGTCCGGCAGGAAGCGGTGATGGAGGACCAGGTCGAACCCGACGGTCTGCGAGCCGGGCAGCCGGACCCGGCGCTCGGCCGTGATCAGACGGAAGCGCTCGTCGGCGGTGGCGACGTCGACCGTCTCCGGCCGCTCGCCGGCGAGCCCGAGCAGGACGGCCTTGTCGGTGCCGTGGCCGACACCGGTGGCGGCCAGCGAGCCGTACAGCTCGACGTCGATGGTCGCGACCTCGGCCAGCACGCCCGCCCGGTCGAGCTCCCGGACGAAGTGGTGGGCGGCGCGCATCGGTGCCACCGTGTGGGAACTGGACGGTCCGATGCCGACGCGGAACAGGTCGAACACGCTGATCAAGGAGGACTCC
>NZ_JAKNTA010000076.1 GCF_022288725.1 Kitasatospora sp. A2-31 | reverse complement strand
GGGGCGGCCCGGACGGGGCCGGGGCGGCCCGGACGGGGCCGGGGCGGCCCGGACGGGGCCGGGGCGTGCCGGTCAGGCGAGCGGAAGCGCGTGCAGCACGTCGTCGTGGCCGGCGTAGATCCGGTGGTCGTCGGCGGCCAGCGACCAGACGTCCACGCCCGGCCCCGAGTCGCGGAACGTCCACCGCTCCTCCCCGGTTGCGGCGTCGAGTGCCTGGACGCCGGAGGCGGCCGGACCGGGGACCAGGAGGAGCCCGCCCGCCACCAGCGGGCGGCTGCGCCGGTCCAGCCGGAACGGCAGCCAGACGTCCCAGAGCCGCTCCCCGGTGGCGAGGGCGTGGGCGGTCACCAGGCCGCTGTCGCGCGGGACGAAGACGGTGCCGCCGGAGGTCACCGGCGGCAGGCAGCGGCTGGAGTCGGCGGGGCCGGGCTCGACCGACCAGTGCGGCGTCCCGTCGGCCACCCGCAGCGCCCGGACGGCGCCGGGGTGCCGCGGGACGTAGACGTGCTGCTCGTCGGCCACCGCCCAGCCCAGGCCGACCTCCGTGGGCACCTCCCAGAGCCGCCGCCCGGTGGCCGTCTCCAGCAGGACGAGCCGGCCGCCGCCGGTCGAGGTGTCGAGGAGGGGGATCCGGCCACCGGCCGGGGTCGCCGGGGAGAACGGCCGTTCGGCGCCGGTCGAGGCCCGGGACCAGAGCACCGCCCGGTCCGGGTAGCGCACGGCGAACAGGTTGCCGGTCCCCAGGAAGGGCCGGGATTCGGCCCGGCCGAAGACGATGTCGCCGTCGGCGCCGAACAGGGTCGCGCTGGTGCCCAGCTCCTCGGCCAGCGGCAGGCTCCACTCCGCGGCAGGCTCGACGAGGTGGCGGGAGTCGAGGTGGCCCGGCGAGGCGGTGAACAGCCGGTCGCCGGAGACGACCACCCGCAGGCCGGGCAGGTCGGTGTCGCTCGGCCAGTCGGACCGCGGCGCGTCGACGGCCAGCGTGCGCAGCACCGAGCCGGTGGCGGGGTCGAGCACCTGCAGGCCGGCGCGGGAGAGGAACAGCGGCCGCGCGGGGCGGTCGCCGAGCCGTTCGGGCGTCATCCCCTCGGGCCCCCGGTACGACCAGAGCGGCGCCGGCCCGCTGAGCCGGGTGGGCTGCGGCTTCGGCGCCGGCTCCCGGGCGTCGCCGCCCGAGCGGCCGAGCGCCCAGGCCGCCGCACCCGCCGCGAGGACCCCGGCCCCGCCGAGCAGCAGCCGGCGCCGGCCGAGCCACCGCCCGTCGTCGTCCCCGCGGCCACCGCCGATCACGTCGGCCGGTGCCACCGGTGCTCCCTCGGCCTCGCCGTCCCACTGCCAGGAGGCCGCCTCGGCCGCGTCGGTCCGCCCGGACGCCGGGTGCTGCATCTCCGTACTCGATTCCCCCTGGGCAGCCGCCGTGCTGCACCTTCCGACGGAGGATATCCGAGCGGCGCCCGGTCGTTCGCAGGCGCCCGGGCGCTCCCGGCTCCGGCGGGCCCGCCGGACGCGCCTGCGGACGGCCCTCGGCTACGCCTCCTCCGGCGGGTGGTCGGCGAGGTCGGCGATGACCTCCGCGTGGCAGGGGAGGGGGACGCACCAGCAGCCCAGGCGGCGACCGCGCAGCCCGGGGAGGAGGGCGAGCAGCTCGGGGCGGTCGAGGAGGTACGCGCGGTAGCGGACGAGCATCTCCTCGCGGGTGAGGTCGGGACCGGGCCGGTACGGGCAGTGCAGCGGGGACTCTGCCAGGTGCCAGCCGCCGCGGTGCACGGCGCGGCCGACGTACACCACGTCGGCGTAGTCCGGGTCGTCGCGGTGGCCCTTGAGGTTGACCACGGTGGTCGGGCCGGGAGGGGGCGGCATGCCCCCATGCTGGCGCAGCCGGGACGGACGGGCACCCCGGGGCGGCGGGGGCTCGCCTTGACAGTCCCTTGACCCCGGCGTAGCAAGAGAGGATGCGCCAGGGTGTGCCGGCGGACCCGTCCGGTCCGCAGCCGACCGCTCGTGCCCGGGCGACGCGTCCCGACCCGCACCGTCCGCGGCGGAGCGACGCCGCCGCCCGGGCCGCCCACGAGCGGGACTCCCTGCTGGCCACGACCGCCCGCAACACGCTGGAGAGCACCGGCGCCTACGGCGCGCTGGTCTACCTGCGCTCGCGTGACCGCCGCTCGCTCGTGCTCTGCACCATCGCGGGCGTGCCGCTCTCGCTGATGAGCGCGTTCCGCCGGGTCGCCGCGGCGGGCCCGATGCCGGTGGCGGTGTGCTACCGGACCGGGCGGACGATCACGCTGTCCGACACCGAGGACACCATGCGGCGCTTCCCGCAGCTGGCCGTCGGTCTGCCCTACGACTACGCCTCGGCCTGCGTTCCGGTCCGCAGGGGCGAGGCCCGGTACGGGGTCGTGAGCGCGCTCTGGCCCTCCTCCGACGACGGGGTGCCGGAGGAGGCGCGGTCGCACCTGCGGAAGGCGGCCGACCGGCTGGCCGCCGGACTGGCGCAGCTGGAGGAGGCCGGGTACCCGATCGAGCCCAACGGCGACACCGCGGTGGTCGAGCTGGCGCCCCCGGGGCCGCCCACCACCCGGGTCGGGCTCTTCGACTGGAACGTGGCCACCGGTGCGATCTCCGCCGACGACCAGTTCTGCGAGATCCTCGGCCTCGACCCCGCCGAGTTCGACGGCCGGGCGGCCAGCCTGACCACCCGGATCGCCCCCGGCGACCTGCCCGAGTTCCGCGCCGCCGCCCGGGCCGCCCTCGACCACGGCCGGATGCTGGCCGCCCGGGTCCGGGTGCTGGACCGCGACGGCCACCACTACCCCGTCGAGCTCTGGGCCCGCGTCCCCGAGGGCGTTCCCGACGGGCGTGCCCACCTCGTCGGCGCCGTCCTGGACACCCGCACCGGCACCGCCGCCGCGGCCGCGGTCGAGCGGCTGCACGACGGCGTCTTCTCGCTCGACCCCGACGGCCGGATCACCTACGCCAACCGCAGCGTCGAGCTGCTGCTGCGCGCCCGCCGGGAGGACCTGGTCGGCCACCACCCCTGGGAGGTGCTGCCCTGGCTCTCGGACCCGGTCTACGAGAACCGCTACCGGGCCGCCATGCTCTCCCAGCAGCCCACCGCCTTCCTGGCCGCCCGACCGCCGGACGACTGGTTCGCCTTCTCGCTCTACCCGGACGCACACGGCGTCACCGGCCGGGTGGTCGCCGCCGAGCCGCCGCCGGGCCGCACCGGGAAGCCGACCGAACCCGAGCCCGACCTCGGCGCCCGCCCCGGCGTCGGCGGCATGTACCACCTGCTGCAGCTCGCGAGCGCGCTCAGCGAGGCCGTGACCGTCCGCGAGGTCTGCCGCGCCGTCGAGGAGCAGATCCTGCCGGCCTTCGGCGGCCAGGAGCTCGCCATCTACGCCGTCCGCGACAAGCGACTGCACCTGATCTCGCAGAGCGGGTACCCCGACGGCTTCCTCGACCGCTTCGAGGGCACCCCGACGGGTGCCCGGGTGCCCGGGGCCGAGACGCTCAGCACCGGCGCGCCGATCTTCTTCGAGAACGTCCACGCCCTCGCCGCCGCCTACCCGGGGATCGCCCTCGACGAGATGGGCGCCTGGGCGTTCCTGCCGCTGATCGCCTCCGGGCACCCCGTCGGCAGCTGCATCATCGGCTTCGACGAGCCCCGCGCGTTCACCGTGGAGGAGCGCGGACTGCTCACCGGCCTCGGCGGG
>NZ_JAKNTA010000075.1 GCF_022288725.1 Kitasatospora sp. A2-31 | reverse complement strand
GGGGCGGCCCGGACGGGGCCGGGGCGGCCCGGACGGGGCCGGGGCGGCCCGGACGGGGCCGGGGCGTGCCGGTCAGGCGAGCGGAAGCGCGTGCAGCACGTCGTCGTGGCCGGCGTAGATCCGGTGGTCGTCGGCGGCCAGCGACCAGACGTCCACGCCCGGCCCCGAGTCGCGGAACGTCCACCGCTCCTCCCCGGTTGCGGCGTCGAGTGCCTGGACGCCGGAGGCGGCCGGACCGGGGACCAGGAGGAGCCCGCCCGCCACCAGCGGGCGGCTGCGCCGGTCCAGCCGGAACGGCAGCCAGACGTCCCAGAGCCGCTCCCCGGTGGCGAGGGCGTGGGCGGTCACCAGGCCGCTGTCGCGCGGGACGAAGACGGTGCCGCCGGAGGTCACCGGCGGCAGGCAGCGGCTGGAGTCGGCGGGGCCGGGCTCGACCGACCAGTGCGGCGTCCCGTCGGCCACCCGCAGCGCCCGGACGGCGCCGGGGTGCCGCGGGACGTAGACGTGCTGCTCGTCGGCCACCGCCCAGCCCAGGCCGACCTCCGTGGGCACCTCCCAGAGCCGCCGCCCGGTGGCCGTCTCCAGCAGGACGAGCCGGCCGCCGCCGGTCGAGGTGTCGAGGAGGGGGATCCGGCCACCGGCCGGGGTCGCCGGGGAGAACGGCCGTTCGGCGCCGGTCGAGGCCCGGGACCAGAGCACCGCCCGGTCCGGGTAGCGCACGGCGAACAGGTTGCCGGTCCCCAGGAAGGGCCGGGATTCGGCCCGGCCGAAGACGATGTCGCCGTCGGCGCCGAACAGGGTCGCGCTGGTGCCCAGCTCCTCGGCCAGCGGCAGGCTCCACTCCGCGGCAGGCTCGACGAGGTGGCGGGAGTCGAGGTGGCCCGGCGAGGCGGTGAACAGCCGGTCGCCGGAGACGACCACCCGCAGGCCGGGCAGGTCGGTGTCGCTCGGCCAGTCGGACCGCGGCGCGTCGACGGCCAGCGTGCGCAGCACCGAGCCGGTGGCGGGGTCGAGCACCTGCAGGCCGGCGCGGGAGAGGAACAGCGGCCGCGCGGGGCGGTCGCCGAGCCGTTCGGGCGTCATCCCCTCGGGCCCCCGGTACGACCAGAGCGGCGCCGGCCCGCTGAGCCGGGTGGGCTGCGGCTTCGGCGCCGGCTCCCGGGCGTCGCCGCCCGAGCGGCCGAGCGCCCAGGCCGCCGCACCCGCCGCGAGGACCCCGGCCCCGCCGAGCAGCAGCCGGCGCCGGCCGAGCCACCGCCCGTCGTCGTCCCCGCGGCCACCGCCGATCACGTCGGCCGGTGCCACCGGTGCTCCCTCGGCCTCGCCGTCCCACTGCCAGGAGGCCGCCTCGGCCGCGTCGGTCCGCCCGGACGCCGGGTGCTGCATCTCCGTACTCGATTCCCCCTGGGCAGCCGCCGTGCTGCACCTTCCGACGGAGGATATCCGAGCGGCGCCCGGTCGTTCGCAGGCGCCCGGGCGCTCCCGGCTCCGGCGGGCCCGCCGGACGCGCCTGCGGACGGCCCTCGGCTACGCCTCCTCCGGCGGGTGGTCGGCGAGGTCGGCGATGACCTCCGCGTGGCAGGGGAGGGGGACGCACCAGCAGCCCAGGCGGCGACCGCGCAGCCCGGGGAGGAGGGCGAGCAGCTCGGGGCGGTCGAGGAGGTACGCGCGGTAGCGGACGAGCATCTCCTCGCGGGTGAGGTCGGGACCGGGCCGGTACGGGCAGTGCAGCGGGGACTCTGCCAGGTGCCAGCCGCCGCGGTGCACGGCGCGGCCGACGTACACCACGTCGGCGTAGTCCGGGTCGTCGCGGTGGCCCTTGAGGTTGACCACGGTGGTCGGGCCGGGAGGGGGCGGCATGCCCCCATGCTGGCGCAGCCGGGACGGACGGGCACCCCGGGGCGGCGGGGGCTCGCCTTGACAGTCCCTTGACCCCGGCGTAGCAAGAGAGGATGCGCCAGGGTGTGCCGGCGGACCCGTCCGGTCCGCAGCCGACCGCTCGTGCCCGGGCGACGCGTCCCGACCCGCACCGTCCGCGGCGGAGCGACGCCGCCGCCCGGGCCGCCCACGAGCGGGACTCCCTGCTGGCCACGACCGCCCGCAACACGCTGGAGAGCACCGGCGCCTACGGCGCGCTGGTCTACCTGCGCTCGCGTGACCGCCGCTCGCTCGTGCTCTGCACCATCGCGGGCGTGCCGCTCTCGCTGATGAGCGCGTTCCGCCGGGTCGCCGCGGCGGGCCCGATGCCGGTGGCGGTGTGCTACCGGACCGGGCGGACGATCACGCTGTCCGACACCGAGGACACCATGCGGCGCTTCCCGCAGCTGGCCGTCGGTCTGCCCTACGACTACGCCTCGGCCTGCGTTCCGGTCCGCAGGGGCGAGGCCCGGTACGGGGTCGTGAGCGCGCTCTGGCCCTCCTCCGACGACGGGGTGCCGGAGGAGGCGCGGTCGCACCTGCGGAAGGCGGCCGACCGGCTGGCCGCCGGACTGGCGCAGCTGGAGGAGGCCGGGTACCCGATCGAGCCCAACGGCGACACCGCGGTGGTCGAGCTGGCGCCCCCGGGGCCGCCCACCACCCGGGTCGGGCTCTTCGACTGGAACGTGGCCACCGGTGCGATCTCCGCCGACGACCAGTTCTGCGAGATCCTCGGCCTCGCCCCCGCCGAGTTCGACGGCCGGGCGGCCAGCCTGACCACCCGGATCGCCCCCGGCGACCTGCCCGAGTTCCGCGCCGCCGCCCGGGCCGCCCTCGACCACGGCCGGATGCTGGCCGCCCGGGTCCGGGTGCTGGACCGCGACGGCCACCACTACCCCGTCGAGCTCTGGGCCCGCGTCCCCGAGGGCGTTCCCGACGGGCGTGCCCACCTCGTCGGCGCCGTCCTGGACACCCGCACCGGCACCGCCGCCGCGGCCGCGGTCGAGCGGCTGCACGACGGCGTCTTCTCGCTCGACCCCGACGGCCGGATCACCTACGCCAACCGCAGCGTCGAGCTGCTGCTGCGCGCCCGCCGGGAGGACCTGGTCGGCCACCACCCCTGGGAGGTGCTGCCCTGGCTCTCGGACCCGGTCTACGAGAACCGCTACCGGGCCGCCATGCTCTCCCAGCAGCCCACCGCCTTCCTGGCCGCCCGACCGCCGGACGACTGGTTCGCCTTCTCGCTCTACCCGGACGCACACGGCGTCACCGGCCGGGTGGTCGCCGCCGAGCCGCCGCCGGGCCGCACCGGGAAGCCGACCGAACCCGAGCCCGACCTCGGCGCCCGCCCCGGCGTCGGCGGCATGTACCACCTGCTGCAGCTCGCGAGCGCGCTCAGCGAGGCCGTGACCGTCCGCGAGGTCTGCCGCGCCGTCGAGGAGCAGATCCTGCCGGCCTTCGGCGGCCAGGAGCTCGCCATCTACGCCGTCCGCGACAAGCGACTGCACCTGATCTCGCAGAGCGGGTACCCCGACGGCTTCCTCGACCGCTTCGAGGGCACCCCGACGGGTGCCCGGGTGCCCGGGGCCGAGACGCTCAGCACCGGCGCGCCGATCTTCTTCGAGAACGTCCACGCCCTCGCCGCCGCCTACCCGGGGATCGCCCTCGACGAGATGGGCGCCTGGGCGTTCCTGCCGCTGATCGCCTCCGGGCACCCCGTCGGCAGCTGCATCATCGGCTTCGACGAGCCCCGCGCGTTCACCGTGGAGGAGCGCGGACTGCTCACCGGCCTCGGCGGG
>NZ_JAKNTA010000074.1 GCF_022288725.1 Kitasatospora sp. A2-31 | reverse complement strand
CGAGTGGACCGAGGGCAACCCGTTCGCCCAGTTCTTCCGGTTCTTCCTGCTCGGGCAGGGCGAGGTGGCCCCGGTCACCCGCGAGGTGCTGCGGGAGGCCGAGCCCGACCGGGACCGTCGCCCCCGCGTCCACGTCGCCTGACGCCGCTGCCGGCCCGCCGGCAGGCTCCTGGGCGCCGGACGGCGGCCCAGGGCCCTAGCGTCGGGAGCGGGACCTCGTCCAGGCCGGGGCGACGAGGGCGACCAGGGCGACGGCGAAGCCCAACTGGAGCAGGTGGCGGATCCAGTCGATGCCGCTGGTGTGCCGTACCCCGATCCACCCGGCCACGGCGTTGCCGAGCAGGGCGCCCCCGGCGCCGAGCAGCATGGTCAGCCACCAGGGGATCGCCTGCGGGCCGCGCAGGAGCAGCCTGGCCAGCACGCCCAGCACGAAGCCGATGAGCAGAATCCACAGGAGCTGGAACATCGTATTCCCGCCTTTCGAGGGGTGTTGTCCCATGATTCTCCTGTTTGTCCGCCCGGGCACGTCGGCCGCCGGACCGGGCCGGGCGGGCCGGCGCACCGTCGGAGCGGGGGGCACCGGACGCGCTGTCAGTCCCTGGGCATAGCTTCTGCGGTGTCGCCGGGCACGCCGCCCGCACCGACTCCCGCCGAGCGCCCGGAAGGGGCCCCGCATGCCTGTCGCCGCCGACGAGCAGACCACCTACCTGGAGCTGTCCGAGGACACCGGCAGCGCCCACAAGTTCTACGAGGTCCGGGTCGCCGGCGTGGACGTGACGATCACCTACGGGCGGATCGGCGAGGGCGGCCAGGCGAAGACCACCAGCTACCCGTCGCCGGAGAAGGCCGCCGCCGCGGCCGCCAAGAAGATCGGGGAGAAGGTCCGCAAGGGCTACGCCCCGGCCGTGCGCGGGGTGCGGCAGCGCCGCGCGGTGACCCGCCGGGCGATCACCAGCAGCCGCTCGACCGCCCGCCAGGCCCCCGTGCTCTGGCGGTTCCGCTCCGGCGCCGCGGCCTTCGGCATCTTCGTCGGCGAGGAGCACGCCTGGGTGGGCAACGAGCGCGGCGACGTCTACACGCTCACCCACGACGGGCAGGTCACCGGCCGCTACGGCCTGCCGGACGGCGTGAAGTGCATCGTCGCCGACGACTGGTGGATCTACGCCGGCTGCGACGACGGCAAGGTGTACGACCTCGGCGGCAAGGTGCCGCGGGTCGCGTACGAGATCGCCGCCGACGTCGACATCTACTGGCTGGACATCCACGACGGCGTGCTCGGCGTCGCCGACGCCCGCGGCGGGATCACCACCGTCGACCACGAGGACGAGTTCCAGTGGCGGCGCAAAGCCGAGGGCACCGACGGCTGGATGGTCCGCTGCGACGAGGACGGCGTCTACCACGGTCACTCGCGCGGGGTGGCGCGCTACGCCGCGCGCGGCGGCGAGCCGCTGTGGCACACCCGGACCGACGGCGACGTGCTGTTCGGCTGGCAGGAGCGCGACGAGGTGTTCGCCGCGACCTCGCGCGGCTCGGTGCACCGGCTGCGCAAGGCCGACGGCTCGGAGACGGCCCGCTACCGCTGCGACGCCTCCGTGTTCTCGTGTGCCGCCTCGCCCGACGGCCGCTACGTCTTCGCCGGCGACAACCACTCCTCGGTGTACTGCTTCGCGGCGGACGGCACCCGGCTCTGGAAGCTCGGCACCGGCTGCGGCTCCGCGTACAGCATGCAGTACCGCGACGGCCGGCTGTACCTGGTGACCACCGACGGCTCGTTGGTCTGCCTGGACGCGAGCGAGGAGGCGGTGCGGGCGGCCGAGGAGGGCCGGGTGCCGCAGGCCGCCGAGGTGGACGGCAGCGGCTGGACGGCGGCGGTGGCCGGTGCCGAGGTCGAGTCGGTGGTCGCCGGATCGGCGGCGGCCGCGGGCGGCATCGAGGTCGAGTGCGTGGCGGAGGGCGGCCGGTTGCGCGTCCGCGTGGTGTCGCCCGGCTTCGACCCGGCCCGCCGGGTGCAGTTCCCGAAGGACATCCGCGAGCCCGGCGCCCGCTACCTGGTGGCCGAGGTGCTGGAGTCCGGTTCCGGGGCCTTCTACCGGGCCCGCGGCGACATCAAGCGCCTGCTCTAGGCCTGTGACACACCGGGCGCCGCCTGTCAACGGCGTCAATCGCGTCGGGGACCGGACCGGAAAGCCACTGTCCGTGTCCGGTCACCCGCCGATAGGAATATGCCAGGTGCGGACGGACCGCGCCGACGAGAGGAGCCGCTCCGTGTCCCGTCTCCGTGCCGCAGCCCTGACCCTGGGCGCCGCTGCCGCCGCACTGACGCTGTCCATGACCACCGCGCACGCCGCGCCCGGTGACACGGTGAACATGTGCGGGAGCTCGCTCACCCCCAGCGGCTACGTCGACGTGCAGTGGTGGAACAGCGCCGGCTGCGGGTCGGGCACCTTCACCCCCAACAGCAAGAAGATCATGCAGCTCACCGGCTACCCGGTCGGCACCGTGGTCAACGCCTGCGCCTCGACCTGGCCGCCGGCCGGCTGGGTGCAGGTCAGCGAGTTCTACAGCTCCGGCTGTAACTACTCGGCGGTGCCGAGCTTCGGCAAGAACAGCTGGCAGCTGAAGCGCGTCTCCTGACGCCGTTCCGGCCGGTCCCGCCGACCTGCGCCGGTCCACTGCCCCTGGCCGGTCCCGCTGGTCCCACCCGCCCCGCGGCCCCCGGTCCTCGGGAGCCGCGGGGCGCAGCGGGCCGTCAGGCCGCCCGGAAGGGCCACCGCCGGACGTGTCGGCCCGCGCCGGGCCGTCCGGTCGTCCATGATGGGCCCACCGTGCGGGCCGCGGGGGAGGCGCCCCCGCGGCCCGCACCGGGGAGTGACCCCGCCGACCCGAGGAGAGCCGCGCCGTGAACGTGCGTCTGCTGCGCCTGACCGGAGCCGTCACCGCCGTCTACGGGCTCGCCGTCGCCCGCCGCCCGGGGCTGCTGGCCCGCCCGTCCGGGATCAGCGCGCCGGACGGGTCGGTCCCCGCGGACGTGGCCGCCTGCCTGCGCCCGCTGGCGTTCCGGGACGCCGCCTGCGGTCTCGCCATGGTCCTGGCCCCGGACGCTTCGGCGCTGCGGACCGCCACCCTGGTGCGGATCGCCTCCGACCTGGGTGACGCCACGCTGCTCGCCACCGCGCTGCCGAAGCGGCGGCACCGCACGATGGCCGTGGCGGTCTCGATCGGGTGGGCCGCGCTCTCCGCGGCCGGCCTGCTGGCGCGCCCTCCGGCGCACGCCGGGCGCGCAGCGTACGGGCCCGAGCGGCAGGGGCCCCCGCGCCGCCGCCCGAGGGGCACCGGCCCGCGGCGCGCCGCCGGAAAACTCAGCCGGTGAAGTATCTCGACGATTGAGAGATAGGATGCGGCGACCCGTCCCCGCCCCCGCCACGAAGGGCGCTCCACGATGCTCACCGGCAGCCCCACCGCCCGGCGCCGAGCCCGGCTGCTGATCCCGCTCGCCCTGCTGGTGGCCTGGCTCGGCCTCGGCGGTGCCTTCGGCCCGTACGCGGGACGGCTCTCCGAGGTCGCCACCAACGACCGGGCCGCGTTCCTGCCGCGAAGCGCCGAGTCGACCGAGGTCGCCCGGCTGGGCGAGGAGTTCCAGGCCCCCGCCACCCTGCCCGTGATCGTGGTCTGGGAGAGCCGCACCGGCGCCGTCGAGGCCGCGCAGCGCTCCGCCGCCGAGGGCGCGCTGCGCGCCGCCGCGACCGTCCCCGGCGCCACCGGACGGGTCTCGCCCGCCCTGCCCGC
>NZ_JAKNTA010000073.1 GCF_022288725.1 Kitasatospora sp. A2-31 | reverse complement strand
CCCCCGCCGTACGAACCGGGCGGAACCGGGCCTCACGAACGCCGAGAGGGCGGGCAGTCGATCCGACTGCCCGCCCTCGGCGTTTGCGAGCGCTTTCGGGCCCCTACCACCCGTGAGCGGGGTCCTGCACCCGGTCCGGGACCGGAGCCGCGGCGGCTCCGGTCCCGGCTGCCCGGTCTCAGGACCGGCCGTCGTCCTCTCCGCCCCGGCGCCGCAGCCGGCCCCGGGCCCGGCGTACCGGTCCGGTGACCGCCCCGGTCACCCCGGCGACCCGGCGGCGCAGGGCGAGCCGGGCCCCCAGTGCCGCGTCGGAGATCCGCCACCAGAGCTGGGCCGAGGACGGGGGCAGCAGCACGGCCCTGGTCCGGACGGCCCGGCCGGCGCCGGCCTTCAGGCCCTCCCGGGCGGTCCGGACGTCCGCCGCGACCTGGTCCGACAGCTGGGCGGAGCGGGCGTAGAGGACCCGCTCGGTGGCCAGCGCCAGCCGCCCGGCGGCGGCCGCCGCCTCGGTGTCGAGCTCGGCGGTCTCCGCGATCCGGCGGGCTGCGGCGCGCGGGGTGCGCGACTCGTCCGGTGCGATGCCGGCGTCCCAGGCCGAGTCGATCAGCTCGTCCCAGGCGGCCAGTACCTGGGCGTCGGTGAGCTCCGTCGGGCCGTCCCCGCCGGGCCGGCGCCGCCCGCCCGCGCCCAGGCGGCGGCGGCGCAGCCGTGTCCGCCAGATCATCGGCGTGAGCAGCAGGGCGACGACCAGCAGTGCCACGGCGACGGCGACCAGCACCTGCCAGGACGGCATCCAGGACTCCTGCCGCGCCGCGCCGGCGGTCTTCTGCTCGTCCCCGCACTCGCCCATCCGGCGCAGCTTGGGGTCGCAGCTGCTGCCCGCCGAGGGCAACGTGACCGGCCCGGTGGCCTGCGCGGTGAGGGTCGGCTGCGGGACCGGGGCGGTGGTGGGCTCGACGACCGGTGAGGTGTAGCGGGGCTGCACGCCGAGGCCCTTGGTCGGCTCGAAGCGCATCCAGCCGTAGCCCTCGAAGTACAGCTCCGGCCAGGCGTGGTACATCCGGCCGGTCACCGAGTACGAGTTGCCGGCCTTCGCGTTCCCGGGCATGAAGCCGACCGCGACCCGGGCCGGGATCTGCAGGGTGCGGGCCATCGCCGCCATGGAGGAGGCGAAGTGGACGCAGAACCCACGCTTGTCGCGCAGGAAGGCCTCGATCGCGGTGCTGCCGCTGCCGCTGTCCTTGATGGCGGTGGTGTACTCGAATTCCGGGCCGGTGAACCAGTTCTGCAGGGCGATCGCCTTGTCGTACGGCGTCTTCGCGTTCCGGGTCAGCTCCACCGCCTGCAGTTTGACGCTCGTCGGCAGGTTCGCGGGCACCGGGGTGTACTGGTCCATGATCTTGGACGGCGCGGGCGGGGCCTTGCGCAGCTCGTCCGCCGTGGGCTTCACGTCCAGCGCGACGACCTTGTAGTTCAGGCCCTTGAGCGCCCGGTCCCGGTTCGGCACGACGGTGCCGGTGAGGGTGTCGACCCGCCAGTCCGAGCGGTTCGGGACGGTGACCGCGGACGCCGGGTAGGGCATCGGCAGCCAGCCCTCCTCCAGCCGGTTGCCGATCCTGAACTCGCCGGTCACCGTGGGCGCCTTGAGGTCCCGCAGGCCCTCCGGCTGCGGGAAGGTGCCCGGGAGCTCGGAGACCGCCGGCTTGCTGAGCGTCCAGGCGGTGCCGTCGAACTTGTCGAGCGAGCCGGTGCGCAGGTACGCGGTGTCGGCGAAGACGCTGTCCATCGCGTACGTGAACAGCTCGTCGTTGCTGGGGTTGGTCAGGTGCGAGGCCATGCTGACCAGCGGGTCGAGACTGCTGACGCCGCCGGAGCCCGAACCCGGGCCGCCGGAGCCGCCCGAGCCGCCGGCGTGGATCAGGCCGCCGTCCCACTGGGGGAGGAGAGGGGGGACCAGCAGGGCTAGCGCGAGGGCGAGCACGCCGACCCGCTGGCCGCTCAGGCTGAGCGACCCGGAGCCCTCGGTGCCGCGCGGCGTCCCGCGGAAGACCCGGCCCCAGCGGGAGACCCGGTCCTGGCCCTCGGCGAAGAGCAGCACCAGGTAGCCGGCGGCCGCGAGGCCGAACCAGACCCAGCTGCCGCGGTCGCCGGCCAGCCCGTTGCCGACCGAGTAGAGCGCCAGCAGCGGCAGTCCGGCCAGGGCCGAGCGCCGGTAGGTCACCGCGACGGTGTCCACCAGGACGGCGATCAGCCCGATGGAGCCGACCAGGATGAGGCGCAGGCCCGCGCTGGGCGGGGCCGGGATGGCGTACTGCTGGATGTCGTCCAGGCCGTGGGCGAAGACCCGGCCGAGCGCGGACACCGAGTGGGTGCCGGGCACCAGGCCGCCCCACGTGGCGGCGGAGCCCGCGAAGCCGATCAGCAGCATCAGGAACAGGGCGACCAGCTGCCCGAGCGGCACCGTCCAGCGGTAGAGGGGCGTGCGGCGCAGGCCCGCACCGGCCGCCGAGACCACGGCGATCACCAGGTAGGCGTGGGTGATCCAGCCCTTCGTGGTGAGCAGCGGGGTCAGGCAGAGCGCGGCCAGGGCGGTGGCCAGCGCCGAGTACACGGTCAGTTTGGCCCGGGTGGTCACGCGCCGGCCTCTTCTCGGTAGGGGGAGGGCGACTCGGCCCGGTCGACGGCCTGCCACAGCTCGGGGACGGAGTCCCCGGCGCGGACCGGCAGGACGGTCCAGCCGGCCTCGCGCAGCTGCCGGACCCTGGCCTGGAACTCCTCCCCGCCGGTGTCGGGGGCGACCATCCGCAGGCCGGCCCAGGTACCGGTGTCGAGCAGGAAGGCCACCGCGCCGCCGGTGCGGGTGCGCAGCCGCGCCAAGCGGGCGGTCTGCTCCTCGTCCAGGTCGCCGAGGACGGCGACCAGCAGGCCCTCGCCGGAGGCCCGCAGCGGGTCCTCGGCCCGGGAGAGCCCGGCGCCGTCGGAGAGGTCGACCACGGCGAGCGCGTCCAGGATCAGCCCGGAGGCGTCGGCCGCGCTGTTGCCGTCGCCGGCCTCGGGGCCGGGGACGCAGTGGCCGAGGTCGGTGAGCAGCCGGGTCTGGTAGCCGCGCTGCAGCAGGTGGACGGCGACCGAAGCGGCGCAGCCGACCGCCCACTCGAAGGAGGATGCCGGGCCGCTGCCCCGGTGGCCGATCTCGCGGGTGTCCAGCAGGACGGCGGCCCGCGCCTTCTGCGGCTGTTCCTCGCGGCGGACCATCAGCTCGCCGTAGCGCGCGGTGGACTTCCAGTGCACCCGGCGCAGGTCGTCGCCGGGACGGTACTCGCGCAGGATGACGTCGTCGTCGCCGGCCAGAGCCAGGGTGCGGGCCCGGCTCTCGCCCTGGCCGATCCACTCGCCGCTGAGCCGGACGTGCGGCAGCTGCTGCACCTGCGGCACCACGGTGAGCACGTCGGAGGCGGAGAAGGAACGGCTCAGCTCGCACATCCCGAACGGGTCGGCGAGGCGCAGCTGCAGGGGGCCGAGCGGGTAGCGGCCGCGCAGGTCGGAGCGGACCCGGTAGGAGACCTCGTGGTGCCCGCGCGGCTCGACCCGGTCCAGCACGAAGCGCGGGCGCGGCCCGAGCACGTACGGGACCTTGTCCTCCAGCAGCAGCAGGCCGGTGGGCACCCGGGAGACGTTGTCGATCCGCAGGTGGACCCGGGCCTCCTGGCCGGCGACGGCCCGGTGCGGGCTGAGCCGGCGGCCGCTGGCCACCCGGTACCGGGTGCCGGCCAGCAGCAGGGCGGCGGCCAGCGGGAGGGCGGCGAGCAGGACGCCGACGTGCAGCAGCGCGCTCTGG
>NZ_JAKNTA010000072.1 GCF_022288725.1 Kitasatospora sp. A2-31 | reverse complement strand
GCTCGTCGCGCTGCGGGCCATGCTGGCCGTGGTCGACGCGGGCGGCCAGGCCGTGCTGCTGGCGCCCACCGAGGTCCTCGCGCAGCAGCACCACCGCTCGATCGTCGAGATGATGGGCGACCTCGCCGAGGGCGGCATGCTCGGCGGCTCGGACCTCGGCACCCGCGTCGTGCTGCTGACCGGCTCGATGGGCGTTCCCGCCCGCCGCCAGGCGCTGCTCGACATGGCCTGCGGCGACGCCGGCATCGCGATCGGCACCCATGCGCTGATCGAGGACAAGGTGCAGTTCCAGGACCTCGGCCTGGTCGTGGTGGACGAGCAGCACCGCTTCGGCGTCGAGCAGCGGGACGCGCTGCGGGCCAAGGGCGAGCAGCCGCCGCACCTGCTGGTGATGACGGCCACCCCGATCCCGCGCACGGTCGCGATGACCGTCTTCGGGGACTTGGAGACGTCCGTGCTGGACCAGCTGCCGGCCGGCCGCTCGCCGATCTCCACCCACGTCGTCCCGGCCGTGGAGAAGCCCAACTTCCTGGCCCGGGCCTGGGAGCGGGTCCGCGAGGAGGTGGCCAAGGGCCACCAGGCGTACGTGGTCTGCCCCCGCATCGGGGACGAGGAGCCCACCGAGCCGAGGAAGCGGCGCAAGGCCGCCGAGGAGGACCTGGAGGACGTCGCGGACACCGGCGCCGACAGCGACGAGCGCCGGCCCCCGCTCTCCGTCGTGGAGACCGCCGAGATGCTGGTGAAGGGCCCGCTGGCCGGGCTGCGGGTGGAGATCCTGCACGGCCGGCTGGCCCCGGACGCCAAGGACGAGGTGATGCGCCGGTTCGCCGCCGGCGAGGTCGACGTGCTGGTCGCCACCACGGTGATCGAGGTCGGCGTGAACGTACCGAACTCGACCGCCATGGTGATCATGGATGCCGACCGCTTCGGCGTCTCCCAGCTGCACCAGCTGCGCGGCCGGGTCGGGCGCGGCAGCGCGGCCGGCCTCTGCCTGCTGGTCAGCGACATGCCCGCGGCGAGCGCGGCCCGCGCCCGGCTGGACGCGGTGGCGGCCACCCTGGACGGCTTCGAGCTCTCCCGGATCGACCTCGAACAGCGCCGCGAGGGCGACGTGCTGGGCCAGGCGCAGTCCGGGGTGAAGTCCTCGCTGAAGGTGCTCTCCGTGCTGGAGGACGAGGAGGTCATCGTGGCCGCGCGCGCCGAGGCCACCCGGCTGGTCGCCGCGGACCCCGACCTGACCGCCCATCCGGAGCTGCGCACCGCACTGGAGAGCCTGCTCGACGCGGACCGCGCGGCCTACATGGAGAAGGGCTGAGGGCGGGCGCACGGGCCGCCGCGATGTCAGACCCCCGGGAGAGAATGTAGTTGTTCGGGACGCACCCCCAAGGTGCGTATCCGGCACGACATTTGGGGGTCCTGCCATGGCATTCCGTCATCTCAACGAGCTCCCGCTGGGCGACAAGGTCTTCCGGATCGAACTCGCCAGCGACGACGACCGCGAGGTCACCCTCACCCTGACCGGCTGGCGCGAGGGGGAGGCGGCCGCGCCCCTCGCCTCGGGCAAGCTCCGCCTGCCGGTCGAGGACGTCGCCTCGCTGCGGATCGCGCTGAACCGCGCGCTCCGGGCCCTGGCGATCGTCGCCGACGTCTCCGAGCCCATCCCCGACCGCGACGTGCTGCGCGAGCTCTACCCCGGCCACGGCGCCCCCTGGGTGCCGCAGCACGAGGAGGAGCTGGTCCGGCGGTTCCACGACGGCGAGACCATCGCCCGGATCGCCGCCCGCTTCGGCCGCACGCCCGACTCCGTCCGCACCAAGCTGCGCGAGCTCGGGCACGACCCGCGCCGCCCCGAGTTCTGCCCGCCCGACGGCTGCCTCTCCTGGTCCCGCTACGCCTCCCCGGCGCTCCTCGGTGCGGCGATCCCGGCACAGTCCGCGGGGGCGGACGCGGGCTGAGCCAACGGCCCCGCCCAGCCCTGCCCAGCCCTGTACAGCCCCGCACAGCCCCGCCGGCCCGTCCGGCGGGGCTGTGCGCCGTCGGGGGCCGGGGGCGCCCACCCGCGCCCGGGGCGGGATAGCGTGGTCGGGCAGCGACGAAAGGACCTCCCACCACCATGACCCGCGTCATCGCCGGGGCGGCCGGCGGCCGCCGGCTGGCCGTACCGCCCGGCCGGGGCACCCGCCCGACCTCCGACAAGGCCCGCGAGGCGATGTTCTCCACCCTGGAGTCGCTGCGCGGCACCCTGCACGGGGCCCGGATGCTGGACCTGTTCGGCGGGTCGGGCGCGGTCGGCCTGGAGGCGCTGTCCCGCGGGGCCGAGCACGTCCTGCTGGTCGAGGCGGACGCCCAGGCGGCCCGGGTGATCCGGGAGAACGTCCGGATCGTCGGCCTCCCCGGGGTGCTGGTGAAGGCCGCCCGGGCCGAGAAGGTGATCGCCGGGCCCGCCCCGGAGGACCCGTACGACCTGGTCTTCCTCGACCCGCCGTACGTCGTCACCGACGACGAGGTGCGCGAGATGCTGATCACACTGTCGGCGGGGGGCTGGCTCGCGGACGACGCACTCGTCACCGTGGAGCGCAGCACCCGCGGCGGTGAGTTCGGCTGGCCGGACGGTTTCGAGGTGCTGCGCTCCCGCCGCTACGGCGAGGGCACCCTCTGGTACGGGCGCGCCGCCGCCGAGACCCGCCACCACCCCTAGCGGGCCGAGGAGGCCCGCAGCACCCGTCACCCACGAGGGAGCACCACGCCATGCGCCGCGCCGTCTGCCCCGGTTCGTTCGACCCGATCACCAACGGTCACCTCGACATCATCGAGCGCGCCTCGAAGCTGTACGACGTGGTGCACGTCGCCGTCGCGGTCAACCGGAACAAGCAGGGCATGTTCACCATCGACGAGCGGATCGCCCTGATCGAGGAGGTCACGGCGCCCTACGGGAACATCGTGGTCGAGTCGCACCTCGGCCTGCTGGTGGACTTCTGCCGGGACCGCGGCATCCCGGCGATCGTCAAGGGGCTGCGCGCCGTCAGCGACTTCGACTACGAGCTGCAGATGGCCCAGATGAACCACGGCCTGACCGGTGTCGAGACGCTCTTCGTGCCCACCTCGCCGACGTACAGCTTCCTGTCCTCCACGCTGGTCAAGGAGGTCGCCTCGTACGGGGGCGACGTCTCGCACCTGCTGCCCGAGGTGGTGCACCGCCGGCTGGTCGAGCGGATCGCGGAGCGTAAGGCGCAGCAGTAGGCGGTCCGCCTGCAGGCACCCGTCGTTCGGTCCGTTTCTGCCGGTTCGTCACCACTTGCCCCGGACCCGGTCGGGCGCCGGGGCCCGGTCGTTGTGACCTCGGCCCGCAGTGGCCGTACAGTCTGTAGTCCTGCCCTGCGGTGAGCTCCACCGCGCCGGGCCTGCCTCCGCCGGAGCGTCGGCGGCACACGGAAAGACGGAGTCCCGTGGACGTGCAGAACAAGGTCGACGAGATCGTCGCGGCCGTCGAGAACGCCCGCTCGATGCCCATGTCTGCCTCCTGCGTCGTGAACCGGGCCGAGCTGATCGGCCTGCTCCAGGAGCTCAGGGAGGCGCTGCCCGCCGAGCTGGCCCAGGCCCAGTCGGTGATGGCCGACCACGAGCAGGTGGTGGCCGACGCCCAGGCCGAGGCCGAGCGGATCATCCACGGCGCGCACACCGAGCGCGGTTCGCTGATCTCCGACACCGAGGTGGTCCGCCGGGCCCAGGCCGAGGCCGACCGGATCCTCGCCGAGGCCCGCGCCGAGGTCGACGCCAAGCGCGCCGAGGCCGACGACTACGTGGACAGCAAGCTGGCCAACTTCGAGGTCGTCCTCACCAAGACGCTCGGTGCGGTCGGCCGCGGCCGGACCAAGCTGCGCGGGGACTCCAGCGTCTTCGAGGCCGACCACGACGGCGAGACCGACGGCGAGGAGTTCCAGCCGCAGGGGATCAGCCCGAGCCCGGAGGTCGACGAGTACGTCGATGTGAAGCTCGCCACCCTGGAGAACGTGCTCAGCGCGACCCTGGAGGCGGTCGGCAAGGGCCGGGACAAGCTGCTCGGCAAGCGCCCGATCGACGAGCTGGGCGCCTACCTGGCCGCCGCCGACCAGGCCCAGCAGGCCAAGGACCGCGCCGAGGCGGTCGCGGCGGG
>NZ_JAKNTA010000071.1 GCF_022288725.1 Kitasatospora sp. A2-31 | reverse complement strand
GCTCGTCGCGCTGCGGGCCATGCTGGCCGTGGTCGACGCGGGCGGCCAGGCCGTGCTGCTGGCGCCCACCGAGGTCCTCGCGCAGCAGCACCACCGCTCGATCGTCGAGATGATGGGCGACCTCGCCGAGGGCGGCATGCTCGGCGGCTCGGACCTCGGCACCCGCGTCGTGCTGCTGACCGGCTCGATGGGCGTTCCCGCCCGCCGCCAGGCGCTGCTCGACATGGCCTGCGGCGACGCCGGCATCGCGATCGGCACCCATGCGCTGATCGAGGACAAGGTGCAGTTCCAGGACCTCGGCCTGGTCGTGGTGGACGAGCAGCACCGCTTCGGCGTCGAGCAGCGGGACGCGCTGCGGGCCAAGGGCGAGCAGCCGCCGCACCTGCTGGTGATGACGGCCACCCCGATCCCGCGCACGGTCGCGATGACCGTCTTCGGGGACTTGGAGACGTCCGTGCTGGACCAGCTGCCGGCCGGCCGCTCGCCGATCTCCACCCACGTCGTCCCGGCCGTGGAGAAGCCCAACTTCCTGGCCCGGGCCTGGGAGCGGGTCCGCGAGGAGGTGGCCAAGGGCCACCAGGCGTACGTGGTCTGCCCCCGCATCGGGGACGAGGAGCCCACCGAGCCGAGGAAGCGGCGCAAGGCCGCCGAGGAGGACCTGGAGGACGTCGCGGACACCGGCGCCGACAGCGACGAGCGCCGGCCCCCGCTCTCCGTCGTGGAGACCGCCGAGATGCTGGTGAAGGGCCCGCTGGCCGGGCTGCGGGTGGAGATCCTGCACGGCCGGCTGGCCCCGGACGCCAAGGACGAGGTGATGCGCCGGTTCGCCGCCGGCGAGGTCGACGTGCTGGTCGCCACCACGGTGATCGAGGTCGGCGTGAACGTACCGAACTCGACCGCCATGGTGATCATGGATGCCGACCGCTTCGGCGTCTCCCAGCTGCACCAGCTGCGCGGCCGGGTCGGGCGCGGCAGCGCGGCCGGCCTCTGCCTGCTGGTCAGCGACATGCCCGCGGCGAGCGCGGCCCGCGCCCGGCTGGACGCGGTGGCGGCCACCCTGGACGGCTTCGAGCTCTCCCGGATCGACCTCGAACAGCGCCGCGAGGGCGACGTGCTGGGCCAGGCGCAGTCCGGGGTGAAGTCCTCGCTGAAGGTGCTCTCCGTGCTGGAGGACGAGGAGGTCATCGTGGCCGCGCGCGCCGAGGCCACCCGGCTGGTCGCCGCGGACCCCGACCTGACCGCCCATCCGGAGCTGCGCACCGCACTGGAGAGCCTGCTCGACGCGGACCGCGCGGCCTACATGGAGAAGGGCTGAGGGCGGGCGCACGGGCCGCCGCGATGTCAGACCCCCGGGAGAGAATGTAGTTGTTCGGGACGCACCCCCAAGGTGCGTATCCGGCACGACATTTGGGGGTCCTGCCATGGCATTCCGTCATCTCAACGAGCTCCCGCTGGGCGACAAGGTCTTCCGGATCGAACTCGCCAGCGACGACGACCGCGAGGTCACCCTCACCCTGACCGGCTGGCGCGAGGGGGAGGCGGCCGCGCCCCTCGCCTCGGGCAAGCTCCGCCTGCCGGTCGAGGACGTCGCCTCGCTGCGGATCGCGCTGAACCGCGCGCTCCGGGCCCTGGCGATCGTCGCCGACGTCTCCGAGCCCATCCCCGACCGCGACGTGCTGCGCGAGCTCTACCCCGGCCACGGCGCCCCCTGGGTGCCGCAGCACGAGGAGGAGCTGGTCCGGCGGTTCCACGACGGCGAGACCATCGCCCGGATCGCCGCCCGCTTCGGCCGCACGCCCGACTCCGTCCGCACCAAGCTGCGCGAGCTCGGGCACGACCCGCGCCGCCCCGAGTTCTGCCCGCCCGACGGCTGCCTCTCCTGGTCCCGCTACGCCTCCCCGGCGCTCCTCGGTGCGGCGATCCCGGCACAGTCCGCGGGGGCGGACGCGGGCTGAGCCAACGGCCCCGCCCAGCCCTGCCCAGCCCTGTACAGCCCCGCACAGCCCCGCCGGCCCGTCCGGCGGGGCTGTGCGCCGTCGGGGGCCGGGGGCGCCCACCCGCGCCCGGGGCGGGATAGCGTGGTCGGGCAGCGACGAAAGGACCTCCCACCACCATGACCCGCGTCATCGCCGGGGCGGCCGGCGGCCGCCGGCTGGCCGTACCGCCCGGCCGGGGCACCCGCCCGACCTCCGACAAGGCCCGCGAGGCGATGTTCTCCACCCTGGAGTCGCTGCGCGGCACCCTGCACGGGGCCCGGATGCTGGACCTGTTCGGCGGGTCGGGCGCGGTCGGCCTGGAGGCGCTGTCCCGCGGGGCCGAGCACGTCCTGCTGGTCGAGGCGGACGCCCAGGCGGCCCGGGTGATCCGGGAGAACGTCCGGATCGTCGGCCTCCCCGGGGTGCTGGTGAAGGCCGCCCGGGCCGAGAAGGTGATCGCCGGGCCCGCCCCGGAGGACCCGTACGACCTGGTCTTCCTCGACCCGCCGTACGTCGTCACCGACGACGAGGTGCGCGAGATGCTGATCACACTGTCGGCGGGGGGCTGGCTCGCGGACGACGCACTCGTCACCGTGGAGCGCAGCACCCGCGGCGGTGAGTTCGGCTGGCCGGACGGTGTGGGGGGGCCCCCCCCCCCCGCCGCTACGGCGAGGGCACCCTCTGGTACGGTCGCGCCGCCGCCGAGACCCGCCACCACCCCTAGCGGGCCGAGGAGGCCCGCAGCACCCGTCACCCACGAGGGAGCACCACGCCATGCGCCGCGCCGTCTGCCCCGGTTCGTTCGACCCGATCACCAACGGTCACCTCGACATCATCGAGCGCGCCTCGAAGCTGTACGACGTGGTGCACGTCGCCGTCGCGGTCAACCGGAACAAGCAGGGCATGTTCACCATCGACGAGCGGATCGCCCTGATCGAGGAGGTCACGGCGCCCTACGGGAACATCGTGGTCGAGTCGCACCTCGGCCTGCTGGTGGACTTCTGCCGGGACCGCGGCATCCCGGCGATCGTCAAGGGGCTGCGCGCCGTCAGCGACTTCGACTACGAGCTGCAGATGGCCCAGATGAACCACGGCCTGACCGGTGTCGAGACGCTCTTCGTGCCCACCTCGCCGACGTACAGCTTCCTGTCCTCCACGCTGGTCAAGGAGGTCGCCTCGTACGGGGGCGACGTCTCGCACCTGCTGCCCGAGGTGGTGCACCGCCGGCTGGTCGAGCGGATCGCGGAGCGTAAGGCGCAGCAGTAGGCGGTCCGCCTGCAGGCACCCGTCGTTCGGTCCGTTTCTGCCGGTTCGTCACCACTTGCCCCGGACCCGGTCGGGCGCCGGGGCCCGGTCGTTGTGACCTCGGCCCGCAGTGGCCGTACAGTCTGTAGTCCTGCCCTGCGGTGAGCTCCACCGCGCCGGGCCTGCCTCCGCCGGAGCGTCGGCGGCACACGGAAAGACGGAGTCCCGTGGACGTGCAGAACAAGGTCGACGAGATCGTCGCGGCCGTCGAGAACGCCCGCTCGATGCCCATGTCTGCCTCCTGCGTCGTGAACCGGGCCGAGCTGATCGGCCTGCTCCAGGAGCTCAGGGAGGCGCTGCCCGCCGAGCTGGCCCAGGCCCAGTCGGTGATGGCCGACCACGAGCAGGTGGTGGCCGACGCCCAGGCCGAGGCCGAGCGGATCATCCACGGCGCGCACACCGAGCGCGGTTCGCTGATCTCCGACACCGAGGTGGTCCGCCGGGCCCAGGCCGAGGCCGACCGGATCCTCGCCGAGGCCCGCGCCGAGGTCGACGCCAAGCGCGCCGAGGCCGACGACTACGTGGACAGCAAGCTGGCCAACTTCGAGGTCGTCCTCACCAAGACGCTCGGTGCGGTCGGCCGCGGCCGGACCAAGCTGCGCGGGGACTCCAGCGTCTTCGAGGCCGACCACGACGGCGAGACCGACGGCGAGGAGTTCCAGCCGCAGGGGATCAGCCCGAGCCCGGAGGTCGACGAGTACGTCGATGTGAAGCTCGCCACCCTGGAGAACGTGCTCAGCGCGACCCTGGAGGCGGTCGGCAAGGGCCGGGACAAGCTGCTCGGCAAGCGCCCGATCGACGAGCTGGGCGCCTACCTGGCCGCCGCCGACCAGGCCCAGCAGGCCAAGGACCGCGCCGAGGCGGTCGCGGCGGG
>NZ_JAKNTA010000070.1 GCF_022288725.1 Kitasatospora sp. A2-31 | reverse complement strand
CCGCCAGTTCAAGAAGGTGGACTTCGTCGAGGAGCCCGAGGTCAGCAACGGAACCGTTGGAGAGGCGTCGTCGGGGCACTGAACAGGGCGAACGGGCTCCCCATGTTTCCCCATGAATCCCCGAGGCTCCCCGGACAAAGCCTCCCTGCACACTCCCTGCGGCACGGCTCCTCCCTGAGGACTCCCTGGGTTCTCCCTGCCTCTGGGCGCACGAGCCGCCCCGCACCCCTCCACTTGGGGGGTACGGGGCGGCGTCGAGGGGCGGGTAGGATCCGGATGCCTCCCAGCAATGAGGGTTCCTACCGCAGCCCCTTGAATTCCCGCCCCTCAGCGCCCGATGCAAGCGGGCACTGCGGGGCGGGAGCACGTGGAGCGGCGCGAGCCGCTAGCCCCAGACCGAGTCCGCGAGGGTCGCGGTCGGTGCCGGGGTCGGGTGGGGCGCAGGCTCGACCGGGACGGCACCCCAGACAGAGTCGGCGGCCGGAACGACGGGCCCCGAGGGCGGAGTCGCGGTGATGGCGATTGCGGCGCCCGCGAGGGCGAGGCCGGCGGTGAGGATCCCTGCCGTGCGACGGACAGCGTGCATCGTTCACCCCTTCCGGTGAGCGGAGGGGGCCGTTCCCCCTCTGGGATCCAGCATGTAGACCGTTCAAATTCGGATCAACCCTGCTCGCGATATCCTGCGAACGTTGCACAATTAGGCAATCGGGATCTAGGGCGAATCGGGGCAATCGGGATGAAGGCTGATGCGTCATCAGGTCGATTCTTTCCTGTTCGTGCAGTGCGCGATCTGTACCTCGGCATCCTGTCCGGCAAGCACACAGATCCGGCGCCCTGCCCGGAGCTCGATCAGCTCGTCGCGACCCACCTCGTCGCCCCCGACACGGGCCGGCCGGGAAACTACGTTGCGCTCGACCCGCTGTCGGCACTGCGTGACCGACGCACCGAACTCCTGCGCGCGGCCGGCGACCTGATCGCCGAGGCTCAGATACTTCCTGTCCAGGTCTCTGCGCTGGCCGCGGCATACCAGGCCGCACACTCCGGAGGCAGCAGCCACCAGCGCGGCGGCGTCGAGATCCTGACCGGCAAAGCGGCCATCAACGAGCGGCTGGAAGGGCTGATCAACACCTGTGAGCGTGAGCTCCTGACAGCCCAGCAGACCGGCCCGCGGCCCGCGGACCTGCTGGCCGTCAGCTATCAGCGAGACCTTGGCGTCCTCCGCCGCCGGGCCGCGATGCGCACCATCTACTTGCCCAGCGTCCGAACCCACGCGCCGACCGCCCGCTGGGCCCAGACCATGACCGAGCAGGGCGCACAGGTCAGGACGGGAAAGGCCTTCGGCCGGGCGATCGTCATCGATCGCCAGGTCGCCTTCGTGGCGGTCCTCGACCCCTGGACCGGCGAGGAGATCAGTAAGGAGCAGGCGGCTGTAGTCACTGATCCCGCGATGGTCGCCGCCGTCGCCGCAGGGTTCGAACGTGACTGGGCCCGAGCGGAACCGTGGGATGGGACGACGGAGGCCGCGCTACTGCCGGTACACCTGGGCATCCTGAGGTGCCTCGCGCGCGGCCTTGACCAGGACGACGCGGCAGCCGAGCTGAACATCTCACGACGAACTGTCAACAACCGACTGGCCGAGTTGCGGCGGATCGCAGGCGCCGCCACCGTGGCACAGCTCCTGTACTGGTGGGCACGTCGCGAGGCAGCTACCGCCGACGTGTGATCGTCGCAGTGTAGTGTCTGCCGTCCGCGTAGAAGCGGAGCTCGAACGCGGACTCGGCGCCCATGTAGTCCAGAACGCGCTGCTCTCCGCCCTCGCCAGCGATCATCCAGAGGTACGCGTTCGCGCGGTCGGGCCGTATCGGAGCTGCCTGCAGTACCGCGGCGAGGGAGGCGATCGCGTCGCCTAGGCGCTCGTGCTGCTCGGGCTCGATCAGGTCGGGGATGGCGAGGGTGTACAGGGTGTGCTCCCGGTCTGTCCCCCCGGGCTGCGGTAGGGCGATCCTATCGAACAGGTAATCGATCAAGTGATGACCTTGGTATGCAGACTTTTGATCAAGGCCGCGCCAGCGTCAAGGGGTGCCGACCCCACCCCAACGACAGCCCGACCCTCACCAGCTGCACGAACGTCGCGCGGTCGGCGACCGGATCCGCTTCTTACGCCGCCAGCGCGGCGTCAGTCAGGAGCGGCTCGCCGCGCTGATCAACCGCGACCGGCAGTCCATCTCCAACTGGGAGCTCGGCCACACGCCGCCCAGCCTGGATGACCTCGTCGCAGCCGCCCGCGCGCTCGGCGTCCCGACCTGGCGTCTCCTCCGGGATGAGTAGACCCGGGTCGGCGCGAGGCAGTACGCCGGCCCGGGTCGGCCTGGTCAGCAGCGGAGAGGGCTCGCGGCCCTGGCGTCATCCAGCTGCTCGGGCGCGGGCACGTAGCCGTTGTATGGCACCAGGTACCCGCACATCGGACACTGCCAGTACCTGCCGTTCACGTACATCGCGCAGCCGCAGCCCCTGGGGCATGCCACTACTGATCACCTCCCTCCCCCTCCAAGTTGGCCAGCCGGAGGATCCTTCGGCCGAGTCGGGCGGCCTCGGCGGCGGGAATCGCAACCGCGGCCTGATCGAGCTGCACCACGATCAGGCCCATCGGCGCGCGGCGCGCGTGGACGAGCTCACCGTTCGTTCCGCGGAACGTCTCGACCGCGGCGCCCGATTGCGGGTCGTCGGCCGTCGGCAAGTGGTTCATGAGTTCCCTTTCTGCAGCCCCCGTGCATCCGCTTTTGAGTTCAACGAGGCTATCGACGCCGAGGGGTGGGTGAGGGGCTGATCGGGGGTCCGGGTCGCAGTGCTCGAC
The DNA here is from genome assembly GCF_022288725.1 of Kitasatospora sp. A2-31. GTDB lineage: Bacteria > Actinomycetota > Actinomycetes > Streptomycetales > Streptomycetaceae > Kitasatospora. Next base: position 1,544 of record NZ_JAKNTA010000070.1, on the reverse strand, counting down.
GATCGCCGTGTGGGGCGTCTGGTCCCGAACCCATCGGCCGCGGACCCACGCAGTGCAGTACTCGCACATGCCCAGCTCGATCGGCCTGTCGTCTGCCTCGGCGGGCTCCCCATCGGGAACGCTCACTGGTCCGCCCCTGGCAGATTGCGGGCGCACGAGCACCCGGGGTGTCCGCAGAGGCAGACGAGCACGCGGGCGCCGGCCTCGTCCCACAGCCCGCCCGGACACCCATGGTGAGCGTCCAACTGGCACTCGGCGCTGACGTAGCGGCCAGCGCGCGACGTGTCCAGCGTGATGAGGATGTAGGGCGGCGTCTCCGGCCGCTGGGCAACGGTCATTGCGGCTCCTCCAGTTCCGCCCACAGCGCCACCGTGCCGGTGGCGTTGAGCGATCCCCAGGCGTGGCACGGCGTCACGATGTCGAGCACGTCGGCCCAGCGCTCTATGGCGCCGGGGCCGACCGGCACGATGAGCCGGACGATCCCGGGGCGGGGGTGGGTGACGCACACCGGGGCGCCCGCCGCCTGGGCCAGGGCGGCCCGGACCGTCCTCGCACGCATGCCGATCTGCACCGATCCCCCTGTATGTATCGGGCTCAGGTCTATGCATACAGTAGAGCCAGAGCCCATAGTCTGTCACCCAGCGCGCACGCACAGTAGGAGGACACGCATGTCAGACGGCGACGACGTCTCCCCCTACCTGCGAATCGCCGACGGCCTCCGCACCCGGATCGCCGCCGGAGAGTTCCAGCCCGGGGACCGCCTCCCCTCGCTCGCCGACCTCCGACGCGAGCACGGCTACTCGACCGCCGTCGGCCAGTCGGCCTACCGCGTCCTCGAACAGGACGGACTCGTCGTCGCGAGGCAGGGACGCGGGTACTTCGTCCGCAGCCCCGAGCCGCCGCCCGTCCTGGTCCGCCGTCAGCGCGTCGCGCCCGGCGAGGGATCGCCCACGGAGGCCACGTTGGCCCGGCAGGGCGTGGCCGGCACCTGGCGGCACGAGTCCCAGCCGCGGGCCGCCGACGACCGGATCGCGGCGCGGCTGGAGATCCGACCCGGCGACCCTGTCATGCACACCAGCTACGTGTACCTCGCCGACGGCGAACCGACCCAGCTCGCCGAGAGCTGGGAGCCGATGGCCGTCACGGGCGGCAGCCAGCCAGCAGGGCGGCAACGTCGATGCGGCGCGCAACGCTTACGTGGCCGCAGCGCTGGCCTTGCGGGCGCATCCGATCTGGGAGGAAGCGCGGGCGGCCCAGGCGCACGCGCAGACCTGGCAGGCGTCGGTGGACGCCGCGAAGGCCGCCCTCGACAGCGGGCCGGTCGCCGCGGCCTGAGCCCGGACGCGACGAAGCGCCCCCGCCCGGCCGGAGCCGGTGCGGGGGCGCGGTGCGTCAGCGGGAGACGAGCGGGACGACGGCGACGCCGAGCGCGGCCAGGCCGGTCAGAGCGCCGAGCGTTGGCAGCGGCCACCGGCCGGCTTCCAGCCGCCGGAGACGGGACTCGTGGTCGCCGAGTCTGGAGTCGACGTCCCGATCGGCGGTGG
>NZ_JAKNTA010000007.1:228965-449639 GCF_022288725.1 Kitasatospora sp. A2-31 | reverse complement strand
ACCGCCCGGGCTGGACTACCTTGGCCTGGACATCGGCGTCACGAGTGAACAAGTCTGCGAGCTGCGCCGGCGTAAGCGTACGAGGCTGACGCATGCCGTCCCGGACGTGGAACCACAGCTCCTCACGCTCACAACGCTCCAGCAGCCAGGTACGGAGAGCCTCGGCTTCCTTCTTCTCCCATGTGGGTGATGACCAACGACGCTTGCACTCAGGCCGCTCGATCAGCGCGATATCGCGGCGCTTCTCAATTGCATTGATCCGACGCTGCACGATCTCGCGATACCACTCGGGCCAGGACGAGGGAATCTCCGTGACCGGAACCGAGCCATGCCGCTCAAACCAGACCGTCTCTGCATCACCGGCTGCCACCTTACGAGCAAGCACAATCTCGAAAGCGCGCTCACCGAGAGCAATCTCCGGAACGACACCGAGGTCCGGAACGGTTAGAGCTTTAGATTCAACGTCCGCAAACAGACCATACGCGCCATATACCTGCCAGTCGAGCTCCTCCTGCAACGCGATCATCCGACGATGAATAGCCATGTGTGCAACTCGACCCGAATTAAGGATGTTCCGGCTGGGCACACCGGATACGGAGATCATCGAGGGCTCCCATGAAGCCAGATCCCGTGCAGATTCTTCCATAGCGCGACCAAGCTCAACCGGCATAACCGAAGGAAGAGGGAATTCCTGAAGCTTCGTCCCTGTGAACTCGTAGAATCGTTCCCACTCGTCATGCATAAATCCACCAGTGCCAGACTGACTTCCCTTATCATGACAAACCTGCTTCAGCCAAAAACAGGCAGCCGAGGAGTTAAGGACGGCCAACAAGCCCAGAAACTCAATTTCGGAGACTGCCTTCGGCAACTTGATCACCGGGGCGGAACGATTGAAGACCGTCCCAGTCTTATCCAGCACAAAGTGATTATGAGTCGCCACAAATGCAAAGGAAATTGCCCATTCATGAGCTCCGGAATCCTTTGGAAGCTGATGCCAAGCCCACCACGGACGCCCATCGGACCGATAGGTTCCACCGCCAAATGTTCCACGCATCCAAAGATCGGAGCGCATCGGCCAAAAATGCCTGGCGAATGGCGCGCCGAGATCAGAATCCCCCAAGATTTCTTTCTGGGGAGTATACGGCAGAACAGTCAGGTCGAACCCACTAAAGGACCAGTCCCGCGATTGGTCACCGCGAACTCCTATCCTCGCGTGAAGATCCTCTGCCAGCTTCGGCCAGCGGCCATTGGCGGGAAGAGTGAATGCCTCGTCGGCATGACTGTCACCATAGAAGCCAATCCTCTCGATGCGAGCCTTCAACCGCGCACCTTGGTGGTCCAAAGCGGCTGTGAGGCGCGATGCCCCGCCGCCAGCAAGCGACCAAGGATGGCTACCCAGATCAGTTCGGGCGATATCTTCGACGGTAACCCAGTCGGACTCGCTTACAGCATGAACCTGCGCTGCAATAGCACGCCAGACCATGCCATTCGCCGGATCCTCAGGCTGGCCCGGCTCCCCACGCACGCCAAGTACAGCCCGGATTGGGTCATTCCAACCTCGGTCCGTGTTGCGCCCGATAAGGATCACAGTCGGGGTGCCATGCCCAGGGATGTAGGCGCCAGATGTGTCAATAACATGCGTCAGCTTTACAACCGACCGGAAAAAGCTCTCCACTAGCTTCTTCCCAAACTCGCGCTTCATGAACGAATTTGCAGTGATCTGCCCCGTGTAACCCCGCTGATCGCGTGTCGCCAAGTCAAAGATCCGCTGAGCAAATGGAATAGTCAACGCATACGTTCCCGAGCATGCGTCATAGATATCCCGATAGTTTTCGTTCTCCTGCTTGTCCTTGACGGTGATGTATGGAGGATTCCCGACGACCACGTGGTACGAATGCCGCCCCAGCAGGTCGCAGCTACGGACGAACTCGTGCACGTCCTCCGTCGAGTACGCGAACGCCCCCTCCGACTCCTCCTCGTCCCCGTCGTCGGCCACCCCCATCGCCGAGAACAGGTCGTCGTCCGACTTCCCCTTCTGCTTACGCTTGCCGACGCCTCGTCCGTGCAGCAGTGAGTCGCCGACAGCGACGTTGATCGGGAACTTCGGTGCCTGGTCCAGGCGCCCTACCCCGGCCTCCTTCAGCGCCGCAACCAGCAACCGGAAGCGGGCGATGCTCACCGCGAACGGGTTCTTGTCACACCCGTGCACCGCCTCAAGTGCGGCCCGCACGTTCGCCCAGTCGTCGACGCCCGGCCCGGCTTCTTCCCGGTACTTCGCCAGCAGGCGCTGGAAGATCCCCAGCAGGAAGTGCCCGCTGCCGCACGCCGGGTCGATCGTCCGCAGTCCCCGCCGCTCAACGAGACGCGACTCGCTCTCGCGAATGGTCAGCTCGGGCCAGAGTCCGAACTCCTCCACCGCCGGCTCGAGCGTGAGGTCGAGGATGAACTCCTCCACGAACTCGGGAGTCTGCAGCAGTGCGTACGTCTTCCGTGCGTGCTCACTGAGGTTCTGGTATAGGTCGCCGAGGAAACGGGTGTCCCAGCCTTCGCTCTCGAAGAGGTGGATCGCCTCGCCGTCCTCGCCCCTCCGCCGCCAGAACGCCAGCAGCGCCCGGGCCGCCTCGTAACTCGGTGTAAGCCCCCACAGGGGGTTGTGGTTGCGGTCGAAGAGCCCTCCCGCCGTCTCGTTCGCCGCCGCAAGGTGATCGAATGCGGCGACGAGCCAGTCGCGGTCGTTCTGCTCAGGGTTCTCCCGGAAGTACGCCTCGTGGCGTTCCTCCGCGACCGCCAGCCGCTCCCCGGGGCCGGCGATCCACGGCCATTCGATCAGCCCGTTGTCCTCGCAGAAGCGGACGAACACTGTGCCGAGGACCCAGGCGACAGCAGTTTGGGTGATCCGCTCTTCGCGCCAGCTCTCGTACGTGGCGGCCGTGCGCTCAGCCGCCCGGGCACGCTGGTACTCATCGTCCAGCGTCTCCGCGAACTCCGGTACGTCCTGGCTGCGCTCTCGCAGGTCGTCCTCCAGAGCCGCCACCTGCTTGCGCAGGTCCTTCAGCAGCTCGTTCTGGTCCACTCCCCGACCCGTCACAGCGCCCGTCCCTTGTCCGTCCATCCGTCGGCCCCAGCGGACCGTGCGGTTCCCCATTTTGCCAGTTCGGCGCACCCGAACGATCGGCGTTTCGAAGCTCGAGGGCCGCCGCCGAGGCGTGTCTCGTCAGGCAGCGGCGCTCCGTACCCGGAGCTCGTCCAGGAAGTCCTTGATCAGCACGGCCCGCTCCGCCTCACCGAGCACCTCAACGATCATGCCGTCCAGTTGCGGGCTCTCGTGGGGCGCCTCCTGCGGGCAAAGCAACCACAGGCCGTGCGGGGCATCGAACTCCCGACGGGCCGCGTTCTGCAGCGTGACCAGCAGTTCCCGCCCGCCGGCGTCCTGGTATCGAGCAGCCAGACCTGCATCGTGGAGGAAGAGCACGTCTGTCGGCCCGGCAGTCTCGAGTCGCTCGCGCAGGCGTTCACCGACGCGGGCCCAGGTGCCCCTGACGTACGACGCAAGCCCTCGCGGCAGTTCGCCGGACTCGGTGAACTTGGTGTCGATGGTCAGGACACGTCCCCAGTCCGTGCCGTGCTCGGTGGCCAGCGCGCGGAACTCACGGAGGAAAAGCCCGCCCAGCGAGACCGGCTCCACGCCGTACGCGGCGGCAAGGAGGTCGGCGGCACCGGGGAGGTGCTTGCCTCGCAGAGTCAGAGCTAGAAAGCCTCCGCGGCGAAGGGCGTCGTCCAGCTTGGCCCCAAGGAGTGCCTTCGGGTCTCGGCCGGCCGCCGCCGACGCTGCGGCTACGCCGGCCGCGCTCGGGAACAGCGTGGTCGCGGTCGCCGATGCGGTCATGGAGCGGACGCCCTCCGGAACCGGCGCGCGGAAACGCTTGGTTTCCGCGTCGTATTCGAGGACGAATCCCGCGTGCTGAAGCGCCTGCTTCATCGCCTCGGCCAAAGCCTCTTCCAGCTCGACCGCGGTCGGCTCGGCCAGATCCAGATCAGGGAAGCGGAGTCGCACCTTGGCGAGCAGCTCATCCGCGGTTGCACCCCGGTCGCGCCGGATACCGGCGGCGGCCTGCGAGATACGGATCGCCTGAGCGAGGCCGAGCCCTCTCGGGTAGAGCTCGAGACGCGGTGAGTACAGGGCGTCCTGAGCGGCTGCCGAGGCGAGTGCCACCAGGCGGCCGTCCGACACGGGAGTCATGCCCGACGGCACCGGTACGGACCGCAGGTCGCGAATCACGACGGCGCGGTCCGGCAGGGGTTCGGTCTGGGCAAGCCGATCCGCCTGTTGTCCGAGCGCCCGTGCATAGTCCGCGAGCTCGGGAGCGCTAGGGTCGCTGGTCCCTGACAGGGACTCGCACGCGATGAAGACCTTGCCGTTTCGCCGAAGCACCGCGAGCCGCGGCTGGTCGTCGTCGGCCTTGTTCTGCTGCCAGGCCTCCGCCTCGACGGCCGCGCGTACCACGGCGAGCGCCAGCGCCTCGGCGCGCTGCGGGTCCTGCTCCCGTACCCCCTTGCGGATTCGCAGGTCTGTTGCGGCTTCCTGGGCGGTGACCACCCGACCTGATCCGGCGACGAACGCCAGGATTTCCTCCCTGAGACTCGTCAGGAAAGGATCGGCCGCCCAGGACTGGATCGCGGCGACGTGGCTGCGCGAGACGGTCGCCTGCGAGATGGTCAACGCCTTGGCGATATCCGTCTGGGAGCACCAGGCCGGCAGTGTGGAGAGCGCTCCGTCCACGCCGGGCAGGCCGAGTGTGAGCCTGACGATCTCGCGCTTGCGCGAGCCCTTGCTGTTCGGGCCCGGGTCAAGGTGAGCGGCGATCTCGTCGATGCTGGCTCGGGCTGCCATGTCCGCCGGCAGCTCTGCCAGGTCGATCTGCGGGACCGTGGACGCACTCTCCGACTTCCCTGCGGGCTTTACGGCAGGTGCAGCGGTCTTGCGGAGCTTCGCTGTCCACTGCTTGTGCCGACGGTTGAGCTCCTTACGGATCACCGCGCCCGCACCACGGGCCCGGGCGATCTGGTGCAGCGGTACGTTGAGAAGCTCCCCGACCGTGGTCGCGCCGAACGAGTTCGCGACGGACTGGGCGCGCGGTGAGAGACCGGCATCCTTGAGCAGGGTGTCCTGCTCGGCCTGCGCGGCAACGCGGTCGCGAGCCGCCTGCAGGTCCTCCGTCTCGTCGTCCTCGTCGTCGGGCGCCATCGCATCGGCCTTGGCGAAGACGGACTCCCAAGCCTCGTGCATCTGCCGCAGGGTGTCGAAGCGGCGGTCAGCGTCGCGATGCAGCGCCCGCCGGAAGAACGCCGTCAGTCCGTCCTTCAGGGCGGGTTCGAAGACTTCCTCCGCGATCACCGGGTATTCGTCGTCGGTGGTGCGGGGATCGGTCATCTCGTCGCCCCAGCGGGGGCGCTCGCCGGACGCCATCTCGTGCAGGGTGACCGCTGCGGCGTAGTACTCGGCGTGGTTGTCGAAGACCGGTCGGCGCGGCGTGTCGAGGAACGGATCGAGGTAGCCGCGGGTGCCGGCCTTCACGTCCCTTTCCGACGCCTCCGCGAGGGAGAAGTCGAAAAGCACAAGCTGCCAGGAGCGATCGGCCCGTTGGAGCACGCCGAAGTTGTCGGGCTTGAGGTCGCGGTGCCACACTCCCTTGCCGGCCAGCTGGTCAAGGGCGGTGAAGAGGTCACGGCCGAAACGCTCCAGCTCGTGATACGTCAGGCGCCCGTCTCCACGCAGTCGGGCTCCGAGTGAGCGCTCGCCTGCATACTCGAGGTCCAGCACCCTCCGGTCGTGGATCTTGCGCGGGCCGGCGAGAAGCCGCACCACAGCACCCCCGCCGACCTTGGCCAGTACGTCCGCCTCGGACTCCAGGCGGTCGTCGCGGGTCTCGTCCAGGGAAACCTTGAGCACGCGCCGTTCCACCCGGATCGTACCGCTGAGATCTTCCACTTCTCGCTGCACGAGCAGAGCCCTGGCCGTGGCCCCGATGCCGAGGACCTTCTCGACGCTCCACTCCGCGTCGACACTCTGCCCCGCCATCGCGATGAGAGGGTCCACGCCGGCGGGCGCCAGCGCTTCCGTGGCCGCTGCGTGCTCGATCCGGTCGAGCTCGTCCAGGAACCGGTCCACCGACTCGAGCCGTTCGGCGACGTCTGCCCGGGTTGCCTGATACACGAGGCCGTCGAGTTCTTCCGAGACGGCATCCGACACAGCCGAGGGGCGCAGCCCACCATCGTTCGTCAGCCGCTCGATCATGGCGCTGCGGCGCTCGGCCGGCGGTTCGCCGCTCAGGATCAGGTGGGTGAGGGCGCCGAGGCCGAAGATGTCCAGGTCGACTGGGTCGGCGAATTCCATGTCGAACTCCGGCGCCAGGTAGACCTGGGCGGCGTTTTCGACGTGGTCGCCGCCTGCACTCGGGGTGCCGAGAGAAGGGTGCGAGGAGCTGTCGAAGTCGCGGGCGGCGACCTGCCAGTCGACGATGCGCACGACCGGGCTGGACCCGTCGGGCTTGCAGGAGACGTAGACCGAGCGGGCAGCGAGAGCGCGGTGGTAGAGCGAGCGCTGGTGGGCGTAGCGCAGCGCGTCGGCGATCTGGCGAACGAGCTCGAGTCGGGTGTCGGGGGTCAGTGAGGCGCCGTGGGTGGCCAGATAGGCGTCCAGGCGCAGGTCGGAGGCGCGATGGTTGAAGAGGATGGCCGGGCCACCCTGGTGGTCGCGGAACTCCCGGGCTTGGGCGATGCCGCGGTGGCTGATGCCTTGGAGGACCTGGTACTCGCGCCGGGCTGCTCGTTCGACCGAGTTTCGGGTCTCCGCGGTTGCCTGGAGGCTCACCAGGTAGACCCGGACGCGGCCCTCCTCGCGGATGGGCTGCTCGCGGATGGCGAGACGGTCCTCCCACGTGGGGCCGCCGTCGAGGGGGCGCCCGGCGAGGTTCCAGCCGTCACCAAAGCTCAGGTGGGCAGTGGATGCCCGAACGCCGATCCTCTTCATGAGGTCGGGCAGCGCCCGTGCCAGGTCGAGTCGCTCGCGCCGGGCAGCCTCGGAGTCCCGCTGCGGGGGCAGGCCGAGGAAGTCCTGCCAGATCCGGGGCAGGCCGCTGGCGCCGTCGTCGCGGCCGTAGACGTTGGTCTGCTGGACGGTGTCGAGCTCGGATCGCAGGCTCGGAGCGGACAGGAACACCGCCGGGGAGACAAACGGGATGCGGACACCTGTGTGGGAGGTCTGTGCGGCCCAGGTCAGCCGGGCCCGCAGTTCCTTGGACTTGAGGTCGGTCAGGTGCAGGGGATTGTTGATCGTGCGGACCCGGTCGGGGCCGTGGAAGTTCCAGGTGCTCCCGTTGTTGACGAGACGCCCCGGGTGCGCCTTGAGCTCCACGAGGAACAGGCCGCGCGGCACGAGGATGAGCAGGTCGCACTCGTTGGTGCGGCCCGAGGCGGCCGTGAACGAAAAGGTCGCCCAGGCCCGAAAGGGCTCCGCCTGCGGCATCAGCGCCTTGACGTGGTCGAGCGCCTCCTGCTCGTGCGGGAACGGAGAGGGGCGTTCCTGGAACCAGCGCTGCACGCGAGGCGGTGCAGGCTTTGGTCGACGCGCCCCCGAGTTGCCGTCCTTGCCCGCTGCCGACACCCCTGTGCCCTCCCTGGTCCTTGCTGCCCGGCCGCGGACGAACCATGGCCTTCTCCACGGCCTTGACCCTATCGGTCAGGGCCGACGGGTGGAGGCGTGTAGTCCTTCTCGTGATCAATCGGGCCATGGGTCACGGCGGGCTGTCGCCATAGGTCTTCCCCGGGTATACGGCATCCCGGAGCCAGCCGATCACTGTTAGGTACAGTCTGCACTGCTTCGGTGATCAAGCAAAGGGGGAATGGTGATCTTCGCAGCTCACAGAAAGTACCGATGGCTCGGCGCTGCCCGGCCTGGTCTTGGCCCTGGTCGGCTCATTGTCGGTCTGCAGCAGTTCAACTCGTCTGTCCGCAGGCGGGGCTCTTCCTGCTGCTCCCCGGCATCTTCAGGCTTTCGACCCGCCGACGTCATGCGACTTCGGTGATGGTCCGGGCACAGGGGACGCACTCGACGAAGGGGTGGAGCCCTCGACATCGAGGACGACGCGGCAGCGGCCGGCGATCTCGCTGAAGGACACGACTGCCTTCGTGACCATCGAGGACGAGCTGAAAGCTGTCGGCGATCTCCCAAAACCGTGGTTCTGAATCACTTGCGGGCTCTGTCGCTATTTCGGGGGTGGCAGCCTCGTGATCATGGTGAGAGCAAAATACGGCGCCGCAGGAGGTCGAAGTTGGCACGCCTGTACATCTGCCTCTTCAACAGCTTGATCCTGATCACGTTGCCTTCGACCGCTCCGGAGGTGTGGGTCGTGGCGAAGGCGGCCCGGACAGTTGCGTGGTCGCGTCGGATGCCGTTGGCCAGGATCCGAAGTTCGCATTGGCCGTCCAGACGGACGTCGGCGATCCAGACGTCGAGGGCGAGGTGTTCGCTGCGGCACTCGCGGATCATTACTGACTTCGGCTCGTCAGGGTGAGGTTGGGGTATCGAAGGTCAGGCCGGTGCCGGCTATGAAGCCGTCGAGGGTGTCGGGGCGGTACTGCAGGCGCCTTCACCAGGTGGTGGATGCCGTCGATCAGGCCGATGTAGTCGCGCTCGGACAGGCTCCGCCGCTCGCCCTTGCGACCGGTGTGCCGCCGGATGCGGTGGGACAGCCTGGTCCGCCAGCCTGGCCGCACGGCGATCAGCCCCGCGACCGAGACGCGTCCGGAGCGGTTGCCGGAGACCTTCACTACCGGGGTGACGCCCCGCCGTCCCCAGGTGCGTCCACGGGGCGGCCTGCGCGTGAAGCCGGCCTCGTCCTCGAAGCACACCCACCCGTCGCAGTCCGCCCGGGCTCTTCTACCTCCCCCCAGGTCACCTCCGTCCACACCGTGACGGCCTGCTCGTCACGTTCCGCGGCCCGCCTCGCGGGCATCTGCGGAGTGAAGCCGAGCCCGTGCATCAGCCGTGTAGCACCCGAGACGCTGTACGAGACGTGGAACTTCCGTCCGATCAGCGTGGCCACCCGCGAAGCGGTCCACACCTGATCCTCTGCCCAGCCGTGCGCGGCCGGGCCCTGGTCCAGATGCGCGGCGAGCTTCTCCAGGCAGCGCGGCGACAGGCGGCACCGCGACCCGCCCGGGCCGCGTGGTGGCAGCGCCTCGACCCCGCCCGCGCGCCACAACTGGTGCCACTGGTAGGCCGACTTCCCACTCACCCGCAGACGCCGGGCCACCTCCGTCGGCCCGACCTCCTGCTCGAACAGCTCGGCCGCCTGCATCCGCACCGACTCCCGGCGCACCCGTCCCGCGGCGGTCAGCCCGCCCCCATCCGCATATCTCACACACCACCGGGTACAGCCACCACAACGAGCCCGTCAGGTGATTCGGGACAAGTCACCCTGACGCGCCGAGGTCAGTAACTGGCCTGGTCGCTCGGCCAGCATGCGAAAGCCCTCCCCGATCTACGGGGAGGGCCTCGGGCTACCTGCGGAAGCGCGGCGCTAGCTCATGGCTGCAACTTCTAGCAGTCGCTCGCCTGTCACAGTGGGTGGTCCGGCATCGAGGAGGTCGGCCAAGGCGCCAGCAAGTGCGGCCCAGTCGGCCTCAACCTCATTGATGATCTCCGCCCCTTCCCCTGGCCGGTCAGCGGTGCCCGGGGTCAGGACGATCGCGGGCGTCACGTCTTTCCACCAGGTGTGCTGCACACGGGGTCCCCTCTCTCCGAACAGTTCCTCGCCGAGGATGCGACCGACGCAGGTGGGGCAGTCGTTCGACACCGACGCGGAGGGGTCTCCACACGGGGCCGCGACTGCCCACCTGATGCTGTAGGCGAGGTGCGGTCGGTCTCCGTCGCACGAGTCCCACTGCCCGTGCGGAGTGACCCGGAGTACGGATGCGCCCCGAACGAGAGCAGAGCCGAAGGTCGCCTCGTCGACGACCAACGCCTGCCCCGAGGCTGCGGACTCCAGCGCCTGCGCGAGGTACTCAACAGGGGCGGCGTCACGATAGGACTCGAGCAGGATCATGAAGTAAGTATACGAATGCTTTGGTCGCCCCAAGGGCAGTTGATCTGTGACGGTTGCCGCATCCGTAGCCTCCCGCGCTGGACCGGGACAGTCCGGTCAGGCCGACGGGGATGCTGGGTGCCCGGTAGCCGTGGCTGGCGCTGCGGTGGGGATGGTGCCTTCAGGCAGGAGGCCGTTCTCCTCGGCTGGCTCGGCGCTAGGGCAGGCCTGCGGCCGAGAGGAGACCTCGTCGATCGCCTCGCCTACGAGTCGGGGGACCACGTCGATCGCCGCGGTGAGGACTCCTTCGATCGGCACCGCGTAGCGGCTGGAGTCCACGTCGGTGTGCTGGTCCCACTGGGCCGGCTGGTACCGGGCGAGCATGGAGAGAGCATGCAGGACTGCCCACCAGGCCATGAGTGGGTGGATACCCCGAGGCGCTCCGGCGACGGCGGGGATGAACAGGTGCTGGCCGTCGTAGGTCCGCGTCAGGGACCTGAGGTAGGCCCTGCGCTCCGGGCCCCCGGCGTCGGAGTCGGGGCTGGTCCAGTGCGCCGTGATGTAGAACCGGCCGTTGCCGTTCTCGGCAAAAGCAGGTCCTGCGTCAGGTGCCGTGCTGGATCGAACATAGCTGTCGTAGTCGGCCGCGTCAGGGTAGGCCTGGAGGTAGGCGTCGAGCGCCCTGCGCGTGTCCGTCGCCTCGGCGACCCAGGCCGGCAGGAAGTTCAGCGTGGCGGTGGCCAGCGGATGGGGGTCGGGGTGGCCATCGGGCACGACGACGATCGGCGTGCGGCGCTGCCGCTCGTCCTCGCCGATCGGGGTGTCGATGGCCTCCGGCAAGCAGTCCCACAGCGTACTGAGGTGCACCGGGGTGTTGCCCCAGGTGGGTGAGTTGAGGAGTTTCGAGAGCCTAGTGAAGCTGCCCTGGTCCGCTTCCTTGTCGGTCCGGATCTCGACCTCAGGGAATGGTGCTTCCATGGCCCGAGTCTTGATGCCGTGTCCGTTCAGCTTCCACGAGTCGTCGATCTCGCCGATGCCGACGGCGGCGGCGGCGATAGCGCGTCCGGCCTGACTGAGGCCGTAGAAAAGGGTCAGGGGTGCGGCGGCCGGGCCCGTCACTTCGGCAGCGCGGAACAACTCCTCGGCCTGCTGAAGCGCGGAGACGTACGTGCGCCGCCGGTCCGGTGTCGACAGGGCGGGAACCGGTGGCTTCCACCTGGTCGACCGGAGTTTGTCCCATCCACCGGAGGTGGCCTGGCCCATCGTTCTCATGGGCAGACGGTAGCCAGCCATGACTCCGATGCGCCAGCCCAATTCCCGATCGGCAGGCGCTTGCTGGCGCAACACCAGTTGCCAACGGATCCGCACCCGCGCGCACTGCGGATGGTGTGCCGTCGACGGCTTCTATTCCCTGATTGCAGGACTGAGAGATCCGCAACATGCCCTGTTTTATCGTCATTTGGGCAAATAGGGTGTGATCTGCTGTCAGATGGGGGCGACGAGGTCAAGGGGGGACCGTGCTGAGGATCTTTCGTACGGACGGAGAGACGGCAACGGAGATCGCAGGCTCGACCGTGACTCTTGAGCGGCATCTCCAAGTGCTCATCGAGCGGAATATGGCGATCATGCTCAGGGTCCGCTTCTTGGACTCCGAGGTGTCCACCGGCACCGTTCATGCCGGGCGCATCGACTCCCTCGGCCTCGACGAGGACGGGTCTCCCGTGGTGGTGGAGTACAAGCGCGGGCGTGACGGCAACGTCATCAACCAGGGCCTCTTCTACATGGCTTGGCTTCGCGACCACCAGGCCGACTTCGAGGCCCTCGTGTCGGGCAAGCTCGGTCCGGATGCGGTCGGGGAGGTCGACTGGACGAACCCGCGGATTATCTGCGTAGCAGCCGAGTACAGCCGCTACGACCGCCACGCCGTCGCCGAGATCGGTCGCCGCATCGACCTGGTCGAGTACCAGTACTTCGGCGAGGACCTGCTCTCGCTGGACCTGGTGGCTTCCACGGCCGGCGCCTCCTCGCGGGCGGGTCAGGGCGGCACCGGGGCACCGACTGCCGGCCGCCGTACGGTCGCTCAGCGGCTGGCCGGCGCACCAGTCGAGGTCCAGACGCTGTACAAGGAGCTCGATGGTCGGCTGTTGGCGTTCGGTGACGCCCACAGCGTGGAGTTGCGGCACTACATCGCCTATCGGAGGAGCGGGAACTTCGCCACGGTGAAGGTACTCAACGGGGGGCTCCGGGTCTTCCTCCGTCTGGACCCGAGGTCCGTCACCTTGGAGGCGGGGTTCACCCGGGACGTGTCGAGGATCGGGCACCACGGGACCGGGGACCTGGAGGTTCGGATCAGCTCGGCAGCGGACCTCGACCGGGCAATGCCGCTGCTTCGGGCGAGCTTCGACGCGGTAGCCTGAGCGCCAGGCCGGAACCCGGGCGGGCGGGCCCTGCGGCCCGCCCGCCCAGCACTTCGCGCCTGCCCGGCCCAGTCCGCCGGGGGTGTGGCAGCCGGTCCGGCGTGGAGCAGGACGCGATTCGCGACCCGATGGGGGCGCTCCCGGTGCCCAACGAGCGTTTGCCCGCTCAGGCACGCCCCGTGGAACTTCAGCGGCTGCGGCCTGCGGGCTTCGCCTGATGGCCGTACGCGGGGCCGGGGGCTTCGTTTCTTCCGGCGTTCGGGGGAAGGGTTCGGATCCGCGCCGCGTGGATCTGCTCCGGACGGGCAACTGTTGGCAGGCGTTTCAGCGTCCCGGTGATCGGCAAAAGGCTCTCCGGGACGACCGTACTCCGGCCCTGCGCCGTGATCAGGGGCCCAGTCCGGTCGTCAAGCCAATCCGCGACCGCGTCGTAGTGGTCGAACTCGGCCAGTTGCACTGTCCGCCTGCATGGCCCCTCGTCCCAGTCCCATTGTTCGAGGAGCAGGAGGCAGCTCCGGTCCGCGGGGTCAGCCGTTGTGTCCTTGAGGATGGCCCAGGTCTCGTACTGCCGGTGGGTATCGGTGTCGTGGTTGAGTACGTGGTATCGGTCACCGGACATTCTTAGGTGTTCCAGGAGTTGGGCCTCCTGCACCGTATTGGGGCCTCTGAGTGTGCCCACATCGGAGCGGAACACGGCAGGGTCGGCGCCGCGGCTGATCAGCCAGGCGGCTCCGAGTTCGAAGGTCGGCCGGCCCGCCCGGTCGATGGTGAACGTGCGCGCCGCCGGGTCGAGTCTGATGTGCGCACACAAGGTGCGGTTGACGCCGGGGTAGTCCCAGTCGGCGCCTTTGTCTGCGTAGATCAGGTACTCGTCACAGCCGTCGCGGCTCACGCTCCGGGAGAGGAAGTCGTACATCCCGTGTGCATAGAACCAGTCGGCCTTGAGGAACTGATCCTGTGCGTCGGCGCTCGCCTCGTCGGCAGGTGTCCAGTCGTGGAAGTGGAAATCCGGGATGGGGGCTCCAGGTTGTGATCGGCGCCCAGCCCGAGCGGTGCCCGAGTGGGTCGGGCAGTAGCCCCACGGCGCACCCGCTCCGATGCGCGGGCGCTGCTGAACGGTCGACGCCCGGGGTGGCTGACTCTGCGGGTCGCCGCGGCGGCGGTGGTCAGCGGATCTGCTGCCGTGGTGGGTCGGGCGGACTGGCGGCGTTGGCCGAGGGGCTGGTTGTCGCGGCCGGCGGCGAGAGGACGATGCGCGTGCGGGCGGCCAGCACTCGCGCGGACGGGCCGGGCGGGGTCTGCGGGACGAGCGGGCGGACGACAAGGTCCACCAGGTGCTCGGGGGTGAGGTCACGGCCGAGGCGGGCCACCGGTGCGGGGTCGGTCATGGCGGCCGTGACGGCTTCCAGCAGCGGGGCCGGGATGTTCTCCGACATCTCGATGCTCCAGCCCTCCACCTCGCCGGGACCGAGCTTTCCGGTGCTGATCTGCCAGGCACGGCTCTCCCCGGCGAACATCTGCCCGGCGGGCGCCGTGCAGCGGTAGACGCTGGCCACCTCGGCGTCCGGTGCGTCCCACATCAGGTGTTCGCGGGTGCTGGTGTCGTGCCAGCCTGCGGCGATGACCGGCGCGAGACCGTCCTCGGCGTTCCCGGACGGCCGGACCAGCTCGCCCGGGCTGGCGGCGAGCGCGGTGTGCAGGGCGGCCACGATCTCCGGCGGGGTGCGGCGGTCCGCGCTGGCCCGCCAGACCTCCTCCCCGCTCAGCAGGGAGTTGAAGGAGGCCGTCCACGTCGTCCCGTTGTCGTCGGTGGTCGACTGGGCGCGCAGCCGTCGGCACGGGCTGGTGTACACCGTAATGTCGCCGTGCTCTTCGGTGGTCCAGCCCCGGTCCGTCAGGGGCTTGGCCGCGGCGGTGCGGTCGTGGCCGGGGCCGGCGAGGTAGACCGGGGATACGAGGGCCAGCGGTGCGGGCCTGAAGTCCGCAGCGAAGAGTTCCGTGGTGCGCTCGGCGGCCCTGGTCAGCAGACGGTCGACCTCGCGGAATGCCTGCTCGCGCTGGGCGTCCGGCAGCGAGCCCCAGGTCGGTCCTGTGCCGTCGGCTGCAGCTGCGATCGGTCGGTCGTGCAGCGTGTCGGCGAGTCCGCTGGGATCCACCCAGTTGATCTGCATGGCAGCGGCGTGGGCCGCCGCGTCCTTCAAGTCGTCTATGGTGAAGGTGAGTTCGTTCAGCGCTGTGGTGAGGGGCGGCGTCGGCTTCTTGCTTGCCGTCCGTGGGTCGAGGTTGGCACCCGGGTCCAAGTCGAAGAGCGCTGGCGTACTCGCCGCTGCGGCGATGACCATGTCTTCGACCAGCAGGTATGCCAGGGCCTTCTGCTCCGGGGGGAGTTGGCCCCAGGTGGTAGGGGTGCCGGTCCGGCTGCTGGGGATGACCCGGTCCTCGATGTACCCGTCGGGGGTGTGGTCGAGGTCTTCGGTCCACTCCAGTGCTTCCTCGCAGACCTCGGCTGCTGCTTCCCGCCGGTCCGTCTCGGTGTACGGGTGGGCGGCCTCGCCGGGCTCGGGAATCTGCGGGTCGGCGTCGGCGAACGCACCTTCCTCGGTGTGGCCGAGGTGGGCGAGCAGTTCTTCGTCCATCCAGTCCCTGTCGCGTTGCAGGGCGGTGGGGTCGGTGAGGGCCTGGGCGAGGGCGTCGACGACGACGGTGGGGGCGTTCGTGGTGACCATGGCCTGCCAGTACGGCGGGTAGCCGCCGGTGTCGCGGGGTCCGACCTCCACGTACAGGTGGGGTCTGCCCATGAGGTCCTGCTGATCGCCGCGCGGGTCCAGGCGGATCTGGACCCGGGCGAGGTGGTCGGGAGCTTCGAGGTCGAGCGCGCCCGCGCGGTAGGTGCTGCGCCAGCCGGCGTCGGCGAGGGTGCGGATCAGGGCTCGCCGGTCGGTGGGCGTCCGGAGGGCGGGGTGCGACTCGCCGGTCCAGTCGGTGGCCGTTCCGGTGCGGGCGAGTTCCTCGGCGACGGCGAGGATGATCTCGGGCGGGGTCTCCTGGGAGAAGCCTGCCTGCCAATCGGGCGGGCCGAGCGGTTCCTTCGCAGCGGCGATGCGCCACCAGGCGCCGGGATCGAGTTGGCCTGCCCCGAGGCGGAAGCGATGGTCGCGACTCCAGGCGAACGTCTGGCTGAGCTCGGTCGCATCGGCGCGGCCCCATCCCCAGCGTGTGACCAGCCGGTCGAAGACCTGGTTGCTGTAGTCGCGCCCGGCCAGGTAGCGGGGGGTGACGTCGATCATCGTGGGCGGGTCGGCGATGCGGGGCCTCCGTGCGGGGCTGGGGATGTGGGGGAAGGGGTGCTGCCCGGGTCCGGAAGACCCGGGGTGCGGGTGTGCGCGGCGAGGCGTCGGGCCGGTTGTTCCAGCCACCGGGTCAGGTCGGGGTCGATGCCGAGGCCGTCGGCCCCGTCGGCGGCGAGGAGGTCGGCGGCGAACTCGATCCGCAGGCCGGCGTCCTGGGGGTGGGTCCCGGTGGGCAACTCGTGCACGCCAGCGTCCGGCAGGTAGGCGAATCCCGCCTTCTCCAGTTGCCGGGCGGCGTCGGGGTGGCCCTCGGGCCGGGTCCCGACGGCCACCACGGTGGTGCCGAACGTACCGAATATGACGGGAGATGGGGTGGTGTCGGTCATCGGCGCCGACCGGGGTGGGGTTCTGCCGACGGTGCCTGTGGCGGTGTCTGGGGCGCGGGAGTGGTGCCGGTACTGGTCGAGTGGGTTCCGGCTGTGGCTGCGGCCTGGCGGGGGCTGGAGCGGTGTGGTTCCCAGCTGGTGCCCATGGTGGTGATGCGTGTCGCGGTGCCGCCAAGCCTTTGTTGGACTTCGCCGAGGGTGTCGGCGCTCTCGGTGAGGAGGTCGGACAGGTCGTCGCCCGGGGCGTGGCCGAGCCGTGCGCTCCAGGCGGCGGCGGCCTTCGTGAAGGTGACGAGTCGGGCGAGGACGCCGTTGTGTCCGAGGACCGCCTGGGCCAGGTGTGCTGTTCCGTCGTAGCCGTTGTCGCCCGTGGTCAGGCGGTGGGTCAGGTCGGCGAGGGCGGCTGCCGGGTCGGGGACGGCGATGGGGACGAATGCGGCGGTGGGCGGCGGGGTGCCGAGTGCCGGGTCGAGTTCGACCTCGAATCCGCTGGCCTGCAGGAGACTCGCCGCCGAGGAGGCAGCCCGGTTCTGTTCCTGCTCGGAGAGGTGGTGGGGCAGTCGAGCGTGGAAGTTGCCGCCTGCGATGTGCATGTCGTTGAAGCCCTCACGCCGCAGGAGGGTGAGCGCGGTGTCGTTGAAGGCGGTGTCGTTGAAGGGGCCTTCGGCGACGGTGCCGGTGGTCGCCGAGCGGCTGATCGTGTAGAGGGGTGGGATGGGGCTTCTCCTTGTCGGCCGCCGTGCCGGCGTCGGGCGCGGCGGCGCTGCGCGGGAAGGGGTAGCGGCTGGGGTCAGCGGCGTCTCGGGCCGGGCGTGGTCGTGGTCCAGGCGAGCCGGGTGCCGGTGCCGGCGGGGGCGGCTTGGAGGATCCTCGGGGCGGTGCGGGCTCGGGCAGCCGCGGCCCGCTGGAGGTCGGCCGGGGTGGGAGCCGGTGGGGTGATCGGCGTGATCGAGGCCGTTCGTCGGCTGAAGGGGCCGAGTTCGCTGCGGTAGCGCGGGATGGGGGCGGGGTCGAGCATGGCGGCGGAGGCGGCGTCGAGGATCCGGGACGGTGTGCCGCTGCTGAACCGTCCGTACCAGCCCGCCCTGGACACGGTGCCGATGGTGTACCGGCCGTCCTGGCCCGCCTGTTCGGCGTCCTCGCGGGCGAGCGCGTGCAGGCTGTAGGTGACCTTGGCCAGGGTGTCGGGTGAGTGCAGGGTGAGCTGTCCGGTATCGACTTCGTGGGCGGTCCAGCCGGCTGCGGCGTAGGGTGCGATCCACTCCAGCGGGCCGGCGGTGCGCTCGGTGAACCATGCGTCCTCGCCGGGCCGGTAGAGGTCGGCGAGTTGCGTGGTGACGGCGGCGACGATCTCGGTCGGCGTGTCATCGGAGAAGCTCGCCACCCAGTGGGGGTCGGCGAAGGGCCCCGGGGCGACGGCGAGCTGCCACAGGGTGTCCCAGTCCTGCTCCGGGATGAACCCGATGCGGATCCGACCGTCGGCGGTGGTCAGGTAGAAGTTGCCGTGCTCGTCGTTGTGGGCCCGGGTGTCCGGTAGGTCGAGGAGCGGTTGAAGGGCGAAGTCCCCGGTGTAGCGGCTGCCTGCCAGGTAGACGGGGTGGACGTGGGTGTCTCCGTCGATCTCGGTTGCTGCGGCCTGGGTGGTGGAGGTCAGGTGGGTCTCCGTACGGATCGGGGGCGGGGCCTTGGGGGGTCCGGCCCCTGCTCGGAAGCGCGGCAGGAGCGTTGGTGGTCCTGGTGGCCGTCGCCCGCGGGCGCGGCCACGGCTGCGGTACTGGTGCCCGGTTCGGTACGACCGCCGGAACGGCATTCGTGCCCTCCCGTTGTGGCACCGGGTCGGTCACGGGCGTCGCTTCGCCTGCCTGATGGCCGGCTCGGTGGAACCGGGCCGGAGCGCATGAGCGCCAGGGGACGTGTGGCGTCCGCGGACGGCGGCTGCTGCTCGGCGCGGGTGCCGCGCCTCGGCGTGGACCTGCGTCAGGTTGGGCGCGGGCACCTGGTTCATGAGCCGCGTGGCGGGCAGCGGCTGGACGACCTCGTCGAGAGCGGCCGTGATCAGCATGCTCGGGGTGTTCCGGGTGAACTGGGCCTGCCATCGCGCGTCGGCGTATCCTCGCGGGCCTGCCCACAGGGTGACTTCCACCGCCGAGGCGGGATGGAGCGCACCGGATTCCTGTGTGCGGATTCCGCCCGTGCGGTCGGGGCGGATGAACTCCTGTGTGGGCTGAGACTCCTGCCAGGGCGGGTCGCCCGCCGCCACGGCCTGCAGAATCGCTTCGCGGCGGGGGTGCCGACCCCACAGGAGATCGTCACTCGCATTCGCCGAGAAGGAGTTCAGCGCTGCGGACAGGTGGCGGGCCGCGGCCATCACCACCTCGACCGGCGTCCGCGCACAGAAGCTTGCCCGCCAGTCGAGTTCGCCGACCGGCGACTCGTAGGAGGCGATGGTCCAGCGCGGTCCGGTCGTCGCCTCGTGGTCCAGCTCGATCCTGGCGGTGAGCTGTTCGTGGACGGCGACCGAGGTCTCGTCGTTCGGACGGTAGCGCTGCCAGCCGGGGCAGTCCTCGAAGAACTCGGCAAAGCCCGCATCGGGGTCGCCGGGACCGGCCAGGTGGCCCGGGGTGATGGTGACGAGGGTGTCAGGAGCCAGGGCCCGGCTTCCGGAGATCCGGGCCTCCGAGATGTGGTCACCGGTCACGGACGAGCCTGCGGACGGCGGCGGGCCACCGGGTGGGTGCGCAGGAGGGAGCGGTGGAGCATGGGGATCTGGGAGGCGCGGCGCTCGTAGCGGCCGGGGTCGGTGACGGTGCGTACCGCGGCGAGGAGGACGGCGGTCGGGGTGTAGCGGCTGAACTCGGCGTGCCACCAGTCGTCCTGGTGGCCGCGGGCCCCGGCGCGGAGGTTGAAGACGGTGTCGAGCGGGTCGCTGTCGGGGCGTTCGAGGTAGCGGTGGACGCGCAGGGCGGCGGTGCCGTCGGGGTTGTCGAGGGTGAGGGTGGTGCGCAGGTCGCCGGCGCGGATCCAGTGGTGGGCGCGCGTGGTTTCGGCGTCGAGGGCATCCGCAGTGTCGACGGCCGGGTGGTCGTGTCCCCAGAGCTGCCGGTCGCGTTCGGCGGCGGTGGTCTGGGCGAGGGCGTGGGCGAGGCGGCGGGCTGCGGCCGTCACGACCTCGGCCGGGGTGCGGGCGTCGAACGTGGCGTGCCATTCGAGCTGGCTGGCGGGGTGGCTCAGGGAGGCCATCGTCCAGCGGGGCGTTCCGGCGTCCAGGTCGAGGGTCAGCAGGACGGGGTGCTGCTGGTGCGCGGCGACGAGCTGGTTGTCGACCGGCGTCAGAGTCCAGTCCTCGCGTCCCTTGGCGAACGTGTGCAGGGCGTGCGGGGCGTCGCCGGGGCCGGCGAGGTACCCGGGGTGTACGACCATCGGCATGTCGTGGGCGGGCGGCGGCGTCATGGGTGCTCCAGAGGGGTGGGGGCGGCCCCGGTGTTCCGGGGCCGCCCTGGGTGCGGGTTCTACAGCAGGCCGGCGGCGCGTTCGGCCTTGAGGAGCGCGGCGATCTTGCGGGCCCGCGCGGTGCCGACGGGGATGCCGCGGGCGCGCACGCCCTCGGCCAGGGCCGTGGCCGAGGTGCGTCCGGTCTCGGCGACGACCTCGCGGGCTGCGGCGAGCAGGGTCTCCAGCGGCGCGTTCGGACGGTCGCCGTGCGGGCAGTCGGCCGTCTCCGGTGCGAAGGCGCAGGTGGGGTGCTCGTCGAGCGGGTGGCAGGCTGCGGCGATGAGGTGGGCAGGCGTTGCCGCGTCGAAGTGGGCGTGCCAGCGGCGTCCGTCGTCGTGCAGGCCCCACAGTCGCCACCCCGCTCGGGTGAGGTAGGTGCGGTCCAGGCCGAAGGCCCGGGGGCAGCCGCACCGGGCGGGCGACGTGGCGCCGGGGCAGCCCCTGGCCGGGGCCAGGAGGTCGTCCGGGTCCTCGACGACCGGTCCCACGAGCGCGCGCTGCTGGTCGTAGCGGTCGGGCTGCGCGAGGTCGTGGGCGAGCGCGCACATCAGCGAGCCGATCACCGTGTCGGGCGCGGTGTCGTCGAAGCGGGCGCGCCACAGCGGATCGCCGGTCGGCCCGTTGTAGGCGGCGACGGTGACGGCGCTGTCCCAGGCGGGTGTCGACGGGAAGTGCAGCCGAACCCGCTGGCAGGGGCTGGCGAACACCTCTCCGCCGTCCGGGAGCTGGTGCAGGCTCCAGCCGTCGAAGCAGTCCACGTCCGGGGCTTCGGGCTCGGCGGCGGGCATGGCGGGGCAGTTGCTGGGCAGGTCGGCTCCAAGATCGGTATGGACGCGGTGCACGGAGGAGCGGGGCGGGTTACGCGGGCCGCGCGGCGGCTTCGGCGGCAAGCTGGGCCTCGGCGAGGCGCCGCTCGGCGATGTCGGCGTAGTGCTCTGTGAGTTCCACACCGAGGAAGGAGCGGCCTTCGAGGAGGGCGGCGACCCCGGTGGACCCGGATCCGGCGGTGAAGTCGAGGATCCGGCCGCCGGGCGGGCAGATCTGCACCAGCTCGCGCATCATCGCGACGGGCTTCTGCGTGATGTGCTGGCGCTTGGATCCGCTGGGCTGGCTGCCCTCCAGCAAGCCCTTGAGGTAGACGGGGTTGCGGTCGCCGTCCATCGCTCCCTTGGAGCCCCAGACCACGAATTCCGCGTTCTGGGTGAAGCGCCCCTTCTGCGGGCGGGCGGCCGGCTTGTACCAGGGCACGATGCCGCGCCACAGCCAGCCACCGGCCTGCATCGCGTCGGTCGTTGTCGGCAACTGCCTCCAGTCGGTGAAGATGCAGGCCGTGGCGCCGTCGACGCTGATCCGGTAGGCCTCGGCGAGCAGCTGGGACAACCAGAAACCGTAGCTCCTTTGGTCCTTGTTCTCGCCGGGGAAGTCCGGCAGGACACGCTTGGAGCCCGCGGTCGTGTACTTGTCGCGGGCGGACCGGCCGACGCGCTCCTGGGTGGTGCGGCCTCCGCTGTTGTAGGGCGGGTCACAGATCACGCAGTCGACCGCGCCGCTCGGCAGCTCGGTCAGACGGGTCAGGGCATCGCCCCGGTAGAGGGTGTAGTCGGGCAAGGAACCTCGCAGGGTGGGGGCCAATGGGCGACGCTTTGGCCTTTCGGCGGCGCGCAGAAAGGCCCGCGACGTGGTACGCCGGCGGGCCTGGAGAGACCATAGGCGCCGCAATATCTCCCGTGCAAGGAATTCACGGATATGCGCGAATATCCGTGAATTCCTTGCACGGGAGATATGCGGGCCCTTAGCGTGTTCACCGACGCCGAGAGCGCCTTGACCAGCACTGATGGAAGCTGGAACTTCCGCCGGTTACTGCGGGCGC
Source organism: Kitasatospora sp. A2-31 (assembly GCF_022288725.1). GTDB lineage: Bacteria > Actinomycetota > Actinomycetes > Streptomycetales > Streptomycetaceae > Kitasatospora. The sequence goes on along the minus strand of NZ_JAKNTA010000007.1, from coordinate 428,099 downwards.
CTATCTCTCGGGTGTTATTCGACCCTCTCACCGCTGCGCCGGGACGCCTTTGGACGAGCCGCCCGCGCACCACATGATCGGAGTTCCACGTGACGGGAATCCACCTGCCCTTCTGCTCTTTCGCCCGCTCGCCGGGCGCCGGCCGAAAGGGTGCGGCCGACCGGCGGACCGCTTGAAGAAGGTCGCCGCCGGTCTCGGCGTCGCCGTTCTCCTGACCCCGTTCGCGCTGATCCTTCCCCTGGCGATCGTCACCGCCAAGGACGCCTCCGCCGCGTGCTCGGCCTCGGGCAGTCCACAGGCTGTGGATGCGGCGGCGGTCGAGGCGGCGGTCAAGCAGATCCTGGGCGGCCAGGTCGGGCCGACCGCTCCGGTGCCGGGCCTGGATCTGCCGAGCGTGCAGATCCCGATGGCCAAGCAGATCGTGGCCACCGGCGTTGCCCTGCAGGTCCCTTCCCGGGGCCAGGTGATCGCGCTGGCCACCGCCATGCAGGAGTCGCGGCTGCGGAACCTGAACGGCGGCGACCGCGACTCGCTAGGCCTCTTCCAGCAGCGCCCGTCCCAGGGCTGGGGATCCGCCGAGCAGATCATGGACCCGGTGTACGCGAGCACGTCCTTCTACAAGGCACTGCTCAAGGTGAAGGGCTGGCAGGAGATGCCGCTCACCGTCGCCGCGCAGGAGGTGCAGCGCAGCGGGTTCCCCGACGCCTACGCGCAGTGGGAGACGCTGGCCATCGCCCTGCAGCAGGCGGTCGGCGCTTCGATCGGCGCCCCGGCGACAGGCACTTCGCCCGTCGGCGGTGCCGGGTCGTGCACACCGCCGGGTACGGACACCGACTGGGGCTTGATCCCGGCGGGCGCTCTGCCGCCCGGCTACCAATCCCCGCCGATATGCCGCCGGCCGTCCAGTCCGCGATCCGTTGGGCGCTGGGCCAGTTGGGCACGCCGTACCAGTGGGGCGGGCTGTGCACCGACAGCCACGGTCCGGACCCGATGGGCCGCTGCGACTGCTCCAGTTTGATGCAGCAGGCGTACAAGACCGGCGGCGTCACCCTCGCCCGCGTCACCTACGACCAGGTCAAGCAGGGCTCAGTGATCGCGCTCGGCGACCTGCGGGCCGGCGACCTGCTGTTCACCGAGCCCGGTCCCAAGGGGCCCGAGCACGTCGGCATGTACATCGGTTCCGGCCTCGTCGTGCACGCCCCGCACACGGGTGACGTGGTGCGGATCGCCCAGTTCAGTGCGTGGAAATCCGGCGTGACCGACATCCGCCGCGTTGCCCCCTGAGCTTTCGCCTCTTCCCCCTTTTCTCTCGCGCCGCGACGGCGCCGCTCCGCGCTCTCGCGCGCCCAAAACCCCTTCCGGAGAACCCGTTTGTCGTCGCTCATCCTTGCCGCCGAGGCGGTCTCCCACCTCGCATACGATCCGGGTGTCGCCCCGGCCGAGGGCGGTCTGCCGGGCCTCACGGTCCTCAAGCAGGTCGTGTCCTCGATCAATCTGTTCGCTGTGATCGCGACCGTCGGCGCGATGTGCGTCGCCGGTGTCGTCTGGGCCTGGGGCCACCACTCGGGATCGCACGGTGCCGAGCAGAAGGGCAAGCAGGGCGCCATGGTGGCCGGCGGCGTCGCCCTGCTCCTCGGCGCCGCCAACGGCCTGGTCGCGTTCTTCTCGGCTCTCGGGACGCAGGTCAAGTAAGTGCCCAAGCCCCTTTCCACCAGCGGCGGTTCGCCCTTGCGGAACCGACTGCTGATCGGACTGGGCGTGCTGCTGGTCGTCGGCCTGCTGGCCGGGCTCCTCGCCCGGCTGGCAGGCGGCGGCCACACCGCCCCTCCCCCAGCCGGCCCCTCGCCCGCCGCCCGCCCGGATCCCGCACCCGCCCCACCGGTCGTGCCGCCGGACATCCTGCCCGCGGAAGCGGGCCCCACCGTCGCCCGGCCCCCGCACACCACCAGCCCGACCGACTTCGCCGCGGCGTTCGCCCAGACGCTGTGGACCTACGACGCCCGCACGGTCACCCAGGAGGGCTTCGTCTCCGGCCTGCGGCTGTGGCTCACCCCGGAGATCGAGTACGCAGACGGCGCCTCCGTCGAGGGCCAGGTGCCGGACCCGGTGCTGTGGTCCCGGCTGCGCGACAACGCCCAGACCTCCACGGCCCGCGACATCGAGGCCCACGTCCCGGCGACCTACGCCCAGGCCATCGCGAAGGACCCGACCGCCCTCACCAGGGCGTACATCTACGCCGTCACCGTCACCGGCAAGGTCGACATCGCCTGGAGCGACGGCGGCCGGGGCGCCGAGGCCCGGGCGCTGACCCTCGCCGTCCAGTGCCGCCCGGGCACGGAGTGCGCGCTCGCCGCCATCGCCCCCACCGTCTATCCCTGACCCCCCGTCCCGTCTCACATAGGAGGAGACCATCGGATTTTGTGATCTTCCGGGTGCGGGGTTGTTGTGCGACACCGTCGTCGGCGGCGTGTCCGACTCCATCACCTCCAGCATCGGCAACTGGATCGCCAAGAGCGCCGGCGACCTCGCGAAGTCGGCCGTCGACCTCGCCAGCCGAGCCGTCGACCAGACCACCAACGTCGACCTCGGCGCCGACTGGTTCCGCACCAACTACGCCCTCATCCTGCCCATCGCCTTGACCATGATCGTGATGACCTTCACGCTCCAGTTGGTGAGGGCCGCCTGGAGACGGGACGGCCAGGCTCTCGGGCAGGCCGTCACCGCCACCATCAGCTCGGTGTTCTTCGCGATGTGCGCGATCTCCTTCACCAGCGTCGCCCTAGTGGTCGTCGACGCACTGTCGCGCGGGCTGTTCACCATCGCCAATAGCTCGATGGACGACGCGGTGCGGCGCCTCGTCAAGGTCAGTATGATCACCATCACGACCCCGCTGGGCTGGGCCGTCCCCTCCCTGGTAGCGCTCGGCTGCGCCGTCGGCGCGATCCTCTACTGGGGAATGATGATCTTCCGCAAGGTGTCGATCCTCGTGCTGGTGATCCTCGCGCCGTTCGCTGCCGCGGGCGGCCCGTGGGAGCCGACCCGCGACTGGAAGCGCCGCTGGGTGGAGGCGACCGCCACGGTCGTGTTCTCCAAGCTCGTGATGACGATCATCATGCTGGTCGGCGTGTCCGCCCTCGGGAAGTCCGACACCAAGGACGGCATACAGGCGCTCAGCGACATCATCGCCGGCCTGGTCGTCATGGCCCTGGTCCTCCTGTCTCCCTTCATGATCTACAAGTTCGTCCACTGGGCCGGCGACGGGCAGTCGCACGACCTGCACCGCTCGACCGCCGCCGGCCTGCAGGTCGCGAGCGCCGCCGCCAAGAAGGGCGGACAGATGGCCATGGGCGCCGGTGGCGGAGCCGCCGCAGGGGCCGGGGCCGGTGCCGCCGGATCGACCCCGCAGGGCCCGTCCCAGGTCCCGGGCATGCAGTCCGGCGCTGCCGGCTCGGGCAGCGGCGCCGCACCGCAGGGTCCCGGAGCGGTCGGACTCGTCAAGGCCGCGCCCACCTCGTTCAAGTACGGGCAGCAGCGCAGCGGCGACGGTGATGGCGGCGTTCCGCTGACCAGCCGCTCCGACCGCGCCGACGGTGACAAGGGCCGACCGCTCGTCACCCGTGCCGGATCCCCCGACGCCTCCGCGCCTTCGGGTGGCCCCTCCGCCTCGGCAGCCCACGCGGCGGCCGGCTCCCCCGCCCTGAAGACCTCGGGCACGGCAGCCCCGGCTTCCTCCGCCGCGGCACCCGCCGCTCCCACCTCCGCCGGGCCGGCCTTCGATCCCGTGATCGCGCAGCCCTCCGGGCCTTCCGCCGCAGGCGCGGCCTCCGGCGCCGGTCAGCGCTTCACGTTCCCCCAGCGCCCGCCGTCCCCCTGACGGACCGGCGGCTCAGCCCGCCCCGCGCTTCCCCCTTCCCGCCCCACGTGCAGAAACGCTTCTGCTTGCTCCTCCCGGTCAGCCCCACCGGGAGGAGCAGGGGCCGGCTCCCGCCCCCGCACCCCGAGAGCATCCCCTGACCCCCAGCGAGACACCCGCCACGATCAAGTTCCCCTCCCGCTCCCGCCGGGGCATCCTCCTCGGCCTCACCCCCTCCCAGCTCGTCGCCACCGCCTTCGGCGGTGCCCTCCTGCTCGCCGCCCTGATGACCGTCGGTATCCTCGGCGCCCTCGCCCTGACCCCGCTGTGGGTGCTGCTCGCCGTCGCCGTCGTCTTCCGAATACGCGGCCGCTCCCTCGCCGAGTGGGCGCCGATCGGCCTGCGCTACTGGCTGCGCCGCACCCGCGGGCAGCTCGTCTGGCTGGCCCGGCCCTCCACCCGGCCGACCGTCGAGGGCCTGCTGCACCTGCCCGGCACCGCCGCCTCGCTGCGCGCGGTCACCTCACCCGACGGGCGGCTGGGCGCCGTCCACGACCAGCAGCAGGGAACACTCACCGCGGTCACCCGCGTCTCCTCCCGGGCGTTCGCCCTGCTCGACCCGGCCACGCAGTCCGACAACGTCCGCGGCTGGGGCCGGGCGCTCGCCGCCCTGTCCCGCTCCGGGCAGATCGCCCGCATCCAGGTCCTGGAACGCACCGTCCCCGACAGCGGCGACGCCCTGCAGCGGTACTGGCTGGAGCACGGCCTGCCCAACACCCCGGTCGCCGGACCGATCTACGCCGACCTGCTCGCAGCCGCCGGACCCGCCGCGGCCCCCCACGAGGCCTACATCGCCATCGCCCTCGACCTGCGCGAGGCCCGTCGCCTGATCAACCAGGCCGGCGGCGGACTGGCCGGCGCGTTCGCGGTCCTCGCCCAGCTCACCGCCTCCCTCGACCAGTCCGTGCGCGGCGCGGGCCTGGTGCCCGGAGGCTGGCTCACCGCCGGAGAGATCGCCGCGGTCGTGCGCACCGCCTACGACCCCGCCGTCCTCGGCGCCCTGGAACGCTGGTCCGACTCCGGCCGCCCGGAGGCCGACGTCGCCGCCGCCGGTCCCGTCGTCCTCGTCGAGGAACCGGAGAAGGTCCGCACCGACAGCGCGCACCACGCCGTGTTCTGGATCGAGCAGTGGCCCCGCACCGAAACCTCGGCCGGGTTCCTCCACCAGCTCCTCTACTCCTCGGGCGTGCGGCGCACCCTGTCCCTGCACTACGCGCCGCAGCAGATCGACGCCGCGCTCCGGGACGTCCAGCGCAAGAAGGCCACCATCGTGGCCGACGCCGCCGAGCGTGTGCGCCGCGGCCAGGTCGACTCCGAGGCCGACACCGTCGAGTACGCCGACGTCAAGGCCCGCGAGCTCCAGTTGATCGCCGGGCACGCCGACGTCGCCATGACCGGCCTGCTCGTGGTGTCCGCCGACGACGCCGAGCAGCTCAGCGCCGCCTGCGCCCAGGTCGAGACCGCCGCCGTCGCCGCCCTGATCGACCTGCGCCGCCTCACCCTCCAGCAGGCCGAGGCCTTCACCGCCGCCGCCCTCCCGCTGGCCCGCCTCTGACCGCCGAAGGGCACCCCATGCACGACGAGCCGAACCTGATCGGGTTCGCCACCACCGCCCTCGCCTGTCACCGCGACACCGAGCTGACCGGCGACCAGCCACTGACGCGCGTCGAACTCGACGCCCTGCACGAGCACGCCGTCACGCTGCACGTCCTCCTCGACCAGGCTACGGTCCGCACCCGCGCACACGCAGCCACCGAGGGCGACCAGCTCCACCACGCCAGGATCCGGATGTGGCAGGTCAGCGAGCACCTGCACGACGCCTACCATGTCGCCCCCCGCGCCGACGGCCGCGCACCCACCCGCGAGGCCTGCGCGCTCCGCCTGCCCGAAGGCGCGCCCGACCTCACCATCTGCCAGCGCCACCTCAAGGCCTCCGCCCGCGTGCGGCAGATCAGCACCCCCACCGACCTGATCCGCCGCTGAACCCGGAGAGACCTCCCGCACTTGACCAGACGCACCAGCGCCAGCGCCCTGTTCACGCCCAGCCGCAGCGACCAGGCCCGCCGCCGCCAGGCCCGCCGCGACCTCGCCGCCGCCCACCGCGAGGCCCGCCTCGCCAACCAGCCCCGCCGCCGCACCGCGACCCAGGTCGACGAGCTCGACGCCCGCCCCGTCTACCCTGCCTCCGGCCGCCCCGGCCCCGCCTCCGCCCGCGGCGGCAAACTCAAGCTCCCCGCCCACCGCATGACCACCGCGACCGCGAGCGGAGCGTTCCCCTTCCTCGCCGAGGGCGGTCTCGGCGCCGGCGGGATGTACATCGGCCGCGACGTCCACGCCGAAGCGGGCTTCTCGTTCGACCCCTTCGAGTTGTACGGCCGCATCGAAGGGTTCACGAATCCGAACCTGCTGTTGGCCGGCGTCATCGGCATGGGCAAGAGCGCACTCGCCAAGTCCCTTGCGCTGCGCAGCATCGCCCATGGTTACAAGATCTACATCCCCTGTGATCCCAAGGGCGAGTGGAGCCCGGTGGCCGAGGCTCTCGGCGGGCGGACCATCGCGCTCGGCCCGGGCATGAGCGGCCGGCTCAACCCGCTCGACGCCCCTGCGCCTCCAGGTGGTGCCGACCCGGCCGAGTGGGCGGCCGAGGTCCGCAAGCGCCGCCTCCTACTCCTCGCCTCGCTGGCCCGCACCGTACTGCACCGCGACCTGGTGCCGATGGAGCACACCGCTCTCGACGTCGCGCTGGACGAGGTCGTCGCAGAGGCCCGACGCACCGACCGGGTGCCGCTTCTCGGCGACGTCGCCGCCATGCTCGGCAACTCCCGACGCCTCGACGACGCCCTAGGAGACCCGGCCCGACGCCTCGGCGCCGCTGCCGAAGACCTCGCGCACGCCCTGCGCCGTCTCGTCCAGGGGGACTTGGCCGGGATCTTCGACGCCCCGTCGACCGTCGAGTTCGATCCGACGGCGCCGATGCTCAGCATCGACCTCTCCAGCCTCGGCACCGCCGGCGACGACACCGGCCTGATCCTCGCCATGACCTGCGCGTCCGCGTGGATGGAAGCCGCCCTCTCCGACCCCGCAGGTGGACGCCGCTGGGTCGTCTACGACGAGGCGTGGCGCCTGATGCGCCACCTGCCGCTGCTGGAGCGCATGGAGCAGCAGTGGAAGCTCAGCCGAGGCCTCGGCATCGCCAACCTCCTGATCATCCACCGCCTGTCGGACCTGCTGTCCGCCGGCGACGCCGGTTCCCGGGGCCGCGCCCTCGCGGAGGGCCTCCTCAGCGACTGCGCCACCCGCATCATCTACCGCCAGGAACCCGACCAGCTCGCGTCCACCGCCGGCCTGCTCGGCCTGACCGGCGTCGAGACACAGGCCATCGCCGCCCTCACCCGCGGCCGAGGCCTCTACAAGATCGCCGGCAGGTCCTTCGTGGTTCAACATCTGTTGCACCCGGCCGAGCGTGAACTGTTCGACACCGACGCCAGGATGCAGGCCGGCCCACGCGAACCGGTCGACACCCGTGCGTGACTGCGTGGCTTCGACGCAGAGGCCGGCAGCCGGATTACCCATCAACTCTAGGACACCATCATCGAGTTCCACCCCTCTGCCAGCGCCTTCCCGATGCTTGACGACGAGGAGCTGCTTGCCCTCGCTGAGGACATCAAGGCGAACGGCCAGTACATCCCGATCATGCTCGACCCCAACGGCAGGCTTCTGGACGGCCGCAACCGCCTCGCGGCGTGCAAGGTTGCTGGCGTCGAGCCCGAGTTCGCCACCTACAACGGTCCCAACCCGGGCGCCTACGCCCTCCGGATCAACATTCGGCGACGGAACCTGACCAAGGGGCAGAGCGCCATGGTCGCGGCGAAGGCCTGTTCCGTTTCGGAACCAAGTGGCCGTATCGAATTTGAACTGTCCGCTCGTTCCATTGCTGAACAGATCGGCGTCTCCCTCGGACGCATCGGCCAAGCCATGACCGTGGCGCGCCATGCCCCCGACCTGATGGACCAGGTAATCAGCGGGGCCGTCGGCCTGGACGAGGCCTACAAGACCGCGCGGGAAGCCAAGGCTCAGGCGGACTCCGCGGAGAACCAGCTGGCTCGGCTTCGCGCGGAGGACCCGGAGCTGGCGGACAAGGTCGTCGAGGGCGAGATTGGCCTGGCGGCTGCCTGGGTCGAGCGCAAGGAGCGGGCCGACGAAGAGGTTCGGCGACGTCAGGTCGCCACCCAGTTCCTGTGCGAGGTGGTTCCGCCGCTCGCCCAGGCCCGTGGCACCGACACCGTGGCGCTGTACGACCCGCAGTTCATGCTGACCGGCCGGGCGATCACCGGCGAGGTGATCGAGCAGGCGATGGCCGCGCTCTCCGAGATGGCCCAGGCGTGGCGGGAGCGTGAGGCCGCATGAGCACCGACGCCGAGTTCCGGCTGTGGGAGGTCGTTGACGATGCCGCCCGCGCGGTCACCGACGAGAGCGGTCGCTTCCGCAAGGGCGAACTCGAAGCCGCGGTCCGCCAGCGATCTCGAAGCTCACGTCCAGGCCGCTGCCCTCGACAAGCTCGTGCACGGGCTGGTCCGCGGGTGGGGCGAGCGCCGCAGCCCCAACCCCCGGCGGAAGTCCGGGATGTTCCACCCCGAGGGCGTGTTGAAGCTGGGCTCGGGGGTCTGGGTGTGGATGGACCTGGCCACGCCGACCGACCTCCTGGAATGGGGCCGGCTCTCGACCCGCAACCTCGCGCGCGTCGCGCGCGCCGAGGCCGACCGGCAGGACTACGTCGCCGAGCGCCTCGATGCCTTCCGCCAGCACGGCGGCCTGCTCCTCGGCCAGCTGGAACGGATCGTCTTCGGCTACGTCCACGACCCGGACCTCCACCCCGACATCGACTAACCTCCCGCCGCCGAGGACCCCATGCCCGCCAGCCTGCCCTTTCCCACCTTCGTCGCCGCGCTGACCGAGCACCTGCCCGGATGGTCCACCCGCCCCACGGACGTGGCCGCCGGTCCCGGACCACGGCCGTGGTCTGCGGCGGAAACCGGCTCCACGCCGGCACAGACGCCGATCAAAGCCTTCGAGCTCACCGGCCCCGCGGGCGAACACCTGGTGGTCGCACAGCCCTCCGGGCAACCGCACCTCCTCATCGCCCCCGCACGGCCCGATGCCACCGGCGCGCTTGCGGGCGCCCCGTTCGACACACCGGTCAGCCTGACGACCTCCCTCGACACCGCCCCGGCGTCCGCGGCCGAGCAGGTCAAGGACATCCTTCTGCCGCTCGTCCGGCAGGAGGTCCTGGAGGCACGCGCCCGTGCCGTAGCAGGCGCCCTCGCCGCGATCCGACAGGCAGCCGTCGACTGGGGCCCCTCCCAGGACAGCCTCGACGACGAGGAGGAGGAGTCGTGGGAAGACGACGGTGGTCCGTACTACGAGGAGGCCGACACGGCCCGCAACCGGGTCGCGTGGCCGCACATCGAGGCGGTGATCCTGCACGGGCAGACCCTCATCACTGAGATCAAGGCCGCCCCGCTGAGCGAGTCCGACCTGCCGCATCCCCTCGGAATGGATCTGCAGCTCCTCGACGTGATCAGGGGCACCCTCGCCCAGCTGGAGATGGTCAGGGCCGGCTGGCAGCAGGTCACGGCCTGCATCGTCGGGACGGACGGCAACGCCGTGGCGGACCGGTTCATCGCCGAGGAACTGCGCAACGAGCTGGCGTGGCCACTCGCCACGGTGGTGGCCGAGGGCCCGCTCGCGGCGCTGTCCGCCCACCTGGTGTCCCTGGCCGAAGCCGCCGGCCCGGGCCGCCGCAGCCGGTCCGATGCCGCACGTCTTCGCAGTGTGCCCGCCACCTCCCCCCGCCCGGCACCAGCGGCACCCGCGACTTCGTCGGACACGACCCCGCAGCAGGGCCGTTCGCGCTGAGCGGGCCGTCCTGTCGGCGCCGAGGTCCTCCCCGCCGTCGCGCCGCCCCCATCCGGGCCGCAGCCCCGCGGCCCCGACCACCCGCAACGGAATCCTGTGCCCTCACCCACCATCACCTTCGCCATTGAACCGTCCAGCAGCCTCCTCTCCGCCAAAGCCGCAGACCGTGCCAGCCGCCAGTGGCTGGAGCAGGCAGGTCTGGTGCGCGACGACGCCACAGGACTCCACCGGCCCCGGCGGGCCACCTCGTCCTCGGTCGCACCGCGGCTCGTCCTCGACGCCACCCGGCTGCTCACCGCTGCTGGCTACGACGTCCTGCGCCTCTACGGGGAAGACGAACAGCAGCAGGCCGTCACCGGGCCCGCCATCGACGTCGCGCCGTTGACCCGGGCCCCGGGCACGATCTGGGTACACCAGGTTGCCGCCGACGTAGCGGCCGGGCGCCTGGTGGTTCACGCGCGCCTCACCGAGGCCGCCGGTCCCACCCGCCTGCTGGCGAGCTACCCGGCCGACGGCACCGCAGCCGTACTCACCACCGACGGGGGCCGTTTCTACGACGTCGCCACCTTCGGCGACCTGGACGCGGCGGCGCTCGCCTTCGGGCACCCGGCGACCCTGCCGGCTCCCACCCCGGAGGCCCCTCGGACGGATGCCGCAACAGCCCGGTCCGCCGCAGTGCTCCAGCCCCGGCGCGATGACCTGCCCGCCGAGGCACCGGCCCCCGGACCGGCACCCCGCGCTGCCAGGTTGCGCCCGTGAGCGGCGGGCCGTCGTACCTGCCGCTGGTGACCATCGCACGCCACCCGGTGCTGCCGCAGATCACGATGGCGGCCATGGACTCCGAGCTCGCCGTCGGCGTCCTTGAGCGAGAAAGGTTCCTGCCCCGCCAGGAGATGTCGCTGTGGCGGCCGGCCCGTACCCCCGCCCGCAGAGGCCAAGGCGGCATCGTCGCGGCCGGTAGCCCCTGCGGCCTCGTTCCGACCCTCGGAGACACAGTTGTCCACGCGTTCCGTCATCGCCCGCCCCACACCCAGCGGCTTCCGCGGGATCTACTGCCACAAGGACGGCCAGCCCAGCCACCAACTCCCCCTGATCCTGGGCGCGTTCCAGTACCGCTTCGGCCAGGACGCCGACGCCCTGGCCCGCCACCTCGTCGACGACGTCCCGGTCGGATGGTCCGCACTCGGAACGGACCTGCTGGACGGCGCACCGGACGAGCTGCGCACCGCCCCCGGCATCGGCCGGTGGCCCGGCCGCCAGTACAGCTCCGAGCCGTCGGCAGGCGGCCGGGTGGAGCCCCGGGCGGTCATCACTGAGCGCACCAGCGAAAGGCTCACCTGGGCGTATGTGCTCCATGCCCACGGTGTCGAGGTGATCGGGCTCGGCGAGCACCGGCGAGGCCCCGTCGTGCCGTGGTCCACGGACCCGCTCGGCCGGTTCACCGACACCCCCGGCGCCTGGCGCCCGGACGCGCCGCTGCCGATCCTCTCCCGCCCTGGTCCGGCCGCTGCCGCCTCCGCCCGCTCGACCTCTGCCCGTGTCCGCTCCGTCGTGCCGCACGCCCCGGCCGGGGGCGTCCCTGCCGCACCGCCCGCGCCCCACCAGGCCATGCCGAGCCGCGCGCTGTGACCCCGACCGGCCACACCCGATCGCCCCTGCCGCCGTCCGGAAGGAACACCTCTTGCCCGTCCCACCACCCCTGACCCGCCTCGACTCCCGGGTGGAGGCCTCCCTCGGCGCCGGCATCGCGATGCTGCACGCCGAGCAGGCACGCACCGACGCCGCCGCGCGCGTGCTGAATGCTCACCGCACGCTGACACGGGCGGAGACCACGGTCGCCTTCGAGCGTATGCGGCTGACGATCTGCGCGGACCGGCAGCGTCGGGTCGACGCACAACTGCTCGCGGACCTGAGCACCCAGCTGGAGGTCCTGAAGAACGCCACTGCCGCCCGCGACCGGGCGGAGGCCGACCTGCTGGAGCACCTGCAGCACCGCGACGGCGCCGAAGCCGTCACCGCCCCGGCCGAGCCGGTCGGACCGCGGCGCAGCCGGTGACCGGCCGCGAGGGGCTTCAGCCACTTCGCTTCGGTTGGAACTACGACCTGGGCGAGTTCGTCCTGGCTCCGCGCTACCCCCGGCCGGCCGTCACGCGGGTCCTGGCGGACACCGGCTTCCACCTGCGGTCCGAGCCGTTCGGCGCGTGGCACATGGGCACCTGGCTGCCCATGTTCGAGCAGAGCGCCGCAGCGGAAGCCGCGATCGGTCGCCTGATCGCCGAGGGCGTCGAGGTGCGCAACTGGCACGAGCCGCAGCAGGGTTCGACCGACGTACTGCGGCACTACGGGTGGCTGAACTCCGCGGCCCCGTTCCCCGACGCCGCGGAAACCGCCCGCCGGGCCCGGAGCGAGGCCGCCACCCGGCTGGGCCGCGTCCGCCTGAGCTCCGACACGCGGGCCGTCACCGAGCAGATCGCCCGGGGCGAGGTCGAGGTGGAGGCCCGGCGCACGTTCGACGACGACGAATGGATGATCGCCGCCGACCGCGTCACCGGGCGCTACCTCGAACTGCGCCATCACCGGCCCACCGGGGCACTGTCCGTCACCGGGGACGCTCCGGAGACGTTCGCCGGCCATCTCCGCCGGGAGTTCCGGCTGCTGGTCCTGCGCGAGACCCGTCCGCCGACGGCAGCCCGCATGCGCGCCGCACGCGCCGCCAGCCGCGTGTCCGGGAGCCGGCAGGCACCGGTGGCGCCGGCCCCTGCACCCGCCGCCGCGGCCCCTGCCCGCCGACGGTGATCCCCCACCCCCAACCCACAAGCGAGGAATCCATGGCCGACATCACCTTCGGCACCGGCGCCGACGGCGCCATCACCGTCCGACTCGGCCCCCGCGCGCCCGACGCGGCACACCGGATCCTGGAGCAGAACGGCGCGCTCGCGCTCCAGGACGACCGCGGGGCGTACGAGTTCCGCGGCGACGACGCAGTCTCCCGCGCCGCCCAGTCCGCGTACCTGCTGGACGCCGGCGAGCTGACCGTCGAAACGGGCGCCCGGGAGGACCCCGTCCGCGCGGCAACGTTCGGCGCCGACGTGGTCTTCGCACGCCACCAGACCGAAGGGATCGTCGCCGCCACCGCCACCGACGCCACCGAGGGCCTGGTGCCCGACGTCCTTCGGCAGGTCGGGTGGCGCTACGACGGGTCCGCCCCGGACCGCGACATCTACCTGCCGCCGGCCGGAGCCGGAGACCGCCAGTCGCTGATCGCCGCGGCCCGGGCGAGCCTGGTCCTGCAGGGCCTGGGTCTGCAGGTCGCCACCGTCGGCCTCGCCACGCCCCCTGCCTCCGCCGACCGCCTGGCCGAGGCCGCCGAGGACCTGGTCCTCGAACAGGTCAACCTGCGCACGCTCACCGACAGCCGGGACGTCGCCGACCTGCTGGACACCGCGCTCGACCCGAAGTCCGGGGCGCTGCCGAACCTCTCCCAGCTGCTCGCCGACATGAGCACGTTCATCGACCAGGTCGCCGCCGACCAGGGCGAACTGCTCGCCGCCCGCGCCGACATCGCACTCAGCCAGGTGACAGGCCTGTCCGACACCCTGCGCGACCTGCAGGCCGGCCTCACCGACCTGGGCTCCGTCGTCGAAGCGCCGATCGCGACCGCGCGCAGCGTGCGGGCGACCGCCGCGAGCGCCGTCACCGCCCGCGGGCTCGGCGCCGGCCCCATCATCCAGGCGGCCCCGTCCGCGCAGGTGATCTCCACCGCCCCCACGCACGCCGCCAGCCTCTAGGAGCCCCGCATCACCGACCGCCCCGTCGTCCAGATCACCCGCCACCCCGAGCACGGCGTCGCCGTCACCGGTCTCGAACACGCCACCTACCGCCAGCGGCGCCTGCTGGCCGACTACGGCTTCACCCCGCTCGCGGGCACCAGCGGCGACCTCGCGTTCACCGGCCGGACCGACAACCTGCTGCTCCACGCCCGCCAGACCGTAGCGGCCCTGCGCTCCACCGGCGCGGACGTCCGCCCGGACCCGGCGTTCGAGTACGACGCCCACCCCGGCTACCCGTCCCCCTCCTCGGCCGCCGCAGCGCCCGGCACGAAGATCGTCACCGGCCGCGTCTCCCCCTCGCACGACGCCCCGCTCCTCACCGGTCCCGCCGCGGCGGCCCGGGCCGACGTCACGGTGGGCACCCACCACGAGCACGGCATCACCGCCACCAACAACACCGTCGACCCCGCCGCCGCCAAGTACCTCGCGGCTGCCGGCTTCTACCGGGTCCCCGGCCACCCGACACTGTTCTCCCTCACCGAGCAGCAGGCCAACGGCCCCGAGCGGGCCATGGACACCGTGGCCCGGCTGCGCGCGGCCGGCCTGAGCGTCGCGGCCGACCTGCCGTACGACCCGGACCGCTCACCGGACAACGCTGCGGACCAGTTCCGCACCCACCTGATCAAGGTCGCCGAGTCCTCCTCCCGGCAGCACCCGTCCGAGGACGACCCGTTCGCCACCCGGATCATCCCCGCGCCCCACCTCAGCCCCGGTCCCGGTCCCGGCAAGCGGACCGAACCGGAGGGCGGACAGGACCCGTTCGCCACCCGCCTGCACCCGGCCCCCGCGGAACCCGGCAGCCGGATGGGCGCCCTGCTGACCAACCGGCAGAACACCCTGGCCGCGATCGAGGAGATCCTCACGGGCCTCGCCCAGCAGCTGCGCGACGGCCCGCAGGCCCTGGACCCCGAGCAGGTCTCCGATGTGCTGGAGAGCGCCCAGACCACCCTCGGCGGCGTCCGCAAGGACCTGGAGACCATCTCCGCCGCCTCCCCGGCACGCACCCGCACCGCCGCCCCCGCCTCCCGGCCGCCCGTCGAGGCCAACCTCGGCGCCCGGGCCAAGGCCGCCCGCGCCACCAGCCTCCAGCTCGGCCGCGTCGGCGCGGCCCAGCCCGTCGAGGCCGCCGCGCAGCCGGTCGACCCGCGCCACGCCTACAGCATCCACGCCCGCTGAACCCCGCGAAGGAGCCCTCCCACTTGGCAGTGAAGACCCGATGGCCCGTCACCCACTCCTGCGGACACGAGGTCGAGCACGACCTGTCCGCCCGCCCGGCCGACCGGCGTGCCGGCTACGCCCGCTGGCTCGCCGGCCGCGACTGCACGGACTGCTGGCGCGCCGAACGCGAGAGCGACGGCGCGGAACGGGCCGCGTGGATCGCCGCCCGCCGCGCCGAGGAGCAGCAGGCCGCCGCCGCGTGGGCCGAGCAGTACCGCATGCCGCCGCTGACCGGGCCGCAGACGATCCTCGCCTGGGGCGAGCGCTCGCGCCACCAGCTCGTCACCACCGCCTACCAGGCGCTCGTCGTCGAGGGAACGCTCGCGGAAGGCGGTTGGGAGGAGGTCGAGAACCGTGCCCGCACCGTGGACCGCGCCGGCTGGTGGATCGACCAGCGCGATGCTGCGCCCGGTGACCTGCCCGAGCTGCTGGCGGCCGCCACCGACGCGGACCGCAGCACCGAGAACCCGTTCTAGGCGAGGCCCCGACCGTGTCCCCCACCCCCGCCACCGCCCGCCCCTGCCCGCCGGACGACGCCGAGAGCGCCCGCACCGCCGCGCAGGCCGTGCGGCGCCTGGGCGACTCCCTCGCCGACAGCAGCATGCCCGCCGACATCGCCAGGCCCCTCGCGCTGCTGGAACCCCTGCTCGCCGAGGTCGAGGAGACCCTGCGACTCGCCGCCGAGAGCACCGCCGACGGCGGCACCCGCGCCGCCCGGCAGACAGCCGAGCAGCTAGGACAGGCCGGCGCCACCGCGGTCCTGCTTCGCCTGCACCTGGAGCAGATCAGCACCCGCCTGGCCGGCTACGGCCTCGCCTTCCCGGCGGAGCCCGCCACGCTCTCGCCCCGGGCGGCAGCCGCACACGGCCGCCTCGCGCAGTCCGCCGCCAGGCCCGTCCACCCGGGCGCGCCGACGCCGGCGCCCGCCAACACCGCAGCACCCGCCGCCCGGGCGACTGCCCGTTGAGCGAGCCGGTCCGCATCGCACCGGGTTCCTTCGGCGCCGCCGAGGCGACCGGAGCCGACCAGCGGGCCCGTGCCGTACTCGCCAGGCTCGGCTTCGCCCCGCCACGCAACGCCGAACACCCTCTCGCCCTGCAGAGCACGGACGGCCCGATCGTGCTGCGGGCGTTGGTGGGCGAGGCCGCGCGGCTGCTGGAGCGCGCCGGCTACCGGGTCGAGGTCGACCCCGAGCTTCGGCTGTCCCCCGCAGGCGAGCAGGCCCTGGAGGTCCTGGCCGAGATCGCCGCCCGCCTCGGGGAGCTGACCGCCCTCGTCGATTCCATGGACGACGTGCGCGACCTCGCCGATGTCGGCGCGCAGATGGTCACCGGCCCGTACAGCACGACGGACGCGCTGCACGCCCTGTTCACCGCCGGGGCCCGGGCTTCCCTGCGCGCCGACGGCTCCCTGCATGAGCGGGCCGACCTTCAGGCCTGGCATATGGACGGCGCCGCCGCCGCCCGCGCCATCGCGACGGCGGCAACTGCCACCGGATATCCCGCGCCCGCAGTGACGGGTCCGCGCGTGCACGCCGCCCGGACCCGCTCGCCCGCCGCCCGCGCCTCCACCGCCCGGCCCGTCACCCCGGCCGCACCCTCCGAACCCGCCCCGGCCCACGAAGGACCCACGCATGAGCAAGCCCACCACCGTCACCTCCTACGCCCAGCGGCTGCGGGCGCTGGCCGACCAACTGGACTCCCAGCAGCGCACCCCCAGCCAGGCCCTGCTCCAGACCCTCCTCGCCGACAAGGGCCTACTGGCACTCGCCTCCTCCATGGCCGTCACCGTCCGTGCCGATCTCGACAGCCTGGAGCGCACCCACCGCTCCGACCCTGCGTCCGAGGACCTGTACGAACTCGGCCACCTCGCCGCCGATGCCCTGGAGGCCATCGACGAAGCGCTGGGGAAGTCCGGCCCCCACCTCTCGGCCGCGCTGACGCTTCTCGCCCAGGACCTCAGCCCGGCCGAAGCCGCGGCCAACCGCCACGCCGTCGAGCAGGCCCTGTGGACCGGACCCGCACCGGCCGACGGCGAACGGGTCTACCTGTTCTGGCCGGAGGGCTCCACCCACGTCCCGGTCCCGGCCCTCGCCACCCCCAGCGCCGGCTACGTCGACCCGTACGGCAACCCGCTGTTCACCCGCAGCGGCGCCGAGCAGATCGTCGCCGACCTGCGCAAGGACGACTGCGGGATGACCGCCGAGTTCAAGGCTGACGGAACCCTGCAGTTCACCTGGCCCAAGGAGTACGACGGCGAGGGCGGACAGGAGCAGGTCGCCGCCGATGCGCGGGGCCTGTACGCCATCGGCGGCCACTGGCCCTGGGACTACCGCAGGCCCCTCGCCTCCGACCTGAGTACCCGCGCGCTGGCCGCTCGGGTGGCCACCCGCCCGTCCGCGGCGCCGTCCACGACCTCAGCCGAACCCACCCACACTGCTGTTCCGCAGGCCGCCGCGGGCAAGGCCCGGTGACCGGCCCGCAGGAGACCCTGCCCCCCATGCCCCAGCCGTCCCCGGCGGTCCGGGCCACCGAGGCGCTGCGGCTCGTCTGCGAGCAGCTGCGCGACGCCTCCGGTCCCGCCGAGGTGGCCGACCTGGTCGAGGCGATCACCCGTGACGGCGGCACTCTCGAAGCGCTCTCCGACGCCCTCGCGACCGCCAGTCGGTGGGTCAAGGACGCGCCCGGCGGCAGCTACCTGTGGCAGCCGCTCGCCCTCGCCGCCGACGAGATCTGGCAGGCCGGCAGCGACATCACCGGCACACACGAGCGCCTGCGCTCCGTGGCCGCCCGCCCCGCCCGGATCCGATCGAGCGCCGCGCGGCCCGTGGCCCCGCCGGCACCGGCCCCGCCCCAGCCACCCGGCCCAGGGCCCGCCCCACGCAGGCGCTGAACCACCCGCCCCTGGAGAAACGTTTCCCCTGATCCCGTCCATCACCCGCTATGCCAGCACCCGCGACCTGCTCGTCGCCGCCCAGCACCACGCCGTGCGCCTGCCGGGCACCCCCCGGGTCACCGTCCTCGACGCCTGGCAGCCGATCGCCGGACTGCCTGCTCCCGGCAGCTCGGAACTGGACTCCCTCGCAGCCGAATTGGACGCCTATCTGCGCGCCCGGCGGCCCGAGCGGGACCTGCGGCCGGGCCGCAGCCGGGACGTGTGGCACTGCACCGTCCGCGCTCATCCCGACAGTGCCCCGCTCCCGGACGAACGGTGGGCCTCGACCGTCCGCCGGATCCTGGCCGCCACCGGCATCGTGCCCGTCGACGATCCCTTGGCCTGCCGGTGGATCGCCCTGCGGATCGGCAACCACGAGGCGCGCATCGTGGCCCCGCTGATGCGCGCCGACGGCTCGACCCCGTACCTGGAGCGCGACCTGTCCCTCGCTCACGCGGCCTGCCAGCTCGCCTCGTTCGACCGCGCCGGCCGCCTTCGCGCCTCCACCGCCCGCACCGCGCCCGCCCAGACCCGTCCGGCGTCCGCCCTGCGCAGCACCGCCGCGCCGTGGGGCGGCACACCGGCCCCTGCGGCCCCGCACCGCTGAGCGTCCTCCCCCCCTTTCCCCGGCCCCGGTCCCCGGCGCGTGAGCACACCGCGCCCGGCGCCCGGCCGCGTCTCCCGCCCCGCGCCCGCAGCCCCTGAGGGCCTGCGATCCCGTGCGCCCGGGCCATCCCCGTAAGGACGACCCTGCCCCCCGCTTCCTCCCCCAAGTCACCCTCCGCATCCCCCGGCACCGACGCCCTCCTCTACGCCCTGATCGGTGCCGGCCTCCTCCTCATCGCCTTCGGCTCGATCGCCTGGGCCCTCGGCAACACCACCAACCTCTTCTTCGGGCAGGGCCCGTGGGCGGTCTACCAGCCGGTCACGGCCGCCCTCCATCCCCAGCGGCTGTGGCCGGGACTGGGGCCCGTCGCCCTGCTCGTCGGCGCCCGCGTCACGCCCGCCGCCGTCACCCTCGCCCTCGCCGCCGTGGGCCTGCGGATCTACCTCAAGGTCCGCAGGAAGAGCAGCGGCCTGGCCACCGGCCGCGACCTCGCCGTCCTCCTGCCCAAGGAGATCACCACCAAGGCGCGGAGCCTGCGCCCCAGCCTCGCCTCCGCCAAGCCCGGCGCGATCCGCCCCGAGGACACCGGCGTCCTGCTCGGCACCCTGGGCGAGAAGGGCCCCGAGGTTCGCACCTCGTGGGAGGACGTCGCCGTCGCCATCATGGCGCCGCGCTCCGGCAAGACGACCAGCCTCGCGGTCCCCTCGATTCTCAACGCCCCCGGCCCGGTCCTGCTCACCAGTAACAAGGCGGCGGGCGACGCCTTCACCGTCACCCTGGACGCCCGGGCCGAGGCGGGCCGGGTGTGGGTGATGGACCCCCAGCAGATCGCCCACACCGAGCAGGCGATGTGGTGGGATCCGCTCGCCGACGCCGGCGACCTGCCCGGTGCCCGGCGCCTGGCCCAGCACTTCGTGACCGCCGCCGTCGACGAGGGCGAGCAGGGCGACTTCTGGAGCACCGCCGCCGCCAACACGCTCACCGCATTGTTCCTGGCGGCCGGCGCCGACGGGCGCCCGATCACCGACGTCCTGGCCTGGCTCGCCCAGCCCGCCGACCGCACCCCGATCGACATCCTCAAGTCGAACCAACTGTCCGCCATTGCGGCCCAGTTGCAGGGCACGGTGTCCGGCGCGGTCGAGACCAGGGACGGGATCTTCGAGACCGCGCGCCAGTACGCCTCGTGCCTGCTCGACCCGAAGATCGCCGCCTGGGTCACCCCCAACAGCGAGCTTCCGGAGTTCAAGCCCGCCGACTTCGTCACCCGCACGGACACCCTCTACCTGCTCAGCAAGGACGGCGGCGGCAGCGCGTCCGCACTGATCGCCGCCGCGGCCGACAGCGTGATGCGCACCGCCGTCGTCCAGGCCGAACGCGACGGCGGACGCCTCGACCCCCCGCTGCTGTGCATCCTCGACGAGGCCGCGAACGTGTGCAAAATCGGCGACCTGCCCGACCTGTACTCGCACCTGGGCTCCCGCGGGGTCATCCCGATCACGATCCTGCAGTCCTACCGGCAGGGCCAGCGCGTGTGGGGCGAGGTCGGAATGGACGCCCTCTGGTCCGCCGCCACGATCAAGCTCGTCGGCTCCGGCATCGACGACGCGGACTTCGCCGACAAGCTCTCCAGGCTCGTCGGCGAGCACGACGTCGAGACCGTCTCCCACTCCACCAGCGAGTCCGGGCGCTCCACCTCCGTGTCGATGCGCCAGGAACGGATCCTGCCCGCCGACCAGATCAGAGCGCTCGCGAAGGGCTCCGCGCTCCTGTTCGCCACCGGGGTCAAACCGGCACTGATCCGGTTGCGCCCCTGGTACAAGGAGCGCGGCGCCGACGTGATCGGCAAGGCCTCCGCCCGGCAGACCGCGGCGATCACCGAGCGCGCCCGCGCCAAGGCGGTGGCCGCATGAGCCTCCACCTCGTGCCCGTCCGCGACCGCGAGGCCGCCCGCTCCGTCCGCCTGCGCCATCACCGAACACCGCGAGGCCGGGTGTTCGCCGTGGCCGGCGCCGACGACGACGGGAGGGTTCGCACCGTCGCCGTCGCCCACCGGCCGACCGCCGGTCTGCTCGACGACGGCACCACGCTGGAGGTCACCTTCGCCGATGTCGGCACCGGCGCCCCGGCCAAGGACCCCATGCTGTACACCGCCTGCCGCCGTGCCGCCGAATCCCTCGGCTACACCCGACTCGTCACCTACGCCCGCGACGACGAGAGCGCCGCGCGCGCCCAACGCGCGGGGTGGCGAGCCGCCGCCCGCCGCAGAGCGCGGCCGGGCGAAGGGCCCGTTGTCGTCTCGCTGTGGCAGGCGCCGTGACCGCTACCGGCACCGCGCCCACCGTACGCACCCTGTCCCTGGGGGCCGGAGTGCAGTCGACCACCCTGCTGCTCCTGTCCGCGCTCGGCGAGCTGCCGAAGCTGGATTTCGCCGTCTTCGCGGACACCGGCTGGGAGCCGAAGGCGGTCTATTCCCATCTCGACCGGGTCGAGCGGGAGATAGCCCAGCCCGCCGGAATTCCTATTCTCCGAGTGTCCTCCGGCAATATCAGAAATGATGCCCTGGACCCCGCCCACCGCTTCGCCAGCATGCCGCTCTACATCCTCAACAAGGACGGATCACCTGGGATGACGCGGCGCCAGTGCACTGGCGAATACAAAATCAAACCAATTAAGCGACAGGTCCGGGAAATCCTCGGATATCCGTATCCGGCGCGAATACCGGCCGAGGTGTTTGCCGAGCAGTGGATCGGGATCTCCACCGACGAGTTCCATCGGGCAAAGGACGCCGACGTCAAGTACACGCGCAACAGATTTCCGCTGATCGAGCTGGGCCTGTCGCGCGGTGACTGCCTGGGTCTGCTCGCCGAACACGGCCTGGAGTCCACGCCGAAGAGCAGCTGCCTGGGGTGTCCGTTCCACGGCAACGCCCAGTGGAGGTCGATCCGCGACGGCGACCCGGACGAGTGGGCGGACGTCGTCGACTTCGACGCGCAGATCCGCGCCGGGAACGCCCGCGCGAACGCGGACGGCCGGCCGTTGCTCGGGCAGGCCTACCTCCACCGCTCCCGTGTCCCCCTGTCCGAGGCGCCCATCGACCGTCTCACCCGCCGCGAGCAGCTCGCCCTGGAGGAACAGCTCGCTGCCGACGAGGCCGAGTTCGGCCCCACCGACGGCTGCTCGCCCTACTCGTGCCGCTCCGGCAGTCCGGTCGCATGAACACCGTCGGCACGGTCGCGCGGGCCCCGGCCCGTCACCTGCCCGCCCCGGGCGACCCGCCCCGTGACGGTGCGCGTCCCGCACCACGGGGCGCCCGGCCCCGCAGTTCCGCCGCCCGGCCGGAGCAGCGCCCTTGACCCCAGACAGTGCTTTCCCACGTGGCGGCTACCGGCCGCTGTCCACGGCCGGTGAACCGGCGTGGTTCGGTCCCGACCACCGGATGGGGCCGTGGTCCTACGGCGAGCTGATCGCCCGTGCCCATCCCTGGCCGGTCCGCTGGCTCTACCCTCCGCGCAGCGGCGACCCGCCCAGGATCGTCAACCTCTTCGCCGGCCCGGCCGGCTGGGAGCAGGGCCTGCGGATCCTCGATCCCCGCCCCGGCGCGTTCGACGTGATCGGCGTCGACCTTTCCGCGAACGCCTCGGCGACCGCGGTGGCGGCCGGTCACCGCCGGATTGTCTGCGATGTCCGCTCCCTCGACCCCACGAACCCGGCCCTGCGCCACGTCGAAGGGCTGATCGTCAGCGCCCCCTGCCAGGTCTGGACTCCGGCCGGCAGCCGTGAGGGCCACGAGAGCCGCAACCTCCGGCTCCTGAACGAGATCATGTCGCGAGCCGTCGAGGGAAGCTTCGGCCACTGGCACGACGAGGGCGAGTGCGGCGAGGGCGACACCTGCCTGATCTGCACCGACCCCCACTGGGACGGCAACGCCGGCTGGACCGGCCCGCTCCTGTCCAGGGCCGGCGTGCGGGAACCGATCGCCGAAATGACCAGACCGGACATCGGACTGATCGCCGAGACCCTGATCTGGTCGCTGACGCTCACCGCCAAGTTCGACGCGCTGCGCTGGCTGGCGATGGAGCAGTCCAGCGCCCTGCCCACCGACGTGCTCGACGCCCTCGCCGATGCCCTGGAGCTCGCGGACTGGTACACCAGCGACTACGAGACGTTGGACGCCGCCGATGTCGGCCTCGCCTCCCACCGGCGCCGCACCTACTTCGTCGCCGGACGCCACCAGATGGTGAGTCTGCGCACCGCCCAGCCCATCGACCCGACACCGGCACGCACCGCCGCGCAGGCCCTCGGCTGGCAGAAGGGCGTGCGGGTGAACACCCGCGGGAACCGCGCGACGCCCGGTGGCAACGAATGGAGTGCGGACGAGACCGCCACCGCCATCACCGGACGCAGCCGCAGCTGGTACTGGGCCGGCGACCCGCAGCGGCGGATCACCACCGGCGAGGCCTCCCTGCTCGTCGGTATGCCCGCCGGCCACCCCTGGGACGGCTCGGACACCGCCCGGTTCCGACAGATCGGGGATGTCGTGGCCCCCACCGAGGCCGCACGCGTCCTCGGCCCGCTCCTCGGCCGGCCCTGGCGCGAGGCGGTGCGCGGCTACCTGGAGGACCTGTACGGACCGCGATCACAGGCCCGCGCCGCCTCCGCCAACCCGCGCCCTGTCTCCCGCCGCGCCGCAGCCGCCAGCACCGCGCCCGTCCTGCCGGGCCTGGACGCCCTGGGGCCTCCTGCCGAACTCCCGCCTCCGGCCCCGGGCATCCGTCGTCCGCAGCGCTCTCGCTGACCGCCTCGGCAGCCCGAGCCCGGGGCCCACGATCCCTACTCCTTCAGGAAGTCCATGGAAGACGCCGTCCACGCACTGCGTGACTGGACACCCGGTGATCCTGCCAGCGCCATAACCCTTCAGCGGCTGGATACCGAGCCCGCTCTCTACGAGGTCGTCGCCTCCCAGCAGAGCGCCACCGAGCAGTTCCTGGTGGCCGCCGACCGCGGCGCGCCCTCGCTGATGACCGGCACCAACAGGGCCGCCGGCATCCATCTGCGGCTCGACCCGTCCGTTCGGACCTTCCACCTGCGCATGTCCTCGGCGGTCACCTATGCCTGGGCCGGGCACTGGCTCGTGGGGCGCGGCGCGAGCCCCGACGCCCTCACCGTCTACCACCCTGTTCCGGCCCACCCGTACGGACTCGGCTCCCCGCACGAGTTCAGCGGGCTGCTGGACGGCGGCGACTACGCGTTCGCCCGCCCCGGCGACGGCGCCACCCTGCGCGTCGAGGACCGGATCCGCCGCTCCGGCTCGCGGTACATGCTGCTCGGCCGTCAGATGGCCTACCCGTGCGGCTCCAGCGGCGGGGAGCGCGAGGCGAACTGGGCGCTTCTGCTCGACCGCCATCCCCGCGCGAGCGGTCGCCGGTTCCTGCTCCAGCTGGAGACCATCCACCTGCACAGCGCGACCTACAGCATCACCGAGGGC
Organism: Kitasatospora sp. A2-31; assembly: GCF_022288725.1. Taxonomy (GTDB): domain Bacteria; phylum Actinomycetota; class Actinomycetes; order Streptomycetales; family Streptomycetaceae; genus Kitasatospora. Next base: position 404,196 of record NZ_JAKNTA010000007.1, on the reverse strand, counting down.
GGCTTTCCCACGAAGCGGCAGGCGGAAGGCGTCCTGCGCCGGATCGACCCACGCGCCCCCGCGCCGATGCCGGCCACCGACCCCGCCACGGGCCTCGCACCGGTCCGGCAGCCACTCCCGCCGAGGACGGCGGGCCAGGCGTTTCGGCCCCCGTCCGCCACAAGTCCTCCCCGCAGCGGGCGGAGGTGACGCGGTGAACCCTCAGATGGAGGCCGAGCAGGCGGTCCTCGGCGCGATCCTGTTGGCGCCGGAGCGGCTGCGGGACGTGGCCGGCTGGCTGCGACCGGAGCACTTCTACCGGCCCGCTCACGCCGCCCTGTTCGAGGTGCTGCTCGCCCAGAACGCCGCCGGGCACCCCACTCCTCCCCCGGACACCGACGGGGCGAGTTCCGCGTGGGCGACGCGGGCGATGGCCTCGGCGGCCGAGGCCAGCCCCGGCTTCACGCCCGGGTACGGGCACACGCTGATCGCGGCGTGCCCGGTGACCGGCCACGCCGCCGCGTACGGCCGGATGGTGCTGGAGACCGGGGTCCGCAGGCAGGTCCACGAGCACGCCCACCGGCTGCTGGCCGCCGCCCGCACCGGGGCCGTCGACGGCACGCTCCACCTCACCGGCGACCTGCGGGCCGCCATCGGTCAACTCGCCGACGCCTGGGGGTCGCTGGACGAGAGCCCGCGGCCCCTTCCCGGCCCGTGGCCGCTCGAACTCCCCCCAGCCGACGTCGAGGAAACGCTGCGGCAGGAAGCGTCCCTGCTCGCGTCCCTGACCGCCCTCCCGCGCGAGGTCCAGGACATCTCCCGCTGGCTGCACCCGGCGGACTTCCTGGACCGCGGGCACCGCGCCGTCTACCGGGCCGTCGCCGCCCTTGCCCACCGCGGCGAGCCGGTCGACCCGCTGACCGTCCTGTGGGAGGTCCAGCACCACGGAGACCTGGCCTCGGGCGCGACCACCGCCGACGCCGTGCGCGCCGTCACCCGGGCCGGCTTCAGCGGCGATCCGGGCTACTGGGCCGAACAGGTCCTCCAGGCCTCCGTCCTGCGTTCTGCCCTCACCGCGGCGGGCACGGTGCGCATGCTGTCCCTCGACGCCTCGCTGCCCGCCGCCCGCCTCCTCGGATCGGCCCTGCGCACCCTGCGCGGCACGGAGGCGGTGCAGAAGCGCTGGCGTGCCGTCACCGGCACCACAGACGGGAACCCCGTCGGCGAACCCGGCGAGCCGGAGCACCGCCGCGACGCGGCCCGCGCCCGCTCACTCGCCCCCGTCCCCAACACCGGGACGAACGGGCCTGCGTCGCCCGCGCAGCAGGCGGCCTGCGCCCGCGCGCCCATCCGCAGCAGCCACTGAACCGCTGCCCACCTCTCCCCTCTCCCAGCCGAAGGACCCCGATGCCCACCCCCGTCCGGCCGCCCAGTCCCGCTTCCACCCGGCTGCGGGCCGCCGCCACCGCCATCGACGAGCTGACCGCCGCCCTCCCCGGCGCCTACCGCGAGCAGGGACCGCCCTCGGTGGCAGAACTCCGTGAGCACGCAGTGCGGATCGGCGAACAGCACCAGGTGCTGCTGGGGACCGCCGCCGCTCTGACCGGCGCCCCGAACGCCGACACCGCGCAGCGAGCCCTCGCCCGCGCCCTGGCCGACGCCGCCGCCCGCGTCGGCGAGGCCCTCGCCACCGTCGGGCGGGCCGGCGCGATGGCCGCCCGGCTCTACGAGGTGGACGGCCTCGACGGCCCACGGGCCGAAGACGTGCGCGAGCGGGCCGGGCGCGAGCTGAACCTCGCCCTGTCACGGACCCGGCTCGCCCTGGAGGACGCCGGCGATGGCCTGCGGCGCGAAGCACGCTCGGGACGCGACGGTGCCGCGCTGCCTCCCGGCCGCCTGCGAGCCGCCGTCGCCCGCAGCACCGCGGCCCACCCGGCAGCCGCGTTCATCACCGCCCCGCACCCGGCTGCGACGCCCGCCGTCCTGCCCTCCGCCGCCGGACCCCGCCGTTGACGCCGCTCTCATCTCCGGAGCCTTCCATCGCCCCACCCACGACCCCCGGGTTCGACACCGAGCTGGTCATGCTCGCGAACGTCATGGCCCATGTCGCCGAGGCCCTCAACCGCGCCGACACGATGCCCGGCCACCCCGGCGTGCCCACCCCTGCGGCCCTGGCCGACGGGGCCGAGCACATGCTCACCGTGCTGCGGCACTGCTCCACCCGGACCCAGGCCCTCCAGGCCGGGCCCACCGACCCGGCCCGGGCCACGGCCGCCCGCGGCTTCCAGGTCGCCCGGGCACATGCCGCCCGGACCCACCGCCACCTCGCCCACGCGCTCGACGCCGCCGTCGCCCTCGAATGCGGCCCCGAGGACAACGGCACCGGCCGCACGCCCGACGTACGCGAGGACGCGCTCGGCTACCAGGTGCTGAACTCGGCGGCCCTGGCCCACAACGCCCTGGTCGCCGGCTGGCGCCAGATCACCGAGATCCGCGCCGAACTCCCCTCCCCGGCACCGCGGCAGGCCTCCACCGCCGCCGACCCGAGGCGCCCGGTCTCCGCGGCGCCAGCCGCCGCAGCGGGCGTTGTCGCGCAGACAGGCGGGCGCCGGCGATGAGCGACATCAGCGCCGACGACGTCCAACGCCTCGCGGATCTCGCCACAAACCTCGCTCAGATCCGCCGCGACCTGCGGCACACCGCCAAGGCCCCGCCCGCCAAGGTTCCAGACCTGCTGGCCCGCGACATCGGCGCGCTCGCCGACTACGTAGCCGTGGCCTGCCTGCTGCGCGCCCAGTTGTCGCACCGCACTGGGCCCGCCGTGGCAAACGTCGGCGAGGACTGGGGGCCCACCTTCGCCGCCACCCGGGCAAGCCCGGTTCTGCACAGGCTCACCGAACTCCTCAACCAGGCCTGCGACCTCGCGAACCAGGTCCGTCCCCGCGGCGAGACCCGCTCGCACTTCTACTCCCCGGGCCTGGACGCCCGCGTGGCCCAGCAGTTCGCCGAGGTCGACGGCATGCTCTCGCACACCATCAGCACGATCCGCCGCTTCCGCACGGGCCTGGCCCAGGTCCGCAAGCGCGAACTCGCCCGCGAGCAGGAGGCGCTGGCGGACCCGGACGGCAAGGCCGCACGCTTCCTCGCCGCGCGTGCCGAGTACCGCAAGCAGCCCCTGGTCATCGTGCCGTCCGGGTTCGCCGAGGAAGCCGCCGCCACCGCCGAAGCGGCGTCCCGCCGTACCGGTGCCACCCGGATCGTCTCGCAGTCCCCGGCCACCGCGACGGCTCCCTCCGCCCGGCGCTGACCCCCGTCCACCCCCGATGATCGGAGTGCCCTGACCGACACCGACCCGTCGGCGGTGATGCGCTCCCTGGCCGACCGGCTGGAGGCCGTGAACCGCACGCTGCTGCCCTCGGCGGCCGGCCACCCCTCCGAGACGGCGTGGCCCATGACCCACCTGGTGGCCATCGCCGCCGACGCCAGTGACGAGGTCCTGTTCCGCACCGCCGACCCCGGCGCCGACCGGGCCGCGCTCGCCGCGTTCGCCGCCGCCGTGGCCGGCGCCGCCCAGGCCCTGGCCGTCGTCGCCGACTCCGCGCACCGGCTGTTGACCGCACCGCCCGCCGCCGCATCCCCGGCCGAGGCCAGCCACGCCCACTCCGTCGCGCGCGCACTTGTCACGACCACCGCGCGGGAGCTCAGCTCGGCCGCCGACCGCGTGTCCACCGGACCGGTGGCCGCCGTCACCGACCTGTCGAGCCACCGCGGCGCGCAGGCAGGCGCGGCGCTGGCCCGCTCCCGCGTCGTCAGCGTCCGACCCGCGGGCCCGGACTCCCGCGGCGACGCCGCCCCCACAGCGCCCGTCATCCCGCTGCGCCGCAACCGCTGAACCTGGAGCGCTTCCTGCCCACCCTCGCCGACCGCCCCGACCTGATCATCCTGGCCGACTCCATGGACGACGCCGCGGCCTCCTGGTCCCAGCCCCAGGAGGCCGGCCACCTCCCCCCTGTAGGGCTCGTGGTCCTGCAACTGATCACGCTGCGCACGATCCGCACCGCGCTCCTGCAGGCCGCCGCCGAACAACCCGCCCCGTACGCCGCCCCGGACGATGCCGCCGCCTCCCGACGCGGCACGCTGGCGACCGCCCGCGCCTCCTCGGCGTCCGCCCTCGCCGACCACCGCCTCTGCGAGGTGATGGAACTGGTCCTCGCCGCGCAGGGGCAGCCAGCGACGGAGATCGCCGTCGACCACGCCAAGTGGCTGTACCGGGATGCCGCGAAGGCCCTCTCCTCGGCCTCCATCCACCTGCGCCAGCACATCCAGCCACCGCGCGCCGCCCGCACCCGCCCGGCACCGGCCGCAGCCTCGGCACCGGACAAACGCGGCGCCGCGGCCCGGCTTCGGACCTCCTTGCGCCTTCCGTTCCGCAAGGACCGTGCCCCGAATCCGGCGCCTCCCGCCCCGCACGCCGTGCCCCCGGCACCGCGGCGGCACTGACCTCCCCCCACACACCTCCTACCGGAGCCCTCCCCTGCCCACCTCCTCCCTCTCCGCCGAGGAGCAGTCCGCCCTGCTCCACACCATCGCCACCGCTCTCGCCGACACCGCGCAGTGCCTCGCGACGAGCACTGCCCACCGCGACCCGCTCGCCGCCGCAGCCACGACCGCCCGGAAGCCCCGATGACGGGGCCGGGCGGCATACGGATCGGCTCCCTGTGCTCGGGCTACGGCGGCCTGGACCTCGGCGTCCAGTCCATCCTCGGCGGCACGATCGCCTGGCACGCCGACCCCGCCCCGGCCGCCGCCGCCATCCTCGACCACCACTGGCCCGAGGTCCCCAACCTGGGCGACATCACGCAGGTCGACTTCAGCCGGGTCGAGCCGGTGTGCGTGCTGGTCGCCGGGTTCCCGTGCACCGACGTGAGTGTGGCCGGCGGCCGGGCCGGGCTCGCGGAGGGCACCCGCTCGGGCCTGTGGCACACCATCGCCCGCGCCATCTCAACTCTTCAACCATGTCTGGTGGTTCTTGAAAACGTCCGCGGCCTGCTGTCCACCCCCGCCAACGCGCCCTCCGACGGCGACGTGGAACCGTGCCCGTGGTGTCTGGGAGACACCGGCGATGAGCATTCTCTGCGGGCACTCGGTGCCGTACTCGCAGACCTGGCCGACGCGGGGCTCGATGCACGGTGGCAGGTTCTACGAGCCTCCGACGTCGGAGCCCCCCACCGCAGGGAGCGCGTCTTCATCGCCGCCTGGCCTGCCGACCCCCCGGGCGAGGGACTTCAAGGGCCCGGACCCCGGACGGGAGGACCTCGGACATGTGGTCACGCTGCTGCTCACCCCGACCTCGAACCTCGGCAGCATCGGCGGCTCCCAGCACCCGGACCGGCGCAAGGCAGGCGGCCACGGCCCGAACCTGAGCGACCTGGTCGAGCACCTGCTGCCGACACCCCGGGCGACCGACGGCACGAAGGGCGGCCCGAACCAACGCGGTTCCAGGGGCGACCTGACGCTGCCGAGTGCCGCAGCGAGGATGGATCCGGCATCCCCGGCTCGGGACCGGCCAGCGCCGGGGCGCCGCAGCGCCGGCACCCCGATCCCGCTGTCGGGGCAGACACCGCTGCCGATGGACGACGCGGATCCGCGCAGCTGAGCCGCTGGGGCGACTACGCCCCGGCCATCGCCCGGTGGGAGGCCGCCACACGCCCGGCACCCGATCCGGTCGATACCAGAGGGCGCCTCTCACCCGAATTCGTGGAATGGGTCATGGGCCTCGAAAAAGGCTGGGTGACACAGATCACAGGCCTTTCCCGCTCGGCCCAGCTCACCGCCCTCGGAAATGGCGTTGTCCCCCAACAAGCTGCTCTTGCAGTGGAGTTGCTGACTCGCGGAATTCCACTGTGCGGGAACCATCAATTCCATTCCGCCTGAATTCACGACGCCCATACACCACCCGATATCTCCCGCACAAGGAGTTGGCCGGCGGGCAGAGTCTTGCCCATCGACGAACCCCCCGACCTTCCCGGAGCCGCCCTTGACGCCCCCCGACCCCGCCGACCTGCCCGGACGCCCCGCCGTCACTCCGGAGACCCTCGCCGAGTGGCGGGCCACCCTGACCCGGCTCCAGGCCGAACGGGACTCGCTCGCCGTGGTCGCCGACCGGCTCTCCGAGGAGTACGAGCCGCAGGAGGCCGACGAGGTGCCCGCCGACGAGGCTCCCGACGACGACCCGGACACCGGCCCTCTGACGATCCTGGCCTTCGACGACGACGCGCTCGCCGCCGAAGTCGCCACGATGGTGCCCTGGGTCGACCACATCCTCCTCGCCGTGTACGGACAGGAGATCACCTCCGGCCGGCCGTGGTGCACCCGCTGGCCCGAGCACGACGAGGCCCTCGCCCGCATCCACCACTGCTGGCTGGCCTGGCAGGAGCTGACCGACGCCCGCTCCGGCGCCACGGGCCCCAGCGTGTGGCAGCGCGACCACCTGGAGCCGCTGCTGCTCAAACTCCGCAGCCCCGACGGGCCGTTCGCGGCGTGCACCACCAACCCCGACCACCTAAGCCACCGCCTGCTGCCCGCACCCGTGTTCACCGACCCAGACTCCCTGCCGCAGCCGGGACCGATCCGCCCGCCCGCCTAGACCAAGGACCAACGCCCGTGACCGCCGCCGCGATCCTCGAATTCGACGCCCACCCGGCGGCGCTCACCGACCTCGGCAGCCTCCCCGTCGCTCTCCAGGACGCCGCCGTCCACCACCTGCGCCGCCTGGTGACCTGCCAGCAGCGCGGACCGGCCCTGGGGCGGCGCGGCCCGTGGGACCTGACGGGGTGCCGGAAGGTCTACCTCGACGCCGACCGGTGCTGGCGCCTGGTCTACCAGGAGCGCCCGCCCGCCCCGGCCTCCCGCTCTGGCGGCATCTACCTCGTCGCCGCCGGCCCCCGCAGCGGTCACCAGGTCTACAACACGGCGGCCCGCCGCCTGCAACTCCTCAGTGCCGCACGCCCTGCGGCCTGACACCCCCGAGCCTGCCCGACGCACGACCCATCACCGCGAAGGACCACGCATGCCCGCCTCCACCTCCGTCGTACTCTCCCGCCCCCAGGCCCAGCGGCTGCAGAACGCCCTGTCGATCCTCGGCCCGCAGAACACGATCTCCGTGCTGCGCCGCCTCAAGCGCAGCGGCGACACCCTCCCGGTCGCCGAACTCGCCGAGCAGACGCCGTGGATGAGCGAAGGCCAGCTCGCCTCCCGGCTGTCGGCAATGGAGGAGGACGGGCTGCTCACCCGCAGCAACGAGGCGGCGGGCGCCGCCGTCACACTCACCCGCGCCGGCCGCGAGGCCCTGTTCGTCCAGATTCCGTTCACCCAGTGGGCCTCCGCCCACCAGCAGGCCCCTCAGACCGGCACGGGCCTGGGCGCGTACACCGAGCAGGCGCTGGCCACGCTCAACCGCACCCACAGCGTGGCCACGATCATGGCGCTGGCGGCGGAGGGCGAACCGGTGTACCCCTCCGAGATCCTCGACACCACGCTGCCCGCGGGCATGCACCCCGGCAACCTCTACCAGCGCCTCGCGCAGCTGCAGGAGGCCGGGATCGTCGAACGCACCGGTACCGCGCGCAACTACCTCTACGGGCTCACCCCCGCCGGACAGGCGCTGTCCGAACCCCTGAAGGCCCTGACCAAGTGGGCGCAGCGCCACCTGCCGCCCGCGGACCGCAGCTCCTGGCCGGCGCACAGCACCAGCACCCGCGTCCACGCGCCCGCCGAGCCGGCCCCGAAGGCCGTGCCCGCCCGGTCGGCGGCGGGCACGCCCGCGCCGTCCCACGCGGCGGCGGTGTCGCCGTCCCCGGCCGAGCGGGCATCGGTCCGCGCCCAGGCCGCCACCCTGCGCTCGGTCGCCCCGGCGTTGGTCTTCAGCCACGAGCCGGCCCCGCAGCCTGCACCCCCCGCCCCCACCCCCAATTCCGCTGCCGTCCAGCGGCGCTGAGGACTCGTATGGAACCCCTCTCTCACCCCGTTCCCACGGACAACGCATCCCGCAAGCGCCGCGCCGCAACCGCCAAGGGAGTCCTCGACCATAACGGCCACCTCTTCCGGCCGGACTGGCAGCGCGGACCGCTCGTCGGCGTACGGCCTGCCTACCTGGCGCTCGCCACCTCCACTCCCACCGCTTCTGCCCGCCGTGTCCTGCGCGACGCGCAGTGGGACCCGCTGCCCGGGGACGGGGTCGTGGGCTTCACCCGGGGCGGCATCCGGATCGTGCTCGCCACCACCGCGGCATTCCAGCAACACGACGTTCTCCACGCCGAAGGGCCCAACTGGAAAGCGGTCCTGAGCGGTGGTGCACCCGACGAAATCACCGCCGCCGTCGCCGAGGCCCTAGTCGAGGCCGCCCAGGTCGCGGTGGACGGTGCACCCGACCGCGCCGACATCAGCAGTGCCATCGACGACCTCGCCGAAGCCCGCTGGAGCGGCACCGATTCATGGCACGGCACCGACATCGTGCGGATGGTCTCCCCCGACCGTCTCGCGGAGGTCCTGTGCACGCCACGCGCCGGCGCGTGGCTGGTCACGGTCGGCATGGACGGCGAGGGCTGGGAAGCGGCGATGGCGGGCGACTGCCCGGACATCCTGGTCGAGGCGGTCGTCGGCTTCCTCGCCTCCGAGTCCCCCGTCCGACGGCACATCGGCGACCTGTCCGCCGGGATGCGCCGCCACCTCGACATCGGCCCGGACCCCGACCGCGCCGCCCGCAGCCTCTCTCCTGCCGCCCGGGCCGCCAGCCCCTGCGCCCCCGTCGTCGCACCCGCCACCGCCCAGCAGACCGTACGGAGAAGCCGTTGACCGCCGCCGACCAGCGCGAGGCGCACGCCCTGCTCACCGCCGACCTCGCGGAGGAGTCCGAGCAGGTGCAGGCCCTGGCGCGCACCCTCGACCTGCCGCACCACGCCGAGGACCCGGCGCTCCTGCTGAGCCGCAACCTCCTGCACGTCCTGGTGCACCTGGCCACCGTCGCGGCCTCCGCCGCCGCCGTGGTCGACGCCGGCGAGACGCCGGCCGCGGCGCACCGCACCGCCCTGTCACGGATCGAGTCCGCCCTGCAGTCGCTGCTATCCGCCGGCGGGTCGATGACCACCGTCCTCGACCAGCTCGCCGAGCGCGACAGCGGCATCACCGACGCCGCCGGGCTCGTCCAGGCCGGGCGCCTGCGGGCCGCCGTCCTGCTCACCAGCGCCGCCGCCCACCTCGGCGCCGCCGCCGCCGCGCTGCGCCAGGCCCCCGGCACCTGAGCCGCCGCCCGCCGATCCGCCCCGTCAGGAGACACCTCCTCCCGCATGCCCCTCACCCCCGCCCGTTCGTCCCGCCCGGGGCTACGCGACGTTCTCGCCCGACCGCACGTCCCGGCGATGCTCGCCGGCACCCTCGTCAGCCGGCTGCCCACCGCCATGGCACCGGTCGCGCTCCTGCTCGCCGTCCGAGCCGACGGCGGACCCGTCCTCCTCGGCGGCCTGCTCGCCGCCCTCTACGGCCTTGCCGCCGCCATCGGCCAGCCCCTGCTCGGCCGGGTCGTCGACCGCACCCGCCTCGCCCCCGTCACCGCGGTGTCCGGCGCGGTCACGGGTGCAGCGTTCGCCGCACTTGCCGTGCTCGGGTGCGCCGAGCACCCCTTCGCCGCCACCGCGCTCGCCGTCCTCGCCGGCGCCGCCACCGCGCCGACCGAGCCGGGACTGCGGGCCCTGTGGCCGCGCCTGGTCCCCGACCACGCCGCGCAGCGCGTCGCCTTCGCCCTCGACTCCGCCAGCCAGGAACTGATCTTCGTCGCAGGCCCCCTCGTTGCGACGCTCCTGTGCCAACTCGCCTCCCCTGCCGCCGCACTGGGTGCGTCCGCGCTGCTCGGTGCGGGCGGGTGCCTGGCCGTCTCGGTCCAGATTCCCGCCCGCTGGGCGTCGCCCAGGCGGGCGCCCGTGCGCTGGAGCGGTCCGCTGCGCTCACGGGGCCTTCTTCTGCTGCTCGCGGCCATGACCTTCCTCGGCGTGAACCTCGGCAGCTTCAACGTCCTGGCCGTCGCTCTCGCCGACCGCCACGCCAGCGGCTGGCTCGCCGGGCTGCTGCCCGCCGCCCTCGCCGCCGGCAGCCTGCTCGGCGGCCTGGTCTACGCCCGCTCGCCCTGGTCGATGCCGCTGTCGCGGCAACTGCTGTGCGCCGCGGGCGGGTACGCGATTCTCTTCGCACCCCTCGCTTTCACCACCGCCCCGGCTCCCACCGTGGCACTCAGCGCCTGCCCCGGCCTGTACCTGTCGCCGCTGCTGGCCGTCTCCTTCATGCTGTCCGACCGCCTCGCCCCACCCGGCACCGCCACCGAGGCCGCCGCCTGGATGATCGCGGTGATCGGCGTCGGCCAAGCCGCGGGCACCGCGCTGGCCGGGCGGCTCGCCGAACACGGCCCCGCTGCGGTCGCCGCCGTCCCGGTCCTCGCCGCGGCCCTCGCCGCCGCTGTCCTGATCGCCCGCACCGACCTGTTCGCGGGCACCGACACCCCTCGGGAGAAGTCCGCTTGACCCACCGCATCACCTCCCCGGTCCGCGTCGTCTGGGACTGGAACGGCACGGTGCGCGACGATGTCGCCGACCACGTCGCCGCGCTCAACGCCACGCTTCCGGCTCTCGGCGGCCGGCCTGTCACCGTCGAGGACTACCGCGCCAAGCACCGTCTGCCGATCCGCGCCTTCTACGACGAACTGCTGGGCCGCACGATCACCGACGCCGAATGGCAGGCCAACGACGCCGCGTTCCTCGCGGCGCTGGACGCCCGCCCGGTTCGGCTGCGCTCGGGCGTACGGCAGTTGATGATGCATCTGCGCGCCCGCGGCATCGGCCAGTCCCTGCTGTCCCTCGCCCCGCACGACCGGCTGGAGCGCGAGGTCCACCGCGTGGGCATCGGCGCGCTGATGGACCGCGTCGACGGCCGCCACGGCCCCTCCGTCACCAGCAAGGCACCGGCACTGGCCGCACACCTGCGCGCGCTCGGCGCCGGCGTCGATCCGGCGCGCGTCGTCGTGATCGGCGACAGCTGCGACGACGCCGTCGCAGCCCACGCGGTGGGCGCTTTCCCCGTCCTGCACACCGGCGGCCTTCACAGCGCGCAGCGCCTCGCCACCGCCGGCGCCCCGCTCGTCGACACCCTCGCCGAGGCCGTCGAGACCGGACTCGCCGCCGTCGCCGCCCGGACGACGGACGCCACGTGAGCACCCTCCCCTCCCCACCGGCGGGCCCGCCCGCGACCGACCCCACCAAGGTCGGCACCGCACTGGTCCTTGCCGTCTTCGGTGTCGAACGGCTCAGTGCGATCCCCGGCTGGCACGACGACGAGGACAGCCCGCTCGGCCGCTCCGCCGACGAGATCCACCGCACCGCCCGCCGCCTCGACCACGTCCAACAGAGCATGGTCTCCCTGGCCTCCACGATCCGCCGCGACATGCAGCGCGTCGTCAACGGCGACGACGTCGACCTGCCGCAGACCCACGGCCTGCTCGGCAGCAGCGCCCTCTCGCTCGACCTGCTCTGCGCCCGGCGCGCCGAGCTCCACCAGCACCTGGACGCCCTCACCCAGCTCCACAAGATCCTCTCGGCCAACCGGCCACCCGCGACGCCCGTCCAGCCGGAAGGCCCCGCCGCCGCCCGTACCGCCGGGGGGCCGCAGCGCCCCGCCAAGCTCAACGAGGCGCAGCGCAAGGCGCTGGACGCCGTCGCCCGTGGCCGGGTCCACCTCCAGGCGGGCAGCGTCCGCAGCAGTGCGCGGGTCACGACGTCCGAGCCCGTCAGCGCCGTCTCGGTCACTGCCCTGATCAAGCGCAAGCTCGTCGAGGCCGACACCCGCACCAGCCTCTACCAGGGACAGAAACTGCGCCTGACCGCGGCCGGCACCCGCCTCCATGCCGCAGTCGTCGGCGCCGCCAGTCGGCAGGCGTCCCCGGCCGCCGCCGCGAGCCCCGAGGCCCCCGCGCCGATGGCCGGCATCCACCAGGTCCCCCGGGCGGGGCGATGAGCACCGCTGCGGCCCGCGGCCCGGCACCCGCCCGCCAGGTCGACGGCACAGCGGCCTTCGCCGGCCGGCTCATCGTCCTGGAACGCCTGGGCATCGACACCTACGGGCTGGAAGCTCGCCACCCCGAACCCGGTGAACTGCGCAGCCTGGCACGGGCCCTCGCACGTCACGCACAGCGTGTGGACGACGCCGACGAGGAACTGCGCCGCGCTGCCGACCTCGTGATCAGACGCGTCACCCGGAGCCTGAACGGCGACCACCGCGACGTCGAGTCCTGGGGCCTGCTGCGCAATCTCGGCAACGACATCGAGACGCGGGCCGCCCGCTACCACCTCGCCGTCGAACAGCTCGGCATGGCCCTCTTCCTCTACCGGCAGGCGGCCGAACGCCCCGACACCACTGCCGACAACGCACGCCGCAATGCCGCGCTGTCGCGCACCGGCGCCGCCGCACCTGCCGTCTTCCACCCGCCTGCGCGGTTGCCGGCTTCCGACCCGCCCGCACCCACCACCGGCGCGGTGCGCCACTGAGCGCGCACCGCCCGCACCGAGGAGGATCCACCCGTTGGGCACCTGGGGCATCGGCCCGTTCGACAGCGACCACGCCGAGCAGTTCGGGGACGAGGTCGACCATGCCCTCCCCGACGCGCGGCACGCCGTCATCGAGGAGCGTCTTACCCGCTACCTCGCCGGCGGCCAGGGCTACCGCCTGCGGGACGAGGCCGTCGCGGCGGCCTTCCTCGTCGCCGCCCAGTACCCGGGCGGTGCGGACGCCGTCGCCTCCGGCCACCGCCCGAAGCAGCCGATCCCCGACCTGCCGCAGCACCTGCGTCCAATGGCGGCCCGTGCCCTGGACCGCGTGCTCGGCGACGTGCAGTTCGACATGGACGCGTGGAACCGTGCCGGGCAGCGGGAGGTCGGCGAGCAGTGGCTGGACGGCCTGGAGCGCCTGCGGACCGTCCTCGACCCGGACACCCCGTACACCGTCGCTTATACGCCGGGCCCGCTCCTGCGGCACGAGATCGGGACCGGCAGGGCCCTCCGGGAGCTCGGAGTCGACCGGCTGCGCGCGCTTCCGGGCTACGGCGACGACCGCGCCGCCGGACAGCTCGTGCGCCGGATCGTCGAGGCCGCCGCGCAGCTGGACCAGGCGCACAAGGACGTGCAGGCCGCCGCGGACCTCTCGCTCCAGGCCCTGGACGCCGTGCGCAGCCAGCTCCACGTTGTGGCCCTCGGCGCCAGCGGCGATTTCCACCCGCGCGACGTGCCCGCCTATTCGGTCTCCCCGGCGCTCGGCCCGGCCATGGCCCAACGCGCCGACCGCCACCGCCACCTGACCGCCTTGCTCGACCTGTACCGGGCGACGACCGCCCCGGCGGACGAGAGCCCGCGGGCCACCGCTGCCCGCACGCGCACCGCCGCCGCCGCCGCGGCAGAGAGCCCCTCCGCCGCTTCCCCGCCGCCCCCGACCGCCGAACCCCGAGCAGCACGGCGCCGATGAGCCCGAGACCGCGACCAGTCGCTTCGGCCCGGCTACGCCCCGTCCTGCCTCCGGCCGGCCCAATCCTTGGAGACCACCTGGCCAGCAAGCCCACTCACCACGCCCAGCAGGCCCTGCAACTGCTGGCGCCGCCCGGCACCGTCCGGGTCCTGCTCGCAGTCAACTACCACGAGGACCCCGGTGCCCGGGCCGCCGGCCCGCCCGCCACGGACAGCATGGACGAACCCGAAGTCCACCGGCACCTGCGGCGGCTGCAGGACGCACGGCTCCTCGCCCACACCGGCGACTACGACATCAGCCGGCAGTCCACCACCACGGCTGCCCGCGAGCTGTGGCCGGTCTGGCTCTCGGCCCTCCGAGTCTCCTACGCCGCCGCCCCCGAACTCGCGCAGGATCATGTCGGGATCACCGTCGAGCGGGCGCTGGAGATCGCCGGTCATCCGGCCGTCCTGGACGCGGTCTCCACCATGCAGCGTCTCCCGGTCCCGCTCAGGGGAGCTTCCCACGGCGTCGCCCGCCTGCTGGACACCCTCAGCCGGACGAAGCGGGACGGGGAGGAGCCCAGCAACCGGATATCGGTCGAGTTCCTCGGGCACCTGAGCGACCTGCACACCGCCCTCGGCGACTGGCACCGGACCTACTTCCCCGCCGACCGTGTGTCTGCCTCCACTGCGCGGAGCCTCTCCCCGGCCACCACCGAACACCCCTTGCCGCCGGCCAGCAGCTCCCCTGCTCCCGGGACAGCTCAGTCCCGACGCACCGGCCGGTGAACGGGCCCGAGCCCGGCGGAGCCGACTTCGGCTTGGCGGGCCTGGAGGCGGCCGGTGTCGACGACATGGCGAACGCCCGGATCCTGCTCGCCAGCGACCTCGTCTTCGCCCAGGAGCACGAGCCCGGCCTCGCCGCGAGCAACTTCCTGGGCGCAGGCCCGCACAGTGTCCTGGCCGCCCGCATCACCCGTGACCAGCAGGCCGGCACCTACACCGTGCGCCTGCACCGCGCCGACGACGCCTGGGAGGCCCTGGCCTGGCTGCGAGCCCGGGCAACGGACCCTCCGGCCACGACCGCCAGACGCTCCGCCGCCCTCGCCCGCAGCCGACGCGCCGCACCGGCCCCCCAGACGGCAGCGCCCCGCTCCACGACCGACCAGCCCCGGACCCCCGTCCGGCGGCGCTGACCCGACCACCACCGGAAGACCCCCGCCATCCCGACACACCCCAGCAGCACTGCAGCCGACTTCGGCATCGGCGACCTGGAACCCGGCGACTCGGCCAGCGAGCACACCGCCGACTATCTCTGCGTCATCGCCACCGAGCTGATCATCCTGTCCGACCAGCACACCGCTGAGCAGACCAGCAGCTTCTACGTCGCGTTCGACACCGCCAACGTGTGGCAGGACGTCCCGGGCCTCGCGTCCCTGCGGGCCGTCCACGTCGAACGCGACCGGACCGCAGGCGTGTTCACCATCGAATCCGCCTCCTTCCCGCTGGTGGCGATGGCACAGAACTGGCTTGTCGGCCGCGGGGCCGCCCCCGACAGGTTCACCTCCCGCACCCCCATCGGGCCCGCCGACCGGGAGACCCGGCGCGTCGAGACCCTGCTGCGCGAGACCGGTCCCGAGCACTTCACCGTCCACGACGACTACACGTACACCACCGAGCCGTACGACATCTGGGTCATCGCCACCGACACCCGCACCGACGACCCGCAGCTGCCGGTACGGGTCTTCCACGAGCGGCGCCAGGTCGACGACGACACGTACACCCTGCGCGAAGGCCATTTCCCCACCGTCGACGCTGCCCGCGCCTGGACCCAGGACCCCGACGCACCGCTCCCGCAGCCGCGCACTTCGCCGAGCGCCCGCGCCGCGGCAGCCTCCCGCGGCAACTCCCGCAGTGCTGCGGGGCCCGTCGTCAGCACCGCGCCCACCCCCGGTCCCGCCGCGCCCCCGGCCCCGGGCCGAACCCGCACCCGCTGACCCCGCGCCGTCGCCACGATCCGCCCGTAAGGCCACACCATGACCACTTCCCCCACCCCGGCGCCCGGACGGCACAGCCTTGCCGCGTTCACCGAGGCACTCGCATCCCGTCTGCCCGACCGGTGGACGCCGTCCTCCACCCCGCTCACCACCAGCGACGCCCGCAACAACGTCCACGCCAGGCTGTGGGACCTCGCCCACGCCTCCTGGGCTCTCCAGACCGTCGTCTACGACCGCGCCGGGCTCCTGCGCGGCCCCGGCGGGCGCGAACTGCTCGTCCTCCCCCGGCCGCACCCACACGCCGGGCAGTACATCGTCGCCGCGCTGCTGCCCGAGGCCCTCGGTTCCGCCTACGACCACGAGGACCTGGCACCCCACGGCATCGCGGTCGACCCGGACCCCCCGCGCGCGGCCTCCGCCGTCACCGACCGCCTCCTGCCCCGCTACGACCGGGCTATCCGGCAACTGCTCGCAGGCATCGACTCCACTGCGGACCTGCCCTTCACCAGTCACCGCACCGACTCCCCCGTCCTGCGCCACGCCGTGCGCACCCTGCTGCTCGTCGCCGAACTACGCCTCGCGGACGAGTCGTACGACGTGCTGGAGGCCCTGGCCGGTGGCGGCGAGTAC
The DNA here is from genome assembly GCF_022288725.1 of Kitasatospora sp. A2-31. Taxonomy (GTDB): domain Bacteria; phylum Actinomycetota; class Actinomycetes; order Streptomycetales; family Streptomycetaceae; genus Kitasatospora. Next base: position 388,055 of record NZ_JAKNTA010000007.1, on the reverse strand, counting down.
GTCTGCGACCGTGTCGAACTCGACTACGACATGGCACCGCTGGTCGAGGCCGCCGCCGTGCAGGCCGTCCTGTCCGCCGCAGGACTTCCCACCGGTTCGCTGTTCGACCCCGGTATCCCCGCCCAGTTGCGCCGGCTGTCGGCCCGGTCTCCGGCCGATCAGTACGACGTGCTCCGCCGTGCCGCCGAGTCCCTCGCCGAGCCCGTGCCCTCCCCGAGACTCGGAGCCGCCAGGGCTCGCACCCGGATCCTCTCCACGAGCCCGGCAGCCGCCGCACTGCCTGCGCGGCCGACGGCAACCGCTTCCCGCACCTCCGTGCCCGGCCGCTGACCGCCGGGCCGATCACCAGAAAGCCCCGCGTGCCCACTGCCCCCGCCGACCATGTTCTCGTCCGCCCGCTCCACCTGGCCGGCCGCGGCAACCCTGACTTCGGTCTCAACCTCGTCACCCACTTCGGCTGGCGCGTCCCCCCGCCCACGGACGACGACGAGATCCTGCTCGTCAGTCCCGACGGCCAGGCCCATCTCGCCTGGCGACCGGCGACGGGTCAGTGGGACGTCACCGTGCCGAGCCGCCACTGGACCCGATCCGGGTGGACAGCCACGTTCGACGACCATGCACCGTCCGAGATCGCCGCGGCGGTCCTCTACGCCCTCGCGCACGCCCTGCAGCACCAGCCCCAGGAGGTCCTGTACGCCATGCCCGGCCCGGACGCCGCACTCGGCGTCCTGGGCCGGGCCGGTTGGGCACCGCAGCACCGGGACGGCCACGAGGTCCTGCTGGCCCCCGACCGCCTCGGTGCGCTCACCCGCCCCCTCGGCTCCGACGACGCCCCCACCGTGCTGACCGGCGCGGCTGAGCGGGGCACCTGGACCATCACCTTCAGCTCCCGCACCCCAGCTGTCCTCCTGCAGACCGCCGCCGCCACTCTGCTACGGCCGGCCGTCCGGCCCCTCGACGAACTGCCCACCGCGCACAGGCTTCGGGTCTCGGCCGACCCAGCACCGTTGTGGAGCGCGCACCGCGCTCTCGTCTCGCCACGCCGCCTGGCGGGCGCCGGCACCGGGTCCACACCCCTTCCGGCAGCCTCCGCGCTGTGGCACCGGACCCGGCCGGGGCGGGTGGAGAGCTCCTGCGGACGGGCACTCGTCACTACTGCTCCCGGCCAGGACCTGAAGGTGTCCGCAGGCCCGCAGGGGCCGGGCCACCGGCTGGCCTGGACCACGGAGTTCAGCGGCGCCGTGCCGTCCGAGATCACCACCGCGTGGCTGCGGGACCTCACCGACTCGCTGACCGCCGACATCGACCTCAGCACCGAGGCCACGTTCGTTCCCGGCCCCGGCATGAGCGTCGGCGACGCGATCGAACCACTGACCGCGGCCGGGTGGATCGCCCACGCCGACGACGCCGACCTGCACCTGGTGGCGCCCGACGGGCACACCAGCGCCCGGATCACCCACGGCCTCCTCACGCCCGCGACCACCGTCTCCGACGCGCTGGCGCACACCACCCACTGGGGAGCGTCCATCGACGTCACCGGTGCGCCGGGCCACCACTGGCGTATCGGCCTGTCCTCGCTGACACCCCTGCACCTCGTACGGGCCGCGGCGCTCGCCGTCACCGACCCGGACCCGGTCGTCCGCCGTCCCGACCGGATCCCCGCCCAGTTCCTCGGCGCCGTGCACGTCGGCCCACCCGCCGCCGGGTGCTCCCCGGCCGCCCTGGCCGCCCGCAGCCGCGGCACCGCCCCGGTCTCCGCAGCCCCACGGGTGTCCACCACGGCCGTTCTGTCCTCGCCGACGCCCGACCGCGCCGCCCGCCGCCCGGGGCACTGACAAACACCGACATCCCGCTCTCCCCCGGAGGCCACCCTGCACTCGCCACCAGCGCCCGGTCCAAGCCCTGCCCCCGACATCTACACCTACGGACGTGCAGCCGCCCGCGAAGTCCTGCGCGAGGTCCAGCTGCGCGCCGGCCACGCGCCTCTCATCGATGTCCTGGTCGACGCAGCAGCTCACCACACCAGCCTCAACCCCGGCATCGCCCCCATCGTGGCAGCCGACGCCGCCCTGCTTCTGGCCCGTGCAGCCGACCCTCGCGTCGAGCACGCCCTCGACGGACGCCTGCCCCCGGTCCTCGCCCGCCTGGAGCGGGAATCCTCCGCCCGCATGGAGGAGGCGATCGCCGCAGCACGGCTGGCCTGCGGACACGGACCGCCCCTCCTCCGCGCCCCCAACCCACCGGGATTCCGCCCCGACCTGCCAGCGCCCACCGAATCGTGGCTGCACGACATCGGCCTGCATGAACTCCTCGGCTATGCCGTCCGCCAGGGCCTGTTCCGCACGGAGAACCGGTACACCGGCCGGGACCGGCACAGGGACTACTGGTTCCCGGGCGCCCGGCGCCTGCCCGATGCCCTGCACGGCGTCGGCCCGGAGATCTGCCGCGCAACTACCCTCGAACTGGGGTGGGCGCCGTTCGTCGAGATCCAGATGGTCCACGCCATTTCCCGGGCCAACGGCCTGCCCCTCGCCGCAGGACCGCTGGACCCCCGCATCCCCGCCTTCATGCAGGACCTCGACCGGCGCGAGGCCATTTCCCAGGCCGACATCCTGGAAAACGCGTACCGCCTCGCCGACCACGCCCTGCCGGTGCCGGATCCCGGCGACGGGGACCGGCCCAGGACCAGCACCTCCGCCCGCGCGCAGGCGGCGCTCGCATCCCCGGCACGGCCAGCCCCGGCCGTCCATCCTGGCGCGGCACCGCCCGCCACCGCTCCCCCTCCTGCGGCACCGCAAGGCTACGCCCGGTGAGCGGTGACGATCAGCAGCGGGACCGCCGCGTGGCGGTCGCGCCCCGCTACGTCGCAGGCTGGAACCCGAACTACCACCAGCAGCTGCGGCATCTGCGGGAGCAGTACGGCTGGTCCCTGGCTCTGCAGAACCGCGGCGAGGATGCCCGGAGCCCGTGCTCGACCGCGCGGGTCTTCGACTTCCGGTGGGCCACCCGCGGTCCGGCCCTGACCATCGAGGTGACCGCCGACGATCACAGCCCGCTGTGGAAGGCGGCCATCAGCCGCAACACCCCGGGCGAGATCCTCCTGCCCGTCCTGACCGCTGTGGCCACCGCCGTGCGCGACGAACCGGCCGGTCACCACGGCCGGCCACGCCCCTGCACCATCGCCCCCGACGCCTGGGAACCCCTGCCGGGCTGGCGGCTCTCCCACGCCGACGGCTCCTCCTGGATCCACGAAGCCCCGGACTCCCTCGCCTGCCTCGTGGTGCGTTCCACCGCCTCCGGCCCCTCCGACCAGGAGGCCGGATACAGCCTTCACGGCGGTCCCGGAGACAGCCCTCGCAACTGGACGGCCCGGTTCTCGCCCACGACCCCGCACGGGATCGTCGCGGCGATGTACCAGGCCGTCGCCGCCCCCGAGCCACTGGTCCGCTTCCCCGAGGACGTGCCCCCGCACCACTGGCCCTATGCGGTCGTCACCGCGCTCGCACCGCCCGAACCGGCCCGCTCCGCTGCCGCAGCCCTGCGCAGCAAGGCACCACCGCCGCGCCCCGCCGTGGCCACCACCGCAGCCGGTAGCCCTCCGCCCAAAGCGCGGCACCGGACCCGTTGAGCGACAAGGAGACCCGCAATCCCCAGCATGTACCGCGCCATCCAGGCCGCCGTGGCCATCGCCGTGGTCGAAGACGCCGTCCGAGGAATCCAGCGGGCCATGGACGACTGGGACGGCGTCAACGACTCGTTCTGCGACGACAGCGGCGCCATCGTCGACAGCGAGGGCTGGGGCACCCGCATCGTCGAACGCGACCTCGCCGCCTACCAGCACTTCACCCAGATCCTCGCGTACGGTGCCGCCTTCCTCTTCCACATTCGCCCCGCGACCGAAGCCCCCGCGCAGGCCGACCTCCTGAAGCACGGCAGGCGCGAGCTGTTCGGCGCCTATGCCTCGGCCCACGCGACCATTCGCGACAACTCGCACCTCCATCGCTCCTTGTCCCGCGAGGAGACCGCCGCGGAGGTGTGGCACGAGATGACCGTGTGGGCCTCCCACGCACCCACCATGATCCGCGCCTACCGCCAGGCCGCCTCCGCGCGGGCCCTCGCCGCGCACCCGACAGCGACACGGGCAACAGCCGGCCCGCCGCCCGTCGCTCCCTCTCCCCGGCCGGCCTCCGACACACCGACGACACCGCCCTCCAGGAGACTCCCCTGACCGACCCGACCCCCGACCCGTCCTCCCCGCACCACCCGTTGAACGCCTCGCGGGAGTACCACGTCGCCCCGCGCCACCTCGCCCCCGGCGCGGGCATACCCGACACCGCGCTGCAGCGCCTCACCACCGCCCGGTGGCTCCACGGCGGCGACGACGTCGCCAACGTCTACCTCGCCAGTCCCGACCTGCGCATCCGCTTCGGATTCCTCCCCGAGACGCCGGGCCCGCTGTGGAAGGCCACCGCAGCCAACGACCCGTTCCACGGCGAGGCCTCCTGGCTAGTCACGATGAGCGACCACACGCCGGCCGAGATCGTGGCCGACTTCGCCAGCACTCTCGCCGGCGTACACGCAGAAGGCCCTGCGGCCTACCTGACGGACAACCATCCGGTCGCCTTCGGCGAGACCCTGCTCGCCGCGGGCTGGAGCACCGTCGAGGACGAGCGGCTTCCCCACGCGTTCTCGCAGTCCCCCGACGGCTACGCCGAGGTCCACCACATCCCCGGCGAACTGGACCGTGCGAGCGAACTGACGGGAACGAGCGCCCGCTGGATCGTCAACGGCGGTACAGACGAGCACCGCTGGTGGATCACCGCGTCATCCGCCACCCCGACGCGCTTGGTCGCCGGCCTCTACGGCGCCGTCGTGAACCCGGCCCCGGTCCGCCGCGAGGGCAGCGATCTCAGGCACCTTCCGGCGTGCGCCACCGTGACCCCGGTCGCTCCCGTACGCGGCAGCAGCCGTGCACTGGCAGCCCACGCCGGCTCCCCCCTGATCCGCTCGGCACAACCCTCCGCCTCGGCCCAGTCCGGCCCAGCCTTCGTCCGCGGCGGGATCCGACCGGCGTTCTCGCGGTAGGTGAACCGGGCGTCCTGGCGACGGACACGATCGCAGTACTCCGCCAACTCTCACCTCCACGCCGATCAGGGGACCGACCTCCGCCCGGGTCGCCGTCCCGGTGGATCACAGCAGGGAGAGGGTGTCGAGCTTCCACTCGTCGATCAGGCAGTCCCCCGCTTCAAGGCCGGACAGCGCAGCGGTGAGGTCCCAGAACATCGAGGTCGAGAAGCTGCCGGCGACCACCACATCACCCTGGAGATCCTCCAACCCGTCGCCCCGTGAATCGCTTCGCGTCAAGGACGCCGACAGGTTGCCCTCGAAGACTCCGCGGACGGTGAACTCCACGAACCGCCCTTCCCGCCGGAAGTCGAGCGATTCCACGTCGACGACGAACCAGTCGCTCACGGGCGGGCCGGCGCAGAACGGGTTGTCCTCGTACAGGGACTGCAGGTCCTTCACGACGCGTGTGTCGACCTCGCGCAGCAGTTGCACGACGGGCCCCCGCAGGGCGGAGCCGAGATCTGCCTCGCAGACCTCCGCGAGCAGAGCCTTGGCCGTCCGGCCCCGCTCGTCGAGGGAGACGTTGACTCCTTGCTCGGAGCCGTACGTGTCGACCTCGATCTCCAGATGTTCGAACGACAGGTGGTCCGCCGACCCGCCGGCCATCGCCAGGATCTGGACGATTGCGGGGGCGAGTTCCAAGAGCTCCGCACGGGCCTCCCGCCGGCTCAGGTCCGTCGTGATGACCTGCAGCAGGTGCTCGGCGACCTTGCCGGACCGGCCGAGCCCCTCCACGCGTGCGACGACGGCAGGACGGTACTTGGCCGCCCTGTCCAGCTGGATCAGGACGACCGGCGCGTCCGAGGTGGTGTTGGCCTTGCCGGCCGGCCCGTTGCAGGGGACGCAGATCGGCGCGAGGTTGTGCGGGTCGTGCAGGTCGAAGCTGTCCGGCAGGCCGAAGTGCCGCTTGAGGTGGCGCAGTCGGTCGTCGGAGACATCCTTCGCGATGATGTGGTCGATCTGGCAGCTGTCGAACTCCACCGGTTTCCTGCACAAATAGCACTTGCGCTTCCACGCCTCCCACAGCGCGAGCCTCAGCGCCGAGTTGTCGCCCGGGCCGTAACGAACGCTACTCGCCCTTCGCATCAGGCGTTCCCCTCCCTCGGTCGGACCGGCCCCCGTTGTACCGCAGCCCGCCCACAATCGCCGCTGCTTTCGGCCGACGCCGCACCCGGCGGACGGCGCCGTCACGTGCCGCCTCGAAGCGCGGCAACTGCTGACGCCCGATGCGCACTTGGTGTTCGCCTGGGGCAGACACGATCGACTACGCAAAGCCCCTGAACCCAAGGAAACATGGATGTCTCCCCGCAAACAGGAAGGCAACCACGTGACCATGGCGATCACCACCCCGACCGTTCCCGGCCTCAAGCCGGGCGGTCCGGTCGATCACCGGACCTGGCTGGTCGGACCCGGCAGCCCGTACCTGATCTCCGACGTCCTCGCGGCCAGAGGCTGGAGCTGGGTCATCGACCCGCGCGGCAGCCTCCACGCGGCAAGCCCCGACACCGGCGTCTACCTCGGCTACGCGCCCGACGACCCGAACGTCGACACGTGGACCATCGCCGTCACCGGCACGGCCCGCGACGCCGGGTGGAAGGCGACCTTCGACCGCGAGGCCCCGGTCGAGCTGGTGATCGACCTGATCACGGCGCTCTACGACCGTCCCACCCGCTGAGCCTCGCCAAGGAGTCCGCCATCACCTCCAGTTCCACTGCATCCGAGGCCGACGTCGCCCGCCACTTCGCCACGGTCCGCTACCTGGCCGTCGTCGGCACCGTCTCCACCACCGCCACCGCAGCCGTCTGCGCGGTCCTCGACCTAGGACTCCTGGCCTTCGCGCTCGGCCTGACCTGCGGCCAGCAGGTCGCCCTGCAGGTCAAGCTCCAGCGGCTCCAGAGCGCCGTGGTGGCCGTGACAACCACCGCCCGGATGCCGCAGCAGCGCGACCCGTCAGACTAGCGGTGCCGGTAAAGGGAACCGCCCGCCCCGTACTCCCGCGCCGACCGCTCCCTCGCCGATCCGGAGTCGCCGTGAAGTCCTCCACTCGCCCGCGCCCGTACAACTTCGCCGTCAGGACGGCCGTGCTCACCTGGGTCTGCGTAAGCGTCGCAACCGCCGTCGCCTGCGCCGCAGTCGTGATGTACGACGCCGTCCAGTACCACCGTGTCGCGTCTTGGGAGTTGACGGTCGTGGCCCTCGCCGTCTTCAGCCTCCGATTCGCCTTGTCCCAATGGGACAAGATCACCGACGCCGATGTCCTGCACCGTCTTCGCCTCGTCAACGGCCCCTGCGGCGCCGGTGACCTCGCCCGCCACCTGGGCCGCCGCCGCGGCCCGGTCCATCTGAGCCTGCGCCGCCTCTCCCAGGCCGGCCTCGTCATTCCGGTCGACTCCGTCGACGGCGTCGTCCGCTACACCTGCTTCTGACCGAAGCCCATCAGCAGAAGCACGTGGGGCCCGCACCGCCGGTCTTAGGTTCTAGCGGTCCTCGCAACACTCATGATCATGGGAGTTGCGAGGACCGTGGGCGGCGGCAAGAGGCTCGATCCGGACTTGAAGCGGCTGTTCTTCGAACGGCTTGACGCGGTGGGGAGCGTCTCCCCCGTGGCGCGTGAGCTGGGGCTGAACCGGAACACGGCGTTCACGCTGGCCCGCAAGGCCGGCATGGGCAGCAAGCGCCTGGGACATCCCGGGCGCGAGGAGTATGTGAAGCTGCGGGCTGAGGGTGTCTCCAGGCGGCAGGCGGCCAAGCGGGTCGGGGTGAACCCTCGAACGGCCTTGGACTGGGACTGGGGCATCCGGAAGTCCAGGAACTCGCGGATCCACCCCGACGGCCGGCGTGTGGACTACACAACGGGAACCGTCACGATGTCCGACGTGATCATCAGTGCGTCGGCGGGACCTGTGAGCCTCAAGTCCCTTGAGAAGGAGCTCCACCCCAGACTGCTCTCGCTGGCCGAGCGCGAGCGGATACGCGACCTGCGCGCCGCCGGCCAGTCGATGCGGGCCATCGGACGCACCCTGGGACGCTCGGCCAGCACCATCTCGCGCGAGCTGCGGAACAACTCGGCGACCGCCGACTACCACCCCTACGCGGCGCACAGGGCCTCCGCCGAGCGCCGGCCCCGCCCCAAGGAGCGCAAGCTGCTGCAGGAGGGTCCGCTGCGCGACTTCGTCCAGGACGGCCTGCGCCGACGGTGGTCCCCGGAACAGATCTGCCACGCTCTGGCCAAGACCCATCCGGACGACCACAGCATGCGGGTGAGCGTGGAAACGATCTACCAGACCCTGTACTTCCAGGCCCGCGGCGGCCTGAAGCGGGAGATCCAGACAGCCGTCCGCACCGGTCGGACCCGCCGCAAGCCCCGCCGAAACCCCGAGCGGCGCACGTCCCGGTTCATCGACCCGATGGTGATGATCAGCGACCGTCCCGCCGACATCGAGGACCGGGCCGTGCCGGGCAACTGGGAAGGCGACCTGATCCTCGGCGCGGGTGGACGCTCCGCGATCGCCACCCTCGTCGAGCGCAGCACCCGCTACACCATGCTCGTCCACCTGCCGGGCGCAACCCACGACGCCGAGACCGTCCGCGACGGGCTCGTGCGCACCGTCCAGACCCTGCCCGCCCACCTGCGCGGCTCCCTCACCTGGGACCAAGGCCCCGAGATGGCCAGCCACAAGCAGTTCAGCATGGCCACCGGCATGCCCGTCTACTTCTGCGACCCGGCCTCACCCTGGCAGCGCGGCTCGAACGAGAACACGAACGGGCTGCTGCGGCAGTACTTCCCCAAGGGAACCGACCTGAGCGTTCACGGTCCCGAAGACCTCGAGCACGTCGCCCAGGAGCTCAACGGCCGCCCACGCAAGACGCTCGGCTGGGATACCCCAGCCGAGCGTCTACGTGATCTACTCACCGTCTGAAACCAAGCGGTGTTGCGATGACCCCTTGAACCTAAGGGTTGCGGTGCGGGCCCCACGTGCTTTCGGCGTCAGATCCCCACACCCGCAGTGCGCGCGAGGACCCGGCCCGCCCGCTTCAGCACCGTGGCCGGCTTCAGTTCCTTCTCCACGCGCAGCAGGTAGCCCACCGGCGAGGAGGCGACCATGCTGTCGCGCTCGCGAGCGACGGCCTGGCGGGTTGCGAGGGCGGCGAACGCGATGCCGGTGCCCACCGCCGTTGCGGTCCCTCCTCCGAGAAGCCAGGCAAGTCCGGCCCCGGGCACGGAGACCTCCGGCCTGATCGTGAGCGTGGTGTAGACGGTGTCAAGCTTCAGGCCGTTGATGGCCTTGCGCAGCTTGTCGAGCGGCAGGGCGAGGTGGTGGTCGAACGCTCCCTGGAGGTGGAGTTCGAAGGCGGCCCGGTCCGTCACCTGCTGGGTGGCTCCGAGCACGTCGGCGGTGGCCGCCTCGACAGCGGCGGAGAACGCGGTGAACTCGTCGGCGTAGTCGGTCCGCAGCCGGACGATCTTGTCCGCCGGGACGTGGCGCAGGTCTGCCGGCAGGACGCACTTCACGGCCATCATGGCCATCCTGCTCTCTGCCGTGTCGCGGCCGACGGCCGGCACCGTACGCCCCAGGAGCGTGTCGGCGATGCGCCCAGCGCTCCACCCGCCGCCCGCGGTGTAGGCGTCCAGCTGGTCGGTGACCGGCGTGAACGCCGTCCGGCGGGCGAGCTCCTCGGTGATGGCGCACTTGTAGGCCCAGGCGAAGGCCGGGTCCACGACGACCCACGACACCTGCTGGTCCCCAACGGTCTGCCGCCAGTCCCGGTAGGCCAGTCCGGCCTCCCGCAGCGTTTCCTCCAGTTCCTCGGGCACCTCCTCCGGGTACAGGCCGGTCAGGTCCCGGGTGCTCGGCGCGAGCATCGGGGCCGACTGCCAGCGCGAGGTGAACCGGCGGTCCTCCACGTCGAATCGGGCGCGCAGGGCCTCGGCATTGTCCCGAACGGCCGCGACGAACGCCGGCGCGACCGCCACGGCCGCCGGGCGCGGATCACGGTCGATGAGGAACCCGGAGCCCTCGTTGAGCTCCTTGACGACGGCGTGGTCCCGCACCGGGAATCCTTCCGGCACGACGCGGGCCAGGTTGCGCCAGTACAGCGCCGCCGCCTTCGCCCAGGTCTCGTCCCGCAGGTGGACGTACGGGTAGTAGAGCCCGGTCTGCAGCGCCATCGATCGCCTTCCTCTCCCCCGGCCCGACCAACGCGGTCAAGGCTCCACCGAATGGTATGCAGGCGCCCCTTGCCTCTCCGCAGGATGCTGCTTCTACGGCCCGCTCAGGCGGGCGGGAACGACAGCGCGCCCGCGCCTGCGCTGGCACGGGGCGACATCAACTCAGCCGCTGCCTAGGCGAAGTAGGCACCTCGGAGGAGCCCGTCGAATCCGAGCGCGGCGTACATCGCCTCGAACGACTCCCACTCCTGCTCGTCGCCGGTCGCGTCCCGCGAGGCCTCGATGTCCGCGGCCTCCAGGTCCCGCTCGCGCCACTCGTGCGCGCAGCGGCAGCGGACGAACACCAGGTCGGGGTGGACGTGGATGAGGAGCCAGTCGCGTTCTGCGGCGCAGTTGGCGCAGGTGATGAGGATGCCGCGGGGGTTGAGCGGGCCGGGATGGGGGACGGCGAGGGTGGCCGGGGCAGCCTCGGAGGGCTTCGGCTCGTGGCCGAAGCGGAAGTGGGTGTAGCGGTCGTCGCCGGCGTCGGACGTGGTCAAGGAGCCCCCAACTCTCGTGATGTATAGGGTGAAATGCCCAGAGGGTGGATTAACTTCCCCTTTCGTCTGGTTTCGCGAGTGATCCGCGTCACCCCGGGTGCTGGTCAGGGTCGTCGGACGAGGAGGGTCTCGGTTGCGGCGAGGCGGTCGGTCACGTCGTCGGCCTGGGGGTGGGTGGCGGAGGTGAGGGAGAGGCCTGCGGAGGTGAGTGTGGCGACGACCCGGGCGGCGAGGTCGTGGCGGGATCGTGGGCTCTCGGTCTGTCGGCCTAGCGCCACGCAGACGCGCTGGATCCGGTCTCTGGTCAGTTGTACCTGGCCGGCGGGCGGTTGGTAGGTGATCCGCTGTGTGGCGAGTGCTGCGGCGGCGTCGGCGTGCACTGCGGATGCCCGGGCGGCGTCGACCGCCAGTGCGGCGGTGTAGATCGCGCCGTGCAGTTGCTCGGTGGCGGTTTCCGCTGCGGTGACCTGGATGGTGAAGGGGCCCATCGTGACGGAGTCGGTAGTGGGGTCGAACCGGAAGCTCCAGAAGTCGCGGGCGACCTCGCGTTCGCTCTGTCCGGCTCGCCGGGCAGCGGCCTGTGCTCCGCGGCCGGTTCCGCGGGACCAGTGCTCGAAGTGGGTCAGGCCGTCGCGTATCTCCTTCAGTCCGGGAAGGGCTGCTTCGAAGCGGCGGCGGGCTGCGTCGAGTTCGTCGGCCGGGGTCTGGGCGGCGCCGAGTTCGGTGAGCGCGGCCTTCTGGAGGGTGGCGGCCGTCAGCAGGTTGCGCAGGGCCGTCACGAGCGTGCGGGCGTCGATCTGCTGGGAGTCGAAGCCGCGGACCTGGGTGGGTTGTTCACGCATGCGGCGCACCGTCAGGGCGACGGTGGCGTTCCACCAGGTCGCCTCGGAGACGGCGATGGCGTGCGGGTTGTCGGCCGGGGACCAGTCGTCCGGGAGTTCGCTCCTGGGGGCATGGTGGCGTGCCGGGCTCTGTGGCGCACGGGTTTTCCCGGGCGGAGTATCGCGTTTCTCCCATGGCCCGCGGTGGCGTACAGTCGGGTTCACCGACGCGGGGTGGAGCAGCTCGGTAGCTCGCTGGGCTCATAACCCAGAGGTCGCAGGTTCAAATCCTGTCCCCGCTACGACGAAGGCCCGGGGCCGCGCACAGTGTGCGCGGCCCCGGGCCTTCAGTGTTGTCAGTCGGTGGTGATGTCGAGCTGGCGGGCGGCGTCGGCGAGGTGCTGGAGGCAGATCTCGGCGGTGGCGGCGGTGGCGACGAGGTGGGCGACGCGGGCGGTGCCGAGGTTGCCCGCGGGCGGCAGGGCCACGTGGTCGCCGGGCTGCTTCTCCCACACCAGGCGTTCCAGCCAGTGCTGGTGGCGCAGTGCGGGGTCGGCGGTGGCCCGGGTGAGTCGGCCGTCCGCGGGGGCGTAGGCCATGTGGATGGCGGCGGCGCGGCGGCGGGTGGGGGTGAGGTCGGGGCGAAGGTCGAGGGCGATGTCTGCGGCGGCGAGCGGCAGGTCGATGCCGGTGGCCTCGCGGACGAGGTGCGGGATCAGGTCCCCGGCGAGCCGGCCGTTCACCTCGATCAGGTGCGGGCCGCTGGCGGTCAGGCGCATCTCGACGTGGGAGACGCCGTTGGCGTAGCCGACCGCGTGGAGGGCCTGGACAGCGACGGGGCCGACGAGGGCGAGGAGCGGGTCGCCGGCTTCGACGCTGTGGCCGGTCTCCTCGAAGTAGGGCGGCGGGCCGAGGCGCTTGCGGGTGACGGCGACCGGGGTGGTAGCGCCGCGGACGGTGACGCACTCCACGCTGATCTCCGGGCCGTCGAGGTACTCCTCGACCAGGACGCCGCACCAGCCGGTGGCGTGCTCGTAGTCGCCTGCCGCCTGGTCGGCGAGGTCGAACGCCGCCGTGAGGTCCTTGGGGGTGGCGGCGAGGCTGACGCCGATGCTGCCGGCCGCCGCAGCGGGCTTGAGGACGACGGGGTACCCGATCGTGGCTGCGGCGGCGCGGGCCTGGTCAGGGGTGTCGGCGCGGACGCTGGCGGCGGAGGGGACGTTGAAGGCGGCGAACGCGGCACGGCTGGCCGCCTTGTCGCGGCAGGTGTGGGCGGTGGCGGTGGAGTTCCCGGACGTGGCGAACCGGCAGGCGAGGTGGGCTGCGGTGTGCTGGGCGAACTCGTCCCAGGTCAGGACACCCTTGATGTGGTGGTCGGCGGCGAGGCGCTCGGCGGCGGCGAGGCTGGCGTCCGGGTCGCTGGTGTCGGCGACTTCGTGTCCGTGGATGTAGGGCGTTTCCCAGGTCGGCTCGCTCGGGCTGAGGAGGACGACGCGGTGGCGGGCGGCGATCTGCTCCAGCGCGTAGCGCCTGTACTGCTCGTCGCCGGCGGATACGAGCAGGAGCGTGGGGATGGTGCTGGTCAGGGGGGTCCTTCCGAAGGCGGGCGGGGACGGGGCAGGTGTCACCAGGGCAGGGTGGGGTGGTGGTGCAGGGCCTGTTCGCCGAGGCTGCGGGAGAGGGCGGCGAGCGCCTTCGCGGTGGCGGGGTCGGGGGCGGGCAGGTGCACGACGGTGCGCAGGACGTGCGGCTGGTACCCGAGGCGTTTCTTCGCCTGGTAGTTGGCCCGCCCGGCGTCGATGTGTCGGGCGCCCTGCTCCATGGCCCAGCGGGGTGCCTCGGTCATCAGCCAGGTGTAGGCCAGGCGGCTGAAGGGGTGCTGGTAGTCGATGCCGGACGCCCAGAGGTAGAGGCGGTCTTCGTGGAGCCAGCAGTACAGGCCGCCGACGAGGTGGCGGTCGGTGCGGGCAGCGAGGAGGACGGCACCGGGCACCTCGGCTAGGCGCTCGAACATGTCCCTGCCGTACAGGGTGGCGCCGTGGCGCTCGGCGGTGCCGACGGCGAGTCGGGTGAACTCTTCCAGGTGGGGCAGCATCCGCTTCCCGGTCAGGGGGTGGAGTGCGAGTCCAGCCTCGGTTCCGCGTCGCCACTGGCGGCGGATGTCCCGGCGGTGGCCGGTTGGGGTGTTCGCCCACCAGTGGTCGAGCCCCGAGCCGGGGTCGAGGTCGCGGAGGTGGGCGACGTCGGTGGCCAGGTCGAGGACGTGCGCGGCGCCCTGGCGCCGACCGGCGGCGGCGAGCCGCTGTGCCTGGTCGGTGTCGAGGCCGGGGTAGACGACGGCGCAGGCGCCGCGCTCGTTGGCGAGGTCGAGGCCCGCGCGGGCGGTCACGGCGGCCGTCCGGTCGGTGGCGGCTCCGGCGCCGCCGTACTGGCCGTGGGGACTGCCGGAGTACAGGACGGGGCCGGGCCACACGGGCGCGGCGCCCGCGTCGACTTCCTGGCTGGTCCAGTACGGGCAGCCGTTGGCGCCGACGAGGAAGTACGGCACGGTCTCGGTGACGGCGGCGTCGAGGTCGGTGATGTGCAGGTGGCGGTGGGCGTCGATCTGCTCGGTGCTGACGTGTTCCCAGGCGGCGGTCCACTGCCGGGTCCGGGAGGGGTGGGCCGCGCGGTGGTCGTCGCCGGGGGCGTCGTCGATGGTGTCGTACCAGACGCCGAGGGCGCGGGTGCGCTCGTGGTCGGTGGGGGTGTGGGTGATGTGTCGCTCCGAGGGTCGGCGTACGGGTTGGGCAGGGGCCCTGCGGGTCAGGCGGCCTTCAGGTGCTGTTCGGCGTCGTCGTTGTGCTCCCAGGCGGTGCGGTGGGCGCGAAGTCCCCGGAAGCAGGCCCAGGTGCCGGCCGCGACGACCAGGCCGGCGGTCGCGATGAGCACGCGCAGGTGGTCGGCGGGCCAGAGCGCGACCAGCAGCCCGGCCAGTGGGAGCGGGGCGAGGATGAGCAGGACGGTGGTGGCGAGAGTGGCGGCGAAGTCCCGTTCGGGGATGAGCCGGGTGCGGGCGGTGCGCAGGACGACGGTGACCGCGCCCTCGCCGGCCATCAGCAGTGCGACGGCGGTGGTGTAGAGGGCCAGGTCGGGTGCGAGGGCGCTGGCGATGGTGGCGGCGCACATGGCGGCGGCCGAGGCAGTGCCGACGGCGAGCAGGCCCCACCGGTCGATGGCGCGGTGGGCGGTGGCGACGGCGGCCAGCGAGAGGGCTGCGGCGATGCTCCACACCAGGCCGACTGCCGCGCTGGTGTGGTCCAGGGTGCGGGTGACGGTGATCGGTGCGGACACCTGCAGGAGCCCGCTGGCGAGGTTGACGCAGGCGAGCGCGCCGACCAGCCAGGCCAGCGCGGGGGTGCGGCGCAGGGTGCCGAGGCCGGTGGCGAGGGCGGTGAGCGGGTACCGGGCCGCGGGTTCGGCGGTGACGAGGTGCAGGCGCGGGTGGTGGGTGCGTACGGTGGCGGCGACGGTCGCGGTGACGGTGGACAGGACGGCGACGGCGGCCAGCAGCAGTGCGGGTCCGGCGAGCAGGAGCAGTCCGCCGATCAGCGGGCCGATCAGGAGCGCGGTCTGGTCGGTGCCGGTGAGGACGGCCTGCACCCGGTGGGCGCGGTCGCCGGCTCGTCGGCTGGCCTCGGCGCCGACCGCCTCGTTCGCCAGGAAGCTCCCCTCGGCCAGCATGCCCGCGGTGACGCCGAAGGCCAGCACCAGCCAGGGGCCTGCTCCGGCGGCCAGGCCGGCGATGGTGGCGAGTGCGGCGCCCGCCCGCAGCAGGCTGGTCGTCAGAACGGCGACGCGGGGGCTTCGGCGGTCGATGATCGGGCCTGCGCCCGCGATGGCGATCAGGCGCGGCAGCCATTCCAGGAGGAACGCCAGTCCGGCCCAGGCCGGCGACCGGGTGAGGGTGAGGACGAGCAGCGGCACGGCGTACATCACGACGGCTGCGGCGAGGGAGTCGGTGGCGCGCAGGAGGTAGCAGCGCAGCAGCCAGTCGCGCTCGGCCGCGCCGGCTGGGCGGTAGCGGCGGGTTGCGGCGGTCGGACGGGGCAAGGCGGTCTCCCTGGTCGGGCGCGGTGGGGTGGTGGGCCGGATGCGGCGATGCCAGCGATGCCGTCGGTGGCCGGGTCCTCGGCGCCGTCGGGGTTCGGCGGGGGTGACCGGTCCGGTCGGTGGCGGCGGTGTGATGGCCTGTCGCCCTGGTGGTGGGCGGTGCGCGCTGTCGGTGCAGTGCGGTTCAGCGGGCGGGGCACCGTGGGCCGGGTTGCGGCGTGGTGGCCGGGGCGGCGCCGGTCGGCGGGGAGGCGTGGGTGGGTCTGCGGGCGGAGCGGGCGCGTGCCGCCCTGGCCGTTTCGTCGGGGTCCGGGACGGGTGCGCCGATCCTCGCGGTGACGTGCGCGGCCAGGTCCGGCAGCGGTCCGTTCGCGAGCTGCAGGGCGTAGGGCCATGCCTGGTGGTCGCGCAGTTCTTCGAGGCGGCGCCGCTCCGGGGCGGACTCGGCGCCGGGCGCCGTGGCCGCGGCTTCCTTCCAGGCGGTCCGGATCTCCTGGATGCGGGCGAGCGTGTCCGCCGTCGTGTGCAGTGTTCGCAGCTGCGGCCGCACGCGCGGGTCGAGGTGGTCGTCGGCGACGGTGGCGGCCCGGATGCCGGCGACCAGGTGCGGTCCGTTGGCGAGGATCGTCTCGACGTGGCGCCAGGGACTCCGGCTTCGGGCGGCGCCCAGGTACCGGATGTCCTCGGCGGCGAAGCCCAGCACGACGGTCCGGGCCTCCCACAGTGCCCGCTGGTACTGCGGTGCGAGGGTGTCGTTGATCGCGTCGCCAAGGGCGGCCGGGGCCGCGCCCGCGGCGAGGGACACGGTGCCGGGCCGCCGGACGGAACCGAGGTTGTACCCGCCCAGGCCTTCGGGGACCGCGGCTCCCACGATGAGCGGGGAGTCCTCGCCCATCTGCACGGCGAGGAGCCGTTCGCCTGCCGGTCCGGTGAGGAAGGCGGCGTCGTGCGGGGCGGCTGTGGTGGTCCACGGCGCCCTCCAGCCCCAGGTCTCGTCCTGAAGGTCGGCGAGATCGCGGCCGGGGGTGAGGTGGCACGGCTCGGCGGACCAGAGCGGCAGGTGCTCGGCCAGGTGCGTGGCGAGCGCGGAGTCGGGTGCCGGGCCGCGCGGCCGGTCGGGCAGGGCCCGGCCGTCCTCGTCGAAGTACACCAGCACGGACTTCTCCGCTGCCGAAGCCGCCCGCGCGGAGCGGCGGGAGGGTGTGAACAGGGCGCTCGGCTCGTGCCACTTTCCGTCGCTCAGGTGGCCGGCGAACATCACTGACTCCCAGTCGGGGTCCGTGCAGGGGACGCGGTCGCGGTGGGCGGCGAGCAGCTTCTCGAACGCGGTGAAGTCTTCGCTGCGCAGGTCGGCGTGGTCGATGTAGAGGGTGGTGTCGTCGGGCATGGGTCCGCTTCTTGGTCGGGCGTCGTCGGGGAATGGCACAGGGGCTCGGTGGCCGGGCCTGGGGTGGTGGATCGGCCGCCGACGGAGCCCTGGTGGCGTCCGTCGGCGGCCGGGTCAGCGGCGCCGTCGAGGGTCGGCGGGGGTGGCGGGGGTGGCGGGCGCCGCAGGGGCGCTGGCCGGGCCGGGCCGGGCTCCGTCTGCGGCGGCGGGGTGGGGCAGCTTGGCGATGTGCCGCACCCGCCAGGTGAGGACGGCGGTCTCCGAGTCGGCGCTGTCCAGCTCCCGCCATGAGCGGGCTCGTTCCAGCAGCGCCTTCGGGTCGTGTCCGGCCGCCTCGGCCTCGGCGAGCGCGGCGGCGAGCGCGTCGAACTCGGGCGCGGCCAGCAGGCGGTGCGCGCCCTCGCCCGGCACCGCCCGGCGAACGGCCCGTTCCTGGCGCTCGCGCACCTGCGGCGGCAGGGCCCGTCCGCGTTCCTGCAGGACGGCCATGGGCCTGGCTGCGGCGTGCCGGTAGGCGGCGCGCAGGTGGGCGGCGGCCTCTCGGGCGGCGGCGGCCTGCTGGCGGTGGCCCTGCTCCGCGTGCCACCGGCCGGTGGCGATGACGAGCAGGACCAAGAGCGACAGCAGGGTGGCTGCGGCCGATCCGTCCGGGCCGCGGTTGCCCGCGTACCTGCCGGACAGCACGGCGCGGGCGGCGCTGCGCACCGAGCGGGCGGAGGAGTTGGCTGCGCGCACGTGCGATCGGGAGGCGCGCTCGTAGGCCCGGGCGGCGGCGAGCAGTTGCTGCTTCTGGGCGGGCAGGGCGGTGGCGGCGAGCGCGTCAAGGACCTCTCCGGTCGCCTCGGTCACTGCGGCGGCGTCGGCCGGTGTCTCGCTGTCGAGCACGTCGAGGGCCTCTGCCGCCACGTCGGTCGCCCACAGCCGTGCGGTCGCGGCCGGGGAGCGGCGTCCGCCGGGCGTTCGCCCGCCGCCCGCCGGGGCGGCGCTCTGGTCGTCGGCCGTGCAGTCGTCGAGCGGCACCTGGAGGCGGCGGCGGATTCTGGGCAGCGTCAGGTCCGGGGCGAGCCGGTACCCGCCGAAGAACACCGGCTCTCCCGCGCTGTCGCGCTCGCCCACCAGGGCCACGCCGTATCCGAGGGTGTCGCCGGACGGCCCGGTCTTCCGGTTGACCAGCACGCCTGCGGCTTCCAGCCGGGCGAAGAACTCCTCCTCGCCACGTGCGCCGGCCAGCGCCTGGCGGACGGCGTCGCGCAGCCGCTGGCGGCTCGTGTCCTCCTGCCCCAGGCGTTGGGCCTTGTGCTTCTCGCGGTTCGTTGGCTCCTTGGCCGCTGTTCCGTCGCCGGGGTTGAGCTGCCGCAGTCCCCACTCCTTCTCGATCGTGCGGCATGCGGCCTGGGCCCGGGGGTAGTCCTTGCGCAGGCGGGCCTGGGTGAGGTCCCCGCGGACCGTGGTGGCGACGATGTGGATGTGGTCGGTGGCGTGGCGCACGGCCACCCACCGGCAGCCGTCCGGATCGCCGTCCGGGGCGATGCCGGTGGCGGCGACGACCCGGCGGGCGACCTCGGCCCACTCCTCCTCGGTCAGGGGCCGGTCGTCCGGGGCGGTGCGCACGGAGCAGTGCCAGACGTGCTTGGCGGGCCGGCGGGCGCGGCCGAGCTGGTCGACCCGCATGTCGAGCACGGTCTGCAGCTGCTTGAGCGAGGCGTCTATGTCGCGGCCGGGGTCGGGGGCGAAGCCGTCGAAGGAGGCGACCAGGTGTGGATCGGTGTGCTCGTCGCGGCGGCCGGGGCCGTAGAGGTAGGCGAGCAGTCCGTAGGTCTTCGAGCCCATGACGATGTTCGGCACCATGCGGTCAGTGGCCCTTCAGGAGCTTGGCCGAGGCGGTGTCGATGGCGGTGACGGTCGTGCGTACGGCGGCGAGGGCGGCGACCAGGTCAACCGGGTTCGGCAGGCCCCCGGAGTTCAGCTCGCGGGCGATCTGGTTGAGGTTGTTGCCGACGCGGGCGGTCTGCCGGCGCGCGGCGGCGAGTTCGTCGAGCGATCGGTCGAGACGGTCGTCGGGGTCGAAGGAGGTACTTCGTCGTGCGGCGGCAAGCGCTGCGGCGGCGACGAAGCGGGCGGCGGTCTGCGCGCGTTCGGTGGCGGCGCTCTTGATCTCGGACTCTTCGGACAGGCTCAGACGGACGGTCAGCTTGCGCTGGCGCTGCTGCGGCTCGTGGAAGCGGCGGCGCGGGCGGCGAACGGTGCTCGGCTCGTCGTCGGCAGCGGCGGTCATCGGTGGTCTTCCTGTCAGTTGGTCCTGTTCGCCGGTGCCCCCTGGCTTCGGCGAGTCGAAGTCGAGTCGAGCGCCCCCGCTCGGCCCGGCTTCTGCTTCCCCGCCCCCTTGGGCGGGGCGTGCGCCGTGGACCGTCCGATAGGACGGTCCACGGCACTAGCTCGCTCCGCCGTAGGGGGGCAACCCGTCCGGGACGGAGCGCGGAGTGTGGTCGGGACAGCGGTGTCGGCCCGTGGTGAGGAACCTGATCCGGACGGCTAGAAGTCGTCGTTGGCCAGGCCCCGAGCGGCGAACGCGACAGCCAGGTGGTCCATCACCAGCTCCTCCACCTGGTCGCTGGTGAGGTGCTGGGCCTGGCTGTTGGCCGTGCGGCGGACGGTCCAGTGGCCGTCGCCCGCCGGCGTGGCGCTGTGGAGGTGGCCGCGGCCAGCGAGGACGGTCAGGAAGTCGGCGACGAGGTCGGTGTCGGCGAGGACGGCGTTGCTCATGGGGTGTCTCCCGAGGGTTGGGGTGGGGGTTGATGAGGCTGTGAGGTCCGCGGTCAACGGTGCGGTGGCGGGGGTTTGTCGCTGCGCAGCTGCTGGACGAGTTCGCCGGCCACCTGGTTGGACACCGGCAACCCGCTCTCACGGATGGCGGTGGCCACGACGGCGCGGGTGATCCGTCCGGCCCTCGCTGCGGCCTCACGGCCGATCCGCAACATCTCCTCCGGGTCGGAGCCGCCGGACCGAGGACCCGGACCGTCCACGCCCGGACCGCCGGACCGAGGACCCGGACCGTCCACGCCCGGACCGCCGGACCGAGGACCCGGACCGTCCACGCCCGGACCGCCGGACCGAGGACCCGGACCGTCCACGCCCGGACCGCCGGACCGAGAGCCCGGACCGTCCACGCCCGGACCGCCGGACCGAGGACCCGGACCGCCGGACCGAGAGCCCGGACCGTCCACGCCCGGACTATCGCGGTCGATGCGTCGGCGGATCCGTGTCGCGATGCGTTCGCGCAGCCGTGTGCCCTTGCGGTGCGCGCGGAGTTTGTCTTCGGCGGACCTGGGCGCTGGCGTTGGGGTCCGTTCGGGCGCGGGCTCCAGTTCCGCTCGGGCGCTACGGGTGACGGCCTTCATCAGTGTGCTGGTCGCGGCGTCGAGGTGGTCGGTCGCCTCGACGACCGGGTCGGTGCCTGTTCCGGCAACGGGGCCTACTGCGGCCGGCAGGGTGGGCTGGTCGGCGGATTCGGGCGTAGTGGTGCCGTGGCGCGTGACGATGATCCCGAGGTGGACGGCGCCGGCCAGTGCGAGGGGCGCGATGGTGCTCAGGGCTCCGACGGCGGTGTCGCCCAGTTGCAGGCTGTCCGCTTGTGCGGCGGCCTGTTGGTTCAGGCGGACGGCGTGGGCGGCGTTGGCCCACACGCTGGTGCCGGTGGCGCTGGAGAACAGCGCCCAGGTGTAGGCGCGAGCGGTCCAGGGTGCTTCCCGCAGGATCACCAGCGCGCGGACGCCGTAGCCGATGAAGCCGTCGACGACGACCGGGAACAGGTAGGAGAGCTGTCCCCGGACGTGGATCGCCTGTGCCATCTGCTGGAGAGCGTCGTAGGAGAGGGCGAAGCCGAAGGCGCCGAGCACGCCGATCGCCGCGATGTCCCAGGGGGATACCCGGGGTCGGCGGTTGATCACGCGGCGACCGCCAGGCGCGTCGTGGGGACCTTACGCAGCTCCTTCGACAGCGTGATCTCCTGGTGGCGCATCGAGGCGGGGATGCTCTCCAGCTGGGTGTTGGCCCGGCTGCGGCGCTTGGCCGCGGCCTTGTAGCCGATGCCCAGTGCTTCGGACCAGACGGCGAGCGGGATGCCGGCCTCGATGGCGACGCGGACGACCGCGCGCTTCTCGCGTTCGGACAGACGCGGGCGCTGGGTGCTGGTCAGGGTGGTGCGGACACGGTCGAGGTCGAGTCGGCGGTCCTCGTGGTAAGTGACCATCTCGTCGAGCTGGTCTTCCGTGTGGCCTCCGCGGATGCCGTCGCGCACGCCGCACTCGACGGCGTCCTGGAGGCACTCGCTGCGGACCGGGCACTGCCGGCACAGAGCGAGGGCCTGGCGGTGGCCGGCGACGCGGGGCGGGGCGAAGAAGATGTCGGGGTTGGGGATTTCGGCGCACTCGGCCTTCAGGCGCCAGCGGGGGTCCGGGCGGTCCGGGACGGTGTAGGCGGCATCGAGGTCGGCCGCGACAGCAGCGGTGGTCGTGTTCATTCGGGGCAGGTCTCCGGTCGCGCCGCCGGATCGGCGGGCGGGCATGGCGGATCCCGGGGGCGGCTCGGCCGGCCTCGCGCGGGAGCGCTGGGTGTACGGGGATCAGAAGAGGGGGGCGCGTCGCCGATCGGGTCCGGCGAGGACTGCCTTGTGGCACATCTGGCGCAGGCGGCTGGCCGTGCGGTCGCCGAGCAGGCCGGCCAGTTCGGCCGGGGTGATGTTGCTCGTGATGATGGTCGGCAGCTGCTGCTCGTACCGGTGGTTGATCAACCGGTACGTCGTCTCCTCGGTGAACTCCGAGGCCCGGCCTGCGCCGAGGTCGTCCACGAGCAGCAGGGGGGTGCGCTCCAGGTCTCGCATCTCGCGCTCGGCGTCCGCGCCGGGGCGCGGTCGCATCATGGCGTGCAGGCCGACCGAGGTGATCGCCTGCCAGCGCAGCCGGACGCCGGCGCCGAGCAGGGAGCGGATCGCACCGTACGCCTGGTGGGTCTTGCCGGTGCCGGTCTCACCGAGCAGCAGCAGCGAGGAGGCGCGAGCGATGCCGAGCTGCCCTTCGGGGCCGCGGCGGGCGGCCTGCTTGACGTGCTCGACCCAGGCAAGGACCTGCGGGTCGTCGGCCGTGGCGTCGTGGAAGCGAGGCGGGATCCGCGAGGCGGCCAGCTCCAGGGCGTCCCGGTTGTTGGGCTGCGGGACGGCGGAGCGCTCGGGCACTCCGATCACGGCGGGGTCGACGCCGAGGCGCGCGAAGCGGTCGACGATGCCCTGCAGGCCGGTGCCGGCCCGGCGCGGTTCGCGGTCGCGGCCGGCCATCACAGCTCCCCGGTGTAGGCGGCGGACCCGCCGGTCGGGTTGGTCCACGCCCGGTACGGCGCGCCGGCGCTGCGGGGGCGGCCGGGGGTGAGTGCTTCCTGGACGAAGCCCTCCAGTGCGGAAGGGTTCATGGGCTTGTGGGCCAGCAGCCGCAGGCCCGCCCGGACCTGCTCCTGGCTGTAGCCGGAGGCAAGGAGCTGCTGCACCTCGCGCCCGAGGTGCCGGCGAAAGCGCGGGCTGGGCGGCTGCGGGCAGGTGCGGACGTATTCGGCGACCAGAGCGTTGGCACCGGTGGTGTGCGGGTGCATCGCGGCAACGCGCTCCGCGTCCGGCCCCTCCACCGTGCAGTCCTCGGCGGGCGCGGCGCAGCCGCCCCCCGGAGGGGGTGATCCAGGATCCGTGATCCTGGATCCCTTCGTGGAGGCTGTCGTCGAGGGTGTCGTCGAAGGGTGCGGGGTCTGCTCTTCGGCGCTCTCGGTGTGTCCGGCGGTGTCCTGGTTCCCGGTGCCGGGTACCTCGCTGGAGAGGTGCTCGGGGTTGCGGTCGGTCGCGGCCTTCCTGCGAGCGCGGGCAGCGGGGGCCGGCCGGTCGAGTGCGGCTTCCTGGGTCTGGTGGAGCGGGCAGGGAGCCAGCCTGCTCTGGCTGGGGCGGTCGATCTTCTGGTGCTTGTTGAAGGTGACGATGTGGAGGAGTTCCTCGCCGTCGTCAGCAGGGTTGAGGTAGCGGCAGACGAGGCCGACGTCGGCCAGCTGGCTCAGGTCCTCCTCGACGCGCTCGGCGGTGTGGACTCCGCCGTCCCAGCTCTTCTTCCTCTTCCAGATGAGCCCGCGAACGATGCCGGCGTCGTCGATGATCCGGCCGGTGTCGTCGACGTAGTTGAGCATGTATATGAACGTCCGCTCGGCGCTGAGGGAGACCTCCGCCAGCTTGGCGTCCCGGGACATTTCGGGCTTGTGGGTGCGGATGCGCCCGTCCTGGACCGCCATCACGCCGCCTTCGCGAGCGCGCCGGCCGGGACCACGGTTCCGGTGGCGAGGTCGACGTCGTGCTGGTGGCGCCAGTCCAGGGAGGGGAGGTCTCGGGCGACCCAGTGGGCCACCGCCTCCTCGACCGCGAGCGGCAGTCCGACGGGCATGTGGGCGCGGTCGTAGGCGCGGGCCAACCACAGACCGTGAGGCTCGGACACCGAGATCCGCACGACGTCGGCGTCCGGGGCGACCCGTCGGAGACTGTCCGTGACGGCGTGCCGGGTGCCTTCCGACATCCGGTCCAGGACTGCGGGGTGGTGCGCGGCGGGTCGGCCCTGTGCCGCTCCGCCTGTACGCAGAAGCGCAAGCATGGTTCACTACCTTCTGTGTGGTAGCAGGCTGGCCGGGCTCGTCCAAAGGCAGGCCGCCTGCGGGTTGTGTCGAACGACTCACACGGTGTTACGACAGGCGCTCGGAGTTCCAGCTCCGGGCGCCGTCGTCGTTTCCGCCCCAACGCTCGGGGCTCAGTCAGGGTCGCCGCCCTGAGTCACCACCGACCGCTGCCGAGATAGCGGCGGCGAGCGACGGCGGCAGGCGATGTCACTGTTCGTACAGGCTGCACCTTGCGCAGGTTTTCACCCACCGTGACAGCCGCCGCCGGGAGGTCGGCGACTTGCGGAGCGACCCACGCCGGAACCGGCCATATAAATTGTTCCGCCATCGAAATGTGACCCCCCGTCAAAAATGCAGCGCAGGTCTGCACTGCCGGGGACGACAATAGGTAGCCACCTGGATACCGGTCAACGAATTCGCGGGATCTACGCGGGTAGCGCGACCGGTTTTCCAAAGGCTGGAAAATGATCTTGGAATGCCGGATGAAATCACCCTCCGCAAGGGGGCGGGCAGCCAACGCACACATCACGACCTGCAATCCTCACAGTGAGCAACGACCCGACTCCTGCAACTCTGAGTGACGTGACATAGAACACTGGGTAAGGGATCTTGATCGATTCGGCGGCCGGAGACCCCTATATGCAAAATCGAAGTCGCCGATTCGACGGCCGGTATATTCCATAGCCGAGCCCCCCGGGTTCGCATGAATACCAACTTCGAATGTTCAGGGTTGAACAATGCGTGCGATTGCTGTGAAAGAATTCGGCGGCCCCGAGGTCCTGGAGCTGTGCGAGATACCCGAGCCCGAGATCCGGCCGGGCCGGCTGCGGCTGCGCACCATCCTCGCCGGCGTGAACTTCGCCGATATCCACCTGCGGGAAGGCACCTACCCCGCGCCGATGCCCTGCCCGTTCGTCCCGGGCAACGAGGTCCTCGGCGAGGCCGAGGACGGCCGGCGCTACGTGGCCCTCGGCAAGGGCGGCGGCTACGCCGAGGTCGTCGCGGCGCACCGGAAGCTGGCCTTCGAGGTGCCCGACGGCGTCAGCGACCACGAGGCCGTCGCGCTCATGCTCCAGGGCAACACGGCCTGGCACCTTCTGCACACGGACCTCAAGCTGACAGCCGAGGACACCCTGCTGGTGCCCGCCGCGGCAGGCGGCGTCGGCTCGCTCGCCGTGCAGCTCGCCAAGTGCACCGGGGCGAAGGTCGTCGCCATGGCTGGCACCGAGGACAAGCGCCGGATCGCCCTCGGCCTCGGCGCCGACGCCGTCGTCGACTCTTCCACTACCGAGGACCTCGCCGAGCGGATCGTCGAGGCGGCCAGCGGGCAGGTCACCGCCGCCCTGGAGATGACCGGCGGCGACGTCTTCTACGCCACGCTCAACGCCCTCACCCCCCGCGGCCGCATGTCCGTCTTCGGCGCGGTCACCGGCGTCGAAGGACTCGTCCCGATCACCCAGCTCGTCGGCCAGAGCAAGTCGGTCACCGGATTCTGGCTGCCCTCCCTCTACCCGTCGCGCACCCACATCAACGACTCGATGAACGCACTGTTCGACGCCGTCCAGGAAGGCTGGCTCAAGCCCCTGCCGGGCCCCGTCTACAAGCTCGGCCAGGCCCGCCAGGCGCACACCGACCTCGCCGCCCGCCTGACCTCCGGCAAGGTCGTCCTCAACGTCCGCAACTGACCCCAGGGTCACCCACTCCTCGCCTGGCC
The DNA here is from genome assembly GCF_022288725.1 of Kitasatospora sp. A2-31. Classification (GTDB taxonomy): domain Bacteria; phylum Actinomycetota; class Actinomycetes; order Streptomycetales; family Streptomycetaceae; genus Kitasatospora. The sequence continues at coordinate 362,515 of NZ_JAKNTA010000007.1, read as the reverse complement.
CCACCGCCCGGGCCAGGCGACCTCCCAATCGCGACCCGGAAGGGCACGACTAACCCTCTGGGGGAACCTACACATGACCATCAGCACCGCGCACGAGGACAGCGTTCCCGTGCACCGCCAGGGCAGCACGCAACCCGCGAAGTCCGGCTCCCTCGCCGCCCGCGCCTACGTCGTCCAGCAGGCGCTCGCCCAGCTTCCGGGCCATGTCCACGCACTGCGGGACATCGCCCGCGTGGCCAAGCTGCCCGAGGCCACCACCCACCGCATCCTGCAGGACGGTGTCGACAAGCACATCTTCGAGCAGGTCGGCCGAGGCATGTACCGGCTCGGCACCGGCACCGCCCGCGCCGGCGTCCAAGCCATGAACCGCCTTCCGGGAGCCACCGGCACGCACACCTACCTCGTCCGGCTCCACCAGGCCACCGGCGGCCTCGCCCTCCTTTACGTCCTTTCGGCGTTCGGCGGCGCGAAGCGCCTGTGCACCGACTACGAAATCGGCGGCATGGACCCGGCAGAGGTCGGCATGACGGCGGAGGACGTCGTCTCGGTCTCCCGGTCGCTGCGCACCGGGGCCTCCGGCCGGGCGATCCTCGCTTATCTGCCGCAGGACGCCCGCGAGCAGGTCCTCGCGGAGGAAGTGCCCCCCACCGCGGGCCCCGGCGTGATCAGGGACAACCAGCAGCTGGCCGACTCCCTGCTCGTCATCCGCGAACGCGGCTACGCCATCGGCCGCCAGGAGTGCATGGCGGGATGGGACAGCGTTGCGGCCCCCGTGTTCTGGCGCTCCCAGGTCATGGGCTCCGTCCTGCTGCTGAAGCCCACCAGCACGATGCCGGAAGACCTGCGCCCGCTGATCCACCACACCCTGCGGGCCGCCAAGGACATCAGCGACCTGACCACCACCCCGGTCTCCGCCGTTCTCTAGCCCCGCCAAGCCGTGTCGGCCGTCCCTTCGAGGGGAGGGGACGGCCGACGCCACCCTCGGCGTACCCGCTGTCACACCGTGGCCGGCTGCCGCCGCCCGCGCATCGCAGCCCGGGCCCGCGCCGCCCCGGCCGCCGTGTACGGCTCGCCGCTGCCGATCCCGGCGACAACGCGGCCGGAGCGTCCCGAGCACCGCCCGCACAACCCCGGCCTGCTCATCGGAGCCCGGCAGTTGTCGCACTCGTGCTCGCACACGGGCGCCAGCGACTCCGCCCGGCGGATCGGGGGCGGCATCTTACGCAGGAGCCGATCGCGCACCACCGCCGCCGGGGAGAAGATCTGCCCCGGCAGCCCCGGCAGCAGCGCGGCGGCCAGCTCCGCCGGACCGCAGCCCACCGCCAGCCAGCGCCCCACCAGCGGCGCCAGCTCCACCACCTCCGCCTCGCCGAGCCGCAGACGCGGCTCGTCCTTCAGCACCCGGTACAGAGCCAGGGCCGCCGCCTGCACCGGTCCCTCCAGGTCCTCGATCGAAGCCTTCGCCCTCCCGCCCTCGGCCTCCGGGCGCCGCGCTGGCGACGCGAAAGGCTTCCGGTCACCTTCGTCGCCACGGGCGGGGAGGGAGGGTTCTTTCTCCAGTTCCTTTAGTACAAGGACGCCAGCACCACCGGAGTCCGGCACACCGGACGCCGGACGCGCCACACTCGGCCCCACCTGCGGCTTCGTCGCCTCCAGTAGCTCCTCGGCAGCCTTCAGCCCTGGGAGCTGCGGGGTGTCGTAGACGTGCGCCTCGCTGCGGATGCGCCCGTCGGCCCCGCGGATCTTGCGAACCACGTAGTAGCCGGCCTCGATCAGCTCTGCCAGCGCCTTGCGGACCGCCGCCCGGCTGTCGGGGCCCGAGTCGGCCATCTGCCGAGCGTCCTCGCGCCAGCGCTTGGGCCGGGACAGAAGGTCGCTGAGAAGGCCGCGGGCGGCCATGGTCAGCCGTCGGTCCTGGAGAATGGAGTTGGGCAGCACGGTGAAGTTGCGCGCGTGGGCGCTACGATGTACCTGCAAGGGAGTAACAGCTCCTGTTGCCGGACCCCGGGGTGTTAGCGCACCGCCGGGGTCACCTGTGTTCGGTTGGACTACGGAACGTAGCACAGACAAGTCCCATCACCGGAAGCCCAGTTCGAGCGACCTCGATCACAGTCCGGGCACGCGGTTGCGGTCCCTATGGCGGGAGCTGCCCACACTGCTGGACTGCACACCAGCTTCGGGCGTCGGCCCTCGCTCGCTCTGCTAATAGAGCGACAGGGCTCGGGAAACCAACTCAGGGACTCCCACAGTCTCAATACCGAACTGGTGGTAGTAGGCGGAGCGGCCTTGGAGAAGCACCGAGGGCAGTACGCGCCAGGCTCGGGGTCGTCGCGATGCCTTGGGATCACGTGCGCGTGGAGGTGCGGGACCGCGCTGCCCCGAAGTTCGTAGTTCATTTTGGCCAGTCGCAGGCACTGCTCGATTGTGCGGCCTGCGCAGAGCACCTCGGCGAAGAAGCCGATCGCCTCGTCCGGGGCATACTGGGTCGGCTCGGAGACGTGCGGTCCATTCCAGATCGCCACGGCGTATCCGCGCACGAGGACCCAGTTCAAGCAGACATCGGCGTAGCTGCCTTTCAGGGTGTGCACCCCCGTACCCGCTGTCTTCCAGACCCCGGTTGGCGTACATCCCGCAGTCAAGACCGGCCGTTCGGTCGGTCCAGTCGGCGGGCCAGGTGGACTCGTTCATGACCCCTGCATGGCTCGCCCCACCTCTGCCGAGCGGGCACGGTCGCGGAAGGGACCTGCAGACAGTGACGCACTGTCGCGTTGTGGTTCGGATCAGCTGATTTCGGCTCTAATCTATGACCACCTGAATCCCCATCAGCCGGAGGACTTGACGTGGGCGTGAAGCAACAGAGCGATTGGGTGGTCGCCGCTGCGGACCAGGTGATCGCCGAGGGCAAACGCCGTGGCGGGGCTCCCCTGGTGTGCGCATCCGGAATTAGTCCGTCCGGGCCGGTGCACCTGGGAAATCTCCGCGAGATCATGGTTCCGCACTTCGTGGCGGACGAGATTCGGCGCCGGGGGCTGGAGTGTCGGCATCTGTTGTCCTGGGACGACTACGACCGGCTCCGCAAGGTGCCGGCTGGCGTCCCGGCCAGCTTTACCGAGCACATCGGACGACCCCTGACCGCGGTGCCCGATCCCTGCGGCGAACATGACAGTTGGGCGGAGCACTTCAAAGCCCCACTGCGTTCGGCCCTCGCCCAACTCGGCGTCGAGGTTGAGGAGATCAGCCAGACGCAGATGTACAAATCCGGGGCCTACCGCGAGCGGGTCGTGCACGCGATGCGTCACCGACAGCAGATCGACGGCGTCCTCGGGCGGTACCGGACGAAGAAGACCGACGTCGAGGTGGAGCAGGACGAGGAGGACGTGGCTGCCGGCGGCGCCGGGGGCTACTACCCGTATCGGCCGTACTGCGAGGTCTGCGGCCGGGACTCCACAACGGTCACCAGCTTCGATGACGCCAGTACGGCCATGGAATATCGGTGCGAGTGCGGTCACGGAGGCGAATTCGCGCTGGCCGAGACCGATGGCGGGAAGCTGGTCTGGAAGGTGGACTGGCCGATGCGCTGGGCCTTCGAGGGTGTGACCTTCGAGGCCGGCGGTGTCGATCACTCCTCGCCGGGCTCGTCCTTCACGGTCGGGTCGCAGGTGGTGCGCGAGGTCTTCGCCGGACTTCCCCCGTCCTACCTCGGGTACAGCTTCGTCGGGATCAGTGGTATGGCCAAGATGAGCAGTTCGAAGGGTGGCGTGCCAACTCCGATCGACATCTTGGAGGTGCTGGAGCCTGCGGTGCTTCGCTGGCTCTACAACCGGCGTCAGCCGCGGCAGTCGTTCCAGATCGCGCTGGACGCGGAGATCCTGCGGGTCTACGACGAGTGGGACGCGCTCGGCCGCAAGGTGGCCTCGGGTACGGCAACGGACCTTGAGGCAGCGGTGCGGGCCCGTTCGGTGGGCCCGGCGTTCGGTCCGCTTCCGACCACGCCCCGCCCGCTGCCTTTCCGTACGCTGGCCTCGGTGGCGGACGTCGCGGCCGGCGACCCGGAGCAGACTCTTCGTATCCTGCGGGACTTCACCGTCGAGGAGCCGCTGGCGGGCCTGGACGAGGCCCGGCCTCGGCTGGACCGCGCGCAGGCGTGGGTCAGTACCTATGTCCCGGCCGAGGACCGGACCCAGGTACGCACGGAGCCGGACCGGGAGCGGCTGGAGCAGCTGTCGGCGGCGAAGCGGGAAGCGCTGAAACTGCTGCTGGACGGTCTGGACGGGAACTGGTCGCTCGATGGGTTGACATCGCTGGTGTACGGGGTGCCGAAGGTCCAGGCGGGGCTACCGTTGGACGCTCCGGCGTCGCCGGAGCTGAAGGTGGCCCAGCGGGAGCTGTTCGTGCTGTTGTACGAGCTGCTGGTGGGGCGGGACACCGGTCCGCGGCTGCCCACCCTTCTGCTGGCGCTCGGGGCGGAGCGGATCCGGTCGCTGCTGACCGTCGCGTAGTGCGGGAGGCCGGGGCCGTGGTCGCCGGCCTTCTCGCACAGGCGGTCGAGGGCCGGGCCGGAGCGTGTTGCTCCGGCCCGGCCCTCGGCGTCGGGTCAGGCTGCGGGTCGGAGTCCGGTGCGGGTGAGGATCTCATCGGCGACCTCGGCGGCCGGACGGTGAGCGGTGTCGATGTGCTCGGCGAAGGCCGGTTGTCGCAGGGCTTCGAGGCAGCGTTCGACCTGGTTGCCCTCCCAGCTGAGCGAACCCCACTTGTCCGGGCCTTCGCCGCGCTCGCGCAGACGGGCGCGGATGACGGCGGGCGGGGCGAGCAGGGTGAAGTGGTGCACGTGGTGGCCTACCTCGTGCAGGGGGCGGACGATCCGGTCGAAGACGGTGTGGCGGGCGATGGTCATCGGGACGATGACCGGGCGGTCGTAGGCCCGGGCGGCCTGGTCGAGCATGCAGTGGGTGAGCGGCGGCCAGAGCGGTTCCAGCTCGAACTCCTCGGTGCGCAGGGCCTCGGGGAGCTGGTCCCAGAGCATGTGGCCGATGGCCTCGGGGTTGATGACCAGGGCCTGGGGCAGCTGTTCGGCGAGCAGGGCGGTGGTGGTGCTCTTGCCGACACCGAACGGGCCGTTGACGAAGACGAACACGGTCGGGACCTTTCTCCGTCGGGCGGTCAGAAGAGTTCGACGTAACGGTTCGGGTAGGCGCGGGCGTCGTAGCGCAGGACCAGCACGGTGTAGCGCTGGTGGGCGCGCAGGGTGTTGGTGGCGTGCTTGATCTCGCGAAGGCGTTCGGTCATGGCGGTGCGGACGGCGGGGTCGGTGTTGCCGCTCTGCTCGCACGCGCGGTCGACGGTGGAGCGGCAGTAGTGCTCGATGGCGGCGGCGGGTTCGGCGGTGAGGGGGTGGTCGGCCTGGTGGAGGACGTCGAGGCCGGCGAACAGGGCGAGGGCCTGGTCGCGGGTCTCCATGGGGCTGGTGATGCCGAAGACCTGGCGGCGGACGGCCGCAGCGTGGTCGGGGAGGGGCTCGGGGGCCCAGAACGGGGCGGCGAGGACGTATCCGCCGTCGTCGAGGAAGCCGAGCAGCCGCGTCGCCATGGCGGGCGGGTCGGGGAAGAAACCGAGGGCGGCGCCGACGGCGATGTGGCTGAAGGTGTGCTCGGGCCGGTAGGTGGTGCCGTCGGCCTGGTGGTAGGTGAGGCGGAGGGTGGGGTCGAGGAGGCGGTGGTTGTAGCGGGCGAGGGCGACCGAGTCGTGGCTGAGGTCGAACCCGGTGGCGGTGCAGCCGGTGAGGCGGGCGAGTTCGCGGGAGGTGAAGCCGGTGGTGCACGCGGCGTCGAGGAGGTGGTGCTGGGTGCCGAGGCGGGAGTGCAGTGCCCAGGTGTTCAGCGTGGCGTGGGCGCCAGGCATGACGTTGGTCTGGTTGGTCATGGCGACGAAGTCGGGGTAGCTGGCGGCCCGGACGGCGTCGGCGGACCTGGGCACCGTGGACAGGGGCCACGTGGGCGCGATGGTCATGGGGTCCTCTCGGTGGTACCGGCGGGAGTGCGGCGCTGGGCCGGTACGGGGGCGGGGCGCAGGCCGGCCAGGCGGGTGACGCTCATGCCGAAGCCGACACACGGGGGCAGTGCGCTGTCGTACAGGTCGATGACCTGCTGGTAGGTGCGGTGGGCGAGGTGGCGGTCGGCCGTGAACTGGGTGGCGAAGGCGGCGGCCATCCGGTGGGGGTCGCGTTCGTTGGCGGCGATCTCGGCGAGTTCGAGACCGTCGGCGTAGAGCCAGACGCGTTGGGCCTGGCGGCCGGTGCCGGCGATCAGGGGTGAGGCGGGGCCGGGGATGTGGGTGATTGCGGTCAGGCCGCGCAGGCGCTGCCGGACGCTGTGGCGCCACAGGCGCCGGGCGAGGCGGTCGGGGTCGTCGGTGTGCTCGGCGGTGTACGGGGTGCGCTCGGCGGCGAGGGACCGGACGGCGGTGGTGTCGGCGGGGGGGATTCCGCTGATCTCGGCGAAGGCGTCGTCGAAGGTCCGGCGGGCCAGCGGCGCGGCGATGCCCGTGGTGGCGGTGACGAGGTCGGCGAGGTAGACGGTGGCCTGGTCGAGGGTGAGGTCCGCGGCGTACGCCTCCAGCATCACGAACTCGACGGCGGACCGGCCGCGTTGGCCCTCGTTGCGGAAGCTCGGGCCGATCTCGTAGCAGCGGGAGGTGCCGGCCGCGATGACAGCGAGCAGGTCGAGTTCGGTGGTGACGCGCAGGTACTGGCGGCATCCGGCGGCGTGCGCCCAGGTGGTGAACGGCCGTGCTGCACCGCCGAAGAAGCCGTCGGTGAGGACGGGGCTCATGGTCTCGCGGAAGTCGGCGGCGGCGAGGTGCGCGCGTAGCGGGCCGAGGAGCGGAGTGAGCGGGGCGGCAGACGGTAACGGTGGTGGGGCACCGGGCTCGTGGCGCTCCAGGTGGCGGACGAACAGGGTCGGGCGGCCTGTGCGGCTGGTGGAGCAGGTGCCTCGGGCGGCGACGAGGTCGCCCGCGTGCAGTGCGGCACCGGCGGTGGGGTCGACGGCGAGTTGGGCGCTGTGGCGGTCCCAGGCGAGGTCGGCGAAGACGACGTGGCTGTGCGCGCGGACCGCGGTGATGCGCCCGGACAGGGTGAGGACTTGGTCGGGAGCCGGCCAGAGGTCCCAACCGGTGAGCGGGAGCGGCTCCAGGAGGCGTTCGCGACTGTTGGTGCGGCTACGGGGGGTCGGGGCGAGCGGGTCATCGGAGGCGGTGAGGGTCAGCAGCAGGGTGACCGGGTCGTCGGTGCGGGGATCGAGGAGCCAGGCGGTGCGGCGGATCAGGTCGCGGTGCAGGTGTTCGTCGGTGTCGGGGAGCAGGTGCAGGAGGTGGAGGACCGCGGCGGCGCGCAGGGCGGTCAGGCGACAGGGGATGGTGGCGGTGAGCGCGTGGGTGGCGGCGGCCAGGCGGCCGGGGTCAGCGGGGCCGTAGGGCCAGGGCGGTCGGCCGGGTTCGGCGGCGGCGGCGAGGGTGTGGTGGAGGATATCCCGTTCACGCGGGCCCCGGGCGGGCGGGCCGGCATGGAGGGCGACGGCGGGGTGGGGGCCGCGAGCGAGAAGGCGGGCGATGCCGGCCAGGAGTTCATCAGTGCCGTCGGCTGGGTGGGTGGTGAACAGCACAGCGGCGGCGCTGAGCAGTTCGGTGGGCGCGTCCCACGTCGTCGGTGCGGTCGAGCCGTGTGTGGCGGCAATGGCGTCGGCCAGGGTGGCGAGGCTGGTGGTGGTCATGTCCTCTCCGGTTCGGTGGGGCGGGGGCGCCACCAGGTGACGGGCGGGTCACCAGGGCTGAGTGCGGCGACGAACTTGGCTGCCTCGGTCGTCCCTTGGGCGAGCTCGGAGTCGTACGGGGTGCCGGCGGCGTGGTGGGCGTCGCGGATGCGCTCCCGGACGGCGGGCGCGATGACTGTGCCCTTGGGGGTGGCATGCCGGTCGAAGGTGTGGACGGGTTGGAGCAGGAGGAAGGTGGAGGCCGAGCCTCGGGTGGAGCGTGGGGAGGTGCCGGGATAGCAGGGGGCGAAGACGACGAGGAACCAGCGGATGCCGGCCAGCCGCAGCCACCAGCCGTCGGCACCCGCGTGCGCGAGTTCGGCGTCCGGGTCGGAGCCGGTCGCGGCCAGCAGGCCGATGACGGTCTTTCGGACGGTGGTGGCAACGGCGTCGAGGGTGGCGCCGAGGCCGGGGTCGGTGAGCTGGAGGACGAGGCCGTCGAGTTCCTCGTCTTCGACGCGGCGCGCGAAGTCGGCCAGAAGGGGCCCGGCTGCCAGGCCGGCCTCGTACGGCTCGGTCCCCGGGTAGGCGGGAGCGGCCTCGGTGCGGGCCCGGGCGGCGAACGGGCAGGCGGATCCGCGGCGGATGGGCTCGAAGCCGTTGTCAGCCACGGGCCGCCACCGCCCAGGCGTCGAGGTGGCTCCGCGAGGGCACCGGGCCGTCCGCGCCCTGGTACTTCCCGGCGTACAACTGGTCGATCTCCCCGAACGTTTGCCAGAAGCTGACCTGCGCCACGGGCATGCCGGGGTACAGGAGCGTCGGGAGAGTGGCGTACAGCTGGAGGGTGGAGCGGCCGTAGAAGCCGAGGTCGATGAGGTCGGCGGTGCAGTGGGCGAACGTCCCGCGGCGGGCGAACCCGGACTTGGCATGCACGATGGGCACCAGCGCGTCGCTGCCGAAGCGTTCGACGGTGTGGCCCAGGACGAAGTCGCCGCGATCGAGGCGGTACCCGGTCGACGGGATCTCGCGGTACTCGACCTCGGGCTCGTGCCTCGGATCCAGGACCTCGTCCAGGTAGACGCCGACCAGGCTGCCCAACGCCAGGTCGTAGCTGTTGGTGGTGCACCGGGCCGGGTCGAACGGGTCGATCCTGATGCGACCCTGCTCGACTTCCCGGGCGATCTGGGGTCCGGTGAGAATCACGACGGCGCTCCGATCATCGGCGACTGGGACTCGCAGGCATGGTTGAAGAGGGCGTAGGTCGCCAGAGTGGGTTGGATGATCCCGGTGTTGCGCCAGAAGGAGACCTGGCCCGCGATCATCCCCGGATAGATCCGCATCGGCAGGGCCGCGACGATCTCCAGCGTCCAACGGTGACAGGACGTGGTGTGGCCCAGATCGGCCGACAACTGGAGAAACAGCCCGCGGCGGCCGTTGCTGCTGCACCCGATCAGCCGCATCGCGAACAGGCTGCTGCCGATCACCTCCTCGGTGTGCCCGAGGTACATGCGATGCGGCTCCAGCTCGAACCCGTCCTCCGGCAGCTCGACGCCCGTCCAGCTGCCGGCAGCATCGTCAAAGACCTTGAGCTCGCGGCCCAGGTGGTAGTTGATGCTGTTCGGGTTGACGCCGGCCCGGTCGTACGGGGAGAAGACGATCTCGCCCCGGCCGATGAACCGCCGGATCGCCTCGCCGGTAAGAATCACCGGTCTGCCGCCCGCTCGACGCGCATCGGCAGGAAGGTGGCGGAGCGGATCACCTGCGAGGGTTTCCAGACCACTCCGTCCTCCGCATGGAGCCGGCAAGCCCGCCGGGCGACGGCACGCAGCACTGCGGCGGCCTCCATGCGGGCCAGCGCGGCACCGAAGCAGGCGTGCGGGCCGTAGCCAAAGGCGACGTGCGGGTTCCGCCGGCCGGGACGGAACTCCTGCGGGTCCTCGAACACCTCCGGGTCACGGTTCGCGGACGCCTGGAGCAGGACCAGGCGACGGCCCGCCGCCACCGGTATGCCGAGAACCTCGCAGTCCTCCGCGGCCGTCCGGGCGGTGATGAGCGCCGGGCCGTCCAGGCGCAGGACCTCCTCGACGAAGCCTCCGACGGACTCCGCCGAACCAGCTGCCGCCCGGGCCTCCCCCGGGTGATCGGCGATCGCCCGGAGGACCGCGCCGATCAGGCCGGTTGTTGTCTCGTGGCCGCCGATCAGCAGAGCGATCAGGTTGGAGACGGCTTCTTCGAGCGTGAGGCGTTCACCCTGCTCCTCCACCTCCACCAAGGCCGAGACGATGTCGGCGGACGCATGGCTGCGGCGTCGCTCGACGAGCCCGCTGAAGTAGTCCCACAGGCCCGCCCATGCGGCGGCGAGCCGCTTCTCCTGGCCGTCGGTGAGCGTCGGCTCGGTCAGCAGGACGACGTCATCGGACCAGCCCTTGACGAGCTCCCGATCGCCTTCGGGAATGCCGAGCAACGCGCAGATCGTGTGGACCGGCAGGGGCTCCGCGACGCTGCGCACCACGTCACCTCCACCGGCCCTCACGAACTGCGAGACCAGCGCATCTGCCACCGCGGCGATCTGCGGCTCCAAGGCGGCGATCCGGCGCGGAGCGAAAGCCCGCGCCAACAGGCCCCTCAATCGCGGGTGCTGCGGCGCATCCGCGTAGAGCACCCAGGACATCACCGGTTCCAGCGCCGGACGGAGGTCCGGGTTGATCTCGTCCAGCAAGCCGGCAGCGGTCGGCGCGCAGATGAACCCCGGGTGCCTGAGCAGGTGGCGCACTTCCCGGTAGCGGGTGAAGACGAGCCGTCCGCTGCCGAGCTCCGGACAGTCGATGGCCCGAGGGCCGTCGCCCAGCGCCGCGAGCGCGGCCTCCCGCTCCGGAGCAGTAGTGAGTGCCGCCAAGACGGTCTTCTGATCCACGTGTTGCTCCCGTCCGCCCGGAAGTCTGCGAAGAGCTGACCTGGTCGCGTCGCGGAACTGACGTCGTAGCACCAGGGTCGAGCCCGCGAGCAGCAACCAGGCTGTGGTGTAACGAGGTTCGATCGGCCGAAGGGGGGCGCCTCTCCACGTAGGCTGGCGCGCGGTCCCGTTTCCGACCGTGAACCGATGATGACGCTACGTCAGACCATCGGCAAGAGGGTCGGAAAGGAAACTCTGTCCTTTTCGCTGAACCGGCATTTGCGAGCAGCTGTCCAAGCGCTAGCCTTTCCTAAAGAAGGGGAGGTGCCGCAGTGCCCGTCGAGCCAACACCCAGGCGACGCCGTCTCGCCAGCGAGGTCCGGCTTGCCCGCAAGCGCCTTGGCTGGAGTGTCGAACAAGCTGCCGTCGAACTCGGATACGGCTCCGCGTCCACCATCTCGAAGATCGAGAACGGCACTCAGGGGATCAAGCCGCAGCAACTCCCGCACTTCTTCGCGGTTCTTGGGATCACCGAACCTGCGGTGCAGGAAGCCTGGCGCGACATGGTCCGGAACGCTCGCGACCAGGACTGGCACCAGCGTTACCCCGGTGTTGCCGACGATCCACTCGGCGACTACCTCGCCAACCTGGAGATCGCGTCCAGCCTGTTCATCTGGTCCCCCGTGGCCGTTCACGGCCTACTCCAGTGCGACGCCTACGAGCTGGCTGTGATCATCGCCGGCCGCGCCTGGAAGAGTGACGAGGACATCAAGCGCTTCATCACCGTGCGGCGCAACAGTCGACATGCCGCCCTCTCTCGCAAGACCCCGCTTCGGATTCGGGCAGTCCTGACTGAAGCCCAACTTCGCCAGGAGGTCGGCGGCCGAGCCACAGCCGGCGCCCAGGCATTGCACCTCATCGAATTGGCCCGCACGTACAGGAACATCGTCATCCAGGTGATCCCGCTCTCGCGCGGCGCGCACGCCGGCTGCGACGGCCCGTTCATGGCGTGGACGTTCCCGACCGGACACGACTCCGTCACCATCGAGGGTATGAAGACCGCCCTCCACCTCAACGACCCCGACACCGTCACCGACTACCACACCACCAGCGATCACTTGAAGACGGACGCACTACCGCCGAAGGAATCGCTCGAACTCCTCGCTCAAATCGCCAAGGACCTCTCGTGACCCACGATCTCGCACCCCACCACTCAGTGTCCGATTCCGACAGCATCGTCACGGCAGAAGAGAAGAACTCCCTTGATCCGGCCTGGGTCAAGGACCAACTCGAACGCGCGACGTGGCTGACAGCAAGTACCGGCGGGAGCAACTGCCTTCGGGTCGCGTTTCTCGACCGTGGGCTCGTCAGCACCGGCGACTCACTGAATCCTGACCGAGATCCCCTTCTCTTCACAGCGGGCGAGTGGGACGACTTCCTCGCGGGCGCCAAGGCGGGACGGTTTGATCGTCCCTGACTCCACAACACGGGGCACGTCGACTCGGTGTCACGGTGGCGCGAGCGTCAGCATCTCAGGCCGAGGCCATGAGCGGCTGAGCATCCGTTTCGGCGGCGACCTGGTCTATGGACGGGCTCCGGCCGGAGGTCCAACGTCCACCCGGACGCGGCCGGGGTCGGTGTCCTGCGGCGGGGTGCCGCGCTGGCAGCGAAGCGCCCAATCAAGCGTTGGCCAGCCATAGACCCTTGTACTGGATCTTGGGGTGACGGTGGTCTCGTGTGGTGGTACCGGCCGGGGTGTAGCCGCAGGACCGCAGCAGGTCCGCCGTTGTGACTTGGTCTCGTTCCTCGTTGTACACGCCGATGATCAATCGGCCGCCTGGGGTGACGACATGGTTCAGCAGATGGGCCACGTACGCCCCACGCAGGTCCGCCGGCACGTAGTCCACACCGGTGCGGACGGCGTCGAAGCGGTGTGGAGGCTTCCAGCCCATCGCGTTGGCGGTCCAGATTCGACGCGCCCACTTCGGGCAGCGGGTTCGGGCGAGGTCGGCAAGGGCGGTGGAGATCTCCACCCCGTAGGGCTCGATGACGATCCCGGCTTCGGCCGCCCAGTCGGTCAGGCTCTCCATCAGGTGGCCGTTGGCGCAGCCGATGTCGAGGAACGTCCCACCGTGGGGCGGGAGCAGGTCGACGAGCAGGCTGCGGGCTTCTCGCCAGCGGGCCTCGTCGCCACTGTGGCCGGACTGGGCCCGCGGGTTGTCGCCGTTGAGGTAGGTCGGCTCGATGACGCCCAGGACGGCGGTGTGCCACTCGGCGGCCGTGATCTCGCCCGCCTGGTACGCGTCGTCGATGGGTGCCAAATAGCTCCAGCCTCGCTCCTTCGCGCTCGCGATCTCCTCGGCGTCGTGGCCGACCGGACGGCGCGTGGTCGGGTCCATGCGTACTCCTTCCTATTCGCTGACATCGGCGCCTTGCAGGCAGGGTGACGTTCAGTCGTTCAGTCCCCTTGAAGAGCGAAAATCAGCCGCGCAGCCTCCCGGTGTGCTGGCCCAATTCGCGGGTCGTTCGGACCGGCGTGTGGTCCGGCGATCTTCGCCAGCACGAACAGCTGCATCACCATCCCGTCGCGGCTCTCAACGTCTGCCCGGCGCTCCCTGCGTACCCGATCCGCGAGCGCCGGTACGGCGAGGGAGGCGGCGTACAGCGACGCCGAGTCGAGTCCACGTGGCGCCATTCCCCAGTCCTCCCAATCGAACATGCAGAACTCACTAGGGCCAGTGACATTCGCCCAGTTCAGGTCGGCGTGAGCAGGACACCACTGCTCCACCCGAGTCTCGTGCGCTCCGGGGAAAGCGGCCTTAATTGTGTCGTCGACCAGCTGCTGCGTGATCCGTTCGGTGTCCGGGGCCGCCACCCGAGCCGTTCGGTGAACGGCCAGCGCCGCCAGCGAGGCGTTCAGCGAGCACCACCACTTATCCGGCAGCTCCGGGGCGACGCTCACCACCGCGGCCCCGACCGGGAGCTCGGGCAGCAGCGAGGTCTCGTCCGCGTGCCAGATCGCCCTGTCTTCCGGGTCCTGCCATGTCGTCGACCCGTACCAGCGCGGCATCGCCACGCCGGCCAACACCGCTGCGGCTTCGAATCCGCCCCAGCCCTGTTCCCGGGCCCGCGCCCAGGGGCGGCGTTCGACCCGGGTCCAGCTGCCGCGGTCGGTGCCAGCTCCGACCGTCCGGCGCTTGCGCACCACGTTGCGCCGGTCCAGCCTCGTGCCGAGGCGCTGCTCCACTTGGTCCAGGACGCGATCGACGGGCTCCTGCCGAAGGTCCATGGTCTACCGGACGAGGCCGGCGTCGGTGCCCTGTGGTGGGATGACACCGGTCAGCTCACGTGCCCGGTCAGCGAGGAGAGGGGCGAGTTCCGGGTAGTACCCGCGGTCAACGGCCTGCAGCATCTCCGCAATTGCGATGAGCTGGCCCACGCGTCCGGCCGGGGTATCGAGGATGTCAGCGAACTCCTGGCGGATACGGTCCGCAACCGTGGGCACGAGGAGGCTGCTGACCCACAGGACCGCAGGGTCGTAGCCGACCGGCACCAGACCCCAGCGCTCCCAGTCGAGGATGTTGAGCGGCCGGGCTGTCAGGTTGGCCCATTGGAGATCACCGTGCCCGGTGGTCCGCTCGACTTCGACAGGGGCTGGGATGCCGAGGTACTTCGGGACGGCCTCATCAACCCACGCCTGGCGCAGAGTGATCTTCGTGCCCGGTGCTTCTGCAATGGCGGCCAGCGCGTTCCGTAGCCCGGTCCACCAGCCGTCGTCCAGGCCGGGGTCATCGCGGAGGTCCGGCGTTGACGAGACCGCGGAACCTACCAGGTCGAAGACGTCGGCCTGGTAGAACCAGCCGGCCTCCGTCCAGTCGAGGGTGTCGTGGAGCCGGGGGCGCGGGACGGAGGCAGGGACGAGCTGTTCAGCGCCGAGGGCGCCCTGGCCGGTCGGCCGGGGCACCCGAAGGCGGCTGCTCCTGGAGACCCGGAGCCAGACGTTCTCGGCCCGGCAACCCACAGTGGTTCCGGAGGTGCCGAAGACCTGCGGTCCGGTGCACACCAGGCCGAGGAATCCGGCGGCCTTCGTGTGGGCTGCCGTCAGGTTGTGCCGGGTGTCGTCATCCGGCTGAAAGGACATCGAGTACCGTCCTGAGTCGTGCGTCGGGGATCGGCTGGGCGAGAGCGTCCCGGGCATCCTCCCAGTGCTGGAGGGCGCTGGTCGAGGTGAGGACGACGTCCAGAGCGGGGCAGGCCCCGATGAGCTGGAACGCTGCGGCTTGCGGGGTCGATCCCGGCTGAATGAGGTTCACCAGTTCGGGTGTCATCAGGCCCGGCAGTTCGCCGCCGTGCAGGGGCGCGGACGCGAACGTCACGATCCCGGCGTCGCGCGCGTGGACGAGCGGCCCGCCTCCGTCGAGAGCCTGGGCGATCGGCTCGGCCATGACGAGACTGACCGGCAACTGGACGCCAGCGAGGTGGTGGTTCGCCGACCCGGCTGCTTCGCCGGCCAGAGCGATCAGTTCGGCGACGGTGAACGCCTGGCTGGTGAAGCCGGCCCACGTGGCGACGCCGTAGCCCCCGATGCGACCAGCCTGCGCGAGCTCCTCCAGCACCGCGAACGCGGCACGAAGGTTGTGCTGCACTTGCAGCCGGTCGTGATCGGACCGTTCGGGGTTGTGGACGAACACAATGTCGGCACGACCGAGGACGGCGAGCGATTCCTCGGTCTGGGCGCGGACGTCCGCGGGGGCGATGCTGTGGCGGCCGTCCGGGTGGAAGCCGGTCTTCGTCGTCACCTTGGCAGCCGGGTGATCGGCGAGCGCCGGGGCCAGGTCGTGGTGGGCTTGGCCGTGGGCGTAGTTGGGGGCGGTGTCGATCCACTTCGCCCCGGCCGTGAGGACGGTGCGCGCCGCTTCGCCGACGGCGCGCACCCGGTAGGTCCCCAGGCCAAGAACCGGGCTCACCAGCCGACCCCGACGACGGCGAGGGCCTGGCCCTTGACGAGGACGGTCAGGACGCCGGCCACGTCCTTGACCTCCAAGTCGGCGATGTCGGCGAGGGCCCCGATGCTGACCGTTTCTCCGGTCAGCAGGGCTTGCAAGACGGGCGCGGCCCGCTCGGAGAAGTCCCACGCGGTTCCGGCAGCGGACAGGGTGACGGTCCCGGCGGCTGGGTTGCTGGCGAGATCGGCGCGCGGGGCGGTGATCCGCACCGTGATTTCCCTCTCCGCGGGGAGGGCCTCCACGTAGGGCAGGGACGGGGCCGGTCGGCCGAAGTGGGTGGTACCGGAGGACCAGGCCCAGCGGTCGATCAGGTCGGGGTCCGACAGCGCGGTGAGCACCGCGCTCCGCAGCTCGGCCAGATAGGCAGCCTTCTCGTCCGCTGCGGCGTGGAGCGGCACGTCCTTCCGCACGGCGGGGCTCTCGTGCAGCTCGTCGACCAGCCAGCCGAGGAGAGTGGCGCCGGTCTGGGCCACGAGTCCGAACGTGAGGTGCAGCGACTCGGCGCCCTGGTCGGCGGTGACGCTGTGCCACCAGCCGCGCGGCAGGTACAGGACGTCGCCCGGTTGGAGGACGAAGTCCGCGACCGGCTCGCCCTCGGGTTCCTCCGGGGACTCCACGTCGCGGAAGGTCGGGGCCTGCCTGGTCGGCTCCCACAACCGCCAGCGCTTCGCCCCGTACTGCTGGACCACAACCACGTCGTGATCGTCCCAGTGCCGGCCGAAGCCCTCCTTCTCCGTCCAGGACGCATACAGGTTGGTCTGCACAGGCGTGCCGATGAAGCGCTCCAACGCTTCGGCGGCGGTGCGGATCGGCGGGTGGATCTCGTCTATCGCGTCCACTACGAGCGAGGCGCCTTCGGCGAGCCTGGCGTGGAGCTGCGCGGGGTGCAGCCGATTCCAGGTCACCGCACGTCGGTTGGTGGCGGGGGTCGAGTACCGGCCGACAGGGACGGCCTGGCCGTCCTGCGAGAGCCGCAGTCGGGGCGGCTCGATTCGGTGGGTGGCGAGGATGGTGTTGAGGTCGTCCCAGGACAAGAGGGGAGCGATGTCCGCCCCCTCAGCAGGGATCACGGCGTAGGAGCGGTGGAGCGCCTGGGCGAGGAACTGATCCCCACCCAGGCGCACCGCCCACGAGGCGGTTTCAGTCATCGTGGGCTTCCTGCTCAGGTGTCGTTCTGGTCGGACTTGCCGCCGGTGTTGTCGGACGGCACGTCGGCCCGGGAACGCGCGGCCCGGATGCCACGGACGGCGACCAGCAGGCCGCCCTCCTCCTCCGGCTGGACCGCGGGTGCGGCGCTCTCCATCGGATCTCCTCTCCCCTTGGCGCTGGTAGGTCCTCCGGAAAACCGGAAGAAGTCGCAGCGGGTGAGCGGCCAAGTCTTCCGAGTAACGACTGGCAGGGCCATGGCGTCGGCCTGTCATCTGGCGAGCGGATTCGCACACGAGTGTCATCGGGGTGTCATCTTCGCCACGATCACGGCCCCGACTTGCGGCGACTTGGCCCGGGTGGTGCGACGGGCTGGCCAGCGGGCACCGGTTCTGGGCAGGATGCCGGGCATGGACATCTTGGTGGTCGGTGGAGGCTGGTTTCTGGGCAAGGCCGTGGTCGAGGAGGCGCTGGGGCGCGGCTGGAGTGTGACGACGTTCAACCGGGGGAGGTCGGGAGTCGTCCTGCCCGGCGTACGGCAGGTGCTGGGAGACCGGACGTCAGTCGAGGACTTGGCCCGGCTGGCTGCTCAGGGCCGGTGGGACGCGGTGATCGACACCTCGGCCGGCGAGCAGCCGCCGAAGGTGGTGCTCGCGGGAGCGAAGGCGCTGGAGAGCGCCGCCGACCGCTATGTCTACGTCTCGACGGTGTCGGTGTACGCGGGGTGGCCGGACCACCCGCTCAAGGTGGGCGACCCGTTGATGGACGGGCCCGCCGACGCCGGGAGCGACTACGGCCGGAACCCGGAGGGCTGGCTGGGCCCTGATCTCCACTACGGGCGGCAGAAGGCCGGCGGTGAGCGGGCCGTGGTCGAGACCTTCGGCTCCGACCGGTCCTGGCTGCTTCGCCCTGGGGTGATCCTTGGTCCGGGTGAGTACGTCGGCCGGCTCCCGTGGTGGCTTCGGCGGGCCGAGCAAGGCGGCGAGATCCTCGCCCCTGGCAGTCCGGGCAAGACCATTCAGCCGGTCGATGTGCGCGATGTCGCGCGCTTCGCCGTCGATGCCGCCGAGCGGCCCGGCGGCGGTGTCCACAACGTGACCGCGCCGATCGGACGGGACACGATGGGCAGCTTCCTCCAGGCGTGCCTGGACGTGACGGGAAGCCGGGGTGAGCTGCGCTGGGTGCCGGATGGGGTACTGCTGGAGCACGAGGTGCGGCAGTGGACGGAGCTGCCGTTGTGGCGGACCAACAAGGGCGTCTGGCTGGTTGAATCCGGCCCCGCCTACGCGGCCGGATTCGCCTGCCGCCCCTTGGAGGAGACGGTGCGGGACACCTGGGAGTGGCTCCGGGCTGGCAACTCGCCGGTCCCGCACCCCCGCGCGTCCGCCCACGGCATCGCCCCGGGGCGGGAACGGGAAATCCTGGCCGCCGTCGGCTCTCTGCGGTGACCGCTGTGGGGGGACCGGCACGGTGCCGGTCCCCCCACACCTGTCGAACTGCGGTGCTTATTCGATAGCGAGTCGTGCGACGCTGCCACCGACGATCTGCCTCGGGGCGGCCACCCGGGTGTACTCCTCCAGCGCTTCCTTGAGCGCGATGGCGCCGGGTGAGGTCCTGACGGGCTCCGTGGTGAGCAGTCGGCCGACGTGGACGACTCGCTCGACCAGCCCTGCGGCGCGACGCTCGGGGGCGAGCGCCGTGATGGGCTTCAGCACCTCTGCGGCTTCGTCCAGCTCGTTGCCGAGGATCAGCGCCGCTGCAAGGTCCGCCCGCGCCTCCGCCTCGATCCGAGGCATCCGCTGCGCCTCGGGCAGGGCGGCTTGAAGCTCCAGCACATGCCGGGCGTGCGCCTGGGCAGCCGCGCTGTCCCGCAGGAGCAGGAACGTTGTGCCGTGCGAGCGCGAGATCCGCTCCGGGCCGTGGAGGAACTCCCCGGCGACCTCGTCGTGGAGGTCATCCACCTCTGCGGTGTCGAGGTCGAGTGCACGCTCGACCGCAGTCGTCGCTCGCTGCCGGTCGCCGAGGTGACCGTAGGCCCTGGCCTCGATGGCGGCGATGCGGGTCCGGCCGGCCGCACCGACCCCAGTGAAGGAGTTGGCTTGGCGGATGAAGCGGATCGCCTCACTGGGACGACCCTCCCAGTAGGCGAGCATGCCGAGCGTGCCGGCCGCGAACGCCGCCAGAGGGTTGAACCGAGTGGCTTCCGCGTACATTCCGGCGGACCGGGCAAGTCGGGTGGCTTCGCCCAGGGAGCCGAGGTCGAATGCCGTCATGGCGAGCAAGGCCGTCGTCTGGCCGATCGCGATCAGCAGCAGCTGGCGCTGCTCGGGAATGTGGGTGCGGTCCAGGAGCTCCTCGGCATCTGCCCGGAGCTGCCGGGCTTCGCGGAGCACGTCGAATGGCGGCCGGTTGTTGTAGGTGCGGGCGAGGCGGCGCACGTCTTCCTGGACCTGTTCTATGGACAGGTCGGAGAGGAAGGCGGACGCAACGGAAGCGGCGTGGTCAGATGCTTCACGTGCGGTCATCGCGAGTTCTCTTTCAAGGTCTTGCCGGGATAGTGCGGTCGGGTCTCCCTCGCGGGGCGGAGCGAGGAGTTCTGCGATCGGTCTGTCGTCGAACAGGTGCTGGATCGTCTGCACGAACACCCCTGTCGGCCGGCTGACCGTCCCCGCGACCCAGCGCCGGAACGTCGCCTCCGACATGTCCAGGTTGCGAAACCGCGAGTCCTTGAGGTTGCGCGCCAGCTCGTTCCCGGCGCCCCTGAATTCCCTTTGAAAGTCCGGGAATTCCCATCCCTCCTTCTCGACCAAGGCACCCAGTAGCGTCTTGTTCGCCATTTCGCAGCCTCCGCCCCCGTGGTCTCAACCTGGCCCGACCGCGACCTGCGCGGGGAGAGCCTGGCTCTAGCAATACCCGACAAGAAGGCTTTTCACAGCGCGATCTGACGAGATGACGTCTCGATGACGTGTTGCTGACATCGCCATCCGACAGATGACACCCGGCTGTCGTGGCGCTGTTCTGGCCAGAACGAGACAGTGAGTCGCCGATCACTGAACCGCAGTACGCGAGGTGATCCAGTCAACTCCCGTCTGCCTGCTCGGCCGAAGGTGCATCCGGCTATCTGTTGGCCGTCCTGCCCGCGTCTTCGGTTCACCGGCTGACCCGGGACGGCACTCGACAGACCATGAAGGGGGAACAGGTCATGCCATCAGCGCCCACGGCTGCCGATCAACTCGTGCAACACCCCGCCGGTCACGACGGTGAACTGCGGGCGGCGGTCGAGGAGCTGAGACAGGGGCAGTGGTGGTCGGCACGCACGCTTCTGGCCAGCTCTTGGGGCGACCCCGGTTTGTGGGCGTCGCGCACACAGGTCCTCGGCGCGGTGGCCGGTCACAACGATGTCCTGTGTCACTGGGGCGCCGAGGAGCCCACCGCGTTCGGCCTGACGACGCTGCACACCCGGGTTGCTGTCGACCAGGCGCTGCTGGTCGGCCAGCGGCAGCCGGCCTCGCGGGACGCCGTGGCGCTCGAAGGCGGTGCCCGGCAGTGGTGCTGGCTGGCGGCTTCGGTGCTCGGGGGCGATCCCGTGCCGTGGCTCGGGCTGCTCACTCTCGCGCAGCTGGACCTCGGGCAGGCGCGGCTCGAACACAGGGTTCCGGCTCCGGACCAGATGCTTCCGCCCGGTCCGTGGGGGCTGTTCGACCAGGCCCGCCGGACCGACCCGTGGGGTCGGGAAGCGTTCCACCGGATGCTCCGCTTCTGGCTGGCCCGTAATGAGGTTGGCCCGGCGACCGAGTTCCTGGCCATCTACCTGCCCAGCGCACCGCGCGGTTCCGCCCTCCACGCGCTGCCGCTGTACCTGTATGTCGACCGCTACCGCCGCGCCAAGAGCAAGGAAGCGGTCCAGATGCAATGGACGGACGATCAGACCGTCCGCGACACGGTGCTTGCCGCCTTCTCCCACTGGCAGGCCGCGCTCGCGCAGGGAGTGCGATGGCCGGTGGTGGACGAGAGTCACCTCGCGCACGCGCTCTGGGCGAGTCGCCAACGCCCGCAGGCGGCAGAGGTGTTCGCCGCCATGAGCCCGTTCATTTCGGCGCAGCCCTGGCAGAGCATGGCGGCGGACCGGCCGGGTGGCCTGCTGCGGCAGGCGATGGGCCAGTCCTACGCCGTCGCCGGCTGACCGCCACTGACCAGTCTTTCGCCCGGCGCTGCACCGGGCCTGATTTCCGACTTCCCCTGGAGGTTTCGCCATGTCCTGGCACCCGCGCACCGCGTCCGGATCCGAGGACCAGCATCTTCGGTCGCTCGGCTACGAGCCCGAACTCGTCCGCAGGATGGGTGGGTTCGGCAACTTCGCGGTCAGCTTCTCGGTCATCTCAGTGCTCAGCGGCTGTATGACGCTGTTCGGGTTCGGGCTGGTGACGGGTGGCCCGGCGGTGATGATGTGGGGCTGGATCGGCGTCGGCCTGGCTGTGCTGCTGGTCGGCATGGCTCTGGCAGAGGTGACTAGTGCCTACCCCACGTCCGGGGGCCTCTACTACATGGCCCAGCGGCTCGGCGGTCCGCGGTGGGGCTGGGTGACCGGCTGGCTGAACCTCTTGGGGCTGCTGGGTGGGATCGCCGGGATCGACTACGGCGCCGCCTCGTTCATCGCCGCTTTCGCCGGGTTGCAGTGGGGCGTCACGCCGACGCCGGGACTGATCTTGGCGATATTCGCGGCCGTGCTGCTGCTGCACGCGCTGCTGAACGTCGTCGGAGTCCGGGTGGTCTCCCTGCTCAACTCCGTCTCGGTGTGGTGGCACTTGCTGGGCGTCGCCCTGATCGTCGGCGTGCTCACCGTCGTCCCCTCCAAGCACCAGTCCCCGTCTTGGGTGTTCACGCACTTCGAGAACGGGACCGGCTGGTCGAACCCGGTCTACGTCTCGGTGATCGGCCTGCTGCTGGGCGGCTACACCTTCTGCGGCTACGACGCCTCCGCGCACCTGTCGGAGGAGACGAAGGACGCCCGTCGCGCCGCACCCCGGGGGATCGTCCGCTCGATCTGGGTCTCGCTCGTGGCCGGGCTAGTGTTGTTGGCCGGGTTGCTGTTCGCGGTGCAGGACTACGCCGGGACGTCCGCTGCCGCGGTGCCGCCTGCACAGATCTTCCTGGACGCGCTCGGGGCGACCGGCGCGAAGCTGCTGCTGCTCGTCGTCATCGGGGCCCAGCTGTTCTGCGGCAGCGCGGAGACGACCGCCGCGTCGCGGATGATCTATGCCTTCTCTCGGGATGGTGCGCTGCCCGGCTCGGCGACGTGGCGTCGGGTCTCAGCGGGCGGTGTTCCGGTGCCTGCGGTGTGGCTGGCGGTCTCGGTCGCCTTCGTCCTGGCTGTCCCGTCGCTCTGGTCTCCGGTCGCCTACGGCGCGGTGACGGCCGTGAACGTCATCGGGATGAGCCCCTCCTACATCATCCCCGTCTACCTCCGGCTGCGGCAGGGCAGCCGGTTCGCCCCCGGGCCGTGGAACCTCGGGCGGTGGAGCAGGCCGGTCGGGATCGCCGCCGTGGTGTGGGTCGTGATCCTCACGGTGCTGGTGTGTCTGCCGCAGCGCGCCCCCGTGACTGTCGAGACGTTCAACTACGCGCCGATCACGTTGGTCGCGGTCCTCGTGCTGGCGTGGGCGTGGTGGAAGCTGGCCGGCAACAAGTTCTCCGTCCCGGTGGTGGAGGACCCGCACCTGGCCCGGGTCGAGGCGCAGATCGTATGAGGGCGACGATGCGGGCCGCCCGCTCCCGCGCGGCCAAGACCCCGACTGTGCTGATCTCGCCGACCGGGCCGCTGGAGCAGCTGGTGTCGGCCTTCGGCCTCGACACAGTGCTGCTGGCGACGGTCGACGCGCAGGGCCGGCTCAAGGGCAAGGAGTACGACGCTGCCCAGCTGGTGGAGCGGCTGCGGTCGGGGGCGCTGTCCCCGGAGATGTGCGCGTACGTGCTCGGCACCGACCTGGGCATGACCCCGGCGGTCAGCGGGCCGTTCTCCTGGCAGTCCGGGTTCGGCGACGTCGCTCTGCTGCCCGACGGGCGGGCGCGGGTGCTGCCGTGGCTGCCGGGGACCGCGCTGGTGCTCGCCGAGCCGATCAGCGGCGGGTGGCCGCACCCGCTGGCTCCGGGCACAGTGCTGGCCGAGCAGCTGCACCGGCTCGCCGGGCTCGGTGTGGTGCCGGCGGTGGGGATCGAGACGGAGTTCGTGCTCTACGAGGGCACCGCCCGGGACGCGGCGGCGGCTGGCTGGCGGGAGCTTCGACCCGCAGCCCGGGAGAACCGTGACTACGCCCTCGACCAGCCTTCCACGGTGCGGGAGTTCGGCCGCAGGCTCCGCCTGGTCCTGGCCGCCGCCGGTATGCCGGTCGAAGCCGTCAAGGGCGAAGGTGCGCCCGGTCAGGTCGAGGTCACCTTCCCGTACGGGGAGGCGGTGACGGCGTGCGAGCAGCACGTGCTGTTCAAGCACGCCGCCCGGACGGTCGCGGACGAGGCCGGTATGACGGTGTCCTTCATGGCGGCACCGTCCACCGAGGTCGGTTCGGGGATGCACCTGCACGTGTCGCTGGCCGACTTCGACAACCGGCCAGTGCTGGCCGCCGACCCGCTGGACGGGACCGAGCTGTCGGAGCTGGGCGGGCAGGCGGTGGCCGGACTGCTGGCCGTGCTGCCCGAGGTCGCCCCGCTCTGGGCACCGTACGTGAACAGCTACAAGCGCCTCAGCGACCACTCCTTCGCGCCGGCCCGCCTCACGTGGGGCCGGGACAACCGGACGTGCGCGGTGCGAGTGGTCGGCCACGGCCGCAGCCTGCGGCTGGAGGTGCGCCTGCCGGGTGCGGACGCCAATCCGCTGCTGGCCCTGGCGGCGGTGTTCGCCGGAATCCGGCACGGCATCGAGGCCGGCCTCAAGCCCCCGCCCGCCGTCAGCGGCGACGCCTACGAGCGGCGCGATGTGCCGCTGGTGCCGCAGTCGCTGGAGGAGGCAGTCGGCGCGTTCGAGGCCAGCACGTTGGCCGGTGAGCTGCTGGAGGAACGGGTGGTTGCGCACCTGGCCCGGATCGCCCGCATGGACCTGGACCACCACGCCCGTGTGGTCACCGACGCCGAGGTCGAGCGCGGTCTCACCCAGGCATGAGCCCCGGGCCGGTCGCGGGTCGAATCCCCCTCCCCGCGCCCGGCCCGGACCCAACCCCCACGCCCTGCTTCCCCGTTGGAGAACACCATGGACACCACCACCCGCCCCGAGACCGTGGCTGGCACCGACCCGCGGCCGGCCGTACCCGGCCTGCTGACGGCCGTGCATCTGGTCGACGTCCTCGCCCCCGGCATGGAGGGCCTGGCCCGGTGGCTGGCCAAGGCCGGAGCCGACGTCACCGGCAGCATCCCCGAGGCCGCCCGCACCAGCCCCGTCGTCGCCGCGCTCGAAGCGGCAGGCGTCCGGGTCCACGTCGGCTTCGACGCCGGGCACGTGCGCACCGACCGCACGGCAGTGGTCTGGTCGGGCGTCGTCGCCGGACCGCACCCCGAGCTGGACCGCGCCCAGGTGCTGCGGCTGCCGATCATCGGCCGTGCCGTCGCGCTCAAAGCCCTCTCCGTTCAGGCCGGTGCCGGGGCGGTGGCCGTGGCGGGCAGCCACAGCACCACGACCGCAGCAGCCGCCCTCGCGCACGTCCTCGACGACGGGCGGACGGGCTGGGTGCTCACCGCCCCGGCCCGCGACGGTGCCGCCGGGCACGCGGGGGACGGAGGGCGGGTCGTCGTGGACCTGTGCCCGGACGCCGGCACCCACGAGGCCGCTCCGCCCGGTGCCTGGCAGCACCGCCCCGCCCCGCACTTCCTGACGACCGAGCCCAAGTTCGCCGCGGCGCTGATCCTCGCCACCAGTGCCAATGCGCCGCATTTCGAGGACAACATCGCCGGGCTCAACGCCGCCGAAAGGCTCGCCCGCAACGCGGCCGTGGTCGTCCTGCCGACCTGGGACACCAGCACGGCGAACCTGCGCGAACGCCTCGGCGACCGTCCCGTGCCCGACCAGCGGGTGGTCACCGTCGGCACCGACCCCGCCTCCACCGTCTGGATCATGACACCGCGCTGGACCGGCACGGACTTCCGCGTCGTCCTGCGCTACCAGGAGACGGACCACGCCTTCGTCCTCCCGGTGGCTGGCCGCCACCACGCGCTGGCGGTGTGCGCGGCCATCGCCACCGCCCTGGTGCTCGGCGAGGACCCGCAGGCCGTCGCCGAGCGCGCCGCCTCCTTCCGCGGGGTGGAGCGCTCGCTCGCCCCAGTCGGTATGCAGCGCGATGTCGCGGTGGTCGACTCCCGAGCGCGGCATCCGCGCGAGATCGCCCAGGACGTCCAGGCCGCCCGGATGCTCACCGACGGCTCCCTGCTCGTCGTCCTGGAGCCCGACGGCATCGCCCGCACCAGCGAGCACGCGGCCGAACTCGGTGCCGCGCTCGAAGGCGTGGACCACGCACTGCTGCTGCCGGTCAGCACCCCACTGGTCCACCACTCCGCGCCCGACCCCCTGGACGCCGTCGAGCAGGCCGCCCGCCGGGAGCTCGGCGACGGCAAGGTCCAGCATGCCCGCTCGGGCCCGTGCGAGCCCGGCCCCGAGCAGATCATCGGTGAGCTGGCCGCCGAGGGCGACCTGGTCCTGGTCGTCGGCACCGGGCAGTGCGAGCGGCTCGGGGCCCGGCTGCTGTTCCACCTGGCGGCGCCGGGGGCGCCGATCCCACAGCACCTGTGAACCGTCCGAACCGCCCTGTTGGAGACACCGCTGTGCTCACCGCGCCCTTGCCCGTCCTCGCCGCCGCCGAGCGTCGGCTGATCGTCCTGGCCTCCGCCGGAGCCAGCTTCGAGCAGATCGCCGCCGACCCCGAAACGCGGCTGGCCCCGGACGGGGTCCGCAGCGCGATCGAGGCGGTCCTCGTCACGACCGGCAACCGCACCGTCCTCCAGCTCGCGGGCTGGGCCACCGCCCACCGCATCGTCACCCAGCCCGTGCACCCCAGCGGGGCACTGACCATCAAGCCCTCCCTCGCCCCGCGCCTGTCGCAGACCCTTCGCGGCTGGGCGGGCGGTCACAGCACCCCGGAGCTGACCGCGGACTTCGGCATCTCCACGACGACCATGCGCAGCTACACCAAGACCCTCCTCACCGCGTTGAACGTCGACTCCCAGCCCCAAGCCGTCGTCGTCGGCGTGCTCGCCAAGCTGGTGCTGCTGAGCGACATCGACCCCGCGTGGCCGGCCGAACCGCTCGCCCGCACCGCCGGGACGAGGAGCGCGGCGCCGTGAGCGCCCGGCCGAACCCCGGGCGGATCGCCCTCGCCGTGCTGTGCTTCCTGCTCGGCGTACTCGTCGGCGGCTCCGCCGTCCACCTGCTGGCGCACTTCTCCACCCTCGGTCAGCCGGTCTACCTCGCCATCTTCGCCGCAACAGCCCTCACCACCCTTGGCGTCGCCGACCGCCTGGTCAACCACCGCACGCCGCCCCGCACGACCCCGGCCGCACCGGCTGAGCAGCACAACCCGCACCACCCATGGCGGCCATTCGGGCCAGGGCCGCACCCCTTCGACCACAGAGACCAGATGACCACACCACCCACCCACCAGCGTCCTCCCGGCCGCCGCGACGGCGGACCGGAACGACTGCGCTACATCGAGGCGCCGGAGCCGTTCGAGCCGGACGGCCTGCCGTCGGTGTTCCTCGCCGGGGCCACCGTCGGCTGCCCGGACTGGCAGTCGGAAGCGGTCGACCTGCTGGCGGATGCCGGCTTCGGCGGCACCGTCCTCAACCCGCGCCCCTCCCGCAACCCCGCCACCGACCCCTACGCCGCATGGGCCCCCTTCGGCTGGCAGCACACCCACATCCGCCGCACCAGCGCCGTCCTGTTCTGGAACCCGATCGGACACGTGCGCGTGCAGGACTGCTACGAGGCCAGCCTGTTCACGCCGTACGGCGGAACGGTGATCGTCGGTTCGGATCCGGCCGACCCCGTCCAGCGGGCCAACCGCGTCCTGCTGGCGAACCTCATGCCGTGGCTGCCCGTCGCCGACACGCTCGCCGACACCGTCACCGCCGCCCTCGCCGCGCTCGCCACCCCGGCCGCCGTCCGCGGCTGACCACCACTACTCCCGCCCACGTCAGGACCGACCACATGCTCCGCACCCCTGCCCCGTTCCGGATCGAGGACCTCGCCCTCCTCGGCAACACCCGCACGGCCGCCCTGGTCCGCCCGGACGGCGCCATCAACTGGGCCTGTATGCCCGACTTCGACTCCCCGGCCGTCTTCGCCTCGATGCTCGGCGGCGACGAGCACGGCTTCTGGCGCATCGGCCCGGCCGTCTACGACGGCTCCCCGCCGCCGGCCGCCGACCGCCGCCAGTACCTGGGCGACACCATGGTCCTGCGCAGCGAGTTCGACACCGACACTGGCACCTTCGCGGTCATCGACTTCATGCCCGCCCCGGACGTCACCGACAACGCCGAACCGCAGATCATCCGGATCGTCGAGTGCGTCAGCGGCGTGGTGCGTGTCGCCTCCGTCATCCGCCCCCGCACCGACTACGGCGCCACGCTGCCGACGATCCAGCGCTTCAACCACGGCACCCCGCGTCTGTCGGCTACCACCTACCCGCACGCGTACTGGCTCGACGGCCCCTCGCACATCGTCAACCGCGAAGGGGTGTGCCGGGCCGACATCGCCCTCCACGCCCACCAGAGCATCGCGTTCTCACTCACCTGGAAGCCCTCCAACAGGCCCGCGCCCATCCCGCCGGACGCCTTCGCCGAGCTGGACGCGACCGTGGAGCACTGGGAGCAGTGGGCACGGGGGGGCACCTACCGCGGCCCCTACCGCGAGGCCGTGGTGCGCTCCTCCCTCACCATCAAGGCCATGTGCCACCCGGGCGGCGGCGTGATCGCAGCCCCCACCACCTCCCTGCCCGAGCAGATCGGCGGCGAACGCCAGTGGGACTACCGGTTCGTGTGGCTGCGCGACAGCGCGCTGGCCATCGCCGCTCTGATCCGACTCGGACAACTTGAGGAGGCCCGGCGCTGGCGGCAGTGGCTGGTCAACACGGTCACCCCCGAGCGCCTCCAGCCGATCTACCGCATCAACGGCGACACCGACCTGGACGAGGAGGTCCTGGACCACCTGCCCGGATACGAGCAGTCCCAGCCCGTGCGCATCGGCAACGGCGCCGTCGGCCAGCTCCAGCTCGACGTGTTCGGTGAACTCGCGGACACGCTGCTGCTCGCCGAGGACGTGGGCCTGCCGCCCTCACCGCAGGTCGACGCCCTGCTCCTGGCGCTCATCGCCCAGGTGGAGCTGCGCTGGCGGGAGCCGGACGAGGGCATCTGGGAAATCCGCGGCGAAGCACGTCACTTCACGCACTCCAAGGTCATGTGCTGGATCGCCGTGGACCGGACCCTGCGAATGCTGGAGCGCCGCACCACCACCGATCCCACCGTGCTGGTCCGCCTCGCCGCTCTGCGCGAGGAGATCCACCACGACGTGTGCACCCACGGCGTCGACGAGCGCGGTGTGTTCACCCAGTACTACGCCGGCCAGGCCCTCGACGCCTCCCTGCTACTGATCCCCCAGGCCGGCTTCCTGCCCGCCGACGACAAGCGCGTCATCGCCACGATCGAGGCCATCCAGCACGAACTCACCGAACACGGCCTGGTACTGCGCTACGCCACCCACGAGGCGCCCGGCGCCAACGTGGACGGCCTCGCCGGCCACGAGGGCGCCTTCCTCGCCTGCTCGTTCTGGCTCACCGAGGGCCTCGCCGCCATCGGCCGCCATGCCGAAGCCCGCGAGCTGTTCGACCGGCTCCTCGCCCTGCGCAGCGACCTCGGCCTGCTCGCCGAGGAGTACGCCCCCCTCGCCCGGCGCCAACTCGGGAACTACCCGCAGGTGTTCTCCCACTGGGCTATGACCGATGCCGCCGTCCGATTGCGGCCGGCCGAGGACGGCGTCCAGGGACAGCAGGGCCTCCTCCCGGTCCCGCCCTCGCTGCCGACACCGGTGCCGCGACTCGCTCCCGTCCCGGTCGTGTTCACCGGGGCGGCGGCCCACCGCCCGCACCCCCGCGTCCGCCCCGCGCCGGGCATCCGGTGAGCCCCGCCGTGGGGGCGTCCCGCGCTCTGGACCCGGCGGGCGAGGCGGCGCTCGCCGAAGCCGCCGGGATCATCGGGTTCGACCCGGCCGGTGCGGTCGTGCTCCAGCACCGCCAGCACACGGTGGTGCGCCTTCCCCGCGCCACCGGCCGGGCCTTCGTCGTCGCCAAGATCTACAAGCCGGGCGAGGACAACTCCGCCGTGCAGCGCCAGACGACGGCCGCCCACTGGCTCCGGGACAACGGGGTGATGACGGCTCGCCCGCTGGGCGCGCCCGCCGTGACACGCCAGGGGCGGCTGGTGACCTTCAGCGAGGACCTAGGCGACGGCGGCCCCGTCTCCTCCGCAGACCTGGCACATTTACTGTCCACGCTCCACTCCCTTCCGGTGCCCGAACACCTGCGCCTGCCGGTACTCGACCCCGCCCGCCAGCTTCTGACCAGGATCGCCGCCCTGCCCCGGCGGGTCCTCGCACCGGCCGACCGCCACTGGCTGTGCGGGCAGGTAACGGCAGCTGGCCACCAGTGGTCCACTCACCTCTGGCCCGGCGACCCGGTCGCAGTGCACGGCGACCTCAACACCTTCAACACCATGCAGAGCCCCGGTTACGGACCGGCACTGCTCGACCTGGAATCCCTCAGTCTCGGACCCGCCCTCTATGACCTGGCGTTCATCGCCTGGACCAGGGACGGCTTCGCCGCGGACCCCCGCGAGTACGAGAACTTCCGGACGGCCT
This sequence comes from Kitasatospora sp. A2-31, assembly GCF_022288725.1. Lineage (GTDB taxonomy): Bacteria > Actinomycetota > Actinomycetes > Streptomycetales > Streptomycetaceae > Kitasatospora. The sequence continues at coordinate 332,839 of NZ_JAKNTA010000007.1, read as the reverse complement.
ACGGTCTCGATGTCACCACCGTCCAGCACGGCGCGGCATACAGGGTACTGGCCCGGCTGCGCGCGGCATGCGGCGTCGTCATAGCCCTGGAAGCCGCATCACACGACCCGGCGTGGGTGCCCGAGGCCGCACACCGGACGGCCTGCCTGCGGCGCCAGGGCACTGGCCTGGCCGCCTACCCGTGGGAATGGAACAGCCGCGAGGCCCCCGTGATGCGGCGTCTCGGGGAGGTGCGCAGCAAGTGATCCAGCAGTGGCCGGGCCAGGCGGATGCGCCCGGCCGCAGTCCTCCACGCCCGGCGGCCACCCGCGCTGGCCTGCGGGAGAGGACGCCGTGACGAGCGACCCCCTGCCCGTCCGGGCGTCGGCCGGGCCGTGGCCGACACCCCGCCCGAGCGCACCACCACGGAGCGCCGACGCCACCAGTTCACCCGCACCGCCACGCCGCCGCCAACCACCCGTTCCTGCCGCCCGCTCCTCGCTAGGACGCCCATGCTTCGCACCGCCCCCGGGATCGAGGACGCCGTCCTGCCCGCAGCCGCCCCTTCCCTCCCTGCCCGGCGTCCGCGTGCGTTCGTCGGCGTGACCTTGTGGCCGGACCAGGACGAGGCGGTCGACAAGGCCACCGCCGCGCTGAACACCGCTCCACAGGTCGTCGTCCTGATGGCCTGCGGATCCGGGAAGACCGTGGTCGCGGGCGCCATCGCGCAGGAGGTCCTCCCCCGCACCGGCAGTGTGCTGATCGCCGTTCCCACGCTGGACCTGGTCAGCCAGACCCTCGACCAATGGGCCGGCGCCTTCGGCCCCGATGCCCTCGGCGAGGTGATCGTGATCTGCTCGGACCGGCGGGTCCTCGGTGACGCCTCCGCCAGCCGTGGTGCCCGGGTCGTCAGCGATCCTCGGGAGCTTGGCGACCTCAGGGCGACGGGGCGACGGATCACCGTGGTCTGCACCTACCAGAGCCTGCACATCGTGATCGCCGCCCACCAGTCCGGCGCCGGTGCCTGGGACCTCGTCATCGCCGACGAGCTGCACCGCTCGGACAGCAACACCTGGGCGCGGATCCACAATGATGGGCTCGTTCCGGCCCGGCTCCGGGTGTCTCTGACGGCGACCCTCAGGGACCTCGTCGGGACCGACGGCATACCGGTCCGGCCCGACCGGTTCGGGCCCGTCGTCCACCGGCTTTCCGTGGGCGAGGCCATCGAGCGGGGCCGGCTCGCCGACTACGAGCTGGTCATCGCCGACGCCTCCGCCCGGGCCGTCGCTGACCTCGTCCGCCAGGGCACCTTCCTGACGGTGGGCCCCATGCACGTCGAGGCCGGTGTCGTGGCGAAAGCCGTCGCGGTCCTGCGCGCGGCCGCGGAGCGCGGCTCCCGCCGCATGATCACCTACCACTCGACGGTCGCGGCGGCCCGCGCCTTCGCCCAACTCCTGCAGCACCTGGTCGCCCACCTGCCGCCCGAGCACCGGCCCGCCTCGCTGTGGACCGGACACGTCCACGGCCGGCAGGACCGTGCCGTGCGCCGCCGGATCCTCGACCGCTTCCGGTCGAGCACCGAGGGCCTCGCGGTCCTCACCAACTCCCGGCTCCTGATCGAGGGATTCGACTGCCCGGAGACCGACGCCGTCGCCATCGTCGACCCGCGCCGTTCGAAGATCGAGGTCACCCAGATCGCCGGACGGGCCCTGCGCCGGGGCGACCGGAGCCGCGAGAAGGTCGCGGCCATTATCGTCCCGGCCATTACCGCAGCGAACGCCGTTGAGGAGAGCGGGTTCGACACCGTCCTGGCCACCGTCGAGGCCATGGCCGCCATGGACGAACGGCTCTACCGCCACCTCACCCGCATGCGACGCGCCCGCGACCGCCCCGACCGACCGGCCCAGCCATTGGGGCTGCCCAAGTGGATCTCCTTCAGCGGGGTCGGCGAGATCTCTGCCGGCTTCATCGAAGCGATCACCACCAGGGCCGTGCTGTCCACCGGTTCCCGCCGGGAGCGGCACCTGGCGGACCTGAGGGCCTTTCGCGCCGGGGCCGGTCACCTGCGCGTCGCGCGGGACTGGATCGGCCCCAGCGGGGAGAGGACCGGGCAGTGGCTGAACAATGCCAAGTACCGGTACCGCCAGAACTCCCTGCCCGCCTCCGTCGTATGCCGGCTCGAAGACCTCGGTGTTGTCTGGCACACCGGGGACGCCGAATGGAAGCAGTTCCTCCAGGACCTGACCGACTACAAGGCCGCGCACGGCAACCTCCTGGTGCCCAGCCGATACGTCACGCCCGACGGCCGGCCCCTCGGCTCCCAGGTCCGTGTCAGGCGAAGGCGGGGCGACTTCCTCAGCGCCGACCAGCGCCGCGAACTGGACGCCCTCGGATTCGTGGCCGACGTCGCGGAGGAGCGCTTTCTGGGCAACATCGAGCTGCTGAGGGAGTTCGTGGCGGAGAACGGCCATGCCCGCGTACCGCCATCGGACCAAGGCGGTGACCGCGATCGCCTCGGGAACTGGCTGAAGAACTGCCGAAAGAACGCCCGCCAGGGACGGCTGCCGCTGTGGCAGCACACCGAACTGACGGCATGCGGCGTCGAACTCCCCCCGCATCCCGACAGCACGACCGACCCGCAGCACGAGGAACGCCGACACCTTCATCGCCGGGCTGGAGAAGCACCGCACCTTCGGCCTCCGGCTCCCCAGTCGGGCCTGCACCGCCCTGGAGGAGTGAAGACGCAGGAAGACCGCGGCCAGCCGGTCGTGGTCACAGGCTCCAAGGCTGAATCCGAAGGGGGGAAAAACGAGTGACCTGCGCCAGCTACTCAGGCTGCTATTTCCGCCCGCAGGCGGGTGAGGGTGCCCAGCGCCTGCTCGTGGACATCCGGGAGTCCGCTACTGGCGCGGATGACGCGCTGGACTTGGTGCGGCAGGCGGTGAAGCTCGGCGCCGTCCAAAGCGGCGTGCATCTGCTCGCCGGCCGCGTCCCGGTCGCCACGTCGGAGCAGGATCTGGCCCGCGGTGATCGCGGAGATGATGCGCCACTGCGGGCTGGTCTGGAATCCCGGCGCGGGGGCGCGTTCCAGGAGTTCGACGGCGCCGGGGACGCGGCCGGTGGTGGCGAGGCCGCGCAGTTGGACCTCGTGGAGGGTGAACTCGGAGAACAGCGGAGTGGCGTTGGCGGTATCGAGAAGGCGTCGGCTCTCAGCGACGGCGTCGTCGAAGACCGTTGTGGCGCCGGCTGTCCCGGCGGCGCGGGCGAGGAGGATGACGGACGCGGCGCGCTCGTCAGGGGTGCGGGAAAGGTCTCGGGCGCGGCCGAGGCGTTCCAGGGCGGCGTGGTGCAGGCCGGCCTTGCGCAGTTCGTTGCCGTGGTGGCGCAGGGCATGGGCGTGCAGGGCCCGGTCGTCGAGGCGGCGGGCGATGGCGACGCCCTTGCCGGTCCAGCGTGCTGCGGTGGCGAGGCGCTCTTCGGGCAGGACGTGGCCGAGAGCGACGCCGAGGCCGACGCGGGCACGGGCGAGCAGACGCAGGACGTCGGTATCGGTGTGGCCGGCGGCGGCGCGGGCTTCGAGGCGGGCAACCAGGGGCCAGAGTTCGTCGACGGCGGCGGCGGCCTGTCCGGCCTGACGGGCGATCTCGGCCAGGCGCAGGACGCTCTCACCGAACTGGATCATGGCGTGGTGGTCTCCGTCGGCGTCGTCGGTGATGCCGAAGACGTGGGGTGGCAGGCCGAGGCTCTGAGCGATGCGCCGCAGCGCGCCGATGTCGGTGATGGTGCGGTTTCCGTTCTCCACGCGGGAGATGTAGCTGGTGGAGTAGCCGAGGAGGGTGCCGAGTTCCTCCTGCGGGAGCTGGTTGAGCTGCCGGTAGAAGATGAGGATCTCGGGCAGGCTGCGGCGGCGCAGGATGTCCTGGGCCCGGGGGGTCGTCCAGTGCCAGCGGATGCCGCCGTGCGGGTCGCGGCGTGTCACCGGTCAGGCCCGGCCCTGCAGTTCGTACCAGCGGGCGATGGAGTCCTTGTAGCCCTGGGGCATGACCAGGTGGGGCACCTCGTCGTGGTGGAAGAGCGCGGCTTCCTTGTGCTCGTGGCTGACGACCGGCGGCCGGTGGGCGTCGGTGGCGGTGCAGCCGTAGGTGACGATGAAGACCTTCCGGCCGGGGATGGGCTCGTACATCCACACGTCCAGGAGTGGGCCGGCGGTGGCCGTCCAGCCGCTCTCCTCGCGGATCTCGGTCTCCACCCGCTGTTCCGGTGTCTCGGGGCCTTCCAGCTTTCCGCCGGGCAGCTCCCACTCGGCCCGTTCGTTCTTCAGCAGCAGCACTCGCCCGTGCGGGTCGAGCACCACGCCCTTGATCGAGATCGGGAAGGCCGGCGGCACATAGGGCTGTTCAGTCATCTCTACTTCCACGGCGCACGGACGGGCACGGGCCCGACGAACGTAGCAGCCGGCCGCCGCCGAACGCTCTCACGGCGCAGTGATCGATCTTTGACAATCTGTCACTTCACTCGGGGCGGGTGTGCCCGCCACAGTGTGTCCTCTCCCGTCCGCCCGTTCTCACGAGGGGGATCCTCCATGCCGTCTTCCGGTACCGCACTGCCTGCCACGGACGAAGAGTTCACCCTCGGCGCGCTGGGTGGTGACGGGTTGAAACGGGCCGCGGCCGTGCTGCGCGAGCGCGGCCTGGTGCGGCTCTCTCGCCTCGGCGGTCGCAGCGATGTGCTCGACACGGCGGCTCTGCTGATGTCCGCGCGGTGGCAGCACCGCGACGCCGATCCGGACGGATTGACCGTCATTCGCGACACCGGCCGGCACGAGGGCCGGACGGGCTTCGCCGGCCTCGGACGTGGCGACCTCGCGCTGCACACCGAGTGTGCCCAGCTGCCCCAACCACCGCGGCTGATGCTGCTGGCCTGTGCGCGGGCGGCCGAGGAGGGCGGCGAGAGCCTGGTGGTGGACGGCCGAAGTGTCCTCGCCGAACTGGCGGCCTCCCACCCGACCGCGCTGGAGGCCCTCTCGGCGCCGCGGGCCGCGTACTTCGGCGGATCGGACGGCCACTTCGCCCCCGTCCTGGAGCACCGGCCCGACGGGCGATGGCGCCTGCGGCTGCGCCAGGACGAGCTGGCCCGGTTCTCGCCCGAGGCCGAGGCCCACCTGCCCGCGTTGCGCCGAGCCGTCGAGCGCCACACCACCCGCCTGCGCCTGGCCTGCGGGCAGGGCCTCGTGCTGGACAACCACCGCGTCCTGCACGGCCGCACCCGCTTCACCGGGGAGCGGCTGCTGCTGCGGGCACTCGGACAGCCCCACCCCTCTCTCGGCCTGGCCGCCGGATTCCCGGCCCCGTGGCCCGCCCCCGGCCCAGTCGGCACCGCACCCCCCGTGGACCGCGGCTGACGGCGACGGCATCCGGGCGGCCACTTGCCCCCACGTCTTCCGGGGCGGATCCGACGGTCCGCCCCGGACTCACCAACTCCTGGTGATGCGAGGCGCATCCCGCGCCCGACGCCAGGTCCCGCAAGGGAAGTCACCACAGGAGGAACACATGGCCCAGAAGATCACGGCCGCGACCAAGGCGACTGCCGCCGTCGGCGACGAGTTCGACCTCGACGTCCGCACCGTCGAGACCGCCGACGCGGCCAGCCTGCAGGTCCTGACCGACGACGGCTGCGGCGCCACCTGCGGCGCCTGCACCACCGGCGTGCACTGACCGACCCGGCCGGTGCCCCGGGGGAAGCACACCCCCGGGGCGCCGGCCGCCACCCCGTCCCGATCCGCCCCGACCCCGAGGTCCGCCACTCATGCGCCCAACCGCTTCCACGGCTTCCTACCGCGCCGCCGGCGTGGCTCTCGTGCGTGCCGTCGCGGACCCCGCCCCTGTGGTGCCTGCCTGGCCGGACCTCGACGAGGCGGGCCAGGCCGACCGTCAGCTGCAGTGGCTGCGCGAGGTGTGGGCGGGCCCGAGCCTCGCCGAGGCCCTCGAACAGGCCAGCCCTGTCCTGGCCCGGCAGGTCCGGCAGCTCACCGCAGCCGCCGACCCCGAGCCCCGCAGGGTGCGGCACGCGGCACTCTCCACCGCTCGCTACGTGCTTCGAGCCTCGGGCCGCGCCACCCCGTTCGGCTTCTTCGCCGGAGTGCAGGGCGCCTCCTTCGCCCCGGTGTCCGCCCTGCGCTGGGGGCATGGACATCGCGCCACCCGTACGGTCGCGGCGGCGCGGCTCGACGAGGCGATCAAGCAGTTGGAGCGCCTCCCGGGTCTGCTGGACCTCCTCGACGTGGTCGCGAACAACACCGTCCAGGTGCGCGGTGAGCGCCTCGTCGTTCCGCACCGCCCGCTCGCCCGACCCGGCCTCGGCACGGCCGCCGCCGAGACGACCCTGCGCCGCACCCGCCCCGTCGCCCTCGCTGTGGAGACCGGCCGCGACCCGGTCCGCTTCCGTGACCTCGCCGAGAAGGTCCGCGCCGAGTTCCCCGCCGCGTCCGCCGAGCAGGTCACGAAAGTCCTGACCGAGTTGGTCGCCCACCGCGCGCTGATCACCAGCCTGCACGCGCCGTCCACCGTCACCGTCCCCGTCACTCACCTGCACACCACCGTGCAGGGCGCGGGCGCGGGTGACCTGCCGGGCGTCGCCGAGATCCTGGACAACCTGCGCGCCGCCGGCACCGACCCCGCGGGGGCGGCTGTCGACCTGCGGCTGGACGCCGACGTCGTCCTCCCGCAGGCCGTGGCAGCCGAGGCCGCCCACGCCGCCCTCCTCCTGACCCGGCTCAGCCCGGCTCCCAAGGGAACAGTGGCGTGGCGGGGCTACCATCAGCGCTTCTACGAGCGGTACGGCCGGGGCACGCTGGTGCCGCTGCTCGACGTGGTGGCGGACAGCGGCATCGGCTGGCCCGACGGCTACCCGGGTGCCCGGCCCGCCGACCGCCCGCGGTTCGACGAACGCGACGAACTGCTCGCCGCCCTCGCCCAGCGCGCGGCGCTCGACGGCGAGCACGAGGTCGTCCTGGACGAAGCCCTGCTCGACTCACTCGACCGCGCCGGGGACGAGCCGCGGCTGCCCCCGCACCTGGAGATCATCGCCCGCATCCACGCCCGCACCCGGGAAGACCTCGACCGAGGAGCCTTCCACCTGGAGGCCGTCACCGCGTCCCGCGCGGCCGGCGTCTCCGTCGGCCGCTTCCTCCACCTCCTCGAACCCGCACACCGGGCCGCGTTCACCGGCCTGATGACCAGCCTGCCGACGACGGACGAGCACACCGTCACCGCACAGCTCTCGTACCCGCCGCTGGACGGGGCGAGCGGGCACGTCGCCCGCAGCATCGCCACCGGTCAGCTGGTGATCGCCCTCGCCGAGCACCGCCCATCCGCAGACGGCGTCCTCGGTCCCGAGGACCTGGCGGTGGGCTGCGACGGGCGGCGCATGTACCTGGCCGCGCCGGTGCTCGGGGTGCGGATCGAGGCTGCCGCCGCCCACGCCCTGAACCTGCGCACCCACACCCCGCCGCTGGCCCGGCTGATCACCGAGCTGTCCCGCGCCCACACCGCGCAGGTCACCCGCTTCTCCTGGGGTGCCCTCGGCGCGCTGCCGTTCCGGCCCCGGCTTCGGCACGGCCGCGTCATCGTCTCCGCCGCCTCCTGGCGCCTGAACCGATCCGAACTCCCTGCCACGACCGCCGGGTTCACCGAGTGGGACAGGATGCTCTCGGAGTGGCTGGCTCGGCGCCGTGTCGCTCGGCACGTCACGCTGGCCGCCGACAGCCAGGGCCTGCCCCTGGACCTCGACCACCCCGGTCACCGCGTCCTGCTGCGCGAGCAGCTTCGCTCCGCCCCGCACGCCGTCCTCGTCGAGGCCCCAGAGCCGGCCGACCTCGGCTGGGCCGGCGGCCGGGCCCACGAGATCGCCATTCCGGTGACGGCCACCCGGGCCCCTGCCTGGCCGCGCCTGCCCAAGCCCACACCGGCCAGGATCCTGCGACGCGGCCACGGCGACGCCCCCGCCACCTCCCCGGTGCTCCTCGCCTCCCTCTACGGCGACCTGGAACGCCAAGACACCGTCCTCGCCCGCCACCTGCCCGACCTGCTGGAACGCCTCGGCAAACCGAGGTGGTGGTTCGTCCGCTTCCGCGACCCGCGCCAGCACCTGCGGCTGCGCATCGCACTGCCCACCCCGGACGCCTTCGGCCCCGCCGCCACGGTGATCAGCAGCTGGACCGCCGAACTCCACCACGCCGGGCTGCTGTCCGAAGTCGTGTACCCGACCTCCTACGCGGAGACCGGCCGGTGGGGCGAAGGCCCTGCCTGGGCCGCCGCCGAGCAGGTCTTCCGCGCCGACTCGGCCGCCGTCCTCGCCCACCTGACCCGGATCGCGCTCCCCGGACGCGAGGCCCTGCTGGCCGCCCACGCGGTCGCCATCGCGGCCGGCTTCACCGGATCGGCAACCGCTGGGCTGCGCTGGCTGATCGCCAATGTCCCCGCCAAGGCTCCGGCGCCCGTTGCCCGCCCGGTGTTCGCCGAGGCGGTCCGCCTCGCGGATCCGGCCGGCGACTGGGCCGCGCTGCGCGCCGAGCCGGGAGGCGCCGCGGTCGTCGACGCCTGGGCCGCACGCGATGACGCACTGGACGCCTACCGCCGTCACTTCCCCGGGCCGTACACCCACGGTGTGGCGGCGGACGACGTGCTCGGCTCCCTGCTGCACTGCAGCTTCGTCCGGGCGCATCGCATCGACTTCGACGACGAGGCCCAAGTCCTGTACCTGGCCCGCGCTGCCGCCCTCGCCCGCCTCTCCCGGGACGGTGACCTGTGAACGCCCCGCACCCCGCCCTTCGGCTGTCCGACCGGATCGCCGAACTGCTCACGGACCCGGCAGCTTCCCCCGTGGCCTGGTCGTCGCGCCCGCAGTGGCGCCAGTCCCTCGCGCACGGCGCCCCGGGCATCGCTCTGCTCCACATCGAGCGCGCCGCCACCGGACTGGGCCCGTGGGAACCGGTACGCGCCTGGCTGTCGATCGCCGCCGGCACCGCGGTCACCAGCGGGACGGACAGCTACCTCTACTACGGCGCCCCGGCGCTCGCCCACGCCCTCACCTGCGCCGCCCAGGCCCGCCCCGGCACCTACCGGCGAGCCCTGGACCACCTCGACCAGGTCGTGGCCGCCGACGCGTTGCGCCGCTGCGAGCAGGCCGAGGCCCGGACCGAGCGCGGCGACCTGCCGACACTCGCCGAGTTCGACACGATTCGGGGGCTGACCGGCATCGGCTCGGTCCTCCTGCGCCGGGCCCCCGACGGGGAGCCGATCCGGCGGATCCTGACCTGCCTGGTCCGCCTGACCGAGGACGTCAAGCACGACGGGGAGGTCCTGCCCGGATGGTGGACGCTCGACGGCCCGTCCGGCGAGAGGGACGAGCGGTTCCCCGGCGGGCACGCCAACAACGGCCTCGCGCACGGGATCGCCGGGCCGCTCGCGCTCCTCGCCCTCGCGCTGCGGCGTGGCGTCGAGGTCGACGGCCAGCGCGAGGCGCTCCGCACCGTCCTGGCCTGGCTGGAGCGCTGGCGCGACGGCCACGCCTGGCCGTACTGGACCACGGCGGCGCACCTGACCGGACCGGACCGCAGACCGCTCGCGCCACAGCGGCCGAGCTGGTGCTACGGCACCGCCGGCCTCGCCCGCGCCCAGCAGCTCGCGGCCCTGGCCCTCGCCGACCCGCACCTGCGAAACGACGCCGAAAGCGCCCTGGCCACCGCGCTGGTGGACCCGAAAGCTCTCGCCACGACCACCGACCTGTCCGCCTGCCACGGCTACGCCGGGCTCGCCCACATCGCCCACCGCACCGCCGCCGACGCCACCCCGCGCAACGCCGGCCGGCTTCGCTCGGCCGCCGCCCTGCTCCTGGACACCACCCACCCTCCGTACGCCGACCCCGACGAGCAGGCCCACAGCCTCCTGGCGACCGCGGGGCCGGCCTTCCTGGAAGGCGCCGCCGGGACCGCCCTGGCCCTGCTCGCCCCCGCCACCGGCAGCACCCCCGCGACCCGCTGGGACGCCTGCCTGCTCACCTCCTGACCACCCGACCGAGGACCGATCCGATGACCACCGGCTGGATCCAGCACGACCTCGCCTTCGCCGACCCCGCCACCGTCGAACAGGCCGCCGCCCACCACCTGGCCCCCGTGCTCGCCTTCGCCCAGGACAACGGCGACCTGAACGGCTGGTGGTACATGCGCAAGAAGGGGCTGCGACTGCGCTACCGGGCCGTCGCCCCCGTGCCCGTCCTCACCTCCCTGCTGGACACCCTCGCCGAGGAGGGCCTCCTCACGGGCTGGGCCACCGTGATCTACGAGAGCGAGACCGAGGCGTTCGGCGGCCCCGAGGCCATGGAGATCGCCCATCGCCTCTTCCACGCCGACAGCCGCCACCTGCTGGCCCGGGCCGCCGAGCCGAACCCGCCCGCCCTCGGCCGCACCGAGACCGTCGTCGTCCTGACCTCCGCCATGCTCCGCGCGGCCGGACTCGACTGGTACGAACAGGGCGACGTCTGGGCCCAGTTCACGATGCTCCGCGACACCCCCGTGCCCGTGGCCCCCGAACGCGCGGTCACCCTGGCCGCGGCGATGTGCCACCTGATGCGCCTCGACACCTGGGCCCTCACCCGCGACACCACCCCGCTCGCCCACCACGGCGGCTGGGTCCACGCCTTCGAACAGGCCGGGCAGGACCTCGCCCGCCTCGCCCGCGACGGCCGCCTCACCCGCGGGCTGCGGGCGGTCCTCGCGCACCACCTCCTCTTCCACGCCAACCGCGCCGGCCTGCCGGTCGACCACCAAGCCGCCATGGCCGCACGGGCGTTGGACGCCGTCTTCCACTCCGACGAGGGCCCCGCACCCTCGATGCCCACCATCCGCACCACTACTAAGGTCACCCATATGACTACTCTCAGCAGCGACACCGCTTCCGCCACCCCGACCGCCGAGGAGCTGCGCGCCGCCCTCACCGACCGCCTGCTCGAACAGGGCGCCATCCGCACCACCGCGGTGGAGGACGCCTTCCGCACCGTCGCCCGCGAGCACTTCCTGCCCGGCTTCCCGCTGGAGACCGCGTACGCGGACAACCCCACCTACACCAAGGCCGACGGCTCCGGCACGCAGATCAGCGCCGCCTCCCAGCCCGCGATCGTCGCCCTGATGCTGGAGCAGCTCGACCCGCAGCCCGGCGAGCGGATCTTCGAGGCCGGCGCGGGCACCGGCGTCAACGCCGCCTACATGGGTCGCATCGTCGGCCCGGACGGGCACGTGACGGCCGTGGACGTGGACGAGGACCTCGTCGACGGCGCCCGCAAGCACCTCGCCGACGCCGGCATCACCAACGTCGAAGCGGTCCTCGGCGACGGCGCCCTCGGCCACCCTGCCGGCGCGCCGTTCGACCGGATCATCGCCACCGTGAGCACCAGCGAGATGCCCACCCCGTGGCTGGAGCAGGTCAAGCGCACCGGGCGGATCGTGCTGCCGCTGCGGCTGCGCGGCACCGCCTCCCGGACCATCGCCTTCGAGCGCGGCGAGGACGGCTGGGTGTCGGTCGACGACCAGCTCGCGGTCTTCATGCCGCTGCGCGGCAGCATGGACGACGGCCGCCGCACCGTCCACCTCACCGGCGAGGGAGACGTCACCCTCCAGGTCCACAAGGACCAGGACGACGCCATCGACGCCTCCCTGCTGCTCGGCGTCCTCGACAGCGGACGCCACGAGACCTGGACCGGGGTGACCATCCCCGGCGGCACCACCTACGAGTACCAGGACCTGTGGCTGGCCCTGACGCTGCCCAACTCCCTGATGCGGATGAGCGTCACCGGCTCCGCCCGCGAGCGCGGCATCGTCACCCCGATGTTCGGCTGGGGCGCCATGGCCACCGTCCGGGACGGCTCCCTCGCCTACCTCACCCTGCGCCCCGGCGAGCCCACCGCCGACGGCCGCAAGACCTACGAGACCGGCGTCATCGGCCACGGCCCCGACGGCGCCGCGCTCGCCGACCTCGTCGCCGAGGAGATCCGCGTCTGGAACACCGGCTTCCGCACCCGGAGCCTGCGCATCGCCCTCCCCGACACCCCCGGCGCCGCCGACCCGGCGGCCGGCCACTTCGTCCTGGAGCGCCCGAACCACCCGATCACCGTCACCTGGGAGTAGCCGCCGTGCACCCGACCGGACCAGTCACCCGGCGATTCCCGCTGATCGCCAGGATTCGGCCCGCGTGCCTGCCCCTGAACGCCCGTGTCGGCCGGCTCTCGGAGCTGGCCGACACGGCCTCACGGCAGACCGATCCGGGCCTGGCATCCACCGTCTTCAACCAGGCAGCCCTCCTCGCCTCCGACCTCGGCCTGCCCGAGTACGCCCGCGAGCTGTGCCACCGCCACGCCGACCTCTACCTGCCCCGAGGACCGCTACCCGCGATGAGCGCCATCCGCGGACTCGAGCCGATCGTCAACCTCGCTCGCCTCCACATCCGCGCCGACCACCACCAGCGCGGCCACCAGCTCCTCCTCGACCTCTACCGCGCCGTCACCACCGCCACCGCCACCCTCCTCGACGGCATCACCGTGCCGGGCGAGCTCACCGAGACCGACCAGCAGCGCGCCGAGGTGCGGGCGTGGCTGTGGCGGGTCGTCATCGCCGACGGAACCCGCGCCCTCACCGCCGCCGGCCGCTGGAAAGACGCCCTGCGGCACATCGAGGAGCACCGCGGCATCGGCCGGCGCATCCTCGACGGCCGCCAGGTCGCCGTCCTCGCCTGCGCCACCACCGGCGACCTGCCCGGCGCGCTCGCCCTGCTGGAGGACACCGAGCCGGGCGATACCTGGGAGGCCGCGGTCACCGCCGTGCTCACCGCACTGTGCCGCCCCGGCGACCACGACGCCGCCGACCAGGCGATCGACCACTGCCTCGCGCTCGACACAGAGGAGGGCCTCGCCGCCTTCACCACCCGCCTCACACTGACCGCCCTCGACGCCGCCGACCCGGACACCCCCTCCGCGCAAAACCTGCTGCGGCGGCTGACCAGCCGAACGAGTGAATCCGGCGACGGCTACGCACTTCGCGACCTCCTCGCCCACGAGGGCATCCGCACCCGCCTCGAACCGGACCGGATCAGCCCGCTCGAACGGGCGCTCGCCGCCTGCGCACTGGACTCCGGCGCCCTGCCCGAGGCCCTCCGGGGCCGCCTGGAGGAGGCCCTCGACCGCGCCCGACGGGTGCTCGAAACAGCCCCGTTCGACCCGGGATCGCCCGGGGGAAATCCGCTTGAGCGACGCAATCGAACAGCACCATCATCGGTCGCCACCCCGCACGCCGGACCGCCCAACTCGACGTCTTGACGGCACACTTGCGGCGAACTTCGCTGTCGACAACCGGTTCGGCGTACACGGACACCACCAGCGCCCGGAGGTACCCCTGTGGAAGGTCCGCCCATCCCGGCCCTCAGTACCCGCGCCCGGCCTCACCACCGGGTGACCCTGCCCGCCCGCGACACCGAGGAGCCCCTCCAGTGATCGACTTCGACACACTCACGGCCCTGGCCGCCCGCGAAGGCATCGAGCGGATCGGCGTCGGCGTCGTGGTCCGGGACACCTCGGGCCGGATCCTGATGATCCGCCGATCCCCCGACGACGTCCTGCCCGGCCTGTGGGAGTACCCGGGCGGCGGCCGGGAGGACGACGAGCCCGTGGACGCCGGTGCTGTCCGCGAACTCTCGGAGGAGACCGGGATCACCGGCCTGCCGCTGGAATACGCGCGGCACCTCGACTTCACCAGCCAGTACGGCAACCGGGTACGGCAGTTCGTCTTCACCACCGTCGTGCCGGACGGCACCCCGATCGCCCTCTCCCGGGACCACGACGACCATCAGTGGGCGAGTGCGGGCGCTCTGCCTGCGACCGGCGACGGGCAGCGGGAGGTCGTCGAGTGGCTCGTCCGCCGTCTGGCCATCCCAGGCTGGCGGCCGGTCGGCGGCTACATCACCACCGTCGCCCGGCCCACGGCCTACGGCAGCTTCCTGGTCATCGACCCGCAGGGCCGCATCCTCGGCATGCGCTCGACCATCAACCCGGACGTGTGGAACTTCCCCGGCGGCAACGTCGAGCACGGCCGCACGCCGTTCGCGACCGCGCTGATCGAGGGCATGGAGGAGCTGGGCCTCGATCTCGCCGCGGAGAATCCCGAGATCATCGCCCAGCGGCGCCTGGTGGCCGTCATCCACGAGCAGGCGGGCACGGAGTACCCGGTGCCGGTCTGCGGCTATGTCTTCGACGGTGGCGTCCTCACCCCCGAACAGCAGGCGAGGATCCAACTCGATCCGGCCGAGCACACCGAGTGGCGGTTCGAGACCGCGCACGACTGGCGCGCGCTCATGGAACCGCACCGCTACCAGCGGCTCCTGCAGGTGCTGCGCGCCCACCGCAGCGGCACGCCGCTGTACGTGGAGCGTCCGGCACCACCGGAGGACGACTTCGAAGGTGTCATGGTCCTGGTCACGGACGCCCGGGGCCGACTGCTGATGCACCACCGCGACCACAACCCGGGCATCGCGTGGCCGGGCCACTGGACGCCGATCGGCGGCTGGCGCGAGGGCCGGGAGACGGCCGAGGAGACCGCTGCGCGCGAGGTAGCCGAGGAGGCCGGGATCACCGTCTCCAGCCTACGGCCGGTACCCGACCCGCAGCACGACCTCCTACACCCGCTCACCCGCGTCCTGCACGGCGTCTGGGACGGCCCCGAGAGCGACCTGCAGCTCGGAAACGAGGGCCTGGCCGTGCGCATGGTCCCCCTCGACGAGGTACCGCTGCTCAAAGTCCCGCCCTACATGCAGCACTACCTGCCGCTACTCGCCGCTGGCCAGTCTCCCGGGAGGACGGCGTGAACCCGCGCGACGACCTCCGCCCCGCCGCTGCCCCGGCCTCCGAGACGGATCCGCTGACCCTGGTCGTCGGCGTCCACCTCGTCCTCACCAACGCCGACCGCGTACTGCTCGGTCGGCGCCGCAACACCGCCTACGCGAACGGCCTCTGGCACCTGCCGGCCGGGCACATGGAACGCGGCGAGCCGGTCACCCGCTCCATGACTCGCGAGGCCGAGGAGGAACTCGGCATCAGCATCGCCGAGCACGACCTCGCGCTCGTCCACACCCTGCACCACCTCGACGCCGACGACGGCCGCAGCCGCCTCCAGCTGTTCTTCCGCCCCACCCGCTACCACGGCCGGCTCCGCAACGCGGAGCCGCACAAGTGCGAGGAACTGCACTGGTGGCCGCTCGACTCGCTGCCGGACGACACCGTCGCCTACACCGCCCACGCGCTCACCGAGATCACCCGCGGCAACACCCTGTCCACCATCGGGTGGGCCGCGTGAGCGCCCCCGACATGCCGGCAGACGTCGACCGGCTGCTGCGCGCGACGGCCAAGGACTACAAACTGCTGGGCGTGCGCTCCCTCGACCGGGCCGGCCACCCCGTCGTCTGGGAGGTTCTCGGTGCCGCCGGGCGCAGACTGTTCGCCAAGCGCCACAAGAACGCGCTCATGCACCAGCGAGAAACCGCCGCCTACCGTCTCCTCGCACCAGCGCTCGGCAACGGCCGGGCACCGGCCCTGCTTGCCGAGGACACCCGGTCGCTGCTCGTCGTCACCTCCGCGCTGCCCGGCACCCCGGTCATCAGCACCGACCTCACCGCGGCCGAGGAGCAGGAGGTGTACCGGCAGGCCGGGCACCTCGCCGCGGTCATCCACGCGCAGCCGACGGCCGGCGCTCCCGTCGGCGAGTACCTGCCCTGGGCTCAGGAGCGCGAACGCGCGCTGGCCCGCGCCCGGGAGGCGCGCCTCCCGGAGGAGGACATCACCGTCTTGGCCGAGGCGACCGGCCACGAGCCCCCGCGCACGGCGCTCGCCTACTGCCACGGCGACTTCGGCCCTCGGAACTGGATCGTGCGCCGCGAGGGCGACCGGCTGCTGCTCGGGGTCATCGACTTCGAGCGCAGCCACGTCGAAGCACCCGCGCGCCGCGACCTGATGCGCCTCACGCTCCAGCTCACCCCCCGTCGCCCCGACCTGCGAGCCGCATTCACCACCGGATACGGGCGCGAACTCACGCCGCAGGAGCGGGCGGCGTGCCGGGCGTGGGCCGCGATCGACTGCCCCGCCGCGCTGCGCTGGGCCATAGGCCACCGCCGGGACGAGGAGGTCCTCGGCTACGCCCGCACCGTCCTCGACCTGCTGCGCCACCCGAACCCCGTTGCGTGAACACCCATTTCCTCACTACCGGTTGGAGTCTCCGTGCAGTCCCTGCGTCAGGCCGTGTGCGTCATCGTCCACGACGAGAAGGCGAGCAAGGTCGCCTGCGTCCACTACGCCAACGACTCCTGGTCCACTGTGCCCGCCTGGACCGTCCCCGGTGGCAAGGCCGAGGAGGGCGAGCGTCTGGACGAAGCCGCCGCCCGCGAGCTGCACGAAGAGTCGGGCCTGGTCGTCGCCCCCGAGGACCTGCGACTGGTCCACACCATCCAGGTCAAGGCCGGGTGGGACGGCAAGGGCCCGTTCCTGCTCTCGGTCTTCGCCGCGACCTCGTGGCGGGGCGAGTTGACGAACACCGAGCCGGACAAGCACCTCGCCGTCCTGTGGATGGACGCATCCGCGCTGCCCACCCCGATGTTCCCCACCTCGCACGCCGCCCTCACCGCCTACCTCGCCGGCGACGGGCGGGGGTTCTCCACCTACGGCTGGGACGCCTCGGAAGACCTGCGCGCCCTGGTCGGGGCATGAGATGGCCAGCCGCCACCGCCGCCCGCCCACCGGCGCGAAAGCAGTCCTGCCCGCAGACATCGACCTGCGGTTGCTCGCCATCACCCAGGGCCGCACCGTCACCGACGAAGGCGTCACCACGCTCCCCGGCGGACGGCACCCGTACGCCTACCGCACGCTCTACCGGCCCGACGGCAGTGTGGACCGGCTGCTGGAGCGCCTGGCTCCCGGTCCGCTGCACCCGCCCGGCCTGCACCACACCGACTGACCCGTCCACTGGACGCCCAGACCGAGAGGAGCGGAAGTGTCCGCCGCGGACCACTGGAACGACCACTACAAGCAGGGGAAGGGATTTCGTCCCGTCGCCGAGCGGGAGGTCGACCTGCTGGCCGAGCACGTCGGCCAAGGCGCCGGCCTCCGGGCGCTCGACGTGGGCTGCGGCACCGGCGAGTACGCCGCCGCCCTTCACGATCTGGGCTTCCAGGTCATGGGGGTCGACTTCTCCGAGGTCGCCGTCGCCACCGCCCAGGACCGGCTGGGAGAGCGCGACGGGCTCGACTTCCGGCTCCTCGACGCGGACCGCGGGGGCCTGGGCCTGCTCCCGGCCGGCGAGTTCGACCTGATCACCTGTCGGCTGTTCCTCCCGTTCGTCGACCTCGTGCCGACCGTCGCCTGCGCCCGGCGCCTTCTCGTCCCCGGCGGCCGACTGCTCGTCACCACCCCGCTCGCCGAACGCCAACGCGGCGGCTGGGAGTCGATCGGTCTGCGCTCGGCCAGTCTCGACCTGCTGCGCTCCTTCGGCTGGAGCGCCATGGCCGAGTACCCGCTCGACGACCTGCTCTGCCTCCTGCTGACCACCCATTTCGCCCTGGAGAGGACCAGCCGATGACCCCCGTCACCGCCGCCCGGCCCGCCGTCCCCGGGGACGCCGACGAACTGCTGCGCCTGCGCGTCGCCGTCCTGGACGGCGGCCCGCTCACCGACGAGTGGCGCACCACCTTCCGCGACGACATGCGCGAGCGCCTGGGCACCGACCCGAACCTGCTCGCCCACGTCGTCCCCACCGCCGACGGCCTCGCCGCGTGCGCCATCGGCATCGTCTACCGCGGCTACCTCGGTCCCGCGTTCCCCACCGGCCTGTGGGGCCGCATCCACACCGTGGTGACCGATCCCGCCCACCAGCGGCGCGGACACGGCCGGGCCGTCACCTCCGCCCTCGTCGAAGCCCTCAAGGACCGCGGCTGCGGGTCCGTCGAACTGAGGGCCACCGCCGCCGGCGCGGGCCTGTACCGCACCCTCGGCTTCGAGCCCCTCGACGGCTTCATGACGCTGCGCCCCGGCCCCGGCGGGTGGGCGCGGTGACCGCCTTCGACCTCGACGCCTACAACGAGCGGGCCCGTAACGGGCCGTGCTTCATCTGCTCAATGCTCGCCGGCGCCCCCGGCTACGAGCACCGGATCGTCCTGGACGACGGCGTCCACGTCGCCTTCCTCGACCGCTACCCCACCCTGCACGGCAAGGTCCTGGTCGCCCCGCGCACCCACGTCGAGGACACCATCGGCGACTTCACCGAGGACCAGTACCTCGCCCTGCAACGCGTGGTCCACCGCGTCGCCACCGCGCTCGCGGCGACCGTTGCGACCGAGCGCGTGTACGTGCTGAGCCTCGGCAGCCAGCAGGGCAACGCCCACGTCCACTGGCACATCGCCGCCCTCCCGCCCAACACCCCCTACGAGCAGCAGCAGTTCCACGCCCTGATGACCGAAGGTGCCGGGGTACTGCCCGACGATCCCGAGCGGGCCGACCGCCTCGCCGCCGACCTGCGCGCCCGCCTCAACGGAGGAACCTGACCGTGGCCTTCGTCCCGCCCGAGCAATTCCTCCCCACCCGGCACGGCGGCCGCGCGGTGCGCACCCTCGATGTGTGGTCGCGCATCGTCACCCCGTGCCAGCAGCACACGCTGCGCGCCTCGCTCACCGCCCGTCGCACCGGCGTCGCCGCCTACCTCATCTCCGCGCCCCGTGTGCCGAGCGAGAACGGATGACGACGCCGCCCCTCCGCCGTCCACCCTTAGGAGAGCGCTTGAAGACCCGTCCGCCCGAGCCCGAGCCCGACGAAAGTGTCTCCGCCAGCGAGCAGTTCTTGTTCGGGGGCCGGCTGCGCTACGACTACAGTTTCGCCTCCCACGAGCAGACCATGCTCAGGATCAGCTTCCTCGCGGTCGCCCGCCAGATCCCCGGCCTGCTCCGCACCGCGCTGCGTCTGGGCTGGCAGGCCGACCGCACGGCGCTGACGGCCGTCGCCGCCGCCGAGATCGGACGCGCCCTGGCCGCCGCGTTCGGACTACTCGCCACCAACCGCGCGCTCACCTCCCTGTTCGCCCCGGGCAGCGCCGACCAGCTGCTGCGCGCGGCGTTGCCGGCCGCCCTGGCCGTCGGCGGCGCCTCCGCTCTCTCCGCGGTCCTCGCCATCGCCTCGTCCTGGGCCGGGGACCGGCTGGAGCCCAAAACGGAGCGGGCGGCCACCGTGGCCTTCCTCGGCCGCGCGGCCAGGGTGGAGCTGGCCTCCCTGGAGGACCCGGAGTTCAGCAGGCTGGTGGAGTCCGCCCGTTTCGGCACCTCGGCGGTACGCCGACTGATCAGCCAGAGCGTCTCCGTCCTCACCGCACTGCTCGGCCTGGTCGCCGCAGGCGGGGTCCTGCTCACCCTCGACCCGGTGCTGCTGCCGATGCTGGTGCTGATCGCGGCACCGAAGGGCTGGGGCGCGGTGCGCTCCGCCCGCCGCCGCTACGGCTCGGTGATGGCCTGGCTCCAGCACCACCGGGCAGCGGCAATCCTCGCCCAGCTGATCACGCAGCCGCACTCCGCGCCCGAGGTCCGCGTCCACGCCATCGGCCCGTTCATCCTCGGCCACTACACCGCGATGGCCGAGGCGTCCGAACAGGAGCAGAACCGCCTCGCACGAGCGGCGGCCGGCACCTCCGCGCTCGCCTCCGCCATGTCCGGGCTGGCCGCCGCCGCGACGTTCGCCGTCCTGGGCTGGCTCGTCCATGACGGGCAGATGGCCCTCGCCGTCGCCGGCACTGCGGTCGTC
The DNA here is from genome assembly GCF_022288725.1 of Kitasatospora sp. A2-31. Taxonomy (GTDB): domain Bacteria; phylum Actinomycetota; class Actinomycetes; order Streptomycetales; family Streptomycetaceae; genus Kitasatospora. Next base: position 312,994 of record NZ_JAKNTA010000007.1, on the reverse strand, counting down.
GGCATCCGCACCGGAGCCGCCGACATCACCTCCCTCGTCCGCACGGCGAACGGCCTCTACGAGGAAGCCCTCTTCGTCGCCGACCTGGAGCGCCTCCAGCGCGAGGCCGAGCGCCGCGCCATCCCCACCGGCGGCACCGACCTCCCGCACCGCCCCGACGTGATCACCCTGGAGGACGTCGGCTTCACCTACCCCGGCCGCAGCATCCCCGCCCTGTCCGGCCTCACCCTCACGATCCCGCGCGGGCAGGTCGTGGCCCTGGTCGGCGACAACGGCTCCGGCAAGTCCACGCTCGCCAAAATCCTCTGCGGCCTCTACCTCCCGGACACCGGCCGCATCCTGTGGGACAGCACCGACACCGCCGACGCCGACCGCGACCAGCTGTTCTCCTCCGTCGCCGTCCTCGAACAGGACTTCCAGCGCTGGCCCTTCACCCTGCGAGCCAACGTGCTCGTCGGCCGCCCCGAACACGGAAACGACCCCGCTCTGCTCAAGCGCGCAGCCGACTACGCCGACCTGCACCCGATCGTCGAGGCCCAGGACAACGGCTGGGACACCCTCGCTGCCCGCGGCTTCCAGGGCGGTGTCCAGCTGTCCGGCGGGCAGTGGCAGCGCGTCGGCATGGCCCGCACCCACCACCGCGCCACCACCGAGGGGCCCGGAGGCCGCGCCACCCACCTGGTGATCGCCGACGAACCGACCTCCGCGCTCGACGCCCAGTCCGAGGTCGCCGCCTTCGCCCGCATCCGCGAACTCGCCGACCAGGGCCTGACCGTCATCCTGATCACCCACCGCCTCGCCGCCACCGCCGACGCCGATCACATCTACGTCCTCCACCAGGGCCGCCTCGCCGAACACGGCACCCACACCGAGCTCATGGCCGACCCCGGCGGCCGGTACCGGGCCTCCTACCTCCTCCAGGCCGCCCAGTACTCCAGCGCCCTCCCCCACCAGAGCACCGACGAACCGACCACCGAACCCGCCTGACCCCCAGCCGGCGGGCACCCGGCAGGGTGCCCGCCCCTCGACCCTCTGGAGCACTCGATGCCCGACCCCGAGCGGCTGCGCGCCGCCGCCTTGGCAGTCCGCGACACCTACGACCAGGTCAACGACCAACGGCTCGGACGGCGCTGGGACCTCACCGACTACACCCTCGGCTTCGTGGGCGACGTCGGCGACCTCGCGAAGCTGGTCATGGCCCACGAAGGGCACCGCACCGATGTGGCGGCCGACCGAGAGGCCCTCGCCCACGAGCTGTCGGACTGCATGTTCTCCCTTCTCGTGATCGCGGAAGCCACCGGCATCGACCTCGAAGCCCGCTTCCCCTCCGACATGGCCACCCTCGCCGCCCGCATCCGCACCCAGCGCACCACCACCGAGCCGGTGTCCAGCGGCGCCACCTCCGGCGAACCGCCTCCGGCCACCCCCTCACCCACCGACCACGGACTGCCGGACCCCCGCATCACCCCCGGTACGGCCGGGTGAACCGCCGCAGCCAACATCGACGACCAACCCGACCGTGGAGCGGCCCTCGTGCGCATCACCAACTTCAACCTCTACAAGGCCCGCCCGTCCGAGATCGGCACGCACAGGTGGCGGGCCCGCGTCGCCGCGGTTCGAGAACTGGCGCCCGACATCCTCACCGTCCAGGAGATCCTGGTCGACGAGGTACCCGACCCCGAGGACTGGGACCGCGCGGCAGCCGAGGTCGTACGGCGTCTTGCCGCCGACTGCGGCCTGGTCGCGGACCTCCCCCGCGGGGGCACGGCCGGTGTCGCGACGGCCGGAAGCTTCCGCCGTCCCTGGTTCACGGCCGTCCTGTGGAACCCCGAGGCCGTGGCCCCCGTCCGGGACGGCTTCCAGAGCTACGGGGCGCCCGACTTCTGGCACGCTCTGACAACCGTCCGGCTGGAGATCGGCGCGAGCGAGCCACTCCTGGTCGCCTCGTACCACGGCGACCCGTTCCGGCCCGACTTCCGTGCCACTGAGGCACTTCGGCTGAAAGGGCTTCTGCGGCGCACCGGCGGCGCGAAGGTGGGTCTGGTCGCCGGGGACTTCAACTCCGTCTCGGCTGCCACCGGCCCCGACGGCGGCTTCTACGACGCCGAGCCCTACACCGGTCAGGACCACGATGACTTGGAGTACCAGTGCGTCCCGGGAACGGTCGGCTCCACGAACGTGGCCGACCGGCGACCGACCGAGGCACTGCTGCGCGGCGGGTTCACAGTCGACGCTGCCGCCCATCTCGGTGTGCCGTGGCAGCCGACCGTCGGGTACTGGGCGGACGGGGACGGCGATCCGGATCCGTGGGGCGCGCGCCGTATCGACCTGGTCCTCGCCACCCGCCCCGTCACACCCGCACTCGTCCGCTACGGCGTCCACGTCTCACCTGCCGGTGAGGCGGCCTCCGACCACCGGCTCGTCCACGTCGACATCGACCTCGCCAGGATCGCTCCCACCTGACGAACGGCCGGCCCGTAGCCGCTCCGCCGCGCTTGTCCCAGTCCCCAGTTGCTGCCGGGACCCCGGCCGCATCCGCACACCTTGGAGGCACCATGTCCGCCCCGGGCAACCCCGACCCCGTGTACACCCACGCGGTTCCCGTGTCCGCTCCCGACTGGCCGGGCCTGCTGCGGCAGGGCACCGGCCCGATCCAGGCCGAGTTCCGCCGCCTCGTCGAACAGACCAGGCACTACCACGGGTTCAGCCCCGACCCCGTCTGGGGCAACCTGCAGACCCGTGACTACGCCAGGGAGGTCCTGCGGCTGGTCGCCGACCTGCACGACATCCCCCGCGACATCGACGCCGGAGCCGCCGAACGCGTCGCGCGTGCCCAGTACCTCGGCCAGGGCGGACGCACTTTCCACGTCCTGCTGGGCGAGCAGGCCCTGCTCACCGGCATCGGCGGCCCGGCCGTGATGCGCCCCCAGCTCGCTCACCTCCTGGAGGCGATGGACCTGCCCGGCCTCACCCTCGGCGTCATCCCCGCCCGCGCCCAGCTCCTCGTGTACCCGGGTGACGGCTTCGGGATCTTCGACGGCGCCCGGGTCGAGGTCGAGGGCTACCGCGGTGGCGAGACAATCACCGACGACCGCGTCCAGATCTTCCAGCGAGCCTTAGACCGGCTCAAGCAGTCCGCCGTGTACTCCGACGACGCCCGCGCCATCATCACCACCGCCCTGCAGAACACCTGACCGCCCCCATTCCTCCAGTCTGCGAAGGACACTGCCTGTGCCACCGCCCCCTGCCCTGTCCCTCCGTACCGGCGAGCGGCCAGGCCGCGACGACCGCCCCAGCGAGGACCGCATCCTGGCCACGCCCTCCGGCGACGCCTTCGTGGTCCTCGACGGAGTCTCCACGCTCTCCGACGACCGCCCTCGCGGCGGCTGGTACGCGGACACCCTCGGCAAGCTGATCGTCGACCGCCTCGCCGCGGGCTCGGGAACGGAGCTGACCGACGTTCTGCACGACGCGATCTCGGTGATCACCCGCACGTATGCCCTGGCACCGGGGGCCTCGCCCGCCGCGACGGTGTCCGTCGTGCGCCTGGGTGACACGACGGTCGAGGCAGCCGTTCTGGGCGACAGCCCCGTCGTGGTGATCGGCCGCGACGGCACGGTGCGAACGCTCACGGACACCCGTCTGGCCGAGCTGGTGGAATCCCGGCCGCAGGCCGCCGAGTACCGGCGGCGCCTGGCCGCGGGCAGCGGCTTCGACACCCGGCACCACCAGCTGCTGGTCGAGCTGCGCGACGCCCAGATGGGATAGATCAACCGGCCGGGCGGCTACTGGGTGGCCGAGGCCGTCCCGGAGGCCGGCCGCCAGGCAATCACGGCCACCTGGCCGCGCGCCGAGATCGCCCAGATCCTCGCCGCCACCGACGGAGTGTCCGGCGCGGTCGACGACTACGGTCTGTACTCGTGGACGGACCTGGCCGCCTCCTGCCGCGCCGATGGACCGCAGGCCCTGGTCGACGCCGTCCACCGGGCCGAGGAGCAGGACGCCCACGGCCGGACCTGGCCCCGCTACAAGCCGAGCGACGACAAGGCCCTCGCCCACCTCGACCTCACGGCGGACGGGACATCCGCCGGCTGAGCCCGCGTACGCACCTGCCGGACGCGAGCAGCACCGCTCGCGTCCGGCAGGCCACCGCGGATCACGGTCAAGGCCGGGCCGGTACCTGCGCCTCCGTGCCGTCCAATGCCCATGCCAGCCACTCCAGGCCCCACTGAAGCGGGGTTCCACGCCGGTCGGTCAGCGCGGCGGGGACCTCGAACGTGTCCGGCAACGGGATGTGCTCGCGCAGCAGCGGCTCGGCCAGCGGCGCCAGCCATTCGTACCCAGGAACGCCTGTGTGGCCGGCGACGAACTCCTCGACCACCGCAGCGGCGCGTACCGGATCGCCCGCCGTGGCGCGAATCTCCGTCTCGGGCACATCACTCACTCGGCCGGCGTGCTCGTCGGCAGCGGCCAGCAGGAGCAGCGCCAGCGCCTGCAGCCCGTGGACCGCGTACGAGTCGTTCGGGCCCTCGTCGTCCTCCCAACGCGGCTCGACCAGTTCGGCCCCCCGCCACAGCGCGTCCGACCATCCGGCCGACGGTGCCTGCGCCGCCAGCGCACCGGCCTTCCACCACAGCCTCTTCTTCTTGACCACTCTCGTCCCCTTCTCGGCAGCCCTGCCCTCACTATGCCCGACCTTCTCCCGCCGCCGGTCCGCCCATTCGGCAACCCCGCGCTGGGGTCGGCGGCCGGGGAATCGGCTGCCGACCGCACTCCGGCGCCCAGGCCCGGCCACTTGCGCGCGCCGCGCAGCCTCCTGGCGAGGAGGTGGGCGCGCGGCTCGGTCAGGAGTCGGTCAGCGGTGCGGGCCATGGTGTCGGTGAGCGGCCCCGGGGTGCCGGTTCGCTTGTGGGCGCGGGCGGTGTTGGCGCACAGCAGGAGGCGGCACAGCCGTCCGGAGCGGGTGGTCAGGACGTCGGCGAAGAGATCCAGGACCTTCTCGGCGACGGCGGGCTGGGGGAGGGAGGCCGCCCAGAGGCAGGCGGCGTCGAGGCCGACAGGCGCGTTGCCCCCGTCCTCCCAGTCGAGGACGGCGAGGGCGGGGCCGCACAGGTTGGCCCAGCCGAGGTCTCCGTGGGCGCAGGCCCAGTCGGTGACGGTGGTGTCGACGGTGTCGCCGTAGATCTCGCGGATCCGTGCAGTGAGGTGGGTCTGGGGCATGCAGAGGAGGTCGGTGGTGTGGCCGGCGAGCGCGTCGAGGGCGGCCCTCAGGTCGGTCCACCACTGCTCGGGCAGGTGCGGGTCGGTGATGAGGTCGGCGCGGTGGGAGATGGACCGGGCCGGGATGTGCGTCATCTCGTCGGCGCGCCAGACCACACCGTGCCGGTGGTCGGTCCAGAATGCCGCAGCGAACCATTCGGGCCGGGGAACGCCGGTGAGGGCGGCGGCGGCTTCGAAGCCGGTCCAGCGCTGGCGGTTCAGCCGCTGGGGCCGTCGCCAGGCCAGCCGGACCCAGGTGCCCGCCGCGGTGGGGAACCCGGCGGAGCCGTTGTGGGCCGAGTAGTGGCCGGCCTTCCGCTGGAGGGTGCAGCCCAGGCGGCTCTCGGCGTTATCCAGAACCTCCTCCAGGTCGACGGTCGACAGGTCATCCAGGCTCTGCTGCGGGGGCGTTGCCCCTCCTGCCTCGCGGTGTTCTCGCACCGTAGCGGCTTCGCGCAGCAGCGTCCGGTGGCGGGCAAGGGTGGCGAGGTCGTCGCCCCGGCCCCGGTGGCCAGCAGTCAACGCCTCCGACACCCCGCCGGCGCCCGTGCCGTGCATCGGGCGCGCGGCTCCGGCTCGTGCCCCCCGGTAACCGGAATGCACTGATCCGCACCGGCCCGGCTCTGTCCAGGTCTCGATCGGAAGGCTTCGCCGACTACCGGAACGGTTGCGGAATATTGCCGTTCCGCGACCGAACTACGCCTGGGATAAAAGGAATTTCACTTCGGAGCCCAAACGCCGGTGGGCGGGAAATCTGCCGGTACGTTGATGTTGTCGCCGCAGAAGCGGCGCAGCCCCGGGGGCGGTTGCCCCCCGCTCCCGGGGCCCTCAACCGATCAACACCGAGAGAAGCACGATGCTCGATCGATTCCGCGGGGGGCGGCGGCAGTTGCCGCCCTCCAAGACGCTCCAAGTTAGCAGGATCTTCCGGCCCGATGGCGCTGCACGCTCGTTCGGGCGAATCGAGGTGGATGCGCGTTTGAGCGGGGTGGTGGCGGTTCCTTTCGCGGTATGGCTGGCGCTCGGCAGCGGACCTGTCGCGCCGTCGCGGGGGCTCCTGCTGCTCGCGCTGGTCCAGCTCGCGGGTGGAGTAGTCGTCCGTCTGCAGCGGGCCCACGCTCGCTGACCCGGTGTGCGACCTTCCCTTCGGGGAGGGTCGCACAGCGGTTCCGGCAGCGGAATCGGAGAGCGGCGGGCGGACGCATGTGGTCGCACATCTCGGCTGGAGTTCCCGGCCGTTCATCGCAGGGCGGCGGATCTGGCCGACCTGGGTGCTTCCGGCACGACTACCAGGCATTCGTACAGTTGTACGGGCCGCGGTACCGGCAGTACGCGCGGGCGCGGCTGGCGGACGAGCGCCTGTGCGCGGAGGCGGTGGAACAGGCCCTCGACTATCTCGCGGACGGCTGGGACGCCGTTCTGCGGTGCCCTCAGCCGATGGCTGTCTGCTGGGTGCTCCTGCGGCAGGTGGTGTCCGACCGGTGCCGTCGGGCGGACAGGACCGACCGACTCCACCGCTCGCTGCCCGATCCCGCCGCGGACGCAGCGGTGCTGCGCTACCGGCTCGGCCTCGAACTGGAGAGTGCCGCGCACCTGATGGGGGTGGAGGAGTGGGCTGTCCGGGCCGACCTGCGTGCGGCAGCTCGCATGCTCGACCGCGGCTGAGATAGCCGTTCGGTCGCCGCGAAATCACTTTCTCGTGCCCCTGGCGCGGGTGAGGGGCGCGCTACCTGCACCGACGCAACCCCGTTCGCCATGATGCGCCACCGCGCGCCACCATTCACCCGCTGGGGGCATGGTGGCGCGCGGCATGCCTGCCTACGATGGGGCACCAACTTCTCCGGGAGCCCCCGGGGTTGTTTCGACCACGGAAGGGGCACCGTGGGCAGCCGTACGGGGCATGGGCCCAGCCATGCCATCGACACGTCCATCCCGAGCGCGGCGCGCATGTACGACCGACTTCTGGGCGGGACCTTGAACTTCGAGGCCGACAGGCTCGCGTGCGAGGAACTCCTCCGCACGGCGCCGAGTATCGGCGATCTGGCAGTGAACAACAGGTGGTTCCTGGAGCGCGTGGTGCGCTACCTCGCCTCCGAGTGCGACATCCACCAGTTCATCGACCACGGATCAGGGCTGCCGACCGAACCCAACGTGCACCAGGTGGCCCAGGAGGTCCACGGTGACGCCCGCGTCGCGTACGTCGACAACGACCCGATCGTGATCGCCTACGGCCGTACGTCGCTCGACGTCAACTCCGGGACCCGGTTCATAGACGCCAGCATGACCGACACCGGGAAGATCTTCGACGAGGCTGGCGCCGGCGGGTTCATCGACTTCACCGAGCCGGTCGCGGCCCTGTTCGTTTCGGTCATCCATTGTCTCAAGGACTCCGAGCAACCGCAGGAGATGATCCGGCGGGTGCGCGACCGCCTGGTGCCTGGCAGCTACCTGGTGATCTGCCAGCTCGTCAGCGATGACGAATCGGTTCGCCGGGGCATTACGGAGCTGATGGAGCACGGAACCGAGGACAACTGGGGACGGGTTCGGCAGAAGGAGGACGTACGAGCCTACTTCGACGGCATGGCCGTGCTCGACCCCTACTTGTGCGACGTCACCCACTGGCGCCCGGACTCCGAACTGCGCCGGCCGCAGAAGACCCATGAGGTGATCGAGTTCGGAGGCGTCGCGCGCGTCTGATGTCGGTCAGGCGCCGAGGCGCTGCCGGGCGGCCTGGAGCATCTGCACACTCTCCTCCCGGCTGGCGGTCTCGGCCAGCAGCATAATCATCGTGGTCTGGTAGTGGTCGAACGACGGGCCGTCCTTCTCCTTCTCCTCGGGCTGGTCGCCCTTCGCGAAGTAGCGGCCGGTCTCGTCGTTCTCCAGGTAGATGAGGTCGGGCAGGCCAGTGCCCGGGGCGAAGGCAAGGCGGGTCAGGGAACCGATGTTCCCAGCGACCGCCGGGTCGCTGCTGAAGGGGACGATCCGGATCTCGATGCGCGAGTCCTCACCGAGCCGGAGCAGGTGGTCGATCTGCTCGACCATGACGCCCGGCCCCCGCATGCAGCGATGGAGAGCGCCCTCGTCGAGGAGGAACACGGACCTGGGCAGGTCGGCGAAGTACCGGTCCTGCCGGCCGCGGCGCAGGGCCAGCCGCTCCTCGACCACCGCCGCGTCGGCCTTGCGCCTGCCGCCCGCCATCAGGGCGTAGGTGTACGCGGGCGTCTGCAGGAGGCCCGGGACCAGCTTGAGTTCGTAGGTCCACAGCGCGGACGCGGCGGGTTCCAGCCCGACCAGGTGTGCCATGAACGGGGGGACCTGGACGCCGGCCCTTGCCCACCAGGTCCGTTCCTTGGCCATCGTGGCGAGCATGATGATCTCTGCCTCGTCCCGGGGCGAGAGCTTGTACAGCACGGCGAGGTCCTCGACGTCCCGGCGCTTCGGCACAATCTCGGCGCGCTCCAAGCGGCTCAGTTTGGGGTTGGAGAACCCGACACCCTTCGCGGCCTCGGTCTGGCTCAGGCCGGCGGCCAAGCGGCGCGCGCGCAGGAGGGCGCCTACCAGCACGTGCGCCAGCGTCGGGTTCTGCGCCGGATCGGCGCCCGCCCTGAAGAGCGGCACGATGTTGCTTGCCTCGGATACGGCGAGATCGCGTGACACGCGGACCCCTTCAGAAGAGCCACCTTATCGGTCGCATCTTCCCATGAATGGGGGCCCGCGTGTCGACATCTGATATTCCTACCGCAATATCAGATCTTCAACAGGTGATCGAAATCCCCATCCTTCGCGCCGCACAGGAACGCCGCGAACTCGCCGGGCGTGAACAGCAGCGCTGGCCCCTGCGGGTCGGTCGAGTTGCGGAACGCCACCCGCCCCGATCCCGCGTCCGCCAGCTCGACACACTGACCGACCTGCGCACTGGCGCGGCTCTTCACCCAGACCCCGGCGATCGATTCCGCGGGCATCCCGTTCCGGTAGTCCATGAGTACCAGCCCTCTCCCTGTTCGAGCATTTCCGATGGTCTGAATAGTCAGACCAGAACTCCAGCGCCGCAGGTCACGGCCCTATGGAATTTCATTCTGCAATTTCTCCCGCTGGAGCACTGGAATCGTAGCCGCCGAAATTCGAACAATGGGCCCGCCGAATGGGTGACGCCAGCCCCGGTCGGATCCCCCGCCGCCAGCCGGCAACTTCGCCGCGCTCCACCCCGGCCGACTGCGCGACGCGCCAGCTGCTGACCCACCACGCCGAATGGCGCGGCGGAATCTCCCGGGGCCCCGATGCTGCGGATGACGCACAGGGAGCACCTGGGCACAAACGGGTACCGCCCGGACGGCACGTGCGCCGAGTGGCCCCGCAAACAGCGCTGCGGTTCAAGCGCCACCGACCCCCAGGCGCCGCTCTCGCCGCCCGTCGACCGGCCCTTCCTCTGAGGTGATCGCGCCTGGCTCCCCCGCAGGATCCACTCCCCCACGCCCGAGGCAGCCTGACGCGATCACCGGACATCGAGACTGCGGCGGGGACCGCCGACTCCTACGCCGCGATCGCCCGCAGGTTCGCGGGCACATCGACCTGATCGGGCACGGTGAGCCCGAGAATCTTGGCGACCTCGATGCTGGAAACCCGGTAGCCCCTGCCCGCACGGATGAGCGGCACCGGGTACTGCCCGGACTTGGCGAGGCCGTACCCAGCCGTGCGGCCGAGACCGAGGGCCCTGTTGGCGGTGGCGAGGGTGACGCAAGCAGGCAGGTTGATCAGCTCGGCGATGGTCATGGCCGGGTGGAACTGGTCGCTGGCGGTCAACGCCACGGGAGCCTCCTGCTGGTCGCGGATGCGCCGAGCGTGTTGCCCGGCTGCAAAATTGGTATCACATGCTCGACAGTCGAGCAGGAGACATGGAATAGTGCTCACCTATGGAGCAGAGCGAGTGGGTAGAGCAGCTGGCGAGCACGAGTGGTGCCGCCATCAGGAAGCGCAGGGCGGCGTTGAAGCTCACGGCGGGGGCGGTCGCCCAGCGGTGCACGGATCTGGGCTTCCCCATCAGCCGCCAATCCGTGTCCCGACTGGAGGCGGGGAAGCGGGACGCCCCGTTGAACCTGGCCGAGCTGCTGGTCCTCGCCCGGGCACTGGAGGTGCCGCCGGTCCTGCTCATCGCCCCGCTCGACCAGCAGGAGAGCGTCCGCATCGCACCCGACGTCGAAGTCCCGGCGGCCGAGGCCCTCACCTGGATCACCGGCGAGCGGCCGACCTCCGCCGCGGGCGACGGGCCCGGCGCCGTCCTGGACGTTCTGCGCCGCCACGACCGCCTGGTGCGCACCGCCGTATGGTCGACCGGGCAGGCCGTGGAACGTCGGCGGGACGCCCAGCTCGCCGGGCCGGACGACTACCAGCGCGCCAGCGAGACCGCCCAGCAGCTCGAGGACGTGGCCCGGCGCGACCGCGAAGACGTGCTGAGCGAGCGCCGACGCCTGCGCGAGCTGGGCGCCTTCCCCCCGCCGCTGCCCTCCGAAATCGCCTTCGTCGACCCCACCGGAGCGGCCTCGTGAAGCACGGGTACCTTCCGCCCCCGCTGCCGGCCGACCTCGCCCGCATCGATCGCGAGGAAGCCTGACCAACAACCTTCTGCCGGGCCCGCCCCGGCCATCAGGATCTCCGAGACGGCATCCGCCTGCCAGCTTCCGTCCGCCCCGGAGACCCCACCTCCCCAGCCTTCGACCGGAGTAGGCCGACACCATAATGCCGCACACCCCAACCCTGCCCGACCCCATGACCAAGAACTCCGCCCGCACCTCGCAGGCACCCGCAGCCGCAGCGATATGCATCTGCGCGGACGCGGGCTCACCCAGCCTCCTCTACACCCCGGCGGAGACCGCGAAGATCCTCAAGGTCAGTCCGGCGACGCTTCGCCGCTGGCGCACCCAGCAGCCGTCACAGGGCCCCGCCTACGTGCGAATCGGCGCCCGGATCTCCTACCGGCACCAGGACTTGGCCGACTACCTGACCGGTCGCCGCGTCGTACCGGGGGTGGCCGCGTGACGAACGCGCCCGAGCGGATCGACGCGCCGGTCGGCGTCAAGCTCTACACCGACATCGAGCACCGGCCGAACCGCCCCTCGCCCTACCGTGCACGCGTGCGCTGGACCGACCTGACCGACCCGACCCGACGCCCCTCGCGCTCCATGGGGTTCTCCACCGAGCCCGAGGCCCAGGAGTGGCTCGACCGCATCGCCAAGGCAAACGGCCGCGGCGTGAGCGTGGCACTGGCGACCACCGAACTCGGTGACTACGGCGATTCCGTGATGGACCTAGCCATGCGCGGCCTCGAACTCAAGACCCACGACCCCTACCTGGCGGGCTGGCGCCTGCGGGTGAAGCCCACCGTCGGCCACCTGCAGATGGCCAGCATCTCGGCCGGCATCGCCGACCGGGCCCTCAACTCCTGGATCGCCGACGGTGCCAGTGTCTCCACTTTGAAGAACACCATCGCGGTGTGGGTGCGGGTCATGGAGCAGGCGATCCGCGACGGCATCATCGAGATCAACCCCGCGCGCCTCCACGGCTGGCAGAGGCTGATCAAGAAGGCCGAGGACGAGGAGTTCGAACCGCGCGGCCTGGCCCTGCGCGACTGGGACGTGCTCGACCGCCTCGCCGAAGCCCTGGTCGAGGCCTCCTTCGGCAAGTACGAGGGCTGGGGCGACATCGTCCGCTTCGCCGGCGGCACCGGTGCCCGCATCGGCGAGGTCTCCGGCGTCCGCGCTGGCGACATCGACACGGACAACTGGATCTGGAGGGTCTGCCGGCAGACCACACCGGGCCCCGGTGGCCTCATCGACAAGGGCACCAAGGGCAAGCGCTCCCGGCTGGCCCCCATCATCCCCGAGCTCCGCCCGAACATCGCCTGGCGGATATCCAGGGTCGCCAACCGGCCCGATGCCCGGCTGTTCACCGGCCCCCGTGGCGGCCGGGTCACCACCGCGATCCTGCGTGACGCCACCCACTGGGACGATGTCGTCGTCGCGCTCGGCTACGAGTACCTCCGCCGACACGACCTGCGCCACACCGCGCTGACGTGGTTCGCCGACGCCGGCGTCCCGCCCCACGTCCTCATGCGCATCGCCGGCCACGGCCAGCTCACCACCACCCAGCGCTACCTCCACCCGGACCTTCGCTCCATCGAGCGCGCCGGAGCCCAGCTCACCACCTACATCAATGCCACCCGCGGCCTGCCCGGCCCCAAGGTCGAGGTCGAGCAGATCCGCCAACTCGCCCTGACCTCCTGACCCACGCCGTTGGAGGTCTTTGGTGGTCGTCTCCGTTCGCCACCTACTTGGAGACGGCCACCATCCGCCACGGAGCCTTTGGCATTGGCGCAGGAAGAACACGCTCCGACAGGCTGTCGGCGCGATTCGCTAACCTGCGAGCATGCCCCTGAGCTCACACAACTACCGTCTAGATCTTGGCAGAGTCCTCGATACCGACGTGCCTCTCGGCCCCTTGGAAAGCGTGCCGCTGGTCTGCTTCACGGCCTCCTCCAAGAACGGGAAGCTCCACGGGGAGAAGAACTGCGGCTCGCTCCGTTCCTCCCGCTCCGTCGAAGCGGTGACGTTGGGGCTGGGTGAGGCGGTGGAGCGGCTGTGCGGCACTTGCTCGTGGCAGATGCCGTCCGATGCTCCGCTCGTCGTCTTCACCAGATCGGTTCGGAACGTGCTGTGGGCAGCCTCCTACACCGGTGTCGACACTTCGCCTGACGTGGACTTCACCCCCTCCGACGAAGCTGACGCCGCTGCCGCGCTCGCCCAGGGCGACTATCCCCCGGAGGACGAGCACGACCAGGCGGAGTCGGACCGGTACGAGCACGCCCGATTCGTCCGTGAGCGCCACTACGGGCACTGGCGCCACCTCCACAGTTCCATGCTGGAGAGCAACTCCGCTGTGGTGGCCCATCCTTGGCTCGCAGCATGGGCGAAGCCAATCCAGGACGCGCTCGCAACCGTGATCGAGTCCGAGCGGCGCGCCTTCGCCGCGCTGTTGCGCCCCGACGCCTTGCTCGATTCCGCAGCCGTTCCCCAACTTGAGGCACCATCCGATCTAGTTTCGAAGGAAGGCTTCACAGGTCTGGGAGCTCAGGCCGCGCTGGCGCTGGGCAGGGCCTGGTCCGGCTGGGCCGACGCTGCCGGCCGCTCGTGGCTGGCGCTTGAGGGCGACCGCTCCTCCGCGTCGCTGGTCTTGCACGAAGCCTTCGGCCGGCGCCGCAAGGGCCGCGACGAGGCGTACGCGGCGCTCGACGAGCTGGTCAGGTCCTGGTGCGCGGAGGCCCGCTCCGTGGTCGCCACGTGCAAGGCGGCGCCCCGCCGGCTGGTCGCAGTATCTGTTCCGCCCACATCGTTCGACAGCTACCACGGCCGCACCCGGGATCCGCTAAGCCAGTGGGAAGCGGGGGTCATCGCCATGTACCAGGTAGCCGCGAACTGGCCAGCCGGGACGGTGGCTCTGCTCGTCCCGCAACTGATCGCTGAGCGGCTCGCTTCCGGCACCGATATCGCCATGTCCGTCACGTCGCTCGACACCGAGGAAACGGGGCTACCACTCGACACTCTGCTCGTACAGCTGGGCGATCCGACAGATCGCTAAGTAGTGGCAGACACCTAAACCGAGACCGGCGCACAGGAGGCGATGAACGGCAGGCCCCCGGTCAGCAGGTGGCCGGAGGCCGCCTGCCGTGTTCTTCGGGCCCGACCCTACTCCGGCTCGCCAAGCTGGCGCCCAGAGGCACCACCGCGACGCCGTTCTTCCGCCAGCCGCACAAGCTCCTTCAGACGCTCCTGGGTCATGTCCTCATTCCACACCGGCAGGTTCACAGCCGAGAGCCACGGTCCGACCGGGCGGGAGCCGCCGCCAAGGTGGGCATACGCGCGGACTTGGGTTGGCACGCACAGCGTCTGCACCATGATCTCCCTAATGCCGACCCCTACTGTAGGGATGTCAGCCAGCCACACGCTGTTCGCCTGGGGAAGCAGCCTGCTCGGCGGACACACCACGGGGTCACCCGCCACAAACTGGTAGGAGCCCGGCGCTTCCCAGCCGAAGTCCAAATCGATGCCTACGGCATCGACGTCGAAGGGCAGGGCGCCGGCATTGGTCACCCGCACGCCGAGAAACCGCCCGCGCTCCGGCCGATTCAGGAACCTAGTTCCCGCCAGCGCCTCGACTGGCACCTGGGTCATGCCCCGCTCGTCGAGCAGAATCCCAAGGAGGTCGATGCCGGCCACCGGCGTCGCGAGCGCGGCGACGATCTGCTGTACCTGATCGTCGGTCAATACGAGGGTATCGCGCCCAACCAACTGGGCGATCTGAGCCTTCTTCCAGGCTAGTAGCTCCTCAATTGTGTACGCGTCGGGGTGGTCGTCGACCTGCTTGTGGTGGGGGAAGCACAGCAGCAAGAGGTTCTCCTCGCCGTTGACGGCGTCGTACCCGCGAACGTGACGAGGTCCGCCTGCGTTCTCGGCCCGGATATGGGCGATCTGGGAGTTGAGACTGAGGCGACCGCGGTGCTCCATGACAAGGGGCTGTCGGCAGGTCATCTCGTAGGCGCAGTACTGCGCCCGGCCATAGAGAAGCTTGCACAGCTTAGGCCCGGGCTTGAAGGTGCTCATACCGACGAGCGTAGGCGAGCCCCGGCAGCACCGTCACCAAACGCCTATCGACCTACAGCCCCGACGAAACCCGTTGTGCCAGACCGGAGTTCGGCGCGAGATTGTCAGTGGGGACGCCGAGAATCTGCGGGTGGCCATCGAACCAGCGGAAGCTGGCGAGTCCGAGATGCTCGCCGCCGCCCTGCACACGTATCTGTCCCAGACTCGCTTCGCCTTCACCGACCTGACCGGTGCGCAGGCAACCCGGCGCATCACCCTTGCGGTGACGGAGTGGGCGGTGTCGTCTGGCTGGAGACCGAGGCGGGAGGCCCCGATGCGCTACATCGACCCGCCTCGCCAGCGCAATGGGGGCTGCCGCACCTACTGGTCTCCTCCATGGTCGGCCTATCTGGATCTGCGCTTGCTCCGCGACAACGGCCCTCCGGTTGCCGTGGAGATCGATCGTACGGACGACAGCACCGCGGTGGACAAGCTCCGCGACGAAGCTCTTCGCGGACACCCCGCATTATGGATTCGCTGGCACGGAGCAGTTCGCGCCGAACTCCCGTTCGGCGTCGCCCGCATGCGCCTACCAACACGATCCAACCGGCCACCCGCAAGGTACTCCCTGGCGCCGATTGGCACAGAGCCGACCGTCACATTCGGCGGCCCCGTCACCCTGGATGCCCGGGCAGACGCCCACCAGCGGGACCAACAGCGCATCGTTGAAGAGAAGCGCGTCGCTGCCCTTCCTCGTCCGCGGGGTCCGATCTGGTAGCAGGAGTGCGGCAGGCTCCTCGGCCGCCGGCCCACACCGCAGACTTCGGCATGCCCCAGGGCATCGTCCCGTCGCCGAACTGAACGGACACCCCGGGCGTTCACAACGGCCCGCTCCACACGTCCAGGCCGCCCAGCCCTTCGGCCCGACGAACGGCGGAACTGTGCGGGCGGCTTGAGTCACAGGCCCCGCCTGCACCGTTCATGGCCGCTGACGGGGCCGCGCGGCTCGGTGTGGGCAGGGTGCCGGGCCGCAACCGGGGGTGCGTCTACGGTGCAGGCCGCCTGCGATCGGATCTTCGCGCTCTCGGGCCCGGCGCGCCGTGATCGTCCTGCGGGCGGTCCGACACCGTCGAACCTGTTCTCGGCGGCACCGGCCCTTACTGCCGTGAACGGAGGCGGACAACCGGGGGTCCGATGGCCAGTTTTCACGTCACGCCAGCGGACATGGTCCTCTCCTCCGCCGGGTTCACCGACCTGCACAACACGGCTGCTCAGCTCTACCGCAGCCTCGTCCTTTCTCGATGGACGACGTCGCGGGCATGGCCGGTGACGGCGGTGCCGGCAAGAGTTCACCGCCACGTACGATCCTGCGGCACAGAAGGGCGTCGACGCGATGGCGCAGGTCATCTCGCTAACTCGACATCTTAAGTGATCGCTGCCATCTGCCACCAAATTCGGCGCAGTTTAGTCCAACTTTCACCCCCCGAAGCATTTCTGATGGCTTGTCACTCAAAGGAGTGACGACTGTCGGTGGGGGCTGCTTCGATGCGGACTGTCCGAGAGGTTCGTACCCGAGGAGGGTTCCATGAAGGCGTTGTACGAACGGCTGGCCGGGGCGGCGAGCGGGCTGTCGGCGGACGGTGCGATCCGTGTTGTGGCCCAGTACGAGCCGGTGGCCGGCGTGGGGACGCCGGTGGCGCCGCCGACCGTGAAGGTCAAGCAGAAGGAGGGCGACGGGCCGGGTCAGCTGTTCGAGGACCGGTGGGTTGCTGGGGAGGCTGTCAAGGTGGTGCTGCTGGACCAGCGGCAGTCGCAGGCGAACCGCTGCGAGACGGCCCTGCTGGAGGCCGTCGATCTGGGGGAGGCGGTGGTACCGCATCTCGCGCTGCACGTGACCGCGGAAGGCCGGGCGCTCCGGATGACGAACCTGGATGCGCCGCACCGCTCCCGCGACGCCTACTTCCGGGACGCGTTGGACGAGGCCGGTGTGAAGTTCGACGAGACAGACACGGGCCGTGCGCTGCGTGACACGGGAACGGGGGACGTGCGGGCATTCCTGGAGTCGGCGCCGTCGGACCTGCTGTTCGGCATCTGGGACTCGCACCGCAAGCGCCGCGTGCAGCTGAAGGTGCCGCGCACCTACACCTCCGAGATGGTGGGCCTGCATCCGCTGTCCGGGAAGAGGGCGGCGGGGCGCTTCGACAAGTGGAACTTCCCCGGCGGCAACGTGGAGCTGACCGCCGACGGCTGGAAGCCGGTGGAGGGCACCGGGAAGAAG
This sequence comes from Kitasatospora sp. A2-31, assembly GCF_022288725.1. Taxonomy (GTDB): domain Bacteria; phylum Actinomycetota; class Actinomycetes; order Streptomycetales; family Streptomycetaceae; genus Kitasatospora. The sequence continues at coordinate 295,828 of NZ_JAKNTA010000007.1, read as the reverse complement.
GGCAAGGGGAAGACGCTCAAGGCGTCGGCGGTCGGGCACGGCATGATCCCGCCGGTCGAGGGCATGGGCGGGGTGACGGTCCGGACGATCGAGCGGAACGCGACGCTGGCCATGGCGGGCCTGAGGGCGCTGCGCTTCGGCGACGCGCCGAAGGAGTACGTGCGGGCAGGCAGGGCCCTGCTGGCGGCGCTGGCGCTGCTGGGCGACCGGCTGGCGTTCGCGGCGCCGGCGGTGCGGCTGCGCTCGGGCTGCGACCTGCTGCTGGTGTCGGAGCGGATCGAGTGGGTCGGCCGCGGGCGCGAGGGCGTGGCGGTGACGGAGCCGCTGGAGCTGGACACCGCTGGGCAGGCCCTGGAGCTGTTCGAGTTCGCGCGCTCGCGGGCCGAGGAGGCGGGCCTCAAGTGGTCGAAGGAGCCGGTGCGGCTGCGGCCGAACGCTCAGGTGCAGCAGGCGATCGAGCGCTCCTTCCGCCTGGAGGGCATCGGCGAGGCGGAAGGCGAGTAGAGCGTCATGCCTTTCCACATCTCGGTGGAGCTGCTGGAGCCGCTCTACCAGGCGACCGCCATGGACGGCGAGCGGGCCGAGTGGCCGCCCCACCCGGCCCGCCTGTTCTGCGCGCTGGTCGCGCACGCCGACCTCGACGACGCCGCGCACCGGATGGCGCTGACCTGGCTGGAGGCCCAGGAGCCGCCCGTGGTCACGGTGCCGGCCAGGCCGCTGGAGGCGGAACACCCGCGCGCGGCGTGGGTGGTGACCAACATCGTGGACCCGACCAACGCGACCCATACTCTGTTGCCGGGACGTACCGCCGGCGGTGTGCCGCGCAGGTGGGCACAGAAGACGCTGTCCGGTACACGGATGGTGTTCAGCTGGGCCGCAGAGCCCGGCGAGGAACTCGCCCCGGTACTGAAGGAACTGGCCTTACGAGTACCGTACTTCGGGCGATCGACCGGGGCCGGGCTGCTGGACGCCTGGTGCGGCCCCGACGAAGCCGACGACGAGTGGCGGCGGCGCTGGAGGCCTGCCGCCACCGGGGAGTACCCGAAAGGCTCGCGGCCGATCCGGATCCCCTACCGAGGGTATCTGGCCTGGCTGGAGGAGGCCTTCGAGGAGCAGCGGTCGTCCTGGAGCCAGTCCGTCACCCACCACTACCTCGACCCCGACCACACCGACCGGCCCGAAAGGCCGGTAGCGGATGGTCCGTTCGGTGACTTGCTGACGTTCTCGTTCGCCCCGGGCGTGGCGCTGGACCCGCGGTGGACGCTGGAGCTGACCGGCAGCCTGCGGAGCACGGTGATGGGCACATTGGAGGCGATGGGCCACGACGTCGAGGCGATGACCACGGTCCACGGCCACAAGAACAGCCCGGACGACCCGCGACCGGTCGCCTACCTCGCGCTGCCGTTCGCCGGCCACCGCCACGCCGACGGGATGCTCCGCGGAGTCGGCATCGCCCTGCCCCGCGAGATCCCGAAGCAGGACCGCAAGGCACTACTCGCGGCCCTCCTTCGAAATGACGGGGGCTTGCGCTGGATCCGGTTCGAGGACGGGGAACTGCTGGACCTCGTACGAGTCAGTCCCGCCGACCACGACCAGTGGCCGCAGACCATCCAGCCGGGGACGTGGCAGGGGCCCTCGACTGTGTGGACCACGGTGCTGCCGATGGTCCTCGACCGCTTCCCCAAGAAGTACGAGCAAGCCGCGTGGGCGGACTCGGTCGCGACCAGTTGCGTCTCGGCCGGGCTGCCCGAACCCACCCGGGTGCAGGTCAGCCCGCGCGGCGCGCTCGTGCCCGGGGCACGCGGCGTGCACGGGTTCCCGGTGCGCCGCAAGGACGGAGAGCGGCCGCTGCCGAGCTGCCACGTGCGTCTGACCTTCCCGGTGCCGGTGACGGGACCGGTGGTTCTGGGCAGCAAGCGAAACTTCGGCCTGGGTCTGTGCCGCCCGGAGCCCGGTTTTGAGGAGGACGACCAGTGACGGGCACCGAACGGCTGCCGGCGATCGATGCGGCCGAATTCCCGGACTTCTTCCGGGAGGTTCACCACCACACCCACTGCCCCGACGGGGCCGCGACCGCGGTGTGCGCCGGGTGCGAGGGCTGGGCTCCCTTCCCGTGGCAGAGCGCCTACCTGAACGCCGTGGCCGACGGCGCGAACTGGCCCGACCTCGACGTGCCCACTGCGCTGGGCAAGACGACGTTCATCGACACCTGGATCTTCCTCCTCGCCTGGGAACACGCATGCGGGCCGGGCCGGGAGCACCGGACGGTGCCGCTACGGCTGTTCTTCTGCGTCGACCGGCGCCTGGTAGTCGACCAGGCACACCAGCACACCACGGAACTGGCTGCGGCGCTCGCAGGGGCGCCGGCCGGCTCGGTGCGGGCGAAGGTCGCCGCCGCGCTGCGCGACCTCGGTGGCGGAGCGTCGCCGCTGGAAGTGGTGCGGATGCGCGGCGGCACCAGGTGGGAGTCGAACTGGGTGCGCAGCCCGGCCCAGCCGCTGGTGGTGACGTCGACCGTGGACCAGTACGGCAGCCGCCTGCTCTTCCGCGGCTACCACACCTCCCCGCAGCGCGCTCCGATCGACGCCGCCCTGACCGGGTACGACGCCCTGCTCGCCCTGGACGAGGCCCACCTGTCGAAGGCCCTGCTGGCGACTGCTGCCGACACCGCGCTCTACCAGCAGACAGCGATGCGCGGGGAGTTGGCGACACGGGCGCTTCGGGTGGTGAGTCTGTCGGCGACCAGCACCACCAGCGGCCGGCCCCGCCTGGGCATCGGTGACGGGGACCGCAACCACCCGATCGCCGGCCGGCGGATCGCGGCCAAGCGCCACGTGACACTGCTGGACGCCAGCGACTGGTCGAAGAAGCCCGCCGAGGCGTTCGCCCTCGCGGCCGAGACCGGCCTCGACGCCGTCCTGCCCATCCTGCGGCTGCCCGCAGTCGCGATGATCGCCAACACCATCACCCACGCCCGCGCCGCCCACGAAGCGCTCTCCCGGCGCACCGACGTGGACGTGCTCCTGCTGACCGGCCGCTGCCGGCCCGCAGAGCGCGACCTGCTCGTCACCGGCCCGCTGGCCGAACTCCTTACCGGCATCGACCCCAACCGCGAACGCCCCCTCGTCGTGATCAGCACCCAGACCCTCGAAGTAGGGATCGACTGCACCTTCGGGGCCATGGTCAGCGAATGCGGCGACTGGGCCTCCGCCCTGCAGCGCCTCGGACGCCTCGACCGCCGAGGTGAACTCGGCCCCGTACCCGCGATCCTCGTACGCACCCACAACCCCGAAGACCCCGACCACATCCCCGTCTACGGCCCGGCCGCCGCCAACACCTGGCAGTGGCTCACCCAGCACACCACGCCGTACGACACCCAGGACCCCGCCGAGCTGACCCCCCACCTCCTCGACGGCCTGGTCCTCAACCCCGCCACCCTGCCCGACCTCCTCGACGGCACCGACACCACACCGCTCACCCGCGCCGGCGAACACATCCCCCCGGTCGAGCAGACACGCCTGGCCGCCTTCGCCCGCACCAGCCCCATCCCCGTCCCCGACGAATCCCCCGCCCCCTTCCTCCACGGACTCGACACCAGCCAGCCCGAAGTCCAACTCCTGTGGCGCGCCGACCTCCCCACCGACGCCGCCGACCCCGAGACCCTCGCCGAGCACATCCGCGCCACCCCCGTCCACACCGCCGAAACCCTCGCCCTGCCTCTGGCCACAGTGCGCCGCTTCCTCACCGAACCCCGCGCGACCCCCGACACCAGCGACCTCGAAGGCGCCAACGCCGACACCACGCCCGAACCCCGCAACCCACCCACCCGCCTGCGCACCACCGTCCTCCAACGCGAGACCGACGGCACATGGACCACCCCACGCCTCATCCAGGACCTTCGGCCCGGAGCCACCCTCGTCCTGCCCACCACCGCCGGCGGCCACGACGCCTACGGCTGGACCGCCAACCCCGACACCCCCGTCCCCGACCTCGGCGACCACCCCACCGACAACACCCGCACCCCGCTACGCCTCGACCCCGTCGTCCTGGCCAGCACCACCGGCGCCACCCCCGAGCAGTTCACCCCGATCATCAAGCAAGCCCACACCGACCTCACCGCAGACCCCAGCGACCCGGACGCCTTGAACACGACCGACGCGATCCGTACCGCGATCACCCGGCTGCTCGCCGCCCTGCCCACCGACACCCCAGCAGACGGCCCCGCCCGACACACCCCGGTACTGCGCCGGCGCCTGGAGACCCTGCTGGAGATCGCCGACTGGCGCACCGGACGGGAGGCAGCGGCCGGGGTAGTGCTGATCGACCACGGTGGCCCGGGCCGGATCGTCCTCGTTCCGCCCCGGCTCATCGACGCCAACCGCTACCGGATCGCCGTCGACGACGAGGACCCGGACAGCAGCAGCCTCACCCGCACCGTCACCCTCAAGCACCACCACCAGGCCGTGGGCGAACGCGCCCGCGACTTCGCCCGGGCCATCGGGCTGCCCGACGACCTAGTCGACGCCGTCGAGCTGGCGGCCCGGGCCCACGACTGCGGAAAGGACCACCCGCGGTTCCAGTGCATGCTCTGCTCCGGTGACCGCCTGCTCGCCGAATCCCTGCCCGAACCCCTCGCCAAGTCCGGCATGGACCCCGCCGACCGCACCGCCCGCCGACGCGCCGCCCGGCTGGCCAACTGGTCCAAGGACCTGCGCCACGAAGCCCTCAGCGCCGCCGCCGTACAGGCATGGCTCGCCACCGACCCCGCAGCCGCCCAAGGCATCGACCACGACCTCGTTACCCACCTCGTCACCGCCCACCACGGCTACGCCCGCCCGATGCTGCCCGCGTTCGCCGACCCCGAGCCCGTCCTCGTCGAGTGCACCATGCCCGACGACACCACCATCGCCGTCTCCAGCACCGTGATCGGCACCGACTGGAACGGCCCGGACTGCTTCGACGCGCTGAACCAGCGCTACGGCTTCTGGGGCCTGGCCCTCCTCGAGACGATCCTGCGTCTCGCCGACATCGCCTGCTCCGAAGAAGGCAACTGACGTGCATCAGCTCGAACTCCCCGCACTGCGCGCCGACGACCCGCTCGGCTTCCTCGCCGCCCTCGGCGTCCTCGAACTCACCACAGCCGCCCTGCCCGCAAAGCCCCGCCTCCACTGGAAGGGGCCGGCCGGAGCAGCCGTCCTCACCACTGACCGTCCCCTCACTCTCGACACCCTCACGGAGCTCCTCACCAGCCATCTCCCGCCCAAGCCCGCCCAACGGAGCAAGAAGAAGGTCAACGGGGAGGAACGCGAGAACCCGGCAGCCGCTGTCGACCCACTCCCGTACGCCCCAGGCCTGCTGACCATCTCCCGGGACGACGACCCCACGGCACGCAACGACGCCCTGCGGATGCGTCTCGACGCCAACCACGACCTCCTGCGCCGACTCGCCCGGGCCGAACGAGAAGACGGCAGCCACCTGGCCCGCTGGCTCGCCTCGCTTACCAACAGCATGTGCTTCCGGGAGTTCACGCCCGACACCAAAACTGGGGGCTCCGGGAACAGGGTGGTACGCCGCACTCGCACCACTCCGCTGATCGCCACCAGCGGACGCATGACCCTGACGATCGTGATGCAGAAAGCCGTCGAAGGATGCCACCAGGATCCCCTGCAGATCCGGTCCGCCCTGACGGGCTGGCGCCGCATCCCCGAGTACGCGCCGGCCAATCTGGACCACCGCGCCCTCGGTGACGCCCACACCAATCCGGAAGGCGAGGCCTACCAGCGCGGTGCCCCCGGCCCCGCCTGGCTCGCCCTCCACGCCCTCGGTACCTTCCGCCTCACCGCCATCGGCCGAACAGAAGCCGCCACCAGCTGGGACACCACCGACGGCGGCGCGCTGCGCTGGCCGGCTTGGACACCACCACTCACCACCACCGCTGTCACCGTCCTGCTCGAACACCCCGCCGTCCGCACCCCCGAACCTGGTACGAGCCGCAATGCCAGAATGCTGACCAACCTCGGCGTCACCGCCCTCTACACCGCTCCCCGGACAGGCACCTCGAAGTACGCCAGTCCCCTCGCCGCAGGCCGTCCTCTCTGGCCCTGAACCCCGCTATTAATCACGCCTCCAATGCCCGATCCTTGACAACTCCACAGCGCCAACACGCAGAACGAGGCCCCGGCCGACCACGACTTCGGAACCCCAAGCACACACGAAAACACCCCACCATACCGAAGCGACAAGTCTGAATTGCCCCGAAAACTGCCCCCCGCAGATACAGCAACTGGCCCCTGAGCGAACGATCCAGCGGCTCAACTGCCGTCGCTCCGCACTATCCAGGTGCGGCCTCATCCCAGCCACGACACGATCAACCAGCTGGCCAGGCTGGTCGCGTCGCTCCGTACTATCCAGGTGCGGCCTCATCCCAGCTCGGTCAGGCGCTGCGCCTCGCGCTTCTGCTCCTGATCCCTCCGCACCATCCCGGTGCGGCACCATCGCAGCCTGACTCAAGCCCTTCGGGAGTCCGGCCAGTGGGACGTCGCTCTGCACTTCGGCGTGGCTCCATCGCAGCGACCCCGACGCCGCCGAAACGTTCACCGAGAACACGTGCCTCCGCACCACTCTGGGTGCGGCACCATCGCAGCCCGGACCTTCACACCCGGCTCCGAGCCCAGTCTCCTGGTGCCTCCGCACCATCCCGGTGCGGCTCCATCGCAGCCTGGCCGGCGCGACCCCGCGCCTCGGCGGCCCGGTCGTGCCTCCGCACCAGCTCGGTGCGGCACCATCGCAGCGCCCGGATCATCGCGGCCAGCTACATCCACCGTGCCGTGCCTCCGCACCACTTCAGTGCGGCACCATCGCAGCCAGACCGCAGCCTGTTTGACCACGTCGCCGGGCTTCGGGCACCTCCGCACCTCGCCGGTGGGGCACCATCGCAGAACCACCAACGGCCTTACGTTGCCCCCGAAGAAAGCGTTCCTCCGTACCTCGCCGGTGCGGCGCCATCGCAGCGACCCGAGCACCGACGCCCCTCGCCCTCCCAGGGCAGTCGCTCCGCACCGGCCCCGGTTCGGCACCATCGCAGCGACAAGCTCAAGACCGCGGTGAGGGGGCTGGCGGACGTCGCTCTGCAGCATCCCAATGCGGCACGGTCGCAGGGTGTCCCTCTACGGCGGCTTCGGCAACGGCTTCGAGTCGCTCCGTACCATCCCAGTGCGGCACCATGGCAGCCACAGGCCTTCGACGGCGCAGTTGGTGCCCGCCTCCAGTTGCTCCGCACCACTTCGGCGCGGCACCATCGCAGCTTCAAGCAGTACGCGCTCGTGTTCGCGGCCTCCAGTGCTTCCGCGTCTTCTAGTGGGGCACCATCGCAGCACCCCAGCGACTTGGCCGGGCTGGGTCTCGATCAGCGTCGTTCCGAGCCTGAGGTCGACGCGGCGCGGGCGAAGTTCCTCCGCATCTCAGCCGGGGGGACATCGCAGCTCGTCCGGCACCTCGGTGACCAACCACCCCACCGCGTGCTCCTCTGCACCTCACGGGTGCAGCACCATCGCAGCCACAGTTCCTGGATCGTCATCTGCAGTGTGCCGAGCGGCGCTTCCGCACCTCACCGGTGCGGCACCATCGCAGCAAGCCTGGCGTCGACAAGGCCTCTCCGAAGATGGGAGCGTCTCCGCACCTCACCGGTGCAGCTCCATCGCAGCGTCCCCCTCCTCGTGATCACCGTCGCGGAGGCGGCCGGCGTCTCCGCACCCACTCATGCGGCTCCATCGCAGCATGCCCCACGTCGTCGCTGAGCCCACGGACGTCACCGCGTGCCTCCGCACCAAACAAGTGCGGCTCCTTCGCAGCAGCTGGCCCTCGCGGTACGTCTCCAGCCACGGTCGGCCGCCCTCCGCACTTCACCGGTGCGGCTCCATCGCCGCACCATCGAGCGCGCCCTCAAGCCGCGCGGCACTCCTTCGTCTCGCACCTCACCAGCGCGACTCCATCGCAGTCCCTCGACGTGACGGAACGTGTCCCGGTACAGGCGGCATCTCCGCACCCATCGGTGCGGCCCCATGTCGGCGAGGGGTGAAAACTGACCGCTGAACGCGGATCAGCGGTGACCCACCTCGCGATCGTCTGACCATCCTGATCGGCGCGGGCGTTCCTCCGCACCTCGCCAGTGCGGCACCATCGCAGCCTAGGCCGGCCTGCGCCCTTCTACGCCCTGGAGCAGTTCCTCCGCACCACTCCGGTGCGGCACCATCTCAGCCCCGGAGTAGGCCCGATCCGTTCCGAGGCGAGCGTCGTTCCTCCGCACCTCAGCGGTGCGGCATCATCTCAGCCACGTCCTGCAGCCGCTGACCTGGGGCCGGGTCGTCGCCCCTCCGCACCTGACTGGCGCGGCGCCATCGCAGCATGGCGCCGGCCTCGATGGCCGGGCCGCTCGCCTGATGCCTCCGCGCCACTTCGGTGCGGCTCCATTGCAGCCAGTTGACCCACTGGCCGTGCTCGGCAGAGCCGACGTTCCTCCGCACCTCGCCGGTGCGGCACCATCGCAGCTTGCCGTCTTCGCTAATAAGCATCAGCGCGGTCTGAAGTTCCTCCGCAATGCCTCAGTGCGGCGCCATCGCAGCCCTGACACCCTCCGCGTCGAGGTGACCCGCACGTGTCCCTCCGCACCCTCCCGGTCGGCAGCATCGCAGCGCGCCCCCTCGCACCGGCAAGAGCGCCCTGCTTGGCGGTTCCTCCGCACCATCCTGGTGCGGCACCATCGCAGCGTCTCCGCCCGGATCATCAGCACCACCTTGTCGAGGTCGCTCCGTACCTCACCGGTGCGGCACCATCCCAGCCCCAAGGCCACCGCGAAGGCCTCCGTGCCGTACGGGTTCCTCCGCACCACATGGGTGCGGCACCATCGCAGCGAGCGTGGCTTAATGAGCGTCCGCAGGGCTGCCAAGATGTCGCTCCGCACCTCCCCAATGCGGCACCATCGCAGCTCCAGCGGCATGCTGCAGATCAGCGTGGCCTCGTCGTTCCTCCGCGCCTCTAGAGCGCGGCACCATCACAGCCTTTCCGCGGCCCAGCTCGACTCCCTCCCCCGCCTCCTCCCCCGCACCTCGCCGGTGCGGCACCATCGCAGCAAGGTGCTGCCCGCCGGCCGACACCTCAAGTCGAGTCTTCCTCCGCACCTCGCCGGTGCGGCACCATCGCAGCGCGGTGCCCGACATCCCGCCGCCGAGAATGTTGTTGGGCGTCTCCGGACCACTTCGGCGCCGGTTCATCGCAGGGAACTCCTCGCACAGGCTCTGGAGGCTCGGCTCCACGGTCGCTCCGCACCACCCGGGTGCGGCACCATCGCAGCGACAAGTCGGCCGGGCAACGGTACGACGAGATCCGGGGTCGCTCCGCACCATCCCGGTGTGGCACCATCGCAGCAACAACCCCGACCACACCATGTACTTCCAGGACTGACGTCGCTCCGTACCGTCCCGGTTTGGCACCATCGCAGCATCCTCATCAAGACGGTCACGTGGTGGGTGCCGACGTCGCTCCGCACCATCCCGGTGCGACACCAACGCAGCTCCGCGCCCAGGTCGAACCGCGACCGGTCCCACGTCGCCGCTGCGCACCGTCCCGGTGCGGCACCATCGCAGCACGGCGAACTTCGCGGCCTCGTTGTCGGCCGTGTAGGCGTCGCTCCGCACCATCCCGGTGCGGCACCATCGCAGCCCCTGCTCGACCGTCACGTACGGCAGCTGACGCACCCGTCGCTCCGCATCATCAGGGTGCGGGACTATCACAGCGACTGCAGCTCACTGGTGCAGTGCGCGTGGTGGCCGTGTCGTTCCGCACTGTCCCGGTACGGCATCATCGCAGCGCGTTCTCCATGAACCCGTAGCTGGCGCACACCGCCGTCGCTCCGCACCATCCGGGTTCGGCACCATCGCAGCCCGATACCGCCCTTACCGCCGAACACCGCAACCACCATCGCAGCACCCAGTGCTGGAACCTGCGGACTGCCAGGATCGCACCGTTCCTCTGTACCTCACCAGCGCGGCTTTACCGCAGCCACAGGACGATGTCGGCGGGCCGGCCGGCCCGCTGTAAGCGGAACTCCGCACCATCCCGGTGCGGCACCATTGCAGCGACACGGTCGAGGAAGCCCTCGCCGCGGCCCGCGAATCGCTCCGCACTGTCCTGGTGCGGGCACCATTGCAGCTTCGACGCCACCTGGCCGTGCTCGAGGTCCTCCCAAGTCGCTCCGCATCGTCCCGGTGCGGCACCCTCGCAGCTAGGTCGCACGTGGCACTTCCGCGCCGTGCGCCTCACGTCGCTCCGCACCGTTCCGGTGCGGCACCATCACAGCGCCGACGTCCAGATGACCGAGGAGCTGAACCTGCCCACTCGCTCCGCACCCCTGTTGGGGCACCATCGCAGCTCCGCTCCGTGGCGAGCCGCGAGGTGACCATTTCGTCGCTCCGCACCTCCCGGTACGGCACCATCGCAGCTTCGATCTCCCGACCGTGACGACCACCCGGGCCGGCATGTTGCTCCGCACCATCCCGGTGCAGCACCATCGCAGCTCGTCCGGCGCCTCGGTGACCAGCCAGACCACCGCGTTCCTCCGCGTCCAGCGGCGCGGCACCATCGCAGCATGGATAAGAAGACCGAACTCGGCTCCGGCGCCCGACGTCTCCCCGCACCATCTCGGTGCGGCTCCATCGCAGCCACCGCATCGGAGAGCTCACGGCCGCGATCCATCACAGCCGCTCCGCACCAACCCAATGCGGCACCATAGCAGTTCCTTCGGGTCAGACAGCCACCTCAGAGGACGTTAAGTCCGTTTCTGGTAGCGGCCGCGTCCGGGTTGTTCGAGGAGTCCCTGGCGGACGAGTCGTCCCAGGCGGGAGCGGGTGACGTTGATCGAGGGCTCGTCGGTTCGCAGGCCGAGGAGTTCGTGTAGTTCGCGAACCCGGAAGACCTGCCCGGGATGCTCGTTGAAGGCGGTCACGATGCGCTGGTAGACCGTGGCGGTCTCCGCAGAGGCCGGTTCGTGGTCGGGCAGGGCGAGGCCGCCGATGACCTTGCCGGTAGTGACGATCTCGGCGAGTCGAGCCTCGACCTCGGTGAGGGCAGTTGTGAGTTGGTCGATCTGTTCGCGCAGGTGGTCGGCGCGTGCAGCGGTCTCGTCGTGTTCGGCTTGCAACAGCCGCAGGAGTTCAGTGACGTTCACGCGGCCAGCTCGACGTCGTCGCGCCAGGCGGGGCTGAGGGTGGTGAGGCGGCGGAGCATGCCGGCGGTGGAGGCCCAGTAGACGCGGGAGGCGGCGTTGTCCAGCCGGTGGTCGTAGTCGCGGGCCAGGCGCCGGTGGAGCATGAGGGTGCCGTTGACCTGCTCGACCACCCACCGCTTCGGCTGCGGGACGAACCCCTTGCCCTGGTCGGCGGGGTTGCGGCGGACCACCTCGACGGTGATGTCCTTCACCGCCCCGTGGATGATCACGGCGTCCTTGAAGCCCTGGTCTACCAGGGCTTTCTCCAGGCGCATACCGCACCGTTCGGCCGCCTGGTCCAGCAGGGCGATGCCGGCCTCGTTGTCGTGCGCGCTCGCAGCCAGGACCACCACGCCGATGACCAGGCCCAGCACGTCGACGGCCAGCCCCCGCTTCCTGCCGGGCGTCTTCTTGTTCGCGTCCAGCCCCGTCGTCTCCTTCGGCACCCCGGCCGCCGCACGGACGGACTGGGTGTCGATGATCACCAGGGACGGGTCCTCTAATCGCCGGGCCCGCTCCCTCACCTGGCAGCGCAGGATCTCCTGGATCCGCTGGTCAAGCCCGTCCTGGCGCCACAAAGTGAAGTAGTAGAACACCGCCGACCAGGCCGGTAGGTCATGCGGCAGGAGCCGCCACTGACACCCCGTCCGGTTCTGGTATAGCAGCGCGTTCACGACCTCGCGCAGATCGCAGGAGCCCGGGTCCCCGGTCGCCGACCGAGACACCCGCTCCTGCTTCCATGCGGTGACCAGCGGCTCGATCAAGGCCCACTGCCCGTCGGACAAGTCCGTTGAGTACGGCATCCGTTCCATACTCCGACCCCATCATGCACACGACATGCGAGTCAGCCCGAACGGCTCCCTACCCACGAACGGGCGACACCAGATCATCCAGAAACGGACTTAACGCCCTCTCATAGCGTCGTGGAGTATCTCCGCACCACTTCGGTGCGGCTCCATCACAGCAGCATCTCGGGGACACCGAGGCGGAAGCGGCGCTCAAGTGCCTCCACATCACTTCGGTGCGGCACCATCGAAGGCTGCCCAGCGGCACGGGGGCGGGAGCCTCGGCGGCCCGGGTCTCTCCGCATCACCCCAGTGCGGCTCCATCGCAGCATCATGGCGCGCGCCGCACCGAACTGCTCGTGCGTCACACCTCCGCAACCCACGGGTGCGGCTCCATCGCAGATACCGGATCAAGCCGGATGGGAGGTGGACCTGCTCAGTGCCTCCGCACCACTTCGGTGCGGCACCATCGCAGCACGATGCTCGGCAACGCTGGTGTCCAAGGCCCCATGGGTCGCTCCGAGCCACCCTGGTCGGCACCATCGCAGCACTTTCAATGGCCAGTCCAAGCGGCAGTCGTCGTGGGGGTCGCTCTGCACCAGCCCGGTGCGGCCCCATCACAGCAAGGTCAACTTCCATATCGTCCGCAACCCGCCCCAGAGTGCCTCCGCACCACTTCGGTGCGGCACCATCGAAGGTACGTACTGCCGGAGATCCAGGCCCGCCAGCCGGCCGGTCGCTCGTACCATCCAGGTGCAGCACCATCGCAGCTGCCCGGCCAGTACCAGCTCGGCGGGAGATCCGGCTGTCGCCGTCCCGGTGCGGCACCATCCTCAGCCCGTGGGCCAGCTCCGTCGCATCGGAGCTCGCCTGCCGGCGCTCCGCGGCCTCAGTGCCGTGGCCGTCGGGTCGATCCTCCCCCTCATGCCGTCTCGGCGATGGTCACCGTGTGTAGACGATCGCGGGCCACGGGCGGGCCTGGGCCGAGCCCACGGAGGCGTCCGGAAGGCCCCAGGCGATGCCTCCGGCACGAGGTCACGAAATCTGCTGACGTCTTGACAGATTCGAAGACGATCGCCCAACTGCCCGAAAACATGGCCGGATTACGTCGGGAGGTGTCGAAAAGTTGATAGTCACGATTCGATATCGGTCACCGTGGGTAGTCATTTTTGGGGCCAGAAACGCCCCTTACGGAAGGTCTCGACCCCCGAATTCGACCACTCCGAGGCCACTTGGTCCCCATCCGGTCCCCAGTCGTATGCGAACGAGTGCCTGTCAAATCTGACGCCATGTCATGCAAAAGGCCGTTCACCTGGGCGTCAACCCGGCCAACGGCCTTTCCGACTCACGTCGGGACGACAGGATTTGAACCTGCGACCCCTTGACCCCCAGTCAAGTGCGCTACCAAGCTGCGCCACGTCCCGTGGTCTCGGCGCCTTCGGCGGAGCCTGGGGGGCTCTGCGGTGGGGCTTCTCGACCTTGTCGCTGGTGTCCCGGCGACGTGGAAAACAATACAGCACGTCGGGGGGTGCTCGCTGCCAGGTATCCGGGTGGCGGGGTGGTGGGGGTCAGGGGGTGGGGTTGCGGGCGTCGTAGCGGAGGAAGGCGGGGCGGCGGGCGGCGAGGAGGAGGATGGCGGCGACGCAGGCCAGGCCGCCGCTGACCACGGAGGTGGCGGGGCTGGTGAGGGAGGCGACGGCGCCGGACTCGAAGTCGCCGAGGCGGGGGCCGCCGGCGACCACCACGATGAAGATGCCCTGGAGCCGGCCGCGCATCTCGTCCGGGGCTGCGACCTGCATCATCGTGTTGCGGAAGATCATGCTGACGGTGTCCGCGCAGCCCGCGACGGCGAGCAGGAGGAGGCCGAGCCAGAGGTTGTGGATCAGGCCGAAGGCGGCGATGGCGAGGCCCCAGGCGGCGACGGCGGCCAGGACGGCGGCCCCCTGGCGGTTGACCTTGCCGACCCAGCCGGAGAAGAGGGCGCCGACCAGGGCGCCGACGGCGGGGGCGGAGACGAGCAGGCCGACGGTCCGGGCGTCGCCGGCGTAGAAGGTGACCGCGATGGCCGGGAAGAGGGCGCGCGGCATGCCGAAGATCATCGCTGCGAGGTCGGCGAGGAAGCTGGTGCGCAGGTTGGGCTGCTCGCGGAGGAAGCGCAGGCCGTCCAGGACGGAGGCGCGGCCCTTGCGCTCGCCGAGCGGGAGCATGGCGGGCAGGCGCCACATCGCGTAGAGGGTGGCGCCGAAGGCGACGGTGTCGACGAGGTACGCGGCCTGGGCGCCGTAGGCGCCGATCAGGACGCCGCCGAGCATGGGGCCGACGGTGAGGCCGAGGTTCATGCTGACGGTGTTCAGGGCGTTCGCCGCGGGGAGCTGGTGCGCCGGGACGAGGCGGGGGACCATCGCCGAGCGGGCGGGCGAGCTGAGCGCGAAGAAGCCCGCCTGGGCGGCCACGGCGGCGTAGAGGACGGCGACCAGGCCGAGGCCGGCGATGGCCTGGGCGGCCAGGACGGCGGAGACGGCGGCGAGGCCGGCGGAACCGATCAGGCCGAGGCGGCGGCGGTCCGCGGTGTCGGCGATCGCGCCGCCGTAGAGGCCGAAGGCGATCAGGGGGAAGAGGGAGAAGAGCCCGACCAGACCGGTGGCGAAGCTCGAGCCGGTGAGGTCGTAGACCTGGACCGAGACGGCGACGGCGGTCATCTGCTGGCCGATCGAGGAGACCGCCTGGCCGAACCAGACCCGCCGGTAGTCGGCGTGGTCGCGCAGCGGGCTGAGGTCGGCGAAGGCCCCACGGGCCAGTCTGCGGTGCCAGGGGAGCGGGCCGTCCGGGAGCGGGCCGTCCGGGAGCGCGGACCGGGAGGCGGCGGCCGGCGCCAGGGCGTCGGACGGCTCGGAGGGCGGCACTGCGCCGGGTTCGGGCGCCCCGGGGGCGGCCGTCGAATTGGCAGGATGATTGGTCGACACAGTGCCCCATATTCACTCCGCCCGCCGACCGGGCCGCCACCGGGGCGCCGGCTGCAGGCCTCCGTCTGCCGTGACCAGCGTCCATAAGCGACGGCCGCGAGCGTGCTGATCGCCGCCGCCGGCCGGCGCCCGACCGCGACGGTCCGATCACGGCGGTCCGACCGCGGTTGTCCGTGCCGTCGTCCGACCGCAGCGGCCCACCCGCAGCAGCGGCGTGCCGACCGCGAGGGAGCCCGCGCGCCCCGCCCCCACCCCCTTCCGCCCGGCCCCGGCCCGGGCCGGCCCCGGCCCTGCGCTAACGCGTGAGGACCTGCTTCTCCCCTGCCTCGACCACGAAGTCCAGCCGGTTGCCCGGCGGCGGGAACGGGCAGATGAAGTGGTCGGCGAAGGCGCACGGCGGCAGGTACGCGCGGTTGAAGTCGAGCACCGTGTGGCCGTCCGCGTCGGGCGCGGGCAGGCTGATGAACCGGAAGCGGTAGGTGTCCGTCCCGCTGCTCGCGTCGGCGATGACGCCGGTGAGACCGTTGGCAGCGCGGCTGACCGTGAGGGTGCGGTGCTCCCCCGCGACGGTGAAGGAGACCCGGCCGGTGACGGCCAGCGGGCGCTCCTTGCCGTCCGCATTCGCCACCACCACGGCCTGGTCGTCGCCGCTCTCGAACGGGGTGAAGACCGCCGGGACGGCCCACTCCGGCGAGTAGGAGTACGCGGAGATCCCGGCGAAGGACGCCCGGCGCGGTGCGTCCGGGTCGAAGACCCGGAGGGCCAGCTCGCCCTCGCGCTCGATCGGGACGAGGAGCACCTCGCCCCGCGAAGCGGTGTCGGCGGCCGGGTCGGTGTCCGGGCGGAGCAGGACCTCGCCGTCGACCGGACCGGTGGCGCCGGCGACGGTGATGCCGTCCGCGGCCACCGCCCGGAGCCGGACGCCCTCCGCGTCAGCCCACCAGCGGCCGGGCAGGCCGGCGATCTCGGCGGGTTCGGGCTCCAGCCAGTGCGTGCCGGTGAGCGCCAGCGGCCCGTGCGGTGAGCTCACGGCGGCTGCCCGGCCGTCGCTCCAGTGCTTCCATTCCTCCGCGGCTGTCGCCGTCATCGGCATGCCCTCCCACTTCCGTCCGAGGCCCGCAGGCCTTGCTGACAGGACTTCCCCACGGGCCTCCCGGCCGGCCTGCCGGCAGGCCTTCCTGCTCCGTCAAGGGTCGCCGCGTCGACACGTGTCCGTACAGACCCGACATCGGCGCGTGACGACATTGGCACGGCGCGACATGAGTACGCCATCGCGTCGACACGTCTCGACACACCACCACGTCAACACGTCAACACCGGCCACGGGGGTGGTTCATCCCTTCAGGGGCCTGAACAGACCCTCCTGCACGACAGACACCACCAGCCGGCCGCTCCGGTCGTAGATCTGTCCGCGGGCGAGGCCGCGCGCGCCGTGCGCGATCGGGGACTCCTGCTGGTAGAGCAGCCAGTCGTCGGTCCGGAACGGGCGGTGGAACCACATCGCGTGGTCGAGCGAGGCCATGTCGAAGTGGCGGGTGCCCCAGAGCGGCTCGACGGGGGCGCGGACGGCGTCCAGCAGCGTCATGTCGCTCGCGTAGGTCAGGGCGCAGACGTGGATCAGCGGGTCGTCGGGCAGCGAGCCGTTGGTGCGCAGCCAGACGCCGCTACGGGCCTCGACGCCGTCCAGCTCCTCCTTGCTCCAGCGCAGCCGGTCGACGTACCGGACGTCGAAGGGCTGTCTGCGGCTGATGAACGGCGGCAGCTCGCCGAGCCGGGAGCCGACCTCCTCCAGCGCGCTCGGCAGGTCCTCGGGAGCGGCGACGTCCGGCATCGGGTCCTGGTGCTCGATGCTTCCCTCCTCCGGGAGGTGGAAGTCGGCGGTGAGCGCGAAGATCGAGCGGCCGCCCTGGATGGCGAGCACCCGGCGGGTGGTGAAGGAGCGGCCGTCCCGGATCCGGTCCACCTGGTAGACGATCGGGACACCGGGCACCCCGGGGCGCAGGAAGTAGGCGTGCAGTGAGTGCACGGGGCGGTCGCTGTCCACCGTGCGCCCCGCCGCGACCAGCGCCTGGCCGGCGACCTGGCCGCCGAAGGTCCGCTGGAGTGCCTCCTCGGGGCTGCGACCGCGGAAGATGTTCAGCTCGATCTGCTCGAGGTCCAGCAGTTCGACGAGTTCGTCGACGGGGGTACCCATGCGTGCGCTTCCTCTCCGGGCGACCGGCCCGGACGGAGGTCTTCCGCCCGGCTGTCGGCGCCCGTTCTCTCGAATTCTCCCGCCCCTTCGAATTCTCCAGCGAGTCCGGGCATTCCCCGCACCCGGGGTGTCCGTCGGCGAATCACTCGAACGAGATGCCGGCCTCCAGACACCCCTCCGCACCGCACTGCGAAAGCTGCCTGCGCATCGCGCTCCGGAACCACCTCCGGACGCCTCGGACGCCTTCGGAACCCGCCTCCCCAAGCCGCCTCCCCAACCCGCCTGCGCAACCCGCCTCCGGGACATGCTGATCCGCGGGCCGACCCGCCCTCAGCGCCCGGACCCGGTCGCGAGCCCGCTCTGCCGGACGGTGACGTTGAGCCGCCCGGTCAGCCCCAGCGCCGGGTCCGCCGTACCGGGCAGCGTCCGCACCACGCCGTGGTAGGCGAACCGGGACGGGCCGCCGAAGACCAGCAGGTCGCCGCTGTGCAGCTCAAGGTCGGTCCACGGACGGGTCCTGGTCTCGGTGTTGCCGAGGCGGAAGACGCAGGAGTCGCCGAGCGAGAGCGAGACGACGGGCGCGTCCGTCCGCTCGTCGCGGTCCTGGTGCAGGCCCATCTTCGCGCCGTGCGGGTAGTGGTTGACGATGGCGGTGTCGGGCTCGTAGCCGACCGCCCCCGCGACCGTCCCGACCGCCTCGCCGTACGCCTCCGCGACGGCCCGGCGGGCCAGCTCGCCGAGCTCGGGCGGGAAGGCCTTGACCGGCGTGCCGTCCTCGGCGGTCCGGCGGTAGCCGTAGGGGTACCAGTGCCAGCCGAGGCTCACCATCTGCACGGACATCATGCCGCCGGTGGGCATCCGGACGGTGTGCATCCCGGCGGGTGGCCGGGCCCACTGCCGGCAGGCGACGACGAGGCGCAGCTGGGCGTCGGCGTCGAGCCAGCCCGGGAGCAGCACCGCCCCGGGCGCCGGCTCGGACCTCTCCCGGGGTGCTCCGGCCCCGGTGCCCGCACGCCCGCCCGTCCCCGGCTCGTCGCCGAACAGCTCGCCCTGGATCACACCACCATCCTCGCGCAGCAGTCCGACGATCCGGAGGACGAGACCGGGCCGGCCGGCCAGGCCGCCGGACCGCGCCAGGCCGCCGAACCGCCAGGCCGCCGGACCGCCGGACCGCCAAGCCGCCGAACGGTCGGCCGGAGGCGGCGCCCTCAGTCGTCCGCGATCATCCCGATCTCCCGGGCGCAGACCGGCCAGGCCTCCCACCCCTGCATCCGGAGGATCTCCTCGGCGACGGCGGTCTGCTGCCGACGGCTCGCGTGGTCGGGCCGGTCGGCGAACCGCAGGCCGCCGGCCTCCTCCCAGGTGGGCGGCCAGATCTGCAGGCCGCCGAAGTAGCCGTTCCCGGTGTCGGCGCGCCAGTCTCCGCCGCTCTCGCACTCGGCCAGGTCGTCCCAGACCAGGTCCGCGACGGTCACCGCGGTGCGCGCCCGCCCGTCCGGCAGCACCACGGCGGTCGCCGGCACCGCGGCGGCGGCGAGAGCCGCGACGACCGCGGCTGCGACGGCGGCCCCGGCGGCGCCACCCCTCCGGATCGCTCCGCCCCCGGTAGGGACGAACGATTCACGGCTGATCCTACGAATCGAAGGCATAGCAGCCGACCCTAGGCGCGCGCCGCCCCGACACGGTCCGACACACCGGAGACGCCGACGGCCGCTCCCCCGCACAGCGGAGAAGCGGCCGTTCCGGATCCCTCGGGACCCGGTGGATCCACGGAACCCGCGGGTCCCGGAGGGGTCCGACCGGACGAACGGGATCAGACGGTCAGGGTCTGGCCCGGGAAGATCAGGTCGGGGTTGCCACCGATGACCTTGGTGTTCTTGTTGTACAGGTCGTGCCAGTCCAGGCCCTTGGCGGCGGCGATCTTGCTCAGGGTGTCGCCGGACTTCACGGTGTAGTTGCCACCGTTGACCTGCTTGGCGTCGTTGGAGGTCTCGGCCTTCCACGACTTGGCGGAGTCATCGGACTTCGGCGCAGCGGCGGCCTTGGGCGCAGCGGCGGCCTTCGGGGCCTCGGCGGCCTTCGGGGCGGCCGGCTTCGGAGCCTCGGTCGCCTTCGGCGCGGCGGGCTTCGGAGCGGCGGCGGCCGGGGCGGCCGGCTTCGCGGCGGTGGTCGCACCGGCGGAGGTGTCGACCGCGGCCGGGGCGCCGCCCTTGGTCAGGCCGGCCTTGACGGAGCACACGGGCCAGGCGCCCGGGCCCTGCGAGGCGAGGACCTTCTCGGCGATGGAGATCTGCTGCGCCTTGGTGGCGAGGTTGGCCTGCGGGGCGAAGGCGGTACCACCGAAGGCGGCCCAGGTGCTGGAGGTGAACTGCAGACCGCCGTAGAAGCCGTTGCCGGTGTTGATGGCCCAGTTGCCACCGCTCTCGCACTGGGCGACGGCGTCCCAGGTGGCGACGGAGGCGGCGGAGGCCGAGGTGGCCGTGACGAGGCCGGCCACCGGCAGGGCCGCGACAGCGGCGCCCGCCACGACAGCCATCCGAACGCGGTTGCGCTTGGTGACGGTGGAGGTGGTGGCAGCGGCGGACTCGTTACGGAAAGACATGGGGTTCCTCTCGACAGCCCCGGGCGGGCATGCGGAACCAAGCCCTCGGAGGGATCGATTCGCTCGCCGCGTCCGTGGGGCGGCCGGGCACGTGTCCGACGTGCCGCGCCGCCCCGGCCACCCGCCACGCACCGGCGACCTGTTCGAGCGGTCGCATCGGCGGGCACGGCCTGCGCCGGGGTGAGCCGGCGGGCTGTGCGTCGGGGGTGAACCCGGGTGGTGCTCGTTGCACCGCCAATGAAGCTACGAGTCGGCCGCCGGGGATCCAAACATCCGACGGTCTGCCCAGCTCAGCGAAGGGTTACCGACGGTAATGACCTTTCAATGGCGCCCCATTTGTCCGTTTTGGCCGTCATTTCCTAGATCAAACATCGGCGAGCCGTGACCCACCTCACGGCTTCATTCCGGCAGTCCCGTCGCCGACATCGACACATTGCGACCATGAGAACACTCCCGGCGATCGATTCCGGGGCAATAACCGTCAGCCTCGGCGACCACCCGTGACCCCTGCCACAGGGGTCCGTTGGTAGAGGCGGCCACAAACGGTCCCCTGCCCGCCCTTGCGACTCGCCCCCGCGGCCCGCCCGCGAACCGCCCGCTACAGCCTCTCCGCCCGAACGCGCTCGCCCACTCGCCCGCACCTGACCCCGCACCCAGCACACCGCCCCCAGGACCCGGCCCCCAGGACCCCGCACCAAGCCCACACCCCGCACCCGTCCCACCTCGTCATTCGCCCGTTCCCTTCCCACATCCCGACATCCCGAGGAGTTCCAAGTGCCGCGCATGCTCGACGTCAGCGACGAAGTCCGGTCCGAGATCGGCGACGACGAGGCCGACCGCCTGCTCGGTGGCGCCCACGCGCCCGACAGCTACGAGTGCACCTCCTGCCGCACGCCCGGCGACTCGCTCCAGGAGCCCACCAGCACCGTGCTGTTCGTCGGCGAGGAGACCGCGGTGCTCGCGTTCGCGCACGCCCGCTGCATCCCCTCCCAGGTGGTGCCGGTCGCCGAGGAGCAGTTGGTCGGCGCCGTCCGCAGCATCAGCCAGTCCCAGGTCGGCACCCCGGCGGCCGCGAGCGCCCCGGCGGTGCCCTCGCCGGGCGCCGCCCCGGAACCCACCGGGTCCGCCGCGCTCGGCGGCCGGCCGGACGGCGCGCTGGAGCAGCCCAGCGCCCCCGGGCAGGCCGCCATCCTCGGCATCACGTGCGGGCTCGTCCTGCACGGGGAGACCGGCCACGCCTCGCTGGTGGTCGAGCCCACCGGACCGGTCGGGCGGCCGGGCAACACCTCCGGTACCGACGAGTTCCTGGACCTCCTGCAGGACGCGGGATTCCAGCTCGTCACCGATCTCAACAAGACGCCGGACCAGCTGCCCGGCTGGTCGGTGCTGGTGGCGATGGGCAAGCTGCACGCGATCCTGCAGCCCGCCGCGGCCGGCGGCAGCACGGGGTGGTGGCAGGCGCACCAGCCGCTCCAGGTCACCGAGGCCTGGCGGATCGCGGCCAGTCAGATGGCGCAGGTGACCATGTACGCCGTGCCGGCCGGCATGGTCGGCCGGCAGCCGCGCGAGGACCTGCTCCGGCAGGCGCTGGAGCGCGCCGTGGCCCTCGGACAGGTGGTCGCCGCTTCGCTGCCGCTCGCCGGCACCTGAGCCGCCCGGGGACGGCCGGGCCGCACCCGTGAAGCGCCCGGCTGAGCCCGACGGGCTCCGGCGGGGCCCCACGCCCCGGGCTCACGCCCAGGGCCCGCCTCCGGTTCGACCCGCGTTCCACCCCCGCACCGACCCCACCGAACGCCGCCCGCGGACTCCCGCCCGCGGTCGGGCGCTGCCAGGCCGGTGCCGATCGTCGGCCCGATCGGCACCGGCCGTCTTCCGTCCGGGCGAGTGCCCACCCCTGGTGCGCCACCTCCCCCACTGCCGACACCGGGTGCCCCCCGCCCGCACTGCCGGCCCCGGGCTGCGCCACCCCCGGCACTGCCGGCCCCCGGCTGCCCATCTCCCGGGCCAGCCTCGTGCCCCGAACTGCCGCCTCCGGCCTGCGGAGCCCGCATCCCCCCGGGCTCTCGCTCGTTGGCCCTTGTGTGTACAGCTACGACGTCTCCGCATCCCAGCGCCGATCCACCACCGTCCCACCTGCCATCCCGGGCATGCGCCCGTCGTACGACGCGGAGAACCCCCACTCGACGACGCCGATCTACGACGAGCTGTACTCCGAGTACCGGCGGCTGTTCCGGGCCCTGCCGGGCGACCGCTCGGGCGAGGAGAACCTGAAGTTCACGGGCTTCGCCGTCCGGGACGGCTACCCGCTCTTCGGCGAGCCGCGGTCGTACTCCCCGCAGCAGCAGTCCTTCCAGACGTACGGGGGCCAGGCGCTCGGCCTCCCTCAGTTCATGCCCAGCCAGCAGACCGGCCCCGGCGTGGCCGGCCACGCGACGCACGGCGGCCACACGACGCACGGCGGCCACCCCTCCCACGGCGGCACTTCCCACACCAACTCCGCCCACACCGGCCCCGCCCACACCGGCGGCGCCACGCACACCGGCGCTGCCGCGTACGCCGCGCCGACCGCGCCCGGCGCCCACCCGGCCGACCCCACCAGCGACGGCACCGGCCACGCCGCGCCCGCCGACCGCCATCTCGCCCACGCCCAGAGCCACCCCGCGCCCGCGTCGCACACCCAGGCCACCGGCCACGGCGGTTCGACTCCCTCCGGCGGCCAACCCGCTCAGCCCACGGGCCAGTTCGCCAACGGACAGGGCTGGGTCGCGGCGGGCTACCTCGGCCCGGTCCCGCACCCGATGCCGACGCCCACCCCCTCCCCGGCACCGCTCGGCGGTACGGGCGCCGGTGCCACCGCCGGCCCGGCGACCGGCGGCCGCCACCGGAACCTCCTCTCGCTCCCCCCGGGCCGCGGCGGCGACCAGCACTGATCCTGCGCGGCCGCGGCCTGCCCCCGCAGCAGCCGTCGCTCAAGGACCCGCAGCATCCACCTGCCTGGGTCCCATGCGCCTCTCCCCCCACCCCACGGCCAGACGGCCCCCGCACGCGGGAGGGCCCCGCCACCGAAGTGGCGAGGCCCTCCTCGTCGTTGCGCGACGCGCGTCGCCGCGTTCGTCCTACTTCTTCTTGCGCTTCTCGCGCACCCGGACGGAGATCGAGATCGGCGTGCCCACGAAGCCGAACTCCTCCCGCAGGCGGCGCTCGATGAAGCGGCGGTAGCCGGCCTCCAGGAAGCCGGAGGCGAACAGCACGAAGCGCGGCGGACGGGTGCCCGCCTGGGTGCCGAAGAGGATGCGCGGCTGCTTGCCGCCGCGGATCGGGTGCGGGTGGGCGGCGACCAGCTCGCCGAGGAAGGCGTTCAGCCGCGCGGTCGGGATACGGGTCTCCCAGCCCTCCAGCGCGGTCTCGATCGCCGGGACGAGCTTCTCCATGTGCCGGCCGGTCTTGGCCGAGACATTCACCCGCGGCGCCCACTGGACCTGGACGAGGTCGCGCTCGATCTCGCGCTCCAGGTAGTAGCGGCGCTCCTCGTCCAGCTGGTCCCACTTGTTGTAGGCGATGACGACGGCGCGGCCGGCCTCCACGGCCATCGAGATGATCCGGGTGTCCTGCTCGGCCAGGGTCTCGCTGGCGTCGATCAGGACCACCGCGACCTCGGCCTTCTCCAGGGCGGAGGAGGTGCGCAGCGAGGCGTAGAAGTCGGCGCCGGCGGTCAGGTGGACCCGGCGGCGGATGCCGGCGGTGTCGACGAACTTCCAGGTCTTGCCGCCGAGTTCGATCATCTCGTCGACCGGGTCGCGGGTGGTGCCGGCCAGCTCGTTGACGACGACGCGCTCCTCGCCGGCGACCTTGTTGAGCAGGCTGGACTTGCCGACGTTCGGACGGCCGATCAGCGCGACGCGGCGCGGGCCGCCGGGGGCGGCGTCGCCGAAGGTCTGCGGCGGGGCCTCCGGCAGGGCGGCCATCACGGCGTCGAGCAGGTCGCCGGAGCCGCGGCCGTGCAGGGCGGAGACGGGGTAGGGCTCGCCGAGGCCGAGCGACCACAGGTAGGCGGCCTCGGCCTCGGTGGACGGGCCGTCGACCTTGTTGGCGCAGAGCACGGTCGGCTTGCCGGCCCGGCGGATGATCTTGATCAGGGCCTCGTCGGTGTCGGTCGCGCCGACGGTGGCGTCGACCACGAAGAGCACCGCGTCGGCGGTCTCGATGCCGAGCTCGGCCTGGGCGGCGACCATGGCGTCGATGCCGAGGACGTCGATCTCCCAGCCGCCGGTGTCGACGACCTTGAAGCGGCGGCCGTTCCAGGACGCCTCGTAGCTGACCCGGTCGCGGGTGACGCCCGGCTTGTCCTCGACGACGGCCTCACGGCGGCCGATGATGCGGTTCACTAGCGTCGACTTGCCGACGTTCGGGCGGCCGACGACGGCCAGCACCGGCAGCGGCGCGTGGCTGCCGTCGCCGAGGCCGTCGACATCCTCGAGGTCGAAGCCCTCCTCGGCGGCGATCGCCATGAACTCGGCGTACTCGGCGGCGTCCAGCTCGCCGTGGCCGGCGGTGGGGTGCTCTGCGGTCATGTTCGTGTTTTCCGTTTCCCGGCCCGGCCCTTCCCAGGGGCGCGCCGTGCGTACCTGCCCCGCTCGGGGCAGCGCGAGTACTGCGACGGGATGCCTCGGTGGCACCCCGCTTCCTGCATGGGGCCGGCCGGCCCTCGAAAGCCCGGACGAGCCGACCAGGGCGACCCGGCCGACCGGACCGACCGGACCGACCGGCCGAACGACCGGACCGGCTCCGGCTCCGACCGCGGCCGGACCTCCGTCCGATCACCGTCCGGAGAGGACCGGAGCGGGATCAGCCGGCCGACGGCATCAGACGGCCGACAGCCCGGCGCGCTCCTCCACGAGGGAGGCGATCGTGCCGATCACCTGCTCCAGGGTGAGCTCGCTGGTGTCGACCAGGACCGCGTCCGCGGCCTGGGTCAGCGGCGCCGTCTCCCGGGAGGAATCGGCGGCGTCGCGGCGGGCGAGGTCGGCGGCCATCGCGGTGATGGTCGCCTCGTCCACCCCCTTCGCCCGCAGCTCGGCGGCGCGGCGCTGGGCGCGGGCCGTCTCCGAGGCGGTGAGGAAGATCTTGACGGTGGCGTCCGGGAACACCACGGTGCCCATGTCCCGGCCCTCGGCGACGATGCCGCGCTCGGCTACGTCGGCGCAGCCGCGCTGCAGCTCCACCAGCCGGGTCCGCACCGCCGGCACCGCGGACACGGCGCTGACGTGCGCCGTCACCTCGGGGCCGCGGATCGGGCCGGACACGTCCTGGCCGTCCACGGTGATGGTCGGTCCCTCGGCGTCCGTTCCGGAGACGATCACCGGCTTGCCGCAGGCGACGGCCACGGCGTCGGCGTCGGTGACGTCCACGTCGTTGGTCAGCATCCACCAGGTCATCGCCCGGTACATGGCACCGGTGTCCAGGAAGCTGAGCCCCAGCCGGGCGGCGACCGCCCGCGAGACGGTCGACTTGCCGGAGCCGGAGGGTCCGTCGATGGCGACGACGACCGGGGCGTGCGCCTGGTCGGCAGTGTCCACGGGGCGAACCTCTCTCTGAAGCCTGGGGCCCGGACCCGCGCGACCTGATTCCGCGCAGCGTGAAACCCGGGGTTGTCTACCTCAAGGTTAATGGACCGGCGCGAAAGGCCGCCCCGCCCGGGGGCGGCCCCCGGCCCGGACCCCAGGGCGGACCCCAGGGCGGCCCCCGATCCGCGGCCCCGGTCCGGACCCCGGGCCGCGGCCCCGCCGCAGGCCGGGAGGGCCCCGGCCGGGTTCAGTCCCGGACGCTCCAGCCGCTCGCCCGCAGCGCCGCCGTCAGCGGCTTCACCGCGGCCGGGGCGACCGACAGCTGGACGAAGCCGACCTGCTGGCCGGTGGAGTGCTCTATGGCGACGTCCTCGATGTTCACGCCCACCGCCCCGACCTCGCCGAAGAGGCGGCCGAGCTCGCCGGGCTGGTCGCCGAGCACCACGGCCACCGTCTCGTACCGGGTGGGCGGTGCACCGTGCTTGCCGGGGATCCGGGCCTGGCCGGTGTTGCCGCGCCGCATGACGTCCGCGATCCCGGCCGCCCCGGCCCGGCGCTCGCCCTCCTCGGCGGTCTGGAGCGCCCGCAGCGCGGTGACGGTGTCACCCAGGTCTGCGGCGACCTCCTCCAGGATGTCGGCGACGGCGCCCGCGTTGGCGGAGAGGATGTCCACCCACATGCCGGGATTGGAGGCGGCGATGCGGGTCACGTCCCGGACGCCCTGGCCGGAGAGCCGTATGGCCGTCTCGTCGGCGTGCTCCAGCCGCGCGGCGACCAGCGACGAGACCAGCTGCGGGGCGTGCGAGACCAGGGCGACGGCGCGGTCGTGGGCGGCCGAGTCCATCACGATCGGCATCGCACCGCAGAGGGCGACCAGCTCCAGGACGGCGTTCAGCGTCTCCGTGTCGGTGTCGGGGGTGGGGGTGAGCACCCACGGCCGCCCCTCGAACAGGTCGGCGCGGGCGGCCAGCGGGCCGGAGCGCTCGCGCCCGGCCATCGGGTGGCTGCCGATGTAGTGGACGGTGTCGCAGCCCAGCGCGGCGATCTCCGCGCGCGGGCCGTCCTTCACGCTGGCGACGTCGGTGTACCAGCGGGCCAGGCCGCGCCGCTGGCAGTCCGCGAGGACCTTGCCGACCAGCGCGGGCGGCACGGCGATGATCGCCAGGTCCACCGGGCCGTCGGCGGGCTCGGTGGTGCCGGCGCCGAGCGAGGCGGCGGTCCGGGCCGCGTCCGGGTCGGCGTCCTCCAGATGGACGGTCAGCCCGCGTCCGGTCAGGGCGAGCGCGGCGGACGTCCCGATGAGTCCGGTACCGACGACGACGGCAGTGCGCATGGCGGGTTGGCTCTCCTCACGGCTGGCCTGGGCGTGCTCGCCCCATCCTCTCGCATCCCCGGCCCCGTCCCCACCGCCACCGTGACACCGCCATCGCCATCGCCACCGCCACCGCCACCGCGAGGTCACGCCGCAACCGCCGGGCCCACTGCCCCGTCCCCTCTCTCGACGACGACCACGACCACCTCACGACCGCAACCGCAACCGCACACCGCAATCGACCACAACCACGGTCACGACCACCGCGACGAGGGGCACGGAGACCACCACCACCGGGCCCGCGGCAGGACGCGGGCCGGAACGCACACGCCACGCAGGACGAAATCCAGCGACGCCCGCACCGAAGCGAGGCAGACTGACCGCTCAGGGGGCGGCAGCGCGCGATTCGGCGCGGGACAGCGCGAACGAAGGGGCAGGCCGGGTGAACGACCAGCACAGGGCAGAGAACAGGAAGCGATCGGACGGGCCCGAGGTACCGGCCCACCCGTCGGTGCTCGACTCCGTCGTGGTCTACGCCGCCGGCGCGGTCTGCCGCCGCCGGGCCCGGGTGGCGCTGCCGCCGAACGGCCGGCTCCGGCTGACCGGCCTGCCCCGCGTGCTCGACGGCCGGTCGCTGCGCGCCCGGGTGCTGGACGGACCACCTGGCACCGCCGTCACCGAGGCCCGCCTCGAACCGGTAGCCGAACTCCGCAGCCGCGACGAACTCCCGGAGCTGCGCCGTCGGCTGGACGAGGCGCGGGAGCACGAGCACGCCGTCCGCGAGCGGCACCGGCTGGCCCTGGCGACCATCGCCGAGACGGCCGCCCTGCGTGCGGTGCCGCCGCCGCGGCGCAAGGACGAGCCGCTGCGCCGGACGCCCGCCGACGCCTGGCTGGAGCTTGCCGAGTTCGTCGACGAGCGCCTCGACCGGCTCCAGCGGCGTGCCGAGGAACTGACCCGGGACCTGGAGGCCGCCGAGCACGAGTCCGCGGTGCTCGCCGACCGGCTGGAGCGCTCCTCCACCGCCGAGCCGGCCCACCCCGTCGACACCTCGGCCACCGTGCTGGTCACGCTCGCCAGCCCGGCCGCGACCGCCACCCCGGGTGCGGCCGCCGCTCCCGGCGGCAGCCCGGCCGACGGCAGTGCTCCGCTCCCCGGCACCGCGGCTCTCCCCGGCACCGAAGCCCTCCCGGATGCCGCCACCCCAGCCGACACCACCTCTGCCGACGGCACCCCCGCCAGCACCACCCCCGCCAGCACCACCCCCGCCGACGGCACCGCCGCCGACGCCGCCGCCGACGCCGCCGAGATCGAGCTCGAACTCGAGTACGGCGTCCCCGGCGCCCGCTGGGTACCCGCCTACCGCCTCTCCTACCACCAGGGCGCGGACACCGGGCAGCTGCTCCTGCGCGCCTCCGTCGCCCAGCGGACCGGCGAGGACTGGACCGGCGTCCGGCTCGCCCTCTCCACCGCCGACCTGGACCGGCGCACCGACCTCCCCAAGCTCCGCTCGCTGCGGATCGGCCGCAGCCAGCCGGTCCCGCCGCCGTCCGGCTGGCGCGAGACCCCGGGCGGCCTGGCCGACCTCTTCACCGGCTACGACGCGGCGGGCCCGCGGCCCGCGCCCGAGCGCCCGGCCGTGGCCACCGCCGTGGTCACGGCCGCGCCGCCCGCCCCCGTGACGGCCGCCGCCCCGCGGGCGGGCCACGCCCTGGACACCGAGGGACCGGACTTCCTGCAGGCCGGCTTCGCCGGGTACGGCGGGCCGCCGCCCCCGCAGCCCGGCGGCCCGCTGCCGCCGCCCGCCGTCGCGCCGGCGCCGGCCCCCGCCGCACCGCCGCCCCCCGCGCCGGCGGCTCCCGGCGGCGCCCCGGCGCGCGCCAGACGCGCCTCCCGCCCGGCGACGCGCCCCACCCTCGCCGCACCGGCCGGCGACGCCACCGCACACTTCGCCGGGTACGGCGGCCCCGGCGGGCCCGACGCCGGCGGAGCCGGTGCCGAACCCGCCGCCCAGCCTTCCGCCGAGCCGTTCGCGCCGCTCACTCCCGACGCCGCGCTGCTCGACTACCCGGCCCTCGTCCTGTCCGGCCCCGAGCAGCCGGCCGGCCGACGCGGCACGCTGCGAACGCCCACGGCCGGGCGGTCCACGCCGGCCCGGCAGCACTCGGCGAACGTCGCCCGTTCGGTGGCCGCCCTGCCGCTGCCCCGCCACGCCGTACCGCCGCGCGCCTCCGCGGGTTCCTTCGACCACCGCTTCGACGCCGCCGCACCCGCCGACATCCCGTCGGACGGCACCTGGCACACCGTCACCATCGGCGAGATCCCGCTGTCCGTCCGCCCTGAGTACGTCACCGTGCCCTCCGTCGAGGAGAAGGTCTACAGCACGGTCGTGCTCGCCAACCCGACCGCGCAGGCCGTGCTGGCCGGGCCGGTGGAGGTCACCGTCGACGGCGAGTTCCTGCTCACCGCCGCGCTGCCCACCCTCGCCCCCGGCGGCACCCGCCGGCTGGGCATCGGCGTGGCCGAGAGCATCGAGGTGGTGCGCCGCACCGAGCTGCGCGAGTCCACCGCCGGCATGCTCAACAACACCACCCTGCTCGACCACCGGGTGCACGTCGAGCTGGCGAACCGGCTCGGGCGGCCGGTCACCGTCGAGGTCCGCGAGCGGGTGCCGGTCGCCTCGGACGCGGACATCCGGATCGAGGAGCGCGCCGACTGGCAGGCGCCCGCGAGCCCCGCCCCGGAGTACCCGCCGGGTACCCGGCTGTGGCGCGTCGAGCTGCCGCCGGGCGGCCGGGCCGAGCTCGACGGCGACTTCCAGATCAGAATCCCGGCCGGCAAGGCCATCGTCGGCGGAAACCGGAGGAACTGAACGATGACCAGCACCACCGCCCCCCTCCCGGTCACCGCCGTCACCTGCCTGGAGGACCGCAGCCACGTCGAGCGCACCGCCACCGTCGAGCTCTCCGCCGGCGTCCAGCGGCTGCGCCTCGGACCGATCACCGCGCTCGCCGTCGACCGCACCCTGCGCGCCGAGGCGGACGCCACGGGCACCCGTGTCCTGGACGCCCGCATCGTGCGCGCCTGGACCCCACCCGCTCCCCGGGCGCCCGGCCCCGACGACTCCGAGCTGCGCCACCGGGTGCACGAACTCGAACGCCGGACCCGCCGCGAGGAGCAGCTGCGCGACCGCCTCCAGGCCAGGCTGGCGCTGCTCGCCCAGCTCTCCGCCGACCTGCTGCGCGAGGTCGGCGAGGGCGCCGGCGCCGGCGAGGTCGAACGGGCCCGCTGGACGCGCGAACTGGACCGGGTGGACGGCGAACGCGAGCGGTACGGCGAGGAGCTGCGCGCCGTCCGCTCCCGGCTGCGCCGGCTCGAGGAGGACGCCACCCGGGCCCGGATCGCGCTCGACCAGGCCGAGGAGGAGCCGGCCGAGCTCGTCGCCCACCTCGACCTCACCGTCGAGGCCGCCACCGCCGGACCGGCCCGGCTGACCGTCAGCCACCTGGTTCCGTGCGCCCTCTGGCGCCCCTCCTACCGGGCCACCCTGGTCGACGGCACCCTGCGGCTGGAGTCGGAGGCCGTGGTCTGGCAGCGCACCGGGGAGGACTGGACGGACGCCCGGCTCACCCTGTCCACGGCCCGATCCGCGCTGGCCACCGAACCGCCCGCGCTGGCCGAGGACCGGCTGACGCTGCGCGAGCGCAGCGCCGAGGAGCGCCGCACCGTCGAGGTCGAGCTGCGCGAGGAGGCGATCGGCACGCTCGGACCGTCCGGCGAGGTGCCCGGGGTGGACGACGGCGGCGAGGTCCGGGTGCTGCGCGCGCCCGCGCCGGCGTCGGTGCCCTCGGACGGCCGGGCGCACCGGGTGCCGCTGGGCGCCTTCACCGTGCCGGCCACCACCGAGTACGCCTGCGCGCCGGAGCTGTCCCCGCTGGTCACCCAGGTGGTGCGGTTCCGCAACGCGTCCGGGCACGCGCTGCTGGTCGGCCCGGTCGAACTGGTCCGCGGCAGCGGCTTCACCGGCCGCGGCGAGCTGCCGTTCACGGCGGCGGGCGCCGACGCCGAGCTGGCCTTCGGCAGCTCCGACGGCTACCGGGTGGTCCGCGAGGCCGAGGAGAGCCAGGCCACCACCGGTCTCAGCCAGCGCCAGGTGACCACCCGGACGGTCCGGCTGCACATCTCCCGCTTCTCCGGTCCGGAGGAGCAGGACGAGCAGCTGGTCGCGGTGCGCGAGCGGGTGCCGGTCTCCGAGGTGTCCGCGGTGGAGGTGCGGCTACGCAAGGAGGACTGCCGGCCGGCCCCCGACGCCTTCGACGCCGAGGGCATCGCCCGCTGGGACGTCCCGCTGGGTCCGGGCGCGCACCGCACCGTCACGCTGGTGTACGAGGTCTCCGCCTCCTCGAAGGTGGCCGGCCTGTGACGACGGCCCCGACCCCGACCGCGTCCCCGGCTCCGGCTCCGGCCCCGATTCCTCCGGCCCCGATTCCTCCGGCCGCGTCCGCGGCCACGGACGCGGCCGGGCGCAGCGGCCGGGCGTTCCGGCGGGACCGTCCGGCGACCCGCCGCCGTGACACCCGCTCAGTCCCGGACGTCCGCTCGGCTACCGGCTCGGGTACAACAGAACCATGATCCTGCACCTCGCCCCCCTGGACGACTGGCTGGCCGACCCCGGCCGGCCGTACGCCACCGCCTCGTTGCTCACCGACGGGTTCATCCACTGCTCGGCGGACGAACAGACGGCACTCGCGGTGGCCAACGCCTTCTTCGCCGACGCCCGCGAGCCGCTGATGGCGCTGCTGATCGAGGAGTCGCTGGTGGAGCCGATGGTCAAGTGGGAGGCGCCGCACGGCGCACCGCCGCCCGGGGCCACGCCCGGCGTGCTGTTCCCCCACATCTACGGGCGGCTGAACCGGTCCGCCGTGATCGGCCTGGAGAAGGTCGAGCGTGGCCCGGACGGCCGCTGGGCGAGCCTCACCCCCTGGAGCTGAGCCCGCGCGGGCAGCGCCACGGCCGGGGTGCCGGCGCCCACAGGTGTGCCAACGACGGCCGGGGGGGGCCGGCGAGGCGGCGGCCGGCGCTGCGGCGACGGCCGGGGTCAGAGCCAGCCGCGCTCCCGGGCCGCCATACCGGCCTGGAACCGGGTGGTGGCGCCCAGCTCGCGCATCAGGCTCTGCAGCCGGCGCTGGGTGGTCCGGGCGCTCCAGCCGAGCGAGCGGGCGATCGACTCGTCGGTGAGGCCGGCCGCGAGCAGGCCCAGCAGCTTGCGGTGGTCGGCCTCCGGCTCCAGCGCCTCCTCCCCCGCCCCGATCGCGGCCTGGAGCTGGACGGCGCGCTCCCACTCCGCCTCGAACAGCGTGTCCAGCGCCTGCAGCAGCGCGGACGGGTGGATGACGTAGGCGGCGTCGAGGACGCTGTCCCCCACACTGATCGGGATGATCGCCATCCGGTCGTCCGACATGATCATCTTCATCGGCAGCGCCGGCCGGACCCGCGCCTCCTCGCCGTCCGCGACGCCGACCAGGATGTTCTTCTCCAGCCGGCCCGGCCAGGCCACCGCCTCCCGGTCGTAGATGGTCCGGAACCGCAGCCCCTCCTTCATCCGCCGGCGCTGCAGCGGGATGTTGGCCACCGGGTCCTGGATGTACGGGGGGCAGTCGAAGCCGCGCACCTGGTACTGGCTGGTCTCGGTGATGTGCTCCAGCCGCTGGGCGATCGCCTCCCCGCCGGTCAGCACCTCGACCGAGTGCGCCGGGTCGGTGTAGCGCGAGGCCTCCCGGAAGGCGTCCATCAGACGGTGCATCTCGGCGCGGGCATGCCGCAGTTCGGACTCGCGGTGGCCGATCAGCGTGCCTATCGCGACGTCCGGGGCCACCGGCAGGAACCGGTGCCGGTCCACCGGGGCGCGGGTCGCCATGCCGTGCTGCGCCAGCCGGTCCAGAGCGCGCACGCTCTGCTGGAGGGTCAGCCCGCACGCGACCGCCAGGTCCTCCGCCGTCGACTGCGGATTGGCCACCAGCGCCGCGTAGACCCGTCCGTCCGGTGCGGCCAGTCCCAGTGCGCTGAGTGGTGCATCGGACACGACGCCGCTCCCCCGTCTCGCCTCCCGCCCGCGCCACCGTGGCGCACTCCCGCCACTCGGCGGGCCGCGGTCAGGTGGCAATCCTCGGCCACGGATCATCGCGCTGACAAGCCGGTGACCAGGCGATGCGTCCCGGCTCACAGCAGGACCCGCCGAACGGCGTGAGGGCCTCCCCGCCACTCGGCGGGGAGGCCCTTGTCACGCTTAGGCCCGAAGGCGCAGGCCGGTCCGGCGACTGCGCGACCGACCCGACCGGAGCGTCGGCCGGGCTACAGACCGACCTCGCGCATCAGCTGGCCGACCTCGGGGTTGGTCAGACGGCGCAGCCAGCCGGACTTCTGGTCGCCCAGGGCGATCGGGCCGAAGTGCGTGCGCACCAGCTTCTCGACCGGGAAGCCGGCCTCGGCCAGCATCCGGCGGACGATGTGCTTGCGGCCCTCGTGCAGGGTGACCTCGACGAGGTAGTTCTTGCCGACGTTGGAGACGACCTTGAAGCTGTCGGCCCGGGCGAACCCGTCCTCCAGCTCGATGCCCTGCGCGAGCTGCTTGCCCAGGTCGCGCGGGATCGGGCCCTGGATCGCGGCCAGGTAGGTCTTGGTCACGCCGTACCGCGGGTGGGTGAGGCGGTGGGCCAGCTCGCCGTGGTTGGTGAGCAGGATGATGCCCTCGGTCTCGGTGTCCAGACGGCCGACGTGGAACAGCCGCGTCTCGCGGTTGGTCACGTAGTCGCCGAGGCACTGGCGGCCGTCCGGGTCCTCCATGGTGGAGACCACGCCGGCCGGCTTGTTCAGCGCGAAGAACAGGTACGACTGGGTGGCGACGGTCAGGCCGTCCACCTTGATCTCGTCCTTCTGCGGGTCGACACGCTTGCCCTGCTCGGTGACGAGCTTGCCGTTGACCTCGACCCGGCCCTGCTCGATCAGCTCCTCGCAGGCGCGGCGGCTGCCGACGCCGGCGCGCGCCAGGACCTTCTGCAGGCGCTCGCCCTCGGGCTCGCCGAAGGTCTTGGGCAGCTTCACGGCCGGCTTGTCGTGCCGGGCGAGCACCGCGTCCTCGATCCGCGCCTGCAGCTCGCGCGAGCGCTGCGGCTGGCGGCGCGGGTCGCCCGGGGCGCCCTGGCCCTCACGGCGCGGGCGCGGGGCCGGGCCGGGGCGGCGCCCGGCGTAGCCGCCGCGGGCGGGGGTGGCGTTGGGGCCGCCGCCGTACTCGGGGCGGTCGTAGCGCCGCTCCTCGGGGCGCAGCGGGCGGTCCGGGTACCGGCGGTCGTCGCGCCGGTCGTCGCGCCGGTCGTACGAACCGCCGCGCGAGGAGCCCGAGCCGCCGCCGTACGAGCCGCCCCGCGGGGCGCCGGACCCGCCCCGGCCCGATCCGCCGCGGCCGGCGCCGCCGCCGCGCGAGGAACCGGATCCGCCGCCGTACGAGCCACCGCGGCCGGAGCCGCCCCCGTAGGAGCCGCCGCCCCGGCCCCCGCCCTGTCCGCCGCGACCGCTGCCGCCGCCGCTGCTGTTCCTGCCGTTGCCACTGCTACGCATCAAAGTGTCCGTACGTCGTTTTCCGTCTGGGCTGTGCGGTCGTTTCGGCCGACCTCACCGCCCCCTACCGATCAGGCGCAGCCCGATCGGCCTCGCCACTGCCGTCCGCGGCCTGCACGGCAGCGGCGGCGACCGCCTCCGCGATCATCGTGCCCTCCAGGGACTCCGCTTCCACGTCGTCGACCTCGGGCAGGAAGGGAGCGAGCTCCGGCAGCTCATCCAGGCCGCGGAGCCCCATCCGTTCCAGGAAGTAGTTCGTCGTCCGATACAGGATCGCACCTGTTTCGGGCTCGGATCCGGCCTCTTCCACCAGTCCTCGCTGTACCAGGGTACGCATCACGCCGTCACAGTTCACACCCCGGACGGCCGAGACCCGCGATCTGGACACCGGCTGACGGTAGGCGACGACGGCCAGGGTCTCCAGAGCGGCCTGGGTCAGCCGGGCCTGCTGGCCGTCCAGGACGAAGCGCTCGACGGCCGGCGCGCACTCGGCCCGGCTGTAGAACCGCCACCCTCCGGCCACCAGCCGCAGGTCGAAGCCCCGGCCCTGGGCGGTGTACTCGGCGGAGAGGTCGCGCAGCGCCGCCGTCACCTCCGCCCGGGGGCGCTCCAGCACGGACGCCAGGTGGCCCTCCGAGGCCGGCTCGTCGACGACCATCAGGATCGCCTCCAGCTCGGCCCTGAGCCCGGGTCCGGCCGGGCCGAAGCCCCCGCCCTCGCCCTCGCCCGTACCCGCGCTCTCGCCGGCCTGCGGCCCGAGTCCCGGCCCATCGCCCCGCTCGATGCCCTGCGCAGGGCCCGGCCGCCCGGCCGCCCTGCCCGCGGCACCGGCACGGGAGGTCGAAGGGGCCGACTTCTGGTGCACGACGAGCGGGTCCGCCACGGGCGCCGGAGCCGCCGTGCCCGCCACGGCCGCCACGGCCACCGGGCTCACCGCGGGCCGGACGGCCTGCGCCGCGCCGCTCGCCGGCTCACCCCCGACGGCCTCCGGCCCAGGCCCGGGCTCCGGCTCCGGCCCAGGCCCGGGTGCCGGCTCCGGCCCAGGCCCGGGCTCCGGCTCCGGCCCAGGCCCGGGCTCCGGCTCCGGCCCAGGCCCGGGTGCCGGCTCCTGCCCCGGCTCCGGCCGGTCCGCGCCGACCGGCACCACGCCGGGTGCCGGCTCCAGCCACTCCTCGGCGCGCGGCTGTCCGGGGACACCCAGCGGCCGCCGCGCCGGCCGCCCGCCGCCCTCGGCACCACCCGTCATCGCCGCTCCTCCTTCTTCTCCCGCTCCGCCCGGTCCACGGACTCGCCCGCGGGCCGGTCGAACTCGTCCGTCACCTCGACCGCGCCCCGGTCCGCCTCGGCCACCCAGCGGACCAGCAGCTCACCCAGCGCCTCCGGCTGGTCGAAGTCGAGCACCCGTTCGCGGTAGAGCTCCAGCAGGGCCAGGAACCGGGCGACCACCACCAGCGTGTCCGGCGCGTCCGCGACGAGCCGTTGGAAGGACGCCTCGCCCAGCTCGGTGAGCAGGTCGACGACCAGCCCGGCCTGCTCCCGCACGCTGACCGGGGGGGTGTGGATGTGGTCGACGTAGACCACCGGCTTCGGCTTCGGTGCCATGGCCCGGGCCGCCAGCTCCGCGAACCGCTCCGCGCCGATGCCGATCACGACCTCCGGCAGCAGCTGCGCGTGGTGCGGTTCCAGTCCGACGGTCCGCGGGCGCCGGAGCAGCTCGGCGGCCCAGCGCTCGCCGAACAGGGCGGCCGCCCGCTTGTACGCCCGGTACTGCAGCAGGCGGGCGAAGAGCAGGTCGCGCGCCTCCAGCAGGGCGAGGTCCTCCTCGTCCTCGACCTCGGCGGCGGGCAGCAGACGGGCGGCCTTGAGGTCGAGCAGGGTCGCGGCGACCACCAGGAACTCGGTCGCGGCGTCGAGGTCCCAGTCCGGGCCCATGGCCCGGATGTGCGCCATGAACTCGTCGGTGACGGTCGCCAGCGCCACCTCGGTGACGTCGAGCTTGTGCTTGGAGATCAGGCTGAGCAGCAGGTCGAAAGGGCCCTCGAAGTTCTGCAGCCGCACCCGGAAGCCGCCCCGCGACTCGTCGGTGCTCTCGACGGTCTCGGTGGCGGTGCCCCCGGGGACCGCCCCGACCGGGGCGGTCCCCGAGGGAGCTGCCCCCTCGGGGGCGGTCCCGACGGGGGCGGGCGGTTCCAGGCTGCTCGGCATGACGGTCCATCTTCACCCGGACCCGCCACCCGCCCCACGCCGGGGCCACCGCCACGCCGCGCCCGGCGCACCTGCGCCCGGCATCCGCGCCCGGCGCACCCGCGCCCTCACGGCTCCGCGCCCTGCGCCCAGATCCCGCGCCCCCGGACCCCGTACCCAGCCCCCGCAGCTCGGCACCCGGTCCCGGAGCGCCCCGGCGCCCCGGCGCGTCAGCGCCCGCGCAGCCGCCGGACCAGGATGCTCGCCTCGCCGCGCTGCTCCAGGTCGGCCAGCACCACGGCGATGGCCTCCCGGACGATCCGGCCGCGGTCCACCGCAAGGCCGTGCTCACCGCGCAGCACCAGTCGCGTGTGCTCCAGGTCCATCAGCTCTTCGGCCGAGACGTACACGGTGATCTTCTCGTCGTGCCGCTCCCGCCCGCTGGGACGGCGCGGTGCCCGGCCGCGCGGCCGGGGGCGCCCCGCGGCGCCCGCCTGTTCCTCGGCCGCGGCCGCGTGCTGGCGCGCAGCGGAGGCGGCGGTCCGGCTGCCCACGGCCTGCGCGGCACCCGCCACGCCACCGGCCGCACCGCCCGGCGCCCCGACGGCCCCGCCGCCCTGGGAAGCGCCCTGCGCGCCCCCGGCGCCCGTTCCGGCCCCGTGCGCGCCGCCCGGCTGCGCCGGAGCGGGCACCGTCGCGGCACCCGCGCCGCGGCGCTCCCGGGCCCTTCCGGGCCCGCCCGCGGCGTCCGTGCCCCCGGGGGCCCCGTCGACGGCCCCCTGGACGCCCTCGCCGTCCGTGCCGGCCGTGCCGTCCGCGCCGGTCCCGCCGACGGGACTGCCGCCGGCACCGTTGACGGTCCGCGCGGTCTCCGGTCTGGGCGCCTCGGCGGCCGGACGCGGCGCGAGGGACGGCGACAGCGCCATCCCCCCGGTGGTCCGGAACAGCTCGTCGGCACCCGGGAGACTCACTCGGCGGGGCGGCACCGGTCGAGCACCTCCCTGGCGAGCTGGCGGTAGGCGGCGGCACCGACCGAGTTGGTCGCGTACGTGGTGATCGGCTCGCCGGCGACGGTGGTCTCCGGGAAGCGCACGGTGCGCCCGATGACGGTGTGGAAGACGTGGTCGCCGAACGCCTCGACGACGCGTGCCAGCACCTCGCGGCTGTGCACGGTGCGCGAGTCGTACATGGTGGCGAGGATGCCGTCCAGGCGCAGCTCGGGGTTGAGGCGCTCGCAGACCTTCTCGATGGTCTCGGTGAGCAGCGCGACACCGCGCAGCGCGAAGAACTCGCACTCCAGCGGGACGATGACGCTGTGAGCGGCCGTCAGGGCATTGACCGTCAGCAGGCCCAGCGAGGGCTGGCAGTCGATGATGACGTAGTCGTAGTCGGGCAGCAGCGGCTTCAGGGCGCGCGCGAGGGCGGACTCCCGGGCCACCTCGCTGACCAGCTGCACCTCGGCGGCGGAGAGGTCGATGTTGGACGGCAGCAGGTCCATGCCCGGCACGGCCGTCTTCAGCAGCACCTCATCGGCCGTCAGGCCCCGCTCCATGAGCAGGTTGTAGACGGTGACGTCGAGCTCCATCGGGTTGACGCCGAGGCCGACCGAGAGGGCGCCCTGCGGGTCGAAGTCGACGAGGAGCACGCGGCGGCCGTACTCGGCCAGCGCCGCACCCAGGTTGATGGTCGACGTGGTCTTGCCGACGCCGCCCTTCTGGTTGCACATCGCGATGATCTGCGCGGGGCCGTGCTCGGCCACCGGCGCGGGGATCGGGAAGTACGGCAGCGGACGGCCGGTCGGGCCGACCCGCTCGCGGCGCTGGCGCGCGGCGTCGGGGGCCAGCGTGGCGGCGTACTCCGGGTCCGGCTCGTACTCGGCGTCCGGGTCGTCGTAGGCGCCGTAGGCGATCTCGCCGTAGGCCAGGCCGTAGGCCGGCAGGTCGGCGTCGTAGTCGGTCACCGTGGTCACCTGTGCTGTGTTCTGGCGTGCTTCGAAGGTACGGAGTGCGACCGAGCCGACCTCGGCCGAGCCCACGGTGGCCTGCCGGGCCCCGGACTCCTCACTCGGCTGGCCGGCGGTGTGCTCCGCCAGTCCTGGCTGACCACCCCCGGGAGCAAATGTCGACTCATTCACAAGTCGTCTTACCTCCTTGGGCATCCAGGACTCTATGTCGATTCGTCAGCGTGGCAGCATGCCGACGGTTTGCGACTCTAGGCCGTTCAAGGCGTTCGCAGCAACACAATCCACGGTAGTGGGCCGGATGTGTCGACTGCCGGGCGACCCTCTGTCAAGGGATGCGAGGGCTCTTGACCCTAACGTTTCTGCGGTCGGGTGACGCGACCCACAGAAATTGACGACAGAGCGACCCGCCGATGCAACCCCCTGTTCACGGGCATGGCGAAGCCCCCGACCCGGGAACGGGGTCCTCCGGCCCGCGGGCGGGCAGGAGGGAGGGTCGGGGGCCTGCGAACCACTCCCGGGGAGCTCCCGGGGAAGCGGCACGGCCGGGCCGGGTCCGGCGCCTGCGCGGCGCGGACCCGGCCCGGACCGGGGGTCGGACGTCAGGCGAGGACGCTCTCCAGGGAGACGGACTCCAGGCCGAAGGCCTCGGCGACGGCGCCGTAGGTGATCTGGCCCTCGTGCACGTTCAGGCCCTTGGCCAGCGCGGCGTCGCGGCGCAGCGCCTCCTTCCAACCACGGTTCGCCAGCTCGACGACGTACGGCAGCGTCGCGTTGGTGAGCGCGTAGGTGGAGGTGTTCGGAACGGCGCCCGGCATGTTGGCCACGCAGTAGAAGACCGAGTTGTGGACCTGGAAGGTCGGCTCGGCGTGCGTGGTCGCGTGCGAGTCCTCGAAGCAGCCGCCCTGGTCGATGGCGATGTCGACGAGCACGGAGCCCGGCTTCATGCGGGAGACCAGCTCGTTGGTGACGAGCTTGGGGGCCTTGGCGCCCGGGATCAGCACGGCGCCGATGACCAGGTCGGCGTCCAGGACGGCCTTCTCCAGCTCCAGCGAGTTGGAGGCGATGGCCTTGATCTTGGTGCCGAAGATCTTGTCGGCCTCGCGCAGCTTGTTGATGTCACGGTCGAGCAGGGTCACGTCGTAGCCCATGCCGATGGCGATGGTGGCCGCGTGCCAGCCGGAGACGCCACCGCCGATGACGACGGCCTTGGCCGGGTGGGTACCGGGCACGCCGCCGGGCAGCACGCCGCGGCCGCCGGCCGGGCGCATCAGGTGGTAGGAGCCGACCTGCGGGGCGAGACGGCCCGCGACCTCGGACATCGGGGCGAGCAGCGGCAGGGCGCCGTTGGCGAGCTGCACGGTCTCGTAGGCGATCGCGGTGGTGCCGGACGCGATCAGCGCGTCGGTGCCGGCGCGGTCGGCCGCCAGGTGCAGGTACGTGAAGAGGGTCTGGCCCTTGCGCAGACGGTGGTACTCCTCAGCGATGGGCTCCTTGACCTTCAGCAGCAGGTCGGCGGTGGCCCACACCTCGTCGGCGGTGGGGAGGATGGTGGCGCCGGCGGCCACGTACTCCTCGTTGGGGATCGAGGAGCCGAGACCGGCGTTGTCCTCGATGTAGACCTCGTGTCCGTTGCGGACCAGCTCATGCACGCCGGCGGGCGTGATGGCCACGCGGTACTCGTGGTTCTTGACCTCGCGGGGGATGCCGACCTTCACGGCTAAACACGTCCTCTTGCCATGGGGGTCCCTACCGGAGAAGACCGGCGGGCGACGCGCACGGGGGGAAGCCTCCGGGCAGAGCGGAGGCATGGATCGCTGCGCGACTGAGTTCGAGTGTAATGAAGCCCAGTCGGCGTGTCAGCCTTCCAAAGTGAATAAATCTGCGAGATGCATTGGCAGGTTCGTAGGCTTCCAAGACGATCTTCCCGCCAAAGCCGTCCCAACCGGGCATCTTCGACAATACTCCCGAACCGCTCGCTACCACCCGGCGTCGAGGCGTTCCCGCAGCTCGGCGAGGGCGGCCCCGACCGCCTGACGACCGCGCTCGTCGCCGAGGCGCCGCAGCACCCCGAGGGACGCCCGGTACTCCCGTTCGGCCTCGTCGAAACGGCGCTGCGCGGTGTGCGCCTCGGCCACCCGGGCGAGCAGCCGGGCCTCCGCCGCCTGGTCGCCCATCGACTGCCGCAGGCCGAGCGCCCGGCCGTACCAGTCGGCGGCGCGCACGGCGTCCCCGAGCGCCCGGTGGCAGCCGGCCGCGCCCTCCAGCGCCCGGGCGCAGAGCGCCTCGTCGTCGGCGGAGCGGGCGTGCTCCAGGGCGGCCCGGTAGTGCGCCGCCGCCTGCTCCCAACGGCCGGCCCCGGCCTGCAGGTCGCCCAGGTTGAGCAGGGCTGCGGAGGCGCGGCGGGGCTTGCCGTGCCGCTCGGCGACGGTCAGCACCAGCTCGTGCAGCTGGTAGAGGTCGGCGGGCGCGGCGGCGCCGGTCAGCGGCAGCGCCCTGAGCAGGGCGGTCACCAGCCGGCCGGCCGAACCGTCCAGGTCGCCCTGGCCGATCGCGTCGGCGACCGCGCCGAGCAGGACGTCGCGCTCGCCCAGCAGCCAGGCGCGGGCCTCGGCGGCCGAACGCAGCCGCAGCGGACCGGGCAGCGGCTCCGGACCGGGCCCGTCGGCGGGGTCGAGCAGCGCACGGGCGGAGTCGGTGAGCCGGACCAGCCGCTCCAGCAGCCGGGCCCGGGCCAGCTCGACCTCCGCGGGCCGGTCCTCGGCCTCGCGCAGCCGCACCAATCGGGCGTGGAGGCGGCCGGGCACCCGGTAGCGGGGGGTGCCGTCGGCGGCGGGCGGCTCCTCTGCGAGCAGCTCCCGCTCGGCGAGGGCGGCCAGCGTGGCGGCGGCCTCCGGCGCCGGGCAGCCGACCAGGGCGGAGGCGGTGCGCAGGTCGGCGGACTGGGCGGGAGCGAGAGTCAGGGCGCGCAGCATCCTGGCCTGGTGGGCGGGCAGCGTGCGGTAGAGGAGGGTGAAGGCGCCGATCAGCGGGTCGTTGTCGGGCACGGGCACGGGCTCGGCGGGCTCCGGCGCGGGCTTCACCCAGGCGGCCGGGTCGGTCGCCGGCCGGGC
This sequence comes from Kitasatospora sp. A2-31, assembly GCF_022288725.1. Classification (GTDB taxonomy): domain Bacteria; phylum Actinomycetota; class Actinomycetes; order Streptomycetales; family Streptomycetaceae; genus Kitasatospora. The sequence continues at coordinate 254,277 of NZ_JAKNTA010000007.1, read as the reverse complement.
CGGGGCGGGCGCCTCGTTCCGTGCCGGCCCGGCGGGTGCCTGCTCCCCGGCGGCGGGCCCGCCCCCCGTGCCCGTCCCGGCCCCGCGACCGGCCCGGACCCCGGCCGCCGCGGCCCTGCCGGGCCGGCCCTTCCCGAGCGGCCCCTTCCGCACCGACGCCTCTCCTGCCGTCCCCGCTCCCGCCGTCCCCTTTCCTGCGGCACCGGCGGCACCCGCGGCACCGGCGGCACCGGCCCCGTCGACGACGACCGCCGCAGCCCCCGCAGCCCCCGCCGTCGTCGACGGCCCGGCGGCCGATCCCGCCGCAGGCCCCTTCCGGCCCGGGCCGCCCGTGGGCTTCCCGTCCGCCTCACGGACCGCCTCCGCCAGCTCCCGCGCCGCGTCCGTGACGGCCAGCTCCGGATTGCTCCTGAGCCACCCCGCCATCAACCGCAGTGCGGCCGGCCGGGAGGCGCAGGCCTCCGCGAGGTCGGCCCCACCGACCGGGTCACAGCTGATCCGGGTCCCGCCGACCAGGTCGCCCAGCAGTTCGGCGGCGGCCTGCCGGTCCAGGCCGCCGAGGATGACCGGGTCGATGTCCTCGATCCCGGTGAGCGGCCCGGCGGTGGTGGCCAGCACCAGGCAGCCGGGCTCGTCCGCGACCAGCGGCCAGACCTGCCCGGCGTCCCGGACGTCGTCCAGCAGCACCAGCACCTTCCGCCCGGCCAGGGCCTCCCGCAGGGCCACGCAGGCCGGCTCGTCCCGGCCGTCCTCGACCGCCCCGGGCAGCGGGACGCCGGCGCCGTCCGCACCGAGCTGCTCCAGCAGCCGGCGCGCGGCACGGGCGGGCGGCACCCGGCCGCCGTCCGGCGAGGAGAGGCGGGCGAACAGGATGCCGTCGGGGTAGTCGGCCGCGACCGTCACGGCGAACCGGACAGCCAGCGTGGTACGGCCGGAGCCCGGGCGGCCGGCCAGCACCAGCACCGGGCTGCGCCCGTCGGACGGCCGCACGGCGGCGGCCCGCAAGGCGGCCAGCTCCGCGCGGCGGCCGACCAGCAGCGAGGGCCCGACCGGCAGCCGGTCCAGTCCGGGAACGCCCGCGACGGGTGCGCCGGGGCCCGGGTCCATCGTCGCCGTCTTCCTCGCCACCCGTGCCACTCCCGACGTCACCCAGCGCTCAGCGGAGGCGGCCCGGGACGGGCGCCCTGTCTGCGAAGCGTAGTTCGACCGTCCGGCGCAGCCGACGTGACATCCGGTCGTACGAACCGGTAAATCACCCCCACGGGCCAACCCGCCGCGCCCGAGGCGGCCACCGGAGCGCCCCGCCCGCGACCGCCGGCCCGCACGGGAGCCGGCCGGGCGGGCCGACGCCGAGGGGAGCGACGCCCGCCGGCACCGGGTCCGCCGGCACCGGGTCCGAGCGCACCGGCGGCGACCCGAGCCCTGGACCGGGCAGGCCCGGGATCGGCGCCAGGGCCCCGGACGGCCCTAGGAGAACGGCCGGGCCGGCCAGGGGGCCTCGGGCGAGCGCAGGGCATCGAGCCCGCCGGGGCTGGTGAGCGCGGCGTGCAGGGCGAAGGTACCGGTGATCAGGGTGGGGTTGTGCAGCTCGCCGGCGTGAATCAGCCGGACCAGCTCGGCGAGCGGCACCCGGGCGGTCTCGAGCTCCAGCTCCTCGCCGTGGGCCTCGTAGCGGTCGCCCTCCGCGTCCGCGAGGTCGGTGGCGAGGAAGAGCCGCAGCGCCTCGTCGGTGCCACCGGGCGAGGTGTAGAAGTCGACCAGCACCCGCCACGTCCCGGCCTTGCAGTGCGCCTCCTCGTACAGCTCGCGCTGGGCCGCGTGCAGCGGGTTCTCCCCGGGCACGTCGAGCAGGCCGGCCGGCAGCTCCCAGAGCCGCTGGCGGACGGGGTGGCGGTACTGGCGCACGATCAGCACCCGCTGCTGCTCGTCGAGGGCGAGGACGGAGACCGAGCCGGGGTGGGTCTGGTAGTCGCGGCGGGCCCAGCCGCCGTCGGGCATCCGGACCTCCTCGGTGCGCACGCCGGTGACCCTGCCCTGGAACGGTGTGGTGGTCCCCCGGGTCTCCCACTCCTCGGCCACGTCGTGGATGCGCTGGTCGTCCATCGGTCTCCCCTTTTCGTCAGTACGACACAATCTAACGCCGAACGGCGGCCCCGCGGGAATCGCGGGACCGCCGTCCGGTGACGTGTCGTCTACTACTCGGCGGCGGGCTGCGCCGTCTTGATGTCGATGGCCGCCTTGACCAGGCCCGCGAACAGCGGGTGCGGGCGGGTGGGGCGGGACTTCAGCTCCGGGTGGGCCTGGGTGGCCACCAGGTAGGGGTGCACCTCGCGCGGGTACTCGACGTACTCGACCAGGTCGCCCTTGGGCGAGAGGCCCGAGAAGACCAGGCCGGTCTTCTCCAGGTCCGCGCGGTAGGCGTTGTTGACCTCGTAGCGGTGGCGGTGGCGCTCCTCGACGTACTGCTCGCCGCCGTAGACCTCGCGGACGATCGAGCCCTCGGCGAGCTTGGCCGGGTACAGGCCCAGGCGCATGGTGCCGCCCAGGTCGCCCTTGCCGTCGACGATCGCCAGCTGCTCGGCCATGGTGGAAATGACCGGGTACTTGGCGGCGGCGTCGAACTCGGTGGAGTTGGCCTCGGGCAGGCCGGCCAGGTTGCGGGCGGCCTCGATGACCACGCACTGCAGACCCAGGCAGAGGCCGAGCAGCGGGATCCGGTTCTCGCGGGCGTAGGTGATCGCGGCGACCTTGCCGTCGACACCGCGGTCGCCGAAGCCGCCGGGGATGCAGATCGCGTCGACGTCGCCGAGGTGCTCCTGCGCGCCCTCCGGGGTCTCGCAGTCGTCCGAGGTGACCCACTTGATCTCGACCCGGGCGTTGTTGGCGAAGCCGCCGGCGCGCAGCGCCTCGGTCACCGACAGGTAGGCGTCCGGCAGGTCGATGTACTTGCCGACCAGCGCGACCTTGACGATGTGCTGCGGTTCGTGGACGCGGCGCAGCAGGTCGTCCCAGGTGGTCCAGTCGACGTCGCGGAACGGCAGGTCGAGGCGGCGGACGACGTACGCGTCCAGGCCCTCGCCGTGCAGCACCTTCGGGATGTCGTAGATCGACTTGGCGTCGATGGCCGCGACCACGGCCTCCTCGTCCACGTCGCACATCAGCGAGATCTTGCGCTTGATGGCCTGCGGCACCTCGCGGTCGGCGCGCAGCACCACGGCGTCCGGCTGGATGCCGATGTTGCGCAGCGCGGCCACCGAGTGCTGGGTGGGCTTCGTCTTCAGCTCGCCGGAGGGGCCGATGTAGGGCAGCAGGGAGACGTGCACGAAGAAGACGTTGTCCCGGCCGACCTCGTGGCGGACCTGGCGGACGGCCTCCAGGAAGGGCAGCGACTCGATGTCGCCGACGGTGCCGCCGACCTCGGTGATCACCACGTCGACGTCCTCGGTCGCCATCCGGCGGATCCGGGACTTGATCTCGTTGGTGATGTGCGGGATGACCTGGACGGTGTCGCCCAGGTACTCGCCGCGGCGCTCCTTGGCGATGACGGTCGAGTACACCTGGCCGGTGGTGACGTTGGCCGAACCGTGCAGGTTGGTGTCCAGGAACCGCTCGTAGTGGCCGATGTCGAGGTCAGTCTCGGCGCCGTCGTCGGTGACGAAGACCTCACCGTGCTGGAACGGGTTCATGGTGCCCGGATCCACGTTGAGGTACGGGTCGAGCTTCTGCATGGTGACGCGCAGGCCTCGGGCCTTGAGCAGGGCGCCGAGGCTGGAGGCGGTGAGGCCCTTGCCGAGCGACGAGGCGACACCCCCGGTGACGAAGAGGTGCTTGGTCGTCACGGCGCGGCCGTTCGCTGCCTTGCCGGAATGGGGCTGTGCCAAGAGGGGGCTCCCGTGGGTCGCGTGTCGAAGGTGACGTGGGCGGGAGGCTCGCGGCTCGCCTGGCGACGGGAGCGCGGTGCTGGGCACGTCGCTCGCAGGGTCGTCGGTTCGGCTGGTCCGGGGCGTTTGATCCCACCGGTCCACGGGATACCAGGGTATCAGTGACCCGGCCGGGGCGCTTTCCGGCCCGCGCCCGGTGGCACGGAACCACGCGCCCGGCGCACCACCGGCGCACCGTACGGCGCACGTGTCACATCCGTCGCACCACCGGCCCGGGCGGGCCACCCGGCGGCGCTCGTCCGGGCCATGCGCCGCCCTCCCGGCGGACCATCCGGAGCTGATCCTTCCGGGCCATCCTGCACGTCGGCCCCGCGATGCACGGCATTTCCGCCGAATTGCGGCGCCACGCAGAGCTGCGCCCGCGTGCTTCGCCCCTTTCGTCCGTCGTAAGCTGCACGGACGCATCGCCGACACACGAGCACGCGGAGGGCGTGGGAGGGTCAGGACACCTCTCGGTCCCCGATGCGCGACCGGACCTCCCCGAAAAACAGCTCCTCCCCACCCACTCCAGGGGCTCGAAGGCCTCGCGCGGACACTCCAGCAAGGCCCGCCACCACCCATCGGCGGGCCGGACGTCCCGGGGTGGCCCCCGGCCCCGCAGACCCGCTGGCTCTCCCCGGATCGCCGATGCGTCCTGACCACATTGCGAACTGGAGATCCACGTGGCCGGCCGTATCGAGGACTACGCACTCATCGGGGACATGCAGACCGCCGCCCTGGTCAGCAGGGACGGGGCGGTCGACTGGCTGTGCCTGCCCCGGTTCGACTCGCCGGCGGTCTTCGCCGGCCTGCTCGGCACCGATGAACACGGCTTCTGGCGGATCGGCCCGGCCGAGGCGGTGGCCGCCGAGCTGCCCGCCCCCGCGACCGAGCCGACCGCGGCCGCCGGCCGCGTGCGCCTCACCGACACCGGCGACCTGCGCGTCCCGCCCGCCACCGCCGCCGCCCCGGCCGTCCCCGCCGACCGGCGCCGCTACCGCGGCGACTCGCTGATCCTGGAGCAGGAATGGGACTGCCCGGGCGGCAGCGTCCGGGTGATCGACTTCATGCCGCCGCGCCCGCTGGCCGGCCGCGACGCCGTCCCCCAGATGATCCGGATCGTCGAGGGCCTGTCCGGCACCGTCCGGATGCGCTCCGCGCTGCGGATGCGCTTCAGTTACGGCCGGGTCGTGCCCTGGGTGCACCGCGTCGAGCAGGCCGACGGCGGCCACCGCACCGTCGCCGTGGCCGGCCCCGATTCGGTCTGGCTGGACGGGGAGGCCGAGACCTACGGTCGCAACCTCACCACCTACGCCGACTTCACCGTCGCCGCCGGCGACCGGATCGCCTTCGCCCTGACCTGGCAGGCCTCCCACCTCGATCCGCCGACCGCCCCGGACGCCGAGGAGATGCTCGACGCCACCGCCGACTTCTGGCACGACTGGGCCGGCCAGTGCACCTACCAGGGCCCCTACCGGGAGGCCGTGATCCGTTCGCTGATCACCCTCAAGGGCCTCACCTACGCCCCCACCGGCGGCATCGTCGCCGCGCCCACCACCTCCCTGCCCGAGGACCTCGGCGGTGAGCGCAACTGGGACTACCGCTACACCTGGCTCCGCGACGCCGCGATCACCCTCTCCTCGCTGCTGCGCACCGGCTACCGGGACGAGGCCCGCGCCTGGCGCGAGTGGCTGCTGCGCGCCGTCGCCGGCGACCCGGAGAACCTGCAGATCATGTACGGCATCGCCGGCGAGCGGGAGCTGACCGAGTCCTCGCTGGACTGGCTGCCCGGCTACGAGGGCTCCCAGCCGGTCCGGGTCGGCAACGGCGCGGCCGGCCAGCTCCAGCTCGACGTCTACGGCGAGGTGGTCGAGGCCCTGCACCTGGCCCACATGACCGGCCTGGTCCGCAACGACCACGCCCACCACCTCCAGCTGCGCCTGATCGAGTACCTGGAGGAGCACTGGCAGGAGCGGGACGAGGGCATCTGGGAGGTGCGCGGCCCGCGCCGGCACTTCGTCCACTCCAAGGTGATGGCCTGGGTCGCCGTCGACCGCACCATCAAGCTGCTGGAGCAGACCCCCGAGGACGCCCCCTCCGACACCCACCTGGAGCGCTGGCGCGAACTGCGCGAGACCATCCACCGGGACGTCTGCGAGAAGGGCTACGACCCGGAGCGCAACACCTTCACCCAGTACTACGGCGGCAAGGAACTGGACGCCTCGCTGCTGCTCATCCCCCAGGTGGGCTTTCTGCCGCCGGACGACAAGCGCGTCATCGGCACGATCGAGGCGATCCAGCGCGAGCTCTCCACCGAGGACGGCTTCGTGCTGCGCTACCCGACCCACGACGAGAGCGGCAACAACGTCGACGGGCTCTCCGGCCACGAGGGCGCCTTCCTCGCCTGCTCGTTCTGGCTGGCCGACGACCTCGCCATGATCGGCCGGGTCCAGGAGGCCCGGGAGCTGTTCGACAAGCTGCTGTCGCTGCGCAACGACCTCGGCCTGCTCGCCGAGGAGTGGGACCCGCGGGAGAAGCGCCAGGTCGGCAACTTCCCGCAGGCGTTCAGTCACGTCCCGCTGATCGACACCGCGCTGCGGCTGACCGCCTGCGGCGGCGCGTACCTCTCGGCCCAGCCGAACGGCCCGGCCGCGGACCGGGCCGAGCAGGCCACGGTCTGACCGGTGGCGCCCGGCCGCCGGCCGGGCGCCCGCCCCGCCCTGTCCTGCTTCCTACAGGCTGCGCTGGACCAGCTCGTCGTAGGTGCTGAGCACCTGGGCCACGGTGGCGGCCTCGTCCGGCCAGGTCCCGGCCTGCTGCCGGCCGGCCTCCGCAAGACGGTCACGGCGGGCCGGATCGGCCAGCAGCCCGCGCACCGCCCGGCCGATCGCCGCCGCGTCGCCGGGCGGGACCAGCACCGCCGCGTCCCCGACCAGCTCGGGGATGCCGCCGACGGACGTCGCCACCACCGGCACGCCGGCCAGCATCGCCTCCTGGACCACCAGCGAGCGGGCCTCCCAGCGGCTGGAGACCACCACCACGTCCGCGGCCGCCAGCAGGTCGGGCACATCGGTGCGGTAGCCGAGCAGCCGCACCGGGAGCTTCTCGGCCGTCACCCGCTCGCGCAGGCCGGGCGCCTCGGGGCCGTCCCCGGCGAGCAGCACCAGGGGCTGCGGGTCCAGGGCGGCCAGCTCCCGGGAGGCGTCCAACAGGAGTCCGAACGCCTTCTGCGGGACCAGCCGGCCCACCGCCAGCACAAGCGGCCGGTCCGGTCCGGCGCCGAGCAGCACGGCTCGGGCCTCGTCCCGCTCCAGCCGGCCCTCGGGCATCGGCGGCGCGGCGACCGGCCCGAGCCGGGCGTCGGTGGCGCCCAGTTCGCGGGCCCGGGCCACCAGGTCGGAGGACGCGCCGAGCACCAGGTCGGCGGCGCGCGCCACCCGGCGCTCCATCAGCCGCTGCAGCCGGCGCTCCATGCCGGTGGCGAGCAGCGCGTGGTGCGAGGTGACCACCAGCGGGGTCTCCGGGCGAAGGCCCGGGAAGCGGCCGGCGGTGCGCAGCGCCAGGTCGGACAGGAGCCCCGCGCGCAGGCCGTGGGCGTGCACCACGTCGGCGCCGGTGAAGGCGCGGCGCAGCTCGCCGATCGCGGTGGCGTCGCTGCGGGCGCCCGCGGTGGGGGTGATGTCGACCAGGTGGAACCTGGCGCCGGAGCGGGAGAATCCGAACAGCTCGTCCGTGCCGGCCGGCCCGCACACCGTCACGGTCACTCCGTGCGCGACCAGGCCCTGTGCCAGGGAGCGCACATGTGCGCCGATGCCACCGGTGCTGGCGGCCAGGACGAGCACCACGTGCAGCTGGCCGGGTTCAGGGGCGGCCGCGGTGGCCCGGGCGGCGGAATGGTCCACGTCGTCTCGCATCCGACTCGATCAGGTTCGGGCGCCGTGATGCGAGGATCGCCCGCAGCGGCGCTCGGGACTGGAAAGCCAGTGTCCAGCCGCCACCATGCCAGGTCGGCGGCCCTCTTGGACAGTCGGCGCCACGGGGGCGCGTCGCGGTCGGCAGAGGGCCGCCGCCCACCGGGTGGCGGAGCCGGGCCCGCCTCGTGGGTCGGGGCCCGGGAGTGGACTCGGGGGTCCGACTCGGGTTCGCCCGGCGCCGGCCTAGCGGTGGCGCGGCGCCCGGGCGGCGGCCAGCAACTCCTCGGCGTGGGCGCGGCCCAGCTCGGAATCCTCCAGGCCGGCCAGCATCCGGGACAGCTCGCGCACCCGCTCCTCGTCGCTGAGGACCTTGACGCCACTGCGGGTCACCGTGCCGTCGTCGGTCTTCTCCACCACCAGGTGCCGGTCGGCGAACGCGGCGACCTGCGGCAGGTGGGTGACCACCACGACCTGGGCGGACTCGGCCAGCTTCGCCAGGCGGCGCCCGATCTCGACCGCGGCCTTGCCGCCGACGCCGGCGTCCACCTCGTCGAAGAGGTAGGTCGGGACGGGGTCCGCACCGGCGAAGACCACCTCGACGGCCAGCATCACCCGGGAGAGCTCACCGCCCGAGGCGCCCTTGGCGATCGGACGCGGCTGCGCACCGGGGTGCGGGGCCAGCAGCACCTCGACCTCGTCCACGCCGTGCGGGCCGTAGGCGACGGTGCGGCCCTCGATCTCGATCCCGGACAGGTCGTCGACCTGGCTGATCGAGAAGGTGACCCGGGCGTGCGGCATGGCGAGCTCGGCCAGCTCGGCCGAGACCGCCTCGGCGAAGCGGCCGGCGGCGGCCTGCCGGGCGGCCGACACCTCGGCCGCGAGCTCGGCCAGCTCGGCGCGCAGCGCGGTCTCCCGGGCGCCCAGCTCGTCGATCCGCTCGTCGTCGCCGTCGAGTTCGGCCAGCCGGGCGGAGCCCTCCTCGGCCCAGACCAGCACCTCCGCGAGGGAGTTCTCCGGGCCGCCGTACTTGCGCAGCAGCTGGGCCAGGACGGCCCGGCGGTCCTCGACCGCGGCCAGCCGGACCGGGTCGGCGTCCAGGTCGTCGGCGTAGCCGGCGAGGTCGCCGGCCACGTCGGCGAGCAGGTAGCCCACCTCGTTCAACCGGTCCGCGAGGGCGGCGAGCCGCTCGTCGTGGTGGCGGACGGCGTCCAGGGCGCGGCGGGCCTGCGCGAGCAGGGTGCCGGCGTCCAGCGCCTCCGGGTCGGCCGGGTCCCCGGCCAGCGCGGCGTGGGCGAGGGTGGCGGCGGAGGAGAGCGCGTCGGCGTGGCCGAGGCGCTCGGCCTCGGCACCGAGCTCGACGTCCTCACCGGCGACCGGCTCGGCGGCGGCGACCTCGTCCAGGCCGAAGCGGAGCAGGTCCGCCTCCTGGGCGCGCTCGCGGGCCCGGGTGGTCAGCTCCTCCAGGGTGGCGGAGACCTCGCGCAGCCGGCGGTAGACCTCGCGGTAGCGGGCCAGCGGCTCGGCCACCGCCTCGCCCGCGTACCGGTCCAGCGCGCCGCGCTGGCGGGCCGGACGGAGCAGCCGCTGCTGGTCGGTCTGCCCGTGGACGGCGATCAGGTCCTCGCCGAGCTCCGCGAGCAGCCCGACCGGTACGGCCCGGCCGCCGACGTGCGCCCGGGAGCGGCCCTCGGCGGAGACGGTGCGGCTGATCAGCAGCGCGCCGTCGTCCAGTTCCGCCCCCGCCTCGACGGCGCGGGCGGCCACCGGGGAGTCGGCCGGCAGTTCGAGGCGGCCCTCGACCACCGCGCGTCCGCTGCCGTTGCGCACCAGGGCCGGGTCGGCCCGGCCGCCGAGCAGCAGCCCGAGGCTGGTCACCACCATGGTCTTGCCGGCGCCGGTCTCACCCGTCACGGCGGTGAAGCCGGGGGCCAGCTCGACCACCGCGTCGTCGATGACCCCAAGATCCCGTATCCGCATCTCGTCCAACACGGAGACGACCTTACGAGGTTCCACCCCCGCTGCGCGACGAGCGACAACGTCGCGCGGCAACTCCGTGCACGCAGGTTCATCCGTTCCGGGAGGTTTGCCCCGGTGCGGGGACGGTGCACCACGGCAGGAAGAACTGCACCAGCGGGCCGATGGCCAGCGCATACGCGACGGTGCCGACGCCGGCGGTGCCGCCGAGCAGGACACCCGCCGCCAACACCGTCAGTTCGATGGCGGTACGGATGAGCCGCAGCGAGCGGCCGGTGCGCCGGTGCAGGCCGGTCATCAGCCCGTCGCGTGGCCCCGGGCCGAACCGGGCTCCGATGTAGAGGCCGGTGGCCAGGCCGTTCAGCACGATCGCGGCCGCCATCAGGGCGATCCGGGCGGGCAGCGGGCCCGGCTCGCCGGCCACCCGCAGGGTGAGGTCCATCGCCGCACCGATCACCAGCACGTTGGCCACCGTGCCGAGGCCGGGGAGCTGGCGCAGCGGGATCCAGAACAGCAGGACGAGGGCGCCGCAGATGGTCACCCAGGCGCCCACCGAGAGGCCGGCGGTCCGCTGCAGGCCCTGGTGGAGGACGTCCCAGGGGTCGAGGCCGAGGCCGGAGCGCAGCATCAGCGCCATGCTCGCCCCGTAGAGGCCGAGTCCGACGGCGAGCTGCGGGAGCCGGCGGCCCAGCGCGTGGGTGTCGCCGAGCAGGCGGTCGGCGAGGCTCCGGCCCCCGGCCGCCGCCGTGGACCCGGCGGCAGGGCCGGTGGCGGTGGCGGTGGTGGTGGCGGTGGAGGTGGCGCTGCCGGTTTCGGTGGTGGTGTCGGTGCCGGTGCTGGTGTCGGTTTCGGTGGTGGTGGACGGGGGCGGGCTGGTGGTGGCCATCGGTACTCCGGCTGGTGGTACTGCACCGCCCGGGGCACGGCCTCGACGGTGGCGGACTCAACGGCCGCCCTGCGATGATGGCAAGGCCAATGAGGCCCGCTCCAGGGCCAATCCCGAGCAAGTGGACTGATTCCGCCATGGCCGACTGGCACACCACCGTCACCGCCGCCGCGCTCGCCCGGCTGCTCTCCACCGCACGCCTGCCCGAACCCGCCGCCACCCGGCGGCCCGCCTACCGCACCCTGGCCGGGCAGATCCGCCTCCTGGTCACCGAGGGCCGGCTGCCGGTCGGCGCCCGCCTCCCCGCCGAGCGCGAACTCGCCCTGGCCCTGCGGCTCAGCCGCACCACCGTGGCCACCGCGTACGAGGCCCTGCGCACCGACGGCTACCTGCACAGCCGTCGAGGCTCCGGCAGCTGGACCGCCCTGCCCGAGGGAGCCCCGCCGCCCGGCGACGCACTGCACCCGGTGCCGCCGGACGAGCAGGGCCGCACCCTCGACCTCGGCGTCGCCGCGCTCCCCGCCCCGCAGCCGTTCCTCGGCGCCGCCGCCGCCCGGGCCGTCGAGCAGCTGCCCGCCTACGCCGCCGGGCACGGCCACTTCCCCACCGGCGTCCCCGTCCTGCGCGAGGCGGTCGCCCGCCGCTACACCGAGCGCGGACTGCCCACCTCCCCCGACCAGATCCTGATCACCATCGGCGCGATGGGCGGTCTCCACCTTGCGCAGCGGGCGCTGATCGGAAGCGGCGACCGGGTGGCGGTCGAGGCGCCCAGCTACGCCCACACCCTGCAGGCACTGCGCCGCGGCGGCGCCAGGCTGGTCCCCGTCCCGTACGCCTCGCCGGACGGGCCGACCCGGCCGCCGCGCTGGGACCTCGCCGAGTGGCGCCGGGTGCTGCACGGCGCCGCGCCCAGGGCCGCCTACGTGATCCCCGACTTCCACAACCCGACCGGCGCCCTCGTCGACGAGGAGCAGCGGCGCGAACTGCTCGCCGCCGCCCGCGCCGCGGGCGCGGTGGTCCTGGTCGACGAGACCACCGCCGAACTCGGCTGGGGCGTCGCCGACGGCGCCGCCCTCCCCCGCCCGACCGCCGCGCTGGACCGTTCGGCCCAGGTGGTCACGGTGGGCTCGGCCGGCAAACTGCTCTGGGGCGGCCTGCGGATCGGCTGGGTCCGGGCGGCGCCGGCCCTGGTCCGCCGTCTCGCCACCGAGCGCGTCTACAGCGACGTCGGCGCCCCCGTCCTGGACCAGCTGATCGCCGCGGAACTGCTCGGCGAGCCGCTGGAGGCCGTCCGCGCCCACCAGTTGGCCCGTCTGAGGGCCGGCGCCGAGGCCTTCGCCGACGCCCTGCGCACCCGCCTGCCCGACTGGCGCTACGCCCCGCCGCCCGGCGGACTCGCCTTCTGGGTCTCGACCGGCGGCCTCTCCGGCGCGGCGCTCGCCCGAGCCGGAGAGCAGGTCGGCGTGCGGATCGCCGCGGGCAGCCGCTTCGGCGCGGACGGCGCGTTCGAGCAGCACATCCGGATTCCGCTCACCGTGCCCGCCGCGGCCGTCCCCGGAGCCGTCGACCGGCTCGCCGAGGTCGCCGCACGGGCCGCCGGCGGCCGATGGCGCGACTCCGCCGACGAGAGCCAGCCACTGGCGGTCTGACGCTTCGCCATCTCCACTGCAGCGCAAGGCCGGTGAGTGATCCCGCGGAAACGGTGGGGGCGGGACCGCGACGGACCCCGCCCCCACCGGCTCAGTGCGTGTCGTGCCGGCCGCGCCAACCCGTCACCGGCAGCGCGAACTTGGCCACCAGCCGGTCGGTGAACGGCGCCCGGTGCAGCCGTGCCAGCCGCACCGGCGTCTGCCCCCGGCGCACCTCGACCCGCGCGCCGGCCGGCAGCTCCACCGAACGCCGCCCGTCGCACCAGAGCACCCCGTGCGGGGTCTTCGGCTGCACCTCCACCGCCAGCACCGAGTCCGGCGAGGTCACCAGCGGCCGGGCGAACAACGCGTGCGCGCTGATCGGCACCATCAGCAGCGCCTCCACCTCCGGCCAGACCACCGGCCCACCACCGGAGAAGGCGTACGCCGTCGAACCGGTCGGGGTCGCGCAGACCACGCCGTCGCAGCCGAAGTTGGACACCGGGCGGCCGTCCACCTCGGTCACCACCTCCAGCATCCGCTCCCGGGACGCCTTCTCGATCGACGCCTCGTTCAGCGCCCAGTCGTGGTGCAGCACGTCGCCGTTGGTCCGCACGATCACGTCGAGGGTCATCCGCTCCTCGACCTCGTAGTCGGCGTCGACCACCCGCTCGACCACCACGGCCAGGTCATCGCGCTCGGCCTCGGCGAGGAAGCCGACCCGGCCGAGGTTGATGCCGAGCATCGGGAGCCCGTGCTCGCGCGCCAGCTCGGCCCCGCGCAGCAGTGTCCCGTCGCCGCCCGCGACCAGGATCAGCTCGCAGCCGTCGGCGGCCCCCGGCCCGCCGGGCACCCGCTCCACGCCGTCCGGAAGATCCAGGTCCACCGCCTCGGCGGCGAGCAGCCGGATCCGGATGCCCGCCTTGAGCAGGCCGTGCACCAGGCCCTCGACGCTGCGCAGCGCGGCCTCACGGCCGGTGTGCGCGATCAGGAAGACCGTCCGCTCGTCGCTCATGCGCCCACCTCGCTGCCCCTGCCGCCGCTTCCGCTGCTGACTCCGCTGACACCGCTGACACCGCTGCCGATTCTGATGCGGTTGCCGGTACCGAGGCCGTGGCCCCGCCCGACCGCCGCCCCGCGAGACGCGCTCCCCGCGACGATCCGCTCCCGGCTCCCGGCCAGGAGTACCCCCATGATTCGCCCGCTCATGCCAGCTGCCCTCTCCCTACGTCGGCCGGGTCGCCGTCGGCCGGTGCGGCCGCGTCGACCCGGCATGACGGACCGGACGTCCGCAGAGCAGCCTATCCGGGGCCCTCCGCAACGGCCCGGTCCGCGTCCGCCGGATCCAACGGGGGTGCGTCCCGGCGCAACCAGAGGAAGTACTCGACGTTCCCGGACGGACCGGGCAGCGGGCTCGCGGTCACCGCGCGCACGCCCAGCCCCAGCTCCCACGCCTGCCCCGCGACCTGGCGCACCATCTCGGCGCGCAGCTGCGGGCTGCGCACCACTCCGCCGCTGCCGAGGCGCTCCTTGCCGATCTCGAACTGCGGCTTGACCATCAGCACCAGGTCGGCGTCCTCGGCGGCGCAGCCGGCCAGCGCGGGCAGCACCAGACCCAGCGAGATGAAGGAGAGGTCGCCGACCACCAGGTCGACCGGCGTCCCGCCGATCAGCTCCAGGGTCAGCTCGCGCACGTTGGTGCGGTCCATGACCGTCACCCGCTCGTCGCTCTGCAGCGACCAGGCGAGCTGCCCGTAGCCGACGTCCACCGCCAGCACCCGCGCCGCGCCGGCGCGCAGCAGCACGTCGGTGAACCCGCCGGTGGACGCACCGGCGTCCAGCGCCCGGCGGCCCTCGACCACCAGGCCCTGCGGGATGAAGGCGGCGAACGCCCCGGCCAGCTTGTGGCCGCCGCGGGAGACGTAGTCGGGATCGTTCTCGTCCTTCGCCACCACGACCGCCGCCGAGGTCTCCACCTGGGTGGCCGGCTTGGTCGCGGTGGTGCCGCCGACGGTCACCCGGCCGGCCGCGATCAGCTCGGACGCGTGCTCCCGCGACCGGGCCAGCTTGCGGCGGACCAGTTCCGCGTCGAGACGGCGTCGTGCCACTGCCACTGGTGTTTCAGCTCCTACGGATGGTTCTGCGGGTCAGTCCCGGTCGAGCGCGGCCAGCGTGTCGGTGAGCCGCTGGTGAACATCTTCGTACACCGCGACGTGCGCCCCGGTCGGCACCCCGTCCAGTGCCGCGAGCCGGGCCAGCCCGGCGTCGACGGCCGGGTGACCGGTCGGGGTCAGCTCGACGCCGAGCGGGAGCGGTGCGCCGCCGAGCGGGTCGGCGACGTCGAGGGCCTCGGGGGCGCCCGGACGGTCCGGGGCGTCGAGGCCGGGGTCGTGATCAGGCATCGGGCTTCTTCGTCGTGCTGGTCTTCCGGACGGTGGTCTTCCTGGTCGCGGTCCGCTTGGCGGGAGCCTCCTGCCCGGCGGTGGTCTTCTTGGCGACCGTCCGCTTGGCGACCGTCTTCTTGGCCGCGGCCTTCTTGGTGGCGGCCTTCTTCGCCGGCGCCTTCTCGGCAGGCGCCGCACCGGCCGCAGCCTTCTTCGCCGTCGCCTTCTTCGCCGCGGCCTTCTTCGCCGCGGCCTTCCCGGCCGGCGACTTCGTCGGCTGCGCCGGCTTCGCGGCCGCGGTCTTCCCCGCGCCCGGGGCCTCCGGCACCGGCGCCGCCGAGTCCGGCTCCGCCGCCGAGTCCGACTCCGCCGGCGTCTTCGGCTCCGGAGCCGTGCGCGCCGGCGGGACCGGCGGGTCGACCTCCACCGGCGCGTCCACCTCCACCCGCTCGGCCACTATCGGCTCCGCGGCCACCCGGGTGGCGGGCGCGGCGGGCTCCTCCCCCTTCTCCCAGCCCCGTTCGAAGAGCCCGTCCGCACGCGGGGCCGGCCCCGGCTCCTCGGCCGCCGGCGCCTTCGCCGCGGGCACGGCCTCCCCCTCGACCTCGCGCAGCTTGCTCTCCAGGTAGGCGAGCACCACCCCGACCTTGGTCACCTGGTCGCCGACCTTCTCGAAGGCCCGCTCGACCTCGCCCCGCGCCACGCCGACCGCCAGGTCCAGCCCGGCCCGGCCCGCGGTCACCGCCTCCCCGGCCAGCGTCTGCAGCGCCTCCGGGGACGGCGGGAACTGCCCGCCGAGCTTCCGCTCCACCCCGGCGACATCCACCCCGGTCCTCTCCAGCAGTCCGGCCGCCGTCCCGACGACCCGCTTGCCGACCTCCTCCACCAGCCCGGCGGCGACCTCCACCACTCCCCGCACCGTCTTCGGCAGCATCCGGGTGCCTCCTAAGCGCCTCTGCGCATCGCTCTGTCGCCGTGGCACCCGGACCCGTTCCGGGCACCCACTGACGACGCTACAGCCAAAACCGTGCTGGGGTACCGTGGCCCCGCAGTCACCGCCGCCGTCGTACAGGGAGTGGACCAGCCGCCATGGCCAACGCCGAGGAGTGCCGCGCGGCACTGGAACAGCTCAGCAGGAACCTGGCCCGCTCCACCGGCGACGTCCGCAAGGCCGCCGCCCTCGACCGCTCGCTGACCTGCCGGATCACCGACCTCGACCTGACCTTCTCCGGCCGGTTGCGCGGCGGCCGGATCGAGGACGTCACCGAGGCGCCCGGCCCGCCCGCCGCGAAGGCCGAGATCCGGCTCACCATGAGCAGCGACGACCTGGTCGCCCTCGTCGACGGCAGGCTCAACTTCGCCTCGGCCTGGGCCACCGGCCGGGTCAAGCTGGAGGCCGGCCTCCGCGACCTGCTACGGCTGCGCACCCTGCTCTGACCCGCGCGCCCGTACCCGGCTCTGACCCCGCCCGCAACCGGCTCTGAGCCGGCCCGCACCCTGCTCTGACCCCAACCGCACCCGGCTCTGAGCCGGCCCGCACCCGGCGGCCCCGCGCCCTTGCGCAGAGTGGGGGATCAGAAGCCCAGCTCGGCCAGCGCCTTCCGCCCGTCCACCGGCTCGCCGGCCGCGTCCAGCGCCGTCCACGCCGCCGCGCAGAGCGCGCGCAGGCCGTCCCAGCGGTCCTCCCCGGTGGCCGTCAGCCGCAGCTCGCCGTCCTGCGCCACGGCCACCCAGCCGCCGCAGCCGAAGCCGCCGTCCGGCTGCCCGACCGCCGCGGAGTGCGGCACCAGCAGCCCGCGCAGGTCCGCGGACAGGTAGGTCGGCCGGTGCTCCGCCGGCGCCGTCAGCAACTGCGCCGGCGTGGTGACGCCGGTGAAGACCAGCAGGCTGTCCACCCCTCCGTTGAACGCGCCCTCGATGTCCGTGTCCAGCCGGTCCCCCACCACCAGCGGCCGCCGCGCACCCGTACGCAGCACCGTCTCGCGGTGCATCGGCGGCAGCGGCTTGCCCGCCACCTCCGGCTCCACGCCGGTCGCCGCCCGGACCGCGGCGACCAGCGTGCCGTTGCCCGGCGCGATGCCGCGCGCCTGCGGGACGGTCAGGTCCAGGTTGGACGCCACCCACGGCAGACCGCGCTGGACCGCGAAGGAGGCCTCCGCCAGGTGCTGCCAGCCCACCGAGGGGTCGAAGCCCTGCACCACCGCGAGCGGCTCCTCGGCCAGCGTGCGCACCGGCACCAGCCCCCGCTCCGCCAGCGCCTCCTCCAGGCCCGCACCGCCGACGACCAGCACCTTCGCCCCGGCCGGGACCTTCTCGGCCACCACCCGGGCGGCCGCCTGGGCCGAGTTGATGACGTCGTCGGGCTCGGCGGCCACGCCCAGCCCGGTCAGGTGCTCGGCCACCACCCGGGGCGGGCGGGAGGCGTTGTTCGTCACGTAGGCCAGCCGCATCCCGGCCACCCGGGCCGCCTCCAGCGACTCCACCGCGTGCTCGATCGCGTCCGGCCCCGCGTAGACGACGCCGTCGAGGTCCAGCAGGGCCGTGTCGTACGCCTCGGTGAGCGGGCGGCCGCTCCCGCCGGGGGCGGTCCGTCGCGCGGTGGTGGCCGTCTCGGTCATGCCTGTTCTACCTCGTTCACTGGGTCGCTCACTCGTTCGTTCCCGGGGCGGGGCCCCGCCCGTCCGCGCCGTCCGCGTCCGGGTCCGTGCCCCCGCGGTCCTCCCCGCCGCTCGGCGGCAGGCCGGGCGGCCCCCCGGAGGCCCCCGGGGGCTCCAGGTAACCCGGCGCCCCCGGCAGCAGCGGGCCGAACGCCCCGGCGCGGGCCGCCAGGGTCGCCCGGGTCTGCCGCAGCGCGGCCCGGTAGTGGTCGGTCTCCGGACGCATCGCCACGGCCAGCGCCAGGTGCTCGGCGGACGTCTCGAAGTCGCCCAGCCGGGCCGCCGCGACGCCCCATCCGAACTGAGCGTAGTCGTCCGAGGGATCGGCCAGGGCGACGGCCCGGAAGTTCTCCAGCGCCGCCGCGTAGGAGCCGGCGTCGAACTGCGCCCTCGCCAGCGTCTCCCGGATGCTGCGCGAGTGCGGCTCCGCCGCGGCCGCCCGCGCCAGCAGCTGCTCGGCCGCCGCCGGGTGCCCCTGCGCCAGCAGCCGACCGCCGCGGCGGAACCAGTCGTACACGTCCCCCGCGGGCTCCCCCGCCCGGTCCGGCTCCGGCACTCCGTCGCCCCCGCCGGGCGTGCCGGCGCCCGCGCCGGGACCGTTTCCGCCGGCGCCCGAGACGGCCGCCTCGTGGGACGCCTCGCCCCCGCCTGTCCGATCGTTCACGCCGTACCTCGCCCTCGGTCACGACACCCGCCCCACCGACCAGCACGGGTGTTCCGATCTCTGAACAACGCGTACCCGGTTACGATGCCCAGAATGAGCGCACCCAGTGCAGAAAGCGGAGCGGAGTCTCCGCAGGGCGGCCCCGGCGATCCCGGGCACGTCGCCACTGCAGGCCTGTCCCTGTTCCCCTTCCGAGGCCTGCGTTACGTCCCCGATCGGGTCGGCGCGCTGGCTGCCGTGACCTCGCCGCCGTACGACGTGGTCGATCCGGGCCGACGGCTCGACCTGGAGACCGCCGACCCGCACAACGTGGTCCGGCTGATCCTCCCGCGCCCCGAACCGGACGAGCCCGGCGACCGCCCGGACCGCGACACCCGCTACCGCCACGCCGCCCGCCTGCTGCGCGACTGGCAGCGCGAGGGCGTCCTGGCCCCCGATCCGGTGCCCGCGCTGTACGTCTACGAGCAGCGGGTGCCCGCCGCCGGCGACTCGCCCGAGCTGCTCCAGCGCGGCCTGATCGGCGCGCTCGCCGTCAGCGGCAGCGAGGCCGCCGTCGTCCTCCCCCACGAGGACGTGATGCCCAGACCGGTCGCCGACCGGGTCGGTCTGATGCGCACCACCCGCGCCAACCTCGAACCGCTGCTGCTCACCTACCGGGGCAACGGCGGCGCGGCCGGCGTGGTCGAGCGCGCCGTCCGGGGCGAGCCGCTGCTGACCACCACCACCTCGGACGGCACCCACCACCGGCTCTGGGCCGTCACCGACGTCGCCGAGATCGCCGAGGTCAGCCGCGACCTCTCCACCTGCCGCGCGCTGATCGCCGACGGGCACCACCGCTGGGAGATGTACCTGCGGCTCCAGCGCGAGCACCGCCACCTCCCGCGCAGCCCCTGGGACCGCGGCCTGGTACTGCTGGTCGACACCGCCCGCTACCCGCTCCAGGTCCGGGCGATCCACCGGGTGCTGTACCGGCTGCCGATCGCCGAGGCGCTGGAGAAGCTCGGCGACCGCTGGCAGGTCAAGGAGGTCGCCGGCCCACTGGAGACCGCCCTGCAGGCGCTCGCCGAGCAGAAGCGGCACGGCGGCAGCAGCTTCGTGCTCACCGGCGGCGACGGCACCTACTGGCTGGTGGGCGAACCCGACGAGGCCCTGCTCGACGCCACCGTCCCGCACGACCGGCCGGAGGAGTGGCGCCACCTGGACGCGACCGTCCTGCACGCCACCCTGCTCGACCACACCTGGCGCATCCCCGACGGGCCGGACGACATCGGCTACCTGCACACGGCCGTGGCCGCCGAACGCGAGGCGGCCCGCAGCGGCGGCACGGCGGTGCTGCTGCACCCGGTGCGCGAGAGCGTGGTCCGCCGGCTCGCCGAGCAGGGCGTCACCATGCCCCGCAAGTCGACCTCCTTCGGCCCCAAGCCGGCCACCGGGCTGGTCCTGCGCAGCCTCGAACTGGGCTGAGGACCGCCCGGGTCACCGGTCCGGCCGGTGAGGGCCGGCCCGCCCGGGTGGACGGTGGTTCAGGGGGGACGGTGGTTCAGGTGGGGACGGTCGCTCCCGACACGGACTGCCGCTCCCGGCGCGGACGGGCCGGGGACAGCCGCAGACAGCGAAGAGGCCCTGCCTCCACCACGGTGTTCCGTGGTGGAGGCAGGGCCTCAGTCGGTACCGGGCGCCGTCAGGCCTCAGGCCTTGGCGTCGGTGGACCGCTCCGGCACGACACCGTCGAAGTCCTCGTCGATCTCCAGGTCGTCCTCGTCGTAGAACTCCTCGACGTCTTCCTCGTCCTCGAAGATCTCCCGCTCGTCCGGCACGCCGCCGCGCGACTTCGCCGCAGCCGGGGTCTCGGCCTGCTCGGCCTCGTCCTCCAGCTCCGGGTCGAGCGCGTCCACGAACTCCAGACCGTCGATCTCGGCGAGCCGCTCGGAGGCGTTGGTCGCGCCGTCGGTGTCGGCCTCGGCGGCCTTGGCGAACCACTCGCGGGCCTCGTCGCCACGGCCGGCCGCGATCAGCGCCTCGGCGTAGGCGTACCGCAGGCGCGCGGTCCACGGCTGCACGGTGCTGGAGGCCAGCTCCGGGCTCTGCAGGGTGACCACGGCCGCGTCGAACTGCTCCATGTCGGAGCGGGCGCCGGCCGCGACCAGGCGCATCTCCACCTGGCCGGCCTTGTCCAGCTGCTTCACCTCGGGCTCGCCGGCCATCGCCAGCGCGCGCTCCGGACGGCCGAGACCGCGCTCGCAGTCCGCCATCACGGGCCACAGGTCGGCACGACCGGTCATCCGACGGGCGGCACGGAACTCGGTGAGCGCCTCGGAGTAACGCTGCGTCATGTACGAGGCGAAACCGGCCGCCTCGCGGACGGCGGCGACCCGGGAGGCCAGCCGCAGCGCGACGCGGGAGTACTGGTAGGCCTCCTCCGGCTCGCCGTCCAGCAGGCGGGCGACCATCACCAGGTTGCGGGCGACGTCGTCGGCCAGCGTCTTGGGCAGGCTCTTGAGCTCCTGGCGCACGTCCGCGTCCAGCTCGAAGCCGGTGACGTCCTCCGGGATCGGCAGGCGCTTGACCGGCTCGTAGTTGCCACGGCGGTCGTCGTAGTCCCGGCCGCCGCGGTCGTCACGGTCGCGGTACGACGGACGGTCGTCCCGGCGCGGACGGTCGTCGCGGCGGAAACCGCCGCCCTGCGGACGGTCGTCGCGGCGCCCCTCGAAGCGACGGCCACCGCGGTCGTCACGGTCACGGTTGAAGCCGCCGCCCTGCGGGCGATCATCACGGCGGTAGCCACCGCGGTCGTCACGGTCACGGTTGAACCCACCGGACGGACGGTCGTCCCGACGGAAACCGCCACCCTGCGGACGGTCGTCGCGGCGGAAGCCGCCGCGGTCGTCGCGGTCACGGTTGAACCCACCGGACGGACGGTCGTCACGGCGCGGACGGTCGTCACGGTCGTCCCGACGGAAGCCGCCGGAGGGACGGTCATCGCGACGGAAACCGCCACCCTGGGGACGGTCGTCACGGCGGAAGCCGCCACGGTCGTCACGGTCCCGAGCACCGGAGGTGCACACGTTCGCAAAACACAAAAAGGCCGCGGCCCCAGCGAATCGCTGGGGCCGCGGCCTTGAATGATTGTTCGGCGGCGTCCTACTCTCCCACAGGGTCCCCCCTGCAGTACCATCGGCGCTGTGAGGCTTAGCTTCCGGGTTCGGAATGTAACCGGGCGTTTCCCTCACGCTATGACCACCGAAACCCTATCGGGTATTCAGCGAAACACACTTTTCAGTTGATAAGTGTTTCCTTGTTCGCCGGCGATAGCTGTTCGCTACCCGGGAACCACACAGTGAACGCGAGCGTCTGAGGACAAGCCCTCGGCCTATTAGTACCGGTCAACTCCACCCCTCACAGGGCTTCCATATCCGGCCTATCAACCCAGTCGTCTACTGGGAGCCTTACCCTCTCAAGGAGGTGGGAGTGCTCATCTCGAAGCAGGCTTCCCGCTTAGATGCTTTCAGCGGTTATCCCTCCCGAACGTAGCCAACCAGCCATGCCCTTGGCAGAACAACTGGCACACCAGAGGTTCGTCCGTCCCGGTCCTCTCGTACTAGGGACAGCCCTTCTCAACACTCCTACGCGCACAGCGGATAGGGACCGAACTGTCTCACGACGTTCTAAACCCAGCTCGCGTACCGCTTTAATGGGCGAACAGCCCAACCCTTGGGACCTACTCCAGCCCCAGGATGCGACGAGCCGACATCGAGGTGCCAAACCATCCCGTCGATATGGACTCTTGGGGAAGATCAGCCTGTTATCCCCGGGGTACCTTTTATCCGTTGAGCGACGGCGCTTCCACAAGCCACCGCCGGATCACTAGTCCCTACTTTCGTACCTGCTCGACCCGTCAGTCTCACAGTCAAGCTCCCTTGTGCACTTACACTCAACACCTGATTGCCAACCAGGCTGAGGGAACCTTTGGGCGCCTCCGTTACCCTTTAGGAGGCAACCGCCCCAGTTAAACTACCCACCAGACACTGTCCCTGATCCGGATCACGGACCCAGGTTAGACATCCAGCACGACCAGAGTGGTATTTCAACGACGACTCCACAACAACTGGCGTTGCTGCTTCACAGTCTCCCACCTATCCTACACAAGCCGAACCGAACACCAATATCAAGCTATAGTAAAGGTCCCGGGGTCTTTCCGTCCTGCTGCGCGAAACGAGCATCTTTACTCGTAATGCAATTTCACCGGGCCTATGGTTGAGACAGTCGAGAAGTCGTTACGCCATTCGTGCAGGTCGGAACTTACCCGACAAGGAATTTCGCTACCTTAGGATGGTTATAGTTACCACCGCCGTTTACTGGCGCTTAAGTTCTCAGCTTCGCCAGAGCGAACTCTAGCTAACCGGTCCCCTTAACGTTCCAGCACCGGGCAGGC
Organism: Kitasatospora sp. A2-31; assembly: GCF_022288725.1. GTDB lineage: Bacteria > Actinomycetota > Actinomycetes > Streptomycetales > Streptomycetaceae > Kitasatospora. Next base: position 231,818 of record NZ_JAKNTA010000007.1, on the reverse strand, counting down.
GTCAGTCCGTATACATCGCCTTACGGCTTCGCACGGACCTGTGTTTTTAGTAAACAGTCGCTTCTCGCTGGTCTCTGCGGCCACCCCCAGCTCAGACAGCAAGTGCCGTCACCAGGAATGGCCCCCCTTCTCCCGAAGTTACGGGGGCATTTTGCCGAGTTCCTTAACCATAGTTCACCCGAACGCCTCGGTATTCTCTACCTGACCACCTGAGTCGGTTTGGGGTACGGGCCGCCATGAAACTCGCTAGAGGCTTTTCTCGACAGCATAGGATCATCCACTTCACCACAATCGGCTCGGCATCAGGTCTCAGCCTTAATGTGAGGCGGATTTGCCTACCTCACGGCCTACACCCTTACCCCGGGACAACCACCGCCCGGGCTGGACTACCTTCCTGCGTCACCCCATCGCTCACCTACTACCCCGTTGGGTCACCGGCTCCACCACGTCCCATCGTCCGAAGACTCCGGGCCGGCTTCACGGGCTTAGCATCAAGAGGTTCAGCGTTGGCGCTTCAAAGCGGGTACGGGAATATCAACCCGTTGTCCATCGACTACGCCTGTCGGCCTCGCCTTAGGTCCCGACTTACCCTGGGCAGATCAGCTTGACCCAGGAACCCTTGGTCAATCGGCGCAAGAGTTTCCCACTCTTGTATCGCTACTCATGCCTGCATTCTCACTCGTATACCGTCCACGACTGGTTTCCACCGCCGCTTCACCCGGCACACGACGCTCCCCTACCCATCACAGCAGGCGTTAGCCCTTCATGCTGCAATGACACGACTTCGGTGGTGTGCTTGAGCCCCGCTACATTGTCGGCGCGGAATCACTTGACCAGTGAGCTATTACGCACTCTTTCAAGGGTGGCTGCTTCTAAGCCAACCTCCTGGTTGTCTCTGCGACTCCACATCCTTTCCCACTTAGCACACGCTTAGGGACCTTAGTCGGTGTTCTGGGCTGTTTCCCTCTCGACCATGGAGCTTATCCCCCACAGTCTCACTGCCACGCTCTCACTTACCGACATTCGGAGTTTGGCTAAGGTCAGTAACCCGGTGAGGCCCATCGCCTATCCAGTGCTCTACCTCCGGCAAGAAACACGTGACGCTGCACCTAAATGCATTTCGGGGAGAACCAGCTATCACGGAGTTTGATTGGCCTTTCACCCCTAACCACAGGTCATCCCCCAGGTTTTCAACCCTGGTGGGTTCGGTCCTCCACACGGTCTTACCCGCGCTTCAACCTGCCCATGGCTAGATCACTCCGCTTCGGGTCTTGGGCATGCAACTCAACCGCCCTATTCGGACTCGCTTTCGCTACGGCTACCCCACACGGGTTAACCTCGCTACACACCGCAAACTCGCAGGCTCATTCTTCAAAAGGCACGCAGTCACGGCCAGCAGGCAAGCCCACTGACGACGCTCCCACGGCTTGTAGGCACACGGTTTCAGGTACTATTTCACTCCGCTCCCGCGGTACTTTTCACCATTCCCTCACGGTACTATCCGCTATCGGTCACCAGGGAATATTTAGGCTTAGCGGGTGGTCCCGCCAGATTCACACGGGATTTCTCGGGCCCCGTGCTACTTGGGAGATGAGCAAGCAAGCCGTACAGATTTCGCCTACGGGGGTCTTACCCTCTACGCCGGACCTTTCGCATGTCCTTCGACTATCCATACGGTTTCTGACTCGCCCAGCCGCCGGCAGACGACTGAAGCTCATTCCCACAACCCCGTATTGGCAACCCCTGCCGGGTCTCACACCAATACGGTTTAGCCTCATCCGGTTTCGCTCGCCACTACTCCCGGAATCACGGTTGTTTTCTCTTCCTGCGGGTACTGAGATGTTTCACTTCCCCGCGTTCCCTCCACACTGCCTATGTGTTCAGCAGCGGGTGACAGCCCATGACGACTGCCGGGTTTCCCCATTCGGACACCCCCGGATCAAAGCTCGGTTGACAGCTCCCCGGGGCCTATCGCGGCCTCCCACGTCCTTCATCGGTTCCTGGTGCCAAGGCATCCACCGTGCGCCCTTAAAAACTTGGCCACAGATGCTCGCGTCCACTGTGCAGTTCTCAAACAACGACCAGTCACCCACCTCCAAGAACCCCAAAGGGCACCTCTTCAGTGAGACCGGCATCCTTGAGGCAACTTCCGTTCCCTCAGGACCCAACAACGTGCCCGACACACCCGATCAACAACCCGTGTTCCACGCCGAAGCAGTACTAACGAATGCCAACCCAGTGTGCCGAATAGTCAACGTTCCACCCATGAGCGAGCACTCCGGGACGTTCGCCCGAAGCTGCTATGTGCTCCTTAGAAAGGAGGTGATCCAGCCGCACCTTCCGGTACGGCTACCTTGTTACGACTTCGTCCCAATCGCTGGTCCCACCTTCGACGGCTCCTCCCCTTACGGGTTAGGCCACCGGCTTCGGGTGTTACCGACTTTCGTGACGTGACGGGCGGTGTGTACAAGGCCCGGGAACGTATTCACCGCAGCATGCTGATCTGCGATTACTAGCAACTCCAACTTCATGGGGTCGAGTTGCAGACCCCAATCCGAACTGAGGCCGGCTTTTTGGGATTCGCTCCGCCTCGCGGCATCGCAGCCCTTTGTACCGACCATTGTAGCACGTGTGCAGCCCAAGACATAAGGGGCATGATGATTTGACGTCGTCCCCACCTTCCTCCGAGTTGACCCCGGCAGTCTCCTGTGAGTCCCCGACATTACTCGCTGGCAACACAGAACAAGGGTTGCGCTCGTTGCGGGACTTAACCCAACATCTCACGACACGAGCTGACGACAACCATGCACCACCTGTATACCGACCACAAGGGGGCGCCTATCTCTAGACGTT
>NZ_JAKNTA010000007.1:210559-228799 GCF_022288725.1 Kitasatospora sp. A2-31 | reverse complement strand
CTTTACGCCCAATAATTCCGGACAACGCTCGCACCCTACGTATTACCGCGGCTGCTGGCACGTAGTTAGCCGGTGCTTCTTCTGCAGGTACCGTCACTTGCGCTTCTTCCCTGCTGAAAGAGGTTTACAACCCGAAGGCCGTCATCCCTCACGCGGCGTCGCTGCATCAGGCTTTCGCCCATTGTGCAATATTCCCCACTGCTGCCTCCCGTAGGAGTCTGGGCCGTGTCTCAGTCCCAGTGTGGCCGGTCGCCCTCTCAGGCCGGCTACCCGTCGTCGCCTTGGTAGGCCATTACCCCACCAACAAGCTGATAGGCCGCGGGCTCATCCTGCACCGCCGGAGCTTTCCACCAACCCCCATGCGGAGGAAGGTCATATCCGGTATTAGACCCCGTTTCCAGGGCTTGTCCCAGAGTGCAGGGCAGATTGCCCACGTGTTACTCACCCGTTCGCCACTGATCCACCCCGAAGGGCTTCACCGTTCGACTTGCATGTGTTAAGCACGCCGCCAGCGTTCGTCCTGAGCCAGGATCAAACTCTCCGTGAATGATTACTCGGCCCCGACATTGAACAGGGCCGGTTCACACTCGCGTTGAGCGGCACGGCAACCACCGGAATAGGGCGGCCCCGCGCACTGCGTCCTCGCTGTGTTATTTCAAAAGGAATCTCCAACCCCAGAGAATCTGAGGCCGGGGATGTCAACATATCTGGCGTTGACTTTTGGCACGCTGTTGAGTTCTCAAGGAACGGACGCTTCCTTCAGGCGGCTTTCACACCGGCCCTCCGGGCGCTTCGTTCTTTCGTGTTTCCAGCTTATCAGACGATTTCCGCTCCGTTTTCCGGAGTTTCATTCATCCGACCCTGGCCGGTCAGGTCCGCTTTCTGCGGCGACCTCCACGTTAGCGCATTCCGGGATGGACCCGAAATTCCCGACTTCCACCGGTCGACGGGAACGCCGACCAACCCAAATGAATGGGCATCGAATGAAAGTAGGACTTGCTTACTGTGATGATCGCTCTGGCTGGTCCGCGCCGGCCTTTCGGCCGTCCAGGTACCTGCCCGCTTCCAGCGACTCGTCCAACACTAGGCCAGTCGGAGGGCGGCGTCAAACATGGGGGACCGGATCTGTCCAGATCCGGTCCCCCATGTCGTGAGCCCCAGGTCAGGGGCTATGCAGTTTCGGCCATGGCCGGTCGAGCACCGAGCCGTGCCCAGCCGTATGCGCCGTGCTCAGCCGGCGGCGACCAGCTCGGCCGCGGCCAGGTTGCGCTTGCCGCGGCGCAGCACCAGCCACCGGCCGTGCAGCAGATCCGCCTCGGTCGGGACCGCCTCCTCGTCCGTCACCTTGACGTTGTTGAGGTAGGCACCGCCCTCCTTGACCGTCCGGCGGGCGGCCGAACGGCTCGGCGCCAGGCCGACGGCGACCAGCAGGTCGACGATCGACTGGAGCTCGGTGACCTCGGCCTTCGGGACCTCCGCCAGGGCGGCGGCCAGGGTCGGGGCCTCCAGGTCGGCCAGCTCGCCCTGGCCGAAGAGGGCCTTGGACGCGGCGACCGCGCGCTCGTACTGGTCCGCGCCGTGCACCAGGGTGGTCAGCTCCTCGGCCAGCGCGCGCTGGGCGAGGCGGGCGGCCGGGCGTTCGGCGGTCTCGCGCTCCAGCTCCTCGATCTCCTCCTTCGAGCGGAAGCTGAAGATCCGCAGGAAGTTGGAGACGTCGCGGTCGTCCGCGTTCAGCCAGAACTGGTAGAAGGCGTAGGGAGTGGTCAGCTCGGGGTCGAGCCAGACCGTACCGGACTCCGTCTTGCCGAACTTGGTGCCGTCCGCCTTGACGATCAGCGGCGTGGCCAGCGCGTGCACGGACTTGCCGTCGGCCTTGCGGATCAGGTCGGTGCCGGCGGTGAGGTTGCCCCACTGGTCGCTGCCGCCGGTCTGCAGGGTGCAGCCGTAGCGGCGGTTCAGCTCCAGGTAGTCCATGCCCTGGAGGATCTGGTAGCTGAACTCGGTGTAGCTGATGCCGGCGTCGGAGTTGAGCCGTCGGGCGACGGCCTCCTTGGCGATCATGTTGTTGACGCGGAAGTACTTGCCCACGTCGCGCAGCAGGCTGATCGCGGACAACCCGGAGGTCCAGTCCAGGTTGTTGACCATGCGCGCCGCGTAGGGGCCGTCGAAGTCGAGGAAGCGCGAGATCTGGCCACGCAGGCGGTCGACCCAGGCGGCCACCGTCTCGGGGTCGTTGAGGACGCGCTCGGCGGTGGGCTTCGGGTCGCCGATCAGGCCGGTGGCGCCGCCGACCAGGCCGAGCGGGAGGTTGCCGGCCTGCTGGATGCGGCGCATGGTGAGGATCTGCACCAGGTTGCCGAGGTGCAGGCTGGGGGCCGTCGGGTCGAAGCCGCAATAGAACGTGACCGGGCCGTCCGCGAACGCCTTGCGCAGTGCGTCCTCGTCGGTGGACAGGGCGATCAGCCCACGCCACCGCAGCTCGTCGACGATGTCCGTCACGGTCACGCTTCTCCTTCGATCGGGCGTCCGCCCGCTGCGGGCCCGGTTCGGTCGGGCCCCGGTGCGGAACGACTCCAGCGTGTAGAGCCTACGCGGTCCCGGCCAGCGAGTTTCCGCGGAGGCGGCCGGTCGGGGTCCACCGGCCCCGCGCGGCCGGCGCGCGCACCGGCCCCCGACCGGTGCGCGCGCCGCGGGTGTCCCCACATCGACGGTGCGGCCACAGCGAGTCCGACGGCCCGCCGCCGCATCGCCACAGGTCCGCCGCTACTCCGCCACCGCACGGCCCCCGCCCTTGCCCGACACCGGAAATTCCGTTGTTCGTCGGCCCGGAGCCCCTTCAGAGTGGTCCCACCGCCGCGCGGCGGCAGTGACGTGTGTGGGGACGGTCGTGCCGCCGTGGCACGCCCGTGGAAAGGGTTGGCCGAGGTGCGCAGCACGCTGGTTCTGAATGCAAGCTACGAGCCCCTGACGACGGTGTCGCTCCAGCGTGCCGTCGTCCTGGTGCTCCAGGACAAGGCAGTGGTCGAGCAGGCGCATCCGTTGCGCACGGTCCGCGGTACGGGGGTGACCGTGCCGGTGCCCCGGGTGATCAGACTGCAACGGTACGTACGGGTGCCGTTCCGACAACAGGCCCCGTGGTCGCGTCGCGGTGTCCTGGTCCGTGACCAGCACCTCTGTGCTTACTGCGGGCGCCGGGCCACCACGGTGGACCACCTGCAGCCGAGGTCGCGCGGCGGGGCGGACAGCTGGATGAACACCGTCGCCGCGTGCGCCGAGGACAACCAGCGCAAGGCCGACCGGACGCCGGAGCAGGCGGGGATGCGGCTGCTGCGCAAGCCGTTCGTGCCGACGCCGCAGGCCACTCTGATGATGGCGCTGGGCCTGCGCGGCTCGGAGGTCCGGGAACTGGCCGACTGGCTCCCGGCCGCCCCGGTCGTGCCCGCGCCCTCCGCCGCCTAGCTGACGCGCTGCACGCCGGGACGCGCGCACACCGGGATGCAAGAACACCGGGACGCAGGGACACCGGGACAGCGCGCCGGGACGCGGGCCGTGCGGCCGGGTGCCGGGCCTCAGCCCTTGGCCTGGTACCCGGCCGCGGTGCCGAAGTTGGCCGCGTGCTCGGGCACCGCGACGACCTGGCCGCCGCCGACGAGCACCCGGCCGGAGACCAGCAGCGAGCCGGTGCCCTGCGGGAAGTTGCCGCCGACGCTCTCCTGGCCGCCGGCCAGGGCGAAGCGGCTGAGGTGGGCGGGCTGGTCGCGGCGCTCGTCGACGGCGAGGAGCAGCGCGCTGCCGTCGACGCCGACCGCCCGGACCTCGCCCTTCTCGCTCGCGGCGGTCTTCCACCGCTGCTGCCCGGTGTCAAGGTCGTAGCCGACCACCGAGACCGGGCCGCCGGCGCTCACCGGGACCAGCATGGTCACCATCGTCCGATCCTGGAAGAACACCCCGGGCGTGGCCGAGAACGTACCGTGGCCGACGTCCAGCCGGCCCTCCCCCGCGGCGACCGGGATCTCGGCGGCCGGATCGCCGGAGGCGCCCCAGGCGAAGACCTTGTCGTCGGTGGGCTTCTCGCCGGTGGTGAGGACGACCGCCGGCTCGGCGGAGAGCACCGTGACGGTCTTCGGCTGGTTGTTCAGCCCGCGCCACCAACTCACCTTGCCGTCGGCGGTGTTGAGCGCGACGGCCTGGTCGGCGGGGGTCGAGTCGGCGCAGCTGCTGGCGATCACCACGGTCTTGCCCGCGGCGCCGCCGGAGAGGCTGCAGAACTTGCCCTGTCCGGTGTACTGCCAGACGTCGTTCCCGTCGGCGGACTCCCAGGCCACGGCGCGGTCGTCGCCCACGGCGATCACCTTGTCCTCGGTGACGCCGACGTGGGCGCTGTACGCGCCCTTGGCGTCGGTGACGGACTTGGTCCAGGCGGTCTTGCCGGTCTTGGTGTCGACGGCGACCACCGACGTGCAGGGGCTCTTGGGGTCGGCCTGGGGCCGGAACAGTGCCGCGCCGACGCCGGCCGCGTTGACGCTCGGGGACAGCCCGCAGGGAACGGCGCCGGCGGCCGGGGGCTCGACCGACCAGGTGGGCTTTCCGTCCGCCCGGTCGTAGGCGTGGACGCCGGTGGCATCGGCGCGCACCACCGCGTCGGACAGCAGCCAGCTGCCGACCAGGGTGTCGTCGGTGCCGGGTTGGAGAGCACCGGCCGGCTGGGCGGACCAGGCCTTGGCGTGGGCGACGGCGAAGCCCGGCTCGCTGCCGGTGCCGTCGGCGGAGCCGGTGCCGCCGTCCTCGGTGGCCACCAGAAGGGCTGCGGCGAGCAGGACGCCGAGCGCGGCGACGCCCGCACCCGCCCGGATCGCCAGGGACCGCCGGCTCGGCGCGTGCTCGGCGGAGACCACCGAGTCGGCGGCGGCCCGGGCCCTGGCTGCGAGGCCGGTCCGGGCGTCGCCGGTGCCGGCCGGCCCGGCGGCGGGCCCGGTCGAGCCGCCGGCGCCGCTCCCACGCCCGGTGGCTGGGTCCTGGTCCAGGCCTTCGTCGTCCCGGTCGGAGTCCCGGTCGGAGTCCCGGTCGCCGTGCTGACCGACGCCCGTTGCGGGCTCGGACTCCTGCTCGGGGTCGGGAAGCAGGTAGCCGTCGGCGGAGTACTCGGCGCCCGCGGGGGCGTAGAGGTCGGTCCCGGCCGGCTGCTGCGGGACGGCGTAGGCGGCGTACTGCTGCTGTTGCTGCTCGTAGTCGGTGTACTGGTAGTACGGCTGCTGGCCTGCCCCGTAGACGCCCTGTCCGTAGACCGTCTGCCCGTACCCGGTCTGCCCGTCCGGCGCCGCGTAGTCGGCCGTGCCGTGGCCGGCCGTTCCGAAGCCCTGCTCGCCGTGACCGCCCTGCTGGTACGACTCCTGGCCGTACGGGCCTTGTCCGTACCCGGATCCGTTCCCGTACCCGGATCCGTTCCCGTACCCGGATCCGTTCCCGTACGCGGGTCCGCGCCCGTAGGCGTCCTGCGCGTCGCCGTACCCGGCGCTGCTCCCGTACCCGGCGCCGCTCCCGTACCCGTCGCCGGCCTCGTACCCGGTGGCGGCCTCGTACGGGCCGCTCCCCTGCCAGGGCTCCTGCCCCGGGTCGGTCGCGGGCCGGTCCTGCCGGCGGTCCGTCTGCTGCGGGTACCAGGGCTGCTGCTGGGCGCCGCCGAGGGGATCCTGAGCCATCCGTTCCGTCCCTCCCGCCGCCCGCCGTGGAGGGGCCAGCATCTCACGCCACCCGGAGCGTCCCGTTCCGCCCCGGGAGAAGGGACCGGGCCCCCACACGGGGCGGGACGGGAGCGAGGGCGCGCCGGAACGGGGGCCCGACCTCCGCGGTCAGGCGGACTCGGCGCGCAGGGCCTCGTCGATGCGTGCGGCGAGGGTGAAGTCGAGGGCGGTCAGGCCGCCGGCGCTGTGTGTGGAGAGGGCGAACCGGAGGGTGCGCCAGCGGATGTCGATGTCGGGGTGGTGGTCCAGGCTCTCGGCCTCGTCGGCGACCGCGACGACCACCCTGATCGCCGCCGGGAAGTCCCGGGCGTCGGCGGTGCGGGTGATGGTGTCGCCGTCCCGGGTCCACTCCGGCAGGCCGGCCATCGCGGCCGCGATCTCGTCCTCGGTCAGGCGTGCTCTGCTGCTCATCGGACCGCTCCTGGGGTCGGAGTGTTTGGGTGGCACCGCCCGCGACGGGGCGCGGGGCGTCAGGCCCTCCGGCGCGGACGCGGCACCAGTTCACCGCCGCAGTTGGGGCAGCGGCCGGCCATGGCGCCGGTGCAGTCCGGACAGAAGGTGCACTCGTAGGAGCATATGGAGGCGGGGCCGTCCGCGGTCAGCGACACCTCGCAGCGCTCGCAGATCTCACGCATCTCCAGTGCCATGACGTCCTCCGGGGTCGGTCGGTACGACGGTGCAGCGGTGCACCGGTCGAGGTGTGACGGTCGATCAGCCAATCAGCAGCTTGGTGACGGCGGTCAGGCCGACCACCACGATGACGCCCCGCAGCACCGGCGCCGACAGTCGGCGGCCCACCTTGGCCCCGACCAAGCCGCCCACCAGCGAGCCCGCCGCGATCAGGCCGGCGGCGGCCCAGTCGACCGTCGAGGTGAACAGGAAGAAGAGGGCGGCGACGGCATTGACGATCATCGCCAGCGCGTTCTTCACGGCATTGATCCGCTGCAGTTCCTCCTGGAGCAGCATGCCCATCAGGGCCAGCAGCAGGACGCCCTGGGCGGCGCCGAAGTAGCCGCCGTAGATGCCGGTGAGGAAGACGCCGGCGAGCAGTGCGGCACCGCCGTCCGGGTCGCCGCCGGGACGGCGGCGCGCGGCGACCGCTTTGGCCACCCTCGGCTGGATCACGACCAGGACGAGGGCCAGCAGGATCAGCACCGGCACGATCGCGTCGAAGGCGGCGCTCGGCAGCTCGATCAGCAGCACCGCGCCGACCAGCCCGCCGAGCAGCGAGGCGGTGCCGAGGCGCAGCAGCCGGCGGCCCTGGTCGGCCAGCTCGCGCCGGTAGCCGATCACGCCGCTGAGCGAACCGGGTACCAGGCCGAAGGAGTTGGAGACGTTGGCGGTCACCGGCGGGATGCCGACGGCGAGCAGGACGGGGAACGTGATCAGGGTTCCGGAGCCGACGATCACGTTGATCATCCCGGCTCCGACGCCCGCCGCGAGGACGGCGATCGCCTCCCAGAGCGTCATGGGCCACCTCTCGTCTCGGTCCTGTCCGAGGCGATCATGCCGGACCGCGGGCGCGGCCTACCAGACCCGCCCATCATTCGGGACGCACACCACACGCCCGCCGCCTACCCAACCCATGTACCGAGCCCATGTACCCGGGCCCGCGCACCCGGCCCGCACACCCGGCCCGCGAACGGGCCCGGACGCCCGGCCGGGACACGGGGGTCCGCGGGAACGGCGAAGGGCCCGCCCCCGGATGGGAGCGGGCCCGCGCCGCACGGGCGGTCGGCCGGTCAGGCCGTCGACCGGCCCGTCGGACCGGTCACTCCGGGTCGATCTTGCGGTACTCGCGGGCCGGGTCGACCCGGGGGCGGGCGGCGCCCTTGGTGTCGGTGTCCAGCGGGCGCGGACCGGCCGCCGGGTCCAGTGGGACCTGGGTCGCGGCCGGTGCGGCGGCGCTGGGGGCCGCCACGGCGCCGCCGTTCACGCCACCGTTGCCGGTCAGACCGGTGAAGGCGCCGCCGAGGCCCTTGAGCGCGTCGCCGACCTCGCTCGGGATGATCCAGAGCTTGTTCGAGTCGCCCTTGGCCAGCTCGGGCAGGGTCTGCAGGTACTGGTAGGCGAGCAGCTTCTGGTCGGCGTCGCCGTCGTGGATGGCCTCGAAGACGGTCCGGATGGCGGCGGCCTCACCGTCGGCGCGGAGCACCGCGGCCTGAGCCTCACCCTCGGCCTTGAGCACCTCGGCCTGCTTCTCACCCTCGGCCTTGAGGATCTGCGCCTGCCGCTGGCCCTCGGCGGTGAGGATCGCGGCGCGCTTGTCGCGGTCGGCGCGCATCTGCTTCTCCATCGAGTCCTGGATGGAGGTCGGCGGCTCAATCGCCTTGAGCTCGACGCGGTTGACGCGGATGCCCCACTTGCCGGTGGCCTCGTCCAGCACGCCGCGCAGGCCGGCGTTGATGACCTCGCGGGAGGTCAGGGTGGACTCCAGGTCCATCGAGCCGATGATGTTGCGCAGCGTGGTGACGGTCAGCTGCTCGATCGCCTGGATGTAGCTGGCGACCTCGTAGGTGGCGGCGCGCGGGTCGGTGACCTGGTAGTAGATGACCGTGTCGATGTTGACGACCAGGTTGTCCTGGGTGATCACCGGCTGCGGCGGGAACGGCACGACCTGCTCGCGCAGGTCGATCCGGTTGCGCACGCGGTCGATGAACGGGACGACGATGTTCAGCCCCGCGTTGAGCGTCCGGGTGTAGCGGCCGAAGCGCTCCACGATCGCGGCGCTGGCCTGAGGGATGACCTGAATCGTCTTGATCAGCGCGATGAATGCCACCACGACCAGGACGACCAGGACGATAAGGACGGGTTCCACGGACTCTCCCCTAGACGACCAGGGCGGTCGCGCCCTGGATTTCGACGACGTCGACCTGCTGCCCCGGCTCGTACACACTGCCGGGGTGGAGCGCGCGGGCCGACCAGATCTCGCCGTTGAGCTTGATCCGTCCGCCCTCCCCGTCGACGGTTTCCGCGACGACCGCGGTGGCGCCCTGGAGCGCCTCGATGCCCATCTTGACCTGCGGGCCCTTCTGCAACTGCCGGTAGGCGATCGGCCTCACCACCACCAGCAGCCCGGTCGAGACCGCGACGAAGGCCAGCACCTGCCACACCACGTCGGCCCCCAGGCCGGCCAGGCCGGCGGCGGCGAGCGCGCCGACCGCGAACATGGCGAACTCCGGCATCGCGGTGAGCACCAGCGGTATGCCGAGGCCGACGGCGGCCAGGAGCCACCAGATCCAGCTGTCCACGTGTCCATCCTAGGGAGGGCGGGCCTTCGAGGCGGACAGTTCCCGCAGGTGGAGGGGCGGAAACCGGTCGCGCGTGCGACCGGTTTCCGGATCGGCGGCGTTCGGCGCCCCGACGCGGGCCGGGGAGGGGGGCCCGCGGGGGTGCCACGAGGTCCGGCGGGAGTGCGGGCCGGGCTCGCCGACGGCCGGTCAGCGGCCGCGGCGGCGACCGGCGGTGGCTCAGCCGAGCGGCAGGCCCTGGGCCGACCAGCGGTCGCCGTGGCGCTCCAGGGTCAGCGGCAGGCCGAAGCACTTCGACAGGTTGCGCGCGGTCAGCTCGGTGTCGATCGGGCCGGCGGTGAGCACCTTGCCCTGACGGATCATCAGGACGTGGGTGAAGCCGGGGGCGATCTCCTCGACGTGGTGGGTGACCATCGCCATGGCCGGCGCGAACTCGTCCTGGGCCAGCGCGCCGAGGCGGCGCACCAGGTCCTCGCGGCCGCCGAGGTCGAGGCCGGCGGCGGGCTCGTCCAGCAGCAGCAGCTCGGGATCGGTCATCAGGGCGCGGGCGATCAGGGTGCGCTTGCGCTCGCCCTCGGAGAGGGTGCCGAACTTGCGGGCGGTCATGCCGGCCATGCCGAGCCGGTCCAGCAGGGCCAGGGCCCGGGACTCGTCGGACTGCTCGTACTTCTCCTGCCAGCTGACCGTCATGCCGTACGCGGCGGTGAGCACCGTCTGCAGGACGGTCTGCTCGGCCGGCAGCTTGTCGAACATGGCCGCGCCGGCCAGGCCGATCCGGGAGCGCAGCTCGAAGACGTCGATCTCGCCGAGCTTCTCGCCCAGGATGGTCACCTTGCCGGCGGTCGGGAACAGGTACGAGGAGGCGATCTGCAGCAGGGTGGTCTTGCCGGCGCCGTTGGGGCCGAGGATCACCCAGCGCTCGCCCTCGGAGATGGACCACGAGACCTGGTCGACCAGCGCGCGCTCCTCCCGGACCACGGATACGTCCACCAGCTCCAGCACGTCGCTCATGCCTACGCCTTCCCCAAAACAGAAATCACGGCCGTCGGTGCGGGCGGGCAGCCTACCCCGGCGGCCGGGTGGCACGGAGTGGGTGCGCCGCACACGCATGGGCAAACCTACGCCACGCGGATGACCGCCGATTCCGTAGGCTGGCCGGATGCTCGCGACTCCTGCCGACAATCCGTACGAAGAGCCCCGTTCGGGGCGGCTCACCGCCTGGGGCAACGCCGTGCTGGCCGGGCTGGCGGCGCCCGACGACGCCGCCGCGGCCGTCCTCAGGTCCGACGACAGCCACCGGGTGACCGGGCTGCCCGGGGACGCGCCCGGCGAGCAGCACGGGCTGACCTGGGCGCTGGGGCGGCTGCGGGTGCTGGGCGTGAAGGGCCTGCGGCTGGCCCTGCCGACCGCCGGGCACCCGCTGGGGCTGACCGGCCCGGCGCCGTTCAACGAGCGGGCGATGGGCGCCGGCGAGGCGGTGCTGGCGGTCGGGGTGCCGCTCGGGCTGGTGCCGGAGATCGAGGTCTTCGGCCCGGCCGGGGACCGCTCGGCGACGGTGCTGTGGCGGTGCTCCGAGGTGACCGACGCGCCGCCGGCCGACGTGCCGTCGTTGCAGGAGGCCGAGCGCGAGCTGGCGGACGGGCTGCGCGAGGCGACCGTCCTGCTCACCCGGCTCGACGTGGCCGGTGCCGGGCCGGAGGCGCTGCGTGCGCTGGACGCGTACCGGCGGCGCGGCCACGCCGAGCTGCTGGCGCCCGGCTACCCGCCGCGGGCCGTGCGCGTGCTCGAGTCGGCCCGGCAGGTGTCGGCGCTGCTGTCGATCGCCTCGGGCGGCCACGGCGCCGCCGTCAGCGCGTCCGAGATGGCGGCGCGGCAGTCCGTCCTGGCGCCGCTGTGGCGCACCGCCCGGCGGGCCCAGGTGGCCGCCTACAACGCCCTCGTCGACGAGCGCGAGGACCGCTGACCCGCGTCCACCCGCCGGCGCCGTGCGGCTGCCGCCGGACCCTGTCCGGACGGTCGTGCCGGTCGTGCCGGACGTGCCGGACGTGCCCGGGGCCTAGTCCTGCCGCACGGCGCCGTTGCGCACGGCCCACAGTGCCGCCTGCGTCCGGTCCGCGAGGTCCAGCTTCATCAGGATGTTGGAGACGTGCGTCTTCACCGTCTTCTCCGACAGGTGCAGGCTCCGGGCGATCTCCCGGTTGGAGCGGCCGTCGGCGAGGTGGCCGAGGACCTCGCGCTCGCGCTCGGTCAGGCTGCCGCCGCGCCCCTGCGGCGGGCGGGGGCCGTCGTCGGCGAGCAGGGCCTCGGCCAGCTCGGGCTGGAGCAGCACGTGGCCGGCGTGGACCGAGCGGATGGCACCGGCCAGCGCCTCCGGGTCGACGTCCTTGTACACGTAGCCGGCAGCACCGGCCCGCAGGGCGGGGACCATCGTGCGGTGCTCGGTGAAGCTGGTGACGATCAGGATCCGGGCCCGGCTGCCCTCGCCCTTGAGCGTGCGCAGCGCCTCGATGCCGTCGACGCCGGGCATCTTGAGGTCCATGAGGACGACGTCCGGGTCGAGCTCGCGGGCCCGCTCGACGCCCTCGGCGCCGTCGGCGGCCTCGCCGACCACCTCGATGTCGTCCTGCACCTCCAGGAAGGTGCGCAGGCCCCGGCGGACCACCTGGTGGTCGTCGACCAGCAGGACGCGGATCGACGGCGTGGTGTCAGGCACCGGGGACCTCCATCTCGACGAGCGTCCCCCTGCCGGGGGCCGAGTCCAGGGTGAGCGTGCCGCCGACGGCGGCGGCGCGGTCGCGCATCGAGGCCAGGCCGAGGTGGCGGCCGGCCCGGCGGACCGACTCGGGGTCGAAGCCGCGGCCGTCGTCGCGCACCCGCAGGACGGCGCCGCGCGCGGGCGTGCCGGCCAGGGTGACGGTGACGCGCCGGGCGTCGGCGTGGCGCAGCGCGTTGTGCAGGGCCTCCTGGGCGACCCGCAGCAGCGCCGCCTCCTGGGCCGGGGGCAGGGCGCGGACGCCGTCGGCGGTGAAGGCGACGTCGGCGGTGTGGGCGCGGTCGAGGACCTGCACCTGGGAGGCGAGGGTGGCGCTGAGGCCGTCCTCCTCCAGGGCGGCGGGGCGCAGTTCGACGACGACGGCGCGCAGCTCGTCGGCGGCCTCGGCGGCGAGCCGGGCGACCTCGGCGAGTTCGGCGCGGGCGCGGACCGGGTCGCGGTCGACCAGCTTGGCGGCGGCCTGGGCGGTGAGGCGCAGCGAGAAGAGCTTCTGCGAGACGGCGTCGTGCAGGTCGTGGGCGATCCGGGCGCGTTCGCCGGCCAGGGTGAGTTCGCGGCTGCGCTCGTAGAGGCGGGCGTTGGAGAGGGCGAGGGCGGCGTGGGCGGCGAGTATCCGCAGGAGCTCCTCGTCGTGGTCGGTGAAGAGTCCGCCGCCGCGCTTGTTGGCGAGGAAGATGACGCCCATGACCTGCGGTTCGTCCTCGGCGGCGTCGGAGTCCAGGATCGGCATCCCGAGGAAGGCGTCCATCTCCGGGTGGGCGGCGGGCCAGCCCCCGAAGGAGGGGGCGCGGCGGACGTCGGTGAGCCGGGTGGGGCCGGTCTCGTGGAGCATCGTGGCGAGGACGCCGTGCTGACGGGGCAGCGGGCCGATGGCCTTCCACTGCTCGTCGGTGATGCCGTCGACGACGAACTGGGCGAAGCCGCCGTGGTCGTCGGGCACGCCGAGGGCCGCGTACTCCGCGCCGAGCAGGCCGCGGGCGGAGGCGGTGATCCGGCGCAGGACCTCGCGCACCTCCAGGTGGCGGCTCATCGCGAGCAGGGCCCGGCTGACCGCCTCGATGCCGGCCAGGCAGGGGTCGCAGGCGGGCATCGGACCGCCGGAGGGCGGGCCGACCAGGAGGTGGGCGGTGGGCGGGGTGGACATACCGCCAAACTACCGCCGCCCGCCCGGCGCCCGCTTCGGTCGGGGGGTGTGCGGGTCGCAGGACCGCAGACCTAGGCCGTGGGGCCCGCCGGGGAGGGAAACGCCGGGGGCGGCCCTTCCCGGCGCCGGGAAGGGCCGCCCCCGGTGTGCGAGCGGTGAAGGGCCGAGCGGTGAAGGGCTCAGCCCTTCTGCATGACCTCGGGCTCGTGGCGGCGCTGCAGGCGCGTGATGATGATGCCGAGGACGACCGAGATCACCACCAGGGCGCCGGCGTCGATCAGCAGCTGGGCGACGCTGTGGTCCCACAGCGGGTCGTAGTCGGGGTGGTTGAAGTCCTTGTTCCACGGACCGAGCAGGTGCGAGAGATCGAGCGTGGTGGCGACCATGCCGGTGCCCCAGCGGGCCGGCATCAGCCAGGCGACCTGCTCCAGACCGGGCTTGCTGAAGATCTGGAAGAGGCAGCCGGTGAAGACGACCTGGACGATGGCGAACATGACCAGCAGCGGCATGGTCTTCTCGGCGGTCTTGACCAGCGCGGAGATCATCAGGCCGAACATCATGGCGGCGAAGCTCAGCAGGATCATGCCGACGGTCATCTCGATGATCGGCAGGTCCTTGACGATCAGGCCGTGCGCGGGGAGCTTGCGCGGCAGGAAGCCGACGGCGGAGATGATCGCGCCCTGGATCACGCTGAAGACACCCAGCACGATGATCTTGGACATCATGTACGCCGAGCGGGAGAGCCCGGTGGCTCGTTCTCGCTCGTAGATGGCGCGTTCCTTGATCAACTCGCGGACCGAGTTGGCGGCGCCGGAGAAGCAGGCGCCGATCGCCAGGATCAGCATGATCGTCGCGGCCCCGCTGTTGATCCCGAGCTGGTTCTTCGGGTTCGGTGCCAGGCCCGCCGCGTTGGGGATCAGCACGCTGACCGCGCCGATGACCGCGGGCAGCAGCACCGACAGCGCGAGGAAGCCGCGGTCCGAGGCGAGCACGGACATGTAGCGCCGCATCAGCGTCCACAGCTGGGAGCCCCAGCTCTGCGGCTTCGGCGGCCGGACGGCCTCCTGGGCCACCTGCACGTGCTGCACCTCGCCCGCCTCCACGGTGGGGGCGGAGTACTGCTGGTAGTGCACCGAACCGCGGTAGCGGCCGGCCCAGTCGTGGTCCGGGTAGTTCTCGAAGGCCTGGAAGACGTCGGCCCAGGTCTCGTACCCGAAGAAGTGCAGCGCCTCGTCCGGCGGCCCGAAGTAGGCCACCGAGCCGCCCGGCGCCATCACCAGCAGCCGGTCGCAGAGCGCGAGTTCGGCCACCGAGTGGGTGACGACCAGGATGGTGCGGCCGTCGTCGGCGAGGCCGCGCAGCATCTGCATGACCTCGCGGTCCATGCCCGGGTCCAGGCCCGAGGTGGGCTCGTCCAGGAAGATCAGCGACGGCTTGGTGAGCAGCTCCAGGGCGACGGAGACGCGCTTCTGCTGGCCGCCGGAGAGTGCGGTGATCTTGTTGTCGGCGCGCTTGTCCAGGCGCAGCTCGTACAGCACCTCGTCGATCCGGGCCTCGCGCTCGCGGGCCTCGGTGTCCCCGGGGAAGCGCAGCCGGGCCGCGTACTTGAGGCCGGTGCGGACGGTCAGCTCCTTGTGCAGGATCTCCGACTGCGGCACCAGGCCGATGCGCGAGCGCAGCTCGGCGAACTGCTTGTACAGGTTGCGGCCGTCGTAGAGGACGTCGCCGCGGTCGGCCGGGCGGTAGCCGGTGAGGGCGCGCAGCAGGGTCGACTTGCCGGAGCCGGACGGGCCGATGACCGCGACCAGGGACTTCTCCGGGACGCCGAAGCTGACGTCGTTGAGCAGGACCTTCTTGCCGCTCTTGAAGTCGACCTCGACGGTCAGGTGGCGGGCCGAGAAGGAGACGGCGCCGGTGTCGACGAACTCCTGCAGCTGGTCGCCGACCAGGACGAAGCTGGAGTGACCGACGGTCAGGCGGTCCTGCGGGCCCATCAGCTGGCGCTGGACGCGCTGGCCGTTGAGGAAGATGCCGTTGTGGCTGCCGAGGTCCACGATCTCGTAGCGGCCGTCGGGCAGCTGGCGCAGCTCGGCGTGGTGGCGGGACACCTGGAGGTCGGAGACCACGATGTCGTTGTCGAGCGCGCGACCGATCCGGACGGTGTTCATCCCGGCGGTCAGGTTGCGGATCATCGTGGGCTGCGGGCCGCCGTCGTGCCGCGGGGCCGGCTGCTGCGGGCTGTGCTGCTGCGGGAAGGCGCCGTGCTGCGGGGCCTGTGGGGGGAAGCCCTGCTGCGGGAAGGGCTGCTGCTGCGGCGGCTGCTGGCCGCCCCACTGCTGCTGGGCCTGCGGGGGGAACGGCTGCTGCTGCGCGGGCGGCTGCTGGGCCCACGGCTGCTGCACGGGCGCCTGCTGCTGCGGTCCCGGCACGTGGCTGCGGCTGGTCGCGGCCTCGTGCCAGGCGGGGGCCGGCGCGGCGGCCTGGGCCGGCGCCGAGAAGCCCAGGCGCGGTCCGTTCTCGGCGTTGCCGAGGTTGACCACCGCGCCGGGGAAGAGCTGGGCCTGCTGCGTGCGGGCACCGCCGGTGTAGGTGCCGTTGGTGCTCCCGTGGTCGTCCAGCTGCCAACCGGCCCCGTTGAAGGAGATGGTGGCGTGGTGCCAGGAAACCCGCGCGTCGTCGAACGGGAAGTCCGACTGCGGGTTGCGCCCGATGGTGTAGGACCGCCCCGGCTCCAGAGTCCGCTGCTGTCCGTTGATCTCAATGACGAGTTGCGGCACTGCGCGCCTGCCCCGCTCTCTCGGTCCCCCGATTTCGGCCCCCGACCGGGGCGGTGTCCTGCAATCTGACGGGGGAATCATTCCAGCCCGCCGCCCGTTGGTGAAAGTCACCCCCGGTGACTGTGACCAGGCGGCAACGATTCGCGGACGCCCCCGCCACCGCTCCCCGATGTCACCTCTGCGCAACCACGCGGTCACCACGATCATGCGCACGCCCTCCACCACCTCCGGCCCGACCGGTCCACGACGCGGACGGGTGCCGTGGCCCCGCCGGACGCCCGGTAGCGTGGGAGGCATCATGAACGCATCGCCCTTGGCCGTCGAGCCGTTCCCCGCCCCGCAGCCCCGGACCGAGGACGAGCGCACCCTGCTCGTCAAGGTGTTCGGCAAGGACCGCCCCGGCATCACCGCCGGGCTCTTCGCCACGCTGGCCGGGTTCGACGTCGACGTGATCGACATCGAGCAGGTCGTCACCCGTGGCCGGATAACGCTGTGCGCCCTGGTCACCCCGCCGGCCGCCGGCGCCCCCGGTGCCGAGGGCGAGCTGCGCTCGACGGTGCACCGCTGGGCCGAGGAGCAGAAGCTCCAGGCCGAGATCATCTCCGGCACCGGCGACAACCGGCCGCGCCGCGAGGGCCGCTCGCACGTCACCGTGCTGGGCCACCCGCTGACCGCCTCGGCGGTCTCGGCGCTGACCTCGCGGATCACCGGGGCCGGCGGCAACATCGACCGCGTCTTCCGGCTGGCCAAGTACCCGGTGACGGCGGTCGAGCTGGCCGTCTCCGGCGTGGCCACCGAGCAGCTGCGCGCCGAGCTGGCCCAGGAGGCGGCCACCCAGCGCGTGGACATCGCCGTGGTGGCGGCCGGGCTGGAGCGCCGGGCCAAGCGGCTGGTGGTGATGGACGTCGACTCGACGCTGATCCAGGACGAGGTGATCGAGCTCTTCGCCGCCCACGCGGGCTGCGAGCAGGAGGTCGCCGAGGTGACGGCCGCTGCGATGCGCGGCGAGCTGGACTTCGCCGAGTCGCTGCGCGCCCGGGTCGCGCTGCTGGCCGGCCTGGACGCCTCGGTGACCGAGAAGGTGCGCGCCGAGGTCCGGTTCACCCCGGGCGCGCGCACCCTGATCCGGACCCTGCAGCGGCTGGGCTTCCAGGTCGCGGTGGTCTCCGGCGGGTTCACCCAGGTCACCGACCACCTGGTGGAGCAGCTGGGCCTGGACTTCGCGGCGGCCAACACCCTGGAGGTGGTGGACGGCAGGTTCACCGGCCGGGTGGTGGGCGAGATCGTGGACCGGGCGGGCAAGGCGCGCTGGCTGGCCCGGTTCGCCGAGCAGGCCAAGGTTCCGCTGGAGCAGACCGTGGCGATCGGCGACGGCGCCAACGACCTGGACATGCTGAACGCGGCCGGGCTGGGTGTGGCGTTCAACGCCAAGCCGGTCGTCCGGGAGGCCGCCGACACCGCGGTGAACGTGCCGTTCCTGGACACCGTGCTCTACCTGCTGGGCATCACCCGCGAGGAGGTCGAGGCGGCCGACGCGCTCGACGGCACGCCGACCGAGTAGCCGCAGCCGAACGGGCGGGAGGGGCGCGCGGATGATCCGCGCGCCCCTCCCCCGTTCCGGTCGACCCGTCGCCGGCGCGGGCCCGCCGCGTTCAGTCCTGCGGCGTGTAGTACGAGACCAGCGCGGCCACGCCCGGCTCGACGCCCTTCCACGAGCCGCTGAAGCTGAGCACTGCGATGGCCGCGGTCGGGAAGCCGCCCAGCCGCAGCCGTTCCAGCGCGTCCCGGTCGCCCTCGTCGCCGGCCAGCACCTGGGTCAGCCCGAGCACCCCGGGGTTGTGGCCGACCAGCACCAGGTCGGCGTAGTCGTCCGAGGTCTCCTGGAGGACGGTGATGATCTCGCCGGGGCTGGCCTCGTAGATCCGCTTGTCGTACACCGTCTTGCGGGAGCGCTTGGGCAGCTCGTGCGCGGCGAGCTTCCAGGTCTCGCGCGTGCGCAGGGCGTCGGAGCAGAGCACGTAGTCGGGGTTGATGCCGGAATCGGCCAGCCAGCGGCCGGCTTCCGGGGCCTGGTGGCGGCCCCGGTCGGCCAGCGGCCGCTCGTGGTCGTCGACGCCGTTGGGCCAGTCGGCCTTGGCATGGCGGAGAACGATGATCCTGCGGGGCGTGTCGGCGCTCATACCCAGCAAGCTTGGCAGAAAAGCCGCTCCGCGGCGCGATGCTCCCGGTTGCCGCCACTCGCAGGGGTGGAGGGTGCCATCATGCGCCGTTCGCCGGGACTTGGCCCGGTGGACGGCCGCCGGTCACCGCGGGTGCGGCCGGTCACCGCGGGTACCGCGGCTGTGCTCCGGTCAGCCCAGGTTCTTCGCCACGATGGCGACGATGACGAGCGCCAGCACGATGCCGCCGATCGTCGCGGCGAGCCGGCCCAGCTTCTTGTGGCCGTCGGTGGGGTTCGGTTCGAGTACGGGCATGACCGGATTCTCCCATCCCGAACGCGACCGCCCGCCACCGCCCCCGGCCCGGTCGGGGGCGGCCCCGGCCCCGGCCCCGC
>NZ_JAKNTA010000007.1:132074-210549 GCF_022288725.1 Kitasatospora sp. A2-31 | reverse complement strand
GGACTTCCTGAACGACCTCGGCACCGACCTCCTCGACGCCGAGCGCAGCGGCCGCAGCCACCCCGCGCACCAGTTCAACGGTCCGCGCCCGGACCTCGTGCACGACCCCCTCGACGGCGTGCTCGGACTGATGGGCCGCAACCCGGAGGCCGCGGTCCGGTTCCTGGACCCGCAGTCCCCCGGCGCCGGGGACCGCCTGGCGTACCTGCTGCGCGGCCGCAGCTGGCCGTCGCTGTCCGCCACCACGCTGTACGGACCGCCGATCGTCGATCCGCACACCCACCGGACCGGCCTCGCCGCCGCCCTGGAGGCGGCCGCCACCGGCGACGTCGCGGGCGGGACCGCCCGCCACGGCGGACCGCACACCCCGGCGCAGGCCCGCGTCCTCCAGGGCGCGATCGACGCGCTGGACGCGGACGGCCGGGGCGCCGAGATCCACGAGGACCTCAGGAGGCCGCTGGCCGGAGTGCTCGCCGACTACGCGCAGGACACCCACCGGATCCTGAGCGAGCACGTCGGCACCGCCGCGCACCCCGGGGCCTGGGAGGAGGGCGGCGCCGGCCGGCTCGGCGGGACCGGCGACCACCTGGTGCGGGTCCTGCGCGGCGTCGCCGAGGAGCCCGAGGCCTACGCGGCGCTCTACCGCGCCGAGCGCGCCGAGGCGGCGCGGACCGTCGCGGCGCTGCCGTCCGACCCGGGAGCGGACGACGCCGACCGCACCCTGCCCGGCCAGCGCGTCGGCACCGCGCTCGGCGCCTACGACGCCGTGCGCGCCTCGGTCCTGCTGGACGGGAAGGAGGACCGGATGGCGTGGGCGGACCGGACCGGCGCCCTGGTCTCCGCCCTGGGCGGCACCGCGACCGGGTTCCTCCCCGAGGGCGGCGAGCTCGCGGGCGCCCTGGCCGAGCACGGCGCCGGCGCCTGGGCCGAGCGCGTCAAGGAGGAGGCGCAGCACCGGGGCAATCTGGACGCCTCCGACAACCACACGGCCGGCCTGACCCAGAGCCGGCTGATGGTGCTGGAGTGGGGCCGGGTGCACGGGTACGGCGCGGACGACCCGGTGGTCGACCGGATCTCCGCCGCCATGGACACCGGCCACGGCACCGGCTACCACAACGCGGCCGTCGCCCTGGGCCGCAACGGCCAGAAGTGAGTCCGGGCCGGCGGCGGTGGCGGGCCCGGGAACGCGGGGTGCCCGGCACCCCGCGAGGGGCACCGGGCACCGCGGCGGCGGGCCGGGGCGGTCAGGCGCCGATGGCGTGCAGGCCGCCGTCCACGTGGACGATCTCACCGGTGGTCTTCGGGAACCAGTCCGACAGCAGCGCGACGACGCCACGGCCGGCCGGCTCCGGGTCGCTCAGGTCCCACTTCAGCGGGGAGCGCGCGTCCCAGGTGGCGGCCAGGTCGGGGAAGCCCGGGATGGACTTGGCGGCCATCGAGCCGATCGGGCCGGCCGAGATCAGGTTGCAGCGGATGTCCCGCGCGCCCAGGTAGCGCGCCAGGTAGCGGTTGGTGGACTCCAGCGCGGCCTTGGCGGGGCCCATCCAGTCGTACTGCGGCCAGGCGTACTGCGCGTCGAAGGTCAGCCCGACGACCGAGCCGCCGTCCTGCATCAGCGGCAGCAGCGCCATGGTGAGCGACTTCAGCGAGAACGCCGAGACGTTCATCGCGGTGGCCACGGACTCCCACGGGGTGTCCAGGAAGTTGCCGCCCAGGGCGTCCTGCGGGGCGAAGCCGATCGAGTGGACGATGCCGTCCAGGCTCGGCAGGTGCTCGCGGACCTGGTCGGCGATGCCGGCCAGCTGCTCCTCGCTGGAGACGTCCAGCTCCAGCACCTTGACCGGCTTCGGCAGCTTCTTGGCGATCCGCTCGGTCAGCGTCGGGCGCGGGAAGGCGGTGAGGATGACCTCGGCGCCCTGCTCCTGGGCGAGCTTCGCGGTGTGGAAGGCGATGGAGGACTCCATCAGCACCCCGGTGATCAGGATCCGCTTGCCCTCAAGGATTCCACTCATGTTCAGTGACCCATGCCCAATCCGCCGTCGACGGGAATGACGGCTCCGGTGATGTACGCGGCCTCGTCCGAACCGAGGAACCGCACGGTGTTGGCGACCTCGGCGGGCGCCGCGTAGCGGCCCAGCGGCACGCCCGCGACGATCTCCGCACGGCGCTCGTCGCTGAGCACTGCGGTCATGTCGGTGTCGACGAAGCCGGGGGCGACCACGTTGACGGTGATGTTGCGCGGGCCGAGCTCGCGCGCCAGCGAGCGCGCGAAGCCGACCAGGCCGGCCTTGGAGGCGGCGTAGTTGGCCTGGCCCGGGGAGCCGGAGAGGCCGACCACCGAGGAGATCAGCACGACCCGGCCCTTGCGCGCGCGCATCATCAGCTTGGACGCCCGCTTGACCACCCGGAACGCGCCGGTGAGGTTGGTGTCCACGACGGAGGTGAAGTCGTCCTCCGACATGCGCAGCAGCAGCGTGTCGTTGGTGATGCCGGCGTTGGCGACCAGCACCTCGACGCCGCCGTGCTTGGCCTCGATCTCGGTGAACGCCGCGTCGACCTGGGCGCTGTCGGTGATGTCGCAGCGCACCGCCAGCACGTCGTGCTTGGCCAGCTCCTCGGGCACCTCGCCCGAGCGGCTGGTGATGGCGACCTTGTCGCCCGCCTCGGCGAAGGCCAGGGCGATCGCGAGGCCGATGCCCCGGTTTCCTCCGGTGACGAGAACCGAGCGGCTCAACGATCCACCTCTCTCCGTAAGTGTGCGTACGTCGGAATGCGCACGCAGTGTGACGCTATCGGTCGGTCCCGGACGGAGACGCATCGGGCTCCCACAGCGCCTCACCGGCGGAACTGTCGCAATCCGACAATCCGCGACCGCGCCGGTCCGGCACCGTCCGGGGCCCCGCGGCGGGCCACGCCCGGGGCGGGCGGGGCGTCCGGGTCCCCCGCGACCGAGCCCGCCGGGCCCGGTCTCCCACGGGCCGCGGGAACACCCGGACGGACGCACCCGTTGCCCCCGGTGGTGCGGCACCACCGGGGTCGACCGTACCGCTTCCCCTGGACCGGCCCCGGCGCGCGCGTGGCCCGGGGCCCGCGGCGAGCACGGCAGACGAGCGAAGGCAGACCGCGGATGAACGACGCACGGCCCGGAACCGCCCACCGGCGCGGACGACTGCTGGCCCTGGCCGCCCTGGTGGCCGGAGCGGGGGCGGCCGCCTGGTCGCTGCGCGACCTGCCGGCGGCGTTCGGACGCCGGCCGGACGGCGAGCACGACGAGCGCGTGCGCAACTCGCCGCAGTACCGGGACGGCGTCTTCCACAACGCCCCCTCGACCGTCGCCGGGACCGAGGCCGCGCCCGGCATCGACCGGGACGGCGTGCGCCGGATGCTGTTCCAGCGCGAGGGCCGGGTGCCCGCCCGCCCCGTGCCGACCGTCCGCCCGGCCGGCGGGCCGCGGCCGGCCGCCGAGGGCGTCGAGGTCACCTGGTACGGGCACGCGTCCGCGCTGGTCGAGGTCGAGGGCACGCGGGTGCTGCTCGACCCGGTCTGGAGCGACCGCTGCTCCCCCGCCGCGCACGTCGGCCCGAAGCGGCTGCACCCGGTGCCGGTGGAGCTGGAGGAGCTCCCGCAGGTCGATGCGGTGCTGATCTCGCACGACCACTACGACCACCTGGACATGGCGACGGTCAAGCGGCTGGTCCGCAGCCAGTCCGCGCCGTTCGCCGTGCCGCTCGGCATCGGCTCCCACCTGCGCCGCTGGGGCGTCCCGGAGCACCGGATCATCGAGCTGGACTGGGACGAGACCTGCACCCTCGGCGCTCTGGCGGTCACCCTGACCGCCGCCCACCACTTCTCGGGCCGCGGCCTGACCCGCAACACCACCCTCTGGGGCTCCTGGGTGATCGCCGGACCCACCCGCCGGGTCTTCTACACCGGGGACTCCGGCTACTTCGAGGGCTACGCCAGGATCGGCGCCGAACACGGCCCGTTCGATGCCGCACTGGTCCAGATCGGCGCCTACGACACGGCCTGGGCCGACATCCACATGACGCCGGAGGACGCCGTCCGCGCCCACCGCGAGCTCGGCGCGGGCCTGCTGGTCCCGGTCCACTGGTGCACCTTCAACCTGGCCCCGCACCCCTGGTCCGAGCCGATCGAGCGGCTGCTCGCGGAGGCCAAGCAGCAGGCCGTCCCGGTCGCCGTGCCGCGCCCCGGCGAGCGGGTCGACGCCGACAACCCGCCGGAGCTGGACGGCTGGTGGGAGGGCGTCGCCTGACGCCGCGCCGGCCGGCACCGCACCGTCGCGGTAAAGCCCGGCGGGTCGCCCGGAAATGCGCTGGCCCGAACCCCCTGGACCGGACATGATGCGGTGCGGGCACCCCTGTGCAGGGGCCGCCCGCACCGCCGTCCCCCCGGATCAGGGAGCCCGATTGCCCGCGATGCCCCCGACCAGTAGCGCCGGCGTCCCGCACGGACGCGCCGTCGACCCGCTGTTCCTCGCCTACCCGCTGCACGCCCTGGCCGACGCCGCCCTCACCCGGGCTCGCGAACTCGGCGCCGCACACGCCGACTTCCGGCTGGAGCGGGTCCGCAGCGCCTCCTGGCGGCTGCGCGACGCCCGCCCGGCCGGGACCTCCGACAGCGTTCAGCTCGGCTTCGCCGTCCGGGTGCTGCTCGACGGCGCCTGGGGCTTCGCGGCCGGGGTGGACCTCACCACGGCCGCGGCGGCCCGGGTGGCGGAGCAGGCCGTCGCCGTGGCCCGCCTCTCCGGCGGGATCAGCCGCGCGGCCGGGTCGACGGAGCGGGTCGAGCTGGCGGACGAGCCGGTCCACCGGGACGTCACCTGGGTCTCCGCGTACGAGGTGAACCCCTTCGAGGTGCCGGACGCGGAGAAGACCGCGCTGCTCGCCGACTGGAGCTCCCGGCTGCTGGCCGCCGAGGGCGTCTCGCACGTCCAGGCCACGCTGCTGACGGTGCAGGAGAACAAGTTCTACGCCGACACCGCCGGCACCGTCACCACCCAGCAGCGGATCCGGCTGCACCCGGAGCTGGAGGCCACCTCGGTGGACGAGCGCACCGGGGCCTTCGACTCGATGCGCACCCTGGCCCCGCCGGCCGGGCGCGGCTGGGAGTACCTCGCAGGCACCCGCGGGGCGTCCCCCGCCGGGCCGGGGCAGAACGGCGGCATCTGGGACTGGGACGCCGAGCTGGCCGAACTGCCCGTCCTGCTGGCGGAGAAGATGAAGGCGCCGAGCGTCGAGGCCGGGCGCTACGACCTGGTGATCGACCCGTCCAACCTCTGGCTGACCATCCACGAGTCGATCGGCCACGCGACCGAGCTGGACCGCGCGCTCGGCTACGAAGCCGCCTACGCCGGCACCTCCTTCGCCACCTTCGACAAGCTCGGCTCGCTGAAGTACGGCTCCGAGCTGATGCACGTCACCGGCGACCGCACCGCCGAGCACGGGCTCGCCACCGTCGGCTACGACGACGAGGGCGTCGCCACCCAGTCCTGGGACCTCGTCAAGGACGGCGTGCTGGTCGGCTACCAGCTGGACCGCGCGATGGCCCGGCTCAAGGGCTTCGACCGCTCCAACGGCTGCGCCTTCGCCGACTCCCCCGCACACGTCCCGGTCCAGCGGATGGCCAACGTCTCGCTCCGGCCCGCCGCCGACGGCCCGTCCACCGAGGGCCTGTTCGCGGGCGTGGAGAACGGCCTCTACATCGTCGGCGACCGCTCCTGGTCGATCGACATGCAGCGGTACAACTTCCAGTTCACCGGCCAGCGCGCGTACGCCATCAAGAACGGCGAACTCGCAGGCCAGGTCAAGGACTTCGCCTACCAGGCCACCACCACCGACTTCTGGGGCTCGATGGCGGCCGTCGGCGGCCCGCAGACCTACGTCCTCGGCGGGGCCTTCAACTGCGGCAAGGCGCAGCCCGGCCAGGTCGCGGCGGTCAGTCACGGCTGCCCGTCGGCGCTGTTCCGCAACGTCAACGTGCTCAACACCCAGCAGGAGGCGGGTCACTGATGACCGCGACGCAGCCCCACGAACTCGTCGAGCTGGCACTCGGCCTCTCCCGCGCCGACGGCTGCGTGGTGATCGCCGACGAGGAGTCCACCGCCAACCTCCGCTGGGCCGGCAACGCGCTGACCACCAACGGCGTCACCCGGGGCCGCCGGCTCACCGTGATCGCCACGGTGGCCGGCGCCGAGGGCACCGCCTCCGGGGTGGTCTCCCGCGAGGCCGTCGTCCCGGACGAGGTGGAGGGCCTGGTCCGGGCCGCCGAGGAGGCCGCCCGGGCCGCCGGACCGGCCGAGGACGCCCAGCCGCTGATCGCCGACCGGCCGTCCTCCCCGGACTTCACCGCCCCGCCCGCCGAGACCTCGATCGAGGTGTTCGCGGACTTCGCCCCGGCCCTCGGCGAGGCCTTCGCCCGCGCCGCCGCACAGGGCGAGCTGCTCTACGGATTCGCCCGGCACGAGCTGGTCTCCAGCTACCTCGGCACCTCCACCGGCCTGCGGCTGCGCCACGACCAGCCCACCGGCATGGTCGAGGTGAACGCCAAGACCGCCGACCTCTCCGGCTCGGCCTGGGCCGGCGCCGCCACCCGCGACTTCACCGACGTGGACGTCGCCGACCTGCACGCCCAGCTCACCCGGCGGCTCGCCTGGGGCGCCCACAAGGTCGAACTGCCGGCCGGCCGGTACGAGACGCTGCTGCCGCCCTCGGCGGTGGCCGACCTGATGGTCTACCTGAGCTGGTCCGCGGGCGGTCGCGACGCCTTCGAGGGCCGGACGGTGTTCTCCAGGCCCGGCGGCGGCACCCGGATCGGCGACAAGCTCAGCAAGCTGCCGCTGACCCTGCGCTCCGACCCGGCCGAGCCGGGTCTGGAGACCTCGCCGTTCGTGCTGGTGCACTCCACCGGCGGGGACGCCTCGGTGTTCGACAACGGCGCCGCGCTGAGCGCCACCGACTGGATCCGCGACGGCGAGCTGGCCGGCCTGGTCACCAACCGGTTCTCCGCCGGGCTGACCGGCCTGCCGGTGCGCCCGGCCATCGACAGCCTCGTCCTGGAGACGGCCGACCAGGCGGCCGCACCGACCCTGGACGAGATGATCGCCCGCACCGAGCGCGGCCTGCTGCTCACCTGCCTCTGGTACATCCGCGAGGTGGACCCGGCGACGCTGCTGCTCACCGGCCTCACCCGGGACGGCGTGTACCTGGTGGAGAACGGCGAGGTGGTCGGCGCGGTCAACAACTTCCGGTTCAACGAGTCGCCGGTCGAGCTGCTCGGCCGGATCACCGAGGTGGGCCGCACCGAGCGCTGCCTGCCGCGGGAGTGGAGCGACTGGTTCACCCGGACGGCGATGCCGCCGGTGCGGGTGCCCGACTTCAACATGAGTTCGGTCAGCCAGGCCTCGTAGGCGGTCGCGGCGGGCCCGGCCCGGGGGAAGGATCGAGGGAGTGGACGAGAAGCGCACGGTCAGGACCAGCAAGATGCTGTCGCGCATCCTGCGGCACGATCCGGCCCGGGCCGGGATCACCCTGGACGCGGCCGGCTGGGTCCGGGTGGACGTGCTGCTGGCCGGCCTGGCCGCCCGCGGCACCGGGCTGACCCGGGCGGAGCTCGACCACGTGGTCGAGACCAACAACAAGCGCCGCTTCGTCTACTCCGAGGACGGCCTCTCGATCCGGGCCAGCCAGGGCCACACGGTGGCGGTCGACCTCGGTCTGGCCGCCGCCGAGCCGCCGGCGGTGCTGTTCCACGGCACCGCCACCCGGAACCTGGGACCGATCCTGCGGGAGGGCCTGCTGCCGATGGCCCGGCAGGACGTCCACCTCTCCGCCGACACCGAGACGGCCGTGCGGGTCGGCTCCCGGCACGGCCGCCCGGTGGTGCTGACGGTGGACGCGGCCGCGATGGCGGCGGCCGGCCATGAGTTCCGGGTCAGCGCGAACGGCGTCTGGCTGACCGACGCCGTCCCGCCGGAGTACCTCTCCCAGCCGCAGTAGCGCGTGTCCGTCCGCCCCGGTCTCGTCGCCGGGCACCTCGCGGCGTACCGTGAGGAGGCCGTGCGACGAGCGCGGGTGCTTGGACGAGGGCGGTTGGACATGGACAGAAGCTCCGGCAGCGGACCGGTCTACCGGATCACGGGGGCGCGCAGCAGCCTCACCGAGGACGTCCGCGGGCGGCAGCGCCGCTATGTGGCCTCGATGCTCCTGCGCACCCTCTGCGTCCTGGCGGCGGTGGTGCTGTGGGACATCCAGCGGTGGCTGGCCTTCGCCGCGCTCGCGGGCGGGGTGCTGATGCCGTACTTCGCCGTGCTGATAGCCAATGCCGGCCGGGAGAAGGCCCCGGGGCTGCCGAGCACGTTCGACGTGCCCCCGGAGGTCCCGCTGATGCTCGGCCCCGGCGGGACGGGTGGGGCGGGCGCGACGCGCGGGACCGCCGCGACGGACGGTACTGCCACCGATTCTTCACAGAGCTCCAGCTGACCGCCCGTTCTGCGGCGGATTGCGGCGATTTGTCGAGGAGAAACCTCAGAAGAAGCTCAGATCAATCATGCAAGACCTCCCCATACCGGGGCTCGGTCGTGACATACTGCGTACGCGCTCCGCATCCCCCGTCGGAGCGACGGACCGACGCCGGGCGGCTCCCCCCGTGGCTGCCCGGCGTCGCCATGCCCTCGTCCGGGCAGGGCGCGGAGCGTACCCGCCCGCGTGAAAGACTGGCGGTGCAGACCCACCCGCCACACGTTCGAGGACGGCTCCGATGGACACCCCGCAGACCGCGATCTGCTCCGCCAAGGGCTGCCGGGCGGGCGCCCTCTGGGTGCTGGTCTGGAACAACCCCAAGCTGCACACCCCGGACCGCCGCAAGACCTGGGCGGCCTGCGACGAGCACCGCGAGCACCTCTCCCAGTTCCTGGGCGCGCGCGGCTTCCTCAAGGAGGTCGTCGCGGTCTCGGACTGGACCCCCGAGGACGCCCGCGACGCGTCCTGACCGGGCGGCTTCCCGACCGCACCGCCCCTAGGGTCTCTCTGTCGCCTTCGGATCCTTCCGGGCGACAGGATCCGAAAGCGAGGCCCTAACCGCCGATCGCCGACATCGGCCGGTCGGGCTGGTGGAACTCCGGGGCGTCGATCCCGGCGCCGGCCTTCTTGCCCCACATCGCCGCGCGCCAGAGCTCGCCGATCTCGGCGTCGCCGGCGCCCGAGCGCAGGGCGGTCCGCAGGTCCGTCTCCCCGGTCGCGAAGAGGCAGTTGCGGACCTGGCCGTCGGCGGTCAGCCGGGTCCGGTCACAGGCGCGGCAGAACGGGCGGGTCACCGAGGCGATCACTCCGACCCGGCCGGGGCCGCCGTCCACCAGCCAGCGCTCGGCCGGGGCCGCCCCGCGCCGGGCGGAGGGCTCCGGGGTGAGCGCGAACCGGGCCGAGAGCCGCTCCAGGATCTCCTCCGCGGTGATCATCGACGAGCGGTCCCAGCCGTGCTGGGCGTCCAGCGGCATCTGCTCGATGAACCGCAGCTCGTAGCCGCGCTCCAGGCACCAGGCGAGCAGGTCGGGCGCCTCGTGGTCGTTGATCCCGCGCATCAGCACGGCGTTCAGCTTGACCGGCAGCAGCCCGGCGGCCTCCGCGGCGGCCAGGCCGTCCAGCACGTCCTGGTGCCGGTGGCGCCGGGTGAGGACCCGGAAGGTCTCCGCGTCGAGGGTGTCGAGCGAGACGTTCACCCGGTCCAGCCCGGCGGCCCGCAGCGCCTCGGCCGTCCGGGCGAGGCCGACGGCGTTGGTGGTCAGGGAGAGTTCGGGGCGGGGTTCGAGGTCCGCACAGGCGGCGACGATGCCCACCAGCCCCGGACGCAGCAGCGGCTCGCCGCCGGTGAACCGGACCTCCCGGACACCGAGGTCGCGCACGGCGATCTCCACCAGCCGGACGATCTCCTCGTCGGTGAGCAGCTCCGGCTTGGCCAGCCACTGCAGGCCCTCCTCGGGCATGCAGTAGCTGCAGCGCAGATTGCACCGGTCGGTCAGGGAGACCCGCAGGTCGACGGCCTGCCGGCCGAAGGTGTCGAGGAGCACGGCAGTCCCTTCCCGAGTGTGGTGGCCGATGACGCGGCCGGCCCGGCCGCCGCAACGGCGGGCCGGGCCAGCTTAGTCATCGTGTGCCCGTCAGTGGGCGCCCAGTCCGGTCAGTGAGCGGACCTCCAGTTCAGCGTACTTCTCCCCGTCGGCCCGATCCTTGGAGAGCAGGGTTCCGATCCAGCCGGCCAGGAAGCCGACCGGGATGGAGACCAGGCCGGGGTTCTCCAGCGGGAACCAGTGGAAGTCGGAGTGCGGGAAGAGCGCGTTCTTCCCGCCGGAGACCACCGGGGAGAAGAACACCAGCGTCACCGAGGTGACCAGGCCCGCGTAGACCGAGCTGACCGCACCGGCGGTGGTGAAGCGCTTCCAGAACAGCGAGTAGAGCAGGGTGGGCAGGTTGGCCGAGGCCGCCACCGCGAAGGCCAGCGCGACCAGTGCAGCGGTGTTGAGCTTGCCCGCGAAGAGGCTGAGCACGATCGCGACCGCGCCGATCGCCACCGCCGCCCACTTCGCCGACAGCACCTCCTCCTTCTCCGTGGCCCGCCCGCGCCGGATGACGTTGGCGTAGAGGTCGTGCGCGAAGGAGGCCGAGGAGGCCAGGGTGAGGCCGGCCACCACGGCCAGGATGGTGGCGAAGGCGACCGCGGAGATCACCGCGAGCAGGATCGCGCCCCCGGTCGACCCCGCGCCGCCGCCCAGCACCTCGGCCAGCTGCGGCGCCGCCGTGTTGCCGGACGGACTGACGCCCTTGATCGCCTTGGGGCCGACCAGCGCCGCCGCGCCGAAGCCGAGCGCCAGGGTCATCAGGTAGAAGCCGCCGATGATGCCGATCGCCCAGAGCACCGACTTCCGGGCCGCCTTGGCGGTGGGCACGGTGTAGAAGCGGACCAGGATGTGCGGCAGGCCGGCCGTACCGAGCACCAGCGCGATCCCGAGGCTGAGGAAGTCGAGTTTGCTCGTCCCGCTGGCCCCGTACTTCAGCCCCGGCTCCAGGAACGCGGCCCCCTTGCCGCTGGCGTCGGCCGCGGCGCCGAGCAGCTCCGAGGGGTTGAAGTGGTACTTGGCCAGCACCAGGACGGTCATCAGCCCGGTGCCGGCGATCAGCAGCACCGCCTTGACGATCTGCACCCAGGTGGTGCCCTTCATCCCGCCGATCACCACGTAGACCACCATCAGCGCGCCGACCGCCACGATGGTGCCCTGCTTGGCGCTCTCCCCGCTGACGCCGAGCAGCAGTGCCACCAGCGACCCGGCGCCGACCATCTGGGCGAGCAGGTAGAAGATCGACACCACGATGGTGGAGATGCCGGCCGCGGTCCGCACCGGCCGCTGGCGCATCCGGAACGCGAGCACGTCCGCCATGGTGTAGCGGCCCGAGTTGCGCAGCGGCTCGGCGACCAGCAGCAGCGCCACCAGCCAGGCCACCAGGAAGCCGATCGAGTAGAGGAAGCCGTCGTAGCCGGAGAGCGCGATGGCCCCGGCGATGCCGAGGAACGAGGCGGCGGACATGTAGTCGCCGGAGATGGCCAGGCCGTTCTGGAAGCCGGTGAAGCCGCGGCCGCCGGCGTAGAAGTCGGAGGCGCTCCTGGTCTGCCGGCCGGCCCAGATGGTGATGGCCAGGGTCGCGGCCACGAAGAGCCCGAAGAGTGTCAGCGTGAGGACGCGGTGCTCCGAGGCGGAGGCGGCGAGGCCGGAGGGGGCCAGGCCGGCGACGGCGAGCGGGGAGTCGGCGGACTGCGTCATTCGGCGGCCTCCCGGGGTGCGTGGACGACCGCGCCGCGCGCCTCGCGGATCGCGGCCGCACGCGGGTCGATCCGCCGGTCCGCGTAGCGGGCGTACCAGGCCGCGATGGCGAAGGTGGTGACGAACTGCAGCAGGCCCAGCACCAGCGCGACGTTGATGTGCCCGACCACCTTGGCGCCCATCAGACCGGGCGCGTAGCTGGAGAGCAGGACGTAGAGCAGGTACCAGAGGACGAATCCGATGGTGACCGGGAAGGCGAAGCTCCGGAACGAGCGCCGCAGGGTGCGGAACTCCTCACTCTCCTCAATGAGTTGGACTTCCGTAGGGGCAGTGGTGATCGGCGGCGATTCCACTCTGTCTCCTCACTCCTTCGGCGTCGTGGTCGCACCAGTGGAACGATCCGACGTGAGCGGCGTCACAGTCCGGATAGGCGCCGCGCAATGCTAGAAGCGTCGTGCCCGAGCCGAAAGGGGTTGACCGCGATCAGCCAGCCGTTCACCCCCTCGCACTATTCAATTGGCCGAAAATCACCGCACGAACCATGCCGAAGGGGCGACACCGACCAACGGTGCCGCCCCTGGTGACGATGTGTCAGAAAGCGATCCGGACCTTCAGCGCCGAGCGGTCGTCCATCGCGCGGTAGCCCTCCGGGACCTCCTCCAGACCGACCGTGCGGTCGAAGACCAGGCCGGGCTCGATGACGCCGTCCAGCACGTCCGGCAGCAGCTCGGGGATGTAGGCCCGGGCCGGCGCGACGCCGCCGTTCAGCGACACGTTCCGGCCGAACATCTGACCGATGTCGACGCCGGCGCTGCCGCCGTGCGGCACGCCCACGTAGCCGACCGCACCGCCGTCGCGGGTGATCGAGATCGCGGTGCGCATCGACTCCTCGGTGCCCACCGCCTCCAGCACGGCGTGGGCGCCGTGGCCGCCGGTCAGCTCCCTGACCGCCTCGATCGCGGCCTCGCCGCGCTCGGCGACGACGTCGGTCGCCCCGAACCGGCGGGCCAGGTCGGTGCGGGCGGCGTGCCGGCCCAGCGCGATGATCCGGCCCGCGCCGAGCCGGTGGGCCGCCAGCACGCCGCACAGGCCCACCGCGCCGTCGCCGACCACCGCGACCGTGGCGCCGGGGCGCACCCGCGCGGAGACGGCCGCGTGGTGCCCGGTGGCCATCACGTCGGAGAGTGCGAGCAGGCTGGGCAGCAGCTTCTCCTCGCCCGCCGCCTCCTTGGGCAGCGCGACCAGCGTGCCGTCGGCGAACGGGACGCGGACCGCCTCGCCCTGGCCGCCGTCCGACCCGACCTGGCCCCAGAACCCGCCGTGCGGGCACGAGGTGTACAGGCCTTCGCGACAGAAGTCACAGGTGCCGTCCGACCAGACGAACGGCGCCACCACCAGGTCGCCCGGTGTGAAGCCGGTCACCTCGGAGCCGACCGCCTCCACGACGCCGAGGAACTCGTGCCCGATCCGCTGGCCGGCCACCCGGGCCGCCACGCCCCGGTAGGCCCACAGGTCGCTGCCGCAGATGCAGGCGTTGACCACACGCACCACGGCGTCCGTCGGGTGCTGGACCACCGGGTCCGGCACCTCCTCGATCCGGATGTCGTTGGGGCCGTGGATCACGGTGGCGCGCATGGTGGTTCGTCCTTCGAGGGGAGACGGCCGCACGGGGGTGCTGGGCGACCGGCGAATTCGACTGGATGTACGACGAATACGCTGCCCACTCTATTCCGGCCCGGCCTGCGCAACCTTCCGAGCCGGTCCGTCCCGGTTCGGCGCTTATTCTGTTGGACCATGCATGCGATCCAGCCCGAGACGTCCGGCGCGCCACGGGCCGTCCACCTCCCCGCCCAGCGCGCCGCCGCCCCCGTCGAGGGCTTCGCGGTGGTGGACGTCGAGACCACCGGGCTCGGCCGCTCGGACCGCGTCATCTCGGCCGGCGTCTACCAGCTGGACGCCGAGGGCGACGTCACCGACCACTGGTACACCCTGGTCAACCCCGAGCGGGACCCGGGACCGGTCTGGATCCACGGCCTGACCCGCGAGGTGCTGGCCGGCGCGCCGACCTTCCCGGAGATCGCCGGCGAGTTCGCCGAGCGGCTGCGCGACCGCGTGCTGGTCGCCCACAACGCGCTCTTCGACTGGAACATGATCTCCCGCGAGTTCTCCCGGGCCGGCCTGCGCGCCCCCGTGGACCAGCGGATCTGCACCATGGTGCTCTCCCGCGACCTGCGGCTGCCGCTGCCCAACGGGAAGCTGGCCTCGCTCGCCGCCCACTTCGGCGTCCAGCAGCGCCAGGCGCACAACGCGCTCGACGACGCCCGGGTGCTCGCCGAGGCCTTCCGCCCGAGCCTGCACCTGGCCCGCTCCGGCGGCGTGCCGCTGCCGCTGCAGAACTGCGTCGCGGTCACCGACCTCGGCGAGGACGAGCCCGTCTCCGCCTCCCGCAGCTCGTGGACCGGCTCCTCCTACCGGCAGGCCAGGAAGCGCCCGCCGTGCCCGTACCCGAACCCGGGGCGCTGGGAGGACGGCAAGCCGCTGGTGCAGGGCATGCGGGTGGCGTTCACCGGCGACACCGCCACCGACCGCGAGCTGCTGGAGGACCGCGCGGTGGAGGCCGGCCTGCACATCGCCACCTCGGTGAGCCGGCTCACCAGCCTGCTGGTCACCAACGAGCCCGGCAGCTGGAGCGGGAAGGCCCGCAAGGCCCGCGAGGTGGGCACTCCGGTGGTCGGCGAGGACGCCTTCCTCCAGTTGCTGCGCGAGGTCGCCCCGCACCCCGGTGCGTGAGGGAGTCGTGAGGTGGGCGTACGGTGCCCATGTGTACCGTTTTCTGCTCTCCCGGCGCTGGGTGATCACCCTGCTGATCGCCCTGGTGCTGATCCCCACGACGATCAAGCTGGGATTCTGGCAGTACCACCGCCACGAGGCACGGGTGGCCCGCAACGACCTGATCGCCCAGGCCCTCACCGACCGGCCGGTGGCGTTCGACTCGCTGTCGACCGCGCCCGGCTTCACGGTCCCCAAGAGCCTGACGTGGCGGGCCGTGACGGCCACCGGGCAGTACGACCCCGAGCACGAGTTCGTGGTCCGCAAGCGGACCGACTCCAGCGGGGACAAGATCGGCTACTTCGTCGTCACCCCGCTGCGGCTCGCGGACGGCAAGGGCACCGTCCTGGTGAACCGCGGCTGGGTGCCGTCCGGCGCCTCCGCCACCGCCTACCCGCCGGTGCCGGCCGCCCCGGCCGGCGAGGTCACCCTCACCGGCCGGCTGCGCGCCGACGAGACCTCGGCCGGCAGCGGCATCCGCGACCGGGCCGGCCTCCCCGACCGACAGTTCAATCTGATCAGCACCTCGCAGCAGGCCAAGGAGACCGGCGCGGTCCTGCTCGGCGGCTACCTGGAGCTCACCGCCACCACCCCTGCCCCGGCCGACCAGCCGGAGCTGCTCCCCGAGCCCAACCACTCCGACATCGGGCCGCACATGGCGTACGCGATCCAGTGGTGGCTGTTCACCGCGTTGATCCCGGTCGGGGTCCTGGTGCTGGTCCGCCGCGAGGCGAAGGACCGCGCCGAGGCGGCCGCCGAGGCCGAGCTCCCACCCTCGGCCGTGCCCGCGTAGCGTCCCGGCGGCCCGGGCCGCGCGCCGTCCCGGGCCACCGTCGCCCCTGCTACAGGACGTCGTCCAGCTCGCGCAGCAGTCGGGCCTTGGCCCGGGCGCCGACCACGGACCGCACCGGCTCACCGCCCCGGAATACCATCAGCGTCGGCATCGACAGCACGCCGTACCTGGCCTGCGTCTC
The DNA here is from genome assembly GCF_022288725.1 of Kitasatospora sp. A2-31. Taxonomy (GTDB): domain Bacteria; phylum Actinomycetota; class Actinomycetes; order Streptomycetales; family Streptomycetaceae; genus Kitasatospora. The sequence goes on along the minus strand of NZ_JAKNTA010000007.1, from coordinate 194,919 downwards.
CGGATTGCGGTCGACGTCCAGGCTGACCACGGTCAGCCGGTGCGCCTCCTCCCTCGCGATGTCCGCCAGCACCGGCACCATCTGCCGGCACGGCGGGCACCAGTCCGCGGTGAAGTCCACCAGTACCGGCCCGTCCGCGGCCAGCACCTCGCTCGCGAACGTCGCGTCCGTGACCTCCGCCACCCCTGTGATCCGCATCGCCTACCGTCCCTCCCACTCGATCGCCAACTCGCACCGCGGCGGTTCGGCGGCGGCCCCTGCGGCCAGCTCGTCGCGGGCCTGCTCGGCCCGCTCGAACTGCTCGGCCACCTGGGCGCGGACCTCCTGCAACCGGGCGATGCACCCGTCCAGCTCGGCCAGCTTGCGCCGGTAGACCTCCAGCGAGGCCGGGCAGGAGTCGCCCGCCGGGTGGCCCGCCTGCAGGCACTCCACGAACGGACGGGTCTCCTCCAGTCCGAAGCCGAAGTCCTGCAGGGTGCGGATCTGCTCCAGCAACCGCAGGTCGTCCTCGCCGTAGGCGCGGTAGCCGTTGCCGGACCGCCGCGCGGGCAGCAGCCCGAGCTGCTCGTAGTACCGCAGCGCGCGGGTGGTCGTCCCCGCCCGCTGCGCCAGCTCACCGATCCGCATGTCCGCACCCTGCCTTCCGGCCGCCGCCGTCCGAACGCCTTCGGGAACGACGGTAGACCTTCACGCGGACGTCAAGGCCAGTACGTCCGACGCCCGGCCCGCCCGGGGTCGAGTGGCGGTTGCCGGGCGCAGGGGCCGGGCGCAGGGGCCGGGCGCAGGGGCCGGGCGGTCGGGTTCGGGTGGTCGGGTTCCGGCGGTCGGGTTCGGGGCGTCAGTGCTGGGTGTTGTAGAAGCCGATCAGGACGGCGCCCCACCAGCCGGCCTGCGAGACCGTCGCCGAGACGGCGCCCCGGGCCAGCAGCCGGGCCGGCGGGCGGATCCCCTCGTACCCCTCCAGCCGGCGGTGCAGCGTGCTCGCGTACACGCCGTTGAGCGCGATCAGCAGGACCAGCCCCAGCTTCACCCGGGTCAGCCCGGACGAGAGCTGCGGCTCCAGCAGCACGCCGCTGAGCACCAGTCCGGTCAGCCCGCCCCAGACCGGGACGTGCAGCGGGGCGGTGAACCCCACCACCTGACGCAGCGTGCGGCGTCCGAGCATCCAGAGCAGGCCGTAGTAGTCGATCGCCAGCACCGCGCCGAAGCCCACCACCAGGGCGGCGAGGTGCAGGAACAGGGCCACGGTGTGCAGCGCCGGGTCGGCGTGCAGGTGCGCGGCGGTCCAGGCGCTGGCCGCCCAGACCACCAGGACGGCCGCGACGGCACCGACGAGCCGGAGTCTGCGCCGGGCGTCCTCCGAAAGGTCCGCGGCTCCCCCCTGGGCCGGGACGGCGGTTCGGTACTCGGGCATGACGGTGCTCCGCGATCGGGGGTAAGGGTGGGCTAAGCAAGGGTAGGGTTCCCTAACTTCGTTCTGCCGTCAACTTTCAGCCACTCAGCGAACAACTTCGGCCACTGACGACCGGTGCCGCCTCGCGCCGCGGCCGACACGCCCGGGCCCGCCTTCGGCCGCCCCTACCCCGTCCGCCCGCCTGACGGCAGGATGGCCCCATGGATCTCGGACTGAAGGACAAGGTGTACGTGGTCACCGGCGCCAGCCGCGGCCTCGGTCTCGCCGCCGCCCGCGAACTGGCCGCCGACGGCGCCAAGGTGCTGGTCAGCGGGCGGAACAAGGAGACCGTCGACGCCGCCGTCGCCGACCTCGACGCCCTCGGCGGCCCCGGCACCGCGCACGGCACGGTGGCCGACAACGCCGACCCCGGGGCCGCCGGCCGCCTCCTGGCCGCGGCCGTCGAACGGTTCGGCCGCCTGGACGGCGTGCTCATCAGCGTCGGCGGCCCGCAGGCCGGCCCGGTGGTGGCGACCGCCGAGGACGCCTGGCGCGACGCCTTCGAGTCGGTCTTCCTCGGCGCCCTGCGGATCGCCCGCGCCGCGGCCGACGCACTCGGCGAGGGCGGGGTGATCGGCTTCGTGCTCTCCGGCTCGGTCCGCCAGCCCATCGCCGGGCTCGGCATCTCCAACGGCCTGCGCCCCGGCCTGGCGATGGCCGCCAAGTCGCTCGCCGACGAGCTGGGCCCGCGCGGGATCCGGGTGGTCGGTCTGCTGCCGGCCCGGATCGACACCGACCGGGTGCGCGAGCTGGACGCCCTCGGCGGGGACGCCGACGCCGCCCGCGAGCGGAACAGTGCCCAGATCCCGCTCGGCCGCTACGGCACCCCGGAGGAGTTCGGCAAGGTCGCCGCCTTCCTGCTCTCCCCCGCCGCCTCCTACCTGACCGGTGTGATGGTCCCGGTCGACGGCGGCGCCCTGCGCGGCCTCTGACGCCCGCTCGCCGGCTACATCACCCTCGGGTACTTCCGCCGGCCGCCGCGCCTCCGGGCGGCCGGCGGCTTCGCCCGCGCCACCGTGACCCGCAGCTCGGCAGGGAGCTCGGGGAGGCCGAGACTGGTCCGCGCAGCGGTGCGCGGGCCGGTCTCGAAGTGCTCGACCAGCGCAGCCGGTTCACCGCCCGGAGCCAGCCGGACCGCCACCCGCAGCCGCGGCCGGCCCGGTCCGCGGATCAGTCGCACCTTCGCGCGGCCGACCTCCGGGAGCGCGACCGTGCCGGTCTCCAGGACGTCCTCCAGCGCCCGGGTGCGCAGGCGCAGTCGCAGGCCACGCGAGCCGGGGGTCGGCACGAGGACGGTCGCCGGGCCGCTGCGGTGCAGCTGGGCGAGGAGCCACCAGGCCGATCCGGCCACCGCCAGGACGAGGCCACCGATCACCGCCGGCCACCACCACTCCTCGTCGACCCAGCGGGTCCGCGACCGGGCGCTCACCACCGGCTGGTCCGGCGAGGCCAGCGGCCACCAGCTCGGCGGGTCGGCCCCCAGGTGCGCGTACAGATCGAGGCCACCGGCCAGTACCAGCAGCCCGACCGCGAGCAGCACCGCTCCGGCCACGCCCAACAGCACCCGGTTGACGGTGGCCCGGTTCACTCGGCCCCTCCCCGCCCGGACTTCCCGGACTTCCCGGACGTCCCGAACGTCCCGAACGTCCCGGACGCGGTCGCCCCCGACCCCGACCCCGGCACTGCACGACCGGGTGCGGCTGCCCCGGCACCCGCCGCACCACCGTCGGCAGGCCCTCCGCCGGGCCCACCACCCGGCTCGACGTCCTGCGCTCCGCCGTGCCCCCGGTGTCCCCCGGTCCGGACGTCGAGTCGCAGGGGGTCGGCCAGCGTGACCCTCGCCAGCTCCTCGCGCAGTTGCCGCTGCACGCTCGCCGGATCGGCGGGACCGACGAGGGTGGCCTTCGCCCGACGGCGGCCGACCCGGACGGTCAGGTGGTCGACCCCCGGCAGCCCGGCGCCCCGGTCCAGTAGCAGGACGCGGATCCCGGCCCTGTCGATGGCGGCGGTGGTGTCCCCCTGCGGGCGGAGCGGGAGCCAGCGGCGCAGCCCGGGGGCGAAGGCGAGCCAGAGCAGCCAGCCGCCGAGCAGCACGGCGACCCCGGCGCCGAGCAGCACCCAGGTGTCGTTCAGGTGCCGGGTGGCCAGTTCGTCGGCCGTTTCGGCGCGCCAGCGGCGCGGGGGGTGTCCGGTGCGGACGGCGATCGCGTCGTAGAGCAGCGCCACGCCGAGCACCAGGACGGCGGTGGCGACCAGCGCGGCCGCGGCCGTCCGTGGCGCCCGCAGCCTGGGCACCTTGACCGGCTCCGGCAGAGGTTCGGGTGGGGGCTCCGGCCCGGGTCCGGGTTCCGGCTCCGGCCCAGGCCCGGGCTCCAGCGCGGGCTCCGGCCCGGCCGGTCCGTCGAGCCCACCCGCCCCGGCACGTCCACCACCCCCGGCCGGCCCGACAGGCTCGCCGGGGGCGCCGCGCTCCGTCGGCCCGCCGGGACCGGGCGGCTGCTCCGTCATGCCCCTCCCTCGGCCACCAGCCGTTCGACGACCACCACCACCTCGGTGACCCGGGTCCCGGTCAGCGCGCCGACCTGCGCGGTGATCCGCTCCTTCACGGTGCGGGCGAGCGCCGCGAGGTCGGCGGGAAAGGGCAGGTCGACAGAGACCCGGACGCTGACGGTGGAGCCGGGCACCGAGACGGAGACCTTCGGCGGCCCGCCTCGCTCCGCCCGCCCGCGCCAGGCCTCGGCGAGCGCGTCACGGGCTGCCCGGGCGGCGATCCGGGCGTACACCCGGTCGGCGATCCGCAGCCGCCCGCGGGCGCCGGGTTCGCGGCGGACGGGTCCGGCGGAGGGGGTGGCGAGCGGGGCCATCAGCGGCGCCGGTCGCGGCCGCGCAGCAGGTCGCCTAGGTCACCGAGGTCGATGTCGCCTTCCAGCAGCCGCCCGGCCACGAAACCGACCACGCCCAGCGCGGCCACCAGCAGGAACGCCGCGAACCCGCCGAAATAGCCGGCGAAGCCGAGGGCCATTCCGACCGCCATGCCGAGGACGGCCAGGTTCATCCACTCCACCTCGTCTTCCGCTGCGTCCCGCCCCACCGGCGGGCTACTTCAACTTGGGCCGCTGTCCGGACGGGATGCTCGCCTCTTCCTCCTCCTCGACCTCCGGCTCGTCGGGGAGGTGGACGTCGTTGACCGCGATGTTGACCTCGACGACTTCGAGACCGGTCAGCCGCTCGACCGAGTCGATGATGTTCTCCCGCACCTGGCGGGCTACTTCGGGGATGACCGCGCCGTACTCGACGACCAGCGCGATGTCGATGGCGGTCTGCTTCTCCCCCACCTCGGCCTTGATGCCGCGTCCCACGCTGGACCTGCCGCCGGGCACCCGGTCGCGCATCGCGCCGAAGGTCCGGGCGAGGCCCGAGCCGAGGGCGTGGATGCCGGAGACCTCACGGGCGGCCATGCCGGCGATCTTCTCGATCACGCCGACGGCCATCGCCGTGCGGCCGCGCTCGACCATCGGCTTGCTGCTCCCGCTGTTGGAGGGCATCGCGGCGGGGGTGGCTGCCGAGGTGGGCTTGTGCAGGGTGGCGGGCGTCGGAGTGTCAGGCATGGGCGCATCTCCCGTCGTACGGCTCCAGCTATATCGCAAATCCCTCCAACTCTGGCATTTCGCCACGATTCGCGCGCCCGGAGGACCGCCGGACGCGGGCCCGGACGGCGGAAGGCCCGGCTCCGGGGGGCGGTTCCCCGGAGCCGGGCCTTCGGCGGACGGTGGCGGTCAGTCGCCGATGCCGGCCAGGTCGCGCAGCCGGCGGGCCTGCGCGGTCCGTTCGGCGGAGCGCTGCTCGTCGTAGGAGCGGCCGCCGGCGCCCTGGAGCAGCGCCTTGGTCTCGATCACGGCGCTGCGCGGGGCGGCCAGCAGCGCGGCGGCGAGGTCGCGGGCGGCGGCGTCCAGCTCCGCGGCGGGGACGGCCAGGTTGGCCAGGCCGATGGCGGCGGCCTCCTCGGCACCGACCCAGCGGCCGGTGGCGCAGATCTCCAGCGCCCGCGCGTAGCCGACGAGTTCGGTGAGCGGCTTGGTGCCGGCCAGGTCCGGGACGAGGCCGAGCGAGGTCTCCTTCATGGAGAACTGGACGTCGTCGGCGACCACTCGCAGGTCGCAGCCGAGGGCGAGCTGGAAGCCCGCGCCCACGGCGTGGCCCTGGACGGCCGCGATCGAGACCAGGTCGGGGCGGCGCCACCAGGTGAAGGCCTCCTGGTAGGAGGCGATGGTCTCGTCGAGGTCCTTGTCCTCGGCGGCGGCCAGCTGGAGGAAGTTCCGCTCGCCGGGAATGCCCTCGGCGGTGAACATCGCCCGGTCCAGGCCGGCCGAGAAGGAGACGCCCTCACCGCGCAGCAGCACCACCCGCACGCTGCCGGGCAGTTCGCGGCCGACGGCGCTCAGGGCGCGCCACATCGCAGGCGACTGGGCGTTGCGCCGCTTGGGCTGACAGAGGGTGACGACGGCGAGCTCGCCGTCGATCTCCAGGCGGACGCCGTCCTGCTCCCAGGGGGAGGTTTGCGGGTCGGTGGCGGGGGCGGTCATGCGGGGACCTCCGGTGGCGAGGGACTTGGCTACCGGAGAGTAACAAAACCGCCCGCGCGGCGGCAGGGTGGTGGCGCGCACGCATGGAGGAGGAGGGAGGGCGTTCGCGCGAGGCGTCGGCGGGCGTTCGCCCGGGGCGTCGGCGGGCATGACGATCGGCGGCCGGTTCGCACGGGCCGAGGACGGACGACCATCCGCCGCATCCCCGGTCGGCGCCCTGCCGCCGAGTCATCCGTCGATGGACTGACGGACCGTCAGGAGCTGGCTCCAGCAGTAGCTTTGTTCTTGCCCCGCGTGGCACCACCGCGGCCCCGGAGGATCACTCCGGACTCGCTCAGCATCCGGTGCACGAAGCCGTACGAGCGACCGGTCTCCTCCGCGAGAGCGCGAATGCTCGCCCCGGAGTCGTACTTCTTCTTGAGATCGGCCGCGAGCTTCTCACGCGCGGCACCGGTCACCCGGCTGCCCTTTTTCAGAGTCTCGGCCACCCGTGCCTCCTCGTAGCGTTGCTCGGTCAGATTCCCATGATCACCCATCCACCGCGTCCTGGCCACCCATTCGGCAAGGTCGATGTCGGGAATGCGTGGTCATTCGGTGGTGATCCGAGCGCACAAGGGCGCTCACGCAGAGTGCACGCCCCCGGGCGGCTTCCGCCGTTCGACGCGAAAGAGCTGATCAGCAGCGTCGGCCCGACCACGATCGAGTGGCGGGCCGACGGAAGCTCCTTAAACGGAACCCAGGACCTCTTCATTCCCGGACACGCCGTAAGGACTAGATTTTCTGGTCCAAAGAGGGGACCGCGCGTCTGCCTGTCAGCTCAGGCGAGCGAGACCAGGTCGGCGTACGCCGGGCTCCAGAGGTCCTCCACGCCGTCCGGCAGCAGGATGATCCGCTCCGGCTGGAGCGCGTCGACCGCCCCCTCGTCGTGGGTGACCAGCACGACGGCTCCGCTGAACTCGCGCAGCGCGCCGAGGATCTCCTCGCGGCTGGCCGGGTCGAGGTTGTTGGTGGGCTCGTCGAGCAGCAGCACGTTGGCGCTGGAGACCACCAGCGAGGCCAGCGCGAGCCGGGTCTTCTCACCACCGGAGAGCACCCCGGCCGGCTTGTCGACGTCGTCGCCGGAGAACAGGAAGGAGCCGAGGATCTTCCGGATCTGCACCAGGTCGGTGTCGGGCGCCGAGGAGCGCATGTTCTCCAGCACCGTGCGGTCCGGGTCCAGGGTCTCGTGCTCCTGGGCGTAGTAGCCGATCTTCAGGCCGTGGCCGGGGATCACCTCACCGGTGTCCGGCTGCTCCACGCCGGCCAGCATCCGCAGCAGGGTGGTCTTGCCGGCGCCGTTGAGGCCCAGCACGACGACCCGCGAGCCGCGGTCGATGGCCAGGTCCACGCCGGCGAAGATCTCCAGCGAACCGTAGGACTTGGAGAGGTCGCTGGCGGTCAGCGGGGTCTTGCCGCAGGGGGCCGGGTCCGGGAAGCGCAGCTTGGCGACCTTGTCGCTCTGCCGGACCTGCTCCAGGCCGGAGAGCAGCTTCTCGGCCCGGCGGGCCATGTTCTGCGCGGCCACCGTCTTGGTCGCCTTGGCGCGCATCTTGTCCGCCTGAGCGTTCAGGGTCGCGGCCTTCTTCTCCGCGTTGGCCCGCTCGCGCTTGCGGCGCTTCTCGTCGTCCTCGCGCTGCTGCTGGTACTGCTTCCAGCCCATGTTGTAGACGTCGATGGCGGACCGGTTGGCGTCCAGGTAGAAGACCTTGTTGACGACCGTCTCGACCAGGTCGACGTCGTGCGAGATGACGATGAAGCCGCCCTTGTAGGTCTTCAGGAAGTCCCGCAGCCAGGCGATCGAGTCGGCGTCGAGGTGGTTGGTGGGCTCGTCGAGCAGCAGCACGTCGGAGTCGGAGAAGAGGATCCGGGCCAGCTCGACGCGGCGGCGCTGACCGCCGGAGAGGGTGTGCAGCTGCTGGCCCAGGATGCGGTCCGGCAGGCCCAGCGCGGCGGCGATGGTGGCGGCCTCCGCCTCCGCGGCGTACCCGCCCTTGGTGAGGAACTCGGTCTCCAGCCGCGCATACTTCTTCATCGCGGTGTCCCGGGTGGCGCCCTTGCCGTTGGCCATCCGGTCCTCGTTCTCGCGCATCTTCTTCAGCACGGTGTCGAGGCCGCGCGCGGAGAGGATGCGGTCCTTGGCGAGGACGTCCAGGTCGCCGGTGCGCGGGTCCTGCGGGAGGTAGCCGACCTCGCCCGAGCGGGTCACCGTCCCGGCCGCCGGCAGGCCCTCGCCGGCCAGCACCTTGGTGAGCGTGGTCTTGCCGGCACCGTTGCGCCCGACCAGGCCGATCCGGTCGCCGGGGGCGACCTTGAAGCTCGCGGACTCGATCAGGATCCGGGCACCGGCGCGCAGCTCTAGGGCGTTCGCGGAAATCATGGCTGGGTACTTCTCCTGGGACGTGGGCGGGCCCTGGACGGGTCACAGGGCCGGGGCAGCGGATGGGGGCGTCGTCGCGGCGGTCGGCTCACCGCACGAGGCGGCGGCGCTCGCTCGCTAGTGCCCGGAGAGAACAGCCATGGCGGCAAGTCTACCGGGCCCGCGGAAGGGCCCGGAGAACCGCCGTCCGGGGGGACGCCGGGCCCGGGGCCACCGGGTCCGGCACCGGCTACTGCTGGGCGCCGGCGGCCTCCTGCACCGCGCAGGAGCCCTGCGGGCGGACGGCCGCGAACGGCTCGGCCGCGCTGCCGCAGGCCGACTCCGGAGCGGCGGCCTTGGTGTCGAACACCTTGGGGCCGACGATCGGGCCGTCCGAGATCAGCACCCGGCGGCCGTCCAGCGGCTTCAGCGCCACCGCCGGACCGGCGTTGAGCTGCCAGCCCGTGCTGTCCAGGCGGTAGCCGGAGATGCCGCCGGAGACCGGTTGGCCGCTGCTGTTGGTGCAGCTGCGCGGGACCAGCACGGCGTAGTCGGTGCCCACCGTGCGGGTCGGGTCGTAGAGGCAGTTGCCGGCCGGCTTGGAGTTGTAGCGCAGGTCGCCGTCGGCGTCGCGGAAGCCCATGGTCAGGTTCGGCGTCACCACGGCGACCCAGGGCGAGGACTGCTGGACGGTGTGCAGGGCCGCGGCGGCGCGGTCGGTGGCCAGCTGCCGGCGCTGTTCCTCGGTGCGCTTGTCGGCCCCCGGCTCGCCCTCGCCGCGCAGCCAGTCCGCCAGGCCGGGCACCGCGCGGTGCCAGCGGACCTCGTGGTCGCCCGGCCGGGCCGAGGTCACCAGGCCGTCGTCCCAGACGACCACGGCGCTCTCGCCCGCCATCGACAGGTACAGCGCGGTGGCCCCCTCACGGCGGTAGGACCAGGTGTGCTCACCGGTGGCGCGGTCGTACGCCTCCAGACCAGGGCCGACCTTCAGCTCCAGATCGGCCGCGCTCACCGACTGCGCGTTGACCGGGCCCGCCTCCGCGCCGCCCGGCCCGGCGACCCTGTCGCCGAACGGAACCGGCTTGTTGGCGTGCGCGGCCGCGCCCGCCACAAGGACCAGCAGTACCGCCAGGGCAGGGAGGACCGATCGGGGGGTGAGTACACGCAGCGGCTTCCAGGACACGGGCGGAGCGTACCTTTCACCACCCGCGCGAGTCAGCCGGACTCGGCCGTCCGTCCGGACCGCGGGACCGTGCGCAGCCGATTCGCCACCTTCGTCCCGACCCGGCCGCCGACCTGCGCCGTCGGGGCCGCCACCGCGCCGACCGGCCTTCCGACGGGCGGGCCGGGTAGCGCTCCCACGGCCGGGCGGACTGTTACAGAGGTGATACACGACGCGGTTGCGGCGGACGGCGTTCGAATATCGCCCACTTTAGGGTGACATTCTGCTTAATCCTCCCCGGCCGGGCCTACTGTCGGCGCACGGGGCCCCGGTGCGTCCACCCGGCCCCGCACCCCGTGGAGCCCGGAGGAGAGACCATGCGAATCGGCCGCCTGGCGCTGGCCGCCGCCGCCCTGCTGCTGCTGACCACGGCCAGCGTCCCCGCCGGGACCCCGCTCAGCCAGACGGAACGGCACAGCCTCTCCTCCGACGCCTTCCAGCCGCGCGGCGCCGCCCCCCGGCCGGTCGTCCAGCGGCCGAGCCACGAGCCGCCGTTCGGCGCCTTCGTCGGCTCGTGGGACACGTACATCCCGCAGATCGGCCGGTACGCGCAGTGGCTCGGCGACGCCAACTTGCAGGTCGGCCACACCTACCTGGCCGGCAACGGCTGGGCGGACATCGAGGGCGAGCCCGTGGTGCTCGGCCTCTGGTCGCAGTGGCGGCTGGCCGACCCGTCCCGGATGCTCGTGCTCGGCGTGCCGATGCTGGTGCCCAACGAGGCCGCCGTGCCGGACGGTGAGGTGGCCCGGCTGCTCGGCCAGGGGGCGCGGGGCGACTTCGACCAGCACTTCCTCAGACTCGCCCGGCGGCTGGTCGCACTCGGCGGGGCGGACACCGTGCTCACGCTCGGCTGGGAGATGAACGGCGTCACCTACACCCACCGCTGCAAGCCCGACCCCACGGCGTGGAAGGCCTACTGGCGGCGGATCGTCTCGGTGATGCGCTCGGTGCCCGGGCAGCGGTTCCGCTTCGACTTCGCCCCGAACCGGGGCCTGGACGCGATCCCGTGGACCAGGTGCTACCCCGGTGACGACGTGGTCGACATCATCGGGATGGACAGCTACGACCAGCCCGCCGGTGCCAGCTTCGACGACTACGTGCGCGAGCCGTACGGACTGCAGGACCAGGTGGAGTTCGCCGCCAAGCGGGGCAAGCCGGTCTCCTACCCGGAGTGGGGACTGTTCCGCAACGGCGACAACCCGCAGTTCGTCCAGCGGATGGTCGAGTGGATCCGCACCCACGACACCAGCTACCAGACCGTCACCGACTACTGCCCGCACGGCTTCTGGCAGTGCGGGCAGAACCCGCGCTCCAGCGCCCTGTTCAAGCAGCTGATGACCGGTTCGAAGGGCGCGCCGGCCGGCTCGCAGCCGACGCCCCCCGCGCCCAGCCCGAAGATCACCCCGGCCCCGTCCCCGGCCGCGCCGGCCACCCCGACCGCGCCGGCCACCCCGACCGCGCCGCCTCCCGGCACGGCGACGCCGGCGGCCCCGGCCTCCCCCACAGCCACCGCCTCGCCCACGCCGTCCGCGGCCGCCCTCTCCGCCGAACCGGCCCCGAGCGGACGGCCGGCCCGGCGCTGAGGCGGGCGGCGCGGCGGCCGGTCAGCTCCGGCGACGGGCCAGCAGCACCTGCTTGAGTCCGGGCATCCGGTCGTCCAGCACGTGGACCGCGGCCCGGCGGGCCCGCACCGCGCCCGCCCGGGCGGCGAGCGCCGGGGCCGGGCCCCGCGGGCCGAACAGCAGCCGCTGGTTCGGCAGCCGGTCCGGGCGCCAGCGCTGCTTGTACGGCTCCTGGCCGCGCAGCAGGCCTATCACCGGGACACCGGCCGCCACCGTCTCGTCCAGCGCCGCGCCGAACAGCAGCCCGGCGATGTCGAGCCGCTCGCGCAGCTTCGGGTGCGCGCCGTACAGGTAGAGACCGCTGAAGGACGGGCAGAGCAGCAGCACGTTGACCGCGACCAGCTCACCGTCGAGCCGGAACCGGTGCACGACCGCCAGGCCCCCGGCGACCAGGCCCGTGGTGGAGTCGGCCAGGTGACGGGCGAACCGCTCGGTGCGGTGCTCCGGGGTGACGCCGCGCTCCCGCCACTGCAGGAAGTGCAGCCGCAGCAACTCGGCGATCGCCTCCGGCACCTCCTCCGGCGGCGTGGTGCGGACCTCGACACCGGCCTCGGCGATCCTGCGCTGCTTGACCCGGTTGCGCTGCGCGGTCTTGCCCTTCAGCCGCTTCAGCAGCTCGTCCATCGGCACGCCCGGCAGGTACTGGCAGACCGAGTCGTCGAACCGCCGGCGGCGGCCGGACCAGTGCGCGTACACCCGCTGCACGGCGGCCTGCGGGTGCACCTCGCGCAGTTCCAGGGTGTGCCAGGGGCGGGTGAGCGGGAGGGCGGCGGCGAACTCGGCCGCGGCCCGGTCGGCGCAGTCGTCGTCCAGCAGGACGTCGGTGAAGTCGGCCAGACCGCCGCCGAGCCCGGTCAGGCCGCCGAGCGGACCGCCGCGGCGCCGGAACGCGCCGGCACCGACCAGCCGGCCGTCCCGGCGGACCAGCACCACCAGCAGGGCACCCGGACTGCCGTACTGGCGCCACCAGGAGCGCTGCCATGCTGCGGCCTGGAAGAAGGTGGCGGTCCGGCAGCGAGCGGCCAGGTCGTCCCACTCCTCGGCGAGAGCGTCGAGGGCGTCGTCCTCCCGGTGCAGCTCGGTCGTCCAGTGCGGCGGGCCGGCCTGACCGGGCAGGCCCGGAGTGAGCCGGGCCTCGGTGCTCATCGCCCGCCCCCGGCGGCGGACTTCTGCGGAGCGGGGGCCTTCGCCGGGGCGGTCTCCTCCGGGGCCCGGTCCGGGGCGCTGCGCTCGGCGGCCCGCTCCGGGGCGCTGCGCTCGGCACCCCGCTCCGGGGCGGCCCGCTCCGGGGTGGCCGGCGCCACCGCGGTCCGCGGGCCGGGGGCGGCCGGCGCCGGTACGGCGGCCACCGGCTCGGCCGCGGTGGCCGCCGGCTCCGACCCGCCGCCGCCCCGGCGGCGGGTCATCATCGCCAGTGCGCCGATCAGCAGGCCCGCCGCACCGCCCACCGCGACGTCCAGCTGAGCCGACGGGGTGGTCGGCCGGTCCGGCTCGGCGGCGGGAGCCAGCGGGACCAGCCGTACCCCGGTCTCCTTGCTGCTGGCGTTGGCGAAGGAGACCAGCGAGCTCGCCACCGCATCGGCCGCCTCGACCGCCTCGCGCGGGCCGGCGCCGGTCCCGGTGATCTCGATCATCGGCGCGTCCGGCGAGGTGGTGCCGTGCACCAGCGCCTCCAGCTCGCTGCGGGTGCGGCCGGTGTCCGCGGCGGCGGCCGCGAGCACCTGCGGCTGCCCGGCCAGCCGGCCGTACGCCTGGGCGAAGTTGACCGCGGTCGCGCTCTCCCCGGGGTTCTGCGGCACCACGATCACGTAGGAGTTGGCGGCGTACGAGGGCTGGGCCACCGCGGCGTACCCGGCGCCGGCGGCGGCGCCGAGCGGCACCGCGAGGGCGACCGGCCACCACCGGCGGGCCAGGCTGCGGGCGCTTCGGCGCGGTTCGGACATGGGGTGCTCCGTAAGTTGTCAGGCGGCCCGGGAGGCGGGCCGGCGGTTCGGACGCCGGCGGCTCAAGCGGCGGCCAGGCGGTCGTAGAGGGCGCCGAGGGCGGCGGCCACCCGGACGATGTCGTAGTGGCCGACGGCCGGCGGCCGGGGCAGCGGGTCGGTGCTGTGGTCGTTGAGGTGGCGCAGGTCGCGCAGCGCCGCGGCGTAGGCGGCGGCGTCGGAGGGGATCCGGCGGGCCTGCGGGGCGGCGGTGGGCGGCAGTTCGTCCAGCGCCGGACAGGCGCTGTGGCGGACGGGGAGGCCGGCCGCCAGGCCCTCCAGCACGCCGAGGCCGAAGGTCTCCTCGGTCGAGGGGGCGGCCAGCACGTCGAGCACGGCGAGGAGTTCGGGGACGTCGTCGCGCTCGCCGGTGAACAGCAGGCGCTCCCGGACGCCGAGTTCGCCGGCCCGCCGCTCCAGGGCGGCCCGCTCGGGGCCGTCGCCGACCAGCACCAGCCGGGCGGCGGCGTCCAGCTGCGCCAGCGCCTCCACCAGGACGTGGAAGCGCTTGCCGGGGACCAGCCGGCCGACCCCGCCGATCACCCAGTTGTCCGGGCGGAGGCCGAGCTCGGCCCGCAGCCGGGCCCGGTCGGCGGCCCGGGCGGCGTCCGGGCGGTGGTAGCGGGCGGCGTCGATTCCGTTGGGGATCAGCTCGATCCGGGCCGGCGGGACGCCCCAGGCGTGCAGGGTCTGGGCGACCTGCCGGGAGACCGCGACGGTGGTGGTGCCCAGCCGCTCGGCCGCGAGGTAGAGGCCCTTGACCCCGCGGGTGACGGGGCGGCCCTCGATCACCCCGGCGTGCAGCGAGTGCTCGGTGGAGATCACGGTGCGGACCCCGGCGAGCCGGGCGGCCGTCCGTCCGTACAGCTGGGCCCGGTAGAGGTGGGTGTGCACCAGGTCGTAGCGGCCGGCGCGGATCAGCCGGACCAGCCGGGGCAGCGCCCCGAGGTCCCGGTTGCCTCGCATCGCCAGGTGGTGGACGGTGACGCCCTCGGCGCGCAGCGCGGTGGCCACCGCGCCGGGGTTGGTCAGCGCGGCCACCTCGCAGTGCTGATGGGCGGGCAGGTGCCGCAGCAGCAGCTGGAGCTGCCGCTCGGCACCGCCGGAGGCGAGCCCGGTGACGATGTGCAGCACTCTCATCAGGCACGCCCGCCACTGCCCTTGGCGGTGCCCGCGTCGCCGCTGCCGGCGCGCTCGCCCCCGGGGCGTTCCGGGCGCTCGGGACGGGCCGCCGGGTCGAGCCGGGCCCCGCGGTCGAGCCGGGCCCCGCGTTCGAGGCGGTCCGCGAGGCGGCTGCGGCGCAGTTCGGTCACGGTGTCGCGCAGGTGGTGCCGGCCGCGCTTGGCGCGCAGCCGCCAGGCACCGTCACGGTCGCCGACGTAGCAGCGCGGCAGCGCGTACCGGCCGGTGAGCGGGGAGTGCGCGATGGCGCAGGCGTAGTCGTAGCCGGCGTCGCGGACGGCCAGGGTGGCCGGCAGGTCGACCGCGCCGTACGGGTAGCAGAAGCCGGTGACCGGGCCGCCGACGACCTCCTCCAGGGCCCGGCGGCTCTCCCGGGTCTGGACGGCGAGGGCCTCGGCGGACAGCCCCGGCAGCGACTGGTGGCCGAGGCCGTGCGAGCCGATCTCCCAGCCGGCGGCGGCCAGTTCGGTGACCTCCTGGACGGTGAGCAGCTTCTTGCGCGGGCCCTTCTCGTCCCAGTCGTTGGCCCGGCCGAGCAGGTCGGCGACCACGTAGGCGGTGGCGGTGAAGCCGTACGCCTGCAGAATCGGTACGGCGTGGCGGGCGAAGTCCGCGTAGCCGTCGTCGAACGTGAGGCCGACCAGGTCGTCGGCCCGCCCGGCGGCCCGGGCCCGCATCAGCTCGCGGACCGAGACCCCGCGCCGGCCGCGCCGGTGCAGCCAGGCGATCTGCTCGGCGAACCGCTCGGGGCTGACGGTCAGTCGGTACGGGTCCTCCTTCTCGACCGCCACCGAGTGGTACATCAGGATCCACGGCGAGGAGGTCTCCGGGACGATCGCCTCGTGGGCCGGCCGGCGGCTTCCGGGAAGCTGTGCCTGGGCCCGGCGGGCCCCCGTACGCGGGGCGTCGGCGAGCGCGCCGACCGTGCGGGGCACGGCGGTGCGGAGCACGCCCGACAGGGCCGAACGGACCGATCCCCGTTCAACGTCCATGGGGAAGCTTCCCTTCATCGGCAACGGCTGGCGGGCTCAGGGCCCGGACGGCGGCGAGGACCGGTCCGCGCACCTCACGGGCACCGAGGACGGTGCCGAGGGAGGCGAAGGCCAGCGCCACGGTGAGGCCCCCGAGCAGGGTCGAGAGCAGGGGGTCGGTGACGAGCCCGGCCGCGAGAGTGCCGAGGCCGGCCGCTCCGGCGGCCGCGCCCAGCAGCCGGGCGTGGCCGGCGAGAACGAGCCGCAGCCGCAGCTCGATCCCCCGCAGGACCAGCCCGCGCAGCAGCAGCACGGCCGTGGTGGTGATGCCGGCCGCGTTCCCGGCGGCCAGGCCGAGCGCGCCGAAGCGGTCGGTGGCGGCCAGGCCGACGGCGGCGGTGACGACGAGGCCGAGCACCATGGCGGCGGCCGGGTACCAGTCGAGCAGCCGGCGGCCGCCGCCGTCGCACGGGTCGCCGGCCCGGCGGACCACCGGACGGAGCGAGAAGTAGGGGCGGATCATCACGCCGATCAGCGCCTGGGCGGGCAGGCCGAAGCTGTAGACCCGGATGACGGCGGCGGTGGCGGCGGCGTCCCGGGGGCCGAAGGCACCGCGCTGGAAGAGCAGGGCGACCACCGACGGGGCACAGGCCATCAGGAAGGCGGTGCCGATCAGGACGAGCGCGGCGCCCTGGCCGAGGTCCTTCTCCACCCGGTCGCGGGCGGCGTCCAGGTCCCCGGCCGCGAGCGCGCGGGCGACCAGCGGGAAGGTCACGGTGACCAGCAGGATGGCCACGGTCATGGCCAGTTGGGAGATCTTCGCGGCGTAGTTGAGGTGCGAGATGCTGCCCGGGGGCAGTGCGGACCCGAGGTACCGCTCGACGAAGACCTGCGCCTGCCGGGTCAGGGTGAAGGCGACCGCCGGGAGTACGGCCAGCGGGATCAGCACCAGCCCCTGGTCGGCGAGCGGGGACCGGGCCGGTCCGCGCCGGCCCTGGCGCAGCCGGCGTCCGATCGGCACGGCCACCACGGCGGCCATCAACAGGCTCCCCGCGGCCACCCCGATCGCGGCCGACTCCACCCCGAGCAGGTCGTGGCCGGTGAGCAGCGCGGCCAGGATGGTGAGGTTGTACGCGACGTAGATGCCGGCCGGCGCGGTGAAGCTGTGGTGCGCGCGCAGGGCCGAGCCCAGGTACCCGGCGAGGCCGAACGGCAGGATGGTGCACGCGGTGATCCGGGTGCAGGTGACGGCGAGCTCCGGGTCGGCCAGCCCGGGGGCGAGCAGGCCGACGAGCTGACGGGCCCCGAGGACGACACCGAGGGTGAGCAGGCAGAGCACCAGCAACAGGCCGGGGAGCGTCGCCCGCGCCAGCTGCCGCACCGGGTCGGGGCCGTCGGGGCGCTCCTCGCGCAGGACCAGGGCGAGGCTGAAGGCCGGGACCATCAGGAACGCCATGCAGTCCTCGATCAGCAGGGGCGCCGCCGTCTCCGGGACGGTCCAGGCGACCAGGAAGGCGTCGGTGCCCTGGTTGGCGCCGAAGAAGGTGGCGAGCAGCAGGTCGCGGAGCATGCCGAGGACGGATCCGGCGGCGGTGAGCACGGCGGTGACGCCGAAGGCCTTGGCGACGAAGCCGTGCCGGGGGTCGCCCACGGCCGGGGTCCCGGCGGCGGGCGGCGCGCTGCGCGGGGCGGGGAAGGCGGGGGTGAGCGCGGCCGGCGGTTCGGTGGTCATCGCCCGACTCCGCTGCCGGTGTGCGCCCGCTCGACCTCGGGGCGGACGCCCGCCCGCTCGACCTCGGAGCCCTCGGGCCGGCCCCCGGCGCGCCGGCCGTGAGCGGTGCGGGCGGCGAGGCCGAGGACGACGGAGGTCAGCACGGTGGTGGTGCCGCCGATGTCCGCGTAGAGGAAGTCGACCAGCACCCAGACCAGCAGGGCGAGCGCGGCCAGGCCGGTGCCGCTGGCGCGCCGCAGACAGCGCAGCAGCAGGCCGAGGAAGAGCACCCCGTACGCGGTGATGCCGATCAGGCCCTGCTCGCTGAGGACCAGGAAGTACATGTTGTGCGGGGAGAGCAGGGGCTCGCGCCGGAAGCCGATGGTGGCGTCGGCGGCGTCGCTGCCGGAGGAGAGCCGCAGCGGGGCGTGGCTGTCGCGCAGCTGCTGGAAGGCCTTGGGCCCGGCTCCGGCCACCGGGTGGTCCTGCCAGATCCGCCCGGCGGTGGCCCAGAGGTCGTAGCGGTCGGAGACGGACTGGTCGGGGGCGGCGGAGACGGAGCCGATGGAGCTGAGGCGCGCGGTGACGCCGGAGGCCCCGAGGCCGAGGCCACCGACCAGGACGACCGTCGCGGCCAGCGCCAGGACGGCGCTGCGGACGGCGAGCCGGGCGTCGGCGCGCAGCAGCAGGACGGCGGCGGCGGCGCCGGTGGCGATCCAGCTGCCGCGGCTGAAGGAGACGGCGAGCGGGAGGGCCAGGAAGGCGGCGGCCGCGTACATCGCCCGGCGCAGCCCGGCGTTCCCGCCGGGCCCCCGCTCGCCGAGGGCGAGGGCCAGTGCCGCCAGCAGGCCGTAGGCGACCACGGTGGACATCGCCATGACGTCGAGCGCGCCGAAGGTGCCGACGGCCCGGATCGGCTGCCCGGCGTAGGAGGCACCGGTCCGGGTGAGGTACTGCTGGGCGCCGACCGCGCCCTCGACCAGCGCGGCAACGACGAAGGAGCCGAGCACCAGGCGCTGGTCGGTGCGGTCGCGCAGCGAGCAGAGGACGGCGGCGGGTACCAGGACGAAGACCTGGGTGAGCCGGACGAAGCCGGTGAGGCTGGTCGCCGGGTCGATCGAACCGATGGTGGCGACGGCGGCGGCGACCACGACGGCGCCGAACTGGAGGGCCGCGGTCCGGCCGATCGCGGGGGTGCGACCGCGCAGGAGGTGCACCGCGGTGAGGGCGACCAGGGCGAGCGAGGCCAGGTCGGCGGCGGTGACGTGGACGGCGGCGGCGACGTCCTTCTCGCCGGTGGGGACGCAGACCAGCAGGACGGTGGCCGCGGCGAGCAGACTGGGGCGGTCCACCAGGGCGTTGGCGGCCCGGCGTAACACCCGGGCCGGGTCGGGGGCGGCGGTGAGGGGGAGGGCCACGCCGGTTCAGCTCCCGTCCGGGTGGAGCATCAGCGCCGCGGTCCGGCACAGGATCTTGACGTCCTGCCAGAGGCTCCAGCTCTCGATGTAGCGGTTGTCGAAGCGGGCCCGGTCCTCGATCGAGGTGTCCCCGCGCAGGCCGTTGACCTGGGCGAGGCCGGTGAGGCCGACCGGGACGCGGTGGCGGTCGGCGTACTCGGGGTAGGCCTGGCTGAACCGCATGACGAAGTACGGGCGTTCGGGCCGCGGGCCGACCAGGCTCATGTCGCCGCGCAGGACGTTCCACAGCTGGGGCAGCTCGTCCAGGGAGCTGCGGCGCATCAGCTTGCCGACCGTGCCCATCCGGTGGTCCTGGGCGATGTTCCAGCGGGTGGCCGACTCGTGCTCGTTGCTGGGCCGCAGGGTGCGGAACTTGAGGACGGTGAAGACCCGGCCGTCGAGCCCGGTGCGCTGCTGGCGGAAGAGTACGCCGGGGCCGGTGTCGAAGCGGACGGCGAGGGCGCAGAGGGCGAGCACGGGGGCGAGGGCGATCAGGCCGACTCCGGCGGCGGCGACGTCGAGCGCGCGCTTGGCGGCCCAGCCGGGGCGGCCCATCGCCGGCCGGCCGACGCGCAGGCAGGGGTATCCCCAGAGCTGGTCGCCGCCCGGGATCCGTCCGGTGGCCAGCGAGCCGTACTCGCGCAGCGCGGGCACCAGCCAGACCTGGCAGCCGAGCCGGGCGGCGTCGCGCAGGGCGGCGGCGGTCTCGGCCTCGTCGGCGGCGCCGGCGGTGGCCACCACGTGGTGGACCCGGTGCCGGCGGACCTCGCGCTCCAGCACCTCGCGGCCGCCGAGCACCGGGAGGTCGGTGTCGCCGGAGAGCAGCGGCGGGTCGGGGTCGACGAAGCCGATCGGGCGCATGCCGTACTCGCCGCGGGCGGTGAGCGCGGCGGCGACCCGGCGGCCGAGCCGGCCGGCGCCGAGCACCAGGACGGGGCTGGGACGGCTGCGGCGGATCCGCCTGACGAGGTGGTAGAGCATGGCGCGGCCGCAGACCGCGAGCAGCAGTTGGGTGCCGAGCAGGACGGTCAGCCGCCCCGGGGTGGCCGGCCCGCTGTCGGGCCAGCGGCCGTCGAGGCAGCCGGCCAGGGTGACGGCGAAGGCGGCGGCGACGACGGCGCGGGCGGCCAGCGCGGGCAGCTCGTCGAGGACGGAGAGGGTCAGCCTGGTGCGGTAGAGGCCGCCGGCCAGGTTGAGCAGGAGGAGCAGCGGCAACAGGGCGGCCACCCCGAGCAGCGGCTCGACCCGGACGGCGGGGTCGAGCACGCGGTTGGCGGTGCCGGTGGCGGTGCAGAGGGCGACGGCGTCGACCGCGGCGAGCGCGGCGGGAAGCGCGAGCCGGGAACGGACCGGCCTGCGGTGGCGCCGGGCCGGCGGGGCGCTGCGGGGGGCGGACCGGGCCGGGCGGTCCAGCAGACCGGTGGCCGGTCGGCGCTGTCCGGACAGGGGCCGCCCAGGCCTCGGGACGCTGTCGTGGTCAATGGTCATCAGCGCACGAACTCCCCTGCTGTGTGCCCGGGGTGACGTCGCTCCGGCACCGGATGGCCCGGAGCGGCCGCCGCGGCCCGGCGGGCTCGGTCCTGACAGCACCTGCTACCGCTGGCGGCTTTCGAGTTTCTCGCGAATTCCCGGCATGAAATCGAAACGAAGCAGGCAAAATCAGACATTACCGAAAGGGGGCCAAGGCGCCGGAAGGTGACTTGCCATTTCATTCCAGCCGCCCATTAATAGGTAATTCCGATTTCACCCCTCGCCGACATCCGGCTGAGGGTGCGAATACGACAGCGCCGGAACGGCGGGCATTCACGGCATGTGAAACGATCAGATCCGCTGCGGGACACGGGCACGGCGGCGTCCGGCCGCCGGACCGGCACCCAGCAGGTCCCGGTAGAGCGCGTCCACCTGTTCGACCACCGACCGCACGTCATGGCGGGCCACCGCGTGCTCGCGCAGCCGCGAACCGCGTCGCTCGCACTCGATCGGATCGGACAGCGCTTCGGCCATTCGGGTGGCGAGCGCGGCGGCGTCCTCGGGCGGGACCACGGCGCGTTCGCGCTCGGCCGGCGGCAGGCACTCGCGGGCCCCGGGCACGTCGGTCAGCAGCACCGGCCGGGCGGCCGCCATCGCCTCCAGCGGAGCCAGCGCCATCCCCTCCCAGCGCGAGGGCAGCACCACCAGGTCCGCCGCCGACAGCCACGGCCGCGGATCCGGCACGTCCCCGACCAGACGGACCCGGGAGGGCTTGGCCGACTCGCGCACGGCGGCGGCCAACCGGGCCGCGTCCGGTCCGCCGCCGACCAGCGCCAGCCGGGCCTGCGGCACCCGGCGCAGCACCTCGGGCCAGGCGGCGAGCAGGACGTCCTGGCCCTTCTGGCGGCAGAGCCGGCCCACGCAGACGGCCAGTGGCGCGTCCAGGTCCAGGCCGAGCGCGATCCGGGCGGCCCGGCGCTCGGCGGGCGCGTAGTGCCGGACGTCGACGCCGTTGGGCACCACCGCCCAGTCGGCGTGCAGACCGGCCGCGACCCCGTCGGCCCGCTCCTGGACGCTCACGCAGAGCAGCCGGTGGGCCCAGCGGGTCGCCAGCCGCTCCCAGCGCAGGGTGGCCGCGGCCAGCGGGCCGTCCACCGCGGCGAACGACCAGGCGTGCGGCTGGAAGACCGTCGGCACTGCGCCGCGGATGGCCAGCCGGCCGGCCAGCCCGGCCTTGGCGCTGTGCAGGTGGACCATGTCGGGCGCCGCGGCGCGGACGATCCGGCGCAGCCGCCAGGCCTCGGGGGCGGTGGCCGGGCCGGGCGAGCGGCGCGCCGGCCAGTCCTGGACCAGGGCGCCGACCGCGGCGGCCTCCCCGGCCAGCCGGCCGCCGCGCGGGCAGGCGACCAGCACCCGGTGGCCGGCCTCGCGCTGGCCGCGGACCAGGTCGACCACCACGCGGGCGACCCCGCCGTCGACGGGCTGGGAAATGTGAAGGATCGTCATATGCACGGCGGCGAGCCTAGGGTGGCGCCGCCGCGCCCGGGGTCCGCCGTCACCCGCAGGTGGCGGCCGTCCACCCGTACGGCTTGCCGCTCGCACGGGTGGACGGGCCGCTCGAATTCCCGTCCGGTCGGGGCGGCGGGGTCAGCGGACCTCGTCGGCCAGGTTGGCCAGCACCTGGTCGTGGATCCGGTTCAGGCCCTTCGGGGCGAAGGTCCGCTCGAAGAAGCCGCCGATACCGCCGGCGCCCTGCCAGGTGGCCGAGACGGTCACCTTCGACCGGCCCTCGCCGGCCGCGGCGACCGTCCAGGTGATGACCATGCTGGAGTTGGCGTCCTTCTCGACCAGCTGGTCCGGCTTGGGCGCCGAGACGGTGAACAGGCAGTCGCGGACCCGCTTCTCGGTGGCCTGCAGCTTCCAGTGCACCTGGGTGCCCGCGCCGTTGCCCCCGGCCCGGACCTCGTACTCGCTGTACTGCGCGGGCAGCAGCTTGGGGCGGGTCACCTGGTAGTCGGCCAGCGCCTCGTACACCCGCTCGGGGGCGGCGTCGTAGACCCGCTCGGTGGTGGCCAGCACCTGTCCCATGACCTTGCTCTCCTCGTCCGTGGTTTCCGGTTCCACCGGCAAGCCAACCACAGCGGACGGCCCGGGACAGCTCAGGGGCCGTGCGCCGCCCCGGGCTCACGCCAGCCGCAGCCCGCCGGTGCGCTGCGCCCGGGCCTCGCCGAGCCGCAGGGCGAGCACCGCGCCGGCCAGCAGCAGCACGCAGAGCGCGGCCAGCCAGGCGAGCCGGGGCGCCAGCTCGCCCAGGCCCCGGCCCTCCAGCAGGGCGCCGCGCACCACGGCCAGGCTGCCGGTCAGCGGGAGCGCGGCGCCGAGCAGGCGCAGTACGCCGGGCAGGGCGAAGGCGGGCAGCCGCACCCCGGCGACGAACCACATCGGGTCGTCCAGCACCGTGTAGACGAAGGTGGAGTCCCGGGAGAACACCATCAGGCTGTTGAGCAGGGCGCCCCAGGCCACCGCGGGCAGCAGCAGGGCCAGCAGCACCACCGGGTACATCCACGGGCCGGCCACGTCCAGGGCACCGAAGCCGAACGCGGCGGCGCCCAGGAAGCAGGTCAGCAGCCAGGCGTTCTGCAGCAGGGCGCCGGCGCCGTTGGCCAGCATCAGGACGAGCCGGTCGGCGGGCGAGAGGAAGAGCAGCTCCAGGGTGCCGGTGGTGCGCTCGAACGCGAAGTTCCACGCGGACTGCACCAGGGAGAAGAAGAACGCCCAGGCCAGCGCGCCGGTGGCGAGGAAGCCCAGCAGCCGGGCCGGGTCCGCGGCGAGCGGCCAGCGGGCGGCGCCCCCCGAACCGGCCGCGACCGGGTGCAGGGTGTAGTAGGTGGCGGCCAGTTGGAGCAGCGGCCAGACCAGCATCGAGGCCACCACCAGCGGCTGGCCGAAGAGCGTGCGGTGCTGCTTCAGCGCCTCGGCGGCGAACACCTTGCCGGCGTGCCGCAGGGTGCGGCGCCGGCCCCGCGGTGCGGGCCGGGGGCGGCGGGTGCCGCCGACCGGGCGCGGCGGCGGGAGGGTGCGGCCGACGGGGTGCGGGGCGCGGACGCCCCGGTCGGCGGCCGGCAGCAGCACCTCGAAGGACGGGAGGTCCGCGGTGCGGGCGGTCATGCGGCGGCCTCCGCCCGGGCGGCGGCGGTCGCGGCGGCGGAGGGGTGCGCCGCCCGGTCCCCGGTGAGCGCCAGGATCGCGTCCTCCAGGCTGGCCCCGGTGACCTCCAGGCCGCCGATCGCGCCGCCGGCGGCGACGATCGCCCCGGCCAGCGGACCGGCCACGTCCTGCGGGTGGCGGACGCCGACCACCAGCGCGCCCTCCCCGGTGGCGGTCAGCTCGGCGCGGACGCCCAGCCCGTGCGCGAACCGCGCCACGGCCTCCTCCAGCTCCGGCGAGGGGTTGGTGACGGTGACCCGCACGCTGCGGTGGCTCCCGGTCGCCGTCTTCAGCGCGTCCGGGCTGCCGGCGGCGAGGTGGCGCCCCCCGGAGATCACGTACACGTGCTCGCAGAGCTCCTCCACCTCGGCCAGGTAGTGCGAGGTGAGCAGCACCCCGCGGCCCTCGGCGGCCAGGGCGGCGACCACCCGCCGCAGGTCGCGGGCGATCGGCGCGTCCAGGCCGAGGGTGGGCTCGTCCAGCAGCAGGTACGCCGGGTCGTTGATCAGGCCGCGGGCGATCGAGAGCCGCTGGGTCATGCCGCGCGAGTACCGCTCGACCGGGGTGTCTGCGGCGTCGGTGAGCCCGACCAGCTCGAGCAGCTCGCCGACCCGGGTGCGCAGCACCGGGTTGGGGACGTCGTAGAGGTGTCCGAAGTAGCGGAGGTTCTCGGCGCCGGTGAGCTTGCCGTAGACCATCCGCTCGCCGCCGGCGATCAGGTTGATCCGGCGCCGGGCCTCGCGGGCGTGCTCGACCACGTCGAGGCCGTCCAGGGTGACGGTGCCCGAGGTGGGGCGGAGCAGTGTGGCGAGGATCTTGATGGTGGAGGTCTTGCCGGCGCCGTTCAGGCCGAGCAGGCCGGTGACCCGGCCGGGCGGGATCTCCAGGTCGAGGCCGTCGACGGCGGTCTTCACGGCGCGGGGGCCGAACAGGCCCTTCTCCCGGGTGCGGAAGGTCTTGCGCAGGGCGCGGGTGCGGATCACGTCAGAAACTCCGTTCGACGGCGCGGCGCTCGGCGGCGGGCAGCAGCCGCAGACCGAGCAGCAGGTGGCCGAGGCTGAGGGCCAGGCAGGTGACCAGGCGCGGGGCGAGCTCGCCGAGCGGCCGGCCCTGGCCGAGGGCGTCGCGCAGCACGTCCATCGCCGAGGTGACGGGCAGCAGCTCGGCCAGCCACTGGGCCGGTGCGGGCAGGTAGCTGTTCGGGAAGGTGATGCCGCAGAGCAACGAGACGGCGAGGAAGACGGTGTTCTGCGAGATGTGCGCCTCGCCGGCGACGATCATCAGCGCGCCGAGCACGACCGCGGTCGCGAAGACCGCGGCGGTCAGCGCCAGCAACCCGGCCAGGGCGGCCAGCGGGTGCCAGGCGGGCAGCGTGACGCCGAGCAGCGCGGCGAACCCGCCGAGCAGGCCGACCTCGACGGCGGTGTTCAGCAGGGCGAAGCCGGTGAAGCCGAGCAGGTACGGCAGCCGGCCGGCCGGCGCGATCAGCAGCGCCCCGAGCGTGCCCTGGCGCTGCTCGGTGATCAGCGCCTTGCTGCTCCAGAGCAGCATCCGGACGGTGAACATGTAGCCGCCCGCGCCGATCGCGATGTAGCCGAGGTAGTCGGCGCCGCCCGTGCGGGCCGTGAAGTCGTCGGCGACCGTGCCGCCACCGATGGCGTGCAGGCCCAGGTAGGACAGGCCGATGGTGAGGACGCCGATCAGCAGGCAGCCGATCGCGTAGGACCACGGGTAGGCCCGGCTGGTCATCGTCCAGGTGCGGCGCAGCGTCGCCCAGGCGACGGGCATCTGCTCCCCCTCTCGTTGCGCTTGAGTTCCCATCTGAAACTTACAAGTTCCCTTTCGGAACCCGCAAGGGGGTGCAAGGATGGACCGTCCGGAACGTGAGAGGAGCAACGGGTGCTCAGAGACGTGCCCGAGCGGGATGCGAGCTGCGCGATCGCCCAGTCCGCGGCCGTGATCGGCGACTGGTGGAGCATCCTGATCGTCCGCGAGACGGCGCGCGGCCGGCTGCGGTTCGACGAGCTCCAGCAGGAGCTGTCGATCTCGCGCAAGGTGCTCACCGAACGGCTCGGGCACCTGACCGCGGCCGGCGTCCTGGAGCGGGTGCCGTACCAGAGCGGCCCGGTCCGCTACGAGTACCGGCTCACCGACTCCGGGCGGGCGCTGCTGCCGGTGCTGGTGGCGATGCAGGACTGGGCCGACCGCTGGCTGCTCGGCGACGGCGCGCTCTCCGGCTCCGCCGCCCCCGACAGCGCCGAGGCCGCCCGGATGGCCGCGCTGCCCGGGACCCGGCTGCCGGCGCTCACCCTGCCCGCGCACACCGGCGGCGAGCTGGACCCGGTCGACCCGGCGGCCGGCGCCACGGTGCTGTTCTGCTACCCGGCCACCGGGCGGCCCGCACCGCTGCCGGCCGGCTGGGGGGACATCCCGGGCGCGGTCGGCTGCACGCTGGAGAACCGGCTCTTCCGCGAGGCGTATCCGGAGTTCCGCGCGGCCGGCCTGGCCCTGCGCGGGATCTCCACCCAACGCCCTGACGAACAAAGGGAGTTCGCCGAGGCCGAGGAGATCCCGTTCCCGCTGCTGTCCGACCTGGACGTCCGGCTGGCGGCCGCGCTGCGACTGCCGACCTTCCACGTCGGCCAGGGCCTGCGGCTGAAGCGGGCCGTCCTGGTGCTGGACCGCCGGCGGACCGTGCGCCGGGTGGCCTTCCCGGTCACCGACATCCCGGGCGCCGTCCGGCAGGCGCTCGCCGACGCCCGCGCGGTGGCGGCGGAGGAGGCGTAGCGCCCGGGCCGCACTCCGGCCGGAAACCGTTCGCCTGGAGGGCGGGTGGGCGCGTTAGGGTGGCCGGTGTGCTCGATCAGGTGACAGCTCTGCGCTACGTCGACCCGCTGCGGGCCGGCGGCTCCGTCCCCGGCGTGGTGGAGACCGACGACCTGGGGACCTACGTGGTCAAGTTCACCGGCGCCGCCCAGGGCCGCAAGGCGCTGGTGGCCGAGGTGATCGTCGGCGAACTCGCCCGGCGGCTCGGCCTGCCGGTGCCCGAACTGCGGCTCGTCGACTTCGACCCCGCGGTGGCCGAACACGAACCCGACACCGAGATCCAGGACATCCTCCGGGCCAGCGCCGGCCTCAACCTGGGAATGGACCTGCTGCCCGGTGCCCGGGACTTCAAGCCCGGCATGATCGACGTCGACCCGGTCGCGGCCGGCCGGATCGTCTGGCTGGACGCGCTCACCGGCAACGTCGACCGCACCGTGCACAACCCCAACCTGATGGTCTGGCACGGGAAGCTCTGGCTCATCGACAACGGCGCCGCGCTGGTCTTCCACCACCGCTGGTCCGGCGCCGCGGCCTCCGTCGGCCGCAGGTACGACCTCAGCGCCCACGCCCTCGGCGGCTACCGGCCGGACGTCCCGCTGGCCGACCGGGAGCTCGGACCGCTGGTCACCGCCGGACTGCTGGAGGAGGTGGTGGCGCTCGTCCCGGACGCGTGGCTGGCCGACGAGCCCGGCTTCGACTCGGTGGACGCGCTGCGCCGCGCCTACGTGCACCACCTGGCCGCCCGCGCGGAGCTCTCCGCCGAGTGGCTGCCGGACGGGTTCCCCACGGCCGAGCAGCTGCGCGCGGCCGAGGTCCGGCGGGCCGCCCGGACCAGGGCGGGCCGGCCCGCCTGGCTCCAGGAGGTGCCGGACCTGCACGGAAAGCCGTCGGTGGAGACGGTCTGGGACCACCACTTCGAGTGACGGGCCCGCCGCCCGGCTGCCTGACGATCCGGACCCGTGCCGACCGGGCGCCCCCTACCGACCGGGCGCCCCTTGCCGACCGGGCGCCCCGTGCCGATCCGGTGTCAGCCCCCGGCGGGGCGGACCCAGACGAAGTACTCGACCAGCGTCCCGACCAGCAGGCCGGAGGAGAACAGCGCGAAGAGCGCGGCGGCGTTCACCCGGCGCACGGCCGGCGACGACAGCGCCAGGGCGGGGAGCAGCAGGCCGACCGCCGGGCCGGTCGCCAGCAGGAGCAGGCGGAGCAGCACGGCCCCCGTCGTGGTCGCCTCGGTGGCGAGGCCGCCGAGGCCGATCGCCAGGCCCGCGAAGGCCATCAGCGTCAGCATCGGCACGGCGACGAGCAGTTGGACGACGGCCAGCAGCACCCACGGCCAGTTCCGCGCGCCGCCCGGGCGGTCGGTCGGCCAGGGTCGGCCGGGGTGGCTCTGTGCCATGGCGTGATGCTCCTCGTACGGGGGGTTCCACTCGGTCGTGCGTACCCATTGTGCGGATCGGCCCCGGGCCTTCGCCTGAGTACCGGTACTCAAAATGCCGGTGGGGAGCGGGACCCGTCGGGTCCCGCTCCCCACCGCGCGTCGTCGCGTCAGCCGGTCAACCGGTCAGCGCGTCAGCGCCACCACTGGACCGCCTTCTCGGCGTTGATGATGCCGGCGCCGTAGAAGCCGTTGTCGTCCGCGCCGCCCTCGCAGGTGGCGGCCCACTCGCCGCCGCCGCCCGGGTTGTACGGGCCCGACGGGCAGGCGTGCGACTCGGCCTGGCTGGTCAGCAGCTCGGTCAGCTCCTCCGCGTTGGCCCACGGGTGGGTGCTGGCGAGCAGGGCGAGCACACCGGCGGCGTGCGGGGACGCCATCGAGGTGCCCTGCATGTAGCCGTACTTGCCACCCGGGATGGTGGACAGGGTGCGGCCGTTCTTGTCCGGGGTGTCCGGGATCTGGTAGCGGCGGTCGCCACCGGGGGCGGCCACGGTGACCTTGCCCTTGCCGTAGCTGGAGTAGTAGGACTTGTCGCCGTTGACACCCACCGAGGAGACGGAGATGACGCCGTCGAGCTCGGTCGGCAGGTTCAGGCAGTCCTGGGTGATCGGACGCTCGCCGGGCGTGGTGTCGTCCGGGCTGGCGACGTCCTTGGTCTTGTGGGCGAGGTCGATGTTCTCGTTGCCCGCCGCGGCCACGTTGAGGACGCCCTTGCGCTGCGAGAACTCGACGGCGCGACGGACGGCGGTGGTGATCGCCGCCTGGTCCGCGTCGTTCTGGCAGTTGAACATCCAGGGGTCGACGAAGTAGCTGTTGTTTGTGATCTTGAACTTGTGCTCGCCGGCCCAGACGAAGCCGCAGACGGCGTACTCCGGGTAGATGAACCCGGCGTCGTCGACGACCTTGACCGCGGCCAGCTTGACGTCGGGGGCGATGCCCTCGATGCCCTTGCCGTTCTTGGCGGCGGCGATGGTGCCGGCCACGTGGGTGCCGTGGTCGCCGTCGACGCCCGGCTGCCAGGCCTCGAATGCGGTGTTCGGCTTGCCGCCGTCGATGCAGGAGACCGACTGCGAGGCGTCCACGTTGGCCTTGAGGTCCTCGTGGTTGGCGTCGATGCCGGAGTCCAGGACGCCGACGGTGACCTTGTTGCTGCCGAGGGACAGCTTGTGGGCCTTGTCGACACCGATCTGGCGCATGTCCCACTGGTTGGCCCAGTAGGGCTCCTCGCCGGCGGTGGGCGCGGCGGCCGGCTCGGCGGCGACCTCGGCCTTGCGGCTCTCGGCGGCGGTGATGCCCTTGGTGCGGCTGGCGCCGACCGACTGGACGCCCTTGGCCTTGCGCAGCTTCGCGGCGAACTGGGTGTCGGTCGAGCGGGCGATCACGACGCCGATCTGCTCGTACGAGTACACGACGGTGCCGCCGAGGGTCGTGATGGCCTTCTCGACCTTCTGCACCTGACCGTGGTTGGCCTGGGTGTTGACGACGTAGCTCAGCAGCGGCCCGGTCGTCGGCTCGGCCCCGGTGGCCGCGACGGCGGTGCCGGCGGGCAGAGCCAGGGCGCCGGCCGTGGCGAGCACGACGCCCACCGCGGCGAACCGGGTCCGGCTGATCCGAGGAACACTCATAGGGGTTGGCCCTCCCGAGTCGTCGTGCAGCTGCAGATGGCAGGTGCAGTGGAATGATCGGGACGCTAGTGAACATGCGTAGTAATCCGCAAGAGGTAGTCATCTAATCGACACCGTTCGATCACCTGCGAAGGTTGCGCCGTCTGGGTGGCAGACCCCTCGTCAATCCATACGGTGAATATCCGGTTGACGCGGAATTTCCTACCGACAGGGCGCAGACGATCCATCCTGAAGGGGTGTCGACGGAGTGTCCATGACAGATTCCGCCGGGATACCGCGGCTCAGAGGCGGTACAGCCGGCGGGCGTTCTCGGCGGCCACCTGCCGGGCGAGGCGCTGCGCGTCCGGCGCCGCGCAGGCGCCGTCGGCCCGCCAGCGGTCCAGCAGCGTGCCCAGACCGTGCCGGAACTGGGCCGCGCCGACCAGGTACAGCTCGGGAAGGCCGTAGGCGTCGGTGGAGAAGAGCACCTTGCCGAACGGCGCCAGCTCCAGCATCTCGCCGAGCACCGACGCCACCCGCGGCCCGACGTACGAGGCCGTCAGCCCGAGGTCGGTGTGGACCTGCGGGAAGGCCTGGGCCAGCCAGGCCGCCTGCCGGTGGTACGGGTAGCCGTGCAGCAGCACCAGCGGCACCCCGGTCGGCTCGGCCGCCCGGACGAAGTCGGCGAGCAGCGACGGATCGGCCCGGTGCAGGGTGAGGTCGGGATCGCCGAAGCCGGTGTGCAGTTGGAGCGGCAGGCCGAGCTCGGCGCAGACGTCCAGGGCGGTCCAGAGCAGGTGGTGCAGCAGCACCGGGTCGGTCAGCCGGCCGAGCCCGTCCCGCAGCCGCCGCCCCGCGGCAGCGACCACCTCGGGCCGGCCCGGGCGCTGCGCGGGCACCGCCAGACCGTGCCGGTAGGCCAGCACCGACTTGACCGCCACCGCGCCGGTGGCGGCGGCCGCCAGCGCCTCGCGGACGGCGGCCGGCCAGGCCCCGGCGTCCGCCGGCACGGCCTCGGCGACCGACTCCAGCCGGACCACCTCGCGCACCCGGGCGCCGGACGCCTCGGCGAACTCGCCGAGCGGCAGCAGCGGGCGGCCGGCCGCCGCGGTCAGCCCGGTGTCCAGCAGGCAGGTGTCCAGCGCCGCCGCCGCGAGCAGCCGGCGGGTGGCCTCGGCGGCCCCGAGCTCGCGCCGGCGGGCCAGGTAGTCGGCGGCTGGGGCGTGCACGGGCAACCCGAGCGCGGGCGGGCACCAGCGGCGGACGGCCAGGCCGAGCGCGCTGTCGAACGGCGAGGTGCCGGGTGCGGGCGGCCGGTCGGACTCGGTGAGCAGCCCGGCGAGGACGTCGTCGGCCAGATCGGCCGCCACCACGCTGTGGCAGTGGTGGTCGACCAGGGCCGGGACGTCCAGCGACGGCACCGCTCAGTACCTCCAGCGGGTGGCCGCGACCAGTTGCTCCGGGGTGGCCGCGGCGTACTGCTCGCTCTCCGCGCGGCGCACCGCCAGCACCGCCTCGTACAACGGCTCGCCGAGCGCCTCGCGCAGCACCGAGGACTTCTGGTAGGCCGCGATCGCCTCGGCCGGCCCGGCCGGCAGCCTGGGCACCGTGCCGGGGGCGGCCTCGGCCGGGTCCCCGGTGAACTCCGGCGGCAGGGCGAGCCGCTGGTCCAGCCCGGCGAGGCCGGCGGCGAGCACCGCACCGACCATCAGGTACGGGTTGGCCGTGGCGTCGAAGCACTTGATCTCGGCGTTGGCCGCGGTGGTCCGCTCGCCGGTGGAGCCGGTGACCAGCCGCAGCGCGGCCTCCCGGTTCTCCAGGCCCCAGCACTGGTAGGCGCCGGCCCAGTGCGAGGGCACCAGGCGCAGGTACCCGGCCGGGCTGGAGGAGCCGAGCACCAGCAGCTCCGGCAGGGCGCCGAGCACCCCGGCCAGGAAGCCCTCGGCCTCGGCGGTGAGCCCGTGCGGGCCGGAGCCGCCGCGGGCGAGGTTCCGGCCGTCGCGCCAGAGGCTGAGGTGGAGGTGGCCGCCGTTGCCGACCGAGCCGGCCTCGACCACCGGGGCGAAGGACGCGCGCAGGCCGTGCCGGGCGGAGACCGCGCGGACCGTGTGGCGGACCAGGACGGTGGTGTCGGCGGCCTCGACCGGCCCCTCGGGGGCGACCGAGACCTCGAACTGGCCCGGCGCGTACTCGGGGTGGATCTGCAGCACCGTCAGGCCCTGCTCGCCGAGGGCGCGGAGCACGTCCCGCAGGTAGTCGGAGAGGTCGGTCAGCCGGTGCATGCCGTACGCCGGCCCGTGCGTCGGGTACTGCGGCTCCTCCTGCGGCGCCCCGGCGAGCGCGACCACCCACTCGACCTCGATGCCGGCCTGCAGGGTGATCCCCCGCGCGGCGGCCGCGGCCGTCGTCCGGCGGGCGAACAGCCGCTGGCAGCCCGGGTACGGGGCACCGTCCTGGGTGTGGCGCTCCCCCGGGGCCCAGGCCCAGCCGGGCTGGGCGGCCAGCGGGACCAGCCGGTCGACGTCCGGGTAGAGGCGCAGGTCCCCGGTGGGGCCGCCGATCAGCCGGCTGGTGGTGATGGTGTCGTCGGCGAGGAAGACGTCGAAGCAGGGCGCGGCGCCCACGCCCCACTCGGCGGCGTGCACCAGGGCGGCGAGCGGGACGGCCTTGACCCGGGTGATGCCGGCGTTGTCCACCCAGGTGACGGCCACCGCCTCGACCCCGGCGGGGCGCAGCCGCTCCACGGCCGCCTGGGCCCGCTCCGCCCGGTCGGCGCGCGGCGGCAGGGCGACGGCGGCGAGCGAGCCGGCGGCGGCCCGCTCGCCCGCGGACTGCGCGGCGGCGCCGGCCGCGGGCTCGGAGGGGTCGGCGAGGCCGGCGGACACGACGGTTCCGGTGCTCATGCCTCCATGCTGCCCCGGCGGTTGGGCCCGCGGAACTCCCCTATCGGGTGGTCCGGGCGGACGTGTGTCCTCCGGTTCACTCGTCCGGCTGGAACAGGGCGACCAGGTCACCCGCGGTGAGCCGGGCCACGGCGTCCGGTGCCTCGTCCAGCCGGCCGGGGTAGAGGCGGTAACCGGCGCCGGACAGGCCCTCCGGGGCGGGCACGTCGGCGTGCACCAGGGCGGTGAACGCCCGGGCACCGGCGAGTCGCCCGGCCAGGGCTCGGCCGGTGTCGTCGGCCGGGGCGTCCCGGCGCCGGTCGGGGTGGTGGCGGGCGCGCAACCGGGCGGCGAAGGCCTCCGCCGGTTCGTCCGCGGCCCGGCGGTAGGTGTCGAGCGTGCCCCCGCCCCGGGTGCGGACCAGCACCTCGTCGGTCCGGGCGGCCGCGGTGGCGCAGGCGAGGTCCCAGAGCGTGGCACGGGAGCCCTCGGCGAAGTGCGCCAGCACGTCGGCGGCGAGCGTGCCGATCCGGTCCCGGTACCGCCAGACGTTGTGGAAGCCGCCGGACGCGCCGGTGTTGAGGTCGGTCCAGGTGTACGTGCGCCCCGCCAGGTCGACGATCATCGGCACGCAGACCTTGGCGTCGCCGGCCAGGTCGAGCCGCTGGCGGACCGCCTTCGGGACGAAGCTCCCGCGCCGTTGCCGGGCCGTCGCCTCGTCCAGCTCCAGGAAGCCGGCGAAGGCGTCGGCGAGGTCGTCGAACGGGACGTCGTTGTAGCTGAAGACGACGGCCACGGCGTAGCGCGCGCCGCCCGCGGCCAGCGCGGGCAGGTCCAGGTCGACGAACTCGGTGGCGCCGTGCGGCGGCGGGGCCGAGGTGAAGTCGCCGGAGTGCACGGCGGCACGCGGGCCGTGCACCAGGCGGGTGTAGTCGCACAGGCCCACGAAGCGCCACGCGTCGTCGTAGAGCGCGACCGAGAGGTCGAGGTCGACGCGCTGGGTCGGGCGCTGCATCCAGTGCAGGAAGAGCCGGACGGTGTGACCGTCGGGCAGCCGCTGGACGCTGCCGCGCGGCACGGCGACCAGCGTCCGGGCGCTCGCCCGCTCGGCGAACGGCACCACCAGGTCGGCCAGGCCGTCGTCCAGGACGGCGAGGTCGAACCGCTCGTGCCGGGCCGCGCGGCGCAGCAGCTCGGCCTCGATCAGCGTGCAGACGGGTGCGCTGAGCGCCGCCGGCACCTCGGTGCCCCAGTCGTCGCGGGCGTGCGCCAGCGCGACCCGCCCGCGCGGGAAGTACAGCCGGCGCTCGCCGATCTCGCGCCGGGCGCGCATCCGCCCGTACGCGCCGAGCAGCGGGCCGGGCGCGACCTTGCGCAGCGCGGACGGCAGCGCCTCGGCGAGGCCGGCGGGCAGCGGCGCGCCCGGGCTCCACGTCTCGTGCACCCGGAGCAGGTGGTGCAGCCGGCGGACCAGCTCGCCGGGGCGGCGGGCGAGCAGCCGGACGGCGGCCGGCACGTCCCCGGCCGCCAGGGCCCGCTCGACCCCGGCGGCGAAGGTGACGGCGACCAGCCGGGTGTGGCCGCCCGGCGTCGTGCCGACCGTCAGCGGAGCGGGGGCCGCGCGCAGTTCGGGGCCGAGACCGTGCAGGTCGAGGTCGGTGTGGCGGAGCACGGCGAAGGCGGCTGCCGCGTACGGGAAGCGGTGCCGGTGCTCGTAGGGGTGCAGCAGCTCGCCGGCGCGCAGCCAGGCCTGGCGGTGCCGGCCGAGGTCCTCCGCGAGGGTGCCGACCGGGAGCGCGTCGAGGACCGCCAGCAGCTCGCGGCGGAGCGGGCGGGGCAGGTTGCGCAGACGCAGGCCCCTGCCGGTGGCGGGCAGCAGGTCGGGCTCGGCGCCGGACCAGGCCCAGAGCAGCCGCAGTACGTCGGTGGCGGTGGTGAGGTGGGCGGCCAGCAGCGGGCGGGCGCTCTCCGGGTCGCGGCGCAGCAGGGCGGCGAGCACCGTGGCGCGGCTCTCCCGGACCGGGATCTCGGCGGGCAGCCAGGCGGCCGGGTCGGCGGGGGCGTGCTCCAGCAGGACGGCGAGGTCCGCCCGGTCCTGCGGGTTCAGCGGGGTGCGGCGCGCGAGCAGCGCGGCGGCCTCGGCCGCGGCGACGGCGGGCGCGTCGGCGCCCCCGGCCAGCCGCAGCGGGCGCAGCACGGCGTCCGCGCCGTGTTCGCGGGCCGCGTTGCGGACGGCCTTGGCGTCGAGCGGGAGGTGGCGCGGCTCCTCCAGCGGGGCGTCGCAGAGCGGGCAGTGCCCGTCGCCGGCCAGCTCGTCGTGGCAGTCGCCGCATACCAGGTGGGCGCAGGGCGCCAGGGCGCCGATGCCCGCCTCGCCCCCGGGGCGGTCGCAACAGCAGCACGGCTGGGCCGGCCGGTTGAGCAGGAAGGCGCGGATGTGCGCCGAGTAGAGGCTGTGCGCATGCCGCGGCACGCCGTCGGGGAAGCCGCGGAACAGCGGCCGGTGCCGGCGGTCGGCGCCGAGCGCGCCGTCGATCCGGCGCAGCAGGGCGGTGCCGGTCTCGGCCAGTTCGGTCGGCCGCAGCCGGGCGAGCGCGGCGCGCAGCGGCCGGGTCAGCACGTGCCCGCGCTGTGCGAGGTCCGCCTCCAGCACGACCAGCCCCTGGGCGCTCCAGGGCTCGGGTTCGCCCGGGGCGGCCCCGCCCCGGACCACCACGGCGCCGTGCCGCCGCAGCAGCAGCACGTCGAGGGCGTCGTCGGGCACGGTGGTCTTCTGCTTCTTCACTTCCTGCTCCCCCTGGATACGACAAAGCGGGGGCGGAGAGTGGGCGCACTCGGTTCATTTCAAAGGATGAGGAGAAGGAAGCACGCCGCGGA
Organism: Kitasatospora sp. A2-31; assembly: GCF_022288725.1. Taxonomy (GTDB): domain Bacteria; phylum Actinomycetota; class Actinomycetes; order Streptomycetales; family Streptomycetaceae; genus Kitasatospora. The sequence continues at coordinate 160,038 of NZ_JAKNTA010000007.1, read as the reverse complement.
GCCGCCCCCGCGCCGTCCACCCTAGCGAGCCCGCCCGGCGGCACCGAACGAATTTCCGCGGGGCGGCGCCCGCCCTCTTCCTACCGGCCAGTAGCTTCGCTACAGTGTCGGCACGCACACCGCCGGGCTTCGGGAGCCGCACCGGCGGGGTCGCCGGTCCGCGCGCAGCGCGCGGGGCCGGGCGTGCGTCTTCCACCGGCCGGTGCCGCGGATCGCGGCGGGCCGGCTTCTCTCCTCGTATCAGAGCCGCTTCCTTCACCTCGAGCGCCTGAGTACCACGGCACACCCGCAGCACGCCGGAGCGGACCGGCGGCTGCGCCGGTGGCCGCACCCGTCATCTCCCCAGCCCCGCGCGCGGACCCTCCTGCGGCGGCGCGTCCGCCACGGCGCGCGCGGGCACCTTTGACAAGGAGTCAGGACATGGAGCGTCCCTTCCCCACGGTCGCCGTGGTCGGCCTCGGCACGATGGGTGCCGGTGTCGCGGTGGCGGTCGCGAAGAGCGGCCGCCGGGTGATCGGCATCGAGGCCGGCGAGGACTCCGCCGCCCGGGCGCTGGCCCGGATCGAGGAGGCGACCGCGCACGCGGTGGCCCGCGAGCGCCTCACCGCCGAGGAGCGCGGCGAGCTGCTCGCCAGGATCTCGGTCGGCCACGCGCTGGAGGCCGCCGCCGACGCGGACCTGGTGATCGAGGAGGTCCCCGAGCAGCTGGAGCTGAAGCGCGAGCTCTTCGCCGAGCTCGACCGGATCTGCCCGCCCGGGACGGTGCTGGCCACCGGCACCACCGCGCTGTCGGTGACCCGGATCGCCGCCGCCACCGCCCGCCCGGAGCGGGTGCTCGGCCTGCACTTCTTCAACCCGGTGCACACCATGAAGCTGGTCGAGGTGGTCCGCACCGTGCTGACCGGCCCCCAGGTGGCCGAGGAAGCCGCGGCGTTCGCCCGGGACCTCGGCAAGGAACCGGTGGCCGCCGGCGACCGGGCCGGTTTCGTGGTGAACGGCCTGCTCTTCGCGTACCTGAACCAGGCCGCCGCGATGTACGAGTCGCGCTACGCCACCCGGGAGGACATCGACGCGGCGATGCGGCTGGGCTGCGGCCTGCCGATGGGCCCGCTCGCACTGCTCGACCTGATCGGCGTCGACACCGCCCGGACCGTCCTGGAGGCGATGTACGAGCAGTCCAAGGACCGGCTGCACGCTCCCGCGCCGATCCTCGGCCAGCTGGTCGCCGCCGGCCTGCTCGGCCGCAAGACCGGCCGCGGCTTCTACACCTACGAGGCGCCCGGCTCGTCCCGGATGGTCGACGCCGCCAGCGGGCCGGCCCGGCCGAAGGGGCCGGGCCGCCAGGTGGACCGGATCGGCGTCTGCGGCTCGGGCACCATGGCCACCGGCATCGTCGAGGTGTTCGCCAAGGCCGGCTACCCGGTGGTGCTGGCCGCCCGCAGCCAGGAGAAGGCGGAGAAGGCCAAGGCCCAGCTGGCGAAGTCGCTGGACCGCTCGGTGAGCCGGGGCCGGCTGACCGAGGAGCAGCGGGACGCGGCGCTGGCCCTGGTCACCCCGGCCGGGCAGTACGCCGACCTGGCCGACGTCGACCTGGTGGTCGAGGCGGTCGCCGAGGACCTGACGGTCAAGCGCGAGCTGTTCGCCGCCCTGGACAAGATCGTCAAGCCGGGCGCGGTGCTCGCCACCACCACCTCCTCGCTGCCGGTGATCAGCTGCGCCACCGCGACCTCGCGGCCGCAGGACGTGATCGGCATGCACTTCTTCAACCCGGCGCCGGCGATGAAGCTGGTCGAGGTGGTCTCCACCGTGCTGACCGCGCCGGACGTCACCGCGACCGTGCTGGAGCTGACCGCGAAGGTGCGCAAGCACCCGGTGGAGTGCGGCGACCGGGCCGGGTTCATCGTCAACGCGCTGCTGTTCCCCTACCTGAACGACGCGGTGCGGATGCTGCAGGAGCACTACGCGACGGTGGACGACATCGACACCGCCATGAAGCTCGGCTGCGGCTACCCGATGGGCCCGTTCGAACTGCTGGACGTGGTCGGCCTGGACGTCTCGCTGACCATCGAGCAGGTCCTGCACCAGGAGTTCCGCGAGCCGGGCCTGGCGGCCGCACCGCTGCTCGAGCACCTGGTGGCGGCCGGCTGCCTCGGCCGGAAGACCGGCCGCGGCTTCCGCGACCACGCGCGCCGGTGACCGCGCCCTCGCCGGGCTCGCCCGCCCCGGGCGGCCGGTCCGCCCCGGGCGCGGTGCCGTACGGGCCGCCGCGGCCCGCCTGGGGCCCGGGGGCGGCGGCCTCCAGGTGGCCGAGACCGGCCGTGACCGGCCCGGTCGCCCCGGTGCGCCGGGGAAGGCCCGCGGCTCCGGCGCCGGGGACGTGTAGCGTTCCGGGCATGGATCGGGTTCAGTCAGCCACCCCGCAGCACTCCGCCGCACCGCGCGGCGCCGACCGGTCGGCCGGGCCCGGCCCCGCGGACGGGGGCCCGGGCAGCCGCCGGGCGGCCGCGCAGCGCCAGCAGATGCGCCAGGACCTGGCCACCGCCGCGATGGAGCTGTTCGCCTCGCAGGGCTACGAGGAGACCACGGTCGACCAGATCGCCGCGGCCGCCGGGGTGGCCCGGCGGACCTTCTTCCGGTACTTCCGGTCGAAGGAGGAGGCGATCTTCCCGGACCACGACGACACCCTGGTCCGGGTGGCCGACCTGCTGGCCAGCGCCGAGCCCGAGGAGCACCCGCTCGACGTGGTCTGCCGCGGCATCAAGGAGGTGCTGCGGATGTACGCCTCCACCCCTGCCGTCTCGGTCGCCCGGTACCAGCTGATCCGCCAGGTGCCGGCGCTGCGCGAGCGGGAGATCGCCGTGGTCGCCCGGTACGAACGGCTGTTCACCCGGTACCTGCTGGGGCGGTTCGACACCGCCGAGGAGATCCCGCCGGGCTGGCAGCGCGGCGGCGAGGACGACTCGATGCTGGCCGAGGTGTCGGCGGCGGCGGTCGTCGCGGCCCACAACCACGTGCTGCGGCGCTGGCTGCGGGCCGGCGGCCGGGGCGACGTGGAGGCGCAGCTGGACCACTCCTTCGAGGTGATCCGGCGGACCTTCTGGGCCTCCGCCGAGCCGGGTGCCCGCCGGCGCGGGTCCCTGGTGGCACCCGGTGCCAGTGTGACGGGGTGGGAGGAAGGCGCTGCCAGCGCACTGAGTGCCAGCCCCGGAGGTGAGGTCCTCATCACAGTGGCCCGCACCGATGCTCCACTGGACGTCGTAGTGGAGAGCATCAGGGCCGCCCTGAGCGGCGCCAAGCAGGCCTGACCGCCGGCGTTTTCGCAGGTCGGAGCAGTTTCGAGGGCCCGTGTCGGAGTACCGGCACGGGCCCTTCGCGCGCCCGGCGACGGCCCTGGCGAGCGGGCCCCCCTTCCCCGGAATTGATGACACCCGGTGTCTTTACGAGTGGCACAGGGTGCCACTACGTTGTTACCCACCAGTCAGCGGCGCCGCGGCTCCCCACCTCGGCGCGCCGCCGTCCGGCGCTCCCACACCCCGGGAGCCGTGCTCGTCACACCTGGCCCACCAGCCACCCGTCCACCACCCATCTCAGCGAAGCCGGTGTCCGCTCCCGGCTCCCCCAGACGCCCTGTGCCCCTCACACAGGTACGCCTTCGGAGGCAGCCATGCAGGAAATCCTCGACGCGATCCTCAGCAACGACGCCACGTCGGAGGACTACGCAGCCGTCAAGCTCCCCGAGTCCTACCGGGCGGTCACGCTCCACAAGGACGAGGAGCAGATGTTCGCCGGCCTCGCCAGCCGCGACAAGGACCCGCGCAAGTCCCTTCACCTCGACGAGGTGCCCCTGCCCGAGCTGGGGCCCGGCGAGGCCCTGGTCGCCGTCATGGCGAGCTCCGTCAACTACAACACGGTGTGGAGCTCGATCTTCGAGCCGGTCTCCACCTTCGGCTTCCTGGAGCGCTACGGCCGGCTGTCCCCGCTGACCAAGCGCCACGACCTGCCGTACCACATCCTCGGTTCGGACCTCGCGGGCGTCGTGCTGCGCACCGGCGCCGGCGTCAACGCCTGGAAGCCGGGTGACGAGGTCGTCGCGCACTGCCTCTCCGTCGAGCTGGAGTCCCCGGACGGCCACAACGACACGATGATGGACCCGGAGCAGCGCATCTGGGGCTTCGAGACCAACTTCGGCGGCCTGGCCCAGCTCGCGCTGGTGAAGACCAACCAGCTGCTGCCCAAGCCGAAGCACCTCACCTGGGAGGAGGCCGCCTCCCCCGGTCTGGTCAACTCCACCGCCTACCGCCAGCTGGTCTCGCAGAACGGCGCGGGCATGAAGCAGGGCGACAACGTGCTGATCTGGGGCGCCAGCGGCGGCCTCGGCTCGTACGCCACCCAGTACGCGCTGGCCGGCGGCGCCACCCCGATCTGCGTGGTCTCCAACGAGGCCAAGGCCGAGATCTGCCGGGCCATGGGCGCCGAGGCGATCATCGACCGCTCCGCCGAGGGCTACAGGTTCTGGAAGGACGAGCACACCCAGGACCCGCGCGAGTGGAAGCGCCTGGGCTCGAAGATCCGCGAGTTCACCGGTGGCGAGGACGTCGACATCGTCTTCGAGCACCCGGGCCGCGAGACCTTCGGCGCCTCCGTGTACGTCACCCGCAAGGGCGGCACGATCGTCACCTGCGCCTCCACCTCCGGCTACATGCACCAGTACGACAACCGCTACCTGTGGATGTCGCTCAAGCGCATCGTCGGCTCGCACTTCGCCAACTACCGCGAGGCGTTCGAGGCCAACCGCCTGGTCGCCAAGGGCAAGATCCACCCGACCCTGTCGAAGGTCTACTCCCTGGAGGAGACCGGCCAGGCCGCCCTCGACGTGCACCACAACAAGCACCAGGGCAAGGTCGGCGTGCTCTGCCTGGCGCCGCAGGAGGGCCTGGGCGTGCGCGACGAGGAGCTCCGCGCCAAGCACATCGACGGCATCAACCTCTTCCGCGCGCTCGACGAGCGCAACGCCGAGCCCGGCCGGAACGTGTGATGGGCGAGCAGAAGCGTGACCGCCCCTGGCTGATGCGCACCTACGCCGGGCACTCCACGGCGAAGGACTCCAACGCCCTCTACCGGCGGAACCTCGCCAAGGGCCAGACCGGTCTCTCCGTCGCCTTCGACTTGCCGACCCAGACCGGCTACGACTCCGACCACATCCTCGCCCGCGGCGAGGTCGGCCGGGTCGGCGTGCCGGTGGGTCACGTCGGCGACATGCGCGCGCTGTTCGACGGCATCCCGCTCGAACAGACCAACACCTCGATGACGATCAACGCCACCGCCATGTGGCTGCTGGCGCTCTACCAGGTGGTGGCCGAGGAGCAGGGCGCCGACATCGCCAAGCTCACCGGCACCACCCAGAACGACATCGTCAAGGAGTACCTCTCGCGCGGGACGCACGTCTTCCCGCCCGGGCCGTCGGTGCGCCTGATCACCGACATGATCGCCTACACGGTCGGCAACATCCCCAAGTGGAACCCGATCAACATCTGCAGCTACCACCTCCAGGAGGCCGGGGCCACCCCGGTCCAGGAGATCGCCTACGCGATGTGCACCGCGATCTCGGTGCTCGACGCGGTGCGCGACTCCGGCCAGGTGCCGGCCGAGCGGATGGGCGAGGTGGTCGCCCGCATCTCCTTCTTCGTCAACGCCGGCGTGCGGTTCGTCGAGGAGATGTGCAAGATGCGCGCCTTCGCCCGGCTCTGGGAGAAGGTCACGCTGGAGCGGTACGGCATCGAGGACCCGAAGCAGCGCCGGTTCCGCTACGGCGTCCAGGTCAACTCGCTGGGCCTGACCGAGGCGCAGCCGGAGAACAACGTCCAGCGGATCGTGCTGGAGATGCTCGCCGTCACCCTCTCCAAGGACGCCCGCGCCCGGGCCGTCCAGCTGCCGGCCTGGAACGAGGCGCTCGGCCTGCCCCGCCCGTGGGACCAGCAGTGGTCGCTGCGGATCCAGCAGGTGCTCGCCTACGAGTCGGACCTGCTGGAGTACGGCGACATCTTCAACGGCTCCGAGGTGATCGAGGCCAAGACCGCCGAGCTGCTGGCCGGCGCCGAGGCCGAGATCGCCAAGGTGCTGGAGATGGGCGCCAAGGCGGGCAACCGGGGCATCATCCCGGCCGTCGAGTCCGGCTACCTCAAGGCCAACCTGGTCGCCTCGCACGCCGCCCGCCGGGCCCGGATCGAGTCCGGCGAGGACAAGATCGTCGGCGTCAACTGCTTCGACACCACCGAGGAGAGCCCGCTCACGGCCGACCTCGACACCGCGATCATGGTGGTCGACCCGGCCTCCGAGCAGTCCGTGCTGAGGGCGCTGGAGGCCTGGCGCGAGCAGCGCGACGAGGCAGCCGCACAGCGGGCGCTGGCCGAGCTCAAGGAGGTCGCCGCCACGGACGCCAACCTGATGGCCGCGACGCTCGCCTGCGCCCGTGCCGGGGTCACCACCGGCGAGTGGGCCTTCGCCCTGCGCGAGGTCTTCGGCGAGTACCGCGCGCCCACCGGCGTCGGCGGCGCCCCGGTCGCGGTCGCGGCCGAGCCGGGCGGCGAACTGGCCGCGGTCCGCGCCGCGGTCGCGGCCACCGCCGAGGAGCTGGGCACCGGCAAGCTGCGCCTGCTGGTCGGCAAGCCCGGCCTGGACGGGCACTCCAACGGCGCCGAGCAGATCGCGGTCCGGGCCCGTGACGCCGGGTTCGAGGTGGTCTACCAGGGCATCCGGCTCACCCCCGAGCAGATCGTCTCCGCCGCCGTCGCGGAGGACGTGCACTGCGTGGGTCTGTCGATCCTCTCCGGAGCCCACTGCGAACTCGTTCCCGACGTTCTGCAGCGGCTGCGGCGGGCCGGGGTGGAGGATGTCCCGGTGATCGTGGGTGGCATCATCCCGGCAGCGGACGGCGAGGCCCTCAGGGCCGCCGGCGTCGCCGCCGTGTTCACCCCGAAGGACTTCGGCATCACGACCATCATCGGCCGGATCGTGGACGAGATCCGGCTCGCCAACAAGCTCCAGCCCTGGTCGCCCGCACCCGCGACCACCAGCTGACCACTGGAAGGACCGAACCACCCTCATGACCTCCGTCAACCGCCTGCGGCCCCGCCGCTCCTGCCTCGCCGTACCGGGCTCCAACCCGCGCTTCCTGGAGAAGGCCCAGGGCCTCCCGGCCGACCAGGTCTTCCTCGACCTGGAGGACGCCTGCGCCCCGCTGGTCAAGGAGAGCGCCCGGCACCACATCGTCGACGCCCTGAACAACGGCGACTGGGGCAAGAAGACCAAGGTCGTCCGGGTCAACGACTGGACCACCCACTGGACCTACCGCGACGTGATCACCGTCGTCGAGGGCGCCGGCCCGAACCTCGACTGCATCATGCTGCCGAAGGTCCAGGACGCCGAGCAGGTGAAGGCGCTGGACCTGCTGCTCACCCAGATCGAGAAGACCATGGGCTTCGAGGTCGGCCGGATCGGCATCGAGGCGCAGATCGAGAACGCCAAGGGCCTGATCAACGTCGACGCCATCGCGACGGCCTCGCCCCGGCTGGAGACCATCATCTTCGGCCCGGCCGACTTCATGGCCTCGATCAACATGAAGTCGCTGGTGGTCGGCGAGCAGCCGCCTGGTTACCCGGCCGACGCCTACCACTACATCCTGATGCGCATCCTGATGGCCGCCCGCGCCAACGACCTGCAGGCGATCGACGGCCCCTACCTGCAGATCCGCAACCAGGAGGGCTACCGCGAGGTGGCCGGCCGCTCCGCCGCCCTCGGCTTCGACGGCAAGTGGGTGCTCCACCCGGACCAGGTCGCCGCCGCGAACGAGCTCTTCTCGCCCGCGCAGGAGGACTACGACCACGCCGAGCTGATCCTCGACGCCTACGACTGGTGCACCTCCGAGGCCGGCGGCTTCAAGGGCTCGGCGATGCTCGGCGACGAGATGATCGACGAGGCCAGCCGCAAGATGGCCCTGGTCATCGCCGGCAAGGGCCGCGCCGCCGGCATGGAGCGCACCTCCAAGTTCGAGCCCCCGCAGGCCTGAGCTGCTCTCCGGGCTCGGCTCGCCTCCGGGCGCTCCTGACCCGGTGCCGACGTTCCTCGCTCCGGCACTCTCCCTCCTCGCCCGCCTACGGGCAGGAGGGGCCCACCGCTCGCTTGTCGCTCGTCGCTTTCGGCACCGGCGCGCCCTTCGGCTCGCTCGCATCACATCTAAGGAAGATCATGCAGTTCGGACGCACCTACGAAGAGTTCGAGGTCGGCGCGGTCTACAAGCACTGGCCCGGCAAGACGGTCACCGAGTACGACGACCACCTCTTCTGCCTGCTCACCATGAACCACCACCCGCTCCACATGGACACCAACTATGCGGAGACGACGACGGACTTCGGCAAGAACGTCGTCGTCGGCAACTACGTCTACTCGCTGCTGCTCGGCATGTCCGTCCCGGACGTCTCGGGCAAGGCGATCGCCAACCTGGAGATCGAGTCGCTGCGGCACGTCGCGCCGACCTTCCACGGCGACACCATCTACGGCGAGACCACCGTGCTCGACAAGTGGCCGTCCAAGTCCAAGGACGACCGCGGCATCGTCCACGTCGAGACCAAGGGGTACAAGCAGGACGGCACGGTCGTCTGCATCTTCCGCCGCAAGGTGATGGTGCCGACCGAGACCTACATCAAGGCGCGCGGCGGCGAGCAGCCGGGCCGCCCGACCCCGCTGTCCTGACCCCACCGACCCCGGAGGGGTAGGCCGCCGTCATCGGCCGATCCCCCACCCGGTACGGGGGCCCTGCTGCCGCAGCCACGCCGGCAGGGCCCCCGGCATTCCCCCCCCCCGCTCTCCTCTCCTCCCCCACCCTCATTCCCCTTCGCCACAGGAGCCGCACGATGGGACGCCTCGCACAGACCGACGGCCTCACCGAGATCCAGCGGGACATCCTCGCCACCGTGCGGGATTTCGTCGACAAGGAGATCATCCCGGTCGCGACCGAGCTGGAGCACAAGGACGAGTACCCGACCGCCATCGTCGAGGGGATGAAGCAGCTCGGCCTGTTCGGCCTGACCATCCCCGAGGAGTACGGCGGCCTGGGCGAGTCGCTGCTCACCTACGCCCTGGTGGTGGAGGAGATCGCCCGCGGCTGGATGTCGGTCTCCGGCATCGTCAACACGCACTTCATCGTGGCGCACATGATCAACGCCCACGGCACCCAGGAGCAGAAGGAGTACTTCCTGCCGAGGATGGCCGCCGGCGAGATCCGCGGCGCCTTCTCGATGTCCGAGCCCGGCCTCGGCTCCGACGTCGCGGCGATCAGCACCAAGGGCGTCAAGGACGGCGACTTCTACGTCCTCAACGGCCAGAAGATGTGGCTCACCAACGGCGGCACCTCGACGCTGGTCGCGGTGCTCTGCAAGACCGACGAGGGCGGCAACACCCCGTACAGGAACATGACCACCTTCCTGATCGAGAAGGAGGCCGGTTTCGGCCCGAACCCGAAGGTTCCCGGCCTGACCGTCCCCGGCAAGATCGAGAAGATGGGCTACAAGGGCGTCGACACCACCGAGCTGGTGCTGCAGGACGTCCGCATCCCGGCCGACCGCATCCTCGGCGGCGTCCCGGGCAAGGGCTTCTACCAGATGATGGACGGCGTCGAGGTCGGCCGCGTCAACGTCGCCGCCCGCGGCTGCGGCGTCGCCCGCCGCGCCTTCGAGCTGGGCATCTCCTACGCCCAGCAGCGCTCCACCTTCGGCAAGAAGATCGCCGAGCACCAGGCGATCCAGTTCAAGCTCGCCGAGATGGCCACCAAGGTCGAGGCCGCCCACCAGATGATGGTGATGGCCGCCCGCAAGAAGGACAGCGGCGAGCGCAACGACCTCGAGGCCGGCATGGCGAAGTACCTCGCCTCCGAGTACTGCAAGGAGGTCGTCGAGGACGCCTTCCGCATCCACGGCGGCTACGGCTTCTCCAAGGAGTACGAGATCGAGCGCCTCTACCGCGAGGCCCCGATGCTGCTGATCGGTGAAGGTACTGCGGAGATCCAGAAGATGATCGTCGGACGCCGGCTGCTGGAGGAGTACCGCATCGCGGAGTGATCCAGGGGGTCCGCCGGCTGCGCGGCGACGCGCGGCACCGGCGGACCGACGGCCCGTGACGGCCGGTCGACGGGCGTGCGGGCCCGTCCCGGCACCCGGCCGTGCCACCTGGGCCCCGGCCTGGTCCGCCTGGGGTCCGGCACGGCTCCCGAAGCGGCCGCAGGGCGTACAGCTGCTGTCACACGCCTTGCGGCCGCTTCGGCGCACCCACGGGCCGGATCCGACCCGCCGGCGGCGCGCCGACGGGTCCGATCGGCGCGCCCGTTGAGACAAGTGTCACCAGCCGTGTCCGGAGCCTTGGGAACCGGACCGGGGCGAGCTACGGTCGTATACCAAGGAGGCGCAACGGTGCCTCGCGCAGGACACATGAACGAGCAGGCGGGTTGCCCACCCACCGTGTGCTCCCGATAGCATCCACCGGGACAGCAGCCGTCCCTCTCGTACCCGATCCCCGCGGTGGCCCCCGTCCAGCGGCCATGATCCCCCGCGACTAAGGTCTTCGATGCCCATCAGCCCGTCCCCTCACACCTCCGTCACGGACCGCGATGCCCTCGCCGCCCCGACGGCCGGTCGGCGACCCCGCGTGACCATCGCGCGCGGAGCCACCCCCTGGTTCGTCCCCACCCTCGCCACGGCCGCCGTGACCACCGCCCTCACCCGGCGCAGCGGCAAGTGGGCCCTGGCGGCGGTTCCGGCCTGCGCCCTCGGCGCGGGCATGCTGTGGTTCTTCCGCGACCCCGAGCGTGAGATCGGCACGGGCCGGGTGATCTCCCCCGCCGACGGCGTGGTGCAGAGCATCGACGCCTGGCCGGACGGCCGCACCCGGGTGGCGATCTTCATGAGCCCGCTCAACGTGCACGTCAACCGCGCGCCGCTGCCCGGCACCGTGACGTCCGTCGAGCACGTCGCGGGCGGCTTCGTGCCCGCGTTCAACAAGGACAGCGACCAGAACGAGCGGGTCGTCTGGCACTTCGACACCGAGCTCGGCGACATCGAGATGGTCCAGATCGCGGGGGCCGTGGCCCGCCGGATCGTGCCGTACGTGGACGCCGGAACCAAGGTCGAGCAGGGCGACCGGATCGGCCTGATCCGGTTCGGCTCCCGGGTCGACACCTACCTGCCGGCCGGCGTCGAGGTCGGCGTCGAGGTCGGCCAGAAGACCACAGCCGGGGTGACACGCCTTGACCGTGACTGATCCTGAGACGATCGTCGGCCTGGACGACGAGGAGACGGCCCTGCGCCGCCGCCGCTGGGCCCGCGACCGCGAGCTGCGCGCGCCGCGCTCGCCGCAGCACCTGTCCACCGCCGACTTCCTGACCCTGGGGAACGCCGTCTGCGGCTTCCTGGCGATCTACTCGATCACCACCGGGGTCCTGGTCCCGCACATCACCAACCCGGACGCCGCTCCGGACAAGCACAGCGCCGCCACCGCGGTGACGCTGCTGCTGATCGGCTCGATGTGCGACCTCTTCGACGGGCTGGTGGCGCGCAAGCTGCGCTCCTCCGCCCTCGGGGCCGAGCTCGACAACCTCGCCGACCTGATCAGCTTCGGCATCGCGCCGGCCTACTTCGTCGCGGTCTGGGGCATGGTCTCGCCGGGATCCAACAGTCGGCTCTCGGCGCTGATCGCGCTGACGGTGCTGCTCGCGGTGGTCCTGCGGCTCGCCCGCTTCTCCGCCGTGAAGATGCGGCCCGGGGTGTTCCAGGGCATGCCCTGCCCGATGGGCGCGATGACGGTGATCGCCATCGTGCTGCTCGATCCGCCGTTCCTGCCCGGTCTGCTCGCCATCTTCGGCGCCGCGTACCTGATGGTGAGCCGGATCGAGTACCCGAAGCCGCAGGGGCTGCTGGCCACCGCGACGCTCTGCTGGATCGTGCTCTCCATCGGCTGCCTGGCGGCCTGGGCGACCGGCGCTCCCGGCGGTGACAACCTGCTGCACATCGGCGCCTACGCGCAGATCACGCTGGCCGCGATGGCCCCGCTGCTGGTCATCCGGCGCAAGGTGGGCCAGAAGGTCGGGGACGTGCGGGCACGCCGCGCGGAGTCCCGGATCGGCTGAGCCGGCCACGGTACGACGAGAGGGCCCGGATCCGACGGATCCGGGCCCTCTCGCATGCCCTGGGGCGGCCCGTGGCCCCCCCGCGGCCCCCGCCGTGCCGCGGGGAGCGGTCCGGCGCCTCCGGGTGGCTCAGGCGCCGCCGCGGTGGACGCTGAACGCCGAGCGGCGGGCCGCGCGCGCCACGCCCGGGTCGGGGTGGACGCCGGAGACGGCGGTCAGCACCGAGGCGGCCCGGGGGTGCCCGGACTGCCGGGCCCGGGCGAAGAGCCGCACCGGGTCGCCGGCCGAGGCGCCCTCGACGTGGCCCACCAGCAGTTCGGTCTCGCCGTGGTCCAGCACGGCCGCGGCGGTGTCCACCCAGAGCCAGGCGGCGTCCTCCGCGCCCAGCACGTCGGCCGGGGAGACGCCCTCGTCCGACTGCTCGGCCAGCCAGAGCAGCGCGTACGGGCGCAGCACCGGCTCGTCCACGGCGGCCCGGACGGCCTGCTCGGCGGTCGGACCGGCCACCCGCAGCGCCTCGAAGGCGAGGCCGCGGACGAGCGCGTCGTCGCCCTGCGCGGCGTCCAGCAGCTCGGCCACCGCCCGGTCGGCCGGGCGGGCGGCGACCCAGGCGCGGAACTCGGCGCGGGCCGGGCCGGGCGAGTAGTCGGCGCAGGCGTGCAGGAGTTCGAGGGCGCTCTGCTCGATGTGCCCGGCGGCGGTCTGGGCGACCGTGCAGATCTCCTCCAGCTTGGCCCGCACCGCCCAGTGCCCGAGCGGGGAGAGCTCGGCGGCGTCGTCCTTGCGGACCACTGCGCCGACGGCGGCCAGGCCGTCCAGCATCCAGTCCAGGACGGCGGCGACGTCGCCGGGCGCGGCCGGGGTGTCGATCTGCGGCTCGCGGCACGTGCCGCGGACCGCCGAGACCGCGGAGGCGGCGTGCGGGACGGGCGACAGCGACAGCGCGGCGGTGCCGCCGGCCACCCGGCGCTCGTCCAGGCCGCGGCGCAACAGCTCCAGCAGCTCGCTGTCGGCCACCGGACCGGCCACCAGGTGCAGGAAGGAGAGCAGCTGCGGCGCCTGGTCGACGGCCTGCCCGGCGAGCACCGCGAAGACCCCGCGCAGGGCGGCCGGCGGCACCGGGGCGAGCAGCGTCCAGGCGTCGAACAGCGCCGACCAGCCGCGGACCACGGCCTCGTCGTCGTGCTCCCAGGCGTGCAGGCGCCAGCCGGGAGCGGCGCCGCCGTCCCGGGCCTCCACCAGACCGACCAGGAGCGCCTGGCCCCAGGCCTTGGCGGCGGCGCCGACCGTCATGGCCAGGGCGCGGCCGGCGGCGCGGGCGTCGTCCGGGAGCAGCTCGCCGCGCTTGTCGACCTCGGAGAGCTCGCCCGCCCAGCGGGCGATGCGGACGGCGTCGACCAGCATCCGGCGGGCCAGCGGGGCGAGCTCGGCGGGGGCGGGGAAGCCTTCGGGCACGGGGAGGCGGCCTCGGCCCGGTGCGGGTGCGGGCCCTCGCCTGCGGGGTACGCCGGGGCCGCCCGGCCTGGCGCCGGCGGGGCGGTGGGCCGTGCCGGGCAGACGGGTCACCGTCGCACCGGAACCGATCGTCGGCGGGAGCGGGGCATCACGGTCGCGCGGGTTCCGAGACGTCACGTCGAGCAGTCTTCCCCTTGTACCGGCCATCTGTCACATCCGGTTGGCCTCGGGTACCGGCGGGCGGCGGCAGCGGGTCCACAAGATCGGGCAACAGGCCCCAAACCGCCTGGCCGAAAGTGTGTGACGTGGCCACGCCAGCCCGGCCTCCCGGGTGTGACCGGGGAGGTGGAAGGGGGCGGACGGCCCTCCCGCGGCGTCAGAGCAGCGGCGTGAGCCAGCGGCGCAGCAGCTCCTCGTAGGCGTCCGGGTCGGCGTTCCAGAGTGCGGCGTGCTCGCCGTCCGGGACCGCCTGGAGGCTGACCACGTCGGGGCGCAGGGCCGCCAGGCGGGCCGCGGCCTTCCAGGGGGCGATCCGGTCGTCCGGGCTCTGCAGGACGAGGGTCGGCGCCCGCAGGTCGGTGCCGTCCGCGATCCGGGCGAAGCCGGCCAGGTCCACGCCGGTGCGGCCCTCGGCGGCCAGCGCGCCGAGGTCGGCGGCGGCGCCGCGGAAGCCGGCCCGGGCGGCGCCCCGGCGGGCGGAGGCGGGCAGGTCGAGCACCGGCGAGTCCAGCACCAGGCCGGCGATCGAGGAGGCCCAGGCGGACCGGGCGGCCACCTGCAGGGCGATGGTGGCCCCGACCGACCAGCCGTAGAGGACGATCCGGGCGGCGCCGTTGTCCAGCGCGAGCCGGACGGCCGCCTCGACGTCCCGCCACTCGGTCTCGCCGAAGTGGCCGAGGCCGTCCGGGGAGGCGGGCGCGCCCTCGTCGCCGCGGTAGGTCACGACGAGGGCCGGCACGGCGAGCCGGTCGAGGACCGGCAGCACCGGGAGGACTTGCTGCCGGTCCGCCTCCGGGCTGTGCACCAGGATGACCCAGGTGCCGCGCTTGCCGTCCAGGTACCAGGCCGGGAGGGAGCCCAGCTCGCCCTCGGCGGCGGTCTCGCCGTAGGCCAGGCCGAGCGCCCCGACCGGATCACCCAGGTGGACGCGGGGGGTGAAGCGGACCTCGGTGCCGGCGGTCAACGTGCCCCGGTCGGCACGGACCAGGCGGCGGGTGACGCCCCGGTCGTCCCGGTGCAGGATCTCGTCGACGACCGCGTGCCCGCCCCCGGCCCACTCGACGCCCCAGCGGCCGGGCCGGGCGCTCTCGGGGCCCGGGGTGAAGGTGATCCGGCCGGCCCCGAGGGCCTGCACCAGGACGGGACCGGCGGGCACCTCGCGGGCGGCGGTCGGACGGACCATCCGCTCCGACGCCCGGCGGCCGATCACGAGCACGGCGACCCCGGTTCCGACGACGGCGGCCGCCACGACGGCCGCGGTTCCCCAACGCATATCGCTCCCCGCTCTGTCGGTCGCGGACTGGGCACTCTGTGCGCACCAGTCCACTCGCGGGGGCGGCGGCCGGCCACCGGACGCGGCCGTCCGGGTCACGCCGGCGCGGCGGTCGGGCCCGGCGCCCGGGGGCGGCCGACCGGTCGGAGCCCGGCGGTCAGACCGGGATGCCGGTCCGCCGCCCGAGCAGCTCCCAGAACCGCTCGCCGACCGGCTGGTCCCGGGTGCCGCCGGCCGCGGCCGCCGGGGCCGGCGAGCCCCAGCTGCCGGCGCCCCAGTGCGAGGAGACCTGGTACTCGCTCTGCAGCACCGTCAGCACGGCGGCGAGGTCCTCCTCGGGCACCGGCACGATCCGGCCGATCGCACGGACGTGCGCCTGCCAGCGGCCGTCCACGCACTGCTTCAGCCGCCGGTCCAGCTCCTCCCGACGGCCCGTCACCGCGACCAGCTCGCGCAGCCGCAGTCCGAGCACCCGGGCGAGCGCGCGGGTCTGCGCCTCGTCGCCGTCCCAGCGGTCGGCCGCCTCGGCCTGCTGGTACCGGCGCAGCGGGACGCCGATCCGGCGGGCCACGGCCTCCTGGTCGAGCTCCCGGGCCACCCGGAAGTCCCGCAGCCTCGCCGGGTGGGCTCCCATCAGCTGGGCGGGCGGGCACCAGAGCGCCCGGGCCAGGGCGATGAACTCCTCCTCGGTCGGACGCAGCTCGCCGCTCTCCCAGCCGAGCACGTGGGCGGGCAGCAGCCGGACCCCGTGCGCGGCCGTTCCCGCGGCGACCTGTTCGGGGGTCAGGCCGAGGCCGGCGCGGTGCGCGCGGGCGGCCGCCGGGGAGAAGGGCACCGGCGGCAGGGCGGGTGGCTCTCTGCGTCGCATGCGCCGACCGTAGGGGTCCGGTCCGTCGGCGCCCCAGCCGCCGAACGCACGAAGCGGGCCTGGAGGCACCTCCAGGCGGGTGGACGATCCCACAGCCTGTCATGCCCCTGCGGCAGTGATGATCGGAGATAGCGACGTGGTCGGGAACGGTGAAGACGGGGGCGCGGCGGCGCGGGGCCGTGTGACCAACCCCTCCGCGACCTTGGTTGACTCGCGGTTCGGCCGCGTGATGGGATCCTTCAGCCAATACGGAGGCATGCAGAGGAAGCCGGTGCGAGTCCGGCGCGGTCCCGCCACTGTCACCGGGGAGCACGTCCGACACTTGCCACGGCGGGCCGTCAGAAGCCGCTGGAAGGCGCGGGGGTGCGTTCGACCCGGAAGCCAGGAGACTCTCGCCTCCGGTACGTCGATCCAGGGCGCGGACCCTGAGTGAGGACACGCACGCGATGCAGGCTGCCCAGCCCCACCGAGACCTCCGCTGCCCGCCGTGCGCCCGCTGACCCGCGCCGCCGCCTTCGCCCTGGGCGCCGCCGTCGGCAGCCTCGCCGACGCCCGGTTCGCCGACCCGCGCCGAGGGCACCCGGTGGCGCTCTTCGGCAGCGCGGCCGGCCGGCTGGAACACCGGATCTGGCGCGACCACCGCGCGGTGGGCGCCGCCTACACCGCACTCTGCGTGGGCACCGTCACGGCCGCCGCGGTGGCCGCAGACCGCCTGCTGGGCCGGCGCCCGGCCGGGCGGGCCGCGCTGGCCGCCGCCGCGACCTGGACGGTGCTCGGCGGCACCTCCCTCACCCGGGAGGCCCGGACCGTCGGCCGCTCGCTCGCCGCGGGCGACCTGACGGCGGCCCGGGCCAGGCTGCCGCACCTGTGCGGGCGCGACCCGAGCGCGCTGGACGAGCAGCAGGTGGCCCGCGCGGTGGTCGAGTCGGTCGCCGAGAACACCGCCGACGCGGTGGTGAACGCCCTGGTCTGGGGCGCCGTCGCGGGCACACCCGGGCTGCTGGCCTTCCGCGCCGTCAACACCCTGGACGCGATGGTCGGCCACCGCTCGCCGCGGCACACCCGGTTCGGCTGGGCCTCGGCCCGGCTGGACGACGTGGCGGGCTGGCCGGGCGCCCGGCTGACCGCGCTCCTCGCGGTGGCCGCCGCGCCCGAGCCCGGGACCGCCTGGCGGGTCTGGCGCCGGGACGGCTCCGCGCACCCCAGCCCCAACGCCGGCCAGGCCGAGGCGGCCTTCGCCGGCGCCCTCGGCGTCCGCCTCGGCGGGACGCTCAACTACGGCGACCGGGTCGAGCACCGGCCGGTGCTGGGTGCGGAGCTGCGGCCGGTCGGGGTGGACGACATCGAACGGGCCTGTCTGCTCTCCCGGCGGGTGGGCGCGCTGGCCCTGGGTACGACGGTCGCGGGGCACCTGCTGCTCCGGGCGGTCCTGGGCAGGAGGGGAAGGGCATGAGCAACGCGCTGCTGGTCGCCGGGACGACCTCGGACGCGGGCAAGAGCGTGGTCACCGCGGGCATCTGCCGCTGGCTGGCCCGGCAGGGCGTCGGTGTCGCGCCGTTCAAGGCGCAGAACATGTCGCTGAACTCGTTCGTCACCGCCGACGGTGCCGAGATCGGCCGGGCCCAGGCGATGCAGGCGCAGGCGGCCCGGGTGGAGCCCGAGGCGGCGATGAACCCGGTGCTGCTCAAGCCCGGCGCGGACGGCCGCAGCCAGGTGGTGCTGCTGGGCCGCCCGGTGGCCGAGGTCGGCGCGCTGGACTACCGCGAGCGCAAGCCGGTCCTGCTGGAGCGGGCCCTGGAGTGCCTGGCCGACCTGCGCCGCCGCTACGACGTGGTGGTCTGCGAGGGCGCCGGCTCGCCGGCCGAGATCAACCTGCGGGACCGGGACATCGCCAACATGGGCCTGGCCACCGCCGCCGGGCTGCCGGTCGTCGTGGTCGGGGACATCGACCGCGGCGGTGTGTTCGCGGCCATGTACGGGACGCTGGCACTGCTCTCCGCGCAGGACCAGCGCCACGTGGCCGGCTGGTTCGTCAACAAGTTCCGCGGCGACGCACGACTGCTCGCCCCCGGGCTGGAGATGCTGCGCGAGCTGACCGGCCGTCCGGTGCTCGGCACCCTGCCGATGCTGTCGGGGCTCTGGCTGGACGCCGAGGACTCGCTCGACCTCACCACCGTGGTGGACCGCACCGAGGGCCGCGGGCCGGTGGGCCGGGACGTGCTGCGGGTGGCCGTGGTGCGCTTCCCCCGGCTCTCCAACTTCACCGACGTGGACGCGCTGGCCCAGGAACCGGGCGTGCTGGTCCGCTGGGCCACCCGGCCGGAGGAGCTGGCCGACGCCGACCTGGTGGTGCTGCCGGGCACCCGGGCCACCGTCGCCGACCTGGCCTGGCTGCGCGAGCGCGGGCTGGAGCCGGCCCTCCGGGCGCGGGCCGCGGCCGGGCTGCCGGTGCTCGGCGTCTGCGGCGGCTACCAGATGCTCGCGCGCGGGATCGTCGACGAGGTCGAGTCCCGGGCCGGCGCGGTGGACGGGCTCGGCCTGCTGCCGACGCACGTCCGGTTCGGCGCCGAGAAGGTGCTCGGCCGGCCGGTCGGCGAGGCCTACGGGCAGCGGGTGGAGGGGTACGAGATCCACCACGGCGTGGTGACCGTCGAAGGGGGCACGCCCTTCCTGGACGGCTGCCGGGTGGGCTCGGTCTGGGGCACCACCTGGCACGGCGCGCTGGAGAACGACGGCTTCCGGCGCGCCCTGCTGGGCGAGGTGGCCGCCGCCGCCGGCCGGGACTTCGTCCCCGCCCCGGACACCTCCTTCGCCGCCGCGCGCGAGGCCCGGCTCGACCGGCTGGGCGACCTGATCGAGGAGCACGCGGACACCGACGCGCTGTGGAAGCTGATCGAGGGCGGGGTGCCGGCCGCGGGCACGCTGCCGTTCCTGCCGCCCGGGGCCCCCTTGGAGAATCATGAGTGACGTCCGCTACCCGTTCACCGCGATCGTCGGCATGGCCGACCTGCGGCTCGGGCTGCTGCTCAACGCCGTCTCCCCGGCCGTCGGCGGGGTGCTGGTGCGCGGCGAGAAGGGCACCGCCAAGTCGACCATGGTGCGCGCGCTGGCCGGCCTGCTGCCCTCCATCGACACCGTCGAGGGCTGCCGCTTCGCCTGCGACCCGGCCGCGCCGGACCCGCAGTGCCCGGACGGCGCGCACGACGGCGCGCCCGCGTCGTCGCGCGCGGCCCGGCTGGTCGAACTGCCGGTCGGTGTCTCCGAGGACCGGATCGTCGGCTCGCTGGACCTGGAGCGGGCGCTGGCCGAGGGCGTCAAGGCGTACGAGCCGGGGCTGCTCGCCCAGGCACACCGCGGCGTGCTCTACATCGACGAGGTCAACCTGCTCCAGGACCACGTGGTGGACCTGCTGCTGGACGCCGCCGCGATGGGCCGCTCCTACGTCGAGCGCGAGGGCGTCTCGGTGCGGCACGCCGCACGGTTCCTGCTGGTCGGCACGATGAACCCGGAGGAGGGCGAGCTGCGGCCGCAGCTGCTCGACCGGTTCGGCCTGACCGTGGAGATCGCGGCCACCCGGGATCCGGCGGAGCGGGCCGAGGTGGTCCGCCGCCGGCTCGGCTACGACGCCGACCCGGCCGGCTTCGCCGCGCGGTTCGCCGCGGACGAGCGGGAGCTCGCCGAGCGGATCACCGCGGCCCGGAAGCTGCTGCCCGAGGTCGAGCTGACCGACCGGGCGCTGCGCCAGATCACCGCGGTCTGCGCCGCGTTCGAGGTCGACGGCCTGCGGGCGGACATCGTCATGGCGCGCACCGCCGTCGCCCTGGCCGCCTGGGCGGGGCGCACCGAGGTGCTGGAGGAGGACGTCCGCAAGGCCGCGCAGCTGGCGCTGCCGCACCGGCGCCGGCGCAACCCCTTCGACGCGCCCGGCCTGGACGAGGATCAGCTGGACCGGACGCTCGCGGAGCACGCCGGACCGGAGGAGCCCGAGGAGCCGGCGGCGGAGGACCCACGGCCGGAGGGCCCCGCTGACGACGGGCCCGGGGACGACGGCCCCGAGCCGGACGGCGACGGCCCGGACGGCGGTCCGGACGGCGGCGGGGGCGGCGCGCCCGAACCGGCCGGTCCGCCCGCCCCGGCGGGCACCGGCGCACCCGCGCCCGGACCCGAAGAGGCTCCGCAGCAGCCGGTGCCGGTCCAGCCGCCCGCGCCCGGGCGGGAGACCGCCCCGGTGGCGGCCGGCGAGCCGTACCGGACCAGGCTGTTCAAGGTGGACGGCACCGGGCGGGGCGCCCAGGGCCGCCGCCCCCCCGCCGAGACCGACGGCGGCCACACCATCCGCGCCCGGCGTCCGCAGGGGCGGCTGGCCCGGCTGCACCTGAGCGCCACCCTGCAGGCCGCCGCCCCGCACCAGGTGGCGCGCGGGCGGACCTCGCGCGCGCTGCTGCTGGCCAAGGACGACTTCCGCGAGCAGGTCCGCCAGGGCCGCGAGTCCAACCTGGTGCTGTTCGTGGTGGACGCCTCGGGCTCGATGGCGGCCCGGCAGCGGATGACCGCCGTCAAGGGCGCGGTGCTCTCGCTGTTGATGGACGCCTACCAGCGCCGCGACAAGATCGGCATGATCACCTTCCGGGGCGCGGGCGCCGAGCTGGCCCTGCCGCCCACCTCCTCCGTCGAGGTCGGCGCGGCTCGGCTGGAGTCGCTGCCCACCGGCGGCCGGACCCCGCTGGCCGCCGGGCTGCTGCGGGCGCACGAGGTGCTGCGGGTCGAGCGGATGCGCGACCCGCACCGCCGGCCGCTGCTCGTCGTGGTGACCGACGGCCGGGCCACCGGTGCCCGGGACGCGGTGGCCCAGTCGCACCGGGCGGCCGGGCTGCTGGCCGCCCAGGGCGTGACCGGCGTGGTGCTGGACTGCGAGGCCGGTCCCGTCCGGCTCGGCCTGGCCCGAACCCTGGCGGCGCGGCTCGGCGCCTCCGCCGTGACCCTGGACGAGCTGCGCGCCGAGGGCGTCGCCTCGCTCGTCCGCGAGAACCGTGCCACTCCCCTGCGAAAGGCGGCCTGATCCCCATGCCCAAGGGCGTTCCCGAGAGCGTTCCCGACGACGGCCTGACCACCCGCCAGCGCCGCACCCTGCCGATCACCGCCGTGCACACCGGCCCCGGCAAGGGCAAGTCCACGGCCGCGTTCGGCATGGCGCTGCGGGCCTGGAACCAGGGCTGGCCGGTCGGGGTGTTCCAGTTCGTGAAGTCCGCCAAGTGGAAGGTCGGCGAGGAGAACGCGCTGCGCGTGCTCGGCGCCTCCGGCGAGGGCGGCACCGTCGACTGGCACAAGATGGGCTCCGGCTGGTCCTGGATCCAGCGCTCCTCCGAGATGGAGATGGACAGCGAGGCGGCGGCCAAGGAGGGCTGGGAGCAGGTCAAGCGCGACCTCGCGGCCGAGACCTACCGCTTCTACGTGCTGGACGAGTTCACCTACCCGATGCACTGGGGCTGGGTCGACCCGGAGGAGGTGGTCGCCGTGCTGCGGGACCGCCCCGGCAGCCAGCACGTCGTCATCACCGGCCGGTACGCGCCCGAGCCGCTGACCGCCTTCGCCGACCTCGTCACCGAGATGACCAAGGTCAAGCACCCGATGGACGCCGGCCGCAAGGGCCAGCGCGGCATCGAGTGGTAGCCACGGGAGACCCCTGCACGTGAACATCCCCCGCCTCGTCGTCGCCGCGCCGGCCTCCGGCTCCGGCAAGACCACCGTCGCCACCGGCCTGATCGCCGCGCTCGCCGCGCGCGGGCTGGCGGTCTCCCCGCACAAGGTCGGCCCGGACTACATCGACCCGGGCTACCACGCCCTGGCCGCCGGCCGGCCGGGCCGCAACCTGGACGCGTTCATGTGCGGGCCGGAGCGGATCGCGCCGCTCTTCCTGCACGGCGCGGCCGGGGCGGACGTGGCGGTGGTCGAAGGCGTGATGGGACTGTTCGACGGTGCGTCCGGCAAGGGCGAGCTGGCCTCCACCGCGCACGTCGCGAAGCTGCTGCGGGCGCCCGTGGTGCTGGTGGTGGACGCCTCCTCGCAGTCCCGCTCGGTGGCCGCGCTGGTGCACGGCTTCGCCTCCTGGGACCCGGAGGTCCGGCTCGCCGGCGTGATCCTCAACCGGGTCGCCTCCGACCGGCACGAGCTGCTGCTGCGCGAGGCCCTGGAGGAGGGCTCCGGCGTGCCGGTGCTGGGCGCCGTGCGGCGCTCGGCCGCCGTCGCCACGCCGTCGCGCCACCTCGGCCTGATCCCGGCCGTGGAGCGCTCGGCGGGGGCGTTGCGCGCGGTCGCCGACATGGGCGAGCTGGTGGCCGCCTCGGTGGACCTCGACGCGGTGCTGGCGCTGGCCCGGACCGCTCCCCCGCTGGACGCCGAGCCGTGGGACCCGGCGCGCGAGGTGGCCCCGGTGGCCGGCGCGCCCCGGATCGCGGTGGCCGGCGGCGCCGCGTTCTCCTTCTCGTACGCGGAGAACGCCGAGCTGCTCTCCGCCGCCGGCGCCGAGGTCGTCCCGTTCGACCCGCTGCACGCCGACGCGCTGCCCGAGGGCACGGCCGGCCTGGTGATCGGCGGGGGCTTCCCCGAGCTGTACGTCCGGGAACTCAGCGCGAACGCCCGACTGCGGGGGGCGATCGGCGAGTTCGCCGCGGCGGGCGGGCCGATCGCCGCGGAGTGCGCCGGACTGCTCTACCTGGGGCGGGAGTTGGACGGGCTGCCGATGTGCGGGGTGGTGGCGACCTCGGCCCGGATGACCGAGCGGCTGACCCTCGGGTACCGGGAGGCCGTGGCGCTGCACGACTCGCCGCTCGCGCCGGCCGGCACCCGGCTGCGGGGGCACGAGTTCCACCGCACGGTCTGCGAGCCGGCGGCCGGCGAGCGGCCCGCGTGGGGCTGGCGACTGCCGACGGGTCCGCGCACGGAGGGGTTCGCGGTCGACGCGAGCACGGGCGCAGCGGGTGCCGGCGACGGCGACACGGGCGCGGGCGCAGGCGGGGCGAACGTTCACGCTTCGTATCTGCACCTGCACTGGGCAGGATCACCGCAGCTCGCCGCCACGTTCGCCGCCGCCGCGGCCGCCCACTGCGCAGGCTGAGCCGATCCGCCGGCCCCTGGGCCTGGTGCCGCCCCCGTACGGGCGTCAGAATAGGGACAGACAACCGCATATCGCCCCAATCGCAACCGGTACCGGCCAGACCCGACCGCCTCCGGCGAGCCGACCGATTGCCGGCGACCGCCCACTCGGCGGGGTCGCCGAAGCCGCCCCGCGGGGTGGACAGGCTCAAGGAGCCGTCACGATGCGTATCGACTTAACCCCGCTGCATCACCACTCCACCGACCGCGACCACGCCTGCCCGGTGCCGCTGGCACCCAAGGCCTTCGCCCAACTCCGCGCCCGCTACCAGGACCTCGTCGAGAGCCGGCGGCTGCCGCAGGACATCTCCTTCGAGCAGTACTACTACGTCTGGCGCTCCCGGCGGCGCGGTGAGAACGTCATCGGCCTCGACGACGGCGCCGTCCGACC
Organism: Kitasatospora sp. A2-31; assembly: GCF_022288725.1. Taxonomy (GTDB): domain Bacteria; phylum Actinomycetota; class Actinomycetes; order Streptomycetales; family Streptomycetaceae; genus Kitasatospora. The sequence goes on along the minus strand of NZ_JAKNTA010000007.1, from coordinate 136,508 downwards.
CGGCCCCAGCACCGGCGCCCAGCTGATCACCCGTCCGGCCAAGCGCTTGAAGGGCGAGGTCCGCACCCTCGTGCTGCTGGTGGACTTCCCCGACCTGCCGCACGGCACCGACCACACCGTCGGGCACTTCGAGCAGATGCTGTTCAGCACCGACACCTTCGCCACCGGCTCGATGCGCGACTTCTACCGTCTGGTCAGCGGCTTCGACCCGACCCACCCGGCGAACGGCGGCATCGACGTCGTGGGTGAGGTGCACGGCTGGTTCCGGCTGCCGCACCCGCTCTCCTTCTACGCCGACGACCAGTCCGGCATGGGCAACCCGCCGCGGAACTCCCAGGGCATGGCCGCCGACGCCCTGGCGCTCGCCAAACAGGAGGGCGTCGACTTCGGCGGGTTCGACGCGCTCGGCGAGCACCTCGTCACCGCCCTGTTCATCGTCCACGCGGGCTCCGGCGCCGAGCAGACCGGGCAGCCGGGCGACCTGTGGAGCCTCAAGTGGAACCCGCCGGACGAGCACGGCGTGGAGGTCGGCGAGAACCTGCGGGTGCAGACCTTCCTGACCGTCCCCGAGGACTGCGCGGTCGGCGTCTGCGCCCACGAATGGGGCCACCTCGCCGCCCGCTGGGCCGACTTCTACGACACCGGGCGCCTGGAGGCGACCACCTCCAACGGCCTCGGCAACTACTGCCTGATGGCGGCCGGGTCCTGGGGCAACGAGGGGATCACGCCGGTCTTCCCGAACGGGATGCTCCGGATGTTCCACGGCTGGACCGTGCCGCAGGAGGTCGTCAGCACCACCCGCGGCATCGCGCTGCGGCCGGTCGCCGAGGGCGGCGAGCTACTGTTCGTCCGCAACCCGCAACGGATGAAGGAGAGCCAGTACATCGTCGTCGAGTACCGCCGGAAGTCCGGCCAGGACCGCTTCCTGCCCGACCAGGGCATCGCCGTCTACGTGGTGGACGAGGCCATCGACAACGTCAACGACGAACACCACCTCGCCATCGAGCTGCTGCAGGCCGACGGCCGGCGCGATCTGGCGAAGATCTTCGGCAGCGGCAACCGCGGTGACAACACCGACCTCTACCCCTCGCTCGGCAACACCGGCATCGGCCAGAACACCGTCCCCGCGCTCAACGAGCCGGACGGCACCTGGAGCGGGGTCACCCTCGACATCGCCGGTTCGCCGGGCGCGGACCAGATGGAGGTGGACGTGACCATCGCCTGACGCGGACCGCCTTCGCACACCGTCCACCTCCTGACGCCGCCTCACCGGGAGGACGTCGCCCCGGGGCCGAGCCGTGCTGCGCCGTCCGGGGCGGCATGCGGGTGAACGGTGTGGGCGGGTGTTCGGCGGGCGGGTGCGGCGCGGTATGCCTGGCCGGGTCGACCGACCGTCAGAGCGGTCGGGGTACCGCCCGGAAGGTGGGTTCATGAGATCGAGAGCGATTGCCCGAGGCCTGCGTGCCGTGGCCGCCGTCGTGACCGCGACGGCGGCCACCGTCATGAGCGCGGTCGGGCCGGCGGGTGCGGCCCCCGTCCAGGACGCCGGGCTCAGCCCGGACATCCTGGCGATCATGAACAAGCCGGCCTACGAGCACGCGCAGTGGGGCCTGCTGGAGATCGACGACACGACGGGCGAGGTGATCCACTCCCGCTACCCGGACCAGTTCTTCATCCCCGGTTCGACGGCCAAGCTGGTCAGCGTCTCCGGCACCTGGCACACCCTCGGCGGCGACCACCGGTTCACCACGCCCGTGCAGGCCCTCGGCACCCGCAGCGGCCCGGTGCTGGACGGTTCACTGGTCCTGGTCGCGCAGGGCGACCTCACCATGGGCGGCCGCACCAAGCCGGACGGGACCGTCGACTTCACCCCGATCGACCACACCTACGCCAACGACATCCCCGGGGCGACGCTGACGCCCGAGGACCCGCTCGCCGGGCTGGACGGGATCGCCGGTCAGGTGCGGGCCGCCGGCATCACCGAGGTCCGCGGGGACGTCGCGATCGACCCCCGGCTCTTCACCTCGTTCTCCGAGCTGGACCCGAGCCCCACCCCGCTGATCATCAACGACAACCTCATCGACCTGCTGACCACCCCCACCACCCCGGGACAGCCGGCGGAGCTCAGCTGGCGGCCGCAGGTCGCGCCGTACCGGGTGGAGTCGACCGTGCGGACGGTCGCCGCCGGCGGCACCACCGACCTCGTCGTCACCGCCTCGCCGGACGGCACCCGCATCACCGTCTCCGGCACCATCGCGGCCGACGCGCAGCCCACCCTCCGGGTCTCGCACATCCAGGACCCGAACGCCTTCGGCCGCACCGCACTGATCGAGGCGCTCGCCCGGGCCGGCGTCACCGTCACCGCCCCGCCGACCGGGCCCAACCCGGTCGGCGACCTGCCTCCCTCCTACGACGGCACCGACCGCGTCGCGGCGTACGTCTCCCCGGTCTACGAGCAGTACGCCCGGCTGATCCTCAAGGTGAGCCACAACCTGGGGGCCAACCTGGGGATCTGCCTGATGGCCGTCGCGGCCGGCAGCCACGAGTGCGCGGACGGCTTCGGCGGCATCACCGCGTTCCTGCGTCAGGCCGGCATCGACCCGACCAAGGTGCAGCTGCTCGACGGCCGCGGCGGCAACCCGGTGGACCGGGTCACCCCCGACGTGGAGAACGAGATCCTGCACTACTGGCAGGGGACGCCGGAGGCCGACCGGTTCCGCGAGGCGCTGCCGATCCTCGGCGTGGACGGCTCGCTGGCCTTCGCCTGCGCGGGCTGCCCGACCTGCCCCGGCAGGGGCAAGGTGTGGGCCAAACCCGGTTCGGTGGTCGGCTTCGACGCGGTCAACCAGCGGCTCGCCGTCGGCGCCGAGACCCTCGGCGGCTACCTGGCCGCCGGCCACGGCCGCCTCCACACCTTCTACCTGGCCGTCAACGGCGCCTCCACGCAGGACATCGACACCTTCCTCGACGTCGTCAACGACCTGAACCGGATCGCCGGCCTCCTCCAGGAGCAGGCCGAGGCCCGCCACTGACCCGCCCGGCACCCGGTGAGGGCCCCGACCGTCGGACGGTCGGGGCCCTCACCCGTCCGCCGCCCCGGCCACGCGGCCCGGCCCGCGGTGGTCAGGCGGCCCAGGGCGCCGCGGGCGCGTGGGGCCTCGTCAGCCGCCGATGGCGCGGACGTAGATGTCGGCGGCGCCGGGGAGGCCGCTGGGGATGGTGGCGACGTAGATGCGGCGGCCGGGCACCAGGTGGACGGGGGTCGGCGCGGGCGCGGGCACGGGCGTCGGGGTCGGTGCGGGAGTGGCGGTCGGGGTGGCGGTCGGGGCCGGCGTGGCGGTGGGGGACGGGGGCGGGGGCTCGGGATCGTCGGCGGAACGGAGGGCGGACGGGGACGGGCCGACGGATTCGCCGCCGTCGCCGTCCTCGGCGGCGGTCTCGTCGGACGGCTCCTCGCCGGGGCAGGGCGACGGGCTCGCCGGCTCCGGGGACGCGGCGGCGGGGACCGCGGTCGGCGAGGGCGCGGCGGCGGGGACCGCGGTCGGCGAGGGCGCGGCGGCGGGGACCGCGGTCGGCGAGGGCGCGGCGGCGGGGACCGCGGTCGGCGAGGGCGCGGCCGTCGGCGTCGGGGTGGCCGTGGAGGCCTCCACGGAGGCCGTCGGCGTCGCGGGCGGCGAGGCCTGCGCCGGTTCGGCGTCGGTGAGCTCCTGGGCGGTGTCCGGCTCGTCGCCGCCCAGGGCCGCGGTCAGATCGGTCGGCAGCGGGGTGGTCGGCCCGGGGGCCGGGAGGCCGTAGGTGCGCAGGAAGTCGCCGACGCCGACGTCCTGGCCGCCGGCCAGCCGGTAGTGCAGGTAGGCGACCGGCGCCCCGTCCGCGAGGTGGGTGTAGACCGCGCCCACGGGGACGTAGTAGCGGCCCGCGCCCGGGTGCTGGGACGGGTGGAGGCCGGCCAGCAGCTCGGCGCGGTCCCGGTCGGTCTCGACCGCGCCGCGCCCCAGCGTCAGGGCGTTGACGCCCCGGACGGCGAGGGCCGCCAGGGCCGCGACGGAGAGCACCAGCCCGATGGCGACCGTCCGCCGCAGGACCGGGCGGCCGTGCAGGGCCGGCCAGGAGTCGCTGGACATGCGTTCGGGCGACAGCCCGCCGTCGGGCCCTCGTTGCGTCACTGTTCCTGCTCCCCCGGTCCGTCGACGCGTCGTGGCGCCGCCGCCACTCGTCGTGCTCGACTCGTAGTGTCGACGTGGACACTACGCTCGAAGTTCCGAGTGGGACCAACCGGCCCTATCAGCCCGGATATGCCGGGGCCACCGCTGCTTCGAGCAGGCGTACGGCCGTGCCGCCGCCGTCCGCCGGGACGGTCCACAGGTCGGCGCCGAAGTCACCCGGGAGGGCGTACAGCAGGGTGGAGCCGTTCGACCAGACCGCCTGGTCGTC
>NZ_JAKNTA010000007.1:0-132064 GCF_022288725.1 Kitasatospora sp. A2-31 | reverse complement strand
CGCGGCGGGGGCCTCTGCGGGGGCCTCTGCAGAAGCGTTCATGCCAACGGTGTCGGGGGTCTCGGGCATCGTTGTCCTCCGTGCGTCGGGAACGGCTGGGGGCGGGGCGGAGTGGCCCGGCGGCGGGGAGCGCCGGGTCTGGAGCGCCGAGAACAGTAGGAGCGGCACGGTGGCGCATGCCCGGGGGGCGGGGTGAAGAACAGGCGAACAGCGGTGGGCGGCCGAGACTGGCGGCCCGTCGTAGGTCACGGCTGTCCCGATTGACCCCTCTGTCGTGGCCGTGGTGGGATTCCGGGGGCTCCGGCCGCCCCGGTAGGGGCCGCCGAGGGCCGCGTCGCTCCGACGCGCCGACGGGTTTCGGCCGCCGTGGGTGGCTTCCGTGCGGCACCGGCTGCCGCGGAGGTGTCGGGCGGGTGACGCGCAGGAGCAGGAACGTGAGCGGGGCGTGAGGGCGTGACGGCGTGAGGGGTTCGGACGGCGTTCCGGGCGCGGGCGAGCCGGGCGCGGACGAGCCGGGCGCGGACGATCTGGTGGTCGGCGCGGGCGATCTGGTGGTCGGCGTGGGCCTGCGGCGTTCGACCGCACCCGCGGAGGTGCTCGGGCTGATCCGGCGGACGCTGGCCGAGGCCGGGTTGCCCCGGACCTCCGTGGTCCGGCTCGCCACCCTGGCCGGCAAGGCCGCGCACCCCGCCGTCCGCCGGGCGGCAGCCCGGCTGGGGGCGGACGTCGACGAGCACCCGGCCGAGGTGCTGGCCGGCATCGCCGTCCCCACTCCGTCCGCCGCCGTCGCCGAGGCGGTCGGATCGGTCAGCGTCGCCGAGGCGGCGGCCCTGGCGAGCGCGCCCGGCGGCGAACTCGTCGTCCCCAAGCGCAAGTCGGGCGCCGCGACGGTGGCGGTCGTCCGGGTGCCGGGCGGCCCTGCCGACGCCCCGACGTCCGGGCCGGCGCGGCCCCGACCCCTGCCCGCGGACCCCGAACCCGACCCCGCACACCCCCGTAGGAGACCTCCCGTGACCCCCGCCTCCCCCACCGAGCCCGACCTGCGCCACCACGGGGACGCCGAGGTCCGCGCCGACGGGTCCAACCTGGTCGACCTCGCCGTCAACGTCCGCACCGGCACGCCCCCGCAGTGGCTGCGCGACCGGCTCGCAGCCACGCTCGGCGACCTCGCGGCCTACCCCGACGGGACGGTCGCCCGCGCCGCCGTCGCCGCCCGGCACGGTCGCCCGGCCACGGAGGTGCTGCTCACGGCGGGCGCCGCGGAGGCGTTCGTCCTGCTGGCGCGTGTGGTGGCGGCGCGCCGGGTGGCCGTGGTGCACCCGCAGTTCACCGAGCCCGAGGCGGCGCTGCGCGACGCCGGGCGCGAGGTGCACCGGGTGCTGCTCTCCCCGTCGGACGGCTTCCGGCTCGGCGCCGTGCCCGACGAGGCCGACCTCGTGGTCCTCGGCAACCCGACCAACCCGACCTCCGTCCTGCACCCGGCCGCGGCGGTCGCCGCCCTCGCCCGACCCGGCCGCACGCTGGTGGTGGACGAGGCCTTCATGGACACCGTGCCAGGCGAGACCGAGTCCCTCGCCGCCGTCCGGGGCCTGCCCGGCCAGGTCGTCGTGCTCCGCAGCCTCACCAAGACCTGGGGGCTGGCCGGCCTGCGGATCGGCTACGCGCTCGGCCCCGCCCCGCTGATCGCGGCGCTCGGCGCCGCCCAGCCGCTCTGGCCGGTCTCCACCCCCGCCCTGGCCGCCGCCGAGGCCTGCAGCACACCGGCCGCGCTCGCCGAGGCCGAGGCGGCGGCGAGGCTCCTGGCCGAGCACCGCGACCACCTGCTCAAGGGCCTCGCCGCCTTCCCGTCCGTCCGCGTGCACGGCGAGCCTGCCGCCTCGTTCGTGCTGATCGAGCTGCCGGACGCCGCCGCCGTCCGCACCCGGCTGCGCGAGCACGGCTTCGCCGTCCGCCGCGGGGACACCTTCCCCGGCCTGGGCGGCGACTGGCTCCGGATCGCCGTCCGCGACGAGGCGACGACCGACCGCTTCCTGACCGCACTCGACACGGTCCTGGGCGGAGCACCCGGCACACCGGCCTCCTGACCTCCCCTCAGGTACCGTCCGGCTCGTCGAGGGAGGCCGCCCACGCGCGCAGCGTCGCGAAGTCGTCCGCCCGCAGCCCGACCCGCGGGTCGATCCGGAAGGTGGCCGCGTCGCCCGGGTGGTGGGCCGCGATCCATTCCGTGTCCTGCGGCCCCAACTCGTCGTCCACCCGGACGAACGGGCGACCGGCGGCCCAGGGGCGGTCGGCAGCGGCCGATCTCTGACGGACCGTCTACTCCGGTCCGTAGCATGGCCGGGAGGCATCGACCTCTCTGGCACACTGTGCGACCGACGGGGGCCCGGTCCGGGCCGGGGCATGACATGGGGGCAGGGGCATGAGCAGCCGGGGTACCGTGCTGGGGGGTCGCTACACACTGACCGAGCGGATCGGCGGCGGAGGCATGGGCTCCGTCTGGCGCGCCGACGACCAGGTGCTGGCGCGCCGGGTCGCGGTGAAGATCCTGCATCCGGGCCTGGTCGAGGACGGCACGTTCGTCCAGCGCTTCCGGCGCGAGGCCCAGCTGCTCGCGGGGCTCAGCCACCCCGGCATCGTGGACGTCCACGACTACGGCGAGAGCGGCCGGGACGGCGAGGAGCGGACCGCCTACATCGTCATGGAGCTGGTCGAAGGGCGGCCGCTGGACAAGGTGCTCGCCGAGGGCGGGCCGATGGAGCCCGAGCGCGCGCTCGGGCTGCTCGCCACCGCGCTGGACGCCCTGGCCGCCGCCCACCGGCAGGACATCGTGCACCGCGACGTCAAGCCGTCCAACCTGATGCTGCGCCCGGACGGCCAGGTCACGGTGACCGACTTCGGCATCGCGCGCGCGGTCGCGAGCACCACGCTCACCGCCTCCCACGCGGTGATCGGGACGGCGCTGTACATGGCCCCCGAGCAGGCCGAGGGAAAGTCCGTCACCCCGGCCTCGGACCTCTACTCGATCGGTGTCGTCGCCTACGAACTGCTCACGGGGAAGCCGCCGTTCGTCGGCGAGTCGGTGCTGGAGGTCGCGCTCAAGCACCTCCGCGCGCCGGTGCCGGAGCTGCCGGCGGCCGTCCCGGAGGCGGTGCGCGGGGTGGTCGCGAGAGCGCTGGCCAAGCTGCCGGAGGAGCGGTTCCCGGACGCCGCCGCGATGGCGGCCGCGGCGAGGGCCGCCATCGGCGCGGAGCCCGGGCCGGCGGCGGCCGGGGCGGCGGGTGCCGCGGGCGCAGCGGGCGCCAGCGCAGCGGCCGCCGGCGACGGCTCCGGTGACGTCGGTCAGGTCGAGGACCGCGACGCGACGGGACCCGGAACCCGTCGGCGTCGGTACGGCTTCCTCGTCCCCGTCGTCCTCCCGGTCGTCATCACGGCGACCACCGCGACCGTCCTGCTCATCGACCGCGCGCCCTTCTCGTCCGATGCCGAGACCCCGAACGGGCAGCCGTCCGTCGCGGCGACCGCGCCCGCGACCACCGGTGGAACGCCGCCGGCCACGGACTCCCCGACCACCCCGCCCGCGAGCACCCCGCCGCCCACCGCGACGCCGGCACCGCCGGCCACCACCCCCGCCCCCGGGACGCAGCCCGCACCCACCACCGGCGACCAGCCCGGAACCGTCCCGAACCCGGGCGGCGGCGCCGTGGCCGGCGGGGCCGCCGGCGGTGGTGGCGCGGCCGCGGGCGGCCAGGGCACGCCCCCGCGCACCGGCGGAGCGGCCGGCGGCGGGAACGGCGGCAGCGGCAGCGGCAGCAGCGGGAGCGGCAGTGCCACCGGCGCCGGGGGCGGCGGGGGCGGCGCCAACGGCGGGGGCGCCGCCCCCCCGCCGGCGGCCACCCAGGCCCCGCCCGCCACCACCTCCGCACCTCAGCCCCCGCCGGCCACCACGGCACCGCAGCAGCCGTCCGTGCCGGCGGGCTGCGGCGGCAGCAGGTGGGGCGCCGTCGTCAGCGTGGCGTCCGGCCTCAAGCTCGGTCTCTCCAAGGACAGTCCGGTGGGCGGCCAGGCGGTGGTGATGGGCGGGACGACGGCCTACGGCTGGGTGCGCTCGGACCCGAACCCCGGCGGCTGGTACCAGATCCACCCGTGCAACCTGAGCGGGCCGGCCCTCGTCCAGGAGACGGACGGGCGGGTCTCCCTCTCCGGCGGCTTCAGCGTCCTGACCAACTGGACGGTGGCCGCCGCGAGTACGCCCGGTGCGTTCGCGCTCAAGGACTACATGGGGCAGACCTGCCTGACCGACAACGGCGCCGGCAGGCAGGCCACCATGGTCACCTGCACACCCGGCAACACGTCCCAGGAGTTCCGCATCCCCTAGCCGGGCCCTGTCCCTGGGCCCTGCCGGGCCCGGCGCCGGTCACGGCCGGCGCCAGAGGTGGCGGGCGGCGAGCAGGGGCAGGACGCCCTCGCCGAACCAGTACGCCTCCTCCAGGTGCGGGATCCCGGACAGGACGAACTCGTCGATGCCCAGCTCGTGGTACTCGGTGATCAGGTCGGCCACCTCCCGGTGGCTGCCCACCAGGGCGGTGCCCGCGCCGCCGCGCAGCAGGCCGATCCCGGCCCAGAGCCCCGGATGCACCTCCAGCCGCTCGGTCGTACCACCGTGCAGGGCGAGCATCCGGCGCTGCCCGACGGACTCGCTCTCGGCCAGCGCCCGCTGGGTCGCCCGGACCCGCGCCGGGTCCATCCCGGCGAGCAGCCGCTCGGTCTCCGCCCAGGCCTGGGCGGAGGTGTCCCGGGTGATCACGTGCAACCGGATGCCGAACCGCACCACCCGCCCCCGGGCGGCGGCGAGTTCGCGCACCCAGGCGAGCTTCTCCCGTACCAGCGCGGGCGGTTCGCCCCAGGTGAGGTAGACGTCGGCGTGGCGGGCGGCGCCCTCGCCGGCCGCCGGGGACGAACCGCCGAAGTAGACCGGCGGCACCGGCTCCGGCAGGCGGGTCAACGCCGCCCGCTCGACCCGCAGATGGGCTCCCTCGTGGTCGACCGTCTCGCCCGCCCAGAGCCGTCGGGTGATGGCGAGGAACTCGTCGGTCCGGGCGTACCGCGCGTCCTTGTCCAGGAAGTCGCCGTAGGCCCGCTGCTCCGCCGACTCCCCGCCGGTCACCACGTTGAGCAGCAGCCGCCCACCGGACTGCCGCTGGTACGTCGCGGCCATCTGGGCGGCCAGCGTCGGGCTGATCTGGCCCGGCCGGAAGGCCACCAGGTACTTCAGCCGCTCGGTGACCTGGGTGAGCATCGCGGTGGTCAGCCACGCGTCCTCGCACCACGCCCCGGTCGGCGTGAGCACCCCTTCGAAGCCCAACTGCTCGGCGCTGCGAGCGATCTGGCCCAGGTAGGCGATGCTCGGCGGCCGGTCCGAGCCGGCGGTGCCGGGGGTCGAGCCGTGGCCGCCGCCGACGATGTGGCGGCTGTCGCCGTTGGTGGGCAGGAACCAGTGGAAGGTCAGGGACATGCGGGTGCGCTCCAGGTGCCGGGCGGTTGCGGGACGGGAGAGGACGGAACGAGGGACGTCACCCGCGACAGCCGGCCGCGCACACCCGCACCAGGTCGACGTGGAGGCGTCGCACCAGGAGAACGCGGGCGGGAGCGGTCATGCGCGCCATTGTCCGCCGCCGCCCCGGTGCCGATCAAGAGCGCCAACCGGCTCACCCCCGGGGCGCCCCGCGCGCGTCCAGGCGCCTTCGGACCTCCGCGGCGCCCTCGGCCCGGCCTGACGCGCGGGCCGGCCCGGCCCGCTGCGGCCCCGGACCGAGAACGGCCGTCGGCCCTCCCCCGGGCGGGGGAGGGCCGACGGCCGTACGACGGAGGGGCGGATCAGACCTGGCCGGCCTTCTCCAGGGCCTCGCAGCAGGTGTTGATCAGCAGGCGGGTGACGACGTAGGGGTCGACGTTCGCGTTCGGGCGACGGTCCTCGATGTAGCCCTTCTGCTCCACCTCGACCTGCCACGGGATGCGGACCGAGGCACCGCGGTTGGAGACGCCGTAGCTGTAGACGTTCCACGGGGCGGTCTCGTGCTTGCCGGTCAGACGGGACTGGATGTCGTCACCGTACTGGTTGACGTGCTCCAGGACCTTCTCCTGGGAGGCGCCGAGCGACTCGCAGGCGGTGATGATGGCGTCGTAGCCCTCGCGCATCGCCTTGGTGGAGAAGTTGGTGTGCGCACCCGCGCCGTTCCAGTCGCCACGGGCCGGCTTGGCGTCCAGGGTGGCGTCGATGCCGAACTCCTCGGCGGTGCGGTAGAGCAGGTAGCGGGCGATCCACAGGTCGTCCGAGACGGTCAGCGCGTCGACCGGGCCGATCTGGAACTCCCACTGGCCGGGCATGACCTCGGCGTTGATGCCGCAGATGGCCAGGCCGGCGTCGATGCAGCGGTCCAGGTGCAGCTCGACGATCTCGCGGCCGAAGACCTCCTCGGCGCCGACACCGCAGTAGTAGCCGCCCTGCGGGGCCGGGTAGCCGCCCTCCGGGAAGCCGAGCGGGCGGGAGCCCTTGAAGAAGGTGTACTCCTGCTCGATGCCGAAGATCGACTCCTGCGCCGCGTACTTCTCGGCGACCTCGCGCAGCAGGGCGCGGGTGTTGGACTCGTGAGCGGTACCGTCCGTCTCCAGGACCTCGCAGAGGACCAGGATGTGGTCACCACCGCGGATCGGGTCCTTGACGACCTTCACCGGCTCCAGCACGCGGTCCGACGCGTGGCCCTCGGCCTGGTTGGTGGAGGAACCGTCGAAGCCCCAGGTGGGGATCTTGTCCGCGTTGGCCAGGACACGAGTCTTGGAACGGAGCTTGGCGGTCGGCTTGGTGCCGTCGATCCAGATGTACTCGGCCTTGATTGCCACGGCGGTGTACCTCGCAAACTGGGTGGTGGGTGCCCGCGTAGCGTTGCAAGTCGCCGTTTCCCGGTTGTTCCTCTCATGTAACGCCCACGTGAACCAACCGTCCGCATCGGCACGGTCACCGTGCGGGAGTGCCGGTGGTGGCACTCCCGCACGCCCCGTCCGGCGGCTCAGTGCCGCCGGGCGTGCCCCGCGCGGCGGCGGGTGGCCCAGAGGGCGAGGCCGCCGGCCACGACCAGGCCCGCGGCCCCCGCGGCGAGCGGGCCGGCGGCGGCGCTGCCCCCGGTGGCGGCGAGGCTTCCCCCGCCCGACGGGCTGCCGGTGGCCGCTCGCGCGGCCGGGGTGGTGGGGCCCTCCGTGGTGTCCGCGGCGGGCTGGACGGCGGGAGCGCCGGTGGCGGGAGCGGTGGCGGGCGCGGTGCCGGTCGCCGAGGGCGTGGGCGTGGGCGCGGTGGTCGGCGAGGCCGGCCCGGTGGGCTTCTCGCAGCTCACCGACGCGACGGTGATCTTCCCGGTGACCTTGGCGACGTTGAGGTCGAGCGGGTTGACCTCGATCTGCACCTCCAGCGCGGAGGCGGCGGCCGTGGTGGAGGTGGTGGTCCGCTTGGAGAACTCGATTGAGACGCCGCCGACCAGCGGCACGTCCACCCTGGTCGGCCCGTAGAGGCCGAGGGTGACCGGCTTGCCGAGGACGCTCACCCGCGCGGGCGCGACGACGTCGGCGGCGGGCTGCCCGTCGACCGGGCAGGTGGCCGAGGCACTGAGCGACTCCAGGCCGAGCAGCGTGGTCGCCGGCAGGCCGGGTGCGTGCACGTCGGCGTTGACCAGCTTGACGGAGGCCGAGGCGCCGGCGGCGTCGGCCTTCACCATCGACCGGCCGACGTCCGCCTTGACCAGGGTGACCGGTCCCTGCTGGTCGACGCCGTCGACCCGGGCCGCGAGCACCGCACCGCCCCCGGTCTCCGGCTGGGCGGCCCCCGACCGCTGCGCGGGGGTCTCCACCTTGTTGAGCGCGATGTTCACCGGCACGTCCACCGCCTTGTTCAACAGGCTGACGTCCAGGTCGAGTTCGGCGGTGACGGCGCGCGCCTTCCCGCCGCCCTGCGCCGCGGGCCCCGCCGCCGGTGCGCTCGCGGCGGTCCCGGCGGTCGGGGCCTGCGACGGCCCGGTGGCGTGCGCGGACGGGATGGCTATCAGCGCCGACACCGCGGCGGTGGCGGCCGCGACGGCGGCGGCGGAACGGACGGACGACGACATGGCGGTACCCCCACAGGTGGTGATCTCGGTAGAGCGCGCCTCCTCCGACATCACCCGTTGGGCGGGGCAAGGGGCTGGTGCTCCGTACGACGAGCCGCCAGTCTTCTCGAACAGTCCGTCACATGAGCCACACGGAGCGTCATTTCACTCGTTCGGGTGAGGTTGACGCCCGCCGCTGCCGCCGCCCCGGGTTCGGGCCGATCCGCCGCACGGGCCCTACGGCAGTCGCCAGTCCACGGGTTGGGCGCCCTGGCGAACCAGCAGCTCGTTGGCGCGACTGAACGGCCGCGAGCCGAAGAAGCCGCCGTTCGCGGAGTACGGGCTCGGGTGCGCGGACTCGATCGCCGGCACGTCGCCCAACAGGGGGCGCAGGTTGCGGGCGTCGCGCCCCCAGAGGATCGCCACCAGCGGGCCGCCACGCGCCACCAGCGCCCGGATCGCCTGCTCGGTGACCTCCTCCCAGCCCTTGCCGCGGTGGGCGGCCGGCTTGCGCGGCGCGGTGGTGAGCGCGCGGTTGAGCAACAGCACGCCCTGCTGCGTCCACGGGGTGAGGTCACCGTTGGACGGCTGCGGCAGGCCGAGGTCGTCGCCGTACTCCTGGAAGATGTTGATCAGGCTGGCCGGTATCGGCCGGACGTCCGGCGCGACCGAGAAGCTGAGCCCCACCGCGTGGCCGGGGGTCGGGTACGGGTCCTGCCCGACGATCAGCACCCGCACGTCGGCGAGGGGCTGCTGGAAGGCGCGCAGGACGTTCGGCCCGGACGGCAGGTAGGTGCGGCCGGCGGCCAGCTCGGCGCGGAGGAAGTCGCCCATGGCGGCCACCCGCCCGGCGACCGGTTCCAGCGCGGTGGCCCAGCCGGGCTCGACGATCTCGTTCAGTGGACGCGGTGCCATGGCCGCCACCCTATCGGCCTACGCCGACAGGCCGTTCACCGGATGATCACCACGGCAGCACCACCAGGAAGGCACCACCGCGACGGCACGACCACGACCGCACCGGGCGCCGGGGCCGCCCCAGCACCGCTGCGGTCACGCCACCGGCCGCCCGCGCAGCACCACCAGCCGCGGGTCCGCGAGCACCCGCACGTCCGCGCGAGGGTCCTCGTCGAAGACGACGAGGTCGGCCGGCGCGCCCTCCTCCAGGCCCGGTCGCCCGAGCCACCGGCGTGCGCCCCAGCTGGCCGCCGAAAGCGCCTCGGCGGGCGTGAGCCCGGCCCTCACCAGCTCGGCCACCTCGTCCGCGACCAGGCCGTGCGCGAGCGAGCCGCCCGCGTCCGTCCCGACGAACACGGGGACGCCCGCCTCGTGCGCGGCGCCCACGGTGTCGTAGCGGCGCTCGTGCAGCCGGCGCATGTGGGCGGACCAGGCCGGGAACTTGGCCTCGCCACCCGCCGCCAGCTGCGGGAAGGTGGCGATGTTGACCAGGGTCGGGACGATCGCGACGCCGCGCTCGGCGAAGACCGGGATCAACTCCTCGGTCAGCCCGGTGGCGTGCTCGATGCAGTCGATGCCGGCCGCCAGCAGGTCGGGCAGCGACTCGGCGGCGAAGCAGTGCGCGGTCACCCGCGCGCCCTCCTCGTGCGCCGCCGCGATCGCCTCGGCCAGCGCGTCGCCGGGCCAGCAGGCGGCGAGGTCGCCGCGGTCGCGGTCGATCCAGTCGCCGACCAGCTTCACCCAGCCGTCGCCGCGCCGGGCCTCGGCCCGGACGTACGCGGCGAGGTCGCCCGGCTCGATCTCGTGCGCGTAGTTGCGGATGTAGCGGCGGGTGCGGGCGATGTGCCGGCCGGCCCGGATGATCCGGGGCAGGTCCTCGCGGTCGTCGATCCACCGGGTGTCGGCCGCCGAACCGGCGTCGCGGATCAGCAGCGTGCCGGCGTCGCGGTCGGTGACCGCCTGCTTCTCGCTGGTGGCGGCGTCGACGGCGCCGTGCGCGTCCAGGCCGACGTGGCAGTGCGCGTCCACCAGACCGGGCAGCACCCAGCCGGTCACGGTCCGGACGTCGCGCGCCCCGGCCGGCCGGTCGAAGGCCACCCGCCCGTCCACCACCCAGAGTTCGTCCCGGACCTCCTCCGGGCCGACCAGTACCCGGCCCCGGACGTGCAGCACCGCACCATCGCTCATGGCCCGCACTCTACCGAGCGGCCGGTTCCCCGGGACCCCCGGAAGTGCGGCAGACTCATTCCCGCCCGAACGACCCACCTCCGAAAGGCCGGCGCGTGACCCCCTACCTCGACCTGCCCCCGCTCAGCGCCGCCGAGTTCGCGGCGATCGAGGACCAGGTGGCCGCCCTGCTGCACACCACCGCCGACGTCATCGTCACCCAGGGCGAGGCACTGCTGCCGCTGGAGGCCGCGATCCGCGGCGCCGCGCACCCGGGATCCACCGCACTGAACGTCGTCACCGGCCCCTACGGCCAGACCTTCGGGAACTGGCTGCGCTCGTGCGGGGCCGAGGTGGTCGACCTCGCGGTGCCGTTCGACAGCGCGGTCACCGCCGCCCAGGTCGAGGCCGCCCTGCGGGAGCACCCGGCGATCGACTTCGTCTCGCTGGTCCACGCCGAGGCCGCCACCGGCAACACCAACCCGGTCGCCGAGGTCGCGGCGGTGGTCCGCGCGCACGGTGCGCTGCTCATGGTCGACGCCGTCGCGTCGGTGGCCGCCGAGCCGCTGCTCACCGACGCCTGGGGCATCGACCTGTGCGTGATCGGCGGGCAGAAGGCGATGGGCGGCCCGGCCGGGGTCTCCGCCGTCTCGGTCTCCGAGCGCGCCTGGGAGCGGATCGCCGCCAACCCGGCCGCCCCGCGCCGCTCGTACCTGTCCCTGCTGGACTGGAAGGAGCGCTGGACGGACGCCGGGCGCACCGTACTGCCGCACGCCCCGGCCCAGTTGGAGATGCTCGCGCTCGGCGCCTGCCTGGACCGGATCGGCGCCGACGGCCTGCCCGCCGTGATCGCCCGCCACCGCGCCGCCTCGGCCGCCACCCGGGCCGGTGTCCGCGCCCTCGGCACGCTCTCCCCGTTCGTCCCCGAGGACGCCCACGCCGCCCCGGTCGCCACCACCCTGCGCACCCCGGCGGGCGTGGACGCGGGCGCCCTCGCCGCCGAGCTGCTCCGCCTCGACCCCGCGCTGCCCGTCCAGCCCGGCGGCGGGGCGCTGGCCACCGGGATGCTCCGGGTCAACCACTACGGCCCGGCCGCCGCCCGGGCCACCGTGCGCGGCTTCCTCACCGCCCTGGCGACGGCGACCGGCGCGGACGCCGCGCCGGCGCTGGCGGCGGCCGACGACGCCTGGACCGCGGCCGCCGCGGGCTGACACCGGCTCCGGCAGCACGGAGCGGCCCCCGTTCGCACGGGGGCCGCTCCGGGGCCGGCAGCAGGGCGCGGTCCGTGATCCCAGGCCTAGTGACCGCCGGCCTCGACCACCTCCACGCCGCGGATGTTCCGTTCGATCTCCTCCACCGGCAGGGCGACCGCCAGGGCCCAGTAGTAGACGACCAGGGAGAAGACGACCACGACGAGGATGTCCCACCAGAGCGGCAGGTTGCCCTGGGCGCCCTCGCCGAAGGTGCCCTGCCAGGAGATCAGGCCCATGCCGATCAGGTACGGCGGCAGCCACTGGCCCGCCTTGAAGTCCATCCGGGGCGCGTTCGGGATGCGCTTCGCCACCGCGTACGCGGAGTACCCGCCGAGCAGGACGTAGCCGATCAGGATCGCCAGGCCCAGCCGCCAGAGCGTGTCCCAGCCGGCCCAGAAGATGATCAGGCTCGCGACCGCGAAGGCGATCGGCGAGACGATCGTGCCGGCGGGCAGGTGGTACGACCGCTCGAGGGCCGGCAGCCGCTTGCGCAGCACGCCGAAGGCCAGCGGCGCACCGGCGTACATCAGCACGACGGCGGAGGTGATGAAGCCGACCAGCCGTTGCCAGCTGGGGAACGGCAGGAAGCAGAGCACACCCGCGACCCACGCGACGATCAGGCCGAGCCAGGGCACCGAGCGCTTGTCGGTGAACTGCAGGGTCTGCGGGGCGTAGCCGTTGCGGCTCAGGCCGTAGGTGACCCGCGAGCTGGAGGTCATGTAGACCAGCCCGGTGCCGGCGGGCGAGATGATCGCGTCGATGCGCAGGACGGTGGCCAGCCAGCCGAGGCCGATGAGCGTCGAGAGGCCCGCGAACGGCCCGCTGATGCCGGGGTAGTCGAGGGCGCCCCAGCCGCCCGCGAGGGTCTCCGGGGGCAGGGCGCCGATGAACACCACCTGGAGCAGGACGTAGATCAGCGTGCCGATCACCACCGACCCGAGGACGGCCCGCGGGATGTCCCGCCGCGGGTTGCGGCTCTCGCCCGCCCACTGGATCGCCTGCTCGAAGCCGAGCAGGGCGAAGATCACCCCGCTGGTGCTGATCGCCGCGAGCACGCCCTTGGCGCCGACGGGCGCGAACCCGTGGACGCTGAAGTTGGAGCCGTGGAACTCCGTGAACCCGAAGACGAAGATGACCAGGACCGGGACGAGGACCTTCCACACGGTGGCCACGCTGTTGGTGTGCGCGAGGAGCCGGACGCCCAGGAAGTTGATCGCCACGAAGATGCCGAGCAGGGCGGCCGCGACGAAGAAGCCGCCGGTGGTCAGCGTCTGGTTCGGGTTGAGCAGGCCGTCCGCCCAGGTCCAGTGCTGGGCGTAGTTGATCATCGCCTGCACCTCGATCGGCGCGATGGTCGCCGCCTGCAGCCAGGTGAACCAGCCGAACGACATCCCCGCGAACCCGCCGAACGCGTAGTGCGGGTAGCGGGCCGTGCCGCCGGCCACCGGGAAGAGCCCGCCCAGCTCGGCGTGGACCAGCGCGAGCAGGATGATCGCCACCGCGCCGATCCCCCAGGAGACGAGCGCCGCCGGCCCCGCCGCCACCGCCGCCTTCTCGGCCCCGAACAGCCACCCGGACCCGATGATCGCGCCGACCGAGGCCCAGAGCAGCCCGATCATCCCGACTTCCCGTTTGAGCCCGGTATGCCCCGAAGCAGCGGGGGTTTCAGTCGTGGGATGAGCCATGCCCAGCCGCCTCTCACATCAGGGGAATCCACCCCGACAGTGCCCCAGCACCCGCGCCTCCCCGCGCCGAAACGCGCCGCGACCCCCTCCCCTCACCCGAACGGCCGCCGCCCCGCCCACCCGTGGCGGGGCCGAAGGGGCCGGCCGGCCCCCGCCGGGGTCCCGGCTCCCGGCCGGCACCTCCCGGCACAGTTCCCCCGGCGTTCACCCACGCGGCACGCAGAACTCACCGAGGCCCGGCAGGCTCCCAGTCGGGAAAGTTGGCTATACAACTTACCCGTCGAGACCCCCGCCCAGGAGGAGAACCGTGTCCGAGCTGCCGCCGTACTGGCTGCGCGACAACTGCCCGTGTGCCGAGTGCCGCGACCCGCGGAACGGGCAGAAGCTGTTCCAGATCGCCGACCTGCCCGAGGACCTCTCGGTCGCCGCGAGCACCGGGGTCGACGGCGACCTGGAGGTGCTCTGGTCCGACGGGCACCGGTCGCGGTACCCGCTGGCCTGGCTGGGCGCCGAGCGCGACGGGGACGGGCGGACCGAGGCGGACAAGCGGCTCTGGGCGGCGGCCGAGTTCGCCCGCGGGATCCCGGAGGCCGAGTGGGCCGAGTACCTCCGCAACCCCGCCGAGCAGGAGGCCGTGCTCGGCGCCGTCCGGCGCAGCGGCTTCGCGGTGCTCCGCGGGGTGCCCCCGGTGGACCGGCAGGGGCTCGCCGTCGCCGAGACCTTCGGGTTCGTCCGCGTCACCAACTACGGCGAGCTGTTCGACGTCCGGGTCGAGCCGGACCCGAACAACCTGGCCTTCACCAGCGTCGCCATCACCCCGCACACCGACAACCCGTACCGGGATCCGGTGCCCACCCTCCAGCTGCTGCACTGCCTGGAGAACTCGGCGACCGGCGGCGACTCCGGCCTGGTGGACGGCTTCCGGGCGGCGGCGGTCCTGCGCGAGGAGGCGCCCGAGGACTTCGCGGTGCTCACCCGCACCCCCGTCCCGTTCGTCTTCCGCGACCGCGGCACCGAGCTGCGCGCCGACCGGCCGCTGATCGACGTGGACGCGCTGGGCCGGATCCGCGAGGTGCGGTTCAACAATCGCTCGATCGGCACCCTGCGCGGCTCCGCCGCCGAGCTGGAGGCCTTCTACGCCGCCTACCGCCGCTTCGCCGCGATCACGCTCCGGTCCGAGCTGCAGCTGGAGTTCCGGCTCGACCGCGGCGACTGCCTGATCTTCGACAACACCCGCCTCCTGCACGCGCGGACGGCGTTCGAGCAGGACGGCGCCCGCCACCTCCAGGGCTGCTACGCCGACCTGGACGCGCTGGCGTCCACCCTCGCCGTCCTGCACCGCCGGAGCGCCGCACTGGACGCGATCGGCGAGCTGTTCGCGGGCGAGGGCGCCGGCGAGTACCTGGGCGAGGCGGTCACCATGGCCGAGCACATGCTGCAGGCCGGCGCGCTGGCCGAGGCCGCCGGGGCGGCCCCGCACCTGGTCGCGGCCGCGTTGCTGCACGACGTCGGTCACTTCCAGGGAGCCCTGCACGGACGCGACCTGATGGAGGGGCGGGACAACCGGCACAGCGACACCGGCGCGCAGTGGCTCGCGCAGTGGTTCGGCCCGGAGGTCACCGAGCCGATCCGGCTGCACGTGGCCGCCAAGCGCTACCTGTGCGCCGTCGAGCCCGGCTACCGGGCGCGGCTCTCCGAGGCCTCCGAGTACACCCTGCAGGTGCAGGGCGGGCCGATGACCGAGGAGCAGGCCGCCGCGTTCGCCGCCCACCCGGGCGCGGAGGACGCGGTGGCGGTGCGCCGATGGGACGAGCAGGCCAAGGACGCGGACGCCGCGACGCCGGACTTCGAACACTTCCGGCCAATGCTCGCCGCCCTGATGGCGTGAGCCCGCGGAGCGGGAGGCGCCCCGGCCCAGCCCCGTGCCGGCCCCGTGCCGGCCGTTCGCAGCGCCGGCCGTCGGAAGCACCGGCGGTTCCCCGCTCCGGCTGCCCGGCCGGTCAGTCGCCTTCGCGGGCGTGGCGGGAGAGCGCCGAGGTGGCCAGGGAGTTGTGCACGCTGAAGGCCACCGTGCCCGGCAGGTAGCGGTCCTGGGACCACTCCACCGGGGTGCCGGTAGGGTCGGTGGTGCGCCGCCGCTCGCGCAGCAGCGGGCCGCCGCGGCGGCAGCCGAGCAGCCGGGCGTCCTCGGCGTTGGCCGCGACGACGTCGATGGTGTGGTCGGCGTCGGTGAAGAGGATGCCGTGCTCGCGCAGCACCTCGGTGTGCGAGACCACGTCCGGCGGCAGCTGGGCGACGATCTCGCCGACCCGGGGCGGGTAAATCGTCCGCTCGACCATCACCGGCGTGCCGGAGAGGGTGCGCAGACGGACCGTCACGTACACCTCGGAGCCCTGTTCCAGGCGCAGCTGCTCGCGCTCGGCAGCGTCGGCCGGGCGGCGCACCAGCGAGTCGAGGATGCCGCCCGGC
Source organism: Kitasatospora sp. A2-31 (assembly GCF_022288725.1). Taxonomy (GTDB): domain Bacteria; phylum Actinomycetota; class Actinomycetes; order Streptomycetales; family Streptomycetaceae; genus Kitasatospora. Next base: position 116,407 of record NZ_JAKNTA010000007.1, on the reverse strand, counting down.
TCCTCGCCCATCGAGTACGCCCAGTGCGTGAAGCTGAGCAGTTCGGAGAAGCTCTGCACCCGGGCGGTGCCCAGCACCACCCGGCGGGTGCCGCGGCGGGAGGTGACCAGCCCGTCCGAGCGCAGCACGGCCAGCGCCTGCCGTACGGTGCCGCGCGAGACGCCGTACTGCTCGGCGAGCGCGCCCTCCGCGGGCAGCCGGCCGGCCTCGCCGAACGCGCCGGTGGTGATCGCCTCGCGCAGGTCGGCGGCCACCTTGCGGTACAGCGCGCCGGAGCCGCGATCCTGAGCGGCGGGGCGTTCGGGCTCCAGTGCCACGTCAGTCAATGTCCCTCCTGGGGCGGTGTCCTGCGCAGCCGTACCGGCGCGGACAGCCCGACCTTATCCCGCTGCGCCCTCGAAGCATCGCACTCGGCCGATCACGCACCGATGGCCTGATTCGACCGTTCCCGCAGCCGACCCCGCTTCTGGGCCATCCGTTCACCTTCCCGTCACCGGGCTCCGGCGTACTTACCCCCGTCGGACGAAGTTGGCTAGTCAACTCGGGAGCACCCGAACCGGTCTCCCCCGACCTCCCAGCCTCGCGCTCCCCCCTCGCAGTACGCCCCCGATCAGGAGACTGACCCGTGACCGTGCACCGTGCCCGTGCCGCCGCCTTCGCGGCCGTACTGACCGCCGCCGCCCTCTCCCTCACCGCCTGCGGCTCCGCCGGTTCGGCCGGCGCGAAGTCCGGCGACGCCGCCAAGGCCGGCGCCAAGGACGCCAAGGAGGCGTCCTCGGCGGCCGACTTCGGCGGGATGGACGCCCTGGTCGCCGCGGCCAAGAAGGAGGGCAAGCTGCACGTCATCACGCTGCCCAAGGACTGGGCCAACTACGGCAAGATCATGGACTCGTTCAAGGCCAAGTACGGCATCGAGATCGAGGACGAGAACCCGGACGGTTCCAGCCAGGACGAGATCAACGCGATCACCTCCCGCAAGGGCCAGGACCGCGCCCCCGACGTGGTCGACCTCGGCTCGGCCTTCGCCGTCCAGGCGGTCAAGGACGGCCTGCTCGCCCCCTACAAGGTCGCCACCTTCGACAAGGTGCCGGACACCATGAAGGACCCGAGCGGCGCCCGCGTCAACGACTACGGCGGCTACATCTCGATCGGCTGTGACGCCAAGAAGATCGCCAACTGCCCGAAGACCTTCGCCGACCTGCTCAAGCCCGAGTACAAGGGCCAGGTCGCCCTCAACGGCAACCCGACCAAGTCCGGCTCCGCCTTCGGCGGCGTCTACGCGGCCGCGCTCGCCAACGGCGGCTCGCTCGACAACATCCAGCCCGGCATCGACTTCTTCGGCAAGCTGAAGAGCTCGGGCAACTTCAACCCGGTCGAGTCCACCCCGGCCACCATCGAGAAGGGCGAGACCCCGATCTCGATCGACTGGTCCTACCTGAACGCCGGCTACACCGACGAGTTCAAGGACAAGGGCGTCGACTGGAAGGTCTCCGTCCCCGGCGACGGCAGCTACGCCCAGTTCTACAACCAGGGCATCAACAAGTGGGCCCCGCACCCGGCGGCCGCCCGCCTGTGGCAGGAGTACCTGTTCAGCGCCGAGGGCCAGAACCTCTTCCTGGGCGGCTACGCCACCCCGGCCACCTTCGACGCCCTGAAGAAGGACGGCACCCTCGACGCCGCGGCCGCCGCCAAGCTGCCGACCGTCGAGAAGCCGTTCACCACCTTCCCGACCCAGGACCAGATCACCGCCGCCAAGAAGGTCGTCACCGAGAACTGGACCAAGGCGATCGCTGGCTGACGATCAGTCAGCAGAACTCGAACGGGCTGATCCCACACATGACCACGGCTCCCACCCCGGTGCCGACCACCCTCGCCGCCACCGACACCGGTGGCGGCGCGGGGGCGTCCGCCACCGCCACCACGACCACCCCCACCCACCGCCGGCGCCCCCGCCGGCGCCTCGGCGGCGCCTCCTGGCTGGCCACCGTGCCGCTCTTCCTCTTCTTCGTGATCGGCTTCGGCCTGCCGGCCGTCGCGATCGTGATCGGCGCCTTCACCACCTCCACCGACGCGGAGGGCGGCGGCGGCCAGTTCACCCTCGACAACGTCGCCGCGTCCGTCCAGGGCGCGTACCGGACGGCGATGGTCAGCAGCCTCGAGCTCTCCGCGCTCACCGCGCTGCTCGCCACCCTGATCGGCCTGCCGATCGCCCAGGCCGTGGTGACCTCCCGGCACGCCTGGCTGCGCCAGGCCGTGCTGACCGCCTCCGGCGTGCTCGCCAACTTCGGCGGGCTGCCGCTCGCCTTCGCGTTCGTCGCCACCCTGGGCAACGCCGGCGAGGTCACCAAGCTGCTGCACCTCACCGACCACGGGTGGACGCTCTACTCGTTCACCGGTCTGACGATCGTCTACCTGTACTTCCTGATCCCGCTGATGGTGCTCACCGTCACCCCGGCCCTGGACGGCCTGCGGGTCCAGTGGCGCGAGGCGGCCCACAACAACCGGGCCACCACCGTGCAGTACTGGCGCCACGTCGCGCTGCCGATCCTGCTGCCCTCGCTGCTCGGCGGCTTCGTCCTGCTCTTCGGCAGCGCCTTCGCCGCGTACGCCACCGCCGCCGCCATGGTCGGCGCGACCGTCCCGCTGGTCAGCCGCTCGATCGCGGACGCGCTCTCCGGCAACGTGCTGGTCGGACAGGGCAACCTCGCCCTCGCCCTCAGCCTCGACATGATCGTGGTGGCCGTCCTGGTGATGGCCGTCTACCTGCCCCTCCAGCGCCGGAGCGCCCGATGGCTCAGCTGACCCCCGCCCGCACCACGTCCCCGCGCCGCAAGGTGCGCTGGTGGCGCGGCGCCGTCCTGCTGCTCGCCGGGATCTACTTCATCGTGCCGCTGGCCGCCGCCGGGTACTTCTCGATCGACGACCCCAAGGGCTTCTCCTTCGAGGCCTACACCGGCCTGCTGAGCGCGGAGGGCTTCCTGGAGAGCCTCTGGCTCACCCTCGGCCTGGCCCTCGTCACCGTCGTGGTGCTGCTGCTCCTGCTGGTACCGGCCCTGGTCGCGGTCCGGCTCGGCTCGCCCCGGCTGCGCCCGGTGATCGACGTGCTCTGCACCCTGCCTCTGGTGGTCCCGCCGGTCGCACTGACCGCCGGTCTGATCGGCGTGCTCCGCTGGGGCCCGGACTACCTGATGGACACGCCGTTCTTCCAGACCTTCGTGTTCGTCCAGGACCCGGACTTCCCGCTGGTCCTGGTCATCGCCTACGTGCTGATGTCGCTCCCGCTCGCCTACCGGGCGATCGACGCCGGCCTGCGCGCCGTGGACGTCCGCACCCTGGTCGAGGCCGCCCGCAACTGCGGCGCGTCCTGGCCGCGCGCGGTGTTCACCGTCGTGCTGCCCAACCTGCGCGGCGCGCTGCTGAACGCGTCGTTCCTGACGCTGGCGCTGGTGCTCGGCGAGTTCACCGCCGCCTCCATCCTCGGCTACCAGCCCTTCCCGGTGTGGATCTACTCGGTCGGCAACAGCCAGGCCCACATGTCGGTCGCCGTCTCCATCCTGAGCCTGCTGATCACCTGGCTGCTGCTGCTCCTGCTGGCCACCGTCGGCCGCGAGCGCGGCACCAAGACCACCTCCTGAAACCCCGGAGTTCCCCCATGACCACGGTTACCGCCCCCGTCGCCGGCGTCCCCCTCGCTCCCGGCGGTGCGACCGTCGAGTTCCGCTCGCTGCGCCGCACCTTCGGCGCCACCACCGCGCTGGACGGCCTCGACCTGACCGTCCACCCGGGCGAGCTGCTCGCCCTGCTCGGCCCCTCCGGCTGCGGCAAGACCACCGCGCTGCGCATCCTCGCCGGCTTCGAGCAGCACGACTCGGGCCAGGTCCTGGTCGACGGCGAGGACATCACCGCGATCCCCGCGCACAAGCGCGACGCCGGCATGGTGTTCCAGTCCTACAGCCTCTTCCCGCACCTGACCGCCGCCGACAACGTCGCCTTCGGCATGCGGATGCGCGGCACCGCCAAGGCGGAGCGCCGCCGGCGAGCCCAGGAGCTGCTGGAGCTGGTCGGCCTGCCGCAGCACGCCGACCGCTACCCGCACCAGATGTCCGGCGGCCAGCAGCAGCGCATCGCGCTCGCCCGGGCGCTGGCCCTGAAGCCGCGCGTGCTGCTGCTGGACGAGCCGCTCTCCGCGCTGGACGCCAAGGTGCGGCTCTCGCTGCGCGAGGAGATCCGCCGCCTGCAGCAGGAGCTCGGGATCACCACCCTGTTCGTCACCCACGACCAGGAGGAGGCGCTGTCCATGGCCGACCGGGTCGCGGTGCTGCGCGCCGGCCGGCTGGAGCAGTGCGCCACCCCGTCCGAGCTGTACGCCCGCCCGGCGACCGCCTTCGTCGCCGAGTTCGTCGGCACCATGAGCCGGATCCCGTGCGTGCGCGGCGGGGACGGCGTCGAGGTGCTCGGCCGCCGTCACGCGGTGGACGGCGAGGTGCCCGCCGATGGCTCCCTGGAGGTGCTCGTCCGGCCCGAGAACGTCGCGCTCGCCCCGAACGAGCACGGCCGGGCGCTGGTGGTCGGCGCGTCCTTCCTGGGCGCCGTGACCCGGCTGACCGTCCGGCTGGACGACGGCACCGAGGTGAAGGCCGACCTGCCGACCGAGGCCGCCGCCGCGCTGCCGATCGGATCGCGCGCCGCGCTGGCGCTGCCGGAGCGCCCGGTCCTGGTGGACCGCCGTACCGTCTGATCCGCCGCTCCCTCCTGACGATCCACCGAAGGTACCGCCATGCCTGAATCCGCCGTTCCCGCCCTGCCCGCCGCCGTCCTCTTCGACATGGACGGCACCCTGGTCGACACCGAGCACCTGTGGTGGCGGGCCGCCGCCGAGCTCGCGGAAGAGCTGCACCACCCGCTCACCGAGACCGACGCACCCGAGGTTCTCGGCCAGGCCGTCGAGCACACCGCCGCGCACCTGCACCGGGTCAGCGGCACCGCGCTCAGCGAGGCCGAGCTCGCCGCCCGGCTCGGCGACTCCTTCGCCGGCAAGGTCGCGGCCGAGACCGTCCCCCGGCCGGGGGCCCTCGCCCTGCTGGCCGAGCTTCGGGACGCCCGGGTGCCCACCGCGCTGGTCTCCGCCTCACCCCGCCGGGTGGTCGACATGGTGCTGGGCACCATCGGCCGCGACTGGTTCGCGGTCACCCTCGCCGCCGAGGACACCCCGCGCACCAAGCCCGCCCCGGACCCGTACCTCGCGGCCGCCGAGCGCCTCGGCCTCGACCCGGCCGTGTGCGTCGCCGTCGAGGACACCCCGACCGGCGTGGCCTCCGCCACCGCGGCGGGGTGCGCGGTGCTGGCCGTGCCGTCGAGCGACGTGCCGATCCCGGACGGGTCCCGGATCACCCTGCTGGACAGCCTGGAGCGGGCCGACCTCGCCCTCCTCGGAAAGATCAGCACTGCGCCCGGGGTTTGATTCTCCTATGCCCTACGTACTCCTCTCCCTGGCGATCCTCAGCGAGGTCTGCGCCACCAGCTGCCTGAAGCTGACCGAAGGCTTCAGCCGGTTCTGGCCGAGCGTGGGCGTGGCCATCGGCTACGTCCTCTCCTTCGTGCTGCTCGGCCGGGCCCTGAAGCACATCCCGGTCTCGGTCGCGTACGCGGTCTGGTCGGGTGCCGGCACGGCCGCGGTGGCCGGCATCGGCGTGGTCGCCTTCGGCGAGTCGCTGGGCCGGCTGCAGTGGGTGGGCATAGCCCTGGTGATCGTCGGAGTGGTGGTGCTGAATCTGAAGGGCAGCCACTGAGGAACGGGCGGGGCCCGGCGGTGTCGGCACCGCCGGGCCCGCCGCGTCCGACCTCCCTGCTTCGGCGTCCCGCTCCGGCCCTCCGCTCCGGCCCTCCGCTGCGGCTCTCCGCTCAGCCTTGCGCGAACGCGCCCGCCGGCCCGGCGTCCGCCCGTAGGCTGCCGGAATGATCAAGCCGATAGAACTCGTCGTCTTCGACTGCGACGGCGTCCTGGTCGACAGCGAGCGCATCGCGGCCCGCGTCCAGGTCGCCCTGGGCGCCGAACTGGGCTGGCCGCTCACCGAGGCGGAGGTGGTCGAGCGGTTCATCGGGCGCTCCCACGCCGCCATCGGGGAACAGGTCGCCGAACGGCTCGGCCCGGAGACCGCCGCGGTCTGGTCGAAGCGCTTCGAGGAACTGCACGCCGAGGCGGTCGACGCCGGCCTCACGCCGGTCGACGGCCTCCCGGAGGCGCTGGCCGCGATCACCCTGCCGACCTGCGTGGCCTCCAGCGGCTCGCACGAGAAGATGCGCCACACCCTCGGCCGCACCGGCCTCCACGACCACTTCGCCGGCCGCATCTTCAGCGCCACCGAGGTCGCCCGCGGGAAGCCGGCCCCCGACCTCTTCCTGCACGCCGCGCGGCAGCTGGGCGTCGACCCGGCGGCCTGCGCGGTGGTCGAGGACAGCCGGCCGGGTGTCGAGGCAGCCCGCGCCGCCGGCATGCGCGCCTTCGGCTACGCCGGTGGCCTCACCCCGGCCGAGCGGCTGGCGGGCGCGGGGGCCACCGTCTTCCACGACATGCGCGACCTGCCGGCCCTGCTCGCCGCCGGCTGAGCCCGCCGGTCCGCCAGGCAGGCCGGCGGGCGGTCCGTCGGGCAGGCCGGCGGGCCGTCAGGCCACCAGCGAGCGCTTCGGCTCCAGGACGCAGAATTCGTTCCCCTCGGGATCTCCGGACACAGGCGATTAGCGGTTCTACGGCAGAGCCGAGAGAGCCCCGCCCGGATCGGTCCCGGACGGGGCGAGGGGTTCTACTCGGGGCAGGTCAGCGAGCACGCCCACACGGTGTGCCCGGGGCCACTCGCGGCTTCCTGGTGGCCGATCGGGACCGGCGTGGGTGCCGGACCCTTGCAGCGCGCGCAGCGCACCGGAGCGAGCCGGGGCCACGTCTCGCCGAGGGCGTTCGCGTGGTCGCCCCGGTGGAACGGGTCACGGTTGCACGGGGCTCCGTCGTACTGCCCGGGGCGAGGGGCGCCGCATATGGGCTTCCTGGTGGCAGCGAGGGTCATCACACACCCGCCACGGCGAGACGCTGCGCACCCGGGTACGTGTAGCCCGGATCGGGCTTCCCCTCGGCGACCGCCCGCAGGGCCTCGCGCCGCTCGTACTGACGCTGCATCTCGTCAAGCTCGGCCCGCCATGCGGCGGGGTCGATGTAGGGGCGGACCAGCGGCCCCCACACCAGTTCTTCGCCCGGCTGCTCCGTGTCGTCCTGTTCGACTGCTACCGGGGCGGCGGGCTCCGGCTCGGTGTCGGGGGTGATCAGTGCGAGGGCTCGCCGGCGAAGCGGGGTGAGGGGCGAGGGCTTCCCCCTGCGTCCGACTCCGGGGGCGAGGAACAGCCGCAGTGCGGCGAACAGGTCCGCGATAAGCTCGCGCATGTCGATTCAGCTCCCAAATAGCTGGTCGATGCTGTTGACCCCCGGTGGCCCGGCCAGGCCGCTGGGGGTTCTTTCGTTGACGACGGTACTCAACCTGTCCATACCTGTCCATGGCCATCCCTGGCTATGCCTGGTAGGCCCCTACGGCTACGGTCGGGGGGTGTTCGAGTTCAGCCCAACCCGCTCAAAGTGGGAACAGATCGCCGAGACCGTCGCGGAGCGGGTCAAGTCCGGTGAGCTTCGCCCGGACGACAAGCTGTCCGAGGTTGAGTTGACCGAGGAATTCGGCGTAGACCGAAAGACGGTCCGGAAGGCGGTTGCCGCGCTTCGGGCTGACCGTCTGGTGGTCACCCGGACCGGCATGGGCAGCTTCGTGACCCACCCGAGCGAGCGCGGAGAGCAGTAGGCCCCGCCTGCCGGAGTTCACCAGCGGGACGGGGCCTCAAGGGTGCCTGTTAGGGACGGGGAGGGATGACGAATCCGCGCGTCGGGCCGCCCGTACCGGGCCTGTCCATGGCCGCTTCTCGCGCTTCCTCGGTGATGTCCCGCCGGCTGACCGGGTCGGTGCTGTCGTAGACCCGCCATTCCCCGTCGGGGTTGTGCGGGTCTTCCGGAACAGCGGCCGCCCGAACGCCCCGACGTCGAAGCGCACTTGCCGCCCGCTCGGCTTCGTCCTCGCTCATGTCCCGCCCTTTCTCTGTTGGGGTGGGGTCAGGTTAGCGGCCTCACATGCCCCGGCTCGGGCCCTGACTGCTACCCCCGCCGCCCCCACCACCGCCACCACCGCCGTTGCAGTGGGAGGCACACCCGCCGGGGTTGATGGGGCCGCACCCACCGGGCACGGGCGTGTGGGAGCAGTTCGCCGCCACCGACACCAGCGCCCGGGTGGGCCCGGTCCACAACTCGTAGTCGGGCCGGTATCCGGTCTCCTCGATCAGGGCGACCGTCCGGGTAACGGCGGCCTCGTTGTGGCGCGTCGGGTCGGGGCGCTCGGGGTAGTGGTGAACGAACCTGCCCAGCCGCTCGCACAGTTCGGCGTACGGGCGGGTGTGCAGGATGAGCGCGTGCCAGCCCTCGTCCACGACGTTGGTCGGGGTGATGCTCACGGTGGGGAACGTGGCTGCGGCGGCCACGAACTTGAGCGCGTCGGTGACGATTCGCTCCGCCATCTCGACGGCCATACCGGGGTTGTTGTCGCAGACGGTGTACACCACCGCGTCGAAGGTCTGCCCCGTGATCAACTCGCGGGGGTCGAGCGGCAACAGGCCGGGCCCGGTGTCGCCCGGCGGTCGCTCGGTCGGTGTGCTCATACTGGTGTCTCCTCGCATCGTTGCGGCCCGGCACCGGTTGGTATCCGGGGCGTGCGGTGTTGCGGAGCCCGCTCCGGTCGGCTGCCTGCCAGGGATGACGGCCGGAGCGGGAGTCTTGAGTCAGTGCGGCCGGGCCAGCGCGAGCAGCGTCACTGCGAGCAGCACCACGGCCGCCACCGACACCCCATAGGCGGATCGCCGGCTGACCGGCTTCCCCCGCGCGTGGCGGTATTCGTCCTGGTCAGCGCCGATCATGACGGTTCCACCTCGGGGATCATCAGCCACGGCACTTCGGCGACGTGCGCGAAGCTGCGGTGGTCCTGGTGCTCTCGCAGGTGCTCGAACGGCCAGCGCTGTGCCTCCTGGAAGTCCTCGACCACCGGACCTTCTACGCCGCACGGCTTGCCGTACTCGTCCTCGCCGAGGCACCGGAACATGTGCCGGGTCGGGGGCGCATCGGGCGCACTGTCGTGGGTGATGGTCCAGTTCAGGAACCGGTACCGCTTGCGAACGGCCATAGATGCGCCTCTCCTCGTTGTCCGGAGCCCACGCGGGCCGCCCCTGCGCCCACCACGGAACAGGCGGGGGCAGCCCGGTCCGGGCCCGACGTGCACCCGCCGAGAAGGCGCCCACACCGAACACCGGGGCCGCATACGGGTCCATCACGCGGCCTTCGCAGTGCAGTTGACGCACGTGCAAGGCGGCCAGCCATTCGCGGGGTGCCTGCCGACTCGGGCACTCGTTTCGGGGTCGTACTCGTCCAGAGGGTTGCCCGCTGCAAGCCGCTTGAGCTGCTCGGCCTTGTACTCCTCGTAGGTCTTTGCCACGGCTGGCCACCTCTGGTCCTGCGTCGCTCCGTTTGCTGACCCCGAGATAGTGTCCTGTCCGACCTGGCCGTTGCGACGACGGGAAGGCGTCTCTCAGGTGTCCTGACAAGGCGTCATTTTGGTGTCGTTGGGCGACGCTTGGACGTACCTTGGACTCATGACGACGCCGAACGAGACTCTGCGGGCCGTGCGCCTTCGCCTGCGCCTGAGCCAAGACGAGTTTGCGAAGCGCCTGCGTGCGGTGGGAACGGAGCAAGGGGAGCCCAACGAGGCGAGCAAGCGCCTTGTTCAGCGCTGGGAATCCGGGGAGGTACGGGCACCTCGACCGGTGTACGTTCGTGCCCTTGAGGCTGTCACGAAGCTTTCCGTTGACCGCCTCGGCTTCGAGTCAGCGCAGCTACCGTCCGGGGTAACCGTGGATGGCACAGGAGGACACGATATGGCCAGCGGCGAGCCGGGAGTCCCGGTGCAGGCGGCGCCAGCGCCGATAGGCGAGGACTATTCCGGGGTGTGGCTGAGCCGGTACGAGTTCTACAGCAGCAGCCGGGACGGGACGTTCACCGGCCTCCATCACGTCGTGCTGACGCAGCACGGAAACCGAATCACTGGGCGATCGCTGCCCGGCGCATCGTCCAACCCGGACTCGCCAGTCTCGTTCGATCTGACCGCAGATCGGAACATCGTGACTGGAACGTGGGTCGAGCAAACCGCACAGGATGGCTACTACCAAGGCGCGAGATATCACGGGGCAATTCAGCTTCTGGTTGATCCCACTGGGCGGCGGATGGCCGGGAAATGGGTTGGCTTCGGCAAGGAATTTGACGTGAATACCGGCCCCTGGGAGCTTCGTCTGTTGGAGAAGTCGACAGCCGACGAAGTCCTTGCGCAGTACGGCTCTCCCCCCACGGAGTAGCGGAAAACGCAGAACGGCCCCGTGCCCACCGCCGCAGCGCAGGGAAGGCACGGGGCCGTTCTGATCTACCGGCAACTCAGCCAGCGAGTACGTTCATGAGACGCGCCGCGGCCTTGCCGCCGAACAACGCGATACCGCAATAGAACTCGATGCGAGTCCGGTAGACGGGCTTGTCGTGAGCCTCACCCAGATCCGTCACCTGGATTCCGCCGTTGGTCAGCCCGGTAACTCCGGCGTCCGCCTCGGAGGTGCCGAAGCGCACGGCGTAGATGTCGCCTGTGTCCTTGCCCCCGGTCCCGCTGGTCAGCGGGAGTACGTCCGTGCCGTCGAGCTTCTGGCCCGGGTCAAGCATGGGGATGCCGTTCCACATGGTCGTCTCCTTGCCGAGAATTTCGGCGGTCAGCAGCTCGGCGCCGCCCAACCGGCGGAAGCCGGACCGGATCTTCGCGATGATCGCGGCGTTCATGTACAGGGCGCCGTTCTGGCCGGTGAGCCCGCGCACCTGGGCGGTCAGCGCGTCGAGCGCGTCGAAGAACTCGTAACCGTTGGCGACCGGGCCAACTCCCTTGGCGTCGATGACCTGTCGACTAATCAGGCGTTTCCGAAGGCCGTCGAATCCGAGGGGGTTCACCGCCGTGTCGCCGTTGAAGAACTGGTCCGAGAAGTGGACGGATGCAGCCTTGACCTTGAGGGTCGCGTGTCCGGGGCGACGTCCGGTCGCGTGGGGATCACCGGCGGCTGAACCGCCCACCCGCACCAGGTGCCGGCGGCCGGGCGGGAGCGGCGCTGGCCGCGCCCGCCCGGCCGTCCGGGGGCTCTCAGCCCGCCAGCAGGGCCGGCAGCTCGGCGACGGACGCCAGCACGTGGGTGGCGCCGTCGGCCCGCAGCCGCTCCTCGCCGTGGGCGCCCGTCAGCACACCGGCGACCACTGCGGCGCCGGCCCGGGTGCCGGTCAGCATGTCGTAGCCGGTGTCCCCGGCGACGGCGACCTGCCGGACGGAGTCGGTGGCCGTCCGCAGCAGGGCGGTGAGGGCGAGGTCCGGGTACGGGCGGCCGCGGCCGGCCTCGGCCGGGCAGAGCGTGAGGTCGGCGATCGACTCCCAGCCGAGCGCGGCGAGGATGCGGTCCTGGGTGGACCGGGAGAAGCCGGTGGTCAGGACCACCTTGCGGCCCCGGCCGCGGAGTTCGGCGATCGCCTCGGCCGCACCCGGCAGGGCGGCGCAGTGACCGGCGTCGACCAGGTCGTGGTACGCGGCCTCGAAGGCCGCGTTGGCCGTCCGGGCCTTCTCCTCCTCGCCGAACAGGTGCCGGAAGACGGAGATCTTGGACTCGCCCATGGTGGCGCGCACGTGGTCCAGCATGCGCGCGTGCTCGGGGCTGCCGGCCTCGACGCCGAGCCGGCCGGCGGCGGCCTGGAAGGCCTGCTCGACCAGGCCGTCGTCGGCGACGGTGGTGCCGGCCATGTCGAGTACGACCAAGCGGATGTCAAGCGACATGTGCGGTGTTCCTTACAGGTTGGCGAGGTCGGCGGTGGTCTCGGCGATGGCCGGCGAGCAGGTCATGCCCCGGCCGCCCGGGCCGGTGACCAGCCAGACGCCGTCACGCACGCGCTCGCGGTGGACGACCCGGGTGGTGTCGAGGCACTGCGCGTACACGCCGGCCCAGCGGCGACGGATCCGTGGCAGCGGGCGGCCGAGCAGTTCCTCGGCCACGCCGACCAGGTGGTCGTACGGGTCCTCGACCACGTCGAAGCCGAACGGCTGGTCGTACTCGTGGGTGTCGCCGATCGTCAGTGCGCCGTCACGGCGCTGGACCATGAGCAGCTGCATCCGGTGCTCGGCGGCGACCGGCGGCTGCGGCTGGGCCGCCCGGAGCCGCTCCAGCGCGCTGCCGGCGAAGGCGGGGTAGTAGCGGAAGCTGTCGCCGTCGGCGACCGAGGTGGTGAGGTCCTCGCCCAGCGGGTCGGTCTGCATCATCTGCAGCCGCACCTTGCGGACGGGCAGGGCGGGCGCCAGCTCGCGGACCAGGCCGCCCAGCCAGGCACCGGTGCAGAGGACGACCAGGTCGCCGGTGTGGACGTCGCCGTGGTCGTCCCGGACGGCGTTCTCGCCGATCACGTCGCGGACCTCGCGCCCGGGCAGGAAGGTGTAGCGGCCGCTGGCCTCCAGTGCGGCCCGCAGCGCGGGCTGGGCGGTGCGCGGCTCGACGGCGGCGTCCCGTCCGCACCGCAGGGCGCCGAGCAGTTCGCCGCGCAGGGCCGGGTTGGCGGCGCGGGTCTCGTCGGCGTCGAGCAGCTCGTAGCCGCGCGCGGCGGCGTCCGGCAGCGTCAGCGCCTGTTCGGCGACGGCGAGTTCGGCCTCGGTGCGGATCGCGGTGAGCGAGCCGTTGGCCCGGAAGCCGAGGTCGGGCACCCGTGCGCCGATCCGCTCCCAGAGCTCGCGGGCACGCAGCGCGGTGTCCAGCTCCTCGCCCGCGGCGCGGCCGCTGACCCAGACCAGACCGAAGTTGCGCACGGAGGCACCGCGCGCCTGCGCCTCGCGCTCCAGGTGGACGACCTCGTGGCCGCGCTCGACGGCCTGCCAGGCGTGCATGGTGCCGAGCACGCCTGCTCCTACGACGATGACTCTCATGCGGCCAGGCTGATGCGGCGAGGTGGACGGGGGGAGGCCGAAGCCGGTCCCGGAGGTGAACCGGTCGAAAAGTTGTACAGACAACCCGAGCGAACGGCCGGCCGGCACCGGTGGTCAGCGGACGACGCTGGCCCGCAGGTAGTTGCGCCGGCCGAAGGCGGGCTCGTCCACCACCGTCAGCTCCTCCACCTGGAAGCGGTAGAGCGCCGCCGCACCCGCGTTGGCCAGGTACTGCCGGCGCACCTCCGGGTCCTGCCCGAAGGACGGGAATCGCCCCTGGTACGCCGCGAAGGCCGCCTCCGCCTGCCGCCCCCACGCCTCGCCCGCGCTCCCGGTCAGCTGTATCCCGCGCAGCTGCTCGCCGAAGACCGGCGGCGGCAGGAAGACGGTGGCCGCCGCCCGGGCCTCCTCGGCGAGGTGGTGGCTGTGCCGGGTGGCGCGCTCGCTGACGAAGTACAGGACGAGGTCGTCGTCGTACGCGAAGAAGGCCAGGTTGGCGTGCGGGCCGTGTTCGTGCCCGGCGGTGGCGAGGGTGAGCACCATGGCCTCGGCCAGCAGGCCCTCCACGCCCTTGCGCAGCTCCCCCTCCGGCCACTCCCCCTGCGTGATGTCGAGTCGGTACGGCAATGGGCACATCCCTCCGCTGGCACGGCCGGGCGCCGTCGCGCCCCACGCACGACTGAGCCGGGCGGACGCCCCGGTTCCCCGGGGGCCTCACGCCCGGCTCACATGCTCTCCCCGCCGCCCCGGCCACACAAGGGCCTTACGCCATGGCCCGACCGGCAGGGGCCGGGCCACGCGAAGCGGAGGCCCTAACGCCGCTGCGGCTCCAACGGGACGCCGCCCGGGGCGGGCGCGGCGGCACCGGCGCCGAGGAACGGCCGCAGCGCCCCGCCGCGCGCCCGGTCGACCAGCGGTGCGGCCCGCCCGGCGGCCAGGGCCGTCGGGACGGCCACCAGCACGCCGACCAGTGCACCGACCAGGACGTCGTGCGGGTAGTGCACGCCGACCCAGACCCGGGACGCGCCCATCAGTACGGCGGCGACGGCGGCGATCGCGCCCAGCCGCCGGTTCGCGCTCCAGAGCGCCGCCGCGGCGGCGAAGGCGATCACCGTGTGGTTGCTCGGGAAGGACCAGTCACCCGTGGCCGGGCAGGCCTCCAGCGTGCTCCGCACCCCCAGCTGGGCGCAGGGACGGACCTCCTCCACCACGCCCTTGAACACCGAGTTGACGGCGTAGGCCGCGACCACGATCAACGGCGAGGCCAGCACCCGGGCCATCACGGCCGGTCCGGCGCCGCGCGCCCGCCACCAGGCCACGGCCATCAGCACGGCGAACAGCCCGAGGCCGAGCGCGGACCAGATCCGGACCAGCTCGTCCAGCCAGTACGGCGCGGCGTCCGCCCACCCGACCACCCGGTGGTAGAGGCCGCCGTCGATGCCGCTGCCGTCGTACACGGCCAGGGCGCGGGCCGGCACCGCCGCGGGCACCACCGGAACCGTCACCGGGGGTCACCGCCCCCACGACGGGACTTCCGGGCGCGGAACACTTCGAGAACAATGGGAATCACGGAGACAAGTACTACCAGACCGACGATCGGCAGCAGGTAGCGGTCGATATCCGACACGGACGAGCCGAGGGCGTACCCGGCCAGCACCAGGCCGATCACCCAGACCGAACCGCCGGCCACCTGCCAGAAGGTGAACGGGCGCACCGGCACCTCCAGCACGCCGCAGAGCGGGTTCAGCACGGTGCGGACCACCGGGATGAACCGGGCGAGCACGATCGCCTTGCCCGGTCCGTACCTGGCCAGCAGCCCCTCCGCCCGCCGCACCCCCTCCTCCAGGCTCCTCCGCCCGCTGCGGCGCAGCAGCGCCCGCCCGCCCCGCCGGCCGATCAGGTAGCCCACCTGGGCGCCGGCCAGCGCGCCGGCCAGCGCCGCCGGGATCACCTGGTACAGCTCCAGTTGCGGCCCTTCGGTCGCACGCGGGACGCAGAGCAGCCCGGCGGTGAAGAGCAGCGAGTCACCGGGCAGGAAGAAGCCGACCAGCAGGCCGGTCTCGGCGAAGAGCACCACGGCGATGCCGAGCGCGCCGAACGCGGTGAGCAGCGAGGAGGCGTCCAACGGATTCACCGCGAGGGCGGCGACGGCCGGACCGGCGGGCGAGGGGAGCAAGGGCGGCGGACCTCCGTGCGTTGACGGGCGGCACGGCGGCGCACGCCCTCGACCGCCTCCGGGGCGGCGGACGATCCACTCGAATCTAGACGATCCGGGCGCCGTCACCGCGGGTCCGCCGCCGCGGCGCGGGGGTGGTCGTCCGGGCCTTACGGAACCGGCGGCCCGCCATTCCGCCTTGGCATGTCCACTCTCATGGGCTCGCCCGTGCCGACTTGGCAGACCCCACCCGCAGGACCGGGCGCCCCCCGTACGCTTTCGTCAGCGCGTCGGCCCCGGCGCGCCCTCGGACGGCGGCGAGGAGCGAACCGAGTGCGGCAGACCGGACGGCAGACCCGACGACCCGAGCGCCGATCCCCGCAGTCGGCGGCGGAACTGGCCAAGGTCCACGACCGCACCCTCGCCGAAGCCGCCGCCCGCGACCTCGCCCGGGAGGGCGCGCCGCCGCCCGACGGCGACCGGCCGTTCCTGCAGCCCCGCCCCGAGATCGGCGACTCCTGGGCCCGCCTGCGCCGCCTCGGCCTCGACCCGGACGCCGGCGCCGCCGCCGTCCACCTGGGCCCCGCCGAGGTCGAGCAGCGCCGCCGGGCCAGCGGCCTCGACCCGCTGCTGCCGGTGCTGCGCGACACGCTGCTCGACCCGGCCGGCAGCGCCCCGCTGCTCCTCGCCATCGCCGACGCCGAGGGCCACGTGCTGTGGCAGGAGGGCGAACGGGGGCTGCGGCGCAGCGCCGACCGGATCGGCTTCCTCACCGGAGCCCGCTGGGTCGAGGAGGCCGTCGGCACCAACGGCATCGCCGCGGCCCTGCGCGCCCGGCGGCCGATGCAGGTCCACTCGGCCGAGCACTACCTGCGCAGCCACCACTCCTGGACCTGCGTCGCCGCCCCGGTGCACGATCCGGGCACCGGCCGGCTGGTCGGCGCGATCAACCTCAGCGGCCCGGCCCACACCTTCCAGCCCTACCTGCTGCAGCTCACCGCCACCGCCGCCCGGCTCGCCGAGACCGAGCTGCGCGCCCGCCGCCTGGAGTCGCTGCACCAGCTGCGCACGCTGGCCGCCCCGCTGCTGGCCCGGGTGAACGGCCCGGCGCTGGTGGTGGACGCCGCGGGCTGGACGGCCGCCGCGGCCGGGCTGCCGCCGCCCACCCGGCTGCGCCTGCCCTCCGAGGGCTGGAACCCGGCCACCGTGCACTGGCTGCCCAGCCTGGGCGAGTGCGCCATCGAGCCGCTGGCCGACGGCTGGCTGATCCGCCCGGTCCACCGGCCGGGGAGCGGCCGTCCGGACGACGCCGGGGCGGCCGTCGCCGAGCAGGCCCAGGGCGCCCGGCTCCGCGTCGACCTGCGCCGCCCGGACCGCCCCGAACTGTCGGTGCACGGCGTGGCCGGCAGCTGGTCGCACGCGCTGAGCCCGCGCCACGCCGAACTGCTCCTGCTGCTCGCCGTCGAGCGCGACGGGCTCAGCGCGGCCCAGCTCGCCGACGCGCTCTTCGGCGACCCGGGGCGGACGGTGACGGTGCGGGCCGAACTGTCCCGGCTGCGGCGCCACCTCGGCGGCCTCCTGGCCCACCGGCCCTACCGGTTCGCCGACTCGGTGCTGGTCACCGTGCTGGGGCCGGAGGATCCGTACGACCTGCTGCCGGCCTCCTCGGCCCCGGCCGTGCGCCGGCTGCGGGCCGGTCTGGCCGCCGGGACGGTCCGGCTCCCGGGTGTGGACGGCGCCCCGCCACCGGCCGCGGCGGTCCCGCCGGGCGCCGCGGCGGTCCCGGCGCCGCGCGGCCCCGGGGACGCCGGGGCCGTGCCGACCCGCCGTCAGCCGCCGGCGAGCAGCGCGGACAGCTGGGCGTCGGTCGGGCCGAAGGCCTGCTCGGCCTCCTCGGAGACCAGCGCGTAGGTCCGGTCCAGCCAGGCCCGCACCCGGGGCTTGGAGACCTCCAACAGGGCGCTGCCGTGGGGCGATTCCAGCGCCAGGTGCAACGTCGAGCCGTGGCACGGGCAGTACGCCGGCCACAGCTTGACGTCGCCCTGGCCGCTCAGGGAGCGCAGTCCGTCGCGCAGCAGGTCGCGCGAGAACACCCAGTCGGCCTCGTCCGGCCGGCCGAAGTGGAACGTCAGCAGCACCTCGTAGGGGCGCTCGGCGTCGAACCGGAACCGGGTGCGGACCTCGCCGACGACCTCCTCGCCCAGCGATATCCGCAGCGTGAGCACCTCCTCCACCGCCGCCGGAGCGGCGGTGGAGCCTGCCTCATCGCCGCCCGTGGGGGTGGCGGCGAGAGGGGCACTGGAGGGTGCGGGCAGCGGGTCGGGCGGCATGACGGTCTCTCCGGGACGGCGTGGGATGCCCTCAGACTGCGCTACCCGGCGCCGAACCGGCAAGGGTTGCAAGGGGGTTGCAACCACCCCCGGCACCCGGCCGCGGAGACCCGGCGCCGCTTGTCGGACGGACCGTCAACTTCCGCTACCCGAAAGGACTCCGAGGACCGGATCGATTCCGGCCGAGGGCTGGCCGCCCGCCCGGCCCCCGCTGGTACGCTCGTCCCCCTGCCGACGCGGGCCCGCGCGCGTCCACCGGCGCGCCCGCGTGCGCGCCCGAGGACCGTCGCGGCCGGATCCAGGGGCGGCCGGGGCACACCCGGCGCTCGCGGCGGTGATGCGGGACCGACGGCGTCGCATGGGAGAATGCGGCGACCGCAACGGCGACTTCGGGGGACTTCGGGGAGGGGAGGGGTCCGGTGGCTGTGCGCGAGGACACCGGGCAGGGGGCGCCGTACGGCTACGAGCGGCAGCGCGAGCGCCGCGGCCGGCACGGTCGGCCGAAGCCGTTCGGCGGCCGGCTCCGGCTGCCCACCCTGCGCTTCTCCGGAGCCGCGATGGCGATGTCCACCGTGGTCGGCATCAGCATCGCCACCACCTTCCTGCTCAACGAGCAGCAGGGCGTCGGCCGCCGCGCCGGGGTGTCCCGGGTCGGCTCGACGCCGCCGCCCACGCCCGACACCGGCGACGCGACGGAGGACACCTCCGCCGCCGCACCGCGCGACAGGACCGCGCCGCCGCCCGGCCGCCCCGGGGTCCGTCCGGCGGAGCAGTCCTCGCCCAGCGCCGCCGTGGCACACCCGCCGGCCTCCGGCGGTCCCGCGCCGCAGCCCTCGGCCCCGGCCACGTCCCTGCCGCTCGCCGAGGGCGGCCGTGCCGCCCGGGGCGAGGCGGGCCGGGCCGAAGCCGGCCGGGGGTCCGGCGCGCCGGCCGAGGTGCTCGGGGGCGTCCCCGACGGCCGCGCGACCGCGACCGGCGGTACGGCCGCGCCGGGCGAGCCGACCACCGGTCCGGCGGCCGCGAGCCCGTCGGGGACCCCCTCGGCCTCGCCGTCCGCCGCGCACCCCGGCTCCCCGCAGCCGGCCGAGCAGCAGCCGGTCTCCCCGCGGCCGCTCCTCCCGGGCACCGGCGCGCCCGGGCCGCAGCTCCCCGAGGTCCTCACCACCGGGTCGGGCCGGGACGGCCGGCCAGCCGACGGCGCGCCCGGCCCCGCCGAGGGCACCGGCAGCCCCGACGGTCCCACCGACGGTCCCACCGACGACGACGCCGCCGACCTGGCGCTCACCGGCACCGCCGTCGTCCAGCCGCTCGGCCGCGACGGCAGCCACCACCTGCTCACCCTCACCGTCACCGAGCCGGTCACCGCGCTGCAGGCCGAGTTCCGCCTCTCCCCCGGCGAGCTGGCGCCCGGCAGCGGAACCGCGTGGACCGACCTCCCGGGCGCCGTGGCCACCGTCCAGCAGGAGCGCGGCACGCTGGTCTACCGGTTCACCACCCTGCCCGGCACCGACGTCCGGCCCGGGCGGTACGGCTTCGGGGTCCGGGGCGTCCGCCCGCTGCCCGCCGCCGAGCCCCTGCCGACCACCGCGCCGCTTCCCGCCACCACCGTCCCGGGGCGCCCCGGCACCGGCATCGTCGGCACCGGCATGGTCGGCACCGGCGTCGCCGGCCACAGCGGCGCCGTCGGCCCGACCGGCACCGTCGGCCCGGGCTCCACGAGCCGCCCCCGGGCAGGGGCCCCCACCGGCCCGAGCGCCCCCTCCGGCGCGGCCGTACCGACCGGGGCACCGCGCACGGCCGCCCCGAAGGCCCCCGCGGTCGAGAGCTGGAACGCCGCCGCCTTCGCCATCGACCACCCGCGGGCCGTCGCCGCACTCGGCACCTTCACCGCCGCGGCACGCTGACCGTCCGCCCGACAGCCCGACAGGTCACCGGCCCGCGCGGGCTCTTCCGCGCAGGCCCGTTCGTTACTGTGGGTACCACTCGGCACGGCGCCCCTGAGGCGGGATCGATGCCGTGCCACCGCATCCGAGGAGGAGTTCGTGTCCACGGTCCTGACCCAAGGCGGCAACGCCCCGCTGACCGCCGCGCGGGTGACCGTCGAGGTCACCGCGCCCAAGGCGCTGGACGTCTCCGGCCTGCTGCTGACCGACTCCGGTAAGGTCCGCTCGGACGCCGATTTCGTCTTCTACAACGCCCCCGTCGGCCCCGGCGTCACCCACCGCCCGGCCTCCGCCGGCACCCCGGACGCCATCACCATCGACACCGCCGCCGTCCCGGCCGGCATCACCAAGATCGTGGTGACCGCCAGCCCCGACGAGGCGGGCGCCACCTTCGCCGGGATGGAGCCGACCGCCACCGTCCGCGACGCCGACTCCGGCCAGGTCCTGGTGACCTTCACCCCGCCGCCGCTGAGCCGCGAGACCGCGCTGATCGTGGTCGAGGTCTACCAGCGCAACGGCGCCTGGAAGGTGCGCGCGGTCGGCCAGGGCTACGCCGACGGGCTGGCGGGCATCGCCACCGACTTCGGCGTCAGCGTCGACGACGCGCCCGCCCCCGCGACCGCCGCCCCGGTGGCGCCGCCGGTCGCCGCACCCGTCGCGCCCCCGGTCGCGCCGCCGGCCCCGCCCGTGGCCCCGCAGGCACCCCCGGCCCCGCCCGCCGCGCCGGTCGACCCGCGCGTCGCGATGGCCGCCGGCGGCCCGGTGCCGCCCGCCCCGCCGGCCGAGCCCGCCCCCTCCTTGACCAAGGTCACCCTGGACAAGGGCCGGGTCAGCCTCACCAAGGGCGGCTCGGTCTCGCTGGAGAAGAACGGCAAGCCCTTCCTCTCCTCGGTCCGGATGGGCCTCGGCTGGGAGCCCGCCGGCCGCGGCCGCAACATCGACCTGGACGCCTCCTGCATCGCCTTCGACGCCCAGCGCCAGAAGCTGGACACCGCCTGGTTCATGAAGCTGGGCATCTTCAACGGCGCCATCGCCCACTCCGGCGACAACCTCACCGGCGAGGGCGGCGGTGACGACGAGTCGATCACCGTCCACCTGAACGGCCTGCCGCCCGAGGTCTGCGGGCTGGTCTTCGTGGTGAACTCCTTCTCCGGCCAGAAGTTCACCGAGGTCAAGAACGCCTACTGCCGCCTGGTGGACGCCGGTTCGGGCCAGGAGCTGGTCCGCTTCGACCTCACCTCCTCCGAGCCGCGCACCGGCGTGGTGATGTGCAAGCTGGTCCGCCAGTACTCGGGCGAGTGGGTGATGACCGCGATCGGCGAGTACGTCGACGCCAAGACCGCCCGCGCCATGGTCCAGCCCGCCGCGTCGATGCTCTGACGCACCGTCGGTGGTGCCCGGGCACCGGCCCGGGCACCACGGTAAACCCGTGGCACCCGATCGACCCCGCTGTCATCATGTCCGCATGCTGATCAGGGAAGCCACCGCCGCGGACTGGCCCGCCATCTGGCCGTTCTTCCGCACCATCGTCGCCGCCGGCGAGACCTTCACCTTCCCGCTCGACCTCGACGTCGAGCAGGGCCGGGGCTGGTGGCTGCTCGACGCCCCGAACCGCACGGTGGTCGCCGTCGACGAGGCGACCGGCGCGGTGCTCGGCAGCGCGAAGATGAACCGCAACCACCAGGGCAACGGCTCGCACATCGCCAGCGCGAGCTACATGGTCGACCCGGCGCACTCCGGCCGCGGCGTCGGCCGGGCCCTGGCCGAGTACACCCTCGACTGGGCGCGCGAATCCGGTTACCGGGCCATGCAGTTCAACGCGGTGGTCGCCACCAACGAGCGCGCCGTGCGGCTCTACCGGTCGCTGGGCTTCGACGTCATCGGCACCCTCCCCGAGGGGTTCCGCCACCCCGAGCTGGGCTACGTCGGCCTGCACATCATGCACCGCGCGCTCTGAGCCGGCGCCTGGGGCCGGAGGCGGAATCGGAGCCGCAATCGGAATCGGAGCCGGACCGGTAGCCGACTACTCCTCGATCGCGCCGCCCACCCGCCGCAGATGCTGCCGGAAGCTGTAGGACGGATCGGCGGCGCGCCGCGCCAGGTACTCGTCGAAGGCCGTCTGCCGGCGCAGCGTGTCGCCCGAGCGGATCCGGTCCGCCTGCGCGCGCTCGGTGCGCGCGATCCCGGCCGCCGTCTCCAGCAGCTCGTCCACCCGGTCACCGGGCACGAACAGCACCCCGTCGGCGTCCCCGAACACCGCGTCCCCGGCACTCACCAGGTGCGGCCCGAAGCGCGCGGTGACCAGCGCCTCCGGCTCCCGCTCGTCGAGCCGCAGCGGGCCGAGCGGCAGCGACCCGTAGCTGAACACCGGCAGCCCGATCTCGACCAGCTCCGGGGTGTCCCGGTGCAGGCCCCACACCACGACCCCGGCCACCCCGGCGGCCCGCGCCTCCAGCACCGCGAGGTCGCCGACGCAGGCCTCGTCCGTGCGCCCGTCGTTGTCGATCACCAGCACGTCACCCGGCCCCGCCGCGCCGTACGCCTCCAGGAAGACGTCCACGCTCCCGTAGTGCCGCACCGGCAGCGCCCGCCCGGCGATCCGGCTCCCGGCGGCGACCGGCGCGATCCCGGCCGGCGCGGGGCGCGGCTCCACGCCCAGCCGCACGCAGGCGTCCGCCAGCAGCGGCGTCGACAACTCGGCGAATCTCTTCTGCACGCCAACTCCTCCGGCTCCCGGGCCGGTTGACCGGCCCGTGGCGATCCTATGCCGCCCCCGCCGCCCGGGCGAGCGAGCACGCGCAACGGCCCGCACCCCCCTTCCACAAGGGGTGCGGGCCGTCCGGGTACAGCGGCACTGCGCTCGGGCAGCACCGCCGCCGAGCGGTCCTGCGGGGCGGCGGGTCAGCCGCGGGTGGCCATCGCACGCAGGAAGAAGGTGAGGTTGGCCGGGCGCTCGGCGAGGCGGCGCATGAAGTAGCCGTACCACTCCTGGCCGTAGGGCAGGTACACGCGCATGGTGTTGCCCTCGCCGGCGAGGCGCAGCTGCTCCTCGGGGCGGATGCCGTACAGCATCTGGTACTCGTAGGAGTCGCGCTTGCGACCGTTCCACTGGGCCAGCTGGTCGGCGATCTTGATCATGTGGGGGTCGTGCGAGGCGATCATCGGGTAGCCCTCGCCGGCCATCAGGATCTTCAGCGCCCGGACGTAAGCGAGGTCGACCTCGTGCTTGCCCTGGAAGGCCACCGACTCGGGCTCCTTGTAGGCGCCCTTGCACAGGCGCACGCGGGAGCCGGCGCCGGCGAACTCGCGGCAGTCGGCCTCGGTGCGGCGCAGGTAGGCCTGGAGGACGACGCCCAGCCAGGGGAAGTCGGCCCGCAGCTCGCGCGCGATGGAGAGGGTGGAGTCGGTGGTGGTGTGGTCCTCCATGTCGAGGGTCACCGTGGTGCCGGCGGCGGCGGCCGCCTCGCAGATCCGGCGGGCGTTCTCCAGGGCGATCTTCTCGCCGTCCACCGGCAGGAACTGGCCGACCGCGGACAGCTTCACCGAGACCTCGGCGCCGGCCGCGAGGCCGGTGTCCTTCAGCGCGGCGAGCAGGTGCTCGTACGCCTCTGCGGTGGCCGCGGCCTGGGTGGCGTCCTGGGTGTCCTCGCCGAGGTGGTCCAGGGTGACCTTGCGGCCGGTGGCGACGAGGTCGTCGCAGGCGGTGACCGCGTCGTCGAGCTTCTCGCCGGCGACGAAGCGCTCGACTATGGCGTGGGTCGGCGGGAACTTCTCGACCACGGTGCGGACCTGCGACGAGCGCGAGGCCGCGAGGAGGGCGGAACGGAGCATCGTGACTCCTGGGGCTGGTGCTTCCAAGGGTGGCAGAAGGGCCGGGGCGGCGGCTCGGGGGTGGTCCGCCGCCCCGGCGGGGGGCGCCCGGCTGCGGGGCCGGGCGCCGGTGGGCGGAGGGTCAGCCCATGTGCGGGTAGCGGTAGTCCGTCGGCGGGACGAAGGTCTCCTTCACCGAACGGGTGGAGGTCCAGCGCGCCAGGTTCTGCTTGGCGCCGGCCTTGTCGTTGGTGCCCGAGGCCCGGCCGCCGCCGAACGGCTGCTGGCCGACGACCGCGCCGGTCGGCTTGTCGTTGATGTAGAAGTTGCCGGCCGCGAAGCGCAGCTTGTGCATGGCGTCCTGGGCCGCGGCGCGGTCCTGGGAGATGATCGAGCCGGTCAGGCCGTAGGCCGACACCGACTCCATCTGGGCCAGCATCTCCTCGTACTTCTCGTCCTCGTAGACGTACACGGCGAGGATCGGGCCGAAGTACTCGTCCTTGAAGTACTCGCTCGCCGGGTCCTGGCAGACCAGGACGGTCGGGCGGACGAAGTAGCCCACCGAGTCGTCGTACGTGCCGCCGGCCAGGACCTCGACCTGCGGGTCGGCCTGGGCGCGGTCGATCGCGGCCTTGTTCTTGGCGAAGGCGCGCTCGTCGATGACGGCCGACATGAAGTTGCCCAGGTCGGTGACGTCGCCCATGGTGAGGCCCTCGACCTCGTCGCGGAACGCGTCCTTCAGGCCGGCCCAGATCGAGGCCGGGACGTAGGCGCGGGAGAGCGCCGAGCACTTCTGGCCCTGGAACTCGAAGGCGCCGCGGGTCATCGCGGTCTTCAGCACGGCCGGGTCGGCCGACGGGTGGGCGACCAGGAAGTCCTTGCCGCCGGTCTCGCCGACGATCCGCGGGTAGGTGCGGTAGCCGGCGATGTTGTTGCCGACCTCGCGCCACAGGTGCTGGAACGTGGCGGTGGAGCCGGTGAAGTGGATGCCGGCCAGCGCCGGGTGCTTCAGCGCGACGGCGGAGACGTCCAGGCCGTCGCCGGTGACCATGTTGATGACGCCCTTGGGCAGCCCGGCCTCCTCCAGCAGCTGCATCAGCAGGTGCGCGGAGAACTGCTGGGTCGGGGAGGGCTTCCAGAGCACCACGTTGCCCATCAGCGCCGGCGCGGTCGGCAGGTTGCCGGCGATGGCGGTGAAGTTGAAGGGGGTGATCGCGTAGACGAAGCCCTCCAGCGGGCGGTGGTCGCTGCGGTTCCACACGCCGTCCGAGGAGATCGGCTGCTCCGCCATGATCTGGCGGGCGAAGTGCACGTTGAAGCGCAGGAAGTCGACCAGCTCGCAGGGGGTGTCGATCTCGGCCTGCTGGGCGGTCTTGGACTGGCCGAGCATGGTGGCGGCGGCCAGCGTCTCGCGCCAGGGACCGGCCAGCAGGTCGGCGGCCTTGAGGAAGATCGCGGCGCGGGAGTCGAAGGAGAGCGCCTGCCAGGCCGGAGCAGCGGCCAGGGCAGCGTCGATGGCGTCCTGCGCGTCGGCCTGGGTGGCGTTGCGCAGGGTGCCGAGCCTCGCCGCGTGATTGTGCGGCTGGACGACGTGGATCTCGGTGCCGCCGCCCATCCGGCGCTCACCGTTGATCGTCATGGTCAGCTGGACCGGCTCCTGGCCGCCCAGCTCCTTCAGCTTGGCCTCCAGGCGGGCCCGTTCCGGGCTGCCGGGGGCGTAGCTGTGGACCGGCTCGTTCACCGGCGCGGGGACCTGGGTCACAGCGTCCATAGAGCGCACGCTCTCCTTCGGTTGATGCGGGGGATGCCGACGCGGGTCGCACGTCGGCCACACGACGAACGCTATTCCTGCGCAGGACCCGACTTGATTGGCCGGGCGGCTAAAGTCCCCCGTACGGCGTTGTCCGCTCCGACGAAGGGGGTCACGGGCGGGTCACGGCGCACCCTCGGTCGCCCGGTCCCGTGAGCCTGGAGTGCTCGCCGCCCGCGCCCGCCCCAGCCGCGAACGGCCGCCGAACCTGTCCGCCCGGCTAAAATCGGGCGCACGGCGTTGTCCGAGCGGATGAAGGAGGGCCGGATGACCACCCCCGGACTCCCGCTCCGCCGGCTGCTGATGTCCCTCGGCGAGCCGCTGGTCGAACTCCAGGCCGCCCCGCAGGGGCTGGACGTCCCGGTGCGCGACGTCGCGATCCTCGACCCGGAGGACCCGCCGACCGCCGCGACCGGCGAGCTGGTGCTCGCCATCGGCGCCCGCGGCCGCGCCGCCCTCCCGGCGCTGCGCGCGGCCGGCCGGGCCGGTGCCGCGGCCGTCGCGGTGAAGCTGGACGCGCCGGGCCAGGCCGACGCCCTGCGCGAGGCCGCCACCGAGGCCGGCGTCGCGCTGCTCTCGGTCCGCCGGGAGACGCGGTGGGAGCACCTGGACTCGCTGGCCCGCGCGATCATCGCCGGGCCGGACGCCCCGGACACGGCCGGCGCCCCCGAGCACAACGCCGGCGACCTCTTCTCGCTCGCCCAGACCGTCGCCGTGCTCACCAACGGCATCGTCTCGATCGAGGACACCTCCAGCCGCGTGCTGGCCTACTCCCGCTCCTCGGACTCGGACGAGGTGGACGACCTCCGCCGGCTCTCCATCCTCGGCTGGCAGGGCCCCGAGCCCTACCTCTCCAAGCTCCGCGAGTGGGGCATCTTCCAGCACCTGCGCACCTCCGACGCACCGATCGCGGTCGACCCGCACCCGGAGCTCGGCCTGCGCCGGCGCCTGGCGATCGGCATCCGGGCCGGGGCGCAGCCGCTCGGCACCATCTGGGTGCAGGAGGGCGCGCAGCCGCTGGCCCCGCTCGCCGAACAGGCGCTGGTCGGCGCGGCCCGGGTGGCGGCGGCGCAGCTGGTCCGGCGCCGCCGCGAGCTGTCGGCGGACGTCCGGCTGACCCAGACCCTGCTCACCGGGCTGCTGGAGGGCTCCACCGGCCCGCAGTCGCTCGCCACCCACCTGGGGCTGGACCTGCACCGCCCGGCGACCGTGCTGGCGTACAGCGCCCGGACCACCGAGGCGCTCACCCGCGCCGAGGTGACCGGCCTGATCTCGGTGCACACCGCGGCCCGGCACCGCAGCGCCCTGCTCGCCCCGATCGAGTCCCGGGTGTACGTGCTGCTGCCCGAGCTGCCACCGGGGCTGCCGATGACGACGGTGCGCGGCTGGGCCCAGGACGTGGTCGAGGCCGCGCAGGACCACCTGGGGGTCCCGCTGCGGGCGGCGATCGGTTCGACCGTGGACGGCCTCGCCCGGGTGCCGGACTCGCGGGCCCAGGCGGACCGGATCCTGGACGCGATGGGCCGCGGCGGGGTGGACCTGGAGGTCGCGGCACTGATCGACGTCCAGGCCGAGGTGCTGGTGAGCGAGATGCTGGCGCTGCTCCAGGAGCGCGGCGGCCTGCGCGACCCGCGGCTGACCGCGCTCACCGCGTACGACCGGCGGCACGGCACCCGGCTCGCCGAGTCGGTGCTGGCCTGGCTGGACGCCCTGGGCGAGGTCCGGGTGGCCGCGGACGCCCTGCACATCCACCCCAACACGCTGCGCTACCGGGTCCGCCGGGCGGAGCAGTTGACCGGTATCGACCTGGCCCAGCCGCAGCAGCGGCTGCTGGCCATGCTCCAGCTGCGGCTGCCGCCGGAGGACTGACCACCCAGCGCACCGGGAAGTCCGCCGCCGGGGTCGGAACGCCGGGAGGGGCCCGCCGGAGCGGGCCCCTCCCGTCGGCTGCCGTCAGCCGCCGTCAGCGCTGCGAACTCACTCGCCGTAGCCCTGGCCGCGCTTGTGCTCCTTCAGCCGGTGCCACGGGCCGGTGATGGCCAGCTGGATGCCCGGGGTCTGGATGTTGGCGAACAGGGTCTTGCCGTCGTCCGAGAAGGTGACGCCGGTGAACTCGCTGAACTCCGGCTTCTCGGCGGTGCCGATGTTCAGCTCGTTGCGGGCGATCGGGTAGGTCAGGCCCTCCTCGGTGGCGCCGAACAGGTGCGAGACGCCCTCGCCGTCCTCGGCGATCACGATGCCGCCGTAGGGCGAGACGGTGATGTTGTCCGGGCCGTCGTAGTTGTCGTGGTCGCCCCAGACGTCGGTGTTGACGCCGAGCAGCACCTTCAGGGTGATGGTGCGGCGGACCGGGTTGTAGAACCAGACCTGGCCGTCGTGCTGCAGCGGGCTCTCGGAGCGGGCGAAGCTGGAGACGAAGTAGAAGCCGCCGTCACCCCACCACATGCCCTCGAGCTTGCGGGCGCGGGTGACCTCGCCGTCCTTGAACTGCTTGCGAATGGACACCGTCCTGGCGTCGCGGTCCTGGACCTTGACCCAGTCCACGCCGTAGGTGGTGCCGACCTTGGTGGCGCGCGAGAGGTCGTCGATCAGCTTGCCCTGGGCGTCGAAGACCTTGAAGGCCTCCAGCACACCGGCGTCGGCGGCGAGCTTGCGCAGCTGGTAGCGGCCGTGCTTGAAGCCGGCCGGCGGGGTCCAGCGGAACAGCAGGCCGTTCGGGTTGGAGGCGTCCTCGGTCAGGTAGACCTGGCCGCGCTTCGGGTCGACGACGACGGCCTCGTGCGCGAACCGGCCGAAGGCCTTCACCGGCTGCGGGTCGCGGTTGTAGTCGTCGTCGAACGGGTCGACCTCGAAGATGTAGCCGTGGTCCTTGGTGAAGCCGTTCTTGCCGGCCTTGTCCTCGGTCTCCTCGCCGGAGAGCCAGGTGCCCCAGGGGGTCACGCCGCCGGCGCAGTTGGTGGCGGTGCCGGCGATGCCGACCCACTGCTCGACCTTGCCGTTGGCCTTGGCGTGCACGATGGTGCAGCCGCCGGCCGCGCCCGGGTCGTAGACGTGGCCCTCGGTCAGCGGCACCGGGTGCGGCCAGTTGGCGCGGGCGCCGCTCAGCTCGTGGTTGACGACCAGCAGGTTGCCGCCGTGCTCGTCCTCGAAGGCGGAGGTGCCGTCGTGGTTGCTCGGGGTGAACTCGCCCGTGCGCAGCCTGGTCTGGCCGGCGCGGTTGAGCACCGTGTACTTGAAGCCCTGGGGCAGCGAGAGCAGGCCCTCGGCGTCCTTGACCAGCGGGCCGTAGCCGACCGCCGCGCGCTCGGCGTCGGCGGTCGCAGCGGCCTGCACCTCGCCGCCGGCCGGGGCGGCGATCGCGCCCGGGGCGCTGGCCAGCGCCTCGGCGCTGCCGGCGATCAGGACACCGGCCCCGACGAGGGTGGAACGGTTGACGAAGTCCCGGCGGGACAGCGACATGTCAGTCACTCCTGAGAGGTGGGCCGCCGACCGGGTCGGGCCCGGTGCGTGGCGAGCGAGGTGTCGAGGCTGGTCGTCGACGCCCAGCAGACTCCGCCGCTGCGGTGAACACCCGGTGAATCGGACCCCTCGTCAGGGTGGTCATTTGCCAACCGTATTCGAACCCATGACCCGCCCTTTGCCGTGAGCACCACAGGTCACGCGGCGTCGGCCGGCCGCATCGCCCGGCCCGGCCGACGGCGGGGCCTCACCGCGCGGTGCGCGCCACCCGCCACTGCTCCCAGGCGGCGAGCCAGAGCTGCTCGGCGAGCCGGTGCTCCTCCCAGTGCTCACCCTCGGCGCAGGACCGGTCCCGCCACACCTGCGCCCAGGCCCGCTGGGCCGGCAGGCTCGGCACCTCGCTGGCGAACACGGTGTGGCGGATCACCTCCTCGACGGCGGCCGCCCCGTCCGGGGTGCCGAGTGCCCACGGGACCTGCCGGGCGAACCGCTCCAGGTGGTCGACCATCGCTGTCACCGCCGCCACCGCCTCCGTCCGGGACTCCGAGGCGAGGCGCATCTGCTGGCGCACCGCTGCCTCCCAGCGCAGCGCACCGGCCTCGCCGCGCAGGTCGCGGGGCAGCCGGGGCGTCCGGCCGGCCCGCACCTGCGCCTCGATCGCGGCCGACTCGGCGATGCTGTGCTCGATCACCGCCCGGTGTGCCTCCAGCCCGGTGACCGGCGGGAGCTCGCGCTCCTCCACCGGCACGTACCGGCCGCGGCGCGCGGCGAGCGAGCGGAGCAGCGCCGTGCGGCCCACCAGGTACCGCTCGGTCTCCGCCACCGGTGCCAGTTCGAGGCCCCCGGGACGGACCCCCCGCGCGCAGACGGTGACGGTCAGTCCGCCCACCCGGAGCCGGCCGGCCCAGACCGGCCCGGCACCCGGCTGCGGGCAGACGTCGGGCAGCGGCGCGTCCGCCCGGGCCCAGCGCTCGCGCCGGTCCTCGTGCACCTCGACCGCCTGCGGCTCGCCGTCGACGGTGATCCACTCGCGCAGCTCCCGGACCCTCCCGGGACAGTCGCCCTCGTCCACGCCGAGCTGTTCGTAGACCCGGTCGCGCTCGTCCTCGACCACGTCCTCCAGGTCCGGCAGCGCGCCGAACCGCTCGGCGCCCGGCCGGTAGGTGCGCACGGTCACGTACGGGCCGTCGGCCGAAGTCCAGTCGCCGGACTGGACCTCGACCCAGCAGAGCAGGCCGTCCGAGGTCTCGAACGCGGCCAGCGCGTCGCCGTCCGGGGCCACGCCGCCCGCGACGCCGTACACCGGGAAGTCCGCCGCGGCGAGGGCGCGGCGGGCGAAGTCCTCCTGCTCGGCGCAGCCGTCCTCCCGGCCCCACGGCTCCGCGGGCCGCTCACCGCCGCCCCGGAGGCCGTCCCGCCGGCCACCGCTCTCCCGCTCCCGCTCCCGCGTCATCCCGGGCCGCACCCCCTGTCCTCGCCGTCTGCGTGCCGCCTCCGGACACGATACGTCGCCCGACCTGCCGGGTCACCAGTTCAGGCGCCCCGCCGGACGGATCGGGGGGCGGTTCGCCGGGGCGGACCGGGGCACGGATCCGCCGGGCGCGGCCGTGTCAGGGCCCGGGTTGTCAGTCCGGCTTCCTACGCTGTCGGGCATGACAGCGCACAAGGACTTCCCGGCCCGGATCAGCATCGTCACCCTCGGCGTCGGCGACCTCGACCGCAGCGCCCGCTTCTACGAGGCGCTCGGCTGGAGCCGTTCGTCCGCCTCCAGCCCCGAGATCGTCTGGTTCCGCACCGCCGACTCGGTGCTCGGCCTCTTCCCCCACGACGAGCTGGCCGCCGACGCGGGCGTGCCCGACACCGGCGAGCCGTCCTTCCGGGGCGTCACCCTGGCGGTGAACCTTGAGTCGCCCGACCGGGTGGACGCCGCCCTGCGGACGGCCGTCGAGGCCGGCGCCACGGTGGTCAAGGCGCCGGAGCCCACCAGCTGGGGCGGCTACTCCGGCTACTTCGAGGACCCGGACGGCCACCTCTGGGAGCTGGCCCACAACCCGTTCTTCCCCTTCACCGAGGACGGCTCGCTCGACCTCCCGTGAGCGCGGCCCGCCACGAGCCCGCCCGGCCGGGCCCCGCCCGGCCTGAGCCGGCGCCACGAGCCCGGCCCGCCGTACGCCTTGCCGCCGTGAGCCCCGGCACCCCGCAGGGCCCGAGGGCTCCCGCGGGGGGGGGCGGATCCAGGCGATCCAGGCGTCAGCCCTTGGAACGCGCCTTGAAGGCGGCCTTGCGGGCCTCCTTGGCCACCGCGCGGTCCAGGTGCAGCTCGCCCACCACCTCCAGCACGTCCGCCGTGTAAGGGTGGTCGACCCGCCAGAGCTCGCCGAAGTAGCTCGCCGGGTTGTCCGTCACCGGCAGGTCGGCGATCAGCTCGCGCAGCATCTCCGCATCGCCGCCCGTGTCGAGCAGCTGGGCGGCGAAGGTGTCCACCACCGTCCACAGCGCCATCGCCCGCTCCGGCGCCGGCACGTCGGCGGCCCCGCGACCGACCAGCCACGCCCGCGCGCCCCCGCCCAGCTCCGGGTCGTCCAACACCTCCCGGACGGCGGGCTCGGCGCCCTCGCCCAGCATGGTCAGCGCGAGCTGGCAGAGCATCCGCCGCATCGGCGCGTACGCATCGCTGCCGCGCGCCGCGGCCAGCAGCTCGCGCGCCGCCGCCGCCGGCTCCCGGCCGGTGATCCAGACCTTCAGCTCCTCGTCCGGCAGGACGTTGGCGGCCTCGCAGACACCCCGCAGCAGCTCGACGGCGTCGCCCCGGGCCAGGTCGCCGACCAGCGGGGCGTCGTAGCCGTCCTCCAGCAGCCACTTCCGGATGCCGTACTGGCCGAGCGGGGTCAGCCGGACCAGCCCGAAACGGGCCGACTCCTCCTCGTCCAGCGGCTCCTCGCCGGCCGCGGTGAGCGCCGGCTCCCCGCCCTCCTCGCCCTCCTCCTCGTCGAAGAGCTCCGGGTCGATCGGGCGGTAGTCCAGTACGCCCAGCTCGGCGAGATCGCCCAGCATCGGATCCAGGGCGACCATCACATCGGTGATGTCGCCGAGCAGCTCCTCGCTCGGCTCCTCCCCCTCCGGCACCACCAGCAGCGCGGCCAGCACGCCCAGCGGCACGGTCTCGGTGCCCGGCTCGGCGAACGCCGTGGTCTCGTACAGCACCTGCAGCGCCTCGTCGAGCAGTTCGGCGGCCTCGTCCCGGGCGTCCTCGACCTGCGCCAGCCTCTCCTCGTCCTCCTCGGCCTCGGCACCCGGCTCGGCCGCCCCGCCGGCCTCCTCGCCCTCGGGCAGCGAGTCCGCCTCCACGGCCAGCTCCCGGACGATCCCGGCGGCGGTCAGCCACAGCTCCAGGACGGTCTCCGGGTCCCCCTGCTCGGCCGGCTCCAGGTCCGGTCCCGGGATGGCCACGTGCTCGCCGGCCGCGGTGGTGCCGATCTCGATCAGGTCCAGGTCGCACGCCAGCGACCAGGCCCGCATCGCCTCGACCACCGCCTCCTCCGGCGCGTCGCCCTGCTCCGGGGCGAGTCCCAGCAGCCGGGCCGCGGGCACCCGGTCCGGGCCGGTCAGGTCGCCGTGCTCGTCCACCGGCCGGTGCGGGGCCGTCCAGCGGGCCAGCTTCAGCGCGTACCCGAACATCGGTACGGCCTTCGCCTGCGCGGTCAGCTCCGTCTCGGACGGCAGCTTGACCGGCGGCACCAGCACGGCCGCGTCGTCCAGGTCCTCGTCGTCGTCCAGACCGTGCGCGGCGAACGCCCCGTAGAGGTCCTGCAGCTCCAGATCCGCCGGCAGCACCGCCCCGGCCGACCCCTCGTCCGGCGCCCCCTCCGACGAGGGCCCAGCGTTCTTCCGACGTCGTCCGGCCATCGTTGTGCGTTCTCCCTACACCGAGCGGTCAGCCGATCGACACCCCGGAAATCAGCTCCGTGTGCCGGTCCACCACCTCAGCGTATAGGCCGGGCACCTCCGGCGCCCGGCCTCCAGGGGCGCGCGCCGCGACCGTGCGCCCACCCCTTATCCTTCGAAGCGGTGCCGTGCCCACCCCGCGCGGCCCACCGGGCAACGACGCCCACCCCACAGCTCATCCGCTCCACCAGGGAGCCCCCGCACCGCGGCCACCACCACAGCGCCTCAGGACGGGTGCGCCGGCACACCCCGCCGACCCGGTGGTGCCCTGCCTCAGGAGATCCCTTACATGGCGGACCTCTCCCCCGCCGGCCCCGGGCTGCGCACCGCGCAGCTCGACGGACGCCGACTGTCGGAGGCCCTGCTTCCTCTGGAGCTCGCGCCGCGCGCCCAGCTCCAGCTCGCCGCGATCAGCCGTTGGAACGCGCTGCGCGGCGTCCGCGTCGGCCTGGTGTCGACCGCGCTGCTGCTGATGCTGATCGGTGCCAATCTGGCGACGCCGATCTACCCGCTCCTCCAGCAGCGCCTCTCCCTGACCCCGCTCGACACCACGATCCTCTTCACGGTCTACGTGTTCGCGCTGGTCCCCGTCCTGGCCGTGGTCGGCCACTGGTCCGACCACCTCGGCCGGCGCGCCCTGATCCTGCCCGCCGTGGCGCTGGCCGCCGCCGGCGACGTCGTGTTCGCCACCGCCGGCGGCTTCTGGCAGCTCGCCGCCGGCCGCGCCGTCCAGGGCATCGCGGTGGGCCTGTCCACCGGTGCCGCCGGGGCCGCCCTCGGCGACCTGCTGCCGGAGCGCCCCACCCTGGCCGCCAAGCTCACCCTGGCCTGTTCCGCGGGCGGCGTCGCGATCGGCCCGATCGTCGGCGCCCTGCTGTCCGGCGGGTCCGACCCGCTGCTGACGCCGTTCCTGCTGCACGCCGTCGGCCTGCTGGCGCTCTGCGTGCCGCTCGCCGTGGTGCACCCGCGGATGCCCGGCCGCAACCGCCCGCCGGCCTCCCCGCCGCGCATCACCACCCCGGCCCACCTGCGCCCGCAGCGCCTCGCCCTGCCGACCGCCGGCCGCCGCGAGTTCCTGCTCGCCGCCGGCGCCGGGTTCGTCTCCTACGGCGTCTTCGGCGTCTACCTGGCGCTCGCCCCGGCCTTCTCCGCCCGGCTGCTGCACACCTCCTCGCACCTGACCGGTGCGATCGTGGCCGCCCTGCTGCTCGGCTCCTCCGCCGTCGCCCAGCTGCTCGTCCCGCCGACCGCGGACCGCCTGGTCATCGCCCTCGGCATGACCGGCCTGGCGACCGGCCTCGGCCTGGTCGTCACGGCCCAGTACACCGGCACCCCGGCGCTGCTGTTCATCGGCAGCGTCCTCGGCGGCATCTGCCAGGGCGTCGCCTTCCGCTCGCTCTTCACCGCGGCCGTCGCCGCGATGAACCCGGAGCGGCGGGGCTCGGAGCTGAGCTCCCTGTGGATCATCGTCTACCTCGGCAGCTCCGCACCCATCATCGCCGTCGGCGCCCTCACCCAGCGCTACGGTCTGCTCCCCGCCGTCAGCGGTTTCGCCACCCTCGCCGCCGTCGCCTGCGCGGGCCTGGCCCTGGCCGTGGCCCGGAGCCCGAAGCGCGGCTGACCCCACGCACGAACGCCGCCGGCGGGACGGATCTCCGTCCCGCCGGCGGCGTCGTGTGAGGGCTCCTAAGCGGTCCGGGGCTTCCAGGTGCTCGTACGGAAGTCGAATCCGAACGGATTCGGCAGCCGCACCTGATCGCCGAACTTCCACTCACCGAGCACCGCGTAGCTGCCCTCCTTACGGTCCGGTTCTCCGAACAGGGTGATCCCCGGGTTTCGTGGGTCCCGGTCCACCAGCACGTAGTACGGCACACCGGTGCGGGCGTAGCCGCTCCACTTCGTGGGCTTGACCCGTCGACCGAGTACGGGACGGCGATCGTTGTGCGCGTTGGAGGAGGACGTCACCTCGACCACCAGGCCGATCTGCTCCGGCAGGAGGTGCGGTCGCGGCACCACCCTGGCCGCCCGCTGGCAGATATACCACTGCCGCGCGAACACTTCCCCCGAAGGAGAGACTCGCGCGGCAGCGGGTTGACGAAGGCCCGACCGTCAGACGTTGAAGCCGAGGGCGCGCAGCTGCTCGCGGCCGTCGTCGGTGATCTTGTCCGGGCCCCACGGCGGCATCCAGACCCAGTTGATGCGCAGGTCCTGGACGAGGCCGTCGGTGGCGGTCTTGGCCTGGTCCTCGATGACGTCGGTCAGCGGGCAGGCCGCCGAGGTGAGCGTCATGTCGATGGTGGCCACGTCCGACTCGTCGATGTGGATGCCGTAGATCAGGCCCAGGTTGACGACGTCGATTCCCAGCTCGGGGTCGACGACGTCCATCAGGGCCTCGGTCAGGTCCTCGACGGAGACGGTGCCGGCGGTGGTGCCGACGATGCCCAGCGGCGCCTCTTCGGCGGAAGGGGCGGGCGTCTCGGTGTCACTCATGGTCTGTCCTCCTCTTCTGCTTCAGTCGTTCAGGGCGGGTCGTGCGGCCAGCGCCTGGGCGGTGGCGTCCTTCCAGGCCATCCAGCTCAGCAGGGCGCACTTGACCCGGGCGGGGTACTTGGAGACGCCGGCGAACGCGATCGCGTCCTCCAGCACCTCCTCGTCCCCCTCGCCCTGGCCCTTGCTCTGCATCAGCTCCAAGAAGGCCTCCTGGACGGTCTGCGCCTCGCCCACGGTCTTGCCGACCACCAGGTCGTTCAGCACCGACGCACTGGCCTGGCTGATGGAACAGCCCTGCGACTCGTACGAGACGTCCGCGACCTTGGCACCGTCGAGCTTCACCCGCAGGGTGATCTCGTCGCCGCAGGTCGGGTTGACGTGGTGCACCTCGGCGTCGCCGTCCCGCAGCCCCTTGCCGTGGGGGTTGCGGTAGTGGTCCAGGATGATGTCCTGGTACATCGAGTCGAGCTTCATGATCGCGTGCCCCGTCCCGTCAGCCGAAGAAGTTCCGGACGTGGTGCAGGCCGGCGATCAGGGCGTCGACCTCGCCCGGCGTCGAGTACAGGTAGAACGACGCCCGCGTGGTCGCCGGAATTCCGTACCGCAGGCAGACCGGCCGCGCGCAGTGGTGGCCGACCCGGACGGCGATACCCTGCTCGTCCAGCACCTGGCCCACGTCGTGCGGGTGGATGTCGCCCAGCGTGAACGAGATCGCGGCGCCGCGGTCCACGGCCGTGCGCGGGCCGATGATCCGCAGGTCCGGGACCTCCAGCAGGCGCTCGACCGCGTACTCGGTGATCGCGTGCTCGTGGGCGGCGATCTTCTCCATGCCGATGCCGGACAGGTAGTCGACGGCCGCGCCCAGCCCGACCGCCTGGGCGATCGGCGGGGTGCCGGCCTCGAACTTGTGCGGCGCCGGTGCGTAGGTGGACGAGCCCATGGTGACGGTCTCGATCATCTCGCCGCCGCCGAGGAACGGCGGGAGGTCCTCCAGCAGCTCCTGGCGGCCCCAGAGCACGCCGATGCCGGTCGGGCCCAGCATCTTGTGGCCGGTGAAGGCCACGAAGTCGGCCTCCAGCGCCTGCACGTCCAGCACCATGTGCGGCGCGGCCTGCGAGGCGTCGATCACGACCAGCGCACCGACCGACTGGGCCTTGCGCACGATCGTCTCGACCGGGTTGACGGTGCCGAGCAGGTTGGAGACCAGGGTGAAGGAGACCACCTTGGTCTTCTCGGTGATCAGCTCGTCGATGGCGGAGAGGTCGAGCCGGCCCTCGTCGGTCAGCCCGAACCACTTCAGCTTGGCACCGGTGCGCTGCGAGAGCAGCTGCCACGGCACGATGTTGGAGTGGTGCTCCATCTCCGTGATGACGATCTCGGAGTCCTGGTCCACCCGGTAGGGGTCGTCGGCCCAGCCGAGCATGTTGGCGACCAGGTTCAGCGACTCCGAGGCGTTCTTGGTGAAGATCACCTCGTTGCGGCTGGGCGCGTTGATGAACGCCGCGACCTTGTCACGGGCGCCCTCGTACAGCGCCGTGGCCTCCTCGGCCAGCACGTGCACGCCGCGGTGGACGTTGGCGTTGTGCCGCTCGTAGTAGGCGTTCAGCGCGTCCAGCACCTGGCGCGGCTTCTGCGAGGTGGCCGCGTTGTCCAGGTAGACCAGCGGCTTCTCCTCGTGCAGCAGCCGCTGCAGGACGGGGAAGTCCTTGCGGATCGCGTCGGTGTCGAGCAGGCCCTTCAGGGCCGCCGACTCGTGAGCACGGGTCACTCGGAAGCGCCACCCTTCACGTAGGCCTCGTAGCCCTCCTCCTCCAGCTTGTCGGCCAGCTCGGCACCGCCGGACTCGACGATGCGGCCGCCCGCGAAGACGTGGACGTGGTCGGGCTTGATGTAGCGCAGGATGCGGGTGTAGTGGGTCACCAGCAGGGTGCCGACCTCGCCGGTCTCGCGGACCCGGTTGATGCCCTCGGAGACGATGCGCAGCGCGTCGACGTCCAGGCCGGAGTCGGTCTCGTCGAGGATCGCGATCTTCGGCTTGAGCAGCTCCAGCTGGAGGATCTCGTGGCGCTTCTTCTCACCGCCGGAGAAGCCCTCGTTCACGTTGCGCTCGGCGAAGGCCGGGTCCATCTGGAGGGCGGCCATCGCCTCCTTGACCTCCTTCACCCAGGTGCGCAGCTTGGGGGCCTCGCCGCGGACCGCGGTGGCGGCGGTGCGCAGGAAGTTGGAGACCGAGACGCCGGGAACCTCGACCGGGTACTGCATCGCCAGGAAGACGCCGGCGCGGGCGCGCTCGTCGACCGACATCTCCAGCACGTCCTCGCCGTCCAGCAGCACCGAGCCGCCGGTGACGGTGTACTTGGGGTGGCCGGCGAGCGAGTAGGCCAGGGTGGACTTGCCGGAGCCGTTCGGACCCATGATGGCGTGGGTCTCGCCCTGCTTCACGGTCAGGTCGACGCCCTTCAGGATCTCCCGGGGGCCGTTCTCCGCCTCGACGGAGACGTGCAGGTCACGGATTTCAAGGGTTGCCATGTGTACTCAGGACTCCTGGTTGACGGAGACGAGCACATCGTCCCCTTCGATCTTTACGGGGTAGACAGCGACCGGCTTGGTGGCGGGCAGGCCCGAGGGCTTGCCGGTGCGCAGGTCGAAGCTGGAGCCGTGCAGCCAGCACTCGATCATGCAGTCCTCGACCTCGCCCTCGGAGAGCGAGACGTTCGCGTGCGAGCAGGTGTCGTTGATCGCGAACACCCCCTCGTCAGTGCGGACGACGGACACCGGCACGCCGTTGAGGTCGACCCGCTTGGGCACGTCCTCGGCCAGCTCACTGAGCGCGCAGGCGCGGAGAAAACTCATCGGGTTCAGACCGCCGCTTCCAGCTCGGCCTCGATCTTCTCCATCAGGTGGTCCTGGATCTCGGCGACACCGATCTGCTGGACCAGCTCGGCGAAGAAGCCGCGCACCACCAGGCGGCGGGCCTCGTCGGCCGGGATGCCGCGGGCCTGCAGGTAGAACAGCTGCTCGTCGTCGAAGCGGCCGGTGGCGGAGGCGTGTCCGGCGCCGACGATCTCGCCCGTCTCGATCTCCAGGTTGGGGATCGAGTCGACCCGGGCGCCGTCGGTGAGCACCAGGTTGCGGTTGTGCTCGTAGGTGTCGGTGCCCTCGGCGGCCGCGCGGATGAGCACGTCGCCGACCCAGACCGCGTGCGCGTCCTGGCCCTGCAGCGCGCCCTTGTAGACGACGTTGGAGCGGCAGTGCGGGGTGTCGTGGTCGATGACCAGACGGTGCTCCAGGTGCTGGCCGGCGTCGGCGAAGTAGAGGCCGAACAGCTCGGCCTCGCCGCCGGGCGCCGCGTAGGTGACCCGCGGGTGGATGCGGACCAGGTCGCCGCCGAAGGTGACGACCACGGACTTCAGCGAGGCGTCCCGGCCGACCAGGGCGGTCTGCTGGGCGGCGTGCACCGCGTCCCGGTCCCAGTCCTGGACCGAGACGAAGGTGAGCTTGGCGCCGTCGCCGAGCAGCAGCTCGACGTTGGCGGCGCGGGTGCCGGTGCCGGTGTGGTTCAGCACCACGACCGCCTCGGCGAACGGCTTGACGTCGATGACCACGTGGGCGAAGCGGGTGCCGCCCTCGCCGTGCACGTCGATCTTGACCGGCTCGGTGAGCACCGTCTCCTTGGGGACGGTGACGACCAGCGCCTGCTCGAAGGCGCTGTACGCCTGCGCGGCGACCCGGTCGACCGGCTTGCCGGCCTTGCCGAGGCGGGCGTCGTCACGACCGACGGTCTCGGCGGTGACGCCGTCCGGCAGGCTCAGCTCGACCTTGTCCTCGCCCTTGTCCGCGGCGGCGGCGCTGCCGTCGTGCAGACCGCCGAGGCGGTGCAGCGGGGTGAACCGCCAGTCCTCCTCGCGGCCGGTCGGCACCGGGAAGTCGCCGACCTCGTAGGAGGGCCTGACCGCGACGCGGGCGTCGATCGGCTGCTGGACGGTGGCACGGCCGGTGCCGGGGCCGGCGAGCTGCGCGCCCGCGCCGGCGGTACCGACCTCGATCGACCCGGCGGTGGTGGAGCCGGTGGGGGTGTTGACGTCAGCCATGGCTGTCGTAGTGCTCTCTTCCTAAGAATGCGGACAAGGACTGCGTGCGGCTTCCCGTCAGCCGACGGAGCCCTCCATCTGCAGCTCGATCAGCCGGTTCAGCTCCAGCGCGTACTCCATCGGCAGCTCACGCGCGATCGGCTCGACGAAGCCGCGGACGATCATCGCCATCGCCTCGAACTCGGTCATGCCGCGGCTCATCAGGTAGAAGAGCTGGTCCTCGCTGACCTTGGAGACCGTCGCCTCGTGGCCCATGGACACGTCGTCCTCGCGGACGTCCACGTACGGGTAGGTGTCCGAGCGCGAGATGGTGTCGACCAGCAGGGCGTCGCAGAGCACGTTGGACTTGGCGCCCTTGGAGCCCTCGCCGATCTCGATCAGACCGCGGTAGGAGGTGCGGCCGCCGCCCCGCGCCACCGACTTGGAGACGATGTTGGAGGAGGTGTTCGGCGCCATGTGGACCATCTTGGCGCCGGCGTCCTGGTGCTGGCCCTCACCGGCGAAGGCGATCGACAGGGTCTCGCCCTTGGCGTGCTCGCCCATCAGGTAGACGGCCGGGTACTTCATGGTGACCTTGGAACCGATGTTGCCGTCGATCCACTCCATGGTCGCGCCCTCGTACGCCACGGCGCGCTTGGTGACCAGGTTGTAGACGTTGTTCGACCAGTTCTGGATCGTCGTGTAGCGGCAGCGGCCGCCCTTCTTGACGATGATCTCGACGACCGCGGAGTGCAGCGAGTCGGAGGAGTAGATCGGCGCGGTGCAGCCCTCGACGTAGTGGACGTAGGCGTCCTCGTCGACGATGATCAGCGTCCGCTCGAACTGGCCCATGTTCTCGGTGTTGATCCGGAAGTAGGCCTGCAGCGGGATGTCGACGTGGACGCCCTTCGGCACGTAGATGAAGGAGCCGCCGGACCACACCGCGGTGTTCAGCGCGGCGAACTTGTTGTCGCCGGCCGGGATGACGGTGCCGAAGTACTCCTGGAAGATCTCCGGGTGCTCGCGCAGCGCGGTGTCGGTGTCCAGGAAGATGACGCCCTGCTCCTCCAGGTCCTCGCGGATCTGGTGGTAGACGACCTCGGACTCGTACTGCGCGGCGACACCGGCGACCAGGCGCTGCTTCTCCGCCTCCGGGATGCCCAGCTTGTCGTACGTCGCCTTGATGTCCGCGGGCAGGTCCTCCCAGGACTCGGCCTGCTTCTCGGTCGAGCGGACGAAGTACTTGATGTTGTCGAAGTCGATGCCGGAGAGGTCGGAGCCCCAGGTCGGCATGGGCTTCTTGCCGAACAGCTTGAGGCCCTTGAGCCGCAGGTTCAGCATCCACTCGGACTCGTTCTTCTTCGCGGAGATGTCGCGGACGACGTCCTCGCTGAGACCGCGCTTGGCAGCGGCACCCGCGGTGTCCGGGTCGGCCCAGCCGTACTCGTAGGTGCCCAGGCCTTCGAGCTCCGGGTGCGAAACGGTGTCAGTCATGCGAGCTTCCTAACGCGCGGACGCTGAGTCTTCGGTGGACGTACCGGCAGTCGGCACTGCATCGGAACCGCCCGCGGAACGCAGGGTGGGCGACGATGCGGCACCGGGTGCCGGCACATAGGTGGTGCAGACCCCGTCGCCGTGGGCGATGGTGGCCAGCCGTTGCACATGGGTGCCCAGCAGCTGGGAGAAGACCTCGGTCTCCGCCTCGCACAGCTGCGGGAACTGCTCGGCGATGTGCGCGACCGGGCAGTGGTGCTGGCAGAGCTGGGCGCCCGCCGGGGCTTTCGCCGCGGCCGACGGGACCCGCCGCACCGTGGCAGCGTACCCGTCGGCGCTCAGGGCCTGGGCGAGGGCCTCGGCGCGCTCCCCCGCCTCGGCCCGGCGCACGGCGTCGAGGTAGCGCTCGCCCTGTCGCCCGAACCGGGCCCGGGCGAAGGCGGCGACCGCCTCCTCGCCGGCCTTGCCACCGCCAACGGTGTCCGAGATCCAGCGCAGCGCGTCGGCGGCGAGCTGGTCGTACGCCTGGTAGAAGGCGTCCCGGCCGGCGTCGGTGAGCGCGAAGACCTTGGCCGGACGGCCCCGGCCGCGGCTGCCGTACACCCGCTGCTCGCGGGCGTCGACCAGGCCGGCGGCGGTCAGTCCGTCCAGGTGGCGGCGGACGGCGGCGGCGGTGAGGCCGAGCCGGCTCGCCAGGTCGGCGGCGGAGGAGGGGCCGTGGTCGAGGATCGACCGGGCGACCCGGTCCCGGGTGGCGCGGTGGCCCTCCAGCAGCACCTCGGCCGCCGTCGCGGGCACGGCGCAGCCGGGGGCCGACTCGGCCTCCTGCTGCGGGGTGTGCTCGCGCATGTTTTTCACAACACGATTGTTG
Organism: Kitasatospora sp. A2-31; assembly: GCF_022288725.1. Taxonomy (GTDB): domain Bacteria; phylum Actinomycetota; class Actinomycetes; order Streptomycetales; family Streptomycetaceae; genus Kitasatospora. Next base: position 74,921 of record NZ_JAKNTA010000007.1, on the reverse strand, counting down.
CGTAATTACTTCCGGCGAGACAAGCCGTGATGCAGGCCTCACTCGTGTCATCTGTCACGCAGGTAAGGCTTACCTGACCTGCGGGAACGATCAGGACGGGCCTCGTCCCGCCCGGTCGGGCCGCGGCCGTCGCGGGCCGCAGCGGGCTGACCTGCGAGGCTTCCACGTCAGGCCGGGCAGGGCGGCCGCGCCCGCGCCGCGGGTCCGCGGGCCACGGCCGTGCGTCGGCGCGGCCTCGGCGCGGGATGCCGTGTCCACCCCTCTTAGACTCGCCGGTATGCATTCCGAACCCGCGGTCCAGATCACCGGGCTGGTCAAGCGCTACGGCGAGAAGACCGCGGTGGACGGTCTCGACCTCACCATCGCCCGCGGCGCCGTCACCGCCGTGCTCGGCCCCAACGGCGCCGGCAAGACGACCACCATCGAGACCTGCGAGGGCTACCGCCGCCCCGACGCCGGCACCGTCCGGGCGCTCGGCCTCGACCCGGTCGCGCAGAGCGCCGCGCTGCGCCCCCGGATCGGCGTGATGCTGCAGTCCGGCGGCGTCTACGCGGGCGCCCGCGCCGTCGAGATGCTCCGGCACACCGCGAAGCTGCACGCCCACCCGCTGGACGTGGACGCGCTGGTGGAGCGGCTCGGCCTCGGCTCCTGCGGCCGCACCACCTACCGCCGGCTCTCCGGCGGCCAGCAGCAGCGGCTCGCCCTGGCGATGGCCGTGGTCGGCCGCCCCGAGCTGGTCTTCCTGGACGAGCCCACCGCCGGCCTCGACCCGCAGGCCCGCCGCGCCACCTGGGACCTCGTCCGCGACCTGCGCCGGGACGGCGTCACCGTGGTCGTCACCACCCACCACATGGACGAGGCCGAGCAGCTGGCCGACCGGGTCGCGATCGTCGACCGCGGCCGCGTGATCGCCGAGGGGACGACGGAGGAGCTCTGCCGCGGCGGCGCCGAGTCCTCGCTGCGCTTCGACGGCCCGGCCGGTCTCGACCTCGGCCCGCTGCTCAAGGAGCTGCCCGACGGCGCCACCGCCACCGAGCCGGTCCCCGGCAGCTACCGCATCGAGGCCCCCGTCGACCCGCAGCTGCTGGCCACCGTCACCGGTTGGTGCGCGGCCTCCGGCATCCTGCCCGAGCGGCTCGCCGTGCAGCGCCGCAGCCTCGAAGACGTCTTCCTCGACCTGACCGGACGGGACCTGCGCTCGTGACCCCCGTGGACTACTCCCCCAAGCCGGCCGCCGCGCCCGTCGGCCGGATGCTGCTCGCCCAGACGGCGTTCGAGACGAGGATGCTGCTGCGCAACGGTGAGCAGCTGCTGCTGACCGTGGTCATCCCGACCGTGCTGCTGGTGCTCTTCTCGGCCGTGGACATCGTCGCGGTGGACGGCCCCGGCAAGCGGGTCGACTTCCTGGCGCCGGGGCTGCTGGCGCTGGCCGTGATGTCCACCGCCTTCACCGGACAGGCCATCGCCACCGGCTTCGAGCGGCGGTACGGGGTACTGAAGCGGCTGGGCGCCAGCCCGTTGCCGCGCTGGGCACTGCTCACCGCCAAGACCGGGTGCGTGCTCGTCACGGAGGCGCTGCAGGTGGCGCTGCTCTCGGCGATCGCCCTCGCCCTCGGCTGGTCCCCGCACGGCGACCCCTTCGGCGTTCTCGCGCTCCTCGTCCTCGGCACGGCGGCCTTCTCCGGCCTCGGCCTGCTGATGGCCGGGACGCTGCGGGCCGAGGCCACGCTGGCCGCGGCGAACCTGGTCTTCATCCTGCTGCTGCTGGCGGGCGGGGTGGTCGTCCCGCTGTCGAAGTTCCCCGCGGCGGTGCAGTCGGTGCTGGAGCTGCTGCCCATCGCCGCCCTCTCCGACGGCCTGCGCTCGGTCCTCCAGACCGGCGCCGGGGTGCCGTGGGCCGACCTCGGCATCCTGGGCGGCTGGGCGGTCGTCGCTCTGGCGGCTGCGGCCCGCTTCTTCCGCTGGGAGTAGCCGCCCCGCTGGCGCCGCGAGGCCCCCGTCCCCGCTTGGCGGTGGGCGGGGGCCTTCGCGTCGGCTGTTCAGCCCGGTAGGCCGAGAGGCGGGCCTCCGGGAACACCGGGCTGTCGTCCGCGACCGGGACCACGAGCATCAGGAGGGGCGCCGCCGTCAGCCGGCTGCGGCCCGGCGCGGCACGGCGGCGGCGAGCCCTTCTTCCGTCGCGGCGGATTCCCGCTCCGGGTCGGGCTGGTACGGGGTGTCGAGCAGTTCGAGGAGCTGTGGGTGGATCAGAGCTCCGGGGAGGCGGGGGTGGTCGGTGAGGATGCCTGCTGCGCGCAGGCGTTCGAGCGCCGGCTGCGGCTCGTACGCGATGCGGTCGCGCAGCCAGCCGGCCGAGAGCGCCGGGGTGGCCCGGAGCCGGGTGAGGACGGCCACGGCGGCCGGGTCGTCGGGGACCTGCGCTAGGGCGGCGTCGAGCAGCCGGCCGTGCGCCGCGAGGGTTCCGGTCCGGTGGCGGGCGGTCTCGGTCACCGCGCGGGCGAACACGGCTCCCCAGCGGACGAGGTCACCGTCGGCTGCGGCGACCAGGGCGGTGTCGTGCTCGGCGCGGTGTTGTTCGACCCAGGCGTCCAGATCGAGCAGCAGGCCGGGCAGCAGGCCGGCCGCCACCAGGTCGCACTGGCCGAGCAGGCGGGCGATGCGGCCGTTGGCGTCGGGGAACGGATGGATCGTCAGCAGCCCCGCCATGGCGAGCGCGGCGGCGTCCAGCGGGTGCGCGGTGGTGTGGGTGCCCCAGTGGTGCCAGTGCTCCATCCGCTCCTTCAGCTGCGCACCGGCCTCGGTCGCGATCGAGAAGGTCTGCCCGTCGGACCAGGTGACGGTGGAGGCCGAGCGACGGTACCCGCCCGGGGCGGTGATGTTGGGATCCCCCGCGATCAGCATGCGGTGCAGCTCGGCGAGCGCCTCCGGGGTGAAGCAGGGCCGTCGGCCCGGGCTTTCGAGCAGTTCGGCGCGGACCGAATGGACGGCGAGGAGACCGGTCGTGGTGCGGTTCTCGGCAGCGCCGGCGAGTTGCTCGGCCAGCTGCGCCGGGTCGATTCCGGCGATGCGCTTCAGGTGGAGTTTGGGTCGCCATCGGGGGCGGTGGAAGAGGTCGGGGTCGTCCAGGTGCGTGCCGACGGCGGTCGCCAGTTCGGCGAGCGCGTCGAGTGCCCGGCGGCGGGCGGTGGGCGGGACGGCCACGGCGTCGAGCGGCGGTGCGACGGGAAGCACCCGTCGCACCGTCGTCGTGAGGGAGCGGTCGGTCATTTGCAGGAGGTGACGTTCACAACGCCGGTCGGCTTGGTGACATTGACGTACTCCTTGGTGTAATCGCCCCAGAAGTCCGTCATCGTGATCTGGTAGACCACGGTCTGGTACTCCACGTCCAACGCCCAGCTGTCCCCCGGGTTGAGTGTGAACTCCACGGTCCGGGTATCGGTGAGCTGGGTGTTGACCTCGGTGCCGAGACTGGCCGTGAGCACCTCCTTGGCCTTGGCCGAGAGGTTGGCGCTGACCTTGACGCTCCACTGGAACTGGGCGGTCCTGGTCAGCTTCGTCGGCACATTGCTCGTGTTGCCGTAGCAGTTCTGATGCTCGCTCCACTTCCGGCCTTCGCTCCAGACCGTGGCAGACGACCCGCCGCCGGTACTCCCGCCGGCGCTGCTCGCGAAGTAGGTCTCGGTCGGGATCCCCGGGTCGCCGGGAGTGAAGACATCCACGATGCGCCTGCCCAGGATGACGACTGCGGGGAGGCCACTCACGGAGTCGCCGACGTTCCCGTAACTGACGTCGAAGTAGCCGTCGTCGCCGCCACCGCCGAAACCACCGCCGCCACCGCCGAAACCACCACCGCCGCCGACGTCGCCGCCGCCGCCCGAGCCGCCACCCAGGTCGCCGTCGCCCGGGTCACCCGGGCCGTTTCCGCATTCGGTCAGTTGGTCGCAGGCGGAGGCGGAGGCCTCGTGCGGGGCGACCAGTGCGGGTACGGCGGTGAGCACGGTGGCGCCGAGTGCAGCGCCGACCACGAACTTCCTGAGGTTCATTGTCCTCTTCCCATGGGAGATGTCCGATGACGGCGGGGGTCGCGGCCCGCCCACGGCCGGCATGAGCGCAGATCCGGACCGGGAGGCGTCGATGCCTTCTCAAGCCGTCCACCGCTGAACGCCGGGCTGCTCGGTGGCGCTGGGCGCGCCTCGGCGGAGCCGCCCGCCTGAGCCAGGATGCTGGCAGAGCTGCCACGCATCGGCCAGGAGGGATTCCAGCCACCGCCATGCCCCTCTGGTCACCTTGTGCAACAGGCGTCACAGACTGTGCGGACACCGTCCACGCGCGATCGCTCCCGGCCGACCGCCCGCCACCGAGTGGAGCATCGAAGGATCTTTCGTGAAGGGATTGTGAAGACATAGAGGAGGATCGATCGACGATTGCCGACCGGATCACGGGGCCGGGTCGGTAGCTGTCAGTGACCGAACGCCGTCACGCTGCGCTCATGATCACGGCGGCAGAGTGGCTTGATCGACACCCTCGAGCACGCCCCGCGAACAACGCACCCGGCGCCTGCACTCGACGGGACGGGGCCGGAGCAGCAGACCGACGTGCTGCCGGCTCCTCCGGAGCGCTCCGGCTACGGGCGGAGGGCGACCTGGACGACGGCGTGGCGGCCGTCGGTCCGCCACGGTGTCCCGCTGCCGTCGAGGCGGGCGACGGTGGCGGGGTCGACGCCGACGATCACGTCCGACTTCAGCGTTCGCAGGGCCACCACGGACGACGGGAAGTGGCCCGCCGTCCCGATGAAGGAGGTGGTCGGCGGCCAGAGCTGATCGCCGACCAGGCGGCGGTAGTTGAGATCGCCCTTGAGGACCGTCATCGCCGCACCGGTGAGTTCGGCCCGGAGGTCGGCGGGCATATCGCGGTACGGCAGCGGCGCACAGAAGAACGGATGCGTACGGACCACGAGAGCGCCGCCGTTCATGGCCTGCCACAACCGTCTGCCGACCGCCGCAGCGGCCGGCGAGTTCGCGCTGCGCAGCCGCTCGACCGAGGCGAGGACGTCGGCCATCGTCGCGTCCGACACGAAGTACGGCTGGGGCTTCACGTACAGGTCGAGTCGGGCGGCCAGGCCGCCGCTCAGGAGGTGGTCGATCAGCACCAGGTCCGGCAGCAGCTCCCGGCCGGCGTTGTCCGCGACGACGCAGATCCGCCCGCCCCGCGTACGCTCCAGCTCGGCCCGGAGAACGGCGCTCTCGTCGGCCACCAGGTCGGCCGCGGTCGGCCCGCCGGTCCCGGCGGTCATCTGGAAACTGAGGTCCGCCCGGTTGCCCCACAGGGCGGACGACAGCAGGGCGTCCGCCCTCCGCGTGGTCGGCAGACCGTCGAGTTGCTCCAGGGCGGCCAGTTCCTCGTCCACCGCCGCCCCCGCCAGCTCCGCGCTCTTGAACGGCGCGAACGGGTCGACGCCCTGCCAGGGACCGGGCCGGAAGTAGCCGACGGCGCCCAGGAGGCGGCGGTAGAAGTAGCTCTCGGCCCACAGGAACGGGGCCTCGCTCCAGGGTCGGCCCCACAGCCCCTCGCCCCACTCCGTCCACCGGGCGTGGTCGTGGTCGCTCTCCGCCGGCGGCTCCAGGATGCCGGTGGTGCTGTCCGCGAGAAGTCGCTCCACCGCTGCGCGCTCGGCAGGGCCGTACGGCAGCGCGTCGAGAACCCGCTGGACGAGCTTCGGGTGGCGCTCGTGGAACACGCCCCAGGCGAAGGACCCGGGGACGTCGATGCGGATCACGGGTGCGGTCGGCACGTGGGTGCTCGTCTCTCTCGTCATGAGCGACCGTCGGGCGATCGGCGGTCCCGACGGCCGAGCCGACGGGCAACAGCACTGTGGAATCGGCGGCCGTCCCGACCGGAATCCGACCGGCACGCGTGTCGGTCGCCGCGGCGTTCAGCACGAGTCCTCGGTTGCCCCATCGGCTACCGCCGACACTAGACGATCACCGCCCGCAGGACTCCCCGCACCCGGGCGCCGCCATCCGGTGACGGCAGGCCGTCACGGGACAGCGGCCGGTGCCCGGGGCCACCACGCCGAACGCCACGGCGGTCCCGCGCTCGGAGTCGAGCACGGGACCGCCGTGATGCCGCCGCAGGTGTCAGCTCTCGTTGCCGCCGCGGCGCTTGCGGGCGACGAGGACGAGGGCGCCGCCGAGGAGGAGGACGCCGCCGCCGGCGGCGGCGATCAGCGGGGTGGCGTCGCTGCTACCGGTCGCCGCGAGCGCGGGAGCCGGGGCCGGGGTGGTGGTGCTCGGCGCCGGAGTCGGCGTGCGGGTCGGGGTGGGGGTTGCCGTCCGGGTGGCGGTGGGTGACGCGGTGGGGCTCGGCGTCGCCGTGGGAGTCGGGGTCGGGGTCGGCGTGACGGTCGGCGTGACCGTGGGAGTGGGCGTGGGCGTCGGCGTCTTGGTGGGAGTCGGAGTCGGCGTCGGCGTCGGAGTCGGCGTGTGGCAGACCTCGATCGTCTTGGTCTCGCTCTTGTTCCACTCGGCGTTCTTCGGGTCCTCGGTGGTGGTGACCGTGAAGGTCGCGCTGACCGGCTTGTCGTGGTCCTTCACGGGGAACGTCTCGTGGAACTCCTTGCCGAACACCTTCTGGTCCAGCACCTTCTCGCCGTCCACCGTCAGGCTGACGACGTTCTTCACACCCTCCTTGTCGCTGTAGTTGATCAGGTCGATCACGATCTTGTCGCAGGTCACCTGCCACTTGGGCGAGTGCGCCGAGGCGTTCCCCGCCAGGGCGAGGGGCAGCAGGACGGCGGCCGCCGCCGTCCCGGCCAGTGCCGCGCCCCTGATCCCCCGCTGCCGCTGCTGTCGCGCCATTTCGCTGTCTCCTCCGAACGGTCTTGTGCAGCAGGCGTGTTGAGTGGTCTGGCGGTGGCCCGCTACGACTGTCCGGGGGACTCTACCGGCACTCCCGCGCCTGCCCACACCCCGCCGCACGACCGGATTTCGGCTGTCCGTCCGGCCGCGGATGTGCATCGGAAGCCCATCACATCCGCGACCTCGGAGAACACCGGATCGCCACACTTGACCGATCTCCGTCATGCCGGCCGGAAAACGGTGCCCCCGGTGGTCGAACCCGACCACCGGGGGCACCGGAACGGTCGACCCCGGACCGGTCGACGGACGGCTCGGGCCTTCCCGGCCGCCCGTCGGCGGGTGTCCACCACGATCGCGCCGCCGGCGGCGACGACGAACCGCTCGCCGGCTTGCCCGAATGATCCTCTTTGCCCCGGCGCACCCGCGGATCACGACCTGCACCCCGTGAAGGGCGGTGCCGCGCCGCACCGGCCCGGCCCCGGCCCAAGATCGCATGTAAGGCCGCCTACGATTGACACCGTGCGTACCCCCCTTTCCCTGCTCGCCGAGCGCTGGCAGCCGTCCGCCGCCACGGTCAGGCGCGCCGCGTTCGCCGCGCTGGTGATGAGCGTGGTGATCGTGGTCACCGGCGGCGCCGTCCGGCTCACCGCCTCCGGCCTCGGCTGCACCACCTGGCCCCGCTGTACCGGTGAGAGCCTGACGCCCACCCCCGAGATGGGTTTCCACGGCGTCGTCGAGTTCACCAACCGGATGCTCACCTACGTGCTGAGCGCAGCGGTCGGCTGGGCCATCCTCGCCGCCCGCTGCCACCGCCGGCCGTCGGCCGAGGGGTCCGCCACCCCCTGGCGGCGCAGCCTCACCAAGCTCGGCTGGGCCCAGTTCTGGCTGGTGATGAGCAACGCCGTGATCGGCGGCATCACGGTGCTGACCGGCCTCAACCCGTACACGGTCGCGGTGCACCTGATCTCCGCGATGGCGCTGGTCTGGGTCGCCCTGCTGATGTGGGAGCGCGCCAAGGAGGGCGACGGGCCGGCGCAGCCGTCGGTCGCCCGGCCGATCGTCCGCCTCTCGTACGTCCTGGTCACCGTGGTCGGCCTGCTGGTCGCGGCCGGCAGCCTGGTCACCGGTGCCGGCCACCACCCGGGCACCCCGCGGGACAACAAGATCGTCCCGCGTATCCCGGTCGACTACGACCGCCTCGCCCAGGCCCACGCCGACCTGGCCTTCCTCTCGGTCGGCCTCGCCGTCGCGGTGATCTTCGTGTTCGCCGCCGTGAAGGCCCCGCCGGCCGCCCGAGCACGGGCCAAGGAGCTGCTCGCGGTGCTGCTGCTCCAGGGCGTGCTCGGTTTCGTCCAGTACTTCACCGACGTCCCGGAGCTCCTGGTCGGCCTGCACATGCTGGGCGCCGCGCTCACCTGGATCGCCGTGCTGCGTGTCCCGCTGGCCCTGCGGGTCCGCACGGACGGCGCGCCCGCGGCCTTCCGCCCCGCCGGCGAACGCCAGCCCACAGCGGCCTGATCACCGCCCCGGGCCCCGAGCGGGCCGAGCGCACCGCAGGGCCCCCGGTCTCGTCGACCGGGGGCCCTGCGGCGTTCGTGCGACCGGGCGGTCAGCCGCCGATCTGGATGCCGGCCATGCGCTTCCACTCGTACGGGCCGGTCTTCACCTTGAGGGCCAGCTCGCCCTCGAAGTCGTCGTGCAGGGTGATCCCGGCCAGCTCGGCGGCCCGGCGGCCGACCGCGTAGCTCGGCGCGACCTGGTCGCCCCAGGCGCCGTCCGCGCCCACCACGACGATCCGGGTCGCGACACCGCCGATGTACTCGACGACGCCGTCGGCGCTGCCGCCGTGCTGCTCGGCGAAGCTGGACAGGTTCTTGGCGATGCGCTTGGCGCGGCGCTCGGCGCGGGCGTCCGGCGCGGCGGGGGTGGCGGTCTCTGCGCTGCTCATGCCCGCATGCTACCCATCGGTAGCGGCGCTGGCGACGGGAGCGGGCTGTGCACCGGGCCACATACTGGTGGCGTGACCTTCCAAGGCTGGCCCGCCGAGGCCCTCGACTTCTACGAACACCTAGAGGCCGACAACTCCAGGAGCTTCTGGCAGTCCCACAAGGAGCAGTACGAGCAGGCCGTCCGCGAGCCGATGGAGCGGCTGCTGGCCGAGCTGGAGCCGGAGTTCGGGCCGGGGAAGATCTTCCGCCCCAACCGCGACGTCCGGTTCAGCGCCGACAAGTCCCCGTACAAGACGCACATCGGCGCCCACCTGACGGCCGGCGGTTACGTACAGCTCTCCGCCGACGGCCTTGCCTGCGGCAACGGGTTCTACCGGCTCGCCCCCGACCAGCTGGAGCGCTACCGGACGGCCGTCGCCGAGGACGTCACCGGCGCGGAGCTGGAGCGGGTGATCGACGCCGTCCGTGCGGCCGGCCCGCAGGTGGTCGGCCGGGACAGCCTGAAGTCCGCCCCGCGCGGCTACCCCAGGGACCACCCCCGGATCGAGCTGCTGCGCCACAAGGGGCTGGTCGCCTGGCAGGAGTGGCCGCCGGCGAAGTGGCTCGGCACCCGGACGGCGTACCAGCGGATCACCGCCTTCCTGCGCGCCTCCCAGCCGCTCAAGGACTGGCTGGACGGCCACGTCGGCCCGTCCGAGCTCGCGCCCCGCTAGGAGCCCGCCGGGCCGGAGCCCGCCGGGCCGGAACGCCGAAGGGCCCCGGTCCGCAGACCGGAGCCCTCCTGATGACGAACGGGGCTACTTCACGAACGGGTCGATCGCGATCACCACGAAGAGCAGCGTCAGGTAGGTGATCGACCAGTGGAACAGCCGCATCTCCTTCAGCTTCGCGCCGACGATCCCGGCCTTGGCCCGGGCGTACAGTCCGTGCGCCTCCTTCAGCCAGGCGCCGCCCAGCACCACCGCGGAGACCGGGTACAGCCAGCTGGTCTGTGCCAGCGGCCAGAGCGCCAGCGAGACGGCCACCATCACCCAGGAGTAGGCGACGATCTGCTTGGCGACCGCCAGGTTGCCCTTGATCACCGGGAGCATCGGGACGCCGGCCCGCTCGTAGTCCTCGCGCACCTTCATCGACAGCGGCCAGTAGTGTGGCGGCGTCCAGAAGAAGATGACGAGGAAGAGCACCAGCGCCGACCAGGACACCGAGTTGGTGACCGCGGCCCAGCCGACGAAGACCGGCATGCAGCCGGCGATGCCGCCCCAGACGATGTTCTGCGCGGTGCGCCGCTTCAGGCCCAGCGTGTAGACGAAGACGTAGAAGAGCAGTGCCGACAGCGCCAGCAGCGACGACAGCGGGTTGACCAGGGCGGCCAGCCAGAGCGTCGAACCGACCGCCAGCGTGATGCCGAAGACCAGCGCCTCGCGCGGGGACACCATGCCCGTGACGAGCGGGCGCCGCTCGGTGCGCGACATCACCGCGTCGATGTCCCGGTCGATGTACATGTTGAGGGCGTTGGCGCCGCCCGCCGAGAGGTAGCCGCCGACGACCACCTCGAGCACCAGCAGCGGATCCGGAACACCGCGCTGCGCTAGGAACATCACCGGTACGGTGGTGATCAGCAGCAGCTCGATGATCCGAGGCTTGGTCAGTGCGACGAATGCGCCGACACGGGCCCCGAACGGCCGGTGCGCAGGCGTCGCCCCGGTGACCCCGGCGGGACGGGATTCGACGGCGGTCACTAACACCCCAACTGAAGATGAACCTTCGCAGGCGTCCTCCGGAACGAAGTTCCCGAATCGTCCGCTCTGCGCGTACCACGCCACCTTAGACGCTCCATATCTCCCCACCGGCTCCGGGGTCCCCCGGCGAGGCGTAACGCACACCCCTGGGTGAACAGACGAAGCTGGTTCCGTGCGGCACCGGTCCCCCGTCCCGGCCCTCGGGCAGGCGGCGGCCGTGAAAACAGGAGAGCCTGGGACAAACCCGCCCACAGGGCTCTCGTGGGAATCGCCATACCGAAATCACCGTTCTCTCAGCACGGAGGGTGAGCCTCGGCCCGGACGGTAGGCTCACACCGAGAAGCGGGATCTACCCTCCGTGACCGGCACCACCCAAGCGTCAGGCCCCAGCGACGTGGCCGACCCGGTCCCCCTCACGGGGTCACTCTTCAATACGGAAGGAGCCCTGAGACAGGGTGAGCACGACGCCGACGAATGCATTCGAGTGGTCCGAGCTGGACGAGCGGACCGTGGACACGGCGCGCGTCCTGGCCATGGACGCGGTCCAGAAGGTCGGCAACGGGCACCCCGGGACGGCCATGTCGCTGGCCCCGGCCGCGTACCTGATCTTCCAGCGCTTCCTGCGCCACGACCCGACCGACCCGTCCTGGGCCGGTCGCGACCGGTTCGTCCTCTCTCCCGGGCACACCAGCCTGACCCTCTACACCCAGCTCTACTTCTCGGGCTACGGCCTGGAGCTGGACGACCTCAAGGCCTTCCGGGTCGCCGGCAGCCGCACCCCCGGCCACCCCGAGCACGGCCACACCGCGGGCGTCGAGACCACCACCGGGCCGCTCGGCCAGGGCATCGCCAACGCCGTGGGCATGGCCATGGCCGCCCGCTACGAGCGCGGCCTCTTCGACCCGGACGCCCCGGCCGGCGAGTCCCCGTTCGACCACACCATCTGGGCCATCGTCTCCGACGGCGACCTGGAGGAGGGCATCTCCGCCGAGGCCTCCTCGCTGGCCGGCCACCAGCGGCTGGGCAACCTGGTCGCCCTGTACGACGACAACCACATCTCGATCGAGGGCGACACCGAGACCGCCTTCTCCGAGGACGTCCTCAAGCGCTACGAGGCCTACGGCTGGCACGTCCAGCGGGTGACGCCGAAGCCCAACGGCGACATCGACGTCGCCGCCCTGGCCGACGCGCTGGCCGCCGCCAAGGCCGAGACCTCCCGCCCGTCGATGATCGCTATGCGCACGATCATCGCCTGGCCGGCCCCGGACGCCCAGAACACCGCCAAGGCCCACGGCTCCGCGCTCGGCGCCGCCGAGATCGCCGCCACCAAGAAGGTCCTGGGCTTCGACCCGGAGAAGACCTTCGAGGTCAGCGACAAGGTGATCGAGCACGCCCGCCAGGTGATCAAGCGCGGCAAGGCCGCCCGCGACGCGTGGCAGCAGTCCTTCGAGACCTGGCGTGCGGCCCACCCGCACCGCGCCGCCGAGTTCGACCGCATCCAGGCCGGCGAGCTGCCCGAGGGCTGGAAGAAGGCCGTCCCGGTCTTCGAGGCCGGCAAGGAGGTCGCCACCCGCAAGGCGTCCGGCGAGACCCTCAAGGCGATCGGCGCGGTGATCCCGGAGCTGTGGGGCGGCTCGGCCGACCTCGCGGAGTCCAACCTCACCACGATCGACGAGGACAGCTCCTTCCTGCCCGAGGGCAACCCGCTGAAGAGCGCCAGCCCGTACGGCCGGACGATCCACTTCGGCATCCGCGAGCACGCCATGGGCTCGACCATGAACGGCATCGCGCTGCACGGCCGGACCCGCGTCTTCGGCGGCACCTTCCTGGTCTTCGCCGACTACATGCGCCCGGCCGTCCGCCTGGCCGCCCTGATGAAGCTGCCGGTCACCTACGTCTGGACGCACGACTCGATCGGCCTCGGCGAGGACGGCCCGACCCACCAGCCGGTCGAGCACCTGGCCTCGCTGCGCGCCATCCCGGGCCTCACCATGGTCCGCCCGGCCGACGCCAACGAGACGGCCGTCGCCTGGCGCACGGTCATCGAGCGGCAGACCAGCCACCCCGGCCCGGTCGGCCTGGCGCTCACCCGCCAGAACGTCCCGACCTTCGACCGCGAGGTCTTCGGCTCCGCCGAGGGCACCGCGAAGGGCGGCTACATCCTGGCCGAGGCCTCCAACGGCGACCCGCAGGTGATCCTGATCGGCACCGGCTCCGAGGTGCAGCTGGCCGTCAAGGCCCGCGAGGTCCTGGAGGCCGAGGGCGTGGCGGTCCGCGTCGTCTCGATGCCGTCCTTCGAGTGGTTCCAGGAGCAGGACCAGGCCTACCGCGACAGCGTGCTGCCGCCGTCGGTCAAGGCCCGCGTCTCGGTCGAGGCCGGCATCGCCCAGGGCTGGCGCGAGCTGGTCGGCGACCACGGCCGCATCGTCTCGCTGGAGCACTTCGGTGCCTCCGCCGACTACAAGGTGCTGTTCGAGGAGTTCGGCCTGACCGCCGAGCGCGTCGTCGCCGAGGCCCACAACGCGCTGCGCTCGCTGGAAGCCGTCAACCGCTAGCGGTCGCCCCGGCCCCCGCGGGCCCCCGGCCGCGCGCTCGCCCGCACAGCGGACGCGCGGCCCTCTGATCTACCCCACGAAGAACAGAAGAAATAAGGACTGAAGCACCATGACTGACGCACTGAAGCGCCTCAGCGACGAAGGCGTGGCGATCTGGCTGGACGACCTCAGCCGCAAGCGACTCAACACCGGCAACCTGGCCGAACTGGTGCAGAACAAGCACGTGGTCGGTGTCACCACCAACCCGACCATCTTCCAGAAGGCCATCGCCGGCAGCGGCGACAGCTCCTACGACGGCCAGCTGCGCGACCTCGCCGTCCGCAAGGTCACCACCGACGAGGCCGTCCGCATGATCACCACCTCGGACGTGCGCGACGCCGCCGACGTGCTGCGCCCGGTCTACGACGCCTCCAACGGCCGCGACGGCCGGGTCTCCATCGAGGTCGACCCCCGCCTGGCCCACGAGACCGCGGCCACCGTGGCCGAGGCCAAGCAGCTGTGGTGGCTGGTGGACCGCCCGAACGTGTTCATCAAGATCCCCGCCACCAAGGCCGGCCTGCCCGCGATCAGCGAGGTCATCGGCAAGGGCATCAGCGTCAACGTCACGCTGATCTTCTCGCTCGACCGCTACAAGGCCGTCATGGACGCCTACCTGACCGGCCTGGAGACCGCCAAGGCCAAGGGCCTGGACCTCTCCCAGATCGAGTCGGTCGCCTCGTTCTTCGTCTCCCGCGTGGACACCGAGATCGACAAGCGCCTGGACAAGATCGGCGGCGACGCCAGGGACCTGCGCTCCAAGGCGGCCCTGGCCAACGCCCGCCTCGCCTACCAGGCGTACGAGGAGGTCTTCGGCACCGTCGACGGCAAGACCGCCGGCAGCGACCGCTGGAAGGCCCTGGAGGCCGCCGGCGCCAAGCCGCAGCGCCCGCTCTGGGCCTCCACCGGCGTCAAGGACCCGGCCCTGCCGGACACCCTGTACGTGACGGAGCTGGTCGCCCCGGGCACCGTCAACACCATGCCCGAGGCCACCCTGGACGCCACCGGGGACCACGGTGTCGTCACCGGCGGCACCATCGTCCCGAACTACGCCGACGCCAAGGCCGTCATGGACGCGATCGCGGCCGCCGGCGTGGACTACGACGACGTCGTCCAGGTCCTGGAGGACGAGGGCGTCGAGAAGTTCGAGCAGTCCTGGAACGAGCTGCTCGACACCGTCACCGCCTCGCTGGCCTCCTTCGCCGCCGAGAAGTGATTCCTGCTCACAGCCAGCGCACGAAAGCGGAGCACACCAAGTGAGCAACGATTTCCCTGAGTTGACGTCGGACTCGGACGCGGGCGACCCCCTGCGGACCCCCGTCAACCCGCTTCGTGACCCCGCAGACCGGCGGCTCCCGCGCATCGCGGGGCCGTCCGGCCTGGTCATCTTCGGGGTCACCGGCGACCTGTCCCGCAAGAAGCTGATGCCGGCCATCTACGACCTGGCCAACCGCGGCCTGCTGCCGCCGGGCTTCTCGCTCGTCGGCTTCGCCCGCCGCGAGTGGGAGGACGAGGACTTCGCGAAGGAGGTCCACGACGCGGTCAAGGAGCACGCGCGGACCCAGTTCCGCGAGGAGGTCTGGCAGCAGCTCGCCAAGGGCATGCGCTTCGTCCAGGGCGACTTCGGCGACGACGACGCCTTCGACAAGCTCCGCCAGACCATCGAGGAGCTCGACAAGGCGCAGGGCACCAGCGGCAACTTCGCCTTCTACCTGTCCGTCCCGCCGAAGTTCTTCCCCACCGTCGTCCAGCAGCTGAAGAAGCACGGCCTGGCCGACCCGCCGCAGGGTTCCTGGCGGCGCGCCGTCATCGAGAAGCCCTTCGGCCACAACCTGGAGAGCGCCCAGGAGCTGAACCGGATCGTCCACGAGGTCTTCCCCCGGGACGAGGTCTTCCGGATCGACCACTACCTGGGCAAGGAGACGGTCCAGAACATCCTGGCCCTGCGCTTCGCCAACCAGATGTTCGAGCCGATCTGGAACCGGTCGTACGTCGACCACGTGCAGATCACCATGGCCGAGGACATCGGCATCGGCGGCCGTGCCGGCTACTACGACGGCATCGGCTCCGCCCGGGACGTCATCCAGAACCACCTGCTGCAGCTGATGGCGCTCACCGCCATCGAGGAGCCGGCGTCCTTCCACCCCAAGGCGCTGGTGGCCGAGAAGCTCAAGGTGCTCAGCGCCGTCAAGCTCCCGGCCGACCTCGGCAAGCACACCGTGCGCGGCCAGTACGCGTCCGGCTGGCAGGGCGGCGAGGAGGTCGTCGGCTACCTCGACGAGGACGGCATCAACCCGGACTCCAAGACCGACACCTACGCGGCCATCAAGCTGGAGATCAACAACCGCCGCTGGGCGGGTGTGCCGTTCTACCTGCGCACCGGCAAGCGGCTGGGCCGCCGGGTCACCGAGATCGCGGTGGTCTTCCAGCGCGCGCCGTACCTGCCGTTCGACTCCTACGCGACCGAGGAGCTGGGCCAGAACGCCCTGGTCATCCGGGTGCAGCCGGACGAGGGCGTGACGGTCCGGTTCGGGTCCAAGGTGCCGGGCACCTCCTTCGAGGTCCGGGACGTCACGATGGACTTCGCCTACGGCGAGTCCTTCACCGAGTCCAGCCCGGAGGCGTACGAGCGGCTCATCCTCGACGTGCTGCTCGGCGACGCCAACCTGTTCCCGCGCCACCAGGAGGTCGAGCTCTCCTGGCAGATCCTCGACCCGATCGAGGAGTACTGGGACGCCCACGGCAAGCCCGCCCAGTACGCGGCGGGGACCTGGGGCCCCGTCGAGGCGGACGAGATGCTCGCACGAGACGGCAGGAGCTGGCGCCGGCCATGAAGATCGACCTCACGAACACCACGTCCGGCAAGATCAACGCCGCGCTGATGGCGGCGCGGCGGGCCAGCGGCTCCACCGCGGCCGGCATGGTGCTCACCCTGGTGATCGTGACCGACGAGGGCAGCGCGTACGACGCCCTCAAGGCCGCCAACGACGCCTCCCGCGAGCACCCGTCGCGCACCCTGGCGGTCATCAAGCGCGCCGGGCGCTCGCCCCGTGCCCGCGCCGAGACCCGCCTGGACGCCGAGGTCCTGGTCGGCTCCGACGCCGGCTCCGGCGAGACGGTCATCCTGCGCATGCACGGCGAGCTCGCCTCGCACGCGCAGTCGGTCGTCCTGCCGCTGCTCCTGCCCGACGCCCCGGTGGTGGTCTGGTGGCCGGAGAACGCCCCGCTGCACCCGGCGCAGGACCCGCTGGGCTCGATCGCCCAGCGCCGGATCACCGACGCCGTCACCGCCGAGTCCCCGGTCGGACAGCTCGCCCAGCGGGCCGAGAGCTACACCCCCGGCGACACCGACCTGGCCTGGACCCGGATCACCGGCTGGCGCTCGATGCTGGCCGCCGCGCTGGACCAGCGACCCTCCACGATCGTCTCCGCGGTGGTCGAGGGCGAGTCGTACAACCCCAGCGTCGAGCTGCTCGGCCTCTGGCTGCACAACCGGCTGCGGGTGCCGGTCGAGCGGATCGTCACCGGCGGACCGGGCATCACCGCGGTGCACCTGCGCACCAAGGACGGGGACATCACCCTGGACCGCCCGGACGGCCTGATGGGCACGCTCTCCATGCCCGGCTCGCCGGACCGCCAGGTGGCGCTCAAGCGGCGCGAGACCTCCGAGCTGATCGCGGAGGAGCTGCGCCGGCTCGACCCGGACGACATCTACGCGACGGCCGTGCGCACGCCCGTGGACCGGCTGCGCGAGCCGGGCGACGCCGGGACCTCGTCGGGCCCGAAGGCCGTACCGGCCGTCTCCGAGGCCGCGGTGGCCGACCCGGTACGGGTGACCGCCAAGCTGCCGGCGGCCGAGACCCCGGCCTCCGGGACCGACGCGGCCGAGCCCGCGACGGCCGACGGCGGCGCCGAGGCCAAGAGCCCGGCGAGGGCGGCGGGCAGGCGGACGACCCGGAAGAGCGACTCATGAGCCGGCGCAGCGGGTTCACCGTCACGGGGTCGCCCGGGCGGGCCGGCGCCGACCGACGGCACGGGGAGGGCGCATGACCGCCGCCACCCCCCAGCTGGTCGTGCACCGGGACAAGGAGCTGATGGCCCAGGCGGCCGCGGCCCGGCTGATCACCCGGATCGTGGACGCCCAGGCCGCCCGCGGCACCGCCTCGGTGGTGCTCACCGGCGGGCGCAACGGCAACGCGCTGCTGGCCGCCATCGCGGCCTCCCCGGCCAGGGACGCGGTGGACTGGGGCCGGCTGGACCTCTGGTGGGGCGACGAGCGCTTCGTGCCCTCCGGGGACCCGGAGCGCAACGCCGTCCAGGCCCGGGCGGAGCTGCTCGACGCCGTCCCGCTCGACCCGGCGCGGGTTCACGAGATGCCCGCCTCGGACGGCGTGGACGGCTCGGACGTGGAGGCGGCCGCCGCCCGCTACGCGGAGGAGCTGGCCACGGCTGCCGGGCCGGGCGACCGGCTCGGCGTCCCGGCCTTCGACGTGCTGCTGCTCGGCGTCGGCCCGGACACCCATGTCGCCTCGCTCTTCCCCGAGCACCCGGGCGTCCGGGAGACCGAGCTGACGGTGGTCGGGGTGCGGGGCGCACCGAAGCCCCCGCCGACCCGGGTCTCGCTGACCCTCCCGGCGATCCGGGCGGCCCGCGAGGTCTGGCTGCTGGCGGCGGGCGAGGACAAGGCGGACGCCGTGGCGCTCGCCCTGTCCGGCCCCGGCGCGCTGCAGGCGCCCGCCTCGGGCGCGTACGGGCGGGCCCGCACGCTGTGGCTGCTGGACCGGGCCGCGGCGGACCGCATCCCGCCCCAGCTCTACCCGCCGGCCTCGGCCTGACCGGCCCCGGTCCGGGAGACACCGAAGGGCGCCACCGTCGGAAGACGGTGGCGCCCTTCGCCGTCGCTCGTCACGTGCCGGACAGGGCTCAGATCTCGCCGCGCAGCTTGGCCAGCGCCTCGGCGAGGATCGCCTCGCCGTCCGCGTCGGTGCGCCGCTCGCGGACGTAGGCCAGGTGGGTCTTGTAGGGCTCGTTGCGCGAGGGGGCGGGCGGGTTGTGCTCGTCCTGGCCGGCCGGGAAGCCGCAGCGCGGGCAGTCCCAGGTGTCCGGGATGACCGCTTCGGCGGCGAAGCTGGGGCGGGTCTCGTGCTTGTTGGCACACCAGAAGGAGATCCGGTTGCGCGGGGCGGACTCGCCGCGCTCCGCCTCCCCCATCGGGCCGGCTCCGACCCTGCTGCCACGGATGGCGTTGCCACTTGCCACGGTCTGACTCCCTGCGTGCTGGTGCGCCGACCCGCCGCGGTGCGCGTCGGTGGCGAAAGTCGTCCTAGTGTAAGCAGGAGTTAAGGATGTGCCACCCACCGGCTCCGCCCCGGACCGTTCCAGCATAGGCCTCGGGGCGACGGGACGTCAGAGATACGTCAGCTCTTGTACTTCAGCACCAGGCCGAGCACGACGATGCAGGCGAACCAGGCGACACCGACCACGATGGTGATGCGGTCCAGGTTGCGCTCGGCCACCGCCGAACCACCGCCGGTGGACATCGCACCGCCGCCGAACATGTCGGACAGGCCGCCGCCCTTCCCCTTGTGCAGCAGCACCAGGAGGATCATCAGCAGGCTGAAGATGATCAGGGCAATCGAGAACCCGATAACCACGACGGGACCAACTCTCTCGTATCTTCGGCGAAGGGGCCGGACCCGCGATCAGCGGTCCGGCCCCAAAGCCTACGTTGCTGCGGCGGCGTTAGCCTACTGCCTGCTCACGGTAGCGCACGATCTTGACGAACTCCTCGGCGTCCAGGGAGGCACCGCCGATCAGGCCGCCGTCGACGTCGGGCTTGGCCATCAGGCCGGCCGCGCTGGAGGACTTGACCGAACCGCCGTAGAGCACCCGGACCTTGCCGGCCAGCTCGGCGCTGTAGAGCTCGGCGAGCCGCGCGCGGATCGCGGCGCAGACCTCCTGTGCGTCCTCGGGGGTCGCCACCTCGCCGGTGCCGATCGCCCAGACCGGCTCGTAGGCCACCACCAGGGTCTCGGCCTGAGCGGCCGGGACGTCCTGGAGGGCGCCGTCGAGCTGGGCCAGGGTGTACTCGACGTGGGTACCGGCCTTGCGGATGTCCAGCGGCTCGCCGATGCAGAGGATCGGGACGATCCCGTTGCGGAAGGCGGCCTTCACCTTGGCGTTGACGATCTCCTCGTTCTCGCCGTGGTACTGGCGGCGCTCCGAGTGGCCGATCACCGCGTAGGTGCACTTCAGCTTGGACAGCATCGGGCCGGAGACCTCGCCGGTGTAGGCACCGGAGTCGTGCTGCGAGATGTCCTGCGAGCCGTACTTGATCTTCAGCTTGTCGCCGTCGACCAGGGTCTGCACCGAGCGCAGGTCGGTGAACGGCACCAGCACCGCCACCTCGACCGACTCGTAGTCCTTGTCGGCCAGCGCGAAGGCCAGCTTCTGGGTGTGCTGGATGGCCTCGAGGTGGTTGAGGTTCATCTTCCAGTTGCCCGCCATCAGCGGGAGACGCTCAGTCATTGCTTCAGCCTTCCAGGGCGGCGAGACCGGGGAGCGTCTTGCCCTCCAGGTACTCGAGGCTCGCGCCACCGCCGGTCGAGATGTGCCCGAACTTCTCCTCGTCGAAGCCCAGGATGCGGACGGCCGCGGCGGAGTCGCCGCCGCCGACCACGGTGAACGCGTCGCTGTCGGTCAGGGCCTGCGCGACGGCCTTGGTCCCCTCGGCGAAGGTGGGGTGCTCGAAGACGCCCACCGGGCCGTTCCAGAACACGGTCTTCGCGTCGGCCAGCTTCTCGGCGAACAGGGCCCGGGTCTTCGGGCCGATGTCCAGGCCCTCCTTGTCGGCCGGGATCCCGTCCGCGTCGACGACCTCGAAGTCCTCGACCGGGGCGTGCGTCTTGGTGTCCGGGAAGCTCGCGGAGACCGCGACGTCCACCGGGAGGACGAACTCCACGTTGTTCTGCTTGCCCCGCTCCAGGTACTCCAGAACGGTCGGGACCTGGTCCTTCTGCAGCAGCGAGATGCCGACCTCGTGGCCCAGCGCGTACAGGAAGGTGTACGCCATGCCGCCGCCGATCAGGATGCGGTCGGCCTTGCCGAGCAGGTTGTCGATCACGCCGACCTTGTCGGACACCTTGGAGCCGCCGAGCACGACCACGTACGGGCGCTCGACCTCCTCGGTGAGGCGCTTGAGCACGCCGACCTCGGTGGCGATCAGGTCGCCGACGGCGTGCGGCAGGCGGGCCGGCAGGTCGTAGACGGAGGCGTGCTTGCGGTGCACCGCACCGAAGCCGTCGCCGACGTACAGGTCGGCCAGCCGGGCGAGCTCGTCCGCGAACGCGCCGCGCTCGGCGTCGTCCTTGCTGGTCTCGCCGGCGTTGAAGCGCAGGTTCTCGAGCAGCGTGACCTCGCCGTCGGCCAGGGCGGCGACGGTGGCCTTCGCGCTCTCGCCCACGGTGTCGGCCGCGAACGCGACCGGCTTGCCGAGGATCTCGCCCAGCCGGACGGCGACCGGGGCGAGGGAGAACTGCGGGTCCGGCTCGCCCTTGGGGCGGCCGAGGTGGGAGGCGACCACGACCTTGGCACCGCGCTCCAGGAGCTTGGCGATGGTCGGGGCGACAGCGCGGATCCGGCCGTCGTCGGTGATCGTCGCGCCGGACAGCGGCACGTTCAGGTCAGCGCGCACGAACACGCGCTTACCGGCGACGTCGAGGTCTTCGATGGTCTTCACGGTCTTCGGTCTCCTGGCGAGATGGTGGAGCAGGCGACGGCACAACGGCGGGCCGTCAAGGGGGAGTTGAGGGTGCGCAGACGAGGGCCCGGACGGCGTCGAAGCCTTCCGGGCCCTCCCCCTTACTTCACTTCAGCTCCCGCTGCGTCAAAGCCGGCCACCGACGAGGGCGGTCAGGTTGACGAGGCGGTTCGAGTAGCCCCACTCGTTGTCGTACCAGCCGAAGACCTTGACCTGGTTGCCCTGGGCCATGGTCAGCAGCGAGTCGAAGATCGTGGAGAACGGCGAGTTGACGATGTCGGAGGAGACGATCGGGTCCTCGGTGTACTGCAGGATGCCGTTGAGCGAGCTCTCCGAGGCCTTCTTGAAGGCCTCGTTGACCTCGGCGACGGTGACGTCGCGCTCCAGCGTGACCACCAGGTCGGTGATCGAGCCGGTCGGCACCGGGACGCGCAGCGAGGTGCCGTCCAGCTTGCCCTTGAGCTCCGGGAGCACGAGTGCGGTCGCCTTGGCGGCACCGGTGGACGTCGGGATGATGTTGAGGGCCGCGGCACGGGCGCGCCGCAGGTCCTTGTGCGGGAAGTCCAGGGTGACCTGGTCGTTGGTGTACGCGTGCACCGTGGTCATCAGACCCTTGACGATGCCGAAGGTCTCGTTCAGCACCTTGGCCAGCGGCGCCACGCAGTTGGTGGTGCAGGAGGCGTTGGAGATGATCGTGTGCTGGGCGGGGTCGTACTTGTCGTCGTTGACGCCCATGACGATGGTGATGTCCTCGTCGGTGGCGGGCGCCGAGATGATGACCTTCTTGGCGCCGGCGGTGACGTGCTTCCTGGCCGCCTCGGCCTTGGTGAAGATGCCGGTGGACTCGATGACGATGTCGGCACCGAGCTCGCCCCAGGGCAGGTTCGCCGGGTCGCGCTCGGCGACGACCTTGAAGGTCTTGCCGTCGACGGTGATGCTGTCCGCGGTGTGGGACACCTCGCCCGGGAAGGTGCCCAGGATCGAGTCGTACTTGAGAAGGTGCGCCAGGGTCTTCGTGTCGGTGAGGTCGTTGACACCGACGATCTCGATGTCCGCGCCCTGGGACTTCACCGCCCGGAAGAAGTTGCGGCCGATGCGGCCGAATCCGTTGATGCCTACCCGGATCGTCACGAACCGATCTCCTCGTTAGGTACGCCGGAGCTAAGCCGACGGGGTGGAATTTTGGGATGTCCCCGACCGCCTCTGACCCTACCCCTCTCAAGCCGGTATGGGCACATCACGCCCGGTACGCCGCCCGGGCGTGGCGTGTCAAGAGGATGTGACCAGGTCGTCCACCCTTGTCCGCTTTGAAAGTTGGGGCGCGCGCCGCGGGGCCGCACGCGGACGGCGCCATCCCACGGTTCGGACACGGAACGGCCGGCGCCCCGGACACCCGGGACACCGGCCGTTCGCCGCGACTGCGCGCGGGCGTCAGTTGAGCGCCATCTCGTCGGTCAGATTGGCCTCGGTGCTGGGCAGCCCCAGCTCGGAGGCACGCTTGTCGGCCATCGCCAGCAGGCGGCGGATCCGGCCGGCCACCGCGTCCTTGGTGAGCGGCGGGTCGGCCAGCGCGCCCAGTTCCTCCAGCGAGGCCTGCTTGTGCTGCATCCGCAGCTGGCCGGCGGCGGCCAGGTGCTCGGGCACCTCGTCGCCGAGGATCTCCAGCGCGCGCTGCACCCGAGCGCCGGCCGCCACCGCGGCGCGGGCGGAGCGGCGCAGGTTGGCGTCGTCGAAGTTGGCCAGGCGGTTGGCGGTGGCGCGGACCTCGCGCCGCATCCGGCGCTCCTCCCAGGCCAGCACCGACTCGTGGGCGCCGAGCCGGGTCAGCAGCGCGCCGATGGCGTCGCCGTCGCGGATCACCACCCGGTCCACGCCGCGCACCTCGCGGGCCTTGGCCGGGATGCCCAGCCGGCGGGCGGCGCCGACCAGCGCCAGGGCGGCCTCGGAGCCGGGGCAGGTGATCTCCAGGGAGGACGAGCGGCCGGGCTCGGTGAGCGAACCGTGGGCCAGGAAGGCTCCGCGCCAGGCGGCCTCGGCGTCGCAGGTCGCCCCGGAGACCACGGCCGGGGGCAGCCCCCGGATCGGTCGGCCGCGGCCGTCGACCAGCCCGGTCTGGCGGGCGAGGAGCTCGCCGTCCTTGACCACCCGGACCACGTAGCGGCTGCCGCGGCGCAGGCCGCCGGGGGCCATCACGACGAGGTCGGAGGAGTGCCCGAAGATCTCCAGGAGGTCCTTGCGCAGCCGCCGGGCCGCGGCTCCGGTGTCGAGCTCCGCCTCGATCACGATGCGGCCGCTCACGATGTGCAGCCCGCCCGCGAATCGCAGGATCGCCGACACCTCCGCCTTGCGGCAGCACGCCCGGGTGACCGGGAGCCGGCTGATTTCGTCCTTCACCGCTGGAGTCATCGCCATGGCCCGATCCTTCCATGTGTCCGGAAAATCCGGTCGTACGCGGCGGCCAAGAGCTCCGGGTCGTGTCGCGGGGTGCCGTCCGCGCGGGCGACCCGGCCGAGCACCAGGGCGGCGCCCATCCGCCCCGCGGCCTTCTCCAGACCGGCCAGGTCCGCCTGGCCGAAGGCGCCGCCGGAGACGGCGCGCTCGTCCACCAGGATCGCATCCACCGCGAGGTCCGGGGCGTGGTCGGCGATGACCTCCAGATGGCGCTGCGGGGTGAAGCCCTCCGTCTCGCCGGGCTGCGGGGCGAGGTTCAGGGTGAGCAGACGGCGGGCGCGGGTCTCGGTGAGCGCCTTGGCCAGCTCGGGCACCAGCAGGTGCGGCAGCACGCTGGTGAACCAGGAGCCGGGGCCGAGGACCACCCAGTCCGCCTCGCGGACGGCGGTGACGGCCTCCGGGACGGCCGGCGGCTCGTCCGGCAGCAGCCGGATCGACTGCACGGTGCCGGGCGTCACCGCGACGCTGGCCTGGCCGCGGACGGCGGACAGCTCGGAGGGGTTGGCCGGGTCGTGGCCCCGGACGACCGCCTCGATGTCCAGCGGGACCGCCGACATCGGCAGCACCCGGCCCTGGACGTTGAGCAGTCGCCCCACCCAGTCCA
Organism: Kitasatospora sp. A2-31; assembly: GCF_022288725.1. Taxonomy (GTDB): domain Bacteria; phylum Actinomycetota; class Actinomycetes; order Streptomycetales; family Streptomycetaceae; genus Kitasatospora. The sequence goes on along the minus strand of NZ_JAKNTA010000007.1, from coordinate 50,971 downwards.
GTGCGGCGACCGGGTCCCCCAGCTTCTCCCAGAGCGCGACGATCAGCAGGTTTCCGACGGCGTGGCCGCCCAGGTCACCGGTGCCGGTGAAGCGCTGCTGGATCACCTCGGACCACGTCCGGCCCCAGTCGTCGTCGCCGCAGAGCGCGGCCAGCGCCTTGCGCAGGTCGCCCGGGGGCAGCACGCCGAGCTCCGCGCGCAGCCGGCCGCTGGAGCCGCCGTCGTCGGCCACCGTGACGACCGCGGTGAGATCGGTGGTGAGCCGGCGCAGTGCGGAGAGCGAGGCGGACAGGCCCTGGCCGCCGCCGAGGGCGGTGATCCGGGGGGCCTGGTTGGGGCGGGGTGCCTGGCTGGCACGGCTCTGGCTGGTGCGGACCGGCCCGGTGCGCGCCCGGCTGGGCGCCGTGGCTCGCGGCGGGACCCCCGTCCGGTCGGCGGTCCTGTTCTGCAGCTGCCGCCCGGGCACGTATCCCGTCACACCCACCTCGCGTTCCAACTTGCCGGCCGCCGGCCTCCACCGGCGGCCCGGCAGGGGTGCGGCGGCTACTCCCGTCCCATGTCACGGTGGACCAGCACCGTTTCCACACCGTCGGCGATGAGGCGCTTGGTCAGGCGCTCGGACATCGCGACGCTGCGGTGCTTTCCACCGGTGCAGCCTACGGCAAGCGTCATGTAGCGCTTCCCCTCGCGCCGGTACCCCTCGGCGACGATGCGCAGCAGCTCCGCGTAGCCGTCGAGGAACTCGTTGGCCCCGGGCTGCTGGAACACGTAGTCGGCGACGTCGGCGTCGGTGCCGGTACGGGCTCGCAGCTCGGGGACCCAGTGCGGGTTCGGCAGGAAGCGACAGTCCACCACGAGGTCGGCGTCGACCGGAAGACCGTACTTGAAGCCGAAGGACATCACCGTGGCGCGCAGCTCGGGTTCGTCGTGATCGGCGAACTGGGCGTCGAGCTTGGCCCGCAGCTGGTGCACGTTGAGGTTGGAGGTGTCGATCACCAGGTCGGCCTCGCCGCGCAGCTCGCGCAGCAGGTCGCGCTCCTGGGCGATGCCGTCGACGATCCGGCCGTCGGCCTGCAGCGGGTGCGGGCGGCGGACGTTCTCGAAGCGGCGGACCAGCGCGTCGTCGGAGGAGTCCAGGAAGACGACCCGGAGCCGGACGCCGCGCTTCTCCAGCTCGTCCAGGGAGGTGAGCAGGTCGTCGAAGAACTGCCGGCCACGGACGTCCACCACGACGCCGATCCGGGCCACGTTGCCCTGGGAGCGGGCGCCGAGGTCCACCATGGTCGGGATCAGGGCCGGCGGCAGGTTGTCCACCACGAACCAGCCCAGGTCCTCCAGGCACTTGGCGGCGGTGGACCGGCCGGCTCCGGACATACCGGAGATGATCACCAGCTCCGGGGCGTTCTCCTCGCCGGCCATCGGCCGGGTGCCCCCATCGTCGGACATGCTCACTTCGGTTCCCCGCTCTCGGTGGTTCTGCTGAGGAGAACGCGCGTCGCGCGGGCACGCTTCCCCTGCTCACTCGGGCGAGTGAGCCCGGGGCGCGCCGGCTGACGGGCGGCGTCGGCCGTCATGGCGTCTCCTGGGATGGTGCGGTCTGGGGCGCTGCGCCGGCCGCGGCGTCGCCGGCGGGGCCGGTCGCGTCCGCGCCGTCATCGATGATCTCGCCGGTGGCGGTGTTCACCGCGGGTGCCGCGGGTGTACGGGACGACAACGCTGCCGCAACAGTCTCCGCCGTCCGGCGTCCGATGCCGGGGACGGCGCAGAGTTCGTCGACGGTGGCCGCCCGGAGCTTCTTCAGCGAGCCGAAGTGCTTGAGCAGTGCCTGGCGGCGAGTCTCGCCGAGGCCGGGGACGGAGTCCAGTTCCCCGGCGGTGAGTCGCTTGGAACGCTTGTTGCGCTGGTAGGCGATCGCGAACCGGTGGGCCTCGTCGCGGACCCGCTGGAGCAGGTAGAGGCCCTCGCTGCTGCGCGGCAGGACCACCGGGTCGTCCTCGCCGGGCAGCCACACCTCCTCCAGGCGCTTGGCCAGGCCGCAGAGGGCGACGTCGTCGATGCCCAGCTCGTCCAGGGCGCGCCTGGCGGCGGCGACCTGCGGCTGACCGCCGTCGACGACGAGCAGCTGCGGCGGGTAGGCGAAGCGGCGCGGGCGGCCGGTGTCGGGGTCGATCGGGCCGGCCGGGGCCTCGGCGCCGTCCGGCCCGGACCGGTCCGCGCCCACCGGGCCGACCGGGCCGACCGGGGCGTCCGGGGCGTCCGGGGCGTCCGGGGCGTCCGGGGCGTGCGGGGCGACCGGGTCGTCGGCCTCGGGGACGGCCCACTCCCCCGTCTCCTCGCGCTCCTGCAGGTAGCGGCGGAACCGCCGGCTGATCACCTCGTGCATCGAGCGGACGTCGTCCTGGCCCTCGAAGCCCTTGATCTGGAACCGGCGGTACTCGCTCTTGCGGGCCAGGCCGTCCTCGAAGACCACCATCGAGGCGACCACGTCCTCGCCCTGGAGGTGCGAGATGTCGAAGCACTCGATGCGCAGCGGGACGGAGTCCAGCTCCAGGGCGTCGGCGATCTCCTGGAGGGCGCGGCTGCGGGTGGTGAGGTCGGAGGCGCGCTTGGTCTTGTGCAGCGCCAGCGCCTGCTGGGCGTTGCGCTGCACGGTGGCCATCAGGTCCTTCTTGTCGCCGCGCTGCGGGACGCGCAGGTCGACCTGGCTGCCCCGCAGGCCGGACAGCCAGTCGCGGACCGGCTCGACCGGCTCGGGCAGCGCGGGCACCAGCACCTCGCGCGGGACGGACTCGCTGCGCTCCTCCGCGCTGGCACCGCCGTAGAGCTGCTGCAGGGCGTGCTCGACCAGGCCGGCGGTGTCGACGTCCTCGACCTTGTCGGTGACCCAGCCGCGCTGGCCGCGGACCCGGCCGCCGCGGACGTGGAAGATCTGGACCGCCGCCTCGAGTTCGTCCTCGGCGACGGCGAGCAGGTCGGCGTCGGTGGCGTCGGCGAGGACGATCGCGTTCTTCTCCATCGCGCGCTTGAGCGCCCCGATGTCGTCGCGCAGCCGGGCGGCCCGCTCGTACTCCATCTCCGCGGCGGCCTCCTGCATCTGCTCTTCCAGCCGGCGCAGGTAGTTGCCGGTGCGGCCGGCCATGAAGTCGCAGAAGTCCTCGGCCAGCGCCCGGTGTTCGTCCGCCGAGACCTTGTCGACGCAGGGTGCGGCGCACTTGCCGATGTAGCCGAGCAGGCAGGGCCGGCCGACCTGCCGGGCACGCTTGAAGACTCCGTTGGAACAGGTGCGGACGGGGAAGACGCGCAGCAGCAGGTCGACCGTCTCGCGGATCGCCCAGGCGTGGCCGTAGGGGCCGAAGTAGCGCACGCCCTTCTTGTGCGCCCCGCGCATCACCTGGACCCGCGGGTACTCCTCGTTGAGGGTGACCGCGAGCTCCGGATAGCTCTTGTCGTCGCGGTACTTGACGTTGAAACGGGGGTCGAACTCCTTGATCCAGGAGTACTCCAGCTGGAGCGCCTCGACCTCGGTGGCGACCACCGTCCACTCCACCGAGGCCGCGGTGGTGACCATCGTCGCGGTGCGCGGGTGCAGCCCGGCGAGGTCCTGGAAGTAGGACGACAGCCGGGGGCGCAGGCTCTTGGCCTTGCCGACGTAGATGACCCGCCCGTGGGCGTCGCGGAACTTGTAGACCCCCGGCGACGTCGGGATCGCGCCGGGCGCCGGGCGGTAGGTGGACGGGTCAGCCATGGGTCCACCGTACCCAGTCCGCGGGGCGCCCCGTGGGCCGGTCCGCAGCTCGGGCGGTGGCCCGGCGGGTGGCCCGCTGGGCGGCCGGGGTTCGGGCGGTCACCGGCCGCCTCCCCGGTTGAGCAGGTCCGTGCCGAGCGGGGTGATCGAGTGCAGGACGGCGCCGCCGCGGCGCCGGGTGGTGATCAGGTTCGCCTCGCGCAGGACGCCCGCGTGCTGGCTCGCCGCCGCGGCCGAGATGTTGAGCCGGCGGGCCAGTTCGCCGGTGCTGCAGCCCTCCGCGACCACGCCCAGGGCGGCGGCCCTGGTCCGGCCGAGCAGCGCGCCGAGGGGCCTGCGATCGGGCTCGCCGTCCCCCCAGAACGCGGCCGCGGCGAGCGGGTCCGCGAGGGCGGGCACGGCCAGGACCGGCGATGCGCTCTCGTCGGCGACGTCGGTCAGCAGTTCCGCACGGCCGACCAGGAACACCGTCGGCACCAGGACCAGTCCGCGGCCGTTCAGGCGGACGTCCACCTCCCGGTGGAAGCGGACCTTCAGCACGGGGGCCTCCCACCGGACCAGTGTCGGGGAGACGGCCTCCAGCAGCCGCTCGATGCCGCCCTCCAGCACGGTGCGCGCCCAGTCGGCCCGGACGGCGTCCAGTTGCCCGCGCATCCGCTGCCAGTGGGGCTGCACCGCCGCGCGGTAGCAGGCGTCCAGCGAGTCGGCGAGGACGCGCCGGGCCTCCTGGTCGCCGTCCGCCAGCGCCCGCAGCCAGCCCGGGGCGGCCCCGGGCAGCGACAGGTGCTCCAACTCCAGGCGCAGCACGGTGTCGGAGGTGCTCAGCAGGCGGTCGACGCCGGACTCGATGGTCGGCTCGGTGCCGGTCAGGGCGATCAGGTCGAGGCCCGGCCCGCTGTGCGGTAACAGCGAGGCGAGCGGGCGCAACCGGCGGCTCAACGAGGCGTCCAGCCGACCCCGCAGGCCCTGGCGCCACGGGTGGAAGACCGCGGGGACGTTCGGACAGGTCAGCAGCGTCAGCGCGTGGCCGGTCTCGGCCGCCGCCCCGACCGTGGAGACCGTTCTCGTCCGCGCCAGGTCGTCGGCCGTGAAGTGGATCCGCAGCACCGAAGTCCCTCCCATGCCTCCGCCGCTGTCGGAAGTCTCGCGCTCCCCGCCGCGCGCCGTCCAGCAGGGGTTTTAAGCCTGGACCGAAAAGCCTGTCGCTGCACGGCCCCGCCACCGCACGATGGAGCCGTGCAGCCCGTGCAGGAGGTCTCGCCGCCCCGACGGGGGTGGGGCGGCGAGGCGGGGTGCCGAGGCGACCCCGTGATGGGCGCGGCCGCTCAGACCGGGGTCACCTTGAGGTTGCCGCCGTCGACGGCCACCTGGTACTCGGGCAGCGGCTTGATGGCCGGGCCCTCGACGCGGGCGCCGGTGGACATGTTGAACGAACTGCCGTGGCACGGGCACTTGATCAGCTGGTCCTCGACCTTGTCGACCACGCACCCGGCGTGGGTGCAGACCGCGCTGAAGGCCTCGTACTGGCCGGCGGACGGCTGGGTGACGACGATCTTCTTCTCGCGGTAGACCTTGCCGCCGCCCACCGGCACGTCCGCGGCGGGGCCGACCACCACCGGCTCCTTGGGCGTGGCGGGGGCCGAGGCCTTCGCGGTGGTGGCGGAGCCGCCGGAGGCGCAGCCGGACAGGGCGACCGTGCCCCCGGCGGCCAGGACGGCGGCGGCACCGCAGAGCACGGTGCGACGGGAGGCGGCGGGGCTCTCGGGGGCCTCGGACATCGGTGGCTGCTCCTCGAAGGGTGGGGGCGGTCAGCGGCAGTCTATGCGCCGCACCCGGCCGTCCCGTGGCGGGACGGCCGGGTGCGGTGCCGGAAGGGCTGCCGGCAGTGTCGGGCCGGCTACTTCTTGGCGGCGGCCCGCTTGCGCGGGGCCTTCACCGCGACCGGGGCGTCGTTGAACTCCCCCGGCAGGATGTCGCGCAGGAACTTGCCGGTGTGGCTGTCCGGGACGGCGGCGATCTGCTCCGGGGTGCCCTCGGCGACCACCGTGCCACCGCCGGAGCCGCCCTCGGGGCCCATGTCGACGATCCAGTCGGCGGTCTTGATCACATCGAGGTTGTGCTCGATGACGATCACCGTGTTGCCCTTCTCCACCAGGCCGGTGAGCACCTTGATCAGCTTGCTGATGTCCTCGAAGTGCAGACCGGTGGTCGGCTCGTCCAGCACGTAGACCGTCCGCCCGGTGGAGCGCTTCTGCAGCTCGGAGGCGAGCTTGACGCGCTGTGCCTCACCGCCGGAGAGCGTCGGCGCGGACTGGCCGAGCCGGACGTAGCCGAGGCCGACGTCGTTGAGCGTCCGCAGGTGGCGGGCGATCGCCGGGACGGCCTCGAAGAAGTGCAGCGCCTCCTCGATCGGCATGTCCAGCACCTCGGCGATGGACTTGCCCTTGTAGTGCACCTCCAGCGTCTCCCGGTTGTACCGGGCGCCGTGGCAGACCTCGCACGGCACGTAGACGTCGGGGAGGAAGTTCATCTCGATCTTGATGGTGCCGTCGCCGGAGCAGTTCTCGCAGCGGCCGCCCTTGACGTTGAACGAGAACCGGCCGGGCAGGTAGCCGCGGACCTTGGCCTCCTGCGTCTCCGCGAAGAGCCGCCGGACGTGGTCGAACACGCCGGTGTAGGTGGCCGGGTTGGAACGCGGGGTCCGGCCGATCGGCGACTGGTCGACGTGCACCACCTTGTCCACCAGGTCGGTGCCGGTGATCCGGGTGTGCCGGCCGGGCACGCTGCGGGCGCCGTTCAGCTCCCGCGCGAGGTGGGTGTAGAGGATGTCGTTGACCAGCGTCGACTTGCCGGAGCCGGAGACACCGGTGATCGCGGTGAAGGTGCCGAGCGGGAAGCCGACCGTGACGTCCTTGAGGTTGTGCTCACGGGCGCCGTGGACGGTCAGCTGGCGCTTGGCGTCCCGCGGGCGGCGGACGAGCGGGATCGGGATGCTGCGCTTGCCGGAGAGGTACTGGCCGGTGAGCGACTCCTTGTTGCCGAGCAGCTCCTTCAGCGAACCCGAGTGCACCACCTTGCCGCCGTGCTCGCCGGCGCCGGGGCCGATGTCGACCACCCAGTCGGCCGTCTTGATGGTGTCCTCGTCGTGCTCGACGACGATCAGGGTGTTGCCGATGTCCCGCAGGCGGACCAGCGTCTCGATCAGGCGGTGGTTGTCCCGCTGGTGCAGGCCGATGGACGGCTCGTCCAGCACGTAGAGCACGCCGACCAGGCCGGAGCCGATCTGGGTGGCGAGCCGGATGCGCTGGGCCTCGCCGCCGGAGAGGGTGCCGGCCGCGCGGTTGAGCGAGAGGTAGTCCAGCCCGACGTCGACCAGGAAGCGGAGCCGCTCGTTGACCTCCTTGAGGACCCGCTCGGCGATCTTCTTGTCGCGGGCGTTGAGCTTCATCGCCCCCAGGAATTCGGAGCAGTCGCTGATCGACATCGCCGAGACCTCGGCGATGGAGCGGCCCTCGACCGTCACCGCGAGCACGATCGGCTTGAGCCGGGTGCCCTGGCAGGTCGGGCAGGGCACCTCGCGCATGTAGCCCTCGAAGCGCTCGCGGCTGGAGTCGCTCTCCGCCTCGCTGTGCCGGCGCTGGATGAACGGCACCGCGCCCTCGAAGCCCGTGGTGTACGAGCGGTCCCGGCCGTAGCGGTTGCGGTAGCGCACCTCGACCTGGTGCTTGTGCCCGTACAGCAGCGCCTTCTTGGCGCGGGCCGGCAGCCCGGCCCAGGGGATGTCGGTGCGGAAGCCCAGCTCGCCGGCGAGGGCGTCGATCAGGCGCTGGAAGTACTCCTTGGTGTGGCCGCCGGACCACGGGTGGATGGCGCCCTCGTCCAGCGAGCGCTCCTCGTCCGGGACGACCAGCTCCGGGTCCACCTCCATCCGGTTGCCGAGGCCGGAGCAGTCCGGGCAGGCGCCGAACGGTGAGTTGAAGGAGAACGAGCGCGGCTCCAGCTCCTCGAACGACACGTCGTCGTACGGGCAGTAGAGGTGCTCGGAGTACATCCGCTCGCGCTCCGGGTCGTCCTCCGGGAGGTCGACGAAGTCGAGCACGACCATGCCGCCGCCCAGCCGCAGGGCCGTCTCCACCGAGTCGGTCAGCCGCCGCTTGGCACTCGCCTTGACGGTGAGCCGGTCGATGACCACCTCGACCGTGTGCTTCTCCTGCTTCTTGAGCTTGGGCGGCTCGGCGAGCTGGATCGTCGCGCCGTCCACCCGGGCGCGGGCGTAGCCCTTGGACTGGAGGTCGGCGAAGAGGTCGACGAACTCGCCCTTGCGCTCGCGCACCACGGGGCTGAGCACCTGGAACCGGGTGCCCTCGGCGAGCTCCAGCACCTTGTCCACGATGGCCTGCGGGGACTGCTTGGCGATCGGCCGGCCGCAGTGCGGGCAGTGCGGCTTGCCGATCCGCGCGAACAGCAGGCGCAGGTAGTCGTAGACCTCGGTGATGGTGCCGACGGTCGACCGCGGGTTGCGGTTGGTGGACTTCTGGTCGATCGAGACGGCCGGGGAGAGGCCCTCGATGAAGTCGACGTCGGGCTTGTCCATCTGCCCGAGGAACTGCCGGGCGTAGGAGGAGAGCGATTCGACGTAGCGGCGCTGGCCCTCGGCGAAGATCGTGTCGAAGGCCAGCGAGGACTTGCCGGAGCCGGAGAGGCCCGTGAAGACGATGAGGGAGTCGCGGGGCAGGTCGAGCGAGACGTTCTTGAGGTTGTGCTCGCGAGCACCGCGGACGATGAGGCGGTCGGCCACTGCTTCTGGCGCCTTTCTCCGGGGCGAGACGGCTTGCGGTGAGAGGTGTTCTTCTTTCCAGGATGCGGCAGCCAGCCTATAGCTCAGGCGTTCGATTATCGAGCTCGTCAAGCGGAGTCCACCCGAACGAGTGAAGGCCCGGCCCCGGCCGTCCGCGCCCGGTCCCGGAAAGCACCTGCTCAGCGCCCGGATCGGCGATAGCGTCACCTGGTGAACGAGCGGAGCCCCCGCGGGCAACGCCCCGCCTTGACCGGAAGGCCGATTCGATGACCGACCCGCAGACCGCAGCCGCCCTCGCCGCCGACCGGCTGAGCCTGGTCGAGGAGGGCACCCGGCACCTGCTGCACACCGTCTCCGGGCTGAAGCCCGAGGCCGTCGCCGAGCCCTCCGCGCTCCCCGGCTGGACCAGGGGCCACGTACTGGCGCACGTCGCCCGCAACGCCGACTCCCTGGTCAACCTCCTGGAGGGCGCCCGCACCGGCACCGACATCCCGCAGTACCCCAGCAGCGAGGCGCGCGACCGGGGCATCGAGGACGGCGCGCCGCGCCCGGTGGACGTCCAGCTGGCCGACCTGCGCGCGTCGGACGAGCGCTTCGCGGCCGCCGCCGCCCTGCTGCCCGCCGAGGCCTGGACGGCCGAGGTCCGCCACCGCACCGGCTACGTCTTCCCGGCCTCCGACATCCCCTGGAAGCGCCTCGCCGAGGTCGAGTACCACCACGTGGACCTGGACGCCGGCTACACCCCCGCGCACTGGCCGGAGCTGTTCGCGGTCACCGAGTTCCGCAAGCTCTCCGCGCGACTGGCCGGCGCCGACCTGCCCGCCGTCGAGCTGGTCGCCGACGACACGCAGGACCGCGGCGTGATCGGCACCGGCACGCCGTCGCTGACGGTCGAGGGGCCGGTCCGGGCGCTGCTCGCCTGGCTCTCCGGCCGCTCCGACGGCGACGGCCTGCGCCGCACCCCCGACGCGGCGCTCCCCCAGCTTCCCCCGCTGGGCTGACCGCGCGAGGATGATCCCAGGACCGACAGAGCGAGGAGCGGACGGATGACGTACCACGGAGCGGTCAAGGTCGGCGGACCGCCGGACGTGCGCGAGCTGGCCCACCTGATCATCACCAAGGTGGCCGTCGGCCCGTACGACAACAACGCGTACCTGCTGCGCTGCCGGGCCACCGACGAGCAGCTGCTGATCGACGCCGCGGCCGATGCGCCCGTCCTGCTGGAGACCGTCGGCGACGACCTCGCCACCGTGGTCACCACGCACCGCCACCACGACCACTGGGGCGCGCTCGCCGAGGTGGTCGCCACCACCGGCGCCCGGACCGCGGCGGGCGAGCACGACGCCGAGGGCATCGACGTCCCGACCGAGCTGCGGCTGGCCGACGGCGACCGGCTGCGGGTCGGCCAGGTGGAGCTGACCGTCCGGCACCTGGTCGGCCACACCCCGGGGGCGATCGTGCTGGTCTACGACGACCCGCAGGGCCACCCGCACGTCTTCACCGGCGACTGCCTGTTCCCGGGCGGTCCTGGACGGACAACAACCCCAGAGGAGTTCGCCTCGCTGATGGGCGACCTGGAGGCCAAGGTGTTCGACGTCCTCCCGGATGAGACCTGGGTGTACCCGGGCCACGGTAACGACACCACGCTGGGCGTCGAGCGCCCGCACCTGCCAGAGTGGCGTGCACGAGGCTGGTGACCGCTGCTTCGCTCCGACGTCCCGAGCATGCGGCAGGGCCCGCCCCCGGCCGGTGGCGGGCCCTGCCGCTGCTGCTCGCTGGTCACGCCTGGGTGGTCGGCGGCCGGCGTGAGGCCGGGAACCCCCGGAACGGCCTGGTGACGCCGGCCTCGTTGAGCAGGTTGCACCCGGCGTCCAGGTGGGCCCTGATCTCCTCGTGCTCCGCGGCGTCCAGGCCGTCGTCGGGCACGCCCTCGCGGAGAACCCGGATATCCACCTGCCGGCCGCACTCGGCCAGCCACGCGCGGAACGCGATGCTGGGCGGGCTGAGGAGGTGCCCGGCAAGCCTCTCGCCGGGCGGCCGGACGGACTGCCCGATGTACCGAACGTCCCCGTTCCTCCGGTCAACCAAGGCGTAGACGATCCCCGGGGCGTACGTCCGGTCCGGCACGTAGGCTCCGCTGCTCGCCCGTTCCGCGTGGGTCTTGCACATGTCGCCGGTGTTCGCCACCGCGTTGCAGCGCCGGCCGGTGACCGTCAGCGCGGTGCACTGCGGGCGTCCCCCGAGGACTGCGGGCATGGTGACCTCCTCATGTCGTGCGCGGACCGCAGGCTGCTGTACGCGGGCTGCGATGGGTTCTGAGGCACATAGGGCCCGCCACTGGTGGTGGCGGGCCCTCGTAGCGATCGGCGGGATCGGCTCACTTCGGGACGGGCATCTTGGTGCCGGGTGCGTAGACGTCCTCCCAGTAGCCGACTGGGCCCTCCTCGTCGTGGAAGGTCACCTGGGTGACGAGCACGGCCACGGCCACGTGCTGCGGGGCGTCGATGGCGAGGGCGTCCAGCTCGTCCTGGGACGCCTGCCGGGCGGAAGCCGTGCGCTGTCCTTCGGTGACTTCCCGACCGGTGCGCTCCGTGTAGAGCGGCCCGAAGAACCCGGCCGTCATCCGGCCTTCCGCCGCAAGCTCCGGCACGTGCGCCACGGTGCGCGGCGGGTAGACCGACAGGCTGACCGAGGTCGGCCGGCCATCCTGGCGGAACGTGCGAATGCGGATCACGACTTCGTCGCCCGGCTCCAGGTCGAGGGCCTGGCAGACATCGCCGTCGTGCACGGACCGGCGCATCACGCGGTGGTCCGTCGAGTCCTCGCCGGGCGCGTACTGGCGTCCGTTCCGAGCGATCCGGGCCGTCCGGTCGGTGCCGGTGATGACCATCGGCGACTTGGCGACCACCGTCCCGAGCGAACCGCGGGACGTCACCAGGCCCTCGCTCTTGAGCACGCCCAGGGCGCGGCTGACCGTCTTCGCCGCGACATCGAACTGGACCCGGATCTCCGCGACGGAGGGCAGCAGTTCGCCGGGGGCGAGCTCTCCGTCCTTGATGAGCTTCCGGAAGTGGTCGGCCACGTCGGCGTACCCCTTCCCCGGTGTCTTGTATGCCACGACTTCTCCTATTTGGTCGGGTTGGGCGGTACCCCTCGAAGGTACATCAATACCCGCCGAAGGTACAACGCTTGCCATTCCAAGTACATTCATGTACCTTCAAGGGGTCGCAAGGTACACGTAAGTACCTACGGCAACGGCCGCTCCCTACGGGGCGCGGAGAGTCGGGCTAGCGGAAGCGAGGCCCGGAGTAGGGAAGGCACCGGCGGTCCGCCGTCCGGTCACCCCCTTAGGTCGCCGGGCCCCTTGGCATCCCGGACGGTCGTCACCGACCTGAGAGCCCCTGCGAGCAGGGGTAACGGTGACGGAGTCTCAGCCGCACAGGGTGCGCACCGGGTTCGAGTCCCGACTGAGACACGAGGCGCCCCCGGCGCCTACGCTCCACCGCCCCGAAGGCCGGCGCTTCCGACGCCGCCCACGGGGCGCAGCACCAACCCCTGTACCACTGGAGGCCACCGTGTCCGACCGCATCACCACCCGCCGTACTGCCCGCCGCGCGCTGCGCCTGGTCCGCACCGTCGCCGACGCCGTCCGCTCGGTCGTCGCGCCGGCCGCGCTGGTCACCCGCAACGCCGCCGAGGAGGTGCCGGACCCGGCGGACGTCTTCACCCCGGAGGAGATGCCCTCGGAGGGGGAGATCGCCGAGGCCGCCGCCGACTACCACGCGGCGGCCGACCAGGCCCGCGCCGCCGACCGGGGGAAGCGCCGGAGCCGCAAGCTCCTCGACCGCCTCCCCGCCGGGATGTACGGGTCCTGGAACGTCGAGCGGGTGCCGTCCTCCCGGCAGACGCCGGACCTGGAGGAGATCCGGGCGACGTACAAGGCCCTCGGCCTGGGCCCCGTCCCGATGAAGCCGTGCGCGCCGTCCCTGCGGGTCACGGACCTGTCCGGCGCGCAGAAGGCGGGCAAGGCCGCCGAGGCCCCGGCCGCCGTGCCGGTCGCGGCGTGAGCGCCCGCCCGGCCCGCAAGGGCCGCCCGCGGGTCCTGCTGACCATCCGGGTCAGCGACGACGGAGGGCGCACCTTCCGGCCCGCCCGTACGTACACCACGGATGACGACCTGACGCCGCCGCTGGTGGACGTCTGGCCGCCGTGCCGGTGCCCCCTGCACCGCTGACCGGCCGCCCCCATGACGGCGGCCCCCGGGTTCACCCCAGCGCTTCCGACGCCGGGCCCGGGGGCCGCCTGCTGGTCCCGACCACATCACTGGAGGAACCGATGATCAACCCTACCCGCCTCGCCTCCGCCCCCGGCGACTCGGACCCCGACATGGACGAGGCGCTGCGCCGGGTCCGCGCCGGGCGCGGCCGGTGAGCGGCTGCGGCGCCGAGAGCGCCGCCGCCGTCCCGGCCTGGCTGGAGGACGTCGCGCACGACCAGCTGGTGAAGCTGACCGCCCAGCACCTCCGGTCGGCCTCCGCCAGCCTCGCCGCCGCCCAGGCCGCCCGCGCCGAGGCCGACCGCCTCCGGCAGCGCGACGGCTCCACCTGGCAGACCCGGGCCGACGCCCTCGGCGTCCTCCTGGACGTCCTCCACGACGAGGAGGACGGCACCCGGTGACCGCCGCCGACCTGCCGCCCCTGGGCGGCTGCGAGCTGTTCCACGACCCCGACGAGCCCGGCGCCCCGCCGACCGTCGCCGTCTGGATCGAGCCCATGAACACCGACCTCGACGCGGCCGGCCTGGACGACCTCCTCGCCGGTCTCGACACCCTCCGCGCCGACCTGGCCCGGCTCCGCGCCGACCTGACCTGACCTGACCTGAAAGGGCACCCGATGCGCATCCGTCTCCCCCGTCAGCTCCGCCGCCGCGGTGGCACCCTCCAGCCCGCCAAGTACGCCCCGCTGCTCCAGAGCCCGGCCGCCGCCGAGGCCGCCCCGGAGCCGGAGCCGGTTCCGCTGATGCGGTTCCTCACCGTCGGCGGCGCGGCCGTCGAGCTCTGGCCGCACCGGTTCGTGACCCGGTACACGCACCAGGGCCGCCCGATGGTCCACAGCGACCGCTCCACCCGCGAGTGCGACGGCTACCGCTGGAGCTGCGCCGGGTGCGGCGCGACCGGCAAGAGCCACGGCACGGACGGCATCCAGTTCAACGGCGGCCTGTACCTGGACGTCGAACGCGACCTCGCCCGGCGCGACGCCAACACGCACGCCACCGAGTGCCGGTCGATGCCCGCCCCGGCCGCCGGCTGACCCCTCAACGAAGTACGCTCCGCCGCCCAGCGTGACCGGGCGGCGGCGTGCCCCCGCACCACACGCCCAGGCCGGAGCCCCCGGCCGGAAGGAGCCCCACATGATCAAGCGACTCGCCGCCAACCGCACGCACCGCCGGCTGATGGAGACCGCCGCGCGGATCTCCCACCTCCTGGTGACCTGCCACCCCGACGTCTCCGCCCGCCTGTCCCTGGCCGCCCTCGGGCGCGGCCGTGACGAGTGGGGTGGCTTCACCGACCGGGTCACCACCAACGCGGACAGCACCGTGACGGTGGAGGTCTCCGGCGTCCACCTGGCCAACGCCCTCGACGCCCTCCTCCGGCAGTCGCGCGGCCTCGACTGGGCGGACACCGTGGACCAGGCCATCGGTGCCACCCTGTACGCCGTCCTCGCCGGTGTGGTGAACGACGTCGACCCGGCGCTCACCCCGTCCGGGGGCCCCCGCTCGATCCGGATCGACAGCGCCTACCGCGTCCACGACTACAGCACCGTGAAGGGGATCTGACGCGATGACGACCACCATCGAGCCGCCCGGCTCGGCAGCGACCAGGCTCAACCTGGTGCCGCCTTCGGCCGCTTCCGGGCGGCCTTCGGGCACTCCGGCCGGGCCTTCGGGCGCTCGTCCCGCACCGCCCCGCCAGGGGCCCGCCACGGCTCTCCCGGAGACTGACGGCGTGTACGTGCCTTCGGGCGCTCCGGCGGAACCTTCGGGGACTCCGGGTCGGCCTTCGGGCACTCCCTCCCGGCGGGTGAAGGTGCTCCTCGGCGTCGCCGGTGTCGTCGGCGGCCTCGTCGTCGGCGCGGCCGGGTTCTACCTGTCGTTCGGGAACCTCTCCACGGCCGGGCACACCGTCTTCGGGTTCTCCGAGGACGACGGCAAGATCTTCGCCGTGGGCGTGGACGTGGCGATCCTGACGTGCCTGGTCCTGGACCTCTTCATGGCCTGTCTGCGGGCCTCCTGGCCGTTCCTGCGGCCCCTGGCGCACGGCCTCACGGCGGCGAGCATCTACTTCAACGCCGCCGCCCAGGGCTCCATCCTGGAGAACCCGGACAAGGCCGCCGCGCACGGCCTGATGCCCGCGCTGTTCGTCATCATCGTCGAGGCCGGCCGCCGGACGCTCGTGCACCAGGCCGCGCTGCCCGCCGACCATGACGTCGTCCCCGGCCGCCGCTGGCTGTTCGCCCCGGTCCGCACCGGCCGGATCTTCCGGATGATGAAGCTCTGGGACGTCGGCTACTCGGTGGCCCTGCGGATCGAGCGGGACCGGGCGATCTTCAACGCCTGGACCGAGTACAAGCAGGACGTCCAGAAGGCCGGCCTCGCGGAGGGCAGCCCGGAGGCGCTGGCGCTGCTCCCGTCCAAGCTGGAGCCCTTCGGGCTGAGCGTGGACGAGGCGCTGGCCCTGCCCGACGAGATGGCCCGCCAGGAGCTCCAGCGCCAGCACGCGGCCGACGAGCGGGCCCGGGAGCTGGAGCTCGCCACCGCCCGGGCCAACCACGAGCGGGACAAGGCCGAGCTCGCCCACCAGCGGGAGATGGCCGAGCTCCGGGCCGACCTGACGGCCGTCCAAGGCGTCGCCGGGGCGAAGGCCCGCGGTGCCGTCGCGGAGGCGGAGGCGCTGGCCGACGCACAGGCGAAGGCGGCGGCGGCCCTGACGGACGCGGTCGAGTCCCAGGAGGCCGCGGAGGTCCGGGAGCGAGCGGCCGAAGCCGACCGGCGAGCGGCCGAAGCCCGCGCGGCGGCGGCCGAAGCCGACACGCGGACGGCGGCCGAGGAGGCCAAGGCGGCGGCCGACCGGAAGCGCGCCAAGGAGGACGCGCAGCGAGCGGACGAAGCTGACCGGCGAGCGGCCGAAGATCGTGAGCAAGCGGCCGAAGCCGACCGGCGAGCGGCCGAAGCCCGCGCGGCGGCGGCCGAGATCCTGCGCCGTGCGATCGACGCCGAGGACCACGCGAACCTGACCCCGCGCCAGCGCCGGGTCCGCACGGTCGCCCGGCTGCTCCTCGCCGCCAACGGCGCCGAGGTGACCAACGGGGAGATCGCCGCAGCCATCGGCGTCTCCGAGAGCACGGCGTCCGAGCACCGCACGGACGCCATGAAGCTCATCGAGGCCGGTTACGACCCGGCCACCGGCTACGACCCGGAGACGGCGAACGCCTGACCCGGCAGCAGCATCCGGCACCACCAGTGAAGGCCAGCCCGTAGGAACCGGGCTGGCCTTCGCTGCGCCTGCCGGAAGCAGGCCCAGAACGCCCAGGACGAGCGAACCGTCCTGGTCGACGCCCACCACCGTAGAGGAGAGATCACGATGGACGAGACAGCAGCGCCCGGGTGGTCCGGCGACATGCTCGCCAGCCCGGAGATGGTCCAGGCGTTCAGCGCCCAGCTCCGCGACGTCATCAACGCGCAGGCCGAGTTCGTCGCCCGCGTCCGCCGCGACGCCGAGGCGATGTGGAAGGCCAACCCGCCGGAGGGCTACAGCAGCTTCGAGGCGTGGTGGCGGCACCGCCAGACCGTCAGCCCGTTCGCCGAGATCCAGCGCCACCTGGAGAAGGCCGGGGAGCTGACGTTCGCCTTGGAGGCCGGCTACCGCCGCAACCGGCACGAGGTGCCCGCCGCCAAGCAGGCCGCTGCCCTGGAGAAGAAGCGCGCCAAGGAGGCCGCGGCGATCGCCGCCGCTGCGCCCGGCCCCCGGCCGGTGCCCGCCCCGGCCCCCCGCCCGGCCGCCGCGCCGGCCGCCGGGCGCAGCACCAGCGGCGCCGCCTTCCTCGACCTGGTCCACGGGACCGGTGAGGAGCGGTCCGCATGACGCAGCCCAGCACCGACCCGCAAGCCGGGGTGACCTCGGCGCAGCGCCGCCGGGCGCACGCCGAGCAGCGCCGGGCCGAGCAGATGGCGAGGGGCCCGGGAGGCGTCGCCGCCGCCTGGTGGGACAGCGCCCGGGCGATCGCCAAGAGGCGCGAGAAGGCCGGCGACCCGAACGCCTGGGCCCGCCTCTCCGCCTACCTCAAGGACTACTGCGACGGCTACACGGAGTAGCCGTCATCGTCATCATCATCACCGGCCGGGCCGCCCCTCGCGCATGCGCGTAACGCGGGCGCACGACATGCGGGCGCGGGCGCACGCGAGGCTGCCCGGCCGGTGACCGTCTGTCAAGGAGCAGCAGTGGACGACGACCCCAACGTGATCTTTCTCCGGCCCCGGATCGGGGCCGCCACGGACGCCCCGACCGACCTCCCGCCGATCTTCGACGTCGAGGAGGACGTCGACCCGCCGGTGACCGCCGGAGCCGCCGCCGACCCGCCGGACGACCCGGTCGGCGACGAGGAGGCGGAGGAGGACGGGCCGCCGGTCGGCGGCTGGCCCACCCTCCCGGCCGGCCTCGGCCGGATTCCCGCCGTCCCGTTCTCCCTGACCCTCCCGCCCCCGCCGCCGATCGACGGCGGCGACGACGAGGAGGACCAGGCCGAGGAGGAGGCCGGGGCGTTCGTCCCGCCCGCGCCGGAGGGCGACGCGGGCGAGCGGCCGGGCCTGCGGGACCTGGCGATGATGGGCATGGCCGTGATGGCCGCGATCGGCGTCGCCGCCGCCCGGGGCACCTGGCACGCCGCCCAGGGCGCCAAGGCCGGAGCGGCGGAGCGCAAGGCCGCCGCCGACCAGGCCCGTACGGCCGCCGACAAGGCCGCGGCGAAGGCCGGCGGCGGGGCGGAGCCCAGCAAGGGCGGCGGCTCGAAGACGGGCGGCACCGGCCCGGCCGGAGGGGGCGGGAAGCCCGGAGCCACCGGCGGCACCGGCAGCGGCTCAAAGGTCCCGGCGACGTTCCGGTCCGAGGGCAAGCCCAAGAAGGAGCCGGCTGCGCCCACGCCCCCGGTGCCGAAGCCGAAGGCGGTCGACCCGGGCAAGCCGAAGGCCGCTGACCCGGGCAAGCCCGGCGCCGGTGGCCAGCAGGGCGGCACCAAGCCGCCGGCCGACAAGTCGAAGCCCGCAGGCGGCACCGACCAGAAGGGCGGCGGGAAGCCGCCCGGCAAGTCCGGCACCGGCAGCACCGACCAGAAGGCCCCGGCGAAGGGCAAGGACGGGGCGCAGAAGCCCCCGGCCGGGTCCGGCGGGGGATCGGGAGGTTCGGGCGGCTCCAAGGGCTCTGGCGGGCCGTCAGGAGGCTCCGGCAACGGTGGCGGCGGGAAGGCCCCGGCGAAGGGCTCCGGCGGGGCGCAGAAGGCCGCCGGAGGGTCCAGCGGGGGAACGGGCGGCACGGGCAGCGGTACGGCCGCTGGCGACCCGTCCAAGGGCACCGGCAAGGGCAGCACGCCGAAGCCTCCGAAGCCGCCGAAGCCCGCAGGCGGGCCGTCCTCGAGTACGCCCGGCCCTCCGGGCGCAGCGAGCACACCGGCGGCCGGAGCGGCCACCACGCCGCCGGGAGCAGCGCCCGGCGCAGCGACCCCGCCGAAGCCGACCGCGCCGCCGACCGTGGGCACGGAAGCGGCCGGGCCGGGCACCGGCAAGCCGGGCGGCACCGGGCCCGGGAAGGCCAAGCCCGGCGGCCCCACGGGGCCGGCCGGTCCCGGGTCCGCCGCACCGCCTCCTCCGCCTCCGCCGACCGGCGCGGCGGGGGGCAGCACCTCGGCCAACAGCAGCACGGCGGGCGCCCAGCCTCCGCCGAAGATGCCGAACTTCGGCGCGGGGATGCGACCGCCGCCGGGAGCCACCCAGCCGCCCTACCAGGTGTGGCTGCACCGGATGCCCACGGCGCCCACGCAGCCGCCGCAGCCCGCGCCGGTCCAGGCCGTCACGGTCCTACCCGCCACCCCCTCCCCGGTCGCGGCCCTCCCGGCCGCTCCTCCGGCACCGCCCGCCGCCCCGGCCGCGCCTGCTACGCCCGGGCCGGTCGTTCCGCCCAGCACCCCCCCGCCGACACCGCCCCCGGCGCCGGCGGCCGTACCACCGCAGAGAGGACCCCAGCCCGTGAGCGCACCCGCCGTCAGGCAGGCCGCACCGGCCACCACCACGAAGGCCCCCGCCGCCCCCGCGGCCCGGCCGAGCACGCAGTACGCCGACGCCGAGCTGACCATCTTCGACGTCACCGACGCGGACGCCGACATGGCCGAGGAGATCATGGAGGGCGCCGAGGACGCCCGGGCCGCCGCCGATGGCTGCGACCAGTTGATCAGCCGCCTGGAGGCCCTGCACGCCAAGGTCGTGGAGCTCAAGGTCCCCGGCTCCCTGGAGGGCATGGTCCTGCGCCTGATGGAGCGCACCGGCGAGGTCAAGGCCCGCGCCGAGGCCATCTCCGCCGGCCTTCCCCGCGCCTCGGAGGCGATCTCCGTCGCGGGCAGCAACGCCGAGCAGCGGCACCGCCCGCTGGCCGACGCCGTACGCGACGCCGGGCACACCCGCCCCGCCGAGCGCGACTACCACAACGAGTAGGAGAGACGATCTTGAGCGAGATCGAGCCGCACGGCGGCATCATCGCCCGCACCGGCGAGGCCATCGTCGAGGGCGTCCGGTACGGCATCGTCCTGGCCGGCCTCGGCGCCGCCGCCTGGTCGCTGCGCGGCCTCTCGGAGCGGGTCCGCGACACGTACCGGTACATCGAGGACTGCTCCACCAGCGTCGACCGGCTCGCCGACCAGATGGCCGGCCTGACCGTCGACCCGGACACGGTCGGCGAGCACCACCAGGCCGCCGCCGTCATGCGGTCCGTCCTCGCCGACGCCGAGGCCATGGCCTCCGCCGTCGAGGACCTGGCCGTCCTCTTCGACCAGACCGCCGCCGAGCACCAGGCCGACTACGGCACCGTCGCCGAGGCCGCCAACGCCATGCCCGTCGAGATGGCCGAGGCCGAGTTCTACAGCAACCGCTGACACCCCGACAGCGCGGAGGGCGGCGGCCACTCACGATGGCCGCCGCCCTCCGTCGTCCCCCCGGCTCGTCGACCCCGGCGCCGCACCGACGGCCCCGGGAAGGGAGACCCCGCGATGCTCTCACCCGCCCAGTTCCTCCAGCACCTCACCGACGCCCGACGCCGCCTGGACACCGCCCGCAGCCACACCGGCCGCCTCGCCACCCTCGCCGGGACCGCCGCCGCGACCGCGGGCCTGTGGACCGGCGACTACACCGGCCCGGCCGTCCTCGGCACCGCCGCCGCGACCGGCCTCGGCCTCCTGGTCCTGCCGACCGGCAGGGCCGAGGGCCACCAGGGCCAGACCGCCGGCATCCTCTACGCGGTGCCCGGCGCGACCCTGACCGTCGTCCTGGTCGTCGAGCGCCTGGTCTCCGGCGTCCACTGGGGCGAGGCCGTCGCGGTCGCCGTCTGGTCCGCCGGGACGTGGCTGCTGCGCCCCGCCCGCGCCGCCCGCCGGATGCTCTGCCCCCCGGCCCCGCCGGCCCCGGTCGAGGAGGAGGCCCCCGGCCTCGGCGTCGACCTGGCGCTGCCGGACGACCCGGCCGCCCGCTGGTGGGCCGAGCACGCCGCCGTCGAGGGCGGCACCGCCCCTGGCACGGTCCTGGAGGACGTCGAGCGCACCGGCCCCCGGGCGATGCGCGCGGTCATCCGCTCCGTCACCCCGGGCACCCCGGTCCCGGACATCTCGATCCGGCACCTGTCCGCGCTGATGGACGTCCCGGAGGAGCTGATCGCGGTCGGGCCCCTGCCCGGCCGCGGCGCCTCCGTCCGCCGGCTGACGGTCGGCCAGGTCATCGAGACCGACCCCGGCGCCTACTGGGCGCAGCAGATCGCGCCGCACGCGATGCCCGGCTCCGTCATCACCGGCATCCGCCGCCAGCCCGTCAGCACCGAACCGAAGGAGCTCCGCCCGTGAGCACCCTGCCCGCCGTCCGGCGCCCGGCCGCCCCGGCCCGCGCCGAGATCATCGAGATCAGCGTCGAGGTCCCGCCCGGCAAGATCCTGCGGTACGACCTCGACGCCCTGGTCTCCGCGCTGGAGCTGGACGACCCGTCGCTGATCGCCGTCGAGACCTCCGGCCGGCACGGGCTGATCACCCTGTACCCGTCGAACCCGCTCGCGGACATGCCGCCGCCCAGCCTGGACGACATGCTGATGGACCGCCGCGGCTACATCACCGTGGGCCGGTACCACAACGGCCGCCCGGCGAAGCGCCGCCTGTTCGACCCCGACACCGGCAGCGCCCAGCGCTCGCTGGTGTTCGGCACGACCGGCGCCGGGAAGTCCCGCACGGTCCAGTACCTCCTGGCCGCCGAGAAGCGGAACCGGGTCGTCTCCTGGTTCGCCGACCTCAAGGGCGGCCAGTCCGCCCCGGAGGCCGCCGGACAGGTCGACTGGCACGCCACTAGCCAGGAGGAGGCGATCCTGATGCTCCGCGCGGCCGTCGCGGTCGCCGAGGCCCGGCAGCGCCGGTACCGGCTTCTCGGCCGCAACGCCTTCCGCTGGTTCGACCCGGACCCGCTGATCGTCGTCCGGATCGACGAGGCGAACAGGTTGCTGGAGAAGGGCGCCCCGTACCGGGCGGAGGCCACCCAGCTCGTGAAGGAGCTCGGCCGCACCGGCCGCTCAGTGGGCGTCGGCGAGGAGCTGGACGCCCAGGCGTCGCACCTGGAGGAGCTGGGCGGCTCCGACACCCTCCGCGCGATGCTCAAGGAGGGCGAGGTGACGCTGCTCCGCTGGTCGTCCGCGATGATGCGTCAGCTCGTCTCGGACGGCCTCCTCCCGGCCGGGGCACAGCTGATGCCGATCCCGAAGCAGTTCCGCGCCCAGGTCCTCCGGTCCCAGTTCGACCTGGTCGACGACGACGAGGACGCGCCCGGCACCCAGGGCATGGGCTACCTGCTCTCCGGCCCCCACCCGACCAGCCTGATGCGGCACTTCCGGGTGGGCTCGATCGCGCCGACCCCGGGCCTGGACCCGGAGATCCTGGCCCTGTACGGCGACGCGGAGCCGGAGCGCCTGGAGGCCGCCTCCCACGACGCGGCCGGCATCGCCTACGCGATGCGCGGCACCCCCGGCATGGACGCCCTGATCGCCGCCTTCCTCCTGGAGCAGGCCGAGAAGGCGCAGCCGGTCAAGGCGATCCGCGGCGGGGGCGGTGGAGGAGGCGCAGCCGGGGCCGGCCGCGGTTCCGCCCGGCTCGCCGACCGCGTCCTCGCCGTCCTGGAGGAGGCCGACGAGCCGATGACCGCCAGCGACGTCCACGCGGCCGTCAACGCCGATGGCGGGAAGGAGGTCCGCCTCGGCTCCGTGAAGACGGAACTCGGCGGCCTGGTCGACGCCGGTGAAGCGCACCGCCCCGACCGGGGCCTGTACGCCCTCGGTGACGGCTCCTGACCCGCTGATCAATTCCGGTCCCCCTGACGCCCCGTCACCCGCCATGCTGGGGTGCCAGGAGGACCGCATGGACTACGAGTACGACTGCTGGCGCTGCTGGGAGACCAACTGTGTGTACGGGGAGCCGAAGGGCTTCCTCACGGTCTGGTACGAGCTGCCCGGCGAATGGAGCTGCTGGAACTGCGGCGCCATCAACCTGACGCCGGACGACTGACCGGCAGCGCAACCCGACCACATCACCCCGGGCCCGGAGCACACCGCTCCGGGCCCTTCTCTTGCCCTGGAGGCTCCCGTGAACGACTCCGCCGCCCGCCGCCCGCTCACCGAGGCCGAGGCCGCCGTCGAGGCCGCCCGGCTCATCGCCGAGGCGTACCGCCAGGAGGAGGCCGCGCCGCTGCTCCCCACCGCCTACCGCGACGACTCCCCGGTGCCCGCGGTCGGCGACACCGCCCCGGCCGCCCTCCCCGACACCCGGGCCGTCCCGCAGTGGGCTACCGGGATCGCCGTCGCCTCCCTCGGCGTCGGCCTGG
This sequence comes from Kitasatospora sp. A2-31, assembly GCF_022288725.1. GTDB lineage: Bacteria > Actinomycetota > Actinomycetes > Streptomycetales > Streptomycetaceae > Kitasatospora. The sequence goes on along the minus strand of NZ_JAKNTA010000007.1, from coordinate 28,269 downwards.
GCGCGACCGGCCTCGGCGCCGCCGCCTGGCTGGTCCTCGACGGCCTGTCCGCGGTGACCCTGACCGGCGTCCTCGCCATCGCCGCGCCGTTCGCCGGCCTCGCCCTGGTCGTCATCGCCGCCGGGGCCGCCTGGGCGAAGGCCCGGGCCGCCGCCCCGCCGTCGACGTCCACCACGAACGTCTACCAGGGCACGGTGACCCAGCGGACCGACGTCACCTCCAACGTGCGCGGGATGTTCGCGCGGAACCAGATCACCGGCTGACCGAACCGCTTGTCGTGTCCCGGACTGTCATGGCCTCCCGGGATTTCACCGACTGTCATGGCCTTCGACTACCGCACCACCCAGGAGGAACACCACCGTGGACACCGCCCGCTACGAGGCCGAGGTCGAGATCCGCACCGCCACCGGCGAACTGGTCGTCTACCGCGGCGACGGCGTCGGCCCGATCGAGGAGACCGGCGAGCAGCTGCTCGCAGGAGTCGAGGCCGCCGCCCTCGCCCAGGAGCCGGGCGGCACCGTCGAGGCCGCCCGCGTCCGAAAGGCCGGCTGACCAGCAGCACCACCCACTAGGCCCCCGTGGGCCGCTCCCCGTTCGCTGGGGAGCGGCCCACGGGGGCCTTTTTGCGTTTCAGCGTTCCAGCGTCCGGCCGCCGATCTGTACCGGCGGGCGGGCCTCCTGACCTGGGCTGATGTGTCTCGGCACTTACTCCTCCGGCGCGCAATGTGTTGCTATCCGTCAGCGTTTCGTCGCCTTTCGTCAGGCTGGATGGCGAGGTGGGTGGCCTGTGTGAGGACGGCGGCGGTGAGGAGGTCGCCGTCCGGGTCAGGGATCGGGCGGGGTGGCGGTGCCGGTACCCGGGTGGGGTGGAGGAGGGCGAGGAGGTGCGCGGCCTGGGTGACGTCGCGCAGCAGGCGGGCGCGGTCACGGCGGGTGGGCATGGTGGTGCTCTCCGGCGGGGGTGCTGGTGACTGGGCGGGGCGTACGGAGGTCAGAGGCCGTAGTCCTCTTCGAGGCCGGCGAGGAGGGCGTCCAGGCTGTTCCTGCGGGAACGCTTCGGGTTGTCGGCCTCGCGCTGCGCCCGCTGCGCCTGGGCGACGGTCTCCCGTAGCTCGTGGCAGGCAGCGACGTAGCCGCGGTCCCGGCGCTCGACGGAGCGGGCGAGGACCAGGGCGGCCTCCCGGCAGAAGACGGCCGCCGGGTCGGTGACGTCAGCCAGCAGCTCCCGCACGGAGGCGACGAGAGCGCCGTCCGACAACGGGGCCCGGTCCTCCTCGTCCAGGACGGCGGCGGACAGCAGCTCAGAGGCCGTCCCGGCGACGGACCGGCCGCGCCCCTCGGCGAGTTCTACGAGGCGGGCATGGACGGCAGGGGCGACGCGCAGGGAGACCGGCACGGAGGGCATCAGCGGCCGTCCGTGAGGTCGACGGACGGGACGGGCCCGGCGGGGCCGTCTACGGGCGTCCTAGGGGCCGTACGGCGGCGCGGCGGCTCCAGCGGCGGCATGTCCTGGAGCGCGGAGCGCAGGTGCTCGGGTGCGGTCCCCTCGGCGAGGAGGAGGTGCGCGCCGGCCCGGGCCATGGTGTGCGCGGCCTCCGGGGTCGTGCCGAGGCTGCGCGCCATCACGCGGTAGCCGATCCCGGCGGCGCCGAGCTGCGCGAGGACGCGCATCCGGTCCGCGGCTTCAGTCAGCGCGGGGTCTGCGGCGACCCGGTCTAGGACGGTACGGGGGCGCGGCGGGTGGTCGGGGGCGGTGTTCACGGTGCACTCCTGGACGGCGGGCGGTGCTGCGCCCCGTGGTCGGGAAGGCCGGCGGGGCGCAGCGGGGCGGGCTCAGTCAGCGGCGGGTGGTGGCCAGCAGCTCGGCGGCCAGGTCCTCGACGTCCTCCCCGGCGGTCAGCGCGGAGAGCAGCGCACCGACGGACTGTCCGTCGAGGTACAGCACGACGCGGAGCATGCCGGCGGGCAGAGCGGGGCCCGGGTAGACCCGGAGCCCGACGTCCGTCAGGGATTCCTCGTGGGTCGGGACTCGGTGGTCGCCCTCGGGGTCGACGTTGCGGCGGTGGAGGGCGGAGAGTCGGCGGGTGCCGAGGGCCCGCCGGACGGTGTCGGTCGAGATGGACAGGTAGCCCCCGGCGCCGTCCACCTGCTCGGCCAGGACCTCCGCGGCGTCGCGCGTGTCCCGGCCGCCGATGGAGGTGGTTCGGCCGGCGCGGTGCTGGAGGACGGTCGCGGCGGGGGCGATCACGTCGGAGTACTGGCCGCTGGTCAGCGCGGTACGGGCCGTGTCGATCAGCTCGGCCAGGAGGTCGCCGGTGCTCATCGCCTGGTAGCGCTGGAGCGGGGTCAGGGCGGGTGCGGCGGGGGTGGTGGACGTCATCGGGGTTCCTCTCGGTGGTGGTCACTCATTGCGGGTCAGGCAGCTTGTGCAGGCGCGGACCAGGACCTCCAGGCCGTCTGCGCGGGCCTGGGTGATGCCGGGACGGGCCATGTCGTCGCACCCGGGCAGAAGGCACCAGGGCGTCAGGAGGAGGTCGGCCAGCGGGCGGTGACCGCAGCCGACGCACCAGGCCCCGGAGTCCGGGGCGGCGGCGGAGGCGTACACCGCGCCGACGTGGCCGCAGCCCCCGGAGGCCCGGGCCTCCTCGGCCACCTGCACGGCGTGCGTCCGGATGGCCCGGCCGAGGTAGACGACGGTGATCCGCTCATCCACGGCGTTCCCTCCGCTGCTCCTCGCGGGCCCTGGCGAGCAGCGCGGCGGCGGTGGTCTCCGGCTCGATCAGGTCCTCCGCGAGCCGGGCGAAGCGCTCGGCGGCGGCCGTGCGGCCAGGCCGGGAGAACTCGGCCCGCCAGGCGTCCACGGTGGGGTGCGCGGCCAGGCGGGCCACCTCGTCCGCGACGTGGCCGAGCTCGTGCCGGATCACGCGGTCAGCGCCGTCTCGCAGGTCATCGGCGATCACGACGTCCGCCCAGAGGGCGCCGCCGGGGTCGCGCCGGATGTGGGTCTCCCCGGCGTGCTGGGGGCGCAGGACCCGGCCGCGGCGCAGCCGGAGGCACTGGAGCGGACCGGCGGACACCAGGCCCGCGGCCAGCCGGGACCACTTCGTCTGGCTTCCGGTGTCGACCCAGCGCCAGCCGCCGCCCTCCGCCGCCGAGGCGACGAAGCGCAGCGCACACGGCCCCGGCTCCGGCATCGGCACCCGGGCCAAGGTGACCGCTGCTGCGGCCCGGGGCGGGGCGACCGTCCGGGACTTGGCCGGGGGCGCAGCGGGCGCCGGCCGGTGAGGCGCGGCGGAGGCGGCTGCCGGGCGGCGGGCAGTCGCGGCCTGCTGCGCCCGCATCGCCTCCCGTGCCGCGCGCAGGTCGAGCGGCGGCCGGTTCACCGGCGGAGCGGCGGCCGCGGTGACTGCGGGCGGCTTCCACGCGGGGTCGAGCCGGGCGAGGAGCAGTGCGTGGCTGGTGTCCTCCGGGTGCCGGGCGGCGTAGGCGCGGGCCTCGGCGAGGTACGGGTGCACGGGTGCCTCCTAGGGAGCGGAGCGGGGTACCGGGACGGTGTCGAGGGCGGCCAGCGCGGCTGTCCAGTCCGGTGCGACGGCGGTCGTCAGCGCGATGCCGCCGCCGCGGTGGACCAGCACGCCGGCCGCGGTGAACGCGGCGAGGAGCCGGGCGGCGGCCTCCGGTCGTAGGGCACAGCGGCGGGCGACGCGGACGGCCAGGTCGTCGCCGACGTCGTCCTCGGCCGGTATCCAGCCGGAGGCGTCGGCGAGGTCCGCGAGGGCGTGCAGCGCCAACCGGGCCCGGCCGAGGCGTAGAGCGGGCGGCATGTCCCGGCGCCAGTGGCCGGCGGTGAGGGCGCGCCACAGGTCGACGACCGCACCGGAGGACGGCGGGGCGGCAGCCCGCTCGGGGGTCATGATGCGGCAGCGTCGGCACGCGGCCGGCCTCGGTCGAGTTCGGATCGGTGGATGCGGACGCGGTGTCCGGCCGGGCCGAGGCGCTGAATGCGCATGGTCGGGTCCGAGGCGATCCACCGGGACACCGTCTTCGGGTGGACCTGGAGGAGCGCGGCGAACTGAGCGCGGGTCAGCCACTCCGGGGCGTCATCGGGCATGCGGTCTCCTGCTGGTCGGCCCGCCCGGCGCCATTAGGTGACACACCGGGACATACGGGAGCGGCGGGGGACCATAGCCCATCCGCCGTCCTCCGTGCTCGGCGTGCTCCCGTGCGCCCCCTCATGTGACCGGATGTCCCCTTCCGCTCCCGTCTAGGTCCGTATAATTCCTGTTATCGCCACCTAGCTTGAGGGAGCGTCACCCGTGCTCGACTCCACCGCCGTCGAGGTCGCCGGCGCCGATCTGCCCGCGGTGCCGGAGGGCACCGGACTCCCCCGGCCGATGCTGCTGTACTTCGGCTGCCCGTCCTGTCGGCTGACCGCCCGCCCCTCGTCCGCCGACTATCCGGCCGTCAGCGTCGATGACGACGCCTGGACCGGCGGGGACGCTTACGTCCGGTGCGAGCCTTGCGGACACCTGCACACCGTGACTGGCGCGGACGTCGTCCCGGCCACCAGCACCATCACGTGCTCCCGCTGCGCCCACGTCAGCCCGTGCCCGCCCTCGGCCGCCACCGCCGGATGCGACGGGTGCGGCCTCGTCCACGACGGCCCGGCCATCACCGACAGCGCAGCGCGGGAGAGGCTGCGCGCCGTCGAGGGCCAGCACGCCGTACGGCTGCGCGGCACCCTCCAGGAGGCGAAGAACCGGGCGGCCCGCCGCCGGGGCCTGGAGGTGGAGGAGGACCTGGTCGTCGTCGAGCCGCTGCGCGCCGAGGAGATGCCGGCCTCCGCCGCGCCGGTCGTCGCCGAGCTGCTGCCCGTCGCGGCGGAGCCGGAGGACGTCGAGGAGGGCCCGGTCGACGCCGAGCTCGTCGACGCCGACGACGCGCTGTTCCCCGAGCCCGCCGACCCCGGCCGCCACCCGGAACCGTTCTTCGACCCGGCGCTCCTCCCGGCCCGCACCGGCCACCGCTCCCCCGACCCCGACGCCCGCCCGCTGGTCGACCGGCACACGATGCTGCGCCCCGGGCAGGCCGTCCCGACGACCGCCGACGCCCCGGTCTACACGGAAGCGGACTTCCGGATCAGCCAGTCGACGGCCGACCTGATCGACTCCGCCGCCCCGGCGAACACCTCCCGCGCCTACCGGTCCGCCCGCCAGCAGTTCGAGACCTGGTGCCGGGCAGAGGGGCGGGTGCCGTGGCCGTGCACCACCGCGACGTTCACCGAGTACGTGGGCGTGCTGATCGGCCGGGACATGGCGCCGGCCTCGATCCGGGTCCACATGTCGGCGATCCGCACCAACCACCAGGACGGCCAGCAGCCCGGCATCAAGGCGGCCTCCGAGGCGCTGCGCGGGCACGCCCGCCGCCGCCAGGAGGAGGGCGTCGAGCCGAAGAAGGCGCCGGGTGTCTCCCCCGAGGTGCTGGCGCTCCTGGTGGCCTCCTGCGACGCGGAGACCGGCTACCGGCGCACCGCCGGCCTTCGGGACGCCGCGCTGCTCACCCTCGGCTGGGGGATGCTCTCCCGCCGCTCCGAGCTGTCCGGGCTGCTGATCTCGCACATCCAGGTGAAGCCCACTGGGGTGCGGGTGCGCGTCGGCCGCTCCAAGACGGACCAGGAGGGCAAGGGCAAGAGCACGTTCGTCCCGGCCGTCCCCGACGACCCGGCGGTGTGCCCGGTCGCCCGGGTCTCTGCCTGGCTGGAGGAGCTACGCCGTCACGGCCACACCACCGGGCCGTTGTTCCGGCGGATCACCCGGTACGGGACGATGCCCGCCGCCGGCGTCCGGGGCCGGATCAGCCCGGACTCGGTCGGTGAGATCGTGAAGCGGCACGCCGCCGCCGCGCTCGCCCTCCTCACCCCGACCGACCCGCACCGCCTGGTGCTCGCCGACCTGACCGCTCACGGCCTGCGCCGCGGCCCGGCCCAGTTCATGGCCGACGCCGGGGAGGACCCGACCGGCCAGGGCCGGTGGAAGGCCGGCAGCACGACCGTCCAGGAGCACTACGTCGAGCCCGCGCAGGGCGAGCAGGACAACCCGCTCGCCGCCGCCTACCAGACCCGGGCGGCCGAGCGCGCGGCTCAGGCCCAGGCCGGGGTGATCACCCCGGGGCCCGCCGGGCCTTGAGCTGGGGCCAGCTTCCTTGAGCCCGCACACGCAGACGGCCCGACCGATTCCCCGGTCGGGCCGTCAGGCTCTATGGACCCATGAGCAGGACCAGCGTGCCGCACGCTACCGCCAGCACCCGCCAGGGCGCAGCAGAGGGCCCGCACGACCTTCCCCGGCCGTGCGGGCCCTCCCTTGCCTCTACGCCCTGCTGGCAGCCCGTCAGCCCTTCGAGGCGGCCTCCGTCAGAACAGCCAGGGCCCCGGACCGGTACGAGGTGATGTGCCCGCACGGCCACGGGGACCGCCGGTGCGCCTCCGGCGCCTCCGTCAGCACCGCTTCGTATCCGCCGAGGGTGATCCGCTCCTTCGCCTCGTTCCAGTGCCACGGGCAGACGTAGATCACCGCGTGCAGGGTGCCCAGCTTCCCGGGCCCGGGGGTCATCGCCTCCGCGATCAGCGGCGCGCCCCCGTCGCACTCCCAGCCCGTGTGTCCGTCGTGCGAGTCCCGTCCGTACAGCTCGGCCACGTACTCCCGCGTCTCCGGCTGCACGGTCCACTCCTGCGCGGCCCCGGCCGCCACGGCGCCGGGAACGGCGGTCAGTTCCACCACCGGCCCGCGCTTGCCCATGATGGCCAGCGCTTCCCGGAGCTGCGGCGGTAGCGACGGGTCGTCCTTCGGGGCAACCGGCGCGGCCTCCTCGGTGGCGCACAGGGCGAGCACCGCGGCGTACTCCTCGGCGTCGAGCCCGAAAGGCCGGCACCCCTCGGCCTCGAAGCGGACCCACAGGTCCCGCTGCCCGTCCGCCCAGGTGCGCAGCAGGGCACGGGCCTCGGCGGGCTCGACGTCCAGGGCGGCGGCGACCTCGGTCCAGGACGCCCCGGCGGTCAGCGCGTCGCGGATCTTGAGCGCCCGGAACTGGACGGCGGCTCGGGCGGTGGCCTCACCCAGCGCCAGCACGGCCAGGGCGTCGCCGGCGTCGCCGCGCTCGACCTCATAGGGGAAGTCGGCGGGGAGCGCCCGGTTCGCCATCCTCTCGGCGTGCACGCCGTGCTTCTCGGTCAGCCAGGACAGCGGCGTCGAGGCGGGGACGTCGTCGGGGCGGCGGACCTCCAGGGCGGTCCACTCGGCGTAGCGGTCGGTCATCTCGGGCTCCTCGGTGATGTGGTCGGGGCTGGTCATGCGGAGGTGTTGGCGGCGCGGGTGGGGAGTTGGGCGAGCGGGGACGGCCGTCCCGGCGGCGTCGCCCGGACCGCGTCCCAGTCGATCCGGGACGACCGCAGCAGGCTGTCGAGGTCGCCGCGGCGGTAGAGCGGGACGAGGGTGCGCCGGTGGTAGCTGGAGCGGACCGTCTCGGTCGGGGCGAGCAGGCCGGCGCGCACCAGGTGGTCGAAGTCGGCGGCGCGGACCTCGAGGATTTCGGCGGCACGGTCGCGCATGTGGAGGTGGCCGGCGGCCGAGGCCCGCTGAACCTTGCGGCGGTCGAGGCCGGGGCCCTCCAGGGCAAGCCCGCAGTACAGCGGGTAGCCCTTGTAGTGCCCTCGGAGCGGGAGGTGTCCGCGCCGGGACAGCTCGGCCGCGGTGCCGGGCGCGACGTCGAGGCGGAACCGGGCGGCGAGGTGTTCCTCGGCGCGGGTCGCGCCGATGTCGGGGAGGGTGCCGACTGCCGCGCGGATCGCGTCCAGGCGCTCGACGGCGTCGTTGACGACGGCGGCCGGCCAGCGGCCTCCGGCGTCGACGGCGGGGATCAGCTCCAGGCGCAGCGCGCGGAGCAGCTGCCACTCGGGCAGGTCGAGCCGGTCGCCGAGCTGGCGCGGTCCGTAGTCGGTGGGGGGCTTGGTCATGGTGTCGGCTCCTTGGGTGTGTTCTGACCTGCCGGGGTCGGCAGGTGGCTGCTGTTGGCCGCCCGAAGGCGGGGCGGCCTCAACGGGCCCCGCGGGTCGTCCGGGTGCTATGGCGGCGCCCGGACGACCTGGTGGCCCTAGAACGGGGCGGTGGCTGGCTGCTGCTGGTACCGGGCCATCCACGGGTTCTCGGCGAGGATCTGGGCGTGGAGGCGGGCGGTCTCCTCGTCGACCTCGGGGCGCTGCGCCCCGGCGGCCTCCACCGCCTCCTCCTCGACCTGGTCCTCCTCGGGGACGGGCTCCTCCTCCGGCGGCTCCTCCTCGGCCGCCCACTGGGCGGTGAGGGCGGCGCACGAGTCGGCGGCCTCCGCCTTGCAGGCACCGCACACCTGGTCCTCCGGGACGCGGCCGTAGAACGGGCGCTGGCAGTCCAGGCACTCCGGGGCCGGGGTGCCGCCCTTCCCGGGCTTCCCGGTGGGGACGGGGCGGCCGGCGAGGCGGTCGCGGCGGCGGTCAGCCTTGCGCTGGAGGCAGAGGAGGCAGTCCTCGTTCGTCCGGGCGCCGCCCTTGCCGATCAGCGCGCCGTCCTCGCAGCCGAGGTCGGGGCAGTACGGGGTGGGGGCGATCAGCGCCAGGGCGGCGCCGACCGGGGACCGGAGGAGGCCGTCGAGGTGGTCGCGCTCCAGGCCGCCGAGCTCCCAGCGCCGGGTGATCCGCGCCGCCAACTGCTCCAAGCTCCGGGACTCCAGGGCGTCGAGGACCGACGTCCGGTTCACCGTCGGAATGTGCCCGTGCGGCAGCTTGGCCACCAGAGCCGCGGGGAGCAGTGCCTCAACCGCGCGGACGGCCGCGGCCTCCTCCCGCGTCAGCTTCGGCTTGTCGGCCGCCCGTTGGCCTGGCACGCCCGCCGTGTTGCTCTCCCCCGTCAGCGCTCCGGTCTTGTCCGCCGCGGCGGAGCCGCTGTTCGCGCCCGTGCGCGCGCTACTACCTGCACCAGTCCTACGGACGTCACCGGCACTGCGCGCCGAAGGCGCTTCTTCTTCCCCCTCTTCTTCAACTACTTCTCCTAGATCCTTTACCGCCGCACCGGTGCGGCCAGGGGTAGCCGCATCCATGCGGCCAGGGGTGGCCGCACCGGTGCGGCCACCCTCTGAGCTGCCGTCCTGGCTCCCGCCGGTCCTCCTGGCGGCCCGGTCCGCCGCGCGCTGCGCCGCGCGCTCGTCCCAGATGTGGTGGTCCAGCAGCTCGTACTCACTGGGGAGCATCCGGCGCGGGTTGTTCGGGTCGGGCTGCCGGTGGACCCGGAGCAGCCCGCGCACCTCCAGGCGCTTCGTGGACCGGTCGACGGTGTCCACGGACTTGCCGATGCACTCGGCCAGGCGCTTACGGGTCGGCACCCACGGCGGGATGTTGTTCGGGTCGAGCTCGACCGTCTCCGGCGACTCCCGGGTGTCCGCGTCGACGAATGACCCGATGGCGGCGTACAGGGCCTTGTCGACGGTGTCCACGCTGCCGTCGCGGGCGAGCTCGGCGTCGAACTTCACCCAGTCCAGGGCCGCGCCGCGACGGGTGACGCGGGGGTAGAAGACGCTCACCGGGCACCCCCGGCGTGGACAAGGCCGGCTGCGGCGCGGCGGGCGGGCGGGTAGGGCACCATGGCCTCCGGGTAGAGAACGCCCGGCGTGCTGGCGGCACGAGGCCGGGCGTGGCGTCCCGGCGGCCCAAAACCAGCCCGGTAGTTGGCGCGGGCCGGGGGGCCCGCTACGGTGTTACGCACGAACGGTGCTCCCTGCGGAGTGCTGAGAGAGGCCCGGCGACTGTGAGAGGGAGCCGGGCCTTTCGCATGTCTGGAGGCGGTCAGGCAGCATCGGCGTCCGCCCCGCAGGCCGCGCGCTGCGCGACCTCGGCCAGGGCCGGCCGGAAGATGGCTCGCAGCCCGGTGATCTCCGCCCCGGTGAGCGGGGCCCGGGAGGCGACGAACTCGTCGAGGAAGGCGTCGACGCCCTGTCCGGGGGCGGGCGTGCACCAGCCGTGCGGGTCGACGTTCACGCGGCGACCATCCGGCCGATCAGGGCCTCGACGTCCGCGCGCCGGTACCAGATCCGGCCGGTCGGGAGCTTGATGTAGGGCAGGCCGATGCCGAGCGACCGATTGTTGGCGAGCGTCTGCGGGGCGTAGTGCGTGGCCTCCGCCACCTGGCGCGGCGTCATCCAGTCGCCGGCCCGGAGTTCGTCGGGCGTGGGAAGCTGCGTCATTTCCGAGGTTCCTGTCGACGTAATCAAGACAGCAACCGGCGTAAGGTCGGTAACTGTCGGAACATCGGAGACGCTACCGCCGATCTTCGTCCGTCGCAAGAACAGAGGCGCGCGTCTCGGAAATCTCGACAGATAGTGTCGCGGTTATGGCGACAGGACCCATGGACCTCGGCCCCACTTCCCGGGCCGTCGCGGACAACATCCGCCGGCTACGCGAGGCGCGGGGGCTGAGCCTCCGCGCACTCTCGGCCGACCTCAAGCGGCGCGGCCACAACCTCAGCGCCGACGCCATCAACAAGATCGAGAACGGGCGCACCCCCGAGCCCGGCGCCGAGCCGCCGACGAACGTCCGGCGCATCGACGTCGATGACCTCACCGCCCTTGCCGCGGCGTTGGGCGTCAACCCCAACGCCCTGCTACTCCCCCATACGGGAACAGGGAGCATCAGCCTGACTGGCGCGGGCACGGTCGACGCGACGTTCGTGTGGGCCTGGGCCGAGGGGCGCCGTCCCCTCACCGTCCCCGAAGGTGACGACGGGACCGCGAGCGCCGACTTCCAGCGCTACGCCCGCCCCCTCGGCATCCGGCGCTACGACCGGTCACCGGCCAGCCGGGCCCTCCACTTCGAGGACTCCGGAGGCCACGGGTACTACCGGCGTGACAAGGACGGCCGCCTGTACGAAGTCGGCTCCGGTGAGCCGGTCGAGTTCGACGAGCACGGCAACCACGACGACTGAGCGCAGCCGCCCAACTCCTCGCTTCCCACCGGAATGACGGAGTGGCCTCCAGGACACCCCGAGGGCCACTCCGCACCTACGCCCGCCCAGACCCTTACTCGGCCGCCTGCCTCCACCCGAGCGCGATGGTGGACTCGTCGAATCCCGGGCCGCGCCGCGCCACCGGGTGCACCTTCAACCGCAGCCCGAGGCCGTCCAGCACGCGCCGCTTCTGCGGCACCAGGAGCGCCTTCCAGGCCGCTTCCGCCCCCGGCCCCACGAGGCCGTCGAACGCGTTGAGGTCGAAGGCCGGCCGCAGCCTGCGCGCCTCGTTCTGCGCCTCGGTGATCTGCTGCGCCAGATTCGCCGTGATGCGCCGCAGTTGCTCCCGGGTGATGTCCCCGTTGGCGTAGTCCTCAGCCGCCGCTTCCTGGCGCGCTTTCAGCCCTTCCGCCCGCTCCAAGGCGGCCAGCGCGGCCGAGTCGTCACCACGGAAGACGTCGGCCGCCTCCGGCTTCGACAGCAGCTTCACCACCACCTTGCCGACGTACCTGTCGAGGGCTTCCTCATTCCGGCCGACACAGCCGTTCGCGTCACAGACGTAAGTCGGCTTCTTCGTCCCGTGCTTGGAGTTGCCTCGTGAAGCGACCCGGAACACCGACCCGCACGGCCCGCACGTGGCGACCTCGCCCCACGTCAGCAGGTGCTTCCGCGCGCCCGGCAGCTCCCGCACCACGGTCCGCTCCGCGAACAGGTTCTTCAACTGCGCGTACTGCTCGTCCGTGATGAGCGCCGGCCACTCCGCCTTGTACTCGACGCCCTGGTGCACACGGATACCGACGTTCGCCGGCCGCAGCGCGAGCTTCTTGACGGAGGTTTTGTTCCACAGCGAGCCGTCCGCGTTCTGGCCCACGGCGCGCCGCTTGAGCTGCATCCCGGCACCGGGCGCCGGCACCCCGCGCGCGTTCAGGTCAGCTGTGATCCCGAGGAGGCTGGCCCCGGACAGCAGGCGGGTGACGACCTCGCGGACGATGGCGGCCTGTTCGCGGTCCTCGACGTCGTGGAAGCCGCAGACCTGGCCGCGGTCGTCGTACTCGTACTGGCGGCGCCACCCGTACGACACCGGGCCGTTCGCGCGGCCCTCCTGGGCGCGCTCCAGGGCGGCCCGGGCCACCCGCTCAGACTTCACCTCGGACTCCGCCGTGTCGGACTCGCCAAGGCTCCGCAGCTGCGACCGGTCGGACGCCTTCGTCATGTTGAACAGGCCGCCGGACTCGAACGCTACCCAGCACTTGGCCTGCCGCAGGTCCTCGATCGCCTGGGCCCGCTCGACAGGGCGCCGCCAGACGCGGGACGGGTGGTAGCCGACGATGATGACCCGGACGCCAGGCTGGCGCGCGGCCTCGATGGCGTCCGCCATCAGCCGGTCGTACTCGGGGCGCTCTTCACCCGTATGAGCGGAGACGTCGTTCTCGATGTACTCCCCGCCGACCTCCCAGGCGTTCTCCTGGGTGAACGTCCGTAGGTCGCTCATCTGCCGGTTGACGCCTCGCCTGCGGTCCCGCGGGTCAAGGGAGATCCGCGCGTACAGGAAGGCGATGGTGCGGATCGCCAGGGTCAGAGTGTTCACGAGTGAGAACCCTACGGATTCCCCGGCGGGGTGGGCAACACCTGGGGCGACGCGGCGGCCTTCGAGAGCCTGTACAAGGACGTCAACGAGAAGATCTTCGACGTCCTGCCGGACGAGGCCTGGGTCTACCCCGGGCACGGCAACGACACCACGCTCGGCGCCGAGCGCCCGCACCTCCAGGAGTGGCGCGAGCGCGGCTGGTAGCCCGGAACGCGCGGTGGCCCCCGCGACCGTCTCCGGTCGCGGGGGCCACCGCCGTTCGACGAACCGGCCGGGGGATCAGGCGTCGACCTTCTCCGCCTGCGCGACCGCCTCCCGCTCCTGCTTCCGCGCGGCCGTCAGACTGGTCACGGTGGTGACGGCGAGCACCACCACGATGAAGCCCAGCGAGAACGGGATGCCGATCTCCGGCACGTGCACCCCCTGCTCGTGCAGCGCGTGCAGCACCAGCTTCACCCCGATGAAGCCGAGGATCACCGACAGGCCGTACGAGAGGTGGACCAGCTTCTTCAGCAGCCCGCCGATCAGGAAGTACAGCTGGCGCAGACCCATCAGGGCGAAGGCGTTGGCGGTGAAGACGACGTACGGGTCCTGGGTCAGGCCGAAGATCGCGGGGATCGAGTCCAGCGCGAACAGCACGTCGGTGGTGCCGATCGCCAGCATGACGATCAGCATCGGCGTCATCAGCCGGCGGCCGTTCTCCCGGACGAACAGCTTGGTGCCGTGGTACCTGTCGGTGGACGGGAAGCGCCGCTCGATCGACTTGAGCAGGCGGTTCTCCTCGAACTCCTCGTCCTCCTCCTCGGTCCGGGCCTCCTTGATCAGCTTCCACGCCGTCCAGACCAGGAAGCCGCCGAAGAGGAAGAACACCCACGAGAACTGGGCCACCAGGGCGGCGCCGCCGGCGATGAAGACCGCGCGGAGCACCAGCGCGATGATCACGCCGAACATCAGCACGCGCTGCTGGTAGATCCTCGGCACCGCGAACTTGCCCATGATCAGGATGAACACGAAGAGGTTGTCGACACTGAGCGACTTCTCGGTGATGTAGCCGGCGAAGAACTCACCGGCCGGCTGCGAACCGGAATGCCACCAGAGGAACCCGCCGAAGACCGCGGCGAGCACGATCCAGACCGTGGTCCAGATTCCCGCTTCCCTGATCGAGACCTCGTGCGGCTTGCGGCCGCCGATGAAGAAGTCGGCCACGATCAGCGCCAGCAGCACACCGATCGTGCCGACCCACATGCTTACGGAAACGTCCACTACTGCTCCTCCGGCAGGTAGGCGAGACGGTCATCGTCACTGCCGGAGGTCTCTTCCGCCCGTGGGGCTCGCGACCGCGAGCGCTCGGACCAGCGCCCCGGGACGCCGCTTCCAGGGCGCCCGTGATGACGGGACTGCTGCAGGGAATACTCCCCTCCGCTGCCATCGAGGGTAACAGGAACTCCAAGGGAAGGTAAAGAAGGTAAAGAACCCTTGGGTGACGGGGCGGCGGCCGCCTAGCTAGAGGAACGGCTCGATGGCCGGCAGCAGGTCCTGGAAGGTCCGGCCGCGCGCGGGCGCGCCGATCGCCTGCATCCCCCAGCCGCCGGACGGCTCGCGGAAGACCTTGGCCATGATCTGCCCGGTGTGCGGCCCGCCGCCGGCCAGCTCGTAGCGGGCGAGCTCCAGCCCGGTGGACTCGTCCACCAGCCGGCAGTAGGCGTTCTGGACCTCGGCGAAGGTCTGCCCGGTGTAGGAGCTCACCGTGAACACCACCTGGGTGATGTGCGCCGGCACGTGCACCAGGTCGACCAGGATCGACTCGTCGTCGCCGCCCGCGCCGGTGCCGCCGACCAGGTTGTCCCCCGTGTGCCTGACCGAGCCGTCGTTGCTCTCCAGGTGTTGGAAGAAGACCACGTCGGACGGGGTCTGCTCGGCGTAGAGCAGCGCCGAGGCGTCCAGGTCGATCTGCCGGGTCCGGCTGCCGAACAGGCCCCGCTTGGGCGCCGCCTTCCAGCCCAGCCCCATCCGGACGACCGTCAGCGACTCGCCCGTCCCCTTCTGCAGGCTGACCTGCTGCCCCTTGGCAAGGTTCACCGACACGGCGTCGTCCTCTCTGCCCAGCCGCGCGGCGGTTCGCCGCGCAGGCTCCACGGTGGAACACCCCGTTGCCGTCCCCCGGCTGAGGCCCCCTGGTGCTCCCGCCCCGTCCCGGAGGCGGCACCGCAGGAAAGCCTAGGGCCTGCGGACCGGCGCTTCGCCCGCCGCCTACCCGTTTGTGGCGAGCCTGAGACACCGCCGGGCTTGACCGGTGCCGGAACCGGCCAAACCCGGCGGGGTGCGCACTGCCGGGCGGGCCCTACGCGATCCCGGCCTCGCGCATCTGCCGCAGCTCCTTCTTCAGCTCCTTGACCTCGTCCCGCAGCCGGGCCGCGACCTCGAACTGGAGGTCCGTCGCGGCGGCGTGCATCCGGTCGGTCATCGACTGGATCAGCTCGGCCAGTTCCGCGGCCGGCATCGACTTGGCCGGCTTGCGGTCCGCGCCCAGCGCCGGCACCGGGGCCTTGCCCTTGGCCGCCGCACCCCGGTACCCGGTGGAGAGCAGCTCGTCGGTGTCCACGTCCTCGCGGGCGAGGGTGTCCAGGATGTCGCCGATCTTCTTCCGCAGCGGCTGCGGATCGATCCCGTGCTCCTTGTTGTAGGCCTGCTGCACGGCCCGGCGGCGGTTGGTCTCCTCGATCGCCTTCTCCATCGAGGGGGTGATCCGGTCCGCGTACATGTGGACCTGGCCGGAGACGTTGCGGGCGGCGCGGCCGATGGTCTGGATCAGCGAGGTCCCGGAGCGCAGGAAGCCCTCCTTGTCCGCGTCCAGGATCGCCACCAGGGAGACCTCGGGCAGGTCGAGGCCCTCACGGAGCAGGTTGATGCCGACCAGCACGTCGTACTTGCCCGCGCGCAGCTCGCGCAGCAGCTCGACCCGGCGCAGCGTGTCGACGTCGCTGTGCAGGTAGCGGACCCGGATGTCCAGGCCGAGCATGTAGTCGGTGAGGTCCTCGGCCATCTTCTTGGTGAGGGTGGTGACCAGGACGCGCTCGTCCCGCTCCACCCGCTTGCGCACCTCGTGCACCAGGTCGTCGATCTGGCCCTCGGTGGGCTTGACGATCACCTCGGGGTCGATCAGGCCGGTCGGGCGGATGATCTGCTCGACCTGGCCGTCGCCGCGGGACAGCTCGTACGGGCCGGGGGTGGCCGACAGGTAGACGGTCTGGTCGGTCCGCTCCAGGAACTCCTCCCACTTCAGCGGGCGGTTGTCCATCGCGGAGGGCAGCCGGAAGCCGTGCTCGACCAGGGTGCGCTTGCGCGAGGCGTCGCCCTCGTACATCGCGCCGATCTGCGGGACGGTGACGTGCGACTCGTCGATCACCAGGAGGAAGTCCTCCGGGAAGTAGTCGAGGAGGGTGTTCGGCGGGGAGCCGGGCTCGCGGCCGTCGAAGTGCATCGAGTAGTTCTCGACGCCGGAGCAGGTGCCGATCTGGCGGAGCATCTCGATGTCGTACGTGGTGCGCATCCGCAGCCGCTGGGCCTCCAGCAGCTTGCCCTGCTTCTCCAGCCTGGCGAGCGTCTGCTCCAGCTCCTGCTCGATGCCGTTGACGGCGCGCTCCATCCGCTCCGGACCGGCCACGTAGTGCGAGGCGGGGAAGACGTAGACGGCGGCGTCCTGGCTGATGATCTCGCCGGTGAGCGGGTGCAGCGTGTACAGCGCCTCGATCTCGTCGCCGAACATCTCGATCCGGACGGCGAGCTCCTCGTACACCGGGAAGATCTCGACGGTGTCGCCGCGGACGCGGAAGGTGCCGCGGGTGAAGGCGAGGTCGTTGCGGGTGTACTGGATGTCGACGAAGCGGCGCAGCAGCACGTCGCGGTCGATCTCGTCGCCGACCCTCAGCTGCACCATCCGGTCGACGTACTCCTGCGGGGTGCCGAGGCCGTAGATGCAGGAGACGGAGGCGACCACGACCACGTCCCGGCGGGTGAGCAGCGAGTTGGTGGCGGAGTGGCGCAGCCGCTCGACCTCCTCGTTGATCGAGGAGTCCTTCTCGATGTAGGTGTCCGTCTGCGGGACGTACGCCTCGGGCTGGTAGTAGTCGTAGTACGAGACGAAGTACTCGACGGCGTTGTTCGGCAGCAGCTCGCGGAACTCGTTGGCCAGCTGGGCGGCCAGCGTCTTGTTCGGCGCCATCACCAGGGTGGGGCGCTGCAGCCGCTCGATCATCCAGGCCGTGGTGGCCGACTTGCCGGTACCGGTGGCGCCGAGCAGGACGACGTCCTTCTCCCCCGCGCGGATCCGGCGCTCCAGCTCGGCGATGGCCGCGGGCTGGTCGCCGTTGGGCTGGTAGGGACTGACGACCTCGAAGGGCGCCACTGACCGCTCAATGCTCGTGATGGGTCGCACGTGTCCACCGTACGACCCACCACCGACAAAGACGGCCCGCTCCGCGGCCCCGGCCCCGGCCGGCGCCCGTCCGGGGCCCCGCGGGGCCCTACCGGGCGCTGTCCCGGGCCAGGGCGACCAGGCGGGAGATCGCCCGCAGGTACTTCTTCCGGTAGCCGCCCCGCAGCATCTCCTCCGGGAACACCTGGTCGAAGGGAACGCCGGAGGCGGTGATCGGCAGCTCGCGGTCGTACATCCGGTCGGCGAGGACGACCAGGCGCAGCGCGGTGGACTGGTCGTCGACCCGGCGCACGCCGCGCAGGCAGACCGCGGTCACGTCGTCCAGCAGCGCGCCGTAGCGGCTGGGGTGGACGGCGGACAGGTGGTCGAGCAGCGCGCCGAAGTCGTCCAGCGAGGCGCCCGGGGTTTCGGCGGCGACGGCCTCGACGCGGGCGTCGGTGTACGGCGGCGGGGCGTCCGGCAGGCCGCGGTGGCGGTAGTCCTGCCCGTCGATCCGCATCGGGCGGAAGTGCGCGGACAGGCCCTGGATCTCGCGCAGGAAGTCGGCGGCGGCGAACCGGCCCTCGCCGAGCTTCTCGGGCAAGGTGTTGGAGGTGGCGCAGAGCTTCACGCCGTTGTCGACCAGCCGGCCGAGCAGGGTGGAGACCAGCACGGTGTCGCCCGGGTCGTCCAGCTCGAACTCGTCGATGCAGAGCAGCTTGTGCCCGGAGAGGGTGGTCACCGCCTGCTGGAAGCCCAGCGCGCCGACCAGGTTGGTGAGCTCGACGAAGGTGCCGAAGGCCTTGGGACCGGGGGCGGCGTGCCAGAGCGAGGCGAGCAGGTGGGTCTTGCCCACGCCGTAGCCGCCGTCGAGGTACACGCCGGCCGGGCCGGTGGGCTCGGGGGCGCTGCGGCGGAACCAGCTGCGCCTGGGCGCGGAACCGTTCCCCGCGTTGAGACCGCCGGCGAACTGCTCCAGGACCTGCACGGCCTCGTACTGGCTGGGCTGGCCCGGGTCCGGGAGGTACGTCCCGAAGCTCACGTCGGAGAAGCGCGGCGGCGGGACCATCTCGGCCACCAGGCGCTCGGCGGGGACGACGGGGCGCCGGTCGGTGAGGGCGGTGGGCGCGGCGGACGGGGCGGCGGTCGCTATGGACTCGGTCGCGGCGTCGGGGTGTGGGGCTGCTGCGGGCACGGTAGTAGAGGGTACGCCTGGTCGCGCACCGGCCTGGCCGGGGCCGCCGGCGGGGGCCGGTGGAAGACTGGTGGCATGCATCAGTTGATCAGCCCGCTGGCCGAGCCGTTCGCCGATCCCGCCTCGCTGGAGTCGCTGGCCGCCGTCTACGCGTACCCCGACCAGGTGAATCGGGGCCGGCCGTGGCTGCGCGCCAACATGGTGGCCGGCCTGGACGGGGCGGCGAAGCTGGACGGGCTCTCGGAGGGGCTCTCCGGGGACGCCGACAAGCGGATCTTCGGGGTGCTGCGGGCGCTGTCCGACGTGGTGCTGGTCGGCGCCGAGACAGTCCGCGCCGAGGGCTACCGGCCCGGGCGGGCGCGCGCCGAGTTCGCCGCGGCGCGCCGCGCGGCCGGCCAGGCCCCCGCGCCGGTGATCGCGGTGGTCAGCCGCTCGCTGGGGCTGGACCTGGCGGCGCCGCTGTTCACCGGGCCGCTGGTCCGGACGGTGGTGATCACCGTCGAGGACGCGCCCGCCGCGCGCCTCGCCGAGGTCGCCGCGGTGGCCGACGTGATCGTCGCCGGCCGGGGTTCGGTGGACCTGACGGCGGCGGTGGCGGCACTGGCGGACCGGGGCTGGACGCGGCTGCTGACCGAGGGCGGCCCGCGACTGCTCGGCCAGCTGGCCGCGGCGGGGCTGCTGGACGAACTGTGCCTGTCGGTCGCGCCGCTGGTCACCGCCGGCGACGCGCCGCGGATCATCCGCGATGCGCAAATGCCTGACGTGCAGCGGATGCGGCTGGTCTCATTGATCGAGCAGAAAGGATTCCTCTTCACCCGCTACCTGCGTCTTCACCCGCAGTCCGCCTCTTCGGCCCCCTGAGCGCCGGACGCGGCCGCGCTCCCTCCGGGGCCGGCCCGCCCGCGCGGCCCAGGTGGCCCGCGAGCAGCGTGCGGAAAGCTTCCGCCGGGCAGTATGGGATGCGATGCCGGGGCCCGGGGGCCGGCCACTGGAAGGGACTCACGTGTTCAAGACGGTACTGATGATCGAGAAGGCGCTCTCCGACGCGGACGTGGAGCTGGTCACCACGCTCCACGGCGACGAGAAGGTGTCCTTCGTCGTCCTGATGCAGCCGCGCGGCAAGCAGGACGAGCTGCTGCGGGCACTGGACGACGTCGCCCTCGGCCACCTGGACAAGGTGGTGCACGAGCACGACGAGTCCGAGAGCGGGCCGACGGTGGGCGACGAGTCGCTGGCGCACAGCCTGCGCCACCTGCGGGCCGCCGGGGCCGAGGCGGTCGGCGAGCTGGTCGAGGACAAGCCGCTGGACCGGCTGCGGTCGGTGGTCGAGGAGCACCGGGCCGACGAGGTCGTCGTGCTCACCTCGCCGCACTTCGTGGAGGAGTTCTTCCACCGCGACTGGGCCTCCCAGGCCCGGCACAAGGTGGGCGTCCCGGTCCTGCGGCTGTTCGCCAGCGACTCCTGACCGGACGCTCACGTGGTGCAGAATCGTCCTTGCGGTCCGCCCGCGAGGACGATTCGCACATCGGCTCGCGGACCCGGCCGCACACCTGTCCTTCCCTCCTTGCCCGCCGTACGGGCGGGAGGGGCCCATCGCCCGTACGGAGCCCCGCCTTGAACGACGCCGCGCACGACCTGCACGCCCCGCACTTCATCGGCATCGGCGGCGCCGGGATGTCCGGCCTGGCGAAGATCCTCGCGGTGCGCGGCGCCAGCGTCTCCGGCAGCGACTCCAAGGAGTCCGAGACCGTCCTCGCGCTGCGCGCGCTCGGCGCCAGCGTGCACATCGGCCACGCCGCCGAGCACGTCCCGGACGGCGTCAGCAGCGTCGTCGTCTCCAGCGCGATCCGCGCGGACAACCCGGAGCTGGCCGCCGCCCGCGAGCGCGGCATCCCGGTCGTCCACCGCTCCGACGCACTGGCCGCGCTGATGGGCGGCCGCCGGGCGCTGGCGGTGGCCGGCACCCACGGCAAGACGACCACCACCAGCATGCTCGCCGTCGCCCTCGGCGAGCTGGGCCTCGACCCCTCGTACGCGATCGGCGGCGACCTCGACGCCCCCGGCTCCAACGCCCACCACGGCACCGGCGAGATCTTCGTCGCCGAGGCCGACGAGAGCGACCGCAGCTTCCACAAGTACGCGCCCGAGGTGGCGATCGTGCTCAACGTGGAGCTGGACCACCACGCCAACTACGCCTCGATCGACGACATCTACGAGTCCTTCGAGACCTTCGTCGGCCGGATCACCCCCGGCGGCACCCTGGTCGTCTCCGCCGACCACGACGGCGCCCGCGAGCTGACCTCCCGGGTGGCCGGCCGCGAGGGCCTGAACGTGGTCACCGTCGGCGCCGCCGAGGACGCCGACGTCCGCGTCCTGTCGGTCACCGCGCGTGGCATGACCAGCGAGGTCGCCGTCCTGCTGGACGGCGAGGAGCTGACCTTCACCGTCTCGGTGCCCGGCCGCCACTACGCCCACAACGCGGTCGCCGCGCTGGCCGCCGGCGCGGCCCTCGGCGTCCCGGCCGCCGACCTGGCCAAGGCGCTCGGCTCCTACACCGGCGTGCGGCGCCGGCTCCAGCTCAAGGGCGAGGCCGGCGGCGTCCAGGTGATCGACTCCTACGCCCACCACCCGACCGAGATGACCGCCGACCTGGAGGCGATCCGCGAGGGCCTGGAGGGGTCCGGCCGGGTGCTGGTGGTCTTCCAGCCGCACCTGTTCAGCCGCACCCAGCAGCTCGCCGAGGAGATGGGCCGGGCACTCGCCCTCGCCGACGCCTCGGTGGTGCTCGACATCTACCCGGCCCGCGAGGACCCGATCCCGGGCGTCACCAGCGAGCTGATCATCGACGCGGCCCGCCGGGCCGGCGCCGACGTCACCGCCGAGCACGCCTTCGACGCCGCCCCCGCGCTGCTGGCCGGCCTGGCCCGCCCGGGCGACCTGCTGCTCACCATGGGCGCCGGCGACGTCACCAACCTCGGGCCGGCCGTCCTGGAAGAATTGGGGAGGGGCCTCCGGCACCTCAACAGCGTTGCCACCAACGTCTGATTCCGCCCGACGGGAGCCGTGATGAGCTACGAGATCGAGAAGTCCGACGCCGAGTGGCGCGCCCAGCTCACGCCGGAGGAGTACCACGTCCTCCGCGAGGCGGGCACCGAACGCCCCTTCACCGGTGAGTACACGGACACCAAGACGGTCGGCGTCTACGCCTGCCGGGCCTGCGGCGCCGAGCTGTTCAGCTCGGAGACCAAGTTCGACAGCCACTGCGGCTGGCCGTCCTACTTCGCGCCGCTGGCCGAGGACCGCGTCCAGTACATCGAGGACACTTCCCTCGGCATGCGCCGGGTCGAGGTCCGCTGCGCCCGCTGCGGCGGGCACCTCGGGCACGTCTTCGAGGGCGAGGGCTACGGCACGCCCACCGACCAGCGGTACTGCATCAACAGCATCTCGCTGACGCTGAAGCCGGCCGACGAGGGCTGACGAAGCGGGGCCGCGGGCCCGGGAGCCGACCCCCGGCTCCCGGGCCCGCGTGCTATCCGGAGACCGGGTGGAAGCGGACCGGGAGGTGGACCAGGGCGCGGTGGAACGGGCCCGGGCGCCAGAGGAGTTCCGCGGCGGGGGTGGCCAGTTCCAGGTCGCTCAGCCGGCTGGTGAGCTGCTCGATCGCGGTGATCGCGATCAGCAGCGCGGGGTCGCGGGCCGGGCAGGCGTGCGGGCCTGCCGCCCAGGCCAGGTGCGCGGACTCGCCGCTGCGCAGCCCGCTGCCCTCCGCGGGCGGCGCGGCCTGGGAGTTGGCGGCCGCGTAGGAGACCAGCACCAGCGAGCCGGCCGCGATCTCCCGGCCGTGGAAGGTGATGTCGTACCGCGGGTAGTGCGCCGAGAGGTTGGCCATCGGCGGCTCGTGCCAGAGCACCTCGTCGATCGCCTGGTAGGCGGTCATCGCGCCGCCGATCAGCGAGCCGGCGTAGCGGGCGTCGGTGAGCAGGCGCAGCAGGGCGTTGCCGATCAGGTTGGTGGTCGGCTCGTGCCCGGCGATCATCGTGAGGGTGATCTGCCGGATCACCTCGTCGTTGTCCAGCCCCGCGGGGTGGGTGACGAACCACGAGGTCAGGTCGTGCCGGGGGCGCTCGCGCCGCTCGGCGACCATGTCGGTGACCACCGCGACGAGGTCCCCGTAGGCGGCCACGGCCTTCTCGGTGGACTCGATCATCCCGGCGATGCCGGCCACCAGCCGTGCGCTGTGCTCCTCGGGCACGCCGAACCAGGTGGTGAGGACGGACACCGGCAGCTGCCGGGCGTACTCGGCGATCAGGTCGGCGGTGCCGACCGCCTCGAAGGCGCCGATCAGGCGGTGGGCGACCTCGGCCACCCGGCGCTGGAGCAGGTGCGGTTCGAGCAGGGCGAGCCCGTCGGTGATCACCCGGCGGTAGCGGGCGTGCACCTCGCCGTCGCTGAACAGGGCGGTGGGGCGGTAGCCGAGCATCGGCAGCAGCGGGGAGGTCGGCGGGACGGTCTGCTGCCAGGCCCGGGAGTCCTTCGAGAAGGTGTCGGTGTCGCGCAGCAGGTCCAGGGCCGCCTGGTAGTCGGTGACCAGCAGGGCCTCGACGCCGGGGGCGATCTCCACCGGGGCGACGGCGCCGTGCCGGCGCAGCCGGTCGTAGACGAGCTGCGGGTCGGCGGCGAACGCCGGGCCGTAGATCGGGGTCGGCCGCTCGGCCGTCGCGGGGGCGGCGGAGCCCGGGGCCGGGGCGTCGGTGGCGCCCGGGGCCGGGGCGTCGGTGGCGGTGCGGGTGTCGGTCACGGCCCCTCCGGGGCGGGATCGGGGGCTGGGGGCAGGCCGTGCAGGACGTGCTCGGCGAGCGCGATCAGCGCGTCGAGGCTGGAACGGCGCTCACGGGCGTCGCAGAGCACCAGCGGAGTGGCGGGGGGCAGGTCCAGGTGGGCCCGGAGCACGTCGACGGAGTGCACCGGCGCGTCGGGGAAGCCGTTGACGGCCACCGCGTAGGGCAGGCCCTGCTCCTCGACCATGTCCATGATCTCGAAGGAGTCCGCCAGCCGGCGGGTGTCGGCCAGCACCAGCGCGCCCACGGCGCCCCGGGCGATGTCCCGCCAGAGCGGGAAGAACCGGCGCTGTCCGGGTGTGCCGAACAGGTACAGCACCACCTGACCGGGCAGGGTGAGACGGCCGAAGTCGACCGCGACCGTGGTGGTGCGCTTGCCGGGCAGCAGCGCGGCGTCGTCTACGGGCGCCCCGGTCTCGGTCATCGCCTCCTCGGTGTGGAGGGTCGCGATCTCCGACAGGGTGCGGATCAGCGTCGTCTTGCCGACGCCGAACGGGCCGGCGACGACCAGCTTCATCAGGGTCTGGTCCCGGTCGGGCAGGTAGCCCACGCGGCTCGCCCGACCGGTGCGGTCGGCCGGGCTACCGGAGTGCGCGGAGTCCAACGAGGAGCCTCTCGACGATGGTGCGGTCGGTCTGCTGGGCACGGGGGATCGGGGCGCGGGCGCGCAGGCAGCCCGCCTCGACCAGATCGGCCGCGAGGAAGACGGTGGCACTGACCGGGAGCCGCAGGTGCGCGGCGGCCTCCACCACGGTCAGTGCGCCGGGCCTCAGCAGCTCCCACAGCCGCTGGTGCTCGGCCTCCAGCTCCGGCGACTCCGGCGACGGCGCGGTGCCCGTCGCGCACAGCACGGT
This sequence comes from Kitasatospora sp. A2-31, assembly GCF_022288725.1. Lineage (GTDB taxonomy): Bacteria > Actinomycetota > Actinomycetes > Streptomycetales > Streptomycetaceae > Kitasatospora. The sequence goes on along the minus strand of NZ_JAKNTA010000007.1, from coordinate 4,359 downwards.
GAGCCGCTCGAAACCGGCGGTGCCCGGCCGGGACCGGCCGCCGGTGGCCAGGTAGGCGGGGACCATCCGCCTGCGGGGGACGGCGGTCATGACCGCGCTGTCGCGTCCTGCCGCCTGGCCGGGCTCGCCAGGGCACGGCCGAGAGCGGCCACCTGGACCTGCATCTGGTACGCCACGTTGCCGAGCTGGGCCTCCGGGGTGGTGAACACCGCCAGCGAGGTGTTCTCGCCGGCCGGCACGACGATGGCGAAGCCCAGGTCGGACTCGACCACGGTCTGGGCCAGCCGCGGCTGTTCGACGTCGGTGAACGAGGTGGTGAACGCCCGGGAGGCGGCGTGCAGGGTGGCCGTCATCGCGGCGACCCGCTCGGCGGAGGCGCGGCCGAGGCCGTCGGAGGCGCCCTCGACCAGACCGTCACCGGTGGCGATGACCGCGTGCAGGACGCCCGGCAGCTCCAGCAGCGGGGTCAGCACCCACGAGATCTCGTCGGTGGCGGTGGGGCTGGTGGTGCTGCTCACTGCTCGGCTCCTTCGGGGGACGGGGCGGGACGGTGGCCGGTCCGGCCCGTACGGGCGGCGGCGGGGCCGGTGTGGTCGGCCCCGCCGCCGTCGGGGTCGCCGTGGTCGGCGGCCCGGGCGTCGGTGCTGGTCCTCGCAGTGAGGGGCTGCGTGGTGGTCGGTGCGGGGGCGGTGCCGGCCACGGGGGCCGGGTCGGTCGCGGGGGCGGTGCCGGCCACGGGAGCCGGGTCGGCAGCGGGGAGGGGGTCGGTCGCGGGGACGACCGTCGGGACGGGGGCCGGGTCGGCCACGGGGAGGGCAGCGGGGACGGGGTCGGCAGTGGCCCCACCGAGGGCTGCCGCCTCGTCGGCGGCTGCGGCCGCGGCGACGGCGGCCCGGCCGGAGCCGGTGCCCTGTTGCAGCGCCTGCCAGCGGGCGGCCGCCTGCTCGGGCGTCCGCGCGTCCGCCTCCGCCGGGTCGTCGGCCGCCGGAACCCGCGGCACAGACCCCGTCGCCGAGTCCGCCGCGGCCGCGCCGTCGGCGGGCTGCGGACGGTGGGCGAGCGGCTGCCGCCGGCGCCGGCTGGGCAGTCCGCTGCCGTCGTCCGCCACGGCGTGCACCGGCGGCACGACGTGCATGGCCGGCGCCTGCTCCCGGTCCGGCCCCTCCTGCCCGCCGGGCTCGTCCGACCGGCCCCGCCGCGCGGGCAGCGCCTGCACGGTGGGGGCCGGGCCGGAGCCGGCCCGCAGCGGAAGCGGGGTGAGCACCGAGAGCGGCTGCGCACCGTCGACCACGGTCAGCAGCGCGGCCGGGATCCGCACGATGGTCCGCATGCCGCCGTACGGCGAGGGCTCGATGTGGCAGGCGAAGCCGTACTGCCGGGCGAGCTTGCCGACCACCGCGAAGCCGGTCTTCGGAGGGTTGCCCAGCTCGGTCAGCAGCACCTCGGACGGGCCGGCCAACAGGCGGCGGGCCCGGCCCAGCTGGTCCTCCTCCATCCCGATCCCGCTGTCGTCGACGATCACCAGCGCCCCGCGGCCGCCCTGCTGGACGGTGACCGGCACGTCCGTCTCCGGGTGCGAGTACGAGGTGGCGTTGGCGAGCAGCTCGGCGATGGTGATGGCGAGCGGCTCGGCGGCGCGGGCCACCACGGCCAGCCGGTTCTCCCGCAGGTGGTTGGCCACCTTGACGCGGGCGTAGCCGGGCACCCGGGAGAGCGCGCCGACCACCACCTCGGCCAGCGGCGAGTCGGTCCGGGCCAGGCCCGGCCAGGCCTCGCAGAGCACGGCGATGGTCTGGATCCGGCGCAGCGCGACCTCGTTGCGGAAGTCGACCTCCAGCAGCCGCGGATCGTCGTTGTCGTTCTGGAGCTGCTGGACGAGGCTCTGGATCTGGTAGAGCAGGGTCTGGATCTTGGAGGTGGCACCGCGCATCGCGGCCCGGGCGGCGGCGTCGACCCGCTCGCGCTCCTCGGTCACCGCGGCGGCCGAGGCGTCCAGCACGGCCTGCAGCAGCCGGACCGCCTCCGGGCCGACCGCCTCGGCGTCCAGCGGCCCGGCGGCGGGGGCGTTGGGGTGGCTGAGCCGCAGCGCGGCGGTGGCCACCCGTTCCTCGGCCAGGTGGCCGATCTCGGCCAGCAGCGCCGCGGTGCGCTCCTCGGCGGCCGCGCGCAGGCGCACGGCCTCGGCGGTGCGGTCCTCGGCGGCGCGGGCGTGCAGTTCGGCCTCGGCGGCCCGGTGCTCCGCCGCCGCGGTGCGCTGGTCCGCCTCGCGGACCCGGCCCTCGGCGGCCAGCGCACGGGTCTCGGCCCGCTTGGTCTCCTCGGTGACCCGGCGGGTGACCGCCTGCGCGTCGCGGAGCTGTTGCTCGCCCCGGGCCAGCCGGGCGTCGGCGGCGCGGGCGCGTTCCTCGCCGTGGGCGGCGGCCGTCTCGGCCGCGCCGGCACGGGCGAGGGCACGGGACCGTCCGCGGGCGAGGAGACCGGCCGCCGCGAGCGCGGCGACCGCCGTCACGGCCAGGGCGAGCAGCGCGATCTGCGTCATCGAAGTCCTCGGAGGTCCTCGGTCGAAGGGGCTGGAGGTGGAGCGGGGCCGCACCGGTGGCGCGGGGCGGGCCTTCGGGCGACTGCCCGGCCGGTCGGGCCGCGGCCCGACCGGCCGCAGCCCGATCAGGCAGGGGTGGCGGCGGCGTGCGCGGAACGCGGTCCCGCGGTGGCGCCGGTCTGTCCCGCCGACGCCTCGATCTCGCGGGCCACCAGCGCCACCTGGGTCATCGCCTCCAGCACGTTCGGCGCGGCGCTGCCGTCCAGGTGCCGGTACTCGGCGGACACGGTGAGCACCAGCCGCTCGGGCAGGCCCAGTTCGGGGTAGCGCTGCTCGGCGATGATCCGTCGGGCGGCGTCCAGCGCGGGCGTGCCCTCGGCGTGGAGTGCGTGCGCGCGCTCGCGGACGTGGGCGAGGTAGGCGATGTGCGCCTGGACGCCGGAGCGGTCGAGCACCGGGCCGTGGCCGGGGACGAAGATCTCCGCGCCGGTGGCCAGGGCCTGCTCGCAGGCGCCGATGATGTTCTCCAGCGGGCCGGACCAGTGCGAGGGGTGGTCACCGGGCTGCTCGGGCGTCGAGCCGAAGACCACGTCACCGGTGAACACGGTGCGCTGGTACGGCAGGTGGACCATCAGGTCGCCGCCGGTGTGCGCGGCGGGCAGACCGGTGATCTGCACGGGGTACTCCCCCACCCGCAGTTCCAGCTCGCCGCGGAAGACGGTCTGCGGGTGCACCGGCTCGGTCTGCGACCAGTCGAACTGTCCGAAATGCCGTTGCAGGTAGCCGCCGAGCGGAGAGTCGGGGTCACCGCCGGCGACCAGCGCGTGCTGCTGCTTCGGGGCCGGCTCGTAGTGGATGTGCTCCAGCGCCTCATGAGTGGCGATCACCTCGGCGTCGGGGAGCACGCCGGCGCCCCACAGGTGGTCGCCGTTGGCGTGGGTGACGACCACGCGGTCGACGTCGACGCCCTCGGGCAGCCGCTTGCGGCTCTCGGCGAGGAACTCCGCGGCGAGGGAGGGGTCGTAGGGGGTGTCGATCCAGAGCGCGGTCCTCGGCGAGGCCAGCAGACCGCAGTTGGCCAGCCCCCAGCCCCGCTTCGGCGGAAGCCACACGTACAGGTCTTCGGCGATCGCGCTCACGTTCGCGCGGCTGGTCGTCATGGGCGCGATTATGCCGATGATGTGACTGTGGTGAGGCGGAACCCCTGCGATTCCAGCCACTTCCCGCCCCGAACTCGCCCGACCCGTCCGGATTGTCCGTATCACGGTCCGGACCATTCTGCCCCATCGGCCGGGGCCGCGCGGTGGACGCCGGGGCCCGGTGGACGCCGTGCCCGGTGGCCCGGTGGACGCGAACGCCGGGGCCCGGTGGACGCCGTGCCCGGTGGCCCGGTGGACGCGGTGGCCCGGCCCTCACACCACCGGCAGCACCCGGCAGACCTCGACGGTCACGTCCACGGTGTCCAGGCCGATCACCCGGCCCTCGACCGCGGCGAATCCTTTCTCCCCCGACCGGAACAGTGCCGCCAGCGGCGACTTCCGGGTCGCCGCCGCCAGCGCCTCCACCGCCATCGCCGAGCCGAAGGCGAAGACCCCGCAGAGCACGACGCAGGGCGCGTGCCGGGGCGTCCGGGTCACGAAGACGAAGCCGTGGTCACGGATCAGCTCGTCGGCCGCGTTGTACTGCGCCTCGAAGGTCATCCCGCCCCACCGGGCCCGCGCCGCCTCCGGGTAGTCCATACGGAAGTCCGGGAAGGCGGCGCCGAGGACGCCCGCCGAGTACGTGTTGACGCTCGGCCCGCCGATCGAGAACGTCGGCAT
>NZ_JAKNTA010000069.1 GCF_022288725.1 Kitasatospora sp. A2-31 | reverse complement strand
CGGATGATCCGGACGGCGGCGTCCAGCTCCTCGTCGTACTCGGAGAGGTCGCGGACGAAGTTCGGCGAGTGGTGCGGGCGCAGCGACCGGCCGTACTTGCGCAGGTCGAGGGCGTAGAAGGAGTAGCCGAGCTCGACGTAGTGGTCGGCGAGGTGGGTCTGGAAGAAGTAGTCGTTGTAGCCGTGCACGTAGAGCACGGCGCGGTCCGAGCCCTTCACCAGCCGGCGCACCAGAGTGGCGCTGACCGTTCCCTCCGCGTCGGCGGCGAGCGGGAGCTCGGCGGCCTCGTAGGGAGCGCCCAGGACGTCTTCTCGGAATTCCATGCCTGTCCGCACCCGGCTCTCTGCTCAGACTGCCCCGACGCGCCGGCGCCGGACCGGCCGGTCCGGGAGCGACGCTCCTGCTGGACCGACGATACCGGCCGGTAGCCCGGTGCGCGGTACCGGCTGCCCGGTCGCCCGCGGGGTCGCCCGCCCGCTCGCCCCGCTTCCCGTGCGCCTGCTGTGCGCCCGCGGTTCTGTGGAACGCTGCCCTGACCGGAGTCACTCCCCTTGTCGGTGAAACGAGTTGAGGAGTCAGCATGCCGCACGCAGACCTGTCGCGGGCCGGGCACGGCGACCCGTCGCTGTACCGAACGCCCGCCGAGGCGATCGCCGCGCCCCCGGAGCGGTTGGCGTACGTCGCGGGGTTCGACCGGTCGGCGCGGCAGCCGGACGCGCTGATCACCGTCGACACCGACCCGGGCTCGCCGACCTACGGACGGGTGCTCCACTTCACCGACATGCCGGAGCCCGGCGACGAGCTGCACCACTTCGGTTGGAACGCCTGTTCCAGCGCGCTGGCGCACTCCTGCCACCGGGACCCGGAGCGGCGCTACCTGCTGCTACCCGGGCTGCGCTCGTCCAGGCTGCACGTCCTCGACACCCGGCCGGACCCGGTCCGGCCGCGGCTGGTGAAGACCGTGCCGGCCGAGGAGCTGGCGGCCCGGGCGGGCTACTCGCGCCCGCACACGCTGCACTGCGGGCCGGACGGCGTCTTCCTGTCCTGCCTCGGCGGCGGGACGGGGGCCGACGGCCCGGGCGGGGTCGCCCTGCTCGACCACACCACCTTCGAGGTGCTGCGCGCCTGGGAGACGGAGCGCGGACCGCAGCACTTCGCCTACGACGTCTGGTGGCACCTGGGCGGCGACGTGGGGGTGACCAGCGAGTGGGGCACGCCGTGGATGGTGGAGGACGGGGTGGTGCCGGAGCTGTTGCTGGGCCGCAAGTACGGGCACGCGCTGCACTTCTGGGAGCTGGACTCGGGGCGGCACCTGCAGCGGATCGACCTCGGGGACCAGTACCAGATGGTGCTGGAGCTGCGGCCGGCGCACGACCCGCAGGCCGAGTGGGGCTTCGCCGGCGTGGTCGTGAACGTCGAGGACCTGTCCGCCTCCGTCTGGCTCTGGTACCGGGAGGGCCCGGCCTTCACCGCGCGCAAGGTGATCGAGATACCCGCCGAACCGGCGAAGGCGGAGGACCTGCCGCCCGCGCTGCAGCCGTTCGGCGCGGTGCCGCCGCTGGTCACGGACATCAACCTGTCGGTGGACGACCGCTGGCTGTACGTGTCGGCCTGGGGCACCGGGGAGCTGTTCCAGTACGACGTCTCGGACCCGTTCCGCCCGCACCTGACGGCGTCGGTGCGGCTCGGCGGGGTGACCGCGCGGACGCCGCACCCGGCGGAGCCGGACCGGCCGCTGAGCGGCGCACCGCAGATGGTGGAGATCAGCCGGGACGGGCGGCGGCTGTACGTCACCAACTCGCTCTACGGAGCCTGGGACGACCAGTTCTACCTGGACGGCATCGAGCCGTGGATCGTCAAGCTCGACGCCGACCCCCGGGCCGGCGGGCTGACCGTCGACCGGCGCTTCTTCCCGCACGGGGACGAGTTCCGGGGGCTGCGGGTGCACCAGACCCATCTGGCGGGCGGGGACGCGTCGTCGGACTCGTACTGCTACCGCTAGGGCGGGGGCAGGGCTCGCGGGGGGCCCGCGGGGGGCGGGGCCCGGCGCCGGGCGGAAGCCGCCTGCGCGGGAACGCCCGCCGCCCCGGCTCAGCGACCGAGCACCGGGTCGTGGTGGACCCGGGCGGGCGGCAGTCCGGCGGCCACCAGGCAGGCACGGACCTCGTCCACCATCCCGGCCGGGCCGCTGACGCAGGCCAGGTGGTCGCTCCAGTCGCCCCTGCTCCCGATCGCCTCGGCCAGCCGACGGCCGCCCACCGCGCCCCCGCCCGCGGGACTGCCGGCCGGACCGCCCGCCGGACCGCCGTCGGCGACCGGGATCAGCTCCAACCAGGGCCTGCGCCCACCGAGTTCGGACAGGGCCGGCCAGTCGTAGAGGTCGGCCCGGTCCCGGGCGCCGACGAAGAGGTGGACCCGCCGCCCGCGCGGGCGGCGCTCGGCCAGCTCCTCGACGATCGCCTTCATCGGCGCCAGTCCGGTGCCGCCGGCGACCAGGAGCAGGTCCCGGGAGTCGTCCGCGGGCATCAGGGAGCCGCGCGGCGGGCCGAGCCGCAGTCGGTCCCCGATCGCGGTCCGCTCGACCAGCGCCTCGCTCACCCCGCCCGGCCCGGTGCGGCGGACGTGGAACTCCACCTCGTTGTCCGCGCGCGGCGCGCAGCCCATCGAGTACTGCCGCCAGGTGTGCGGCAGCAACGGGTGCTCGACGGTCCCGTACTGACCGGCCCGGTAGGGGTAGGGCTCGCCGGTGCGCACCCGCAGCACGGCGACGTCCGGGCGGCGACGCTCGTGGCCGACCACCACGGCGTGCCAGTACGGCGGTTCGGTGAGCGCGGCCTCGGCGCCGGCGACCATCGCCTCGACGGCGAAGCGCAGCATCCGCACCCATGCCGCCTCCAGCTCCTCGTTCCACTGCGAGCCGGCCCGGTGCCGGATCGCCTCGCGGAGCGCCTCCTCGAAGGCCTCGTAGTGGACCGGCCGGACGCCGAGCTTGCGGTGGTCGCGGCCGAGTCGGCCGAGCGTGTCGGCGAGTTCGGCGGGCCGGTCGAGGTGTTCGACGAGGTAGGTGAACATCCGCTCCAGGTGGGACCGCTGGAACTCCATGGAGGCCGGGAAGAGCGAGCGCAAGTAGGGGCGGCGCAGGAACATGAACCGATAGAGGTGGTCGATCAGGTCCGCGAACGGGGTGACCAGGCCGAGGGTGCGCAGGATCAGCCGCTGGTCGGCCGCACCGTCGTAAGACCGGCCGGTGGGGGACGGCGCGCCGCCCCGTCCGTCCGCCGGCCCCGGGAACGCGGTCGCCGGGAACGCGGGTGCCGGGAACGCGGGTGCCGGGAACGCGGGTGCCGGCGCGAGGATCTGCCGGCGAAGGCGCATGGCGTGGTGGCGCGCGATCAACCGGTCGTACTCGGTGGACGCGGCGCTGCTGCTGATCTCCATGACCAGCAGCCTAACGATCCGTCAGATGCTCGACGTACACGCTCTGTTCACCTCGCGAACCGGCCCGATCGGCGGACCGGGCCGGTTCCGGGCAGGGCAGGGCCCGGAGGGTGCGCAGTTCCAGTGAACGTCCCGGCGGAGGGTCCCGGACAGAGCCGGTGGTCCCGACCGGCCCGGGACCACCGGCCTAACGGGGCCGCTCCGCCGGGGACTCCCGGCCCTCGGCGGGGGCGGCCGGCGTGGCGGATCCCACACCCTCGGCCGGCCCGGTCGCGGCCCAACTGGCGAGCAGACGAAGCGACTCGGCCGAGGGCGAGCCGGGCTCGGCGTGGTAGGTCACCAGCACCTGGTCCGGATCGCCGGCCGGCCGCAGCGTCTCGTAGCGCAGGGTCAGCCGGCCGACCACGGGGTGGTGCAGGTCCTTGGTGCCGTGGCCCTTGTCCCGGATGTCGTGCGCGGCCCAGAGCCGGCGGAAGTCCGCGCTCTTCAGCGAGAGTTCACCGATCAGCGAGGCCAGCCGGGGATCGTCGAGGTCCCGGCCGGCCTCCAACCGCAGGATGCCGACCACGTCCGTGGCCTTGCCCTCCCAGTCGTCGTACAGCTCACGCGCCGCCGGGTCCAGGAAGACGTGCCAGGCCATGTTCCGCTGCTCCGGCGGCATCGCGGAGAAGTCGCCGGTCAACGCGTTGCCGAGCCGGTTCCACGCGACGATGTCCAGCCGCCGTCCGAGCACGTACGCCGGGACGCCCTCCATCGCGTCGAGCAGTTGCTGCAGGGCGGGCCGCACCTGCTGGGGGCGGGCCGCCGCGGCGCGCCCGCTCCGGCGGCGGGGCGGCTTGGTGAGCCGCTGCAGGTGCTCGCGCTCGGCGGGGGTGAGCCGCAGGGCGCGCGCGATCGAGTCCAGCACGGCCGTGGAGACGTTCTCGCCGTGGCCCTGCTCAAGCCTGATGTAGTACGCCGTGCTCACGCCGGCCAGCTGGGCCAGCTCCTCGCGGCGCAGTCCGGGCACCCGCCGACGGGTGCCGTAGTCCGGCAGACCGACGTCCTCCGGCCGCAGCCGGGCCCGACGGGAGCGGAGGAATTCGCTGAGTTCGGTGCGCGGGTCCATGCGGCCCAGTATGAGGGTGAGCCTGCCAGTCGTACGTTGGCCGGTCGTACGCTGCCCGCGCGTAGGTTCCGCGGTCGTACGCGGGACCGTCGTACGACAACCGCTGACCTGGTTGCCACCGTCGCGCCGGCGCAGGCTGGGGCACATGACGAACACGATCGAC
>NZ_JAKNTA010000068.1 GCF_022288725.1 Kitasatospora sp. A2-31 | reverse complement strand
GGGACTCGGTGAGGTTGTGGCGGAACACCGCGGCGCCGTAGCCGAGGGTCTTCGCGTTCGCCGCCTCCACCCGGTCCAGCAGCGCCCGCGCGGCCGGCCGGTCCTCCGTCGTGGCGGCCACCCAGTCGAGGAAGCCGTCGATCACGCGCTCGAAGAGCACGTTGTTCTCCCAGAGCGTGTCGTCGGCGTCGAACACGAGCACCTGGTCACCGGTCACTGTCATCCACTCCACCCGTCCATGAGGATCCGTCGGCCGACAGGGCGGCCGGGCCTTCGTTCTCCAGCAGTTCGACCACGCGGGCCAGCGACTCCCGCAGCGCCTCACCCCGAGCCGCCCCACGGGCCTCCTCGATCGGCAGCCACCGCACCCGGGCGGACGGCCGCTCCGGGCGGACGGCGGCCGGGGTACGGGTGGCGAGCACGAACCGGAGGTCGGCGTGCTCGTGCGCGGGCTCGCGGTCGGACGCGGGCACCGGCAGCACCACGACGTGGAGGAGCCGAGCAGCCGGCCAGAACACGAGGTCGGGCAGGTTGCTCTCCTCGCGGGCCTCGCGGAGCGCGACCTGCGCCGGGAACTCCTCGCCCGGGTCGCCGTGCCCGCCGACCTGCAGCCAGTCCTGCTGCCGCTCGTGCCAGCGCAGCAGCACCTCCCGGCCGGCGGGGTGCACGATCAGCGCGGACGCCGTCAGGTGCAGCGGCCGCTCACGGGCATAGGGATCACCGGCTGCGGCGAGCGGGAGGACGCGGGCGAGAACCGCGGCCTCCCTCGCACTGCGCGGCCGGAACTCCGACAACAGCTCGGCGGCCGTCCGGAACTCCCTCGATGTGCCCGTGTCGTTCACGTTGCTCCCCGTTCCCTCTCGTCCCGCCCGTCTCGGTCCGGGCGCGCGGCCCGCGGTGTCCGAACCTAGCCCGGCCGCCCGCCGTCCAGGTACCGGATTTTCGCCGGGGTCACCCGTGACGGTCCCTGGCGATGCGCCGCGCGCGAGCGGGTGGGAGTGTGGTGCCGAGGCGAAAGGGGACGATTGCCATGGGTACTCCCGAGGAGGAGGGCACCGAGCCGGCCGACGACCAGACGCGCGAGCGGTCCTCGGAGCAGCGGAACATCACCGCGCCGACCCCGCCGGACGTCCGGGCCGAGGGCGAGGACGACGAGGAGCCCGAGCCGCCGGCGGCCGACACCCAGGCGCCGTGACCGCGCGGCGGCCCGTCCGGCCCGTCGGCGGTACGGCCGGCCCGCCGGAAGACCCGCCGGCGCTACGGCCGTCGGGCGTCTTCCGGACGGGTCGCGGGCGGACGTCGCCCGGCCTGGGCATGCCGCCTCGAACGACGACCCCGGAACCCGTGAGGAGACCAGCGTGTACGCAGTGGTGCGGCGGTACGAAGGCGTGACCGATCCCGCCGAGGCAGGACGTCGAGTGGCCGAGGGGTTCGTGCCCCTCCTGCGTGAGGTCCCCGGGTTCCTGGCCTACTACTGGGTCGACGCGGGGGACGGAGTGATGCTCTCCACCAGCGTCTTCGAGGACCGCGCCGGAGCCGAGGAGTCGGTCCGCAGGGCCGCGGACTTCGTCCGGGACAACCTCGCGGCCCTGCTGCCCAACCCGCCCCAGGTCACGGCCGGCCCCGTCGCGGCCTCCGCCTAGCGCCCCGACCCCGCCGGGCACGCAGGCCCCGACTCCGGCCGGGCACGCAGGCCCCGACCCGCCGGGCCCCGGGCCGGCGGCCGAGGGAGCACCGGAGGCCCCTACCGTCACCGCGCCCACCCTGCCCACGGCACATCCGAACGGATTGTCCGACCTCGCTGCCATGATCACCGGCATGACCATGGACTACCCGGCCGTGCTGCGCACGCTCACCGCCGAGCACCTGCCCTCCGTCACCGTGCCACCGGACGAGTTCCGCCACGCCGGCGACCTCACCGTCCGCGGACGGCTGGTGTTCAGCAGCCCCGACCCCAGCGAGTTCACGCCCTGCCCGGACGTACCGCTCGGCACCCACCCGGTGTACGCGGGGGTGACCCGCTACCGCGACGGCACCCACGCCGTCGCCGCCCTGCTGCTCCCGCTGGCCCCGCCCGAGGCGGTCGCCGCCGCCGAGTACGAGGACACCATCGAGGACTACCAACCGCTCGGCCCCGACCTCGCCCTGCTGTGGGACACCGACACGATGAACGCCGCCCGCGCCGGCGACCCGGAGGCCTTCGCCGAGGACCTGCGCACGCGACTTCGTCCCACCACGCCCGGCGAGCCGATCTGCGTCCCCGTCGGCGCGCCGACCGGGGAGCGTACGGCCGCCCCGACCGACGGGAGGGGCCCGGCACTGGCCTTCCCGGTCTGCGCCGAGGCCGCGCTGTGCCTGGCGGGCCGCGGCCCCTCCGGCGAACTGGTCGCCCTGCTGCTGTTCAGCAGCTGACGGCACCCGCCCGGCGGTGCCCGCGACGGCGGCCGGACGGCCCGCCGTCCGGCACCGCCGTGGCACCGGGCGCAGTTCGTGCCGTCTACGATGTCCCCGTCATGATCGTATTGAAGGTGCTCGGCTCGTTCCGGGTCGAGGTCGACGGCCGCACGGTCGACACCGGCGGCCGGCTCGCCCGCATGGTCCTGGTCCAACTGCTGCTCGCCCGCGGAGCGGTGGTGCCCACGGAACGGATCATCGAACGGTTGTGGCCGGAGCGCGTCCCGTCCAGCGCCCAGACCTCGCTCCACGCCTACATCGCCCGTCTGCGGCGCGTCCTCGAACCGGACCGGGCACCGCGCACGCCCGCACGGCTACTGGTCAGCGCCCCCTACGGCTACGCCCTCGCCGTCGAGCAGGACGCGGTGGACGCCTGGGCCTTCGAGCACCGGGTCGCAGCCTGCTCCACTGCGCAACTGCCCGCCCACACCGCCGCCGAAGGCCTCGCCGAGGCGCTCGCCACGTGGGGCGGGCAGCCGTACGCGGAGTTCTCGGACGAGCCGTGGACCGCCGGCGAACGCGCCCGCCTGGAGGAGGTGCACCGCACCGCCCGCGAACGCCTCGCGGCCGCACGGCTGGGCTGCGGCCAGGCCGCCCAGGCCCTCGCCGACGCAGGCATGCTGACCCGGGAACAGCCGCTGCACGAGGAGGGCTGGCGGCTGCTCGCCCTGGCCCTGTGGGCCCGGGACCGCCAGGGCGACGCGCTGGCCGCGCTGCGCCGGGCCCGGCACGTCCTCGGCGAGGAACTCGGCGTCGAGCCCGGACCCGCCCTGCTGGAGCTGGAACAGGCCCTGCTGCACCAGCGCCTGGACGTCCTTCACCGCGCGACCGGAACACCCGCCGCGGCCCCCGCACGGACCGGGACGAGCACCGCCCCGGTGCCGACGCGCAGCCCGAACGCCACCTTCGGCAGCGGCAGCGGGACCGGGGCCGGGACCGGGAGCGGAGGCCGGACGCCGACGGTCCTGACGGCCGACCGGCTCCTGGGCCGCGACGAGGAACTCGCCGGCCTCGCCGCCGCGGCCGACCGGGCCCGCACCGGCCGCGCCCAGGTCGTCCTGGTCTCCGGCGAGGCCGGCATCGGCAAGTCCAGCCTCCTGGAAGCCGCCGTCCGCCAACTGCCCCCACAGGGCTGGCTCGTCGGCACCGGACACTGCCCGGAGACCGACGGCGCCCCGCCCGGCCGGGCCTGGTTCGACATGCTGCCCACCCTGGCCCAGGCCGCACCACCCGGCCCCTACGCCGACGAGCTCGCCCCGCTGCTGGCCCCCGGCACCACGAGCGACACCGGACAACCGGACGGCAGCCCCGCCCGGCGCTTCCGCCTCCACAAGGCGCTGCTCGGCTGGCTGCGCGAGACCGCCCTGCGCCGCCCCCTGGCGATCGTGCTGGACGACCTGCACCGCGGTGACCAGGAGAGCATCGAGCTGTACCTGCTCTGCGCCGAACACCTGCGCGACGTCCCGCTGCTCCTGGTGGGCTCCTACCGCACCGGCGAGGGCGACCTGACCGGCGCCCTGGCCCGCCTGGCCGCCTGCTCCCCGCTCCGGCTGGCCCTCACCGGCCTGTCGGACGCCCAGGCCGTCGAACTGCTGCGCCGCGGCGCGGCCGACATGAGCGACCACGCCGCCGTGGCCCTGGCCGAACGCGCCGGCGGAAACCCCTTCTACCTGCGCGAGAGCTCGCTCCTGATGGCCGGTGAGGGCGAGCAGCAGGCCCTGGCCCGCGTCCCGCAGGGCGTCCAGGACGTACTGCGGCGTCGCCTCGCCCTGCTCGCACCGACCGTCACCGCCGGGCTGCGCCTGGCAGCCGTCGCCGGACGCGAGGCCCCGGTGGCCCTGCTCGTCCACGCAGCGGACAGCGACGCCGACCAGCTCCTCGACGCCCTGGACGCCGGCGTCACCGCCGGCCTGCTCACCGAACCGCGCCCGGGCACCGTCCGCTTCACCCACGCCCTCGTGCGGGACGCCCTGGAAGGCGCCCTCCCCCCGCCTGCGGCTGGCCCGGATGCACTCCCGCCTCGGCAGGTCCCTGATCGCCCTCGGCTCCGACGACGTCGCCGCCACGGCCCACCACCTCCTGCGGGCGGCCGCGGTGGTGACCGCCGACGCCGCCCCCGCCGTCCACCACGCCCGGCTGGCCTGCGAACAGGCGGTGCGCCGCTACGCACCCCAGAACGCCGAAGCCCTCCTGAACGCGGCCCTCGGCCTGCTCACCGACCATCCCGCCGCCTTCGCCGGCCAGGACGCCACCCTGCTGCGCGTGACACTGCTGGGCCAGCTGGTGGACTGCCGGATCCGGATGGGCGCCGTCGTACCCGCCCGCGAGGCACAACTGCAGGCCGTGGGCGTCGCCCGCGCGGAGGGCCGCAACGACCTGCTGACCGCCGCCTACACGGCATGGACCGAACCGACACCCTGGCGCGTCCGCGCGTACGCGGACTTCGACCCCGAGGCAGTCGGGGAACTCGGCAAGCTCCTG
>NZ_JAKNTA010000067.1:3430-5163 GCF_022288725.1 Kitasatospora sp. A2-31 | reverse complement strand
CGATGGGCCCGTCGTGGACGGGGACGATCACGTTCCTGGTTTCCATGCTGTGCGCTCCAATTCGGAGTCCAGCCCGTGGTGGGCGATGGGTGGAAGGGCGCTACGCGAAGGTGCCGTCGTCCGGCGCCGAGTTGGCCGCCGGGCGAGCACCGAGTCGGGCCGTGTCGAAGTGGTCCTGCACGATGACGCCGAGCAGGATGATCACCGCGGCGTTGCCGACCGCCCACAGGCCGCCGAGGAACGCGCCGACCGGATCGCGGTGCTGACCTCGACGGCGGGACGACTCGTGCACGGCTAACTCCTCACGGCAGGAGGGATGATGGGGAGCTCTTGCTGACCGGGCGCTCGAAGTGCGTGCCCGATGAGGTAATGACAGCCGCAGGCCGGACCGTGACGGGATGGTGAGCTAAGGTCACTCACGGTTCATTTATCACTCACTGGGGGCGGAGCGGATGGAGACGCAGGCGGACCAGGAGACGGCCGACCAGACGATGGAGGCGTTCGCCGCCGAAGTCGCCCACTGGCGCGAGGTCCGCAGCCTGTCGAAGCGCGCGCTGGCGCGGAAGATGGGCTTCGACCCGTCCTACGTCAGCCACATGGAGGCCGGCCGCCACAAGCCGACCGAGGAGTTCGCCCGCCTCGCCGACGAGATCCTCAACGCCGGGAAGGCCATCTGGCGACGCTGGCTCGACTACGACGCCGCCCGCTCCCGCAGCCGCCCCCAGGCATCAGCGCCAGCCCCGCGCCGCCCCGAACAGCCGTACGCCTCCGGCTCCGCGCTCGTGGTCGAACACGACGAAGCCGGTCTCGAATTCGACGGCTCCACCTACCGGTTGACCATGCGCCGCCGCCTGCGGAACACCGGCACCGAGCCCATCACCCGCTATCTGATCCGCATCGCCGTCGATCGCTACCCCGGGGAGCCTGAGCGCTCCAACGCCCACTACCGTGAGCACCCACTGACCTGGGACGAGCTGGCGCTCACCGCCTCATGCCAGGGCGAGGACATGCGGTGGCAGGCCAAGCACGACCGCGACGCCTTCAAGGAGGTCTGGCTCCTGTTCGACAACGAGCACGGCCGCTTCCCGCTCTACCCGGGCGATGCGACCTGGATCGAGTACGCCTACAGCGTCGGCGCCGACAAGTGGGGCCACTGGTTCCAGCGCGCCGTACGTCTGCCCACCGAACACCTCGCCGTCCGGCTCGACTTCCCCACCGCCCTCGACCCGGTGGTGTGGGGCACCGAGACCTCCATGACCGCCGAGGCCGCACCCCTCCGCACCGCCGTCAGCCGCCACGACGACGGCGAGCGCCGGCACTTCGCCTGGGCCACCGACGACCCACCGCTCCACGCGCGCTACCGCCTCGAATGGCGCTTCCGCGCCTCCGCCCCCAACCCGCAGCAGACCAAGGAGACAAGGTGATCGAGGTGCGCCCCAGCCAGCAGATGCAGTCCCTCGGCGTCGTCCAACAGGGCACCCCCATCCTCAACCGTCGCGCCGAGCCTTTCGACCTCCCGGCCGAACGCGCCGCTGCCCAGGCGGTGATCGACGAACTGTTCACCGCCGTCGACCGGATCGGCCGCATCCACTCCTTCGCCAAGGGCATGGGCCTCGCCGCCCCGCAGATCGGCATCCCACGCGCCGCCGCCCTCGTCCTGCCCCCGACCGCCGGCGCCGAACCGATCGTCCTGCTCAACCCGAAGATCACCGCCGTCTCCGACGAGATCGATG
>NZ_JAKNTA010000067.1:0-2091 GCF_022288725.1 Kitasatospora sp. A2-31 | reverse complement strand
ATTGATGTTCCCACCCTCTTTGATGGTCGGCGGCTGCTCACTTGGTTCCGGACTCAAGGGCCAGACGTGGAAGACTACTACGACAAGGCCGAGGAGGTTTCGACCAAGCTCCGTCAGTACAAGGTTCCCGCTTATCTTGTTCGACAAGACGACCTTGACATTCTGACCGACATCTTCGACCGCATGAACAACTATGGGCGTAGGTTGAACCGAGCTGAAATCTTCACTGCCTTGAATGCTGGGGCGGAAGAAGGTAGCGAGACTCGCCTGAACTTTGCGCGCATTTCCGACAATGTGGCAGCTCGCACTCTATTCGGAACGATCGATGTAAACACGGTTCTCGCATCATTTCTTGCGCGCCGAGGCCCGGATCCCACTAGGGATATTCGAACCGAGTTCTCCTCGGAGATGCGCCGTTCGGGGCTTGAATTTCCAACGGAAGATGAGCAGGCAGCCTATCGCGAGGCGGAGGAGGCGCTGGTACGTGCCGTAATCTTTCTCATCGAGGTCGCTGGCGTGCCACATATCGCTCTCCTCCCCTATCGGGCCCAACTAGTTGTCCTTACGCGATTCTTTGCCCACTTTCCGGAGCCTAGCCCTAATACCTTGCGGCTGCTGCGTCGGCTCTTTTGGCGCCTGTCGATCGCTGGGCCTTCGGTCTTTCGTGGCAGCTTCACTCAGTTCAGTCGTATTCTGAGCAATAAAATTCGCCGAGGTGACGAAGAGGGTTCCGTTCAGGCGCTTCTGGAGACTATGAAAGACGCAGTGCATTCGCCGCCGAGCCCGGACAGGTTTCGCACGAATGAGGCCACAGCGAAAATCGTGCTTAGTGCGTGGTGGTCACTCCGGCCCCGCTCCATTGTCTCTGGGCTTCCTGCGGATGTTCAGAGCCTTTCCAGCGTCCTTGGCGACGAGCAGACTCCGGTTAGTGCCACTCCCTATCTCTTCCCTCGTCTCAACGAGCCGGGGGAGAAGGATAAGCGACTGTGGGCGGCAAACCGGATCTTCCTGCCGTTCGGTGAAGATTTTCCATCTGAGGCTATTAAGATGCTTACTGAACCTCGCATCGACCTGGATCAGAGCATTCAGCAGGCTGTGCTGGAGTCTCACCTCATTGATGACCGGGCGCTGGAGGCTCTATCGCGAGGGGACCGAATTGGGTTCCTCCAGGCTCGCCAGCAGCGTATCCGGACCCAGCTCGAAGATTTCCTTGCTCGTATGACCGAATGGAAGTATGAGGACACCCCGTCCCTGGACGCTCTTGATCTCGATGAAGAAGAGCAGAGCGACTCGGAGATTGATTTCAGCAACGATCGGCTTCAATAGCTGTATCGTCGGAGTCGGGCACGCGTCATTGTGCGTATTCAAGCGGGAGGGATGGTCATGGCGAACCGGTTGCCGGAGGTATTTCACGCCGTGCTGCTCCACGGAGCGCGCGTGGGAACACTGTGTCAGCGGGGTGACTATACGCGTTTCGTGCTGAATCGATCCTACATGGATAGTCCGACTAGACCTGTTCTCGGTCTGCGGTTCGAGGAGAACTTGCAGAATTCCTATGCTTCTGCCTTGCGATTGCCCTGCTGGTTCTCCAATCTGCTCCCGGAAGGGCCGCTTCGGGAGTGGATCGCTCAAGACCGTGGCGTTTCCCTGGAGCGGGAAATGGAGCTCCTAGCCCAGGTGGGCCACGACCTCCCGGGCGCTGTGCAGGTGGTTCCCGCAGATGGACCTGATGACGAGTGGGAGTGGACAGAGTCGGCTATGGCCGGCGGGCGAAGGGCTGCGGTCGACCCCGAAAGGTCATCGCCATGGCGTTTTTCCCTGGCCGGCGTCGCACTAAAGTTCTCGATGTTGGCGAGAGGTGACCGGCTAACGGTTCCGATCGGCGGGGAGCTGGGGGACTGGCTAGTTAAGTTTCCGGACTACCGGCACTCGCATGTCCCCCGCAATGAGTTTGCCATGATGTCGCTGGCCGGTTTGGTCGGTCTGGACGTTCCCGAAGTTCGGCTTGTGCATCGAGATGAGTTTGACGGACTACCTGATCGAATGTGGCCAAATAGCGAGGAGTGGGCATACGCGGTAAGGCGCTTTGAT
>NZ_JAKNTA010000066.1 GCF_022288725.1 Kitasatospora sp. A2-31 | reverse complement strand
CCGCCGATCTGCGGGTGCCCGCCCACGCCACCGCCGCCCTCGCCGGCCGCCGGGTCCTGGAGGTCACCCCGCGCGGCAAGCACCTGCTCACCCGGTTGGAGGGCGGCCTCACCCTCCACACCCATCTGCGGATGGACGGCCGCTGGGAGGTCTACCGCCCCGGCGAGCGGTGGGCGGGCGGTCCCGCCTGGCAGATCCGCGCCGTCCTCGCCACGGAGGCCGGGACGGCGGTCGGCTACCGGCTGCCCGTCGTCGAACTGCTGCGCACCGCGGACGAGGAGCGCGCGGTCGGCCACCTCGGGCCGGATCTGCTCGGCCCCGACTGGGATCCGGCGGAGGCCGTGCGCCGACTGCTCGCCCACCCGGGCAGGCCGGTCGCCGAGGCGCTGCTCGACCAGCGCAACCTGGCCGGCATCGGCAACGTCTACGCGAACGAGCTCTGCTTCCTGGCCGGTGTCACGCCGTGGACCGCGGTCGGTGAACTGCCGCGCGCCGACCGGCTGGTGGAACGGGCGCGGCAGCTGCTCGACGCCAACCGGCTGCGCGAGGGCCACATCACCACCGGCGACACCAGGCGCGGCTACCGGCACTGGGTGTACGGACGCGCCGGTCGGCCGTGCCCGCGGTGCGGCACGCTGGTGCTGACGGCCACCCAGGGCACGCCGCCGCAGGAGCGGGTGGCCTTCTGGTGCCCGTACTGCCAGCGCGGCCCGGCGCCCGAGGCGGTCCGGCCCGGCGCGGGGGCCCGCCGCCCGACGCGCTGAGCGGCCCGCCGCGGGCGTCCACCGCGGCGGAACCACCCGTCCCTACGGGTGCTCGACCAGGGCCGGGTGGCGGGGGTCGTCCACCCGGACGGTGACGTCGGCGGCCTCGGCCGGACCGGTCTCGGCCTCGTAGCGGGCGAAGGCGGGCAGCGTCCACTGCTCCTCCGGCGCCGTACGACGGGCCAGGGCGGCCGGGGTGAGCGCCAGATGGACGGTCAGCTCGAAGGGCAGCCAGCGCCCGAGCAGCAGCGCGCCGTCCAGCAACAGCACGCCGCCCGGCGGCAGTTCCCGGTAGGGTGCGCGGGTCGAGCGGTCGGTCACGGGATCGCGCAGGGACGGCAGGACGCGGCCGGTGCCGCCGGGGTCCAGCGGGGCGAGGACCTCGCGGAGCAGGGCACCGTCGTCGAGCCAGAGGTCGTGGAAGGCGTCCGCGTCCTGCCTGCCGTACTCCAGCCGGACCGAGGCGGGGCGGAGGAAGTCCGCGGCCGACACGCGCAGCGCGGGGCGACCGCGCAGGCGCAGCGGCTCCACCAGCGCGTCCGCGAGCGCCCCGGGCCGGGCGGCGGCCGCGCCGTCCACCGCGACCCGCTGCCACGTGCCGTCCGCCCCGGGGAGAGCGGCGATGCGGTCGGCGAGCAGTTCGGCGAGCCGGTCGGGCGAGATCGGGTGTACCTGCACCCGCCCATCCTGCCCCGGCCCCGGCCGCGGCGGGGCCGCGGGGGCGGATCCGTCCGGTGCGCCCGGCGACCTCAGGCGCCCGGCCGGGACCGCGGCGGCCCGGACGGGGCCGGGGCGGCCCGGACGGGGCCGGGGCGGCCCGGACGGGGCCGGGGCGGCCCGGACGGGGCCGGGGCGTGCCGGTCAGGCGAGCGGAAGCGCGTGCAGCACGTCGTCGTGGCCGGCGTAGATCCGGTGGTCGTCGGCGGCCAGCGACCAGACGTCCACGCCCGGCCCCGAGTCGCGGAACGTCCACCGCTCCTCCCCGGTTGCGGCGTCGAGTGCCTGGACGCCGGAGGCGGCCGGACCGGGGACCAGGAGGAGCCCGCCCGCCACCAGCGGGCGGCTGCGCCGGTCCAGCCGGAACGGCAGCCAGACGTCCCAGAGCCGCTCCCCGGTGGCGAGGGCGTGGGCGGTCACCAGGCCGCTGTCGCGCGGGACGAAGACGGTGCCGCCGGAGGTCACCGGCGGCAGGCAGCGGCTGGAGTCGGCGGGGCCGGGCTCGACCGACCAGTGCGGCGTCCCGTCGGCCACCCGCAGCGCCCGGACGGCGCCGGGGTGCCGCGGGACGTAGACGTGCTGCTCGTCGGCCACCGCCCAGCCCAGGCCGACCTCCGTGGGCACCTCCCAGAGCCGCCGCCCGGTGGCCGTCTCCAGCAGGACGAGCCGGCCGCCGCCGGTCGAGGTGTCGAGGAGGGGGATCCGGCCACCGGCCGGGGTCGCCGGGGAGAACGGCCGTTCGGCGCCGGTCGAGGCCCGGGACCAGAGCACCGCCCGGTCCGGGTAGCGCACGGCGAACAGGTTGCCGGTCCCCAGGAAGGGCCGGGATTCGGCCCGGCCGAAGACGATGTCGCCGTCGGCGCCGAACAGGGTCGCGCTGGTGCCCAGCTCCTCGGCCAGCGGCAGGCTCCACTCCGCGGCAGGCTCGACGAGGTGGCGGGAGTCGAGGTGGCCCGGCGAGGCGGTGAACAGCCGGTCGCCGGAGACGACCACCCGCAGGCCGGGCAGGTCGGTGTCGCTCGGCCAGTCGGACCGCGGCGCGTCGACGGCCAGCGTGCGCAGCACCGAGCCGGTGGCGGGGTCGAGCACCTGCAGGCCGGCGCGGGAGAGGAACAGCGGCCGCGCGGGGCGGTCGCCGAGCCGTTCGGGCGTCATCCCCTCGGGCCCCCGGTACGACCAGAGCGGCGCCGGCCCGCTGAGCCGGGTGGGCTGCGGCTTCGGCGCCGGCTCCCGGGCGTCGCCGCCCGAGCGGCCGAGCGCCCAGGCCGCCGCACCCGCCGCGAGGACCCCGGCCCCGCCGAGCAGCAGCCGGCGCCGGCCGAGCCACCGCCCGTCGTCGTCCCCGCGGCCACCGCCGATCACGTCGGCCGGTGCCACCGGTGCTCCCTCGGCCTCGCCGTCCCACTGCCAGGAGGCCGCCTCGGCCGCGTCGGTCCGCCCGGACGCCGGGTGCTGCATCTCCGTACTCGATTCCCCCTGGGCAGCCGCCGTGCTGCACCTTCCGACGGAGGATATCCGAGCGGCGCCCGGTCGTTCGCAGGCGCCCGGGCGCTCCCGGCTCCGGCGGGCCCGCCGGACGCGCCTGCGGACGGCCCTCGGCTACGCCTCCTCCGGCGGGTGGTCGGCGAGGTCGGCGATGACCTCCGCGTGGCAGGGGAGGGGGACGCACCAGCAGCCCAGGCGGCGACCGCGCAGCCCGGGGAGGAGGGCGAGCAGCTCGGGGCGGTCGAGGAGGTACGCGCGGTAGCGGACGAGCATCTCCTCGCGGGTGAGGTCGGGACCGGGCCGGTACGGGCAGTGCAGCGGGGACTCTGCCAGGTGCCAGCCGCCGCGGTGCACGGCGCGGCCGACGTACACCACGTCGGCGTAGTCCGGGTCGTCGCGGTGGCCCTTGAGGTTGACCACGGTGGTCGGGCCGGGAGGGGGCGGCATGCCCCCATGCTGGCGCAGCCGGGACGGACGGGCACCCCGGGGCGGCGGGGGCTCGCCTTGACAGTCCCTTGACCCCGGCGTAGCAAGAGAGGATGCGCCAGGGTGTGCCGGCGGACCCGTCCGGTCCGCAGCCGACCGCTCGTGCCCGGGCGACGCGTCCCGACCCGCACCGTCCGCGGCGGAGCGACGCCGCCGCCCGGGCCGCCCACGAGCGGGACTCCCTGCTGGCCACGACCGCCCGCAACACGCTGGAGAGCACCGGCGCCTACGGCGCGCTGGTCTACCTGCGCTCGCGTGACCGCCGCTCGCTCGTGCTCTGCACCATCGCGGGCGTGCCGCTCTCGCTGATGAGCGCGTTCCGCCGGGTCGCCGCGGCGGGCCCGATGCCGGTGGCGGTGTGCTACCGGACCGGGCGGACGATCACGCTGTCCGACACCGAGGACACCATGCGGCGCTTCCCGCAGCTGGCCGTCGGTCTGCCCTACGACTACGCCTCGGCCTGCGTTCCGGTCCGCAGGGGCGAGGCCCGGTACGGGGTCGTGAGCGCGCTCTGGCCCTCCTCCGACGACGGGGTGCCGGAGGAGGCGCGGTCGCACCTGCGGAAGGCGGCCGACCGGCTGGCCGCCGGACTGGCGCAGCTGGAGGAGGCCGGGTACCCGATCGAGCCCAACGGCGACACCGCGGTGGTCGAGCTGGCGCCCCCGGGGCCGCCCACCACCCGGGTCGGGCTCTTCGACTGGAACGTGGCCACCGGTGCGATCTCCGCCGACGACCAGTTCTGCGAGATCCTCGGCCTCGACCCCGCCGAGTTCGACGGCCGGGCGGCCAGCCTGACCACCCGGATCGCCCCCGGCGACCTGCCCGAGTTCCGCGCCGCCGCCCGGGCCGCCCTCGACCACGGCCGGATGCTGGCCGCCCGGGTCCGGGTGCTGGACCGCGACGGCCACCACTACCCCGTCGAGCTCTGGGCCCGCGTCCCCGAGGGCGTTCCCGACGGGCGTGCCCACCTCGTCGGCGCCGTCCTGGACACCCGCACCGGCACCGCCGCCGCGGCCGCGGTCGAGCGGCTGCACGACGGCGTCTTCTCGCTCGACCCCGACGGCCGGATCACCTACGCCAACCGCAGCGTCGAGCTGCTGCTGCGCGCCCGCCGGGAGGACCTGGTCGGCCACCACCCCTGGGAGGTGCTGCCCTGGCTCTCGGACCCGGTCTACGAGAACCGCTACCGGGCCGCCATGCTCTCCCAGCAGCCCACCGCCTTCCTGGCCGCCCGACCGCCGGACGACTGGTTCGCCTTCTCGCTCTACCCGGACGCACACGGCGTCACCGGCCGGGTGGTCGCCGCCGAGCCGCCGCCGGGCCGCACCGGGAAGCCGACCGAACCCGAGCCCGACCTCGGCGCCCGCCCCGGCGTCGGCGGCATGTACCACCTGCTGCAGCTCGCGAGCGCGCTCAGCGAGGCCGTGACCGTCCGCGAGGTCTGCCGCGCCGTCGAGGAGCAGATCCTGCCGGCCTTCGGCGGCCAGGAGCTCGCCATCTACGCCGTCCGCGACAAGCGACTGCACCTGATCTCGCAGAGCGGGTACCCCGACGGCTTCCTCGACCGCTTCGAGGGCACCCCGACGGGTGCCCGGGTGCCCGGGGCCGAGACGCTCAGCACCGGCGCGCCGATCTTCTTCGAGAACGTCCACGCCCTCGCCGCCGCCTACCCGGGGATCGCCCTCGACGAGATGGGCGCCTGGGCGTTCCTGCCGCTGATCGCCTCCGGGCACCCCGTCGGCAGCTGCATCATCGGCTTCGACGAGCCCCGCGCGTTCACCGTGGAGGAGCGCGGACTGCTCACCGGCCTCGGCGGG
>NZ_JAKNTA010000065.1 GCF_022288725.1 Kitasatospora sp. A2-31 | reverse complement strand
CCGCTGCCGTCCTCCGGCAGACGCTGGGGGGAGGTCGTGCTGCACGACGGAGCCCCGCACGGCGAGCGGGTCACCGACGGAGTGGCCTACCCGGTGTTCGACGAGATCGAGCTGTGGGCGCCGTCCCCGGTGCCGACGTACGTCGTCCTGCTGCAGGCCGCGACGGCGGCGGACCGGGACGCACTGGAGCGGCTGGTCGCGGACGCGGGCTATGCGGCGGAGGACTGGACGTCGTCGGTGCGGTTGCTCTGCCGGGCCTGCTCGGAGAGCCGGATGGCCGCCGACGACGGGCACACCGCCCACCACGATCCGCACGACGACGGCGACGCCGCCCACCCCGGGCACCTGAGCCACCTCAGTCAGGGCGGCGCGGCCGGGATGTCCTGGCTGGTGGAGCGGGAGTGCGGGATCGCGGCGCCGGCCCACCTGGTGCGGGCCCTGCTGGACCGCTGGGCGGCGGCCTCCCCGGGATCGCGGGCGTACCGGGATCTCGAAGAAGTCTGCTGAGTACCCTGGTGAGGTACGCGTAGACCTATGGAAGCGGAAGACATGGCGGAGCAGGCCGAGCAGCACGAGCACGACGAGAACCCGAACCCGAAGGTGATCGGGGAGGAGCCGGACCTCACCAAGGGCACCGCGCGCCCGATCACCGTGGTCGGCAACCCCGTCCTGCACCGCGAGGTCAAGGACGTCACCGCGTTCGACGGCGAGCTGTCCGCCCTGATCGACGACATGTTCCAGTCGATGTACGCCGCCGAGGGCGTGGGCCTGGCGGCCAACCAGATCGGTGTGGACCTCAAGGTCTTCGTCTACGACTGCCCGGACGACGAGGGCGTGCGCCACATCGGCCACGTGATCAACCCGAAGCTGGAGGACTACCCGGCCGACCGCCGCCGGGTGCTGGACGACGGCAACGAGGGCTGCCTGTCGGTGCCCACCGCCTACGCCGAGCTGGCGCGCCCGGACTTCGCCGCGGTGACCGGTGTGGACAAGGACGGCCGGCCGATCCGGGTCGAGGGCACCGGCTTCTTCGCCCGCTGCCTGCTGCACGAGACGGACCACCTGTACGGCACCCTCTACATCGACAAGCTGTCGAAGCGGGACCGCAAGGACGCCCTGCGGCAGATGGCCGAGGGGACGCCGCGGTACGCGACCGTGCCGAACGAGTAACGGCCGACGCTCGTTGAAGGCCTGTCGAAGGCCGGTGCGGAGGCTCCGCACCGGCCTTCGGACTGTCCGGTTGCAGGTCAGCGCTGGATGAAGAGCCACTCCGGGCCGTAGGTGAACCGGGGGTCGGCGGGGAGCTTGATGCCGTTGATCTGCTGGGCGGTGCTGCGCATCTTGCCCATGTGGGTGATGGCGGGGCCGATCGCGGCGGTCCCGCCGTCGGCCCAGGCGTCCTGGAGGGCGTACAGCATGTCGCTGTAGTGCTGGTTGAAGGTGGTCAGGCGGTCGGCGGTGGCCTGGTCGGGCTCGTTGCCGGGGGAGTTGGCCCAGCCGCCCGCGGGGATCCGGGCGACCGGGGAGGTGTCCGGCAGCGGTACGTCGGCGCCGTCGAAGCCGTACTCACCGGTCTGCTGGTTTTGGACGAGCTTCTTGCCGACCGCGATCTCCTTGAAGGCGTAGTAGTGGGCGAGTTCTCCCTGGTCCCCGGGGAAGGGGTTCTCCGGGGACGCGTCGGTGCCCTCGCCCTGGGTCTGGATGATGTGGATGGCGGCGAGCACGTCCTCGATGTGGTTCATCGGGACGATGTCGTTGCCGGCGCCGTGGCTCGTGAGCGGGAAGTCAACCTGCCGCTGCCCGGTGATGAGGCCGGCGAACTTGGGGAAGACGTCGGCGATGCGCTGGTAGAACGCGCCGATGGTGTTGCCGTCGGCCGCGAAGGCGAGCGGGTGCTCGGGCTTCTCGATCTCGGAGAACAGGCAGGCCGAATCGCGGGTCAGTCCGCTGAGGTACACCTCCAGGCCGGGGTTGACGCCGCCGGGCAGCTGACCCGGGTACTTCGGCACGGTGGCGGGGTCGGTGAGGACGACCGTGCCGCCGATGGTGGTGAGCATGTTGCAGACCAGCCCGAAGTGGGACATCTCGTCGAAGACGATCTCGCGGATGGTGTGGCGGACCGGCTTGCTGTTGTCCGGGTCGGTGATTGACCAGAGGGCGGTGGCGTAGGGCGGGATGGTGGAGAGCTCCAGCATGATCGCCCGCTGGAGCGCGTCCTTGAGCTCCTGCTCGGTCCAGTCCTCCTCGGAGATGTTCATGAGCTGGACGATCGCGTCGCTCTCGTAGTCCAGGATTCCGGTCGCCATGGTGGCCCCTTTCGTTCGGCTGTCGGGCGGACCGTAGCCGGGGACGGATCGTGTACGGAGGCTTGTCGCCGGTGTGGCTCGGGAGTTCATCCGGACGGGCGGCGCCGGGAGGTGGTGCCGCTGCCGCCCTGGGCGGGGGCGGGGCAGGGGATGTCCGGGTGGGCCCTGCTGGGGCAGGGGACCACGTAGTGGCCGGACCACCGGGTGTCGGACACCCAGCGGGCCCACACGACGTCCGAGGCGCTGGCCAGTTGGTCGACCGCGCGGCGGCGCCGGGCTTCGAGCGGTAGCCAGGGGTCACCGGCGGGCGCGCTCTCCGCGTAGCGCTTCGCGAGCCAGTCGGCCGCGGCGGTGGGGGTTTCCCAGGTGCCACGGATCTGGGCGGCCGGGCGCAGCAGCCACCAGCCGGTCATCAGCGGTGGTAGCTCGGACAGGCGGAACCCCGCGCCGTCGACCGGTCGCCGCTCGGACTCCTTCGTCAGCAGCCGGCCGTCACCGGTCCATTCGTAGCCGTGGAAGTGCAACTGTGCTTCTCCGCGGGGGTCTATCGCCCCCGGCTGCCCGCACGGGACTGCGGACGGCCGGGGTGGTCGGGGTGGTCAGGTCGGCCGGGGCGGTCGGGGTGGCGTCAGACGGACAGGCCGAACCGCGTGGGGTCGATCCCGGCGGTGGTCAGCTCCTCGGCGGTGAACAGCAGCGGTTCGCGGTCGGGGCGCTTGCTGTCGCCCAGGGCGAAGACGCCCGGCGCCTGCGGCACCGCACCGAGGGTCACGCACGACTCGCTGTCGTCGCCCCCGCCCTGGTTGCCGCCGCACGCGCGGTTGAACTGGACGCGGGAGAGGTCGAGTTCGTAGAGGTGGTGGTCGGTCATCGCCTGTGCCTTCCGGTGTTGGGAGAGAGGATCCGCGGGAGGGCGGTCAGCCCCACAGGCTGATGCGCGCGGTGAGCTGGTCGGCGGGCACCTGCCGCGGCAGGGCATCCGGTTCGAACAGCGGCCGGACCAGGGCCCGGCCGTTCTGGAGGCCGACCAGTTCGACAAGGTCGCCGGTCGTCAGGTCCTTCCGAACGGGGTTGTTGTCGACCTGCTCCATGAGCTCCGCCGGCGTCCGGCGACGCTTGGGCTCGGTCGGCTGTGCAGAACCCGCAGCGGACATCGAGGACTCCCGTAACTCGCGGATCGTTTCGGTGAGTCACCAAGTTAGGGGCGAGCCGGGGTCACTCCGGCCCAGTTTCCTGTTCCCACAAGAACTCCTCTCGGGACCCTTGGAATGGCGCGCATATCCATCTCCGGTGACCCCTTGTGGGGGCGAGTGGCGGGGCTGCAGTACTTGGGCGATTCCCCTAACGCGTGCGCAGGAAGTCGGACCGGCCGACTTCCTGCGTCACCAAGGCTGTAGTGGAGTTGGTGTCGGTCGAGAGGCATCCGGCCCGCCCTGCCCGATGGGATATCGGTCAGGGCGGAAAGAGCAGGGATCAGAACGCCTGACCGCCGCACAGCGGGCGGCGCCCGCGGAGGCTTCCGCGGGCGCCGTCACCAGCGCGTTCCGGTTCCCCCTGGCTGGATTCCTTTGTGCTCCCGCAGGAACTCGTCACGGATGTTTCCGACCATCTCCCGCATTGCGTCACCGGTCAGGGCCTGGAGTTCGAACCGACTGAACCGTTCCAGGTACAGCTCCACATCCTTCGGCTCGCTGGTGGTGATTTCCGCATGGGGGATCTCCACGATGGCCATTCGATTGTCGTAGACGACGAACGATGAGGATGGGGCTTCAGTCATGGGGGTCGAGAGTGGCACGATGCCCAACGAGACGTTGGGGAGGCGAGAGAGAGTGATGAGCCGGTCCAGTTGGACGGCCATCTCGGGCGGCGACACAAGCCGCCAGCGCAGCACCGATTCCGTGATCAGGTAGTGGAAGGACTTTACGGGCTCGAAAAGTACGGCCTGGCGTTGGAGCCGAGCACCGATGGTCCGTGACAGCATCTCCGCTGTCAGGCCCTTGGTACCGAGGATTGCCCGAACGTACTCCGGTGTCTGGCACAGGCCAGGGATACAGGACGGTTGGAAGACCCGTTGAGTCGCAGTCTCGGCTTCAACGGAGCGGATGGCGTCCTGATGCAGGTGGAATCCGCTACGCCGGTACAGGCGCCACGCCGTGGCCTCGGTAGCTTCTCGACGGGCTGTCTCCACCATTCCGGCCCGAACTTCGTCGGACACCCCGATGGCCGCGAGGATGCGGTCGACATCCATCGCTGTCGGTGCCAGCTTTCCGGTCTCGATGCGGCTCAACTTGGACGGGGACATGGCAGCGCTGCGGGCGACTGCTTTGGCCTCTTTCCCGCTGGCCTTCCGCAGTTCCCGCAGCGTGCTACCGATGTGTCCTCTCACTAGCTGCCGTGCCGCTCCCACCAGTCGGCGAACGGCTCGGCATGGCTCAGAGCCGTGTCTCGCCAGTGAATCCACTTCTGAACGTCGGGCTCCTCCTCCGCTCCGAGGAATCGACCTTCGTCGTCGTAGGTCATGGAGACGGTTGCGGACTCGTCGAACATCCAGAAGTCGGGAACGCCGTCGAGCGGGTTCGACTTCTCCGTGATGTCGAGGATGAAGAACTCCTCGCCGGCCGTGGCGTTCGTCAGGTATCCCCAGCCGAGTTCGAACTGGAGGTACCGGGTGAGAGGTCGGGTCAGGATGTGAACCCGGTACATGCGGCGGCCGGCGTCGGTATTGCGTCGGACCTGCGCCAGCCACCTGGCGTTGTAGCCGGGAGGCTGAGATTCTCCGGCCAGGAATGCCTGATAGGCGTCCACATTGCCGGACTTGCTGTAGTCGTCCAGTGTCTCCAGTCGGAACGCTTCCTGCTGGAAGTCGTCGAAGAGTCGGCCGAAGGCGTCAGGAGAGATGGTCACGGGCAACCCTCACCAGGAGATCAATCGGGATGCGTACGGCGGTCTCGGTGTCGGGGAGCCGCATCATGGCCAGCGCTTCCGGGTCGTCCACCCTGAAACCCTGTACGACCAGTTCCCCGGTGTCAGTGGCGTAGATCGTCGGGCATGGCCCGTTGTCACAGGAGCTGTCTAGTTCGGTCAGCTTCAACGCTGCTTCCTCCCCTTGGCTTCTCGTTCGATGTTCCCGAGTCTCCGGGTGCAGCGTCAAGAACTCGATCTTTCGAGAACGAGAAATCGGCCTGGCGGGTCTGTGGCTGCTCCTGCCCGGCGCTCAGGCCGGGCAGGAGCAGCGGGGTTCAGGGGGGATGGGGGGGGATGGGGATGGGGTGGGCGGTCCAGCGGGTGAGGG
>NZ_JAKNTA010000064.1 GCF_022288725.1 Kitasatospora sp. A2-31 | reverse complement strand
CGGGCTGAGCGTCCTGGCACTGGCCCGCTCGTGAGACGGCCGTTTCAGGCAGCGGCCGCGCGGCGGTGGAGTTCCTCGACCGGGATGTCCTCCAGGTGGGTGAGGAAGATCCACACGTGTCCCGAGGGGTCCTTGAGGACGGCGGTGCGGTCGCCGTGGAACATGTCCGTCGGTGGCTGGAGGATCTCGGCGCCGGCGGCCCCGGCGCGCGCCACGAGCGCGTCGACGTCCGGGACGAAGACGTGCAGCGCGACGCTGGTGCCGCCCAGCGCGGCCGGGGCGCTGAAGGGGGCGCCCCCGGCCGCGTCCGCTCCGGCGTCGCCCAGCATCAGGACGGAACGTCCGATGCTGATCTCGGCGTGCAGGATCCGCCCGTCCGGGCCGTCGATGCGGACGTCCTGGACGGCGCCGAAGGCCCGCTGGTAGAAGTCGATCGCCGCTGCGGCGTCGTCGACCATGACGTGCGGCACGACCGCGTAGCGGTAGCGGTCGGGGACGACGGTGTCGGCGGTGGGTGCGGTGGTCACGGCGGGTCCCTTCGACGGACGCCGCCGGTCGGTTCCGGCGGCGATGAGAGGACCGTAGGAGTTCAAGCTGACTTGAAGTCAAGGGCCGGTGCCGAGGGCGCGGCCCCGCCCCGCGGTGGGCGGGGACGGGGCAGGGGGAGGGGCCAGGGGGAGGGGGCAGAGGTCAGCGGGCCGGGTCCTCGGGGGTGCCGTCCTCGGGGGTGACGGGCGCGTTGCCGTCGGGGCCCCCTCCGGCGCTCCCTCCGGTGCGGCCTCCGGCGCTCTCTCCGGTGGTCCGGCAGGTGCTGCAGGTGTGCCAGCGCGGCCGGTCGCGGGCGGAGCGGTACGGAGCGAGGGTCATTTCGGCGGTGTCCAGACCGCAGTGTGTCAGGGGCCCGCACACGCCCGAGGCTTCCGCGGGGGCGGTGTGCGCGCGGCGCACCGCCTTCCCGGGCTCTGCCGGCGTCCGGTCGGGTTGAAGGACCCGAACGTTGGTCGGCGTATCCAGTTCCAGCACGACGACGATGTCCATCCCCTCAACGTGGCCGCAGTCCCGGGACACCGCACCCGCACGGCGGCATCCGGACCAGTCGGCTGCCGGGCCCGGCCCCGGCCAGCGGCCGCGACGGCGTCACAGCGGGGTGAGGATGTCCTGGTGCGCCCCGTCGAGGACGAGGCCGTTGTCCAGCCGGACCCGGACCGTCACCTGGGTGCCCCGCTCCCGGTGTGCGGCCCACTCCGGCTCCAGCGTGGCGATCTCCGTCTCCAGCCGCTCCCGGCTCGCCACCGGCATGGTGTGCCCGTAGTCCTCGAACAGCGCTTTGAGTCGCCGGTACTCGCGGACCTCGTGGCTCTCCGGGAGTTCCTCCACCCGCTCGACGGTGCCCTCGATCCCGGCCCCCAGCGAGAGGAAGCCGACGACCGCCCCGGGCGCCCCGGCGACTGCCTCGCCGATCCCGAGGTCCTCGGCCAACCTGACGCGTCGGCCTTCCTCCAGGGTCATTCGTCCTCCGCCTCTCCGTCGATCGGTGCCGCCGCCGCGGCCGGCCCGCGGCCCCGGACATTATCCGCCGTCCGGGACCGGGCCGGGCGCTCGGTGACGGGGCCGCAGGCGAAGGACCGCGGGTGATGCCGACGCGTCCTGTCAGTCGGCGTCGCGCTTCACCGCGAGGAAGCCGGCGGTCTGTCCGGCGCGCGCCGGACTGGAGCCGCTCCCGTGGTCCCCTCGCGCGCAGCACCGTCCCGGCGAGGGCCCGCGACGGTCAAACGCGGGCTGAAGGACCAGCTCAGGTAGGCGATCAGGCCCAGACAGCCCAGCAGCGCGCAGGCGAGCAGCGTGAGGATCGCCTCGCCGACCACTTCTCCGACCATGTCGATCAGGAACTTGCCGACGCCCTTCGCCACCCTGCCCACGGAGCCCCCTCCACGTTCGCGACCCTCACCACGGGCCGACACGGAGGAGGACCCGTTCCGAGCCGCAACGGTTGCCGAGCCGGTGCCCCCCGAACTCCTCTTGCCGAGCCCCGCACAGCACCCGCCGTACCCGCTGCGCACCCACCGCGGTCGGACGGCGGGGGTCGGTGACCGGCCCTGTTGCAGGCGCCATGGCGAGGAGAGACGCTCGGAGCGGGCCTGCTCACGGCAAGGGAGCGCTCATGTCCACGATTCACCTGCACCAGACGATCGCCGCGACACCCGAGGAGTACGTCGCCGGGCTCACCGACTTCGGGCCGGGGCGCTCGGAACTCTTCGGCAACAGCGCCGACAAGTACCTGGAGGTGCACGACCGGGGACCTCACGACGCCGACGTCACCGAGGGCTCGGCGGGGATCTGGGAACGGTTGCACTACGACTGGTCCGACCCCCGCCGCGTCGTCATGACGACCACCGACTCCAACGTGTGGGGCGGCCGATCGGGCCACACGTACACGTTCACGCCGAAGGCCGACGGGACGACCGAGGTGGACGCCGTCGTGGTCCGCGAGGGCAAGAACCTCAAGGGACGCGTGCTCGGCGCGGTCGTCGGCACCGTCGGCAAACGCCACCTCTCCAAGGCCTTCGCCAACACCGGCAAGGCCATCGAGGCCCGGCACCGGGCCGGCACGGGCGCATGACACGGCCGTCCTCCGAGCCGGGCCTGGCCGGCCGGACCGTCGTCGTGACCGGGGCCGGACGCGGCATCGGCCTCGCGATCACCGAGGCGTTCCTCGCGGCGGGGTGCCGCGTCGTCGCGGGATCACGCACCCGCACCGAGGACCTCGACGCGCACGTCGAACAGGGCGCGGACCTCACCGTCGTGGAGGTCGACCTCGCGACCCCCGACGGCCCGGCCGCCCTGGTCGCCGAGGCCGCCGCACGCCACGGCGGCATCGACGTGCTGGTGAACAACGTCGGGGCGGTGCGCCCCCGGGTGGACGGCTTCGAGAGCGTGACGGACGAGGACTGGGACTGGACCCTGACCGTCAACCTCATGGCCGCCGTCCGCGCCACCCGCGCCGCGCTGCCGCACCTGATCGCCGCCGGCGGGGGGCGGATCGTCACCGTCTCCTCGGTCAACGCCCGCCTGCCGGACCCGCTGGTCATCGACTACGGCGCCGCGAAGGCCGCGCTCACCAACTTCTGCAAGGCCCTGTCCAAGGAGGTGGGGCCACGCGGTGTGCGGGTGAACACGATCGGTCCCGGCCCGGTGGAGACGGCACTGTGGCGGGGCGCGGACGGGGTCGCCGCCACGGTCGGGCAGTCCCGCGGCGTCGACCCCGGCGCCGTGGCCCGCGCCGCCGAGGCCCGGTCGGTGACCGGCCGCTTCACCCGCCCGTCGGAGGTCGCGGATCTCGTGGTCTTTCTCGCCGGCCCCGGCGCGGCCAACATCACGGGCGCCGACTTCATCGTCGACGGCGGCCTCGTGGACGCCCTGTGACGCTGAAGCCGCGGGCGGACGGTCACGACCCGTCACGTGATCCGCCCCGGTCCGCAGCCCCACCCCTGCCGCCGCGCCCTGCCACCGGGCCCCTGCCGCCGGGCCCCTGCCGCTGCGCCCCCGCCGCCGGGCTGTCGGTGGGGCCTGGCAGGATGTCGGGGCCGGCGCCGGGCCGGATGCCCGGACGGCCGGACGGATCCGAAGGAGGGGGCGCGGATGGGCGGCGACGTGATCAGGTTCGCGGACCGGACGCAGAGCGTCACGGTGGAGCTGGAGGCGGGGCGCCGCGGACGCTACGACGGCTGGCACGCGGGAGAGATCGTGATCGCGACCGGCTTCGTCACCGCGCGCCTGCCGCTGAACTTCACCGACGCCGACCTCGCCGACCTCGCCGGCTACCTCGCCGCCCGCGCCGCGGCCGAGGAGGACGGCGCCCTGCCGGACGGCTCCGCCACCGACTGGCCGGAGGCCGGCCGCAGTGCCTACCTCCGGCTGCACGCCGCCGACCCGTTCGTGGTGGAGATCCGCGACCCGGTGCAGAGCGGGGTCACGGTGAGCGTGCCGCTGCAGTTGCGGGACGGCTGGGCCACCCGCGCCGCCGCCCGGCTCGACGCCCTGCGCACCGCGCTCGCCGACGGCTCCTGAGGCGTCCGTCGCCGTGCCGCAGACCCGGCCGCCCGCCGGCTGTGTCGACTCGCAGGGTCGTCGACACGGCTGACGGGTGGCCGGCCGCCGGGTGCGGTGCGGCGCCGGCGGTCGTCGTGGAGGCGGGGAAGTCCGTCAGGGCTTCGGTGCGTCCGCGCACCCCGTCTCTTCGGCCCAGGCACGCTCCAACTGGGTGCGGAAGGCGGCGGGCTCCCGCCCGATCAGCCCGGCCAACGTCGGGTCGACCGCGGCGAACTCGCCGTCCCGCGCCGCTGCGAAGATGCTCAGCATCAGGTCGGCGATCGGGGCCGGGGCGCCGTGCGCCAGGACCTGCTCGCGGAAGGCGTCTTCGGGGACGACGGTGCGGGTGAAGGGCCGTCCGGTGATCTGCGACGCGATGTCGGCGACGGCGTCGAAATCGAGTGCCGCCGGGCCGGTGAGCGGCGGGGTGGGCCCGTCGAACCGGCCCTCACCGAGGATGATCGCCGCGGTGGCCTCGGCGAGGTCGTCGTGGCCGGTCCAGGCGACAGGGCCGTCGGCGGGAAGGGCGATGTCGCCGGTGCGGCGCGCGGGCTCCAGGAACTGCAGGGCGCTGGCCGCGTAGAAGCCGTTGCGCAGCGCCGTCCAGGGCAGGCCGGTGGCGCGTAGCAGGTCCTCGGTCTGGGCGTGGTCCCGGCAGGCCTGGAAGCGGGAATCGTGGGCGGCGCCCATCTGGCTGGTGTAGAGGATGCGCCCGACCCCGGCCTTCACGGCGGCGTCGATGGCGGCACGGTGACCGCTGACGCACTCCTCGCCGGTGCGGTCGAGGGAGACGAGGAGCAGCTGCTCGGCTCCTTCGAAGGCGTGCCCGAGCGAGTCGGGGTCGTCGAAACTGCCCTGCCGGACCCGGACGCCGCGGTCGGCGAGGTCCTGGGCCTTGCGGGGGTCGCGGACGCTGACGCCGACACGGTCGGCGGGGACGTGCTCCAGGAGATGTTCGACGGTGCGGCGGCCGAGCTTTCCGGTGGCTCCGGTAACGATGATCATGGGGTTCTCCCGACGATGTTTCCAGTGGAATCACTCAAACAGTAACACTGGAAATTCCGGTGGAAACAGGTCTTCGCTACCATTGGTTCATGGTCATGCGCGACTCAACCGACAACCCTCGGCGCCGCATCGTCGAGGCAGCCGTCGAGCTGCTGGAGAGCGGCGGCCCGGACGCGGTCAGCACCCGCGCCGTCGCCGCCGCGGCCGGAATGCAGCCGCCGGCGATCTACCGCCTCTTCGGCGACAAGGAGGGGCTCCTCGAAGCCGTCGCCGAGCACGGCTACGCGCAGTTCCTGGCGAGGAAGCGCGCCCAGCTCGACCCCGCCCCGCAGGACCCGGTGGAGGAGCTGCGTCGCGGCTGGGACGTGGTGGTCGAGTTCGGGGTCTGCCGCCCCGAGTTGTTCGCGGTGATGAACCGGGCCACCGGCCGGGGCTCGGACGCGGCCCACCGCGCCGGCCTGGAGATCCTCGATGAGCGGGTGCGTCGGCTGGCGGCCGGCGGGTGGCTGCGGGTCGACGAGGAACTGGCCGCCCAGATCATCCGGGCAACCGGCCAGGGCGCGGTCACCACCTGGCACTCCACCCCCGCGGACCGCCGCAATCCGGCGCTGCTGACCGTCCTGCGTGAGGCCATGGTCGCGGCCGTCACCCGCGCCGAGCCGGCGTTCCCCGCCGCGGAGCCCGGTCCCGCCGCGGCGGCCCGCGCGCTGCGCGCCGCCCTCCCCGACGAGTCCGATGTCCTGAGCGACGCGGAGCAGCGCCTGCTGCGTGAGTGGCTCACGCGCCTGGCGGCGGACGGTGGCGCTCCGCGTGCCTGATCGCGTCCGCGTGCCTGACCGTGCGCAGCCGCCCTCGTGCAGGCACTAGCGAAGGGACCGGCCGTTGCGCAGGCGTGTGCCGCCGAGGACCAGGGCGACGAGGAAGACGACGATGCCGATGACGAGGAGGTAGAGCAGGCCGTCCGCGGCCACGCCGATGATCCCGAGGATGATCGCGACCAGAATGAGGAAGAGAATCCAGGCCATGGCGGGCCTCCTTT
>NZ_JAKNTA010000063.1 GCF_022288725.1 Kitasatospora sp. A2-31 | reverse complement strand
GCCGGCGGGGCGGCGGAGGACCACGACGGAGGGGCGCCCCCCGAGCCGATCGCTCGGAGGGCGCCCCTCTCGTGTGCCGTCAGCCGGCCGGACCGTCAGCCGGTCGGTGCCGTCAGCCGGTCAGTGCCGGCCGCCGGCGCCGTTGCCGTTCCCGTTGCCGCCACCGCCGCCGATGATGCCCGGCGGGAGGGTGACCCCGCCGCCGATCATGCCGCCGGGGTTCCCGCCCCCGCCAGGGTTGCCGCCTCCGCCCGGGTTCCCGCCCGCCGCGTCGCCGTTCGGCGGCGGCGTGGGGGCGCCCGACGGCGCCGCGTTCGGGTCCGGCTTGGGGGCCGGGTCCGGGATGCTGATCGTCGGCAGGGTCTGCATCGGCGCGCCGCGCAGTGCCTGGTTCATCGCCATCTGCCAGATCGGGCCCGGGCCCGTGGCGCCGAAGACGCCGTCGCTGCCGTAGTAGGTGTCGCCGATCTTGATGTTCTTCATCTTCACGCCGCCGGCCGGGCCGCCGAGCCAGACCGAGGCGGCGAGCTGCGGGGTGTAGCCGCTGAACCAGGCGGCCTTCTTCTCGTCCGTGGTACCGGTCTTGCCGGCGATCTGGCGGCCACCCTCCAGTCCGAGGGAGGCACCGGTGCCCTTCTCGGTCACGTTGAGCAGGACGGCGTTGAGCGCGTCGGCGGTGCTCTCGGAGTAGGCCTGGCTGCAGGACGACTGCGGGACCTTGACGTCCTTGCCGTCCACCGTGGTGATCTTGTTGATGGCGATCGGGGTGCAGTACTTGCCCCGGGCGGCGAAGGTCGCGTAGACGTTCGCCATGGTCAGCGGGGAGAGCTCCAGGGTGCCGAGGACCATCGACGGGACCTCGACGAAGGGGTCGCCCTTGGCCGTCTGGTTGATGCCGAGCTTGTTGGCCATCTGCTTCATCGCGCAGAGGCCGACCTGCTGCTCCATCTGCACGAAGTAGGTGTTGACCGACAGCGCCATGGCCTGCTTCAGCTCGTACGGGCCGACCTCGCTGCTCGACTCGTTGCCGACGCTGCGGTCCTTGCCCTTGGCGGTGTTCTTCCAGGTGCCCGAGCAGGTGGACATCGTGGGGTAGTCGATCCGGTTCTCGGACGGGAACGACTGGGTCGGGGACATCCCCGACTCCAGCGCGGCCGCGGCCAGCACCGGCTTGAACGTCGAACCGGTCTGGAAGCCGTTGCCGCCGCCCATCGAAGCGTCGACGTTGAGGTTCACGACGGTCTGGTTCTTGTTCTGGTCCAGGCCGTACGGGCGGGTCTGGGCCATCGCCAGGATCTTGCCGCTGCCGGGCTCCATCATGGTCGCGGCGGCCGAGACCGGGTCGGTGACCTTCACCTTGGTGGTCACCGCGTTCTGGGCGGCGGCCTGCTTGTCCGGGTCCAGGGTGGTGTAGATGTTCAGGCCGCCCTGGTCCCAGAACTTCTTCCGCTCGGCGGCGGTCTTGCCGAAGACCGGGTCCTGCTTGACCACGTGGCGCACGTAGTCGCAGAAGAAGCCCATGCCGGCGTTGGCGGTGATGCAGCCGTTCTGCGGGTCCTTGTACTTCAGACCCAGCGGGGCGGCCTTCGCCGCGTTCGCCTCCTCCGCGGTGATGTGCTTGTTCTCGAGCATCTTGTCGAGCACCACGTTGCGGCGCTTGACCGTGTTCTCCGGGTAGCGCACCGGGTCGTACTGGGAGGGGTTCTGCACCAGGCCGGCGAGGGTGGCGGCCTCGGCGATGGTGAGGTCCTTGTTGGACTTGCTGAAGTAGCGCTGGGAGGCGGCCTCGACCCCGTAGGCCTGGTGACCGTAGAAGGTGATGTTCAGGTAGTTGGTGAGGATCTGGTCCTTGGTCAGGTCCTCCTCCAGCTTGATCGCGACCTTCAGCTCCTGGATCTTGCGGCCCAGGGTCTTGCGCTGGGCCTCCAGGACGGCGGCCTGGTCGTCGCCGGCCTTCTCCACGTTGACGTTCTTCACGTACTGCTGGGTCAGCGTCGAGGCGCCCTGGGACGCGGTGCCGCTCTCCGCGTTCTTGCCGATCGCGCGGAGCACGCCCTTGAGGTCGACGGCGCCGTGCTCGTAGAAGCGGGCGTCCTCGATGTCCACCTGCGCCTTGCGCATGTAGGGCGACATCTGGTCGGCCGCGAGGACGGTGCGGTCGCGCTCGTAGACCTTGGCGATCAGCTGGTTCTTGCTGTCGAAGATCTGGGTCGCCTGAGTGAGCGGCGGGGTCTTGAAGTCGTCGGAGATGCTGTCGAAGCTCTCCGCGGTGTTCTTGGCGGTCAGGCCGAGCGCGCCCACCGCAGGCAGGGCCATGCCGGCCAGCAGGACTCCGGAGAGCACGCTGACACCCAGGAACTTCACTCCGTGTCCCGCGAAGTCCAGCGGTGACTCGCGGCGCTTGCCGCGCGGAGCTCCGGTGTTGCCTGGGGGCTGGGGTGCCTGGGGGCGCTTCGGTGCCATGAGGAGAACCCTACGTTGCCGAATCCCCTCCGGCGGAGCAGGTGTTCGCCTAGGCTTGTCACAAGCTTGCGACAGCTTCGGTACGTCAACATCGCTCACTCTTGTGAGTGATGAGGTTTGCCCGAATTGCCCCTTTCTGAAGCACTTTTGAGGCCACTGCCGCCCGTGGTGCGGCTGGTTTTGGTGGCGCTCCGTGACGACGCGCGTGGGTACAGTTTCTTCGGCGCCCTTGGCAAGGCTTGCGACCTGCGATCACTCCAACGAGTGAGCTGGCCGATACCCATAGTCCAATCGGACCATTCGAGATTGAGCCCGAAGGGGCTGTTGCAAGCTGTCGTTCTTCCGTAACGTCCTCAACTGGCAACGGTGAATATGCCGTTGCCGCCGTGGGGGAGCCTCGATTCGGGAGAGGACGGCGCCGGCATGGGCTGGGTAGACGACTGGAGTGCGCAGGCCGCCTGCCGCACTAGTGATCCGGACGAACTTTTCGTCCAGGGGGCGGCGCAGAACCGCGCCAAGGCGGTGTGCAGTGGATGCCCCGTCCGTACGGAGTGCCTGGCGGATGCGCTGGACAACCGGGTGGAGTTCGGGGTCTGGGGCGGGATGACGGAGCGCGAGCGCCGGGCGCTGCTGCGCCGCCGGCCGACGGTGATCTCGTGGCGGCGGCTGCTGGAGACGGCCCGCACCGAGTACGAGGAGTCCCTCGCGACCGGCGTGATACTGACGGACTACGCCCAGGCCGGCTGAGCCGCCACGGGCGGGCCACCACGGGCCGGGCCCCGATGAGCCGGGCCACCACGGGCCGGGCCACGACGAGCCGGTCCGCCACGGCCGGAGCCGTCACCGGCCGAGCCGACTCCGCCCCGCGCGCCCGACCGGGCGTCACGGCGCGGCGCCGCCGCTACGAAGCGCCTCCGCTGAGCCGCTCGCCGATGGCCCGCAGCCCGTCCAGGTCGTGGACGTCCCCGGGGAGCGCGGCGACCTCGACGATCGGCACGTCCGGGTAGACGGAGACGAAGCGGTCACGGGTACGGCGCTCCCGCGCCATGATCTGCATCCGCTCGGCGTGCAGCCGCAGCAGCCCGGCCGCGAGCAGCTCGGCCTCGGGGGAGGAGTTCTCCGAGCCGTTCTCCTCCAGGGCCTCGGCCGCCGCCAGCGCGCGCTCCGCGGTGAGCTGGGGAGCGCCCGTCCCGTGCACCCGGTTGAGCACCAGCCCGGCCAGCGGCATGCGGTCGGCCGCCAGCCGGTCGACGAAGTACGCCGCCTCCCGCAACGCGTCCCGCTCGGGCGCGGCCACCACCAGGAACGCCGTGCCGGGCGCCTTGAGCAGCTGGTACGTCCGGTCCGCGCGCTCGCGGAAGCCGCCGAACATCGAGTCCATCGCGCTGACGAAGGTCTGCACGTCGGTCAGCAGCTGGGCGCCGAAGATCTTGCCCAGGGTGCCGGTGAACAGCCCCATCCCGACGTTGAGGAACTTCATCGCGCTGCGCCCGCCGACCTTGGCCGGCGCGGTCAGGATCCGGATCACCTTGCCGTCCAGGAAGGACCCGAGCCGGTTCGGCGCGTCCAGGAAGTCCAGCGCCGAGCGGGACGGCGGGGTGTCGACGATGATGAGGTCCCACTCCTCGGCCGCCCGGAGCTGGCCGAGCTTCTCCATCGCCATGTACTCCTGGGTGCCGGCGAAACCGGCCGACAGCGACTGGTAGAACGGGTTCTCCATGATCGCTCGGGCCCGCTCCGGCTCGGCGTGGGCCAGCACGACCTCGTCGAAGGTCCGCTTCATGTCGAGCATCATGGCCTGGAGCTCGCCCTCGCCGGTCACGCCCTTGA
Organism: Kitasatospora sp. A2-31; assembly: GCF_022288725.1. Lineage (GTDB taxonomy): Bacteria > Actinomycetota > Actinomycetes > Streptomycetales > Streptomycetaceae > Kitasatospora. Next base: position 2,092 of record NZ_JAKNTA010000063.1, on the reverse strand, counting down.
CCACCCGCGGGGTGTTGTCCAGCTCGGTCAGACCCATCGACTGCGCGAGCCGGCGGGCCGGGTCGATCGTCAGCACGACGACCTTGCGGCCGCGCTCGGCGGCGCGCAGCCCGAGCGCCGCGGCGGTGGTGGTCTTGCCGACGCCTCCCGAGCCGCAGCAGACGATGATCCTGGTCCTCGGGTCGTCGATCAGCTCGTCCACCGCGAGCCGGCTCCCCGTGCCCCGCACGCCGTTCACCCGGCCACTGCTCCCCTGACCGCCGTTCTCCCGGCCACCGCTCCCGCGGCCACCGCTCTGCCTGCGGCCGGCCGCCCGGCCACCGCTCTCACCGCGGTCGCTCGCGCCGTGGTGGCCCACGCCGTGGTCGCTCACGCCGCCCCCTGACGCTTCAGCTCGCCCGCCAGCCGGTACAGCCCGCCGAGGTCGACACCCTCGCCCAGCAGCGGGAGTTCGTACGTGGGGAGCTTCAGCTGCTGCAGGTCGGCGCGCTGCTCGCGCTCCAGTTCCACCCGCTCCGCGTGCTCCCGGGCCTGGTCCAGCAGCGGGTCGATCAGCGGGTCCACCGCCGCCCGGACGGTCTCCGCCTTGCGCGAGCGCCCGCCGAGGCCCGCCTCGCCGAGGGCGAGCGCGACCTGCTCGCGGTGGTCGCCGTCGACCGCCGCCACCGCCGCGGCGTCCAGGACCGGGGGCCGGACCATGTTCACCATGACCCCGCCCACGGGGAGCGCGGCCTCGCGCAGCTCGGCGAAGCCGTCGACCGTCTCCTGCACCGGCATCTCCTCCAGCAGGGTGACCAGGTGCACCGCGGTCTCCGGGGACTTCAGCACCCGCATCACGGCCTGCGCCTGCGTGTGGATCGGGCCTATCCGGGCCAACCCGGCCACCTCGGAGTTCACGTTCAGGAACCGGGTGAGCCGGCCGGTCGGCGGCGCGTCCATCACGACGGCGTCGTACGCCAGCCGCCCGTCCGGGCCCTTGCGCCGGGCCGCCTCGCAGGCCTTGCCGGTGAGCAGGACGTCCCGGACGCCGGGCGCGATGGTGGTCGCGAAGTCGACGAAGCCGACCTTCTGCAGCGCCTTGCCGGCCCGGCCCAGCTTGTAGAACATCTCCAGGTACTCGAGCAGCGCCTGCTCGGTGTCGATGGCCAGGGCGAAGACCTCGCCGCCGGCCGCCCCGCTCCCGGAGCCGGCACCGGGCAGCCCCAGCTGGGCGCGCGAGACGGAGGCGATCCTGCGCTCCTCGTACGGCAGCGCGGAGATCCCGAACAGCTCGGCGATGCCCTGGCGGCCCTCCACCTCGATCAGCAGGGTCCGCCGGCCCTCGGCGGCCAGCGCCAGGGCCAGTGCCGCGGCCAGGGTGGTCTTCCCGGTGCCGCCCTTGCCACTGACCACGTGCAGCCGTACGCCCTCCCAGTCGGGGTCGCGCCGGGCCGCCTCCTGGCCGGGGGTGCGTGCCACGCTCCGTCTCCGTCCGTCTCCGAGGGCCGGCACCGCTCAGGTGCCCTCCCGCGAGGGTAACCAGGGACCGCGCCGGATGCCGGGAGCATCGGGGGGACCAGGGCTGAATCATGCCCGGTTTGTGGGCCACCTCACACGCCGGGCCGCGGGCCGCGCCGCCCGCGGGGGCCGCTCGTCTAGAGTCTGGCCATGACCAAGTGGGAATACATGACGGCGCCCCTGCTCGTGCACGCGACGAAGCAGATCCTGGACAACTTCGGCGAGGACGGCTGGGAGCTCGTCCAGGTCGTGCCGGGCCCGAACCCGGAGCAGCTGGTGGCCTACTTCAAGCGGGAGAAGAACGCATGAGCAAGGTCGAGGAGAAGCTCGCCGAGCTGGGCCTGACGCTGCCGCCGGTGGCCGCTCCGGTCGCCGCCTACGTCCCGGCCCTGCGGACGGGTGAGTTCGTCTTCACCTCCGGCCAGCTGCCGATGGTGGGCGGCAAGCTGCCGAGCACCGGCAAGGTCGGCGCCGAGGTCACCCCGGAGGAGGCCAAGGAGCTCGCACGGACCTGCGCGCTCAACGCGCTGGCCGCCGTGAAGTCGGTGATCGGCGACCTGGACCTGATCGAGCGGGTCGTGAAGGTGGTCGGCTT
>NZ_JAKNTA010000062.1 GCF_022288725.1 Kitasatospora sp. A2-31 | reverse complement strand
ATGCCGACGTTCTCGATCGGCGGGCCGAGCGTCAACACGTACTCGGCGGGCGTCCTCGGCGCCGCCTTCCCGGACTTCCGTATGGACTACCCGGAGGCGGCGCGGGCCCGGTGGGGCGGGATGACCTTCGAGGCGCAGTACAACGCGGCCGACGAGCTGATCCGTGACCACGGCTTCGTCTTCGTGACCCGGACGCCCCGGCACGCGCCCTGCGTCGTGCTCTGCGGGGTCTTCGCCTTCGGCTCGGCGATGGCGGTGGAGGCGCTGGCGGCGGCGACCCGGAAGTCGCCGCTGGCGGCACTGTTCCGGTCGGGGGAGAAAGGATTCGCCGCGGTCGAGGGCCGGGTGATCGGCCTGGACACCGTGGACGTGACCGTCGAGGTCTGCCGGGTGCTGCCGGTGGTGTGAGGGCCGGGCCACCGCGTCCACCGGGCCACCGGGCACGGCGTCCACCGGGCCCCGGCGTTCGCGTCCACCGGGCCACCGGGCACGGCGTCCACCGGGCCCCGGCGTCCACCGCGCGGCCCCGGCCGATGGGGCAGAATGGTCCGGACCGTGATACGGACAATCCGGACGGGTCGGGCGAGTTCGGGGCGGGAAGTGGCTGGAATCGCAGGGGTTCCGCCTCACCACAGTCACATCATCGGCATAATCGCGCCCATGACGACCAGCCGCGCGAACGTGAGCGCGATCGCCGAAGACCTGTACGTGTGGCTTCCGCCGAAGCGGGGCTGGGGGCTGGCCAACTGCGGTCTGCTGGCCTCGCCGAGGACCGCGCTCTGGATCGACACCCCCTACGACCCCTCCCTCGCCGCGGAGTTCCTCGCCGAGAGCCGCAAGCGGCTGCCCGAGGGCGTCGACGTCGACCGCGTGGTCGTCACCCACGCCAACGGCGACCACCTGTGGGGCGCCGGCGTGCTCCCCGACGCCGAGGTGATCGCCACTCATGAGGCGCTGGAGCACATCCACTACGAGCCGGCCCCGAAGCAGCAGCACGCGCTGGTCGCCGGCGGTGACCCCGACTCTCCGCTCGGCGGCTACCTGCAACGGCATTTCGGACAGTTCGACTGGTCGCAGACCGAGCCGGTGCACCCGCAGACCGTCTTCCGCGGCGAGCTGGAACTGCGGGTGGGGGAGTACCCCGTGCAGATCACCGGTCTGCCCGCCGCGCACACCGGCGGCGACCTGATGGTCCACCTGCCGTACCAGCGCACCGTGTTCACCGGTGACGTGGTCTTCGGCTCGACGCCCGAGCAGCCCGGTGACCACCCCTCGCACTGGTCCGGCCCGCTGGAGAACATCATCGGCGCCTGCGAGCAGGCCCTGGCCACCGGCGCGGAGATCTTCGTCCCCGGCCACGGCCCGGTGCTCGACCGCTCCGGCGTCCAGGCGCACATCGCCTACCTCGCCCACGTCCGCGAGCGCGCGCACGCACTCCACGCCGAGGGCACGCCCGCGCTGGACGCCGCCCGACGGATCATCGCCGAGCAGCGCTACCCCGAACTGGGCCTGCCCGAGCGGCTGGTGCTCACCGTGTCCGCCGAGTACCGGCACCTGGACGGCAGCGCCGCGCCGAACGTGCTGGAGGCGATGACCCAGGTGGCGCTGGTGGCCCGCGAGATCGAGGCGTCGGCGGGACAGACCGGCGCCACCGCGGGACCGCGTTCCGCGCACGCCGCCGCCACCCCTGCCTGATCGGGCTGCGGCCGGTCGGGCCGCGGCCCGACCGGCCGGGCAGTCGCCCGAAGGCCCGCCCCGCGCCACCGGTGCGGCCCCGCTCCACCTCCAGCCCCTTCGACCGAGGACCTCCGAGGACTTCGATGACGCAGATCGCGCTGCTCGCCCTGGCCGTGACGGCGGTCGCCGCGCTCGCGGCGGCCGGTCTCCTCGCCCGCGGACGGTCCCGTGCCCTCGCCCGTGCCGGCGCGGCCGAGACGGCCGCCGCCCACGGCGAGGAACGCGCCCGCGCCGCCGACGCCCGGCTGGCCCGGGGCGAGCAACAGCTCCGCGACGCGCAGGCGGTCACCCGCCGGGTCACCGAGGAGACCAAGCGGGCCGAGACCCGTGCGCTGGCCGCCGAGGGCCGGGTCCGCGAGGCGGACCAGCGCACCGCGGCGGCGGAGCACCGGGCCGCCGAGGCCGAACTGCACGCCCGCGCCGCCGAGGACCGCACCGCCGAGGCCGTGCGCCTGCGCGCGGCCGCCGAGGAGCGCACCGCGGCGCTGCTGGCCGAGATCGGCCACCTGGCCGAGGAACGGGTGGCCACCGCCGCGCTGCGGCTCAGCCACCCCAACGCCCCCGCCGCCGGGCCGCTGGACGCCGAGGCGGTCGGCCCGGAGGCGGTCCGGCTGCTGCAGGCCGTGCTGGACGCCTCGGCCGCCGCGGTGACCGAGGAGCGCGAGCGGGTCGACGCCGCCGCCCGGGCCGCGATGCGCGGTGCCACCTCCAAGATCCAGACCCTGCTCTACCAGATCCAGAGCCTCGTCCAGCAGCTCCAGAACGACAACGACGATCCGCGGCTGCTGGAGGTCGACTTCCGCAACGAGGTCGCGCTGCGCCGGATCCAGACCATCGCCGTGCTCTGCGAGGCCTGGCCGGGCCTGGCCCGGACCGACTCGCCGCTGGCCGAGGTGGTGGTCGGCGCGCTCTCCCGGGTGCCCGGCTACGCCCGCGTCAAGGTGGCCAACCACCTGCGGGAGAACCGGCTGGCCGTGGTGGCCCGCGCCGCCGAGCCGCTCGCCATCACCATCGCCGAGCTGCTCGCCAACGCCACCTCGTACTCGCACCCGGAGACGGACGTGCCGGTCACCGTCCAGCAGGGCGGCCGCGGGGCGCTGGTGATCGTCGACGACAGCGGGATCGGGATGGAGGAGGACCAGCTGGGCCGGGCCCGCCGCCTGTTGGCCGGCCCGTCCGAGGTGCTGCTGACCGAGCTGGGCAACCCTCCGAAGACCGGCTTCGCGGTGGTCGGCAAGCTCGCCCGGCAGTACGGCTTCGCCTGCCACATCGAGCCCTCGCCGTACGGCGGCATGCGGACCATCGTGCGGATCCCGGCCGCGCTGCTGACCGTGGTCGACGGTGCGCAGCCGCTCTCGGTGCTCACCCCGCTTCCGCTGCGGGCCGGCTCCGGCCCGGCCCCCACCGTGCAGGCGCTGCCCGCGCGGCGGGGCCGGTCGGACGAGCCCGGCGGGCAGGAGGTGCCGGACCGGGAGCAGGCGCCGGCCATGCACGTCGTGCCGCCGGTGCACGCCGTGGCGGACGACGGCAGCGGACTGCCCAGCCGGCGCCGGCGGCAGCCGCTCGCCCACCGTCCGCAGCCCGCCGACGGCGCGGCCGCGGCGGACTCGGCGACGGGGTCTGTGCCGCGGGTTCCGGCGGCCGACGACCCGGCGGAGGCGGACGCGCGGACGCCCGAGCAGGCGGCCGCCCGCTGGCAGGCGCTGCAACAGGGCACCGGCTCCGGCCGGGCCGCCGTCGCCGCGGCCGCAGCCGCCGACGAGGCGGCAGCCCTCGGTGGGGCCACTGCCGACCCCGTCCCCGCTGCCCTCCCCGTGGCCGACCCGGCCCCCGTCCCGACGGTCGTCCCCGCGACCGACCCCCTCCCCGCTGCCGACCCGGCTCCCGTGGCCGGCACCGCCCCCGCGACCGACCCGGCCCCCGTGGCCGGCACCGCCCCCGCACCGACCACCACGCAGCCCCTCACTGCGAGGACCAGCACCGACGCCCGGGCCGCCGACCACGGCGACCCCGACGGCGGCGGGGCCGACCACACCGGCCCCGCCGCCGCCCGTACGGGCCGGACCGGCCACCGTCCCGCCCCGTCCCCCGAAGGAGCCGAGCAGTGAGCAGCACCACCAGCCCCACCGCCACCGACGAGATCTCGTGGGTGCTGACCCCGCTGCTGGAGCTGCCGGGCGTCCTGCACGCGGTCATCGCCACCGGTGACGGTCTGGTCGAGGGCGCCTCCGACGGCCTCGGCCGCGCCTCCGCCGAGCGGGTCGCCGCGATGACGGCCACCCTGCACGCCGCCTCCCGGGCGTTCACCACCTCGTTCACCGACGTCGAACAGCCGCGGCTGGCCCAGACCGTGGTCGAGTCCGACCTGGGCTTCGCCATCGTCGTGCCGGCCGGCGAGAACACCTCGCTGGCGGTGTTCACCACCCCGGAGGCCCAGCTCGGCAACGTGGCGTACCAGATGCAGGTCCAGGTGGCCGCTCTCGGCCGTGCCCTGGCGAGCCCGGCCAGGCGGCAGGACGCGACAGCGCGGTCATGACCGCCGTCCCCCGCAGGCGGATGGTCCCCGCCTACCTGGCCACCGGCGGCCGGTCCCGGCCGGGCACCGCCGGTTTCGAGCGGCTCACCGTGCTGTGCGCGACGGGCACCGCGCCGTCGCCGGAGTCGCCGGAGCTGGAGGCCGAGCACCAGCGGCTGTGGGAGCTGCTGAGGCCCGGCGCACTGACCGTGGTGGAGGCCGCCGCGCACCTGCGGCTCCCGGTCAGTGCCACCGTCTTCCTCGCGGCCGATCTGGTCGAGGCGGGCTGCCTGCGCGCCCGCGCCCCGATCCCCCGTGCCCAGCAGACCGACCGCACCATCGTCGAGAGGCTCCTCGTTGGACTCCGCGCACTCCGGTAGCCCGGCCGACCGCACCGGTCGGGCGAGCCGCGTGGGCTACCTGCCCGACCGGGACCAGACCCTGATGAAGCTGGTCGTCGCCGGCCCGTTCGGCGTCGGCAAGACGACGCTGATCCGCACCCTGTCGGAGATCGCGACCCTCCACACCGAGGAGGCGATGACCGAGACCGGGGCGCCCGTAGACGACGCCGCGCTGCTGCCCGGCAAGCGCACCACCACGGTCGCGGTCGACTTCGGCCGTCTCACCCTGCCCGGTCAGGTGGTGCTGTACCTGTTCGGCACACCCGGACAGCGCCGGTTCTTCCCGCTCTGGCGGGACATCGCCCGGGGCGCCGTGGGCGCGCTGGTGCTGGCCGACACCCGCCGGCTGGCGGACTCCTTCGAGATCATGGACATGGTCGAGGAGCAGGGCCTGCCCTACGCGGTGGCCGTCAACGGCTTCCCCGACGCGCCGGTGCACTCCGTCGACGTGCTCCGGGCCCACCTGGACCTGCACCCCGCCACTCCGCTGGTGCTCTGCGACGCCCGTGAGCGCCGTTCCAGCCTCGACGCGCTGATCGCGCTCGCCGAGCACGTCCTGCACGGCCTGCCCCCAGCCCCCGATCCCGCCCCGGAGGGGCCGTGACCGACACCCGCACCGCCACCGACGCCCCGGCCCCGGGCGCCACCGACGCCCCGGCCCCGGGCTCCGCCGCCCCCGCGACGGCCGAGCGGCCGACCCCGATCTACGGCCCGGCGTTCGCCGCCGACCCGCAGCTCGTCTACGACCGGCTGCGCCGGCACGGCGCCGTCGCCCCGGTGGAGATCGCCCCCGGCGTCGAGGCCCTGCTGGTCACCGACTACCAGGCGGCCCTGGACCTGCTGCGCGACACCGACACCTTCTCGAAGGACTCCCGGGCCTGGCAGCAGACCGTCCCGCCGACCTCCCCGCTGCTGCCGATGCTCGGCTACCGCCCCACCGCCCTGTTCAGCGACGGCGAGGTGCACGCCCGCTACCGCCGGGTGATCACCGACGGGCTCGCCCTGCTCGAACCGCACCTGCTCCAGCGCCGGGTGGCCGAGGTCGCCCACCGCCTGATCGGCGCCTTCGAGGCGGTCGGCACCGCCGACCTGATCGCCGAGTACGCCCGGCAGCTGCCGGTGTCCGTCCTCACCACCTGGTTCGGCGTGCCCGAGGAGCACAGCGCACGGCTGGTGGCCGGCATCGCCGGGATGATCGAGTCCACCGAGAAGGCCGTGGCCGCCTACGGGGACCTCGTCGCGGTGGTCACCGACATGGTCGCCGAGCGGCGCGAGCGCCCCCGGCACGACCTGACCTCGTGGTTCGTCACCCACCCCGCGGGGCTGGACAACGACGAGGTGATCCGGCAGATCACCCTCACGATGATCGCCGGGCACGAGCCGACCACCAACCTGATCGGCAACGCCCTGCTGCGCCTGCTCACCGACGCCCGCTACGCCGGCTCGCTGATCGGCGGCGCGATGACCGCCTACCAGGCGATCGACGAGGTGCTCTGGCACGAGCCGCCGATGGCCAACCTCTCGGCGCACTACCCGCGGTACGACATCACCTTCCACGGCCGGGAGATCGCGGCCGGCTCGCTGGTGCTGGTCTCCTACGCGGCCGCCAACTCCCAGGCCGCGCCGCCCGCGGAGGGCAGCGGGCTGCGCAGCGGCGAGTCCGCGCACCTGGCCTGGGCGGCAGGCCCGCACGCCTGCCCGGCCCGCGACCCCGCGCTGCTGATCGCGATCACCGCGATCGAGCAGCTCACCAGCCGGCTGAGCGACCTGGAACTGGCC
>NZ_JAKNTA010000061.1 GCF_022288725.1 Kitasatospora sp. A2-31 | reverse complement strand
CCCGCCGATCAGCCCGGTGGCCGGGCCGATCGAGGTCGTGTCCCCGCCGACCGACGGGCGGGCCAGTGTGCGAATCGTGATCACCCCCGAGGAGCCGGTCTTCGCCGGCCACTACCCGGACTTCCCGATCTTCCCCGGCGTCTGCGTCCTCGAATGCGCCCACCAGGGAGCCCGCGTCACCGCCCCTGAGCCGGTCGAACTGATCGCGGTGGACTCCGCCCGTTTCAGCGGCGCCGTCTACCCCGGCGACACCCTCGTCATCGACCTCACCTGGCGCCGGACCGAGGACGGCTGGCAGTGCCGGGCGGCCGCCGCCACCGGGAACGGGCCGGCGGCCTCCATCCGCCTGCGCTTCGCCACCACCGATGGAGGGGCACGATGACCGCTGTCGAGTCGACGCCGACCGGCGACCCGGCCCCGGCGGTCGTCGACCTGCTGCCGCACCGCTATCCGATGCTCCTGGTGGACCGCGTAGTGGAACTGGTGCCGGGGGAGCGGATAACGGCGACCAAGGCCGTCACCCACAACGAGCCCTGGTACGCCGGGCTGGTCCCAGGCCAGGACCCGGTCTACCCGCTGCCGTTGCTGATCGAGTCCTGGGGACAAGCGGCCGGTGTGCTCGCTTCCGCCACCGCACCCGACGCCCGCGGCCAGGTCATGCTGTTCGGCAGCGTCACCGCCGCCCGCTTCCACCGCCCCGTGCGTCCCGGTGACCTGGTCGAACACCTGGTCAGGGTCGACCGCATGCTCGACGACTCGGTGGTCTTCGAGGGTGAGAGCCGCTGCGCCGGGGAGCCGGTGATGTCGGTCGAGCGCATGGTGATGGCCTTCCGGCCGGCGGCACTGCTGCGCCCCGCAATCGCCGCCCCGTCGGCCTGACCGAGGAGAGACACATGACTGCGACACCCAAGCCTTCCAAGTACTGGATGTTCACCAACGAGTTCACCCAGAACCCCTTTCCGATCCTGGAGTACATCCGCTCGCAGGGACCGGTCTGCGAGGTGCCGCTGCCCGGCGCCGGCCGGGCCTGGGTGGTGACCCGTTACGAGGAGGCCAAGGAAGCGCTCGCCGACCCCCGGCTGAGCCGCGACATCCACTACCACTACAAGCTGATCGCCGAGCGGACCGGACAGCGGGTGGTGCCCCCGCCGGAGAACTCCAACCACCTGGCCAACCTCGAGCCGCCGCGGCACACCCCGCTGCGCCGTGCGATCAGCTTCGCCTTCACCCCCCGCCGGGCGGAGGCCATGCGCCCCAAGGTCGTGGCGATGGCCGACGAGCTGCTGGACAAGCTCGCCGATCAGGCCAGCCCCGACCTGATCAGCGGCTACGCCGACCCGCTCCCGGTGATCGCCATCGCGGCCCTGATGGGCGTCCCCGCCGAGTCCTGGCCGGACTTCCTGCGTTGGTCCACCGCACTGCGAGCGGCCGACCCGGTGATGGCCGGTGGCGAGATGGACCGTACGACCAGGGAGCTCTCCGCCTACCTGCGCGCGCTGATCGCGCGGAAGGAGAAGGAACCCGGTGACGACCTGATCTCCGCCCTGATCCATGCCGATGCCGACAAGCGGTTGACCGGCATGGAGATCCTCTCCACCGCCTTCGCCCTGATGACCGGCGGCAACGACACCACCGCGAGCCTGGTCGGAGGCGTCCTGGGCACATTCCTGACGCACCCGAAGGAGCGCGACCGGCTGCTCGCGGAGCCGGGCTCCTGGGGCGCCGCGATGGACGAGCTCATCCGCTACGTGAGCCCGATCGGGAACACCCTGCAGCGCGCCACCACCGAGCCCGTGACGATCGGCGGGACCACCATCCCGACCGGCGAGATCGTGATCATCAACGTGCTTTCGGCCAACCGGGACGAGCGCCAGTTCCCGGACCACCCTGACGAGTTGGACCTGGACCGGGAGAAGCCCACCCACCTGTCCTTCGGTTTCGGAATCCACTACTGCTCCGGCGCGCATCTGGCTAAGGTGATCACCGAGGTCGGCACCCGCCGTGTCTTCGAGCGCTTCCCGGAGGTGCGGCTCGCCGTGGACCCGAGCGAACTGCGGTACCAGCAGAACGTGGTGACCCGCCCGCTGGAGACGCTTCCGGTGCGGTGGTACGCCGACAACGCGATGTCCAGGGGAGTGGGATGACGGATCTTCAACCGCGCGGGACCGGGACCACCACCACACGCCACCGATGAAGACGACGTTGATCATCCTCCTCGGGGCGATCACCGTGGTCATCGCGGTCGGCGGCCTAGCGGTCGGTGCCCGTCGGCTGCTCGGAGTGCGGATCGGCGTCATCCGCGCGGCCCTGACCGGCTCGGCCGGGGTCGCCGCGGCCTCCGTCCTCGGCTCGGCTCTGAGCAGCGTGAACCGGTCGGTGGGCAACCCGTCCGTGCCCCTCACCATCGAGGTCGGCGCCGGGCTCTTCGCCGCGGTGGCCTTCCTCGCGCTCTCCGAAACACTCCTGCCGACCGGCTCCTGGTCGGCGCTGCGCCTGCCCCAGGCGCTGCGCCGACGCTGGGTACGAGCCCGGCGCTACTCGCAGCTCAGCGCGATAGTGCGGCGGCACGGTCTCACCCGCCTGCTGCGCAGCGCGGACCGGGCCCGTGCCGCCGGCTCCTACGGCCACCCAGAGCTCGCCCGCTCGCTGCGCCTGGCCTTGGAGGAGGGCGGCGTCACCTTCGTCAAGCTCGGCCAGCTGATGTCGGTGCGCTACGACCTGCTGCCCCCGCAGTTCATCGCGGAACTGAGCCGGCTCCAGCACCAGGCGACACCCGCTCCTTGGGAGCAGGTGGCCGAGCAGTTGGAAAGGGAACTCGGCGGCCCCACCGACGAGGTGTTCGCCGAGTTCGACCCCCGGCCGCTCGCGGCCGGTTCGATCGCCCAGGTCCACCGCGCGCGGCTGCACTCCGGCCAGCAGGTGGTGGTCAAGGTCCGCCGCCCGGGGTGCCGACCCGTGGTCGAACGCGATCTGGACATCCTGTGCAGCGCCGCCCGAAAGCTGGAGGAACGCACCAAGTGGGGGCGTTCCACCGGCGTTTACGCGTTAGCCGAGGGGTTCGCCCAGTCCGTGCTGGAGGAGCTCGACTTCCGCATCGAGGCCCGCAACATCGCGGCCATCGCGGCGGCCGCGGCCGAGGCGGCCCACCGGCCGCTGGCCCCGGCGGGGCCGGAGGTCGTGATCCCGGCCGTGCACCAGGCGCTGAGCACCGAGAAGGTCCTGGTCGTCGAGTGGATGGACGGCATCGCCCTCGGCTCCGCGACACCCGAGCAGGTAGCGGGGCTGATGGACCCTGCCGCTGGCGCCAACGCGGTGCTGGACTGCGTGCTGCGACAGATCATGGTCGGCGGGATCTTCCACGCCGATCCGCACCCGGGCAACATCCTGCTGCTGCACGACGGCCGGATCGCGCTCCTGGACTTCGGATCCGTGGGCCGGATTGACTCCCTGGTCCGGACCAAGCTGCGTGACATGCTCCTCGCGGTCAACAAGGGCGATGCGGCGGCGCTGCGCGACGTGCTGGTGGGACTGGTCGACGACCCTGAGACGATCGACGAGGCGAAGCTGGAACGCTCGCTCGGCGACTTCCTGGCGCGCCACTTCAGCCCGGGCCTGCCCCTGGACCTCGCCTCCTTCGGCGACCTCTTCCGCCTGGTCGCCGAGCACCGGATCACCATTCCCCCCAACGTCGCGGCGGCCTTCCGGGCTCTGGCGACCCTGGAGGGCACGCTTCCCCGGTTCGACCCGTCCTTCGACCTCCTGGCCGCAGCCAAGGGCTTCGCCAGGACCCACCTCGCCGAGAAGGTCGCGCCCGCCGCCCTGGCCGCGTCGGCGTTGGACGAACTGTTGGCGGTGCTGCCGATGCTCCGTCAGCTGCCGCGCCGGCTGAACCGGATCACCGGGGCGCTGGAGCAGGGGCGCCTGGGGGTCAACGTCCGGCTGCTGGGCCACGAACACGATCGTGGCTTCGTCCGCGCCATGCTGAGCGAGATCATCCTCACCGTCCTCGGGGCCACTACCGGTGTGATGGCGGTGCTTCTGGTCGGTACCAGTGGCGGACCGATGATCGTGAGGTCCGTCAGCCTCTTCCAGGTCCTCGGGTACAACCTGCTCGCGGTCAGCGCCGTTCTGATGATCCGGGTGCTGTTCGCCGTGGTGCGCAGACAGTGACAGCAACCGGCGTCCGGGCGAGCCGTGGTCCGTCCGGTGCGGTCGGAACGTGACCGGAATCGGTCAACCGCCCGGCGGGCGGTTCGGCTCATCGGCTACCTTCGGCATCGAAGTCGACACGGACCGTCAGTTCTCGTGAGGCGCCCGTGTGCTCCTGGCCTGGCCTGAGCAACTTGCTGCCAGCCCCATAGGACCGTTCGCCCGCCGCGCTGTTCCATGGCGATGAATGGGCGTTCACGTCATGGGGGTTGTAATGATGAAGTCGTCGGCGACAGCCGGTTTCCGCCCGGTCGTACGGGATCGTCCGAGGGACGAGATCGAGCAGGGGCTGCTGGAGGTGCAGGCCCTGCTCGCCGACACGATGGTCAGGCATCGCGACTGGGTCTCCAAGGGATCGACCGTCACCGTGCTGCGATCCGGCGAGGACCAGTTGTCGGCGGAGGTCACGCGCATGATCGGCCGGGCCGGACGAGGCCTGGAAGTGGTGCTCTCCTCGGACCGGGCGCGGGCCGAGGTGGTCTACCGCTCGCTGGAAACGCTGCTGTCCGCGCGTGGTGCCACCGTGCAGGTCCGCCTGCTGTGCGGACAGGCCGGCCTGGACCGCGAGTTCGCCCTCGCCCAGCTCGAGGCCGGACACCGGGTCGAGGTGCGGACGGCCCGGCTACCTCCGATGGAGGCGATCCTGGTGGACCACCAGGTCGCCCTGCTGGCCGATCCGATCGGCGGCAGCCGGCAGGCCGCGGTGGTGCGGGACGCCTCCGTACTGAACTCCCTGCATCTCCTCTTCGCCAGCGTATGGCGTGGTGCGGTCTCGATCCGCGATCAGGAGGGCTTCGGCAACTGGGCCCGGGCCGACTTCGCTGGGCGCGTGCTGGGCTGCCTGAACGCCGGAATGACGGACGAGGTCGCAGCCAGGGAGCTGTCGGTCTCGGTCCGTACCTATCGGCGCTACGTCGCGGAGATCATGGACATGTTGAGGGTGAATTCCCGCTTTCAGGCCGGCGCGCGCGCCGCCGAGCTCGGGTTGCTGCCCGCGGAACAGGAATCGCGGCCGAGTCGGCGAACCGCCTGAAAGCGGTCGGGGTGACCGTGTTGGCAACTACCTGAAACCGCCATTGCGGTGCTGCGCGGCGTGCGGATAGAACTGATCCGGAACCAGCCGATGCGGGACCGACGGCGAATCGGGAATTCCGGTCGAAGAATCGAAGTGCGATTGATGAGCCATCGACCGGTGATCGGAAAGGCTCCTGAGAACTCCGGCAGTCGTCTCCCCGGGCGGACTGCCGGCGGCCCGCGGTCGGCAGGCGCGCGTTTCAGCTCGAAACCGCGTCGGCCGACCCGTGGAAGGGCGCCGGAGCCGGCCCCGCACCCCCGGCGGGACCGGCTCCGCGCACGGCCCGGAGAACACGGCGGCATGCTCGGAGGAGACGGGACAGATGATCGACAGCGTGATCGACAGCCGGTGGTTCCGCCGTCACCCGGCGGCGGACGGTCCGGCGACCAAGCGGCTGGTCTGTCTGCCGCACGCGGGCGGTGCCGCGAGTACGTTCCACAGTTGGAGCGGCCGCCTCGGGAACGGGGTGGAGCTCCTGGCGGCCAAGTACCCGGGGCGGCACGAGCGGATCGGTGAGTCGAGCCTGGAGAGCATGACGGAGCTCGCCGACGCGGTCACCGAGGCCCTGCTGCCCTTCGCGGACCTGCCGCTGTCCCTCTTCGGCCACAGCATGGGCTCCTACGTCGCCCACGAGGTGGCGTGCCGGCTGGAGGGCGTGCACGGCGTGCGGCTGGAGGGGCTCTACCTGTCCGGCGCCCGGGCGCCGCACCTGTTCGAGCCCAAGGCGGCCTACCTGGGCGGTGACGAGGCCGTCCTCGACGAGGTGCGCCGACTCGGCGGCACGGAGGCCGCGCTGTTGACCGACCCGGATCTGTTCGAGCTGGTGATGCCGGCCATCCGGGCCGACTTCAGGATCATGGGGGCCTACCGACCGAATGCCCTCGTCGTGCACTGCCCGATGGTCGCCTACGTCGGTGACCGGGACCTGGACGTCGCGCCCGCGGACATGGCGGCCTGGGCGGATCTCGCCTCCGGCTCCTTCGACATGACGGTCTTTCCCGGCGACCACTTCTACCTCGTGGGCCAGCCGGACGGGCTGATGCGCGATCTCGCCGCACGGATCGCGTGACCAGATGGACACGGTAACCTCGGGGCCGAGCAGCGGCGTCGGCGTCCTGGACAAGACCTCGCTGCTTCTCGGCGTGCTGGCTGACGGTCCGGCCTCGTTGCGGACCCTGAGCGACGTCACCGGTCTGTCCAGGGCGACCGTGCACCGGCTCGCGCTCGCCCTGGAGAGCATCCGCCTGCTGACCCGGGACGCCCGGGGGCGG
>NZ_JAKNTA010000060.1 GCF_022288725.1 Kitasatospora sp. A2-31 | reverse complement strand
GGGGGGGGAGGGGGGGGGGGGGGGGGGGGGGGGGGGGGGGGGGGGGGGGGGGGGGGGGGGGGGGGGCGGGGCCGGTGCCGGCTCCGGTGCGGGCGATCGCGGCGGCGATCTCGTCCAGGTCGGTGGTGGTGAGTTCCAGGGCGCCGGCGCCCAGCCAGCCGTCCACCTGGTCGGGCCGCCGGGCGCCGACGATGGCCCCGGTGACGCCGGGCCAGGCCAGCGCCCAGGCGATGGCCGTCTCCGCGACGGAGGCGCCGTGCCGGGCGGCGACCGGGCGCAGGGCGTCGGCGAGGGCGAGGTTGGCCGGCAGGCCGGTGGTGAAGTCGGCGTGGTCGCGGCGCCAGTCGTCCGCGGGCAGGGCGGCCGCGCGGTCGGCCGAGAAGGCGCCGGTGAGCAGGCCGGACTGCAGCGGCGAGTAGGCGATCACGCCGGTGCGGTGGGCGGCGGCCCAGGCGATCTCGGCGGCGGCGGAGCGGTTGACGGCGGAGAACGGCGGCTGGACGACCTCGACGTGGGTGATCCGTTCGGCGGCCTGCAGCTGCGGGACGGTGTGGTTCGACAACCCGATCGCGCGGACCTTGCCCTCGGTGCGCAGGTCGGCCATGAGCTGCCAGTACTCCTCCAGCGGGGTGGCGTCCGCGCCGGCCTCGCCGGTGCCGTCGCCGGCGACCTCGATCGAGCCGCCGGTGTCGGGCCAGTGCACCTGGTAGAGGTCGATGCGGTCGACGCCCAGGCGGCGCAGCGAGTCCTCCAGCTCGCGGCGGACGCTGGCGGGCTTCATGATGCGTCGGGGTGCGGCCTGCGGGTCGGCCGCGTCCCAGACCAGTCCGGCCTTGGTGAACAGGAAGGGGCGTTCGGCTTCCGGGATGCCGGCGACGGCCCGGCCGACCAACTCCTCGGCGTGGCCGAGGCCGTAGACGGCGGCGGTGTCGATCCAGTTGACGCCGGAGGCGACGGCGTGGCGGATGGTGGCGATCGACTCGGCGTCGTCGGTGGCGCCCCAGCCGAACCGCCAGCCGGTGCCGGAGACGGCCCAGGAGCCGAAACCGACCCGGGTGATGTCCATGCCGGTGGTGCCGAGGGGGCGGGTGGGCAGGGGGGTGGCGCTCATGCGGTGATGACTCCTCGTCGGGTTCCCGGGGCGGCTTCGGGGCTGCTCGGGGGTTCGTCGGTCCTCGTGGTACCCGTGGGTCCGGGCTGGACGTCGGGGCGGCGGGACGGGCGCGGTGCGCGCCGGCCGCCGGCACCGGCAGGCCCGGGCCGTCCATCACGGTGCCCGCCCGCGGGCGGGGCGCCCAGTGGCAGCCGGTGCCTGGGCACGGCGTGACCAGGCAGGACGGGACGGCGTCGTGGGAGGGTGGGCGCATGGCTCTGGACCGACGTACGGAACTCGGCGCGTTCCTCCGCTCCCGCCGCGCCCGGTTGCGCCCCGACGACCTGGGGTTGACGCACTACGGCGGGCAGCGCAGGGTCCCCGGGCTGCGCCGCGAGGAGTTGGCGCGGCTGGCCGGGGTGAGCGTGGACCACTACGTCCGGCTGGAGCAGGGGCGGACCCTGCACTTCTCCGAGGCCGTGCTGGACGCCGTCGCCCGGGCGCTGCGGCTGGACCCGGTGGAGCGCGACCACCTCTACCGGCTGGCCCGCCCGTGGCCGGAGCCGGAGCGGGCGGGACGGGCGGAGGGGCCGGAGGGCGCGGCGGAGGCGTCGCCGCAACGGGTGCGGGCGGGGCTGCGGCGGCTGCTCGACTCCATCGCCGACGTCCCCGCGTACGTGGTGGGGCGCAACACCGACGTGCTGGCCTGGAACGCCCTGGCCGCCGCGCTGATCACGGACTTCGGCGCGCTGCCGCCCCGGCACCGCAACCTCGCCCGCCTGGTGTTCCTGGACGAGGGGATGCGCGGCCTGTACGCGGACTGGCCCGGGAAGGCCGCCGACGTGGTCGCCTACCTGCGGCTGGACGCCGGGCGCCACCCGGACGATCCCGGCACGGCCGCGCTGATCGACGAACTGTCCGATGCCAGCCCCGAGTTCCGTCGGCTGTGGGCGGCCCACGAGTTGCGGGACAAGACCCACGGCCGGTACGTCTACCGCCATCCGGTCGTCGGCGGGCTCGATCTGGGCTTCGAGACGCTGCGCCAGCCCGACGATCCGGACCAGGCGCTGGTCGCGCACACCGTGGAGGAGGGGTCGCCGTCCGAGACGGCCCTGCGGCTGCTGGCCGCCTGGGCCCATCGCCGCCAGCCGGGCGCCGTGCCGGGATCGGCCGTGCCGTGAGCGCCGTGCCGGGATCGTCGGAGTGGTGGGCTGAGCGCCGGGTGAGTGCGCCGTGTCCTCCTGGCCGGCGGGGGCGTCAGTGAGTGGGCTGTGCGGCGGCCGCCGCCGCGACGGGCGCGGTGTCCCCGTCGGTCGTCGGAGCCGGGGCCGGTACGGCCGGGGTGCGGGCGCCGGTGCGGATCGCGGCGATGCCGGCCGTGACCACGCCGGCGACGCCGAGGACGCCGACCGGCCCGGGGAACTGGCCCAGGACCACGGCTCCGATCACCATGGCGATCGCCGGTTCGAGGCTCATCAGGGTGCCGAACGCGGCGGTGGTGAGCCGTCGCAGGGCGAGGAATTCGAGGGTGAACGAGAGCAGCGGCGCGAAGGCGGCGAGCAGCAGGCCGGTGAGCGCCTGGGACGGGGTGACGGAGCCGATCGCGGCGGGGCCGACGAAGAACGTCGTGACGAGGGCCGCCGTCGGCAGCGAGACGGCGAGCCCCTTGAGGCCCTCGACCTGGTCGCCGGCGCGCTGGGTGAGGAGGATGTAGCCGGCCCAGCCGGCGCCCGCGGCCAGGGCGAGGGCGATGCCGACCGGGTCCGTCCCCCCGCGCCAGGGCTGGGTGAGGAGCACGACCCCGGCCGCGGCGAGCAGGCTCCAGCGCAGCAGTCCGGCGCGGCGCCCCGCGTACAGGGAGACCGCGAGCGGGCCGAGGAACTCCAGGGCGCTGGCCGTCCCGAGCGGGATGCGGGCGATGGCGAGCGTGAACAGGCTCATCATGCCCGCGGTCACCACGCCGAGCGCCAGGCAGGCCCGCAGCCCGCTGCGGGTGAAGTCGGAGCGCCGGGGCCGGGCCAGGACGAGCAGGACCAGTCCGGCCCAGACCAGCCGCAGCCAGGCGGTGGTGACCGGGCCGATCCGGTCGAACTGGCCGACGGACAGCGCGAGGCCGGCCTGGATGGAGGTCATCGCGGCGATCGTCATGGCGGCGCCGGCGCCGGCCCGGTGGCCGTCTGAGCGTGGGGTGGGGTGGCCGTGGGGCGTCATGCGGATCAGTAGACCTCCGGAAACCGTTGCCGTCCACGTGCCATTTCTGGACAGTCCGTTCATGAATCGTGAACGATGCCCTCATGGACACCCGCCGCCTCGCCCTGCTCTGCGAGCTGTCGCGCCTCGGTTCGATGCGCGCGGTCGCCGAGAACTGCCACGTGACGACGTCGACCGTGTCGCAGCAGCTCGCCGCGCTCGCCAAGGAGGTCGGCCAGGTGCTGGTGGAGCCGGAGGGCCGCGGGGTGCGGCTGACCCCGGCGGGCCGCCGGCTGGTCGAACACGGGACGCGGATCCTGGACGCGGTCGAGGCGGCCCGGCTGGACCTGAGTGCGGGGGCGGAGCCGAACGGCACGGTGCGGGTCGCCGGGTACCTGACGGCGGTGCGCGACTTCCTGCTGCCGCTGGTCGTCCGGCTCTCCGAGCAGTACCCGCGGGTGCGGCTGCTGGTGCGCGAGCACGAGCCCCCGGAGTCGCTGGCGCTGCTGGCCGACGACGCGGTGGACCTCGCGCTGACCTACGACTACAACCTGGCCCCGGCACCGGCGGACCGGTCGGTGGAGGTGACGCCGTTGTGGAGGGCGGACTGGGTCCTCGCGGTGCCGGCCGCCCTGGACGTGCCCGCGGTCTGCGCCACCGAGGTGTTCGCGGCCTGCGCGGAGCTGGACTGGATCGCCAACTCCCGGCACACCGCGGACGAGACGGTGGTGCGCACGCTCGCCTCGATGGCCGGTTTCACCCCGCGGGTCACCCACCGCGCCGACAGCCTCGACCTGGTGCAGCACATGGTCGCCGCCGGCCTGGGGGTGGCCCTCCTGCCGGCCGACCGCGTGCCCCTGCCCGGGGTGCGCATCGTCCCGCTGGCCGATCCGCCGGTGGTGCTGCGCGCCTACGCGGTGGTCCGGCCCGGCCGGCTGCAGTGGCCGGCCCTGGCCCTGGTCCGGGCCCTGCTGCAGGAACGGGCCGACCCCACCCGTTGAGCCCGGAGGGGCCCGACCGCCCGGGCGGCCCGGCGCAGCCCGCGCCCCCTGCCCGGTTTGCCCCAGGATGGACGGGTAGGCGTGAGCGGGATGGAAGGACGGTCTATGCCTCGGCACCACGAGGACGACGACGGGCAGCCCACGAGGAAGCCCCGGCGAAGCGTGTCGGGATCCGACGAGGACAAGCCCGCCAGGCGGGCCCCGAGGAGGAGCAGCCCGCGGCCGTCGATGGCGGCGGTCATGCGGGCGGCACTGGAACAGCTGGAGATGCTGCTCGGCAGGGTGCCCGAGTCGGTGTCCGGCCTCCGGCGCACGGACGAAGGATGGGAGGCCGAGCTGGAGGTGGTGGAAGTCGAGCGGGTGCCGGACACGGCGAGCATCCTCGCCACCTACCGGGTGACGCTCGACAGCGAGGGGGACGTACTGGGTTACGAGAGGACACGCCGCTACACCCGTGATCAGCTCGACCGCCGGACGTGAGGACGGCCGGGTCGGGCGATTCGCGCGTGGTGTGTCCGCGGAAGGAGGCACCGTGACTGTGGTGCCGCAGGGCGGCGGAGGCAGTGCAGCAACCGGGGGCAGGGGTTCGGGCACGTTGTACGACGTCGTCGAGCTGATCCTCGACCGGGGTCTGGTCATCGACGTCTTCGTGCGCGTGTCCCTGGTGGGCATCGAGATCCTCAAGATCGACGCGCGCATCGTGGTGGCCAGTGTGGACACCTACCTGCGCTTCGCGGAGGCGTGCAACCGGCTGGACCTGGAGTCCGGCCGCAAGGCGCCGACCAAGTTGACCGATCTGGTCGGCGAGATGACCGAGGGCGGCGCCCGGGGCAAGAGCAAGGGAGCGCTCACCGGCGCGGTGGAGGCGGTGACGGACACCATCCGGCAGCACACCCAGGGCGATGAGGAGGAGCCGGAACGGGTCGAGAGGCGCGAGAGGTCGCGGCCGGCGCGCCGCGCCCGCCGGGAAGAGGAGTGAGCCATGGCCGTCTACGTCTACGCGATCGTCGCCGGCAGCCATCCGGCGAGCCTGGACGGCCTCACGGGGGTCGGGGACCCTCCCGAGAAGCTGGACACCCTCAGCGAGGCCGATCTGACCGCGATCATCAGCCCCGTGCCCGAAGGGCTGCGGGCCCGCCGTCGCGACGTCATGGCGCACCAGACCGTCCTCCAGCGGCTGATGGCCGACGGAACCGTGCTCCCGCTCCGGTTCGGCATGGTGGCCTCCGAGCCCCAGGAGATCCGGGAGGCGCTCACGGAGCGCGCCGACTTCTACCGGGAGCGGCTGCACACCCTCGCGGGATGCGCGGAGTACCTGCTCAAGGCGGCCTTCGACGAGGACCTCATGCTCCGGCAGATCCTGCAGGACTCCCCCGAGGCGCAACGGCTGAACGAGGAGAGCCGGCGCAGCGGTGATCCGGACGTCAAGGTGCGGCTGGGCGAACTCGTGGCCGGGGAGCTGCGGGAGCGCGGCGACTCCGCGGCGGCCCGGGTCCTGGAGGTGCTGCGTCCGCTGGCGCGCGAGACCAAGGAGAACGAGCCCCACGGCAACGACTTCGTCAGTGTCTCCTTCCTCGTGGAGGACGCCCGTCAGGAGGAGTTCGTCACCGCCGAGTCCCGGTTGGCCGAGGAGTGGGGCGAGAGCTACCAGTTCAGGCTGCACGGCCCGCTGCCGCCCTACAGCTTCGTCTAGGAGGACGTCATGGGGCTGATCACGGGGCTGCTGACGCTGCCGCTGGCCCCCGTGCGCGGGGCCGTCTGGGTGGCCGAACAGGTGGCGAACGCGGCCGAGCGCCAGTACTACGACCCCGCGCCCGTCGAGGAGGCGCTCAAATCACTCGAACGCGACCTGGTCGCCGGGCACATCAGCGAGGAGGAGTTCGACCGCCGCGAGGAAGAACTCCTGGACGAACTCGACGAGATCCGCCGCTTCTGGGCGGCGAAGCAGCAGGGCTGAGAGCCGCTGCCGGTTCGGGGTTTCGGCACCGGGCGGGCGATCAGACGCGAAGCACTGCCGGCCCGCCGGCGACGAGGGCAAAGGAGGCCCGCCATGGCCTGGATTCTCTTCCTCATTCTGGTCGCGATCATCCTCGGGATCATCGGCGTGGCCGCGGACGGCCTGCTCTACCTCCTCGTCATCGGCATCGTCGTCTTCCTCGTCGCCCTGGTCCTCGGCGGCACACGCCTGCGCAACGGCCGGTCCCTTCGCTAGTGCCTGCACGAGGGCGGCTGCGCACGGTCAGGCACGCGGACGCGATCAGGCACGCGGAGCGCCACCGTCCGCCGCCAGGCGCGTGAGCCACTCACGCAGCAGGCGCTGCTCCGCGTCGCTCAGGACATCGGACTCGTCGGGGAGGGCGGCGCGCAGCGCGCGGGCCGCCGCGGCGGGACCGG
>NZ_JAKNTA010000006.1:448546-497526 GCF_022288725.1 Kitasatospora sp. A2-31 | reverse complement strand
GTGCAGGACGACGTCCTCTCCTCGATCCACATCGAGGAGCACGAGGTCGACGCCCGTGACACCAAGCTCGGCCCCGAGGAGATCACCCGGGACATCCCGAACGTCTCCGAGGAGGTCCTCGCCGACCTCGACGAGCGCGGCATCATCCGCATCGGCGCCGACGTCGTCACCGGCGACATCCTGGTCGGCAAGGTCACCCCGAAGGGTGAGACCGAGCTGACCCCGGAGGAGCGCCTGCTCCGCGCGATCTTCGGCGAGAAGGCGCGCGAGGTCCGCGACACCTCGCTGAAGGTGCCGCACGGTGAGTCCGGCAAGGTCATCGGCGTGCGCGTCTTCGACCGCGAGGAGGGCGACGAGCTTCCCCCGGGCGTGAACCAGCTGGTCCGCGTCTACGTGGCCCAGAAGCGCAAGATCACCAACGGTGACAAGCTCGCCGGCCGCCACGGCAACAAGGGTGTCATCTCCAAGATCCTCCCGGTCGAGGACATGCCCTTCCTCGAGGACGGCACCCCGGTCGACATCATCCTCAACCCGCTGGGTGTCCCGTCCCGAATGAACCCGGGACAGGTCCTGGAGATCCACCTCGGCTGGCTCGCCCAGCAGGGCTGGGACGTCTCTGGCCTGGCCGACGAGTGGGCCCAGCGCCTGCAGGCGATCGGTGCGGACAAGGTCCAGGGCGGCACCAACCTCGCCACCCCGGTCTTCGACGGCGCCCGCGAGGACGAGATCACCGGTCTGCTGGACAACACCACCCTCACCCGTGACGGTGAGCGCCTGGTGAACTCCACCGGCAAGGCCCGGCTGTTCGACGGCCGCTCCGGCGAGCCGTTCCCGATGCCGATCTCGGTCGGCTACATGTACATCCTCAAGCTGCACCACCTGGTCGACGACAAGCTGCACGCCCGCTCGACCGGCCCGTACTCGATGATCACCCAGCAGCCGCTCGGTGGTAAGGCGCAGTTCGGTGGTCAGCGCTTCGGTGAGATGGAGGTGTGGGCCCTTGAGGCATACGGCGCCGCGTACGCGCTGCAGGAGCTGCTCACCATCAAGTCCGATGACGTTCTCGGCCGTGTGAAGGTCTACGAGGCCATCGTCAAGGGCGAGAACATCCCCGAGCCCGGCATTCCCGAGTCCTTCAAGGTCCTCATCAAGGAAATGCAGTCGCTCTGCCTCAACGTGGAGGTGCTGTCCTCGGACGGCCAGTCCATCGAGATGCGGGACTCCGACGAGGACGTGTTCCGCGCCGCCGAGGAGCTCGGCATCGACCTGTCCCGGCGCGAGCCGAGCAGCGTCGAAGAGGTCTGACGGAGGTTGGGCCGGCTGCCCGCTGAGCAGCCGGCCCGCCCCCAGGCCCCCCTCAGACCACACGAACGACTCTCGACTTACGAAAGAGGGCTTGACGACCAGTGCTTGACGTCAACTTCTTCGACGAGCTCCGCATCGGCCTGGCCACCGCCGACGACATCCGCCAGTGGTCGCACGGCGAGGTCAAGAAGCCGGAGACCATCAACTACCGCACCCTGAAGCCCGAAAAGGACGGACTCTTCTGCGAGAAGATCTTCGGCCCCACCCGGGACTGGGAGTGCTACTGCGGCAAGTACAAGCGCGTCCGCTTCAAGGGCATCATCTGTGAGCGCTGCGGCGTCGAGGTGACCCGTGCCAAGGTGCGCCGTGAGCGGATGGGCCACATCGAGCTGGCCGCTCCGGTCACCCACATCTGGTACTTCAAGGGTGTCCCGTCGCGCCTGGGCTACCTGCTGGACCTGGCGCCGAAGGACCTCGAGAAGGTCATCTACTTCGCCGCCTACATGATCACCTGGGTCGACGACGAGCGCCGCCAGCGCGACCTGCCGTCCCTGGAGGCGCACGTCTCGGTCGAGCGCCAGCAGATCGAGAACCGCCGCGACGCCGACCTCGAGGCCCGCGCCAAGAAGGCCGAGACCGACCTGGCCGAGCTGGAGGCCGAGGGCGCCAAGGCCGACGTCCGCCGCAAGGTGCGCGAGGGCGCCGAGCGCGAGATGAAGCAGCTGCGCGACCGCGCGCAGCGCGAGCTCGACCGTCTCGACGAGGTGTGGGCCCGCTTCAAGAACCTCAAGGTCCAGGACCTCGAGGGCGACGAGCTGCTCTACCGCGAGCTGCGCGACCGCTTCGGCACCTACTTCTCCGGCTCGATGGGCGCGGCGGCCCTCAAGGACCGCCTCGAGACCTTCGACCTGGCCGAGGAGTCCGAGCGCCTGCGCGAGATCATCCGCACCGGCAAGGGCCAGAAGAAGACCCGTGCGCTCAAGCGCCTCAAGGTCGTCTCCGCGTTCCTGCAGACCACCAACAAGCCCAACGGCATGGTGCTGGACTGCGTCCCGGTCATCCCGCCGGACCTGCGTCCGATGGTGCAGCTGGACGGTGGCCGCTTCGCGACCTCCGACCTGAACGACCTGTACCGCCGCGTCATCAACCGCAACAACCGCCTGAAGCGGCTTCTCGACCTCGGCGCGCCCGAGATCATCGTGAACAACGAGAAGCGCATGCTCCAGGAGGCCGTCGACGCGCTGTTCGACAACGGCCGCCGCGGCCGTCCGGTCACCGGTCCGGGCAACCGCCCGCTGAAGTCCCTCAGCGACATGCTGAAGGGCAAGCAGGGTCGTTTCCGCCAGAACCTGCTCGGCAAGCGAGTCGACTACTCGGCCCGTTCGGTCATCGTCGTCGGCCCGCAGCTCAAGCTGCACCAGTGCGGTCTGCCGAAGGCCATGGCGCTGGAGCTCTTCAAGCCGTTCGTGATGAAGCGCCTGGTCGACCTGAACCACGCGCAGAACATCAAGTCGGCCAAGCGCATGGTCGAGCGCGCCCGCCCGGTCGTGTGGGACGTGCTCGAAGAGGTCATCGCCGAGCACCCGGTGCTGCTGAACCGTGCACCCACCCTGCACCGCCTCGGCATCCAGGCCTTCGAGCCGCAGCTGGTCGAGGGCAAGGCCATCCAGATCCACCCGCTCGTCTGCACCGCGTTCAACGCGGACTTCGACGGTGACCAGATGGCCGTCCACCTGCCGCTCTCCGCGGAGGCGCAGGCCGAGGCCCGCATCCTGATGCTGTCCTCGAACAACATCCTGAAGCCGGCCGACGGTCGCCCCGTCACCATGCCGACCCAGGACATGGTGCTCGGTCTGTTCTTCCTCACCTCGGACCGCGAGAACGTGAAGGGCGCCGGCCGCTCCTTCTCGTCGACCGCCGAGGCGATCATGGCCTTCGACGCCCGCGAGCTGGACGTCCAGGCCCCGATCGAGCTGCGCCTGCCCATCGGCACCGTCCCGCCCCGCGGCTGGACCCCGCCGGTGGACGAGGAGGGCCGCCCGACCTGGTTCGAGGGCGAGTCCTTCCGCCTGAACACCACCCTGGGCCGTGCGCTCTTCAACGAGCTGCTGCCCGAGGACTACCCGTTCGTCGACTTCGAGGTGGGCAAGAAGCAGCTCTCCGCGATCGTCAACGACCTGGCGGAGCGCTACCCCAAGGTCGTCGTCGCGGCGACCCTGGACAACCTGAAGGCGGCCGGCTTCCACTGGTCGACCCGCTCGGGTGTCACCGTCTCGATCTCGGACGTCATCGTCCCGCCGAGCAAGCCCCAGATCCTGGAGGGCTTCGAGGCGAAGGCGGAGAAGGTCCAGAAGCAGTACGAGCGCGGTCTGATCACCAACGACGAGCGCAAGCAGGAGCTCGTCGGCATCTGGACCCAGGCGACCAACGAGGTCGCGGACGCCATGGCCGCGAACTTCCCGAAGACGAACCCCATCTTCATGATGGTCGACTCGGGTGCTCGTGGAAACATGATGCAGATGCGCCAGATCGCCGGTATGCGTGGTCTGGTGTCCAACGCGAAGAACGAGACCATCCCGCGACCCATCAAGGCGTCGTTCCGTGAGGGTCTCTCCGTGCTGGAGTACTTCATCTCCACCCACGGTGCCCGTAAGGGTCTCGCGGACACCGCGCTGCGTACCGCCGACTCCGGTTACCTCACCCGTCGTCTGGTCGACGTCTCCCAGGACGTCATCATCCGCGAGGAGGACTGCGGCACCGAGCGCGGCCTGAAGCTGGCGATCGGTTCCGTCGGCGCCGACGGCGTGCTGCGCAAGGCCGACGACGTCGAGACCAGCGTCTACGCCCGCATGCTCGCCGAGGACATCACGGTGGACGGCAAGCTCCTCGCCACCGCCAACACCGACCTCGGTGACGTGCTGATCGACGAGCTGATCCGCCACGGCATCAGCGAGGTCAAGACCCGCTCGATCCTGACCTGTGAGTCGGCCGTCGGCACCTGTGCCATGTGCTACGGACGCTCGCTGGCCACCGGCAAGCTGGTCGACATCGGCGAGGCGGTCGGCATCATCGCCGCCCAGTCCATCGGTGAGCCCGGTACCCAGCTGACCATGCGTACCTTCCACACCGGTGGTGTGGCCGGTGACGACATCACCCAGGGTCTGCCGCGTGTCGTCGAGCTCTTCGAGGCCCGTACCCCCAAGGGTGTGGCCCCGATCTCGGAGGCGCAGGGCCGGGTCCGCATCGAGGACACCGAGAAGACCCGCAAGCTGGTCATCACGCCGGACGACGGTAGCGACGAGATCGCCTACCCGGTCTCCAAGCGTGTGAAGCTGCTCGTCAGCGAGGGCGAGGCGGTCGAGGTCGGCCAGAAGCTGACCATGGGTGCCACCAACCCGCACGACGTCCTGCGCATCATGGGCCAGCGTGCCGTCCAGGTCCACCTGGTCGCCGAGGTCCAGAAGGTCTACAACTCGCAGGGCGTGTCGATCCACGACAAGCACATCGAGATCATCATCCGGCAGATGCTCCGCCGCGTGACGATCATCGAGTCGGGCGACGCCGAGCTGCTCCCGGGCGAGCTCGTCGAGCGCGGCCGCTTCGAGCAGGAGAACCGTCGCGTGGTCTCCGAGGGCGGTCACCCCGCCTCCGGCCGTCCGCAGCTGATGGGTATCACCAAGGCCTCGCTGGCCACCGAGTCCTGGCTGTCGGCCGCCTCCTTCCAGGAGACGACCCGGGTCCTCACCGACGCGGCGATCCACGCCAAGTCGGACCCGCTGCTGGGCCTCAAGGAGAACGTCATCCTCGGTAAGCTCATCCCGGCCGGTACGGGTCTGCCCCGCTACCGCAACATCCGGGTCGAGCCGACCGAGGAGGCCAAGGCCGCGATGTACTCGGCCGTCGGCTACGACGACTACGACCTGTCGCCCTTCGGCGCCGGCTCCGGCCAGGCGGTCCCGCTGGACGACTACGACTACGGCCCGTACACCGGCTGAGTCCACGGTCACCGAACGCCGCAGGGCGGTCACCCCTTTCGGGTGGCCGCCCTGCGGCGTTCGCGCGTCCGGATCCGTCGCGCGGGGGAGGCGGCGGAACCGCTCCTGCGGGCGAGGCGCCGGCGGGCCGGCCCGGGGGAGTCTCGGGGCGTCGGAGCACGGATGCGGGAGGAGCCGGGGATGAAGCGGGTGCTGGGTGCGGTGGCGATCACGGGGGCGGTGCTGGCCGGGATGTCCGGGTGCTTCGTCGGGGACGACGACGAGCGGCGGGACGTCAGCTACGCGGTGGCCGAGCCGGTCCGGGTGCTGGTCGTCCAGGGCCGCGTCGGCGGGGTGGTCGTGCGCGGCGGCGGCAGCGGGGTGCGGGTCACCGAGCACCAGAGCTACCGGGGGGAGGCGCCCCGGAGCAACCACGAGCTGAAGGACGGGACGCTGACGCTGACCTACGACTGCGAGGACTGCGGGCTCGGCTACGAGGTGGACGTGCCGGCCGGGACGGCCGTGCGGGTGACGGCGGAGACCGGCGGCGTGCGGCTGAGCGGGCTGGCCGGCGAGGTGGAGGCGACGGTCTCCACCGGCGGGGTGGAGGCGACCGGGCTGACCTCGCGGACGGCGCTGCTGCGGTCCGGCACCGGCGGGGTCGAGGCGTCCTTCGCCGCCGCGCCGGCGAGGGTCGAGGCGCGGACCGGGACCGGCGGGGTCCGGTTGTGGGTGCCGGCCGGAGACGCCTACGCGGTGGACGCGAGCACCGGGACGGGCGAGGTGGACGTGGCGGTGCCGCGGCAGCCGGGGGCGCCGCGCGGCATCCTCGCCCGGGCCGAGACGGGTGGCGTGACGGTCGGGCATGGCTGAGAGCGGCGTGCCGAGCATCCCGCCGGTGGGGCATGATCTTCTCCGCGGGGGCGGTGCTCCCGGACTCGGGGGAGGGGTCGCCGTGGGGCGCGTGGCACAGTGGTGGACCCGGTGGGCCGGGGGGAACCCCTACCTGCTGGACGTCCCGCTGGCGTTGTTCTCGTTCGCGGTCTCGCTCTGGTCGGTCCGCAACGACGACACGGACTGGCCCTGGTGGGTCTACGCCATGACGATCGGCACCGCCCTGCCGCTGCCCTGGCGCCGTCGGGCGCCGCTGACGGTGGCCGCGCTCAGCGGTCTGGCGTCGATCCCGGTGTCGGTGGTCGCCCACTCGGTGATGCCGCAGATCCCGGTGTACGCGGTGGTCACCATCTACACGGTGGCGGACCGGGGCCGGGACTGGCAGCGCGGGCTGCTGCTGGGGGTCCTGGTGGTCTCCAACATCCTGGGCACGCACTCGGTGAACGGGGCGTTCTTCAGCCTGCTGCTGACCGTCGGCACCTTCGTCCTCGGTTCGCTGGTGCGGGAGCTGCGCCGGCTCGCCCGGGTGGAGGCGGACCGGGCGCTGGAAGCCGGGCGGCGGGCGGCCAGCGACGCGGCCCGTGCGGTGGCCGAGGAGCGGGCCCGGATCGCCCGGGAGATGCACGACATCCTGGCGCACGCCGTCTCGCTGATGGTCATCCAGGCCGAGGCGGGGCCGTTGGTGGTGCGTGACAACCCGGACCGGGCGATCCGCGCCTTCGACGACATCGCCGGCGCGGGCCGCGATGCGATGGTCCAACTGCGGCGGGTGCTCGGTGTGTTGAAGGAGGACGGCGCGGCACCGGAGCTGTCCCCGCAGCCGCGGCTGGCCGAACTTCCGGCGCTGGCCGCGCGGGTGAGCGGCACCGGGCCGGCGGTCGAGCTGGAGGTGGACCCCTCCGCCGGGCCGTTGCCGGCCGAGGTGGAGGCGGCGGCCTACCGGATCGTGCAGGAGGCGCTGACCAACGCCGTGAAGCACGCCGAGGCCTCGCGGGTGTCGGTGCGGGTGGTCCGCGCGGGGGAGGAGCTGTCGGTCACGGTGGCCGACGACGGGCGCGGGCTGCGGCTGTCGTCGGAGCACGTGGCGAACGGCTGGTCCGGCGGGCGCGGCCTGGTCGGCATCCGGGAGCGGGCGGCGGCCTGCGGCGGCCGGGCCGAGGCCGGGCCGGGCCCGGGCGGCAGGGGTTTCCTGGTGAGTGCCCGGCTGCCCGTGGGCGCAGCGGGCCTGGCGGAGAGGGTGGGCTGATGCAGCCGATACGGGTGGTCGTCGCGGACGACCAGGAGCTGGTGCGGGCGGGGTTCGGGATGATCCTGGACGCTCAGCCGGACATCGAGGTGGTCGGCGAGGCCTGCGACGGGGCCGAGGCGATCGAGGCGGTGCGGGTGCACGAGCCCGACGTGCTGCTGCTGGACGTCCGGATGCCGGTGATGGACGGACTGGAGGCGGCCCGGCGGGTCTGTGCGGAGTACCCGGCCACCAAGGTGATCATGCTGACCACCTTCGACGTCGACGACTACGTCTTCGACGCGCTGTACGCGGGGGCCAGCGGCTTCCTGCTGAAGGACGTCCGCCGGGACGACCTGGCGCACGGCGTGCGGATGGTGGCCTCCGGCGAGGCGCTGCTGGCACCGTCGGTGACGCGCCGGCTGATCGGCGAGTTCGCCGCCCGCCGCCCGGGCGGGCCGGGCGCCGCGGCCCAGGGGGTGCAGGGCGTGCGGGCGCCGTCCCGGCTGCTGGAGCAGCTGACCGTGCGGGAGCAGGAGACGCTGCGGTTGCTGGCCCGCGGGCTCTCCAACGCGGAGATCGCGGCCGAGCTGGTGGTGAGCGAGCACACGGTGAAGACGCACGTCAGCAACGTGCTGGCCAAGCTCGGACTGCGGGACCGGGTGCACGCGGTGGTGTTCGCCTACGAGGCCGGGGCGGTCGTCGCGGGGCAGGCCTGAGCGCGGTTGCGGGCCTGAGGGCGGTTGCAGGCCTGAGCGCGGTTGCGGGGCTGAGCGGGGTGCGGGTCCGAGCGCGGTGCGGGCCCGGGTGCCGTGCACGACCGGGTGCGGTGCGGGGCTGCGTGCGAGGCTGCGTGCAGGGCAGGCCTGAGCGGGGCTCACCCGTGCGGGGGAGGCGGCCACTTCGCCGGTACGGGCGATCCGTGACGAGGGCCGCGGCGGCCAGCATCGGTGGTGTCGGAACGGACCGCAGATTCGGAGCGCACCCCATGGACACCTCGAAGCCCGCCCGCCTCACCCCGCTCGCCGTCGTCGGCGCCCCCGCCCTGATGGGCCTGTACGGCGGCGTCCGGCTGCTGGAGGGCTCCCGTGACCCGGGCCCCGGCTGGCTGGTCGGCCACGGTCTGATGTTCGTCGGACTGCTGCTGTTCGGCGTGGTCCTGGCGGCGCTGCGCCGGGGGCTGCGGCCCCGCGGGGCGCTGGGCCGGCTCGCCGCGAACTCGGCTGCGGGGACGGCCTTCGCGGGCCTGGCGGCCTCGCTCGGGCAGATCGGCATCGACCTGTACGTCGGGGCGGTGGCCGTCGACAAGGCGGACCAGCACCGGCTGTTCGACGCCGTCCAGAGCCGGCCGGGCGTGCTGCCGGCCTTCTACTCGGTCGGACCGCTGCTGTTCTACGTCGGCCTGCTGGCGCTGCTGGTGGCCGCCGCGGCGGGCCGGTCGCGCACGCTGCGCTGGTGGAGCCCGGTACTGGTGCTGGCCGGCACGGCGATGACGGCGGCCGACCTGGCGCTGATCCCGGTGGCCGCGGTGCTCTACCTGGTGGCCCTGGCCCCGCTGGCGGGCCTCACCGGGCTGCGCCGCCCGGTGGCCGCCCGGGCCTGAGAAGGTGTTGGGTAATTGATCAACTGCATGGCGTGATGCGCTGGCGATGATCTTCGTGGGTGACGGGTCCGCGAAGATCACCACCATGTGTGCCTGTTCCTGCAAGCCGTCCTATGACTCGTCGTTGACGGACGCTCAGTGGGCGGTGATCGAGCCGCTGCTGCCCGGGCGGGATCCGCGCCGGGGTGGCCGTCCGTTGAAGTTCCCTCGTCGACTCGTCGTGGACAGCGTCTTGTACGTGCTGGTCACGGGCTGTGCGTGGCGGCTGCTGCCCCACGATCTCGCGCCGTGGGATGCGGCCTACCGGTGGTTCCGCGCCTGGACGGCGGACGGGACCTGGGACCGGGTCCACGATGCGCTGCGCGAGCGGCTCCGGGTGGCGGACGGCCGAGATCCGCAGCCGTCGGCGGCGGTGCTGGACTCACAATCCGTGCGCAGTCACCAGGGCGGCGAGGCCATCGGCTACGACGCGGGCAAGCGCGTTCGGGGCCGCAAGCGGCACCTTCTGGTGGACACCTGCGGCCTCGTGCTGCGGGCGGTCGTGCACTCGGCCTCGGTGCAGGAGCGCGCCGGGGCGAAGCTGGTCCTCGCCGGTGTCCGCGATGCGTTTCCGCAGGTCGGACTGGTGTGGGTGGACGGGGGCTACGTCAACGCGATCGATGCGGGGCTCGTCGGCTGGGCGGCGGAGCGGGAGAACCTGGAGATCGTCGCGGTGCCCCGGAATGCGGATGTGAAAGGCTTCCAGGTGCTGCCCCGCAGGTGGGTGGTCGAGCGGACATTCTCCTGGCTGGGACGGTGCAGACGGTTGGCACGGGACTACGAGCGCAAGACCGCGCACGCCGAAGCGATGATCAAGGTCGCGATGATCCGCCTCATGGCCGCCCGCCTCGCCGACGAGACGATCGAACCCCACGGCCCCATCGAGATCGAAGCAGCCCGCCGCCTCGCCGACGACCTCACGAGCGAGTGATCACCCAGTTACCCAACACTTTCTGAGAGCGGGCCGGCGTGGGGAGAGAGCGGGCCGGTGAGGTCGCAGCGGTGCCGGGCGCCGGAGGAATTCGCTGGCGCCCCCCGACGGGCGGACCGTACCGTCCGGGGCATGAACGCGAAGCGTCCGCTGATCGCCGTGCTCACCGGAGCCGGCATCTCCACCGATTCCGGCATCCCCGACTACCGCGGCCCGAACGGGCTCTGGCAGCGTGACCCGAGCGCCCAGGACCTGGTGACCATCGGCCCGTACCTGGCCGATCCGGACGTCCGCCGCCGGGCCTGGCTGCTGCGCCGGGACGCCGGCGCCCTGGCCGCCGAGCCGAACGCCGGCCACCGGGCCCTGGTCGAGCTGGAACGCAGCGGGCTGCCGATGCGGGTGCTCACCCAGAACGTCGACGGCCTGCAGCAGCGGGCCGGTCTGACGCCCCGCAAGGTCCTCGAACTGCACGGCACCGCACAGGAGGTGCAGTGCGTGGACTGTCGGACGGTCGGCACCATGGCCGAGGCGCTGGAGCGTGTGGCGGCCGGCGAGCCGGACCCGGCCTGCCGGAACTGCGGCGGCATCCTCCGGCCCCGCACGGTGATGTTCGGGGAGGCGCTGGACCGGACGGTGCTCCAGCAGGCCGACACCATCGCCAGGTCGTGCGACCTCTTCGTCGCGGTCGGCACCAGCCTCCAGGTCTTCCCGGTGGCGGGCCTGCCGTTGGAGGCGGTGCGGAGCGGTGCCCGGCTGGTCGTCGTGAACGGCGAGCCCACCCCCTTGGACGAGGTGGCGGCCGAGGTGGTCCGCGAGCCCATCTCCACGGCGCTCCCGGCACTGGTCCGCCGGCTGGTCGAGCAGTACGGCTAGGCCGGGCCGAGCCGTACGGGCCCAAAGCCGGCCCGCCCTGCCGGGCCGGCCCCGGACGCCGTGCGGACCGGCGCTCGGAAGGGGCCTGGACCGGACGGGCCGCGTGCGTACGATGATCACCCCGGCTCCCCCCCCCCTCTCGGCCAGGAGTGATCGATCGATGACGACGACGGCGAAGTTCGACCCCTGGTCGGCGGAGTTCGTGGCCCACCCGTACGACGCGTACGCCGAGCTGCGCGAGCACGCGCCGGTGACGTACTTCGAACCGACCGGCCAGTGGCTGGTGTCCCGCTACGAGGACGTCAGCGCGCTGCTGCGGGACCGGCGGCTCGGGCGGACGTACACCCACCGCTTCACCCACGAGGAGTTCGGCCGGCCCGCGCCCGACCCGGCGCACGAGCCGTTCCACACGCTCAACGACCACGGGCTGCTCGACCTGGAGGGACCGGACCACACCCGGATCCGCCGGCTCGTCTCCAAGGCGTTCACCCCGCGGATGGTCGAGGGCCTGCGGCCGACCGTGCAGCGGCTCGCCGGTGACCTGGTCGACGGGCTGCTCGCGGCGGGCGGCGGCGACCTGATCGCCGCCGTCGCCGAACCGCTGCCGGTCGCGGTGATCGCCGAGATGCTCGGCGTCCCCGAGGCGGACCGGCACCTGCTGCGGCCCTGGTCCGCCGACATCACCGGCATGTTCGAGCTCAACCCCACCGAGGAGGCCGCCCGCCGGGCCGTCGCCGCGAGCACCGAGTTCTCCGACTACCTGCGGGCGCTGATCCGCGAGCGCCGGGCCGCCCCCGGCGGCGACCTGATCAGCGCGCTGATCCAGGCCCAGGAGGGCTCGGACGCGCTCAGCGAGCAGGAGATGGTCTCCACCTGCGTGCTGCTGCTCAACGCCGGCCACGAGGCGACCGTCAACACCACCGGCAACGGCTGGTGGGCGCTGTTCCGCAACCCCGACGAGCTGGCCAGGCTGCGCGCCGACGTGGACGGCCTGCTGCCGACCGCCGTCGAGGAGCTGATGCGCTGGGACACCCCGCTGCAGATGTTCGAGCGCTGGGTGCTGGAGGACATCGAGCTGCGCGGCGTCACCATCCCGCGCGGCGCCGAGATCGCCCTGCTCTTCGGCTCCGCCAACCGCGACCCGGCCCGTTTCGCCGACCCCGACCGGCTCGACCTCGGCCGTGCCGACAACCCGCACATCACCTTCGGCGCGGGCATCCACTTCTGCCTCGGTGCCCCGCTCGCCAGGCTGGAGCTGAGCGAGTCGTACGGCGCGCTGCTGCGCCGGGCGCCGGGCCTGCGGCTGGTCCGCGAGCCCGAGTGGCGCCCGGGCTACGTGATCCGCGGGCTGCAGGAGCTGCTGGTCGAGGTCTGAACCGGCCGGCGGCACCCGGCCGGGTGAACCGAACGGGGGCGAACGGAGCCGTCGGCGCCGGGCGGGCCGTGGAACCGGTCGCGCGGCGGGTACGTCGAACCGCCATGACGAGCCGCACGCACGGAACCCCGTTCCCCGCCCACCGCCCGGCGGTCCTGCTCCTCACCGCCGCGCTCGCCGCGCCGCTGATCGCCGGGTGCGGCAGCGGCGCAGCCGGCGCGCCGATCGTCGTGCGGGCCTCCGCACCCGCCTCCCTGCCGCCCGCCGACCCGGCCCGGATCGCGGCGACCGCGACCGCCGCCAACGCCTTCGGCCTCGACCTGCTGCGCACCCTGACCGCGACGCCCGACCAGGCCGGGCGGAACCTGGTGCTCTCCCCGTCCGGCCTGGCGACCGTGCTCGCCATGGTGCTGCCCGGCGCCCGCGGCACCACCGCCGACGAACTCGCCAGGGCGCTGCACACCGACCTCCCCCCGCAGCAGTACGCCGTCGCCATGGGCGCCCTCGGCCGCGGCGTCCCGCCCGCCGACGGCCTGACCCTCCGCCAGGCCGACGACCTCTGGGTCCAGCAGGGCTTCCCGCTCGGCCAGGACTACCTGGCCACGCTGGCCGCCGCCTTCGACACCGGCGTGCACCCGGTCGACTTCCTGAAGCATCCGGACGACGCCCGCAAGACCGTCAACGCGGCGGTGGAGAAGGCGACCGAGGGCCGGATCAAGGACCTCTTCGGTCCGCACGGGATCAACCGGGACACCCGGCTGGCCCTCACCGACGCGCTCTACCTCAAGGCGAAGTGGGCCTCCCCGTTCAAGGCCGTGAACACCGCGGACCGGCCGTTCCACCGCCTCGACGGCTCCACCCCGGCGGTCAGCACGATGAGCCAGACCGAGACCCTGCGCTACGCCGAGGGCTCCGGCGGCATCCTCGGCGAGCCGTGGCAGGCCGTCGAGCTGCCCTACGCCGGCGGCCGGCTGGCGATGGACGTGGTGGTGCCCGCGCAGGGCGGGTTCGAGGCCTTCCGCAGGGGACTCGACCAGACGCAGCTGGCCCTGATCCTGGACTCGCTCGCCGAGCGACAGGTCGACCTGGCGCTGCCGCGCTTCCACTTCGACACCGCCAACGAGCTCACCCCCGCCCTGCGCGCGCTCGGCGTGCAGGCGGCCTTCGGCCCGGCCGACTTCGGCGGCATCCCCGGCCCCGGCAGCAACGAACGGCTGGTGATCGGCACGGTCGTGCAGAAGGCCACCGTCCAGGTCGACGAGGAGGGCACGGTCGCCGCCGCCGGCAGCGGCGTCGGGCTGGAGGCGACGGCCGCGCAGGCCCCCGAGCAGCCCGCCGTACTGCACGTCGACCGGCCGTTCCTCTTCGTGGTCCGGGACACCGCCAACGGGCGGCCGCTCTTCCTCGGCCAGGTCACCGACCCCCAGGCGCACTGAGCCGGGAACGCGGCGGCCCGCGCCCGGTGCCGGCCGGGCCGCTACCAGGCCGGGTAGCGGTCGCCGAGCGCCGGGTGGGCCGGCTCCCGGCTGCCGAACAGCACCAGCAGGTCGTCCGCGACCCGCAGCAGCGTCTCGTTGCCCTCCACCGCGTCGGTCCAGGCCCTCGGCAGCGCGTCGGCGCCGTACGCCGCGCCCACCAGGTTGCCGCAGACCGCACCGGTGGAGTCGCTGTCCCCGGAGTGGTTCACCGACAGCAACAGCGCGCTCCTCGCCGGGTCCGGCTCCGAGGCGGTGGCCAGCAGGCAGTACACCGCGACGGCCAGGCACTCCTCGGCGATCCAGCCGAGCCCGACCCGCTCCACCGCCTCCGCCGACGGCTCGGCCTCCTCAGCCACCCGGACGGCCCTCGCCAGCGCCTGGACGGTCTCCTTGGAGGCCGGCCAGTCCCGGGTCTGCTCGACGGTCAGTCCGACCGCCGTCCACGGCTCCACCCCGTCCGCCAGCCGCTCCACCAGCGACGCGAACGCGCCCGCCGCCAGGTAGCCGGTCGGGTGCCCGTGGGTCAGCTGCGCGCACTGCGCCGCCAGCCCGAAGGACTGCTCGGCACCCAGCCGGGCCAGCCCGAACGGTGCCGAGCGCATCACCGTGCCGCACCCCTTGGAGTGCGCGTTGATCGGCCCGGGCTGCCCGAACGGCGCCGGCGCCTCGAACTCCGGGTGGTAGGACACCCCGGTCAGGCAGGCGTTGCCCGGCGCCCGCCGCGCGTACAGGAACGGCTGCCGCAGCAGCCAGCCGTCGAACGGTCGGGGGAGCGGGTGGCGGTCCGGCGCGCCCTGGTTCTGCGTCAGCAGCCAGCGCCGGTAGGCGCCGTGCACGGCCTCCGGCACCGAGCCGCCGCCGCCCGACCAACCGCGGACGAAGCCGCGGATCAGGCCCTCGGCGGTGAACAGCGTCATCTGGGTGTCGTCGGTGACCTCGGCGATCCGGCCGCCCGACGGCAGCCCGGTCACACCGGCCTGGCCGTACTGCCCGCGGATCTGGTGCAGCTGCTGGAACTCCACCGGCCAGCCCAGGGCGTCGCCGACCGCGCCGCCGAGCAGCGCGCCGCGCACCCGGTCCGGGTATTTGGGCTCGGTCACCGTCGCTCCCCCTCGTTCGTCCCGGAGTCCGTTCTATCAGGCCGGCCCGCGGCCACCGGGGCGTCCCGGCCGGGCCGGGGACTCCCTTCCGGACCTGCGGGCGGGCGACAAGATCCGAAAGGGGAGGCCCTAGCGGCGGATCTCCCCGGCCCGGCCGTGCAGGGCGGCCCGGTCGGCCGCCGCACGGCCCGCCACCCAGCCCTCGCCGTCGCTCACCCGGACGCGCTGCGAGACCAGCTTCGGGAACATCCGCCCCACCTCCTGGTCCACCGCCTCGGTGCGGGCCGCCAGCGCGGGCAGCAGCCGCTCGTCCGGCGCCAGGTGCTCCTCGGTGCCGTCCTCGCGCAGGTGCCGCCCGGTCGCCGCGCCCTCGGTGACCCGCTCGGTCGCCGCGGTCAGCCGCTCGCGGATCCGCGCCGCGTACGCCACCAGGAAGGACTGCCGGAACGCCTTGGTGCGGGAGGCGCCGTCCAGGTGCTGACGGGAGCCCGCCTTCTGCATCGCGTGCGTCATCTGCACCAGTAGCGACGTGTAGAGCAGCTCGACCCCGTCCAGGTCGCCGTCGAAGCCGACGACCGTGCAGAAGCCGAACTCCTTCGCCCAGACCACCCGGCACCGGTTGGCCGCGGCCACCGCGTCCAGCAGCATCGTCTTCGGGCCCTCGTACGGGTTGTCCACGCCGATCCGCAGCGCCCCCGGGGCGTTCCGGTCGGGGCCGCCGGCCGCCAGCAGCGCGTCGTCGATGCTGTGCTGCGCCATCAGCTGCTGGGCCTTGGCGGTCAGCGCCTCGGCCTCCTCCGGGTACTCGGTGGACTCCGCCTTCGCCAGCAGCGCCCGGATCCGGGAGAGCATCCGCGGCTCACCCGGCACCGGCCCCTGCGCCCGCTGTTCCGCCCGGGGAACGCCCGCGGCCCGGCCGCCGGGCCCGGGGGCCGGGCCGACCGGCGCGATCGGGGGCAGCCGGCCCCACGTCCGCAGCAGCTCCAGCGCCGCCGTCGCCAGCGCGAAGCGGTCCACCCGGTGGCGGTGGGCGAAGGCGGCCAGGTACGCCTCGTCGCCCTGCCACCAGACCTCGGCCTCCAGCTCGCGCAGCTGCTCCAGCCAGCGCCGGTCCAGGGCGGCCGCCGGGTGGCGCCGGCCCTCGGCGGCGATCAGGTCCACCGCCAGCGCCAGGTGCACCGGCTTCAGCTCCCGCCGGACCACCCGGGCCAGGTCGGCCGGCCGCCAGCCCGCCGACCAGCAGCGCCCCACCGCGGTGTCCGCGTACCCGAGCAGCGCCCGGCTCACCGCCGGCCACTGGGCCGGGACGGCGGCCAGCAGCGAGGCGCCGGTGTCCAGGGCGAGGTCCAGCCCGTCCTCGGGCGCGGTCAGCACCGCCCGGACCGCCCGGTCCAGCAGCGGTGCCGCGCCCCCGTCCGCCCCGGCCTGACCCTGCTGCCTGCGCCTGCCCACGGTGTGCCTGCCCTCGTCGCTCGTCCCGCCCTGCGGTCAGGACAGCCTCCCGCCCATGATGCCGGAGCGCCCGGCCCCGCGACCGGGAGCGGCCGCCCGTGCCGGGCTCCCGGTGCCCGCCTCGGCCCCGGCGGCGCGTCGATACGGTGCCGGGAAGGCGGCGCCGGGAAGGCGGGGCGGGGGGCCGGACAGCGGGGGCCGGCGGTCCGAAGGGCGGGGCGCGGGACCGGCTCGCAGCCGGCCGCGCAAAGTGGCAACTACTCAGGGCCCCGGTTCGTCCTGCACTATGAAGGGCAGTGAGCGCGCGGAGCGCGCCGGGGCGTCGGAGGTGTCGGATGGCCGTTCAGCCGTGGGGCGAGCAGGGCTCCGGGTACGGGGCGCCGCCGCCGCACGTGCCGGTCAAGCCGTACCCCCAGCCGTGGCAGCCCGTGCAGGCGCCGCAGGTGCCGCAGGCGGCCATGCGGGCCGCGCACACGGACCGGGACCGCACGGTGGACGTGCTGAAGGCCGCGTACGCCGAGGGGCGGCTCTCCGCCGACGAGTACGGTCAGCGCTTCGAGGCCGCGAGCTCGGCGCAGACCTACGGCGAGCTCGCCCGGCTGGTCGCCGACCTGCCGTCCGGCCCGATGGTCACGCCGATGACGATGGCGGGCGCGCCGGTGCCGCAGACCTTCCTGCCGCCCCCGCCGCCGCCGTCGCGGCCGACCAACGGCGCCGCGATCGCCTCGCTGGTGCTCAGCCTGGTCGGACTGGGGCTGCCGGCGGTGATCGCCGGCCACATCGCCAAGGGCCAGATCCGTGAGCGCAACGAGGACGGCGACGCGATGGCCACCGTGGGTCTGGTCCTCGGTTACCTGGAGTGCGTGATGTGGAGCCTCTTCATGCTGGTGGTGCTCTCGGTCGGCTGAGTCCGGCGCCGGCCGGCCCGGGCGTCCTCCGACCCATTCGGGGCGCCTCCGGTGGCGGTCGGCGTCGAGGTGTGATAGAGCGGCATCAGGAGTGGCCCGACACCGGGCGGCCGCGCGCGGGACACCCGCGCGACACCCGGCCGACGGCCGCGACCTGCGGCGTTCCATTTGTTTTGACCGCGCCCGATGCGCTAGGTACGCTCTGACCTTGTGCCTGGGGTGTCCCCGGGTCCTTGTGCGTGCATGCACACCGGTCGCCGCGCCAAGCCGGAGCGCCTTTCGGCGCGCCGCGCGTGAGCGCCGTCGCTGTACAGCAGCCCATGGGATTCCGTGCCGGAATAAACCCAACACACCCGACCGCGTGGGTCGACCACGGGGCCGTGTGCGACGGGAACACCGCAGGTTAGTTCCACCAAGCCTTGGCACACAGAAAACGGAGAAACGGTGCCTACGATCCAGCAGCTGGTCCGAAAGGGCCGGCAGGACAAGGTCGAGAAGAACAAGACTCCCGCGCTGAAGGGCTCCCCGCAGCGCCGTGGGGTCTGCACGCGTGTGTACACGACCACCCCGAAGAAGCCGAACTCGGCTCTCCGCAAGGTCGCCCGTGTGCGCCTCACCAGCGGGATCGAGGTCACCGCTTACATCCCGGGCGAGGGCCACAACCTGCAGGAGCACTCCATCGTGCTGGTGCGCGGTGGTCGTGTGAAGGACCTTCCTGGTGTCCGCTACAAGATCATCCGCGGTTCGCTCGACACCCAGGGTGTCAAGAACCGCAAGCAGGCCCGCAGCCGCTACGGCGCCAAGAAGGAGAAGTAAGAATGCCTCGTAAGGGCCCCGCCCCGAAGCGCCCGGTCATCATCGACCCGGTTTACGGCTCCCCGGTCGTCACCCAGCTGGTCAACAAGATCCTGCTGCACGGCAAGCGCTCCACCGCCGAGCGGATCGTCTACGGCGCCCTCGAGGGCGTCCGTGAGAAGACCGGCTCCGACCCGGTCGTGACGCTGAAGCGCGCGCTGGAGAACGTCAAGCCGGCCCTCGAGGTCAAGTCCCGCCGTGTCGGTGGCGCGACCTACCAGGTTCCGGTCGAGGTCCGCCCGGGCCGTGCCAGCACCCTGGCGCTGCGCTGGATGGTCGGTTACTCCCGCGCCCGTCGCGAGAAGACCATGACCGAGCGCCTGATGAACGAGATCCTCGACGCCAGCAACGGCCTGGGCGCTTCCGTGAAGCGTCGCGAGGACACCCACAAGATGGCCGAGTCCAACAAGGCCTTCGCGCACTACCGCTGGTAGTCCGTACCCCGTCACTAGACAGAGAGAGAACGAGCCACCATGGCTGCAACCTCCCTTGACCTGGCCAGGGTCCGCAACATTGGGATCATGGCCCACATCGACGCGGGCAAGACCACCACCACCGAGCGGATCCTGTTCTACACCGGTGTCTCGTACAAGATCGGTGAGGTCCACGATGGCGCTGCCACCATGGACTGGATGGAGCAGGAGCAGGAGCGCGGCATCACGATCACGTCGGCCGCGACGACCTGTCACTGGACGGTCGACGGCGTCGACAACACCATCAACATCATCGACACCCCGGGCCACGTCGACTTCACCGTCGAGGTGGAGCGTTCGCTGCGCGTGCTCGACGGTGCCGTGACGGTGTTCGACGGTGTCGCGGGTGTCGAGCCCCAGTCCGAGACCGTGTGGCGGCAGGCTGACCGCTACGGCGTCCCGCGCATCTGCTTCATCAACAAGCTGGACCGCACGGGCGCGAACTTCTTCTTCTGCGTCAAGACCATCGTGGACCGCCTCGGCGCGACCCCGCTGGTCATGCAGCTGCCGATCGGTGCCGAGTCGGACTTCCAGGGCGTTGTCGACCTGGTCCGCATGAAGGCGCTGGTCTGGTCCGCCGAGGCCGCCAAGGGCGAGATGTACGACATCGTCGACATCCCGGCCGACCTGCAGGAGCAGGCCGCGGAGTACCGCGAGCAGCTGATCGACACCGTGTCCAACGTCAGCGACGAGATCATGGAGCTCGCCCTCGAGGGCGAGGAGATCCCGGTCGAGCTGCTGCAGGACGCGATCCGCAAGGGCACGCTGAACTCGGACTTCACCCCGATCTTCTGCGGCACCGCGTTCAAGAACAAGGGCGTTCAGCCCCTGCTCGACGCCGTCGTCAAGTACCTGCCGTCCCCGCTGGACATCGAGTCCATCGAGGGCACCAAGCCGGGCGACGACACCGTCAAGATCTCCCGCAAGGCCTCGGACGACGAGCCGCTCGCCGCGCTCGCGTTCAAGATCATGTCGGACCCGCACCTCGGCAAGCTCACCTTCGTCCGGGTCTACTCGGGCCGCCTGGAGTCCGGCACCTCGGTGCTGAACGCCGTCAAGGGCAAGAAGGAGCGCATCGGCAAGATCTACCGCATGCACGCGAACAAGCGTGAGGAGATCGAGTCGGTGGGCGCCGGCGACATCATCGCCGTCATGGGCCTGAAGCAGACCACCACCGGTGAGACGCTGTCCGACGAGAAGAACCCGGTCATCCTGGAGTCCATGGACTTCCCGGCCCCGGTCATCCGCGTCGCGATCGAGCCCAAGTCCAAGGGTGACCAGGAGAAGCTGGGTGTCGCCATCCAGCGTCTCGCCGAGGAGGACCCGTCCTTCCAGGTCAACACGGACGAGGAGACCGGCCAGACCATCATCGCGGGTATGGGCGAGCTGCACCTCGAGGTGCTCGTCGACCGTATGCGCCGTGAGTTCAAGGTCGAGGCCAACGTCGGCAAGCCGCAGGTCGCGTACCGCGAGACGATCCGCCAGGCCGTCGAGCGCATCGACTACACCCACAAGAAGCAGACCGGTGGTTCCGGTCAGTTCGCCAAGGTGCAGATCGCGATCGAGCCGCTCGAGCAGACCGAGGGCTACGAGTTCGTCAACCTGGTCACCGGTGGTCGTGTGCCGCGGGAGTACATCCCGTCGGTCGACGCCGGCTGCCAGGAGGCCATGGAGTTCGGTGTCCTCGCCGGTTACCCGCTCCAGGGCGTCCGCGTGAAGCTGCTCGACGGTGCGGCGCACGACGTCGACTCCTCCGAGCTCGCGTTCAAGATCGCCGGTTCGATGGCCTTCAAGGAAGGCGCCAAGAAGGCCAAGCCGGTCCTTCTTGAGCCGATGATGGCCGTCGAGGTCACCACGCCCGAGGACTACATGGGCGACGTGATCGGCGACATCAACTCTCGCCGTGGCCAGATCCGGTCCATGGACGAGCGTCACGGTGCCCGCGTCGTCACGGCGCTGGTGCCCCTCTCCGAGATGTTCGGCTACGTCGGTGACCTGCGCAGCAAGACCTCCGGTCGCGCGAGCTACTCGATGCAGTTCGACTCGTACGCCGAGGTTCCGCGGAACGTGGCGGACGACATCATCGCCAAGGCCAAGGGCGAGTAAGGACCGGCGCCAGCCGGCCCCTTATCCGAGGCCGCAGTACGTCCCGACATTCGGGACGATTGCGAACCCTTAGGCTATTAGGAGACAACCCGGGAGGATCCAGCCGGATTCTCCCGGGGGCCTCCGGCCCCCACCCGCGGGACGGCATGGGGTGCTCCGGCACCCCGTACCCAACCCGATCAAAGACCAACTGACGTCAGCACGGCGTACAGAACTGTCCTCAGGAGGACTGCAGTGGCGAAGGCGAAGTTCGAGCGGACGAAGCCCCACGTCAACATCGGCACCATCGGTCACATCGACCACGGTAAGACGACCCTTACCGCGGCCATCACCAAGGTGCTGCACGACGCGTACCCGGAGATCAACCCCTTCACGCCGTTCGACCAGATCGACAAGGCGCCGGAGGAGCGGCAGCGCGGTATCACCATCTCGATCGCGCACGTCGAGTACCAGACCGAGGCGCGTCACTACGCCCACGTTGACTGCCCGGGTCACGCGGACTACATCAAGAACATGATCACCGGTGCGGCCCAGATGGACGGTGCGATCCTCGTCGTCGCCGCCACCGACGGCCCGATGCCGCAGACCAAGGAGCACGTCCTCCTGGCCCGCCAGGTCGGCGTCCCCTACATCGTCGTCGCCCTGAACAAGGCCGACATGGTGGACGACGAGGAGATCCTGGAGCTCGTCGAGCTCGAGGTCCGTGAGCTCCTCTCCGAGTACGAGTTCCCGGGCGACGACCTGCCGGTCGTCCGCGTCTCCGCGCTGAAGGCGCTGGAGGGCGACAAGGAGTGGGGCGAGAAGCTCCTCGGCCTGATGCACGCGGTCGACGAGAACATCCCGACCCCGGCCCGCGCCGTGGACCAGCCGTTCCTGATGCCGATCGAGGACGTCTTCACGATCACCGGTCGTGGCACCGTCGTCACCGGTCGTATCGAGCGCGGCATCCTGAAGGTCAACGAGACCGTCGACATCATCGGCATCAAGGAAGCCAAGACCACCACCACGGTCACCGGCATCGAGATGTTCCGCAAGCTGCTCGACGAGGGCCAGGCCGGTGAGAACGTCGGTCTGCTGCTCCGTGGCATCAAGCGCGAGGACGTCGAGCGCGGCCAGGTCATCATCAAGCCGGGCTCGGTCACCCCGCACACCGAGTTCGAGGCCCAGGCCTACATCCTGTCGAAGGACGAGGGTGGCCGCCACACCCCGTTCTTCAACAACTACCGCCCGCAGTTCTACTTCCGTACCACGGACGTGACCGGCGTCGTGACCCTCCCCGAGGGCACCGAGATGGTCATGCCGGGCGACAACACCGCCATGTCGGTCGTGCTGATCCAGCCGATCGCCATGGAGGAGGGCCTGAAGTTCGCCATCCGTGAGGGTGGCCGCACCGTCGGCGCCGGCCAGGTCACCAAGATCATCAAGTAATCGACGATCTGACCTGCCTGCTCCACAGGCATCCGAAGGGCCCCGCACACCCCGGTGTGCGGGGCCCTTCGGCCTTCTCACCAGCGCCTCATCAGCCTTCACGGACCGCTCAGAGGCGGCTGCTATCTTTGCCGAAACCAAGCCCCAGCAGCGGAAAGCGGGACCAGCTCATGCCCACGGCTCCCCAGTTGTCGATCGTGATGCCGATCTACAACGAGCAGGAAGCGCTGCCGCTGACGGTCGAGCGACTGCGACCGATCCTGGACGGGCTCGACGTCACCTATGAGGTCGTCGGCGTCGACGACGGCAGCACCGACGCCACGCCGGTGCTGATGCAGAAGATCCGGCAGGACTGGCCCGAGTTCCGCATCGTGCGCTTCGCGCGCAACTCCGGGCACCAGGCGGCGCTGACCGCAGGCATCCACCGGGCCTTCGGCGACTACGTGGTCTCCATCGACGCCGACCTGCAGGACCCGCCCGAGAAGATCCCCGAGATGCTCTCGCTCGCCCGCGAGCAGAGCCTCGACATCGTCTACGGCGTCCGCGGGGACCGCGGCACCGACACCTTCTTC
Organism: Kitasatospora sp. A2-31; assembly: GCF_022288725.1. Taxonomy (GTDB): domain Bacteria; phylum Actinomycetota; class Actinomycetes; order Streptomycetales; family Streptomycetaceae; genus Kitasatospora. The sequence continues at coordinate 474,935 of NZ_JAKNTA010000006.1, read as the reverse complement.
AAGCGCCACACGGCCGGCGCGTACTACTGGCTGATGCGCAAGCTGGTCGGCAAGCGGATGCCCAACCACGCCGGCGACTTCCGGCTGCTCAGCCGGGCCGCGGTGGACGCGCTGAAGGCGCTGCCCGAGCAGCAGCCGGTCTACCGGATGCTCGTGCCGTGGCTGGGCTTCCCGAGCGGTGAGGTCGTCTACGTGCGGGAGGAGCGGGTGGCCGGCAGCACCCACTACCCACTGTCCAAGATGGTCCGGCTCGCCCTCGACAGCATCACCAACTTCTCCGCCAGCCCGCTGCGGCTGGCCACCTGGCTGGGCCTGCTGAGCTTCCTGGTCTGCATCGGCCTGGCGGTCTACACCACCGTCGAGTACGCGCTCGGCTCGACCGTGCCGGGCTGGTCGTCGCTGTTCATAGGCATGCTCTTCATCGGTGCCGTCCAGCTGGTCTGCGTCGGCCTGCTCGGGGAGTACGTCGGCCGGATCTACTCGGCCGTCCAGGCCCGGCCGGCCTACTTCGTCGGCTACGACTCCGCCGACGACGAGTCGCAGGGCCGGGCCTGATGGCGTCCGCCGGCGGCCCGACGCCTCCCACCCCGCCGAGCGCGCCCGCACCCGCCGCCTCGCCGGCGAGCGGCTCGACCCGGCGTCAGCTCCCGTCGTTCCTGGTCATCGGCGTCCTCAGCACGCTGTTCTACCTGCTGCTGTTCGTCGTCGCGCGCTGGTTCACCGGTCCGCAGGCCGCCAACCTGATCGCCCTCGCCGTCAGCGCGGTCGCCAACACGGCCGCCAATCGGCGTTTCACCTTCGGAGTCACCGGCTCGGAGGGGATGATTCGTCATCAGCTCCAGGGTGCGGTGGCCTTCGTGATCGGTCTCGGCCTCAGCGCCGGGGCGCTCGCCCTGCTCGACCTCGCCGTCCCGGACGCGTCCCGGGTGGTGGAGGTCGCCGGTCTGGTGGCCGCGAACGGGCTCGCCACGGTGGCCCGGTTCCTGTTGCTGAAGGTCTGGGTCTTCCGGAGCAAGCCGTCCGGGTTGTCCGACAGTTGACGGCGCGCCCCGCGATCGTTCGGGGACGCAGGCTGTCTATATGATTGCCCTTTGTAGCCTACCCGTGCGCTGTTGTGTCGTTTCGGTGGACGGGAGGCCCGCCCGGCCCAGAGGGGGGCGATGGCGGAGATCCGACCGAAGGGGCACTCCGCGTGTCGACCGCACAGTCCGAGCTGACCAGAGGAGCTCGGAGCCGATCGCAGCCGGCCGAGCCGGCCGGACCCGTCGGGCCCGGAGGCCGGAGCGGGGCCCGGCCGCCCCGGCGCAACCCGCTCCACCTGGCCCTGGCCCTGCTGCTGTCCTGGCTGGTACCGGCCGGGCTGGTGGCGGTGCACCTGGGCGTCCTGCTCCTGCCGCTGCTCGTCCTCGCGGTCGCCGTCGTGATCCGCACCGGCGGCGTGCTGCTGGACCGCCTGGTGATCGCCGGCCTGATCGTGGCCGGCTCGGTGCTCACCCTGGGCCTGGTGTACTCGCTCTGGCCGTGGGGCCTCGCCCCGGTGCCGACCACCGGGGTGATGTTCACCCTGATCTCGGTGGGCGGCTGGCTCGCGCACCGGCGCCCGCGGCTGCCGCTGCGCTTCCGTGGCTCGGACCTCCTCGTCCTGGGCACCGTCGCGGTGGTGGGCCGCTACCTCCTCCACCCGCTGATGGGGGAGACGGCGGCCGAGCGCGTCGCGCTGTTCGCCACCTCCGAGGACCGGCTCGCCCACTTCTCCTTCTTCTCCGGCATCCAGGGCGTCGGCGGCTTCAACTTCCTCCACCAGGAGGCGGCCAAGGCGTACCTGATCCCGCCGTCCGAGGTGACCTACCCGCAGGGCTCGCACTTCCTGCTGGCCTGGGTGGACGCGCTGGTCCACTCCTCCGCCGACCCCGGCGCGATGGTCTACACGGTCAACCGCTACTTCCTGTACCTGCTGGTCTGCTACGCGCTGTTCTGCGGCGGGCTGGTCTGGGCCGCCCGCTGGATCGGCGGGCCGCGGCTGCGCGGCTGGCGGTGCACCGCCGTCTGCGCGACCGTCGGCGCGGTCATGCTGGCGACCAACTACCTGGACCTGCTCGCCCACGGCTTCGACTCGACCTTCATCGGGCTCTTCTTCGTGACCCTGACGCTGGCGGTCGCCGTCCGCCCCGCCATGGGGGTGGGCGAGTTCCTGCTGGCCGGCGCCGCCGGCATGATCACGGTCACCTACGCCTACAACATCTACGGCGCGTTCGCCGGGGTCGCGCTGTTCGGCGCGCTCGTCGTGCACCGCCGCAAGTTCGCCGGCCGCTGGCCCTGGGTGCTCGCCGCCCTGGTGGTGACGCTCGGTGTCGCCGCACTCCCGAGCGCCCTCTCGCTGATGGGCGACCTGGACGTCGCCAGCGCCTCCAACATGAACGGCCCCTCCGTCAGCGCCGACAACTCGGTGCTGATCGGCGGCGGGCTGCTGGGCCTGCTGGCCGCGGTGATGCCGCGCAACCGCCGCACGGCCACCGGCCAGGCGCACCTGGCGGTGCTCCTCGGCACCGGCGCGCTGCTGAGCGCCTTCGCGCTGTACCAGCTGCACACCATCCAGCGGTACTCCTACTACTTCCACAAGATGACCGGCGTCGGCGTCGTGGTGAGCCTGGTCTCGCTCGGTGCGGTCGGCGTCGTCCTGCAGGGCCAGTACCGGGGGAGCGCCCGGACGCTGCCACGGCGCGCCGGCGAGCTGGTCGTCTCCGTCCTGACCGTCGCCACCGCGCTCAGCCTCTTCGCGGGCGTCCAGTGGGGCTTCCTCAGCACCGAGGACAAGCGCGCCGACTGGTACGCCAACCCGCTGGTGGCCTGGGGCCGCGGCGAGTGGCGCAGCGACATGGGCCCCAAGGGCGCCGAGGCGCTGCAGCTCCCCGGGGTGACCGGCCCGGTCGTCTTCCTGGTGGCGAACGACGACTACAAGAACCTCAAGGCGACCTGGCTCGCCGCGCTGCTCAACCGGCGCGGCGGCGACATGGCCGCGCTGTACGACATGCACCCCCACATCGGCATCGGCGGTCCGTCCCCCAAGGAGGAGGACTACCGCAAGTCGGTCGGCAAGCTGAAGGAGTTCATCGCCAAGCTGCCCGCCCCGCCGACGATCGTGACCGCCGACCGCTCCGTGGGCGACCGGATCAGGCACGACCTGGCCGCCCAGGGCGTCAAGGCGACGGTGCTGAGCGATCCTCAGAACCTCTGGACCGAACCGTGGAAGCGGACCTTCCCCGGTGGCTGACGGCCCCGGGAGGGTCACCGAGCATTCACGGTGACCCGCTACTATTCACAGCAATCGCACGGAGGGGGCCGACCGCGTGCGGAGACGGGAGCCCAGGTCGGCCGGTGAACTCGGTGATCATGTGATGAAGAACCCGATCGCCAAGCTGCTCGGGATTCTCCCCCCGGGGGCCCGGCTCGTGGTCGGTGGCACGGTCGTGCTCGGTGCCTCGGCGTACGTCTACATGGCGCTCGTCGGCTACAGCCTCGGCACCGCCGGGGCCGCCCGGGTGACGATGCTCTGGACCATCGTCATGTCGGTCGGCTGGGGCCTGTTCCAGCCGGTCGAGCTGGAGCTGACCAGGCTGGTGGCCGCCCGCAAGGTGGCCGGTGCCGGCGCACTGCCCGCCGTCCGGCGGATGCTGCTGCTCGCGCTGGCGATCCTGGCCGGCGCCTGCGGCGTCCTGGCCGCGGCCGCGCGCCCGATCGCCGACCTGCTCTTCAGTGGCGACACCTCGCTCGTGCTGGCGCTCGCCGGCGGCCTGGCCGGCCTCGCGGTGAGCTCCGTCTCCCGCGGCGCCCTGGCCGGCCTCGGCCTGTTCGGCCCGTACGGCACCCAGCTGGCCGTCGACGGCGCCCTGCGGATCGGCCTGGCCGCGCTGACCGCCGTGGTCGGTCTACACTCCGCCCTGGCCTTCGGCCTGATCCTGGTGGTGGCCCCGGTCGCGGCGGCCCTGATCGGCCTGCGCGGAATCCTGGCCGACCGGGCACCCGGCCCCGAGGTGGCCTGGAAGGAGCTCACCGGCGGCCTGGGCCTGCTGATCGCCTCGGTGATGCTCTCCCAGCTGGTGGTCAACGCCACCGTGGTCTGCGTCCGCCTGCTCGCCCCCAAGCACTCGGAGGCCTCCGACGCGCTGGTGTTCGCGCTCGGCCAGGCGGTGGTGATGGCCCGGGTGCCGCTCTTCGCCTACAGCGCCCTCCAGGCCTCGATGGTCTCGGCGCTCTCCGGCGCGGCCGCGGCGGGGGACCACGGCGAGTTCCGCAAGGTGCTGACCCGGACCACCGCGGTGGTCGCGGCGATGTGCATCGGCGGCGGTCTGCCGGTCATCGCGCTCGGCGCCTGGCTCAACCCGCTGCTCTTCAACGCCAAGGACCTGCTCGGCCCGCTCGACTTCACCTGGCTGGTCCTCGGGACGCTCTGCTACGTCCTGGCCACCGTCTTCGGCCAGGCCCTGATGTCGCGCTCGCAGCACCGCCTCCAGTTGGTGGGCTGGGGCGCGGGTTCCGTAGCATTGGTGGCCGTCGCGTGCGCCCCCGGTGCCGTCGGCCTGCGCGCCGAGCTCGCCTACCTGGCCGGTGCGGCGGTCAGCGCCGTGCTGATGCTGTGGGCCCTGTACCGCGCCATGCCCTCCCGTCCCCGCCCGTCCGGCCACGCCCGCCCGCGCCCGGACGGGGACCGGGCGACCGAGCCGCTGCACACCCCGTGACGGTGAGGACCCCACTGTGACTGGCCGACGACGCCCATGAGCAGCACCGACGACAGACCGACCCAGGCACGCCCCGGCGTGCCGATCGCCAAGCATGGAGCCCCTGTGTCCGAGTACGACAACGTCTGGCTGGTGATCCCGGCCTACAACGAAGGCCAGGTGATCGCCGAGGTCGTGGAAGGGGCACGCAAGACCTTCCCCAACATCGTCGTGGTGGACGACGGCTGCACCGACGACACCGCGCAGCACGTCATGACGACCGGTGCGCACCTCGTCCGCCACCCGGTGAACCTCGGCCAGGGCGCCGCGCTGCAGACCGGTCTGAAGTACGCGCTGGAGCAGCAGGGCGCGGAGTACTTCGCGACCTTCGACGCGGACGGCCAGCACCAGACCGGCGACGTCGAGAAGATGGTGGCGCTGCTGCGCCAGGGCGAGGCCGACATCGTGCTCGGCTCCCGCTTCATCGAGCAGACCGGCCAGGTGCCGTGGATCAAGCGCGTGGTGCTGCGGACGGCCGCCGCGGTCAGCCCCACCGCCCGCAAGCTGAAGCTCACCGACGCGCACAACGGTCTGCGCGTCATGAACCGCGAGGCCGCCGGCCGCATCCGGATCACCATGAACGGCATGGCCCACGCTTCGGAGATCGTCTCCTTCCTCGCCGGCTCGGATCTGCGGGTCGCCGAGGTGCCGGTGGACATCCTGTACACCGACTACTCTCGCGCCAAGGGCCAGTCCCTGATCAATGGCGTCAACATCCTCTTCGACATCTCGCTGCGGGAGCGTAACCGCCGATGAACCACCTCTGGATTCAGCTGATCCTCGTCGTGGCCGCCGTGGCCATGGCCCTCCTGTTCGTCCGGCGCTGGGACGCCGCGAACACCAGGGCGTGGAAGCGCATCGCCTTCTCGCTCTTCGTGATCGCGAACATCGTCGCGATCCTGTGGCCGACCGGCGTGACCAAGCTGGCCACCGCCCTGGGCGTGGGCCGCGGCACCGACCTGGTGCTGTACCTGATGGTGATCGCCATGGGCTTCCTGACGCTCAACACCTACCTGCGCTTCCGCTCGCTGGAGAAGAAGATCACCGATCTGGCACGCACGGTGGCCATCACCGAGGGCATCCGCCACAACAACGACCGCCTCGACGTCCCGGTCAGCTCCGAGCGCTGACCCGGGCCCGCCGGGCGAGGACACCGACGAGAGAACGGGACCCCCGTGCGGGGTACCGTTCCTCTTCGCGTCACCGGGCAGGCGCGCCGGTGCACCGAAGCGCGATCAAGACCAGGAGGTGCGGCGCCGCCATGAGCGTCGATTTCGTCATTCCGTACTACGGCGACCCGGAGTACCTGTTCGCCACCATCGACAGCATCCGGGCGCAGCACCAGGAGGACTGGCGGCTGACGATCGTGGACGACCAGTACCCGGGCTTCCGGGCGCTGGAGTACATCGAGAGCCTGGGCGACGAGCGGATCCGCTACATCCGCAACGAGGAGCGGCTGGGCCCCAACGGGAACACCTACAAGGCCTCGACCCTGGCCGAGCGCGAGTTCGTCTCGATGATGGGCGCCGACGACCTGCTGGAGCCGAACTACCTCGACGTCGTCCTGGAGCGCCTGCGGGCCGACCCGAAGGCGATCGCGGTCCAGCCCGGCGTGCGGGTGATGGACAGCGAGGGAACGATCCTCACCTCGGTCGGCATCGGTGACAAGGTCAAGCGCAAGATCAGCGCCCCGGCCCGCAAGGCCGGCGTGATCAGCGGCGAGGAGGCGGTGAAGAGCCTGCTCTCCGGCAACTGGCTCTACACGCCCTCGCTCACCTACCGCCGGTCCGCCCTGTCGAAGATCCCCTACCGGCCGGACATCGACGCCATCCACGACCTGGCCTTCATGGTCGACATGCTGATGGAGGGCGGCAACCTCCTGGTCGACGAGCGCGAGGTGTTCCGCTACCGCCGCCACCAGGCCAGCGACTCCTCGACCCGGGTCAAGGACGGCAAGCGCTTCGACGAGGAGCTGCGCTACTACGGGCTGATCGCCAAGGAGCTGCGCGCCAAGGGCTGGAACGCCGCCGCCCGCTCCGCGGACCTGCACCTGTCCTCGCGCCTGCACGCGCTGATGGTGGCGGCCGGCCGGCTCGGCGCCGGTGACTTCGCGCACGCCGGGGCCATGGTGGGACGGGCGGTCCGCACCGGCTGACCGTCCCGGGCAACGCCGAAGCAGGCATTCGGCGGAGGCCGGGGGACCGGGCGGCGCCCCCACGACGTCCGTTTGACCGTCGCCACATCCGCGCCACTCCACGAAAGCGACTGACATGACTGATCTGGCTGCCGACCCCGTCGGCGGCTCCACCACGGAGCCGCGCCGGCCGGGCGGTGTGACGACGGACCCGGTCGGCTCGCGGGCCCCGGGCCTGCTGGCCCGGCCCTGGGCGGCCCGTACGGCCGAGGCGGTGGTGTCGGTCGTGGCGGCCTTCGGCTTCGCCCTGCTCTGCACCCGCATCGACGTCAACCCGCTCGCCCGGGTCGGCCAGGTCAGCGGCCTGGCCATGATCCAGAAGTACGCGGCGCTGGTCGGCCTGCCGGTCCTGGCCGTGCTGCTCTACACCGCCTACCGGGGCAGCGTGGCGCGCGCCCAGCTCGCCCAGCGGCTGGTCTGCGCCGCCGTGGCGGGTCTGTCCACCGGCGTGGTGGCCGGCGGCATCGTGGTGGCGCTGAACGGCACCCAGTGGGGGCTCGGCGGCCAGGAGGGCGACCCGGGCAACCTCATCGGCATGGCCAACGACATGCTGCGCGGCCAGGGCGTGCCCGGCGTCTACCCGCCCGGGTTCCCGGGAGCGCTGGCGGTCTGGTCGAAGCTCTTCTACGGCGGTGTCGGCGGCGGGGGCTACGCGCTCAAGGACCTCCAGCTGATCTGCAGCGCGCTGGTCGGCCCGATGGCCTACCTGTCCTGGCGGCTGCTGCTGCGTCCGTTCTGGGCCCTGCTGATCGCCGTCCCGTCGGCGATCCTCTTCCTCGACCCGATCCGCCCCTACAGCCACGTCACCATGATCGTGATGGTGCCGATGCTGGCGGGCGCCCTGCGCGAGCTGCGCCGCGCCCACGAGCTGTCGACCCGCTCGGTCGTGCTCCGTGCCCTGGGCTTCGGCGGCTCGTTCGGCGTGATGTTCCTCTGGTACAACGGCTGGTTCGTCTGGGCGGCCCCCGGGGTCTTCGTCCTGACGATGTTCGTCGTGCCGTGGCGCCGTGGCGCCGCGCGGCTCAAGCGGGCCCTGCTGTTCCTCGGCGTGACGGTGCTGAGCGCCGGCGTCGTCGCCTCGCCGCTGCTGTACCAGCTGGTCAAGCTGGGCGCGCAGGCCAAGGACCGGTACGCCTACCTGCCGGTCTACGTCGACCCGGCGTACATCATGGGCTGGGCCTCGGACCGCTCCGGCCGGCTCACGTACCACGACTGGCCGTGGCGCGGCGAGCTCGCCGGCCAGAGCGCCTACACCCTGCTGCTGCTGGCCGGCGCGGCGCTGGCGCTGGGCCTGGGCCTGCGCAGCATCGCGGTCCGGACGGTCGCGGCGACCCTGATCGGTGCCTGGCTGCTGCGCTTCTGGTTCGCCTCGCACCTGGCCGAGGACAAGGCGATCCAGCTCTACCCGCGCACCACCTGGATCATCCTGTACGCCCTGATGATCCTCGCCGTGCTCGGCCTGATGTTCGCCGTGCAGCGCGGGACGAGCTGGGTGCGCACGCTGCAGCGGGTCGAGGACGGCAAGCCGGTGGCGGCGGCGATCCGCCCGGCGGTCACCGGCCGGATGGTCGCGGGCGCGGTCTGCGCCCTCGCGCTGTTCGCCACCATGGGCGCCTCCTGGTCGGCCGACCGCTACATGCCGACGACCGATCCGAAGGCCATCCCGGACGGCAAGTCGGAGATCATCGACATGGGCGCCGACGCCTGGCGCGCGCACATCCTGGTGAACCGCAACGGCAAGTGCCCCAAGTACGACCCGGCCGGTCCGACGGACTGCGCGCCGGTGAACTACAAGCTCAAGGAGTACAACAACGAGCCCGACAAGGGGCAGCTGTGGTGCGCCAACGTGAAGGCCGAGGAGTGGGCCCTCGTCTGCGGCTCCAAGCGCCCCTGGTAGCGGGGCCGGAACGGCTGAGCGGCCCCGACGTGGTGCGGACCACGTCGGGGCCGATTGGCATCCGGGCTGCTCCATGTGGCAGTATGTCCAAGTTGCTCGGTTGAGTGCCGATGCTGCGCGCCTCCCGCCGGGAGGACCGGAAGCGAGTCCCATGTACTCGTCGTTCCCGTGATGGCCGTTCATGTGTTCACGTGAAGTGTGTGAATGCAGTGGTGTGAAGTCGACACCGCGGCAGCTGCGGGGCGGACGTACGGGAATCTTCCGGGAAGCGTGGGCGGGGCCTCGACCCGGCACCTGGTGGGTGCAAGACCTCACCGACTCACAGCGAGAACACCGAGAAGAGGACACACTCTTCCGGTTTTTTGCAAGCGGGAGTGCGACACGCCCGACCGCGTGGGTCGGAGGTAACCACCCAGGGGTGCCACCGGACACAGTCCACCCGGACGAATCCGGCCGTAGAAGCAGCAGACGACACAAAGGACTACTGAGTAGCCATGGCGGGACAGAAGATCCGCATCCGGCTCAAGGCCTACGACCACGAGGTCATCGACTCCTCGGCGAAGAAGATCGTCGAGACGGTGATCCGTACTGGTGCGCAGGTCGCGGGCCCGGTGCCGCTGCCCACTGAGAAGAACGTGTACTGCGTCATCCGCTCGCCGCACAAGTACAAGGACTCGCGCGAGCACTTCGAGATGCGTACTCACAAGCGTCTGATCGACATCCTCGACCCCACGCCGAAGACGGTTGACTCGCTCATGCGTCTCGACCTGCCGGCTGGTGTCGACATCGAGATCAAGCTCTGAGAGGCGCACCGAAGATGGCTAAGCAGATTAAGGGCATCCTGGGCGAGAAGCTCGGCATGACCCAGGTCTGGGACGAGAACAACCGGATCGTTCCGGTGACCGTCGTCAAGGCTGGGCCGAATGTCGTGACCCAGGTCCACACCGCCGACAGCCCGGCCGGCTACGACGCCGTCCAGATCGGCTTCGGCGAGATCGACCCCCGCAAGGTGAACAAGCCCCTCGCGGGCCACTTCGCCAAGGCCGGTGTCACCCCGCGCCGCCACCTGGTCGAGCTGCGTACCTCGGACGCGTCCGAGTACACCCTGGGCCAGGAGATCACCGCCGAGCTGTTCGAGGCGGGTGTCAAGGTCGACGTGACCGGCACCTCCAAGGGCAAGGGCTTCGCCGGTGTCATGAAGCGTCACAACTTCAAGGGTCTCGGCGCCGGCCACGGCACCCAGCGCAAGCACCGTTCGCCCGGTTCCATCGGTGGCTGCGCCACCCCGGGCCGCGTGTTCAAGGGCCTGCGCATGGCCGGTCGGATGGGTCACGAGCGTGTGACCACCCAGAACCTGACCGTGCACGCGGTCGACGCGGAGAAGGGCCTGCTGCTCATCAAGGGCGCCGTCCCGGGCCCGAACGGCGGCCTCGTCCTCGTCCGCACCGCGGCGAAGGGGCTGTGAGGAAATGAGCACCATTGACATCCTGTCGCCGGCTGGCGACAAGACCGGCAGCATCGAGCTGCCGGCCGAGATCTTCGACGCGAAGGTCAGCGTTCCGCTGATGCACCAGGTCGTCGTGGCGCAGCTCGCTGCGGCCCGTCAGGGCACCCACAAGACCAAGACTCGTGGCGAGGTCCGTGGCGGCGGCAAGAAGCCGTACCGCCAGAAGGGCACCGGCCGCGCCCGTCAGGGCTCGACCCGTGCGCCGCAGTTCGCCGGCGGTGGCGTCGTGCACGGTCCCGTGCCGCGCGACTACTCGCAGCGGACCCCGAAGAAGATGATCGCCGCCGCCCTGCGCGGTGCGCTCACCGACCGGGCCCGCCACAACCGCATCCACGTCGTCACCGGCGTGACCGCGACCGAGGCGCCGTCGACCAAGGCCGCCAAGAGCCTGTTCGGCAAGATCACCGACCGCAAGAACGTCCTCCTGGTCGTCGAGCGCTCGGACGAGCTGGGCCTCAAGTCCGCTCGCAACCTGCCGCACGTGCACATCCTGGACGCCGGTCAGCTGAACACCTACGACGTGCTCGTCTCCGACGATGTGGTCTTCACCCAGGCCGCCTTCGAGCGTTTCGTGGCCGGTCCGGCCGCGTCCGCCAAGGCCGTTGCCGCTGAGGGCGAGCTCGAAGGGAGCGCCGCCTGATGAGCGACGTTACGAGCAAGACGTTCACGGACCCCCGTGACGTCCTGGTGAAGCCGGTCATCTCCGAGAAGAGCTACAGCCTTCTCGACGAGAACAAGTACACGTTCATCGTGTCGCCGGGCGCCAACAAGACCCAGATCAAGCAGGCCGTCGAGGCGGTCTTCTCGGTCAAGGTCGAGGCTGTCAACACGATCAACCGTCAGGGCAAGCGCAAGCGCTCCAAGACGGGCTTTGGCAAGCGCAAGGACACCAAGCGCGCCATCGTGACGCTGGCCGAGGGCAACCGCATCGACATCTTCGGTGGTCCGGTCTCCTGAATAGGGAGATCGTGATCGTCGATTAGGACGAGGACGAGAGAGCCAAATGGGCATCCGCAAGTACAAGCCGACTACGCCGGGCCGTCGTGGCTCCAGCGTGGCCGACTTCGTAGAAATCACGCGGTCCACGCCGGAGAAGTCGCTGGTTCGCCCCCTGCACAGCAAGGGCGGCCGTAACAACGCCGGTCGTGTCACCGCTCGCCACCAGGGTGGCGGTCACAAGCGCGCCTACCGCGTGATCGACTTCCGTCGTCACGACAAGGACGGCGTGCCGGCCAAGGTCGCGCACATCGAGTACGACCCGAACCGCACCGCGCGCATCGCGCTCCTGCACTACGCGGACGGCGAGAAGCGCTACATCATCGCTCCGCGCGGCATCACGCAGGGTGACCGGATCGAGAACGGCCCCGCGGCCGACATCAAGCCGGGCAACAACCTGCCGCTGCGCAACATCCCGGTCGGTACCACCATCCACGCGGTGGAGCTGCGTCCCGGCGGCGGTGCCAAGCTGGCCCGCTCGGCCGGCTCCGGCATCCAGCTGCTGGCGCGTGAGGGCAAGATGGCGCACCTGCGCATGCCCTCCGGTGAGATCCGCCTGGTGGACGCGCGCTGCCGTGCCACCGTCGGCGAGGTCGGCAACGCCGAGCAGTCGAACATCAACTGGGGCAAGGCCGGCCGTATGCGCTGGAAGGGCGTCCGCCCGACCGTGCGTGGTGTGGCCATGAACCCGATCGACCACCCGCACGGTGGTGGTGAGGGTAAGACCTCCGGTGGTCGCCACCCGGTCTCGCCGTGGGGTAAGCCCGAGGGCCGTACCCGTCGCCCGAACAAGGCGTCGGACAAGCTCATCGTGCGCCGCCGCAAGACCAACAAGAAGCGCTAGGAGCAGGTCAGATGCCGCGCAGTCTCAAGAAGGGCCCCTTCATCGACGGCCACCTCATCAAGAAGGTGGACGCTCAGAACGAGGCGGGTACCCAGAACGTCATCAAGACCTGGTCCCGTCGCTCCGTGATCTCCCCGAGCATGCTCGGCCACACGATCGCGGTTCACGATGGTCGCAAGCACGTCCCGGTGTTCGTCACCGAGTCGATGGTCGGCCACAAGCTGGGCGAGTTCGCTCCGACCCGCACCTTCCGCGGCCACGTCAAGGACGACCGCAAGTCGAAGCGTCGCTAGTCGCCTGAGCTTCACCGCCAGAACGACTCAATGACTTACTCCATTAAGGGGACAACCATGGAAGCCAGGGCCCAGGCGCGGTACATCCGCGTCACGCCCATGAAGGCCCGCCGCGTGGTGGACCTCATCCGTGGCCTGAACGCCACGGAGGCCCAGGCCGTCCTGCGTTTCGCTCCGCAGGCCGCCACCGTGCCGGTCGGCAAGGTGCTCGACAGCGCCATCGCCAACGCCGCGCACAACTACAACCACTCCAACGTGGACGACCTCTACATCTCTGAGGCGTACGTTGACGAGGGTCCGACCCTGAAGCGGTTCCGTCCGCGCGCCCAGGGCCGTGCCTACCGGATCCGCAAGCGGACCAGCCACATCACCGTGGTCGTCAGCAGCAAGGAAGGGACCCGGTAATGGGCCAGAAGGTTAACCCGCACGGGTTCCGCCTCGGCATCAGCACGGACTTCAAGTCCCGCTGGTACGCCGACAAGCTGTACAAGGACTACGTCAAGGAAGACGTCGCCATTCGTCGCATGATGACGAAGGGCATGGAGCGCGCCGGCATCTCCAAGGTCGAGATCGAGCGCACCCGCGACCGCGTCCGCGTTGACATCCACACCGCCCGCCCCGGCATCGTCATCGGCCGCCGTGGCACCGAGGCCGACCGCATCCGCGGCGACCTCGAGAAGCTGACCGGCAAGCAGGTCCAGCTGAACATCCTCGAGGTCAAGAACCCCGAGCTGGACGCCCAGCTCGTGGCTCAGGGCGTCGCGGAGCAGCTGTCCTCCCGCGTCTCCTTCCGTCGTGCCATGCGCAAGTCGATGCAGGGCACCATGAAGTCCGGCGCCAAGGGCATCAAGGTGCAGTGCTCCGGTCGTCTCGGCGGCGCCGAGATGAGCCGTTCGGAGTTCTACCGCGAGGGCCGTGTGCCGCTGCACACCCTGCGCGCGAACGTCGACTACGGCTTCTTCGAGGCCAAGACCACCTTCGGCCGCATCGGCGTGAAGGTCTGGATCTACAAGGGCGACGTCAAGAACATCGCCGAGGTCCGCGCTGAGAACGCCGCTGCCCGCTCGGGCAACCGCCCGGCCCGTCCCGAGGGCGGTCGTCCCGCCCGCGGTGGCGAGCGCCGTGGTGGCGAGCGCGGTGGCCGTGGCCGTCGTCCCGCCGCCGAGGCCCCCGCGGCCCCGGTGACCGAGGCTCCGGCTGCTGAGAACACCGGAACGGAGGCCTGACCCCAATGCTGATCCCCCGTCGGGTCAAGCACCGCAAGCAGCACCACCCGAAGCGCCGCGGCGCCTCGAAGGGTGGCACCGAGCTGGCGTTCGGCCAGTTCGGCATCCAGGCCGTGACCCCGGCCTACGTGACGAACCGTCAGATCGAGTCCGCTCGTATCGCGATCACCCGTCACATCCGTCGTGGCGGCAAGGTCTGGATCAACATCTACCCGGACCGCCCGCTGACCAAGAAGCCGGCCGAGACCCGCATGGGTTCCGGTAAGGGTTCGCCGGAGTGGTGGATCGCGAACGTGCACCCGGGTCGGGTCATGTTCGAGCTGTCGTACCCGAACGAGAAGGTCGCTCGTGAGGCGCTCACCCGCGCTGCTCACAAGCTGCCGATGAAGTGCCGGATCGTCCGGCGCGAGGACGGTGAGAGCTGATGTCGGCCGCTACCAAGGCTGCTGACCTCCGCCAGCTGGACAACGAGGCTCTCGTTGCCAAGCTGCGTGAGGCCAAGGAGGAGCTGTTCAACCTCCGCTTCCAGGCGGCGACCGGGCAGCTCGACAACCACGGACGGCTGAAGCTCGTCCGTAAGGACATCGCGCGGATCTACACCCTGATGCGCGAGCGCGAGCTGGGCATCGAGACGGTGGAGAACGCCTGATGACTGAGAACACCAACGAGACGCGCGGTTTCCGCAAGACCCGTGAGGGTCTCGTCGTCAGCGACAAGATGGACAAGACCGTCGTCGTCGCCGTCGAGGACCGCGTCAAGCACGCTCTGTACGGCAAGGTCATCCGCCGTACGAACAAGCTGAAGGCGCACGACGAGCAGAACGCGTGCGGCATCGGTGACCGGGTCCTCCTCGCGGAGACCCGCCCGCTGTCCGCGACGAAGCGCTGGCGCGTCGTCGAGATCCTCGAGAAGGCCAAGTAACGAAGCCGATGAGGTACGGCCGTATGTGCACCGGGTCCCCCGCGGACGCCGGTGTGAGCAGCGGCCGGCCCGTCGACTCTCGTTGACGATCAGGAGAAAGCTGTGATCCAGCAGGAGTCGCGACTGCGGGTCGCCGACAACACTGGTGCCAAGGAGATCCTTTGCATCCGTGTTCTCGGTGGCTCCGGTCGCCGCTACGCCGGCATCGGGGACGTCATCGTCGCGACCGTCAAGGACGCGATCCCCGGTGGTTCGGTGAAGAAGGGTGACGTCGTCAAGTGCGTCGTCGTCCGCACCGTCAAGGAGCGTCGTCGTCCGGATGGCTCGTACATCCGTTTCGACGAGAACGCCGCGGTCGTTCTGAAGAACACCGAGGGTGACCCGCGTGGCACCCGCATCTTCGGCCCGGTCGGCCGTGAGCTGCGCGACAAGAAGTTCATGAAGATCATCTCGCTTGCGCCGGAGGTGCTCTGACTCATGGCGAACAGCATGAAGATCAAGAAGGGTGACCTGGTCCAGGTCATCACCGGCAAGGACCGCGGCAAGCAGGGCAAGGTCATCCAGGCCCTCCCCGCCGAGAACAAGGTCCTGGTCGAGGGTGTCAACCGGGTCAAGAAGCACACCAAGCCGGGCCCGGGCACCCAGGGTGGCATTGTCACCGTCGAGGCCCCGGTGCACGTCTCCAACGTCCAGCTGGTCGTGGAGAAGGACGGCAAGAAGGTCGTCACCCGCGTTGGCTACCGCTTCGACGACGAGGGCAACAAGATCCGCGTTGCCAAGCGAACCGGTGAGGACATCTGATGTCTGAGACGACTGTTGAGAAGGTGACCCCCCGTCTCAAGGAGCGTTACAACTCCGAGATCAAGGGTCAGCTGCAGGAGCAGTTCTCGTACGAGAACGTCATGCTGACGCCCGGCCTGGTCAAGGTCGTCGTCAACATGGGTGTCGGCGAGGCCGCCCGTGACAGCAAGCTGATCGAGGGCGCGATCCGCGACCTGACCGCGATCACCGGTCAGAAGCCGGCCGTGACCAAGGCTCGCAAGTCCATCGCGCAGTTCAAGCTGCGCGAGGGCCAGCCGATCGGCACCCACGTCACCCTCCGTGGTGACCGCATGTGGGAGTTCCTGGACCGTCTGGTGACGCTGGCCCTGCCGCGTATCCGTGACTTCCGTGGCCTCTCCCCGAAGCAGTTCGACGGCCGTGGCAACTACACCTTCGGTCTGACCGAGCAGGTTATGTTCCACGAGATCGACCAGGACAAGGTCGACCGTCAGCGCGGTATGGACATCACCGTCGTGACCACCGCTCAGACCGACGACGAGGGCCGGGCGCTCCTGCGTGCCCTGGGCTTCCCGTTCAAGGAGGCGTGAGCCAATGGCGAAGAAGTCCCTCATCGCGAAGGCCGAGCGGAAGCCGAAGTTCGGCGTCCGGGCCTACACCCGGTGCCAGCGCTGCGGCCGTCCGCACTCGGTGTACCGCAAGTTCGGCCTCTGCCGTGTCTGCCTCCGTGAGATGGCGCACCGCGGCGAGCTGCCGGGCGTGACCAAGAGCTCCTGGTAGTCCAGGCGGTTCCAGTCACCTAGCGAAGCAGAGGTGCCCGACCCCACATCGCCCGTTTTTGGGCTCCCGTACGGAATCCCGTAAGGTAGTGGGGTCGGGCCCCCTGTCACGGCCGTCCCATGGCGGCAGGTGATCCTCTTCGGAGGGCTCGCACCCAGTCTTACTACGTCGTAGGTCCCCTGCGTCTGTGCCCCGTACTCCGCAGGAGTACGGGGGACCTTGCGCGGAGAAACCACGGCGAGAGAGGCCTGAGGCCATCATGACCATGACCGACCCCATCGCAGACATGCTCACGCGTCTGCGTAACGCTAACTCGGCGTACCACGACTCCGTGGCGATGCCGGCCAGCAAGATCAAGGCGCACGTCGCCGAGATCCTGCAGCAGGAGGGGTACATCTCCTCCTACAAGGTTGAGGAGCCCGCTGAGGGCGAGGTCGGCAAGAAGCTGACCATCGAGCTCAAGTTCGGCCCCAACCGTGAGCGCTCGATCGCTGGCATCAAGCGGATCAGCAAGCCGGGCCTGCGGGTCTACGCAAAGTCCACCAACCTGCCGAAGGTCCTCGGCGGCCTGGGCGTGGCGATCATCTCCACGTCCTCCGGTCTCCTCACGGACAAGCAGGCTGCCAAGAAGGGCGTAGGCGGAGAAGTTCTCGCCTACGTCTGGTAATTCGGGAAACGGAGGTACAGCAATGTCGCGCATTGGACGGCTGCCCATCCCGGTTCCCGCCGGCGTGGACGTCACCATCGATGGCCAGGCGGTCTCGGTGAAGGGTCCCAAGGGCACCCTCACCCACGTTGTCGCCGCGCCGATCGAGATCGGCAAGGGCGAGGACGGCACTCTGGCTGTCACCCGCCCCAACGACGAGCGTCAGTCGAAGGCCCTGCACGGCCTGACCCGCACGCTGGTGGCGAACATGATCACCGGCGTGACCGCGGGCTACCGCAAGTCGCTGGAGATCAGCGGTGTTGGTTACCGAGTCGCTGCGAAGGGCTCCTCCATGGAGTTCCAGCTCGGCTACAGCCACCCGATCCTGGTCGAGGCCCCGGAGGGCATCTCCTTCGTGGTCGAGTCGCCCACCAAGTTCCACGTGGACGGCATCGACAAGCAGAAGGTCGGCGAGGTCGCCGCGAACATCCGCAAGCTGCGCAAGCCCGACCCGTACAAGGCCAAGGGCGTCAAGTACGCGGGCGAGGTCATCCGCCGCAAGGTCGGAAAGAGTGGTAAGTAAGCGATGAGCGTCTCTGTCAAGATCGGCAAGGGCAACGCCTACAAGAGCGCCGCTCGCAAGCGCCGCGCGATCCGCGTTCGCAAGCGCGTCGTCGGCACCGAGGTGCGTCCGCGTCTCGTCGTGACGCGCTCGAACCGTCACATGGTCGCCCAGGTCATCGACGACGCCAAGGGTCACACCCTGGCGTCGGCGTCCACCCTCGACGTGTCCATCAAGGGCGCCGAGGGCGACAAGACCGAGCTGGCCAAGAAGGTCGGGAGCCTGGTCGCCGAGCGCGCCAAGGCCGCCGGCATCGAGGCGGTCGTCTTCGACCGCGCGGGCAACCGGTACGCCGGCCGCATCGCCGCCCTGGCGGACGCGGCCCGTGAGGCCGGGCTCGACTTCTAAGCCGCTCGTCGGCTCTGTCGACGGACGTAAACGAGAGAGGTAATTCCAATGGCTGGACCCCAGCGCCGCGGTAGCGGCGCCGGTGGCGGCACCGGTGGCGAGCGGCGCGACCGTAAGCGTGACGACCGGGGCGGCGCCCAGGTTGTCGAGAAGACCGCTTACGTCGAGCGCGTCGTCGCGATCAACCGTGTCGCCAAGGTTGTCAAGGGTGGTCGTCGTTTCTCCTTCACCGCGCTGGTCGTGGTGGGCGATGGCGAGGGCACCGTGGGTGTTGGTTACGGGAAGGCGAAGGAGGTTCCGGCCGCCATCGCCAAGGGCGTTGAGGAGGCCAAGAAGAACTTCTTCAAGGTTCCCCGTATCCAGGGCACCATTCCGCACCCCGTTCAGGGCGAGAAGGCCGCCGGCGTCGTGCTGCTGAAGCCGGCCGCCCCTGGTACCGGTGTTATCGCCGGTGGCCCGGTGCGTGCCGTCCTCGAGTGCGCCGGCATCCACGACATCCTGTCGAAGTCGCTCGGCTCGGACAACGCGATCAACATCGTGCACGCCACCGTGGCTGCTCTGAAGGGCCTCGTGCGCCCCGAGGAGATCGCCGCCCGTCGTGGCCTGCCGCTGGAGGACGTGGCCCCCGCTGCTCTGCTGCGGGCGCGTGCTGCTGGGGTGAGCGCCTGATGGCTCGCCTGAAGATCACGCAGACCAAGTCGTACATCGGCAGCAAGCAGAACCACCGTGACACCCTGCGTTCGCTTGGTCTCAAGCGCATGCACGACGTCGTGGTGAAGGAGGACCGTCCCGAGATCCGCGGGATGGCCCACACGGTCCGTCACCTGGTGACGGTTGAGGAGGTGGACTGATCATGGGCGACAACCCGATCAAGATCCACAACCTGCGGCCCGCCCCGGGTGCCAAGACCGACAAGATCCGTGTGGGTCGTGGTGAGGGCTCCAAGGGTAAGACCGCCGGTCGTGGTACCAAGGGCACCAAGGCCCGCTACCAGGTTCCGCAGCGCTTCGAGGGTGGCCAGATGCCGCTCCACATGCGCCTGCCGAAGCTGAAGGGCTTCAAGAACCCGTTCAAGATCACGTTCCAGGTCGTCAACCTCGACAAGCTGGCCGAGCTCTACCCGCAGGGTGGCGAGGTCACGGTCGAGGACCTGGTCGCCAAGGGCGCGGTTCGCAAGAACTCCCTCGTCAAGGTGCTCGGCACCGGCGAGATCTCGGTTGCGCTGCAGGTGACGGTCGACGCCGTCTCCGGCTCCGCCGCCGAGAAGATCACCGCCGCCGGCGGTACCGTCACCGAGCTCGTCTGAGCCCGCTGACCTTCCGCGAGCCCCGCACCGCCCCTTCCGGGCGGTGTGGGGCTCGCGCCTTTCCCCGGCCGCGGCGGCGCGCCGGCCGGGCCGCGTTCCCGGGCGGCAGGGGCCCTCGTTCTTTTGTGTGGCAAACCCGGGCATCCCGTACCCCGTGAGTGGGGGAGGGGCCGTACGCGCTTCTTTCGAGTGGCCGCGCACTGTTAGAGTCCGTGGAGTTCCCTTGTAGGCTGCGCGTAGGCTCGCCTGTGCCGTCTGTACGGGGGCCCGAACCGCAAACTCCCCAATTCAGGACCGACCCTCCCGCCGACGACGCGCGGGAGGCGCAGGAGGCACCGTGCTCAGTGCGTTCGCGCGGGCGTTCCAGACGCCCGACCTGCGCAAGAAGCTGCTGTTCACGCTGGGCATCATGGTGCTGTTCCGGCTGGGATCGCACATCCCGGTACCCGGGGTGGATTTCCAGGCCGTCAACGCCTGTGTGAAGGAGACCAAGAACAGCGGCCTGTTCGGGCTCGTCAACCTGTTCAGCGGTGGCGCGCTCCTCCAGCTGACGATTTTCGCGCTCGGCATCATGCCGTACATCACGGCCAGCATCATCCTCCAGCTCCTCACCGTCGTGATCCCGCGACTCGAGGCGCTGAAGAAGGAGGGCCAGGCCGGGACCGCCAAGATCACCCAGTACACCCGCTACCTGACCATCGCGCTCGCCGTGCTCCAGGGCACCGGCATCGTGGCGACGGCCTCCAGCGGCGCGCTGTTCTCGGGCTGCCCGTACGCGAACCAGATCGTGCCGGACACCGGCGTGTTCCGGATCGCCGTCATGGTGCTCACCATGACCGCCGGCACCACCGTGATCATGTGGCTCGGCGAGCTGATCACCGACCGCGGCATCGGCAACGGCATGTCGCTGCTGATCTTCACCTCGATCGCGGCGCAGTTCCCGTCCTCGATGTGGGCGATCAAGCAGTCCGGCACCATCGGCGACGGCTGGGTCGAGTTCCTCTCGGTGGTCGCGGTCGGCATCATCGTTGTGATGCTGGTCATCTTCGTGGAGCAGGCCCAGCGCCGGATCCCGGTCCAGTACGCGAAGCGGATGATCGGCCGCCGCGCGTTCGGCGGCACCTCGACCTACATCCCGCTCAAGGTGAACCAGGCCGGTGTCATCCCGGTCATCTTCGCCTCGTCGCTGCTGTACATCCCCGCGCTGGTGGTGCAGCTGACCAACAGCCAGGCCGGCTGGGCGGTGTGGATCCGGACGAACTTCGTCAAGGGTGACCACCCGATCTACATGGCCACCTACTTCCTGCTGATCGTCTTCTTCGCCTTCTTCTACGTCGCCATCTCCTTCAACCCCGAAGAAGTTGCCGACAATATGAAGAAGTATGGTGGGTTCATCCCGGGTATCCGGGCCGGCCGGCCGACGGCCGAGTACCTGAACTACGTGCTCACCCGAATCACGTGGCCGGGTTCGCTCTACCTGGGCCTGATCGCGTTGATCCCGATGATCGCCCTGGTCGCCTTCGGACAGCAGACCAACTTCCCGTTCGGCGGCACCAGCGTGCTCATCGTCGTCGGCGTCGGACTCGAAACTGTGAAGCAGATCGAGAGCCAGCTCCAGCAGCGCAATTACGAAGGGTTCCTCCGCTGATGCGTATCGTCCTCGTCGGGCCTCCCGGGGCCGGGAAGGGTACTCAGGCGCACCTGCTCGCCAAGACCCTGTCCATCCCCCACATCTCCACCGGTGACCTGTTCCGCGCCAACATCGGCCAGGGCACCCCGCTGGGGCTCGAGGCCAAGAGCTACATGGACGCGGGTCGCCTGGTGCCGGACGAGGTCACCATCGGGATGGCCAAGGACCGCATGCTCCAGGCGGACGCCGCCGACGGCTTCCTGCTCGACGGCTTCCCGCGCAACCTCGGCCAGGCCAAGGCGCTGGACGAGTTCCTCGTGGAGCAGGGCATCAAGCTCGACGGCGTGCTGGACCTGGAGGTCCCCGAGGACGAGGTCGTCAAGCGCATCGCCGGCCGGCGGCTCTGCCGCAACGACGGTGGTCACGTCTTCCACGTGGACTACAACCCGTCGAAGGTCGAGGGTGTCTGCGACGAGTGCGGCGGCGAGCTGTACCAGCGCTCGGACGACACCGAGGAGAAGGTGCGCACGCGCCTGGAGGTCTACCACACGGAGACCGAGCCGATCATCGACTACTACCGTCAGCAGGGCCTGGTGGAGGTCATCCCGGCCCTCGGCAAGGTGGACGAGGTCACCCAGCGCGCGATCGAGGCGCTGAAGCAGGACAGCTGAGTCCGACCGACGTTCGTACGGCCGCGCACGCCCGCTCCGGGGCGGCGCGGCCGTACGGCGTCGTACGGTGGAACGAGTGCACGGCCGCCCGGCAAGGACCGGGCGGGAACCCAAGGAAGGCGTGACCAGATGGTGGAGATCAAGACCCCCGAGCAGATCGCGAAGATGCGAGCGGCCGGGCTGGTCGTCGCCGAGGCGCTGAAGGCCTGCCGCGAGGCGGTCGCTCCGGGGGTGACCACCCAGGAGCTCAACGACGTCGCGGACAAGGTCATCACCGAGCACGGCGCCACCTCGAACTTCCGCGCCCACCACGGCGGCCTCTGGTTCCCTGGCGTGATCTGCGCCTCGGTGAACAACGAGGTCGTCCACGGCATCCCCGGCGAGCGGGTGCTGCAGGAGGGCGACCTCATCTCGATCGACTGCGGCGCCATCCTGGACGGCTGGCACGGCGACGCGGCGATCACCGTGGCGGTCGGCGAGGTCCGCCCCGAGGTCGAGATGCTGAGCCGGGTCACCGAGGGCTCGATGTGGGCCGGTATCGCCCAGATGAAGAAGAGCAACCGCCTGGTCGACGTCTCCAAAGCGATCGAGGGCTTCATCCGGCGCCAGCCGCTGCCGCCCAAGGGCAAGTGGGGGATCACCGAGGGCTACGGCGGCCACGGCATCGGCACCGCGATGCACATGGAGCCGCACGTGCTGAACTACGTCGAGCGCGGCCGCGGCAAGGGCCCCAAGCTGGTCCCCGGCACCGTGCTGGCGATCGAGCCGATGGTCTCGCTCGGCACCCCGCACACCACGGTGCTGGAGGACGAGTGGACCGTCGTGACCAACGACGGCACCTGGGCCTCGCACTGGGAGCACTCGGTCGCGGTCACGGAGCAGGGCCCGCTGGTGCTGACCGCCTTCGACGGCGGCAAGGCCGAGCTCGCGAAGCTGGGCGTCACCGCGGCCCCGGACCCGCTCGCCTGACCGGCGGCCCGGGCGTCGGCCGCGGAGCCCGCGCGGAGGACGGCCGCTGAGAACGGATCAGAGCCCTGGAGGTTTGGACCTCCAGGGCTTTTGTCCTACTTTTATCGGCTGGCAGTGGCTGTTGCCGTTGGACTGGCTTCGAGCGAGCAGGAGAGAGCAGTGCTCAAGGGATTCCGCGACTTCATGATGCGCGGCAACGTGGTCGACATGGCGGTCGGCGTGGTGATCGGTGCCGCCTTCACCGGGGTCGTCACCGGCTTCGTCTCCGCCTTCCTCACCCCGCTGGTCGGCGTGGTGGTCGGCGCGGCCGGCGACTTCAGCTCGTACAAGGCGACCGTGGCCGGCGTCACGTTCCCGTACGGGCAGTTCCTGAACGTGCTGATCGCCTTCGTCATGACCGCCGCGGTGCTGTACTTCTGCGTCGTGCTGCCGGTCACCAAGGCCACCGCCCGGTACCTGCCGAAGAAGCCGAAGACCCCGAAGCGCCCCTGCCCCGAGTGCCTGACGGAGATCCCGGAGGCCGCCCGCCGCTGCTCGGCCTGCACCGCCCACGTCGAGCCGCTGACCGTGGTGGCCCAGCGCTGATTCGGGTGCCCCCGGTTTTGGTGCATCCCGTGCACTGGCGTAGGATGGACCGTCGGCTCACTCGTAGCGTGCTTCAGCACGCCCTCTTCCCCTCAGGGGGGCGGGGTGGACCCAGGTTCGCACGAGCGTTCCGCATACGGTAGCCGGTCCCGGAAGGTGGATCTCGCAGTTCATGGCTAAGAAGCAAGGCGCCATTGAGATCGAGGGCACCGTGATCGAGTCTCTTCCGAACGCGATGTTCAAGGTCGAGCTGCAGAACGGTCACAAGGTCCTCGCGCACATCAGTGGCAAGATGCGCATGCACTACATCCGCATCCTGCCGGACGACCGGGTCGTGGTGGAGCTCAGCCCCTACGACCTCACGCGCGGCCGGATCGTCTACCGCTACAAGTAAAGAACCACCGCCTGACGGCGGTGGCGCCAGATCTAGACCCGGAGAACCTGAGACATGAAGGTCAAGCCGAGCGTCAAGAAGATCTGCGACAAGTGCAAGGTGATCCGCCGTCACGGCCGGGTCATGGTGATCTGCGACAACCTGCGCCACAAGCAGCGCCAGGGCTGATCTCTCCCCAGCATTTCTCGTAGTACTTCGCGCGACGCGAAAACGTCATAAGCGGGCTGCCCGATCCCCCTCTCGCAGGGCGGACTGCCACCCCCGGTCAGAGGCCGGGGCTCCCTCACCGTGAGGTGTCGGAGTAGGCAGCACGCAAGACCTCTGAAGAACCACAGGAGCCTTGAATGGCACGCCTCGCCGGCGTTGATCTCCCCCGTGAGAAGCGGATCGAGATCGCCCTCACCTACGTGTACGGCATCGGCCGTACCCGCGCCCAGCAGACCCTGGCCGAGACCGGCGTCAACCCGGATGTCCGCGTTCGCGACATCTCCGAGGAAGACCTCGTCAAGCTGAGCCAGTACATCGACGCCAACTTCACGGTCGAGGGTGACCTCCGCCGCGAGGTGGCCGCCGACATCCGCCGCAAGGTCGAGATCGGCTGCTACGAGGGTCTGCGTCACCGCCGTGGCCTCCCGGTCCGCGGCCAGCGCACCCACACCAACGCGCGTACCCGCAAGGGCCCGCGTCGCGCGATCGCCGGTAAGAAGAAGCCGGGCAAGAAGTAGTCCGTCCCGTAACCGGACATCCCTCCGGCCCGCGGGTCAGCGGACCGACCACCTCAGTAGGAGAACAGACTTATGCCCCCCAAGGGTCGTCAGGCTGCCGGCGCGAAGAAGATCCGCCGCAAGGAAAAGAAGAACGTCGCTCACGGCCACGCGCACATCAAGAGCACGTTCAACAACACCATCGTTTCGATCACCGACCCGTCGGGCAACGTGATCTCCTGGGCCTCCGCCGGCCACGTCGGCTTCAAGGGCTCGCGCAAGTCCACCCCGTTCGCCGCGCAGATGGCCGCCGAGGCCGCTGCCCGTCGCGCGCAGGAGCACGGCATGCGCAAGGTCGACGTCTTCGTGAAGGGTCCGGGCTCCGGCCGCGAGACCGCGATCCGTTCGCTCCAGGCCACCGGCCTGGAGGTCGGCTCGATCCAGGACGTCACCCCCACCCCGCACAACGGCTGCCGTCCGCCGAAGCGCCGCCGCGTCTGACGTCGGCCCTTCGGGCACACCGGTAGTGCTCTGAACCTCGTACGGGGTCCCGTTCTCTGCGGGACCCCGTACGCTTGGTCCTGTCGGCATCAAATAGTGGGTGCCGAAGACAACTGGAGGAACACCCCTCATGCTTATCGCTCAGCGTCCCTCGCTGACCGAAGAGGTCGTCGACGAGTTCCGCTCGCGGTTCGTGATCGAGCCGCTGGAGCCGGGCTTCGGTTACACCCTCGGCAACTCCCTGCGCCGCACGCTGCTCTCCTCGATCCCGGGTGCCGCCGTCACCAGCATCCGCATCGACGGTGTCCTGCACGAGTTCACCACCGTGCCGGGCGTCAAGGAGGACGTGACCGACCTCATCCTCAACATCAAGCAGCTGGTCGTCTCCTCGGAGCACGACGAGCCGGTCGTGATGTACCTGCGCAAGCAGGGCCCGGGTGTGGTCACCGCCGCCGACATCGCGCCGCCGGCCGGTGTCGAGGTGCACAACCCCGAGCTCGTCCTCGCCACGCTGAACGGCAAGGGCAAGCTGGAGATGGAGCTGACCGTCGAGCGCGGTCGCGGCTACGTCTCCGCCGTGCAGAACAAGGCCTCCGGCCAGGAGATCGGCCGCATCCCGGTCGACTCGATCTACAGCCCCGTGCTGAAGGTCACCTACAAGGTCGAGGCCACCCGTGTCGAGCAGCGGACCGACTTCGACAAGCTGATCGTCGACGTCGAGACCAAGCCCGCCATGCGTCCGCGCGACGCCATGGCCTCGGCCGGCAAGACCCTGGTGGAGCTGTTCGGCCTCGCCCGCGAGCTGAACATCGACGCCGAGGGCATCGACATGGGCCCGTCCCCGACGGACGCCGCCCTGGCCGCCGACCTGGCGCTGCCGATCGAGGAGCTGGAGCTCACCGTTCGGTCGTACAACTGCCTCAAGCGCGAGGGCATCCACACCGTGGGTGAGCTCGTCGCCCGCTCCGAGGCCGACCTGCTCGACATCCGCAACTTCGGTGCGAAGTCGATCGACGAGGTCAAGGCGAAGCTGGCCGGCATGGGCCTGGCCCTCAAGGACAGCCCGCCCGGGTTCGACCCGACCGCCGCCGCCGACGCCTTCGGCGCCGACGACCTGGACGACGCGGGTTACGCGGAGACCGAGCAGTACTGAAAGACCTGACCGCGGGGGCGGTTCCCCGGAACCGCCCCCGTCGTCGTGAAAGTCGTGCGGGCACAGTGCCCGTACGCCCGCTGCGGTACCTGGTACGGCCGCAGTCGGAGAATCGAGGAGTAATTCCATGCCGCGTCCCACCAAGGGTGCCCGCCTCGGCGGCGGCCCGCACCACGAGCCGCTGCTGCTCGCCGGTCTGGCCCGTGAGCTGTTCCAGTACGGCCGCATCACCACCACCGAGGCCAAGGCCCGCCGCCTGCGCCCGCTGGCGGAGAAGCTGATCACCAAGGCGAAGAAGGGCGACATCCACAACCGTCGCCTGGTGCGCAAGACCATCACCGACATCTCGGTGCTGCACACCCTCTTCACCGAGATCGCGCCGCGCTACGAGAACCGCCCGGGTGGCTACACCCGCATCACCAAGATCGGTCCCCGTCGTGGCGACAACGCCCCGATGGCCGTGATCGAGCTGGTCGAGGCGCTGACCGTCGCGCAGACCGCCGTCGGCGAGGCCGAGGCCGCCACCAAGCGTGCCGTCAAGGAGGCCGACGCCAAGGCCGAGGAGACCAAGGTCGAGGAGGCCCCCGCGGCCGCCGAGGCCGAGGCCGCCGAGCAGGCCTGACACCGCTAGGTGTCGTCGCGGGCCC
>NZ_JAKNTA010000006.1:274616-448459 GCF_022288725.1 Kitasatospora sp. A2-31 | reverse complement strand
TGGAGGAGGTCGGCTACCCGGCCGACGACCAGCTCGCCGAGCGCAGCCGGCTCGCCCGCCGGATCCGCACGCTGCCGGGGCAGCCGGCGCCGGTCGCGGGGTAATCCGTTTTGGTCCTGGGCGGACGATGGGGACAATCGTCCGCATGGGACACGTCGAGATTTCGCACCTGGAGTACTACCTGCCGGACGGGCGGGTGCTGTTCGACGACGCGTCCTTCCGGGTCGGGGAGGGCGCCGCGGTCGCCCTGGTGGGCGCCAACGGCGCGGGCAAGACCACGCTGCTGCGCATGATCGCGGGCGACCTGCAGCCGCACGGCGGCTCGGTGACGATCAGCGGCGGGCTCGGCGTGATGCGCCAGTTCGTCGGCACCACCGGCCGAGAGGACCAGAAGGAGACGCCGGGCGCGCTGCCCGCCGACGCCTCCGTCCGCGACCTGCTGGTCTCGGTCGCCCCGGAGCGGATCGCCGTCGCGGCCCGCGCGGTGGACGCCGCCGAGCTGGCGATGATCGCCCAGGACGACGAGAAGACGCAGATGGCGTACGCCCAGGCGCTCTCCGACTGGGCCGACGTCGGCGGCTACGACTACGAGACCGACTGGGACGTCTGCACCATGGCGGCCCTGGGGATGCCCTTCGAGAAGGCGCAGTGGCGCGGGCTGAACACGCTCTCCGGCGGCGAGCAGAAGCGGCTGGTGCTGGAGGCGCTGCTGCGCGGCCCCGAAGAGGTGCTGCTGCTGGACGAGCCGGACAACTACCTGGACGTACCGGGCAAGCGCTGGCTGGAGGAGGCGATCCGGTCCACCTCGAAGACCGTGCTGTACATCTCGCACGACCGCGAGCTGCTCTCCCGGACGGCCGAGAAGATCATCAGTGTCGAGGCCGGTGCGGCCGGCTCCACCGTCTGGGTGCACGGCGGTGGCTTCGACTCCTTCCACGACGCCCGCAAGGACCGCTTCGCGCGCTTCGAGGAGCTCGGCCGGCGCTGGGACGAGGAGCACGCCAAGCTCAAGAAGCTGGTCGTCACGCTGCGCCAGGCCGCCTCGGTCAGCCACGCGCTCGCCACCCGCTACGCGGCCGCCCAGACCAGGCTGAAGAAGTTCGAGGAGGCCGGTCGGCCGGAGGAGCCCCCGCGCGAGCAGACCATCACCATGCGGCTCAAGGGCGGCCGGACCGGCGTGCGGGCCTTCACCCTGGAGCAGCTGGAGCTGACCGGCCTGATGAAGCCCTTCGACCTGGAGGTCTTCTACGGCGAGCGGGTCGCGGTGCTGGGCTCCAACGGCTCCGGCAAGTCGCACTTCCTGCGGCTGCTGGCCGGCGACGAGACGGTCGCGCACACCGGCGGCTGGAAGCTCGGCGCCCGGGTGGTGCCCGGCCACTTCCGGCAGACCCACGCCCACCCGGAGCTGTTCGGCCGGACGGTCCGCTCGATCGTCGAGGAGGAGCACGCGCTCAGCCGCGGCGCCGCGATGGGCGTGCTGCGCCGCTACGAGCTGGACCGCCAGGAGGAGCAGAAGTTCGAGTCGCTGTCCGGCGGGCAGCAGGCCCGGCTGATGATCCTCAAGCTCGAACTCTCCGGTGTGACGGCCCTGTTGCTGGACGAGCCGACCGACAACCTGGACCTGGAGAGCGCCGAGGCGCTGCAGGCCGGTCTGGAGGCCTTCGAGGGCACGGTGCTCTGCGTCACCCACGACCGCTGGTTCGCCAAGACCTTCGACCGCTTCCTGGTCTTCGGCGCGGACGGCCGGGTCTACGAGTCGCCCGAGCCGGTCTGGGACGTCACCCGCGTCGAGCGCGAGCGCTGACGGGGCCCGGCTGCCGCTCCCGGCGCCGCCGCCGGCCCGCCCTGCGGCGGTGGTCGGGCGGGTCGGCGCCGGGGGGATTTTGACCCACCCCGGCGCGCCCGGTAATCTGGGTGCTTGTTGTGCGTATTGGCTCGCTCTATCTCACGTGAGAGGTCGGTACGCCGGAGATACCAGGTCGACGACCCAGCGGCTCCCCTTGAATTGCGTCCAAGGCGGCCAGGCTGATGCCCTCGACCAGGTGCTCCTGTCAGGACTCACTCACTGAAAAGCGAAGGCTACGACCGTGCGTACGTACAGCCCCAAGCCCGGCGACGTCCAGCGTCAGTGGCACGTCATCGACGCGACCGACGTCGTGCTCGGCCGCCTGGCCTCCCAGGCCGCCAACCTCCTCCGGGGCAAGCACAAGGCGATCTACGCGCCGCACGTTGACACTGGTGACTTCGTCATCATCATCAACGCGGACAAGGTGCACCTGTCGGGTAACAAGAAGACCCAGAAGATGGCCTACCGCCACAGCGGCTTCCCGGGCGGTCTCCGCTCGGTCCGCTACGACGACCTCCTGGACAAGAACCCGGAGAAGGCCGTCGAGAAGGCCATCAAGGGCATGATCCCCAAGAACAGCCTGGGCCGCCAGATGCTCTCCAAGCTGAAGGTCTACTCGGGCGACCAGCACCCGCACGCTGCCCAGCAGCCGGTGCCGTTCGAGATCACCCAGGTCGCGCAGTAATTCCGGCCACCAAGCCCCCCATCACTGAAAAGAGCTGAGGAACACCGTGGCCGAGACCACTGAAACCCTTGAGGTCGACTTCGACGAGAACGTCGAGGGCGAGTACACCTCCGAGGAGAGCTACACCTCCGAGTCGCTGGCCGGCCGCTTCGGCGAGACCACCCCGGGCGCCGGCCTCGGCCGCCGCAAGGAGGCGATCGCCCGCGTGCGCATCGTCCCCGGCACCGGGCAGTGGAAGATCAACGGTCGCACCCTGGAGAGCTACTTCCCCAACAAGGTGCACCAGCAGACCGTCAACGAGCCCTTCAAGCTGCTGGAGCTCGACGGTCGCTACGACGTCGTCGCCCGCATCTCGGGTGGCGGCGTGTCCGGCCAGGCCTACGCGCTGCGCCTCGGCGTCGCCCGTGCCCTGAACGAGGCCGACGTGGACAACAACCGCGGCGCCCTCAAGAAGGCCGGCTTCCTGACCCGTGACTCCCGCGCCGTCGAGCGCAAGAAGGCCGGTCTGAAGAAGGCCCGCAAGGCGCCGCAGTACAGCAAGCGCTAATCGCGCCCGTGGGGTGTGTACCGCCCTGGTGGTGCACACCCCCGGTTGCGCTCTCACGCCCCGGAGTACCCCGTGTACTCCGGGGCGTCGTGCTCCCCGGCCATTGTGCGGTGGCCGGGGATTCGATCGGATTTGATGCTGGACGACTGCCAGCAGCGGCGATGGAGGACGGGACAGTGGGACGACTCTTCGGTACGGACGGCGTACGCGGTGTGGCCAACGAGGGACTGACGGCCGAGCTGGCGCTCGGGCTGTCGGTCGCGGCGGCGCACGTCCTCGGCGAGGCGGGGGCCTTCGACGGCCACCGGCCGGTCGCGGTCGTCGGCCGCGACCCCCGGGCCTCGGGCGAGTTCCTGGAGGCCGCGGTCATCGCCGGCCTGGCCAGCGCGGGCGTGGACGTACTGCGGGTCGGCGTGCTGCCCACCCCGGCGGTGGCCTACCTCACCGGCGCCCTCGGCGCCGACTTCGGCGTGATGCTCTCCGCCAGCCACAACGCGATGCCGGACAACGGCATCAAGTTCCTCGCCCGCGGCGGCCACAAGCTGGACGACCGGATCGAGGACGCCATCGAGGCGCACTACCGGACCTACTCCGTCGGCAGCGACGAGTGGAAGCGCCCGACCGGCGCCGCCGTCGGTCGGGTCCGCGAGTACACCGAGGGTTTCGACAAGTACGTCGCCCACCTGATCGGCGTGCTGCCCAACCGCCTGGACGGCATCCGGGTCGTCATCGACGGCGCCCACGGCGCGGCCGCCTACGTCGCCCCCGAAGCCTTCGCCCGGGCCGGCGCCGAGGTCGTCCACACCCTGGGGGCGGAGCCCACCGGCCTCAACATCAACGACGGCGTCGGCTCCACCCACCTCGACCGGCTGCGCACCGCGATGAAGGAGTACCGGGCCGACCTCGGCGTCGCGCTCGACGGCGACGCCGACCGCTGCCTGGCCGCCGACGCGGACGGCAACGAGGTCGACGGCGACCAGATCATCGCGATCCTGGCCGTCGCGATGAAGGAGGCCGGCACCCTGCGGCGCAACACCGCCGTCGCCACCGTGATGTCCAACCTGGGCTTCAAGCTGGCCATGGAGCGCGAGGGCATCGACCTGGTGGAGACCGCGGTCGGCGACCGCTACGTGCTGGAGGCGATGAAGGAGCACGGCTTCGCCCTGGGCGGCGAGCAGTCCGGCCACGTGATCCTGCTGGACCACGCCACCACCGGCGACGGCACCCTCACCGGCCTGATGCTGGGTGCGCGGCTGGCCGCCACCAAGCAGCCGCTGGCCGACCTCGCCGCCGTGATGACCCGCCTGCCGCAGGTGCTGATCAACGTCAAGGGCGTCGACAAGAGCCGGGTGAGGACCAGCACCGAGCTGGCCGCCGCGGTCGCCGCGGCGGAGGCCGAGCTGGGCGCCACCGGCCGGGTGCTGCTGCGCCCCTCCGGCACCGAGCCGCTGGTCCGGGTGATGGTCGAGGCCGCCGACGAGGTGCAGGCCGGGGCCGTCGCCGACCGGCTGGCCGAGGCGGTCCGGACCCACCTGGGCTGACACCGGCTCATCCGGACGGATCGTCAGCAGGCCCCCGCCGTGGGAACGGCGGGGGCCTGCGACGTCAGAGCTTGCGCAGCAGCGCGCGACGGACCTTGTGGTCCTGGCCCTTCTGCAGGATCAGCGTGGCGCGGCCGCGGGTGGGCAGCACGTTCTCCAGCAGGTTGGGCTTGTTGATGGTGCGCCAGACCTGGCGGCCGTACTCCATCGCCTCCTCCTCCGGCACCTCGGTGAAGCGCTGGAAGTAGGAGTTCGGGTCCTGGAAGGCGGTCTGCCGCAGCTTGCGGAACCGGTCCAGGTACCAGCTCTCGATGTCGTCCGTTCGGGCGTCGACGTAGATCGAGAAGTCGAAGTAGTCGGCGACCGCGAGGCGGGTCCGGCCGTCGGTGCCCGGCAGGGCCGGCTGGAGCACGTTCAGCCCCTCGACGATCAGGATGTCCGGGCGCTCCACGGTGAGCTTCTCGTCCGGCACGATGTCGTACACCAGGTGGGAGTAGACCGGGGCGGTGACCTTCTCCTTCCCGGCCTTCACGTCGGCGACGAAGCGCATCAGCGCGCGCCGGTCGTACGACTCCGGGAAGCCCTTGCGGGCCATCAGGCCGCGCCGGCGCAGCTCGGCGTTGGGCAGCAGGAACCCGTCGGTGGTGACCAGTTCGACCCGGGGGTGCTCGGGCCAGCGGGCGAGCAGCGCCTGCAGCAGGCGGGCGGTGGTGGACTTGCCGACCGCGACCGAGCCGGCCACGCCGATGATGAACGGCGTGCGGGTGCGCTCGGTGTCCGGGGTGTCCAGGAAGGTGCCCAGCGCGCCGCGCAGCTCGTGCGTGGCGTGGATGTAGAGGTTCAGCAGCCGGGACAGCGGCAGGTAGACGTCCCGGACCTCGTCCAGGTCGAGGGCGGTGCCCAGGCCGCGCAGCCGCTCCACCTCCTCCGCGGTGAGCGGCAGCGGCGTACGCTCGCGCAGCGCGCTCCACTCGGCCCGGCTGAGGTCCACGTAGGGGGACGGTGACGGGCCGGGCGTGGCGGCGCCCCGCGTACAGAGTTCGGTCAGCACATGCTCCATTGTGGGCCGTAGCGGCGTTCACGGTGGCTGTGGTGTCGGTCACGCGCTGTGGGCGAACGGTGAGAAACGGGCATCCTGAGCGCCCTTATGCTGGCACGCATGTGCGGAATTGTTGGATACGTGGGCGCGCAGCCCGCCCTTGATGTAGTTATCGCCGGCCTGCAGCGCCTCGAGTACCGGGGTTACGACTCGGCCGGTGTCGCGGTGCAGGTGCAGGGCTCCGACGGGCAGTGGAGCCTGGCCACCGACAAGCGGGCCGGAAAGCTCGCCAACCTGCAGAAGTCGCTCGCCGAGACCCCTCTCCCCGGCGGCACCACCGGTATCGGCCACACCCGCTGGGCCACCCACGGCGGTCCGACCGACGCGAACGCCCACCCCCACCTGGACGACGCCGCCCGGGTCGCGGTGGTCCACAACGGCATCATCGAGAACTTCGCCCAGCTGCGGGCGGAGCTGGCCGAGCGCGGCCACACGCTGCGCTCCGAGACCGACACCGAGGTCGTCGCGCACCTGCTGGGCGAGGTGTACGAGGGCGACCTGGCCGAGGCCATGCGGACGGTCTGCCGCCGCCTGGACGGCGCCTTCACCCTGGTCGCGGTGCACGCCGACGCCCCGGACGTGGTGGTCGGCGCCCGCCGCAACTCGCCGCTGGTCGTCGGGCGCGGCGAGGGCGAGAACTTCCTCGCCTCGGACGTGGCCGCGTTCATCGCCCACACCCGTGAGGCGATCGAGCTGGGCCAGGACCAGGTCGTCGAGCTGCGCCGGGACGGCGTCACGGTGACCAACTTCGACGGCACCCCGGCCGACGTGCGCGAGTACCACGTCGACTGGGACGCCTCGGCCGCCGAGAAGGGCGGCTACGACTACTTCATGCTCAAGGAGATCGCCGAGCAGCCGAAGGCCGTCGCCGACACCCTCCTCGGCCGGATCGGCACCGACGGCCGGCTGACCCTGGACGAGCTGCGGATCTCCGACGCCGACCTGCGCTCGGTCGACAAGGTCGTCATCGTCGCCTGCGGCACCGCCTTCCACGCGGGCATGATCGCCAAGTACGCGATCGAGCACTGGACCCGCATCCCCTGCGAGGTCGAGGTGGCCTCGGAGTTCCGCTACCGCGACCCGATCATGGGCCCGGGCACGCTGGTCATCGCGATCTCGCAGTCCGGCGAGACCATGGACACCCTGATGGCGCTGCGCCACGCGCGCGAGCAGGGCGCCAAGGTGCTGGCGATCTGCAACACCAACGGCTCCACCATCCCGCGCGAGTCGGACGCCGTGCTGTACACGCACGCCGGCCCGGAGGTCGCCGTCGCCTCGACCAAGGCGTTCCTGACCCAGCTGGTCGCCTGCTACCTGGTCGCGCTGTACCTGGGCCAGGTGCGCGGCACCAAGTGGGGCGACGAGATCTTCACCATCATCCGCGAGCTCGGCGACGCGCCGAAGCAGGTCGAGCAGGTGCTGGAGACCATGGAGCCGGTGCGCGAGCTGGCCCGCTCCCTGGCGGACGCCCGTTCGGTGCTGTTCCTGGGCCGCCACGTCGGCTTCCCGGTGGCGCTGGAGGGTGCGCTCAAGCTGAAGGAGCTGGCGTACATGCACGCCGAGGGCTTCGCGGCGGGCGAGCTGAAGCACGGGCCGATCGCGCTGATCGAGGAGGGGCTGCCGGTCGTCGTGGTCGTGCCCTCGCCGCGCGGGCGCTCGATCCTGCACGACAAGATCGTCTCCAACATCCAGGAGATCCGGGCGCGTGGCGCCCGCACGATCGTCATCGCGGAGGAGGGCGACGAGGCGGTCGTCCCGTACGCGGACCACCTGATCCGCATCCCGGCGACGCCGACCCTGCTGCAGCCGCTGGTCTCCACCGTGCCGCTGCAGGTCTTCGCCTGCGAGCTGGCCACGGCCAAGGGCCACGAGGTCGACCAGCCGCGCAACCTGGCGAAGTCGGTCACCGTCGAGTAGCCGTCCCCGCTCGTTCCCCGGTGCCCCCGCGGTGGCTGCGTCCTACCGCGGGGGCACCGTGCTGTCCAGGGGCGGGGCAGGGCGGAGCGGGGCGGGCGGCACGGCTGCGGGCGGACGGGCGGGCCCGGGCACGTCGGGTCGTGCCGCGTGTCGCGCGGCCGTGCTGCGGGCGTAGCGTCGGCGGTAGTCGTCGCCGAGGGGATAGGGCTTCCGCATGCGCAGCGCTCACCGTGTCGAACAGGTCCGGGCCGCCGAGGCCGAACTGATGGCCCGGCTGCCGGAGGGGGTGTTGATGCAGCGCGCGGCCGCCGGCCTCGCCGCGACCTGCGCCCGGCTGCTGACCCGCCGTCGCGGCCGGGTGTACGGCAGCCGGGTGGTGGTGCTCGCCGGCAGCGGGGACAACGGGGGCGACGCGCTGTACGCCGGCGCGGCGCTGGCCCGGCGGGGGGCCCGGGTGGCGGCGGTGCTGCTCGCACCGGAGCGGGCCCACGCCGGGGGCCTCGCGGCCCTGCGGGCGGCCCACGGGCGCGTGGTCCTGGAACAGGAAGCCGGCCTGGCCGACTTCTCGCGCGCGGACCTGGTGCTGGACGGCATCGTCGGCATCGGCGGCCGGGGCGGCCTGCGCGCCGAGGCCGCCCCGTACGCGCGGGCGGCGCGCCGGGGGACGGTGGTGGCCGTCGACGTGCCGAGCGGCGTGGACGCGGACACCGGCGAGGTGGCCGGCGTGGCCCTGCGGGCGGACGTCACCGTCTGCTTCGGGACGTACAAGCCGGGGCTGCTGATCGACCCGGGTGCGGCGTACGCGGGGGTGGTGCAGCTGGTGGGGATCGGGCTCGACCTGCCGCCGGCAGACGTGTCGGCGTTGCAGCACCCCTCGGTGGCGGAGCTGCTGCCGGAGCCCGGGGTGGAGAGCGACAAGTACCGGCGCGGCGTGGTCGGGGTGGCGGCCGGTTCGGCGACCTACCCGGGGGCGGCGCTGCTCGCGGTCGCGGGGGCGCTGCACGGCGGCGCGGGCGCGGTCCGGTACGTCGGGACCGCGGCCGAGGAGGTGGTGCGGCGCTTCCCGGAGACGCTGGTCACCGAGGGCGGGCCGGCCGGCGCCGGACGGGTCCAGGCCTGGGTGGTCGGCCCGGGCGGCGGCGAGGGGGCCCGGCAGGCGCTCGCCGAGGCGCTGGCGAGCGACGTGCCGGTGCTGGTGGACGCGGACGGCCTCACCGAGCTCGGACGGCTCGGCCCGGACGCGCTCGCCGGGCGTACGGCGCCCACCCTGCTCACCCCGCACACCGGCGAGGCGGCCCGGCTGCTGGCCGGGGCGGACGGCGGGGCCCCGCCGCCCCCCGGCGAGCTGGCCGCCGCCCGGCTGACCACCGCGCGGCGGCTCGCGGCCGCGTACCGGGCGACGGTGCTGCTGAAGGGGTCCACGACGGTGGTCGCCGACCCGGGCGGCGCGGCCCGGGTCAACGCGTCCGGCACCTCGTGGCTGGCCACGGCCGGGAGCGGGGACGTGCTCGCCGGCCTGGCCGGCTCCCTGCTCGCGGCCGGCCTCCCGGTCCTGGACGCCGCGTCGGTGGCCGCGTACCTCCACGGCCTCGCGGGCCGGCACGCCGCCGGCTCCCCGGGTGCCCCGATCACCGCCCTGCAGGTGGCCGCCGCCCTGCCGGTCGTCTGGCGCCGGGTGCGCGCCTCGGCGACCGCGGAGTCCGCGGAGTCGTCGGACGCGTAGACCCGACCGGTCCGGCGGCTCGCCGCGGGTTCGGTGTGGGCGTCGTGGCCGCCACGCAGGAAGTCGGGAGGGCCGACCTCCTGCGTGGCGGAAGCGGTGGAACCGGTTCTGTTTCGTGGGCGTCCGGTAGGTCGGGGAGGGGTGTGGGGGACGCCGCGCCGAAGGGCCGTTCGGCGAGGACTCTGGCACGTCTGGGAGACTGACCCTGATGACAACTGCGAAGACGACCGGCACGGCCACCCTCACCGACGGCGAACGGGCCGAGGCGACCATCGATCTGGCTGCCCTGCGCGGCAACCTCGACGCACTGCGCGAGCGCGTCGGCAGCGCCACGGTGATGGCCACAGTCAAGGCCGACGCCTATGGCCACGGCGCGGTTCGGTGTGCCCGCGAGGCGGTCGCCGCAGGCATCGGCTGGCTCGGTACGGCGCTCCCGCAGGAGGCGCTCGCCCTGCGCGCCGCCGGCATCCGCCCCGACCAGGCCCGCATCCTCTGCTGGCTCTGGACGCCCGGCGGCCCCTGGCGCGAGGCGCTGCTCGCCGACATCGACATCTCGGTCAGCGGCCGGTGGGCGCTGGACGAGCTGCTGGCCGCCGTCCGTGCGACCGGTGTCCCGGCCCGGGTGCACCTGAAGGCCGACACCGGCCTCGGCCGCAACGGCTGCCAGCCGCACGACTGGCCGGAGCTGCTCTCCGCCGCCCGCCGGGCCGAGACCGAGGGCCTGCTCACGGTGGTCGGCATCTGGTCGCACTTCGCCGCCGCCGACGAGCCCGGCCACCCGTCCATCCAGGCCCAGCTGGACGCCTACCGCGACGCGCTCGCCCACGCCGAGGCCGCCGGGCTGCGCCCCGAGGTCCGGCACCTGGCCAACTCGCCGGCCACCCTGCTGCTCCCGCACTCGCACTACGACCTGGTCCGCACCGGCCTGGCGATGTACGGGCTCTCGCCCGTCCCGGAGGTCGGCTCGCCGGCCGACTTCGGCCTGCGCCCGGTGATGGCGCTGACCGCCCGCCTGGCCCTGGTGAAGAGCGTCCCCGGCGGCCACGGCGTGAGCTACGGCCACCACTACACGACGCCGGGCCCGACCACCCTCGGCCTCGTCCCGGTCGGCTACGGCGACGGCATCCCGCGGCACGCCAGCAACACCGGCCCGGTGCAGATCGGCGGCAAGTGGCGCACGGTGGCCGGCCGGGTGGCGATGGACCAGTTCGTCGTCGACCTCGGCGGGGACACCCCGGCGATCGGCGAGGAGGTGCTGCTCTTCGGCAACGGCGCGCAGGGCGAGCCGACCGCCGAGGACTGGGGCCGTGCCTGCGGAACCATCGCGTACGAGATCGTGACCCGGATCGGCGCCCGGGTGCCGCGGCGTTACGTCGGCGGAATCGCCGAGGAGCCCACCGCGGCCAGTGCGGCCGAGTTCCTGGTGGAGGGTGCCGCCGTCCAGGGCCTGCTCGCATGAGCGAGGAGCCCGGCTCCGGCTCCGGCCCGGCGGGTCCGCTCGGTCCCGTGGCGTCGGTGGCCAAGGCGGTGGGCGGGGCGTCGGGGGTGAGCCGGGCGGGCCTGATCGGCATCTCGGTCGGCGTGGTCGCGGCCGGGGCGGCCGCAGGCGTGGCGATCGAGCGCCTGACGGTCCACCGGGCGACCAGGCGCCGGGCCCGTGCCGAGCTGGACGCCAACGCCCCGTACGGCTCGCTGCGCGGCCGCCCGCAGACGGTGACCGCCGCCGACGGCACCGAGCTCTACGTCGAGCTGGACGGCACCGGCCCGGACGAGCCCGTCGACGGCGACCGGCCGCCGCTCACCGTCGTCTTCTGCCACGGCTACTGCCTCAACCAGGACAGCTGGCACTTCCAGCGGGCCGCCCTGCGCGAGGGCATGCGGCTGGTCTTCTGGGACCAGCGCAGCCACGGCCGCTCCGAGCGCTCCCGCTCGTACCTGGCCGGCGAGCCCGCGAGCATCGACCAGCTGGGCGGGGACCTCAAGGCCGTGATCGACGCGGTCGCGCCGACCGGGCCGCTCGTCCTGGTCGGCCACTCGATGGGCGGCATGACGGTGATGGCCCTCGCGGACCAGCACCCGGAGCTGTTCCGGGAGCGGGTCGCCGCAGTCGCGCTGATCGGCACCATGGCCGGGAACTGGGAGGCCGTCACCCTCGGCCTGCCGTCGGCGGGCGCCAAGCTGTTCAAGAAGATCGCGCCCGGTGTGGTGAAGCTGCTCGGCCGCCAGGTGGAGCTCGTGGAGGCGACGCGGCGGCTGGGGGCGGAGGTGAGCGCCGTCTTCTACCGGAAGTTCTCCTTCGGCGGGAAGGACGTCGACCCGGGCGTGGTCCGGTTCGCCGAGCAGCTGCTCGACGCCACCCCGATCGACGTGGTGGCCGAGTTCTACCCGGTCTTCGGGGCGCACGAGAAGACCGAGGCGCTGGCCGCCCTGCACGGCATCCCCACCCTGGTGCTGACCGGCACCAAGGACCTGCTGACCCCGCCCGGCCACAGCGAGGCGATGGCCCGGCAGCTGCCCGGCGCCGAGCTGCTGCTGATCGAGGAGGCCGGGCACCTGGTGATGCTGGAGCGGCCCGACCTCGTCGACCGGCGCCTGGCCGCGCTGCTCGGGCGGGCGGTCGATTACCGCCGGACGGCCCCGCTGCCGCTCTCGGTGTCCCGGCTGGCCTGAGCGGCGCGCCGGTCCGAACGCGACCGGCTCGAACGCGCCCGGCTCGAACGTCGCCGGCGCCCGGCGAGCTGTGGATCCGCCCCGAACGCCAGGTGGCCCGGGCCCTCCTGACGAGGGCCCGGGCCACCGGTCCGTGGGCGGCCGCGGCAGGCGGCCGTGCCGGGCGCCGGCGAGGCGTCAGGCGTTCGCGTTGCCCTTGCGGCGGCGCAGCACGAACAGCGTGCCGGCGCCGGCGGTCAGGACGGCTCCACCGGCCAGGGCGATCGCGGTGGTGTCGTCACCCCCACCGGTGGTCGCCAGGTTGGCGCCGCCGGACGGGCGCTTGGCGGCCTTCGTCCTGGCCTTGGCCACCGTGTCGGCGGACGGCTTCGGCGCCTTGGCCGCGAGCGGGGTGACGTGCGCGGCCGGGACGACCCTGCTGCCGGAGGCGGTCACGGCCGGCGTGGCGGCGGCGGTCGCCGCGGGGGTGGTCGGCGCGGGCTTGGCGGAGCCGCCGGCGCTCGCAGTGGCGCTCGCGGTGGCCGGGGCGCTCGGCGTGGCGGTGTGCGAGCCGGTCGCCGACGCGCTCGGGCTGGCCGAGGCCGTCGCCGTCGCCGTCGCCGTGGCGGTGGCGGTCGCCGTCGCGGTGGCGGTGGCCGAGGCGGAGGCCGACGGGGACGCCGTGGCCGTCGCGGTGGGCTTGGCCGTCGCGGACGGCGAGGCCGTCCCGCCGCCCGGCGAGGTGATGGTGAACCAGACCGGCTCGCTCACGGAGGCGACCGGCAGCGGCTCGGCCGACTCCAGGTCGAAGGAGGTGGTGACGAACTGCAGGGCCGCGGTGTCCGCGACGGCCTCGCCGGTCAGGGAGAGCCGGACCTGGATGCTCAGGGTCTCGCCCTCGGGCAGGAACAGGTAGGCGTCGTCGGCCTCGACACCGTCCTTCATCGGGCCGAGCAGGGCGACCGGGTAGGCCTCGTCCTCCGGCGTGACGT
The DNA here is from genome assembly GCF_022288725.1 of Kitasatospora sp. A2-31. Lineage (GTDB taxonomy): Bacteria > Actinomycetota > Actinomycetes > Streptomycetales > Streptomycetaceae > Kitasatospora. The sequence goes on along the minus strand of NZ_JAKNTA010000006.1, from coordinate 435,460 downwards.
AGGAGGCGTCGTGCCAGACCTTCGTGTCCACGTCCTGGTACTGGAGCTTCTGGCGCTTGGCGTACAGCGGGGAGTGGTCCGCGCCGGTGCCGATGAAGGGCAGGAACACGATGTCCCGGTGGACGGTGTTCTCGATCTCGACCGTGAAGGTCGCCGCGGCACCGCCGGCGGTGATCTGGGCGGGGAGGTTCTTGACCGTCAGGCGCGGGTGGACGTCGTACTCGGCCGCGGAGGCGGCGGCGGCCGTGCTCTGCGGGGCGGCGAGGGCGGCGGGGGCGGCGGCGATGACGGAGGCGGACGCCAGGGCGGCGACCGCGGAAATCGCGAGACCGCGACGGAGCTTCATGGGGAGCGTGACCTCATGGGGTCGGCCGGGCCGTCGGGGGGCCCGGGCGCAGGGGTTCGGACCGGTACGAAGCAAGGCCTCACGCCGGTCCGGAACGGGGAACAGAAGCAGGACGCTATAGGCACCCTGGGAGTCGTCTGGGAGCGGGGTGGGATGTCGATCTTGAGTGGGGGTGTCAAACCAGGGCACTCCGGGACGGAGCGGGTCCGGAGCACGGCCGCGCGGGGATGTGGCACCGTAGCGGGGGCGCCCGGTGGTCGGTGCGCCGCCGTCCGGACCGAAGGGCTTGATTCGCGCATGGGCTCGCACGCCACTCTCACCGTCGCCACTCCCGAGCGGATGGGCCGGCTCGGCCGGGAGCTCGCCGCGCTGCTGAGGCCGGGGGACCTCGTGCTGCTCTCCGGTGAGCTGGGCGCGGGGAAGACGACGCTGACCCGCGGGCTGGGGGAGGGGCTGCAGGTGCGCGGCGCCGTCACCTCGCCGACCTTCGTGATCGCCCGGGTCCACCCGTCGCTGGTGGGTGGCCCGGCGCTGGTCCACGTGGACGCGTACCGGCTCGGCGGCGACCTGGACGAGATGGAGGACCTCGACCTGGACGTCTCGCTGCCGGAGTCCGTGGTGGTGGTCGAGTGGGGTGAGGGCAAGGTCGAGCGGCTGTCCGAGGACCGGCTGGAGGTCCGGATCGAGCGGGCGCTCGGCGACACGGCGAACGGGGACGACCACGACCCGCGCCGGGTGGTGCTGACCGGGCTCGGGTCGCGCTGGGACGGGGTCGAGCTGGACGCGCTGGCCTGAGCGGGCTCCCGCCGCGGGTGGGGCCGGTCGGCCCGCCCCTCCCGTTCGGACGGACCCCGGCCGGCCGCGGCGGGCTCTTGCCGACAAGCTGTCGGCAAAGTGTTGCGGGCGGGGGACCGGGCGTGATGGGATGGGTGCTGCGGTTAGGTCTGCCTAACTAGGGAGGCGCCATGTCGAGCACCACCCCCGCCCCGGAGCGCGCGCCGCGCGGCGCCGGGGCCGGAGAGCCCGCCCGCAGCGTTCCGGGCGGGTCGATGCGAGCCCTGCTGGCCGCGTGCGCGGCCGCGGAGGCGGTCTCCACCCCGCCGGAGCGCGGTGAGGGCGCGGAGCGCTCCGAGGCCGGCGCCGAGGCACCGGCGGCCGAGACCAGGCGCGCCGCCTGAACCCGGGCGCCTGAACCCGGGCGCTCGGAACGGGCCGCCTGAACCCGGGTCACGTGAACCCGGGTCACGTGAACCCGGGTCACGTGGATCCGGCGCTCGACGCTCGTCCCGGAGGGTGACGCTCGGCCCTCGTCCGCGTGCCGGTACGCGCCCGCGCGGCCCCTGCCGGGCCTCAGGCGATCACGACCACCTTGGTGCCGTTCGGCGCGAAGTCCCAGATCAGCTGGCCGTCCGCCCGGCTGCTGCGGATGCCGCCGGTCTTGGCCTTCGGATCGGCGGTCGGCGTGGCTCCGTCCACGGCCGCGCTGAAGCCGAACACCACCCCGTTCTGCTGGGCGAACCGCACCACGTGCTCGATCTGACGGCCGTCGGTGCCCGTGGTGGTGGGCGTGCGGCTGTAGACCGGGTAGCTGCCCGGATTCGGCTCCACCGAGCCCGGGGTGACCGGGAAGGCGGCCACCACCTGCGGGTTCTTCTTCGGGTCGACCAGCCAGACGTGGTGGCTGCCGACCGAGTAGACGACCCGCAGCCCGGTGCCCGAGGTGGCGGGCAGCGCCGGGACGGTCGGGGTGGCCGAGGCGGTCGGGGTGGCCGTGGCCGCCGGTCCGCTCGTCGAGGCGGTGACGCTCGCCGTCGGGCGGGTGGCGCCCGCGCGCTCCTGGGCACCGTTGGCCTGGAAGGCCAGCAGGCTCACCACCGCCAGGGCCCCCAGGGTCAGCCCCGTGACCACCACTCCAGGACCCATCTTCGCCACGTGTGCTCCCACCGCCGTCCCAAAACCCGTCGGCCTTATCGTGCCAGGTCCGCGTGCTCGGACCCGCACCACGTAGGACGTGTGTTCCGAAGCCGTACGCCAGGCCGATCCGCGGGCCGGCGGTGACCTGCGGCGGTCCTGCGAAGGAGCGCCGACCGGGGAGCGCCGACCGTGCGGCCGAGGACCGCCAACCGCCCGCCGCGCCGACCGGTCTAACCTTGACCCGTGCTGCTGCTCGCGTTCGACACCGCTACCCCCGCCGTCACCGCGGCCGTCCACGACGGGACGACCGTGCTCGCCGAGACCGACCAGGTCGACGCCAGACGCCACGGCGAACTGCTCCTGCCCGCCATCGACCGGGTGCTGCAGTCGGCCGGTGTCGACAAGCACCGGCTGACCGGCATCGCCGTCGGCGTCGGCCCGGGCCCCTACACCGGCCTCCGGGTCGGCCTGGTCACCGCCGCCGCGCTCGGCCACGCGCTCGGCCTGCCCGTGCACGGCGTCTGCACCCTGGACGCGATCGCGCACCAGGCCCGCACCGAAGGACTCACCGGCCCGTTCACGGTGGCCACCGACGCGCGCCGCAAGGAGGTCTACTGGGCCTCGTACGACGCCGACGGCCGCCGTACCGAGGGCCCGGGTGTGGACCGCCCGGCCGAGCTGTCGCCGCAGCCGCGCGCGGTCGGCGCGGGCGCGCTGCTCTACCCGGACACGTTCCCCGGTGCGCACGGACCCGAGCACGTGTCGGCCGGCGCGCTGGCCGCCTTCGCCGCCGCCGAGCTGGCCGCCGGGCGCGAGCTGCTGCCCAACGCGCCGCTGTACCTGCGCCGCCCGGACGCCCAGGTGCCCGCCGGCTACAAGGCGGTGCTCCCGGCGTGAGCGCCCCAGGCGTGAGCGCGCCCGGCGCCGGCGCCCCCGGGACCGCCGAGCCCGCCGCCCGCACCTCGACCGCTGCCGCCGGGGTGGCCCCTGCCGACTCCCGTACGGCCGGCGCTCCCGGCGCCGGGGCCGTGACCCTGCGGCCGATGCGCTGGTGGGACATCGCCCCGGTGATGGAGCTGGAGCTGGAGCTCTTCCCGGAGGACGCCTGGTCCGCCGGGATGTTCTGGTCCGAGCTGGCCGACACCCACCCCGGCGGCACCCGGCACTTCACCGTCGCCACCGCCCCGGACGGCGCGATCGTCGGCTACGCCGGCCTGATGGCCGTGGCCGGCGAGGGCGACGTGCAGACCATCGCCGTCGACGTGCGCCACCAGGGCTCCGGCCTCGGCGCGGCGCTGCTCGCCGACCTGATCCGGGAGGCCGCCCGGCGCGGCTGCGCCGAGCTGCTGCTGGAGGTGCGGGTCGACAACCCGCGCGCCCAGCGGCTCTACGAGCGGTTCGGCTTCGAACCGGTCGGCATCCGGCGCGGCTACTACCAGCCGGCCGACGTCGACGCGCTGGTGATGCGCCTCGACCACCCAAGCATCGAACCGAAGGACCTGAAGGAAACCCGCCATGGCTGACGAACCGCTCGTCCTCGGCATCGAGACCTCCTGCGACGAGACCGGCGTCGGGATCGTGCGCGGCACCACGCTGCTCGCCGACGCGGTGGCCTCCAGCGTCAACGACCACGCCCGGTTCGGCGGTGTGGTGCCCGAGATCGCCAGCCGCGCGCACCTGGAGGCGATGGTCCCGACCATCCAGCGCGCCCTGGACACCGCCGGGGTCAAGGCGAGCGACCTGGACGGCATCGCCGTCACCGCCGGCCCGGGCCTGGCAGGTGCGCTTCTGGTCGGCGTCAGCGCCGCCAAGGCCTACGCCTGGGCGCTGGACAAGCCGCTGTACGGGGTCAACCACCTCGCCTCGCACATCTGCGTGGACCAGCTGGAGCACGGCCGGCTGCCGTCGCCGACGATGGCCCTGCTGGTCTCCGGCGGGCACTCCTCGCTGCTGCTCAGCGAGGACATCACCAGCGACGTCCGCCCGCTCGGCGCGACCATCGACGACGCGGCCGGCGAGGCCTTCGACAAGGTGGCCCGGGTGCTCGGCCTGGGCTTCCCGGGCGGTCCGGTGGTCGACCGCACCGCCCGAGAGGGCGACCGGAAGGCGATCGCCTTCCCGCGCGGCCTGACCGGCCCGAAGGACCCGGAGTACGACTTCTCCTTCTCCGGCCTGAAGACCGCCGTCGCCCGCTGGGTCGAGGCCAAGCGCCGGTCCGGCGAGGACGTGCCGATCGCCGACGTGGCGGCCTCCTTCCAGGAGGCGGTCACCGACGTGCTCACCCGCAAGGCGGTCAAGGCCTGCAAGGACAACGGCGTGGACCACCTGATGATCGGCGGCGGGGTGGCGGCCAACTCGCGGCTGCGCGAGATGGCCCAGCAGCGCTGCGACCGGGCCGGCATCCGGCTGCGGGTGCCGCGTCCCGGCCTGTGCACCGACAACGGCGCCATGGTCGCCGCGCTGGGCGCCGAGATGGTCTGGCGCGACCGCGCGCCCTCCTCCTTCGACCTGTCGGCGGACTCCTCGCTGCCCGTCACCGACGTGCACGTGCCGGCCGCATCGGTCGGGCACGGCGACGTCCACGGCCAGGCGTACGACGCGCTGGGCGGCGGCGGCCGGTGACCACCACCGCCGCCATGTGGGAGGCCCGGGCCGCCGACGGGCGCGGGGCCGAGCTGGCCGCCTGGGTGCGCGGGACGGCGCTGCCCGCGCTGCGCGGCTCGGCCGGACTCGTCCGCACCGAGCTGCTCGGCGCCCCGGGGGACCGCGTGCTGCTGATCACCTGGTGGGCGGGGGAGCGGCCGGTGCCGGTCGCCGATCCGCCCGCCGAGCTGCTCGGCCGCCCGGTGCACCGCTGGTCCTTCACCAGCGAGCACGTGGAGTAGGGCCCGGTCCACCCGACGGGCCCGACCCGCTCCCCGGGGCGGAGTAGCCGCTCGCAGGCCTGTCCGGGAACCGAACGACCGACCGCTACCGTGCATAGCTGAGAGATCGCTGAACGGGACCGGGGAGCGCGGCGCGGTGAAGAGGTACGGGCGGGGCAGGGCGGGGACGTACGCGGCGGGGGCACTGGTACTCCTGGCCGCCGCCACCGGCTGCGGCAGCGGTGGCGCGACCGGATCCGGCACGGCCGGCGGCGCGGCGTCGGCGGCCGCGCCGTCCGCCGGAACCACCGCGGGACGGCCGACGCCGGCTCCGGCCGGCACCACGCCGGGGGCCGCGCCCGCGGCCGGGGACGCGGCCGCCTGGGCGAAGTGGAACCTCAAGCCGCTGCCGCCGGCCCCGGCGGCGCCCGCCGACAAGCCGGTCAAGCTCCAGAAGACCGGCCCCGTCCCGGTCTTCAGCGACGTGAAGACCACCGACAAGGTCGTCTTCATCACCATCGACGACGGCGCCGAGAAGGACCCGAAGTTCGTCGAGATGCTGACCGACCTCAAGGTGCCGGTCTCGATGTTTCTGACCCGGGACATCGTCAAGGACGACTACGGCTACTTCAAACCGCTCCAGGCGCTCGGCAACCACATCCACAACCACACCGTGGACCACGCGATCATGAGCAAGGTCGCGCCGGAGAAGCAGAAGTCGGAGATCTGCGACGCGCAGTCCGCGCTCACACAGCAGTACGGCACCGCGCCGCTGCTGTTCCGCCCGCCGTACGGGGACGGCGCCAACACCCCGGCGCTGAACACCGCGGTGCAGCAGTGCGGGCCGCGGGCCGTCGTGCTCTGGCGCGAGTCGATGCAGATCCACGACATGCAGTACCAGGCGGCCGACAAGAAGCTGCGGCCCGGGGACATCGTGCTCGCCCACTTCCGCGGCCCGAAGGACCTCAAGGGCGAGACCATGACGCAGATGTTCGGGGAGATGCTCGCCCGGATCCAGGAGCAGGGCTTCGCGGTGGCCCGCCTGGAGGACTACATCCAGCCGCCGGCCTCCTAGGAGGCGGCCGGGTCGGGAGCCGGGGCGTCGGCCGGGGCCGGGGCGTCGGCCCTGACGGGCCGGCCGAGCATCATCAGCGGGCCGTGGTCGGTGCGGCTGAGGATCACCGTGACGGTGTTCGGGCCGCTCGGCTTCAGCTGGCGGCGCAGCTCCTCGGGGGTGATCGCCATTCCGCGCTTCTTGATCACCACGGTGCCGACGGCCCGCTCGCGCAGCAGCGCCTTCAGCTTCTTGATGTGGAACGGCAGCACGTCGGTGAGCTCGAAGGCGTGCGCGTACGGGGTGGCGACCAGCTCGTCCGAGGTGACGTAGGCGATCTTCGGGTCGATCAGCCGGCCGCCGACCTGCTCCGCCACCTCGGCCACCAGGTGGGCGCGGATCACCGCGCCGTCCGGCTCGTAGAGGTAGCGGCCGACCGGTCCGGCCGGCGGGTCGGGCAGGTCGCCGCCGGTGAGCGAGGCGCCCTGCGGCAGCAGCGTGGCGCGGTGCGGCCGCTCGGCGCGGGTGCCGAACCAGAGCACCGCCTCCTTGACGTCGCCGTGGTCGGAGACCCACTCGGCCTCGGCGTCCGCCGGGACGGCCTCGTGCGGGATGCCCGGCGCCACCTTGAGCGCCCCGACCGGGGTGCGCCGGCCGGCCTCGATCGCCCAGGACAGCGGCGGCGCGTACGCCTCGGGGTCGAAGACCCGGCCGCGCGAGGTGCGGCGGGCGGGGTCGGTGAAGACCGCGTCGTAGCCGGCCACGTCGACCTCGGCGACGTCCGCGCAGCGCACCTCGACCAGCTTGGCCAGGCCCAGCGCGGCGGCGTTGGCGGCCGTGGCGGCGCAGGCCGCCGGGTCCCGGTCGACCGCGAGCACCTCGATGCCGACCCGGGCCAGGGCGAGCGCGTCCCCGCCGATCCCGCAGCAGAGGTCGGCCAGCCGTTCGACGCCCAGCTCGGCGAAGCGCCGGGCCCGCCACTCGGCGACGCTGCGGCGGGTGGACTGCTCGACACCGTTGGGCGTGAAGTACATCAGGTCGGCGTCGGCGCCGAACTTGGCCCGGGCCCGCTGGCGCAGCCGGGCCTGCCCGAACGCCGCCGACACCAGCTCCGCCGGGTGCTCGCGGCGCAGCCTGGTGGCCAGTGCGAGCTCGTCCTCGGGGGCGAACTCGCGCAACTCGGCGAGCAGGGCCTGGCCCTCGGGCGTGAGCAGGGGCTGCAGGTTCTCGGTCTCCACGGGGCCATTCTCGCCGGTCTCGGCGCCCGGGGTGTCCCGTGGCGGCCCGGGCCCGGGAGGGCCGCGGGCGGCCCGGGTGGCACGTGCGTGCGGTCGCTCGTCAAGCTCCGCGGAATCGGCGGGCGCGTCGTTGGCACTCTGGTTGACTGAGTGCTAACAGCGGCCTATGGTCGTCCTTGGCACTCTCCCCATGGGGAGTGCTAACGCGATGACGCGCGTCTGACCCCCGCGACGGCAGACCCGCAGGTTCGCCACCTACCCGTTAGAAAACCCCGTAATCTCCGAAGGGGAGCTCGGACGTGACCACCAGCAGCAAGGTTGCCATCAAGCCGCTCGAGGACCGCATCGTGGTCCAGCCGCTCGACGCCGAGACCACCACGGCCTCCGGCCTGGTTATCCCGGACACCGCCAAGGAGAAGCCCCAGGAGGGCGTCGTCCTGGCCGTCGGCCCGGGCCGCTTCGAGGACGGCCAGCGTCTGCCGCTCGACGTCGCCGTCGGTGACATCGTCCTGTACTCGAAGTACGGCGGCACCGAGGTGAAGTACCAGGGCGAGGAGTACCTGGTCCTCTCGGCTCGCGACGTTCTCGCCATCATCGAGAAGTAAGACGTTCCAGCCCGCCCCGGATCCGTGTCCCAAGTGACAGGGGCCCGGGGCGTGGTTGTTGGTTCACGTAGTCCGGCGGCCGCCGTGGCGGCCGTCGCCCCGAGGGAATAGGGAACATGGCGAAGATCCTGCAGTTCGACGAGGACGCCCGCCGCTCGCTGGAGCGCGGTGTCAACAAGCTGGCCGACACCGTCAAGGTGACCATCGGCCCCAAGGGCCGCAACGTCGTCATCGACAAGAAGTTCGGCGCCCCGACCATCACCAACGACGGTGTCACCATCGCCCGTGAGGTCGAGCTGGACGACCCGTACGAGAACCTTGGCGCGCAGCTCGTCAAGGAGGTCGCCACCAAGACCAACGACGTCGCGGGTGACGGCACCACCACCGCCACCGTGCTGGCCCAGGCCCTGGTCAACGAGGGTCTGCGCAACGTCGCCGCCGGTGCCGGCCCGGCCGCCCTGAAGAAGGGCATCGACAAGGCCGTCGCCGCCGTCTCCGAGCACCTGCTCTCCGTCGCCCGCGAGATCGAGGGCAAGGACGACGTCGCCGCGGTCGCCTCCCTCTCCGCGCAGGACACCCAGGTCGGCGAGCTGATCGCCGAGGCGATCGACAAGGTCGGCAAGGACGGTGTCATCACCGTCGAGGAGTCGAACACCTTCGGCGTGGAGCTGGACTTCACCGAGGGTATGCAGTTCGACAAGGGCTACCTGTCGCCGTACTTCGTCACCGACGCGGAGCGGCAGGAGGCGGTCCTGGAGGACCCGTACATCCTGATCAACCAGGGCAAGATCTCCTCCATCCAGGAGCTGCTGCCGCTGCTGGAGAAGATCCTCCAGGGCGGTGCCTCGAAGCCGCTGCTGATCATCGCCGAGGACGTCGACGGCGAGGCGCTGTCCACCCTCGTGGTGAACAAGATCCGCGGCACCTTCAACGCCGTCGCCGTCAAGGCCCCGGGCTTCGGCGACCGCCGCAAGGCGATCCTCGGCGACCTGGCCACCCTGACCGGTGCCACCGTCATCTCCGAGGAGGTCGGCCTCAAGCTCGACCAGGCCGGTCTGGACGTGCTGGGCACCGCCCGCCGCGTGACCATCACCAAGGACGACACCACGATCGTCGACGGTGCCGGTGACGCCGAGGCCGTGGCCGGCCGCGTCGCCCAGATCAAGGGCGAGATCGCGGGCACCGACTCGGACTGGGACCGCGAGAAGCTGCAGGAGCGCCTGGCCAAGCTGGCCGGCGGCGTCTGCGTCATCAAGGTCGGCGCCGCCACCGAGGTGGAGCTGAAGGAGCGCAAGCACCGCCTGGAGGACGCCATCTCGGCGACCCGTGCCGCGGTCGAGGAGGGCATCGTCGCCGGTGGTGGCGCCTCCCTCGTCCACGCCGCGAAGGTGCTGGACGGCGGCCTGGGCCTGTCGGGCGACGAGGCGACCGGTGTCGCGGTCGTCCGCAAGGCGCTGCACGAGCCGCTGCGCTGGATCGCCCAGAACGCCGGCCTGGAGGGCTACGTCATCACCTCCAAGGTCTCCGAGCTGGAGCAGGGCCAGGGCTACAACGCGGCCACCGGCGAGTACGGCGACCTGGTCAAGGCCGGCGTCATCGACCCGGTGAAGGTGACCCGTTCGGCGCTGGAGAACGCCGCCTCGATCGCCTCCCTGCTCCTCACCACCGAGACCCTCGTGGTGGAGAAGAAGGAGGAGGAGGCCGACAACGGTCACGGCCACTCGCACGGCGGGCACGGCCACTCCCACTGACGCCTGAACGGTGACCGGTGACCGGAGGCCCGGTCCGCGCCCCCTCGGGGGGGTTCGGGCCGGGCCTCCGGCGTCGGACCGCCCGCGCGCGTGCCGGCCGGGCCGGCGCGTGTTTCAGCGTTCAATTATCAGTGGAATTTTGCAGATGGCAAAGCCTGCCTTATAACTGAGGCATGATCGAGGCCCGCCACCTGCGCGTCCTGCGTGCCGTCGCCCGCACCGGCTCCTTCTCCGCCGCCGCCCGCGAGCTGGGGTGCACCCAGCCTGCCATCAGCCAGCAGATGAAGGCCCTGGAGAAGTCCGTCGACACCCCGCTGGTGGTCCGTTCGGGCCGCGGGATGCAGCTCAGCGAGGCCGGGCGGGTCCTGCTCAAGCACGCCACCGGGATCCTGGCCGGGCTCTCCGCGGCCGAGGAGGAGGTGGCGGCGATCGCCGGCCTGCGGGCCGGGCGGGTGCGTCTGGTGTCCTTCCCGACCGCGAGTTCCACCCTCGTGCCGCCGGCTGTCGCCCGGCTGCGGGACAGCCATCCGGGGGTCCGCGTGTCGCTGGTCGAGGCCGAGCCGCCGGAGTCGCTGGCGATGCTGCGCGGTGGCGAGTGCGAGGTGGCGCTGGCCTTCCGCTACCCGCAGTCGCCCGACGGCGCCCCGTCGCCCGCCCCGGCCCCGACGCACGGGACCCCGCGCGAGGCGCGGGCCGAGGCCAACCTGGAGGCTCAGCAGCTCAGCGCCGGCGCCGACTGGTCCGACCTGGTGGTCACCCCGCTGCTGGACGACCCGCTGGTGGGTCTGCTGCCCGCCGCGCACCCGCTGGCGGGGCGCGGCGGCGGGAACGCGCCGGTGAAGCTGTCGGAGCTGGCCGGGGAGCAGTGGATCGCCGGCTGCCCGCAGTGCCGGGGGCACCTGGTGGAGCTCTGTGCGGGGGCGGGCTTCGAGCCCCGGATCGACTTCGCGACCGACGACTACCCGGCGGTGGTCGGCCTGGTGGCGGCCGGGCTCGGGGTGGCGGTGCTGCCCGGCCTCGCCCTGGAGTCGGTGCGCCCTGACGGCGTGTCGGCGGTGCCGGTGCGGACCGCCTCGGGGGCGCCGGCGGTGCGGCAGGTGGTCGCCCTGACCCTGCCGGACCTCGCCGAGGTGCCGGCGGTGGCCCTGATGCTGGAGCGGTTGGCGGGCGCGGCCGCCGGGCGCTGACCGGGCTTCACGGTCCGGACGGTCGAACGGCCCGGCCGGATGTCACGGCCCGGGCGGACGTCGCGGCCCGGGCGGACGTCGCGGCCCGGGCGGACGTCGCGGCCCGGGCGGCTCCCGCCCCGCTCCGGGCGCAGGCGGCAGGGCGCGCCGAGAAGAAACGTTTCTCCCCGGTGCGGACAGATCTCGGGTCAGTGCTGCAGCCCCGTCGGCGCCGCCAGCGGCACCTCCACCAGGCGGTTGCGCGAGCGGCCCATCATCTCCTCGCGCTCGTCCTCGGTCAGCCCTCCCCAGACTCCGTAGGGCTCGCGGACCGCCAGCGCGTGCGCGGCGCACTCGGTGCGCACCGGGCAGCGCATGCAGACCTCCTTGGCGCTCGCCTCGCGCGAGCTGCGGGCGGCGCCGCGTTCGCCCTCCGGGTGGAAGAAGAGCGAGCTGTCCACGCCGCGGCAGGCCGCGGAGAGCTGCCAGTCCCATAGGTCCGCGTTGGGGCCGGGGAGGCGGGAGAAATCTGCCATGGCTCATTCCCTTCAGAGGCTCGTCGACCGCGCGCCGACCGCCGGCGGGCTGTGCGGTGCGGCGAGGCTTCGATGCGCTGGTGTGGACACCTGGAAATATGACTTACGGCAACTCCATGGACAAGTCACCCACAGAGTGGCACAACAGTCAATGACCATACAAAAGCTATAAAACCGGGCAAAGTGGGCATGGGCTCCGGCGGCTACGGGCATGGCAATCGGGTGGCCGACGGGCGCGCGACACCACGCACCGGTGTGCGGGTGGTGCGCCGACCGCGCGCGAGCTGCACAAAAGTGCGGCGTGTGCACCGCGATGCGGCTGATCGGTAACGGGTTGGCCACGTACAGTGGTGGAGATGGCCCTGAAGGCCGTAACTCATTCGAGTGACGGTCGTTGGAAGTGCGGAGGCGGTTAGCGGGCGCCGGAGGTCGGGAACGATCGCGGGGAAGTTCAGGCGATCGGCACCGGGTCCGTCGCCAATCGGCCGTGTCGGAGAGATTCGTACCAGCCAGGAGGCTCAACGTGACGCGGATCAGCTGCGGAGGACGACGGTCATGACTTCCGTTCTCGTTTGCGACGATTCCCCGCTCGCCCGCGAGGCGCTTCGCCGCGCGGTCGCGACCGTACCCGGCGTCGACCGGGTCACCACCGCGACGAACGGGGAGGAGGTCCTCCGCCGCTGGGTGGCCGACCGCTCCGATCTCGTTCTGATGGACGTCCGGATGCCCGGCCTCGGCGGGGTCGAGACGGTGCGGCGGCTGCTGTCCGCCGACCCGGGCGCCCGCATCATCATGCTCACCGTCGCCGAGGACCTCGACGGCGTCGCCCTCGCGGTGGCCGCCGGTGCCCGCGGCTACCTGCACAAGGACGCCTCGCGCGCCGAGCTGCGGGCCACCGTCACCCAGGCGCTGGCCGACCCGACCTGGCGGCTCGCCCCGCGGCGGCTGCGCAGCCCCGACATGGGCGCGGCGCCCACGCTGACGGCGCGTGAGATCCAGGTGCTGGAGGGCATGAGCCACGGCCGCAGCAACGCCGAGATCGGCCGCGAGCTCTTCCTCTCCGAGGACACCGTCAAGACCCACGCCCGGCGCCTGTTCAAGAAGCTCGGCGCCTCGGACCGTGCGCACGCGGTGGCCCTGGGCTTCCGCTGGGGCCTGGTCCGCTGACCGCCGGCGGCCCCGCCGGTCGCGGCGGGCTGCTCGAGGTTCCTCCCGCCGGGGCGTGTGACGTTACGGTCCCGAGGTTGCACCATGGAGTAGTGGAGCACCTCGGGGACCAGCGGACAGGCACTGCGGCGAACCACACAGCCGCAGGACACTCGGCGGACGGCGCGGCGGACGGGACCACCGGAGGCTGCGGGGCGGGAGGCGCGGTGCAGGAGGGGCCGGTGGTGCGCGGCGGTCACGGGCCGGGCGGCGTACCGCATAACGTTCCGGTGCACAACTCCGGACGCGGTGCCGCGTTTTCCCGTTCGACCAGGCACCATGGACCGATGCGTGACGACGTTGCCGGTGCGGCCGGCGAGGCGGACCCGGTGGAGGCGGTCGAGCCCTCCGGCCCGGGTCGCGATCCGTCGTACGCCGATCAGGGCGGTCCCGGTGGCGAAGGCGGCCCCGCCGGCGACGCGCCGGACGACGGTCCCGCCGGGCGGACGGGTGCCGGAATCGGGATCGAGCGGGCGCCGGTGCTCGGCGCCGGCGGCTCCTCCCCGCTGGTCGGCGAGCTGGTCGCGGCCGCCGTCCGCGGCGAGGGCCCGGCGATCGACGCACTGCTCGCCTACGTCCACCCGCTGGCCCTGCGCTACTGCCGCGGCCGCCTGGTCCGGCTGCCCGGCGGCGCCCGGCACCACGTGGACGACATCGCGCAGGAGGTCTGCGTCGCGGTGCTCTGCGCACTGCCCCGGTACAAGGACCAGGGGCGCCCGTTCGAGGCCTTCGTCTACGGCATCGCCGCCCACAAGATCGCCGACCTGCAGCGCGCCGCCATGCGCGGCCCCGGGTCGACGGTGATCCCGCCGGACGACCTGCCGGAGGTGCCGGACGAGGCGCTCGGCCCGGAGGAGCGGGCGCTGCTGAGGAGTGACGCGGCCTGGGCCAAGGAGCTGCTCTCCAACCTGCCGGCCCGTCAGCGCGAGCTGGTGCTGCTGCGGGTGGCCGCGGGGCTCTCGGCGGAGGAGACCGGCGAGGTGCTCGGGATGTCGCCCGGGGCCGTCCGGGTCGCCCAGCACCGCGCGCTCAGCCGGCTGCGGGCGCTCGCGGAGGAGTCCTCCTGACGCGGCGGAGCCGTCCGGCCGGCTCCGGGCACCGGGCAGCGGTGCTCCCGGCTCCGTCCGGGGCGGCCCGGCCCGCAACCCCGGGGGCTGCGCGCGGCGGGTCCGCTGCGAGCGGAATGGCCCACGCGGAATGGCCCACGGGTGCCTGATGTTGTCAAGGGCACACGAGGACACATTCCCGGTGCCAGTACCATGGGGTATCGGCGCCTGGGCGGGTCGCCAAAGTTCCGTGGGTGCGAGCGGGGATTCTCTGGAGGTTCCTCCAAGGCACCGAGCTTTCGGCGGCCTGAGCGAGTGAGCGACGACAGCGCCCCCACCCTCAGGGCGCGAGCGGATTAGGCCGGCCACGGAAGGTACCCCCGAAATGTCTTACAACGCCGCAGGCGTACCCGAGAAGTTCGCGATGCTCGGGCTGACGTACGACGACGTGCTGCTGCTGCCCGGGGCCTCCGAGGTGCTGCCGAACCAGGTCGACACCTCCTCGCGGGTCTCCCGGAACGTGCGCGTCAACATCCCGCTGCTCTCGGCGGCCATGGACAAGGTCACCGAGTCCCGGATGGCGATCGCCATGGCCCGCCAGGGCGGTGTCGGCGTGCTGCACCGGAACCTCTCCGTCGAGGACCAGGTCAACCAGGTCGACCTGGTGAAGCGTTCCGAGTCCGGCATGGTCACCGACCCGATCACGGTCGGCCCGGAGACCACCCTGGGCGAGGCCGACGCGCTCTGCGCCAAGTTCCGGATCAGCGGTGTGCCGATCGCGGACGAGGCCGGCAAGCTGCTCGGCATCGTCACCAACCGCGACATGGCCTTCGAGTCGGACCGCAGCCGGCAGGTCCGCGAGATCATGACCCCGATGCCGCTGATCACCGGCAAGGTCGGCATCTCCGGCGAGGACGCCATGGCGCTGCTCCGCCGCCACAAGATCGAGAAGCTGCCGCTGGTCGACGACGAGGGCCGGATCAAGGGCCTGATCACCGTCAAGGACTTCGTCAAGGCCGAGAAGTACCCGAACGCCGCGAAGGACGCCGAGGGCCGGCTGCTGGTCGGTGCCGCGGTGGGCGCCAGCGCCGAGGCGTTCGACCGGGCCCAGGCCCTGGTCGAGGCGGGCGTGGACTTCCTGGTCGTGGACACCTCGCACGGCCACAGCCACAACGCGCTGGCCTGGATCGCCAAGATCAAGTCGGCCGTCGGCGTCGACGTGGTCGGCGGCAACGTGGCCACCCGGGACGGCGCCCAGGCGCTGATCGACGCCGGCGTGGACGGCGTGAAGGTCGGCGTCGGCCCCGGCTCCATCTGCACCACCCGCGTGGTCGCCGGCATCGGCGTCCCGCAGGTCACCGCGATCTACGAGGCCGCGGTGGCGTGCCAGGCGGCCGGCGTCCCGGTCATCGGCGACGGTGGCCTGCAGTACTCCGGCGACATCGGCAAGGCGCTCGCCGCCGGTGCCGACACCGTGATGCTGGGCTCGCTGCTGGCCGGCTGCGAGGAGTCCCCGGGCGAGCTGCTGTTCATCAACGGCAAGCAGTTCAAGTCCTACCGCGGCATGGGCTCGCTGGGCGCCATGCAGTCCCGCGGTCAGGGCCGCTCGTACTCCAAGGACCGCTACTTCCAGGCCGAGGTGGCCTCGGACGACAAGCTCGTCCCCGAGGGCATCGAGGGCCAGGTGCCCTACCGCGGCCCGCTGGCCGCCGTGCTGCACCAGCTGGTCGGTGGCCTGCGCCAGACCATGGGCTACGTGGGCGCGGCCACCATCGCGGAGATGGAGAGCAAGGGACGGTTCGTCCGGATCACCTCGGCGGGCCTCAAGGAGAGCCACCCGCACGACATCCAGATGACGGTCGAGGCGCCGAACTACACCAGCCGCGGCTGATCGCACGCACCGCACGCATCCGAGGGGCCCGCCACCACCAGGTGGCGGGCCCCTCGCGCCTACGGCGCCGTGGACGCGAGCGCGCGACCTCCGCGCCGAGCCGGAGGGGCGTGCCGGTGTCGAGAGGGAGGCGCGAGGAGGACGTGAGGGACGAGGGGCCTTGGAGCAACGACCGTCGGCACCGGGTCGGAGCGCCCCGGAGGCGAGCGCGCGACCCCCGCGCCGAGCCGGAGGGGTGTGCCGGTGTCGAGAGGGAGGCGCGAGGAGGACGTGAGGGACGAGGGGCCTTGGAGCAACGACCGTCGGCACCGGGTCGGAGCGCCCCGGAGGCGAGCGCGCGACTAACAGCCGGTGCGGGATACTGGGGGCGGCCGGGGTGACCCGGCGGGCATGAGCAACAAACCAGAAGGGCTCGAAGTGACTGAGATCGAGATCGGGCGAGGCAAGCGCGGCCGCCGGGCGTACTCCTTCGACGACATCGCCGTCGTCCCCAGCCGCCGTACGCGTGACCCGAAGGAGGTCTCGATCGCCTGGCAGATCGACGCCTACCGCTTCGAGCTGCCGTTCCTGGCCGCCCCGATGGACAGCGTGGTCTCCCCGCAGCAGGCCATCGCGATCGGCCGCCTCGGCGGCCTCGGCGTGCTCAACCTGGAAGGCCTCTGGACCCGCTACGAGGACCCGCAGCCGCTCCTGGACGAGATCGCCTCGATCCCGGACGAGGCCGCCGCCACCCGCCGCCTGCAGGAGATCTACTCCGCGCCGATCCAGGCCGAGCTGATCAAGCAGCGGATCCAGGAGGTCCGCGACTCCGGCGTGGTCACCGCCGCCGCTCTCTCGCCGCAGCGCACCGCCGAGTTCTCCAAGGCCGTCGTGGACGCCGGCGTCGACGTCTTCGTCATCCGCGGCACCACCGTCTCGGCCGAGCACGTCTCCGGCGCCGCCGAGCCGCTCAACCTCAAGCAGTTCATCTACGAGCTGGACGTCCCGGTCATCGTCGGCGGCTGCGCCACCTACACCGCCGCCCTGCACCTGATGCGCACCGGTGCGGCCGGCGTGCTGGTCGGCTTCGGCGGCGGTGCCGCCCACACCACCCGCAACGTCCTCGGCATCCAGGTGCCGATGGCCACCGCCGTCGCCGACGTGGCGGCCCCCCGCCGCGACTACATGGACGAGTCCGGCGGCCGCTACGTGCACGTGATCGCGGACGGCGGCGTCGGCTACAGCGGCGACATCCCCAAGGCCGTCGCCTGCGGCGCCGACGCGGTGATGATCGGTGCCGCGCTGGCCCGCGCCACCGACGCGCCCGGCAAGGGCTTCCACTGGGGCATGGAGGCCGTGCACGAGGAGCTGCCGCGCGGCAAGCGGGTGGACCTCGGCACCGTCGGCAGCACCGAGGAGATCCTCACCGGCCCGTCGCACACCCCCGACGGCACCATGAACCTGTTCGGCGCGCTGCGCCGGGCGATGGCCACCACGGGCTACACGGAGCTCAAGGAGTTCCAGCGCGTCGAGGTGACGGTCAACCCGGCGCTCAACCACCGCTGAGCCCGACGACCGCAGCAGGGCCCCCGCCGGACGCGATCCGGCGGGGGCCCTGCCGTCAGCCGGGGTCGGCCGTGCGGCGGGTGAGCAGGAATCCGCCGACCAGGGCGATCCCGTAGAAGGCGAGGTCCAGCGGGTGGCGCTCGGCCCGCCAGGTCGTCAGGGCGCCGCGCAGCAGCTCGCCGTAGGGCGTTCCGGACACGTCGTGCAGGCGCAGCGTCTGGCCGAGCAACTGGCCGAGGAAGAGCGAACCGGCCGCCAGCAGGGCGCCGAGCGGGGGTAGCAGGCGGTTGCGGCCGCCGAGGCGGCCGAGCGGCCAGGCGACGGCGGCGGCCAGGGCGATGGCCAGCCAGCCGATGGTGCTCTCGACCCGGGCCGGGGCGGTGCCGTACGCGGCCGCACCGGCCAGCATCGCGGTGACGGCGACCGCGACGGCCGCCCCGGTCCGGCGGGGGCGTGCCCGCCCGGCGGCGGGGTCGGGCCGGTAGTCGGCCGCGGGGGTGCCGGGCATGCCCGGGGCGACGTAGCCCTCGGGGGCGGCCTGTGCCGGTGCCACCGAGTAGTGCTGGGCCGTCCGCGGCCGTCCCGACTGGCCGTCAGCGCCTTCTGCGGGTGCGGTCATGGGCGTCGAATCCCCCCGGAAAGACTGTGAGCTGCCGAACGGTAGCAGCGCCCCGGCGTGCTCGAACAGCGTTTTCGATCACAGATCGGGCACGGAGCGCCGGTTCGCGCCGGGTGCGGAGCCAGGGTGGCCGGGGGGCGGGTGGTCGTGACCCCGCGGGACAGGGGATGATGGAGGCTTGGCGTTCGGGCCCGGCGTCGGGCCGATGCGTCGTCACGACCGGCCAGCACCACATGGGGGAACGTTCCGAATGACCCAGGCGCAGGGTTCCACCGGCCGGCTCCTGGCCGGCCGATACCGGCTGAACGCCGTGCTCGGGCGCGGCGGCATGGGCACCGTCTGGCGCGCCGAGGACGAGATGCTCGGCCGGATCGTCGCGGTCAAGGAACTGCGGATGAACGGCAGCGTCGAGGAGGACGAGAAGCACCGGCTGATCGTCCGTACGCTGCGCGAGGCCAAGGCGACGGCCCGGATCCGGCACAACTCGGCGGTCACCGTCTTCGACGTGGTCGAGGAGGACGACCGGCCCTGGATCGTGATGGAGCTGGTCGAGTCCCGCTCGCTGGCCGACGTGATCAAGGAGGACGGGCCGCTGGGGCCCGCCCGGGCGGCCGAGATCGCGCTGGACGTGCTGGGCGTGCTCGTCGCGGCCCACGCGCTGGGCATCCTGCACCGCGACGTGAAGCCGTCCAACGTGCTGATCGGTGAGGACGGCCGGGTGGTGCTCACCGACTTCGGCATCGCCAGCGTGGAGGGGGACGCCTCGGTGACCTCCACCGGCATGCTGGTCGGGGCCCCCTCGTACATATCCCCGGAGCGGGCCCGCGGGCAGAAGCCCGGCCCGCCGGCCGACCTCTGGTCGCTGGGCGGCACGCTGTACGCGATGGTCGAGGGGCGGCCGCCGTACGACCGGGGCTCGGCGTTGGCCACCCTGACGGCGGTGATGACCGAGGAGCTCAGCACGCCGCTGAACGCCGGGCCGCTGCGGCCGGTGATCGAGGGCCTGCTGGCCAAGGACCCGGCCGAGCGGCTGGACGCCTCGCAGACCCGCTCGATGCTCAAGCGGGTGGTCGCCGAGGCCACCGCACGGGCGGAGTCGACCACCGAGCACGCGATGCCGGTGAAGGCGGTCGGCACCGGAGCCGCCGCCGACGTCGCGAAGCCGGCGGGTGGGCAAGAGAGCCCGGCGAAGCCGACGAAGCCGGCCGGCAGACCGCCGGTCGGTGGGCTGCTCGGCACCGTCCGGGTCGGCAGCCGGGCCAAGGACGGGGAGCAGCCGGCGGCCGAGGCCGCCGAGGGCGGTGCGGAGGCCGTGGAACCGCGTGGCGCCGGTGACGCCGCCGAGCGCGCCGCCACTCCGCCGGCCGAGCCGATCCGGCCGGTGACCAGCGAGTGGACCCTGGGCGCGACCCAGGCGGCCGGCGCCGACCCGCGCACCGGCCGGCGGCGGCTGGCCGTGGCCACCGCGGTCGTGGTGCTGCTGCTGATCGCCGGCGTGGTCGCGGTGGTGCAGGCCTTCGGCGGCTCCGAGCAGCGGTCGCCCAAGGGCGCCGGCCAGAGTTCCGCGGCGGCGGCCACCACCGGCGCGAGCGCCACCGGTACCTCGCCGGCGGCGCAGGAGTCCTCGGCCCCGGCTGCGGGCACCCCGGCGGCGAGCACGCCCGCGGGGACCACCCCGCCGGCCGCGCCCACCGGCGCGGCGCCCCCGGCGTCCCCCGCGCAGACCGCTGCCGCGCCCGGCGGTGCCACCCCGTCCGCCACGGCCCCCGGCCCCGCGGCCGGCAGCCCGGCGGCCCCGTCCTCCGCGGCGGCGCCGACCCCGGCCGGCCCGGCGGTGCCCGCCGGTTTCCACGAGTACAAGGACCCGTCCGGCTTCTCGGTGGCGCTGCCCGACTGGCTGCAGCCCGCCGGATCGGACTCCAACCGCCGCATCTTCAAGGGCGCCAACGGCAGCCAGCTGCGGATCGAGTGGACCAACACGCCCGGCCCGAGCGCCGTCGCCGACTGGCAGGAGTCCGAGCCCTCGGTGCGCGGTCAGGTGAGCAACTACCAGCGGCTGAACCTGGCGGCGATCACCTACCGGCAGTGGACCAACGCGGCGGACTGGGAGTGGACCAACGGCACGCCCAAGATGCACTCGCTCAACCGGGGCTTCGTCACCGGCACGCCCGCCAAGTACGGCTACTCGATCTACTGGATCGTGCCCGACGCGGACTGGGGTGCGCAGGCGAGCGTCCGGGACGTCGTGTTCGGCACCTTCCAGCCCGCGCCCTAGGAGGTCCAGCCGGCCGGACCGGGGCCCGCGCCGGGCGGTCAGCCGATCAGGCGCTGCTTGGCGCGGCTGAACTCCTCGTCGGTGAGCGCCCCGGCGCCGTGCAGGGCGGCGAGGCGCTCCAACTGGTCCAGCAGGTCGGCGCCGGACGAGGGCGCCGCGGCCGGGGCGGCGGCCTGGGACCTCTGCGCCGCCTCCCGGGCCAGCCGGGCGGCGGCCCGGACCTGCTCGGCGAAGACCTCGGCCTTGACCACGTCCTCGAACCGGTGCGAGCCGGTGAGCGCGATCACCAGCAGCACCTCGCCGTTGATCCGGCTCTTCGTCACGGTCGCGTCGGTGACCGCGGAAAGCGGAACCGGGACGGGCGGTTTGCCGTCCTTGAGGAAGAGCAGCCGGTGGGTCGTGAGGACCAGCACCCCCTTGCGGAAGTGGTCGGGATGGCGCCCGGCCGTCGACGCGACCGGCTTCTCGTCGGGCGCGACGCTCGCCTCGACGGTTCGCAGAGCTTCGGCCCGCGTGCTACTGCTGCTGTTGCCGGCCACGTCGAAGGCCGTGTCGATGAGATCGGTCCAGTCCATGGGACCGAGCCTAATGCGGTGGTGCCAACTAGGCTGGGGCGCGAGCGAGAGGAACACGCATGCGAGCGGGCCCGGGTCGGATACTGGCAGGGCGCTATCTGCTGACGGACCGTCCGGAGGCGCTGCGCGCGTCCGCCGTGGACGAGCGGACCGGCGACACCGTCCGGCTGCGCGGCCTGGAGCTGCCGCCGGTGCTGACGGGGGGTCACGAGCCGGACGAGCCGATGCCCGAGCAGGGCGAGCGGCTGGTGCGGAAGGTGGCGGCCGCCGGGTCCGCGGCGCCGGTGCACCCCCGACTGCTGCAGGGGGCCGGGGCGTTCGTCGACGGTGACGTGCTGTGGACGGTCGAGGAGGCGCCGGTCGGCGTGGCGCTCGCCGAGCTGGTGGCTCCGGGGCCGCTCCCGCCGTACCGGGTGGCCGAGATCACGGCCGATCTGGCGGGCGCGCTGAGGGCGCTGCACGAGGCCGGGCTCGCGCACGGCAATCTGACCGTCGATTCGGTGCTGGTCTGCGAGGACGGCGCGGCGATGCTCGGCGGACTGCTCTCCGGGGTGGCCGAGGAGGCACTGGCCGAGGAGCTGGGCGGACCGGGTGGGCGCCGCCGCTACGACGTGCGGGCCGCCCTGGTCGGGCCGGTCGCCGAGCGCTGGCCGCTGGACGGCGGCGCTGCCGGTGACTGCTGGGCGCTCGGCGTACTGCTGCAGCGGCTGGTGACCGGCCGTTCGCCCTTCCCCGAGCCGGGTGTGCCGGAGCTGGTGACGGCGGTGCGGGACGGCCGGCGGGAGCCCGCGGCGGCGTGCGGGCCGCTGGCGCCGCTGGCGGAGCGGCTGCTGCAGCCGGACCCGGCGCTGCGACCGGGTGCGGCGGCCGTCCGCAGGGAGCTGGCGGCGCTGCTGGTGGGTGTGCCCGAGCCGGTCGACGGCGAGCGGCCGGCCGGGGTGCTCGCGGTGCGACCGGAGGCCCCGCTGGTGCCGCTGAGCCCGCGTCGGCGCGGGCGGGGCGGCGCGGACCGGGAGGCGGTGGCGGCCGCCGCCGGGCCGGCGCCGGTGCGGCCGCCGCGGATCCCGCCCGCGCTGCTGGGCCCCGTCCTGGTCGGCGGGGTCTTCCTGCTGCTGGTGCTCGGTGTGGCCGCCGTGGTGATGTTCGCAGGCTGACGGTGCCCGCCGGGCGCCTGCGGCCGGCCCGGGCGCCGGGGGAGATTACCGGGTCGGGGGCGGGCCGCCTAATGTGTGCGTGGGATTTGTTCGAACTGTGGTCTGCACCAGGCCCTCCGTCGCGGTGACGGCAGGTGGATGAGGGGGAGCGGTCGCCGATGGGCGTGCAGGACCGGCCGGACGCGGCCGAGGCGGAGCGGCTGCTGGCCGGGCGGTACGAGCTGGGCGACCGGCTGGGCCGCGGCGGGATGGGCACGGTCTGGCGGGCCTGGGACCGGATGCTGGACCGCGAGGTCGCGGTCAAGGAGCTCACCGTCAGCCACCTCCCCGAGGAGGAGCTCCAGATCCTGCACGCGCGGATGAAGCGGGAGGCCAGCGCGGCCGCCCGGATCAAGCACCCCGGCGTGATCACCGTGCACGACGTGCTGGAGCACGACGGCCGGCCGTGGATCGTCATGGAGCTGGTCGACGGCCGCTCGCTGGCCGATGTGATCAGCCAGGACGGCACCCTGCAGCCGCGCGCCGCCGCCGAGGTCGGCAGCCAGGTGCTGGCGGCCCTGCACCGGGGCCACCAGCTGGGCGTGCTGCACCGGGACGTGAAGCCGGCCAACGTCCTGCTGGAGCGCGGCACCGGGCGGGTGGTGCTGCTGGACTTCGGCATCGCGACGTACGAGGGCTCGACCGAGCTGACCCGGCCGGGCGACCTGGTCGGATCGCCGGACTACCTGGCGCCGGAGCGGGCCCAGGGCGAGCGGCCGGGCCCGGCCTCGGACCTCTGGGGCCTCGGCGCGACGCTGTACGCCGCGGTGGAGGGCGAGTCGCCGTTCCGCCGGACCTCGCCGCTGACCACGCTCGCCGCCGTCGTCGGCGACCCGCTGCCGGAGCCGCGCCGGGCCGGGGCGCTGGGCCCGGTGCTGGCGGCGCTGATGGCCAAGGACCCGGCCGACCGGCCGACCGCCGACGAGGCGGCCCGGATGCTGGCCGAGGTGAAGGCCGGGCACACCATGGGCTTCAAGCCGGTCGCTCCGGTGAAGACGCCGACCCAGTCGGTACCGGTGGTCGACCGGACCGAGGATGCGGAGCAGCCCGCCCCGGCCGCCGAGTCGGAGGCGCCGACCGCGGCGCGGCCGGAGGTGCCGGGGACCGTGGCCGACCCGGGTTCGGTGCCCCTGGTCGGCGGTGGAGCGCCCGGCGCGGGCGCCGCCGTGCCGGGGACGCTCGGTACCGCCGGGGTGGCGGGCGCGCCCCCCGAGGCGGCTGCGGCGTACACCTCACCGATCGCGCCGGTGGTGCACCCCGTCGCGCCCGCGCGCGGTCCGGCCAAGCGCCGCAACGTGCTTCGGCCCGCCGCTGCCGCGCTGGCGGTTGCCGTCGTGGCCGCCGGCGCGACCTTCCTGGCCACCCGGCACGATGGCCCCCCGGCCGTGGACCCGGTTCCGACCGCCTCGGGCGAGCCGCAGCCCTCCGGCACCGTCGACCCGCCGCCCACCGGCTTCCAGTGGGTGGACGACCCGGCCGGCTTCCGCTTCCCGCTGCCGGTGGCCAAGCCGGCCTGGCAGCGCAGCACGGACACCGCCAACCAGATCTTCTACAGCCCGGACAACCGGACCCACTACCTGCAGTTCGCCGTCACCGTCGGCCAGTCCGTCAAGCCGCTGGAGCACCTGCGGCAGATGGAGACCACCGTCTCCAAGCTGAAGGAGTACCGCCAGCACAAGCTGACCGGCGTCGCGGTCAACGGGCACGACGCGGCCGTCTGGGAGTTCAGCTACGCGGCCAAGGAAGGCGGGCGCCGGCGGGCGATCGAGGCGGAGTTCATCGACGACGACGGCACCAGCTACGCGATCTACTCCTCCAGCCCGGAGCGCAGCACCGAGTGGGACGAGGCCGAGCAGCGCTTCAACACGGTGCTGCACTACTTCACGCCGACCCGCTGACCACGGGCGACCGCTCTGGCCCGATCGGGGCAGATACTTGTTACCGACGGGTACCGAACGGGCCGCCGACCGCCTAGGCTGCGCCGTATGACGGACCTCACAGCAGATGCCACGGCCATCGAGCAGCCCGGCGCCGCGGACCGCAACCCCGCCGCGGACCGCAACCCCGCCGCCCCCGGCGGCGGCCGCACCGTCGCCGCGGCCGTTCCGCCGTCGCTGGTCAGCCGCCTCGCCGCCGGCATCACCGCGGCCGGCGAGCCGGCCCTGGTGGAGACCGTCGCCCCGCTGACCGGCGAGCTCCTGGCCGGCCTGCCGCAGTCCACCCCGGCCGACGTCGAGGTCGCCTTCCAGCTGGCCCGCCGCGCCCAGCCGGCCTGGGCCGCGCTGCCCGTGCGCCGCCGCGCCGCCGTCCTGCTGCGCTTCCACGACCTGCTGCTCAAGCGGCAGGACGAGGTGCTGGACCTGATCCAGGCCGAGACCGGCAAGGCCCGGCTGCACGCCTTCGAGGAGGTGTTGGCCGTCGCCATGGCCGCCCGCCACTACGGCCGCGCCGCCCACTCCTACCTGCGGGACAAGCGGCACGGCGGCGCGCTGCCGGTGCTCACCCAGGCGATCGAGGCCCGCCGGCCGAAGGGCGTGATCGGGCACATCTCGCCGTGGAACTACCCGCTGGAGCTCTCCATCGGCGACGCGCTGCCCGCCTTCGCGGCCGGCAACGCGGTGGTCAACAAGCCGGACACGCAGACCGCCCTGACCGCGCTCTGGGCCCGCGAGCTGTTGATCGAGGCCGGACTGCCGGCCGACCTCTGGCAGGTCGTGATCGGCGACGGCCCGGTGATCGGTCCGGCCGTGGTCGAGCACGCCGACTACGTCTCCTTCACCGGCTCGACCCGCACCGGCCGCGAGGTGGCCCAGCGCGCCGCCGCCCGGCTGGTCGGCGCCTCGCTCGAACTCGGTGGCAAGAACGCCATGCTGGTGCTGGCCGACGCCGACCTCGACCGGGCCGCCGAGGGCGCCGTCCGCGCCTGCTTCTCCTCGGCCGGCCAGCTCTGCATCTCGATCGAGCGGCTGCTGGTGCACCGCTCGGTGGCGGACGAGTTCCTGGCGAGGTTCGCCGCGCGCACCCGCGCGCTGCGCCTCGGCGGCGGCCTCGCGTACGGCGCGGACATGGGCTCGCTCGTCTCGGTCCGGCAGCTGGACGCCACCGTCCGGCACGTGGAGGACGCGGTCAAGGCCGGCGCCACCGTGGTGGCCGGCGGGCGGGCCCGGCCGGACCTCGGCCCGTTCTTCCACGAGCCGACCATCCTGGACGGCGTCACCGCGGACATGGCCGTCTGCGCCGAGGAGACCTTCGGCCCGGTGGTCGCGGTCTACCGCTTCGACACCGAGGACGAGGCGGTCACCGCCGCCAACTCCACCCCGTACGGCCTCAACTCCAGCGTCTGGACGAGGGACCTGCGGCGCGGCCGGAAGCTGGCGGCCCGGCTGCGCACCGGCACGGTCAACGTCAACGAGGGCTACGCGGCGGCGTACGGCTCGGTCTCGTCGCCGATGGGCGGCATGGGCGAGTCCGGGCTCGGCCGGCGGCACGGGGCCGAGGGCATCCTGCGGTACACCGAGGCGCAGACCGTCGCCAGCCAGCGGCTGATGCCGATCGCGCCCGCCTTCGGCCTGGACGACCGGCAGTTCGCCGCGGTGCTCACCGGCGGGCTGCGCGTGTTGAAGGCGCTGCGGTTCAAGTAGGCCGGTCCGGGCCGTTCCCGTCAGGGCCGTTCCCGTCAGGGGCGGTGCGCCCGGTCGGCGCGGCCGTCCCGAGCCGGGCGCGTCCGTTCGCGTTTCGTCGTCGCGTTTCGTTTCCTAAGGAGCAAGGCACATGGTGGGGTCCCGCGATGAGGCGGAGTTCGACTACGACGTGGTCGTGGTCGGCTCCGGCTTCGGTGGTTCGGTCTCCGCGCTGCGGTTGACCGAGAAGGGCTACCGGGTCGCCGTCCTGGAGGCCGGGCGGCGCTTCGAGCGCGACGAACTGCCCCGGAACTCCTGGGACCTCGCGAAGTACCTCTGGGCGCCGAAGCTCGGCCTGTACGGCATCCAGCGGATCCACCTGCTGGCCAACGTGCTGATCCTGGCCGGCGCCGGGGTCGGCGGCGGCTCGCTGAACTACGCCAACACCCTGTACGTGCCGCCGAAGGCCTTCTTCGAGGACCGCCAGTGGCGGCACATCACCGACTGGCAGGAGGAGCTGGCGCCGTTCTACGACCAGGCGCAGCGGATGCTCGGCGTCCGGCTCAACCCGACCGTCACCCCGTCCGACGTCCACCTGAAGGCGGCCGCCGAGAAGATGGGCGTCGGCGACACCTTCCACATGGCGCCGGTCGGGGTGTTCTTCGGCGACGGCAAGGACGCCGACGGCCGGGCCGAGGCGGCCCCCGGCGACGAGGTCGCGGACCCGTACTTCGGCGGCGCCGGCCCCGCCCGAAAGGCCTGCGTGGAGTGCGGCGAGTGCATGACCGGCTGCCGGCACGGCGCCAAGAACATGCTCACCGAGAACTACCTCCACCTGGCCGAGCGCGGCGGCGCCGAGATCCACCCGCTGACCACGGTGGCCCGGATCCGCGAGTACCGCGACGCCCACGGGAACGAGGGCTTCGCCGTGGACGTGCGACGCACCGACGCCCGCTCGACCACCGACCGGGTCAAGGCGGGCGCGCGCACCATCACCGCCGCCCGGGTGGTGGTCGCGGCCGGCACGTACGGCACCCAGTCGCTGCTGCACCGGATGCGCGACGCCGGCCACCTGCCCCGGCTCTCGGCCCGGCTCGGCGAGCTGACCCGGACCAACTCGGAGGCGCTGGTCGGAGCCCAGACCACCGACCGGCGGTACGGCAGCCGGGCGGACTTCACCAAGGGCGTCGCGATCACCTCCTCGATCCACCCGAACGAGAACACCCACATCGAGCCGGTGCGCTACGGCAAGGGGTCCAACGCGATGGGCGCGCTCTCGATCGCGCAGGTCAGGGGCGCCGGCAAGGGGCCGCGCTGGCTTCGCTACCTCGGCAACTCCGTCCGGCACCCGATCACCTTCGCCCGCTCGATGAACCAGCGCCGCTGGTCGGAGCGGACGATCATCGGCCTGGTGATGCAGACGCTGGACAACTCGATCACCGTCTCGCTCAAGAAGAGCGGCCTCGGCAAGGGCCAGCTGACCTCCACCCAGGGCCACGGCGCGCCGAACCCGACCTGGATCCCGGCGGCCGAGGAGGGCGCCCGGGCGCTGGCCGAGGAGATCAACGGCTTCGCGGGCAGCACCGTCGGGGAGATCTTCGACATCCCGATGACCGCGCACTTCCTCGGCGGCTGCCCGATCGGCGACTCCGCCGAGACCGGCGTGGTCGACCCGTACCACCGCCTCTACGGCCACCCCGGCATCAGCGTGGTGGACGGCGCGGCCGTCTCCGCCAACCTCGGGGTCAACCCCTCGCTGACGATCACCGCCCAGGCCGAGCGCGCCATGTCGATGTGGCCCAACAAGGGCGAGCAGGACCTCCGCCCCGCCCCGGGCGACGCCTACCGGCGGGTCGAGCCGGTCGCGCCGGTGCGCCCGGCGGTGCCGGCGGACGCCTTCGGCGCGCTGCGGCTGCCGCTGCTGGCCGTCCCCAAGGTGCCGAAGAGGGGCGAGCAGAAAGAGGCCTGAGGAGGTGTCAGCAGAGGCCGGCGGTGCGCCGGCGCCGGTTGACATCCCTCCGGGCACGGTGGGATAAACGGGCTCCCTGGGGGGACCAGGGGCTCGTTCGACCGGGGGGAACGCGGTTCATGGCCATCTGCGCAGCGTGCGGTGCGGCTTCGGGGGAGGGGGCGCTCGGCTGCGCCTCGTGCGGACGGCCGCTCGCGCCGCCCCCGCCGCCCGCCCCACCCGCGGTCCCGGCGGTGCCGCCGCCCCCGGTCGCGGCGCCGGCAGGGGTGCCGGCCGTACCGCCGGCTCCGCCGGTCCGGGCCGCCGCGCCCGGGTACCCGCCGCCCGCCGTACCCCCTGCCGTGGGCAGCTGGGGTGCGGGCCGGCCGTACGACCCGGCCGCGGGGCAGCCGGCCGCCCTGCGCTGGCTCACCGGAGAGGACTGGCGCCCGGCGCTGCGCGCGCTGATCGCGCCGACCGCGGTGCTCCTGCTCGCCGCCCTGATCGCCGCGATCCCGGACGACTACGGGTACTCCTTCTACTTCGAGGCGCCCGGGTTCGACGACCGTTTCGGCTCCGCGCTGGCCATGGCCCTGGCCGCGCTCGGCGCCCCGTTCCGGTTCGGCGTCGACCTCGGCACGCTGCGCGGTGCGGGCGCCAGCGAGACCACGGTGCGGCTGGTGCCGATGACCGTCACCGCGGCCTGGCTGTTCGCACTCTGGCTGGGCCTGCGTGCGGGTGCGCGCACCCGGCAGGCGCGGACCGGCGAGCAGCAGACCCGGCGGCAGGCCGCCGCCGAGGCGCTGCGCACCGCGCTGGTCGCGGGCGGCGTGACGGTGCTGCTGGGCCTCGTCGCCGGCGCCCGGTGGCACCCCGGCGGGTCGCGCGGCAGCGACCGCCCCGGCGACTTCGACTACAGCGGCCTGTTCGGCCGGGCCACCTACACCACGGACGCCGGCTGGCTGCAGGCGGCCGGCTGGACCGCGCTGCTCGCCGGGCTGCTCGCCTTCGCCGTCCACGGCACCGACGCGCTGCGCTGGGCGGCCTGGCGCAACCGGGCGGTGCGCGGCTGGGCGGTGGCCGGCCTCAGCGCGGGCCGGGCGCTGGCGTTCACCGTCGGCCTGTCCGCGCTCGCCGCCTTCGTGCTGATCGCGGTCCAGGGCGAGGGCTGGCAGACCGGCGTCTCGGTGGCCTTCCTGCCGAACGCCGGTCTGCTGCTGCTCGGCATCGGCTCGGGCGCGACCCTCCGGGGCGGCAGCGACGACGGCCGCGGCGGTTCCACCGGGCCCTGGGAGGCGGACGGCCGCGCGGACGGCGCCGACCTCTCCTTCTTCGACCTGCACGGGGAGAGCGCCGACTGGCGGTGGACCGGCCTGCTCGCCCTGGCCGCCGCGGCCTACCTCGGCTGGACGGCGTACCGGCGGCAGCTCGACGCGGCGGACCGGCTCCGGCTGGCGGCGATCCATGCGGCGGGGCTGACGCTGCTGATGACGGTGGCCGGGGCGCTGGTCAGCTCCGGCGCCACCTCGACGTACTCCGGCCGTAGCCGGGACCTCGGCCACGAGTACTCGGCCGGCCTGGTGTTCGGCACCGTGCTGGCGGCGAATGCGGTCTGGGCGGCGGTCGGCGCGCTCGCGCTGCCGCCGCTGCTGACGGCGGTCCGCGGCGGCGCACCCGCCGGCCCGCTCGCCGCGGTGCCCCCGCAGAGCGGACCGCTGGACGCCGCCGACCTCACGCCCGGGGCCGCACCGCACTCCGCGCCCGGGGCCGCACCGCACTCCGCGCCCGGAACCGCGCCCGCGCCCGCGACGGAGCCGTTCGCGCCGGGCCTGGGGGTGAGCGAGGTGGTCGGCTCCCACGGCGCCCCCACGCCGCCCGCCGCACCCCCGGCGGACCCGGGCGACCCCCCGTCGGACCCGAGCGTCTGGCGCAAGCACCCGTAGCGGGTGGGCCGCGCCCGCGCCGCGCGCCGGGCCGCGGGGGCCGTCCCGCGCCCGGCGCCCACGACCCGAGCGCGCCCGGGGCGCAGAGGAGGTCGGGGCGCGGCCGGCGGACAGGGCGGACGGGCGGCGCCGGCCGGTGCACACGGGCGGAGCCGCACGCGGACAGGGCAAAGGGCCCCGCGGGGGAACGGGGCCCTTTGTCGTTCAGCACACGGCGTCAGGGCTGCACCGGTGCTGGGGTGACGGCGCCGGGGGAGGAGCGCCGTCGGGTCGGTCGGCTTCGGGTCGCGCCGTCGCGTTCCGGCGCGGGTGGGCCGGTCGCGCGGGGCGCGCACGCTCGCGGTGCGGGGCCGGCGTGAGGCCTGCGCCGGGCCTTCGCTCACGGAGCGTGAGGCGATGATCGTTGCCGCCGCGGGTCTCGGCGGCACGGGGCCGGTACTCCGCAGGAGGCCTTCGGCCACCGGGAGAACCTCTTCCACGCAGCATCGTGAGGGACGAAGGGCTTGGTCTGCAACCGATTCGGCACGATTCGGCACAGTCCATTTTCGGCCCGGCCGTTCCGATCCGGCCCGGCTGCAGGCGCGCGGAGGCACTCTGCGACATCCGGGCAGGATGGGTTGGATGATCACGGTGCGTAGTGGTGGCGCCGGAGCGCACGAGGACGCGCGTAGCGGCGCGGGACGGTGAACGATGTGCGCCCGGGTCGCGCCGGGGTGCGGCGGCCGGCCCCCGGGCGTCCCCGGGAGCCGACCGCCCCACCTCCTTGTCCAGTCGCGGCCGGGGTCGCTGTCCCCTGCTGGCCGGCCGCTGCACCCGCGCACGGTCCCACGGCGCCCCTCTCCCGGCGAGGCCGGGACGGCGGGGGCACCACGTGCGCCGGTGGACTGGGATGAGCTCCACGCGTGGTCCTGCAAGCCCGTGCGGCGGTGCCCCGGCCGGGGCGGAGGCGGCGCGCCTGGCGGGCGCGGCGCGGTGGCACGGTCGTCTGGAGCAACGAACCGGTGGCCCGCGCGGTCACGGTCTCCTGGACGTGCAGACGAGTGAAACCGGCCAGCCCGGTAGACTCGGGGTGAGACCCCCGCCCGTCGCCGCCGCCCCAGCCGGGGGCGCCAAGCGTGCGACACGCTAGATACCGCTGCCGGAAGGCCGTCCGTGTCCTCTGCTATTCCCGACCAGACCGCACCCGAGACCGACACCGTCCTGGTCGTCGACTTCGGTGCCCAGTACGCCCAGCTCATCGCCCGACGGGTGCGTGAGGCCCGGGTCTACAGCGAGATCGTGCCGAGCAGCATGCCGGTCGCCGAGATGCTCGCCAGGAACCCGAAGGCGATCATCCTCTCCGGCGGCCCGTCCTCGGTGTACGAGGAGGGCGCGCCGCGGCTCGACCGCGCGATCTTCGAGGCCGGCGTCCCGGTCTTCGGCATGTGCTACGGCTTCCAGCTGATGGCCATCACGCTCGGCGGCACCGTCGACAACACCGGCGCCCGCGAGTACGGCCGCACCCCGCTGGCCGTCTCCCGCACCGGCTCCACCCTGTTCGAGGGCGTCCCGGCGCAGCACTCGGTGTGGATGTCGCACGGCGACGCCTGCTCCGCCGCCCCGGAGGGCTTCACCGTCACCGCCTCCACCGACCTGGTGCCGGTCGCGGCCTTCGAGAACGACGAGGCCCGCCTCTACGGCGTCCAGTACCACCCCGAGGTGCTGCACTCCGACCACGGTCAGCAGATCCTGGAGCACTTCCTCTACCGCGGCGCCGGCATCGCGCCGACCTGGACCACCGGCAACGTGGTCGACGAGCAGGTCGCGCTGATCCGCGCCCAGGTCGGCGACAAGCGCGCCATCTGCGGCCTCTCCGGCGGTGTGGACTCGGCGGTCGCCGCCGCCCTGGTCAACAAGGCCATCGGGGACAAGCTCACCTGCGTCTACGTCGACCACGGCCTGATGCGCAAGGGCGAGACCGAGCAGGTCGAGAAGGACTTCGTCGCCGCCACCGGCGTCCAGCTGAAGGTCGTCGACGCGCAGGAGCGCTTCCTGGACGCGCTGAAGGGCGTCAGCGACCCGGAGGAGAAGCGCAAGATCATCGGCCGGGAGTTCATCCGGGTCTTCGAGCAGGCGCAGGCCGAGATCGTGGCCGAGGCCGGCGAGCACGGCGAGTCGGTCGAGTTCCTGGTCCAGGGCACCCTGTACCCGGACGTGGTGGAGTCCGGCGGCGGCACCGGCACCGCCAACATCAAGTCCCACCACAACGTCGGCGGCCTGCCCGAGGACCTGCAGTTCCAGCTGGTCGAGCCGCTGCGCAAGCTGTTCAAGGACGAGGTCCGGATGGTCGGCCAGGAGCTCGGCCTGCCGGAGGAGATCGTCCAGCGCCAGCCGTTCCCGGGCCCGGGCCTGGGCATCCGGATCGTCGGCGAAGTCACCAAGGAGCGCCTGGACCTGCTCCGCGAGGCCGACGCGATCGCCCGCGAGGAGCTGACCGCCGCCGGCCTGGACCGCGAGATCTGGCAGTGCCCGGTCGTCCTGCTGGCGGACGTCCGCAGCGTCGGCGTCCAGGGCGACGGCCGCACCTACGGCCACCCGATCGTGCTGCGCCCGGTCTCCTCCGAGGACGCCATGACGGCCGACTGGTCGCGCCTGCCGTACGAGGTGCTGGCGAAGATCTCCACCCGGATCACCAACGAGGTCCGTGACGTGAACCGCGTGGTGCTGGACTGCACCAGCAAGCCGCCGGGCACCATCGAGTGGGAGTGATCACTCCCGACCGGTTCTGAACCGGCATTGAACGGCCGCGCCGTCGTTCCCGTATACAAGGGAGCGGCGGCGCGGCCGTTCGCGGTGGACGGGGAGCCCACCGGGTGGGCCCTCCCACCGAAAGCGCTCACAACCGTGCAGAATGCGGACCGGACCTGTCAGACGTTGGCGGGCCGCGAAGGAAGGTGTGAGGAATGTCGGAGGCCAGCGGCGCCGGGGCGACCGTCGCGGACGCGGGCGGCAGGGCCGAGCGAGCGGCCCTGCGGAAGGCGGTGGCGTCGAAGTACGCGCTGCTGCCGCTGCGGATCTTCCTCGGGGTCACCTTCGTCTACGCGTCCCTGGACAAGCTCTCGGACGCGCACTACCTGGCCGGCGCGGGCGACCCGGCCTCCTTCGTCTCGCAGACCCAGGCCGTGAAGGGCACCAGCCCGATCTCCTTCCTGCTCGGCCCCGCGCTGGACGCGCCCACCCTGTTCGCGCTGGCCATCGCCTTCGGCGAGCTGGCGGTCGGCCTCGGCACCCTGCTCGGCCTCTGGGGCCGGGTGGCGGCGCTCGGCGGCGCGCTGATCAACCTGAGCCTCTGGCTGACGGTGAGCTGGAACGTCTCGCCGTACTACCTCGGCAACGACCTCGCCTACCTGATGGCCTGGACCCCGCTGGTGCTGGCGGGCACCCCGTACCTCTCGCTGGACGGCTACCTGGCCGGGCGCGCCGCCCGGGACCGAGAGCGCGGGCTGGCCGAGAACCACGTCCGCCGGCGGGCGGTGATGGACGGCGGCATCGCGGCCGTCGCGATCGGCGGCGCCGGGCTGCTCACCGGCTCGCTGACCAACACCTTCGGGCGGGACGAAAAGGCCGCCGAGCCCAGGCAGTCCGCCGCCCCGGCCCCCACCGGTCCGGCCGGCCCGCCCGCCTCGGTCGCCGCCGCGAGCGTCCCGGTCGGCGGCTCGGCCCAGGTCAAGGACCCGGCCACCGGCGACGCGGTCTACATCGTGCAGCCCAAGGCCGGCCAGTACTGCGGCTTCTCCTCGGTCTGCACGCACTCCGGCTGCGCGGTCGACGCGCCGAAGAACGGGCAGATGTACTGCCCCTGCCACGGCTCCCGGTTCGACGCCGCCACCGGTGCGGTGGTGAACGGCCCGGCCACCAAGCCGCTGCCGAAGTACAGCGTCACCAAGGACGGCGACAAGTTGAACCTCGGGCCGCTGCAGAGCTGAGCTGCTCGCCCGGAGGCGGAGGCGGGTCGCCGTACGGCGACCCGCCTCCGCCTCCTCGTGCTCCTCGTGCTCGCTCAGAACGTGTCGTCCTGCTCCGGCTCGTCCGGGCGGCCGCGCCGGGCCATCGCCGCGACCGCGCCGACCAGCCCCCCGACGCCCAGCACGATGAAGGTCACCGGGAGGACGATCCGGCCGTTCACCGACTGGTGGTTGAGCGCGGCCACCAGGTACAGCACCGCGATCACGGTGAACAGCCCGCCCGCGATCAGCGAGAAGAGATCGAGCTGGTGCTTCCTCACGACTGGACCACCTTGATGTCGCCGAGCCCGACCGTCAGTTTCAGGTCGAGCGTGCCCTTGGATGTCTGACCGTTCAACGGGTGGTACTGGTACTCGCGCGTGACGTTCTCCCGGCTGACCGGCTCCCCCGGGGCCTTGACGTCGCCGAGCAGCACCCGGGCCGTCAGGTTCACCGTCACGTCCCGGGGCAGGGTCACGGTCAGCTGTCCCGCGCCGAGCTCCACGGTGGTCGCCAGGGTGGCGCCCGCCGGGTCCAGCCCGCCGAGGTCGAGCCGCATCTCGCCGGCGCCGAGACTGTAACGCTCCTCCAGCTCGGTGGCCGTGGTGACCGTCCAGGTGCGCTCGCCGGCCGCGTTCTGCATCGACGTCGGCGAGTGGCCGACGAAGGTGAGCGCCAGCGTCAGCAGCAGCCCGGGCACGACCAGCTTGCGGGCCCGGCCGAACTTCGCGCCGACCAGCAGCGTCAACCCGATCACCAGCAGCGCCGTCGCCAGCCCCGCGGCGCTCACCACCGTGACGCTGTGCCCCCGGGAGGAGGCCGACCAGACCGCGGTGGCCGCCCCGGCCGCCAGCAGCAGCCCGATGACGGAGAGCGGCGAGTGCTCGTGCCGGCGCCGGTGCACCACGACCGGCGGCCGGGGCGGGGCGGCCGGGCCGCTCTTGCGCAGCGGGTCCCCCTGCGGCAGGTCGGTGCGCTGCCACCAGGGCTGGGCCGCGCCCCCGGGCGGGGGCGCGGCCGCCTCGCCGTACGGGTTGCGCTCGGGGTGGCGCGGGTCCCAGAGGTAACCGGTCGGGCCGGCGTGCGGGGTGTCGACCGGCACCGTCCCGGCGGCCCGCTCCCGGGCGTGCCGCTCGCGGATCGCCTCGTCCTCGGCCGGGCGCGTCCAGGGGGTGCCCGGGACCGTCGCCTCCGCCTCCGCCTCGGGGAGGAGCCGGTCGTACGGGCCGTGCCGGTGCTCCCGTCCGCGCCGGCGCCCGCGCACCCGGCCGCGGCGGCGCTCCGGGTCGTAGCGGACGGCCAGGAAGACCAGCGCGGCGAGCAGCAGCAGCGGGAAGAACTGGTCGCCGTCGCCCATCGAGGAGAAGAAGACGCCGGTGCCGATCACGGTCAGCAGCACCGCGCCGACCGACTGGCCGTCCACCCGGCCGGTGAGCACCCGCTGGAGCTCGGTGCGGCCCGCCCGGCTGCCGCCCTTGCCGTCCGGGACCGGCTCGGTCGGCACGACCAGCCAGGCCAGCCCGTACAGGAAGAGGCCGAGGCCGCCGGAGAGGCAGAGCACCACCGTCACGACGCGGAAGACCACCGGGTCGATGTCCAGGTGCCGGCCGAGGCCGCCGCAGACGCCGGCGACCACGCGGTGGTGCTCGGTCCGGTTCAGCGGGCGGCGGTCCGGCGCCGGCGGGGCGCTCGGCCCGGCCTCCTGGATGCGGTGGTCCTCGGTCATGCCCACCATCCTGGTGGCTCCCGGACGCCGGCCCAACCGTTCGCGGCCCTGTCCGTACCCTGACTTGTCCCTGAGAGGGGGTAGGGACCGACCCTGATGCGCCTGCACCCGGCCGCGTGGAACGATCGGTGGCGTGGCAGCCCCCGGTACCGACCCCCGTCCGCTCGTCCCCGACGCCCCGCCGTCGCCGGGCGGCGATCCGACCGTGCCCGGCGAGGGCCGGCCGCCCTACCGGCGCCTCTACCGCAGCCCGCAGGGCCGCATGCTCGGCGGGGTCGCGCACGGTCTGGCGGTGCACCTGGGGCTCCCGGTCGCCTGGGTCCGGGTCGCCTTCGTCCTGCTCTTCTTCGCGCAGGGGATCGGTGCCCTGCTGTACGCGGCGTTCTGGTTCGTGGTGCCGATCGGCATCGGCGAGCCCGCGCAGCGCGGCGGCGCGCACTGGGTGTACGTCAACGGGGCCTTCGTCCCGGCCGGCTCCTGGCAGGCCTCCGGCGCGCCCGGCGCGGAGCTGAGCAAGGGCCGGCGCGGCCGGATCGGCCGGCTGCGGGAGCTGCTGCAGCACGCCCTGCAGGGCGAGCCCGCCACCGTGCCGGGCGCCGAGCCCGCGCAGGTCCGGGCGGCCGCGCCGCGCCAGGGCGGCCTCGGGCAGCTCGCCGCGCTGGTCATGGTGGTGATCGGCCTGATCGCCCTGCTGAGCGCTCTCGGCGTGCAGACCGCCCGGCCGTACACCTGGCCGCTGCTGGCCATCGGCGTCGGTGTCGCGCTGGTCTGGCGGCAGGCCGACGACTCGCGCTGGCAGCGCTGGTTCGGTCTGGAGGAGGGCGAGAAGCGCCGCGGCGCCTACACCCGGGTCGGCGCCGGCGTGCTGCTGGTGGTGGTCGGCACCATCGCCTTCCTCGCCCTGCAGGGCAGTGGCTCCACCATCGGCTCGGTGATCGAGGCCGCGCTCGCGGTGCTGGCCGGCGTGCTGGTGCTGGTCGGCCCGTACGCGCTGCGGATGTGGCAGGACCTCGGCGCCGAGCGCACCGCCCGCATCCGCGCCCAGGAGCGGGCCGAGATCGCCGCGCACGTCCACGACTCGGTGCTGCACACACTGACCCTGATCCAGCGTCGGGCCGAGGACCCGAAGGAAGTGCTGCGGCTCGCCCGGGCCCAGGAGCGCGAGCTGCGGCTCTGGCTGTACCGGCCGGAGGCCGCCGCCGAGGCCGCGCCGGACACCATGGCGGAGAGCCTGCGCGCGGTGGTCGCCGAGGTCGAGGACCGCCACGGCGTCCCGGTCGAGCTGGTCATCGTCGGCGACTGCCCGATGGACGAGCGGATCGCGGCCCAGATGCAGGCCGCGAGGGAGGCGACGGTCAACGCGGCCAAGTACGGTGGCGGGGGACCGGTCCAGGTCTACGCCGAGGTCGAGGGGAGGACCGTGATGGTGTTCGTCCGCGACCACGGACCCGGCTTCGACCCCGACTCGGTGCCCGAGGACCGGATGGGAGTACGGGAGTCGATCCTCGGCCGGATGAAGCGCAACGGCGGCACCGCACGGGTGCGGCCCGCGCCGGACGGCGGGACCGAGGTCGAGCTGGAGATGGAGAGAGCGAATGACTGAGGCAGCGCCGGACAGGACCGCGCGGGTCGTGCTGGTCGACGACCACCGGATGTTCCGGACGGGGGTCCGGGCCGAGATCGGGCGCACCGAGGCGACCGGCATCGACGTGGTCGGCGAGGCCGACGACGTCGAGTCCGCGGTCCGGGTGGTCGCCGAGACCCGGCCGGACGTGGTGCTGCTCGACGTCCACCTGCCCGGTGGCGGCGGCGTCGAGGTGCTGCGCCGCTCGGCCGGGCTGATGGGGGAGCCGGGCGGGGTCAAGTTCCTCGCGCTCTCCGTCTCCGACGCGGCGGAGGACGTGATCGGCGTGATCCGCGGCGGCGCCCGGGGCTACGTCACCAAGACCATCACCGGCACCGACCTGGTGGACGCGATCTTCCGGATCGCCGACGGCGACGCGGTGTTCTCGCCCCGGCTGGCCGGCTTCGTGCTCGACGCCTTCGCGGCCACCGACACCCCGCCGGTGGACGAGGACCTCGACCGGCTGACCCAGCGCGAGCGCGAGGTGCTGCGGCTGATCGCCCGCGGCTACGCGTACAAGGAGATCGCCAAGCAGCTGTTCATCTCGGTGAAGACGGTGGAGAGCCACGTCTCGGCGGTGCTGCGCAAGCTCCAGCTGAGCAACCGGCACGAGCTGACCCGCTGGGCCACCGCCCGCCGCCTGGTCTGAGCCGGTCCACGGGCCCGGCGGGGCCTGCCGGCCGGTCCGTCGGGTCCAGCCGGCCCGGTCCGTCGGGTTCAGCCGGCCCGGTCCGTCGGGTCCCGCCCGGTCCGCCGTGCCCGCCCGCCCGGTCCGTCGGGGCCGGGCGGGCTTGTCGGTGCGGGGCCATAGACTCGATGTGCCATGAGTAGCCTCTTTGACGACCTCCCGCTCCCCGGCTTCGAGGCCCCCGCCGCCGGGTCGAAGCAGCAGCCCGCGCCCATCGACGAGGAGCCGCCGCCGTACGAGGACGACCTCCCGTACGAGGCGTACGAGGAGTCGATCCCGGAGGGCCTCTTCCACACCGACCACGCCGCCGAGGCCGAGCGGGACGCCTGGTACCGCAACGGCGCCGCCCGGACGGTGGTGGACCCGGCGCAGCTGCTGGAGGGCATGAACGACCCGCAGCGCGAGGCGGTGCTGCACGCGGGCTCGCCGCTGCTCATCGTGGCCGGCGCCGGCTCCGGCAAGACGCGCGTCCTGACCCACCGGATCGCCTACCTGCTGGGCGCGCGCGGGGTGCAGCCGGGCGAGATCCTGGCCATCACCTTCACCAACAAGGCCGCCGGCGAGATGCGCGAGCGCGTCGAGCAGCTGGTCGGCCCGCGCGCCCGGGCGATGTGGGTCTCCACCTTCCACAGCGCCTGCGTGCGGATCCTGCGCCGCGAGTCCAAGCTGCTCGGCTTCACCTCGTCGTTCTCGATCTACGACTCGGCGGACTCGCAGCGGCTGATGTCGCTGGTCTGCCGGGACCTCGACCTGGACCCGAAGCAGTTCCCGCCGAAGTCCTTCACCGCGAAGATCAGCAACCTGAAGAACGAGCTGATCGACGAGGAGACCTACGCCGACCAGGCCGCCAACCCGATGGAGAAGAAGCTCGCCGAGGCGTACTTCCTCTACCAGCGGCGGCTGCGCGAGGCCAACGCGCTCGACTTCGACGACATCATCATGACGACGGTGAACCTGCTGCAGGCCTTCCCCGACGTCGCCGAGCACTACCGCCGCCGGTTCCGCCACATCCTGGTCGACGAGTACCAGGACACCAACCACGCCCAGTACACGCTGGTCCGCGAGCTGAGCGGCGGCGCGGTCGCGGACGCCCCGAAGCGCACCGCCGACGGCGACTACGTGAACCCGGCGGCCGGCCGGCTGGCCGAGGTGCCGCCCGCCGAGCTCTGCGTGGTCGGTGACGCGGACCAGTCGATCTACGCCTTCCGAGGCGCGACGATCCGCAACATCCTCCAGTTCGAGGAGGACTACCCCGACGCGACGACCATCCTGCTGGAGCAGAACTACCGCTCCACGCAGACCATCCTGAGCGCCGCCAACGCCGTCATCGAGCGCAACGCCAACCGGCGGGAGAAGAAGCTCTGGACGGCCGGCGAGCACGGCGAGAAGGTCGTCGGCTACGTCGCGGACGACGAGCACGGCGAGGCCCAGTTCATCGCCGACGAGATCGACCGGCTCACCGACAAGGACGAGGCCAGGCCCGGCGACGTCGCGATCTTCTACCGGACCAACGCCCAGTCCCGCGTGTTCGAGGAGGTGTTCATCCGGGTCGGCCTGCCGTACAAGGTGGTCGGCGGGGTGCGCTTCTACGAGCGCAAGGAGGTCCGGGACGTCCTGGCGTACCTGCGGGTGCTCTCCAACCCGGAGGACACCGTGCCGCTGCGCCGGATCCTCAACGTGCCCAAGCGCGGCATCGGCGAGCGGGCCGAGGCGATGATCGACGCCCTCGCCTCGCGGGAGCGGATCTCCTTCGCCCAGGCGCTGCTGCGGGTCGACGAGGCGTACGGCATGGCCGCGCGCTCGGCCAACGCGGTGAAGAAGTTCAACCAGCTGATGGCCGGGCTGCGGCAGGTCGTCGAGTCGGGCGCCGGGCCGGCCGCGGTGCTGGAGGCGGTGCTGGAGGAGACCGGCTACCTCGCCGAGCTGCAGTCCTCGACCGACCCGCAGGACGAGACCCGGGTGGAGAACCTCCAGGAGCTCGCCTCGGTCGCCCTGGAGTACGAGCAGGACCCGGGCGAGCGGCCCGACGCCGGCGAGGAGGGCACGCCGCCGGTCGGTTCGCTGGCCGACTTCCTGGAGCGGGTCGCGCTGGTCGCCGACTCCGACCAGATCCCGGACGAGGACCAGGAGGGGCAGGGCGTCATCACGATGATGACCCTGCACACCGCCAAGGGCCTGGAGTTCCCGGTGGTCTTCCTGACCGGCATGGAGGACGGGATCTTCCCGCACATGCGGGCGCTCAACCAGGTCAAGGAGCTGGAGGAGGAGCGCCGGCTCGCGTACGTCGGGCTCACCCGGGCGCGGGAGCGGCTCTACCTGACCCGCTCGGTGCTGCGCAGCGCCTGGGGCCAGCCCGCGTACAACCCGGCGTCGCGGTTCCTGGAGGAGATCCCGGACTCGCTGGTGGAGTGGAAGCGGACCGGGGCGGCTACGTCGCCGGCCTCGCGGGGCTACACCTCGGGGTCGTCCTGGGGCGGCCGGGGGGCCGGTTCGGGCGGCGGTTCCGCGCGCGGCGCGGCGCGCGGTTCGGCGGCGGCCTCGCCGAAGGCGGGCTGGGGCCAGTCGGCGCGGCGCTCGGGTGCGGCGGTCGAGCGCGAGGTCGTGGCGCTGGCGGTCGGGGACCGCGTCACCCACGACACCTTCGGCCTGGGCACGGTGGTGGCCACCACCGGCGTCGGTGACAAGGCGCAGGCCACGGTGGACTTCGGGACGGAGGGCCGCAAGCAGTTGCTGCTGCGGTACGCGCCGGTCGAGAAGCTCTGAGGCCCGTCCCGCCGGTCGGTCCGCGGCCCCGCCCGGCCCGGCCCGACCGGCGGGGCGGGCTCCGGGCGCGGCCCGCGCCGGCGGATCAGCGCCGGAGGATCAGCGCGGGTCGACGCCCTGGGCGAGGAACCAGGGCAGCGGGTCGACCGGGCCGGTGCCGCTCGCCGGGCGGATCTCGAAGTGCAGGTGCGGACCGGTGCTGTTCCCGCTGCTGCCGACGAAGGCGATGACGTCCCCGGCCTTCACCGTCCCCTTGCGGATCTTGTACGAGCGCAGGTGGCAGTACCAGGCCTCGGTGCCGTCGGCCATCTTCAGTATCGTCATGTAGCCGTACGAGGGGTTCCACTGCGTGCGGATCGTGCCGTCGGTGACGGCCATGACGGGTGTGCCGCCGTCCACCGGGAAGTCGATGCCGGTGTGCAGCTTCGCCCAGTGCGTGCCGGCGGCGCCGAACGTCTCGCCCAGCCCGTGCTGGGCCACCGGGAGCGAGACGGCCGGGCGCTGTCGCTGCGGCGCCTCGGCGGCCACGGCCTGGGTCGGGTCGGCGCTCCCGGGGTCGGCCGCGCCGGCGGGCTGGGCCCCGGCGAGCGGCTCGCGGGCGTCGGCGCGGGAGGCCTGTGGGGCGCCGTTCCCGGCGAGGGCCTGCTGGGCGGCGTTCCGGGCCGGTGCGTCGTCGGCGGCGGTGGCGGCGGTGGCCTGTTCGGGCACCGTGCCGGCCGCCTGGGTGCGCCGCTGGTCGGCCTCCCCCTGGACGGTGACCGCGGCCGCGGCGGCCACTCCGAGCGCGGCCACCGAGGGCAGCGCGACGCGCAGCAGAGCCGTACGGGTGGCGGCCTTGGCGGCGTCGCGGCGCTGGGCGCGCGACTGCTCGCGGGCGGCCATCCGCATCTCCGCCCGGGTCGGGCGGGCGGCTGCATCGGGAGCCATCGGGGGCTGCCTCCTCGGTGGGCCTCGGGCACGTCATCGGGCGAGGGAAAACTGCCGAGAC
Source organism: Kitasatospora sp. A2-31 (assembly GCF_022288725.1). Classification (GTDB taxonomy): domain Bacteria; phylum Actinomycetota; class Actinomycetes; order Streptomycetales; family Streptomycetaceae; genus Kitasatospora. The sequence continues at coordinate 394,353 of NZ_JAKNTA010000006.1, read as the reverse complement.
TGTAGCCGCAACGCCGACATGCGGACAAAAGTCCGGATGTCAAGAGGTGGGTCGGCGGGTCGCGGGCGGGCCGGGCGCGCATTCCGCGGGGTGAACCGGCAGGTGGTGGGCGGTCGCGGGCCGGCCCGCTGTGATTTTCCCCTCCAATTGAGGGGCGGCGCGGCCAGGGTGGCCGGGTGGCGCTAACCTCCCCTCAGGTTGGTTATTGCTGGTTAACCGCGCCCGTGGCCCACGAGGCCCGGTGGGGTGGTGGACGACGAGGTCCAGGAGGCAGTGATGGGTGTGTCAGGCCCGATCCGTGTGGTGGTCGCCAAGCCCGGGCTCGACGGTCACGACCGCGGCGCCAAGGTGATCGCGCGCGCCCTGCGCGACGCCGGTATGGAGGTCATCTACACAGGCCTGCACCAGACGCCCGAGCAGATCGTCGACACCGCGATCCAGGAGGACGCGGACGGCATCGGCCTCTCCGTCCTCTCCGGCGCACACATGACGCTCTGCGCGCGCGTCCTGGAGCTGCTGAAGGAGCGCGAGGCGGAGGACATCAAGGTCTTCTGCGGCGGCATCATCCCGGACGAGGACATCGTCGAGCTCAAGGCGATGGGCGTCGCGGACATCTTCACGCCCGGGACACCGACCCGCGACGTGGTGGCGTGGGTGGAGGCGAACCTGCGCGCGGCGGGCTGAGCCGACCGTCCCACAGTGCTCGCCGGGCCGGTGCGGGGTGTGCGCCCCGCACCGGCCCGGGCATTCTCCGGCGGCGGGCCGAACGATCAGGCGGCGAGCTCGGCGAGCATGGCCTCGCGGAAGCGCAGGGTGCCGGCCAGCCGGGCGAAGGTCTCGGCCCAGGCCGTGGCCGGCGTGCTCTGCGCCGCCAGCTCCTCGACGGCGGCGGCCGTCTCGGGGGCGAGCGCGCGCTCGGTCATCCCCAGCACCCCGCTGTGGCTCCACGGGTAGGCACCGGAGGCGGCCGCCCGGGCGAGGGCCGCGACCACCGCGGTGGAGAGCGGCGGTGTCCACGGTGTCGCGCAGGCGCCGAGCAGTTGGAAGGCCTCACCGAGGCCGTGCACCTCGATGAAGGCGGCCGTCCAGGCGGCCCGCTCCTCGGCCGGCAGCACCGCGAGCAGCTTGGCCGGGGCGCCGCTCGGCCGGGGGGCGCGGGCCCGCCGCTGTTGCGGGGCCGGCGCCGGCGCCGGGCCGAGCAGCGCCCGGGCCCAGCCGGCGTCCTGCTGGCGGACGGCGGCCCGAGCCCACGCCTCGCGCAGGTCGTCGGACCAGCTGCCGTCGGTCTCGTCCAGGCTGTCGCCGACCCGCAGGGCGAGCAGTTGATCGGGCGTCAGCCCGGTGGCCTCGGACCAGGCGGACAGTGGGGCGGCGGCGATCACCTCGCCGAACCACCATGCCCGTTCGCCGCGCCCGGTGGGCGACTTGGGCGCTATGCCGTCGCGCTGCATGGCCGCGTCGCACTCGGCGGGCGGGGTGACCAGCAGGTGGGTGCCGCGGTCGGAGAGGCGGACGGCGGCACGGGCCCGCTCGGCCATCCGCCGGGCGAGGGCGGAGCCGGGCAGGGTGGAGAGCAGTTCGGCGGCGGTGGCGCGGACGTTCTTGCTGCGGTCGCCGAGGGCGGCCTCCAGGAAGGGCTCGTCGGCGGCGGAGAGGCCCTCCTGCAGGGCGTCCAGGAAGAGCAGCCGGTCCTCGGCCCGCTCGGTCGGCCAAGTGCTCTGCAGCAGGGCGAGGCCGGCGGCCGGGTCGGTGCGGCGCAGCGCGGTCAGGTGGGTGACCCGCTCGGCGAAGAGGCCCTCGTGCCAGAGGTGGTGGTCACCGTCGGCGGGGCGGGGCGCAGGGGTGCCCGGCGCGGAGGCCCCGCCGGTGGTCGGGACCTCGCCGGTGGTCGGGACGTCGCCGGTGGTCGGGACCTCACCGGGGGTCGGGATGTCGCCGGTGGTGCGCAGGACGAAGCGCCAGTCGGGATTCCGGGCGGCCAGCCAGCGGCCGAGCGGACCGGCCAGGACGACCGCGTCGGGGCGCAGTTCGCTCCGGGCGCGGGCGGCGTCCAGCAGGCTCGGGACGAGCGCGGCGGGCGGGCGGAACCCCCGGGCACGGGCCGTGCCGAGCCACTGGGGGAGCAGCTCGGCGACGTTGGCGAGGACGGCGCTGCTGCCGCCGGGCCTGGTGCCGAGCAGCAGCGAGAGCCGGCGCGCGGCGGGCGCCGGCAGCTCGGGCCGCCCGTCCGCCGGGGCGGGCGGGTCGATCGGCACGGTGGCGGCGCGGGGGAGGCCACCGGCGCGGCGGCGGACGGTCTCCAGGGCGGCCAGTTCGAGCAGGGCCGTGGCGGGGTCGCCGCGGTCGACCGCCCCGGTGGCGGGAACGGCCGGGTCTGCGGCGGGGAGCGGGCGGCGGTCGGTGCCGAGCAGGGCGGTGGTGTGGAGGGACTCCCAGGGGTCGGGCATACGGGCTCCTGAGCGGTGAGGTGGGCCGGCGGGCGGCTGGGGCGACCGCCGTCGGGCGGGGCTGCGCGCCCGGAGGTCAGGGGGTGGTGAGGCCGATCGGGCGCCGCTCGGGACCCCAGGCGGTGACCGGGGAGAAGCCCCGGTGGCCGTACTCGCCGAAGACGGTGAGGGGGCGCCCGGTGGAGACGGCCGCGAGGCGCCAGAGGGCGGACTCGGGGACGCCGGCGCGGTGGACCGGCAGGGTGTGGTGGCCGTCGGTGAGGTGCCAGCCCTCGGGGCTGAGCACGGGGACCACATCGGCCAGGACGGTGGGCCAGGTGTCGAGCCAGGGGTCGTCGGCGACGGCGGTGCCGTAGCCGGCGACGGCCTCGGCGACGGTGAGGCCGGGCGGCTCGACGGCCGGGCCGGGTCCGGGCGCGCCGTAGCGGGTGCCGAGCGCGGCGCGCAGCGGGCGGGCCCCGGGGTGGAAGGCCAGCTCGGCCTCCAGCAGGTGCCCGGTGGGGAGGGCGAGGTCGGGTGCCTGGCCGGGTCGGCCGAAGGCGAGCAGGAGGGCGGGCCGGCCGGTCTTGGCGCCGCGGAGCCAGACCCGGCGGGTGGTGAGCCGGTCGTCCGAGGTGTCGCGGCTGCCCAGCACGTGCCAGCGGTCGCGGACGGTCGGGCCGGCCAGGAGTTCGGAGGCGTCGGTGGTGTAGCCGACCCGGGCGCGGACGGTGGCCGCGAGCGGGTCGGGCAGCTCGTCGACGCGGGTGGCGGCGGTGGCGAGCAGGTGGAGCATGGCGTACTCCTCCAGGAGGCGGTGCTGGGGTGCGGTGTCGAGCTCGCGGACCCGGGTGGCCAGCCCCGGGGCCTGCGCGTCGACCATGCGGGCGGCGACCTCCTCCCACGGGCCGGCGGTGGACTGGTCGGCCAGGCCGTGGCGGATCCGGTCGGCCAGGCGGAGCCGGAGCTCGGCCGCGCCGGCGGCGACCCTGGCCGAGCGTCGCTCGGCGCGGCGGCGGGCGGCGGCCGGGTCACCCGGGGCCTCGGCCCGGGCGGCCCGCTGCTCGGCACGGTCGCGGCGCTGGGCGAGCCACTCGGACGCCCAGTCGGCGGGCTCGGCGGCCGGGACGGCCTCGGGGCTGCCGCTCCAGAGCAGCAGCAGGCCGAGTGCGTGCTTGCACGGGAACTTCCGGCTCGGGCACGTGCAGCTGTAGGCGGGCGTGGCGAGTTCGACGACCGTGCGGTACGGCGTCCGGCCGCTGCCCTTGCACTCCCCCCACAGGGCGCTGCCGTCGGTGCCCGCGGCCGACCAGGGTGCGGGCGAGGAGAGCTTGCCCGCGGCCTTCTGCGACGCGGCGTCGGGCGCGAGGGACAGGACGTGTTCGGTGCTCCAGCGTTCCTCCATGCCGACGACGGTAGGCGGGGGGACTGACAGTCCGGGCCGTCGAACTGAGGTCCGGTCAGGATTGTCAGTGGCCCGGTGCAGGGTGGTTCCTGCAGGCCGGGACGCCGGCCCCGGGAGTGTCCGACGATCCGCTCCGGACCGGCGTGCCCCGACGTCGCACGCCCGGAGGGAGTCGTCCGAGACGCCCGAGCCTCCCCGATCACCCGCCGCCTGCCACAGGTGTGTCCGGCGGCCGACCCGAAGGAGCCCCATGACCGACGTTCTGCGGCAGCACGCCGAGGACGCCTTCGCGGCCGAACTGGCCGCGCTGGCCGCCCAGGACGACCGTCCGCGCCCCGAGCGCTGGAGGCTGTCGCCCTGGGCCGTCGCCCGGTACCTGCTGGGCGGCGAGCTGGCCGACGGCACCGTGATCACGCCCAAGTACGTCGGGCCGCGGCGGGTCGTCGAGGTCGCCGTGACGACGCTGGCGACCGACCGCGCACTGCTGCTGCTCGGCGTGCCCGGGACGGCGAAGACCTGGGTGTCGGAGCACCTGGCCGCGGCGATCAGCGGCGACTCCACCCTGCTGGTGCAGGGCACCGCCGGCACCCCGGAGGAGGCCGTCCGCTACGGGTGGAACTACGCCCAGCTGCTCACCAACGGGCCCAGCCGGGACGCCCTGGTGCCGTCGCCGCTGATGCGGGCGATGGCCGACGGCAAGATCGCCCGGGTCGAGGAGCTGACCCGCATCCCGGCCGACGTGCAGGACAGCCTGATCACGATCCTGTCCGAGAAGACGCTCCCGGTACCGGAGTTGGGCTCCGAGACCCAGGCGGTCCGCGGCTTCAACCTGATCGCCACCGCCAACGACCGCGACCGCGGGGTGAACGAGCTCTCCAGCGCGCTGCGCCGCCGCTTCAACACCGTGGTGCTGCCGCTGCCCGCCTCGCTGGAGGAGGAGGTGGACATCGTCACCCGCCGGGTCGAGCAGCTCGGCCGCTCGCTGCAGCTGCCCGAACTGCCCGGCGGCGCCGAGGAGATCAGGCGCGTGGTCACCGTCTTCCGGGAGCTGCGGGCGGGGATCACCGCGGACGGCCGGACGAAGGTGAAGACGCCGAGCGGCACGCTGTCGACGGCCGAGGCGATCTCGGTGGTGACCAACGGGCTCGCGCTGGCCGCCCACTTCGGCGACGGCGTGCTGCGGGCCGGCGACGTCGCGGCCGGCGTGATCGGCGCGGTCGTCCGTGACCCGGTCGCCGACCAGGTGGTGTGGCGCGAGTACGTCGAGGGCGTGGTGCGCGAGCGGGACGGCTGGAAGGACTTCTACCGCGCCGCCCGGGAGAACGCCCGCTGACGTGGTGACGGTCCGAGGTTCGAGTTCGTGGAGGGAGGAGGGCGCGTGAGCGCTGAGGTGACGCTGTTGGGCGTACGGCACCACGGTCCCGGTTCGGCCCGCGCGGTGGCCGCCGCACTGGAGGCGCTGAAGCCGGACGCGGTGCTGATCGAGGGCCCGCCGGAGGCCGATCCGATCGTCGGACTGGCGGCCGGGAAGGACATGGTGCCGCCGGTGGCGCTGCTCGCCCACGCCGTGGACGACCCGGCCCGGGCCGCGTTCTGGCCGTACGCCGAGTTCTCCCCGGAGTGGGTGGCGATCCGGTACGGCCTGGATGCCGAGGTCCCGGTGCGGTTCATCGACCTGCCGGCGGCGTACGGCCTCGCCCCGGACCCGGCGGGGGACGCCGGCGCGGAGGGCGGCGCGGTGGACGGCGCGGCCGGGGACGGCGCCGTCGAGGACCGGCCGGGGGACCCGATCGCCCTGCTCGCCGAGGCGGCCGGCCACGACGACCCGGAGCGCTGGTGGGAGGACGTGATCGAGCACCGCGCCCCCGGCGCCGATCCGCTCGCCCCGTTCGCCGCCGTGGCCGAGGCGATGACGGCGCTGCGCGAGGCGGGGGTGGCCGGCAGCGCGGCCCGCCGGGACGACCTGCGGGAGGCGTACATGCGGCAGCAGATCCGCGCCGCCAAGCGGGCCGGGCACCGGCGGATCGCGGTGGTCTGCGGTGCGTTCCACGTGCCCGCGCTGGCCGTACTGCCGACCGTCGCCCACGACCGGGCGCTGCTGGCCGGCCTGCCGAAGAAGGTGCGGACCGACATCACCTGGGTGCCCTGGACGCACCGCCGGCTCTCCCAGCTCAGCGGCTACGGCGCGGGGATCGTCTCACCGGGCTGGTACCACCACCTGTTCGCCGAGCCGGGGGACCCGCTGCCGAAGTGGCTGACCAGGGCCGCCGAGCTGCTCCGCGCCGAGGACCACCCGGTCTCCTCCGCGCACGTCATCGAGGCGGTCCGGCTGGCCCGGACGCTGGCGGTGATGCGTGGCCGCCCGCTGGCCGGTCTGACCGAGACGCTGGACGCCGTCCGGTCGGTGATGTGCGACGGCTCCGACGTCGCGCTGGAGCTGGTCCGCGACCGCCTGGTGATCGGCGACGCGCTCGGGGAGGTCCCGGACGGCGCACCCGCGGTGCCGCTCCAGCGGGACCTCGCCCGGCTGCAGCGCTCGCTGCGGCTGAAGCCGGAGGCCGAACCGCGCGAGCTCGACCTGGACCTGCGCAAGGAGAACGACGCGGCGCGCTCCCGGCTGTTGCACCGGCTGCGGCTGCTCGGCGTCGACTGGGGCGTGCCGGCGCGGTCCGCGGTGAACTCCACCGGCACCTTCCGGGAGAGCTGGCGGCTCTGCTGGCAGCCCGAGTTCGCGGTCCGGATCGCCGAGGCCGCGCAGTGGGGCACCACGGTCGAGGACGCCGCCGCCGGCAAGGCCGTCGGTACTGCGCGGGCCGCGGTGGAGCTGGCCGAGCTGACCGCGCTGGTGGAGACCTGCCTGCTGGCCGGCCTGTCCGGCGCGCTGCCCGCGGTGATGCGGGTGCTGGCCGACTGCGCCGCACTGGACACCGACGTCGCCCGCCTCGCGGGCGCGCTGCCCGCGCTGGTCCGCGCCCTGCGCTACGGAGACGTCCGCGGTACCGACGAGGGCGCGCTCGGCGAGGTCGCGGCCGGCCTCGCCGACCGGATCTGCGTCGGCCTGCCGCCGGCCTGCACCGGCCTGGACGCCGACGGCGCGGCGGCGATGCGCGGCCACCTCGACGAGGTGCACGGCGCGATCGGCCTGCTGGACGCGGACGGCGCGAACGGCCTGGCCGACCGCTGGGCCGGCGCGCTGGGCTCGCTCGCCCGGCGGGAGCCGACCGGCGGCCCGGCCGACGGCGTCCCCGGCCTGCTGCGCGGCCGCGCCGTCCGGCTGCTGCTGGACGACGGCCGGCTGGACTCCGCCGAGGCCGGCCGCCGGATGGGCCTGGTGCTCTCGGCCGCCAGCGCCCCGGCGGACGCGGCCGGCTGGGTGGAGGGCTTCCTCACCGGCGGCGGCGCGCTGCTGCTGCACGACCCCCGGCTGCTGGGCCTGCTGGACGCCTGGCTGACGGCCGTCCCGGCGGAGGTCTTCACCGACGTGCTGCCACTGCTGCGCCGCACCTTCGCCGGGCTGGAGGCGGGCGTGCGGAACACCGTCGGAAGCCGGGTCGCCGCCGGCCCGCTCGGCGGCGAGCCGGCCGGGGCCGTCGAGCCCGGCCCGGCACTCGACCGGACCCGCGCCGACGCGGCCGTGGCCGTGGTCGCGCTGCTGCTCGGCCTGCCCGCCGCCCCGCCCCGCCCCGGCGGTCCGGTCCGGATCCCGCGGCAGGCCACCGGCCGCGACACCTGACGCCGTACCCGCGGGTCCAGGGAGACCGGGCGATCCGAAGACCCGAAGACCCGAAGAGTCGAAGAGTCGAAACCCGCCCGACCCGACGACCCGAAGTGCCGACGACCGAAGACCCGAAGGAGCATCCGATGGCAGTGACCACCCCCCTCGCCGCCGAGGAGCGGCTGCGCCGCTGGCGGCTGGTGCTCGGCGGCGAGGCGGACGGCACCGGCTGCACGCTGCGCGGCCGGGACGCCGCGATGGACGGCGCGCTCGCCGCCCTGTACCGGGGCGCACCGGAGGAGGGCCGGGCCGGACGGTCCGGCAGGCGCAGCGCCGGGCTGGGTGGATCGGCGCCGCAGGTGGCGCGCTGGCTGGGGGACATCCGCGAGTACTTCCCGACCACCGTCGTCCAGCTGATGCAGCAGGACGCCATCACCCGGCTCGGGCTGGACCACCTGCTGCTGGAGCCGGAGATGCTGGAGGCCGTCGAGCCCGACGTCCACCTGGTCGGCACGCTGCTCTCGCTCAAGCACGCGCTGCCCGAGACCACCCGGGAGACCGCCCGTGCGGTGGTCGGCAAGGTGGTCGCCGAGCTGGAGCGCCGGCTCGCCGACCGGACCAGGGCCACTCTGGGCGGCGCGCTCGACCGCAGCGCCAGGGTGAACCGCCCGCGCCACCGCGACATCGACTGGGACCGCACGATCCGGGCCAACCTGAAGAACTACCTGCCCGAGCACGGCACCGTCGTGCCCGAGCGGCTGGTCGGCTACGCCCGGGCGCAGCGCGCGGTGAAGAAGGACGTCATCCTCTGCATCGACCAGTCCGGCTCGATGGCCCCCTCGGTGGTGCACTCGGCGGTCTTCGGAGCGGTGCTGGCCTCGATGAAGTCCCTGGACACCCGGCTGGTCGTGTTCGACACCTCGGTGGTCGACCTGACCGAGCAGCTCACCGATCCGGTGGACGTCCTGTTCGCCACCCAGCTCGGCGGCGGAACCGACATCAACCGGGCGCTCGCCTACTGCCAGTCGAAGATCACCCGCCCGTCGGAGACCGTCGTGGTGCTGATCAGCGACCTCTACGAGGGCGGCATCCGGGACGAGATGCTCAAGCGGGTGGCGGCGATGAAGGCGTCCGGCGTGCAGTTCGTCGCGCTGCTCGCGCTCTCGGACGAAGGTGCGCCCGCGTACGACCATGCGCACGCCGCGGCCCTGGCGGCGCTGGGGGCGCCGGCGTTCGCGTGCACCCCCGACGCCTTCCCGGACGTCATGGCCGCGGCGATCGAGAAGCGCCCGATTCCGGTGCCCGACCGGAGTGCGTAGCCGACCGGCGCACGGGTTCACCCGGACGGGCGAACCCGTGCCGGCCCGGGCGCCCAAACCGGCGCCTGATCGCACCCGGTGCACGTCACCCGGCCGTAGGCTGGCTGTGACGGTTCTCACCCAATACGGGCATGCCCCGGGCGAAAGAGTCCCGTCGGACGGGGATAACCTGCCAGACGGACGTGACGCGCGTGTTGATTGACGTGTGCGCCCGTGGCTGTGTGGGCCGCAAGGCCGTACCTCTGCGTACCCGCACCGCCCCGACGACCCGCAGCGAAGATCCTGCCGTGGCACGCTCGTAGAGACACAATCCGCGACCACGAACAAGGACAAACACGTGGACCTGTTCGAGTACCAGGCGAGGGACCTCTTCGCCAAGCACGGCGTGCCCGTGCTTGACGGTGATGTCATCGAGACCGCCGCAGACGCTGCCGCCATCGCGGAGCGCTTCGGCGGCCGCGCCGTCGTCAAGGCTCAGGTGAAGGTGGGTGGCCGAGGCAAGGCCGGTGGCGTGAAGCTCGCCTCCGACCCGGCGGACGCCGTCGCCAAGGCCGAGGCGATCCTCGGCATGGACATCAAGGGCCACACCGTCCACAAGGTGATGCTGGCCCAGACCGCGGACATCAAGGAGGAGTACTACGTCTCCTTCCTGCTGGACCGCACCAACCGCACCTTCCTGGCCATGGCCAGCGTCGAGGGCGGCGTGGAGATCGAGGTCGTCGCGGAGGAGAACCCCGAGGCGCTCGCCAAGATCCCGGTCGACGCCAACGAGGGCTGCACCCCGGAGAAGGCCGCCGAGATCGTCGCCGCGGCGAAGTTCCCGGCCGAGGTCGCGGACCAGGTCGCCGAGGTCCTGCAGAAGCTGTGGACCGTCTTCATCGCCGAGGACGCCCTCCTCGTCGAGGTCAACCCGCTGATCAAGTCCGGCGACGGCAAGATCATCGCGCTCGACGGCAAGGTCTCGCTGGACGAGAACGCCGAGTTCCGTCAGCCGGAGCACGAGGCGCTCGAGGACAAGGCCGCCGCCAACCCGCTCGAGGCGGCGGCGAAGGCCAAGGGCCTGAACTACGTCAAGCTCGACGGCCAGGTCGGCATCATCGGCAACGGCGCGGGCCTCGTCATGAGCACCCTCGACGTGGTCGCCTACGCGGGTGAGAAGCACGGCGGCGTCAAGCCGGCCAACTTCCTCGACATCGGCGGCGGCGCCTCCGCCGAGGTGATGGCGAACGGCCTGGAGATCATCCTGGGCGACACCGACGTCAAGTCGGTCTTCGTCAACGTCTTCGGTGGCATCACCGCGTGCGACGCGGTCGCCAACGGCATCGTGCAGGCCCTCGCGCTCCTGGAGAGCAAGGGCGAGGCCGTCACCAAGCCGCTGGTCGTCCGTCTCGACGGCAACAACGCCGAGCTGGGTCGTCAGATCCTGACCGACGCCAACCACCCGCTCGTCGAGCAGGTGGACACCATGGACGGTGCGGCCGACCGCGCCGCCGAGCTGGCCAACAAGTAAGGAAGGGGACTACACAACCATGGCTATCTTCCTTACCAAGGACAGCAAGGTCATCGTCCAGGGCATGACCGGCTCCGAGGGCATGAAGCACACCCGCCGCATGCTCGCCTCGGGCACCCAGATCGTCGGTGGCGTGAACCCGCGCAAGGCCGGCACCACGGTCGACGTCGACGGCACCGAGGTGCCCGTCTTCGGCACCGTCGCCGAGGCCATGGAGAAGACCGGTGCCGACGTCACCGTCATCTTCGTGCCGCCGAAGTTCACCAAGGACGCCGTCGTCGAGGCCATCGACGCCGAGATCGGCCTGGCCGTCGTCATCACCGAGGGCGTCCCGGTGCACGACACCGCCGCCTTCTGGGCCTACGCCGGCTCGAAGGGCAACAAGACCCGGATCATCGGCCCGAACTGCCCCGGTCTGATCAGCCCCGGACAGTCGAACGCCGGCATCATCCCGGCCGACATCACCTCCTCCGGCAAGATCGGTCTGGTCTCGAAGTCCGGCACCCTGACCTACCAGCTCATGTACGAGCTGCGGGACATCGGCTTCTCCTCGGCCGTGGGCATCGGCGGTGACCCGGTCATCGGCACCACCCACATCGACGCCCTCAAGGCGTTCCAGGAGGACCCGGAGACCGAGCTGATCGTCATGATCGGCGAGATCGGCGGCGACGCCGAGGAGCGTGCCGCGGCCTACATCGCCGAGCACGTCACCAAGCCGGTCGTCGGCTACGTCGCGGGCTTCACCGCCCCCGAGGGCAAGACCATGGGCCACGCCGGCGCCATCGTCTCCGGCTCCTCGGGCACCGCGCAGGCGAAGAAGGAGGCCCTCGAGGCCGCCGGTGTCAAGGTCGGCAAGACGCCGTCCGAGACCGCCCGCCTGGCGCGCGAGCTGATCGGCTGACGCCACCCGCTCCTCGAGCGCCCCCGTCCGGATCCCGGACGCTGTTGGTTAATCCGGGGGCTGCGTGACGTCGGCCTGTCCGACCCCGTTGGGGTTGGGCAGGCCGACGTTGCGTTTTGGGAGGGACTGGGGTGTCGCTGCGAGGGGTGGGGCTGGGCGAGGTGCCGGAGGAGACCGCTCGGCTGGCGCGGGCGGTGTTCCCGAAGGGGTGCCTGGCGATGCGGCTGCGGGACGACCTCCAGGTGGTGATCGCGGACGCGGACTTCGCGGGGCTGTACGCGGTCCGGGGCCGCCCTGCGGTATCGCCGGCCCGGCTGGCGGTGGTGTCCGTGTTGCAGTTCACCGAGGGGCTGACGGACCGGCAGGCCGCCCATGCGGTGCGCTCGCGCCTGGACTGGAAGTACGCGCTGGGGCTGGAACTGGCGGACACCGGGTTCGACTTCTCGGTCCTGAGCGAGTTCCGTGCCCGGCTGGCCGCGTCGGACACGGGTCAGCGGGTGTTCGACGCGCTGCTGGACGCGGCCCAGCGGGCTGGGCTGCTCAAGAGCGGAGGGCGTCAGCGCACCGACTCCACGCATGTCCTCGCGGTCACCCGGGACCTGAGCCGGCTGGAGTTCGTGGTCGAGACGCTGCGGACGGCGTTGAACGCCGTCGCGGACACCTGCGGGCAGTGGCTGGCGGAGGTTGCCCGGCCTGAGTGGTTCGACCGCTACTCGGCCCGGCCGGAGGAGACCCGCTTCCCCAGCCGGTGGGCGGCCCGCGCCGCTCACGGGGATCAGGTCGGCGAGGACGGCTTCGCCCTGTGGGAGGCGGTGAGCGGCCCACACGCGCCGCCCGGGCTTCGGGGTCTGCCCGCGCTGGAGGTCATGCGGCAGGTCTGGGTCCAGCAGTTCCAGGTCGTGGACGGGCAGGTGCGGTGGCGGGAGATGAAGAACGTCCCGCCGGGTCTGCTCCGGCTGCGGACCCCGCACGAGACGGATGCCCGCACCGGGGCCAAGAACGACACCGCCTGGAGCGGCTACAAGGCCCACCTGACCGAGACCTGCGAGCCCGGCACGCCGCACCTGGTCACCAACGTCGTCACGACGCCAGCGCCGGTGCCCGATCTCTCGGTCACCGAGCGAATCCACACCTTGCTGGCCGACCGCGGCCTGCTGCCGGATGTGCACCTGGCGGACGCCGGCTACGTCGATGCCGAACAGGTCCACCTGGCCTGGCGCGACCACCGCGTCGAGCTCGTGGGCCCGCTCGCCCGGGACACCAACCGGCAGACGACGCAGTCGGCGGGCTTCGACAACAGCCGCTTCACCGTTGACTGGGACAACAGGCACGTCGCCTGCCCGAACGGCCGGACCAGCACGACCTGGCGGGAGACCACCAGCCACCGGGGCACGCCCGTGGTCCGGGCGAAGTTCGCGGCCCGCGACTGCACCGCCTGCCCGGCCCGTCAGGACTGCACCAGCTCACCCAACGGCCGCTACATCACCCTGCGGCCACGCGCGGAGCACGAGATCCTCCAGCGGCTGAGGCCGCAGCAGGACACCCCGCAGTGGCGTAAGCGCTACAACGTTCGCGCCGGCGTCGAGGGCACCATCGCCCAGGCCGTCAACGCCCTCGACATGCGCCGATCCCGCTATCGCGGACTCGCCAAGACCCACCTGCAGAACCTGTTCACCGGGGCGGCGATCAACCTCATCCGCATCGACGCCTGGCTCACTGGCCAGCCCCTGGCCCCCACCCGCATCACGTCGTTCGCAGCACTCCGCCCCGCTGGATGACCAGCGGGGCGGAGCAATTAACCAACAGCGTCCGGATCCCGGGCGGGGGCGCTCGCCGTTTCCGGGGAGCGCCCCCTCCCGTCACCTCGGCTCCGCGGGCGCCGGGGCGGGGTGCCCGACGTCGTCGGTCGGGCAGGGGCGCAGCGTCCAGACCGTGCAGGCCGGCGGTCCCGCCGTGACCGTGCCGGGCGGCGGCAGCGCCTCGGCGGTGCGCCCTGCGGACGGCAGCTCCCAGAGCCGGCGGGGCGGCGGCGGATCCACCACGACCGCCTCGACCCCCGGGGTGGGGCTGCACCAGAGGCTGTGCACGCCGGTCGGCGGGGCGTCCGGCGGGGCCGGGACGGCGGCGACGGTCCCGGCCGTGGCGCAGAGCGTCGGGGCGGGCGGCTCGCCGGGCCGGAACAGCTGCCCCGGCCCGCCGCCGCTCAGCGTCGCCACCACGGCCGCACCCACGGCGGCGGTGAGCAGGGCGGCGGCGCCGGTCCGGCCGGCGTCGGCCAGCCCGTGCCGGGCGCGCAGCAGTGGCACCGGCGGCCGGTGAGGCTCGGGGCAGCCGCGGACGGCCGCGCGGTGCAGCAGGCCGCTGAGCCGGTCGGCGAAGCCGTCCGCCGCCGGGTCCGGGCCGACCAGCTCCGGTACCCAGAGCGCCAGCGCCGCCCGGGCCGCCCAGACCCGGCCCTCGGCTGCCGCCACCGTGGACTCCACCTCGACGGCCACGGCGTCGGCGGGCAGGCCGAGGCCGTCGTGCAGGACCAGCGCCCGGCGCTGCGGGCGGGAGAGCCGCCTGAGCGCCTTGAGCAGGGCGCGGTCGTGGTCGGTGAGCCGGTCGTGGTCCGGCAGCACCGCCTGCGTCTCGTCGGCCGGGCGGACCTTGATCCGGCGGTGCGGCAGCCGCCAGACGTGCGCCCGGCGCGGGCCGCCGCGGTGCCACGGCGAGAGCGCCGCCTCGAAGGCCCGGGTCCGCAGCCATCCCTCCGGGTCGGGCTCGCCCGACACCTCGACCCAGTGGCGCTGCGCCTCGGCGAAGGCCCGGCCGACGCAGTGCAGGGCCCGGTGCTTGCAGGCGGTGAGCAGGAACGTCTGCTGCACCAGGCGGGCATGGGCGGTCCCGTACAGCTCCTCGAAGGCGGGGGCGGGGGCCGGGGTGTGCGGCCGGTCCCGGCGGGGCCGTTGCCGCCGGGAGTCCTTCGGCTCGCTGCGCGGGCCGGTGCGGGCGGTGGCCCGGGGTGAGGCAGCGACGGAGTGGTCGGGGGAGTCCGGCCGGCCGGGGCGCTGCCGCCGCCGGGAGTCCTTCGGCTCGCCCGCTCCGGCCTCGGCCCTTCCGGCCTGCGCGCTTCCGGCCTGCGCCCTTCCGGCCTGCGCCCTTCCGGCCTGCGCCCTTCCGGCCTCCGGAGTGGGGTCGGTGGCGGTGCCCGGCGGCTCCGACCGGGGGGCCGCGGCGGCCTGCGCGGGAGCGGCGGGCCGCTCGCGGCCCCCGTCGCGGTCGGCCGCCGCCACGGGGGCGCCGGGGCCGGCGGGGGCGGGGTTGCCCGGCCGTTCGGCCGCTCGGTCGGCCGCCCGGTCCGCCGGACGCGGCCGGCCGGCCGGGCCTCCGCGGCGGTGCCGCCCGCCGCCGGGCCCAGCGGTCTCCGGTGCCGTACCGTCCGGCGGTCCGGGACGGGCGCCGTCGCTCGGGCCCTTGCGGCGGTGCCGCCCCCCGGGCGCGGCGGGGGCCGCCGGGCCGCCAGGTGCAGGACGGTCCGGGGACGCACCGCCCTCCGGCGCGCCGACACGGGCGCCGCCGGCCTTCACCCCGCCGGCCTTCTCCCCGCCGGCCTTCTCCCCGCCGGCCTTCTCCCCGCCGGCCTTCACCGTGCCCGCCTTCTCCCTGTCGGCCCCGCTCCCGCCCGGCCGGCCCCGGTCCGGCCCGGCCGAGGAGGCCGAGGGCTCCGCCGCCGTGCCGCGTTCGGGCGGGGCCGGTTCGGGACGGCCCGCGGCACCCGCCGTCTCCCCGGCCGCGGGCGAGGCCTGAGCCGGGCTCAGCAGCGCGGCGAAGGCGCCGATCTCCGCGCGGGTGCGGGTGCCGAGCTTGCGCATCGCCCGGTGCTGGTAGGTCCGCGCGGTGGCCGGGGTGACGCCCAGGGCGGCCGCCGACTCGGCGAGCGGTCGACCGGCCGCCAGGTGGGCCAGGGCCTGCGCTTCACGCGGAGTCAGTTGCCGCAGCAACCGGGACGCCTCCGCGGGGTCGGGGGAGGTCCCGCCGGCCGCCCTGCCACGCGCGCCCCCGGCGGTCTGCCCGCCGGGGGCGGCCTGCGCCTGCGGCGCAAGGGGCGTGCCCTGCGCGGGCTTCGCGGCGGCGCGGCCGCGTCCGGGCCGCCCCTTCCCGGGGCGCCCCTGCGGTGCCGGCTGGTGGTCGGTCGGGGCGCCGGTGGGGCGCTCGGCGGTCGGTGGTGTGCTCATCAGACACTCCGGGCCGGGGTGGGGGCCGCAGCGAGCGGGCCGGGTCCGAAAATGCGCATAAGCCAATAATCTGGGACACGACGGCGGTTTGCCTCTTCACGAAGCATGGCGAGTCGCCTTGGCACCATGAGGCGCATGACGCAGCTGATGGGCCGTCCGATCGTGGAAGTACCGGGTGAACTGGGGGCCAGGCCCGTCCTGGCCGACCTGCTCACCGGGGCGCGGGCGGCGCTGCTCGGGCTGGCGGCGGTCGCCGTTCCGGTGCTCGCGCTCTGGGTGGTGACCCCGTACGCGGACGACGGTGCGGCCGGAGCGCTCCGCCTCGCCGGTGCGCTCTGGCTGCTCGGACACGGTGCCCCGGTCCTGCGCGGTGCCGCGCAGGCCCCGCTGACCGTCACCCCGCTGCTGCTCGGCCTGCTCGCGGTGGTCCAGCTCCGCCGGGCCGGCGCCCGGGTGGCGGCCCGGAGCGGGCCGCGGCCGCGCTGGGGCGGGCCGTGGGCGGTGTGGTGCGGCTACTGCGCGGTGGCGGGCGCGGTGGTGGCCCAGTGCGCGGGCCCCGGACCGTTCCGGGCCCGGGTGCTGCCGGACGTCCTGGTGGTGGCGGCGCTGGCCGCCGTGGCGACGCGCTCGGGTGCGCGGGCCGTCCGCCGGCCCGGGCCCGGTGGCGGGTCGGCCGGCCCGGGGTGGCCGGGGCACTGGCGGCGGTGGCTGGACCGGGTGCCGGGGTGGGCGCGGCCCGACGGGGGAGCGCCGGCGGTCCGGGCGGCCGCGCTGGCGGCCGGAGCGGGGCTGACGGCGGCGGGCGCGCTGGTGGTCGCGGTGGCGGCGGTGCTGGCGGCGGTGGACGGCGCCGGGCCGGCGGCGGCCGTGCTGGCCCGCGGTCCGGCCGCGGTGGCCGGGCTGCTGCTGCTCAGCCTGGCGGTGCTGCCGAACGCGGTGGTCTGGGGCGCGGCGTACGCGCTCGGCCCTGGGTTCGCGGTGGGCGAGGGGACGCTCGTGGCACCGGCCGGGGCGGTGCTCGGGCCGGTGCCGGACTTCCCGCTGTTCGCGCTGGTGGCGGAGCCGGGAGCCGGCGGCTGGCGGCTCGCGGCCTGCACGCTGCCGGCGCTGGCCGGGGTGGTTCCGGCCCTGGTGCTGGGCCGGGCGGCGGCCGGCCCGCGGTGGCCGTACGCCGGGGAGCCGGAGGTGCGCGGCGGGGACGGGCTCCGCCCGGAGGGCGGGAGCTTCGAGGACTACGGCCTGGACGAGCCGGACCCGGCCGAGCCGTCGGCCGCCGCCACCGGGCCGTGGCACCCGGTGGCGACCGCCGTCGCAGTCCTGGTGGCGGCGCTGCTGACCGGTGCGGCCGCCATGGGGCTCGGCTGGCTCGCCGGCGGGGCGCTGGCCGGCGGCCGGATGGCCGAGCTCGGTCCGGTGCCGTGGCGGACGGGTCTGGCGGCGGCCGGCTGGGTGGCCGCGGTGGCGGTGCCGGGAGCCCTGCTCGCCCGGTCCCGCGCGCTGGCCGGGGAGGCGGCGGGGAAGGCGACCGGGGCGACCGGGGAGGGGACCGGGGCGGCGCCCCGGCCGGTCGGCACCGTCGGCCGGTTCGTCGTCACCCTCACCGGCCGGGCCCGCCGGAGCGGGCTCTGGTTGCGGTCCCGCGCCTACGTGCTCGTCCTGTGGCTGAGCGGCGCGCCGACGGCTCCGGACGCCGTCGACGGCCCGGACGGACCGTCCGGGCCGCCCGCCCGGTCGACGGCCCCCGCCGCCCCCGCCCGCGAGCGGCCGGGCACCGACTGAGGTCCGACGCCGGCCGGGCACCGACTGAGGTCCGACGCCGGCCGGGCCCGACACCGACCGGCGGCGGACCGGGCGGGACTACTCGCTCTGCCGGGTCACGTCCACGTACCACTTGGGCGCGAGCCGCTCGCAGTTGTCCGCACCGGTCGTGGTGAGCGAGTCCCGGACGCAGGTGACGTAGTCGTTGTAGTAGAGGCTGAGCCCGATCGCCGAGGTCACGAAGACCACGGTCATCGCACCGGTCAGCACCCCGGCGAGCGCCGCCGGGGTGAGGGGGTTCGGCGCGCCGGGCTCGACCGCCGCGGTGGGTGCGCCCCCGGTGGCACTCGCGGCCGGCTTCGGGGCGCGCATCGCGCCGATGCCCCAGGCGACGGCGAGCGCGCCGACGAACAGGGCCACGTAGTGCAGCGCGGCCAGCGCGCAGATCAGCGAGGCGATGCCGGCCAGCGCGGCGTTCCGGGCCTTGCGCTGCGCCGGGTCGTTCGGGTCGAGGCGGGGCGGCTGCGGGGCCGGGGGCCGCGGGTGCCAGCCGCCGCCCTGGTAACCCGGGCTCCACGGGTGCGGCGGCGGGACCTGCGGGCGCTCCTCGGGACCGCCCTCGCCGTCGGACGGCTCCGATCCGCCGGTGGGCCGGGGGTTGCGCGGCCGCCACGGCTGGTCCGGGGCATCCGCCGGCGGCGGCGCGAAGGGGTTGCGCTCGCCGGTGTCGTCACCGCTGCTCATGGTTTCAGCCATTCCTTACTCGGTCGGTGGGGCGGACGCCCGCGCCACCCTATGATCCCGCAGCCGTGCCGGGGCAGCCCTGCGGCCTGTCACCGGGCCGGGACACCCGCTCGGGCGCCCGGCGCCGACGGGCCCGGCGGGCGGGAGGAGATCCCCGTCTCAACTACGCGCGTAGCGCCCGCAGGCCGTTTCAGAGGCCGTCCGACCAGCCGTTATCGTGGTGACGGTCAGCAGCTCACAGAGGTTCCCCGGGGCCCGCGTCGTGGCGGGTTCTCCTGGTGTTCCCCCTCGCTCGACCTGCCGTTCGTAGTGGCCCCACCGCCGGTGGACGTACCAGCGGGCGGCGCCCGACCTACGGAGAATCGCGCAGTGGCCGCCGCCCCCGCTCAGCTCTTCCCGCCCCGCACGCCCGGACCGGCCCGCCTGGTGGTGCTGGTCTCCGGCTCCGGCACCAATCTGCAGGCGCTGATCGACGCCGCCGCCGACCCGGCCTTCGGTGCACGGATCCTCGCCGTCGGAGCGGACCGCGACGGCATCGCCGGCCTGGAGCGCGCCGAGCGCGCCGGCCTCCCGGTCTTCGTGCACCGGGTGAAGGACCACGCCGACCGTGCCGACTGGGACCGCGCCCTGACCGCCTCCGTCGCCGCGTACGAGCCGGACCTGGTGGTCACCGCCGGCTTCATGAAGATCCTCGGCCCCGCGTTCGTCGCCGCGTTCGCCGGACGGATCGTCAACACCCACCCCGCACTGCTGCCCTCCTTCCCCGGTGCCCACGGCGTCACCGACGCGCTCGCCTACGGGGTGAAGGTCACCGGCTGCACCGTCCACCTGGTCGACTCCGGCGTGGACACCGGGCCGATCATCGCGCAGGGCGTCGTCGAGGTCGTCGACGCCGACCACGCCGATGGCGGCGACGCGCTGCACGAGCGCATCAAGACTGTCGAGCGCAAGCTGCTCGTCGACGTCGTGGGCCGGCTGGCCCGCGAGGGTCACCGCATCGAGGACCGAAAGGTATGGATCCCGGCATGAGTGCCAGCTCCACCACCCCCCCTGTCTCCGAGAACATCCGTCCGATCCGTCGCGCGCTGATCAGCGTGTACGACAAGACCGGTCTGGAGGAGCTGGCCCAGGGCCTGCACGCCGCCGGGGTCGCGATCGTCTCCACCGGCTCCACCGCCGGCCGGATCGCCGCCGCCGGCGTGCCGGTGACCGAGGTCTCCGAGCTGACCGGCTTCCCGGAGTGCCTGGACGGGCGCGTGAAGACGCTGCACCCCCGCGTGCACGCCGGCGTGCTCGCCGACCTGCGCCTGGAGTCGCACCGCGCGCAGCTGGCCGAGCTGGGCGTCGAGCCCTTCGACCTGGTCGTCGTGAACCTCTACCCGTTCAAGGCCACCGTCGCCTCCGGCGCCACCCCGGACGAGTGCGTCGAGCAGATCGACATCGGCGGCCCGAGCATGGTCCGCGCCGCCGCCAAGAACCACCCGTCGGTGGCCGTCGTGGTCGACCCGGCCCGCTACGGCGACGTGCTGAAGGCCGTCCAGGAGGGCGGCTTCGACCTCGCCACCCGCAAGCGCCTGGCCGGTGCCGCGTTCGCCCACACCGCCGCGTACGACGTCGCGGTCGCCTCCTGGTTCGAGGCCGGCTACGCGCCGAGCGACGAGCGGTTCCCGGAGTTCCTGGGCGGCACCTACGAGCGCCAGAACGTCCTGCGCTACGGCGAGAACCCGCACCAGGGCGCCGCGCTGTACGTCGACGGCACCGGCGGCCTGGCGGGTGCGGAGCAGCTGCACGGCAAGGAGATGTCGTACAACAACTACGTCGACACCGACGCCGCCCGCCGCGCCGCGTACGACCACGCCGAGCCGGCCGTCGCGATCATCAAGCACGCCAACCCGTGCGGCATCGCGACCGGCGCCGACGTCGCCGAGGCGCACCGCAAGGCGCACGAGTGCGACCCGGTCTCCGCGTACGGCGGCGTGATCGCGGTCAACCGCCCGGTCACCGTCGAGCTGGCCGAGCAGATCGCCCCGATCTTCACCGAGGTCGTCGTGGCCCCGGGCTACGAGGACGGCGCCGTCGAGGTGCTGGCCCGGAAGAAGAACCTGCGGGTGCTGCTCGCCCCCGAGGCGCCGGCCAACCGCCGGGAACTGCGCCCCATCTCCGGCGGCGTGCTGCTGCAGGAGACCGACCGGGTGCACGCCGAGGGCGACGACCCGGCGACCTGGACGCTGGCCACCGGTGAGGCGCTGTCCGAGGCCGAGCTGGCCGAGCTGGCGTTCGCCTGGCGGGCCTGCCGGGCCGTCAAGTCCAACGCGATCCTGCTGGCCAAGGGCGGTGCCTCGGTGGGCGTCGGCATGGGCCAGGTCAACCGGGTCGACTCGGCGAAGCTCGCGGTCGAGCGGGCCGGCGAGCGGGCCAAGGGCTCGTACGCGGCCTCCGACGCGTTCTTCCCGTTCGCCGACGGCCTGCAGATCCTGATCGACGGCGGCGTCAAGGCCGTGGTCCAGCCCGGCGGTTCGATCCGTGACGAGGAGGTCGTCGCGGCCGCCGCCGCGGCCGGCGTGACGATGTACTTCACCGGCACCCGCCACTTCTTCCACTGACGCGACGACGGAGCGGCCCGGCCCCCTCCGCGGGGGCCGGGCCGCTCCGTCGTGCGCGCGGGAACCGCTACTTCTTGATCACCAGCGTGCCGGCGGCACGGTCGTGCCAGCCCTGCAGCTTGCCGGAGTTGTCGAAGAACGGCGACAGGTAGACCAGCGCGGCACCGATGTAGCAGAGGAAGGCGCCGACGATCGGGATGATGAAGCGGATGAAGCCGCCGCCGAGGCCGGGGACCTGGCCGGTGCTCTCCTTGACCACGCGCAGGCCCATGGCCATCTTGCCGAGAGTGGCGCCCGCGAACGAGACCATCAGCCACTCGTAGAGCAGGTTGAACAGCGAGAGCACGCCGACCATGATCATCATGGTGACGAAGAAGCCGGCGGCGGCCTCGTTGTTGCTGTTCAGGCAGTCGTAGTACGCGGAGTTGGAGCCGCCGTACGAGTACAGGCTGCTGCAGTCCTTCTGGTCCTTGGCGATGCCCAGAGCGCTGGCCAGGCCGAGCGCCATCACCAGTGCGACGATCGCGCCGATCGCGAGACCGTCGATCAGGCGGGCCAGGAACCGCTGGCCCATGGTGGCGAGCTTCACCGCGCCGAGGTGGTGAAGGTTGATGTAGCCGTTGTTCGCCTGGAGGGTGCCCGGCATCGGCGTGTACCCGTACGCCTGCTGCTGCGGGACGCCGTAGGCCGGAGCCTGCGGCGGCTGCTGCGGGTAGCCGTAGCCGGCCGCCGGCGGGGCCTGCTGCGGGTAGCCGTAGCCCTGCGGCGGCGGCTGCTGGCCGTACGGGTTGTTCGGGTCGGGCGGGTAACTCATCGATGCCTCCGGGCAGGATGTGGGGACTGGTGGCGGGACGGCACGGGACCCGGAACGGACCGCCGGTCGAGCCTGCGGTCGCTCGGGAGGGTGGCGGAGCGCGGTGACGAAGAGGGCGCGCAGGAAGCGGCGCCCGCCGGCCGGCTCAGAGCCGTGGGAAGCGAGGGAACGAGGGCCTCGGTGCGGACGGCGGCAACCAGGGCTGCGGGCACGGCGGCACCCCGCCGTGGCGGTCGGGCGGCACGGTCTGGTGTGGTCGGCTCACTCTGTTCTTCCCCCGGGTACGCCCCGCCGGTGTGTCCGTCGGCCCGTCACCGGGCCGGATGCGGCAGGGAATGCCCGCTTATCGTCAACCCGACAACCCGGCCCTGTCCAGCCGCGTTCGCGCACCGGACCGGACTGTGGCGCAACCGCAACGTGGGCCGGACGCTCCGGGACCCTTCGCGGCCGCTTCCCGGCCCGGCGGGCGGCCGCGAACCGGACCTCCGCGGGGGTGGCACCGGGGCTGGCGCGGAAGCTTGCGGCGATCCGGGAGAATGGGGTCATGACTGCCCAGATTCTCGATGGCAAGGCCACCGCGGCCGCGATCAAGTCCGAACTCGCCGCCCGCGTGGCGGCCCTCAAGGCGAAGGGTGTCACGCCCGGCCTCGGCACCGTCCTGGTCGGCGACGACCCGGGCAGCCGCTGGTACGTCAACGGCAAGCACCGGGACTGCGCGGAGGTCGGCATCGCCTCGATCCAGCGCGAACTGCCCGCCACCGCCACCCAGGAGGACGTCGAGAACGTCGTCCGCGAGCTGAACGCCGACCCGGCCTGCACCGGCTACATCGTCCAGCTCCCGCTGCCCAAGGGCCTCGACCAGAACCCGGTCCTGGAGCTGATGGACCCGGACAAGGACGCCGACGGCCTGCACCCGACCTCGCTCGGCCGCCTCGCGCTCGGCATCGAGGGCCCGCTGCCCTGCACCCCGCTGGGCATCGTCGAGCTGCTGCGCCGCCACGACGTCGAGATCAACGGCGCCGAGGTGGTCGTGATCGGCCGCGGCGTCACCGTCGGCCGTTCGATCGGCCTGCTGCTCACCCGCCGCAGCGAGAACGCCACCGTCACCCTCTGCCACACCGGCACCCGGGACCTCGGCTACCACCTGCGCAAGGCCGACATCGTCGTGGCCGCCGCGGGCGTGCCGCACCTGGTCAAGCCGGAGGACGTCAAGCCGGGCGCGGCCGTGCTGGACGTCGGCGTCAGCCGCAGCGAGGGCAAGATCGTCGGCGACGTCCACCCGGGCGTGGCCGAGGTGGCCGGCTGGATCTCCCCCAACCCCGGCGGCGTGGGCCCGATGACCCGCGCGATGCTGCTCAACAACATCGTCGAGGCGGCCGAGCGCCGCGCCGGCGTCTGACACCAGAGGGATTGGGACGTCCAGCCATGAGTGAGGCACGGTCGCGGCGCAGGCCGGTCAAGACCACCGGCACGCTGCCCCCCGAGGGCTCGGCCGCGGCGCTGGGGCGCGAGCACTCGCTCCCGGTGCGGCAGTGGCCGATAACGCTGGTCCTGCTGGTGGTCGGTGCCGGGCTCGCCGTCACCTGGTTCGCCGACTTCCAGGAGGGCTTCAAGTACGGCCTGCTGATCCTCGGCGGGGGCGTGCTGCTCGGTGCGGTGCTGCGGTTGGTCCTGCCCGAGGTCGGCATGCTCGCGGTGCGCAGCCGGTTCACCGACGTGATCGTGCTGAGCGTCATGGGCGTCTCGATCGTGCTGCTGACGCTGGTGGCCCAGCCCAACCCGTGGCTGGAGATCTCGCTGCTCGACAACATCGGTCAGCTGATCGGCCGACCGCGGCGCTGACGGGCCGGCCCCGGCGCAGTCACCGACAGCGGCCCCCGCCCGGAATCCCGGGCGGGGGCCGCCGCTTCTGTGACGTATCAGCCACGCCCGCACACGCGGCGTAGGCTTCCCTTTGCGATAACCTGACGCGGGTCTCTCGACGTCGAGAGACCGTCCTCGGCTCCAGTGCGCCGGTGTGCCTGGGGCACCTGGCGATTTGCTGGAGAAGGTAGAAATGACCCGCACCCCCGTCAACGTCACCATCACCGGAGCGGCCGGCCAGATCGGCTACGCGCTGCTCTTCCGCATCGCCTCGGGCCACCTGCTCGGCGCCGACGTGCCGGTGAACCTGCGCCTCCTGGAGATCCCGCAGGGCCTCAAGGCCGCCGAGGGCACCGCCATGGAGCTCGTGGACTGCGCCTTCCCGCTGCTGCGCGACATCAAGATCACCGACAACGCCAACGAGGCCTTCGACGGCGCCAACGTCGCGCTGCTGGTCGGCGCCCGCCCGCGCACCGCCGGCATGGAGCGCGGCGACCTGCTGCAGGCCAACGGCGGCATCTTCGGCCCGCAGGGCAAGGCCATCAACGACCACGCCGCGGACGACATCAAGGTCCTGGTGGTCGGCAACCCGGCCAACACCAACGCCCTGATCGCCCAGCGCAACGCCCCGGACGTCCCGGCCGAGCGCTTCACCGCGATGACCCGCCTGGACCACAACCGTGCGCTCGGCCAGCTGGCCCTGAAGACCGGCACCACCGTCGCCGACATCAAGCGCGTCACCATCTGGGGCAACCACTCCGCCACCCAGTACCCGGACATCTTCCAGGCCGAGATCGCCGGCAAGCCGGCCTTCGAGGCCGTCGGTGCCGACCAGGCCTGGCTGGAGGGCGACTTCATCCCGACCGTCGCCAAGCGCGGCGCGGCCATCATCGACGCCCGCGGCGCCTCCTCGGCCGCCTCGGCCGCCAACGCCGCCATCGACCACGTCTTCACCTGGGTGAACGGCACCCCCGAGGGTGACTGGACCTCCGCGGGTGTCGTCTCCGACGGCTCCTACGGCGTGCCGGAGGGCCTGATCTCCTCCTTCCCGGTCACCGCCAAGGACGGCAAGTTCGAGATCGTCCAGGGCCTGGAGATCTCCGAGTTCTCCCGCGGCCGCATCGACGCCTCGGTCAACGAGCTGGTCGAGGAGCGCGACGCGGTCCAGGCCCTCGGCCTGATCTGAGCGCAGCCCCGCTGAGCGACCCGGCCCGCCGCCTCCCCACGAGGCGGCGGGCCGTCGCTCTGGGGTGCCCCTACACTGCCCCCCGTGAGCGAAACCATCGAAGACGCGGCGCTCGTCCTCGTCTTCATCATGCTGGGCGGCCTGTTCAACGTCGCGGAGATCTCGCTGATCTCCCTGCGGGAGGGCCAGATCCGGTCGCTGGAGGCGCGCGGAACCCGCCGGGCGGCCCGCGCCGCGCACCTGGCCGCCGACCCCAACCGCTTCCTGGCCGCCGTTCAGGTCGGCGTGACCTGCATGGGCTTCCTCTCCGCCGCCTTCGGTGCGGACACCCTGGCCGGCAAGGTCGCCCCGCTGTTCGTCGAGGCCGGGCTCAGCGAGGGCCTCGCCGACGCGGTCGCCCTGGTCGGGCTGACCCTGGTCATCAGCTACGTCTCGCTGGTGCTCGGCGAGCTCACCCCGAAGCGGATCGGCCTCCAGCGCGCCGACTCCATCGCGGTGCTGTCCGCCCCGGTGGTGGACGTGATGTCGGTGGTGCTGCGCCCGGCCATCTGGTTGCTCGGCCACTCCACCAATCTGATGGTCCGCCTGCTCGGCGGGGATCCCGCCGCCGGTCGCGGCTCGATGAGCTCCGAGGAGCTGCGCGGCCTCGTCGCCGCCAACACCGAACTCGGCAGCGACCAGCGGGCCCTGATCGCAGACGTGTTCTCGGCCGGAGAGCGCCAGCTGCGCGAGGTGATGGTGCCGCGGACCGAGGTGACCTTCCTGGACGCCGAGCAGCCGCTCGCCGAGGTCCGCGAGCAGGCCGGCTCCGCCCCGCACTCGCGCTACCCGGTGGTCGAGGGCAGCTACGACGCGGTCACCGGCTTCGTGCACGTCCGCGACCTCTACGGCGCCCGCGGCGAGCAGGCGGTGAGGGTCCGTGACCTGGCCCGCCCGGTCAAGCTGCTGCCCGGCACCAAGCGGGTGCTGGAGGCGATGGGCGAGATGCGCCGCGAGGGCCACCACCTGGCGATCGTGGTCGACGAGTACGGCGGCACCGCCGGCATCGTCACCCTGGAGGACCTGGTGGAGGAGGTGATCGGCGAGATCCGGGACGAGTACGACTCGCAGGAGCCGACCACCACCCGCCGGCTGGCCGGCGGCGGCATGGAGCTGGACGGCCTGCTGAACCTCGGCGACTTCACCGAGGAGACCGGCGTGACCCTTCCGGAGGGCCCGTACGAGACGGTGGCGGGCTGCCTGGTGGCCGCGCTGGGCCGGCTGCCCGTCGACGGCGACCAGGTCCGGATCCCGATCGGCGAGGAGGAGGTCCGGCTGACGGTGGCGAAGCTGGAGGGTCGGCGGATCGCCCGGGTGAGGGTGAGTGCGGTCACACTGTCGGAACCTCCGGGGGCGGACGTTTCCTGAGCGGTCGGTGGAACTGGAACAATGGCCCCCATGGTCAACGCAGCGGTCACTGGTCCGGTCAAGGACCGTCCCCGGGTGCTCTCCGGGATCCAGCCCACCTCCGGCTCGTTCCACCTGGGCAACTACCTGGGCGCGGTGCGTCAGTGGGTCGACCTGCAGGAGGCCAACGACGCCTTCTACATGGTGGTCGACCTGCACGCGATCACCGTGCCGCAGGACCCGAAGCTGCTGCGCGAGAACACCCGGGTCTCCGCCGCCCAGCTGCTCGGCGCCGGTCTGGACCCGGAGCACTGCACCCTGTTCGTGCAGTCGCACGTCCCCGAGCACGCGCAGCTCGGCTGGGTGATGAACTGCCTCACCGGCTTCGGCGAGGCCGCCCGGATGACCCAGTTCAAGGACAAGTCCGCCAAGCAGGGTGCGGACAGCACCACGGTCGGCCTGTTCACCTACCCGATCCTCCAGATCGCCGACATCCTGCTCTACCAGGCCGACGCCGTCCCGGTCGGCGAGGACCAGCGCCAGCACGTGGAGATCACCCGCGACGTCGCGGAGCGCTTCAACACCCGCTATAGCCCGACCTTCACGGTGCCGAAGCCGTACATCCTGAAGGAGACGGCGAAGATCCAGGACCTCCAGGACCCGGGCGTCAAGATGAGCAAGTCGGCCTCCTCGCCCAAGGGCCTGGTCAGCCTGCTGGACGAGCCGAAGGTCAGCGCCAAGAAGTTCAAGAGCGCCGTCACCGACACCGGCACCGTCGTCTCCTACGACGAGGAGGAGAAGCCGGGCGTCTCCAACCTGCTGCGGATCCACTCGGCGCTCAGCGGTCAGTCGGTGGAGCAGCTGGTCGCCCACTTCGAGGGCAAGATGTACGGCGCCCTGAAGACCGAGCTGGCCGAGCTGTTCACCGAGTGGGTGACGCCGTTCCAGGAGCGCACCCGCACCTTCCTGGACGACCCGGCCGAGCTGGACCGGGTGCTGGCGGTCGGTGCCGAGAAGGCCCGCGCGGTGGCGTCGCAGACCCTGGAGACGGTGTACGACCGGATCGGCTTCCTCCCGGCCGCCAAGCGGTGACCGGCAACTCGCCGTCCGCCTCCGGGCACCCCGCCTCCGGGTCCCTCCCCGTCGAACCGTTCGGCGGGGAGGTGCTCACCATCGGCGTGTCCGTGAGCGTCCCGGAGCCGTACGGCTCGGCGGTCCAGGACGCCCGGGCGGGGCACGGCGATCCGCTGGCCCGGTCGATACCCACGCACGTCACCCTGCTGCCGCCGACCGAGGTGGCGGCCGCGGACCTGCCGAAGATCGAGGAGCACCTCGCGACGGTGGCGCGCGCGCACCGGCCGTTCCGGATGCTGCTGCAGGGCAGCGGTACCTTCCGGCCGGTCTCTCCGGTGGTCTTCGTCCGGGTGGAGGAGGGCGCGCAGGAGTGCCGGCTGCTGGAGGCGGACATCCGCTCCGGCCCGCTGGCGCGGGAGCTGGCCTTCCCGTACCACCCGCACGTCACGGTGGCTCACGGCCTGCCGGACGACGTGCTGGACCAGGCGTTCGAGCAGGCCCGCGGCTTCCGGGCGGCCTTCCCGGTGCCCGGCTTCAGCCTCTCCCGCTTCGACGAGGACGAGGTCTGGCGGCCCTGGCGGGACTACCACTTCTCCTGAGCGCCCGGCGGCTCCGGCCGGCCGTGGCGTCCCGGCGGCCCCGGGGCCCGGGCGGTCAGGCCCGCCCGAGCCGGAGCATCCGGTCGACCACGCGGCCTGCGGCGCCGCCGTCGTCCAGGGCGCAGTGCTCGGCCCGGAACCGGCGGTGGCGTTCCTCGTAGCCGGCGGGCACCGCGGCGCCGCGGTCGGCGAGCTCGCGCAGCTCGTGCAGGAGCTCGTCCGAGGTGGGGACGAGCGGCCCCGGCGCCTGTGCCTCGAAGTCGAAGTAGAAGCCGCGCAGGGTGTCGCGGTAGTGCTCCAGGTCGTAGGTGAAGAAGAGCAGCGGGCGGCCGGTGATCGCGAAGTCGAACATGATCGACGAGTAGTCGGTGACCAGCACGTCCGCGATCAGCAGCAGCTCCTGGACGTCCGGGTAGTCCCCGCAGTCCCAGAGGAAGCCGTCCCCGGCGCCGGGCAGCGGTTCGCGGACGTGCACGTGCGGGCGGATCAGCAGCACGTGGTCGCGGCCGAGGGTCTGCCGGGCCCGGTCGAGGTCGATCCTCAGGTCCAGCCGGAACCCGTCGCCGTCGCCGTGCTGCTGGTCCTCGCGCCAGGTCGGCGCGTACAGCACGACCCGCTTGCCGTCCGGGATGCCGAGCCGGCGGCGCACCGCCGCGATGCGGCCGGCGTCCGGCCGGGCCAGCACGTCGCCGCGCGGGTAGCCGGACTCCAGGATCTCGCCCTCGAAGCGGAACGCCCGGCGCAGGATCGGGGTGGCGAACGCGCTGGGGGAGAGCAGCAGGCTCCACTGGGGGGTCTCCCGGTCGAGCGCCTCCAGGTAGCCGTGGTCGGCCAGCCAGGGGTTGTCGACGTCGTGGGCGATCCGCTTGAGCAGCGAGCCGTGCCAGGTCTGGACGACCACCTGGCCGGGGCGGCGGCGCAGGAAGTCCGGGAAGTGCGTGTTGCCGACCAGGTACCGGCTGGTGGCCAGTGCCCGGTACCACTCGGGGCTCCAGATCCGCACCGGGCGCACTCCGGCGGGCAGTTCGGCCTGGGCGTCGTCGACCACCCACAGGTGCTCCAGCGGGACGCCGCGGCGGGCGAGCTCGGCGTGCACCGCGCGCGGGGAGTCGGAGTAGCCCCGGCCGCCGAAGACGTCGTACAGCACCGCGTCGCGCAGCGGCTCGCGGCGGGCGGCGGGGTAGCCGGCGGTGCGTTGGCGGGTCTGGGTCCAGGCGCTGCGCTCGGCGGCGGTGAGGACGGGCGTGGAGTCCAGCAGCAGCGTGTCGTGCCAGCGGCGCTGGAGCAGGATCCGCTTGCCGCCGGCCTGGGTGGTGGCGGGCAGCGCGGGGACGAGGGCGGGCGCGGCGATCAGCGGGCGCCGCGGACCGGGCCGCCCGTCGGTCGGGTGGAGGGCGGCCTCCCAGATGCCCTTGCGCAGCGGCAGGGCGGTGCCGTCGGAGCCGGTGCGGGTGGCGGGCAGGTGGATCCGGAAGCGGCCGCCGGCGCCGAGCCGGACCGGGTGGCGGACCTCGCCGGCGGTGCCGCCGTGCCGCAGGACCAGCTCGAACGGCCCGGTGCCGGGGCAGTGGCCGGTGAGGTCGAAGCCGCCGGCCCGCGGCTCGACCCGCTCGACCCAGACGGCCGGGGGCTGGACGCAGAACTGGAGCCGGCCGTCCGCGAGGTGCTTCAGGTAGAGCACCCGGTCGGGCCCGCCGGGCAGCGGGTGCTGGCCGGCCACCGGGCCGCCGCGCTCGTCCAGGGTGAGCTGCTCGGTGGTGCCGTCCGGCCGCAGCAGTTCGGCGTCCCAGTGCTCCAGCTCGCGGGTGCCGCGGCCGTCCGCGGTGAACGGCCGGTACGGCAGGTGGACGGCGAAGGTGTTGCCGGTGCGGGCGACCGGGCGCTCGACGGCGGCGTCGCTCTCCCGGTGGCGCAACCGCAGCACGGTGCCCGCCGGGCAGTGGTCGGCGGTGCCGCGCAGGTCGAGGCCGTCCGCGGCGGGAACGGCGTGGGTGAGCCGGACGCCGGGGCGTTCGAGCAGCAGGCGGAGGCGGCCGTCCTCGAAGCGGGGCTGGAGCCGGACGTCCCGGTCGACCCAGCGGGCGGGCGGGTACTCGCCGGACCCGCACCAGTGCGGGGCGAGCAGGCCGTACTGGCGGCGCAGCCGGGTGGGGCGGGGACGGGTGAACAGAGTGGCCTCGACCTGCCACTCGCCGAGCAGCCACTCCTCGCCGCGGCGGAGCCGGCGCGGCTCGATCAGGGCGGTGAAGCCGGACCAGTCGTGGTTGTGGTCGGGCTGGGCGCTGTCGTCGGTGACCTCGGGCAGGCGGCGCGGCCTGGTGCGGAGGTGGACCGGGGGCTCGTCCTCGCTGCGCTGCAGGGTCAGCCAGGTCCAGGCGGAGCCGGGGCGGGCGGTGTCCGCGTCCTCGGGGCGGGCGAAGCCGGTGAGCTCCAGCCCGCGGGCGCTCCAGCGGGCACGCAGCAGCCCGAAGACGGCGTCCTCGTCGGCGGGTGGCAGGCCGTCGGCGGACCGCGGATCGGCGTGCGGCAGTACGAGCCGGGTGAGGACAGGCATGGGAGGTCCTTCGGAGCGGGATCCGGTCCATGGCGGTGGGCCGGAGACCTGCGCACGGTGGGGGGAGTGCGACGGCCAATGCGCATCCCATACCGGAATGACACCCGGGGTCAACTGTACGGTCCGGCAGAATTGCTCGGAAATTCGTTCGCGAAACGTGAGTTCGAGTGCAATGAGGGCGTAAAGGGCGGGCAACTCCCGGGCAACTCCCGGAAAGCCCGGAGGCGCCCGACGCGGTTCGCGTCGGGCGCCTCCGGGGCGGGCTGCGCTACTGCTGCTGGCGGAGCATGCCGTCCACCACGCGGGCCGCGGCCTGGCCGTCGTCCAGGTCGCAGTACGCCTCGCGGAACGCCGCGTACTTCTCGGCGTGCTCGGCGGCCACCGCGTCGACCCGGCCCAGCGCGGAGACCAGCTCGGCGGAGGTGGCCAGCAGCGGGCCGGGCGCCTCCGACTCGAAGTCCAGGCTGAAGCCGCGCAGGTTGTCGCGGTAGTGCTCCAGGTCGTACGTGAAGAACAGGATCGGCTTGCCGGTCGTGGCGAAGTCGAAGACCGACGCCGAGTAGTCCGTGACCAGCACGTCGGCGATCAGCAGCAGCTCCGCCATGTCGGGGTAGCTGCCGACGTCCCAGACGTAGCCGTTGCCGGCGTCGGGGACCTGGCCGCACATCACGCTGTGCCGGCGGACCAGCAGCACCTGGTCGTCGCCCAGCGCCGCCTTGGCCGCCTCCAGGTCGATCCGCAGGTCCATCTGGTAGCCGCCGTTCGGGCGGCGCCGGTCCTCGCGGAAGGTCGGCGCGTAGAGCACGACCTTCTTGCCCTCGGGAAGGCCGAGCCGCTCGCGGACCTGCTCGGCCGTCTTCTCCCGGTCGGGGGCGAACAGCAGGTCGTTGCGGGGCGAACCGCTCTCCAGGATCTCGCCCTTGTAGTCGAACGCGCGCCGCAGCACCGGAGCCGACCAGGTGTTCCCGGCGACCAGCAGGCTCCAGTTCGGAACCTCCTTGGCGACGCCCTTCAGGTAGTTGGCGTCGGTGAACCAGACCTTCTCGAAGTCGTAGCCGATCTGCTTCAGCGGGGTGCCGTGCCAGGTCTGGACGACCACCTGGCCGGGGCGGCGGACGAAGAAGTCCGGCAGGTGCGCGCTGGTGACGATGTACTTGGCGGTGGCCAGGGTCTCGAACCACTCGGGGCTCCAGAGCCGCAGCGCGCCCGCGGTCTGCGGCAGGTCGGCCTGCATGTCGTCGCTGCCCCAGAAGTGCTCCAGCGGCAGGCCGCGGCGGACCAGCTCCTCGTGGATCGCCCGCGGCGAGTCGGCGTAGAGGCCGCCGAGCGCCACGTTGTAGAGCACGGTGTCGCGCAGCGGGAGCCGGCGCGCGGCCGGGTAGTCCACGGTGCGCAGCTGGCGCTGGCGCCAGCCGCTGCGCTCCTCGGGCAGCAGCGCGTTGTGCGACTCCAGCGAGAGGCCGTCGTAGTGGCGGCGCTCCAGCACGATCCGCTTGCCGCGCGACTCGGTCTCCAGCGGCAGCGCGCCGAAGCAGCCGGGCGTGATCAGTGCGTGCAGCGTGACCTCGGAGTCGACCGGCGCGCCGACCGGGCGGAAGAAGACGTCCCAGGTGCCCTGGGCGAGCGGCACCCGGCCGGCGAAGGACGCGGTCGGCACCGAGGGCAGCGTGGCGCGGAAGCGCCCGTCCGCGATCTCGACCGGGTAGACGTGCTCCTCCTCGCGCCAGTTGTGGCGGACCACCAGCTCCCAGCGGTGCGCGCCGGGCAGCGGGAAGGAACCGCTGAGCAGGAAGCCGTCGGCGCCGCGGGGGACGACCTCGTCCACCAGCGGCTGCAGCAGCTGGTCGGTGAGCTGCAGGTAACCGCCGGGGGAGGGCTTGGCGTACAGCGCGCGGCGCTCGGGGGCGGGGGCCTGCGGGTTGAGCGCGACGTGCAGCTGCTCGGGCGCGTTGCGGTCGTCCCAGGCCACCGGGACGGAGGTGCCGTCGGCGAGCAGCAGGACGGCGTCCCAGCGGTCGCGGGCGCGCGTGGGCGCGACCGGGTCGAGCTCGGCCCAGGCCTCGCGGACGGCGGTCAGCTCGGCGGCCGGGAACGAGACGTTGAACGGCCGCAGGGTGCCGACCGGGGCGGCGAGCTCCAGCGGGTACTGCAGGGTGCGGTCCGACTCGACGTGGGTGAGCTTGAGCCGGGCGCCGGCCAGGCTCGCGCCGGTGCGGATCGCACCGGAGACCTCCACCCGGCCGCCGTGCGCCGCCAGGCCGGTCACCCGGGCCTGCACGGTCTCGACGCGCAGGTAGACGCTGCCGTCGCGGACCCAGGGGACGATCCGGACGTCCGGCTCGACCCAGTGCGCCGGCATGTAGAGCGCGGTGTCGCTCCAGCCCGCCCAGATCCGGCCCTTGTACACGCCGCCCTTGCCGCCGCCGGCCATCAGGACGCGCCAGTTGCCGTCCTTCCACTGACCCCGCTGCTTGAGCTTCTTCGGGTCGATGGAGGCGGTGAAGCCGGCCCAGTCGCAGTTGTACAGGTCGTGGTGGCAGGTGGCGGTGGCCTCGGGGCTGTACGTGGTCCTGGTCGGGACGGCGACCACGCGGCGGCCCTTGGCCTCGCGCAGGATCAGCACCCGGACCATGTCGTGCTTGTTCTCGGCGCCCAGCTGCTCCGGGTACGCGTGCCCGGTCAGCTGGAACTTGCCGCCGACCCAGGCCGTCTCGTACAGCCGGCTGCGGATCACCAGCGAGTTGTCCAGCTTGAGGACGCTGGAGGGCACGCTCTTGCGGCCGCCGCGCAGGAAGGGGTAGTCGGCGTACGGGCGCAGCAGGCCGCGGGCGGTGACGCCGCCGTTGCTCTCGCCCTCGAACTTGATCTGCTCGACGAACTCGTCGATCCGGCCCTGCAGGGTCAGGTGGTACTTCAGGCGCAGCGGCGCGCGGAGCTTGCGGACCTGCTCCGGGCCGATCGCCCGCAGGAGCCGGCTGACGTTCTTGATGTAGGCGTCCCGGTACTCCTTGTCGCCGTCCACGACGGACCAGAAGAACATCGGGATCTCCTCGACGAGGGTGTTCTCGTCGTAGGTGCGCAGGTACTGCGCGAAGCGCGGGTCGGTCTGCTTCTTCAGCCAGCCGCGGACCAGCTCCACCGAGGTGACGCGGTCGATCAGGCCCTTGGGGTTGGTGCGCATCTGCGTGATCGACATCTCGCCGACCTCGCGCTCGCGCCAGTGGTAGATCGGCTCGGAGAGCACGTCCACGCTCTTGGCGAGGTAGTGGTGCGGAACGCTGACCGGGGCGTCCTCGTACAGGATGCCCTCGGGGTACAGCAGGCCGGCCGCGTCGAAGAACGAGCGGCGGTACACCTTGTTCCACGCGGTGCGGTCGGTGACCAGCGACGGGATCTCGGTGATGTGCGTCTTGAGCACGGTCTTGGCGAACGGCCGGCTGTGGCCGCCGGACTGGTAGTAGCCGACCGCGCGGAACCGCAGCACGTTGCCGGTGGCGAAGTCCGAGCCGGTCTCGTCCAGCGTGTTGATCATGAGCTCGTACGCGCTCGGCGGCATCGAGTCGTCGCTGTCGACGAAGCAGAGGAACTCGCTGTCCGGGTCGATGTGCCGGATGCCGGTGTTGCGGGCCGCGCCGAGGCCCTTGTTCACCTGCCGGACCAGCCGGAACCGGGAGTCCTTGGCCGCGTACGCCTCGGCGAGGGCCGCGCTGCCGTCCTTCGAACCGTCGTCGACCATGACGCACTCGAAGTCTGTGAAGGTCTGGGCGGCGATCGAGTCGAGGCATTCCACGAGGTAGCGCTCGACGTTGTAGATCGGTACGACGATGGAGAGGCGGGGAGCCATCGGCTACGCAGGCCTTTCTTGGGAAGGAGCGTGGCAGCCCGGTCGGGGTCTGGCCGCACTTTTGATCGGTGCGTACGTGCCCGTCGATCCTACCGTCCGGCCTCCGGCCCCCTCCGGGCCCGCCCGGCGCCCGCCGCCGGGGCCCGTGGCGGCGGCGCCGGGACGCGGTGGACCGGCCGGCCGGAGTGGCCACTACTCTGTGCCCCATGCCCCGCTTCAGCGTGATCGTCCCGGTCTACCGGGTTCAGGAGTACCTTCCCGAATGCCTGGACTCCGTCCTCGGCCAGGGCGGCCCGGACTTCGAACTGATCGCGGTGGACGACCGCTCGCCGGACGGCTGCGGCGCGCTGCTGGACGAGGCCGCGGCCCGCGACTCCCGGGTACGGGTGCTGCACCTGCCGGAGAACGTCGGCCTCGGCCGGGCCCGCAACGCCGGCCTGGAGGTCGCCACCGGCGAGTACGTGGTCTTCCTGGACAGCGACGACACGCTGACCCCCGGCCTCCTCAAGGCCGTCGACGACCGGCTCGCGGCCGGCGGCGACCCGGACATCCTGGTGTACGACTACGCCCGGACGTACTCCGACGGCCGGATCACCCGGGCCGCCTCGGCGCACGTCTTCGGCGCCGACTCGCCGGACGTCTTCGACCTCGACCGCCGCCCCGACCTGCTGGACCTGCTGCAGGTGGTCTGGAACAAGGCCTACCGCCGCGGCTTCATCGCCGAGCAGGGCCTGACCTTCCCCGCGGGCTACTACGAGGACACCCCCTGGACGTACCCGGCGCTGCTCGCCGCGGGGAGCATCACCCTGCTCGACCAGGTCGGCGTCCACTACCGGCAGCGCCAGGAGGGCGGCAACATCCTGGCCACGGCCAGCCGCAAGCACTTCGACGTCTTCGCCCAGTACGACCTGGTCTTCGCCTTCCTGGACCGCCGCCCCGACCTCGACCGCTGGCGCCCGGTGGTCTACGGGCGGATGCTGCACCACCTCAACACGGTGGTGTCCCGGCCGGGCCGGGTACCGCCCGGCGACCGCCGCGAGTTCTTCCGCCGCGCCGCCGAGCACTGCGCCCGGCTCCGCCCGGCCGGCTACGAGGCACCCGCCGGGGTCGACGGCGTGCGCACCGAGCTGCTCAGCCACGGTCGGTACGGCGCCTACCAGACCGTCCGCGCCCTGGCGAAGGCCCGCCGCCTGCTGAAGCGCTGACCGCCGACCGCTGATCGCTGACCGCCGGAGCGCTGACCGCCGACCGCTGACCGCCGGAGCGCCGACCGCGGTGCCGGGTCGGGCCCCGGGTGCGCGCCCCCGGCGCCCGACCCCCCGCGTGCGCGCCGAGCCTGACGGCCATTCGGGCGACGGGCCGGTATAACCGGTCGGGTGGACTTCCTGACCCGCCTCCCCGTGATCGGCCCGCTCGCGGCGCGGGTACTGCGCAGCCGCCCGTACCGGGTGTACGAGCACTTCACCGCCGCCCGCGGCAACCGGCTGGCCGGAGCCGTCACCTTCTTCGGCTTCCTGGCGCTCTTCCCGCTGCTCACGGTGGCGCTGGCGATCGCGGTCGCGACCCTCTCCGACACCCGGGTCGCGGACCTGGAGAAGCGCATCTCCGAGCAGTTGCCGGGCATCTCCGACGCGCTCAACCTGCCCTCGCTGGTGGCCAACGCGGGCGCCGTCGGTCTGGTCAGCGGCTTCCTGCTGCTGCTCTCCGGCCTCGGCTGGGTGGACACCATGCGCACCTCGATCCGGGACGTCTGGCAGCTGCCCGAGGACGGCGGCAACCTGGTGCTGCGCAAGGCCTGGGACTGCGTGGTCCTCTTCGGGCTGGGCCTGGTCTCCCTGCTCTCGCTGGCCGCCTCGGCCGCCGGCACGACCCTGGCGGGGCGGATCGCCGAGTGGATCGGCCTGGGCACCGGGGGCCCCGGCGGCTACCTGCTGACCGGTGTCGGCCTGCTGATCGCGGTCGCCTCGGACGCACTGCTCTTCGCCTACCTGCTGGCGCCCTTCCCCCGGATCGGCGGCCAGCACCGGCGGGACGTGCTGCAGGGCGCGCTGATCGGCGCGGTCGGCTTCGAGCTGCTGAAGATCCTGCTCGCCTCCTACCTCGGCTCGGTCGCCGGGAAGAGCCTCTACGGCGCCTTCGGCGTGCCGGTGGCGCTGCTGCTCTGGATCAACTTCGTCTGCCGGCTGCTGATGTACTGCGTCGCCTGGACGGCGACCGCGGACCCGGCCGCCGCCCGAGACCGGGCGCGGGCGCGGGCCCGGGAGATGGTGGAGGAGGCGGACGAGGCGGAGGCGGCGGCGCGGGAGGACGCGCCGCGGGCCCGGTCCCGCGAATGAGACCGGGCCCGCGGGGCCCCGGACCGTGACGGCGGTCGCCGCCCGGCCGGCGGCCGGGCGGACCTACTCGACCGGCCGGCCCGACCGGCGCCGCCGGAGCAGCAGCGCCGCGGTGCCGCCCGCCGCCGTCACGAGCGCGGCGAGCAGCCAGGCGGCCGGGCCGAGCCCGCCGCCGTCGCCGCCGGAGGCCGTCCGGGCGGGCGCGGGCTGCGGAGTCTGCGGGGTCCGATCGCTCTGCGCGGACGGTGTGGGGTGCGGCGGCGGCGCGGGGGGCCCGGCGGGGCCGCCCGCCTGCCCGCCGGGCGCCGGCTCCGCCGCCGGTGCCTCGTCCACCAGCCGCCCGACCGGCGTGACCTTGTCGGCCGCGGCGAACCCCCAGTCCAGCAGCGCCGCGGTCTCGTCGTAGACCTTCTGGTACGTGGTCGGGTGCATCACCGTCACCAGCAGGGTACGGCCGTCCCGTTCGGCGGCGCCGACGAAGGTGGAGCCGGCCTCGGTGGTGAAACCGTTCTTCACACCGATCAGCCCCGGATACTTGCCGAGCAGCCGGTCCGTGTTGGCGATGCCGAAGCTGCCGCGCTGGCCGGTGTTCCTGTCCACCGCGCCGGGGAAGAGCGCGTCCCGGGTGGCGCAGTACATCCGGAAGTCGGGGTTGCGCAGCCCGGCACGGGCGAACAGCGTGAGGTCGTAGGCCGAGGAGAGCTGGCCCTCCATGTCGTAGCCGTCCGGCGAGACGACCCTGGTGTCCCTGGCCTGCAGCGCGTCCGCGCGGGCCTGCATCTCGGCGACGGTCTGCTGGATGCCGCCGTTCATGTGCGCCAGGACGTGCACGGCGTCGTTGCCGGAGCTGAGGAAGACCCCGCGCCAGAGGTCCTCGACCTTGTAGTCGAGGTCCTCCTTGATGCCGACGAGGCTGCTGCCGGGGCCGATGCCCTGGATCTCCGCGTCCGCGACCCGGTGCACGGCGTTGCGGTCGAACTTGGGCAGCACGGTGTCGGCGAAGAGGATCTTCAGCGTGCTGGCGGGCGCCAGGCGCAGGTGCGGGTTGCTGGCGGCCAGCACGTCCCCTGACGCGGCGTCGGCGACTATCCAGGAGCGCCCGGTGAGGTCCCGCGGCAGCGCCGGCGCGCCTGCCAGCGGGTCCACCTGGACACCGGAGAGCCCCATCCGCTCGCCGCCGACCGCTGTCTGCGGGGGCGGCGGGGAGTGCGGGGCCGCGACGGCGGCCGGGGCGGCGAGGAGGACCGGGAGCGCCGCGAGGCACGCGGCGATCAGCTGTGCGAGCTTAGGGCGTGTGAGCACCAGCTGACCGTACCCAGTCGGGGCCCCGGTCGTCCGCCACTCCGGGCCCGTCCTCCGCAGGAGGGGGCTGCGGTACGCCGAACGGCCCCCCGCGCATACTGGGGGGACACGCCTTCTTCACGCCACCGCCCGTTGAGGACCTCATGAAGCTCAGCCGTCGCACGTCCTGGTTCCTGACCGCCTTCGGCGTCTGGTCCATGATCATTTGGACCACCTTCGTCAAGAACCTCTGGAAGGACTCGGGCGGTCAGGCCTTCGCCGGCGGCGACCACTCGCAGCCCACCGCCTTCTTCTGGGTGCACCTCCTGCTCGCGGTGACGTCCTTCGTCCTCGGCGTCGGGATCGGCGCCATCGGCGTCCGCGGCCTCCGGGCCACCCGACGCGAGCCGGCCGTCGACTGAGCGACCAAACCCGGTTGCCGGTCAGCGGGGGCGCTGGCAAGATCCACACCGTTTGAGTAGAGGTCGAACCTTTCTTCGACTCCCAAGGGGTGGGTACTTTCATGAAGCCTGCGCACCTGCGCCGGTGGGGCGCCGCGGCGACCGCGGCGATGGCCGCCGGTCTGCTGGCGGCTCCGGCCGCCGCGGCCGACACTGGACTGCGGGTCACCACGACGACCGCGTCCCCGCAGCCGCGGACCGTCTCCACGGGCGCCGTCACGGACGCCTGCGACTCGACCACCACGCCCGGCTGGATCGGGCGCACCGTCGACGGCCCGGCCCTCGACGCGACAGTCACCGCCGAGCAGCCGACCGGCCTCTCGGCCCGCTTCGCCGTCTGGGACAGCACGACCGGCACCGACCCGGCCGTCTTCAGCGGCACCGCCCCGGCGGTGGCCGGCCGCGCCCGGATCACCGTCCCGGGCCTGGCGGACGGCCACGGCTACACCTGGCAGGCCCGCGCCCTCCAGGGCCACAAGATCTCCCCGGCGTCGGCCGACTGCCACTTCCGGGTGGACCTCACCAGCGCCATCGTGGCCGTCACCTCCACGGACTTCCCGCCCGTCGGCTCCGGCCAGAAGCCGAACAAGTACGCGGGCGAGACCGCCGCCTTCGTCATCAGCGGCACCGACCCGGTGCCGGCCGGCGGAGGCGAGGCCTCGGGGATCGCGTGCTACCGGTACGCCCTGAACGACCACAGCGCCGTCTACAGCGGCTGCGCCGGCCCCACCGTGCAGCCCGGCCCGGACGGCACCGCCACCCTCGACGTGAAGGTGAAGGAGTGGGGCAGCAACACCCTCTACGTCGAGGCCGTGGACAACGCGGGGAACGTCAGCCAGGCCTTCGCCTACAACTTCTACGCGCCGTCCAACCCCAACCCGCCGAGCACGCTCGGCGACGTGGACGGCGACGGGGTCGCGGACATCGTGCTTCCTGACACCCAGGGGAACCTTCAGTACATCAGCGCCTCGGCGAGCGAAAGCACGCCCCACGCGGTCGTCGAGGCGAGGCGTGCCCCCAGCGACCAGCGGAATTGGTCGGCGCTCCAGATCGCCCACCGAGGCTGGAACCCGGGCGCTCACGCACCGTCGATGGACGATGTGTTCATCCACCAGCCGGGCAGCGGCTGGATGAATCTCTACCAGAACTCCGACTACGGGGCATTCGAGGGCGGAATGACGAGCGCCCGGAGGCCGAAGGAGTGCCAGGACACCACCGGTGCCACGGTCTCCTGCCCGGCCGACTACGCGAGCGACTGGTCGAAGGTGGACCAGCTCGTCGCGCTCGGACCGTTGGGCGGTGATCCTTCGCCCTCGCTGGTCACGCTGGAACGCGGCAACCTCTGGCTGTACTCCGGCAACTTCGCCTTCTTCGGGCCGAAGGCTCACAAGCTCACCACCAGCGGCGCGTGGAACGGCTACGACCTGATCGCCCCCGGCGCGGATGCCGCAGGGAACCTCGCGCTCTGGGCGCGCGAGCGGGCCACCGGCACGCTGCACGCGTACCCGCTCCCGAAGAAGGCCGACGGCACGTTCGACTTCTCCGCCCTCGCCGATCCGTCGTCCGGTGCGGTCGCCACCGGGTTCACCGTGGACGCCTACCCGACCCTCGGCAGCTCCGGTGACCTCGACGGTGACGGCACGCCGGACCTGTGGGCCGTCACGGCCGACCGGCACCTGCTGACGTACAAGGGCTTCACCACCCCGAAGGACCTCGGCGTCCTGCGCTGAGCCGGGACGCACGAGGGCCCCGTCCGATCGGCGGATCGGACGGGGCCCTCGTCGTGTCAGGCCGGGATCAGAAGCGGCGGGTGACCAGCGCCCGCTTCACTTCCTGGATCGCCTTGGTGACCTCGATGCCGCGCGGGCAGGCCTCCGAGCAGTTGAAGGTGGTCCGGCAGCGCCAGACGCCCTCGCGGTCGTTCAGGACCTCCAGCCGCTGCTCCGCACCCTCGTCGCGCGAGTCGAAGATGAAGCGGTGCGCGTTGACGATCGCGGCCGGGCCGAAGTACTGGCCGTCGTTCCAGAAGACCGGGCAGGACGACGTGCACGCGGCGCACAGGATGCACTTGGTGGTGTCGTCGAAGCGCTCGCGGTCCTCGGCGGACTGCAGGCGCTCGCGGGTCGGGTCGTTCCCCTTGGTGATGAGGAACGGCATGACGTCCTTGTACGCCTGGAAGAACGGGTCCATGTCCACGACCAGGTCCTTGAGGACCGTCAGGCCCTTGATGGCCTCGATCGTGATCGGCTTCTCCGGGTTGACGTCCTTGATCAGGGTCTTGCACGCCAGCCGGTTGCGGCCGTTGATCCGCATGGCGTCGGAGCCGCAGATGCCGTGCGCGCAGGAACGGCGGTACGTGAGGGTGCCGTCCTGCTCCCACTTGATCTTGTTGAGCGCGTCCAGGACGCGCTCCTTCGGGTCCATCTCCAGCTGGTAGTCGACCCACACCGGGTCCGGGTGCTCCTCCGGGTTGAACCGGCGGATCCGGAAGGTGACGGTGATCAGCTGGACGGCATCCGCCTCGGCCGCGTCCAGAGCGGCCGAGTGCTTCTCCACGGTCGGAGTGCTCATCAGTACTTACGCTCCATCGGCTGGTAGCGGGTCGTGACGACCGGCTTGTAGTCGAGGCGGATGGAGGTGGTGCCGTCCTCGGCAACCTCCTGGTACGCCATGGTGTGCTGCATGAACTTCACGTCGTCACGCGTCGGGAAGTCCTCGCGGTAGTGGCCGCCGCGGGACTCCTCGCGGGCGAGCGCGGAGACCGCCAGCACCTCGGCCAGGTCGAGCAGGTTGCCGAGCTCGACGGCCTCCAGCAGGTCCGTGTTGTAACGGAAGCCCTTGTCCTGGATCGCCACGTTCTTGTAGCGCTCCTTCAGCGCGGCGATGTCCTCGACCGCCTGCTTCAGGGTGGCGCCGGTGCGGTACACCATCGCGTTGGTGTCCATGGTCTCCTGCAGCTCCTTGCGGATCTGCGCCACGGACTCGGTGCCGGTGGACTCGCGCAGGCCGTCGACCAGGGCCTGGACCTTCTCGGCCGGGTTCTCGGGCAGCTCGACGAAGTCGTTCGCGTTGGCGAAGTCGGCGGCGGCGATGCCCGCGCGGCGGCCGAACACGTTGATGTCCAGCAGCGAGTTGGTGCCCAGGCGGTTGGCGCCGTGCACGGACACGCAGGCGACCTCGCCGGCCGCGTACAGGCCCGGGACGACGTCGGTGTTGTTGCGCAGGACCTCACCCTCGACGTTGGTCGGGATGCCGCCCATGGCGTAGTGCGCGGTGGGCTGGATCGGGATCGGGTCCGTGTAGGGCTCGATGCCGAGGTAGGTGCGCGCGAACTCGGTGATGTCCGGCAGCTTGGCGTCCAGCTGCTCCGGCGGCAGGTGGGTGAGGTCCAGGTAGACGTGGTCGCCGTCCGGACCGCAGCCGCGACCCTCGCGGATCTCGGTGTAGATCGCGCGGGAGCAGACGTCACGGGACGCGAGGTCCTTCATGACGGGGGCGTAGCGCTCCATGAAGCGCTCGCCGTCCTTGTTGCGCAGGATGCCGCCCTCGCCGCGGGCGCCCTCGGTGAGCAGGATGCCCATGCGCCAGATGCCCGTCGGGTGGAACTGGAAGAACTCCATGTCCTCCAGCGGCAGGCCGCGGCGGTAGACCAGGGCCTGGCCGTCACCGGTGAGGGTGTGGGCGTTGGAGGAGACCTTGAAGAACTTGCCGGTGCCGCCGGAGGCGAACACGACCGACTTGGCCTGGAAGACGTGGATCTCGCCGGTGGCCAGCTCGTAGGCGACGACGCCGGCCGTCTTGCCCTCGTTGAGCAGCAGGTCGAGGACGTAGAACTCGTTGAAGAACTCGACGCCGTGCTTGACGCAGTTCTGGAACAGCGTCTGGAGGATCATGTGGCCGGTGCGGTCGGCCGCGTAGCAGGAGCGGCGGACCGGGGCCTCGCCGTGGTTGCGGGAGTGGCCGCCGAAGCGGCGCTGGTCGATCCGGCCCTGCTCGGTGCGGGAGAAGGGCAGGCCCATCTTCTCCAGGTCGAGGACGGCGTCGATGGCCTCCTTGCACATGATCTCGGCGGCGTCCTGGTCGACCAGGTAGTCACCACCCTTGACCGTGTCGAAGGTGTGCCACTCCCAGTTGTCCTCCTCGACGTTGGCGAGGGCGGCGCACATGCCGCCCTGGGCCGCGCCGGTGTGGGACCGGGTCGGGTACAGCTTGGTGAGCACCGCGGTGCGGGTGCGCTGGGTCGACTCGATGGCCGCGCGCATGCCGGCGCCACCGGCCCCGACGATGACGGTGTCGTACTGGTGAATCTGCATGGGGTTCTAACTCGCCTCTGGCCTCTGCCGATTAGATGTTCGGGTCGAAGGTGAAGATGACCAGGGTGCCGAGCAGCACGGTGAAGACCGTGGCGGCGCCCATGAGGCCCTTCAGCCAGAGCCGGGTGGAGTCCTTCTCGGCGTAGTCGTTGATGACCGTCCGCATGCCGTTGGCGCCGTGCAGCATGGCGAGCCAGAGCATCAGGAGGTCCCAGCCCTGCCAGAACGGCGAGGCCCAGCGGCCGGCCACGAAGGCGAAGCCGATCCGGGAGACGCCGCCGTCGAGCACCAGCATGATCAGCAGGTGGCCGAGGATCAGCACCACGAGGACGATGCCGGACAGGCGCATGAAGAGCCAGGCCAGCATCTCGAAGTTGGTGCGGGTGCGGCGCGGGGTCTTCTTGGTCCGCTGCCGGGCCGGCTCGATCACGAAGGCGTCGGCCGGGTTGCCGGTGCCGAGGCCCTTGCCGGTGTGCGCCTGGGCGGAGGGGACGACCAGGGCGTCGGAGATTTCCGTGGACATGTCTCAGATCACTTCCCGAACCAGGAGGTCAGCGTGTGCTGAAGGATCGGGTAGAAGGCGCCGGCCATCAGGACGACCCACACCCCCACCACGCTCCAGAGCATCTGCTTCTGGTACTTCGGGCCCTTCGACCAGAAGTCGACGGCGACGACGCGCAGGCCGTTGAGCGCGTGGAACAGGATGGCGGCCACCAGGCCGTACTCCATCAGGTTCACCAGCGGCGTCTTGTACGTCTGAATGACGGTGTCGTAATCCTCGGGCGACACCCGCACCAGTGCGGTGTCCAGGACATGGGCGAACAGGAAGAAGAAGATGAGGACGCCGGTGACTCGATGAGCCACCCAGCTCCACATGCCTTCCCGGCCGCGGTACAGCGTTCCAGCCGGCACGGAAAAACCCTCCGGAAGCGATTGGGGGCTCGGCCGGCTTCGGTGTCGGTCAGCCCGGCCGGGTACGGTCCACCGGCCGCGAGCATCCTATCGACGCCTTCTCGGTAACCGCCTCCGGGGGCCCGAGGTGTGATCAATCAGGCACGACTGGCCTAGTCTGCCGGGAACTCCGCCCCGATTCGGCACGGAGGGTGACCTCGCGGTTGCGCTACGGTGGCCGCTCGCCGTCCGCGCCGACACCCTGCCGAGGCCGCCGTGCCGCTC
This sequence comes from Kitasatospora sp. A2-31, assembly GCF_022288725.1. Taxonomy (GTDB): domain Bacteria; phylum Actinomycetota; class Actinomycetes; order Streptomycetales; family Streptomycetaceae; genus Kitasatospora. The sequence continues at coordinate 350,868 of NZ_JAKNTA010000006.1, read as the reverse complement.
CCCCCGCCCCGTCCCCTCGCCCCCGCCGCCGTCCTCGTGCTGCTGCTGGCGGCGGGCTGCACCACGGTCGGCGGCTCGGCCGACGGGGCCGGGCCGGTGCGCGAGCTGTCCGCGGGGGAGCTGCGGGCGGCCGCGGTGGCCGACGCCGACCTCGGTCCCGGGTACACGGTGACGGTGATGGCCCCCGGCCACGGGGAGACCGGCTCCGGCGGGGGGCGGGAGGTGTCCGACGTGCCGGCCTGCCAGCCGTTGCTGGACACGGTGACCCCGGCGGCTCAGGCGGCCCAGGCGGCCCCGGCCGCCTCTGCCTCGCCCGGCCCGGAGGGCCCGTACGCGCAGACCGGTCTGAGCGTGGCGCGGGCGGCCGATCCGGAGGGCGGGGTGTACGGCGGGCTGCTGGGCTACCGGCCGGGCCGGGCGGCGCGGCTGCAGGCCGAGCTGGAGAAGCTGTTCGGCCCGTGCGCCTCCTTCTCCTCCACGGCGCCGCCTCCGCCGGCGGACCGGTCGCGGAAGGGAGTGCGGACCAGGCACCGGCTGACCCGGGACGACACGCCCACGCCCGGGGGAGCGGACGCGGTAACCGGGTTCACCCTGACGAATGAATCGGGCTCGGTGGTGCTCTCGCAGCGCGCGCTGGTGGTCAGGGTCGGCCAGGTGCTGGCGGTCTTCACGACCGTCGGCGTCGGCGCGAAGCCGGCCGCCGCGCCGGACGAGCGGATCGTCCGGCAGCAGGCGGCCAAGCTCCGCGCCGCGCAGGCGGTGCGGTGACGCGTGGCGCCATGACGCGTGGCGCCGTGACGCGTGGCGCCGTGGAACCCGGAGCCGTGGGGCGCGGAGCCACCGGGCGAGGTGCGGTGCAGCCGCGGTTCAGCGGGCCGCGGCCCCGGAATGCGTGGCGACCAGGTGCTCCAACCGGGTGAGGGCGATCCGGCGCAGCTCGTCGGCCGCGATCAGCCGCTCCTCGTCCGGGTCGTTGGCGAGCCGGGTGCGGATCGAGTGGAGGACGGTGTCGAGCATCTCCTCGGGGGCGACGCCCTCCAGGCAGACCACGAAGACGTGCCCGAACCGGGCCTCGTACGCGGCGTGGGCCGCGCGGAGGGCGGTGTGGGCGGCCTGGCTGCCCGGCGCGCGCATGCCGAGGAGCGGCTGCGGCATCCAGCTCTCGTCCGCCAGCGCCTCGGCCAGGTCGGCCGGGCGCAGGTCGTAGGAGGCCTCACTGGCGGCGGCCAGCAGGGACTCTATGTCGGGGTAGGGCCGGTGGGCGGTGAGCCGCAGGGCCCAGCGGTGGCTGCCGCAGCAGGCCAGCAGGGCCTCCTCGGCGGCGCCGGCGTCGGCCTCGTTGAAGCGGTGCAACCCGAGGAGGGTCGGCTCGGAGTGTGGATCGAGCCGCTGCGGCGGGATGTCGCTGGCCAGCGGGTCCTCCTCGTGAGGGCGGGAAGGGGCCGGTGGGAAGGGGTGGAGCAGATGAAGTATGGGGCTGCGGAGCGGCGTCCAGCGCCCGCCGGGCAGCGGCTCAACGGTAGTTGAGCGGTCATCAGTTGGGGAGAGCGCGCGCGGAATTCATCCGATCGAGCTATCAAGTTGTGACGTTGACACCTCTCTGTCAGCGCTCTCCCCGCCTTCATCTGCTAATACTCCGGATCCCTGGGCATGCCCGGCCCCTCAGGAGCACCTGGTCCCGGCGGCCGGCATGGTCCCGTCGACGAGGTACGCCTCCAGCGCGGCGTCGATGCAGCCGTTGCCCTTGCCGAAGGCACCGTGGCCCTCGCCCACCCGGGTCAGCAGGGTGGCGTCGGCGAAGCCCTTGGCCAGCGCCTCGGCCGAGGCGTAGGGCGTGGCCGGGTCCCCGGTGGTGCCGACCACCAGGATCGGCGCGGCTCCCTCGGCGCGGACGGCGTGCGGCTTCTCGGTGGTCTTGAACGGCCAGTACGCGCACGAGGGCTCGTCGTAGTCCTCGACCGTGACGCCCTTGGAGAGCAGCGGGGCCTCGGCCTGGAGCCGGGCGACCGCCTGCCGGGCGCGCTCGGGGGTCGGGGCCGGGCGGGAGGTGTCGGCGCAGCTGATCGCGCCGTTGGCCTCCTCCATCGGGCTGTAGTGGCCGTCCTCGTCGCGGCCGTTGTACTCGTCGGCGAAGGCCAGCAGGTAGTCGGGCTTGTCGCCCTTCATCGCCCAGCCGAGGGCGATCCGCAGGGCCTTCCAGTAGGTCTTCTCGTCGCCGTAGAGCATCGAGACGGTCCCGGTCCAGCCGAGGTCGCGGTTGAGCTTGCGTCCGTCCTTGGCGGTGAGCGGGTGCTCGTACAGGCCGTCCAGGAAGTCGGCGGCCTTCTTCGCCGCCGTGTCCGGGTCCTTGCCGAGCGGGCAGTCCTCGGGGTGGTTCTCGACGCAGTCCGCGGCGAAGCGCCGGAAGGCCTTCTCGAAGGCGACCTGCTGGTCGATGCCGTGGTCCAGGCGGTCCTGGGCGGGGTCGACGGCGCCGTCCAGGACCAGCCGCCCGGCGTTCTTCGGGAACTCCTCGGCGTAGAGCGCGCCGAGGTAGGTGCCGTAGGAGATGCCGAGATAGTTGAGCTTCCGGTCGCCGACGGCGGCGCGCAGCACGTCCAGGTCGCGGGCGGTGTTGCGGGTGCCGACGAAGGGCAGCAGCTTGCCGGCCTTGGCCTGGCAGGCCGCGGCGTGCTCGGTGGCGGCCTTGACGTGCTGCGCCTTGCGGGCGGCCGGCTCCATCGGGGTGTCGCGCTGGTTGGACTCCTCGTGCTGCTTGTCGTCGTAGCAGACGACGGGCGAGCTCTCGCCGGTGCCGCGCGGGTCGAAGCCGATCACGTCGAAGCGGTTGTGCAGGACGCCGTCGTACTCCTTGGCGCCGTACTTGACCATCTCGATGCCGGAGCCGCCGGGGCCGCCGGGGTTGACCATCAGCGAGCCCAGCCGCTGCTCCGGCTTGGCGGCCGGCAGCTTGATCAGCGCGAGGTCCAGGGCGTCCGCGGCGGGGTGGGCGTAGTCCAGCGGGACGTGCAGCCTGCCGCAGAGCATCCCGGACGTGTCGATCCTGGCCTTGGCGGCCTTGGGGTCCTCCGGGCAGGCGGCCCAGGAGATCTGCTGGCCGTAGAAGGGCTTGAGCGCGGGGTCGTCCGCGCCGGTGGGCTTCGGCGTCGGCGTCGAGGTCGGCGTCGCCGTCGGGGTGGCCGACAGGGCGCCGGCGGCCGGGCTGGTCCCGGCGGCCCGGTCCTGCGCGGGCACGGGGCCGTCGTCGCAGGCCGAGGTGAGGAGCAGGGTGCCGGTCGCCAGTGCGGCCAGCAGCAGCCGCGGACGGGCGGCCCGAAGAGATGTCATCGCACGTGTGTACCACTGCCGGGTGACGCGTTCGATCTTGACCCCCGGGCCGCCCGCCCCGGGGCCGTCAGGCGCGGTGGACCTTGTGGTTGGCGGCCTGGGCGCGCGGGCGGACCACCAGCAGGTCGATGTTGACGTGCGAGGGCCGGGTGACCGCCCAGGCGACGGTGTCCGCGATGTCCTCCGAGGTCAGCGGCTCGGCCACCCCCGCGTACACGGCGGCCGCCTTCTCCTCGTCACCGCGGAACCGGGTGACCGCGAAGCCCTCGGACTTCACCATGCCCGGGGCGATCTCGATCACCCGGATCGGCTCCCCGCACAGCTCCAGCCGCAGGGTCGCGGCGATGGTGTGCGCCGCGTGCTTGGCGGCCACGTAGCCGCCGCCGCCCTCGTACGCGGCCAGCGCCGCGGTGGAGGACATCAGCAGCACGGTGCCGTCGCCGCTCGCCCGCAGCGCCGGCAGCAGCGCCTGCGTCATGTGCAGCACGCCGAGGACGTTCACCTGGTACATCGCCAGCCAGTCGGCCGGGTCGCCGCTCTCCACCGTCTCCGCGCCGATCGCCCCGCCGGCGTTGTTGACCAGGACGTCCACCCGGCCGATCCCGGCCGCGAACGCGTCCACCGCGGCCCGGTCGGTGACGTCCAGGGTGTGGGCGCGCCCGCCGATCTCCTTGGCCAGTGCCTCGATCCGGTCGGTCCGCCGGGCGGTCAGCACCACCTCGAAGCCCTCCTCGGCGAGCCGGCGGGCGGTCGCCGCGCCGATTCCGCTGCTGGCACCGGTGACCACGGCCACCTTCTGCTCGGTCATTGCCACTCCCTGGGTCATTCGTGGAAGCACTTCGGTCGCTGACCCGATCATCTCAATGGTGTCGCCCGCGCCCGCGACCGCCCGCACCACTACATTGCGGGTACCAGTGCACCGTTCCGCCGATCCCGCGGAGGACACCATGGCAGCCGAGCCGCGCCGCACCGAGTCGGGCTTCCCCGTCGAGCCGCTGTACGGCCCCGAGGCCCTGGCCGGCTGGGATCCCGGGGAGCGCCTGGGCAGGCCGGGGGAGTACCCCTACACCCGCGGCGTCTACCCGACGATGTACACCGGCCGGCCGTGGACCATGCGCCAGTACGCCGGCTTCGGGACCGCCGCCGAGTCCAACGCCCGCTACCGGCAGCTGATCGCGGGCGGCGGCACCGGCCTCTCGGTCGCCTTCGACCTGCCCACCCAGATGGGCTACGACTCGGACGCCCCGCTCGCGGCCGGCGAGGTCGGCAAGGTCGGGGTCGCGGTCGACAGCGTCGAGGACATGGGCGTGCTGTTCGACGGCATCCCGCTGGGCGAGGTCTCCACCTCGATGACCATCAACGCCCCGGCCGCCCTGCTGCTGCTCCTGTACCAGCTGGTCGGCGAGGCCCAGGGCGTGCCGGCCGCCCGGCTGACCGGCACCGTCCAGAACGACGTGCTGAAGGAGTACATCGCCCGCGGCACCTACATCTTCCCGCCGAAGCCCTCGCTGCGGCTGGTCGCCGACGTGTTCCGGTACTGCCGGGCCGAGGTCCCGCGCTGGAACACCATCTCGATCTCCGGCTACCACATGGCCGAGGCCGGGGCGGACCCCGCGCAGGAGATCGCCTTCACCCTCGCCAACGGCATCGAGTACGTGCGCACCGCCGTGGCGGCCGGCATGGCGGTGGACGACTTCGCGCCCCGGCTCTCCTTCTTCTTCGTCGCCCGCACCACGCTGCTGGAGGAGGTGGCCAAGTTCCGGGCCGCCCGCCGGATCTGGGCCCGGATCATGCGCGAGCGGTTCGGCGCCCGCGACCCGAAGTCGCAGATGCTCCGCTTCCACACCCAGACCGCGGGGGTGCAGCTCACCGCGCAGCAGCCCGAGGTCAACCTGGTCCGGGTCTCGGTGCAGGCGCTGGCGGCGGTCCTCGGCGGCACCCAGTCGCTGCACACCAACAGTTTCGACGAGGCGATCGCGCTCCCCACCGAGAAGGCGGCCCGGCTCGCGCTGCGAACCCAGCAGGTGCTCGCCTACGAGACCGACGTCACCGCCACCGTCGACCCGTTCGCCGGCTCGTACGCCGTCGAGTCGCTGACCGACGAGGTGGAGGCCGCCGCACTCGTGCTGATGGAGCGGGTGGAGGACCTCGGCGGCGCGGTGGCGGCGATCGAGGCCGGCCACCAGAAGGCCGAGATCGAGCGCACCGCCTACCGCGTCCAGCAGGAGACCGACTCCGGTGAGCGGACCGTGGTCGGCGTCAACCGCTTCCGGCTGGACGCCGAGGAGCCGTACCAGCCGCTGCGGGTGGACCCGGCGATCGAGGCGCAGCAGGCCGAGCGGCTGGCCCGGCTGCGGGCCGCCCGCGACGCGTCCGCGGTGGACCGTGCGCTGGGCGCCCTGCGGCGTGCCGCCGAGGGGCGGGACAACGTGCTCTACCCGATGAAGGAGGCGCTGGCCGCCAGGGCCACCCTCGGCGAGGTCTGTGACGCCCTGCGGCAGGTGTGGGGGACGCACACGCCCGTCGAGCGGTTCTGACGGCACGTCAATCCGCCGAGCGGGTGGGACCGTGACCGCCGGGGCGGGCGGTCGTTGCACAGTGCAGGCAACCCGGGGAAGGCGGCTGAAACGAGATGTCATACCCACCTGCGCGGCCAGTATGCGCCCATCCGGGGACTTCTTTTCGGGAAGTCGGGCCAAATCCCCCCGACAGGCCTACCCTTGTTGAGATGAACCGTCCTGAGTCCGCCCAGCCGGCCGTCACGCTCACCGCTGCCCGCCCCGCCGCCGACCTGCGCGGCCGGATCGCGGCGCTGGAGCCCGAGCTGATCGCCTTCCGCCGCGATCTGCACCGGCACCCGGAGCTGGGCCGCCAGGAGTTCCGCACCACCGGCCTGCTCCGCGACCGGCTGACGGCCGCCGGCCTCGACCCCCGGGTGCTGCCCGGCGGCACCGGCATGACCGTGGACATCGTGCCCGCGGGCACCCCGCGCGGTGCCGAGTTCCTCGCCTTCCGCGCCGACATCGACGCCCTGCCGATCGACGACGCCAAGACCGACGTGCCGTACCGCTCGACGGTCCCGGGCCGGGCCCACGCCTGCGGCCACGACGTCCACACCGCGGTGGTGCTGGGCACCGCCCTGGTGCTCGCCGAGGCCGCCCGCAGCGGCGCGCTGCGCCGCCCGGTCCGACTGGTCTTCCAGCCCGCCGAGGAGGTCATGCCGGGCGGGGCGCTGGACGTGATCAACGCGGGCGGGATGGACGGCGTGGGCCGGATCTTCGCGGTGCACTGCGACCCCAAGGTGGAGGTGGGGCGGATCGGGCTGCGGACCGGGGCGATCACCTCCGCCTGCGACCGGCTGGTGCTGCACCTGGACGGGCCCGGCGGTCACACCGCCCGCCCGCACCTGACCACCGACCTGGTGACCGCGATCGCGCGGATGGCGGCCGACCTGCCGGCCGCGCTGGCCCGCCGGATGGACCCGCGCTGGGGCGTGAGCCTGGTCTGGGGCCGGATCGCCTCCGGCTCCGCCCCCAACGTGATCCCGCAGCACGCCGAGCTGGAGGGCACCGTCCGCTGCCTGGAGCTGGCCGGCTGGCGGGAGGCGCCGGACCAGCTGCACGAGCTGATCGCCAAGCTGGCCGAGACCTACCGGGCGAAGTGGACGCTCGACTACCACCGCGGGGTGCCGCCGGTGGTCAACGAGGCGGTCTCGGTCGGGCTGCTGGACGCGGCCATGACGGCGCGGTTCGGGCGGGACGGCCGCCAGGTGGTGGAGGACACCGAGCAGAGCCTCGGCGGCGAGGACTTCTCCTGGTACCTGGAGCACGCGCCCGGCGCCCTCGCCCGGCTCGGCGTCCGCACCCCCGGCGACACCTCGGTCCGCGACCTGCACCAGGGCCGCTTCGACGTGGACGAGCGGGCGATCGGGATCGGCGTGGAACTGTTCGCGACCCTGGCGCTGGCCCCGGCGGAGTCGTAGGCCCGGGCGTCGGCGGCCCGAGGACGGGCGGCGAGGGGCGGAGGGGCGGCGAGGGCCGGAGGAGCAGGGAGTTGCCGGGCGGATTGTCGCGATACGGGCTTTATGTCGGGTTACGTAAACTGGGCCGGGCCAGTACCAAGCACTGTTCGCGTACCGGAAAGGAGCGTCGGGTGAGCCGTGAGACCACGGTTTGATAACAACCCGAATGCTCCGGCGGCCCGTAACCCAACCGTGTTCTACGCGCGTTACGGTGGCGTCCGACCACGCTAAACGGGTGCGTGTGAGAAGGAGATACTCCCTTGCGCCGTTCAACTAAGCTCGCCGCGGTCGTGCTCTCGGGCTCCCTGGGCATGGCCTCGCTCGCCGCTTGCGGCGCAAAGAGCAACGACACCACCGCTTCCTCCGGCTCCTCCGAGGGCAGCCTGAAGGTCGGTATGGCCTACGACATCGGTGGCCGTGGCGACCAGTCGTTCAACGACTCCGCCGCTCGTGGCCTCGACAAGGCCAAGGCCGACCTCGGCGTCACCGTCACCGAGGCCGACGCCAAGACCGGTGAGGCCGAGGCCGACAAGGAGACCCGCCTCAAGAACCTGGTCACCGCCGGCTACAGCCCGATCATCGCGGTCGGCTTCGTGTACCAGGCCGCGGTCGAGAAGGTCGCCAAGGAGAACCCGAACACCAAGTTCGCGATCATCGACTCGGCCTCCGACACCCAGCCGGCGAACGTCACCTCGCTGACCTTCTCGGAGCAGGAGGGCTCGTACCTGGCCGGTGTGGCCGCCGCCCTCAAGTCCAAGAACAAGCACATCGGCTTCATCGGTGGTGTGCAGTCCGAGCTGATCAAGAAGTTCGAGGCCGGTTACGTGGCCGGCGCCAAGTCGATCGACCCGAACATCAAGATCGAGACCACCTACCTGACCACGCCCCCGGACTTCTCCGGCTTCAACTCGCCCGACAAGGGCAAGGAGGCCGCGCAGGGCCAGCTGGACAAGGGTGCGGACGTCATCTACTCCGCGGCCGGCTCCTCCGGCAACGGCGCCATCGAGGCCGTCTCCAACAAGCCGGGCGCCCTGGCCATCGGCGTCGACTCCGACCAGGCCGCCCAGCCGGCCCTGGCGAAGTACAAGAACGTCATCATGACCTCCATGGTCAAGAACGTCGACAAGGCCGTCTACGCCTACATCGAGTCGGCGAAGAAGGGCTCCGTCTTCACCGGCGTGAAGAACTTCGACCTGAAGGCCGACGGTGTCTCGCTCGCCACCACCGGTGGCAAGATCGACGACATCCAGGGCAAGCTCAACGACGCCGCCACGGCGATCAAGAGCGGCGCCACCACCGTCCCGACCGCCCCGTAAGGCGCGCCCGGACGTCGCTGCCGCTGCCACCTGCCCGGCAGCGCCATGATTGACGCAGCATCAGGGAGGGGCCCGGAAGGGTGCGCTCAGTGCGTACCCCCGGGCCCCGTCCCGTCCCCCCACCGTTTTCTCTTTTGGCCCTCCAGCGCAACGTCGCGCCTCCAGACCACCAGGAGATCGCCATCACCGCATCCGACCCCGCCCTGAACCAGGGCGGTACCCCCAGCGCGGGGACGGCGACACCGGCCGTCGAACTGCGCGGCATCACCAAGCGCTTCCCCGGTGTCGTGGCCAACCACGACATCAACCTGACCGTCCGCACCGGTACGGTGCACGCGCTCATGGGCGAGAACGGCGCCGGCAAGTCGACGCTGATGAAGATCCTCTACGGCATGCAGAAGCCGGACGAGGGCACCATCGCGATCAACGGCGAGCAGTGCGAGTTCAACACCCCGGGCGACGCCATCGCGCGCGGCATCGGCATGGTGCACCAGCACTTCATGCTGGCCGACAACCTGACCGTCTGGGAGAACGTCGTCCTCGGCGGCGAGCACATGCACGGCATCGGCGCCAAGGCCAAGGCGAAGATCAAGGAGATCTCCGACCAGTACGGCCTGGGCGTCCGCCCGGACGCCCTGGTCGAGGACCTGGGCGTGGCCGACCGCCAGCGCGTCGAGATCCTCAAGGTGCTCTACCGCGGCGCCCGGATCCTGATCCTCGACGAGCCGACCGCCGTGCTCGTCCCGCAGGAGGTCGACGCACTCTTCGACAACCTCCGCGAGCTCAAGTCCGAGGGCGTCACCGTCATCTTCATCTCGCACAAGCTGCACGAGGTGCTGTCGGTGGCCGACGCGATCAGCGTCATCCGGCGCGGCACCACCGTCGGCGACGCCGACCCGAAGAGCGTCACCGCGCGCCAGCTCGCCGAGCTGATGGTCGGCGCCGAGCTCCCCTCCCCGGAGAGCCGCGAGTCCACCGTCACCACCACCGAGATGCTCGACGTCCAGGGCCTGCGGATCGCCAAGACCGACGCCGAGGGCATCGAGCGCGTGGTGCTGGACGACATCTCGCTGCGCATCCACAAGGGCGAGGTCCTGGGGATCGCCGGTGTCGAGGGCAACGGCCAGGCCGAGCTGGTCGAGGCCATCATGGGCATGCTCCCGCTGGACGCCGGCACCGTCACCCTGGACGGCAAGGACCTCTCCGGCACGCTCACCCGCGCCCGCCGCGAGGCCGGCATCGGCTACATCCCCGAGGACCGCCACCGGCACGGCCTGCTGCTGGAGGCCCCGCTCTGGGAGAACCGGATCCTCGGCCACGTCACCGAGACCCCGAACTCCAAGGGCGTGCTGCTCGACCCGGCCGGTGCCCGCAAGGACACCCAGCGGATCGTCGAGGAGTACGACGTCCGCACCCCGGGCATCGAGGTCACCGCGGCCTCCCTCTCCGGCGGCAACCAGCAGAAGCTGATCATCGGCCGCGAGATGAGCCACGACCCCAAGCTGCTGATCGCGGCGCACCCGACCCGTGGTGTGGACGTCGGCGCGCAGGCGCAGATCTGGGAGCACATCCGGACCGCCCAGCGCGACGGCCTCGCGGTGCTGCTGATCTCCGCCGACCTCGACGAGCTGATCGGCCTCTCCGACACCATCCGGGTGATCTACCGCGGCCGTCTGGTCGCCGATGCCGACCCGGCCACGGTCACCGCGGAGGATCTGGGTACCGCGATGACCGGTGCTGCCCGCGGCCACATCGAGTCCGAGCCGGAGGCCGTCGAGGAGTTCCACGCGGCGCTGGCCGAGGGCACCGAAGCGTCCGACACCCCCACCGACACCGCCGACGACCCGCAGGCGGGGGAGTAGCCACATGACCAGTCCCACCCCCGCCGCCAAGAGCTCCCTGGCGCAGCGGTTCAACGTCGAGAAGATCGTGCTCGCCCTCGCGGCGCCGGTGCTCGCCGTCGTCCTCTCCGTCGCGATCTGCTCGGTCCTGCTGGCGACCTCGGGCAAGAACCCGTTCGACGCGTGGAACGTGATGATCACGTACGCCACCAAGTCGGACGGTCAGGTCGCCATCCTCAACCGGTCCACCACGTACTACCTGGCCGCCGCGGCCGCTGCGTTCGGCTTCCGGATGAACCTCTTCAACATCGGTGTCGAGGGCCAGTACAAGGTCGCGGCGCTGTTCGCGGCGTACATCGGCAGCCGGCTCGACCTGCCGTCGTTCATCCAGATCCCGCTGCTGCTGATCACCGCCATGCTGGTCGGTGGCCTCTACGCCAGCATCGCCGGTCTGCTGAAGGTCTTCCGCGGCGTCAGCGAGGTCATCTCGACCATCATGCTGAACGCCATCGCGGTCGCCATCGTCGGTCTGCTGCTCGTCCCCGGCGTCTTCGCGCCGGAGAAGGGCGGCACGTCCAACGCGATCCAGACCTCCCCGGTCTCGCAGTCCAGCCACTTCTTCGCGATCAACACCGACGGGGGCCCGCTCTACGGCTTCCTGTTCATCGCGATCCTGGTCGGCGTGGCGTTCCAGTTCACCCTGACCCGCACCCGCTTCGGCTTCGACCTGCGCGCCACCGGCCGCTCCGAGACCGCGGCCACCGCGTCCGGCGTGAACGTCAAGCGCATGGTCGTCATCTCGATGCTGGTCTCCGGCGCGCTGGCCGGTCTGATCGGCCTGCCCGAGCTGCTGCAGAACTCGTACTACTTCGGCCAGAGCTTCCAGGGCGGCCTCGGCTTCCTGGGCATCTCGGTCGCCCTGCTCGGCCGCAACAGCCCGATCGGCATGGCCTTCGCCGCCCTGCTCTTCGCCTTCCTGGACGCCACCGGCGCGCAGCTGCCCCTCCAGGGCGGCTTCCCGTTCGAGATCGTCCCGGTCATGCAGGGCACCATCGTCATCTGCGTCGTGGTCGCGTACGAGCTGGTGCGCCGCTACGGCCTCAAGCGCCAGCAGCAGAAGGTCGGCGCAGAGCTGGCCGCCCAGGCCGCTGCCAACGAGAAGAAGGAGGTGTCGGCATGAGCACCGCCACCGCTGCCCGTGCGAAGGCGCCGGGCGCTCCCGCCAAGAAGCGCAAGATGTCCTGGCCGGTGGTGCTCCTGCTGATCGCGGGCGCCCTGGTCCTCTTCTCCGCCGTGGGCATGGCCACCGGGAACCACTCGCTGACCTCCTCCGGGCAGGTCACCGCCGCCCTCAGCGCCGCCGTGCCGATCGGCATGGCCGGTCTGGGCGGTCTCTGGTCCGAGCGGGCCGGTGTGGTCAACATCGGTCTCGAAGGCATGATGGTCGCCGGCACCTTCTGCGGCGCCTGGGCCGGGTACCTCTACAACCCGTGGGTCGGCCTGGTGGCCGGCATGCTCGGTGGTGCCCTCGGCGGTCTGCTGCACGCCGTCATCACGGTGACCTTCGGCGTCGACCACATCGTCTCCGGTGTCGGCGTCAACCTGCTGATCCCCGGCATCTGCGCCTACGTCAACCGGATCTACTACAAGGACTACATCTCCGTCGGGGCCGGTGCGAACCAGTCCCCGCCGGCCGATCCGCTGCCGTACATCACCGTCCCCGGCCTCTCGTCCGGCCTGAAGGACATCGAGGGCCACCACTGGTTCCTGGTCTCCGACGTCGCCGGTGTGCTCGGCGGCCTGGTCACCAACATCTCGGTGGTCGTGCTGCTGGCCGGCGCGCTGATCGTGGCGAGCTACTTCGCGCTCTGGCGCACCGTGTTCGGCCTGCGCCTGCGCTCCTGCGGTGAGAACCCGACCGCGGCCGAGTCGCTGGGCGTCAACGTCTACAAGTACAAGTACTACGCGGTCGTCGCCTCCGGTGCCTTCGCCGGCCTCGGCGGTGCCTACCTCTCGCTGGTCGCGGCGCACTTCTACAAGGACGGCCAGACCAACGGCCGGGGCTTCATCGGCCTCGCGGCGATGATCTTCGGCAACTGGATGCCCGGCGGTCTCGCCATGGGCGCCGGCCTGTTCGGCTTCACCGACAGCCTCCAGCTGCGCGACCCGGAGTCGGTCCACGTGCTGATCCTGGTCGTCGCCATCGCCATGTTCCTGCTGGCGCTCTGGAACGTCTACCGGCGGAAGTTCACCGGCGCCGCGATCACCTTCGTGGTCTCCGGCGGCCTGGCGGCCTGGTACGCGCTGACCGACCAGGTCCAGCGTCCGCTGATCGTGGCGACGCCGTACGTGATCACCCTGGTGGTGCTCTCGCTGGCCTCGCAGCGCCTGCGGCCGCCGAAGGCCGACGGCCAGATCTACCGCAAGGGCCAGGGCAAGTGACGTCCGGAACGGCCCCGGAGGTCGACTGGGAGCGGCTGCGCGCCGCGGCGCGGGAGGCGATGGGCCACGCCTACGCCCCGTACAGCAGGTTCCCGGTCGGCGCTGCAGCGCTGGTGGACGACGGCCGCGTGGTCACCGGCTGCAACGTGGAGAACGCCTCGTACGGGCTCGGTCTCTGTGCCGAGTGCGGTCTGGTCTCCGCGCTGCACGCCGGCGGCGGCGGCCGGCTGACCGCGTTCACCTGTGTGGACGGGGACGGCCAGCTGCTCATGCCGTGCGGGCGCTGCCGCCAGTTGCTCTACGAGCACGGCGGGCCGGATCTGCTGGTCGAGCTGCCCTCCGGGGTGAAGCCGATGAGCGAGGTGCTCCCCGACGCGTTCGGGCCGGAGCGGCTCTAGTCTGTCTCTCTGTTACGCGCGTAGAGTGTCGCGAGTAGGCCGAAACCCGGCCAGCTCGCGACACTCTTCGCTTTTTGAACCCCTCTTGGAGCACGCCATGGACGCCATCTCCGTCATCAGGACCAAGCGCGACCGCGGAGAGCTGAGCGACGCTCAGATCGACTGGGTCATCGACGCCTACACCCGCGGCGAGGTCGCCGACGAGCAGATGTCCGCGCTGGCCATGGCGATCCTGCTGAACGGCATGCAGCCGCGCGAGATCAGCCGCTGGACCGACGCGATGATCCGCTCCGGCGTCCGGATGGACTTCTCCTCGCTGCCGCTGCCCACCAGCGACAAGCACTCCACCGGCGGCGTCGGCGACAAGATCACCCTGCCGCTCGCCCCGCTGGTCGCCGCGTGCGGCGCCGCCGTGCCGCAGCTCTCCGGCCGCGGCCTCGGCCACACCGGCGGCACCCTCGACAAGCTGGAGTCCATCCCCGGCTGGCGCGCCCTGCTCTCCAACGAGGAGATGATGGACGTCCTGCGCTCCAGCGGCGCCGTCATCTGCGCCGCCGGCGACGGCCTGGCCCCTGCCGACAAGAAGCTCTACGCGCTGCGCGACGTCACCGGCACCGTCGAGGCGATCCCGCTGATCGCCTCCTCGATCATGTCCAAGAAGATCGCCGAGGGCACCGGCGCGCTCGTCCTCGACGTGAAGGTCGGCTCCGGCGCCTTCATGAAGAACCTGGACGACGCCCGCGAGCTGGCCCGCACCATGGTCGGCCTCGGCACCACGGCCGGCGTCAACACCGTCGCCCTGCTCACCGACATGTCCACCCCGCTCGGCCTCACCGCGGGCAACGCGCTGGAGGTCCGCGAGTCGGTCGAGGTGCTGGCCGGCGGCGGCCCGGCGGACGTCGTCGAGCTCACCCTCGCGCTGGCCCGCGAGATGCTCGCCGCGGCCGGCGTGCACGGCAAGGACCCGGCCGACGCGCTGCGCGACGGCTCGGCGATGGACCACTGGCGCCGGATGATCGCCGCCCAGGGCGGCGACGTGGACGCCGCGCTGCCGGTCGCCCGCGAGCAGCACGTCATCCCGGCCCCGGCCTCCGGCGTGCTCACCGAGCTGGACGCCTACGCGGTGGGTGTCTGCGCCTGGCGCCTCGGTGCCGGCCGCGCCCGCAAGGAGGACCCGGTGCAGGCCGGCGCCGGCGTCGAGATGCACGCCAAGCCGGGCGACACCGTGGTGGCCGGCCAGCCGCTGCTGACCCTGCACACCGACACCCCGGAGCGCTTCGAGTACGCGATCGAGGCGCTGGCCGGCGGCATCGGGGTCTCCCCGGCCGGCACCGCGTTCACGCCGAACCCGATCGTCCTGGACCGCATCGCCTGAGCGGTCTGGGGCCTGCTCACGTGCGCCCGCTCAGGCGTACGTGAGCAGGCCACTCGGGTCGGGGCTCCAGGGGCCGACGGCGACGCGGTCGCCCTTCCCTGCCCCCGGAACCTGCGGCAGCCGCTCCGCGATCTCGCGCAGCCGGGCGTGCACAGCAGGATCGATGCTCGTGTTCCGGAGTGCATCGACGTCTGCCGATGGCCGGCCGGCCCACAGCCCGCGGCGGTGAGGCCCTGCGGGCCGGACGGGGAGACGCTTCGGCGGACACCTCACGTGGAGCGTCGGGTATCCGCCGGGCGGTCACGGCTTCGGCAGGTCGGTGCCGTCGCGGCGACGGCAGGCCGGTTCAGCGCACCGCGGGCACGGTACGCCGCGCGGTGTGGGCCTGGCGGGTGGCGTAGAGGGTGACCGCGGCGGCCACGGTCATCGCGACGAGGCCGACGGCGGCCGCGCCGGACCAGCCGGTGGAGTGGTAGGCGTCGGCGCCGAGCGTGCCGCCGAGGCTGTTCCCCAGGTAGTAGGCGATCAGGTACAGCGCCGAGGCCTGGGCGCGGCCCTCGGTGGCGGTGCGTCCGACGGCCGAGGAGGCGGTGGCGTGGCCGGCGAAGAAGCCGGCGGTGATCAGCACCAGGCCGAGCAGGGCGCAGACCAGCGAGTCGGTGAGCGACAGCAGCAGCCCGGCGGCGGTCACGCCGATCGCCACGTAGAGCGCGCCGCGGCGGCCGAGGCGGCCGCAGAGGCGCCCGGCGGCGGCCGAGGTGCCGGTGCCGACCAGGTAGACGACGAAGATCGAGGCGGCGACGGACTCCGGCAGCTGGA
This sequence comes from Kitasatospora sp. A2-31, assembly GCF_022288725.1. Lineage (GTDB taxonomy): Bacteria > Actinomycetota > Actinomycetes > Streptomycetales > Streptomycetaceae > Kitasatospora. The sequence continues at coordinate 335,329 of NZ_JAKNTA010000006.1, read as the reverse complement.
ACGGCGCTGCGATCAGCCGGTAGCCGACGGTGTTGTACACCGCGCCGAAGACGGCCATGAAGAGCAGCCCGAGTGCGTAGAGCCGGACCAGCAGCGGGTTGCGCAGGTGCCGGCCGACCGTGCGGGCCAGGGCTCGGGCGTCCACCGGGGCCGGGGTGAAGTGCCGGGCGGCCGGGATCAGCAGCCGGAAGGCGAGCACCGCGAGCAGGGCCAGGGCGGCCGAGGCGGCCAGGCCCCAGCGCCAGCCGAAGCCGGCGGCGACCCAGCCGGAGAGCAGCCGGCCGCCCATGCCGCCGATGCTGTTGCCCGCCACGTACAGGCCCATCGCCGAGGCCAGCGCGGACGGGTGCACCTCCTCGGCGAGGTAGGCCATCGCGGTGGCCGGCAGCCCGGCGAGCGCGGCGCCCTGGAGGGCGCGCAGCACGACCAGGGTGGCGAGGTCCGGGGCGAACGGCAGCGCCAGCGCGAGCACGGAGGCGGCCAGCACGGAGGCGGTCATCACCGCGGTCCGGCCGTACCGGTCGGAGAGCGCGCTGGCCGGGAGCAGGGCCAGCGCGAGACCGAGGGTGGCGGCGGAGGCCGTCCAGCTGGCCTGGCCCGGGGTGAGGTCGAGATCGGCCGAGAGGATCGGCAGCAGGCCCTGGGTGGAGTAGAGGAGGACGAAGGTCGCGATGCCGGCGGCGAAGAGCGCGAGGTTGGCGCGGCGGAAGGCGCTCTGCCCGGGGCGGAGCCGGTCGGCGGCGGTGGTGCCCGGCAGCGGGCGGGTGCGGCCCGCCGGCTGCGTGCGCGGGGACGGCTGGGTGCACGCTGCGGAACCGGTGTGCGGGGACGGCTGGGTGAGGGCATCCGGAGTGACCACGGATGCCCCGGTACTGGAGGGCTGCATGGCTCCGACGTTAGGCCCGCCGCGCTTGATGCGTCCAATGCATGATCAGCCGATAATGCATACGACAGTGCATGAGCCAAGGTCGGCGAGGGAAGGTGGCGCGGAGATGGCCGAGGGTGAACCGGAGCCCGAGCTCCCGCACCGGTTGGCCGAGTTGGGGCCGGAGCTGCCGGCCGCCCGGCTCGCCCCGAGACTCGCCCAGTTCGCCGCCGTGGCGCGGCTGGAGCACGTGACGCAGGCGGCCGCGCTGCTGGGCATGCCGCAGCCGACGCTGTCCCGTTCGGTGGCCCGGTTGGAGGCGGAGCTGGGGGTGGACCTGCTGGCCCGTCAGGGCCGGACCGTCCGGCTGACCCGGGCCGGCCGGCTGCTGCTGGCCTCGGTGGAGCGGGCGCTGGCCGAGGTCGAGCGCGGCGCGGAGGCGGCCCGGGCGGAGGCCGATCCGGCCACCGGGCGGGTGGCGTTCGGCTTCCTCCACACGATGGGGACGGACGCCGTCCCGGCGCTGCTGCGTGACTTCCGGGCGGCGTACCCGCAGGTGCGGTTCCAGCTGGTGCAGGACTACGTCGGCGCGATGCTGGAGCGGCTGCGCGCCGGCGAGCTGGACCTCTGCCTGGTCGCGCCGGTGCCGGACGACGACCCGGCGCTGGTGGCGCGGCGGCTGGACGAGCAGCGGCTGCACCTGGTGGTGCCGGCCGACCACCGGCTGGCCGGCCGGCGTCGGATCCGGCTGGCGGAGGTGGCCGAGGAGCCGTTCGTCGGGCTGGAGCGCGGGTACGGGCTGCGGGCGATCACCGACGGGTTCTGCGAGGAGGCCGGGTTCACGCCGCGGATCGCCTTCGAGGGCGAGGAGGCGGAGACGCTGCGCGGCCTGGTCGCGGCCGGGCTGGGCGTGGCGCTGCTGCCGCCCGCGCTGGTGCCGCGGCCCGGGGTGGCGGAACTGGAGGTGACGGCGCCGCGCACCCGGCGGGCGATCGGCCTGGCCTGGGCGGCGGGCCGGCCGGTGACCCCGCCGGTGGCGGCGTTCCGGGACTTCGTCCTGTCGCGGCGGGGGCGGCTGCTCCAGCACGACTGACGGGGCTCTGCGGGAGCGGGGGCTCCGGGGCGCAAGTCGGTCCGGGGCGGGGAGCCGCCCGGCAGCGGCGACCGCGCGGCGCCGGCTCCCGGGGCGGGGTAACCGGCCGGTAGCGAGCGGGGCTCGTCCGATCGGGGGAATTACCGGTGCACATCGGCCGAACCGGCCGTGTGGACGGTGGCCTGTCTACGCGCGTAGGAGCTACACTCCCGCAATGGAGAAGCAGATCCCTGTCACCACCGCGGGCACCGGCCCCCGGATCCCCACCCCCGAGCAGATCGCCCGCGCCCCCAAGGTGCTGCTGCACGACCACCTGGACGGCGGGCTGCGCCCCGAGACCGTGGTCGAGCTGGCCGCCGCGGTCGGCTACGAGGGCCTCCCCACCACCGACCCGAAGGAACTCGGCGAGTGGTTCCGCGAGGCCGCCGACTCCGGCTCGCTGGTCCGCTACCTGGAGACCTTCGCGCACACCTGCGCCGTCATGCAGACCCGCGAGGCCCTGATCAAGGTCGCCGCCGACTGTGCCGAGGACCTGGCCGCCGACGGTGTCGTCTACGCCGAGGTCCGCTACGCCCCCGAGCAGCACCTGGAGGGCGGCCTGACCCTGGACGAGGTCGTCGAGGCCGTCCAGGAGGGCTTCCGCCTCGGTGAGCGCAACGCCCGTGAGGCCGGCCACCGCATCCGCGTCGGCACCCTGATCACCGCGATGCGGCACGCCGCCCGCTCGCAGGAGATCGCCGAGCTGGCCAACCGCCACCGGGACAGCGGCGTGGTCGGGTTCGACATCGCGGGCGCCGAGGCCGGCTACCCCCCCACCCGTCACCAGGCCGCCTTCGACTACCTCAAGGGCGAGAACAACCACTTCACCATCCACGCCGGTGAGGCCTTCGGCCTGCCGTCGATCTGGGAGGCCCTGCAGTGCTGCGGCGCCGACCGGCTCGGCCACGGCGTGCGGATCGTCGACGACATCACCGTCAACGAGGACGGCAGCGTCGAGCTCGGCCGCCTGGCCGCCTACGTGCGCGACAAGCGCATCCCGCTGGAGATGTGCCCCACCTCCAACCTCCAGACCGCGGCGGCCACGTCGTACGCCGAGCACCCGATCGGGCTGCTCAGCCGGCTGAAGTTCCGGGTGACGGTCAACACCGACAACCGCCTGATGAGCGGTACCAGCATGAGCCGGGAGTTCGGTCACCTGGTGGACGCCTTCGGCTACACCCTGGGCGACATGGAGTGGTTCACGGTCAACGCGATGAAGTCGGCGTTCCTGCCGTTCGACGAGCGGCTGGCGATGATCAACGACGTGATCAAGCCGGGCTATGCCGAGCTCAAGGCGGAGTGGCTGTTCAGCAGCGGCTCCTGAGGTCGAGCGGTGGCCGGCACCGGGGGGTGCCGGCCGGCGCCGACCCGAACGCCAGATCGGATGAACGCCCGTTGCCCGCAAGGGAATCGGCGTTCATCCGACTACCCACTCGTGTGGGTTAACGGCCTTTGATCCTCGTGCGATCCACTCACTACGGTGTGCCAGTCATCGCCGACCGGTCGTGGCGGCGGAAACCGCCGTCCGGCCGTGGACGTCGGCCACCGACGAGGATCCAAGGGGACGAACATGAAGCAGGCCAAGCTCAAGGCCGCCGGCACCGCCGCGCTGGGGCTCGCCATCGCGGCGGTCGGCGCCGGCAGCGCGTCGGCCGACCCGGTCGCCGCCGGGGGCCTCGGGTCTCCCGCCGGCCTGGTGAGCAACCCGGCCGTGACCGGTGCGGTCGTCGACACCGCGGGCAAGCTGCCCGGTGGCGACAAGGTGACGGGCACCCTGGGCACCCTCGCCCCCACCGCCGGTCAGGCGCCGATGGCCGACGCGGCCCCCCGGGCCGCCGTGCCGAGCGTGCCGGGCCTGGACAAGACCCCGCTCGGCGGGCTGACCGGCGCCCTCCCGCTGCCGGGCATCGGCGGCTGAGCGTTCCACCTCGTACGGCGGGCCGCCCGCACCCCGGTGATCCCGGGGCGCGGGCGGCCCGTCGCCGTTGTCGGGGGGGCGGCGAACCCCGGGGCCACGAGCCCGCGGGCCACGAGCCCCCCGCGGTCACGGCTCCTGGGGGAGCAGCAGCCAGAGCGCCAGGTAGATGAGGAACTGCGGGCCGGGCAGCAGGCAGGAGGCGAGGAAGATGATCCGGACGGTCCACGGGGACAGGCCGAAGCGCTCGGCGATCCCGGCGCAGACGCCGGCGATGACGCGGTTGTGGCGGGGGCGGGCGAGGCGGCTCATGGCGTTCTCCGTGTCGTAGCGCCTGGGCCGGTCTCTCCGGCTGGCGTACTTCCATGCTCCGCCGTCGCGGCCGCGGAATCCTCAGCCTGGATGGCGATCCCGCCCCGGAGCTCCGTCACCGGGAAGGCGGACGTGCTCTCGGGGTTCACCTCAGGGACGCCCCGGAGGCGTCCACTGGTGGGCCGGCCGTCGTGCCGCGGCCGGTCCGTGAGTCGGGCTGGAGCGGGAAACGTCGACAGGGCCGACTTCCTGCGCGGGCCGGCCCGCGAGGGGGCGGCTTGCCTCTGCCCCTGGGGCAGGGGCCACAGTGGCGGCATGCACGAGGACTCGATCGGCATCGGTGAGCTCGCGGCCCGGACCGGGCTGAGCCACAAGGCGCTGCGGCTGTACGGCGACCGGGGGCTGCTGCCGCCCGCACACGTCGATCCGCGGACCGGGTTCCGCCGCTACCGCCCGGAGCAGGTCGAGCGGGCCCGCCGCATCGCACTGCTGCGCGCCGCGGGGATGCCGCTGGCGCTGATCGCGGGGGTGCTCGCCCCAGGCGGTGCCGAGTCGGTCCGACTGCTCGACGCCTACTGGCGGGGGGAGCGGTCCGTGCACGAGGCCCGCCGGGAGGCGGTGGGCTACGCCCGAGAGGTCCTGGCCGGAAGGAACCCGCGGATGTACGAGATGGCCGAACGCGACGTACCCGAGCAGAAGGTGCTGTTCATCCGGCGCCATGTCACGGCCGGCGGTCTCCCCGACTTCCTCGGCGAGGCCACCGGTGCGATCTTCGCCCACCTGCGGACGTCCGGCGCCTGCCTGTCCGGACCGCTCTTCGCCGTCTACCACGGCATCGTGAGCGACGACTCGGACGGCCCGGTCGAGGTCTGCGTCCCGACCGCGGACACGGTCGGGCCGGTGGGGGAGATCGGGGTCCGGATCGAGCCGGCGCACCGTGAGGCGTACACGGAACTCGGCAAGAAGCAGCGGGACTTCGCGACGATGGTGGGCGTCCACGACGCGGTGCTCAGCTGGATCCGCGAGCAGGGGTACGAGCCCACCGGCGGCTCGCGCGAGGTGTACTACCCGAACTGGGAGACGGCGGAGGAGGGCGAGCACGTGGCGGACGTCGCGGGGACGCTCACCACCCGCGGCGGGAAGGCCTGAGGCCCGCGGTCGGGGGTGGAAGTCCGGTGCGCACCCCGGCCGGCAGCGGCCCGGCCCCGTGCCCCGGCCCCGACGGGCCGGGGCACGTCCGGTCAGGCGGACGGCTGCTGCGGCGGGGCCGGCTGCTGCGGGACCGGCTGCGCCTCCCGGGGAGCGCTCGGGTCGTGCGGGGCCGCGCCCCGGTACGGCACGCTCGGGTCGTACGGCGCGGCGGAGGGCACCGGCTGCGGGGCCTGGTTGCGGCGTCCCGTCAGCGCCTTCACCCAGTGGGCGACCAGCAGCACCGGAATGGCGAACGTCTGGTAGTACAAGCGGTATTCGCCTCCCCGGAAGACGAACGCCAGGTAGTAGGCGTAGCCGACGAAGGCGAGGCCGGCGAGCACGAAGAAGAGCCGCCCGCCGGCACTCAGTGCGTTGTTGACGGAGCCGAGCGCGATGATCGCGATGCCGCTGACCGCCAGGGCGACGACGTACCAGGAGAAGACGGGGTCGACGCTGAAGTCGAGGTTCACGGGGATCCTGTGGAGTGAGGATGAACGACCGATGGGGACGAGGGCGCACAGTACTGGAGTGCACCGGCACCCGACCTCTCCTTTTCCTCGCGGTACGGTCGGTGGACCGCGTGCAGGGGCACGCGGGGCGGCCCGGGACGACGGCAGGGGTGGGCGAGTGGCGGACTACGGGCGAGTGGCGGACTACGAGGTGCTGCGGGTGTTCTGCGGGCCCGGCGGTGAGCACGGCAACGAGCTCGGAGTGGTGCGCGACGGCGCGGCCGTGCCGGACGAGGCGCAGCGCCAGGCGTTCGCCCGTGAACTCGGCTTCAGCGAGACGGTGTTCGTCGACGACCCCGAGCAGGGCGCGATCGACATCTACACCCCCGGCCTGCGGCTGCCCTTCGCCGGTCACCCGTGCGTCGGCGCCGCCTGGCTGCTCCGTGCGGACCGGCTGGTCACCGCGGCCGGCACCGTCCGGGTGCGCCACGACGGGGAGTTCACCCGGATCGAGGCCCGCCCGGAGTGGGCGCCCACCCGGACGACCCGGCAGTACGGCTCGGCGGCCGAGGTCGACGCGCTGGAGGTCCCGCCCCCGGGCGAGTGGGTCTACGCCTGGGCCTGGCAGGACGAGCCGGCCGGCACCGTCCGGGCGCGCGCCTTCCCCGGGCGCGGGGACGGCATCGACGAGGACGAGGCCACCGGCGCCGCCGCCCTGCTGCTGACCGCTGAGCTGCAGCGGGACCTGACGATCACCCAGGGGCTCGGCTCGCAGCTCGTCACGGCGCTCCGCGACGGCGGCTTCATCGAGGTGGGCGGCCGGGTCCGGCGGGTCTGAGGGCTCATGGCCGGGGGCCGGCGCCGGTCGCGGCCCCGGTGCGGAGCCCGTCCGGGCCCACGAGGAGCGGCGGGCCGCCGGGCGCCCCGGTGCGATCCCACCGGCGGACCGCGCGGTCCGGCCTCAGCGCAGGGGGGAGGAGACGGGGTCCGCGTAGACGGCCGTCGGGGCCGCGGTGGCAGGCGGTGCCGGCGCCGGGACCACCCGAGCGGGCGGCTCCGGCCGGGCCGGCCGGGGGCGGCGGGCGGAGTGCTGGAGCAGCGAGCGCGAGACGGGGACGATCGCCAGGTGGGTGCCGGCCGCTCCGATCACCGCGAACAGGATCCGGTCGACGTCGAGCACGTGCCCCGGAGTCCAGGAAGCGAGGAACTCCAGCGCGGTGGCCAGCAGGGCCGAGGCGCCGGTGGTGCGGAGGAAGGACGGGAACCAGCGGGCGTGGAGCCGGCCGCCGGCCAGCGGGAGCAGCACGCCGAGCGGGGCCAGGAGGAGCAGCTCGCCGAGCACCTGCCAGGCGGTGGTGAAGCGCAGCGAGGCCAGCGGGGTCAGGTTGGCGTCGTAGACCCAGGCCACCGGCAGCGGCCTGAGCACCAGCCAACCGGCCAGCGCGAGATGGACGGTGAGGGCGAAGAGCCCCGCCAGGCGGAAGGGGCGGTGGACGCCCGCCGTCGGCCGGGTCTCGGTCCGCACGCCGGAACGCTCGTCGCGTGTGCTGGTGCCATGTCGCTGCACGGGGGGAAGGACGTGAGCCGGTGGCGTATCGGTTCCACGCCCGGCGCGAACATTACGGCGCGCTCCCGGAAGGCCGTCCGAGGGCGCGCCGGCGGGTTTACCGGCAGGTCGCCGTGGCCGTCGCCGAGGGCGTCGCGCTGAACGCGTTGTCCGCCGGCGGGGTGGACGCCTTCGGGGTCGGCGACAGGAGCCCCGACGGGGCGGCCGACGGGGCCGCGGACGCGACCGCCGACGGCGACGGGCTCGCGCCCGCCCTGGCCGGCGGCGCGCCCTGGACGGCCGGCGCCGGCGCCGCCGGAGCGGCCGCCGAGGGCGTGGCGGGCGCGGTGGGTATGTGCACCACGGTCGGGCAGGCGGTCCGGCTGGCCGGCGCGCCCGCGTCCACCGGGACGGCGGTCGGGCGGATCCCGCAGCCGGTCGCCAGCGCGAGCAGCAGCACCGCGCCCGCGGCGGGGCGCAGCAGCGGGCGGGGGGACGTGGCGGCGCTCACTGCGCACCCTCCTCGGTGACGGCGTCCGCCGGCGGGGGCGGCGGGGTCAGCGGCAGCGTCAGCGTGAACACCGCTCCCACCTCCCCGTTGGCGGCCGTGATCGTCCCCCCGTGGATCTGTGCGTTGGCCATCGCGATCGACAGGCCGAGCCCGCTGCCCTCCGACCGCGCCCGCCCCTTGTCGGCCTTGTAGAACCGGTCGAAGACGTGCGGCAGCACGTCCTCCGGGATGCCGGGGCCGCTGTCGGAGACCTCGACGACGACCACGTCGCCGCCCTGCTCGCCCCCCTCCCCGCGGGACTCCTCCCGGACCTTCACCCGCACCGGCGAGCCGCCGTGCTTGAGCGCGTTGCCGATCAGGTTGGCGAAGACGACGTCGAGCCGGCGCGGGTCGACCACCGCCCGGATGCCGCGCGGGGCGTCCACCTCGACCGCGTCGTACCAGGCCCGGCCGTCGATGCAGGACATGATCAGGTCGGCGATGTCCACCTCGTCGGCGACCAGCTTGGCCGTGCCGGCGTCGAAGCGGGTCACCTCCATCAGGTTCTCCACCAGGTCGGACAGGCGCCGGGTCTCACTGACCACCAGCCGGACGGCCGGCTCGATCATCGGGTCCAGCGACTCCGCCTCGTCCTCCAGGATGTCCGTCACCGCGGTCATCGCGGTCAGCGGCGTCCGCAGCTCGTGCGACATGTCGGCGACGAACCGCCGGCTCTGCGCCTCGCGCGCGCTCAGCTCCTCGACCTGCTCGTGCAGCGACTCCGCGGTCCGGTTGAACGTCCTGGCGAGATCGGCCAGTTCGTCCGAGCCCTCGACCTCCAGCCGGGTGTCCAGGTGGCCCTCGCCGAGCCGGCGGGCGGCGTCGCCGAGACGCTTGACCGGGCGCAGCACGGTCGCCGACGCCGCCTGGGCGAGCAGCGCCGAGCCGATCAGCGCCAGCAGCGTGGCGATCGCCAGCGACCAGCCGAGCGTGTTGAGGTCGGCCCGCTCGTTCTCCAGCGACTTGAACATGTACGCCGTCGGGCCGGTGGGCACCACCTTGGTGCCGCCGATCACGAACGGCCGGCCCTCTAGGTTCTGCCGCTGCCAGTACAGGTGGTACGGGTACGGGTTGCTCTCGGTGACCTCGCGCGGCTTGGCGACCGTGTCCTGCAGCTTCGCCGGGACGTTGGCCAGCGTGAAGCCGGCCGGGTTCGACGAGGCGGTGCAGTCCGGCCGCGCGGGGTCGCTGACCACCACCTCGTAGTTGAGGCCGCTGCTGGCGACGCTGGTGGCGAGCTTGACCAGGTCGTCGCAGGTCGCGTTCAGCGGCAGTTCGGAGACGTTGCGGCTGAGCGAGACGCGGAAGTCGTTGAGGGCGGTGTCCTGGGCGCGCTTGAGCACCGCGTCGCGGTTGAGCCAGTACGCGATGCCGGAGGCCGAGACGGCGGTGGTCAGTGCGACGGCGGCGAACACCGCGATCAGCCGCACCCGGAGGGAGCGCAGCCGTCGCCACGGGCCCGAGGAGAACCGGCTGGTCATCGTCTGGTGGTCAGTCACGGGAGCCTGTCGTAGCGGAAGTTCAGGAGCGTCGGGGTATCAGGGCGAGCGGGTGGTCGGCGGCGCTCACGCGGGCGGGTCCAGCCGGTAGCCGACCCCGCGCACGGTGCGGATCAGCGTCGGCGCCGAGGGGACGTCCTCGACCTTGGCCCGTAGCCGCTGCACGCACGCGTCGACCAGGCGGGAGTCGCCGAGGTAGTCGTGCTCCCAGACCAGGCGCAGCAGTTGCTGGCGGGAGAGCGCCTGCCCGGGCCGGCGGCTGAGCTCCAGCAGCAGTCGCAGCTCGGTCGGGGTGAGCTGGAGGTCCTCGCCGTCCTTGGTGACGGTCATCGCCGCCCGGTCGATCACCACGCTGCCGAAGGCCGAGGAGTCCGAGCTCTCGCGCTCGCCGCGGCGCAGCACGGCCCGGATCCGGGCGTCCAGGACGCGCGGCTGGACGGGCTTGACCACGTAGTCGTCCGCACCGGACTCCAGGCCGACCACCACGTCGATGTCGTCGGACCGCGCGGTCAGCAGGATGATCGGCAGCTGGTCGGTGCGCCGGATCCGGCGGCAGACCTCGAAGCCGTCGATTCCGGGCAGCATGACGTCCAGCACGATCAGGTCCGGCCGCTGCTCCTTGAAGAGCCTCAGACCGTCCTCGCCGGAGGCGGCGGTGGCCACTTTGTGGCCCTGGCGGGTGAGGGCGAGTTCGAGGCCGGTGCGGATGGCGTCGTCGTCCTCGATCAGAAGGAGGAAAGGCACGGCCTCATTCTGGCTCACCCGGAGCGGCGAATCACCCCCCGGCACCGGTCACCGCCCGGGCGGGAACCGGAATGTGCACCACCGGCGTCCGTGAGGGCGGGTGGGAGTGCGGGACGAAGGGCCCGGCCCTGTGACACCCCTGTGACAGTCGGCGGACAGGCCCATCACAACCGGCGGGCAGGATTTTCCATGTCGCCGCAGGACAGCGGGCCAACCGGCCGGCTGGAGGGCGGCAACAGGAACCGCTCGTACCGACCAAGGGGGCGCACGATGAACGCCACGCTTCAGACCCGGACCAACCCGGCTGTCCGCACCGCGCGTTCGTCCGCGACCACCCACCGGACCCGGTTCGAGGTCAGGACCGACGAGGCCTCCGGTGCCGTGACCGTACGGGGGTGCGCGCACAGCACCGGTGGAAACACTGCTGCCTGCCGGGTGAGCGGCGGCAGCAGGCAGGGGGAGCTCCACGGGATCGGCCGCATGGGGAGTGCGGTCGACTCCGCCAACACCCTCACGCTGCGGGGGATCCTCCCCGTCCGCGTCGAGGGCAAGGACGCCCTGGGGGGGAACGGGGGAACCAGGGGGATCGGGGGGAGCGGTCTTCGGACGGTCGATTCGGGGGAGTCGGCCGGCCGTGAGGCCGCGGGCGCGACGCTGCTGCGGCTGAACCCCGCGGCGGCCCGCGCCACCGAGGCGGGACAGGGAGGCGCGCAGGGGGAGCACCCGGCCGTCGCGGCGGACCACATCAACGAGTTCACCGCGTACGTGCGCGAGCGCCGCGCCTCCCTGTACGCCACGGCGTACCACCTCACCGGTGACCGCTACGAGGCCGAGGACCTGCTGCAGAGCGCGCTCTTCAGCACCTACCGGGCCTGGGGCCGGATCACCGACAAGGCCGCGGTCGGGGGCTACCTCCGCCGCACCATGACCAACCTGCACATCTCCGCCTGGCGGCGCCGCAAGGTCAACGAGTACCCGACCGAGGAGCTGCCGGAGACGGCCGGCGACACCGACGCGATGGGCGGCACCGAGCTGCGCGCCGTGCTCTGGCAGGCGCTGGCCAAGCTGCCGGAGAACCAGCGGACCATGCTGGTGCTGCGGTACTACGAGGGCAAGACCGACCCCGAGATCGCCGACGTGCTCGGCATCAGCGTCGGCACGGTGAAGAGCAGCATCTGGCGCGCCCTGCGCCGGCTGCGCGAGGACGAGCACCTGAACAAGTCGGGCGACACCGCCCGCGCGTTCGGTGAGCTGGTCGCGTAACGGCGACCGGTCGGCCGCGGGGGGAGCGGCCACGGGAACTCCCGTCGGGGGACGGGTAGCGGACGGTCAGCGGATGGGTGGCGCCGGCTCGGGGGAGCGGCGCCGCCGGGGGAGTCCGGCGGCCGTCCAGGAGCGACGGCGGGTCCGGGGGGGGGGAGACGCACCGGACCCGCCGTCGTTCCGTCGTTCCGTCGTTCCGTCGTTCCGTCGTTCCGTCGTTCCGTCGTGCACGGGCCCCGGCGCGCGGCCGGGGAGCGGCGAACGGCAGCGCCGCCCGCTCAGACCGCCGAGTACTCCGTCGCCCAGGCCGCCGCGGTGATCCGGCGCGCGGCCTCCGGCCCGGCGCACGGGTACGAGCCGAGGGCCACCTGGCGCTCGACGATCGAGCGCTCGGCACGCATCAGCCGCCAGCCGCGGCGCACCAGCACCGGCAGCGACTTGCGGCCCTCGCGGACGTCCCGGCGCAGTCGGCGCCAGGCGGTGGTGAGGGCGCCGTTGCGCAGGCAGAGCGCGTCGCCGAGCAGACCCTCGGCGGCGCACTCGGTGGCGATCTCGGCGGCGAAGATGCCCTCGGCGATGAACGCGGGTGCGCCGGCGAGGTCGAGCACCCGGGTGTCGATCCGGCCGTTGTGCGGGATCGAGTACACCGGGACGTCGGCGCGGCCGGTCTCGTACAGGCTGCGGATGGCGGCGACGGCCTGGTCGCGGTGCCAGGCGAGCGGGGAGTCCCAGTCCACCGCTCCGTCGGGCAGCAGCGGCAGGGTCGGGTCGTCCCCGTCCTTGTAGAAGTCGTCGAGCTGGAGCACCGGAAGGCCGCTGCGCTCGGCGAGCGAGGACTTCCCCGAACCGGAGGGACCGGACAGCAGGACCACCCGGGCACGGGTCGTCGGCACAGGGTTCAGCGGGGAGTCACTCACGAGACACCAGTCTGACGTATCGGGACCCGATGCCGAAACCGGGCGGATCAGCCTTTCCGAACGGCCCGGGGGTCCACGAGGGCTGCCCGGACCAGCGGCAGGTACCGGCTGTCGACCTGGAGGAGGACCGGGTGCCCGTCCCCCGGCGGCAGGTAGGCGGTGGCGGCCCAGTCCTGGCTGTGCCAGGCGTCGGGCTCGGTCTCGTGGAAGGTGCCGCCGCAGGCCAGTTCGATGTGGCCGAGGACACGCGAGCGGAAGCCGACGCGGGCGGCCCCCGGGGTGATGTGCAGCCGGCCGTTCACGTACCCGTGCTGCCGGCCGGGGCGCTCGGAGCGGACCGCGCAGGGCACCCGGACGGGCCGCCCGGCGGCCAGCCGGCGGCGGGTGCGGGCCACGTGCAGTCTGCGCAGGAACCCGTCCGCGAACAGTGCCGCCAGTTCCGCTGCGAGTTCCCCCACGGTGCCCTCCCCCTCCGTCGTCTCCGGTACGGACGATTCTTCCCGGGCCGGATCCCCGCCGGTATCGCCGAAAGGCGCAACCGCGCGGCGACGAAAGGCGACGGACCCGCACCAGGGGGGGAGAGGTGCGGGTCCGTCCAATGACCGTCCGGGCCCTGGGGGGGAGAGGGCACTGGGGACGGCCAGTCTGTGGAGTTGTCGGTCAACGGGTGACGGGAACGGTCAGATCCCCATCGGGTGCCAGACCGTCTTCGTCTCCAGGAACGAGAGTAGCCGGTCGGTACCGGGCGCATTGGTCCAGTCCTGGGCGAACGGGTCCAGCTCCGGACGGACCACCCGCTTCAGGGTATCCGCGGCAGCGGCCTCCAGGACACCCGCCGCGCCGGGGCCGTCGGCGGCGATGGCCCCGGTGAGGTCCAGCGCGTTGACGTCCTGGTGCGAGGCCAGGGTCGGCGCGATGTCGGCGGTACGGCCCGAGATGATGTTGACCACGCCGCCGGGGACGTCCGAGGTGGCGAGCACCTCGCCCAGCGACAGGGCCGGCAGCGGGGCGTCGGCGGCCGCCGCGACCACCACGGTGTTGCCGGTGGCGATGGCGGGCGCGATCACCGAGACCAGGCCGAGCAGCGAGTGCCCGTAGCCGGCCTGCGGGGCGACGATCCCGACCACGCCGGTCGGCTCCGGGGTGGAGAGGTTGAAGTACGGCCCGGCGACCGGGTTGGCCCCGCCCGCGATCTGGGCGACCTTGTCGGTCCAGCCCGCGTACCAGACCCAGCGGTCGATCGCCGCGTCCACCAGCGCAGCGGCCTTCTTCGGGCCGACGCCCTCGGAGAGCGCCACCTCGGCGGCGAACTGCTCGCGCCGGCCCTGGAGCATCTCGGCCACCCGGTACAGCACCTGGCCGCGGTTGTACGCGGTGGTGCCGGCCCAGCCCTTGACCGCGGCGCGGGCCGCGAGCACGGCGTCGCGGGTGTCCTTGCGGGTGCCGAGCGGGGCGTTGGCGAGCCACTCGCCGTTGGAGTCCGTCACCTCGTACACCCGCCCGCTCTCGGAGCGCGGGAACTTCCCGCCGACGTACAGCTTGTAGGTCTTGAGGACGTCAAGACGCGTCACGACATCAGACATCGAGGTAGGCCTCCAGACCGTGGCGGCCACCCTCGCGGCCGTAGCCCGACTCCTTGTAACCGCCGAACGGCGAGGTCGGGTCGAACTTGTTGAAGGTGTTGGCCCAGACCACGCCGGCCTTGAGCTTGTCGGCCATCCACAGGATCCGCGAGCCCTTCTCCGTCCAGATGCCGGCGGAGAGGCCGTACGGGGTGTTGTTGGCCTTCGCGACCGCCTCGTCGGGGGTGCGGAAGGTCAGCACCGACAGGACCGGGCCGAAGATCTCCTCCTGGGCGATCCGGTGGGCCTGGCTGACGCCGGTGAACAGGGTCGGCTTGAACCAGAAGCCGGTGCCCGGCAGCTCGCAGGCGGGCGACCAGCGCTCGGCGCCCTCGGCCTCGCCGGCCTCGGTCAGCGCGGTGATCCGGGCCAGCTGCTCGGCGGAGTTGATCGCACCGATGTCGGTGTTCTTGTCCAGCGGGTCGCCGACCCGCAGGGTGGCCATCCGGCGCTTCAGGGCGTCCAGCAGCTCGTCCTGCACCGACTCCTGGACCAGCAGGCGCGAGCCCGCGCAGCAGACGTGGCCCTGGTTGAAGAAGATGCCGTTGACGATGCCCTCGACCGCCTGGTCGATCGGCGCGTCGTCGAAGACGATGTTGGCGGCCTTGCCGCCCAGCTCCAGCGAGAGCTTCTTGCGGGTGCCGGCCAGCTGCTTGGCGATCGCCCGGCCGACCGGGGTGGAGCCGGTGAAGGCGACCTTGTTGACGTCCGGGTGCGCGGTGAGCGCGGCACCGGTGCGGCCGTCGCCGGTGACGATGTTGACGACGCCCTTCGGCAGGCCCGCCTGGCGGCAGATCTCGGCGAAGCGCAGCGCGGTCAGCGGGGTGGTCTCGGCCGGCTTGAGCACGACCGTGTTGCCGGTGGCCAGCGCCGGGGCGATCTTCCACGCCAGCATCAGCAGGGGGAAGTTCCACGGGATGACCTGGCCGGCCACGCCCAGCGGCTTCGGGTTCGCGCCGAAGCCGGCGTAGTCCAGCTTGTCGGCCCAGCCCGCGTAGTAGAAGAAGTGCGCGGCGACCAGCGGCAGGTCGACGTCGCGGGTCTCGCGGATCGGCTTGCCGTTGTCGATCGACTCCAGCACGGCCAGCTCGCGGCTGCGCTCCTGGATGATCCGGGCGATCCGGAACAGGTACTTGGCGCGCTCGCTGCCCGGCAGCGCCGACCAGTCGGTGAAGGCCTTGCGGGCGGCGGCGACGGCGCGCTCGACGTCCTCGTCGGTGCCCTGGGCGAACTCGGCGAGCACCTGCTCGGTGGCCGGGTTGACCGTCTTCAGGGCCTCGCTGCCGGAGGAGTCGACGAACTCGCCGCCGATGAAGTGGCCGTACGAGGTGGCGATGTCACCCGCGGCGGCGGGCGACTCGGGGGCCGGGGCGTACTCGAAGAGGCCGCCGCGCGTCTCGGTCACGGGCTCTTCGGTGTTCTTCTTCTTGGCCATGGTGATCAGTCCACCGTCACGTAGTCGGGACCGGAGTACCGTCCGGTGGTCAGCTTCTGACGCTGCATCAGCAGGTCGTTGAGCAGGCTGGAGGCGCCGAAGCGGAACCAGTGCGGGGTCAGCCAGTCGTCGCCGAGCGTCTCGTTGACCATCACCAGGTACTTCATGGCGTCCTTGGTGGTCTTGATGCCGCCGGCGGGCTTCACGCCGACCTGGACGCCGGTCTGCGCGCGGAAGTCGCGGACCGCCTCCAGCATCAGCAGGGTGACCGGCGGGGTCGCGTTGACGGCGACCTTGCCGGTGGAGGTCTTGATGAAGTCGGCACCGGCGAGCATCGCCAGCCACGAGACGCGGCGCACGTTGTCGTACGTCTGCAGCTCGCCGGTCTCGAAGATCACCTTGAGGTGGGCGTAGGTGCCGTCCGGGCGCTTGCACGCCTCCTTGACGGCGACGATCTCGTTGAAGACGTCGAGGTAGCGGCCGGAGAGGAAGGCGCCCCGGTCGATCACCATGTCGATCTCGTCGGCGCCGGCCGCGACCGCGTCGGCGGTGTCGGCGAGCTTCACCGGGAGGGCGGCGCGCCCGGCCGGGAAGGCGGTGGCCACGGAGGCGACCTGGATGTCGGTGCCCTGGAGCGCCGCCTTCGCGGTGGCGACCATGTCCGGATAGACACAGATGGCGGCGACGCGGGGGGTGGTCGGGTCGGTCGGGTCGGGGGTCCTGCCCTTGGTGCACAGTGCGCGCACCTTGCCGACCGTGTCCGCGCCCTCCAGCGTGGTCAGGTCGATCATCGAGATGGCCAGGTCGATGGCGTACGCCTTCGCCGTGGTCTTGATGGAGCGGGTACCGAGAGTGGCGGCACGCGCCTCCAGGCCGACCTGGTCGACGCCGGGCAGGCCGTGCAGGAAGCGGCGGAGCGAGGCCTCGGACGCCGCGACGTCCTGAAGACCGCTGCCCGCAACGCCGAGGGCATTGGCTGCAAGAGTGGACATAGTCACCAGACCAGCATATCTACGCGCGTAGTCAACCGCTAGGGCCGTGACCTTTCGATGCCGGACCGATATCTGCGAACCCCTCCCGCCCCACTCGCCACCCCTGTGGATCGGCCGGGTCATGCGGCAGAATCGTCGGCATGACCGAATCCGACGGCAAGCCCCACCAGGGCCCTGCCGGCTCCGACGAGCCCGTGTACGCCGACCGCGTGTACCGCTCCATTCCCGGGGTGATCTCCGGCGTGCTGTTGCTGGCCGTGGCCGCCTGGCTGATCGGGGACGCGGCGCTGACCGGGACCGGGAAGACGCCGGCCGTGGCGCTGGCCGCCGTCCCGGTGTTCGCCTTCCCGGTGATCGCCTACACCCTGCGGCCGGCCGTGCTGGCCAACGACCGCCGGCTGGTGGTGCGCAACCCGCTGCGGACCATCACGGCGCCCTGGGCCGCGGTGGACGCGCTGCGGGCCGGGTACTCGGTCGAGCTGCTGGCGGACGGCCGGAAGTTCCAGGTCTGGGCCGTCCCGGTCTCGCTGCGCCAGCGCAAGCGGGCCAACCGCGTCCGCGACCGCGGCGGCGCCGAGCACCTCTCCCGGCTGGGCATGGTCGTGGGCAAGCAGCCCACCCCGGTGGTGGCCGGCGCGCCGGACCCGACCCGCGCCTGGTCCGACCAGGTGGTCGGCATCCTCCAGGAGATGGCCGAGCGGAACGCCTCCCGCCCCGACGCCTCCGGGCCGGTGACCGTGTCGTGGTGCTGGTGGATCATCGCGCCGACCCTGCTCGGGCTGGTCGCGCTGATCACCGTGATCGCGGCCTGACCCGCAGCCGCAGCCGCAACCCGAACCCGAACCCGGATCCGGATCCGGGCCGGCCGGTCACGCGGGCCGCGCGACAGGACCGACCGGACAGCACCGAAGGGGCCCGCCGTGGGAACGGCGGGCCCCTTCGTCGTCGCCGCGGGCGAACCCGGCGGCGCCGTCAGGCGTCGATGCCGGCGGCGGCGGCGAGGTCGCGCTTGATCGCGGCGAGCAGCTCGGCGGCCCGGTCCCGGGCGCCGGCCAGGTCGGCGGCGGAGGCGACCGGGAGGACGACCTCCAGGTAGCACTTCAGCTTGGGCTCGGTGCCGGACGGGCGCACCACGATCCGGGCCGAGCGGACGGCCTCCCCGGCCAGGTAGTAGCGCAGACCGTCGGTGGGCGGCAGGTCCGCGGACCCGGCGGTCAGGTCGTCGGCCCTGGTGACGGTGAGCCCGGCCAGCACGGTCGGCGGCTGCTCGCGCAGCGTCCGCATCGCGTCGGCGATCAGCGAGAGGTCCTGGACGCGGACGGAGAGCTGGTCGGTGGCGTGCAGGCCGTGCTCCAGCGCCAGGTCGTCCAGCAGGTCGTTCAGGGTGCGGCCGGACTGCTTGAGGGTGGCGGCCAGCTCGGCCACCAGCAGGGCGGCGGTGATGCCGTCCTTGTCGCGCACGCCCTGCGGGTCGACGCAGTAGCCGAGCGCCTCCTCGTAGCCGTAGCGCAGGCCGTCGGCGCGGGCGATCCACTTGAAGCCGGTCAGCGTCTCGGCGTAGCCCAGGCCCGCCGCCTCGGCGATCCGGCCGAGCAGGGTGGAGGAGACGATGGTGGTGGCGAAGGTGCCGGCGGACTTCTTGGCGACCAGCGCGGCGCCGAGCAGGGCGCCCACCTCGTCGCCGCGGAGCATCCGCCAGCCGGTCCCGTCGCCGGCCCCGGCGGCGTTGCCGTCGGCCGGGACGGCCACCGCGCAGCGGTCGGCGTCCGGGTCGTTGGCGATGACGATGTCCGGGCCGGTGGCGGCGGCGGTGCGGAAGGCGAGGTCCATCGCCCCCGGCTCCTCCGGGTTGGGGAAGGCCACGGTCGGGAAGTCCGGATCCGGCTCGGCCTGCTCGGCGACCACCGTCGGGGCCGGGAAGCCGGCCCGGTGGAAGGCCGCCACCAGGGTGTCGCGGCCGACGCCGTGCATCGGGGTGTAGACGACGGAGAGGTCACGGGGGCTGTGCTCGTCCACGATCGACGCGGCGCGGGTCAGGTACGCCTCGACGACCTCCTCGCCGACCACCTCCCAGCCGTCCGCGGCCAGCGGGACGTCGGCGAGCGCGCCGATCGCGTCGATCTCGGCGGCGATCCCGGCGTCGGCCGGCGGCACGATCTGCGAGCCGTCGCCCAGGTAGACCTTGTAGCCGTTGTCCTGCGGCGGGTTGTGGCTCGCCGTCACGGTGACGCCGGCGGCCGCGCCCAGGTGGCGGACGGCGAAGGCGAGCACCGGGGTGGGCAGGGCGCGCGGCAGCAGCGCGGCGCGCAGGCCGGCGCCCACCACGACGGCGGCGGTGTCGCGGGCGAAGTCGTAGGACTTGTGCCGGGCGTCGTAGCCGATGACGACCAGGTCGCCCAGGTTCTCCTTCTTCACGTACGCGACCAGGCCGGCGGCGGCCCGGATCACCACCGCGCGGTTCATCCGCATCGGCCCCGCACCCAGCTCACCGCGCAGGCCGGCGGTGCCGAACTGGAGGCGGTCGGCGAACCGCTCGGCCAGCTGGGACCAGGCGAGCTTGCTCTCGGACTCGGCATCCGGAGCCTCGGCGGCGGCCAGCAGCGCGGCCAGCTCCTCGCGGGTCTGCGGGTCGGGGTCCTCGGCCAGCCAGGCCCGCGCGCGGGCGAGGAGGTCGGTGGTGGGTGCCTGCGTCATGCCAGCTCCGATGGAAGAGGTTCCGCAAAGTGGTGGGGGTGCGCATGCGGACGGGGCCCGCAGGCGGGTGTGATCAGCGGATCACAGCCGCCCGCGGACCCCGTCGCTCATGATTGTGCGCCGGATCCGGGTCAGATCCGCTCAAGGACCTTCGCCAGCAGCGCGCCCATGCGCTCGGCGGAGGCCTTGCCGGCCTCCAGCACCTCGGCGTGGTTCAGCGGCTCGCCGGTGATGCCCGCGGCCAGGTTGGTGACCAGCGAGATGCCGAGCACCTCGGCGCCGGCCTCGCGGGCGGCGATGGCCTCCAGGGTGGTGGACATGCCGACCAGCTCGCCGCCGATCACCCGGGCCATGTTGACCTCGGCCGGGGTCTCGTAGTGCGGGCCGCGGAACTGCACGTAGACGGCCTCGTCCAGGGTGGAGTCGATCTCGCGGCAGAGGTCGCGCAGGCGCTTGGAGTAGAGGTCCGTCAGGTCGACGAAGTTGGCGCCGACGATCGGGGAGTCCGCGGTCAGGTTGATGTGGTCGCTGATCAGGACCGGCTGGCCGGGGACCCAGCCCTCGCGCAGACCGCCGCAGCCGTTGGTCAGCACGATGATGCCGCAGCCCGCCGCGGCGGCGGTGCGCACGCCGTGGACGACCGTGGCGACGCCGTGGCCCTCGTAGTAGTGGTTGCGGCCCAGGAAGATCAGGGCGCGCTTCTCGCCGATCTTGACCGAGCGGATCGTGCCGGCGTGGCCGGCCACGGCGGGGGCGGGGAAGCCCGGGAGTTCGGTGACCGGGAACTCCGCCACGGTCTCGCCGAGGGCGTCGGCGGCCGGCACCCAGCCGGAGCCCATCACCAGGGCGACGTCGTGGCGCTCGGCACCGGTCAGCTCGCGCAGGCGCTCGGCGGCGGCCTGGGCGGCGGCGTAGGGGTCGGCGGAGACGACCGACTGAGGAGATGCGTTCACGCATCCGAGGATAGACGGGAAATGGCTACGCGCGTAGAAGATCCGGGTGCGGCGTGCCGGATCGTTACCCGGATGGCGTGAAAGTACAGCTCGGGGCCGCCTTTCCACCCGCTCGGACGGGAGCAATCTCCAGTCGCGCTCGCGCTCCGCAGCCGCCGTGCGTACGGGCCGTGGCCGGCCGCGGGCACCGTGCGCGCCCGCGGCCCCGGCCGGGCTCAGCAGGGCCGGCGGCGGAGGTCCAGGACGTAGTCGTGCGGCGCACCGGCGCTCTCCGCGGCGTCCGCGATCAGCCCCAGGTAACGGGCGGCGGGCAGACCGCCCTCGTAGTCGTTGAGCACGTACGTCCACACCGGGATGTCGCCGTCCAGGGTGTGCGCGCGCAGCTTGATCTTGCGGTAGATGCCGAGCTGGACGCCCTCCCAGCGGTCCAGACCCTCCTCGTCCATCGGCGACACGTCGTACAGCGAGACGAAGACCTGGTCCTTGCCGTCCTCGACCACGGTCGCCAGCGACCCCTCCCAGCCGAGGTTCTCGCCGCCGAAGGTCAGGCGCCAGCCGTCCAGCCACCCGGTGCCGCGCAGCGGGGAGTGCGGGGCGCGGCGGGTCATCTGCCGGGCATCGAGGTTGGTGGCATACGCGGCGTAAAGGGGCATGGGGCGAAGCCTAGACCGTCGGCGGGCGCTCCCGGGGGACCGGGCGGACCGGCGGAAGCCCCGACCCCGGCGTGGCACTGCTCACGGCGTGCGGGACAATGGGGGGCGTGACTCGGATCGTGATCATCGGTGGCGGACCCGGCGGCTACGAGGCGGCGCTGGTCGCCGCTCAGCTCGGCGCGGAGGTGACCGTCGTCGACCGCGACGGTCTGGGCGGATCGGCGGTGCTCACGGACTGCGTGCCGTCGAAGACGCTGATCGCGACCGCGGAGGTGATGACGACCTTCGACAGCTCGTACGAGGAGCTGGGCATCATCGTCGCCGACGACAC
Source organism: Kitasatospora sp. A2-31 (assembly GCF_022288725.1). GTDB lineage: Bacteria > Actinomycetota > Actinomycetes > Streptomycetales > Streptomycetaceae > Kitasatospora. The sequence continues at coordinate 314,266 of NZ_JAKNTA010000006.1, read as the reverse complement.
CCCGCCGCTGGAGCAGCAGGCCCGGGTCGTCGGCGTGGACCTCGGCAAGGTCAACCGGCGCGTGAAGCGGCTCGCCATCGCCCAGTCCCACGACATCACCCAGTCGGTGACCCGGGCGGGCGTCACCGTGCTGCGCGGCCGCGGCCGGCTCGGTGCCGGCGGCCAGGCCGTGGACGGCTCCCGCGAGGTCCTGGTGGACGCGCCCGACGGCAGCGTCCAGTCGCTGCGCGCGGACGCCGTGCTGATCGCCACCGGCGCCCACCCCCGCGAGCTGCCGGACGCCCAGCCGGACGGCGAGCGGATCCTGACCTGGACCCAGGTGTACGACCTGGAGGAGCTGCCCCGCGAGCTGATCGTGGTCGGCTCCGGTGTCACCGGGGCCGAGTTCGCCGGCGCCTACCAGGCGATCGGCTCCAAGGTCACCCTGGTCTCCAGCCGCGACCGGGTGCTGCCGGGCGAGGACCCGGACGCCGCCGAGGTGCTGGAGGAGGTCTTCCGCCGTCGCGGCATGAACGTGATGAGCCGTTCCCGGGCCGAGACGGTCAAGAGGGTGTCGGCACGGACGGAGGCCCCGGAGGGACCCTCCTCGCCGGAGGCGGGCGAGGAGGGATGGGTCGGCGACCACGTCGAGGTGACCCTCTCCGACGGCACGGTGATCAGGGGCACGCACTGCCTGATGGCGGTCGGGTCGATCCCGAACACCGCGGACATGGGCCTGGAGGAGGCCGGGGTCAAGCTCAACGACTGGGGCCAGATCCAGGTCGACCGGGTCTCCCGCACCACCGCCCCCGGCGTGTACGCGGCCGGTGACTGCACCGGCGTCTTCATGCTCGCCTCGGTGGCGGCCATGCAGGGCCGGATCGCGATGTACCACGCGCTGGGCGACGCGGTGCAGCCGCTGAACCTGAAGACCGTGGCGTCCAACGTCTTCACCGACCCGGAGATCGCCACCGTCGGCTACACCGCCGCCGACGTGAAGTGCGGCAAGATGGACGCGGTCGAGGTGAAGCTGCCGCTGCGCGGCAACCCGCGGGCGAAGATGCAGGGCATCCGGGACGGCTTCGTGAAGCTGTTCTGCCGCCCGGGCACCGGCATCGTGGTCGGCGGCGTGGTGGTCGCGCCGCGCGCCAGCGAGCTGATCCACCCGATCTCGCTCGCGGTGGACGCCAATCTGACGGTCGAACAGGTGGCCAGCGCCTTCACCGTCTACCCGTCCGTCTCCGGCTCGACCGCCGAGGCCGCCCGCCAGCTGCACATCCGGAAGCGGGCCGACGGCGAAAGCTGAGCGTCCGGCGCGAAGTTGAGGGCGGTCGCCGACCGGCGGCCGCCCTTCGCGCACCCCGGGGATCACCCGGACGGCGGGCGCAGTCCCGGGTTGCCGACGGCGCGTATTGTACGGTCACGCGCCGCTCGGGTGCGAGCAATTCCGGCTACCAGCTGCAAACGCCTGAAAGCAGACGGTCACGCAGGTTACCGTCGGTTCTGTGTTTGCTGCAGAACGTCGCCAGTTGATCCTCGAAATGGTGCGCGCCAACGGAGCCGTGTCGCTCCGCGAACTGGCCCGCGTCGTCCAGACCTCCGAAGTGACCGTGCGCCGAGACGTGCGGGCGCTGGAGGCAGAAGGGCTCCTCGACCGCCGGCACGGCGGCGCGGTGCTCCCCGGCGGCTTCAGCCGCGAACCCGGCTACCCGCAGAAGACCCACCTCTCCGCGGCCGAGAAGAGCGCCATCGCCGATCTCGCCGCGGGTCTGGTGGAGGAGGGGGACGCCGTGGTGGTCGGCGCCGGCACCACCACCCAGGAGCTGGCCCGCCGGCTGGCCCGGGTGCCCGGCCTGACGGTGGTGACCAACTCGCTGCTGGTGGCGCAGGCGCTGGCGCACGCCAACCGCGTCGAGGTGGTGATGACCGGCGGCACCCTGCGGGGCTCCAACTACGCCCTGGTGGGCAGCGGGGCCGAGCAGTCGCTGCACGGGCTGCGGGTCTCCAAGGCGTTCATCTCCGGCAGCGGGCTGACGGCCGAGCGCGGCCTGTCGACCACGAACATGCTCTCCGCGAGCGTGGACCGGGCTCTGGTGCAGTCGGCCGCCGAGGTCATCGTCCTCGCCGACCACACCAAGCTCGGCGCGGACACCATGTTCCAGACCGTCCCGACCGAGACCATCACCCGCCTGGTCACCGACGAGCAGGCCACCTCCGACGACACCACCGCGCGCGAGCTGGACGCGCTCGCCGACTGCGGGGTGCAGATCGACCTGGCGCCGCTCGGCGCCGCCCCGGCCGGCGACGCACCGGTGCACGGCACCGGCAGCGGCCCCGTCCACCAGACCCAGCCCGGCCCGCTGGCGCGCCGGGCCGCGCCGCCGCCCGGCGGGGCCCCGCTGCCCGGCCAGCGCCGCCCCGCGACGCACGGCGGCCCCGCGGGGCCGGGCGGGCCGGTCCCGGTCCGCCTCGCCGAGCTGGGCGGCCTCCCGCGGGTCCGCTGAGCCCGGCGTACGGCCGGGCCGGCGCGCCGTCCGGCCACCGCCGCCTCCGGGCGCCCGCGCGGCCGCCGGACCCCCGGAACGGAACCGGTCCGCACACCCACGAGGGGCGTACGGACCGGTTCGGAGCACCCGGTGGCCGACAGGCCCGGGTCCGGACGGCTCAGTCCTTGATCTCGCAGAGCGCGGCGCCGCTGCTGACGCTGGCGCCGACCTCGGCCTTGAGGCCGACCACGGTGCCGGCCTTGTGCGCGTTCAGCGGCTGCTCCATCTTCATCGCCTCCAGGACGACGATCAGCTCGCCCTCGGCGACGACCTGGCCCTCCTCGACGGCGACCTTGACGATGGTGCCCTGCATCGGCGAGGCCAGGGTGTCACCGCTGACCGCCGAGCCGGCCTTCTTGGCACCCACCCGGCGCTTGGCCTTGGCGGCACCGCCGGCACCGGCCGCCGGGGCGGCGGAGACGCCCAGCGAGGACGGCAGCGAGACCTCGATCCGCTTGCCGCCCACCTCGACCACGACGGTCTCGCGGCCCTCGGCCTCCTCGCCCTCGCCGGCAGCGCCCGCGAACGCCGGGATGGTGTTCTGGAACTCGGTCTCGATCCAGCGGGTGAAGACCGTGAACGGCTCGTCGCTGCCGTGCACCTCGGGCGCGAACGCCGGGTCGGTGACGACCGCCTGGTGGAACGGGATGGCGGTGGCCATGCCCTCCACCTTGAACTCGTTCAGCGCGCGCCTCGCCCGCTCCAGGGCCTGCTTGCGGTCCCGGCCCGTGACGATCAGCTTGGCCAGCAGCGAGTCCCAGGCGGGGCCGATGACCGAGCCGGTCTCCACACCGGAGTCCAGCCGGACGCCCGGGCCGGACGGCGGGGCGAACAGCGTCACCGTGCCGGGCGCGGGCAGGAAGTTGCGGCCCGGGTCCTCGCCGTTGATGCGGAACTCGAAGGCGTGGCCGCGCACCTCCGGGTCGCCGTAGCCCAGCTCCTCGCCGTCGGCGATCCGGAACATCTCGCGGACCAGGTCGAGTCCGGTGACCTCCTCGGTGACCGGGTGCTCCACCTGCAGACGGGTGTTGACCTCCAGGAAGGAGATCGTGCCGTCCAGCGCCACCAGGAACTCACAGGTCCCGGCGCCGACGTAGCCGGCCTCCTTCAGGATGGCCTTGGACGCCCGGTACAGCTCGGCGTTCTGCTCCGGGGTGAGGAACGGCGCGGGCGCCTCCTCGACGAGCTTCTGGTGCCGGCGCTGCAGCGAGCAGTCGCGGGTGGAGACGACCACCACGTTCCCGTGCTGGTCGGCCAGGCACTGGGTCTCGACGTGGCGCGGGTTGTCCAGGTAGCGCTCGACGAAGCACTCGCCGCGCCCGAAGGCGGCGACCGCCTCGCGCACCGCGGAGTCGTACAGCTCCGGGATCTCCTCCAGCGTGCGGGCGACCTTCAGGCCGCGGCCGCCGCCGCCGAAGGCCGCCTTGATGGCGACCGGGAGACCGTGCTCCTGCGCGAAGGCGACGACCTCGTCGGCGCCCGAGACCGGGTCCGGCGTACCGGCCACCAGCGGGGCACCGGCGCGCTGCGCCACGTGCCGGGCGGTGACCTTGTCACCGAGGTCGCGGATGGCCTGCGGCGGCGGGCCGATCCAGGTGAGGCCCGCGTCGAGCACGGCCTGGGCGAAGTCGGCGTTCTCCGACAGGAAGCCGTAGCCGGGGTGGACGGCGTCCGCGCCCGAGTCGGCGGCGGCCTTCAGTACCTTGGCGATGTCCAGGTAACTGGTGCCGGGGGTGTCGCCGCCCAGCGCGTAAGCCTCGTCGGCCGCGCGGACGTGCAGCGCATCCCGGTCCGGCTCGGCGTAGACGGCGACGCTGGCGATACCGGCGTCCGAGCAGGCACGGGCGACGCGGACGGCGATTTCCCCGCGGTTGGCGATGAGCACCTTGCGCACTGTGGCTCCCTTCTTGAACCTGGTCGAGTTTATGGATTTCTGGGCGGTACCGGCGAGTAGCCCCAGCTTGTGAACTATCCCACACGCAGGGTGATGTATTCCGGGAGCCGGTCCGCGGTCGGGCGGTGGTCTGCGCAGGTGGCCGCAGGTGCCGCGGTCCGCACGAGGTCCGTGCGGACGGTGACGGACCGGCGTGGCGAAGCGGTGGCCTTGGCCACACTCAGCCGGCGGGGGCCGGAGCGGGCGGCCGTTCGAGTGCCCGGGCGGTCACGTCTGCGGCGAGCTCCACCACGTCCGGCCCGTACGCCTTGGGGTTGGCGACCCGCAGGACGAGTGCGAAGGTGCCGTCCTCGCCGTACCGCCGGGCGAGCTGCCGGTGGTTCGCGGCCAGGTAGCGCACGGCGGCGTGGTTGGCGACGGCGCTCTGCCCGGCGACCAGGAAGGCCGGCCGGTTGCCGCGCGCCCGGTGCACCCGGGCGAGCAGGGCGAAGACCTGGCCGCCGGACGGCTCGGACTCGCTCTCGGACCGGAACTCCTCGCCGCCCACCTTCAGGGTGAACACCGGGGCCGCCCCCGAGAGGTCCTGGTGGAAGGCCACCCCGGGCAGCCAGGACGCCAGGTGGGCCGCCGTCCGGTCGTTGCTGACCGGTCCTCCGAGGCAGAACTCGGCCTTGTGGCCCAGCCCCTGGCGGACCTCGTCGTGGACGACCAGGTCGGCCTCGGCGCCGCACTCCTTCACCAGGGCGGCGATCTCCATCAGGGCGAAGACGTCGTTGCGCGAGACGCTCTTCCCGCTGGTCGAGGCGGCGTGCCGGTTCACCACGATCAGGCACTCGTTGCCCGCCGGCAGGCCGAGGAAGGAGCGGACCCGCTCCAACCGCCGTCTCCGCCGCAGGTTCTGCGCGAGCCAGCCCAGCCCGGCGCTGATCGCGCTGGCCACCAGGCCCAGCAGCACGTTGAGCAGACCGTCGGTCATCCGCTCGCCTCCTCCCCGTCGGAACGGCGGTCAGCCTAGCCGCGGTGTCCGACCGCAGCCATGGCCGGTCTCCACAGCCGCTCCCGGCCCGCCTCTGGCGACCTGGACAACGGCGGGACGGCCGCGGGGTGCTACGGCGGCGGGGCGGTCGCTCCGGCGCAGTGCGGCGGTTCGGGGCGCGGAGGAGGTCGGCCCGGCCGGCGGTCGACCGCCGCAGCGGCGGGCCGTCAGGCCCAGAGATCGGTGATGCGCACGCCGAGGTCGGCCAGCAGCGAGCGCAGCAGCGGCAGCGAGAGGCCGATGACGTTGCCGTGGTCGCCGTCGATGCCCTCGACGAACGGCGCCGAGCGGCCGTCCAGGGTGAACGCGCCGGCCACGTGCAGCGGCTCGCCGGAGGCGACGTAGGCGGCGATCTCGGCGTCGTCCGGGGTGCCGAAGCGGACGGTGGTGGAGGCGGTGGCCGAGGCCTGCTCGCCGGTGACGGTGTCGATCACGCAGTGCCCGGTGCGCAGCACGCCGGCGCGGCCGCGCATGGACTGCCAGCGGGCCAGCGCCTCGGTGGCGTCGGCGGGCTTGCCGAGCGCCTGCCCGTCCAGCTCCAGCACCGAGTCGCAGCCGATCACCAGCTCGCCGCCGGCCAGTTCGGCGGCGACGGCCTTGGCCTTGGCCTCGGCGAGGACGAGCGCGAGCTCGGCGGGGGTGGCGGCGGTGATCGCGTCCTCGTCGACTCCGCTGACCACCACGCGCGGGTCGAGGCCCGCCTGGCGCAGCAGCCCGAGGCGGGCGGGGGAGGCGGAGGCGAGGATGAGGGCGCGGCGGTCGGTCATGCCCACCAGAGTAGGGGGTGGCGGTGTCCGCCGGTCAGGTGAAGAAGCGGGCCACCATCAGCAGGACGGAGCCCACCAGCATGATGGCGGCCAGCACCCGGCCCGCCCGCTGCATCCGCTTCAGCATCTGCTGGGCCTCGGGGGAGGGTTCGTCGCGTGGATCTGACCAGAGCACGCCTCCAGGGTGCGCTGCGCCCGGTGCCGCCCGCCTGAGTACGCGTACTCAGGTTTCCCGCGGCCCGGGGCCGGAGCCGGCCGTGTACGGAGCGGGAAGTCGGACGAGCCGACTTCCCGCTCCGCGGGTGGTGCGCGGGAGGGTGGCTCAGCCGGCCCAGCCCGAGGTGCGCCAGACGTTGACGCCGGGGCGCGGGGTGGCCCGCAGCCGGCGGGCGCGGTCGTTCCAGGGGGAGTCCGGGCCGGCGCCTGCGCGGCGGGCCGCCTCGGCGGCGGCCTGCGCGGCGGCGGCCCGGGACTGGACCACCGCCAGGACGGTGGCCAGCTCCTCGGGGGTCGGCTGCCCGTGCAGCACGTGGATCGGGGCCATGGCTCAATCCTCTCGCGACGGCCGCTGCTGGGTGGGGGCGATCACAGCGGGATGTTGCCGTGCTTCTTGGGCGGCAGCACCTCGCGCTTGCCGCGCAGCGCCCGCAGGCCGCGGACGATGTGCCGGCGGGTCTCGCTCGGGGCGATGACGGCGTCCACGTAGCCGCGCTCGGCCGCCAGGTACGGGTTGAGCAGCGTGTCCTCGTACGAGGCGATCAGCTCGGCCCGCTTCTCGTCGACGTTGCCGGCCGCCTGCGCCTCGGCGATCTCCCGCCGGTGCAGGATGTTGACCGCGCCCTGCGCGCCCATGACGGCGATCTGCGCGGTCGGCCAGGCCAGGTTGAGGTCGGCGCCCAGGTGCTTGGAGCCCATGACGTCGTACGCGCCGCCGAAGGCCTTGCGGGTGATCACGGTGATCAGCGGCACGGTGGCCTCGGCGTAGGCGTAGATCAGCTTGGCGCCGCGGCGGATGATGCCGTCCCACTCCTGCTCGGTGCCGGGCAGGAAGCCGGGCACGTCGACGAAGGTCAGCACCGGGATGTTGAAGGAGTCGCAGGTGCGGATGAACCGGGCGGCCTTCTCGCTGGCGGCGATGTCCAGGCAGCCGGCGAGGTCCATCGGCTGGTTGCCGACGATGCCGACCGAGTGGCCCTCGACCCGGCCGAAGCCGGTGATGATGTTGCCCGCGTACAGCGGCTGGGTCTCCAGGAACTCGCCGTCGTCCAGGACGTGCTCGATCACCTTGTGCATGTCGTACGGCTGGTTCGCCGAGTCCGGCACCAGGGTGTCGAGTTCGAGGTCCTCGTCGGTGACCGAGAGGTCCGCCTCCTCGGGGAAGGAGGGCGCGTCGGAGAGGTTGTTGGAGGGCAGGTACGAGAGCAGGCTCTTGACGTACTCGATCGCCTCCTTCTCGTCCGTGGCCAGGTAGTGCGCGTTGCCGGACTTGGTGTTGTGGGTGCGCGCGCCGCCCAGCTCCTCCATGCCGACGTCCTCGCCGGTGACGGTCTTGATGACGTCCGGACCGGTGATGAACATGTGCGAGGTCTGGTCGGCCATCACCACGAAGTCGGTGATCGCGGGGGAGTAGACCGCGCCGCCCGCGCAGGGGCCCATGATCAGCGAGATCTGCGGGATCACCCCGGAGGCGTGCACGTTGCGGCGGAAGATCTCGCCGTACAGGCCGAGCGAGACCACGCCCTCCTGGATCCGGGCGCCGCCGGAGTCGTTGATGCCGATGACCGGGCAGCCGGTCTTCAGCGCGAAGTCCATCACCTTGACGATCTTCTCGCCGAAGACCTCGCCGAGCGAGCCGCCGAAGACGGTGAAGTCCTGGGCGAAGACCGCGACCTGGCGGCCGTCGATGGTGCCGTAGCCGGTGACCACGCCGTCGCCGTACGGGCGGTTCCTCTCCTGCCCGAAGTTGGTCGAGCGGTGCCGGGCGAACTCGTCGAACTCGACGAAGGACTCCTCGTCCAGCAGCTCCACCACGCGCTCGCGGGCCGTCAGCTTGCCCTTGGCGTGCTGCTTCTCCACGGCCTTGGCGGAGCCGGAGTGCACCGCCTCGTCGATCCTGCGCCGCAGGTCGGCGAGCTTTCCGGCAGTGGTGTGGGGGTCGTACGGCGCCTCGGTCATCCGGTGGGCTCTCCCTGATCCAATGGGCCGCGACCTGTTGAGTGCTGCGCGGACCGGAAGGGGGACCGCGCACGAGGGCAGGGCGGCGCAACGAACTACCGTTGAGTAGCGTAGCCAGCACGGAGGGCCAGACGTAATGTCCCGCCGTTATGGTCAGCGACACAGTGTGTCGACGCGCGTTCTGCGGGACGATGGGGCGGACTGCGCCGTCCGGAGCGGTCCGGCAATCCCCCGCGCACCGCCCGCCAGCGCCTAGGCTCGGACCATGACCGAACCCGTGACCCCCCGTCGTAGTGGACTGCGCGGCTTCGGCCACGCTGGGCCGTCGCCCTGGACCGACCTGGACCGGCCGCCGCTGGACGCCGCGGCGCTGCGGCACGACCTGCTGGTGCCGGGCGGGTTCTGGACCTCGCTGGACGTCGTGACCGAGACCGGCTCCACCAACAGCGACCTGGCCGCACGGGCCGCGGAGGGCGCGCCGCAGGGCGCCGTACTCGTCGCCGAGCAGCAGAACGCCGGCCGCGGGCGGCTGGAGCGGCAGTGGACGGCCCCGGCCCGCTCCGGGATCTTCCTCTCCGTCCTGCTTCGCCCGGACGGGGTACCCGTCGAACGGTACGGCTGGTTGCCGATCCTGGTCGGCGTCGCCGCGGCCAGCACGCTGAACCGGGTCGCCGAGGTCGAGGTCGGCCTGAAGTGGCCCAACGACCTCCAGGTCGAGATCGCCGGCGCGGAGCGCAAGATCGGCGGCATCCTCACCGAGCTCGGCGGCGGAGCGGTGGTGGCCGGCCTCGGCCTGAACGTCTCGCTGCGCGAGGCGGAGCTGCCCGTCCCCACGGCCGGCTCGCTGGTGCTGGCCGGCGCCGCGGTGACCGACCGGTCCACCCTCCTGCGCGCCCTGCTGCGCGAGTTCGCCGGGCTGTACGAGGAGTGGACGGCCGCCGCCGGCGACCCGCAGGCCAGCGGTCTGCTGCCGGCCTACCTGGACCGCTGCACCACGCTGGGCCGTCAGGTCAGGGTGCACCTGCCGGGCGACCGCGAGCTGCTGGGCGAGGCCGTGGCGGTGGACGGCGACGGCCGGCTGGTGGTCCGTACGCCCGACGGCGCCCGGCGGGCGGTGGGCGCGGGGGACGTCGTCCACGTGCGCCCGGAGCCGCGCTGAAGGGCACCCTTCACCTCCCCTTGACCCGGGCGGATGCCCCGGATCGCGGGATTCCGTGCGAATATTCCACCTGGCAGGAGTGTGAGGCGCGCCACTGCCCGCGGGCGGCGGGCGCGCCCGGACAGGCAGGACACGAGGCAAGTGCGGCGACCGCACGGGGACGGACCGGTGGCAGAGGACGGCAGCAAGGGCGCAACGGCGGGCACCCACGACCAGACGGTCGCGCTCGACCTCGAACGCCTGATCCTGGATGCGCCGCGCCGCTACACCCCGTACCAGGCCGCGCGCGCCGCCGACGTCCCGATGGAGCTGGCCACCAGGTTCTGGCGGGCGATGGGCTTCCCCGACATCGGGCAGTCCCGGGCCCTCACCGACGGTGACGTGATCGCGCTGCGCCGACTGGCCGGCCTGGTGGAGTCCGGCCTGCTGAGCGAGTCGATGGCGATCCAGGTGGCGCGCTCCACCGGCCAGACCACCGCCCGGCTGGCGGGCTGGCAGATGGACACCTTCCTGGAGAACCTCACCCAGTCGGTGGAGCCCGGACTGACCCGGGCCGAGGTGGCGTACCCGCTCGTCGAGCTGCTGCTGCCCGAGCTGGAGCAGTTCCTGGTCTACGTCTGGCGCCGGCAGCTGGCCGCCGTCACCGGTCGGGTGGTGCAGGCCGCCGAGGACACCGAGATCACCAGTGGCCGGCTGGCGGTGGGCTTCGCCGACCTGGTCGGCTTCACCCGGCTCTCCCGCCGGTTGGAGGAGGAGGAGCTCGGCGAGCTCGTCGAGACCTTCGAGAACACCTGCTCCGACCTGATCGCCGGCCAGGGCGGCCGGGTGATCAAGACCCTCGGCGACGAGATCCTCTACGTCTCCGAGGACCCGGTCACCGCCGCCGAGATCGCCCTCGGCCTGATCGAGGCGCTGGCCGAGGACGAGACCATCCCGGCCCTGCGGGTCGGCATGGCCTTCGGCACCGTCACCTCGCGGATGGGCGACGTCTTCGGCACCACCGTCAACCTGGCCAGCCGGCTCACCTCCATCGCGCCCAAGGACGCCGTGCTGATCGACGGCGAGTTCGCCATCGCGCTGGAGCAGAACGGCAGCGTCGCCCCGGCGGACGCGGACGGGCCCGGGCTCGCCGACGCGCTGTCGGCCGCCGCCGGGATGCCGGCGTCCGGTCTGCCGGTCCCGGGGCCGGACGCCGGGCACCGCTTCAACCTCCAGCCGATGTGGCGCCGTCCGGTCCGCGGGCTCGGGCTGGTCGAGCCCTGGCTGCTGTCGCGGCGGCTGCGCACGGAGTAGCCCGCGCCGGCCCGCGCCCGCGCTCGGCGCGGGTGCGCCCGATCCGCCGCACTCCGGCCCGGTCGGCGCCCCGGCCCGGTCGGCGTGGAGGCCGCGCGTCCGCGCGGTTGCGGCCCGGCGGCGGGGCGTACGCCGGCGTACGTGGGGGAACGGTGGCCGAACGGTGGAAACCCGTCCGGTGGCGCGGATCGATCCCGGCAAACGGGGCATAACCGAACGAAACCGCCATAGTCTTGGTGCAAGCGGATGCGAGCGGTACGTCCCCGGCGCGGTCCGAGCCCCCGGTGGTGGCTGCATGCCCGGGCGGGGAGCGGGCGCCCCCGGTGGGCGGCGCCGCGCAGGACCGGGCAGGACCGGGCACAGGGAACGAGGCGAGCCGGTGAGCAGTGAGGCGACCATGGCGGACCGCGGCTGCGACTGCGACCGGTCGGACCAGCCGCCCGCCGCCCCCGACCTGCGGCTGAAGTCCGTGGTCGAGCTCGCCCAGGACATGTCGGCCGCGCTCACCCCCCTGGAGGCGGTCCGGGCCGCCGCCGCCCGCGCCACCGTGGCGCTCGGCGCGTCGATGGCCGCCGTCTCGGTCTGGGACCGGGAGTCCGGCCGGCTGCGGGTGCTGGTCAACCACGGCGCGCTGGCCCCGGGGGAGGAGGAGCTGCCGGAGGACGAGTCCTACCCGGTCGCCGACTTCCCCGAGATCGTCACCTACCTGGAGGAGCGCTGGACCACCGGCCGGCTGCCGCGCGCCTGGGTGCAGACGGCCGAGGACTCCGAGCCGCACGCCGGGCACTCGCACCCGACCGCCGGCGCGTACTGCCAGGAGCGCGCCGCGGCGCTGCGCCGGCGCGGGCGGGCCTGCTGCGTGGTCGCCCCGATCGTGCTGCACGGCCAGGCCTGGGGCGAGCTCTACCTTGCCCGGTCCGCCGGGATGCCCGAGTTCACCGAGGCCGACGCGGACTACGCCACCCTCCTGGCGGCCCAGATCTCGGCCGGTCTGGCCCAGATCGAGCGCCTCGCCGACCTGCGCAAGCTCGCCTTCTCCGACCCGCTGACCGGCCTGGCCAACCGGCGCGCGGTGGACGCCCGGCTGGAGAGCGCGCTGGAGGCGCACAACCGGGACGACACCGTCGTCTCGCTGGTGGTCTGCGACGTCAACGGTCTCAAGCGGGTCAACGACCAGCTCGGCCACGAGATGGGCGACCGGCTGCTGGAGCGCTTCGCCCACCAGCTCTCGCTGGCCGCCGCCCGGCTGCCCGGCAGCCTGGCCGCCCGACTCGGCGGCGACGAGTTCTGCCTGCTGGTCGAGGGCCAGAAGGCGGACGAGGTGGTGGCCGTCGCCGAGGAGCTGTGCGCACGCGCGCTGGCACTGGCCGAGGGCGAGGGCGTGGCCTGCGGGGTCGCCTCCACCGGGGACTCGATCGGGCCGGTCACCACGGCCGACCGGCTGTTCCGCCTCGCCGACGCCGCGCAGTACCGGGCCAAGGCCGCCCGCTCGGCCCACCCCGTGGTGGCCGGGCGCAGCCACGGCCCCGGCTTCGCCCCGGACCCGACCGTGCTGCTCGCCGACGCCGCCGACCCTCACCAGCGGGCCGACACCCGGGGCCGCAACGGCCGGGCCGGGGCCGCCGACCGGCGGCGGTTCCGCGGCGCGGCGCACAGCGCAGACCCGGGCCAGCTGCTCACCGCGGTGCTGGCCGCGCTCGACCGGCACGGCGAGGCCCGCTCGGTCCACCCGGCCGACACCATCGGCAAGCTGGTGGTGGTCGCGGAGACCTCGGCCCGGCTGCTGGACGCGGTCGGCTGGTGGGTGTCGTACGTCCCGCCCGGTTCGCCGCTGATGCGCACCACCCAGCACGCGGTGTACCGGATGACCAGCGGCCCGAGCAGCTCGCGCGCGGAGACCCAGCGGGCGCAGATCGAGGCCCCGGACGCGGTCTTCGACCTGCGGCACTACCCGCTGACCCGGGGGGCGGTGCGCGGCGGTGCCTTCGCGCTGCGGGCGGGCGCGGCCGGGAACGACCCGGCGGAGGAGGCCGTGCTGGTGGTCTCCGGCTACCGCGGCATGCTCGCGGCCGGCGGCCAGAACCCGGCGGGCGGCTGGCTGATCGAGCTGTTCGCCGACGACGCCACCCTGCCGCTCGGCCAGGTGACCTCGGCCCTGCGCGCCCTGGTCTCCGTCGCCCTCGCCGGCCCCTCCTCCGCACCACCGGCCTGACGGCGGCCGTGGCGGCCCTCTCCGGGCCCCGCCTGCGGGGCGGCGGGCGCCGCGCCGACGGCCCCGGGTGGTCGGCCGGGTGTCGCCTGACGCCCGCGCGCGGCCGGCGCCCCGGCGGGTTGTGTCGGTTCGGTGACCAGGGTGTTCCGAGCGGGTCGCGGTCCGGGGCGAACCTTGTCGCAGGGCTGGGCGGCGCGAGGCGGGCGTGGGATGGTGTTCGGCGGTCGGCGGGCCCACGGGGGCCGGACCGGATGGGGGTTCACACCATGCGTGCTCGTCTGACGGGCCTTGTCCTCTCCGCGGTGCTCGCGTTCGGCGGCACCGCGCTGGCCGCCGCTCCGGCGGCCCAGGCCGCGCCGCGCGCGGCCGCGGTCGGTGTCGCCTCGGCCGCCTCGGCCGGATCGGTCCCCACCGCCGGCGCGCAGACCGCCCCGGTCGCCGGGGTGGCCGCGGACCGGCACGACAGCAGCCGGCTGGCCGCTTCCAAGGACAAGTCCAAGAAGAAGAAGAAGAAGGGCCTGGGCAAGCTGCTCGGCGCGATCATCGGCGTCGTGGTGGTGCTGGTGGTGATCGCCGTGATCATCGCAGTGATCGTCATGCTCCGTCGCCGTAACCGCAGCTGACGGCCGGCCGGCTGTCAGCCGGTCGGCACCCCGAGGGTGCGCAGGGCCGCCTCGACGAGGCGGTCCGCGTAGGCGTGGTCGAGCGGGCCGAGGCCGTGCAGCCAGCGGTAGTACATCGGGCCGTAGAGCAGCTCGACGGCGAGGTCGAGGTCGGCGTCGGCGGGGACCGGCCCGGCCGTGCGGGCGGCCCGCAGGCGTGCGCGGCTGACCTCCAGCAGCGGGTCGAGCAGCCGCTCGCGGTACTCGCGCAGCAGGTCCGGGTCGTTGAGGACCTCGGCGGTGAGGGCGCGTCCGGTGCGGTCGAAGGCCGGGTCGGCCAGCTCGTCGGCGGTGGCGCGCAGCACGGCCCGCAGGTCGGCGGCGAGATCACCGGTGTCGGGGAGGTCGTGGCCGCCGCCGGCGTCCTCGTTGGCGGCGAGGAAGGCGTCGAAGACCACCGCGCCCTTGGAGGGCCACCAGCGGTAGATGGTCTGCTTGCCCACACCGGCGCGGGCGGCGATCTTCTCGATGGTGAGCTTGCCGAAGCCCACCTCGGAGACCAGTTCGGCGGCCGCGGTGAGGATCGCGGCGCGGCTCTGCTCGTTGCGGCGGTTCGGGTCGGGGGCGTTGTGACGGGCCATGGGGTCATCGTACCGGCTTGGCGAGACGGAACGTATCGTCTTGGAGCGATCCGGTCCGAGGTGCATGCTGGGGGGTGTTCGGCAGTGCGGGACGAATGCCCCGCCCTGCCGGGCTCCTCGTCGAGGCCGTGCCGGTCCGAGGCGCCGTCGTGGAGGGGTCGGGCCCGGCTGGGAGTCATGCCCGCCGGGTCGGCCGGGTGGTGTGATGCGGCCGGATGGCCCGAGGCGGTTGTCATATCTCCATTCACCTGATGAGATGGTGTATATGGATATGCACAGTGCTGCGGCCCCCCACGCGCCGCTCGTCCAGGTCGGCAAGGCCGACGTCAGCGCCGAGGACGTGCTGGCCGTCGCCCGTGGCAACGCCAAGGTCGAACTCGGCCCCGACGCGCTCTCCGAGATGGCGACCGCGCGCGCCCGGATCGACGCCCTCGCGGCCGAGCCCCGCCCGGTCTACGGCGTCTCCACCGGTTTCGGCGCGCTCGCCGTGCGCCACATCAGCCCCGAGCTGCGCGCTCAGCTGCAGCGCTCGCTGGTGCGCTCGCACGCCGCCGGCATGGGCCCCGCCGTCGAGCGCGAGGTGGTCCGCGCGCTGATGTTCCTGCGGATGAAGACGCTGGCCTCCGGCCGGACCGGCGTGCGCCCGGTGGTCGCCCAGACCATGGCCGCCATCCTCAACGCCGACATCACCCCGGTCGTCCGCGAGTTCGGCTCGCTCGGCTGCTCCGGCGACCTCGCGCCGCTGTCGCACTGTGCGCTGGTGCTGATGGGCGAGGGCGTGGCGACCGGCCCGGACGGCGTCGAGAGGCCCGCGGGCGAGCTGCTCGCCAAGGCCGGCATCGAGCCGGTCGAGCTGCTGGAGAAGGAGGGCCTGGCCCTCATCAACGGCACCGACGGCATGCTCGGCATGCTGGTCATGGCCATCGCCGACCTGGCGCGGCTCTTCACCACCGCCGACATCACCGCCGCGATGACCCTGGAGGCGCTGCTCGGCTCCGACAAGGTGCTCGCCCCCGAGCTGCACGCCCCGATCCGCCCGCACCCGGGCCAGGCGCTGTCCGCGGCCAACATGCTCGCCGTCCTCAAGGACTCCGGCCTCACCGGCCACCACCAGGACGACGCGCCGCGGGTCCAGGACGCCTACTCCATCCGCTGCGCCCCGCAGGTGGCCGGCGCCGGCCGCGACACGCTCGCCCACGCCGCCCTGGTCGCCTCCCGCGAGCTGGCCGCCTCGGTCGACAACCCGGTGGTGCTGCCGGACGGCCGCGTCGAGTCCAACGGCAACTTCCACGGCGCCCCGGTCGCCTACGTGCTGGACTTCCTCGCGATCGCCGCCGCCGACCTCGGCTCGATCTCCGAGCGCCGCACCGACCGGCTGCTCGACAGGGCCCGCTCGCACGGCCTGCCGGCCTTCCTCGCCGACGACCCGGGCGTGGACTCCGGCCTGATGATCGCCCAGTACACCCAGGCCGCGCTGGTCAGCGAGAACAAGCGGCTCGCCGTCCCGGCCTCGGTCGACTCGATCCCGTCCTCCGCCATGCAGGAGGACCACGTCTCGATGGGCTGGTCCGCCGCGCGCAAGCTGCGCCAGGCGGTCGAGAACCTCGGCCGGATCCTGGCCGTCGAGCTGACCGCCGCCGCCCGCGCGCTGGAGATCCGTCAGCAGGCCGACTCCGGCGGCCGGCTCGCACCCGCCACCGCGGCCGCGATGGCCGCAGCCCGGGAGGCCGGGGTGGGCGGGGCCGGCCGGGACCGCTTCCTCTCGCCGGACCTGGAGGCCGCCGCCGCGCTGGTCGCGTCCGGCGGGCTGATCCGGGCGGTCGAGCAGGTCACCGGCCCGCTGGCCTGACGCCCGACGCCGTGGGAGCGGGTGGGACTCAGTCCCACTCGCTCCGCGACGGCTTCGAGCGGCGCTCGTCACGCCGGTCGCCCAGCACGGCCGCGACGTTGACCCCGACGATGCCGGCCCAGCAGACCACCAGGCCCATGAAGCCGGAGAACCCGCCGTTCCCGCCGTCGGTCGCGATCGCGGTCAGCGGGATGCCCAGCACCAGCGAGACCAGCGGCAGCTTGGAGCGGCCGAGGCCGCGGTGGTGACGGAGGTGGGAGGCCGGACCGTAGTCCTCCATCCGCTCCGCCACCCGGCGCTCCACCCGGGAGTCGAGGCGGGCGTCCAGCCGGGCGTCGAGCCGGGCCAGGAACGAGTCGACCAGCTCCGACTCGTACTCCTTGCCCAGATCCTTGCGGGCCTGCAGGGTGGCGTCGAGGTCGCGCCTCAGTTCGTCCTGGCGAGTGTCCATGAGGTCAGCCTGGGCCCCCGGTACCCCGCGGGTCCATCGGTTCGCACGGGAATCGGGGCGCGCTCAGGGGGAAATCAGGGTTACCCCGAGAACCGCCCCCGCCCGCACCGCGGTTCGTCGGCGACCGGTCCGGCGGCTGCTCCCGGGCGGCCGGTCCCGCGGCCGCCCCGGCCGCCCCGGCCGGCGGGACGTCTCACCGGACGTCCCGCTGGACGAGACGTCTTTGCCAGTCGCGACGTCCTGCTGCACAGTCGTCGTCCGAACAGCTCGCACCCGGAGGTATCGCTGATGACCGCCACCGACGAAACCGGCACCGTCGGCCCCTCCGCCCGGCTGCTCCAGCTCTTCGAGGGGCACCGGCTGACCCCCACCCAACGGCGGATCGCCCACTCGCTGGTCCGGCACGCGAACGAGGCGCCGTTCCTCTCCAGCGTCGAGGTGGCCGAACTCGCCGGCGTCAGCCAGCCCTCCGTCACCCGCTTCGCGGTCGCCCTCGGCTACGACGGCTACCCGGCGCTGCGCAAGCAGCTGCGCGAGCTGGGCGCCGGCGAGCCGGCCGCACCGGAGTCCCCGGACGACGCGGTGCGCAACGAGCACCAGCAGGCCGTGCTCGCCGAGATCGAGCACCTGCGCCACCTCGCCGAGCTGCTGGCCGACCCCGAGCCGATCATCCGCGCCGCCCGGCTGCTGGCGGCCTCCCGGCCGCTGCCGGTGCTCGGCCTGCGGGCCGCCTCGGCGCAGGCCCGCGGCTTCGCCTACTTCGCCGCCAAGGTGCACCCGGACATCCGGCTGCTCGACGAGGGCGGCAGCATGCTG
The DNA here is from genome assembly GCF_022288725.1 of Kitasatospora sp. A2-31. GTDB lineage: Bacteria > Actinomycetota > Actinomycetes > Streptomycetales > Streptomycetaceae > Kitasatospora. The sequence goes on along the minus strand of NZ_JAKNTA010000006.1, from coordinate 296,846 downwards.
GCCGACCGCCTCGAACAGGCCGCCGCGGCCGGCGCCAGCGCGCTGCTCTGCTTCGCGCTGCCGCGCTACCCGCGCGAGCTGATGGACGCCCTGGCGGTGGCCCGCGAGTGCGGGCTGACGGTGCTGACCGTCGCCGACAGCGCCTTCGCGCCGGTGGCCAAGCTCTCCGACCTGATGCTGCCGGCCGCCGTCGGCACCGGGCTGGTCTTCGACACCGCCTGCGCGCCGATGATGCTCGGCCGGGTGCTGCTGCAGACCATGTGCGACGAACTCCCCGGTGCGGAGGCCCGGCTGGAGGCGATCGAGCAGTCTGCGGCGGCCCGCGGGTTGTTCCTGGAGTGAACGCGCCCGGAGCGGCCGCGCCCGGGGCACCGGCCGTCAGACGGCGAGCGCCTGCCGGAGCCGGTCCAGGGTGGCGCGCATGCCGATCCGGTTGGCCTGCGCCCGCCGCTCGGGGGCGACTCCGGTGAAGACCTTGCCCAGCAGCTCGGCGAAGGGCGCGCCCCGCCCGGTCCGCAGGTCCCGCCAGTACTCGGTGACGGTCGTGCCGCCGTCGCCGTCCGGCTCGAAGCGGTAGCCCCACTCGGCGATCGGCAGCCCGAACGAGTCCACCCGGAAGGCGAATTCGCGGTCCTGGTCGGCGACCGTGACCCGGGAGGTGGTGAACCAGACGTAGAGCCCGCGGCGGTTGAAGCCGACGAACCGCTCACCCCTGCGCAGCGGTCCGCGGCGCGCCCACACCGCACGGCACTCCGGGCTCCATTCACCCATCCGGCGCACCTCGCTGACGGCGCGGTAGACCGCCGCCGGCGCGGCGGCCACGCTGATGCTCTCCTCGACACTCCACTCGCGGTCCATCCCGGTCCCTCCCCGTTGGGGTCGACGCTCGCCGACCCGTCAGCGACCGTACCTCCAGGTTGCCGATCCGCCCAGAACGGGCATCACTTCCGGTAGGGGGTGCCCTCATGCGCGTGATCCACGAGATGAAGTTCGTCGGCCGGCTCGCCTCCGGCGCCGACGAGTGGTCCTGCCCGACCTGCGGACGCCGCGTCACCCTGCGTCGCCTGCCCGAACCCGAACTGACCGTCCTGGACCCGGGTGACGAGACCGCCGTCCACGTCGGCGTCATCGAGCCCGACGCGCGTGCGGCCGCGGCCGCCGACGAGTACGGCCTCGGCCCGGTCCAGGAGATCCCCCGCCCGCCCCGCCCGGCCGCCCCCGCCGTCCCGGACGAGGAGGATCGCCGCTGGCTCGCCGAGATCGGCATCGACTGGGACGGTGGCGCAGCGGCCTGAGTGCGGGTCGGCGACGTGGGCTGTACGACGCGGGCCGTACCGCGGTGGTGTGCAGCTCCGGCGGCTGGGGTGCGGCGAGCGGGACGGGCTCGCCGTGCTCCGCTCGATCTCCTCGGCGGATCCCCGAGCCTTGCGGGTCGCACGGTGGCGGCCGTCCTCGCGTCCTCCGTTCGTCGGCGATGGGCCGAGTGGCTGGTGTTCGCCTGATTCGGGGTAGGGCTCGGGGGTCCGGCGCACCGGCGCTGATCGGATGGGTCCGAGGTCTGGCCGCGGGCTGATTGTTTGGATATATTCAGCCAGGTCAAGACTGAATGAATTCATCCGCAGGGAGGCCAGGACATGGTGCAGCAGCAGACGAGCGGACCGCGCGAGGTGCGTGCGGCGCGGGGGACGGGGCTCACGGCACAGGGGTGGCAGCAGGAGGCGGCCCTGCGGATGCTGATGAACAACCTCGACCCCGAGGTGGCCGAGCACCCGTCCAAGCTCGTCGTCTACGGCGGCACCGGCAAGGCCGCCCGGGACTGGCGCTCCTTCGACGCCATGGTCAGGACGCTGCAGGGCCTGAAGCAGGACGAGACCATGCTGGTCCAGTCCGGCCGCCCGGTCGGCGTGATGCAGACCCACGAGTGGGCGCCGCGCGTGCTGATCGCCAACTCCAACCTCGTCGGCGACTGGGCCAACTGGGAGGAGTTCCGCCGGCTGGAGAGCCTGGGGCTCACCATGTACGGCCAGATGACCGCCGGGTCGTGGATCTACATCGGCACCCAGGGCATCCTCCAGGGCACCTACGAGACCTTCGCCGCCGTCGCCAACAAGCGCTTCAACGGCACCCTGGAGGGGACGATCACCCTCACCGCCGGCCTCGGCGGGATGGGCGGCGCCCAGCCGCTCGCCGTCACCATGAACGGTGGCGTGGCGATCTGCATCGACTGCGACCCCTCCCGGATCGCCCGCCGGATCGAGCACCGCTACCTGGACGTCGAGGCCAAGAACCTCTCCCACGCCCTGGAGCTGGCCACCGCCGCCCGCGACAAGAAGCAGCCGCTCTCCATCGGCCTGCTGGGCAACGCCGCCGAGCTGTTCCCGCAGCTGCTCGCAATGGACGCCCCGATCGACATCGTCACCGACCAGACCAGCGCCCACGACCCGCTGAGCTACCTGCCGCTCGGTGTCGCCTTCGACGACATGGCCACCTACGCGGCCGAGAAGCCCGCCGAGTTCACCCAGCGCTCGCGCGAGTCGATGGCCAAGCACGTCGAGGCCATGGTCGGCTTCCAGGACCGCGGCGCCGAGGTGTTCGACTACGGCAACTCGATCCGCGGCGAGGCCCAGCTGGCCGGCTACGACCGCGCCTTCGCCTTCCCCGGCTTCGTCCCCGCCTACATCCGCCCGCTGTTCTGCGAGGGCAAGGGCCCGTTCCGCTGGGCGGCGCTCTCCGGCGACCCGCAGGACATCCACAAGACCGACAAGGCCGTGCTCGACCTCTTCCCGGAGAACGAGTCGCTGGCCCGCTGGATCAAGATGGCCCAGGAGAAGGTGCACTTCCAGGGCCTGCCCGCGCGCATCTGCTGGCTCGGCTACGGCGAGCGCGACAAGGCCGGCGAGCGCTTCAACGACATGGTCGCCTCCGGCGAGCTCTCCGCCCCGATCGTGATCGGCCGCGACCACCTGGACTGCGGCTCGGTCGCCTCCCCGTACCGGGAGACCGAGGCGATGCTGGACGGCTCCGACGCGATCGCCGACTGGCCACTGCTCAACGCCATGGTCAATGTCGCCTCCGGCGCGTCCTGGGTCTCCATCCACCACGGCGGCGGCGTCGGCATCGGCCGCTCGATCCACGCCGGCCAGGTCACGGTGGCCGACGGCACGCCGCTGGCCGGCGAGAAGATCCGCCGGGTGCTCACCAACGACCCGGGCATGGGCGTCATCCGGCACGTCGACGCCGGCTACGACCGGGCCGACGAGGTCGCCGCCGAGCGCGGGGTGCGCATCCCGATGGGTGAGCTGTGAGCGACTCCTTCCTGGAGATGTGGGCGGAGCTGCTCCCCGTGGGCCGCTCCGCCTCCTCCGGCGGCTACCGCCGCTTCGCCTGGAACTCCGCGGACGCCGAGTGCCGGGCCTGGTTCGAGGAGCAGGCCCGCAAGCGCGGCCTGACCTACGAGCTGGACCGCAACGGCAACCAGTGGGCCTGGCTGGGCGACCCGCAGGGCCAGGGCGCCGTCGTCACCGGCTCGCACCTGGACTCCGTCCCGGACGGCGGCGCCTACGACGGCCCGCTCGGCGTGGTCTCCTCCTTCGCCGCCCTGGACGAACTGCGCTCGCGCGGTGCCCGGTTCGGCAAGCCGCTGGCGATCGTCAACTTCGGCGACGAGGAGGGCGCCCGGTTCGGCGTGGCCTGCATCGGCTCCCGGCTGACCGCCGGCGTGCTCGGCAGGGAGGCCGCGTACGAGCTGCGCGACGCCGACGGCGTCCGGCTGCCCGACGCGATGGAGCGGGCGGGCTACGACCCCGCCGCCATCGGCGCGGACGGCGACCGGCTGGCCCGGATCGGCGCCTTCGTCGAGCTGCACGTCGAGCAGGGCCGCTACCTGGCCGAGGACCAGCCGGTCGGCGTGGCCAGCGCGATCTGGCCGCACGGCCGCTGGCGCTTCGACTTCCACGGCGAGGCCAACCACGCCGGCACCACCCGGATCGAGGACCGCCGCGACCCGATGCTCACCTACGCCAACACCGTGCTCTCGGCCCGGAAGAAGGCGAAGCTGGCGGGCGCCCTGGCCACCTTCGGCAAGGTCGCGGTGGAGCCCAACGGCACCAACGCGATCGCCTCCCTGGTCCGCGGCTGGCTGGACTCCCGGGCCGCCGACGAGGCGACCCTCACCGCGCTGGTCGAGGAGATCGAGCGGGCCGCGTACGAACGCGGTGAGCGCGACGGCGTCCGGGTCGCGCTGACCCGCGAGTCCTACACCCCGGTGGTGGACTTCGACGGCCCGCTGCGCGACCGGCTGGCCCGCCGGCTGGAGCGCGACGGGGCACCCGGCAGCGTGCCGGTCCTGCCGACCGGCGCGGGACACGACGCCGGAATCCTGGCATCGGCGATCCCGACCGCCATGCTGTTCGTGCGGAACCCGAGCGGCGTCTCGCACTCCCCGGCCGAGCACGCCGAGACCGCCGACTGCCTGGCCGGGGTCGCCGCGCTCGCCGACGTACTGGAGGACCTGGCGTGTCAGTGATCTACTGGGCGCAGTACGCCTGGCTGCCCCACGTCAACGGGCCGGTGGTCGAGCAGGACGTGCTGATCGCCACCGGGAGCGGCGGCAGGATCGCCGAGGTGACGCCGGACAGCGGGCCCTGCCCGCCCGGCGCGGTCCGGCTGGACGGGCTGCTGCTGCCCGGCCAGGCCAACGCCCACTCGCACGCCTTCCACCGGGCGCTGCGCGGCAACGTCCAGGTCGGCTCCGGCACCTTCTGGACCTGGCGCGACACCATGTACCGGTTCGCCACCGCGCTGGACCCGGACAGCTACCTGGCGCTCGCCACCGCCGTCTACGCCGAGATGGCGCTCGCTGGCATCACCGCGGTCGGGGAGTTCCACTACCTGCACCACGCACCCGGCGGCACCCGCTACGACGACCCGAACGCGATGGGCGAGGCGCTGATCGAGGCGGCCGCCCGGGCCGGCATCCGGATCACCCTGCTGGACACCTGCTACCTCTCCTCCGGCTTCGGCGCCGAGCCGACCAAGCCGCAGCGCCGGTTCAGCGACGGCGACGCCGACGCCTGGGCCGAGCGCGCCGCCGCGCTGCGCCCGCGCGAGCACGCCCGGATCGGCGCGGCGATCCACTCGGTCCGGGCGGTGCCCGCCGAGCAGCTCGGCACCGTCGCGCACTGGGCGTCGATGCACGAGGCGCCGCTGCACGTCCACCTCTCCGAGCAGACCGCCGAGAACGACGCCTGCCTCGCCGCGCACGGCGTCACCCCGACCCGGCTGCTCGCCGACCACGGCGCGCTCGGCCCGCGCACCTCCGCGGTGCACGCCACCCACCTCACGGAGGAGGACGTCAAGCTCCTCACCGACTCCTCCACCACCATCTGCATGTGCCCCACCACCGAGCGGGACCTCGCCGACGGCATCGGCCCGGCCCGCCAACTGGCCTCGGCCGGCTGCCCGGTGACGCTCGGCAGCGACAGCCACGCCGTCATCGACCCGTTCGAGGAGGCCCGCGCGCTGGAGCTGGACGAGCGGCTGCGCACCCGCACCCGCGGCCACTGGACGGCCAACGCGCTGCTGCGGGCCGGCACCGAGGACGGGCACGCCTCGCTCGGCTGGCCGGAGGCCGGGCGGATCGAGGCCGGCTCGCTGGCCGACTTCACCGTGATCGCGCTGGACTCCGTGCGCACCGCCGGTCCGCCCTCCCGGCTCGGCGCAGAGATCGCGGTCTTCGCCGCCTCGGCCGCCGACGTGCGGCACCTGGTGGTCGGCGGCCGGCACGTGGTCAAGGACGGCGTGCACCAGCTGGTGCCGGACGTCCCGGGCGCGCTGCAGTCCTCGATCGCCGCACTGAGCTGCTGAGAGATCCCGTTGACCCCCGGGGCGGGGCGGGGGCCCCGCCCCCGCCCCGCCCCTCGTCCATCCCGAAAGGCCTGACGTGAGCACCCCCAGCACTTCCAGGAGCGACGGCATGCCGAGCACCCTGATCACCGGCATCGGCAGCCTGGTCACCAACGACCCCGCGCAGGGCACCGGGCCGCTGGGCCTGCTCACCGACGCGGCCGTGGTGGTGGACGGCGGCACGATCGCCTGGGTCGGCCGGGCCGCCGAGGCGCCCGCCGCCGACGAGCGGTTCGACGCGGCGGGGCGGGCGCTGCTGCCGGGCTTCGTCGACTCGCACGCCCACCTGGTGTTCGCGGGCGACCGCACCGCCGAGTTCAACGCCCGGATGTCCGGCCAGTCGTACACGGCCGGCGGCATCCGCACCACGGTGGCCGCCACCCGGGCCGCGAGCGACGCCGAGCTGGACGCCAACCTGGCCCGGTTCGTCCGCGAGGCGCTGCGTCAGGGGACGACCTCGATCGAGTGCAAGTCCGGCTACGGGCTGACCGTGCCGGACGAGGCGCGGGCCCTGCGGATCGCCTCCTCGTACACCCCCGAGACCACCTACCTCGGCGCCCACGTGGTCGCCCCCGAGTACGCGGACGACCCGGCCGGCTACGTGGACCTGGTCACCGGCGAGATGCTGGACGCCTGCGCGCCGTACGCCCGCTGGGTGGACGTGTTCTGCGAGAACGGCGCCTTCGACGGGGACCAGGCGCGGGCGATCCTGACCGCCGGCATCGAGCGCGGTCTCACCCCCCGGGTGCACGCCAACCAGCTCTCCTACGGTCCCGGTGTGCAGCTCGCCGTCGAATTGGGCGCGGCCTCCGCCGACCACTGCACCCACCTGACCGACGAGGACGTGGCGGCGCTGGCCGGCTCGGCCACCGTGGCGACGCTGCTGCCCGGCGCGGAGTTCTCAACCCGCGCCGCCTACCCGGACGCGCGCCGGCTGCTCGACGCGGGCGCCGTGGTGGCGCTCTCCACCGACTGCAACCCGGGCTCCAGCTTCACCAGTTCGATGCCGTTCTGCATCGCGGTCGCGGTGCGGGAGATGGGGATGACGCCGGACGAGGCGGTCTGGGCGGCCACCGCGGGCGGCGCGCACGCGCTGCGGCGGACGGACGTCGGGACGGTGGCCGTGGGCGCCCGCGCGGACCTGCAGCTGCTGGAGGCCCCCTCACACGTGCACCTCGCGTACCGGCCGGGCGTGCCGCTGACGGCGGCCGTCTGGCGGGCGGGCGTGCGCGAGGTCTGACCGGTGCACCGCGAGGGGCCCCCGTCCCGCACCGGGGGCGCGGGGCCCCTCGCGTGCGGGGGGCGGGCCTCGGACGGCCCCCGGGCGGGGCCGGCGTCAGGCGAGGCCGAGCGAGCGCTTCAGGAAGTCCAGCTGGTGGTGGTGCAGGTTCTCCGCCACCGCCTCGTCCGTGGGGGTGTGGGTGGTGCCGCTGAGCGGTAGCACCTCGTGCGGGCGCCCGGCCGCGAGCAGCGCGCCGGAGAGCCGCAGGGCGTGGACCGGGAACACGTTGTCGTCGGCGAGGCCGTGGACCAGCAGCAGCGGACGGCGCAGTCGCGGCGCGTCGGCGAGCAGCGAGCAGGCGTCGTAGCGCTCGGGGTGCTCGCCGGGGTGGCCGAGGAACCGCTCCTGCCAGTGGGTGTCGTAGAGCCGCTGGTCCGTGGGCGCGGCTCCGGCGACGGCGGCGTGGAAGACGTCCGGCCGCCGCAGCACGGCGAGCGCGGCGAGGTAGCCGCCGTAGGACCAGCCGCGGATCGCGACCCGGTCGAGGTCGAGCAGCCCGGGCCGCAGCCGGGCGGCCTCGTGCAGCCCCTCGACCTGGTCCTCCAGGGCCGGGGTGGCCTTGTCCCCGAAGACCTCCTTGTCCCAGCGGGGCCCGCGGCCGGGGGTGCCGCGGCCGTCGACGACCAGCACGGCGAAGCCCTGGTCGGCGAACCACTGCGAGACCAGCTCCGGCCAGCCGCCGCCGGTGGTGACCTTCTGCAGGGCCGGCCCGCCGTACGGGTCGAGCAGGACCGGCAGCGGGCCGTCCGCGGGGCCGTGGCCGGCGGGCAGGAAGAGCGCGGCGCAGAGCCCGCGCGGGCCGAGCCGGAGCAGCTCCGGCCGGGCGGTGAGGACGGGCGCCTGCGCGTACGAGGCCAGCGGGAGCGCCGGGCGGCCCTCGGACAGGACGGTGGTCCGGCCGGCCGGGGCGCCGGAGGCCCGGGTGGTGAGCACGAGCGTGCCGGCGCGCCGCACACCGGTGTGCAGACCGGGCCCGGCGCTCAGCCGGCGCAGGCCGGCGGCGGGCCCGTACAGCCAGAGGTGGGTCTCGGTGGGCTCCTCGGTGGCGGTGAACAGCACCTGCTCGCCCTCGGTCCCGAGCACCTCGCGCAGCTGCAGCCCGGCCGGGGTGACGGGTTCGCCGGCCACGTCGAGGTGGCGGGTCCCGCCGAGGTCGGCGGAGCCGACCAGCGCCCCGGACGCCGTGCGGACCGGCAGGCCTGGGACCAGCTCGACCCAGTGCTCGTCGCGCTGCTCGGCCAGGACGCTCGTGGCGCCGTCCGGGGCGATCGCCAGGGTGCGGACGGTGCGCTGGTCGCGGCTCTGCACGGCGGCGTACGGGCCGTGGTCGTCCCAGCCGGCGGCGGCGAGGTACTCGTAGCCGGCCCGGTCCCAACGGACCTCGGTGCGGTCCCCGGGACGGTCCGGGTCGAGGGGGAGGAGCCAGAGCGAGACGTCGGAGTTGGCGGTGCCGGCCAGCGGGTAGCGGACCGTCCGCGGCGGCCGCTGCGGCTCGGCCGGGTCGGCGAGGTGGAGGCGGCTCAGCGGACGGTCGTCGACGCGGGCCGCGAGCAGCGCGGTGCCGTCGGGCGCCCACCAGTGGCCGCGGGTGCGGTACATCGACTCGGCGGCGACGTGCTCGGCCGTCCCGTACGCCACCTCCTCGTGCTCGGGCTCGGCGAGCGCCCGGTCGCCGCGGCCGTCGGTGCCGACCACGCGCAGGGCGCCCCCGCCGACGTAGGCGATCCGGCGGCCGGCCCGGTCGAGGCGCGGGTCGTACACCGGGGCGGCGGTGGGGACGTTGCGGACCGCGCCGTCGGCGCCGTCCACGAGCCAGAGCGCGCCGTGGAGGGCGAAGACGGCGAGCCGGCCGGTGCCGTCGGTGCCGAAGGCCGTGATGCCGGTGGTCAGCACCCGGGCGCGCTCGCGGCGGATCCGCTCGGCCTCGGGGAGGGTGGCGTCGGCGGCGCCGAGCGCGGCGGGGTCGGCGAGCAGCCGCTCCGCGCCGGTGGCGGTGTCGAGCGCCCAGAGGCAGGAGACCGGGTCGTCGCCGCCCCGGCTGCGCAGGAAGAGCACGGTGCGGCCGTCGGCGGAGACGGCCGGTGCGGTGGGGGCGCCGAGGGTGAAGCGCCGGGTGAGGGCGAGCTGACGGGGCAGTGAGTCGGTCGGCATCCCGTCACCCTCGCACGAACCGGCGGCGGAGGCGGGGCCGGTGCCGGGAGCGGGGCCGGTGCCGGGAACGCGAACGCGACCGGGGCCGGGAGGCGACCGGGCCGGGAACGCGACCGGGGCCGCCGCGGATCTCAGGAATCCGCAGCGGCCCCGGAGCCGGTGCCAGGTCGGCTGGGCGTCAGTGCACGTCGCCCATCAGCTTCACGACCTTCTTGCGGTACATCGCCAGGCCGACGCCGGCCACGATGGCCATCGCACCCTGGAAGGCGAAGTACCCGGTGGATCCGACCACCTCGTCGCCGAGCACGAGCTGGAAGATGGCCGCGACGCAGTCACCGGCGGTGACGGCGAGGAACCAGACACCCATCATCTGGCTGGCGTACTTCGCCGGGGCCAGCTTGGTGGTGACGGAGAGGCCGACCGGCGAGAGGGTCAGCTCGCCGACGGTCTGGACCAGGTAGACCATGGCCAGCCAGAGCGGGGTGACCTTGGTGCCGCCGGCGGCGGCGCCCATCGCCAGCATCATGACCAGGAAGGAGCCGCCGATCATCAGCAGACCGAAGGCGAACTTCATGGTGGTGCTGGGGTTCTTGCCCTTGCGGGACAGGGCCACCCAGAGCCAGGCGAAGACCGGGGCCAGCGCCATGATGTACAGCGGGTTCAGCGACTGGAACCAGGTCGACGGGAAGTTGAACCCGAACAGCGTGGACGCGGTGTTCTCGTCCGCGAAGATGCTCAGCGTCGAGCCGGACTGGTCGTAGATCATCCAGAACACGGCGGCGGCGACGAAGAACCAGATGTAGCCGCTCATCCGGGACTGCTCGGTCTCGTCGAGGTCCTTGTCCCGCTTCACCTTGGAGAAGACGAAGACCGGGATCGCGATGCCCGCGATCGACAGCGGCCAGATCGCCCAGTTGATGGTGAAGTGGCCGGTCAGCGTGACGACCGCGTAGAAGACGGCGGCCAGGCCCAGCCAGATGCCGGCCTTCTTGAAGATCGCGCTCTTCTCGGCGGCCGAGATCGGCGAGGTGACCACGTCGCTCTTCGGGCTCAGGTGGCGGGTGCCCAGCAGGAACTGGGTCAGGCCGAGCGCCATGCCGACGCCGGCGAGCGCGAAGCCGAGGTGCCAGTTCACGCTCTGGCCGACGGTGCCGATGACCAGCGGGGCGGCGAAGGCACCGAGGTTGATGCCCATGTAGAAGATCGTGAAGCCGCCGTCGCGACGCGGGTCGTTCGGCCCGTCGTAGAGGTGGCCGACCATCGTCGAGATGTTGGCCTTCAGCAGGCCGGAGCCGATCGCGATGAACGCCAGACCGACGAAGAACGACGCGCTCATCGGCACGGCCAGCAGGAAGTGGCCGATCATGATGATCACACCGCCGACCGCGACGGTCTTGCGGGCACCGAGGAAGCGGTCCGCGATCCAGCCGCCCGGGAGGGCGAGCAGGTAGACCATCGCCGTGTACACGCTGTAGACGGCGGCGGCGACGGCCGCCTTCATGCCGAGGCCGCCCTCTGCGACGGAGGCCGTCATGTAGAGGACCAGCAGGGCGCGCATGCCGTAGTAGCTGAAGCGCTCCCACATCTCGCTCATGAAGAGAGTGGCGAGTCCACGGGGGTGCCCGAGGAAGGTCTTGCCGCTGGGAGAGGCCGGCTTGAGGCCGGCGTCCAGGGTCGTAGACGCCATGTGTAGGGGTTCCTTGCCTGACAGCGTCCGCCAAGGGGGGTGGAGGCGGACGTGGACGGAACCACTGTACGTGGCGATATTTGGCGGCATCGGCTGACAAAACGTGGCAATTAGGTATGCCGACGGTAAAGCCTGCGACAGGCTAGCTTGTTCGATCCATGGTCCGGCCGCCGGAATTCCTTCGGATTGAAGATCGAAAAGCAGAATCTTCGCCGAACGCGCGGTCGGGAGCGGTTCGTTGAGCGGTGTTCGCCGTCCGTATAACGATCACGCTCTGTGAACTACCTCACAGCGACAACGGCCATACCCCGGCGGACTACCATCACCACATGACCTGTGTGCTGCTCGCCGAGGACGATCCGGCGATCTCCGAACCCCTCGCCCGGGCCCTGCGACGCGAGGGGTACGAGGTGCTCGTCCGGGAGGACGGCCCGACCGCGCTGGCCGCCGGGCTCACCGAGGAGGTGGATCTCGTCGTCCTCGACCTCGGGCTGCCGGAGATGGACGGCCTGGAGGTCTGCCGGCGCCTGCGCGCGGACGGCAAGAGCTGCCCCGTCCTGGTGCTCACGGCCCGCGCCGACGAGGTGGACACGGTGGTCGGCCTCGACGCGGGGGCCGACGACTACGTGACCAAGCCGTTCCGCCTCGCCGAGCTGCTGGCCCGGGTCCGGGCCCTGCTCCGGCGCGGCAACGTCGACCAGCTCACCACCGGTGCGCACGGGGTGAAGATCGACATTGAGTCGCACCGCGCCTGGCTGGGCGAGGAGGAGCTCACCCTCTCCGCCAAGGAGTTCGAGCTGCTGCGGGTGCTCGTACGGGACGCCGGCCGGGTGGTCACCCGCGAGGAGATCATGCGCCAGGTCTGGGACACCACCTGGTGGACCTCCACCAAGACGCTCGACATGCACATCTCGTGGCTGCGCAAGAAGCTCGGCGACGACGCGGCCAACCCCCGGTACATCGCCACCGTGCGCGGGGTGGGTTTCCGGTTCGAGAAGAATTAGGGCTGATCCACAGGACAGGCCCTGGGCCCGGTCAAGGGGCGCCCGCCCCGGCCCGGTTCTACAGCACCACGGGGAGCGGCAGCGTGAAACGCCGGATGATCAACTCGCTGCTCGGCGTCGTCCTGGTGGTGGTCGTCGTGTTCTGCGTGCCGCTCGCCCTGGTCGAGAAGCGCACCATCGTCAACGCCGCCCAGGACCGCGTCGACGCCGCGGCCGTAAGGGTGCTCGCCCTGGTGGAGAACCGGCTGGCGGCCGGCGAGCCGGTCACCGGCGACAAGTTCGCCAACCAGGTGACCGACGGCCAGTACGTCGAGGTGGACATCCCCGGTCAGCCGATCGTCTCCAGCGGCACCCGGCCGGAGGGGGACCACCTGCTGAAGGCCGTCGAGCAGGGCGCCAGCGGCGAGACCGTCACCGTGGAGCAGTCCCGGGCGCCGGTCGACCACGAGATCGCGAACATGCTGCTGCTGCTCGGCGTGGTCGCCCTGCTCGCCGTCCAGGCCGCCGTCGCCCTCGCCGTCTGGCAGGCCAAGCGGCTCGCCCGCCCTCTCACCGACCTCGCCGAGACCGCCGAGCGGCTCGGCTCCGGCGACCCCCGCCCCCGCGACCGACGCTACGGCGTCCCGGAGCTCGACCGGGTCGCCGAGGTCCTGGACGTCAGCGCCGAGCGGATCGCCCGGATGCTCACCGCCGAGCGGCGGCTCGCCGCCGACGCCTCGCACCAGCTGCGCACCCCGCTCACCGCGCTCTCGATGCGGCTGGAGGAGATCACCGCGCTCGCCGAGGAGCCGGACACCGTCAAGGAGGAGGCGACCATCGCCCTCCAGCAGGTCGAGCGGCTCACCGACGTCGTCCAGCGGCTGCTCACCACCCAGCGGGACCCGCGCAGCCCCACCGCGGTCGCCTTCGACCTCGACGAAGTGATCAAGCAGCAGGTGGAGGAGTGGGGCCCGTCGCTGCGCGGCACCGGCCGGGTGCTCCAGGTGGAGGGCCTGCACGGGGTCACCGCGGTCGGCACGCCGGGCACGGTGGCGCAGGTCCTGGCCACCCTGATCGAGAACTCGCTGATGCACGGCGCCGGGACGATCACGCTGCGGGTGCGGCCGTCCGGGACGTCGCTGGTGGTCGAGGTGCAGGACCAGGGCGCGGGGGTGCCGCCGGAGCTCGGCAACCGGGTCTTCGAGCGCGCGGTCAGCGGCCGCAACTCCACCGGCATCGGGCTGGCCGTCGCCCGCGACCTGGCGGAGGCGGACGGCGGCCGGCTCGAACTGCTCTCGCTGAAGCCGCCGGTGTTCGCGCTCTTCCTGGGGCGGAGCCGCAGGAACGACTAGCGCTGTCTGGGGCGGAGCCGCAGGAACGACTAGCGCTGTCTGGGGCGGAGCCGCAGGAACGGCCAGCGCTGTCCGGGGCGGAGCCGGGTCAGCCCGGCATCATGCCCAGCTGCCTCATCAGACCCATGACTTCCCACTGCCACCAGCCTTCCTGGATCATGCCGTCCTTGAACCGGAAGGTCGTCGTCCCGCGTCCGACCACCGACTTGCCGGTGGACGGGACGCCCATGAAGTCGGCCTTCTGCGTGGCGTTCCAGGTCCAGCGGAGCGCGACCTCGTCGCCGTCGGCGAGCCGGCTCTCGATCGCGAAGCTGAAGTCGAAGGCGTTCACGTAGCCCCTGCAACGCTCCTTGAACGCCGCCGTGCCGATCGCGTCGGCCTCGCTGCCGTAGTCGTGGTCGCGGTAGTCGGCGGCCATGCACTCGTCGATCACATCGAGGTTGCCCCTGGCGAGTTCGTCGAGGACGCGGACCGCGGTCGCCTTGTTGAACCGGGTGTCGCGGACCACGTCGAGGTCGGTGAAGGTCGGCGGCTCGTCGCAGAGCGCCACCATCTCGCGGAAGATCCGGTCGGTCTCGGGCAGGTTGGAGTTCCGCATGGCCTCCTCGTAGGAGGGGAACTCCACGATCTCCACGACGTGCTTGGTGTCGGAGCGGTCCGTGGCCACCATCGCGTGGCCCGCCGTGCGCCTGCCCCTGGTCTGCTCGGCCCACGTGTCCATGAGCCGGTTGAGGTCGTCCACCCGGTCGGTCTTGCAGTCGATGATCTGGACGAACGCCATGGCGAGCCTCCTGGGTAACCCCCCTCGGCCTCGATCGTCCGCCGGCCGTGCTCGCCCCGGTAAGACCACTGTCCTCTCGTCCCGGCGGCCCGGGCAAGTGGACTCCGGCGCCTACTCGGCCTTGGCGTACCGGATCTCCTCGGCGGCCAGCATCAGTTCGGCCTGGGCGACCAGGCCGGGCGCCTCGCCCTCGGCGGCCTCCGGCTCGGGGATCGCCGTGAACACCCAGGTCCGGTACGAGACGAAGCGGAACACCGTGGCCACCGCGAGGCCGGCGACCTTCGCGGCCAGCTGCTCGAAGTGCGAGTCCAGGCCCAGGACGTAGACCGAGAAGCCCAGCACCCCGGTCTCGATCAGCATGCCGGCGCCGCTGAAGAGCAGGAAGAGCGTGATCTCGCGCTTGCGCGAGGCCGCGTCGCGGTCGCGGTACAGCCAGTAGCGGTAGCCGAGGTAGTTGGTGGCGATGGCCACCAGCGTGGCCGCGATGTTCGACCGCAGCGAGGCCAGGTGGAGCCCGTTGATGCAGATCCAGAACACGGCGAAGTTGACCACCACACCGCTCAGGCCGACGATGGCGAACTTCACCACCTCGCCCGACAGTCCGCGCAGCTTCTGCGCCAGCGAGGGGTTCGACGCCGTGGTCGTCGCCATACCGGGCTGCCTCCATGTACCTGCCGACGAGGGGGCCCGGAGCGGGTGCTCGGCTGACCCCTGGAGCCCTGCGTGCACACACATGATCTGACCGCGCGTAGCAGGACCTGGCGAACCAGGCTACCCGCTTCCGCCGATCGGCTCAGCCCCGAGGGCGTCGGGTTGACATCTACGCGCGTCCGGTCCATCGGCCGCGGTGGTGGTTCCACCGCCCCCGACCGGCCCGGATATCCTGGGCCGCGTGACTTCCCCGGGCAATGCGAATTTTCCAGTGGTGGGCATGATCGGCGGTGGGCAGCTGGCCCGCATGGCACACCAGGCGGGTATCCCGCTCGGGGTCAGGTTCAAGCTCCTCGCCGACACGCCCCAGGACTCCGCCGCGCAGGTGGTGTCCGACGTCGTCCTCGGTGACTACCGCGACCTCGACACGCTCCGCCGCTTCGCGGCCGGCTGCGACGTCGTCACCTTCGACCACGAGCACGTGCCGACCGAGCACCTGCGGGCCCTGGAGGCCGACGGCATCGCCGTCCGCCCCGGCCCGGACGCGCTGGTCAACGCCCAGGACAAGGGCGTCATGCGGGCCCGGCTCGACGCCATCGGCGTCCCCTGCCCGCGGCACCGGATCGTCGCCGACCCGGCCGACGTCACCGCCTTCGCGGCCGAGGGCTCCGGCTACCCGGTCGTGCTGAAGACCGTTCGCGGCGGCTACGACGGCAAGGGCGTCTGGGTCATCGACGACGAGCAGCAGGCGCAGGCGCCGTTCCTGGCCGGCGTGCCGGTGCTGGCCGAGGAGAAGGTCGACTTCGTGCGCGAGCTGGCCGCCAACGTGGTCCGCTCGCCCAGCGGCCAGGCCGTCGCCTACCCCGTGGTGGAGAGCGTCCAGGAGAACGGTGTCTGCGCCGAGGTCACCGCGCCGGCGCCCGACCTGGACCCGGCCCTCTCCGACGAGGCCCAGCAACTGGCCCTGCGGATCGCCGGCGAGCTGGGCATCACCGGCCACCTCGCGGTCGAGCTGTTCCAGACCCGGGACGGCCGGATCCTGGTCAACGAGCTGGCCATGCGCCCGCACAACTCCGGGCACTGGAGCCAGGACGGCGCCGTCACCTCGCAGTTCGAGAACCACCTGCGGGCCGTGCTCGACCTGCCCCTCGGCGACCCCCGCCCGCGCGCCAGGTGGACCGTCATGGTCAACGTCCTCGGCGGCGACTACCCGGACATGTACCACGCCTTCCTGCACTGCATGGCCCGCGACCCGGGCCTGAGGATCCACATGTACGGGAAGGACGTGAAGCCCGGCCGCAAGGTCGGCCACGTCAACGTCTTCGGGGACGACCTCGACGACGTCCGCGAGCGCGCCCGTCACGCGGCCGCCTACCTGCGAGGAACGATCACCGAATGACCCACCCGTCGCCCGGCCACCACCCCCGTTCGAGCGCCGACGCGAGCACCCCCCTCGTCGGCATCGTGATGGGCTCGGACTCCGACTGGCCCGTGATGGAGGCCGCCGCCCAGGCCCTCGACGAGTTCGAGATCCCGTACGAGGTGGACGTCGTCTCCGCCCACCGGATGCCGCGCGAGATGGTCGCCTACGGCGAGAACGCCCACGCGCGCGGCCTGAAGGCGATCATCGCGGGCGCCGGCGGCGCCGCCCACCTGCCGGGCATGCTCGCCTCGGTCACCCCGCTGCCGGTCATCGGCGTGCCGGTGCCGCTGCGCTACCTGGACGGCATGGACAGCCTGCTGTCGATCGTCCAGATGCCGGCCGGCGTGCCGGTGGCGACCGTCTCGGTGGCGGGCGCGCGCAACGCGGGCCTGCTGGCGGTGCGGATGCTCGCCGCGTTCGACCCGGAGCTGACCGAGCGGATGACCGACTTCCAGGCCGAGCTGAACAGCCAGGCCACCGAGAAGGGCAAGAAGCTCAGGGCCAAGGTGGCGGGTTCCTCCTCCTTCGGCTTTGGAAAGTAGTCCTGTCGGATACAACAGCTCGTATGACCTCTGAGCTGCTGGATCCCTCCTCCGCCACCGCCCTGCTGGAGCGCGCCCGGGCTCTGCTGCGCGCCGCGCCCGTGGTGGACGGGCACAACGACCTGCCGTGGGCGATGCGCGAGCAGGTCGGCTACGACCTCGACGCGCTCGATCTGGCCGCCGACCAGAGCGCCCGCCTGCACACCGACCTCGCCCGCCTGGCCGCGGGCGGGGTCGGCGCGCAGTTCTGGTCCGTCTACGTCCCCTCCCGGCTGGCCGGCGACCACGCGGTCAGCGCGACGCTGGAGCAGATCGACTTCGTCCGGACGCTGGCCGAGCGCTTCCCCGACCGGCTCCGGCTCGCCCTCACCGCGGACGACGTGGAGGCCGCCCGCGCCGAGGGCCGGATCGCCTCCCTGATGGGCGCCGAGGGCGGCCACTCCATCGACTGCTCGCTCGCCACCCTGCGGGCGCTGTACGACCTCGGCGTCCGCTACCTGACGCTGACCCACAACGACAACACCCCGTGGGCCGACTCGGCCACCGACGAGCCGTCCGCCGGCGGTCTCACCGCGTTCGGCGAGGAGGTCGTCCGGGAGATGAACCGGCTCGGCATGCTGGTCGACCTCTCGCACGTCTCCGCCGACACCATGCGCGACGCGCTGCGCGTCACCGAGGCGCCGGTGGTCTTCTCGCACTCCTCCGCGCGGGCCGTCTGCGGCCACCCGCGCAACGTCCCGGACGACGTGCTCGCCGCGCTCGCCGGCAACGGCGGCGTGGCGATGGCCACCTTCGTGCCGAAGTTCATCCTGCCCGCGGCCATCGAGTGGACCGCCGCCGCGGACGAGAACATGCGCGCCCACGGCTTCGACCACCTCGACACCACCCCTGCCGCGATGGCCTGCCAGCGCGCCTTCGAGCAGGCCAACCCGCGCCCGGTCGCCACCCCGGTCACCGTGGCCGACCACCTCGACCACATGCGCGAGGTGGCCGGCGTCGACCACATCGGCATCGGCGGGGACTTCGACGGCACCGCCTTCCTCCCGGCCGGCCTGGACTCGGTGGCCGGCTATCCGAACCTGATCGCCGAACTGCTGCGCCGGGGCTGGTCGGAGGCCGACCTGGCCAAGCTCACCTGGCACAACGCCGTCCGCGTCCTGCGCGACGCCGAGGGGGTCGCGGCCCGCCTGCGCGCCGAGGGCCGCCGGCCGTCCATCGCCACCCTCGCGCAGCTCGACGGCCGATGAGGTCCGGCTCCGGCTCCCGGGCCCCGGACGGGAATGGCCCGGGGTCCACCGGCGCTGGAGCTGGCGAGTTCCCGGAGGCGAGGAGGCAGGGCATGTACGGCGACCCGGACACGGTCCGCAGGATCCTGACCGAGCTGGGCGACACGTGGGCCGTGGTCGGCCTCTCGTCGAACCAGCGGCGAGCGGCGTACGGGGTGGCCGACGTGCTGCAGCGCTTCGGCAAGCGGATCGTGCCGGTGCACCCGAAGGCGGAGACGGTCCACGGTGAGAAGGGCTACGCCTCCCTGGCGGAGATCCCCTTCGAGGTCGACGTGGTGGACGTGTTCGTCCGCTCCGACCTGGCCGGCCGGGTCGCCGACGAGGCCGCCGCCATCGGGGCCGGGGCCGTCTGGTTCCAGCTCGGCGTGATCGACGCGGCGGCGTACGAGCGGACCAGGGCCGCCGGGCTGGAGATGGTGATGGACAAGTGCCCCGCCATCGAGATCCCCCGGCTCGGCCCGGCCCGCCGGTAGCGACCGGGCGGGGCAGGCGGAGCGGGGCCCGTCGGGCGCGCGAGAGCGCCCGGCGGGCCTTCGGCCTCCGTCGTTCACCTGGAGGGCCGGCCTCGGAAGGCCGCCCCCGGCCGGGCGCGGGCGCGGCTCAGCTCGGGCGGCCCAGGGCCCGGTACGTCCAGCCGGCCGCCCGCCAGGCGTCGGCGTCCAGCGCGTTGCGGCCGTCGAGGAGACGCCGCTCGGCGACGACCTCGCCCAGCTCGGCCGGGTCCAGCTCGCGGAACTCCTGCCACTCGGTGAGGTGCAGGACGACGTGCGCCCCCTCCGCGGCCTCCAGCGCGGACCCGGCGTAGGCCAGGCCGGGGAACATCTTGCGGGCGTTGTCCGTCGCCTTCGGGTCGTACACCGTGACCTGCGCGCCCTGGAGCTGGATCTGGGCGGCCACGTTGAGCGCGGGGGAGTCCCGGATGTCGTCCGAGTTCGGCTTGAACGCGGCGCCGAGGACGGCCACCCGACGGCCCAGGAAACCGCCGTCGCACTGCTCGCGGGCCAGCTCGACCATCCGGGAGCGGCGGCGCATGTTGATCGAGTCGACCTCGCGCAGGAAGGTCAGCGCCTGGTCGGCGCCGAGCTCGCCCGCCCGGGCCATGAACGCCCGGATGTCCTTGGGCAGGCAGCCGCCGCCGAAGCCGAGACCGGCGTTGAGGAACTTGCGGCCGATCCGCTCGTCGTAGCCGAGCGCGTCCGAGAGCAGCGTGACGTCCGCGCCGGCCGCCTCGCAGACCTCGGCCATCGCGTTGATGAACGAGATCTTGGTGGCGAGGAAGGAGTTGGCGGCGGCCTTGACCAGCTCGGCGGTGGCGAAGTCGGTGACCACGAACGGCACCCCGGCCGCGATCGGGTCCGCGTACACCTCGCGCAGCAGCTGCTCGGCGCGCTCGCTGCGGACGCCGACCACGATCCGGTCCGCGCGCAGGGTGTCCTGGACGGCGAAGCCCTCGCGCAGGAACTCCGGGTTCCAGGCGAGTTCGGCGCCCTCGCCGACCGGTGCCCGGGTGGCCAGCCGCTCGGCCAGTCGGCCCGCCGAACCGACCGGGACGGTGGACTTGCCGACCACCAGCACCGGGCGGGTCAGGTGCGGGGCCAGTGCGTCGATCGCGGCGTCCACGTACGACATGTCGGCGGCGAACTCCCCCTTGCGCTGCGGGGTGTTGACGCAGATGAAGTGCACGTCGCCGAACTCCGCGGCCTCCTGGGCGGAGGTGGTGAAGCGCAGCCGTCCGGTCGAGCCCTCGTGGCCGGCCACGTGCTTGAGCAGCAGCTCGGACAGGCCCGGCTCGTACATCGGGACCCGTCCGGCGGTCAGCATGGCGATCTTGTCGGGGTCGATGTCCAGACCCAGCACCTCGAAGCCGAACTCCGCCATGGCAGCGGCGTGGGTGGCGCCGAGGTAACCGGTGCCGATCACGGAGATGCGGAGGGTCACGGGTTCCCCTTTGCAGGATGTCGACCGGGGGGCCTGGTCGGCTGGACGGACAGGACGTGCGACCCCGATGCTATCCGCCGCCTCCTACCCCGCCCAGGCCGTCCCAGCAGGAGCGATGTTCCGGCCGGCGGGGGCTCCGTTTCCGGCCCGGCGCCGGAGTTGCGCGGCGATCCGGCCGAACCCCGGCGCGGCGGATGTGACCGACGGCACAATGCGCGCATGGATCCGAAGCCCGAACGCCCGGACGACCCGCCACGCCCGGACGACCCGCCACGCCCGGACGGGCCGCCGTGCCCGGACGACCCGCCGTGCCCGGACGACCCGCCGTGCCCCGACGACCCGCCGTGCCCGGAGGGGTCCGCGCTCCCCGCGGAATCCGCGCACCCCGGGCCTGGCTTGAGCCTCTTCGAGCCGAGGGGCGGCGAGGACGGCGCGGCGGACGGCCCGCAGGGGGACGACGGCCCCGACCCGCCCGCCCGTCGCCGCCGCACGCGCCGCGCCCTGCTCTGGACGCTCTCCGCCCTGCTGGTGCTGGCCCTCGGGGCCGGCGGCACCGTGTACTGGGTGGCCCAGCACTACGCCTCCTCGGTCACCCGCATCCCGGACGCCTTCCCCACCGCAGCGGAGTCCGCCCAGCCGCGACCCGTCCCGGCGAGCGGCCTCAACCTGCTGCTGGTCGGCCTGGACGCACGTTCCGACGTCCCGACCACCGGGAGCGCCGCCCGCGCCCCGGCCTGGCGGGCGGGGGCGGCCCGCAGCGACACCATGATGCTGCTGCACCTCTCCGAGGACCGCCGCAGCGCCTCCCTGGTCTCGCTGCCCCGCGACACCTGGGCGGACGTCCCCGGTCACGGTCGGGCCAAGCTGAACGCGGCCTACTCCTGGGGCGGTCCGGCGCTGATGACCGAGACCGTGCAGAACCTCACCGGCATCCGGATCGACCACCTCGCCGTGATCGACTGGAACGGCTTCCGGGCGCTCACCGACGCCGTCGGCGGGGTGGACATCACCATCCCGCGCACCATCGAGGCGGTCGGCGAGGCCCGCGCCTGGGAGGCCGGCACCCACCACATGGACGGCGCTCAGGCCCTGCTGTACGTCCGCGAGCGGTACGGCCTGCCGGGCGGGGACCTCGACCGCACCAAGCGGCAGCAGAACTTCCTCCGTTCGCTGATGCTGCGCATCATGGACTCCGGCACCCTGACCAGCCCGGCCAGGCTGGGCGGCCTGCTGCAGTCGGTCGGCGAGGTGGTCAGCGTCGACGACCGGTTCTCCAACACCGACCTGTTCCGACTCGCCTGGAGCCTGCGCTCGCTGCGCCCGGACGACGTCCGGTTCATGAACGCTCCGTTCGGCGGCTTCGACACCCGGGACGGGCAGAGCGTGGTGCTGCTGGACGAGCGCCCCGCCGCGCAGCTCTGGGAGGCGATGCGCAACGACCGGATGCCGCAGTACTTCCGCGATCACCGGGCCGGCGACACCCTCGGCACGGACGTCGACTGATCTAGGCAGCCGCAGGTCGGAGCCCTAGGATCTCTACTTAACGGTAATTAACCGGGACTTCACGGCACCATCCGAACTCGACGAGGCGGGCATCATGGCGGGCAGCGCAGGGGCGGCGGACTTCGATCTCTTCCGGATCTCCGAGGAGCACGAGATGCTCCGTGAGGCGGTGCGTTCGCTGGCCGAGGCGAAGATCGCTCCGTTCGCGGCGGAGGTGGACGAGCAGGGTCGGTTCCCGCAGGAGGCGTTGGACGCGTTGCAGGGCAATGACCTGCACGCGGTGCACGTGCCGGAGGAGTTCGGTGGTGCGGGGGCGGACGCGCTGGCGACGGTGATCGTGATCGAGGAGGTGGCGCGGGTGTGCGCCTCGTCGTCGTTGATCCCGGCGGTGAACAAGCTGGGTTCGCTGCCGGTGCAGCTGTCGGGGTCGGAGGAGTTGAAGGCGAAGTACCTGGGGGCGCTGGCCCGGGGTGAGGGGATGTTCTCGTACTGCCTGTCGGAGCCGGAGGCGGGTTCGGACGCGGCGGGGATGAAGACCCGGGCGGTGCGGGACGGGGACTTCTGGGTGTTGAACGGGGTGAAGCGGTGGATCACCAATGCCGGGGTGTCGGAGTTCTACACGGTGATGGCGGTGACGGATCCGCAGGCCCGGTCGAGGGGGATCTCGGCGTTCGTGGTGGAGAAGGGCGATGCGGGGGTGTCGTTCGGGGCGCCGGAGAAGAAGTTGGGGATCAAGGGGTCGCCGAC
>NZ_JAKNTA010000006.1:3277-274606 GCF_022288725.1 Kitasatospora sp. A2-31 | reverse complement strand
GACATGGCGATGAAGCTGGAGGCGGCGCGGCAGCTGACGTACGCGGCGGCGGCGAGGTCGCAGCGTTCGGACGGGGACCTGACGTTCTTCGGGGCGGCGGCGAAGTGCTTCGCGTCGGACGCGGCGATGGAGATCACGACGGACGCGGTGCAGTTGCTGGGCGGGTACGGGTACACCCGGGACTACCCGCTGGAGCGGATGATGCGGGACGCGAAGATCACGCAGATCTACGAGGGCACCAACCAGATCCAGCGCATCGTGATGGCCCGCAACCTGCCGTAGCGCAGTGGCCGCGCCGGCTGCTCCGGCGCGAGCCTGCGGTCGCGGTTCCCGGCTCCCGGCTCCCGGCTCCCGGCTCCCGGCTCCCGACGGCCGGGGCGCCGGGACGGCCCGGTGCCGTCCGGTGCCCCGGCCGGCAGGAAAACCGGGCGACCCGGCGCGGGACGGTGGATAGGGTCGGCGGCATGTCTGCGCCATCCCCCGCCCTGCGGCTGGAGCCCGTCACCCCGGCCACGATCGACGCCGCGCTCGCCCTGAAGGTACGACCGGACCAGGAGCGGCTGGTGTCCCCGGTGGTCAAGTCGCTGGCCGAGGCCTACGTGCACGGTGACAGCGCCTGGCCCCGGCTGATCTTCGACGGCGATCGGTTGGTCGGGTTCGTGATGGCGTTCTTCGACATCACCTTCTACCCCGATCAGCCGGGCCCCCAGCTTGTAAGCTCCCCGGTCGCGGATGCGCCAGGTACACCCCGACCCTTTGCACGCCCATCTGCCGTCCCCCCTCGCTCTGTCGGCCTCGCGCGGCATGCCATGATCCCTGCATGGGTTCCAACGTTTACTTCGACATCACCATCAACGACGAGCCGGCCGGCCGGATCGTCTTCACGCTGTTCTGTTCGACGACATCGTCCCGAAGACCGCCCGCAACTTCCGCGAGCTGGCCACCGGTCAGCACGGCTTCGGCTACGCCGGCTCGTCGTTCCACCGCGTCATCCCCAACTTCATGCTGCAGGGCGGTGACTTCACCCGCGGTGACGGCACCGGCGGCAAGAGCATCTACGGCGAGAAGTTCGAGGACGAGAACTTCCAGCTCAAGCACACCAAGCCGGGCCAGCTGTCGATGGCCAACGCCGGTCGCAACACCAACGGCTCGCAGTTCTTCATCACCACCATCGTGACCGACTGGCTGGACGGCAAGCACGTCGTCTTCGGCGAGGTCGTCGAGGGCATGGACCTGGTGAAGAAGATCGAGTCGCTGGGCTCGCAGAGCGGCCGTACCAAGGCGAAGATCACCATCGCCGCGTCGGGCGTCGTGGAGTAACGAACGACCACACCGCCGCGGCAGCGCCGCGGGCGTGAGCGCAGCGAGGGGCAGGGCGTCGGACCGACCGACTCCCTGCCCCTCGCGCGTTCCCGGCCGGCCCGGTGGGCGGCACGGCGGCCGGCCGGTGGGCGGTTCGCGCCCGGCGCCGGCGGCCGTCACACCGCCGCGGCGACGGCGACGGCGACGAACAGCACCTGTTCCGCGGTCCGGGCGGGCAGCGGGGTCACCGGCTTCCCGGCGAGGGTGAGCCCGCGCCGGGCCGCGGAGACGTTGGCCGGGAACATCGCCAGCATCAGCAGGGCGAGGCCGCCGGCCGCGAAGGGCGCGAGCGGGGGCACCACGAGCCCCCCGGCGCCGGCGAGCTCCAAAACCCCGGTGAGGGTGACCAGCAGGGCGGGCCGGGGGAGTGCGGGCGGCACCATCGCGGCGAACTCGCGCCGCCAGGACGGGATGAAGTGCGGCACGCCGGTGGTGACGAACATCAGCGCGAGCCCGCCGCGCAGGGCGGGCTGCCAGGCGTCGAGCCCGTCCACGGCGAACAGGCCGAGCAGCCGCAGGACGGCGAACCCTCCGACGAGGGCGATGAGCGGGGCCATCTCTGTTCTCCAATCTTGTCACTGGAAAGATTGCTGCCCGGCGGGCCATCTTGTCAATGACTAGATATGGTGGAGGGGCGAACGAGAGGGAGGTGGGACAGATCAGCCAGTCGAGCTATCACCACGGGAACCTGCGGCGGGCCGTCCTGGACGCGGCGCTGGAGGCCATCGGCGAGTCCGGGCCGTCAGGGTGGAGCCTGCGCGAGCTGGCCCGGCGGGCGGGCGTCTCGCACGCGGCGCCGGCGCACCACTTCGGGGACAAGACGGGAGTGCTGACGGCGGTCGCGGCGGAGGGCTTCGCGCTCTTCGCGGACAGCCTGGAGCGTGCCGCGGGCGACCCCTACGGCGCCGGGGTGGCGTACGTGCGCTTCGCCGTCGACCACCGGGCGTACTTCGAGGTGATGTTCCGGCCCGAGCTCTACCGGACGGACGACCCCGAGGCCGCCGCGGCCCGGGAGCGTGCGGGCGCGGTGCTCGCCGCGAGCGCGCGCAAGCTGGCGCCGGGCGGGGGGTCGGAGCGGGCGACCACGCTCGCCGCCTGGTCGGTGGCCCACGGCTTCGCCGCCCTCTGGCTGAACGGCGCGCTGCCGGAGAGCGCGGAGGGGAACGTCGAGGAGGTCGCCCGGTCGGTGCTGGAGCTGGTCTTCCGGCACGACCGGTAGGCGGCCGGGTGCTCGGAGCGGGAAGTCTGCCCCGCCGACTTCCCGCTCCGGACACCCCGGTCCGCGGGTCGCGGGGGCGATCAGCGGCGCTCGACGACCACGGATTCGAGGACGACGTCGTCGACCGGCCGGTCGTCCGCCCCGGTGGGCGTGGCGGCGATCGCGTCGACCACCTGCTGCGAGGCGGCGTCGGCGACCTCGCCGAAGACGGTGTGCTTGCGGTTCAGGTGCGGCGTCGCCTTCACGGTGATGAAGAACTGCGAACCGTTGGTCCCGGGGCCGGAGTTGGCCATCGCCAGCAGGTAGGGGCGGCCGAAGAAGAGCTCCGGGTGGAACTCGTCCGGGAACTCGTAGCCCGGGCCGCCGGTGCCGTCGCCGAGCGGGTCGCCGCCCTGGATCATGAAGCCGGGGATCACCCGGTGGAACAGGGTGCCGTCGTAGAGCCGGTCGGTGCTCGGCTCGCCGGTCCCGGGGTGGGTCCACTCGCGCCGGCCCTCGGCGAGCTCGACGAAGTTGCGGACGGTCCTGGGCGCCTGGAACTCGAAGAGCCGGACGGTGATGTCGCCGCGGTCGGTCTTGAGGACGGCGTAGAGCTGCTGGGCCACGATCTGCCTTCGGTAGCCGGACGGGGGTGCCTGCCGATCCTGCCACGGCCCCGGGCCGGAGGCCGGGCACGGCCCGAAACCCCGGCCGGGCCCGCTCGGAACACGGGCCCTGCTCGGAACACGGGCCCGCTCGGGACGCGGCCCGGGTCCCGCAGGTCCGGTCCGCCGGGGCCGAGTCCCATCGGCCGAGGTCCGATATCCGATGGCAGACCGCCCGCGGTCCGGGTGGAATGGGCGAATGGATCACCCCGCGCCGTTCGACGGCCTCACCGACACCCAGCGGCACGCCTACCTGGCCCGGATCGGCGTACCGGCGCCGGACCGGCCGTCCCCGGCGGCGCTGGCGGAGCTCCAGCTCGCCCACCTGCAGGCGGTGCCCTTCGAGAATCTCGACATCCACCTCGGCGAGCCCGTGGTGCTCGAACCTGGCGCGCTGGTGGAGAAGGTCGTGACCCGCCGCCGCGGCGGCTTCTGCTACGAGCTCAACGGTTCCTTCGCCGAGTTGCTGCGCTCCCTGGGCTACCGGGTGAGTCTGCTGCCGGCCCGCGTCTTCGACGGCGACCGGCCGGGCCCGCCGTTCGACCACCTCGCGCTGCGGGTGGACCTCGACGAGCCGTGGCTGGTCGACGTCGGTTTCGGCCGCTTCAGCCGGCAGCCGCTCCGGCTCGCCGAGCGCGGCCCGCAGGCCGATCCGGCCGGGGAATTCACCCTTGTGCCGGGCGGCGACGACGAGCTGGACGTGCTGATGGGCGGCAAGCCGCAGTACCGGCTGGGCCTGCGGCCGCACCCGCTGGCGGACTTCGTGCCGACCTGCTGGTGGCAGACCACCTCACCGGACTCGCACTTCACCCGCTCGACGACCTGCACGCTGCCGACCCCCGCGGGCGGCCGGGTCACGCTCAGCGGCACCCGGCTGATCCGCACCGCCGCCGACGGCACCCGCACCGAGGAACTCCTGGACGAGGCGGGCGCGTTGGCGGCCTACCGCACGCTCTTCGGCATCACCCTCGACCGCCTCCCCGTCGCCCCGGTCGACCGGGCCCGGTAAGCGCGGCGTGCGGTCCGCCCCGGCGCGGCGCCGGCGGGGGGGGGGGGGGGACCCCCCCCCCCGTCCCGCCGTCGCTGCGGGCCTACTTCACGTCCGGCACGGCGGTGTCGTTCTTGAACGCGTCGAAGACCTGCTTGGCCTTGGCGCTGTCCCACTTGACCGCCGACTCGCCGGTGCTGGTCCGGAAGTCCGGGTTGGCGATCGGGACGGTGATGCTCTTGCCGCCGCCGCCGTTGACGTCCTTCATGGCGAGGAAGAGCGAGCCGAGGTCGGTCAGCCCGGCGTCCTCGTCGACGATCAGGGTGCCGAGGCCCGAGTCCACCAACGGGTAGAAGGTGAACGGGTTCAGCAGCGTGGTGGGCGAGGCGGCCTGCTTGGCCAGCGCGCCGAGGAACTTCTGCTGGTTGCGCATCCGGCCGAGGTCCTGGTCGGCCATCTGGTGGCGCTGGCGGACGTGGCGCTGGCGGACGAAGGCGAGCGCCTGGGTGCCGGTCAGCGTCTGGCAGCCGGCCTTGAGGTCGAGGCCGGAGTCCTTGTCCTTGACGTCCTGCTCGATGCACATGTCCACGCCGCCGACCGAGTCGACGATGCCGACGAACCCGGCGAAGCCGATCTCGGCGTAGTGGTCGATCCGGATGCCGGTGTTCAGCTCCACGGTCTGGGCGAGCAGCTTGCCGCCACCCGCTGCGAAGGCGGAGTTGATCTTCGAGGTGGTGGCCTTGACGGTCTTCCCGTTGTCGCCCGGGTGCTCCGGGATCGGCACCCAGGAGTCGCGCGGGATGCTCATCAGGGTGTTCCCGTTGTCCCCGATGTGCAGGATCATCATCGAGTCGCTGCGCTTGCCGCCCGCGTGGCCGGTGTGCAGGTCCTCCTCCTGCGAGTCGGAGAGCCCGTTGCGGCTGTCGGAGCCGACGATCAGCCAGTTGGTGCCCTTGCCCGCGGCCGGGCGGCCGGCGTAGTCGGTCAGCACGTTCTCGTGGTTGAGCTTGGAGCCGGCCCAGAACCAGGTGGAGACGGCGGTGACCATCAGCGCGATCACCACGCCGAAGACCGACCACTTGACGATCCGGCGCCGCGGCCAGCGCGACGAGCGGGCGGTGGCGGGCGGCTGGCCGCCGCCCGGGCCTATCGGCCCGCCGGGGCCGCCGGGCGCGCCCGGCGCCTGCTGCGGCGGCACGCCCGGGCGACCGTCCGGCTGCCCGTAGGCCTGCGGCCGGCGGCTGCCCGTAGGCCTGCGGCCGGCCGTAGGCGGGGTCGCCGTAGCCCTGGTCGCCGTACCCGGGCGCCCCGTGGCCCTGCTGCTCGCCGTAGCCGGGCGCCGGCACGTTCCCCCGGGGCGGGCGCTCGTGGTCCTGCGGCTGCCGCGGCGCCGGGGCGCCCGGCCCGCGCGGGTTCAGCGACGGGGGGAGCGGCGGCTCGGCCGCCGTACCGCCCCCGCCCTGCCCGTACGCGCCGCCGCTGCCGCTGCCGTACGGGTTCCCGCCGCCGCTCGGGCGGCCCTCCTGCCACGTGTTCATGTGGGAGAGGATGCCCGACGCCGGTTGCGGTGACTCCCCCCGGGGCCCCCACCAGGCGCCTTGTAGCAGTTTTGATGCACGTGCCGGATCGTTCCGCGGCAACGTCCCGCGCGCGTCCGCACCCCGCCCTTCCCCTCCCCGCTCCGACCCCGTCCGTCCCGGGGGCCGTCTCAGCATGTGTCGCGGCCGGTGTTCGCCTGCCGGAACGATCCTTGACCGCCCGCAACGCAGCGTGTTTGCATGACCGCCATGGATCAGCGATGGACCCTCACGCGTCGGCGGCACGTCGACCTGCAGCGTGTGTCCTGTTCGCTCTGTCGTGGCTGACGCGCGCCCGTAGGCCCTGTCCGGCCGCCCTTCCCGGCCGAGAACCGTCCTCCCGTTCCGCCTCCGCTCCGCGGTGGCGCCGGCGCCGCGTCGTCTCCTCGTACCGCCGCTCCCCGCGGCGCCGATCCGCACGCCCGGCGCCGTCGTCCCGCTTCCGAGGCGCCGCCCGGCCCCCCAGCGCTGCCCCGCTTCCCGCCCCGAGGTGAACCCATGGCCACCGTCCTGTCCGTCTCCGGCTCCCCGTCCGCGACCTCCCGCACCACCCGCCTGCTGCGCCACGTCGACGCGCGGCTGGCGGCCCGCGGCCACCGCGTCGTCCCCTTCGAGGCGCGCAGCCTTCCCGCGCACGCCCTGCTCTCGGGGGACTTCGCGCACCCCGCCCTCGTCGCCGCCGCCGAGCTGTTCGCCGAGGCGGACGGCGTGGTCATCGGCACGCCGGTCTACAAGGCGGCCTACTCGGGGCTGCTGAAGGCCCTGCTGGACGTGCTGCCGCAGTACGCGCTGACCGGCAAGGCCGTGCTGCCGCTGGCCACCGGTGGCTCCACCGCGCACGTGCTCGCGGTGGACTACGCGCTGCGCCCGGTGCTGCACTCGATGGGCGCCGGCCACGTCACCCAGGGCTGGTTCGTGCTCGACCGCCACATCACCGTCCGCGAGGACGGCGCCACGGCGATCGAGCGCGAGACGGACGTGCTGCTGACACCGGTGGTCGACGGGTTCGCGACGGCGCTGGAGCGCCTCGCCGCGCCCGTCCTGACCTGCTGACGCGGGGTCGCGCGGGCCCCGTACGGGCGGACCCCGAGGAGGGCGGCGGCTACCCCTAGGGGGAGGGGTACCCCGCCCCGTACAACTACGGTTGTGCGGCTTCATACCGGCGGATGACGAGGTGTTCGCCCGGCACTTCTAACGTGGATCACATCCCCGCCCGTCCGAACGGGGCCCGGTTCTGCCGGGTCGGACACCCCGGTTCACCGGGAGGGTGGGGTCAACTCCCGGTCGAGGACTATCCCCTCCACCATGTCGCAGCACAGGTGGGGTCGGCGAGGCTGGGGGCAACGGGTGGGCCCACTTTTTAGGAGACTCCAGTGACGACGGCAGCAGCAGCCGTGTACGACTCCCAGCTTCCCGGCGGCACCGGTGCCGTCGCCGCCTCGGCGCGCCAGGTCACCAAGGCCTACGGCAGCGGCGAGACCAGGGTCACCGCGCTGGACGCGGTCGACGTCGACATCCAGCGCGGCCGCTTCACCGCGATCATGGGCCCGTCGGGCTCCGGCAAGTCGACGCTGATGCACTGCCTGGCCGGGCTGGACACCGTGACCGAGGGCCGGATCTGGATCGGCGAGACCGAGATCACAGGCCTGAAGGACAAGCAGCTCACCAAGCTGCGGCGGGACAAGATCGGCTTCATCTTCCAGGCCTTCAACCTGCTCCCCACGCTGAACGCGCTGGAGAACATCACGCTCCCGATGGACATCGCGGGTCGCAAGCCGGACACCGCCTGGCTGGACCAGGTCGTCGAGACCGTCGGCCTGGCCGGCCGGCTCAAGCACCGCCCGACCCAGCTGTCCGGCGGCCAGCAGCAGCGCGTCGCGGTGGCCCGGGCGCTGGCCGCCCGCCCCGAGATCATCTTCGGGGACGAGCCCACCGGGAACCTCGACTCCCGGGCCGGCGCCGAGGTGCTCACCTTCCTGCGCCGCTCGGTCGACGAGCTGGGCCAGACCATCGTCATGGTCACCCACGACCCGGTCGCCGCCGGCTACGCGGACCGCGTGCTCTTCCTCGCCGACGGCGTGATCGTCGACGAGATGCACGCCCCGACCGCCGACTCCGTCCTCGAGCGCATGCGCCGTTTCGACGGCAAGCGCACCAGCTGAGCGGGCGGGCAAAGGATCATGCTGCTCAAGACGTCACTGCGGAGCTTCTTCGCCCACAAGGGGCGGATGGTGCTCTCGCTGATCGCGGTCGTGCTGTCGGTCGCGTTCGTGTCCGGCACCCTGGTGTTCTCCAACACCGCGACCAGCACCTTCGACCGGCTGTTCGCGTCGACGGCCTCCGACATCGCCGTCCAGCCCGCCAAGACCGGGCTCGACGGCGAGGACGACGACGACCGCCCGGCCGGCAAGGTCGCCACGGTGCCGGCCGACGCGGTCGACAGGGTCGCCGCCCTCGCCGGGGTCAAGCAGGCCCTCGGCCAGGTCTTCGTCTCCAACGCCGTGCTGGTCAACCCGGTCACCAACAAGGCCATCGGCCCGACCGGCGGGGCCCCGACCCTGACCGGGAACTGGACCGACACCCCGCGCAACTCCGTGGAGATCACCAGCGGCCACGTGCCGCAGGGCGCCGACCAGGTGGTGCTCGACGCCGACACCGCCAAGAAGGCCAAGCTCGGCCTCGGCGACAGGATCCGGGTCATCACCGCGACCAACGGCACCCACGAGTTCACCCTCGCCGGCATCGCCACCTTCAAGACCACCAACCCGGGTGCCGCGCTCGCCTTCCTGGACACCCCGACCGCGCAGAAGGACCTCCTCGGCAAGGCCGAGTTCACCTCGGTCGAGGCCTTCGGCGACGGCAGCCGCACCGACGAGCAGCTCAAGGCCGACGCCCTCGGCAAGCTCGGCGGCGGCTTCCAGGTGAAGACGGCGGCGGAGCAGAAGGAGGAGAACAGCAAGAGCGTCGGCTCCTTCCTCAACTTCATGAAGTACGCGATGCTCGGCTTCGCCGGCATCTCGCTGCTGGTCGGCGGCTTCCTGATCATCAACACCTTCTCGATGCTGGTCGCCCAGCGCA
Source organism: Kitasatospora sp. A2-31 (assembly GCF_022288725.1). Lineage (GTDB taxonomy): Bacteria > Actinomycetota > Actinomycetes > Streptomycetales > Streptomycetaceae > Kitasatospora. Next base: position 265,738 of record NZ_JAKNTA010000006.1, on the reverse strand, counting down.
CCCGCGAGATCGGTCTGCTGCGGGCCATCGGCGGCAGCCGCCGGCAGGTGAACCGCTCGGTGCTGGTGGAGGCGCTGATCCTCGGCGTGCTCGGCTCCACCCTCGGCCTCGGAGCCGGCCTCGGCCTGGCGGTGGGTCTGATCGGCCTGATGAACGCGGTCGGCATGAACCTCGACGCGGGTGACCTGCAGATCGGGCTGAACGTGCCGATCGCGGCCTACGCGGTGGGCATCGTGATCACCGTGCTCGCCGCCTGGATACCGGCCCGCCGGGCCAGCCGGATCGCCCCGATGGCCGCCCTGCGCGACCACGGCACGCCCACCGAGGCCCGCTCCAACGTCGTCAGGACGATCTCCGGCCTGGTGCTGACCGCCGGTGGCGGCGGCCTGCTGGCGCTCGCGGCCTCGGCGGACAAGGCGGCGACCGGCGGGCAGTACCTCGGCCTCGGCGTGCTGCTCACCCTGATCGGCTTCGTCGTCCTCGGCCCCCTGCTGGCCACCACCGTGGTCCGGGTGCTCGGCGCGGCCCTGCCGGCCCTGTTCGGCCCGTCCGGCAAGCTGGCCCAGCGCAACGCGATGCGCAGCCCGCGTCGTACCGGTGCCACCGCGGCCGCGCTGATGATCGGCCTGGCGCTGGTGATCGGGGCCTCGGTCTTCACCTCGTCCATGATCGAGTCCACCAACCAGCAGATCGACAAGTCGGTCGGCGCGGACTACGTGATCTCCAGCAGCCAGGGGATCGTCAACCCCGACATGGTCAAGGCCGCCGCGGGGACGCCGGGGCTCGCCCACGTCACCGAGCACAAGAGCCTGCCGGCGCTGCTCACGCTGCCGGACGGCGGCACGTTCAAGAAGCACGTCTCCGCGGTCTCGGCGACCTTCGGCGACGACTTCCGGCTGGAGGTGAAGTCCGGGGCGGTCGAGTCGCTGAAGCAGGGGGCGCTGGCGGTCGGCGAGGACTTCGCCACCGAGCAGAAGCTCAAGGTCGGCGACGCCGTCAAGGTCGACTACGGCAACGGCCACACCCAGTCCGTGCCGGTCGGGGCCGTCCTGAGCAAGGGCGACTCGCTCTTCGCCGGAGCGACGTTCGTCGGCATCGACACCCTGGCCAAGGCCGTTCCGGCCGCCGACCTGCCGCTCGACGTGCAGATCTACGCCAAGGCCGCAGCCGGTGCCGACGTCGCCAAGACGCTCGGTGCGCTGGAGGACTCGCTCAAGGACTACCCGCAGCTCAAGGTCCGGGACCAGGCGGGCTACAAGGAGCTGGTCCAGGACCAGGTCAACACCCTGCTCTACATGATCTACGGTCTGCTCGGCGCTGTCCGTCACCCGGGCCAGCCGGACCGGGTTGAGCAGGGTCCCGCTGCTGGTCACCTGGTGCAGCAGCTGGGCGACGAACTTCTGCTGCCGGTGCATCCGCCCGAGGTCGGAGCTGCCGTCCACGTGCCGGGCGCGGACGTACTTGAGCGCCCCGGCGCCGTCCAGCGTGCTGGTGCCGGCGGGCAGGTCGAGGCCGGAGTACTCGTCCCTCAGCGGTTTGGCGGTGCAGACCCGCACCCCGCCGACGGCGTCCACGGCGGAGACGAAGGCGGTGAAGTTCACCTGCAGGTAGTGGTCGATCCGCAGCCCGGTGTTCTGCTCCACGGTGGCGACGGCGAGTTGCGGCCCGCCCAGCCCGTAGGCGGCGTTGACCTTCCCCTTGCCCGCCGGGACCTCCCGGTGGGTGACCCGGTCCCGGTGGGCGGGGATGTCCACGTACGAGTCGCGCGGGATGCTGATCACGCTGGCCCGGGCGCCGTCCCCGGCGAGCCGGACGATCATCATGGTGTCGGTGCAGTGGCAGGACTCGCCCCCCGCGTGCAGCACGTCCTTGAGCGTCTTCTCCGGGATGCCGTCCCGCTCGTCGGTGCCGACCACGAGGAAGGTGGTGGAGCCGTCGTCGGCGGGCCGGGCCTGGTCGCTGCTGAAGGCGTCGACCCGGTCGATCGAGCCGAGGCCGTCCAGGACCGCCCAGCCGCCGCAGGAGGTGGCGAGGACCCCGAGGGCGACGCCCGCGGCCAGCCGTCGGGGCCAGGAGCGGCGCTGTCCGGGCTGGGCGGTGAGGGGGGAGACCGGCATCTCTCGGATGGTAGGGGCGGCCTGTGCCGGGCCGGGTGAGGGCGCGCCGGGGGTTGCGGGTACGGTGGGCGCGACCGATGAAACGTTCCTCCACCGCAGGGTGCGCGGAGCAGCCCAGACCGGGACAAGACGGCGACCCGTCCTCACCGGTACGGTTGGCCCCGATGAACACCAAGGCTGCTGAGGAGCTGCCGGCGGTCTCCGTGATCATGCCGGTGCTCAACGAGGAACGACACCTGCGTACGGCCGTCCGGCACATCCTGGAACAGGACTACGCCGGGCCGATGGAGGTGGTCATCGCCCTCGGTCCGTCCTCCGACCGCACTGCGCAGATCGCCGCCGAGCTGGCCGCCGAGGATCCGCGGGTCCGGACCGTGGCGAACCCGACCGGTCGCACGCCCGCGGGGCTGAACGCCGCCATCCGCGGCTCCAGCCATCCGATAGTGGTCCGCGTCGACGGGCACGGCCTGCTCACCCCGGGGTACATCACCACGGCGGTCCGGCTGCTCGGCGAGATGGAGGCGGCCAACGTCGGCGGCATCATGCACGCCGAGGGCGAGACCGAGTGGGAGAACGCGGTCGCCGCCGCGATGACCTCCAAGATCGGTGTCGGGAACGCGGCCTTCCACACCGGCGGTCTGGCGGGCCCGGCGGACACCGTCTACCTCGGGGTGTTCCGGCGCGAGGTGCTGGAGAAGCTCGGCGGTTACAACGAGGAGTTCGTCCGCGCCCAGGACTGGGAGCTCAACTACCGCATCCGCCAGGACGGCGGGCTGGTCTGGTTCACCCCGCAGCTGCGGGTCACCTACCGGCCGCGCCCCAGCGTGCGGGCGCTGGCCAAGCAGTACAAGGACTACGGCCGCTGGCGCCGGGTTGTCACCCGCTACCACCGGGGCTCGGTCAACCTGCGCTACCTCGCCCCGCCGGCCGCGTTCCTGGCCGTCACGCTCGGGCTGCTGCTCGGGGTCGCCGTCCACCCGGCCTTCCTCGCGGTGCCCGGCGCCTACCTGGCGGGGATCGGCGGCGGCGCGCTGGTCGAGGGGCGCGGCCTCTCGTTCCGGGCGAAGGCCCTGCTGCCGGTGGCCTTCGCCACCATGCACCTCAGCTGGGGCTTCGGCTTCCTCACCTCGCCGCGCTCGCTCGCCCGCCGGGTGATCGGCAGCCGTGCGCCGTCCCCGGCCAACGTGGTCACCGAGGTCCGCTGACCCGATCCGGCCAATCCCACGGACCCGCCCTCCCGTCCCCCGCTCCGCCGCTATCGTCGGGCGCCATGGGGACAGTTGAGGGCGGGTCCGTCGTCGGTGCCCGGGTCGAGCCCAGCGCGGACGTGGACGAACGGGCGGTGCTCGGAGCCGGGACGACCGTGTGGCACCTGGCCCAGGTGCGCGAGGACGCGGTGATCGGCGCGGACTGCATCGTCGGGCGCGGCGCCTACGTCGGCCCGGGGGTGCGGATCGGGGACCGGGTCAAGCTGCAGAACCACGCGCTGGTGTACGAGCCCGCCGTGCTGGAGGACGGGGTGTTCGTCGGCCCGGCGGCCGTGCTCACCAACGATCTCTACCCGCGCTCGGTCGACGTCGACGGCCGCCTCAAGCGCGGCGACGACTGGCAGGCCCGCGGGGTGACGCTCCGCCGCGGCTGCTCGATCGGCGGCCGCGCCGTCCTGGTCGCCGGGGTGACGGTGGGCCGCTGGGCCCTGGTCGCCGCGGGTGCGGTCGTCCACCGGGACGTGCCGGACTTCGCGCTGGTCGCCGGCGTGCCGGCCCGCCGGATCAAGTGGGTCGGCCGGGCCGGCGAACCACTGGAGCCGGCCGGTCCGGACCGCTGGCGCTGCCCGCGCACCGGTGAGGAGTACCGCGAGAGCGACGGCACGCTCGCCCTGCTCTGACGGGGCGCGTTCGCGACCCGCGGGCCACCTCAATCCGGCGCCGAGGGGCGCTACTTGGCGCAGACGTCGGTGTCGTCCGCCTGGACGCGCTGGAGGTCCTTGGGCGCCTCGGTCGGCACCGCGCCGGGCGTCGCCGTCGTCGTCGCGGTCACCACGTCCTTGCCGAGGACCACCGCCAGCCCGTCCCCGACACCTGCCTTCGGATCCTCCTCGGCGGCGTCGGCCGGCAAGCCGAGTACGGCGGCCAGGGCGGCCGCCTCGGCGGCCTTCCCGGCCGGATAGGTGACCGAAGTGGCCGCCGCGGCGGGCGCGTTGGCGGCCGTCGCGGCCCGGGTGAAGCCCTTGGTCCGGAGCCGGTCGACGGTCTGCTGGGCCCGCCCGGGCGTCCCGCTGCCGTTGCGCACCGTCACCCGGAGGACCTTGGCGTCGGCCGCTGCCGCGGAGGCCGCCGCCGCGGAGGCCGTCGGCGAGGGCACGGCTCCGGGCCCGGCCGGCGCGGCGTGCGCGGCGCCTCCCGGACCCGCCGCCCCCGGGCCGGGGTCGCCCTGCCCGGGGTCGCCCTGCCCGGCGGCGGGTGCCGGGGAGGCGGCCGCGGTGGGCGCGGCGGTCCCGGTCAGCGAACGGTCGTCGGCCACCAGCGAGAACAGCTGCCCGGCGTCGGGCTGCTTGAGCACCAGGCGGTTCCTGTCCTTCGCGTCGTCCTCGACCGGCACGGTGGCGAAGGTGATGTTCCCGGTGTCCACCTTGCTGACGTCCAGCGCGAGGTCCTTCAGCTTGTCGACACTGCCGATGCCGTCGTCGACGGTGAGCGCCTTGGTCGCGGCGTCCGCCAGCCTCCACAGCTTGGTCGGGCTGGTCAGGGTGTCGCCGCTCTTGATCGAGCGGATCATCGAGCTGATGAACTGCTGCTGGAGCGGGATCCGGGTGAGGTCGCCGCCCAGGCCGACGGCGTGCCGGGTGCGGACGAAGGCCAGCGCCTCGTCGCCCTGCACCACGTGCCGGCCCTTGCTCATCCTCAGGTGGGAATCCGGGTCGTTGATGTCCTTGGCCGCGCACACCTCGACCCCGCCGACGGCGGTGGAGAGCGTCTTCACGGCCTCGAAGTTGACCATCACGAAGTGATCGACCCGGATTCCGGTCAGCTTTTCCACGGTCTTCCAGGTGCAGCCCGGATCACGGCCCTCCTGGCCGAGGCTCTCGTTGAACATCGCCCGTGCCGTACCGGGGATCGCCTTTCCGGTGCTGGTCCGGCACTCCGGGATCGGCACCATCAGGTCGCGCGGGAGGCTCACCACCGTCGCATTGCTGCGGTCCTTGGCGACGTGGAAGAGCAGGGTCGTGTCGGCGTGCCCGGCGCTGCCCTCGTCGCCGTACTCGCGGCCGAGGCCCTCCCGGCTGTCGGTGCCGATGACCAGGATGTTGAGGGCGTCGCCGGCCGGCTTGGGCCGCTGCGCCTCGTCGCCGAGCTGCACCTTGACGGCGGTGATGTTGCTGTTGAAGTGCTGGTACGCGTAGTACGCGCCGCCGCAGCCGGCCGCCAGGACCAGCGCTCCCACGCCGGCCGTCCACTTCAGCGCCCGCCGGCGGCTGCGCCGGGTGAGCGCCCTGCGGCGGGCCGCCCGTCCGCCGGGGTGCGCGGCGCCGGCGGCGTCGGCCGGCGCGGGTGCGGGCTCGGCGGCCGGCTCGGGGATCGCCTGCCGGCGGCGCTGGCCCGGGATGTCGGCGGCCGGGTCGAGCCGGTACGGCCCGGCGTCCTGCCTGTCCTGGTGCACGGGTTCCCTCCCTCCGGCCGGCCGCTGATCGGTGCGTCCGTTCGCGCACCGACCCGGACACCCTAGACGAGCCGAGTGGGGGAATTGTTCCTGGTGTGATCTCCGCCATGTTCGGAAAACGCAATTCGGCGGGTGGTCGGGCCCTAGCGAATTCCCGGGGAATACCGGCCAAGATCGTGATCTGTACACAAAAGAGTGATCCTGACCGGCGGTCAATGCGCGGCGCAGGCGTCCACGTCGGCGGTCCGGCCCTCGAAGGACGGCGGCGTGTCGGCGGTGGGCGACGGCCCCGCGGCCCGGTCCGAACCGGGCTCGACCGACAGGCTCGCGAACGGTCCGGCGGACAGGCTCGCGAACGGTCCGGCGGACGGGCTCGCCGACCCGCTCACCCGCACGCTCGGCGCGGGGTTCGGCGACGCACTTGCCGTGCGGTCGGCCGACCCGCCGGCCGAGCCGCTCGGTGCGCGGCCGGCCGCGGGGCTCGGCGACGCACTCCGCGAAGGCTTCTCCGAGGGCCCGCGCGGACGTGCCCGCCGCGGCACGCGCCGGGGCGGACGGGTCCGGCGGCCGGACGGCGATCGGGCGGTCGTCGCGCAGCGCCGTGAACAGCTGGGTGGTCTGCGGCTGCACGAACTCGTCCCGGTCCGAGTCGAAGCGGTACGGCCGGCGCGGCGCCGTCAGGAACACCACGTCGGCGGACGGGATGTCCCGCAGCTCCTGGGTCAGGTCGTAGAGCGCGCCCAGCGAGGAGAGCCCGCCGTCGGCCTGGATCGAGGAGGTCGCCGCGTCCAGCACCGGCCAGAGCCGGGCCGGGTTGAGCAGCACGTCCTGCGACTGCACCTTGCGGATCAGGGCGGCCAGGAACTGCTGCTGACGGCCCATCCGCTGGGTGTCGCTGCCGTCGCCGAGGGTCTCCCGGGCGCGGACGTAGCCGAGCGCCTGCTCGCCGTGCAGGGTCTGCCGCCCGGCCGCCAGGTCGAGTCTGGCGTCCTTGTCGTGGATCGCCTGCGGCACGCAGACCTCGACCCCGTCGACGGCGTCCACCATGGCCTTGAACCCCGTGAAGTCGAGGATCACGTAGTGGTCCATCCGGATGCCGCTGAGCTGCTCGACGGTCCGGATCGAGCAGGCCGGACCGCCGGTCTCGAAGGCGGCGTTGAACTGCAGCAGCGCGGGTCGGCTCCGGGTGCCGTCCGGCTTCTCGCAGGCCGGGACGGTGACCATGACGTCGCGGGGGATGGAGACCGCGGTCGCGTGCCGCCGGTCGGCCGCGAGGTGCAGCAGGATCGTGGTGTCCGAGCGCCGGCCGCCGGCCTCGCCGTACGAGGCGTTGGCCCCGGTGCGGTCGTCGCTGCCGATCAGCAGGATGTTCTCCGCCCCCTTGGCGCCGGCGGTGCGGCTGGGCCGTTCGGCCTCCAGCCGGGCCAGCAGCCGGTCGGTGGCCGAGTCGGTCCGGATGTTGCCGTCCAGCTTGCGGTAGGCGATCCAGAGCAGCGTGCCGCAGGCGACCAGCAGGAAGGCGAGAGCGCCGGCGGTGATCATCAGCCACCGCCGGCGCCTGCGCTTCGGTGCGCGCGGGAGGTCCGGGTCCTGGTCCGGGTGAGTGCCCGGGGGAGGCGTTCCCCCGGGTGGGGAGCTGTCGGTCGGGGGGTGCTCGGTGTCGTCCTCGGCCATGGCAGGGATCCCTACCCGCCGGGCCCGAGCCGGGGGTTACCCGAGGCGCAGTGTCACCCGTTCGGACTCGATGCGCTTCTCCCACTGCTCGGCGCTCAGCCCCTCGGAGTTACGGCAGAGCACCACCGAGGCGCCGGCCGCCAGCGGTGCGAGCAGGCCAGTCGTCAGCGGGCGCAGCGCGAGGGCCACCCGTTCGCCCTCGCACGCGTGGGCGGCCTCCAGGCCGTCGGGCACCCGCCGCGCCGCGCACCCTTCCGGCCGAATCGTCACCCGCGCGGAGGGCCGACCACGAGGCACCGCGGCCGGGCATCGTCACCCGGGCCGGCTGGGGCGCCGACGAGTCGCTGCGCGACCCCGGCTTCGTCTACACCGGGCAGGTCCGGGCGGTCTTCGTGCACCACACCGCGACCGCCACCGACTACTCGTGCAGCGACGCGCCACAGATGATCCGGGCGATCTACCAGTACCACGTCCAGAGCAACGGCTGGCGGGACATCGGCTACAACTTCCTGGTCGACCGCTGCGGCACCATCTACGAGGGCCGGGCCGGCGGGGTCGACCAGCCCGTGTTCGGCGCGCACACCCTCGCTGTGCCTGGTGCCGTCGAAACCGATCACCTCCCCGTCCTCGGTGAACGGACCGGCGAAGGCCGCGCCGTCCTGCAGGTTCCAGCCGTCCAGCGCCCGGTGGTAGAGCGCCCGCACCGCGCTCTCGTCCGTGGAGGACAGCTCCGGCAGCCGCGTATCGTTCATATCCCCATCGTCGACGAAGGCGGTGGAGCCGGACAGCGGAGGCGAGGCAGCGACGGCGCGGTCTGGCGGGCCTCCCGGACGCCTGCCGGCGTCGGCACCCTGCGGGTGCTGCCCCGCCCGGCCGAGGGCACGGTCGAGGCCAGTGCCTGGGGTCCGGGCGCGCAGTGGCTGCTGGACCGGCTGCCGGCGCTGCTCGGCGCGCAGGACGACCCGGCCGGGCTGGTCCTGCCGCCCGGCCCGCTGCGGGACGCCCAACGGCGGTCGGCCGGGATCCGGCTCACCAGCACCGGGCTGGTCCTGGAGTCACTGGTGCCCGCGATCCTGGAGCAGAAGGTCACCACCCTCGAGGCGTACCGCGCGTGGCGCACCCTGCTGCGCGGCTTCGGCACCCCGGCGCCGGGCCCGGCCCAGGGCATGTGGGTGGCGCCGTCGGCCCGCGACTGGGCGCTGGTCCCGAGCTGGGAGTGGCACCGCGCCGGCGTCGATCCGAAGCGCTCGGCGACGGTCGTGCGGGCCGTCCGGCTGCCGCCTCTGCCGGCTGCTGCTGTCCACCGGCAGCCACGCCCCCCGCTACGGCCCGCGCCTCGCCCCCAACGACCACCGGGGGCGGTGAGCCGGGCCGCCCGGGCGGGCCCGGACCCGGCGGCTACCGCACCTCGACGAAGGCGTCCGCGCTGCGCTCGGGGCAGAACATGGTGGAGGAGACCCAGGCGGAGCCGTAGCCCTCACCGGTGAGCGCGACCAGGAGGTTCTCCACGGCCGCGCCGATGGCGACGGTGAACATCTCGCGCTCCGCGGTGGCCCGGCGCGCGTCCGGGTAGTCGTGCGACCCGTCCATCACCAGGCAGGGGACGATCAGGTACGGCGCGTCGCCCGGCAGGCGATGCCGCCGGCCTCGACCGCGGCGACCGCGGCCTCGTCCGCGGTGTCCACCAGCCAGCCGTCCAGCACGCCCTCCCGTCGCCCACCGCCGCCCTCACCGGAGGCGCTTCGCAGCGCCGCCCGGCTGCCGTAGTCGAGCGCGACCGCCGCCGCGGTGGCCTCGACGCCGACGGCGGCCAGCACCTTGTCGGCCATGCCGCGCACCGGCGCACCGCCGATGATCGGGGAGAGGCCGACCACGGGTGCGGGGGCCGCGGCGAGGGCGGCCCGGATGCCGGGCACGGCGAGGATGGTGCCGATCGAGACGACGGGGTTGGACGGCGGGAGGAGGATCACGTCGGCGGCCGCGATGGCCTCCAGCACCCCGGGCGCCGGCTTGGCGGTGTCCGCGCCGACCGGGATGATCGCCTCGGCGTCGACGGCCGCGTGCTCGGCGTCGACGGCCGCGTGCAGCCGGACCCAGTACTCCTGGAAGTGGACCGCCCGGGTGCCGTTCTCGTCCGTGATCCGCACGTGCGTCTCGACCCGGTCGTCGCTCATCGGCAGCAGCCGCACGCCCGGCTTCCAGCGGACGCAGAGCGCCTCGGTGACCTGGCTGAGGGTGTACCCGGCGGTGAGCATCTGGCTGCGGACGAGGTGGGTGGCGAAGTCGCGGTCGCCGAGGCCGAACCACTCCGGCCCGACGCCGTACTCCTTCATCTCGGCCTTGATCGACCAGGTCTCGTCGGCCCGGCCCCAGCCCTGCTCCTCGTGGATGCCGCCGCCGAGGGTGTACATGACGGTGTCGAGGTCGGGGCAGACCTTCAGCCCGTAGAGGTGGATGTCGTCACCGGTGTTGCCGATGACGGTGATCTCGTCCTCCGGACCGATGGCCTCCCGGAGTCCGCGCAGGAAACGCGCTCCGCCGATCCCGCCTGCCAGTGCCACGATGCGCATGCGCCCATCCTGCCACGCAGCGACGGGTCGTCAGCCCGACCGTCGACCGACCGCGCCGGGGCCCGCGCTCAGTGGGCCTCGGCCTGCTCGGGGGCGTGCTCGGGGGCGTGCCCGGGGTGCTGCTCGGGGACGGCGGGGGCGCCGTACCGGTTCATCTCGGTCAGGCCCGGCGTGTAGAGGTGGACGGAGACCGCGGGCTCCAGCGCGGCGTTGACGACCTCGTGCAGGTAGCCGGCGGAGAACACCCGCTGCCCACCGGGGCTCAGGGTGCGCACGCCCTCACCCGTCGCGCTCTGACATGGGGGAAAGGAGACCGCACCCGAGGGGCCGGTGTCAACTCCGGAGCCGGGGCAATCGGGCCTTATAGGTCATGAACCACACGATGGGGTGATAAATCACCCTCTAGGTTTCGACGAGAAGATCGCCGGGAAGCAGGCCGATGACCGGCCTGTGACGGTGACTGCGGGTCACTCGGCGGGTGGTTGCGAATGGTTCGAAGCGATCCGGTCGGAAAGTCCGATCTGTCCGGATATGTACACTATTCGTAACGGCTTGGTGCCGGGGAGTGAATCCTGGCCCCAATACCAGAGCTCGGCTTGACTGGGCCAGAGTGACGCAACTGTAATTTCACTCGTGTCGTCGGCCGCACGAGGCAACGGCAACCACGGGGACGCCAAATAGGGGCAGAGGAGGCGCGCCACATGAGCGAGCTCTTTGAGCTGTTGATCGGTGACGGCATCGAGGAGGACGAAGAGGAACTCGGCTGGCAGGAGCGCGCGCTGTGCGCCCAGACCGACCCCGAGTCCTTCTTCCCGGAGAAGGGCGGCTCCACCCGCGAGGCCAAGAAGGTCTGCCTCGCCTGTGAGGTCCGCTCCGAGTGCCTGGAGTACGCCCTCGCCAACGACGAGCGGTTCGGCATCTGGGGCGGCCTCTCCGAGCGCGAGCGCCGCCGGCTCAAGAAGAGCGCGGTCTGACCGGGTCGGCCCCTGACCCAGCTGACCCTGCCGAGCCTTCGACAACCGCAGAGCAGTTACGGGCGCCTCACCGCGGTGGTGGGGCGCCTTCGTGTTCCCCGGGCCCGCCCGCCGGGGGCCGTCGCGGCCCGCCCCGGGAGCTCGCGTCCACAGCCTCTCCACGGCACCGCGGACGAAGGCGCCATCCGGAGCCGTTAGTGTGGTGCGCCATCCGGTTGCCGTTCACCGGCTGTGTCCACCGAGAACTGGGGCCCGCGCACTCGATGACCGTCTACAGCCACCAGAGCGGCTTCACCGCTGCCAGGCCGCCCGCCTACCCGCGTCAACCTGGTCACCGCCGTGATCGTCTCGCACGACGGCGCCCGCTGGCTGCCGCAGGCCCTGGCCGGCCTGCTCGGCCAGGACCGCCAGGTCCAGCGGGTGCTCGCCGTCGACACCGGCTCCACCGACAACTCCCCGCAGTTGCTCGCCGACACCCTCGCCGACTGGCTGCCCGAGAGCGGTCCGACCATCCTGAGCCGCCGGGCCGGCTTCGGCACCGCCGTCGCCGAGGCCGTCTTCAACAGCCCGCCGCTGCGCCCGGAGGACCTCTCCTACCGCCTCGACCCCTCGGGGTACGACCCGGTCACCGGCGGCTGGGACGACTTCGGCGACCCGCTCGGCCACGAGGACGACCTCGGCCGCGGAGGCCCCCGCGAGACCCAGCCCGTCGAATGGCTCTGGCTGCTCCACGACGACTGCGAGCCGCAGACCGACGCCCTGCGCCGCCTGCTCCAGGTCGCCGACTCCACCCCCAGCGCCGCCGTGGTCGGCCCCAAGCTGCGCAGCTGGTACGACCGCCGCCAGCTGCTGGAGGTCGGCGTCACCATCGCCCGCTCCGGCCGCCGCTGGACCGGCCTCGACCGCCGCGAGCAGGACCAGGGCCAGCACGACCAGGTCCGCCCGGTGCTCGCCGTCTCCACCGCCGGCATGCTGGTGCGCCGCGACGTCTTCGAGGAGCTCGGCGGCTTCGACAGGGCGCTGCCGCTGATGCGCGACGACGCCGACTTCTGCTGGCGGGTCAACGCCGCCGGCCACCGCGTGGTGATCGCCCCCGACGCCGTGCTGCGGCACGCCGAGGCGGCCAGCCGCGAACGCCGCGCCATCGACTGCGCCGCCTCCCACCCGCACCGGGTGGACAAGGCCGGCGCCGTCTACACCCTGCTCGCCAACTCCAAGGGCGTGCTCTTCCCCTACGTCCTGCTCCGGCTGGTGCTCGGCACCCTGCTCCGGGTCGTCACCAACCTGCTCGGCAAGGACCCGAAGCAGGCCTTCGACGAGCTCGCCGGCCTCGGCCACGAGCTGATCCGGCTGCCCCGGCTGCTGGCCGCCCGCAAACGCCGCTCCCGGACCAGGGCGGCCGACGCGCTGGACGACCGCACGCTCTTCCCGGCGCCCGGCGCCACCGCACGGCTCGCCGTCGAAGGCGTCATCAGCTCGCTCGGCATAGGAGGCAGCGACGACTCCGGCGCCGGACGGCACGGCTCGGTCGAGGCCGGACCGGGCGACGAGGACGCCGAGGACCTGGTCGTCGAGCAGTTCGCGCTGATCAAGAAGCTGGCCCGGCGCCCGGCACCGGTGCTGTTCGCCGCCCTGCTGGTCTTCGCCCTGGTCGCCTGCCGGAGCCTGCTCGGCAGCGGCGACCTCTTCGGCGGCGCGCTGCTGCCCGCCACCGGCGGCGCCGGCGGCCTCTGGTCGATGTACGCGGACGCCTGGCACCCCGTCGGCACCGGCTCCACCTCCGCCGCCCCGCCCTACCTCGGCGTGCTGGCAGTGCTCTCCTGGATGCTGTTCGACCACGCCGACCTCGCGGTCACCCTGCTGGTCGTCCTCGCGGTCCCGCTGGCCGCCGTCAGCGCCTACCTGGTCTCCCGGCCGCTGATCGACTCCAAGCTGGTCCGCGCCTGGGCCGCCGCGGCGTACGCGCTGCTGCCCGCCGCCACCGGCGCGCTCGCCCAGGGCCGGATCGGCACCGCCGTCCTCGCCGTGCTGCTGCCGCCGCTGGCCCGCGCCGCCGCGATCACCGCCGGCCTCGGCATCCGCGCCGAGAGCGCGGCCAAGGGCGCCCGGCCCGGCTGGCGCCCGGTCTGGATGACCGTCCTGCTGCTCACCCTGGCCACCGCCTTCGTCCCGCTGGCCTGGGCGCTGGCCGTGCCGCTCTCCCTGGCCGCACTGGTCGCCGCGGTGGTGCGCGGCGGGGCGTTCGGCTCCGGCGGGACCGCGCTGCGCCTGCTCGGGCTGCGCGTCCTGGTGATCCTCGCCGTCCCGGTGCTGGTGCTCGCACCCTGGTCGCTGCAGGTGCTGACGCACCCCCAGCGGCTGCTGATGGAGGCCGGCCTGCCCGGGCTGCACGGCGGCGGCGCGAGCGCGCTCGGCCTGGTCCTGGTCAACCCCGGTGGAGCCGGCGTGCCGCCGGTCTGGCTCTCGGCGGGCATCGTGCTCGCCGCGCTGGCCGCCCTGCTGCGCGCCGACCGCCGCCGCGCGGTGCTGGCGGCCTGGGGCGCGGCCGGCGCCGGCCTGGTCTTCACGGTCGTGGTGGCCGGTCTCTCGGTGACCCCCGCCTCCGGCGGCCCGGCCGTGCCCGCGTGGTCCGGCCCGGCCTCCCTGCTGGCCGGCGTCGCCCTGCTGGCCGCCGCCGCGATCGGCGCCGACGGCGCCAACGCCCGTGTGGCCGGCATCGCCTTCGGCTGGCGCCAGCCGGTCGCCGCGCTCGTGCTGGCCGCCGCCGTGCTGGCCCCGATCGGCACCGGCGTCTGGTGGGCCGTCACCGGCGCGGACGGCCCGCTGCACCGGGGCCGGTCCGCCCAGGTGCCCGCCTTCATCGCCGAGGAGGCCGGCACCACGGACCGCTCCCGCACCCTGGCCGTCACCGGCGACCCCAAGGGCGGTTCGCTACACTCGCGAGGGCCTGAACAAGGTCGTCGGCAGCCTGCTCGCCGGATCCGGCGCCGACCAGGCCGGCGCCCTGGCCGGCTACGGCATCGCCTACGTGCTGGTGGACCAGCCGGCGATCACCGCGTTCAAGGACGTCCTGGACACCACCCCCGGCCGGGCTGACCCGCGATGAAGAAGCCCGCGTTCAAGAAGCGGTCGAAGGCCGCCGACGAGCCCCTGGGCCCGGCCGACGACGCCTTCGGCGGCGTCGAGGAGACGGACGGTCCCGGGGCGTACGGGAGCACCGGCGCCGGCGCCGACACCGCCGGCGCCCGCCTGGTGGTCTGGGCGCCGCCGGAGGACGACGCCGACCTGAAGATCCAGCTCTCCGGCAAGAACGGCTGGTTCACCCCGGCCGGCAACGAGTCGATCCACGTCAAGGCCGGCATGGTGGCCGCGGTCGACCTCGGCAAGGTCACCCGCGAGGAGGTGGCCGGCCTGCGGCTGTCGCCCAGCGACGACAAGCACCCCACCCCGATCGTGGCCGGTCTGCGGGTCGACCGCGCCGCCCAGAACGGCAAGTCGGACGCAGCCTGGCTCTCCGGCACCGTCCCGGTCGGTGCCCGGGCCACCGTGGCCGACAACCGCGGCGGGGGTGCCTCGACGCTCTTCCTGACCTCCACCGGCGAGGCCGCCACCGTCCGGGTCACCGCCTCGGCGGGCAGTGGCGGCGGCACCCCCCCCCAGGAGGTCCAGCTGCCGGCCGGCGGCACGGTCGCCCTCCCGGCGCCCGAGCCGGCCGGCCTGAAGGACACCTTCGCACTCACCGTGGAGACCGTCTCCGGCGGCCCGGTCGCGGCCGCCCGGATGCTCGCGATCACCACCAAGGACGTGCCGATGTTCACCGTCCAGTCGCTGCGCGACGACCGCAGCACCGTCAAGGTGCCGCGGGCCGCCCAGGATCCGGGCATCGTCCTGCGCTGACCGCGCGCCGACGCCGAGGGGCGGCACCCGGGCCACCGGGTGCCGCCCCTCGGGCGTACGCGCGGACGCCCCGCCCGCGCCGCGCCGCTCCTCGGATCAGTACGCGCACGTAGTCGTCGAACAACTCGGAGCGGGTGAGCGAGATCGGCACCTGCGGAGGTGCCAGCGGGCCGCGCGGCTGGGAGGTGGTCCGGCTCGCAGCCGAAGCCGGCCCGCTGCGGCGGAGCAGCGACGACCTCGAAGCGCTCGCCAACGCCGTCCGCGAGGCCGCGCGACCGCAGACTCCCCGTCAGGGCCGTTGGGCCCCCCCGCCCCGAACCCGCCGTTCCCTGCCTGCCGGTACGCTGCCCACCTGTCCGGGTGCCGAGCGGCGCCGTGCGCGGACGTATCGTGACCATGGGCGACCAGCCCACCGATCCAGACAGAGAACCAGGGTGGAGCCGCAGTGCGCGACCTCAAGCAGCTCGTGAAGGCGTACGACGTACGAGGCGTGGTCCCGGACCAGTGGGACGAGAGCCTCGCGCGCGCCTTCGGCGCCGCGTTCACGCAGGTCACCGGAGCGACCGCGATCGTGGTCGGCCACGACATGCGGCCCTCCTCGCCGTCGCTCAGCCGGGCCTTCGCCGAGGGCGCCGCCGCCTACGGCGCCGACGTGGTCGAGATCGGCCTCTGCTCGACCGACCAGCTCTACTACGCCAGCGGCAAG
Source organism: Kitasatospora sp. A2-31 (assembly GCF_022288725.1). Lineage (GTDB taxonomy): Bacteria > Actinomycetota > Actinomycetes > Streptomycetales > Streptomycetaceae > Kitasatospora. Next base: position 250,140 of record NZ_JAKNTA010000006.1, on the reverse strand, counting down.
CTCGACCTGCCCGGCGCGATGTTCACCGCCAGCCACAACCCGGCCCAGTACAACGGCATCAAGCTCTGCCGGGCCGGCGGGGCACCGCCGTGCCACCCCTCCGACACCCCCGCCATCCGAGACTGGGAGCCCGAACGCCATGAACTGGTCTGCCCGCAGTGCCGGGCCGCGCTCACCGAGGGCGGCACCGAGGACCACCCCGAGCTGGTCTGCACCGGTGCGGACTGCGGCCTGGCGTACCCCGTCCGCGACGGCATTCCGGTGCTGCTGGTGGACGAGGCCCGCCGCCCGGCCTGATCCTGGGGGCGGGACACCTGCACCCCCACCCCGCAGCCCCTCAGCGCCCAGCCAGCAGCCGGAGGCCCGCCGCATGCTCGACGACACCCTGCTCGACGACCCGGCCGCCCTCCAGCGCGCCGACCACGCCCGGACGCCGCGGCGTACACCAACCCGGCCAAGGGCCTGGCGGCCCGGCTGGCCGGCACCGTCCCGCTGCTCTGGGCCGAGGGCCCGGTCGCCGGGGCGGCCGCCGTCCGGTTCGCCGCCCAGCTCGCCGACCGGGCCGGCCGTCCGGCGCTGTCCGGGCTGCTGCCGCAGGCCCTCGTCGCGCACCGCGGCATGTTCACCGGGCAGCTCGGCGCCGGAGCCGACCCTGACGACTTCTTCCGCGACCGGGTCGAGGAGCCGGACCCGCTGCACCTGCAGGTGCTGCTGCTGCGGCACGTCCCGGAGGCGAACGGTGCAGGCGGTGCCGGAGGTGCCGGCGGGGGGCGCGCAGCTTCGGCGCGAGCCGGGCGCACCGGCTGGCCGCGGCCCACGACGTCCGGCTCACCGAGTACGCCAGCGCCCGGTCCGAGCCGCTGCACGCCGACCTCGTCCGTCTACCTCGGGCTCGCGGCGGAGGGACCCTCCCGAGCATGAGCACCGAAGGCGGTACCAAGGCCCTGGTGGCGGCCCTGTCCGCGAACCTGGGCATCGCGGCCGGCAAGTTCGTGGCCTTCGCGTTCTCCGGGCGCGAGCGCTACGTCTACGCCTTCCTGGTCTCGATCGTGCTGTTCAGCGTCGGTGGCATGTTCGCCGTCTACGAGGGCTACGAGAAGATCGTCCACCCGCACGAGCTGGAGAACTGGTACTGGCCGGTCGGCGTGCTGGTCTCCGCCGTGCTGATCGAGACCCTGACGGCCCTCGGTGCCGAGGTCCGCTGGTGCTCCTGCAACATCTTCTCCACCCAGGACCACGCCGCCGCCGCCATCGCGGTCGGCCCGAACGGCACCCCGGAGAACCCGCAGGGCGTGCCGGTCTTCGCCTGGAAGGGCGAGACCCTGGAGGAGTACTGGTGGTGCACCGAGCAGGCGCTCACCTGGCCGAACGGCCAGACCCCGAACATGATCCTGGACGACGGCGGTGACGCCACCCTGCTGATCCACAAGGGCGTCGAGTTCGAGAAGGCCGGCGCCGCGCCGGACCCGGCCACCGCGGACAACGACGAGTTCCGGATCATCCTGGAGCTGCTCAACCGCACCCTGACCGAGACCCCGAACAAGTGGACCGAGGTCGCCGCCACCATCAAGGGCGTGACCGAGGAGACCACCACCGGTGTCCACCGCCTGTACGAGATGCACCGCGACGGCAAGCTGCTGTTCCCGGCGATCAACGTCAACGACTCGGTCACCAAGTCGAAGTTCGACAACAAGTACGGCTGCCGCCACTCGCTGATCGACGGCATCAACCGCGCCACCGACGTCCTGATCGGCGGCAAGGTCGCGGTGGTCTGCGGCTACGGCGACGTCGGCAAGGGCTGCGCCGAGTCGCTGCGCGGCCAGGGCGCCCGCGTCATCGTCACCGAGATCGACCCGATCTGCGCGCTCCAGGCGGCGATGGACGGCTACCAGGTCGCGACCCTGGACGACGTCGTCGAGACGGCCGACATCTTCATCACCACGACCGGCAACAAGGACATCATCCTGGCCTCCCACATGGAGCGGATGAAGCACCAGGCCATCGTCGGCAACATCGGCCACTTCGACAACGAGATCGACATGGCCGGCCTGGCGAAGCTCCCGGGCGTCGTGAAGACCGAGGTCAAGCCGCAGGTCCACGAGTGGCGCAAGGCCGACGGCCGCACCATCATCGTGCTCTCCGAGGGCCGCCTGCTGAACCTGGGCAACGCGACCGGCCACCCGTCGTTCGTGATGTCCAACTCCTTCGCCAACCAGACGATCGCGCAGATCGAGCTGTTCACGAAGACCGAGCAGTACCCGATCGGCGTCTACGTGCTGCCGAAGCACCTGGACGAGAAGGTCGCCCGCCTGCACCTCGACGCGCTGGGCGTGAAGCTGACCACCCTGACCCAGGAGCAGGCCGACTACATCGGCGTCCCGGTCGAGGGCCCGTACAAGCCGGAGCAGTACCGCTACTGATCCGGACGCGCCCGTCCGGACGCCGGTCCGGACGCGCTGGTCGAAAGCCGGTGGCCGGCACCCCTGGGCGGGTGCCGGCCACCGGCGCGTCCGGGGCCGGGTCGTGCCCTCCGATGCGGCCGCCCGCCCGGACGTCGGTTGGGTGCCGATCGGCGGAGATCGTCGACGTAGGCTTCGGGCATGCCCAACGGCCGGTACTCGCTCCACGACACCCACAACCACGTGCTGCTCGGCGAGGAGCGCTTCAGCTGCGCCCCCGGCGCGGCCGGCTGGCGGTACGTCTCGAAGACGTACGGCCCGCAGGGGCAGGTGCTCGGCACGTGCGACCTGACGCTGGACTCCCGGGCCCGACCGCTGCGGATGGAGCTGCGCGCCGGTGGCTGGCAGGTCCGGGGCGGCGCGGTGGACGGCGTGGCCTGGGTCCGCACCGCCGCTGCCGACCCGGCCGGAGGTGACGCGGCGGAGGGCCACGACCGCGCCCACGGCTTCGCGGGCCGCTCGCCCGGCTTCCTGGTCGCCACGGCGCGACTGTTGCGGCTGCGGGAGGGCGCGAGCGCGCGGGTGCGTCTGGTGGCGTTCACGGAGCCGGTGCTCGCTCCGCGCACGTTCGACCAGGGCTGGCTGCTGGAGGGCGTGGACACCCACGAGACGGACACCGGCCCGCTGCTGGTCGAGCGGTACCAGGTGGCGGATCTGGAGACGGGGGAGCAGCAGGTGGTCCACCTGGCCGGTGACGTGGTGCTGGCCGCGGCCGGGGTGGAGCTGGAGGAGCTGGAGTCACCGCCGAACGCCTGGCCTGCGGAGTTCGGCGGATAGCGCGGGGATCAGGCGGGCGGCACGAAGCCGGTGCTGCTGGCCGGGGCGGTGGTGGGGCCGGTGTTCCGGCCGGTCGACGGACCGGTGGCTGGCCCGGGGGCGGGTGCCGACGGTGCGGCGGGGGCCGGCGCGGGGGCCGGGGCCGGGGTCTGCACCGGAGCATGGGGCGCCGAGGGCATCGGGGGCAGCTGAGGCATCTGGGGCATCTGCGGAGTCGGGCCGGGCCCGGTCTGAGGGGGCTGGGGATGGGCCTGAGCCTGGGGACGGGCCTGCTGGAACGCCTGGCTCTGGGCCCGGGTCCACTCGCGCCGCTGCCGCTCGGTCAGCACCGCACCCAGGTATGCCGCCGGGTGCAGCCCGTACGGGACCGGGTGGCCGGTGCGCGCGGCCAGGTCGTCGGCGAGCCGGGCGGACATCTGGTGCGCGACCGCCGGGTCCAGCTGGCCCACCCGGCCGAGCAGTTGCCGGATCGCCAGCCAGAGCGGCTCCGGTACGGCGGAGAGGTCCAGCGCGACCAGCTCGCCCCCGATGGCCTGCAGCAGCTGCGGGTGCACCGGCGGCAGCGCCGCCGCCGCACCGCTGCCGCCCGGGACGCGCTCGCGGACCACCAGCGTGCCGGCGAAGACGTCGCCCAGCCGCCGGCCGTCCGCCGACACCGCGGAGCAGATGGCCGCCGGCACCCCGCTCAGCACGATGATCTCGAAGAAGCCCACCAGGGCGCGGACCAGCGCGTGCCGGAACCGCACGGGCCCGCCGTCGGTGCGCACCACGCGCAGACCGAGGGCGGCCTTCCCGAGCGAGCGCCCGCGGGTGAGGGTCTCGACCATGACGGGCACCGCGACCATGAAGAAGACGGTCAGCCCGATCATGAGGGCGGCGAGGGCCGCCGGGTCGAGGTCGACGAGGGCGACGCTGAGCGTCAGGGTGCACACCAGCAGGGCGGCGAGCTCGACGGTCAGGTCCAGCCCGATCGCCAGGGCACGACTCGGAAGCTTCGCCGTGCGCAGGCCGAGGACGACCGCCTCACCCGTCACCAGGTCGCTCAAGACACCCGTCCGTTCCCATCGGTGGTTCGTGGCCCGCGGATCGTGGGCCGCGGTGCCCAGGTCGCGGTGCACGGTTCGCGGTTCGTGGCGGAGAGCGTCCGCCGGATCGCCCCCTGCGGCCCCCGTCATCGCAGTCGTCAACATACGGGGCTCCCCGGCCACTCGGGAAGGGAGGTCCCGGGCGGAACGAACCGGGCCGGTCGAACCGACCGGTCCCACCCGCGCCGAACCCCCCGGTGCCGGTGCCGGTGCCCTGGCATGCTGGGCCCACCTGTCCGCACCCGCCTGCCCGCGCGCCCTGCGCCGACCATGGAGCCGCCGAATGGACCTGGACGTCTTCGTCGCTACCCACCAGGGGGAGTGGGCCCGGCTGGACGCCCTCGCCAGGACCCGCCGGCTCACCGGCGAGGAGGCGGACGAGCTGGTCACCCTCTACCAGCGCGCCACCGGCCACCTCGCCAAGGTCCAGGCCGCCGCCCCCGACCCGACGCTGGAGGGCCGCCTGACCGGCCTGGTCTCCCGGGCCCGGGACGCGGTCACCGGAAGCCGTACCAGCGGCTGGCATGACATCGCCCGCTACTACGCGGTGAGCTTCCCGGCCGCGCTCTACCGCGCGCGCCGCTGGTGGCTGTCGGTAGCCCTCGTCTCGCTGTTCGGCACCGCCCTGATCGCCTGGTGGATGGCGAATCACCCCGAGGTCCGGAACAGCCTGGTCAGCCCGGAGGCGCTGCACCAGCTGACCATGCCCGGCGGCGAGTTCGAGGCCTACTACTCGGAGCACCCCGCGAGTTCGTTCGCGGCCCAGGTCTGGACGAACAACGCCTGGATCGCGGTGCAGTGCCTGGTCTTCGGCGTCGCGCTGGGCATTCCCGTTCTCTACGTGCTCTGGAGCAACGTCCTCAACCTCGGTGTCGGCATCGGTCTCATGGCCTCCGCCGGCCGGCTCGACGTCTTCCTCGGCCTGTTGATCCCGCACGGCCTGCTGGAACTGACCGCCGTCTTCGTGGCCGGCGGCCTGGGCCTGCGGCTGGGCTGGACCGTGATCGACCCCGGCCCTCGCACCCGGGCGACCGCGCTGGCCGAGCAGGGCCGGTCGATCGTCGGGATGGGGATCGGCCTCGCGACGGTCCTGGCCGTGGCCGGCGCCCTGGAAGCCTTCGTGACCCCGTCGGGCCTCCCCACGTGGGCGCGGATCTCGATCGGTGCGCTGGTCGAGGTGGCGTTCCTGCTCTACGCCCTCGTGTGGGGAGGCCGCGGCGACCGGGGAGACCGGCGACCTGGACGCGGCAGACCGGGCGGACCTGCAGCCGGTCGCGGCCTGAGCCGATGTGATCAACATGCCCCTGAGCTGCTACTCTTCTCGCATCCCGGCCAAACCATTGACGTGGCGAGGGTGGGCTAGTAGGTTTGAACGGTTGGGACAGGTTGGACAACGACCTGGTCCAGGCGTTAGTGTCTACGACACCGCCGAATCGAGGTGAGTGCGCTCCAAGAATGCGCACCCTCCGCGTAAGGCAAATCCCGGAACTGAGCACACCGAAAGCTTTGATAGGCTTCGGAGCGAAGTCGAAGGAAATCCCTCCAGCGGGAATTCAGAGAAACAAACGCCGGTAAGAACGGCCGCGAGGATCTGATAAGCTGGGAACACGAAAGAACGAAGCGCCCGGGCCCTATTCCGGTGGTTGCCGTGCCGCTCAACGCGAGTGTGCCGCCTGCAGCTCTTAATCGAGCACAGTCGGGCAAGCATTCACGGAGAGTTTGATCCTGGCTCAGGACGAACGCTGGAACCAGGTGATGCTAAAGCCGTGAAGCCAAGGTAGCCGTACCGGAAGGTGCGGCTGGATCACCTCCTTTCTAAGGAGCACATAGCAGCTTCGGGCGAACGTCCCGGAGTGCTCGCTCATGGGTGGAACGTTGACTATTCGGCACAGTTCAGACGATGTCTCCTAGTACTGCTTCGGCGTGGAAGAGAGTTCATGGTGTGGGTGTGTCGGGCACGTTGTTGGGTCCTGAGGGAACGGCCGTAAGGCTGTTGCTTCAGAGTCGCCGGTCCCATGCTTGTTCAGGTGGGTGACTGGTCGTTGTTTGAGAACTGCACAGTGGACGCGAGCATCTGTGGCCAAGTTTTTAAGGGCGCACGGTGGATGCCTTGGCACCAGGAACCGATGAAGGACGTGGGAGGCCGCGATAGGCCCCGGGGTGGGAGCGTCGTCAGTGGGCTTGCCTGCTGGCCGTGACTGCGTGCCTTTTGAAGAATGAGCCTGCGAGTTTGCGGTGTGTAGCGAGGTTAACCCGTGTGGGGTAGCCGTAGCGAAAGCGAGTCCGAATAGGGCGGTTGAGTTGCATGCCCAAGACCCGAAGCGGAGTGATCTAGCCATGGGCAGGTTGAAGCGCGGGTAAGACCGTGTGGAGGACCGAACCCACCGCGTGCCAAAAGTCAACGCCAGATATGTTGACATCCCCGGCCTCAGATTCTCTGGGGTTGGAGATTCCTTTTGAAATAACACAGCGAGGACGCAGTGCGCGGGGCCGCCCTATTCCGGTGGTTGCCGTGCCGCTCAACGCGAGTGTGCCGCCTGCAGCTCTTAATCGAGCACAGTCGGGCAAGCATTCACGGAGAGTTTGATCCTGGCTCAGGACGAACGCTGGCGGCGTGCTTAACACATGCAAGTCGAACGGTGAAGCCCTTCGGGGTGGATCAGTGGCGAACGGGTGAGTAACACGTGGGCAATCTGCCCTGCACTCTGGGACAAGCCCTGGAAACGGGGTCTAATACCGGATATGACCTTCCTCCGCATGGGGGTTGGTGGAAAGCTCCGGCGGTGCAGGATGAGCCCGCGGCCTATCAGCTTGTTGGTGGGGTAATGGCCTACCAAGGCGACGACGGGTAGCCGGCCTGAGAGGGCGACCGGCCACACTGGGACTGAGACACGGCCCAGACTCCTACGGGAGGCAGCAGTGGGGAATATTGCACAATGGGCGAAAGCCTGATGCAGCGACGCCGCGTGAGGGATGACGGCCTTCGGGTTGTAAACCTCTTTCAGCAGGGAAGAAGCGCAAGTGACGGTACCTGCAGAAGAAGCACCGGCTAACTACGTGCCAGCAGCCGCGGTAATACGTAGGGTGCGAGCGTTGTCCGGAATTATTGGGCGTAAAGAGCTCGTAGGCGGCCTGTCGCGTCGGATGTGAAAGCCCGGGGCTTAACCCCGGGTCTGCATTCGATACGGGCAGGCTAGAGTGTGGTAGGGGAGATTAGGTGAGCGATGGGGTGACGCAGGAAGGTAGTCCAGCCCGGGCGGTGGTTGTCCCGGGGTAAGGGTGTAGGCCGTGAGGTAGGCAAATCCGCCTCACATTAAGGCTGAGACCTGATGCCGAGCCGATTGTGGCGAAGTGGATGATCCTATGCTGTCGAGAAAAGCCTCTAGCGAGTTTCATGGCGGCCCGTACCCCAAACCGACTCAGGTGGTCAGGTAGAGAATACCGAGGCGTTCGGGTGAACTATGGTTAAGGAACTCGGCAAAATGCCCCCGTAACTTCGGGAGAAGGGGGGCCATTCCTGGTGACGAGTCTTGCACTCCGAGCTGGGGGTGGCCGCAGAGACCAGCGAGAAGCGACTGTTTACTAAAAACACAGGTCCGTGCGAAGCCGTAAGGCGATGTATACGGACTGACGCCTGCCCGGTGCTGGAACGTTAAGGGGACCGGTTAGCTAGAGTTCGCTCTGGCGAAGCTGAGAACTTAAGCGCCAGTAAACGGCGGTGGTAACTATAACCATCCTAAGGTAGCGAAATTCCTTGTCGGGTAAGTTCCGACCTGCACGAATGGCGTAACGACTTCTCGACTGTCTCAACCATAGGCCCGGTGAAATTGCATTACGAGTAAAGATGCTCGTTTCGCGCAGCAGGACGGAAAGACCCCGGGACCTTTACTATAGCTTGATATTGGTGTTCGGTTCGGCTTGTGTAGGATAGGTGGGAGACTGTGAAGCAGCAACGCCAGTTGTTGTGGAGTCGTCGTTGAAATACCACTCTGGTCGTGCTGGATGTCTAACCTGGGTCCGTGATCCGGATCAGGGACAGTGTCTGGTGGGTAGTTTAACTGGGGCGGTTGCCTCCTAAAGGGTAACGGAGGCGCCCAAAGGTTCCCTCAGCCTGGTTGGCAATCAGGTGTTGAGTGTAAGTGCACAAGGGAGCTTGACTGTGAGACTGACGGGTCGAGCAGGTACGAAAGTAGGGACTAGTGATCCGGCGGTGGCTTGTGGAAGCGCCGTCGCTCAACGGATAAAAGGTACCCCGGGGATAACAGGCTGATCTTCCCCAAGAGTCCATATCGACGGGATGGTTTGGCACCTCGATGTCGGCTCGTCGCATCCTGGGGCTGGAGTAGGTCCCAAGGGTTGGGCTGTTCGCCCATTAAAGCGGTACGCGAGCTGGGTTTAGAACGTCGTGAGACAGTTCGGTCCCTATCCGCTGTGCGCGTAGGAGTGTTGAGAAGGGCTGTCCCTAGTACGAGAGGACCGGGACGGACGAACCTCTGGTGTGCCAGTTGTTCTGCCAAGGGCATGGCTGGTTGGCTACGTTCGGGAGGGATAACCGCTGAAAGCATCTAAGCGGGAAGCCTGCTTCGAGATGAGCACTCCCACCTCCTTGAGAGGGTAAGGCTCCCAGTAGACGACTGGGTTGATAGGCCGGATATGGAAGCCCTGTGAGGGGTGGAGTTGACCGGTACTAATAGGCCGAGGGCTTGTCCTCAGTTGCTCGCGTCCACTGTGTTGTTCTGAAACAACGACCCCCACCGCTCTGCGGGTGGGTGGCGGATAGTTTCATAGTGTTTCGGTGGTCATAGCGTGAGGGAAACGCCCGGTTACATTCCGAACCCGGAAGCTAAGCCTCACAGCGCCGATGGTACTGCAGGGGGGACCCTGTGGGAGAGTAGGACGCCGCCGAACAATTCTTCTGAAGAACCCCCATCCGGATTCCCGGATGGGGGTTCTTCGCATTTCCGGGGACTGTCCCGCGCTGGCGGAGATAGGTGCTCGGGCCGACCAGCTCGACAGGGGGGCCTGCAAAGGCGGCCCCGGGGCGACCGGGCGGGGCCAGGTCCCTCTGCAGGACGTTGAACGTATGGACGCCGGCTCCTCGTGCACTCCCAGGTGCCCGGAACAGCCGGCGTCGAACTCCTGTCGGCTCCGACGGGAGTTCAGTGGCACGTGAGAAGGCATCCATGGGCCGCCTGAACTCACGGAACACACCGCCGTCCTCCGCCCACGCCGTCCTCCGCCCACGCCGTCCGCCACGCCGTCCTCGACTCACACAGGGCCCCAGCCGACCCGGGCCTGCACAAGAGCCCCGCTGCACTGCGCAGCGGGGCTCTGGCGGGTCGGCGGACGGTTGCCGGTCAGAGTCGGCCGGCGGCCTTGAGGGCGAGGTAGGCGTCGGCGAGGGCCGGAGCCACCGAGGCGGGCGGGGCGTCGAGGACGGTGATGCCCTGGCGGGTGAGACGGTCGGCCGTGCGGCGGCGGTCGGCGCGGGTCTGCTCGGCGGCGGCCGCGCCGTACACGGCCTCGACGGTGCCGCGGCCGGCGGCCAACTCGTCCAGGCGGGGGTCGGAGACCGAGGCGAGGACGACCTCGTGGCGCTTGGTGAGCATCGGCAGCAGGGGGAGCAGGCCGTCCTCCACGGGAGCCGCGTCGAGACCCGTGAGCAGGACGATCAGCGAGCGGTGCGGTGCCATCTTCAGTGCGGTGGCGACCACCGACCGCATGTCCGTCTCGTAGAGGGCGGGCTCCAGGACGGCCATCGCGTTGGTGAAGGCCGGCAGGACCTCGCTGGGGGACCGCCTCGCCACGGAGACGCGCTTGCGCAGGTCGTGGGCGAGCAGGTCGACCCGGTCGCCCGCCTTGGTGGCGAGCGCGGTGAGCAGCAGCGCGGCGTCGAGCGAGGCGTCCAGGCGCGGGGCGTCGCCGACCCGCCCGGCGGAGGTGCGGCCGGTGTCGAGGACGATCAGGATGTGGCGGTCGCGTTCGGGGCGCCAGGTGCGGACCGCGACGGTGTGCCGGCGGGCGCTGGCGCGCCAGTCGATGGAGCGGACGTCGTCGCCGGCGAGGTACTCGCGCAGCGAGTCGAACTCGGTTCCCTGGCCGCGGGTCAGTACGGAGGTGCGACCGTCGAGTTCGCGGAGCCGGGCGAGCCGGGAGGGCAGGTGCTTGCGGCTGTTGAACGGGGGCAGGGCGCGGACCGTCCAGGGGACGACGTGCGAGCCCTGACGGCCGGCCAGGCCGAGTGGGCCGAGGGAGCGGACCGTGACCTTGTGGGCGTGGTGGTCGCCGCGCCGGGCCGGAGTGAGGACTGTGGTGACGCGGCGCCGCTCGTGGCCGGGGATGCGCAGGCTGTGCCGGGAGGCGGCGAGCTCGGTGCCGGGGCGCCAGGCGGACGGGGCCCAGGCGTCGCGGATGCGGGCACGGAGTGCGCGGCCGGAGGCGTTGGTGACGGTCAGTTCGACCGACGCGGGCTCACCTAGGCGGACGTTGGTGTCGCCGCCGCGGGCGAGCCGGAGGCTGCGGACCGGGGCGGCGAGCACCAGATCGACGACGACGGCGAGCAGGACGGTGCCGGTGACGGCGGCGAGGCCGGCCGCGGACGGCAGGAGCAGGCCCACGACGAGCGCACCGAGTGCGGCGAGGAGGGCGGTACGCCCGGTGAGGGCCATGCGTTGCGCTCCTTCGTCGAAGCGGGGTCGTCAGGTGGGGGAGTCGTCGGAACCGGGGCGGGCGGGCGTCGCACGCCCGCCCCGGACCGTGCGGCTCAGCGCGGGGCGGGCGTCTGGGCGAGGACGGCCTGGATGACGGAGTCGGCGGTGACGCCCTCCATCTCCGCCTCGGCGCGCAGCGCGACGCGGTGGCGCAGGGTGGGCAGGGCGAGCGCCTTGACGTCGTCCGGGGTGACGTAGTCGCGGCCGGCCAGCCAGGCCCAGGCGCGGGAGGCGCCCAGCAGCGCGGTGGCGCCGCGCGGGGAGACGCCGATGGAGAGCGAGGGGGACTGCCGGGTGGCCCGGCAGAGGTCGACGATGTAGGCGAGGACCTCGGGCGAGACGGTGAGCCCGGCGATCTGCTCGCGGGCGGCGGCGATGTGCTCGGGGCCGGCCACCGGGCGGACGCCGGCGGCGCCGAGGTCGCGCGGGTCGAAGCCGGCGGCGTGCCGGGCGAGGACCTGGAACTCCTGGTCGCGGTCGGGCAGCGGCAGGATCAGCTTCAGCAGGAAGCGGTCGAGCTGGGCCTCGGGCAGCGGGTAGGTGCCCTCGTGCTCGACCGGGTTCTGCGTCGCGGCGACGAGGAACGGGACGGGCAGCGGGCGGGGCTCGCCGTCGACGGTGACCTGGCGCTCCTCCATGGCCTCCAGCAGGGCGGCCTGGGTCTTCGGCGGGGTGCGGTTGATCTCGTCGGCGAGCAGCAGGTTGGTGAAGACCGGGCCGGGCTGGAAGGAGAACTCGGCGGTGCGGGCGTCGTAGACGAGGGAGCCGGTGACGTCGCCGGGCATCAGGTCGGGGGTGAACTGGATGCGCTTGGTCTCCAGGCTGAGCGCGGTGGAGAGGGTGCGGATCAGCAGGGTCTTCGCGACGCCGGGGACGCCTTCGAGCAGCACGTGGCCGCCGCAGAGCAGGGCCACGACGAGGCCGGTGACGGCGGCGTCCTGGCCGACCACGGCCTTGGCGATCTCGGCGCGCAGGGCGGTGAGTGCCTGGCGCGGGTCGCTGGTGGTGCCGGGGGTGGCGGGCGCCGTGCCGGGGGTGATGCGGAGCTGGGCGGTGGCCTGTTCGGTCACGGCTTCCGTACCTGCCTTTCGAGGGCGTCGAGGTCGTCGGCGAGCCGCAGCAGGGCGGCGTCGTCGGTCGGGGGCGGGCCGTACAGGAGGGCCTGGACGTCACCGGCGGGGCGGTCGGGGAGGCGGTCGAGGACGGCCGCGCAGAGCGCGGTGGGGTCGGGGACGCCGGCGTCGAGCGGGACGCCCAGGGCCGGGGCGAGGCGGTGCGCGGCGGCGCGGCGCAGCGCGTCGGCGGCGCGGCCGCGGGCCTTGGCCCGGCGGTAGAGGCGGGCGCGGCCCTCGGTGGTCTCGGCCGCCCGGACCACCACGGGGAGGTTCTCGCTGATGACGGGGCCGAGCCGGCGGGCGCGCCAGAAGGCGGCGAACAGGACGGCGACGGCGAGCTGGTAGCCACCCCAGCGCCAGCCGTCGGGGACGAAGTCGCCGAGCTCCTTCCGGTTCCCGCTCTCGGCGAGCAGGGTGCCGTAGTCGGGCAGCTGCCAGGTGACGCTGGGCCGGGAGCCGAGCAGGCCGAGCGCGAGCGAGGCGTTGCCGTCCTTCTTGACCAGCTCGTTGGTGAGGAAGTCGCCGCTGCCGAGGACGACGACCTCGGCGTCCTTACCGGTCCGGAGGGTGACCAGCGGGTAGCCGTGGCCGCGCGGGTAGCAGCCCTCGCCGTGGCTGCCGGCGGTGTAGAGCAGGCCGCCGAGGTGGGCGGTGCCGGCCCGGACGGCCTCGGGGAGCGAGCACTGGGCGGCGGTGCTGCGGACGGCCGCGTAGGGGGCGCCGCCGCCCTCGTCGGAGGGTCGGACGCCGGGGACCAGGGCGCTGAGCGCGGCCGGGCCGGGGGAGAGCAGGACCAGCCGGGTGTGCTTGGCGGCGGCGAGGGTGCGCAGCTGCTCGGGGGTGAGCAGGTCGGGCTCGGGGATGACGAGGGTGTCGTTGCCGGTGGGATGGCCGGTGAGGTCCTCGGTGATGTCGACCTTGAGACCCTCGCGCTGGAGCAGGGCGACCACGGCGTGGGTGCCGGTGGCGTCGTAGGAGCGCGGGTCGAGCCTGGGGTAGCGGCGGTCCTGGTTCAGGCCGGCCAGCACGGTGGCGGCGAGCAGGAGCAGCGCGGCGCTGAGCAGGTACCAGCGGGAGCGGTGCCAGAGGCTGCGGCCGGTGGGAGCGAGGCTGGTGGGAGCGGGGCCGGCGCTGTTCGGGCCCTGCGGCGGGGGGCCGGCCGGTGCGGCCTGGGCCGACGGGGAAGCGGCGGCTGCCGGCTGAGGCGGCAGGGCCGGTCCGGGGGTGCTGGTCATGCCGCTCCTCCCGGCGCCGCGGCGAGGGCCGGGCGGGCGCGTTCGAGGGCCTGGTCGAGGTCGCGGAGCAGCTGGTAGGCGGCCTGGTCGGCGGTGCGGTCGCCGTAGGCGATGTCGTCGAAGGTGCGGGCGGCCGCGGTGAGGGCGGCGGCGTGCTCGGGCAGCGAGCGGCCGGCTTCGGCGGCGGCCTCGTCGGCGGTGCGACCGGGGCGGGTGTCGAGCAGGGTGCGCTCCTCCAGGGCCCGGACCAGGGCGCGCATCCGCTCGCGGACGGCCTCGGCCCACTCGCCGGCGGCGGCGTGGCGCTCGGCGTCGGCCCGGTACTGGGCGGCGGTGCGCGGTCCGGCGGTGCCGAAGACGTCGAGGGTGGTGCGGACGGCCCGGCGGGGGGCGCCGAGCCGCCACCAGAGGCCGGCGCCGACGAGGAGGGCGACCACCAGGAAGACGATCAGCCCGGTGGTTCCGCTGGTGCCGTCGCCGGCGATGGCGTCCAGCGCGTCGTTGATCCGGTCCATGATCCAGTCGTAGACCCGCTCCTGGAGGCTCGGGTCATGGCGGTGGTAGTCCGCCTTGAGCAGCTCGTCGCGGGCGGCGTCGCGGGCCGGGTCGCGAGGCACGGTGATCGGCGCACCGCCGGTCGCCCGCGGAAGGTCCCCCCAGTTCGGCATCCGGTTCAGAGCCTCGCCGCGCTGGGGTCGCTCTGGCCGCTCCAGCCGGTGGCGCCGTACTCGGACAGGCCCGCGGCGCGGGCCAGCTCGATGTCCAGCGCCTCGCGCCGGATCCGCTGGTCGACGTAGAGGAGCACGCCGATGGCGGCGGTGAACGGGATGGTGATCGTGGCGGAGATGACGCCGGCGATGGCGGTGGTGATCAGCATCGCGGCCGGCAGGGTGGCGGGGTCGCCGTTGTCGACCTGGCCGGCGAGGTCGTCGAAGCCGAGCACGAGGCCGACGACGGTGAACGGCACGCTGATCATCCCGGCGACGATGGCGGCCATCAGCTGGCTGAGCAGGTTGATGCCGAACAGTCGCCACCAGGAGCCGCGGACCAGGCGGCGGGAGCGGGAGAGGGCGGTCAGGATGCCCTGCTTCTCCAGCATCAGCGCGGGCGCGGCCAGGCTGAGCTGGATCCAGAGCCAGAGGGCGACCGGGAGGCTGAGCAGGCCGACCACGACGAGCAGCGCCGCGATCACGGGCTCGTGCGCGCCCGAGAGCAGGTAGCCGATCAGCGGGGTGAAGCCCAGCAGGACGACGCCGGCGCCGATCAGGCCGGTGAGCAGGGTCAGGCCGGTGAGCTGCAGCATCCGGGGGCGGGCGTCGCGCCAGGCGTCCCGGACGGTGGCGTTCTGCCCGAGGATGGCGCGGCTGACGACCATGGTCAGCAGGGCGGTGGCGACGACGCCGAGGAGCATCGTGAGCGGCAGGCTGACCAGCGCGCCCAGGATCGGGGTGAGGTCGCCGGTGTCGCCGTTCACGGCGAACTGGGTGCCGGTGACGGCGGCCTGGTGGACCACGGCGACGCCGAGCGAGAGGCCGAGCGTGGTGCGCCAGTGCTTGCGGATGGTGGAGACGGCTCCGTCCAGGAGCTCGCCGAGGCCGAGCGGGCGCAGCGGGATGACACCGGGCTTGGGGCTGGCCGGGACGCCCCAGCCGTACGGGCCGGGTCCGCCGTGGGGGAACTGCCCGCCGGGGCCGGGCTGCGGGCCGCCGTGGCCGGCGCTCCAGCCGGGCGGCGGGACGGGCACGCCCTGGGGTGGTACCGACTGCCCGGGCACGGCGGCGGGCGTGTCGGCCGGGGGCCGGAGCTCGTCGCGGGGCGGCTCGGACGAGCTGGGCGAGGCCCAGCCCGGAGTGTCGGTCATCACTGCTCCTCGGAGGGCGTCAGGGTTTCGCGGCGCCTGGTGGATCTTCATCCGGGCGCAGCGCCCATCGTGCCATGGTGGTCGGACGGGCCCCAGGGGTATCCGGTTGCTGTACGGCAACGGGGGCGTGCGCGGTGGCCGCGGGGTGGCTCCCGGGCGGCCGGGCGGCGGCGGGCGGCGGTCATTCGCCCGGTATGGCCGGAATTCGCCGGGTGGCTTGTTGGCCGTTCTGGAGCAATGGGACTGCTGTGCGGCAGGTCACAATCCGGTAATGAGAAGATGGACGCATGAAGGGACGCGTCCTCGTCGTTGATGACGACTCCGCACTGGCCGAGATGCTCGGCATCGTGCTGCGTGGTGAGGGTTTTGAGCCGTTTTTCGTCGCGGATGGGGACAAGGCGCTAGCCGCGTTCCGGGAGACCAAGCCCGACCTGGTGCTGCTGGACCTCATGCTGCCCGGTCGGGACGGCATCGACGTCTGCCGGCAGATCCGGGCGGAGTCGGGCATCCCGATCGTCATGCTGACCGCCAAGACGGACACCGTGGACGTCGTGGTCGGCCTGGAATCGGGTGCCGACGACTACGTCACCAAGCCGTTCAAGCCCAAGGAGCTGGTGGCCCGGGTGCGCGCGCGGCTGCGCCGTGCCGAGGAGCCGACGCCCGAGCAGCTGACCATCGGCGATCTGGTGATCGACGTGGCCGGCCACTCGGTGAAGCGGGACGGCCGGGGCATCCCGCTGACCCCGCTGGAGTTCGACCTGCTGGTCGCGCTGGCCCGCAAGCCCTGGCAGGTGTTCACCCGCGAGGTGCTGCTGGAGCAGGTCTGGGGCTACCGCCACGCGGCGGACACCCGCCTGGTCAACGTGCACGTCCAGCGTCTCCGCTCGAAGATCGAGAAGGACCCGGAGCGTCCCGAGATCGTCGTGACCGTCCGCGGCGTCGGCTACAAGGCCGGGCCCAGCTGACGTGATGTACCGGGCTGACGAGACCCCGTCGGGTACCGCGACCGGCGGGGGCGCCGCCGTGCGCGGGGACGTGCTGAGTTCGACCACGCGCAGCCGCCGCCGGCGCGGGCCGCGCTCCCTCTTCGCGGTGGTCGCCCGTCAGCTGCGCTGGCCGGTCCAGCGGGTGGTGGCCCTGTACCGCCGCTCGATCCAGCTGCGGGTGGTCGCGGCCACGCTGATGCTCTCCGTCGTGGTGGTGCTGGTCCTGGGCGTAGTCGTGGTGGCCCAGGTCCGCAACGGCCTGCTGGACACGAAGAAGGATTCGGCGCGCAACCAGGCCAAGTCCGGTTTCCTGACCGAGCTGAAGAAGATCGACGAGGCGAAGGACCTGCGCCTCAAGGTGGGTGCGACCGCGGACCCGTCCACCGAGGAGATCGGCACCTGGCTGCTGAAGCAGGTCGGCGACCTCGCGGCCGGGGGGCAGGGCGTCTACTCGGTGATCGCGACGCTGCCCGGCAGCGGCCAGACGGTCACGCCCGAGCAGACCGGCCTCGGGCCGCGCTACTCCGGCGACATCCTGCCGAACAGCATCCCGGAGAGCCTGCGGGCCAAGGTCTCCTCCGGGACCGGGATCTTCGACCAGCCGACCGTGATCCACCGCGCCGCCGAGAGCGGCGGGCGGACCGAGCCCGGCCTCGCCATCGGCACGCAGTTCTCCGGCCCGACCGGTGCGCCCTACCAGCTGTACTACGTCTTCTCCTTCGGCCAGGAGACCAACACCCTCGGCCTGGTCACCGGGACGCTGGCCACCGCCGGCGTGTTCGTGGTGATCATGATGGGCGGCATCGCCTGGCTGGTGGTGCGCCAGGTGGTCACCCCGGTCCGGATGGCCGCCGGGATCTCCGAGCGGCTGGCCGCCGGGCACCTGGAGGAGCGGATGAAGGTCACCGGGACGGACGACATCGCCCGCCTCGGCGAGTCCTTCAACCGGATGGGCAACGCGCTGCAGGCCCAGATCCGCCAGCTGGAGGAGCTGTCCCGGGTGCAGCGGCGCTTCGTCTCGGACGTCTCGCACGAGCTGCGCACCCCGCTGACGACGGTGCGGATGGCCGCGGACCTGATCTACGACAGCCGCGAGGACCTCGACCCGATGGCCGGCCGCTCGGCCGAGCTGCTCCAGGGCCAGCTGGACCGCTTCGAGTCGCTGCTCGCCGACCTGCTGGAGATCAGCCGCTTCGACGCCGGCGCCGCGATCCTGGACGCCGAGCCGGTCGACCTGCGCGACATCGTCGGCCGGGTGGTCGAGGCCGCCGATCCGCTGGCCCAGGCCAAGGGCAGCGCAGTGGTGATCCGCGGCGACGGCGAGCCGGTGGTGGCCGAGGTCGACTCCCGCCGGATCGAGCGCATCCTGCGCAACCTGGTGGTCAACGCGCTGGAGCACGGCGAGGGCCGCGACGTCGTGGTCCGGCTGGGTTCGGCCGACGGCGCGGTCGCGGTCGGCGTGCGCGACTACGGCATCGGGCTCAAGCCCGGCGAGGCCTCCCGCGTCTTCCACCGCTTCTGGCGGGCCGACCCCTCCCGGGTGCGGACCACCGGCGGCACCGGACTCGGCCTCTCCATCGCGGTGGAGGACGCGCACCTGCACGGCGGCTGGCTGCAGGCCTGGGGCGAGCCCGGCGGCGGCTCGCACTTCCGGCTCACCCTGCCGCGCACCCGCGGCGGCGAGATCAGCCGCGCGCCGTTCCGGCTGGAGCCGGAGGACTCGCGCAACAACCGGGGCCTCGGCACGTACGGGGCCCCCTACCGCCGGGCGATCCGCCCGGCCGGCGCCACCGCGCTGACCGCCACCGAGGACGCCGTCCCGGAGACCCCGGAGGCCTCCGGCAACGGCTTCGGGAGCGGGCTCGGCGGTGTCCTGAGCATCGGCCCGGGCCTGGGCAACCCCCGGCTGCCGGAGGGGCCGCGCTCCGACCCCTCGGACGTGCGGACCGCGGGCGCCGGGTACGGTGCCACGGGTGCCCAGGTCATGGTGGACCCGACGCCCGGGCGGCCGTCGGTGGCACAGCGGACGGCCGGGCCGGACGAGACGGGAGGGCCCGGGGCGGCGGAGGCCGCGGTCGGCACGGGCGGGACGGAGATGGAGGGGTCGCAGCGTGCGAAGGACCAGCAGGACTGAGCCGCGGCTGGCCGCGGCGGCCGGCGCGGTGGTGGGCACCCTGCTGGTGGGCGGCTGCGCCGCGATGCCGGACTCCGGCGGCATCGGCAAGGTCGAGCTCTCGCAGGGGACGGCCGACCGGAACCTCCAGGTCAGGGTGTTCCCGGTGGGGCCGGCCAAGGGCGCCAAGCCGGGCGACCTGCTGGCCGGCTTCCTGGACGCGCTGACCTCGGACGAGAGCTACGACACGGCTCGCCAGTACCTCACCGCCGAGGCGGGGATGCGCTGGAAGCCGGACGCCGGCATCAAGGTGCTCGCGGCCAACCCCGCGGTGCAGCCAGGCCAGACCGTGACGGACGCCGACACGGCCTTCGCGATCCGCGCCTCCAGCCGGGTCGTCGCCGAGGTCGACGACAAGCACGCCTACCGGTTCGCGGACGGCCAGCGGGACGTCGCGCTCCCGTTCTCCTTCGTCCGGGAGAAGGGCGGCGAGTGGCGGATATCCGAGCTGCCCGACGGCGTGGTCATCAACGAGACCAACTTCCGCAACAGCTACCGCCAGGTGGACCGCTTCTTCTACGCCAAGCAGGACCCCTCCGCGGCCGCCGCCCCGGAGGTGCTGATCGCCGACCCGATCTACCTGCGCCGCCGGACGGACCCGCTGACCTCGGCCGCCCGTGCGGTGGTCGCCGGCCCGTCCGACTGGCTCTCCCCGGTGGCCCAGACCGCCTTCCCGACCGGCAGCACCGTCGAGCAGGTGAGCGTGGACGAGAGCCGCACCGCCCGCGTGGTGCTCAGCGGCGTCGACCTCGGCAGCACCATGCTCTGCCGGCGGATGGCGACCCAGCTCTTCTACACCCTCGCCGACCAGGGCAAGGGGCAGGTCGAGCGGCTGGACCTGAAGGGCCCGCGCGGAGCCGGCTGCCAGGCGAGCCGCACCGACGTGCCGTTCACCGGCCCCGGCGCGCTGGTCGGGCCGTCCGCCGGCCAGCAGTACCTCCAGCGCGCCGAGGACGGCGTGCTGATGGAGGTCCACGACACCGAGGGCAGCACCGTCCGCGGCCCGCTCGGCAAGCCGCAGCCCGGTAAGCAGCCGCTCGGCACCATCGCGGTGGCCCGGGACGGCGCCCGCGCCGCGGCGATCGGGGCCAACGGTCACCAGCTCTACACCGTCGGGCTCTCGGACAACGTGCGGACGATGCCCGAACCGCTGCTCACCACCCCGGTGCGCGCCGGGGACAGGGCCGAGGACGGCCTGGCCTCGCCCAGCTGGGACGGCCGCGGCGACCTCTGGGTGGTCGACCGCGACCCGCAGAACCGCCGGGTGCTGATGGTGCGCGGCGACAAGCCCGTCACCGTGCCGGTCGAGGGCCTGGACGGGAACACCGTGCAGGACCTCAAGATCTCCTCCGACGGCGTCCGGGTCGCCCTGGTGCTCAAGGACGTGCGGGGCACCCGCTCGCTCTGGCTGGGCCTGGTGGTCCACGGTGGCAGCAAGGACGCGCCGACCGCGCAGGTGGTCGGGCTGCGCCCGGCCGCGCCGCTGCTCACCGAGGTCGCCTCGGTGTCCTGGGCGGAGGCGGACCAACTGCTGGTGCTGGGCAAGGAGAACGGCCGCCTGCCGCAGCTGCACTACATGAGCACCGACGGCTCGCAGAACAGCGAGGCCCCGCTGCAGGGCGGCGAGGGGATGTCCTCGGCGGAGGCGTCCGAGGCGCGCGGCGACGTCCTGCAGGAGGTCAAGCCGGTGCTGGCGCGGCAGGCCGCGGACGGCAAGGTGTACCGGCTGGTGAACAGTCAGTGGCGGGAGGTCAACCCGACCTTCCGGGCGTCCGCCTTCGTCTACCCGGGCTGAGGGCCGCCGAGGTGCCACCCGGGCCGGACCGCCGTCTACCCGGGCCGAGGTCCTCGGCGCGGGACGGCGGCCGCGACGGTGGCGGCCGCCTTCGGGGCGAGCCCGGCGGCGGTCAGGGCCCGCGCGGCCTCGGCCAGGCTGGCGCCGGTGGTCACCAGGTCGTCCACCAGTACCGGTTGACGCCCCTTCAACCGGCAGTCCGCCCGCGGCAGCACGGTGAGTGCGCCGTGCAGGTTGCGCCGCCGCTCGGCGGCGGAGAGCCCGGCCTGGTCCGCGACCGGGCGGGTGTGCCGCAGCAGGGACGCCGAACGGGCGTCCAGCCCCGACCGGCGCAGGGACCGGGCGGCCGCGTCGGCCAGCCGCAGCGTCGGGTCGTGGCCGCGGGCACGGACGGCGGCCGGGGCGGAGGGCATCGGGACCAGCAGCAGCGGCGCCAGCCCGGCGCGCGGCCCGAGCGAGGAGCGCACGGCCCTGGCGAGCGCGTCACCCAGCGGGCCGGCCAGCCGCAGGGCCCCTCTTTCCTTGTGGGCGAGCAGCAGTTGGCGCACCGGATCGGCGTAGGGGGCGGCGGCGTGCGCCCAGGGCAGCGCGGTGGGCCCGGGCTGGGCGGTGGCCAGCGCACCGCGGCAGACGGAGCAGAGCTGGGTGCGCTCGATGCCGCAGCCGGCGCAGCGGGCCGGCAGCAGCACGTCCAGGAGGCCGGCCAGTGCGTGCGCGAACGGGCCCTGGGCGGTCTGTGGACGGGTGGGCGTGGAGGTGGGCGGCACGGCTGCTCCTGGCGGCTGCAGGCACGGAGAGTGAGCAAAGGATGCGCCGTACGAGGGGTGTTGTCCAGGTATCTACCCATGTTTCACTCGCTGGAGGGTAGACAGGGTGCAACAGCTTGACGGGTCAGGCCACAGCATCGGGTCATACCCACTTATCCGCCTGGGGAGGCGAAAACCCCCTGTGAGGTGTTCGATGAGGCTCCAGGGGGTTTCAACCGTCCCTGATGGGGAGGAAGTGAGGTGAGGGCCAGTCGCTTCCGCCGTTCGCGGTGGAGCGGGGGGCCGGCAGTGGATTGGCTGGTCCAGCTGGGTCTCAGCCCGATCCGGTAGCACCCGGATCGGCGTCAGCACGAGGGATCGGAGTTCTGCGTGGACATCGTCGTCAAGGGCCGCAAGACCGAGGTGCCCAAGAGGTTCCGGGATCACGTGGCCGAGAAGCTGGAGAAGGTCCAGAAGTTCGACACCAAGGCGATCAGCCTCGATGTCGAGGTGTCCAAGGAACACAACCCGCGGCAGGCCGACCGGTCGGACCGCGTGGAGATCACTCTCCGTACCCGTGGCCCGGTGATCCGGGCCGAGGCCGCCGCCGGCGACCCGTACGCGGCGCTCGACCTGGCCTCGGCGAAGCTCGACGCGCAGCTGCGCAAGTCCGCAGACCGGCGCCGGGTCCACAAGGGCGGCAACGGCCGCACCCCCATCAGCGTCGCCGAGGCGACCGCGGCCCTGGCCGCGCTACCCGAGACGTCGGAGCCCGAGGGTGTGACCAACGGGGCCGTCCGCAAGACCATGATGGGTTCCCTGGAAGTGGAGGGCGAAGGCCCGCTGGTGGTCCGGGAGAAGACCCACCCGGCCGCCCCGATGGCGCTCGACCAGGCGCTCTACGAGATGGAGCTGGTCGGCCACGACTTCTACCTCTTCGTGGAGAAGGACAGCGGCCTGCCGAGCGTCGTCTACCGCCGGCACGGCTACAACTACGGCGTCATCCACCTGAAGGCCGACGGTTCGGCCATGGGGGGTGGCGGCGCAGGCGGTGCGATCGGCGGGGCCGACGACGAGGACTGACCGTTCGAACAGTGTGGAAGAGGTGACCCCGGTGGCGGCTGCCGCCGGGGTCACCGGCGTTCCGGGGCGCTCCCGGGGTCACCCGATGCGGGGCGATCGGCGTCGGAGGGTGACCGCGCGGTCTCCCGGCCGTGGAATGATTGGCGCACGACTACCGGCGACGGGGGAGGAGCGGATGGGGGATCACTTCGGGCTTGGGCCCGCCAAGGGGCCTGTCGCGGGGGTGACGACCGGGCCCGGGGGGGAGCCCGAGTACGCCCTGCACCGGGGGGAGCCGATCCGCGTCCTGGTGGTCGACGACCACGCGCTGTTCCGCCGCGGGCTGGAGATCGTGCTCGCGGAGGAGGAGGACATCAAGGTCATCGGCGAGGCCGGGGACGGCGCCGAGGCCGTGCTCAAGGCCGCCGACCTGCTGCCCGACATCATCCTGATGGACGTCCGGATGCCCCGCCGCAGCGGGATCGAGGCCTGCACCGCGATCAAGGACGTGGTGCCCAGCGCCAAGATCATCATGCTGACGATAAGCGACGAGGAGGCCGACCTCTACGAGGCGATCAAGGCGGGGGCCACCGGCTACCTGCTCAAGGAGATCTCCACCGACGAGGTCGCCACGGCCATCCGGGCCGTCGCCGACGGGCAGTCCCAGATCAGCCCGTCGATGGCCTCCAAGCTGCTCACCGAGTTCAAGTCGATGATCCAGCGCCGCTCCGACGACCGGGAGCTGGTGCCGGCGCCCCGGCTGACCGACCGGGAGCTGGAGGTGCTGAAGCTGGTGGCCACCGGGATGAACAACCGGGAGATCGCCAAGGAGCTGTTCATCAGCGAGAACACCGTGAAGAACCACGTGCGCAACATCCTGGAGAAGCTGCAACTGCACTCCAGGATGGAGGCCGTGGTCTACGCGATGCGGGAGAAGATCCTCGAAATAGGGTGACGGCGGTGCGCGGTGCGCGGTGCCCGGTGCGCGGTGCGCGGTGCCCGGTGCGCGGTGCGCGGTGCCCGCGTGTCGGCCCGGACTCAGCTGTCGAGCAGCTTCTCCAGGGCCGGGCGAAGCGACTCGTCCTGCAGGGCCTCGACCCGCACCGCGTCGCAGCCCACCCACGCGGCCGCCTCGCGCAGGGCGGCGGCCAACGCCTCGACGTGCCGCGCGGCGTCCAGCGAGACCTGACGCGCCACCAGGGTCCGTCCCTCACGTGCCGGATCGACCCGGCCGACCAGCCGGCCGCCGGCCAGCAGCGGCATCGCGAAGTAGCCGTGCACCCGCTTGTGCTTGGGCGTGTAGGCCTCCAGCTTGTGCAACATGCCGAAGATCCGCTCGGTGCGCGGGCGGTCCCAGATCAGCGAGTCGAACGGCGAGAGCAGCGTGGTGCGGTGGCGACCGCGCGGAGCGGCGGCGAGTGCCGCGGGGTCGGCCCAGGCGGCGGCGGTGGAACCGGCCGGGCCCCACCCGGCGACCTCCACCGGGACGAGCCCGGAGTCGGCGACCACGGCGTCCACCTGCTCGGGGCGCAGCCGGTGGTAGTCGAGCAGGTCGGCCCGGGTGGCCACGCCGAGCGCGGCGCCGGACTGGGCGACCAGGGTGCGCAGGCACTCCTCGTCGGTCGGCTCCGCGTGGAACAGCTCTGCGGGGACGGTCTGTTCGGCCAGGGCGTAGACGCGCTTCCAGCCGCGGCGCTCGGCACAGACCACGTCGCCGAAGGCCAGCGCCCGCTCCACCGCGATCTTGGTGTCGGACCAGTCCCACCAGTCCGCCGTCTTCTTGGCGCCGCCCAGCTCGGTGGAGGTGAGCGGACCGTCGGCGCGCAGCCGGGCCAGCACCCCCTGGTACGTGGCCTCGTCCACCTGCTGGCCCCAGACGTGGTTGCGCTCGCGGTACCGCCGGCGGCGGAAGGCGAACAGCGGCCACTCCTCGACCGGCAGGATGCAGGCCGCGTGCGACCAGTACTCGAACGTGGTGCCCGCGCTCCAGTACGCCGCCTCGACGGCCGGTCGGCCGACCGCGCCGAGCCGCGCGTACGGGACCAGCTCGTGCGAGCGGGCCAGCACCGAGATGGTGTCGAGCTGGACGGAGCCGAGCTGCCGCAGCATCGCGCGCACTCCGCCCCGGCGGTCCGGCGCGCCGAGCAGGCCCTGGGCGCGCAGGGCGATGCGGCGGGCCTCGTCGGCGCTCAGGGTCGCGACGGGGGAGGGGCTCGGAGCGGCGGGCATGGCGGTCATACCGGCGAGCGTAGACCGAGGGTACGACAACGAGGGGTCCGGAGGGCGGCCCCGCCGGGCCCGGCGGGGCCGCCCTCCGGACCCCGGGGGCGCCGGGTACCGGCGACCCGGGCGCCTCAGCCGGCGGACTCGGTGCGGTCGGCGGAGTCGGCACGGCCGCCGAGGTCGCCCAGGTCGGTGGCGAGCAGCGCGCCGATCCAGGCGTCGTGGAACCGGCCGCGCTGCTCGGCGTAGGAGCGCAGGGTGCCCTCCATGCGGAAGCCGACCCGCTCGGCGACCGCCCGGGAGGGTTCGTTGCCGACGTAGGCCACCCACTCCAGCCGGCGCAGGCCCAGCTCGGTGAGACCGTAGCGGGCCACTGCGCGGGCGGCCTCGACGGTGTACCCGCGGCCGCGGTGCTCCTTGGTCGCCCACCAGCCGATCTCGGCGGTGCCGGCGCGGCCGGGGTTGTGGGTCAGGCCCTGGGTGCCGACCAGGGCGCCGCTCTCGCGCTCGAACACGCACCAGACGAGGGCGTCGCCGGTGCGCCAGCCGTTGGCGGCGAGGTCGTGGACGAAGAACTCCGCGTCCTCGCGCCGGTACGGCACCGGGACGACCGTCCAGCGCTGGATCTCCTCGTCCTGGCAGGCCCGGTGGACCGCCTCGACGTCGGACCCCTGCGGAGCCCGCAGCACGAGGCGCTCGGTGGTGAGGGTGACCGGGCCGGTGCTCGGCCGGCCGGGCCGCTGGTCCTGCTGTTCCGTGGTCTCTCCCATACACGGATTATTCAGTGCAGAGAGGAATTCGAGCATTCGATTAACCACCGTTACCGCCCAACTGCCCGGGAAGCTGACCGATTTGCCCCGGTGGGCGGCGCTATCGTGGCATGTGCTCGCACGAGTGACACGGGAATAGCGTGCTGACGCACCTCCCGGGGTGTTGGACTCCTCGCATACGATGGCCCGTGCGGTGGGGTGGACCCGCCGTGCAGTCGTCCAGTGCCAATACAGGCAAGGAGCCCGCTCAAGTGTCCGTCTTCGACAAGATCCTGCGCGCCGGCGAAGGCAAGATCCTTCGCAAGCTGCAGCGGATTGCTGCCCAGGTCAACTCCATCGAAGAGGACTTCGTCAACCTCACCGACGCCGAGCTGCGCGCGCTGACCGACGAGTACAAGCAGCGGCTCGCCGACGGCGAGACCCTGGACGACATCCTCCCCGAGGCGTTCGCCACCGTGCGCGAGGCCGCCAAGCGCGTGCTCGGCCAGCGCCACTACGACGTCCAGCTCATGGGCGGCGCCGCCCTGCACCTCGGCTACGTCGCCGAGATGCGCACCGGTGAGGGCAAGACCCTGGTCGGCACCCTGCCCGCGTACCTCAACGCGCTCACCGGCAAGGGCGTGCACCTGATCACCGTCAACGACTACCTCGCCGAGCGCGACTCGGAGTGGATGGGCCGGGTGCACCGCTTCCTCGGCCTCGAAGTCGGCGTGAT
This sequence comes from Kitasatospora sp. A2-31, assembly GCF_022288725.1. Classification (GTDB taxonomy): domain Bacteria; phylum Actinomycetota; class Actinomycetes; order Streptomycetales; family Streptomycetaceae; genus Kitasatospora. Next base: position 224,428 of record NZ_JAKNTA010000006.1, on the reverse strand, counting down.
CCTCGCCAACATGACGCCCGCCGAGCGCAAGCGCCAGTACGGGATGGACATCACGTACGGCACCAACAACGAGTTCGGCTTCGACTACCTGCGCGACAACATGGCCTGGTCGAAGGACGAACTCGTCCAGCGCGGCCACAACTTCGCGGTGGTCGACGAGGTCGACTCGATCCTCATCGACGAGGCCCGCACCCCGCTGATCATCTCCGGCCCGGCCGACCAGGCGACCAAGTGGTACGCCGACTTCGCCAAGCTGGTGCAGCGCCTGAAGATCGACCGCGACTACGAGGTCGACGAGAAGAAGCGCACCGTCGGCGTGCTGGAGGAGGGTGTCAGCCGGGTCGAGGACTACCTCGGCATCGACAACCTCTACGAGTCGGTGAACACCCCGCTGGTCGGCTTCCTGAACAACGCCATCAAGGCGAAGGAGCTGTTCAAGCGGGACAAGGACTACGTCGTGATGAACGGCGAGGTCATGATCGTCGACGAGCACACCGGCCGCATCCTGGCCGGGCGCCGCTACAACGAGGGCATGCACCAGGCGATCGAGGCCAAGGAGGGGGTGGAGGTCCAGAACGAGAACCAGACGCTGGCCACCATCACCCTGCAGAACTTCTTCCGCCTCTACGACAAGCTGGCCGGTATGACCGGTACCGGCACCACCGAGGCGGCCGAGTTCCACCAGATCTACAAGCTCGGCGTGGTGCCGATCCCGACCAACAAGACGCCGCTGCGCATCGACCAGCCCGACCTGATCTACAAGTCGGAGCCGGCCAAGTTCGCCGCCGTGGTCGAGGACATCGCCGAGAAGCACGAGAAGGGCCAGCCGGTGCTGGTCGGCACCGTGTCGGTCGAGAAGTCCGAGTACCTGTCGCAGGAGCTGCGCAAGCGCGGGATCCCGCACGAGGTGCTGAACGCCAAGCACCACGAGCGCGAGGCGCAGATCGTCGCGCAGGCCGGCCGCAAGGGCGCCGTCACCGTCGCCACCAACATGGCGGGCCGCGGCACGGACATCATGCTCGGCGGCAACGCCGACCACCTGGCGGCGGCCGAGCTGGCCCAGCGCGGGCTCACCCCGGTGGACAACCCGGAGGAGTACGAGGCCGCGTTCCCGGCCGCGCTGGAGAAGGCCAAGGCGTCCGTGAAGGCGGAGCAGGACGAGGTCAAGGCGGCCGGCGGCCTCTACGTCCTCGGCACCGAGCGCCACGAGTCGCGCCGGATCGACAACCAGCTGCGCGGCCGCTCCGGCCGCCAGGGCGACCCGGGCGAGTCCCGCTTCTACCTGTCGCTCGGCGACGACCTGATGCGCCTGTTCAAGGCCGGCATGGTCGAGCGCGTCCTCTCCATGGCCAACGTGCCCGAGGACGTGCCGATCGAGTCCAAGATGGTCACCCGCGCCATCGCCTCGGCGCAGACCCAGGTCGAGCAGCAGAACTTCGAGATCCGCAAGAACGTCCTCAAGTACGACGAGGTGCTGAACCGCCAGCGCGAGGTCATCTACGGCGAGCGCCGCCGCGTGCTGGAGGGCGAGGACCTGCAGGAGCAGGTCGGCCACTTCATGGACGACACCGTCGAGGCCTACGTCAAGGCGGCCACCGGCGAGGGCTTCGAGGACGACTGGGACCTGGAGAAGCTCTGGGCCGCCCTCAAGCAGCTCTACCCGCTCACGCTGGACCTGGAGGAGCTGGAGGAGGAGGCCGGCGGTGCCGCCGGTCTGACCCCGGAGTTCCTCACCAAGGTCATCCAGGAGGACATCCAGGCGCAGTACGGTGCCCGCGAGGACCAGCTCGGTGCGGAGATCATGCGCGAGCTGGAGCGCCGCGTCGTCCTCTCGGTGCTGGACCGCCGCTGGCGCGAGCACCTCTACGAGATGGACTACCTCCAGGAGGGCATCGGTCTGCGGGCCATGGCGCAGCGCGACCCGCTGGTCGAGTACCAGCGCGAGGGCTTCGACATGTTCACCGCGATGATGGAGGGCATCAAGGAGGAGTCCGTCGGCTACCTGTTCAACCTGGAGGTCCAGGTCGAGCAGCAGGTCGAGGAGGTCCCGGTCGAGGACACCGAGGTGATGCTCGACAAGCTGGAGAAGGACGCCGCCCGCCCGGAGATCAAGGCCAAGGGCCTGGAGGCCCCGAAGCCGCAGCGGCTGCACTACACGGCCCCCTCGGAGGAGGTCGGCGGCGGTGTGGTCGAGGGCGAGTTCGACGACTACGTGCCGGAGGACGAGGGCGACGGGATGACCCGTGCCGAGCGCCGCAAGGCCGCCAAGTCGGCCAAGGGCCGCCGCCGCAAGGGCTGATCCGCGGCCGGGCCGACCGGTCCGCCGCCACGCAGGGCGCCGCTCCCGTACGGGGGTGGCGCCCTGCGCCGCTCTGCGGGCGGTGCGGGCAGGCCGGGCCGCAACGGGGCGGGCGGGCGTAGGCCGCGCGACGGCGGGGCGGCCGCGCCCGGCCCGGCGCGGGGCGGCCTGCGCCGCGGTGGCGCTCACCGGGCCTCCACCGCGGTGCACTGCCACTGCCCGGCGGGCCCGCGCAGCTCCAGCCGGAACGCCACCATGTGGTGCCGGCTGCCGAGGTCGACCCGGACGCAGGCCTCGACCGCGCCCGGGGAGGGCGACCGGTCGTGCACCGGCCCGAGCCGCGGCCGCGCGGCACCGCCGCGCCGCAGCGCCCCCGTGCGGACCAGTGAGGCGAGTTGGCCGTAGCCGTCCAGCGAGGTGTGGCGCATCAGCTGGCCGGACGGCCGGACGCCGACGAGCACCTCGACGAGCTGGTGGGCGAAGCGGGTGGTCAGCCCGGCCCGCAGCCCCGGGTCGGTGGCGGCGGTGCCGGGGGCGGTGTCGGCGGCGGTGGCACAGGCGGCCCGGGGGTGGCGCGGCTGCCGTCCGACCGCCGGCGGCCGGCAGGGCTGGACACCGGGGTGCGGGTGGCGCGACGGGCGGGACCGGTACGGGCGAGTGCCGTCGTGCGGGACGGCGGACGGGTGCGAGGTGGTCACGGCTGCTCCTCGGTGAGGTCGTGCGACTACGGACGGACCTTTGCTAGCCGGGCCCCGCGCAGGCCGGCAACCGTCTTGTGGGGTGCTCTCCGAGGGCCCTGAGGTTCACCTATCCGGATGAACCGGCCAGGGCGGTGGCGGGGCGCCGCAGCGCCGGCAGGGCGCTCGGTTGACGAGCGGGCGCGGGCGGGAGGGCCCGAAAGAGGACGGTCCGGCTCCCCCGTCCGCCGTCGCGGCCGCCGCGGGCGGCGTTGCGCCGTCGACCGCTCGGCGCGCACGATCGGATCCGGACCGCAAACCACCGCCGGACGGACCACGACGCCCGGCACGGCGAGAATCGCCCCGACGACGACAGGCGGCCGGCATGACGACACGGGCATCGCAGCCCCCGTCCGCGGGGGCCGGAGCGGCGGCGCAGTCGCCGGCGCGTGCAGCGCACGCGCGGCCGGCGGAGACCGGGGCCGCACCGCCGGACGCCGCCCCCAGGCGCGGCCTGGTCCTGGGCGGCGGCGGGATGCTCGGCGCGGCCTGGACCGTCGGTGCGCTGTGCGCCGTCGAGGAGGCGACCGGCCGGCGCCCGGACGGCGCCGAGGTGCTGCTCGGCACGTCGGCGGGCGCGATCCTGGCCGCGCTGCTGGCGGGTGGCGTCGGCGCCGACCAGCTCCGCGACCACCAGCGCGGCCTGCCCGTGACCGCCGGCCCGCTGGCCGGGCTGGAGTTCGACTACGACACCGCGGTCGGCGGCGCCCTGCCGCCGCGCCCGCGCGTCGGGATCGGCTCGCCGGGTCTGCTGCGGGACGCCGTCCGGCACCCGCGCGCCCACCCGTTGCTGACCACGGTCTCCGCGATGGCGCCGCACGGCCGCGGCTCGCTGGCCACGGTCGGCGAGCTGGTGCGGGGCCTGCACGGACCGGGCGGCTGGCCGGACGCCTCGCCGCTGCGGGTGGCCGCGGTGGACTACCGCACCGGCCACCGCGTGGTCTTCGGCGACCGGGGTGCGCCGCCCGCGGCGATCGCGGATGCCGTGATGGCCTCCTGCGCGATCCCGGGCTGGTTCACCCCGGTCCGCGTGCACGGCTCCGCGTACGTCGACGGCGGCTGCTGGTCGGCCACCAACGCCGACCTCATGATCGGCCGGGGCCTGGACGAGGTCTTCGTGCTCGCCCCGATGGCCCTGCGGTTGCCGCCCCGCGAGCGTGACGAGACCGGCAGCCGGGGCACCCTGGCCGCGCTGCGCGAGTGGCACGCCGCCCGGGACCGGCCCCGCGGGGTGCTCGCCCAGCTGGTCGGCGGCTACCGCCGGGCGGTGACCCGACAGCTGATGCGCGAGGCCGCGCTGCTGCGGGCGAGCGGCGTCCGGGTCCACCTGCTCGCGCCGACGCCCGCCGACCTCGCGGTGATGGGCCCCAATCTGATGGATCCGGCCCGGCGTGCCGCGGTGCTGGAGAGCTCGCTGCGCACCAGCCGGGCCGCCCTGGACGGCGTCCGCTGACGGGGTTCGGGGGCGGCCCGGCCCGGACCGGGGCCGTGCCCCGGCGGCGTACGGCGTACGGCGAACGGTCGCACGCCCGGCGCGCACGGCGCGGGTATGCGCCGAACGGTGATCACGAGCGCCCTCGTGCGGCTTATTCTTGGGGCGCTGGAAGCTGTGCCGCTGGACGAACCGGAGAGTGCCACCGATGCGCGTGTACGTGCCCACCACCCTGACCGGCCTGGCGGCGGCGCACCCGGGCGGCGCCCTGGACCAGACCGCGGCGTACGCCGTCACCCCCGCCCTGCGCGAGTGGTACGTCAGCGACGACATCGAGGAGCTGGAGTACGCGGCGCTCAACCGGGCCGCCCAGTCCTCGCTGCGGCTGCTGGCCACCGACCCGCAGGCGCCGCGCCGCCGGGTCGTGGTGGCCCTGGACGTCGCGGACTCCGCGGTGAAGCCGTTCCCCGGCGACGAGTACCAGGACCAGGCCTCGCTCGGCCGCGTGGTGCTGGCCGGCCCGGTGCCGCTGGCCAAGGCGGCGGCCGTGCACGCGGACGTCTCCGACCCGGACGTGGTCGCGGACGTCGCGGCGGCGGTCGAGGCGGTCGCCCGGGCGGACGCGGGTGACCAGGACGCCCAGTTCACCGTGGACGGCGCCGAGGACCACGAGCTGCTCTGGTTCGCCACCCAGGAGATCCCCGCGCTGCTGGCCTGAGCCGCGGCCCCGGCCCGCGGCGGGGTGAGCCCCGTCCTACCGGTCGGGTGACGGACGGGGTTACCGTTCCCTCCGTGCGCACTCATATCGTCTGGGACTGGAACGGGACGCTCTTCCACGACATGGAGGCGGTGCTCGGAGCGAGCAACGCCGCGTTCGCGACCATCGGCATCGGGCCGATGACCTTGCAGGAGTACCGGGAGCAGTACGAGATCCCGATCCCCCGCTTCTACCAGCGGCTGCTCGGCCGGCTGCCCTCCGAGGCCGAGTGGCTGCTCCTGGACGACGCCTTCCACGAGCGCTACCGGGAGCTGAGCGCGGCCTGCGGGCTGACCGACGGAGTGCTGGAGCTGCTGGCCGGCTGGCGGGCGGCCGGCCACAGCCAGTCGCTGCTGTCGATGTACGAGCACGAGAAGCTGGTGCCGGTCGTCGACGGCTTCGGGCTGACCGGCCACTTCCTGCGGGTCGACGGGCGCAGCGGCCCGTCCGGCGGGCAGAAGGCGGAGCACCTCACCCGGCACCTGGCCGCGCTCGGCGAGCACGTGGACCCGGCCCGGACGGTGCTGATCGGCGACGCCGCGGACGACGCGCTGGCGGCGCTGCACGCGGGCGCGCACGCCGTGCTGTACACCGGCGGCTCGCACACCCGGGAGAAGCTGGAGCCGGTCGGTGTGCCGGTGGTGGACAGCCTGGCCGAGGCGGTCGAGCTGGCGGGGCGGATCGCCGGCTGAGCCGTAGTGCCCGGGAGCGCCCGGCAGCGCCCGGCCCCAGCCTTCAGGGCCCGGCAGGGAGCCCGTCAGCGCCCCGCCGGGCCGCTGCCGGGCCCCTTGCCGCGGCGGCGCGGACCGGTCGACGTGGCGCGGGCCACGTCCACCGGTGGCGTGTCTGAGCGGGCGAACCGGCCCTTCCCTCGTCAGGCTGGATTGACGCCAGCCCACCCCGGCGAGGAGAGCGAGAGCCGCGATGCCCATCGACGCAGTCACCCAGGTCCCGACCCCGGGCAACGAGCCGGTGCGGGGCTACGCGCCCGGTAGCCCGGAGCGGGCCCGGCTGGTGCGCCGGCTGGACGAGCTGGCGGCCGAGCAGATCCCGCTGCCGATGACCATCGGCGGCGAGCAGCGCTTCGGCGGCGGCGAGCGGATCGACGTCGTCCAGCCGCACCACCACGCGGCCAAGCTCGGTGTCCTCGGCAACGCCACCCGGGAGGACGCCCGGGCGGCGGTGGACGCGGCGCTGGCGGCCGGGCGGGAGTGGCGCTCGCTCTCCTTCGACGACCGGGCCGCGGTCTTCCTGCGCGCTGCCGACCTGCTCGCCGGGCCCTGGCGCGAGACGCTGAACGCGGCCACCATGCTCGGTCAGTCCAAGACGGTGCAGCAGGCCGAGATCGACGCCGCCTGCGAGCTGATCGACTTCTGGCGGTTCAACGTCGACTTCGCCCGGCGGATCCTGGCCGACCAGCCGGTCTCCTCGCCGGGGGTGTGGAACCGGATGGACCACCGCCCGCTGGAGGGCTTCGTCTACGCGATCACCCCGTTCAACTTCACCGCCATCGCCGGCAACCTGCCGACGGCGCCCGCGCTGATGGGCAACACCGTGGTCTGGAAGCCCGCGCCGACCCAGACGCTGGCCGCGCACCACCTGATGCGGCTGCTGGAGGCGGCCGGCCTGCCGCCCGGCGTGATCAACCTGGTGACCGGCGACGGGCTGCAGCTCTCCGCGGTGGCGCTCGCCGACCCGGCCCTGGCCGGGCTGCACTTCACCGGTTCCACCGCCACCTTCCAGTCGCTCTGGCAGACCGTCGGCGCCAACATCGCCGGCTACCGGACGTACCCGCGGATCGTCGGCGAGACCGGCGGCAAGGACTTCCTGCTGGCCCACCGCTCGGCCGACCCGGACATCCTGCGGACCGCCCTGGTCCGCGGCGCCTTCGAGTACCAGGGCCAGAAGTGCTCGGCGCTCTCCCGTGCCTACCTGCCGCGCAGCGTGTGGCAGCGGATCAAGGACGACTTCCTGGCCGAGGTGGACGCGCTGGCCGTCGGGGACGTCACCGACTTCTCGAACTTTATGGGCGCGCTGATCGACCGGCGGGCCTTCGAGAAGAACCGGGACGCGATCGACCGCGCGAAGAGCGACCCGACGGTGGAGCTGGCGGCCGGCGGCCAGTACGACGACGCGATCGGCTGGTTCGTCCGCCCGACCGTGCTGGTCTCCTCCGACCACCGCAACGAGATGTTCCGGACCGAGTACTTCGGGCCCATCCTCGCCGTGCACGTCTACGAGGACTCGCGCTGGGAGGACGTGCTCGGCCGGGTCGACGGCGGGGCGCCCTACGGGCTGACCGGGTCGGTGATCGCCCAGGACCGGTACGCGATCGCCCAGGCGGTGGAGGCACTGCGGTTCACCGCGGGCAACTTCTACATCAACGACAAGCCGACCGGCGCGGTGGTCGGCCAGCAGCCGTTCGGCGGCGGCCGGGCCTCGGGCACCAACGACAAGGCCGGCGCGGCGCAGAACCTGCTCCGCTGGACCTCCGCCCGCTCGATCAAGGAGACCTTCGTCCCGCCGACCTCGTACGGCTACCCGCACATGGGGTGACCGGCCCGGCGGGGGGCGGGGCGTTGCCGCTGGTGGCGAAGCCGACGGCGAACATGACCGGCGGGTTTGGACACGGTGTCCAGGACGGACGGATCTTCCTGCAGGATTGTGCCTCCCTGTCCCCTGACACCTTGGATTCCTCCGGTTAGGCTGGCTGGCGTCGTCGGGTGGCTGCAGGCCGAATGTCTCGTCCTACCCGCTGAAGAGGCATTTCATGCGTGCCATGGAAGTCTTTCAGTCGGTCGGTGCGGCAGGATTGCGGAAGACCCGGCGGTGCACATCCACACACCACCGAGTCACGCAACGGCGCGCGACAGGAGCCAAGAAGTCATGCAGACCAAGCTGGACGCAGCCAAGGCCGAACTGCTCACGAAGGCAGCAGCAGCCGCTGAGAACAGCCAGGTGGGGGGAGCGGCGCCGGGGGAGGGCCTGAGCAACGGCGCTCTGACCGCGTACCTGCACCACTACTACCTCCACACCGCGCCCGAGGACCTGGTCGGCCACGACCCGGTCGACGTGTACGGCGCGGCCGCCTCGCACTACCGTCTCGGGCTCAAGCGCCCGCAGGGCACCGCCGAGGTGCGGGTGCACACCCCCTCGGTGGAGGAGAACGGCTGGTCCTGCGGCCACACCGTGGTCGAGGTCGTCACCGACGACATGCCGTTCCTGGTCGACTCGGTCACCAACGAGCTGTCCCGCCAGGACCGTGCGATCCACATCGTGATCCACCCCCAGCTGGTCGTCCGCCGTGACATCACCGGCAAGCTGCTGGAGATCCTGGACATCGACGCCTGCGCCCGCAGCAAGGCCGCCGGCGCGGAGTGGCCCGCCGACGCCATCGTCGAGTCGTGGATGCACATCGAGATCGACCGCGAGACGGACCGCGAGGACCTCCGCTCGATCGAGGCCAACCTGCGCCGCGTGCTCGGCGACGTCCGCGAGGTCGTCGAGGACTGGGGCAAGATGCGCGACTCCGCGCTGCGCATGGCCGACGAGCTGGCCGAGCAGCCCCCGGCCGGCCTGCCCGAGCAGGAGGTCGGCGAGGCCTGGGAGCTGATGCGCTGGCTCGCCGACGACCACTTCACCTTCCTCGGCTACCGCGAGTACGACCTGGTCGAGCACGAGGGCGAGGAGGTCCTGAAGGCCGTGGCCGGCACCGGCCTCGGCATCCTGCGCTCCGACCCGCTCAGCCACGACGACGACCACCACCCGGTCAGCGAGGCCTTCGGCCGGCTCTCCGCGCCGGTGCGCGCCAAGGCCCACGAGAAGAAGCTGCTCGTCCTCACCAAGGCCAACAGCCGTGCCACCGTGCACCGCCCGGCCTACCTCGACTACGTCGGCGTGAAGAAGTTCGACGCCAACGGCGAGGTCGTCGGCGAGCGCCGCTTCCTGGGCCTCTTCTCGGCCGCCGCCTACACCGAGTCGGTCAGCCGCATCCCGGTCGTGCGCCGCAAGGTCCAGGACGTCATCGCCCAGTCCGGCTTCTCCACCGAGAGCCACGACGGCCGCGACCTGCTGCAGATCCTGGAGACCTTCCCCCGGGACGAGATCTTCCAGACCGCGGCCGACGAGCTGCTCCAGATCGCCACCAGCGTCCTCTACCTGCAGGAGCGCCGCCGGCTGCGGCTGTTCCTGCGCCAGGACGAGTACGGCCGCTACTTCTCCGCGCTGGTCTACCTGCCGCGCGACCGCTACACCACCCGCATCCGGCTGCGCCTCATGGACATCCTGATGCAGGAGCTCAACGGCGCCTCGATCGACTACACGGTCTGGTCGACGGAGTCGGTGCTGACCCGTCTGCACTTCGTCGTCCGGGTCACCCCCGGCAGCGAGCTGCCGCACCTGACCGACGCCGAGATCGAGCGGATCGAGGCCAAGCTGGCCGAGGCCGCCCGGTTCTGGATGGACGGCTTCAACGACCAGCTGCACCTGGAGCTGGGCGAGGAGAAGGCCGCCGAGCTGTCCCGCAAGTACGGCAACGCCTTCCCCGACGGCTACCGCGCCGACTTCACCGCGCGCACCGCCGTGGCGGACATCAAGCAGATCGAGTCGCTGCACGGCGAGGGCGACTTCCGGCTCAACCTGTACCAGCCGGTCGGCGCCGGCGACGACGAGCGCCGCTTCAAGATCTACCGGGTCGGCGGCCCGATCTCGCTCACCGAGGTCCTGCCGGTCCTGCAGCGCCTGGGCGTCGAGGTGCTCGACGAGCACCCGTACGCGCTGACCCGCGCGGACGGCACCACCGCCTGGGTCTACGACTTCGGCCTGAAGCTGCGCGAGGCCACCGAGCTCACCGACGAGGCGCGCGAGCGTTTCCAGGAGACCTTCGCCGCCACCTGGACCGGCAAGGCCGAGAACGACGGCTTCAACGAGCTGGTCCTGACCGCCGGGCTGACCTGGCGCCAGGCGATGATGCTGCGCGCGTACGCCAAGTACCTGCGCCAGGCGGGCTCCACGTTCTCCCAGGACTACATGGAGGACGCGCTCCGCAACAACACCCACACCACCCGCCTGCTGGTCAACCTGTTCGAGGCCCGGCTGAGCCCCAGCCACCAGCAGGGCGCCGCCGAGCTGACCGAGGGCATCCTCGAGGAGCTGGCCGGCGCGCTGGACGAGGTCGTCTCGCTGGACGAGGACCGCATCCTGCGCTCCTTCCTGCACCTCATCAAGGCCACCCTGCGCACCAACTTCTTCCAGCACACGGGTGACTCCGGCGAGTGGCACTCCTACGTGTCCATGAAGTTCGACCCGAAGGCCATCCCGGACCTGCCGGCCCCGCGCCCGGCGTTCGAGATCTGGGTCTACTCGCCGCAGGTCGAGGGCGTGCACCTGCGCTTCGGCAAGGTCGCGCGCGGCGGTCTGCGCTGGTCCGACCGGCGCGAGGACTTCCGCACCGAGATCCTCGGCCTGGTCAAGGCGCAGATGGTGAAGAACACCGTCATCGTGCCGGTCGGCGCCAAGGGCGGCTTCGTCGCCAAGCAGCTGCCGGACCCGTCGGTGGACCGCGACGCCTGGCTGGCCGAGGGCATCGCGTCCTACAAGACCTTCATCTCCGCGCTGCTCGACATCACCGACAACCTGGTCGGCGGAGAGGTCGTCCACCCGGCCGACGTGGTCCGCCACGACGAGGACGACACCTACCTGGTCGTCGCCGCCGACAAGGGCACCGCGACCTTCTCCGACATCGCCAACGGTGTCGCCGAGTCGTACGGCTTCTGGCTGGGCGACGCGTTCGCCTCCGGCGGCTCGGCCGGCTACGACCACAAGGGCATGGGCATCACCGCCCGCGGTGCGTGGGAGTCGGTCAAGCGCAACTTCCGCGAGCTGGGCGTCGACACCCAGACCGAGGACTTCACGGTGGTCGGCATCGGCGACATGTCCGGTGACGTGTTCGGCAACGGCATGCTGCTCAGCGAGCACATCCGCCTGGTCGCGGCCTTCGACCACCGGCACATCTTCCTCGACCCGAACCCGGACGCGGCCGTCTCCTACGCCGAGCGCCGCCGGCTCTTCGAGCTGCCGCGCAGCTCCTGGGACGACTACGACAAGTCGCTGATCTCCGCGGGCGGCGGCGTCTTCCCGCGCAGCGCCAAGTCGATCCAGCTCAGCCCGCAGGTCCGGGCCGCGCTGGGCATCGAGGACGCCCGCCTCACCCCGGCCGAGCTGATGAGGGCGATCCTGCAGGCGCCCGTCGACCTGTTCTGGAACGGCGGCATCGGCACCTACGTCAAGGCCGCGGCCGAGACCAACGCCGAGGTCGGCGACAAGGCCAACGACGCCATCCGCGTCAACGGCGAGCAGGTGCGGGCCCGGGTCATCGGCGAGGGCGGCAACCTCGGCTGCACCCAGCTGGGCCGCATCGAGTACGCGGCCTCCGGCGGCCCGCAGGGCACCGGCGGCTGGGTCAACACCGACGCCATCGACAACTCGGCCGGCGTGGACACCTCGGACCACGAGGTCAACATCAAGATCCTGCTCAACCAGGTGGTCGCCGACGGCGACATGACGGTCAAGCAGCGCAACGCCCTGCTGGCGGAGATGACCGACGAGGTCGGCCGCCTCGTGCTGCGCAACAACTACGCGCAGAACGTGGTACTGGCCAACGCCGTCGCCCAGGCGCACAGCATGGTCAACGTCCACTCCCGGATGATCAACCGCCTGGAGGCGGGCGGCCAGCTCGACCGGGCCCTGGAGTTCCTCCCCGCCGAGCGGCAGATCCGCGAGCGCCAGCAGAACGGCCGCGGGCTCTCCCAGCCCGAGCTGTCCGTGCTGCTCGCGTACACCAAGATCACCCTGGCCGACGAGCTGCTCGCCACCGAGCTGCCCGACGACCCGTACTTCCGCACCGCGCTGCACGAGTACTTCCCGAGCGCGCTGCGGGCGAAGTTCGCCGACGCGATCGACCACCACGCGCTGCGCCGCGAGATCATCACCACGCTGATCGTCAACGACACGATCAACCGCGGTGGTTGCACCTTCGCCTTCCGGCTGAAGGAGGAGACCGGCGCCACGTACGAGGAGATCGCCCGGACGCACACCGCCGCGCGGGCCGTCTTCGGCCTGGAGGAGATCTGGTCGGAGATCGAGGCCCTGGACAACGTGGTCCCGGCCCGTGCCCAGACCAAGATGCGCCTGCACTCGCGCCGGCTCGTCGAGCGCGCCACCCGGTGGATGCTCAACAACCGCCGCCAGCCGCTCGACATCGCCGGCACCATCGAGTTCTTCCACGACCGGGTGAACCAGGTCTGGGGCTCGCTGCCCAAGCCGCTGCGCGGCGAGGACCTGGCGTGGTTCGAGTCGGTCTACAACGAGCTGGCCGCGGCCGGCGTGCCGGAGGCCCTGGCCACCCGGATCGCGGGCCTGTCCTCGACCTTCCCGACCCTGGACATCACCGAGGTCGCGGACCGGTCCGGCAAGGACGTCGCCGAGGTCGCCGAGCTGTACTACGACCTCGCCGACCGCCTCCAGATCACCCACCTGCTCGACCGCATCATCGAGCTGCCCCGGGTCGACCGCTGGTCGTCGATGGCCCGCGCCGCCATCCGCGAGGACCTCTTCGCGGCCCACGCGGCCCTGACCGCCGACATCCTGGCCTGCGGCCCCGAGGGCGCCACCCCCGAGGAGCGGTACACCGCCTGGGCGGAGCTCAACGCCACCCTGCTGAACCGCGCCAAGAGCACCCTCGACGACATAAGGGGTTCGGACAACTACGAGCTGTCCAGCCTCTCGGTCGCGATGCGCGTCATCCGCACCCTGCTGCGCACCGGCTCGATGCGCTGACGGCGGTCGGCTCCACCGGCGGGGCCCGCGTCTTCGGACGCGGGCCCCGCCGCGTTGTCGGTACCCGCGTTGTCGGCACCCGCGTGCGGTATCGGCGTGCGGTACCGAGGACGGGACGCGGGCGACGGCGCCCCGGGGCCGGAGTCGGTCCCGGTGGTCAACGGCCGTGCCGACCACGCCCACGAGGGCGGGCCGGCCTCGTTCCGGTCGAGCCCCGAACGCACTTGCTCCTGACCGTCCGGCCGCCCGCCCCGCCGCCCGAACGTTCGTCGGGCGGCGCGGCCGGCCGGTGGTGCCACCCCGGGCCGGCCGGTGGTGGTGCCACCCCGGGCGTCAGTGCTTGGCCGCCCGCTGGAGGGCGCTGGCGAGCAGGGCGAGGTCGGTCGGCCCGTTGCCCAGCTCGCGGACCGGCCGGCGGGCCGGCGGGGCGCCGAGCTGGAGCGGCTCTATGGCGACGACGGTGGGCCGCAGCGTCGCGGTGCGGGGGATGCGGCCGCTGATCCGGGCGGTCTGGAAGGCGGTCACGCCGCCGTCCGGCAGCCGCAGGTAGCCGCGGCCGGGGGTGTCCTCGGCGAGCGAGGCGGCGTCGCCGAGGTGGATCAGCAGGTCGGAGTCGGCCGGGTCGTCCGTGCGCAGGGCGATCCGGAGCAGGGCCGCGTCGTCGACCTCGGTGCCGGCGCTCTCCTCCGGGCGGCCGGTGGTGACCGCGAGGTGGACGCCGAGCGGGCCGCCCCGGCGGGCGACCGCCGCCAGGGCACGGGCGAGCGGGCGGCCGGCCGCGGAGGTGGGGGAGAGCAGGGCGTCGTAGTCGTCCACCACGACGACCAGCCGGGCCGGCACCGGCGCGGCGGCGGGCCGGCGGGGCTCCGCGGTGCGCGGCGCGCTGCCCTTCGAGGCCTGCGCCGGGACCTGGGCCACCGGACCGGCGGCCCCGACCACGGCCGGCACCGGCACGGCGGGCCGCTGCGCGTCCAGGCCCCCGCCGGCGAGGCCCCGCTCGCCGTCGAGGATCCGGGCGGCGTGCCAGGAGGCGAAGTCCAGGCCGTCGAAGAGCCGCTCGCGCAGGGCGAGTTCGTCCTCGATCGCCTCGGCCGCGAGCAGCGCGGCGCGCGGATCGGCGGCCGCGTTCACATGGCCGGTGACGTGCGGCAGCTCGGTGCAGCCGTCGAGGCCGTCCTCCACCGCGCGGCCCTCGATGACGGTGACGGCCAGCCGTTCGGGCCGCTCGGAGACGGCCAGCGAGGCGATCAGGGTGCGCAGCAGCTCGGTCTTGCCGGAGCCGCGCGCACCGCCCACCAGCAGGTGCGGGCCGCCCGGGTCGGGGGAGGGGAGGGTGAGCTCGGGGTCGGCGAGGTCGAGCGTGCAGAGCTCGTCGCGGGTGGTGCCGAGCAGGGCGGTGGCGGCGCCGATGCCGCCGGCGTGGGCCGCCCAGCGGGCGGACAGCTTGGCCGGGGTGACGGTGTCGAGCTGGAGCAGGTCGAGCAGGCGCAGCGCGTCCGGCAGCGGGCCGCGGGCGGCCGGGACGGCCTCGCGCAGCGGGGCCAGCACCCGGGCCAGCCGCTCCGCCCAGGCGTCCGAGACGGCGTCCAGCGCGATCTCATGCAGGGTCTCGCGGCCGCGCGCGACCGGCCGGTCGAGCGAGAGGTGGGTGCCGACCTCCCCGGTGATCAGGGCGGTGGCGCCGAGCCCGCGGGGCAGCAGCTCGGGCTGCTCGGCGAGGCAGATCGGGAAGATCCCGACCGCCGGGCCCTGGCGCAGCAGCAAGTCCAGGGCCTGCCGGGCCTCCTCGGTGGCCGGGCGGCCGTCGACCACGACCACGGTGGCCGGGTGCCCGCCGAGGCCGACCGGGCCACGGAGCCGGGCGGTGAGCTCGCCGAGCCGGGCGGTGGCCTGCTCGTCGTCGAGTCCGATCAGCAGCCGGCAGTCCTGGCCGTCGGTGGGGCGCAGGTGCGGCAGCCAGAGCGCCCAGGCCCAGGTGTCGGCGCGGTCCTGGGCCGGGCGGGCCGGGTCGGCGTCGACCACGACCAGGCTGAGGCCGGTCGGCGGGTGCAGCGCGGCGAGCTGGGCGACGACGGCGCGGGTGAGGGCGTCGAGGCGCTCGCGCGGGCCGCTCAGGCCGAGGCTGCCGGCGGTCTGCAGGTCGAGGGTGACCGGGACGGCCGGCAGCAGGGTGCCGGGGCTGGTGCCGGGGCCGCCGGGCCGGTCGCCGGTGCCCAGGCGCAGGGTGAGCGCGTCGGGGTGGCCGGGGCCGCGCTCCCAGAGCCGCGGACCGGGACCGAGGGCGTTGAGCAGCAGGGTGGCGAGGTCGGGGAAGCGCTCGCGCTGGGCGGCGGTCTGGCGGAGCCGGACGGCGGCGTGGTGGCGCTCGGCGCTCTCCTCGGGCGGCTCGGCGGCGGAGCGGCCGAGCCGGAGCGAGAGCAGGCCGCGACCGCGGCCGGCGGCGGGCTCGGGGGCGGCCGGCGGTTCGGCGGCGGGCGGGGCGGGGCGGGCCGGCGGGGGCGGGGCGAGCTGGAGGTGGCCGTGGCCGTCGGGCAGCGCCGCGCGGACCGGCGCCCCGGAGCCGTCCCCGGGGTCGGGGGCGGTGACCTGGAGGGTGGACTCGCCGATCCGGAGCAGGGCGGTGCCGTCGAGCGGGACGGCCTCCTCCGGCGGGCCGGCCGGGACGAGCCGGCCGTCCAGCGTGGTGCCGTTGGTGGAGCCGAGGTCGCGGACGGTGACCCGGCCGTCCTCGCCGAGGTGGAGGGCGAGGTGGAGGCGGGAGACGTCGGGGTCGTCGAGCGGGACGTCCGCCTCGCCGGAGCGGCCGACCCGGATCTCCCGGCCGTGCAGCCGGTGCACGCCGCCGGCGTCGGGGCCGCCGACCACGCGCAGCTCGGCGGCCGCCGTGCCGTCGTCGGGGTCGTCGGCGGTCGGGTCGGGCTCGTTGAGGCTGAGCACGGCGCCGTCGAGCAGTGGGGGGTGGCCGAGCAGGGTGTGTTCGTCCACCCGGTGTGCCCCGGCGTAGAGGTGCACATGGGTGGCGGCCCGTGGGCCGCGCACGCCCACGGCGCCCGCCAGTGCGCCCGCGACGGAGCCGAGCGCGGTGCCCACGGGCGCGGTGACCAGCACGTCCACGTAGGGGATGGCGGAGCCGGCGGCTGCCGGGCCGCTGCGCGGTCGGAGGACGGTCAGCCGGATCTGCATCTCGCCCGCGGTCCCTTCTGCTGGTGATGACGCCTGGTGCTGACGCCTGCTGCCCTGCCTGCCGGCGGTCGGCGCGCCGGTCGGCGGCCGTGACGGCATTGGGCCACAAGAGTGGCGAGTGTCATCCTGCCATCCGTCACCGACAGTCCGCGCACGGTACCGGATTTGACGATCTTGCGATCATCGCCATGTTGCGGGCGACGGGGAGTCAGGTCAACCGCCGCCCTCCGGCCCCGGCCCGGCGGCCTCCGGGGAGCCCGCGGGGGATGTCCCCGAGAGCCGTGCGCGCCCCTCGCCGGTCACCTCAAAAACGTGAACGGACACCGTTAGAGTGGCCGGAACACGGGCCCGGCAGGCTCACCGCACCGGCGGAGGAGCGCACCGCGGCCGGCACGGCGAGGAGTGCGACAGGTGCGGCCAGTCGGCAGCAAGTATCTGCTTGAGGAGACCCTCGGACGGGGGGCCACCGGCACCGTCTGGCGCGGACGGGTGCGCGGCGACGTCGCGGTGCCCGGCAGCGAGCCGGGGCAGCAGGTGGCGATCAAGGTGCTGCGCGAGGAGCTGGCGGCCGACCCGGACGTGGTGATGCGGTTCCTGCGGGAGCGCTCCCTGCTGCTGCGGCTCACCCACCCCAACATCGTCAAGGTCCGCGACCTGGTCGTCGAGGGCGAGCTGCTGGCCCTGGTGATGGACCTGATCGACGGGCCGGACCTGGCGCGCTACCTGCGCGGCAACGGCCCGTTCAGCCCGATCGCCGGAGCCCTGCTGATGGCCCAGGTGGCCGACGCGCTGGCGGCCAGCCACGCCGACGGCATCGTCCACCGCGACCTCAAGCCGGCCAACGTGCTGCTCGCCTCCACCGTGGTGGAGGGCACCGAGCAGATGCACCCGATGCTGACCGACTTCGGCATCGCCCGGCTCGCCGACTCCCCGGGCATCACCCGCACCCACGAGTTCGTCGGCACCCCGGCGTACGTCGCGCCGGAGTCCGCCGAGGGCCGTCCGCAGACCTCCGCGGTGGACGTCTACGGCGCCGGGATCATGCTGTACGAGCTGGTCACCGGCCGGCAGCCGTTCCAGGGCGACGGCCCGCTGGCGATCCTCCAGGCCCACCTGTCCCAGGAGCCGCAACGCCCGTCCACCATGCCCGACCCGCTCTGGACGGTCATCGAGCGCTGCCTGCGCAAGGACCCGGCCCAGCGCCCGAGCGCGGTCTCGCTGGCCCGGGCGCTGCGCGTGGTGGCGGCCGGCGTCGGCGTGCACGCCTCGCCCGCGGCGGTGGACGCCGCCCTCGCGGTCGGCGCGCTGCTGCTGCCGGACCCGCAGCCGGCCGCCGTCCCCGGCAGCGCTCCGGACGGCGCCGGCCCCCTCGGCGCGCCCGGGGCCGACGACCGCACCCAGGTGCTGCCGGCCGGGCAGCCGGACGGGCGGTTCGACCCGGCCGCCGCGACCCGGGTGATGGGCACCCAGCCGCCGGCGGCCCCGTACGGCGCCGCCGACCGCACCCAGGTGATGCCGCCGACGGCGGTCCCCCCGACCCCGCCCGGACCGCCGCAGGCCGAGGCGCCGCACCCCTGGCAGACCCAGCTGAGGGCCGCCCGGGACCGCAACCAGCAGACCGAGATCGGCTACTTCGACCCGGCGGACTTCGACGTCCCCCAGGTCGCCCCGCCGCCCTACCAGGCCGGACAGGGCGGCCAGGCCGGCCCGCCCGGGTACCGGCCGCCGCAGCCTCCGCCGCGCGGCTACCAGCAGGCGCCGCCGCCGGGGTACGCCCAGCGCCCGCCGGTGGCCCCGCCGCCCTACCAGGCCGGGCAGGGCGGCCACGCGCCGTCCGGCGGCCGCCCGCAGCCGCCCGGCGGCTACAACCGGCCGCCGTCGCCCGGCTACCAGCAGGCTCCGCCGCCCGGGTACGGGCAGCCGCAGGGCCGTCCGGCGCAGCAGCCGGCCGGCGGCTACCAGGCCCCGCCGCCGCAGGCGGCCCCGCCCGCCGTGCCGCGCCGGGCCGAGCCGCCCGCGCCGCAGTACCGCGAGGCCCCGCAGCGCAGGGAGGCACCGCCGGAGCCCGCCCGCCGGGAGCCCAGGCCGGCCCGCGAGCCGCGCCCGCGCAGCCGCAACCGGATGTACATCCCGGGCCTCGGCTGCCTCAAGGGCTGCCTGATGGTGCTGCTGGTGCTGGCCGTGGCGGCGGTGGCGCTGTGGAACTTCACCCCGCTGCCGGAGTACTGGGCCACCGTGCAGAGCTGGTTCCACACCGCGAGCGACTGGGTGAGCGACCTCTTCGGGAGCGCGAAGACCTGACCGCGGGTGCCGCCGGGCCGGGCACCGCCGCCCCGGCTGCCCTGCGCGGCGGCAACTTTGACGCTTTGTCGACAATTCACAGGAAATCCTGCCCGCCGGGACCCGCCGAGCGGCCTCAGGCGGCCCGTGGAGGGGTCCTGGGCGCGTAGGTTGGTCGCTGTTGTCCCGCCCCACCGAGCGCCCCGGACCCACCCGGTGCGCTCCCGCCGCCCACGGAGCAGCATTGGCACGCAAGATCGGCAGCCGTTACACCGTCCACCAGGTGATCGGCCGCGGCTCGGCCGGGACGGTCTGGCTCGGCGAGGGGCCGGACGGCCCGGTGGCGGTCAAGCTGCTGCGCGAGGACCTCGCCGCCGACCAGGTGCTGGTCGGCCGCTTCGTCCAGGAGCGCGCCGCGCTGACCAGCCTCGACCACCCCCGGGTGGTCGGCGTGCGCGACATGGTCGTCGACGGCAGCGACCTCGCCCTCGTCATGGAGCTGGTCCAGGGCACCGACCTGCGCTCCCGGCTGGAGCGCGACGGCGCGCTCGCCCCGCAGACCGCCGTCTCGATCATCGCGGACGTCGCCGACGGCCTGGCCGCCGCGCACGCCGCCGGCATCGTCCACCGCGACGTCAAGCCCGAGAACGTCCTGCTCGACCTCGCCGCCGTCCCCGGCCCCGGGGGCGCCCCGCGCGCCAAGCTGACCGACTTCGGCGTGGCCCGGCTGGTCGACGCCCCGCGCCGGACCAGGGCCACCCGGATCATCGGCACCCCCGACTACCTCGCGCCCGAGATCATCGAGGGTCTGGAGCCGCGCGCGGCCGTCGACATCTACGCCCTCGCCACCGTCCTGTACGAGCTGCTGGCCGGCTTCACCCCGTTCGGCGGCGGCCACACCGGCGCGGTGCTGCGCCGCCACGTCACCGAGCAGGTGCCGCCGGTGCCCGGCCTGCCCGACGGACTCTGGCGGATCATCGCCGAGTGCCTGGCCAAGGCCCCGGCCTCCCGGCTGCGGGCCGCCGAGCTGGCGGACCGGCTGCGCGAGCAGCTGCCCGCGCTGGCCGGGCTGCCGGCGCTGGCGATCCCGCAGCAGGGCCGCGCCCCG
Source organism: Kitasatospora sp. A2-31 (assembly GCF_022288725.1). Lineage (GTDB taxonomy): Bacteria > Actinomycetota > Actinomycetes > Streptomycetales > Streptomycetaceae > Kitasatospora. The sequence continues at coordinate 204,796 of NZ_JAKNTA010000006.1, read as the reverse complement.
GCCGAGGAGGCGCTGACCCCCGGCGAGGCGGTCTACGCCGAGGTGGACGCCGGCCCCGGCACCCACAAGCGCCGCCGCGGCCCGGCCGTCCCGCTGGTGCCCGGAGCCGCGCCCGACTCCACCCGCGACACCCACACCAGCCTGCGCCGCCCCTCCGCGCAGGAGCTGGCCTCCTACGCGGCGGAGTCCCGCGCCCAGCGCACCGCCCCCGGCGCCGCCCACCGGCGGGACCGCCAGGCGCTGCTGCGCCGCCGTCGGGTGCTGGCCGTGCTGGTGGCCGTCGTCCTGCTGCTGGCCGGTGCCGCGGCGGCCTGGACGGCCTTCGCCGCGACGGACCCCGACGCCGGCCGCCCGGCCCGTCCCGCGGTCCACTCCACCGCCCCGCGGGCCCCGTAGCGGGCCGGAGGACCCCGGTGTCGTCATGACCACCCCCGGAACCATTACCCTGGGGGGCGTGGCAGCCGTCGATCCTTCCGAAGAGCTCAAGAACCTCGAAACGACCATGGGGTCGATCGAGGCCGTCCTCGACCTGGACAAGATCCGGGCCGACATCGCACGCCTGGAGGAGGAGGCAGCCGCCCCCGACCTGTGGGACGACGTCGCGAACGCGCAGAAGGTGACCAGCCGGCTCTCCTTCCTCCAGGGCGAGCTGCGCCGGGTCGAGACCCTGCGCGGCCGCATCGAGGACCTCGGCGTCCTGTTCGAGCTCGCCGAGGCCGAGGACGACGCGGACACCCGCGTCGAGGCCGAGAACGAGCTGGAGGCCGTCAAGAAGGCGGTCGAGGAGCTGGAGGTCCGCACCCTCCTCTCCGGCGAGTACGACGCCCGCGAGGCGCTGATCAACATCCGCGCCGAGGCCGGTGGCGTGGACGCCGCCGACTTCGCCGAGCAGCTGATGCGCATGTACCTGCGCTGGGCCGAGCGGCACGGGTACCCGACCGAGGTGTACGACACCTCGTACGCGGAGGAGGCCGGCATCAAGTCCGCGACCTTCACCGTCAAGGCCCCGTACGCCTACGGCACGCTCTCGGTCGAGCAGGGCACGCACCGCCTGGTCCGCATCTCGCCGTTCGACAACCAGGGCCGCCGGCAGACCTCGTTCGCCGGTGTCGAGGTCCTCCCGGTCGTCGAGCAGTCCGACCACGTCGACATCGACGAGTCGGAGCTGCGCATCGACGTCTACCGCGCCTCCGGCCCCGGCGGCCAGGGCGTCAACACGACCGACTCGGCGGTGCGCATCACGCACATCCCGACCGGGATCGTGGTCTCCTGCCAGAACGAGCGCTCGCAGATCCAGAACAAGGCGTCCGCGATGAACGTCCTCCAGGCCAAGCTGCTGGAGCGGCGCCGCCAGGAGGAGAAGGCGGCGATGGACGCGCTCAAGGACAGCGGCAGCTCCTGGGGCAACCAGATGCGCTCCTACGTGCTCCACCCGTACCAGATGGTCAAGGACGTCCGCACCGAGTTCGAGGTCGGCAACCCGCAGGCCGTGCTGGACGGGGACATCGACGGCTTCATCGAGGCCGGCATCCGCTGGCGCAAGCAGCGCGAGACCGCCGCGTAGCGGTCGACGCACGAAAGGGCCCCCCGACACCGGTCGGGGGGCCCTTTCACGTCCGGAGCGTCAGGCCAGCGCCTGCCGGGCGATCAGCGCGACCGCGAGCAGTCCGGCCAGCAGGGCCAGCAGCATCGCGGGCGAGAGCGCGGCGAACGGCCCGTGCTGCTCCTGCAGTCGTGCCCGGTTGGCGCGGCACACCGGGCACCGGCCCTCGCTCACGCGGCCGTTGCAGTTGGCGCACACCAGATGGTCGCAAGTCATGCGATCTCCTCCTTGCTGCTGAGCCAACGCACCGGACGGGGCTTTGGTTCCTTCTCGTGCCCTGTGCGGGGGAGCGGCCGATCACGGCCACCACCTCCACTCTGCCAGGTTCCGGGCGTTCCGGCCCCCGCGCTGTGAGATGCCTCCTAATTTTCCGGGCATATCGGGGCATTGTCCCCCAGGTTTCGCCAAATGTCGCGGGCGGGCCCTGCGAGCCCGGTGCAGCTTCGCGTATGGTCCCAAGCCGGGAGCGGCCCTTCCGCTCCCTCCGCCCGTCCCCGGGCCGGGCGGCCCTGGGGTGGATCGACCGAGGACTGGCGCCGCCTAGGATGGCCCCCGTGATGCAGCCGTGATCAGATTCGACAACGTCTCCAAGACCTATCCCAAGCAGAACCGTCCCGCCCTGGACAACGTCTCGCTGGAGATCGAGAAGGGTGAGTTCGTCTTCCTGGTCGGCTCGTCCGGCTCGGGCAAGTCCACCTTCCTCCGCCTGTGCCTGCGCGAGGAGCGCCCCAGCACCGGCGAGGTGCACGTGCTGGGCAAGGACCTGGGCAAGCTGTCCAACTGGAAGGTGCCGCACATGCGCCGCCAGCTGGGCACCGTCTTCCAGGACTTCCGCCTGCTGCCCAACAAGACGGTCGCGCAGAACGTGGCCTTCGCCCTCGAGGTGATCGGCAAGCCCAAGAGCGCCATCAACAAGGTGGTGCCCGAGGTGCTCGACCTGGTCGGCCTCGGCGGCAAGGAGGACCGCATGCCCGGCGAGCTCTCCGGTGGTGAGCAGCAGCGCGTCGCGATCGCCCGGGCGTTCGTGAACCGCCCGATGCTGCTGATCGCGGACGAGCCCACCGGCAACCTCGACCCGCAGAACTCGGTCGGCATCATGAAGCTGCTCGACCGCATCAACCGCACCGGGACCACGGTGCTGATGGCCACGCACGACCAGGCCATCGTCGACCAGATGCGCAAGCGCGTCATCGAGCTCGACAAGGGGCTGCTGGTCCGCGACCAGGCCCGCGGCGTCTACGGGTACCAGCACTGATCCCGTAGGCCGCCGGCCGTCTCGCCAGACCAGCAGTACCGACCCTGGAGTTGTTGAACGCATGCGCGCCCAGTTCGTCCTGTCGGAGATCGGTGTGGGTCTCCGCCGCAACCTGACGATGACCATCGCGGTCGTCGTCAGCGTCGCGCTCTCCCTCGCCCTCGCCGGTGCCTCCCTCCTGGTCCGCGACCAGGTGAACTCCATGAAGGGGTACTGGTACGACAAGGTCGAGGTGAGCATCTACTTCTGCACGAAGTCGGACGCCCGCAACTCGCCGCAGTGCCAGGCGGGCGCGGCGACCGACCAGCAGATCGCCGACATCAAGTCCCAGCTGGACAAGATGGATTCGGTGGTCCAGTCGTCGACCTTCGAGAACTCGACGGAGGCGTACAAGCACTGGAAGGAGATGAACCCGGAGAACCCGCTCATCTCCGTCCTCGGCCCGGAGGCCATCCCGCAGTCCTGGCGGGTGAAGCTCAAGGACCCCACCAAGTACGACGTCATCCAGAGCGCCTTCGCCGGCAAGCCCGGCGTGAAGTCGGTGGAGGACCAGCGGAAGATCCTGGAGAACCTCTTCGGCCTGCTGAACGGCCTGCAGACCGCGGCGTTCGTGATCATGGTGCTGATGCTCTTCGTGGCCCTGCTGCTGATCGTCAACACCGTCCGGGTGTCGGCGTACAGCCGCCGGCGCGAGACCGGCATCATGCGTCTGGTCGGCGCCTCCAACTTCTACGTCCAGATGCCGTTCATCGCCGAGGCCGCGTTCGCCGCGCTGCTCGGCGCGGTCATGGCCTCCGGACTGCTGCTCGGCGGGCACTTCTTCGTCCACAACTGGCTGGCCGACCGGGTGCAGTTCATCCACTTCATCGGGCTCGGTTCGGTGCTGGCGGTGATACCGCTGCTGGTGGTGGTCGGTATGGGAATGGCCGGCATCGCGGCCTTCTTCACCCTCCGCAAGTACCTCAAGGTCTGACCCCCCGGCTCCCGACGGCCCCGTACGGCACTGCGCCGTACGGGGCCGTCGGCGTTCCGCCGTCACCCGTTCCGGCCCGCCGTGCCGCGCGCTGCGCCTACACTCCGATGCCATGCCAGAAACTCCGCGCAGGGCACGTCAGGCGGCCACCCTCAGCCTGGTGTTCGGCGCCGTGCTGCTGGCCGGCGCCGCGGCCGGCGCCTGGGGTGACCCGGGCACGCCCGGGCGGCGGGTGTCCGCCGACGCCGCTCCGGCGGCCGTCGCCACCCTCGCGGCGGGCCAGGACCCGGCCGGCGCCGCACTCTCCGAGCAGCAGGCCGAGCACCTGATCGGCGCCAACGGCGACCGCTGGGGGGCCTACTACAGCGCCCAGGAGTACGCCGAGTTCAGCCAGGGCCTGGACGGCCGCTACCTGGGCGTGGGGCTCTCGGTCGGCCGCGGCCAGGACGGCGTGACCGCCGTCTCGCAGGTGCAGCCGGGCGGCCCGGCGGCCGAGGCCGGGATCGCGGCGGGCGACCGGTTGCTGCGGATCGGGCCGGACGAGGCCGACCGCCTGCCGGTCACCGAGGTGGTGGCCCGGCTGCGCGGGCGCGAGGGCGAGCGCCAGGTCGGTTCGGAGGTCGTGCTGGCCGTCCGGCGCGACGAGGGGGAGGTCCGCGAGGTCCGGCTGCGCCGGGCGCTGCTGGACAGCCAGCAGGTCGCGGTCGAGCGGCTGGACCGCGGCGTCGTCCGGATCGCGGTGCGGGCCTTCACCAGCGGCGTGGCCGAACAGGTGCGCGCCGCCCTGCGCGGCCCGCACTCCGGCGTGGTGCTCGACCTGCGCGGGAACTCCGGCGGGCTGGTCGAGGAGGCCGCCGGCACCGCCGCGGCCTTCCTGGACGGCGGTCCGATCGGCTCCTACCAGGAACGCGGCGGGACCCGGGAGCTGACCGCCCCGCCCGGCGGCGACCAGCGGACCCCGCTGGTGGTGCTGGTGGACGGCGGCACCATGAGCGCGGCCGAACTGCTCACCGGCGCCCTCCAGGACCGCAGCCGGGCCGTCGTGGTGGGCGCCCGGACCTTCGGCAAGGGCACCGTCCAGCAGCCCAGCCGGCTCGCCGACGGTGCGGTGCTGGAGCTGACCGTCGGCCGCTACTTCACGCCGTCCGGCCGGTCCCCGGAGGGCGGCGGCCTGACCCCGGACGTGCCCGCGGCCGGCACCGAGGACGCCGGGGCGCTCGCGCTGCGGGTGCTCGCCGGGCTGGGGACGCGCACCTAAAGGGGCTGCCCCGACCCCGGCGGAGGTGCGAGAATGCCCGTGTTATGGCAAAGGAAACCGGACACAAGCTGATCGCGCAGAACAAGAAGGCGCGGCACGAGTACACCATCCTCGACACCTACGAGTGCGGTCTCGTGCTCACCGGCACCGAGGTCAAGTCGCTGCGGGAGGGGCGGGCCAACCTGGTCGACGGCTACGCCTACATCCAGAACCACGAGGCGTGGATCGACAACGTCTTCATCCCCGAGTACACCCAGGGGACGTGGACCAACCACGCGGCGCGGCGCAAGCGCAAGCTGCTGCTGCACAAGCTGGAGATCCGCAAGATCGAGACCAAGGTCCGGGACGCCGGCCACACGCTGATCCCGCTCTCGCTGTACTTCAAGGACGGCCGCGTGAAGCTCGAACTCGCGCTCGCCGTCGGCAAGAAGCTGTACGACAAGCGCCAGACGCTGCGCGAGAAGCAGGACACCCGCGAGACGGCGCGGGCCGTCGCGGCGGCCCGGCGGCGCCAGCGCTGACACCCGCGCGGCGCGGAGTTAATCCGCTGGACCCCCGCTGGCCGCCTCGCGTACTATGGCGCCAGCAACACGGACGGCCACCGTCCGAGCTGTTTCTCAACAAAACATGGGGATGATCGGTTTCGACAGGGGACGTCGAAACAGGAGAAGCGAGCCGAGGAACGCGGCAATGATCTCGTTAACCATCTGTCGCAAACAAATAATCGCCAACTCTAAGAGCGATTCCCAGCAGTTCGCTCTCGCTGCCTAATAAGCACCGATAGCGCTTGGGTGTCAGACCGGGGAGTTCCCGACCCGGACCCTGGCATAATCTAGGGAACTCAACCGTCCGCCCGGGCTGCGGGGGTGGATGGGAAATCAAACAGCAGCTGGGCCTGTTGGCGGCTTGTCCGCGTGACCGCCAGGGCCGAGAAACTCACAGCGGACTGCGCTCGGAGAAGTCCTGAATCCACTCCACTGGACCCGGGTTCGATTCCCGGCATCTCCACCACCCCATGTTTCACAGTGAAGGCCGTCCACCGCACCGCGGGGGGCGGCCTTCGCGTTTCCCGGCTCCCGGTGCGGCGCGCCGCGGGGGTGGCGGCGTAGGATCTTCCGTCCGCTCGTTTCCCAGAGCCGGACTCCCGCTTCAACCACCGAGGCCATGCAGAGCAACACGGACACCACCGCCGCCACCGATTCCGAGACCGTCCGCGAGCGCGAGATCGCCGGCGAGCAGCGCCACCTCGACACGGTGTACCGCCGCCTGGAGGAGAAGCTCGCCGAGGCCGAGTACATCCTGGAGGACGCCGCCAAGCGCGTGCACGTCGGCACTCCCGGCGCGCTCGCCGAACGCGACGCCCAGGTCTACCGGGCCGGGGCGCACCTCCAGCGGCTCAACAACGAGTTCGAGGACTTCCTGTTCGGCCGGATCGACCTCCAGCAGGCCGACGCCCCGGAGGAGCACGGGATCCCCTCCAACACCCCGCTCGACCCGGCCGACCCGGCCGTCGCCGAGACCCTGCACATCGGCCGGCTCGGGGTGCTGGACGCGGAGTACGGCCCGCTGGTGATCGACTGGCGGGCGCCCGCGGCGGCGCCGTTCTACCGCTCCACCCCGGTGGAGCCGGGCCGGGTCATCCGCCGCCGGGTGATCCGCTCCAAGGGGCGCAAGGTGATCGGCGTGGAGGACGACCTGCTCCGTCCCGACCTCACCCCCACCCTCGACGGCCGCGAGCTGGCGGTGGTCGGCGACGGCGCGCTGATGGCCTCGCTCGGCCGGGCCCGCAGCCACTCGATGCGCGACATCGTCTCGTCCATCCAGCGGGAGCAGGACGAGGTGATCCGCGCCGCCGCCGCCGGCGCCACCCTGGTCACCGGCGGCCCCGGCACCGGCAAGACCGCCGTCGCCCTGCACCGCGCCGCCTTCCTGCTCTACCAGGACCGGCGCCGCTACGCCGGGGGCATCCTGGTGGTCTCCCCGACCCCGCTGCTGGTCTCCTACACCGAGGGTGTGCTGCCCGCGCTCGGCGAGGAGGGCCAGGTCGCCATCCGCGCGGTCGGCTCGCTGGTGGACGGCATCGAGGCGGGCACCTACGACACCCCGGAGGCGGCCCGGATCAAGGGTTCGGCCCGGATGGTGCAGCTGCTCCGCCGGGCCGCCCGGGGCGCGCTGGAGCTGCGCGCCCCGCAGGAGCTCAAGGTGGTCGCCCGCGGCGAGGTGCTGCGGCTGGACGCGGGCCGGCTGAAGGCCGTGCGCGGCCACGTGATCGGCTCCGGCGGCACCCCGCTGAACCTGCTGCGCCCGCGGGCCCGCCGGCTCCTGCTGGACGCGCTCTGGCAGGAGGCCACCCGCCACCTGCCCAAGCCCGCCGACCACTACGCCCGCGAGCAGCGCCAGGAGGAGAAGGAGGCGTTCGACGAGTACGTCTCGGACGAGGCGTCGTTCCTGGACTTCCTGGACGCCTGGTGGCCCGCCCTGACCCCGCGCGGGGTGCTCGCCACGCTGAAGCAGAGCCGCCACGTCAACCGGATCGCCCGCCGCGCCGTCACACCGGAGGAGGCGAAGGTGCTGGCCGCGTCCTGGCGGCAGCTGGACGGCCGCGGCGAGGGCGCGCTCTCGGCGCACGACGTGGCGCTGGTGGACGAGCTCCAGGTGCTGCTCGGCGAGGCGGCCCGGCCGAAGGTCCGCGAGGTGGACGCGGTGGACCTGCTGAGCGGCCTGGAGGAGGTCACCACCTTCGCCGATCGCAGCTCCAGACAGCGTGAGCGCGTGCCGGTGGAGCGCACCGAGTACGCCCACGTGATCGTCGACGAGGCGCAGGACCTCACGCCGATGCAGTGGCGGATGATCGGCCGCCGGGCCCGGATGGCCACCTGGACCATCGTCGGCGACCCGGCGCAGTCCTCCTGGCCGTTCCCCCAGGAGGCGCAGGCCGCGCTGGACGAGGTGCTGTCCGGCAAGCCCCGCCGCCGCTACACGCTGACCGTGAACTACCGGAACCCGGCCGAGATCGCCGAGGTGGCGGCGAAGGTGCTGGCGCTGGCCGCGCCGGGCACGCCGTCGCCGAGCGCGGTGCGCCACGTCGGCGTGGAGCCGCGGTTCGCCGCCGTCACCGACCCGTCGCCGGAGGCCTTCGGCGCGGCGGCCCGGGCCGAGCTGGAGCGGCTGCTGGCGGAGGTGGACGGCACCGTGGCGATCGTCGTGCCGATGGACCGCCGGGCCGAGGCGGCCGGCTGGATCGAGGGCCTGGGCGAGCGCGCGGTGGCACTGGGCAGCCTGGAGGCCAAGGGCCTGGAGTACGACGCGACCGTGGTGGCCGACCCGACCGGGATCGCCGGTGAGTCGGAGGCCGGCCTGCGGGTGCTGTACGTGGCGCTGACCCGGGCGACGCAGCGGCTGACCGTGCTGTCCGGCCCCGACGACCTGCCGGACGCGGCCGGGGTGCCCGCGCTGCTGCACGGCTGACGGTCGGTCCGCCGGGACGGCGAAGGCCCCTCACCGCCGGTGAGGGGCCTTCAGACGTTTGATGACACCGACCCGCCATGCTCGCCTCGCGGCAAGTGGTCCCTCGAAGGGACGAAGGTTGGGCCCGGGGGCTTGGATCGAGCCGGTGTCCCGTCCAATGTAACGCATCGGCCCGGAGAGGCAAGAAGTTGTCGGATCCGCACACTCAATGAACGTTATTTCTGGCTATCGCTTGGAAGGTGCGACGATCGAGGTCTAGCATGCGCAGGCGATGCCTTCAACAAAATGTTGAGCCTGCCGATGGACGGAAGAAGGAAGCGTCGATGGCGACGGTGCCCAGTGTCTCCAACTCGATCACGGTGCGGCTCGAGGTCCCGGCCCGGGGCAACGCCGTCAGTGCGATCACCACGGCGGTCGAGTCCTCGGGCGGTTCGGTCACCGGCCTCGACGTCACCGCCTCCGGCCTGGAGGCGCTGCGGATCGACGTGACGGTCGCGGCCTCGTCCGTCGCCCACGGCGAGGAGATCGTCGAGAAGCTCCGCACCATCGACGGCGTGGCGATCGGCAAGGTCTCCGACCGCACCTTCCTGATGCACCTCGGCGGCAAGATCGAGATGTCCTCGAAGCTGCCGATCCGCAACCGTGACGACCTCAGCATGATCTACACCCCGGGTGTCGCCCGGGTCTGCATGGCGATCGCCGAGAACCCCGAGGACGCCCGCCGCCTCACCATCAAGCGCAACAGCGTCGCCGTGGTCACCGACGGCTCCGCGGTGCTCGGCCTGGGGAACATCGGCCCGGCCGCCGCGCTGCCGGTGATGGAGGGCAAGGCGGCCCTGTTCAAGCGCTTCGCGGGCATCGACGCCTGGCCGATCTGCCTGGACACCCAGGACACCGACGAGATCGTGGCCATCGTCAAGGCGATCGCCCCGGGCTTCGCCGGCATCAACCTGGAGGACATCTCCGCGCCGCGCTGCTTCGAGATCGAGGCGCGGCTGCGCGAGGCGCTGGACATCCCGGTCTTCCACGACGACCAGCACGGCACCGCGATCGTGGTGCTGGCGGCGCTCACCAACGCGCTCAAGGTGGTCGGCAAGCGGATCGGCGACATCCGGGTCGTCATGTCGGGTGCGGGCGCCGCCGGTACCGCGATCCTCAAGCTGCTGCTGGCGGCCGGCGTCGAGCACGCCACCGTCGCGGACGTGCGCGGCGTGGTCCACCAGGGCCGCGACGACCTCAACGAGAACCTGCGCTGGATCGCCGACCACACCAACCGCTCGGGCCGCACCGGCAGCCTCAAGGAAGCCGTGGCGGGCGCCGACGTCTTCATCGGCGTCTCGGCCCCGAACGTGCTGGACGGCGACGACATCGCCACCATGGCGGAGGGTGCGATCGTCTTCGCGCTGGCCAACCCGGACCCGGAGGTCGACCCGGCGGTGGCCCGGCAGACCGCCGCGGTGGTCGCCACCGGCCGCAGCGACTTCCCGAACCAGATCAACAACGTGCTGGTCTTCCCGGGCGTCTTCCGCGGCCTGCTGGATGCCCAGAGCCGGACGGTCAACACCGAGATGATGATCGCCGCCGCCCGGGCGCTGGCCACCACCGTCGCCGACGACGAGCTGAACGCGAACTACATCATCCCCAGCGTCTTCCACAAGGACGTCGCCAAGACGGTGGCCTCCGCCGTCCGCGAGGCCGCGCTGGCGGGTGCTCAGGAGGCCCCCGCGGCGGCCCGTCCGACCCCGGGCATCGTCGGCACGCTCGACACCGCCTCCTTCCCCGCCGTCAAGCTCTGACGGGGGCCCCGCGGCCCGTGTCGCGGATCGACCAAATGTCCGAATAGCGCGCATACCCACCCAGGCCCGCCCCGAACCCTTGCGACACAAGGGCGAGGGGCGTGTTTGGGCTTGTCAGTCCTAGGGCGTACGGTAGCCCTGCACGGGGCAGGCGTGTCCGACAAGTACGGAACGTCCCCCTGGTCTTCCGGCGAGTCGTCCCGACCGCCGTCCGCGCCCGGTCCGCCGGAGCCGACGGAGCGTCACACCTCCAACGGGCGGGCGATGTTCGGGTGGCTCGGTCGGGGCCCGATTGGCTTTCTCGGGGCCGGTCGGGGCAGGATTCGTATCCAGGCGGGCGGGCGGGCCTTCGAAGGCTCCGGCGCGCGGCATCGGGTACGGACCCGGCCTGCGACCACGCATTGCCTTGCATGAGCACAGTGTGCGGACCTGCGGCCCATCCGGGTGCCCCCCGGTGGGAGCACCGATGGGCCCCCGCACACCGCAAGCGAACAGACCACAGGAGTACACATGAACCGCAGTGAGCTGGTGGCCGCGCTGTCCGAGCGCGCCGAGGTGACCCGCAAGGACGCCGACGCCGTTCTGGCCGCCTTCGCCGAGATCGTCGGCGAGGTCGTCGCCAAGGGCGACGAGAAGGTCACCATCCCCGGTTTCCTGACCTTCGAGCGCACCCACCGCGCTGCCCGCACCGCCCGCAACCCGCAGACCGGCGAGCCGATCCAGATCGCCGCCGGCTACAGCGCCAAGGTGAGCGCGGGCTCCAAGCTCAAGGAAGCCGCCAAGGGCGCCTGAGCAACCCCTTGAACGCCGAGAGGCCGGGCTCCCCTTCCGGGGGCCCGGCCTCTCGCCGTGGACCGGGTGCCGGTCAGGCGTCGACCAGCTGCTCGGTGGGCAGCTCGACGTGGGCGCCGAGGTCCCGCAGCTTCTCCATGAAGTTCTCGTAGCCGCGGTTGATCAGGTCGATGCCGTGCACGGTCGAGGTGCCCTCGGCCGCCAGCGCCGCGATCAGGTACGAGAAGCCGCCGCGCAGGTCCGGGATGACCAGCTCGGAGCCGATCAGCTTGGACGGGCCGGAGACGACGGCGGAGTGCAGGAAGTTGCGGGCGCCGAAGCGGCACGGGGTGGCGCCGAGGCACTCGCGGTAGAGCTGGATGTGCGCACCCATCTGGTTCAGCGCGCCGGTGAAGCCGAGCCGCGACTCGTACACCGTCTCGTGCACGATGGACAGGCCGGTCGCCTGGGTCAGCGCGACCACCAGCGGCTGCTGCCAGTCGGTCTGGAAGCCGGGGTGGACGTCGGTCTCCAGCGCGATCGCCTTGAGCTCGCCGCCCGGGTGCCAGAACCGGATGCCCTCGTCGTCCACCTCGAAGGCGCCGCCGACCTTCCGGAAGGTGTTGAGGAAGGTCATCATCTCCAGCTGGCGGGCGCCGCGGACGTAGATGTCGCCCTTGGTGGCCAGGGCCGCGCAGGCCCAGGAGGCGGATTCCAGGCGGTCCGGCAGCGCGCGGTGGGTGTAGCCGCCCAGCTCGTCGACGCCGGTGATCAGGATGGTCCGGTCGGTGCCCATGGAGATGATCGCGCCCATCTTCTGCAGGACGCAGATCAGGTCGACGATCTCCGGCTCGATGGCCGCGTTGCGCAGCTCGGTGACGCCCTCGGCGAGGACGGCGGTGAGCAGCACCTGCTCGGTGGCCCCGACCGACGGGTACGGAAGCTCGATCCGGGTGCCGCGCAGCCGCTGCGTGGCGACCAGGTAGGTGCCCTGCGGGTGCTTCTCGATGGTGGCGCCGAACTGGCGGAGCACCTCGAAGTGGAAGTCGACCGGGCGGCCGCCGATGTCGCAGCCGCCCAGGCCGGGGATGAAGGCGTGGCCGAGGCGGTGCAGCAGCGGGCCGCAGAACAGGATCGGGATGCGCGAGGAGCCGGCGTGCGCGTCGATGTCCGCGACGTTGGCGCTCTCCACGTGGGACGGGTCGAGGATCAGCTCGCCGTCCTCGTCACCGGTGCGCACGGTCACGCCGTGCAGCTGGAGCAGTCCGCGGACCACCTTGACGTCGCGGATGTCCGGGACGTTGCGCAGTCTGCTGGGGCCCTGCCCGAGGAGGGCGGCGACCATGGCCTTGGGGACCAGGTTCTTCGCACCACGGACGCGGATTTCGCCTTCGAGCGGGTTTCCGCCGTGGACCAGCAGGACGTCGTCGGTCATCGTTCTCGCAATCCGGGGTGCCAGAGGAGTGGGTGGGGCTCCGGAACGGGAGCCGGGCGGTGGACCGGTCGTACGGGCGCGTTCGGGCCCCCGGCGTGACCGAGTCGGCACCGTATAAGGGCGTCCACCACCAGTAGATGGTAGTGGGCGTCCAGGTGGTTCCCGTGAGCCTCTCCCGTGATGGTGCTCCCGCCGGGTGGTGTCGCGCCCGCCGGTGCGTCCGTACGGGTGTTCGCGCGGCGTGGCGGCGGCGGTCCGGACGGCCTTCGTGTTGCGGTGTCCGCCCCCGGCCGTTCTGCGGGATCATGTGAGGCATGACGGCGGCCCATTCGCACGGAGACCGGTCCCACACCGGCCGTTTGCTCGTCGCGACCCCCGTGCTCACCGACCCGAACTTCGCCCGGGCGGTGGTGCTCCTCCTCGACCACGACGCCGAGGGGGCGCTCGGTGTCGTCCTGAACAGACCGACCCCGGTCGAGGTGGGCAGCGTGCTGGACGGCTGGGGCGGGCTGGTCGGCCAGCCGGCCGTGGTGTTCCAGGGCGGCCCGGTGGCGCTGGACTCGGCGCTGGGCCTGGCGGTGGCGCCGGGTGAGCCGGGGACCGTCGAGCCGCTCGGCTGGCGGCGGGTGCACGGCGCGATCGGCCTGGTCGACCTGGAGGCGCCGCCCGAGGTGCTGGCCGGCGAGCTGGGCGGGTTGCGGATCTTCGCCGGGTACGCGGGCTGGTCGCCGGGGCAGCTGGAGGCGGAGATCTCCTCCGGCGCCTGGTACCTGGTCGACTGCGAGCCGGGCGACATCTCCAGCCCGGAGCCGGAGCGGCTCTGGCGCTCGGTGCTCCGCCGTCAGCGCGGCCCGCTGGCGCTCCTGGCGACGTACCCGGACGACCCCACGCTGAACTGACCCCGGACGTCGCCGGCGGGCCGTCGCCCCCGCCGGCCCGGGGCCGCGGCGACCGGCCGCCGGGGCCGACACTGGCCCGGTTTCCCGGAGCGCCCATAGACTTGGCACTCATGAGCACTCTTGAGCCCGAGCGCGGCCTCGGCACCGGCACCCTGGTCGAGCCCGTCCCGCAGGTGTCCCACGGGGACGGCGACCACGAGCGCTTCGCGCACTACGTCCAGAAGGACAAGATCATGGAGAGCGCGCTCTCCGGGTCTCCGGTGGTGGCGCTCTGCGGCAAGGTGTGGGTCCCCGGGCGCGACCCGAAGAAGTACCCGGTCTGCCCGATGTGCAAGGAGATCTACGACGGCATCGGCAAGCCGCAGGGCGGCGACGGCGACAAGTAGCGGACCGGCCGGCCCGGACCGTTCCGCATCGCGACACGTTCGCGAATTGGTCTATGCCAATTGACGGTGCGGGGGCAGGATGACGGCATGGACCTCATCCCCGCCCCCCTGGGCTCCGTCCGCCTCCCCGACCGGGACTTCCCGCTCGACCGCGCCACCACCCTCACCGCCCCGCCCGCCCTGGCCGGGGCGGAGCGGTGGCTGCGGTCCGTGCTGACCGCCGCGACCGGCCTGCCGCTCAACCCCGGGCGGCCCGGGGAGGGCATCGAGCTGGTCCACGACGAGGCCCTGGCCGGCGAGGCGTACCGGCTCTCGGTGCGCCCGGGCCGTGCCGTGATCACCGCCGGCGGCCCGGCCGGCGCGCTCTGGGGTGCCCAGACGCTGCGCCGGCTGCTCGGCCCGGACGCCTACCGGCGGGCGCCGCTGCGCGACGGCGGCTGGGTGCTCCCCGGCGCCGACATCGAGGACGCCCCGCGCTTCGGCTGGCGCGGCGCGCTGCTGGACGTGGCCCGGCACTTCCTGCCCAAGGCCGACGTGCTGCGCTTCGTCGACCAGCTCTCCGCCCACAAGCTCAACGTGCTGCACCTGCACCTGACCGACGACCAGGGCTGGCGGGTGGAGATCAAGCGCTACCCGCGGCTCACCGAGCGGGCCTCGTGGCGCGAGCGCTCGATGGTCGGCTACCGGGCCGGGCAGCGTCGCGACGACCGGCCGCACGGCGGCTTCTACACCCAGGACGACCTGCGCGAGATCGTCGCGTACGCCGCCGAGCGGGCGGTCACCGTCGTCCCGGAGATCGACCTGCCGGGCCACACCCAGGCGGCCGTCGCCGCCTACCCGGAGCTGGGGAACACCGACGTGGTGGACACCGCGGCGCTGGGCGTCTGGACCGACTGGGGCGTCAGCCACCACGTGCTCAACCCCTCCGAGGCCACCCTGCGCTTCTTCGAGGGCGTGCTGGAGGAGGTCCTGGAGGTCTTCCCGTCCGAGTTCATCCACCTCGGCGGCGACGAGTGCCCGAAGGAGCAGTGGAAGGAGAGCCCGGCCGCGCAGGCGCGGATCCGGGAGCTGGGCCTGGCCAACGAGGACGAGCTCCAGAGCCACCTGATCCGGCACTTCGACCGCTGGCTGGCCGACCGCGGCCGCCGGCTGATCGGCTGGGACGAGATCCTGGAGGGCTGGCCGGCCGTCGCGGCCCCGCCGGCGGGCGGCGCGGCGGTGCCGGCCGCCGAGCGCCCCGGGGCGGGGTGGCGCTCGCGCGCGGCGGTCTCGTCCTGGCGGGGCTTCGGCGGCGGGATCGCGGCCGCGCGGGCCGGGCACGACGTGGTGATGTGCCCGGAGCAGCACGTCTACCTCGACCACCGGCAGGCCGACGGCCCGGACGAGCCGATCCCGGTCGGCTTCGTACGGACCCTGGAGGACGTCTACCGCTTCGAGCCGGTGCCGGCCGAGCTGGACGCGGCCGCGGCCCGGCGGGTGATCGGCACCCAGGCCAACCTGTGGAGCGAGTTCACGGACAGTGCCCGGGACATCGACTACCGGGCCTTCCCCCGGCTCGCCGCCTTCGCCGAGGTCGCCTGGTCCGCCCTGCCCGCCGACCCGGCCGCGCGGGACTTCGCCGGCTTCGAGCGCCGGATGGTCTCCCACCTGGAGGTGCTGGACGCGCTCGGGGTGGAGTACCGCCCGGCCGGTGGACCGCACCCCTGGCAGAGGTGGCCCGGCGTGGCCGGCCGGCCGATCGACGGGCCGCCGCCGGCGGTCTGACCCCGGCCCGATCGTGGCGGCGAGGGGCCGGGGGAACTTCTGAGCGGCCGTCGGACGTCAAGAACAGATGAACATCTGCTCCGGTCCGGTCCGGATCGGAGCAGATACCGCCCGGTATCCGTCCCAATCGGGCAGTCCCGTTCGCCGGCCCCGAAGTGATCATCGAGCATTGTGTGCCAGAGTTGCCCAACCCGGCCCGATCGCCCGTACCCTACGGGCCAGGCCGGGCTGCCGACGCGGACACCCGGCCGAGGGCCGCGGGCGGCAGGCGATCGATGAGCAAGTGGAGCACGGTGGGACCCAGGTGAACCGGACGATCATGCTGCCGGCCTCCCTCGACGAGGCCGTCGACGCGCTGGCCGCTCACCCGGCCGCGGTGCCGGTGGCCGGCGCCACCGACCTGATGGAGGCCGTCAACGCCGGACGCCTCCGCCCCGCCGCCCTGATCGGCCTCGGCCGGATCACCGAACTGCGCGGCTGGCGCTACGAGGACGGCGGCACCGCCGTGCTCGGCGCCGGGCTCACCCACGCCAGGATGGACCGCCCGGACTTCGCCGCCCTCATCCCCGCCCTCGCCGACGCCGCCCGCACCGCCGGCCCCCCGCAGGTGCGCAACGTCGGCACCCTCGGCGGCAACATCGCCACCGCCGCCCCGGCCGGCGACACCCTCCCGGTGCTCGCCGCCCTGGAGGCCACCGTCACCCTCGCCCGGGCCGGCGCCAGCCGCGAGGTCCCGGTCAGCCACCTGCTCACCGGCCTCGACCCGCTGCGCCCGGGCGAGCTGCTCACCTGGGTGCGCGTCCCGCTGCTGCACGCCCCGCAGGTCTTCCTCAAGGCCACCGGCCGCAGCGGCCCGGCCCGCGCCACCGCCTCGGTCGCCCTCGTCCTCGACCCCGCCCGGCGCGCCGTGCGCTGCGCCGTCGGCGCCGTCGCCCCGGTGCCGCTGCGCCCGCTGGAGGCCGAGGCCTGGGTGGCCGGCTGCATCGACTGGGACGGCAGCCGGGAGATCGACCCCGCCGCGACGGCCGCCTTCGGCGAGTACGTGGCCGCCGCCTGCGTCCCGGACGCCTACGGCGCCGAGGGTTCCTGGGAGGCCGCGACCGAGGGGCCGAGCGCGGCCGCCGTCCGGCTGCGGCGTACCGTATCGGTGCTGGCCCGCCGGGCACTGGGAAGGGCGCTGAAGTGACCACTGACCCCATCGAGACCCTCGACGCGGGCGCGTTCGACCACGCGCCGCAGGTCAGCCGCGAGCTGCGCCCCTGCGCCTCGTACACCCTGCGGGTCAACGGTTTCGAGCGGCCCGTCACCGACGCCTGGATCGGCGAGAGCCTGCTCTACGTGCTGCGCGAGCGGCTCGGCCTGGCCGGCGCCAAGGACGGCTGCGAGCAGGGCGAGTGCGGCGCCTGCTCGGTGCAGGTGGACGGCCAGCTGGTGGCCGGCTGCCTCGTCCCGGCCGCGCTGGCGGCGGACAGCGAGATCAACACCGTCGAGGGTCTGTCGGCCGGCGGCGGCGCCAGCGACGTCCAGCAGGCGCTGGCCGAGTCCGGCGCGGTGCAGTGCGGCTACTGCGCTCCCGGCATGGCGATGGCCGTGCACGACCTGCTGCAGCGCAACCACCGGCCCACCGAGGTGGAGGCCCGGCAGGCGCTCTGCGGCAACCTCTGCCGCTGCACCGGCTACCGGGGGGTGCTGGCCGCGGTGCAGAACGTCGCCGACGCCCGCGCGGTCGAGGCCGAGGAGGCCGAGGCGGCGCTCGCCGCGGAGGCGGCCGCCGAGGGCGCCGACCCCGCTGCCGCCGCTGCCGCACCGGAGGAGCCGGAGCAGCCGGCCGACCCGCCGGTGTACACCGACGAGGACGCCTGGATCGAGCACGTCCCGCAGCCGCCGGCCGAGGAGACCCCGACCACCGCGGGCACCGGCGTCGGCGTCGGCATGCAGTACGGCACCCCCGACGGCCTCGGCGGGTACGACACCGGCGTCTACGACACCGGGGTGCTGCCGCAGGTGCACGGCATCCCGGCCCAGGGCGGCGACCCCTCCGGCTACTACCCGCAGCCCGGCTTCCCGGAGCAGGCCGGCTTCCCCGACCAGCAGGGCTACGCCGAGCAGGCAGGCTACCCCGACCAGCAGGGCTACCCCGAGCAGGCCGGCTACCCGGAGCAGGCCGGCTACGCGCCGGCCGGGCCCGGCGGCACCCCGGCCCACGGCACCTACCTGCCCGGCGGCGGGCCGGAGGGCGGCTACCCGGACCAGGGCTACCCGCAGCAGCCCGGCTACGACGCCTCGCCCTACGACGGCCCGGTGTACGAGCCGACCCCGGCCCACGGCACCCCGGCCCACGGCACCCCGGCCCACGGCACCCCGGCCCACGGCACCCCGGCCCACGGCACCCCGGCCCACGGCACCCCGGCCCCGGGCCCCGAGGGCGCGGCCTTCGACGGCTCCGCCTTCACCGGCGCCGCGTTCGACGGCACCGGGTACGACGGCACCGGGTACGACGTCACGCCCGCGCACGGCACGCCGTACGTCACTGCGCCCCCGTCCGGCGCCCCGGCCGAGGGCACCGCCCCCGCCGGCATCCCGTACGGCGCCACCCCCGCTCACGGCATCCGGCTCCCCGAGGACGACCACGCATCATGACGTCGCCTACCGACATCGGCGCAGCACCCCAGCAGGACGGCGGCGAGGGCGGCGCACCGGAGCCGTTCGGGCTCGGCAGCTCCCCGCTGCGCAGCGACGCGCTGCCCAAGGCGCTCGGCATCTACCCGTACGCCGCCGACCTCTGGGCCGAGGGCCTGCTCTGGGGTGCGGTGCTGCGCTCGCCGCACCCGCACGCCCGGATCAGGGGCATCGACACCTCCGCCGCGCTCGCCCTGCCCGGCGTGCACGCCGTGGTGACCGCCGCCGACCTGCCGGAAGGCCCGGACGGCAGCCACGACGGTGCCCCGGCCGGACCGGTCGTCGCCGACCGGCCGATCCTGGCCGCCGGGGTGGTCCGCCACCACGGCGAGCCGGTCGCGGCGGTCGCCGCCGACCACCCGGACACCGCCCGCCTCGCCGTCGGTCTGATCGCCGTCGACTACGAGCCGCTGGAGGCCGTCACCGACCCCGAGCAGGCCTTCACCGCCGCGCCGCTGCATCCGGACGGCAACCTGTTCCGGCATCTGCCGCTGCGCACCGGGGACCCCGAGGCGGTCGGCGAGATCGTGGTCGAGGGCCTCTACCAGGTCGGCCGGCAGGACCCGGCGCCGCTCGGTGCCGAGGCCGGCCTCGCCGTGCCGCGCCCGGACGGCGGCGTGGAACTGCACCTGTCCTCCACCGACCCGCACGGCGACCGCGACCGCACCGCCGGTTGCCTCGGTCTGGAGCCGGACCGGGTCCGGCTGGTGGTCACCGGCGTGCCCGGGGCCACCTCCGACCGCGAGGACCTCTCCTTCCAGGTCACCCTGGCGCTGCTGGCGCTGCGCACCGGGCGGCCGGTGAAGATGACCCTCACCCGCGAGGAGTCCTTCCACACCCACACCTCGCGCCACCCCGCCCTGCTGCGCTACCGCCACCACGCCGACGCCGAGGGCAAGCTGGTCAAGGTCGAGGCGCAGATCCTGCTGGACGGCGGCGCGTACGCGGACGTCTCGGCCGAGGCGCTGGCCGCCGCCACCGCGTTCTCGGTCGGCCCCTACGTCTGCCCGAACGTCTTCGTGGACGCCTGGGCGGTGCGCACCAACAACCCGCCGGCCGGCCGGATGCGCGGCGAGGGCGCCCTGCAGGCGTGCTTCGCCTACGAGTCGCAGCTCGACCAGCTGGCCGCCCGGGTCGGTGTGGACCCGGTGGAGATCCGCCGCCGCAACGCGATGGCCACCGGCGACCCGATGCCCACCGGACAGGCCGTCACCTGCCCCGCGCCGGTGGCCGCACTGCTGGACGCGGTCTCCTCCGAGCCGCTGCCCGCGCTCCCGGTGGACGACCCGGACGCCGAGTGGCTGCTGCCGGGCGGTCCGGGCGGCGCCGGCGACCCGGCGGCGGTCCGGCGCGGCATCGGCTACGCGGTGGGCATGGTGCACATGCTGGGGGCCGAGGGCGAGGACGAGGTCTCGACCGCGACGGTCCGGGTCAGCGGCGACCACGCCACGGTGATCTGCGCCGCCGTCGACTCCGGCCAGGGCTTCGCCACGCTGGCCCGGCAGATCGTGCAGTCGGTGCTGGGCGTCAGCGAGGTCTACATCGCTCCGGCCGACAGCGACCAGTCGATCGCCGGCCCCTCCGCGCGCGGCCGGCACACCTGGGTCTCCGGCGGTGCGGTGGAGCGGGCCGCGTTGATGGTCCGCCACCAGCTGCTGCAGCCGATCGCCGCCAACTTCGGGATGTCGGCCGAGCTGCTGCAGATCGCCGACGGCAAGATCACGTCCTACGACGGGGTGCTCGGCATGCCGGTCGCCGAGGCGCTGGAGGGCAAGGAGCTCTGGGCGACCGCCCAGTGCCGGCCGCACCCGACCGAGCCGCTGGACGAGGCCGGCCAGGGCGACGCCTTCGTCTCCATCGCCTTCTGCGCGATGCGGGCGGTGGTGGACGTGGACATCGAGCTCGGTGCGGTGCGGGTGGTGGACGTGACGGTCGCCCAGGACGTCGGCCGGGCGCTCAACCCGCGTCAGATCGAGGACCGCATCGAGGCGGGTGTCGCCCAGGGCGTCGGCCTGGCCCTGCTGGAGGAGCTGCGCACCGAGGGCGGCCTGCTGGTCAACCCCTCGCTGACCGGCTACCGGATGCCGACCTCGCTGGACACGCCGGAGGTGCGGATCGCGGCCCTGCTGGAGGAGCGGGACGTGGTGGCCACCTTCGGCGCCAAGGCGGTCAGCGCGGTTCCGGCCGTGGTCGCCCCGGCGGCGGTGGCGGCGGCGGTCCGCGCGGCCACCGGGCTGCCCGTCGGCCGCCTGCCGATCCGGCCCGAGGACGCCGTCACGGCCTGAGCGTGCCGGGCCGGGTGCAACCGCGCCCGGCCCGCAACCGCTCCCGGCGGCCCGCAACCGCTTCCGGCGGCCCGTAACCGCGCCCGGCCCGCTTTCGGACGGCCGGTGCGGGAATTCCTGGTCGATTGCACGACGAATTGCCGGTCGGCGCATTTCGCGCCGACCGGCAATTCGCTTTCGTGGAGGCCATGACGGGATTCGAACCCGTGTAAACCGCTTTGCAGGCGGTCCCCTGAACCACTCGGGCACACGGCCGTGGGGTAGAGCTGGGGTAGAGCTGGGTGTGTGGAGCCGGGCCGGAAGCGGCCCGAGGAGCTGGACTGCGGGCGCGTTCAGGCGCAGCGGCAGCAGCGACAGGTGCGACAACAGCGGGGAGCCGCGGCACAGGTGCGGGGCGCAGCGGGGGCCACCGTCTTCCTGTCCATTTCCGACTCCTGTCGTCGTCCGCCGTGTTGGTGAATTCATCTTCGCGGACGCCGCGGCGGACCGTCAATATCCCTTTGTAAATTCTGCATGGCGGGCTGTGCTACGGTCGAAGACAGGTGGCCCCGATCCGGCCGCCCCGGACGAGCGCGTCGTACCCGGTGACGACAAGACGGCGCAGTACAGCGGCAACCCGGCCGCTGCTGACTGCGGAGGTCCGATCGCCATGGCGTGGCTCGTTCTGATCGTCTCGGGTGTCCTGGAGACCGTCTGGGCGGTGGCCCTGGAGTCCTCCAAGGGCTTCTCCCGGCTCGTCCCCACCCTCGTCTTCGGCGTCGCGCTGGCCCTGAGCATGGGCGGCCTGGCGTACGCGATGCGCTCGATCCCGATCGGCACCGGCTATGCGGTCTGGGTCGGCATCGGCGCGGTCGGCACGGCGCTGTACGGGATGGCGGTGCTGGGCGACGCCGCCACCGTGGCGCGGATCGGCTGCCTGCTGCTGATCGTCTCCGGCGTGGTGGGCCTCAAGGCGCTGCACTGACCCGGCGGCCGGCCCCGGCCCGCGCGGGCGAACGCCGTGCCCCGGCCCGGGCGGGGAGTCGATCAAGCCCGACAGTCAGGGGTCATGCGAGCGGACGGGTCTTACGATGTTACGTATGACCACAGCCTCCCCCACCTCGGTCGACTCCGTTCCGGCACCCAGCGAAGAGACCGACTCGGGCGGAGTGCTCAGCGGCCCCTACCGGGCGCTGACCCTGGGCATCGTCTCCGTGGTCCTGCTGCTGGCCTTCGAGGCGACGGCGGTCAACACCGCGATGCCGGTCGCCGCCCGCCAGCTGGACGGCCTGGGCCTCTACGCCTTCGCGTTCTCCGGCTACTTCACCACCACGCTGTTCGCCCTGGTCGTCTCCGGCCAGTGGTGCGACCGGCGCGGGCCGCTGCAGCCGCTGTTCACGGGCATCGCGGTGTTCGGCGCCGGGCTGGTGGTGGCCGGGGCGGCGCCCGGGATGTGGGTCTTCGTCGCCGGGCGTGCCGTCCAGGGCCTGGGCGGCGGGCTGGTCATCGTGGCGCTGTACGTGGTGGTCGGCCGGGCCTACCCGGAGCGGCTGCGTCCGGCGGTGTTCGCGGCCTTCTCGGCGGCCTGGGTGCTGCCCTCGATCGTCGGCCCGGTGGTCTCCGGTGCCGTCACCCAGCACCTCGGCTGGCGCTGGGTCTTCCTCGCCGTCCCGGTGCTGATCCTGCTGCCGCTCGCGGTGATGGGCCCGGCTCTACGGCGTTCGGAGCGGGCGCAGCCGGTGGCGGCGGGCGCGGACTTCGACCGCCGGCGCACCCTGCTGGCCGCGATGGCCGCGGTCGGTGCGGGCCTGCTGCAGTACGCCGGCCAGCGGCTGGACCTGCTGGGCCTGCTCCCGGCCGCCGCCGGGGCGGCACTGCTGGCGCCCGCGGTGCTGGGGCTGCTGCCCGCCGGGACGCTGCGGGCCGGGCGCGGCCTGCCGACGGTGATCCTGCTGCGCGGCGTGGCGGCGGGCGCGTTCTTCGCGGCGGAGGCCTTCATCCCGCTGATGATGGTCACCCAGCGCGACCTGTCGCCGACGCTCGCCGGGCTGACGCTGACCAGCGGCGGGCTCTCCTGGGCGCTGGGCTCGATGCTGCAGGGGCGGCCGGGTGCGGAGCGGTACCGGGAGGCGATGATCCGCGGCGGGTTCGTGCTGACCGCGGTGGCGATCGCGGGGGCGGCGCTGGTGCTGGTCCCGGCGGTGCCGGCCTGGGTGGCGGCGGCGGCCTGGGGCGTCGGCGGGATCGGGATGGGCCTGGCGGTGGCGAGCATCAGCGTGCTGATGATGCGGCTCTCCGCGCCGGAGGACGCCGGGGCCAACTCCGCCTCGCTGCAGATGAGCGACGCGCTCGGCAACGTGCTGCTGGTCGGCCTCGCCGGGGTGCTCTTCGCGGCGCTGGGCGGCGGCTCCGTGGCCGCCGCCCAGGAGGGGGCCGGGGGCGCCGGCTCGTCCGGCGCGTTCGCGGTGATCTTCCTGACCATGACCGGGGTGGCGCTGCTGGGCGCCCTGGTGTCCGGCCGGGTGCGGAAGGCCTGACGTCACTTCCCGCCGGCGGGGACGTCGGCGCTCGCCGGTGCGGTCGAGGGGGCGCCGGTGGCGGCCGGACCGGGGGAGCCGAGGAACGCCTCCCATCCGCCGGCCGGGGCCTGGCCCTGCGCGAGGCCCTGCAGCTTGCGCAGCACCGCCGGGTCCTGGGCGTCCAGCCAGTCCACCAGCTGGCGGAAGGAGACCAGCCGGACCTCGGGCCGGCCGGCGATCGCCTTGAGCGCGTCCTCGACGGCGTTCATGTAGATGCCGCCGTTCCACTGCTCGAAGTGGTTGCCGATGATGTACGGCGCCCGGTTGGTGGTGTACGCCCGTTCGAAGCCCATCAGGTAGGCGTCCCGGGCCTGCGCCTGGTACGCCGGGTGGAGCGCCGGGTCCGCCTTGGTGTTGCTGCCGGACTGGTTGAACATGATGTTGTAGTCCATCGACAGCACCTGGAAGGTGTGCCCGGGGAAGGGGATGGACTGCAACGGGAGGTCCCACAGCGCCCCGCCCTGGATCTTCTGCGGCCAGACCTGGGTGCCGTTGCCGCTGCTGTCGTAGCGCCAGCCGCGCTTGGCCGCGGTCGGCAGCAGGTTGCGCTGGCCCTCCAGACAGGGGGTGCGGCTGCCGATCAGCTCCCGGCGGTAGTCGAAGGGCAGCGCCGGCAGGTCGGTGAAGCCGGTGTTGGTCCGCCAGTTCATGACGAAGTCCATCGCCTGCTGGATCTCGCTGTCCCACTCCTCCGGTGACCACCTGCCGACGCCGGTGGCACCGCAGAAGTGCCCGTTGAAGTGGGTGCCGATCTCGTGCCCCTCCAGCCAGGCCGCGTGCAGGTTCTCCAGCGTGTCGCGGATGTGCTGGTCGCTGAGGTACCCGATGTCGGAGGCGCCGACCTTGTGCTGCGGCGGCCGGTAGAGGTCCTTCTTGGACTCCGGCAGCAGGTAGAGACCGCTCAGGAAGAAGGTCATCGACGCGTTGTGCTCCCGGGCGAGCCGGCGGAACCGGCCGAACAGGCGGTTGTCCAGCTCGCCGGCGCCGTCCCAGGAGAAGACCACGAACTGCGGCGGGGGCTCGCCGGGCTTCAGCGGCTCGGCGGTGGGCTGGCGGGGCTGCGGGCCGGTGTCCGAGGTGGAGCCGTCGCCGATCAGGGTGGCCGGGGGCTTCGGGGTGTCGCCCGCTCCGGCCCGGTCCGCCGCCGGGTCGGTCGGGACCGGTGCCGCCTTCCCGCCGGTGCCCCCGCCGTTCCCGGCGCAGCCGGCCGCGAGGGTGGCTGCGGTCGCGGCACCGGCGGCCAGCAGGGTCCGACGGGAGAGAGCGTCCATGGTCACTCCGTTCGTGGGGTACCGTCGCCCGGGCCCGTTCGGACAACTGCCCGGTCAGACAAGTGCGGTGATAGACCTTTGAGCGGGGTCAGCATGGCATGTGGGCGCGATCAGTCGTCGGTTCACCACGGACGATCGGAATCGATCGCCCGATTGATGCAACCGGATCGCCGTCCGATGTTGTCGATGGACGTGCGGGGCGTGCCCGCGGCGGTCACTGCTCCCTCCGGGTGATCGCCGTCCTGGTCGGAGCAGGCCCGGGATCCGCGACCCTGCCGATCGGCGGGTGCCGGTACGACCATCGTATGGATGTGTCATAAAGTCCGGTCCGGTTGAATTGTTCCCAGGAAACTCCCAGGAACGGTCAAGACGTCGGCAGAGGGGAGCGCCGGGTGGGCGCCCAACAGAGCAGGAGCCCCTGGCCGGGCACCCTGGCGGTCGGCGCCGCGTTCGTGCTCGGCGCCTGGCTGCTGCACGACGGCGGCCGGCTCGCCCTGCCGCCGGCCCCGGCAGCGGGGCAGGCGCTCTCGGGCTTCGCCCCGGTCTCCGTCGTCCCCCCGCTCGGGCCCTCGGCGCCGACCCGGATCCGGATCCCGTCCGTCCGGCTCGACGCCCCCGTCACCGCCCTCGGGCTGGACGGGGAGGGCCGGCTGCAGGCGCCGCCGGAGGACGACCGCAACCTGGCCGGCTGGTACCGCGGGGGCGCCGCCCCCGGCCAGCGCGGCACCGCGATCATCGCGGGCCACGTGGACAACCGCAGCGGTCCCGCCGTCTTCTACCATCTTGGGGCGCTGCACCGCGGCGACCGGATCGAGATCGTCCGCGAGGACGGTGCCACCGCCGTCTACCAGCTCTACGCCATCGAAGTGCACGACCGAAAGGACTTCCCGGACGACCGGGTGTACCGCCAGGCCGCCGACGCCCAGCTCCGGGTGATCACCTGCGGCGGCGGGTACAGCGAGGAACACGGCTACCAGGGGAACGTGGTGGCCTACGGCTTCCTGGCCGACACCACCCGGCCGGGGAAGAACGTATGACCACCACCGAGCTCGCCCTCCACTGGAACCCGATCGACTGGCCGCTCACCCACGGCCCGATCCCGTACGCCGTCCTCGCGGCCGGCTGGATCTCGGTCGCCGCGCTCGCCCTCTCCCGCGACCGGCGCTGGCTGAGCCTGCGCCCGGTCGGGGCGGTGCTGCTCGGCGGCGCACTCACCGGCCTGGTCGAGGCCGTCGTCGACGGCTGGTGGCACCCGTTCCCCGAGGGCCTGCCCGACTACGTCATCGGGTGGATCGCGCTCGCCCTGTTCGGGATCTCCCTGGCGCTCTTCCGCGCGCCGCTGCTCTCCCGCCGTCACCGGCTCTACGCCGCCGGCGGCGCCGCCCTGGTGGTGCTGGCGGCGGCCTCCCAGGTCAACCGCGGCTTCGACCAGTACCCGACCGCCCGGACGATGCTCGCGCCGAAGACCCAGGCGCTGACCTCCGGCCACGCCTCCGACACCGTCACCACGCCGCCCGACCGGGCGCTGGCCGACGTCTGGCAGGCCCCGCCCGGCCTCCCCGCCAAGGGCACCGTCTCCAGCACCCGAATACCCGGCACCAAGTCCGGCTTCCAGACCCGCGACGCCTACGTCTACCTCCCGCCGGCCTACCAGGCGAGCCCCCGGCCGCTGCTGCCCGTCCTGGTCCTGCTGCCAGGCCAGCCCGGAGCCCCGTCCGACTGGATCACCTCCGGCGCCATCCAGGACACCCTGGACGCCTTCGCCGCCGAGCACCACGGCCTGGCCCCGATCGTGGTGGTCGCCGACCCGACCGGGGACTCCTGGACCAACACGCTCTGCCTGGACTCCCGGATCGCCAAGGCCCACACCTACCTCGCCGAGGACGTCCCGGACTGGATCCACAGCCGCCTCCAGACCGCCACCGGCCGCACCTCGACGGCCGTCGGCGGGCTCTCCCTCGGCGGCACCTGCTCGCTCCAGCTGGCCGTCAACGCGCCCCAGGTGTACGGCACCTTCCTGGACATCTCCGGCCAGTCCGAGCCCACGCTCGGCAGCCACTCCGAGACGGTCGCCAAGGCCTTCGGCGGCGACGAGGCGGCCTTCGCGGCCGTCGACCCGCTGCACCTGATGGCCGCCCGGTCGTTCCCGGACACCGCCGGTGTCTTCGTCGTCGGCGCCAACGACCCGGACTTCCGCCCCCAGCAGGAGAAGGCCTTCGACGCCGCCAAGCAGGCCGGGATGGCGGTCGACTACCAGACCCTGCCCGGCGGGCACAGCTGGTCGGTCTTCCGGGGGGCCTTCGAGCAGAACCTGCCCTGGCTGGCCAAGCGGATGGGGCTGGTCCGGTGATCCAGCTCGGCACGGCGCCGCTGGCCTCCGCGCAGCGGCGCACGCCCTCCGTCCCGGCGCAGCCCGGCCCGCGGTCCGCCCCGCCACCCTCCCCGCAGCCCTCCCCGCAGCCCACCCCGCAGCCCACCCCGCGGCCCGGGAGGAGCCACGCCGCCCGGCTGGCGGGCCGGGTCGCCGGCCGGCTGCGCGCGGCGCCGCTCACCCTCACCCTGCTCGGCGTCCTGTGGACCGTCGGCGGAGCCACCGGCGCCCTCGCCCACGGCCCCTCCGGGGAGCTGCTGGCCCGGATCGGCGTCGGCCTGCCCACCCTCGCCGAGGGCCGCTGGTGGACGCCGTTCACCTCGCTGATCTGGTGCTCCGGCGCCGGCTCCTACGTCTTCACCAGCCTGCTGCTGCTCCTGGTCGGCCCGGTCGCCGAGAGCCGGCTCGGCCGGGCCCGCACGCTCGCCGTGCTGGTCGGCGGGCAGCTGCTCGGCACCCTGCTCGGCACCGGGCTGGTCGGGGTCGGCGCGCGGGCCGGCGAGCAGTGGACCGCCGCCGTCGCCGACCAGACCGGGTGCGGCCCGGTCACCGGCCTGTTCGCACTGGCCGGGGTGCTCGGCTTCCGGCTCACCGTGCTCTGGCGGCGCCGGCTGCACCTGCTGGTGGTGCTGGTGCCGCTGGTGACGACCCTCTACGTCGGCCACCTGCAGAGCGTCCAGCGGTTCGCCGGCGTGCTGCTCGGCCTCGGCGCCGGCGCCCTGCTCGCCCGAGGGCGGGGCCAGCGCAGCCCGCTGCGCTCCTCGCACACCGAAACCCGGGTGCTGGTCGCGCTCTGCCTGGTGGCGGCCGCCCTCGGGCCGCTGATCGCCTCGCTCTACGACAACGCCAGCGGGCCGTTCAACACCTTCTCCGAGCTGTACTTCTCGCACCGGCTCACCCCGGACGAGATCGCCGAGTTCTGCGCGCTCTCCGCGCACGACTGCGCCCGCGCGCACGCGGTCGAGCGGATCTTCGACAGCCCGGGCCGGCTGATGGCCGCGCTCTTCCCGGCGCTGCTGCTCGTCCTCGCCGAGGGCCTGCGCCGCGGGCTGCGGCTGGCCTGGCGGATCACCGTCGCCACCGAGCTGCTCTGGATCGCGCTGCTGGTCTGGCTGTTCACCGAGACCGGCACCACCGGCGGGGGCGTGCTGCAGTACTTCGTCGAGGCGCTGCTGCTGCCGCTGCTCACCACCACCCTGCTGCTGGCCACCCGGCAACGGTTCGGCCTGCGACTGCCCGGCGTCGTACTGGCCCGGCTCGGCGCGGTGCTCGGCGGGTCGCTGCTGATCGCCTCCGCCGCGTACGCTGGCCTCGGCGCGGCCGCGGCCGGACAGTTCGAGCCGTCCGCGTCCCTCCGCGGGCTGGTCGCCGGCCTGCCCGCACAGTTCCTGCCACCCGCCTACAACGACCTGCTGCCCGACTACCCGATCGCCGTCGGCCCGTTCGCCCGGCTGTTGGAGGCCAACTGCGGGCTCGCCTTCTGGGCGGTGGCGCTGGCCGCGCTCCTGGTGGCCTTCCGCCGCCCGGTGGTGCACACCGACGCCGCGGACGCCGCCCGGGCCCGGGCGCTGCTCACCGCGCACGGCGGCGGCACCCTCTCGTTCATCTCCACCTGGGACGGGAACCACTACTGGTTCGACGAGGAGGGCCGGGCCGCCGTCGCCTACCGGGTGCTCTCCACCGTGGCGCTGACCACCGGCGACCCGTTCGGCGAGCCGGAGGCCCGCCGCCGCGCCGTGGCCGGCTTCGCCCGGTACTGCGACGCCCGCGGCTGGACGCCGTGCTTCTACAGCGTCACCCCGGAGACCCGGGCCGCCGCCGGGGCGCTCGGCTGGCGTTCGCTGCAGGTCGCCGAGGACACCGTGGTCGCCCTGCCGCAGCTGGCCTTCACCGGCCGCAAGTGGCAGGACATCCGCACCGCGCTCAACAAGGCCGGCAAGCAGGGCATCACCGCCGAGTGGTGGGCCTACCGCGACGCGCCGCTCGCGCTGCGGGACCAGATCCGCTCCATCTCCGAGGAGTGGGTCTCCGAGAAGGGCCTGCCCGAGATGGGCTTCACCCTCGGCGGGCTGGAGGAGCTGGACGACCCGGACGTCCGGCTGCTGGTCGCGGTCGACGCCGAGGGCACCGTGCACGGGCTGACCAGCTGGATGCCGGTCTACGAGAACGGTGCGCCGGTCGGCTGGACGCTGGACTTCATGCGCCGGCGCTCGGACGGCTTCCGCGGGGTGACGGAGTTCCTGATCGCCTCGGCCGCCCTGGGATTCAAGGAGGAGGGCGCGCGCTTCCTCTCCCTCTCCGGTGCGCCGCTGGCCCGCTCCGCGCAGGACACCGCGCCCACCGGGCTCCAGCGGATGCTCGACTGGATGGGTCGGGTGCTGGAGCCGGTGTACGGGTTCCGCTCGCTGCTGGCGTTCAAGGCGAAGTTCCAGCCGGAGTACCGGCCGCTGTACATGGCGTACCCGGACCCCGCCGCGCTGCCCAGCATCACCCGGGCGATCGGCAAGGCGTACCTGCCGCACCTGACGGCGGCGCAGGGGGTCCGGCTGATGCGCCGGCTCTCGTCCTGAGCCCCGTCCCGGCCGCGGGCCCCGGTGCCGCTCAGCCGAGCAGCTCGGCCAGCGCCCGGTCGGGATCCAGGAACAGGTGCTCCTCGCCGTCGGGGACGACCACCCGGCTGCGCCAGAGGAAGCGCCGCAGGTCCGTGCTGTCGAACTGGATCAGCGCGGTGCCCTCGGGCGCCCGCAGCTCGACCATGGTGCGCCGGCCGGTCGCGGGCCGGATGTGGACGTCGCCGAGGCCGGCGGGCAGCTCCAGGCCGGCCGCCAGGAGGTGGCGGGCGAAGACCCAGACGATGTCCCGGCCGCCGTCCGGGTCCGGCCCGTCGCCGGGACCGTCGCAGAGCGCTTCGCCCCGCCCGTCGCCGGCCCCGTGGCCCGGCTCGTGGCCCGGCTCGTCCAGCGAGAACTCGGCCGGAAACGCCATCCGGACGGCGAGCGGGTCGTCCGGGCGGTAGGACAGCGTGACCCGCAGCCGGGCGGAGCGGTGGGTGGAGAGGATCAGGCGGGCCTGGACGGTCTCGTCGACGGTGGGGGTGTGCACGGCGGTTCCCTTCTCGGTGCGGCGAGGCCTCGGCGACGGCTGTGGCGGGTGGGGCGGCCTCACCCTGGTGAGAGTCGTGCGAGAGCACGCTCTTACCCCGGTTTCCCGGGCCGATCGACGTGATCCACGTCACATCGGTTTCCGGCCGCCGTATGCGCGGCGGCCGGGCCCGCGCGGGCCGAGCCTGGCCGCCCGATCGGCGTCGGGCCGGTACGCTGGGCGGGTTGCCCGATTGCCGCCCGACCGCGGTCCGGGGCCGCAATTCCGCCTCTGACCTGCGACGATCCCCCTCGGAGACCGTGAGTACTGCCGCCGCCTCCTCGATGCCGCTCTTCTCCGACGTGCCGGAGCCGCACGCGCCCGTCCGGGCCGGGGCCCCGGCCGCGCCGGCCTCCTCGCACCACCTCTCGCCGGCCTTCCCCGGCCGCGCCCCCTGGGGCACCGCCGGCAAGCTCCGGGCCTGGCAGCAGGGGGCGCTGGACAAGTACATCGAGAACCAGCCGCGCGACTTCCTCGCCGTCGCGACCCCGGGCGCCGGTAAGACCACCTTCGCGCTGACGCTGGCCTCGTACCTGCTGCACAACCACCTGGTGCAGCAGGTCACCGTGGTCGCGCCGACGGAGCACCTGAAGAAGCAGTGGGCCGAGGCCGCCGCCCGGATAGGCATCAAGCTGGACCCGGCCTACTCCTCCGGGCCGCTCTCCCGGGAGTACCACGGCATCGTGGTCACCTACGCGGGCGTCGGCGTGAACCCGATGCTGCACCGCAACCGGACCGAGGCGCGCAAGACGCTGGTCATCATGGACGAGATCCACCACGCCGGTGACTCCAAGTCCTGGGGCGAGGCCTGCTTCGAGGCCTTCGAGCCGGCCGCCCGGCGGCTGGCGCTGACGGGTACGCCGTTCCGTTCGGACACCAACCCGATCCCGTTCGTCCAGTACGAGGCGGGCAGCGACGGCATCCGCAAGTCGGTGGCCGACTACACCTACGGCTACGGGCACGCGCTGGCCGACCACGTCGTCCGCCCGGTGATCTTCCTCTCCTACAGCGGGAACATGCGCTGGCGGACCAAGTCCGGCGACGAGCTGGAGGCGCGGCTCGGCGAGCCGATGACCAAGGACCTGATCGCCCAGGCCTGGCGCACCGCACTGGCCCCGCAGGGCGAGTGGATCCCGAGCGTGCTGCAGGCCGCCGACCGCCGGCTGACCGAGGTCCGCAAGGCCATCCCGGACGCCGGCGGCCTGGTGATCGCCACCGACCAGACCGTGGCCCGCGCGTACGCCAAGATGCTGCGCGAGATCAGCGGCGAGAAGGTCACCCTGGTCCTCTCCGACGAGGCCGAGGCGTCCAAGCGGATCTCCGACTACGCGGCGGGGACGTCCCGCTGGATGGTCGCGGTCCGGATGGTGTCGGAGGGCGTCGACGTGCCCCGGCTCTGCGTCGGGGTGTACGCCACCTCGATCTCCACCCCGCTGTTCTTCGCCCAGGCCGTCGGGCGCTTCGTGCGCGCCCGCAAGCGCGGCGAGACGGCCTCCGTCTTCCTGCCGACCATCCCGATGCTGCTGGGCTTCGCCAACGAGATGGAGCTCCAGCGCGACCACGTGCTGGACCGGCCGAAGAAGGAGGGCGAGGGCCTCTTCGACGAGGAGGACCGGCTGCTCGCCGAGGCCGAGCGGGCCAATGACGGGCCGGACGGCGCCGGCGGCGAGGAGTTCTCCTACGAGGCGATCGGCTCCGACGCGGTCTTCGACCGGGTGCTGTACAACGCCATGGAGTTCGGCATGCAGGCGCACCCGGGCAGCGAGGAGGAGGAGGACTACCTCGGCATCCCGGGCCTGCTGGAGCCGGACCAGGTGCAGATGCTGCTGCAGAAGCGCCAGCACCGGCAGATCCAGCGCAGCAAGGGCAAGCCGGCCGAGGAGGCCGACCTGCTGGAGCTTCCGGCCGAGCAGCGGCCGGTCGTGACCCATCAGGAACTCCGCGAGCTGCGCAAGGAGTTGAACGCCCTGGTGGCGGCCTGGCACCACCGCACCAGCCAGCCGCACGGCACCATCCACAACGAGCTGCGCCGTCAGTGCGGAGGTCCGCTCACCGCGCAGGCCACCGCCAACCAGTTGAAGGCGCGGATCGCCCGAATCCGCGAATGGGCGAAGTGACGGCCCTTCGGGTAATCCCGTGGTATCCGAAGGTCATATGACATTCAGGTATACGCGAAGGAATCGTGGAGACATCCGGGCTGATCATCCGCTAGTGTTCCGCGTGCCGCGCCGCCTCCGGGCCGTCAAAGCTGCGCTCCGCCCGGTCCGGGCGGCTGTCGCGGCCCCGGTGAGCACGGCCGGCACCTCACCCCTCGAGGACGCGACCACCTTCGTCGCGCCCTCGGACATGTCGTCACAAGGAGCACACCGAACGTGTCGTACCCGCCCTATGCCGCCCCGCAGCCCGAGCTGTCCGACAAGTCCAAGATCGTCGCGGGCATCCTGCAGCTCTTCCTGGGCGGGTTCGGTGTCGGCCGCTTCTACACCGGCCACATCGGCATGGGCATCGCCCAGCTGCTGACCTGCGGCGGTCTGGGCTTCTGGGCCCTGATCGACGGCATCATGTTCCTCGTCAGCAACGACCGCACGGACGCCCAGGGCCGTCTGCTGCGCGGCTGACCTTGCGCCCACCACGCGCGGCGCGCCGCCCCGGCCACGACGGCCGGGGCGGCTTCGCCGTTCCCGCCCGGGTGCGCACGGCCCTGCCGCCCCTGGCGGTGGCCGCCGGAGGGCTGGCCGGCGCCGCGTACCTGTGGTCGCGGAACCCGCACCTGCCGGGGCAGGCACTGCCGTTCTGCCCCTGGCGGAAGGTGACCGGCCTGCAGTGCCCCGGCTGCGGCGGCACCCGGCTGGCGTACGACCTGCTGCACGGCGACCTCGCGGCGGCCTGGCACGACAACGCGGCACTGCTGCTCGCGCTGCCCCTGGTCGCGCTGCTCTACCTCACCTGGCTGCGGCACGGCCTGGCCGGCCGCAGCTGGCGGCCCGTGCTGGGGCGGGGCGGCATCGCCGCCGTGCTCGGCACCGCGGTGGCCTGGACGGTCCTGCGGAACCTGGCGCTCTGAGCCCCGGCGCCCGGGCCTCCGCCGTCCCGCCCCCCTCCGGGATCTGCGGGCGCCCCCCTCCGACCCGGTGTCCGGACAGCGGACTGTGTTCGAACTGGCGCCCCCACCCGGCTCGTGGATTGTCTGCCTTTGCCCGCATTTGGTGGCCGCAAGGTAATTGATCTTGACCGAATTTTGGACAACCACTTCCCCAGCGAGAATTCCTTCACTACCTTTCCCACACGCTCTCCCGCCGGGACACCCCCCGCGAGACGGGCTCCGCAGGACCGCCAGGGCGTCAAGGACGACACACCGCGGCCCGAGCGCGGCCACCCCACCTGCGCGCGACACCCGAGTCCCGGACCGGCGCCGCCGCTCCGGCGACCTCCGCCGCGGAAAGGAATGCGCGTCGTGACTGCAGAGACCTCCCAGACCCTGGACCGTGGCGTCCGGGTCCTCAAACTCCTCGCCGACTCCGAGCGCGGGCTCACGGTGACGGAGCTCGCGGCCCGGCTGGCCGTGAACCGGACCGTCGTGTACCGGCTGCTGGCCACCCTGGAACAGCACGGGCTGGTCCGCCGCGACATCGGCGGCCGGGCCCGGGTCGGCCTCGGCGTGCTGCGGCTGGCCCACCGGGTGCACCCGCTGCTGCGCGAGGCCGCGTTGCCGGCACTGCGCAGCCTGGCCGAGGACCTCGGTGCCACCGCCCACCTCACCCTGGTGGACGGCAGCGAGGCGCTGGCCGTCGCCGTGGTCGAGCCCAGCTGGACCGACTTCCACGTCGCGTACCGGACCGGGCTGCGCCACCCGCTGGGGGAGAGCGCCGCCGGGCGGGCGATCCTGGAGGCGCGCGGCTTCCCGAGCCAGCGCCGTCCGGAGCAGGGCTTCGTCATCACCCGCGCGGAGGAGCAGTCCGGGGCGTGCGGCGCCGCCGCGGCGCTGATCGGGCTGAGCGGGATCGAGGGCAGCGTCGGTGTGGTGATGCTGAACGGTCTCGTCCCGGAACGGGTCGGCCCCAGGGTGGTGGAGGCCGCCACCGAGGTCGCCGACGCCCTGCGGTAGTGCCGGGCACCGGCCCGGGTGTGTTTGGATTTCCCCTGTGTCCGACACCAAGCTGCCCCCGGCCCTGACCGCTCCCCGGACCCGCGCGCTGGCGCTGTGCGGGGCGCTGATCACCGCGCTGTTCGCCGTGGCCGGCTTCGTCCCGCTGCCCTACACGCTGACCTGGCCGGGCGTGACCGCGGACACCCTCGGCAGCTACCAGGGCAAGCCGGTGCTCACCATCACCGGTGCCCCGGTGCGGACCCCCTCGGGCGAGCTGCGGATGGTCACCATCTCGGCGACCAACCCGGGGGAGGAGACCACCTTCTGGCGTTCGCTGCGGGCCTGGTTCGACCAGGACGAGGCGATCCGGCCGACCGAGACCGTCTACCCGCAGGGCGACCCGGCCAAGGCGGAGGAGGTGACCGCCCAGCAGATGGTCGAGTCGCAGGACAGCGCCACCACGGCCGCGCTCTCCTACCTCCACCTCTCGCCGGACCAGGTGAAGGTGAAGGTCGACCTCGGCGACATCGGCGGGCCGAGCGCCGGCCAGATGCTCGCGCTGGGCATCGTCGACAAGCTGGCCGGCGACGGCAAGGGCGGCGACCTCACCGGGGGGCTGAAGGTCGCGGGCACCGGCACCATCGACGACCAGGGCGTGGTCGGCGCGGTGGGCGGCGTGCCGCTGAAGACCCAGGCGGCGGCCCGGGACGGCGCGACGGTGTTCCTGCTGCCGAAGGACGAGTGCGCGGACGCCAAGGTGAACACGCCCGCCGGGCTGCGACTGGTGCCGGTGGGCACGCTGGGCGAGGCGGTCTCCGCGCTGGACGCGCTGCGCAGCGGCGGGGCCGTCCCCGGCTGCTGAGCGGGGGCCGGGCGGGCCCCGTCCGCCCGGCGCGGCTACTCCGAGAAGGCTCCGTCCGCCCGGCGCGGCTACTCCGCGGCGGCCTGGTCCACCAGCGGCAGGATCCGGTAGGGCACCGGGTTCTCCAGCGCGATCGCGGTCGAGGACCGGACGATCCCGTCGAAGCCCACCACGCGGTCGATCACCCGCTGCAGATCGGCGTTGGACCGGGCGACGATCCGCACCATCATGTCCCCGCGCCCGGTGATCGTGTGCAGTTCCAGCACCTCCGGTACCGCCGCCAGGTGCGCCCGCACGTCCGCCCCCTGACCCTGGGAGATCTCCAGGGTGGCGAAGGCCGTCACCGGGTAGCCCAGCGCGGCCGGGTCCACCTCCGGCCCGAAGCCGCCGATCACGCCCTTGGCCTGGAGCCGGTCCAGCCGCGCCTGCACCGTGCCCCGGGCCACCTGGAGCCGGCGCGAGCACTCCAGCACCCCGATCCGCGGCTCCTCGGCGAGCAGCCGGATCAGCCGGCCGTCCAGCGCGTCGATCGCGTCGTTGGTGCCGCCCGTGGGCGCGGAAGGCCCTTGCCCCTCAAGGGAGTCGGGGCTGATCGGGGAGTGGGCGGGGGGCATCGCGGACTCCGTCCTCCGGTGGGCATTCTGTACAGCGGTGGGTCCGATTCTCCCGCCCCGGCGCACACCTTGACCAGGAGGAAACGGAACAGTTGCGCGGCGGTCGGCTCGGCGCCACCCTCCAGCCACGCCCCTGTGCGCCCGGCCCCGCACCGGCGCCCGGGGCACACGTGGTCCGTACGCCTACCGGGAGGCCGTCATGACCGACACCGCCGCCGAACCCGTGCTGAGCACCGCGGGCCGGGAGCCCGACCTCCTGCCGATGGGGCGCGCCGACGCGGTGGTCTTCGCGGTCGGCGACGCCGAGCGGGCGGCGCGCCGCTACGCGGGGGCGCTCGGCCTGCGCTGTACCGCCTACGCCGGACCCGAGACCGGCGAGCCGGAGACCGTCTCGTACGTGCTGGACGCGCCGGGCACCCGCTTCGTCATCACCTCGTTGGTCCAGGTGATCGGGTCGCGCGGCCGGGAGCTCGCCCGGCACCTCGCCCGGCACGGCGACGGCGTGCTGGACCTCGCGGTCACCGTGCCGGACGTCCACTACGCCTTCGACTACGCCGTGGACCGCGGTGCCCGCGCGCTCGCCGAGCCCTACGAGACCGAGGACCGTTACGGGACGGTCGTGCTCGCCGCGATCGCGGTGCCCGGCGGCACCCGGCACACCCTGGTCGACCGGTCCCGCTACCGCGGCCCCTATCTGCCCGGGTTCGTGCCCTTCGAACGATGGTGAGGGCGGTGCGCACCGGTGCCCGCCACCGTCCGCGCGGGACGCCGGCAGGTCAGCGGACCACCGTCTCCACCGTGGGCGGGTGACCGTTCCAGGTGGCGAAGACCGAGTTGGCCTGGCCGTCCTTGGTGAAGTCCACCCGGAGCCATTGCGGCTCGTTCCAGATCTGCATCTGCCAGCCCGGATCCGGCACCGCGGACACCAGCGAGGCGCCGTCGGGCCGGAGGTCGAGCGCGACGCGGCCGCCCTGGACCGGGTAGCTGTGGACCGAGGACGTCGTGGTGGCGGCCGGGGCCGGGCGGCGCGAGGACGGCTGCGCACCCGACGGCGCCGCGGCGCGCGCAGACGTGGCCGAGGCGGTGGCGGTGGCGGTGACGGACGGCGGGGCGGGCGGGGCCGACGGCGGCCCGGCCTGGGTCTGCGTCCGGGATTGGGCGGGCGCCGGGGCCGGCGTGCCGGGACCGCCCTCGTCCGGCGCGGTCCGCGTGCCACCGGACGCCGAGGGCAGCGGCAGCGCGCTCGGCCGCTCGAACGCCGCACCGGTCAGCACCGTGTGCACGCCGAACCAGGACAGCGCCACCGCCGCCCCGGTGGCCGCCGCCCAGGCGCCGAGCTGTACCAGTCCGTTCCGCATCGTCCGCACATCCTGCCGTACTCCGGCCCGTTGCAGGTGGGTACCCCTGCGGTTCTGCAGGGAACTTGCACAAACCGGCCGGGGCCGCAGCGAACCGGACGGGTCGGGCGGGCGGCCCGCCCCGGACCGACCCCCGAGGTACAGACCACCGCGCGCCGATGGCGTACCGTGCAGGCCCATGGCAACAGTGCTCGTGGTCGAGGACGACCCCTTCGTACGATCCGCCCTCATCCGGCACCTGGCCGACACCGGTCACGCGGTCCGCAGTGTGGGCACGGCACTTGAGGCACTGCGCGAGGTCGCCCAGGTCGGCTGCGACCTGGTGATCCTCGACCTCGGGCTGCCCGACCTGGACGGCAGCGAGGCGCTGAAGATGATCCGCGGCCTCACCAACGTGCCGGTGATCATCTCCACCGCCCGAGACGACGAGGCCGAGATCGTCCGGCTGCTCAACGACGGTGCCGACGACTACCTGGTGAAGCCCTTCTCCGGGGAGCACCTGAGCGCCCGGATGGCCGCCGTGCTGCGCCGGCTCGGCGGCGGCGCCGCCCCGGTGGCCCAGGTGCTCCGGGTCGGCGGGCTCGCCATCGACCTCCAGCGCCGCGAGGCCGTCCTGGACGGCCGACCGCTCGACCTGACCCGGCGTGAGTTCGACCTGCTGGCCTTCCTCGCCGCCCGGCCGGGTGTGGTGGTGCCGCGCAAGGAGATCCTGGCCGAGGTGTGGCGTCAGACCTACGGCGGCGACCAGACCATCGACGTCCACCTCTCCTGGCTGCGCCGCAAGCTCGGCGAGACCGCCTCCAACCCCCGCTACCTGCACACCGTGCGCGGTGTCGGGGTCCGGCTGGAGGCGGCCGGCCACCCGGCAGGGCCGGGGGCGGGCGGGCCGGGGGCGACCGGAGCGGAGGCGACCGGGCCGGGGCCGGACCCCGCGGAGCGCCGGACATGAGGCGGTTCGGGCACTCGCTGCGCTGGGCCCTGATCAAGGCCGCCGTGGCCGGGACCACCATGGTCGCGCTGGCCTTCCTCATCCCGCTCGGGCTGATGGTCCAGCAGACCGCCCGGGACCGGTCGTTCACGGCGGCCGAACGGCAGGCGGCGGCGCTCGGCCCGGCCCTCGCCATCACCACCGACCAGGACGCCATCTCCCGTGCGGTGGCCAGCACCGACGCGGGTGCCCAGCGGCGGATGGCCGTCCACCTGCCCGGACCGGCCCCCGCGGTGGCCGTCCCGGGGGGAACCATGGTCGGACCGGACGGCGGCGCGACCATCGGCGAGGCCCACGCCGCGTCCGCCGACGTCTCCACCGCCGGCGGCCAGGGCCGCTCGTTCACCGTCGAGGTCCCCGGCGGTTTCGCGCTGCTCCAGCCGGTCGCCGTCGACACCGGCCGCACCGCCGTGGTCGAGGTGTACGTGGCCGACGACGACCTCACCCGGGGGGTCGCCACCGCCTGGCTGGTGCTCTCGGCCGTCGCCCTCGCCCTGGTCGCCATTTCGGTGCTGGTCGCCGACCGGATGGGCGCGCGGATCGTCGCCTCCGCCCGTCGGCTGGCCGCAGCCGCCCGCTCGCTGGGCGCCGGCAACCTCACCGTTCGGGTGCCGGTGGACGGCCGGACGGGTGCGGGCAGCCCCGAGGAACTGCGCGAGGCCGGCCACGCGTTCAACACGATGGCCGACCGAGTCGTCCAACTGTTGGCCGCAGAGCGCGAGTTGGCGGCCGATCTGTCGCACCGTCTGCGCACCCCGCTCACCGTGCTGCGGCTCAACGCGGCCTCGCTCGGCGAGGGTGACGCCGCCGACGCCACCCGGCACGCCGTCTCCCAACTGGAGCGCGAGGTCGACCAGATCATCCGCTCGGCCCGCCGGGCGCCCGAGGACGCACCCGCCGTCACCGTCGGCTGCGATGCCGCCGAGGTGATCCGGGAACGGGTCGGCTTCTGGTCCGCGCTCGCCGAGGACGAGGGCCGCCGCTGGCAGCTGGCCGGCGCCGACCGGCCGGCCCAGGTGCCGGTCCAGCGCGGCGACCTGGCCGCCGCCGTCGACGCCGTGCTCGGCAACGTCTTCCGGCACACCGCCCTCGGCACCGCCTTCTCGGTGGACGTGCTGGCCACCGAGAGCTCGGTCATCGTCCTGGTCGGCGACGCCGGCCCCGGTTTCACCGATCCCGAGTCCGCCCTGCAGCGGGGCCAGGGCCACGGCGGCGACGGCTCGACCGGGCTCGGCCTGGACATCGTCCGCAAGCTCGCCGAGTCCACCGGCGGCGACCTCGCACTCGGTCGTTCGGCGGTGCTCGGCGGCGCCGAGCTGAGGCTGCGGCTGCAGATCCGGCCCGACGGCGCACCCGCCCGGGGCAGCCGGCGGCGTCACCGCAACGCGCTCTTCCACCGCTAGTAGCCGTTGAACCGCTGAGCCGTTGAACGGCCGAACCCCTGAGCCCAGGGCGGTCGGGTCCGAGGCGAACGGGGACGGTGCTGCGGCGCGGCGGTTCCCGCCGGTGCGGCGTCCCCCTCTTCCTTAAGCGGGCCCTAAGAGACCTTCACCCCTCGCTCAGCAGCCCCGTTCCGGCTCTTCGGCGGCGCTAGCGTCGTTCGCGCCGGTCACCCGACCGAGCCGGGTCGCACCGCCCGCGACGGGTCCACGGACCCGCGCCCGGCGGCCGCGCCCCCGTCCGGCCAGCCGCCTCCCGCCACCCGTCGGGCGGGGGAGCCCCCCACGGAGGTACGTCCCATGACGACTCAGCCCCACCGCCGTTCCCGTCGCCGGCGCAGCCGCAAGGGCGTCGTCCTCGGCGCCTCGGCGGTCGCCGCCGCGCTGGTCGCCGGCGGTGTCGTCGTCCTCGCCTCCTCGGCCAGCGCCGCCTCCCTCGGCGCCGTCTACAGCCGCACCAGCTCCTGGGACTCCGGCTACACCGGCCAGTACCTGGTCACCAATCCGGACGCCCGGGCGATCGAGGACTGGACGCTCTCCTTCGACCTGCCGGCCGGGGCGAAGATCGACTCGCTCTGGAACGCCACCTTCACGGCCGAGGGCCGGCACGTCACCGTCAAGCCGGAGTCCTGGAGCAAGCGCCTGGAGCCCGGCAAGAGCGTCGTGGTCGGCTTCGTCGCCCAGGGCTCCGGCGGCGCCCAGGCCGAGCCGGGCAACTGCCTGATCAACAACGTGTCCTGCAAGGCCGGCGACGGCACCCCGCCCACCCCCTCCGGGCGGCCGACCGGCACCCCCACCGCCTCGCCGACCACGACCGGCACCGCCACTCCCACCTCCAAGCCGACCGCGACGCCCACGGCCACCGCCACCGCGAAGCCCCCCACCGCCTCGCCGAGCCCCACCGCGACCGTCCGGCCCACCACCCCGGCGCCGACGCCGACCGCCACCGCGACGCCCACCGCCACCGCGACCGCCACCCCCGCCCCGGTGGGCGGCGCCGGCTTCGCCCCCTACGTGGACACCTCGCTCTACCCGCCGTTCGACCTGGTCGCCACGGCCAAGGCCACCGGTGTGAAGCAGTTCAACCTCGCCTTCGTGGTCTCCGGCGGCGGCTGCACCCCCAAGTGGGGCGGTGTCAGTGACCTCTCCGCCGACGCCGTGGCCGCGCAGATCGGCGCGCTGCGGGCGATCGGCGGCGACGTCCGGGTCTCGTTCGGCGGCGCCAACGGCAGCGAGCTGGCCCTCGCCTGCACCTCCACGGCCGACCTCACCGCCGTCTACCAGAAGACCGTCGACGCCTTCGGCCTCACCAAGGTCGACTTCGACGTCGAGGGCGGCGCGATCGCCGACACCGCGGCCAACACCCGGCGCGCCCAGGCCGTCGCCGACCTGCAGCGGAACGCGGCGGCCAAGGGCAAGGCCCTGGACGTCTCCTTCACCCTCCCCGCGTTGCCCTCCGGTCTGACCCAGGAAGGCGTGAACCTGGTCGCCGACGCCAAGCGGAACGGTGTCGCGATCGGGGCGGTCAACATCATGGCGATGGACTTCGGCGACGGCGTCGCCCCGAACCCGCAGGGCCAGATGGGCAAGTACGCCATCGCGGCGGCCACCGCCACCCAGGCCCAGGTCAAGAGCGTGCTCGGGGTCGACGACGCCGCCGCCTGGCGCAAGGTCGCGGTCACCCCGATGATCGGCGTCAACGACGTGGCCACCGAGGTCTTCACGGTCGCCGATGCGAAGCAGCTCGCCGAGTTCGCCAAGACCAAGCACCTGGCCTGGCTGGCGATGTGGTCCGGGACCCGGGACAAGGCCTGCGAGGGCGGCGCCAAGGCCTTCGCCGACGCCACCTGCAGCAGCATCGTCCAGCAGCCGCTGGACTTCACCCGGGCCCTCGGCGCCTACACCGGCTGAGGCCGCACCGGCGGCCTGCCGCCGAACCCTCCCCGGGACACCCGGCCGGCCGTGCTCCGCCCGCAACGGAGCACGGCCGGCCGGAGGCTCACCCTCCGTTCCTGGCGCCCGCTCGGTCACTCTCCGTCACCTTCCTCGCCGGGTCGGCCCGCCGGTCATCCGGTATCGTCGCTGGTTGGCCGAACGGTGGACGGAGCGAACAGTGACAGCGGTGCAAGACGAGCGCAGCCCGGTGCTGACCGCACCACATCCGGCGCCCGCCCCTCTGCCGGACCGCGTCAAGGACGCCCTCGGCGCACCCGTCCGGGCCCTGCGGGAGGCCCCGCGCCGTCCGCTGCTGGCCGTCTCGGCCGTGGCGCTGCTGTCCCTCGTGGTCTACGCGGTGGTCCGCCACTTCGTCCACACCTCGATGGTGGACATGGTCGTCTACCGGGCCGAGGGCGCCGCGGTGGCCGACGGCGGAGACCTCTACGGGCTCCGGGTCACCGAGTGGAACCTGCCCGCCACCTACCCCCCGTTCGCCGCGATGCTGTTCGTGCCGACGACCTGGTTCCCGATCCCCTTCCTCCGGGTCGCGATCACGCTCGGCAACCTCGGACTGCTCGCGCTGCTGACCCACCTGTCGTTCAAGCTGGTCGGCTGGCCGCGCCGCGAGCTGCGCCCGCTGGGCGTGATCCTGGTGACCGGCGGCGGCGTCTGGCTCGAACCCGTCTTCACCACGCTGCGCTACGGCCAGATCAACCTCGCGCTCGCCTGCCTGATCCTCTGGGACCTCACCCGCCCGGACTCCCGCCGCAGCAAGGGCGTCGCGATCGGCATCGCCGCCGGGATCAAGCTGACCCCCGGGCTCTTCGCCGTCTACCTGCTGCTCACCGGCCGGATCCGGGCCGCCTTCGTCGCCGGCTTCACCTTCCTCGGTACCTTCCTGCTCGGCGCGCTCGTCCTGCCGGACGCCACCTGGGGCTTCTGGACCAAGTACCTCTACGACTCGTCCCGGGTCGGCAAGACCGAGATCGTCGACAACCAGTCGGTCCGCGGCGCCTTCGCCCGCCTGCTGCACACCGCCGACCCCGGCACCCTGGCCACCGTGGGCTCGGGACTGGTCGCGCTGGCGGGGCTCGCGATCGCCGCCTGGGCGTCCGCTAGCTCGCGCTGGCTGCCGCGCGCGGAGGCGTGGGGCGTCTGCTGCGCCGCCGTCACCGCGGTGCTGATCTCGCCGATCAGCTGGACCCACCACTGGGTCTGGTGCGTGCCGGTGCTCGCCCTGCTCGCCTGCGAGGCCGCGATCGAGCACGGCCGCCCGGCCGCCGTGCGCAAGGTGCGCTGGCGGGCCGCCTTCGGGGCCACGCTGGTCGCCTTCTTCTCGTTCGCGATGTGGGTCGTGCCGCACCACGGGGACCTCGATCTGCACCTGCCGCCGGTCAGCCAGGCCCCGGCCGCGGTCTACCCCCTGGTCGGGATCGGCTTCCTGCTGGCGGCCGCGACGCGGACGAGGGCGCGCCGCCGGGCGGCCGGCGCTCCGCTGGTCCCCGTGCCGGGGCCGCGGAACGGCGGACGCCCGGGCACCGCACACGACCGTCAGCAGGCCCCCGCGGCCCGCTGAGTCGTGGCCGGCCGGCGACGGCCGGGGGCGTGCGCGCGGGCCTGCCGCTGCGGACGGGCCTGCCGGCGCTGCCGGATCTGCGGGTGCTGACGGATCTGTCCGTGCGGACGGGTATGCCCGTACGGACGGGCGTCCCGGTGCCGGGCCGCCGGTCGACACGCGCGCTCACGCGAGCAGTTCGGCGAGCGAGCCGTCCATGTCCAGAGCGGCCATCTCGCTGCCCGGCGGCACCAGCCGGTGCG
The DNA here is from genome assembly GCF_022288725.1 of Kitasatospora sp. A2-31. Lineage (GTDB taxonomy): Bacteria > Actinomycetota > Actinomycetes > Streptomycetales > Streptomycetaceae > Kitasatospora. Next base: position 161,779 of record NZ_JAKNTA010000006.1, on the reverse strand, counting down.
CCCGCTCCAGCCAGGCGGCCACCGCCGGCAGCGGCGCCTCCAGCAGCGCGTCCCCGGCCGGCGAGCTCAGCGCCAGACACAGCACGCTGCGCCGGCCCGACCGCGTCGGCCAGATCCGTACGTCCCCCTGCCCGCAGGGCCGGAACGTGCCCTCCACCAGCAGCTCGCGGGCGAAGACCCAGGTCACCGGCGAGCCACTGTCGAGGTGGAAGGTGATGTGCACCGCGTACGGGTCGTGGCTGCCGTAGGACAGCCGCGCCGGGACGGGGACGCTGTGCTCGGGGGAGAGCACCAGGTTGAGTTCCAGCTCCTGCTCGACCACGCCCGTCGCGCGCTCCATGATCGGGTTCCTCTCGCCTGCGGTTCGTGCCCGGTTCCGGGCCCTGTGACCTTGAAGAGGCCGGTCGACGAGCGTTCTTACACACGTTTCCGAGATTTCTTCGGAACGTCCGCCGGAGCCGGGGCGCGGGAGGGGCGCAGCCCGGAGTTGGGGGGCGCGGCCCGTGGGATAGGGGGCACGGCTCGGGGTAGGGGGCGCAGGACGTTAGTCCGCGCGCCCCCTCCTTTACCCCGGGCAGGCCCGGACTGTCCGGCGAATGGCCAACTTCCAACCTTCGGGCTTCCGAGGTACTACCCTTTGTGACTGCCCGGCGACTGTCCGCCCGTTCGGCGGTACCTTCGCGCGCGCCGGAGGCGAAGCCACCGCCACCCCGGCCCCGCCACCCCGGCCCCGAGGCACCGCCGCGCGTACCGCCTGCCGGGCGTGCCGTCTCGGCCCCCTGCCAGGAAAGAAGGCCCGTATGACGGACCGGCCCCTCACCGGTGGCGCCGACACGGCCGTCGGCCCCGCCCCGGGTTACTACCCGGACCCCTCGATCCCCGGCTTCGTCCGCTACTGGGGCGGTTCGGCGTGGGTGCCCGGTACCAGCCGGCCCGCCCCGGCGGAGGGCGAGGTGCTGGAGCCGCCCCGGTTCGTGGCCCGCCGCGGCGGAGCGGCCGGGCGCGGCGGGGGCGCCGGAGGGGCCGGACGTGCGGGGGCCGGGGCGGCCTCCGGTGCAGGGGGCGGCCCGGGTGTGGGCGTCGGCGCGCGGTTCGTGCCGCCGCCGGTGGTGCCGGAGGCGGAGGTCGTGCCGGACTCCGGTCCGGAGCGGGTTCCGGAACGTGCGCCCGGGGCGCCGACCGGCGACACAGGGCCGGTGTACCTGGACCAGACGGCGGGCGGAGCCTCGTTCACCGTCGGTCCGCAGCTGGCCGCCGGAACGGTCTTCCGGGGGGCCGCGATCGAGGGGGCGGGCGCGGCCGGGCGCGAACTGTCCGGCTCGGACTCGGGCCCGGCTCCGGCTTCGGCCGAGGAACCGCACTCGGTGGCGCGCGGGGTCGGCTCTTTGGCCGAGGCCGGGGCCGGGCCTGCGGCGGAACCGTCCGGGTGGCAGGCGGACCCTCGCGCGCAGCGCGGATTGATGGAGACGGGCGGATCGCAGCGCTGGGTCTCCTGGGGCGTGCTGCCGACGACGCAGCCGTCGCCGGATGGGGCCGGGGACGCTGGTCCGGGTGCGGCTCCGGGTGCGGACGCGCCGGCCGAGGCGGCCCGCGCCGAAGCGGACCGCGGGGCGCCGGGCCGGGCGGAGGCCATCGGAGGCGAGCCGCCCGTGGTGGCTCTGAGGGCCGCCGGGGCGATGCCGGCGCAGCCGTCGGCGCCGGCGCGCGAGCCGGAGCCGGCTGCAGCAGCCGCCCGCGTTCCCGAGCCCGAGCCCGATCCCGAGCCCGGAGCCCGGACGCTCGCCGCCGCCGCCGGTACCGCGCCCGTCCGGATCACCACGCCCTCGGCTGCGCCCGGGCCCGCGTCCGGCTCCGTACCGGCGCCCGTGCCCGTACCGGCGACGTCCCGGGAGGCCTCCGTTCCGGTCGCCGCCGCGTCCGAGTCGGCCCCCGCTCTGACCCACCCCGCCGCCACGATGGCCGACCGCCTCGGGGTCGTCCCTCGCCCCGAGGCCGCCGGGTCCGCCCACCGCTCCGGGTCCGCCCACCGCTCCGGGGCCGCCCACCGCTCCGGGGCCGCGACCCGGACCGCTGCGCGCCGCCGGACTGCCGCGCCCGTCCCGGCCGGACTTGGGCGCCGACTGGCCGCCCGGCTGGTGGACACCATCGTGCTCGCCGTCGTCGCCACCGCCGCCGCCGTCCCGCTCGGCAGCTCCGCGCTGACCCACGTCCAGCAGAAGCTCGACCAGGCCCGGATGGCCAGCTCGCTCACCCGCCGCCAGGTCGACGTCTGGCTGGTGGACGGCGTGGTGGTGGGCAAGATCGCCGTCCTGCTCGGCATCCTGGCCTTCGTGGGCCTGCTCTACGAGGTCCTGCCGACCGCGCGCACGGGCCAGACCTTCGGCAAGCGGCTGGCCCGGATCAAGGTGGTCGCCGCGGGCTCCGCCGCGACCGGGGACCGGCTGCCGCTGGGCCGCTCCCTCGTCCGATGGCTGGTCAGGAACGTCTCGGCGGTGCTGCTGCTCGGCCTGGTCTGGCCCGTGTTCGACCGCCCAGCCCGCCGTGGCTGGCACGACCGGGCCGCCGGCACCCGCGTCGTCCGGGGCTGATGCCGGCCCGGGCCGCGGCTGCCGCCCCTCGGCCACGTCGAGGGGCAAAACGGACAGAATGTCCGAACTTCGGTGAATGTGTGATGTTCTACTCGGGGCATGAGCACCTACAATCCCTCAGGTTCCGAGCCGGAGGGGGGCGGTCAGCCCTCCTTCGACAAGCAGCCCCCGCAGCCGAGTGGCGGCACGCCGGAAGGTGCGCCGTCCGAGCCGAACGGAACTCCGCCGCCCGGCCCCACCCCGCCACCCGGCCCGACCCCGCCGCCGTCCGGCAGCCCGTACGACCGACCCGGCGCGTACGGCGGCAACTACGGCGGCGCGCCCGGGGGTTCGCCGTACGGCCAGAGCCCCTACGGGCAGTCGCCGTACGACCAGCCGCCGCCCGGCCAGGGCCCCACCGGCTACGGCACGCCCGGTGCCGGCCCGGTCCCCGGGATGCCGCCGCTCGGCAGCTGGCCGAACCGGATCCTCGCCACGGTGATCGACTACCTGCTGGTGCAGATCGTGGGCCTGATCGTGGTGCTGCCCTTCGCCAGTCTCAGCGACCGCTCCGGTTCCGCCGGCGCCTTTTGGGTCGCCTGCGGCCTGTACCTCGTCTACCAGGGCGTGATGTTCAGCCGGGACGGCCAGACCCTCGGCATGAAGGCGATGAAGATCCGGGTGGCCATGCTGGTCGACGGCAACGTGCCGACGCCCGCCGCCGCCTGGACCCGCGCGGCCGTCTTCATCCTCCCGGCGGTCCTCTGCTGCGCCGCCCTCTGGTGGGTGATCGACGGCCTGTTCGGCGTCTTCGACAAGCCGTACCGCCAGTGCGTCCACGACAAGGCCGCCAAGACCGTGGTGGTCTCGACGGCCTGAGCGGGCCTCATCCCCGGGCGGGCGCCCGGTGGCGCCTCAGCGCTGCCGGGCGTACCCGTGCCCGGCGGGGGCGGGGGCAGAGTCGGGTGTGGGTGAGGGCGAGGGCGAGGGTGCCGGCCGGGACGCGCCCCGCCGTGCGGCGGTGGACCGGGGCACCAGCGTCACCAGCGTCCCGAGCGCGAGCGCGAAGCCCACCAGTACCGCGACCTCCAGGACGCCCGCGGCGCCCGAGACGGCCAGCAGCGCCACGGTGGAGGCGACGACGGTGAAGGTACCTAAGCAGATCTGGGCGGTGGTCGGGCGCGGCATGGCGTCGGTCCTTCGCGCGTCGGGGGAACGGGCGGGTGGTGCCGTGGGCAACTGGTGCCGCACTGGATGTCCTACCCGGTGGGCGAGCCCGGTAAGTGCAGCCTAACTCGCCGAACCCGGGGCACGGGGGGCGCACGGGCTCACCGCGGGGTCGTCCGCCCCGGTCGGTACGGTGAAGCGGGACCGGTCCGGTCCGCGTCCCGCACCGTCCCACACCGTCCAGGCACCCAGGGGGAGACACCGTGCCCGCATTCGCATGGTCCGCCGCCGATTGGCCCACCACCGAGGCCGAGGCGATCGCCGAGCAGGAGCGGCTGCGCCCGCTCGTCCACCCCCACGGCCCGGCGCCGTCGCCCGACCCGGTGCCGTCGCCCGACCCGGGCGCGGCGACCGGTGCCGGACCGACGTCCGGCCCCCAGGAGGCCACCGGTGCCGCGGCGCGGCCGGACGACCGCCTGATCGCCGGCGTCGACGTCGCCTACGACGAGGGGCGCGACCTCGTCGTCGCGGCGGCCGTGGTGCTCGACCTCGACACGCTGGCCGTCGTCGAGCAGACCACCGCCGTCGACCGGGTCGCCTTCCCCTACGTCCCCGGCCTTCTCGCCTTCCGTGAACTCCCCGCCGTGCTCGGTGCCCTCGGCCGGCTCGCCCGCACCCCCGGCACGGTCGTGTGCGACGGCTACGGCCTCGCCCACCCGCGCCGTCTCGGCCTGGCCAGCCACCTCGGCGTACTGACCGGGCTGCGGACCATCGGCGTCGCCAAGACCCCGTTCACCTTCGACCACCACGAGCCGGACGCGCCGCGCGGCTCCTGGAGCCCGCTCACCGACCCGGCCACCGGCGAGGAGGTCGGGCGCGCCGTCCGCACCCGGGCCGGCGTCAAGCCGGTGTTCGTCTCGGTCGGCCACCGCATCGGTCTGACCGAGGCCGTCGAGACCACCCTCGCCCTCGCCCGCCGGTACCGGCTGCCCGAAACCACCCGCCACGCCGACTCGCTCTGCCGCCGGACCCTCGCCGAGCTGCAGCAGGGGACGTCCGCGAACTGACGGTTCGCCAGGCGGCTCGCGGAACGTCCGGAGCCCCGTTCTGCCGGGGCGGGCCATGTGTTAGACATGTCTCTCCGGCAGCAGTACGGGACAGTGGGCTACGGACGGACGCACGGGGGAGGCGCCGACATGGCGACGGGAACCGGATCGACCGGCGGGGGCGGCAACGGCTACCGCGTCGAGGTCGAACAGCTGAGGGCCTTCGCGGCCCAGGTGCGGCTGCTGCTGGCCGAGTTCCAGCGCCACGCCGACGGCACCACGACCCACGGCCAGAGCGCCGTCGGCAAGAGCGCCTTCGGCACCTTCGCCGAGGCCACCGAGCTGCACAACCGCTACCAGGCCATGCGGGACGGCCTGCGCGACGTGCTCAACCAGCTCCAGGAAGCCGTCGACGACGCCCAGAAGAGGGCCGAACTCACCGCCACCAACTACGAGGAGCAGGAGCACCGCACCTCGGGCAAGCTCAAGCTCGGCGACGACGGCTGGTCGGTCGCGACCCCGTCGGCCACCAGCACGGCCGCCTACGCCCGGACCGTGGCCCCGGCCCGGCACCACGGCGGGAAGTCCGAGCGGTGAGCACCGAACGCCCGAACCCCGGAGAGAACGGAGGCGGTCGCCGATGAACGCGATGGACTACACCAAGTTCAACAACTACAGCCACGCCGAACTCCGGAAGATGGCCCAGGCCCTCAACCCCGGCGAGGTGATGGCCGCCAGCGACCCCTGGCGCCGCGCCTCCGACACCCTCAAGGCGATCCGGGCCACCCTCACCCGCACCAGCACCGAGACGGCGCTCACCTGGGAGGGCGCCACCAGCGACGCCTTCCACAGCCGCATGCTCCACCTCGCCAACACCATCAACAACGCGGCCTCCTACGCCAACGACGCGGCGAACACCCTCAAGTCCCTCTCCGAGGCCATCGCCAAGGCCAAGCGCGACATGCCCGAAGAGCCCAGCGGCTGGGACCAGTTCACCGACGGCGTCGGCGACACCGTCTCCGCTCTCTTCGGCGGCGACGACGAGGACACCAGGACGGCGATCGCGCAGCAGAAGAAGGTCGAAGCCGCAGCCGTCATGCAGACCCTCGCCATGCACTACCGCGTAGCCGCCCCCATCCTGAAGCCCCCACCACCCCCACCCCCACCGCCGCCGCTGAACAAGCAGCGGGGAGACGGCTACCAGGAGGTCTCCTCGGGCGACGACCCGTCTGCGGCCGCGGCGAGTGCCGTGATGGCTGGTGCCAGCTATTCAGGCGTTGTAGCAACGCCTCCAGCCAGGAGCGTTCCCGCCCCTCGTCCCCAGAAAGCCGCCGGACAACCTGCCACCAACCAAAAGGCAGCGGTACCGGCAGCCCCGGTGGATTCGGGGATCAAGGGAGGCTCTGCACAGGTGCCGCGAAGGTTGCCGTCGGCAGCGAACTTCGGTCCAGGGACAGGAATCGACGCTGCGACCGTCTCGAATCCGCCGAACACCACCACCACGCCTTCTGTGGCCGCTGGCACTGGCCCCAACCATGGGATGCCGAGCGGTCACACGAGCGGGCCCAACAGCGGTGGCTATCCGGCCGTGTCCCGGGCGAAGGTCGCCGAGCCGAATTCGGGTGCGGTGAATTCCGGAAGGTCCGTCGGGCAGGGTGGCGATCCGTTGAATCGCGCGAATGGTCCTGCTCAGGCTGCAGCTCGTGGGACCAAAGCATTTGGTGCCGGCGAGGTCATGGAAGGAGGCTTCGGCGCCGGTGGTCGGGCCGCCGGAGGTTCGCGTCCCACTGGTGGCCGCCAGTCCGGGTGGTCAGCGGGCGCAGTCGGAGAGGGCAGCCGGTCCGGGGGAGCGCCTGCCAAGCAGGCCTTCACTGAGGGGGGCTCAGGAATCGGAGCTCGAGGCAGGGGCAGAGGCGAATCCAGCGTCGGTGCTACAAGCCCCGTGGGACCAGGTATGCCGGTGGGCGATGCCCAGCGACGGAGGCAGGACAAGGAGAAGGGCAGTAAGCGCCCAGACTACCTCGTCGAGGATGAGGAGACGTGGGCGCCGGATAAGCCCGTGAACCCGAATGTGGTGGAATGAAGTCTGTCCTTGGACAGGCCAATGAACGCTCGTCCCGCAGGCCGGTTGCCTGCGGGACGCTTCGCTGAGTGAGGTGACAAGGCTTGACGAGCAGCCGAATGGGGCGCGGAGCGGCCGTGATCGCTGCGGGGGCCTTGGTGTGGGGTGTGGCTTCCTCGCCGGCGGCAGCTGATCAGATCAGAAGTTCGCAATGGCCACTGAGGACATTCAGCGCCGAATCGAAAGTCTGGCCGGTCAGCCAGGGAGAAGGCGTTGTCGTGGCTGTTCTCGACAGCGGTGTCAACCAGGATCACCAGGATCTCCTTGGCCAAGTGCTGGCCGGTGCTGACCTGACCGGGGGGAAGTCGGATGGACGTCTGGACACAGACGGCCACGGTACGGCGATGGCGAGTCTGATCGCTGGGACCGGGCACGGCTCACAAGCGGGGATCGTCGGTCTCGCACCCAAGGCGAAGATTCTCCCCATCAAGATCAGAAGCACTGAAGGGCTTCCAGAGGCTCAACAGTCAGACCTAGCGCAAGCGATCAGATTCGCAGCGGATCACGGCGCGAAGGTCATCAATATGTCCCTCGGGGGCTACTCGGGGAGCGATCCCCAGACGCGCGAAGCGATCAAGTATGCAATTTCCAAGGAAATTGTACTTGTGGCGTCCGCGGGAAACAGTGGAGACAAGGCCGCTCCAGTTGAGTACCCCGCGGCGTATCCCGGGGTCGTGGCCGTTGCCGCAGTCGACGAGCGGGGACAGGTTTGGGAGAAGTCCACATTTGGGCCTGAGACCACGATCTCCGCGCCGGGCGTAGGGATCTACCACGCCTCGGCGAAGTCGACCTCCGGCTACACCGTAGGCAACGGCACGTCTGATGCTGCTGCGTATACATCCGCTGTGATTGCGTTGGTGCGCTCGAAGTACCCCAATCTGTCCGCCGGGCAGGTCATCAATCGGATGATCAAGAGCGCTTCTCCGCCGGCGGATGGCTCGGCGGTGCCCAATGCGCACTACGGCTACGGGGTTGTCGACCCTGCCAAGGCCCTGGAGCCCAATCCTGGTGTGGATGGTGGGCCCAAGGAGAATCCGCTGCTCGGGCGGGGGGAGTCGCAGGGGGCGCCGGCGTCCGGGGATCCCACCGATGACGCGTCCGCGGTGCCGCCGGTGGATGTGCCGGTGGCCGGGGCCGAGGGCAATCCGGGGATCACTTACACGCTGCTCGGGGCCGGGGGCCTCGGGGTGCTGGTGGTCGCCGGGGTGGTCGTGGGGCTGCTGGTGCGGTCGCGGCGGCGGGCGGCTGCCGCCGCCGCGTACCCGCCGCCACCCGCGTACCCCTACCCGGGGGCGCAGCCCCCGCCGCAGCAGGCGCCGCCGTATCAGTGAGGCGTGACGTGCGCGGCGAGCCATTCGTCGCGCAGGGCGGCCATGTGGAGGACGTCGTGGAAGCGGCCGTCCCACCGGTGGGCCTGGCGGGCGCGGCCTTCGAGGGTGAAGCCGGCCTTCTCGTAGACGTGGGCGGCGCGCGGGTTGTAGTCGTAGACCTCCAGCGAGACGCGGTGGAGGCGGACCACCTCGAAGGCGTGCCGGAGGAGGAGACGGGTCGCGGCGGTGCCGATGCCGCGGCCGGTGCTGTCGGGGGTCAGGGCGATCCGGAAGCCCGCGGAGGCGTTGTCGCGGTCGAGGTCGTTCAGGGCGAGTTCCCCGAGGAAGCGGCCGGTGGCCGGGTCCTCGATCGCGAGGTCGAGCCGGTCCGGCTGGTCGGGCCGGGTGGCGCACCACTTCTGGATCTCCTCGCGGGTGAAGGCCCGGCGGTTGCCGGTGAGCCGGTTGGTCTCCTCGTCGTGGACCGCCTGCCACACGGCCTCGCCGTGGCGGGCGCTCAGCGGGACGAGCGTGACCAACGGGCCGTGCAGGGTGGGTTTCTCGACGAGCGCGGCGTCGTTGATCACAGTGGTGTCCCTCGGGCTTCCCGGTCGGTGGCGGGCGGGCGCGCGGCCCGCGCCGCGGATGATCCTTCGGGTCAGCATCGCCCGCGCCCCCGGCCCCCGACCACGGATTTTCGGTGCCCGCGCCCGCGCGCCCACCACCCGTCCGCCACCCCGCGCTCCGCGCCCCCGTCCCCGCTACTCGGCGACGGCGATCTGCTCCCGGTGGCGGGTCGGCGCGGTGAGCTGGTCGACCACCGCCAGGGCGAGATCGGCCTGGGCGATGCGGTCGCCGAGCACCTGGGGGCCGCCCGTCCGGTAGCGGCCGGTGCCGGGGGCGGTCCGGTCGAGGTCGAGGGGCGGGGTGACCACCACCCAGTCGAGAGCGCCGCCGGCCTCACGGAGCAGGTCGAGCGCGCGGGCGTGGCCGCGGGAGAAGGCGCGGTACGCCTCGGGGAACGCGGGGTCGTCGTGGACGGCGACGCCGGGCGCGGTCTCCAGCGTGGTGGCGACGCCCACGTGGACCAGTCGGCGGACCCCGGCCGCGTCGAGGCCGGCCACCAGGGCGGCGGTGGCGGCGGAGTAGAACTGCGTGGACGGGACGTCGGGCGTGTAGACGGTGCTGACGGCAGCCGCGTGGCCGCGGGCGGTGGCGGCGACGGCGGCTCCGTCGGTGACGTCGCAGCGTACGACCGCGACGCCCGCGCCGCCGAGGTCCCGGTGGCGCTCGGGGTCGCGGACCGCGGCGGTGACCGCCAGCCCGCGCCGCCTCGCCTCGGCGACCACGGCACGGCCGACCTGGCCGCCCGCGCCGAAGACGACCACGTCCCGCTCGACCTGATTGCCGGTGCTGCCCATCGGTCCTCCGTCCGCTCGTCGGGGGCGCTTTCGCCCCGCCGTTGCCGTGACGGTAGACCGGGGGGTGCCGGTTACTTCAACGGTACCGGCGGGGGCCTGGGCGGACGGTGCGTCGGCTACCGTCGGGGCATGACGAAGACCGCGCTCGTCTCCCTGCCACCCGGAGCCCCGACGGCCGGGCCCCCCACGACCGGGCCCCCCACGACCGGGCCCCCGACAGCCGGGCCCCCGACGGCCGGGCCTTCGGCGACCGGGCCCTCGGAGGCGGCCGCACCGCTGCCCGCGGACTTCTTCGACCCGGCCTGCCCGGTCGTGACACTGCCGGTGCTGGGCGGCAAGAAGTGGACCTGGAAGCTGATGCGCTGCCTGGAGGGCGGCTCGCGCCGGTTCTCCGAGCTCAGGGTGCCGCTGGTCGGCATCACGGCGAAGGTGCTCGCCGAGTCGCTACGGGCGATGGAGCAGGACGGCGTGGTGAGCCGGACCGAGTTCGACGAGAACCCGCCGCGGGTGGAGTACGCGCTGACACCGCTCGGCCGGTCGCTGCTCGGGCCGATGGACGCGGTGTGCGAGTGGAGCCGGGCCAACCTGGCCACGCTGTTGGAGGCCCGCGAGGCGTACGAGCGGGAGGAGCGGGGCGGCGCCTAGGGTGCGGTGGCCCACTGGCAGGATTTCGGCGCCCGCTGGCGCTGTCGCCGCTGGTGGGAGGGGGATCGGCCCGGCCATCCTGGACGCATGACCACGTCTGAGCGGCAGTCCGCCGCCCCGCCCGCCGCCACCGCCCCTGCCGAGGGCATCGTCCCCGACACCAAGGACTGGACCTGGGTCCTGGAGCGTCCCTGCCCGGACTGCGGCCTGGACTCCGGTGCCGTGGCGCGCACGGCCGTCCCCGGGCTGATCCGGGCCAACGCCGAGGCCTGGGCGGCCGTACTGGCCGGGGACGAGGCGGAGCTGCGCCGCCGGCCCGCCCCGGACACCTGGTCGGACCTGGAGTACGCCTGCCACGTGCGGGACGTCTTCCGCCTGTTCCGGTTCCGGCTGGACCTCATGCTCGACCAGGACGGCCCGGACTTCCCCAACTGGGACCAGGACGCGACGGCCGTCGCCGAGCGGTACGGGGAGCAGGAGCCGAAGACGGTCGCGGCCGATCTGACCGAGGCCGCGCAGGTCCTCGCGGACGCGTTCGAGCGGGTCGAGGGCGCGCAGTGGCTGCGCACCGGCAACCGCAGCGACGGCGCGCGGTTCACGGTCGAGTCGTTCTCCCGCTACCTGGTCCACGACCCGGGCCACCACCTCTACGACGTGACGGGCGAGCGCGCCTGACCCCCCGCGCGCCCGCGCCCCGTGCCCGCCCGCCACGCGCCCCCGCAACCGCCCCCGCCCGCCACGCGTCCCCGCCACCTGCCTCCGGTCACCAGCCGGAGGCCTCGCGCAGCATGGTGCGGCGGAGCCGGCCGGCCACGCTGGCCGTGTCGGTGCCGATGACGTCGGCGATCTCCGGGGCGGCGAGGCCGACCACGTAGTGCAGGATGGCGAGGTCGTCGTCGGGCGGCCGATCGGCCCGGTCCACGGTGCTCAGGTACGCACCCCGCCCCGAGCCGGTCCCGCCGTCCGCGGACCGGCCGTCGGCGTTCCTGCCGTCCGCCGCCGGCCCGTCCGTGGTCAGGCCGTCCGCGGCCGGGCCGCCGGAACCGGTGGAGCCGGCGCCCACCGGCCCGCCGGTGCTGTGAGCGGCGACGGTTTCGCGCAGGATCTGCCAGGCGTGCGCCGTCGGATTCGAACTTCCCAGCAACTCTCGCCAGTGGACTGCTATTTCGGCAAAGGCCTGCTGGACCGCGTCGGCAGCCTCGGCCCGCTCGGGCAGCCAGACCCGGGCATAGCTGAGGTAACGCGGCCGGTGCAGCTCGCAGAACGCCGCGAACTCCAGCGGTACGGCCGGCGTTTCGTCGAGCCCCGGGGGAGGCTCGGCGCCACTGTCGTGACGATTGGTCATCTCGGCTTCTCGGCAAGTGAGATGGGAATCTGACGGTCGATCATCTGTGCTCACTCTACGGTAGGCGCTCGGTGCGCTGGGTGACCAATCGGATTGAATGCCCAGAAGGTGCCATCGCGCGGCCGGTTCCGGTGGTGAGCGGGTGCGGGGACGGCGGGTCGACGGGTCGGCGCGGGGCGCACGGGGTGGAGCGAGGGGAGCGGGACGGCCGGCGGCGGAGTGGCGGCGCCGGTGGCCGGGGTGGCGTGCGGAGCTGCCGGGAGCCTTGGTACGCGGGCGTCGTGGCCGGTCGGCGAGGGGTGACGGGCGGGGGTGGGCGAGGAGTGGGCGCAGGTTTGTCGAGGGGCCACCGTAGGCGGTTCACCGGGTCGCGTCCACACCCGCGGCGTGAAGCCGCACCCGCGCTCCCGGTCGCGCGCGCGGCGGTGGAGGCGGGTGCGGAAGTGGGCGTGCGGGCGTGGGGCGCGCTCCCGTGAGAGGTGGCGCGCCGGGCGGGTGGCGCAGTCCGGGAGGGGCGCGGCGCGGGCCGGGCGCGAGGGCCGTGGCGCGAGCCGATGCCGGGGGCGGCGGGTGTCCGCGGGGTGTCCGCGGTCGTTGGCCGGTCGGCCCCGTGAGCGGCGGACGGCCGTCCGGTGCCGCCGCCGCGGAAGGATCGCGGCGGGGGTCGGTGACGGGGGCGGCGGCGGGGGCGACGAAGGGAGTGCGCCTGCGGAGTGACGGTCGATCAGTGTGGTTGGCGGGCCTCCGCGGGGGAGATCCGGTCGTCCGCCACGGCGCACCGTTCGAGCTGGGTGGGGAACGCCTCGACGGCCCGCCGTCGGGCCAGTTCGGCCTTGGCGGCGGCCGCCGCTGCCGCCGCCGCCGCGGTCGCCGCGGTGGCCGGCGCCTCGGCCGCCTCCGCCGTCGACGCGGCGTGCTTCCCGCCCTCGCTCGCGGCTTCGGCGGTGCTGCGCCGACCGCGGCCGGCCGCTCGGGCGGCGTGCTCCTCGGCCGCCTCTCTGGCGGCCAGGTAGGCCTGGACGGCGGCCATCCCGTACACCGGCTGGATCAGCTGATGGCCTTTGAAGAAGGGTCTGGCCGGGGCGAATCCGGCGGCGACCACCAGGTCGCGGATCTCGGCTATCTCCGCCTCGCTGCGGGCGGTGAAGCGGACCTCCCAGCCCTTCTTGTACGTATGGCCCTCTGCGCCGCTGCGGCGGGCCGGGTCCGGCCGGCGGACGTATCCGGGCAGACGGCCGAGGCGGAGCTGGGCCGCGCGGAGGCCGGCGGTCTCGTCACGTGACATGAACTAAGGGTAGGCAATCCAGGGAGCGGGAGTGACGCCCGGAGGGCGTTTTCCGTATGCCCTTGGTCACTCACGGTCAGACGACCTGGTCGTGGGAACGGTGGAGAGCGGGACAGGAGTAAAGAGGACAACCATATAAGCGCCAATACTCCGAATGGGTGAGGGTATGGGGACTTTAGTGCGGGGTGGTCCCGGTTTCGCGACGGTTGGGTAACAGTGCGTCAGGTGGCCGGTGAGCGGCCGGAGCTGTTGGGGATGGTGTCCGCATGAGCTACCGGATTCCCTCGCCGCCCCCGTCCCTGGAGGAGCTGGCGAAGCGTCAGCAGAACGTCGTCACCGCCAGCCAGCTGCGCGCCCGTGGCGTGCCGGCCAGGGTCATCACCGAGCACTGCCGCCGGGGCGGTCCCTGGCAGCGCCTGCTGCCCCGGGTCTACCTGTTGCAGTCCGGCGAGCCCACGCCGGAGCAGCGGATGTGGGCCGCCCTGCTCTATGCGGCACAGAACGGCCGCGAGGAGGGGCGCCGGGAGGGCGCGGTGATCACCGGTACCGCCGCGCTCGCGCTGTACGGCTTCGCGGCGGTGCCCCGGCTGCCCGCCGTCACCGGGGTGGACGTCCTGGTGCCCCGTCAGCGCCGGCTGAAGGATGCCGGCGAGGTCCGGATCCGGCGCACCGAGAGGGAGTTGGTGGCCCGCTCGGTGCACGGCCTGGCCTGCGCGCCGGTCGCCCGGGCAGTGGCCGACGCGCTGGCCGAGTGGACGGCCGACGGGGCCGCCGACGAGGCCGCGGAGGGGGCCGGCGACGGAGCCGCCCCCGCGTTCGGCGCGGGTGTCGCGCTGCCGATCCGCGAGGTGCTGCGGGAGGCCGTGAGCCGCCCCGAGATCCGCTGCACGGTGCGGGAGTTGGCCGCGGAGCTGACCGAGTCCGGCCTGGTCGGCGACGCCCGGGTGCGGGCCGCGCTGGACGAGCTGCTGGCCTCCGAGCGGGAGGCGGTGCTGGAGCGGCTCGGCACGCTGGTGGACGAGTGGCTGCTGCCCGTTCCCCTGGCCGGGCCCGAGCTGCGGATGCGCGGCGGCACCTACATCGCGGTGCCGGACCTCTACTGGCCGCAGGAGGGCGTCGCGGTGGAGGTGGACTCGGACCTGCGGTGCGTCAGCGAGGGGGAGGCGGCCTGGGTGCGCGGTGGCCAGCACCGGATGGAGTACCTGGGGATCCGGGTGGTCTACCTCTCCGGTGCCCGGCTGGCCGTGGAGCCCGACGCCGTCGGCGCCGAGCTGCGGGAGGCCTTCCGGGAGGGCGGCACCGACGTGGTGGAGCTGCTGGTCACCGAGGGCTGAGCTTGCGGGGACCGGGTGTTCACCCCCGCTGCCGGGCGGCCGTCCCCGCGGTCGGGCCACCCGACCCGCTTGACCTGACCGACCTGCCCGACCCGCTCGACCTGCCCGCCCGCCCGACCTTGCCGCCCGCCCGACCTGCCCACCGACCTGCGAGAACTGTCCGTCCCCCGAGCGACCGGCTCGCCCGACCCACGGCATCCGGCGGCCGGGTGACCGATCGACCAGCCGACCAGGCGGCCCCCATGACGGCGCGGCCCCACCACGGTGGCCCCCACCACGGTGGCCCCCATGACGGCGCGGCCCCACCCCCGGCGGCCCGTGGGTCAGCCCTGCACCACCGGCTCACCGACCAGCTCGACCCCGGCCGCCCGCAGCTCCGCCAGCGCGGCCGCCGTGGTCTCCGGTGCCACCCCGGCCGTGAGGTCCAGCAGGACGCGGGTGGTGAAGCCGGCCCGGGCCGCGTCCAGGGCAGTGGCCTTGACGCAGTGGTCGGTGGCCAGCCCGACCACGTCCACCTCGGTGACCTGACGCTCGCGCAGCCACTCGATCGGCCCGCGGTTGTTCTCGTCCACGCCCTCGAAACCGCTGTACGCCGCCGAGTAGGCGCCCTTGTCGAAGACCGCCTCGATCGCGCCGGAGGTCACGGACGGGGCGAAGTTGGGGTGGAAGCCCACCCCTTCGGTGCCCGCCACGCAGTGCACCGGCCAGCTGGTGACGTAGTCCGGGTCGTCGGAGAAGTGGTCGCCCGGGTCGATGTGGTTGTCCCGGGTGGCGAGGACGTGGTGGTAGCCGGGGCTGGACTCGGCGATCAGGTCGGTGATCGCGGCGGCGACCTCCGCCCCGCCGGCGACGGCCAGGCTGCCGCCCTCGCAGAAGTCGTTCTGCACGTCGACGACGATCAGTGCCCGGTGCATGGCTCGCATCCTCGGTAGTGGGGGACGGTTGCGCTTGTTCTGTGCGCTTCCGGTGGGAACTCTACGGTCGACTGTAGGCAGTGGCACCCGGGGGCGGAAGGCCCGGGAGGGCCCGGCCGTGCACGGACCTCCGCCCGTCGACCGCCGCCCGCCCGCGGCCCCGGCCGCCCGCCCCCGCCGCCGGGGCCGCCGACTGTCAGACGATCAGCTCGGTCGACAGCACCGGGTCGCCCTTGGAGAGTTGGGTGGCCGACAGGGGCAGGGCCGCCCGCGCCCGGACGTGCCGCTCGCGCGCCGCGCTCAGCGGCTCCCGGCCGACCACCTCGCCGGCCAGCACCAGCGGCACCTGGAGCAGGTGCGGCTCCAGCTCGGCCGGGACCGGCCCGGTGCCGACCACCTCGGCCTCGGCCACCCTGTCCGCGTCGGGGCGGCGGGCCGCCCACTTGCGCCCGCCGATGCTGGTCTTGCCGCTCGCCGCCCGCTTGGCGACGGGCACCAGCGGACCGTCCTCCGTTCCGGCCCGCGCGACCAGCTTGTAGACCATCGCGCAGGTCGGGTGCCCGCTGCCGGTGACCAGGCTGGTGCCGACGCCGTAGCCGTCGACGGGGGCGGCCGCCAGCGCGGCGATCGCGTACTCGTCCAGGTCCGAGGTGACGATGATCTTCGTCTGGTGGGCGCCGAGCTCGTCCAGCTGGCGGCGGACCCGGTGGGCGAGCAGCGTGAGGTCGCCCGAGTCGATCCGGACCGCGCCCAGTTCGGGGCCGGCCACCTCGACGGCGGTGCGCACGGCCTCGCGCAGGTCGTAGGTGTCGACCAGCAGCGTGGTGCCCTTGCCCATCGAGGCGATCTGCGCCCGGAAGGCGTCCTGCTCGCTGTCGTGCACCAGGGTGAAGGCGTGCGCCGCGGTGCCGGTGGTCGGGATGCCGTGGGTGAACCCGGCCTGCAGGTCCGAGGTGGCGGAGAAGCCCGCCACGTAGGCGGCACGGGCGGCCGAGACGGCGGCCTGCTCGTGCGCGCGCCGGGCCCCCATCTCGATCACCGGCCGCCCGCCGGCGGCGGACGTCATCCGGGAGGCGGCGGCCGCGATCGCCGAGTCGAAGTTGAGGATCGACAGGATCACCGTCTCCAGGATCACCGCCTCGGCGAAGGTGCCCGAGACCGTGAGCAGCGGCGAGCCGGGGAAGTAGACCTCACCCTCCGGGTAGCCGTGGATGTCCCCGGTGAACCGGTAGTCGGCCAGGTAGCGCAGCGTGTCGTCGTCGACCACGCCCTGGCCGGCCAGCCAGTCGAGCTGCGCCGCGGTGAAGCGGAAGTTCTCGACGGCGTCCAGCACCCGGCCGGTCCCGGCCACCACGCCGTACCGGCGGCCGCTCGGGAGGCGGCGGGTGAACACCTCGAAGACGGAGCGGCGGTGCGCCGCTCCGCTGCGCAGGGCGGCCTGCAGCATGGTGAGCTCGTAGCGGTCGGTGAGCAGCGCGGTCGAACCGGCCGCGGGTACGGAAGTGGCGTCCATGGAGATGATGCTACTACCACTTAGCGTCAGAGTGACGATTTCTCGTTCCGGGCCGCTGTGAGGCCCGGGGGTGGAATCGCCCGGAGGTCCCCCGGATGGCAGCATGGGGGCTGAAGGGGTATGTGCGAGAAGAGCGGCTGAGAGGAACCCGGCGGTGAGTGTCGCGCCCGTGGAGATCGAGCGCCCGGAGGTCGAAGGCCTGCCGGTGGCGGAGCCGGACACGCCCTGGGTGACCATCGTGCACAACGACCCGGTCAACCTGATGAGCTACGTCCAGTACGTCTTCCAGGCCTACTTCGGCTACCCGAAGGACAAGGCCCGGAAGCTGATGATGGAGGTGCACCACAAGGGCCGGGCGGTGGTCTCCAGCGGTTCGCGCGAGGAGATGGAGCGCGACGTGCAGGCGATGCACGGCTACGGGCTCTGGGCCACGCTGCAGCACGACTGACGCGCCCGGCGCGTCGGTGCGAGCGACGCGCCGGCACGGCCGGGCGGCGCCCCCGCGCCCCGCACGGCACCACCGCACACCACCACCGAAGACGACCGAGACGACGAAGACGGGCTGACCGATACAGATGGCTGGGTTGTTCGAGAGTGCCGGCGGCGGCAGCGCGGTGATCGCGCTGGACGAGTGGGAGGCCTCGATCCTCCGCTCCCTGGAAGTGCAGCTGCTGGAGCGGATCGGCCCGGGCCCGGGCGGCGAGGGCGGTGACCCGCTCGCCGCACTGTTCGCCGAGGGCCCGACCGAGGCGCCCGCCGACCCGGCACTGGCCCGGCTCTTCCCCGACGCGTACGGGGATCCGTCGGAGCGGCCGGACGCCGAGAGCAAGGCGGCGTCCAGCGAGTTCCGCCGCTACACCGAGCTCGACCTGCGGGCCCGCAAGCGCGAGGACGCGCTCCAGGTGGTCCGGACGCTGGACGGGCTCGGCGGCGAGGGCGGGGTGCTCAAGCTGCCCGCGGCCGACTGCCTGCGCTGGCTCGGCGCGCTGAACGACCTGCGGCTGACCCTGGGTGTGCTGCTGGACGTCACCGAGGAGGACGAGCAGGGCCTCTACGACCTGCCGGACACCGACGAGCGCAAGCCGCTGGTGATGGCCTACCTGTGGCTGGGCGCCCTGCAGGAGTCGCTGCTGGAGGCGATCGCGGACTGATCCCGCGGCCCGATCCTGCCCGGTTCTCCGGGCGCCCCGACCCCCTGTCCGCATGCTGGACGGGGGGTCGGGGCGTATCCGTCCGAATCGGGCGAAACCATGCGACTCCATGCTCAAATGTCGCTCAGATGGTCACCGGTATCCGGACCGGGCGTGGTACGACTGCTAGCCCCAAGAGACCACCAGGACGGTGCAACCATGGCCGAGCAGCTGTACGACGAAGAGGTCCGTACCGGGCCCGCCGCGCAGGACGAGGAGGGCTACCAGCGGGGGCTGGGCGGCCGCCAGATCCAGATGATCGCCATCGGCGGCGCGATCGGAACCGGCCTCTTCCTCGGCGCCGGCACCGCGATCTCCAAGTCCGGCCCCAGCCTGATCCTGTCGTACGCCGTGGCCGGCGTGGTGATCTTCGCGATCATGCGGGCGCTCGGCGAGCTGCTCACCTACCGCCCGGTCTCCGGCAGCTTCGCCGAGTACGCGCGGGAGTTCCTCGGCCCGTTCGCCGGCTACGTGACCGGCTGGACGTACTGGCTGTTCTGGGTCGTCACCGGCATGGCGGAGACCACCGCGGCCGCCGTCTACGTGAAGTTCTGGGCGCCCGGCATCCCGCAGTGGGCCAGCGCCCTCACCTTCCTGGTGGTCCTCTACGCGGCCAACCTCATCTCGGTGAAGCTGTTCGGCGAGATCGAGTTCTGGTTCTCCATGGTCAAGGTCACCGCCATCATCGGCATGATCCTGATCGGCATCGGCGTGCTCACCCTCGGCTTCAGCGACGCCGGTGACACCGCCTCGGTCAGCCACCTCTGGGCGGACGGCGGCTTCTTCCCCAAGGGCATCGGCGCCACCGTGATGACCCTGCAGATCGTCATGTTCGCCTACCTGGGCGTCGAACTCGTCGGCGTCACCGCGGGCGAGAGCGAGGACCCGCAGAAGACCCTGCCGCGCGCCATCAACACCCTGCCGTGGCGCATCGCCCTGTTCTACATCGGTGCCCTGGTGGTCATCCTCTCGCTCGTCCCGTGGACCGAGTTCCAGCCCGGCGTCAGCCCGTTCGTCGCCGCCTTCGGCAAGATCGGCATCCCCGCCGCGGCCGGCATCATCAACTTCGTGGTGCTCACCGCCGCGCTCTCCTCCTGCAACTCCGGCATGTACTCCACCGGCCGGATGCTGCGCGACCTCGCGCTGCGCGGCCAGGCCCCCAAGGGGCTGACCACGCTCAACTCCCGCCGCACGCCCGCCGCCGCGATCACCCTCTCCTGCGCGCTGATGGGCCTCGGCGTGCTGCTGAACGCCTTCGTCCCGGCGCGGGCGTTCGAGTACATCACCTCGGTCGCCACCGTCTGCGGCCTCTGGACCTGGGCGATGATCCTGATCAGCCAGATCCGCTACCGCCGGGCCTGGACGAGCGGCCGGCTGCCGGCGCCCACCTTCAAG
The DNA here is from genome assembly GCF_022288725.1 of Kitasatospora sp. A2-31. GTDB lineage: Bacteria > Actinomycetota > Actinomycetes > Streptomycetales > Streptomycetaceae > Kitasatospora. The sequence continues at coordinate 142,525 of NZ_JAKNTA010000006.1, read as the reverse complement.
GCGCCCGGCGGCGTCTGGAGCAGCTGGGCCGCGCTCGCCTTCCTCGCCATGGTGGTCGTGCTGATCGCGCTGGACGAGGACAACCGGATCTCGCTCTACGTCTTCCCCTGCTGGGCCGTGGTCCTGGTGATCGGCTACCAGGTGCTCAAGCGCCGCCGCCCGGAGGCCGTCGACGCCGTCGCCCCCGACCAGCTGCGCTCCGGGAGCGGCAGCTGACCGACAGGTGGACCACGCCGTGGACACCCGGCGGGCAGCCGCCGCGGCGTGGCTATCCTGACCGCATGCTGACCATCACTCGAGAACTGCGCGACGCGATCGTCGCCCACGCCCGCGCCGACCACCCGGACGAGGCCTGCGGTGTGGTCGCCGGACCGGCCGGCACCGGTCGGCCCGAGCGGTTCGTCCCGATGCTCAACGCCGCCCGCTCGCCCACCTTCTACGAGTTCGACTCGGGCGATCTGCTCAAGCTCTACCGGGAGATGGACGAGCGGGACGAGGAGCCCGTGATCGTCTACCACTCGCACACCGCGACCGAGGCCTACCCGTCGCGCACCGACGTGAGCTACGCCTCCGAGCCGTTCGCCCACTACGTCCTGGTCTCCACCGCCGAGGGCAACGGCCCCGACGACCCGTACCAGTTCCGCTCGTTCCGCATCGTGGACGGCGAGATCACGGAGGAAGACGTCCAGGTCGTCGAGGCCTGAGCGGCCTGGCCGGCACCCACCTGGACGCGGCCCGCGGACCCTCCCCGAGCGGTCGGCGGGCCGCTTCGTCTCACCAGGGGAAACGGAAACATCCGGATCCCGAGACAGGCATGTTCCCGCAGGGCCGGGAATCTATACGATGAGCCCATGCGTTCCGTCGATGTGAGCAACCAGGCCCCGGGCACCCGCCTCGTGGCGCGCCTGCACATCGACCTGTGCCGGCACGCCGGCGCGATCTGTCCCCGCACGCCGGCGCGCGCTCGCTGAGCAGCCCGCCCAGGCCCGCCGCAGGCCTTGCGCCACGGGCCCACCCAGCCCTGCCGCGACCGCTGCGGCCCATCCCACCTCACGACTCGCACAGGAGCGCACCCATGGCCATCGAGGTCCGCATCCCGACCATCCTCCGCACCTACACCGACGGCGCCAAGGCCGTCGAGGGCACCGGCAGCAACCTCGGGGAACTCTTCCAGGACCTCGACGCCCGCCACCCGGGCATCGCCGCCCGCCTGCTGGAGGGCGGCGAGCTGCGCCGCTTCGTCAACGTCTACCTGAACGACGAGGACGTCCGCTTCCTGGAGGGCATCTCCACCGCCGTCGCCGACGGCGACAGCGTCACCATCCTGCCCGCCGTGGCCGGCGGCGCCCGCTGACCCCCGCGCCCCCGCCCGCCGGCCGCGCGGGCGGGGACGCGGCCGCCCCGAACCCTCACCGCCGTTGCCGGAGGCCCCCCTTGCGTTACGACAGCCCGCTCGAAGCCGTCGGCAACACCCCGCTGGTCCGCCTGCCACGCATCTCCGCCGCCGTCCCCGGCAACACCGAGGGCCTGGTCACCCTCTGGGCCAAGCTGGAGGACCGCAACCCCACCGGGTCCATCAAGGACCGCCCGGCGCTGCACATGATCGAGCGCGCCGAGGCCGCCGGACTGCTCACCCCCGGCTGCACCATCCTCGAGCCCACCAGCGGCAACACCGGCATCTCGCTCGCCATGGCCGCCAAGCTCAAGGGCTACCGCATGGTCTGCGTGATGCCCGAGAACACCAGCGAGGAGCGCCGCGAACTGCTGCGCATGTGGGGCGCCGAGATCATCCCCTCCCCGGCGGCCGGCGGCTCCAACACCGCGGTGCGGATGGCCAAGGAGATCGCCGCCGAGCACCCCGACTGGGTGATGCTCTACCAGTACGGCAACCCGGACAACGCCGGCGCCCACTACGCCACCACCGGGCCGGAGATCCTCGCCGACCTGCCGACCGTCACCCACTTCGTGGCCGGCCTCGGCACCACCGGCACCCTGATGGGCACCGGCCGCTTCCTGCGCGAGAAGGTCCCCGGCGTGCGGATCGTCGCCGCCGAGCCGCGCTACGACGACCTGGTCTACGGTCTGCGCAACCTCGACGAGGGCTTCGTCCCCGAGCTGTACGACGCCGAGGTGCTCACCACCCGTTTCTCGGTCGGCTCCGCCGACGCCGTCCGCCGCACCCGCGAACTCCTCCAGCAGGAGGGCATCTTCGCAGGCGTCTCGACCGGCGCCATCCTGCACGCCGCGATCGGCGCCGGCCGCAAGGCGGCCGCGGCCGGGCAGCGCGCGGACATCGTCTTCGTCGTCGCGGACGGCGGCTGGAAGTACCTCTCCACCGGCATCTACACCGCCGAGTCGACCGAGGCCGCGGTCGAAGCCCTGCAGGGCCAGCTCTGGGCCTGACGCCCCCGGGCGCGAGCCCCGTCCGGGGCGCCGGCCCGAGCCCCCCGCGATCCCGGCGCGCTCAGGACCGGACGGCCCGCTGCGCGCGGGCCCAGATCTGCCGGTCCACCTCACCGGCCCGGCGGCGGAAGGCGCCGAGCGGCACCTCGCGCAGCTCGTCCGTCTCCAGCCAACTGCTCCGGCCCTGGCGGTCGCCCACCGAGCCGGGCGGCAGCGGCAGCACCCCCGGACGCTCGGCGTGGTGCTTACTGGTGATCTTCGCGACGGTCGCGGTCCGACCGTTCACCCGCAGCACCAGGCAGGGGCGGTCCTTCGCCCCGGGGCCGTCCTCGAACGGCACCTCCGCCCACCAGATCTCCTGCGGCGCCGGGCCGTCCGCCCGCCTCCGCTGCGGACGCGACCGCGGCGGCGCCGTCGGCGCGGGTGCCCGGCGTTCCGGCCGGCGTGCCCGCCACCGAACCGCTGTCACGGCGCCCACCGCCGCGGCGACCGTCCAGAGCCCGAGCCACCAGTAGTTGGTCATGCGGCGAACCGTACCGGGCACCCACCCGCCGCCACCACCGTCGCCGGCGTGACATTCGGTGATTTGTCCGCGTCGCGATCCCGGTTCGTCACGGTATGACCACAGCGCCCGTTCTGCCGTGGCGCCGCCGCGGGCGCCGGAAAGGCTGATCGTGCACGCCCCCACGCACCGCGGAGGTGACCCCGTGAGCCGCAGCACCGACCTGTGGTCGTACGCCGAGATCGCCCGCCACATCAACGTCCAGCCCGAGACCGTCCGCAACTACCGCCGCCACGGGCTGCTGCCCGACCCCGACGTCGTCGACGACGGCGGGCACCCCCGCTGGTACGCCGACACCATCCGCGCCTGGGCCCGCCGACGCCCCGGCCACCGCTGACCAGCCGCTGCGCCCCGGTCCCGGCGTTCTGGTGATTCCAGCCACAGCGCGGCACGGAGACGGGGGCAAAGTGCCCCTCCGCCCTTACCCTCGACACACGCGAGGGCAGTGCTACCGGCCGGTTCACCCGGCCCGCACTGCCATGACCAGTGGCAGCCAGGACGTGTCGGGGCGGAGGGGCTCGGATGAAACTGACCGTGGTGGGGTGCTCGGGGAGCTTCCCGTCCGCCGACTCGCCGTGCTCCAGCTACCTCGTGGAGGCCGACGGCTACCGCCTCGTCCTCGACCTCGGCAACGGCGCCCTCGGCGCCCTGCAGAAGTACGCCGACATCTACCAGGTCGACGCCGTCCTGCTCAGCCACCTGCACGCCGACCACTGCGTGGACCTGTGCGCCTACTGGGTCGCCCGGAACTACCGCGCCGAGGGGTGCCCGGATCCGATGCCCGTCTACGGCCCGGCGGGCACCGCCGAGCGGCTGGCCCGCGCCTACGACATGCCGGAGAACCCCGGCATGAAGGAGGTCTTCGACTTCCGCACCCTCACGCCCGGCAGCTTCGACCTCGGTCCGTTCCGGATCGGCGTCGCCCAGGTCAACCACCCCGTCGACGCCTTCGCCTTCCGGATCGAACACGCCGGCCGCAGCCTCGTCTACTCCGGCGACACCGGCGAGAGCGCCGAACTCGTCGAGCTCGCCCGCGACACCGACCTCTTCCTCTGCGAGGCCGCCTACATCGACGGCCGCGACACCTACCGCGCCGTCCACCTCAACGGCCGCGAGGCCGGCGAGCACGCCACCGCCGCGGGCGCCCGCCGGCTCGTCCTCACCCACATCCCGCCGTGGACGGACGCCGAACGCAACCGCCGCGACGCCGAGGCCGCCTACGCCGGCCCGGTCGACGTCGCCCGGGCCGGGGCCGTCTACCGGATCTGAGCGGTCGCGGTGGCCTGGCGCGCGCCGGGTGGATCGTTGGCTCGGTCAACTTCCCTACGCTGTAGGGGAGTTCCACTCTCGGCCGGCGTGCGCCGCGGTCCAGCCGGCGCAGGTGCTCGGGCAACCGGAACACGCCGGGCCGTCCGCCGGGACCCGGGTCCGCGGGCGGAGGCCCTCCGGCTCAGCGCCGCCCGGGCACGGGCAGGCCGAGGTGCTCGCGCAGGGTCGTCCCGGTGTACTCGGTGCGGAACACGCCGCGCTCCTGCAGCAGCGGCACCACCCGGTCGACGAAGTCGTCCAGTCCGCCCGGGGTGAGGTGCGGGACCAGGATGAAGCCGTCCGCCGCGTCGTTCTGCACGTGCGCGTCGAGCTGGGCGGCGATTGCCTCCGGCGTACCGACGAAGGACTGCCGGCCGGTCACCTCGATCACCAGTTCGCGGCTGGTGAGCCGCTTCTCGGCCGCCACCGCCCGCCACCGGGCGGCGATCTCGCGGGGATCGCCGAGCCTGGTCCGGCCCTGGACGACGGTGCTGTCCACCACCGGATCGGCGGCGGGCAGCGGCCCGTCCGGGTCGTGGTCGGAGAGGTCGATGCCCCAGATCTGTTCCAGGTAGGCGATCGCCGTCCGCGGTCCGACCTGGGCGCGGCGGATCTCGGCGGCGCGCTCGGCCGCCTCGTCCTCGGTGTCGCCGAGGACGTAGGTGACGCCCGGCATGATCTTCAGCTCGTCCGGCTTGCGCCCGTACGCGGCCAGCCGTCGCTTGACGTCGGCGTGGAAGGCCCGGCCGGCGGCGAGGGTGGAGTGCCGGCTGAACACGATGTCGGCGGTCGCGGCGGCGAACTCCCGCCCCTCGTCGGAGTCCCCCGCCTGGATCACGACCGGGTGGCCCTGCGGGGGCCGGGGCAGCGAGAGCCGGCCCTCGACGTCGAACTGCGGGCCGCGGTGCCGGACGGTGTCACCCTCGGCGTCCCAGAACTCCCGCGCCAGCTGGACGAATTCGGCGGCGCGGGTGTACCGGTCGGCGCGGTCGAGGTAGCCGCCGCGGCGGAAGTTCTCCCCGGTGAAGGCGTCCGAGGAGGTGACCACGTTCCAGGCCGCCCGGCCGCCGGAGAGGTGGTCGAGCGAGGCGAACCGCCGCGCCAGTTCGTACGGCTCGTTGAAGGTCGCGTTGACCGTGGCGGCGAGTCCGAGGCGGCTGGTGACGGCGGCGAGCGCGTTCAGCACGGTGATCGACTCGGGCCGCCCGACCACGTCCAGGTCGTGGATGCGGCCCTTGACCTCGCGCAGCCGCAGCCCCTCGGCGAGGAAGAGGAAGTCGAACAGCCCGCGCTCGGCGGTCTCGGCGAGGTGCCGGAAGGAGGAGAACTCGATCTGGCTCCGAGACCGCGGATCGGTCCACACCGTGGTGTTGTTGACGCCGGGGAAGTGCGCGGCGAGGTGGATCTGCTTGAGCGGTCGGTCCGTCATCGGGTCACCTCGAAGGCGGTGGTGGCGGTGGTGGCGGTGGTCGCCGTGGTGGCGGCGGAGGCGGCCGAGGAGGCCGCGGGCACGGCGGCGGCGAGGCCGTAGCGACCGGCCGGGCGGTCCAGGCCGAGGTGGTCGCGCAGGGTCCGGCCGGTGTAGCCGCTGCGGAAGAGGCCGCGCCCGCGCAGGGCGGGGACGATCAGATCGGCGACGGCGGTCAGGTCGCGGGCGGGCTCGGCGGGCACCAGATGGTAGCCGTCGACGCCGCCCGCGCCCGCCGTGAGCTCATCGGTCAGGGCGGCGACCGCGGCCTCGTCGGGGAGTTCGGCGTCCAGCCGGGCGAGGATCCGCGGGCCCTCGCCGGCCCGCAGCCGCAGTTCGGTGGCGGCTGCCAGCCGGGCCGCCCGGTCGGGGGCGTCCAGCAGCACGACGTCCGCGTAGCGGGCGGCGGTCTCCACCCGGGCCCGGCTGCCGGCCGGGGCGTCCGGCGCGAGGTCGGCGGCGGCGACCGCCACCGCCAGCACGGGCCGGCCCTGCGGTGGCCGCGGGGTGATGGACGGGCCGCGCACCGAGAAGTGGGCGCCCTCGAAGTCGATGTAGTGGAGCTTGTCGCGGTCGATGAACCGGCCGGTCGCGGCGTCGCGGATCTCCGCGTCGTCCTCCCAGCTGTCCCAGAGCCGCACGGCGACCTCGGCGGCCTCCGCGGCCTCGGCCCAGAGCACGTCGGCCGGTGCGACGTCCTTGCGGCCGAAGGCCCTGGTCTCGGCCTCGGTGTCGGAGACCCCGACCAGCCAGCCGGCCCGGCCCTCGCTCACCCAGTCCAGCGTGTTGACCGAGATGGAGGTGTGGAACGGCTCGGTGTGGGTGGTGGTCACGGTCGGAACCAGGCCGAGGCCCCGCGTCAGCGGAGCGATCCGGGCGAAGGTGGCGAGGGCGTCGAGCCGGCGCGGTTCGGGGGTGTAGGAGTCGTCGAGGGTGACGAAGTCGAGGGCGGCCCGTTCGGCGAGGCGGGCGAGGGCCGTGAAGTGCCCGGCGTCGAAGTGGCCGGGGCTGTCGAGGGCGGCGGAGAGGTGCAGCTGGCGGGGCATGGTGAGGCCTTGACTTCCTCGTGCGGGGGCGCGGGTGCGCGCGGGAGCGCAGACGGGTACGCGGCGGCGGCCCGGAGGTGCGGGCGGACCCGGGACGGGAGGCGGGCCGGGCGCGGCGGGACGTCAGCCGGGCGGCGGCGGGGGAACGGTCAGGTCAGGCGCAACACGCCGCCGACCACACGCGACCGAAGTCGATGTGGCTGCGGGAGACCAGGATGCGCCGGGCGTTCACCGGATCAGTTGACCAGCGATCTCGTCGGTTCGTCAACCGTCGTCTCAGCCGTCGTCTCAGCCCTCGGCTCGGTGGAGGACCCACGGCGGACCGACGGCGGACCGACGACGGAACGGCCGCGGACCGGCCGTGGTCGCCCCCGCCCGCGCCCGGACCGCGCCCGGAGCAGCGCCCGGCCCGGCGCCCCGAACGCGGAACGGCCCCGCCCGGCCCGGCGCCCCGAACGCGGAACGGCCCCGCCCCGCCGCCTGGGGGAGCAGGCGGCGGGGCGGGGCCGTGAGCGGCGTCGGGGAGCTGACGGGCGTTAGGCCTTCGTCACGTCCTCGATCTCGTCGTCGTCCTCGCGACCGGGGGTCTTGAGGTTGAACCTGACGATCGCGAAGCGGAACACGAAGTAGTAGATCGCGCCGAAGACCAGACCGATCGGGATGATCAGCAGCGGCTTGGAGGCCAGGTGGAAGTTGATCGCGTAGTCGATCAGGCCGGCCGAGAAGCTGAAGCCGTCGTGGACGCCGAGGGCCCAGGTCACCGCCATCGAGACGGCGGTCAGGACGGCGTGCACGGCGTAGAGCGCCGGGGCGATGAAGAGGAAGGTGAACTCGATCGGCTCGGTGACGCCGGTGACGATGCTGGTGAGGGCCAGCGAGGTCATCATGCCCAGGACGACCTTGCGGCGCTCCGGACGGGCGGCGTGGGCGATGGCCAGCGCGGCGGCGGGCAGCGCGAACATCATGATCGGGAAGAAGCCGGACATGAACTGGCCGGCCGTCGGGTCGCCCGCCAGGAAGCGGTTGATGTCGCCGTGGACGGCGGTGCCGTCGGCGGCGGTGTAGTCGCCGGTCTGGAACCACGCGTACGTGTTGACGAACTGGTGCATGCCGATCGGGATCAGCGCGCGGTTGATCAGGCCGAAGATGCCGGCACCGGCCGCGCCCGCGCCCACCAGGCCGTCGTTGACGTGGGAGATCGCGTCACCGATCGGCTGCCAGCAGAGGCCGAAGAGGATGCCCAGGCCGGTGCCGACGAAGGCCATGATGATCGGCACCAGGCGGCGGCCGTTGAAGAAGCCCAGCCAGTCCACCAGCTTGGTGCGGTGGAACTTCTGCCAGAGGATCGCGGAGAGCAGGCCGACGACGATGCCGCCGAGCACGCCCGGGTTCTGCGGTTCGCCCTTCGGCAGGGCCGCCGTGACGGTGCCGTCGGCCGGGAACGCGGTCAGCACGTTCTTGAAGACGAGGTAGCCGACCAGCGCGGCGAGCGCGGTGGAGCCGTCCGCCTTCTTGGCGTAGCCGATGGCGATGCCGACGCAGAACAGCAGCGGCAGGGCGCCGGTGATCGCGGTGCCGGCGGCGCCGAAGACCTCGACCAGCTTCGCCGGGAAGTGCCAGCTCTCGTGGACGTCCGGCTGGCCCAGGCGAGCCAGCAGACCGGCCGCGGGCAGCACGGCGATGGGGAGCTGGAGGCTGCGGCCGACCTTCTGGAGGCCGGGCAGGAGGCCGGAGCCGAACTTCTTGGTCTTGGCCGGAGCCGCGGCGGGCGCCGGTGCCTGCGCAGACTGACTCATGGGGGTGGGTTCCTAACGGCAGGGCGGGTCGGTCGGGGGTAGGTGCACAGGGGGCCGAACCGCGAACTGGTCTACACCACACGTGGTGTAGACCAGTTTTGTAGCACGGGCGGGGAAGGGGGGGAACCCTCGAAAGCGGTGTCGGCGGGAAGCGCTATGAAATCGAAACCTACCCGCGGAACGACGATCATGATTACCGGCGGTGATTGGGATTTTGGCTATTTGCGCAACAAAAAGGCCCGGGTGCCGGCGGGGCCCGGTCGGCGGGCCCGGCGGTGCGGGGACGGCCGGGCGGTGACACCCGGGCGGGGATGGGCCGCGGCCGCCCCCGCCTCCCGGCGGTCGCGGCCGGGCGGGTCTGCCGCGGCCCATCCCCGCCCGGCCGGAGGCCCGGCTCGCCGCACCCCGGAGTCCGGATTCCCCCCTGGACCCGTGGCGGCGGAGTCGAAGGCTCCGTCCCGTTCGCTCCGAGAAACCCGTGGCGGCGCCCGTGGGGAACCGTGGCCGCCGATTGTCGGTCGGTCCGGCGCGCGCCGGCGGGCGATCATTCCCCCACCCGGCCGGCGTGCCGCGGACCCTGCCTCCCGGGCCGGGTCGCAGCCCCGCCCGGCGCCGCCGCGGCACCGTGCGGGCGGCGCCGCGGCCCGCCCGGCCGCGCCGTCCGGGCCGCCGCCGAATTCCCCGCCGGGGAAATGCCGGTGTTCCGGACATTCGGCCGAACCGCTGTTCCGGAAATGGCGAAGCCCCCCGGCCGAACGCTCCGGGGGCCGGTCGCGGACAATGCGCGGTGACGCTCGGTTTATGCCTTCGTCACGTCCTCGACCTCGCTCTCGTCCTCGCGTCCGGGGGTTTTCACGTCGAATTTCACGATGATGAAGCGGAACAGCGCGTAGTACACGACGGCGAAGCAGGCCCCGATCGGGAGGATCAGCCAGGGCTTGGTGGCCAGCCCCCAGTTGAGCGCGTAGTCGATCAGGCCGGCCGAGAAGCTGAACCCGTCGTGGACCCCGAGCCCCCAGGTGATCGCCATCGACGCACCGGTCAGCAGGGCGTGCACCGCGTACAGGGCGGGCGCGATGTAGGCGAAGGAGTACTCGATCGGCTCGGTGATGCCCGTGACGAAGGAGGTCAGGCCGACCGAGAGCATCAGGCCGTAGATCTCCTTGCGGCGGTGCGGCTTGGCGGCGTGGGCGATCGCCAGCGCGGCGGCGGGCAGGGCGAACATCATGATGGGGAAGAATCCGGAGGTGAACTGCCCGGCCGTCGGGTCGCCCGCCAGGAAGCGCGGGATGTCGCCGTGGACGACGGCGCCGTCCGGCTTGGTGTAGTCGCCGAACTGGAACCAGAGGAAGAAGTTCAGCAGCTGGTGCATGCCGACCAGCAGCAGCACGCGGTTGAGGACGCCGAAGATGCCGGCGCCGACCGACCCCAGGTCGGAGAGGTGCTGGCTCAGGTCGGTGAGGGTGCGGCCGATCGGCGGCCAGACCCAGACCGAGAGGCAGGCCAGCAACAGGCCCGCCACGGCGGTGATCATCGGCACCAGGCGGCGGCCGTTGAAGAAGCCCAGCCAGTCCACCAGCCTGGTGCGGTGGAAGCGCATCCAGAGCCAGGCCGAGATCAGGCCCAGCAGGAGGCCGCCCAGCACGCCCGGGTTCTGGTAGACCGCGGCCGCGGCCTTGGCCGAGGTGAAGTCGATGCACTGGTCGCTGATCAGCACCGTCGGCGGCTTGCACTTCTCGGGGAAGGCCTGGAGCACCTCGAAGTAGACGAGGAAGCCGACCACCGCCGCGAGCGCCGTCGAGCCGTCCGCCTTCTTGGCCATCCCGATGGCGACGCCGACGCAGAACAGCATCGGCAGACCGAAGGAGGAGTCCAGCAGGGCTCCGCCCGCCGCCGCGAAGACCTTGGCCACGTTGTCCCAGCCCAGGCCGTCCGGGCCGAAGACGTCGGGCTGGCCGAGCCGGTTGAGGATGCCGGCCGCCGGGAGCACCGCCACCGGCAGCTGCAGCGAGCGGCCCATCTTCTGGAGCCCGCCGTAGAAGGTGTGCCACCGCGTGGTCCGCGGGGCCGCGGCGCCTGCCGAACTCATCCGTCGCCCTCCGAGCAGCTGCCGGCCGCGGATCCCCCGGTCGGGGCCGCCGGGCGGGGCTCTGGAACCACCGGGGCCCTTCCTGCGTTCATCGGAGTACACATATATTGGTGTAGACCACTTTTCGGTACGCAGGCCGCGCGCGCCGGGACGAAGCCCCGCTGATCGCCATCCTCCGGCGAAGATCCATACGGTGCGCGCCGAAATGGGCCAAAAGTGGACTAACGTGGCAGACCGGTCCAGATCGGGTGATGCTTGTCGCGCCGCCGTGCGGCGCGACGGCGGCTGAATCCGCGTCAGCACCGGTACCGACCCGCCACCGGCCTCCGGCCGGGGGTACCCAGCACAGCGCAGGACGGCACCCGGCAGATCAGCCGGCGGGCCGAGACAGAGGGAGAGACAGATGGCCAGCAAGGCTGAGAAGATCGTCGCCGGTCTGGGCGGCATCGAGAACATCGAAGAGGTCGAGGGCTGCATCACCCGCCTGCGCACCGAGGTCAAGGACGCCTCCCTCGTCGACGAGGCCGCGCTGAAGGCCGCCGGCGCCCACGGCGTCGTCAAGATGGGCACCGCGATCCAGGTCGTCATCGGCACCGACGCCGACCCGATCGCCGCCGACATCGAGGACATGATGTGAGCTGAGCCCCTCGGCCCGCCGCGCGGCTCGTCACCCGGCTGCTCGCACCGGGCTCGCCGCCCCCGCCGCCCCCGCTGCGCCCGGGACGCCCGGGACGCCCGGGGCCCCCGGGCACCGCGCTCGGACGCGCCGCCGCCGGCCCGCCCGCCCTCCGGGGCCGGCGGGCCGGCGCCTTTCGGAGCACGATCGCGGACCGGTCGGGGCGAACCCGGAGCACCCGGCGGAGCGGCTACGCTCGGTGCCTATGTCACGCATCGACGGCCGCACCCCCGACCAGCTCCGCCCCGTCACCATCGAACGGGGCTGGAGCAAGCACGCCGAAGGCTCCGTCCTCATCTCCTACGGCGACACCAAGGTGCTGTGCACCGCCAGCGTCACCGAGGGCGTCCCGCGCTGGCGCAAGGGCAGCGGCGAGGGCTGGGTCACCGCCGAGTACTCCATGCTCCCGCGCGCCACCAACACCCGCGGCGACCGCGAGGCCGTCAAGGGCCGGATCGGCGGCCGCACCCACGAGATCAGCCGCCTGATCGGCCGCTCCCTGCGCGCCGTCATCGACCACCGCGCGCTGGCCGAGAACACCATCGTGCTCGACTGCGACGTCCTCCAGGCCGACGGCGGCACCCGCACCGCCGCCATCACCGGCGCCTACGTCGCCCTCGTCGACGCCGTCTCCTGGGCCCGCGAGAAGAAGATCCTGCGCGCCAAGGGCCAGCCGATCACCGGCGGCGTGAGCGCCGTCAGCGTCGGCATCATCGACGGCGTCCCCATGCTCGACCTCCAGTACGAGGAGGACGTCCGCGCCGAGACCGACATGAACATCGTCTGCACCTCCGACGGCCGCTTCGTCGAGGTCCAGGGCACCGCCGAGGGCGCCCCCTTCGACCGCGCCCTGCTCGACCGGCTCCTCGACCTCGGCACCCTCGGCTGCGCCGAGCTGGACGAGATCCAGCGCAAGGCCCTGGAGGGCTGACCCCCCTTCACGTCGCTCCCTCCTGCCGCACCCCGCTTCACCACCGGCTCTCCGCGGTCCGGCGTTTACACGCCGGGCCCGGAGACCGTACGGTTCCCGCAGCACACCGTTGCGGGAACCGCGAGCCCCCTCGCGCGCGTCCGTCCCCTACGGAACCTGCGCCCCGAGGAGGACCTGATGCCCGACAGCATCACCCGCGCCGGCATCACCCGCCCCGCCGCCCTCGCCGTGGCCGCGCTCATCGCCGTCCTGCCGCTCAGCGTGGTCAGCTGCTCGGCCGTCCAGAAGGCCATCGACTGCGGCAACACCGCCGTCACCATCACGGGCGACGTCAACGACGTCGTCTCCGCGTTCAACAACGCGAGCAACGACGCCGCCGCCGCCGGGCAGTCGCTGCAGAAGCTGAAGAACGACCTGGACCAGCTGGGCAAGAACTCCTCGAACACCGACGTCGCCAAGGCCGTCACCGACCTCAACACCCAGGTCGACAAGCTCCAGCAGGCCGTCAACAACAAGCAGGTCCCGGACCTCAAGCCGCTGGGCGACGCCGCCGGCAACCTGACCAAGGTCTGCACCGGCTGACGCCGGGCCCCGGAGACCGGGCGGTTAGGGTGGGTTCATGTCCACCCGTCTGATTCTCGCCACCCGCAACCAGCACAAGGTCGCCGAGCTCCGGGCCATCCTGGGTGACGCCGGCCTCGACGTCGAACTGGTCGGCGCCGACGCCTACCCCGAGGTCCCGGACGTCCCCGAGACCGGCGTGACCTTCGCCGAGAACGCGCTCCTCAAGGCCCACGCGCTCGCCCGTGCCACCGGCCTGCCCGCCGTGGCCGACGACTCCGGCCTCTGCGTGGACGTGCTGAACGGTGCCCCCGGCATCTTCTCCGCCCGCTGGGCCGGCAAGCACGGCGACGACCGCGCCAACCTGGAGCTGCTGCTCGCCCAGCTCTCCGACATCGACGCCGCCCACCGCGGCGCCCACTTCTTCTGCGCGGCCGCCCTCGCCCTGCCCGACGGCACCGAGCGCGTCGTCGAGGGCCGCCTCCTCGGCACCCTGCGCACCGCGCCGTCCGGCGACGGCGGCTTCGGCTACGACCCGATCCTCCAGCCCCTCGGCGAGACCCGCACCTGCGCCGAGCTGACCCCGGCGGAGAAGAACGCCATCAGCCACCGCGGCCAGGCCTTCCGCGCCCTGGCCCCGGTGGTGAAGGACCTGCTGGGCTGAGGCAGCCTCTGGCAGCCGAAGGCCCGCTCGAAGATCTTCTTCGAGCGGGCCTTCGATTCAAAGGCTCGTGCGGCCTGAGGGATTCGAACCCTCACGGGATTTCTCCCACGGGCACCTAAAACCCGCGCGGCTGCCATTTCGCCAAGGCCGCATGGCCTTCAGTCTAGGGGCTTGTCCCGGGCGCGGACACCGCCATTTCGAGGGGGGGCGTCGCCCTGGCCGACCTCCAGGGCCGGCTCGCGCCGCCTGCTCCTGTTGCGGCCGCAGTAAGTCTCGGTGACGGCGTGGCAGTTCGGGCAGAGCAGCCGGAGGTTGCAGGGGCGGTTGTCGGACCAGTCCCCGCTGATGTGATCGACCTCCAGGGTCAGCCGACGCCCTTGCCACTCGGGGCCGGTGCCGCAGCCCTCGCACAGCTCGGGTCGACCGAGTTCCGTCAGGGCCCGCCGGATCCGCCCGCCCGGCAGCCGTTTGGCGTCCCACGGGCGGCGGGTGAGGAGCCGTTCGGCCGGAATGCGGGTGGGGCCCGGCTTGCCGCGGCTGTGCGCCTGCCCGGTGAAGTGCGAGATGTCGATGCCCAGCGCCTTGATCCGGCGGCCGATGTGAGCCTGGGTGCCACCGGCCTGGCGCTGGTTGAGGTACCGAACGACGCCGGCGACGCTCTGGCAGGCGGAGACCGCTTCCGTGAGGACCTCGCGGGTGTAGACGCTGCCAGTGCGCCGGAAGTGCGACGTGTCGATCGCGTACTCGGTCAGCTTGCGGCGCAGGTACTTGCGCCGGTCCTTGTTCGGCTCCTTGCCGAGGGCGGTGAGCATCTCGTCGAGCGAGGCCGCCGTCGCCGCGGTGGCCGCGAGCAGTTCACGCGTGTACTTGATCGTCATGGTCGTCCCCCTTCGGGCTGGTGTGCGCCCGTCCCCGGTCGGTGAACGATCGGCGCGAGGATCGGTCACGGCCTCGCCGGGAGGAAACTGACGATCAATTGGTACAGACCTATTGACCTATGTGGTTCAGACCACATACGTTCGGCGCCAATTCTGCATTCCCCCACGTGCGTGCTCCCCCACAGGCACGCGCCGACACTCTCTCCCGGAGGACCGAGTGTTGATCCGAAGCACGGCGACGCGGCGTCCCCCCGCCGACCGCCGCTCCACGAGCCCGGCCGCCCGCGCCGGCCTGGCCTCGCTGGCGGCCGCCGGCCTGGCCGGCCTGCTGATGGCGACGCTGGGCGCCGCGCCCTCGCAGGCGTCCGCCGCCGTCGACAACGCGGCCTGTCGCCCCGACGGGCTGTACCAGACCCCCGGGGTCGACGTCCCGTACTGCAGCGTCTACGACAGCGCCGGCCGCGAGAAGATGGGCGCCGACCACCAGCGCCGCATCATCGGCTACTTCACCGGCTGGCGGACCGGCAAGGACGGCACCCCGCCCTACCTGGTGAGCGACGTCCCCTGGGACAAGGTCACCCACCTCAACTACGCGTTCGGGCACGTCGGCGGCGACAACAGGATCTCCGTCGGCACCGACAACGACAAGAACGAGGCCACCGGCATCTCGTTCCCGGGGGTGCCCGGCGCCGAGCTGGACCCGTCGCTGCCCTACAAGGGCCACTTCAACCTGCTGACGAAGTTCAAGAAGCAGTACCCGAACGTCAAGACCATGATCTCGGTGGGCGGTTGGACCGAGACGGGCGGGTACTTCGGCGACGACGGCAAGCGCGTCAACTCCGGCGGCTTCTACTCGATGACCGTCAACCCGGACGGCAGCGTCAACCAGGCCGGCATCGACACCTTCGCCACCTCGGCGGTCGACTTCATCAAGAAGTACGGCTTCAACGGCGTCGACATCGACTACGAGTACCCGACCTCGATGAAGGACGCCGGCAACCCGCTGGACTGGCAGCTCGCCAACGGCAAGCGCGGCTCGCTGGCCAAGGGCTACGCGGCGCTGATGAAGACGCTGCGCGAGAAGCTGGACCGGGCCGGGGCCGCCGACGGCAGGCACTACCTGCTCTCGGTCGCGGCCCCGTCGTCCGGCTACCTGCTGCGCGGGATGGAGACCTTCCAGGTCGCGCAGTACCTGGACTACGTCAACATCATGTCGTACGACCTGCACGGCGCCTGGAACAAGTACGTCGGCCCGAACGCCTCGCTGTTCGACGACGGCAAGGACGGCGAGCTGGCGGCGGCCAACGTCTACGGCACCGCGCAGTACGGCGGGATCGGCTACCTGAACGCGGACTGGTCGTACCACTACTTCCGCGGTGCGATGCCGGGCGGCCGGATCAACGTCGGTCTGCCGTACTACACCCGCGGGTTCAAGAACGTCACCGGCGGCACCAACGGCCTCTGGGGCACCGCGTCCACCAACACCTGTCCGGTCGGCTCCGGCCTGACCACCTGCGGTGACGGCGCGGTCGGCATCGACAACATCTGGAACGACAAGGACGACGCGGGCAAGGAGTCCCCGGCCGGGTCGAACCCGATGTGGCACGCCAAGAACCTGGAGAAGGGCGTCGTGCCCGACTACCTCGCCAAGTACGGCGTGACGGACACCGCACTGCAGGGCACCTACACCCGCAACTACAGCTCCGCCCTGGTGGCGCCGTGGTTGTGGAACGACACCAAGAAGGTGTTCCTCTCCACCGAGGACGAGCAGTCGGTGGCCGCCAAGGCGGACTACATCGTCGACCGGGGCGCCGGCGGTGCGATGATCTGGGAGCTGGCGGGCGACTACAGGTGGGACGCGGCCGCCAACGGCGGCAAGGGCCAGTACGTGCCGGGCTCGACGCTGACCTCGGTGATGTACGACAAGTTCAAGGCGGCCGCGCCGTACGGCGCCGTCCGGTCGACCACGGCGCTGCCGCAGCAGACCCTGCCGGTCGACGTGTCGTTCACCAACTTCGCGCTGGGCGACTCGAACTACCCGATCAACCCGAAGATCCACATCGTCAACAACTCGACGCTGACTCTGCCGGGCGGCACCGAGTTCCAGTTCGACTACGGCAACTCGGCCCCGGGCAACGCCAAGGACCAGTCCGGCTTCGGCCTCACCGTCATCAAGCAGGACAACCCCGGGCCGGGCAACGTGGGCGGTCTCAAGGGCACCTACAACCGGGTGTCGGTGAAGCTGCCGGGCTGGCAGTCGCTGGCGCCGGGCGCGTCGATCGACATGGACTTCGTCTACTACCTGCCGGTGTCGACGCCGTCGAACTGGACGGTCAACGTCGGCGGCACGCTGTACGGCCTGAAGGGCGATCTGACGCGCGGCGCGGTGGACGGGAGCACGCCGCCCACCACCCCGCCGACGACGCCGCCGACGACGCCGCCGACGACCCCGCCCACCACCCCGCCGACGACACCGCCCACCACCCCGCCGACCACCCCGGCCGGCTGCGCCGGCGCTCCGAGCTGGGACGCGGCCACCACCTACGCGACCACCACCAAGGTGTCGTGGAAGGGCCACTACTACCAGAACAAGTGGTGGACCAAGGGTGAGGACCCCTCGCTCAGCGGAGCCTGGGGAGTCTGGAGCGACCTCGGGGCCTGCTGATCACGGCGGTCCGCCGAGGTGAGGAACGGCGGTGGCGGTGCACCCGGTCGGGGGGTGCGCCGCCACCGCTGCGTCGTGCCGGCGTGCCTACTTCTCGACGTCCGCCCGCATCTTCGCGAACAGCCCGGCCGCATCGGCGGGCGTGGTCTTCGGGAAGAGCGCCACCCCCGCGGTGGAGGCGTCGGACCAGCCGCAGATGACGTCCGTGGTGGCGGCCTCGGGCAGTTGCAGGCACTCCAGCGAGCCGCCGAGCGGCCCCGCCGGGTACGGCTCGGCGGTGGTCGGGGTGCCGGTGGAGCCGTGCTGCAGGGCGTAGTCGATCAGGCCGCGCCAGAGGTGCTCGCGGCGCTTGGCCGGGTCCTCGGGGACGTTGTCCACGGCGACCAGCAGGATCCGGCGGCCGGAGGTCTGGCCGGGCCGGTCGAAGTTCGAGACCACCAGGTGCATGGTGTCGCGCATCTCACCGGGGTCGATGGCGACGTCGGAGACGGCGTCCGGGCCGGTCGTCCTGGCGAGCCCGCCGGCCGTCTTCGCCTCGACCACCTGGCGCTTGCCGGCGGGGGCGGAGGCGCTGCCCGTCGGCTTCGCCGTCACGGTGGGCGCACCGGTGGCGGCAGGCGCACCGGTGGAGGTGGGCGCAGCCGTGGCGGCGGGCGGGGCGGCCGCGGTGGGCGTGGTGGTGGCTGCCGGTGCGGTGGTGTCGGAGTTCTCGGGCCCGCAGGCGGTCAGGGCGAGGGCGGCGGTGACCGCTCCGACGACGGCGAGGCGGGTGGCGTACCCGGATCTGGCGCTCTGCACGCGGCTCACTCCTGTGACGAGGACGGACCCGGCCGGTGGGCCGGGTGACCCGGGTGGTTCGGACCCGGTGAGCAGCACGCTAGGGGCGGCGGGGGTCGCTCGTCAGGGATCTCGCGGAGCGCGGACAGCACCGGGACACGGCGGTGACGAAGTGACACCGGCCGTGCCCCGGCGGGGGTCCGGTCAGGCCCGGAGGGCGTCCGGTCAGGCCGCCTCGACCTTGAGGTCGCGCAGCAGCTTGGCCACGTGGCCGGTGGCCTTGACGTTGTAGAGGGCGCGCTCGACCTTGCCCTGCTCGTCGACGACGACGGTGGAGCGGATCACGCCGACGTACGTCCGGCCGTAGTTCTGCTTCTCGCCGTACGCTCCGTAGGCCTCCAGGACGGCGTGGTCCGGGTCGGAGAGCAGGGTGACCTTGAGGTCCTCGGCCTCGCGGAACCTGCCGAGCTTCTCGGGCTTGTCCGGCGAGATGCCGATGACGTCGTAGCCGGCGCCGGCGAACACCTCCAGGTTGTCGGTGAAGTCGCAGGCCTGCTTGGTGCAGCCGGGGGTGAGCGCGGCGGGGTAGAAGTAGACGATCACCTTGCGGCCGAGGTGGTCGGCGAGGGACACCTGGTTGCCGTCGGCGTCGGACAGGCTGAAGGCGGGCGCGGTGTCGCCGGGCTGGAGTCGCTCAGACACGGGGGACTCTCCTGGTGCGTGGACGGGTGGTCGTACCACCGCAAACTTACCCCCGTTGGTGGGTGGGGCCGCGCGGCCGTGCGGCGCAGCTGACAGACTGGGTCAGTCGCACAGGACAACATCAGTGAATTGGGGTGGCCCGAGTGGGCGAGGCGAGCAAGGACATGGCGACGCGGACGACCGCCCAGATCGAGGCGGACATCGCCCGTACCCGCACCCAGCTGGCGTCGACCCTGGACGAGCTGGCCATGCGCGTGCACCCGAGCACCATCTCCGCCCAGGTCAAGGCCAGGGCCGTGGCCACGGTGGAGGAGAAGGCGGGCCGGGCCTACGTGGCGGCCAGCGGGCTGGTCGAGAAGGCGAAGGCGCAGTTCGTCGACGACAAGGGGCAGCCGCGCAAGGAGCGGATCGTCCCGGCCGCGCTGGTCGGTGTCGGGCTGGTGCTGCTGGTGGCTTCGTCCGGCAAGCGCCGCAAGGGCTGAGCGGGAGGTCGTCGGGGCCGGGCGCCGGTGGTGCCCGGCCCTTCCGCATGCCGGGCCAGCGTCACACCGCCCGCCCGGGAGCGGTACCTTCGGGGACGTGAGTACGAACGACGAACCGACCCCGCAGAGCGCCCCGCACGTGTCCGACTCGCCGCGTCACGACCGGCTGGGCGAGAAGCTGCCGATCAAGATGCTGCACGACCGCGTCCTGGTGAGGACCGAGGGCGGCGAGGGCGAGCGCCGCTCCACCGGCGGCATCCTCATTCCGGCCACCGCCGAGCTGTCCAAGCGCTGCGCCTGGGCGGAGGCCGTCGCGGTCGGCCAGAGCGTGCGCTCGGTGGAGCCGGGCGACCGCGTGCTGTACGACCCGGAGGACAAGCTGGAGGTCGAGGTCCGCGGTGCCACCTACGTGCTGCTGCGCGAGCGTGACCTGCATGCCGTGGCCGCGATGCGCTTCGGTGACACGGAGGGCTCGACCGGCCTGTATCTCTGACCGGGGCACGGGGGCACGGGGCACCGGGGCTTCCGGGGTCCTCGGGGCTTCCGGGCCTGCGGGGCCTGCGGGTCCTGCGGGGCCTTCGGGGTCGGCGGCCGCCGACCCCGAAGGCCGCCCCGGCCGGTGATGGGTGTGGGCGTCGTCGGTGGCGGTGTCGGTGGCGGGCGCTAGGGTCCGGCCATGAGCAGCGGTCCGATTCCGATCAGTGACGAGCAGCGCCGTGCCCGGCTGGGCCGGCGGCACCTGTTGGCGCCCGGCGGGCGGGCGGCCCGGGTCGAGCAGGTGGCGGACGCGGTGGTGGGCCTGCACGCCACCGACGCGGCGACGGTGTACCTGTCGGCCTGTGCCCGGCTGGCGGAGCCGTCGGCGGCGGAGGTCGAGCGGGCGCTCTACGACGACGTCACGCTGGTGAAGCTGCTGTCGATGCGGCGGACGCTCTTCGCGGTCACCGAGGAGTTCGCGCCCTACGTGAGCGCGTCGACGGCGCGGGCGATCGCCGTCAAGGAGCGGGCGACGCTGCTGAAGCACCTGCGCGAGTTCGCCGAGGGCTGGGACGAGGCCCGGCTGGCCGAGACGGAGCGGGCGGTGCTGGCCGCGCTGGAGCGGCGCGGGGAGGCGACCACGAGCGAACTCGGTGCGGACGTGCCGGCCCTGCGCGAGACCATGCTGATGTCGGCCGGCAAGCCGTACGAGGCGAAGCAGAGCGTGGGCAGCAGGCTGCTGCGGTTGCTGGCCTCGGACGGGCACGTGCGGCGGTGCCGTCCGCGCGGGTCCTGGCTGAGCAGCAGCTACCCCTGGGCGCCGGTGGCGCAGTGGCCGGACGTGCCGGTGCGGGAGGCGAAGGCCGAGGTGGTGCGGCGCTGGCTGGCGGCGTACGGACCGGCCACGGTCGAGGACGTGAAGTGGTGGACCGGCTGGACGCTGGGCGACACCCGCAAGGCGCTGGCCGACGTGGGCGCGGTGGACGTGGCGCTGGCGGGCGGCGGGGCGGGGCTGGTGCTGCCGTCGGACACCGAGCCGGTGCCGGAGCCCGAGCCGTGGGCGGCGCTGCTGCCGGGGCTGGACCCGACGGTGATGGGCTGGCGCGGCCGGGACTGGTACCTGCGGCCGGAGGACGTGCCGGCGCTGTTCGACCGGGCCGGGAACGCGGGGCCGACGGTGTGGTGGTGCGGCCGGGTGGTGGGCGGCTGGGCGCAGCGCCCCGACGGCGAGGTGGTGTGGCGGTTCTTCTCGGACGTCGGGGCGCAGGCCGGGGCGGCGGTCGCGGCGGAGGCGGCGCGGCTGGCCGGCTGGCTGGGGGAGGTGCGGGTGACGCCGCGCTTCCGGACGCCGCTGGAGCGGGAGCTGTCGGCGTAGGGCGGGTCCGGCTGCGCCCGCCGGGCCCCGCCGCGCCCGCGGCCGCGGCTACCGGGCCGGTGGCGGGGTGGCCACTCCGGTGGGCTGGGGCGGCGTGGTCGCGGTCGGCGGCGCCGTCGGCCGGGTGGGCGTGGGTCGACCGGTGGGGGTGGGTGGCTGTGGCGGTGCGGAGGGTTGCTCCGGGGCGGGGGTGAAGCTCGGCGGCGTCGGGGCGGTGGTGGGCTGCTGGGGTTCGGCGGGCCTGCTGCTGGGCTCCGGGCGCGGGGCGGTGGGGGCCGGCTGGGTGGGCGCCGGGGCGCTGGGGGCGGGCGCGGTGGCGGTCGCCGTGGCCGTCGCCGTGGTGGTCGGGGTCGCGGTGGGCGAGGGGGCGGTGGTGGCGGTCGGGGTCTCCGCCCGGTTGTTGCCGCGGCTGGGTTCGAGGTCGAAGTCCTGGACGTCGGTGCCGTCGAGCGCCTCGCTCATGTAGGCGGTCCAGATCCGGGTGGGGAAGGTGCCGCCGTTGATCCGGGTGAAGCCGGCGGTGCCGGAGAGCGGCTCCTTGGCGTGGGTCTTCGGGTGCTCCCGGAAGAGGCCGACGGTGGTGGCGAGCTCGGGGGTGAAGCCGGCGAACCAGGCCGAGAGGTTGGAGTCGGTGGTGCCGGTCTTGCCGGCGGCGGGGCGGCCCAGTTCGAGGGCGGCGGCGCCGGTGCCGCGCGGGGTGACGACGTCGCGCAGCACGTCGGTGACGGCGTCGGCGGTGCCGCGGTCGAGCGCGGTGGTGGCGACGTGGTCGGGCATCTTGGGGACGTCGATGGCGCCCCCGGGGTGGACGCGTTCGAGCTTGACGACCGACCACGGGGTGAACGCCTGGCCGTGGTTGGCGAAACCGGCGTAGGCGCCGGCCAGGTTGAGGGCGCTGGGCGTCGCGGTGCCCAGGGTCATCGAGGTGTTGGCCGGGTCCATGCCGCGGACGTTGTCGGGGATGCCGAGGCGGACGGCGGTCTCGCGGACGTGCGCGAGCCCGGCGTCGACGCCCTCCTGGGCGTAGACCGAGTTGACCGACTTGACCATGGCGTAGCGCAGGGTGATGTTGCCGTAGTCGGTGTCGTCCTCGTTGGGTGGGGCGTACGGGGTGGGGCCGCCGGTGACGGGGCGTTCGCTGGTGCCGTCGTAGCGGGTCTCGGTGGTGATCGGGCGGCCGTCGCCGCTGCTGCGGCCGGAGTCGAGGCCGGCGGCGAGGTCGAAGGGCTTGAAGGTGGAGCCGATCTGGTTGTCCTGGCGGAGCGCGTCGTTGTACGGCTGCTTGGCGTAGTCGGGGCCGCCGTAGACGGCGACGACGCGGCCGGTGGCGGGCTCGACGGAGGCGCCGGCGACGCGGACGTCGGTGTCGGTGCTGGGCCGGGCCTTGGGGTCCAGCTCGTCGGTGAGTTCCTGCTGGACGGCCTTGGCGAAGGCGTCCTGCTTGTCCTTGTCGAAGGTGGTGGTGATCCGCCAGCCGCCGGCCTTGAGGGTGGGGGTGTCGATGATGCCGGAGGTGACGAGGTAGTCGTCGGCGACGCCGACCAGGTAGCCGGCCTGGCCGCTGAGGCCCGTCGCGGGCTGGGGGTCGATCGGCTCGGGGAAGGTGGTGGTGGCGCGGTCGGAGGGGCTGAGGAAGCCGAGCTGGACCATGCCGTCGAGGGTGTAGTTCCAGCGGGCGAGGGCCTTCTCGCGGTTGGCGGGGGTGGCGGTCTTGACGTCGTAGATGCTGGGGCCCTGGAGCAGGGCGGCGAGGTAGGCGCCCTGGGGGAGGGTGAGGGCGGAGACGTCGACGCCGTAGTAGGCGTGGGCGGCGCTCTGGATGCCGTAGGCGCCACGGCCGAAGTAGCTGCTGTTGAGGTAGCCGGAGAGGATCTCGTCCTTGCCGCGCTGCTGGTCGACCTTGAGGGCGATGAAGAGCTCGCGGCCCTTGCGCTCGATGGTCTGGTCCTGGGTCAGGTAGTAGTTCTTGACGTACTGCTGGGTGATGGTGGAGCCGCCCTGCATGCCCTTGCCGGTGAGGGTGTTCCAGCCGGCCCGGATCATGCCGGACAGGTCGATCCCGCGGTTCTGGTAGAAGGTGCGGTCCTCGGCGGAGACGACGGCGTGCTGGGTGTCCAGCGGGATCTGCTCGATCGTCACGTCGGTGCGGTTGACCGCGCCGGTGCGGGCGATCTCGGTGGTGCCGTCGGCGTAGAGGTAGATGTTGTTCTGGGCGACGGCGTGGGCGTTGGCGTCGGGCACCGGGACGATGAGGTAGAGCACCGCGAAGGAGCCGACGGCGAGGAGCAGCACGGCGGTGAGCGCGCCGAGGGTGACCCGCCAGGTGGGCAGGAGCCGGCGCCAGAGCGGCTTGGCGCGGCGCGCTTCGCGGCGGGCGGCCCGTTTGGCCTGGCGCCGGGTGCGGTGGTCTGCCCTCAGTGTCATGCCGCGATTATGTGCTATTTGATCCGCGATCAGGTGTTGCGGAAACCGGATGCGCGTGGTGATCGCCGGCGGTACGGTGAAAGGTGCAAACCACATAGCGCACTCGGTTCGGGCAGCTCTGCCCGTCGGACCCGGTACCCCCCGGGTTGCGGCGGTCGGGGCTACTCCGGCGTGCGCTGGTGTTCCCGGGCGCAGCTCCGCGCCCGTATTTGTCGACAAGGAGACAATATGCTGAACGCCGTGCCGGCTGCGACGCAGCTCAGGCCCCCTCCCGATACCGGCGGCGTCGCCCGCCTCGGCCCCTCCGCCCGCCTCTACCTCGCCGTCGCCCGCGCAGGCTTCCGCCGCTTCGCCGGCTACCGCGCCGCCACCCTGGCCGGCACCGTCACCAACACCGTCTTCGGCTTCATCCTCGCCTACACCTTCCTGGCCCTCTGGCAGGCCAGGCCCGGCCTCGGCGGCTACGACACCACCCAGGCCGTCACCTACATCTGGATCAGCCAGGCCCTGCTGGCCACCGTCGCCGTCCTGGGCGGCGGCTTCCAGGACGACATCAAGGACCGCTTCCGCAGCGGTGACATCGCCATCGACCTCTACCGCCCGGTCGACTTCCAGAGCTGGTGGCTGGCCACCGACCTCGGACGGGCCTGCTTCCAGCTGCTCGCCCGCGGCATCCTGCCGACCGCGGCGGGCGCGCTCGCCTTCGACACCCGGCTGCCGCACGACCCCGCGGTCTGGGCGGTCTTCCTGCTCTCCGTCCTGCTCGCCGTGGTGGTCAGCTTCGGGCTGCGCTTCCTGGTCTCGCTCACCGGCTTCTGGATGCAGGACGCCGAGGGGATCCGCTCGGTCATGGTCGTGGTGACGATGTTCTTCTCCGGGATGCTGCTCCCGCTGGGGCTCTTCCCCGGGTGGCTCGGCGAGCTCGCCCCGCTGCTGCCCTGGGCCGCGATGATCCAGATCCCCACGGACGTCTTCCTGGAGCGGCACAGCGGCGCCGGACTGCTCGGCATCCTCGGGCTCCAGCTGCTCTGGGCGGCCCTGCTGCTCGCCGCCGGCCGGGCCGTGCAGAGGCTCGCGACCCGCAAGGTGGTGGTCCAGGGTGGCTGACACCGTCCGCTCCGAGGCGCTCGCGGCCGGGGCCCCTGCCGCGGGTGCGCCTGCCGCGGGTCCTGCCGCCGGGGCCGGCCGCGCCGGGGCCGGCCGCGCCGGGGCCGGCCCCGGCGCGGCCGGCGGTCGGCCCGTGACCGTCCCGACCGTCCCGACCGTCCCGACCGAGCCGCTGACCGCCCGGGCCCGCTGGGCGGTCGGCTCCTGGTGGCTGGTGGCGGCCATGTGGCAGCGCTCCACCATGGCCTACCGGCTCTCCTTCGCCCTGATGGCCGTGGCCAGCACGGTCGTCACCTTCCTCGACTTCGCCGTGGTCCTGCTGATGTTCCGCCACACCAGCGCCCTCGGCGGCTGGACCCTGCCCGAGCTCGGCTTCCTGTACGGCACGTCGTCCTTCGCGCTGGGCACCGCCAACCTGCTGGTGGGCACCGCCGACGCACTGGGCGAGCGGATCCGCACCGGCAGCCTGGACACCATGCTGATCCGGCCCGCCCCGGCCCTGGCCCAGCTCTGCGCCGAGCGCTTCACCCTGCGCCGGCTCGGCCGGCCCCTGCAGGGCGCGGGCGTGCTCGTCTGGTCGCTGACCGCCCTGGACGTCCACTGGACCTGGGACAAGGCCCTGCTGGTACCCGTCCTGCTGATCTGCGGCAGCGCGATCTTCGCGGCGCTCTTCGTCGGCGGCGCCACCGTGCAGTTCTGGTGGGGCGAGGCCGGCGAGCTGCAGAACTCCCTCACCTACGGCGGCGCCACCCTGCTGCAGTACCCGCCGACGATCTTCGCCAGGGAGCTGGTGGCCGGCGTGGTCTTCGGCGTCCCGCTGGCGTTCGTCAACTGGCTCCCCGCGCTGCGCATCCTCGACCGGCCCGACCCGCTCGGCCTGCCCGCCGCGTTCCAGTACGCCTCTCCCGTCGCCGCCGTGCTCTGCTGCGCCGCGGCCGGCCTGGCCTGGCGCGCGGGCCTGCGCGCGTACCGCGGCACCGGCAGCTGACCCACCCCGAACAACGGAGAACTCCCATGACCCTGATCGAACTCGACGACGTCCGACGCACCTTCACCGTCCGCACCAGGGCCGGCCGGTTCCGGCGCGAGAAGCGCGAGGTCCGCGCGGTGGACGGCCTGAGCTTCACGGTGGCGGCTGGCGAGTGCGTCGGCTACATCGGCCCGAACGGCGCTGGCAAGTCCACCACCGTCAAGATGCTGACCGGCATCCTGGTGCCCAGCGGCGGCCGGCTGCGCGTCGCCGGCATCGATCCCGCCCGCGAGCGCGTCGCGCTGGCCCGCCGGATCGGCGTCGTCTTCGGGCAGCGCACCACGCTCTGGTGGGACCTCCCGCTGCGCGACTCCTACGAACTCGCCCGCCGCCTCTACCGCATCCCCGACCACCGATATCGCGCCAACCTCGAACGCTGCGTCGAACTCCTCGACCTCGGCGGGCTGCTGGACACCCCCGTCCGCCAGCTCTCGCTCGGCCAGCGGATGCGCGGCGACCTCGCCGCGGCGCTGCTGCACGACCCGCAGGTGCTCTACCTGGACGAGCCGACGATCGGGCTCGACGTGGTGAGCAAGGGGCGGGTGCGCGAGTTCCTGCGCGAGGTCAACCGCGACCAGGGCACCACCGTCCTGCTCACCACCCACGACCTCACCGACATCGAGCAGCTCTGCGGCCGGGTGATGGTGATCGACCACGGCCGGGTCGTCTACGACGGCGGCCTGGAGGGCCTGCACGCCGCGGCCGACAGCGAGCGGACCCTGGTCGTCGACCTCGCCGAGGCCCGTTCGCCGATCGAGGTGGAGGGGGCCCGGGTGGTGAAGGTCGAGGGCCCGCGGCAGTGGCTCGCCTTCCCGGCCCAGCAGAGCGCCGCCCCGATCGTCGCCGCGGTCGCGGACCGCTACCCGCTGGTCGACCTCTCGGTCCGCGAGCCGGCGATCGAGGACGTGATCGCCCGGATGTATGCGGAGGTCGCGATCGGCTGACGGCGCCGGGGCGCCGGGGCGCCGGCGGCGGGGCCCGGTCGAGCGAGCCCCGCTGCCCTGGGCCCCGCTGCCCCGGGCCCCGCCGCTCCGCCCGGTGGAGCGCTCGCCGGTGCCCGTGTGGTGCGCACCCGGCGCGAGTTCGCGGGGCGCGCCCTCCGCTCGCGCCGGTCACCGGGCAGACTGGCGGGGTGAGCGACGAAGCCTTCAGCGGGACCGGCCCCGGGGTGCGGTTCACCGCTGCCGACGAGGAGAAGAGACGCGGCGTCCGCCGGATGAAGACCATCGCGACCGGCCTGCTGGCCTTCGCGACCCTGGTCTTCGCCCTGGCCACCTGGGCGAAGTCGGCCGGCGCCGGCGCCTGGGCCGGCTACGTGGCCGCCGCGGCCGAGGCGGGCATGGTCGGCGCCCTGGCCGACTGGTTCGCCGTGACGGCGCTGTTCCGGCGCCCCTTCGGACTGCCGATCCCGCACACCGCGATCATCCCGACCAAGAAGGACGCCTTCGGCCGCTCGCTCGGCGACTTCGTCGGCGACAACTTCCTCTCCGGCCAGGTGGTCCGCAGCCGGCTGGGCGCGCTCGGGATCGGCCGGCGGCTCGGGGAGTGGCTGGCGGCGCCCGGCAGCGCCGAGCGCGTCACCAAGGAGGCCTCGGCGGCCCTGCGCGGCGTACTCGCGGTGCTGCGGGACGACGACGTCAAGGCGGTGGTCGGCGAGGCGGTCACCCGGCGGGCCGCCGCCACCTCGGTCGCCGAGCCGGCCGGCCGGATGCTGGCCAAGGTGGTCGCCGACGGCGGGCACCACGGCGTGGTCGACCTGGTCGCGGTCCGGGCGCACGGCTGGCTGAGCGCGAACCACGAGGAGGTGGTCCAGCGGGTCAGCCAGAAGACCCCGGGCTGGACCCCGAAGTTCATCGACCACCAGGTGGGCGAGCGGGTCTACAAGGAGCTGATGCGGTTCGTCACCGACATCCGCGACGACCCCGACCACCCGGCCCGGGGCGCGATCGACAACTTCCTCGCCGACTTCGCCACCGAGCTGCAGACCGACCCGGAGACCATCGCCCGGGTCGAGCGGGCCAAGGTCGAACTGCTGGCCCGCCCCGAGGTCCAGGACCTCATCGCCTCCACCTGGGCCGCGGTCCGCACGCTGGTGCTGAACGCCGCCGAGGACGAGGAGAGCGAACTGCGCCGGCGCATCCGCACCGGCGTGCGCGACTTCGGTGCGCGCCTGGCGACGGACCGCAAGCTCCAGGCCAAGGTGGACGGCTGGCTCCAGGACGCCGCCCAGTACCTGGTCGACACCTACCGGGCGGAGATCACTTCGCTGATCTCCGAGACGGTGGCAGGCTGGGACGCGGACGACGCCTCGCGCAAGATCGAGGCCAACGTCGGCCGTGACCTGCAGTTCATCCGGATCAACGGGACCGTGGTCGGCGCGCTGGCCGGTCTGATCATCCACACCGTGGCGGTGGCGTTGGGCGGGTGAGCGCTGCTTATCCTTGCGACCACTGCTCGATACGCGCGTAGATGTCGTCGGCGCCCACCCGGCGCCACGAGGACGTCGCGCGTTCCCACGCGGAACACCAGAGAAGAAGGGCACCACCGTGGTCCAGCCGGACGGAAGTCGGATCGGAACCGCCAGCAACCTCAGTGCCGACCGGGGCATCGAGGCGTTCATCGCCGGGATGCCCAAGGCGGAGCTGCACGTCCACCACGTCGGATCGGCCTCGCCGCGCGTGGTCGCCGAGCTGGCGGCCCGCCACCGCGGCCAGTCGAAGGTGCCGGTCGACCCGGCGGCCCTCGCCGAGTACTTCACCTTCACCGACTTCGCGCACTTCATCGAGGTCTACCTCAGCGTGGTCGACCTGATCCGCGACGCCGAGGACGTCCGGGCGCTCACCTACGGGGTCGCCGAGGACATGGCCCGGCAGAACATCCGCTACGCCGAGCTGACCGTCACCCCGTACTCCTCGGTCAGCCGCGGCATCCCCGACGTCGCCTTCATGGAGGCGATCGAGGACGCCCGGGTGCGCGCCGAGAAGGAACTCGGCGTCGTCCTCCGCTGGTGCTTCGACATCCCCGGCGAGGCCGGCCTGGCGGCCGCCGAGGAGACCGCCCGCCTGGCCGTCGACCTGGCCCCCGAGGGCCTGGTCAGCTTCGGCCTCGGCGGCCCGGAGATCGGGGTGCCGCGTCCGCAGTTCAAGCCCTACTTCGACCGGGCGCGCGCGATCGGCCTGCGCAGCGTCCCGCACGCCGGCGAGACCACCGGCCCGGAGACCGTCTGGGACGCCCTGCGGGTGCTCGGCGCCGAGCGCATCGGCCACGGCACGCAGGCGGTGAAGGACCCGGCACTGCTGGACCACCTCGGTGAGCACCGGATCGCGCTGGAGGTCTGCCCGACCTCGAACATCGCCACCAGGGCGGTGGAGCGGATCGAGGACCACCCGATCCGGCAGATGGTCGACGCCGGGCTGCTGGTCACCGTCAACAGCGACGACCCGCCGATGTTCGGCACCGACCTCAACACCGAGTACGCGGTGGCGGCGCGGCTGCTCGAACTGGACGAAGCCGGGGTCGCGGCGCTGGCGAAGAACGCCGTCGAGGCGTCCTTCCTCGACCAGGCCGGCAAGGCCCGGCTCACCGGCGAGATCGACACCTACCTCGCCGGGTGGAACCGCGGCTGATCCCACCCCCGCCGTACCGGCCCGCTGCCGGTGACCGCCCCCGCCGGACCTTTGCCGGCGGGGGCGGTTCGGTTGGTTCGGTTCGGTGGGGGAGCGGCCCTGGCGGGGGCCGGGCGGTCGGTCAGGCGAGGAAGCCGTCGAGCGCTGGAGCCGTCGCTCGCCGAATGCGCCGTCGCCTGAGGGCGCGGGCATCGCAGTCGCGCAGGAAGTCGGAGTGGCCGACTTCCTGCGCGGTCGGTGCTGGCGGGCGTCGGCGCGTCACTGCGGCAGGCGCAGGGCGAGGCCGTCGAGGACGACCTCCAGGCCGTAGTGGAACTTGCTGTCGCGGATCGCGACGGGATCGACCGCGGCGACCTTCGAGGACGCGGCGTAGGACTCCGTGAGGTGGTCGTATCCGGCGGCGACCTCCCGGGCGGCGGGCATCAGGCGGCTGATGAACTCCGCCTCGCTCTCGCCCGAGCGGGCGACGGTGTTGAGCCAGGCCGCCTCGGTGGTGCTCATGCCGATCACGTACGTCATGACGGTGTCGATCGCCCGGTTCGGCTCGGGGAAGCCGAAGGACGTGAAGAGGGCGGCGAGCCGGTCCGAGAAGGACATCAGGTTGGGGCCGAGATAGGCGAGGCCCGCCGTGCCCAGGACCGAGGCCAGCCAGGGGTGCCGGAGCGTGGTGGTGCGGAAGGACCGGGCGGCCTCGGTGGTGGCGGCGCGCCAGTCGGGGCTGTCGGCGGGCGGGAGGACGATCTCGGCGAAGACCTCGTCGACGGCCAGCTCCATCAGCTCGTCCTTGGTGGCGACGTGCCGGTAGAGCGAGGTGGCGCCGGCGTTGAGGCGGGCGCCGAGCTTGCGCATCGAGAGCGCCTCGATGCCGTCCGCGTCCAGCATCGCGATCGCCTCGCGGACGATCGCGGCCCGGCTGAGGGAGGGCTGCTCGGGCTCGCGCTGCTCACGCGCCCATACCGACGGGATCGGGTTCGTCTTGGCGGCCATGGGCACTCCCTCGTCGCTAACCAGTCGCGTACACCGTTCGCATCGAGCGTACAGGAATCGGGATTGCGCACACTGTTCCTATCTGCGTACAGTGTGCGCATCGACGGAACGCCGTACGCACCTCGGAGGGGAACACCCATGGAAGCCCGCAATCCACGACGCTGGTGGATCCTGGTCGTGCTGTGCCTCAGCTCGATGGTCCTGGTGATCGACAGCATGGCGCTGACGGTGGCGGTGCCGTCGATGACCGCGGACCTGAAGGCGAGCGCGCAGGACACGCAGTGGATCCTCGACTCCTACGTCCTGGTGTTCGCCGGGCTGCTGCTGACCTCGGGAAGCCTCGGTGACCGGTTCGGCCGGCGGAGGGTCATGATCGTCGGCCTGCTGTTGTTCGGGGCCGCGTCGCTGGCTGCGACGTACTGCACCGGCCCGGGCGAGGTCGTCGCCTCCCGGGTGGCGATGGGCATCGGCGGCGCGCTGATCATGCCGTCCACGCTGTCGATCCTCATCACCGTCTTCGAGGAGGACGAGCGCGGCAGGGCGATGGCGGCCTGGGGTTCGGTGTCGATGCTCGGCCTGGTGGGCAGCCCGGTGCTGGGTGGTGTGCTGATCGACCACTTCTCCTGGCACTCGATCTTCTTCATCAACGTGCCGGTCGTGGTGCTGGCGATCGTGGCGGCGCTCGTCCTGATGCCGGAGTCCAAGGGGCCGTGGCAGAAGCCGGACCCGCTGGGTGCGGTGCTGTCGGCGGTCGGGATGACCTCGCTGGTGTGGTGGATCATCGAGATTCCGAAGCACGGCGCGTTCGAGGGCCGGTCGCCGGTCACCCTCGCGGTCGCGGTCGTGGCGCTGGTCGGGTTCGTGGTCTGGGAGAACGTGACGGCCGAGCCGATGGTGCCGCTGGCCCTCTTCAAGAAGCGCAACTTCAGTGGCGGGTCGCTGTCGCTGACCCTGGTGCAGATCGGGAACGGCGGTCTGCTGCTGGTCCTGACCCAGTACCTGCAGTTCGTGCTGGACTACTCGCCGGTCAAGGCGGGCCTGGCCTTCGTGCCGCTGGCGGTGGCCGCGCTGATCGGTAACGGTGCGGGGGCGGGTCTGACGGCGAAGATCGGCAACCGGCCGCTGGTGCTGGCCGGCATGGCGCTGATGGCAGGTGCGTTCGCGCTGCTGACCACGGTGGACGCGGAGACCGCGTTCGTGGTCCCGGCGGTGGCGCTCGGTCTGCTGGGGCTCGGTGCGGGGCTGGCGATGCCGGCTGCGATCGGTGCGCTGATGGGGGAGATCCCGGCGGAGAGGGCGGGTGTGGGGTCGGCGCTCAACGACACGATCCAGCAGGCGGGGACGGCGCTGGGCATCGCGATCCTGGGCTCGCTGCTGGCGAGCGGGTATGCAGACGAGATGCCGGCGGGGGCGTCGGAGCAGGCCAAGCAGTCGATCGTGGGGGCGATCGCGGAGGCGAAGGGGGATGCGGGTCTGGTGCATGCGGCCCGGGAGGCGTTCACCTCGGCGATGAGCACCACGTTCACGGTGGGCGCGGTGGGTGTCCTCGCGGCGGCGCTGCTGGCGGCCGTGGTGATGCGGGACAAGAAGAAGGAAGAGCTGCCCACGGAGGAACCCCAACTCGCCGCGTGAGGAAGAGCGGTGAACGGAGAAGGCCGGCACCCCGGAAGGGGCGCCGGCCTTCCGGCGTCGGTGGCGCGGTCAGACGTCGAATTCGCCGTTGCGGATCCCGGCGAGGAGATCGCGCCATTCGGCAGTGGTCAACGTGGCGACGGCATCGGGCTGGAGGCTGCTGCGGAGATGGACGGCGTCGGCGGTGACGGCGACCTCGGGGCAGTTGTTGGCATTGGCGCAGGCTGCCGGGCGTATCCAGGCCAGTTGCTCCATCGGCTACAGCTCCTTCTTGATTTTCGAGATCAGGTCACGAGTGCCGTCAACCGAGAGCGCTCGGTCGGTCATCTGCTCTATGAGGCCGCGGTACTTCTGCAGATGGTCCGTCGAGTGAAGGAAGGTGGGGCCATCGATGGTGTCGTACTGAACGGAGTCGAGGCGGGGCACGGGGCCGTTCATGTAGATGATCGCTTGGCCCGATCCCTTGAATCCACCTGATTCGAAGCTGACCACGCGGAGTGTCACGTGCGGGCGATGGGAGAGCTCCAGCATCCAATCCAATTGCTCACGCGCCACCTCGCGGCCGCCGAACTGCATGCGAAGTGCGGCCTCGTGCACGATGGCCGTGTACGGTGCTGCACCTTCGGCCATCAGTGTCTCGGATCGCCGCAGTCGATTCTCCACCCGCGTCTCCACAACCCGGGGGCTCAGAGGGACTTGAGCATCGCGGAAGATCGCCCTGCTGTACCGCTCGGTCTGCATGGGGCCTGGTGGGTGACAGATCTGATAGGACTGCTGGCCGGTCGCGTGGAATTCCATCTCGCAGATGTCGAGGAACCCCGGCGGCACCGCTCCGCGGTATTCCTCCCACCATCCCTTGGTTCTGTCCCCGGCCATCGCGGCCAGGGCTTCGACGTAGTCCGAATCCGGCTCGCCGTACTTGCGGGCGAGGGCGGCCACTCGCTCAGGGGTCACCGAGTAGGTCCCCTGTTCGATGAGGGTGATCTTCGTTCGGGCTACTCCGAGGACGGTTGCCGCATCCGCAGCGGTTGTGCCGGCGGCATCGCGCATCTTCCGTAGCTCGATGCCAACCCGCTGCTTTCGTGCACTTGGCGTAGGTGGCATGTGCTCAAGCATCCACCGCAACGCTATTGAGAGTCCAGTTGCGATTAGGGGTACATGTACCGCATCGGCTGGTACATGTACCCCTGTATGCCTTACAGTCGGTGATGCCACCGTCACCGGACGGCATGTCAGTAATGCTTTCCCAAATGGCAGTTGATACCTCATGCCTGGCACCGCAGAGCCTCCGTCAGGACTTGCTCACGGTGACATCCGTTCCGGCGCACCTTCTCCGCATCGCAGGGAGATCTCCCGTGTGTAACCGCAACCTCGCTCCCCTCAACTCCCCCTCCCTCGCCGTCGCCCGCGAGGCCCTCCGCTCGGCCATGGACCGCTCCGGCTGGCACCCCGACCTCATCGCGGACGCCGAACTCGCCCTCGCCGAACTGATCGTCAACGCCTGGCGACACGGCCGGACGACCTCCCCCGTCGTCCTCTTCCTCATCCTCGACGGCACGCTCCGCGTCTCCGTCTGCGACGACAGCTCTGACCTTCCCCAGCCCTGCGAGCCGTCCCGCCACTCCGAGTGCGGCCGAGGCCTCCAGCTGATCCAGGGCCTCACCCACCGCTGGGGTGCCGAACCCCAGAAGCGCGGCAAGACCGTCTGGTTCGAACTGGACGCCGCCGCGTGAACTCCGCCCCCACCCCGCCGAACGGTCTCCCCGTGCTCGGACTCCTGATCCTGATCCTGCTCTCCGCCGTCCTCGGCGGCGTCTGCGAGGCGCGGGCCGCATCCCTCCGGCCGCGCGACGCCGAAACCAACGCGCAGCCGAAGGGCTCCTGACCGGCCCCTGCCTACCCGGCGCTAGCGCTGCTGTTGTTGCGGGGGAAGCTCCGCAGCGGCCACGGCTGCGCCGGTCAGCGTCGCCAGCATCTCGCGGACGTTGTTCAGCTGGGCGTTGAGGCTGTCGCGGCGGTTGGTCAGAGCCGCCAGCTCGCGCTCGGATTCGCTGCGGATCCGGTCGGCCTTGGCGTTGGCGTCGGCCACGATGTCCTCGGACTGGCGCTGGGCCGTCTCGACGGTCTGGCGGGCCCGGCGCTCGGCGTCGGTGCGCAGCTTCTCGGCCTCCAGGCGCAGCTGCTCGGCCCGGTGCTCGATCTCGGCCAGGCGTTTCTCGGCCTTGGCCTGACGGGCGGCCAGGTCGCGCTCTGACTGCTCCCGGCGCTTGGCCAGGTTGGTCTCGAACTCCAACGCGGCCTGGGCGGCCTTGGTGCGGGTCAGCTCGAACAGATCGTCCGCCTCCCCGCGCTTGTTCTGGGCATCGAGGTTGGCCTTGGCGCGCAGCTGGGCGCTCTCGTTCTTGGCCTCCTCCAGGACTACCCGGACCTCCTCCTCGGCACTGGCTCGCAGACCGGCGATGTAGCGCTCGGACTGCTCCCGGCGCTTGGCAAGGTTGGTCTCGAACTCGGCGGCCGCCTGGGCGGCCTTCGCCCGGGTCTCCTCGAAGAGCGCGTCCGCCTCGTCCCGCCGGCTCCGCACGTACACGTCGTCGCTGATCGAGGTGTCGCGCACCGTCGGCGTGTACGCGGGCGCCGGATTGGCCAGCGACCACGCGGCCGCGCGCAGGCGAACGGCGACCTGGTCGGCGCCGGACGGCCGCTGGGCCGGGTCCTTCGCCAGCAACTCCAGGACGAGCCGGTCGACCTCCGCCGGGATCGCGTCCCGGAACTCGCTCGGCGGCGCAGGGGCGACCGTGCCGTGCAGCCGCATCAACTCGAAGACACCACCACGGAAGGGGGGCCGGCCGGTGCACAGCTCGTACAGCAGGCAGCCGAAGGCGTAGAGGTCCGAGCGGGCGTCGAGCCCCTTCCCCTCGAACCGCTCCGGCGCCATGTACGCCGGAGTCCCGATGATGGCGTGCGTGCTGGTCACGCCGTCGTCCGCGGCCTCGGTCCGGGCGATGCCGAAGTCCACGACCTTCACCGAACCGGAGGTCAGCACCATCACGTTGGCCGGCTTGATGTCTCGGTGGACCACGCCCGCCCCGTGGGCGACGGCCAGCGCGTCGGCGATCTGCGAGGCCCACGCCAGCGAACGGGCCAGCGGCGGAACCCCGCGGGCCAGGCTCTCGTTCAGCTGGGCGCCGTCGAGCAGTTCCATGACCAGGTAGAACACCGGTCGGCCCGCGCTCCGGTGCTCGCCGAAGTCGTGCACGGTGACGATGTGAGGGTGGTTGAGCGCCCCGGCCGTCGCCACCTCCCGCACGAAGCGGGCCACGTCCTTGGCCGTGTTCCCGCCCTGCTGCATGACCTTGACGGCGACGTGGCGCTGGATCCGGGCGTCGCGGGCCTTCCACACCACCCCGAACGCGCCTTCGCCGATCGTCTCGATCAGCTCGTACCGGTCGTCCAGGACATCGCCCGCCTGCATTCCCGCCCCCTCGCCCGCCAACCGCGCCTCGCCGTGCACAACTTACCGCTCGCGCCTGCTCGGGCAGGGTGTCCACGCGCAATCGGACCGGTGTGATCACCGGTCGGCGGGCGAGTAACCTGCATCGGTCAACGGCGCGTTGACCACCGCTCACGTCATCGACCACGGGGACCCCAGCACCATGTCCGCACCGCCGCCCTACCAGAACCACCCGCCCCAGCAGCCCTACGGCTACGCACCGCCGCCGCCCCAGCCCGCGTACGGCCAGCCGCCCGTCTACGGCCAGCAGCCGCCTCAGCCGCAGTACGCCCAGCCCCAGCCCCCGTACGGCGCCCAGCCGCCGGCCCCCCGGCCGCCGCAGCGCCCGCAACGCCGCAGCCCGCTGCAGGCCGTCCTCCCGATCGTGATCATCCTGGCCGTCTTCGGCGGCGGCGCCTGGTACGTGTGGAAGTACAACACCGACCCCAACGGCGGCAAGGCCAAGGCCGCCGCCTCGCAGTCCGCCCAGGCCGCGGAGAACAGGACGCACGACCCGAACATCGGCGAGTGCGTCAAGATCCAGGACCCGCAGGGCTCGCCGGTGCCGACCGTCGTCGACTGCAAGTCCTCCGAGGCCCAGTACAAGATGGCCGACAAGCTCTACGGCCCCGACAAGAGCTGCGGTGCCGCCTTCGACTACGGCATCAAGGTCGACCGCAGCAAGGGCGTCGACTACACGATGTGCTTCAAGAAGGTCTGACCCGGAACGCCGCTGCCCCTGGAAGCGCGCTTCCAGGGGCAGCGGGGAACCGGCAGGGCTCAGCGCAGCCGTGACGACGACAGGATCGACGCGAGGTGCGCCACCACCATCCCCCAGGTGATCACCGCGATGGCCGCGAGCGCGTACCGCGTCGGGCCGATGTCGCCGACCGCCGCGTCCGCCACCGCCGTGGCGAGCAGGACCAGCGAGGCCTCGATGCCGTTGGTCACCCGGTGGATCTTGAATATCGAGGCCAGCCGGCGCGCGGTGGCGATGCCCTGGGAGCGGGGCTGCGTCGACTCCTCGTCGGCCGGCGCCATGCCGCTGCGCGCCCGCGCGACGTCCACCAGGTCGGTCGAGGCCTTCAGCAGCACCACGCCCAGCGCGGTCGCCAGTCCGACCGAGACCCACAGCTCCGAGCCCCCGCGCGCGGCCCGCACCCCGGCCCCGATCATGAGCGCGGCATCGGCGAGGTACGCACCGAGCCGGTCGACGTACACCCCCGCGGTGCTGAACTGTCGCTTCCAACGAGCCACCTCGCCGTCGACGCAGTCGAACAGCAGGAAGCCCTGGAACAGCACGGCCGCCAGCACGGCACCCGCCAGCCCTGGGATCAGCAGCGCCGCCCCGGCGCCCACCCCGCAGACCACCATCAGCCAGGTCAGCGTGTTCGGCGACACCGAGGTGCGGACCAGCTGCCGGGTGGTCCGCAGCGAGATGCGGCGCATGTAGAGGCGGCCCGCCCAGTGCTCCCCGTTGCGGCTCTGCAGCTTCGCCTGCGGCTGGCAGACCTCCCGCAACTCGGCCAACGCCGGAGCAGCGACCACCATGACGACTTCCCTCCATCGGTCCGACCCGCGGACGACCTGAACGATCAGCACAGGCTAGACGGCAGCCCCGGACCGCCCCGCGCCAGGGAGGGTCCGGGACGGTCGGCAAGCCCGGCGGGCCGGTCGGGTTCAGACCAGGGCGACGCCGGGGACCGGTGCGGTGCCCCGGTGCAGCCACGCGCGCTCGGCTGCGGACCAGGCGGTGGTGGTGAGCAGGTAGATCCCGGCTGCCAGCGGGACGAGCGCGGCGAACAGCACGGTGCCGAACGACAGGTACGGCAGGAACGCCAGCCCCGGCTGCGGCGTCGCGGAGGCGGGCTGCGCCGCCTGTGCGCGGCGGGCCCGCCGGAACCCGACGTAGGCCACCCCGGCCAGCGCCGCGTACAGCAGGCCGAACACCACCCACTGCGCCGCGCCCTGGGCGCTGCCCACGTGCAGGCCGAGCGGGACGCCGAAGAGGGTGTGGCCCAGCAGGTCGTTCGGGGTGGTGAACAGCCGGTACATCACCGAGAAGAAGGGGATCTGCACCAGCATCGGCAGGCACCCCGCGAACGGCGAGGCCTTCTCCTCCTTGTACAGCTCGGCCAGCGCGGCCTGGAGCTTCTCCGGCCGGTCCTTGTGCTTGCGGTTCAGCTCCGAGATCTTCGGCGCGAGCCGGGCCCGCGCCTTCTCGCCGCGTGCCGCGGCCCGGGCCAGCGGGTGCAGCGCCAGCCGGACGCCGACGGTGAACAGGACGATGGCCGCTGCCGTGGGCAGGACGGTGGCGAGCGCGGCGACGACGTCGTGGGCCAGGGTGACGGCCGGGTCGAGAACTGCGAAAAGGGACATGGTGGAGCGAGCCCTCCGGGGTCTCAGCGTCTGGTGACATGAGTGATCGGCGGAGGACGGCCGCGTCGGGACGGCGCTCGGAACCCCGGAGCGGCCGGGCGGCCTGCTCGGAGGGGGAGAGAGGTGGAGCTACGCGGCCGTCGAGGCCGCTCCGGGTGCCCTGGGGCGTCGCCTGCCCCGGGCGTCCGGATCACGCTGTGGAAGGAAGGCGGTCCGGAACGCGCGCCTGCGCAGCATCCCGTTCCGTACGGCGGCCGGTGCCCGTGCTCCGAGCAGCCGGGCGACGACCAGCGCCCCCGCCACCGCTCCGGTGAGCAGCACCACGGCTGCGGCAGTCGCCACCGAGGTCAGCGTGCCGCCCTCGGCGAGCACGTCCCCGCTCAGCACGCGGAGCAGCCCGAGCAGCATCGCGACGAGTTCCACGCCCTGCTCCTCTCCTGCTCGCGGCTCGACCTGGTCCGGACGCTTCCGGACGCCTCGGAGACGCTTCCGGACGTTGACGACGATGGTACGGCCTGCCGGGTGCCCGTGGAGCGGATTCGTCGGGGTGCGATCCGCCACTCCCGGGGCGGCGGTCGGAGGGTTGCTGTCAGCGCTGTAGCCACGGGTGCTACGCGGGGCTACCTTGGAGGGTATGAAGACGATTACCCAGCGGGAGTTCCGGAACAACTCCGCCGCGGTGATGGACGCGGTGGAGGCGGGCGAGACCTTCCACATCACCAGGAACGGGGTCGAGGTCGCGGAGCTGCGACCGGTGTCGGGCCGGCGACGGCTCACGGCGGAGGAGCTGGTCGCGCGGCACGTGAAGCTGCCGCGCGTCGACTACCACCAGATGCGCAAGGAGTCCGAGGAGTACTTCGGTCCCGAGGAGCTGGTGGGGGACGACGGCGACGACCCCTTCGAGCGGCCGCGTGGCTGAGCGGCGCAGGGCGGGCCGGCGGCGGCCGGCCGGGGTCCTGGACACGTGCGTCTACATCGACCTGGCGCTGCTCAGTCCGGCGGACCTGCCCGCCGTGCCGGAGCTGACCGCGATCACCTTCGCCGAGCTGCAGCAGGGCGTCTCGATGGCGCGCGATCCGGTCAGCCGGGCGGCCCGGCTGGAGGTGCTGGGCGCGGCGATGGCCGACTTCGACCCGTTGCCCTTCGACGCGGCCGCCGCCGCGCGGTACGGGACGCTGGTGACCCTCACCATCGCCGCCGGGCGCCAGCCGCGCCCGCGGCGGATCGACCTGATGATCGCCGCCGTCGCCTCCGCCCACGGCCTGCCGCTCTACACGCGCAACGTCGCGGACTTCCGCGGCCTGGGATCGGCTGTGGAGATCATCGGGATCTGACCGCTCCGGGTCCGAGGCCCGGGGCGGCCCCCGACCGCGGTACCGGGTACCGCGGGTCGGGGGCCCGGCGCCGAGCGGCACGGGTCAGTCCAGCCGGACCGTCGTTCCGGTGGCGGCCGCGGCGCGGGCGGCCTCCAGGACGGTGAGGGTGGCTACGGCGTCCCGCGGGTCGACCGGCGGCGGGGTGCCGGGGGTGGCGAGCGCGGCGGCCACACCCGCGTAGAACGCGGGGTAGTCGCCCGGGTCGGTGCGGACCGGGACGGTGGACTCGTCGGTGCCGAGGGTGCCGTAGCGGCCGGGCTCGTCGGCGCCCCACGGGCGTCCGTCGCCCGGGCGGTGGCCGGCGCGAAGGTCGGCCTCCTGAGGGTCCATGCCGGTCTTCACGTAGCCCGCGGCGTCGCCCAGCACCCGGAGCCGGGGGCCGACCAGCGGCGCGACGGCGCTCGTCCACAGGTGCGAGCGGGTGCCGGAGGCGTGCGTGAGGGCGAGGAAGGCGTCGTCGTCGACCACCGCCCCGTCGCGGCGCACGTCGATCTCCGCGTACACCGACTCGACCGGCCCGAACAGCGCGAGCGCCTGGTCGACCAGGTGGCTGCCCAGGTCGTAGAGCGTGCCGCCGACCTCGGCCGGGTCGGCCAGCTCGCGCCAGCCCGGCTTGGGCTTCGGCCGGAACCGCTCGAACCGGGACTCGAACCGGTGCACCCGGCCGAGCGCACCCTCGCGGACCAGCCGGGCGGCGGTGAGGAAGTCGCCGTCCCAGCGGCGGTTCTGGAAGACCGTGAGCAGCACGCCCCGCTCCTCGGCCGTCCTGCAGAGCTCCAGCGCCTCGGCGGCGGTGGCGGCCAGCGGCTTGTCGACGACGGTCGCCAGCCCGGCGCGCAGTGCCGCCCGGGCGAGCGGCACGTGGGTGCGGTTGGGGGAGGCGATGACGACCAGGTCGAGCGCGTCCGGGTCGGCGAGCAGCTGCTCGGGGGTGTCGACGGCGCGGGCGTCGGGGTGCTCCCGGAGCAGCTGGGCGCGGCGGTCGGGGTTGGCGGTGACCACCGCGTCCAGCCGCAGGCCCGGGGTGGTGGCGATCAGCGGGGCGTGGAAGGCGGAGCCGGCCAGGCCGTAGCCGATCAGGCCGACCCGGAAGGGGCCGTCGTGCTGGGCGCGGGGGCGCGAGGAGGGGCTCATGCGCCCTACTCAATCACGCTGCGTCCGGTCGTCCCGGGTTTCGGAGGCGGGGTCGGGACCGCCTCCGCCCGTGGCCGGGCCGGGCCGGGCCGGGCCGGGTCGGGTCCGGCCCGGCGCCGGCCCGGGCGCGGTCTGCTGCCGTACCGGGCTCGGTGGTGGTGCCCCGGCTCAGCGGGCGTGGGCCCGGCGGCGGCGCTGCCGGTGGAGGACGGCGACGGTGGCGCCGGCGAGGAGGAAGGCGGAGCCGATAGAGGCGAGGATGCCGAGGGAGCGGTCCGAACCGGTCTGGGCGAGCTGGTCGGCGGCGGCGGTCGTCGCGGGGGCGGCGTCGGCGGTGCCGGCGGCGACCGGGGTGCCCGCGGTGCCGGTGGGGGTCGGCACCGCGGGCGCAGGGGCGGGGGCGGCCGGAGTGGCCGGGGCGGCCGGGGTGCCGGCGGAGGCGGGGACGGGGGCCGCGGTCGGGGCGGTGGCGCCGCCGGCCGGCGCGGGGGCGCTCGGTGCGGGGGCGGTCGGGCCGGGGGCGTGGCCGTGGTCGTGGCCGCCTGCCGTGGTGGGCGCGGTGGGCGTGGAGGGCGTGGCGGCTCCGGTCGGCCCGGCCGTGCCGCCGTTGCCCGTGCCGGTGGTGGTGCCGCCCGGGTTGGTGCCCGGATTGGTGCCGCTGCCGTCGAAGACGACGTCCGAGCAGGAGTAGAACGCCTCCGGGCTGTCCGAGCGCTGCCAGATGGCGTAGATCAGCTGGCGCCCGGTCTTCCCGGCGGGCACCTTGCCCGGCAGGACGTACGAGCCGTCCGCGAGCTGCGGGTCGGTGACCGTGAGGAACGGCTGCGGTTCCAGGTTCGCCCAGGTCAGCGGCTTGGTCGGGGAGTAGCTGCCGTTGGTGATGTAGAGCTGGAAGGTGCCCTTGTGCGGGGCGGTGGCGCGGTAGCGGAAAGTGAAGTCGGCGCCCGAGGTGAGGTTGGTGGCCGGCCAGTCGGCGCGCGGCAGGTCCAGGCCCCGGTAGGTGTCCGAGCCGGCGCTGCACAGCTTCCCGTCCGGGATGAGCTCCCGGTGGCGGCCGGCGGCGTCGCCGATCCGCAGGCTCATCCAGTCGTACAGCGCCGCCGTGCCGCCGGTGGCCACGGCCGCCGTGCAGGCCGCCGACTTCGGGTGCTCGGCGCCCTCCAGGTAGCAGCCCTCGACCCGGCTGAGCGGGTTCTGCATCGAGCCGTGCGCGGCGGCCGGGGCGCCGGTCAGGCCGACGGCGAGGCCGGTGGCGGTGAGGGTGAGGACGGCGGCGGAGAGACGGCGGCGCACGGGCATGGCAGGGGACTCCTCCGAGGAGCGCGGTGAGGGTGGTGCCGCTCACGCTAGACCCGCGCGGCGGCCGTACTGAGGGGTCATCAGTGCGGTTAGGGGCTGCTTAAGGAGCCTTTGAGGCAAGTGCGGTGCCGGGCGGATCCTCCGGCCCCGGAAGGCGGTTGCCCGCGCCGGTCTCCGGGCGGCGGCACGGAGAGCGGGACCTCGCTGTCGTCGGCCTGGCGTGCGGATTAGGCTGTGCCCCGTCGGGGCAGCCAGCAGTACCCCCGGCGGTCCGGTGTCCCGGGGAGGGTCCGGCCGGTGGGAGGCGCAACGGTGACGGCGGTGCGCCGAAGGTTCGTACGACCATCGCAAGACGTTGCAAGACTTCGGGAGACACGCACGTGGCAGACCGCAAGCCCATCGAGTCCTGGCTGACCGACATGGACGGGGTCCTCATCCACGAGGGCACGCCGATCCCCGGCGCGGAGGAGTTCCTGCGCCGGCTGCGGGAGTCCGGCAAGCCGTTCCTGGTGCTCACCAACAACTCGATCTACACCCCGCGCGACCTCAGCGCCCGCCTGGCCGGCATGGGCCTGGACGTGCCGGAGGAGTCCATCTGGACGTCCGCCCTGGCCACCGCGCAGTTCCTCAAGGGCCAGCGCCCGGGCGGCACCGCGTACGTGATCGGCGAGGCGGGCCTCACCACCGCGCTCTACCAGGCCGGCTACGTGCTGACCGACAACAACCCGGACTACGTCGTCCTCGGCGAGACCCGCACCTACAGCTTCGAGGCGCTCACCAAGGCGATCCGGCTGATCAACCAGGGCGCCCGGTTCATCTGCACCAACCCGGACGAGACCGGCCCGTCCACCGAGGGCGTGCTGCCGGCCACCGGTTCGGTCGCGGCGCTGATCACCAAGGCGACCGGCGTCGAGCCCTACTTCGTCGGCAAGCCCAACCCGCTGATGATGCGCGAGGCGCTCAACACGGCCGGCGCCCACTCGGAGTCCGCCGTCATGATCGGCGACCGGATGGACACCGACATCGTGGCGGGCATGGAGGCGGGCATGGAGACCATCCTGGTCCTCACCGGGCTCACGGCCGCCGCCGACGTGGAGCGTTTCCCGTACCGGCCGACCCGGGTGGTCAACTCCATCGCGGACCTGGTCGAACTGATCTAGCGTTCGTTCTGTTGTTCGGGCCCTCTCCCGGCCGTCCGGCCGGGGGAGGGCCCGCGCGCTGTGCGGGGTGAGTCCGTGCACGGTGCGTCCGTGATCGCCGAGGAGGGGCGGATGAGCACAAGGACGGGGGAGCCGGCCGGGGGGCCGGACCCGACGGGCGGGACGTCGGCCGCGACGCAGGGCGGGACGTCGGCCGCGCCGCCGGGGGCGGAGGCCGGGGCGGCCGGGGCGCCGGGGGCGGAGGGCGGCGCGGGTCCGGTCGAGGAGAAGCGCGTCACCTGGGCGGAGCTCTACTTCGACCTGGTCTTCGTCTTCGCGATCACCCAGGTCTCCGGCCTGCTGCACCACCACCACGACTGGGCCGGCGTCGCCCGGGCCCTCGTCGTGTTCGTACCCGTGTACTGGTGCTGGGTCGGCACCACCGTGCAGGCCAACATCCGGGACGTGGACACCCCGAAGGGCCGGATCGGCATCCTCGCGGTGGGCCTGGCCGGCCTCTTCATGGCACTCGCCGTGCCCGCCGCGTACGAGGGCCGGGGCCTGCTGCTCGGGGCCGGGTACTGGGCGGCCCGGGTGGTGCTGCTGCTGGTGCTGATCCGCATCCCGGGCGTCTGGCGCGGGCCGTACGGCGTGGGCGTGCTGGTCAGCGGCCCGCTGCTGCTGGCGGGCGGGCTGTTGCCGGAAGGGCCGCGGACGGTGCTCTGGGCGCTCGCGGCGGCGTGCGACCTCTCCGCCCCGCTGATCTTCCGCAGCCGGCTGGCCCGGGTGGCCTACCACCCGTCCCACATGCCGGAGCGGTTCGCGCTCTTCCTGCTGGTGGCGCTCGGCGAGTCGATCGTCGGGATCGGCGCCACGGCCGCGAACGCGCGCCTGGACGCGGTCGAACTCGCCGCGGTGGCAGCCGCATTCACCATCTCCTGCGGGCTCTGGTGGCAGTACTTCGTCTACGCGGCGGACGCCATGCGGCACGCCGTCACGGTCGCGGACTCGCGCCGCGACATGATCCGCCGGATCTTCCAGTACGGCCACCTGGCGCTGGTGGCCGCGGTGATCGCGGTGGCGGTCGGCTTCGGCGAGACGGTGGCCGACCCGCGGCAGTCGCTCGGCCCGGGCTCGGTGGCGCTGCTGTACGGGGGCTGCGGGCTGTACCTGCTGACCTTCGGCTACACCCGGTGGATGATGTTCCGCGCGGTGTCGACCACCCGGATCGTGGCGGCGGCGGTGGTGCTGGCGCTGGTCCCGGTGATGGTGCGGCGGCCGGCCATCGTGGTGCTGGCGGTCCTGGCGGTGGCGCTGGTGGTGCTGAACGTCGTCGAGCACGTCCGGGTGGAGCGGGCTGCGGCCGCGGCTGTGCCCGCGGCGGCAGGGTCCGCGGTGCCCGTGGCGGCCGGGTCCGCGCCGCCTGCGACGGCGGGTGCGACGGCAGGTGCGGGGGCGAACGACGGTTCCGCGGGGGCCGGCCGGCCCGCGGCGCAGTGAAGTGTCAGTCGGTCTGTGTAGCGTTCGGTGTGGAAAGAGGGCGTGCGGCGCAAGCGGTGCGGTGCGCCCGAGGTCGGGGCGGTGCGGCGGTGAGCGGCCGTCCGGTGGGAGGTTGATGTCGTGACGGACACGGTCGAGGCGGGCGTGGTCGAGGCTGGAGCGGGTGCCGGGCTGGAGCTGCCCGAGTCCTGGCGCGAGGTGCTGGGCGCCGAGACGGAGAAGCCGTACTTCGCCGAGCTGGCGGCCTTCGTGGCGGCCGAGCGCGCGGAGCACCAGGTGTTCCCGCCCAGCGGCCAGGAGTTCTCGGCGCTGGAGGCCACCCCGTACGAGAAGGTCCGCGTCCTCGTCCTCGGCCAGGACCCGTACCAC
The DNA here is from genome assembly GCF_022288725.1 of Kitasatospora sp. A2-31. Lineage (GTDB taxonomy): Bacteria > Actinomycetota > Actinomycetes > Streptomycetales > Streptomycetaceae > Kitasatospora. The sequence goes on along the minus strand of NZ_JAKNTA010000006.1, from coordinate 98,173 downwards.
GACGACGGTCAGGCCCACGGCATGAGCTTCTCCGTGCTGCCGGGCACCAAGACGCCGCCGTCGCTGCGCAACATCTTCAAGGAGCTGGACGCCGACCTGGGCATCCCGGCCCCCGACAACGGCTACCTGATGCACTGGGCCGAGCAGGGCGTGCTGCTGCTGAACGCGGTGCTCACGGTGCGCGCGCACGAGGCCAACTCGCACAAGGCCAAGGGCTGGGAGAAGTTCACCGACGCCGTGATCAAGGCGGTGAGCGCGCGCGAGGAGCCGGTCGTCTTCGTGCTCTGGGGCAACTACGCCAAGAAGAAGCTCCCGCTGATCGACACCGAGAAGCACGTGGTGGTCCAGGGCGCGCACCCGTCGCCGCTCTCCGCCAAGCTGTTCTTCGGCAGCCGCCCGTTCTCGCAGATCAACGACGCGCTGGCCGGCTTCGGCGTGGACCCGATCGACTGGCAGGTGCCGAACCTCAAGCAGGGCTGAGGTGGCCGGGGCGGGTCGACGCCTCGCCCACCCACCGCCGCCCCTGTTGCCGCCGTCCGCTGTTCACCGGCCTCGGCTGCCGGTCGGTACCCGGTGTGCGAAGCTGGGTTCCGACCGGGTCGCCGGACCGGGTCTGGGGAGGGGCGTTACGTGCGCCGGTTAGGGCGAGGGCTGGGATTCCGGCTGGCCGCGGGGGTGGCCGTGTTGGGCTGCCTGGCCGCCGTTGCGGGGTGCAACGGCAGTGGGGCGACGAACGGTTCGGGCGGGGCCGTGTCGGGGAGCGCGTCGTCCGGGGGCGTGTCCGGGGGCGCGTCCGGATCGGGCGGGGTCGCCGGCTCGGGGGGTGCCTCGGCGTCGGTGGGGGCCGGCGGGCAGACCGGCGGGGGTGATGCCGGCGGTTCCGCCGCCGGGCTGACCCAGCTGCCGGGGCAGGCCTTCTACGTCTCGGACCAGACCTCGGCCGCCCGGCAACTCGTCGCCCTGCGCAGCCAGGGGCGGACGGCCGAGGCCGACACGCTCCTGAGGATCGCGGCCCAGCCCTCCTCGCAGTGGCTCGGGGACCAGGCGGCCAAGGGCATCGCCGAGCAGGTGAGCCGCCGGGCCGCGGCGGTGGACCGCACCCCGGTCTTCGTCGCCTACAACATCCCGCACCGCGACTGCGGCCAGTACTCGGCGGGCGGCGCGGCCGACGCCGCGGCCTACCGTTCCTGGATCACCGGCCTGGGCGAGGCGCTCGGGGACCGCCGGGCCTGGGTCGTGCTGGAGCCGGACGCCGTCGCACACACCCTGGACGCCTGCGGGGTGAAGGGCGCGGCCGCCGCCGAGCGGTACGGCCTGCTGGCCTTCGCGGTGCAGGAGTTGAAGAAGCGTCCGCAGGTGAAGGTCTACCTGGACGCGGGGAACCCCGGCTGGGCGCAGGACCCGTCCGCGATGGCCGAGGCCCTGCGCAAATCCGGCATCGCCACGGCGGACGGCTTCGCGGTCAACGTCTCCAACTTCTACGCCACCGACCGGAACGCGGCCTACGGCGCGGAGCTCTCCGCCGCGCTGGGCGGGAAGCCCTTCGTCATCGACACCAGCCGCAACGGCAACGGCCCGCTCGGCGCCGACGCCTGGTGCAACCCGCCCGGCCGGGCACTCGGCGAGCCGCCCACCGCTTCCACCGGCCGGCCCGGAGTGGACGCCTACCTCTGGATCAAGAACCCCGGCGAGTCCGACGGCGAGTGCGGCCGCGGCGAGCCCAGGGCGGGCGAGTTCTGGCTGCCGTACGCCCTGGGGCTCGCGCGCGGGGGCGCGTAGCTCACGCGCGGCGGGATCCGCGGACAGGGCCCGGCCCTGTCGGCCGTCGAGGGTCTGCGGGGCCGGGCCCGCCGGGCTCCCGTCGGGCCCTCGGGCCTGCGGGCTCGGGCCCGCCGGGCTCCGGCCGGGCATTCGGGCCCCTCGGGTCTCGCAGGTCTCGTGGGGGCGGCCCGCCGGACGCGCCTCAGCCCGTCACCCTGATCCAGCGGGCCACCGACGGGGTCCCGGCGTCGTCCGTCACGAACAGCATGTACCAACCCGGTGGCAGCAGATCGGCGTTGGCGGGCAGGGTGAGCGCGACGGCGCCGTCCTTGCGGGCACCGACGTCCAGGGCGACCGACCGCTGCTCGACGTCCGTCGCATGGGTCACCGAGCTCGGCCGGATCAGCTTCGCGGTGACGATGCTCCCGGCGTTCGGCGAGTCGACCGTGATCGTCCCGCCGAGCCTGGCGGTCTCCGGCGCGCCGGTCAGCTGCGGGCGCTCGCCGTGGAACAGGTACGGCGGCGTGTAGATCTCGATCCGCTGCTCGAAGGTGCCCGGTTCGGTGTCGGCCCGGTCGTTGAAGAGCGGGTTGGAACCGAGGACGACCACGCGGCCGTCCGGCAGCAGCAGCGCCTCGGAGTGGTAGTTCCGGCCGACGGTCGGATCGGCGGCGGTGGTGAAGGTGTTGGTGTCCGGGTGGTAGACCTGCGCCTTGAGCAGGTCGCTCTTGTGCTTGCCCCGGTAGCCGCTGGAGCCGCCGGTGGTGAACACGGTGTCGTCCGGCAGGATCACGCTGTTGAGGTACCGGGTGCCGCCCGCCGGGAGGTCCGGGCCAGGGGTGAACGCGGGCTTGGCGGCGGACAGGTCGGCGATGTCGGTCCGGGCGGAGGACAGCGGTGACTCGCCCACCCCGCCCCCGCCGAGCACCATCACCTTCTGCGCCTGGGCCGGCGGGAGCAGCACCGAGGACGAGGTCTCGGTCAGCGCCGGGTCCCGCAGCCCCGGCACCGGCTGGAAGCTGTTGTCCTTGAGGTCCCAGAGCCCCGGCTCCCGGCCCTTGTCGGCCGGCCCGTAGCCGGCGTTGGAGCCCGAGTAGAAGAGCTTGCCGGAGGCGGTGAGGAAGATCGACGGGTAGGTGGGGAAGTAGCGGTCGGGTGCCTTGGACCAGGTCTTGCTCACCGGGTCGTAGATCTCGTTGTCGTTGCCGCTGAGGATCTGCCCGGTGTCGTCGAGCCCGGAGACGGTGACCACCCGTCCGTCGCCCAGCCCGGTGAGGGTCGGGTACCAGCGGGCGTACGCCATGTCGGTGACCGGCTCGTAGAGCTCGGTGTCCGGGTTGAACTCGAAGGCGGAGCGGATGCCCTGGAAGTCCTGCTTCTCCAGCGTGAGGCGGTCCGCCATGCCGTAGAGGTTGCGGGCGTCGGCGCCGCTCAGTCCCTTGATCGTGTACTGGGCGGGCGCGTCGGCGACGTAGTCGGCCCCCGCTGCCACCGCCTCGACGAAGACGTGCTGCTCGCTCGCGGTGACGACCGTCCGGTCCCCGGCGCCGGTCTTGACCGCCGCCGGGACGGTGACCGCGGCGGTGGACACGTACGCGTGGCCGTTCGGCGCGGTGAACACCGTGCCCTTGGGGAGGGTACGGGCGGCATCGGGGTTCTCGTTGCGCACCCGCATGGTGCCGGCCGCCTTCTTCACGGCGCCGTCCAGCGCCTCGTAGCGCAGGGTGCCCCCGGCCACCAGCAGGCGGCCGTCCGGGAGCGCGGTGTGGCCGCCGCAGAACATGTCGGCCGGGGTCGGGACCGGCTTGTAGGTGTTCTTGGCCGGATCCCAGAGCAGGCTCTTGAAGCTGCCCGCGTCGAACTGCCGTTGGTCGTTGCCGGAGCCCGCGATGATCAGTATCTTGCCGGTCCGCAGCAGGGTGGCGTGGATGGCGTTGATCCGGAAGCCGGCGGGCAGGGTGACGGTCTGCCAGTGGCCGTACTCGGCCTTGTACTCGGCGCGGTTGATCACGTACTGGTGGTACTGCTCGTTGGCGAAGCCGAGCACGGCCGGCGCGTTCATCCCGGCCACGGTCAGCGCGACCGTGCTGCCGAGGGCGAAGCGCCTGGTGCGGCCGGCGTTGCGGATCTTCACGGTGGTCGGTCCCCTCGTGCTCCGGGCTCGGGTTCAGCGTGCGGTGGGCGCCGTGGCGGTGGGCGCCGTGACTGTGGGCGCGGCGGCGGGGGCGGGGGCAGTGCCGGCGGCGGACCGGGCGGGGGTGGTGGGGGTGCGGCCCTGGGCCGGGACTCTCGGAGTGGTGGCGTGAGTGGTGGAGGTGGCCGGCTTGGGGGTGGTGCCGGTGGTGCCAGTGGTACCGGTGGTGCCGGTGATCGAGAGGGTGGACGTGGGGCGGGCCCGGCGTCGGCGGACGGTGTCCGCCGCCAGCACCAGCATCGGGAGCAGGCTGAGGAACAGCGCCAGGCAGGCCCACGTGCGCATGGCGAGGTGGTCGTGGCCGGTGAAGAACGAGGCGGTGACGGCGCCGCCGAACACCAACGCCCAGAAGAGGTGGATCCGGAACGTCGCCGGCCGGTCCGGGCTGGCCGAGTCGCCCTTGGGTGTCACCACGAAGCGGCTTCGCCGTCGAAGCGCCGCTTGCAGAAACGATGCTGCGTAAATCGGCCCGCAGAGCGCCGACATCACCATGCCCGCCACCCCGGAGGACCCGGCCGGCTCGTGGGGGCTGACGTTGTGCTTCCGGTTCCAGGTGTAGAGCAGGACCTGCAGCGCGGCCGCGTCGCTGTACAGCATCATCCAGATCTCGGACGAGACGTGGACACCGGAGGCGCCGAAGCCCAGGTAGAGCACGCTGGACAGCCCGCCGAGCAGCCACGTCAGCGCCGCCATCGGGTAGAAGCAGACCATCAGCGTGTAGTTGAGCAGCCGGCCGGGCGAGAGCCGCCAGGCCGCCCGCCAGTACTGGGTGAGCAGGGTCTCGTAGGTGCCCCGGCTCCACCGCAGCTGCTGGGAGAAGAAGTCCGTCCAGGACGAGGGCCCCTCGCCGACCGCCAGCACGTCCGGCGTGTAGACCGACTTCCATCGCGCGCCGGTGCCCGGGTTGCGGCGGCGGTGGAACTCCAGGCCGGTGGCCATGTCCTCGGTGATCGAGTCGTACAGACCGCCGATGGACTGCAGCGCGCTGATCCGGACGGCGTTGTTGGTGCCGACGAACATCGGTGCGCCGTAACGGTTCCCGGCCCGCTGGATCAGCGAGTGGAAGAGGAACTGCTGGCTCTCCGAGAACTTGGTGACGGCCGAACCGGAGCTGCGGTAGTTCCCGTACACCTGGGGCCCGACCACGAACGCCACGTCGGGGTCGCGGAAGTAGCCGAGCATCCGCTCGCAGAACTCCGGCAGCGGCACGTGGTCGGTGTCCACCGAGACCCAGAAGTCGTAGTCGGGGCCGTGGGCCTGGAGCCAGCTGTTGTAGTTGCCGTGTTTGGTCTTGGCGCGAAAGCGGCCCTTGGGCTGGTTCCACCGCTCGATCCCGTGCCGGCTGAAGTGGCACGCGCCCAGTTCGGTGCACAGGGCCCGCATCGCAGGATCGTTTCCCTCGTCCAGCAGCCAGACGTCGTACGGGCCGTCGTGCCGGACGGCCAGTGCGGCGGTGAGGGTGGCCCGCACCATCTCGGGCGGCTCCTTGCCCGGCACGCAGGTGGTGAGGAACGCGACCCGGGTGCCCCTCTCCGGTGTGACCGGGACCGGGTCGCGGGCGACCAGCGTCGCGTGGGTGTTGGAGACGACGTTGACCAGCCGGAACACCTCGACCACCGCGATGATCCCGATCATCACCTTGTCGCCGATCAGCAGCCAGGTGTGCGTCTCGCCCGGTCGGACCGGCCAGTGGCCGGGGAGAAGCAGCCAGACGAGGAGCACCGCCTCGACGACGGGGGCGGCGAGCAGGAGCAGCGCCGCTCGGAGGCGGTGCGGCTCGCGTCGCAGCAGGCTGCGGTACTGGACGCGGTAGGGCGGCGGGGCTCCGACTGCTGCGACGGCGGTCGGTTCGGTGGCGCGGGTCGGTTCGGTGGCGCGGGTCGGTTCGGCTTCGGTGGTCGGTTCGGCTTCGGTGGTCGGTTCGGTGGCGGGCCCGGCCAGTCGGCTGAAGTGAGCGTAGTCGTAAGGGGCTTCGGGGACCGGTATGGAGCTGAGGTCGTCGTCCGTGGCCGCCGTCGCTGCCGTGGCCCGGACGTGCGATTCGCCCCGGTCCGTCTGACGCGAGAACAGCTTGTTCATGTGTGGCTCCCCCCGTGGCCGGCCGCGCGGGCCGACCCGTTCCGTGCGTGCTTCGACCGGGGGTGTGCGAGCTGAAACCGCGCGCTGCGACCTGCGCGCCGGGACCACAGCTCCCCCCGGAGCCTTGCTTACGAAGCAGAACACCGGCCGGTGAACTGTGCCGTTTCCAGGCAGTTTCCGGGCCGTCAATCGTTAAAACGTACACGATCGATTGTCGTGCAGGGCTGCGCCGACGCTTCGAAGGCAGGATCCCGGCTCGTTCTCCGGACTCCCCACCGGGGGCGGGATCCTCGGGCTTCCCCAACTGTCGCGGAGCGCCCACGTGATCGCAACCGATCTGCGAAATGATCATTGCTTAAGCATGAAGATATGGCGATTCCCGGCCAGTTGCGGCATCGAGGATGCTAATGGCGGTTGTTGCGGTCAGTGGACGGGTGGGCATTCCCGATCCGTCGGATGTCTCGAATAAGCGAGCGAAGGCCGGACTGCCGTGCTGGCAGTCCGGCCTTGTCCGATTCGGGACCGGTTCCCTGTGTGGTGCGCCGGTGCTGCCGGTACTTGTGGTGCGTCGTCCGGGGCGGTCGGCGCGCCGCTCCTCAGCGTGCCGCGGGGAGGAGGAGGGTGGGCTCGGTCACCGCCTGCACCTCGTCCCCCGTCACCCCCGGCGCCGTCTCGACCAGGCGCAGTCCGGCCGGCGTGACGTCGATGACCGCCAGGTCGGTGACGATGCGGTGGACGACGCCGCGCCCGGTGGCGGGAAGCGAGAGCTCGTCGACGATCTTCGGCGAACCGTCCTTCGCCGTGTGCTCCATGACGACGATCAGTCGCCGGGCGCCGTGCACGAGATCCATCGCACCGCCCATGCCCTTGACCATCTTGCCCGGGACCATCCAGTTGGCGAGGTCGCCGGCGGCCGAGACCTGCATCGCGCCGAGGACCGAGACGTCGATCCGGCCGGCCCGGATCATGCCGAAGGAGAACGCGGAGTCGAAGTACGAGGCCCCGGCGGCGACGGTCACGGTCTCCTTGCCCGCGTTGATCAGATCGGGGTGCTCCGACCCGTCCAGCGGGTACGGGCCGACGCCGAGAATGCCGTTCTCCGAGTGCAACACCACATGGACACCGGGCGGCAGGTGATTCGGGATCAGGGTCGGCAGGCCGATGCCCAGGTTGACGTACTGCCCGTCCCGCAGCTCGCGCGCTGCCCGGGCGGCGAGCGCGTTCCTCGGGTCGAGCACGGCGGAAGGCGTCGTGGCGGTGGTGTTGGCGGTGGTGGTGGTGGCGGTGGTGTTGGTGGTCGTGGGGGCGGTGGACATCGGTGTCAGGCCTCCTGGGCTGCGGTGCGGACGGTGCGGCGCTCGATCCGGCGGTCCCCGGGGTCCGCCGCGACCACGCGGTCGACGTACACGCCGGGCAGGTGGACGGCGTCCGGGCCGAGCTCGCCCGGCTCGACGATCCGGTCCGCCTCGACCACGGTGACCCGGCCGGCCATGGCGCAGAGCGGGTTGAAGTTCCGGGCGGCGGCGTGGAAGACGCAGTTGCCGTGCCGGTCCGCGACCTCGGCGCGGACGAGGGCGAAGTCCGCCGCGATGGCCTCCTCCAAGAGGTAGCGACGGCCGCCGAACTCGCGGACCTCCTTCGGCGGCGACGCGAGCGCCACCGAACCGTCCGCCCCGTACCGCCAGGGCAGCCCGCCCTCCTCGACCTGCGTACCGACCCCGGCCGGGGTGAAGAACGCGGGGATGCCGGCGCCGCCGGCCCGCAGTCGCTCGGCGAGCGTGCCCTGCGGCGTCAGCTCCACCTCCAACTCGCCGGAGAGGTACTGCCGGGCGAACTCCTTGTTCTCGCCGACGTAGGAGGAGGTCATCCGGGCGATCCGCCCCGCCTGGAGCAGCAGGCCGAGCCCCCAGTCGTCGACCCCGCAGTTGTTGGAGACCACCCGCAGTCCGGTGGTGCGCGAGTCGACCAGGGCGCCGATCAGCGTGCTGGGGATGCCGCAGAGGCCGAAGCCGCCGACGGCCAGCACGGCGCCGTCGGGAACGTCCCCGACCGCTTCGGCGGCGGAGTCCAGGACCTTGTCCAAAGGGTCACCTCGTGAGGGGAGTCGGTGGGTGCGGGGTGCGGGGTGCGGGGTGCACGGGTCGCTGTCTGCGGGCGCGCCGACGGCACGGCGTACGGCGGGGGTGCGGGGTGCGCCGGGGCGTCCCGACCGTCGAGCGCGGCTGCCGGAACCCGACCGCCGAGGCGACCGCTGTCGCTCCTGCCCCTCCACCGTCACCGGGTGCGGGTGGGCCGTGCCATGGCGGGGCGCGCCACGCGCAGGTCCCTGGGCATGGCGACCGCCCACACGCGCGACCTCCCGACCCGCTGCCGGCCCAGCGGTATGGCGGCTGCAGCCACATCCACACGGGCTGATACGTCCTCCGGGCACATGTCGCCGCCCCCGTGCCACCCCTACGGTTCCGGAATCCACCCCCCGCAGCCCCCTCAGGAGTCGGTCACCATGCGCAGCTCTACAGCAGCCCCCACCAGGACCGCCTCCGGCGCCTCCGCAGGCGCGGCCGGAGCCGCCGGCCCGGCGCGCAGGCTCGTCGCCCTCGCGGCCTGCGCACTCCTCGCGGCCGGCTGCGCCGAGGCGGGCACCGCGGGTACGAGCGCGGCGGACGGCGGCAGCGCCAAGAGCCCGGTCAAGGTCGGCCTGGTGTACTCCAGGACCGGGCCGCTGGCCGCCTACGGCAAGCAGTACCTGGAGGGCTTCAAGGCCGGCTTGAGCTACGCGACCAAGGGCAGCGGCGCGGTCGACGGGCACCGGATCGAGATCGAGGAGCAGGACGACGCCGGCGATCCGGCCAAGGCCGTCTCGGCCGCCAAGGACCTCATCGGCAAGGGCCACAAGATCCTTGCCGGCTCGACCGCCTCCGGCGTCGCCCTCCAGGTCGGCCCGATCGCCGCCCAGAACAAAGTGCTCTTCATCAGCGGCCCGGCCGCCGCCGACAAGGTCACCGGCCTGAACAAGTACACCTTCCGCTCCGGGCGCCAGTCGTACCAGGACATCAGGACGGCGGCCTCGTTCATCGGCGACGCCAAGGGGAGGAAGGTCACCGTGCTCGCCCAGGACAACGCCTTCGGGCAGGCCAACGTGGCCGCCGTCAAGGCGGTTCTGGGAGGCCAGGGCGCCACGGTGGACGCCGTCCTGGCCCCGCCGAGTGCGACCGACCTGACCCCCTTCGCCACCCAGGCCAAGACCGCCAAGCCGGACCTGCTCTTCGTCGCCTGGGCCGGCGACACCTCGGCCGCCCTGTGGACGGCGCTGAACCAGCAGGACGTCTTCGCCGAGACCAAGGTGGTCACCGGCCTGGACCTCGCCGCCTCCTACCCGCTCTTCGGACCCGCCGGCGAGAAGATCTCCTTCCTGAACCACTACTTCGGCGGCGCCGCCGGCACCCCGGTCGAGAAGGCCATGGACGAGGCCGTCACCGCCGCCGGAGGCAAGCCCGACATCTTCACCCCGGACGGCTTCACCGCCGCCCAGCTGATCGTGCACGCCGTCGAGGCCGCGCACGGCTCGGCCGACGACACCTCGGCCCTGGTGAAGGCGCTCGAAGGCTGGAGCTTCGACGGCGTGAAGGGGCGCACCACGGTGCGGGCCGAGGACCACGCGCTGCTGCAGCCCATGTTCCAGGTCAAGCTGACCGGCAACGGGGCTGCTGCCAAGCCCTCGGTAGCGCGCACCCTCACCGCGGACGAGGTGGCGCCCCCGGTCACCCCGATGGCGGGGTGACCCCGGTGCCCCGTCCTGCCTCGCCCGCCGTGGTGGCGCCGGTGCTGCGCCTCACCGGCCTCGGCTGGGCCGTCCGCGGAGTGCCGATCGTCGAGGACGTCTCCTTCTCGGTCGGGGAGGGTGAGTTCATCGCCTTCATCGGGCCCAACGGTGCTGGAAAGACCTCCCTGTTCAACCTGATCTCCGGCATCCACCCGGCGACTGCCGGGAGCATCGAACTCGACGGTGCCGACATCACCGCTGAGCCCGTCCACGCCCGGGCGCGTCGCGGGCTCGGACGGACCTTCCAGACCTCCTCGCTCTGGCCGGGGACGACGGTCGCGGACCACGTCCGGCTGGCCGCGCAGGCCACCGCCGGTCCACGGGCCTCCTACCGGATCTGGCGCCGCGCCGACCGCTACGCGGACCAGGTGGCCGAGACCCTGGCGCGCACCGAGCTCGCCCACCGGGCCGACACCCCGGCGAGCGCGCTCTCCCACGGGGAGAAGCGCAAGCTCGAACTCGCCGTCCTGCTGGTCTGCGACCCGCGGCTCATCCTGTTGGACGAGCCGATGGCCGGGGTCAGCGCGGAGGAGGTACCCGCCCTCACCGAGCTGATCCGCTCAGTGCACCGGGACCTCGGGCGCACCGTCCTGATGGTCGAGCACCACATGGACGTCCTGCTCGGCCTGGCCGACCGCGTGGCCGTGATGCACCACGGCACGCTGCTCGCCCTGGACACTCCGGACGCGGTGATGGCGGACGCCACCGTGCAGCAGGCCTACCTGGGCGAGGCGCTGTGAACGACTCCCTCCGGAACGGCTCCCTCCAGAACGACTCCCTCCAGAACGGCGCCTCCGTGAGCGACTCGCCGTTCCCTGGCGCTGCCCTCCTTTCGGTGCGTGATCTGCGGGTGGTCATCGACGGGCTGCACATCCTGCACGGCGTCGACCTCGACGTGGCGCCGACCGGGGTCACGGCGTTGCTGGGGCGCAACGGCGCCGGCAAGACCACCACCGTCAAGGCGGTGATGGGCCTCGTGCCGCGCACCGGAAGCGTCCGGTTCGCCGGTACCGAGCTGTCCTCCCTCCCTACGCATCTGGTGGTCCGCCACGGCATCGGTTACGCCCCGGAGGACCGCGGGATATTCGCCGGCCTCACGGTCGCCGAGAACCTGCGGCTCGCCGAGCGCGACCGCGACGCCGAGCCGGCCTACCACCTCGTCCACGAACTCTTCCCCGAACTCGAGCAGCGGGCCGGCCAGTTGGCCGGCACGCTCTCGGGAGGACAGCAGCAGATGGTGGCCATCGGTCGGACCCTGCTCAACCGGAACCGGCTGATCATCGCCGACGAGCCCACCAAGGGCCTGGCGCCGAAGATCGTCGCCGAGGTCGCCGACGTGCTGGCGCGGGCGGCCGAGGCCGTGCCCGTCCTCCTGGTCGAGCAGAACCTCGCCCTGGTGCGCCGGCTGGCCGGTACCTGCGCCGTCCTGGCCGACGGCCGCACCGCCCACCAGGGCGACACCGCCCAACTGTTGGCCGACGAGGACGCCGCCCGCCGCCTGCTGGGCGTCGGCGGCCGCCGCCCCGGCCTCCCTGCCGCCACCGAGGAGGTGAACCCCTGATGGACACCGTCGTCCTCCTTTCCTGTACCGGACTCGGTCTTGGTGCGCTGTACTTCCTGGTGGCCTCCGGCCTCTCGTTGATCTTCGGACTGATGGACGTGCTCAACTTCGCCCACGGAGCCCTGCTCTCCGTCGGCGCCTACGCGACCTGGTGGGCCGGCACCGAGGCCGGCCTCTCCTTCTGGCTCGCCGTGCCGTTCGGCACGCTGGTCGGGACGGCCGCCGCCGTCCTCCTGGAGCTCTTCCTGATCCGGCCGCTCTACAGCCGGCCGCGGGACCAGATCCTCGCCACCGTCGGCGTCGGACTGGCCGTGCCCGCCCTCCTGATGGGCGTCTGGGGCGCGGACGCCCGCCCGTTCCCGCAGCCGGCCCTGCTCTCCGGCACCTGGCACGTGCTGGGTGCGACCGTCCCGGTCAACCGCTTCGTGCTCGTGGCCGCGGCCGTGCTGCTGTTGCTCGCTCTTCGGTTGTTCCTGGCCCGCACCCGGTACGGGCTGATCGTCCGGGCCGGCGTCGAGGACCGGGCGATGGTCACGGCGCTCGGCATCGACGTCCGCAGGGCGTTCACCCTCGTCTTCGCCATCGGCGGTGCCGCCGCCGCGCTCGGCGGTGCCCTCGGCGGCCTCTACTTCGGTTCGGTCAATCCCGGCCAGGGGACCGGGCTGCTCATCTTCGCCTTCGTCGTCGTCGTGATGGGCGGCCTGGGCTCCGTCACCGGTGCCGCCGTCGCCTCCGTCTGCGTCGGCCTGGTCCAGCAGTTCGCCAACTACTACACCACCGCGGGACTCGGTGACCTCTCGGTCGTCGTCCTGCTGGCCGTCCTGCTCCTGGTGCGACCGCGCGGACTCACCGGGAGGCTCGCGTGAGCACCGACACCTCGGACACGAGCACCGGTGGCACCGCTGCCGACCGCACTGACGCCACCTCAGCACGACGCACCGACAACGGACCCGGAATTCTCCCCGGACGGGTGATCGAGGCGGAGACGTTCGCTCGAACTGGTGATTCATTGGCGCGGCGCTCGACAATCGTGCACGGATCACTACGCTGGTGGCCGATCGCCCTGCTGATCCTGCTCCTTGTCATCCCCTACAGTGCGCTACCCGTCCCGGGACTGCTCGACGGACCGCTCGGCAGCCCGGGAAGCCTCCAACTCATCGCCCTGTGCCTGCTCTACGGGGCCCTCGCCACCGGTTACGACCTCCTGCTCGGGCGGACCGGACTGCTCTCCTTCGGCCACGCGCTCTACTTCGCGACCGGCCTCTACGCCACCAATCTCGGCATGCTGGAGCTCGGGCTGCCGTTCGCCGCGGCGGCCGTCTTCGGCGTCGCCTGTGCCGTCGCGCTGGCCCTGCTGCTGGGCTCGGTCAGCCTCCGCGTCACCGGCATCGGGTTCTCCATGGTCACCCTCGCCTTCGCCCAGGCGGGGTCGATCCTCGTCCAGCGCAACCCCGGCGGCATCACCGGCGGGGAGGAGGGTCGGTCGGCGCCGGCCGGGCGGCTGCCCTCCGCGCTCCTGGGCATCGAGAACACCGCGAACCTCTACTGGATCGCCGTCGCCTACCTGGTGCTCACCCTCGCCGCGGTGCACTGGGCCGTCGGCTCGCCGATCGGGCGGGTCTGGCAGGGCATCAAGGAGAACGAGCGCCGGGTGGAGGTGCTCGGACTCCGCCCGTACGGCTACAAGCTGGTCGCCTTCGTCCTCGCCGGGGCCCTCGCGGCGGTGGGCGGGGTGGTCTACCTCCTGCTGACCGGCGGCGCCACGCCCCAGGCCGCCACCTCCGACGCCACCCTCTCGCTCCTGGTGATGGTCGTGCTCGGCGGTTCGGGCACGCGCTGGGGTCCGCTGCTCGGCGGTGTCCTCTACACCTGGGCAGGCCACCGCCTCGGCGACCTCGCCAACTCCACGGCGATCGCCGACCTGCCCGCGGTCCTGCGGGTTCCGCTCTCCCAGCCGCTGTTCCTGCTCGGTGGCCTCTTCGTCGCCGTCGTCTACCTGTTGCCCGGCGGGCTGGCCCGGCTGCCGGCCCGTATCCGCGCCGACCGATCCGTCCGTTCGGCCCGGTCCGCCGGCCCCGCCGGTGCGACGGGCGTGCGCCCCACCGGAGGGAATCCCGCATGAGCCCGTCCTTCCCGCAGCCCGAGCAACTGACGGTCCCCGTCCCGGGTGGGGACCTGGCCGTGCTCCGCTGGCCCGCCACAGCCCCGGCGGCGGCGACCGTCGTGGCGGTGCACGGCATCACCGCCAACGCCCTCGCCTGGTTCGAGGTGGTCCACACGCTCGCGGGCCGGGCGACCCTGCTCGCGCCCGACCTGCGCGGGCGCGGGGCCAGCCGTGCGGTCGGCGGGCCGTACGGCCTGGCCCGCCACGCCGACGACATCGCCGCCCTGATCACCGCGCTCGACCTGGGGCCGACGGTCGTGGCCGGGCACTCGATGGGGGCCTGGATCACCGCGCTGACCGCGGTCCGCCACCCGGAGCTGGTCAGCCGGGTGCTCCTGGTCGACGGCGCGGTCAGCTTCCCGCTGCCCGAGGGCGTCGGGGAGGAGGACGCGCTGGCCGCGGTGCTCGGCCCGGCCCTGGCGCGGTTGTCGATGACCTTTTCGGACCGCGCCGCCTACCGGGCGTTCTGGCGGCAGCACCCGGCCTTCGCCGCCGACTGGTCGGACGGGATCGACGCGTACACCCAGCGCGACCTCGTCGGCGTCGAGCCCGAGCTGCACTCCGCCTGCGTGCTGGAGGCGGTTCGGACCGACGGCGCCCAGGTGCTCCTGGACCGGGACGCGGCGGCAGCCGTCCACCGGCTGCCCTGCCCCGGTGACCTGCTCTGGGCCGAGCGCGGGCTCTTCGACGAGCCGCAGGCGCTCTACGACGCGCAGCGGATCGCCCGGGCGGGTCTCGATCCGGACCGGGTGGTCTCGGCCTCGCTGGTCCCGGACACCAACCACTACTCGATCCTCTGGGGCCGGGCGGGAGCCGAGGCCGTGGTGCAGCGGTTGCTCGGCGCCGTCGCCGCCACCGAGTAGGGGGCGGCCCGGTCGGGCGCCGGCCGCCCGACCGGGCCGGCGCACGCCGCGGCCGGTGCGGTCGCCGCGGCCGGATTCCCGCCGTCTCAGCCGGCCGTGCCGAGGAAGGACTGCCACCCGCCGCTCGGCGCCTGCCCCACGTTCAGCGACCGCAGCTTGCGCAGGGTCGACTGGTCCTGGACCTCCAGCCAGTCGACCAGCTGCCGGAACGAGACCAGCCGGACCTCGGGCTTGTCCGCGATGGTCTTGAGGGTCTCCTCGACGGCGTCCATGTAGATGCCGCCGTTCCACTGCTCGAAGTGGTTGCCGATGAAGAACGGCGCCCGGTTGCCGTTGTAGGCGCGGTCGAACCCGGCGAGGTAGGAGTCCCGGGCCTGGGTGCGCCAGTCGTTGTACTTGGCCGGGTCGCCCTTCGTGCTGCCGGACGACTGGTTGGCGAGGATGTTGTAGTCCATCGAGAGCACCTGGAAGGTGTGCCCGGGGAACGGGATGCTCTGCAGCGGGAAGTCCCAGATCTTGCCGTCCTGCACCTTCTGCGGCCAGATCTGCTGACCGCCGGAGGAGCTGGCGTCGTACTTCCACCCCATCTTGACGGCGGTCGGCAGCAGTGCCTTCTGTCCCTCAAGGCAGGGGGTGCGGCCGCCGATCAGCTCCTTCTTGTAGTCGAAGGGCAGCGGGTCGACGTCGGTGAAGCCGGTGTTGGTCCGCCACTGGGTGACGAAGGAGATCGCCTGGTCGATCTCGCTCTGCCAGTCCTCCGGCGTCCACTTGTTGACCCCGTTGCCGTCCGGGCGGCTCGAGCAGAAGTGCCCGTTGAAGTGCGTGCCGATCTCGTGGCCGGCCAGCCAGGCCTGGCTGATCAGCTTGAGCGTGGCCTTGACCGCGCCGTCCGAGAGGTAGGGGATGTCGGAGGCGCCCACCGAGTGCTTCGGCGGGTGGTAGAGGTCCGCCTTGCCCTTGGGCAGGGCGTAGATCCCGGAGAGGAAGAAGGTCATCGAGGCCTTGTGCTCCTCCGCCAGCTTGAGGAAGCGGGGGAACTGGCCGTCGTCGGTGCCGCCGGCACCGTCCCAGGAGAACACCACGAACTGCGGCGGCCGCTCGCCGGGCTTGAGCTTCTCCGGCTTGGGCTGCTTGGGCTGGGGGCCGGTGTCGGAGGTGGAACCGTCTCCGATCGGAGTCCCCTTGGGTATGCCGGTGCTCGGGCTGGCGGTGCCCGGCGCACCGGTACCGGTACCGGCGCCGGTGCTGCCGCCCCCCGAGCTCGGTGAGGTCCCGGAGCCGGATCCGGCCGCCGAGCCACCGCTGGAACACGCCGCCACAGCACCGAGGGCCACGGTCGCGGCGGTGGCGCTGAGCACGGTCCTGCGCGAGATGCTGGTCATGGTCTCCCCTGGGTGCCGCGCTGGCCGGGTGACGGTGGCGCCGAACGGGCCCTACCGGTCAAATCGGGCAACTGATGATTATTCGCCAATAGGATGTCATGCAGACGTAGCGGCACCCAAGGGTGCCTGAGTCCGCCTCACGTCAATACGCGGATCGGGAGCATTCGGGCTGCGGCAATCGGCGTTCTGTTGCCGTCCTGTGACGCTGGGCGCCTGTCGGCGTTTCACCTCGCGCCGCCCGTCGGTCGACCGCCGGTGGCCGTCAGGCGCTCGCCGCCCGCCCGCCGCCCCTTGCGGCCGGGCCACCGGGCCACCGGGCCCTGCCGGCGCGTCAGAGCGCGGCGAGCCGGCGGTTGCGGCGGACGATCCGGGCGATGGCGGTGCTGACCGCCGTGGCGGCCGTACAGGAGACGGCGAGGCTCAGCCAGGCGGTGTCGAACCAGTGGCTGTTGAGCCAGCCCAGCGTGACGATGTACGCGGCCCAGACCAGCGCGGCCACGGCCGACCAGCGCAGGAAGCGGTGCGGATGGCCGGGGGAGTGGCCGATGGCCAGGTCGAGGACGGTCCGGCCGGCCGGCACGAACCGTGCCACCACCACCATCGCGGCCGCCGCCCCGGTGGTGCGCTCGTTGAGCGCCTGCTGGACCCGCGCCACGCTCGCCGCCAGCTTCGGCCGGTGTTCGAGCCGCCGCTGCACCGACGGGGCGCCGCGCCGGGCCAGCC
Source organism: Kitasatospora sp. A2-31 (assembly GCF_022288725.1). Lineage (GTDB taxonomy): Bacteria > Actinomycetota > Actinomycetes > Streptomycetales > Streptomycetaceae > Kitasatospora. Next base: position 81,623 of record NZ_JAKNTA010000006.1, on the reverse strand, counting down.
GGAGCAGCAGCAGGTCGCCCAGGAAGGACGCCAGCGCCACGCCGAGGCCGAGCAGCACCGGCGCGCCGCTCGTCTGCGACGTCTTGAGCACGGCCAGGATCACCAGCGTCCCGCTGGGGATGAAGGGGAGGAACGCGTCCCCTAGTACGGCGCAGAGCGCCAGGGCGCAGATCCACGAGGATCCGATCACCGTCGCGATGTCCACGACCCTTACTCCCTCCAAGCTGCCCGGAGGAGCAGACGGCTGCAGGGGTCAACGCTAGCGCCTCGACTTTTCATGCCATGAAGCACCCCGGTTGTGCGGCAGCTCACAATGGCGCAAGCCCCTGGGGCGGGGTACCGCTCCAGGGGCTCACGGGGATCGATCGGCGCTGGTCCAGCCCGATGACCTTGCTGGCGAGGCGAATCCGGTTGGCTGATCCGCTCTGGGACCAGCCTGCCGGACGCCGCCCGCGGATCGCGAGGCCTGCGGCTGGCGACTTCCCGCGCTGGCGTGAAGTCGCCACGCGTGTCCGTCCGCTGGCTCTGAGTCAGCCGAACGGTCGGTAGGGCGCCGATCGCGCACCGGAGCGGCTCGCCGAGAAAACAGCGAACTCCCGGGAACACCGGGAGTGATGGCGTGGTTGTCCTCCGTCGGCAGCCGCGACCCCGGCCATCGGCGCGGTCGCTCACGGCTGCCGACAGGACCAACGACCACGCGAGCGACCAGGACTGCCAGGAGGGCGGACGGTATGACCACCGAGGAGCAGCAGAACAGCGGGCCCGAGCCGCAGGACACCACGGCGATCCGGGGCGTCGTCCGCGGCACGGCGCCGGCGCCGCTCTCCATCCTGGACCTGGCGACCGTAGGCGCCGGCTACACCCCGGCGGAGGCCCTGGCCGCGACGACCCGACTCGCCCGGAGCGCCGAGGAGTGGGGGTACCACCGGTTCTGGGTCGCCGAGCACCACGGCATGCAGGGCGTCGCCAGCTCCAACCCGGCCGTCCTGCTGGCCCATCTCGGTGCCCACACCACGACGCTGCGGCTCGGCTCCGGCGGCGTCATGCTGCCCAACCACGCCCCGCTGACCATCGCCGAGCAGTTCGGCTTGCTGGAGGCCCTGCACCCCGGGCGCATCGACCTCGGGCTCGGCCGGGCCCCGGGCACGGACCCCGCGACCGCCCGCGCACTGCGGCGCGGCCTCGCCGAGGGCGCCGACGACTTCCCGCAGCAGCTCGCCGAGCTGACCCACTTCCTCGACGGCGACTTCCCGGGCGGTCACCCGTACGCGCGGCTGACGGCCGTCCCCCAGGGCGACGCGCGGCCGCCGATCTGGCTGCTCGGCTCCTCCGGCTTCAGCGCGCAGCTGGCCGGGCGGCTCGGTCTGCCGTTCGCGTTCGCGCACCACTTCAGCAGCGCCAACACCCTCCCGGCGCTCGACCTCTACCGGTCCTCGTTCCGGCCCTCCGCGGTGCTCGACGAGCCGTACGCGCTGATCGGCGTGGGCGCCGTCGCGGCCGACGACGAGGCGGCGGCCCGCCGGCTGGCGCGCTCGGCGGCGCTCGGGATGCTCCGGGTGCGGCGCGGCAACCCGGCCCCGATCCCCACCCCCGAGGAGGCCGAGTCCTACCCGTACAGCCCGGTGGAGGCCGACTTCGTCTCCGACTGGATGGGCAACATGGTCATCGGTTCGCCCGGCGAGGTGGCCGACGGCCTGGAGGCCCTGCGCAAGCGGACCGGCGTGGACGAGCTGATGGTCACCTCGCACATCCACGGCCACGAGGCGCGGCACCGCTCGTACGGCCTGATCGCCGAGGCCTACGGGCTGACCGGCGGGGTCGCCACGGCCTGAGCCGGCGAACGGGCAGCCGGCCCGGGGCGACCGCTCCGGGCCGGTGGGGCGTCCTGCGCGGCAGCCGCTACCGGCCCTCCGGCCCGAGGCGGTTCTCCCGGAGTATGGCCGCGACGCGTTCCGCCTCGCCGGGCCGTGCGAAGTACCAGCCCTGGGCGGTGTCGCAGCCGGTCAGCCGCAGCCGCTCGGCCTGGGCGGCGCTCTCGATGCCCTCCGCGGTGACGGTCAGGCCCAGGGTGTGGGCCAACTGCACCATGGCACCCACGATCTGCTCGTCGGCGTCGCTGCGCCGGGAGCTGAGCGCGGCGAGTTCGGGCCGGCCGGCCGGGGCCGGGTCGCGGAACCCCTCGATGAAGGTGCCGTCCAGCTTCAGTACGTGCACCGGCAGCCGGGAGAGGTAGGCCAGGTTGGAGTAGCCGGTGCCGAAGTCGTCGATGGCGATCCGGACACCCATGTCGGCGAGGGCCTGCAGGGCCTGGAGCGGTCGCCCGCCGGGGCCGAGCAGCGCGCTCTCGGTGATCTCCAGCTGTAGCAGCCGGGCCGGCAGACCGGTGCTCTCGAGCGCCTGGGCCACGTCGGCGACGACGTCGGAGTCCCAGATCTGGCGGGCGGCCAGATTGACGCTCACGAAGGTCTCGGTGTCCGGGAACTCGGTCAGCCAGCGCTTGGCCTGGCGGCAGGACTCCTCCAGGACCCACTTGCCGAGCGGCACGATCGCACCGGACTCCTCGGCGAGCGGGATGAAACGATCCGGCGAGAGGGTCCCGTAGCGGGGGTGGCGCCAGCGGACCAGGGCCTCGGCGCCGTGCACCGCTCCGTCGGCGAGGCCGACCAGCGGCTGGTACTCGATGGTGAACTCGCCCCGCTCCAGGGCCGGTCGGAGAGCGGTGGCGAGCAGCTGGCGGGTCAGCTGGTGGGCGCCGCGGTCCGGGTCGTAGAGGGTCCACCGGGCGCGGCCGTCCGCCTTCGACCAGTAGAGGGTCGCGTCGGCGTCCTTGACCAGGTCGGTCGGCGTGGTCTCGTGCACGGACCGTTCGACGACGCCGACGCTGGCCGTCACCACCAGCCGGTGCCCGGCCACGTCGAAGGGGCGTTCCAGCGCCTCCAGGATCCGCGCGGCCAGCGCGGTGAGCTGTTCGCTGCCCTGACTGTCGGTCACCAGGACGGCGAACTCGTCGCCGCCCATCCGGGCCACCAGGCGGCCACCGGGCTCGGAGAACCCGCGCCGCAGCCGGGTGGCGACGGCGATCAGCAGCTGGTCGCCGATGTGGTGGCCGAGCGTCTCGTTGATCGCCGCGAATCCGTCGAGGTCCAGGTAGCAGACGCCCACCCGGCGCTCGCCGGGCGTGCCGCCCGGAGCCGCCTGCCCCTCCGCGCCCAGCGGTAGGCCCTGGTCCGGCCGGACGCCGGCGACCGCATCGCCGCCGGCGACGGCAACCTGGCCGTCGCCCGGGCCGTCACCCGGGCCGTCACCCGGGCCGTCGTCCCTGACGTCGTCCGCGACCGGCCCGGCGATCGCGAGGCAGGCGGCGTCGAGGCGCTCGAAGAACAGCGTCCGGTTCGGCAGCCGGGTCAGCGGGTCGTGCAGGGCCTGGTACTCCAGGCGGTCTCCGAGCCGGCGCTGCTCGGTGATGTCCTCGACCATGGCGAGCGTGTAGAGCGGTTTGCCGGAGCCGTCCCGGATCAGCGAGACGGTCACCTTGCTCCAGACCGTGCGCCCCTCACGGTGCTTGAGCTGCTTCTCCACCCGCAGCCGCTCCCGCTTGCCGCGGACCAGCTCCGGGAAGAGGCGGTCCGGCATCCCGTCCGCGTCGACCACGTCGTGGATGTGCGTGCGGACCAGGTCGGCGGACGTGCAGCCGACCAGGGCGGCGAAGGCGGGGTTGACCTCGATGATCCGGTCGTCGGGGTCGATCAGGGCCATGCCGATCCCGGCGTCGCAGAAGGCGGCCCGGAAGCGGGACTCGCTGGCACTCAGGGCGGCGAGCAGGCGGTCGGTCCCCTCGGCCGGCAGGCCGGGGCCGTCGGTCGGTCGGTGCGAGCCGGTCGCGAGCGGGGCGGAGCAGGTCGGGCAGAGCAGGAGGTCGGTGCCGACCGCGCCGCCGGTCACGTCGACCGGTGCGACGGTGCCGTGGTTGCCGTGGTTGCCGTGGTTGCCGCGGAGGTCGATGGCCCTGAGCCCGGCGCGGAGTCCGTCGCGCAGCGCGCCCCGGTCATCAAGGGGCTCACGGGGATCACCGGCGCCGAGGACGCCGTCGAGGCCGGGGGCGTGGTCGACGTCACGCGAGTCGTCCAGGGCGAGACCGGTGGTGCCGTCGGCGGTGGCGCCGTTGGCCGGACGGCGGAGCGGGGACAACCGGTGGCCGTGCTGGTGCGGTTCCTCGTGCCGCACGCCCGAGTGGTGTGCGTCGGCCCCCTCGTTCTGGCCCGGCACGGCATACTCCCGTCCGCTGCTGACGCTTGATGCTTGACGCTGGTCCGGCCGATCGCCCGGGACTGCTGCGGCCGGCTCCCGCACTCTGTCGAGGTCCTCGCAGTCCGGTGGAACGCTCGCGTGGAACGTCCGCGGGGGGATCCGCGTGAAGAACAGGGCGCTGCGGCCGATCATAAGACGCGGCGGCAACGCGCGGTGACCGCCGCCAGGGTGATTCGCCCGCTTTCAGGTCCTGTGCGGTGATACATGCAGACGCCCCCGGTACACATCACATGATGTGCGCCAGGGGCGTGTGCCTCCGCCGTGCGCCCTCGGGCGCTGGTCGAGCGCCGGGACGCGCCGAGTCCGGGCCGGCCGCGAGCCGGCCGGACGGGGCGTCGGACCGTCGGGGCGTCAGGCCAGCTTGGCCGTCAGGGTGATGGTCGTGCCGGTGAGCGCCTTGCTGACGGGGCAGTTCGCCTTGGCGTCCTCGGCGGCCTTCACGAACCCGGCTTCGTCGAGGCCGGGCACGTCGCCGGTGACGGTCAGGTGGATGCCCGTGATGCCGGTCCCGGGCTGAAAGGTGACGTCGGCCTGGGTGTCCAGCTTGGCGGGCGGGTTGCCCGCGCCGGCCAGGGCGTGCGAGAGGGCCATCGAGAAGCACGCGGAGTGCGCGGCCGCGATGAGTTCCTCGGGGCTGGTCCTGCCGTTCGGGTCCTCGGCGCGGGACGCCCAGGTGACCGGGTACTCGCCGATGCCGGACGAGGCGAGGGTCACCTGGCCCTTGCCGTCGAGCAGGTTGCCTTCCCAGGCGGTGCGTGCGGTGCGGGTGGTTGCCACGATCGGTACCTCCATCACTGAGGAACAGCTGATTCGTCACTTCCGGCCATGCCGCGCACCAGCCTACGGGGAGGCTGCCGCCGCGGGCGGCACACCGGTCCGCGGGGTGTCCGGATCGTGGGACGGATGGCCCGAATGGTGCGGTTCTGCGACGGGTGCCCTGTTAGATTTGCGCGGGCCTGATCCCCGGCCCACCGACGGCCGGGTGCCCATCACCAGAGAGCCGCGGAGCCGCCCCGATGACGGATCACCCCACGACCCCCGATGCCGGATCGCTCGACGGGATCGACGAGGCCGTACGGGCCGAGCTGACCAGCCTGCGCGAGAGCATCGACAACATCGACGCCGCGGTGGTCCACATGCTCGCGGAGCGCTTCAAGGCGACCCAGCGGGTCGGTCGGCTCAAGGCCGAGCACAAGCTGCCCGCGGCGGACCCGGCGCGGGAGCGCGACCAGATCAAGCGACTGCGCGAGCTGGCCGCCGGGGCCCACCTCGATCCGGTCTTCGCGGAGAGTTTCCTCAACTTCATCATCGCCGAGGTCATCCGGCACCACGAGAAGATCGCCAGCGACACCGTGACCGGCCAGAACGAGCGGGTCTGACCAGCCGGTCGGACCAGCCGCTCCGACACCGCGCCGCCCCGGGCGGAAGACCGTTCCGGCGAGCCCCGGGAGAGGTGTCCGGACCTGTCGTCGCCGCGCGGGGCCGCCTGCCCGACGCCCCCCGGTCGCCGCTTCGGGCGCCGGCCGCTCGCCGGTCGCCGCTTCGGGCGCCGGCCGCCCGCCGGTCGGCGCGCCGGGCGGCCCGCGCCCCTCGTCCCCTGGGGCGTCGCACGCCTGCCGCCCCCGCCGCCGCCCCGGCCATCGGCCGGTGCCCGCCCCGCTGCCGCTGGCTGAGCCGCGGCCCCTCGTACCCGCCCGGCTTCCCATCCCGCAGGGCTTCCGCATCCTCGTACACGCCCGCTTCCGCGCCCGCCTTCGCGCTCCCGGACGGCGCTCGACCGGCGGCGGCTCGTCCGTTGCGGCTCGCCCCGCCGTACCCTGGGTGACATTGCCCCGAGCACCGTCCTCCGACCGCCTCGCTCCCGCCGCCTTCTCCGCGGCGGTGTCGGCGGTCGTGTCGGCGGCGGGTAAATGCCCGATTTCGTGAGGCTTCGCCGGTGGCGTAGCGTGCAGGTTTCCCGGCCGGAGAGGTGGAGCAGCGACGATGGCGGTGAACCTGCCCGACACGGACAGTGATGCCGGGGTCGGTCCGGTCCCGGCTGCGGGCGCCGGCCACGGCGGCCGCGCAGCGGCCCGGCGGGCGCGCTCCCGGAAGGCGGGCAAGGCGGCCAAGGCCGGGAAGGCCGGCCGCGGTCCGAGCAGGGGTCTCCGGGCCCGGCGGGCGGGGCGCCGCCAGCGGCCGTGGTGGATCGAGATCCCCCTGATGGCGGCCGTCGGCCTGGTGGCCGCGCTGCTGATCAAGACGTGCCTGTTCCAGGTCTTCTCCATCCCCTCCGGGTCGATGGAGAACACGCTGCGGATCGGCGACCGGGTCGGGGTGAACAAGCTCGCGCCGCTCACCGGCTGGGAGCCGGAGCCCGGCCAGCCGGTGGTCTTCAAGGACCCGGGCGACTGGCTGCCGCCGCAGCCGACCGACGGCAACCCGGTCACCCGCGCGCTGAGCTCCGCACTCGGGTTCATCGGCCTGGTGCCGCCGAAGGACGACAACTACCTGGTCAAGCGGGTCATCGCGACCGGCGGCCAGACCGTCCAGTGCTCGGGCACCACGCTCACCGTCAACGGGGCGAAGGTGGACGAGCCCTACCTCCACCCCGGGGACGACTCCTGCGCGGGACTGGACTTCGGCCCGGTGACCGTGCCCAAGGGCTACGTCTGGGTGGAGGGTGACCACCGGAGCGACTCCGCCGACTCCCGGTACCACCAGCGCGGGCCGGGCGGCGGCGCCGTGCCGGTGGACAACGTGGTCGGACCGGTCTCGGGCGTCGTGTGGCCGCTCAACCACCTCGACTGGTTCGGCTGGGTCGGCCGCTGACCCCCGGCCCGGCGACCGCACGGTCTCCGGTGACCGCACGGTCCTCGGCGCCCGCCCGTCCGGCGGCCCGTGCCAACTGCTCGCCCAGCGCCGTCGCCCCGGCGAAGTCCGCGGGGGCAGGGTGGTCCTCCGCGGCCCGGACGTCCGCCACGCCACCGCCCACCAGGCCGTCGTGGGCGCCACCGTCCGCCGCGCCACGGTCCGCCTCGACACCGTCCGCTGCGCCGCCGCGCGCCGACCCGGCGTCCTCGGGTGCGGCTCCGGCCTTGCCGGCCTGGGCCGCGAAGGCGCCGGCCAGGACCAGCAGGCCGCCGGCCATCTGCGGCAGGCCCAGGTGTTCGCCGAGCAGGATCCAGGCCAGCACGGTGGCGACCACCGCCTCCAGGTTGGCGACCACCCCGGCGACCGGGGGCGACAGGTGCCGGACGGCGATCACGCCGGTCAGGTAGGCGAGCACGGTCGCGATCAGGACCATCCAGGCGGCCGGGAGGAGCGCCGGAACGGTGTGCCCGTTCATCACGACGTCGCCGCCGAGCACACCCCAGTCGGCGGTCCAGGGGTGGGTGAACGCAGTCAGCAGGACCGCGCCGATCAGCAGGCCGTAGGCGCTCACGGCGAGGGGGTCGATCGGGCGCTCGCCGCGGCTGCCGGCGTCCGCCAGGACGAAGTAGCCCACCTGGCAGCAGGCCGCGCCGAGGGCGAACACGACGCCCAGGGCGTCGAAGCTCAGGCCGTTCCAGGCCTCCACCACGCACGCCAGACCGGCCACGGCGACGCCGGCGCCGATCGCCGAGCCCCGGCTGATCGGCCTGCGCTGGACGAACCGCACGTAGCCGATGAGCAGCGGCGGTCCGAGGTACTCGATGAGCAGGGCGACGCCGACCGGGATCCGGGAGATGGCGGCGAAGTAGCAGGCCTGGACGCCGGCCACGGCGAGCAGGCCGAAGCCCAGCAGCAGGCCGGGCCGCCGGAGCACCGCGTCGCGGTGGCGGTAGGCGAGGGGGAGCAGGACCACGGCGGCGCCGGTCACCCGGAGCCAGACCACGTGCAGCGGGGAGAGGCCGGCCTCGATCAGCGGCTTGGCGGCGGTGCCGGAGCCGCCGAAGGCGATGGCCGAGACCAGCGCCAGGGTGAGTCCGAGGGTTTTGGCCGACGACCGGCCGAGTGGGGGGTTTGAGCTGTGCACCGAGGCATTGTGACAGTCATGTCATCGGTTCGGTAAGGCGCCATTCCGTCATTTGGTCCTGCCTCCAACTGTGCGCGACGGCAGGTTCACGCGCACCCGCCGATCGGCTACGGTCACCCACCCCCGGCGGTCACGTCACCGACCAGACGGGCCACCGCCGCCACCACCCACCCCACGGGCCACCGCCCCCACCGCCATGGCCCCCACGGGGCACCGTCCCACGGGCCGCCCCCCACGGGCACCGTCCCACGGGCCAGCGCCACCGCCCACCGCCCACCTCTCCCGGGCGGGCTACTGCCCGGCCGACGCGGCCGCGTCGGCCGAGCCGCCGCCCGAACCGGTGCCCCCCGTCGGCTGCGGCGCCGTGGTGGGCCCGGTCGTCGGGGCGGTGGTCGGCCCCGTGGTGGGCGCCGGCGGCTTGGTGGGCCGGGTCGTCGGCTGCGACGTCGGCTGGGAGCTGGGCTGGGCCGTCGGCTGCTGGGTGGGCCCGCCGGTCGGCCCGCCGTCACCGGACCGCGAGCCGTTCCGCCCGTTCGACGAACCGGGCGCGCCCGAGCCGGACCGGGCGGACCCGTCGCCGGAGCCGTTGGGCGCGGCGCCGGAGCCCGCCCCGTTGCCGGAGCCGCCCGGGGAAGCCGGTGCCGAAGCCGGCCCGGACGGGGTCGCCGGGCCGTCCGGGCCGCCCGACGAGGAGCCGTCCGACCAGGTGTCGTCCCGGCCCGCGGGCGAGGCGAAGTCGGTGACCGGCTTGCCCTTCAGCGCGGCCTTCATGTAGCTGGTCCAGATCTGCGCCGGGTACTGGCCGCCCGCCGCGCCGTCGATGCCGCCGGTGCCGCTGAGGCTGACCTGGGCGCCGGTGCCCGGGTCCTGGCCGAACAGGGCGACCGAGGTCACCAGCTCGGGCGTGTAACCGACGAACCAGACCGACTTCTGGTCGTCGGTCGTCCCGGTCTTGCCGGCCGCCGGGCGGCCCAGGGCCTTCGCGCGCCAGCCGGTGCCGCCGGGGTCGCGCACCACGCCCTCCAGCATGGCCGTCACCCTGCGCGCGGTGTCCTCGCCGATCGCCTGGGTGGCCTTGTGGGCGGGCAGCTGGAGGGCCTCGCCCTCGCGGTCGACCGATTGCACCAGCCAGGGGGTGATCTGCTTGCCGCCGTTGTCCAGCGTCGCGTAGACGCCGGCCAGGTCGAGGACGCTCGGGGTGGCGGTGCCGAGCGGGATGGACGGCAGCGGTTCGAGTCCGGGGGTGTTGGCCGGCAGGCCGAGCGCGACGGCGGTGTCCCGCACCTTCTGCAGGCCGGTGTCCTGGGCGAGCTGGGCGAACGCCGAGTTCACCGACCAGTCGGTGGCCTGCTGCAGGGTGATCTGGCCGTAGCTCTTGTCGCCCTCGTTCGGCGGCGCGTACGCGGTGCCCTTGCCGCCGCGGACCTTGCGGCCGCTGGTGCCGTCGTAGACCGTGCGCGGGGTGATGGTCTGCCCGGACTGGGTCTTGGCGTTGTTCTCCAGCGCCGCGGCCAGCGCGATGGCCTTGAAGGTGGAGCCGGCCTGGTAGTCCCGACGCGTCGCGTTGTCGATGTAGTGCTTGGTGTAGTCGACGCCGCCGTAGAGGGCGACCACCGCGCCGGTCTTCGGGTCGACGGAGGCGGCGCCGGCCTGGGCGGCCGCGTCCTTCTTCCGCTTGTCCGGGTTCAGGGTGTCGTGCAGCTGGGCCTGAACGGCGTCCTGGAGGGCCGACTGGCGCCCGGGGTCGACGGTCAGTTTGATCGTGTAGCCGCCCTTGGCCAGCTCGGACTCGGTGATGATCCGGTTGGCGGTCAGGTACTCGGTGGCCGCGTTGACGAGGTAGCCGGCCTGGCCGGAGAGGCCGAGCTGGGCCTGCGGGTCCCGGACCTCGGGGAAGGTGGTGGCGGCCCGCTCCTCGGCGGACAGCCAGCCCTCCTTCACCATGCCGTCCAGCACGTAGTTCCAGCGGTTGACCGCGTTCTGCTTGCCCGCCGGGGTCGCGGTCGCCACGTCGTAGGCGCTCGGCGCGTTCAGCAGGGCGGCCAGGTAGGCGCCCTGGGCGGGGGTGAGCGCGGACGCGTCGACGCCGAAGTACTGCTGGGCGGCGGCCTGGATGCCGTAGGCGCCGCGCCCGTAGTAGGAGGTGTTCAGGTAGCCCGAGAGGACGTCGTCCTTGGTCTCGGTGGCGTCGACCTTGATGGCGATGAAGAGTTCCTGCACCTTGCGGCTGATGGACTGCTTCTGGCTCAGGTAGGTGTTCTTCACGTACTGCTGGGTGATGGTGGAGCCGCCCTGGGTGCCCTCGCCCTTGACCGTGTTGACGGCGGCGCGGACCAGGCCCTGGACGTTGACGGCGCCCTCGTCGTAGAAGTTGCGGTCCTCGGCGGCCAGCGCGGCGTGCTGCGCGGCGGGGGAGACCTTGTCCAGCGGGACGTTCTGCCGGTTGGTCTGGCCGGTCCGGGCGATCACCGAACCGTCCTGGTAGAGCCAGGTGTTGCTCTGGGCGATCGCGGCGGCGTGCGCGTCCGGCACCTTCACCAGGGCGATCCCCAGGGCGAACAGGCCGACGCCGAGCAGCAGCGCGGTGACGAGACCGGCCAGCGTCATCCGCCAGGTCGGGATCAGCCGCCGCCATCCGGTGCGCCTGCGGCCTGGCCCGGACCCGCCGGTCCCGCCGGTCGGGCTCCCGCCGGAGCGCTTCAGACGGTTGACCGGACGGAGGAGGGCGGACGCCGTGCGACGGCCGCTCTGGGTGTCTCGGGACAAATCGGCGGCCTTTCCTGCGGGCGGACCGTGCCGGCCTGCACAGCGGAGGGGACTTCGGCGGTCGGGACCGTTCGTCCCGTTTCCGGTTGTACAGCCCAGAACGCACCGATCGGGGCGATTGGCTCCACCGGGACGGCAAGCGAGACCGACATCACACACAAATCGGACGCCGAAGGGCAAAAAGTTGGGGAGCCTCCCGCTCGTGCGAGAGGCTCCCCAGTGTCTGTGCGCCGCCAGGGACTCGAACCCCGGACCCGCTGATTAAGAGTCAGCTGCTCTAACCAACTGAGCTAGCGGCGCCTGCTGACCTGGAAAACAATACACGCTCCGGAGGGGTGGCTCGCACCATTGCGGCGTCCCGCAGGCCCGCACGCCGTGGCGGCAGCCCGTTTCCGCCCGGTTGGGGCGGAGTTTTCCGGCGGTTAGGGTGGGAAACGTGCCCAGCTCCGACCCCGGCCGCCGGACGGCCCGGCCCGCCGTCCCCGCGGTGGCGTTCCTGCGCATCGGTGGCACGCCCCTGCACGTCCGGACCGAGGGCAGCGGCCCGGTCGTCGTGCTCGCCGGCGGGCTCGGCAGCAGTTGGTTCGACTGGGACCTCGTGGTCCCCTTCCTCACCCCCTACCGCACGGTGGTCCGCTTCGACCGGCCCGGCTACGGGCTGAGCGGTCGGGAGCCGGCCGACCGTCCTGGTCCGACCGCCGTCGGAGAGGCGGAGCGCATCCTGGCCGTCCTGGACGGGCTCGGGTTGGGCGAGCCGTGCACGGTGGTGGGCCACTCGCTGGCGGGCTTCCACGTCGAGGCCTTCGCCCGGCTGAACCCGGAGCGGACGGCCGGGCTGGTCCTGCTGGACGGCAGCGTCGAGTCGTCACCTCGCCCCTGGCCGGCGCCGGAGCTGCGCGACCTGGCGGCCCGGGCGGTCGCGGGCGCGGCCACGGCACTGGCGGTGCCGTACGTCCTCGGGCCGACCGTACGGCGGCTGGTCGCGCGGGCCGCGACGGTGCGCCGCGAGGACCTCGCCCCGCGACCGTTGGTCCGGCACTGCTACCGGACCGGCCGGGCCCTGCGCGCGGTGCTCCGGGAGAACGCCCGGTACCTGGACGTGGCCGCGGAGCTGGACGAGCTGCGCGGCGTGGTGCCGTTGCCGGAGGAGCTGCCGATCACCGTGCTCGCCGCCGACGACGGGTGCCGCACCCGCCGCACGGAGGAGTGGCTGGCCCGGCAGCGGGGGCTCGCCGCGCTGCTCGGGGCCGACTTCCGCACCACCGCCCCGGCGGGGCATCTGCTGATGTTCGACCGCCCGGACGCGGTGGCCTCGGCGATCCTCGACACCCGCTGAGCGCCGCCGGTCGTACTGCCGGCCGTCGGTCGGTCGATCGCCGGCCGGTCGATCGCCGGCCGCGGGTCGCACCCGCCGCTCCCCGCGGCTCAGGAGGCCGTGTTCGCCGACATCGCCGAGATCGCCCGCCGGACCGCCCGGGGGACCGGCAGCTCGTTGGCCAGTCGGCGCGCGGCGCGCCGGGTGGGGGCGCCGGCCGGGCCGGGGTAGAGCCGGCGGTGCAGCCCCGCTGCGAAGATCAGCCCGGCCAGCTGGCGGTCTCGATCGGCCGACCGGCGGTCCCGGTCGGCCTCGGCGGTGGACGCCCCGGCCGTACCGGACACCTCGCCCCCGCCGACGGGCGCAGCCTCGGCGGGGGCCGCATCACCTGAAGGCGAGGGCGAGGGGGAGGGTGAGGGCGAGGGAGAGGGCGAAGGGGCAGCGGCGGGCGGCGGCGCCAGGGTCGACCCGGCGTCGTCGACGGCCAGGGTGGCGGCCACCCGAGCCGCGATCTCCTGCCCGATTGCCGGCGGCACCGCCGTGTACCGCCGGTACGGCAGGCCGAGGAAGCTCCGGCGGTCGACGGGGAGGACACCGTCGGCGATCAGCCGGTCGAGGAGCAACTGTTGCGTGGGCTTGCGGGGGATCCGGCGCATGGCCAGGTCGAGACCCAGCCGGTGCTTGCGCTTGCCGGTCTCCTCCAGCCGGGTGAGCACCCCGGCCGCGATCTCGTCGGCGGAGCCGAGGGGCTGGAAGCCGGTGATCCGGCGGCCGTCGACGGTGATGGCTCCGCTGAGCTGCAGTTCGGCGAGGATGCTGCCGGGGACGGCCCAGTAGAAGGCGGACTGCGGAATCCGGAGCCGGCCGCTCACCGGTTCGGCGCAGAGCAGCAGCAGCTCCTCCGGGAGCGAGCGGGTGTCGAGCGGTGCCATGGACGGAACCCCCAGCGGTCGCGGACGGGCGCGTGGGGCCGCGCCGTCCTCGCAACCTACCGCTCCGGAAACGCCTCAGGCCGCCCACCGGAGTGGACGGCCTGAGACCTTGCCATGTGCGCCGCCAGGGACTCGAACCCCGGACCCGCTGATTAAGAGTCAGCTGCTCTAACCAACTGAGCTAGCGGCGCCTGCTGACCTGGAAGACATTACACGGGGTCGGGCCGATCCGCCGAATCGCGACCGAACGGGCACTCTCGGTGACCGGCGGTGTCGCGCCGCAGCGGTCCGGCTCGGCCCGGGCCGCAACGAACCGGGCCGCAACAACCCGGGCCGAGCCGGCTCCGGTCACTCCGGGAAATGGCACGCCGCCTCGTGGTCCCCTCCCGGTGCGGGCCCGGTCAGCGCCGGGGCCTCGTTCTCGCAGCGGATCCTGGAGCCGGCGTCGAGCCCGGCGTAGACCGGGCACCGGCTACGGAAGCGGCAGCCGGTGTGCCGGATGGTGGGCGAGGGCGGATCGCCGGCCAGCAGGATGCGGCCCCGGGCCCGCTCGGCGGCCGGGTCCGGGAGCGGGACGGCGGAGAGCAGCGCGCGCGTGTACGGGTGGCGCGGGCGGTCGAAGACGGCGGAGACCTCGCCCTGCTCGACGGTCCGGCCGAGGTACATCACGCTGACCCGGTCGGCGAGGTGCCGGATCACCGACAGGTCGTGCGAGACGAAGAGGTAGGACAGGCCCAGCTCCGCCTTGAGCGACTGGAGCAGGTTGAGCACGCCCGCCTGGATCGAGACGTCCAGCGCGGAGACCGGCTCGTCCAGGACGAGCAGCTTCGGCCGGACGGCCAGCGCGCGGGCGATCGAGATCCGCTGCCGCTGCCCGCCGGAGAACTGGTGCGGGTAGCGGACGGCGTGGGCCGGGTCCAGGCCGACCTGCCGCAGCAGTCCGGGCACCCGGTGGGCGATCTCCTCCCGGGCGGCGCGCTGGGCGCGCAGCGGTTCGGCGACGATGTCGCCGACCGGCATCCGCGGGTCGAGGCTGGCCATCGGGTCCTGGAAGACGATCTGCAGCTGGGCGCGCATCCGGTGGGCATCGGCCCGGGAGAGCGCGGCGGTGTCCTGCCCGAGCAGTTCGATCCGGCCGGACTCCGGGGCGGCCAGCCGCAGCAGCTCGAACAGGGTGGTGGACTTGCCCGAGCCGGACTCGCCGACCAGGCCGAGCGTCTCGCCCTGCCGGATGTCCAGCTCGACGCCGTCCACCGCGTGGATCTCGCCGATCCGGCGCTTGAAGACGGTGCCCTTGAGCAGCGGGAAGGTCTTGGTCAGGCCGGTGACGGCGAGCACCGGCGCGCGCTCCTCGCGCGGCACGGCGACCGCGGCGGGCGGGACCGGCGGCACGGGGTAGACCTCGCTCGGTGCGGGGCGCCGCTCGGCCAGCTCGCCGGCCCGGACGCACGCCGCCAGGTGCCGGCCCGCCCCCCGGGCCCCGCCCGTCCCCGCGACCCCGCCCGAACCTGCGGGCCCGCCCGAACCCGCGACGGCCTCCGTCCCCGGGACGTCGTCCGGACTCCCGGGCTCCGCGCCGCCCGCGAGGGCGGGCTCGGCCGTCCGGCACCGCTCCTCCACCAGCGGGCAGCGGGCCGCGAACGGGCAGCCGGCCGGCAGCTCGGCCATCGGCGCCGGCACGCCGGGGATCGGGACGAGCGCTCCGCCCCGGCCGTCCAGCCGCGGTACGGCGCCGATCAGCCCGAGCGTGTACGGATGCCGGGGTGCGGCGAACAACTCCTCCACGCCGGCCGTCTCGACCACCCGGCCCGCGTACATCACCGCGACGCGGTCGGCCATCCCGGCGATGACGCCGAGGTCGTGGCTGACCAGGACGAGCGCGGCGCCGGTCTCCCGCTGGGCGGTGCGCAGCACGTCCAGCACCTGCGCCTGGATGGTGACGTCCAGGGCGGTGGTGGGCTCGTCGGCGAGCAGGATGTCGGGGTCGTTGGCGATGGCCATGGCGATCATCGCGCGCTGGCGCATGCCGCCGGAGAACTCGTGCGGGAAGCTGTCGAGCGCCCGCTCGGGCGCCGCGATGCCGACCAGGTCGAGCAGTTCGGCGGCGCGGGTGCGCGCGGCGGTCCGGTCGAGCGACTGGTGGACGCGCAGTGCCTCGACGATCTGGTCGCCGATCCGGTAGACGGGGGTGAAGGCGGAGAGCGGGTCCTGGAAGACCATGGCGACCCGGCGGCCGCGGACGGCGGCGAGTTCGCGGCCGGGCAGGCCGACCAGCTCGCGGCCGTCCAGCCGGACCGAACCGCGCACCCGGGCGGTGCCGGGGAGCAGGCCCAGGACGGACAGCGCGGTGACGGACTTCCCGGAGCCGGACTCGCCGACGATGCCCAGGGTTTCGCCGCGCCGCAGGGTGAGGTCGACGCCGCGGACGGCGGGGACGGTGGTGCCGCGCGGGCCCGCGAAGTCGACGCGCAGGTCGCGGACGTCGAGCAGCGGGGCCGTGGCCGGCGGGGTCACGACGGTGGTCGTCACTGGCTGTCACCTTTCCTACGGGCCGAACGGTCGACGCCGGGCGAACCGGCCGCCTCCGTCGCCTCCGCTGAGCCGACCGTCTCCGTCGCCTCGGCTGCTCCGGCCGTCCCCGTCGCCTCGGCTGATCCGGGCGCCGCGGCCGGAGCAGTCGCTCCGGCCGGCGCGGCGCGCGCCGGACCGGCGTCGCCCGCGCCGCTCCGCAGTTCCCGCTTCCCGGTCCGACGCGTCCGACGGGTCCGACGGGTCCGATGGGTGCGACGGGTCCGACGGGTGCGGCGGCTACGGGCCGCGTCGGCGGTGGGGTCCAGGGCATCGCGCAGCCCGTCCCCGATGAGGTTGACCGCCAGGACGAACAGCACCAGCAACCCGGCGGCGAAGTAGAACAGCCACGGGAAGACCGGTGCGTCGTTGGTGCCGGCGGCGAGCAGCGTCCCGAGCGAGACGTCGGGCGCCTTCACCCCGAAGCCGAAGTAGGAGAGCGCGGTCTCGCTCATCACGGCGCCGCCGACGGCGATGGTGGCGTCGATGATGAGGAAGGACGCCACGTTCGGCAGGATGTGCCGGGTGATGATCCGCAGCGGCCGCACGCCCATGAACCGGGCCGCGCGGACGAATTCGCGGTCGCGCAGCGAGATGGTCATCGAGCGGACCACCCGGGCGGTGATCATCCAGTTGAAGAGGGCCAGCAGCAGGACGAAGGCGAGCCAGCCGGCGCCCTTCAGCCGGGGCGAGATGATGGTGATGACCAGGAAGCTGGGGAAGACCAGCATGAGGTCCACCACGAACATCAGGATCCGGTCGGTCCAGCCGCCGAAGTAGCCGGCGCAGGCGCCGAACAGCGAGGCCAGCACGGTCGAGAACAACGCCACCAGCAGCCCGATCACCAGCGACTTCTGCAGTCCGCGGACGGTCTGCGCGAAGACGTCCTGGCCGACCCCGTTGGTGCCGAACCAGTGCGTGGTGGAGGGCGGTTGGCGCAGCGCGGTGTAGTCGGGGGTGGCGTAGTCCCAGGGGGTGAGGTACTGGCCGCCGAAGGCGAGGACGAACAGCAGCAGGACGACGACGGCGCCGGCCACCGCCCAGCGGGCGGCGAGCAGGCGGGCGAGGACGAGCCGGCCCCGGCCGGCAGCGTCGGGGGCGGCCCCTACGGCGGGGTCGGGGGCGGGCAGGGGCGCGGAGGGCTCCGCGGCGACGGCGGTCACGGCAGTCTCCTCCGGTCAGGACCGCACGCGCGGGTCGAGGGCGGCGTGCAGGGTGTCGGCGAGGAAGCCGGAGGCGAGGACGACCACCGCGGCGAACAGGTTGACGGCGACCACCGAGTTGACGTCCTGTTCGTTGATGGACTGGATGAACCACTCGCCCATGCCGTGCCAGCCGAAGATGGTCTCGGTGAAGGCGGCGCCGGTGAAGATGCCGAGGAAGCTGTAGGCGAACATCGTCGACATCGGGATCACGGCCGTCCGCAGCCCGTGCTTGACCAGCGCGCGGCCCCGGGTGAGGCCCTTGGCCTCGGCGGTGCGCAGGTAGTCCGAGCCGAGCACGTCCAGCATGGTGCCGCGCTGGTAGCGGCTGTAGGTGGCGAGGCCGCCGAGGGCCAGCGAGAGGGTGGGCAGCAGCAGGTGCAGCGCCCAGTCGGCGAGGTGGGCGCCGATGCCGCCGGTCAGGCCGGGGGTCTCGTACCCGGTGAAGGGCACGACCTCGTGGCCGGCGACGTCCTTGGCGGCGATGGCGCCGTTCTTGAGGAACAGCGCCACCAGGAAGACCGGGGTGGAGAGCAGGACGAACGAGAACACGGTGAGCAGCCGGTCGGAGATGCGGTACTGGCGTACCGCGCTCCAGGCGCCGGCCGCGACGCCGAGGGCCATGCCGAGCAGGCTGCCGAGCAGCAGCAGCCGCAGTGAGACCCAGACCCGGCGGCGGAAGTCGTCCGTGACCGGGGTGTCGTGGATGGTGCGGCCGAGGTCCCCGTGGAGCAGGTCGCCGGCCCAGTGGCCGAAGCGCTCGACGACGGGGGTGTGGTCGTTCAGGTTGAGGTCGTCGAGCTGCCGCTCGACCGATGCGGCGGCCGGGCGCGGCACCTTGGCCTCGAAGTAGGTGCGGGGCCGCAGCGCGGTGGCGGAGAGCGCGTACGCCAGGAAGACGGCGACGATCAGCAGGACGGCGTAGTAGCTGAATCGTTTCGCCAGGTAGCGGAGCATCAGCGGCCGCCCGGGGTGGGGGCGGCTCCGACGCGTCTGGTGGGCATCGGTGGGTGGCCTTCGGTCGGTGGCCCGGTTCGGGCCGGACGGGGAGAGGTGCAGGTCAGGAGTCTGGCACCGGCGCACGGCCGGCGTGTTGCGGCCGTGTTGCCGCCCGTTGCTTTTGGATCAGGCGTGAACCACACCCCCTGGTACTGGATCTGATCGGCTGTTACGTTCGCTCACCGGGCACCGACTTGGCTGCCCACGTTCAAGCCTCGCCACACCTCGCGACGCCCAACCCTTGCCACGTTCCGGATCTTCTGGGGGACCCTCATGCACGCATCCACCGTCACGCCCGTGCGCCGTCTCGGCCGGGCGGCCGCCCTCACCCTGGCCGCCGCGCTGGCGGCGACCGCGTGCAGCTCGGGCGGCGGCTCGGCCGACGACGCGGTCAAGAGCGAGCCGCCGAGACAGGGCGCGAGCGACATCAACCCCAAGCCGGTGGACCAGCTGAAGGACGGCGGCGAGGTCAAGTTCCCGCTGTACCAGTGGATCACCCAGTGGAACCCGTACCAGGTGGACGGTCGCTACGGCGACGCGGTCGAGATCATGCGGGCCCTGGAGCCCAATCTGTTCACCACCGACGAGTCGGGCACCTTCAAGCCGGTCACCGACTACCTGCTGGAGGCGAAGGTCACCTCCACCTCGCCGCAGGTGGTCACCTACAAGCTCAACCCGAAGGCCAAGTGGTCGGACGGGAAGCCGCTCGGCTACCTGGACTTCAAGGCGGACTGGGAGGCCACCGGCGGCAAGAAGGACGGCTACAACATCGCCGACTCCGCCGGCTACGAGCTGATCTCCGGCGTGGAGCAGGGCGCGGACCCGACGGAGGTGAAGGTCACCTTCTCGGAGCCGTACGCCGACTGGCAGAACCTGTTCCGCCCGCTGATCCCGGCGGCCGGCATCGCCACGGCCGACGACTTCAACAAGGGCTGGGTGGAGAAGATCCCGATCACCGCCGGCGCGCTGAAGGTCGGCGTGGCGGACAAGACCGCCCAGACCCTCACGCTGGTCCCGGACCCGAACTGGTGGGGCGCGAAGCCCAAGGCCGACAAGATCACCTTCCGGGTGATGTCGCAGTCGGCGACCACCCAGGCCTTCCTCAACAACGAGATCGACTTCGCCACGGCCGGCACCGCGACGGCGTACGGGCAGCTCAAGGACGCCAAGGAGGCGGTGATCCGGAGCGCCAGCCCGTGGGACGAGGTGCACATCTCCTTCGGTGGCGGCGGCGCGCTGGCCGACCAGAAGGTGCGCCAGGCGCTCGGCAAGGCGCTGGACCGCTCCGCCCTGATCAAGATCGCCAACAACGGCGTGCCGGTGGAGTTCAAGCCGTTGGGCAACCACATCTTCATGCCCAACCAGACCGGTTACCAGGACAACTCGGGCGAGTGGGCCAAGTTCGACCTGGCCGCCGCCAAGAAGGCGCTGGACGAGGCCGGTTGGAAGGACGCCGGCAGCGGGCAGCCGCGGACCAAGGACGGCCAGTCGCTGACCCTGCACTGGGTGCTCAACGACGCCACCCCCCAGGCGCAGCTCGACCTGGCCACCGCAGCCCAGGCGATGTGGCTGGCGGCCGGCGTCAAGGTCGAGCTCGACAAGGTCCCGAGCAACGACTTCTTCACCAAGTACGTCAACCTGGGCAAGTTCGACGTCGCGAGCTGGCGCAACACCGACTCGTTCCCGCTCTCCAGCAGCCTGGGCAACTTCCGCCTGCCGCAGGGCGACAACGTCTTCGGCAACTTCTCCAAGCTCGGCACGCCGGAGATCGACGGCCTGCTCAAGAAGGCGGCCGGCACCATCGACCCGGTGGAGGCGGCGAAGCTCTACAACCAGGCGGACGCGAGGATCTGGGAGCTCGGCCACACCGTCGAGCTCTACCAGCGGCCGACGGTGGTGGCGGCTCGCAAGGGCCTGGCCAACTACGGCGCGTTCGGCCTGGCCGGCGTCGACTACGCCAAGGTCGGCTGGGAGAAGTGACCGGCGCCGAAGCGGCCCCGGCGGCCCGATCGGCCTCAGCGGCTCTATCGGCTCTATCCCATCGGCTCCGGCGGCCCGATCGGCTCCGGCGGGCGTCGCGTCCGCGTAGGCGGCGGAGAGCGCGGCACGGCAGGCGCTGGCGAGCAGCGCGGTGATCACGAGGCCGGTGGTGCGGACGCGGGGGACCGGCTCTGCCGCCCCCGCCGTCCTGCCGCCGGCCTTGACCTTCCGCGTTGCCCGCAGGCCGCCCGTGTCGTGGGGTCGCTCCGGACCCGCTCGCTTCCAACCGGGGAAGAATCTAGCGGGGGATCCCGGCCGCCGTGCCGTACGGCACGGGCGCGCCCGGAAACCCGTGCCGCTGTCACCCGGTTCGCGCACCCGGGCGTCAACTCTCGCTGACGGCAGGGCATATCGGGCGAAGCCGGAGGGAGAATACCGGGCCACAGCGACATGACGGGCGTGTTTCGCGACCGCGCGCCGGTGCGTGCGCCCGTCCCGCGCCGCTGCCAGGATGCGCGGGACGGCGCAGCAGGCCGTCCGGCGGCCCGCCCTGGCGCAGTCCGCCGTCCCGCAGCCCGGAGACCAGACCATGAGCAGCGAATCCGCCGCGGCCCCCCGCAGCCCGCATCCCGTCGACCGGCGCGCGGTGCGTCCGATGGTCCCGCGCAGCCGGGACGAGCCGCACCGGGTGGCCACGCCGCTGGAGCTGTTCTTCGACCTCTGCTTCGTGGTCGCGGTGGGCCAGGCCGGCCGGGAGCTGGCCCACGACCTCGCCGCCGGGCACTACGGCGACGGCCTGCGGGGGTACGTCTTCGCGTTCTTCGCGATCTGGTGGGCCTGGATGAACTTCACCTGGTTCGCCTCGGCGTACGACTGCGACGACGTCCCCTACCGGGTGACCACGCTGGTGCAGATCGCCGGCGTGCTGATCCTCGCGGCGGGCGTGCCCAGGATGTTCGCCGACCAGGACCTGACGCTCTCGGTGGTCGGGTACGTGGTGATGCGCCTGGCCATGGTCACCCAGTGGCTGCGCGCGGCGGCCGGGGAGGAGGGCGCGGCACGCGGGGTCGCCCTGCGGTACGCGCTGGGGATCACGCTCTGCCAGATCGGCTGGGCCGTGGTGCTGCTGCTGCCGGAGCCGGTCCGGCCGTACGGGATCCTGCTCGGCATCCTGGCCGAGCTGTCCGTGCCGGTGATCGCCGAGCTGCGGCTGCGCACCAGCTGGCACCCGCACCACATCGCCGAGCGCTACGGCCTGTTCACCCTGATCGTGCTGGGTGAGACGGTGGCGGCGGCGACCGTCGCGGTGCAGTCGGCGGTGGACGCGCACGAGGGGCTCGGCCGGCTGCTGCCGGTCGCCGCCGGCGGTCTGCTGATCTGCTTCTCGGCCTGGTGGATCTACTTCGCCCGGGAGGTCCACGAGCACCTGCGCTCCAACCGGCAGGCCTTCCTCTGGGGCTACGGCCACTACGTGGTGTTCGGGGCGGCGGCGGCGATCGGCGCGGGGCTGGAGGTCGCGGTCGAGTCGGCGGTGCACAAGGCGCACGTCTCCCAGACCGCCGCCACCGCGACGGTGACCGTGCCGACGGCGGTCTACCTGTTCACCGTCTGGCTGCTGCACGCCCGGCACGTCAAGACCGGCGTCGAGCAGGCGCTGCTGCCGGTCGCCTCGCTGGCGGTGCTGGCGTGCACCGCGGCCGGCGGTTCGGGCGTCCTGGTGGCCGGCCTGGTGAGTGCGGCCACGGTGGCGGTGGGCGTCACGCTGCACGCCCGCGGCTGACCGGCGGAGGGGAGGGGCTCCCGCGGCTGCCCGTCGCGGGGGTCCTCCCGGGGCCCGGGGCCCAGCAGGTGCTGGAGGGCGTGGCCGTGCCGGGCGAGCCAGGCCCGGTAGGCCGGGTTGCCCCGGGCCAGGTCCAGGTAGGCGGCGCGCAGCTCGCCGTAGAGGACGTCGAGCGCGGGCGGGCTGAGCGCCCGTGGTCGCCAGGCGAGCAGCAGCCGGACGGCCAGCGGGTCGCCGTGCACCGGCCGGACGACCGTGCCCGGTCCCGGCGCCGAGGTCGGCTGGCAGGGGCGGACGGCCTCCCCGGAGGCGACCAGCTCGGCGGCGGTGGCGTTGTCGCGCACCTGCACCACCCGGGGGTTGAGCCCGGCCTCGGTGAAGACCCGGCGCATGGCCGCGTACTCGTGGTCGGCGGTCGGGTCGACCATCCAGGTGTCCTCGGCCAGGTCGGTCAGGTGGACCACCGACCGGGCGGCGGCCGGGTGGCCGGCGGCCAGGGCGACGAACTGCGGCTCGCGGGCCAGCAGCACCCGGTGCTCGGCGTCGGGCGGCACCCGGAGCGGGAATCCCTCGCTCTCGTGCACGAAGGCCACGTCCAGCTGGTCGGCGGCGACCATCCGCAGCAGGGCGTTGGCGGAGATGTCGATGTGGATGGTGGTGTCCGTCTCCGGCAGCCGCTCGTGCACCCGGCGCAGCCAGGCCGCCACCGCCCGGCTGCCGACGCTGCCGATCCGCAGGCGACGGGTGCGCTCGTCACCGGCCGACTCGCGGGCCTCCTGCCGCGCGGCGGCGACCAGGGCGGTCATCTCGGCGATCACCGGCCGGGCCCGCGACAGCACCGAGTGCCCGAGCGCGGTCGGCCGGCTGCCGGTCTGCTCGCGGGTGAACAGCCGTCCGCCGATGGTGCGTTCGATCCGGTGCAGCTGGGTGGTGAGGGAGGGCTGGGTCATCCCGAGCTGCCGTGCGGCCTTGCGGACGCTGCCGGTGTCGGCGATGGCGCACAGCACCCGGAGGTGTCTCACGTCGAGCTCCACGTCGGGAGCATAACCGGGCGAATGGGTGTGACGCCAGGGACATGACAGGTCATCGGGTGCGGGTCAGGGCCCCGCCGGACGGCGGGGATTGGCCCGTGCTATCGCCGGTTGACATCATCCGCCGGGCCGCCGGCCTGGCCGAAGCTCTGGGGCAGCAAACCTTCATCCGATGCCCCGCGACCGGCCCCCACCGCCGCGGCGCACCCGCGAATCGGAGCCCCCACATGAAGCGCATCCCGCGGATGCTCTCCGCTGCCGTCGGTCTGGCGCTCGCCGCCGGACTCGCCGCACTGCCCGCCACCGCCTCGGCCGCCCCCGCCGACCGGGCCGCCACCGGCGCCCAGCACTACACCCCCTCGGCGTCGGCCCAGCCGAGCAGCGGGAAGGCCGACAACCAGGCGTTCTACGAGGCCGTCATGAAGTCGGCGCGGGCCAAGCAGGCCGCGGCGCCGTTCCTCAAGGCCGTCGTGGTGACCTACGACCCCAGCAACGCGCCGTCCTTCTCCGGGCAGATAGCCCGGGCGGCGCAGATCTGGAACGGTTCGGTCGCCAACGTGAAGCTCCAGGCCGGCTCCAACGCCGACTTCTCCTACTACGAGGGCGACGACCCGAGCAACGGCTCGTACGCGAGCACCGACGGACACGGCCGCGGCTACATCTTCCTCGACTACACGCAGAACCAGGAGTACGACTCCCTGCGCGTCACGGCGCACGAGACCGGGCACGTGCTGGGTCTGCCCGACCACTACTCGGGCCCGTGCAGCGAGCTGATGTCCGGCGGCGGTCCCGGCCCGTCCTGCACCAACCCCTACCCGAACAGCACCGAGCGCAGCCGGGTCAACTCGCTCTGGCGGTACGGCCTCGCGGGCTGACCCGCGCCGATCGACCCGCCGTACCGGTTCCCCCTTCACCTCCGTCACCGCGGTCCCCCATGGCCGCGCCCCCGCGAACAGGAGCCCCCACGTGAACCGCATCGCCCGTACGCTGTCCGCCGCGCTCGGCCTGGCCCTCGCCGCCGGCGTGGCCGTCCTGCCGACCGCCGCCGCGGCCGCCCCGGCCGCCCCGGCCGCCCAGGGCTACACCGCGAACAGCTACGCAGGCTCGGCCGCCGAGGACGCGGACAACCAGGCGTTCTACGAGGCCGTCATGAAGTCGGCGCTCGCCAAGCAGGCCGCGGCGCCGTTCCTCAAGGCGGTCGTGGTGACCTACGACGCCAGCAGCGCCCCGACCTTCCGCAACCAGATAGCCCAGAGCGCGCAGATCTGGAACGGCTCGGTCAGCAACGTCCAGCTGCGGTCCGGCACCAACGCCGACTTCCGCTACTACGAGGGCAACGACTCGCGCGGCTCGTACGCGAGCACCGACGGGCACGGCCGCGGCTACATCTTCCTCGACTACGCGCAGAACCGCCGCTACAACTCGACCCGGGTCACCGCCCACGAGACCGGGCACGTGCTGGGCCTGCCCGACCACTACTCGGGTCCGTGCAGCGAGCTGATGTCCGGCGGCGGCCCCGGCACCTCGTGCACCAACCCGTACCCGAACTCCGCGGAGCGCAGCCGGGTGAACTCCCTCTGGGCCCGCGGCTGATCCATCGTGACACCGGCCCGGCCGCTCCTCCCCCCCCGGAGCGGCCGGGCCCCGCCGTCCGCCACCTCATGGGCGGTGCACCCCATGAGCGGTACCGCATCCCATGAGCGGCGCACCGTCCGCGGCGCGACCTCCACACGACCGGCGTGAGTGTCGGTGCCGCGTGGGAGCATCCGGGCGAGGACCGTCCCCCGACCGCGAGGTGCCACCGCCATGCCGCTCTCCGTCCCCGACCGCCTGGCCGACCTGCCGTACGCCCACCTGCTGACCCCGCACACCGGCCCGCTGCGCAGCGACGAGCGCTACGACACCGTGCACCTCGACGGCGGCGAGCACCGCGACGAGTCGGCGGCCGGTGCCGTCTTCCTGGAGTGCGCCTTGACCGGCGTCGCGCTCGACGGGGTCCGGTTGCGCCAGGCCCGCTTCACCGAGGTCTGGGTACAGGCCGGCCGCTGGGTGGGCTGCGACCTGAGTGAGAGCGAGTGGCAGGACAGCGCGCTCACCGGCGGCGTGCTGGCCGGCATCGCGGCCCACGGCTCGGCGCTGCGCCGCACGGTCCTGCGCGGCTGCAAGCTGGAGGCGGTCAACCTGCGGGCCGCCGTCCTGCGCGACGTCGTCTTCGAGGACTGCCTGCTGAGGGACGTCGACTTCGGCGACGCGAAGCTCACCGACGTCTCCTTCCCCGGCTCGACCCTGGAGGAGGTCCGGCTGCGCGGGGCCTCGCTCGACAAGGTCGACCTGCGCGGCGCCGCCCGCCTCGGCCTGCCCGACGGCCACCAGGGCCTGCGCGGCGCGGTCATCAGCTCCACCCAGCTCCTGGAGCTCGCACCGCAGTTCGCCCACGCCCTGGGGATCACCGTGAAGGACTGAGGCACCGGCGTTCAGCCGGCCGTCGCTCGGTGACGGCGGGGCGAACAGTCCGCCAACCCTGCTCCGGCCCCCTGGTGGGGCCGTTCGGGTGGGTGGATGATGCTGCGCGATCGATGGGCCCCAACTTGTGTGCACAACATCGCCAGTGAAGGGACGGGCTGGGCTGATGGCCGAGCTGAGTCGTAGGAAGTTCGTCGCGCTGTCCGGAGCGGCCGCGGCCGGCCTGGCCGTGGCCGGCACCACCGGTGCCGGGGCGGCGTCGGGTGCGCCCGGGCCCGCGGCCGCGCCGTCGGCGGCGCTGTCGCAGACCGGCACCATCGCGGACGCGAAGCACATCGTGATCCTGATGCAGGAGAACCGCAGCTTCGACCACTACTTCGGCATGCTGCGCGGGGTGCGCGGCTTCGCCGACCGCAGCGCGATCCAGATCGCCGGCGGCTACAGCGTCTTCAACCAGCCCAACGGCCTGGGCCGCCAGTACCCGTGGCAGTTCAGCCTCACCAAGCCCGCCGGCGGGGCCGACCCGCAGCGGCTGGCGCAGTGCAACGGTGACCTCGCGCACGGCTGGAACGACCAGCACACCGCCTGGAACGGCGGCAGGATGGACTCCTGGGTCCTCGCCAAGGGCAACGTGCGCACCCTGGGCTTCCTCACCCGTCAGGACATCCCGTTCCACTACGCGCTCGCCGAGAACTGGACCGTCTGCGACGCCTACTTCTGCTCGGTCATCAGTGCCACCGGCCCCAACCGCACCTACCACTGGTCCGGCCAGATCGACCCGGACGGAAAGGCGGGCGGCCCGGCGTACGACGGCGGCGACGAGAAGGGCCTGCGCTGGCAGACCTACGCCGAGGCGCTGGAGAACGCCGGCGTGAGCTGGAAGGTCTACCAGAACGCGGCCGACAACTACGGCGACAACGCGCTCGCCTACTTCACCCAGTTCGCCAACGCCCCGGCCGGCAGCCCGCTCGCCGTCAAGGGCATGGGCTCCGTCCCCAAGGTCACCGGCCGGACCCCGGACGACATCGTCGCCGCGATCAAGGCCGACGTGCTGAACGGCACCCTCCCGCAGGTCTCCTGGATCGTCCCCAACCAGGAGGTCTCCGAGCACCCGTACGCCACCCCGGCCGACGGCGCGCACTTCGTCCACAACGTGATCGACGCGCTCAACGCCGACCCGGACGTCTTCAACTCCAGCGTCCTCTTCCTCAACTACGACGAGAACGACGGCTTCTTCGACCACGTCCCGCCGCCGGCCGCCCCGGCCGGCACCCCCGGCGAGTTCTACGGCGGCAAGAACATCGGCCTGGGCTTCCGCGTCCCGATGATCGCCATCTCGCCCTGGAGCCGCGGCGGCTGGGTCAACTCCGAGGTCTTCGACCACACCTCGGTCCTGCGCTTCCTGGAGAAGTGGACGGCCGCCATCGGCAAGCCGGCCACCTGCCCCAACATCAGCGACTGGCGGCGCCGGGTCTGCGGCGACCTCACCGGACTGTTCGACTTCGCCAACCCGGTGTACGGCCTTCCGGCACTGCCCGACACCGACGCGACGATCGGCCTGTCCACCTGCGGTCCGCTGCCGAACCCGGCCCCGGTGGACAACAGGCTGCCCGTCCAGGAGCCCGGCACCCGCCCGGCCCGCGCCCTGCCCTACCAGCCCAACGCCAACCTGGACCGCCTGGAGTACGGCTCCGCCGGCGCGATCAAGGTCTGGCTGAAGATGGCGAACGAGGGCCCGCAGGCGCAGAAGTCGGCCCACTTCGCGGCCTACGCCAACGCCTACCGCAGCGGCGGCCCCTGGCAGTACACCGTCGATCCGGGCGGCAGCCAGAGCGACTTCTTCAACTGCGGCCTCGGCTTCGGCAGCGGCCCGTACGACCTCTCGGTGGTCGGCCCCAACCGCTTCCTGCGCCGCTTCAAGGGCGACGCCAACAAGGCGGGGAAGAACGCCTCGGTCACCGCCAGCTACGCGGTCGAACCGGGTACCGGCAAGCTCGCGGTGTACTTCAGGCTGGCCAACGCCGGCAGCACGCCGATGACCTTCACCATCGCCTCCGGCAACTACCGCACCGACGGCCCCTGGACCTACCAGGTGCCGGCCGGCGGCAGCGTCAGCGACTACTTCAACGCCGTCGCCTACACCAACGGCTGGTACGACTTCACCGTCACGGTGGACGCCGACTCCAGCTGGTCGCAGCGGTTCACCGGCCACCTGGAGACCGGCGCGCCCAGCATCAGCGGCTGACACCTGCCGGTCCTGTCCCGCACGTCCGGCGGCACCGCGGACGCGGGCGCACGGCAGGCCCGGACGGCCGCCCGTCAGGGCAGGCGCCACTGACGGCCCCGGGGGAACCACGGATCGTGGACCTCCCGGGGCCCTTCCGGCGTCAGCAGCGTGAGGGTCGGCGCCCCGGCCGCGTACTCGGCGAGCAGCACCGCTCCGTAGCGGGTCTCCAGCTCCGCCTGCACCGGTACGGGCAGCCGGTCGAGGGCCCGCCGCAGCAGCAGCGCGTCCCGCCGGCTCACCGGCTGCGGGGCGCGCAGCACCAGCCGCAGCGGACTCAGCGGCCCGGCCACCGGGACGCCGGTGCCCAGCTCGTAGCCGACCGCGCCGATCGGCCCCCAGGCCAGCCGGTGCTCCACGACCAGCCGCCCGGCCGCCGGCAGTGCCGCGAGCGCCGGGACCGCCGCCACCCGCCCCGGCGGCAGCAGCTCCTCCCGGCCGACCAGCTGCTCCGGCCGCAGCGTCCGGGCCACCGCCGCCCGGGGCGCCAGCGCGTCCAGCCGCCGGCCGCGCTCCGCTCCGCGCACCGTCACCGGCAGCCACTGCTCCGGCGCGGCCCCGACGTCCCGGGTACAGCGCACCGGGGGCGGGGTGTCCGCCGGCCCGCCGAGCACGGCGGGCGCCCGGCCGACCGTCACCCACGGGTGCACCCGCAGCACCGCGCGGGCCCACTGCGGCAGCTCGCCGCCGCCGACCGGCCGCAGCGAGCCGGGGCACTGCATCAGCAGCAGGTCGTGCGGGCCGGCCAGCCGCCCGTCGAGGGCGGCCAGCGGGCCGACCAGGCGGCGCGGACCGCCGTGGTGGTCCTCCGGCGCGGTGCGGTGGGCGGGTGCGACGGTCACGGCAGGCCTCCAACGGTCACGGGGACTCCGGGGACGGCGCGGATCGGGACCGGCCGACGCCACCAACCCTGCGCCGCCGGTCCGCCACCCGCCACGGCCGTTGGACGCCCACCGCCCGGGACCTTGGGCCCGTCCTCGAACCCCGCCCGCGGCGCGACGCGCTCCCCGGCCCGCGGCCGGGGAGGTACCCCGGGGCACGCGCCCCGCCCAGCGGATGCGCCCGTGAGGGGCCGGTGTGAGAGTGGGGGCAGCCCGGAATTCGTCCGAGGAGGAGTCATGGGCATCTTCGACAGGTTCCGCCACAAGGCGCACCACGCCGACGAGGAGGCCAGGTCCTCCCTCGGCGGGAGCCGCGAGCAGGACACCACCGCGATGACGGACGCCGCCCAGCGCGCCGCCCTCGCCCACGATGAGGCCGCCGACGCGTTCGGCGCCGAGACCGAGCGGGCCCGGGAGGCCCGGGAGTCCGCGGACCTCACCGAGCGGCGCGCCGAGCAGCGCGCCCGGGAGGACATGACGGCCGAGGGCGACCCCTGGGACTGACGTCCCCGGCGCATCGCACGGCGGCGGGCGCATCCGGAACGCGGACGCGCCCGTTGCCGTTGCCGTTGCCGTTGCCGCCGCCGTCGCCCGCCGCCGTTGCCGCGCCCGCCGCCGTCGCCGCGCCCGCCGCCGTTGCCGCTCGCGGCTGCGGCCCGCCGCCCGCGCCGGTCCGTTCGGGTGGCCGGCCGGTCCGCCCGGTGGCTGCCGGGCCGACCGGGCCGGTTCACCCGCGCGGCGGAAGCGGTGGCCGGCGCAGGTCCGGGCGCGGCGTGTCGTCCGGCGGCGGGACGGCGGCCGGGGCGTCCTCCAGGAGGTCCAGCGCCAGCTGCACCGCGGTGACCAGCTCGGGGTGGAGCCCGCGGGCCCAGTCCCGCGGGCTGCGCAGCACGTGCACGTCCGGCTCCGCACCGTGGTTCTCCACCGACCAGCCGAGCCCGCCGGTGAACCAGGAGGCGTTCTTCGGCACCGAGATCTGCGTCCCGTCGCCGAGGGTGTGCCGCCCGGTCATGCCGACCACCCCGCCCCAGGTGCGGTTGCCCACCACCGGGCCCAGCCCGAGCAGCTTGATCGCGGTGATGATGACGTCGCCGTCCGAGCTGGTGGCCTCGTCGGCCAGGGCCACCACCGGTCCGCGCGGCGCGTCCCGGGGCCACCGGACCGGGTGCCGGCCCCGGCTGAAGTCCCAGGCCAGCACCCGCCGGGTGAGCTTCTCCAGCACCAGCTCCGACACGTTGCCCCCGGCGTTGCCGCGCACGTCCAGCACCAGCGCGGGCTTGTCGAGCTCGCGCCGGACGTCCCGGTTGAACTGCGCCCACCCGGAGCCGCCGAGATCCGGGATGTGCAGGTAACCGCACCGGCCGTCGCTGAACTCCCGGACCAGCGAGCGCCGTTTGACCACCCAGTCCTGGTAGCGGATGGGCCGCTCGTCGGTCAGCGGGGTCACCGTGATCCGGCGGATCGGCCCGTCCGGACCGCCGGTGCGCAGGGTGAGCTCGAGGGTGGTGCCGCCGGTGCCGACCAGCAGCGGGGACGGGCCGCGGACCGGGTCCAGCGGGCGTCCGGCCACCTCCAGCAGCTCGTCCCCGTTCCGGACCCCGTGGGTGGCGAGCGGGGCGCGGGCCCGCGGGTCGGAGGACTCGCCGGGCAGGATGCGGTCGACCAGCCAGCGCCCGTCGGGGGTGCGGTGGGCGTTGGCGCCGAGCAGGCCGAGCGGCTGCTGCGCCGGGGACGGGCCCTCGCCGCGCCGCGACGGGGTGACGTAGGCGTGCGAGGTGCCCAGCTCGCCGAGCAGCTCGCGGAGCAGGTCGGCGAAGTCGTCGGGGCTCGCGATCCGGTCCAGCAGCGGCTCGTACTGGGCCACCAGCGCGGGCCAGTCCAGGCCGGACATGCCGGCGTCCCAGAACTGGTCCCGGACGATCCGGGCCGCCTCGCGGTACGCCTGGCGCCACTCCGCGGCCGGGTGCACGGTGTGGGTGATCCGGCGCAGGTCGACGCTGGTGGACGCGGAGGGCGCGGTGACCGGCAGGATCCGCAGGGTGCCCGCCGAGTAGACGGCCACCGAGCCGCCGTCGCCGGAGACGGCGAAGCCGTCCAGCTTGTCGGCGAGCGTGCTGCGGCTGCCCCGCGCCAGGTCGAAGTACTCCAGTGACGGGCGCCCCGAGGTGTCGTCCGGGTTGGTGAAGGTCTGGCCGAGGGTGCCGGAGATCGGCCAGCGCAGCCAGACCAGCCCGCCGCGCACGGCGTCGGTGGCCGAGTACTTCGAGGCGATCACCGGGAACGGGA
Organism: Kitasatospora sp. A2-31; assembly: GCF_022288725.1. GTDB lineage: Bacteria > Actinomycetota > Actinomycetes > Streptomycetales > Streptomycetaceae > Kitasatospora. Next base: position 50,831 of record NZ_JAKNTA010000006.1, on the reverse strand, counting down.
TCAGCCGGTCGCCGATGCCCTCGGGGTCGACCGCCACGGTGCCGTCGCCGCCGCCGTCGCCGCGCGGGGCGCCGTCCTCGGCCGAGGCGGCGAACGGCGAGGGGGTGTCGGCGGAGAGCGGGACGAGGTAGGGGCGGCAGCCGAGCGGGAACGACAGGTCGCCGGTGTGCACGTCGTGGACCGGGTCGAAGCCGCGCCAGGAGAGGAAGGCCAGATAGCGGCCGTCCCGGGTGAACACCGGCTGCTCGTCCTCGAACCGGCCGTCGGTGACCTCGGTGACCGGCGCGAGCCCGTCGGCGCGGGTGAGCCGGATCCGGCGCAGCGAACGGCCGGCCGCGGGCTGGGACCAGGCGATCCAGTGCGAGTCGGGGGAGAACCGGGCGCTGGAGACGGGCCCGTGTCCGGAGGCGGCCAGTTCGCGTACGGCGCCGTCGGAGGCGGCGAGCAGCAGCAGCCGGCCGTCGGAGGTGGCGGCGGCCAGGCGGGTGCCGTCGGGCGAGGCGGTCAGCTCCAGGACCCGGCCGAGCCGGCCCGCCGCCAGCAGCCGGTGCCCGTGCTGGGCCGGGGCGGCCTGGTGGCCGGGCAGCGGGACGATCTCGACGGCGTCCTCGCCCTCGGCGTCGGTGATCCAGGCGGCCTCGCCGGTGTGCCCCAGCACCACCGGCAGCCGGGTGCGGACGCCCGGGGTGTCGCTGAGCACCCGCGCGGGGCCGTCGCGGTGGGTCAGCCAGTACTGGCTGCCGCGCACGGTGATCACCCCGGCACGGCCGGTCTGGTCGCAGGCGAGGTCCTTGACGTGCGAGGCGGCGTTCACCAGGTACGGCCGCCGGCCGGCCCGCGCGCCGCCGAGCGGGACGCGCAGCCGGCGCGGGGCGGGGGCGTCCAGGCTCTCCAGCAGCCAGAGGTCGCCCGCGTGCTGGTAGACGATCCGGGTGCCGTCGCCGGCGGCCTCCCGGGCGTAGTAGGAGGCGTGGTCGGTGTGCCGGCGCAGGTCGGTCCCGTCGGGGCGGCAGGAGTAGAGGTTGCCGATGCCCTCGTGGTCGGAGAGGAAGGCGATCCGGTCGCCGTCGGCCGCGGTGACCGGCATCGGGGAGGCGAGGTGGCCCCGGTGGCCGGCCAGGATCCGCTCGCCGTCGACCCAGAGCCGTCCGACGGCACCGCCCCGGTACCGCTTCCAGGCGGCGGGCTCGTGCGGGGCGGCGCCGGTGAGGAGCACGGTGTGCGAGCGGTTCATCTGGGCGTCGCCGACCGGGCCCCAGGGCATCCGGCGCCCGGGCGCGCCGTCCGGCGGGAGGGCGTGCGCCCAGGTGTAGTGGCCGAAGGGCTCGTGGAACGAGGTGACGGCGAGGAGTTCGCCGTCGGGCAGCCAGCCGCGCAGCCGTGTGTCCTGGCTGCCCCAGTGGCTCAGCCGGGTGGCCGCGCCGCCGCCGACCGGCGCGGTCCAGATCTCCGGGGTCGGGCTCTGCCAGGCGGTCCAGCCGAGGGAGCTGCCGTCGGGGGAGAGCCGGGGGTGGCTGACCCGGGTGCGGTCGCAGCTGACCCGCCAGGCGCGGCCGACGGTGCCGTCCGGGTCGAGCGGGGCCACCCAGACGTCGTCCTCGGCGGCGAACGCCAGCAGGTCCCCGCGCAGGTGGGGGTAGCGGAGGTAGCCGGACGAGGTCACCCCTCCATGGTTCGACGGGGTGTCACGCCCGGCAACCGGACGCCGTCGGCTCCCGGCCGGGGCCGGTCCGGACCATTGACACCGCACCGACGGATCCACTTCAGTGGTCTAGTCCAACAAGGGTGCGCGGTCGGGCCGAACCCCCACTGGCGCGTACCTCCGGCGTGCCCTCGGACGTCCCCCCCACGATCCGCGCTTCCGCAGGAGCCCCCGCATGCGCAGAACCCCCGCACCCGGCGCCCCGGCCGCCGGCGCCCCGCCCGCTCGCCTCCGGCGCAGCCCCCGCACCCTGGTCGCCGCCGGGACCGCCTCGGCCGTCGCCGCCGCCACGATGGTCGGCCTGACCCTCGGACTGGCGCCCGCCGCCTCGGCCGGGGAGTTCCTGGTCAACGGCGGCTTCGAGAGCGGCGCCCTGAACCCCTGGAGCTGCGGCGGCGCCGGCAGCGTGGTCACCGGCCAGGCCCACGGCGGTGGTCACGCCCTCGCCGGAGCGGCCTCGGCGAGCGACAACGCCCAGTGCACGCAGACCGTGGCGGTCGCCCCCGGCACCACCTACACGCTCAGCGGGTGGGTGAAGGGCTCCTACGTCTACCTCGGGGTGACCGGTGGCGCCTCCACGTGGACGCCGGGCACCGGGGGCGCCTACCAGAAGCTCAGCGTCAGCTTCACCACGGGCGCCACCCAGACCAGCGTCACCGTCTACACCCACGGCTGGTACGGCCAGGGCACCTACTACGCGGACGACCTCTCGCTGGACGGCCCGGGCGCGCCGTCGCCGACCGCCTCGCCCACCGCGACCGCCTCGCCCACCGCGACCGCGACGGCCACCACCACTCCGACGGCCACGCCGACGGCGACGGCCACGCCGACCGCGACCCCCACCGCGCCGCCGTCCGGTGGCCACGCCCTGGTCGGCTACCTGCACGCCAGCTTCGCCAACGGCGCCGGCTACACCCGGATGGCCGACGTCCCGGACTCCTGGGACTTCGTCAACCTCTCCTTCGGCGAGCCGACCTCCGCCACCTCCGGCGACATCCGCTTCAACCGCTGCCCGGCCACCGAGTGCCCGACCGTGGAGTCCGACGCCGACTTCAAGGCCGCGATCGCCGCCAAGCGCGCCAAGGGCAAGAAGGTCCTGATCTCGATCGGCGGCCAGAACGGCCAGGTCCAGCTCACCACCGCGGCCGCGCGCGACGCCTTCGTCGGCTCGGTCTCGGCGATCATCGACAAGTGGGGCCTGGACGGGCTCGACATCGACTTCGAGGGCCACTCGCTGTCCCTGCAGACCGGCGACACCGACTTCAAGAACCCGACCAGCGCGGTCGTGGTCAACCTGATCTCCGCGCTCAGGACGCTCAAGGCCAGGTACGGTCCCGGTTTCGTCCTCACCATGGCGCCGGAGACCTTCTTCGTCCAACTCGGCTACCAGTACTACGGTTCCGGCCCCTGGGGCGGTCAGGACCCGCGGGCCGGCGCCTACCTGCCGGTGATCCACGCGCTGCGCGACGACCTCACCCTGCTGCACGTCCAGGACTACAACTCCGGCTCCGTCATGGGCCTGGACAACCAGTACCACTCGATGGGCGGGGCGGACTTCCACGTCGCGATGACCGACATGCTGCTCAAGGGCTTCCCGGTGGCGGGCAACACCGCCAACGTGTTCCCGCCGCTGCCCGCCGGCAAGGTCGCCATCGGCATGCCGGCCACCACCAACGCGGGCAACGGCTACGTCGCCCCGGCCGAGGTCGACAAGGCGCTGGACTGCCTGACCAGGCTGGCCAACTGCGGCAGCTACGTGCCGAAGGCCGGCGCCCAGCCCGACCTGCGCGGGCTGATGACCTGGTCGATCAACTGGGACCAGTTCGGCGGGCGGGAGTTCTCCCGGAACTTCGACGGCTACTTCCGCCGCTGACCGATCCGCCGCCGACCGATCCGCCGCCGACCGCTGCAGCGCAGGCCGCTGCGCCGTCGACCGCTGCGCCGTCAACCGCTGCGCCGTCGACCGCTGCGCCGCCGACCGATCCGCCGAGGACCGCTCCGCCGGGTGTCGGGTGTGTCCGGGGGGCCTGGCCCCGGGCAGGCCCCCGGCACCCGGCGGGGCTCACGCCCCGACGCGCACCGCCGCCAGGTACTCCGCGATGGCGTCCCGGTTGCGGGTGAGGCACTGGATCCGTCGCGTCATGCTGGTGAGCTCGTGCTCCAGCGTGGCGAGCATCTCCGGGGTGGCGTCCGCGAAGTGGATGGTCCGGGGCTTGCTCAGGCAGGGCAGGATCTGCTTGATGATCCTGGTCGGCAGCCCGGCGTCGAGCAGGCCCCGGATCTGCAGCACCCGGTCGACCGAGGACTCGTCGTACGTGCGGTAGCCGTTGGCACAGCGCTCGGAGAAGATCAGGCCCTGCTCCTCGTAGTAGCGCAACAGCCGCCGGGACGTTCCGGTCCGCTCCGCGAGCTCCCCGATCTGCATGTGGCCCACCTCATCGCCGGTCGCGTACGGCCCTGACACCAGTGTGCGTTCCGAGCATAGCCGCCGCGGCGGCGCGGCCGCCCACGATCCGGGCAGCGCGGGAGCGCGGCGTCTGACGGTCTATCATCCGGTCATGGCAACCGCAGAGTTGATCCGCATCGTCTCCCGCTCCTCGCCGATGGCCCTGGCCCAGGTCGAACGGGTCCGCGCCGAGCTGGCCGCCCTGCACCCGCAGGTGCGGACCGAGGTGGTCCCGGTGACCACCTCCGGGGACCGCTGGATGGGCGACCTCGCGCGGCTCGGCGGCAAGGGCGCCTTCACCAAGGAGGTCGACGCGGTGCTGCTGGCCGGCGAGGCGGACCTCGCGGTGCACTGCCTCAAGGACGTGCCGGCTGACCGCCCGCTGCCCGCCGGCACCGTCTTCGCCGCCTACCTGCACCGCGACGACATCCGCGACGCCCTCGTCCACCCCGGCGGCCTGACCCTGGACGAGCTGCCGCCCGGCGCCCGGATCGGCACCTCCTCGGTCCGCCGCCGGGCCCAGCTCGCCGCCTCCCACCCGCACCTGGAGTGCGTCCCGATGCGCGGCAACGCCAACAGCCGGCTGGCGAAGCTTGCCGCCGGTGCGGCGGACGCCCTGCTGCTCGCGGTGTCCGGGCTGGAGCGGATCGGCGAGCCGGACCGGATCAGCGAGATCCTCCCGCCGGAGACGATGTGCCCGCCGATCGGCGCCGGCATCCTCGCCCTGCAGTGCCGGGAGGACGACGCCGCCACCATCGAGGCGGTCGCCGGTCTCGGCGACCACCCCACCTGGCGCGAGGCGAGCGCCGAGCGGATGTTCCTGCACGTCCTCCAGGGCCACTGCAACTCGCCGATCGCCGGCTATGCCAAGGCCGAGCCGGACGGCCGGCTCTCGCTGCGCGGCCGGGTGTTCTCCCCGGACGGCAAGCAGGTCCTGGACGCCCACGAGTGGGCCGGCTCGCTCACCCCGGAGGACCTCGGCACCGCGACGGCCCTGGCCCTGAAGCGGCAGGGGGCGTCCGAGCTGATCGCCGCCATCCCGCACTGACGTCGCCGGAGCCTGCGCCGCCCCGCGCCCCGGGGTGTGCCGCCCCGCGCGGCCGCCGGGCCGCGGGGCCACCGGGCCACCGGGCCACCGGGCCGGAGGTGTTCGGGAATGTCGGAAGGCCCTCCGCTCTCGCGAAGGGCCTTCCGGCTGTCTGTGCGCCGCCAGGGACTCGAACCCCGGACCCGCTGATTAAGAGTCAGCTGCTCTAACCAACTGAGCTAGCGGCGCCTGCTGACGTGGAGAACATTACCCGGTCAGCAGCGGAAACACACAATCGGCCCGGCCGGCCCGCTCAGGGCGTGAGCACGACCTTGCCCCGGACGTGTCCGGTGCCGACCGTCCGGTGGGCGTCCGCGGCCCGCTCCAGCGGGAAGGCCGCGGCGATCTCCACCCGCAGCCCGCCCGCCTCCCAGAGCTCCACCAGCTCGGCCAGCCGGGCCGCCGACCGCTGCGCCCGCAGCTGCCGCAGGCCGAGCCGCGCGGCGGTGGCGTGGTCCGTGACGGTGCCGATCCGCTCCCGGTCGGCCACCAGCTCGACGGACGCCTCCAGCGCACCGCGTCCGGCCGCGTCGAAGGCGGCGTCCACGCCCTGCGGCGCCACCGCCCGCACCCGCTCGACCAGCCCCTCGCCGTAGGCGACCGGGGCCGCGCCCAGCTCCCGCAGGTAGTCGTGGTTGCGCTCGCTCGCGGTGCCGATCACCGTGGCGCCCCAGGCGCGGGCCAGCTGGACGGCGGCCGTGCCGACCCCGCCGGAGGCGCCGTGCACCAGGACGGTGTCGCCGCGGCGCACCTTCAGCTCGGTCAGGGCGGTGTGCGCGGTCTGACCGGAGGCGGAGAGTGCGCCCGCCTGCTCCCACGGCATCGCGGCCGGCTTGGCGACCAGCTGGGCGCCGTCCACCGTGACGTACTCGGCGTGGCTGTCGAGCAGGCGGAAGCCCAGCACCTCGTCGCCGACCTCCCAGCCGAAGCTGCCCGCCCCGAGCTGGTCGACCACTCCGGCGAACTCGTTGCCCGGGACCACCGGCGGCTCCAGCCGGGTGCCCGGCGGGCTCCAGCCCTCCCGGACGGCGAGGTCGGCGGGCTGCACCCCGGCCGCGCGGACCCGGACCCGCACCTCGCCCGGCCCGGCGGCGGGGGTCGGCACCTCGGCCACCCGCAGCACCTCGGGGCCGCCGAACCGGGGGACGGTGACTGCCTTCATCGACTTCCTGCCTGTCTGCCGGGCTGCTGATCGCTCCTTTCGATGATCAGACTTAAAGCGCGCTTGAGGTCAAGCACCGCCCGGCGCGTTGCGGCAGTCGGGCGCATTGTCAGATTTATCCTGAACGGCGGCCGGCGCCGTGTGCTCCGGCCGCCCCGGTCCGTCCCCGGGCCGCGGCCCGTCCGGCGGGCCGCCCCGGACCGCCCGCCGCCGAGAGGAACCTCCCGTGGGCCAGCTGCCCCTGCTCTTCCTGGTGCTGCTCGCCTCCGTGGTGACCATGCCGCTCGCCCGGCGGACCGGCGTGCCGCAGCCCGTGCTGATGACCCTGCTCGGCATCGTCATGGCGCTCGTCCCGCAGATCCCGGACATCGCCCTCGACCCCGATCTGATCCTGCCGCTGGTCCTGCCGCCGCTGATCTTCGCCGTCGCACGGCGCTCCTCGGTCCGCTACTTCCGGGCCAACATCCGCTCGATCCTGCTGCTCGCGGTCGCCCTGGTGGTGGTCACCACCGCGGCGGTCGCCGGGGCCGTGCACTGGCTGCTGCCGGCGCTGCCGATCGCGGCGGCCGTCGCGGTCGGCGCGCTGGTCTCGCCCCCCGACCCGGTCGCCGCCGTCGCGGTGGCCGGCAGCGTCGGCCTGCCCCGCCGGCTGGTGGCGATCCTGGAGAGCGAGGGCCTGTTCAACGACGTCACCGCGATCGTGATCTACTCACTGGCCATCGAGGCGGTGGTCGGCGGCGACTTCACGGCCGAGAACGCCGTGCTGCGCTTCGTGCTCTCGGCCGTCCTCGCCGTCGTCATCGGCGTCGCGCTCGGCTGGGCCAACGCCAGGATCGCCTCCTACCTGGAGGACCCGACCCAGCAGGTCGCGCTCAACCTGCTGGTCCCGTTCGCCGCGTACAGCCTGGCCGAGGAGATCCACGGCTCCGGGGTGCTGGCCGTGGTGGTCTGCGGGCTCTACCTCGCCGAGCGGGCCGCCGACGCCGACGCCGTCTCGTACCGGCTGGTCGGCAACGCCTTCTGGGAGATCGTCGAGATCCTGATCACCGGTGTGGCCTTCGGCCTGATCGGGCTGGAGCTGGCCACCGTCCTCAAGGAGGCGGGCAACGGCTGGACCGCCATGATCGGCGACGCGGCGGTGGTCATCGGGGTCGTGGTCCTGGTCCGGCTGCTCTGGCTGCTCCCGGCGGGCTGGGTCTCCAGGAGGCTGCGCTCGGGGGACGAGGAGGACACCCCGATCAGCTGGCAGGAGAGCGTGGTGCTCTGGTGGTCGGGGATGCGCGGGGTGGCCACCGTCGCGCTGGCCCTGGCCGTCCCGCTCACCCTGGACTCCGGCGAGGCCTTCCCGGAACGCGGCCGGCTGGTCTTCATCGCCTTCAGCGTCGTCCTGTTCACCCTGCTGGTCCAGGGCCTGACCCTGCCCTGGCTGGCCAAGCGGCTCCACCTGGACATCGACCACGACCGGCACGAGCAGGCCGTCCGCCAGCTCTGGTGGCGGGCCGCCAAGGCCGGGCTGGAGCGGCTGGGCGAACTGGAGGAGCTGGACCGGCTGCCCGCAGAGGTGGCCGACCGGCTGCGGGACCGTCAGCACGACCGGCTGGCCCGCCTCTGCCCGGAGAAGTACGCCGAGGAGGAGGCGGCCGAGGCCAAGCAGCGGCTCAGCCAGTGGCGGGCCGCGCAGAGCGTCGAGCAGGAGATGATCGCCGCCTCCCGGCGCGAGATGCTGGCCGCCCGCAGCGAGGTCGGCGCCGACCCCGAGCTGGTCGACCAGGTGCTGCGGGGGCTCGACCTGCGCTCCGAGCGGAAGTGACGCGCCGTCGGCCCGGGGCTCCGGCCGCCGCCGACGGAGCGTCCGCGAACGGAATGTGCGCGGGTGGTCCCGACGTTGCATAGGCTGGCTCCGGGCAGGCCGTCAAAGGAGTCGGCGCACCACCAGTACCCGCTCGACCTCGCGAAACCCTCACCGCCTGGCCCTGCCGGTATCTGCACCCAGATGAATCGAGGAGCCACCGATGTCGGAGACCCGTGCCGACGCCCGTACCCCGCTGGACCGCACCCCGCAGTGGGCCGCGCTCGGCAAGCACCGGGAGGAGCTGGGCGACACGCACCTGCGCGAGCTGTTCGCCGCCGACCCGGAGCGCGGCCGGCGCTACGCCCTCCAGGTCGGCGACCTGCACGTGGACTACTCCAAGCAGCTGGTCACGGACGAGACCCTGGCCCTGCTGCGCGAGCTCGCCGCGGCCACCGGCGTGGCCGAGCTGCGGGACGCCATGTTCCGCGGCGAGAAGATCAACAACACCGAGCACCGCGCCGTCCTGCACACCGCGCTGCGCGCCCCCCGCGGCGCCGTGATCGAGGTGGACGGCGAGAACGTCGTGCCGGCCGTCCACGCGGTCCTCGACAAGATGGCGGCCTTCGCCGAGCAGGTACGCGGCGGCGAGTGGCGCGGCCACACGGGCAAGCGGATCCGCGCCGTCGTCAACATCGGCATCGGCGGCTCCGACCTCGGTCCCGCCATGGCCTACGAGGTGCTGCGCTCCTACACCGCCCGCGACCTCGACGTCCGCTTCGTCTCCAACGTGGACGGCGCCGACCTGCACGAGGCCGTCCGCGACCTCGACCCGGCCGAGACGCTGTTCATCGTCGCCTCCAAGACCTTCACCACGATCGAGACCATCACCAACGCGGTCTCCGCCCGTGACTGGCTGCTCGGCGGCCTCGGCGCCGGCAACGAGGCGGTCGCCAAGCACTTCGTGGCGCTCTCCACCAACGCCGAGGGCGTCGCCGACTTCGGCATCGACACCGCCAACATGTTCGAGTTCTGGGACTGGGTGGGCGGCCGCTACTCCTACGACTCGGCGATCGGCCTCTCGCTGATGATCGCCATCGGTCCGGACGCCTTCCGCGAGATGCTGGACGGCTTCCACCTGGTGGACGAGCACTTCCGCACCGCGCCCCCGGAGCAGAACGTCCCGCTCCTGCTCGGCCTGCTCGGGGTCTGGTACGGCGCGTTCTTCGACGCCCAGGCGCACGCGGTGCTGCCGTACTCGCACTACCTGTCGAAGTTCACCGCCTACCTCCAGCAGCTGGACATGGAGTCCAACGGCAAGTCGGTGACCCGTGACGGCACCCCGGTGACCTGGCAGACCGGTCCGGTGGTCTGGGGCACCCCGGGCACCAACGGCCAGCACGCCTACTACCAGCTGCTGCACCAGGGCACCAAGGTCGTCCCGGCCGACTTCATCGGCTTCGCCCAGCCGGTCGCCGACCTGCCGCCCGTCCTGGTCGCCCAGCACGACCTGCTGCTCGCCAACTTCTTCGCCCAGACCCAGGCGCTGGCGTTCGGCAAGACGCCGGAGGAGGTCGCCGCGGAGGGCGTGCCGGCCGAGCTGGTGCCGCACAAGACCTTCCGGGGCAACCACCCGACCACCACCATCCTGGCCGCCGAGCTGACCCCGTCGGTGCTCGGCCAGCTGGTCGCGCTGTACGAGCACAAGGTGTTCGTCCAGGGTGCGATCTGGAACATCGACTCCTTCGACCAGTGGGGCGTCGAGCTCGGCAAGGTGCTCGCCAAGCGGATCGAGCCGGTGCTGCTGACCGGCGAGGGCGCCGACGCGCTGGACAGCTCCACGGCGGAGCTGGTCGCCCGGTACCGGGCGCTGCGCGGGCGCTGAGTCCGTCCGGCGCGGGCCGTCCGCTCCGGCGGCGGCCCGCCCCGGCGCTCTCGGAGCGGTTCCCGCGGGCCGTGCCCCGGTCGGTCCCGGGTCGTGCCCGCTGCAGTGCGAGGTGCCGTACGAGGTGCCGTGCGACGTGCCGCACGAGGTGCCCGGGAACGCCGGAAGGCCCTTCGCTCTCGCGAAGGGCCTTCCGGCTGTCTGTGCGCCGCCAGGGACTCGAACCCCGGACCCGCTGATTAAGAGTCAGCTGCTCTAACCAACTGAGCTAGCGGCGCCTGCTGACAGAGAAGACTCTAGCAGTGGCCCGGGGCGCAGCCAAAATCGAATACCCGGGGCTCCGCGGCGCCGGTCCCGGTCGGCTTCCGGTCGGGCCCGGGCGGGGTCCGCGGTCCGGCTCAGCAGGACGGCACGGCCACCGGCTCGGCCCGGTCGGCCGGCTCGCGGGCGGCCCGGACGCAGGCCCAGAGCACCACCGAGGCGCCCGGAAGCCAGGGGTCCCGCTCCTCCGGTGCCACGATCCACCGGCCGGAGCCCAGACCGGGGGAGTCCGGGCTGTTCACCATCCGCTGGACCGGCGGGACGGTCACCGCGTCGCCCAGGCCGTGGCAGAGCAGTGGCGGGACGTCCCGGGCCCATTCCTCCCAGGCCAGCAGCCGGCGCAGCCGGGGCGCCGTTCCGGGCTGGACGAACAACAGGGTGCGCCCCCGGTAGACCGCGACCGGCCCGCAGCCGGGCCCGGAGGTCCACAGCTCGTCCAGCACCCGGCGGCCGAACAGCGCCGGCATGCTGATCACGTCGAAGGCGCGCCCGCAGGGCAGCACCGAGGGCGCCCACGGGCGGGACTCCCACAGGGCGCGCATGCTGCGCGGGTACTCGCTGGCGGAGGCGAGCCAGGCCTCACCGGCCACGGTGACGTACTCCACCGACTGATACGTCCAGATGTCCACGGACAGCAGCCTGCGGGGTCCGGGGCGAGGCGGGGAGGGAAAGCGCGGTTTGCCGGACAGCGCGCGGGGGAACGGCGTACCCTGCCCCGCGCATATGCCAAGCGCGCATATGCCAGTGGCGAGGCCTGCCGCCGGTGGGCAGGGGGCCGGACGAGGGGTGGTCAGTCGTCGTGGCGGCGCGGCTGGAGCAGCCCGCGGCCGTACTCGATCATCTTGACCGCGTAGTCCGCGGTCCAGTCCGCCCGCTCCGCGATCTCGGTCTCCGAGAGCGCGTCGAAGCGGCGGGTGTCCGCCAGCTGCGCGGCCGCGACCGCCTGGAAGTCGGTCGCCCGTTCGGCCGCCGCGCGGAAGGCCAGGGCCAACTCGGTGGAACGGCGCAGCAACTCCGCCGGGTCCTCGATCGACTCCAGGTCGAAGAAGCGTTCCGGCTCCGGCTCGGCGGCCTGCGGCTCGAACAGCAGCTGCGCGGGACGCCGGCGCGGGGCGGGCGCCTCGCCGGCGCCTGCACCCGCCCCGGCCGGCGCGGTCGAACCGCTCGGGTCGGACGCCTGGGCGTGGGAGTCGGGCATGGACGGACACCTCCAGGTGGTCGGTGGGGGCGGACGACGGCTCCAGGGGCCGCCGCCGCCCGGTCGTGGCCGTCGTCCATTGTCTCGCGGGGGCGGCCGGTAACGGAACGGTGCGCATCGGGGCGCTATTCCCGCCGGGTACGCCCGGGGCGTACCCCGCTCGCCGAACCCGGCCCACGGCGTCCGCGCCGCCGCCCGACGTGACACGTGGTGACGGGCGGTGGCGCGCCGTGCAGCCGCCGGCGCCGGGTCCGCACGCGTCACCCCAGCCGGACGCGGTGCCCGGAGAGGTGCTGCAGCACCTGGTGGTTGGCCTCCCAGCCGTCCGGGAACGCGACCGAGACGCCCAACTGGACCGGCTCGGTGGACGGGTGTTCGTCCAACAGCTCGGCGATCCCCGCCCGGGCCACCACGATGCAGGCGTGCCGGTGCCGGGAGGCGAGTACGCAGAGCCGGCCCGTCTCCAGGTGGAAGGCGGTCGCGTCCGGCCGCCCGGAGAGCGGGTGCAGCACCACCGTGACGTCGTACTCCCGCCCCTGCAGCCGGTTGGCGGTGTCCACCGTCACGGCCGCTCCGGCACTCGGATCGACCGGCACCCCGGCCCTGACCAGCGCGGCCCGGACGGCCGCCGCCTGGTCCCGGTGGGCGGTGCCGACCGCGATCCGCCCCGGGGTGATCGGCGCCGACCCCTGCTCGGAGTGGGCCGTCAGCCCGCGCTCCAGCAGACGGCGGACGGTGGCGGCCACCGCGGCCACGGCCTGCGGATCGGTCCGGACGGTGTGCCGGGGCGGCAGCTCCAGCAGCGCCCAGCCGTGGTCGGCCGCCCGGTCGATCGCCGCGTCCAGCGCCGAGCCGTCCGGCCGCACCGAGGCGGTGAGCCGCCGCTCCCCCGGGCCGGTGCCGGAGCGGAACGGCGTGAACGGGTAGAACGCGTCCGAGATCAGCGGTGCCGCGCTGGCCGGCAGCCGCCAGGAGACCGGCAGCCGGTGCGGCCGGATCTGCGGGTTGTGCGCGAGGAGCGTCACCACCGCACTGCTGGACGGGTCGTACGACAGCCCGGCCCACTGCTCGGTGCCGACCACGGTGAACGGGTCCAGCTGGCCCGGGTCCCCGACGAACAGGGCGCGCTCGAAGAGCCGGGCCACCGCGAGCAGCGCGTCCGAGCGCATCTGGTACGCCTCGTCGACGATCGCGTGCCGCCACGGCGCCTCGGCCCTCACCCACTGCCACTTCGCCGCGGTCGAGATCACCACGTCCAGCTCGGCGAGGTCCGCGACCTTGTCCGAGGGCGTGACGTTGGCGTGCCGCAGCACCTCGGGCCCAGGCCGGGAGTCGGCGGCGTGCAGCCGGCCGATCGTCAACTCCGGCGCCTTCTCGGCGAGCCGGTCGACCAGGTCGTCCACCTGTCCGTTGGTCTGGGCGACGATCATCAGCCGCTCGCCGGACTCGACCAGCTCCCGGGCGGCGCGCACCACCAGCGTCGACTTGCCGGCCCCCGGCGGGGAGTCCACCACCACGCCGCGCGGCGCCCCGGGGGCCGGACGGACGGTGGCCTCCAGGATGCGGGCCACCGCGGCGTCGGCGGCCGCGCCGGGGGAGGGGACCTGCGCGGGGGACGGGCTTGGGGTCGGGGACGGGGCCGCGGCGGCGCCGGGGCCCTGTTCGCTGCTCACTGGCCGGATCACTCCCATTCCTCGAACACTGCCGACGCGGTGACGGCCGGGCCCGCCGCCGGCGCGGCGGCCGGCGTCCCGGTGCCGGGCGGCCCGCCGTGCGTCCACGGGGTGTCGTCCGGCTCCGGCAGCGGGGCGGACTGGCGGACCGTCAACTCGAACAGGGTGAAGGTGACCGTCTCGCCCGGCTCGGGCAGGCTGCCCGGCTCCGGCTCCTTCTTCCGCCCCATGCCGGAGAGCATCCGCAGCGTGATGGTGCCCGCGGCCGCGTCGACGCCCGCGATCACCGCCTTCTGCGCGGTCGGGCTTCCCCCGTCCGGTCGGGGGGACCGCCAGACCCGGTGGGCCTCCCGCCCGAGGTCGGCGTGCGGCCGGTCGGCGGTGCGGAGCGTCACCAGCGGCCGCGGCTTGGGCGAGCGGCCCGAAGTGTCGTAGTCCGGCACCACCTCCGTCACCACGCCCGCGAACGCCTCGCCGGCCAGCCGGTGCTCGGCCATCGCCAGCGGGTCGTCCAGCGCCTCCTGGACGTCCAGCCGGGCCTGCTCGCGCTCCCGCTGCGCCAGCTTCCGGGCCGCCGTCACGGCGTCGTCCTGCCGGGGCTGCGGCGGCTCGCCGGCGGCCAGCCGGTCCCGGTGGCCGGTGTAGGACCAGCGGTCGCCGGTCCAGCGCTCCGTCAGGTGTCCGGCGGGCGGCAGGGTGCGCAGCAAGTCCAGGCCGGTCCAGACGTCGTGCCAGGTCGGCAGCAGGACCTCCGCCAGCTCGGCGCGGAGCAGGTCGACGGCGGTCCGGACGGCCGCCCGGGCCTGTGCGGCGGGGGCGGAGTCCGGCCGGTCGGCGTGCTGCTGCAGGGTCGCCACGGCGGCGTCGTAGCGGGTGATCGCCGGGCCGAGCACCAGCTCGTCGAAGCGCGGATCGGTGGCCGGGCCGGCCGGCGGGTGGAGCAGTTGACCGCGGTCGTCCCGGGCGGACTCGGCGAGCTCGGCGGCCTCGGCACCGGAGAGGCCGGGCGGCGGCGCGTGCCAGGCCAGCCGGGCGGCCAGGTGCTGGTCCTCCAGGTGGCTCTGCCCGGTCGCCCAGTGCCGGGCGAGCAGCCCGGTCATCGGCAGCAGCATGCTGGACCCGGGGACCTGCGCCCGGTCGGTGAGGTGGGTCAGCCAGCGGCCGAGCAGCGGCACCCGGGCCGGCGCCGGGTACGGGCCCGGCTCGTCGTCCTCGACCGTGCGGCGGAACCTGGTGGAGCGGCCGATGAGCGCGAGGTGGTGCACGCCCCCGCTGTTCGGCACGATCAGCTGGGGCGCGTCGGCGCAGAGCTCGCGCAGGACCGGGGTCTTCTCGCCGGTCTCCGGATCCTTCTCGGAGCCCTCGATCTGCTCCACCTCGTCGCCGAAGGACTCCAGGTACGGCAGCAGGTCGGCGGCCAGCTCGGCCAGGAAGTCGAAGCGGAGCGTGCGGTTGAGCGGCTGCGGGACGACGTGCAGGCGGGGCGCGGAGCGGTCGGTGCCGAGCATGACGGCCAGCGGCGCACCCGCCTCGCCCGCCGCGGTCAGCGGGACGAGCACCATCGGGCGGTCGGAGAGGTGGCGGTGCCGGACGGTGGCCAGCGGTTCCGCGCGGCCGCTGCGGACGGCCTCCAGCCGGGCGAGGGTGCCGAGCAGGCTCATACGGCGGCCCCGGCGCCGACCGCCGCCGTGACGGGCCCGGCCGCGGGGGCGGCCGCTGCCGGGGGAACGGCGGCCGGGGGAACGGCGGCCGGGGGAACGGCGGCCGGGGGAACGGCCGCCGCGGGGGTGCGGCCCAGCGCCTCGGCGCGGAGCGCGGCGGCGTACGCCAGCCGGGCGGCGGCCTCGTCGGCATCGGCCCAGGTGTCGGCGTCGGCACCGTCGCCGCCCGGGGTGTCGCCGCCGGGGGTGTCGCCGCCCGGGGTGTCGCCGCCCGGGGTGTCGCCGCCGGGGGCGGGGCGGGCGGCACCGGCGGACCCGGCCGCGGCGAGCGCCGCCGTCACCGTCCTGATGCTGCCCAGCTCGCCGCGCACACCACGGCCGAGCTGCTCCACCCGGTCGTCGCACCGGGCCTGGGCGCGGCAGTGGAAGCCCAGCTCGCACGAGGAGAGGCAGTCCGGGCTGTACGCGGCGGGCACCGAGGCGACGGAGCTGGTCAGCTCCTCGGTGGACCGGGCGGGCGTGCCGTCCTCGTCGGCCGCGAGGTCGAAGCCGGTTCCGGGCGGCAGCGACTCCAGCAGCCGGCCGATGCCGGTCATCCGGCTCAGCTGCCGGCGGGTGGTGGCCAGCTCCCGGCGGACGTCCACCGGCACCGCCGTCGGCCGGTTGCTGAAGTCCTTGGGGCAGACCAGCAGCACGCTCGGCCACGGACTGCCCGGCAGCCGCTGCTCGGTGTAGGGGTCCGGATCGACCTCCCGGCCGGCCAGCGCGGCCGCCGTCTCCTGCAGCGCCAGGACGTAGACAGCGGCCTGGCGGGCGGCGGCGCCGACCTTGGCCGGGTCCGCGCTGCCGTCCAGCACCGGGAAGGACTTGATCTCGACCACCGTGCACCGCCCGCCGTGCACCACCACGGCGTCCGGCTCCAGGTACGCGGTGCTGCCGGCCACGGTGAGCCGCAGCAGCGGGTGGTCCAGCAGCGTCCAGGCCGACGGGTCGGCGGCGGCCTCGGCCAGCGCGGCCGCCGTCCGCTCGGCCCGGACGGCGGGGCCGGAGCGGCGCAGCAGATCGGGGACGATCAGCCGGGAGCCGCCCTCCTCCGGGAGGCCGAGGTGGCGCCGGAGCGGCTCCAGCAGCGCCGCGTAGCCGTCCTCCTTCAGCCGGGACTCGAAGATCACGCCGCGTGCGATGGCGAAGGGAGACTGCCCGAACGGGGCGGGGCGGCCGAGCCGGGCGGCCAGGGCGGACTTGTCGACGCCGGCGGCGTCGAGCACGGCGCGGCGGTGGCAGCCCGGATTGGCGGCGAGCGCTGCGAGGGCGCGGGCGTTCAGGCTGCGCTGCGGCGCCGGACCGCGCAGCTCGGCGAGCCGTTGGGCGAGCGGCTCAGAGTGCCCGCTGGACGGGACGTTCGTCGAGACGTTCATGGTGCGGCCCAGTGTCGCATCCGGGTCCGACAATCCGGTCCGGCCCGGCGATTCGCGGCGATCTCCGGGCATCCCCGGGCATCCGACGGCGGGCCGGGCGCGCGTGCCCCTCGCCGGGCATCCGCGGGCATCCGACGGCGGGCCGGGCGCGCGTGCCCCTCGCCGGGCGCCCGCGGGCGGCCGCGGGAATGGGTCCGTCCCGTGGCCTTCGCGCCGGTTCCGGGCCGTTCCGGGGTGCGCTCCGCGGCGGGGCGCCGGGGCCGGGTCCCGGAATCGTGGCCGGTCGGCGCGTGGGGGATCATGGAGTACCGGTGCTCAATGGTGAGACCGCCCGTTGCCACCGCCCCGCCGCGAGGAGCCCCCCATGCCCGCCCGAATCGTTCTCGTCCGCCACGGTGAGACCGAGTGGTCGGCCACCGGCCGCCACACCGGCCGAACCGACATCCCGCTGACCGGGGAGGGCCGCGCGATGGCCCGGGCGCTCGGCGCCCGGCTGGCCAAGGCGCCCTGGAACGGCCTGCCGGACGCCGTCGTCCTCACCAGCCCGCTGGACCGCGCCAGGGAGACCTGCGCCCTGGCTGGTTTCGGCGACCGCGCCGTGGACCGTCCCGAGCTGCTGGAGTGGGACTACGGCCAGTACGAGGGCCGGACCGGCGCCGACATCCGCGCCACCGACCACCCGGGCTGGCTGATCTGGCGGGACGGCGTCCCCGGCGGCGAGAAGCTGTCCGACGTGGCCGCCCGGGTGGACGCCTTCCTCGCCGAGCTCAACGACGAGCACGGTGTGCCCGAGGCCGACACCACCGTGATGCACTGCGCCGACCGCGACGTGGTGCTCTTCGCCCACGGCCACCTGCTGCGCATCCTCACCGCCCGCTGGCTCGGCCTGCCGCCGGAGTTCGCCCAGCGCTTCAAGCTCGGGACGGCCGCGCTCTGCGTGCTCTCCTGGGAGTACGGCGCCCCGGCGGTGGAGGTCTGGAACGACCTCAGCCACCTGGAGGGCCTGAAGCACTGACCCGCCCCGCCCTCCCCGACGGCGGGTCCGCCGGGAGGGACGGCGGGTGCGCGCGACTCCGGGCGGCCGCCGGCTCAGGCCGCGGCCGCCAGGTCGTACTGGACCAGGAAACGGCCGACCTCCGGGACGTTCCGGTGCACGCGCAGCCGCTCGGCGGTGTCCGCCAGCATGCTGCGGATCCGGGCCGAGCGGACCTCGCCGAACAGCGCGACGGCGGCTTCGCCGTGGTGGGCCGCACCGGCCAGGTCCCCCCGGCCGAGCCGGTCGTGCGCCAACTCGGCGGTGTACAGGACCCGGTTGCGGACGAAGTGCGGCTCCTGGAGCGCTATGGCCAGCCCGGCCTGCTCGCTCGCCCGGTCCCAGTCGCCGAGGGCCGACCAGCACTGGGACTGCAGCCCGGCGATCTCCGCCTCGCCGAAGAAGGACATCCACTCCGGGTCGGCCTCGGAGGGGCCGCGGTCGAACAGCGTGTACGCGCGGGACAGTGCCCGTTCGCAGGCGGCGCGGTCCTGCAGCAACGCCCAGCCGCCGGCCTCGCGCATCGCCAGCAGGGCGAGCAACCGGTCGGAGTCGAGGCCGCGGGCGGCGGCCTGCCCGGCCTGGGCGGCGCGCAGCGCCTCGCGCGGCCGGCCGGCGTCCCGGGCCAGGAAGGCGCTGTTGCAGAAGACGTGCGCCTCCAGGGCGGCGTCGCCCGCCATCCGGGCGGTCGCCAGCGCCTCGGCGTAGAGCGAGCGGGCCTCCGCCAGCCGGTTCGAGTCGTGCGCCAACCATCCCACCGAGATGGCCAGTTCACCGGCCCCGGCCTGGAGCCGGCGCTCGGTCTCCGGGCCGTACTCGCCGTCGTTGAGCAGCAGGTACGCGGTGCGCAGCGACTGCCCGGCCCGCTCGAACAGGGCGTCGGCCCCGTGCGCGTCGTCCGCCAGCCGGATGTCCCGGACGGCCTGCTCGACGCCGAGCACCTCGGCCGGGCCGACCCTGCGCGGCGGCGGGACCGGCCCCGGTCGCCCGGGGACGAAGGCGGCGCCGGGCTCGAACAGCGCCGGCCGGGGGCCGAACCGGCCCGCGCCGGGCCCCGCTTGGGCCGGGATGAAGCCGCCCGCCGCCCTCGTGGCGGCGCCCGCGCCCGGGGCCGGGCGGGTGGCGGCGGCCTCGACCGGGCGGTCGAGGCCGATCACGGCGGCCAGCGCGGCGGAGCCGCCGGCCAGCAACGTACGGCGACGCACGTCGTCGTTCTCCTCGTCGAAATGGTGCGGTCCGGCGGTCCCCCCGGGCGGCGCCGCGGGCCTCGGCAGCCGGGGCCCGTCCGGCGGGGGCGCTTCCGCGTACGGCGAGGCAGCGTACGGGAGTTGGGTGGAGAGCGGGGATCGGGGGGCGGGCACGGGCGGGAACGCGGGGTGGGACGCGGGTGCTCCGGCTCCGGCTCCGGTGCCGTCCGCCGGGCGCCGGCGGACGGCGGTGCGGGGGGAGAAACCGAGGTCGGTCAGCGACCGGTCCGGCCACATGTGCCGGAAGACCCGCTCGTACGCGTAGTTGGGGCAGCGGATCTCGCCCGCCTCGACCCGCCCGACGTAGCGGGCGTCGCAGGACACGTGCTCGCCGATCTCGCGGGCGGCCCGGCGCACGGCCATGGCGAACTCGCCCGGTGAGCGGTCGCCGCGCAGCGCGCGCATCACGGTGTTGGGTGACGGGCGGTTCGGCTCGGCCGGTGGGGTGGCTGCCATGGTGCGCTCCGTGGTCGTGCTCGGTGCTCTCGGTGCTCTCGGTACTCGTGCTCGGTGCTGGTGCGGGGTGGCGGGCCGGACTGCGGAAGGACGCGGACGGCTGCGGACAGGCCCGGCCGGGGTGGGACGGGCCGTCACGCTCGCCACCGACAGTACCCGGAGTCACCGACGCACTACGGCGAGTTTGTGGCTGATGTGGTGACAATTCGGTGCGAACCGGGCGTGATTGCCGGGATCTGCCATGAAATGCCATGCCTTGCTGTAAGGCGCCCCGTGGCCTGGGCCGCATCCTGGGCGTTGTCCTGATACGTGGAAGCCCCACCCGCCGCCCGCCCCGCCGTTCCCCCGCGGCGCCCCCTGCCCCCGGGCGGCGGTGCTTCCGACCGGACGAGGTGACAGGAGGGCCCGTGATGGCCGCCGGAGTACCGCAGTACCACCGCCTGGTCGCCGGGGGCGTGCTCGCCGACGCCGCCCCCGCCCTGCTGCCCGAGCCGGCCGACGAGCGCGGGCCGGTCCGCGGCTCGGCGGCGGGCGGCCGCGCTCCGTGCGGCGGCGGTACCCCGCTCCGGCGCCTCGGCGCGGACGACGCCGGCGCCGGCGGTGTGGTCGTCGCCGGCTACGACACGGTCACCGTCGCCCTGCGGCACGGGCTGGAGGCGGTCGACATCCTGCGGCTGCGCCGGGCCTGCGGCGTGGTGCTGCAGAGCCGCAACGGCAGTACCCTCTCCTTCTTCGTCCCGGCCGGCACGTCCGCCACCTGGCACCTGCCGGGCAGCTCCTGTACTGCCGGAGCGCTGCTGCTGCCCGCCGCCGACCCGCGCTGGGTGATGCCGCCCGCCGGGGCCGACTGCAGCGCCCGCCCCACCGACGCCTGGGTCCTGCGCTCGGCGCTCTGCGAGGCCGCCTGCACCCTCACCGCCGGCGGCCTCGGCCCGTTCTGAGCCCGCGGCCGTAACGAGCCGCGGCCCGTTCCGATCCCGCGGCCGCCTTCCGCCCGCGCTCGCCTTCCGCCCCATCCGCAGACCTCGCCCCCCACCGCTCGGCCGCCTCGACCCCGCTGAGCTGCGGAGCCCTCGCGCGCGGCGGCGATAATGGCCGGTATGGGACGCAGCAGCAGAGCCGGCCGGGGCACGGACCGAACCCGAACGGCGGCCGACCCGCAGCCGGCGGCCACCGGCCCCGGCGGCCGGACGCACGCCCAGGGCCCGCTCGCCCGTCCCGTCGATTCCGGACTGGCCGAACTCCGCCCCGACCGCGACCGCCCCGCCGCCTGGTCGCTGCTGATCGACGGCGCGCCGCAGTCCATGGTCGACCTCGCCGACCCGACCCACCTGGGATTCGAGTACCAGCGCCGGCTCGGCCACCTGATCGACCTGGCCGCCCCGCCCGGTCGCCCGCTCACCGTCCTGCACCTCGGCGGCGGCGCCCTGACGCTGGCCCGCTACGTGGCGGCCACCCGCCCGCGCTCCCGCCAGCAGGTCGCCGAGATCGACACCGCGCTCACCGAACTGGTGCGCGCCGAGCTCCCGCTGGAGCGGAGCTGGCAGATCAAGGTGCGGGGCGCGGACGCCCGCAGCGTGCTGGAGCGGGCCCCCGAGGCCGGCGCCGACCTGGTGATCGCCGACGTCTTCTCCGGGGCCCGGGTACCGGCCCACTGCACGACCGTCGAGTTCACCACGCTCGCCGCTCGGGCCCTGGCCCCCGGCGGCCGGTACGCGGTGAACATCGCCGACGGCGCCGGCCTGCCGTTCGCCCGCTCGCAGATCGCCACCCTGGGTGCGGTCTTCCCCGAGCTCTGCCTGGTGGCGGATCCGGCGGTACTGCGCGGCAAGCGCTTCGGCAACCTCGTCCTGGCCGCCGGGCACACGCCGCTCCCCCTGGCCGAGCTGGGCCGCAGGGTGGCTTCGGACGCCGCGCTCGGGCGGGTGGAGCACGGCCGCTCCCTGGCCGACTTCGCCGCGGGCGCCGCTCCCGCCACGGACGCCACCGCGGCCCCCTCGCCGGCTCCGCCCCCGGGCGTCTTCCACTGACGGCACCGCCTCCGCGGCGCTGGGTCCGACGCTGTGGCGGGCCGGTGCGGAAACGCGCTCGGCCGTGGGCGGCAGGCCGTCGTGAATGGGCAGCCGCCGCCTCACCATCGACGCCGACCCGAATGCCGAGCCGTTCTACCTCGCCATGGGCGCCACGCGGATCGGCACCACTGCGTCGGAGTCGGTACCGGGCCGCGAACTGCCGCTGCTCGGGCTGGAGATCGCGGCGGGCACGGGGGTCTGAACGAACGGGCGCGGGCCGCCGTCAGTGGCCGCGGGGCAGCCCCCGGTGCTTGCACATCGCGGCTCCGGTCAGCAGCAGCCCGGCCGCGATCGGGGCGAGGACGGCCGTCCCGGTGCCCGCGAGGCCGTGTCCGACCGGATCGGCGGCGACCGCCGCCGGATCGACGGCGGCGAGGTTCCCGTGCGGTGCGGAACGCTCCGCAACGGCGGCGCCGGGTACGCCGGTACCGCCCGGCCCGGACGGCCCGCCCGGCGGACCCTGCCGGTCGGCACTGCCCGTGACGGACGGTGGGGCGGCCGTGCCGTGCGGCCCCGCGGGCGGTGGCACGGGCCGCCCCGCGGCGGCGCCGGAACGGCCGTACGGCGCCGCCGACTCCACGCCCTCGCCGTCACGGGAGGCGCGTGCCTGAGCGGTGCGGGCCTGCACGGGCACGGCGCCGAGCAGGCCGGAGGCGATCGCGAACGCGTCCGGGACGGCGGCCGGCTGCCCGGGAAGCGGCAGACCGCCCGCCCGGATCCGGCCCTGGAGGACGTCGCCGACCCGCGCTCCGGCCGGGCCGGAGCCGGGGCTGGCGGCGGCCGTGGCGAGTCCGCCGAGCAGCCCGGGCGAGCCCGGTTCGCCCTCGCCGGCGGGGGCCCGGCCGGAGGAACGAGGCTCCCCCTCGGCCGATGCCCCGCCCCGGCCGCGGCCCGTGCGGTCGGAGCCCTCGCCCCTGCCGCCCGAGCCCTCGCCCGGTCCGTTCTCGCGTTCCCCCTCGGCGGGCCGCTCGGCTGACCCTCCGTCGGAAGTGCCGCCGCCCAGGGCCCGGCCGACGGTGCGGTTCACCGGCTCGGGCAGTGGTTCGGCGGTCGCGGCGAGCGCCCCGGGCGCGCCCAGCCACCACACCTGGGCGAGGAGCGCCCCGCCGACCGCGACCGCCCGTCCCCGGGTCGGCCGCCTGGCGTCCGTACGCCCCGTGAGGCCGACGCCGCGTCGGACGGGTTCCGGTGCCATGGTCGCGTGATTGGCTCGCACGTGAATCGAGAACGAGCGGACGGGCCGTGAGGTCACGGCGACCGTCACGGACAGTCATCGCCGTGAGCCGTGAGCCGTGAGCCGTGAGCCGTGAGCCGCGACCGCGCTCCGGGCCGGCCCGAGGCCCGGACGCGCCCGGTGGCGGTCAGGAGTTGGGGCGCAGGGTCCAGATGACGGTCATGACGCCGGTCACAGCCCCGTCGGCACGGGTGATCTCGACCGTGACCGGGAACTCCGGGCGCTCGCCCTTGTCCAGCTCGGCGACGATGTCCGCGGCCGGGCGGCCCAGCACGGCCGTCGCCGTGACGGCGCCCATGGCCAGCTTCTTGTACGCGATCTCGGCGCTGACCGCGAGCGGCACCGCGCGCGAGAGCTGGTCGCCGAAGGCACCCAGGACGATGCAGCCGCTCGCGGACTCGGCGAGGGTGAACATGGCGCCGGCGTGCGGGCCGCCGACGTGGTTGTGGTACTCGGGCTGGTCGGGCAGCCGCAGCACGGCGCGCTCCGGCGTGGTCTCCAGGTACTCGAGCTTGAGGGTGCGCGCCATCGGCACGGTCGAGTCCAGCAGCTGGCCGATCGAAGGTGTCGTCATGGCAGGCATGTTACTAGCCGGTAGCTTCGAGCGGCAGACCCGCCGACAGATCTCACACCCCGGATCCACCTCGGCGGACGCGGTCCGCGGCACCTCCCGGCCGATTCCGGTACCGGAAGGCGGGCCGGCGCAGGGTGCGGAAGTCCCGGGCATGCGAAAACGCCTGAGGGCCGATCTCCTCCGAGATCGGCCCTCAGGCTCTGGGGTGAGTGACGGGACTCGAACCCGCGACCACCTGGACCACAACCAGGTGCTCTACCAACTGAGCTACACCCACCATCTGTCCGGTCCGTTCCCGCTCTCGCGTTCCCGTTCCGACAGGAAGAACTCTACAGGATCCGAGAGGGTGCTCGCGCCAGGGTTTCGATCAGGCGTCCGTGGGCACCGTCCGGCCCGTTCCGGAAGCCCCGACCGGGGCCGCCGGAACGGGCCGGGAAGGCCGGGTCAGTCCGTCGACGTCGGGGCCTGGTACTTCTCGGCGATCGCCCGGGAGGTGTCGGTGTCCGGACCGGGCTGGGGGACGAACACCGCCTCGCGGTAGTACCGCAGTTCGTCGATGCTCTCGCGGATGTCGGCGAGCGCCCGGTGGTTCCCGCCCTTCTGCGGGCTGTTGTAGTACGCCCTCGGGTACCAGCGGCGGGCCAGCTCCTTGATCGAGGAGACGTCCACGATCCGGTAGTGGAGGTGCCCCTCCAGGGCCGGCATGTCCCGGGCCAGGAAGCCGCGGTCCGTCGCCACCGAGTTGCCGCAGAGCGGCGTCCGCCCGGCCTCCGGCGCGTACTCGCGGACGTAGGCGAGGACGAGGGCCTCCGCCTCGGCGAGCGTGACGCCGTTCTCCAGCTCGTCGAGCAGGCCGGAGGAGGTGTGCATGGCGCGCACCACCTCGGGCATGTTGGCAAGCGCCTCGGCGGGCGGGCGGATGATGACGTCGACACCCTCGCCGAGGACGTTCAGCTCCGAGTCCGTCACCAGCGCAGCGACCTCGACCAGGGCGTCCCGGTCGAGGTCGAGGCCTGTCATTTCACAGTCGATCCATACCAAACGGTCATTCACGCCACTCACCCTACGGCGCGATCACGCGCCGCGGGCACCGGAGGAGTCGAGCGCGGCGCCGGGGCGCAGGTCTCCGCGGCGCGCTCGCCCTCGCCGTGGCCGTCCGGCTCCTGCGCCTCGCGGCCCGGGTCGGCCTGGCCGACCTGATGGGCTTGGCCGACCCGGTGGGCGTCCCGAGCGACCCGGGCCTCGCGGCCCGGGTCCGGCGTCCCTGCCCGCCCGCCCTGCGGACGGGCCTGGGGAGCCCGGGCCTGCCGGGCCCGGCCCTCCGCCGTACCGGTCGCCGGAGCCGGCACCCGACCGGCAGGCGCACCGTGCCCGCGGCCGCCGCCACCCGGTCCGACGCCGGCCACGCCGCTCCCGCCGGCCGGGCCGGGGTCGTCCGTCGCCTGATCGGCCACGGCGCGGTGCCCCTGGCCCTGGCCTCGCGCACCGGGCTGGGGGTGGCCGTCCTCCGCGGCGGCGTGCTCCGCCGTCCGCGCCGGACGTCCCGCCCCCGGACCGGTCTGCGGCGGGACCAGCGGCGACCGGACCGGACCGCGCCCGGCCCCCGGCTGTCCGGGGTGCTGCTGGTGCGGGTACGGCTGCGCGGCGCGGGCGTGGAACCCCTGCGCCACCGGCTGCCCCTGCTGGTGGCCGTGCTGCCCCTGGTGCCCGTGCTGCCCCTGGTGCGCGGAACCACCGGCCGCCGGGAACGCGGCCCCGGCCGCCTGCCCGTGCTGCCCGAGCAGTGCCCCGCTCGCCGCGGCGGCCGCCGCAGCGGCCGCGTGCGCGCCGGCCGTCTGCGCGGCGGCGCCCACCGGCCGGAGCTCGCCCGCGTGCGCCGGAACCGGGGCGGGCGCGGCCGTGCCGGGCCGCCGGGCCCGGTAGCTGGTCCGGTAGGCGGCGGGCGAGACCCCGAGCTGGCGCCGGAAGTGCCCGCGCAGCGCGACCGGCGACCGGAAGCCGCAGCGGCGCGCGACGTCGTCCACCGACAGCTCCGAGGTCTCCAGCAGCCGCTGCGCCTGGAGCACCCGCTGGGTGATCAACCACTGCAGCGGGGCACTGCCGGTCAGCGTGCGGAACCGCCGGTCGAACGTGCGGCGGCTCATGTAGGCGCGGGCCGCCAGCACCTCGACGTCGAACTGCTGGTTGAGGTTCTCCAGCGCCCAGGTGACCACCTCGGCCAGCGGGTCGTTGCCGATCTCCTCCGGTAAAGACTGATCGATGTACTGGGCCTGTCCGCCGCCGCTGCGCCTGCTCGGCACCACCAGCCGGCGGGCCAGCGCGTTGGCCGCCTCGGCGCCGTGGTCGCTGCGCACCACGTGCAGGCAGAGGTCGATGCCGGCGGCCGTGCCGGCCGAGGTCAGCACGTCACCGTCGTCGACGAAGAGCTCGCGCGGGTCGACGTGGACCCGCGGGTAGCGCTTGGCGAGGGTCGGCGCGTACATCCAGTGCGTGGTGGCCGGGCGCCCGTCCAGCAGACCGGCGGCCGCGAGGACGAACGCACCGGTGCAGAGGCCGATGATCCGCGCGCCCTCGTGGTGGGCCTTGCGCAGCGCGGTGATCGCCTCGACCGGGGGCGGCTGGGAGATCGAGCGCCAGGCCGGGACCACGATCGTCCCCGCCCGGGCCAGCGCCTCCAGCCCGTACGGCGCGGAGAGCGTGAGTCCGCCGGTGGTGGCGAGCGGCCCCTCCTCCCCGGCGCAGACCAGCAGGCGGTAGCGCGGAACCCCGGCGTCCTGGCGGTCGACGCCGAAGACGGAGAGCGGGATCGAGCTCTCGAAGATCGGTGCACCGCCGAAGATCAGCACCGCGACGGTCTCCCGTCGGCGCCGGCCGGACAGCTTCCGGGGCGCCGTGACCATCACGGGCGCGGAGGTGCCGTTCGCGCCGTGGCCGGTGACGCCGTGGCCGCCCGGGGTGTGGCCGGTCGCGCCGTGGGAGGCCGGGACGTGGCCGATCGCGCCGTGGCCGTTGGCTCCGGCGGTGCTGCCCTGGCTCACCGCTCCGGCGGGGAGACCGCCGGTGGGGGCGGGCGCCGCCGGGCCGCCGGGGAACGCCGGGAACGCCCCGTCCCCCGCCGGCTGGGCGAGGGACTGCCCGTACGGCTGCCCCTGACCGCCGTGCAACGGTCCGCCGTACGTCTGGCCGTGCTGACCGGTGTGCTGTCCGCCTGCGTGCATCGCGGCGCCATGGCCGGGAATCGACGGGCCGGTAGGGCCGGCCGCCGCCGCACCCTGCGGCGCAATCTGATTGACGGGAAATCGGCTGACGGTTCGTCCACCATGCTCCGCTGCCGCCGAGTAGGCCGACAAGCCCGCTGCCGCCGACGAGGAGGCGCTCGGGGCGGACGGAGCCGGAGCGGCCGCAGAGCTGTACGAGGGGTACGGGGCGGCGGTGGAGCTGCCGGAGAGGCGGGTGTTGGCAGCGGCGGAGGCGGCGGCTCTCGCGGAACGACCCGCGATGCCGGCCACCGGCTGGCCGCTGTCAGGACCCGCGTCGCTCCTGCTCACCCTGCTCAAGGCGCTCAAGCCCCCTCGGTGGTGTGGTGTGGTGGTGCGGCACTGCTAGCCAAGATCGAATCTATCGGGTGGACCGTTGCCGTTGTGACAAGTTCACCATCCGACGCTATGTCGACATGGCAATTTGGCGTGATGCATTCGATCACGAAGCGTGGCACCCGTCGACCCTTCTGGGAAGGGGGCCTGTGCAAGGGTGGCTGGTTGTGGCGGGACGGGTCCTGGGGCGTCAGGTTCCCGCGCGCCCGGTCGGCGGGTCTGGGCTGCGGCTTTGCCCAAAGCCGGGGGAGCCGCGCGAGATTGGCCGAAAATCGACGGTGCACATGACGGCGCACAGACGGCGAAGCGTGCGCCTCCCTGGCTTCATCCGGCCAGTGCCGGGGCGGGTGAGCGGCGGTCTGCCGCCCCGCGCTAGCGTCCGACCGTGAAGACCATCAGCCGGCTCGAACAGGCCACCGACAACGCTGCCGAATTCTGGCTCGCCCAAGCCCGCGCCCATGGTTGGCAGCGGCTCGTCGATCCCCGCTTCACCGCGGTCCGCTGCGCCCGCACCCCGGAGGACGCCCACCGCATAGTGGTGACCCGCCCCGGTGGCGACATCGCCGCACTGGAGGACGACGTGGCGGGCCTCATCCGGGAGTGGGGCAGCATCGCCGTGACGGTGGAGGACCCGTACGGGATCCTGGACATGACCCGCCACGGACTCGGCCACGGCCTTGCGATGGCCGTGATGACCCGCGAGCCGGGCCCGCTGGAGAACCCGCGGTTCGGCGAGCAGGCGGCCGTTCCGGGACCTGACGACCGGTCATCGGACCGATCGGGAGCCGGAGCGGGGGCGGCCGGCTCCGGAGCGTCCTCCGGCGGCGGCTGGTCCCTGACGGTCGATGAGGTGCTGGACGCGGACGGCTTCGCCGAGGTGGAGCACGCCGTGGTCGACGGCTTCCCGATCGAGGCCCGGCGGCCCTGGACGCGCGGGGGGATGCTGCCGGAGGCGCTGCTGGAGGAACCGGGCCTCAGGGCCTGGCTCGGCCGGGTCGACGGTGCGCCGGCGGGCGCCTGCCTGACCTACGACGACGGCCGGGCCACCGGGGTCTACTGGGTCGCGACGCTCCCCGACCACCGCTCCCGGGGCGTGGGCCGCGCCGTCCTGGAGACCGCGCTGGCCGGTGCCCACCCGGACCGTCCGGCGACCCTGGTCGCCACCATGCTCGGCGAGCCGCTCTACCGGAAGCTCGGTTTCACGGAGCAGGGCCGCACGCATTGGTGGACCCCGCTCGCGCCTGTGGCCGAGTAGCGGACCGGGGGCGGTCGTTTCGTCGGCCGGGCCGGGCCGGGCCGGGCCGGGCCGGGTCGGGGCGCCGGGGCGGCCGTCCGGCCGGCCCCGACCGTTCGTCCAGGCCGCTCGGCCCCGGCCGTTCGCCCCCGTCCGGCCGGTCCCGACCGCCGGCCGTGGACGGTAGGGGACCGCCGGAGGGGCGGTGGTTCCGGCCTCGGCCGATGCCCGGGCGGGCATCCGGTGCGGCTTGCCTCAGGGCCGGACGGCCGCTGCCCGGGCGGTGGCCTCGCCCGCGCCCGGCGGAACGGCCAGGGCCGGCCGCGGGCCGAACCGGGCGGCCGGAGTCGCGAACAGCGTCCGAGCCGGGCGTTCGCCCGCCGGGCCCTCGGCGGTGCGGCGCCCGCCGCCCGGCAGGCCCGTGCCCGTCCGCGGTTCCGCCGGGACGGACGGCAGGCCCGTCGCGACCGCCAGGCCGACTGCGCCCGTCAGGGCCACCGTGCCGGTCAGGGCAACCGTGGGGGAAGAGACCGCCGTGGTGGAGGAGGCCGCCGTGGTGCACCCCGCCGGGGCCGGCAGGCCCGCGACATCCGTGGGGCGAGCGCCGCCGGCCGCGGCAAATCCGCCGGACAGGTTTCGGACAGCGATCTCCGCCGTCGAGGCCGCGCGTCCGTTCCGCACCGTGCTCCCGGCAATGGGCGCATGCACCCCGTCCGGGGCGGATATCGGAAGCTGTGCGCCGGCCCGCGAGCCGGGCCGCGCCGTCACCGCGCGGGTGCGCTCCGGGAGAAGGCCCGGAGCCGCGGCCGCGGGGCGGCGCCGGGCGGCACCGCCGGCCCGGATCCCGGGCCGGAGACCCGGCGCGCCGCGCGCGGACAGCACCTGCCCGATCGCCTCCGGCAGCCCGGCCGCCTTCAGCGTCGGCCGGTAGCCGGGCTCGGCCCAGGGACGGCCGTGGTGCAGCCAGACGCTGCGGAGCCCCGTGAGCTCCGCCCCCGCGATGTCGGCGGGGGCGTGGTCGCCGATCATCCAGGTCTCCGCCGTCCAGTCGCCGGTCGGTGCGATGCCGCACCGCTGGGCGGCGATCTCGAAGATCAGCGGGTCGGGTTTGACGCAGTCCGCCTCCTCCGAGATCACCCAACCGTCGACGAGCGGGCCGAGGCCGGTCCGGCGGATCTTCTCCAGCTGGGGCCGCGTGCCGCCGTTGCTGACGATGCCGAGCGTCCAGCCCGCCTCGCGCGCCGCCCGCAGTGCATCCACGTGCCGAGGCGGGCAGTGGATGTGGGAGTTGATGCCGCGCCGGTAGTGCGCCAGCAGGAATTCGAAGGAGTCGTCCAATCCGTAGCGGCGCCGCACGGCGGACAGTACGGTGCTGCGCGGCACGTAGCCGCCGCCGTCGATGGTGACGAACCAGTCGACGTCGCCCGGCGGCAGGTTTCGTTCGGCCAGAAGATCCTGAGCCCAGGCCCGGAAAGCGGCATCCCTGGGGAGCAGCGTGTTGTCGAGGTCGAGCAGGAGCAGGGGCATGCCGAGCATGGTGCCAGCGGGCGCGGGTATGCATCTGGCAAATGCCAGAGGCCGTCGCGAACCGGCATGAAATGGCTGAAACCGTAGCGGCTCCAGACCTCGGGCACCCCGGCGGCCGGTCCGGGGGATCGGACAGCTCACGCGGTTCCGGTCGGACCGCCGGCGGCAGCGCGCGGTGACGGGCGGCAACGGATCGTCGTCGATCAATGACAGTCCGGTCACGGTGTCCGGGGGGCCTGTTGCGCCGCCCGGTCCGCTCAGTCAAGCTCCAGAGAACCTCCTTCGCCAGAGGGGGCGCGACCGCGCACACGACGGGCGCACCGCCGTCGGCGGGCGCATCCTCCGTTCGCGGGAACAAGGGTGATCCGGGGCTCCGCAGCTGGGCTGAGCCTTTCGCCCGTCGTACTCTGAAAGGAATAGGTCACAAACGGTGGTGCTCGGCGCAGACCGACGTCGTCCCGTGGGCGGCCCTGCTGCCTGGGCAGCGTTGTCCTCTCCTGTCGGCCCATCTCCTGCGAAGAGCCTTGAGCCATGGCTGGTTTTGAGTCCTCCCGACCGGTGGAACCGGGTGCGTCCCGTGTCGGTGGCGCGTCGGCCGGGGGAGAGGGGCGCCGGAGCGCGGACGGCGTCGAGGTCCCGCCTGCTGCGCTGGGCGCCGGCGCCCTCTCCCGGGTCCTGCGCGACATCGCGCGCCGGAGCCGCCCCGGCTCCCGGCACCGGCGGGACCAGCACCGGTCCGAGTCTGCGGAGCCGGCCGTGAGTGGCCGCCTGGGGCCGGGCGCCGAGCGTCCGGGCGTGCCCGGCGTGCCCGGCGTGACCGGTGGAACCGGCGAGCCGATCGCGCAGGAGGCGGCCGCCCGTGCCTGCGACCCGGCGTTCCAGCACGGTGTGGTAGTCGGTTTCGACGGCTCCCTGTCCAGCGAGCGCGCCCTCGCCTACGCGGTGGGCATGGCGCGTCGCTCGCAGTGCGGCCTGGTGATCGTGCACGTCGCCAACCGCCTGCCCGCGACCGTCTGGGCGGGGTGCGAGCCCCCGGTCTTCGTGGACCTCCCCGACCACCGGACCGAGGTCCTCGGCCTGGAGCTCGCCTGTGCGGACTTCCTCGCCGGAGTCCCCTGGATCCTGGTCGAGCGGGGCGGCGACATCTGCCACGAGATCGAGGAGGTCGGCCGCGAGTACGCCGCCGACGCCATCGTGGTCGGCAGCACGCACGGCCTGCTCGGCAAGATCTTCGGATCGGTCTCCGGCCGGCTGGCCCGCCGCGCCAACCGCCCGGTGATCGTGATTCCCTGACGTTCCGTCACGGCGGCGTGCTGCCGCCGTCGGGTCCGTCCGGGCCCGTCCGCAGGCCTCCGAACGCACCGGCCGCGGCGGAGCGGTGTGCGGGAGGGCCCGCGGACGGGCGTGCTTCCGTGAAGGGTCGGGTGCGCCTCAGACGACGCCGAGCTCACGGGCGATGAGCATGCGCTGGACCTCCGAGGTGCCCTCCCCGATTTCGAGGATCTTGCAGTCGCGCCAGAAGCGCGCCACCGGGAACTCGTTCATGAAGCCGTACCCGCCGTGGATCTGGGTCGCCTCACGGGCGTTGTCGACGGCGGCCTCGGACGAGTACAGCTTCGCGATCGCGGCCTCCTTCTTGAACGGCTCGGCGTGCAGCAGCCGGGAGGCGGCGTCCCGCCAGGCCAGGCGGGAGACGTGCGCGCGCATCTCCATGTCGGCGAGCTTGAACTGGATGGCCTGGTTGGCGCCGATCGGCCGGCCGAAGGCGCGGCGGGTACCGGCGTAGCTGACGGACTGGTCGACGCACCCCTGGGCGAGGCCGGTGCCCAGGGCGGCGATGGCGATGCGGCCCTCGTCGAGGATCCGCAGGAACTGGGCGTAGCCGCGGCCGCGCTCGCCCAGCAGGTTGGCCGCCGGGACGCGGCAGTCGGTGAAGGACAGTTCGCGGGTGTCGGAGGCGTTCCACCCGACCTTCGAGTACTTCTTCGAGACCTGGAAGCCCGGGGTCCCGGTGGGCACGATGATGGACGAGATTTCGCGCTGCGGCGAGGAGAATTCGCCTTCTTCACTCGAACGAGCGATCGGTTCGGTGAGGGCGGTGACGGTGACCAGACCGGTGATCTCGGTGCCCGAGTTGGTGATGAAGCACTTGGTGCCGTTGATGACCCACTCGTCGGTGGCCTCGTCGTACCGCGCCGTGGTGCGGGTCGCGCCGGCGTCGGAGCCGCCCTCGGGCTCGGTCAGACCGAACGCGCCGAGCAGTTCGCCGGAGGTGAGCCGCGGCAGCCACTCGCGCTTCTGCTCCTCCGTGCCGAAGCGGTAGACGGGCATCGCACCGAGCGAGACCGCGGCCTCCAGGGTGATCGCGACCGAGGAGTCGACGCGGGCGAGCTCCTCCAGGGCGAGGCAGAGGGCGAAGTAGTCGCCGCCCATGCCGCCGTACTCCTCCGGGAAGGGCAGGCCGAAGAGGCCCATCCGCCCCATCTCCCGCACGATCTCGTAGGGGAACTCGCCCTGCTCGTAGAACTCGCCGATCTTCGGCGCGACCACGTCCTGGGCGAACTCGGCGACGGTGCGCCGCAGTTCCTCGTACTCGCTGTTCAGCCGGTGGTCGAGCATGGGAATCCTCCTGTGGCCCCGGCGGGGTGGCCGCGGGCGTGAGCGGGGCGACCGCGCGTCCGCCCGACGGTGTGGGGCGTGACGGGAGCGCGGTCTGTTGAGAGTGACGGTCGGTACCGTCGGTGTGGTGTCGGCGCCGGTCGGACGTGGCTCCGGCCGGGCGCCGCGGGTCCGTGCGGGGCGGCGGCGCCGGGCGTCCGCGGGGACGCCCGGCGGCCGGGCGCCGGTCAGGCCGGGGCCGCGCCGAGCAGGGCCTGGACGGTGCGGGAGGGGCTCGGCCGGCCGAGCCGCTGCGCCATCCAGCCGCTGGTCGCGACCAGGGCACGGAGGTCGACCCCGGTCCGGATGCCGAGGCCGTGCAGCATCCAGACCAGGTCCTCGGTGGCCAGGTTCCCGGTGGCGCTCTTGGCGTACGGGCAGCCGCCCAGGCCGCCCGCGGAGGCGTCGACCGTGGTGACGCCGGCGCGCAACGCGGCCAGGGTGTTGCTGAGCGCCTGGCCGTAGGTGTCGTGGAAGTGCACCGCGAGCCGCTCGGTCGGGACGCCCGCCCGGGCGAAGCCGTCCAGCAGGGCGGTGACCTGGCCGGGGGTGGCCACGCCGATGGTGTCGCCGAGGCTGAGCTCGGAGCAGCCCATCTCCAGCAGCCGGACCCCGAAGCCGACGACCTGGTCGATCGGGACCGGGCCCTCCCACGGGTCGCCGAAGCACATCGAGAGGTAGCCGCGGACCCGGATCCCGGCCTCCGCCGCGCGGGCCACGACCGGCCGGAACATCGCCATCGCCTCGTCCGCCGAGCGGTTGAGGTTGCGCCGGGCGAAGGTCTCGGTGGCGCTCGCGAACACCGCGATGTCGGCGGCGCGGTGGGCGAGCGCCCGGTCGAGGCCGCGCTCGTTGGGCACCAGCACCGGGAGCCGCAGCCCGGGGTGGCGGGCCGGCAGGTCGGCGAGCCGGGGTACCAGCTCCTCGGCGTCGGCGAGCTGGGGCACCCACTTCGGGTGGACGAAGCTGGTCGCCTCCACGGTGCCCAGGCCGGCGGCCGCGAGCCGGGCGATGAACTCGGCCTTGACCTCGACGGGGACGAGGCCGCTCTCGTTCTGCAGCCCGTCGCGCGGGCCGACCTCGTGGATCCGCACCTGCTCGGGCAGGCCCGGGTCGCGGACGGGGTCGGGCAGGCCGAGGTCGAGCGCGTCGGGCTCGTGCACGGGGGAGGGCGTGGCGGCGGTCACGACGCCACTCCGTCCGCGACCGCGCCGGCGCCCGGGTCGTCCGCCCGCTGGGCGGGGCCGTCCTCGTCCGGGGCGACCACGACCAGCAGCTCCTCCATGGCGACGGTGGCGCCGGCGGTGGCCCGCAGCTCGGTCACCGTGCCGTCGTGCGGGGCGGCGATCACGTGTTCCATCTTCATGGCCTCCAGGACGAGCAGCGGTTGGCCCCGGCGGACCTGCTCGCCGGCCGCCGTCTTCACGACGGTGACGGTGCCCGGCATCGGGGCGGTGAGCGCGCCGTGGTGGGCGGCGCCGGCGGCGGCGCTCTCGCCGACCGGGTCGTGGGCGTGCAGCGGCCAGGCGTCGCCGTCCACGCCGAGCCAGGTGACCGGCCCACCCGCCGGGTTGGGGGCGTCGTCGGCGGCCAGGGCGAAGGTGGTCTGCAGGCCGGCCGCGGTGACGTGCAGGCGGTCGCCGGTGCGCACGGCGCGGGCGCGGTGGACCGGCCCGTCGCCGAGCCGGACCTCCATCTCGGAGGTGACGCCCGGCCGGTTGTCAGTGGGCTCCGCTACGTTGCTCCCGGTGATCGGACGGACGCTCACCGCCACCGGTTCCTGGCCGGAGGCGCGGAGGCGGTGGGTGGTCCAGGCGGCGTCGCCCCCGAGGCGCCAGCCCGACGGAAGGGAGAAGGGGTCGGTCCAGCCGCCGCCGTCGGCGGCGGGGGCGAGGTCCAGGTGCCGCGCGAGTGCGGCCGCGTAGTAGAGGAGGTGCGCCGGCGACGGTGCGTCGGCGGAGCCCGCGGGCTCCGCGGAACCGGCGGAATCAGCGGTGGAAGGAGAGGCGGAGGTGGTGTCGGTGGTCCGGGCCGGGGAGTAGGCGGAGGCCAGCAGTGCGGGCTGCTGCCGGGCCGTCTGCTCCACCAGACCGGTGTCGAGGCGGCCGGCGGTGACCTCGGGGTGTGCGAGCAGTCGCCGCAGGAAGCCGGTGTTGGTGGTCACGCCGAGGATCCGGGTGTCGGCCAGCGCGGCGCGGAGGCGGCGCAGCGCGGTCGGGCGGTCGGGCCCGTAGGCGATGACCTTGGCGAGCATGGGGTCGTAGGCGCTGGTGATGACGGAGCCGGCGGTGACGCCGGAGTCCACCCGGATGCCTTCGCCCTGCGGCTCGTCGAGTACCAGGATGCGCCCGCCGGTGGGCAGGAAGTCCCGTTCCGGGTCCTCGGCGCAGATGCGGGCCTCGATGGCGTGGCCCAGGAAGGAGATGTCCGGCTGGGCGAAGGGCAGGCTCTCGCCGGCGGCGATCCGGACCTGCCACTCGACCAGGTCCAGTCGCCGGGGCTGGGCCGGGGCCGCCGCTGCTCCCGCGAGCGGGGCGGTGACGGCGACGGCGAGTTCGGTGACGGGGTGTTCCACCTGGAGGCGGGTGTTCATCTCCATGAAGAAGAAGTCCCGCACCCCCTCGGCGGGGGCGGGGGAGTCCGGGTCGAGGCCGGGGACGATGAACTCCACGGTGCCGGCCCCGGTGTAGCCGCAGGACTCCGCGGCGCGCACGGCCGCGGCGCCCATCGCGGCCCGGGTCTCGGCGTTGAGCAGGACGGAGGGTGCCTCTTCGATCAGTTTCTGGTGGCGGCGCTGCAGGCTGCACTCGCGCTCGCCGAGGTGGACGGTGGTGCCGTGGGCGTCGGCAAGCACCTGCACCTCGATGTGGCGGGGCCGGTCGACCCAGCGCTCCAGCAGCAGGGTGTCGTCGCCGAAGGCGGTGCGGGCGACCCGCCGGGCGGCGGCGATCTCGGTGGGCAGCTCGGCCGGGTCGCGGACCAGGCGCATGCCCTTGCCACCGCCGCCGGCGGACGGCTTGAGCAGGACCGGGTACCCGATCTCGGCGGCGGCCGCGACGAGCTCCTCGTCGGTCGGCGCGGTCGCCTGGCTGCCCGGGACCACCGGGACGCCGGCGGCGCGGACGGCCTCCTTGGCGTTGATCTTGTCACCCATCAGCTCGACCGCGGCGGGAGGAGGTCCGATGAAGACCAGACCGGCGTCGGCGCAGGCGCGGGCGAAGGCGGCGTTCTCGGCGAGGAAGCCGTAGCCGGGGTGGACGGCCTGGGCGCCGGTGCGGCGGGCGGCGTCGAGGATCTGGTCGGTCCGCAGGTAGGTCTCGGCGGCCGAGCTGTCGCTGCGGTCGGCCGGTCCGAGCCGGACCGCGGTGTCGGCCTCGCGGACGTGGGGCGCGTCGGCGTCGGCGTCGCTGAACACGGCGACGGAGCGCACGCCGAGCCGCCGCAGGGTGCGGATCACCCGGAGGGCGATCTCGCCGCGGTTGGCGACCAGAACTGTGTCGAACATGGGAGGCGTTCCTCCGGGTCGAGGGGGCCGTACGAAGGAGGTGGTGGGGAGGGGGCGGCCGGACGGCCGGGGCCGGGCGGGGCCGGCCCCGGTGCGGGTCACATCCGGAAGACGCCGTACGGGCCGGGTGCCGGGAGCGGGGCGTTGGCGCAGGCGGTGAGGGCGAGTCCGACGACGGTGCGGGTGTCCATCGGGTCGATCACGCCGTCGTCCCAGAGCCGGGCGGTGGCGTAGTACGCGCTGCCCTGGCGCTCGTACTGCTCGCGGACCGGGCGCTTGAACTCCTCCTCGGCGGCGGCCGGCCACTCCTCGCTGTGCGCCTCGAGCTGGTCGCGGCGGACGGTGGCCAGGACGGACGCGGCCTGCTCGCCGCCCATGACGGAGATCTTGGCGCCCGGCCACATCCAGAGGAAGCGGGGCGAGTAGGCGCGGCCGCACATCGAGTAGTTGCCGGCCCCGTACGAGCCGCCGATCACCACGGTCAGCTTCGGGACGCGGGTGCAGGCGACGGCGTTGACCATCTTGGCGCCGTGCTTGGCGATGCCGCCGGCCTCGTACTGCCGGCCGACCATGAACCCGGTGATGTTCTGCAGGAAGAGGAGGGGGATGCCCCGCTGGTCGCACAGCTCGATGAAGTGCGCGCCCTTGACGGCGGACTCGGAGAAGAGCACGCCGTTGTTGGCGACGATGCCGACCGGGTGGCCGTGGATCCGGGCGAAGCCGGTCACCAGGGTCGCGCCGTAGTCGGCCTTGAACTCGGCGAAGCGGCTGCCGTCGACCAGCCGGGCGATCACCTCGCGCACGTCGTACGGGGTGCGCGGGTCGACCGGGACGGCCCCGTAGAGGCCGGCCGGGTCGACGGCGGGCGGCTCGGCCGGTTCGAGCGGCCACGGCCTGGCCGGGCGCGGGCCGAGCCCGGCCACGATGGTGCGGACGATGGAGAGCGCGTGGGCGTCGTCCTCGGCCAGGTGGTCGGTGACCCCGGAGGTCCGGGAGTGGAGCTCGCCGCCGCCCAGCTCCTCGGCGGTGACCACCTCGCCGGTGGCGGCCTTCACCAGCGGCGGTCCGCCGAGGAAGATCGTGCCCTGGTTGCGGACGATGACGGCCTGGTCGCTCATCGCCGGGACGTACGCGCCGCCCGCGGTGCACGAGCCGAGCACGGCGGCGATCTGCGGGATGCCCGCGGCGGAGAGCCGGGCCTGGTTGTAGAAGATCCGGCCGAAGTGGTCGCGGTCGGGGAAGACCTCGTCCTGCATCGGAAGGAAGGCGCCGCCGGAGTCCACCAGGTAGATGCAGGGCAGGCGGTTCTCCAGCGCCACCTCCTGGGCGCGCAGGTGCTTCTTCACCGTCATCGGGTAGTACGTGCCGCCCTTGACGGTGGCGTCGTTGGCGACGACGACCACCTCGCGGCCGGCGACCCGGCCGATGCCCGCGATGACGCCCGCCGCCGGAGCGGCGCCGTCGTACATCCCGTCGGCCGCGAGCGGGGCCAGCTCGAGGAAGGGGGACGCCGGGTCGAGCAGGGTGTCGACGCGGTCGCGCGGGAGCAGCTTGCCCCGGGAGGTGTGGCGGGCCCGGGCCTTGGCCCCGCCGCCGAGCGCGGCCGTGCCGAGCTTCTGGCGCAGCTCGGCGACCAGGGCCCGGTGGGCTTCGGCGTTCGCGCGGTAGGCCTCGGAGCCCGGGTCGACGGTGGTGCCGAGCCGGGGCGCGGGAGCCGCGGCCCCCGGCGCGACGGACCCGGCGGCCGCGCCGCCCGGGCCGGAGACGCCCGCGCCGGGCGTGCTGCCGTTGACGCCGGTGGGTACGCCGACGGTGGAGATGACCATTTCCAAGAGCTCCCTTGCCCTCGGCACCAGGTGGGTGGCAGAGCCGGGTGAGCCCGCGACCCCCAACGTTAATGAGCGTTAACTCGTGCCGCCCAGGTTAACGGGCGATAACCCGACTGTCTACGATGGGCAGCATGCCGAACGTCCCCGCCGCCTCCGCGCTCCCACGCCGTGACCAGATCCGCAAGGAGGCCGCCCGCCTGTTCGCCGCCCGCGGCTTCCTCGGCGTCGGCGTCGACGAGATCGGCAAGGCCGTGGGCATCAGCGGGCCGGGCCTCTACCGGCACTTCGCCGGCAAGGACGCGATGCTCGCCGACCTGCTGATCGGGATCAGCGAGCGCCTGCTGGAGGAGGGCCGCCGCCGGGCGGGCAGCGGTGACGGTGCGGCCGAGGCGCTGGACGCGCTGATCGGCGGCCACGTCGAGTTCGCCCTCGACGACCGCGACCTGATCACGCTGCACGACCGCGAGCTGCTGAACCTCAAGGAGGAGGACCGCCGCACGGTCCGCCGGCTCCAGCGCGGCTACCTCGAACTCTGGGTGGACGCCGTCCGGCGGGCCTACCCGGCGCTGGCCGAGCCCGTGGCCGAGCCGGTCGCCCGGGCCGCCGTGCACGCCGTCTTCGGGCTGATCAACTCGACCCCGCACAGCCTCGGCCCGAACCCCACGCAGGACGACCGGGCCGCCGGTCTGCAGCGCGACGGCATGGCGGCGCTGCTGCACAGCCTCGCCCACGGCGCCTTCTCGGCGGCCGCCGGGGCCGCCGCCTCGGGCACCTCGGGCACCTCGGACACCGGGGCCGCCGCCGCTGCTGACGCCGCCGGCGACTGACCGGGCCGGGAGCCGCCCGAGCCGGTTCTTCGGCGGGGTCGAGGAGGCCTAGGTCGAGGGGCGGACCGGGGGCTGCGCCGGTGGCCGGTGGGCGCGGGGCGCATCATCGTCCACCCTGGAAGTCGTCCACCCCGGAGGTCGTCCACTCCGGCGACCCGGCCGCGGCGGCCTGCGGTCGGGAATCACCGCAGGCCGCGGGCTGTTGGCTCCTCAGCCGGACCGGACGCCCGGCACGCTCTGGCCGGACGGTCCCCGGACAAAGCCATGGCGGCCACCCGACGGAATGGTTAGCATCCCTAAATATGCCTGAGACTCACGGATCTGCAGTGGAGCTTTCCCCGAACGGCACCCGAACCGGCACCCGGGGCACCACGGGCGAGCCGGTCGGCACCGGTGCGCCGCGGGACGGCAGAGGCAGACCCGCGGACGGCACGCCCGGCGGCCCGGTGCCCGGCGGCGCATCCGGCGGCGGGCCGAAGGACGGCGGAGCCGACGGTCCGGGTTGGCTGCGGCGGCTGATCGGCTACTGCTGGCGGTCGCGGCGCAGCGTGCTGCTGGCCTTCGGCGCCTCCCTCGTCGGCATGGCCGTCACGGCCCTGGTCCCGCTGGTCACCAAGCTGATCATCGACGACGTCATCACCGCGCACACCCGGTCGCTGGCCCCGTGGGCCGTCGTCCTGCTGCTGGCGGCGGTGCTGGTGTTCGCCTGCACACAGGTGCGCCGGTACTACGGCGGGCAGCTCGCCCTCGACGTCCAGCACGACATGCGCAGCGACCTGTTCCGCTCGCTCGGCCGGCTCGACGGCCACCGGCAGGACCGGCTGGACACCGGCCAGGTGGTCGGCCGCGCCACGTCCGACCTCCAGCTGATCAACGGCCTCCTGTCGATGCTGCCGATGATGACCGGCTACCTGCTGATGTTCGTCATGTCGCTGGCCGTGATGATCTGGCTCTCTCCGCCGCTGACGCTGATCGCGCTGGTCATGGGCCCGGCGCTCTGGTGGGTCTCGGTGCTGAGCCGCAAGCGCCTGTTCCCGTCCACCTGGGCCGCCCAGCAGGAGGCCGCGGCCGTCGCCGGCGTGGTCGACGAGGCGGTCGGCGGCGTCCGGGTGGTCAAGGGCTTCGGTCAGGAGGCCCAGGAGCTGGACAAGCTGGAGGCGGCGTCGCGCAACCTCTTCGCGGCCCGGCTGCGCTCGATCCGCCTGAACAGCCGCTACAACCCGGCGATGCAGGCGATCCCCGCACTGGCCCAGGTGGCGGTACTGGCCTTCGGCGGTTGGCTGGCCGTGGACGGCCGGGTCTCCCTCGGTACCTTCGTGGCCTTCTCCACCTACGTCGCCCAGATGACCGGCCCGGTCCGGATGCTGACCATGGTGATCACCGTCGGCCAGCAGGCCCGGGCGGGCGTGGAGCGGGTGCTCCAGCTGATCGACGAGCGGCCGCTGGTGCAGGAGCGCCCGGACGCGGTGGTCCTCGACCTCACCGGGTCCGCCTCCGCGGGGTCCGGCGCGACCGGCGCGACCGGAGACACCGCCACCGCCACCGCCACCGCCACCGACACGTCCGAGCCGGCCCCGCGGGTGGTCGGCGCCCGCACGCCCGACGTGGCGCTGGAGTTCGACCGGGTCGAGTTCCGCTACGACCCCGAGCACCCCGCACCCGTGCTGCACGGGCTCGACCTGAAGCTCGCCCCCGGCGAGACCCTGGCCCTGGTCGGGGCGTCCGGTTCGGGCAAGTCGACGGTGGCGCAGCTGGTGCCGCGGTTCTACGACCCGGCGGCCGGCGCGGTCCGCCTCTACGGCCACGACCTGCGCGACCTCACCCTCGACTCGGTCCGGGCAGCCGTCGGCATCGTGCCCGAGGAGAGCTTCCTGTTCTCCG
Organism: Kitasatospora sp. A2-31; assembly: GCF_022288725.1. GTDB lineage: Bacteria > Actinomycetota > Actinomycetes > Streptomycetales > Streptomycetaceae > Kitasatospora. The sequence continues at coordinate 10,819 of NZ_JAKNTA010000006.1, read as the reverse complement.
AGACCGTCCGCACCAACATCGCCTACGGGCGACCCGACGCCACCGACGAGCAGGTCGTGGCCGCCGCCCGCGTGGCGCAGGCCGACGAGTTCGTCCGGCAGCTGCCAGACGGCTACGAGACCAAGGTCGGCGAGCAGGGCCTCACGCTCTCCGGCGGCCAGCGCCAGCGCATCGCCCTCGCCCGGGCCATCCTCACCGACCCGCGGATCCTGCTGCTCGACGACGCCACCTCGGCGGTGGACCCGCAGATCGAGGCGGAGATCCACGACGCGCTGCGGTCGGTCATGGCCGGCCGCACCACCCTGCTGATCGCCCACCGCCGCTCCACCCTCCAGCTCGCCGACCGGATCGCGGTCCTGGACCACGGCCGGCTGCTGGACATCGGGACGCACGAGGAGCTCGACGCCCGATGTCCCCGGTACCGGGCGCTGATCTCCGACCACGAAACCGACCGCACCGGCGGCCGGACCGCCCCCGGGGCGGTCGCCGCCGTCGGCACCGCGTCCCCGGCCGGCGCTGCCGCCAACGGCTCCACCGGCGGATCCGCCACCGCAGCCGTCGCCCCGACCGGCGTCACCGCGGCCGGCGTCACCGCAATCACCGCAGCCACCCCGGCCACCGCCGTCGCGCTGACCGCGCCGACCGCGCCGACGACCGGGAACGCCTCCGCCGCCTCCGCGGACGCCCCCGCCCCGGAGCCCGCACCCGAGCTGCCGACCGCGGCCCTGACCAAGGCGGCCCGCACCGCCTCCCCCGACCTGATCGCCAAGGTCGCCGCGCTCCCGCCGGCCACCGACGTCCCCGCGGTCTCCCGCGCCGAGGCCGAGGCCGGCGACCCGGACTTCACCCTCCGCCGCCTGCTGCGCCCGTTCCGGCGCCCACTCGCCCTCGCCCTGCTGCTGGTCGCCCTCGACGCGGGCGCCAACCTGGTGCTGCCGGTCCTGATCCGGCACGGCATCGACGACGGTGTGAGCAAGGCGCTGATGTCGGGCGTGACCGTCGCCGCGCTGACCGCCCTGGTGGTCGTCCTGCTGGACTGGCTGGTGCAGAGCGCCGAGAACCGGGTCAGCGGCCGCACCGGCGAGCGCGTGCTCTACACCCTCCGGCTCAAGATCTTCAGCCACCTCAACCGGCTGGGCCTGGACTACTACGAGCGCGAGCTGTCCGGCCGGATCATGACCCGGATGACCACGGACCTGGACTCGCTGACGTCCTTCCTGCAGACCGGGGTCGTCACCGCCGTGGTCAGCCTGCTCACCTTCTTCGGCATCTTCGGCGCCCTGCTGGTCATCGACGCCGGGCTGGCCCTGGTGGTCTTCGCCGTGCTGCCGCTGCTGGTGGCCGCGACGCTGGTCTTCCGCAAGAAGTCCAAGGCCCAGTACGAGATCTCGCGCGACCTGATCAGTACGGTCAACGCGGACCTGCAGGAGAACGTCGCCGGCATGCGGATCGTCCAGGCCTTCCGCCGGCTGGACGCCAACACCGACCGCTTCGTCGCCCGGGGTATCGCCTACCGCGAGGCCCGGGTCCGGGCACAGCTCTACATCTCGTTGTACTTCCCGTTCGTCCAGTTCCTCTCCAGCGTGGCCGCCGCACTGGTGCTGATCGTGGGTGCCGAGCGGGTCGACTCGGGCACGCTGACGGTCGGCGCCCTGGTCGCCTACCTGCTCTACATCGACCTGTTCTTCGCCCCGGTGAACCAGCTCTCGCAGGTCTTCGACGGCTACCAGCAGGCGGCCGTCGGCCTGGGCCGGATCCGCGAGCTGCTGCGCACCCCGACCACCACGGCCGAGGCCGCCGACGCGGTGCCCGTACGCGAGCGCCTCCGCGGCGACATCGATTTCGAGGACGTCAGCTTCGCCTACAACGGCGGCGCCGACGGCGCGCCGGACGTGCTCACCGGCGTCACCCTGCACATTCCCGCGGGGCAGACGGTGGCCCTGGTCGGCGAGACGGGGGCCGGCAAGTCGACGCTGGTCAAGCTGGTCGCCCGGTTCTACGACGCGACCGCCGGCACGGTGCGGGTGGACGGCGTCGACCTGACCCGCTACGACCTGGCGCAGTACCGCCACCGGCTCGGCGTGGTGCCTCAGGAGGCCTACCTGTTCGCGGGCACGGTGCGCGAGGCGATCGCCTACGGGCGGCCCTCGGCCTCGGCGGCCGAGGTGGAGGCGGCGGCCCGCGCGGTCGGCGCGCACGACATGATCGTCAAGCTCTCGGGCGGCTACGACCACGAGGTCACCGGTCGCGGCCGGAACCTCTCGGCGGGGCAGCGCCAGCTGATCGCGCTGGCCCGGGCCGAGCTGGTCGATCCGGACATCCTGTTGTTGGACGAGGCCACCGCGGCGCTCGACCTGGCCACCGAGGCGGTCGTCAACCACGCGTCCGACCGGCTCAGCGGCGGCCGCACCACCCTGGTGATCGCCCACCGCCTCACCACCGCCGAGCGGGCCGACCGGGTCGTCGTCCTCGACCACGGCAAGGTGGTCGAGGACGGCACCCACACCGAGCTGCTGGCCCGGGGGGGCGCGTACGCGCGGCTCTGGCAGGCCTTCATCGCCGACGGCCACCCCGCCCCGGCCCCCGCCTCCGCAGCGGCGGCGGGCTGACCCACCCGCGGCAGGTCCGGTCACCCCTTCGGGGCCGGGCCTGCCCCGCTCAGGCGGTGAGCAGTGCGGAGAGCAGTCCGGTCACGTCGATCCCTCGGGGCAGGCCGCTGACCTGTCCGTCGCCCACCTCCACCACCCGCCAGCCGGAGCCGTCCGCCCGGCTGGCGAGGTCGGTGGTGACGAACCGGCAGCCCAGCGCGCGGACCAGCGGCCTGACCTCGGTGAGATCCGGCTCCACGGACTGTTCCGGAGCATCCGGGTGCGGTCCGACTAGGACCGGCTCGCCGTCCAGCCACCACACCCGGGCCTCGACCGCCCGGCCGTTCGCACCGGCGCCGTCAACACCGCCCCCGTTTCCGTCGGAGCGCCTCGCCGCCGCCGTGCCGCCCGCCGGCTCACCGCCGCCCGGCCCGTGCGCGCCGCCGATGGCAGTGCCCCCGATGGCAGTGCCCCCGATGGCAGTGCCCCCGATGGTGCCGTCCACGGCGGTGCCGTCGATCCGGGCGAACTCCTCGAAGCGGCGCAGCACCACGCCGCCCGCCAGGAAGTCGCCCTGCAGATCGACGAAGCGCGCCACGACCCGTCCCACCGCGGCCGGATCGGCCAACTCCGGGATGTAGCAGGCCTCGTCCCAGTCGTCCTTGCGGGACTTCACGTAGTCCTTGACGATCGCCGGCCCGTGCCCGCCGAGCCGTGCCACGGCGGCCGCCAGCTGCTCGGGGCCGGGCCGCCCGGCCGCCGGGGCCAGCGGGATCCAGACGCTCGGCGGAGTGGCACCCTCGAACACGCCGTACCAGCCGGGCAGTTCGTGCGCCGAGGCGTAAGCGGGGGCGCTGGTCAGCAGGTTGGCGCCGCGGTCGGACAGCGTCCGGGCCAAGGCGGCGTAGTCGGCGGACGGAATCATCCAACCCCGGTACCAGAGCGGGCCGCAGTCCCGCGGCACCAGCCGGACCGCCTCCTCCGCCTCCCCGGCGAGCAGGGCGTCGTGGTCGAGGAGGTAGGGCTCGCCGCCCAGCTCCCGAAGCTTCCGGGCCTCCCAGGCGAAGTGCGGGTCCGGCCGGCGGGGGTGGAGCGGGTCGGCCGGGAAGGTGATTCCTGGTGCAGGCATGGACGCCAGCGTACGGGTGGGCGCGGCGAGCGACGGCGCCAACACCCGAGCGACGGCGCCGACACCCGAGCGACGACGCCGACGCCCGTGCGTCCGGGGAATTCGGTCGACGCTCCGGCGGCGGCGCTGCGAGAGTGGGCCGATGCGAAATCTGTTGCGCAGGAATCGGACCCCCAGGCAGGCGGCCCGGACGGTGGTTCTCGACGAGAGCGGCTCCGTCTTCCTCCTCCGTTCCGACAACATCGAGGTCGGCGTGCACTGGACGATGCCCGGTGGCGGCATCGAGGCGGGCGAGACGCCGTGGGCCGGCGCGCGGCGCGAACTCTGGGAGGAGACCGGCTGGACCGACCTCGAACCCGGTCCGCTGCTCTGCACCTGGGAGCACGACTTCACCTGGCACGGCATCCGCGTCCGCCAGCACGAGCACATCTACCTGACCAGCGGTCCGCACCGGGGGCCGGTCGGCGACGTCAGTGCGGTGCACGCCGCCGACCTGATCCTGGACTGGCGCTGGTGGACGCCGTCCGATCTCGCCGACCCGGACGCGGACGCGCTCTGGCCGCCCCGGCTCCCGGAGCTGCTGGCCGACGTCCGGGACGGCTGGCTCTCCGACCGGCGCGAACCGGCCCCCGTGCACCTCGGCTACGTGCCCAACGCCCCGGCACCGACCGCCTGACCGTCCGGTGTCGCCGCGGCGGGGCCGCCAGGCGCCTAACGCGTCGGCCGCGGGCCCCGCCGGCCCGGCCGCCCGGCCGGGCCGGCCTGCCAGCCGTGCAGGTCGAGTTCCCGGTCGTGCAGCGCATCCGGGTTGATCAGTACCGTCAGCTGCGTGCCGGCCAGGCGGTCGAAGGCCAGTCCGGTGGCGTGCAGCAACTGCTCGGTGGGCACCGAGACGGCGATGGCGGGCCGCCACGCGGGCAGCACCACCAGGACGGTGCCGCGGCCGACCTTGACGAGCTCGGCCGTCACCCGGATCGCCCGGTGCTCCTCGGGGAGGCTCGGCGTACCGCCGATCAGGATGCCCAGCGGCGTCTCGGCACCCGCCGGAACTGCGCCGCCTCCGCCCGGCCCGCCCGCACCGCCGGCTCCAGCCGGTCCCCGCACGGCCCCGGCCCCTGGGCCCTCGCCCGCGGCGCCGGCCGTCCGGTCGACGGTCGGGCCTTCCGACGCGGCCGATGCCGATGCCGACGTCGCCCCCGGCTCACCGGCGCCGGCGCGGCTCGCCAGTGCCGTCGCGGGGTGCATCCGGCGCAGCCGCCGGGAGGGCGAAGGCCGCCTCGTCGGGACCGCCCGCGGCTCCTCCTGCGCGGCGCGCAGGATCGGGACCGTCCGGTCCCGGGCGGGTTCGACGGGCGGCTGGAGGCGCACGAAGCCCGGGGCCCCGTCGGCGGGTTCGCCACGGCCGCCGTCGTACTCCTGGTCGGCACTGCTGCGCGGCCGGGGCACGCTGTCCGCCCGGGCGGCACCGACGACTCCGCCGTCCGCCCCTGTGACCGAGCAGCGTCCGGCGGCCTCGCCGGCCGATCCGGAGGCCGCGGACGTCGGCGCGGCGATCGAGGGGGTGGGGGAGGACCCCCCGCCGGAGGACACCCCGCCGGCGGGCGCGGACGGGCCGGGCGACGGCAGCCCGGGAGCGGTCGCGGTGTGGTCGAGTGTGGTCATCGGCACGGGCCCTTCGCGGTGCGGTCCCGACGATCCTCCCGCACCCCGCGACCAGCTCCAAGCGGCTCTCCGCCAGGTGTGCGCCACACCACCGTTCCGTTCCCTCCGTCCGGACACCGCATCCTCCCCGGCCGGCCCCGAGGTGGTTCCGCTCCGCGGTTCCTCCGCCAGGTCCGTCGGTCACCGTGGCGTGGTCGTCGCCGCCCTGCTCGGCCGGTTTCCGGTGCGGCGAGGCGCCGGCCGAGGCCCGCGCCGCTCGTGCCGCCGCGCCGCCGGCGCCGCCCGACCCGCCCCAGCTGCCGCGGGCACCCCGAGCGGCGGTGGCAAACCATCTCAATCTATGACATAGGGGAGAAGATTACTCGCCGTCAGTCCTTCGAAACAAAGGTACATGACTTCACAAGCCATTCATCCATCGGCTTCTGGCCTGATGTGGTGCATGAATCGAAGCAAGTGGCTCAGATCACCAAGGGTTGGTCTACACAACCTTCGGTACCCGCACCTAGGGTGCGCTGGTGTTTGATCAGCAGCTCTCAGAGCACGGAAGCAGCGGGCGGGCAACGGCGCCCACCGCTCCGCAGGGTGCCCCGGTCAGTGGCATCAGTGGTGGAGCCCCCGACCCGGGGGCGGCGGGGGCGGCGGGGGACAAGGGCCTACGGGGCAACTCGGTCGGCCTGTTGAGCAGCGTGGTCCTGGGCGTCTCCACGGTCGCCCCGGTCTACTGCCTGACCGCGACACTGGGCCCGACCGTCACCGCCGTCGGCGTCCAGATGCCGGCGGTCTTCCTGGCGGGCTTCCTGCCGATGCTGCTCGTCGCGTTCGCCTACAAGGAGCTGAACAAGGACTTCCCGGACTGCGGCACGTCCTTCACCTGGACCGTCAAGGCCTTCGGCCCCCGGGTCGGCTGGATGGCCGGCTGGGGCCTGACGGTCGCCACGATCATCGTGCTCTCCAACCTGGCCGGTGTGGCGACCGACTTCCTCTACCTCATGCTCGGGGAGATGACCGGCAGCGGCTGGGTCGCCGAGCTCAACGACACCAAGGCGATCCACCTGCTCACCGTGGTCGTGCTGATCGCCGCCGCCACCGCGATGAGCTACCGCGGCATGACGGCCACCAAGTGGTTCCAGTACAGCCTGGTCGGACTCCAGCTCGCGGTCCTGCTGCTCTTCTCGGTCATCGCGATCGCCAAGGCCGCCGCCGGAGACCTGCCGGACTCGACCGGCTTCTCCGCGTCCTGGCTCAACCCGCTCGACGTCTCCTCCTTCAGCGCGTTCACCGCCGGGCTGTCGCTCTCGATCTTCATGTACTGGGGCTGGGACACCTGCCTGACCATGAACGAGGAGACCAGCGGCAGCGCCAGGACCCCCGGGCGGGCCGCGATGATCTCCATGGTCACCCTGGTCGGCTCGTACCTCCTGGTCGCGGTCGCCTCCCAGATGTTCGCCGGCGTCGGCAGCGCCGGCACCGGCCTCGGCAACCCGGAGACGGCCGACAACGTCTTCGCTGCGCTGGCCCGCCCGGTGCTCGGCTCGCCGTGGAGCGTCCTGCTCTTCCTGGCGGTCGTCGCCAGCGCCGCCGCCAGCCTGCAGACGACCTTCATCCCGGTGGCCCGCACCCTCCTCGCGATGAGCGCCTACAAGGCCGTCCCGCCGCGCTTCGGCACCGTCCACCCGCGCTTCCGCACCCCCGGCTACGCCACCGTGGCGGCGGGCCTCGCCACCGCCGTCTTCTACGTGGGCATGAGCGTGATCAGCGAGAACGTCGTCGAGGACACCATCCTGGCCCTCGGTCTGATGATCTGCTTCTACTACGCACTGACGGCCTTCGCCTGCGTCTGGTACTTCCGCCGCTCGCTCCGCGACAGCCCGCGCGACCTGCTGCTCAAGGGCGTCGCCCCCCTGCTTGGCGGTGTCCTGCTCAGCGGTGTCTTCCTTCAGACCCTCACCGACGCCTGGAACCCGGAGTACGGCAGCGGCGCCGTCCTCGGCATCGGCTCGGTGTTCGTCATCGGTGTCGGCATCCTGCTGCTCGGTGCCGTGCTCATGCTCTGGTACGGCGTGGTCCGCCCGGAATTCTTCCGCGGCGAGACCCTGCGCAAGGAAACTCCCGCCCTCGTCGTGGAGGACTGACGCTATTCTCGAACGCATGAAGCGCTTCGCA
>NZ_JAKNTA010000006.1:0-1966 GCF_022288725.1 Kitasatospora sp. A2-31 | reverse complement strand
CCCGCCGGCTCACCGGCGAGGAGGCGGACGAGCTGGTCACCCTCTACCAGCGCGCCACCGGCCACCTCGCCAAGGTCCAGGCCGCCGCCCCCGACCCGACGCTGGAGGGCCGCCTGACCGGCCTGGTCTCCCGGGCCCGGGACGCGGTCACCGGAAGCCGTACCAGCGGCTGGCATGACATCGCCCGCTACTACGCGGTGAGCTTCCCGGCCGCGCTCTACCGCGCGCGCCGCTGGTGGCTGTCGGTAGCCCTCGTCTCGCTGTTCGGCACCGCCCTGATCGCCTGGTGGATGGCGAATCACCCCGAGGTCCGGAACAGCCTGGTCAGCCCGGAGGCGCTGCACCAGCTGACCATGCCCGGCGGCGAGTTCGAGGCCTACTACTCGGAGCACCCCGCGAGTTCGTTCGCGGCCCAGGTCTGGACGAACAACGCCTGGATCGCGGTGCAGTGCCTGGTCTTCGGCGTCGCGCTGGGCATTCCCGTTCTCTACGTGCTCTGGAGCAACGTCCTCAACCTCGGTGTCGGCATCGGTCTCATGGCCTCCGCCGGCCGGCTCGACGTCTTCCTCGGCCTGTTGATCCCGCACGGCCTGCTGGAACTGACCGCCGTCTTCGTGGCCGGCGGCCTGGGCCTGCGGCTGGGCTGGACCGTGATCGACCCCGGCCCTCGCACCCGGGCGACCGCGCTGGCCGAGCAGGGCCGGTCGATCGTCGGGATGGGGATCGGCCTCGCGACGGTCCTGGCCGTGGCCGGCGCCCTGGAAGCCTTCGTGACCCCGTCGGGCCTCCCCACGTGGGCGCGGATCTCGATCGGTGCGCTGGTCGAGGTGGCGTTCCTGCTCTACGCCCTCGTGTGGGGACGGAAGGCCGCGGCGACCGGGGAGACCGGCGACCTGGACGCGGCAGACCGGGCGGACCTGCAGCCGGTCGCGGCCTGAGCCGATGTGATCAACATGCCCCTGAGCTGCTACTCTTCTCGCATCCCGGCCAAACCATTGACGTGGCGAGGGTGGGCTAGTAGGTTTGAACGGTTGGGACAGGTTGGACAACGACCTGGTCCAGGCGTTAGTGTCTACGACACCGCCGAATCGAGGTGAGTGCGCTCCAAGAATGCGCACCCTCCGCGTAAGGCAAATCCCGGAACTGAGCACACCGAAAGCTTTGATAGGCTTCGGAGCGAAGTCGAAGGAAATCCCTCCAGCGGGAATTCAGAGAAACAAACGCCGGTAAGAACGGCCGCGAGGATCTGATAAGCTGGGAACACGAAAGAACGAAGCGCCCGGAGGGCCGGTGTGAAAGCCGCCTGAAGGAAGCGTCCGTTCCTTGAGAACTCAACAGCGTGCCAAAAGTCAACGCCAGATATGTTGACATCCCCGGCCTCAGATTCTCTGGGGTTGGAGATTCCTTTTGAAATAACACAGCGAGGACGCAGTGCGCGGGGCCGCCCTATTCCGGTGGTTGCCGTGCCGCTCAACGCGAGTGTGCCGCTCGATTACGAGCAAGCATTCACGGAGAGTTTGATCCTGGCTCAGGACGAACGCTGGCGGCGTGCTTAACACATGCAAGTCGAACGGTGAAGCCCTTCGGGGTGGATCAGTGGCGAACGGGTGAGTAACACGTGGGCAATCTGCCCTGCACTCTGGGACAAGCCCTGGAAACGGGGTCTAATACCGGATATGACCTTCCTCCGCATGGGGGTTGGTGGAAAGCTCCGGCGGTGCAGGATGAGCCCGCGGCCTATCAGCTTGTTGGTGGGGTAATGGCCTACCAAGGCGACGACGGGTAGCCGGCCTGAGAGGGCGACCGGCCACACTGGGACTGAGACACGGCCCAGACTCCTACGGGAGGCAGCAGTGGGGAATATTGCACAATGGGCGAAAGCCTGATGCAGCGACGCCGCGTGAGGGATGACGGCCTTCGGGTTGTAAACCTCTTTCAGCAGGGAAGAAGCGCAAGTGACGGTACC
>NZ_JAKNTA010000059.1 GCF_022288725.1 Kitasatospora sp. A2-31 | reverse complement strand
CCAGTGCCTTCTCCAGGTTGTCCTCGACCGCGACCACCGCGTTCTCGTTGCCGTAGGTCGCCAGCACCTTCTTCAGCACCGGCACCTTGGCGCTGCGGCCGATCAGGTAGACCGGCTCGACGTTGAGCAGGCCTCCGCCGACCGGCAGGGTCAGCAGGTTGCCGTACTCGATGTCGGAGTCGGTACCGGTCTTCAGCAGGGTGAGCTGGTTGGCTACCAGCGGGTCCGAGTTGAACTTCGCCTGGACCTGCTTCGCCCCGAGCGCCCGGGAGTCGGTCTCCATCTTGGCGATCCGGATCTTCCCGTAGTCCGGCCCCGGGTCGGCGCTGACCGACATGAAGGCGGCCAGGTTGTCGCGCCCGCTCGGCGTGAACGAGGTGGTGAGCGAGAAGCTCGCGGCCTTGGCGTCGGGCATCCGGACCGTCAGGTAGTACGGCGGCTGGACCTCGTTGGTGTTGGTGGTCGGGTCCGCCGGCACCTGCCAGATGTCGGTGCCGTTGAAGAAGCCGCCGGCGTCGGTCATGTGGTACTCGGCGAGCAGGTCGCGCTGCACCTTGAACATGTCCTGCGGGTACCGCAGGTGCGGCATCAGCGTGTCCGGGATCTCGGCCTTCGCCTTGACGGTGTCCGGGAACGCCTTCATCCAGGTCTTCAGCACCGGGTCGTTCTCGTCCCACTGGTAGAGCGTCACCTCACCGGTGTACGCGTCCACGGTGGCCTTGACCGAGTTGCGGATGTAGTTGACCTGGTTGGCGGCGGTCAGCAGCTCACCGCGCTGGTTGGTCAGCGAGTCCTTGGTGACGTCGCCCAGCGTCGTCTTGGACGAGAACGGGTAACCGTCCGAGGTGGTGTAGCCGTCCAGCACCCAGACCACCTTGCCCGGCTGGCCGGCGGGGCCCGCCTGCACCACCGGGTACGGGTCGGCGTCGATCGACAGCCAGGGCGCGACCTTCTCGACCCGCTCCTTGGGGGTGCGGTCGTAGATGACCTTCGCGCCGTCCTTGATCGCGCTGGAGTAGAGGATCTGCGGCTCGGCGAACTTCACCGCGTACGCGGCCCGCGTGAGCGGGTTGGACAGCGAGACGCCGCTGCCGCCGTCGTAGGTGGAGTGCACCGGGGTGCCGTCCTCGGCGGTGTAGTCGATGTCCTGGTAGCCGCCGCCGACGATCGAGTACGTCGTGGTCTTCTCGCCGTAGTAGACCCGCTGCTGGTAGGGGCCGAACGCGCCCTTGGTCGGCAGCGCGGACTCGGTGTAGACCGGGTTGCCGTTGGAGTCCACCTGGTTGCCCTTGGCCGCGATCACGCCGTAGCCGTGGGTGTAGTTGAAGTGGTCGTTGATCCAGTTCCGCTGGATGCCGTTGAGGTCCAGCTCGCGCACGCCCAGCACGGTGTCCTGGGCGCCGTACCGGTCCACGTCCAGCGACTTGGGGAAGGCGTAGTACTTGCGCAGCGCCTCGTTCTGCTGGAACGTCGGGCCGACCACGTTCGGGTCGAGCAGCCGGATGTCCGTGATGGTCTGGGCGTCCGGCTTCAGCGCGTCCGCGTTGGTCGCGTTCGCCGGGTTGTACGGGGTGACCTGGCTGTCCGCGATCCCGTACGCCTGCCGCGTCGCGTCGATGTTCTTCTGGATGTACGGCGTCTCCTTGGCCTGCTCGTTCGGCTTGACCTGGAACTGCTGCACGATCGCCGGGTACACCCCGCCGATCAGCACCGCCGACAGCACCATCAGCCCGAGGCCGATCAGGGCCGGGGCCCAGGTGCGGCGGATCGGGGTCAGGAAGAAGAGCACCGCGCAGATGATCGCGACGAAGAACAGGATGGTCTTGGCCGGCAGGAACGCGTTGGCGTCCACGTAGCGCAGGCCGGTCCAGCCGCTGACGCCCTTGTAGGAGCCGGTCTTCACCGCCAGGGCGTACCGGTCGAGCCAGTACGCCGCCGCCTTCAGCAGCACGAAGACGCCGAGCAGCACCGCGAGGTGGCCCTGCGCACCGGCGCTGGCCCGGCGGCCCGGACCCTGCAGCCGCAGGCCCCCGTACAGGTAGTGCACCAGCACCGAGGCCAGCAGCGAGACGATCACTGCGCTGAACGCGAAGCCGAGCACGAACTCGTAGAACGGCAGCTCGAAGGCGTAGAAGGAGACGTCCATGCCGAACTGCGCGTCCTTCACGCCGAAGGACGTCCCGTTGGTCCACAGCAGCCAGGTCCGCCACTGGCCGGAGGCGGCGGCACCGGCCACCAGGCCGATCACCAGCGAGATCCCGATCAGCGTCCAGCGCTTGAACGGGGCCAGCCCCGACCGGTAGCGGTCCAGGCTCTGCTGCTCCACCGACATCGCCGACAGCGGCGGCCGCAGCCGGTGCGCCAGCCAGAGGTTGAAGCCGACGATCACCGCCATGAACAGCCCGAACACGGCGAACAGGCCGATCTTCGTCCAGAGCTGGGTGGTGAACACCGAGGAGTAGTGGACCGACTTGAACCAGAGCCAGTCCGTCCAGAACCCGGAGAACATGACGAACAGCAGGAACAGCACCGCGAGCACGCCCAGGGTCAGCAGGAGCACCCGCGCGCGCCGGGAGGGCGGGCCTACCCTTCGCCGGAATCCCGGCCCTGAGCGTTCCGGCATCTGGAAGACCACGGTGGCACCTCGGCTGTGTCGTCTGGAGTCGGTCGGTCGTCAGTGAAACTAAACCAGGCTCTGGCCGAGTTCCCACCGTTAGCAGACGGTTACTCCGACCCCGCAGGAGCCGTGGCGCCGCCCGGGGGCCCCGGCGTGTGAGGATTGAGGCATGTCCGATGTCTCCAATTCCCCCGACGACGTCTCCAAGCTCCCGGCCGCCAGCCCGCTGACCCGGGCCGCGCTGGAGATCGACGAGTACGCCGCCACCCTCGGCTGGGACCTCCCGGCCCGCCTGTTCGCCCTGGTGGACAGCGCCGCGCTGCGCAAGGCCGACCCCCGGATCGCGAAGCAGCTCGGCCTCGCCGACAGCGACGAGGCCGGCCTCACCCCGGTCGAGCAGGACGAGCTGCCGGCCGGCATGGAGCTCGACAAGTTCCTCGGCACCATCGCCTGGCCGGACGCCGTGGCCGGCTGCGCCCTGGTGGTCGAGCGGCTCATGCTGCCGCCGGGCGCCGAGCAGTCCCGCCCGCGCAACGCCAGCGACGCCCAGCTCGCCGAGTGGGTGGCCAACCACCCCAAGCGCGAGGAGGTGCGGATCACCGCCGCCGTGCTGCGGGACGGCAAGAAGGAGATCGCCCTGCGGCTGCGGTCGAAGGACACCGCCCGCGAGGTGCTGACCGGCCCCGACCTGGTGCCGGGCCTGACCGAGGCCCTGCTGGCGACCTTCGCCTGATCCCGGACGGCCGGGGCGGTCCGGCTACTTGGCGCAGGACGGCAGCGCGGAGGTCTGCCCGGAGCGGATCTGCTCCAGCGACTTCAGCGCGCCGTCCAGCGTCTCGGCCTTGACCAGGGTCAGTCCGGACGGGGTGTTCTTGCCGGCCTCGGCACAGTTGCCGGCCGGGGTGAAGAAGTACTCGGCCCCGGCGTCCCGGGCGGCGATCAGCTTCATGGATATCCCGCCGATCGGGCCGACCTTGCCGGCGTCGTCGATGGTGCCGGTGCCCGCGACGAACCGGCCGCCGGTGAGGTCCTCGGGCGTCAGCTTGTCGATGATGCCGAGCGAGAACATCAGCCCGGCGCTGGGCCCGCCCACGTCCTGCAGGCCGATGTCGATCTGGAACGGGTAGGTGTGCCGCACGCCGGGACGGATGCCGACCATCGCGCTGCCGGTGTCCGGGGACTTCACGGTCGGCACGGTGACGTCGGTGCGGGCCGCCGACGGATCGGTCTTGGCGGCGTCCCTGGCCATCGGCACCACGGTGAAGACCACCGACTCGCCGGGCTGGTGCTTGGTGACGGCCTTGGCCACGCCCTCCGCGTCGGTCACCGGCGCGCCGTCGACGGCGACGATCCGGTCGCCGGCGTGCAGCCGGCCCTCGGCCGGGGCGCCGGCGGTGACCGACTGGACGATCAGCTCGTTGCCGACCGGGATGCCGAGCTGGGTGAGCGCCGCCGTGCGCGCGTGGTCCTCGGAGAGCGCGAACTCCTCGGCGTTCTGCTTCTTGGCGTCCGCGTCCGTCTGACCCTTCGGGTAGACGTTGTCGTGCGGCACCACCAGGACGTCGTCCCGCAGCCACCCGATCACCGCGTTGACCAGGCTGGGCTCGTACTTGGCCCCGGTGACCTGGACGGTGGTCATGTTGAGGTGCCCGCTCACCGGGTACGACTCGTGGCCGGTGACGGTGATCACCGGTGTACCCGTCTTCTCCTGCACCCCGAGCGTGTTGTACGTCGGCCCCGGGCTCATCTCGGTGTACGGCACCTTCATCAGCACCGAGACGCAGAGCAGCGCTATGAGCAGCAGGGTGGCGGCGAGCATCGTCGCAGAGCGGCGTGGCATGCCTCGACAGTACGGGACGCGGGTGACGCGGCGCCCCCCGGGCTACCGGCCCGAGCCCTCGCTCCGGCCGGCGCCGACGGTGGAGCGTTCCATCGCGGCCGTGAAGCGTCGGTGTTCGGCGAGGGAGGCGGGGTCCCCGGTGGCTCGCGGAGCCCGCTGGGCCCAGCCCGCCCAGACGGTGGCGAGCAGTGCGGCGACAACCGGAATGATCAACCAGGCGAGCACAGCCATGTCAGTACTCCCAGCTCGTCGTGTCTATGAGCAGATTAACCACCCCGCTGGACAACGCGGACGGCGCCGTCCGGGTTACGGGACAGCCGATCGGCTCACTGCCAAGGAGTATTCGGCGCAGCGGCCCACACCCGTTCGAGTGAGGGCCCGGCGCGCCTGCGTGCCGACGGTGTTCGGGCAGGTCAGCAGCTTGCGGCGCCGACCCACTCCTCCTCGCCGTCGGAGAAGACCTGGTGCTTCCAGATCGGCACCTCGTGCTTGAGGTCGTCGATCAGCCGGCGGGCGGCGGCGAAGGCCTCGCCGCGGTGGGCGCAGGAGACGGCGACGATCACGGCCTTGTCCGTGATGTCCAGCCGTCCGATGCGGTGCACCGCGGCGAGCGCCTTGACCGGGAAGTCGGCGACGATCTTCTCGGCGATCCGGCGCATCTCCTGCTCGGCCGTGGGGTGGCAGCTGTACTCCAGCGCGGCCACCGACTTGCCGCCGTCGTGGTCACGGACCGTCCCGACGAAGACGGTCGTGCCGCCGGCCGCGTCGTCGCCCACCGCCTCGTACACCTCGTCGAGCGAGAGCGGGGTGTCGCGGATGGCGAGCAGGCGGATGGGGTCGTGGTTCTCGGACATGCCCCCATGATTCCCCATCCGGATCCGGTTCGGGCAGGGGATTCCGTATCACGATTGCGAGATTTCGCATCGTGAGAAGAGCTGCGACTCGGGAGCGCACCGGCGCGCCGGAGCAGCCGCAGGGGCCAGGGCCGCGCGGCCCGCGGCGCCCGGCGGCCGGCGGCCCGCCACCCGGGCTCAGGCGGGCGGGCCCCGGGGGGATCAGCCGGGCGGGATCGGCGGGGCGGACTCGGACCGACGGACTCGGACGGGCGGCCTCGGACGGGCGGGATCAGAAGCGGCGCCGCTTGCGCGCCCGCCGCACCAGCGCCGCCGTACCGACCAGCGCCACCGTCGCCCCGGCCGCGCCCAGGCTGGTCGCGGCCTCCTTGCCGCCCAGCCGGCGCCCGGCCACCGCGTGCTTGCCGGAGACCTGTGCCAGCAGCTCGGCCAGCACCTGCTCGTTGGTGTAGAGCGGCCGCCAGCCCGCCTCGTGCAGCCGGCTGCCGGAGACCACCCACGGGTACATGGTGTAGGCGAGGTCCCCCGCAGGTGCCGGGGTCAGGCCGAGCCGGTGCAGCCGGGCGGCGGTGCCCAGCGCCAGCGACGCCGGCAGTTCCATCCGCCGGATGCCCGACAGCCGCTCCACGTCCTCCTGCTCCAGCCAGCCGTCGCAACCGACCGTCACCTCGCCCTCGACCAGTCCGAGCGCCGCGTACTCCAGCGCCGCCGCCAGGTCGTCCACGTGGCAGAACTGCCAGCACGGCCGGGAACCGGCCACCACCAGGAGGCGGGGAGCCTCGAAGTGCCGGGTCAGCACCGTGTCGACGCCCGGCCCGACCACCACGGCCGGCCGCAGCACCGTCACCTGCAGGCCCGGGTGGGCGCGCGGGGCCCGCCGGGCCAGCCGCTCGATCTCCAGCAGGTCCCCGACCAGCGAGGCCTCCTCGGTGGCCCGCAGCTCGGAGTCCTCGGCCAGCGGCACCTCGTTGTCGGCCAGCGCGCCGTAGACCATCGCCGAGGTGCAGAGCACCACCCGGTGCACGCCGGCCGCCGCGGCGGCGGTCAGCACGGTCTGCGCGCCGCGCACGTTGTAGGCGCTGCGGGCGCGCGGGTCGGACTCCATCCCGAGGTCCATCGCCAGGTGGACCACCACGTCCACACCGGCCAGCCGCTCGGCCACCGCGGGGTCGCGAACGTCGAGGATGCGCCACTGCACGCC
Organism: Kitasatospora sp. A2-31; assembly: GCF_022288725.1. Taxonomy (GTDB): domain Bacteria; phylum Actinomycetota; class Actinomycetes; order Streptomycetales; family Streptomycetaceae; genus Kitasatospora. Next base: position 713 of record NZ_JAKNTA010000059.1, on the reverse strand, counting down.
CGGCACCTCGCCCCGGCGGTCGTCGACCGCGAGGACCTTCTTCACTCCCGGCGAGGCCACCAGGCGGGCCGCGACGCGCTCGCCGAGCACCCCGGCGGCACCCGTGACGGCCACGGTCAGCGGCCTGCCGCCGTAGGCTGGAGGCGGCGACGCCGTGGTGTCCGGGGCGTCCTCTCCTCCGGTCAGCCCAGAGCGAACGTCCGAAGGCGGGGAACTCACCGGCCATCCTCCACGGTTAGCTTATGTGCGTACGTACGTGTGTCACGTACGTCCATCCTGCCCGAGGCGGAGGCCCGGCGGTGCACCCGGCGCGGGTCAGCCGCACCGGGAGCCGCCCACCGGCCGCGAGTCCCCCCGCTCCGCCGACCGCCCCGGGCCCGCAGACCCACCGCCACCACCCGCATGACGGCCGACCGGATCGAGGACCCCCGTGAGCGACCTTCCCTTCGGATTCGGCGTTCCGCCAGAGGAGCCCGAGGACGGCAAGGCCAAGCCCGAGGACGCCAAGGGCGGGCCCGGCGACGAGCAGAAGAAGGAGCAGGGCGGCCCGCAGCCGTTCGGCTTCGCCGGCGGGAACCCGTTCGGCGCGCTGTTCGGGATGGGCATGCCCGGCGGCCCTGGCACGCCGGGTGCCCCCGGTGGCGCCGACAACCCGTTCGCGGCGATGTTCGGCGGCCTCAACCCCAACGACCTCGGCGCAGCGTTCCAGCAGC
>NZ_JAKNTA010000058.1 GCF_022288725.1 Kitasatospora sp. A2-31 | reverse complement strand
TCACCGGGCCGCCCTCGAACGAGAGCATCTGCCCGAGCTGCTGGAACGCTGCGCCGAGGTCGTTGGGGTTGAGGCCGCCGAACATCGCCGCGAACGGGTTGTCGGCGCCACCGGGGGCACCCGGCGTGCCAGGGCCGCCGGGCATGCCCATCCCGAACAGCGCGCCGAACGGGTTCCCGCCGGCGAAGCCGAACGGCTGCGGGCCGCCCTGCTCCTTCTTCTGCTCGTCGCCGGGCCCGCCCTTGGCGTCCTCGGGCTTGGCCTTGCCGTCCTCGGGCTCCTCTGGCGGAACGCCGAATCCGAAGGGAAGGTCGCTCACGGGGGTCCTCGATCCGGTCGGCCGTCATGCGGGTGGTGGCGGTGGGTCTGCGGGCCCGGGGCGGTCGGCGGAGCGGGGGGACTCGCGGCCGGTGGGCGGCTCCCGGTGCGGCTGACCCGCGCCGGGTGCACCGCCGGGCCTCCGCCTCGGGCAGGATGGACGTACGTGACACACGTACGTACGCACATAAGCTAACCGTGGAGGATGGCCGGTGAGTTCCCCGCCTTCGGACGTTCGCTCTGGGCTGACCGGAGGAGAGGACGCCCCGGACACCACGGCGTCGCCGCCTCCAGCCTACGGCGGCAGGCCGCTGACCGTGGCCGTCACGGGTGCCGCCGGGGTGCTCGGCGAGCGCGTCGCGGCCCGCCTGGTGGCCTCGCCGGGAGTGAAGAAGGTCCTCGCGGTCGACGACCGCCGGGGCGAGGTGCCGGGCGTGCAGTGGCGCATCCTCGACGTTCGCGACCCCGCGGTGGCCGAGCGGCTGGCCGGTGTGGACGTGGTGGTCCACCTGGCGATGGACCTCGGGATGGAGTCCGACCCGCGCGCCCGCAGCGCCTACAACGTGCGCGGCGCGCAGACCGTGCTGACCGCCGCCGCGGCGGCCGGCGTGCACCGGGTGGTGCTCTGCACCTCGGCGATGGTCTACGGCGCGCTGGCCGACAACGAGGTGCCGCTGGCCGAGGACTCCGAGCTGCGGGCCACCGAGGAGGCCTCGCTGGTCGGGGACCTGCTGGAGATCGAGCGGCTGGCCCGGCGGGCCCCGCGCGCCCACCCGGGCCTGCAGGTGACGGTGCTGCGGCCGGCCGTGGTGGTCGGGCCGGGCGTCGACACGGTGCTGACCCGGCACTTCGAGGCTCCCCGCCTCCTGGTGGTGGCCGGTTCCCGGCCGTGCTGGCAGTTCTGCCACGTGGACGACCTGGCGGCGGCGCTGGAGTACGCGGCGCTCGGACTGGTCGAGGGCGAGGTGACGGTCGGTTGCGACGGCTGGCTGGAGCAGGAGGACGTGGAGCGGCTGTCGGGCATCCGGCGGATGGAACTGCCGGCGTCGCTGGCGCTGGGCACCGCCGCCCGGCTGCACCGGCTCGGCCTGACCCCGGCACCTGCGGGGGACCTCGCCTACACCATGTACCCGTGGGTGGTCTCCGGCAGCCGGCTGCACGAGGCGGGCTGGCGGCCGCTCTACACCAACGAGCAGGTGCTGGCCGAGCTGCTGGCACAGGTCTCCGGCAAGCACGCGGTGGCCGGGCGCCGGCTGGGCGGCAAGGAGGCCGCGACCAGCCTGGGCGCGGCCGGGGCGACGGTGGCGCTGGTCGGTACGGCGGCGCTGGTGCGGCGGGCGCGCAAGCGGCGCCGCTTCTGATCCCGCCCGTCCGAGGCCGCCCGTCCGAGTCCGTCGGTCCGAGTCCGCCCCGCCGATCCCGCCCGGCTGATCCCCCCGGGGCCCGCCCGCCTGAGCCCGGGTGGCGGGCCGCCGGCCGCCGGGCGCCGCGGGCCGCGCGGCCCTGGCCCCTGCGGCTGCTCCGGCGCGCCGGTGCGCTCCCGAGTCGCAGCTCTTCTCACGATGCGAAATCTCGCAATCGTGATACGGAATCCCCTGCCCGAACCGGATCCGGATGGGGAATCATGGGGGCATGTCCGAGAACCACGACCCCATCCGCCTGCTCGCCATCCGCGACACCCCGCTCTCGCTCGACGAGGTGTACGAGGCGGTGGGCGACGACGCGGCCGGCGGCACGACCGTCTTCGTCGGGACGGTCCGTGACCACGACGGCGGCAAGTCGGTGGCCGCGCTGGAGTACAGCTGCCACCCCACGGCCGAGCAGGAGATGCGCCGGATCGCCGAGAAGATCGTCGCCGACTTCCCGGTCAAGGCGCTCGCCGCGGTGCACCGCATCGGACGGCTGGACATCACGGACAAGGCCGTGATCGTCGCCGTCTCCTGCGCCCACCGCGGCGAGGCCTTCGCCGCCGCCCGCCGGCTGATCGACGACCTCAAGCACGAGGTGCCGATCTGGAAGCACCAGGTCTTCTCCGACGGCGAGGAGGAGTGGGTCGGCGCCGCAAGCTGCTGACCTGCCCGAACACCGTCGGCACGCAGGCGCGCCGGGCCCTCACTCGAACGGGTGTGGGCCGCTGCGCCGAATACTCCTTGGCAGTGAGCCGATCGGCTGTCCCGTAACCCGGACGGCGCCGTCCGCGTTGTCCAGCGGGGTGGTTAATCTGCTCATAGACACGACGAGCTGGGAGTACTGACATGGCTGTGCTCGCCTGGTTGATCATTCCGGTTGTCGCCGCACTGCTCGCCACCGTCTGGGCGGGCTGGGCCCAGCGGGCTCCGCGAGCCACCGGGGACCCCGCCTCCCTCGCCGAACACCGACGCTTCACGGCCGCGATGGAACGCTCCACCGTCGGCGCCGGCCGGAGCGAGGGCTCGGGCCGGTAGCCCGGGGGGCGCCGCGTCACCCGCGTCCCGTACTGTCGAGGCATGCCACGCCGCTCTGCGACGATGCTCGCCGCCACCCTGCTGCTCATAGCGCTGCTCTGCGTCTCGGTGCTGATGAAGGTGCCGTACACCGAGATGAGCCCGGGGCCGACGTACAACACGCTCGGGGTGCAGGAGAAGACGGGTACACCGGTGATCACCGTCACCGGCCACGAGTCGTACCCGGTGAGCGGGCACCTCAACATGACCACCGTCCAGGTCACCGGGGCCAAGTACGAGCCCAGCCTGGTCAACGCGGTGATCGGGTGGCTGCGGGACGACGTCCTGGTGGTGCCGCACGACAACGTCTACCCGAAGGGTCAGACGGACGCGGACGCCAAGAAGCAGAACGCCGAGGAGTTCGCGCTCTCCGAGGACCACGCGCGCACGGCGGCGCTCACCCAGCTCGGCATCCCGGTCGGCAACGAGCTGATCGTCCAGTCGGTCACCGCCGGCGCCCCGGCCGAGGGCCGGCTGCACGCCGGCGACCGGATCGTCGCCGTCGACGGCGCGCCGGTGACCGACGCGGAGGGCGTGGCCAAGGCCGTCACCAAGCACCAGCCCGGCGAGTCGGTGGTCTTCACCGTGGTGCCGATGGCCAGGGACGCCGCCAAGACCGATCCGTCGGCGGCCCGCACCGACGTCACCGTGCCGACCGTGAAGTCCCCGGACACCGGCAGCGCGATGGTCGGCATCCGTCCCGGCGTGCGGCACACCTACCCGTTCCAGATCGACATCGGCCTGCAGGACGTGGGCGGGCCCAGCGCCGGGCTGATGTTCTCGCTCGGCATCATCGACAAGCTGACGCCCGAGGACCTCACCGGCGGCCGGTTCGTCGCGGGCACCGGCACCATCGACGACGCCGGCAAGGTCGGCCCGATCGGCGGGATATCCATGAAGCTGATCGCCGCCCGGGACGCCGGGGCCGAGTACTTCTTCACCCCGGCCGGCAACTGTGCCGAGGCCGGCAAGAACACCCCGTCCGGACTGACCCTGGTCAAGGCCGAGACGCTGGACGGCGCGCTGAAGTCGCTGGAGCAGATCCGCTCCGGGCAGACCTCCGCGCTGCCGTCCTGCGCCAAGTAGCCGGACCGCCCCGGCCGTCCGGGATCAGGCGAAGGTCGCCAGCAGGGCCTCGGTCAGGCCCGGCACCAGGTCGGGGCCGGTCAGCACCTCGCGGGCGGTGTCCTTCGACCGCAGCCGCAGGGCGATCTCCTTCTTGCCGTCCCGCAGCACGGCGGCGGTGATCCGCACCTCCTCGCGCTTGGGGTGGTTGGCCACCCACTCGGCGAGCTGGGCGTCGCTGGCGTTGCGCGGGCGGGACTGCTCGGCGCCCGGCGGCAGCATGAGCCGCTCGACCACCAGGGCGCAGCCGGCCACGGCGTCCGGCCAGGCGATGGTGCCGAGGAACTTGTCGAGCTCCATGCCGGCCGGCAGCTCGTCCTGCTCGACCGGGGTGAGGCCGGCCTCGTCGCTGTCGGCGAGGCCGAGCTGCTTCGCGATCCGGGGGTCGGCCTTGCGCAGCGCGGCGCTGTCCACCAGGGCGAACAGGCGGGCCGGGAGGTCCCAGCCGAGGGTGGCGGCGTACTCGTCGATCTCCAGCGCGGCCCGGGTCAGCGGGCTGGCGGCCGGGAGCTTGGAGACGTCGTCGGGGGAATTGGAGACATCGGACATGCCTCAATCCTCACACGCCGGGGCCCCCGGGCGGCGCCACGGCTCCTGCGGGGTCGGAGTAACCGTCTGCTAACGGTGGGAACTCGGCCAGAGCCTGGTTTAGTTTCACTGACGACCGACCGACTCCAGACGACACAGCCGAGGTGCCACCGTGGTCTTCCAGATGCCGGAACGCTCAGGGCCGGGATTCCGGCGAAGGGTAGGCCCGCCCTCCCGGCGCGCGCGGGTGCTCCTGCTGACCCTGGGCGTGCTCGCGGTGCTGTTCCTGCTGTTCGTCATGTTCTCCGGGTTCTGGACGGACTGGCTCTGGTTCAAGTCGGTCCACTACTCCTCGGTGTTCACCACCCAGCTCTGGACGAAGATCGGCCTGTTCGCCGTGTTCGGGCTGTTCATGGCGGTGATCGTCGGCTTCAACCTCTGGCTGGCGCACCGGCTGCGGCCGCCGCTGTCGGCGATGTCGGTGGAGCAGCAGAGCCTGGACCGCTACCGGTCGGGGCTGGCCCCGTTCAAGCGCTGGACGCTGATCGGGATCTCGCTGGTGATCGGCCTGGTGGCCGGTGCCGCCGCCTCCGGCCAGTGGCGGACCTGGCTGCTGTGGACCAACGGGACGTCCTTCGGCGTGAAGGACGCGCAGTTCGGCATGGACGTCTCCTTCTACGCCTTCGAGCTGCCGTTCTACGAGTTCGTGCTCGGCTTCGCGTTCAGCGCAGTGATCGTCTCGCTGCTGGCCTCGGTGCTGGTGCACTACCTGTACGGGGGCCTGCGGCTGCAGGGTCCGGGCCGCCGGGCCAGCGCCGGTGCGCAGGGCCACCTCGCGGTGCTGCTCGGCGTCTTCGTGCTGCTGAAGGCGGCGGCGTACTGGCTCGACCGGTACGCCCTGGCGGTGAAGACCGGCTCCTACAAGGGCGTCAGCGGCTGGACCGGCCTGCGCTACGTGGACGCCAACGCGTTCCTGCCGGCCAAGACCATCCTGTTCTTCGTCGCGATCATCTGCGCGGTGCTCTTCTTCCTGACCCCGATCCGCCGCACCTGGGCCCCGGCCCTGATCGGCCTCGGGCTGATGGTGCTGTCGGCGGTGCTGATCGGCGGGGTGTACCCGGCGATCGTGCAGCAGTTCCAGGTCAAGCCGAACGAGCAGGCCAAGGAGACGCCGTACATCCAGAAGAACATCGACGCGACGCGGCAGGCGTACGGGATCGCGGACAGCCAGGTCACCCCGTACAACCCGGCGAACGCGACCAACGCGGACGCGCTGAAGCCGGACGCCCAGACCATCACGGACATCCGGCTGCTCGACCCGAACGTGGTCGGCCCGACGTTCCAGCAGAACGAGGCGCTGCGCAAGTACTACGCCTTCCCCAAGTCGCTGGACGTGGACCGGTACGGCGCCCAGGACACCGTGCTGGGCGTGCGCGAGCTGGACCTCAACGGCATCCAGCGGAACTGGATCAACGACCACTTCAACTACACCCACGGCTACGGCGTGATCGCGGCCAAGGGCAACCAGGTGGACTCCAACGGCAACCCGGTCTACACCGAGTCCGCGCTGCCGACCAAGGGCGCGTTCGGCCCCTACCAGCAGCGGGTCTACTACGGCGAGAAGACCACGACGTACTCGATCGTCGGCGGCGGCTACCAGGACATCGACTACACCGCCGAGGACGGCACCCCGGTGCACTCCACCTACGACGGCGGCAGCGGCGTCTCGCTGTCCAACCCGCTCACGCGGGCCGCGTACGCGGTGAAGTTCGCCGAGCCGCAGATCCTCTACTCCAGCGCGATCAAGGACGGCGCGAAGGTCATCTACGACCGCACCCCCAAGGAGCGGGTCGAGAAGGTCGCGCCCTGGCTGTCGATCGACGCCGACCCGTACCCGGTGGTGCAGGCGGGCCCCGCCGGCCAGCCGGGCAAGGTGGTCTGGGTGCTGGACGGCTACACCACCTCGGACGGTTACCCGTTCTCGTCCAAGACGACGCTGGGCGACGTCACCAAGGACTCGCTGACCAACCAGCGCGGTGAGCTGCTGACCGCCGCCAACCAGGTCAACTACATCCGCAACTCGGTCAAGGCCACCGTGGACGCGTACACCGGTGAGGTGACGCTCTACCAGTGGGACGAGAACGACCCGGTGCTGAAGACCTGGATGAAGGCGTTCCCGGACACCGTCAAGGCGAAGGCCGAGATCCCGGACACGCTGATGCCGCACCTGCGGTACCCGCAGGACATGTTCAAGGTGCAGCGCGACCTGCTCGCCGAGTACCACATGACCGACGCCGGCGGCTTCTTCAACGGCACCGACATCTGGCAGGTGCCGGCGGACCCGACCACCAACACCAACGAGGTCCAGCCGCCGTACTACCTGACGGTCCGGATGCCCGACGCCAAGGCCGCGAGCTTCTCGCTCACCACCTCGTTCACGCCGAGCGGGCGCGACAACCTGGCCGCCTTCATGTCGGTCAGCGCCGACCCGGGGCCGGACTACGGGAAGATCCGGATCGCCAAGATGGAGACCGACTCCCGGGCGCTCGGGGCGAAGCAGGTCCAGGCGAAGTTCAACTCGGACCCGCTGGTAGCCAACCAGCTCACCCTGCTGAAGACCGGTACCGACTCCGACATCGAGTACGGCAACCTGCTGACCCTGCCGGTCGGCGGAGGCCTGCTCAACGTCGAGCCGGTCTACCTGATCGGCCGCAGCGCCAAGGTGCCGGTGCTGAAGAAGGTGCTGGCGACCTACGGCAACGAGAACGCGGTGGTCGCGGTCGAGGACAACCTGGAGAAGGCACTGG
>NZ_JAKNTA010000057.1 GCF_022288725.1 Kitasatospora sp. A2-31 | reverse complement strand
GCGACCGCCGGTGTCGACCGCGCTCTGGCGGCCGTCCAGGTACAGGGTCTGGCCGCTGTCGTCGGCCGTCAGGACGGCCTGGTGCCAGTTCCCGTCGTTGACGGTGCGGTCGGAGGTCAGCGTGTAGCCGGACCAGCCCATCCAGAACTGGCCGTGCAGGCGGCCGTCCGAACCGACGTACAGCGCGTCGTTCCAGTGGGCGTAGGAGGGCCGCGGGGTGTCGACCGGCCAGTCCTGGTAGCTGTACAGCGGCCCGCCGTCGGTGGTCTTGAACCAGAGCTCCATGCTGGCCGGGCCCTTGCTGGGGGCGGCGTCCGCGGGCAGCCGTAGGAAGGAAGTGCTGCCGTTGAAGACGGCGGAGCGCTGGTTGTTGTAGTCGCTGGTGGGACCGTCGGCGTTCAGGACGACGTCCTGGTAGGTGCCGGAGGTGCCGTCGGGCAGCGCGGTGCCGAGCTCGTCGAGCGCGTACCACGATCCCGAGGGGTCGTTGAGGCGCCAGTAGCCGTATGCCCCGTTCTGGACGACGGTGGAGCGGTAGGCGCCGGCGGCGTCGATGCCCCCGGGGGGTCCCGAGGTGGTCGCGGCGCGGTACTGGGCGGCGATGGTGCCCGCGCCGAGGGCGTAGTTGAAGATCGCGAAGTCGCTCAGCGCGCCCTTGAAGTGGCCGGCGGAGTCGGTCGGCGCGGCGGGCCAGCTGTCCGTGGTGCCGGCTCCGAGGTAGGCGTAGGCCGACCCGTTGTAGGTGATCGGGAGCCCGGTGGCGTTGGCGGAGGCCTTGGCGCCGTCGAGGTAGAGGGTCTGCCCGGAGGAGTCTCCGACGAGGGCGGCGTGGTGCCACTTGTCGTCGTTGACGGGTGCAGGTGAGACGGTGCCGTTGGCAGGGTCGCCGCTCCACATGGTGCCGTGGAGCCTGCCGTCGGTGCCGACGTACAGCGCGGGGTTCCACCGGTCCGTCGAGCCGTTGGGACGGCCTTCGACCGGGAACGACTGGTAGCCGTAGAGGACACCCGGGCCCGTCGTCTTGAACCAGAGTTCGACGGTGGTGGCCCCGTAGGGCTTCGGAGCGATGTTGCCGGGCAGCTGGATGTACGAGGTGGTGCCGTTGAAGCCGGTGGTGGCCGAGGTGCCGGAGGCCCAGGGCCCGCTCTGGCAGCAGGTGGTGCCGTGGTTGGTGCCGCGGTTCTGGGCGAGCGCGGCCGAGGAGACGACCTCGGTGACCTGATTGCCGCTCCTGTCGTCCAGGCGCCAGTACCCGGTGGGGTGGGCGTCGAGGACCGCGGCGTCGTACTGCGCCTGGCCGCCGGTGAGCGCGGTCTGGTACAGGGCGGTCGCCCTGACCGTGTCGAAGCCGTGCGGGAAGGCCGCGACGTCGGCGATCTGTCCCTTGAAGTGGCCGGCGGAGTCGGCCGGCGCGGCGGGCCAGCCGCCGAAGACGGCTCCGGCGCCGAGGAACACGTGGTCGGTCCCGTTCGGTGCGATGGTGCCGTTCAGCGGGCCGGCGGCCAGGGTGCCGTCGAGGAAGAGGCTCTGGGAGGTCGGGCTGTCGGCCGACAGCAGGGCGAAGTGCCACTGGTTGTCGTTGACGGCGCCGCCGGTGGCCAGGGTCTGGGCGGCGTCGCCCATCCAGAGCTGGGCGCGCAGACGCCCGTCGTTGCCGATGTACAGAGCGGGGTTCCAGCGGCTCGTGGTCCCGTTGGAGCTCCCGCCGACCGGGAACGACTGGTAGGAGAGCAGGACGCCGGTGTCACTGGTCCTGAACCACAGGCCGAGGGCTCCCGGTCCTGCCTGCGGGGCGTAGGCGGCGGGCAGTTCGGCCCAGGACGTGCTGCCGTTGAAGGTGGCCGCGACGGCCCCGGGGAACGGGCCGGTAGCACCGAGGGCGACCTCGGAGTAGTTGCCGCTGTTGGGGGTCGGGCGGGGCGTGTAGACCTGGTTGGCGGCCTGGACACCCGCGCTCTCGGACAGCCGCCAGTAGCCGGCGGGCCGGGAGCCCATCACCTGGCCGCGGTACTCCTGGGAGGAGCCGGAGACGGTCGGCGCGTTGAGCTTCCAGGTGCCGCCGTTCTCGTCGGTGACCTCCGCCGCACGGTCCTTGAGGGTGTCGTAGGCGACGGAGAGCCTGGTCTTGCCCGAAGGGAGCTTGAGTCCGGACAGCTCGGGCGAGGCATGGCTGCCGGCCTCCCAGAGGGACGCGGCCGCCGGGGCGCCGAGCGTGCGGTTGTAGAAGGCGACGTCGCTGATGCTGCCGGAGAAGTAGTTCGCACGACCGGTGTAGTCGTACGGCGTGTCCGGCCAGCCGGCGCTGATGAAGCCGCCGCCGACCGCCTCCGACCGCTGACCGGGCGCGATCACGGCGCCGGGCAGACTGCCCTGGGCCTGCCCGTCGAGGTACAGGGTCTGGGAGGTACCGGCTGCGGACAGCAGGGCGAAGTGCCACTTGCCGTCGTTGACCGCGTCCGAGGAGTCGATGGTGTTGGACGGCCCGTTCCAGAACTTGGCGTGGAGCTTCCCGGACACGCCGACGTAGAGCGCCGGTGTGTAGTTCGCCGGTGTGGCGCCGCTGCCGGGGAAGGTGTCCGCCTGATAGCTGAACAGCACGCCCCAGGCGGAGGTCTTGAACCAGAGGCCGACAGAGGTGTACGAGGACGTGTCGAGCACGCTCTGCGGGAGCGTCACGTAGCCGGAGGTTCCGTCGAAGGTGGCCGCCGTGGCCGTCGACGCCGTCGGACCGGGGGTGCCGAGCGTCACGCCGCTCGCGGAGTAGTGGGCGTTGTCGTTGCCCTGGTTCTCGATCACCTCGCTGACGGCCGTGTCGCCGCCGGCCTCACCGAGTCGCCAGTACGAGACGGGGGCGGAGTCGAGCACCGCCGAGCGCAGGTGGGATCCCTCGTTGTAGCTGTACGTGGTGCACGGGCGCGCCGTGTTGGTGCCGGCCGGGGGTGTGCACACCTGGTCCAGCTGGTCGGGCTTCGCGGCATTGTACGTGTACGTCCACGTCAGGGCCGTGTTCCAGTCGGTGCCGGTGACCGGGTCCGTGTACACCTTCGCGACGTGCCGGCTGTCCGCGGTCCACTCCAGGTGCAGGGCGCGGTGCGACGCCACGTCCGTCACCGTGTCCAGCCGGCCGTCGGCGTAGTGGAGGCTCTGCTGGTGGCCCGCCGAGTCCGTGACCCCCGACAGGGCGTGGCCCCCGTTGGAGGCCGCGTGGAACTCGTAGCGGGTCCCGCCCTTGACTTGCAGGTCGTAGCCGCCGTCCGGGGCGGTGCTCAGGGACTCGAACTCGCCCGGTGGCGGCGTGAAGACGCTCCCGCCGTGCGGGTCCGCGCCGAAGCGGGCGGCGCGGCCGTTGGCGGTGGTCAGGACGACGGAGCCGGTGCCGTCCGCGTCCGGCTGGACGCGCATGTCGAACGCCGAGGTCCAGCCGGCCCCGAAGAGCGTCGAGGTGCGGGGGTCGAGCGAGTTGTAGGAGCGGGTGACCGCCAGGGCCGGGCCCACCGTCTTCACCTCGGCGTCGGTGGCCTCGGTGGTGTAGTTGCCGACCTTGGGGTCGAAGGTGCGGCCCGAGGCGTCGCCGGCCGCACCGCCCAGGTGCGAGGTGATCAGCGGTTGCTGGACCTCGGTGGAGAAGGACGCCGTGTCGGACAGCGGGCTCTCCCCCACGTGGTCGCCGGCCTTGACGTTCCAGAGGTAGCTCTTGCCCCACTCCAGCACGCCGGCGGGGACCGCCCAGGACGTGCTGGGCTGCCAGCCGGACTCCGCGATCAGCTGGGGGTCGCCCGAGGACGGCTTGGTGTAGACCCGGAAGTCGTAGTCGAGCCCGAGGCCGGGGTAGTTGTCGACGTCGTGACCGATGGCGTACAGCTGCGGCTGAAGACCGCCGACGACGGAGCCCGACAGCGGGGCCATGAGGTCGAGTTGGGGGTTGAGGGCCGCAGCCGCCACCCAGGTGCAGTTCTGGTACGGGATGCCGTAGGTGTCGAGCAGCGAGGCGGTGCCGTTCACCAGGCCGTCCCAGCACAGCTGGTAACTGCGTCCCGGGGCCATCGGCGGGATGGTGGCGGTGAAGGTCACCGACTCACCGGACTTCACCAGGCCGGGGACACCGGTGGTGGTGCCGGCTCCCGGCCACAGCTCGTTCCAGTTCTCGTCGTAGAAGCGCGGGCGGACCCGCATGCTGTTGGAGTTCCACCAGTTCGCCGCGAGGTTGGTCATGGTGACCTGCTGCGAGCCGGGTGCCACCGCCGTCGGCGGGACGTAGTTCGGCGGGACGGAGTAGCTGGCGGCCCAGTCGACGTAGGTGAGCTTCAGGTAGGGCGGGAACTTGGTGTTGACGCTGTCGAACTTCTTCCACGCCTGGATGTCACGGGTGTCGGAGGTCAGTGCGAAGCCGTAGTTGGGGGCGCCGTGCGTCCAGCTGTTGACCAGTTGCACGCCCGCGGTCGTGGCCGAGTCGCCGAGGTTGAACGGCACGGTGACGGGCGAACCGGGGCAGTAGTTGCTGTTGGGCGCCTTGAAGGAGGCGGAGGCGATGGCCGCGGGGTCGAAGGGTACCTGGGAGGCGTTGGTGACGCCGGCAGGGTTCCAGGCCGAGGTGATCGCGTGGACCACGACCTCTCGCTGGAGGCAGCCGCCGCTCCAGATGGCGTTGAGGTTCAGCTCGGCCTTCTGGATGTACATGTTGCCGAGGTTCGAGCCCAGGGAGTCGAAGACCAGGTAGCTGATGTCCGAGGGGGATCCCCCGTTGTAGCTGCCGACCTTGAGGGTGTCCTCGCTCGAGTGGTTGTAGGAGTTGGTCGAGTCCACGTAGGTCGACCGGGTCGCGCCGATCTGGCCGGTCGGGTCGACCTTCACCGGGAAGACCCGCCGGGGGTCCTTCAGCCATCCGGCGTCGATGTCCATCACCAGGGCCGGCTTGCCGTCGATCGCGGTGAGCCGGTAGGTCACGGCGTCGGAGTGGGCCGGCTCGCCGGAGTGCGGGTCGACCGCCGAGTCTTCCATGAATCCGCGCGGGATCGTCATCCTGGCGTGGCCGCTCTCGTCGGTGAACTGCACGTTGCCCGCAGCGTCCAGGGCGGGCGACAGTCCGGTGACGGTCAGCGGGAACACCCAGCTGGTGGGCGCGGAACCGCTGTGCAGGACCAGCGACTCCTTGATCCCTGCGGCGAGGGCGTTGTACACCACGTCGGTGTCGGGCAGCGCACCCGGATAGGTCAGCTTGTCCGTCGCCGCGACGGCCTCCACCGGCCGCGCGTCCTGGAGGCTGTACGACAGGCGGTGCCCCGGGTCGATCGTCCAGTCCAGCAGCACCGGGCTGTCGGCCTTCGGCGCGAAGCTGAGCGCCTGGTCGTTCGCGGCCTCGGCCCACCGGTTGTCCCTGCGGCGGGACAACCCGGTATCGATGTTCTCCCAGGTCCCGTCGGCCTTCTTGTAGTGGACGGGTCGGGTGTAGACGCGCATCGTCTTCGTGCCGTCGGAGTTCTCGAACACCGAGGTGGTCGGGGTCCTCGCCCCGGTGACCTCGGCCGCGCCGGCGGGGTCGGCAGGGGCCACCCAGGCCGCGGAGGAGTCCTTGGTCGGCGCGGTCCGCCCGGCCGTCGCCTCTCCCGCGCTCCTGGGCGCGTTCTCGTCGGCCTTCCGGCGGCCGCGCCCGGTCAGGTCCGGCGGTGTCACCTGGACGCCGGCCACGGGCTGCTGCGGCTCGGGCGTACGCAGCTTGCCGGGGCCCTGCGCGGTCGCCTGCCCGGACAGTTCGCCGGGGGCGGACGTGTGTCCGGCCGATACGCCGTCGGCGGCCTTTCCGCGGGACGTCTCGGCCGCGCCGACCCGGTGGCTCAACCCGTCGGTGCGGCCGGCGATCTGCGGCGGCGTGGGCGGTGCTGCAGATCGCGCGCCCGAGGGTGCGAGCCGTTCGGCGAACGCCACGGCGGGCTGGATGGCCACGGCCTGGACGAGGAGCATGCACAGGAGCGCCGACAGCCAGCGTGCCCTGCCCCATACGGTGGTGCCCCGAGCAGGTCCGACGAGACGCGCGAAAGGAACTGCGTGTTCGCGGGCGCGGTTGCTGGTGCGGCCTATGAGCGAAGCCGTGTGGCGGTGCGAAAAGCGACGCAAGGCCGTCCCCAAGGTAGGCGGATGCGGAGTGCCACACCCCCTATGGGCAGGCCCACGAACGTTCTATCGACCGCGCGCGAGTTCCGTCCAGTCACAAATGCGTTCTTCCTCACGGGAATTGACGATGTATGGGTCAATTCATCACCAAATGATCTAGGCAAAGGTCTGCTAAAGACCGCCCGGACTCCATTCCTCCGGTACACCCGCTCGTCATCCGTGGATACGATCTGTACCCGCCCGGGGGCACCCCTGGGTCACATGTGTTCGTCAACTTCCGTTCGGGGGAACAACTTTGTCCGGTCGGCGCCGCTTCGTCCACATTGGTGGCGCTGCGCTCCTCGCCCTGGCCTTTCTGGGCGCGACCTCCGCGAGTCACGCGGAGTCCATTCGCGCCGGCGAATGGCCCCTCGATTCGGGACATTTCAGGGCGGACGAGATCTGGGCGACCAGCCGCGGATCCGGCACGACGGTGGCCGTCGTCGACAGCGGGGTAGCCGCCGACCATCCCGATCTGGCCGGCCGGGTACTCCCCGGTGTCAGCCTGCTGGGGGACGGCGGTGACGGCCGGACCGACACCTCGGGCGACTCCCACGGCACGGCCATCGCCGGCATCATCGCCGCCGGCGGAGGGCCTGCCCCGGGCGACGGGATGACAGGTCTGGCGCCGGAGGCGAAGATCCTCCCGGTCCGGGTCGGCCCGGGCGGCCAGATCTCCGCGTCCGCAGTCGCCCGCGGCATCGTCTGGGCAGCGGACCATGGCGCACAGGTCATCAATATCTCCGTCGGATCGCCGGATCCCGACCCGCTTCTGCGACAGGCCGTCAGCTATGCGATGGAAAGGGACGCCGTCGTGGTCGCCTCCGCCGGAAACGACGGGGACAGAGGAAATCCCGCCATGTATCCGGCGGCCTTCCCCGGTGTCGTCTCCGTCTCGGGAGTCGACTCCGCCGGGGTCTTCTGGCCGTCCAGCGAATCCGGGCCGGGTATCGTCGTCGCGGCACCCGCCGTCGGGATCCTCTCCACCAATGACCAGGGCAGCTACGTCAATGCCGACGGCACCAGCTACGCGGCCGCGTACGTCTCGGCCACTGCCGCGCTCATCCGCTCCAGTCATCCCGAATTGAGCGCGGGCCAGGTGATTCACCGCCTCATCACCTCCACGATCGAACGCCTTGACCGTCCGGACGCGAAACTCGGGTACGGCAGGCTGGATCCGCTCGCCGCTCTGACCGGTGTCCAGGACGCGGCCGGCCGCGAGAACCCGCTCCTGCGCCCCCGGGGGGCCGAGCCGTCCGCCTCGTCGTTCCCCACCGTCCCGGTGGCAGCGGTCGCCGCCGGGTCTGTCCTGGCGGTCTCGGCCGTGGTCCTCGTACGGCTCCGTTGGCGCCGCCGACCCGCACCCCCGGCACCCGCGCGACCCCGGTCCGCCGGCGGCGGGGGCAGGAACAGGGGCAGCCAGGGGACCCGTCGCTCGGAAAGGCCCCGGAAGAGCCGCCGTTCCTGACCGTCCCCCCCGTCTCCCCCCCCCCCTGCCCGCCGTACCCGCCCAGCCGTGTCAGCCCCGAGGAGAGTCCCTCCGATGCCGCTCCGCTCCCTCCACTCCGGCCGCAGGCGGCTTCTCCCGGCCGTACTCGTTGCCGCGGTCGCCGCCGGCCTGGCCGCACTCGCGCTCGTCCGCGGATCCGGGAACGACCAGGCTCCGCCACCCGCCCGCGCGAACGACCTCTCCGGACGCGCCACCGCGTGCCTGGCCGCCGACAGTGCCACGGCCGCGGGCAACGACACCGTCTCCTCGGTCTGGACGGCCATGCAGAAGGCCGGCACCCAGCACGGCACCAACGTCCAGCAGATGATCGCGCCCGCCATCGATGCCGGTCAGTCCGGCCCCGTCCTCGCCGGGTTGGTCACCCAGCGCTGCGACCTGATCGTGACCGTCGGGGCTCCGTTCGGTCAGGCCGGTCCCGCACTCGCCTCGGCGGTGCCGTCGCTGCGGATC
>NZ_JAKNTA010000056.1 GCF_022288725.1 Kitasatospora sp. A2-31 | reverse complement strand
GATCCGCAGCGACGGCACCGCCGAGGCGAGTGCGGGACCGGCCTGACCGAACGGAGCCCCGACGGTCACGATCAGGTCGCAGCGCTGGGTGACCAACCCGGCGAGGACGGGGCCGGACTGACCGGCATCGATGGCGGGCGCGATCATCTGCTGGACGTTGGTGCCGTGCTGGGTGCCGGCCTTCTGCATGGCCGTCCAGACCGAGGAGACGGTGTCGTTGCCCGCGGCCGTGGCACTGTCGGCGGCCAGGCACGCGGTGGCGCGTCCGGAGAGGTCGTTCGCGCGGGCGGGTGGCGGAGCCTGGTCGTTCCCGGATCCGCGGACGAGCGCGAGTGCGGCCAGGCCGGCGGCGACCGCGGCAACGAGTACGGCCGGGAGAAGCCGCCTGCGGCCGGAGTGGAGGGAGCGGAGCGGCATCGGAGGGACTCTCCTCGGGGCTGACACGGCTGGGCGGGGACGGCGGGCAGGGGGGGGGGGAGAAGGGGGGGAAGGGGCAGGAACGGCGGCTCTTCCGGGGCCTTTCCGAGCGACGGGTCCCCTGGCTGCCCCTGTTCCTGCCCCCGCCGCCGGCGGACCGGGGTCGCGCGGGTGCCGGGGGTGCGGGTCGGCGGCGCCAACGGAGCCGTACGAGGACCACGGCCGAGACCGCCAGGACAGACCCGGCGGCGACCGCTGCCACCGGGACGGTGGGGAACGACGAGGCGGACGGCTCGGCCCCCCGGGGGCGCAGGAGCGGGTTCTCGCGGCCGGCCGCGTCCTGGACACCGGTCAGAGCGGCGAGCGGATCCAGCCTGCCGTACCCGAGTTTCGCGTCCGGACGGTCAAGGCGTTCGATCGTGGAGGTGATGAGGCGGTGAATCACCTGGCCCGCGCTCAATTCGGGATGACTGGAGCGGATGAGCGCGGCAGTGGCCGAGACGTACGCGGCCGCGTAGCTGGTGCCGTCGGCATTGACGTAGCTGCCCTGGTCATTGGTGGAGAGGATCCCGACGGCGGGTGCCGCGACGACGATACCCGGCCCGGATTCGCTGGACGGCCAGAAGACCCCGGCGGAGTCGACTCCCGAGACGGAGACGACACCGGGGAAGGCCGCCGGATACATGGCGGGATTTCCTCTGTCCCCGTCGTTTCCGGCGGAGGCGACCACGACGGCGTCCCTTTCCATCGCATAGCTGACGGCCTGTCGCAGAAGCGGGTCGGGATCCGGCGATCCGACGGAGATATTGATGACCTGTGCGCCATGGTCCGCTGCCCAGACGATGCCGCGGGCGACTGCGGACGCGGAGATCTGGCCGCCCGGGCCGACCCGGACCGGGAGGATCTTCGCCTCCGGCGCCAGACCTGTCATCCCGTCGCCCGGGGCAGGCCCTCCGCCGGCGGCGATGATGCCGGCGATGGCCGTGCCGTGGGAGTCGCCCGAGGTGTCGGTCCGGCCGTCACCGCCGTCCCCCAGCAGGCTGACACCGGGGAGTACCCGGCCGGCCAGATCGGGATGGTCGGCGGCTACCCCGCTGTCGACGACGGCCACCGTCGTGCCGGATCCGCGGCTGGTCGCCCAGATCTCGTCCGCCCTGAAATGTCCCGAATCGAGGGGCCATTCGCCGGCGCGAATGGACTCCGCGTGACTCGCGGAGGTCGCGCCCAGAAAGGCCAGGGCGAGGAGCGCAGCGCCACCAATGTGGACGAAGCGGCGCCGACCGGACAAAGTTGTTCCCCCGAACGGAAGTTGACGAACACATGTGACCCAGGGGTGCCCCCGGGCGGGTACAGATCGTATCCACGGATGACGAGCGGGTGTACCGGAGGAATGGAGTCCGGGCGGTCTTTAGCAGACCTTTGCCTAGATCATTTGGTGATGAATTGACCCATACATCGTCAATTCCCGTGAGGAAGAACGCATTTGTGACTGGACGGAACTCGCGCGCGGTCGATAGAACGTTCGTGGGCCTGCCCATAGGGGGTGTGGCACTCCGCATCCGCCTACCTTGGGGACGGCCTTGCGTCGCTTTTCGCACCGCCACACGGCTTCGCTCATAGGCCGCACCAGCAACCGCGCCCGCGAACACGCAGTTCCTTTCGCGCGTCTCGTCGGACCTGCTCGGGGCACCACCGTATGGGGCAGGGCACGCTGGCTGTCGGCGCTCCTGTGCATGCTCCTCGTCCAGGCCGTGGCCATCCAGCCCGCCGTGGCGTTCGCCGAACGGCTCGCACCCTCGGGCGCGCGATCTGCAGCACCGCCCACGCCGCCGCAGATCGCCGGCCGCACCGACGGGTTGAGCCACCGGGTCGGCGCGGCCGAGACGTCCCGCGGAAAGGCCGCCGACGGCGTATCGGCCGGACACACGTCCGCCCCCGGCGAACTGTCCGGGCAGGCGACCGCGCAGGGCCCCGGCAAGCTGCGTACGCCCGAGCCGCAGCAGCCCGTGGCCGGCGTCCAGGTGACACCGCCGGACCTGACCGGGCGCGGCCGCCGGAAGGCCGACGAGAACGCGCCCAGGAGCGCGGGAGAGGCGACGGCCGGGCGGACCGCGCCGACCAAGGACTCCTCCGCGGCCTGGGTGGCCCCTGCCGACCCCGCCGGCGCGGCCGAGGTCACCGGGGCGAGGACCCCGACCACCTCGGTGTTCGAGAACTCCGACGGCACGAAGACGATGCGCGTCTACACCCGACCCGTCCACTACAAGAAGGCCGACGGGACCTGGGAGAACATCGATACCGGGTTGTCCCGCCGCAGGGACAACCGGTGGGCCGAGGCCGCGAACGACCAGGCGCTCAGCTTCGCGCCGAAGGCCGACAGCCCGGTGCTGCTGGACTGGACGATCGACCCGGGGCACCGCCTGTCGTACAGCCTCCAGGACGCGCGGCCGGTGGAGGCCGTCGCGGCGACGGACAAGCTGACCTATCCGGGTGCGCTGCCCGACACCGACGTGGTGTACAACGCCCTCGCCGCAGGGATCAAGGAGTCGCTGGTCCTGCACAGCGGTTCCGCGCCCACCAGCTGGGTGTTCCCGCTGACCGTCACCGGACTGTCGCCCGCCCTGGACGCTGCGGGCAACGTGCAGTTCACCGACGAGAGCGGCCACGCCAGGATGACGATCCCGCGCGGATTCATGGAAGACTCGGCGGTCGACCCGCACTCCGGCGAGCCGGCCCACTCCGACGCCGTGACCTACCGGCTCACCGCGATCGACGGCAAGCCGGCCCTGGTGATGGACATCGACGCCGGATGGCTGAAGGACCCCCGGCGGGTCTTCCCGGTGAAGGTCGACCCGACCGGCCAGATCGGCGCGACCCGGTCGACCTACGTGGACTCGACCAACTCCTACAACCACTCGAGCGAGGACACCCTCAAGGTCGGCAGCTACAACGGGGGATCCCCCTCGGACATCAGCTACCTGGTCTTCGACTCCCTGGGCTCGAACCTCGGCAACATGTACATCCAGAAGGCCGAGCTGAACCTCAACGCCATCTGGAGCGGCGGCTGCCTCCAGCGAGAGGTCGTGGTCCACGCGATCACCTCGGCCTGGAACCCTGCCGGCGTCACCAACGCCTCCCAGGTACCCTTCGACCCCGCGGCCATCGCCTCCGCCTCCTTCAAGGCGCCCAACAGCAACTACTGCCCCGGTTCGCCCGTCACCGTGCCGTTCAACCTCGGCGACTCGGCCACGACCGCGGGCGTGCAACTGGTCAACAGCTGGACGCACGGCGCCCCCAACTACGGCTTCGCACTGACCTCCGACACCCGTGACATCCAGGCGTGGAAGAAGTTCGACAGCGTCAACACCAAGTTCCCGCCCTACCTGAAGCTCACCTACGTCGACTGGGCCGCCAGCTACTCCGTCCCGCCGAACTACGTCCCGCCGACGGCGGTGGCACCCGGCTCGCAGCAGGTCACCATGACCAACCTCGCGGCGAACTGGTGGAACTCCAACAGCATGCGGGTCCGCCCGCGCTTCTACGACGAGAACTGGAACGAGCTGTGGCCGGGAGCCGGCACCACCACCGGTGTCCCCGGCCTGGTGAAGTCCGGTGAGTCGGTGACCTTCACCGCCACCATCCCGCCGATGGCCCCGGGACGCAGTTACCAGCTGTGCTGGGACGGCCTGGTGAACGGCACCGCCTCGCTGCTCGACACCTACGGCATCCCGTACCAGAACTGCACCTGGGTGGCGGCTGCGGCCCTCAACCCCCAACTCGACCTCATGGCCCCGCTGTCGGGCTCCGTCGTCGGCGGTCTTCAGCCGCAGCTGTACGCCATCGGTCACGACGTCGACAACTACCCCGGCCTCGGGCTCGACTACGACTTCCGGGTCTACACCAAGCCGTCCTCGGGCGACCCCCAGCTGATCGCGGAGTCCGGCTGGCAGCCCAGCACGTCCTGGGCGGTCCCCGCCGGCGTGCTGGAGTGGGGCAAGAGCTACCTCTGGAACGTCAAGGCCGGCGACCACGTGGGGGAGAGCCCGCTGTCCGACACGGCGTCCTTCTCCACCGAGGTCCAGCAACCGCTGATCACCTCGCACCTGGGCGGTGCGGCCGGCGACGCCTCGGGCCGCACCTTCGACCCCAAGGTCGGCAACTACACCACCGAGGCCACCGACGCCGAGGTGAAGACGGTGGGCCCGGCCCTGGCGGTCACCCGCTCCTACAACTCGCTCGACCCCCGCACCTCGACGCTCTTCGGGGCCGGCTGGACCTCGGCGTTCGACATGCGCGTCCAGCCGGACGCGGACGGCACCGGCTCCGTCGTCCTGACCACCGCCAACGGCCGCGCCGCCCGCTTCGGCGCGGACCCGCACGGCGGGAGCGTCTTCACGCCGCCACCGGGCGAGTTCGAGTCCCTGAGCACCGCCCCGGACGGCGGCTACGACCTGCAAGTCAAGGGCGGGACCCGCTACGAGTTCCACGCGGCCTCCAACGGGGGCCACGCCCTGTCGGGGGTCACGGACTCGGCGGGCCACCAGCAGAGCCTCCACTACGCCGACGGCCGGCTGGACACGGTGACGGACGTGGCGTCGCACCGCGCCCTGCACCTGGAGTGGACCGCGGACAGCCGGCACGTCGCGAAGGTGTACACGGACCCGGTCACCGGCACCGACTGGAACACGGCCCTGACGTGGACGTACACGTACAATGCCGCGAAGCCCGACCAGCTGGACCAGGTGTGCACACCCCCGGCCGGCACCAACACGGCGCGCCCGTGCACCACGTACAGCTACAACGAGGGATCCCACCTGCGCTCGGCGGTGCTCGACTCCGCCCCCGTCTCGTACTGGCGACTCGGTGAGGCCGGCGGCGACACGGCCGTCAGCGAGGTGATCGAGAACCAGGGCAACGACAACGCCCACTACTCCGCGAGCGGCGTGACGCTCGGCACCCCCGGTCCGACGGCGTCGACGGCCACGGCGGCCACCTTCGACGGAACCTCCGGCTACGTGACGCTCCCGCAGAGCGTGCTCGACACGTCCTCGTACACCTCTGTCGGCCTCTGGTTCAAGACCTCCGCCTGGGGCGTGCTGTTCAGCTATCAGGCGGACACCTTCCCCGGCAGCGGCGCCACACCGGCGAACTACACACCGGCGCTCTACGTCGGCGTGTCCGGGAAGCTCCACGCCAAGTTCTGGAACGGGCCGTCCAACACCATCGACTCCTCGGACGCGGTCAACGACGGCAAGTGGCACTTCGCCCTGCTGTCCGCAGCCGGTACCTCCCAGACCCTGTACCTCGACGGGCAGGCCCAGGGCAGTCTGCCCGGCGCCGTGATCGCGCCCGGTCAGCGGTCGGAGGCGGTCGGCGGCGGCTTCATCAGCGCCGGCTGGCCGGACACGCCGTACGACTACACCGGTCGTGCGAACTACTTCTCCGGCAGCATCAGCGACGTCGCCTTCTACAACCGCACGCTCGGCGCCCCGGCGGCCGCGTCCCTCTGGGAGGCCGGCAGCCATGCCTCGCCCGAGCTGTCCGGACTCAAGCTCCCTTCGGGCAAGACCAGGCTCTCCGTCGCCTACGACACCCTCAAGGACCGTGCGGCGGAGGTCACCGACGAGAACGGCGGCACCTGGAAGCTCAACGCGCCGACCGTCTCCGGCTCCTCCCAGGAGTACCGCGGCCAGGTGATGGGCTCCCGGCCCGCCGGCTACTGGCGGCTGTCCGAGAGCGCGGGTGTCCAGGCCGCCAACCAGGTCTACACGCCCCGCCCGACCCCCAACAGCGGCAACTACTCCGAGGTCGCCCTCGGTGCTACCGGCCCGTTCCCCGGGGCCGTCGCGGCCACCTTCAACGGCAGCACGTCCTGGGCCGAACTGCCCGCCGCCTACGCCCCGCAGGCAGGACCGGGAGCCCTCGGCCTGTGGTTCAGGACCAGTGACACCGGCGTCCTGCTCTCCTACCAGTCGTTCCCGGTCGGCGGGAGCTCCAACGGGACCACGAGCCGCTGGAACCCCGCTCTGTACATCGGCAACGACGGGCGTCTGCGCGCCCAGCTCTGGATGGGCGACGCCGCCCAGACCCTGGCCACCGGCGGCGCCGTCAACGACAACCAGTGGCACTTCGCCCTGCTGTCGGCCGACAGCCCGACCTCCCAGAGCCTCTTCCTCGACGGCACCCTGGCCGCCGGCCCGCTGAACGGCACCATCGCACCGAACGGGACCGACCACGTGTTCCTCGGCGCCGGAGCCGTCTTCGGCGGCTGGCCCGCCGCGCCGGCCGACTCCGCCGGCCACTTCAAGGGACAGATCGCCGACGTCGCGGCCTTCCCGCACGGCTTCGACACGGTCAGGGCGACCGCCCTGTACCAGACCGCGCTCACCGGCGGCCAGGCGCAGTACGACGCCGCGGTCCTCGACGCCCACCCCACCGGGTACTGGCGCCTGGACGACAGGAGCGGCAATCAGGTCACCGAGGTCGTCTCCTCGGCCGCGCTCGCCCAGAACCGCGGCACCAACCACGGCACCACCTGCTGCCAGAGCGGGCCCTGGGCCTCCGGCACCTCGGCCACCACCGGCTTCAACGGCACCACCTCGTACATCCAGCTGCCCGGCAACATCGCTCCGAAGCCCTACGGGGCCACCACCGTCGAACTCTGGTTCAAGACGACGGGCCCGGGTGTCCTCTACGGCTACCAGTCGTTCCCGGTCGAAGGCCGTCCCAACGGCTCGACGGACCGGTGGAACCCCGCGCTGTACGTCGGCACCGACGGCAGGCTCCACGGCACCATGTGGAGCGGCGACCCTGCCAACGGCACCGTCTCACCTGCACCCGTCAACGACGACAAGTGGCACCACGCCGCCCTCGTCGGAGACTCCTCCGGGCAGACCCTCTACCTCGACGGCGCCAAGGCCTCCGCCAACGCCACCGGGCTCCCGATCACCTACAACGGGTCGGCCTACGCCTACCTCGGAGCCGGCACCACGGACAGCTGGCCCGCCGCGCCGACCGACTCCGCCGGCCACTTCAAGGGCGCGCTGAGCGACTTCGCGATCTTCAACTACGCCCTCGGCGCGGGCACCATCGCCGCCCAGTACCGCGCCGCGACCACCTCGGGACCCCCCGGGGGCATCGACGCCGCCGGCGCCTACCGCTCCACCGTCGTCCAGAACGGGGCATACGGCTACTGGCGCCTCAACGACCCCTCGGGATCGTGGTACGCGCTCGACGAGCTCGGCACCGCGCTGCCCGACGGCACCTCCGGCACCTACCAGGACGTCGTCCTGAACGCCGACGGTCCCACCAGCGACTACAACAACCAGCGCTCCGCCGTCTTCAACGGCAGCACTTCCTTCCTACGGCTGCCCGCGGACGCCGCCCCCAGCAAGGGCCCGGCCAGCATGGAGCTCTGGTTCAAGACCACCGACGGCGGGCCGCTGTACAGCTACCAGGACTGGCCGGTCGACACCCCGCGGCCCTCCTACGCCCACTGGAACGACGCGCTGTACGTCGGTTCGGACGGCCGCCTGCACGGCCAGTTCTGGATGGGCTGGTCCGGCTACACGCTGACCTCCGACCGCACCGTCAACGACGGGAACTGGCACCAGGCCGTCCTGACGGCCGACGACAGCGGCCAGACCCTGTACCTGGACGGCCGCCAGAGCGCGGTCGACACCGGCGGTCGC
>NZ_JAKNTA010000055.1 GCF_022288725.1 Kitasatospora sp. A2-31 | reverse complement strand
GCGTTCGCGTTGACCGGCGCCAAGGCCGACGAGCGCACCACCCTGCTGGACATCCTGGACACCGAGACCGACCTGGTGGCCGCCCGCCCCGGACAGACTCTGATCGGGGACAGGAACTACTACGGTGCCGCATTCGAGCGTGAGCTCGCCGAGCTGGAGATCCGGCTCCTGCGGCCGGCCCGCAAGGGCGAGACCCAACGGGCCGGATCGCAGCTGTTCAAGCCGTTGCGGCAGATCATCGAGTCCGTCAATGACACGTTCAAGGGCCAGCTCGATCTCGAACGACACCAGGGCCGCACACCCGGCGGCGTCATGGTCCGCGTCCTCCAGCGGATCCTCGCGCTGACCACCGCGATCTGGCACAACGACCAGACGGGACAGCCCGTCATGCGCTCCCTCACCGCGTATGACCACTGAACCCCTTGGCATCAGTCGTCTAGCGAAACGGACCTGCCGGACAGCCTGGGACGGTGCTGGCACAGCTCCGGGACAACCTGAGGGTGCAGCGCTCGCTGCCCCCTCCGGGGATCGCCCGGGGCGGAGACCAGGGCGATCCCCGGCTCGCGCTTGGTCGGGGCGGGCCGCAGCAGCGGGCTCCTCCAGGGCGTGGAGCAGCGTGGTGCGCACGTGTTGGTGGAATGCCGGGGAGCCCGGCTGGCGGCACCAGCACGGGAAGGCCCGGGCGGGCACGGAGGACGACCGGGCGCGGGATCGTGTCGGGCCCGGCGCCCGGACGGCGGAAACGCTCGGCCGGGCAGTCCGGCCGAGCGTTCCGCGGTGCGGAGGTGTCGAGGATCAGCGCGGGACCTTGGCGTGGAGCTCCATGTAGCCGACGTAGGCGAGGAAGGCGGCCAGCGTGCGGAACGTGTGGCCGCTGATGCTGAAGGTGGGCGTCTGGCCCCCCAGCTGCCGGTACACGAAGGTCGAGGCGTCGTCCCAGTGCTGCTGGAGGTCGACGTTCTCGGGACCCATGGCGGTCGAGG
Organism: Kitasatospora sp. A2-31; assembly: GCF_022288725.1. Lineage (GTDB taxonomy): Bacteria > Actinomycetota > Actinomycetes > Streptomycetales > Streptomycetaceae > Kitasatospora. The sequence continues at coordinate 7,616 of NZ_JAKNTA010000055.1, read as the reverse complement.
TGTAGTTGCGGATGTTGCCCCGGATGTTGTCGAAGACGCGGCCGAAGCGGGCCGCCTCGGAGGTCGCCTGGATGATCGTCACCATCTCTCGGGCGAATCCGTTGGAGTCGCGCTGGATGCGGGTCGCCGCCGTCGCGATGCTGGTGAGGGCGTTCGTCAGGTTGGCATAGCCGATGGCCCGCCCGGCGCGCTCGCCGGTGCCGCCGCCCGGCAGGCGGGAGTAGTTGCCGTCCCAGGGCAGGCGCTGGACGTTGCCGGAGTGGGTGACCTGCTGGAACTCGGTGGGCCAGACATCGGGGAAGACGTAGTGCGTGCCCGGGTGGTTGTCGTACGGCGGCTGGTAGAAGCCGGCGAAGTAGAGGTTGTCCGCCCACCAGTAGAGCGAGCCCCGGTACTGCCCGTAGACCAGGATGCGGGCCTCGATCAGGCGGGTCGGCAGCAGCGTCGTCTCGTCGAGCTGGGAGGCGACCTCGGGGTGGTTGGGGATGTCGTGGCCGCTGATGCGGTGCAACTGGTCGATGGCGTGCCAGTAGTTGGAGTGGGCCGCCTCGCCGCCCCACTCGAGGTCGCCGAGGTCCCAGTCGAACTTGGTGATCGATCCGCTCGGATCGGCGTGCGCGACGGTGGCGGAGGCCTGCACCAGGCCGAGCGCGAGGCCGAGCGCGAGGAGGAGGCCGACGAGCCGTCGGCCGAGGGTGGTGTGAAGGTGCACGGGCTGACTCCTGTGAGGGAGGAACGGGGACGGGCCCAACCCTGCCGTGTCACCGCTCTCCGAGTGGACCCACCGCGCACAGCTCCGGCTCTCTCAGCGCACAGCGAGAACCGTTACCTCAGAAGGGAATTGACGCTCAGTCTGTCGTTGCGTCCCGGGTGGACGGCGATCGTCATCGAACCAGTCACCGCCTGAACCCGAGTCAGCAGCCATCCGGCGGTTTCGGATCCTGACGCCGACATCACGAGCCGACCGACATCACGAGTTCAAGTTCATTAGCAGACAGAGAAGTTGTTGTGCCGGTCCTTGAACGGGGAGAGCCGCGCGGCATCCTCGTCGCTGCGGTCGGCGCCGGGCTGGACGCGCATCCGTACTGGGCCGGCGTCGAGAACCGGCCCAAGGCACTTCGCCTCACATGCCAGCCGGCGCTGCGTACCGGGGCCGCGTAAAAGTCGATTCTGGTCGGATGTAACGCTCCTGTCGTGCGTCGCCAAGAGGAGATGTGGGGGACGGACAGACAAGGGAGTCGATGTGAGGAAACCGCCGGACAGCGGTCTGGTCGCGCGGATCGGTGAGGATCCGGAGGCGTTCGAGGCCTTCTACCGTGAGCACGTGCAGGCGGTGCTGCGGTACGCGACCCGGCGGACCCGGGACCCGCACGCTGCGGCCGACCTGGTCACCGAGGTCTTCCTCGCGGCGATCTCCGCCGCCGGCGGGTACCGGCCGCAGCTGGGCACGCCGATCGCCTGGCTGCACGGCATCGCCCGCAACGTGGCCGCGTCCCAGGAACGGCGCGCGGCGCGGATCTGGGCGGCCGAGGGCCGAATAGCCGGCCACCGGCTGCTGGACGGCGATGACATCGCACGGCTGGAGGAGCGCATCGACGCCGAGCGCGCCTCGCGACAGCTGCTGGAACGCATCGCTCTGCTGCCGCGCGGACTGCGGGAGGTGCTGGAACTGGTGGCGGTTGACGGTCTGAGCGTCTCCGAGGCCGCCAGGGCACTCGGTATCGGCACCGTGGCTGCCCGGGTCCGGCTGCACCGGGCTCGCAAGGCCCTCCGGCAGCCCGGCGCCAATCCCGAGTCCTCTCCGTCCCCCTCGTCCCTTGTGGAGGCCTGAATGAACGCCGAACGCTTCGAGGAGCGGTTGATGCACGAGCTCAAGAACCACGTCCAGCAGCGGGCGGAAAGCCCGCACCCCGACCGGTCGGCCACGGCCCGACCCCGCCGCGGCGTCCGCGTGCGCTGGGTCCCGGTCGGTTTGGCCTCGGGTCTGGCCGCCGCCGTGGCAGGCGTCACCCTGACCGTGCTGCCGAGCCAGCCCGCGGCCGCCTACACCCTGAAGAACGACGGGAACGACCTCGTCAAACTCACCATCGTCAACCCGGCCGGGAAGATCGACCTGAGCACGCTGCAGAAGGACCTGGACCGCATCGGCGTTCACAGCCGCGTGCTGGCCGGTGACCCCGACTGCGCCACCCCGTGGGGCGGTCCCGACCCGACCGCCTCCCCCAGCCCGTCCTCGCCCCCGTCCGCCTCCCCGAACCCGGAGCCGCCCCGCGGCGAAACGCCGCGCCCGGCCCCGCCCGGTTCGGCGCACCCCTCCCCCGGCGACGCCAGTCCGCCAGCCGATGGCTGGGACATCGGAGGGGAGGACGGCAAGACCGTTCTCTCCATCCGCCCCGGCAAGATCCCCGCCGGCAAGCTGCTCATGGTGGGCTTCCCCCTCGCCAAGACCGATCCCTCCCACGCCTACGGCGTGATCACGGCAGGTCTGCTGGACGGATCGGGCCCGGACTGCCTGCCGGCCCCGCCGCCCGGCACGGTTCACTTCCAGTAGAGCGATGACTGTGCCCACGGTCGTCTCGCGGTCGTACTGACCACCGTGTCGGCCGCCCGGCCGCAGCGTCATCCTCCGCCGCGGCCGGTAGCGGCGGAGGATGACACGTGTCGGCGACCGGCTCGCGGCTCCACGGGCGCGGCCGGAGCGGATGCGGCCGGGGCCAGCCTCAGCGGCAGGCGACGGCCTCGCGGGTGCGGCGGACGGCGCGGTGCAGCGTTGGAGGGCGACGAAGCGGTTCGTCCGGTCGGCCTGGCTGAGGCGGTACTCGAGGCGCGCGTCAGCGCCTCCGGTCGTGCGTCTCCGCCGTCGGGCGGCACGACCTTCCCCTGAGAGGGTGAGCGTGGCGGGCGGCCTGCCGGGCCGCCGTCACCCGAGCTTGGATACCTGGTAGTGGCTGATGTACCAGCGGTCGGCCGCCTGTTTGACCACCAGGCTCAGGTTCACCGTGAGCGTCGGCCGGTCGGTGAACGAGAAGTCGACACTCGTGTAGCCGAGCACCACGCCGTCGACCAGCTGCCTGGTTTCGAGGATCCGGTAGTCGGCGGTCATCCCGAGCGGCTGGGAGCCGTAGTAGTCGGCGATGCCGCGGCGACCGACGGTGTACGGATGGAGGCCCTGGAAGATCGCGTCCTCGGCGAAGTAGGAGGCGGCCCGCTCGGGCTGGTGCGCATCGACGGCCGCCTTCCACTCGTCGAGGATGCCACGAAGGATCTTCTCATTGTCCGCTGTGCTGCTCGTCGGAGTCGTGGCGCCGCCGGCGTGGTCGGGGTCGCTCGGATGGGGCGAGAGCGGGGTGACCTCGTCGGTGCGCCAGATGCGCAGCGGCATGGAGGCCAGGACTTCCTCGAGCCGGTCGCCGTCGGCGGCGGCAAAGAGCCCGAGGGTGCGCCATTCGCCCGGTCGCAGGGGAGGGCGCCACAGGCGGAGCAGGTGTCCCTGCGTCGCGAGCTCACGCGCCCGTGCGGCCTCGCGGGTGCGGATGTCCTCGACAGCCTGCTCCGGGGTCCCGTCCGGGATGTGGGTGGTCATCGTGACGAGGAATTCCATGATCACCTCTTTCGGGGAGCCGGCCGTACGGGAGCCCGCCGTGCGGTTGGCCGACGCGCCTCTTCCCAGTCTGCTTCAGCCAGGTCGGGCGGTCCTGACGAGCAAGCCCCGGACGGCCTCGGTCAGCTCGGCACCCTGCTTCGCGAGTACCACCCTGCTGCCCTGGAGGCCTTCGCCTAGTGCTCTGACCGGGAGCGTTCACCGGTTGGGCCCGGGGTAGCCTGCGCCCGTGAAGGTCTATCCCCTCTGGCACATCAGCCACCAGAACGTAGCCGGCCCCAGCGACGAGACGATTCACCTCGACGACGGGGGCGTGTTCATCGACGAGCAGGACGGCGACGACGTCAAGCTGCTGGGCATCTACTCCTCCGAGGCCGCGGCCGAAGAGCGGATGCGTCGCGCGCGTCTTCTCCCGGGCTTCGTCGACGAGCCGGACTGCTTCCAGATCGGCGAGTACGACCTCGATGGGGACCACTGGACCGAGGGTTTCGTCCGCGTGCCGGTCTAGGTCTTCGGGTGAGCGACCTGGCGGAGGTGTGGGCCGTTCACGCCGCTTCGGTGAGCGTCCTTCCTCCCCAGCGAAGGCCCTTTTCGCTGCGGATGCGCGCGCGTTCCCTGCGTTGGGCGGCCAGGACGTCGAGGTGGCGGGCGTTGGTGTTGCGCCAGCGCAGGTAGGAGTGCAGCGCGCGGGTCTGGACCGTGTGGTTCGGGTGCTTCGAGTAGCTTGCGAGCGGTGGTACGGGCCTCGGTCGAGTCACGTTGAGTAGTGGTCATGTGCGGTCCCTGGCAGCGCTGAGGTGGGTCCTTCGCCGCACGCCGCTGCCCCTGGTAGACGCCGCAGGCGAGGACGCTGACGCCCCTGAGCGCCGATTCGGCCGCTGAGATCACAGAAAAGACCAGGCGCGGAGCGATGAGTTCGTTCATGATCATCAGTCATAGGTCGTGGATGGTGCGCCGCAGCCGAACGTGGGGCTGCTACGTCCACCGATCCGCCCCACCGACAACCGGACACGAGACACCAGGAACCATAGATGCGCACCCTGATCAGCACCGCCTTCATCTCGCTCGACGGCGTCGTGGAGGCCCCGGGCGGCGAGCCCGGCTACCGCAACTCCGGCTGGACCTTCAAGGACATCGAGTTCCTCCCCGAGGCGTTCGACATCAAGGGCCGCGAGCAGAAGGAGGCCACGGCGATGCTGATGGGCCGGACCAGCTACCAGGCGTTCAGCCCGGTGTGGCCGGACATGGCGGACTTCGCCGACTACAAGGCGATGCCGAAATACGTCGTCTCCACCACCCTCACCGACGACGACCTGGCGTCGAACTGGGGCGAGACGACGATCCTGCGCTCGCTCGACGAGGTCGCCGCGCTGAAGCGGACCGAGGGCGGCCCGATCATCGTCCACGGCAGCGCCTCGCTGAACCAGAGCCTCTCGGACGCCGGCCTGATCGACCGCTACCACCTGCTCGTCTTCCCGCTCCTGCTCGGCGCCGGCAAGCGTCTGTTCAGCGCCACGGACAAGGACACCCAGAAGCTGAAGCTGGTCGAGCACGAGGCGTACGCCAACGGCCTGCAGAAGAACGTGTTCGACGTCGTCCGCTGACACGACTCGCACACCTTCCCGGCCAACCGCGGCACCGGACACGGCACCGACACGGCACCGCTTGAAGGTCTCGCTCAGTGGACCTCGGATCACCTGTGCCCCAACGTGCGGACCTCCCGACCTGGGGAAATGAGCGGGGCTCCTGTTATCGTGCGCCGATGTCAACGATCAAACAGTTCCAAGTGACCTTCGACTGCGCGGATCCTGTGCGCCTGGCCGCCTTCTGGTGTGAGGTGCTGGGGTACGTCATGCCGGCGGTCCCTGAGGGCTTTGCCACGTGGGAGGAGTGCTTCCGCTCGCTGCCGCCCGAGGATGCGATCTACTTCCCGTGCACTGATCCCTCGGGTGTGGCCCCGCGCCTGCTCTTCCAGCGAGTCCCCGAAGGCAAGGTCGTCAAGAACCGGGTGCATCTCGATGTGCGGGCCGGCGCCGGGCTCGTGGGTGACGAGCGCCTGGCCACACTCGAGGCTGAATGCGCACGGCTGATGGCGCTCGGCGCGACACACGTGCTGACGCAGCGTGCCGATGGCGTCAACGAGTCGTGCATCACGATGCAGGACATCGAGGGCAACGAGTTCTGCCTCGCCTGATCTTCCTCGGAGACCGCGAGGTGGGGATCCGTCTCCGTCCTTGGGGAATGTTGTCGGGGGAATGTTGTCGGGCAGCCGGCTGCCCGACAACATTCCCCAAGGACGGTCTCCCGTGGACCCTCATCACCGCCGGCCCGTGATCAGTGTCCTCTTCATCGCCCTGGCCAGCGTCATCACCGTCCGCTGCCCAGTCCGACGAGCCTGGACGCCCTACCGCTGGGACACCCGCCCACGAAGCCGCCGCATCCGATGACCGCACTCGGCGGACGCGGGCGGGCAGGTGGTCGTCCGGCACGGTGAGCGAGGAGCCTCGTAGGCCACCGTCATGGTTACCACAGGTACGCCGCCCGGGCGGTTGGCGAGCAGGGCCGCGATGTGGTCCGCGCAGCGCAAGGCCGCCGTGGCCATGGCGTTCCTGGTCATCCCGGCGGCCTGCGGGGTGAGCAGGGCGTTCGGCAGGCCGAAGAGCGGCGAGGCGAAGGCTGCGTGCTCGTACTCGAAGGTGTCGATGGCGGCTGCCGCGAGCGGTGTGCGGGGTCGCGCAGCGCATCGGCCGGCCCGCCGACCACGCACCCGCCTCCCGCCGCGAGATGATCGACGCCCTGACCGTCCTGCCCAAGGGATTCGGCGACGGTCTGGACGACGACACCGCCACCGGCCGGACCGCTCAGTGGGACGGCCCCGCGCCCGGCGGGTGGAAACAGGCGGTGACCGTCTTGCCGTTCCTCTGCCGGCGGGTGTGCCAGTGGTCGGCGAGCGCGTCGACCAGCGTCAGGCCCCGCCCGCCGACGGCGTCGGGCGCGGCCGATCGCGGACGGGGAAGCCGAGGGCTGTGGTCGTGGACGCTCAGGTGCAGACAGCGCCCGTCCCACGTCAGCACCAGTTCCGCGTCACTGCCGGCGTGGACGTGGGCGTTGGTGATCAGTTCGGACACGGCCAGTACCACCGCGTCCGCGACCGCCGGCGCGTCCCGGTTCCAGCCCAGGGTTTCCAGATGCGTCCGCGCCCACTCCCGGCCGGCCCGCACCTCCGTGCCGAGCGGAAGGCGTCGGGCCCACCCCACTCCGTGGATCCTGGCCATGCAGACCTCCCTCCAACCTTCAGATCCTTCGACAACCTCCGGATGCGTACGTCCAGCGCCTGCCCGCAGCCGGTGACTGTATGCGACGTGCCTCACGGGCCGTCGGCCGGCGACCGGTCAGGCGCAGCGGCGCACCGCCACTCGGCCGGGAGCGCCGCAGGGCCCCGACCACCAGGCGAATTCGAGGGGTCGTTGCAACACGTGGTGAGTTGATCAAGCCGCGAGCAGTGTAAGCAGACGCTCGGCTGGGGTTTCCCAGCCGAGCGTTTTGCGTGGGCGGCTGTTGAGTCGGTCGGCGACGGCGGCCAGGTGCTCGGGGGTGTGGACGGACAGATCGGTGCCCTTGGGGAAGTACTGGCGGAGCAGGCCGTTGGTGTTCTCGTTGGAGCCCCGCTGCCAAGGGCTGGCGGGCTCGCAGAAGTAGACCGGGACGCCGGTGTCGCGGGTGAAGCCTCGGTGGGCGGCCATCTCGCAACCCTGGTCCCAGGTCAGGGACTGCTGCAACTGCTCCGGAAGCGTCTTGAAGACGTCGGTGAGCGCGCGGCGCACGGCGTTGGAGGTGTGGCCGGTAGGCAGGTGGACGAGGACCAGGTAGCGGCTGCTGCGTTCGACCAGGGTGGCGATCGCGGAGCGCGACTTGGGGCCCACGATGAGGTCGCCCTCCCAGTGGCCGGCGACGGCTCGGTCGGCGGCCTCGACGGGTCGCTCGCTGATCATCAGCATGTTCTTGACGGGGCGGG
>NZ_JAKNTA010000054.1 GCF_022288725.1 Kitasatospora sp. A2-31 | reverse complement strand
TGACCTGCTCCAGGACGACTTCAACCACGCCGTCCTGGTCCGCCCCGGTTCGGCGCTGGCCGCGGCACTGGTCTACTTCGACAGCCGCGGCCTGGACGGCATCGTCAACGGCCTGGCCGCAGCCATCGGCGGAATCTCCAGCCGGCTGCGCCGGATCCAGAACGGCTACGTCCGTTCGTACGCGCTCTCCATGTTCGGCGGCACGCTGGTGCTGGTCGCCACGACTCTCCTGATGAGGTCCGTCTGATGAATAGGCCCAGTTCATCTCCGGGGGTGCGGCGATGAGTCACCTGTTGACCGTGACCTGCGCCGTCCCGGCCGCGGGCGCGGTGCTCACCGCGGCGCTGCCCGCCGGGTCCACCGCGGCCCGGCGGCGGACCACCAAGGCCGTCGCGCTCGCGACCTCGGCCGTCACCCTGGCCCTGGCGGCCACGGTGGCGGGCCGGTTCGACCCGGCCGGCGCGCGCTACCAGCTGACGGAGTCCTACAGCTGGATCCGCTCGTTCGGCATCAGCTTCTCGCTCGGCGTGGACGGCATCGGCACCGTGCTGGCGCTGCTCACCGCCGTCCTGGTCCCGATCGTGATGCTGGCCTCCTGGCACGACGCCGACCCGCCCGGCCAGGAGTCGCCCGACGGGTCGTTCGAGAACCGGCGGCGGACCCAGGGCTTCTTCGCACTGATCCTGGCAGTGGAGGCGATGGTGATCGTCTCCTTCTACGCCACCGACCTCTTCGTCTTCTACGTGTTCTTCGAAGCCATGCTGATCCCGATGTACTTCCTGATCGGCGGCTTCGGGGACCGGGCCGGGGGCCCGGAGTCGGCGCGCCAGCGCTCCTACGCGGCCGTGAAGTTCCTCCTCTACAACCTGCTCGGCGGTCTGGTCATGCTGGCCGCCGTGGTCGGCTTCTACGTGATCGCGCAGGACCAGGGCTTCGGCACCTTCGACCTGCCGACGCTCACCTCGGCGATCGCCGACGGGAAGCTGGTGCTCAGCGGCACCGCGGAGAAGGCCCTGTTCCTCGGCTTCTTCTTCGCCTTCGCGGTGAAGGCCCCGCTCTGGCCGCTGCACACCTGGCTGCCGAACGCGATGGGCGAGGCCACCGCCGGGACGGCCGTCCTGATCACCGCGGTGGTGGACAAGGTCGGCACCTTCGCGATGCTCCGCTTCTGCCTCGGTCTCTTCCCGGACGCCTCGAAGACCTTCGCCCCGGCGATCCTGGTCCTCTCACTGATCGGGATCGTCTACGGCGCACTGCTGGCGGTCGGGCAGAAGGACATCAAGCGGCTGGTGGCGTACGCCTCCATCTCGCACTTCGGCTTCATCATCATGGGCATCTTCGCGATGACCAGCCAGGGCCAGAGCGGCGCCACCCTCTACATGGTCAACCACGGCATCTCCACCGCCGCGTGGATGCTGGTCGCGGGCTTCCTGATCTCCCGCCGCGGCTCGCGCCTGATCGCCGACTACGGCGGCGTGCAGAAGGTCGCCCCGGTGCTCGCCGGGACGTTCCTGATCGGCGGCCTGGCCACCCTCTCGCTGCCCGGCCTCGCCCCGTTCGTCAGCGAGTTCCTGGTGCTGGTGGGCACCTTCACCCGGTACCCGGCGATCGGCATCGTCGCCACCTTCGGCATCGTGCTCGCCGCGCTCTACGCGCTGCTGCTCTACCAGCGCACGATGACCGGTCCGGTCAAGGCCGAGGTGAGCGCCATGCCCGACCTCAAGGCACGCGAACTCGCCGTCGTCGCCCCGTTGGTGGCCCTGACCATCCTGCTCGGTGTCTACCCGAAGCCGCTGACCGACATCGTCAACCCGGCGGTGGACGCGACGCTGACGCAGGTCCACCAGACCGACCCGGCCCCGGCCCACCCGGTCGCCGGCCACCCCGGAGCAGCCCCCTCAGGAGGTGAGCACAAGTGAGCACCACCGGATGGCTCGCCGCCGCGGGCGGCAACAGCCCGAGCATCCCGGCGCCGCATGTCGAGTACGGCCAGCTCTCCCCGATGCTGGTGGTGTTCGGCGCCGCCGTCGCCGGCATCCTGCTGGAGGCCTTCCTGCCCCGCCGGCACCGGCACTGGGCGCAGGTCTGGCTGGCGCTGATCGGCCTGGTCGGTGCCTTCACCGCCGTGGTGGTGCTCGCGGCCCAGGGCTACGGGTCGACCAAGGTGGACCTGTTGGCGATGGGCGCGGTCGCGCTGGACGGCCCCGCGCTCTTCCTCCAGGGCGTGATCCTGCTGGTCGCCGTGGTCGCCGTGCTGACCTACGCAGAGCGGCGACTGGAGCCGAAGGCCGGCGGCGAACCGGCCGACGCCTTCGCCGCGCAGGCCGCCGCCACCCCCGGCGGCGAGCAGGAGCGCGCGGCGGTCCGGGCCGGCCGCACCACCAGCGAGGTCTTCCCGCTCACCATGTTCGCGGTCGGCGGCATGCTGCTCTTCCCCGCCGCCAACGACCTGCTGACCATGTTCGTGGCGCTGGAGGTCCTCTCCCTCCCGCTCTACCTGCTCTGCGCGCTGGCCCGGCGCCGCCGGCTGCTCTCCCAGGAGGCGGCGGTCAAGTACTTCCTGCTGGGCGCCTTCGCCTCGGCGTTCTTCCTGTTCGGCACCGCCATGCTCTACGGGTACGCGGGAAGCGTGCGGCTCGGCGACATCTCCGACGTGATCTCCGGCAAGGCGCTCGCCACCCCCGCGCTGCTCTCCACCACCCAGAACGACGCACTGCTGCTGATCGGCCTGGCGATGCTCGCGGTCGGACTGCTCTTCAAGGTCGGCGCGGTGCCGTTCCACTCCTGGACCCCGGACGTCTACCAGGGAGCGCCGACGCCGGTCACCGGCTTCATGGCGGCCGCGACCAAGGTGGCCGCCTTCGGCGCCCTGCTGCGGTTGTTCTACGTCGCCTTCCCCGGCCTCCGGCTGGACTGGCGGCCGGTGATGTGGGGCGTGGCGATCCTGACCATGGTGGTCGGCGCGATCCTCGCCGTCACCCAGCAGGACGTGAAGCGGCTGCTCGCCTACTCCTCGATCGCGCACGCCGGGTTCATCCTGACCGGCGTGATCGCCACCAACAAGCAGGGCCTCGGCTCGGTGCTGTTCTACCTGCTGGCGTACTCCTTCGTGACGCTGGGCGCCTTCGCCGTGGTCACCCTGGTCCGGGACTCCAAGGGCGAGGCCACCCACCTGTCCAGCTGGGCCGGGCTGGGCCGGCGCTCCCCGCTCGTCGCCGGGGTCTTCGCGCTGTTCCTGCTGGCCTTCGCGGGCATCCCGCTGACCTCGGGCTTCACCGGGAAGTTCGCGGTCTTCCAGGCCGCGGCGGCAGGCGGCGCGACCCCGCTGGTGATCGTGGGCGTGCTCAGCTCGGCGGTGGCGGCGTTCTTCTACATCCGGGTCATCGTGCTGATGTTCTTCTCCGACCCGCAGCCCGGCGGGCCGACGGTGGTCATCCCGAGCGCCTTCACCGCCACCGCGATCGGCATGGGCGTCCTGGTCACCCTCGGACTCGGACTGCTGCCGCAGTACTTCCTGGACCTCGCGTCGAAGGCGTCGCTCTTCGTCCGCTGAGGCCTCGTCCGGAGTCGGTCGCAGACCCGTCAGGGGTCTGTCCGGGTCCCGTTCGGAGCGTGTCCGCGGGTCCGTCAGGTCCCCCGCCGGAAGGCTCGGAGGGGGCCCGCCGGGAGGCCCCTTCCGTCCGGGCCGCGCTTTATCCGCGCGGCCCGGACGAGTCGCCCCGGCATCGCGCCTGACCAGCCGATACAGCCCGACCATGACAGGACCCGCACGCCCGTGCAGTGATCCACTCGCGACCGGATACCCTGCCTGTATGGCCAGCGGCGGCACTCAGGGACCAGGCCGCTAGATCGACCAGGGACAGAGGAGTGGTCTTCGTGACCGTCGTGGGACCCTTTGGGCTCAGCGTGCAGGACCGCGATCTGACCCGCGACGTCCAGTACGGGATGGACGCGGTGGAGAACGCGCTCACCGAGGCCGTGAAGAGCGACGTCCCGTTCATCACCCTCACCGCCAGCCACCTGATGGAGGCCGGCGGCAAGCGCTTCCGCCCGCTGCTGGTGCTGCTCTCCGCCCAGTTCGGCGACGCCAACGCCCCGGGCGTGGTCCCGGCCGCCGTGGTGGTCGAGCTGACCCACCTGGCGACCCTCTACCACGACGACGTCATGGACGAGGCCCCGGTGCGCCGCGGCGCCCCCAGCGCCAACTCGCGCTGGGACAACTCGGTCGCCATCCTCACCGGCGACTTCCTCTTCTCCCGTGCCTCCCAGGTGCTCGCCGACCTCGGCCCCGACGCCGTCCGGCTCCAGGCCGACGCCTTCGAGCGGCTGGTCACCGGCCAGATCCTGGAGACCGCCGGCCCCGGGCCGGACGACGACCCGCTGCGCCACTACCTCGACGTGCTGGCCGGCAAGACCGGCTCCCTGATCGCCGTCTCCTGCCGGATAGGAGCACTCCTGGCCGGTGCCGAGCCGTGGGTGGTCGACATCCTCAGCGCCTACGGCGAGCGGATCGGCATCGCCTTCCAGCTGGCCGACGACGTGCTCGACATCGCCAGCGACGGCCACGAGTCCGGCAAGACTCCCGGCACCGACCTGCGCGAGGGCATCCCGACCCTGCCCACCCTGCTGCTCCAGCAGCTGCCGGTGGACGAGTCGGACCCGGCCGACGTGCGGCTGCGCGAGCTGGTCGCCGGCTCCCTCGACGACGACGAGCTGCACGCGGAGGCGCTGCGGCTGCTGCGCCGCCACCCCGCGCTGGAGCTCGCCCGCCGGGAGACCCTGCGGCACGCCGAGGAGGCCCGCGCGCTCCTCGACCCGCTGCCCGAGGGCCCGGCCAAGGAGGCGCTCCAGGGCCTCTGCGACGCGGTGGCCATCCGCACGATGTGACCGCCCGGGGGGAGCGGCCCGACGAAGTGGCCCGCCCGGCCCGCACGCCGGCCCCGGCCCGGCACGCCGGCCCCGGCCCGCACGCCGGCCCCGGTCCCACCCCGGCCCCGGTCCCACCCCGGCCCCCGGCCCCCGGTGCCCGGTGCCGCGCCCGGTGCGGTTGCGGGCCGTCCGGACCCCGGGCCGCCGATGGGATTCGCCGCCCGGCGCTGTCGCGAGTAGGGAAGACTGGCTCCGTCAGTCCAGCCCGCAGCCGCGCCAACCCGGAAGGCCACCATGCTTCGCGTCGTCATCGCCGAGGACTCCGTACTGCTCCGGGAGGGCCTCACCCGGCTGCTCACCGACCGGGGCCTGGAGGTCGTGGCGGGCGTCGGCGACGGCGAGGCCCTGCTCAAGGCCGTCCACGACCTGGCCACGGCCGGCACGCTGCCGGACGTCGTGGTCGCCGACGTCCGGATGCCCCCGACCCACACCGACGAGGGCGTGCGCGCCTGCGTCACGCTGCGCGGCCTCTACCCGGAGCTGGGCGTGCTGGTGCTGTCGCAGTACGTGGAGGAGAGGTACGCCTCCGAGCTGCTGGCCGGCTCCACCCGGGGCGTCGGCTACCTGCTGAAGGACCGCGTCGCCGAGGTCCGCGAGTTCGTGGACGCGGTGGTCCGGGTCGCCGAGGGCGGCACCGCGCTGGACCCGGAGGTGGTCCAGCAGCTGCTCAGCCGCAGCCGCAAGAGCGACGTACTGGCCGGGCTGACCCCGCGCGAGCGCGAGGTGCTGGGGCTGATGGCCGAGGGCCGGACGAACACCGCGGTGGCCAAGCAGCTGGTGGTGTCGGACGGCGCCGTGGAGAAGCACGTCAGCAACATCTTCCTCAAGCTGGGCCTGGCCCAGAGCCCGGAGGACCACCGCCGGGTGCTGGCCGTGCTCACCTACCTGAACTCCTGACCGCCCCGCGGTCACCCGTCCGCCGGCCCGGGCGGCCGCCCCTCCAGGAGCCCGGGCGGCCGTCGGCACTTACCCGCGACCCGCCCAGGCGACCGCCCGCACACCCGTCCGCGACCCGTCCGCGACCCGCCCGGGCGGCCGCCGGCAGCCCCGTCACCCGGGCGGCCGCCGAATTCGGTGCGCACCCGAACAAGCGTTCGCGGGCCCGGTATGGGAGCGCATGCCGCAGGCGTTGTACCTGGATACAGCGGCAGCGACATCGGCAGCTTCCTGCCGCATCGGTTAGTTCCGTCCCAGGCAATCCTCACCCGCATAGGATGCGAGAGGTGCACCAGGCGGACGGGGCACACGGCTCACGCCCGCGGCTGGTGCCCACGAGGAGGTCCGCGGCAGTGACCAGTCAGGTCGATCAGTCAGAAGCAGTGGACGGCCCGGGCGCCGAGGGCCGCCCCGGGCCCGGTGGCGGCCGATCCGGCCCCGCCGTGCCGGGCAGTCCGCAGCCTAGGCGCGCCAAGCCGATCCGCAGACTCGACCGGGTGATCATCCGGTTCGCCGGGGACTCCGGCGACGGCATGCAGCTCACCGGCGATCGCTTCACCTCGGAGACGGCGTCCTTCGGCAACGACCTCTCCACCCTGCCCAACTTCCCGGCCGAGATCCGGGCCCCCGCCGGCACGCTGCCTGGTGTCTCGTCCTTCCAGCTGCACTTCGCGGACCACGACATCCTGACCCCGGGGGACGCGCCCAACGTCCTGGTGGCGATGAACCCTGCCGCCCTCAAGGCCAACCTGCCGGACCTGCCACGCGGCGCAGAGATCATCGTCAACACCGACGAGTTCACCAAGCGCGCGCTGTCCAAGGTCGGCTACCCTGCGGACCCGCTGGCCGACGGCTCGCTGGAGGCGTACCACCTGCACAAGGTGCCCCTGACCACGCTGACGCTGGAGGCGCTCAAGGACAGCGGGCTCACACGCAAGGACGCCGAACGGGCGAAGAACATGTTCGCGCTGGGCCTGCTCTCCTGGATGTACCACCGGCCCACCCACGGCACCGAGTCCTTCCTGCGCAGCAAGTTCGCCAAGAAGCCGCAGATCGCCGAGGCCAACATCAGCGCCTTCCGGGCGGGCTGGAACTTCGGCGAGACCACCGAGTCGTTCGCGGTCTCCTACGAGGTGCCGCCGGCCAAGCTCCCGGCCGGACGCTACCGCAACATCTCCGGCAACCTGGCCCTCTCATACGGTCTGATCGCCGCCGCGCAGCGCGCCGGGCTGCCGCTCTACCTGGGCTCCTACCCGATCACTCCGGCCTCGGACATCCTGCACGAGCTCAGCAAGCACAAGAACTTCGGCGTCCGCACCTTCCAGGCCGAGGACGAGATCGCCGGCATCGGGGCGGCCCTCGGCGCCGCCTTCGGCGGCGCGCTCGGCGTCACCACCACCTCCGGCCCGGGCGTGGCGCTCAAGAGCGAGACCATCGGTCTGGCCGTGTCGCTCGAACTGCCGCTGCTGGTGGTCGACATCCAGCGCGGCGGCCCGTCCACCGGACTGCCGACCAAGACCGAGCAGGCGGACCTGCTGCAGGCGATGTTCGGCCGCAACGGCGAGGCGCCGGTGCCGATCGTCGCCCCGGCCACCCCGGCCGAGTGCTTCGACGCGGCGCTGGAGGCGGCCCGGATCGCGGTGACCTACCGCACCCCGGTCTTCCTGCTCTCCGATGGCTACCTGGCCAACGGCTCCGAGCCCTGGCGGATCCCGGAGGTCGAGGAACTTCCCGAGATCACCCCGGGCTTCGCGACCGGCCCGAACCGCGAGGACGGCTCGTTCTGGCCCTACCTGCGCGATCCGCAGACCCTGGCCCGCCCGTGGGCGGTGCCCGGCACGCCCGGTCTGGAGCACCGGATCGGTGGCATCGAGAAGCAGGACGGCACCGGCAACATCTCCTACGACCCCGCCAACCACGACTTCATGGTCCGCACCCGGCAGGCCAAGGTCGACGGAATCGCCGTCCGGCCGGTGGAGGTCGACGACCCGGACGGCGAGGCGCGGGTGCTGGTCCTCGGCTGGGGTTCGACCTACGGCCCGATCACCGCGGCCGTGCGGCGGGTCCGGGCGGACGGCGGCCGCATCGCCCAGGCCCACCTGCGGAACATCAACCCGTTCCCGGCCAACCTCGGTACGGTGCTGAGGAGTTACGAGAAGGTCATCGTTCCCGAGATGAACCTCGGGCAGCTGGCGCTGCTGCTGCGGGCCAGGTACCTGGTGGATGCGCAGTCCTACAACCAGGTGCGCGGACTTCCCTTCAAGGCAGCGCAGTTGGCCGACGTGCTGTGGGCGGCGATCGGTTCGGGGGGGGGCGCCCCCCCCCCCGGCCCGCCCCGCCGGTCCGCCGGCCGCTCCGCCTGCCGCGCAGGCTGGACCGCCGGCCGGTGCGAGCGTCGACACGACCGCCGGTTCGGCGAGCGAGGAGGACAACCGATGAGCGAGCAGCAGTTCCCCTCGCTGAAGCTGGTACCGAAGGCAGAAGCGCCGCAGAGCGCCAAGGACTTCAAGACCGACCAGGAAGTGCGCTGGTGCCCGGGCTGCGGTGACTACGCGATCCTGGCGGCGGTGCAGGCGTTCATGCCGGAGCTGGGGATCAAGCGGGAGAACACCGTCTTCGTCTCCGGGATCGGCTGCTCGTCCCGGTTCCCCTACTACATGAACACCTACGGGGTGCACTCGATCCACGGGCGCGCGCCGGCCATCGCCACCGGTCTGGCCTCCTCGCGGCAGGACCTCAGTGTCTGGGTGGTGACGGGCGACGGCGACGCACTGTCCATCGGCGGG
>NZ_JAKNTA010000053.1 GCF_022288725.1 Kitasatospora sp. A2-31 | reverse complement strand
GCGTACAGCACGTCGATCTTCGGCTGCGACTTCAGGAAGGCCTGCATGACCTCCTTGCCCTTGGCGCGGGTGAAGTCGCCGGTCTGCGAGGCGACCACCTTGAACTTGGGCTCGCCCTTGACGGCGTCCGCGAAGCCGGACTTGCGGTCGTTGGCCGGCGCTGAACCGGTGGTGCCCTCCAGCTGGACGACGTTCACGTCACCACTGGCGGCCGCGTACTCCTTGACCAGCCACTCGCCTGCCTTCTTGCCCTCCTCGACGAAGTCCGAGCCGAGGAAGGAGACGTAGAGCGACTCGTCCTTCGAGTCCACCGCGCGGTCGGTCAGGATGACCGGGATGTGCGCGTCCTTGGCCTCCTTCAGGACCGTGTCCCAACCCGACTCCACCACCGGGGAGAAGGCGATCACATCGACCTTCTGCTGGATGAACGAGCGGATCGCCTTGATCTGGTTCTCCTGCTTCTGCTGCGCGTCGGAGAACTTCAGCTCGACGCCGGCCTTCTTCGCGGCCTCCTGGATCGACTTGGTGTTGGCGGTGCGCCAACCGCTCTCCGCGCCGACCTGGGAGAACCCCACGACGAGCTTGTGGCCGGAACCCTTGTCGGCCGAGCCTCCGCCGCCGGAACCACAGGCGGCGAGGACGGCAACCATCGCACCGGTGACCAGGACCGAAGCAACTCTCTTGGACATGTGGGGACTTCCTCTCGGAATCGTCGATCGCACGGACGGCGGCAACGGCCCGCGTTCACGGGGTGGGGCGAAGCGACTGAGGGGCCGAGGTGCGGCCCAGGGGCGACGCGGCACCATCCCGTCCATCCGGGCGCGGTGGTGACGCGGTTGCGCTCGAGACGAGATTGTTAGCGCTAACAATCGGGTCGACAAGACCCGCCCCCGCCCGTTACCCAATCTTGACCTGCGGCGCGGCGAGGTCCTGGCCGATTTCCGGCCTGTTACCGCCCCTTGACGCTCCGATGGCCGAGCTGGGCTGAACGGCGATGGGAGCGCTCCCACGGATCGGACTCCCATGCATCGGACTCCCATGCATCGGACTCCCATGCATCGGACTCCCATGCATCGGACTCCCCTGCATCGGACTCCCCTGCACTGGGCTCCCCTGCACCGGCTCCCCCGTGCTCCGGGCCCCGCCGGCCACCGGCGGGGGGGGCGCCGAACAGGGGCGACACGAGCGTCCCGCGCCCGGCGGCGTGCGAGACCACCGGTCGGACGTCCCCGGCGGCTGGTGCGACACCGGCGACCGGGCCGAGAACATGGTCGACGCCGGCTGCCCGCCGCACCGTCAGGGTGCGGCGGGCCGACCGGTTCCGGGGCATGCGGGTGATCGGCAGCCGGGTCCGCCTCCGCGCCGCCGGACCGCTTTCGCCGGGGACGGGAACGGGCGGAGGCGGGGCTCCGTCACGGTCGGGCGGTCGCAGCCGGGCGCGCAGGGAGTCGCGCGCCCGGTGTCATCCCAGCTTCCACTGCTGGTTGCTGCCGCCACTGCAGGTCCACAGCTGGACCGGCGTGCCGTCACCGGTGGCCAGCCCGGCCACGTCCAGGCAGAGCCCCGACTGCACCCCGGTGACCGTGCCGTTCGGGTTCAGCTGCCACTGCTGGTTGGCCTGGCCGTTGCAGGACCAGACGATCGCCTTGGTGCCGGGGCTGGTGCCGTGCGCCTCGGCGTCCAGGCACAGCGTGCTGCCGCCCACGGTCACCGTCAGCTGCTTCGACGCCGTACGGGTCCAGGCCTGGTTCGCACCGCCGTTGCAGGCGTAGATCCGCTGCTGCGTTCCGAGCGCCGTGCCGTTCGCGTCGGTGAGGCACTTGCCCGCGGCCACCGCCTTCAGCGCGCCGGCCGTGCCGCCGCCGGACGTCCCCCCGTCCAGGCCCATGAAGTGGACGGCGGTGGCCGCCATGGCCGTCCCCTGCACCGGCAGTTGATGCCCGGCCCCGACGATGCTGTACGCCTCCACCTGGGTGACGCCGGCGCTGTTGTCGTACCGGGTGCGGTTCCAGTTGGCGGCGGGGGTGTCGGTGGCCGACGGGGTCCGGCTCACGCCGAGGACGTCGGTCCACTCCTTGATCTCTTCACCGAGGTTGTTGTGGCTGAGAACGGTGTCGGCGGTACCGTGCCACAGCTGCACCCGGGGACGTGGACCGGTGTAGCCGCGATCGGCACCGCGCGCCAGATCGCCCCACTGCTGCGGGGTCATGGAGACCTGGCCCTGGGCACAGGGGCCGTTCCAGCCGCGGACGGTGCCGGTGTGGAAGCAGTGGTAGGGCACGCCCATGAACGCCGCGCCCGCCTTGAACACGTCGGGGTAGTCGGCGAGCATCACGTTGGTCATCATCCCGCCCGAGGACTCCCCGGTCACGTACACGGCGTTGGCGTTGCCACCGTAGTGCTGCTCCGTGTACGTGATCATCGACATCAGCCCGACCGGGTCACTGCCGCCGTTGCGGGTCAGCGCCTGGTCGGAGGAGACGTCCCAACAGCTGCCGCCGGGGTTCGTCGAGGGGTAGATGACCAGGAATCCGTACCGGTCGGCCAGCGACCCGAAGTCGGTGCTGGAGTACATGTAGGGCCCGGTCCCCTGGCACCCGTGCAGGGCCAGCAGGATCGGCGGGTCGGGCCTGACGTTGTTCGGCACGTACAGGTGCATCAGCAGACCCGTCGGGTTGGTGCCGAAGTTCGTGATCTGGGTCAGCGACGCGGCGGCGGCCTGCGGGGCCGCCTGCAGGCTCAGGCCGACCGCGAGGCCGACCGCCGCGAGCAGGCCCGGTAAGCGGGACGTGAACGAGCGGAAGCGGAACATGGAGCCTCTCCGTTCGGGTGTGTCGTGGGTAGGAGGGAGGTCGTGGTGCCACCACCGGCGTGCCGGCACCTGCGGTACGCACCGGGGACCTCCGCCGGTACGCGCGTCAAACGCAGTGGAACGTCGGATGCAGGCGCCGGGTGTGGTCCAGGACGCGGACCGGCCCGTCCAGCCGGACGGTCGCGGTGAGCCGGATGTCGGTGCTGGAGGCGGCGACGCGCAGCTCCAACTCCCCCGGCTCCACGATGCGCCGCCCGTCGCGCCCGGTGAAGGACGCGACGTCCGCCGGGATGCCGACCCGGAGCCGCGTCCGCGTGCCCGGGGCCAGGGCGACCCGCCGGTAGCCGATCAGCCGCTGCACCGGCTGGACCACGCTGGCGACCGGGTCGTGCAGGTAGAGCTGGACGGTCTCGCTGCCGGTCCGGTCGCCGGTGTTGCGCAGGGTGAAGGCGAGGGCGACCGCCCCGTCGGTCGCGACGGTGTCCTGCTCCACCTCGAGGTCGGTCCAGGCGAACGTCGTGTAGCCGATGCCGTGCCCGAACCCGAACGCGGGGGTGGGGTCGGTGCTGGACACCTCGCTCGGGCCGGCCAGCCGGGCGGCGAGGTAGGTGGAGGGCTGGACGCCCGGGCGCGCCGGGATGCTGACGGGCAGCCGGCCCGAGGGGTCGGTCCGGCCGCTGAGCACCGCGGCGATCGCCTCGGTGCCGGCCTCGCCGGGGAAGAAGGTCTGCACCAGGGCCGCCGCCTCGGTCACCGCACGCCCCAGCGCGTAGGGTCGGCCGGCCAGCAGCACCGGCACGACCGGCGTGCCGGTGTCCAGCAACGTGTCGAGCAACTGCTGCTGCACGCCCGGAAGTCGCAGGGACTCGGCGTCGCAGCCCTCGCCGCTGGTGCCGCGCCCGAACAGCCCGGCCCGGTCGCCCAGGGCGACGATCACGACATCGGCGCGCCGGGCCGCCTCGACGGCCTCGGTGAAGCCGGAGGTCTCGAACCCGTCGATGCTCGCCCCGGCCACCGTCCGGATCTCGCTGCCGGGGAACTCCGCCGTCAAGGCCTGGCGCAGCGTGGGCAGTTCGATGCCGATCGGGACGTCAGGATGCTGGCCTCCGACGTGCACGGGGAAGGCGTAGCAGCCGAGCACCGCGGTCGGGGTGTCGGCGTTGGGGCCGATCAGCGCGATCCGGCGGGGGTGTCGCAGCGGCAGGGTGCCGTCGTTGCGCAGCAGCACCACGGCCCGCTCGGCGATCTCCAGGGCCAGCGCGCGGTTCTCCGGGCCGTCCAGGTCGACCGAGCCCCGCAGCCTTCCCGGATCGTCGAGCGGGCGGCCGGAGAGCGCCGTCGGGACGGCGTCCCAGTCCTCGTCCAGCAGGCCGAGTTGGGCCTTCTGCACCAGTACCCGGCGCAGTGCCCGGTCGACCAGCGCCTCGGGCACCGTCCCGTCCTCGACGGCGCGCAGCAGCGGCTCGCCGAAGGTCTTGACGGTCGGCAGCTCCATGTCCACGCCACTGGTGAGGGCGAGGGCGGCCGCCTCGGCCCAGTCCCCGGCGACGCCGTGCAGCAGCTTGAGGAAGGCGATGCCGAAGTAGTCGGCGACCACCGTCCCCTCGAAGCCCCAGGTCTCGCGCAGCAGTCCGGTGAGCAGCTCCTCGTCGGCGGCCGAGGGGACACCGTCGGTGTCGGTGTAGGCGTGCATGACCGACCGGGGGCGGCCCTCGCGCACCGCCATCTCGAAGGGCGGGAGGATGACGTCGGCACGTTCGCGGGCGCCCATGCCCACGGGGGCGAGGTTGCGTCCGGCGCGCGAGGCGGAGTAGCCGGCGAAGTGCTTGAGCGTGGCCACGATCCCTGCGGACTCCAGGCCCTGGACGTAGGCGGTGGCCACCGTGCCGACCAGGTAGGGGTCTTCGCCGATGGTCTCCTCGACCCGCCCCCAGCGGGCGTCGCGGACGACGTCGAGGACCGGGGCGAGGCCCTGGTGGACGCCGACCGCGCGCAGGTCACGGCCGATGGCGGCGGCCATCCGCCGGATCAGGTCCGGATCGAAGGTGGCGCCCCAGGAGAGCGGCACCGGGTAGGCGGTGGCGCCCCAGGCGGCGAACCCGGCCAGGCACTCCTCGTGCGCGAGGGCGGGGATGCCGAACCGGTTGGCGGCGGCGATGCGTCGCTGGCTGCGGGCGAGCGAGAGCGCGCCCAGCGCCGGGTCGACCGGTGCCGTGCCGAACGGCCGGGTCAACTGGCCCAGTCCGGAGGGGAGCAGGTCGTCGAGGTCGGGTGCCTCCTCCATGTCGTGCTGGTGCGGGGCGACGTCGCCGCCCTCGTCGGAGGCGCCGACCCAGACGCCGACCAGCTGGGCCAGCTTCTCCGGCAGCGTCATCTCGGCGATCAGGGCGTGCGCGCGTTCCTCGGGGCTGAGCGCGCGGTCGCGCCAGCGGTCGGTCGGGCCGGCGGCCGGGGCGGCGAGGTTCATGTTGCCGGTCACTTTCCTCCCACTCCCATGAGGCCCTGGACCAGGGCACGTCGGGCGAACAGGTAGACGACGAGGACGGGGAGCATCGACAGCACGACGGCGCTGAGCAGGCCGGGCACGTCGACGCCGTGCTCGGTCTGGAAGTCGTACAGGCCGAGGGTGATGACCTTGGTGCCCTCCGACTGGGTGAGGATCAGCGGGAACAAGAAGCCGTTCCACGCCTGCAGGGCGGCGAACACCACGACCGACGACAGTCCGCCCCTGGACAGCGGCACCACCAGCTGCCAGAACACCCGCCACGGCGAGGCGCCGTCCAGGGCCATGGCCTCGTAGAGCTCGCCGGAGACGTCCCGCATGGCCCCGGTGAGGACCAGCGTGCACACCGGCAGGCAGAACGCCGCAGTGGGCAGGATGACGCCGATCAGGTGGTCGTAGAGGCCGGCCTTGCTGATCACGTAGAACATCGGCACGATCACGGCCTGCGCCGGGATCGCCAAACCCAGCAGGAAGATCCGGAAGACGGTGCCGATGGTCCTGCCCCGGACCCGCACGATGGCGTAGGCGAGCGGGGGCACCACGAGCAGCACGATGGCGACCACGCTCACCGTGACCACCAGCGTGTTGAGGAAGTCCCGACCGAAGCCGTTGGAGAAGTCGTCGACGTAGTTCTGCAGGGTCAGCTCGGAGGGGAAGGTGAGCGGCCCCTGCGAGGAGTAGTCGGAGCGGGTCCGGAAGGTGGAGACCAGCAGGACGTACAGCGGGAAGCCCACCAGGGCCAGCCAGACCAGCGAGCCGAGCCCGGCGAGGTGGTTGGGACGCCGGCGCATCACAGTCCCTCCGTGGTGCTGCGCATCCTGTCGTAGCCGGACAGGCGCACGACGGCGAGCGAGATCAGCGTGGCGGCCATCACGAGGACCAGGGCGATCGCCGAGCCCGCGCCGAAGTCGAAGCTCTTGAAGGCCTGTCGGTACATGTAGTAGGCGCTGTTGGTGGTGTCGGTGCCGGGACCGCCCTGGGTGAGGATGAGGACGGTGTCGAAGGTGGTGAGTCCGCCGACCACCATCAGGATCATCGAGGTGATGGCCGTGTTGCGCAGCTGCGGCAGGGTGATGTGGAGGAACTGCCGTACCTTGCCCGCGCCGTCGATCGACGCGGCCTGGTAGAGCACCTGCGGGATCGCCCGGGCGCCGCCCTGGTAGAGCAGGGCGTGCATGGGCGTCCACTGCCACATGCCGACAAAGGTGAGCACCGCGACGGCGCTGCCCTGACTGCCCATCAGGTTGCCGTCGCCGAAGAGCCATTCCAGCTCCGAGGGCACGCCGAAGTTGGGGTCCAGGATGGCGCGCCAGACCACCGAGACCGCGGTCGCGGACAGCAGCAGCGGGACGAAGAAGACCGCGGACAGCACGGCGCGGTTGCGCTGGTGGCCGGCCGCCCACACGCCCAGCAGGATGCTCACCGGGGTCTGCACGACCACGCCGGCCGCGGTCAGCAGCAGGGTCAGCCACATGCTCTGCGTCATCACCGGGTCGTGCAGCAGCTTGCTCCAGTTGGCGAGGCCGTTGAACGTCGGGGCGTCGACGCCGTTCCAGCTGGTGAAGGAGAGCACCGCCACCAGCACCAGCGGCACGATCGCGAACAGCAGGAAGAACACCGTCGCGGGGACCGCCCAGACGAGGCCCGGACGGGTCACCCCGGCGCCGGTCCGGCTCGCCGCCCGGGGGGGGGGCGCGGGGGCGGCCCGCCGCCTGCGACGGCCGGAGGCGGACACGAAGGAGGAAGCACTCATGGCGGTTCCCCTCAGGAGGCGGGCAGGGCCTGCATGGCCTTGACGAAGCCGTCCACGTCGAGCCTGCCGTCGAAGAACTGCTGGACGGCGGTGCGGATCGGCGTGCTGGCGGCCGGCGGGTACGCCTGGTCCCAGGACAGCTGGAACGAGGGGGCCGCCTTGACCAGGTCGTACTGGTACTTGGAGTAGTCGGGGTTGGCTGCGGTGCCGAGGAACTGCTCGGTGCTGGTGGTGGTCGGCAGGTTGCCGATCGCCAGCTGCGCCTTGACGAACTCGTCGGAGTACATGAGCTTCAGGAAGGCGGCCGCCGCCTCGGGGTGCTTGCTCTTCTTCAGCACCGAGTAGAAGTTGTTGGTGTTGCCGACCACGTTGGCCGCGTCGCCCTTGCCGCCGGGGACGCCGGGGAACGCGCCGTATCCGAGGTTGCCCTTGGCGAAGTCGGGGTTGGCGTCCTGCTGGGTGGCGTACTCCCAGGAACCCATCAGCTCGAAGGCCGCCTTGCCCTTGGCGAGCAGCGCCGGGGAGCCGCCGTCGGTGAACTTCACCGAGTCGAAGTTCGAGCCGAACGCGCCGGCGTCGAGCAGCTTCTTGAGCATGCCCAGGGCCTTCTTCGCGTCCTCGCTCTCCCATGCGCCCTTGTCGCCGGACAGCGCCTTCCGGAACAGCTCGGGGCCCGCGACGCGGTCGAAGACGTACTCGTACCACATCAGGGTCGGCCACTGGTCACCACCGCCGAGGGCGAACGGGGTGACGCCCTTGGCCTTGAGCACCCGGACGGCGTCGAGCAGGTCGTCCCAGGTCTTCGGGACGTTCAGGCCCGCGTCCGCCAGCACCTTCTTGTTGTGGAACAGCAGCACGGGCTGGGTGCCGCGCATCGGGATGCCGTAGGACTTGCCGTCGATCACCGCGGTGTTGAACACCGAGGGCAGGAAGTTGCTCTTCAGCCCCGGGTCCGCGGCGATCATGTCGTCCAACGGTAGCAACAGGCCGGACTTCACGTAGGGCTGGATGCTCCCGCCGCCCCAGTTGAAGAAGACGTCCGGCGCCTGCGGGGTGTTGATGACGGTGTTGAGCTTGGCCTGGTAGTCCGCGCCGGGGATGGTGTCCAGGACGGCCTTGACCTTGGAGCTCTTGTTGAAGGTCTCGACCAGTTGCTTCTCGACCTTGTTGCTGGCGTCCCCGTAGACCAGCACGTGGATCGTGCCGGAGTCCCCGCTCGCGGAGGACCCTCCACTGTCGCAGGCGGTCATCCCCACCACGGCCACGGCCAGACCGAGCGCACCGGCTAACGCGCGTCGCTTCATCAGCAGTCTCCTAAAGTTTCGACCCGCTTCTCGAAATCCACGCTGCGCCGGACGCTAGGTTGCGGAGACGTTTCGGGTCAATCCCTCGTACCGACGGTTACTGAAGCGTGATGCGTCAACTGCCCTGCGTCGCGCATGGCTTATGCTGCGTCCATGGACAAGGGCGATGAACTGGGGCGGGTGACGCTGGCCGACGTCGCGCGCGAGGCCGAGGTCTCCGTTTCGACGGTTTCGAAGGTCCTCAACGGCCGCACCGATGTCTCGGCGCCCACCCGCGTCCGCGTCGAGCGGATCCTGCGCGCCCACGACTACCGCCGCGCCGCGCGCAGCAGCGCCGAGGCGCCCCTCGTCGAGATCGTCTTCCACGAGCTCGACAGCCTCTGGGCGATGGAACTCCTGCGCGGTGTCGAGGCCGTGGCGAGCGAGCACGGCGCGGCTATGGTGGTCACCCGCAGCGGTTCACGCCACGCACCGGGACCGGAGTGGATCGAGGCGGTGCTGCGTCGGCGCCCCCTCGGGG
>NZ_JAKNTA010000052.1 GCF_022288725.1 Kitasatospora sp. A2-31 | reverse complement strand
ACCGCGAGCTGGCGGCAGGCCGCCTCCGAGCGGCCGACGGCCGCGGCCACGTCGGGGAAGCCGAAGTCGAAGACCTCGCGGAGCACGAAGACCGCCCGCTCCAGCGGGCTGAGCCGTTCCAGCAGGAGCAGGGCCGCCATCGACACCGAGTCGGCCAGCTCCGCCGACCGCGCCGGGTCCTCGTACGGGTCGGCGAGCAGCGGCTCGGGGAACCACGGCCCGACGTAGGCCTCCCGGCGCACGCGGGCCGAACGCAGCACGTCGATCGAGATCCGGGTGACCACCGCCGACAGGAACGCCCTGACCGACACCGGCCGGGTCGACGACGCCTCGAAACGCAGCCAGGTCTCCTGCACGGCGTCCTCGGCCTCGCTCACACTGCCCAGGATCCGGTAGGCGATCGAGAACAACAGCGGCCGCAGCTCCTCGAACTCCTCGGTGCCGCTCATGCCAGCTCCTCCCGGAAGCCCTGGCGCCACGAGGGGTGACGCAGCTGCCAGCCGAGCTCCCGCTTGGCCTTGGCGTTGGAGAACCCGCGCCCCTCGGTCATCATCACCACGGCCTGGTCCCCGGCCAGCAGCCGGGCCAGCCACACCGGTACCCGCATCGGCGGCTTCGCGCCCGCGCACGCGGCGAGGTGGGGCAGCCACTCGCTCGCCGGGGCGGGCTCGTCGTCGACGATGTTGAACACGCCGCGCGCCCGCTGCTCCACGGCCAGGACGGTGGCGCCCGCGGCGTCGTCGAGGTGGATCCACGAGCTGTGGCCGGTGCCGCGTCCCACCAGCGGGTACTGCCGCTTGCGGACCAGCTCGACCTGGTCGTCGACGGCGCCCGGGCCGTAGAAGGCGCCGTACCGCATCACCGCTCCGCCGGACCGGAGAACCATCTCCTCGGCGCGGCGCAGAGCCTCCAGCCCGGCCTGCGCGGCCGTCCCCTCCAGGAGGTCCAGCGGGTCCTCCTCGGTCTTCACCCAGCCGCCCTCGCGGATGCCGTTCCAGCTGGCGTAGCCCTGCGCAACCAGGTGCGGCACACCCGCCGCCTCGGCCGCCGCCAGCAGGTGGCTGGTGCCCTCCCGGCGCAGCCGGTTGGTCCGGGCGAACCAACGGTCGGGGTGCTTGATGTCGGGCTTTCCGGCGTGCGCCACGGAGATCGCGGTCATCTGGTGCACGACCGCGTCCGGCCGCGCGGCCGCGACCGCGTCACCGACCTGTTCCGCGTTCAGGCCGTCCATCACGACACCGTCCGCGCCCAGCCGCTGCAGCAGACCCAGCTTGGCCGCGCTCGTCGTGGTCGCCGTCACCTGGTGGCCCCGGGCCACGAGTCGGGGGACCAGCCGCCGCCCCAGCACCCCGCTCCCACCGGCCAGGAACACCCGCATGACCATCACACCTTCCCGATTCCGGAGACTGCCTCCGCACTCGGGGACGAGACAGCCCGTCGGTCTGTGACACGGGGGAGGGCGGGCGACGCTGGGAGCCGGAATCCGCGCTGGCCCGCGTGTCACGGGCCCCGGTAGGGTGACCGCCCGTGGGTCGAGGAAGCCGGGAGTGCTCGTGAGTGCAGCGGAACACACCGGTACGCCGCCCGACCGGGCCTTCGGCAGGGTGTTCGGCGAGGCCGCCGGGCGGTACGACGCGGGGCGCCCGGCGTACGCGGACGCCCTGGTGTCCGAGGTGCTGGCCTACGCGGACCTGCGCGGGGGTGCGGCGTTGGAGGTCGGCGCCGGTACCGGCAAGGCCACCGTGCTCTTCGCCGCCCACGGGGTGTCGCTGACCTGTGTCGAGCCGGATCCGCGGATGGCCGAGGTGCTGCGCCGCAACACCGCGCGGTTCCCGCGCGTGCAGGTGGAGGTGGGCGGGTTCGAGGAGTGGGAGCCGGCCGGCCGCCGGTTCGGGCTGCTGTTCGCCGCCACGTCCTGGCACTGGGTGGATCCGCGGCGGCGCTGGGACGCGGTTCACGCCGCCCTCCGTCCCGGCGGTGCCGTGGCCCTGTTCTGGAACCCGCACGGAGTCGTGGACCCGGACCTGTACGCCGAACTGGCCGAGGTCGACCGCCGCCACGGCGTCGCCACCTCCCCGCACAACGTGCCGGCCTCGTCCTACGGAGCTGACGCCGGCAGCGGCGAGGCTGACTTCTGGCCCGAGGCCGAGTGCCGCCGCGACGGCCGCTTCACCGATCTGCGCGCCTTCCGCTTCCGCCAGGACGTCCACTACGGGACCGACCGCTACCTCGACTTCCTCGCCTCCATCTCGTCGTACCGGGTCCTGCCGGCCGAACGGCGCGAACAGGCCCTGGCCGAGACCGCCCGCCTGCTCGACGCCCGCGGCGGCGGCATCGACATGCTGCACCTCAGTGACCTCTTCCTCGCCCGCCGAAGGGCGTGACGGCCGGCCGGCGTCCGCACGCCCCCCGAGCCGCCTTCGGGGAGCCTTGCGGGCGGGCCGACCGGCCCGCAGCGCGGGCCGCCTGACGCCGCGAAAGCCGGTCGCTCCCTCCCGACGCATCGGCAACACCTCGTCGCCGCCGACCACGGCGGGCGCAGCAGGGCGGAGGTGATCGCCCCGGCCGGCGAGCGGTTCCGTGACGGATGCCCGGCGATCCGCTTGCGGCGAGTTCCGTGCTGATATTCGGTCAGGTCTCCCGCGGCGCGGCACCGGCGGAATGCGGGCGCGTTCGGTGCGCCCTTTCGCGGGGTGGGTCTCCGATTTCGACCGTGCGGTGCCTTCGGTGTGAAGTGCAACCGCTTACCTCATTGGTGCGAACTGCAACCGTCGCGGCTCCCGGGATTCGGCCGGCCCGGGGGACGGACGGCGGCCGATGGCGCTCGCGACGCCGCCCCGTGGCGTTTCCGCCGGTGGCCCGCCCGGCCCCGATCACGCTGCGGCCCCGCAGGGTCATCGGAAACGGCGGAATAACGATTTCCGTCCAGGGGGTATCCGAAATTCGGCACCGGGCTCTAGGCTGCGGCGCGTGTCGATCTTTGGAAGACTTAGGGCTTCCGGCCCGCGCCTGCGCCCGGAACTCGACGATGTCAAGCTCGGTCGTGTGCGGCGAATGCTGAATTCCCCCGGTATGCCGGGGCAGGATGCCATTCAGATCGACCAGGTCGAGCGGATTCTCCAGGAACCCGGTTCGGACTGGGACCGCCGTACCCACCGCTTCGCCGTGCTCGCCGAGGTCGCCTCCCGCTCCGGGATCGGGCGTTCCTGGCGGATACGCCGGCCGCAGTGCGCCGACGCGCTCGTGTTCGAGGCGTGGGTCGAGATGGTCCGCGGCCGGCAGGCCGGGAAGATGGAGGACGCCCGTGCCGCCGGCGAACTCTGCTACCGCGCAGCCGAGGCCGCTCCGGCCGACCCCATCCCCTGGGTGGTGCTGCTCGGGATCCTGCGCGTGATGCGCGCCGACTCGCGCGACCTCTTCGCGGTCTGGGGCGAGATCACCTCGCGCGACCCGTGGAACCGGGAGGCCCATCTGCAGATGCTGCGCTACCTGTCGCCGGAGGAGTGCGGTTCGCGCAGCAGTCAGATGGACTTCGTGGAGACGGTCCGGGCCTCGGTGCCGTCCGCCGCGCCGGCCGTCGGCGTCGAGCTGGCCGCGCTGGTCGACGAGCACTCCCGGACCAGCGCCCAGGGCGGGGTGGAGGCGCTGCTGGTCCGCCGCCAGTGGGCGAACCACCGGGCCGTGCGCATCCTGGACGGCGCACTGCGGGACTGGCCCCGCCCGGGCCACCTCCGCCACGCGGCCGCCCTGGCCGACCTCAACCTGCTCGCCTACGCCCTGGCCCAGGCCGGCCGCGTGCGCGAGAGCGCCGACACCTTCGCCCTGATCGGCGACACGGTCACCGCCTGGCCGTGGACGCTCGACGGCGAGCCGGTCGAGGAGTTCCGCTACTGGCAGTCGAAGGCCTGACACCGCGCCGACCCGACGCCCCGGCCCCGCCGGCCGAACGCTCCGTCCCCCACCGGCCGAACCGCTGCACCCCTGCCGGCTCCCGGTGGGTCGGCGGGTCGGCCGCCCCCGATCGGGCCGCTCCCCCTCCGGCCCGGCTCCCTGACCGGCCCGCCCCCCGGCGGGCCGGTCCGGTGCTCACCCCGGCGGCGTGCGGCAGGTCTCCTCGGCGGTGACGGGATCGTCGACCCGCCGGAGTCGCGGTCGGGTGAGCTTCCTGGACACGTGTCCGGCTATGATGGACACCCGTCCATGAAAATCGGAGGCGATGATGCGGGTCACCGCGGATGTCCTGGTCGGCCTGGTGGCTGCCCTGCATGCGTACTTCCTGGTGCTGGAGATGTTCCTCTGGGAGCGCGCAGCCGGCCGCAAGCTCTCCGGCTTCGACGCCGCACTCGCGCGCGCGACCGCGCCGCTGGCCGCCAACCAGGGCCTCTACAACGGTTTCCTGGCCGCCGGACTGGTCTGGGGCCTCATCGCCGCGGAGCCGACCGGGTTCCAGGCGCAGGTCTTCTTCCTCTCCTGCGTGATCGTGGCGGGCCTCTACGGTGCGGCCACCGCCAACCGCCGCATCCTGATCGCCCAGGCCCTGCCCGGGGCGCTCGCCCTCGGCGCCGTCCTGCTGGCCCGATGAACGCCGCCCAGGACCCCCGGGCCGAGCGCACCCGGGCCACCCTGCGACGGGCGCTGCTGGAGGAGTGCGCGGAACGCCCGCTGGCGGAGGTCAGCGTCGCCGCGCTGGTCCGCCGGGCGGGCGTCGGCCGGGCCACCTTCTACGTCCACTACCCGGACCTGGAGGCGCTGGCGGTGGACGCGTGCGCCGACATCGTCCGCGAGGCGGTGGACGCGCTGCACGCCTGGCGCGGCATCCCGGACCCGGCCGCCCCGCCGGGCGCGCTCACCGGATTCTTCACCGAACTGGTGCCGCACGCCGCCCTCCACCGGGCCCTGCTCACCCCGGGTGGCGGCGGGCCGCTGGGCCTGGTGCTCCGCCAGGAGTTGCGCGAGCGCAGCCGTACCGAGCGGGCGCTGGCGGGAGCCCCGGCGCCGGACCTGGTCGCGTCGGCGGTGGCCGGCACCTTCACCTGCGTGCTCGCGGACTGGCTGCACGGCCGGATCGAGGCCGACCCGGAGCTGGTCGCCCACCAGGTCTGGCGGCTGCTCATCTCGCTCCACCGCACGCCGCAGCTCTGACCGAGCGGACGACGGGCGGGGATACCGGCCGGATGCCACGCGGCGGGCCGTGACCGCCGCGAACCCGGGCGCCGCCCGCCCTCCGTCCCCTCCTGTCGCTCTTGTCCCTCCTGTCGCTCCTGCCGCGGCTCAGAAAGTGTTGGGTAATTGATCAACTCCATGGCGTAGTGCGCTGGCGGTGATCTTCACGGTCGGGCTGTCCGCGAAGATCACCGCCATGTGTGTCTGCGCGTGCAAGCCTTCCTATGACTCGTCGTTGACGGATGCTCAGTGGGCGGTGATCGAGCCGCTGCTACCGGTGCGGGACCCACGGAGGGCGGGCCGTCGGCTGAAGTTCCCGCGTCGTCTGGTCGTGGACACCGTGCTGTACGTCCTGGTCAGCGGTTGCGCCTGGCGGCTGGTCCCGCACGATCTCGCCCCGTGGGACGTGGCCTACCGGTGGTTTCGTGCGTGGACGGCGGACGGCACCTGGGATCGGGTCCACGACGCGTTGCGTGAGCGGGTTCGGGTGGCGGACGGCCGGGATCCGCAGCCCTCGGCGGCGGTGCTGGACTCGCAGTCCGTGCGCAGTCACCAGGGCGGGCAGGCGATCGGCTACGACGCGGGCAAGCGCGTTCGGGGCCGCAAACGGCACCTGCTCGTGGACACCTGCGGGCTGGTGCTGCGGGCGGTCGTGCACTCGGCCTCGGTGCAGGACCGGGCGGGCGCGAAGCTGGTTCTCGCCGGCGTCCGGGACCGGTTTCCGCAGGTCGGGATGGTCTGGGTGGACGGCGGGTATGTGAATGTGGTCGATGCGGGTCTGGTCGGCTGGGCGGCGGAGCGCGAGAACCTGGAGATCGTCGCGGTGCCGCGCAATGCGGATGTGAAAGGGTTCCAGGTGCTGCCCCGCAGGTGGGTGGTCGAGCGGACATTTTCCTGGCTGGGACGGTGCAGACGGTTGGCGAGGGACTACGAGCGCAAGACCGCGCACGCCGAAGCGATGATCAAGGTCGCCATGATCCGGCTCATGGCCGCCCGGCTCGCCGGCGAGGAGATCGAACCACGCGGTCCCATCGAGACCGAAGCAGCCCGCCGCCTCGCCGACGACCTCAAGAACGGGTGATCATCCGATTACCCAACACTTTCTCAGGCGCCGGCGGACCCCCGGGCGCAGTGGCGGGCGACGGTGTCGGCGAACGCGCGTGCCGGCGGGGGGAGGGTGTCCCAGTGGCGCACCGCCCAGCCGGCGGTGAGGACCGGGAGCGCCGGCACCGGGATCAGCCGCAGCCCCCGGCGGCCCGGCGCCTGCCAGTCGGGCAGCGCGGGTACGACGGCATGGCCGAGGCCCAGCTGCGCCAGCAGGATGGCGGTGTCCCAGTCCGCGACGCTGGTGTCGAAGACCGGCCGGATGCCGTACTCCGCGAGCCAGGAGTCGAGTCGGGAGCGGGAGGCCGAGTTCTGGGGCAAGCCGATCAGGCGGGCGTCCTGCAGGTCGGCGGGCTCGATGGCGTCCCGGGCGGCGAGCGGATCGCCATCGGCGACGGCGAGCACCCACGGCAGCTCGACCACGGCGCGCTGCTCGATGCCGCGGACCTGGGAGCCGAGGGTGATCCAGGCCAGGTCGACCCGGCCGGCGGCGAGTGCGTCGAAGCAACTGCGGTTCGAGGTCTCGGTCTGGAACTCCAGGCTGACCTGGGGGAAGCTTCTGCGGAAGTCGACGACCGCCGCGGACATGAAGTGCCGGATGCTGGTGGACCCGGTGGTGACCCGGACGGATCCCCCTGCTCCGCGGGCGAGTTCGCCGATCCGGCGCATCGCCTGGTCGATCCCGCCGAGGCCGTCGGCGACCGCCGTCCGCAGCAGGCGCCCGGCGTGGGTCGGCACGACCCCGCGCGGGTGGCGCTCGATCAGACTGACGCCCAACTCCCGCTCCAGCCGCTTCACATGCTGGCTGACGGCGGACTGCGTGCAGGAGAGGTCGCGGGCGACGGCGCTCAGGGAGCCGGCCTGGCAGACCGCGGCGAAGACGCGAAGGTCGTCAAGAGTCACGGGAACCCAAGGTAATGCTTGGGTGTCTCCCAGTAAACCGGTGGATTGACTTGGGGTTGGCCACGGCTCGATCATCGCTGCATGGCCAAGGGCGGCAACCCGCCGGGCCTCCGCGCGATCCGGACGTGAGGCGGAGGCAGGCGGGTGCCGACCCGCAACACGCCGAGAGGAAACCTCACTTGTCCACCTCACCAGTCGCCGACGACGAGCGCGGAACCGCCGACCGGGACGACCGCGCCGTCCGCGCCGCCGCCCTGCTGCACGACCTCGGCGCGGCGGCCGTCGACCACCCCGGCGGGAACCTGTCGGCCCACCTGGAACGCGTCCACCGCCTACTCGCCGCCTGGGGAGCCCGCCCCGAGCTCCGACTCGCGGGGCTGTGCCACGCCTGCTACGGAACCGACGGCTTCCCCACCGCCCTGCTGCCCGTCGAACGCCGGTCCGAACTGGCGTCGGTGATCGGGGCCGAGGCCGAGAACCTCGTGTACCTGTACGCCAGTTGTGACCGGAACGCGTCCTACCCGACCCTGGCGGACCCGGACGCCGCCTTCCGGGACCGCTTCACCGGCCGCACGTTCACCCCGGACGCCGCGCAGCGGCGCGACTTCGCCGAGCTGTCCGCCGCGAACGAGCTCGACCTCGCACGGACCGACCCGGCGTTCCGCGCGGCCGTCGGGCCCGACCTGCTCGCCCTGTTCACCCGGCTGCGCTCGCTGCTGAGCCCTGCCGCCTGGACGGCCTGCCAGGCCGTCCTGGCCGATCCGTCCCGCCCCGGCGCGGTCACCGCCGACAGCCGCGGCGTCCCCGGCTCGCCCGGCCTCGCCGACGCCCTCGGCCGGCCCGGCTCCCACAGCGGCCTCGCCGGCGCCCGCGACCTCCCCGACGCCCAGGGCACGCCCGGAGCCCCCGCCACCCCCGGCCGTCGCCGGACGGTGGCGGTGCTCGGCCCCGGCGGCGTCGGCGGCCTGCTCGCCGCCCTGCTCTCCCGCGCCGGCCACCGGGTCGTCTGCCTCGCCGGCGAGACCACCGCGCACACCCTGCGCCAGGACGGGATCCGGGTGCACAGCGCGCAGTTCGGCGAGTTCGCCGCCCCGGTGGAGGCCGACACCGAACTCCGCGAACCGGTCGACCTCTGCCTGGTGACGGTCAAGCAGACCAGCCTGGCGGCCGCCCTCGAACGGGTGCCGCCCGGCCTGGTCGCCGACGGTCTGGTCGTCCCGCTGCTCAACGGCATCGAGCACGTGCCCGAGCTGCGCCGCCGGTTCGGTGCGCAGCGGGTCGCCGCGGGCGTGGTCCGGGTCGAGTCGACCCGGGTCGCGCCCGGCGTCGTCGAGCACGGCAGCCCGTTCACCGAGATCGACCTGGCCGGGCCGTCCGAACTGCTCGCCGCGCCGGCCGGGATGCTCCGGGCCGCCGGCGTGCAGACCCGGGTGATCGCGGACGAGTCGTCGGCGCTCTGGGCCAAACTCGCCTTCCTCGCGCCGTTCGCGCTGCTCACCACCCGGTACGCGCTCACCATCGGCCGCGTGCGGACCGACCGCCGGGCGGAGTTGACGGCGCTGGTCGAGGAGGCCGCCGCCGTCAGCCGGGCCTGCGGCGCGCCCGCGGACCCCGAGCGGACCATGGCGCTGTACGACGCGTTCCCGGCCGGTGCCAAGTCCTCGATGCAGCGCGACGCCGAGGCCGGCCGGCCGCTGGAGCTCGACGCCGTCGGCGGGGCGCTCCTGCGCTCCGCGGCGCGGTACGGCGTCGCGGTTCCGCTCGCCACCCGGCTGGTGGCCGAGCTGACGGCAGCAACCGAGGCCCGGGCGGCGAAGACGGCGTGACCGACGCGCGCCTGGGGGAGGCCGGGGACCGCCCCCAGGCGCCGAGCGTCATGACGGTACGTCAGTTCGACGACTCTGCAGCGGCGGTGG
>NZ_JAKNTA010000051.1 GCF_022288725.1 Kitasatospora sp. A2-31 | reverse complement strand
CCGTCCGGGCGTTCCGGAGCGGCGGCGCAGCCGGTGAGCGTGACGCGCGCGCCGCCCACCGGCTCGTCCAGGACGCCTTCGACGAATGGCAGCCGCGGCGCATGGACTACGCGGAGTGGGCCCGGCACACCGTCGAGCGGCCCGGCTTCGCCCCGGCGATGTCGCCCCTGGCCTTCGCGGGTGACCAACTGGTGGGCGCAGCGATCGCGTTGGACCTACCCGACAGCGACGAGGGGTACCTCGAACAGGTCGCCGTCCGCCGTGACCAGCGCAACCGGGGCATCGCCCGTCTGCTCCTGCGGCACGCGTTCCGCGCCTTCCGGCAGCAGGGCCGGCGCGGCTGCACCCTCTGGACGCATTCGGACACCGGTGCGCTGGACCTCTACCTGCGGGTGGGCATGACGGTCCGGCACAGCTCCACGGTCCACCGGAAGCGCCTGGGCCCGGCCCCGGCGGGCGGCTCCGGCTCCGGTCCCGCCCGGCCGCCCGTCTGACGTCGGGCACCGCCGCCGCCACTGCGCCCCACCATCGCTGCCCGGCCCCGGGGGCCGGGCGGCCGGTCACCCGCCGGCCGGCGTTCAGGAAGCCGGTCGCCAGCCCAGGGCGGGCCCGAGGCGGGTGGCGATGTCGGTGAGGATCTGGACGTAGTCGGCGTGCTCGAAGGTGAAGGGCAGCGCGAAGGCGACCTCGTCGATCTCGCGGAACGCGGCGTCGGCATAGAGCCGTTCGGCGATCTCGGCCGAGGTCCCGACCAGATCGGGCGCGAACATCAGGCGGCCCGCGCCCTGGGGCTCCCGGGTGCGCGGCAGCCGCTTGTCGGCGTACTCCAGGTACTTCACGCGCTGCTCGGGCGTCGCGGTGTCGGTCGGGATGACCACCAGCCCCTGCGAGACCCGGGCGCGGTCGCCGTCGGGGTGGTGGTCACGGAACGTCCGGACGTGCGAGAGCTGGATCTGCCCGAAGTCCTCGGCCTCCTCGGCCTTGACCACGCTGCTCGTCAGGAGGTTCATCCCGTGCTCGGCGGCCCAGCGGGCCGACCGGAGACTGCCGCCGCCGTACCACATCCGCCGGCCGAGGCCGGGGGCGTGCGGCTGCACCCGGTCCGAGAACACCTCGAAGCCCTCGACCCCGGCGAAGCCGGTGGCCGGCTCGCCGCGCACGAAGTCCAGGAGCCGTCGCACGCGCTCGTAGCCGAAATCCTCCCGGTCGTCCGTGTCGGGGTACAGCGCGGACTTCACCTGGTCGTAGTGCATCGGCGGTCCCACGCTCACGCCCGGGTTGAGGCGGCCGCCGGAGAGGATGTCCACGGTGGCGAGGTCCTCGGCCAGCCGCAGCGGGTTCTCCCAGCCCAGCGGGATGACCGCGGTGCCCAGGGCGATCCGGCTGGTGCGCTGGGAGGCCGCAGCGAGGACGGCGATCGGCGAGGAGATGCCGTACTGCAGGTGGCGGTGGCGCACCCACGCGCTGTCGAAGCCCAGTTGCTCGCCCAGCTCGATGAGTTCGAGCGTCGACGCGTGGCCTCGGCCGGGGTCGGCCTCGTCGAACAACCCGATCGTGAGGAAGCCCAGCGTCCGCAGGGGCTGTGAGGTGAGCGGCATGTGAAGGCTCCGTCATCCGCGGCGTGCGGCTCCGCACACCGGCATCGTCGTCAGTAGTGTCGTTCCGTCAGCGGGGGCCGGCGCAGCGGCGGATCGCCGCCCCCTGACCGGTGACGGCGTCCCCGCCGCCCGCCGGTCCTGTCACCCGGTCAGCGGGCCTGCCGCACCCGTCCCCGCGCGTACTCGGCCCAGGCCACGATCGGCATCGCCGCCCCGGCACCCTCCCGGCCGCGACAGTCGGCGTGGTGGCGGCGGGCGATGCCGTCCAGGTCGAGGTGGCGCCCGAACGCCGGGTGGCCGGCGAGCCGGCGGGCGTAGGCCCACAGGCGGGGGTGGTCGGCGATGCGGTCCACCGCGGCGGCGTCCAGGTGCCACCGGTGCACGGTGTCGAGCTGCACCAGGGTCACCCAGAGCCGCAGGTCCGCGACGGTCAGGCCGTCGCCCAGCAGGTACTCCCGGGCCGCCAGGCGGTGCTCGACCACACCCAGCCCGCCCAGCAGACGGTCCAGGGCCGCCGCGCGGGACGCCGGATCGGCGTCGGCCCGGCCCGCGTGCTGGGCGGGCGCGCCGATGCTCCACTCGCACAGCTCCTCCACCGTCTCCACCGCGGTGCCGGCGTCGCACGGTTGGAGATCGGCGCCGTAGCGGTCGAACCGCCGGGCCAGGTCGGTGAGGATCCCGCGCGGGTCGGTGCTGACGATCCGTCCGCTCCAGTCGTCGCTGAGCGCCGGCGCCGACGCGGGGCCCCGGTAGTGGTGCGAGGCGGCCTCGAACAGCGGGCGAAGGGCCAGGTAGCCGCCGTCGTCGGCGTCGGGCAGCGCCGGCAGGACGGCCACCGGAAGGATGTCGTCGAGCCCGAGCAGGCTGTGGGCCACCGCGAGTCGGAGTCCGTCCGGACAGGAGAGTGCCAGGTGGAGCCGGTACCGGTGCGGTACGGCGGGGTGACCGCTGCGGGCGTCGCCGCCGATCCGGCCCCGGAAGGCGGGCAGGGCGGCGGAGGAGTGCGGAACGGACATGTGGGATCTCCCGGGCTGCGGAGGCGCGCGTGCGGGCGCGCCGCGGTTCGGCGGAGACTGGGGGGATGGCGTAGCGGGGGGCGACGGGAGGCGAGCCGACGCCGGAACCATTCCGGCGGAAGCGGCGATGGGCGGCGGCCATGGGCGGTGCCGGCGGGCGACCGCTGTGGGAGGAACTGCGGAGGGCGGCCGGGCTCAGCCGAGGACGGCCACCGGGCCGCGACCGCCCTCGGGGCGGCGCACCGCCGGTGCCATGCTGCTCGACACCCGCAACAGGTCGATGTGGCGACGGCAGGTCAGCACCGGCAGCAGGCGGACGGCGTGAGCCGCGCCCTGGGCGACCGGTTCCGCGTTCCTCACCGTGCTCCCGCCTGCGTTCGAGAAAGTTCCTTCCGGAGTCTCACGCCCTGTCCCCCACCTCGTCAAGGGTGTGCGCACCCCCGCGACGGCGGGCAGCGATGCGCCCGGCCCGGGTGGACGGCGCCGGGTGGACGGCCCGGACGGACGGCCCGGACGGACGGCCCGGACGGACGGCGCGGGTGGACGGCGCCGGGTGGACGGTGCCGGGTGGACGGTGCGGACGGACGACACGCCCGGAGGGCAGGAACGCATCGCCCGCCCCGTCGAGACCGATGCCGGGGCGGGCGGCCCTTCCTGATCGAGTAACGGCGCAGACAGCGGTGCGGCCGAGGACCGATGCCCGCGTCCTCGTCCTCATTCTCGTCCATGAGGCGTCGCCCCTCCCGCCGGCTCGGAGACACCGGCCGGTCCGGGAGGAACAGGCCCAGCGGTCGGGGGCGGACTCGTGGTCATCGACCGCAGGGGCGCCGCCGGCCCGGCGCGCCGGGGCGCGCGCCGGTCGGCCCCCGGCGCGCCGCGCAGGCGGGCGCGCCGCGCGGCCGGGTGGTGCTAGCTAGCCCTGCTTGATCGCGGAGAGGTCGAACTCCAGGACGACCTTGTCGCCCACCAGCACGCCGCCGCCCTCCAGGGCCGCGTTCCACGTCACGCCGAAGTCCTTGCGGGAGATGGTCACCGATCCCTCCAGGCCGACCCGCAGGTTGCCGTAGGGGTCGACGGCGTTGCCCGTGTACTCGAAGTCGATGCTGACCGGGCGGGTGGTGTCCTTGATGGTCAGGTCGCCCGTGACGCGGAACTCGGTGTCGGAGCGCGGCTCGACCGAGGTGGTGCGGAAGGTGATGTCGGGGAAGTTGGGCGCGTCCAGGAAGTCGTTGGTGCGCAGGTGCTGGTCACGCTGCTCGACACCGGTGTCGATGCTCTCCGTCTTGATCACCACCTGGCCG
The DNA here is from genome assembly GCF_022288725.1 of Kitasatospora sp. A2-31. Taxonomy (GTDB): domain Bacteria; phylum Actinomycetota; class Actinomycetes; order Streptomycetales; family Streptomycetaceae; genus Kitasatospora. The sequence goes on along the minus strand of NZ_JAKNTA010000051.1, from coordinate 5,360 downwards.
GTGGAGCGGGCCGGGTCGGCGCCGTCGAGGTGGGCGGTGCCGTCGAACTTGTGGAACGCGCCGCGGACCTTGGTCACCATGGCGTGGCGGGCGACGAAGCCGATCCGGCTGTGGACGGGGTCGAGGACGTAGTCCCCGGTGAGCTCGGGCAGGCTGAGGGTCATGGTTGAGGTGCCTCCGTAGGACCGGGATCCCGGCGGCGTGGCGCCCGGATCGTTCCGGGCCACGCTAGGACGCCGCCGACCACCCGCCCGGGCGGACACACGGGGCGACGGCGAAAGTGCACCCTGACCGGCGACCCCGGCCTTCGGCCGCGTGGGAGGGGCCGGCACGCCCTACAGCAGGCGGAGGTGGTCCAGGGCCAGGTAGGCGGCGGCGGTGTCGCTCATCAGTCCCGCGCGGAGCACCCGGGAGCGGAACTCGTCCAGGGAGAGCGTCACGACGTCGATGAACTCGGTCCGCTCCGGCTGCGGTTCGGCCACCCGTACGCAATCGGTGGCGACGAAGGCGTACCGGCGGGCGTCGGTGTAGGCGTCCAGCCAGTAGGCCCCGACCGCCTCGACGTCGCCCGCGTACCCGGTCTCCTCCAGCAGCTCCCGGGCGACCGCGTCGGCCGCCTGCTCACCGGGGTCCAGGTAGCCACCCGGCAGGTCCCACAGCACGCGCCCGGGGCCCGGCCGGTACTGGCGGGCGAGGACGACGCGCCGGTCCGGGGTGAGGGCGAGCACGGCACCGGCCGGGCGCTCGCGCTTCAGGTAGAAGACCTCCTCGGCCCCGTCGGGGAGGCGGAAGTCGACGCGGTCCACGGACCTGCCGAACTTCGAGAAGACGGTGGTGCGCGAAGTCTCGCGCCAGGACGCGGTGCCGGGCGCGACGGTGACGGAGGTGTCGGCGGCGAGTCCGGGATCGGCGGCGAGTCCGGGTTCGGGGGCGAGATCGGGCTCGGCGGCGAGATCGGCTGTGTCGGTCACGGTCGGGACTCTACGGCCCCCGCCCCGCCCGGGAGGGGCGCCGAGGCGGCCGTCACGGGGCCGGGAGGCGAACGTCTCCCCCACCGGGTGGCCGGCCCGAGGTGGATCACTTCCGTCCGACCGCCGTACACACCCCGGTCATGTGCCTGATCGCCGGGGACGGGAGGCTCACCGCGACCGACCTCCCGCGGTGAGCCTCCGGCGCGTGTGCCGGACGCTGCGGGGGGCCGGCCGATGCCGCGGGGCGGAGCCTCACCCCCGTCATCCCCCGGCGCCCGTCCGCCAACCCCGTCGGAAGGAAGACCCGCCCATGTCCGCGGCCACCCCCCGCACCGCCCGACCGCGCCACTACCTGATGTGCCGCCCGACGCACTTCACCGTCGACTACTCGATCAACCCCTGGATGGACCCGGCCAAGCCCACCGACGGGGAGCGGGCGATCGCCCAGTGGGAACGGTTGTACGCACTCTTCCTCGACCTCGGCCACACCGTCGAGCTGATCCAGCCGACCCCGGGCCTGCCGGACATGGTCTTCGCGGCCAACGGCGCCACCGTGGTCGACGGCACGGCGCTGGTCGCCCGCTTCCGCCACGAGCAGCGCGCCGACGAGGCTGCGGCGTACGTCGAGTGGTTCCGCACCCGAGGCTACCGGGTGCAGCAGGCCGAGTTCACCAACGAGGGCGAGGGCGACTACCTGCTGGTCGGCGGACACCTCCTGGCCGGCACCGGCTTCCGCACGGACCGCCGGGCGCACGCCGAGGCGGAGCGCGTGCTCGGCCGTCCGGTCGTCACCCTAGAGCTGGTGGACCCGCGCTACTACCACCTGGACACCGCGCTCTCGGTGCTCGGCGACACCGAGATCATGTACTACCCGGCCGCGTTCTCGCCCACGAGCCTCCGCACCCTGCAGGAGCTCTACCCGGACGCCGTGCTGGCGTCCGCCGAGGACGCGGCCGTGTTCGGGCTGAACGCCGTCTCGGACGGCCGCCGGGTCGTCCTGCCCGAGGCGGCGGTCGGACTGGCCGAGCAGCTGCGCGCGCGGGGCTTCGAGACCATCGGCATCGACCTCACCGAGCTGCTCAAGGCCGGCGGCAGCGTCAAGTGCTGCACCCTGGAGCTGCGCGCCGCAGCGGAGTAGCGGTCGCGGCGCTCGGCGGGAACGGGACCGGGAACGGGAACGGGAACGGGACCGGGCCGGCGGAACGGATGGTCAGTTCCCTGTGGTGTACTACGCGTTCACCGAAGATCCACAGTCCTCCCCCGGAGCCACGCCGCCATGAACGCCCCCTGCCCGCAGTGCGCCGCGTCGGACGAGTGCGCCACCGTTTCGCAGTCCCTCGTGGACATCGACCGGCCACTGGACGAGGTGACACGCGCACTGCTGTCCTCGCCGCCCGAGCCGGCCGGCATGAGCGGCGCCTCGATCGCCCTCCTCTGTCTGGCCGGCCTCTTCGCCCTCGGAGGGGTCCGCGGGCTGCTGGCCGACGACGACGGCAGCGGCTCCGACACCGCCTACCAGGCCGGCCGCACCCTTGGCCCGTTCCTCTTCGCCGCGATCCTGGCGGGCGTGGGACTGGCCGTGAACGCCGTCGCCCAGCGCCGTCGCCGCGCGGCGCAGCAGGGGCAGGGCGCGGCGCCGACCCGCGTGCAGTGGGAGCAGCACCGCCGTGTGTGGCGGGCGGCATGGCTGTGTCGGCGCTGCCGGGTCACCTTCTTCCCCGCGGCGTCGATCCGCCCGGACTTCCCGGCCTCGCCGGCGATACCCGTCGAGCAGTTCCCGCTCCGGGTGGCGACCACCGCCGAGCGCGCCTTCGGCACGACCGCCCCGCCCCTGCCCCACTGATCCCGACCGGAGCCGCCGGCCCGCCCGGTTCCCTCCTGATGCGCCGGAGCCGGCGCAGCGGGAGGGTCCCGGGCACCTCCCTGCGCAGCTCCGCCTCGTCGGCCGCGCGCCGGACGCCGATGCTGCGCTTCTCGCCGACCGGTCTCCCCGGCCCGGACAGCCTTCCGGCGAAGGCGCCGGGGGAGCATCACTCGAACGGCGGTGTCGTGGCGTTGCCGCGGTCTTCGACCACCCTGCCGCCGAGGGATGCGCTGACCTGCGGGGAAGCGGAGCCGGGTCCGACGCCGGGATCTCGCCGCCGCATGAAGGGTCGTCGGAAGCGCGGAACGCACTCTCCCCTCCGCGCGAGGCCTGTGCTGGACTGTCCCGAGGTGATCCGTACACGAAGACGGGGTGAAGGCGATGCCTCTTGAGGGCGAGTACGAGCCGAGTCCGGCGCAGTGGGTGCGCGAACAGGTCGAGCTCTACGAGGGCTCGGGCGGCACCCGGGGCACGACGCTCCGGGACACGGGCCTGCCGGTCGTCATCGTCACGATGCGCGGTGCGAAGAGCGGATCGATCCGCAAGATTCCGCTGATGCGCGTGGAACACGACGGCCGGTACGCGGCGGTGGCCTCCAAGGGCGGCTTCCCGAGCCACCCGGACTGGTACTTCAACCTCAAGGCCGACCCGCAGGTGGAGCTCCAGGACGGCCCCGAGCGCCGGAGCATGACCGCCCGCGAGCTCACCGGGGACGAGAGGGCCCGGTGGTGGCGGCGCGCGGTCGCCGCGTATCCGCCGTACGCCGAGTACCAGGAGAAGGCCGACCGCGTGATCCCGGTCTTCGTCCTCGAACCCGAGCACCCGGGCGGGTCGGCGAAGGACACGGCGCCGACGGGCAACTGACCTTCGCACCCCGGGAGCCGCCGGCACCGGCGACGTCCGGGCCATCGCGCACCACCGGGTCTCCCGGCCGCCCCGACCGGCCGCGCCCCGGCGTACGACAGCAGGACGGCACGAGCCGGACACGCCGGTGAGCTGCTAGGTTGCGTCCGGGCCAACGCGCGTACGGAGGTAGTGCTGTGATCGGGCTGGGAGCGATAGCGGGGATCGCGCTGGTGGAACTCGGCATGGTGCTGACACCGGGGCCGAACATGATCTACCTGGTCTCCCGGTCGATCGCCCAGGGGCGCCGGGCGGGACTCGTCTCACTGGCCGGGGTCGCCCTCGGCTTCCAGGTCTACCTCCTCGCGGTGTCCACAGGAATCGCCACCGTCTTCGCGCTGGTGCCCGAGATCTACCTCGCGGTCAAGCTGGCCGGGGCGGGCTACCTGCTCTGGCTGGCCTGGAAGGCCGTCCGGCCGGGTGGCCGATCCCTCCTCGCGCCCCAGGAGTTGACCCCGGACGGGACCCGCAAGCTCTTCCTGATGGGCCTGCTCACCTGCCTGCTCAATCCCAAGGTGGCCATCCTCTACATCTCCCTGCTGCCCCAGTTCGTCGACCCGACGCGCGGTCACGTCGCCGTGCAGGGGCTGCTGTTGGGACTGACCCAGATCGCGGTGGGCGTCGCGGGCAACGCGTTCTTCATCGTCACGGCCGGCTCCGTCGCCGGGTTCTTCGGCCGGCACCCGCTCTGGCAGCGCCTGCACCGCTACGTGATGGGCACCGCGCTGGCCGGCTTCGCCGTCCGGATCGCCACCGAGCGAACCGGCGCCGCGGTCGCCCTGCGCTGACGCACGGCCCACAGCCCGGGCCGGCCCCGGGAACCCGAGCCCCGCGACCGCACCTCCCCGCCCCCCGGTGCCGGGCTCGCGCGGAGGAGTGTCTCTCAGGGAGCGCGCCCAGGGCCGGACCCCGGGGCATCCCCGCCCTCGCCCCCGCCCGCCAGCAGGTCACCCAGAGCGCTGCGCCGGTACAGCACGTGCCGACCGTCCCGCGCCCGGGTGACCAGGCCCGCGGCGTGCAGGACCTGCAGGTGCTGGGAGACGGCGCTCGGGGTGACCCGCAGGCGGCGGGCCATCTCCACCGTGGGCAGCGGCGCCTCCAGCAGGCCGAGCAGCCGGGCCCGGGCCGCGCCCAGCAGGGCCACAAGGGCCGCGGGGCCGGCGGCCGGCGCCGCCTCCCACAGCGTGGCGACGCCACGGCTGGGGTACGCCAGACGGGGCGCCTCGTCAGGGCTGACCGGCGGCGCAGGCTTGTGCGCGAACACCGACGGCAGGAGCAACAGCCCGCGTCCGGAGGCCTCGACGCGATGGCGGCCGATCATCCGGTCGACGTGCAGCACGCCGCCCTCCCAGCGCAGATCGGGGTGCATGTCGGCGAACAGCAGCCGGGCGCCCCCGACGGCGAGCTGCCGCGCACGGTAGGTCATGTCCGCCTCCAGCACGAGGCGCATCTGCGGCCAGTGCGGTGCAACGGTCACCTCCCAGTAGCGGCGCAGGAGCTCACAGACGTGTCCGCGGAGCGCGGTCACCGCCTCGTCGTCGTCCTCGGCGGCGGCGCGCAGGGCCGCCGGCAGCGGGTCCGGCGCGTGCGCGAGCCGCAGGTCGTGGCGGACGCGGTCCGGG
>NZ_JAKNTA010000050.1 GCF_022288725.1 Kitasatospora sp. A2-31 | reverse complement strand
GCCCCGTCGAGGTGTTCGGCGCTCCCCCCGGGCCGCAGACCGACGCCGAGGTCGCGGCGATCCGCCACCTGGTGGCCGAGGTCGAGCACGCCCAGCACAACGAGCTGGTCGACCGGTTCCTGAGCGTCTTCCGCCGCCAGGACCCGGTGTGGACCACCGGCCACGGCAAGCGCCTGTCGGGCTTCGAGGAGATCGCGGCCTTCACCCGCAAGGTCCTGCCCGGCGCGGCGGCCGAGTCCACCGCGGTCTACGACGTCGAACGCGTGCTGTTCCTGCGCCCCGACGTCGCCGCGGTGAACGTGCGCCAGCAGCCGGTGCGCCACGACGGGACCCGGATCGCCGACCGGCCCGAGGGCCGCCCGTTCTACCTCCTGGTCAAGGAGGACGGCACCTGGCGCATCGGCGCCGCCCAGAACACCGTCGCGGTCGACTGACGACCCGCCGACGACCGGCCGCCCGCACGGACGCCGAGCCGACCCACCACGAGGGGGAACGTCCCATGACCACCCACCGGATGACCGATGCCGAACTCGCCGGGCAGCCCGCCGCCTACTGGACCGGCGTCGCCCACGAGGCACTGATCGCCTTCACGCGGGCCCGGCAGGCCGAGAAGGGCTACACCCAGCCGCAGTTCTGGCTGCTGCGCAACCTGTCGGCGACCGACCTCTCGCCCGACGGCGAGGGGATGACCCTGGACGGGCTGCGGGAGGCCATGAGCTCCTACATCCGGCCCGAGGACGACCTGGCGGCGGAGTCCGCGGTGCTCGTCGAGCGCGGCTGGCTGCGGCGGGACACCGACGACCGGCTGTGGCTCACCGCCGAGGGGGAGCAGGCCCGCGTCGACCTGGCGCGCAACGCCCCCGCGATCCGCGCCGCCCTCCACGAGGGCATCGACGACGCCGACTACGTCACCACGCTGAAGGTGCTCGGTCGGCTGATCCGCAACGCCGGCGCAACGATGCCCTGACAGGACGACAGGCCCGGGCGCCGGCCTCCCCGCCTCCTCGGCGCGATACCGCCGAGGAGGCGGTCCCGGCCCCGCACTCCCGCCGTTCCCGTGATGAACAGGAGGTTCGATGGACGAGCGCACCCGCCCGCCGCTGCGGTCCGACCGGATCGAGCGGATCGCCGCGGGCTTCCTGCGCACCCTCGTCGACCACGGCACGAACTGCCAGCCCGCCGAACTGGCCCGGACCGGAGCGATCGCCCTCGACCTCGCCACCGCCTGTCTGGCCCGGCACCGGGGAGCCGCCGAGGACCCACCGCCCGAGACCCGTGCCCAGGCCATGCTCCGACGGATCGACGCCTTCATCGAACACAACCTCGCCGATCCCGACCTGACGCCCCGACGGATCGCCGACCGCCACAACATCTCGCTCCGCACCCTCTACACCCTCTTCCGCGACCGCCCCGCCGGCGTCGCGGGCACCATCCGCCGCCGACGCCTGGAACGCTGCCACGCGGACCTCGCCCGCCCCGGTCTGAGGCACCGCCCCGTCCAGGCGATCGCCGCCCGCTGGGGCTTCGCGAACCACACCACCTTCACCCGGGCCTTCCGCGAGGCCTACGGCACCACCCCCACCGCACACCGGGCCCGCGCCCTCGCCGGACCGCCGGAATCCCACGACCGCACGACCGGCGGACCGGAAGCACCGGCGAGAACCCCCGGCCACGAGGGCTCCCGCTGACCGACCCCGGCCCGCCGGGTCACCGCTCCACCGCGCCGCCGCGTAGCCGCGGGGGAGTCCCGCCGAGCCGGTGCCGACACCGTGCTCAGCACTGGGGGAAGTTGACGGCGAGGCCACCGAGCGCGGTCTCCTTGTACTTGGTGCTCATGTCGGCTCCGGTGTCGCGCATGGCGCGGATGACGGCGTCGAGGGGGACGAGGTGCCGTCCGTCGCCGTTGAGGGCGAGGCGGGCTGCGGCGATGGCCTTGAGGCTGCCGATGGCGTTGCGTTCGATGCAGGGGATCTGGACGAGTCCGGCGACGGGGTCGCAGGTCAGGCCGAGGTGGTGTTCCAGGGCGATCTCCGCGGCGTTCTCCACCTGGCCGGGGGTGCCGCCCAGGAGTTCGGTCAGACCGGCGGCGGCCATGGCGGCGGCGGTGCCGACCTCTCCCTGGCAGCCGACCTCGGCGCCGGAGACGGAGGCGTTGCGCTTGACGATGATGCCGATGGCGGCGGCGGTGAGCAGGAAGCGCACGGTGCCGTCGTCGTCGGCGCCGGGGACGAACCGGTGGTAGTAGTGCAGGACGGCGGGCAGCACGCCCGCAGCGCCGTTGGTGGGTGCCGTGACGACCCGCCCGCCGGCGGCGTTCTCCTCGTTGACCGCGAGCGCGTAGAGCGCGACCCAGTCCATGGCGCGCAGCGGATCCCCGGGACCGCCCTGCTGCCGGAGTCGGCGGTGCAGTGCCGGGGCGCGGCGCGCGACGTTCAGGCCGCCCGGCAGCGTGCCGTCCGTCCGGCAGCCGCGGTCGACACAGTCGCGCATGACCTGCCACAGCTGCAGAAGCCCGGCGCGGACCTCGGCCTCGGGTCGCCGGACGCTCTCGTTGGCCAGCATCAGGTCGCTGATCCGCCCGCTCCCGGCCAGGTCGATGAGCTGCTTGGCGTCGGTGAAGGGACGGGGCACCTCGTGCGGAGCGCCGAGGGCCTCGTGGAGCAGGAAGCCGCCGCCGATGGAGTAGAAGGTCCGGGTGCCCAGGACGACATCGTCCCGGTCCAGGGCCGTGAAGGTCAGGGCATTGGGATGGGCGTCCGGCAGGAAGCGGTGATGGAGGACCAGGTCGAACCCGACGGTCTGCGAGCCGGGCAGCCGGACCCGGCGCTCGGCCGTGATCAGACGGAAGCGCTCGTCGGCGGTGGCGACGTCGACCGTCTCCGGCCGCTCGCCGGCGAGCCCGAGCAGGACGGCCTTGTCGGTGCCGTGGCCGACACCGGTGGCGGCCAGCGAGCCGTACAGCTCGACGTCGATGGTCGCGACCTCGGCCAGCACGCCCGCCCGGTCGAGCTCCCGGACGAAGTGGTGGGCGGCGCGCATCGGTGCCACCGTGTGGGAACTGGACGGTCCGATGCCGACGCGGAACAGGTCGAACACGCTGATCAAGGAGGACTCCAGGGGAGCGGCCGGGGTTGGGGCCACCGGTCTACCGCCGACCGGACCCGCACGGTGGCGACGGACCGCCAGTGGCGCGGACGGGCGCCCGGTCGTGAGCGCGGGCCCCTCCCGGGTGCCGCGCCGCCCGGCCCCCGGCCCGGGTGGTGTGGATCCTCGACGGGCCTGGTGTGGATCTTGGTCCGAGGGCGGTCCGGCCCGCCACTTACCGACGGGTACGTGCCACGATTCCCGGCACACCGCACGCAGCCGGCAGCGACGGGGCCGGAGCGGCCGTGCCGCTTCCGGCGCACGCCCGGGCCGGCCTGCCCTTCACCGGGAGGAACGCCGATGACCGACGAGGACCTGCCGACGCACCTGTGTCGCCTGGGGCTGACGCGCCGTGAGGCGCAGACCTACACGGCGCTGCTCGCCGTCCGCGCCGACGACGGCGCACCACCGGCCGGGAACCGGGGGTGCGACCGGGAGGCCCCCGGGTGCAGCGGTCCGGACGAGGACCGGGCACGGGAGGAGGACCTCGCGCAGCTGCGTCGGCTGGGCCTGGTCACTGTCTCGGAGGCCGACGGTGGCCGGCACGTGCCGGTGGAGCCCACCATCGCGCTGGAGTTCCTGGCCCACAGCCGCGCCGCCGAGCTCCGTGAGGCCCAGCAGGCCGCCGTCAACGCCTACACCGGGTACCGGCGTACCGTCAGCCCCCAACCGACCGAGAACCTGGTCGAGGTCGTCACCGGCGCCTCCATCATCGAGCGCATCGAGACCATCGAAGCAGCCGCCGAGAGCGAGGTCCTGCGCTTCGACTCGCCGCCGTACCACACGCACGGGACGGCCAACCCGATCCAGATCGAGAAGCTCCGGCAAGGCGTGGAGTACCGGGTCGTGTACTCCCGCTCGGCGGTCCAGAACGCCGAGTACTACGCCGTCAACATCAAACCCTGTATCGCCGCCGGGGAGCAGGCCCGGATCCTGCCCACCGTCCCCGTGAAGCTCACCATCTTCGACGGCAGACTGGCCATCGTGTCGATGTCGTTCGTCGAGGCCGAGGTCAACGACTCGCTGCTGCTGGTCCGCCCGTCGAGCCTGCTGTCCGCGCTGACGGGGTTGTTCGAGGCGTCCTGGCGGACGGCGTTGCCGATGCACCTGAGCGGCCGCGTGCCGTCGGCGCTCACCCCGATCCACCGGCGCATCGTCGAGCTGCTGGCCACCGGGGTCACCGACGACACCATCGCCGAGCTGCTGGGCGTCAGCCGCCGCACCCTCTCCCGCCACCTGGAGCAGCTCAACTCCCGTGCCGGATCGGTCACCCGCTTCCAGATGGCGCTGCACGCGGCGCGCAACGGCTGGATCTGACAGGCCGCGGGCGGCTCCCTCGCACGAGGGCGAGTCCCGGACACGACACGCATCCGACCGTGTCCGACCTTTGTGGCCAAAGCGCGCCAATGGCGTCAACTCGTTCCTCCCGGCGCCTCTCTGACGGTACTTCTGGTGCACCGGGCTGAGCGCCGGAGCGCAACCGCCCCCGACGGGAAGGGCCGGTCCCCGAAGGGACCGATCGCGACCACGGGTGGCCGGTCCTCCCCGCGACGCCCCATCTCCCTGCCCCCACACCAGGAGACGTTTGCGTGCCGCGCGCCCCCGACGGGCCCGCCGTCGTCGATCCGTGCGGACGACCGGCGCCCTCCACCGGCGCCCTCACGCGACCACCGTCGCCGATCCGAGGCGGCGAACCGTCGCCGCACCCTCCCAGGAGGTCATCCTTGTCCCAGCAGAACGCACGCCACCGTCATGCCCGTAGGGCGAGGCCGACCACCGTCGTCGTCGCGGCCACCGCCGTCGCCGCCGCGGCGGCCGCGGTGGTGATCAGCCCGGCGAACGCCGCCCTGCACGCCGCCGGCGAGGCGCAGCCGGCCGCGGAGTCCATAGCCGGCCGCTACCTGGTGGTGCTCAAGGACGGCGCGGTGCCGTCCCCGGGCGCCGCGCAGGACGTCGCCCCGCCGGCCGGGCAGAAGGCCGCCGCCGACGGCGTACAGGCCGAGGCGTCGGTGGCGTCCCTCGCGGACCGGCTGGTCCGGGCCCACGGCGGCTCCGTCCGGGCGGTCTACGACACGGCGTTGCACGGCTACGCCGCCGAGATGACACCGGCCGAGGCGAAGGCGGTGGCGGCGGATCCGGCGGTCGAGTCCGTGGAACAGGACGGTGTCCAGCACTCGGGCTCGGCGCCGCAGGCCGCCCAGGCGGCGTCGGTGGCCAGCTGGGGCCTGGACCGCATCGACCAGCGGAACCTGCCGCTGGACAACAGCTACACCGCCCCGAACACCGCCTCCAACGTCACGGTCTACCTGGTCGACAGCGGACTGCGCACCACGCACACCCAGTTCGGGGGGCGGGCGAGCATCGGGGTGGACCTGGTCGGTGACGGCCGCAACGGCGCCGACTGCCTCGGCCACGGCACCCACGTCGCCGGCACCGTCGGCGGCAAGGACTACGGGGTGGCCAGGGGCGTGAAGCTCGTCGCCGTCCGCGTCACCCCGTGCAACGACTCCATCCCCACGTCCGCCATCGTCTCGGCCGCCGACTGGATCACCAAGCACGCGGTCAAGCCGGCCGTGGTCAACATGAGCATCAACGGCGGCGTCAGCGCCGCCGAGGACAAGGCGATCCGCACCTCCATCGCCTCCGGCGTCACGTGGGTGGTCTCCTCGGGCAACAGCGGCGCCGACGCGTGCAGGAACTCGCCCGGCGACATCGCCGAGGCCGTCGTGGTGAACAACTCCACCTCCGACGACCAGCGCCGCTCGGACTCCAACTGGGGTGCGTGCACCGACCTGTTCGCCCCCGGTACCGGCATCACCTCGGCCTGGAACGGCAGTGACAAGGACAGCCGCAAGCTGACCGGCACCTCGATGGCCGCGCCGCACGTCACCGGAGCCGCCGCCCTCTACCTGTCGGCCCACCCCACGGCCACTCCCGCCCAGGTCCAGGACGCGCTGATCGGCGCGGCCACGACCGGCAGGATCGGCAAAGCCGGGACGAACACCCCCAACCGGCTCCTCTACGTCGCGGGCCTGGGCGACCACGCCGCCGGGTGACCGCCGACCCCCGGGGCCGAGGCCCCCCGACCGGCCCCGGCCGGCCGGCACCCGAGGTGCCCCAGCCGGCCGTCGAGCCCCGTCCGGACCGGCGGCAGCGTACCGCCGCCCACGTATCGGACCACCGTTCCACCCCCCCTCGACACAGGAGACACCATGTCCACCGGTACCCCCGGCCGTCACCGCCGTTCCCGGAAGAAGATCCTGCTCGCCGTCGCCCTGCCGACGGCCCTGGCGGCGGGCGCCGCCACCGCCGCGGTGGGAATCGGCTCCGCCTCGGCCGCGGTGGCCGTGCCGAAGCCGGACCACGTCGTCGTGGTCATGATGGAGAACCACGCCTACAAGCAGATCATCGGCAGCAAGGACGCGCCGTACCTGAACTCGCTCGCCAAGGGCGGCGCCGTCCTCAAGGCCTCCTACGGCATCACCCACCCCAGCCAGCCGAACTACTTCGCCGTCTTCTCCGGCAGCACCCAGGGCATCACCGGCGACGACTGCTACAACCCCGGCTCCATGTCCGCCCCCAACCTGGCCTCCGAGCTGATCGCGGCCGGCAAGACCTGGGGAAGCTACAACGAGTCGCTGCCCAGCGAGGGCTCCACCACCTGCAAGAGCGGCAAGTACGCCCAGAAGCACAACCCCTGGTTCGCGTTCAAGAACGTGCCGACCGGCAGCGGCCACACCTTCGACCAGTTCCCCAGCGACTTCACCAAGCTCCCCAAGGTCTCCTTCGTCGTCCCCAACCTCTGCAGCGACATGCACGACTGCTCCGTGGGCACCGGCGACGGCTGGATCAAGAACAAGCTCGACGCGTACGCCGCCTGGGCCAAGACCCACAACAGCCTCCTCGTCATCACCTACGACGAGGACGACAAGCACAGCGGCAACCAGATCCCCACCGTGCTGTACGGACAGCCCGTCAAGGCCGGCTCCGCGCCGACCACCAAGTACAACCACTACGACATGCTCCGCACCCTGGAGGACCTCGCGGGGCTCACCACGCACGCCGGCAAGGCGGCCGGCGCCTCCGACATCGCCGGCGTCTGGAACTGACCGTGTACCTCGCGGACAGCCGACGTCCCGCGGCGTCCGCCGCCGCCCCGGCCCCCGGGCCGGGGCGGTCCGCGCGGATCGCCCCCACCGTCCTCGCCCTCGGCACGGTCAGCCTGATCACCGACGTCTCCTCCGAGATGGTCACCGCCGTCCTGCCGCTCTACCTCGTCACCGCGCTCGGCGTCTCCCCGCTCGGCTTCGGCGTGCTGGACGGCGTCTTCAACGGCGCCTCCGCCGTCCTGCGGCTGCTCGGCGGCTTCCTCGGCGACCGCGGCGGCGGACGCCACAAGGCCGTCGCCACCGCCGGCTACGGCCTCTCCGCGCTCTGCCGGCCCGCACTCCTCGTGGTCCGCACCACACCGCTGATCGGCCTCGTCCTCGCCGTCGACCGGGTCGGCAAGGGGCTGCGGACCGCGCCCCGCGACGCCATGATCTCCCTCGCCACCCCGCCCGAACGGCGCGGCCGCGCCTTCGGCGTGCACCGGGCGATGGACACCCTCGGCGCGCTGGCCGGCCCCCTGCTCGCCTTCCTCATCCTGCGCGCCGCCCCCGGGGGATACCACGCCGTCTTCACCGTCAGCTCCTACGTCGCGGCACTCGGCGTGCTCGTCCTGGTCCTCCTCGTCCCCGGCCGCAGCCTGCGCTCCACGCCCGCCCCCGCGGCGCGGCTGCGCCTGCGTGAGCTGCTGCGCCTGCCGGCCCTGCGCCGGACCACCGCGTGCGCCGCCCTGCTCGGGCTCGCCACGGTCAGCGACTCCTTCGTCTACCTGCTGCTGCAGCGGCGGCTCGAACTCTCCGCGGGCTGGTTCCCCCTGCTGCCGCTGGGCACCGCCGCCGTCTACCTGGTGCTCGCCGTCCCGCTCGGCACCCTCGCCGACCGGATCGGGCGCCGACGCCTGTTCGTGCTCGGCCATGCCGCCCTGCTCACCGGCTACGGCCTGCTGCTCGCACGGCCCGGCGGGGGCGCGGTCCTCGCCGCCGCCGTCCTCGCCCTGCACGGGCTCTTCTACGCCGCGACCGACGGCGTCCTCGCCGCCGCCGCGGCGGGCGCCGTGCCCGAGCAACGGCGCGGCGCCGGCCTGGCGCTCGTCGGCACCGGCCAGGCCGCCGGCCGCTTCGCCTGCTCGCTCGCGGTCGGCGCGCTCTGGAGCCGCTGGGGCGACACCGCCGCCCTGGCCGTCATGACCGCCGTGCTCACGGTCGCCGTCGCGGTCGCGGCCCGCCTGCTGGGCCGGCTCACCGATGACCGGGGCGCAGGCAGTGGCTGATCGACCCCCCGCCGGTGCCCGTCCGCTCCTCCTGCCGTCCCCGCCCGTCCCGCCTGACCGTCCGTCGACGTACCCCCTGGAAGAGGATCCCGTATGACTTTCGGCCGCCGTCTGCTCGTCCTGTTCGCCGCCGTCGCCGTCCTCGTCGCGGCCGGCGCCTGGACCGTGCTGCGCGCCGGCGAGGCGAGCCGGGGCGGCGACCGGGCGGGCGACGGGCCGCCGGCCAGGGAGGGCACCGTCACGCTGCGACCGGACGCCGCCGGAGCGCACCTGGTGTTCCGCTCCATGACCTGGGGCTCCCGACGTGACCACCTCGCCGCCGTCCCGCTCGCCGATCCCGGGGCGACCCGGACGGTGGCGGCACCGGCCTGCCTGCGCTTCCACGCCGCGGCCGGCACCGGGATCTGCCTCCAGGCCGTGCACGGCGTCCTGGAGGACACCTACCGCGCGGTCGTCCTCGACGCCGACCTGCACGAGCAGCGCCACTACGACCTCGCCGGCATCCCCACCCGGGCACGGGTGTCCCCCTCGGGACACCTCGTCGCCTGGACGGTCTTCGTCGGCGGCGACTCCTACGCCGGCACGGACTTCTCCACCCGCACCACGATCCTGGACACCACCACCTGGACCCTGCAGGAGAACCTGGAAGGCTACGCGGTCACCCTCGACGGCAAGCCCTACCGCGCCGCCGACTCCAACATCTGGGGCGTCACCTTCGCCGACGACGAGCACTTCTACGCCACCCTCGCCACCGGCGGCAAGACCCACCTGGTCGCCGGTGACGCCGTCCACCACACGCTCGCCACCCTGCACGACAACGTCGAATGCCCGTCCCTGTCGCCCGACGGCACCCGCATCGCCTACAAGAAGCGCGTCCCCGGCCTGCCCGAGGACGCCCCGTGGCGGCTCTACGTCCTCGACCTGAGGACCATGGCCGAGACGGCGACCACCGAGGACCGCGACATCGACGACCAGGCCCTCTGGCTGGACGACCGC
>NZ_JAKNTA010000005.1:646456-732972 GCF_022288725.1 Kitasatospora sp. A2-31 | reverse complement strand
TGGGGGACGCTCAGCCCGCGCTGGCGCACCGCGCGGATCGCGCCGAGCGCCATCATGTCGCTGCCGCAGACGATCGCCGTGCAGCCCTTGTCCAGCAGCGCGCCGGCGGCGGCGTGCCCGCCCTCCACGCTGAACAGCGTGTGGTGGACGAGGTCCCGGGCCTCCTCCTCGGTCCGCCCGAGCACCTCGCGCATGGCCGCGGTGAAGCCCTCGATCTTGCGCAGCACCGGCACGTACCGGCGCTGGCCGACGGCCAGACCGATCCGCTCGTGGCCGAGCTCGGCCAGGTGCTGGACGGCCATCCACATCGCGGAGCGGTCGTCCGGCGAGATGAACGGGGCGTCGATCCTCTCGCTGAAGCCGTTGATCAGCACGAACGGCACCTGCCGGCCGATGAGCCGGGCGTACCGGTCGTGGTCGGCGGTGGTGTCGGCGTGCAGTCCCGAGACGAAGACGATGCCCGACACCCCGCGGTCGACCAGCATCTCCACCAGTTCGTCCTCGGTGGACCCGCCCGGCGTCTGGGTGCAGAGCACCGGCGTGTAGCCGTGCCGGCTCAGCACCTGCTCGATCACCTGGGCCAGCGCGGGGAAGATCGGGTTGCTCAGCTCGGGGGTGATCAGCCCGATCAGGCCAGCACTGCGCTGGCGCAGCCGGGTCGGCCGCTCGTACCCGAGCACGTCGAGCGCCGCCAGCACGGTCTGCCGGGTGGCGGCCGAGACGTTCGCCTTGCCGTTGAGCACGCGGGAGACGGTGGCTTCGCTGACCCCCGCCTGCGCCGCGATGTCTGAGAGTCGCGCCGTAGTCACGGTCCCAGAGCCTATTGCAACCACGTCAGACCGCCCACCAGTCGGTGCTGTCCGGAGCGAGCACCGTCTCGCCGCCGTCCACCACGGCGTCCGCGGAGGAGAGCAGCAGGCGGCCGGGCGCCGGTATCCGGACGGGCTCGGCGGTGGTGTTCACGGTGCAGACGAAGGAGCCGCGGCGGAACGTCAGCGTGCCGGCCGGGCTGTCCAGCCACTCGACGTCGGTGCCGGCGCCGAGGTCGGGCTGCGCGCGGCGGACGGCCAGCGCGCTGCGGTACAGCTCCAGGGTGGACGTCGGATCGCCGGTCTGCGCCTCGACGCTGAGCTCGGCCCACTCGGCGGGCTGCGGCAGCCAGCTCGGGCCGCCGGCCACCGGGCCGAAGCCGTACGGGGCCTCGGTGCCGGACCACGGGATCGGCACGCGGCAGCCGTCGCGGTAGCCGTCCTGGCCGGCCTGGCGGAAGAACGACGGGTCCTGGCGGACCTCGTCCGGCAGGTCGGTGACGTCCGGCAGGCCGAGCTCCTCGCCCTGGTAGAGGTACGCCGAGCCGGGCAGCGCGAGCATCAGCAGGGTGGCGGCGCGGGCGCGGCGCAGGCCGAGCGCGCGGTCGCCGGGGGTGCGGATCTGGGTGCCGAGGCCGGGCTCGTTGGCGAACCGGGTGGCGTGCCGGGTGACGTCGTGGTTGGAGAGCACCCAGGTGGTGGGGGCGTCGACCGGGCGCATCGAGTCGAGCGAGAGGTCGATCACCTCGCGCAGCTCGTCCGCCGCCCAGGAGGTGCCCAGGTACTGAAAGTTGAAGGCCTGGTGCAGCTCGTCGGGCCGGACGTAGTTGGCGGTGCGCTGGACGGTCGGGGTCCACGCCTCTGCGACGCCGATCCGCTGGCCCGGGTACTCGTCCAGGATCTTCCGCCAGCTGCGGTAGATCTCGTGCACGCCGTCCTGGTCGAAGAACGGCATGACGTCGTTGCCGAGCAGCTTGAGCTGGTCGCCGCCGCCGATGTCGGGCAGGCCGGGTGCCTTGACCAGGCCGTGGGCGACGTCGATCCGGAAGCCGTCGACGCCCATGTCGAGCCAGAACCGCAGGATCGAGCGGAACTCGTCGGCGACGGCCGGGTTCTCCCAGTTGAAGTCGGGCTGCTCGGGGGCGAACAGGTGCAGGTACCAGTCCCCGGGGGTTCCGTCCGGGTTCTCCGAGCGGGTCCAGGCCGGGCCGCCGAAGATCGACTCCCAGTCGTTGGGCGGCAGTTCGCCGTTCTCGCCCTTGCCCGGACGGAAGTGGTAGCGGTCGCGCAGGGGGGACGCAGGACCCTCGCGCAGAGCACGCTGGAACCACTCGTGCTGGTCCGAGGAGTGGTTGGGGACGAGGTCCACGATGATCCGCAGACCCAGCGCGTGCGCGTCGCGGATCAGCGCGTCGGCGTCCAGCAGGGTGCCGAACATCGGGTCGACCGCGCGGTAGTCGGCGACGTCGTAGCCGGCGTCGGCCTGCGGGGAGGCGTAGAACGGGGAGAGCCAGACGGCGTCCACGCCGAGGTCGCGCAGGTAGGGCAGGCGGCTGCGGATGCCGGGCAGGTCGCCCATGCCGTCGCCGTTGGAGTCGGCGAAGCTGCGCGGGTAGACCTGGTAGATGACCGCGTCCCGCCACCAGCCTCTGGACGCGCCGGCGCTGGCCTCGTGAGCGGTGGCGTCGGCGGCGGGCCGGGAGGTGTCGGCCAGGTTCTGGGTCATGGACGGTGTCCCTTGGGGATCAGAGGAGCGGGAAAGCGGTCAGGACTTCGAGGCGCCGGCGGTCAGGCCGGTCACCAGGTGGCGCTGCACCAGGTAGAAGAGGAGCGACGACGGGATCGCGATCAGCACCGCGGTCGCGGCCATCAGGTTCCACTGCGCGTCGTGCTCGCTGACGAAGGTCTGCAGGCCGACGGCGAGGGTGTACTTGTCGGAGCTGAGCATGAACGTGGAGGCGAAGGCGACCTCGGCCCAGGCGGTCAGGAAGGAGTAGAAGGCGGCTACCGCCAGGCCCGGCCGGGCGAGCGGCAGCACGAGCCGCCAGAAGGTGCCGAACGGGGTGAGCCCGTCGACCCGGCCGGCCTCGTCGATCTCCACCGGGATGGTGTCGAAGTAGCCCTTCAGCAGCCAGGCGCAGTACGGCACGGTGGTGGTCGAGTAGACCAGGACCAGGCCCAGGTAGCTGTCCAGCAGGTCGAGCTCGGAGAGGATCGTGTACATCGGCACGATCAGCACCGCGATCGGGAACATCTGGGTCACCAGCAGCGACCACATCAGCGGCCGGTGGCCGGGGAAGCGCATCCGGGAGACGGCGTAGCCGGTGGACGCGGCGATCAGCACGCCGAACACGGTGGTGATGCCGGAGACCAGGAAGGCGTTGCCGAACCAGGTGAAGAAGTCGGTGTCGAACAGCACGGTGCTGTAGTTCGCCAGCGTCATCTTGTCGAGGATGGCGCCCGGGTGCAGGTAGTCGGTCTTGTCCGGACCGAAGGAGACGTAGACGATCCACGCCACCGGGAAGAGCGCGATCAGGCTCGCCAGGATCAGCGCTCCGTGCGAGAGCGCCCGGGCCAGCGGGCTCGCCTCGCCGCGGCGGCGGGCCTTGGCCGGTCGGGCGGCGGGCGCCGCGGGGCGCGTGGTCAGGGGTGCGGGTCGGTCGGTGGTGGTGCTCATCGGGATTCCTGCCTTCGTGTCGCCGGGGTGGTCGGGATCAGCCGTTCGCCTGCTCGTTGCGGGCGAGCCAGCGCCGGTAGAAGGCGGTGAAGACGATCAGGATGGAGAGCAGGATGACGCCGTAGGCGGCGGACTGCGCGTAGTCGCGGGGCTGCTGGCCGAAGCCGAGGCGGTAGGCCCAGGTGACCAGCAGCTGGGCGTCGGGTGCGCCGTTGCCGCCGAACAGCAGGAAGATCACGGCGAACTGGTTGAAGGTCCAGATCACGCCGAGCAGGACGACGGTGGAGGAGACGGTGCGCAGCCCGGGCAGGGTGACGTGGCGGAACCGCTGCCAGGCGGTCGCGCCGTCCATCTCGGCGGCCTCGTAGAGCTCGGCCGGGATCGCCTGCAGGCCGCCGAGCAGCGAGATCATCATGAACGGCACGCCGACCCACGTGTTGACCAGCACGGCGGCGGCCTTCTGCGCCAGCGGGTCGTCCAGCCAGCCGGGCTCGGGCAGGTGCAGGGCGGAGAGCAGACCGTTGACGGCGCCGCCGTCGGCGAGCATCAGCCGCCAGGAGAAGACGGTGACGAAGGTCGGCACGGCCCACGGCAGGATGAGCAGCATCCGGTAGAAGGCGCGGCCGCGCAGCTTCTGGTTGAGCAGCAGGGCGAGGCCGAGGCCGATGCCGTAGTGCAGGGCGACGCAGAGGGCCGTCCAGCTGATGGTCCAGACGAAGTGCGACCAGAAGCGGTCGTACGAGCCGGGGCCCCAGAGGATGTCGGCGTAGTTGTCGAAGCCCACGAAGTGGTAGCTGGCCGGGACCTCGTTGACGCCGATCTTGCGGGCGGCGTTGAGGCTGTTGGCGTCGGTGAGGGTGAGCCAGACACCCTCGGCGAGCGGGTAGAGCACCAGGACGCCGAGCACCAGGACCACCGGCGCGATCATCGCGTAGGCGTACCAGTGCTTGGCGTACGAGCGCTTGAGGCGCTCCATCAGGCCCGGACGCGGATCGCGCTCCCGGCTGCCCTGGCCGGTGGCGCCCTGCACGGCGACTGACATGTTCGACACCTTCTCGGGGAGGTCCGCCGCCTCGCTACGGCGACTGCTGCTGCTACGGGTCCGGCCGTCCGGCCCGCCGGGGAGGTGGCGGCGGGCCGGACGGCTGCGGGGTGTTACTTCGCGAAGCCCGGGAGGAGCTTGGCGTAGTCGGTGGCGACGGTGTTCAGGCCGTCCTGGGTGCCGGTGCCCTGGACCACCTTGCCGAGGTTGGTGCCGAGCGAGGCGAACAGCGAGCTGTACTCCGGCAGTTCGGGGCGGGGCTTGGCGCTGGAGAGGACCGCCTGGAAGCCGGCGATGCCGGGGTCGGCCTTGACCTCGGGGGTGAAGGCGTCGAAGCGGGTCGGCAGCGTGGAGTTCTTCTTCGCGATGAACGCCTGGCTCTCGGCCGAGGTCATGAAGGCGGCGAACTTCTCGGCAGCGGCCTTGTGGGCCTTGTCGGAGCCGGCGTAGACGGAGATGTTGTGGCCGCCGGTGGGGGCGCCGGCCTTGCCGGAGGCGCCGGCCGGGACGGGGGCGATGCCGAGGTTGGTCTTGTCGGCGAACGCGGAGCCCTTGTAGATGTTGGTGATCTCCCAGGGGCCCTGGATGATCGCCGCGACCTTGCCGCTGTTGAAGGCGTCCATCATGTGCGCGTAGGCGTCGCTGGTGACGTCGGCCTTGGCGGTGCCCGGCGAGGTGAACATCGACTTGTAGGTCTCGATGGCCTTGACGGCCTCGGGCGAGGCGACGGTGATCTTCTTGCCGGCGGCGTCGACGGTGTCGGTGCCCTCGCCGAACAGGAACGGCATCGCGTAGTAGCCGTCGGCGGCCTTCAGCCAGAAGCCGTCCACGCCGGTCTTCTCCTTGACGGCGGCGGCGGCGGTCTTCAGCTCGTCCCAGGTCTTGGGGGCGGCGGCGACACCGGCCTTGGTGAAGAGCTCCTTGTTGTAGAGCAGGCCCAGGGTGTCGGTGACCAGCGGAACGCCGTAGGTCTTGCCGTCGTACTTGGCCTGCTGCACCAGGGTGGGCTGGAAGGAGCCGGCGTCGGCGGTGGCCGGGGTGCCGTCCAGCGGCTCCAGGAAGCCGGCCTTGGCGAAGGCGGCGGTCCAGCCGACCTCGGAGCGGAACACGTCCGGAGCGCCCTTGGCCCCCATGGCGGTCTGGAGCTTGTTCTGCGCCTGGTCGAACGGGACGTTGACGAAGTCGACCTTGATCTCAGGGTTGGCCGCCTCGAACTTCTTGACGAGCTCCTGGTAGTTGGGCGCCTCGTTGGTGGCGTTCGACGTGTCCCAGTAGGTAAGGGTGACCGGCCCGTCGGCCTTGCCGTCCGAGCTGGAGCCGCTGCTGCCACAGGCAGCCATCGAGACCGCGAGGGCCACAACGAGGGCAGAGGCCGCGATGCCACGCCGCATGAGAACTCCTTGGAGGGGTGGGGGTGCCCGAGATGTTGGGAGACAGGCGCATAATGGCTGCCTCGTGCCGACCGCACCGTTGCTGCCGTCGGGCTCGGAAGGAAGTTAACAGCGGCGCAATCACCGCGGAAAGTCCTTGCAGCAAGTTTCTGCAAGAATCGCCGATCGTTACGCGCGCGTGTCCTTCGCGTTGCCGCACGGTAGTTGACCGGTGAAGCCGCGGTGCCGATATGTCAGGTTCGCCCAGGTACAGACGGCCCGATTAGTACGCTGCGTTGCGGAAAGACGCTTGCAGCACGGCATGCACAGAGCCCGGGCCGAAGGTCCGGGCTCTGTCGACTCCCCCATTGTGCCTGGCGACGGTTCGTACCCTGCCGTACCCACCCCGCCCTCGGTACGCCCGCCGTAGGTGCCCCGGGTCAGGCCACCCCGAGCCGCAGCACCGTGGTCGAGCGGAACTCCTGCCCCGGCCGCAGCTCGGTGCCCGGGAACTCCGGATGGTGCGGGGAGTCGGGGAAGTGCTGGGTCTCCAGCGCCACGCCGGCGTAGGGCCCGTACGCCGTCCCGCTCGCCCCGGTCACCCCGCCCTGGAACTTGTTGGCCGTGTAGACCTGGATCCCCGGCTCGGTGGTCAGCACCTCCAGGGTCCGGCCGCTCACCGGGTCCTCCAGCAGCGCCGCACGGGCCGGGCCGCCCTCCGCCGGACGCGGGCGCAGCACCCAGTTGTGGTCGTAGCCGCCGGGCCCGGCCAGCTGCGGGTGCTCGTCGTGCACCGACTTGCCGATCGGGCGGGCGACGGTGAAGTCGAACGGCGTGCCGGCCACCGGCTCGATCCGCCCGTACGGGATCTGCCGCTCGTCGGCCGGGGTGTACCCGTCGGCGTCCACGGTCAGCAGGTGGCCCAGGACGTCGCCGCTGCCCTCGCCGGCCAGGTTGAAGTAGGCGTGGTTGGTCAGGTTGAGCACGGTCGGCCGGCTGGTGACCGCCCGGTAGGCGATCACCAGCTCACCGGCCGCGCTCAGCGTGTAGTCGACGGTGACGTCGAGCCCGCCGGGGAAGCCCTGATCGCCGTCCGGGCTGTGCAGCCGGAGCCGGACGCCCTCGGGCAGGGCCTGCGCCTCCCACATCCGATGGTGGAAGCCGTCCGGCCCGCCGTGCAGGGTCACACCGCCGCCGGTGGGGGCGAGCGGGTGCTCCTCGCCGTCGATGGTCACCGTGCTGCCGTCGATCCGGTTGGCGTACCGGCCGATCACGCTGCCGTGGTGCCGGCCCGGGCCGAGGATCTCGGCCAGCCCGTGGGGGGCCAGCAGCACCTGGCCCGGCCGGCCCGAGCGGTCGGGGGCGGTGAGGGTGTGTAGGGTGGCGCCGAGGGTGAGCACGGTCGCCTCGTACGGGCCGGCCCGGAGCGTCCAGCGTTCGATCGCCATGCCGGCGCCCGATGATTCGAGGGGTCCGCGCCGCACGCTGGTCGCCTGCGACCCGTTCGCCGGGGGCGTCGCCATGGCCTGCTCCTCACTACCGGCCGCGGACGCGCCGCAGCCCCTTGGTACCCGGTCGTCGGAAGCCCGCCGAAGGGCGGCGCCCCGGGAGTTCCTTTACGGATCGAAAGCCTAGTCACCGGGGGCGGTGCGGGGGCTCTTGCCGCGCCCGCGCGCCGCCCCGGTGCTCCCGGCCGCCGCCCCGTCCCGGGCCCCGGCAGCGCTCGCCGGCACGGCTCCCCGCCCCTACCCGTCCGCGTGGTCGCCCGCACCGTCGGCCGGCTGCTCCGGCGGCAGGCCGAGCGCCGAGGCGAGCCCGTCGGGGCCGCTGCCCGCCTTGCGGTAGACCGCGGCGAGCCGGCGGTTGACCAGGCTGAGGTGGACGCCCAGCTGGTCGGCGATCCGCTGCGCCGGCAGACCGCGCACGGCGAGGCGGGCGACGTCCCACTCGGGCTGGGAGAGCGTCTCGCGGGTGTCACTGAGCCGGTTGGGCCGCAGGCCGTAGTTGGCCAGCTCGCGGCGGGCCCGGACGACCAGGCCGTCGGCCGCGCAGTGCTGGGCCAGCTCGATGCCCTGGTACAGGTACTCCTGGGCGTCCTCCAGCCGGCCGACCCGGCGCAGCGCGGCTCCGAGGTCCACCAGGGCGACGGCGTGCTCGTAGCCGGCCGGCGACTGCCCGAGGTGGCGCACCGCGTCCTCCAGCAGCTCGACCGCCTGCTGGCCGTCCTCGATCTCGGCCTGCAGCCGCAGCGCGGTGCCGATCGCCGAGGCGGTCCCGAAGCGGCGGGCGTCGGCGACGGACTTCTGCGCGTACCAGCGGGCGCGCTCGGGCTCGTCCTTGGCCAGCGCGACGGCGAGGTGGCCGGCCCACGGCGCCCAGACGGTGTTGTGCCAGCCGCGCGCCTCCAGCTGGGCGCCGGCGTCGGTGAGCGCGGCGGCGGCGCCGGCCTTGCGGCCCTTGGCGAGCAGCAGCTTGCCGTAGAGCGACGCCGCGTCCGGCAGGACCATCGCGGTGTCGTGGTAGGGCGGGTTGAAGCCGAAGCCGCTCGCGACCTCCCAGGCCTCGTTCACCCGGCCGCGGGCGATCAGGGTGTCCACCAGGACGCCGACGGCGTCCCAGGCGAGCGGCAGCTTGGGGCCGATCCGCTCGGACAGCCGCAGCGCCCGGCGCAGGAAGTCCTCGGCCTCCGCGAGCAGGCCGCGGCGGAACCGGGCCAGGCCCATCAGGAAGTAGGCGAAGCCGCGGTGGGCGCCGCTCCAGCCGGCGATCTCGAACTGGACGATGGCGTCCCCGAAGAGCCGCTCCGCCTGGGCGATGCGGTCGTTGTAGGTGTAGGAGAGGCCGAGCGTGGCGGGCAGCTCGAAGCCCCAGGTGGAGTCCGTCCAGCCGAGCCCCTTGGGCAGCCGGCCCTGGTCGAGGACCTGGTCCGCGTGCCGCAGCACCTCGGCGGAGGGTTCGCCGCGCAGGGTGAGGTCCCAGGCGCGCAGCGCCAGGACGGCCCTGTCGGCGGCCTCCCGGCCGGTGAGGCCCGCGCAGAGCGCGCCCAGCCGCACGGAGCGGGCGGGTCCGTCCTCCTCGGACTTGCGGTAGGCGTGCCACATGAACGCGGCGGCCTCCAGCCGGAGCCGGCCCGCCGGGTCGTCGACGGTGTTCTCGGCCTCCTCCTGGCAGACCCGGGCGGCCTCGCCGAGCTGGCCGCTGTGCGCGAGCACCTCGGAGAGCCGGAAGGTGGCGTCCACCCGGAGCGAGGGGCGCAGCGGGCCCTCCTCCGGGTCGAGGGCGAGCTTGAGCTGGTTGACGGTGGCGGCCGGGTCGGTGAGCAGGGCGGAACAGCCGAGTTCGTAGAGCACCTCGGCGCGGATGTCGTCGTCCGGCGGCTCGGCGAGGGCGCGGTGGAGGCAGCGCTGGGCCGCCTCGGGCGCGCCGATCAGCAGGTGCTCCTGGGCCGCGCGGCGCAGCTTGCGGACGGTCCGGTCGTCGCCCTCGCCCGGGAAGGTCTCCACCAGGTGCCGGGAGGCGGCGAGCAGGCCGAGCCCGGCGTTCTCGATCTCGGCGGCGGCCACGCCGTGCATGCCGGTCCGGGTGGACTCGGGCATGGTGTTGTAGATCGAGCTGCCGATCAGCGGGTGGACGAACTCCAGGTTCCCGCTGGGTGTCTGGGTGAGGATGCGCTGTTTGCGCAGTTGCTTGACGGAGTCGCGGGCGCCCTCGGTGCTCTGGGTGGAGATCCGGGCGGCGAGGTCCTGACGGATGTCGGTGCCGAGCATCGCGCAGGCCCAGGCGAAGCGCAGGGTGGAGGCGCCGAGCCGGTCCAGCCAGCCCTTGAGGGTCATCCCGATGACGTCGACGGCGAGCTCGCGCAGCTGCTGGGAGTTCTCCTCGACCGGGTCGAGCTCCTGGTCCCGGACCTGGTCGAGGAGGGCGACGGCCTCGAACGGGTTGCCGTTGACGACGTTCCAGAACTCGTAGCAGAAGGAGTCCTCCGCCTTGTCCCCGAGCTCGGCGCGGACCATGTCGGTGACGGAGACCAGGGTGAGCCGGCTCAGCTCGTGCCGGCGGGTGGCGAGGCCGGAGACGGCGGCCCGGTGGTCGTGCGCCTCGGGCTGCCAGTCCGCGGCGTCCTCGCGGTAGGCGAAGACCAGCAGGACGGGAAGCTCGCGGGCGCGGACCGCGAACTGGGCGAGCCAGGCGAGCGATTCGAGGTCGGCCCAGTGCAGGTCGTCGACGATCATCACCAGCGGGGCGCGGCGCGGGGCGAGCTGGGTGAGGACGTAGTCGAGGCCGTCACGGACGCCCTGGGGATCGAGGCGGCGGGCGCCGGCCTTCGGCTGCTTGAGGCCCATGGCCGGTCCGACGACCTCCTCCCAGGTGCCCATCACCTGGCGGAACTCCGCCGGTTCGAGGCTGCCGAGGACGGGCTGGAGCAGCTGGCGCAGCACGTGGTACGGCTCGTTGGACTGGCGCTCGCCGCCACGGGCGAACAGGACGGTGGTACCGGCGCGGAGCTTGGCGATCCGGCGGACCTCGTGCAGCAGGCTGGTCTTGCCGATGCCGGGGCGGCCAGAGAAGGTGAGCAGCTCGCCGATCTCGGTGCCGCCGGCCGCGAACTCCCGGCAGAGCTTCTCCACCGCGGCTTCGGCGGAGCGCAGTTCGGCGTCGCGGTCGCGCAGCCTGACCCGGGTCGACGCGGTGTCGGCCTCCTGTCCGCCGGTTCCCGCCCCCACCCGCAGTTCGTGTTCCCGCTCGGTCACCGTCGCGCCTCCGCCTCGCAGTTCCGTGCTCGTGGGAGCGAGGTTAGCGCCGCGGGGGGCGCACTGCGCGGCGTTCGCCCAGGCTGGGGCCGGAATTGAGGGTTCGGACAGCTTGCCAAGGGCAATTGCCCTATATCCCTAACGTCCGATCATTGCATCGGATACTCTACGGCCCCCGAGCTTAGTTGATCTTGCCATACCGCTCCGCCCGCGTCGAGTACCGCAGCTCAACTCCCACGCCCCGCCCTCGTACCCTGTAGGCCCCCCACCCTCAGCCGCACCGGGAGTCCGATGTCTGACGACACATCACTTCAGATTCCGTTCCCGCACCGTCGCAGTCCTCACGGACGGTACGCCGCCGAACTGCACCGCGCGTGGTTGTTGCGGCATCCGCTGCTCTCCAACCCCGACCACCCCTCCTATGCACACTGGGACGTGGTGTCGCTCGCCGCACTCGGCTACCCCGATGCAGGGCCGGACGAACTCGCGCTGGCTGCGGACCTGATGGGCTTCTACTTCCTCTTCGACGACCAGTTCGACGGGCCGCTGGGCCGGCGCCCCACCGAGGTGGCCCCGATCTGCGAACGGCTGATCGCCGTGCTGCACGGCGCCCGGCCGGACCGCTCCTCCGCGGTCGAGACCGCCTTCGCGGACCTCTGGGAGCGCAGCGTGCAGGGCATGCCCGCACGCTGGCAGGCGCGCGCGGCGTACAACTGGGAGTGGTACCTGGCCAGCCACCCCGCCGAGGCCGCCGGCCGGATCTCCGAACGGCCGCCCGATCGCGACGGCTACCTGGCCCTGCGCCGGGGCACCGCCGCGATGGAGACGATCTTCGACATGGTGGAGCGGCTCGGCAACTTCGAGGTCCCCGCCGCCGTCCTCCACCATCCGGTGCTCCGTCAACTCCGTCAGCTCGCGGCCGACATACCGTCGCTCAGCAACGACGTGCGGTCGTTCCCGCTGGAGGCACCGCGCGGCGACGTCAACAACCTGGTGATGATCGTGCAGCGCGAGCGGGACTGCTCGGCCGAGGAGGCCTGCGCCGTGGTGATGGCCGAGGCCCAGCTGATGGTCGAGCGCTGCGGCGAGCTGCACGAGCGCCTGCCCGCCGTCCACCGGGAGCTCGGCCTCGCCCGGGTGGAGCGGATCCTCGCCCAGCGCTACGCCGACGGCCTGGTCACCTGGCTGGCCGGCTACCTCGCCTGGGAGTCCCGCACCGGCCGCTACCTGACGGCCTGAACGCGACGCGACCGGCCCGCTCCGGCCCCGGCCCGGCTGCGGTCCGGTCGGGCAGGTGACGGGCCGGTCCGGGCGCGCGGTTCCGGCCCGGTCCGGGCGCGGCGAGGGGGCCGGTCCGGGCGCGGCGAGGGGGCCGGTCCGGGCGCGGCGAGGGGCCGGTCGACGGCGCGGGCCGCGCCGCCCGCACCACCCGCGCGGCCGAAAACGGCCGGAAACCACCACCCTCCGTACAGCGGCCGGGGACGGACCGTAGCCGCGTCCGCCGTCCCGGGCTAGGGTGCTCGACGGCGCGGCGCCCCGGCGGGGCCCCGCCCACGTGCGCGTCCGTACCCTCCGCCGGACCGCGCGGGCCCCGGTCCGCGGTCCGGCGCGCCGCCCGGCCCGCGCGGCCGCGGCGGTGCCCCCGACAACGCGAGGAGGCACCCGAGCATGACGGTCTACCAACCCCCCGGACGGCCCGGCTCCATCGTCCGCTACCGCTCCCGCTACGAGCACTGGATCGGCGGCGGCTGGACGCCCCCGGTCCGCGGCGAGTACTTCGAGAACCCCAGCCCGGTCACCGGCGAGGTCTTCACCGAGGTGGCCCGGGGCTCCGCCGAGGACGTCGAGGCGGCGCTCGACGCCGCCCACGCCGCCGCCCCGGCCTGGGGCCGCACCCCGCCGGCCGAGCGCGCCCAGGTGCTGCTGCGAATCGCCGACCGGATCGAGGCCCACCTGGAGGAACTCGCCGTCGCCGAGAGCTGGGAGAACGGCAAGCCGGTGCGCGAGACGCTGGCCGCCGACCTCCCCCTCGCGGTCGACCACCTGCGCTACTTCGCCGGTGCGCTGCGCGCCCAGGAGGGCGGCATCTCGCAGCTGGACGAGGACACCGTGGCGTACCACTTCCACGAGCCGCTCGGTGTGGTCGGCCAGATCATCCCGTGGAACTTCCCGATCCTGATGGCGGTCTGGAAGCTCGCCCCGGCGCTGGCGGCCGGCAACGCGGTGGTGCTCAAGCCCGCCGAGCAGACCCCGGCCTCGGTCCTGCTGCTGGTCGAGCTGATAGCCGACCTGCTGCCGCCCGGCGTGGTCAACGTGGTCAACGGCTTCGGCCTGGAGGCCGGCCGGCCGCTGGCCTCCAGCAGCCGGATCCGCAAGATCGCCTTCACCGGCGAGACCACCACCGGCAGGCTGATCTCCCAGTACGCCAGCGGGAACCTGATCCCGGTGTCGCTGGAACTCGGCGGCAAGAGCCCCAACCTGTTCTTCGCCGACGTCGCGGCCGAGCGGGACGCCTTCTACGACAAGGCGCTCGAAGGCTTCGCGATGTTCGCGCTCAACCAGGGCGAGGTCTGCACCTGCCCCAGCCGGGCGCTGATCCAGGCCGAGGTCTACGACCGGGTGCTCGCCGACGGTCTGGAGCGGGTGCGGGCGATGCGCCAGGGCAACCCGCTGGACACCGAGACCCAGATCGGCGCCCAGGTCAGCGACGACCAGCTGAAGCGGATCCTCTCCTACATCGAGGTCGGCCAGGCCGAGGGCGCCAAGGTGCTGGCCGGCGGTGAGCGCGCGGACCTCGGCGGGTCGCTCGCCGGCGGCTACTACGTGACGCCCACCGTCTTCGAGGGCGTCAACGGGATGCGGATCTTCCAGGAGGAGATCTTCGGCCCGGTCCTGGCCGTCACCCGCTTCGAGGACTTCGAGGACGGCATCGCCCTCGCCAACGACACCCTCTACGGGCTCGGCGCGGGGGTGTGGACCCGGGACGGCAACACGGCGTACCGGGCCGGGCGGGCCATCCAGGCCGGCCGGGTCTGGACCAACTGCTACCACGCCTACCCCGCCCACGCCGCCTTCGGCGGATACAAGAACTCCGGGATCGGCCGGGAGGGCCACAAGGCGGTGCTGGAGCACTACCAGCAGACGAAGAACCTGCTGGTCAGCTACTCCCCCGACGGGCTGGGCCTCTTCTAGGCGGTGTTCCGCCGAGCCACCCCGGCCACCGCCGAGCCACCCCGGCCGCCGCCGAGCCGCCCCGCGCCGGCGAGCGCCGGGTCGCGCCGGGTCCGAGATCGCGGAGTGGGAAGTCGGGCCGGCCGACTTCCCACTCCGTCACCACTCCCCGTGGCCCGCAGGACTCCGTCACTGGACAAATCGCCCGTAGCGGGATCTAAGCACAGGAAAGCCGAAAATCGCCGACACGCCGCCGACACGCCCGGACACGCCCGGGCGACGCCCTAGACAGGAGGAGGCCCGACCCCTTCTCGTTCCAGGGAGACCCGCATGACCATCGCCACCGCCAAGCTCACCGACCCGGCCGTCCGCGCCTTCGTCACCGCGCTCAACGCCGGCGACCGGACCGCCTTCTTCGACGCGCTCACCCCCGACGCCACGATGTCCGACGACGGCTCGGACCGGAACGTCGAGGACTGGACCGAGCGGGAGATCTTCTCCAGCAGCGGCCACCTGGACGTCCAGTCCGAGTCCCAGAACGGACACGCGCTGGTCGCCAACTACCGGAACGACACCTGGGGCGAGATGCGCACCGCGTGGCGCTTCACCGTCGACGGCGGCAAGATCAGCCGCTTCGAGACCGGCCAGGCCTGACGGCCTCCCGGGCCCGTCTCGGGCCGCGAGCCCCGCCCGGGCCGCCCCGTGCCCGACGGGTCTCCCCGTCCGAGCACCCGCGGAGTGCGGCGGGCTCACGAGCCGGCCGCACACCGTGGGGTGGGCTCCTCCCCGGAGAACGTCAGGTGAGTCCGAGGCAGCCGCGGACCGCGCGGATCAGGTTGCGGGAGCGGACGTCCCCCGTCACACCGGGCTGCATGCCGTTGGTGACGTAGCCGAAGCCGATCCCGAGGTCGGGGTCGGCGAAGCCGAGCGACCCGCCCCGCCCCGGGTGGCCGAAGCTCGCCGGCGAGGCCATCAGCGCGGTCGGGCTGTGCCGGAAGTAGCCGAGGCCGAAGGTCGAGTTGACGATCAGCACCCGGTCCGGCCCGCTGACCACCGGTCCGACCGCGCGGGCCAGCAGCTCCGCCCCGAGCAGCGGCGGGTGCGTCTCGCCGGGCGCCCCGCCGTGCCGGTCCGCCGCGCCGATCAGCGCCGCGTAGAAGCGCGCGACCGACCGGGCGGTGCCGATCCCGCCCGCACCGGGGATCTCGGCGGCCTGCACCGCGGGATCGTTGAGGTCCACGCCGGGGCGGACCGAGGCGAAGGCGCGGGCGGTCAGCGAGGTCGGGTCCTGGTAGGCGTCCCGCACGGATTGCTTGGGGCGCAGCCGCAGCCCGCCCGGCCCGGTCCGGGCGCCCTCCGGCGCGGGCAGGTCCACCAGCCGGCCGACCCGGGGCGCGGCACCGGCCGGCAGGCCGATCCACAGGTCCAGGCCGAGCGGCCGGGCGATCTCCTCGGCGAAGTAGCGGCCGATCGTCCGCCCGCTGACCCGCCGGACCACCTCACCGACCAGCCAGCCGAAGGTGTACGGGTGGTAGCCGTGTGCGGTGCCCGGCTCCCAGGCGGGCGCCTGGGCGGCGACGGCGGCCGCCGCCCGCTCCCAGGTGAGCACGTCCTCCAGGCGCAACGGCACGTCGAGCGCGGGCACCCCGGCCTGGTGCGAGAGCAGCCAGCGCACCGGCACCCGGTCCTTGCCGGCCGCCTTGAACTCCGGCCAGTACGAGGCGACCGGCGCGTCCAGGTCGAGCTGCCCGCGCTCGGCCAGCAGCAGCGCGGTGGTCGCGGTGAGGCCCTTGGTGACCGAGCGCAGCACCTGCGCGGTGTCGGCCGTCCACGGCACGGCCGGCGCGGGCCGCCCGCCGACCTCGGGACGGGCGTCACCGGCCCACAGGTCGACCACCCTGCGGCCGCGCAGGTAGAGCGCGAAGGCCGCGCCCAGCTCTCCGTACTCGCGGAAGTTGCGCGCGAAGGCCTCCCGTACCGGCTCGAAGCCCTCGGCCGTCTCGCCCCGGATCTCCACCACCGCGTGCCGTCCTGTCCCGTCCGACCGTCGTCCCGTGCCCGCGCCGCCCGATGGGCCCGCCCCCGAGTCATGGGAACGATCCGGATCGGCCGGGGGCTTCGGTGCCGTTCGAACCGTTCGAACCGGCTCGGAAACCCTAACCTGTCGGTCATGACCAACCCTGCCGAAGAGCTGCTGGACGTCGTCGACGAACACGACCGGGTGATCGGGACCGCGCCGCGCGGGGAGGTGTACCGGGACGGGCTGACGCACCGCTGCGTCTTCATCCTGGTCCGCGACCCCGCCGGGCGGCTCTTCGTCCACCGGCGGACCGACACCAAGCTGTTCGCCCCCGGCGCGTACGACATGTTCGTGGGCGGCGTGGTGGGCGCCGGCGAGACGTACGCGAGCGCCGCCGTCCGGGAGGCCGAGGAGGAGCTGGGGGTGAGCGGGGTCGAGCCCCGCCCGCTGTTCAGGTTCCTCTTCCGACGGGACCGGCTCTCCTGGTGGTGCGACGTCCACGAGGCCAAGTGGGACGGCCCGGTCGCGCCGCAGGAGTCCGAGGTGGCCTGGCACGCCTGGCTCACCCCCGCCGAGCTGGACGAGCGACTCGCCCGCGACACCTTCGTCCCGGACGGGCTGGAGGCGTACCGGCGCTACCGCGCCTGGCAGGCCGACCGGGCCGGGTGACGCGGGGCGGGCGGGTGACGCCGGCCGACCGGGCCGGGTGACGCCGCGCGGGCCGGTGACGCCGGCCCGCGGCCAAGATCCACCGGCCGGGGCCCGGACGGATAGGGTGACGCGCATGGTTTCCCGTACGCCGTCGGCCACGCCCCCGTCCGCGCGCACCGACCGCGGCCCGGCCGCCGCCAAGGCCTCCGGAGCGGCCGCCGGCACGCCCGCCGGCAAGACCGCCGCCCGCGCGGACCGGGGCGGCGAACGGCCGCGGCGGCGGCTCAGCGTGGACGAGCGGCGCGAGCAACTGATCACGGTCGCCCTGGAGCTGTTCAGCTGCCACCCGCCGGAGGAGGTGTCGATCGACGACATCGCGGCCGCC
Source organism: Kitasatospora sp. A2-31 (assembly GCF_022288725.1). Taxonomy (GTDB): domain Bacteria; phylum Actinomycetota; class Actinomycetes; order Streptomycetales; family Streptomycetaceae; genus Kitasatospora. The sequence goes on along the minus strand of NZ_JAKNTA010000005.1, from coordinate 716,096 downwards.
GCCGGCGCCTCCCGACCGCTGGTGTACCACTACTTCCCGGGCAAGCAGGCGCTGTACGAGGAGTCGCTGCGCCGGGCCGGCCGTGAGCTGGCCGCCCGGTTCGAGGAACCGGCCGAGGGCCCGCTCTCCGAGCGCCTCTACCGGGTGATGGGCCGCTACCTGGACTTCGTGCAGAGCCACGGCCCCGGCTTCGCCGCGCTGCTGCGCGGCGGCTCGGTGGCCGCCAGCGCCGGGACGTCCGCGGTGATCGACGAGGTCCGGCAGGCCGCGCACGAGCAGATCCTGTCCCACCTGGCCGTCCCCTCCCCCAGCCCGGGCCTGCGGCTGACCGTGCGGGCCTGGATCGCCAACGCCGAGATCACCTCGCTGGAGTGGCTGGCCGAGCGCTCGCTGCCGCTGGAGCAGTTGCAGCTCCAGTTGGTCCAGGAGTTCGTGGCCTCGCTCACCCTGACCGCCGCCCGGGAGCCCGCACTGGCCGTCGAACTGGCCGGGTTCTTCGCCGGCGAGCGCCCCGAGGGCCCGACCGGGCGGCTGGTACGGGACCTCGCCGGGCTCTTCACCGTCCCGGGCATCGCCGAGGCGGTCACCGCCCTGGCCGTCGTGCCCCCGCCCGCCACACCGGAACCGGCCGCGGAGGCCGGGCAGCCGTCCGGACCGGGTACGGCCTGACGGACGCCGGCCCCGGCGGGCACCTCGCCGGCCCGGGACCGGGCCTGCCCGGACCGTGCCGTCTGACGGGCCACCGGTTCTGCGCCGACAGCGCCCTCTGATAGGAATGTGCACGGATCTGACGGCATGCCGGTCGAGCGCGTGCCCGAACCACCGGACCACCGAAGGCACGCGCAGAGCGGGGGCTCATCAGTTGACCCAGGACGGCCAGTTCACGGCGGAGGCCAACGCCTTCGCCGCCGCGGAGCAGGTCTCCGCGACGCTCGGCGCCCTCGTGGACGCCCTCTTCGAGCCGCACACCTCGCGCCATCCGGCGGCCTCGCTGACCGCGCTGCGGCCCGGCACGCACCCCGCCGCCGAGACCCTGTTCAACCTGCGGCTGGCGCCCAACGGCCCGGTGCACGACGCCGTCGACCGGCTCGGCACCGTGGTCACCGCCGGCACCGCCCGTCCCGGCACCGGTGCCCCGCTCTCCGCGTCGGTCGCCGACGCGCTGCTCGCCCGCTTCGGCGGCGGCGCGGTGCGCGGCACCGTGGCCGACCGCGGCACGGCGACGGCCGCCCTGTTCGAGCTGCCGGTCACCGGCGAGCCCGCCGACCCCAAGCTGCGCCCGCCGTTCGCCCCGGCGCTGGCCGAGCTCGCCGCCGGGCAGCAGACCCGGGAGCCCGTGGAGCTGGCCACCGGCGCCGGCGCCGAGGTCCGCCTGGTGGTGCCGCCCGGCTTCCACCCGCTGACCTCCCCGGGCGGCCCGCCCGGTGTCTCCGCACGCACGGTGCCCGCCGACCCGGCGGCCGCGGACGGCCCGGCCCTCGCCAAGGGCACCGACCCGGTGACCGGCGCGGCCGCCACCGAGCTGACCGCCCATCTGGCCGAGGTCGCCGAGGAGCTGTTCAGCGGCACCGGCCCGGCCCCGCGCCGGGACTTCGCGGTGGTCGCCGCCGTACTGGCCGACACCGTCACCGTCTCCGGCACGGTCTACGCCGGCGTCTGCGCCGTCGAGGTGGACGGCCGCCCGAGCGAGGCGACCCTGACCGTCGCGCTCGCCCGGCACCCGCTGCCGATCACCGGGCTCGCCACCGAGCTGGCCACCGTGCGCCGGCACGCCGAGGTCTGGACGGTGCTGCTGCCGGCCGGGCCGGCCGCCGTCCTGGTCGAGGGCCGCAGCGTCCCGGTGCCCGCCGCGCTGGCCGCGGACGGGCAGCGCCGCTGGACGGTCACCTCGGTCGCGGAGGCGTTCGTCCCGCTGCCCGACGGCGTGACGGTGCTCTGCGTCCAGCTGGCCACCGGCCGGGCGCAGGACTGGGAGCTGTACACCGGGGTCTTCGCCGAGCTGCTGAAGAGCATCCAGTTCGGCTGGGACGGCGTGGCCGGGAAGCTCACCGACCCGGCCCCGGCCGCGACGACCCCGGCCGTCCCCCCGACGCCACCGGCCGGCGTTCCGGCGGCACCGGACGCTGCGGCGGACGCGGTCACCACCGACGTCCCGTCGCTGCCCCCGGTGTTCGCCGACCCGGCCCCGGCCGACGCCACCCCGCTGCCGGTGCATCTGCGCGGTACGCCGGTGCGCGTCCCCCCGGCCGACTTCAACCCCTTCGCCCCGGTCGCCGAGCCGACCCCCACCCAGCCGATCCTCGTCCCGGACGACGGCCCTGCGGCCGACTCCGAGCAGGCTCCCGAGGGCACGCCCGTCATGGTTCCGCCGCCGGACTTCAACCCCTTCGCGCCGCTGGCCCCGACCCTCACCGACACCACCGTGCCCGACCCGGAGACGGACGACCGCCCCAAGGGCACGCCGGTGATGGTCCCGCCGCCCGACTTCAACCCCTTCGCCCCGATGGCCGCCGACACCCTCGCCCCGCCCGCGCCCGCCGCGCCGGCCGCCTCCCCCGTGTCCGATCCCTTCGGCACGGTGGTGCCGGAGCCGCACAGCGACCCGTTCGGCACCACGATCCCGCAGGCGTCCGCGCCCGTCCCGCCGCCGCCCTCCGTCCCGCCGGCCGTCCCGGCGCCGACCGTCACCCCGCCGGCCGAGGACACCGCCGACGACCCGGACCGCAAGCCCAAGGGCACGCCGGTGATGGTCCCGCCGCCCGACTTCAACCCCTTCGCCCCGATGGCCGCCGACACCCTCGCCCCGCCCGCGCCCGCCACGCCGGCCGCCTCCCCCGAGAACAGCCCGTTCGGCTAGGGCGTGACGGTGGAACGACGGTGCCGGGCCCGACGACACGCTCGTCGGGCCCGGCACCGTCGTTCCACCACCCACCCGGCCCCGACCGGCCGGACGCGACCCGGCCCGACCCGACCCGACCCGACTGCCAAGTGGTACAGACCTATTGCCAGTTGCCGGTCCGCTCCCTACCCTCGGCTCAGGATCCTCCGCGGCACCCCGACGGCCCGAGGTCCCCGGTTCCGCGCCGCCTCCACGGCCCGGAGCACGCTGCTCCACGCACCTGACACCTCCCCACGGGTAACGGGGCGTCCGGGCCTGCCCGGGCCCCCAGGACAGGAGCCACATCCATGCGCAGACGTCGGATCAGCCTGCCGCTGCTGGCAGCCGGGACCCTGCTCGTCCCGCTGCTCGCCGCCACCCTCCCCGCCGCCACCGCCCACGCCGTCTCCGGGTCCGCCACCGCGGCCTTCACCAAGGGCAGCGACTGGGGCTCCGGCTACGAGGGCGGCTACACCATCACCAACGGCTCCAGCGCGGCGCTCAACGGCTGGACGCTGGAGTTCGACCTGCCCCCGGGGAACACGGTCGCCTCGCTCTGGAACGCGACCTACACCACGGCGAGCTCGCACGTCACGGTGAAGAACCCGAGCTGGGCCGGCAGCCTGCCGCCCGGCGGCACGTACAACTTCGGCTTCAACATCGCCTACTCGGGCGCCTACAAGCCCCTGCTCAACTGCAAGCTGAACGGCCTGCCGTGCGAGGGCGGCGGCGGGGACGTGGTCGCGCCCAGCGTGCCGGGCAACCTCCGGGCCGGGACCACCACCCAGACCACCGTGGACCTCTCCTGGACGGCGAGCACCGACAACGTCGCGGTCACCGGCTACGACGTGTTCCAGGGCGGTACCAAGGTGGCCACCACGGACGGCGCCACCACCGCGGTCACCGTCCAGGGGCTCACCGCCGGCACCGCCTACCAGTTCACCGTCCAGGCCTTCGACGCCGCGGGCAACCGCTCGGCCGCCGCCGGCCCCGTGGGCGCCACGACCAAGCCGCCGGTCGACCCGGACAAGCAGCCGCCGACCACTCCCGGCACACCCGCCGTGACCGGCTCGGACGCCAACAGCATCTCGCTGGGCTGGGCCGCCAGCACCGACGACGTCGGCGTCACCGCCTACGACGTCTACAACGGCACCGCGCTCGCCGCGACCGTCACCACGCCGTCCGCCACGGTCGGCAACCTGGCGCCCGACACCTCCTACACCTTCACCGTGAGGGCCCGCGACGCGGCCGGGAACGTCTCGCCCGCCTCCGGCCCGGTGACCGGAAGGACCAAGCCGGGCGGCACCAACCCCGGGGCGCTGAAGATCGGGTACTTCACCCAGTGGAGCATCTACGCCCGCGGCTACAGCGTGAAGAAGCTCGACACCTCGGGCTCGGCCGGCCGGCTCACCACGCTCAACTACGCCTTCGCCAACATCCACCCGACCACCAAGCAGTGCTTCATCACCAACAAGGCGGCCGGGAACGACTCCGACCCCAACGCGGGCGACGGCGCCGGTGACGCCTGGGCGGACTACGGCAAGGGCTGGGACGCCGGCAACTCGGTCGCCGGCACCACCGACACCTGGGACCAGAAGCTGGCCGGCAACTTCAACCAGCTGAAGCAGCTCAAGGCCAAGTACCCGAACCTGCGGATCCAGATCTCGATCGGCGGCTGGTCGTACAGCAAGTGGTTCTCCGACGCTGCCGCCACCGACGCCTCCCGCAAGGCACTGGTCAGCTCCTGCATCGACATGTACATCAAGGGCAACCTGCCGGTCATCGACGGCCGCGGCGGCGCGGGCAGTGCGGCCGGCATCTTCGACGGCATCGACCTCGACTGGGAGTGGCCGAACTCCGACGGGCACCTGGGGAACGTCTTCAGGCCTGCCGACAAGGCCAACTACACGCTGCTGGCCCAGGAGTTCCGGCGCCAGCTGGACGCGCTCGGCGCCACCACCGGCAAGCACTACTCGCTGAGCGCCTTCCTCCCGGCCGACCCGGCGAAGATCACCGCGGGCATCGACGTCCCCGGCCTGTTCGGCGCCTTCGACTTCGCCACCATCCAGGGCTACGACTACCACGGCGCCTGGGAGATGACGACCAACCAGCAGTCCGCGCTCAAGGTCGCGGCCGGCGACCCGTCCACCCCGGACCGCCGGTTCAGCTCCGAGATCGCCATCAACGCGTACGTCAACGGCGGCGCCCCGAAGAGCAAGCTCACCCTGGGCATCCCGTTCTACGGCCGCGGCTGGACGGGCGTGCCGCGCGGCACCACCAACGGCCTCTTCCAGAGCGCCACCGGACCGGCGCCGGGCAGCTACGAGAACGGCTTCGAGGACTACCACAAGCTCAAGGACCTGGCCGCGGGCGGCGGTTACACCCTCTACCGGGATCCGGTGGCCGGCTTCGCCTACCTCTACAACGGGACGGTGCTCTACACGTACGACGACCCGACCGAGATCGCCCGCAAGACCGCCTGGATCAAGTCCCAGGGGTTGGCCGGCGCGATGGTCTGGTCGTTCGACGGGGACACCGCGAGCGGTGAGCTGATGGCCGCGGTGGACAACGGCCTGAGGTAGCGCGGACCGCCCGCTCGGGCGGCCGCTCGGATCCGCCCGTCCCCGCCCGTCCCGGTCGAGCGGGCCGGGCAGGGACGGGCGGGGACGGGCGGGGACGCACACCCGGCTGGGCGGCGTGACGGGTCAGCCGGCCCGGCGGGCCAGGTGGACGACGTCCGGCACCCCGCGGGCGACCGGGATCTCGTGGGTGGCCACGTCCGAGAAGCCCGCCGCGCGCAGCGCCTCCTCGAAGGCCGGGGAGGGCTGCGCGCTCCACACCGCCAGCACCCCGCCGGGCTGCAGCCGGTGCCGGAGCACCGCGAGCCCGTCCGCGCCGTAGAGCCCGGCGTTGGAGTCGGTGACCGTCCAGTCCGGGCCGTTGTCGATGTCGAGGCAGAGCGCGTGGTAGCGCTCGCCGTCCGCCGCCGCCAGGTACTCCAGCAGGTCGGTGTGGAGCACCTCGACCCGGACGTCCTCCAGCGCACCGGCCGAGAAGGCGGCCAGCGGACCGGTCCGGTGCCAGTCGATGATCGCGGTCTCGCGCTCGACGATGGCGATCCGGCCCCAGCGCGGCTCGGCCGCCGCGTACGCCAGGGAGAAGCCGACGCCGAGTCCGCCGATCAGCACCGAGGGCCGGGTCGGCGCCGTGCCGGCGCGGTCCAGCTCGTCCAGCGCGGCCTGGATCAGCAGCCGCTCGGAGCGGCCGTCGGCGGTGTCCATCAGGAAGCAGCCGTTGGCGATGATCTCGAAGTGCCGGCCCCGCTGCCGCAGGACCACCTCGCCGAAGGGGCCCTCCCGCCGGTCGAGCGTGACGACGGCGTCGTAGCCGTCCCGTTCGGGCAGTGCGGTGGACATGCGGGTTCCCTTGCAGACTGGGGTGCACGGACTACCCGCCCGACAATAGCCGAGCCCGGTCCGGTCATGTCGTGATCAGTACTCCCGCGTAGGAGACTCCGGCGATCATCACCCAGGAGGCCAGGCCGAGCAGGGCGATCCGCCCGCCGGTGCGCAGCAGGGTGGGCAGGTGGACGGCACTGCCGAGGCCGAACAGGGCGGCGGCGAGGAGCAGCTCCTGGGCGTCCGCGGCCAGGGTGAGCGCCCGGTCGGGCAGCACGCCGGTGGTGCGCAGCACGATCATGGCGAGGAAGCCGGCCACGAACAGCGGCACGATCGGCGGTCGGGCGGCGGCCTTGCCCCCGCCTTCGCCCCGGCCGGCCCGCGAGCGGCGCACCGCGACCACGACGCCGGCGACCAGCGGCGCCAGCAGCATCACGCGCATCAGCTTGACCAGGACCGCCTCGCGCAGCGCGCCGGCCCCGCCGGTCTGTGCGGTGGCGACCACCTGGCCGACGTCGTGCACGCTGGCACCGACCCAGCGGCCGAACTCGGCCTCGCCGAGCCCGAGCGGGTGCTGGAGCAGGGGGAGGACGGCGATGGCGAGGGTCCCGCAGAGGGTGACCAGGGCGACGGAGGCGGCGGCGTCCTCCTCGTCGCTGCCGGCGGCCTGGCTGACCGCGCCGATCGCGGAGGCGCCGCAGATCGAGTAGCCGGTGGCGACCAGCAGCGGCTGGTCGCCGGGCAGGCCGAGCCGGCGCCCCAGCCACCAGGTGCCCGCGAAGGTGGCGGCGACCACGGCGAGCACCATGGCCACGGTGGCCCAGCCGAGCCCGAGCACGTCGCCGAGGGAGAGCTTGAGGCCGAGCAGGACGATGCCGATCCGCATCAGCCGTTTCCCGGCCGTGGAGAGACCGGGGCGGGCGACGCCGCGGACGACCGGGCGCAGCCCGGGCAGGTGCGCGGCGCCGACGCCGAGCACCACGGCCGCGGTGAGCTTGGGCACGGCGGGGACGGCCTGGTGGACGGCGAGCGCCGCGGCGACGCCGAGGGCGGCGAGCAGCAGGCCGGGGGCGTCCCCGCCGAGCGGGGGGAGCAGGCGGGTGCGGACGTGCCGCTCCCGGACGGTCAGTGCCACCGGGCGCTCACCGCCGGCCGTCGGCGGGCAGCCGGTAGGTGCGTCGGACGCTGGTGCCCAGGCGGGAGATGTCGGCGCCGTAGATGTGGATCGAGTGGGCGATGGTGGTGCCCGTGTTGCGGACGAGGTGGATGTCGCCGGGCGGGGCGAAGGCGGCGACGCTGCCGGCCGGGGCGACCACGTGCTCGGTCTCCACCAGGTGGGCGGTGCGGCCGTCGGAGACGAGCCGGTAGCGGGTCTCGCTCTCCTGGCCCTCGTGGACGCCGGCCACGCACCAGGCGACGTGGTCGTGGATCGGGGTGTACTGGCCGGGGAGCCAGACCAGGGCGACGATGGAGAAGCCGCCGTCGGGCTCGGCGTGCACCAGGTGCTGGCGGTAGCGGTCCGGGTCACCCTCGCGCTGGTCCTCGGTGAGCAGGTCGCTCTCGCGCAGGTGCGGGGCGAGCCGCTCGCCGACCAGGTAGGCGGTGAGCTCGGGCGGCAGTCCGCGGTCCACGACCGCGCGGACCTCGCCGACCAGGGCGGTCATACGCTCGGTGAGACGGCCGCTGCCGACCGTGGCTGAGGGTGTCATGGCAGCAGGTTGGCGGCACCCCACCTATCACGTCCAACGATGGTTCGTTAGCCGGTCACAAAATCCGGCTTATGGATCGCGGCGCCGGCAGGCGCCGGCAGGCCTCGGCAGGCGCGAGCAGGCGCCGGCAGGCCCGGCGAGGGCGCGCCTCGGCGGGCGGCGACACGCGTCGGCGGGCGTCAGCAGCCGACCCGGGCCGCGGCCGCCGACCGCAGGTGGTCCAGCACCAGGGCGGTCGCCGGGATCCGGCGGTGCTCGCGGAGCACGTAGGCGCTCACCTGGCGGCGCAGGTGCGGTTCGACCGCCCGCCCGGTGACCTTGCGGTGGCACATGAAGGAGAGCACCAGCGCGGGCATCAGTGCGATCCCGACCCCGGCCGCGACCAGACTCTGCACGGCGAGGTTGTCGTCGGTGGAGAAGACGATGTCGGGTGCGAAGCCCTCCTCGGCACAGACGTGCAGCAGGTTGGCCCGACAGCGCGGACAGCCGGCGATCCACCGCTCTCCGTCGAGGTCGGCCAGCCGGACGGCGTGCCGGCGCCCGAGCGGGTGACCGACCGGTAGCAGGACCGTGAGCAGGTCCTCCATCAGGGGTATCTCGTCCACGCCGTCCGGCAGCTCGGTGACCACACCCGGGTAGCGGAAGGCCAGCGCGATGTCGCACTCCCCGCGCAGCAGTCGCTGGACGGAGTCGGGCGGCTCGGCCTCCAGCAGTTCCACCCGGACGCCGGGGTGCTCGGCGAGCAGCCTGGCCATCGCCTCGGGGATCAGCGTGGCGTTGGCGCTCGGGAACGCGCAGACCCGCACCCGCCCGGCGCGCAGGCGGGCCAGCGCGGCGAGCTGCTGCTGGGCGGCGGAGAGGCTGCCGAGGATCTGTTCGGCATGCCGGGCCAGCGCCTCGCCGGCTTCGGTGAGCCGCAGTCCGCGTCCGGCCCGGGTGAAGAGCGGGAGGCCGACGGAACGTTCCAGCGCCTTCATCTGTTGCGTGATGGCGGGCTGCGTGTAGCCGAGTTCGCGGGCGGCCGCCGAGTAGGAGCCGGCCCGGACGACCTCGTGGAACGTCCTGATGTGCCGCGAATCGAATACCGGCTCCACTGCCCCTCCGCCCGTCCGCTCCGCTGCAGTGCGGCAATCATAAGCAGACTTTGGAGGAGCCCCGCCTGACCCCGTGCGCACCTATGGTTTACGGCCGGATCACCCACCCCACGACGCCGCTCAGGATGCTGATGGCGCGGCCGAGGGCCGTGCGGGCGGTTCGGTGCGTGGCCCCATGCGCAGGAGCAGGTCGGCACCGGTCCCGTGGACTTCCTGCAGGACGTGCAGATCGCCGAGGTGCTTGTCGACCCCGCGCAGCTCGGTCAGCGGTAGAACCGGGGCCTACGAGCCGGCGGCCGGGCGTCATCTGGCGCGCCGGCCCTTCAGCAGCCAGCCGAGCACGCCGCCGGCCACCAGCGTGGCGAGCAGCGCGATCCAGAGCGGAGCGGTGACGGTGAACACCCAGAACTGGATCTTGACACTGTCGAGGTTGGCGAAGAGGAACCACACCGCGAGCACGACGACGGCCCCGATCCCGATGTACCGGGTGGGGATGCCAGCGATCTCACTGCGCTTGCCGCCGGACGAGCCGTTGGAAATCTTGGTCACATGCGCAGTCTGCGATCGGATCGCCGGATTTCTCCGGTTACGCGCCCGGGAGTAGCCCGCACGGGGCAACCACCCCACGGCCCCCCGACCGCGCCGCAGCGGCCGCCCACCCGGGGGGCCGCCACCGGGGGGCACCACTGTGGCCAGGCCTAACGGCCGGTCTGGGCGGCCCAGGGCTCGACGGGGCCGGCCGGGGACGACAGAACGCCCGCCGGGGGCGGCCCCGGAGAGCCGCCCCCGGCCCGGGCGGCTCAGCGCTCGTCGCGCCAGGACCGCCAGAGCGCCGCGTACGGACCGCCCGCCGCCACCAGCTCGGGATGGCTGCCGTACTCGCTGATCCGGCCGCCCTCGACCACGGCGATCACGTCCGCGTCGTGTGCGGTGTGCAGCCGGTGCGCGATCGCGATCACCGTGCGCCCCTCCAGCACCCGGGAGAGCGAACGCTCCAGGTGCCGGGCAGCCCGCGGATCCAGCAGCGAGGTGGCCTCGTCCAGCACGAGGGTGTGCGGATCGGCCAGAACAAGCCGGGCCAGCGCCAGTTGCTGGGCCTGTGGCGGGGTCAGTGCCGAGCCGCCCGAGCCGACCTCGGTGTCCAGGCCCTCCGGCAGCGCGTCCACCCAGTCGCCGGCGTCCACCGCCTCGAGTGCGCCGCGCAGCTCGGTGTCGTCCGCCTCCGGCGCGGCCAGCCGCAGGTTGTCCCGCAGGGTGCCGACGAAGACGTGGTGCTCCTGGTTGACCAGCGCGACCTGCGCCCGGACCCGCTCGGCCGGCATCCGGGCCAGCGCGGCGCCGCCCAGCGTGACGCTGCCGCGGCGGGGGGCGTAGATCCCGGCCAGCAGTCGGCCGAGGGTGGACTTGCCAGCGCCGGACGGCCCGACCAGGGCCACCCGGCTGCCCGGGACGACGTCCAGGCTGATGCCGTGCAGCACGTCGGCGCCCTCGCGGTAGCCGAACCGGACGTCCGTCGCCTCCACCCGGCGGCCGCTCGGCCTGGCGTCCTCGTCGGTCTCCTGTTCGGGCACCTCGCGGACCCCGACCAGCCGGGCCAGCGAGGCCTGCCCGATCTGGAGCTCGTCGTACCAGCGCAGGATCAGGTCGACCGGCGCGGTGAGCGCCTGGGCGTAGAGCACCCCCGTGGTCAGCTGGCCGACCGAGATCCAGCCCCGCAGGGTGAACAGGCCGCCGAGCACCAGGGTGCCGAGCACGGCCAGGGTGTAGACCGCGTCGATGGTCGGGAACCAGACCGACCGCAGCCAGAGGGTGTACCGCTCCCAGGCGAGCCACTCGCCCAGCTTGCGGTCGGTCAGCCGGACCCGTTCGTCGCCCAGGCGCAGTGCCTCGACCGTCCGCCCGGCGTCGACGGTCTCGGCCAGCACGGTGTTCACCGCGGCGTAGCCGGCCGACTCGTTGCGGTAGGACTGCGGGGCCCGCCGGAAGTACCAGCGCGAGGAGGCCAGCAGCAGCGGCAGGCCGATCAGTGCGGTGAGCGCCAGCAGCGGCGAGGTGAGCACCAGGGCGCCCATGACCAGCAGCAGCGACACCACGGCGACGGCCAGCTCGGGCACCGCCTCGCGGACCGACTTGTCGAGCCGGTCGATGTCGGTGGTGCCCCGGGAGACCAGGTCCCCCGTGCCGGCCCGCTCCAGGACGCCGGTCGGCAGCGCCACCGAGCGGACCAGGAAGTCCTCGCGGAGGTCGGCCAGCACCCGCTCGCCGAGGATGCTGCCGCGCAGGCGCGACCACCAGGTGAACGCGGACTGCACCACCAGCGCCAGCAGGTACCAGCCGACCGCGACCGCGATGGTCGACTCGGCGGTGCCGGTGGCGAGTGACTCGACCAGGGTGCCGAGCACCCACGGCCCGACCAGTCCGGCGACGGTGGCCACCGAGTGCAGCAGCACCACCGAGGAGAAGCCGGCCCGGTGGCGCCGGGCGAGCAGCCGGAGGTAGGCGCGGACGGCGGTCGGAGAGCCGACCGGGAGGGTGGTGGCCGGCCCCTGTTCCCGTTGGACGGGGGGCTTCATGTGCGGCTCCTCAGCGGGTTGGTCGTCCGGTACGCGGCTCGGGCGGTCACACGCCCTCCCCGACCCGGGCCGGCTCCTCGTCGCGGGTGACCACGGCGCGGTACACCGGCTCGGTGTGCATCAGTTCGCGGTGGCGACCGGCCGCGACGGCCCGGCCGTCCTGGACCAGCACCACCCGGTCCGCCCGGTCGAGCAGCAGCGGGCTGGTGGCGAACACCACGGTGGTGCGGCCCTCCCGGTTCTTGCGGAGCCCGGCCGCGATCCGCGACTCGGTGTGGGCGTCCACCGCACTGGTGGGCTCGTCCAGGACGAGCACCGGCGGGTCCGCCAGCAACGAGCGGGCCAGTGCCAGCCGCTGGCGCTGGCCACCGGAGAGCGATCGCCCGCGCTCGGTGATACCGGCGTGCATCGCGTCCCCACCGCAGTCGGGCGAGCCGTCCACCAGGGCGTCCAGGACGTCCTCCGCCCGGGCGGCGGCCAGGGCCTCGGCCGGCGCGACCCGGCCCGAGGCGGGGATGTCCAGCAATGCGGCCAGGGTGCCGGAGAGCAGCACCGGCTCCTTGTCGTGGACCAGGACGGCCGCGCGCGCCTCGGCCAGCGGGACGGCGTCCAGCTCGGTACCCCCGAGCCGGACCGAGGGCTGCGGCTCCTCGCCCTCGGCCAGCGGGACATGCCCGCCGAGCCGCTCGGCGAGCGCCCCGGCGAAGTCCGGATCGCCGCAGACCACCGCGGTGAGCTCGCCGGCCCGGGCGGTGAGCCCGGTGGCCGGGTCGTACAGGTCGGACTGGCCGGGCCCGGAGAGCCGCGCCTCGGCGGTGGCGGTGGTCCGGCTGAGCGAGAGCACCCGGACAGCCCGGCCGGCGGAGACCCGGGCGACGCTCCAGGCGTGCGCGGCCTCCCCGAGGATGCGCAGCGGCGAGGCCAGGAAGGCCGTGGCGCCGTAGACGGCGACCAGGGTCCCGACTCCGATCCGGCCGGAGGCCGCCAGGTGGGCCCCGTACCAGCTGACGCCGACCACGAACAGGCCGGGCAGCAGGATCTGCTGGGCCTGCATCAGGGACCAGACGCGGGCCGACCGGACGGCGGCGGCACGGACCTTCTGGGAGGCGGCCCGGTAGCGGTCGAGGAACAGCTCCTCGCCGCCGATGCCGCGCAGCACCCGGAGCCCCGCCACGGTGTCGGCGGCCAGCTCGGTGGCCTTGCCGCCCAGTGCGCGCTGCTCCGAGTAACGCCGCTCGAACGGGCCCAGCAGCGGCCAGACGGCGGCGGCCAGCACCGGCACCCCGAGCAGCACGGCGAGGCCGAGCAGCGGCTCGGTGACCAGGACGGCGCCGCTGACAGCGAGCCAGACGACCACCGCACCGCGGACCCGGGCGACCAGCTCGACGTACCAGCCGATCTTCTCGACGTCGCCGCTGCCGACCGCGACGATCTCGCCGGTGGCGATCCGCCGGGCGAGCCCGCTGCCCAGTCGGGAGGCCTGACGCGCGACCAGCTGGCGGACCTGGGTGGCGGCGTGGATCCAGTTCCACACCGCCTGGCGGTGCAGCAGGACGGTGCCGAGCGCCGCGACGACGGCGAGGGCCAGGGCGAGGCCACCGGCCCGCCAGATGCCGGCGGCGTCACCGTCGACGGCGGCCTGGACGCCCCTGCCGAGCGGGACCGGGAGGGCCGCCTGGCAGCCCATCTCCAGGACGGACCAACAGGTGGCCAGCACCTGGCCGCGGCGCTGGCTGCGCTGGAGCCAGCGCAGGAAGGCGAGGGGGGAGGACAGATCGGGACCGCCGGGATCGGCCAGCGGCAGGGTCTTGAGCGGCATGACGCTCCGTTGCGGATGGTACGGGCGGTTGGCGCAGGACTGCGGCGACGCGGGTGGCGTGCGAAGGCTGCCGCGCGAGTGGCGCGGGGGCGACGGGGAACCGGCCGGCGGGGTCACGGCCGTGACGAGCTGGTCAGGAGGTCATGGCAGCGAGACTGCCAATCAGATGTGACCTGCGCAACAGGTTTTCCCGCCCCGCGCGCCCCCTTCCCGCCCTCGTTCGCACCCGACCGCCCCCGGCCGCACCCGCCCGCCCCCGGGCCGCACGCGCCCGGACCCCCGCCACCACCCCCGCCCGGACACGCTCCGCAACCCGCTGCGCAACACGCTCCGCAACCCGCTGCGCACGCCGGTACCCCGCGTCAGAAATTTCTTTCCCCGACCGGGAACAATCCGGACACGCAGCGGGTTCTGCCACTGGAAGCACTTGGACAACCCGGAGGCACCACTTCCCGTGAGCAGCATCCCGAGCGTCACCCTCAACAACGGCACCCAGATCCCGCAGCTCGGCTTCGGCGTCTGGCAGGTCCCGGACGCGGAGGCCACCGCCGCCGTGCACGCCGCCATCCAGGCCGGCTACCGCTCGATCGACACCGCCGCGATCTACGAGAACGAGGCCGGCACCGGCCAGGCGATCGCGCAGGCCCTGGCCGACGGCGTCGCCCGCGAGGACCTCTACATCACGACCAAGCTGTGGAACTCCGGCACCCGCGACTGGTCGGGCGAGCAGGGCCGCGACGCGGTGCTGCGCGAGTTCGACGCCTCGCTGGACAAGCTGGGCCTGGACTACGTGGACCTCTACCTGATCCACTGGCCGCGCCCGATGCACGGCAGCTACGCCAACATCTGGAAGGCCTTCGAGCAGCTCGCGGCCGACGGCCGGGCGAAGTCGGTCGGCGTCTCGAACTTCGGCGCCGAGCAGCTCACCCGCCTGCTCGACGAGTCTTCGGTCGTCCCGGTGCTGAACCAGGTCGAGCTGCACCCCTACTTCCCGCAGGAGGAGCTGCGCGCCTTCCACGCCGAGCACGGCATCGCCACCGAGGCGTGGAGCCCGCTGGGCCAGGGCAAGGACCTGCTCGCCGAGCCGGCCCTGCTGCAGATCGCCGAGAAGCACGGCCGCACGGTCGCCCAGGTGGTGCTCCGCTGGCACCTGCAGAACGGCGTCATCGCGATCCCGAAGTCGGTCACCCCGTCCCGGATCAAGGAGAACCTGGACGTCGCCGGCTTCGAGCTGGACGCGGCCGACCTCGCCGCGATCGCGGGCATCGCCACCGGCCGGCGGATCGGCCCGGACCCGCAGGGCTTCGACTGGAACTGACGACCCGTCCGGTCGCGGTCGGTCACCGGCCACGACCGGACGGCGGTGACCGCGACCGCCGAGGGGCCGTCAACCCCGAAGGCCGCCTTCCCTCTTACGGGTCGGCGGCCTTCAGTACGTTGGCGAATCGTTTTGGCTGGAGATTCCAGCGCCGCCCAGCCTAGATCCGGGCCGCCTTGGCGATCAGCGCCAGCGCGTTCTCGTGCTCGTGCTCCTCCAGCGGAGCCAGCAGCAGCCGCTGGACCTGGGCGACGCCCGCGGCCGAGCGGTGCAGCAGGTCCTGGCCCGCCGGCGAGAGCGACAGCAGGTTGCGACGCCCGTCCGAGGGGTCGCGCCGGCGCTGCACCAGGCCGCGCCGGACCAGCCGGCTGACCATCTCGGCCATCGTGGCCTTGTCCAGCGAGGCCAGCTCGCCGACCGTCCGCTGGTCGGCACCCGGCTCGAGTTCGAGCGCGTCCAGCACCGCGTACTGCGGCGCCGTCAGCTCCGAACCGACGTGCTCCGACCAGAGCTTGGTGTGCACCTGCTGGCTCACCCGGATCAGGTAGCCGATCGCCCGCTGGGCGTCCAGCATCGGTCGCGCGTCGCTGAGGACGGCGACCTGGGCCGGCTCCAGCCGGGCTATCTTGGCCATCACCCGCACGATCTCCAGCTGCTCCTCCGGAGAGAGCGGCTCGAACAGCGTGCGCTGCACGCGGACCACCCCGCCAGTGGCCTCGCGCACCGCCTGGGCGCCGCTCTGCGAGAGCGCGAGCAGCTTGCGCCGGCCGTCGGCCGGGTCGCGGCGTCGCAGCACCAGGCCGCGCCGGACCAGCCGGGCGACCATCTCGGCCATCGTGGCCTTGTCCAGCGAGGCGCGCTCGCCGACCGTCCGCTGGTCGGCACCCGGCTCGAGAGCCAGGACCAGCAGTACGGCGAACTGCGGAGCCGTGAGGTCGGCTCCGACGTGTTCGGACCACAGACGGGTGTGTACCTGCTGTGCAACGCGGATGAGGTGCCCGGGCGACTGCTGCAGTCGCGCGGACACGCGGGTCGTCGGGATCTCCCCCAGCACCATGTATCCGTCCCGATGTCACACCCGGTGTGTGTGGGACACCCGGGTGGGGCAGTAACGGCGAGTGGGCGTCCCGCTGTGAGGGAGGGCGCTCCAGCCGTGCAGCCGGTGGCTGCTGGCGGACACTATACAAACGGCGGGCCCTCGCTGGCAGGCGGGGGCGGATAGTAGACGCAGGTTCGGCGACATTGGCATATTTACGCGCCGTGCCGACTCGACAGTAACCCGAACGCAGGAGAAACCCGACCGGCCGGTCCTTACCCTCGGTCACCTGCGGCTTCACCCTGGCCGCGCACCCTACCCGCCGGTAGGGTGTGGCCACTCGACGGGTCCGCCCCGAGCCGCCGCTCCGCGCGACGCCCGCGCGGACCCCGCGACGCTCCGCACCGGATCCGGGCGAGACCCGAGCGGGATCGACGATCCCGCGGATCCGAGAGAGACGAGAGCGAGCATGACCGAGCAGACCACCGCCCCCCGGGTCGCCGTCGTCACCGGCGCCGCACGCGGACTGGGCGCCGCCACCGCCGAGCGCCTGGCGGCCGACGGCTACGCCGTCGCCGTCCTCGACCTGGAGGAGGCGGCCGGCAAGGACACCGTCGACCGGATCACCGCGGCCGGCGGCCGGGCGATCGCCGTCGGTGCGGACGTCTCGGACGCCGAGCAGGTGCAGGCCGCGGTCGACCGGATCGTCGCCGAGCTCGGCGCCCCGGTCGTTCTCGTCAACAACGCGGGCGTCCTGCGCGACAACCTGATCTTCAAGATGTCCGAGTCCGACTGGGACACGGTCATGAACGTCCACCTCCGCGGCGCCTTCCTGATGACCCGCGCGGTCCAGAAGCACATGGTGGACGCCGGCTTCGGCCGGATCGTCAACCTCTCCTCCTCCTCCGCCCAGGGCAACCGCGGACAGGCCAACTACTCCGCCGCCAAGGCCGGGCTCCAGGGGTTCACCAAGACCCTCGCGATCGAGCTCGGCAAGTTCGGCATCACCGCCAACGCCGTCGCCCCGGGCTTCATCGCCACCGACATGACCGCCGCCACCGCCGCCCGGGTCGGCATGGACTTCGAGGACTTCAAGCGCGCGGCCGCCTCGCAGATTCCGGTCCAGCGGGTCGGCGTGCCCGAGGACGTCGCGAACACCATCTCGTTCCTCGCCGGCGAGGGCGCCGGATTCGTCTCCGGCCAGGTCATCTACGTCGCCGGCGGCCCCCTCGACTGAGGCACCGGACCTACACAGGGTGACCACGGAGTGGGAGCCGGCCAGGCCGGTCTCCCACTCCGTTCGCTTTGCCCGCTCTTGGGAACGGGTGCCCGAATACTGGACACACGAGCGGTCAGAGAATATCGGAAAAGCATCTCCGTATGACCGGATTCCGGCCTCATCGATGCTTTCCGGAGAATTCCGAATTCCCGGCGGGCGGCCCGCACCCCGTGGGTAGGGTCGCCCGCGTGCAAGCGCCGAGTGAATTGCCGGAGAACGAGACCACCCGGCGTGAGCGCGCGCGCCGCACCCCCGCCCACCCCGGCCGGGACACCGGCTGGCCGCCGCTGAGCCGGCGCCACGCCGGCCTGCTCGCCCTCACCTGCCTCGGCTACCTGCTGGTGGTGGCCGGCGTGCTGCTGGACACCGCCCTGGTCGACCTCGACTGGTCGCTCCGGCTGCTCCGCCCCTACGAACGGTGGCCCGGTCTGCGACCGCTGCTCGACAACTGGGTGGTGGCGGGGCAGCGCGGCCCCTCCGCGATCACGGCCTTCGCCTGGCTCGGCTGGCGCGCCCACCGGCTCCGGCGGCTGCGCCCGCTGCTGGTGATGGGCGCCGCGCTACTGCTGCTCAACGTCACCGTGGGCGCGGTGAAGATCGTCACCGGCCGGCTGGGCCCGCACTACGCCCACTACGTCGGCTCGCCCGAGCTGTTCTCGGGGGGCACCATATTCCCCTCCGGCCACACCGCCAACGCCGTCGTCACCTGGGGAGTCCTCGCCTACCTGGCCGTCCGCTGGCGGCGCACCGGCGCGGTGCTCGCCGCCGCCACCGCCTGTTCGGTCGGGCTGACCACGGTCTACCTCGGCACCCACTGGGTGTCCGACGTGCTGGCCGGCTGGACCGCGGGGCTGCTGGTGCTGCTCGCGCTGCCCCTGCTCGAACCCCTGGTGACCGCCGCCGAACAGCGGGTGGCCGCCCGCCGGTCACACCGGGCGGCGCCGGCGGTCATCCCTCCCAGGAGCGTTCCACGACCCCGTCGCGCACCGCGAGGTTGAGCCGTCCTTCGCGGAAGTCCATGGTCATCGGCGCCCCGGGCGGCAGCACCCGGACCGAGGCCCAGCCGTGGCGGCGGGCCAGCTCCTCCGCCCGCTCCACCCGCAGTCCCGCGTAGCCCTCCGCGTCCGCCTCGGTCATCGCGCCTCCCCGCCTCCCGCCCCGGACGTACGCTGGAATCGTAGACCGCCGAAGGAGGTGACGGGCGTGCGCACCACGACTCCCCGCCGGTGGCGGAGCGGCACCGAGCCCGCCACCGCCCGCAGCGACCTCAAGCTGCGCTACCTGCTCTCGCTGACGTTCACCCCGCTGTTCGCCATCGCCACCGTGCTCTTCGCGGTCTGGGCCGCCAACACCGCCGAGTACGGCGCCCCCAGCCGGGGCACGCTCATCGGGTTCGCGGTGGCCTGCGGGATCCTCACCCTGTTCGCCGTCGTCGATCTCGTCATCGTCGTCCGGCGCCGCCGGACCGAGCTCTGACGCGGTGTCTCCCCCGGAGGGGGAGGCCGGGCCCGCCCGGCCTCCCCCTCCACGGTGTCCGCAGGACGGCGCCCCGAACGCTCCCGGCGCCCTAGCGGTTGCCGACCGCCTGCTTCACGAGGGTCCGGCCGAAGTCCCACATCAGCCCGCTCCCCCGGTGGGCGTCGTCCATCACGTCGACGAAGGCGTTCACGAAGCGGTCGACGTCCCGTTCGGTGATGATCAGCGGTGGAATCAGCTTGATCACTTCCAGGTGGTCCCCGGACACCTGGGTGAGGATCCGGTGCCGCTGCAACAGCGGGACGACCACCATCTGCGCGAAGAGCCCCTTCCGGGCGGCCTGCAGTGCCGTCCAGCCGGTCCGCAGCTTCAGCGACTTCGGCCGGCCGAACTCGATGCCGATCATCAGACCCCGGCCGCGGACCTCCGCCAGCAGCTCGTACCGCTCGACCAGCGCCGTCAACCGCTCGCGGAACAGGTCGCCGATCCGGCCTGCGTTCTCGACCACCTTCTCGTCCCGCATCACCTCCAGGGTGGCCAGGCCCGCCGCCATCGCCTGGGCGTTGGAGCCGAAGCTGGCCGAGTGCACCAGCACCCGGTCCATCGACGAGTACACCTTCTCGAAGATCCAGCTCTTGCCGAGCGTCGCCCCGACCGGCACGTAACCGCCGGAGAGCGCCTTCGCCGCGCAGACCAGGTCCGGCAGCACGCCCTCCTCGTGCTGGTAGGCGAAGAAGTCGCCGGTCCGGCCGACGCCGGTCTGCACCTCGTCGCAGATCAGCAGCGCCTTGTGGGCGTGCACCAGCTCCTGCGCCTCGCGCAGCCAGCCCGGCGGCGGCGCCTGCACGCCCTTGCCCTGGATCGGCTCCACGATCAGCGCCGCGACGTCGCCCTTCTTCAACTCCTTGGCCAGGGCCGCGAGATCGCCCAACGGGACGGCGGTGTCCGGCAGCAGCGGGTCGAAACCCTTGCGGAACCCGCTCTCCCCGTTGACCGAGAGCGAGCCGGTGGTCAGCCCGTGGAAGGCGTGGTCCGCGTAGAGGATCCGCCGGCGGCCGGTCGCGTACCGCGCGAACTTGAGGGCCGTCTCGACCGCCTCGGTACCGCTGTTGCCGAAGAAGACGCGGTCCAGGCCCGGCGCGTACGAGAGCAGGCGTTCGGCGAGGAGGCCGGGCAGCGGCGAGCAGTCGAAGCGGACCAGGTCCGGCAGGTCGAGGTCCATCACCTGCTGGATCGCCGAGCGCACCACCGGGTGGTGGCGGCCCAGCGCGAAGATGCCGAACCCGGCCAGCATGTCCAGGTACTCGTTGCCCTCGGCGTCGTAGAAGTACGGACCCTCGGCGCGCTCGTAGAACTTGTCGAATCCGATCGTGCGCAGCATCCGCGGCAGCTGCGGATTCAGGTAGCGGCTGTGCAACTCGTACCGCTCCGCGCCGCGTTCGGCGATCAGGGCGGCGAGGTCGAAGCGGGGACCGGTTCGGTCGGGGTCAGCCGGCATGGCGCTGTTTCGCTCCTCGGGTCGGTAGCAGGTTCTTGGCGAAGGCGGCGGTCTGGGCGGCCACCCCGGTACCGGTCAGGCCGGTCTCCTCCAGGATCTCGCCGCGGGCTGCGTGCCCGAGGAACTCCTGCGGCAGGCCGAGCACCCGTACCGGGACGTCCACGTCGGCGTCCTGCAGTGCCTGCGCGACCGCGGCCCCGACGCCGCCGGTGCGGCCGTTGTCCTCGACGGTGACCACCAGCCGGTGCGCGGCGGCCAGCACGGCGAGGGCCGGGTCGACCGGTTTCACCCAGCGCGGGTCGACGACGGTCGCGGTGAACCCCTCGGCCAGCAGCAGCCGGGCCGCGTCCAGCCCGGCGCCGGCCGTGGTGCCGGCCGTGACCAGCAGGATCTCCGGCAGCTCGCCGGTGCGCAGCAGCACGTCCACGCCGCCGATCCGCTCCACCGCCGGGACGGCCGGCCCGATGTCGGCCTTCGGGAAGCGGACCACGGTCGGGGCGTCCGCGACGTCCACCGCCTCGCGCAGCTGGGCCCGCAGCTGGTCGGCGTCGCGCGGCGCGGCGAGCCGCAGACCGGGGACGACCTGGAGGATCGACATGTCCCACATACCGTTGTGGGAGGCGCCGTCCGGGCCGGTCACGCCGGAGCGGTCCAGCACGAAGGTGACGCCCAGCCGGTGCAGGGCGACGTCCATCAGCACCTGGTCGAAGGCCCGGTTGAGGAAGGTCGCGTAGACCGCCACCACCGGGTGCAGCCCGCCGGTGGCCAGCCCGGCCGCGCTGGTCACGGCGTGCTGCTCGGCGATGCCGACGTCGAAGGTCCGCTCCGGGAACGCCTTGGCGAACCTGGCGAGCCCGACCGGTTGGAGCATCGCGGCGGTGATCGCCACCAGGTCCGGCCGCTCCGCGCCCAGGGCGTACATCTCGTCGCCGAACACGGACGTCCAGGAGACCCCGCCGCTGGGCGAGACGGGCAGGCAGGTGTACGGGTCGATCGGGCCGACCGCGTGGAACCGGTCCGCCTCGTCCTGTTCGGCCGGGCGGTAGCCGCGGCCCTTGACGGTCAGGCAGTGCACGATCACCGGACCGCCGAAGCCGCGTGCCTGGCGCAGTGCCTGCTCGATCGCGGACAGGTCGTGCCCGTCGATCGGCCCGAGGTACTTGAGCCCGAGGTCCTCGAACATGCCCTGCGGCGCGAAGGCGTCCTTGAACCCCTTCTTGGCGCCGTGCAGCGCGTCGAAGATCGGCTGGCCGACCAGCGGGGTGCGCTGCAGCGCCCCCTTGCCGAGCGCGAGGAAGCGTTCGTAGCCCTGAGTGGTGCGCAGCGTGGCGAGGTGGTGGGCCAGGCCGCCGATGGTCTTGGCGTAGGAGCGCTCGTTGTCGTTGACGACGATGACCAGCGGCCGGTCTCGGGCCTCCGCGATGTTGTTGAGCGCCTCCCAGGCGAGCCCTCCGGTGAGGGCGCCGTCGCCGATGACCGCGACGGTCTGCCGGTCGTGCTGGCCGAGCAGGCGGGCCGCCTTGGCCAGGCCGTCCGCGTAGGACAGCGCGGTGGAGGCGTGCGAGTTCTCGACCAGGTCGTGTTCGGACTCGGAGCGCGAGGGATAACCGGAGAGCCCGCCCCTGCTGCGCAGTTTCGAGAAGTCCTGCCGCCCGGTGAGCAGTTTGTGGACGTAGCTCTGGTGGCCGGTGTCCCAGACGATCCGGTCGTAGGGCGAGTCGAAGACCCGGTGCAGGGCGATGGTCAGCTCCACCACGCCGAGGTTGGGGCCGAGGTGGCCGCCGGTCCGGGTGACGGCGTCGATCAGGAAGTCGCGGATCTCGTCGGCGAGGAGCGGCAGCTCGGCGGCCGGGATCCTCCGCAGGTCGGCCGGGGACTTGACGCTGGAGAGCAGTGACATGTGTTCACCTCGCGACTCGGGGTGGTGCGGTGGTTCCGGTGGTACCCCTGGTGCGGCGTACCCCTGGTGCAGGGGCCGCCCGGCCCGGGAGGCCGTTCCCGTGCCGGGCGGAGGGTGCGGTCAGCGGCGGCGGTTGGCGCCGACGGTGTCGGTGATCGCCCGCAGTGATTCCTTCAGCGAGCCCATGGTGGCGAGGACGGCGGTCGGCTCGTAGCCGCAGTGCGCCATGCAGTTCGCGCAGCGGGCGTCCCGGCCGCGGCCGTACTTCGACCAGTCGGTCTCCTCGATCAGCTCGCGGTAGGTGGCGACGTAGCCGTCCGCCATCAGGTAGCAGGGGCGCTGCCAGCCGAACAGCGAGTAGTTGGGGATGCCCCAGGCGGTGCACTCGAAGTCGACCTTGCCCTCCAGGAAGTCCAGGAAGAGCGGGCTGTGGTTGAGCCGCCAGCGGCGCCGGTTGCCGCCGGCGAAGGTCTTGCGGAAGAGCTCACGGGTCTGCTCGACGCCGAGGAAGTGCTCCTGGTCGGGGGCCTTCTCGTAGGCGAACGCCGGGGAGATCATCATTTCGTCGACCTGGAGCTCGTCGTTGAGGTAGTCCAGGACGTCGATGATGGTCTGCGGGGTGTCGGTGTTGAAGAACGTGCTGTTGGTGGTGACCCGGAAGCCGCGTCGCTTGGCCTCCTTGATCGCCTCCACCGCCTCGTCGAAGGTGCCCTCCTTGGCCACCGAGGCGTCGTGCCGCTCGCGCAGCCCGTCGATGTGCACCGTGAAGGTGAAGTAGGGCGAGGGCTTGAACCTGTCGAGCTTCTTGCGCATCAGCAGCGCGTTGGTGCAGAGGAAGACGTACTTGCGGCGGGCGACCAGCTGTCGCACGATCTCGTCGATCTGCGGGTGCATCAGCGGCTCTCCGCCGGCGATCGAGACCATCGGCGCACCCGACTCCAGCACGGCGCCGACGGCCTGCGCGACCGGCATCCGCTGCTTCAGCACACCCGCCGGGTGCTGGATCTTGCCGCACCCCTCGCAGGCCAGGTTGCAGGCGAAGAGCGGTTCCAGTTCGACGATCAGCGGAAACTTCTCCCGCCGCCTGAGCTTCTGCTGCATGAGGTAGGTACTGACCCGCACGGTCTGGCGCAGCGGCATGGCCATGGCTAGCTCGCCTCCTGGGGGATCGAGGGTGTGGGGTGGGTGAGGGCGCCGGGTGCCGGACGCCGGGCCGGCCGGTTCCGTTCGTGCCAGTCGACCAGCGCGGGCACGGCGGCCCGCAGCGTGCGCCAGGCCCGGACGCCGGCCGGCAGGGTGCCCGGGCGCAGCAGTTCGTGCTCGGGGGTGTCGACCACCACCCGCAGGACGGCCGCGGGCAGCACGGGGCGGAGCTCGTGCAGGGCGGCGAGGACGGCGGCGGCCTCCATGTCGACGGCGAGCGCCCCCTGCAGGTGCAGGGCGCGCCGCTCGAGGCCGCGCACCACGTGGTCGGCGGTGTGGTGGGTGCCGGTGTGGGCGGTGAGGCCGCGTGCCCTCAGGGCCCGGGTGAGGTCCGGCCCGGAGTCGACGGCGAAGTGGTTGCCCTCGGCGTCGCGCACCCCGTCCGCGACGATGACGTCGGCGGGGGCCACGCCGGGCCCGACGGCGGCACCGAAGCCGGCCACCACGACGGCGCCGTAGCCTCCGGGGGCCGAGGTGAGCAGCCGCCGTACGGTGTGCGAGGCGCGCCGCCGCCCGACGCCGGTGCGCACGAGCACGGGCGGACCGCCGGCCGCGCCGCGCCAGTCCCCTCCGCGCAGGGCCCAGACCTCGGGGCCGAGCGCGCAGAGCACCAGCAGTGGGGCAGGGTTCACCGGGCCGCCCCGATCGCCGGGGTGCCGGTGGCCGGGCGGCCGGTGGCGGGGTTTCCGTGCAGGTACCGGCCCAGTGCGGTGACCGGGAAGACCAGCCGGTACAGGTGGTAGTTGATGGAGAAGTCCCAGGGGAAGCCGGTGCCGGTGAACTGTGGTTCGTCCCAGGTGCCCTCGGGCAGCTGGGTGCGGACCAGCCAGTCCACGCCGCGCTCGACCGCCGGGTTGGCCCGGCCGTCGGGGCCCTCGCCGGCCGCGAGCAGGGCCATCAGGGCCCAGGCGGTCTGCGAGGCGGTGGAGTCGCCGCGCCCGGCCCAGCGGACCGGGTCGTCGTAGGAGCGCATGTCCTCGCCCCAGCCGCCGTCGGTGTTCTGGCGGTCCTCCAGCCAGCGGACGGCGCGGCGGATCGCGGGGTGCTCGTCCGGGACGCCGGCGGCGACGAGGGCGGGCAGCACCGAGCCGGTGCCGTAGATGTAGTTGGTGCCCCAGCGGCCGAACCAGGAGCCGTCCGCCTCCTGATTGCGCAGCAGCCACTCGACGCCGCGGCGGGTGCGGGGGTCCTCGGCCTTGCCGACCTCGGCGAGCATCTCCACCACGTGCGCGGTGACGTCGGCGGACGGCGGGTCGACCACCTCGCCGAAGTCGCAGAACGGCAGCTTGTTCGGCAGGGTGCTGGTGTTGTCGACGTCGAACGCGCCCCAGGCGCCGTTCTTGGACTGCATTCCGAGGTTCCAGCCGACGCCGCGGTCGACCGCTCCGCCGACCTTGGCGGGGTCGGGGTGGCGGACCCGGCGCAGCGCGAGGACCACCTCGGCGGTGTCGTCGATGTCGGGGTAGGTGTCGTTCTCGAACTCGAAGGCCCAGCCGCCGGGGGCGAGCGAGGGCCGCCGCACCGACCAGTCGCCGCGCCTGGTGATCTCCTCGCCGAGCATCCAGTCGACGGCGGACACCAGGGCGGGGTGGTCGGCCGGCAGCCCGGCGTCCACCAGCGCGATGGTGGCCAGGCAGGTGTCCCAGACCGGGGACTGGCAGGCCTCCAGCCAGCGGCGGCCGTCCTCGGTGTGCACCGTGAAGCGGTCGAAGGAGGAGAGTCCGGCCTGCATCACGGGGTGGTCGAGCTCGTAGCCCTCCAGGTGCAGGGCGATCAGCGAGTAGACGGCGGGCGGTTGGATGCCGCCCCAGCAGCCGTCCGCCTCCTGGCGTTCGACGATCCAGCGGCAGGCCTGCGAGACGGCGAGCCGGCGCAGCGGGCGCAGGGCCCGGCGGTGGTAGGCGTGCAGGACCTTGTCCAGGCGTTCGAAGACGCCGTCCCAGCTGGTGGCGGGGGCGAGCGGGCGCTCGGGGAAGGGGTGGTCCGGGTCGGTGTGCAGCTCGGTGAGGGGGAACGGCGCGGGGCGGACCGGGCGGTGGGCCGAGACGATGGTCAGCGGGACGATGGTCTGGCGGGCCCAGCAGCCGAAGGCGTAGATGTTCAGCGGGAGCCATTTGGGCAGGAACATGATCTCGGGCGGCATCTCGGGCAGCCGTTCCCACGGCCACCAGCCGAAGAGCGCGAGCCAGATCCGGGTGAAGACCCGGGCGGCCGCGATGCCGCCGGCGGATCTCACGTAGCGGGCGGCGGCGGCCATGTGCGCGTCGTTCGGGTCGTCGCCGGCGAGTCTGAGGGCGACGTAGGCCTCGACGGTGGTGGAGAGCTCGGGCGGCCCGCCGTGGAAGGTGGACCAGGTGCCGTCCTCCCGCTGTTGCGAGCGGATCCACTCCGCGGTGGCCTTGGTCTGGTCCTCCGTCCGGATACCGAGGAACTGCCGGAGCAGTAAGTCCTCCGCGTCCATGGTGACGTTGGTTTCCAGGTCTCCCTTCCACCAGCCCTCGGAGCTCTGCAGCGAGAGCAGGTGAGTGGTGGCCCGGGCCAGGGCCTCCTCGGCGGAGGCGGGCCCGGGCGGCTGGTCGGGCGCCTCGGCCGCCCGTACCGGCTCGGGGCCCGCGGGCTGCCACCGGCCGGCGCTCAGCAGCGCCGGCGGGCGGTCGCCCACCGCGACCGGCTCGGAATCGTACTCAGGGTCGAGCCGGCCGTCCGCGGTTGCTGTCAACGTAACGTCACCTCTCTCGTACCACCACGAATTCGGCGAGTGCGACGAAGTGCTCGCGCACTGCGTCGGGCATGGGCACCTCGTCCAGGGCGGCGAGGGCAGTCGTGTGCTGGCGGCGGGCCTCTTCCTGCGTCCAGGCGCGGCCGCCGGCCTCCTCGATCAGGGCGGCGCGGGCGGCGAGCTCGGGCTCGCCCTCCTCACCCCGCCCGGTCGGGTCGGCCAACTGCTCGGCGAGCTTGCGGGAGGCGGCACCGCCCTCCGCGAGGGCGGCGGCGACCGGCAGGGACTTCTTGCGCTGGCGCAGGTCGCCCCAGTGCGGCTTGCCGGTGACCTCGGTGGCGCCCCAGATGCCGAGCAGGTCGTCCACCGCCTGGAACGCCAGGCCCAGGTGGTGCCCGTAGCGCTCCAGCGCGCCCGAGACGCGGTCGTCGGCGCCGGCCAGGACGGCGCCGATCGCCGAGGCTGCGGCGAGCAGGGCGGCGGTCTTGCCTCCCTCCATCTCCAGGCACTCGTTGACGGTGACGCTGTCCCGCTGCTCGAAGGCGACGTCCATGGCCTGGCCGTCGATGAGCTTGCGGGTCGCGGTGGTGAGCAGACGGACGGCGCGCGCGGCGTCGGTGGCGCTCGCGTCACCGGAGGTGGCCGCGTCGAGCAGCACCTCGGTACCGAGCGTCGCCAGGGCGTCGCCGACCAGGATCGCCTGGGCCGGACCGAAGACCGTCCAGGCGGTGGCCCGGTGCCGTCTGGTCTCGTCACCGTCCATCAGATCATCATGGAGCAGGGAGAAGTTGTGCACCAGTTCAACAGCCACCCCACCGGGCACGCCGGCCTCGGACGGAGCGCCCACGGCCTGGGCGGAGAGCAGCGCCAGGGCCGGGCGGACGGCCTTGCCGCCGTCCCCCGCGGACGGCGTGCCGTCCCGGTCGATCCAGCCGAAGTGGTACGCGGCGACGGTGTCCATCGGTGCCGCCAGACGGGCGACGGCGGCCTTCAGCGGCGGGGTGCAGAGCGTTCGGCTACGGGCGAGCAGCTCCGGCACCGAGACCGGTTCGGCGTGCGCCGTGCCTCCGACGGCAGTGCCGGTGCGTGACTCCACGTGCTTTCCCTCTCCCTGGTGGTGCCGGGCCGCACGGGACGGCCGGGCGCTTGCGATGTCGATGAGGCCGGTACGGCCGGCGGCGACGGACCGGCCGGCTCTCGCGGGGTCGCCGGGACCGGCGGCGGGGCCCCGGGTCACCTGGGCCACCTCCCGTCGCCCCGGTCCACCGGGAGCCGGGTGCCGGCGGCGGCCAGCGCGGCGTCGGCCGCGGCGTGGCCGCTGCGGACGGCGCCTTCCATGGTGGCGGGCCAGCCGGTGGCCGTCCACGCGCCGGCCAGCAGCAGGCCCGGGACCCGCGTCCGGGCGGACGGGCGCACCGCGGCGGTGCCCGGGGCCGGGTCGAAGGTGGCGGTGCGCTCACGGGTGACGAAGAAGTCCAGCACCTCGGCGCCGCCCGCGGCCGGGAGCAGGCGGGCCAGCTCCGGCAGGTAGCGGCGGCGCAGCTCGGCCACCGGCAGGTCGATCTCGTCCTGCACGGCGGACTGCGAGAGGGCCAGGTACTGGGCGCCGGGGTGCTCCCGGCCGAGCGCGGTGCCGGCCAGACCGGAGTGCTCGGTGCGGTCGAAGACCCACTGGACCGGCGAGCCGAGCGCGGCGAAGAACGGGCGGCGCAGCACCTTGCGGTCGTAGACCACGTGGACGTTGAGGATCGGCGCGGTGCCGAAGCCGGCCAGCCGGTCCTGCCCGGGAACGGCGTCCGGAGGCAGCAGTGCGGCGGCGGTGTCCTGGGCACCGGCCAGCACCACGGTGTCGGCGGCGAGCAGCTCGCCGCCCTCCAGCCGGACGGCGTGCTGCGGCGAGGCGGGCTTGAGCTCGGCGGCCCGGGCGCGCAGCAGCACCGTGACGCCGGCGCGCTCGAGCTCGGCGAGCGCCCGATCGTGGTGGATCCGGCCGAGCGGGACGGCCGCCATCCCGATGTCGGAGGCGCCCGGATCGGAGAGCAGACCGGTCTTGAACACCATCGCGGCCAGCGCCAGCGACACCTGGTCGGCCCGGGCGTTCAGGGTGGCGACGCCGACGAGGTCCCAGAGGGCGGCGACGGTCCGGTCGTTCTGCCCGTTGCCGCGCAGCCAGGCACCGAAGGAGACGGCGTCCAGGGCCGGGTCGGCGAGGTCCAGGCCCTGCAGCGCGAGCGCGCCGCGGACCACCCGGGCGCGGTCGGCCGGGCCCAGGTGGGGGTAGCGGGCCAGGCTGCCGGCCAGGTGGAGCGGGACGGGCAGGCCGGCCCGGCGCAGCCGGCCCAGGGTGCGCTCGGGGGCGCCCTCGGGGCCGGAGACGCCGAGCACCGGCACGTCCAGCCGGTCCTGGAGGTGGACCAGGCGGCTCGCGCCGAGGCGGTCCAGCAGTCCGCGGTAGGCGGTGCAGCAGCGCAGGTAGACGTGCTGGCCGTTGTCGACGGTCAGCTCGCCGCGCTGGAACGAGAAGGCCAGGCCGCCCAGCCGGGGGCGCCCCTCGACCAGGGTGACCCGGTGGTCGGCCTCGGCCAGCCGCAGCGCGGCGGTGATGCCCGCGAGGCCGCCGCCGACGACCACGGCGGCCGGGCGCGCGGCATCGGCTCGCCCGGTCATCGGCCCTCCCCCTCGCATCCGGCACCCGGCCGGACGGCGGCCGGGGCACTCGTGGTCGACACGGTCGTGGCCGAGGCGGCCGCGCCCGGCACGGTCGTGCCCAACACGGTGGACAACACGGTTCCACCCATCAGTGATTCCCCGCTGACACAGCGTGACAGAACTGCGGCAAGAATCAAGAACGCCCCCCGGCGAGCCCGGAAAGCGCCACGTACGCCTTCTCCCAGCCCGGCAGCGAGACCCGGCCGCGCAGCACCGACTCCGGGTCGGCGGCGATCCGGCCGAGCAGCCGGTGGTAGATGCCGGCCATCGCCGCGGTGCAGGCGCGGCTGCGGCGGTCGAGCATCGGCAGCAGCCGCAGGCCCTCCTCGAAGGCGGCCTGGGCCCGGGCGGCCTCGAACGCCACCAGACCGGCGAAGTCCGCTCCGGCCGGGGGCCGGGACAGCGCGAAGCCCTGCTGGCAGCCGAACCTCACGAGGTCCTCGGCGGGCAGGTACGTGCGGCCGTTCAGGGCGTCCTCGCGCAGGTCGCGCAGGATGTTGGTGAGCTGCAGCGCCAGGCCCAGGGTGTCGGCGTAGTCCGCGCCGCGCTCCGGGTCGTCGCAGCCGTAGACGCCGAGCGAGAGCCGGCCGATCGCGCCCGCGACGCAGCGGCAGTAGACCTTGAGCTCCTCGTACGTCTGGTACTCGGCGCCCTTGAGGTCCATCTCGACGCCGTCGATCAGCTCGTCGAAACCGCCGAGCGGGATCGGGAACCGCCGGGCGGCGTCGGCCAGGGCGACCTTGATCGGGTCGGTGTCGTCCTCGGCGACCACGCCGGCCCGGATCTCGTCCAGCAGCTCGCGGGTGCGCAGCAGCGCCTCGGCCTTGCGGTCGTCGGGGAGGTCCCCGTCGCCGATGTCGTCGACCCGGCGGGCCAGGGCGTACAGGGCCGACATGGCCAGCCGCTTCGGCTCCGGCAGCAGACGGATGCCGTAGCTGAAGTTGCGGGCCTGCAGTCCGGTGACTGCCTCGCAGTACCGGTACGCCGCCATGACCTGCGCCGACGCCAGTGGTGATGCCGCCACTCGGGCGTTCACCTTCCCTTCGCGAAGATGGCCGCCGCCTTCGCTGCGAGGCGGCGCTTGTCCGGCTTCGCCTGCTGGGCGAGCACGTCGTACCCGGCGTCCTCGATGGCCGCCAGGGCCGCGTACCCCCCGGCGGTGAATCCCGCCAGGAGCAGTCGAAGCCTCCCCCGAACCGTACCTACCAACGGCGCGCCGCGGTCGAGCAGGGTGCGGGCCCGGTCGGCCTCGAAGGCGATCAGCTCGCGGACCGCGCCGCCGGCGGTCGGCGCGGCGAGCTCGGCCTCGGTGACGCCGAACCGGTCGAGGTCCTCGGCCGGCAGGTAGATCCGGCCGTGGGAGAGGTCCTCCGCGACGTCCTGGAGGTGTTCGACCACCTGGAGGGCGCTGCAGACGGCGTCCGAGAGCTCGATCCGCTCGGGGGTGGAGACGCCGGCGATGGCCAGGACGAGGCGGCCGACCGGGTCGGCGGAGAGCGTGCAGTAGCCGATCAGGTCGTCGTAGGTGGCGTAGCGGGTGGTGGTCTGGTCCACCCGGTTGGCCTCGATCAGCCGGCGGAACGGCTCCGGGGTCAGGCCGTGCCGGTCCACCACGGGGACGAGAGCCCGCAGCAGCGGGTGGCGGGGGGCCTCGGCGGCCGCGGGGTGCAGGGCGGACTCGAAGACCCGGTCGAGGTCCTGCTCCAGCCCGTCGAGCAGCGCGAGCCGGAAGGCGGTCTCCGCCGGAGTGGGCGGGCCGCTCTGGGCCGAAGGGGTGGCGGGGGGCCGTTCGGCGACCCCGAGCAGCCGGGCGGCGCCGGCCGGATCGGCGAGGTCGCCGTCGCCGGCGTCGTCCACCAGCCGGGCGAAGCCGTAGACGGCCATCAGGTCGCCCCGCCAGGCGGCGGGCAGGAAGAACGGGGCGACCGGGAAGTTCTCCGCGTTCGCCTTGTCCAGCGTCACCCCCGTCGAACGGTCCGCTGGCTCACTACTGGGCTGGGCCGAAGCCGACACTGCAGTCACTCCCCCGTTCTACACCGCTCCGCACGCCCGGCCCGAGTCGGACACGCGTCCGATACCGGGAGTCCCGTGCGACACACCACCCCCGCGCCTACAGCCTGACACCACCGGCCGCGCCGGAGAAGGGCGCCCCGCCCGGCGCACGGGGCGCTCACCCGGGCAGCGGCGGGCCACCCGGGCGACCACCGGCGGCGCCCGAACGCCCGCCTGGCGCCCCGGTCGGGCCCGGGAACGCCGCAGGGGCCGGTGACCGGGGGTGTCCCGGTCACCGGCCCCTGCATGCGGGCCGGGCGGCGCTACGGGCGCTCGCCGCGCTCGTACCGGCCGACGACCTCCTCGGTCGGGCCGTCCATGACCAGCTCGCCGGCCTCGATCCAGATGGTCCGCTCGCAGACCTCGCGGATCGAGGCGTTGTCGTGGCTGACCAGGAAGACCGTACCGGCGGACTTGCGCAGCTCGTCGATCCGGGCCTTGCTGCGCTGCTGGAACGACTGGTCGCCGGTGGCCAGCGCCTCGTCGATCAGCAGCACGTCGTGGGTCTTCGCCGCCGCGATGGAGAACCGCAGACGGGCGCCCATGCCGGAGGAGTAGGTGCGCATCGGCAGGGAGATGAAGTCGCCCTTGTCGTTGATGCCGGAGAAGTCGACGATCTCCTGGTAGCGCGCCCTCACCTGGGCCGGGGTCATCCCCATCGCCAGGCAGCCGAGCACCACGTTGCGCTCACCGGTGAGCTCGTTCATGAGCGCCGCGTTGACGCCCAGCAGCGAGGGCTGGCCGTTGGTGTAGATGGCGCCGCGCTCGGTCGGCAGCAGGCCCGCGATGGCCGCGAGCATGGTCGACTTGCCCGAGCCGTTGGAGCCGATCAGGCCGATCGCCTCACCCTTGTAGGCGGTGAAGCTGATCCCCTTGACCGCGTGCACCTCGCGCACGCCGGCGGCGCGCTTGCGGCTGATGATGCGGCTCATCGCGGAGGTGGCGCTGCCCTTGCCGGAACCGGCGCCGTGCACCTTGTAGACGATGTGCACGTCGTCGACCACCACGGTGGGCTCGCGCGCGACGTCGGCGTCCGGGACGCTCAGGCCCTTGCGCAGATCGGTGTCAGCCACGGCCGTACTCCTCCTCGGCCTTCCAGAAGAAGACGTATCCGATGACGAACATCCCGACCGCCCAGGCGATGCCGAACTTCCACTGGTGCGCCGGGAACTCCTGGTGCTGGGCGACGTGCTTGTTGTAGATGACGGGGGCCAGCGCGTGCCGGACCAGGTCCATGTAGACCGAGGCCGGGTTGAGCTGCATCACCTTCTGCCAGAACGGCGGCCAGCCGTTGATCTTGTCCTGGATGCTGAACATCACGCCGGACAGGAACATCCAGGCCCGCATCGCGAACGGAATCAGCTGGGAGATGTCGCTGGTCTTGGAGCCGATCCGGGCCATCACCAGGGCGATGCCGGTGTTGAACATCGACTGCAGGAGCAGCGCCGGCACCACCAGGACCCAGGTGCGGCCCGGCGCGATGCCGCTCGCCAGCACGACGCCGACCAGGACGACCATCGAGATCAGCAGCTGCTGGAGCTGGATCACGGTGAAGGCGATCGGCAGCGAGGCCCGGGGGAAGTGCAGGGCGCGGATCAGCCCGAGGTTGTCGGAGATCGCCCGGGTGCCGGACTGCACGGCGTTCTGGGTGAACTGGAAGACGAAGACGCCGATGCAGAGCCAGGCGGTGTAGGTGCCCTCGGGGAACCCGTCCTTGTTCTTCAGGATCACACCGAAGACGAGGTAGAAGACCGCGCAGTTCAGCAGCGGGGTCACGACCTGCCAGAGCTGGCCGAGCTTGGCGTCGGTGTACTGGGCCACCAGGCGGGCGGTGGCGAAGGCCCAGATGAAGTGCCGGCGGGCCCAGAGCTGCTTGGTGTAGGCGACCAGGCCGGGTCGTCTGCCACTGACCGCCAGGCCGTACTTGTCCGCAAGCTGCTTGGGGGTCAGGCCTGCGTCCGCCCCCCTCGGGGCTGAGAGGCTGACGGGTTCACTCACTGTCGACACATTCGTCCTTCGCGCGGGATCGGGTCGGGGCGGGCCGGTCGGCGGGGGTCCGCCGGCCTTTCGCCGATGGGGATCCACTCGGATCACGGGGGTTGCGGCCGGTGCTGGTCCACCGGCCGGTGCGATCGGCCTGCCCTGCGGCTCGCGACGCAGTGGCAGGCCGTCGCTTCGGTCGTCCGACGGATCAGACGACCGGCGGTCGGCCCAGCCTGGTCAGTTGCCAAACGGTACGCCATCGCATGGGCCGCCGCTCACCGCAGGGTTCGCGCCAGCCCGCCCGGAACCCGCCCCACCAGGCCTTCAGTGCCTCCCCGGAGGGGCGGCGGGCCAGCGTGAGCAGGAACCAGGTTCCCAAGTAGAGAGGCACCAACACGGCCGGAAGGTTCCGCCGGGCGAGCCAGACCCTGTTCCGGGCCACGTTGTGGAAGTACGCGGCGTGCCGGGCGGGCGAGGTCGCCGGGTGGTGGAGCACCACGTCGGCCCGGTAGTCGATGGCCCAGCCGGCGTCCGCCGCGCGCCACGCGAGGTCGGTCTCCTCGTGCGCGTAGAAGAACTCGGCGGGCAGCTGTCCGGCCTGCTCGAACACCGTGCAGCGCACCGCGCTCGCACCACCCAGGAAGGTGGTCACCCGGGACGAGCGCAGCGGGTCGCTCGCCCGCAGCCGGGGGACGTGCCGGCGCTGGGTGACGCCGGTCTCGGGATCGGCGATGCGGAAGCTGACGATGCCCAGCCGCGGGTCGGCCGTGAAGGCCTCGCGCAGCAGCCGGGCCGAGTCGGTGCCCGGCAGCAGGCCGTCGTCGTCCAGGAAGAGCACGGCGTCGACGTCCCGGCCGTCCTTGCCGAACAGCTCGATGCCGACGTTGCGCCCGCCCGGGATGCCGAGGTTCTCCGGCAGCTCGACGCTGCGCACGTCGGCGGGCAGGGGCGGCAGCGGGGCGCCGTTGGCGACCACGGCCAGCTCGATCCGCGGGCCCTCCTGGGCGCGGACCGAGGCGATCAGGGCGTTGAGCTCCTCCGGCCGGTTGCCCATGGTGATGATGACCGCGCCGAGCCGGAAGGTGTCGGCCCCGGTCTGCACGGCGCTCACCGCAGCCTGCTCGACAGGACGATGCTCAGCAGGTGGAGCACGGTCTGCAGCATGGCGATCGCGGCCAGGACGACCACCGCCAGCCGGGTGAAGAACAGCCCGCCGTGCACGGCGTCCGCGACGCCCGCGGCGAGGATGAACAGCGAGGCCTCGACCGCGCCCACCAGCCGGTGGAACTTGAGGACGGAGGCCGCCCGGCGGGCCTTGGCGAC
This sequence comes from Kitasatospora sp. A2-31, assembly GCF_022288725.1. Taxonomy (GTDB): domain Bacteria; phylum Actinomycetota; class Actinomycetes; order Streptomycetales; family Streptomycetaceae; genus Kitasatospora. Next base: position 682,129 of record NZ_JAKNTA010000005.1, on the reverse strand, counting down.
GCCGGCAGAGCGCGGCACCGAGGCGCTGTCCTCGACCGCGGTCATGCCGCTGCGGGCGCGGGCCACGTCCACCAGGTCCGTCTCGGACTTGATCAGGATCGCGCCGAGCGCGGCCAGGGTGCCGAGGAACGCCCACTCCCAGTGCGAGCCGCCGCCCTCGCGGTGCAGCAGGTCGGTGGCGCGCAGGCCGAGGCCGGTGAGCAGGGCCGCCTCGGACATGTAGTGGCCGACCCGGTCCAGGTAGACACCGGTGAGCGAGGTCTGCCGCCGCCAGCGGGCGACCTCGCCGTCGACGCAGTCGAGGAGCAGGTAGACCTGGATGAGCAGGGCGCCGAGGACGGCGCCGACGAGGCCCGGGACGACGAGTGCGGCACCGGCCAGGATGCCGGTGAACATCATCAGGTAGGTCAGGCCGTTGGGCGTGATCGCCGTCATGGTGGAGAGCACGCGGGTGATCCGCAGCGAGATCTTCCGCATGTAGAGGCGGCCGGCCCAGTGCTCCGCGCTGCGGCGCTGGAGCATGCCCTCCGGGTGGATCACCGCGCGCAGCTCCTCGACGGAGGGGCGGCGGGTGAGGTCCACCGGGGCCGGGGGAGAGCCCTTCGTGGCGGGGTCAGCTGTTGACGGCTTGGACATAGTCGGCGTACGCGTCCCTGATGGCTGAAGGGGAGAGGTCGAGGTGCTCGAGGATGGTGAAGCGGCCCGGACGGGTGTTCGGAGCGTAGTGCACCGCTTCGGTGAACTCCGCCTCGGTGAAGCCGATCTGAGCAGCGGTCACCGGCAGGCCGTGGCGCGCCAGGCGCTCCACGATCAGACCGGTCAGCTCGCGCTCGCCCCGCAGGAAGCTGGCGAAGGCGGCCCCGAGGCCGACCTGCTCGCCGTGCTGGGCGGACCGCTTGGGATACAGCACGTCCAGGGCATGCGAGATCTCGTGGCAGGCGCCCGAGGAGGGCCGGGTGCTGCCCGCGATGTTCATCGCGATGCCGGACAGTACCAGGGCTTCCGCGAGCGCAGTAAGGAGGTCCTGGTCCTGGAGGTCTCCTGGGTGGCGCAGCAGGTTCTCGCCGGCCGAGCGGGCCATCGCGACGGCCAGTCCGTCCACCGGTTCACCGGTCCGGGCCTGCGACAGCTCCCAGTCGGCGCAGGCCGAGATGTTGGAGATGACGTCGCCGATCCCGGCCGCCACGAAGCGCGGCGGGGCCTGCCGGATCACGTCCAGGTCCACCACGATCCCGATCGGGCTGGGCACCCCGTAGGAGCCCCGGCCGGCGTCGTTGTCGAGGGTGGAGACGGGCGAGCAGATGCCGTCGTGGGCGAGGTTGGTGGCGACCGCGACCAGCGGCAGCCCGACCCGGGCGGCGGCGTACTTGGCGGCGTCGATGATCTTGCCGCCACCGAGGCCGACGATCGCGTCGTAGTGCCCGCCGCGCATCGCCTCCGCCAGCCGGACCGCGCTGTCCAGGCTGCCGTCGTCCACGTTGTACCAGTCGGCACCGGGCAGGGCCGGCTCCAGCCGCGCGCGCAGCACCGCGCCCGAGCCGTTGCTGATCGCCACCGCGATCCGGCCCGAGGCGGAGAGCCGCTGGTCGGCGAGGATGCCGCCGAGCGCGTCCAGCGCGCCCGAGCGGATCTCCACGAAGACCGGCGACGGCACCAGCCGGGTCAGTACTGGCACGCGATCTCCCGCGCCTTGGCCAGGTCGTCGTGGTTGTCGACCTCGACCCAGGACACCTCACCGATCGGCTGCACGTCGATCCGCAGGCCGCGGTCGACCATCTCCTGGTAGCCGTCCTCGTAGTACAGCTGCGGGTCGCGCTCGTAGGTGGTGCGCAGCGCGTCGGTGAGGTCGGCGGCGGCGGCCGGGTTGATCACGGTGACGCCGATGTACTCGCCGGTGGCCTCGGCCGGGTCCATCAGCTTGGTGATGCGGCGCATGCCGGCGGCGGGGTCGACGACGACCTTCATCTCCTCGTCGGCGAGCTTCTTCACCGTGTCGAGGGCGAGCAGGATGCCGGGGGCGTCACCGCTCGCGGTGAGCCGGGCGTTGCCCTCCAGCATGGTCCGCTGGACGGAGGCCGGGTGGACGGTGTCGCCGTTGGCGAGCAGCAGGCCCTCGGTGAAGAGCTCCCGGGCGCACCAGAGGGAGTAGGCGTTGTTCCACTCCTCGGCCTTGTCGTTCTCCACCAGGGTGAGCTTGACGCCGTACTTCCGCTCCAGCGCCGCCTTGCGGTCGTACACCGCCTCCTTGCGGTAGCCGACGACGATCGCCGCCTCGCGCAGGCCGACCTCGGCGAAGTTGCCGAGGGTGAGGTCCAGGACGGTCCGCTCCCCGTCGACCGGCACCAGCGCCTTGGGCAGGGTGTCGGTGTACGGGCGCAGTCGGCGGCCGGCGCCGGCTGCCAGGACGAGGCCGATCATGCGGGGGTCTCCTGATCCGTCGTGCTCTGGTGATCCGTTGATCCGTCGTGTCCGCTGGTCCGTCGGTCCGTCCGGTCCGTGCGGTCCCTCGGTGGGTGCGCTGCCGCCGTCCACCCGTCGATGGGTGCGCTGCCGCCGGCGCGCGGGTGGCGCGCCGGTGCCGCCGGGGATGCGGGCACCGCGTCGTATGTGATGGTAGGCGACCGTGGCGACCAGCCCGAACGGGGCCGGGGCCCGGCGGACGCCGGGCCTCGGACGGGCGGCGGCCGCACCGGGCCGGGGCGGCGGGGGTTGTGGAGGAGGAGTGCCGCCGAGGTGTCGGTTTCGCCGTGCGTGCACCATCGGATCGAACGCCGGCCGAACGGGACCCGAACGGTTCTGCTAATCCGTTGCCCGTTCCGGGGACGGGATCGGACCGGGTTCGGTCATGATCGGCCCGGTTGTGCGTGGGACCCCTGTGCACCGCCACCCGTACGGCAGACTGGAGCACGACGCCACCGGTGCTCCCTTTGCCCCCGAAAGAGGCCTCATGCCCCAGAGTCTGCCGACCAGCCCGACGCACTTCACCTCCGAGATCGACACCGGTCTCGACGTGGAGACCGACGTGACGGCCGACCCGACTGCCGCGGCCGGGACGGGGGCCGCCGGGCCGGAGATCCTGCTGGAGCTCGTCGACGACGAGGGCGTGACCATCGGCACCGCGGAGAAGCTCTGGGCCCACCAGCAGCCGGGCCGGCTGCACCGGGCGTTCTCGGTGTTCCTCTTCGACCGCCAGGGCCGCCTGCTGCTGCAGCGCCGCGCGCTGGGCAAGTACCACTCCCCCGGCGTCTGGTCGAACACCTGCTGTGGCCACCCGTACCCCGACGAGCAGCCGTTCGTCGCCGCCGCCCGGCGCACCGCCGAGGAGCTGGGCGTCGCCCCGGCGCTGCTCTGCGAGGCGGGGACGGTCCGCTACGACCTGCCGGACGAGGCCTCGGGCCTGATCGAGCGGGAGTGGAACCACCTGTTCGTCGGGCTGGTCACCGCGCCGGTGCGGCCGAACCCGGAGGAGGTGGACGACTTCGCCTTCGTGACCGCGCAGGAGCTGCGCGAGCTGGAGGAGGAGCGGCCGTTCTCGGTCTGGTTCCGGACGGTCTTCGAGGCGGCGCTGCCCGGGATCCGCGAGATCGCCGGGCGCGACTGGTAGGCGCCCGAGCGGCGTCCGGCCACTTCGGCTCCGGTCCGGACGGTCGGCCTCGGGCGGTCACCCGGCTCTCGGGCGCTCACCCGGCCCCGGGCCGGTCCGCGTCCTGCCGGGGGATGGGCAGCGAGGCCCAGATGACCTTGCCGCCCTCCCCCGTGCGCTCGACGTCGCAGATCCCCCCGGCCTGCAGCGTCACGCTCTTCACCAGCAGCAGCCCCCGCCCACCGGTCCGCCCGGTGTCGCTCTCCAGCGCCTTCGGCCGGTACGGGTCGCCGTCCTCGACCGAGACCCGCACCCAGCCGCCCCGCACCGCCAGCTCGGTGGTCACCTCCGGGGAGAGCTCCGCGGCGTGGGTCACGGCGTTGCCGACCAGCTCGGAGACGATCAGCAGCACGTCGTCCACCAGCTCCTGGTAGCGCACCCCGGCCATCCCCTGGGCCAGCAGCCGGTCCCGCACCGCGTGCCTGGTCCGCGGCACGGAGGCCTCGGCGGCCGGCACCGCGAACCGCCACACCCCCTCGACCGGCCCGGTCCCGACCCGTCTCGGCCCGGCCTGCGCCGCCCCGCCGATCTGCTCCAGCTCCACGTCCAGCCGCCCTTCGTCCGCGACCCCGGGAATCAGGCGTTCCGCTCATGGCGCCCTCGGTCCACAGAGGCTAGGAGAGCCACCGGGGGGTCCGGGGCACCGTCGACAACTTGCCCGTGTCGGATCGCTCCCGACCGATTCCGATCGCTCCCCCCTCCCAACCCGACCGCTTCCCGCCCCCGAAACCACCGCTTCGCTCAGATCATCGACCCGTCCCGGCCACCTGCGCGATCCCCACCGGGGAAACGCAGGTGAGAAGCACTCCAGAACCCTGGTAATGTTCTCTCTGTCGCCGAGGGGGCGAGAGAAAAGCCCCCGAAGCACACACCCCGTCCGGGTGGCGGAATGGCAGACGCGCTAGCTTGAGGTGCTAGTGCCCTTTATCGGGCGTGGGGGTTCAAGTCCCCCCTCGGACACCGGCGATTCCCCGTGGGAACTCGAAAGAGATCCCACGGGGAATTTCTCTTTGCCGCCTGCTTGCCGCCCGCTTTGCCGGCCCGCTTTACCGCCTGCTTTCGCGGCTCCACGGTGGGGGAATGGCGGCGGGGCACTGCCTCCGCACCGCGATCCGTCCCGACCGCGGGCCCCGGCCTCGCCCCGGCCCTGCGACACGCGGCCGTGCGACACGCGGCCGTGCGCCGGGCGTACGCCGCTCTCCGCCCGGCCCCCGCACCGCCGCCCCCCGCGCCGTCACGCCCCGGACCTGCGGGCACCGAACTCCGATAGTCGGACACGAGATGGCAACGATCGAACGATCTGAGCTTCACCTGAGGCTTTCGCCCGATTTGGCACCATAGTCTGCTCTGCGTTTGCCCTGGCCCCGACGAGAGAGAGGACCGATTCGTTGAGCGCGCCCGATTCGACGACGGCATCGACGGCCTCCCATCAGAACTACCGACGTTCGCTCGGCACCATCAGCCTGACCGCGGTCGGGCTCGGCTCGATCATCGGGTCGGGCTGGCTGTTCGGAGCCGAGCGCGCGGCCAGACTGGCCGGCCCCGCGTCGATCGTCGCGTGGGTGATCGGGGCCGCGGTCGCGCTCACCATCGCGCTGACCTACAGCGAGCTCGGCTCGATGTTCCCCAAGGCCGGCGGGATGGTCCGGTACGGCCAGTACTCGCACGGGTCGCTGGCGGGGTACCTGGCCGCCTGGGCCAACTGGATCGCGATCGTCTCGGTGATCCCCGGCGAGGCGACCGCCTCGGTCCAGTACATGAGCTCCTGGGACTTCGGCTGGGCCAAGGGCCTGTTCGACGGGGAGGAGCTGTCCGTCAGCGGCGTGGCCCTGGCCAGTGTGCTGCTGGTCGGCTACTTCGCGCTGAACTGGTTCGCGATCACGCTGTTCGCCAAGACCAACACCGCGATCACCGTGTTCAAGGTCGTCGTGCCGACGCTGACGGCGGGCGCGCTGCTGCTCGCCCACTTCGACACCGCCCACTTCACCGACCACGGCGGCTTCGCGCCGAACGGCTGGAGCGCGGTCTTCACGGCGGTCGCCGTCTCCGGCATCGTCTGGGCCTTCAACGGCTTCCAGTCCCCATTGAACCTGGCCGCCGAGGCGCGCAACCCCGGCAAGTCGCTGCCCAAGGCCGTGATCGGCTCGATCCTGATCGCCCTGGTGATCTACGTCGCGCTGCAGGTCGCCTTCCTGGGTGCCATCCCGGCCGCGGACCTCTCCGGCGGCTGGGGCTCGCTCGGCTACACCTCCCCGCTGGCCGACCTCTCCATCGCCTGGGGCCTGAACTGGCTGGCGCTGCTGCTCTACGCGGACGCCTTCGTCTCCCCCAGCGGCACCGGCATGATCTACGCCGCCACCACCTCGCGCATGATCCACGGCGTGCAGGAGAACGGTCACCTGCCGGGCCTGTTCGGCCGGGTGGACCCGAAGACCGGCATCCCGCGCCCGGCCCTGCTGCTCAACCTGCTGATCGCCTTCCTCTTCCTCGCGGTCTTCCGCGGCTGGGGCTCGCTCGCCGAGATCGTCTCGGTGGCCACCGTGATCTCGTACATCACCGGCCCGGTCGCCGTCATGGCGCTGCGCCGGCTGGCCCCCGAGCTGCCGCGCCCGGTCCGCCTGCGCGCCATGCCGGTGATCGCCCCGGTCGCCATGGTCTTCGGCTCGCTGGTGCTCTACTGGGCCCGCTGGCCGCTGACCGGCAAGGTCATCCTGCTGATGGCGGCCGGCCTGCCCATCTGGGCCTGGTACGAGCTGCGCAAGCCCTTTGCCGAGCTGAAGCCGCACCTCAAGGCGGGCGCCTGGATGGTCGCCTACCTGTTCGTGATGGCCGCCGTCTCCTGGGCCGGCTCCGCCGACTTCGGCGGCCACGGCTACCTGCCGGAGGGCTGGGACCTGCTGATCGTCGCGGCGATCGGGCTGGCCTTCTACCAGTGGGGCGTCGCGAGCGCCTGGGCCAACCCGTCCCTCGCCGCCGTCAAGGCCGAACTCGCCGCCGAGGAAGCGGACGCCGACAGCATCGTCACCCGCCTGCCCCACCAGGCCGGCGAGACGTCGCACGTCTGAGCGGACTCCCGGTAGGGGGAGAGGGGTGTACCGGGCATCGAGCTCGGCACACCCCTCTCCCCTTTGCCGGGACGCATCCTCACCGGGCCGCGTGGCGACCCCTACGGCCGAACCGCCTGCCGCCCGTGTCGATGTCCCGGGAGGTGCGCAGGCCCGACAGGTCTTCGGAGCGCCGGTCGAGTCGGCCCGACCGGCGCTCCGGTGGTGGGAGGGGTGCCCTCGGCGCCGGGACGGTCGGGCGGCTGCGGGGTCGGCGGTACGGCCGGCGGGGACGCGACCGGCGGCGTGAGCCGGGGGCGGGAACGGCGGGAGCCGCGTGGCTCGGGCCCACGCGGCTCCCGGGCGCACCGCCGGTGAGGCGGGCGGCGGACGCGATCCGGCGATGCGGTGATGCGGTATGCCGTGATTCAGCGGATCACCGCGGCCGGAAGGGGTCGGGCGTCGAGGCGGTCAGCCGCGGCGGGCGCGGCGGATGGCGGAGGTGACCACGGGGGGCAGGAGGTCGCCGGCGACGCGCTTGGCGACGTTGACCGGGCGCCGGCGCTCGGCCGCGCGGGCGCGGCGGGCGTCGAGGTCGGCCGCGGCCGCGCGCTGCGCCCGCAGCTCCTCCTCCGCCGCCTGCTCGGCCTCGCGGCGGGCGGCCTCCGCGGCCAGCCGCTCGTGGTGGCGGGAGGGTCGGAACGGGGCGATCCGCAGCGGGTGGTTGCCGATGCGCACCAGGCGCCGGCCGTTCAGCAGCTCCACCGTGAGGTCGCAGTCCTCGGACAGGTCCACCCGGTCCAGCAGGTCGCGCTGGGCCGGCTCGGGGTCGCCCCAGGTGCCGTAGAACTTGCCCTCGGTCAGCACTATCGGCTTCAGGCCGTGGTTGAACACGGCCTCCCAGGTGGCGGCGGCGACGCCGGGCGTGTGCGCCGACCGGTAGTCGTCCAGGACCACCACGCCCTCGGGCTGCAGTGCCACCCGGGCCACCTGCAGGTCGCCCACCACGTGCTCGTACAGGTGCGAGGCGTCGATGTGGATGAAGCGGAAGGCGCCGGCCGGGATCCGGCCGCCGGCCAGGGTCGAGGTCGGCGCCTGGATGATCTCGGGTAGCGCGTCGTGGAAGGCGAGGTAGTTCTCCTCGAACGCGGACCTGGTCAGCGTCCTGCGGTAGGACATCTCCATCTCGGCGGCGTTCTCGTCGTCCGGGGCGTCCGAGTCGAACAGGTCACAGACGGTGAAAGTCTCGGACGGCTGCAGGTGGCTACCGATGACGATGGCGCTGCGGCCCAGGTAGGCGCCCATCTCCAGCAGGTCGCCGGTCACCCCGGCCTTCTCCTGCCGGGTGAGGAACCACTCGAACAGGTGGCGGTCGTGGTCCCAGAACCAGCCGGGGACGTCATCGAGCACGGCGGGCTCGGCGGGCCGGTGCTGCTCGGTGCGCAAGACGGCGTCTGTCACGAGGTAGCTCCTTACACGGTACGGACGACCGAGGGGACGGTCCCTGGACTCGGGACGGGGGGTCCCGGACCGCGAACGGTCTCCCACCCATCATCCGGAGGAGCCGGCGGACCGGCACGGCGAGAAACCGCCCGGACTCGCCACCGGCACCACCGCCGAAGGCCCGAGTGCGCTGCAATCTACCCTCAGGCGGCCGGAGTTGAGGAGCTTTTGCACAAGGAATCGGCCGCGACCCGTCAATCCGCCGGGAAGAGGCGAAGGGCGGCATGGAAACGAAGGGGCACGACGGGGAATTCGCACCCGTCGCCCGCCGACCGCCGTGCGTGGCGCCCCCGTAGACCGACGAGCCGCCCGCACAGGCGGCGGGAGCGGCTTCCGGCCGGGCGGGCCGCCGGATCCGGCTCGTGCGCACGCCTGCCCGGCCGTCCTCGACCGGTGTGACCGGCGGTGTCAGGGGAACCGCCGATCACACGGAAGGACCAACCGGTGCCGCAGCACACCGACCACCGGCGCACGGGCGACGGCGTCCCGTACGGGGAGCACGGCGACCGGTACATCGGCGGGCGCCGGCGCCCCTCGCTGGACACCGGCTCGATCACGGTGCCGGGTCCGGCCACCGAGCGGGCGCTGGCCACCGTCGCGGCCGGTGGCGCGGCCGACGTGGACGCCGCCGTCGGCCGCCCGCCGGGCCTCCGGGCCGGCACGGCCCGGAGGTGTTCCTGCAGGACGATTCCTGCGGTACGGAGGCGGTCGGGGCCGCCGGAGCTCGACGGGCCCGTGCCCTCGACCTCCGGCGGCGACCGGCGTCAGACCAGGTCGACGCCCGGGTAGAGCGGGAAGCCGGACAGCAGGTCGGCGGCGCGCTTGGCGACGCCCTCGCTCAGGGCGGCGTCCAGGGTGTACTGGGCCTTGGACGGGGCCCCCGCGGCGGTGGTGACCGGGGTGGTGCCGCGCAGGACGGTGTCGACCAGGGCGGCGACCTCGTCCATCTCCGCGGTACCGAGGCCGCGGGTCGTGAGCGCCGGCGTGCCGAACCGGACGCCGGAGGTGTACCAGGCGCCGTTCGGGTCCTGCGGGACGGAGTTGCGGTTGGTGACGATGCCGGAGTCCAGCAGCGCGGCCTCGGCCTGGCGGCCGGTCAGGCCGTAGCCGGTGACGTCGGCGAGCACGAGGTGGTTGTCGGTACCGCCGGTGACCAGCTTGCCACCGCGCCGCAGCAGGCCCTCGGCGAGCGCCCGGGCGTTGTCGACCACCTGCTGGGCGTAGGCGCGGAACTCCGGGCGGCGGGCCTCCGCGAAGGCGACGGCCTTGGCGGCCATCACGTGCGAGAGCGGGCCGCCGAGCACCAGCGGGCAGCCGCGGTCGACGTGCTCGGCCAGCTCGGCGGCACAGAGCACCATGCCGCCGCGCGGGCCGCGCAGGGACTTGTGGGTGGTCGTGGTGACGATCTGGGCGTGCGGCACCGGGTCGTGGTCGCCGGTGAGCACCTTGCCCGCGACCAGGCCGGCGAAGTGGGCCATGTCGACCATCAGGGTCGCGCCGACCTCGTCCGCGATCTCGCGCATCCGGCGGAAGTTGACCAGCCGCGGGTACGCCGAGAAGCCGGCCACCAGGATCAGCGGGCGGAACTCCCTGGCGGTGGCGCGCAGCGCGTCGTAGTCGATCAGGCCGGTGGCCGGGTCGGTGCCGTAGCTGCGCTGGTCGAACATCTTGCCCGAGATGTTGGGCCGGAAGCCGTGGGTGAGGTGGCCGCCGGTGTCCAGGGACATCCCGAGCATCCGCTGGTTGCCCAGCTCCCGGCGCAGCTCGGCCCAGTCCTGGTCGGTCAGGTCGTTGACGTTGCGCACCCGGGCGCGCTCCAGCGCCGGGCTCTCGACCCGCTGGGAGAGGACGGCCCAGAAGGCGGTCAGGTTGGCGTCGATGCCTGAGTGCGGCTGGACGTACGCGTGGTCGGCGCCGAAGAGGGCGCGGGCGTGCTCGGCGGCGATGGTCTCGACGGTGTCGACGTTGCGGCAGCCGGCGTAGAAGCGGCGGCCGGCGGTGCCCTCGGCGTACTTGTCGCTGAGCCAGTTGCCCATGGCCAGCAGGACGGCCGGGGAGGCGTAGTTCTCGCTGGCGATCAGCTTGAGCGAGGCACGCTGGTCCTCGATCTCCTGCCCGATGGCGGCGGCGATCCGCGGCTCGACCTCGCGGACGGTGTCCAGGGCGCTGCGGAAGGCGGTGTTGGCGACGGCACTCGCGGTGGTGTGGGGCTGCTGGGCGGCCAAGGCGGTCTCCTCGTGTCCTCGTGACGCGTTCGGACGGCCCAGGCGCTCGGCAACTTGACGTGGCGTTCCACGGAGCCGCTTCCCGATGGTCGATTCCATCCGTGCGCGCCAGTCGCGGCTCGCCCGGATCGTATCAACACACGAGCCACGGCGGCGGCGGTCTCAGAGTTCGGGACGTGCCGTCCCTCTTGCCGCCCCCTGTCGCCGCCCCGGCCGCGGCTGTCATCGCCCCCGTTCGCCGCTCGTGCCGGCCCGTGCCGCCCCGGCCGCGGCGTACTGCGGGGGCGCCCGCGACGTGCGGGGGCGAGCCGGGACGGGCAGGCGGGAGACGCCCGCCGGGCACGCGTTCCGCTCCCCCGCCGTTCGGCTGCGCGGCCCGCCCCGGAGGCACTAGCGTGCGAGCAGGAGTGATCACCAACCCGAGGGGCCACCTGTGTCGGACGACCTGCTCATGGCGAAGATCCACCACGGCTTCGACCACCTCGACGCCGACGGCGACGGGCTGCTGACCGAGCGGGACCACGTGCTGATGGGCCACTCGGTGGCACGGTCGCTCGGACACCCGGAGGGCTCCGAGGCCGAGGCCTGGATCGTCCGCGCCTACCTGACGATCTGGCACGACCTACACCTGGCCCACCTGCCCGCCGACACCCAGGCGATCACCCGCGAGCAGTTCGTGGCCTCGACCAGGTCGCTCGCCGACGACCCGGAGGCCGCACAGGCCAGCCTGGGCGCGCTGGCCGGGGCCTTCCTCGCCGTCGCCGACACCGGCAAGAGCGGGACGGTCGACGCGGGCGAGTTCTTCGTCTTCCAGCGCGGCCACTTCGCCGGGCTCTCCCGCGACGACGCCGACGAGGCCTTCCGGCGGCTCGACCGCGACGGCGACGGCCGGCTCTCCGCCGCCGAGTTCACCAGCGCCATCATCGAGTTCTGGACCAGCCGCGACCCCGACGCCCCCGGCAACTGGTGGACCGGCCGGCCTCCGTTCGAGCGGTAGGGGCCGGCGGCGGGATCTCCCCGGAACCCCCGTCCCGGGATGCGGGACCGGCGCCCTCGCCCGGTCGGGGCGGGCGGGACGGGCGGGTAGCGTGGGAGCGTCTGTGTCCGGGCGGGGACAGCCGAGGACGGCACGGTGCGAGGCGGCGCACCGGCACGCGTCCGGCCGCCGCACCGGCACCGGCTGCCGTGTCCGACCGGGCGCGGCACCGACCGCCTCGAGGACTGCGTGCCATGCCTACCACCGCCTACCTCAGCCGTCCCGCCCTGGTCGTCGGCCCGTACGTCGTCCGGGCCGAGCGGATCCGGGACGACATCCTCGCCCGCAACCCCGGCTACTCGGCGCGCCAGGCGCAGACCGTCCGGATGGCCCTGGGCAATCTGCCCGGCACCAGGCGGTACTTCCAGCCGTACGAGGTGGTCACCTCCCCCGACCGCACCGCCGCCGAACGCAAGACCACCGTGATGGCCGACCTGCTGGCCGCCGCCGAGCGAGCCGGGGCCGCGGCGATGGCGGACGCCGGGGTGGCGGCCGACGACGTCGACTGCGTGATCGTCACCAGTGCCACCGGGGACGGCGTGCCGGGCCTGGACGTCGAGTTGCAGCAGCGGCTCGGGCTACGCCCCGACATCAGCCGCCGGCCGCTCACCCAGCTGGCCTGCGCGGGCGGTGCGCACGTGCTGATCATGGCCGAGGAGTACCTGGCCCGGCACCCCGGGGCGGTCGTCCTGGTGGTCGCCGCAGAGTCGCTCTCCTCGCTCTACCAGGACAGCCAGACCTCGATCGAGGACCAGATCTACAAGGCGCTCTGGGGCGACGCGGTGGCAGCGGCCGTCGTCACCGGGGAGCAGCGCACGCCCGGGCTCCGCCTCGACCACACCTTCGAGTACACCATCCCGGGGACCACCGACCGGTACCGGAAGCTGACCGACGGGCGCGGCGACCACTTCGCCTCCACCCGTGCCTCGCTGCGCTCCGTCAGCGACCTGGGCCCGGCGCTGCTCGCCTGGCTGGACGAGCACGGCGGCCGGGAGCTGGACTTCGGCGTGCTGCACCCGGGCGGCCCCGCGATCCTCGACCGGCTCGGCGCCCTGCTCGGCCTCGACGGGGAGTTCCTGCGCCACTCCAAGGGGGTGCTCGCCGAGGAGGGCAACCTGGGCGGCGTGACGATCTTCTCCGTCCTCGCGCGCACCCACGCCGCGCCCCCGGCGGACGGGGCGCGCGGGCTGGTCCTCGGCCTCGGGCCGGGCGTCGCGCTGAGCGCCCTGCTGGTCGGCTGGGCCGCTCCGGCCGTCTGAGCGCGGCAGCCCGCGTCCGCGGGCGGGCGGATCGCGGGGGCTCCGGTCGGGGTCCTGCCGGCAGGGCCTTGGGCGGGCCGGCCGGGACCGGGATGATGGGCCCGACCGCGATCCGCCGGCGCAGCCGTCGGCCGGGAACCGGCACCACCATCCGCGGACACCAATGCCGTCACCAATGCCGTCACCACCGCCGTCACCACCGCCGTCACCACCCCGGGGAGCCCCTCCGTGCCCTTCCTCTACGTCGTCGTCTGCGCCTCGGGCCGCGCGCCCGAGGCGCCAGCGCTGATCGCCGCCGCCCAGGCCGAGGGCTGGGAGGTCGGCGCCGTCGCCACGCCCGACGCACTCGCCCTCGTCGACGGGGCCGCGCTCGCCGAGCTGACCGGGTATCCGGTGCGCTCGGCCTGGCGCAGGCCGGGCGAGCCGAAGCCGCTGCCGCCGCCGGACGCGATAGCGGTGGCGCCCGCGACGTTCAACACCGTCAACAAGTGGGCCGCCGGGATCTCGGACACGCTGGCCCTCGGCATCCTCTGCGAGGCGTTCGGGCTGGGCGTACCGACGGCCGTGCGCCCCGTTCTCAGCCCGGCCCAGGCCGCCCACCCCGCGTACGCGGACAGCCTGGCGCGGCTGCGGTCGATGGGCGTGCTGGTGAGCGAGGACGGCGCCCTCACCGAGGTGCTGGGCCTGCTGCGGCCGGTCCTGGCGGCGTCCCGGGAGAGGCCCTAGAGCCCCGGCCCGGTGCCCGGGCGCCGGAGGCCCGGGCGCCGGAGGCCCGGGCGGGCTCAGGCCGCCGGGACGATCCGCTCGACCAGCGAGTCGATCAGCTGACCGAGCCCGTCCGTGCCCAGCACCTCGGGCAGCGTGAGGTGTTCGAGGATCAGACCGGTCATCGCCAGGTAGAGGGCGACGACGGTCCCGCGGTCGCCCGGCAGGCCCTCGGCCAGGTGGTAGGCGATGTTGGCCTCCAGCTCGTCCCGGATCGTGCCGGTGAGGGCGGCGCTCAGCCCGGGCCGGCGGGTGGCCTCCAGGCGCAGCTCCAGCATGGCCAGGTAGCCGGCCCGGTCGGCGGTGATCCGGCGCATCAGATCGTGCATCAGGGCGGTCACCAGGGCGCGGTCTCGCGGGGCCTTCAGCAGTTCGGCGATGACGGCCGGGTCCGGGACGAGGCGGTGGTGGATCTGCCGGGCCGTGTGGTCGAGCAGGTCGTCGCGGTTGGCGAAGTAGTTGGACGCCGTGCCGGTCGGGACGCCGGCCTGGACGTCGACCGCGCGGAAGGTGAGGCCCCGGGCGCCCTCGCGGGCCAGGACGTCGATGGCGGCATCGGTGAGGGCGGCACGGCGGGCGGGGTTCTTGGCCACGGCGCGGATTCTCCTTCAGGAGGACACGGAACAACCACTCCAGGCAGAGCACTCTATCTGCAGTGGTTGATTGCGGGGCGCCGTGCCCACCGGGCGGCCCGCCCGGCCCTCAGCCGCCGGAAGGCCGCCGCCACGGACGCCGCCACGGCGCCCGGCCCGACGTCCGCGGCGCCCGGCTGACACTGACCACCAGACAGACGCCCACGACCACGATCGCCCCGCCCGCCAGCGTGGGGCCGGTCAGCGGCTCAGCCAGGACCAGCCAGCCCAGTGCGACCGCCACCACCGGGTTCACGTACGCGTAGGTGGCCACCAGGGTCAGCGGCGCGGACTGCAGCAGCCAGGCGTACGCGGTGAACGCGACCAGCGAGCCGACCAGCACCAGGTAGCCGAGCGCGAGCCAGGAGCGCGTGGAGAAGGCGGCCGGGTCGAGTCCGTGCTGCTCACCGCGCGCCAGTCCGATCAGCACGTTGCCGAGCCCACCCACGAGCATCTGGTAGGCGCTCGCCGCGAAGACGTTGCCCGGCATCGGGAGCCGCTTGGCGACGAACGAGCCGGCCGCCCAGGTCAGGGTGCCGCCGATGACCGCGACCACGCCGACCGGCGCGATGTCCCCGCCGATCGCGGGCGCGGAGAGCACCGCCAGGCCGACCAGCCCGAGCAGCACCCCGGTCAGCTCGGCCGGCTTCGGCCGGTTCCCGGCCGCCGCCGTCAGCAGCACCGTCCAGAGCGGGACCGCCGCGACCAGCAGCGCGGCCAGCCCGGAGGAGACGTAGTTCTCGCCGAGCACCACCAGCCCGTTGCCGCCGGTGAGCAGCAGCACGCCGACCAGCGCCGACGAACCCAGCTGCCGGGCGTTCACCCGGAGTGCGGCCGTGCCGTCCCGGACCAGGAGGACGCCGGCCAGCACCAGCCCGGCCAGCACGAAACGCGCCCCGGCGGAGAGGAAGCCGGGCATCGTCTCCAGCGCGATGCGGATCGCCAGGTACGTCGACCCCCAGACCACGTACACCACGGCGAGCGCCGCCCAGACCGCCCCGCCCAGCCGGACCGGCCCGCCCGCCACTGCCCCGGCCTTCCCCGAAACGGCGTCGACGGGGGTGCCCGAAGGGCGCGAAACGGGAGCTGTCATGGGTGTCCCCCTCGGACGGTGCTGGCGGTCACCCGTCATGACAGCGCATCAGCGCCGCGAGCGCCAGTGGGTATCACCAGATGATCCGACCGGTCGGTCCGACAGCACGGCGCGGCGGGCGTACCGTGGGGCCCCGCCCCCGCTCCCCCCCCCGTTCCCGCCCCCGCCACGACTCCGGCTACGACTCCCTCCCGCTCCCGACCGGCCATCGGAGGTCCGCGTCCCGTGACCGCCCTGCCCTTCTTCGTCTACGGCACGCTGCGCACCGGCGGCGCCAACCAGGCCGTCCACCTCGCCGGGCGGTGCGCCGACGTGCGGCCGGCCGTGCTGGAGGGTGCGGTGCTGCACGCAGGGCCCGGCTACCCGTACGCGGTGCCGGACCCCGACCCGGAGCAGCGGATCACCGGGGAGCTGGTGGCGATCCGCCCCGGTGCGTACGCCGCCGCGCTCACGGCGCTCGACCGGCTGGAGGACTGCCGGGCCGACGGGACCGGCGAGTACGTGCGACGCCGGCTGCCCGTCCGGCTGCCCGACGGGCGGACCGCGGACGCCTGGGTCTACCTGGCCGGCCCGGCGGTCGCCGCCCGGTTGCGGCTCCGCCCGGCGCCGGTCGCCTCCGGGGACTGGTTCCGGCGCTGACGGCCCGCCGGGTGGCACACCGGGCCCGGCGAGCGGCGGTCCGGCGAGCGGCGGTCCGGCGAGCGGCGGTCCGGAGAGCGGCGGCCCCGGGCCGGCGGACGCACGCACCCTGACCCGCCCGCGGCCGTCCACCGCCAGGTAGGCTGCCCCGGCCACCTTCGCCGACCCCCGAGGAGCCTCCCGGTGCCCGAGCTGCCCCCGCCGATCTCCGTCGTCGGGATCGGGGCCGACGGCTGGCCCGGCCTCGCCGGTACCTCGCGCGCCACCCTGCGCGCCGCCGAGGTGGTGATCGGCGGCCCGCGGCAGCTCGCGCTGCTCCCCGAGGACGAGGTGACCGCCGCCCGGGTGCCGTGGCCGTCCCCGCTGCGCCCGGCCGTGCCGGGACTGCTCGCCGAGCACGCCGGCCGCCGCGTCGCCGTACTGGCCAGCGGCGACCCGATGTTCCACGGCATCGGCCGCACCCTCGCCGAGACGGTCGGCGCCGACCGGCTGCGCATCCTGCCGCACCCGTCCTCCGTCTCCTACGCCTGCGCCCGGCTCGGCTGGCCGCTGGAGGCCACCGAGGTGGTCAGCCTGGTCGGCCGGCCGCTGGAGACCCTCGCGCTCGCCCTGCACCCCGGGCGCCGGCTGCTCGTCCTCAGCGCCGACGCCGGCACCCCCGCCGCCGTCGCCGCCCTGCTCACCGCCCGGGGCCACGGCGCCGCCCGGCTCCGGGTGCTGGAGCAGCTCGGCGGGCCCGGCGAGCGGCAGTCGGAGGGTCCGGCGGACGGCTGGCCGCACCCGCCGGGCGACCCGCTCAACGTCGTCGCGGTCGAGCTGCCCGCCGACGGCCCCCGCGGCTCGCTCGTGCCCGGCCTGCCCGACGCCGCGTACGAGAGCGACGGCCAGCTGACCAAGCGCCACGTCCGCGCCGCCACCCTCGCCACGCTCGCCCCCGCACCCGGCGAACTGCTCTGGGACGTCGGCGGCGGCTCCGGCTCGATCGCGATCGAGTGGCTGCGCGCCCACCGCGACAACCGGGCCGTCAGCGTCGAGCGGGACCGCTCCCGGGCCGAGCGGATCGTCCGCAACGCGGCCGCGCTCGGCGTGCCCCGGCTGCAGGTGGTGACCGGCTCAGCGCCGGCCGCACTGGACGGACTCCCCGCCCCCGACGCGGTCTTCGTCGGCGGCGGCCTCACCGCGCCCGGCCTGCTGGAGGCCTGCTGGGCCGCGCTGCCGGCGGGCGGCCGGCTGGTCGCCAACACCGTGACGCTGGAGTCCGAGGCCCTGCTCACCGAGTGGTACCGCCGCCACGGCGGCGAGCTGCTGCGGATCGCCACCGCGCACGCCGTCCCGGTGGGCGGCTTCACCGGCTGGCGGCAGGCGATGCCGGTCACCCAGTGGTCCGCCGTCAAGCCCCACGACCCTCAGCACGACCTCCAGGAGAACGCCTCGTGACCGTCTACTTCATCGGAGCCGGCCCGGGCGCCGCCGACCTGATCACCCTGCGCGGCGCGCGGCTGCTGGCCCGCGCCGAAGTCTGCCTCTACGCGGGCAGCCTGGTGCCGCGCGAGCTGCTGGACGAGTGCCCGCCGGACGCCCGGCTGGTCGACACCGCCAACCTGGACCTGGACGCCATCACCGCCGAGCTGGTCGCCGCCCACCGCGACGGCAAGGACGTGGCCCGGCTGCACTCCGGCGACCCGTCGGTCTTCAGCGCCGTCGCCGAGCAGATGCGCCGGCTCGACGCGGCCGGCGTCCCCTACGAGGTCGTCCCCGGCGTGCCCGCGTTCGCCGCGGCCGCGGCCGCGCTCAAGCGCGAACTGACCGTGCCGACCGTCGGCCAGACCGTCATCCTCACCCGGATCGCCAAGCGCGCCACCCCGATGCCGGAGGGCGAGGACCTCGCCACCCTCGGTCGCAGCGGCGCCCTGCTGGTGCTGCACCTGGCCGCCGGCTACGTGGACGACGTGGTCGAGCAGCTGCTGCCGCACTACGGCGTCGAGTGCCCGGCCGCCGTGGTCGCGATGGCGAGCCGGCCCGACGAGCTGGTGCTGCGCGGCACGCTCGCCGACATCGCCGGGCAGGTGAAGGAGGCGGGTATCGTCCGTACCGCCGTGATCATCGTCGGCAGGACGCTCGCCGCCGAGCAGTTCCGCGACAGCCACCTCTACTCCGCGGACCGCGAGCGGCCGCACGAGCCCTGCGGGGCGTGATGGCGCGACACCTGCTGATCCTCGGCGGGACGACCGAGGCGCGGGCGCTGGCCGCCGCGCTGGCCGGATCGCCGCTGCGGGTCACCAGCTCCCTCGCCGGGCGGGTCGCCGAACCCCGGCTGCCCGCCGGCGAGGTCCGGATCGGCGGCTTCGGCGGGGCGGACGGGCTGGCGGCCTGGCTGCGCGCCGAGCGGGCGGACGCCGTCGTGGACGCCACCCATCCGTTCGCCGCGGCCATCTCCGGCAACGCCGCACTGGCCGCCGCGGCGACCGGCGTGCCGCTGCTGGCACTGCGCCGTCCGGGCTGGACCGCGGTGGACGGCGACAAATGGCACCCCGTGGCCGACCTGGACGCGGCCGCCGCCGCGCTGCCGGCGCTCGGCCGGCGGGTCTTCCTCACCACCGGCCGGCAGGGCATCGGTGCCTTCGCCCACCTGGACGGCCTGCACTTCCTGGCCCGCTCGGTCGACCCGCCCGAACCGCCGATGCCCACCGCCCTGGACGTCCTGCTGGACCGCGGCCCGTTCACCCTCGACGGCGAGCGGGCGTTGCTGCGCGAGCACCGGATCGACGTCCTGGTCACCAAGGACAGCGGCGGCGCCGCGACCGCGCCCAAGCTCACCGCCGCCCGCGAACTCGGCCTTCCCGTCGTGGTCGTGCAGCGCCCGGCCGCACCGGCCGGCGTCCCGGTCGCCGAGTCCGTCCCGGCGGCGCTGGCCTGGCTGAGTCGCCGGCTCGACGGGCCGGGCGGCGACGTGCGGTAGTCACGTGCCGGTTCCCGTCCCGGTCTGCCACGATGCTCCGATGAGCGACTTTCCCCGCACCCGGACCGAGCAGACCGCCGACGAACGGGCCACCCTGGCCAGCTTCCTGGACTTCCAGCGGGACACCCTCGC
Organism: Kitasatospora sp. A2-31; assembly: GCF_022288725.1. Classification (GTDB taxonomy): domain Bacteria; phylum Actinomycetota; class Actinomycetes; order Streptomycetales; family Streptomycetaceae; genus Kitasatospora. The sequence continues at coordinate 663,199 of NZ_JAKNTA010000005.1, read as the reverse complement.
CATGAAGTGCGCCGGGCTGACCACCGAGCAGCTCCGGGCGCGGGTGCTGGCGCCGTCCGAGCTCTCGCTGCTCGGGCTGGTCCGCCACCTCGCCGAGGTCGAGCGCGGCTGGTTCCGCAACACCTTCAACGGCGAGGGACGGCCGGGCTTCTGGAAGCACCCGGACGGCAGCTTCGCCGAGTTCGACGTCGACACGGCCGATCCGCAGGAGGCGTTCGCCGTCTGGCGCGGCGAGTGCGACCACGCCCGGGAACTCGTCGCCGCCGCTGAGTCGTTGGACGCCCTCGGACACCACGGCGAGGAGGCCTTCTCGCTGCGCTGGATCCTCACCCACATGATCGAGGAGTACGCCCGCCACAACGGCCACGCCGACCTGCTGCGCGAACACCTCGACGGCGAGACGGGCGAGTAGCCCCGGCCGGCCTGAACGAGCGACGGAGAAGAGATGCCGACCCGCCAGAAGGATCACGACGCCCCCGGGCCCCCGGAGCGGTGGAGCGAGATCACGCCCGGGCTCTGGATGGGCGGGCACTTCGTCACCCCACCCCGCCGCCCGCTCGAACCGGTTGTCGTGGAGCGGGAGTTCGACCTGGTGGTCAGCCTGTTCACCCGGGCCGGGCACGGACCGGCGCCGGGGGTGGAGCACCTGGTCCGCGAAGTGCCGGACGGGCCGCTCTCCGCCGGGCAACTGCTGGCCGTCGGGGAGGCGGCGGCGTACACCGCGGAGGCGGTCCGGCAGGGGCGGCGCGTCCTGGTGCGGTGCCACTCCGGCTGCAACCGCTCCGGCCTGGTGGTCGCCCAGGCGCTGGTCGAGCTCGGCCACCAGGCCGAGCGGGCGGTGGAGCTGGTCCGCGAGCGGCGTTCGCCGTGGGCGCTGAACAACCGGCTGTTCGTGGAGTACCTGGCGGCCGGACTGAGCACAGCTGCGCTGCTGGCCGACCTCGATGGCTGAGGCCGGCCGGCGGCGAAGGGATTCGAGTGACCGTCAGATGTCGCGGAAGGTCTCGATCTGGGCGCCGATCGAGTTGAGGCGCTCGGCGAGGTCCTCGTAGCCGCGGTTGATGACGTACACGTTGCGCAGCACCGAGGTGCCCTTGGCGGCGAGCATCGCGAGCAGGATGACCACGGCCGGGCGCAGTGCCGGGGGGCAGACCATCTCGGCGGCGCGCCAGCGGGTCGGGCCCTGGATCAGGACGCGGTGCGGGTCGAGCAGCTTGATGTCCGCGCCGAGCCGGGTGAGTTCGGTGAGGTAGATGGCGCGGTTGTCGTAGACCCAGTCGTGGATCATCGTGGTGCCGTGGGCGGCGGCCGCGATCGCGGCGAAGAACGGCACGTTGTCGATGTTGATGCCCGGGAAGGGCATCGGGTGGATGGTGTCGATCGGTGCGGTCAGCTTGGACGGGCGCACGGTGAGGTCGACCAGCCGGGTGTGGCCGTTGTGGGCGCGGTACTCCGAGGTCCGGTCGTAGTCGAGGCCCATGCCCTCCAGCACGGCCAGCTCGATCTCCAGGAACTCGATCGGCACCCGGCGGATGGTCAGCTCGGAGGAGGTGACGACGGCGGCGGCGAGCAGGCTCATCGCCTCCACCGGGTCCTCGGCCGGGGTGTAGTCGACGTCGCAGGTGATCTCGGGCACGCCGTGCACGGTGAGGGTGGTGGTACCGATGCCCTCGATCCTGACGCCCAGCCGCTCCAGGAAGAAGCAGAGGTCCTGGACCATGTAGTTGGGGCTGGCGTTGCGGATGACGCTGACACCGTCGTGCCGGGCGGCGGCGAGCAGGGCGTTCTCGGTCACGGTGTCGCCGCGCTCGGTCAGCACGATCGGCCGGTCCATCGGGGCGCCGGGCTCGACCGAGGCGTGGTAGGCACCGCTGGTGGTGGCGACCTCCAGGCCGAACCGGCGCAGCGCGGTGAGGTGGGGCTGGACGGTCCGGGTGCCGAGGTCGCAGCCGCCGGCGTACGGGATGGCGAACTTGTCGGCGCGGTGCATCAGCGGGCCGAGGAACATCAGCACGCTGCGGGTGCGGCGGGCGGCCTCGACGTCCATCGCCGCGAGGTCGAGCTCGGCGGGCGGGGTGAGTTCGAGGTCGCGGCCGTCGTTGGTCCAACGGCTCTTGACGCCGATGCTGGTGAGCACCTCGAGGATGCGGTAGACCTCTTCGATCCGGGCGACCTGCCGGATGGTGGTGCGGCCGGTGGTCAGCAGCGAGGCGCAGAGGATCGCCACGCACGCGTTCTTGCTGCTGCGGACGTCGATCGCGCCGGAGAGCCGGGTGCCGCCGGCGACCCGCAGGTGCATCGGACCGGCGTAGCCGAGCGAGACGATCTCACTGTCCAGCGCTTCGCCGATGCGCGCGATCATCTCAAGGCTGACGTTCTGCTTGCCCTGCTCGATGCGGTTGACCGCGCTCTGGCTGGTGCCGAGGGCCTCGCCGAGCTGGGCCTGGGACCAACCACGGTGCTGACGCGCGGTACGGATGAGGGTGCCGATACGGGTGAGGTAGTCGCCTGTCACCCGGCAGACCATATCTCATGGCTGAGATAGCACCAGAATCAAAGGTGGGCGCGGCGCCGCATTTGTCCGTTTCTCACCCCGTATGGACGTCAGATCTTCACATCATGGCGACGGTTCGCAGCCGGGAGCGGGGACGTCAGGCCGGGGCGGGCCCCCGCGGCTCCGCCCGGCCCACGACGGTGCCGGCCCGGTCGATGCAGATGACGTCCACCGCGACCGGTGAACCGACCAGCACACCCAGCGCGGTGGCCCGGGCCGCCTCGGCGACCAGGTCGCCGAGCGGCACGCCGGCTGCCCGGCAGAGCTGGATGGCCTCCAACGCGGTGTTGGCGGCGGCCACGGCCTGCACCAACTCGGGGCCGGCGCCGCCCTGGCGGGCCAGCTCCGCCAGGAAGCCCTTGTCCACCTGGGAGCGCGCCGAGTGCAGGTCGAGGTGCCCGGCGGCGAGCTTGGAGAGCTTGGCGAAGCCGCCCGCGATGGTGAGGCGGGGCACCGGGTGGCGCTTGAGGTACTTCAGGACGGCGCCGGCGAAGTCGCCCATGTCCAGCAGCGCGTCCTCGGGCAGACCGTACTCGGCGACCGCGACCTTCTCCGAGGTGGAGCCGGTGCAACCGGCGACGTGGGTGCGCCCGGCGGCGCGGGCCACGTCGACCCCGCGCCGGATGGAGTCGATCCAGGCCGAGCAGGAGTAGGGGACGACGATGCCGGTGGTGCCGAGGATGGAGAGACCGCCGAGGATGCCCAGCCGGGGGTTCCAGGTGGAGCGGGCGATCTCCTCGCCGTGGTCCACCGAGATCTCCACCACCACGTCCCCGGTCGCGCCGAACGCCGCGGCCACCTCCGCCACCGCGTCCCGCATCATCTGCCGGGGCACCGGGTTGATGGCGGGCTCGCCGACGGGCAGCGGCAGGCCGGCCTTGGTCACCGTGCCGACCCCGGGCCCGGCCCGGAAGACCACCCCGGAGCCGGGCTCCCCCGCCCAGACCGTGGAGCGGATCAGCGCGCCGTGCGTGACGTCCGGGTCGTCCCCGGCGTCCTTCACCACCCCGGCCGTCGCGCGCGGGCCGCCGGGCCCGTCCGCCAGCCGCTCGGCGGCCAGGGCGAAGGCGGGCTGCTGGCCCTTGGGCAGCGTGATCACCACCGGGTCGGGGAACTCCCCGGTCAGCAGCGCCTGGTACGCCGCCCTGGTCGCGGCGGTCGCGCACGCCCCGGTCGTCCATCCGTGCCGCAGCCCGCTGCTCCGCAGCTGCCCGGCCCGACCACCGACCTCGCTCACGCCCGCTCCTCGCCACACACCCTGTTCCCGGACGCCCCCATTCTCCCCGCCCAGCCGGGCACCGACCCGGCCGGGGCGGGTCGGGCCGACGGCCGCGACCCGCCCCCGGGCTCACGCCTCCGGGTAGCGGCGCGGCGTCCAGACGACCTCGGTGGCGTTGCCGCGTTCGACGGCCCGGGTCTGGGAGGAGCCGATCAGCAGGATGGTCCGCATGTCGACCTGGGTGGGGTCGAGGTCGCCGAGGCGGACCGTGCGGACCCGCTCGGTCGGTCCGCCGACGTCCCGGGCCATGACCACCGGGGTCTCCGGCGCGCGGTACTCCAGCAGGAGGTCCCGGGCGCGGCCGACCTGGGTGGTGCGGGACTGCGAGCCGGGGTTGTAGAGGGCGAGCACCAGGTCCGCCCCGGCGGCCGCGCGCAGCCGCGCGGCCACCACGTCCCAGGGCTTGAGCCGGTCGGAGAGCGAGACCACCGCGTAGTCGTGACCGAGCGGGGCCCCGGCGCGGGAGGCGGCCGCGTGGGCGGCGGTCATCCCGGGCACGATCCGGACCGGGACGTCCCGGTAGGCCTCCTCGCAGGCCACCTCCAGGACGGCGGTCGCCATCGCGAACACGCCCGGGTCGCCGGAGGAGACCACCGCGACCCGGTGGCCGCGACGGGCCAGGTCGAGGGCGAACTCGGCACGCTCGGACTCCACCTTGTTGTCGGAGCCGTGCCGCTGCTGGCCGGGCCGGACGGGCACCCGGTCCAGGTAGGTGGTGTAGCCGACCAGGTCGGTGGCGGCGGCGAGGGCGCCGCGCGCCTCGGGGGTGAGCCAGAGCGGGCCGGCCGGGCCGGTGCCGATGACGGTGACGCTGCCCGTCCCGTCGGCGAGCCGCACCTGCGGCTCCAGCGGCGCGACCTTGCTGGGCAGCACGGCCACCGAGAAGTACGGCACGGTCTGCGCGTCCACCTCGGCCAGCGACGCGGTGCGCTCGCCGTCCATGAAGGCGCGCTCGACGTACCGGGCGTCCTCCAGCCGGCCGGCCCGCTCCAGGGCGCGGCGGACGGCCGGGAAGGTCCGGCCCAGTTTCATGATCACGGCGGAGTCGGCGGAGGCGATCCGGGCCGTCAGCTCCTCCTCGGGCAGGGTGCCCGGGATGATCGTGAGCGTCTCCTCGGCCTCGGTGAGCGGCTGGCCGAGCCGGGCCGCGGCGGCGCTGACGGAGGTGACGCCGGGGACCACCTCGGTCGGGTAGCGGTGCGCCAGGCGCTTGTGCATGTGCTGGTAGGAGCCGTAGAAGAACGGGTCCCCCTCGGCCAGCACGACGACGTCGCGGCCGGCGTCCAGGTGGGCGGCCAGCCGGGCGGCGGCCTCCTCGTAGAAGTCGTCGAGGGCGCCCCGGTAGCCGCCCGGGTGGTCGGTGGTCTCGACCGTGACCGGGTAGACCAGCTTCTCCTCGATCTGACCGCCCGTCAGGTACCGCTCGGCGATGGACCGGGCGATCGAGCGGCCGTGCCGGGCGCTGTGGTACGCCACCACGTCGGCCTTGCCGATGAGTTCGGCGGCGCGGACGGTGACCAGGGACGGATCGCCCGGGCCGAGCCCGACCCCGTACAGTCGGCCCGTGATTGCCTGATCGATCGTCACTCTTCCTCGCTCGCAATCGCGTTGACGGCGGCGGCGGCGATCGCGCTGCCGCCGCGCCGGCCGCGCACCACCAGGTGCTCCAGGCCGGACGGGTGCTTCGCCAGGGCCTCCTTGGACTCGGCCGCGCCGATGAAGCCGACCGGGACGCCGATCACCGCGGCCGGGCGCGGCGCGCCCGCCTCGATCAGCTCCAGCAGCCGGAACAGCGAGGTCGGCGCGTTGCCGACGGCGACGACCGCGCCCTCCAGCCGGGGCAGCCACAGCTCCATGGCGGCGGCGCTGCGGGTGTTGCCCATCCTGCGCGCCAGCTCGGGCACCGACGGGTCGGTGAGGGTGCAGATGACCTCGTTGTCGGCGGGCAGCCGCTTGCGGGTGACGCCGCTGGCGACCATGTTGACGTCGCAGAGGATGGGCGCTCCGGCGTGCAGCGCGGCGCGGGCCGAGGCGACCACGCCCGGCGAGTACACCAGGTCCTCGACCAGGTCGGTCATGCCGCAGGCGTGGATCATCCGCACTGCGACCTGGGCGACGTCCGCGGGCAGGGCGGCCAGCTCGGCCTCGGCCCGGATGGTGGCAAAGGACTGGCGGTAGATGGACGCGCCGTCCTTCTCGTACTCGATCACTTCGTGGTCCTCCGGGCCTCGGCGACCGCCTCGGCCATCTCCTCGTTCGTCACATCCACGGTGCCGCGCCCCTGCGGCGCGCCCGCCACCGTCACGCGGTACCCCTGCCCGGTGGCGAGCACGTCGACCCACTGCCCGGCCGGGTGGCCGCAGCGCCGCTCGCACCCCGACCAGTGCACCGGCAGGCCGGCGGCCGGGGCCGCCGCCAGCGCCAGGGCCGCGTCGGCCCGGACGTCGGCCAGGGACTTCGCGCAGCCCGGCAGGCCGGTGCAGGCGCTCGCGCCGTCCCAGCCCGTGCCGGTCGCGGTCCGGAAGCCGGCCGCGCCGAGGCCGGCCAGCCGCTCGGCTGGCGCGCCGGGCAGCACCACCGCCCGCCACGGGGTGAGCCTCAGCTCGCCCTCGGCCGCGTCGACCAGCGCCCGCCACGCGGCGGCGCCGCAGCGGCCGAAGCGCAGGCCGACCGCCAGGCCGCCGGGCAGTGCGCCGAGCGCCGGGGGCGCCGCGGCGAAGGCCGGCAGCTCGACCGCGCCCGGCGCCAGCAGCTCGGGGACCTCCCGCAGGTGCCAGGCCGTACGGCCGGCGGCGCGCAGCGCGTCCAGGAACTCCCGGGCGGCCGCCAGCGCCGCGTCCACCGCCCGGCCGGCCGGCACCGGGCGCGCGGTGGCCGCACTCCCGAGGCGCAGCAGGGCGGTGCCGGCCGGGCCTGCGATCAACGTCACATCGGCGTTCAGTGCGGCCACGTCCCCGCGCCCGTCGTCCAGGACGAACAGGAACTTGCCGGACAGTCCGGTCGCCCACGGGCTCGCACAGAGCTTGGCGTCCAGTTCGCGCGCCCAGGCCCGCACGTCGGCGTGGCCGGCGCCGGGACCGGGGGAGGCGACGATGTTGCGCACCCGCTCGTGGGTGTCGGAGGGCAGCAGTCCGACGGCCCGCAGCCGGGCGCCGAGTTCGGCGCCGCAGCCGGCGGCGAGGCCGCGCAGCTGGACGTTGCCGCGCGAGGTGACCTCCAGGCCGCCGTCGCCCAGCGCCGTCGCGACCTCGGCCAGCGCGAGCGCCTGACGCTCCGTCAGCAGACCGCCGGGCAGCCGCACCCGCGCCAGGGCGCCGTCGTCGGCGGTGTGCAGACGAAGCGCCCCCGGACAGGCGTCCGCGCGGCCCCGGTCGGGCGCGCCGGCGCCCGGCATCGTGGCGTCGGGAGTCGGTGGCATGGCCGCGAGCATACAGATGATCCGATCGGTTGCCTCCGTACTCCCGGTCACACTCCCGGTCGCACTCCCCCAGCTCAGCCGCACCCCGTACGATGCTGCCGGGCGCCCCGCGCGGGCCGCCCGCACGCCAGCGACGGCGCAGGGGAGGAAACCGGTGCAAGCCCGGTGCGGTCCCGCCACTGTGACCGCGGTTCACCGGACTCCCGGGCAGCCGCGGGAGCCAGGAACTCCTGCCGTCCTCCACCGGCCCGGGGCGCGGACCCCGAGGAAGGCTTGAAGCCATGCGCCGCCGCATGCCCGCACTCGCGGTCCTGTCCACCGACAAGGCCGGGAGGGCCTTCGCATGATCCTGCTGCTGTCGACGTCCGACACCGACCTGCTCAGCGCCCGTGCCTCGGAGGGCCCGGTCCGCTACCGCCTCGGCAACCCGGCCCGGCTCACCGCCGAGGAGCTGCCCGAGCTCCTGGAGGGCACCGACCTCGTGGTCGTCCGCCTGCTCGGCGGCCGCCGGGCCTGGCAGGAGGGCCTGGACGCGCTGCTGGCCGGCCCCCGCCCGGTGGTGGTGCTCACCGGCGAGCAGGCGCCCGACGCCCAGCTGATGGAGCTGTCCACCGTTCCGGCCGGCATCGCCGCCGAAGCGCACGCCTACCTCGCCCACGGCGGCGCCGCCAACCTGGCGGAGCTGGCCTCCTTCCTGTCCGACACGGTGCTGCTCACCGGCCACGGCTTCGCCCCGCCCGCCTCCGCGCCGGCCTGGGGGCCGCTGGAGCGCGAGGCCCGCACGACCGCTGGCCCGACCGTCGCGGTGCTCTACTACCGCGCCCACCACATGAGCGGGAACACCGCCTTCGTCGAGACCCTCTGCCGCGCCGTCGAGGACCAGGGCGCGCAGGCCCGCGCCTACTACTGCGCCTCGCTGCGCGGCGCCGAGCCCGAACTGCTGGCCGCGCTCGGCGAGGCCGACGCGATCGTCACCACCGTGCTCGCGGCCGGCGGCACCCGCCCGGCCGACGCCCAGGCCGGCGGCGACGAGGAGGCCTGGGACGCCGGAGCGCTCGCCGCGCTCGACCGCCCGATCCTGCAGGCGCTCTGCCTGACCTGGTCGCGGGCCCAGTGGGAGGCCAGCGACGACGGCCTCTCCCCGCTGGACACCGCCACCCAGATCGCCGTGCCCGAGTTCGACGGCCGTCTGATCACCGTCCCGTTCTCCTTCAAGGAGCTGGACGAGGACGGTCTGACCGTCTACGCCGCCGACCCCGAGCGCGCCGCCCGGGTGGCCGGCACCGCCGTCAAGCACGCCCGGCTGCGCCACGTCCCGGCCGCCGAACGCCGGCTCGCCCTCGTCCTCTCCGCGTACCCGACCAAGCACGCCCGGGTCGGCAACGCCGTCGGCCTGGACACCCCGGCCAGCGCCGTCCGGCTGCTGGAGCGGCTGCGCGCGGAGGGCATGGACCTCGGCGCCGGGCTCCCCGGGCTGGACGACACCGGCGAGGACGGCCACGAGGGCGACGCCCTGATCCACGCGCTGATCGCGGCGGGCGGCTACGACCAGGACTGGCTCACGGAAGAACAGCTGGCCCGCAACCCGGTCCGCATCCCCGCCGCCGACTACTGCCGCTGGTACGCCGAGCTGCCGCAGGCGCTGCGCGACCAGGTCGAGGAGCACTGGGGCCCCGCCCCCGGCGAGCTCTACGTGGACCGCTCGCAGAACCCGGACGGCGACATCGTGCTGGCCGCGATCCGCTCCGGGAACCTGCTCGTGCTGATCCAGCCGCCGCGCGGCTTCGGCGAGAACCCGGTCGCGATCTACCACGACCCCGACCTCCCGCCGTCCCACCACTACCTGGCCGCCTACCGCTGGATCGAGGCGGCGCGCGAGGACGGCGGTTTCGGCGCCCACGCCGTCATCCACCTCGGCAAGCACGGGAACCTCGAGTGGCTGCCCGGCAAGACCGCCGCGCTCTCCGCCGAGTGCGGCCCCGACGCCGTCCTCGGCGACCTCCCGCTGGTCTACCCGTTCCTGGTCAACGACCCGGGCGAGGGCACCCAGGCCAAGCGCCGCGCCCACGCCACCCTCGTCGACCACCTCGTGCCGCCGATGGCCCGCGCCGACTCCTACGGCGACATCGCGCGTCTGGAGCAGCTGCTCGACGAGCACTCCAACATCGCCGCGATGGACCCGGCCAAGCTCCCCGCCATCCGCGCCCAGATCTGGACCCTGATCCAGGCCGCCAAGCTGGACCACGACCTCGGCCTGGACGAGCGCCCGGAGGACGACGGCTTCGACGACTTCCTGCTGCACGTCGACGGCTGGCTCTGCGAGATCAAGGACGCCCAGATCCGCGACGGCCTGCACGTCCTAGGCCAGGCGCCGAGCGGCACCGACCGGGTCAACATCGTGCTCGCCATCCTCCGCGCCCGGCAGATCTGGGGCGGCGTCAGCGCGCTGCCCGGCCTGCGCGAGGCGCTCGGCCTGGACGAGGCGGCGCTCACCCTGGGCGCCACCGACGCGGCCGAGGCACAGGCCCGTGCCCTGGTCGAGGCGATGGAGGCCGAGGACTGGGCGCCGGCGGCGGTCGAGAAGGTGGCCGCCGGACTGCCGGCCGCCGTCGCCGAGGTGCTGACCTTCGCCGCCACCCAGGTCGTCCCGCGCCTGGCCGCCACCACCGACGAGCTGGACGCCGTGCTGCACGCGCTGCAGGGCGGCTTCGTGCCGGCCGGCCCGTCCGGCTCGCCGCTGCGCGGCCTGGTCAACGTGCTGCCGACCGGCCGCAACTTCTACTCCGTCGACCCCAAGGCGGTGCCCAGCAAGCTCGCCTGGGAGACCGGACAGGCCCTGGCCGCCTCGCTCGTCGAGCGCTACACCGCCGACAACGGCGGTGCCTACCCGCCCTCGGTCGGCCTCTCGCTCTGGGGCACCAGCGCGATGCGCACCGCCGGCGACGACATCGCCGAGGCCTTCGCCCTGCTCGGCGTCCGCCCGGTCTGGGACGACGCCTCGCGCCGGGTCACCGGCCTGGAGGCGATCCCGCTGGAGGAGCTGGGCCGCCCGCGCATCGACGTCACGCTGCGCATCTCCGGCTTCTTCCGCGACGCCTTCCCGCACGTGGTCGCCCTGCTGGACGACGCGGTGCGCCTGGCCGCCGCCCAGGAGGAGCCGGCGGCGGACAACTTCGTCCGGGCCCACGTCCAGGCCGACCTCGCCGTGCACGGCGACGAGCGCAAGGCGACGGTCCGGGTCTTCGGCTCCCGTCCGGGCACCTACGGCGCCGGCCTGCTCCAGCTGATCGACAGCCGGGACTGGCGTACCGACGCCGACCTGGCCGAGGTCTACACGGTGTGGGGCGGCTACGCGTACGGCCGCGGCCTGGACGGGCGGCCGGCCCGCGAGGAGATGGAGACCGCGTACCGGCGGATCACCGTCGCCGCCAAGAACACCGACACCCGCGAGCACGACATCGCCGACTCGGACGACTACTTCCAGTACCACGGCGGCATGGTGGCCACCGTGCGCGCCCTCACCGGCAAGGCGCCGACCGCCTACATCGGCGACTCGACCCGCCCGGAGACGGTCCGCACCCGCACCCTGACCGAGGAGGCGGCCCGCGTCTTCCGCGCCCGGGTGGTCAACCCGCGCTGGATCGAGGCGATGCGCCGGCACGGCTACAAGGGCGCCTTCGAGATGGCGGCCACCGTGGACTACCTGTTCGGCTACGACGCCACCACCGGCGTGGTCGCGGACTGGATGTACGAGAAGCTGACCCAGGAGTACGTGCTCGACCCGACCAACCGGGAGTTCCTGGCCGAGGCCAACCCGTGGGCGCTGCACGGGATCAGCGAGCGGCTGCTGGAGGCGGCGAGCCGCGGGCTGTGGGAGCAGCCGGACCCGGAGCTGATCGAGCAGTTGCAGGCCGCCTTCCTGGAGACCGAGGGCGACCTGGAGGGCGACGAGGGCTGAGCCAGGCGTGCTCCGGGCGGGGCGGACGGCGGCCCCGACCGCCCCGCCGGAGGCACGTCGGCGGCCCCGACCGCCCCGCCGGGAGCACGTCGGCGGCATCCACTCCTCGGGCCGTCCGCATTCCCGTCACCCGTTCGGGTGACGGAAATGCTGGTGGCACCCCTCTGCCGAGCGGACAATACGGGGCATGTCCCGCCGCCTCGCCCCCGCCCGGCCCGTCCACGGCGCAGTGCCCGCCGCACCGGACCGCGACGCCCGCGCCCACCGCTACCGGGCCCGGGCGGCGGCGCTGGCCGCCGGGGCCCTGCCGGTGCTCGCCTTCCCGGCCCCCAGGCAGGCCTGGCTCGCCTGGGTCGCACTCGTCCCCGGCCTGCTGCTGATGCAGCGGGCGCCCGGGGCCCGGGAGGCGGCGGTGCGCGGCTGGTGGTTCGGCGCCGGGTTCATCCTGACCGGGATGTACTGGCTGCTCCCGTCCGTCGGGCCGGCCCTGCCGCTGCTCGCCGTCGTCTTCGGCGTCCTCCAGGCCGGGTTCGGCTACGCCGCCCACCGGCTGCTGCACCCACCGCTGACCGCACGCCGCGCGCTGCTCGCCCTGGCCGTCCTCCCGGCGGTCTGGCTGGCCACCGAGTACGCGCGCTCCTGGCACGCCCTCGGCGGGCCGTGGGCGCTCCTCGGCGCCACCCAGTGGCAGCACCCGGCCGTCCTCGCGCTGGCCTCGGCCGGCGGGATCTGGCTGGTCAGCGCCGCCGTGGTGGCCGTCAACACCGGCGTGCTGATCGCGCTCACCGCCGTCCGGTGGCAGCCGCGCGCCCTCGCCGCGCTGGCGACCGTGGTGGTGCTGGCGGCCGGCCCGGCGCTGTTCGCGCTCCGGGCCGCGCCCGCCCGCGCCGGGGAGGCGACCGTGGCGCTGGTGCAGCCGGGCATCGTCGAGGATCCGCAGGCCCGGTTCGAGGCGAGCGCCGCGGCCACCGCCACGCTGGGCGGGCGGCCGGTCGACCTGGTCGTCTGGGGCGAGTCCAGCACCACCGCCGACCTGGACCGCGACCCGGCCGCCCTGGCCCGGCTGCGCCGGCTCTCCGCGCTGACCGGCGCCGAGGTGCTGGCCGGCGAGGACGCGCGCAAGGCGGACGGGCGGATCTCCAAGGACGCGGTGCTGATCTCGCCGGACGGGATCGTCGACCGCTACCGCAAGATCCGGCTGGTGCCGTTCGGCGAGTACATCCCGCTGCGCCCGGCGCTCGGCTGGATCGCCGGCGTGAGCCGGGCGGCCGGGGAGAACCGGGCGCCGGGCACGGCGTTCCACCTGCTGCCGTCGACCGACCGCACGGGTGCGCCGCTGCCGGTCGGGGCGCTGGTCTGCTTCGAGTCGGCCTTCCCCGACATGGCCAGGGCGGCCGCGAACGACGGGGCCCGGGTGCTGGTCTACCAGTCCTCGACCTCGACCTTCCAGCGCACCTGGGCCCCCGAGCAGCACGTCTCGCTGGCCGCGATCCGCGCCGCCGAGACCGGCCGCCCGGCCGTCCAGGCCTCGCTCACCGGCGTCTCGGCCGCCTTCGACGCGCAGGGGCGCGAGCTGGCGCGGCTCGGCACCGGCGGCACCGGCACACTGACGGTCCGGCTGCCGCTCACCGCCGCCACCACGGCGACCTGGTACGACCGGGTGGGCGACGTGGTGCCGGCGGCGGCGCTGCTGGTCACCGCCGTGGCGGCGGTGGCCGGCAGGGCGGCCCGGCTCCGCCGCCCGGCGGCGGGGACGGGGGCGGAGGCGGGAACGGAGGAGGGGACGGAGGCGGGTCAGCCCTCGGGCCCGGCCGCGTAGATGCCGAAGGCCGCGCCCATCGGGTCGCGCAGGACGGCGATCCGCCGGTCGTTCGCCATCGACACCGGCGGCATCAGCACGTCGCCACCGAGGTTCCCCGCGCGGAACGTCGCCACGTCGGCGTCGGCGACCGCGAAGTACGGCAGCCAGTGCGCCGGCACCTGCGGCGGGAAGCGGTCGTCCATGGTGAGCATGCCGCCGAAGTCCTCACCGGACAGGCCCCACTGGGTGTACTGCTCGGACGGGTTCACCGACCAGCCGAACACCGCCGGGTAGAAGGCGCGGGCACCGTCCGGGTCGCGGGTGAGCAGTTCCACCCAGCCGAGCGCGCCGGGCTCGTTGAGCACCTCGGCGCCCAGCAGCGCGCGCGGCTGCCAGAGTGCGAACACCGCACCGGACGGGTCGGCGGCGATCACGAACCGGCCGAAGTCCAGCGCCTCCATCGGCGGGACGATGAGGCTGCCGCCGGCCTCGGTGATCCGGGCCGCGGTGGCGTCCGCGTCGTCGACGGCGAAGGAGACCGTCCAGGCCGTCGGCTGCCCCTCCCCGTAGAGCGGGGTGATGGCGGCGGCGACCTTGCCGTCCAGCTTCATGAAGGTGTAGCCGCCGGCCTCGGGCCGCTCGTCGGGCTCGGCCTGCCAGCCGAGGATCTCGCCGTAGAACCGCTGGGCGGCGATCGGGTCGGCGCTGCCGTGCTCGACCCAGCACGGCCCGCCGACGGTCACGCTGTTCTGCTTCATCTCGTCGCTCTGCTCTCAGCCGATTTCGAGGATCAGTTTGCCGCGCGCGTGCCCCGACTCGACCAGCGCCATCGCCTCGGCGGCGTGGGCGAGCGGGTACCGGCCGGTGATGTGCGGGTCCAGCTCGCCCGCCGCCACCAGATCGGCCAGTGCGGCGAGCGTGGCCGGGGTGGTGGACCGGGTGACGTAGCGGCCGCCGAGCTCGGCGGCGGTGTCCGGGTCCGCGGTGGAGACCAGCTTCGACCGGTCGGCCAGCGTCGCGGCGGCGGCCCGCAGGGCTTCCCCGCCGACCAGGTCGAGGATGCCGTCCACACCGTCCGGCGCGGCCGCCCGGATCCGCTCGGCCACGCCGTCGCCGTAGCGCACCTGTACGGCGCCCAGGGATTCCACGTGGGCGCGGTTGGCGTCACTCGCCGTGCCGAGGACCCGGATGCCCCGGCTGCGGGCGATCTGCGCGGCCGCGCTGCCCACACCGCCGGCGACGCCGAGGATCAGCAGCGTCCCGCCGGAGCCGACGCCGACGTCCCGGACGCCGTCGTCGGCCGTGGCGGCCGCCACCGGTAGCGTCGCCGCCTCGGCGAAGCCGATCCCGCGGGGTTTGACCGCGCTCAGGTCGGCGCGCAGCAGGGTCTGCTCGGCGAAGGCACCGGTCGCGGCCACCCCGAACACCTCGTCTCCCGGGGTGAAGCCGGTGACGCCGGGCCCGATCCGCTCGACCACGCCCGCGGCCTCCTGCCCGAAGACCGCCGGGAGCTCGCGGTTGCGGCCCAGCAGCCCGCGGCGGATCTTCCAGTCCACCGGGTTCACTCCGGCGGCCCGCACCGAGATCCCCAGTCGGCCCGGGCCCGGCTCCAGCACCGGCCGGTCCAGGAACTCCTGAGTCTCCGGCCCGCCGTAGTCGACGAACCCGAACGCCTTGGCCATCCTCGATCCACTCCTCGTTCCGCCGCACTCCCCCGGCCCAGCATGCGGCCCGGCCGCGGCCCGGGCCTGCCGGTGATGCGCTGAACGGGCGGAGGGATGGACGGGCGGAAGGGCGGACCGACTCAGCGGTTCACCGCAGCGCCCGGTCCACGGGGATCCAGAGTTCGGCCTCCGCCTCCTCGTCGGACAGGAACCTCGTCCGCAGGATCTCCGGACCGAGCTTGGTCTCGTACGGGTTCGACGGGAACCAGAGCGTGTAGACGTCCCGCCACATCTCCTGGAGCGCCTTCGGGAACGGCCCCCGGTTGACGAAGACGGCCCAGGTGCCGGCCGGCACCTCCCGCACGTCCAGCCCGTCCGGCACGACGGTGTCCGCGCCCGCCACCACCGCGTGGTAGTAGTCGAGTTCGACGCCCTCCTCGCGGTTGTCCGAGAAGAACTCGGTGACCGAGACCACGCCCTCCGGCTCCTGGTCGGAGAGCGCGGCGATGCGCGCGATGCCCTCCTGGCCGATCTCGCGGATGAACGCGGCGATCGCCGGGTTCACCCCCTCGTGGACCAGGGGCACCCGCGCCCTCCGGCCGACCACCTTGAACGCCGGCTTCTCGACGATCCGGTACTCCATGCTGCTACTCCCTTCGACGACGAGTCGGAAGGAGATCCGGGGCTGGGAGCGCAGCGCCAGGCCACCGCGCCTGGCCTCGCCGGGCCCGACGCCGTGCATCGCCCGGAACGCGCGGGCGAACGCCTCGCCCGAGGTGTAGCCGTAGCGGACCGCCACCTCCAGCAGCGTCCGCTCACCGGCCAGCACCTCGGCCCCGGCGACGGTGAGCCGCCGGCGTCGCACGTACTCCGACAGCGGCATCCCGGCCAGCGCCGAGAACAGCCGCCGGAAGTGGTACTCCGACGTCACCGCGATCCGCGCCAGCTCGGCGGCGTCGAGCGGCTCGTCCAGGTGCTCCTCGATGTGGGCGATCGCCCGGTTGAGCTGCTCCAGCATCCCGACCTCGTCCTTCCTCTTGCTGACCACCACCGTAGGAAGGGCCCACCCTGCCGCACCCGACATCCTGTGCCCACTCCGGTCGGGTCGGGCGAACACGGCGGAGCCTGCGGGGGCGGGTGCTGGTGCGGGTGCTGGTGCGGGTGCAGAGCGGTCGAGGGGCGCGCCGGGCCGCCGGTCAGGAGCCGTCGGCCCGCACCGCGTAGACGTACCTGGCCCCGGCGTACTCGCTGAGGTTCCAGATCACCGACTCGGGATAGGCCCAGTCGGTGGTGGCCGCGCTGTGGAAGCTCAGGTCCTCGCTGCCCACCGCCAGCCTGGCGACGGTGGACGGCGTGTCCGATCCGGACGTCACGGTGCGCAGGCTGCCGTTGGCAGAGCCGTTGCTGGTGGAGAGGTAGTGCTTCGACTGCTGCGAGACGACGCCCTGGATCTTGCCCTGCTTGACCGTGAGCGCCTCCGAGGCGGTGGTCGAGCCGAGCCGGCGGTCCGTGTGGTCCAGGTTCCAGCGCACCACCTTGGGCGTGCCGATCTTCGTCCCGTTGCCGTTCCAGCCGGTGCCCGCGTAGTCCACCACCGGGTCGGCGAGGTCCGCCGCGTACTCGCCGACGGTCAGGCTGTCCGGCGTGCCGGCCCGGTCGAGCCCGAGGCAGGAGAACCGCAGCAGCGTGCCGGTGTTGTCGTACGCGGCGCTCTGCGGCAGCACGTAGCGGTAGTCGTGGGCGTAGTACCTGCCGTCGGCGTCCAGCCCGCAGACGTCGGACTTGCCGGTCGCCACCTCGAAGAGCGTGTCGAGGTCGAACACCCGCAGGCCCTTGGTGGTGTCCACCATGTAGAGCAGGTTGCCGTACCAGAGGATGCCGCCCGCGTGCCGCTGCACCGGGGCGTAGGAGTAGGCGCCTGCGGAGGTCTTCACCGGTTCGACCAGCAGGACGTGCCGGTACCGGGGCGCGAGCCGGTCGGTGTGGTCGACGAAGGAGACCCGGACGCCCTTGTTGATCGCGAAGTCGGGGGTGCCGTCGCCGTTCGGGTCGGTGTCGAAGTACCAGGA
>NZ_JAKNTA010000005.1:161657-645157 GCF_022288725.1 Kitasatospora sp. A2-31 | reverse complement strand
GCGGTCCGGGCCGGTCAGGACCGGGTCAGTGCTGCCAGACGCGCACGTAGTCGACCTGCATGTCCGCCGGGGTCACGGTCGGGCCGGAGGCGTAGACCGCGTTGTTGAGGATCAGGTACATCGGCGCCGAGGTGATGCCGCTGGTGATCTGGCCGACCTTCACGCCGTCGTAGTAGTAGGTCACCGAGCCCGGCTGCCAGTCCGCACCGAAGGTGTGCCAGCCGCTGTAGTTGCCCGGGGCGCAGCCGCCGGGGCCGCCGGACGGCGAGTGGAAGTGGTAGCAGGCCTGACCGCTCAGGCCCTCCATCACGTCCAGCTCACCGTCGGCGGGCCAGTTCTGGCCGTCGGTCCAGAAGGCCGGCCAGTTGGCGACCTGCGAACCGGACGCCGGCAGGTAGATCCGGGCCTCGAAGGCGCCGTAGGTGAACTGGGCCTTGCCGTTGGTGTTGACCAGGCCCGAGGTGTACGCGTAGTTCTTGCCGTTCACCGTGGCCGGCTTCTGCTCGGCCTTGAGGTGCAGGCTGCCGCCGCTCTCGCTGATCTGGGACGGGGCGTAGGCGGCGGACTCGGCGCCGTTCACCGGGGGCGTCGTGCAGGTGGCGCAGCCGAACCAGTTGGGGTTCCACTTCGAGCCGTCCAGCGACGAGCCGTTGAACTCGTCGGCGAAGACCGAGCGCCAGGTGCCGGGGATGCCGAGCGGGGCTGCGCCGGAGCCGGACGGCTGGGTGGGCGTGGCCGTGGCGCTGGGCGTCGGCGTGGCCGTGGCGGTGGCGGTCGGCGTCGGCGTGGCCGTGGCGGTGGGCGACTTGGTGGGCGACGGCGAGGTGCTCGGGGTCGGCGACGCGGTGGCCGACGGGGACGCGGTGGCCGTGGGCGACGAGGTGGCCGTGGGCGACGAGGTGGCCGACGGGGACGCGGTGGCCGTGGCCGTCGCGGTGGGGCTCGGCGTCGGAGTCGGCGTCGGCGTCGGCGTCGTCGCACCGGCGGTGAAGGTGCCGATCGGCGCCAGGTTGTGCCAGGTGTTGTTGACCTCGTAGGCCACGAAGTACGTGTACTTGCCGGCCGGGAAGGTGCGGCTCTCCGGCGTGAACGTCCGCTGCGTCGAGGACAGCGTCGTCGGGATGGCGCCGCGGAAGTCGTAGTGGGTGCCGTCGGCCCCGCGGACCGCGATGGTCAGGGCCTGCACCGCGGTCCGCTTGGTGGCGTGCAGCTGGGCGGTGGCGGTGACCGCCGCGCCGTCGCCGGGAGCCGGCGGCGTGACCGACAGCGAGTCGACCACCACCGGCTCGGCCGGCGCGGTCGGCAGGGCCCAGGCGGCGGCCGCTCCGGTTCCGGTCGCGGCGATCGCGAGGGCGAGGACGGCGAGCCTTCGCCGGCCGGTGAACGTGCTGCGGGCACGGTGCTTCGAGTGCTTGGGCATGAGGGGGAGGACCTTTCGTTCCCCCCCGGCTGTGGAGCCAGCAGCCTGAACGAGGGAACGGTCCGTACGCAAGCCCGACGCCGCGGCCGGAACCGCGGCATCGATCGTGCACGTGCTCAAAACTCCAGGTGGGGCGGCCCTTCCGGGTGCGGATGCGGACGGTCTGTGAAATGGGGCACAGACGGGGTGCGGGTACCGGTCCGGCGGTGGGCGGGGCCGGCCGGACCGGGGCCCGGATCAGGCCGGTCAGCGCACCTCCGAGGCGATCGCCCGGCTGATCTGCCGGGCTGCGAAGCCCGTGCCGCAGACGAAGCGCATCATCGGCCCGAAGGTGTCGGCGGCGGACAGGCCGGTGAAGTAGAGCCCGGGCACCGAGGACTCGAAGCCGTGGGACAGCCTGGGCGCGCCGCCGTTGCGCCGGGCCACCGCCCGGCGCAGCGCCGGGTCCAGCATCTCCAGCCGCTCGACGTCGACCCGGTACCCGGTGGCGGCCAGCACCTGGTCGACCTCCAGGGTGTCGGTGGTGCCGCGCAGCCGGAGCCGGACCCGGCCGCCGACCTCCTCGGCCGACGCCACCCGGTGCCCGGTGAGCACCGGGAACCGGCCGAGCGCCCGCTCGGGCAGCCACCATGCCCCGGACGGTCCGAGCACCGTGCGCACCAGCTCCGCCCTGGTGCGGTCCGGCAGGTACCGGAAGGCCGCCGGAGCCCGGGTGAACGCCACGAACGACCAGCCCGGGCCCAGCGGGGACCCCGGATGCGCGATCCGCGTCGGCCACGTCCGGTCGCCCGGCCGGTCCGAGTCGGGCGGCTCGCCGAACTGCAGGCGCTCCGCCCTGGCGACCAGGACCGGTTCGGCGCCCGCCTCGTACATCAGCGTGGCGCTCTCCAGCGCCGACTGCCCGGCTCCGATCACCGCGACCCGCTGGCCGGCGAACTTCGCCAGGTCGGCGTGGTCCGAGGTGTGCGAGGCGAGGCCCGCCGCGACGAGCGGCTGCAGGTCGGCGGGGATCCGCGCGTACGGCGGGAAGCCGCTGGCCATCACCACCGCACGGGTCGTGAACGCCTCGCCGGTGTCCAGGTGGAGCCGGAAGCCCGGTGGCGCCCCCTCGACCCGGACCACGGCCGCGCGCTCCACCCCGGGCACGCACCGCTGCTGGTACCACTCGCCGTAGCGGACGAACTCGTCGAGCGGCACGGCGTAGCGGTCGCCCACCCGGGGCTGGTTCCTGGCGGCCCGGAAGTCGTTCAGCCCGAACCGGCGCTCGGGATCCGCGATGGACGAGGCCCGGGGGGTGGACTTCAGGAACATCCCCGCGGGCATGCGTGCCCGCCAACTGCCCATCGGCACGCCCATGATGCGTGCCGGAACGCTCCGCGCCCTGAGGTGCGTCGCGACGGCCAGCCCGTACGGACCGGCGCCGACGATCGCGACGGGCACATCGGTGATCGAGTTCATTTCGAACCTCCCAGGGCAAGGCCCTTGGTCATCCGCTGGCCGGCGTAGCCGGCCACGCGGCGTGTCCCCTGGCCGCCGAAGCGGAGCGCCATGACGGCGGCCGGTGCCGGGTCGTCACGGCACAGCCAGGCACGCTCCGTGGACCGCCGCGGCTTCAGGTCCGGCAGCGGGCGCCGGTCCTGCCAGTACGTGACGGCGGCGGAGAGCACGTCCAGCTGTCCCACCCCGAAGAAGCGGTGGAGCTGCGGACCGCGCGGTACCGGGCGCCCGGTGAGGGACAGGTGCAGGGCGCGGACCACGTCCACGCCGTCGGCCGTCTCGAACAGCCGGAACTGGGCACCGGTGCGGGGATTGAAGTCGAGCAGCTTGTACCTGCCGTCCCGCAGGTCCAGCCGCCAGTCGAGGTCGGCGATGCCGCTGAAGCCCAGCGCCCGGCAGAGCCGGACGGCGAGTCCGGCCAGCTCGGGGTTGGGCAGCGACACCGCCCGGGTGGTGAACCCGCCCGAGGGCGGGTACGAGCGCAGCTTCTGCCCGGTGAAGACGGCGAGCGGTTCGCCGCCCGGGCCGCAGCACAGGTGGGTGATCCAGTCCTCCGAGCGTTCCGGGGCCAGGTACTCCTGGGCCAGCACCGAGAGCCGGCCGTTCGGCGGGCAGGCGGCCAGCAGCTCCTGCTCGTCGCGCACGACCGTGGAGTGGTGGACCACCGGGCGGCTGAGCCGGGTGAACGGCTCCAGGTTCTTCAGCACCATCGGGTAGCCGCAGGTCTTCGCGGCCGCCAGCAGCTCGTCGTGGTCGCCCGGGGCGACGGTGACGGGCGCCGGGACGTCGTGCTCCTCGCAGATCGCGTGCATGGCACCCTTGTTGGCCAGTCGCCGGGGAAGCCCGGCGGGCACGGGCGGCAGCACGAAGTACGGGGACAGCTCCTCGGCGTGCTCGGCGAGCAGGACGGCGGCCTCGTCGTCGGTGGGCAGGGCGATGCACCGGCCGCCGATCTCCCGGCCGACCTCCCGGACGACGGCGAGCAGCCGGTCGGTGCCCTCGCGCCCGGTGGTGGGCCGGACGAAGGCGCGCGTCAGGTAGCGGGAGAGCGCCGTCGGCGTGAGCCGGTCCTCGACCATCGCGTACACCGGCACCCCGGCACGGCCCAGCGATCGCACGGCGCCGACCGGCCCGTGCGCCAGGGGGTACTTCCCCACCTTGACGAGTAGGACCGCGGTCTCCCGGTCCAGGTCCAGGTCCAGCCCGGTCGGTCGGGTGTGGTCGGCCCGGTTCATGTCGTGCCTCCTGTGGTTCGTGTGCTCGGGAGTGCCGCTGGTCGGGTGCGCTGCGGTCCGGTCGGTCGTGCGCTCAGTGCTGCCACACGCCGACCCAGTCGACGCGTACCTGCGTCGAGTCGACGCCGGGCGGGGGCGACTGCTGGTAACCCACGGCGAGGTTGAGGATCAGTTCCATCGGGGTGGTCGGGATCGAGGCCCGGTCGGTGACCTGGAAGACCTGCACGCCGTCGACGTACCAGGTGACGGCGTCGGGCTCCCAGTCGAGCCCGAAGACGTGGTAGCCGACGGCGAAGTCCGCCGGGCCGTGGGCGTAGTGGGCGTCGATGTCGGTGCCGTCGGGGGCCTCGGCGTGCAGGTTGAGGTCGACGTACCGGTTGCTGTTGATGAACTCGGCGGCGTCGAGCTCCGGGAGCCCGCCCCTGGTGTCGGCGGAGAGCAGCCAGAACGCCGGGAACATGCCGAGCGGCTGGTCGGTGGTCCTGATCGCGGCGGCGAAGTACCCGTAGGTGAAGGTGTGCCGCGGGTTGCCGTCCCAGTTGTCGCGGCCCGTGGAGACCATGCCGGACGTCCAGGGGTAGACCTTCCCGTCGCTGCCGGACGTCGCTCGGCGCTGGGCGGTGAGGGTGAGTGCGCCGTTCCCCACCGCGACCTGGCCCGGGAGGTACCACTGGTCCTCGTGGTTGCCGGCGTTGGTGCAGCCCCGGACGTTCCAGTCGTAGCAGGTGGTCCACTTGGAGCCGTCCAGGCCGGTGCCGTCGAAGTCGTCCCGGAACACCTGGTGCCACGGGCCGGCTCCGGGCGGCTGGTCCGCACCGACCGGCGGCGGGACGTCCGCGTCGCCCGTGGACGCCGCGGCCGAGGTGTGCGGCTGCAGGACCGCGCTGACGCCGGTGCCGGCGCCGCTGGCCGTTCCGCAGGCGACGGCCAGCAGCAGCACGCCGGCCACCGGCAGCGTCCGCCACCGGACCGCGGGGCCGCCGCCGGACGGCCTCCGGAGCCACCCGGGGCGGCGGGAACGGCCGGCGGGCTCGCCGGACGAGGGGGCCGGCGGGGGCGCGGGCGCTGGCGCGGGGGCGGCGGGGAGGCGGCGCGGGAGCACCGTCAGGAGGGTGGTGAGCACGGCGAGGACCAGCACGGCCCGGCCGACCGTGAAGGAGTGGGTGAAGAACAGTGCCTCCGCCGTCAGCATCGTGAGCGCCAGGCTGACCGTCACGGCCAGCGCGGCGGCGCTCACCCGGCCGGGCCCCCGGTCGCGCCAGGACGGGCCCGGCCGGGCCCAGGCCACGGCCGCCGCACCCGGGCCGGCGAGCAGGAAGACGCCGGCGACGACGGCCCGCAGCGGGTTCCCGGCCGGGAGCAGCAGGGCGGCGAGGGCGGTCCAGCCGCAGAGCGCGGGAAGTGCGCGCGGCAGGGTCCACGGTCGGACGGTCATGACGTCCTCCCTCCGGTCGGGGCGGAGCCGGCGCCCACGCCGCCGGACGGGACGTACTGGTAGACGACGGAGTCGTCGTTGGAGAACACCAGCCGGAGGTCGGGGGCGGTCGCCGCCGCGGCCGCGAAGCCCTCCGTCGCGGAGACCGGCAGCAGGCCGGTGAGCTCGCACTCGGCGAGCTGGGCCCGGGTCAGGATCAGGTAGGTCGGGCCGCCCGCGACGTTCGGGCGCTCCAGCATCATCCGCAGGACGTCACCGGGGTTGGCCACCAGGCGCTTCAGGTCCTCGTGGGAGGCGTCGCTGAGGACGAGCCGGTCGTGGTCGTCGTAGTGCAGTTCGCCTCCCGGCTCGTTGGCGGTCAGCGAGACGATCCGCGAGCCGGCCGGGGTGGCGGCGACGTAGCGGAGTGCGGCGGCCTCCTGCGGGGTGAAGTAGTTCATGCTCTCCTTGCCGAAGTAGCCGAAGAGCATGCCGCCGAGCAGACCGAGCAGGACGACGGCGGTGAGGCCGGTCCGCACCGGGCCGCCGGGCCGGCCGGCCGGCGGAGCGGGCGTGCGGTCGGACGGGGAGCCGGAGTCGGGGCCGGACGGGGCGTCGGCGGGCCTGGCGTCGGCGGGCCTGGCCGGCTGCGTGTCGGCGGGCTTCGGGTCGGCGGGCTTGGCGTCCCGGGCGCCCCAGAGGAGGGTCGCGGCGAGGAAGGCGGCGGCCGGCAGGGCGAACAGGTAGGCCCGGAAGAGCATCTCCCCGTCGTAGGCGTTGGCGAGCAGCACCAGGAGCGGCGCCACCAGCAGCGGTACCAGGCCGACCCGGCGCACCGAGCGGCGGCGGACCAGCGCGGCGAGGGCGAGCAGGAGGACGGCGCCGGTCAGGAAGCGGTCGGCCCAGGAGGTCATGATCTGGCCGGGGGCGGCCTGTCCCAGCTGGGCCAGGCCCGACACCGCGTTGTGGTCCGGCGAGCCCAGGGCGGTGATCAGGCCGGCCAGGTTCTGCGACACGAACGGTCGGGCCACGGTGGCGTCCCAGAGCA
The DNA here is from genome assembly GCF_022288725.1 of Kitasatospora sp. A2-31. Taxonomy (GTDB): domain Bacteria; phylum Actinomycetota; class Actinomycetes; order Streptomycetales; family Streptomycetaceae; genus Kitasatospora. Next base: position 638,543 of record NZ_JAKNTA010000005.1, on the reverse strand, counting down.
CGGTCAGGCCGACCAGCGCGCCCAGCACCGGCAGCACCGTGCGGCGGTTGCGGCGGCCCAGGGCCAGCAGGGCCAGGCTCACGGCCAGCATGACCGGGGTCAGCTGGTGCGAGGAGACGATCACCGCGAGCAGCACCAGGAGCAGCAGGAACGGCGCCACCCGCCAGCCGCCGCGCGGCGGGACCTCGTCGGCCGTCGACAGGGCCCGGGCGCCGGGCGGGCCCGCCCGGCGCTCCGCGGGCCCGTGCCCGGCCGGCGCGAGCGTCCGTGTCACCGCCAGCTGACGCATGACCAGCGCGACCACGGTGAGCGAGACCAGGTAGGCGAAGGCCTGCGGGGAGAAGTAGTCCTGGCCGACCCAGGCGGTCGAGAAGTAGAGCCACACCCCGCCCCAGACCAGCCGGCGGTCCCTGGTGATGCTCCGGTAGAGCATCAGCAGCGGCCCGAGCAGCAGCAGGTTGGTGATCACCGGGTACCAGGAGGCGTAGCCCAGGACGGAGTCCAGGCCGGTGGCGCGCAGGACCAGGGCGTGCAGCTCGAAGAAGCCGGGCCACTGGTTGTAGACGTCGAGCTTGCCGGCGCCCGGCACCGTCCCGCCGTGGCGCAGCATGGCGTCGACGATCGCGACGTGCTTCCAGGCCCAGGCGTAGCGCAGGGTCGGGTAGAGCAGGCTGGGCGTCGCGTGGATCACCAGGATCAGCGCCAGGACGTAGGCACCGGGCCACCGGTGGCGGATCCTCGGGGCGCGCAGGGCGGTGACGAAGCCGAGGGTGAGCAGCACCAGGGCGGCGAAGTAGGCCGGCGGCAGTGCCTGGAGCAGACCGAGGTCGCCCATCCGGGAGAGCTGCGTCCGGGAGAGGGCCAGCAGCCAGAGCGCCAGTGCGGCCGGCAGGGCGCCGCGGACCACCCAGCCGGACCAGCCGGGGGCGGCGAGGGCCGTGCGGAGACCGCCGGTCCGGTGGCCGGAGGTGCGCTTGGCGAGTGGGCGGTGAGCCGGTGTCCGCGGGTCGGGTCGGACGTCTTCACGTTCCAGGGAGTCGGTCACTGTGATCACTCCTGACCGCGGCCCCTCGGTGGTCCGCCCGGCGGGCGGCCGAGGGCCGCGCGCAGGCGGCGGTACGTCCGCCACGCCCGGGTGGCGGCACTCTCGTGGAAGGGCGCGGTCGGGGCGCCCCGGCGCTTGGTCCAGTCGTCGAACACCTGCGGCGGCGTGTCGGCGCGGACCATCAGGCGGGCGATCCGCAGCGGGTCGTCCGCCGGGGAACTGAAGGCGTTCCGGACGGCGGCGGCCGAGGTGTACCCGGCCTGGGCGACCTTGCGGCGGACCTCGGCGCCCGAGTACCCGTGGGGGTAGGCGAAGGAGACGACCTCGTGGCCGAGCACGTCCTCCAGGACCGTCTTGCAGCCGGCGATCTCGTCGGTCAGCCGCTTGCCGTAGACGGTGTCCAGCGGGACGTGGCTCCGGGAGTGGGCGCCGATCTCGACGCCCAGGGCGTCCAGGGTGCCGAGCTGGCGCCAGTTCAGCATCGGTGCCGGCGGCAGCAGGCTGCCGGTGCCGCGCCCGCCGGGCGGGTGGAGGGCTCCGGTGGTGACGTACAGGGTGGCGGGCAGCCCCTCGTCGGAGAGGATCGGGGCGACCGTCCAGTAGAAGTCGGCGTAGCCGTCGTCGAAGGTCAGGACGGCGGCGCCGGGCGGCAGCTGCGGTCCGCCGCGCAGGGCGGCGACCAGGCGGCGCAGCGGTACGAGCTGGAGGCCGTTGTCCGCGATGCGGGCCAGCTGCTCGCGGAACAGGGCGGGCGTGACGGTGTACGGCGCGAGCCAGGACGGCGGGTCGTCCGAGACCGAGTGGTAGAGGAAGACCGGTATCCCGCTCATGGCGCGCCCCGGGTGGGTGCGCCGGTGGGCGGCCGGCCGCCGGCGGCGGGGCGGGCCTCGGTCTGCTCGTCGTGGGTCGGCTGGTCGTGCGGGGTGGGCCGGTCACCGGTGGGCCGGTCGTGGGTGGGCTCGTCACCGGTGGGCTCGTCACCGGTGCGCCGGCCCCCGGTGCGCTGGCCCCCGGTGACCGGACGGACCGCCCCGGTCCGGCGGAGTGCGGTCCGTCCGGTTCGGCCGCCGGCGGAACCGGTGAGGTAGCCGGCGGCGGTCAGGGCGACGCCGGCGCAGAGCGCCGCCGCCGTGGCGGGGCGCCACCGGCGCAGGCTGCGCAGCACCGCGGCGGGCACGGTGTGCCGCAGGTAGGTGCGCTCGCTCGCGAGGCCGGCGGCGGCGCCGTCGTGCCGTACCACCGCGGCCTTGGAACGGCCTTCGGCGAAGCAGCGCGCGGCGAAGTAGGAGAACGTGGTGCGGGCCGGCGGCACCCGGTGGCGGACGGCGGCGGCCGGCTCGTAGCGGAGCACGGCGCCGGGGTGCCGGGCGGCCAGCCGGATGCAGAGTTCGGTCTCCTCACAGCCGAGCGGGCGCCGCCCGACCCGGCCGAGGTCGGTCCGGAAGCCGCCGGCGGCGAGGGCCTCGGCGCGACGGAAGGACATGTTGGCGCCGATGAAGTTGCGTACCCGGGCGGCTTGGCGCGGCAGACCCCGGTAGGAGCAGCCGACCACCCAGTCGAACTCGGGCGGGAACCAGCCGGGGCGGCCGCTCTGCCACCACGGCCGGACGAGGCCGCCGACGCCGAGCACCTCCGGTGCCCGGTAGCCGGCCAGCAGGTGCCCGGTCCAGTCGGGGGCGGCCGTGGCGTCGTCGTCGAGGAAGGCGATCAGCTCGCCGCGGGCCGCTCGCAGGGCGGTGTTGCGGGCTCCGGAGAGACCGCGCCGCTGTTCGTTGGCGATGATCCGCAGGCCGGTGGAGAGGTGTTCCCGGGCGAGGCGGAGCAGTTCGGGGCAGTGGTCGACGACGAGCAGCAGCTCGTCCGGGGGGCGGTGCTGGGCGTGGACGGAGGCGACGGCGGCGCACAGGTCGTCCCAGCGCTCGACGGTGTAGGCGCAGATCACGACGGTCAGGCTCGGCCCGGGGCCGTCGACGGGCCCGGGGGTCCGGTCACCGCCCCGGTCGGACGACAGGTCGACCGGCTCGGCGGAGCGGTCAGTGGTCATCGCCCTCGCCTCCTTCCGTGGCGGCCGGCTCCGCGACCCGCGGCTCGACGGCCGGCGCCTCCGTGGTCCGCAGCCAGCGCCGCAGGACGACGAGCAGGAACGCCGCCAGCGTGTACTCGGCGATCACCCAGGCGAGGCCCACACCGACCAGTCCGTACCGCGGCAGCAGCACCGAGACCAGAGTGATGATCATGACGGCGGAGGCCATCCGCACCCCGACCATCCACGACAGCGCGCGACGGACCCGGGACACCTGGATGACCACGTTGGTCACCGCGATCGGCAGCGCGCACAGGGCGAGCAGCCGCAGCACCGCGGTGCCGTTCTCCGCGTACGCGGCACCGAACACGCTCAGGATCCAGGGCGCGCCGACGACGATGACGAGCACGGCGCCCGACAGCAGCAGTCCGGTGTGGCGCAGCATCCGCCCGGCGTACTCGGCGAGCCTCCGCGGGTCGCGGGCGCCCTCGACCACCAGGGAGTGGCCCATGCTGAACGTCGCGACGAAGAGGGTGGAGGCGATGACGAAGGCCAGCGAGTAGTAGGCGCTGCCCTCCGGGCCGAGCTGGGCCAGCACGATCAGGGGGACGGCGCTGTAGCTCGCGAAGCTGAAGAGGTTGCCGAGGTAGTCGGCACCGGCCCAGCGCAGGACCCGCTGGGGCGGTTCGGCGGTGCCGTCGTCGGCCGCGGCGTGGACCGGCACGGCCCGGCGGAACAGCACCACGTTGGCCAGCCCGATCGAGACCACCATGGCGACCGCCCAGGCGACCAGGATGCCGGTGCCGACGGCCAGGGCCGCGCAGCCGGCGAGGAGCAGGGACTTGGCGACCGCGAAGACCGCGTTCTCGCCGAGCACCCAGCCCGTGCGGCGGGTTCCGGTGAGCGCGCCGTCCTGCAGGACGAAGATCGCGTAGCCGGCGGTGGCCGCGACGAAGGAGACCGCGAGCACCGGCGAGTGCAGGTAGCGCAGGTTGGGTGCGACCACCGGGAGCAGCAGCAGGAAGCCGACCGCGACCAGGGCGCTGCACCCGGCGCTGACCGCGTAGCACCACAGCACCAGTCGCCTGGTGTGCCGGCCGGCGGCGGGGACGAACCGCACCAGGGCGTCCCCGAGGTTGAGGCTGCCGAGCGTGGCCAGGAACATCGCGGCCGACAGTGCCGCGTAGCTGCGCCCGACCGCCTCGACGGAGTAGTAGCGGGTGGCGAGGATCCAGAAGAACGCACCGAGCCCGGCTGCGACGATCGAACTCGCGGCCAGCACATGGCCGTTGTGCATCAGAGAGTCCGCGCGCAGGCGCTCGGTCGCCGCCCTGAGCCGGGCTCGCAGCAGCACCGGGTAGGAGCACTCGCAGGGCAGCGCCAACGGGCACGAGCACGGCCGGGCGGACGCGGTCCTGCGCCGGGAGCGGGCGTGGTCGAGGGCGGACATCACGACCTCGCCGAGTGGTCGGCCCGGTGTTGCATCCGGACGCTGCGCAGGTAGCAGACCGGCCCGTAGACCAGCCCGAGGAGCTCCAGTCGCCCGAGGCGGGCCATCAGCGGGTCGCGGCGTGCCCCGGCCGGGGTGCCCCGGCGCAGGGTCTGCCGGACTCCGCGCGGCACCCGGGCGAGCAGGGCGGCCAGCAGGAGCGGCTGCCGGCGGGCGGCGGCGGCGAGGTAGGCGCCGAATCCGACCCCGAAGCCGAAGACCTGCTTGGTCAGCGACTCCATGGAGCGGCGGTGGGGGTGCCAGACCAGGGCGTCCGGCCGGTACACGACGGTGTGGCCGGAGGTCAGCACCTGCAGGAAGGAGAGCAGGTCCTCCCCGCCGCGGGCCGGGGTGCCGGTACTGGTGGCGGGGTCGAAGCCGCCGAGGGACCGGAGGAGGCCGGTGCGGAAGGCCATGTTGGCGCCGGTGCCGAGCCGGCCGGTGGCGAACGGGAACAGCGGGTCGTCGGACGGTTCGGCGAGCGACCAGCTGCGCACGGTGAAGCCCTTCGCGTAGCCGCAGTAGCGCTCCAGCGCGATCTGCGCCCGGGTGTCCAGTTCGGCGGGCAGGACCAGGCCGGTCACACAGCCCACCCGCGGGTCCGCGAAGCCGTCGACCAGGGCGGCCGCCCACCCGGCGTCGATCAGGAGGTCGTCGTCGGCGAAGGCGCAGATCTCGCCGTGGGCCGCGGCCAGGCCGCGGTTGCGGGCCCGGGCCAGGCCGGGCACCGGCTCGTGCACGTAGCGGACGCGGCCCTGGTAGCGGAGCCGGACGAGCAGTTCGGTGGCCCGGTCCGAGGGGGCGTTGTCGACGACGATCACCTCGGTGTGCCGGTAGGTGCCGGCCAGGAGGGCGTCCAGGGAGCGCGGCAGCAGGTCGGCGCGGTCGTGCGTGCACACGACGACGCTGACCAGCGGGGTGCCGGCCGGCCCCGCCGGCGCGGCGGCGGTCGCCGTCCGGGGGGCCGGCGCGGGCAGGTCCAGTTCACGGGCGGCCGCGGCGGTCAGGGCGCGGCAGAGTCCGTCCCGGTCGCCGGGTGCGGCCTCGGCGGTCACCAGGCCGAGGGGCCGTCCCCGGTAGCGGATCAGCGCGAGCACGCGGCCGTTCGGGGAGAACACCTCGCCCCGCCCCGGGCGGTGCAGCTCGTCCGGGTGTTCGAGGTCCAGCTCGGCGACCGCGACGGGCGCGGGCGGCAGGGTGATCGGGGCATTCATGACGGCTGACCTCCGGTGCGGCCCGCCGCCCCGGGGCGGCGCTGCTGCCAGACGGTGAAGAGGTAGCAGAACGGGCCGTACAGCAGCCCCCGGCGCTCCAGCCTCCGGAGGGTGCGCAGGGTGTCGCTGTCGACCCGCCCGACGCGGGGGCCGACCCGGTGGGTGACGTGCCATCGCCACACCCCGTAGGGCAGCCGCCGGAGGAGTTCGGCGAGCAGGCTCGGCCGGTGCGAGATCGCCGCCGCGAGGTACGCGCCGAATCCGACCCCGAAGCCGCGGATCTGGGTGGCGAGCGCCTCCATGGTCCGCCGGTGCCGGTGCCAGATGATCGCGTCGGGCTGGTAGGCGACGGTATGCCCGGCGGTCAGCACCTGCTGGAAGGAGAGCAGGTCCTCCCCGCCGCGCGAGGGCGTGCCGGTGCCGGTGGCCGGGTCGAAGCCGCCGAGGGAGCGGATCACCTCGGTGCGGAAGGCCATGTTGGCGCCCATCCCGAAACGGCCCGTGGAGAACTGGACCAGGGGGTCGGCCAGCGGTTCGCGGAGCGACCAGCTCCGGGCGGCGAAGCCCCGGCCGGGACCGCAGTACTCCTCCAGGACGAACTGCGCCTCGGTGTCGAGCTCGGCCGGCAGCACCAGTCCGGTCACGCAGCCGATCCGGTCGTCCGACTGGAACGCCTCCGCCAGGGCCGCCACCCAGCGGGAGTCGGCGATGGCATCGTCGTCCGTGAAGGCGCAGACGTCCCCGCGGGCGGCGGCGAGGCCCCGGTTGCGGGCCCGGGACAGGCCCGGCAGGGGCTCCCGGACGTACCGGACCCGGTCGCCGTAGCGCGATCGGACCAGCCGCTCGGTGGCGTCGGTCCGGGGGGCGTTGTCCACCAGGATCACCTCGATCGCGGGCGATCCGATGTCCACCAGCGAGTCCAGGCAGCTGGGCAGCAGCTCGGCCCGGTCCCGGGTGCAGACGATCACGCTGACGGTCAGCGGGCCCGCAGGCACCCGGGCGCGTCCGACCCGACCAGGACGCGCCGCGGGTGTCGCGGTGGACAGCGCGGGAACGGGGAGTTCCCGGTGAGCGGCGTCGACCAGCGCCCGGCGCAGCGTGGCGGTGTCGCCTGCTGTTCCGGTGGCCGTGACCAACCCGAGCGGGTGTCCGTGCAGCCGCACCAACGCCAACACGCGGCCGGCCGGGTCGTCGGCGCCGAGACCGCCGGGCGAGCGCAGCCCGCTCGGCTCGTCCAGGTCCAGGTCGACGACGCGGACGGGGGTGTAGAGCGAGTCACGGGCGGCAGGGCGCGGGCAGGCAGCTGCGGTGCGCCGGTCGGAGCCATTCATCATCGCTCCCCCGCGGAAGGGGCCGCCGAGGCCCGGGCGCCGGGACGCTCGGAGATCAGGGTCCTCAGCACCCGGCGGCCGTCGGAGACGGCGTGGAGGTGGGAGCGGCCGCTGCGGCGGGGGAGTTCCAGGCTCGGCACCTCGGCGATCCGCAGTCCGGAGCGGAGCGCGTGCGCGATCATCTCGGCCTCGATCTCGAAGCCGGTCGACCGCAGGTCGAGCGCGTCCAGGAAGGAGCGGCGGAAGGCACAGTAGCCGTAGCACAGGTCGGTGAGGTGTGCGTCGTACAGGCGGTTGACCACGGCGAGCAGCACGCGGTTGCCGAGCGAGCGGATCCGGGTGAAGTCCAGCGAGCCGCCGCCCGCGATGCACCGGGAGCCCTTGACGAAGTCGTAGCCGTGGTCGAGGAAGTGGAGGAAGTGCGGGATCTCGCCGGGCCACATGGAGCCGTCGGCGTCCAGCATGACGATGTACTCGCCGGAGGCGGCGGCGAATCCGGTGCGCAGGGCGTTGCCCTTGCCGGGACCGCTCTGGGCGACGCTGCGCACGGTCGGCAGGCAGTGCCGGGCCATCGGGATGGTGGCGTCGCTGGACGAACCGTCGACCAGGATGACCTCGTCGACGCAGCGCGGGATCTGCTCGAACACCCAGGGGATGTTGCGGGCCTCGTTCTGCGCGGGAACGACCAGCGTCACGCTGTGCTTGCTGGGAACGCCGTCCCCGGCCCGGCGCATCGGCCGCCGGCCGGTGACCCGGTCCTCGGCTCGACGGTTGGGCCGGCCGTTCTGCTCCGGGTGCGAAACGACGTGGTTGGGCAGGGTGCTCATCGAGGACGGCCTCTCGGGGGGAGGCGGCGGGCGGCGCCGGGCACGGCGCGGCCCCTGGTGGAACGGGGCGGACCCGGGCGCGCGACGGATGCGCGGGGCGGGCGGGGCCCCGGAGGGAAGTCCCCGGGGGGACTGCCGAAAAGCTGGAGAGCGACTCTCGCGGCCGAAGGGGGTGCGCGCCGCCCGCTCTCGCTCGGGCGCCGGAGCGCCCGGTCTGTCGAACTGGCCAATGTTCTTCCCGCACCGGGGTGCGGGGTGTGCCAGGGCCTCATCGTGCCCAGGTGACCTGCGCCACGTCAAGGGGTTTGTGGCGATTGGTTCCCTATGCCCGATTCGGAATGGATCGGGTGGGTCCGCCGAGGGGCCGGCGGATCGCGGCCCGCCCCCGCCGAGACGCAGCGCACGACCCGCGCGGTGCCCCGGTCAGCTCCCGACCGGCCGGCCCTCCGGCTCCTCGGCGATCCGCCGGGCGATCTCCCCCGGCCGCACCGGCCGCCCGAAGTGCCAGCCCTGCGCCCAGTCGCAGCCGATGCTGCGCAGCCGCTCGGCGTCCTTGCGGGTCTCCACGCCCTCGGCGGTGACGGTCAGCCCGAGCGCGTGCGCCATCGACACCAGGCCGCTGACGATCCGCCATCCGGTGGCCTCGTCCTTGGCCGGGTCGTGCAGGTCGCCGACGAACGAGCCGGCGATCTTCAGCCCGGAGACCGGGAGGTCGCGCAGGTAGGCGAGGTTGGACCAGCCCGTGCCGAAGTCGTCCACCGCGAGCGAGACGCCGAGGTCGACCAGGCCGTGCAGGGTGCGCAGCGCCTCGTCCTCCGGGCCGACCACGGTCGACTCGGTGATCTCCAGCTGGAGCAGCGCCGGGTCCAGGCCGGTGGCGTCGAGGATCCGGTCGAGGTCGGCGACGAGCGCGGCGCTGCGGGCCTGACGGACCGCCAGGTTGACGTTGAGCTGCGGCGCGTCGACGCCGAACCGCTTCGCCCAGTCTGCCGCCTGACCGCACGCCTGCTCCAGCACCCAGCGGCCGAGCGGCATGATCAGGCCGGTCTCCTCCGCGGTCGTGACGAACTCGTCCGGGCCGAGCACGCCGAGCTGCGGGTGGCGCCAGCGCACCAGCGCCTCCACCGCGGCGAGCCGGCCGTCGGCCAGTGCGTAGAGCGGCTGGTAGTCGATGAAGAACTCGCCGCGGTCGAGCGCGGCGGGCATCCGGACCGAGACCGCGTAGCGGCTGACGGCGCGGGCGTTCTCCTTGGGGTCGAAGAGCGTCCACCGGCCGCGGCCGGCCTCCTTGGCCCGGTACAGCGTGAGGTCCGCGGCGCGGACGGCGGCACCGGGGGTGGTGGTGGAGACGCGCCGCTCCAACACGCCCACGCTCGCGCCGACGGCCAGCTTGTGATCCCCGATCAGCACCGGTCCGGCCAGCGCCTTCAGCACGGTCTTGGCGGCGGCCACCGCCTCCTGCTCGCCCCGGCAGTTCTCCAGCAGCACCACGAACTCGTCGCCGCCGAGCCGGGCGACCAGGTGGCCGAGCGGGGTGAGGGCGGCCTTGAGCCGGGCGGCGACGGCCGAGAGCAACTGGTCCCCGGTGTCGTGCCCGAGGCTGTCGTTGACCACCTTGAAGCCGTCCAGGTCGACGTAGCAGAGCCCGAACCGGGCACCCGGGTCCGGCTCCTCGAACAGCTTCTCCAGCCGCTCGAAGAAGGCGGCCCGGTTGGGCAGGCCGGTCAGCGGGTCGTGGGTGGCCTGGTGGCGCAGCCGCTCCTGGAGGCGGTAGCGGTCGGTGATGTCCTCCAGCATCGCCACCTGGTACTGCGGGCGGCCGTCGTCGTCGCGGATCAGCGAGACCGTCAGGTGGGTCCAGACCACCTCGCCGTCCTGCCGGTAGTACGGCTTGTCGAACTGGAAGTAGTCGCGCTTGCCGCTGACCAGCTCCTCGTACGCCTCCCAGACGCCGGGGGTGTCCTCGGGGTGGACGAGATCGCCGACCCGGCGGCCCTGCATGTCCTCCGGGGCGGCGCCGAACAGCTCCTGCAGCGCCTTGTTGACGGCCAGGATGTTGCCCTCGGTGTCGCCGATGCCGATGCCGATCGCGGCGCTCTCGAACAGCGCACGGAAGCGGGCCTCGGAGGCGCGCAGTGCCCGCTCGGCCTCCTTGCGGGCGGCGTCGGCGGCGGTGCGGATCGCCTCCTGCTCACGCAGCGTGCGCTCGCGCAGGGCGGCGGCCCAGCCGGCCGCGAAGGCGCCGCACAGCGCCGGACCGCGGCCGTCGGAGGCCGGCTGCTCCTGGAGCAGCTCGACGGCCCGGGCCAGCACGACCGGGTCGGTGAAGTGGGCTTCGACCAGCTCGGCGCCGGCCTGTGCGGCCAGGTGCGGCTCGAAGGGCTGGTCCTGCTGGGCCCGGTGGAGCAGCGCGGCGGTCCGGGAGACCAGCCGGCCCAGCAGGCCGGGATGGACCACCGTGCCGTGGTCACCGGAGAGCAACCGCGCCCAGTCCTCGTGGAACCGTTCGGCGCTGCTCGGCACCGGCGCCTCGCTCACGCTCCCTCCCCGCTGCGCGCAACGGCGGCCACGCCGGCGGCGCGCCGCCGGGCGCTCCCGCCCCGGCCGCCGGTCGGGGGGACCGCCGTCGCCCTCAGGCTCACGCGCGGAACCCCACGCCCGCCACCCCGGTCATCCGCTCGGGGTGCTGGCCGACCGCCTCGGGCTGGTCCGGACGCCACTGCGGCAGGTAGACGACACCCGGCTCGACCAGCTCGAATCCGGCGAACATCGCGGTGATCTGCTCGACGGTGCGCATGGTGAGCGGGGTGGGCGTCATCCGGTACAGCTTCTGGTGGTCCTCGGCCTGGTCGGGGCGGCCCTCCAGGGAGGCGTGCGACAGCACCAGCGCGCTGCCGGGCGGCAGGGCGTCGCGCAGCACCGCGACGAGCTTCCACGGGTCCTCGGCGTCGCCGACGAAGTGCAGGACGGCGACCAGCAGCACGGCCACCGGCTCGCCGGGGGCCAGCAGCGCACGCACCTCCGGGCGCTCCAGCAGGTCGTCGACGTCCCGCAGGTCGGCCTGGACGGCGGCGCTCTGCGGGTCGTCCTGCAGCAGCAGCCGGCTGTGGGCGGCGGCGACGGGGTCGCGGTCGACGTAGACCACCTCGGACTCGGGGTTGATCGCCCGGGCGATCTCGTGCACCGCACCGAAGGTGGGGATGCCGGAACCGATGTCGAGGAAGCGCGTGATGCCCTGCTCCGCGACGAACTGCACGGCGCGGCGCAGGAAGGCGCGGTTGGACCGCATGATCTGCGGCAGCTCCGGCCACAGGGCGATCGCCTTGCGGGCCATCTCCCGGTCCACCTCGAAGTTGTGGGAACCGCCGAGGTAGTAGTCGTAGACCCGCGCGGCGTTCGGTTTGTCCAGGTCCGTGCCCTCCGGTACCCAGTTCGGTCGCCGCATCCTAGGGACTCCTTCGTTCCGGTTCCGGGAAGCCAGCTGTCTGACGGGACTGCTGCGACTGATGAGACTACAAGCACAAAAGATCCTCCCCCGCACGCTGAACGCGTGCAAGCGGAGTTCCGCCCTCCTACCGGCGGGTTCCCTCCGGCGCCGCCGGAGCGCTCCCGTGCGGGAGCGCGGCGCGCCGCGGCCGTCCGGACTGCCGTTCCGGCGCCGGCGGCCGAGAATGGAGCCGATGGCCGGACGCATCGAGGACTACGCCCTGATCGGCGACCTGCAGACCGCCGCCCTGGTGGGCCGGGACGGCTCGGTCGACTGGCTCTGCCTGCCCCGGTTCGACTCCCCCAGCTGCTTCTCCGGCCTGCTCGGCGGCGGTGAACACGGTGCCTGGCGGCTCGCCCCGGTCGGCGCCGCGCAGTGCTCCACCCGCCGCTACCGGGGCGACAGCCTGGTGCTGGAGAGCGAGTGGCGCACCCCCGAGGGTGCCGTCCGGGTCACCGACTTCATGCCCCAGCGCGGCCGGGGCGGGCGGCGCACCCCCCAGCTGATCCGGATCGTCGAGGGGATCGAGGGCAGCGTGCCGGTCCGCGGCGAGCTGCGCCTGCGGTTCAACTACGGCCGGATCCAGCCCTGGGTCCGGCGCACCGGCCACCACCGGGTCGCCGTCGCCGGGCCGGACTCGGCCTGGCTGCGGGTCCCGCCCGGGGTGCACACCTACGGCGTGGACGGCGTGACGGTCTCCGAATTCACCGCCACCCCCGGCCACCGCACCGCCTTCGTCCTCACCTGGCAGCCCTCCCACCTGCCGACCACCCCGCGCACCGACACCGAGGACGCGCTGGTCGCCACCCTCAGCGACTGGCAGCACTGGGCCGACGGCTGCCGCTACGACGGCGAGTGGCGGGACGCCGTCCTGCGCTCGCTGATCACCCTCAGGGCCCTCGCCTACGAGCCCACCGGCGGGATCGTCGCCGCCGCGACCGCCTCGCTGCCCGAGCGGATCGGCGGGATGCGCAACTGGGACTACCGGTTCTGCTGGCTGCGGGACTCCTCCATGACGCTCTCCGCGCTGCTGCGCGGCGGCTTCCGCGAGGAGGCCGCCGCCTGGCGCCGCTGGCTGCTGCGCGCCATCGCCGGCGAGCCCCGCGACCTGCAGGCCGTCTACGGCGTGGCCGGGGAGCGCGTTCTCGGCGAGACCGTCGCCGACTGGCTGCCCGGCTACGAGGGTTCCCGGCCCGTCCGGTTCGGCAACGCCGCCGTCGACCAGCTCCAACTCGACGTCTACGGCGAGGTGGTGGACACCCTGCACCTCGCCCTGCTGGCCGGCCTGCCGATGGAGCGGCACGTCTGGACCCTGCTCCGCGCGCTGATGGACTACCTGGAGAAGCACTGGCGCGAGCCGGACGAGGGCCTCTGGGAGGTCCGCGGCGGGCGGCGGCACTTCGTCCACTCCAAGGTGATGTCCTGGGTGGCCGCCGACCGCGCCGTCCGGCTGGCCGAGGCCACCGGTCTGCCGGCACCGGTCGACCGCTGGCGGGCCATGCGCGACGCCGTCCACGCGGACGTCTGCGCGAACGGCTACGACCGGCGGCGCGGGGTGTTCGTCCAGCACTACGGCGGCCAGGGGCTGGACGCGGCAACGCTGTTCGTGGTCAAGACGGGCTTCCTGCCGCCGGACGACCCGCGCGTGGTCCGCACCGTGGACGCGATCCGGGAGGGCCTGGACCACGGCGGCCTGGTACGCCGCTACCAGGCCCGGCAGCGCACCGACGGCCTGCCCGGCGGCGAAGGGGCCTTCCTCGCCTGCTCGTTCTGGCTCGCCGACGCGCTCGCCGCCACCGGCCGGCGGACGGAGGCCCGCGACCTCTTCGCCCGGGTGGTCGGGCTCGGCAACGACCTCGGTCTGCTCTCCGAGCAGTGGGATCCGCGCGCCCGGCGCCAACTCGGCAACACCCCGCAGGCGTTCACCCACGTCGCGCTGGTCAACACGGCCTTCGCCCTGAACGAGTCGGCCTGACCGGGCCCCGGCGCCCGGGTGCGCGGGCGGTCGGCGGCGCGGCGGGGTTCCGGGGCCGACTCCGCCCGGCGGCCACGGCCTATAGTGCGGGCGTGGACCCCAACCACTACCGGTTCCGCGGCGCGTGGCGCCTGAGCGCGCCGGCCGCCGCCGTGTACGCGGTGCTGGAGGACGTCCGGAACTACCCGCTCTGGTGGCCGGAGATCCGCGCCGTCCGGGAGGACGACCCGGACTCCGGCGCGGTGGTGGTGCGCGGGTACCTGCCGTACCGGCTGGTGATCGGCCTGCGGACGGTCCGGCGCGATCCGGCGGCCGGGGTGCTGGAGGCCGCTATGACCGGCGACCTCACGGGCTGGTCCCGTTGGACGGTCGCCCCGGACGGTGCCGGCAGCCTGCTCCGGTTCGAGGAGGACACCCGCCCCGGCAAGCCCCTGCTGCGCCGGCTCGCCGTCCCGCTGCACCCGGTGTTCCGGGCCAACCACGCCGTGATGATGCACCGCGGCCTGCGCGGGCTGGCCGCCCACCTCGGCGCCGCCCGGCCACGCCGGGCGGCGCGGGGGTGAGGGCCCGGGCCCTCACCCGGTGAACAGCCAGCGGCGCAGCAGCCGTGTCACCACCGGCAGCGCCGCGTAGGTCATGAGCGCGCTGATCAGGGGCGCGGTCACCAGCGGCCGGACGGCCACCGGCAGGCCGGCGAGGTGCGGATTGAGCAGCAGGCTCGCGGTGACGGTGAGCGGGGCTATCGCCACCGTCGAGGCGACCGCCATCTTCCAGCGCACCGGCGGGCGTCCCTTGGCGGCGGCCGGGGTGGTGGCGAACCAGCCCTCCATGCCGAGGATCTCGTGCCGGTGCACCTCGTGGTGGTGTCCGTCCGCCTCGGCGAAGCAGGCCGCCCGCGCCGGGGAGTCCTGCCAGGAGCGGAACGCGGCGGTGTCCCGGAAGTGCAGCAGCAGGTGCCAGGGGTCGTCCGGGCCGGCCGGGCGCAGCAGGCCGGTCCCGAGGTTGCCCTCGTGCGCGGCGGCCGCGGCGAGGATGCCCTTCGCCCAGACCTCGAACGCCGCCTCGTGACCGGCCTCCACCCGCCGGGCCACGAACAGCGTGATCTCGTCGCCCTGTTCCCCGTGCCGTCCGTCCGCCGCCATCGTGCGCCCCTCCTCCTGCCGGTGGCCGCCCGGCGTGCGGGTGCCGGTCCGGCCTGCGGGTCCCCGCCCGGCGTGCCAGGCCCGCAGCGTAGGCGCACCGGGCCGGCCGGTGCCGCACCGGGGGTGCCGCTGCCCGCCAGGACGTGGTCATCGTCCGGCCGGCGCCGTTCCCCGGCCGGGCAGGTCCGGACGATCCTCCGTAGCGGCCGGCCGGCACCTGCCGCTACCGCACGGCCCGGCGGCCCGCTACTGCGCCGGGCCGCTCCCGCGGCCCGCCGGGGGTATCCGGGCCGCGGGGCGGGAAGACGGGAGGAGCGGCGGGCACGCCCCCGGCGGTCCCTGACCGCCGCCGTCGCACCCCGCCCGCTCCCCCACCCCGCTCCACCCCGGAGGCCGCATGACCAGCCAGCCCGACGAGTTCGGCTTCGACCGGCCCTTCGACCGTGCGGGAACCGGCAGCGCCAAGTGGGCACGGGCCGGGCGCGGCTCCGCCGACGCCGCCGGCGTGATCGCGATGGGGCTGGCCGACATGGACCTGCCCGGGCCGCCCGCCGTCGCCCGGGCGCTCGAACGGCGGGCACGGCACCGGGCGTACGGGTACACGGTGTGCGATCCGGCCGACCGGGAGCTGGTGGCCGACTGGTACCGCGTGCGGCACGGGGTGGCGGTGGACCCGGCATGGGTGATGCTGCTGCCGTTCGGGCCGCGGACAGCGGTACGGCTGCTGCTGGAGGCGGTGCGCCCGACCGGGCCGGTGCTGTTCCCGACCCCCGAGTGGGGCGGGTTCGCCCAGCTGTGCCGGGCCGCCGGCCTCCCGTACCGGGAGGTGCCGCTGGACCGGGACGCCACCGGCTACCGGCTGCCGGTCGCGGCGCTCGCCGGGCACCCGGCCGCCCTGCCACCCTCCGCGCCGCCGCCTGCGGCCGACCCGCTGCGCCCGGACCGCCACTCCCGTCCCGGCCCAGCTGGCGCGGTGCTGCTGAGCAGCCCGCACAACCCCTCCGGCCGGGTCTGGACCGCGGCCGAGGTCCGTGCGCTGGCCGAGGCCACCGCGCGGGCCGGCGCCGTCCTCGTCTCGGACGAGGTGCACGGCGACCTCACCCATCCGGGCCACCGCCACCCGGTGGCCGTCGAGGTGGCGGGGCCGTACCGGGAGCGGACGGTCACGGTCAACTCGGTCGGCAAGACCTTCAACGCCTCGGGTATCCCCAGCAGCTTCGCCCTGGTGCCGGACGCCGCGCTACGCGAGCGGCTCACCGGGGTGATGGCGGGCTTCGGGCTCTGGGAGGGCGGGCTGCTGGAGCAGGAGGTGCAGCGGGCCGCGCTGCGGCACGGCGGTCCGTGGCTGGACGCGTTGCTGGCGCACCTGGCGGCCGCCCGGGACCGGCTGACCGGCCTGCTCGGCGCCGCCGTACGCTCCGCGCCGCAGGCCTCGTACCTGCTCTGGGTGGACGCCGCCGCGCTCGGCCTGCCGACGGCGGGGGCCCGGACGGCGCTGCTGGAGCGGTGCGGGCTGGAGGCCTCGGACGGAGCCGACTTCGGGCCCGGCGGCGAGGGCTCGCTGCGGCTCGACTACGCCCTGCCGGGACCGGTCCTGGAGGTCGTCGCGGAGCGGCTGAAAGGGCTCGGAACGGCCTGATTCACCCGGTTGCCACCCCTGCGAGCTGCGAGGACGCGCTCTTCACGAGATGTTCGCGGAGCGGCCCCGCATGGTCCGTAGCAGACTGGGCAAGGTAGACCGGGCCGCAATCGTGATCCCGAGGATGGTGAGTCCGGTGATACCCGTACGCCCGACCAGCCCGACCAGCCCGACCAGCCCGAGCAGTCCGCCGGAACGGCAGAGCGCCGGACCGCCCCCGACCGGGGTGTCCCCGCTCACCGAATCGGCGGCGCGCAGCCACATGGCCGGCGTCTGCTTCAAGATCGGCCCTCCCCGGCTGGTCGGTGTCGAGGTCGAGTGGTTCGTCCACGACGACCGATGTCCCGGCGACCCCGTCTCACCGGAGCGGCTGCACGCCGCACTGGACGCACTGCCCCTCGGCGGCCCCGACGGCACGTCGCTCCCCTCCGGGGCCCGCCTCACCCTCGAACCCGGCGGACAGGTCGAGCTCAGCTCCCCGCCCGCCGACGGCCTCGTCGCCTGCGTCGCCGGCACCCGGCGCGACCTCGCCGCCCTGCGGGCCGCCTTCGCGGCGCAGGGCCTGCGCCTCACCGGCACCGGCACCGATCCGCTGGCCCGCCCGCGGCACATGGTGCTGGACCACCCCCGCTATCTTGCGATGGAACGTTTCTTCAACTCCGCCGGGCCCTGGGGCCGGATCATGATGACCGGCACCGCCTCCGTCCAGGTCTGCCTGGACGCCGGCGACGCGAGCGGACCGCACGCGCTGGACCGCCGCTGGCGCCTGGCGCACCGGCTCGGGCCGGTGTTGGTCGCCGCCTTCGCCAACTCCCCGGTGCTGGACGGGAAGCCGACCGGCCACCGGTCCACCCGGCAGACCGTCTGGTCCCGGATGGACCCCACCCGCACGCTCGCCCCCGGGCCGGACCACGGCGACCCGTGCGAGGCCTGGACCAGGTACGTCCTGGACGCCGAGGTGCTCTGCATCCGCCGCCCCGACGGGCTCCCCTGGACGGCGCCGGCCGGACTGACCTTCGCCGACTGGCTGCGCGGCGCCGGCGAGCGCCCGCCCACCCTGGCCGACCTGGACTACCACCGCACCACGCTCTTCCCACCGGTCCGCCCGCGCGGCCACCTGGAGCTGCGGATGATCGACGCCCAGCCGGGCGACGGCTGGATCGTCCCCGCCGCCCTGGTCGGCGCCCTGCTGGACGACCCGGTCGCCGCCGACACCGCGCTCGCCGCCCTGGAGCCGCTGGAGTGCGCCGACGGCCCGCGTCCGCCGCGCAGCGACGCCTGGCGCCGCGCCGCCACCCTGGCCGTGGCCGATCCCGAGCTGCGCCGCGCCGCCCTCGCCTGCTTCGCCGCCGCCGACGCCGCGCTGGGCCGCCTGCCCGGCGCCGAGGGGCTGCGCACCGCCGTCGCCGCCTTCGCCGAGCGCTACCCCGCGCGCGGCCGCTGCCCGGCCGACGACCAGCTGGACGCCCTGCGCTCCGGCACCCGACGCACTCCCCCGGAGGAGGCCGCATCATGATCGACGACGCCCGCCCGACCGGCGCCCCCGCCGGCACACCCGCCGCCGACCCCTTCGCTCCGGGTCCGGAGACCCCGGTCGAGGCGCTGCGCGAGGCGATCGCCGCCGAGCTGCAGGCCGCCCGCGACCGGACCGCCGCGCTGACGGACTGCGTCGAGGACACCGACCTCACCGCCCAGCACTCCCCGCTGATGTCGCCGCTGGTCTGGGACCTCGCGCACATCGGCAACCAGGAGGAGCTCTGGCTGCTGCGCAACGTCGGCGGCCGGGACCCGATGCACCCGGAGATCGACCCGCTCTACGACGCCTTCCAGCACCCGCGCGCCGAGCGGCCCGCGCTGCCGCTGTTGCCGCCCGGCGAGGCCCGCGCGTACGCGCACGAGGTCCGCGGCCGGGTGCTCGACCTGCTGGACGCCAGCCCCCTGGAGGGCGCGCCGCTGCTGGACGCCGGGTTCGCCTTCGGCATGATCGCCCAGCACGAACAGCAGCACGACGAGACCATGCTGATCACCCACCAGCTCCGCAAGGGCGAACCGGTGCTGGCCGCTCCCCCGCCGCCGCCCGCCCCGGCGGACGCCGCCGCGCTGCCCGCCGACGTGCTGATCCCGGCCGGCCCGTTCACCATGGGCACCGACACCGAGCCCTGGGCGCTGGACAACGAGCGCCCCGCGCACCGGGTCGAACTGCCCGCGTACCGGCTGGACACCACACCCGTCACCAACGGCGCCTACCTGCGGTTCATCGCCGACGGCGGCTACGACGACCCGCGCTGGTGGGCCCCGGCCGGCTGGGAGCACCGGCAGCAGGCCGGGCTGACCGCCCCGCTGTTCTGGCGCCGCGAGGGCGGCCAGTGGCTGCGCCGCCGGTTCGGCGTCCTGGAGCCCGTCCCGCTCGACGAACCGGTGCTGCACGTGGGCTGGTACGAGGCCGACGCGTACGCGCGCTGGGCCGGGCGGCGGCTGCCGACCGAGGCGGAGTGGGAGAAGGCCGCCCGGCACGACCCGGCCACCGGCCGCTCCCGCCGCTACCCCTGGGGCGACGCGGCGCCCGCCCCCGCCTACGCCAACCTGGGCCAGCGGCACCTGCGCCCGGCCCCGGCGGGCAGCTACCCGGAGGGTGCATCCCCTTACGGTGTGCGGCAGTTGATGGGCGACGTGTGGGAGTGGACGGCCAGCGACTTCCGCCCCTACCCCGGCTTCTCGGCCTGGCCGTACAAGGAGTACTCGGAGGTCTTCTTCGGGCCGGAGTACAAGGTGCTGCGCGGCGGCTGCTTCGCCGTCGCCCCGGTCGCCTGCCGCGGCACGTTCCGCAACTGGGACTACCCGATCCGGCGGCAGATCTTCGCGGGGTTCCGCACCGCCGCCGACGTGGAGGCCGGCTGATGTGCCGTCACCTGGCCTACCTGGGCGCACCGGTGGCGCCCCGGGAGCTGCTGGTGGAGCCGCCGTTCGGGCTCCACCGGCAGTCCTGGGCGCCGCGCGCCCAGCAGTACGGCACGGTCAACGCGGACGGCTTCGGCCTCGGCTGGTACGCGGACGGGGACGCCACCCCGGCCCGGTACCGGCGGGCCGGGCCGATCTGGGCGGACGCCGCCTTCGCCGACCTCGCCCGGGTGATCCGCACCCGGGCGCTGGTGGCGGCCGTCCGCTCCGCCACCGAGGGGTGCGCGGCGGGCGAGGAGGCCGCCGCCCCCTTCGCCGCCGGGCGGTGGCTGTTCAGCCACAACGGCGCGGTGGCCGGCTGGCCCGGCAAGCTGGACGCCCTGGCCGCCCTGCTGCCGCCGGCCGAGCTGCTGGAGCTGGCGGCGCGCACCGACTCGGCGCTGCTGTGGGCCCTGGTGCTGCACCGGCTGCGGGCCGGCGCCGGTCTGGGCGATGCGCTGGCCGGCACCGTCGCGGACGTGGCCGCCCACACCACCGGCCGGCTCAACCTGCTGCTCACCGACGGCCACGCGATCGCCGCGACCGCCTGGGGCGACACCCTGCACCACCGGAGCCTGCCCGGCCTCGGCGTGGTGGTCGCCTCCGAACCCTTCGACGACCACCCGGACTGGACGGCCGTCCCGGACGGCTCGCTGCTGCTGGCCGGCCCGGACGGCGTCACGGTCCACCCGCTCTGACGTGGGTAGGCGCCCGGACCGGAGCCCGCGCCGCCGGCCACCCCGGGAAACGGCCGCCTGCCCCCTCTCCTTCACCTTTTGAACAGAGGATCCATCGCCCCATGAGCACCTTCGACGTCACCCGCCTGCTGCCCGCCGACCACTTCAGCACCGCCCTGCGGCACGACGTGCAGCTCGGTCTGACCTCCGAACCCAAGTGGCTGCCGCCGAAGTGGTTCTACGACGCCCGCGGCAGCGAGCTGTTCGAGGAGATCACCCGGCTCCCGGAGTACTACCCGACCCGCGCCGAGCGGGCCATCCTGACCGCGCGGGCCGGCGAGATCGCCGCCGCCACCGGGGCCCGGACCCTGGTGGAGCTCGGCTCCGGCTCCTCGGAGAAGACCCGGCTGCTGCTGGACGCGCTGCGGGAGCGGGGCACCCTGGACAGTTACGTCCCGGTGGACGTCAGCGAGAGCGCGCTGACGGCCGCCGGGGAGGCGCTCGCCCACGAGTACCCCGGGCTGTCGGTGCACGGCGTGCTGGCCGACTTCACCGCCCGGCTCGGCCTGCCCCCGGGCGGCGGCCCCCGACTGGTCGCCTTCCTCGGCGGCACCCTCGGCAACCTGCTCCCGCCCGAGCGTGCGGCCTTCCTGCGCGGCCTGCGCGCCGCCCTGGAGCCGGGCGACTCCCTGCTGCTCGGCACCGACCTGGTCAAGGACCCGCGGGTACTGGTCGCCGCCTACGACGACGCGGCGGGGGTCACCGCCGAGTTCAACAAGAACGTGCTCGACGTGCTCAACCGGGAGCTCGGCGCCGACTTCGACCCGGCCGCCTTCGAGCACGTGGCGCTCTGGGACCAGGAGCAGGAGTGGATCGAGATGCGGCTGCGGTCGCTGCGCTCCCAGACCGTGAAGATCCCGGCGCTGGACCTGCCGGTCCACTTCGACCGGGGCGAGGAGCTGCGCACCGAGGTCTCGGCCAAGTTCCGCCGCGAGCGGGTCGCCGAGGAGCTGGCCGCGGCCGGCATGCGGCTGGCCCACTGGTGGACGGACGAGGAGGGCCGGTTCGGCCTCTCCCTGGCCGAGCCGATTTGATTTTTCACCTTACTAATGGGCGAGGGGATTTGAGGAGCATCCCGCGTACAACACTTGAACATTGACGCGTTACGATCGCGACGACCGAGCTCAGTGCCGAGTACCAGGAGTCAAGATCGTGAGCGTCACCCAGCAGCCCGCGGAGCCGGCGGCGGCGGAGGCCGGGGCCTCCGGCCGCCTCGGCTTCGTCGTCTTCATCACCGCCGCCGCGGCCCTCGGCGGCTTCCTGTTCGGCTACGACAGCTCCGTGATCAACGGCGCCGTCTCCGGCATCCAGGAGAGGTTCGGCGTCGGCGACGGCGTGACCGGCCTCATCGTCTCCTCGGCGCTGCTGGGTTCGGCCGTCGGCGCCGCGCTGGCCGGCCGGTTCGCCGACCGCTACGGCCGGATCAAGGTGATGAAGGCGGGCGCGCTGCTGTTCGCGGTCAGCGCCGTCGGTTCGATGCTGCCCTTCTCCGCCTGGGACCTCGCGTTCTGGCGGGTCCTCGGCGGTGCCGCGATCGGCATCGCCTCGGTGATCGCGCCGACCTACATCGCCGAGGTCGCCCCCACCCGCTACCGCGGCCGGCTGGCCTCCTTCCAGCAGGCGGCGATCGTGCTCGGCATCGCCATCTCCCAGCTGGTCAACTGGGTGCTCGCGGACGCCGCCGGCGGCGACACCCGCGGTCACCTGCTCGGCCTGGAGGCCTGGCAGTGGATGCTGGGCATCTGCGTCCTGCCGGCCGCGGTCTACTTCGTGCTCTCCTCGACGATCCCCGAGTCCCCGCGCTACCTGATCTCGGCCGGCCGGCTGGACGAGGCCCGCACCGTGCTCGCCGAGGTCGAGGGCAAGGACGCCGACACCGACGCCCGGATCGCGGAGATCCAGGGCCTGATCGCCTCCGACCACCGCCCGCGCTTCCGCGACCTGCTCGGCGGCCGGTTCGGCCTGCTGCCCGTCGTCTGGGTCGGCATCGGCCTGTCGGTCTTCCAGCAGCTGGTCGGCATCAACGTGATCTTCTACTACTCGTCGATCCTCTGGCAGTCCGTCGGCATCGACCAGAGCAACTCGCTCCTGATCAGCTTCATCGGCTCGGTCATCAACATCCTCGGCACCGTGGTCGCGATCCTGCTGGTGGACCGGATCGGCCGCAAGCCCCTGGCCCTGATCGGCTCGGCCGGCATGGCCGTCGCACTGGCCGCCTGCGGCTGGGCGTTCTCCTCGGCCACCGGCAGCGGCGACGACGTCACGCTGCCCGACCTCCAGGGAACGGTGGCCCTGGTCGCGGCCAACGCCTTCGTGCTCTTCTTCGCGATGTCGTGGGGCGTGGTGGTCTGGGTGATGCTCGGCGAGATGTTCCCCAACCGCATCCGCGCCGCCGCGCTCTCGGTCGCCGCCTCGGCCCAGTGGATCGCCAACTGGGCGATCACCGTCTCGTTCCCGTCGCTCTCGCGCTGGAACCTCTCGGCGACCTACCTGGCGTACGCGGGCTTCGCCGCGCTGTCGATCCTCTTCGTGGCCCGCTTCATGAAGGAGACCAAGGGCGTCCGCCTGGAGGACATGGGCTGAGCCACCGGCCGACGCCCCACGACGCCGACCCGGTCCGACCCGGCCGCCCCGACCAGAGGCCGTCGCCGGTCCGGCAGTCGGACCACCGGCCCCCGCACCTCCAGGGTCCGTCCGCGAACCCCCGCCTGCCCGGTGACGCCCGGCCCGTCCTCCGGGCGGACGACGGGAGTTTGAGGACGGACCCTAGCGCCCCCGGCGCAGGTGCGGGGGCCGAATCGTCCACTCCCTGCGGCCGGCCGCGCACCTCCGGTACTCATGAGCGCCAGGAGGGATGTGTCCTTGATCTTCAACCGGCTTCGTACCCGCAGCACCCACAGCAGCCGCCGGCCCGCCTCGGCGCCCGCCGCAGCGCAGGCGTCGGCACCCGCCGCCGGCTGCCCGTACGCCCCCGCGCACCCCACCACCGGCGCCCCCGGGCCGGCCCCGGCGACCGCGGGCCGGCCCGACTCCCGGCCCGACCCGTTGCCCGCGGTCCGGCGGCCGACCGGCCACGGCACCGGGCGGCTCACCCCCCACCCGGCCGAGCCGTTCACCGACCCCGCGGAGGCCGCCGCCTTCGTCCGCCAGTTCCACCACGAGCAGCCGGCCGCCGGCGACCCGGCCGAGCGGCTGCGCGCGGTGCTCGACGAGATCGACCGCACCGGCACCTACGAGCACACGCGGGCCGAGCTGGCCTACGGCGCCAAGCTGGCCTGGCGCAACGCCGCCCGCTGCATCGGCCGGCTGTACTGGCGCAGCCTGGTGGTGCGCGACCTGCGGCACCTGGGTTCGGCCGACGACATCGCCGCCGAGTGCTTCGAGCACCTGCGCACCGCCACCAACGGGGGGCGGATCCGCCCGGTGGTCTCGGTCTTCGCTCCCGACCGGCCCGGCCGCCCGGCCGCCCGGATCCTCAACCAGCAGCTGGTCCGCTACGCCGGCCACCCGGGCGCGGACGGCGGCTGGACCGGCGATCCGGCCGGCGCGCGGCTCGCCGCCCGGGCGCGCGACCTGGGGTGGAAGTGCGCCGAGGAGCGGTTCGAGGTGCTGCCGCTGCTGGTCCAGGAACGGCCCGGCGAGCGCCCCGAGTGGTACGAGCTGCCGGACGACACCACGTTGGAGGTCGAGCTCACCCACCCCGAGCACGACTGGTTCGCCGAGCTGGGGCTGCGCTGGTACGCGGTGCCGGCGATCAGCGACATGACGCTGGAGATCGGCGGCGTCCGCTACCCCACCGCGCCGTTCAACGGCTGGTACATGGGCACCGAGATCGGCGCGCGCAACCTCGCCGACGCCGACCGGTACGACATGCTGGCGACCGTGGCCGGGCGGCTCGGCCTGGACACCTCCAGCGACCGCACGCTCTGGCGGGACCGCGCGCTGGTGGAGCTCAACGTGGCGGTGCTGCACTCGTTCCAGGAGGCCGGGGTGACCATGGCCGACCACCACACGGAGTCGGCGCGGTTCCTCAAGCACGTCGCCCAGGAGCAGCGGCTCGGCCGGCCCACCCCGGCCGACTGGAGCTGGATCGTGCCGCCGGTGTCCGGCGGGCTGACGCCCGTCTACCACCGGTACTACGACCCGGTGGACCCCTCGCTGCGGCCCGCGTTCACCCCCCGGGAGCCCTGGTGAGGGCCGCCCGCGGGGCCGCGGTCGCCGGCCCCGGCCGCGCTCGCCCCACCGGCGGGCTCCCGCTCGCCGACGGCCCGGACGGCGTCCGGCCACCTGTCTCCCCCGGCCCGGCGGGCGCCCTCGACGGTGCGCTCGAACCGTAGCGCCAGCCCGTCGAGGAGAGCCTCCAGTCCGGTCTCGAAGGCGCCCTCGTCGATCGCCCCCCGGTGCTCGGCGAGCCGGTGGGCCTCGCCGAGGTGGGGGTAGTCGGCCGCGTCGTACAGCCCGGCGTCCTCCGGGAAGCCCGCCGCGAACGAGGCCAGCGCCGAGCCGGTGACGAAGTACCGCATCAGCGCACCGATCCGGGTGGCCTGCCCGCGCGGCCAGCCGGACTCGACCAGGCAGCCGAAGACGGCGTCGGCCAGCCGCAGTGCGTTGGGGCGGCGTCCGGGGCCCTGGGCCAGCACCGGGACGATGTTCGGGTGGGCGGCCAGGGCCGCGCGGTAGGAGCGGGCCCAGGCCCGCAGCGCCTCCGGCCAGGGCGCCCCCGGGGTGAACATCGACAGGTCGACCTCACCCATCACCCCGTCCACCACCGCGTCCAGCAGCTCGTCCTTGGTGCCGAAGTGGTTGTAGAGGGACGGCCCGCTGACGGACAGCTCGGTGGCCAGGCGCCGGGTGGAGAGTGCGTCCAGCCCCTCGGCGTCGACGAGCCGGAGCGCGGCCGTGACGATGCGCTCACGGCTGAGCAGCGGGGTGCGCGGGCGGGCCATCGGCGCGGTTCCTCCGGTCGGGTGAGGGTCGGGCGGCTTCCCGCGTGTCTGGCCGCGGGTCGCCCGGGGGTGGGGATCGATTCTGGCAGGCGGCCCTTCCCAGCGGAGCCCCGTCGGGGCTACAGTCCCCCCATAAAACTTGCAGCGCTAGTTTAACGGGGTCTCGATGAACCTGGAGCTGTCCGAGGAACAGACCGCCGTCCGCGACCTGGCGGCCTCCTTCACCGACCGCGAGATCGCCCCGCACGCCGCTGCCTGGGACCGCGCCGAGTCCGTCGACCGCGCGGTCATCGGCAGGCTCGGCGAGCTGGGCTTCCTCGGCCTCACCCTGCCCGAGGAGTACGGCGGCAGCGGCGGGGACCACCTCGCCTACTGCCTGGTCCTGGAGGAGCTGGGACGCGGCGACTCCGCCGTCCGCGGCATCGTCTCGGTCTCGCTCGGGCTGGTCGGCAAGTCGATCAACGGCTACGGCACCGAGGAGCAGAAGCGGGAGTGGCTGCCCCGGCTCACCTCCGGCGAGGCGCTCGGCTGCTTCGCGCTCACCGAGCCCGGCACCGGCTCGGACGCCGCCAACCTCACCACCCGGGCGGTCCGCGACGGCGGGGACTGGCTGATCAGCGGCAGCAAGATGTTCATCACCAACGGCACCTGGGCCGACGTCGCCCTGGTGTTCGCCCGCACCGGGGGCAACGAGCCCGAGCAGCAGGGCCACCGGGGGGTGACCGCCTTCCTGGTCCCCACCGGCCTGCCCGGCTTCACCCGCACCGAGATCCACGGCAAGCTCGGCCTGCGCGGCCAGGCCACCGCCGAGCTCTCGTTCGACGACGTCCGGGTGCCCGACTCCGCCCGGCTCGGCGAGGTCGGCAAGGGCTTCACGGTCGCCATGGCCGCGCTCGCCAAGGGCCGGATGTCGGTCGCCGCCGGCTGCGTCGGCATCGCCCGGGCCTGTCTGGACGCCGCCGTGCGGTACGCGGGCGAGCGCGAGCAGTTCGGCAGGCCGATCGCCTCGCACCAGCTGGTGCAGGAGCTGCTCTCCGACATCGCGGTGGACGTCGAGGCCTCCCGGCTGCTCACCTGGAAGGTCGCCGACCACATCGACCGCGGCCTGCCGTTCGCCACCGAGTCCTCCGTGGCCAAGCTCTACGCGAGCGAGGCCGCCGTCCGGGCCGCCAACAACGCGCTCCAGGTGTTCGGCGGCTACGGGTTCATCGACGAGTACCCGGTCGGCAAGTACCTGCGCGACGCGCGGGTGATGACGCTCTACGAGGGCACCAGCCAGATCCACAAACTGCTCGTCGGGCGCTCGCTCACCGGCGTCAACGCCTTCTAGCCGGCTCCCGCCCGACCACCGGGCCGGACCACCGAGCCCCCCGATCTCCCGCTGTTCCGCTGTTCCGCTGTCTTGATAAGGAGCCCGACGACGTGCGTCCTGTCTACTTCGCCGCAGCCCGCCGCACACCCATCGGCCGGCTGCGCGGAGCGCTCGCCACGGTCCGCCCGGACGACCTCTCGGCCACCGTGCTGCGCGCCCTGCTGGCCGACGTTCCCGCCCTCGACCCCGCCCGGATCGACGACGTCTACTGGGGCGCCGCCAACCAGGCCGGCGAGGACAACCGCAACGCCGCCCGGATGGCGGTACTGCTGGCCGGCCTGCCCGACACCGTCCCCGGCGCCACGGTCAACCGGCTCTGCGCCTCCGGCCTGGAAGCCGTCACCCTGGCCGCCCGGGCGATCGGCTCCGGCGAGGCCGACGTGGTCCTGGCCGGCGGCTGCGAGTCGATGACCCGCGCGCCGTTCGTCCTCCCCCGCCCCGACGAGGCGCTGCCGCACCGGATCGAGACCTTCGACACGCGGCTCGGCTGGCGCCTCACCAACCCCCGGATGGCCGAGCTGCACGGGGTGCTGTCCATGGGCGAGACCGCCGAGGAGGTCGCCTCCCGCTACGGGATCACCCGCGAGCGGCAGGACGCCTTCGCCCTCCGCAGCCACCAGCGGGCCGCCGAGGCCCGCAAGTGCGGCCACTTCGACAACGAGCTGGTGCCGGTCGAGCGGCCGGACGGGGTGACGGTCACCCAGGACGAGAGCATCCGCGAGGACACCAGCCTGGAGAAGCTCGCGAAGCTCAAGCCCGCCTTCCGCCCCGGCGGCACGGTGACCGCCGGCAACGCCTCGCCGATGAACGACGGCGCGGCCGGCCTGGTGCTGGTCAGCGAGGAGGCGCTGGGCGACCTCGGCCTCCGGCCGCTCGGCCGGTACGTCGCCGGGGCCTCGGCCGGCGTGCACCCGGACGTGATGGGCGTCGGCCCCGTCCCGGCCACCCGTAAGGCGCTCGCCCGGGTCGGCTGGTCGCTCGACGACCTCGGGGAGGCCGAGCTCAACGAGGCCTTCGCCGCCCAGGTGCTGGCCTCGGTGGACCAGCTGGGCATCGATCCGGAGCTGGTCAACCCGACCGGCGGGGCGATCGCCCTCGGCCACCCGCTGGGCGGCTCCGGCGCCCGCATCCTCACCACCCTGCTGCACCGGATGCGCCGCAGCGGCGCCCGGCGCGGGCTGGCCACCATGTGCGTGGGCGTCGGTCAGGGCACCGCCGTCCTCGTCGAGAACGTCAACTGAGCAGCACCGAGCATCGTCCGGAGGGAGAGTCCGTCGTGACTCGTTTCGCAGGCAAGGTCGCCGTCGTCACCGGCGCGGCCCAGGGCATCGGCGCGGCCACCGCGCGGCTGCTGGCGGAGGAGGGCGCGGCCGTGGCCGTCGTCGACCTCACCGCCGAGCGCGCCGCCGGGACGGTCGAGGAGATCACCGCCAAGGGCGGCACCGCGCGCGCGTACGGCTGTGACGTGGCCGACTACGACGCGGTGGAGGCGGTCTTCGCCCAGGTCGTGAACGACCTCGGCGGGGTGCACGTCCTGGTGAACAACGCCGGGATCACCCGGGACAACCTGTTCTTCAAGATGACCAAGGCCGACTGGGACACGGTGCTGACCGTCAATCTGACCAGCGCCTACAACTGCAGCCACGTCGCCCAGAAGTACATGGTGGCGCAGAAGTACGGCAAGATCGTCTCGCTCAGCTCGCGCTCCGCGCTCGGCAACCGGGGCCAGGCCAACTACGCCGCCGCCAAGGCCGGCATCCAGGGCCTCACGGCCACCCTGGCGATCGAGCTGGGCCCGTTCAACATCAACGTCAACGCCGTCGCCCCCGGCTACATCGCCACCGCGATGACGGCCGCCACCGCCGAGCGGGTCGGTGCCACGGCCGAGGACCACCAGGCGGAGGTCGCCGCCCGGACCCCGCTGCGGCGGGTCGGCCGGCCGGAGGAGATCGCCTCGGTGGTGGCCTTCCTGGCGAGCGAGGACGCCTCGTACGTCAGCGGCCAGACGCTGTACGTCAACGGTGGGGCACGCTGAGCCCGGACGGCGGGCGGGATCGGCCGAACCGGCGGGGCTCGCCGGGCCGGCCCGGCGGGGCGTAGCGCCCTATGACTGACGATTCGTCATACTGTCGGCCCGGGTGGAGACTTACTTTCACCTGGGCCGGCCTTTACCTTTTCCGGTGGTCAGGCGTGACCATGCCGCAGGTACCAAATGACTATGGCATGATCATGCGGCTCTCGATGGGATGGCCGGAGCCACCCGACCGGACCAGGTCGGGCCCCGTACCCCAAGGAGTCCCATGGGCAGCCCCGCCACCCTCCGCCGCTCCCTGGCCCTGCTCGCCGCGGGGGCCACCGCCCTGACCGCCGGCACCGTCGCGGTACCGGCCGCGTCCACCGCGGCGTCCGCGTCCCTCTCCGGCGTCCACGTGCGCCCCGCCTCCGCCGGGCACCACAGCACCGTCGGGCGGACCGCGCCCCTCTCCACCTCGGAGTGCGTCAGCCAGATCGGCATCCACTGCTACTCCCCGCTCCAGTACCGGACCGCCTACAACCTCGACCCGCTGTACCGGGAGGGCATCACCGGCAAGGGCCGGACCATCGTCATCGTCGACTCCTTCGGCTCGCCGACCATCCAGCACGACCTGGAGGTCTTCGACAAGCAGTGGGGCCTCCCCGACACCAAGGTCGAGGTGGTCAAGTGGGGCGACGTCCCGGAGTTCGACCCGAAGAACCCCGACCACACCGGCTGGGCCGGGGAGACCACCCTCGACGTCGAGTACGCCCACGCCATCGCGCCCGACGCGCACATCATCGTGGTGGAGACCGGCGTCGCCGAGACCGAGGGGACGACCGGCCTGCCGGAGATGATGGACGCCGAGAAGGCCCTGATCAGGGCCGGCCGGGCCGACGTCATCTCGCAGAGCTTCGGCGCCACCGAGAACACCTTCCCCGGCTTCGACAAGGGCGACTTCAAGTCCCTGACCGACCTGCGCTACGCCTTCAAGGAGGCCGCCGCCCACGACGTCACCGTGCTCGCCGCCTCGGGGGACAACGGCGCCACCGACGCGCAGGAGAACGGCGAGGACCTCTACCCGTACCGGGTCAACTCCTGGCCCTCCGCCGACCCGCTGGTCACCTCCATCGGCGGCACCCAGCTCACCCTGGACGACGCCGGCAAGCGCACCGCGCCCGACAAGGTGTGGCACGACAAGTACGGCGCGGGCGGCGGCGGGGTCTCCGGCGTCTTCGAGCGGCCGTGGTACCAGGCCGGCGTCGCCGGCGTCACCGGCAACCACCGCGGCACGCCGGACATCAGCATGAGCGCGGCCGTGGACGGCGGGGCCTGGACGTACGAGTCCTACGACCCGACCTCGGTCGGGTGGCACCTCACCGGCGGCACCAGCGAGGCGACCCCGGTCTTCTCGGGGGTCGTCGCCCTCGCCGACCAGCTCGCCGGCCACCGGCTCGGCCAGATCAACTGGCGCCTGTACGGGCTCAGCCTGCTGCCGCCGAAGTGGAGCGGCCTGGTCGACGTGACGGAGGGCGACAACTCCTGGGACAAGGTGACGGGCTACCAGGCCGCCAAGGGCTACGACCTGGCGAGCGGCCTCGGCACCATCGATGGCACCAGGTTCGTCCACGCCCTCGCCGGTCGCTGACCGGCCCCGGGCGGCGGGACGTACGGGGCCGTCCGGCAACGCCTCGGGGAACGCTCGCGCGCGGGAGGTCGGCCAGGTCGACCTTCCGCGCGCGGGTGTGTCCGGCGGCGGCGTCCGGGGCGGGCCACTGCTCCCGCTCCCGGTTCAGGACTGCGGCTGGGCGCCCCGGGCCGCGAGGTTGGCCAGGTGGCGTTCGGCGGCGCGCAGCTTCCGGTTGTCCGCACCGGGCAGGTGGGCCCGGAGCTCGATGATCTCGGGGGCGATGCGGATCGCCTCCGCACGGTCCGGGATCGCCCGCCAGCAGGCCTCCGCGTTGGTGGCCGCCCGCTGGGTCTCGGGGTGCTCCGGCCCCTGCGAGCGCAGCAGCGTCAGCGCCACCTCGCGGTAGATGTCGGCCGCCTCCGCCGTCCGCCCGGCCAGCCGGCACACGTGGGCGCGGACCTGCCGGACCTGGAGCACGGGCTCGGAGACGGTGCCGTGCTCGGCGATGGCCTCCAGTTCGAGGGCGAACGCGAGGTCGGTGGCGGCGGCGTGGTCCCCCGCGTCGGCACTGCGGACGATCCGGCCGATCACCTCGCGGTAGTCGGCCAGGGGCCGCCCGGCCGCGTCGTCCTCGGCCGGGGGCGCCTCGGCGGGGGGAGCCTCGGCGGGCGCGGCCCCGGCCGGGGGCGCGTCGGCGGGCCCGGCGCCGGCGGGCGCCGGTGCCTCGGGGCCCGGGTCCGCGGAGCCCGCGTCAGCGCGCTCGTCGGTGGGGGCCACCGACGCGGGGGTCGCGTCGGCCGGAACGGCGTCCTGCGGCACCGCGTCCACCGGGTGCGCGGCCTCCGGGTGCGCGGCCTCCGGGTGCGCGGCCGGGAGCGCGCCCTGCGGCACCGCGTCCTGCGGTACGGCGTCCTGCGGCACCGCGTCGGCCGGGACCGCATCCGCCGCCACCGCGTCCTGCGGAACGGCGTCCGCCGGAGCCGGTTTGGCGAGCCGGATGCCGTCCGTCAGCGTGGGCCGCCAGGCGTACGGCTTGACCAGGTCGACGGGCCGGGCCGGCGGCGGGGGCGTGGCCGGGACCCCGGCCTTCACCAGGTCCACCGGGCCCTCGGGAACCACGGGTGCCGGAGCCGGGGCCGCCGCCGGCACCGCGGCGGGTGAGGCCGGCGGCACCGGCGGAGCCGCCGGCACGGGCGCGGCGCCCGCCGCCGCTGCGGCGGCCGCCGGCTTGTCCAGGGTGACGGCCGGCCGGTCCGCGGGCACGGCGTCGCGCGGCCCCCCGTCGCGCGGCGCGGCGTCCCGGGCGGCAGGCGGCCGGGGCAGCACCGCGGCAGGACGCGGTCCCTCGTACGGGACGGGGTCGAGCTGCGAACCGTCCGTCCGCCGGGCCGTGTTGCGGAAGAACGGGCGGTTCGGCGCGTGCGTGGCCAGGATGACGACGTCCGGGCGGAGCACCGAGTAGACCTGGTTGCGCAGCTGCTCGGGGGCCAGCACGGCCTCCCCGCCCGGGCGGCCGCCGTGCAGGGCCTCGATCAGCGCACGGGTGAAGGTGCCGATCTGCTCCGGGTCCGGGCTGACCACCGCCCAGAGCGGGAGGCCGTCGGCGAGCGGCGAGATGGTGCCCTGGAGGAACGGGAGGGCGCTCTGATCGGCGCTCAGGTCGGCGACGACGAGCGTCTGCCACTCGGCGGGCCGGTGGCGCAGCTCGCCGGCGATGGACTGCCAGGCCAGGCCGTCCTGCCGGACGCTGCCGGGCTTGGAGTCGCGCAGGGTGAGGTGGAGTTGGCCGCCGCGCTTGTCGGCCAGCAGGTGGCCGCCGAGGTGGACCAGCAGGGGTCCGGGGTGCCGGGCGGCGGCGCGCAGGTGGGCGAGCACGGTGTGCGGGTCGCTGGCACCGGGGAGGTGCACGGCGTCGACCGCGTCGGCGGCGAGCAGGACCTGCGGCGAGACGGCGGCGAGCATCGCGGAGAGCACGGGCGCCTGGGTCGGACCGCCGCGCCCCCAGGTGCGGCGGCCGGAGGTGCCGTAGCCGCCCTCGACGACCAGGATCCGCCCGCGCGGTGCGGTGCCGAGTCCGCCCGGGCCGGCGACCGGCGCGGCGCCGATCCCGTGCGCGGGCGTGGCGCCGGGCACGGTGAACGGCAGCGGGGTCGCGGACGGCGGAAGGTCCACCGCGGGCATGCCGGTGACGGTCCATCCGGTCGGCGGCACCGGCGGCGCGACGGGGGGTGCCGCGGGCGGCGGGGTCGGCGGGTCGTACAGGGCGGCCGGGCCGGGCACGTGCTCGTCGTAGGGGCTGCGCGGCGAGGGCGGAGCGGCGTCGCGCGGCACGGCGTCCGCCACGGGATCGGGGCCGCCGGGGACAGCCGTCGTCTCCGCCATCTCTGGTCACCGCCCCGCCCCGCCGCCCTGCGACGTCTGCTGCCCTTGCCTCGTGGTGGCGGACCACCACGACCCGTGGGCGCCACCCTACGAGATCACGCCCCGCCCGAGCCAGGCCGGGGTCGGCCCCGGGGGCGCGGGTGACGGAGCGCCACCCGCGCCGTCCGCTCCCGGCCGGTCAGCCCGAGAGGAGGTCGCGGAGCAGGGCCACCGTGTCGGCGTCGAGCTCGCGGCCGGTGCGGCGGCTCAGGGCGTCGAGCCGGTTGACGGCGCGGACCAGTTGGTCGCGGGCCCCGGCCGATGCGTAGGCGTAGAACAGGTCGCGGTGCAGCAGTTCGACGTCCGGGGCGACGGCGAGGCCCCGGAAGACGGCGGCCTCGGCGCTGCGGTGGTCGCCGTACTGGAGGCGGCGGGCGGCGAGTTCGTGCGCGGTGTCGACGATCGCGGCGATCATGTCCTGCCGCTCCGCCTCGGCCCAGCCGTACGAGGCGGGCGGGGCCTCCGCGAACGGGGCGCCCCGGACCAGCGCCAGGGCGTGGGCGAGCGCGGCGTCCGCGGTGGCACTGGTGCTGCGCATGCCGCGCCGGTAGAGGCTGCGGAACTCGTCCCAGTCGCAGGTGACGGTCGGGGCGTAGGAGTAGCCGTCGGAGGTGTCGGTGGGCAGGAACGGCCGGCCCTCCGAGGAGGTGCCGAGCCAGGCGGCCAGGTCGGCGAGCTTGGCGGGCAGCGGGCTCTCGGCCGTGGTCGGGTGCGGGTCGAGGTGGGCCGCGCCGGGGTGGAGGTCGTGGTCGAGGGCGTTGTGGTCGGCGCCCGGACGCAGCGCCAGGTAGGCGGCCAGCTCGGTGAGGCGGGGCAGCGCGCCGGGCTCGGCGGTACCGGCGGCGCCGGCCACGTCGACCGGGCCGAGCAGCCGGATCCGGGGTGCGGTGCGGCTGGCGTGCGCCTCCGGGGAGCGGAGGATGGCGAGCAGGTCGTCGCAGTCGGTGCGGCCCGGCGTGGTGCGGGCCACCGGTGCGGTGGCGGCGGGGCCGGGCTCGGGAGCCGGGGCCGGTTCCGGGCGGCCCGGGGTGCGCGGGGCCGCGGCGGACGCCGCGGGCGCGGGATCGTGCGCCGGCGCCGGCTCGGACGTGGTGGCGCGTTCGGCGGCCCTGCGATCCGGCACGGCGCCCGTCTCGGGGGTCGGCGCCGACGCCGGCTCCGCGGTCGGCTCCGAGGTCGGCGCGGGCTCGGCCCGGAGGGGTGCGGCGGGCGGCAGCGGCTGGACGGGGACGACCACGTCGCCCCGGGCCTCGGGCCCGGACGGGAGGCGGAGGTTCTGGGTGGTCTCCTCCTGGTCGGCCCCGCCGGCGGCCGGCGCATCCGAGGTCGGTGCGGCCGGTGCCGCGGGCGGCGCCTGGTGGGTGCTCGCGTGCCGGCCGAGGCCGTTGACCAGGAAGCGCGCCCCCGGGCCGCCGTTCGCACCGGCCGCACCCTTGGCACCGGCCGCGGCGGGCCCGGCCGGCGCCGCCGGGTCGGTGCCCGCGAACGGGCTCGCGCCGGTGCCGATCACCCGGGCGAGCAGGCGCGGCCCGGCCGCCCCCGCCCCGTCGTCCTCGTCGGCGACCGCGCCGCCGAAGTCTCCGCCCAGCCCGCCGCCGAGGCCGGCGAACGGCTCCGAGGCGGCCCCGACGGCTGCCAGCACCGGTACCGGGCTGGGGAGTTCGGCCGGCTCGACGTCGATGCCGGGGCCGTCGAGGGTCCACGCCGGCGCCGGGTGCTGGGTGGTGTCGTCGGCGGCCCGGAGCAGCTCGGTGACCTGCTCGTACTGCAGGCCGGTCAGGCGCTGCAGCTCCAGGGTGAGGTGCAGGCCCGGGATGGTGGCCTGGCCGGTGGCGGGCAGCGTCCAGCGGGCGACCGGGCCGGTGCCGCGTTCGGGCGCCCGGGTGATGACGGCGACGCAGGTCCGGGGCCGGGCGTCGAGCAGGCGGCCGAGCTCGGCGGGGACGTCGCCGCCGGGCTGCTGGGCGCAGAGCACGATCTCCGGGATCCATGACTCGTCGGCCAGGCCCCGGCTGCGGGCCTCCCGCGGGCTGGTGGACTCGGCCGCGACCAGGGTGGCCCGGGCCTTGGCGGTCCGCGGCCCGAGGGCGGTGAGCGCCGCCTCCAGGGTGGTGTGCCGGTGGATCCGCTCGGCGGCCGGTCCGCTGATCGGCAGCTCCTCGGCGAGGTCGACCAGGTGCAGGTGCAGCCGGTCGGCGAGCGGGCTGTGGGCGAGCTCGACGGCCAGGGTGCGCAGCACGTCGCGGGCGTCGTCCGGGTGGCCGGAGAGGTGCAGCAGCCGGACGGTCTCCAGGTCGGCGAGGACGACCGAGCCGTCCGGCGCGGTGCCGAGGGTGACCAGCGCCGGGTAGGGCGCGGCGGCCTTGCGGGCCTGCGCGGGCGAGAGCAGTTCGGTGGAGTCGGCCGCGCACCACCAGATGTTCGGGGTGTGGGCGGCGCGGAACGGCGCGATCGGGGTGGCCGGGCCGGAGAGGTGCAGCTCGACGGTGTGGTTGGGGGTGACCCGGGCGGCGACGATGGCCGGCAGGCGCTTGCCGCCCCGGACGGTGTTGCGGGCCATGGTGCGCAGGGCGCGGTCGAGCAGGTCGAGGCCGCGGTCGTCCTGGCGGGTCCTCAGCTCGGCCTCGAACGCGGCGGCGGGTGAGGCCGGGAGGGCGATGCGGTGGCGCGGGCGGCGGGCGCGGAGCTGGCCGCCGCGCTTGCGGGCGACCGTGCCGACCATGATGGCGGCGAGCAGCACGCCGACGGTGGAGGCGGCCAGGGCGACCGTGTAGTCGTCGCTGGGGGCGGCCTCCGCGTGCGCGGCCGGCGTCGCCGGGGCGTGGGCGGGCGGCGCCGCGGGGGTCGGGGCGGGCGCGGGCGCCTGGCCGACGGGGGCCGGATCGGCGGGTGCCTGGCTCGGGGGCGCGGACGGGGCGGGCGCGGGTGCCCGGGTGGCGGGCGGAGCCGGCGTGCCGGGCGCCGGTGGCGCGGTCGGTGCCGGCGCGGGCTCGGGTGCAGGAGCCGGGGCCGGTGCGGTCGCGCCCGGCAGCGTCAGGACCATCCCCGGCACGACCACGTCCGGGTCGGTGAGCCGCTCCCCGTCCGGCGCCTCGACGCCCCTGTTCGCGTCGAACAGCTTGGGCCAGGCCTCGGCGTCCCCCAACTCCCGCTCGGCGATGGCCGACAGGCTGTCCCCGGCGGCCACCGTCACCGTGGTGTGCCCGGAGCCGGCGCCTGCCCCGGTCCCGGCCGGCGGCGCGGGGGGTGCCGGAGCCGGGGCGGGCGCCGGGGCCTTGGCGTCGTCGGCCTTGGCGTCACCCGGCATCAGCAGCTCCCAGCCGGGCTGGATCGGCCGCTCGGCGTCGAACCGGATGCCCGAGTCGTCCATCACCCGACCGTCGTTCAGCTTGGCGATCTCCACCCAGCGTTCACCGGAGCCGAGCTGGCGCTCGGCGATGGACCAGAGGCTGTCGGCGGGGCGGCTGTCCCGGACGGTGTAGCTCGGGTGCTGGTCGGCGGCGGGCGCGAGCGCGGGCGCCGCCTGGGCGGCGGGCAGCGCGGCGCGCGGCGTGCCGGCGGTCACCTCGGCGGGCGCGGCGGCGGCCGGGGCCCGGTCGGGGGCGGCGGCGAAGGCCGAGCCGGCCACCGGGAGCAGCGCGATCACCGAACCGACCAGGCCGGCGGCGAGCCGCTGGCTCCAGCCGAAGGCCGGGATCCGCCGGGCGATCCGTCCGCGCAGCTGGGCCGGGATCTCCAGCAGGACGGAGAACGCGAAGCAGAGCCAGCCCAGCCAGCCGACCACGACCAGCAGCCAGAGGAAGAGCCGCCCGTCGTCGGGGCTGGTCAGGGCCTGCCCGATGCCGTCCGGCGCGACCTCGCCCATCCCGGCGACGGCCTGGGTGCCGTACAGCAGCAGGGCGGGCAGGCCGATCAGCAGGGCGAGCAGGGTGAGCAGCGCCGCGAGGGCGGTGAGTACGGCGCCGCCCCGGCCGCGGCGCGGCGGCAGGGGTGCCGGCCGCCGGCCGGGCGCCGGGGAGGCGGGCCCGCCGCGGGCCGGACGTCCGGCGCGGGCTTGGTCCTTGGCACGTGGCGCGACCATCAGTCGGTCTCCGCTTTCTCGACTCCGTGGACGAGGGTGGCACTCCCCTTGCCCGTGACCTTCTGCTTGCCGAGCTCCCCCAGCAGGGCGGGCCGGAACTCGGCCTTCACCGTGACGGTGACGACCGAGCCGTCGGCCGAGAACGTCACGCTCTCGGCCTGGAGGTGGTAGAGGGCGAGGTAGCTGTTGGCGGCGTCCCGGACGTAGTCCTGCTTCACCCGGTAGCCCGCACCCTGGAGGACGGCGGCCTCGTCGAGCTGCTGTCCCCCGATCCGGGCGGCCTCCTGGGCGTAGCCGTCGGTCCGCTCGGCGACCCTCAACCGGCCGGCCGCGTCCACCACGAGGGCGATGACCAGGATCAGGAAGGCCGCGCAGATCGCCACGAAGATGCCGATCGCGCCGCGGTCCGACCGGCCGCGCACGGCGCACCGCGCGCCTGCCGCCCGGGCGCTCCGCCGGCCCGCTCCCCCGGGTCTGCGCACCGCCGCGCACCCCTCCCGCACGTTCCTCTCCCCACCGGTCCCCGCCGGGACCGCTCCGCCTCGCACCTGCCGTCCCCCGGGGGCCCTCCGCTTGCGTCTCCCCCGCCCGGACGCTCCCCAATCCCCGCCCCCGGACCTCGCCCGCACCGGCCGCCTCACCCGCCCCGGTAGCGGTCGACCACCGAGACGAAGTGGCCGGTGAGCCGCTTCGTCCAGGGCATCCCCGGCCCCGGCAGCAGGTCGTTCAGCGGCACCTCGCAGACCACCGTCACCTCGACGGTCACCAGCGGGGCGCCGTGGGTGACCAGTTCGCCCTGCTTGACGTCGGCCTCCCAGTTCCGACAGGCCACGCCCTGCTGCCGCATGGTGTCCAGGGCGGCCTTCTTCACCAGCTCGTCCATGCCGTCGACGCTCCGCGCCAGCGAGGCCGTCCGGGCGGCCGACCGGGCCGCCGACTCCACCGTGCCGGCCGAGGTCTGCACCCGGCCCGCGGCGGCGGTGGCGAGGACCAGCGCCGCCACGGCCGGCAGGACGATCGCCGCCTCGATCGCGACCCCGCCCGCGTCCCGTCCGTGCGCCGACCGGGCGGCCCGCCGGGCGGCGAGCCGCCGCCCCCATCCGGCGGTCCGGGCCCGGGCGTTCACGGCACCGCCTTCGGCGGGACGAACCGCTCGCGCGGGGCCTCGGCCGACTGGACCACGGTCGGGGCGAGGAACGGGACCACCGACGGCGCGGTCAGCCGGACCGTCACCCGGACCAGGACCGGGGAGCTGCCGTCCGTGCGCACGTCGTACCCGCGGACGTCCTGCCGGTCGAGGAAGTCCTCGGCCTGCGACTTCGCCGCCGCGTCCTTGACCTCGTCGCGCTGGTCGCCCTGCACCCGCCCGGCGTCGACGCCCTCCCGGGCGGCGGTGAGCGCGACCTGGCGGTAGTACCACACCATCGCCACGTCGACCACGAGCAGGATCAGCACCAGGACGACCGGGAAGACGATGGCCAGGCTCAGGCTCACCGCTCCCCGGTCGCCTCGGCGACGGGGCCGTTCGATCACGTGGCCGCACCCGCTCCGGGCAGGTTCGGGTCCTGCTCGACCTTCTTCACGACCTTGTCCTTCAGCGCGTACAGGGCCACCGCGACGGCCCCCGCGACGAAGACCAGCGCGATGATGGCGAGGGCGAGCTCGATGCTGATCGCACCGCGGTCGCCGCGGGCCCGGGCGGCCTTCACCCGGCCGACCCGGAACTGGAAGAGCAGCAGGGCGAACTGGACGGGCAGCAGGGTCGGCCGGAGCAACCGGCCGGCCAGGGACTTGAGCTGGTGGGACATCAGGGGACTCCCGGGGTTGGGTGCGGTGTCGTCCGCTCGCGCTGCCGCATCGACGTCAGGCGAGCATCTGGTGGAGGGCGGGGAAGACGATCAGGACGGTCATCAGCAGGGTCAGGGCGGCGCCGGGGGCGACCATCCGCTCGCTGTCGGCGTTGGCCCGGGCCAGGTCCTCGGCGAGCAGTTCGCCGCGCAGGCCCTTGGCGCGGGCCCGCAGGGTGTCGTAGACGGCGGCGCCGTCGGTGCCGGAGAGCCGCATGATGTCGGCGACGTCCTGCAACGGCGTCAGGCCGAGCTCCACGGCGAGCGCGTCCAGCCCGGCCCAGGGCGGCAGCCGGTCGGTGGCGGCGCGGTCCAGGGCGTCCCGGATCCGGCCGAAGACGGTGCCGCGGCCGACCGACGCGGCGCGGCGCAGCGCCTCGGCCGGGCCGAGGTCGGCGGCCCGCTCCAGCGCGACCAGCTCCAGGTAGGCGGCGATCCCGTGCAGGTACTCGGTGCGCGCCTCCTTGGCCTCGCCGCGCACGATGGCGTCCGGGACGAACCAGAAGAGCCCGGCCAGCAGCGGTCCGACCAGCAGCGGAAGGGCGAACGGCAGTCCCATGTCCAGGAGCGCCGCGGTCGCCCCCAGGTACGCCGGGAGGACGAGGCCGACCAGGGCGAACAGCAGCTTGTGCGCCATGAACCGGGCCGGGCTGCGGCCGATCAGCGACAGCTCGCGGTGCGGGATGCGCACCCCGCGCAGGCCGAGCGAGCGCTCGCCGATCCGGTCGAACCAGCGCGGCCGCTCGTCCGGATCGACCACCCGCTCGGCGGGGGTGCGGTGCAGCCGCTCCAGCGCTTGGCCCAGGTCGGGCGGGGCGGGCCGGAGTTCGGAGACCAGCAGGGCGACGCCGCCGGCCGCGACCGCGCCGGCCAGCACGGACCAGGGGGAGATCACCGGACCTCCCCGAGGAGTCGGCGCTCGCCGCCCGCGTCCCGGCCCTCGCCGTCGTCCGGCGCCGGCGCGGTCCGGCCGCGCCGCCCGGTCCGGCTGCGCCGGTCGGGCTCGAGCAGCCGCGGCACCGGCGGGTGCGAGGCCAGCGCGCGCATCCAGGCGATGATCGCCACGAACAGCCCGGCGACCACGGCCAGCACGATCTGGCCCAGCGCGGTGCTGTACGGCCGGGTGTAGTCGGTGCTGAACGAGCCGATCGAGACGACCAGCACGATGATGCCGACCAGCCAGCGGATGGTGGTCCGGTGCTTGGCCCGGTCGGCCTCGATCGTGCGGCGCTGGCGGACCTCCTCGCGGACCGACTCGGCCATGTCGGAGAGCGCCCGGGCCAGCCCCGGGCCGCTGTCCCCGGCGCGCAGCAGCAGCGCCGCGAGGACCTTGTCCGCGGTGGCGTCGGCGATGCCGTCCGCGAACGCGCGCAGCGCCTCCTCCGGGCGCCAGCGGGCCTGCAGCCGGGCGGCCAGCTCGGCCACCTCCTCCTCGATCGCGGCGGGCGCGGTCCGGCGGCTGGTGACGATGGCCTGGTTGAGGCCGACGCCGAGCAGCAGCACGTCGGCGATCCGCTGGGTCCACTCGGAGAGCGCCTCCAGCCGCTCGATCCGGTGGGTGTCCGGGCGGGTGGTGTCGAACAGCCAGGGCAGGCCGAAGACGGCCAGCGGGACGAGCAACGCGGTGAGGGGGATGCCGGTGAAGAGCCAGCCGAGCGGCGCACCCACCAGGGCGGCCGGCAGCTGGACCCGGCGCAGCCGCACCATCCGGGCCGGGGCCGCGCCCGGGGCGCCGTACCAGAACACGTGGAGCCGGCCGGCCAGCGGGTTCCGGTCCGCCCCGGCGTCCTCGTCGACGGGCTCGCTGCCGCGGGCCCAGGCCACCAGGGCGACCACGCCGAGGGCGACCAGCAGGCCGCAGAGCACGAAGAGCAGCGTCATCGGGGGCCCCCGCCGATCCGCAGCTGCAGCGGCTCCGCCCAGCTGCCGAAGCGCGAGCCGAGCAGGGCCGCGTCGAAGCCCGCCCGCCGCAGGTCGTCCAGGCAGTTCGGCGGGGTGTGCGGGACGGCGCGCGGCTCGCCCAGGTCGGGGCGCGGGCCGAAGACCGTGTTCAGCGCGGGCCGCCCGCTCTCGCCGAGGCCGGTGACCTCCAGGACGTGCGAGACGAACCGGTGCCGGCGGCCGCCGACCGCGGTCTCGTCGACCATCGAGACGTGCACGATGAGGTCCACCGCGTTGGCGGTCAGCCGGTAGGCGAGCGCGTCGGTCATGTGCGAGCCGTACTCGAGGCAGAGCTCGGCGATGCGGTCCACCACCATGTGCGGGCCGCGGGCGTGCAGGGTGCACATCGAGCCGCCCTCGCCATTGGTCATCACCCGCAGCATCGGGACGACCTCGCCGGAGCGGACCTCGCCGACGATGATCCGCGACAGCGTCATCCGCAGCGCCGCCGGGATGAGGTCCCCGATGCTCAACTCGCCCGCCATCCGGCCGTCGACGCGCTCGCCGTTGCCCTCGCGGGCCTCCATCGGCACGACCTGGCGCAGGTGGCCGAGGGTGTGCAGCCAGAGCTCGAACTCCGACTCCAGGGTGCCGATCCGCTCGTCCGGCGGGATCTCGGCGGCCATCGCGCGCAACAGGCTGGTCTTGCCGACGCCCTGGGTGCCGGTGATCATCACGTTCTTCCGGGCCCGGATCGCCGCCGCCAGGAAGGCCGCCAGGGTGGAGTCCAGGGTGCCCAGGCGCACCATCTCGGGCAGCGTCGCCGACGCCACCCGGTGGCGGCGGATCGCCACGTACGGGCGCGGGGTCACCTCGGTGAGCGCCTGGAGGCGCATGCCGCCCTCCAGGCGCAGCGCGAGCGTCGGACTGGCGGTCGAGAGGCTCCGCTCGCCGCCCCCGTGC
Source organism: Kitasatospora sp. A2-31 (assembly GCF_022288725.1). GTDB lineage: Bacteria > Actinomycetota > Actinomycetes > Streptomycetales > Streptomycetaceae > Kitasatospora. The sequence continues at coordinate 597,542 of NZ_JAKNTA010000005.1, read as the reverse complement.
TGGCGGGCGAGGTCCTGGAGCAGCTCGATCAGCTCGGCGTCGCTGTCGGCCACCGGCGGCACCTGGCGCAGCGGCTGGTGCACCCGGGAGACCCAGACGTCGTCGCAGCCGTTGATCAGGATGTTCTCGATCTCCGGGTCGTCCAGGTAGGGCTGGAGCCGCCCGGCGCGGAAGAGCAGGTCGAAGACCGCCTCGGCCAGCGCGCGGTCCTGCTCGCGGGTGGGCGGGATGCCGTGGGTCTGCGCGTAGGCGTCGGACCAGCGGGCGACGGCCTCCTCGATCAGCGCGCGGCCTCGCTGGCGGCGGGTGGCGCGGTCCGGCTCGGTGCCGGAGGCGGCGGTCAACCGGGTGATCTGCTGGTGCAGTTCGGCCGCGACCTGGCGCTTGAGCTCGCGGGCGACCTGCGGGTCGACGGCCGGCCGGGTGGCGGCGCCGCGCAGGTCGAGCGAGGGCAGCTGGGAGGGGACGGCGGTGGGGCCCGCGGCACCGCCGGGCACGCCGGCGACCGGTCCCGGCGCGACCGGGCCGGTCCCGGGGAATCCCGCTGCGGTGCCGTCCGGCGCGGTGAGGTCCAGTGCGCCCGGGCCCGGTCGGGCGCTCGGCTGCGGCGCCGGCTGCGGGTGCGGCGCCGTCCAGGGCAGTGCGGCCGGATCGGCCGCCGGGTGCTGGTGCAGGGGGCTACCGCGCACGGAGCACCTCCCCGGGTGCGGTGGGCGACTGCCGCGGCCCGTGGGCGGACGGCGGCTGGTCCTGGCGGTACTGCTCGGGCTGCACCCGGCCGTAGGGGCGGCCGCCCGACAGCGGGTCGCTCCCCCGGGCAGGGCCGTCCTGCGGGACCTCGGGCTGCGGGCCGGGCTGCTGCGCGGGCTGTTGCGCGGGCTGCGGGTCGAACTGCTGCCCGTACGGGGGCGCGTACGGCTGCCCGTACAGGGGCGCGTACGGCTGCGCGTGCTGCTGGGCCGCATCCGGGCCGGCCTCCGGCGCCGGCTGGGGCCAGGGCGCCGCGGGGGCCGGCTGCACCGGGTGCGTGGGCTGCGCCGGGTGCGTGGGCTGCGCCGGGTGCGTGGGCTGCGCCGCGTACGTCGGCGGCACTTCCTGCCCGTACGGCGCCCCCTGCCCGTAGGGCTGCTGCGGTTCCTGCGGCCGCCCGGGCGCCGGGAACGGCGCCGGCGCGGCCGGCTGCGGCGCCAGCCCGGCGAGCGGCGCCACCGGACCGGTGGTGATCACCGGCGCGGCCGGCTGCGGCACCTGCCCGTAGCGCGGGGCGGGCTGCGGTGAGGCAGGGGCCGGCTGCGGCGGCGCGTAGGCGAGCGGCTGGGCCCCCGGACCGGGTGCGGGTGCGGCGGGCAGCTGCGCGGGCGCCGCCGTCGGCGCCAGCCGCTGCCGGCGGCGGCGCACCAGCAGCTGCACCTCGTCGGCCGCCGACCGGGCGGTCCGCATCAGCTCGGAGCGGATGAACCGCCGGTCGGTGGTGTCCCCGCCGTCGGAGAGGATCCGTGCGGTGCGCACCGCGTGCGGCAGCAGGCCGATCACCGGCAGCCCGAACTCGCGCGACACCTCCGCCCCCGAGTAGGGCCCTTCGGCGACCAGCAGCAGGCCGAGCGCGTCGGCTCCGGTGCCCGCGGCGGCCAGGTCCTCGGCGAGTGCGGACAGCCGCGGCCGGGCCGCGCTCAGGCCGCGCAGGGTGGTGCGCACGGTCACCGCCACCGCGTCCGCCCGGCGGGCGAGGACGGCGCTGGCCCCCGTGGCGCCGGAGCGCCCGAGGTCGAGGATCACGTCGTAGCCCTGCGGCTCCAGCCCGTGCAGAACCTCCATCAGCGGCTCCCACGTGTAGGCGAGCCCGGGCGCCTGGGCCGGGTCGGTCAGGCCGGGCAGCAGCAGCCGCTCGGCGTTCCCGTCCGGGGAGAGGTCGATCAGCTGCTCCCAGAGCGTCTGGGCGAGCAGGCCGCGCCGGTCGGCGACGGCGAGGTTGCGCAGCCCGTAGACCGCCTCGACCCGCCCCTCCAGGGCGCCGGCCAGCACCGCACCGCCGTCCGGGTCGCACTCGACCAGCAGGATCCGGCGCCCGGGCTGGAGCGGCCAGGCCAGCAGCAGCGCCAGCGCCGCCGTGGTGGCGCCCGGCGCGCCGGGCCCGCCGGCCACCGCGATCACCGCCATCTCAGCCCCCACCCGCCCCGGACGGCGCGGCCGCCGTGGAACCGCCCGGCGCTGCTGGCGCCCCGGACGCCGCGCCCGGTGCCGCGCCGGACGCGGCGGCGGACGGGGAGCCCGCTGGCGCTCCCGAGGGAGCTCCGGTCGCCGCGCCGCGCGGCGCCAGCACCACCTGGATCCGCTGACTGGCCACCCAGGCGGCCAGCTTGGCGGCGTCGGCCGACGGCACCGCCACGTCGACCACCTGGCTGCCGTCGGTGTCCACCCGGCCGACCGTGATCACCACCGCCGAGAGCGACTCCGGCCTCCCGGTGTCCGGGGTGTAGACCACGACGATCGCCACTCCGGGCTGCAGCCTGGTCGCCGGCAGCTGGGTGCGCTTGGCCGAGACGCCCACGATCAGCTGGCCCGGCTGGACGCTCAGCGACTGCGCCAGGTGCGCCTTGGTCAGCATCTCGCCGCGCTTGAGGTCGGTGGCGGCCCGCATCCCGACCGCCTTGCTCCGGTCCGCCGCGTCCAGCGGCTTCAGCGCCGGGTCGCTCGCGATCCGTGCCACCACCAGGTCCGCGTCGGTCAGCACCTGCCCGTACGGCACGTCATGAGCCAGGGCCAGCACGGCGACCCGCTGCCCGGTGCTGTTGTAGAGCACCGCGCCGCCGAGCCCGCCCGCGGCGATCAGCGCGACCGCCATCGCCAGTACGGCCGGCCGCCTCCGCCGGGCGCGCAGCGTCCGGCTCGGGGCGTGCGGCGTCGCGCGGCCCTGCTCGGGCAGCACCGCCGCCGCAGTCCCGGACGTGCCGGCCCCCGGCGTCGCGAATGTACGGTTCTCCACCGGGTTCCGACCTCTCCTGCGTCGTGCGGATCTCGCTGCCTACGGACGTTGCGGACGTGCTGTACCGGGCTCGGGCGCGGTTCCCCCCGCCGCCCGCCGGTCAGTTGAGGACCTGCACCTCGCCCACTCTGAGCTTCAGGTCGGTGGAGAGCGACATCTGCTTGGGGTCGACCTTCTGGTTGCTCCCGGTCACGGTCACGTAGCCGCGCCACCGCGTGGTGACCGTCCCGGTGAAGGTGCCGCCCCGCTTGCCGCCCGAGCCGGCGGTGAACACGTGGCCGCAGGTCGGCGACTTCGCCGCGCCGTACCTGGCCTCGTACGGCGTCCCGCCGGCGTTCGGCCCCTCGCAGACGACCGCCGGACCCCCGTCGCCGAGGTCCCACTCCACCGACTCCAGCTTCGGGGTGACGGTCACGCTGATCGCGCCCTCCGTCACCGTGACCGGATTCAGCGTGGTCGCGTTCTTCAGCCAGAACCAGACCGGGACGCCGACCACGGACGTGCCCTCGGGCGCGACACCCGGCTCGGGGTAGGGGAAGGTGAGGGAGTCCCAGATCTCCTGGGCCTTCGTGCCCGGGTTCATCGGCGGCGCGACGGGCGCCTGGGCGAAGAACGTCGGCTGCGGTGCGCCGAAGGTGCCGTCGCTGTAGGCGCAGGTGACGTCGTAGACCGCCCCCTCGGACGGCTTGTGCCCGGCCCAGACCGGGTCGTCCGCGGCGGGCTGCGGGCTGGTGGTGCGGTAGTAGCAGCCGTTGGTGCTGCTGAACCAGCCTTTGACGGGGTCGTGGCAGGCCATCGGCACGCCGTTCCACTGGCACACCTGGTCGCCGCCGCCACCGCCCCCGCCGCCCGTGCCGCCGCCACCGGGGCCGGGCGTGCTGCCGGGGGTGTGGACGCCGGTGCAGATCACGTTCACCGCACACTGCGTGACGTCGCCCCCGCCCCCGGCGGGAGGTTCGTCCGCCGACGCCGTGCCCCCGGGGGAAAGCAGCAATCCGGCGAACAACAGCGCCGGGACCGGGATTCGCCGTACCGGTTTCAGCATGTTCGGTCCACCTCCTGCTTGAACTCGGTTACCAGCCAACGCGCCTGGTACTTCCGTACGGAAACGGTCGCGATGTAGCGGGTGAGCCGCTTCGGCGGATCCTTTACCGCGCGCGTCGCCGCATCCGCCTGATGCCACCCCGAGACGTCCAGGCAGTCCTCGATCACGGCCGTCTGCGGATCGGCTTTGAGGTCCACGCTCTTCAGCACGGGGGAATTGCCCGGGCTTCCCGTCATTACCAGTTTGGCGTCGTGCAGCTGGCGCAGATTGACGAGCGATCCGCTCAACGCCTTCCCGGAGGAGAAGGCCTCCAGTCGGGAACCGTCCGAATCCGTTCGGCCGAAGACCTCGACCTGCGTCTGCCACCAGTCCTGATACGTCCTCAGCACCAGTCGGCCGGCCGCCCCTTCGGGTCCGTCGGTCGGCGCGATCCGGTCGTTTGCGGAACCACCCGAAGGAGTTAGCGGTGCAACTCCCGCAACAGTGGGCGCAGTCGTCCCGAGGCGATCGACCGAACCGGCGTCACCACCGCCCGCACAGGCACTCAGGAGCAACACCGAAACCAGCCCGGCGCCCCCTACCGTCCCAGTGCGCACCAGATTCAAGTGCCGCCACATCGCCCCACCTCGTCGCGACCGACCCCGTAGGTGGTCCGTGGTCGCCAGAAGATTTCCGCCGTCCCGCTGGTGTGCCGCGAGAGCATCGATTCTTCGCCATCCCGCCCCTGCACGGCAACACCCCGAGCCCCCTGACCTTACGTGGAAGGCGGATCCGTCGGGGCACTTTCGCGCCACAGGACGGCCAACAGTTCTTCGGAAAGCGACAATCCGGCCAATGCGCCCCGAACGGCGGCCCGATTGCGCATCAGCAGGCGCCCGCCCTGCGGCGGTACGAGCAGGCGTGCGCCCGGCGCACCGGCACCCGGTGCGGCGTCCGGCCCACCGTCGAGCTGGGCCGCCACGGCCGGCTGGAGGTCGAGCGGGGAGACCGCCGCGGGGGCGCCCGGGAGGCCGTGCCGCAGGACGGTGGTGAGCGCGTGGCTGAACGATCCCTCGGCACCGGGCAGGACGGCGTCCCGGCCCCGTCTACCGGTGGTGAAGCGGCCGACCCGGCCCCAGAGCGGGACGCGCGGGTAGCTGAGCAGCTCGCCCGCGCCGTCCTCGCCGCCGCCGCGCTCGAGCGCCGCCCAGGTGTCCCGGTCGGCGACGGCGTCGACCAGCAACAGCGCCTCCTCCTGGTCGCCGTGGACCATCGCGCTGACCACCCAGTCCCAGGCCAGGCCGCGACGGTAGGCGTTGTCGGCGGTGGAGCCGCCGGTGACCAGGGCCAGCCGCCGGCCGCGCGGGTCGGCGACCAGCTGGCCGACCAGGCAGACCACCAACCAGCGGCCCGGCCGGGAGGCCGCCTCGCGCACCGCGGTGAGCATGGTGTTGGCGTCCGCGGCCGGGTCCACCGCGGTGACCCGGCAGCCCGCCGAGCCGGCGTCGAAGCACATGCCGGGCAGCACCTCGGCGAGCAGCCGGGCACCCTCGGCCGCCCGGGCCGAACCGCCGAAGCCGCGGTCGGGCCCGCCGTCCGCCCCGATCACCACCAGATCGACCCCGCTGACCACCCGCATCGCCCCCTCCTCGCCGGCCCGCCGTCTCCGGGACCGCCCACCGCTCCGTCTCGCCGCCTCGCCGCGACCGCCGGCCGGGGCTCGTCCGCGCGAACCGCGGCCCGGCCGGCCGGCCGTGCCCCCGGCACGTTCCACCGCCGCGGAGCAGCACCGGCCACCGCCGGACAAGCTACCGCCCCGGGGGCCGCCTCCCCGGCCGGACGAGGGGCTCCCGACCCGGATGCTCCGGGACCATGGGCCCTATCGACCCGCCGTCGGGGCGGAGGACGATCGGACCCATGGACCGTGACGACCGTGTGGAGACCCTGAGCGAGGCCGAGTGCCTGCGGCTGCTCAGCACCGTGCCCGTCGGGCGCGTGGTGTACACCGAGCACGCGCTGCCCGCGGTCCTGCCGCTCTCCTTCGACCTCGCACCGGACGGGCGCCTGTTGCTGGCCGTGCGCCGGGACAGCGCCACCGCGCGCGGGTTGGACGGCACGGTCGTCGCCTTCCAGGCGGACCGGCTGGACCCGGTCACCCGCACCGGCTGGAGCGTGCTGGTGCACGGGCGGGCGGACCTGCTGCGCGACCCGGAGCAGATCCGCCGGGCGCTGCGCTCCGGCCTGCGGCCGTGGGTCGGGGACCCGGACCCGCTGTTCGTCGCCCTGGTGCCGGAGCTGGTCACCGGCCGCCGCCTGCTGCCCGCCGGCCGCACGGTGACGCGCTCCTGACCGCCCGGTGACGCGCTCCTGACCGCCCGCCCGCGCCCCGGGGACGGCCGGGCCCGTTCCCCCCGCGTGCCGCCCGGCTCCTGACAGGTGACCGGAGAGTAGGCATACTCTGCCGAGTCCGCACCCCACCTGCCACCAGGAGCGCTTCGTGACGATCTTCGCGTCCCTCGCCGACCTCACCGCCGCCGTCGGCACCGAGCTGGGCACCAGCAAGTGGCACACCGTCGACCAGTCCCGGATCGACCTGTTCGCCGAGGCCACCGGGGACCACCAGTGGATCCACGTCGACCCCGAGCGGGCGAAGGAGAGCCAGTTCGGCTCGACCATCGCGCACGGTTACCTGACGCTGTCGATGATCCCGGTGCTGGCCAAGGAGTGCTACGGCGTCGAGGGCGTGCGGATGGCGCTCAACTACGGCTCCGACAAGGTGCGCTTCCCCGCGCCGCTGCCGGTCGGCACGGCGATCCGGGCCACCGCGGAGCTGGTGTCGGCCACCGAGGTGTCCGGCGGCGTCCAGGTGGTGGTCCGCTTCACCATCACCAGCGCGGAGAGCGCCAAGCCGCACTGCGTCGCCGAGGCGATCACCCGCTTCTACGCCTGAGGCCTCCGGCCACCCCTCCGGAGCGGGCCGGTCGCCGTTCGGGCCCGCCCCGGCCGGCGTCCGAATCCCCCCGGCCGGCGTCCCCCCGCCCGGAGCGGCCCGCCGGTACGCCGAACGGCCCGCAGCGGGCCGCCCACCAGGTCCGGACGGCCCACGACGAGTAACCTCCGACAAGATGGTTGTCGTACCGCAGCGGCCTCGCCGTCCTGGGTACGCGCCCCGGCGTGTCCGGTAGCCGTAACCGTCCCTGGAGGTGCCCGTGCCCCGCTCCGCTCCGTGGTACTCCCGCGTCGCCGGTCTGACCTCGCCGCCCGCCCCGGCGTCCGCGCCCTCCCCGGACCGGACCGGACCGGGCCTGGCCGGACTCCCCCGGGCGGCCTGGCACCGGATCCGCACCGACGCCTTCGGCGCCGAGCCCCGTGGCGAACGGCTCGCCCGGATCCACCGCTCACCGCAGTTCGCCGACGGGGCCTTCCGCAACCCCCTCCCCACCCGCCGGCTGGTCTACGAGCGCACGCCGCTGGAGATCACCCGAGCCCAGCTGGCCGCCGACAAGACCCGCCGAACGCCGGCGGCCGCCGTGCCGCTGCACCGGCTGCTCCCGGTCGACCTGGCCGCGCCGGCCGCCTCCGGCCTGCGGCTGACCTGGCTCGGCCACGCCACCGTGCTGGCCGAGCTCGACGGCCGCCGGGTGCTGTTCGACCCGGTCTGGGGCGAGCGCTGCTCGCCGTTCGCCTGGACCGGACCCAAGCGGCTCCACCCGGTGCCGCTGCCGCTCGGCGAACTCGGCCCGGTGGACGTGGTGGTCGTCTCGCACGACCACTACGACCACCTCGACATGGCGACCATCCGCGCGCTCACGGGCACCGGCGCGGTCTTCGCCGTCCCGCTCGGCGTCGGCGCGCACCTCGAGCACTGGGGCGTCCCCGCCGGGCGGATCGTCGAGCTGGACTGGTGGGAGTCGGCCGAGGTGGCCGGACTGACCCTCACCGCCACCCCGGCCCGGCACTACTGCAGCCGCGGCCCGCGCACCAGCGCGCTGTTCCTCTGGGCCTCCTGGGTGGTGGCGGGCCGCGGGCACCGGCTCTTCCACAGCGGCGACACCGGCTACTTCCCGGGCTTCGCCGAGATCGGCCGCCGGCTCGGTCCGTTCGACGCGACGATGATGCAGGTCGGCGCCTACTGCGACTACTGGCCCGAGGTGCACATGACGCCCGAGGAGGGCGTCCGGGCGCACCTGGACCTCGGCGGGGAGCTCCTGCTGCCGATCCACTGGTGCACCTTCAACCTGGCGCCGCACCCGTGGGAGGAGCCCGCCGAGCGGGTCGTCGCCGCGGCCCAGGCGCTGGGCGCGCGGCTGGCGGTGCCCCGCCCCGGCAAGCCCTTCGAGCCCGCAGACCCGCCTGCGCTGCGGCTCTGGTGGCGGGCGGTCGCCGCTCCGCCGAAGGACGACACCGGGCTGGTCGTGCCGGCCGCCCCGGCCGGCCCCGAGCGTCCGCCGGCCCGGCCGGTGGCGACGACGGAGGACGACGGCGTCGCGGTGTGACCTCCGGCGCGGGCTCCGGCCCGCCCGGCCGCTCCCCACCCGTGCCCGCGCCCACCGCCGCGGCAGGGGCCCGTGGCCGGGCCCGTGGCCGGTCACGGACCGGGCACGGGGTCGCCGTCGGCCCCGTGCCCGCGCCGGCCCTGCCCGCGCCCCCTCGCGCCGGCCCTGCTCAGCCGGCCAGGACGTCGCGCAGCGAGCGCGCCTCCTTCACCAGCCGGCTCGACCCCGGCCGGGCCGCCACCGCGTCCACCTCCGCCACCGGCCCGCGGGCCCGGCAGCGGCGTGCGGCGTCCGCCGCGACGGCCAGCACCTCGCCGGCTCCCCGGGCGGGCTCGCCCGCGAGCAGGGCCGGCAGGACGGGGGCCAGGACGGACCAGACGGTCGCGTACGCGCCGGTTTCGGCCGCGGCGGCCAGCGCCTGCCCGAGCCGGTTCGGCTTCACCGTGTCGCGGGCGACCAGATGGCCGAGCTCCCGGCCGAGCAGACCGGCGTCGAGGTCCCCGCGGGCGGCGAGCACCAGCAGGGCGTCCACCGCGGCCGTGCGGTCCTCGGGGAAGCGCGCGCCCAGGCCGTACGCCACCGCCAGGTGCACCGCGAGCCCGGCCGGGCCGCCGGCCTCGGCGAGGATCGGCAGCAGCCCCGCGACCCCGCGCTGCTCGCGGTCGGCCGCGCCGGCGAACCAGTCCAGCCACCGGGCCGTCTGCTCCTCGCGGTGGTGCGGGAGCATGGCCACCCAGTGCACCGTCGGCCAGAGCCAGGCGTTCACCTTCCGGGCCCGGGCGATGCTCGGCTCTGTGGCGTCCAGCAGGGCGCGGAACTCCCCGCCCAGGCGCTCGCCGGCCGGGCCCTGCGGCCCCGCCCCGACCCCGGGCTGGGCGACGAGCACCCGGTCGACGTCCTCCCACGAGCGCTCCCAGTAGTGCGGGCCGTGCAGCCGGCTGCCGCTCGAACCGGGGACCGGGGCGAAGACCACGCGTTCCGAGGGCAGCGGCCGGAGTCCGCCGTCGCACAGCCACTGCGCCACCCACCGCCCGGCCGGTGAGGCCAGCCGGCCGGCGTCGGCGAGCACCGCCGGCTCGGCGGTCGGGGCGAGCCGCAGCAGGGCCGCCTGCAGGTCCACCGTCCCGGGCCGGGCGCCGGCCGCCTCGTACGCGGCGATCCGCTCCACCAGCTCGGCCGCCGCCACCGCGCCCGTAGCGTCGGTGGGCGTGGCGAGCAGCAGCGGCGGCCGGTCGGTGGTGACGCGCTGGGCGGCCTCCGCGAGCCGCGCGGCGAGCACGTTCCCGTACGGCGTGTTGTGGTCGCCGCGCAGGGGGTCCCGGCCCTTGTCACGGAAGACCGTGCCCCGCCGGTGCGGGTCGACGTGCCCGGCGATCGCGGCGGCGACGTACAGCACATCGGCCGGGGAGCAGTCCAGCCAGCGCGCGGCGCCGTTCCAGGTGTGCACCCGCAGCACCGGCTCCAGCGCCTCGGCGAGCGCCGCGTGGTCCCGGTGGGCGTGCCTGACCAGGCCGTCCAGCGTGCGCTCGAAGTCGACGACGTCCCCGCCCCCGGCCGCGAGCAGCGCCGACAGCTCCTCGGCGACCTCGGCCGGCGTGGCGATCGGCGCGCCCAGCGGGCGCGGCACCGGCGCGGGCGGGAGCGGTTCGCTCCACGCGGCGTCCGGGTCGCCGTCGTCGCCGACCGGGGCGCCGAGCACTTCCCCGGCCCGGGCGTGGTGGGCCGGGTTGAGCCCCTCGGCGGCGACCCGCAGCTCGGGCAGGACGGCCTCGCCGGCCTTCGCCAGGTGCCGGGCGACGATGTTCAGCGCCCGCTCCTGGAGGGCGGTGTCCGGGTGGGCGAAGGCCTCGGCGGCGGCCAGCACCACCGGGCCCGCCCGCTCCGGCGCGCGCTTCGCGGCCCTGTCCAGCCAGCCAAGCTGGGCCCGGACGAGGCTCTTCTCGGTGCGGAACAGCACCACGGCCGACGCCTCCGCCAGCAGCTCCGGCTCGACCAGGCCGCGCTCGTCCAGGCGGGCCAGCACCTGCTGGGCGTGGCCGGCCACCACCGGGAGCCCGTCCAGCATGGCGACCAGACTGCGGGCGTGTGCCCGGTACTCCGCATCGTCCGGAGCCAGCGCCGTCAGGATGCCGAGGAAGCCGCGCTGGTCGGCGGGCTTGCCGCCGCGCACCAGCCGGGCCAGGCAGCGATCGAGCAGCTCGGCCCGGTCCACCGTGCCGCTGGTCGCCAGCATCGCGACGGCCGCCGGGAAGCCGTCCCCCGGCCGCTCGCCGTGGCGCGCCTCCAGCTGCCGGCCGACGTCCTCCAGCTCGAACACCCGGGGCAGCAGGACCGGCGTGAAGGCGTCGGCGGTCATCAGTTCCTGCAGCGTCCGGGAGTCGCTGAGCCGGCCCGCGGCGCCGAGCTGGTCGAGCCACTCCGCCGTGAAGGCGTCGGTCGCGGGCACCGGGCAGCCGGTCCGGCGGACCACCTCGGCGATCAGCGGGTAGAGGTCCCAGCTCCAGCGCGAGCCGCGCCGGGCCGCCAGCCGGGTGGCCACCTCGACCTGCCACTCGACCGGCTGCGCCCGGACGACCTCGGCGAGCGCGGGGTGCCGGGCCCAGGAGCGCTCGGCGAAGTCCCGCCCGTTGATCCAGCCGGCGGCGCCGGCCGGGCCGGCGTGACAGCCGGCCCCGGCCACCAGCAGCGCCCCGCTCCGCGCACTCGCCTCCTTGGACCACTGGCCGCGGACTTCCTTGCGCAGCTCCTTCAGGGCCGGCAGGCAGGCCCGGCGCTCGACTGGCCCGAGCGCCGCCACCAGGGCCGGCACCTGGGGCGTCCGCCCCTCCCGAACCGCCGTCAACAGCTCCTCGACGCCGCTCACGCGACCGGCTCCTTCCCGTACGGGGCGGGCGAACCGCTCGCCGCGTCCGCGGCGGGCGCCGCACCACCGGAGGCGTTGCGCTCCCGGACCATCCCGACCGCCAGGACGTGCTTGCACGGCCCGCGTCCGCCCCGGTACTTCGCCCACCAGAGGCAGGTGCAGCCGGCCCGGCCGGACTCGTCCGTCCGCACCCGCTGGACGTGGTCGTCCACGGTGACGGTCGCGAGCGAGCCGTCGCCGTCCAGCCGCACCGCGCCCGCCGTCACCAGCGCGTGCGCCGCCCGAAGTCGCGGGTTCCGGGCCTCCGCCCGGCCCGCCTCGTACGGCAGCTGCCGGTGGAAGTAGGCCGCTTCGGCGGTGTCGTAGCCGATCTGCCCGGCGGTGCCGAGCCTCGTCAGCGCGGCCCGGACCCGGGCCGGGGTGAGCCCGGACTGCTCGGCCAGTTCGGCCACCTCGATCCGCGGCTCCCAGGCCAGCAGGACGGCGACCAGGTCGGCGTCCTGCTCGGCCGCCCCGGTGGCCAGGGCGCCCAGCACGCCGCCCTCGCCGGAGAAGCCCCGCGAGGCGTCCGGCGACAGCGTGAGTGTCAGCCGCATGCCGGGCAGCACCACCTCCCAGGCCGAGGCGGCCGGGCCGTCGCCCGGTACCGCCGGGCCGTAGACCCGCAGCGCCAGGGCGTGCCGCAGCACCCGCTGGAGCGCCGCGAGCCGGTCCGGCCCGGGCAGGCAGACCGCGCCGGGCACCGGCCGGGTGGTCGGGCGCAAGGTCCGGCCGGCCGGGACGACCCACAGGGCGGTGCGGGCGCCGGACCGGCCGCCGCCGCGCGGCAGCGAGCGCAGGAAGCGGACCGCCTCGGCGGCGGGCAGCTCGGCGCGCAGGTCGAACCCGGCGGCCGTCACCTGGGTCTCGGCGAAGCCCCGCAGCCAGCGCTCGGGCAGCGGCACCTTCTTCTCGACGACCGGGCCGTCGAAGGTGGTGACCTCCAGCGCGTCCGGCCCGACCGCGAGGTGCAGCGGCTCGGCCGGGCCGATCCGGGTGAGCGCCTCCCGCAGCGGGTTGTTGACGTCGACGTTGGTCGTGCCGTGGCCGATCTCGTCACCGTCCAGCCCGGCCTGGAGGACGTCGAGGCGGGCGTAGACGCCGCAGCAGCCGGAGAACGACTCGAACCGCAGCCGGTCGCCGTTGGCGGTGACCACCGGGTCCAGCGAGGCGCGCAGCTGCGGCTGGTAGTAGCGGGCGGCGGCGACGTCGGCGACCGCGAGCAGCGCGGCGGCGGCCGGGGCCGGGTCGGCCAGGAAGCCCGCGAAGAAGCGCGGGTTGGCGGCCGCCCCGAGCGGGGTGGCACCGCCCGAGGTCTCCAGGGCGAGGCGCGGACCGGCGGCGTCGGAGAGGACGGCGGACGGGCGCAGATAGGCGTACGCGTGTGCGGCTTGCGACATGCGGAGCACGCTAGGAGGGAGCACTGACAACCCGTCGGCCACGGCCGGGAGACTGGAACAGGTTCTATGGCCGAAGTTCGCCCGGAATGGTTACCCAGGTCACACCGTCCGACCGTTGGCTTCTGCCACTATGGGCCTCGTGACCGAGGTGACTGAAGAGAAGAGACGGGCCACCGACGCCATCGGCCCGTTCGCCGAGCTGCTGCGGATCGAGCGGCTGGACGAGAACACGTTCCGCGGCCGGTGCCACGCCGGGGCCCCGATGCGCGCCTTCGGCGGCCAGGTCGCCGCCCAGGCGCTGACGGCCGCCGGGCGCACCGTCGACCCGGACCGCCCGGTGCACTCGCTGCACGGCTACTTCCTGCTCCCCGGCGATCCGACCCGCCCGATCCGCTACGAGGTCGACCGGGTCCGCCAGGGAATGTCGTACGCCACCCGGCGGGTGACGGCGGTGCAGGGGGACGCGGCGATCTTCACCCTCTCCGCCTCGTTCAAGCGGCCGGAGCCGGCCGCCGACCGCCAGCGGGAGGCGCCGCCGGTCCCCGGCCCCGGGGAGCTGCCGGACGCGTTCTCGCTCTGGGACGCGGCGGCCCGCGCCGAGCTGGCCCGATCGGGCGGCTTCGGCTCGCTGGAGCTGCGGTTCGTCCCGGCGGACGCCCCCGGGCTGCCGCCGGCCGTCCCGGGCATGCCGGAGCAGTACGTCTGGCTGCGCACCGGCTCGCCGCTGGACGACGACGACCCGCTACTGCACGTCTGCGCGCTCACCTACCTGTCCGACCTCACGCTGGCCTCGACCGCCGGGCTGCACGTCCAGCCGAACTTCTTCCAGCGGCGGGAGCCGCCGCGGCTGATGATGGCCTCGCTGGACCACGCGATGTGGTTCCACCGCCCGTTCCGGGCCGACGAGTGGCTGCTGTTCGCCCAGCGCAGCCCCTCCTCCTCGGACGGACGGGGGCTGTCGCTCGGCGAGTTCTACGACCGGGAGGGGCGGCTGGTCGCCTCCGCCGTCCAGGAGGCACTGATCCGCGACCGCGGTGCCCGGCCGCGCTGACCTGCCGCCGGGCGGCCGGGGCGCCAGGGCCGGCCGCCCCCGGGAGCGGCCGGGCGGCGCCCGGGGGACGGTCGCGGAGCCGCCCCCGACCGGCAGCGGGACGGCGGGCGAACGCGGGGCGGCCGGCCGGCGTCATACTCCTGAGCGGCCCCGAGCCGTATCATGGTGCGGGTGACCAAGGTTGACCTGTCACCACGACCGGTGGAGGCGATGTCTCCGCGTCAGCTGGAACGCCGCGAATCCCTGATCGCGGCCGCACTCGCCCTGGTGAACGAGATCGGCGTCGAGCGGCTGCAGATGAAGCAGGTCTGCGAGCGCTCGGGAGTCGCCCTCGGGACGGCGTACCGCTACTTCTCCTCCAAGGACCACCTGCTGGCGGCGGCGATCGCCGAGTGGCACCGGCTGCTCCTGGCCGATCTGGTGGCGGAGCTGCGCGGGCCGCGGGCCGGACTGGGCGCCACCGACCGGGTGGTGCGCTTCGTCCGCGGCGGGATGCGCGCCTACCAGCGCCAGCCCGAGCTCGCCAGACTCCGGGTGGCCGTCGCCGCCTCCACCGACCCGTTCGCCAGCGAGGCCCTGCAGGGCATGGCCCGGGCCGACAGCGCCGCCCTGCACGCGGTGATGGCCGAGGTGCCGGCCGCCGCGAGCGACCTGGTGCGGCACATCGTCGGCCACGCCTGGCAGGGCGAGCTGACGGCCTGGGTGACCGGGCGCACCACGCTCGGCGACGCCCGGCGCCGGCTGGAGGACGTGGTGCGGCTGGTGCTGACCCCGTACGAGACGCCGTTCCCGGCCCCCTACGAAGGCCTGACGGAGGTGCGGCCGGACCTCCGGTCCGAGGTGCGGTCCGAGGTCCGGCCGACCGCGTGAGCCGGTCCGGGGCGGGCCGGGGGAGGCGCGGCGCCCGACCCCGGCTCGCGGGAGGCCGAGGCCTCGTCGGCGCGCCCTCCCCCGGCGCCGGTCGCCCGGTGGACGTCGGACGACACGGGTCCGTCGTCCGACCCCGTCACCGGCCGGCGGGTCGAGGACGGCGGCGCCCGGCAACGACGGCGGCGCCCGGTGGCGGGGCACATCCCACAAGCCGACGCCCGCCCCCCATCCGGACTTCACCCGCGCGTAGCGATCGTTAACGCCGCCCTGGAACGCTCCGTGACATGAACGCCCACCCTCCGGCGACCTCCCAGGATCCGCGCTTCCCGCTCCCCCAGCGGCACCGCCGCTTCCTCGCCTGCGCCGCCGTGCTCGCCTCCGTCGCCCTCGGCACCCTCGGTGTCGGCGCCACCGTCGAGACGGTCCGGCACGACACCGTGGCGACCACCGCGGCGGGCAAGTGAGGTGAGCCGGGCCGCACGAACGCGCCCGTCCTGCTCCAGGGGGCGGGGCGGCACGGCCGGGAGTACGCGATCGACGCCGCCCTGGTGGCCGTCGCACTCCGGCGACGCGCAGGGTGATGGCCCGCCCGTGGTCCCCACGGCCGGCGTCGAGGGCATCGGACGCCTCGCCGCCGGACGCATCGGGGCCGCCGGGCTCCGAGTTCCTCAGGCCCGCTGCTCGGCGTGTTCGGCGGTGGGGGACGGGACGGTGACCGCCGGGTCGCGGCGGGAGTGGCGGCCGGTGCCCGGCGTCGGCAGGAGGTCGGCCGCGGGGGCGTAGCGGGCGGCGGGGGCGCGGAGCAGCCAGCCCGGCGGGCGGGTGCCGCGGGGGGTGGGGGTGATCAGGCCCATCCGGTGCAACAGGTCGAGTGCGTCGCGGCGCAGGGCCGTGCGGTCGGCGAGGTAGTCCCGCCGCCAGCCGGCAGGCAGGCCGTACTCGTCGGCGATGTCGCCGAGCACGCCGTCTATCAGCGCGTCGGGAACCGGGACGACCGGCACCGCCGGCTCGCCGCCGGGGGTCTCCGCGTCCTCGGCGGGTTCGCCGGGCAACGGGCGGACCTCCTCGACCAGGCGCTCGACCAGCAGCAGCGCGGCCTGCGCCAGGGTGCCGGGGCCGGGCAGCACGAGGTCGGTGAGTTCCTCGGCGGGGTCGAGCAGGGCGACGCCCTCGGCCCGCGACTCGGCCTCCAGTCCCAGGAACTCCGCGAGGGCCGCCGGGCCGCTGTGGCGGTGCTCGCGGAGCCAGGCACGCTGGTCCTCGGGCAGGTCGGCGACGAGGACGGCCGGGGTCTCGGCGAGCCGGCGGCGGACGGCGGTGCCGGGTTCGGCCTCCGCGGCGCGACGGATCAGGTCGGCGGCGTCGGCGGCGAGCGCGGGCGGCCCGGCGGGGACGGCTCGGGCGAGCTCCCGGTCGACCGTCAGGACGGCGTCCTCGTCGGCCGGCTCGGCGGGCACGCCGGTGAGCACCTGCCAGTCGGCGAGCGTGGCGAGGGCCATGCCGAGGTCGCCCGGGGCGGCGGGGACCGGTCCGGACGCGGCGCGCATCGCCGCCCGCAGCCGGCCGAGCGGCAGTTGCTCCGGGGCGTCGACCAGCAGGGCCAGGGCGAGGGCGAGCTGGGCGTAGCCGCCGGGGGTGAACGGGGCACCGGTGGCCGGGTGTTCGAGCCGGCGGGTGGCGCCGGGACCGAGGCCGGCCTTGCAGAGGCGGGCGTGCCAGGGGCCGACCACGAGGCGGTATCCGAGCAGGGTGTCGAAACGCTCGGCGAGCCAGTCGCGGTGACGGCGGATCAGCGGGAAGCCGTCGGCGTGCGGGCCGGAGGCGGTGACCAGCGGGTGGGCGAGCAGCAGGCGGGCGGCGATCCGCTGCTCGGCAGCGGCGGCGGAACGGTCCTGCGCTCCGGACCCACCGGAACCACCGGACCCACCGGCCGGGGGCGCCACGGCGGCGGCGCCGCGGGACCGCTCGGGCTTGCGGTGCCGCCCGGGGCTGCCGGGCTTGGCGCCCGAGCGGACCACGGGCAGGGTGTCGGCGTCACGCCGGGCACGGCGCGGGCCGCGGGCCGGGCGGGTCCCGCGGGCGCGCAGCGCGGCGGCCGCGTGCGCGGTGGGGCCGTGCCACCAGCTGACGTCCGGCGCACCCCCGGGGGCAGTCACCGCCGCAGTCCCCGCGGCGTTCCCGGCGGCAGCCTGCGCGGGAACGGCCGGTACGGGGGCCGCCTCGGCGGGGGCGCCGAAGTGCCGGGCGGGGTAGAGGCCGAAGGACGCGGCGCAGAGGTCGTCGGCGGTACCGGGATCGGCCTCGGCGAACCACCGGGCGAGCCGGAGCAGCCCGGGGTCGGGCGAGAGCCCGTCGGCCGGGTCGGCCGGTGCGGACCCCTGCGGAGCGTCAGGCCCGGCTCCGCGTACGGCGGCGACGGCGTCGGTGGTGCTCCGCCCCGCCCCGCCCGTGCGCCCGTCCGACGTGCCGCCGGCCACCTGCGTGGCGCCGGCCGCGTACTCCTGCTGCTCCATGTCGTGGACCAGACTAGACGGTGGGCGACGCCCCCGGGGGCGGCAACCGCTCCTCCCGGCGAATTGACCGGCCCGGCCCCGCCGGTCGGCGGCAGCCCGCTGCCTCCCCCCGCCGCTCCCGCGTGCCTCCCGCCACCGTGCGGATCCGCCGCCGCGTCACCGCCCGGTCGGCACCGGGCCTACGCACCGGTAACAATGTCTTCCACCGGCGGGCCCGGTCGCCCAGGGGGGGGACGAACGGGCCCGCCGCCCCGGCCCCGCCGCGCCCGCGCACCGCCCCACCCACCCGGAGGACACCGCCGCATGAGCATCCGTACGACCACCCGCGCCGTTCTCGGCGGGCGCCTGCGCTCCGCCACCGGGCTGCTCGCCGGCTTCGCCGCCACCTCCGCGGCCCACCTGGGCGCGATCCTCACCGAGACCCCGGTGCTGCGCCACGCCACCAAGCCGGCCCTGATGCCCCTGCTGGCCGCACAGAGCGTCACGGCCGCCACCGAGGCCGGCCGGAAGGCCCCGAAGCTGCTGGCGCCGGCGCTGCTGTTCAGCACCGGCGGCGACGTGCTCCTGCAGCTCGGCGACGACACCGCCTTCCTCGCCGGCATGGGCTCGTTCGCGGCGGCGCACGTCTGCTACGTCACCATGTTCGTCCGGCGCGGGGCGCTGACCGACCGGCGGCGGGCCCTGCTGGTGGCCGCCGCGTATGCGACGGCGTGGGCGACGATGATCGGGCGGCTCTGGCCGGACCTCGGCGACCTGCAGATCCCGGTGGCGGGGTACAGCCTGCTGCTCGCCTCGACCGCCGTCACCTCGGCGGGCCTCGGTTGGCGGACCGGCCTGGGCGGGGCGCTCTTCCTGCTCTCGGACACGCTGATCGCGACCAAGCTCGCGAAGTGGCAGGAGTTGCCCGGCCACCAGTTCTGGATCATGGCGACGTACGTCCTGGCCCAGTACCTGCTGGCGAGCGGCACCATTCGGAGCGAGGAGGCGTCCACCGCCGCGCCCGCCGCCGCCCGGCCGGCTCTCCGGCCCGCCACCACCCGGCCCGTCTCCGCCTGACCCGCCGGCGTACGACGCCGGCCGGAACCGGACCGGACGCCGACCCGACACCGACCGCTGCGGCGGTCGGCCCCGGACGCACCGGTGCCGCCGGACCGCTGGTCCGGCGGCACCGCCGTGCGGGACGCCCTTCAGACCGAGCCGGCGCCGGTCCGCCGCCGGAGCAGCCAGAAGCCGCCGATGCCGGCCGCGACCAGGGCCGCGCCGCCGGCCAGCTCCGCCGGGTCGGCCGCGACCGAGCCGCCGAGCCCGGTCTTCACGGCACCGTGCGGGGCCACCTGCTGGCTGCCGGCGCCGGACTGCCCGAGCGAGCCGGCCCACTCCCCCGCCGCCTGGCTCCACGAGCCGATGCTCTCCGCGGGCGAGGACGCGGTCGCGGTGGTGACCGTCACGCTGGTCGAGAAGACGGCGCCGTCCGGGCAGGTGCCGTCGACCTTGTTGTCGCCGCTGTTCTTGCCCGCCAGCCGGGCGGAGCCGGTGTGCTTGCCGTCCGAGCCGAGCGTGAGGGTGGCCGGCCCGCCCTCGAACGCCTGGGAGTGGGCGGTGATGGTCTTGGCGTTGGGCTTGTCGGACTTCTCGCAGGAGACCGTGACGGTCACGGTCTGACCCGGTGCGGCCTGGGACGGGCTGACCGTGGCGGCGCCGTCCTTGGCCAGCGCGGTGGGAGCCGTCAGGCCGGTCAGCACCGCCGCGCCGATCAGGGCGGCGGCGGCCGTACGCGTGGGGCGCATGCCGGAACCTCCGGGATTCTCGGGCGCAGCCGGGGACTCCGAAGTCCACGTGATCGAACAACTACACCCAGTCATCCACCGACGCTAGGCACCCGCCCCCCGCCCGGCCACCGCTCTGGACCGTTCGGGGGACCGGGCCCTCCCCCGGATCCTGCTCACACGCAGTGATCCGGGCCGTCTCAGAGGTCGAGGTCGACCACGACCGGGGCGTGGTCGGAGGTCCCCTTGCCCTTGCGGGCCTCGCGGTCGACGTAGCTGTCGGTCACCGCGTCGGCGAAGGGCTTGTTCCCGTAGGTGAGGTCGATCCGCATGCCCCGGTTCTTCGGGAAGGCCAGCTGGCGGTAGTCCCAGTAGGTGTAGGGGCGGTCGTACTTGAGCGGGCGGGGCACGACGTCCTGGAGGCCGGTCCCGGCGAGGGCGGCCAGCGCCTCGCGCTCGGCGGGGGTGACGTGGGTGAGGCCCTCGAAGGCGGCGACGTCGAAGACGTCCTCGTCGGTGGGGGCGATGTTGAAGTCGCCCAGGACGGCGAACGGGCGCGGGCCGGCCGCGTCCTCGGCCGCCGCCACCCGCAGCGCCTCCAGCCACTCCAGCTTGTAGCGGTAGTGGGCGTGGTCGACCTCGCGGCCGTTCGGCACGTAGACCGACCAGACCCGGACCGGGCCGCAGGTGGCGGCGATGGCCCGCGGCTCGACGTCGGGCAGCAGTGCGCCGTCGGCCAGGTAGCCGGGCTGCCCGGGGAGGTCGCGCACGACGTCGTCGAGACCGAGCCGGGAGACGATCGCCACGCCGTTCCAGCGGCCGGTGCCGTGGGCGGCCGTCTCGTAGCCCAGCTCGCGCACCTCCTGGTAGGGGAAGGCGTCGGTGGCGCACTTGAGCTCCTGGAGGCAGAGCACGTCCGGCTTGGCGTTCTCCAGCCATTCCAGGAGCTTGGGCAGCCGCGCGGTGACGGAGTTGATGTTCCAGGTGGCGATGCGGACGGTCACGGCTTGCGGCCTTCCCGGTGGCGGTTCGGACGGGGGTGGGCACCCGAGCGGACGCCCACCCCGAATCTACCGAACGGCACCGACAGAGCCGGCCGGCATCAGGGAGCGGGCCGCACCACCGCGGCCGAGCCGCCACCACGGCGCACCGGCTCGGCGGCGGCCACCCAGCGGCCGTCCGGCAGGCGTTCGACGCCGGTGGCCGCCCCGATCTCGGGTGTGCTCGCGAACACGTGGCCGAGCGCCTCCAGCCGGGCGCGCTCGGGCAGCGCGAGGAAGCCCGGCTCGGCCTGGGTGGCGGCCGTGTTGCGCTGGCTGGCGCGCGGCGCGGCGATCGCCTGCTCCAGGCTGAGGCCGCGGTCCAGGCGCCCGAGCAGCACCTGGAGCGTGGTGGTGATGATGGTCGCGCCGCCGGGCGAACCGGTCGCGAGCAGCGGCTCGCCGTCGCGCAGCACGATGGTCGGCGAGAGCGAGGAGCGCGGGCGCTTGCCGGGGCCGGGCAGGTTGGGGTCGGGCACCCCGGGGTTGAGCGGGGTGAAGTTGAAGTCGGTGAGCTCGTTGTTGAGCAGGAACCCCCGGCCGGGGACGGTGATGCCGCTGCCGCCGGTCTGCTCCAGGGTGAGCGTGTAGGAGACGACGTTGCCCCAGCGGTCCGCGACGGTGAGGTGGCTGGTGCTCAGGCCCTCGTACGGCTCCGCAGCGGGTGCCGCGCCGGTGTCGGCGCAGCGGGCGGGGTGGCGCGGGTCGCCGGGGGCGAGCGGACTGGTGAGGGCGCGGTCGGGGCTGATCAGGCAGGCCCGGGACGCGGCGTACCGCTCGGAGAGCAGCTCCCGCACGGGGACGTCGTTGAACGCCGGGTCGCCGACCCAGCGGTTGCGGTCGGCGAAGGCGATCCGGCTGGCGTCCAGGAAGTGGTGGTAGTACTGGGTGCCGTCGTACTGCCCGACCTCGCCGTCCTCCAGGATGCCGAGCGCCTCGCCGACGGTGGTGCCGCCGGAGCTGGAGGGGGCGATCGAGTAGAGGTCGTAGTCGCGGTAGGCGACGTGGGTGGGCTGCTGCCGGCGGACCCGGTAGGCGGCCAGGTCGGCGGCGTCCACCTTGCCGGGGCGGGCGTTGCGGCCGGAGGTCGGGTCCACCGGGGGGTGCTGGACGGTCTTCACGATGTCGGCGGCGAGGTCGCCCCGGTAGAGCGCGTCGGTGCCCTCGCGGCCGAGCTGCCGGTAGGTGGCGGCGAGGTCCGGGTTGCGGAAGGTGGAGCCGACGGCGGGCAGCGCGCCACCGGGGAGGAAGAGCTTCGCCGTGTCGGGGAAGTCCTTGAACCGGGCCTGGTTGAGCGCGGTCTGGTCCTGGAACGTCCGGTCGACGGTGAAGCCCTGCTCGGCGATCCGCTCGGCGGGCTTCAACGCGTCGGCGAAGGAGCGCTTGCCCCAGAGCCTGACGGCCGTCTCCCAGGTGGCCGGGGCCCCGGGCACGCCGACGGAGAGGCCGCTGGTGACGGCGTCGGCGAAGGGCAGCGGCTTGCCGTCCTCCAGGAACAGCGAGGTGTCGGCCGTCCGCGAGGCCGTCTCCCGGCCGTCGATGGTGGAGACCCGGCCGGTGGCGTGGTCGTAGTAGACGAAGTACCCGCCGCCGCCGATCCCGGCCGAGTACGGCTCGGTGACCCCGAGGGCGGCGGCGACGGCCACGGCCGCGTCCACCGCGTTGCCGCCCTTGCGCAGCACCTCGATCCCGGCCGCCGTGGCATCGGCGTCGACACTGGCCACCGCACCGCCCCAGCCCACCGCCTCGGGCACCTTGGGCGGTGGTTCGGCCGCTCCGGCCGGCCCCGCGGCGGAGCAGACCAGGGCGGTGGCGAGCAGGATCGGCGGGGTGATGCGGGCCAGAGCTCTCATCCGAAGGGCCTCCCGAGTCGACGTCAACTCCGTTGTTTCACAGGAGGCATGGCCCGGACAACAGGGCCGCACCGGTACCACCGCACAGTCGGCGCTCCGCCCGGGTCCCGGCGTACGCCGGGGTAGCGTAGGGGCGCCCGCCGCCGGGCGGGCGCCCCTACGGACCGGAGGGGCGCTACGGCACGCTGCGCTCCACCCGGCGGCGCTTGATGGTGCGGAAGCGGCGGGCCACCTGGCGGGCCAGGTCGGCGGCCCCGACCAGGCCGGCCTCGTTGCCCAGGGCGGCGTGCACGATGGTGGACTCGGGGCGGAAGCCGCGGCCGGTCAGGGTGCGGCGGAAGGTGTCGCGGGCCGGGGCGAGCAGGAGGTCGCCGGCCTCGGAGACGCCGCCGCCGATGACGAAGCGGCCCGGGTCGAGCGCGGCCGCCAGGTTGGCGATGCCGACGCCGAGCCAGGTGCCCACCTCGTACAGCAGCTCGGTGGCGGTCGGGTCGCCGGCCCGGGCGGCCTCGGTGACCAGCGGGCCGGTGATGCCCTCGGCGGTGCCGCCGGCCCGGGCCAGCAGCGGCTGGACCACCGGCGACTCCTCGGCGACCAGCTCCCGGGCGTCCCGCACCAGGGCGTTGCCGGAGGAGTACTGCTCCCAGCAGCCCCGGTTGCCGCACGGGCAGCGGTGGCCGCCGGGCACCACCTGCATGTGCCCGAACTCCCCCGCCAGCCCGTACTTGCCCCGGTCGACGTAGCCGTCGCGGACCACGGCGCCGCCGATCCCGGTCCCCAGGGTGAGCATCACCATGTGGTCCTCGCCGCGCCCGGCGCCGAACCGCCACTCGGCCCAGGCGGCCGCGTTGGCGTCGTTCTCGACGATCACCGGGAACCGCAGCCGCTCGCTGAGCGCCTCGCGCAGCGGCTCGCCGCGCCAGTTCAGGTGCGGGGCGAACAGCACCGTGGAGCGGTCCGCGTCGACCCAGCCGGCCGCGCCGACGCCCACCGCGTGGACGTCGTGCCGGTCGGCGAGGTCGAGGACCAGCTCGACGATGACGTCCTCGACCACCTTGGGGCTCTTGCTCTTGTCGGGGGTGTCGGTGCGCACCTTCTCCAGCACCTTGCCCTCGCCGTCCACCACGCCGGCGACCACCTTGGTGCCGCCGATGTCGACGCCGATGGTGGGCAGCCGCAGGACGCCGACGGGCAGGGCCCGCCGGCGGCGCTCGGCCCGCGGGCCGAGGCCGAGCAGATTGGGCAGGACCGGCGGCCGGGTGCCGGCGTTGGGGCTGGTCACGGCTGCGGACGCTCCTCACGGGGTTCGGGGGCGGGGTCGGTGGGTCGGCCCAGCTCGTGCGAGAGCTCGGCGAGGTCGGACCCCCCGGCCATCTCGGTGGTGAGCTGCTCCAGGCCGATCTCCGCCCGGGGGTGGCTGCCGGCCGTCCGGCCCCGCTTGAGCAGGGTGAAGTGGTCACCGACCAGGTACGCGTGGTGCGGGTTGTGGGTGATCAGCACCACCCCGAGGCCGGCGTCACGGGCGGCGGTGACGTACTTGAGCACCACGCCCGACTGCTTCACGCCGAGCGCGGCGGTCGGCTCGTCCAGGACGAGCACCTTGGCGCCGAAGTGCACGGCACGGGCGATCGCCACGCACTGGCGCTGTCCGCCGGAGAGGGTGCCGATCGGGCGGTCGACGTCGGGCAGGTCGATGCCCATCCGGGCGAGCGCCTCCCGGGTGGTGGCGCGCATGCCGTCGGCGTCCAGCCGCAGCCCGCCCCAGCGGCGGTGGCCCTGCTCGGAGCCGAGGAAGAAGTTGCGCCAGACCGGCATCAGCGGGACGACCGCGAGGTCCTGGTAGACGGTGGCGATGCCGCGGTCGAGCGCCTGGCGCGGAGAGTCGAAGCGGACCTCCTCACCCCCGACGGTGAAGGTGCCCTCGTCGTGCCGGTGCAGCCCGGCGATGATCTTGATCAGGGTGGACTTGCCGGCGCCGTTGTCGCCGAGCACGCAGCTGATCTCGCCGGCCCGCAGGCTCAGCGAGACGCCCTCCAGAGCGCGGACCGTGCCGTAGGTCTTGCCCACCCGGTCGAGCGCGAGCAGCTCGGTCATCGCGGTCCCCTCTCGGCGCGGCGCTTGACCCAGGAGTTCAGCAGGGCGGCGAGCAGCAGCATCGCACCCAGGAAGAACTTGAACCAGTCGGGGTTCCACTGCGCGTAGACGATGCCCTTGCCGACCATGCCGAAGATCAGCGCTCCGAGCGCGGCGCCGACCACCGAGCCGTAGCCGCCGGTGATCAGGCAGCCGCCGATCACCGCGGCCACGATGTAGATCAGCTCGTTGCCGACGCCCTCGCCGGACTGCACGGTGCCGAAGGAGAACAACAGGTGCTGGCCGAGCACCCAGGCGCAGAAGCCGACCCCGAGGTAGAGCACGGTCTTGGTCCGGGCGACCGGCACGCCGACCGCGCGGGCCGCGGCCGCGTCACCGCCGACCGCGAAGACCCAGTTGCCGAAGCGGGTCCGCAGCAGCACCCAGCTGCCGACCGCCACCAGGCCGAGCCACCACCAGACGGTGGCGCGGATCGTCAGCCCCCCGACGGTCAGCTCGGAGGCGAACAGCCACCGGCAGGAAGCGAAGCCCTCCATGTCGGAGATCGGCTTGGTCGAGACCGTACCGGAGACCAGCTTGGTGACGCCGAGGTTGGCGCCGGTGAGCATCAGGAAGGTGCCCAGGGTGACGATGAAGCTCGGCAGCCTGGTGCGGCCGAGCATCCAGCCGTTGAAGAAGCCGATCGCCAGCGTGACGGCCAGCGAGACCAGTACGCCGACCCAGGTCACCGCGGTCAGCTGGTAGCTGACCATGGACGAGGTGAGCGCAGCGGTGGTCACGAGCACGCCGGCCGAGAGGTCGAACTCGCCGCCGATCATCAGCAGCGAGACCGGCACCGCCATGATGCCGATGGTGGACGCCGCGTACAGCACGGTGCCCAGCGAGGAGACCCGGAGGAACGGTTCGGCGACCGCGGCGAAGACCAGGAAGACCGCCACGGCGGCGATCAGCGCGCCCAGCTCCGGCCGGGCGAGCAGCCGCCGCACCGTCGCCGGGCGCTCCTGGACGAGGACGTCGGTGCTCAACGCGTCCCCCTCGCGACGTACTCGGCGAGGGCGTCGGCGTCGTTCCCGGTGAGGATCTGGGGGCCGGTCAGCACCGGCTTGCCGCCGCCGAGCATGTCCAGGTTGGAGCGGTGGAGCCAGAGCAGGTCGACGCCCTCGTACCCCTGGAGGTAGGGCTGCTGGTCGACGGCGAAGCCGACGGAGCCGGACTTCAGCCCGGCCACCACGGCCTGGCCCAGGTCGAAGGTGTCCAGCTCGACCGGGCGGCGGGCGTCCTGGATGGCCTGCAGACCGGTGGCGGCCATCGGGCCGGAGAGGGTGAGCACGGTGTCGATGGCCGGGTCGGCCTGGAGCTTCGCGGCGACGGCGGCGCGGGCGTCGGGCATGTTGACGCCGTCGACGTAGAGGACCTGGAAGGCGCTGCCGGCCTTGCTGCGGGCGCCGCCGCAGCGCTGCTCCTGGCCGACGTTGCCCTGCTCGTGGATGACGCAGAGGACGTTCCCGCGGCCGCGGGCGGCCAGCTCGGCGCCGGCGGCCTGGCCGGCGGTGGACTCGTCCTGGCCGATGTGGGTGAGTGCGCCGAATCTCGCGGAGTACTCCTGGCCCGAGTTGATGGTGATCACCGGGATGCCGGCGGCCTTGGCCTTGCCGAGCACGTCGGCGAGCGCGTCGCCCTTGGCGAGGGTGACCAGCAGGCCGTCGACCTTCTGGTCGATGGCGGCCTGGACGAGCTGGACCTGGTTCTGGGTCTGCGCGTCGTTGGAGTATAGGAAGGTGATGTTGTCCTTGGCGGCGGCCTGCTCGGCGCCCTTGCGCACGGTGTCCCAGAAGGCGTCGCCGGCGCCCGCGTGGGTCACCATCGCGACCTTCCAGCGCGGGGTGGTGACGGCGCTGCCGGCGGCGGCCGCGGCCTTGGCGCGGGCCTGCTCGGCGCGTCTGCCTCCGGTGCTGCTGCAGCCGGCCACGGCGACCACCACGGCCAGCGCGGCGCAGGCGGGCCAGAACCGGCGGGAAGGGCGAAAGCGGGTTGTGCTCATCCCCATAGTCTCGCTGGCCCGCGAGCGCGCGATTGCACCGCCTCGCCCGCCACCGGGGTCCGGACGGGCGGTATCGTGCCCTGTCGGGGGCAATCCTGGCGTCCGCCGGGCGGATGGTCCGGGTGCGGGCTGTCAGGGTGGCAGACTAGGGCGGACCCGGAAAGGGATCATCACGGAAACGTGATGTTCCTCTCAGGTTCCGCACAGATTCGGACGGCAACCGATCCCCGTTTGAGGCCGTCCAATGCCATTGGAGTGCGTTCGGGCGAGTGGGGCCCGAGCGGCTTGCGAACCCGGATACGAGACTTTGATGCAACTGACAGGCACGCCCTTCCTCATCTGCACGGTGATCCTCGTGCCGATCTCCATCGCGGTGGCGATGCTGTGCTGGGGTCGGGTACGCGGGCCCCAGCCGGTGCGGATCCTGTCCCGGCTCGTCATGATCGTGTTCTGCCAGATCACGGCCGTGGTCATGGTGTTCGTCATGGTCAACAACGCCAACCTGATCTACGGCAGCTGGGAGGACCTGCTGGGCACCGGGAACCACGTCCGCGCGGTGCCCTCGATCCCGCCGGCCGAGCAGCCGGTCCCGGCCGCGGGCGGCACGGCCAGCGGGCAGCCGGCCGCGGGCGGGGACGCCGCGAAGCCCAAGCTCACCCAGCAGTTCCGCGGCGTCAACGATCCGGCCGTCCCGGGCGACGTGCAGAAGACCGACCTCAAGGGCCCGGTCTCCGGCGTCGACGGCGAGGTGCTGGTCTGGCTCCCGCCGCAGTACAACGACCCCGCGTTCAAGGACAAGAAGTTCCCGGTCGTCGAGCTGATCCCGGGCTACCCGGGTTCCTCGTCCACCTGGTACGGCACCCTGAAGGTCTCCGAGCAGCTGAAGCCGCTGATGCAGCAGGGCAAGGTGGCGCCGTTCATCCTGGTCTCGCCCCGCACCCTGTTGCTCAGCGGCCACCAGGACGCCGGGTGCACCGACATCCCCGGCAAGATCAACGCTGACGCCTGGCTGACGCGGGACGTGCCGCAGATGGTCATGGACAACTTCCGCGCCGACCCGTCGCCCGAGCGCTGGGGCATCGCCGGCTATTCGGCCGGCGCCCACTGCGCGGCCAAGCTCTCGCTCGCCCACCCGAACCGCTACCGCGCCGGCGTGGCCCTGTCCGGCTACAACGACCCGGCGGTCGAGAAGGACTCGCTGGTCGGCAAGGACGCCAAGCTGCGCGAGGCCAACAACCCGGTCAACATCCTGAAGAGCGCCCAGCAGCCGCCGAAGGTCGCGCTGTACGTCTCCGGGAACAAGGGCGACGGCTTCGAGGACGGCCAGGCGATCGCCGCCGTGGCCAAGGCCCCGACCACCGTCCAGGTCCAGGAGGCCACCGGCCCGCACACCACCGACCAGTGGAAGGCCCTGGTGCCCGGCGTCTTCGAGTGGCTGACCGGCGTCATCCCGGTCCAGTAGGACGAACGGATACGGAAGGGCCCGCCGGTGTGCGGCGGGCCCTTCCGGCGTTCCGGTCCTCAGACGGTGTCGGCGTACCAGATCCGGCTCGGCGGATCCCCGGCCTCGGTGTCCGCGCTGAAGCGCCTGGGCATCCCCGGGCGCAGCGCGGGCCTGACCACCTGCCAGAGCCGTTCGACCGCCTGACCGGTGAAGCCGTCGAATTCCGGCACCGCCTGGAGCAGGACGGCGCCGCCGGGCAGCTCCTCCACCCGGTGGAACCCGGCGGCGCGGATGGCCTCCGCACCGCCGAGCTGCTGCGCGATCTCCCGGGGGACGACCATCAGCCACTCGTACCCGCGCAGCAGCCGCCGCGACTGCGGCAGCGTCATGCCGGGCAGCGGCGGACCGACCCGCTCCTCGTGCTCGGTCCGGCCCAGGGTCCGGGCGTAGCCGATCTGCGCGTAGGAGGGGTCGACCTCCTGCGCGAAATCGCGCAGCAGGTCCGTCCAGCGGGCCTGGTCGGCCGGCGCGAAGCGCCCCTCGGGGGCCTGCGCACCGAGCCGGATCCAGTCCTCGCTGTCCTCGTCCCGGGCGACGCTGAGGCGCACCAGCGCCTCGCCCGGCATGCCCTCGGCGTCCAGCCGGTAGAGGGCGACCTCCGCCAGCTGGACGTCGGTGGCCAGCCACTTGCGCAGCAGGGGCAGGTTCTTCCGGGTCAGCACCTTGCTGCGGTGGGTGATCCGGCCGTTCCTGCGGTTCACGCTGTCCGCCGAGAGGAAGCCCCAGAGCGCGCCCGGCGGGCCGCACGGGACGGCCTTGGTGAGGGACTCCTCGACGAGGCCGGTGGAGTCGAGGACCGCCTGGAGGGACTCCCCCTCCAGGCGTTCCGCACCCTCGACCAACCAGCGCCATGCGAGACCGGCGAACGCCTCGGCGTCGCGGTACTCCGTGTCGATCTCGCATCGGATGGTGTGCATCACAAGTCCCTTGCTGCTTCTCGACCGGCCTGGAACGGCCGTCAGTTAGGCGATGGCGACGGCGCCGATGACCAACAATCCACCGAGCACGACGCTGACCAGGATATTGGTCTGTTGCTGCTGGGTCGGAGCCACCCAGGTGATTCCCATTCCGCCCTCGCCGTCGCCCGGGGTGGTGGCGTAGGGCATCGCCCGCGCCGGCGCGGCGTCGGCGGCCGGCGCCCCCTTGATCGGACGCGTGGTGGTCCAGCCGGGCCTGCGCCCCCGCTCGCTCAGCGGGATCGGACTGGCCTGCGGGACCGGGACGGGGTGCGGCACCGGATCGGGCTCGCCGCCGCGCGTGTCCTCCTTCGACCACCTGTAGGTGATGATGCCGTCCGACTTGCCGTCCTTGGCCGTGATGAACTCGGCGGGGTTGGCGAAGTTGGGGACGGGGCCCAGCTCGGTGCCCAGCGCACCACCGGCCTTCACGGTGCGGTGGTCGCCGTTCTCGATCAGCATGACCTGCAGCTGGCGGATGTACCGGGCGAGCTGCGCCGGTCCGGCGTCCTCGGCGCCGCCGCCCTCGTGCTTGACCTCCCAGACCAGGACCTCGTCCTTGCCCCACTCCACGATGTCCGCGTAGCCGGGCTTCTTGTTGCCCTTGGCCGAACCCTCGCGGACGAAGACGTCGTTGTCGAAGTCGTTGTAGGGGTGCCGGGCCTTGAGGTAGGCGGTGGCCATCAGGACGGCCGTGTCGTGGCGCGGCGTCCAGACCTTCCACCACTTCTCCTCCTCCGGTTCCGGGTCGGAACCGAGGTCCGGCTCCTCCTCGCCGGTGGCGGTGGCCTGCGCCTCGCGCTCGGCCCGCTCCTGCTGCATCTGCCATTCGCGCAGGTCCGGGTCGTAGAGGCCGGACGGGTCGCTGCGGTTGACCGGGTCGCTGTGGGAGTAGCCGTAGCTGTTCCACTGCTGCGGGTCGTCCGGGACGAGCAGCGGGTCCGGGCTGACGAACCGCCCGGTGGAGGGCTGGTACTGCCGTGCCCCCAGGTTGGTCAGACCGGTGACGTCGTCCTTGGAGCCGCCGACGAAGCCCTTGTCACCCGCCCAGACGCCCGCCGCGGGCTGGGTGCCGCGGGGGTTGCCGAAGGGGTCCATCGGCCGGCGGGTGACGGCGAGGCTGGTGGCGTCGACGGTCAGCAGGCCGCTGTCGTGGTGGTCGGCCAGCTGGATGGTGAGGCCGCCGGCGCCGACCCGGACCATGGTGAGCCCGCCGGGCACCGGGTAGTAGCGGGTGCCGGTGAGGGTCTTGGCGACGGTGTCGTAGGTGAGCTCGTCGCCGCCCAGGTTGACGGTGGTCTTCCCCGGGTTGCGGCGGATCAGCTGGTTGCCGTCCGCGTCGTAGACGTAGCTGGTGACCTGGCTCGGGACGGTCCACTTCTGGCCGGCCGGAACGGTCGTGGCGCAGTCGCCCAGCACCAGGTCGGTGCCGTTGGTGGTGACGTCGCCCGGGACGGCCAGGCAGCGGGCGGCCGCCTGGTTGAGGACGGTGCCGTCGGCGCGGGCCGTCCACTTCTGCGCGGCGCCGCCGTCGCAGGGCTGGAGCTGGACGAGCGAGCCGGCCGCGGTGCCCATCGCGGTCACGCACTTGTTGAACGCCTTGAGCACGCCGCCGTTGACCGCGAAGCGCTGGCCGCCGCCGGAGCCGCAGGTGTAGATCTGCGCCGGGGTGCCGTTGGCCGAGCTGCCGCCCTGCATGTCCAGGCACTTGCCGCCGATGCCGGTGATCGGGCCGGCCTGGGCGAAGGTGTCGAGCTTGCCCTCGGTGTTCCAGGCGAGGTCGGCCGTGCCGGTCCTGGAGGTGTAGATCGAGGTGGTGTTGCCGGCGGCGTCGTACTTGTCGCTGCCGGAGACCGTCGTGCTCGCGCCGACCTTGGTCCCGGTGCCGGTCAGCGCGTGCGGACCGCCGCTGCCGTTGCCGGTGTTGACGGTCCCCGGGTTCGGGAACGTCTGGGTGGTGACGGCGTCCTTGGTGGCGTCGCCGCCGGTGTCGTGCTGGACGAACCGGGTGCGGTTGCCCGTGACGTCGTAGCCGTACTCCTGCCAGTAGGGGTTGCCGCCGCCGACGGTGGTCAGCGCGGGTGCGACGGCGCCGCTGGTCGGGGTGGTGTTGGTGCACCGGCCCTGGTCCGGGGTCTGGTGCTCGGCCGGGTCCGGGACGGTGACGCCCCCGGTGTCGCTCCAGGCGGTGGTCAGCCGGCCGAGGCTGTCGTAGCCGAAGCACTGCAGGTCGCGGGCGGCCGGGTTGTTGTCGGGGGTGGTGCTGATCGACGTGACGCGACCGGAGTCGTCGTAGGTGTAGCCGGTCTGCTGGACCGCACCGGAGGTGGAGGTCTGCTTGTCCAGGAACTGGTTGCGCAGCCGGCCGGTGGCCTGGTCGTAGTCGTTGGTGACGACGACCTGGGTGGCCCAGGGGTTGACGGTGGACCGGGTGGCCCGCCCGAAGGCGTCGTACTCGGTCTGGGTGTCGTAGGTGGTGGCACCGGCGTACTTGTACAGCTGACCGTAGTCGTTGTACGAGTACGCGAAGTCGTCGACCGGAAGCCCGCCGACGGCGGGCTGCAGGCGGGACTTCACGTTCCCCGTGATCTTGTCGAACGCGGTCGACACGGAGTAGCTGAAGGTGCCGGTCTGGCCGACCTCGCTACCGGGGATCGTGATGGTGGCCCCGGTGGCCCGGTAGGCGTCGTCGTACCCGGTCACGGCCGTGGTGTACGCCTGCCCGGCGGCGCCGCCGACGTAGCGGGTGGACGAGGCCGGCTTGCCCCTGACGACGGTGTCGTAGGACCAGCCCGCGAGCTGGTTGGCCGGGGCCACGCTGCCCTCGTACACGCCGGTCTTGCGGCCGGTCAGGTCGTAGGTGAAGGCGAGCGTGCGGCCGCGGTTGTCGGTGGTGGTCGCCACCCGGGAGGCCTGGTCGTAGGTCTGGGTGACCGTGCCGGTGTCCGGGTCGGTCGCCGAGATCTGGCGGTCCCGCAGGTCGTAGCCGTACGACCAGCGGTTGCCGGCCGCGTCGGTGCGCGACTCGGGCTTGCCCTCGACGGTGTAGCCGTAGCTGGAGACCACCGCGTCGGCACGGTTGCCGGTGGCGGTGGGCGTGTTGTACTGCCACCGCTCGACGGTGCGGCCGCGGGCGTCGGAGACGGCGCTGGTCGGCCAGGTGCCGGCGGGCGGGATGAGGTCGACGCGGTCCACGCCCGCGTAGACCGTGGTGGAGCGGTTCTGCTCGACGCCGAGCGACCAGGAGGCCACCACGGTGACCCGGCCCTGGCCGTCGTACGTGGTGCGGGTCTGGGCCGGGACGGTCGAGTCGGCCGCCTGGACCAGGGTCCCGGTCGGGCCGGAGGCGTTGTTGTACCAGGCCGCGTCGGCGGTCTTCACCCGGCCCTGCGAGTCGTACAGGGTCTCCGTGATCAGCCGGCCGGTGTAGGCCGGGTTGGCCGGCGAGGCCTGGGTCTGCCGGGTGCGGCCGAAGCCGTCCAGAATGTCGATCTTGCGGGTCTGGACCGGGTTGGCCAGGTCCTTCTTGAGCACGAACGTCGTCACCGAGGACGGCGAGCCGGCCGTGTTCGACAGGTTGTACGCGTAGCTCAGGTTCGGGTTCGGGTTGGCCC
Source organism: Kitasatospora sp. A2-31 (assembly GCF_022288725.1). GTDB lineage: Bacteria > Actinomycetota > Actinomycetes > Streptomycetales > Streptomycetaceae > Kitasatospora. The sequence goes on along the minus strand of NZ_JAKNTA010000005.1, from coordinate 565,435 downwards.
CCGGCGTACGGCCGGCGAGCCAGACACCGGTGAGCCGCCCGAGGGCGTCCCAGACCTGCGTGCTGGTCTTGTTGTTCGGGTCCTTGACCGTGAGCGTGTTGCCGCGCCGCGGGTCGATCGTGGTGACGGTGTCCCAGGTGACCCCGCTGAGGCCGGGCGCGGGCGCCGAGGAGGTCAGCGTGGACGGCAGCTCACCGGCCGCGGCTGCCGCGTAGCTGGTACGGGTGGTCGCGCCGCCCGGGTGCTGGGCGTCCTTGACGGTCAGCGCCGTGACCGACTCGACCCGGCCGTACTTGTCGAAGGTGGTGCTGGTCGTGTCGGTGAAGGTGGCGCTGCCGTCCGCTTCGTAGCGCTCCAGCTCCTGGGCGCCGCTCGGGTTGGCGGTCGCCCCGGCCTGGCCGAACGGCAGGTTGTCGTACAGCACGCGGCTGCGGGAGGCGGTGTTGCCGGGGCCGGCGGTGGCGGTGCACGCGCCGGCGCCGGAGACGGTCAGCGTCTCGGCGGGCAGGTCGGTGCGCTGCGGGTCGGGCCCGGTGGCGTAGGAGGTGCGGGTGCACAGGTCGGGCAGGCCGTCGGCCTGGTCGAGCACCGTGCTCGTGCGGTTCGGGTGGGCCGGGTCGCTGACCGTGGTCTTGGTGGTGGTGCGCCAGGTCTGGTCGGCCTTGAGCCCCTGGGTGGTGACCGTCCGGGTGGTCGCGGTGTAGCGCGCGACGAGGTCCGGCAGGCCGTTGCCGCGCGGGTGGGTCGCCGTGGCGACCTCGCCGGAGGCGCCGTTCACGGTCCGCGAGGTGACCTTGCCGTTCTCCTGGTCGAACACCTCGGTCTGCAGGACCTGGCCGGCCAGCCAGTCGACGTCGACGACGTCCCGGCCGAGCGCGTCGGTCAGGTGCACGCTGCGCGTGCCGCCGCCGATCCGGACGTCGCCGTCCATGCCCTGCCGGTAGGTGGTGCGGGTCTGCGTCCGGGGACCGTCGTTGCCGCTGCCCGCCGTGACGGTGACCGCCGCGAAGCCGCGGAAGTCGCCCCAGGTACGCGCGTTGGACTCGGTGAACTCGCTGTCGTCGCGGTGCCAGCCGGCCCGCTCGTAGGCGTACTTGGTGATCTTCTGGGGGGCATCGGTGGCGGTGTCGTTCTCCGTCAGCGAGGCCACCGTGTAGTGGTTGAACCAGTCCAGCACCGGGGTCGCGTCGGCGACCGAGCCCGGCGGCAGCCAGCGGACGGGGTAGCAGCCGAGGGTGTTGTCGTCCTCGGCGACCGGCATCACCTTGTTGATCCGGGAGCAGGCCGGCAGGTTGTAGTCGACGTTGAGGACGCCGCCGAGCTCGTTGTGGATCTGCTGGATGCGCGGGCGGTTCATCAGCGGGGGCGCCGGCACCAGGTCGGTGCCGTCCACCCGGTTGGGCAGCATCACCGGGGTGAAGCTGACCAGCGGGGAGCTGAGCTCGGGCGTCGCGGTCCTGCCGGTGCGCTTCACCGAGTCCAGCCACAGCGCCTTCTGGCTGGTGGCGTCCTTGGGGTCCGGGAAGGAGTGCTTCAGCTCGTAGGCGTCGACGTCCTTCCAGACGTTGTTGACGCGCACCTGGGTGGTGATGCCCGACAGGCGCTTGGTGGTGAAGTAGCTGGGCCCGTAGTGGGTGCAGGTGCCGTCCTGCTTGCACTCCTGGTCCACCGGCACGTCGGGCCAGTTGTTCTTGTTCGCGACGGTGCGCTGGGCGGGGTCGCAGTTCGCGGTGTCGAGGCAGCGCTCGGCGGTGGTGAAGGTGATCCTGGCGGCCGGCTGCAGGGCGCCCTTGGCGGCCACCTGCTCGTCCAGGCGCTGGCCGAACGCGACGGAGGCCGGGAGGTTGGCCCGGGTGTACGCGGTGCGGGTGCCGTTGCCGTTGTTCTGGCCGCCGCCACGGGCGTACCAGTTGGTCTCCGGGGACCAGGTGAAGGTGGTCAGGTTGCCCTTCGGGTCCACGACGTAGTCCAGCGAGAGCCGCTGCCACATCTGGCACCAGGACGCCTTGCCCTGGGCCGAGTCGTAGCAGGGGTCGCCGCTGTTGGGCGAGTAGACCGGCACGGTGGAGACGGAGTTGGACGCGGGGTCGCTCTTGTCGCCGCCGGGCAGGTGGTTGAGCCCGAAGTAGTAGACCGTGCCGGAGCTGTCGGTCACCTTGGCGTAGGCGCCGTCCCGGGCGTCGTTGCCGGCGCCGGAGCCGAACTCGACCTTGGTGCCGTCGTCGTCCTTGGGGTGCCAGACGCCGGTGGCGGCGTCGGTGGTGGCACCGGCCGAACCGGCGTTGCGGTCGCGGACCAGCTGGCCGGAGTGCGAGCCGAGCGAGAGGGTGGCGTTGAAGCCCGCCCAGCACTCGTCGCCCGAGCCCTTGATCCCGTCCTTGTCGCACGGCTTGAAGGTGCGCTCGATGAAGCCGGGGTTCAGCTCCCAGCCGTCACCGACCCAGGACGCCTGCGCGTTGGTGGCGGAGGTCTTGCCGTCCACCGACGAGGAGTTGTACGCGAGCGCGACGGTGGGCGCCGCGCCGCCGAGCGAGGGCGGCACCTGGATGGGGTAGCTGTAGTTCAGCGCGCCGGACGCGCTGCCGGCGGCCCAGGCCGAGGAGGGGTTGAGCGTGGAGGCGGCGTAGTCGCCGCCCCCGCCGGCCGGCGCGGTCTCCGCGGCCAGGAGCAGCGGTGCGGCGGCGGGGGCCGCGGCCGGGGCCTCGAGCGCACCGGAGGCGAAGGCGGCCTTGACGGCGCCGCCGGCGGACTTCTCCGGAGCCGGTGCCGGAGCCGTGGGCGCGGCGGGCAGCGCGAGGTCGGCGACCAGGCGCTTGGCGGCGGCGTCGTAGTGGCTCGCCACCGGGGTCCGGACCTGGCAGGCGGGCACGTCCGGGGTGGTCGCGGCACACGCGGGCAGCGTGACCAGGCGGCCCCGGGAGGCGAACTCGCCGCCGGTGGCGGCGTCCAGCGCGGCCACGTCCATGCCGACCTGGACCGGCGCCGGAGCGGCACCGTCCTGCGGTGCGGGGGCGGCGGCGGGGGCCGCCGTCGCCGGCTGTGCGGTGAGACTGAAGAGCAGGCCGTTCACGCCGGCCGCGCGGGCGCTCGGCGCGTCACCCTGGACGACGGTGACCGCCGCGGGGGTCCCGGCGGTCGCGGCCGCGCCGGGCCCGGGCGCCACCCAGACCGGCAGCCGGCCGGCCTTCGCGGGCGCCTCCGGGCGGGCACCGGCGAGGTCGGCGGTGGCCGACTCGCGCTGGGCCGGGGCCGGGGCGGCCGCCTTGCCGGCCCGCTCGGGCACGGGGTAGTGCGGCGCGACGGCGGCGGCCTTGGCGGCGTCCGTCACGGTGACCGAGGGACTGCCGGGCAGCGGCGTGCCGGGCGGCTGCCAGACCTTGGAGAAGTCCGGCTTGGGGGCGGCCTGCGCCGCCGGGCCGATCAGCGAGCCGGCCACCGCGAAGGCGACCGGCGCGGCTATCCACCGCCACGGAATTCTCCCGCGCTGCGGTCTGTCCGTTTTTGACACGTTCCCACCCCGTTGAGTGCAAAAGGTATTTGAATGCTCATCAGAAATAAGCAGGCGGAACCTAGCAGTCCGGTGACCGGCACTGCCAACCCCGGACGGAGGCCGGGGCGAGTGACCCATCTCACTGCCCGGTCATCCGATCCGTTTCGCATCCAAACCCGGACAAGCCCGATCCGCGCACGTTGTCGGCAGTCCGTCAGAACTGCGACAGTGCGCCTGACCTCTGCGTATCCGCCCTGAACGGTGCGCGCCGAACCACGGGGGAGCTCCATGCCCACCACACCCAGACCCAGACCCGTCCGGTCGACCGGACGGCCCGCCGCCGCTCTGGTCTCCTTCGCCGTCGTGACCGGACTGCTGACCGTCAGTCCGCTCGCCGCCCACGCCGCCGGCGGCCCCTCCCCGGCCCCGAGCGCCACTGCCGCCAAGCCACCCACGCGGCCGGCTCCGGACAAGGTCCAGGAAGCCATCGCCCGCGCCAAGCGCGAGGGCAGGGACGTCCCCGTCCCCGAACTCACCGACGAGTACACCACGGTGGTCGCCACCGCCGGCGGCAAGCTGCGCTCCGAGCAGCACCAGCAGGCCCAGCGCGCCAAGCGGACCGACGGCTCCTGGGCCGCCCTGGACGACACCCTCGTCAAGCGCCCCGACGGCACCGTCGCCCCCACGGTCGCCAGCGGCGACCTGGTCATCTCCGGCGGCGGTACCGGCCCGCTGGCCACCATGACCACCCAGGACGGCCGGCAGCTCGCCGTCTCCTCGCCGTTCCCCGGCCCGCTCCCCGCGCCGGTGCTCACCGGCAACGGCGCACTCTTCCGCGACGTCGCACCGGACACCGACCTGCAGGTCAACGCGAGCAAGTGGGGCGGTTACACGACCGTCGTCGTGCTGCGCACCCCCGCCGCGGCCGCCAACCCCGCCGTGCGCACCCTCGTCTTCCCCACCGCCACCAAGGGGCTGGAGCTCGGCAAGACCGCCGAGGGCGCGCTGACCGCCTCCGCCGGCGGCGAGGCGGTCTTCACCGCCCCCACCCCCCAGATGTGGTCGGCCAAGGAGGCCCGCACGCCGGCCGCCCGGGCCGCCGCCAAGTCCGCCGCCGAGGCCTTCGCCGGCTCGGCGCCCCGCGCCCTGGGCGCCCCGAAGGCCGCCGAGGCGCCCGCCGGGCAGCCCACCGAGGCCAGCGCCGCGACCCGCACCGCCCCGGACGCCCCGAGCACCACCGCCGGCCCCGGCTCGCTCGCCACCGTCGCGGACATCCCGGTCACGGGGGCCGAGGTCCACGACAAGGGCGGCAAGGCCGAGGGCGCGATCACCCTCACCCCGAGCCCCGACCTGCTGGACGGCCCCAGCACCTCGTACCCGGTCTACGTCGACCCGTCCTGGGGCCGGGACGCCCGTGGCAAGCAGCACCACGCCTGGGTGATGCAGGCCCACAGCACCACCGGCAACTTCGACCGCACGGGTTCCAACGACCGCGACCGGCCGGGCTCGGGCTACCAGGGCTGGGAGTCCCCGTACGGCATCGAGCGGGCGCTGTACGAGTTCGACCTGAACGGCTACGCCGGCGCCACCATCAACTACGCCAACCTGCAGATCAAGCAGTACATCTCCTCGGACCACTCGTGCACCACGACCTACCCGGTCAACCTCTACCGGGCGCGGGAGTTCGACTCCTCCGTGTCGTGGGGCAACCACCAGGTCCGGGAGTGGATCGAGGGGAAGAACGTGCCGGGCAACGGCACCCTGTCGGAGTGCTACAACGACATCCCGATCGACTTCAACATCACCAACGCCCTGCGCGACGGCATCCGCAACACCGGCGTGCCGCTCGCCTTCGCCGTCCTCGGCCAGGAGGGCAGCGGTCAGCGGATGGGCTTCAAGCGGTACTCCTACGACGCGACGCTGAGCAGCGAGTACGACTTCCCGCCGCGGGTGCCCACCAACGAGCGGGTCACCCCCGCCCCGCACCGGGTCACCGCCTCGGACACCGACGCCTGCGCCGACGTCCCGGTCTCCTCGTACGGCTACGTCACCAACACCACCGCCACGCTGCGCTCCACCGTCAGCAGCCCCAACCAGGGCCAGCTGACCGAGTACGTCAGCATCTGGGACAACACCACCGGCGGCAACACCGTGAACAACGGGTGGTCCGGCTTCGTGGGCACCGGCAACGAGGCGGCGTACGACCTGCCGGTCGGGCTGCTCCAGAACGGCCACCACTACGGCTGGTACGCCCAGGGCGACGACGGCCTGCTGCGCGGCCCGGCCGGCACCGTCTGCCACTTCGCGGTCGACCTGACGCCGCCGGTGTTCGGCTTCGGCGCCTTCACCGACCCGGCCACCCAGTTCCCGCCGGCCGGCAACGGCCGGACCACGCAGCTGAAGCTCGGCGACACCGGCCACATCCCGGTGACCGCCTCCGACCCCAGCCCGGGCGCCGGCCTGATCTCCTCCGGCCTGGCCTGCGTCGAGTGGAGCTACGACCCCCAGCTGGCCGGCGCGGAGCGCACGTGCGCTCCCGGCGGCTCCCTGGCGGTCACGGACATCACCACCAAGCCCACCCACTGGGGCACCAACGTCCTGTACGCCCGCGCCGTCGACGAGGCCGGGAACTCCTCCCAGACCTACTCGTACGCCTTCTACGTCCCGTGGGCGCCCGGCCCGGTCGCCTTCGGTGACACCACCGGCGACGCCCGCCCGGACATCCTGCTGGCCGACACCGCCGGCAACCTGGTGACGCACGGCCGGGCCACCGACGCGGGCAACGCCAGTGTGCCGCCCACGGGCACCGCGGCCCCGGCCGCCCAGGCACCCGGCTACGACTCGCCGACCAACCCGCGGACGTGGAAGGACTACCGGGTCTCGCACCGCGGCTCGCTCGACCCGACCACCAACCTGGACGACCTGTTCGTCCACAAGGACCCGAGCAAGCCCGGCGCCGGCGACGGCGACGACGCGCTGTACTACTACTCCGACACGCTCTCCGACCCCGGCCGCTTCACCCGCGGCACCGCGACCACCGTCGACCGGCCGGACTGCGACACCGCGTACGCCACCTCCTGCAACGGCCACCACGACGGCGGCAGCTGGGCCCTGGCCCGCCAGATCACCCCGATCGGCTCGGCCAAGGACACCCGCACGCCGAGCCGCCGGGTGACCGACGCCACCGGCGTGTTCGCCATCGACTCGGACAGCCTCTGGTTCTACCCGGTCAAGACCAACCACACCCTGGCGCCGCCGTCCCTGGTCTCGGCCGGCGGCTGGGACGACAAGGACCTGATGGTCCCCGGCAACACGCTGGCGATCGGCGCCACCACGGCCACCACCCCGGCCCTGTGGGTCCGCAACCGGACCAACGGCGACATCTTCCAGTACGCGCCGACCACCGCCGGACGGCCCGACGGCTCCACCACGGTGACCGCCCTCACGGCCAACCCGGCCACCAGGATCGGTTACGGCATCACCGCCGGGAGCTACCCGACGGTCGGTTCCGACGGCGACGTCACCGACGACCAGGTGCCCGACTTCTGGGCCGCCGACGCCTCGGGCAACCTGCACGTCTGGGCCGCCACCACCGCCTCCGGCAAGGTCAACGGTTTCACCGGCGAGCACATCCGCGGCACCACCCAGGCGCCGTACGCCCAGTGGCGGCTGACCGGCGACGCCACCGCCAACCCGGCCGGGTACAACGGCACCGCCAACGGCGTCGCCTGGACCGACGACACCGTCGACGGCCACGCGACCAAGGTCGCCGCCTTCGACGGCACCCGCAAGTCCGACCTCACCGCCAAGTACACCGTCGACACCCGCAAGAGCTTCACCGTCAGCACCTGGGCCTACCTGGCCAAGGACGACGCCGGCATGATCGTCAGCCAGGAGACCGCGCACGGCAGCTCGTTCATGATCTACGGCGATCACGGCACCTGGAAGTTCGCCATCGCCCAGAACGACGCGTCGAACGCCTGGCCCTACGACTGGACCTCCGCCATGGGCCCGGCCGCCGCGTACCAGCTGAACACCTGGACCCAGCTGACCGCCAGCTACAACGCCGACACCGGCCAGATGAACCTGTACGTGAACGGCAGCCTGGCCGGCACCGCCCAGCACGCCGCGTCGACCAGCCCCACCGCGACCGGCAGCCTGGTCGTCGGCCGCTACCGCAACAACGACGCGAGCAGCAACTACCTCACCGGCCGGGTCAGCAACCTCGCCGTCTACAACACCGCGGTCACCGCGACCACCAGCAACAGCCCGGTCCGCTTCGCGACCCACGTCGGCCGCTGCATGGACGCACCGGACAACAACACCGGCAACGGCATGCACCCGCAGCTGTGGGACTGCAACGGCACCGACGCCCAGCGGTTCAGCCTGAACGCCAACGGCACGCTCACCATCAACGGCCAGTGCGTGGCCGCGAGCGGCAACGGCACCGCGTCCGGCACCGCGATCATCCTGTGGACCTGCCTCGGCGAAGGCGGCCAGCAGTGGCGCGCCCGGGCCGACGGCAGCCTCTACAACCCGCAGTCGGGCCTGTGCCTGGACGTCCCCTGGGCGAACAGCAACCCGGGCACCGTCTTCCAGCTGTTCACCTGCAACGGCACGCCGGCGCAGCGCTGGAGCATCCCGACCGTGAACACCCCCGTCCTGCCCGTCAACCCGTAGCGGGGCTCCGGGCAGGCAGTGCGCCCCGTCGGCCGACCGGCCGGCGGGGCGCCGTCACGTCAGGCCAGTTCGAGGGCCAGGTAGAAGTCCACCCGGTCCTCCAGGCGGGAGAGGTCCCGCCCGGTCAGCTCCTCGATCCGGCCGATCCGGTAGCGGAGGGTGTTGACGTGCACGTGCAGCTGGGCGGCGCAGCGCGTCCAGGAGCCGTCCGAGCGCAGGAACGCCTCCAGCGTCCGGACCAGGTCGGCCTGGTGCTCGATGTCGTAGGCGATCACCTTGTCCAGCAGGCGGCTGCGGAAGGCGCGGCGGACCTCGTCCGGGACGGCGGCCAGCAGCAGCACGTGCGAGGCCAGCTCCTCGGGGCCGGCGACGCAGACCCGGCCGACCCGGGCACCCGCGATCCGGCGGGCGTGCCGGGCCTCCTCCAGGGCGCCGCGCAGGCCGCCGGCCTCGGGGGCGGGGGCGGAGACGCCGAGGGTGATCCGGCCCTCGGAGCCGAGGCCGGCCTCCAGCGGGGCGAGCAGCTCACGCAGGGTGTCGGCGGGGACGGCGGCGTCCATCGCGGGCATCACCACGACCGCGCCGCTGCCGGCGCCGGCGACCAGGGCCCGGTCGGTGGCACCGCCCAGGGCCTCCTCCAGGAGGGCGCGCACCGCCCCCTCGGGCAGGCCGGTCCCCTCGGCGCTGAGCACCAGCCAGTTGCCGTCCGCCGCGTGGGGCTTCGGCTCGGGGATCTCGTACCGGGCCGCCATCGCCGAGGAGGCGTAGAGGGTGCGGCTGATCTCGGCCGGGTCAGCGTCACGCTGCAGCAGGGTGAGCACCTCGTCGGCGAGCCGGCGGCGCAGCCGGCGGCCCTCGTCGCGGCGCTGGCGCTCGGCGGCGACCAGCCGGGCCAGGTTCTCGGCGAGCTGCTGGCGCTTGGTGGTCCACTCGGTGACGTCGCCGGCCACCGCGAGCACCCAGTCGGCGAGCGGCGCCTCGGCGTCGGGGGTGGCCGAGGCCGGCAGCAGCGAGTACGAGCCGGTGAGCAGCCTGGCCCGGTGCGGGGGCCGGCGGCGCTGGCGCTGGGCGCCGAGGTGGGCGCGGACCAGCTGGTCGCGGTCCTCGGCGGAGAGCCGGTCGGCGGGGCCGGCGATCACCGCGCCGGTGGGGGTGAGCACCCAGCAGTCCAGGTCGAGGTCGCCGCCGAGCAGGTCGAGGACGGCGTCCAGCCCGCCGCCGCCGGCCGCGGAGACCAGCAGGCGGTGGCGGTCGACCAGGGCGGCCAGGTCGGCGGCGCGGTCGGCCGAGACCTGCCGGCCGATGAACTCGGTGACGGTGCCGAAAGCGATGTCGTCAGGTACCGCCAGGAGGGGCATCCGGTGCCGGCGGCAGGCGTCGACGAGGTCCTCGGGCACGGGGCCGACCTCGGCCTCGCCGGCCGCGAGGGCGACGGCGCCGCCGGCCGCGATCGTCCTGACGAACCGCTCCGAGTCGGCCGGGCCGGTGCGCCAGAGCATGCCGGTGAGCACCAGCTCACCGCCGTGCAGGTAGCGGCCGGGGTCGTGCAGGTCCGTGGTCATGACGCCGCTGACCTGCCGGTCCAGCTCTTCCTCCGCCGCGAGCAGGCGCAGTCGCGGGGCTCCGGGGGCGAGCAGGTCACGGACACGCATCCGGGACTCCTAACGGGCTGGGGGGTGAGGGTGGGGGGCCCGAGCGCTCGGTCCGGGCAGACAGTGTGCCCGAACACCAGTGCTCGGTGTTACGTACCGACGGTGCCCGGATCACGGGCCCGTAGCTCGGGAATCACGGCCGGATTACGGTCGTAGGTAGCGCCCCGCGAACAGCTGGGCTGCGCGATTGTCCTCCTTAGAGGAACGTACAGGATGCCGGGCGGCACCACAGCCGGGGCTTCATGCCATCGGTGACTCCCAGTGGGCCGGGTCACAGCGGTTCACTGGCCACACGCCGCCGGACACACCCGGGTTACCAGGACGCAAAGCGAAGGCGACAAAGCAGTAGCACAGTCCGAACACCGGAAGCGGGCACTGTGCCCACCGTCCGGCAGCAACGACTTGAGGAGACACCCGCATGGAGTTCCTTCGGCCCGCTACCTGGGACGAGGCACTCGCGGCGAAGGCTGAGTACCCGACCGCGCTGCCCATCTCGGGCGGTACGGACGTCATGGTCGAGATGAACTTCGACGTGCACCGGCCATCCGCGATTCTCGACCTCAACCGCATCACCGAGCTCACCGAATGGTCGAACGACGGCAGCGTCGTCCGGCTCGGTGCCTCCGTCCCGTACACCCGGATCATCGACGAGCTGTCCGGCCCGCTGCCGGGCCTCGCGCTGGCGGCCCACACCGTCGGCTCCCCGCAGATCCGCAACCGCGGCGGTGTCGGCGGCAACCTCGGCGGGGCCTCCCCGGCCGGCGACGCGCACCCCGCGCTGCTGGCGGCCGGGCGCGACGTCTTCGTCGAGGCCGGCTCGGTGCGCGGGACCCGGATGATCCCGATCGACGAGTTCTACGTCGGGGTGAAGCGCAACAGCCTGGAGCCCGACGAGCTGATCCGGGCCGTGCACATCCCGGTGGCGGACGGCCCGCAGCAGTTCTCGAAGATCGGCACCCGCAACGCGATGGTGATCGCCGTCTGCGCCTTCGGTTTCGCCCTCCACCCGAGGAACGGCACCGTCGGCACCGGTATCGGTTCGGCTGCCCCCACGCCGCGCCGCGCCGTCGCGGCCGAGGAGTACCTGCAGGGCGTGCTCGCCGAGCGCGGGCTCTGGGAGTCCGGCGAGCTGCTGGGCACCGAGGTGATCCAGCGGTTCGGCGAGCTGGTGAAGGACGCCGCCTCCCCCATCGACGACGTCCGCGGTACCGCCGACTACCGGCGCCACTCGCTGGCCGTGATGGCCCGCCGCACCCTCACCTGGTGTTGGAACGACTACAGCAAGCAGATCAGGAGCGCGGCATGAGGGTCACTTTCACCGCCAACGGCAAGCCGGTCGAGGCCGACGACGTCTGGGAGGGCGAGAGCCTGCTGTACGTCCTGCGGGAGCGGGTCGGCCTGCCTGGTTCGAAGAACGCCTGCGAGCAGGGCGAGTGCGGCTCCTGCACCGTCTACCTGGACGGCGTGCCGGTCTGCTCCTGCCTGGTCGCGGCCGGCCAGGTGCAGGACCGCGAGGTCCGCACCGTCGAGGGTCTGGCCGAGGAGAACGGCGAGCTGGGCCTGGTCCAGCAGGCGTTCGTCGACGCCGGCGCCGTCCAGTGCGGCTTCTGCACCCCGGGGCTGCTGGTGCAGACCGACGCCCTGCTGGAGCAGGACGCCCAGCCGAGTGACAACGACATCCGCGAGGCGCTGTCGGGCAACCTCTGCCGTTGCACGGGCTACGAGAAGATCATGGACGCGGTGCGGCTGGCCTCCGCCCGCAAGTGCGCCGGGAAGGCGGCCGCGGAATGAGCACTCGTACCATCCAGGGTCAGAAGAACCTCCAGAACATCAACCAGGCGAGCAAGGACGGCATCGGCGGCTCGCCGCTGCGCCCGGACGGCAACCTGAAGGTCAAGGGCGAGTTCGCGTACTCGTCCGACCTGTGGCACGAGGACATGCTCTGGGGTATGGCGCTGCGCTCGCCGCACCCCCGGGCCAACATCCTGGGCGTGGACATCTCCGAGGCCCTCAAGGTGCCGGGCGTCTACGCCGTGCTCACCCACGAGGACATCCCGGGCTCCAAGTACTACGGCCTGGAGATCCAGGACCAGCCGGCCCTGGCGATCGACAAGGTCCGCTACCACGGCGAGGCGATCGCGCTGGTCGCCGCCGACCACCCGGAGACGGCCCGCCGCGCGGTGAAGAAGATCAAGGTCGAGTACGAGGTGCTCACCCCGATCACCACCGAGGAGCAGTGCCTCGACCCGGAGACCCACGGCTACGTGCACGAGCCGCACGAGTACAAGTCCCACGGGTACGGCAACATCTGCCACGAGCAGAAGCTCGTCTCCGGCCTCGGCGTGACGGACGAGGTCCGCGCGATGGCCGACGTTATCGTCAAGGGCACCTACGAGGTCGGCATGCAGGACCAGGCCTTCCTCGGCCCGGAGTCCGGGCTGGCCGTGCCCGCCGAGGACGGCGGCATCGACCTCTACATCGCCACCCAGTGGCTGCACGTGGACCGCCAGCAGATGGCCCCCGTGCTGGCCCTGCCGGAGGAGAAGGTCCGGCTCACGCTGGCCGGCGTCGGCGGCGCCTTCGGCGGCCGCGAGGACCTCTCGATGCAGATCCACGCCTGCCTGCTGGCCCAGCACACCGGCAAGCCGGTCAAGATCGTCTACTCCCGCGACGAGTCGTTCTTCGGCCACGTGCACCGCCACCCGGCGCGGATGACCTACGAGCACGGCGCCACCCGCGACGGCAAGCTCGTCTTCGCCGACGCCCGGATCGTGCTGGACGGCGGCGCGTACGCCTCCGCCTCGCCCGCCGTGGTCGGCAACGCCGCCTCGCTCGGCCACGGCCCGTACGTGATCCCGAACGTCAGGATGCACGCCATCGCGCTGTACAGCAACAACCCGTCCTGCGGCGCGATGCGCGGCTTCGGCGCCGTCCAGGCGGCGTTCGGCTACGAGACGCAGATGGACCGGCTGGCCGCCGAGCTGGGCATGGACCCGGTCGAGCTCCGCCAGCTGAACGCGATGGCCGAGGGCGACCACATGCCCACCGGCCAGCAGATCGACTCGCCGGCCCCGGTCGCCGAGCTGCTCCAGCGGGTCAAGGACATGCCGCTCCCGCCGCCGCTGGACCTCGACCAGCTGGACGTCCGGCAGATCCCCGGCGCGCTGTCCAACACCTCGCACGGCGAGGGCATCGTGCGCGGCGTCGGCTACTCGGTCGGTATCAAGAACGTCGGCTTCTCCGAGGGCTTCGACGACTACTCGACCGCACGGGTGCGCCTGGAGGTGATCGGCGGCGAGCCGGTCGCCATGGTGCACACCGCGATGGCGGAGGTCGGCCAGGGCGGTGTCACCGTCCACGCCCAGATCGCCCGCACCGAGCTGGGCGTCGAGCAGGTCACCATCCACCCGGCCAACACCGAGGTCGGCTCGGCCGGTTCGACCTCCGCCTCGCGGCAGACCTACATGACCGGCGGCGCGGTGAAGCTGGCCGCCGAGGCGGTCAAGCAGGCGCTGATCGAGAAGGGCCGCAGGCGCTACGGCTGGACCCGCAACGACCTGTCGCTGGTCGGCGGCAAGGTGGTCTCGGAGTCGGCCGGTGTGCTGGTCTCCATGGTCGACCTGCTCGGCGACGAGGCGATCGACCTCACCCGGGAGCACCACCACCGCCCGACCGTCCCCTTCGACAAGGAGACCGGGCAGGGCTTCGGCCACGTGCAGTACACCTTCTGCGCCAACCGCGCGGTGGTCGACGTGGACGTCGAGCTCGGCCTCGTCAAGGTGGTGGAGCTGACCGCCGCCCAGGACGTGGGCAAGGCGCTCAACCCGCTCTCCGTGGTGGGCCAGATCCAGGGCGGCTGCACCCAGGCGCTCGGCCTGGCCGTGATGGAGGAGATCATCGTCAAGGACGGGAAGGTGCGCAACGCGTCCTTCACCGACTACCTGATCCCCACCGTCCTGGACACCCCGCCGATCCCGGTCGACATCCTCGAACTGCCCGACCCCAACGCGCCGTACGGTCTGCGCGGCGTCGGCGAGGCTCCCACGGTCTCCGCGACGCCGTCGATCGTGGCCGCCATCCGCAACGCCACCGGTCTGGCGCTCAACCGGATCCCGGTCCGGCCCGAGCACCTGACCACCGAGGCCCCGGAAGCCCTGTAGCCGGAACCTCCTCCCCGGGGCGGCGACCGTGTTCTCCGAGCGCGAGCGAGGAGAACAGCGACCACAGCCCCGCCGCCCCGGGGCAGCACCACCGAACGCAGTGAAGAAGCACCACCCATGCACCATCCGAAGCAAGGCGAACGCATCACTCCGCTGCCTCTCCCACGCCGGGGCTCTGCAGCGGTGCCCACCACCCTCGCACTGCCGGCACTGCCACAGAGTGCACCCAGTGAGTCGAATCGTCCCCCTGTGCCAACTTCGTTGACTGGCTGTCAGGTCGGCTCGCCCACCCCAACCCCCTTTGACACTTGGGAGTGGACATGACCAGGATCCCCACGGAGCCCGGCACCACTGAAGACAGACCCGCCGAGGACGACGCCCCCACGTCGGCCCCTGCGACTCCTTCGAAGAACGCGCTGGACGCGTACTTCAAGATCTCCGCGCGGGGATCGACGCTCGCCAACGAGCTCCGCGGTGGCGTCACCACCTTCATGGCGATGGCGTACATCATCCTGCTCAACCCGCTCATCCTGAGCGGTGCCGACGTCACCGGCGTGAAGCTGGACCACGCCGCGCTGACCACCGCCACGGCGCTCGCGGCCGCCGTCACCACCATCCTGATGGGGGTGGTCGGCAACGTCCCGCTCGCCCTGGCCGCCGGCCTCTCGGTCTCCGGGGCCGTCTCCGCCCTGGTCGTCCCGCACACCACCTGGCCCCAGGCCATGGGCCTGTGCGTCATCTACGGCCTGCTGATCGTGCTCCTGGTGGTCTCCGGCCTCCGCGAGAAGATCATGAACGGCATCCCGCTGCCGCTCAAGCACGCGATCACCATCGGCATCGGCCTCTTCGTGACGATCATCGGCCTCTACAAGGCCGGCTTCGTGCACACCGGCGGCCCCACCCCGCTGTCACTCGGGCCCACCGGCGAGCTGGCCGGCTGGCCGGTCCTGATCTTCTGCCTCACCCTGCTGACGATCTTCGTGCTGATGGCCCGCAACGTCCGCGGCGCGATCCTGATCGGCATCGCCGGCGGCACCGTCCTGGCGGTGGTCGTCAACAAGCTCGCCGACGTGCCGGCCCAGGCCTGGAAGAACTCCGTGCCGGTCTGGCCGGGCAGCCCGGTCTCCGCCCCCGACTTCAGCCTCTTCGGCGACGTCGACCTGTTCGGCGCCTTCGGCGGCCAGGGGATGGGCGCGATCAGCGCCTCCGTCGCGGTCTTCACCCTCGTGCTGGCCGGCTTCTTCGACGCGATGGCCACCATCATCGGCGTCGGCACCGAGGCGGGCCTGGCCGACAAGCAGGGCCGGATGCCCGGCCTCTCCAAGGCGCTCCTCATCGACGGCGCCGGCGGCGCGGTCGGCGGCCTGGCCGGCGCCTCCGGGCAGACCGTGTTCGTCGAGTCGGCCACCGGCGTCGGCGACGGCGCCCGGACCGGCCTCGCCTCCGCCGTCACCGGCGGCCTGTTCGCCCTGATGCTCTTCTTCTCCCCGCTCGCCGGCATCGTCCCGGTCGAGGTCGCCTCCGCCGCCCTCGTCGTGATCGGCGCGATGATGATGAGCCAGGCCCGGCACATCGACTGGTCCGACCGCGAGGTCGCCATCCCGGCCTTCCTCACCTGCGTCCTGATGCCGTTCACCTACAGCATCACCGCCGGTGTCGCCGCGGGCGTCATCTCCTACACGGTCATCAAGGCCGGCCAGGGCAAGTGGCGCGAGCCCGGCCCGCTGATGTGGATCCTGACCGCCGTCTTCGTGGTCTACTTCGCGCTCACCCCGATCAAGTCCTGGCTGGGCGTGCACTAGCAGCACCGCCGCCGTACGGGGATCGTTTCCCGTACGGCGGCACCACCCGTTCCGTCCGTTGAGGTTGAAGGAGCTCCCCGACATGCAGGACATCGCCGAGCAGCTGCAGGCCTGGCACGCGTCCGGGCGTTCCTTCGCCGTGGCCACGGTGGTCGGGGTCTCCGGCAGCGCGCCGCGCGATCCGGGGGCCGCACTCGCCGTCGACGCGGCGGGCGAGGCCGTGGGAAGCGTCTCCGGGGGCTGCGTCGAGGGGGCCGTGTACGAGCTCTGCCAAGCCGCGATCGAGTCCGGCGAGCCGGTCCTGGAGCGGTTCGGCTACAGCGACGAGGACGCCTTCGCCGTCGGCCTGACCTGCGGCGGCATCCTGGACGTCTTCGTCCAGCCGGTCGTCCCGGGCACCGACCCCGCGCTCGACGCCGGCATCGCCTACATCGCCTCCGGCACCCCGGTGGCCCTCGCCCGGGTCATCGCCGGCCCCGGCGGCCTGCTGGGCGCCACCGTCGCCGTCACCGCCGACACCCACCACGGCGCCCTCTCCCCCGCACCGACGACCGTGGCCAGCCTCGAACGCGCCGTCGTCGCCGAGGCCCGCGCCATGCTGGACGCCGGCCGCACCGGCCAGGTCGTCCTCGGCCTGGACGGCCGTCCGTGCGACGAGCACGAGCATGGCACCGTCACCGTCTTCGTCGAGTCCTACGTGCCCGCGCCGCGGATGCTGGTCTTCGGCGCCATCGACTTCGCCGCCGCCGTGGTGCGGATCGGCAAGTTCCTCGGCTACCACGTCACCGTCTGCGACGCCCGCCCGGTGTTCGCCACCCGCAAGCGGTTCCCGGACGCCGACGAGGTCGTCGTCGACTGGCCGCACCGCTACCTGGACGCGCAGCTGGAGCGGATCGACGGCCGGACCGTGCTCTGCGTGCTCACCCACGACGCCAAGTTCGACATCCCGCTGCTGGAGCGCGCGCTGCGGCTGCCGGTCGGCTACGTCGGGGCGATGGGCTCGCGCCGCACCCACCGCGACCGGCTGGACCGGCTGCGCGAGGCCGGCCTCACCGGGGCCGAGATCGGCCGGCTGCGCTCGCCGATCGGTCTGGACCTCGGCGCCCGCACCCCCGAGGAGACGGCCGTCTCGGTCGCCGCGGAGATCGTCGCCCACCGGCGGGGCGGCAGCTGCCTGCCGCTGAGCGCCGGCGACGGACCCATCCACCACGACGCGGAGCGCGCGGCCGAGGCCGCTGAAGGCCCGGCCGCCCGGGATCCCCGGCCGCACGCGGCCTGAGCGCCGGGGGGCGCGGGCCGGGTCGGCGAGGCGCGGCGGCGCCGCCGCGCGGGTGACCGCCGGTCAGGTCACGACGTCGTAGGCCTCGCAGATCATCGGCGGGGTGGTGGGAATGCCGACCTCCTGGAAGATCGGCATCAGCACCGCCGCGAAGTGGTCGAAGGTCTCCCTGGACTCCCACACGTCGGTGACGTGCCACCCGCCGCCCGGCGTCGGGCCCGCCGTGTGCAGGACCAGCCCGCGCACCGGCCAGTCCGACGGCGAGTTCAGCCCCGCCCCGCCGGTCAGCCGGTCGACGCTCTCCTGGTACTGCGCCTGGGTGACCTCGGGAAACTCGAACACCACGATGACGGCCATGGGCTGCTGCTCCTGCTCACTGGGCCGGCGGGTCGCCGGGGAGGGCCGAGTCCAGTGCAGCCCCGGCCCGGACCCGGTCGCCAGCCGGCGACCCCGCCCGGGTGACGACGGGCGCAGCCTGCCCCGGTCGACTCGCCGGTGGCCTCGGGCGAACACCGGGTCGCATTGCGGGCCCCTGCCGGCGGCCTGACGCTGGAGTCCGGCGGACTCACCGTGAGCCCCGGGGAAGGAGCAGCGGTCATGCGTGCCCTGCTGGAGATCGAGCTCGACACCGAGACGACCAACGCGCTGATCACCGACGGCACGATCCGCGAGCGGTTCGAGCGGATCATGTCCGACCTCCGGCCGGAGGCGGCCTACGCCTTCGCCCGCAACGGCCGGCGGTGCCAGATCGTCGTCGTCGACGTCACGGACGCGGCCTCGATCCCGTCCATCTGCGAGCCGTTCTGGCTGGAGTTCAACGCCGACGTCGACATGCACCTCTGCATGAATCCGGACGAGCTGCGCGCCGGGCTGGACCGGATGGGCCGCTGAGGGCAATCGGCCGGGCCGGCGAGAGCCGCCGGGTCCGCGTCAGTCCGGGACGGCGAGCCCTCACTCCGAAACCGGCCTCCACCGCACCGCTCACCCGGTCCGGTGCGAGCCGTCCCCGGCCGGGTGGCCCGCCCCGCTCAGAGGGGCCGGACGCGTTCGGCCACCGCCCGGCCCTCCTGCTCCGTAGCGTCGTACTCGACCCGCTGGCCCTCGGTCAGCGCGCGCTCGCCCTCCCCCACGATCGAGTCGAAGTACACGTACAGCGCGGGCCCGTCCTCGTCGGGCGTGATCAGGCCGTAGCCGTGGTGCACGTTGTAGGACTGGACCGTCCCGGTGGCCATGGGCACTCCTTCGGTCGCTCGGGGTGACGACCTCCTGGGTACCACCCCCGGGCGCCGAACGGCCGCTGCCGCGCCCGGGGCGTGCGGCGTCAGCGGTGGTTCGCCGGATCCAGGCACCCCTCGGTCCGCCGCCGAACTGCGGCGATCCGGCTCGACGGCCCCGCGCCAGGTCCCCTCGGTGACGCCGAAGTGCTCCACCACCGTCTCCGAGCGCAGCCACCCCGGCGTCAGCCCGACCGCCGTCGCCCCCGGAACTCAGTCAGCCGTGCCGGGCGGGACGACCCAGCGGGTGGACTGACCGGTGACGGCGGCGATCATGTCGTAGTCGCCGTCGTAGTGCAGGACGGTGCAGCCGTGGCGTTCGGCCACGGCTGCGATGCCGAGGTCGGGCACGGACAGCGCCCGCCAGTGGCCGGCGGAGGTGAGGAGCGCCTGGACCTCGACGGCGCGGTCCCACACCTCGTCGGGCGTCGACAACCAGTCGAAGCCGCGCAACCCCTCGCGGATCCGGTCGGCATCGGTCTTGGACCGGGCGCTGTGCGTGATCTCCAGCTCGACAGCGCCGCAGAGCGCGAGCAACCCTTCGTTGAACAGTCGGTCGATCACGGCCCGAACGGCCGGCTTCGTGTAGCGGGCGAAGGCCGACTTGTCGATCAGGAAGCGCTCACTCACCCTGGTCCACCGGTCCGGTGAGGTCGGGCAGTCCGCCCTCGGCGAGCCAGGCGAGGAACTCCCTGCCCTTGCGGCGCTTGACCGCGTCCTCAAGGGCGGCGTTGACCGTCGCCACCTTGGTCGTCGTGCCGAAGATCTCGGCGGCCTCGGCCAGCAGCTCGTCGTTGACGTCTATCACGGTACGGGCCACGGTCGGCCTCCCAGATCAGCCGGCCTGCGATATCAAACTCCAGCCTATTCGATATCGCAGGCCCACGGGCCGTCGGCTCAGGTCACGTCGAGGCGGGCCGCCAGGCGGAGCAGGCCCGGGGAGAGGCGGCTCAGGAAGCGGGCGGCCTTGGCCTCGGGGGTGACCGGGACGACGGGGCGGCCGGTACGGACGGCGTCGAGAATGGCGGCGGCCACCTTCTCGGGCGGGAAGCCCCGGCGGGCGTAGAGCCTGGCGGCGCGGGCCTGCTTGGCGGCCTGCTCCGTCGCGGTGGTGGCGGAGAAGGTGGAGGTGCGGGTGATGTTGGTGTTGACGATGCCGGGGCAGATGGTGGAGACCCCGATGCCGTGGCCGGCCAGTTCGGCGCGCAGGCAGTCGGAGAGCATGAAGACCGCCGCCTTGCTGGTGGCGTAGGCGGTGAGCGCCTTGGACGGCAGGTAGGCCGCGGCGGAGGAGACGTTGACGATGTGGCCGCCGGCGCCGCGGTCGGCCATCAGCGTGCCGAAGGCCCGGCAGCCGTGGATGACGCCCCAGAGGTTCACGTCCAGGACGCGCTGCCACTCCTTCGCGGTCGTCTGCAGGAACGTCCCGGAGTGGCCGATGCCCGCGTTGTTGACCACCACGTCGGGCACCCCGTGCTCGGCCGCGACCTCCTTGGCGAAGGCGTCGACGGCGTCGCCGTCGCTCACATCGACCTGGTAGGCGTGAGCCGCCGGACCGATCAGCGAGGCGAGTTCGGCGGTGCGCTCGGCGGCCGCGAGGTCGAGGTCGCAGACCACCACCCGGGCGCCGTCCTCGGCGAAGGCCAGGGCGGTGGCCCGGCCGATGCCGCTGCCGCCGCCGGTGACCACGACCAGCCGGCCGGCGGCGGCCGCCTCGGCCGCCCGCCCGGCGTCGACGGCGGCGGTGAACTCGCGGACCATTCCGGCCACGGTGGATCCCTTCTCCAGCAGGGCGGACCAGTGGGTGGCGTGCAGCGAGCGGCGGGTGAGTCTGGGCACCCAGCGCTCCAGCCCCTCGGAGAGGAACGCGCCCACGTAGTGGTCCTCGGTCAGGGTGATCAGCTGGACCGGCACCTCGGTGGGCCGCTCGCGCGGGTTGCGCAGGGCGGGCCGCATGTTGGCCCGGTACAGCTCGATGCCGCGGACGGCGTCGCGCCGCAGGGTGGGCTGCGGGTGGCCGGGGCGCGGGGTGACCCCCTCCAGGTCCCGCAGGACCCTCGGCCAGGCGCGGGCCAGGCCGAGGCGCCAGAGGCCGGGGGCGAGGTAGGGCAGGTGGAAGGCGGTGATGTACCAGGAGTGGACGCCCTGGGAGAGCAGCTGCCTGAGGTGGCGCGGGGTGGGCCGGCGCAGGCGGTCGCGCAACCAGTGGCCCATGTGGTCCAGGCAGGGTCCGGACATCGTGGTGTAGGAGGCGAGCCGCTGCTCGGCGCCGGGCGCGGTGACGGCCTCCCAGGACTGCAACGAGCCCCAGTCGTGGGCGACCACGTGCACCGGCCGGTCCGGGCTGACCGCGTCGGCGACGGCGAACAGGTCGGCGGCCAGCTGCTCGAGCCGGTAGCCCTCGCGGGCGGACGGGACGCCGGACTCGCCGGCGCCGCGCACGTCGTAGCGGACCACGTGGTGGTCGCGGGCCAGGTCGGCGGCGACGTCGTCCCAGACCGCGTGGGTGTCGGGGTAGCCGTGCACCAGCAGGACGGTGGGCCCGGACGGGTCGCCCTCCTCGAAGACGGCGAGCGGCAGCCCGCCGGAGTGGACCCGGCGGCGGGGGGTCGTCGTCATCGGGTCGCCTCCCGGGCGGTCCCGGCCCCGGCCGGGACGGACGCGGTCGTGCTCTCCGCCGCGCTCCAGCGCCGGACGTGCGGCAGGTCGTCGTCGAGCCAGTACGCGTCGTCCTCGGTGACCACCAGCAGCTCCTCGAACTTGATGCCCACCTCGCGGAAACCGATGTGGGGCTCGACCGCCCACAGGCCCGGGGTCGGCGCGTGCCGGGACGCCCGGCCGTCCGCCCAGAGCGGGGAACGGCCGTGCAGGCGCTCGCTGATCAGCTCGCGGCCGAGGGTCTGGAGCGTACGCACCCCGAAGCCGAAGAGGTTGACCCCGGCGGGGCCGCGGGCGGTCATCCGGGTCACCTGGTGGCCGATCACCCGGCCCGGGTAGACCTGGTGCCGGTTGTCGTAACCGTGCGCGGCGATCTGCGCGTCGACGGCCGCGTACACCTCGTCCAGCGGCTTGCGGGCGCGGACCTCCGCCAGGATCAGCTCGCGGTAGACCCGGAGGTCGGCGGCGAGCCGGTCCCAGACCCGGTTCTCGCCGACCTTGCCGCCGTAGCCGATGTCGGCGGTGTAACCGTCCACCACGGGCGCGCAGTCCAGCACGTAGGGCATGCCCTCCTCCAGCCGGCGGCCGCCGGCGAAGAACTGCAGCGGCGTGTGGAAGTGCCGGAACGCCGTCCGGTCGCCGAACCAGGCGAACGGGACGTGGAAGAAGTCCTGCACGCCCGCGCCGACCAGGCGGCGGCGCAGTTCGGCGGTGGCCTGCCGTTCGGTGACGCCGGGTTCGATCCAGGCGGCGACCTGCTCGGCGCAGTGGTAGGCGAGTTGCTGGGTCTCGCGGAAGCGGGCGAGGTCCTGCTCGGTGAACGGGAAGGACGGGGGCTTCTTCGCCACGGCGGGGCTCCTGTTCTGGGGGTCCGGGGCTGGGGAGCGAGGGTCTGCTGCGGACTGCCTGACGTGTCGTCGGGTGAGGCGCCACGGCGGGCCGGGCGCCGGCCGCTACAGGTCGACGGCGAGCGTCTCGCCCTCGGCGGCCCGGGAGACGCAGGGCAGCAGGGCGCCGGCGGCGCGCTGCTCGGGGGTGAGGCGGCGGTCGCGGTGGTCGGGCGTGCCGGCCAGCAGGCGGACCTCGCAGGTGCCGCAGAACCCCTGGTGGCAGGAGTAGGGCAGGTCCGGGCGGGCCTCGCGGAGCACGTCCAGGGCGGACCGGTCGGCCGGGACGGCGAGCGCCGGGCCGTCCGCGCCGAGGCGGACGGTGAACGGCTCCCCGTCGGTGATCGGCGCCGCGCCGAACCGCTCGAAGTGCAGGGCGGCGGCGGGCGATCCGTCCAGCGCGCCCTGGACGGCGGCGAGCATCGGGGCCGGGCCGCAGCAGTAGACGGCGGCCCCGGGAGGGGCGTACCCCAGCAGCTCGGCGCCGGTCGGCACGCCGCCGTGCTCGTCGTCGGTGCGCCGGTGCACCCGGCGCGGGTCGAGGTCGTCCAGCTCGTCCGCGTACGGGAGGGTGGCGGCGCTGCGGCCGACCAGGACGAGCCGCCAGTCCAGCCCGTGGCGCTGGGCCTCGCGCGCCATGGGCAGCAGCGGGGTGACCCCGATGCCGCCGGCCAGCAGCAGGACGGCCGGCTCGGCGCAGAAGGCGAAGCCGTTGCGCGGGCGGCGGGCGGTGAGGCGTACGCCGCGGTGCAGGGCGTCGTGGACCTCGACCGAACCGCCGCCGCCCCCGGGCAGCCGGCGGACGGCGATCCGGTAGGCGGCGCGCTCGGCCGGGTCGCCGCAGAGCGAGTAGTGGCGCTCGCGGCCGGAGGGGAGCGTGAGACGCAGGTGCGCACCGGGCTGCCAGCGCGGCAGCGGGCCGCCGGAGGGGTCGGTGAGCCGCAGTTCGACGACGTCCGCGGCGACTTCGCGGCGGTCGGCGACCACCAGTTGCAGCGGCGGGGTGGGGCGGCCGACCGGGCGGCGGGGGTTGCGGCGCAGCAGCGGGCTGCCGAGGGCGGGGCTGTAGCGGTCGCCGAAGGCGGTGAGCCGCCGCATGAACCGGTCGGCGTGGGGACGGCCGTAGAGGTCGGGGGGCGGGGTGTGCAGGTCCATCCGGCGGGTCCTTGGGTGTCCGTGGGGGCGGCGTCGGGCGGGGCGGGCGACGTCGGGCGGGGCGGGCGCCCCGCACGCCGTCAGTGGGCGGCCGCCGCGCGGGCGGCCGGGGAGGTGGCCAGGTAGCCGAGGGCCTGGCTGGACGAGCCCTCCTGGGTGGGGTGGTAGCCGGGCCTCAGGTAGCGCAGCCCGGAGCGCACCGACTTGACCGGATCGGGCAGCAGCCCGCGCCGGGCGATCCGGCGGGCCTCCCGCCAGGTCGGCTTCAGCCGTCCGTCGAGGCTGGGGTCGGCCGCCAGCAGGAACCGGGCACCCCGCACCCAGAGACGGACCAGCAGCGGCCCGGAGACCGCCATCCCGCGGATCCGCCGCAGGTAGCCGGGGTCGAGGTGGACCATCAGGTCGAACGCGACGCTGCGGTGCTCGACCTCCTCGGCGCCGTGCCACCGCAGCAGGTCCAGCATCGTCGGGTCGGCCTGGGCCCGGTCCAGGCCCGGTGAGTTGAGCGCCCAGTCGCCCAGGAAGGCGGTGAAGTGCTCGATCGCCGCGACGAAGGCGACCCGCTCGATGACGTTCTCGCGCCGCCGGGCCGGCGTGAGGCCCGGCTTGTCGCCGAGGACCCGCTGGAACAGCCAGGCGATCTGACGGACGTACGGGCGCGGGTCGAGCCCCTGGCCGAGCAGGTGGTCCAGCACCTCCTGGTGCGCCTCGGCGTGGATGGCCTCCTGGCCGATGAAACCGAGCACCTCCTCGCGCAGCTGCTCGTCGCGGATCAGCGGCAGCGCCTCCTTGAACACCTTGACGAACCAGCGCTCGCCCTCCGGCAGCAGCAGGTGGAGGACGTTGATGACGTGGGTGGCCACCGGCTCGTCCGGGATCCAGTGCAGCGGCAGGCCGGCCCAGTCGAAGCGGACGTCCCGGGGCTCCAGGACGAGGCCGTCGTGGACGCGGGAGGCCGGGGCGGCGACGGCGGGAACGGGCGTGGAGCGGGGCATGGGAGGGCCCTCCTGACCTGCGGGTGGCGGCTCGGCTCAGGGAAACGTACTCGCGGGTAGCGACGGCGACAAGGGGTTCGGCACCTCTTATCGACATCGAGTCTAATAAGTGATGTGCGCCGCGCGGCACCACGGGAAACACGGAAGGCCCCGCCGAATCGAGGCGGGGCCCACGTGGACGGGCGGACGGCGGCCGGTCAGACCGCCATGGCGAGCATCAGCGGCGCTGCCCGGGCCGCCAACAGCTCCGCTGCCGCCTTGAGCCGGTGCACGTTGTCCACCGGCATCGACGTGGCCAGGCAGCCGACCGTGCTGCCCGCCGTCACCGGCACGGCCGCGCAGACGGTGCCGAGCGCGTACTCCTGGATGTCCAGCACGGGCACGGTGGCCGGCTGCCGCTCCAGCCGGTGCATCAGCTGGTCGGTGTCGGTGACGGTGCGCGAGGTCAGCCGGGCCACCGGGTGGCGGGAGAAGTGGTCCCGGCGGCCGTCGTGGTCGAGCTGGCTCAGCAGGCACTTCCCGATCGCGCTGGCGTGCGCGGTGGCCCGGAAGTCCACCCACTCCTGCACCGCGGGCGCGTGGTCGGCTGCGGAGACCGCCTCCACCGACAACTCGCCGTCGTGGTAACGACTGAAGTACACCGCGGCGCCCAACTCGTCTCGCAGGTCAGCGAGTTGCCGGTTCAGCCGGGCCCGGACGAGCTGCTCCCGGTTGTGCTGTCCGAGCAGCGCGAACGTACCGCCGAGCAGCCAACCGCCGTCCTGGCACTGGAGATAGCCCTCGATCTCCAGGATCTCGGCGAGCCGCCGAACCGTCGACAGGCTCAGGGACGTCTCCCTGGCGAGGGCGACCAGGGTGGCTCCGCCGGCGTGCCGGTCGACGGCCTCCAGCAGTCTCAGGGCGTGCTGCAAGGAGGTGATCGGACCGGGCGTGCCCTGGTCCGGCGCGGCGTGACGACCCGGGGCTGGTGTCGACATGTCGTCCCCTTCCGATGTCCGCCCGCGCGGCGACCTGCGGGCTTCCTCCAGCCTAGCCACCCGAACGGCCGGGCAGTTGCCGTCCACGGATATTGGTGCAGGTCTCGTGAACGGGCTTGACCGGCATATGCCCCGGCCGCCGCGCGAGGACACCCACGCCCCAGGCCCGCCCCAGGCCCGCGCACCGCTGCCCGCCGGGGAACGCGGAGCGGGCCCCTCCCCACTGCCCAGGGGGAGAGGCCCGGTCGCGGCCGCCGGGGTGCGGACCCCGGCGGCCGGTGAGGGTGGTCCGGACGCGCGTGCGACGCCTCGTCAGCCCTCGTCCCCGGCGCGGAGCCTGGCGACGGCCGCCGCCAGGCGGGCGCCGTACTCCTCGTCGGCGGCGTGGAAGTGGGCGAGGTTCTTCTCCACGATGTCCTCGCGGGTGACCTGCGCGAGGAAGCCCGCGAGGTTGTCGATCAGGCGGCTCTTCTCGCCCTCCGACATCAGGCGGTAGAGCTCGCCGGCCTGGAAGAAGTCGTCGTCCTTGGTGTGGGCCGGCGTGGTGTAGGTGCCGGTGTGGCCGCTCAGCCGGACCGGGGCGGCGAGCGCCTCGTCGGTCTGGGCGGGGCCGTCGTACGAGTTGGGCTCGTAGTTCCTGCCGCGGCCGGACCTGTTGATCGCGTGGAGGCCGTCGCGGCCGTAGTTGTTCGCCTCGGTGGCGCGCGGGGCGTTCACCGGCAGCTGGGTGTGGTTCACGCCGAGGCGGTAGCGCTGGGCGTCGGCGTAGGCGAACAGGCGCCCCTGGAGCATCTTGTCCGGGGACGGGCCGATGCCCGGCACGAAGTTGTTCGGCGAGAACGCGGACTGCTCGACGTCGGCGAAGACGTTCTCGGGGTTGCGGTTGAGCACCAGGCGGCCGACCTTGACCAGCGGGTAGTCGGCGTGCGGCCACACCTTGGTGAGGTCGAACGGGTTGAAGCGGTAGTCCGCGGCCTCGGCGACCGGCATCAGCTGGACGTAGAGGGTCCAGGACGGGAACACCCCGCGCTCGATGGCCTGGTGCAGGTCGCGCTGGTGCGAGTCGGCGTCGGCACCGAGCACTTCGGCGGACTGCTCGCCGTCCAGCGAGCGGATGCCCTGGTTGGTCTTGAAGTGGTACTTCACCCAGTAGGCGTCGCCCTGCTCGTTGACCCACTGGTAGGTGTGCGAGCCGTAGCCGTTCATGTGGCGGTAGGACGCCGGGATGCCGCGGTCGCCGAAGAGCCAGGTGATCTGGTGGGTCGAGGCCGGCGAGTGCGCCCAGAAGTCCCAGACGTTGTCCGCCTCCTGGACGCCGGTGTACGGGTCGCGCTTCTGCGAGTGGATGAAGTCGGGGAACTTCAGCGGGTCCTTGATGAAGAAGACCGGGGTGTTGTTGCCGACGAGGTCGTAGTTGCCCTCCTCGGTGTAGAACTTCACCGCGAAGCCGCGGGGGTCGCGCACGGCGTCGCTGGAGCCCAGGTTGCCGGCCACGGTGGAGAACCGCAGGAACAGCTCGGTGCGCTTGCCGACCTCCGAGAGGAAGGCGGCCTTGGTGTACTGCGAGACTTCGTCGGTCACCTCGAAGTAGCCGTAGGCGCCGGAGCCGCGGGCGTGCACGACGCGCTCCGGGATGCGCTCGCGGTTGAACCGGGCCAGCTTCTCCAGCAGCTGCTGGTCCTGGATGAGCAGCGGGCCGTACTCGCCGGCCGAGGCCGAGTTCTGGTTGTCGGCGATCGGCGCGCCGGACTCCGTGGTCAGGATCTTGGACATGGAGGGTCCTTCGGGTGTCGGTGCAAGCAGTGCGTGGAGGAGGGGTTGGCGTCCGAGCGGCTGCCGCTCAGATGCCGAGCAGGCGCCAGACGGCCGAGCGGCGGCGGGAGGAGTGCTCGCCGTCCGGGCCGTCGGCGGGCCGCAGCTCGGCGACGGCGGCGGTGGCCGCGGCCGGGTCCGCCAGCGGGCGGGCGGCGGTAAGCGCGGCGGCCTCGTCGGCGGTGAGGCCGGCCTCGGTGAGCGCGGCGGCGGCCTCGGCGGCCGGGACGGCGTTGAACCAGCGCAGCGCCAGGGCGGCGCGACCGGCCTCGGTCAGCCGGCCGGTGAGGCGGAGCCGGGCGAGACCGCCGTCCGGGTACACGTTGATCCGCACGTGGGTGACCGGGCGGCCGACGTCGAGCCGGAACCGGTGTCGGGTGTCGGGCTGCAGGCGGGTGCGGGGCAGGATCTCGAACCAGCCGTCGCGGTCCTCGGAGGGGTTGCCGCCCTGGGAGGCGTCGTAGCCGACGAGGTCGGCCCAGCCGGGGGCGTTGGCGACGAAGTGGGTGGTGTCCACCTCGGCGGCCAGGACCTCGCCGCCCCCGGCCAGGGCGATCTGCACCCAGTCGTTGGCCTTGTCGCGCCGACGCCGGGTCTCCCAGCCCTCGCCCATGACGGAGGCGCGGCCGGGAGCGTTCAGGTTGTGCGGGGAGGAGAAGTAGCGGTCGGACGCCGCCTCGGCCACGCCGCCGTACTCCTGGGCCGCGAGGTCGAAGGTGAGGCCGTCGAGCTCGCGCGGGTCGGGCAGCACCTCGCCGTGGACGCGGAGCCGGGCCACGCCGCCGTCCGGGAAGATGTTCAGCCGGACGTGGGTGTAGCGGGTCTCGTCGCGGACCTCGAACTCGTGGGCGGTGTCGCCCTGGAGCGGGGTGCGCGGCAGCAGCTCGACCCACTCCGCGGCGGCCAGCTCCTCCGGCGAGGGGTGACCGGGTATCGCGGCGGCCTCGACCGAGGCGCTCTCCGGGTAGTTGCCGGTGAAGTGCGCGGTGTCGACGATCAGGCCGCGGACCACGCCGGCGACGCCGAGCCGGACGATCGTCCAGTCGTGGTCGTCGTCGGCGGGGTGCGGCTGGTCGGCGCCGACGCCGCGGCGCCGCTTGGACTCCCAGCCGTCCATGATCTGGCCCTTGTGGCCGAAGGTGTGCGGCCGGAACTCGGCGGGCTTGGCGACCAGCAGGTTCTCCGCGTCCGCGAAGGTGTCCTCGTTGGTGGCGACGACGCCGGCGCCGAGCAGCCGGGAGGCCAGGTTGACCAGCTCGGTGAAGGGAGCGCTCGGGGTGTTGACGGTGGTCACTGAGTCTCCTCGGGGCGGGTGTCCGGGCCGGCGGACGGGCGGGTGATCTGGCGGCCGAACGGCTCGGCCGCGACGTCGACGACCCGGCCGCGCAGCCAGGTGGTGCGCACGGCGCCGGTCAGCGTCCGGCCGGCGTACGGGGTGACGGGGTTTCGGTGGTGGAGCTCGCCGGCGTTCACGGCGAACTCGGCGTCCGGGTCGAAGGCGACCAGGTCGGCGTCGTGGCCGACGGCGATCGCGCCCTTCGTGCCGGTGAGGCCGACCAGCGAGGCCGGGCCGCTCGCCATCCAGCGGACCACGTCGCCGAGCGTGTGGCCGCGGCGGCGCGCCTCGGTCCAGATCGCCGGCAGGCCCAGCTGCAGGGAGGCGATGCCGCCCCAGGCCTCGGCGAAGTCCCCGCTGCCGCCGAACTCCGGCAGCAGCTTGAGGTCCGGGGTGGACGGCGAGTGGTCGGAGACGACGGCGACGAACTCGCCCGCCGCCAGGGCCGCCCAGAGCGCGTCCCGGTTGGACTCGTCCCGGATCGGCGGGCAGCACTTGAACGCGGTGTCGCCGTCCGGCACCTGCTCGGCCGCGAGGGTCAGGTAGTGCGGACAGGTCTCGGCGGTCACCCGGACGCCGTCCTCCCGGGCCTGCCGCAGCAGCGGCAGCACGGCGGCCGAGGAGACGTGCAGGATGTGCACCCGGGCACCGGTGCGGCGGGCGGTGTCGAGCAGCCGCGCGACGGCCGCGGTCTCGGCGTCGGCGGGCCGCGAGGCCAGGAAGTCCCGGTAGTGGACGCCGGGTTGCTGCGGGGCGGCGGCCAGGACGGTCGGATCCTCGGCGTGGATGATCGCCAGCGCCCCGATCCGGGCCTGCTCGGCCAGCGCGGCCTCCAGGTCGGCCGCCTCGACGTGCGGGAACTCGTCCACGCCGGACGGCGCGAGGAAGCTCTTGAAGCCGAACACGCCCGCGCGGTGCAGCGGTTCGAGGTCCGGGACGTTGCCGGGGACGGCGCCGCCCCAGAAGCCGAGGTCGACCCAGGCCTGGCCCTCGGCGGTCTTCCGCTTGGCCTCCAGTCCGGCCACCGTGGTGGTGGGCGGGATCGAGTTGAGCGGCATGTCGACGATCGTGGTCACGCCGCCGGCGGCGGCCGCCCGGGTGGCGGTGGCGAAGCCCTCCCACTCGGTCCGGCCGGGCTCGTTGACGTGCACGTGGGTGTCGACCAGACCGGGCAGCAGCGCGGTGTCGCCGAGGTCGGTCAGATGCTGGTCGCCGGCGAGCAGCGAGCCGTGCTCGGCGATCTGCTCGATCCGCCCGTCCCGGATCAGCACGTCCGCGGGGCGCTCGCCGTCCGGCAGGACCACCCGGCGGGAGCGGATCACCGCAGTCTCGCTGAGGGGCATGGGGGACCTCCGAAGCCTGAAGAAGAAGGGTGGGTACGTCGAAGGATTGCCCGGAGCCTAGGGCCGCCTTCAACAAAACGTCAATGGAGGAACGCACGAGGGCCGACGGGTTTCCGGCCACCCGGGGTGGGCGTTCGGCCGGACCGGCCGTGGAGCCCTCCTGCCCGTCTCGGGCCGGACCTCCGGTCGAGCGCGGAGCGCCCGCGGTCGAGCGCGGAGCGGACTGCGGTCAGCCGGCGAGGAACTCCGCCGCCAGCCGCTCCCCCGCGACCTCGGCGAGCTCCGCCGCCCGGGTCATGCTGTCCCCGGGATGTTCGGCCAGGTCGGTGAGGGCGTACGCGCCGACGAAGCCGGCCGCCCGCCACTCGCCCTCGGAGAGCTCCAACCGCCCTGCCACAGCGGCCACCCGAACCCCCGCCCGGGTGGCCGCCGCGGCAACGCCGGCGGGCGCCTTGCCGTGGAGCGTCTGCGCGTCCAGGCAGCCCTCGCCGGTCACGACGAGGCGTGCCCCACGCACGGCCTCGTCGAAACCCAGCAGATCGAGCATCAGCTCGATGCCGGGTCGCATGGTGGCGCCGAGCAGGGCGAGGGCGGCGAAGCCCACCCCGCCTGCGGCCCCGGCGCCGGGGGCGTTGCGGAAGTCCCGTCCGACGGCCTCGCCGACCACGTCGGCGAAGCGGGTCAGGCCCTCCTCCAGGATCACCAGGTCCTCGCCGTCGGCGCCCTTCTGCGGGCCGTAGACGGCGGTCGCGCCGCGCGGGCCGAGCAGCGGGTTGTCCACGTCGCAGGCCACCACGATCTCGATCCCGGTGAGCGCCGCCGCCGGTGTCCCCGTGGCCAGCGGGCCGAGGTCGAGCCGGTCGAGCCTGCGCAGCGCGGCGCCGCCCGGCGCCAGCTCGGTGCCGTCCGCGTCCAGCAGGCGGGCGCCGAGGGCCTGGACCATGCCGGCCCCGCCGTCGGTGCAGGCGCTGCCGCCGAGGCCGAGCACGATCCGCTTGGCGCCCAGGCCCACCGCCCGGCCGATCAGCTGGCCGACCCCGTAGGAGCCGGCCGCGAGCGGGGCGGTCCGGCCGCCGGGGAGCCGGGCCAGCCCGGAGGACTGCGCCAGCTCGACCACGGCGGTGTCGCCCCGCACGGCGAGTGCGGCGTCCACCGGCAGGCCGGTGGGTCCGGCCACCTTGGCCGGGATCCGGTGGAAGCCGGCGGCCAGCGCGGCGGCGAGGGTGCCCTCGCCGCCGTCGGCGACGGGCAGTTCGCGGACCTCGGTGCCCGGCGCGGCGCGGCGGATGCCGGCCGCGATCCGCGCGGCGACCTCGGCACCCTCCAGGGTGCCCTTGAACTTGTCGGGAGCTACGACCACATGGCCCTGGGCGGGGGTGGCGGGCATGGCGTGGGCCTCACTTCCGGACTGGTCTGGCAATGGTTCGTCAAGCATGTGCCCCCGGGGCGGGCGTGCGCCCCGGCAGGGTCGGCCGGGCCGGGCAGGTGCCCCCGTCGGGGTGCGTCCGTCGGGGGCCCGCCCCCGTCCGACGGGTGCCCGTCGGACGGCCTGCCCGCGATCCGGGGCGGCCACCCCGCCGGGCACGGGCCCGGGTGGGGTGCGATGGCCCCCTCCCCGCCGTTCCCCTCGTCCCGCTTCCGACGTACGAGAGGCTCCCCTCGGCGAGGGAGGGGGCCGGGCGACACGCAACCGGCACGACCGAAGTGCCCCCGTCAGGGAGTGCGTGTCACCGGCTTGGTCGATCGGCAGGAGGCGGATGAGCCCCGAACCACCTGCCGATCGGGCCTGGCCTCCTGGTGGCGCGGGCACGACCGGATAGGTACACGCCACCAGGAGGAGTCCGCGGGCCTCGGGGGCCCGGTCCGGCTACTCGACCTCGCGGCCGGACAGCCGCTCGACGCCGCGCAGCAGCGCCGAGTGGTCGAGGGAGCCGTCGCCGTTGGCACGGGCCGAGGCGACCAGCTGGGCGACGACCGCGCCGACCGGCAGGGCGGCGCCCACGGCGCGGGCGGCGTCGGTGACGATGCCCATGTCCTTGTGGTGCAGGTCGATGCGGAAACCGGGGGCGAACTCGCGGTTGAGCATGTTCGCCTTCTTGCGGTTGAGCACGGTCGAGCCGGCCAGGCCGCCGCCGAGCACGTCCAGCGCGGCACCCAGGTCGACGCCGGCGTTCTCCAGGAAGACCACGGCCTCGGCCAGGACCTGGATGTTCACGGCGACGATCAGCTGGTTGGCGGCCTTCACGGTCTGGCCGGCGCCGGCCGGGCCGACGTGGATCACCGTGGTGCCCAGGGCGTCGAACAGCGGCTTGGCCTCGGCGAAGTCCTCCGCCGCGCCACCGACCATGATCGACAGGACGGCCTCGACGGCACCCGCCTCGCCGCCGGAGACCGGGGCGTCCAGGGTGCGGACGCCCTTCTCCTTGGCGGCGGCCTCGACCTTGATCGAGGTCTGCGGGGTGATCGAGGACATGTCGATCACCAGGGTGCCGGGCCTGGCGTTCTCGAGCACGCCGCCCTCGCCCAGGATGACCTGCTCGACCTGCGGGTCGGCCGGGACCATGGTGATGACGACCTCGGCGTCCTTCACCGCGTCCGCGATGCTGGTGGCCCCGTGGCCGCCGGCGGCGACCAGGGCGTCGATCTGCGGCTGGGTGAGGTTGAAGCCGGTGACGTGGTGCCCGGCCTTGACGAGGTTGGCGGCCATCGGGCTGCCCATGATGCCGAGGCCGATGAAGGCGATCTTGCGGCTCATCGCGTCGTTCCTTAGGTGCGTGGAGGGGTGGGGTGCGGGGTCCGGCGGGCGGGCCGGAGGGCGGTGCGCTCAGCCGGCCGAGCGCAGCTCGCGCGGAAGCCACTCGAAGCTGTCGGCGCTGACGCCGGTGGAGGGGCGGTACTCGAGCCCGATCCGGCCGGTGTAGCCGGCGGCGGTGAGCCGGGCGAACAGGTCCTCGAAGTCGAGGCCGCCGGTGCCCGGCTCGTTGCGGCCCGGCTTGTCGGCGATCTGGACGTGGCCGAAGCGGTCGGCGTAGGTGTCGATGACGGCGGCCAGGTCCTCGCCGTTCATGGCCAGGTGGTAGAGGTCGCAGAGGAACTTCGCGTTGCCCAGGCCGGTCGCGGCGTTGACCTTGTCCACGACCTCGACCGCGGCGGCGGCGGACACCAGCGGGTAGTCCGGCGACTCGGGCCGGTTCAGCGCCTCGACCAGCAGGATCGCGCCGATCTCGTGGGCGGCCCGGGCGGCGAGGACGAGGTTCTCCAGCGCGAGCGCGTCCTGCTCGGCCGGGTCCACGCCCTCGACCCGGTTGCCGTACAGCGCGTTGAGCGCCTTGGTGCCGAGCGAGGCGGCCAGCCCGGCGGCGACCGGGACGTTGGCGCGGAAGCGGTCCTTCGCGGCCGGCACGGAGACGGTGCCGCGGACACCGAGGCTGAGGTCGTCCAGGAAGTTGAGCCCGGTGAGCCGCACGCCGGCGTCGGTGAACGCCTTGCGGAGCGCGTCCAGCTCGGCCTGCGCCGGCGTGGCGCTCTCGCCGAACGGCCACCAGAGCTCGGCGGCGGTGAAGCCCGCGGCGGCGGCGGCGGCCGGGCGCTCCAGGAGCGGGAGCTCGCTGAACAGGATCGACAGGTTGACCGTGTAGCGGTGCTGGGCCGCAGCCGTCACGTCAATCACCTCTCACTCTCTTCCGTCATCCGCAACTTCCACGATACGGAAGAGGGATTCTGCTTGGTGGAAGCATGTCCGCCGCGCCGAGCGGGTGTCAAGACCGCCGCAACAATTTGTTGAAGCCGACCGAAACCGCTCCCCCGCAGGCCCCGGCACTGTTCGATCGACCAGCCCCTGCCCGCCCGCACCCCCGCGATCGACCAGCCCCTGCCCGCCCGCACCCCCGCTCGCTACAGTGGGCGGGTGCGATTGATGGTGGAGTTCACGACAGAACCGTTCGAACTGGACACGTTCCCGGAGCACGCCGTGGCGGCCCGGAAGGTGGTCGACGAGGCCGGCCTGGCCGTCTCGGTCGGCCCCTTCGGCACCGGCGCGGAAGGCGATGCCGAGCAGGTCCTGGGCGCGGTGACCAAGCTGCTGCGGGACACCTTGGACGCGGGCGCGACCCGGATCTCGGTCCAGGTCAGCGTGCTCGGCGAGGAGGGCGGTACGCCGTGACCGAGCACGTGGAACACCCGCTCGCGGCGGCGATAAAGCCGCTGCTGGACGCCGTCGGCGCCACGCCCGTCCGGTTGGACGAGGCGAAGGCCGAGGACGTCGTCCTGGAGTGGGAGGGCGCCCCGGCGCTCGCCGTACGACTGCCCCACCTGAGCAGTGCGCTCGACCGCCTGCTGGCCGAGATGACCCGCCAGTTCGACGGGCGCCCGCTGACCGAACTGGACCGCTGGGAGAAGCAGCGCGTGGTCGCACTCCTGGAGGAGCGCGGCGCCTTCACCGTCCGCCACGGGGTGGAGACGGTCGCTTCGGCACTCGGCGTCAGCCGCTTCACCGTGTACAACTACCTCAACCGCCAGGACGGCTCGAAGTCCGGCTGAGCACGGCCGGCGAGCCCCCCGCGAGGTGTGCGAGGCCGCCCGTGACGTGCGCGGATCCGCGTACATCCGGGTGAACCCCGCCGGCCGGGCCAGTCTTCACCAGTCCCCGGCGGGGCACACTTGTCTCATCGCACACGAAACGCCCGGGTAACCGGGACCCGTTCAAAACGTAACCACCAACCGTTCAACAAAGTGTTGACGGCCGCGGTGGGTCGATCTAGCTTGTGCGGGTGGCACCACTCTTCAGGAGGTCCACCCGTGACCAACCACCCCCACGCCCTCGACGCCCTGGCGGCGGCCGACGCCGCCGAGCTGAGGACGATCCTGCTGGAGGTCTGCTCCAGCACCACCTGGGCCGACGCCGTCGCGGCGGCCCGGCCCTGGTCCGACCGGACGGCCCTGCTGGACGCCAACGCGTCGGCCATGGCCGCCCTCACGGTCGCCGACCTGAACGACGCGATGGCCGGCCACGCCCGGATCGGCACGCCCAAGGCGGGTGACGCCACCTCCGAGCGCGAGCAGGCCGGCATCAGGGGAGTGGACCCCGCACTCCTCGACGAACTGCACGAGGCCAATGCCGCCTACGAGGCGAAGTTCGGTCACGTGTTCCTGATCTGCGCCACCGGGCGCACCGCGGACACCATGCTCGCCGCCCTGCGGGAGCGCTACCCCAACGACCCCGCCACCGAGGCGGAGATCGTCCGGGGCGAGCTGCGCAAGATCAACGACATCCGGATCAACCGGCTGCTCGACGAGGACTGACGCCGCGCCGGCCGGTCCCGACACAACGTCACACCTGCCATCAGTAAGGTCACTTCACCCATGACTGGCATCTCCACCCACGTGCTCGACACCAGCCTCGGCCGCCCGGCCGAGGGTGTCCCGGTCGAGCTCGCACTGCACACCGAGGGTGGCTGGAAGGTGCTCGGCACCTCCGCCACGGACTCCGACGGCCGGGCCAAGGACCTGCCGGCCGTGGAGGCGGGCTCGGTCGTCCGGCTGCTCTTCGACACCGCCGCGTACTACGCGGCGAGGTCCGAGGGGGCGCCGTTCTTCCCCGAGGTCTCGATCGTCTTCACGGTCGCGCCCGCGCAGCACCACTACCACGTGCCGCTGCTGCTCAACCCGTTCGGATACTCGGTCTACCGCGGAAGCTAGACCGCCTGATTGATTGGGAGCCATGTCATGGCCCACGTGCTCGGTCAGAACCAGTACGGCAAGGCGGAGAACCGCATCGTCCGGATCTACCGTGACTCGACCCGTCACGAGATCAAGGACCTGAACGTCTCGGTCTCCCTCCAGGGCGAGTTCGAGGACGTCCACCTCACCGGGTCGAACGCCAACTGCCTCCCCACCGACACGACGAAGAACACCGTGTACGCCTTCGCCAAGGAGTACGGGATCGAGTCGGCCGAGGCCTTCGGCATCCTGCTGGCGCGGCACTTCGTGGACGACACCGAGCGCGGTGTCGTCCACAGCGCCCGGATCCGGATCGAGGAGTACGCCTGGGACCGGATCAAGACGCCGGACAACTCCGCCCGCTTCATCGGCTCCGAGGAGGTCGGCCACTCCTTCGTCCGCAACGGGCAGGAGACCCGCACCTCCGAGATCGTCTACGACGGCGAGTCCGTCCAGGTCGTCTCGGGCCTCAAGGACCTCATCGTGATGAACTCCACCAACTCGGAGTTCTGGGGCTACATCAAGGACCGGTACACCACCCTGCAGGAGGCGTACGACCGCATCCTCGCCACCCAGGTGACGGCGCGCTGGAAGTACGGCTTCAGCGGCCGCGACGGCGAGGCCCAGCCCAACTGGAACCGCTCCTACTCCCACGTGAAGCGGCACCTGCTGGAGGCCTTCGCCGAGACCTACTCCTACTCGCTGCAGCAGACCCTGCACGCGATGGGCACCCGGGTGCTGAACAACCGGGCCGAGGTGGACGAGGTCCGCCTGGAGCTGCCGAACAAGCACCACTTCCTGGTCGACCTGGAGCCCTTCGGCCTCAAGAACGACAACGAGGTCTACTACGCCGCCGACCGGATGTACGGCCTGATCGAGGGCACCGTGCACCGCGAGGGCGTGGTCCCGGTGATCCCGGTCGCCTGACCTCCCCATGGACACCGTCCGGCGTCGCCGCACCCTCCGGCCCCCTGTGGCCGGTCGATACCGGACGGGCCGCACCACCCGTCACACCAGCACCATCCGTGACACCAGCAGCACCCGCACCACCTGTTTCTCCACCCCCACCCACCGGAGACCGTGCCCGCTCGACGGCGGCCGGCCCGGGGAGCTGGAGATACCGGCCGGGGGACCCTTGCACCGCCGTCCCGCCCCCGGCCGCCGCGCGATCGATACGTCTCCAGCGCCGCGGGCGCGTCGCGAGCCACGGGCACAAGAGGGGCTCGACATGGCACCCAGCAACACCAGCAGCACAGACGGCGGTTCCACCCCTGCAAGACCTTCTGGTCCGGACGGCACGTCAAGCAGCCTCCCCGGCAGTCCGTCCGGACCGGAAACCCACCCCGTGGACGAACTGCTGCCACCGGTGAAGCTCGTCTCCACCGGCCTGCAGCACGTCGCCGCGATGTACGCGGGAGTCGTCGCTCCCCCGCTCATCGTCGGCGCCGGCGTGGGGCTCTCCCCCGCCGAGCTCGCCCTGCTCATCTCGGCCAGCCTGTTCACCGCCGGACTGGCCACCCTGCTCCAGACCCTCGGCTTCTGGAAGATCGGCGCCCGCCTGCCGTTCGTGAACGGCGTCTCGTTCGCCGGGGTCGCCCCCATGATCGCCATAGCCGAGGAGCACGGACCGGAGGACGCCCTCCCGGTGATCTTCGGAGCGGTGATCGTCGCGGGGCTCCTGTGCTTCCTCGCGGCACCGTACTTCTGCAAGCTGATCAGGTTCTTCCCGCCGGTGGTCCAGGGCGCCGTGATCACCCTCATCGGGGTGTCCCTCCTCCCGGTGGCGGTCAACTGGGCGCGCGGCGGCTCGCCGGGCGCCCCCGGGTACGGCTCCATGCGGGCCATCGGCCTCGCCGCGATCACCCTCGTCGCGGTGGTGCTCTGCAACCGGCTGCTGCGCGGCTTCTGGCAGCAGCTCTCGCTGCTCATCGGACTGGCGATCGGCACCCTGCTCGCCTTCCCGCTGGGCCTCGCCGACTTCGGCGCGGTCGAGGACGCGAAGGTCTTCGCGCTCCCCTCGCCGTTCCACTTCGGCGCGCCGATGTTCGACGCGGCTGCGATCGCCTCGCTCTGCATCGTCATGGTGGTCTCGATGACCGAGTCCACCGCCGACATGCTGGCGCTCGGCAGGATCGTCGACCGCGAGGCGGACGAGTCCGTACTCGCCGCCGGCCTGCGGGCGGACGGACTGGCCACCGCGCTCAGCCCGGTCTTCAACGGCTTCGCCGCCAGCGCCTTCGCCCAGAACATCGGGCTGGTGGCGCTGACGAGGATCCGCAGCCGCTTCGTGGTCGCGGCCGGCGGAGGCATCCTGATCCTGCTCGGGCTCTTCCCCGTGCTCGGGTCGCTCGTCTCCCTGGTCCCGCAGCCCGTCCTGGGCGGCGCCGGGATCGTGCTCTTCGGCACGGTCGCGGCGAGCGGCATCCGCACCCTGGCGGAGGCCGGCATGGACTCCGGCTCGAACACCGTCCTGGTGTCGGTCTCGCTCGGCGTCGGCATCGTCCCGATCGCGGTACCGACCTTCTACGACCCCTTCCCGGAGGCCGTCCGCACCCTGATGCACTCCGGGATCTCGGCCGGCTGCGTGATGGCCGTCCTGCTCAACCTGCTCTTCCACCACGTCGGAGTCGCCCGCCGGTCGCCGGCCGACGGGACACCCGGCACGACGGTGCCGACGGCGACACCGTCCTGACCCACCGGGCGGGCATGCCTGCCATGCCCGCCCGGCCTCCCCCATAGGAGTTCCCCATGGCAGTCCAGCCCCCGCCCGCCGACCAGCGGATCGTGATCGAGAACGTCGCGATCGCGACGGTCGACGCCAACGACACCGAGTACGCCCGCGGCCACGTGGTCATCCTCGGCAACCGGATCGAGTCGGTCGGCAACGGCCCTGCCCCGCAGTGGCTGGACAACGTGGTGCGCCGGATCAACGGCGAGGGCCACCTCGTCACCCCCGGCCTGGTCAACACCCATCACCACTTCTACCAGTGGATCACCCGCGGCCTCGCCCAGGACGACATCCTCTTCGACTGGCTGGTCGCGCTCTACCCGACCTGGGCCCGGATCGACGAGAAGCTCGTCCACGCCGCCTCGCAGGGCTCCGCCGCCGCACTGCTCAAGTCCGGCTGCACCACCGCCTCGGACCATCACTACGTCTTCCCCGAGGACGGCGGCGACGTCCTCGGCGCCTCCATCGAGGCGGTCCAGGAGCTCGGCCTGCGCTTCACCGCACTGCGCGGCTCCATGGACCGCAGCAAGAAGGACGGCGGCCTGCCGCCGGACCACGCCGTCGAGCAGCTCGACGACATCCTCGCCTCCTCGGAGGCGGCCGTGGACAAGTACCACGACCCCTCCTTCGGCTCGATGCTGCACGTCGCCATCGCGCCCTGCTCGCCGTTCTCGGTCTCCACCGACCTGCTGCGCGAGTCGGCCGTCCTGGCCCGCCGCAAGGGCGTCCGGCTGCACACCCACGGCTCCGAGACCGCCGAGGAAGAGGCGTTCTGCAAGCAGCTGTTCGGGATGGGCCCGACCGACTACTTCGAGTCGGTCGGCTGGCTCGGCGAGGACGTCTGGATGGCGCACTGCGTCCACATGAACGACTCCGACATCGCCAAGTTCGCCGAGACCGGCACCGGTGTGGCGCACTGCCCCTCCTCCAACGCCCGCCTCGCCGCCGGCATCGCCCGCGTCCCCGACATGCTGAAGGCCGGCGTACCGGTCGGCCTCGGCGTCGACGGCACCGCCTCCAACGAGTCCGGTGAGCTGGGCACCGAGCTGCGCAACGCGCTGCTGATCAACCGCCTGCACGGCTCCCCGACCGCCCTCACCGGACGCCAGGCGCTGCGCCTTGGCACCATGGGCGGCGCCCGGGTGCTCGGCCGGCAGAACGAGATCGGCTCGATCGAGGTCGGCAAGCTGGCCGACCTCGCCCTGTGGAAGATCGACGGCATCATGCACTCCTCGATCGCCGACCCGATCGCCGCCCTGACCCTCGGCGCCCTGCCCCCGCTGGCCACCCTCTTCGTCAACGGCAACGCCGTCGTCGAGAAGGGCCAGCTGACCACCGTCAACGAGGACCGGATCGCCCGCGACTGCGCCCGGGCCGCCAAGGAGCTGGCCTCCCGGCCGGTCTGATCCCCGGTCCGCTCCACCCCTCCCGGAGCGGGAGGCCTCCCGGTCCTCCCGGTCCTCCCGCTCCCCTCCCACTCCGGGCCGCCCAGGGACGGTGCGTGACCCGGACTCCGCGAGCCGCCCCTCCCGGCCGGCCAGCGGAACGCAGCCCCGGACCCACGGCGAGGGTCCGGGGCTGCGGCGTGCCCGTGCCCACGACCCCGGCGCTCCGGGCGGTGGGAACCGCCACGGACGTCGCCGGACGCGGTCCGGTGCTGATCCCGCGCCTGGGTGGGGCCGGGCGCGGGATCAGCACCGGACCGCGTCACCCCGCCGGGACCGCCCCTGGTCACCGATCCGGCGCGTGGCAGGGCCACCACGGCCGACGGCCCGACCGCGGGCCGCGCCGGGCACGGCAACGGCCCGCCGGGCGAGACGCCCGGCGGGCAGCCGGTCCACCCGGCGTCGGCTCAGGCGGTGCGGCCGAGCGTGGCGAGGTAGGCGCGCCAGCCGCCGTGGTGGGTGATCTCGCGGTGGACGCCGCGCTCCGCCTCGCCGCGGGCGAGCAGCATGGAGAGGCAGGCCGAGCCGTCCGCCAGCTCGATCACCCCGAGCTCCAGCTCGCGCGGCTCCCCGGGCAGGACGACGTCGCGCAGGTGCTCCAGGCTCACGTCGTACAGCTCGCCCTCGATCGCGGTGTCGACGGACGGGTCGGGGTGCAGCCCCGGGCAGACGTCGCTCTCGCCGCCGACGTCGATCGAGAAGAAGCGGTAGCCGGGGGCGGTGCGGACCGGACCGACCAGCGCGTCCGCGACGGAGGCGTGGAAGGGGCCGCCGACCATGGCCTGGCCGTTGAAGAAGATGCGTGCCATGAGGTTCCTCCGGAAGGCCGTTCCGTACGGCGACGAGAGGACAGGTGGATTCGTCGCCGTACGGAACGGAGCAAAGGGCCGCGGGTCTGCTACAGCCTGGCAGGCGGCAGCCGGCCCGCGCGCGGATAGATTGGGCTCAGCCCAGCAGGGGAAGCGCGGGAAGGGTCAGGAAGTCCGCGAACTCCTCGGCCAGGGCGACCTGTTCGAAGAGCTTGGCGGCCTCGCGCCAGCGCCCACCGGCGTAGACGTCGTCGCCCAGCTCGGCCCGGAGCTCGGCCAGCTCCGTGGCCACCAGGCGGCGCACGAGGTCGGCGGTGGCCTTCTCCCCGGTGTCCGCCAGCACGACGCCGTTGTTGATCCACTGCCAGATCTGCGAGCGGGAGATCTCGGCGGTGGCGGCGTCCTCCATCATGTTGAAGATGGCGACCGCGCCGAGGCCGCGCAGCCACGCCTCGATGTAGCGGATGCCGACCTGGACGGCGTTGTGCAGGCCCGCGTGGGTGCAGGTCCCGCCGGCGCCGGCGATGTCGAGCAGTTGGGCCGCGGTGACGGGCTCGGGCGGGCCGGGGTTGTCCTTCTGGTTCGGGCGGTCGCCGAGCACGGCGTCGAAGGAGGCCCGGGCGACCGGGACCAGGTCGGGGTGCGCCACCCAGGAGCCGTCGAAGCCGTGGCCGGCCTCCCGGTCCTTGTCGGCCTTGACCTTCTCCAGGGCGGCCGCGTTGACCTCGGGGTCCTTGCGGCTCGGGATGAACGCGGCCATGCCGCCGATGGCGTGGGCACCGCGCCGGTGACAGGTCTGCACCAGCAGCCGGGTGTAGGCGGCCATGAACGGCGAGGCCATGGTGACGGTGTTGCGGTCCGGCAGGATGTAGTGCTCGCCGGCGTCGCGGAAGTTCTTGACGATCGAGAACAGGTAGTCCCAGCGGCCCGCGTTGAGCCCGGCCGCGTGGTCGCGCAGCTCGTAGAGGATCTCCTCCATCTCGAACGCGGCGGTGATCGTCTCGATCAGGACGGTCGCACGGATGGTGCCGTACGGGATGCCGAGGGCGGCCTGGGCGTGGGTGAACACGTCGTTCCACAGCCGCGTCTCGAGGTGGCTCTCGGTCTTCGGCAGGTAGAAGTACGGGCCGGAGTTCGGGTCGTCCGCGCCGCGGGCGATCAGCCGGGCCGCGTTGTGGAAGAAGTACAGCCCGAAGTCGAAGAAGGCACCGGCCACCGGGACGCCGTCGACCAGCAGGTGGTTCTCGTCCAGGTGCCAGCCCCGCGGGCGGACCACGACGGTGGCGAGCTCGGCGGCAGGCCTGAGGCTGTAGGTCTTGCCGGCCGAGGACGTGAAGTCGATCCGGCCCTCGAAGGCGTCGATCAGGTTGATCTGGCCGCTGACCACGTTCTCCCAGGTCGGGGCGGTGGCGTCCTCGAAGTCGGCGAGCCACACCTTGGCGCCCGAGTTGAGCGCGTTGATGACCATCTTGCGGTCGGTGGGGCCGGTGATCTCGACCCGGCGGTCCTGGAGCGCGCGCGGGGCCTCGGCCACCGTCCAGTCGCCCTCGCGCACGGCGGCCGTCTCGGGGAGGAAGTCCAGGGTGCCGGCCCGTGCGATCTCGGCGCGGCGGGTCCTGCGGCGGGCCAGCAGCTCCTGTCGGCGGTCCTCGAAGGCGCGGTGGAGGCCGACGACGAAGGCGACCGCCTCCGGAGTGAGCACCTCCTCCGCCCGGTGGACGCGCGGACCGGCGACAGTGACGACCGGAGCGGCGGGGGAGGCGCCGGCGGGTCCCTGATCTGTAGCCATGAGCAGGACACTCCTAAGACGGTTGAGCACGGCGAAGGGAGTTCCGGTGGGAACGTCCTTGATCTGAACCGATCTGAACCCACCTACCGGAGGGTTCGATTCTGTAAAGTGGAGACTAGTTTCCGCGATACAGAATTTCAACGGTTTGTTGAGGTGATCGCAGGGACTCTACTCCTCCCCCGACAGCGAAGGGAACGCCGGTGGTCTCGACCCCCGACACAGCATCGACGACGGGCCCGGACCGCGCGAGCGGCGGTGTGCAGTCCGTCGAGCGCGCCTTCCAGTTGCTGGAGGCGCTGGCCGACTCCGGTGGCGTGGCGACGCTCAGCGAGCTCTCCACCTCCTCCGGCCTGCCCATGCCCACCATCCACCGACTGGTTCGTACCCTCGTCCAGCAGGGCTATGTCCGCCAGGACACCGCACGCCGCTACACCCTGGGCCCGCGGTTGATCCGACTGGGCGAGACGGCCGGCCGGCTGCTCGGCAGCTGGGCCCGCCCGTACCTGGCCGAGCTGATGGAGGCCACCGGCGAGACCGCCAACCTGGCCGTGCTGGAGGGCGGCGAGGTGGTCTACGTCGGGCAGGTGCAGTCGCGGCGCTCGATGCGGATGTTCACCGAGGTCGGCCGCCGGGTGCAGCCGCACTGCACCGGTGTCGGCAAGGCCCTGCTGGCCCAGCTGCCGGAGGACGAGGCGCGCGCGGTCCTCGGGCCCAATCCGCTGCCCGCCCACACCGAGTTCACCGTGACCGATCCGCAGGCCCTGCTGGACCAGCTGGCGCAGGCCCGCGAGCGCGGCTACGTGGTGGACGACCAGGAGCAGGAGATCGGGGTGCGCTGCATCGCGCTCGCGGTACCGGGCGCGCCGACGCCGACGGCACTCTCGGTCTCGGGCCCGGAGGCCCGGATCCGGGCACTGGAGGAGCAGGCCGGCGCCTCGTCGCTGGTGCCGGTGATGCAGCAGATCGCGATCAGGCTGGGGCAGGTCCTGGCTCCCTGACCGAGCGTCATGTGGCATCGGTGCGCAGGTAGTCGGATCCTCCGACTTCCTGCGCGCGACTTCCTGCGCCGCCCCGCGGGCAGCGGCCCTCCGCACCTGTCCTCTGCGCCGGCTCCCGCACCGGCTCACCGCCCTGCCCGGGCTCCGCGGGCCGGTTCGCCCGTTCGAGCGGCCCGAGGGCGGGTTGCCCCGGCCGCGGCGGACCGGTCGGTCACGCTGGGTGCGGACGCAATGCCCCGCGACGGTGCGGGGCGCCGGAAGCAGAGGGCAGGGTGAGCGCCGATGTCGCGCAGAGGGTCCGCACGGGTATTCCTCGGGAGGTCGTTGACGGTGGGGTGCGCGCTGGTGGCGCTGGCAGCCGGGCCGGCGCTGGCCTGCCCGACCGACGACGAGGGGCAGCAGGCTCCCGCGCCGGCCGCCGCACCGGCTGCCGTACCGGTCGCGGCGGCGCCCGCGACGTCCGACTCCGACCTGGTGGTGGTCCGGATCGACCCGGACGCCGCCGCGCCGGGCGGCACCACCACGGTGCACGCCTTCGTCGCGAACTTCGGCCCGGACCGCACCGCCTCCCCCTTCACCCTGGTGGTCACCCTGCCCGAGGGGGTGGAGCCGGAGGGCCCGTTCTACCCCGAGAACTGCTACCCGTTCCAGAACGGCCACCGGGTGCGCTGCACCTTCCCGGCCGGCCTGCCGAGGTTCCG
This sequence comes from Kitasatospora sp. A2-31, assembly GCF_022288725.1. Taxonomy (GTDB): domain Bacteria; phylum Actinomycetota; class Actinomycetes; order Streptomycetales; family Streptomycetaceae; genus Kitasatospora. Next base: position 521,747 of record NZ_JAKNTA010000005.1, on the reverse strand, counting down.
GAGCGCGACGGCGCGGATCCCGGTCCGGCTGGCCCCGACGGTCCCGGCGCCGAGCACGCTGACCGGGGGCTGGGTCGCGGTGCGCGGCGACGACGACAGGAACGAGGCCGACAACAAGCAGCCGTTCGAGATCGCGGTCGTCCGGACCGGCTGAGCCCCCTCGTGGTGCGATGCCGCGGACACGCCGGAGCGCCGCCCCTCGTGCGGAGGGTCGGCGCTCCGGCGCGTCCGGATCATCCCGGCGGGCCGACGGGCGCGGGGCCGCCGGCGGGCGGTCGGGTCAGCGGTAGACGCGGAGGTAGTCGGCGGCGAAGGTGATCGGGGCCGTTCCCGTCGGCGCGGGGTGGTACTGCCCGGCGCTGAGCGACAGGTTCAGGATCGGGTAGGCCGACCAGCCGGCGCCGACGCCCTTGCCGTCCGAGAAGACCTTGACCCCGTTGATGTACCAGTCCACCGAGGTGGCGCCGTACTGGGTGCCGACGGTGACCCACTGGTCGTGCGCGATGGACTTCGCATCGGTCACGTACTTGTAGCCCGGGTTGATGTGGTTGGTCAGCTCCAGCAGGTTCGCGTTGTCCGCGTGGTACTCGAAGCTGTCGATCTCGCCGTGGTTGCCGCTGGTGCCGTTCCACGTCCACAGCGCCGGCCAGGCGCCGGTGCCGGCGGGGAGCTTGACCCGGGTCTCGATGTAGTCGCCGGTCTGCACCTTGAAGCCCTCGGTGGAGTACTCGGTGGTGAGCAGGCCGGTGTCCCAGGCCTTCTTGCCGTTCTCCAGCGTGTGGGCGCTCGGCCGGGCGGTGAAGGTGGCGACACCGCCGGAGACGGCGACGTTGTCCTTGTTCAGCCAGTCGAGCTTGTTGTCGTCCGGGTTGTGGTCGCCGTAGTGGTACGAGCTGCTCCGGTCGGCCGTCCAGCGGGAGCCCAGGGCGAGGCTGTCGAACTCGTCGGACCAGGTCAGCTTCTTCCCGGCGACGGGCGCCGCGGCGGCCGGGCTGCTCGGGGTGGCGGTGGCCGTGGCCGACGGCGTGGGCGTCGCGGTCGGGGCGGGGCTCGGGGCGGCGGTGGCCGCGGAGACCACCAGCTGCTGGGACGGCAGGTTGTGCCAGGCGCCGCCGAGGTCCTGCCAGAAGCCGAACTGGGTGTAGGTGCCGGCCGGCAGCGTGCGCGATCCGGTGGTGACCGACAGCCCGCTCGGGCATATCTGCGCGTTCGCGACGCTGCCCGGGAAGTCGAGGTTGTGTCCGGCCGCGTCGCGCACCCCGACCCCGACCGTCTTCGTGGTGAAGCAGGCCGAGGAGTGGACGGTCAGCGAGGCAGTGGCGGCCTTGCCCGCGACCATCGTGGCCGGGGTGAGCTTGTCCTGGGTGACGGTCGGCGTGGTCGCCGCGTGCGCACCGGTGACCGCCGGGAGGCCGAGCAGGCCGGCGCCGCCGAGGGCGAGCGCGCCGGTGACGGCGAAGGCCGCGTTGCGGCCGCGGTGGGAGGGTCGGGCATGGCGCGGCGCGCGGCGCCGGGCAGGCTTCTGCATGGCAGTGTCCTCTGCGACGCCTGCGAGGTGAGCTGTCGGGTTCGGGCAGAGGTCGCCCGGCCGCGCGTGGAGCGGCTTCACCCCTAGCCTCGGCCGCGCGGGAGCGCACGGGCCGAGGCACTACCTTGGGTCCCCCGCTCCCGTCCGCTGTGGTGCTCGGTTGCCGGCCGGCGGGTGGACAGGACTCGGCGTCCCGACGGCGGAGGTCCGCGAAGCGGACGTCCCGAGCAGGCTAGGCAGCCCCTCCCGGACGCGACAACCCGGCGGGGTCGGTTGTCGCACAGCTCACATCCGGTCCGCGGGCGGCCCCGCCGGAGCCGATCGAGTCGCGGTCACCGGTGACCGGTTGCCGGGTCGGCCGCCTGCCTTCCGGGGCCGGTTCAGCCGAGCCAGGCGTCGACCTGCGCCATCGCCTCCGGGGACCAGGCCAGCTCCAGGTGATTGAGCCCCTCCAGCAGCCGGGTGCCGCCGACGGTGGCGATGCCGGTGGTGTCCAGCGCGCTCCTGGTGAAGACGATGCCGTCGCTGGGCCCGCGGTTCTCGTTCAGGACCCCGGGGATGTCGGCCGTGCCGCCCGCCAGCAGGTAGGTGCGGACCGCCGCCGGGACGCCCGCCCGCTGCAGCGGCCCGACCAGGGAGCCGGCGTCGATCGCCGCCTGGACGCCCTGGCCGGAGGTGAAGACCCCCTGGCCGCCGTAGTACGTCGTCCACCAGTCCTGCGCCGTCCCGTCCACCCCGTAGGTGCCGTCCCAGCGGGCGAGCAGCTGGCGCTGGCCCGGGTAGCAGTCGTGGCCGCCGGACGGCAGCACGCCGAGGCAGGGCTGCGCCGTGTACGTCCCGTAGCAGGTCATGTACAGGTGCGGGGAGGGCGCGTTGGCGGTGCCCCCGCAGGCCGGCCAGGAGGCCAGGGAGAACGCCCAGCCGTGGGCGTAGACATAGTCCAGGCCACCGTTCGGGCCACCGAGCGTCACCAGCCGGCGGACGTCCCCGGCGTACGCCCGCCCCCAGGCCGGGCGGACGGAGGAGACGTAGGCGCGGGCCGCCACCTCGCCCTTGCTCCAGGCGACCACGTCCACCTGGGGCACTCCGAGCCGGGCGCGGATCAGGGCGACGGCGTCCCCGACCGCCTGGGCCTGGAGCAGGTTGTCGCCGTGCTTGTGGGCGAAGCCGATCGCGAACACCCGGTGGCCGGTCCCGGCGAGGTACTGGGCCAGACCGGTGGACGGGCAGCCGGCCGGGCCGGTGGCGCCGCAGCTCCCGCTCTCACCGGGGTCGGCCCAGGCGCGGTCGGCGTTGTCGTTGGCGCCGTGGACGAGCAGGACGGGCGTGGCGTGGCCGCCGGTGTCCCAGCCGGCGGCGGAGTAGAGGAGGAACCTGCCGGAGAACGGCTGGCGGACCCCGCCGAAGTAGGCGAGGCGGGCGCCGTCCTGGTCGCCGCGTCCGCCGGGCGGGTACTGCTCGGCGGGGAAGCCGGGGGTGGTGTCGAGGTAGCGCTCGACCTTGGCCCAGCCGTTGGCCGGGGAGGGGAAGGTCGCCTCCAGGGTCGGTCCCGCGGTCACGGCGGGGGGCCGCGGCGGCCCCCGCCGCGTCTGCCGGGGGAGCCGCCGGCACGGCCAGGAGGAGCAGGGTGAGTGCGAGCAGCGCGGCAAGGGCGGCGGGGGTCCGGTGGGCGGCGAGCGTCGCGCGTCGGGTGGTGCGGCGGGTCCACGCTCGAGTGGTGCGGGTGCTGGGCATCGGCGGCTCCGTGGTCGGACCGGGCCGGGCCCACGTCCCGGTGGGCCGGCGCCAGCACGGTACGGCCGGGTCACCGGGGCGGCCCATGTTCCGGGCTCACACCCGGTGTGCGGCCTGGGTGGGGCCCCGCGCCGTGGCGGGCTGTCGGCAAGTACGCCGCGGAGGTCACCTCGTCGGATAGGTTGGAGGTCCATCCGCGGCCACGTGCCGACCGGCCCGCACCCCGGTGGACCGGTCCGCCCGGACCGCGTGGACAGCACCGCAGGCACCGCACCACACGCCCCGGGTCGTACGCCCGGCCCCGCACGACGAGAGACGAGGACCCGTCCCGCCATGACCGCCGCCCTGCCCGCCTTCGCCGGCCGTACCTACCTCTTCCAGGTCGACAACGGCGCGGCCTTCCGCAACGCCTACTCGGCCGACGGCAAGCGGCTGCGCTGGGAGGGCCTCGGCGAATCGGCCGGCCAGTGGGAGGACGTGGCCCTGCACGTCGCGGAGGTCGGCCCGGAGCTGTACTTCGTCAGCTGGACCGAGCAGAGCGGCATCACCGTCAGCCACGTGATGGACCTCGGCAAGCTGACGGTGCGCGCGTTCTGGACGTACGAGGGCGAGGGCGGCCGGGTCGGCGAGCTGCACACCGGCACGCTGGAGCAGGTGGCCTGAGCCGCGGGACGGTTCCGCCCGCCCCTCCCGCCCCGGCCGGCCCGGCCCCCGTCGATCCCCGGGCCGGCCGGGCCGGCCCGGATCAGACCGGCTGGCCCGGGACCTTCAGGCGCTCGGAGAGCCACTCCAGCGAGGACGGCAGCAGCTTGCTCCAGGTCTCGAAGTTGTGGCCGCCGGTCTGCAGCATGCTGTACGAGACCTTCATCGGGCTCTGCACCGCGCCCACGAACGCCTCCGTGTCGCGCCGGTACTCGCCGTCCCCCTCCTTGGTGCCGGCCAGCAGCACGGACACCTTGGGCTGCGGCAGGTTCTTCAGCCGCCACATCAGGTCGGCCTCGCTGCGGCGCTGCTCACCGTCCGCGCCCTTGAACAGGTCGACGGTGGTCGGGTCGTCGGCGGCGCGGTAGTAGCCGGAGAGCGAGACGGCGGTGGGGAAGACGTCCGGGTGGCGCATGGCCAGCTTGAGCGCGCAGTAGCCCCCGGTCGAGTTGCCCATGAAGCCCCAGGCCTGCGCAGCGGTGGAGACCCGGAACGTCGCCTGGATCGCCGACGGGACGTCCCTGGTGTAGTACGTGTCGGACTGCGGGCCGCCCGGGACGTCCTCGCACTCGGTGTCCTTCGGCAGCGCGGGCGACGGGGTCATCAGCACCAGGACGGTCGGCTGCATCCGGCCCTCCTGGAGCAACTTCAGGGCGGCACCGGGGTAGTTGAGCCGCGTCACCAGGTTCTTGGCGATGCCGGGGAAGCCGGTGCTGATGATGACCGCCGGGAACTGCTTCTGCGCGTACTCGGGCTGGAAGTACTGCGGCGGCAGGTAGACGTACCCCTCGGTGGAGAGCCTGGAGACGGCGCCGTCGATCCGCACCTCGCGGATCTCCCCGGACTGCTTGGGGTCCCGGCCGAGCGCCCCGCCGCCCTGGACGTTGGCGTGGCCGATGGTCTCGACCAGGAGGCGGCCGGAGGCGTCCGCCTTGTTCTGGATGACGACCGGTCCGTTGTCGCCGGTGCCGAGCAGGTCGTCCCAGCTGCTGTAGAAGGCGAAGTAGTTGTTGGCCACCAGCCCGAGCGCGGCGAGCACGGTGACCTGGGTGGCGAGCAGCGCGCCGATGCGGCCGAGCACGGCCTGCCAGCTCCGCTTCGCGAGTCTCGGCCAGAGCCAGACCGTGCCGACCATCATCACCACGGCGATCACTACGGTCAGCGCCAACACCTTGTGGCTCGTCAGACCCATGTCCTGCTTGCTCCCACGCCTCGAACTCCCCACCCGGCCACTAGCGGGCAGTTGCTAGGACACCGGGGCGGCCGCCCCGGTTCCCCCGTCCACAGCAGAGGCCGTCGCCGAGGCGCGGTACCCCACCCTAGCGCCCCTCGGGGGCCCTTCGGACCCGCCGACCAGCGGGGACCGGAAGGATGAGACGCGCCGGCCCGCGCTGCCCGACAGGCCGGTCGGGCAGCGCGGACGCGGGGCCCGGCGACGGGCGGCGAACGCGGGCCGGCGCGCAGGTGGAGGCGTGGATCACCGCGGGCGCGCGGTCGGCGTCGTGCCGTGGCCGTCACCCGTCCGGCGGATCGGGCCAGGGGCTGCGCCACACCACCGCGGTGGCTTTTACTGGAAGGGAGGGCACCCGAGCCGGCGGCAGGGCGAAGCGCTCCGTCACCGCCGCCGGTGGTTCACCGGTTCACCGCCAGGAGGTCGTGCCATGAGCCCGCCTTCGCGAGAGCTCGATTTACCGCGCCTCGTCGTCGACAGCCCCGACCGGCTCAAGGGTCAGGTGTTCGTCCTCGCCGACGAGCCGATGCTGGTCGGCCGGAGCTCCGACTGTCAGATCCACGTGGGCGATCCGGGCGTCAGTCGGCGGCACGCCGTGGTGTGGCGCACCGGCGGCCACACCACCGTCGAGGATCTCTCCTCCACCAACGGCACCAAGCTGAACGGCCACCTGGTGTCGGGGCAGGAGGAGGTGCACGCCGGGGACGTGCTGGACTTCGGACCGTTCGAGGTGCACTACGAGGAGCCGCGCGACGCCGACGTCACCGTCCCCGGGGTCGGTGCTCCGGGGCCGACGGCCAGCTTCCGCACCGTGCAGCCGCCCACACCGACGCCGGGGCCGGGGCAGCCCCGGCCGCCGCACCCGGAGCGACCCCCGGGGCCACCGCAGGGCCGGCCCGCGGCACCGAGGCCACCGGGCCCGGCGACACCCCCGGCCGGCCACCCGACGCCGCCGCACTACGCGCAGCCGGGGCAGCCGCCGCCCCCCGGGGAGGAGCGCCGCTTCGACGTGAGGGACCAGCAGGCCTGGAACCTGAACAACGTCGCCGGCAACCAGTACAACGTCATGCAGGAGCGGCGGGACAACTTCTTCCGCGAGATCGCCGCCACCCGGACCAGGGCCCGCCACCTGATCGTCACCGGCTTCGTGATGTTCCTGGTCGGCGGCGGGGTCTACTTCTGGGCGCTGATGAGGTTCATCTCCGCAGGCAGCGACGCCGTCAACTCCGAGAGCACCGACTACTCCGTCCCCGACCTGCTCGGGCCGAAGATCGGGGGTGTGCCGGTCGGCGCCATCGGCTTCGCAGCAGCGACGATCGGCACCGTCCTGATGGTGATCGGGATCGTCCTGCACATCGTCACCACCTCGCGCCGACGGCGCTTCGAGGAGGACGAGTCGCGGCGGTTCAACGTCCCGCCGCCGGCGCGGTGAGCCCGCCCCGACAGCCCCCGGAGGAGGCCCCCATGGTCTTCAACATCGGTAACCAGCAGGGCGGCGTGGTCAACAACGTCGCGGGCGACCAGACCGTCCACGGCGGCCTGTCGGGCCACCTCACCGCGGACGGACAGGACGTGCGCGGCCTCGTCGGCGATCTGCGGACCGCCGTCGACCAGGCGCAGCTGCCGCCCGCGGTGGTGCCCGAGGTCCGGGCGGAGCTGGACTCCCTCGACACGGAGGTCAACCGCCCGGAGCCGGACCGCGAGGTGGTGGCCGGCCGCCTCACCCGGATCACCCGGGTGCTCACCACGGCCGGCGCCCTCGCCGCCGCCGGCTCCAGACTGGTCGGCCCGATCTCCGCGCTGGCCGGCTGGTTGGGCGCCCTGGGCCAGCCGATCATGCACCTGCTCGGCGGCTGAGCTCCGCCCGGGGCGGCGGCGGCGCGGACCGGCCACGAGGGGGCTGCGGGAGGGGTGACGCGCGCCGCTCAGGTAGGGCGGGCGGGCGCGCGGCCCGGCCCGGGGCGGGTGCCGGTCCAGGCGGCCCGGCGTTCGGAGGCGAGGTTGCCCGACCAGACCAACGCCGCCCCGACCAGGGCGAAGCCGCAGGTCGTCAGGAAGCAGGCCCCCGCGACCCGCTCGTAGCCGCGGGGCAGCGCCGGGTCGAGGAAGGCGTACGGGTACCAGTCGGTGACCGCACCGCGGATGAGCGTGCAGCCGAGGTAGAGCAGCGGGAACGCCAGCCAGGCGCCCAGCGCCGGGAGCAGCCGGATCCGGCGCGCAGGCGGGTCGACCAGCCAGTCCGCGAGCATGACGACCGGCACCACCCGGTGGAGCACCTGGCCGGCCCAGGGGAGCACGACCTCCCCGGGGTAGCTCGCCACGCCCAGGCCGTAGACCAGCCCGGTGACCGTCGTGCAGAGCACCACCGCGCCGCGCACCACGGGCGGCACCGGGCGCCCGCCGGTCAGGCCCGCCCAGCCGCCGAGCAGCAGGACGGCCACGGCGGCGATGCTGCTCAGGGTGGTGAAGTAGCCGAAGAAGTCCGGCACCCCGACCGGCCCGGTCGCGGCGCGGTAGCCCACGACTCCGAGCGCCACGGCCGCGAGGGCGCCGAACGCGATCCGGCAGAAGGCCGACCATCGGGGCATCGTCGAATCCGCCTCTCACGGCCTGGTCCGACCGTTCCCCAGATTCAAACCCGGCCGGGCGGACGCGGCCACCGGAGGCCGCGCGGGGCACGGGACGGGTGGTGCGGAACGGACGGGCCAGGGCGGACGGGCGGTGCGGAACGGACGGGCCAGGGCGGACGGGCCGGGCAGGGCGGACGCGGCGGAAGGGACGGCCCCGGGCGGGTCCGGCCGCGGTCAGGCCTTCCAGTCGACGGCCAGCGCCCGGGCCGGGTTCGCGATGAGCGCCAGTCCCGGCAGCTCCGCGCCGAACTCATCGGCGAGCCGGGGGGCGAGGGAGGTCAGCAGGTGGGCGGGGCCGGGGGCGCAGCGGGCGGAGCGGGTGGTGGTGTCGACGCCCAGCAGGATCCGGTCGGCGTGGCCGGCGTCGAGCAGGGTGGCGAGGATGTCGAACAGGTGCCGCTCGGCGGCGGCGTCGCCCGGGCGGGGGGCGTCCAGCGCGACGAAGACGCCGAGGTCGACGAGTTCGCGGATCGGCTCCAGCGCCGGGAGACGGTTGAGGTGGCCGAGGATCAGCCGCTCGGGCGGGACGTGGAACCGGCTCCCGAGCTGGAAGAGCACGGCCATCGGGTCGGTCCCGGCGTCGTGGTGGACGGCGATCGGGGCCCCGGTCGCGTGGTGGGCCTCGGCGGCCGCCTGCAGCACCCGGCGGGTGTGCCCGGTCATCGGTCCGTTGTCGCCCGCGACCTTGATCAGCCCGGCCCTGGTCCCGTCGGGCGCACCGCGCAGGCCGGTGGTCAGCTCGGCGGTGAACAGCTCGGCGAGCCCCTCGTACCACCCGTCGAGCAGGGCCTGGTCGTAGTGGACGGCCTGGTGCAGGCCGGTGGCCGTCACCAGGTGGACGCCGGTGGCCCTGGAGAGGCCGGCGAGCACGTCGTTGCCCCGGCCCGTCCCGTACGGGCTCCACTGGACGAACGACCGCCCGCCCGCCGCCGCGAACGAGTGCAGCACCTCCTCGGCCGCGACCGGGTCGTCCAGCTCCTCGCCGGGGAGGCGGGGGCTGCGCAGGAACAGGTGGTCGTGGGCGTCGCAGACGCCGAGCTCGGCCGGGTCGAGGTCGCCCAGGACGGTGCGGACGGTGGCGCTCATGCTGCGGCCTCGCCGTCCGCCGCCTCGTGGCCCGCCTCGTCGTCCGCCTCGTCGCCCGCCGCCTCGTGGCCCGCCTCGCCGTCCGCCGCCGCGAAGGCGGCCGCGGCGACGCGCAGCCCGGCCAGGGCCCTGGGCACGCCGACGTAGGGAGCGAGGTGGACCAGGACCTCGGTGACCTCCTCCCGGGTCAGGCCGATCCGCAGACTGTTGCGGACGTGGTCGGCGAGCTGCGGTTCGACCCCGCCGAGCGCGGTGAGGGCGGCCAGGTTGGCCACCTGGCGGTCGTGCAGGGAGAGTCCGGGCCGCTGGTACGTGCCGCCGAACAGGGCGGTGACGATCCAGTCGGCGAAGCCCGGTGCCAGCGCGTCCAGCCCCTGCAGGGTGGCGGTCGTGGTCCGGGGACCGGCGAGTTCGTCCAGCAGGGCGTAGCCGGCGGCGCGGTCGAGGGGCGCGGGAGCGAGCGCGGCGGGTTCCATGGGGTAGGTCGGTCCCTTCATCGGTCGGTCTGTCACCAGTGGCGGCCGGCCGGCAGCCGGTCGAGTTCGGGGCGGCTCAGGTGCAGGACCCGGAAGCGGGTACCGGGGGTCCCGTCGGGCACCGGGCCGGCCCAGAGTGCGAACCGCATCAGCTCCCAGCGGTCGGGGTCGACGGCGACCGCGGCGGTGTGCAGGTCGGGGTGGTCGGGCAGGTCGGCGAGGGCCGCCGCGACCGCCTCGGCCGGGTCGACGTCCTCGGGAAGGCGTTCCAGCCGGCGGGTCGCGGTGGCCGGGGTGCCGCGACCCGGGCGCCGACCCGCGCCGTGGCGCAGCCCGGCCCCGAGCCAGTGCCGGACGGCCGGACGCCCGAAGTCGGCGCTCAGCCCTCGGAAGCCCGGGCCGAAGAGGAAGCCGTTCATCCCCTCGGCGGTGCGCCAGAGGTAGAACGGGGCGTAAGCGTTGACCGGCGAGCCGTCCTCGCCGCGCTCCCGCACCAGGTAGGCCTTGGCCCCCAGCCCGGGGTGGGCGTCCAGCAGGTGGCCCCTCTCGGCCACCCGCCTGCGGATGATCCCCATGTCGTAGTCGGCGGGCAGGGTGATCTCGTACTGCATGGCGTGCACGGGCCGCTCCGGTCCTCAGCCGGCCCGGTGGGCGGCGAGCAGACCGAGGGCGCCGCGGACGGCCCGCTCGAACGGCTCGGCGCTGCCGGCGGCCCGGGCGAGGACGTAGCCGCCCTGGACGACGGCCACCACGGCGGCGGCGGTGTCGGCCGGATCGGCGGCGGCGCGCAGCTCTCCCGCTGCCTGGCCCTCGGCGATCAGCCCGGCGATCCGGCCGCGCAACCAGTCGAAGGTCTCCTCGACCGGGGCGCGCAGCTGCGGGTCGGCGACGACGTCCGGGTCCTGGGCCATCCGTCCGATCCGGCAGCCGCGCAGCACGTCGCGCTCGCGGTGCAGGTAGGCGGCGATCCGCTCGTAGGCGGTGCCCGGGCCGGCGAGATCGGCCTCGGCGACGGCGCGCATCTGCTCGGCGCTGCGGCGCAGGGCGGCCGCGGCGAGGTCGGGTTTGCCGGTGAAGTGGTGGTACATGCTGCCCTGGCCGACGCCGGAGCGCTGCTGGATGGCCTTGGGGCTGGTGCCGACGTAGCCGCGCTCCCAGAGGAGTTCCTGGGTGCTCTCGATGAGGCGGTCCTGGGTTGCCATGGGCAGCACTGTACATACCTGTAGGTACAGCTGTCCATACCACTAGGTACAGAAGGGGGCCGCCGCGCTCGTCGATGGTCGATCCCGGCGCCGGGCTGGCAGGATGGCCGGCATGACCTACCTCGCCGCGGATGACCGCTATGCCTCGATGACCTACCGCCGGGCCGGCCGCAGTGGCGTGCAGCTCCCGGCCGTCTCGCTCGGCCTGTGGCACAACTTCGGGGACGCCCAGCCGCTCGACGTCCAGCGGGCGGTCCTGCGCCGAGCCTTCGACCGGGGCATCACCCACTTCGACCTGGCGAACAACTACGGCCCGCCGTACGGCAGCGCCGAACGCAACTTCGGCTACCTCTTCGCCCAGGACTTCCGCCCGTACCGGGACGAGCTGTTCATCGCCAGCAAGGCCGGCTACGACATGTGGCCCGGCCCGTACGGCGACGGCGGCAGCCGCAAGTACCTGCTGGCCAGCCTGGACCAGTCGCTGGGCCGGATGGGCCTGGACTACGTGGACGTCTTCTACTCGCACCGCTACGACCCGGACACTCCGCTGGAGGAGACGATGGGTGCGCTGGACTCCGCGGTCCGCTCGGGCCGGGCGCTGTACGCGGGCATCTCCAACTACCCGGCGGAGCAGCACCGCGAGGCGGTGGCGATCCTGCGCGCCCTGGGCACGCCGGTACTGATGAACCAGTCGGCGTACTCGATCCTCAACCGCACCGTCGAGGGCGACGTGCTGGACGCGGTCGGCGACACGCAGACCAGCCTGATCGCCTACTCCCCGCTCGCCCAGGGCCTGCTGACCGACCGCTACCTCAGCGGGCGGGTACCGGCCGGGTCTCGGATGTCGGTCGGCCACTTCCTCAAGGAGGAGGCGCTCACCGAGGCCAAGCTGGAGCAGCTGCGCGGGCTGAGCAAGGTGGCCGAGCGGCGCGGGCAGACCCTCGCGCAGCTGGCGCTCTCCTGGGTGCTGCGGGACGAGCGCGTGGTGTCGGTGATCATCGGGGCGAGCAGCGTGGCCCAGCTGGACCAGAACATCGACGCGCTCGACGGCGGCCCGTTGACGGCCGAGGAGCTGACGGAGATCGACACGCTGAGCCGCTGAGGCCCGCGCGACCGCCCGGCTCCACCGGCTCGCGGCACCGGCACCGGCACCGCGCGAGGTCCGGCCGCCGCCCCGGGCCCGCCGCACGCTGTGGGAGGCCCGTCGTCACGACGAGGCACCGCGGCCGGGAGGGCGTTCACGGTGAACGCCCTCCCGGCCCACGGCAGTGCCCGCCAGGGGCGGCCGTGGGTCAGGCCACCGGCGAGTACTTGTAGCCGACCCGACGAACGGTCACGATGCTGTCCCGGTAGGCCGCCCCGAGCTTCCGGCGCAGCCGCGCCACGTGCACGTCCACCGTCCGGCCGTCCCCGACGTGGCCGTAGCCCCAGACGGCGGAGACCAGGTGGTCCCGGGTGTGCACCCGCTGCGGGTGCTCGGTCAGGTGCGCCAGCAGCTCGAACTCCAGGTAGGTGAGGTCGAGCAACCGGCCGTCGACGTAGGCGTTCCGGCGCTCGACGTCGACGGTGATGCCACGGTCGGCGGGGCGGACCGGACGGACGGCGGCCGGCCCACCGGCGCCCGGAGCCGCCGCGGCCGGACCGGCCGGGGCCCCGCCCTCGGCGGGCACCAGCACCAGGTAGCCGACCATCGGGTGCCCGGGGGCTGCGGCGCCGAACTGCGCGCCGTACTGGGCGAGCAGGGCCTGCGGCAGCACGCCCGGCGGGAGCGCGGCGACGACCGCCGCACCCTCCGGAAGCGCGGCGAGCAGCGCCTGCGGCGGCTGCGGGGCCCGCGCGGCCTGCGCAGCCGAGGGGGCGGGGACGGTCGGCGGTGCCGGTACCGCCGCGACGTGTGCCGCGGCGGGCACCTGTCGCTGGGGCGCCGGACCGGCGTGCCAGCGCTCGGCGGTCGACCGGTCGGCGATCGACCGGTCGCCGGTCGAGGGAACGGAACGGACTGCGCGCAGGTGCGGGGTCGCGCTGGGCAGGGGCAGGGTGGCCGTGGAGGAAGAGGTCATGGTGCTGCTCATTTCGCGCGGAACGGACGGGGTGGAGTCGTCTGCGCGTCGACCGGGCGGAGTGCGCCGGCGCTGAACGAGGTCAGCGGGCGGAGGGCCGGGACGCGCTGGGCGAACCCGGACACGTCTGGTCGAACAGGTGCGGCTGCCGCGACGGCCAGAACGGTTCGAGGTCGGAGCGGCCGCGAACGGCTCCGCCCGCGACGCCGGCGGCACGGGCGGCTGGGTCGGCGAGGGGCTGGGCCTGGGTGGGGAGGAGGGGGTTCACTGGTGCTCTCCGCGATGCGGGCCTGGGCAGCGGCGGCCGGTCGGACGGGTCCGACCGGGCCGGGTCGACGAGTGGACGGTCCGTCGGGCCGCTCCGGCGGGGGCTCGCGCGGCGGCTCGGAGAGGCCGCGGAGCGGGGCGCAGGAGGCCGGCCGGAGGATCCGTCGGGATACCGGGGGCTGGTCCGTCAGCGACAGCAGGCGCTGCAGATCAGCGCCTGGTCGATGTAGCGGCGGACCGTCAGCGCCGGGGTGACCGGGGCGGGGGCGGACGTGACGGCTGCGCGTCGCTGGTCGACGGTCACGGTGCTTCCCTCCCCCCTTGCCGGATGTTCCTGAGGCACCCGGAACCGTAGCCCGGGCGGCCTTCGACCCCAGAGCCTTCCACGCCGGGCCGGTCGAGGCAACCTCCCGTCCACAGAACGTCCGGAATGCGGACGTCCGAATGAGACGCCGGACGCGCCGTCAGACCCGCGCCGGTGCACTGCGGCGCCGTGCCGCGGCGTGCTCGACCAGGTTGACCAGCAGCTCCTTCCCGTCCTCGCGCCGCCGGGCGTCGCAGAGCAGCACCGGGATGTCGGGGTCCAGGTCGAGCGCGTCGCGGACCTCCTCGACCGTGAACGCCTCGGTGCCGTCGAAGCAGTTCACCGCCACCACGAACGGGATGCCGCGCTGTTCGAAGAAGTCCACCGAGGGGAAGCAGTCCGCCAGCCGGCGCGTGTCGGCCAGGACCACGGCGCCCAGGGCGCCGCGGGCCAGCTCGTCCCAGACGAACCAGAACCGGTCCTGGCCCGGCGTGCCGAAGAGGTAGAGCGCCAGGCCGGGCCGCAGGTCGATCCGGCCGAAGTCCATCGCCACGGTGGTGGTGCGCTTGGCCTCCACGCCCGAGATGTCGTCGAAGGGGCGGCCGAGCTCGCTCAGCTCCTCCTCGGTGCGCAGCGGGCGGATCTCGCTGACCGACCCGACCAGGGTGGTCTTGCCCGCGCCGAAGCCGCCGGCGACCAGGATCTTCACCGCGACGCCCGGGCCGCCGCGCCAGCTCGGGTCGGTGGTCGCGGCGGCGCCGGACGCGGCCGTCGGGACGGCGGACGCCCCCGCCGGGGTGGTCGGGTCAGAGCGCACGGAGTCCATTGATCACGTCTCGCAGCAGGCGCTCGTCCGGCAGCTCGGCGAGCGGAACGGGTCGGGTGACGCTGATCAGCTCGGCGTCGTAGAGGTCGCCGAGCAGCACCCGGACGACGCTGACCGGCAGGTCGGTGTAGGAGCCGAGCTCGGCGACGGACAGCGGCTCCCGGCGGCACCAGGCCAGGATGGTCTGGTGCTCCGGGTCGAGCACGTGCGCGGGCACCGCCCCCGCGTCGGGCCCCGGCTCGGCGGCGGTGATCAGCGAGATCAGGTCGAACAGGCCGTCCTCGACCGGCCGGGTACGGCCCCGGGTCATCGAGAACAGCCGCACCACCGGGCCGGCGTCGTCGTCGAACCAGCGGTCGTCGACCTGGGTGCGCGGCCGGAACAGGTCGACCTCGAGCGTGTCCTCGCCCGGGTCGTCCTGTTCGCTCGTCGGCTCCTCGTCCGCCATCGGGCCGCTCATCTCACCGGCGGGGCGGCTTCGGTGCGCGGCTCGGCGGCCATGTGCTCGCCCACCCGCTTGACCAGCAGGGCCATCTCGTAGGCGATCTGACCGATGTCGGCCTCGGCCTCGCTGAGCACGGCCAGACAGCTGCCGTCGCCGGCCGCGGTGATGAAGAGGAACGCCTCGTCCAGCTCCACCATGGTCTGGCGGACGCCGCCCACCTTGAAGTGCCCGCCGGCGCCCTTGGCGAGGCTGTGGAAGCCGGCCGCCACGGCGGCGAGGTGCTCGGCGTCCTCGCGCTCGAGATCGCGGGAGGCGCCGGTGGCGAGACCGTCGCTGGAGAGGATCACCGCGTGCCGCAGGGCCGCGACGCGCCCCACCAGGTCGTCGAGGAGCCAGTTGAGGTCCCCGGACGACTGCGTCGAAGTGGTCATGAATCAGTTCCTTCCGCTGGGGCGGGTGGTGCGGGTACTGCCGGTGTTCCGGATGGTGCGGGTCCTGCGGTCCGGGCCGGGGGCCCGGGGGGTCCTGAGGGTGGTGCGTACGGGGACCGGTCGGCGCGCGGCGCCGGGGGCGCGGGCGGCACCCGGCGGGCGAGCGGGGCCGGGGAGCCGGCGGCGGGCGCGGGCAGCGCCGCAGGAGCGGGCGCCGGCGCGATCGCCCGCCGGGACGGGTCCGGGGGCTGCCAGGCCGGCACGGCGACCGGACGGGCCGGTGCCGGCACGGACCGGGCCGTGGCACCGCGCCCACGGGTGAAACCGCGCTGGAAGGAGGTGAAGGCCGCCCGGGCCTCCTCCGGCGAGCGCTCCCGGGCGGTCTCGGCGGCGAGGGTGCCGGCCGTGCTGCCCGCGCTCCGCCGGGCCTCCTCCGCGGCGCGCTCCTTCAGTTGGGGCGCGAGGCTGGCCTGCCGGACGCGGCGCGGCAGCACGCCGGCCGTGCCGGGAGCGCGGGACGGCAGGGGGGAGACGGGCGCGGCGTCCGCCGGCGTCGCCTCGGCGGCGGCGCAGCCGGGGGCCGCCTCGACCGCCGGAACGTCCGCGGACGGCGTCTCGGCGGGCGGCACGTCGACGGCGGGCGCGTCGGCGCCCGGCGGCTCGGCGCGGCGGTGCCGCCCGGTGCCCGGGCCCTCCTCCCCGCTGCCGTCGGGGGCCGCGACCAGCAGCGGTCCGCCCTTGGTCCGGGAACGGCGCGGCAGGCCGCCCGGGGTGCGGGCGGGCTCCGGCGCCGACGGGCGCGGACCGCCGCTCCCCCGGTGCCGGCCGCCCTGGCCGGAGCCGGACCCGGCGGTGCGGGTACCGCTGCCGGTTCCCTCCTCGCCGCTCAGCGGGGGCACCGCGACCAGGTCCCGCTGGCCGCGCCGGCCCGTCGCCGGACGCCGGCCGGCGGAGGCTCCGGCAGCCGGGCCGGCCGCGGGCCCGGCCGCAGGGCCGACGGCGGAGGCGGCACCGGCGCCCGGTCCGGCACCGGCCGCGGCCGGCTCCGGCATCCCGTCCGGCGCCTCCGCCAGCAGCTCGCGCGGGACCAGCACCACCGCGGTGGTGCCCCCGTACGGCGAGGGCCGCAGGTGGACCCGGATGCCGTGCCGTCGGGCCAGCCGGCTGACCACGAACAGGCCCAGCCGGTCGGTGTCCGCGAGGTCGAACTCCTGCTCCACCGCGAGGCGCTCGTTGATCTCGGCGAGGGCCTGCTCGCCCAGGCCGAGCCCGCGGTCGTCGATCTCCAGGGCGAAGCCGTGCGCCACCACCTCGCCCTGGACCGTCACCTGGGTGCTCGGCGGGGAGAACACCGCGGCGTTCTCGACCAGCTCGGCCACCAGGTGGGTGACGTCGGCGACCGCGCTGCCCAGCAGGCCGGTGCCGGGGAACGGTCGGACGATCACCCGGGCGTAGTCCTCGACCTCGCCGACGGCGGCGCGGACCACGTCCACCATCCGCACCGGCTTGCGCCAGGCGCGCCCCGGCGAGCCGCCGGCCAGGATGATCAGGCCCTCGGCGTGCCGGCGCATACGGGTGGTGAGGTGGTCGACCTTGAAGAGGTCCTCCAGCTCCGCCGGGTCCTCGGTGCGGCGCTCCATGGTGTCCAGCAGCGTCAGCTGGCGGTGCAGCAGCACCTGGCTGCGGCGCGCCAGGTTGACGAAGACCGCCGAGACGCCGCGCCGCAGCTCCGCCTGTTCGACGGCGGCCTCGACGGCGGCCCGCTGCACGGCGTTGATCGCGCGGCCGACCTGGCCGATCTCGGCCGGGCCGAACTCCAGCTCCGGCGCCTCGACCGCCACGTCCACCGCCTCGCCGCGGCGCAGCCGCAGCATCACCGAGGGCAGGCGGGTGCCGGCCAGCTCGTTGGCCGCGTTGCGCAGGCCGATCAGCTCGCGGGCGAGGCCGCGGCCGATCCGGTAGGAGATCAGCACCGACAGCACCACCGCGACCAGGCCGATGGCACCGGCGATGCCGCCGCGCCACAGCAGGCCGATCGCGTAGGAGCGCTCACGGTCACCGATGGTGCCGGCCAGCCTGGTGTTGATCGCGGCGAGGTCGCCCAGCGCGCGGTCGGCGGTCTCCCGCCAGGCGTCGCCGTTGATCGCCTGGACCACCCGGTCCGGCCCGCCCGCGCCGACGAAGTCGGCCTCGGCGCGGGCCAGCGCCGCCCAGGCCTCGCCGCCGCGCAGGGCGATGTAGTCGGCCTGGTCGACCGGCTCCAGCTCGGCGACGTACACGGTGAAGAGCGCCTGCTGGTTGTGCAGGGCGTCCAGCGCGACCTGGTACTGCTCGGCGGTGGGCTTGCCCGGGGCGGTGCGCAGCCCCTCCATCGCCGCGTCCTCCTGGGACAGGTACTCGCGGGCACGCGCCAGCTCGATCAGGATCGTTCCCTGCCGGGGCAGTTGGCCGCTCTGCCGGGCGACGAAAGCGGACCGGAAACCGAAGGTGGGCTTGACCAGGTCGCTGTACTGGCCGAGGGCGAACTCCCAGTTGAGGGCCGAGCGGCCGATCTGGGCGCGCAGCGGGACGAGCTGGTCGGCGGCGGCGAGGATCTGCAGGTAGCGGCCGCGCTGGGCGGCGTCGAGCCGCCCGTTGCTCCCGTCCTTCTTCTGCCGCAGGGCGGCCAGACCCCGGTCGGTGACGCCCTGGGCGTGCTCGAAGGCGTCCCGCGCGGACCGCGAGCCCGGGTCGGCCAGCCGCTGGACGGCGGCGCGCCGCTCGTTCTGCAGCGCGTAGGCGTACTGGTCGACCGGCGTCCCGAACTCCTTGTACGTACTGCTGACCTCCAACTGGCTCCAGACGTCTCCGGTGGTGGCGAGCGTCGCGTACGCCCACAGGGCGGTGAGAGCGACGATGGGCACCAGGAGCAGCGCGATGATCTTCGCGCGGATCGAGCTGCTGCGCAGACGCATGGAGTCCTCGGTCGGGAAGTGCCAGGCGCGGACGGGGAGCGGTTCGAGGGGCCGCCGGCGGGAGCCTGTGGCGGGCGGACGACATCGGGACGGCGACGGGGGAGACGGCGGGCGGTCGGGAGGCGGACGGCCAGAAGGCGGGCGGGACGCGGTGGGCAGGCGGGCGGACGGTCGGGCGGTCGGGCGAACGTGGGCGGCATGACAGGTGCATGACGCGTAGAACGCAGACGGACAAACGGTGGTACGGGCGGTGGCCCGCCAGGTCGAGGGGGCCTCGTCGGAAGGTCCCGGCCTCGGGTCTGCGAGAGCCTACTACGCCCTGACCACTCGTTCGAGGGTCGAACCCGTCCTCTCCCCCACCCCGCCGCGATCATGTCCGGATCGTCCCCGACGTCCCGGAATGGCCCCCTCGTCCGATCCACCCGCACCACGCCGCCACGGCACTCGCCCGACGGGCACGTGCCGATCTCGTCGCGTCACGGTCACAACCCTGGGCAGTGACAGAGCTATCCGATAGTTTCGCTCCACCTGCCCGACCGGTCGGGGCGCCACCGATCCGGACGCCCGCACGGGCCCGGCAGGCCGGGGCCGCGAACGCGATCGGGGGTACAGTGCGCGAGTTCACCTCCCCCGCACCGGCCGGCCCCCCGGCCCGGGGCGGACTGGCCGACTCGCTCTACGACACCGCCGAACGCTCCCCCGGTCTGGTCCAGCTGGCCCGCCGGTCCGGCAGCGGCGAGGAGTGGCAGGAGGTCACCGCGGGCGCCTTCCGGGACGAGGTGATGGCGCTCGCCAAGGGCTTGCTCACCCGGGGCGTCCGGTACGGCGACCGGGTCGCGCTGATGTCCCGGACCCGCTACGAGTGGACGCTGTTCGACTACGCCCTCTGGTCCGTCGGCGCCATCCCCGTCCCGGTCTACCCCACGGCCTCGGCCGAGCAGGTCCGCTGGATCCTGGCCGAGACCCAGGCGGTGGCCTGCCTGGTCGAGGACGAGGACCACGCCATGACGGTCGGCGCCGTCTGCGACGCACTTCCCGAACTCACCGGCATCTGGCAGCTGGACCGGGGCTGCATCGCCGCGATCACCGAGGACGGCCGCGGAGTCCCCGACTCGCTCGTGCACCGCCAGCGGCTCGGAGTCACCGCCGAGAACGTCGCCACCGTCGTCTACACCTCCGGCACCACCGGCCGGCCGAAGGGCTGCCTGCTCACCCACGGCCACCTGGCCACCGCGGCCGACGCCCTGCTGGACGGCTGGGGCGACGTCTTCCGGGACACCGGCGGCCCCCAACCCTCCACCCTGCTCTTCCTCCCGCTCGCGCACGTCTACGGCCGGATGGTGCAGGTCGCAGCGGTGCGCGGCGGCTTCCGGATCGGCCACGTCGCCGAGGTCTCCACCGACTCCCTGCTGCCCGCGTTCGCCTCCTACCGGCCGACCTTCCTGCACATGGTCCCGTACGTCCTCGACAAGGTCTTCAACCAGGCCCGGCGGGCCGCCGAGGAAGCCGGGCGCGGCGAACTCTTCGAGCAGGCCCGCCAGGTGGCCGTGGAGTGGGCGACCGCCCGCGAGCAACGCGCCCTCGGCCGCGGCCCCGGCCCGGGCCCCAAGCTGCGGCTGCGCCACCTCGCCTACGAGCGGACGGTGTACCAGCGGCTGCGCGCCGTCCTCGGCGGCCGGGTCCGCGGGATGATGTGCGGCGGCTCCTCGCTGGGCCGGGAGTTGGGCCTCTTCTTCACCGGCATCGGTGTCGAGCTGTACGAGGGCTACGGCCTGACCGAGACGTCCGCCGCGATCACCGCCAACCCGGCGGGGCGGCAGAAGCTGGGCACGGTGGGGCGGCCGGTGCCCGGCGCCACCGTGGCGATCGCCGACGACGGCGAGGTCTGGGTGCGCGGTGCCGGCGTCTTCGGCGGGTACCTCAACCACCCGCGCTGCACGGCGGAATCGCTCTTCGACGGCTGGTTCGGCACCGGCGACCTGGGCAGCCTCGACGAGGACGGCTACCTGACCATCACCGGCCGCAAGAAGGACCTCATCGTCACCAGCAGCGGCAAGAACCTCGCGCCGACCGCCCTGGAGGATCGGGTCCAGGCGCACCCGCTGGTCTCCCAGTGCCTGGTCGTCGGCGACGACCGCCCGTACGTGGCCGCGTTGATCACGCTGGACCCGGCGGCCCTGGCGCACTGGTTGAAGACGCACGGCCGGGGTCAGTTGGACCCGTGGGCGGCGCTCTCCGACGAGGAGCTGCACGCGGAGATCCAGCGGGCGGTCGCAGCCGCCAACACCGCCGTCTCACGGGCCGAGTCGATCCGGGCGTTCCGGCTGCTGCCGCGGGAGTTCGGCGTGGACCAGGGCCTGCTCACGCCCTCCCTGAAGCTGCGGCGATCGGCCATCGTGGCGCACTACGAGCAGGACATCGAGGAGCTGTACGCGCCCTGACGGGGAGGTCGCGAGGCGGCCAGTCGCCATGCCCCTGACGCTCCGTCGTGTCGCCTCGGGGGTAGCGCACTTGGGTCCGCGGTGCGGTTCCGTTCCGTGCGCGCTTCATTCGCCGTTCCCTTGACGATCCGAGTGGTCCAGTCCATTGTTTTGCCTCGGCCGAGTGCGGCACGCCGACGGCTCCCACCCCTCGGGGAGCGTTCCACCCCGTTCCACGCGCCCTTCCCAGGGGCGCGCCCACACCCCCCACTCCCCCACGCAGGAGTCCTCACGTGCCCACGTCTTCACGCCCGTCCACGTCTTCCGGTCCGTCCACGACTTCGGACCCGGCTGCGCCGGCTCGTCGGCGCGCCCCGGTGCGGTTCTCCGCACTGGCGGCGGGCGCGCTGCTCGCCGTCTGCGGCCTGGCCGCGCCCGCCTCCGCCGGCCCGGCGCCCACCGCCACTGCCTCCGTCGTCAATCTGGCCACCAACCCGGGGTTCGAGATCCCCGCCTCCTCGCTGGCGGACTGGGGCAGCATCCCCGGCTGGCGTTGCACCGGCGGCCCCACCGAGGCGACCGTCACGGCCACGGCCCCGCACTCCGGTGGGAGCGCCCTCGTCGTGACCCCGGCGAGCGACGACTCCAACGGCGAGTGCGCCCAGACCGTCTCCGTCCGGCCCGACACCACGTACACCGCCTCGGCCTGGGTCCGCGGCACCTACGTCTACCTGGGCGCCACCGGCACCGGCCGGGACGTCGCGCCCGCCTGGACCGCGAGCACGGACGGCGGCTGGCAGCAGCTCACCACCCGCTTCACCACCGGTCCGGACGCCCGCACCGTCCGGCTGTACGTCCACGGCTGGTACCAGCAGGGCCCGTTCGCCGTCGACGACGTCCGGGTGGACGGTCCGGCTCCGACACCCGCGACCGGTGCCGGCTCGGTGCCGACGGGCGACCGGGTCGTCTTCCTCACCGTCGACGACGGCTGGCAGCGCACCCCCGAGGCGGAGAGGTTCATCGCCGACCACAGGCTGCCGATCACCGCCTTCCCGCTGCCGATGCCGGCCGCCGCCGACCCCGGCTTCTTCCGCCGGGTCACCGCCGTCCCCGGCTCCTCCGTCCAGGACCACAGCGTCTCCCACCAGGACCTCTCCAGGCTCCCGCTCGCCGAGCAGCAGGTCGAGATCTGCGACGCCCGGGACTCGCTGACCCGCCTGTTCGGCGCCGCTCCGACGGTCTTCCGCCCGCCGTACTTCGCCTGGAACGCCGACACCCTCCAGGCCGCCGCCAACTGCGGCATCCGCACCGTCCTGACCGCGAACGCCGACTTCAGCTGGGGCGCCTCCAACGTCTGGCACGAGGGCACCCTGTCGCCCGGCGACGTCGTCCTGCTGCACTGGACCGACACCCTCGCCGCCGATCTCCAGCGGGCCCTCTCCGCCGCGGAGGCGGCCGGCCTCCAGCCGGCCGGCCTGGCCTCCTACCTGCACTGACCCGCCCGGGGCGGCTCCGCCGGTCCCGGGGGGATCGGCGGAGCCGCCGCGTCGGGCCTGCCGGTCGTCGTTCCCGGGGGGACGACGACCCGGGGGATCCGGCTCGTTGACACGGCGCGGGCCGGGTGGCTCTAATGAGGGCGTGCAGCGCGGCGTCGGCCAAAGAGAACTGGGCCGGCCGACGGCCGAGCGAGCACCTTCACAGAGGGACGATGCGCGATGAGCACTCACTCCGCTCCCCTGATCTGACCTCAGCGGCCGCCGCGGCGCTCCCTGCGCCGGTGCGCATGACCGGCCGCCGAGCACCCTGCCGCTCACCCGTACGCGCCGTCAGCTCTCGGCGCGGTCACGGCTGCGCAGCGGCCGGGCACTCGCGCAGCGCCGCCGGCGGCCCTCCCATCCCCCTGTTTCGGAGAACCCACAGGCGTATGCCCATGTCTTTCAATCAAGCGGTCATCGAGGAGTTCCGCGCCAACGGCGGGAAGGTCGGCGGCCCGTTCGAGGGCGGCGATCTCCTGCTGCTCACCACCACCGGCGCACGGTCCGGCCGCGAGCACACCGTGCCGCTCGGCTACGTCCGGGCGGAGGGGCTGCTGCTGGTCGTCGCCTCGGCGGCCGGAGCGCCGGAGCACCCCCAGTGGTACCGCAACCTGCTCGCCCACCCGGTGGTGCGGGTGGAGCTCGGGACGGAGGTGTTCGCATCCGTCGCCGTCCCGGCCGAGGGCGCGCGCCGCGACCGGCTGTTCGAAGCCGTGGTCCGGGTCGCCCCCGGCTACGGCGACTACCAGGCGCACAGCGAACGAGTGCTGCCGGTGGTGGCGCTGGAGCAGGCCGTCGCCGAGGCCGAGCCGCGCGCGGTGGCCGACCTCGCCGACAAGGTGGTGCAGGTCCACACCTGGCTGCGCGCGCAGTTGCGGCACGTGCGGGAGGAGACGGAGGCGCACTTCGCCTCCGGGGCGGCGGGCGACGGACGCCCGCCCGGGCTCGGATTCCAGGTGCGGCAGCACTGTCTCGCGTTCTGCGAGGGTCTGACGCACCACCACACCGGCGAGGACTCCGCGATCTTCCCCGCTCTGGCCCGGAGCCATCCGGAGCTGCGTCCGGCCCTGGAACGCCTGGGCGAACAGCACCGGGAGGTGGGGCGGATCAGGGACCGGCTGGTGGCGCTGCTCTCCGGGATCGGCGTGGCCGATCCGGCGCGGTTCCGCGCCGAGCTGGCGTTGATGTCGGCCGAGCTGGAGGCGCACCTCGACCAGGAGGAGGCCGAACTGCTGCCCGTCCTCGCCGGCATCCCGTTCCCGCCGAGGCGCTGAGAGGGGTGAAGTGTCGAGGCGTTGAGGAGGTGAAGGGCTGAGGCACCGAGGAGGGGGGAAGGGCTGAGGCGGTGAGGCAGAACCCTCGGCGCGGGTCCTGCGGGGCGCGTCCGGGATCTCCTCCTGCGGGTCGCGACGCCGGGCCCCGCCCGCCTCGTCGTCGAGGCGGGCGGCGCCCGGCGGTTGTGCGGGGGCCGGCCGGGGCCGGCACCCCGTCAGACCTGTGCCGAGAAGACCGGGAGGTAGCCGCCCGAGTGGCCGGAGGCCTTCGGGTGGTAGCTCTCCTCGATCGGGAACGTGGTGCTGTTCAGCCAGGTCGTGGCGGAACCGCAGATCTCGTGCTCGGTGAAGATGTTTCTGACGTCGCCGAAGGCGAAGCCCGCGTTGGCGGCGCGCTTGGCGATCACGCCGTCGAGGACGTCGGCAGCGCTGTTGATGGCCTTGCGCTTGGTGTCGCCGATGCCGAAGATGCAGCTGCCGCCGATCTTGTAGAGGTGGGGGTAGCCGAGCACGACCACGCGGGCGTTGGGGGCCTTGGCGTGGATCGCCGCGTAGACCTGGTCGAGCTTGCCGGGCAGGGTGTCGTTGGCGTAGGCCTTCGCCGCCTCGACCGCGTTGATGCAGGCGCTGTCCGAGTCCAGCACGCAGGTCTGCATGGTGCTCGCGAAGCCGGCGTCGTTGCCGCCGACGCTGATGCTGACCAGCGTGGTGGAGGAGTTGAGGACCGAGAGCTGGTTGTTGATCACGTCGTCGGTGCGCGCGCCGGAGCAGGCGGCGAACGCGAAGGACGACGGCGCGTGGGCGTTCTTCCAGAGGTAGGCGTAGGCGTTGGTGCTCCGCTTGCAGCTCCCGCTCTCGGCGGTGTAGCTGCCGGCGCCGAGACCGGAGGCGTAGGAGTCCCCCAGGGCGGCGTAGTTGACGCCGGCTGCGCTCGCGGAGCCGGCGGTGGAGAGGGTCGTGAGGGTGAGGAGAGCCGTGAGGGCGGCAACGGACATGGCACGGGTGGGGCGCGGCATGACACCTCCAGGGAGTGACGTGAGTCACAGATTTGATACCAGGCAGTAGGTATCGCGGGAAGTGCTCATGCCAGGGCAATTGACGGTCCGTCCGGCAACCGTGGAGTGAACTTCCTTGCAGGCGCGGTGAAGTGCGCTGGTCACGCCGCGGCGGTGCGCTCGGCGCGGGCCCCACGGCTCACCCGTTCGGCGGTCCGCCCTGCGGGTCGCCGAACGGCCGGGCGCCGGGATGTCGCCGTGAAGGGCCCCGTGAAGGGCCCCGTGAAGGGCCCCGTGAAGGATGGCGGGAAGGCTGCCGGGAACGGCAGGCCGCCGGGTTCGGGCGGGGGCAGCAGCAGGCCGATCCCCCCGCCACGGCATCGGTCGCCGGTCGGGCGGAAGCCGACTCCCGGTCAGTCCCCGGCGGGGTGGGCGGCACTCGCGCCGGTGGGGCTCGCGTCCGCGCCGGGGAACACCTCGCAGCCCTCCACCGGGAGCTCCTCGATCGCCTCGTTGGCCGCCGCCGGCACACCGAGCCACCGGACGGCGGTCGCCACCGCCACCCGGGCCTGCCGCAGGCCGGGCGCGCCCCAGCCGAGCAGCTCGACCGCGAGGCCGGGTGCGACCAGCAGCCGCCGGTAGTGCCGGCCCGAGGCCGGGTCGGGCGCGCTCGGCCCGACCGCGCGCAGGACGGCGGCCATGCGCACCCGGGCGCACTCGTGCCCGTTGTTGGCCGACCCCACCCGGTCGTAGAGGTAGCCGAGGTAGTGGGGCGTGCCGATCGACGCCTGGGCCTCCTCGGCCGCCTCACGGGCCAGTGCGGCACCGGGGTCGCCGCCGTCCTCCGGTTCCAGCGAGCCGCCGGGGAGGGAGACGATGCCGTCCCTGGGGTTGACCAGGGTCAGCACCCGACCGTCGGGCGCGAACAGCCAACCCCACGACTGCTTCACCGGCAGCCCGGCGGGCACGGGCTCGCCGGGTCGCCAAGGCCAGCCCGCGGTGGGACGCCGGCGCACCTTGCCGAGCAGCTCGGCGATCTCGGCGCTGTACTCGATCCGGCTCATGCGTCCCCCCTCTCGGTGTCGGGCTCGCCGGACCGGCGGTGCGCGGGGAGGGCCTGCGGTGCACGGTTCGGGGCGGAGCGGCAGGAGCGCCGGCTGGGGGGCCGTACGCTCCTACCTGTTGATCTTCCCCGAAATCTTCCCCGAACAGGCGGTCGATGAACAGTCCCCAGCGCCGCTTGGTGGACACCCGGCCGCGAGTTGCCTGGTCAGACCAGGGGCCCACCGCCCTCCCGGTCCGGGCCTTCGGCCCCCGGCGGGGCGGGGTCCGACGGCCCGGCGGAGGGCCCCCGGCCGGACCGCGGCGACCGGACCGGCGGAGGGTCGGGGAGGGCGAATCCCGGCAGCGGCACCGCGCCCGGAGGGTGGGGCAGGCCACGGCCGACGTCGTCGTCGAGCGCGTCGAAGACCTCCTGGGCGGTCATCGGTCGCAGTCGGCCCCGCCCGAGGGCCCAGCCCCGGATCACCTGGCCGCCGGGCGCGGCCGGGTCCCCGTGCAGCAGCAGCGCACCCTCACCACCGGCGGCCGCCCCCGCCGCCAGCGTGACGCAGAAGGCCTCGACGTCCCGGCCCTCGCCGAACGGGCGGCCGCCCGCGACCCGGACGTCCGCCGCCGCGGTGAGCTCCTCGCCGTCCTCCGGGCCGTGGCAGCGCAGCGTGAACAGGTGGCGGCCCTCGCCCGCGCCGTCGGTCAGCGTCAGCCAGACCGCCGCCACGTACGTCATCACGGCCACCAGCCGCGGCTGTCCGAGCGGGCCGTCGCCGACCGCCGCCACCAGCGCGCCGCCGGCCACGGTGATCCGCACCCGGGCCCGGTGGTCGTCCAGCAGGACGGGCAGCAGGTCGGTCAGCCGCTCCCCGGCGTAGACGAACGGCTCCCCCGCCAGCTCCGGATCCGCCGCGTAGGCGACGCGCCCCGCGGCGCCCGCGGGATCGAACCCGAAGGCCTCGCAGTAGTCCTCGAAGTCGGGCGGGTCGAGCACCCGCAGGTGCACCTCCAGCCCCGCCGCCCGCAACGCCCTGAGCTGGGACTCCGTCCGCCGCAGGTACTCCCGGAAGCCGAGCGCGCCGAACAGGCCGTGCCGGGCCAGGCCGTCGAAGTCGGCCGCACGGACGGCCACCCCGAGCGCCACCGGCTGCGGCGGCGGCGCCCCGCGCGCCCGACCCCGCGGGCGCGGACGGCCGCCGGGCCCGCCCGGCATCCGGAAGCCGCTCCACCCGCCGCCCGGCGGGCCGCCCGAGGGCCCGCCCGCGGGGCCGCCACCGGGCGGCCCGCCGGCGCGGGGCCGACGGGAGGCGAGCCGGACCCCCGGGCGCGGCGCCGCCGCCCGCGCACCGGCGCCCTCCGCGGCAGCGGCGCCGGCACCCGCCCCCGCCGCGGCCGCCCGACCCGCACGAACCCGCGACAACACCTGCTTGAACTGCACGGACATACACCCTCCCGTCAAGTCGTGGCCGGCCCGCTCCGCTCCGAGGCCCGAGACCTCCCGGGCCGCACCGGCGATCGCGACCGTACACACCGTCACTGACAATCCACCCCGGGTCACCGCCGGCGGAGCCGCCCGCGCGGCCGACCGGGCCGTCGACGCGCCCGAGCCCCGAGCCCCGCACCGCACCGCACCGCACCGACGGCAGGAGCGTGCACACCGTCACCGGCCAGTCGCCGCGTGACGGAACGCACCCCCGGCCGCGCACCCCCGGGGCGCCCGGGCCCGTTGTTCCGGCCGCGTTGTCAGTGCCGGGCGTTAGGGTCGGTGACCATGCGGCTGCTGCATACCTCCGACTGGCACCTCGGGCGCTCCTTCCACCGGGAGAGCCTCCACGACGCCCAGCGCGCCTTCCTCGACCACCTGGTGGCGGTGGTCGAGTCCGAGCGCGTGGACGCCGTGCTGGTCGCCGGCGACGTCTACGACCGGGCGCTGCCGGGCCTGGACGCGGTCGCGCTCTTCGACGACGTGCTGCACCGGCTGGCCGCGCTCGGCGTGCCGACGGTGTTCATCAGCGGCAACCACGACTCGGCCCGCCGGCTCGGCGTGGGCGCCGGCCTGATCGGCCGGGCCGGGATCCACCTGCGGACCGACCCGGGCGAGTGCGCGGCGCCCATCCTGCTCGCCGACGAGCACGGGCCGGTCGCCGTCTACGGGCTGCCCTACCTGGAGCCGACGCTGGTCCGCGAGCGGTTCGGGCTGGAACGGGGCGGCCACGCGGCCGTCCTCGGCGCGGCGATGGACCGGGTCCGGGCCGACCTCGCGGCCCGCCCCGCGGGTACCCGCGCGGTGGTCCTGGCCCACGCCTTCGTCACCGGCGGCGCGCCCAGCGACAGCGAGCGGGACATCGCCGTCGGCGGCGTCGCCGCGGTGCCCGCGGCGGTCTTCGACGGAGTGCACTACGCGGCGCTCGGCCACCTGCACGGCTGCCAGACGCTCGCCCCGCACCTGCGCTACAGCGGCTCGCCGCTCGCCTACTCCTTCTCCGAGGCCCGGCAGCGCAAGACGATGTGGCTGGTCGACCTCGCCGCCGACGGCACGGTCGCCGCCGAGCGGGTCGACTGCCCGCAGCCGCGCCCGCTCGCCTGTCTGCGCGGCCGGCTCGACGAGCTGCTCACCGGCGAGGAGTACGCGGCGCACGAGCGGTCCTGGGTGCAGGCGACGCTGACCGACCCGGTCCGCCCGGGCGAGCCGATGGAGCAGTTGCGCCGCCGCTTCCCGCACACCCTGCAGCTGCTCTTCGACCCGGAGGAAAGCCCGGCGGTGCCGTCGCAGTCGTACGCGGCCCGGGTCAGCGGCCGCGCCGACCTGGAGATCGCCGAGGGCTTCCTGCGGCACGTCCGCCCCGGAGCCGAGCCGGACCCGGACGAGCTGGACTGGCTGCGCGAGGGCTTCGAGACCGTCCGGCAGACCGGCGACCGGAAGGCGGACCTGCCCCGATGAGGCTCCACCGGCTCACCGTCACCGCGTTCGGTCCGTTCGCGGGCTCCGAGACGGTCGACTTCGACGCGCTCGCCGCCGGCGGCCTGTTCCTCCTGCGCGGCGCCACCGGCGCGGGCAAGAGCAGCGTGCTGGACGCCGTCTGCTTCGCCCTGTACGGCGAGACCCCCGGCACCCGCCGGGCCAACCGGCTGCGCAGCGACCACGCCGACCCGCGGCGGCTCACCGAGGTCCGGCTGGAGCTGACGCTCGGCGGGCGGCGGCTGGAGATCACCCGGCTCCCGGAGCAGCTGCGGCCGAAGAAGGTCGGCAAGGGGACGACCGTCGAGCGGGCCCAGACCCTGCTCCGCGAGTGGTCCGCGGACAGCGGCGACGGCACGCCGGGCTGGCGGGCGGTCAGCAAGTCGCACCAGGAGGCCGGCGAGGAGATCCACCGGCTGATCGGGATGAGCCGGGACCAGTTCTGCCAGGTCGTGCTGCTCCCGCAGGGCGACTTCGCGCGCTTCCTGAAGGGCGACTCGGAGGAGCGCGGCAAGCTGCTGCGGCGGCTGTTCGACACCGAGCGGTTCCAGCACGTCGAGTCCTGGCTCGCCGAGCAGCGCCGGGCCCAGGAGGCCGCGGTCCAGGCCGGGCGGCGCAGGCTGCGGGACTTGGCGAGCAAGGCCGAGCAGGCGGCCGGCCCGCAGGCCGAGCCGGCCGCCGCCTGGGTGCCGGCGGAGGACGAGCCGGCGCACGGCGCCGCCGATCTCACCGACGGCGTGCTCGGTTGGGCCGCGATCCTGCGCAGCGGCGCCGCCGAGCAGCTGGCCGTCGCCGACGCCGCGCTGTCCGGTGCGGAGGCCGAGCACCGGCGGGCCCAGCAGGCCGTGGCCGACGCCGAGGAGCTGGCCGGCCTCCAGCGCCGCCACCAGGCGGCGGCGCAGGAGGCGGCCCGGCTCGCCGAGGCCGGCCCGGCCATGGAGCGCGACCGGCTCCGGCTGGCCGAGGCGCAGTCCGCCGTCGGCGTGGAGGCGGTGCTGCACCTGCGGACGGCCGCCGCCGACGCGCACCGCGAGGCGCACGAGGAGGAGCGCCGCCGGCGGGCCGCGCTGGCCAGCGCTCCCGGCGAGGGCCCGCTGCTGGCCCGCGCGGAGACCGCGGAGCTGACCGCGGCCGAGCAGCGGCTGCGGGCCGCGGCGGTCCGGCTGGAGGCGGCCCAGGCCGAGGAGCGCCGGTGCGGGGAGCTGGTCCGCGAGCAGGAATCGCTCGACGGGGAGCGCCGCCGGGCCGAGGAGCTGGCCGAGGAGGCGGCCGACTGGCTGGCCGACTTCGACGACCGGCTGGCCGCGCTCCAGGAGGAGCAGACGGCCGCCCGCGCGGCCGGCGCCCTGGTCGAGCAGCTGGACGCCCGGCGGGCCGAGGTGACGGAGCGGCTGGAAGCCGCCCGCCGCCGGGACGGCCTGCGTGCGGAGATCGCGGCCGCCGAGCCGCGCGCGCTCGCGCTGCGCGCCGAGGCGCTGGACGCCCGCAAGCACAGCCAGGACGTGCGCGAGCGCCGGCTCACCGGCATGGCCGCCGAACTTGCGGCCCAGCTGCGGGCCGGCGAGGCGTGCCGGGTCTGCGGTTCGCCCGAGCACCCGGAGCCGGCCCTCCCCTCCGACGACCAGGTCGGCGCGGAGGACGAGGAACGCGCCCTGGCCGCCCAGGCCGCGGCCGAGCAGCGGGCCGGGGCCGCCGAGCGCGAGCTGGCCGACCTGCAGGTCCGCGAGGCCGCCGCCGCGGGTGCGGCCGGCCCGGAGAGCGCGGAGGCGCTGGCCGCGGCGCTCGCCGAGGCGGAGCGGGAGCGCCGGGAGGCGCTGCGCGTCGCGGAGGGGTTGGGGGCGGCCACCCGGCGGATCGAGCGGCTGGCGCAGGAGCAGGCCCGCCGGCTCGCCGCGGTGCGCGACGCCGGCGAGCGCACGGCCGTGCTGACCGACCGGATCCAGCTGCTCGCCGCCGAGCGGGAGGAGCTGACCAGGCGGGTCGCCGAAGCCCGCGACGGCGCCCCCTCGGTGGCCGCACGCGCCACGGGCCTGGTCCGCCTCGCCGACGGCGTCGCCGCGCTCGCCGCGGCCGCCCGCGCCGGTGCGGACGCGGCCCGGCGGCTGAAGGAGGCCGATGACGAGCTGGCCCGCACGGCGGCGGACGCCGGGTTCCCGAGCCCGGCGGAGGCCGCGGCCGTCCTGCTCCCCCGGGAGCAGCGCGAGCGGTTGGAGGGTCGGCTGGCGCGGTACCGCTCGGAGCTGGCGGCGGTCGAGCGGCTGCTCGCCGAGCCGGGTCTGGCCGCGGCGGCGGCCGGCCCGCCGGCCGACGTGCCCGGTGCCCGGAGCCGGCTCCGGACGGCGGTCGACCGCCTGCGCGGGGCACACGCCGCGCAGCAGGTGGCGCGCGAACGCTGCGCGGCGCTCGCCGGGATCGGCCGGGAGCTGGCCGAGCTGGCGGCGTCGCTGGCGCCGACCCTGGCGCGGTACGGCCGGATCAACCGGCTCGCCGCGCTGGCCGCCGGGACGTCGGCGGAGAACCGGCTCCGGATGCGCCTGGAGTCGTACGTGCTGGCGGCACGGCTGGAGCAGGTTGCGGCGGCGGCCAGCGACCGCCTGGTGCGGATGTCGGGCGGCCGGTACACGCTCGTCCACAGCGACGACCGGGGCAGCGGCAACAGACGCTCGGGGCTGGCGCTGCGCGTGGTGGACGCCTGGACCGGTACCGAGCGGGACACCGCGACGCTCTCCGGCGGCGAGAGCTTCTTCGCCTCGCTCGCCCTGGCCCTGGGGCTGGCCGACGTGGTCACGGACGAGGCCGGCGGCATGCCGCTCGACACGCTCTTCATCGACGAGGGCTTCGGCACGCTGGACGAGCACACGCTGGAGGAGGTCATGGACGTCCTCGACGGCCTGCGGGAGCGGGACCGCGCGGTCGGCATCGTCAGCCACGTCGCCGACCTGCGGAGCCGGATCCCGGCGCAGCTGCTGGTCCGCAAGGGCCGGCACGGCTCCACGCTCGCCCTGGCCGGGCGGGAGGACGCCTGACGCGCCGGGACCGCCGGGCGGTGCTGACGGGGCGGGAGAGCCGCGGCAGCGCACGGAGAACGGGGAGGGCGCCCGAGGCCCCCGGACGGGACGGCGTCCGAGGGCCTGGCGGGGCCCGGGCCGGGCCCGGGCCCGTCACGCGTCAGCCGGTCGCGGGTGATCGGCCGGCCGGCGGGTGGTCGCGGGGTGGAACGGGTACACGGCCGAAGGCTCGGTCGGCGGGTCGGCGGGTCGGCAGGACCGGGCGGTCGAGCGGACGGGGACCGGCGGTCAGCCGGAGCAGGCGATCCGCTGGGCCTGCTGCCAGGCACAGACGGGGCAGAGGGTGCTGCCCGGGTGGTCGGCGGGCAGTTCGGTGGGCTCGCCGCAGAGCACGCAGTCGGCACGTGGACCGGTCGGGTCGGGGTCGCGGGCCGGCGCCGCCACCGCGGCCTCGGCCGCGTCGGGGCCGAGGGCGCAGATCGCGCCGTCGTCGCCGGTCTCCGCTGCCGCTTCGCTCATGACGCCTTCCTACTCCGCCGCCCGGCCGGAATCAAGGCTCGCCCGTACCCGCGGCCGACGCCCGGCAGGCCCCCGGGCCGCCGCCCGGCGGCGGCCCGGCACCCCGGCGCCGGCCGGGCGTCGGCCGCGGGTACGGTGGCCGGGTGTCCGCCACCCTGCTCCGACGCCTCACCGCCGCCCGGGCCGCCGCCCCCAACTACCCCGAGGTGGGCGCCACCCTGGACGCCCGGCTCCCCGCCGGGTACGCGCACCTGCGGCGGCGCGTCCACCTCGGACACGGGCCCGAGGTGCTGGAGCGGGCCGGCCGGTACGTCCTCGGCTGGGGCTGCCAGCTCGGCACCGGCTTCGCCGTCCACCCCTACGCCCCGGCCGAGGAGGGCGCGACCGTCCTGCTGCGGCTGGCCCTGCCCCGACTGCGCCGGCCCCGGCTGGTGATCCCCTGCCGGGTGGTGTGGACGGTGGACGAGCCGGACCGGATCGGTTTCGGGTACGGGACGCTGCCCGGCCACCCGGAGTGCGGCGAGGAGGCGTTCCTGGTCAGCATGGACGCCGACGGCGAGGTCTGGTTCGAGGTGACGGCCTTCGCCCGGCTCGCCGCCTGGTACGCGCGGCTCGGCCGCCCGGTGTCGGTGCTCTGCCAGTACCTGGCGATCGAGGGCTATCTCACCGCGGTGGCCGCAGCCGTCGCGGGCGGCGGCGCCGCCCCTACTGCCCCTGCGGCCGGCGCCCGCGCTGCCGACGGTCACGCGTAGGAAGGCGGCGCGGGGACGGCGGCGCAGGGACGGCGGCGCAGGGACGGCGGCGCAGGGAGGGAGTCGTGTCCGGCCGCCGGATCAACCGAGGAATGACAGCCGGACCGTCCTGCGCGGGTTGTCCCCGTTGGTGTCGACCAGGACCACCGACTGCCAGACGCCGAGAGCGAGTTGGCCGCCGATCACCGGCAGCGTGGCGTGCGGCGCCACCAGGCCGGGGAGGACGTGGTCGCGGCCGTGGCCGGGGCTGCCGTGCCGGTGGCGCCAGCGGTCGTCGGCGGGCAGGAGCTCGCGGAGGGTGGCGAGGAGGTCGTCGTCGCTGCCCGAACCGGTCTCCAGGACGGCGATGCCGGCCGTGGCGTGCGGCACGAAGACGTTGAGCAGCCCGTCGCGCCCGGCGGCCCGTTCGTCGAGGAACGCGGCGCACCGGTCGGTGATGTCGAGTGCCACCTCGTGGCTGCCCGTGGTGATCTCGAACGTGGTGGAGTGGAAGGGGGTGGAGTGGATGTTGTCCGCCATGGGCTCATCCTCGCCCAGCCGCGGTGGCTCTCCGTCCCGGCTCGCCGACTCTCCTTGCCAAGGAGGCAAGGTGTCGTAGGCTGAGAGGTTCAGACCTTCCCGGGCCCGAGCCGTTCCGGCCCGCTCCGCGGCAGCCGCACGTCAGCGCTGGACCGTCCTCCCGTGGCGCCGGTGGCACGGGTCCGGGTACGCCGAAGACCCGAGGGGCCGTTGAGGCCCGTCGGGTCGGATGCCGCTCGTCGCGGCGGCGCCGGCCGGTCTCAGCCGCGGCCGCCGAAGAGGCTCCGGCGCAGCCGGCGCAGCGGCGCCAGCAGCGACACCCGCACGTGGCGGCGCGGCGCGGTCGGGGCACCGGCGCCGCGCGGCGTCAGCTCCCTTATCAGCCCGAGCGCCTCGGCGGTGTCCACCGCCGGGAGTGCGGGCGCGCCGAGCACAGCCAGGTGTCGCTCGATCCGGCGGCCGGTCGCGCCGACGCCGCACTGGACCGCCGGCACGCGGGGCCGAGTCCGCACTTGCATGTGTTCCATCAGTATTCCCACCCCTACGAGGCGCCAGGGCCGTGAGGCGAAGACTATCCGTGACAGACGGCCTTCGCGCAACCGTCCTGGTGTGCTGCCACCGTACCGTGCGGCGTCAACTGACGACGCACCAGGGGCCACCCGTCCGGTCACGACTAGGCATCAATGATGGTGCACGACCCGCCGCCCGTCACCGGAGCGACGGAGGCACCGGCCCGGCGCCTGCCCGAGAGGCACGCGCCGGGCGTACAGGGTCACCGACAGTCATGGCACACAGTCCCCGGGCGGGCGGCGCAGCAGACGAGCGCCGGGCGCACCCCGAGCACGGGGCCGCTACGCGCTGCGACCGCGTGCTCGCTCGACCGCCAGCCCCGCTCGCGGCGTCACGCGATACGACTATCACTTCAGGAAGTGAACACAATCGCGGGATTGACTCGGCTCGAAGCTCCAAGCAATATCTTCATCGACATGCGCGGGCGCGAGCTCGCACCGCCCGCACCCAGTCGCGTGTTCGACAGATGAAGATCTCCGGCTCCCCCGAGCCACTGCCGGCCGCCTCGACGCTGCGGTGGCCAGGTTCGGGAGGTTTCGGACAGGCGGCCGGCCGTAGAGGGTCGGCCGGGCCGCCACCTGGCTGCCGGTGCCGCCCCGCACGGGGCCCGGCACCGGCGGTTCCGGCTCCGGGAGCACCGCTCTCCTCCCCCCGCGCGCCACGGGGCGCCCCGCACGGATCCGCCGCCGACCGCGCTCGCTAGACTCGGCCAGCGTGCCAGTCCTCCTCAGCATCGTGCTCCCGGTCCACGGAGTGGAGCGCTACCTGCCCCGCTGCCTCGACTCGATCCTGGAAGCCACTCCCGCCGGGGAGTCCCGCTTCGAGGTGATCGCGGTGGACGACCGCTCCCCGGACCGCTGCGGCGAGATCCTGGACGAGTACGCCGCCCGCGACCGCCGGCTGCGCGTGCTGCACCTCACCGAGAACCAGGGCCTCGGGGGTGCCCGGACGGCCGCGCTGCCCGAGGTGCGCGGCGAGTACGTCTGGTTCGTCGACAGCGACGACTGGCTGCCGGACGGCACCGTCTCCGCGCTCGTCGACGAGCTCGACCGGGAGTCGAAGCGCGACCGGCCGACCGACGTCCTGCTCACCGACTTCGTCCACGCCTACCCGGACGGCGGGACCGAGCCCAACCCCTGGCGCCACGTGCTGGTCGGCTCCCCGCTGGTCGAGGGCGCCACCCTGGCCGAGCACCCGGCGCTGTTCCAGACCGTGATGTCGGTGTGGAACAAGGTGTTCCGCCGCGAGTTCCTGCTCGGTCTCGGCGTCTCCTTCGGGCGCGGCTTCTACGAGGACATCTCGGTCACCTACCCGGCGCTGCTGGCCGCCGAGCGGCTGCGCTACCTCGACCGGCCCTGCTACTTCTACCGGCGCGGCCGGGCCGGCGCGATCACCTCCACCGCCTCCCCCAGGCACGCGGACGCGTTCGCCCAGTACGACGCGATCTTCGCCTTCCTGGACCGCCCGGACCGGCCCGGCCGCCCCGTGCCGGAGTCGCTGCGCACCCTGGTCTTCGACCGCACCGTCCGGCAGGCGCTCAACGTCTACGACACCCCCGGGCTGGTCCCGGCGGACCGGCGCAAGGACTTCTTCCGCCGGATCTCCGAGCACTTCGCCCGCCACCGCCCGGCCGGCTACCGGTTCCCCGGCGGGGTGCGCGGCGTGCAGTACCGGCTGGCCGCGCGCGGCGCCCGGCTCGCGTACGCGGAGCTGCGGCGCACCGGGCGGCTGCCGCGCGAACTCAAGCGCGGGGCGCGGGCCGTGGCACCCGCGGTGAAGAAGGGGGTCCGCAGCAGCGCCCGGTTCACCGCGTACAACGCCTTCCGCCGGCTGCCGCTGGACGAGCACCTGGCGGTCTACGCGGCGTACTGGCACCGCGGGTACGCCTGCAGCCCGGCGGCGATCTACGAGAAGGCGAAGGAGCTGGCGCCGGACGTCCGTGGCGTCTGGGTGGTGGAGAACCGCGCCCGGGCGGCCGCGCTGCCCGCCGGCGTGCCGTACGTGATCGTCAACACCCCCGCCTACCTGAAGGCGATGGCGACCGCCAAGTACTTCGTGAACAACGTCAACTTCCCCCGGACCATGGTCAAGCGGCCCGGCACGGTGCACGTCCAGACCCAGCACGGCACACCGCTGAAGGCGATGGGCATGGACCTGAAGGACCACCCGGTGGCGGCCGACGGGATGGACTTCGACCTGCTGCAGGAGGCCGTCGACCGCTGGGACTTCCTGGTCTCGTCCAATCCCCACACCAGCGAGCACTTCGCCCGCGCCTTCCCGGGCCGGTACGAGATGCTGGACACCGGCTACCCGCGCAACGACCGGCTGGCGAACGCCGGGCCGGCCGAGGTGGCCGCGATGCGCGAGCGGTTCGGGCTGGCTCCCGGGCGCACCGCCGTGCTGTACGCGCCCACGCACCGCGAGGGCCAGGGCGGCTACGTGCCCCTGCTGGACGTGCGCGAGCTGGCGCGGAGGCTGGGCCCCGGTTTCACGCTGCTGGTGCGCACCCACTACTTCCACACCGGCGGCCCGGGTGACCTGGCGGCGGGCGAGGGCGCGGCCGAGATCCTGGACGTCTCCGCGCACCCGACCGTGGAGGACCTCTACCTGGCGGCGGACGTGCTGGTCACGGACTACTCGTCGATGATGTTCGACTTCGCCGTGCTGGACCGGCCGATCGTGGTGTTCGCGCCGGACTGGGAGGAGTACAAGCGGAACCGCGGCGTCTACTTCGACCTGTTCGCCGAGCCGCCGGGTGCGGTGACGGTGGACGCGGACGGGCTGGCGGCGGCGCTGCTGGCGGGCGACCCGGAGCCGGGGGCGCGGGCGAAGTTCCGGGAGCGGTTCTGCCCGTGGGACGACGGCGGGGCCGCCGAGCGGGTGGTCCGCCGGGTGTTCCCCGTCAAGGACTGAACGGCGGGCCCGGGGCCGGGCGGCGGGCCCGCGGCTGACGGCGGGCCCGGAGCCGAGCGGCGGGCCCCGGGTCGCCCCGGGGCCCGGCCGGGCCGGCCTCAGCCCTGGCGGGCGGCCAGGAACTCGTCGAAGGTGAGCTCACCGTCGTGGTTGGTGTCCATCTGCTTGATGATGGCCTCGGCCACCGAGATCGTCGTGGTCAGGTCGCCGAGCTCGCGCGCGACCTGGGCGTACTCGGCGGCGGTGATCCGGCCGTCGCCGTTCACGTCGAACTTGTCGAAGGCCGCGCGGATGTTGTCGACGTCTGCCATGGGACCCCTCCTGAGGGAACTGGAAGCTGGTGAGCTTCTGAAACTGCTGAAACGCCTGTCCGCCGGTCGACCGATCGGCTGGTCCGCCCTTCGGGCGGTGCTCCGATCACGAAGATCCGCCGATCGGAACGACCTGCTGATCGAGAAGACCTGCTGGAGTGCGTTTCTCTACGACGGCCGTACCCTACCCGGCCGTGGTGAGCGCCACGGCTGCCGGGAGTGGACGGGTTCGGGGGTGGGTGTCGTAGTCTGCGGGTCTGATTCCCGGCCCGGCCGGGGACGACCGCCGATCGTCGACCGTTCAGGCCCGGGCTCCCCTCGGGCGTGCACGTCCTGGGAGGGACCATGCTCGATCTCGTCACCAAGCTGGTGCTGAAACCGCTCGCGCGGGGGATCTGGCGGCCGAACATCGAGGGCCTGGAGAACGTGCCGCGCAAGGGCGGCGTCATCCTGGCCAGCAACCACCTCTCCTTCATCGACAGCGTGGTGATCCCGCTGACCGCGCCGCGCCGGGTGCACTTCCTGGCCAAGGCCGAGTACTTCACCGGCGCCGGCATGAAGGGCGCGCTCTCCAAGGGCTTCTTCGAGGCGATCGGCGCGGTGCCGGTCGAGCGCGGCACCTACCGCTCGGCCCAGGCCTCGCTGGAGTCGGCGCTGGCGATCCTGGAGGACGGCAAGGCCTTCGGCATCTACCCCGAGGGCACCCGCTCGCTCGACGGCCGCCTCTACCGGGGCAAGACCGGTGTGGCCTGGCTGGCCCTGACCGCGGGCGTCCCGGTGGTACCGGTGGCACTGGAGGGCCCGGAGCAGATCCTGCCGATCGGCAAGCGCGTCCCCCGGATCAGGAAGGTGACGGTCCGTTTCGGCGAGCCGCTGCACTTCGACGAGCTGCACGGCCAGGCCCGCTCGCTCAAGGCCCGCCGGCAGGTCACCGACGAGGTGATGCGGGCGATCCAGCAGCTGTCCGGCCAGGAGGTCGTGGAGAGCTACAACGAGATCCCCAAGGCGGCCTGAGCCCGTCCGCGGGCGGGGCCCTCGGACCGGCCCCGGCCCGCCGGCCGCCTGAGCCCCGCCGCCTGAAGCCCCGCCGCCCGGGCCGAGCCCGTCCGCGGCCCGGGCCCGCGGCCGCTCAGACCCGGCCGAGCTGGGCGGCCGGCACCTCGCGCCGCAGCAGCGCCGCGTACCGGCCGTCGGCCTCGACCAGCCGGTCGTGGGTGCCCCGCTCGACCACCTCGCCGCGATCCAGGACGACGATCTGGTCGGCGGACCGGACGGTCGAGAGCCGGTGGGCGATGGTGATGGTGGTCCGCCCCGCCGCCAGCGTGTCGATGGCCTGCTGGACGGCGCGTTCGGTCCGGTTGTCGAGGGCGCTGGTGGCCTCGTCCAGGATCAGCACCGGCGGGTTGCGCAGGATGGTCCGGGCGAGCGCGAGCCGCTGCTTCTCCCCTCCCGAGAAGCGGTAGCCCCGCTCGCCGACCAGGGTGTCGTAGCCGTCCGGCAGCCCGGCGATGGTGTCGTGGATCTGCGCGGCCTCGGCCGCGGCGACCAGTTCGGCGTCGGTGGCGTCCGGCTTGGCGAAGCGCAGGTTGTCGGCGACCGAGGCGTGGAAGAGGTAGGTCTCCTGGGAGACCACGCCGACCGCCCGGGACAGCGAGTCGAAGGAGAGCTCGCGGACGTCGACGCCGTCGATGGTGACCCGGCCCCCGGTGACGTCGTAGAGGCGGGGCACCAGGTAGCTGAGCGTGGTCTTGCCCGAGCCGGTCTCGCCGACGACGGCGAGCGAGCTCCCGGCCGGAACCTCGAGCTCGACCCCGGAGAGGGTCGGCCGCTCCTGGTCCGGGTCGTAGCGGAAGTCGACGCCCTCGAAGCGGACCTCGCCGGTGATCCGCTCCAGCTCGACCGGTCGCTCCGGCTCCGCGATCTCGACCGGCAGGTCCAGATACTCGAAGATGCGGTGGAACAGGGCCAGCGACGTCTGCACCTGCACACCCGTGGAGAGCAGGCTGACGGTGGGGCGGAACAGGCCCTGCTGGAGCGAGACGAAGGCGACCAGGGTGCCGACCGAGACGATCGGCGAGCCGCCGGCCGCGGCCAGGCCGGCCGCCCAGTAGATCACCGCGGGCATCGCGGCCATCACGATCTGGATGGTGTTCATCCGCCACCGCCCCGCCATGCTGGCGCGCACCTCCAGCTCGGCCAGCTGGTCGGACTGGCCGGTGAACTCCGCGGCCAGTGAGTCCGAGCGGCCCATGGTGCGGCCGAGCAGGATGCCGCTGACCGAGAGGGACTCCTGCACCGCCGAGCTCATCGCGGCGAGCTGCTTCTGCCGCTCGGTGGTGATCTTCTTCCGCTCGTTGCCGACCCGCCGGCTGATCCAGACGAACACGGGCAGGAGCAGCAGCGAGACGACGGTGAGCCGCCAGTCCAGCGCGACCATGGCCACGACGGAGGCGATGACGGAGGTGAAGTTGGAGACCAGCGAGGTCGCCGTCGACGTCACGGTGGACTGCATGCCGCCGATGTCGTTGGCGATCCGGGACTGCACCTCGCCGGTGCGGGTGCGGGTGAAGAAGGCCAGCGACATCCGCTGGAGGTGGCTGTAGACGGCGGTGCGCAGGTCGTGCATGACGCGCTGGCCGACGGTGGTGGAGATCAGCGTCTGCAGCACGTTGAAGATGCTGTTCACCACGGCGGCGGCGATCATGCCGAGCGCGAGCAGGCTGAGCAGGCCGGTGCGGCCCTGCGGGATGGCCGTGTCCAGGACGGCCCTGAGCAGGAACGGCGATATCACCGACACCACGGCGGAGGCCGCCACCAGCAGTCCGACCGCGGTGAGCCGGCCCGTGTACGGGCGGAACAGCGCGAGGATGCGGCGCCACTGGGCCGGCGGGCGGGGCTCGTCCGCGGCTCGGGCGGGTGGGGTCCATCGGATGCCGTCGGGCCTCAAGGGCAGACCTCCCAGGGTCGGACGCGCGGGCGGCGCGCGGCGGGCGCGGCAGCGCGCACCCGCGCGGAGGGCATGGCACCGCGCGGGTGCGCGGCGGGCATGGCGGTGCAGCGGACACCGGCATGGCGAGCATAGCTCATAGTTAGCGAAGCTAATAGTGAGGCTCGCTCTATTCCCGGCGCCGGGTCGCCAGCCAGAGCCTGCCGCACGGGCGGCTCCCCTCCGGGGCCGCCGCACCGTCGCGCTCGCGGCCGGCGGCAGGCCGGCGCGACCCCGGGGCCCGGGGACTCGCCGCCCGCCGCGAGCGCCTCCCGACTCAGTCGGTCCGGTAGGTGCGCGCCGCCTTGGAGGAGAGTCCGCCGAGCTTGCCGGAGGGCAGCAGGCGGGCGACCGCCACCGCGATCTTGTACCGCTTGCCCGGCACGGACAACGAGCGGCCGCGGGCGAGGTCCCGCATGGCCTCCTCGACCACCCGCTCGGCCGACAGCCAACCCCAGGACGGGATGTTGCCGGTGCCCATGCCCGCCCGCTGGTGGAACTCGGTCCGGGTGAAGCCCGGGCAGAGCGCCATCAGCCGCACGCCGGTACCGCCCAGATCGCGCATCACGCCCTGGGTGAAGCTCACCACCCACGCCTTGCTCGCGCCGTACGTCCCGCGCGGCAGGAAGGCCGCCACCGAGGCGACGTTGACGATCGCGCCGCGCCGCCGCTCGCGCATCCCCGGCAGAGCGGCCGTGGTCAGCCGGAGGATCGCCTCCACGTGGACCTTCAGCATGTCCAGCTCGTCCTGGAGCGGGACGGTGAGGAAGGCGCCCTTGTTGCCGAAGCCGGCGTTGTTCACCAGCAGGTCCACCGGGCGGGCGGTGTCCGACAGCCGCGCCTCCACG
This sequence comes from Kitasatospora sp. A2-31, assembly GCF_022288725.1. Taxonomy (GTDB): domain Bacteria; phylum Actinomycetota; class Actinomycetes; order Streptomycetales; family Streptomycetaceae; genus Kitasatospora. Next base: position 481,212 of record NZ_JAKNTA010000005.1, on the reverse strand, counting down.
GCCGCGATGCCCTCCTCGGTGGCGAGATCGGCGGTGAGCACCTCGGCATCGATGCCGTACGTGTCGTGCAGGTCCGCGGCGGAGCTCTCCAGCCGTCCGGTGTCCCGGGCCACCAGGACGAGCTGGTAGCCGCTCCGGGCGAGCCGACGGGCGAACGCGGCTCCGATGCCGGCGGTGGCGCCGGTGATCAAGGCAGTGGTCATGCACCCGACCGTACCGACTCGCCGGCGGCCAGGGGTACCGCCCCGCGGCACCGGAGCGTCGAGGGCCACTCCGACCCTGCACGGACGGGCCGTTCGCCACCGAGCGCATCCGGGAGCGAGGTCCGCCCGGTGCCATCGGTCACGCAGAGTACGCCCGTTGCGCCGGACAGTTCGCACCCGTATCGTCGGACGAGGGGGCACCGCCGGGCCAGGCGGTGAAATCCCGATGAGGAGGCAGCCGATGCTTGCTCAGACCACCCGAACCACGCGGGCTCCGCTCGCCACGCCGGCCGAGGTCGACGTGCTCGGCACGCTGATGCTGGAGGACGAGGCGACCGTCAGTGACGCGCCCACGTACCGGCCCGAAGCCTCGGGCGTGCTGATCGCCCTCCTTCTGCTGTCACCGAAGCAGCCCAAGGAGAAGACCCGGTAACCGGCCGGGCTCACCGGCTCTCCACGACAGGAGAACCTCGTTCCCATGCCGTTCGCCGACACTTCCCTCCGTGACGAGTACGCCGCGGCCGTCGAGCGAGTGGCGGGCCGGGTCCTCGACGCCCTCCGGGGCGCCGCGGGCCCGGCCTCGCCCGGCCGGCCCGGCGACGGTACGCCGGACGGCCCGCCGAACAGCCCCTCTCCGGACGTGCCGCTCCTGGAAAGCCCGTTGTCCCGGGCCGAGTTGGCTGCCGTCCGGGTGCTCGGGCCGGACGTGTTCGCGCCGCGGCTGCTGCACGGGCTCCTCCCCGACCGGCCGACCGCGCTCGCCGTCGCGCTGGCCCTGGAGGCGTTCCCCGCACCAGCCCCCGGCACGACCGACGATCCGTCCGACGGCGCGGCGGCGGCGTCCTGGCGGGACCGCGCCACCCTCGACCTGCTCGCCCTCGGTGGTCATTCGGGCGGTCACCCCGACGGTCAGCCCGTCTCCGCCCCGCGGCCCGCGGCCCGACCGGGTCCGCCTCCGGCCCCCGTGCCCGAACCGGCCCTGCTCGGCTGGCCCCGCTGGTCGGTGGCGATGGCCCGGCTCTCGCCCCTGGCCCTGCCCGACCTCGGCGGGCCGATCCACGACCTCGCCCGCCGCCACGCCCTCGCCCTCGCCCGGGGAGCCGCCCGCTCGATGATGCGGCGCGACCTCCGCACCGCCGCCCGGATCGCCCGGTGGCTGGCCTGGACCGTGGCGAACGGCGCCCCGGAGCACCTGGAGGTCGCCCCCGTCCTGGACCGGGTCCGCGCCGCCGGCGACGGCAGTGCCCGGATCGCACTTGAAGTCGCCATCGCCGAGGGCCTGTTGGCACTGCGGCCGAACGGAGCGGCGGTATGACCGGCACCACCGACACGACCGTCCTGCGCAGCGCCCAAGAGGTCTCCTCGGGTGCGCTGCGCTGGCTGCACTCCTGCTACCGCAGCGGGCTCGGCCGCTTCCCCGAGGACGCGACCATCGACCTGGCCGACCCCGACAACGTCTACAAGCCTCTCGGGGAGGCCGCGTTGGCGACCGGCCTGCTGCTGCGCGAGGGCGTCGTGGGCGCCGAGGACAGCCGGATCGCCCGCGAGACGCTCGACCTCGCCTGGGAGCAGCTGCGGGGCGGCGACCTGCTCTACGAGCGGCAGTTGCGCTACCCGCTGATGACCGACCCGCTGGAGGTCTACGTCCACTTCGCCCGGGCCGACTACCGCCACCGGGCCCTGGAGGAACTGCTGGACTCACTGGCCCGGCTCCGCGCGGTGCGGGCCATGGAGATGTTGCCCAACCGGCGGCTGGCCGTCGCCAACGCCCGCCGGGTGGTGGGCCTGGAGCAGCAGGCGGACTGGTCGGCCCTCGCCGCCGCCACCTGGCTGGGGGCCACGCCCGAGCCCTGGATGATCGACTGGCTGACCGCCTACGACGTCACCCACACCGTGTTCCACCTCACCGACTGGGGCGCCCGGCCGGACGGCCTGCCCGCCCCGATGCGCGACTACCTGCGCGACTGGTTGCCGGTCTGGCTGGACGTCTGGCAGGAGATCGGCCAGTGGGACCTGGTCGGCGAACTGCTCATCGTCGCCGCGTGCATCGGCGAGACCGAGGCCGGCGTCCCCGGCTGGCGGGCGCTGGCCGCCGCACAGCGGCCCGACGGCATGGTGCCGCGGGACGCCGACCCGGTCGCCGGCGAGCCGGAACAGCTGCTGACGGACCACGGACACACCGCCGTGGTCACCGTGGTCGCCGCCGCGATCACCCTGGCCCGCGCGCTGGGCGGCGCGTCCGGCGCCACCGCCGTGGCGGCCTAGGTGGACGGCCCGACCGGGAAGCCCCGGGCCACCGGCGCAGCCGGCGAGCCGGTCGTTTCGCTCGAACTCCGCCTGGGCGTAGCCGGGTCGGGCAGGTCAGGCGGACCAGACGGAGGCGGCTCCGGCTACGGCGGGTTGGGCTACGGCGGGTTGGGCTACGGCGGGTTGGGAGAGCAGGATGCGGAGCGGCTGGTCGCGGCGGCCGCCCCGTTCGCCACCGCCGTCACCCTGGCCGTCGCCTGGGGCGAGCGGCAGGCCGTCCACTCCCGCGGCCGGCTGTCGCACGGGGGTGCGCCCTGCACGCCGGACAGCGTCTTCGAACTCGGCTCCGTCTCCAAGACGTTCACCGCTCTGCTGCTGGCCTCGATGACCGCGCGCGGCGAACTCGCCCCGGCCGACCCGGTGGAGCCGTACCTGCCCCGGAACTGGCGGGCACCGGCCGTCCGGCAGGGCGGGCCCATCCGGCTCCTGCACCTGGCCACCCACACGTCCGGGCTTCCCCGCCTGCCGCCGGGCCTGCTGAAGAGCGCCCTGCCGGCCTGGTTCAGCAACCCCTACGCGACCTTCCGGGACGAGCAGTTGCAGGCCGCTCTGGCCCGAACGACGTTGCACCACCGGCCCGGTAGTCGGTTCGCCTACTCCAACTACGGCGCCGGTCTTCTCGGCCGGCTGCTCGCCGAGGCCGCGTCCACCGACTATCCGGCGCTCCTCGCCGACCGCATCTGCCGACCGCTGGGCCTGCGCACCACGACCTGCCGCCCGGACGCGCCCGACCGCGTGGTCGGACACCGCCACGAGCGCCCGCTGCCACCCTGGCACATCCCGGGCCTGCCGGGCGCCGGGGCCGTCCGTGCCGGCGGTATGGACCTGCTGCGCTACCTCCGCGCCCATCTCGCCCCGGGTGACGGGGAGCTGGGGGCGGCCCTGCGCGACGTCCAGCGGCCCCGGCTACGCCTGCCGCACTCGGCGGACCGGATCTGTCTGATCTGGAACCACCGCCGGATCGGCGGCCGTGACCTCCTCTTCCACTCCGGCGGCACCCGCGGCTTCACCGCCTTCGTCGGCTTCTGCCCGCAGACCGCCACGGCCGTCGCCGCCCTGGCCAACTGCGGTCCCGCCCTGGACGGCCGGTTCGTCCAGGCCGGCTACGAGGCGCTGAAGCGGCTCTCCTCCGCACAGCCCTGACGACCGCCGGCCGGCGACAGGGCAACAGGGCAACAGGGCAACAGGGCAACAGGGCAGGATGACCGGCCGGTTCCGCCGGGTGGATCCACCCGGCGGAACCGCCGCCCGGATCAGTGCTCGGTCGAGCGCGCGGCCGTGTCGGCCGCTCCCCCGGCGCCCACCGGGCGCAGGCGGGTGGCGGCGGTGGCGGCCAACTGCGGTGCGAGCTTGGCGACGTCGCGGGATCCGACGGCCGCGATCACCAGCGGCAGCAGCGCACGCACAGGCTGCATGCCGCGCAGCCAGGCCTGGGCGTAGACGTGGGCCGAACGGCGGGCGATGCCCTCCACCAGGCGGTCCACGGCGGGGCCGAGCGGGTAGGTCTTGTTGGCGGGCCAGGGCAGCCGGGAGCGCATCTGCTTCAGGACGGTGTCCTGGTCGGCACCGCGCACCATGTCGGTGTCGGTCCAACTCAGGTACGCGACGCCGACCTTCACACCCTGGTAGGCGACCTCGGCGCGGACGGAGTGAGCGAAGGCCTCCACGCCCGCCTTGCTGGCACAGTAGGCGCTCATCAGCGGCGCCGGCGTGAGCGCGGCGAGCGAGGCGATCTGCAGCAGGTAGCCGCGGCTCTCGGTGAGGGCCGGAAGGAAGGCCCGGGCGGTGGCGACGCTGCCGAGCAGGTTCACCTCGATCACCCGGCTGAACGCCCGGTGGTCGCTGTCGAGCAGCGGGCCGCCGATGGCGATGCCCGCGTTGGCCACCACGGCGTCGATCCGGCCGTAGTGCTCCTTGATCAGCCGGGCGGTCTCGGTGAGGGCGTCGACGTCGGTGACGTCGGCCTCCCAGGCGGTGGCGGACGGGCCGCAGAGCGCGGCGACGGCCTTGAGCTCGGCCGGCTCCAGACCGACCAGCGCCACCTTCGCGCCGCGCAGGGTGAGCTTGCGGGCGAGCTCGGCACCGACACCGCGCGCGGCACCCGTGACGACGACGACCTGTGCGGACAGGGGCGGAATGGCGTTCATGCGGGCACGGACCTTTCGGGGGCGGCTGACGGGGCGGGGCCGGGCACGGTCGGGACGGACCCGGTCGGGACGGACGGCACGGTCGGGGCGGACCCGGTCGGGACGGCGGTCTCGGCGGCAGCGGGCCCGAGGGCGGCGGGCCCGGCCGCGCGGAGGTGGGCGGCAGCCATCCGGTGGATCTCGGCGGCCACCTCGGCGGGCCGTTCCATCGGGGCCATGTGCCCGACCCCGGGGAGCAGGAGCAGCCCCTGCGGGTCGGCCAGCGCCGCCACCATCCGGTGGGCGTGCACCGGCGGGGTGAGCCGGTCGTCGGTGCCGACCACGACGGCGGTCGGCGCGGTGAGCCGGGCCAGCCCCGGCCGGACGTCGAGCTCCCCCAGCACGCCGGCCCACGCGGCCCGGACCCCGGTGGGGCAGGCGTGCACGATGCGTGCTGCCGCCTCGACCGGGCCCTCGGGCGAACTCGCGCCCATGGTGGCGTACCTGAGCACGGACCGGCTGGCCGGCCCGACCGGACCGAGCGGCAGCCGGGAGCGCAGGACCCGGCGGTGGAGGAACCGTCGCAGCGCAGGGGAGCGCACCACGCCCGGCAGTACGCGGAGTTCGGCGATCAGGTCGGACGAGCCGGTCGAGACGAGCACGGCGGCGGCGGTCCGCTCGGCGACCTCGGGGCGGCCGCCGGCGGCCATGATGGTCATGCCGCCCATGCTGTGCCCGACGAGGAGGGCGCGCTCGCCGGCCGCTACGGTCCGTGTGAGCACGGCGGAGAGGTCCTCGGCCAGCGCGCGGGTGGAGTAGCGGACCGGGCTGGGCGGGATATCGCTGCGGCCGTGCCCGCGCTGGTCGTACGCCACCACCCGGTAGCGGTCGGCGAGTCGGCGGATCACCGGCGCCCAGAAGACGGTGGAGCAGGTCCAGCCGTGGGCGAGGACGACGGTCGGGGCGCCGGGTTGCCCGTGCACCTCCACGTGGAGCCGGATGCCGTCGGCCGAGCGGACGTCCACCTGCTCGACGGGGCTGAGCGGTTCGTAGTCGGCGGGGATCGCGGGCCTCATACCAGGGCCCCCTCGGCCGCGGCGGCCGAGCCCGGCGCCGCGGGGGCGGCGCGCATGATCAGCTCGTACTCGGCGAGGTCGACCTTCCGGGTGGCCCGGCGGAACGCCGTCGTGGAGCCGGGCCAGAGCACGGTGTTCCTGCCGTTGGGGTCCAGGTACCAGCTGCGGCAGCCGCCGGTGGTCCAGACGGTGCGGTCCATCCGGTGCTGGAGTTCGAGGTTCCAGTGCCGCTGGGCCCGCTCGGTCGGCTGCATCGCGGTGGCGCCGATCGAGCCCAGGGTGGTCAACGCGTCGATCATGTAGTTCAGCTGGGACTCGATCATCAGGATCATCGAGCTGTTCCCGAGGCCGGTGTTGGGGCCGATCACGAAGAAGAGGTTCGGGAAGCCACGCACGGTGGAGCCGCGCAGCGCCTCCATGCCGTCCTTCCACTCCTCCGCCAGGCTCGTGCCGTCGACGCCGAACACCCGCTCACCGATGGGCATGTCGGTGACGTGGAAGCCGGTGCCGAAGACGATCGCGTCCACCTCGTGCTCGCTGCCGTCCGCCGCGACGAGGGTCGAGCCGCGCACCTCGCGCAGGCCGGAGGCGACCACCTCGGTGTTGGCGGCGGCGAGCGCCGGGTAGTAGGTGTTGCTGAGCAGGATGCGCTTGCAGCCGATCCGGTAGTCCGGGGTGAGCCTGGCGCGCAGCGCGGGGTCGGCGACAGCCTGGGCGAGGTGGCGTTCGGCGAGCTGCTGGACGACCTTGAGCAGGCCGGGCCGGCGGACGAAGGCGTCCACCTGGAGCTCGCGAAGGGCGAAGAGGGTGCCTCGGCGGATCTTGGCGGTCACGGGAAGGCGGCCGTGCAGCCACTTCTCGATCTCGCTGATCGCGCGGTCACGGCGCGGCAGCACCCAGGCGGGCGTGCGCTGGAAGACCGTCAGCCGGCCCACCAGCGGCTGGATGGACGGGACGATCTGGGCGGCGGACGCGCCGGTGCCGACCATCGCGACCCGCTTGCCGGCGAGCTCGTAGTCGTGGTCCCAGCGGGAGGAGTGGAACACCTTTCCGGGGAAGGCGTCCAGGCCCGGCAGGTCGGGGATCTGCGGATCGGCCAGCGGCCCGGCGGCGGAGACGACGGCGTCGGCGGTCCACTCGCCGGCCGTGGTGGTGATCCGCCAGCAGGCCTGGTCCGCCTCCCAGCGAGCCTCGGTGACTTCGGCGTTGAAGCGCAGGTGCGGGCGGATGCCGAAGACGTCGGTGACCTTCTCCAGGTAGGCCCGGATGTCCGGCTGGCCGGAGAAGCTGCGCGGCCAGTCCGGATTGGGGGCGAAGGAGAAGGAGTAGAGGTGGGAGGGCACGTCGCAGGCGCAGCCGGGGTAGCTGTTGTCGCGCCAGGTGCCGCCGACCGAGTCGGCGCGCTCCAGGATGACGAAGTCGGTGATCCCGGCGCGGCGGAGCCGGACGCCGGCGCCGATCCCGCCGAATCCGGAGCCGATCACCGCGACCCGGACGTGCCGGACGGGCGCCGGGACCGCCGCTGCGGGCCCGGCCGGCCGGGCTGCCGGGACGGTCGCGGCGGCGGCCGCCTCCGGCGCGGCGCTCGCCTCCGGTCCGGAGGCGGCGTCCGGTGCGGCGGTCGCGGCCGCCTCCGGCGTGGCGTCGGCAGCGCCGGAGTCCTGGCCGGACGAGCCGGGGCGCGGGCGCTTGGTGCTGGATGCCATGCGGCGTCCTCCTGAGGGTGGGGGCCTGAGGTGCGCACTGCCGCGACGCGCCGCCTCCATGGTGCCGTGGCGTGCCGCGAGAACCATGCCAGCAATCACTGGCACGATGGGCAGGTTAGCCCTTGCTGACAGTCGATGGAAGAAGCCCGGCCGCCGCACTTCCACGATCGGCGGTCCTATGCTGAGCGCCGTGGACAAGGTCAGAGCGGCGGCGGACGACAAGCAGCGCGAGTACCGGGTGGAGGAGCTGGCCGAGGCGGCCGGCATCACCACCCGCACGCTGCGCTTCTACCGCGAGCGCAAGCTGCTCCAGCCCCCGCGCAAGGAGGGCCGGATCGCCTGGTACGGCGAGGCCCACCTCGCCCGGCTCCGGGTGATCGCCGAACTCCTGGAGCGCGGCCACACCCTGGGCGGGATCGCGGAGCTGATCGGCGCCGGCGAGAGCGGCCGGGACGTCGCCGAGCTGATCGGGCTGGAGGCGGCGATCGTCGCCCCCTGGTCCGACGAGACCGCGGTCCGGCTGGACTGGGACGAGCTGAAGGCCACCTTCGGGGACCAGCTCACCGAGGAGAACACCGCCGAGTCCATCGCCCAGGGCTTCATCACCGTCGACGAGGACGGGATCACCCACGTCAGCCGCCGGCTGCTGGACGCGACCACGGACCTCGTCGCCGAGGGTGTGCCGCTCTCGGCGGTGCTGGAGGCCAGCCGGCGGACGCGCGAGCACGTGGACGCGATCGCCGAGGTCTTCACCGCCCTCGCCCGGGAACACCTCCTGGGCGCCCTCGCGGCCGACACCCCGCTTCCGCCCGGCGAGGCCGCCCGGCTGACCGAACAGGTGCTGCGGGTGCGCCCGCTGGCCCGGACCGTCACCGACGCCCAGTTCGCGCTGGCCATGGACCGCCGGGTACACGCCGAGTACGAGGAACTGCTGCGGCAACGCCTCGAGCAGCGCGACGAGGCCGACGCGGGGAGCGGCACCGGCCGCGAGGCGTGACGGGCACCGAGGCATGACGGGCGCCGAGGAGTGACGGGCACCGAGGCATGACGGGCGCCGAGGAGTGACGGGCACCGAGGAGTGACGGGCACCGAGGCATGACGGGCGCCGAGGAGTGACGGGCGCCGAGGAGTGACGGGCACCGAGGCATGACGGGCGCCGAGGAGTGACGGGCACCGAGGAGTGACGGGCACCGAGGCGTAGCACGCCCCGCCGTGGCGGATGCTCGGCATCGGCTCCACCGGCGCGGGCCCGGTCCTCGACCGGATCCGCCCAGGAGGAGCCCGGCCGGCCGAGCGCTCGCCCCTGGTGCCCCGAGGGGGCCGACGGCATCCGCAGCACGCTCCTGGTTCACCACCAACTGCCTTGTGGAAGAAGGTAGTAGGGACCAGCGAGAGGGGGCGGGACATGGACGCGCTGGCGACCGCGGGCACGGTGGCGATCCCGGTCCTCGCGGCATGGTCGGTGCTGCGGCTCTGGCTCCGCCCCGGGACGACGCCGGGCGACGCCGTGTCGGCGTACGGGTGGTCCGCGCTCGGCCTGGCGGTCGGCTACTCCTCCGGCCCCGGCTGGCTGGTGCCCGCCTGCTGGGCGACGCTCGGCCTCGCGGCGGCGTACCACCTCGGCCGCCTGCTGCTGTGGATCGTCGCGAAGCCGATCGTCCCGACCGATCCCGTCGTGCTGCGGCGACGCCTGCTGGACGCCTGCCGCGCGGAGACCGGACCCGAGGCGTTCCTGGTCGGCGTGAGCCCGGACGGGTACCTCACCTTCTGGGGGCTGGAGAGTGCCGGCATCCCGCGCTGCCGGCTCCGGCCCGGGCCGGGCTGCGCGACCTGCCTCCTGGAGGAGATCGTCGGGGAGTTGGCCGTCAACGCGGCGGACGTCGTCGCGCAGTACCGGGCCCGGTTGGCGGAGCGGGCGAACCAGCTGTTCGCCCTGCGGCGGGGGGTGATCGACAACCGGTGGAAGGCCGAACTGCGCCCGGTCAAGGGTGCCAGGATGCCGTTCGAGCACTCTCCCTGCACCGTCCACCGGTTCTGAGCGACGCGCCGTCCACCCGATCCGCCCGTTACAGTCGAGGCCCACCCGCGGCCCACCCGCGGCCCTTCCCGGGCCGGGGACGCCGTCCGCCCGGCGCCGGTTCCACTCCGAAGCCCAAGACCGCCCCAACACCCGGCGCGGATTCCCGGCAGAACGCGGAGCCGACGCGCCCTCAACGTGAAGGAATCGAGCAGCCCGCACCGTCGCGGAGGGCCTGGCGGCACGGTCCGCGCCACACGTTAGGCTCATCCCCCGATGCCCGCGCCGCACCACGTCGCGCGGGCATCGAGCCATACGGACTGACGTACCGGAGCCGGGCGACACCGGTCGCGCGACGTGCGCCGGAGACGGGGGAACGGGGAGACATGAGTGGCGGACCAGCCCAGGGTGCCGGGGGCACGGGTGACGGCGGAGCCGGCGGATACAGCGTCAACGTGGCCGGGCTGCACGGGGTCAGCGAGGCGCTGAGCAAGACGGCGACCGACATCGCGGAGGCCAAGACCGCCTACGCGGGCGGGCTCTGCTACGCGTCGACGGCCTTCGGCGAGTTCGGGATGGACCACGCCTGGTCGTCCTTCGACCAGAACTGGTCGAAGGAGATCGACGTCACCCAGCGCGCCCTGGACGAGCTGGCGCAGAAGATGTCGACCACCACGGCGAACTACCGCAACACCGAGAAGGCCCTGGCCGCCTCGCTGGCGCCGGCGGGCGGCGGCCGATGAGCAAGGTCAAGGACCTGGAGAGCGCCCAGCACAGCATCGAGAAGTTCTCGCTCATGTTCGCCAACCTCCAGTTGCTGGAGGGGATCGACAAGGCCCTGGCCGTCCCGGAGCCGGTCGGCGATCCGGGGGCGATCCGCGCCCGTGCCCAGGACTACGCCAAGGCGGCCGCCTCCTTCGGCAAGGCCGCGCAGGACCTCGCCGGCATAGCCGGCAACCAGCTGCCCGCGGTCTGGACCGGTTCGGTGGCCGAGCACGCCACCCAGGCGGTGCACGCGATGTCGGCGGAGACGGTCACCTCCAAGGAGACCCTCGCCGAGGCCGCGAAGGTCCTGGAGGCCTGGGCGAACGACCTGCAGTGGGCGAAGTCCGTCGACGCCCAGGGCCGCCAGCAGTTGCAGTCCGCCCGGGAGAAGGCGCGCAAGGACCCGGGCGGCTTCGACCAGGGCGCCCGGGAGGAGGCCCTGAACGGCGTCGCCGCCCAGCTGTCGGGCGCCCGCCGCGCCGAGAGCTGCGGGACGAGCACGGCGAGCAAGCTCAACCAGCTGGCGTCCAAGGCCCGCGCCGAACGGGCCGGCCAGGGGTCGATCGACCCGCTCGCGGCCGTGGTGCTGGCCACCGAGAAGAACCCGGGCGCCGGCGAGGACGACGGCTACATCCTCACGCCCAACCAGCTGGACCGCGCCACCCAGACCCTCGGCGTGATGCCGGGCGGCGACCAGGCGGCGTTCCGTGCGCTGCTCTCCAACGCCAAGTCGCCCGAGGAGGCGGCGTACCTGTGGAAGGCGCTGGCGGCCGGCCACTCGGTGGCGGACATCCAGAAGTTCGACGAGGGCATCCACCCGCACGGCGACGACCCGGCCTGGCTGGCCCAGCATCTGGTGCCGGCGACCAGCACCGGTGACACCGACCGCGAGTCCTCCGACAACATCGACGTCACCTACCAGGGCCGGAACGTCAACATCGACGGGTACTCGGTCTACTCGCAGCGCAACGTCAGCGACTGCGTGGCCGCGTCCACCGTGATCGCCCAGGCGAAGCTGGACCCGCTGCTGATGTACCAGCTGACCACCGGCGGCACGCCCGACGTGCCCGGCGCGGACTCGCCGGAGAACTTCGAACAGCGGCTGCAGAAGACCTACATCGGCGAGTACATCGACGGCCAGAAGGTCGACGGCCGGAAGACCTATCCCAAGGAGGACAGCGGCCTCGGCCCCAAGGCCCAGACCTACCTGGCCGACAAGGACCTCGGCAAGGCCACCGGCGCCGACTACGAGCACGTCGAGCTGGAGAACGACGACGACCGGCGGGCGGCGCTGGCCCGGATCGAGAAGTCCGTGGACGAGGGCCTGCCCGTCCCGATCACCGTGCGCAACAGCGACTCCGGCCACCAGATGATGATCATCGGACGGGACGGCGACAGGCTGCAGATCTACAACCCCTGGGGCTTCACCTCCTGGGTGACGGAGGAGCAGTTCGTCAACAGCCAGCTCGGCGGGCTGACCCCCGGCGACCACCCCCTCGACAAGTCGACCGCCCTGGAGCTGCCGAAATGACCACCGTCCGGTCGGACGCCGAACTGGCGGACCTCGACGTCCCCGCCGCCGTCACCCGCGGCCTGCTGCTCGCCGGCGGCCCGCGCCAGGCCCTGTTCACCGAGGCCGCCATCGCCGCCGCGCACCGGGCCGAGGCCGCCGGCATCGGCCCGTACCCGCTGGGCTTCCTGGCCCGGCACGTCCGGGCCGGCGGCTTCGCGGCGGCCCTCGCCCTGCCCGACCCGGTCATCGGCGAGCCCGGCCGCACGCTGGTGCGCGGCTGGCTGGAGGCCGCCGCGGCGACCGGCGCCGACCTGGGGCGCGAGCACCTTTTCGCGCGCTGGCTGGCGGAGGTCGCCGCGCTGGTCTCGCTGCGGCGCGACGCCCGGGAGGGGAACGCGTGACGGGCAGCCGGCGCCGCCCGCTCGACCGGGGTCTCGCCGTGGCCGCCGCCGCCCTCGTGGCGGCGGCCGCGGCGGCCGGCTGCTCCTCCTCCGCGGCCGGTGGCCCGGACCGGCAGCCGGACGCCGTCCTCGCACTGCCCGCCGACCAGGACGCGGACGCGGTGGGAGGGGGCCGCCAGCCCGCCTTCCCGCCCTCCGAGGTCCACCTCGCGGTCGGCGGCTCGCTGGGCGTCAGCCTGACCTCGGCGCCGCTGCCGCACGGCTGGCAGCTCGCCGGCGAGGGCGATCCGGCGGTCGTCCGCCGGGGCCCGGACACCCCGCTGAGCAGTTGCCCGGCCGACTCGGCCGGCTGCGGCCACACCGTCCGCCAGACCTGGACCGCCGCCACCGCCGGATCCACCACGCTCACCTGGCACTTCGTCGACCGCACCGGCTGCGGCCGCGGGGCCGGCGGGCCGGGCACGGCCCCCACGGCCCCGGCCGGTTCCGGGACGGGCGGTTCCGGGACGGCCGGGCCCGCGTCGTCCTGCAAGGTGCTGGCCGTCAAGGAGGTCCGGATCAGCGTCGGCTGACGATGCGTCGGAGAACAGGCTTCCCGGGCACCGCTCCACCGCGTGCGCCTACGATCTGATCATGATCGAGGGAACGCTGGTGAAGCTGCGCGCACTGCGCGCGGAGGACGCGGAGCACCACCTCCGCTGGCGCAACGACCCGGAGGTGGTGCGGTTCGCCGCCGCCGGGGACCCGTGCTTCGGGCCGGTCACGGCCGAGGGCGTGGAGATCGGATTCTCGACGATGCTGCGGCTGGTCCCCCGGGAAGCCGCCGTGCTCACCGTCGAGGAGGCGGCGACCGGTCGCGTCATCGGGATGGTCGACTACCGGGACCTCGACCCGTTCGTCGGCGTCGCCACGCTGGGGATCACCCTCGGCGAGAAGGAGTTCTGGGGCCGCGGCCACGGCTCGGAGGCACTGCGGCTGCTGGTGGACCACCTCTTCGGCGCCTACGGCCTCAACCGGCTGGAGCTGGACACCTGGAGCGGCAACGAGCGGGCCGTCCGGGCGTTCACCCGGATCGGCTTCCGGGAGGAGGGCCGCCGCCGCGCGGCGGCCCTGGTCGGCGGCGTCCGGTACGACCGGGTGCTCTTCGGCATGCTCCGCGAGGAGTGGCGGCCGGCGGTCCGGCCGTAGCCGCTCACCGGAGCGTGGCCGGCGTACGGGCGCGTCGGTGGCGGACGTCGGGCCCCGGGTCAGGCACCCCAGGTGCGGGTGCAGAGCACCAGCCGGTACCCGTCCGGGTCTTCGACGGTGACGCCGAACTCGTCCCAGTACGGATTGTGCGCCGGCACCCGCTTCCCCCCGGCAGCCTCCAGGCGTGCGACGGCGGCCTCGTCCACGGGTGCGCCCAGGTAGAGGACGAAGAGGTCGTCGACGGTCGGGGTGGGCTCCAGCGGCTGCTCCGGGTCGCGGGTCAGCTCGAAGTGCCAGGCGCCGCCGGGGAGGCCGACCATGACCAGGTCGTGCTCGCCGGACACGCGCTCGGTGGAGCGCCAGAGCACCGAGAGACCGAGGCCGTCGACGTAGAAGCGCTCGGCGGCGGCGAGGTCCCGGGAGGGGCGGGCGACCCGGACCTTCGTAGTGGAGTCGATCATGCAGTGACCCTACCCGCCCACCGGGGGTGGCCGGCGTGCCGGCGGCCGCTCAGAACCGCCGCAGGCGCTCCTCGTCCGACGTACGGGGGCAGGTGAGGCAGGCGGAGTCCGGACGGATCGCGTAGTAGAGACAGCAGCCGAGCCGGGTCCGGGTGTGGTGCTCGCGGCCGTCGGTGCCGCGCAGGACCCGGAAGTCGGCGGCGCCCGGGAGCGGTCGGGTGCCGCCGGGCAGCACCGCAGCGGCGGCCGCGACGGCGGCGGCCTCCTCGCCGAGCATCCGGCCGAGGTACCAGACGGCGGAGGCCAGATCGTCCGTGACCATGCCCCAGAGGGCGCGGGTGCCGCGCCGGGTGGGCCCGGCGAAGGCGGTGAGCAGCGGCTCCACGTGCGCGACGACGGCGGCACGCAGCTCGGCACGGAGTTCGTCGTCGCCCGGAAGGGTGCGGTGGGAACGCGGGCGCAGCGCGAGGTCGCCGGTGGGGGCGTGCAGCCAGAGGTCGCGGGGGTCGATGACGGGCACCCGCCGGGCGAGGTGCCAGGGGCCGACGATCAGGAGGCAGGCGGACCAGACGTAGTGGTGCAGCAGCCGGGAGGCGGCGACGTGCGGGCGCGGCGAGGTGCCGTGCTCGGCGGCGAGCGGGGCGATCCGGGCGGACTCACCGGCCAGCGCCTCGGCCAGGGAGGTCGGGTCGTCCGCCAGTCGGGCCGCGGAGTGCCAGCCCTGGGCGGGGGCGGGGTCCGGGTCGTCGGCCGCGAGCAGTGTCAGCGCGAGGGCCGGGCAGAGTTCCACCAGCCGCCGGTAGTCCGCGGCGAGCGCCGCATCCTCTTGACGGGCGTGCGCGGCGTCCGCATGACGGGACGACACCGCGCCCGCCCCAGGAGCGTGGGCGGTGCGGGCGAGCGTGGTGGGTGCAGGGGCGCCGGACGCGAGCGCCGGCTGCGCCCCGCGGATGAGCACGCCGTCCGGGCCGGCCTGCAGGCCGGGAGCGAGCGGGCCGCCCGCCGCATCGTCAGCACGGAGAGGACCCAGTGCGGACGGGGCTCCGGGCATGGGTGTGGCACCCGAGATCATCGGCACTCCCGAGATCGATTAAGGTGAGGCTCACCTTACAGTCGCACGGAGCCGCACGATCCCGGACCCGCACCGCCGATCCGGGGCATCCGCCCGGACCTGCACCGGGACCTGCACCGGGACCTGCACCCGAGGCTGCACCCGGACAGCTCCACCCAGGACGGACGGATCGGGACAGGACTTGACGAGGTTAGGCATGCCTAACCTAATATCTCGAATCGTGTTGAAGACCGACCCTCCGACGGCCACCGCCGCGGCAGCGCCCCGGACCTCCGCAGTGCGGCGGCTCCTGCTGCTGACCGCGGGAGCCGGAGCGCTCGTCCTCTGCGTCGCACTCAGCCTCGCGCTCGGCTCCCGCTCCATCCCGATCTCCACCGTGATCGACGCCCTCACCGGATCCGGCTCCGGCTCCGGCGGCGACGCCGACGTGGTGACGGGCCTTCGGGTCCCCCGCACGCTCGTCGGCCTGGCCGTCGGCGCCGCCCTCGGCGTCGCCGGGGCCGTCGCCCAGGGCGTCACGCGCAACCCGCTGGCCTCGCCGATCACGCTCGGCATCAACGCCGGCGCGAGCTTCGCCGTGGTCGCCGCGATCTACGGGCTCGGGCTCTCCCGGCCGGTCGAGTACGTCCCGTTCGCCTTCCTCGGGGCGGCCGTCGCCGCCGTGGCGGCGTACGCGATGTCCCGCCGCGGCGGGGACCTCGACCCGGTCCGGCTGGCGCTCGGCGGCACGGTGCTCACCGTGGTGCTCACCTCCTGGACCTCCGCGCTGATGCTGGCCAGTCACCGCACGCTGGACGAGGCCCGGTTCTGGCTGGCCGGCTCGATCGCCGGGCGGCAGCTCGACACCCTCACGCCCGTCCTGCCGTTCCTGGCCCTCGGCCTGGTCGGCGCCTTCGCCGTCGCCCCCGCGCTCAACGCGCTGGCCCTCGGGGACGAGGCCGCGCAGGCGCTCGGCGTGCCGGTCGCACGGATCCGCGTCCTCGGCGGCCTCGCCGTGGTGCTGCTCGCGGGCAGCGCGGTCGCCGTCGCCGGGCCGGTCGCCTTCATCGGCCTCGCCGCGCCGCACCTGGTCCGGCCGCTGCTCGGCAACGACCACCGCTGGCTGCTGCCCGGCTGCCTGATCACCGGTCCGCTGCTGTTGCTCGCCGCCGACGTGCTGGGGCGCCTGGTGGTCCGGCCGTCCGAGATCGAGGTCGGCATCGTGACGGCCTTCCTCGGCGCGCCGCTGCTCGCCGTGCTGGCCCGGAAGGTGGCCCGATGACCACGCTCACCCTGGACACCGCGGCGCGGACGGCCGCGGGGACGAGCGCGGCCCGCCGCCGGGCCCGGACCGCCGCCTGGTCGCTGCTGGCCGCCGCGCTGCTGGTGCTGCTCACCGGCGTCGCGCTCGGCACCGGCCAGGTGCAGATGTCCGCCTGGGACGCGCTGCGCGCCCTGGTCGGCGTCGGCGACGCCGGAAACGTGCTGGTGGTGCAGGAGTTCCGGGCCCCCCGGGTGGTCTCGGCGCTGATCGCCGGCGCCGGGCTCGCCGTGGCCGGCTCGATGCTGCAGCGGCTCTTCCGCAACCCGCTCGCCTCCCCGGACACCATCGGCGTCACCGGCGGGGCCTCGTTCGGCGCCGTCCTGATGCTGGCCACCGGCGCCTCGCAGGAGCTGATCCCGCTCGCCGCGCTCGGCGGCGGCCTGCTCGCCGCGCTGCTGCTCGGCGGCTTCGCCTGGCGTTCGCGGATGGCGGTGACCCGGCTGGTGCTGGTCGGCCTGGCGGTCCAGCAGGGCCTCGCCGCGGCGGTCAACCTGATGATCGTCCGGTTTCCCGCCGAGCTCGCCGCCTCCGCGATGCAGTGGACCACCGGCTCGCTGTACGGGCGCAACTGGACCGAGGTCTGGATCGGCGGCACCGCCATCGCGCTCACCGCCGCCGTCGCGGTGCTCTGCCACCGCCGGGTCGCCGTCCTGGACCTCGGCGACGACTCGGCCGGCGGGCTCGGCCTCGACCCGAACCGCGACCGGCTGCTCCTCCTGCTGCTGACCATCGCACTCGCCTCGCTCGCCGCCGCGCTGACCGGGCCGGTCGCCTTCGTCGCCCTCGCCGTGCCGCACCTGGTGCGGCTACTCGCCGGGCCGCCGACCCTCGGCACCCTCGGCCTCACCGCGCTCACCGGCGCCGCGCTGCTGCTCTCCTCCGACCTCCTCGTGCTCCACGTGATCCCCGTCCACGGCCTGCCGGTGGGTGCCGTCACCGCCACCCTCGGCGCGCCCTGGCTCCTGGTGCTGATGATCCGCCAGGGCCGACTCCCCCAGAGGAGCAGCTGATGACCGCCGCCACCACCGACCGGCAGCCCGCGACCGGAGCACCCGACGAGCGGCCCACCGGCGCCAACCGGCTCGCCGCCCACGGGCTCCACCTGCGGTACGGCAACCGCGTGATCGTGGACGGGCTCGACCTGGAACTGCCCGGCGGAGCCGTCACGGCGATCGTCGGCCCGAACGCCTGCGGCAAGTCCACCCTGCTGCGCGGCCTGGTCCGGCTGCTCGACCCGGCCGCCGGGACCGTCACCCTGGACGGCTGCGACATCCACCGGATGCCGGCGCGGGCGCTCGCCCGGCGGATGGGCCTGCTGCCGCAGCAGCCGGTCACCCCCGAGGCGATCACCGTCGAGGCCCTGGTGCGGCTCGGCCGCTTCCCGCACCAGCGGATGCTGAGCCCCTGGTCCAAGGCCGACCAGGCCGCGGTCGAGGAGGCGCTGGCCCGCACCGGCACCGACGTGCTGCGCGACCAGCAGGTGGACCGGCTCTCCGGCGGCCAGCGCCAGCGCGCCTGGATCGCCCTGGCGCTCGCCCAGGACACCGAGCTCCTGCTGCTCGACGAGCCGACCACCTTCCTGGACCTGCGGCACCAGCTGGACGTCCTCGACCTGGTCGCCGACCTGCACGCCGAGGCCGGACGCACCGTCGTCATGGTGCTGCACGACCTGGGACAGGCCGCCCGCTACGCCGACCACCTGGTGGTGCTCAAGGACGGCCGGCTCGCCGCCGCCGGAGCGCCCACCGAGGTACTGACGGCCGAGCTGGTGGAGGAGGTCTTCGAGGTGCCGTGCCAGGTGGTGCCCGACCCGGAGACCGGCACGCCGCTGGTCGTGCCACGGGCACGGACCCGGTCCCGGACCACCGCCGTCTCCTCGGGCTGATCCCCCTTCCGCCCTCCGGCCGCCCCGCGCTCACCCGTGGCCGAGCCGGTGTCCCACCCTGCCCGGAACCGTCCGGCACCCCCGCACCAGAGCAAAGGAACCGCCATGAACCGCTCCGTCCGCGCCCGCAGGCTCCCCGCCGCCGTCCTGGCCGTCGCGCTCTCCACCACGCTGCTCGCCGCCTGCGGGAGCAACGGCGACGCCGAGGACGCCGCCAAGCCCGCCGGCGACGCCGCCCCGGCCGCCGCCGGCTCCGGCGGGGTCTTCCCGCGCAGCGTCACGCACGCCGCCGGGACCGCCGAGATCAAGGCCCAGCCGAAGCGCGTCGTGGTCCTGGACAGCGGCGAGCTGGACGACGTCACCCTGCTGGGCATCACCCCGGTCGGCGCGGTCTCCCCGCACATGAAGACCGAGGGCGGCTTCCCGGGCTACCTCAAGGACAAGGTCAAGGACACCAAGGAGGTCGGCCCGATGGCCGAGCCGAACCTGGAGCTGATCGCCTCCCTCAAGCCCGACCTGATCCTCTCCTCGAAGGTCCGGCACGCCAAGGTCTACGACAAGCTGAACGCCATCGCTCCGACGGTGCTGGCCGAGACCACGGGATTCCCGTGGAAGGAGAACCTCGCCCTGTACGCGCAGGCGCTCGGCAAGGAGGCGGAGGCCAAGAAGGCACTCGCCGACTACGAGGCCCGCGCCGCCAAGCTCGGCGAGGCGATCAAGGCCAAGTACAACGGCACGGCCCCGAGCGCCTCGGTGGTCCGCTTCGTCGCCGGCCCGACCCGCCTCTACCAGAAGCAGTCGTTCAGCGGTGTCGTGCTCAAGGACGTCGGCCTCGGCCGCCCGGCCTCGCAGGACGTCGACAAGTCGATGCTGGAGGTCAGCGCCGAGCAGATCAACCAGGCCGACGCCGACCTGGTCTTCGTCACGGTCGCCGACGACCCGACCAAGACCAAGCAGAGCGAGGTCCAGGGCACCCCGGTCTGGCAGGGCCTGAACGCCGTCAAGAACGGCAAGGTGTTCAACGTGCCGGACGAGACCTGGATGTCGGGCATCGGCGTCCAGGCCGCCGACGCCATGCTCGGCGACATCGCCAAGGCCGCGGGCGTCGACGCGCCCAAGTAGCCACCCCCCCAGACGGAAGGGCGGGCCGCCCGCACGGCGGCCCGCCCCACCCGGCCGGCCTCCCCGGCCCGGCTCCCCCACGGAGAGGACCCCGCCCACCATGCGGCTCTACCTGCTCGCCCACAACCCCACCGACTCGGTCACCGAGGGCTTCCTGCCCGCGGCCGCCCGGTTGGGCCTCGACGTCACGGTCCTCTCCGACGACGCGGCGGCCCACCGCCTCGCCTACGCCCAACTCCCATTCCCCGCCGACTCGCTGGAGGTGCTGGAATGCGACGTCCGGGACTTCCGCGAGGTGATCGGGCGGATCTCCCGCCATCACGCACCCGACGCGGTCTTCACCAACAGCGACCACCTGCAGACCCAGGCCGCGCTGGCCGCCGAGTACTTCGGCCTGCCGGCCAAGGACTGGAAGGCCACCCTGCGAGCCAAGAACAAGGCCGAACTCCGCCGCCACCTCGCCGCGTCCGGCGTGGACGCGGTCTGGTCGGCCGAGCTGGCCCCCGACCAGGACCCGGCCGACCTCCGCGGCCTGGACATCCCCTTCCCGTGCGTCGTCAAGCCCCGTGAGGGCGTGGCCAGTGAGGACGTCGAACTGGTCTCGGACATCGACGAGTTGGTCCGCCTCGGCAAGGAGATCCAGCACCGCCGCCCCGGCGCGGCGCTGGTGGTGGAGGAGTTCCTGGTCGGCGAGCTCCGCACGCTGGAGACGCTCGGCGACGGCACCGTCCGACACGTCCTGGGCGGCTTCGAGACCCGGCTCTCCCCGCCGCCGCAGTTCATCGAGGAGGTGCTGGAGTTCGTCCCCGCCCACCCGCAGCCGGTGGTGGACCAGGTCCTCGCCCAACTGGACGCGCTCGGCGTCGGGTTCGGCGCCTGCCACACCGAGTTCATCGTGCAGCCGGACGGACGGGCCAGGATCGTCGAGGTCAACTACCGCGCCATCGGCGACCGGACCGACCTCATGATGGCCGGGTTCCTCGGCATCCCGCTCTTCGAGCACATCCTGAACGTCCACCTGGGCCGGCCACTGCCCGCCGACCTCGGCGCCCGCAGCGACCTCCGGGCCCACAACCTGGCCGTCTGCGCCGACCGCGCCGGCACGCTCACCGCCGCCCCCGAGCCGTGCGATCTCGACGTCGACGGCGTCCACCTCTCGTACCGCCCGATGCGCGCGGTCGGGGCACGGCACCCGCACTACCGCACCAACCGGGACTACCTCGGCATGATCTGGACCATCGGCCCGGACCTCACCGAGCTGCGGCGGGTCGCCGCCGAGTTCGCCGACGCCAACCACTGGGAGATCACGCCGTGAACGCCGTGAACGCGCTGGACCCCTCCCCCGTCGCCGGACAGCTGACGCTCCGGGTGCTCTCCGCCCTGCTGCGCGAGGACGTCCTCGGCCTGCGCACCCGCAGCGTCCCGGCCGACCGCGCGGACGGCCGCTGGCTCACCCTGGCCGAGCACGCGATCGCCCTGCCCGTCGCCGAGGAGGGCTTCCAGAGCGAGTACGCCGCCCGGCTGCCGCTGCTGGAGCACGACGGCGACCGGCTCACCGGGCTCGACGCGATCCTGGCCGCGCTCGCCGGGCTCGCCGACCCCGAGGACCGCGACGGCTGGACCGCCTTCGCCGAGGAGTGCCGGCAGACCCTCGCCACCATGGAGTTGCACGACCACGTGCGCGGCGAGGTGCAGACGGCGCTCGCCGACCTGTACGGCCCCGACCCCGCCCACTGGACCGGCCTCGCCGCCGCCCTCGGGCAGGACACCCTCGCCGCCCACCTCGACCACCCGGTCTACCCGACCGCCCGCGGGCGATCGGGGCTCAGCGAGCCGCAACTACGCTCCTACGCGCCGGAGTTCCACCCGGCCTTCGAACTCCGCTGGCTGGCCGTGCCGGCCGGCGCCGTCCACCGGCACGGCGGGCAGCCGCTGCCCACCTGGTGGCCGACCCCGGCCTGGCTCGGCCTCGACCTCGACGGCGACGGCGACGGAGACGGAGACGGAGACGGCGACGGCGACGGCGGCTGGCTCACCCTGCCCGTCCATCCGCTCTCCGTCGGCAGGCCGCTCGACGAGGCGCTGGCCGCCCTCGGCCTGACCGGCAGGGCCGTGCTCGCCGAGCGGCCGTACCTGACCGTCGTGCCGACGCTGTCCATGCGCACCGTCGCCGTCGCCGAGGACCCGGCCTGCCACCTGAAGCTGCCGCTGGCCACCGCCACCCTCGGCCTGAAGAACCGCCGCACCATCAAGCCCGGCGTGCTGCCGGACGGCGCGGCCGGCCAGCGCCTGCTGGAGACCGTCATCGGTCTCGAACCGCGCTTCGCCGCCACGGTCCTGCACGCCGACGAGCAGTGCTACCTCGAAACCGGGCACGAGCTGCTGGCCGTCCTGCTGCGCCGCTACCCGGCCGAGCTGGGCGAGACCGTGACCGTCCCGCTCGCCTCGCTGCTGGCCCCCGCGCCCGGCGGCCGGCTGGTGGTCGACCACCTCGCGGACCGCTTCTACGACGGCGACCCGCTCGCCCTCTACGACGCCTTCCTCGCCCTGCTGTTCGACTGGCAGACCACGCTCTTCCGCTACGGCATCGCCCTGGAGTCCCACCAGCAGAACACCTCGCTGGTGCTGGACCGGGCCGGCGGCCGGACCCGGCTGCGGCTGCTCTACAAGGACAACGACGGCCCCCGGATCAACGGCCCGCGGCTGGCCGCCGAACTGGGGGACCTCGCCCCGGAACCGACCGAGTTCGACGACCACGCGCGGATGTTCGGTGACACCGACCGGCCGCTGACCGACCTCTTCACGACCATCACCGGCCACCTGTGCAGCGCCTCCCTCGCCTTCGGCCTGGCCGCCCACGGGCGCGCCGGACTCGACGACACCCTGGCGCTGCTGCGCAAGCGGCTCGCCGAAGCGGTGGACCGGCTCGGCCCGGCGGGCGAGCCGCTGCGCGCCGCCGTGCTGGACGCCGAGCGGCTGCCGGTGAAGGCGATGGTCACCGCCGGCACGCTGCTCAGCAAGCAGCGCTCCGGCGCCGCCGACATCAACAAGCACTACACCAGCGGCCCCAACTACCTCCGGTCGCCGGGCGTCACGCCCCCGGGAGCCACCCGATGACGGTCGACACCCTGGCGAAGCCGTCCACCGGCGAGACCGCCCGCGCCACCGGGCTCGGCCGGCGCCAGGTGCACGCCGTCGCCGCCTGCTACTTCGTGGCCTCCTTCGCCGCGCTCGGCCTGCCGCCGTACCTGACGGCGATCCTGCCCGCGCTGGGCGACCCGCAGGGCCGGTGGGCCGGCGTGCTCTACATCGTGCCGACCGTGTTCAGCGCGCTCGGCGCCCCGCTGTGGGGGCGGCTCGCCGACCGGTTCGGCCGCAAGCGCCTGTTGCTCCGCGCCCAACTCGGGCTCACCGTCTCCTTCCTGCTCGCCGGCGCGGCCGACAGCCTGCCGGCGTTCACCCTCGCCCTGGCACTCCAGGGGTTCCTGGGCGGCACCTTCGCCGCGACCAACGGCTACCTGGCCGCGGCCCTCGACGGCGCACGGCTCTCCCGGGCGCTCACCCTGATGCAGGGCAGCGCGCGGGCCGCCCTGGTCGCCGCCCCCGTCCTGGTCGGCGCGCTGTCGCCGTGGATCGACCCGCACCGGCAGTACCTGCTGATGGCCGCCCTGCCGCTGGCCGCCGCCGTGCTGCTCTCGTTGCTCCCGGAGCCGGCCCGGCCGGCCGTCGCTGCGGTCCGCACGGGCGACGCCGAGGGCGAGGCCGGAGGCGCGATCGGGGGCGGCGTCGGCACCGCGAACGCCGGCGTGGCCGGGACGGCGGACGACACCGAGCCGGCCGCGGCCGCCTGCGCGCCGCTCACCGCGCTCTACGCCTTCGAGTTCGCCTTCGTCTTCGCGACGATCATCTCCTTCCCCTACCTGATATCCCTGGCCGAGGAGCGGGTCCCCGAGGTCTCCGAGACCACCACCGGCGTGCTGTTCGCGCTGCCGCACCTCTGCTACCTGGCGTTCGCCGCCCGCACCCACACCGCCTTCCTCACCCGCCCGCGCGCCGGGATCGCGCTCGGCTTCGGCTTCGTGGCCCTCGGCCTGGCCGGACACGCCGTGGCGTACTCGCTGCCGGCCTTCGTGGCCGTCCGGCTGCTGCTCGGCGCCGGGCTCACCCTGGGCCTGGTCTGCCTCTCCGTGCTGGCCGCCGAGGCCGCGCGGGGCCGGGCACCGGGCCGGATGTTCGGCACCCTCGAATTCGTCTCCAAGGGCGGCGCCGTGGTCGCCGGTGCCGTCGCGGCGCTGGCCAACGGCCGGTTCGGCGCCGCCGCCCCCGTGCTGGTCGGCACCGCCGCCGCACTGCTGGCCGCCGCCGCGGCCACCGCACTCGCCGCCCCCTCCCCCAAGCGCTGGAGTCACCGATGACCCGCGAACTGCCGACCGCCGACCACGCGGTGGCCCACACCCTGCTCAACTGCCTGCTGCGCGAGGTCTCCGCACCCGAGCACCAGACCGCCGTCGCCGACGGCCGGCTGCTGCTGCGGCTCCCCCGGCGCGGCGTGCTGCTGCGGGTCGCGCTGCGCCGCACCTCGCTGCTCGGCGCGCACCGCTTCACCGGCCCGGTGGAGGAGGAACGCCCCGACGGGTGGTCCGAGTTGGACTGGCGCTCGCTCGCCGACCACGTCCAGGGCGAGCTGGAGCTGCGCACCGGAACGGTGAACGAGGAGTTCCTCGACCAGCTGGCGTCCAGCCACGCCGGTGTGCTGGCCGGGCTGGAGAGCCGCCCCGCCGCCGGGCCGGACCGCTACCTGGAGTCCGAGCAGGCGCTGCTCTTCGGGCACCGCTTCCACCCGGCGCCCAAGTCCCGCTCCGCCGAGCGCGGCGACTGGCGCTCCTACGCGCCCGAGTCCCGGGCCGAGTTCCGGCTGCGCCACCTGGCCGTCCGGGAGGAGCTCGTCGCGGGGGCCTCCACCGACCCGGCGGCGACCGCACTGCTGGACGGCCTGCGCGAGGTGCCGGCCGGCTACCGGCTGCTGCCCGCCCACCCCTGGCAGTTCCAACTCCTGGCCGACCACCCGCTGTTGCGCGGCGCCCTGGAGCGCGGAGACATCCTGGACCTCGGCCCCGGCGGCGAGCCGTTCGCCGCCACCGCCTCGGTGCGCACCCTGCACGGCGCGGGCGCGTTCCTGAAGTTCAGCCTCAACGTGCGGATCACCAACTGCCTGCGCAAGAACGCCGCCTACGAGCTGACCGGCGCGGTGACCCTGACCCGGCTCCTCACCCCCGCGCTGACCGACCTCGCCGAGCGCTTCCCGGACGCCGCGGTGCTGCGCGAGCCGGCCTTCCGCACGCTGGCGCTGCCCGGCGCGGACGGCCTTCCCGACCGGTCGCTCTACGAGGGCTTCGGCCTGATCGTCCGCGAGGGCTTCGCCGGCCTGGTGCGCCCCGGCGTCACCCCGCTGCTGGCCGCGGCCGTGGCCGACGAGCACCCGACCAGCTCGGCCCAGGTCGCGCAGCTGCTCGGCCCCGACGCCGACGCGCGGACGGCCCTGGACTGGTGGACCACCTACCTGCGGCTGCTCGTCCCGCCGGTACTGGCCGCCTACTTCGACCACGGCGTCGTGCTGGAGCCGCACCTGCAGAACGTGCTGGTCGGGGTGGACGCCGACGGGCTCCCCGCCCAGGTGCTCTTCCGCGACCTGGAGGGCACCAAGCTCGTCCCCGAACGGAACGCCGCCGTGCTGGCGGCCCTGCCGCCCGAGGTGGCCGGGCCGATGGCCTACGACGCCGAACGCGGCTGGGACCGGGTGGTCTACTGCCTCCTGGTCAACCACGTCGCCGAGCTGCTCGCCGCGCTCGCCGACCGCCACCCGGAGGCGGAGGGCGCCCTCTGGGAGGCCGTGCGCCGGGTGCTGGAGGAGTACGCCGCCGCCCACGGCCGCCCGCCCCGGCTGCGCGCCCTGCTCGCCGGGGTGCCGCTGCCGGCCAAGGCCAACCTGCTGACCCGCTGGGAGCGCCGCCCCGACCGCGAGGCCGGCTACGTGCGGCTGCCGTCCCCGCTCGGCCGCTCGGTCCTGGCCGGCGCGGCGCAACTGGCACCGCAGAGCGCCGCCCGCACACCGGCGTGGAGCGCCCGATGAACGACACCCTGCCGCTGGGAGGCACCCGATGACCGACACCGTCCGCCGACACGTCGCCGGGCTGGCGCCGGATGCTCTGCCCGCCTTCGTCCACGACCTGGCGGCGCTGCGCGTGCACGCCGCCGCCGTCCGGGCCGCGCTGCCCGAGCGCGTCGAGCTGTACTACGCCGCCAAGGCCAACCCCGACGCCCCCGTACTGACCGCGCTGCGTTCCGCCGTGGACGGCTACGAGGTCTCCAGCGGCGGCGAGTTGGCGCACGTGCGGCAGGCCGTGCCGGACGCCCCGCTGGCCTTCGGCGGCCCGGGCAAGACGGAGGCCGAGATCGCGGCCGCGGTCGACGCCGGGGTGCACCGCTGGCACGTCGAGAGCGAGCAGGAGCTGTACCGGCTCGCCGCCGCCGTGGCCGACCGGCCGCAGGCCTCGGTGGACGTGCTGCTGCGGGTGAACCTGCCGGTGGGCGCGGGCGCCCTGGACGCGGTCGCCCTGGCGATGGGCGGCCGGCCGACGCCGTTCGGCCTGGGCCCGGAGCGTGCCGAGGCGTGCGCCCGCCTGCTCACCGACCCGCTCGGCCCGTTCGGCGCGCTGCGCCCGCGGCTGCGGCTGCGCGGTGTGCACGCCCACCTGGCGAGCGGGCTGTCCGCCGCGGACCAGCTGGCGCTCGCCGAGCAGATCGTCGGCTGGTCGGCGCGGCTGGCCGAGCGGCACGCCGTCGCGCTCGACGAGGTCAACGTGGGCGGCGGCATGGCCGTCGACTACGCCGACCCGCAGGCGGGCTTCGACTGGACCGCGTTCGGAGCGGGCCTGGGCAGGCTGCTCGACCGCCACCCCGGGCTGACCCTGCGGATCGAGCCGGGTCGCGCGCTGACGGCGTACTGCGGCTGGTACGCCACCGAGGTCCTGGACGTGAAGCAGAGCCACGGGGAGGACTTCGCGGTCGTCCGCGGCGGCACCCACCACCTGCGCACGCCGGCCACGCGGGGGCACGACCAGCCGTTCACCGTGGTGCCCGTCGAGGCCTGGTCGCACCCGTGGCCGCGCCCGGCCGTCACCACGGGGCGGGCCACCCTGGCGGGGCAGCTCTGCACCCCGAAGGACGTCCTCGCGCGCAGCGCGCCGGCCGCGGCCGGGCTGCGCACGGGGGACCGGGTGCTCTTCGCCATGGCGGGCGCGTACGCGTGGAACATCTCGCACCACGACTTCCTGATGCACCCGCACCCCGGCTTCCACTACCTCGACGACGAGGTTCCGGCGGCCACCGGCTGACGGCGGGCGCCGGCCGGGCGCGGTCGCGGGCGGCAGCTTTCGGCGGACGACTTCCAGCCGACGGCTTCTGAAGTCCGTCGGCCGGAAGCCGTGGGCCGGCGTCGTGGGCCGGCGTCGTGGGCCTTGACGTCGCCGTGGCGGGTCGAGGTCGTGGGCCGATCGCCTCGGGGCGCTCGCCCCCTCGGAGCGCCCCCGGTCCGCCCCCTGCCGCAGGTCGGCACCGCACAGACGTGCGAGAGTGGTAGCCAGCGAAGGGAGCGCGCAGTGCTGATGGACAGGGTGGCGGAGATCCTCGCCGAGGCGTCCGCCGAGGCGGTGGAGCCGCGGTTCCGGGCGCTGGCCGCCGGCGAGGTGATGGAGAAGGCCCCCGGTGAGGTGGTGACCATCGCCGACCGCGAGGCCGAGGCGATCATCGAGCGGCGCCTGCGCGAGCTGCTGCCCGTGCCGGTGGTCGGCGAGGAGGCCGTCTCCGCCGACCCCGCCCTCGCCCGCGCCCTGCACTCCGAGCCCGCCGTCTGGCTGGTCGACCCGGTGGACGGGACGTCCAACTTCATCGCCGGCCGCCCCGACTACGCCGTGATGGCCTCCCTGGTCCGTTCCGGCCAGACCGTGGCCTCCTGGATCTGGCAGCCGTCCAACGCCGTCTGCTACACCGCCGAGCTGGGCGCCGGCGCCTGGCGCAACGGCCACCGCCTCACCCGGACGCCCGCGCCGGCCGCCCCCGCCAAGTGGCGCGGCGCGGTGAAGAGCCGCTTCCTGGACCCGGAGCAGCGCCGCCGGGTGGAGGCGAACAGCGCGGCCTTCGGCGAGGTGACCCCGGGGCGGCACGCCGCCGGGATCGAGTACCCGGAGCTCGCCGAGGGCGGGCTGGACTTCATCCTCTACTGGCGCACCCTGCCCTGGGACCACGCTCCCGGATCGCTCCTGGTCACCGAGGCCGGCGGGGTCTCCGCCCGGCTGGACCGCAGCCCCTACCGCCCGGAGGCCCCGGGCTGCGAGCACGGACTCCTGGTGGCCGCCGACCGGGCGACCTGGGAGCGGACCCGCGCCGTCCTGCTCGGACCGGACGACTAGGTTCCGTCCGGGCGGCCGCGGGCCCGCCCCCTGCGGGCTCGCCGGACGACGGGGAGCCGCTCCGGCAGGCGCTTGATGAGGCCTGGCCGCCAGGCCGGCTGCTCGGCCGGCTGCTCGGCCGGGCAGGGCCGGCCGCAGACCCGGCAGGCGCTCGACCAGCGCCGTGATCGCGATCTCCGCGTGGGTGCGAAGTCGATGCGCTCCCGCTCCGGGAAGACCGCCGGGTCGTGGTCGGCCCCCTCGACCAGCACCAGGACCAGCTCGCCCTCCTTCACCTCCACCTCGCCCAGCCGGACGTCCGGACGGCTCCCAGGGCCGAGCGGCTAGGCGGGCCGGGTCTCCCGGCCGATGCGCACCACCTCGTGCAGCAGTGCGCCGACTTCGGCCGCGGAGGCGTGCGGGTTCAGCAGGGTGAGCTTCAGCCGGACCCTGCCCGGTCCCTCGCCGGGCAGTTCGGTCCGTCCGACGACGGCGCGCCCGGTGCGCAGCAGCGTCCGGCGGAGTTCGGCGTTGACCGCGTCGAGCGCGGTTCCGTCGTGCTCGCCCGGCGGGCGGTAGCGGAACACCACGGTGGTGAGGACCGGTTCGGCGTGCAGCTCCAGTTCGGGCTCGGCCCGCACGGCCTCGGCGGCGCCGCGCGCCAGCAGGTGGCAGGCGTCGACCAGCCGGCCGAGGCCCGCCCGGCCGAGGGTGCGCAGGGTGACCGCGATCTTGAAGGCGTCGGCCCGCCGGGTGGTGCGCAGCGACAGGCCCAACAGGCTCGGGTAGCCGGCCTGTTCGTCGTCGGCCGGGTTGAGGTACTCGGCGCGGCGGGCGAGCGACACGTAGGTCTCGGCCCGCCGCACCAGGAAGATCCCGGCGGCGGCGGGCTGCCAGCCGAGCTTGTGCCAGTCCAGCGAGACCGAGTCGGCCCGGGCGATGCCGTCGAGCAGGGGCGCGAGCCGGTCGGACAGCAGCGCGCCGCCCCCGTACGCGGCGTCGACGTGCAGCCAGGCGCCGTAGCGGGCGGCGAGGTCGGCGGCGGTGTGCAGCGGGTCGATCGCCCCGGTGTCGGTGGTGCCGGCGGTCGCGACCACGGCGATCGGGGTGTTCCCCGCCCAGCTGGTCTCGGCCAGGACGCGTTCCAGGGCGGCCGGGTGCATGCGCAGGTCGCGGTCGACGGGGACGGTGACGACGGCCCGCTCGCCGAGTCCGAGCAGCGCGGCGGCGCGCTGGACGGAGAAGTGCGCGGCCTCCGAGGCGATGATCCGGGGCCGGGCACCGGCCGGGAGGCCGTCGAGCTCGACGATGCCGTCCAGCTTCTGGTCGCGGGCCAGCATCAGGCCCATCAGGTTCGACTCGGTACCGCCGGAGGTGAGCACCCCGGCGGCGTGGGCCGGGTCGAAGCCGACCAGGGCGGCGAGCTCGGCGAGCAGTGCGGTCTCCAGTGCGGTGGCGGCGGGCGCCTGGTCCCAGGAGTCCTGGGAGGGGTTGAGCGCGCTGACGGCGAGGTCGGCGGCGGCGGCCACGGCCAGCGGCGGGCAGTGCAGGTGGGCGGCGCAGGCCGGGTCCGCGGGATCGGCGGCGCCGCGGGCGAGCACCTCGGTGAGGCGGCCCAGGGCCTGCGCCCCGCCCGGCCCGGCCAGTGCGTCGGCGACCAGCGCGGCGACCTGGCCGGGGTGCCCGGCCGGCAGCGGCCCGCCGCGGCGGGCGGCGCCGGCGTCCAGGGCGTCGAGCACGGTGGCCAGCAGGGGCCCGAGGGCGCCCGGGCCGCCGGTACCGCCGGCCAGGGCGTCGAGGCCGGCGGACGGGTCGTCCGGCATCCCGGGTTCGTCGGAGCTCGCGGGCTCGGGCCCGCCGGTCCCCGGGCCGCCGGGACCGTCCGGGACGCCGGTCCCCCAGGGGTCGTCCGGGAGATCGGAACCGCCGGGCACCTCCGGGCCGTCGCCGCCCCCGCCCGCGCCGCTCACCGGGGGCCCGCCGAGGCGGCCGCCGCAGCCGTGCCGGAGGTCGCGGCTCTGCCCGCGACGCCCCTCGCGGCCCCGGCGGCCCCAGCGCCCACCGCGCCCACCGCCGCGATCGCGTCCGCCAGCCGGTCGAGGACGGCATCGGCCTGCTCGTCGGTGATGGTGAGCGGGGGCAGCAGGCGCAGCACCGCGTCGTGCCGGCCGCCGAGTTCGACGATCAGCCCACGGGCCAGGCACGCCTCGCGCACCCCGACGGCGAGTGCGGGCGCGGCCGGCCGGGCCCCGCAGGCGTCCGGTGCGGCGTCGGGATCGACCAGTTCGACGCCGAGCATGAGCCCGCGGGCGCGCACGTCGCCGATCACCGGCAGCTCGCCGGCCAGCGCGCGCAGCCGTTCGGCCATCCGGGCGCCGACCAGTGCGGCCCGCTCGGCCAGACCGTGGGCCGCGACGAAGCGGATCGTGGCCGCCCCCGCCGCCATGGCGAGCGTGTTGCCGCGGAAGGTGCCGGTGTGGGCACCGGGCCGCCAGCCGTCGTACTCCTCGCGGTAGACGACGACGGCGAGCGGCAGGCTCCCGCCGATCGCCTTCGAGAGCACCATCGCGTCCGGGACGATCCCGCTGTGCTCGACCGCCCACATCGCCCCGGTGCGGCCGACGCCGGTCTGCACCTCGTCCACGATCAGCGGGATGCCGCGCTCGGCGGTGATCCGGCGCATCTCGCGCAGCCAGCCGTCCGGCGCGGGCACGACGCCGCCCTCGCCCTGCACGGCCTCCAGGATCATCGCGGCCGGCCGGACCACCCCGCCCGAGGGGTCGTCCAGGAGCCGCTCCGCGTACGTCGCCGCGAGGCCGGCCCCGGCCTCCCCGCCCACGCCGAACGGACAGCGGTACGCGTACGGGTAGGGCAGCCGGACCACCTCGCCGCCGCTCGGCAGCGGCTCCCTGACGGCGGTGTTGCCGGTGAGGGCGAGGGCCCCCGCGGTCATCCCGTGGTAGGCGCCGGTGAAGGCGAGCGCGCCGGAGCGGCCGGTGGCGGTCTGCATCAGCTTGAGCGCGGCCTCGACGGCGTCGGTGCCGGCGGGACCGCAGAAGTGCACCCGCGCCTGCCCGGCGAACTCCTTCGGCAGGCTCTCGAACAGCGCGGTGGTGAAGTCGTCCTTCTCGGCGGTGGCGAGGTCCAGCAGGTGGAGCGGGGCCCCGCTGTCCAGGGTGCGGCGGATCGCCTCCAGCACCACCGGGTGGTTGTGGCCGAGCGCGAGCGTGCCGGCACCGGAGAGGCAGTCCAGGTAGCGCCGGCCGTCGGCGCCCTCGACGGTCATGCCGTTGGCGCGCACCGGCACGATCGGGAACGAGCGGGCGTACGTGCGGGCGGCGGACTCGCGGACGCGCTGGCGGCGCAGGATGGCGTCGCCGCCGGGGGTCTGGGCGGGCACGGTCGGGGCGGGCACGGTCGGACCGGTGGCGGGCTCGGCGGCGAGCGTCAAGGCGGGACTCCCAAGAAGTTAGGTAAGCCTAACTTTACTTTGCTTGACCTGTCGGAATGCACCCAGGGGCACCGGAATCACCCGCGCGGGTGACAACGAGCCCGATCACCCAACGAACGGGCCGCCGGGAGGTTACGGGCTCCGCGCTACGCTCGCCCCATGCCCTCCGAACCCTCGCCCGCGCCGTCCGACCACGCCGGCGAACTGGCCCGCACCCGCGAGTTCTTCGCCGCCCGCGCCGCCGGCTGGGACGCCCGCTTCCCCGACGACGGCCCGCGCTACGCCGCCGCGATCGCCGAACTCGGCCTGGGACCGGGCGACTCCGTGCTGGACGCCGGCTGCGGCACCGGCCGCGCGCTGCCCCTGCTGCGCGCCGCGGTGGGGCCCGAGGGCCGGGTGCTGGGCGCCGACGTCACCCCGGAGATGCTGGACGAGGCCGCCGCCCGCCACCCCGGCACCGCGACCCTGCTGCTCGCCGACTGCGCCCGCCTCCCGCTCCCGGACGCCTCCCTCGACGCCGTCTTCGCCGCCGGCCTGGTCTCCCACCTCCCCGACCCGTCCCGGGCCCTGCGCGAACTCGCCCGGGTCACCCGCCCGGGCGGGCCGCTCGCGCTCTTCCACCCCGTCGGCCGCGCCGTCCTCGCGGCGCGCCACGGCCGCGAGCTCACGCCCGGCGACCTGCGCGCCGAGGCCAACCTGCGCCCGCTGCTGGCCGCCGCCGGCTGGCGGCTGGACCACTGCACGGACACCGACGAGCGCTACCTCGCGCTCGCCACGCGGGCCTAGGCCAGGGGCCGGCCGCTCGTCCTCCGGCGCCCCGGCGGGGGCGGCCGCGATCCAAGATCATCGCCATGCCAGACTCGGACTCCCACGCACCCGCACGGGTGCCTGACGAGAGGATCCCCATGGCGCTCTTCGGCAACGCCCACCGGGTGGACGACTCCGAGGCCCAGCAGGAGTTCGCCCGGCTGCTCGGCGCGGGCGAGCAGGTGCAGGCCGCGTACCAACTGGTGCGCGACACCTTCTTGTTCACCGACCGCCGGATGATCCTGATCGACAAGCAGGGCATCACCGGGAAGAAGACCGAGTACCACTCGGTCCCCTACCGCAGCATCACCCACTACGCCGTGGAGACGGCCGGTTCGTTCGACCTCGACGCCGAGCTGAAGATCTGGGTCTCGGGCGCGGCGCTGCCGATCTCCAAGAACTTCACCAAGGGCGTCGACATCTACGAGGTGCAGGCGCTCCTCACCCAGTACGTCGCCCGGTAGCCCCGGGGCCCCACCACACCTGGCGGCCGCCCGGGCGGGCCCCGCTAACCGCCGCCGGCCGTCCAGCGGTAGCAGAGCTCCGGGCGGCCGACGCTGCCGTACTGGGGCTCGCGGGCGGCGAGGCCGGTGTCGACCAGGTGCTCCAGGTAGCGGCGGGCGGTGATGCGGGAGACGCCGGCGGCGGAGCCGGCCGCCGCCGCGGAGAGCCCGGTCCGGGCCTCGCGCAGCACGGCCGCGACGGTCTCCAGCGTCGGCGCGCTCAACCCCTTGGGCAGGGCGGTGCGTTCGGGCGTGCGCAGCAGGGCGAGGGCCTGGTCGACCTCGTCCTGGCCGGTCGCGTCGCCGGTGCGCCCGAGGGAGTCGCGGTAGCGGGCGTACCGCTCCAGGCGGTCGTGCAGGGCGGCCGCGCTGAACGGCTTCAGCAGGTACTGGACCACGCCGGCCGAGACCGCCTGCCGCACCATCGCGAGGTCGCGGGCCGAGGTGACGGCGATGACGTCGGTGGTGTGCCCGGCCGCGCGCAGGGTGCCGCACAGCTGCAGGCCGTGCCCGTCCGGCAGGTAGAGGTCGAGCAGGGTGAGGTCGACGGGCGTGCCGGCGGCCCGGGCGCGCTCCAGGAAGCGCAGCGCCTCCGCGCAGCCGTGCACCGTGCCGACGGCCCGGAAGCCGGGTTCGCGGTCGACGTAGAGGGTGTGCGCGGCGGCGGCCACCGGGTCGTCCTCGACCACCAGGACGGTGATCTCCGGGCGGGGCCCGCCACCGCGGCGCCCGGCGGGACGGCGGAGCCCCTCCGAGGGCCGGTCCGGGCGCCCCTCCGAGGGCCGGTCGACCGGCCGGTTCACGACGCCACCGGCGCGGGCAGCCGGGCCGGGCGGCCGAGCGGCAGCCGGACGGTGAGCACCGCGCCGCGGTCGCGGCCGACCTCGACGGTGCCGCCGTTGCGCCGGGCGGCCTGGGCGACCAGGGCGAGCCCGAGGCCGTGCCCGCGGTCGTCCCGCTTGGTGCTCCAGCCGCGCCGGAACACGTCCGCGACGGCGGACGGGTCGATGCCGGTGCCGGTGTCGGCGACGCGGAGCAGCAGGTGCCCGCCCGCGCCGGTGGCGGGCCCGGCCGGACCGGTCCCGCCACCGGTCCCGGGCGCCGCGGCGCCGGCCGGCCCGGACCGCGCTCCGGCCGACTCCGCCCCGGCGGCGTCCGTTCCGCCGGGCTCGATCCGGGCCGTGACGGTGACCTCGGGCGGGTCGGGGCTCTCGGCGGCGCCGGCGATCGCGGCGTCGACCGCGTTGTCGATCAGGTTGCCGAGCACGGTGATCAGGTCGCGGGCGGACAGACCCGGCGGCAGTACGCCGTCGTCGATCCGGCTGTCCTCGGTGAGCGTCAACTCCACGCCCCGTTCGGCGGCCTGGGCCGCCTTGCCGAGCAACAGGGCCGCCAGCACCGGCTCGCCGACCGCGGCGACGACGCGGTCGGTCAGCTGCTGGGCGAGTTCGAGCTCGGCGGTCGCGAACTCCACCGCCTCCCGGTGCCGGCCGAGCTCGACCAGCGAGACGACGGCGTGCAACCGGTTGGCCGCCTCGTGCGCCTGTGCCCCGAGCGCCTCGGTGAATCCCCGCACCGAGTCCAACTCGCCGCTCAGCGATTGCAGTTCGGTGTGGTCGCGAAGGGTCAGCACCCGCCCGAGGCCGGTGCCGATGGTCGACGTGTTGAGCACCACGACCCGCTCTGCGGTGAGGTGGACCTCGTCCCGGACCGGCTCGGCCCCGAGCACGGCGGCCACCAGCGCCGCCGGCAGCCCCAGCTCGGCGAGCGGCCGCCCCTCCACCTCCCCGTCCAGCGAGAGGAGTTCGCGGGCCGCGTCGTTGCAGAGCACCACCCGGTGCCGGTGGTCGAGCAGGACCAGGCCCTCGCGCACCGAGTGCAGGGTGGCCTGGTGGTACTCGTAGAGGTGGCTGAGCTCGTCCGGCCCCATTCCGTGGGTGTGGCGCCGCAGCCGGGAGTTGGCGAGGTAGGTCCCGGCGCCGCCGACCGCCAGGGCGGCCACCGCGACACCGACCAGTGCGAGCAGCGGACCGCGCAGCTGTGCGGAGATCGACTGCACCGTGATCCCGGCGCTGACCAGCGCGACCACCCGGTGCCGCTCGTCCAGCACCGGTGTGACCACCCGGACCGAGGGGCCGAGCGTCCCGGTGTACGTCTCACTGCGGGTCCGGCCGGCGAGCGCCCAGTCGATGTGCCCCAGGAACGGCTTGCCGATCTGCTCGGGCAGCGGGTGGGTCCAGCGCACCCCGGCGGTGTCCATCACGGTGACGAACGAGACCCCGGTGTCCGCACGGACCTGCTCGGCGTACGGCTGGAGCACCCCGCTCGGGTCGGGCGCACCGACGGCGGCCAGCACGGACGGCGAGTCCGCCACCGAGCGGGCGACCGCGGTGACCTGGCGGCGGGCGGCGTCCTCGGCCCGGCCCGCGGTGAAGAGGTACGCCAGCACGGCGCCACCGGCCACCACCGCGGCCACGATCACCACCTGGACGACGAAGAGCTGCCCGGCCAGGCTGCGCACCGGTCCACGCGGCCGCCGGCGCGGTGTGGGGAGGGTGCGCACGGACATGCCAGACAGTGTGCACCACCGCCGGCACCCGGCAGGAGACCCGTTCGCGCCGGGGTCGCGCCCCCGTCTCCCGGCACCGCGGCCGCGCCTGCCGGGCCCGCCCGCTCACGCCGCCGGCCGCTGCCGTCCGGGTGCGGCATGAACTCTATGAACGCAAACGTGACCCCCGTCACTGTCCGGCCCGATAGTCGGAGCGGCCCACCACCCGGGCCGCCAGGACTGCAGGGCGAAGGAGCCGCAGATGTCGATCACTGGAGCAGGGCCCCAGGCGGGGGTCAGACGCCGGGACCGCACCCACTACCTCTACCTCGCGGTGATCGCCGCGGTGGTCGCGGGCGTCGTGGTCGGACTGGTCGCGCCGGCGTTCGCGGTCGAGTTGAAGCCGCTCGGGACCGGTTTCGTCAACCTGATCAAGATGATGATCAGCCCGGTGATCTTCTGCACCATCGTGTTGGGCATCGGCTCCGTGACCAAGGCCGCGAAGGTCGGCAGGGTCGGTGGGCTCGCACTCGGCTACTTCCTCGCCATGTCCACCGTGGCGCTGGGCATCGGCCTGGTGGTGGGCAACCTGCTGGAGCCGGGTGGCGGCCTGCACCTGACCGCCGCGCTCGCGAAGTCCGGCCACGCCCAGGCCGCCGCCGGGCACGCCCAGTCCACCACCGACTTCCTGCTCGGAATGATCCCGACGTCCATGCTCTCCGCCCTCACCGAGGGCAAGGTGCTGCAGACGCTGCTGGTCGCCCTGCTGGCCGGCTTCGCCCTGCAGGCGATGGGCCCGGCCGGCGCGCCGGTGCTGCGCGGAATCGAGCACGTGCAGCGGCTGGTGTTCCGGATCATGTCGATGATCATGTGGGTGGCACCGATCGGGGCCTTCGGGGCGATGGCCGCGGTCGTCGGGGCGACCGGCACGGCCGCGTTGAAGAGCCTCGCCGTCATCATGATCGGCTTCTACGTCACCTGCATCCTGTTCGTGGTCGTGGTGCTCGGCACGCTGCTGCGGCTGGTCGCCGGTGTCAGCGTGTTCGCGCTGCTGCGCTACCTCGGCCGCGAGTTCCTGCTGATCCTCTCCACCTCGTCCTCGGAGAGCGCGCTGCCCCGGCTGATCGCCAAGATGGAGCACCTCGGCGTCAGCCGGCCCGTCGTCGGCATCACGGTCCCGACCGGCTACAGCTTCAACCTCGACGGCACCGCGATCTACCTCACCATGGCCTCGATCTTCATCTCGGAGGCGATGGACAAGCCGATGTCGCTGGGCGAGCAGCTCTCGCTGCTGGTGTTCATGGTCATCGCCAGCAAGGGCGCGGCCGGGGTGACGGGCGCCGGGCTGGCCACCCTCGCGGGCGGGCTGCAGTCGCACAAGCCCGCGCTGGTGGACGGCGTGGGCCTGATCGTCGGCATCGACCGCTTCATGTCGGAGGCTCGGGCGCTGACCAACTTCGCCGGCAACGCGGTCGCCACCGTGCTGATCGGCCACTGGACGGGCGAGCTCGACCGCGAGCAGGCCCGGCGGGTGCTGGCCGGCGACGCGCCGTTCGACGAGCAGACCCTGGTGGACGCGCACGGCACCGCGGCGCCCGCCCCCGAGGGCGTGCCTGCGGGCGGCGGAGCACTGCCGGAGCCGGTGCCCGCGCAGGGCGGCGGCGCCGCGAGCGCGACGGCCGCCTGAGCCCCATCACCCGCACACCCCACCCACGACCCCACTCCGAACACCCCCGGCCCGGCGCCTCGCCCAACCCCCGAGCGGCGCCGGGCCGGGGGCTCTCCCGCCCGCCGGACCGGCGCCGCCCGCACCCCTCAGGGCTCGTCGGAGCCGCTGACCGCCCAGCTCAGACCCGTCGCCGGGTCCTCCATCGCGAGGTGCAGATGGCGCAGGCCGTCCG
Organism: Kitasatospora sp. A2-31; assembly: GCF_022288725.1. GTDB lineage: Bacteria > Actinomycetota > Actinomycetes > Streptomycetales > Streptomycetaceae > Kitasatospora. Next base: position 444,410 of record NZ_JAKNTA010000005.1, on the reverse strand, counting down.
CCGGGTCCCACCACGTGAAGCAGCGCATCCGGGCCACCAGCGCGTTCACCGCCGCCCGGTCCGGCCCGTCCTGGCCGGCCATCGCACCGAGCGCCCGCCAGAGCGCCAGCCGGCCCTGCGCCGATCCCCGTGACCGCTCCGTCGCCCCGGCCTGGACCAGCACCGGGTACGCCACCGCGAACGGCAGGTACCCGCCGGTGACCCGGTGACCCGGGGCCAGCTGGGCGGCCGCCCGCGGCGCGGGCCCGCGGACGCAGACCACGTCCGCCCACTCGGCCAGCGCGGACAGCGCGCCGGTCGCCGGCTGGCCGCGCAGCCGGCCGCCCGGCTCCGGCAGCAGCACCGGCCCCAGGCCCTCGCGCGTGGCGGGCAACGTCAGCAGCGCACTGCGCGCACCGCCGCCGGGCAGGTAGTCGCGCACCCGCACGCCCTCGCCCCAGCCGACCGACTCCCACGGCTCCAGCAGCAGCGGAACGCCCTCCGGGTCGGGCTCGGCCCCGTACGAGAGGTCCTCGCCGATCAGCACCCGGGTCTGTGCGACCAGCCGCCGCACCGGGGCCGGGCCCAGCAGCGGGGCCAACCGCAGCCAGGAGTGCCGGGTGGCGAGCACCTCCCACAGCGGACCGGCGTCGTGGTCCGCCTCCCCGGCGGAGGTCCCGGGGCCGCCGTCCGCGTCGAACAGGCGGACGGCCAGTTCGGGCGGCGCGGCGTACGCGATCAGGTGGCCGAGCAGGGCGGTCTCCACCACGGCCGCCTCCTCGCCCGCACGCGCCACGGCGGCGGCCCGGACCTGCCGGTAGACGGCCAGCAGTTCGTGCCAACGGCCGCCCTCGACCAGGGTGCGGAGCCGGTGCTCCTGGTACGTGATCACGATTTTCAGCGTACGGGCCGGGGCCCCGCATCAGCTGACTTGCCGTCAGCTCGGTGCGTCGGGCGGCGCCGGGACCCTCCGCACCCGACCCGCGCGCGGCCGCCCCGCGCTGCCGCCTCCCCCGCCGTGCCCGTGGCCGCCACCTTGGCCGCCACCGGCGCGCTCCCCTTCGAGGAGGGTCCGGAGGTGGCGCAGCGCCCGGCGGCGGGTGACCGCCAGCGTGGAGCGGTGCACGCCCAGCAGCGCCGCGGCTTCGTCGATGCTGTAGCCGTCGACGTCGACCAGCAGGACGACGCGCGCCTGCTTGGCGGTCAAGTGGCGCAGCAGCCGGACCACCTCCCAGTGGGCCTGCAGCTCCCCGAACCCCCCGCCGCACGGTTGCGCGTCGACCCGCACCCCCTCCGGCGGTTCCGGCACGAACGGCCGGCGCCGTTCCCGACGCCACTGGTCGCGCAGGATGTTGGCCATGATGGTGAACGCGTACGCGTAGGGCTGCGGATGGTCGAGGAAGCGCTCGGGGCGGCGGGCGATCCGCAGGTACGCGTCGTGCACGATGTCGCCGGCGGCGAACGGATTTCCGGTGAGCGAGGCGGCTGCCCGGTGGAGCCTCGGCAGCATGTCCGTGAACGCCCGGTTGAAATCCGCGGCAGTGGCGTTCTCCGATCGGGAGGCGTCCGATCCCGGCCGCGTTTCGCCACATCCAGCCCGGTCGCCCCCGGAACGGCCGCACCCGGGGAGGACGCCTCGCTCGGACGGGCCCTGATCGGAGGGGCCCTGATCGGAGGGGCGGGCGTCGCCGGCGGTGTCCGGCCCTCCCCCACCTCGGCACTGATGGATGAATTCCACGCCGCCCCCTCGGAAGTCGGCAGCCGAAGTCACCGGTCGGCGATTCGACCGACCGGCATGTGATGCAGATCACATCATAGTTCGCCGTCTCACGATGCGCAGTCATTCGTGTGCAATTCGTCATCACCCTTGCGGGGCTCGGGAATTGGCGGCCCGACCGGGCGGGACCTGCCCGCCCGTGCCGAGCCCACGGGCGGGAAGGCCGAAGACCGCGTCAGGAGGCGGCCGGCGCCCGCGGACGACCACGGCACGGATCGTGGACGGCGGGGAACGGCGTGGGCGGCGAGGTCCGGCGTGCGGGTCGGTGGCCCCGGCGGGCCGGGGTTGGCGGTTCGCGCCTCAGGCGGCGCGGTCGTGGTCGCCCGGTGCCGGCCGCACGGGCGCGGTCGGGAACTCCTCGACGGTGAGCTCGCCCGCCTCCCGGTAGGCGGCGCGCTGCCGGGCGGTCGGGCTGAGCGCGACGAAGGCCGAGGCGAGGAAGAGGGACGAGCCGAGCCCGACGGCGATCGGGAAGACGAACTCCATCGGCGCGGCCCCGCCGGGGACGGTCCGGGCCGGCTCCGGCTGGACGCGGACGGCCGCCATGGCCGCGCAGTGCATGCAGCTCACGGCGAGACCCATCAGCAGCGACGCGCCGACGGCCGCGTACACGGTGCGGATGGTGACGGCCGCCCAGAGAGCCACCGTGGTGGCGCCGACCGCGATCAGGACGGAGAGCAGAACGGTGCCCGCTTCGTAGCGCAGACCGCCGTGCAGCCGCATCGCGGCCATGCCGAGGTGGTGCATCGCGGCGACACCGAGGCCGGTGGTGAGCCCGCCGGTCACCAGCGCGAGGCCCCGGTGCCGGCCGTGGCCGACGGCGAACGTGCCGAGGCCGGGGACCAGGACGGCCACCAGCAGGCTCAGCACGGTCAGCGGGACGTCGTAGCGCAGCTCGGTGCCGTCGACGGCGAAGCCGTACATGGCGACGAAGTGCATCGTCCAGACGCCGGAACCGATCGCGGCGCCCGCGGTGAGCAGCCGGTTCCGGCGGGAGGCCCCGGTCGCGGCCAACCCGCGCAGCATGCACCGCAGGCCCCGGGCGGCCCCGGCGCACGCCACCACGTACGAGAGCGCAGGCGTGAGCCAGCCGAAGCCGAAGTGCTTCATCATGCCCATCGGACCTCCGGTCGACCGGTCGAACCCGGGCGGTTCACGCTGCGCGCCCGGGGGCTCCCTGCGCCGGGCGGACGCCGCGCCGTCGGCGGACGGCGACGGGTCCGGCCAGGCCGGAGGGCGCTTGTCACAGGCCGGACGCATGTGCACACCCGCTTCAGGGTGCGTGGGACGCTATCGAGGGCGCCGAAGCCCTTCGCGAGGATGTGAAAAGCCGCCCACCGCGTGCGGCGGCTGTGTTCGAATGGGTCGGTCCTCTGCCCGCGCGACGACCCCGCCCCGCCCGTACCCACCGGTTGACCGCCGGGTCATCCTCCCGGAAGGTGGCGCAGCGGACCAGGGCGCGTCCGCCCACCGGCCCCGCCATCCGTGACCTGCGACCCGTGACCCGCGACCCGCGACCCGGTTCGAGCCTTCCGACAGGCCGAAGCAGCCGCCAGCCACCCTCGCCTGTGCGATGGAACAGGCGATTTTGGGCTGGTATCTGCGGCACTATGATCGCCATATCAGCCGCACCTGCGGACGTGGCACCGCGCCCCGTCCGGCGCGCCCCGGAGGGGAAGCCCGATGAGCACCGACAGCACGCCCACCGCCCGCACCCGCAGACTCGCCGTCGTCGCCGCAGCGGCTCTCGCCCTCAGCCTCGGGATCACCGCCTGCGGCAGCGACGGCGACACGAAGTCCTCGGGCAGCGGCGCCGCCGGCAGCGCGTCCGCCGGCGCCACCACGGGCGCCGGCTCCTCGACCGCCGCCTCGGCCGACGTTCCGAAGGCCTCCGGCGCGATCACCGTCTTCGCCGCCGCCTCGCTCAAGGAGAGCTTCACCGAGCTCGGCAGGAAGTTCGAGGCCGCCCACCCGGGCGCCAGGGTCACCTTCAACTTCGGCGGCAGCTCCAGCCTCGCCACCAGCATCAACTCCGGCGCGCCCGCCGACGTGTTCGCCGCGGCCAGCCCGGCCACCATGAAGACGGTCAGCGACGCGGGCGGCGCCGTCGGCACGCCGAGGACCTTCGTGAGGAACACGCTCGCCATCGCCGTGCCCAAGGGCAACCCCAAGCACGTCGCGGGGCTCAAGGACCTCTCCGCCCCCGGCGTCAAGGTCGCGCTCTGCGCGAAGGAGGTGCCGTGCGGCGCCGCCGCGCAGACCGCGCTCAAGGCCGCCGGTGTCGAGCTCACCCCGGTCACCCTGGAGCAGGACGTGAAGGGCGCGCTGACCAAGGTCGAGCTGGGCGAGGTCGACGCCTCGCTGGTGTACAGGACCGATGTGAAGGCCGATGCTGCGAAGATCGACGGCGTGGACTTCCCCGAGGCCGCCAAGGCCGTGAACGACTACCCGATCGCCGCCCTGGCCAAGGCGCCGAACAAGGACGGCGCGGCCGCGTTCGTCGCCTACATCGGGTCGGCCGAGGCGCAGCAGGTGCTCACCGCGGCGGGGTTCCAGGCACCGTGAACCCCCGCACCACCGGGCCGGAGGCCGGGGTGGCCCCGAGCACGGGCCTGCCACCCCGGCGGCGGCGCGCGGACCGCGTCCCGGTCGCCCTGCTGCTCCCGGCGCTGCTCGGGCTGGCGTTCCTGACCCTGCCGCTGGTCGGGCTGCTGGTCCGGGCACCCTGGAGCAGCCTGTCCGACCAGCTCACCAGCACCGAGGTCTGGGACGCGCTGCGCCTCTCGCTCGTCTCCGCCACGGCGGCGACGGGGGTGTCGCTGGTGCTCGGGGTGCCGCTGGCCTGGCTGCTGGCGCGCACCGAGCTGCCCGGGCGCCGGCTCGTCCGGGCGTTGGTGACCCTGCCCCTCGTGCTGCCGCCGGTGGTGGGCGGTGTGGCGCTGCTGCTGGTGCTCGGGCGGCGCGGCATCGTCGGCTCGTGGCTGGACTCCGCCTTCGGCATCACCCTGCCCTTCACCACCACCGGTGTGATCGTCGCCGAGGCGTTCGTGGCGATGCCGTTCCTGGTGATCAGCGTCGAGGGTGCCCTGCGGGCGGCCGACCCGCGGTACGAGGAGGCGGCCGCCACCCTGGGGGCCTCGCGGCTGACCGCCTTCCGCCGGGTCACCCTGCCGCTGATCGCCCCCGGCATCGGCGCGGGCGCCGTGCTGGCCTGGGCCCGGGCGCTGGGCGAGTTCGGGGCGACGATCACCTTCGCGGGCAACTTCCCGGGCAGGACGCAGACGATGCCGCTGGCCGTCTACCTCGCCATGGAGCGCGACCCGGAGGCGGCGATCGCCCTCTCGCTGGTGCTGCTGGTGGTCTCCGTCGCCGTCCTGGTCGGGCTGCGCGAACGCTGGCTGTCGACCTCGTGAGCCCGGCTGCAGCCCCCGGGGCCGGACTCCGCGCGCCCGCCCGGCAGTGCCCGCAGGCCGGGGACCGGGCACCGGCCGGACGCGTGGAGGGGACGCGGCGGGCGCGCTCGGCGGAAGCGCGGAGTGGACGGTCGGCCCACCCGGCCCTCCGCTCCGGCGGTGGATCGGCCCGCCCGTCCGACCACGCTCCCCCGCTGGGCGCCGCCGCCCCGGATCCAGCGACGACCCCGCCCCCTGCCGAGCCCTGGAAGCCCACACCGTGACTGCCGCCGCCCCCGCCCTCGACGCCCGGCTGCGGGTCGACCGCGCCGCCTTCAGCCTCGACCTCGCGCTCACCGCCGCCCCCGGCGAGGTGGTCGCCCTGCTCGGACCGAACGGCGCCGGCAAGTCCACGGCCCTGCGCGCGCTCGCCGGACTGCTCCCGCTCGGCGGCGGCCACCTGCGGCTGGACGGCCGCGTCCTGGAGGACCCGGCCCGGCGGCTGCACACCCCCGCCGAGGAGCGCCCGGTCGGCGTGGTGTTCCAGGACTACCTGCTCTTCCCGCACCTCAGTGCGCTCGACAACGTCGCCTTCGGCCCGCGCTGCCAGGGCCGGTCCAAGCGCGAGGCGCGCGCCGAGGCGGCCGGCTGGCTGGAACGGATGGGCCTGGGCGAGCACGCCGACGTCCGGCCTGGCCGCCTCTCCGGGGGCCAGGCGCAGCGCGTGGCGCTCGCCCGCGCGCTGGCCGTCCGGCCCCGGCTGCTGCTGCTCGACGAACCGCTGGCCGCCCTGGACGCCCGCACCCGCCTCGACGTCCGCTCGCAGCTGCGACGCCACCTCGCCGAGTTCGAGGCGGTGGCAGTGCTGGTGACGCACGACCCGCTGGACGCGATGGTGCTGGCCGATCGGCTGGTGGTGATCGAGGACGGGCGGGAGGTGCAGTCCGGCAGTCCGGCCGAGATCGCCCGCCGGCCGCGCACCGACTACATCGCCCGCCTGGTCGGCCTCAACCTCTACCAGGGCACGGCGGACGGCCACCGGGTCACGCTGGCGGACGGCACCGGGCTGACCACCACCGAGGAGCTGACCGGTCCCGCCTTCGTGGCGTTCCCACCGTCGGCGGTGACGCTCTACCGGGAGAGGCCTCAGTCCAGCGCGCGCAACGTCTGGGAGCTGGAGGTGACGGGCCTGGACCTGCACGGCGACCAGGTCCGCGCCGACTTGGCCGGAGCCGTGCCGATGGCCGCTGATCTGACGCCCGCCGCCGCGGCCGAGCTCGACCTCGCCCCCGGCGCCACCGTCTGGGCGTCGGTCAAGGCCGCCCAGACGCACGCCTATCCGGCCTGACCCCGCCGCTCCCGCGGGCCGGGGCCCGGTGCCGGGGGCCGCGGTCCCGTCACCCCGTCGGCCCGTCGGCCCGTCGGCCCTGGCGGCCTACTCCGACGGCTCCACGAAGCCGGCCTCGTACGCGGCGATCACCGCCTGGGTGCGGTCCCGGGCGCCGAGCTTCGCCAGCACGCTGCTGACGTGCGTCTTCACCGTCTGCACCCCGAGGAACAGCTGCTCGGCGATCTCCCCGTTGGCCAGTCCGCGGGCCATCAGACGCAACACCTCCGCCTCGCGCCCGGTCAGGGCGGCGCGCTCCAGCGTCTCGCGCGCGGCGCGGTTGCCCTGGCCGACCGCGAGGCGCCGGATCGCGGCCGGGAAGAGCAGCGACTCGCCCGCAGCGACCAGCCGGACGGCCTGGGCGATCTCGGAGGGGCGCGAGCGCTTCAGCAGGAACCCGTCGGCGCCGGCCCGCAGCGCCTGGTAGACGTAGTCGTCGTTCTCGAAGGTGGTGACGACCAGGATCTTCGGGGCCTGCTCCGACCCCCCGCCGCCCGCGGCCCCGCCCGGGCCCGGCCCGACCAGGGCCCGGGTGGCGGCCAGGCCGTCCATCACCGGCATCCGGACGTCCATGAGCACCACGTGCGGGCGCAGTTCGCGGGCCAGCGCGACCGCCTCGACCCCGTCGGCGGCCTCGCCGACCACCGTCAGGTCACCCTGGGCCTCCAGGACGGCCCGCAGGCCGGCCCGGACCAGCTCCTCGTCGTCGGCCAGCAGTATGTCGATCATCACGCGCCCAAGCGTAGGGGGACGCGAACGGCCAGCACCCACTCGCCCGACTCCGCGTCCGTCCCGGCCGAGGCCTCGCCGCCGAGCAGGACGGCCCGCTCCCGGACGCCGCGAAGCCCCTTCCCACCCCGGCGCGGGGTGGACCGGCCGTGCGGCGCCGGGCCCACGGTGTTGGCGCAGCGCAGCTCGAACGCGCCCTCGCGCACGGCCATCCGGATCCTGATCGGCTGCCCGGGCGCGTACTTGAGGGCGTTGGTGACGCCCTCCTGGACGATCCGGTAGCCCTCGCGGGAGAGCACGCCCGGCAGCCTCCCGGACGGCACGTCGATCCACGCCTCGACCTGGCTGCCGGCCGAGCGTGCGGTCTCGAAGAGCGCGGGGAGCTGCTCGATGCCGGGGCGCTCGCGGGCGTCCCCGCCCTCACCGGCGCAGCCTCCGCCCCCGGGGCGGTCGCCGGTGTCGCGGAGCAGGACGAGGGTGCGCTCCAGGTCGTCCATCGCCCGGCGCCCGGTCTCCTCGATGACCTCGAGCGCGTTGGCGACGAACGCCGGATCGCCGACCTCACGCGCCGCACCGGCCTGGATCACCGTCACCGTCAGGGCGTGGCCGATGGAGTCGTGCAGCTCACGCGCCAACAGGTTGCGCTCCAGCAGCCGTTCGGCCCGCAGTTCGGCGGCGGCCAGCCGCTCGGCCCGCGACGGCCCCAACAGGCTTGTCGCCATGGCCAGTTGAAGGCGGCCGGCCCAGACGATCAACCAGCCGACGCCGAACAGCAGGACCGGCGCCAGCAGTTGGTACCAGGACAGGCCCGTGCGGGCCGGGAACCGGACTCCGTAGAGGTCGGGCTCGGGCCGGACGACCAGGTCGACGGCGGCCGTCGCCGCCAGGATGCAGGCCACCCCGACGGCCGAGCCCAGGGCCGTCCGCCCGACCAGCCACACCGCGGTCCGCCACCGGTCGGCCCAGGTGCGGGCCGGCTCGGCGGCGATGTCCTGCTCCCGGCCGGGCATCAGCAGCAGACGGGCCTGCACGCCCTCGGCCCGGCGCATCGCGGGCACCAGGGCCGCCAGGACGAGCAGGGCGACGTCCACCGGAACCGCCCGCGCCAGGATCCCGCCGAGGGTCGGGCCGGACGTTCCCGGATAGACCATCAGGACCACGCCGGCGAAGATCCAGCCGATGAGCAGATGCACCAGCCGCGCGTAGGCGGCGGCGCTCAGCAGGGGCGCGAACATGCGGGGCATTCGGCCATCCTGCCAGGTCAGCGGCGGGGGCGGTCTCCCTCTCGGGAGGGAGAACCGTCCCCTCCCCGGCGGGATCCGCAGGGCTGGTCGGTTCCGGTCGAATGGTGACCACCCGGAGCGCGCCACCCCAGACGGCGTCAGCGGCAGAGAGAACAGGAGCACGACCGTGATCCAGGTCCAGGGCCTCGGCAAGGAGTACGACGGTACGTGGGTGGTCGCCGACCTCGACTTCGAGGTCCGGCCCGGAGTGGTGACGGGCTTCCTCGGCCCGAACGGCGCCGGCAAGAGCACCACCATGCGGATGATCCTCGGCCTGGAGCGGCCGACGGCCGGCCGCGCCCTGGTGGACGGCCGCCCGTACGCCGAACTGCCCGACCCGCTGCGCCGGATCGGCACCCTGCTCGACCCGCAGGCCGTGCACGGCGGTCGCACGGCACGCGGCCACCTGCGCTGGCTCGCCGCCAGCAACGCCCTGTCGAAGCACCGGGTGGACGAGGTGCTCGCCCAGGTCGGCCTCGCCGACGCGGCCGACCGCCGGATCCGCGGCTTCTCCCTCGGCATGCGCCAACGCCTGGGGGTAGCCGCCGCGTTGCTCGGCGACCCGCCGGTGCTGATGCTCGACGAGCCGGTGAACGGGCTCGACCCGGAGGGCATCCGCTGGATCCGCACGCTGCTGCGCGGCCTGGCCGCCGAGGGGCGGTCGGTGCTGGTCTCCTCGCACCTGATGACGGAGATGGCCCTCACCGCCGACCACCTGGTGGTGATCGGGCGGGGCCGGCTGCTGGCGGACGCCGCCACCGCGGAGTTCATCGACCGGCACGGCCGCACCCGGATCCGGGTGCGTGCGGTGGACCCGCAGAGGCTGTCCGTCCTGATGCGCGACTCCGGCCTGGACGCGGAGCCGGTGGACGGGGGCGCCTGGGAGGTCGCCGGCGCCGAGCCCGAGCAGCTCGCCGCCCTGGCGGCCGCCAACGGCGTGGTGCTCTACGAGATCGCCGTCCAACAGGACACCCTGGAAGAGGCGTTCATGCGGATGACCGCCGACAGCGTCGAGTACCGGGCGGTGGCCGCATGAGCGCCCCGATCGCCCCGGCGGTCACGGCCACCGCGACCGGCCGCTCCGTCGCCGGCAGGTCCACGGCCCCGGGCGTGCTCGACGTCCTGCGCGCCGAGGGGATCAAGCTCACCACCCTCCGCTCGCTCTGGATCACCCCAGCGCTCGCGGCGCTCCTCACCGCCGGGGTCGGCACCGCCGTCGCGGCGGCGGTCGGCGGCGTGGACGCCGGCCTCACCGACGACCCGGGGGTCGGTGTCCACTACGGCCTGAACTTCGGCCAGGCCGCCCTCGCCTGCTTCGGGATCCTGCTGCTGGGGCAGGAGTTCGAGACCCGCATGATCGGCGTCTCGCTCGCCGCCGTCCCCCGGCGCGGGCGCCTCTACGGCGCGAAGCTGGCGGTCGGCGCGCTCGTCGCCCTGGGGGTCGGCGCGGTCGGGACGGCCGGCTCCTTCACCGGGTACGCCGCCCTCGCACCCGGCGCCTGGGACGGCCCGGCCTTCGTCCGCAGCGCCACCGCCGGGGTGCTCTACCCGGTGCTGCTGACGGTGCTCTGCCTCGGCCTGACCGCCGTGATGCGCAACCTCACCGCGGCCATGGGCCTGTTGGTGCCGAGCATCTTCCTGCTCTCGCCGCTGCTCTCCGGCGTGCCGGGCGTGCGGCACGTGGTGCAGTTCCTCCCGGACCGCGCCGGCCAGTACGCACTGCGCTACGCGGACGACCCGGCCGTCCCCTACGGCCACTGGACCGCCCTGCTGATCATGGCGCTCTGGAGCGCAGCCGCGGCCTACGGCGGGCTCCGCTCGATCCGCCGCCACGCCGCCTGACGTCCCTGTCCGGAGTCCCCGTCCCCGTCCCCACCAGTCGGAAGAGGAAGCCGATGACCTCCGTCCTCGCTGTGCTCCGCTCCGAGCGGGTCAAGTTCACCACGCTCCGGTCCCAGTGGATCACCCCGCTCGTCGCCGTCGCACTCACCGTCGGCATCACCGTCCTCGTCAACATCGCGTACGGGACCGTCGACCACACCCCCGGCGAGGACCCGGCCGGGGGGATCTACTACGGCCTGCTCTTCGGCCACGTCGCCGTCGCCTGCACCGGGGTCCTGCTGCTCGGCCAGGAGTTCAGCACCCGCATGATCGACGTCTCGCTGACCGCCGTCCCCCGGCGCGGGCACCTCTACGGCGCGAAGCTGGCGCTCGGCGCCGGGCTGGGGCTGCTGGTGGGGCTGGTCTCCACCGCGGGCTCGTTCCTCGCGGTCGCCACGACCGTCGGCCTCGACCCGTCCACCCCGGGCCTCCGGCGCAGCTTCCTCGCCGGTGTGCTCTACCACCCGCTGCTGGTGGTGCTCTGCCTCGGCCTGACCGCCATGATGCGCAACTTCAGTGCGGCGCTCGGTGTGCTGACACCGATGCTCTTCCTCGGCACGACCTTCCTGGCCGCCGTCCCCGGGGTCGGCGAGGTGGGCCGGTTCCTCCCCGACCGGGCGGGGCTGTACGCGATGCAGACCCGGGCGGACCCGGCCGTCCACTACGGTCACTGGACCGCACTGCTGATCATGGCGCTCTGGAGCGCAGCCGCGGCCTACGGCGGACTCCGCTCGATCCGCCGCCACGGCGCCTGAACGGCCCGGACGGCCCCGGACCGCCCCGGCTCCGCGCACGGGCGCGGGCGCGGGCGCGGGCGCGGGCGCGGGCGCGGGCGCGGGCGCGGGCGCGGGCGCGGGCGCGATCGGGGCGTCAGGGCCGGCGAACGCGCCACCGGGCGCCGACGGACGCCAGGGAACGGCCTTCGGACGCCGCTCGCTGCCGTCCGTCCCCCGTCGCGGCCCGAGGCGTCACGCGCGCAGCGCCGGGTGGTCGGCGACGACCGTGCAGCTCCCCGGGGCGATCTCCGTGAAGCCCGCGTCCTGGACCAGCGGCAGACCGCTCGCCACCAGCTCCGCCCAGGCCTCGGGCGTGGCCGTACGGACCGCCAGGGCGAAGCCGGCCCCGGCCCACTCCTTGCGCTGCGCGTCGCTCAGCCGCCACCAGGCGAGCTGAGCCGCGTGGCCGGTCTGGGCCATGGTCTTCCCGGCGCTCATCTCCAGCTCCGGGTTCAGCCAGAGCACCGGGATCCCGGCCCCGGCGGGGTCCACCGGCCCGGCCTCCGCCAGGTCGGTGCCGGAGACCTGGAGCTTCGCGAGGTCCTTCGGCCAGCCGTCGAGCGGGATCGGCGGGAACACCCGCACCTCGGCCTCCCGCCCGGTCACCGTGATGCCCGGCAGCTCGCCCGCCCTGCGCCACTCGCCGCCCCGCGCCCGGCGGACCACCTTGCGGATCCGGGCGTCCTCCCAGGCCGCCACCTGCTCCGCCCACTCGCCGTCCGCCTCGGTGACCCGGGGGTCGGCCAGCAGGGTGAGCACCGCACGCGCCGAGGTCTCCAGCGCGTCGCTCCGCCCGGGCGGAGCCGCCTTCTCCAGCCGGACGACCAGCGGGAGGACGTACTGCGGCCGCGCATCGCGGTCCTCGGGAGCAGGGATGGGGACGGGAGCATCGAACGGAGAAGTCACCCGTCAAGCATGCCAGCCCCCGCTCCGCGACGATCACCGGAGCCGCGGCCACCGCCGGAGCCGCAGGAGACGGCCGCGGCCGGGCGCCGGCGGGGCAGGCACGGGCACCGGACGCGGGAGGCTCAGGACGCGGGGCCGGCTCAGGCTCAGGAGAGGTAGTCCTCCGGTCCGCCGTCGCGCCGGATGTCCAGCGTCACGCAGTGGAACCCGCCGCCGAGCACCCGCGAGTGCCGCAGCCGGTGTGGCAGGACGGTGATGCCGGCGTGCTCCAGTTGCTTGATCAGGCTGTGCTGCCCCGACTCCACGATCGCCGTGTCCGGGCTGACCATCAGGAGGTTCATGCTGATCCAGCTCTCGCTGAGCGCGTGCTCGGGCGAGTCCGCCGACGGCTCGGCGGGCGGGCACCAGAGGATGTCCCAGCCGCGCAGGGGCTCGGGCACCGTCTCCGGGCTGATCCGCTCCGGGTTGAGCAGCACCAGCCCCGGACGCAACAGCGCGATGGTGCTGTCGATGTGGGTGTAGCCGTAGATGTCGCGCAGCGGGTGGAGCCTGAGGTCGCCCAGCAGGCCGAGGGTCGACTCCAGCCACTTCAGGCCGAGTTCGTTGCCGCTGCGGGACACCTGGTAGAAGACGTCGCGGCCCAGCCGGAGCACGTTGGCGGCGTCGAAGACGGGCTCGGACTCGCCCAGCAGCGGCAGGCCGTCGGCGTCGAACTCGAAGAGCCCGTCGTCGAGTCGGGGCCGCGGTGCGGACAGCCAGCGCGCGCCGCCGAGCAGGTACTCCTGGAAGAGGTCGCGCAGGCCGAACACTTCGAAGTAGCGGTGGCGCATCGGGCTCGCCACTTCGATCACCGTCTCGCCGACGACCAGTGTGAGGTCGCGCGGGCAGTAGGAGTGGAAGCCGCCGTCGGCCTTCCACCCGGGCGCGGAGAACGCGGCCGCGTGGTCGACGACCTGGGGCTGGTGGACGGTCACGCCCAGCTCGCGGAGGGTGGCGACCAGCGCGTCGAGGTCCTCCTCGGTCTCCTCCACGACCTGCTGGGGGTAGGCACCGACCTCGATCGCGGCGAGCTCGGCGGCACTGGTCTTCGGGAAGCAGGAGAGCCAGGACGACGGGTCGGTCTGCTCGGGCAGCCGTGCGCCCACGGCGGTGCCGACCACCACCTCGCGCAGCGTGGTGAACTCGTCCCAGCTGTGGACCGGACGGGCCGGCGCAGCCGGGCGGGTCGACTCGGACATGACTCCCCCTTGACACGTGGCGGAACAGCGTGGATTCGGAACGGATCGGACGGCGAACGGCGGGCAGCCGGAATCGGCCCGACGGTATCGGCGGGTGCGAACGAGAACATCCGGCTGGAGCGGATACCGAACGGCCCGCTCCGGCGGTGGAATTCCTCGAACCTCGGAGAAACCGCCGACCCGGCCGAGGCCGACCGGCGGACGGGAAATCACCGGCCGGGCAGGCGAATTCACGGATTGCGTGAGCCGGGATCGATCGCCAAGCTACCCGGCCGCCCGACGGCCACGCAAGGGAGTGATCGACATTCCCGGCGCCGCCCGATCGACCCGGTGATCGACCGGCGCGTTGTTCGACGCCGCTTTCCCGAGGCCGATCAAACCCGCAGGACGCGGCGGATCCGGCTCCCGCTCGCCAGCGTCAGCAGCGCCCCGCCGGCCGCCGCGATCCCGGCCACGGCCAGGCTCTGCCGCCGGGCCCGGCGCCGGTCGGCCGCCGCCGCACGGACGGCGGCCGCCAGGAACGCGCGCTCGACGCCTCCCGGCACCAACTCGCCCGCCGCCACCTGCCGCCGCACCGCCTCCAGCCGTCCACCCCGGTAGAGCAGCTCCGGGTCGCGGTCGGCCGCCGCCCAGCTGCGCGCCGCCTCGGTGAGCCGGCGGTGTTCGACGATCGTCTCCCGCCCCTCGGCGAGCCAGTCCCGGAGCCGGGGCCAGGCCTGTGGGAGTGCGTGGTGGGCCAGCTCCACGGTGTCGCGGTCCAGTACCACGAGCCGGGCCCGGACCAGTCGTTCGAGCACCGCGGGAACGCCCGGCTCGTCGAACTCCCGCCGTCCGACGGGCTGGTGCGCGCCGTCACCGGCGGCCCCCGTCGGCGGCCGGCCGCCGAGCCGCAGGAAGACCGCCTTCACCCGCTCCCGATCGGCCGGGTCCAGTCCGTTGAACAACGCCTCGGCGGTCCGGGCCAGCGCCCCCTCGAACCCGCCGGTGGCCTGGAAGCCGGCCAGCGTGAGGGCGTTGCCGCTGCGCCTGCGCCAGGTCTCCAACAGGGCCGCCGACAGCAGCGGCAAGGCGCCCGGCTGCCGGGCGGCGGTGGAGATCAGGACGGCGAGCAGGGCGCCCTCGACGGTACAGCCGGCCCGGAGCGCCGGCTCGGTGATCGCCCGGCGCAGCTCGTCCGGCGCCGGCGGGCCGACGTCCAGGACGGCGCCACGGGCGACCGCGGCCAGCCCCCGGTGTTCCGCCTGGAGCGCGGCCGCCTGGTCGGAGCGGAGCACCAGCACCACCCGGCACGGCCCGACGCCGGCGCTCCCGGTGCCGTGCCCGCCGAACCCGCCGAGCCCGGAGGTGTCCGCCCCCGGTCCACCGGCCCCGCGCCCGCCGGTACCGCGCCCTCCGGCGCCCGGGCCGTCCGCCCGGCCCTGCGCGACCGCCACCAGGGTGTCCAGGAACCGGGTGCGTTCCGCGGCGTCCCGGCAGCGCGTGCGTAACTCCTCCCCCTGGTCGACCACCAGGACCGGGCCCGCGGGGCCCGCCCCCGCCGCCCGGCCGCCACGCGCACCCCGTGCCTCCCCGGCTCGATGCCCGAGCCGGGCCAAGGCCAACCTGTACGCCTCCATCGGACGCTCCCCGGGGGTGAGCAGGGCCACCGGGACGGTGCCCGCCCCGCCGGTCCCCCGGCCGCTCCCGCGCCCGGGCCTGCGACCGGCGGGTCCGCGGTGCACGCCCGCGCCGGCGGGAGCCCCCCGACCCGGCGCTGCGTCACCCGCCGGTCCGCCGCCCGGCGTGCCCTCCCCCGCAACCCCGCCGCCGGCGGCCGGCTCCCCCGCCAGCCGGGCCAGCAGCCCGGCCCGGACCAGCGAGGACTTGCCCACCCCGGACGGCCCGGTGACCACCACCAGGCGCCGCTCGTCGAGCAGCCCGACCAACCGGTCCAGCAGTGCCTCGCGCCCGAAGAACCGTTCGGCGTCCACCGCCTCGAAGGCCACCGCCCCCGGGTAGGGGGCCCGCCCGGCGTCCTGGGCACGCCGCCGCGCGGCGGTGTCGGCGGCCAGCTCGGCCGCCAGCAACTGCCAGCGGTGCTGCCACTGACGGACGTCCCCGCCGCACGCCTGGACGTACGCGAGCGTCACGGCGAGGCTGGGCAGCCGCCGCCCGCCCGCGGCCACCGAGAGGCTGGCCGCCGAACAGTGGGCCCGGACGGCCAGTTGGCGGTACGGCGGACTGCCGGCCCGTTCCCGTAACGCCCGTAGATCGCTCGCGAACCGCAGCAGCGGTCCATCCCCTTCGTCCAGCGGGCTCTCCCGACGCGGCACTGCTGTCCTCTTCTCCGTCGAAGTGGCGACCTTCCGGTGTCCATCCCCCGGATTCATCATGCGCAACACCGTTGGCGTCAAACAATGGGGCGCACGAGCCGGTTGTTCCGAGTTGATGTTCAATGTCCAGTCGCTCGGCGCCGAACAATGCCGGTGGGATAGAACCGGGAGCCGCAGACTTCGCTGACTTCGGAGATTTCCCATGAAGTTCACGCGGTACTGCCGTTCCCTGCTGTCCACACCCGCGATGGCGGTGGAGCGGTACGCCAAGAGCCACCAGTCCGGGGCCGACATCGCCATGGTCGACCTGGAGGACTCGGTCCCGCCCGCACGGAAGGAGGAGGCCCGCCGGCTCGCCGAGGAGTTCTTCGACCTCCCGACCACCAAGCTCGCCCGGAGCGCGGTGCGCATCAACGCCCTCTGCGGGCCGGACGGTCTGCGCGACCTGATCGCGATCAGCCGCTACCGGGTGAAGCCGGACATCGTGCTGGTGCCGATGGCGGAGTCCCCACGGGACATCGAGATCGCGGCCGGCGCGCTCGGACCGGACTGCCCGGACACGGAGTTCCTCGCCGTCGTCGAGACGCCGCTCGGCGTCGAGCACGCCCCCGCCATCGCGACGGCCGGCCACCGGCTGCGCGGGCTGGTCTTCGGCTCGGCCGACTACGCGTTCGCGGTCGGTGCCCGGCTCTCCTGGGACGCCCTCGCCCATGCCCGCGGCCGGCTGGTCAACAGCGCCCGCGCCGCCGGGGTGGAGGCGATGGACGCGCCGTTCTTCGAGGTCGCCGATCTGGCCGGACTGCGCCACGAGGCCGCGCTTGCCCGGGACTTCGGCTTCAGCGGCAAGATCGCCGTCCATCCGCGCCAACTCGCGCCGATCAACGAGGCGTTCAGTCCGGACGAGCAACTGCTGGAGCGGGCCCGCCGGGTGGTCGAGGCGGGCCGGGAGAACGGCCGCTCGGTCACCGTCGTGGACGGCGTGATGGTCGGCATGCCCTTCTTCGAGGCCTCGCAGCGCCTGATCGAGCAGTTCGCCCCACCCGAACCGAACGAGACGAAGGAGAAGTGACGATGACCGAGGCAACCGAGCCGGCGCAGTCCGTCCAGGGCCCGCGCCGCTACCGCAACGCCGCGGCGATGCTCGCCGCCGCCGATCCGGTCTGGCAGGCGGCCGGCGCCAACGGCCTGATCGGCATCAAGGTGGACTCGGAGTCCAACAACCGGCTGATCGTCCGCGAGAGCGGCCACGAGTTCGCCAACATGGTCTCCTGCGCGTACCTCGGGCTGAACAACCACCCGCAGGTCGCGGCCGGCGCGGTGGACGCGCTCACCGAGTCCCGGAGCACCTGGCTGGTCACCTCCACCACCCGGATCAGGCACAACCTGCTGGTCCGCCTGGAGGAGGAGTTGGGTGAGCTGTTCGGCGCACACGTCCTGCCCGGCGCCTCCTGCACCTCCCTCACCGCCGGCATCCTGCCGCTGGTCGCCTCCGGCCACCTGAACGACCGCTGCGACGGCAGCAGCGACGGCCCCCGGGTGATGGTCTTCGACCGGTTCTGCCACTTCTGCATGGCCTACGTGAAGCCGATCTGCGCGG
The DNA here is from genome assembly GCF_022288725.1 of Kitasatospora sp. A2-31. Classification (GTDB taxonomy): domain Bacteria; phylum Actinomycetota; class Actinomycetes; order Streptomycetales; family Streptomycetaceae; genus Kitasatospora. The sequence continues at coordinate 427,153 of NZ_JAKNTA010000005.1, read as the reverse complement.
ACGAGGCGCTGGTCCTCAACTGCCCGCACAACGACCTGGACTACCTGGAGGACATCTGTCGCAGGTACCCGCGGGTCGCCTACGTGGCGGACGGCGCGTACTCGATGGGCGGCGCGGCCGCACTCGACGGCCTGCTCGAACTCCAGGACCGCTACGGCCTGTTCCTCTACATCGACGACTCCCACTCGCTCTCCATCATGGGCGAGCGCGGCGAGGGCTTCGTGCGGTCCCGGCTGGAGATGAACCCGCGGACGGTGATCGTCGCCAGTCTCGGCAAGGGCTTCGGCACCGGCGGCGGCATCGCGATGCTCGGCAACCGGGATCAGTTCGAGTTCCTGCACCGGCACGCCGGCCCGGTCGGCTGGTCGCAGAACGTCGCGCTCCCGCTGGTCGGCGCCTCGCTCGGCAGCGCGGCCATCCACCGGTCGCCCGAACTCGCCGAGCTGCAGGCAAGGCTGAACCGCAACATCGACCTCTTCGACGAACTCCTGCCGACGAGCTTCGCCGGCAACGGCCTGCCGGTGCGGCGCGTGGACGTCGGCGACGCCGAGCGCGCGGTCAAACTCTCCGCCCAGCTCTTCGAGCGCGGCTTCTACAGCTCGGCGGTGTTCTTCCCGATCGTCCCCAAGGGCGAGGCCGGACTGCGGCTGATGATGCGCGCCGACATGGACGAGCGCCTGATCACCGAGTTCGCCGGCCACGTCAAGGAACTCACCGCCGACCTCTGACACCTGGGAGCACCCGCACCATGCCCGAACCCCTGTCCGCAGACCACCCCACCCCCGCGCTGCGCCCCGCGGCCGCCGGCGACCTCCCGGGCGCGGCCGCGGCCGAACCGGAACCAGTCGGCTACCGGCGGATCGGCCGGCTTCGCTACCGCGAGGTGGTCGGCCGCTACTACGAGGAGTTCACCGTCGGCGACGTGGTCGAGCACCGACCGGGACGCACCGTCACCGAGCTGGACAACGTGCTGATGAGCATGCTCAGCATGAACGACGCGCCGCTGCACATCGACGCGGCGTACAGCGAACACACCCCGTGGGGGCGGCCGATCGTCTCCAGCCTGGTGACGCTCAGCATCGTCGGGGGGATGACCGCCCGCTCCACCAGCGGGCGCACCATCGCCAATCTCGGCTGGGAGAACATCCGGATGACCCACCCGGTGTTCACCGGGGACACCCTGTACGCGGAGACCGAGACGCTGGCCAAGCGGCTCTCCAAGAGCCGCGCCGGCCAGGGCATCGTCAGCTGCCGCACCACCGGGACCAAGTCCACCGGCGAGGTGGTGGTGGTGTTCGAGCGCAGCTTCCTGGTCCCGCTGCGCGGCCACGGCCTGGACGAGGTCGCCGGCTACTGACGGCGGAGAACCGGACGGCCCCGGGGACGGAGTTCGGCGGACGGACACCCGGATCCGCCCGCCGAGCCCCGCGGCCTGCGAACCCGTCCCCCGGATTCGCCGGTCGCGCCCTCGCACTCCCGTGCCCCTGCCTAGGCGCGCACGTCCACGAGCACCTTGCCCATCGTCTCCCGCGCACCCATCGCGCGGTGCGCGGCGGCCACCCCGGCGAGCGGGACGACGCGGTCGATCCGCGCCACCAGCCGCCGCCGCTCGGCCAGCGCGAACAGGCGGGCGGCGACGTCCGCGAACAACGCCCGGTCGTCCAGCACGTGCTGGAGCCAGAAGCCGAGCACGCCGACCGACCCCTCGGCCAGCTCGGCCACCGAGAACGACTCCTCCGGACCGCCGCGCGCGCCGACGGAGAGCAGCCGGCCGAACGGCGCCAGCGCCGCCAGCCCGGACCGCAGCACCCCGCCGCCGACCGAGTCCACGAAGAGGTCCACGCCGCCCGCCTCGCCGAGCAGTTCGGCCAGCCGCGGATCGGCGGGGTCGAACACGGCGTCGGCCCCCAGGGAGCGGACGAAAGCCCGCTTCGTCTCGGTCGAGGCCACGCCGAGCACCCGGCCCGCGCCCAACTCCCGGGCCAGCTGTACGGCCAGGTGCCCGACGCCACCGGCCGCCGCCGTCACCGCGACCCGCTCGCCCGGCCGGATCCGCCCCAGCAGGGTCAGCGCGCCGTAGGCCGTCGCCCCCTGCTCCAGCAGCGCCAGGGCCTGCTCGTCGCTCACCCCGTCCGGCACCTCCACGGTGAACACCAGCTCGGCGCAGGCCACTTCGGCGTATCCGCCGCCCGAGCGGAGCAGTGCGGCGACCCGCCGGCCGTCGGCGCGCCGCCGGCCGACCACGTCGGCGCCGAGGACGGCGGGCAGCGGGTGGCACCCGTAGGACCCCTCGCGGCAGTGCAGATCCGCGTAGTTGAGACCGGCCAGGGTCACGTCGATCAGCACCTGGCCCGGCCCGGCGACGGGTTCGGGCACGCTCTCGGTACGCAGGACCTCCGGCCCGCCGTAGGACCGGATCACCGCCGCACGCATCACCGAAGACCTGCCGGCGGGGCGACCGGAGCCGGCACCACCGCGAGGGTCGCCCCCCGAGGCGCCCGGACCCGCCCGTTCGCCGTCGCGCGTCACGGCGTGAACAACCCGAGCAGGCGGCTCTCGGCGGCCCGGGCTGCCGCCGCGTCCTCGGCGATCACGCAGTACATCACCGAGCCGTCGGCCGGACCGAAGTCCGCGCTGAACACCACGCCGGTGCGGGTCCGCCGGTCGAAGGCCAGCCCGGCCCGCTCGACCGCCGCGACGGCCTCCGGGAAGGACGGCACGTGCAGGCCGGCCAGCTCCAGGATCACCCGGTGGGCGCGGTGTTCCGCCCCGACCAGGCGGGCGAACAACGCGTCGTGCAGATGGGTCGACCCGGTCAGCCGCCCGTTGGTCTCGCTGAAGTACAACTCGCCCTTGGGCGTGAGGAAGGCGTCGGCGCTGACCGTCCCCCGGTACCCGAGAACCCGCAATGACTCGCACAACCGGGCTGCCTGCTCGACGAGTTCGGCCCGCACGCCGGCGTCCGGGGTGACCGGCGGAGTGATCTCCCCGACCACCACCGGATCCATCAGCATCTCGCCGCAGCCGGAGAGCACCGAGCCGCCGTCGCCGACGGAGAACTCCGCGTACAACGGCACGGCGTCCGCGAAGTACCGCTCCACGACCACGCGCTGGTCGCGGCCACCGGTCAGCCACTGCCACCGCTCGGCCACGTACGCGGCCACGGCACCGGCGTCCGCCAGCTCCACCGCCCGCTGCGCCCCGGCCGGGGCGACCTGCTCGGCCCGGGTGAGGACCTCGTTGCCGAAGCCGCCCGCCTGGTACTCGACCTTCACCATGACGCTGTGGCCCTGCTCCAGCAGCCCGTTCACGGCCGCCTCCACCTGCTGCGGCGAGGTGGCCACCGTCCCGGGCGACACCGGCACACCGGCCCCGGCGGCCAGCGCCCGGAACACGGCCTTGCTGTTCACCAGCGCATTGCCGCCCTGCGCGGCGAAGGCGTGCCCCGGCACGGCGTCCTCGGCCCCGATCGCCGCGGCCAGATCGACCACGGCCGCGTTCGGCGATATCGCCAGCACCCGCCCGACCGTCCGTCCGGCCAGCACGCGGCGCAGCTCCCGGCGGAATCCCGGGTCGGCGAGGCGGTCCGGGGTGAGGATGTCCCCGCCGTCCGGGGCCGCGGGCGGCACGACCACCGTCAGGCTCTCCGCCCTGGTCCCGGTGAGCCCGGTGACGTACGCGAGGTAGGCCGGTTCGGGCTCCCACGGCAGCACCAGGACGTCACCGTCCTCGGCGAACCAGAGCATCCGCTGGGCCCCGCAGCCGGCGAACGCGCGCTCCAGCGCCGTCATCCCGGTGAGGTCCCCGACCATCTCCTCGGTGCGGTTGTTTCCGATGCACAGCGTCGTCATCTGCCGAACTCTCCCCATCGCCGGTCGGTGCTGCGCTCCAGGTGTAGCGCACCGGGGTTGTTCGAGTCCGGCTGTCGGTCATTGAACAAAAAGGCTGAACAACGGCCTCCGCCTGCCCGCGGCGGGGCGGCGCGCGCCGCCCCGGCGCGGCACCCGGGCACGGCGTCCGCACCGCGCCCGGCGAGGGGTCAGTGCAGGCGCTGCCGCAGTTCGGCGACGGCGGCGCGGATGCCGGCGGCGTACGCGTCCTCGGGTAGTGCGTCCAGGCTTCGCACCGCCCGCTCCAGCTCCTCGCGCGCCCGGTCCGGCTCGCCGAGCTTGAGGTGGTCGGAGGCCAGGTTGAGGTGCAGAGCGGGGTAGAAGGCGCGGACCTGCAGGGCGGACCGGTAGGTCTGCGCCCGCTCGGCGGTCAGCGAGTCGGCGGCGGCCAGCGCCCGCCGGTCCCACTCCAGTTCGGCATGCGGATCGTCCTGCAGGTCGGCCAGGTAGTGGGCGAGGACGCAGCGGTGGAAGACGTCGCCGCTCTCGCCGAGGGCGTCCCACAGCTGCTCGAAGCTCGCCCGCGCCTGCGCCGTCCGCCCGCGCTGCGCCGCCTGAACGCCGTCGAGGCCGAGCGCCACCCGCTCCAGCACCGGGTCGGGGGCGGCCGGATCGACGTCGGCAGGCACGGGTGCAGCCCGGTCGGCGGCGGGCCGGCCCTCGGGGTCGGACATCTCGGACATGTCCGCAGCCTAACCGCGGAGCCGGCCCGCCGCGCCGCCGGAAGCCGCTCGGGCGCGCGCCCTGCGCGGGGGGGCCGGCGGCCTCCCGGTCAGCGCCGGTAGCCCCGCTGCCCGTCCCGCTCCTCCGCGTCCTCGTACCCGAGGAACCAGCCCTCCGGATGGGTCGCCGCCAGCAGCCGCTCGGTGCGCTGCTCCGAGTCCAGCTCCGGGTCCCCGTCGTCCGGCCCGTAGGCCCCGAACAGCTCGTCCTGGCAGCCGTCCCAGTCGTAGTCGTAGAGGTCGGCGGGCAGGTCCCCCATCATGTCGGCGACCGATTCGGGCTGCGCGCCGAGCAGCGCCCGTGCGTCCACCAGGGCCATCCGCAGCGCGATCTCCTCGGCCAGGCAGCGCGGCAGCGGCCATTCGCCGAGCGCGAGGTCGTCGGCGAGGTCGTCGAAGGCGCGGGCCATCGACCGCCGCCAGGCCCGGTGCATGCGCCAGGTGCGCTGCGGCAGACGGCCGAAGACCGTCCAGTCCCCCTCCTCGCCGTCCACGACCGGTTCGTCCTGGTGCTCCTCCAGGTCGTCGTACGCGGCGTCGGCCAGGCCGAGCAGCTGGGCGTGGAGCAGGCAGGCGGTCCGCGGGGTGAGGGTCCAGTCCCCCGCCGCGCCGCCGTCCTCCTCGTCGCCGTCCAGCGGGAAGAGCTCGGCGAAATCGGGCGCGAAGTCCTCGGTGACGCTGATCTCCAGCGTGCCGCCGATCGCCTCGACGCCCGGGATCGCCGCCACCAGCCGGTCCGGGTGGAGCAGCGCACCGAGCGCCGCGTTGGCGTCCTCGGCCACCTCGCGCAGCAGCTCGCGGCGTTGGCCGGCCGGGTCGATGCCCTCGAAGTCCAGCTCCTCCACGGCCGCGATCGCGGCCGCGCGCAAGGCCGGCCAGTCGGTGATCCGCAGGCCCAGCACCACCGTCGCCTCGATCTCCTGCGCGCCCGAGTCCTCGGCCGCGCCCGGCCCCTGTGGATGATCGCTTCGCTCGCCCATGGGGCTACGGTACGGCTTTTCCGCCGCCCGATCACCGGTCCGGTGCGGTCCGGCTCGGCAGCGCCCACTCCAAGCCATCTCCGGCCCTCCCGGCCACGCCTCTGGGCGGGGGCCGTGGACAGCCCGCAGGATGGCCCCATGGCGAACATCGACGAATTCGGCGGCGGGCAGCGCCCGGACGCCCAGGTCCTGGTGGTGACCACCAACGACATCCCCGGCTTCCGGGTCGACCACGTGATCGGTGAGGTCTTCGGGCTGACGGTCCGCAGCCGGCACGTCGGCAGCCAGATCGGCGCGTCGCTGAAGTCGCTGGTCGGCGGCGAGCTCCGGGGTCTGACGAAGACCCTGGTGGAGAGCCGCAACGAGGCGATGGACCGGCTGGTCGAGCAGACCAGGGCGCGGGGCGGCAACGCGGTCCTCATGTTCCGTTTCGACGTCACGCAGGCGGCTGACGTCGGCACCGAGGTCTGCGCCTACGGCACGGCCGTGGTGATCTCCCCGGCGACCTGATCCGCCGCCGCCCACCGACCCGGCCTCCGGCGTGCCCCGCGCGGGGGGTGCGCGCCCGGCGCGCCCGGCGTGCGTACGGGGCCGGACCACCCGCGCCCGGGGAACACGCCCGCCGGGCCCGATGTTTCACCGATGTGACTGTTTACGGTGCAACCAACGACAGCGGAGTGCGGACCGGCGAGCTCCGGCGGGTGGACGTCGTGGTGGTGGGCGCCGGGCAGGCGGGCCTCTCCGCCGCCTACCACCTGCGCCGCCGCGGCTTCGCCCCCTACCGGGCGGGCGCCGACGGCGGCTTCGTGGTGCTCGACGGGGACACCGCTCCGGGCGGGGCCTGGGCCCACCGCTCGCCCTCGCTGCGGATGGCCACCGTGCACGGCTTCCACGACCTCCCCGACTTCGAGCTGCCCGAGCCCGACCCGGACGCCCCCGCGCGCGAGGTCGTCCCGGGGTACTTCGCGGCGTACGAGGCCCGGCACGCGCTCCCGGTCGTGCGCCCCGTCCGCGTCCTGGCCGTCCGCTCCGCGTCCGACCTGCCGGACGCCGGGACGGACGCGCGGACGGGCGCCGGGACCGACGCGCGGACTGACACCCGGACGGACGGCGGGACGGAGGACGGGCACGAGGTCGCACCGGGCGGGCGGCTGCTGGTCGAGACCGATCGCGGCACCTGGTCCACGCGCGCCCTGATCAACGCCACCGGCACCTGGACCCGCCCGTTCCTGCCCCACTACCCCGGCCACTTCGCCGGCCGGCAGCTGCACTACGCCGCCTACCGGGGCCCGGAGGAGTTCGCCGGCCGGCGCGTCCTGGTCGTCGGGGGCGGGGCCTCGGCGATCCAGGTGCTGTCCGAGATCGCGACCGTCGGGGAGACGGTCTGGGTCACCCGCACCCCGCCGGTCTTCCACGACGGCCCGTTCACCCCCGAGTACGGCCGCGCGGTCGTCGCCAAGGTCGAGGAACGCGTCCGCCAGGGCCTGCCGGTGCGCAGCGTGGTGAGCGTGACCGGGCTCGGCCCGTCCGTCGCCTACCGCCGCGCCGAGGAGCTGGGCGCGCTGCACCGCCGCCCGATGTTCGACCGCCTCACCGAGCACGGGGTCGCCTGGGGCGACGAGGAGCTGGCGGTGGACGCGATCGTCTGGGCCACCGGATTCCGCCCCGAGGTCGGCCACCTCGCGCCGCTCGGCCTCCGCTCCGCGGGCGGCGGCATCGCGCTCACCGGCCCCCGCGCCACCGCCGATCCGCGCGTCCACCTGGTCGGCTACGGACCGTCGGCCAGCACCGTCGGCGCCAACAGGGCGGGCCGGGCCGCCGTGAACGACATCGTCGGCCTGCTCGGCGCCCCGGCCCCGGCGGCCCCGCGGCCTGCCGGCCCGGCCGTCGCCCCGGCCGCCGGGACCGCCCCGGCCGCGGTCGGCGGCCGGGAACCGGTCACGGTCGCCGTCCGCTGACCGGCGCAGCCCGGCCCCGGGCTGCGCCGGTCAGCGGTCGAAGTCGACCGTCACCCGGTCGGTGACCGGGCGGGCCTGGCAGGTCAGGACGTAGCCGGCGGCCACCTCCTTCTCCTCCAGCGCGAAGTTGCGCCGCATCTCCACCCCGCCCTCGGTGACCAGGGCGCGGCAGGTGCCGCAGACCCCGCCCTTGCAGGCGAAGGGCAGGTCCGGTCGGGAGCGCTGCGCGCCGTCCAGGATGGAGCGGTCGCACGGGAGGTCGAGCGTGCTGCCCCGCCCGTCGAGCACGACGGTGACCTCGCTGTGGGGGCGGTCGCCCGCCGCCTCCGTGCCGGTCTCGTCGGCGCGCCGGGTGATCGGCTCGTCCTCGGCGTGGAACAGCTCCTGGTGCACCCGCTCGCCCGGGACACCCAGGCCGGCCAGGAGCTCCTTGGCCCCGGCGACCATGCCGAACGGGCCACAGAGCCACCAGTGGCCGACCTGCCGGACGTCCACCAGCGCCGTCAGCAGCGCCTCGACCCGCTCCGGGTCCAGCCGCCCGCTGAGCAGTTCGGCGTCCCTGGTCTCGCGGGAGAGGACGTGCACCAGCTGGAGGCGGCCGAGGTAGCGGTCCTTCAGGTCGGCCAGCTCGTCGGCGAACATCACCGTATCGCTGCGGCGGTTGCCGTAGAGCAGGGTGACGGTGGAGGTGCGGTCGGCGGCGAGCACCGAGGCCGCGATCGAGAGCATCGGGGTGATCCCGGAGCCGGCCGCCAGCAGCACGTGGTCGGCGGCCACGCCCAGATCGGGGGTGAAGAGCCCGGTCGGGGTCAGCACCTCGACCTCCTCGCCGGGCCCCGCATCGCGCACCAGCCAGCGGGAGAACAGCCCGCCCGGCACCTCCCGGACGGCGATCCGCAGCGGTCCCCCGACCGGGGCGCAGATCGAGTACGAGCGGCGCTCGTCCACCCCGTCCACCACCCGCCGCAGCGTCAGCGTCTGCCCGGGGCGGAAGGCGAAAGCGTCGGACAGCCCGTCCGGCACCGCGAAGGTCACCGCGACCGCGTCCTCGCAGAGCCGCTCCACCTCGGCGATCCGCAGGTGGTGGAAGGCCGGACGGCGAGCCGGCCGGACACCGGGGGCGGTGTCGACGTCCGCACCGGCGTCGGCGGCGACGTCGGCGGCGACCGGGTCGGCCGGGCCGGCGGTCTCGGTGGGGCGGGCCGTGCTGGCGGGACCGGCGGCCATTCAGATCTCCTTGACGCGTTCGAAGGGCTCGCGGCAGTCGCGGCAGCGCCACAGCGCCTTGCACGCGGTGGAGCCGAACCGGGACAGTTCCTCGGTGTCGGTGCCGCCGCAGAGCGGGCAGGGCACCAGGTGGCGGGTGGGACCGAGCGTGAGCAGGGGCGAGGCGGTGCTGCGCGGCGCAGCGCCGGCGGAAGCCGCCGAGGCCGCCCGCTCCGACGCGGAACGCGGCGGGGCGATGCCCGCCTCGGCGAGCTTGCGGCGCCCCTCGGCGGTGATCAGGTCGGTGGACCACGCCGGGTCGAGCCGCAGCCTGACCCGGACGTCCGCGTAGCCGGCCGCGCGCAGCCGGCGGTCGACGTCGGCCGCCATCTCGGCGACGGCCGGGCAGCCGGAGTAGGTCGGCGTCAGCCAGGCGGTCACCGCGGCCCCGGCGGGGGCTCCGGTCGCCTCCGCCGTCCCCGCCTCCGCCGTCCCCGGCGCCGCCTCGACCTCGACCTCGGCCAGCACGCCCAGGTCGGCGAGGGTGAGCATGGGCAGCTCGGGGTCGGGGACCTCGGCGGCCACCGCCCAGGCCCGCTCCCGCGGCGTCGCCGCCGTGCCGGTCACCACGTCGCCCCCGGGTGCGCACGGGCGAGCACCTGCAGTTCGGCCAGCAGCAACCCCAGCGCCTCGGTGTGCACGCCGTCCCGGCCGGCCCGGCCGCCGACCGTGGCCAGCCCCGGCACCTCCGGCACCGCCAGTCCGGCCTCGGCCAGCACGGCGGCGAGCGAGCGCAGCACCGGCTCGCGCAGCGTCGCCGGGTCCACGCCGACCCGCAGTTCCACCGGGTGCGCGGTGAACAGCTCGTCCAGCAGCGGCCAGACCGCGTCCAGGCCGGCCTGCATCCGCTGCGCCGAGTACGCCGTCCCGTCGCCCAGCCGCAGCGTCCAGGCGGTGGCGTACTCGCGGTGGTACGCGAGCTCCTTGGCGCCCCGGGCGGCGACCGCCGCCAGGACCGGGTCGGCGTGGCCGGCCAGCTCCTCGTACAGTGCGCCGCGCGCGGTCGCGAAGAGCAGCAGGCGGGCGATCGAGTACGCGAAGTCGCCGTTGGGGGCCTCGACCAGGCGGACGTTGCGGAACTCGTGCTCCTCGCGCCAGTAGGCCAGATCGTCCTCGGTGCGGCCGGAGCCGTCCGCCTGGCCGGCCCGGGTGAGCAGCTGGCGGGCCTGGCCCAGCAGGTCGAGGCCGAGGTTGGCGAGCGCGACCTCCTCCTCCAGCTCCGGCGCCCGGGTGCACCACTCGATGAGCCGCTGGGCGAGGACGAGCGCGTCGTCGCCCAGCATCAGGCAGTACGCGGCGAGGTCGGCTCCGTCGAGGCCGGCCGGCACCGCCGTGTCGACCCCGAGCAGCGGGTCGGCGAAGCCCGTGCCGTAGGCCCAGCGGCCCTCGCCCTCGGGCTCGGGGGACGCCTCGGAGAGGCTGAGGTAGACGTGGTCGTCGGTCATGGTACTGCTGCTCCCCGTCAGATGTGCGGGACATCCTCGGGGATGTCGTAGAAGGTCGGGTGGCGGTAGACCTTGTCGCCGCTCGGCTCGAAGAACGGGTCCCGCTCGTCCGGCGTGGAGGCGGTGATCGCGTCCGAGCGGACCACCCAGAGGCTGACGCCCTCGTTGCGCCGGGTGTAGAGGTCGCGGGCCGCGAGCAGCGCCATCCGGTCGTCGGCCGCGTGCAGCGAGCCGACGTGGACGTGGTTCAGCCCGCGCCGGGGGCGCACGAACACCTCGTACAGCGGCCAGCCGGCCTTGGACTCGGTCACTTTCCGTTCTCCTGTTCCGGGGTGTGCTGGGCTTCGTCGGCGGTGCGGGTCCCGGCCTCGGCGCGGCGCTTCGCGGCGTAGGCGGAGGCGGCCTCGCGCACCCAGGCGCCGTCCTCGTGGGCGGCGCGGCGGCGCTCGATCCGCTGGGCGTTGCACGGGCCCTGGCCGTGGATCACCCGGGTCAGTTCGGACCAGTCGGGCTCGCCGAAGTCCCAGCCGCCGCGCTCCTCGTTCCACCGCAGCTCGGGGTCGGGCAGGGTGACGCCGAGGTGCTGGGCCTGCGGCACGGTCATGTCCACGAAGCGCCGGCGCAGTTCGTCGTTGGTGTGCCGCTTGATCCGCCAGGCCATCGAGCGGGCGGTGTTCGGCGAGTCCCCGTCCGAGGGGCCGAACATCATCAGCGACGGCCACCACCAGCGGTCGACCGCGTCCTGGACCATCCGGCGCTGGGCCTCGGTGCCGCGCATGAGCGTCATCAGCAGCTCGTAGCCCTGGCGCTGGTGGAACGACTCCTCCTTGCAGATCCGGACCATGGCCCGGGCGTAGGGGCCGTAGCTGCAGCGGCAGAGCGGCACCTGGTTGCAGATCGCGGCGCCGTCGACCAGCCAGCCGATCACGCCGACGTCGGCGTAGGTGAGCGTCGGGTAGTTGAAGATCGAGGAGTACTTCTGGCGGCCGGAGATCAGCTTCTCGGTGAGCTCGGCTCGGTCCACCCCGAGGGTCTCGGCGGCGGCGTAGAGGTAGAGACCGTGGCCGGCCTCGTCCTGGGCCTTGGCGAGCAGGATCGCCTTGCGGCGCAGCGACGGGGCGCGGGTGAGCCAGTTGCCCTCGGGCTGCATGCCGATGATCTCGGAGTGGGCGTGCTGGGCGATCTGGCGGATCAGGGTGGCCCGGTAGGCGTCGGGCATCCAGTCCCGGGGCTCGATCCGCTGCTCGGCGGCGATGACCGCCTCGAAGCGCTCCTCCTGGGTCTGGGCGGGGACCGGTTCGGCCACCTCTGCTGTCACCACGGTCCCCTCTCACGTGTCGCGCGTCGCCGGACGCGAGGCGTGACGGGCAGGGCGGCTGGGTCCCGCCGTGTCGCCCGCCGGGCACTCGCGCTCCCGACTGACCGTTCGGTCGGTTCCATTGTGCGCGGTGAGGCGGCGCCCTGACAAGGGAGGCGGGCCGGGGCCCGCTCGGGGCCGGACGGGATGCGGCCCGCGGACCGGGAGACCCGACGGGCCCGCCGTCCGGCGGCTGCCGGACGGCGGGCCCGTCTCCCGTTCGCAGGCGGCCCGACGGCCGGGCGCCGGACCTACCCCTCCGCCCGGTCCCGCAGGCGGGGCAGCGGGACGGCGAGGAGTGCGGCCAGCAGCGCGATCCGCGGCGCCAGCTGGTCGATCCGGATGTGCTCGTGCCGTGCGTGGGCACCCGCACCGACCGCGCCGAAGCCGTCGAGCGTCGGCAGTCCGCGCGAGCCCGGCAGATTGGTGTCCCCGGCGCCGCCCGCCGGGCCGCCGTCCAGCTGCTGGCCGAGCACGGCCGCGAGCGACCGGACGTGCCGCAGCAGCGGGTTCGCGGCGCGCTCCGGCCAGGCCGGGCGGCTGGAGAGCACCTCGGTCCGCACCCGCGCCCCCGGGCGCAGTGCGGCGAGCCGGGCCAGGTTGTCGAGGGTGCGGCGCTGGGCCTCGGCGGTGGCGAAGCGCAGACCGAGCTCGGCCTCCGCGCGTCCGGCGACCACGTTGGCCCGGGTGCCGCCACTGATCCGCCCCGCGTTGAGCTCGGTGCCCGGCTGGCAGGCCAGCCCGCGGACCGCGACCAGCTGGTCGACCAGTTCGTCCACGGCGGACACGCCCTCCGCGGCGTCGTTGCCGGCGTGGGCCTCCCGCCCGGTGACCGTGAGCCGGACCCGGCTGCTGCCGCGGCGCGCGGTCTTGAGCCGGCCGTCCGGGTGCGGCGGTTCGAGGCCCAGGACGGCGGCCGCGCCGCGCAGTTGCCGCTCGACCAGGCGGCGGCCGTCGGGGCTGCCGACCTCCTCGTCGGAGACCACGACCAGCCGGACGGTGCGGTGCGGACGCTGGCCGAGGTCGGCGAGCAGGGCGAACGCGCCTTCGAGGACGGCGAGTCCGCCCTTCATGTCGATCACCCCGGGACCGGTGAGGATGCCGTCCTGTTCGGTGACCGGCCAGTCCTCGAGGGTGCCGACCGGCCAGACGGTGTCGTGGTGGCCGACCACCAGGAGGTGCGGAAGGCTCTCGTCCTGGCCGTCCCACTGGAGCAGCAGGTGGTCGCCGGCCGGACCGGCCTCGCGGTGCGCGGTGGCCCCGGTGGCACGGAATCCGGCGGCCAACTCCTCGGCGAGCGCGTTGAGTCGGGGCGCGTCCCCGCTGGGCGACTCGATCCGGGCCAGGTCGGCGCAGCGGCGTCGGACGGCTCCGGCCAGGGTGCGGGCGCGGGTGGTGAGCGCCTGGGGAAGGCCCGGCAGGGCCGCGGTGGGTCCGTCGGCGGCCGGCGGTGCGGCCGCGGGGCCGGCGGCGGGGCCGGCGGACGGGACGGTCCCCGCGGCACCGGCACCGGCACCGGTGCCGGGAGACGGAGCGCCGGCCTCCGGGTCGGACGGCTCGGCGACGACGGGGGCCGCGGTGGCGGCCGTTCCCGCCGCGGCGTCGGGGGACGCGGAGACGGCGGCCGGGGTCAGCGCGGGTTCGGTGGTCACGGGCTCGGCGACGGGCGGCCGGACGGTTCGGGGACTCAACGCTCGCCTCCGCGGCCGCCGCCGGTATTGAGCGGTCGCACCGGCCGGCCGGAGCGCGCGGCCCGAGTGACCCCGGACGCTCCGCTCCGCCCGACGACCCCTCTGAACCCGGCAGGAGCTGGGATCCCCCGGGACGGCCCGTCTGGCTCAAGTCCGGTGGAACGGCTGGGCGGCGTGCTTGGCATTGCGTCCTCCTCGCTCGATCCGGTGGCCCCGGTCGACCCGGGGCCCCGTGGACGGCGGCTTCGAAGCAGCGGTCGCAGCGACTGCACCGCCACAGGGAAGCCGAGACGTGAGCCTAGAAGAACCGTTCGGTTGCCTGCGAGGTGGCCCTGCTCCCAGCGCACCGGGGGACGGGCCCCGCCTCGCGTGCCCGTCGGAGACCGGCGGCGGGCCTACGGCGCGCGGGCCTGGATCGGCGCGCGAGCGCGGTCGCCGGATCGCGCCCACCTCCACCATGAACCCCCCGCCGGGGTTTGGCAGCGCAAACGGCCAAGGCGCGGCATTTCCACGCCGGATGGGTGACAGCGGCTCAACGCCCGGTACCAGGTCGGCGGGTCGCCGGCCGGGCCCGGACGGCCCGGCGCGAGGACCGACACCGGGCAGCGGTCCGGCAGTTGCGTGCGGCGGTCCGGCAGTGGTGTCACGTCGAGGGGACGCACGGGCCGGCGAGCCGGGCCGCGGACGCGACGCTCCCGGGCGGCGGTCGAGCGGACGCATCGGCGATGACACCGTGCCATCGATCGGGCACCGAGTTCACATGACAGATTTCAGCGAACAGACTTTGAAATCTGTTCGCCGCCGTGGCACAGTTGAACTCGGCCACCCCCTGCCAGGCCTCTGCACCCACACCCCACTCCCCTCTTCTCCCCAGGAGCCCTGCATGTCCGCCACCCCCTCCCCCGGCCCGCGCATCCCGCAGCGCCCCCTCGGCGCCACCGGCCTCACCACCTCCGTCCTCGGCCTCGGCTGCATGGGCATGTCCGACCTCTACGGCCCGGCCGACGAGGCCGAGAGCATCGCCACCATCCGCGCCGCGCTCGACGCCGGCGTCACCCTGCTCGACACCGGCGACTTCTACGGCATGGGCCACAACGAGCTGCTCATCCACGACGCACTCCGCGGCCGCGACCGCGAGAGCGTCCGGATCAGCGTGAAGTTCGGCGCCCAGCGCACCCCGGACGGCCAGTGGCTCGGCTACGACGCGAGCCCGGCGGCGACGAAGACCGCGCTCGCCTACACCCTGCGCCGCCTGCGCACCGACTACATCGACGTCTACCGGCCGGCCCGCCTGGACCCGGACGTCCCGATCGAGGAGACCGTCGGCGCGATCGCCGAGCTGGTCGAGGCCGGCCACGTCCGCCACATCGGCCTCTCCGAGGTCGGCGCCGACACCCTGCGCCGCGCCGCCGCCGTCCACCCGATCAGCGACCTGCAGATCGAGTACTCCCTGATCTCCCGCTCCGTCGAGGAGAGGATCCTGCCCGCCGCCCGCGAGCTGGGCATCGGCGTCACCGCGTACGGCGTGCTCTCGCGCGGCCTGCTCAGCGGCCACTGGAACGACGACCGCGCTCTGGCCGGGACCGACTTCCGCGGCCACAGCCCGCGCTTCCAGGGCGACAACCTCACCCACAACCTGCGCCTGGTCGAGGCGCTGCGCGCGGTCGCCGCGGAGCGGGGCGCCACCGTCGCGCAGGTCGCGATCGCCTGGGTCGCCTCGCGCGGCGAGGATGTCGTCCCGCTGGTCGGCGCCCGCCGCCGCAACCGGCTCGGCGAGGCCCTCGGCGCGCTGGACCTCACGCTCGACCCGGCCGATCTCGCCGCGATCGAGGCCGCGGTCCCGGCCGGTTCCGCCGCCGGGGAGAGGTACGCTGCCGCTCAGATGGCCCACCTCGACAGCGAGCACTGAGCGCGGCACCCCCGCGGGACGGCGCCGCCGCCGGGTCCGGCCGTCGGGCCACCACCTCCGACCACCGACGAGCCCCCAGCACCGACCGCCGACCAGCACCGCACCCGCCAGCCGCAGCGCCGTCCGCCGCCGCCCCGGCGGCGGACGCCCCACCCGAAGGACGAACCTCCCCGTGACCACGGACAGCGCACTCACCCCCGAGCAGATCCTGAGCGCGACGGAGGACGTCCTGAGGCGGTTCGGGCCGGCCAAGGCCACCGTGGTGGACGTCGCCCGCAACCTCGGCGTCAGCCACACCAGCGTCTACCGGTTCTTCCCCAGCAAGGCGGCGCTGCGCGAGGCCGTCACCCAGCGCTGGCTCGACCAGGCCCACCACGAGCTGCAGTTCATCGCCACCGAGCCCGGCCCCGCCGCGGACCGGCTGCACCGCTGGCTGGCGACGCTCTTCGCCGCCAAGCGGAAGAAGGCGCTGGACGACCCGCAGCTGTTCGCCACCTACCTGGCCCTGGTCGCCGAGACCAGCAGCACGGTCGAGGCGCACATCGACACCATGGTCGCGCAGATCGGCCGGATCGTCCGGGACGGCGTCCGGGACGGGGAGTTCGGGCCCGCCGACATCGCCTCGACCGCCCGCGCCGTCTTCGAGGCCACCGCGCACTTCCACGACCCCGCACACGCGGCCGAGTGGTCCGATCCGCACGCCCAGGACCGCTTCGAGGCCCTCTGGAAGCTCATCCTCGGCGGCCTCGCCGCGAAGTGACCCCGCGGCCGCCCGGGTCGCCCGTGCCGGGCGGCGCGGGCGGCCGGAAGGGTCAGCGGCGGGAGTTGCCGAAGACGAGGCGGTAGGCGATCAGCAGCACCAGGGCGCCGCCGACGGCCGAGGCCCAGGTGGCCAGGTCGAAGAAGTGCGCCGTCACCTCGCGGTGCAGGAACCGTGAGGAGATCCAGCCGCCGACGAAGGACCCGGCGACGCCGATCAGGGTGGTCACCACCAGGCCGCCCGGGTCCTTCCCCGGCAGCAGCAACTTGGCCAGGGCCCCGGCCACCAAGCCCAGCACGATCCATGCGACGAAGCTCATGCGTCCTCCCGCCCTCCGCTACGGCGGTCCCGGCCGGACCGCCCTGCCCGCAGGGACGCTCCGTGCGCCCCTGCGGTTCCCGGGCGCCGGGCGTGGCCGCCCCCGTCCCGGCCGGTGGCCCCGGGATACTGCCGCCATGCGCATCCTGATCGCCACCGCCGGCTCCCGGGGCGACGTCGCTCCGTTCACCGGGCTCGGTGTCCACCTGCTCGCGGCCGGCCACGAGGTGGCCGTCGCCACGCACGCCACCTTCGCCGGCACGGTGCGCGCGGCCGGCCTGGAGTTCCGTCCGCTGCCCGTCGACCCGCGCGCCGAGCTCGCCTCGACCGGCGGCCAGCGGCTCCTGCGGGCCGGCGCCGGACCGCTCGGCGTCCTCGAACTCCTGCGGCTGGGGCGCTCCTTCATGCCCGCCATCGGCGACGGCATCGCGGCCGCCGCCGACCGGGGCGCCGACCTCCTGCTCACCAGCAGCACCACCTCCGCCCTCGGCCAGGCGGTCGCCGAGGCGGCCGGCCTGCCCCACCTCGGGCTGCACCTCCAGCCGCTGGCGCCGACAAGGGAGTTCGCCCCCGCCGTGACCGGCTCCCGGTCGCTGGGGCGGACCGGGAACGTCCTCGCCGGGCACGCCGTCCAGGCCGCCACCGACCAGCTGTTCGCCCCCGCGGTGCGGCGGCTGCGCCGCCGCCTCGGCCTGCCGCCGCGCAGTGTGGCGCGGGCCCGGCGCGACCACGCCGTCCTGCACGGCTTCTCCCCCACCGTGGTGCCCCGGCCGGCCGACTGGCGGCCCGGCCTGGACGTGGCCGGCTACTGGTGGCCCCACCCCGATCCCGGGTGGCGGCCACCGGCCCGGCTCCTCGACTTCCTCGCGGCCGGTCCGCCGCCGGTGTTCGTCGGCTTCGGCAGTCTGGTCGTCCCCGACCCCGAGCGGCTCACCGCCACCGTCCTGGCCGCGCTGCGGGCCGCCCGGGTGCGCGCGGTGGTCCAGTCGGGCTGGAGCGGCCTCGCCGCGCCGGAGGGCGACGACGTACTGACCGTCGACGACACCCCGCACTGCTGGCTGTTCCCGCGGATGGCCGCGACCGTCCACCACGCGGGTGCCGGCACCACCGCCGCCACCCTGCGGGCCGGCACGCCGACCGTCCCGGTGCCCGCCCAGCTGGACGCCCCGTTCTGGTCCGCGCGCGCCGCCCGCCTCGGCACCAGTCCCGGGCCGGTCCCGCTCGCCGGCCTCACCGCGGGGCGCCTCGCCGCCGCGATCCGCCGCGCCCTGGACGACCCGGGCCACCGGGCCCGGGCCGGTGCCGTCGCCCGGGTACTGGCCGCCGAGGACGGCGCGGGGAAGGTCGTCGAAGCCGTCGCCCGGATCGCCGACCCCCGGTGGCGCGGCACCCGTCGGTGACCGGCGGTCCGCCGGCGGCGGGACCGCGGCACCCCGCCCGTGCGCACCGCACCTCAGCGGCGCGCCCGCCGGCTCGCCGGCGTCAGCACCGTGTAGAGCACCAGCGACGACCCCACGCCCACCGCCCACCCGTAGTCGGCGAGCGGCTTGAGCGCCGGGATCAGCCCGTCGGCCGGGAACGGACCGCCGTACGAGCCGCCGACCGCCAGGACGCCGCCGACGAGCAACGCGGTGACGGCCCGCCAGTTCCACCCGGCGGTGTACCAGTAGGCCCCGCCCGGCCGGTAGAGGTCGGCGAGCCGGAGGCGGGTGCGGCGCAGCAGCCAGTAGTCGGCGATGAGGATCCCGGCGACGGTCCCGAGCAGTCCGCCGACGACGCCGAGCCAGGTGAAGATGTAGACGTGCGGGTCGGAGATGAGCTTCCACGGGAAGATCGCGATCCCGACGACGCCCGTGATCAGCGCCCCGGTGCGGAAGTCGACGAGGCGAGGCAGCAGGTTGGCGAGGTCGTAGGCGGGCGAGACGACGTTCGCGGCGATGTTGACCGACAGGGTGGCGACCAGGACGGTCAGCAGCGCGAAGAGGATGCCGACCGGGCTCTCCATCTTGGCGGCGAGGGCGATCGGGTCCCAGATCGGCTCGCCGTAGACGGCCTGGGAGCCGGAGGTGACCAGGACGGAGAGCAGCGCGAAGAGGGTCATGGTGGTCGGTAGGCCGAGGGCCTGACCGCGGATCTGGGCGCGCTGGCTCCCGCCGAAACGGGTGAAGTCGGGGATGTTGAGGGCGAGGGTGGACCAGAACCCGATCATGCCCATCAGGGCGGGGAAGAAGACCTTCCAGAAGTCCGCGTCCCAGCCGAGCCGGGACGGCTGATCGAGCAGCGGGCCGAACCCGCCGGCCTTGACGGTGATCCAGGCGAGCAGGGCGAGGGCGCCGACGATGACGAACGGCGCGGCCCAGTTCTCGAACCGGCGCAGGGTCTCCATGCCGCGGGCGATGACGGCCATCTCGATCAGCCAGAACAGCAGGAAGGAGAGCCACTGCGTCCACGGGTAGCCGCCCAGCTCGCCCGCCGTGCGCCAGGATTCGCCGAGGAGCTTGCCGGCCAGCAGGAAGATGCCCTCGCCGCCGATCCAGGTCTGGATGCCGAACCAGGCACAGGCGACCGCGGCGCGGACGAGGGCCGGCAGGTTGGCTCCGCGCAGGCCGAAGGCGGCGCGGGCGAAGACCGGGAACGGGATCCCGTACTTGGTCCCGGCGTGGCCGGTGAGCAGCATCGGCGCGAGCACCACGAGGTTGGCCAGGGCGATGGTGAGGACGGCCTGCTTCCAGTCCATGCCGAGGGCGACGAGGCCGGAGGCGAGGGTCCAGGAGGGGATGTTGTGGGCCATCCCGACCCAGAGCGCGAGGAAGTTGTAGGTGGTCCAGGTGCGGCGGGCGACGGGGACGGGGCGCAGGTCGTCGTTGGTGAAGCCGTTGGCGGGCAGGGCGCCGGCGGCCGGGTCCAACTCGACCCGGCCGTCGGCGTGCCGGAGCTCCGGGAGGGGACCGCCCGGTCGACCGGGCGCGGTGCCGTCGCCCCCTATCGCGGCGGTTCCGGTCATGGACGGGTCCCGTCCGGGGCCAGCTGCGGGATGACGTCGGTGCCGTAGGCGTCGATGGTGGCCTCGATGGCGTCGTGCATGGCGTAGACGGCGAACTGGTCGACGCCGAGGGAGCGGAGGTGGTCGAGGCGTTCGAGCTGCGCGGCGGGCGGGCCGATCAGGCAGAAGCGGTCGACGATCTCGTCGGGGACGAAGGCGGTGTCGGGGTTCCCGGCGCGCCCGTGGTGGCTGTAGTCGTAGCCCTGACGGTCCTTGATGTAGGCGGTGAGGGCGTCGGGGACGAGGTCGGAGTGCTCGCCGTAGTGGCGGACCAGGTCGGCGACGTGGTTGCCGACCATGCCGCCGAACCAGCGGCACTGTTCGCGGGCGTGGGCCAGGGCGGCCGGGGAGTCGTCGGCGGTGACGTAGGCGGGGGCGGCGACGCAGATGGTGAGCGCGTCGGGGTCGCGTCCGGCGTCGGCGGCGGCCGCCCGGACCGCCTTGATCATGAACTCGGTGAGGTAGGGATCGGCGAGCTGGAGGATGAAGCCGTCGGCCTGGCGGCCCGTCAGGGCCAGGGCCCTGGGGCCGTAGGCGCCCATCCAGACGGGCAGTCGCCGACCCTCGCCGACCCAGGGCAGGTGCATCTCCGTGCCGTCGACCTCGACGGTGCGGCCCTCGGCGAGCTCCTTGATCGCGTGCATGGCGTGGGAGAGCCGTTCGAGGGTGGCGGGGTGGCGGCCGGCCACGCGCATCGCGGAGTCGCCGCGGCCGATGCCGCAGACCGTCCGGTTGCCGTACATGTCGTTCAGGGTGGCGAAGAGGGAGGCGGTCACCTCCCAGGTACGGGTGGAGGGGTTGGTGACCATCGGGCCGACGGTGAGCCGCCGGGTCTCGGCGAGGATGCGGCTGTAGATGACGAAGGGCTCCTGCCACAGGACGCAGGAGTCGAAGGTCCAGCCGTGGCTGAAGCCGGCCCGCTCGGCGCGGATCATGCGGTCGATGACCAGGCGGGCGGGCGGGTCGGTCTGCAGGACGAGGCCGATGTCCATGGGTGCTCCAGGGGGCTGGCCGCGGCCCCGGGCCCGGCGTTCGGCCCGGGGCGGCGGCGGACGGGGGTGTCGGTCGACGGGGTGTGTCGGCGGCCGGGTGTGGCGGCGGACGGGGGCGGACGGTGCCGGGTTTCAGACCAGGTACTGGCAGGTGTCGCGGCGCAGGAAGGTGCCGTGCCCGGCCCGGCCGAGCCAGTTGCCGCGGTCGAGGACGACGGTGCCGCGGGAGAGCACCGTGCGGGCGCGGCCGGTCAGTCGCCGCCCCTCGTAGGCCGAGTAGTCGACGTTCATGTGGTGGGTGGCGGCGGAGACGGTCTGCACGGCGGCGGGGTCGTAGACGACCAGGTCGGCGTCGGCGCCGGGAGCGATGGTGCCCTTGCGCGGGTGGAGGCCGAACATCCGGGCCGGGGTGGTGCAGGCGATCTCGATCCAGCGGCGGCGGGTCAGCTGCCCGTCGACGACGGCCTGGTGCAGGAGGTCCATCCGGTTCTCCACGCCGGGCAGGCCGTTGGGGATCTTCGAGAAGTCGCCGCGGCCGAGCTCCTTCTGGCCGACGTAGCAGAACGGACAGTGATCGGTGGAGACCACCTGGAGGTCGTTGGTACGCAGGCCGCGCCAGAGCGCGGCCTGGTGCTCGCGGGGGCGCAGCGGGGTGCTGCAGACGTACTTGGCGCCCTCGAAGCCGTCGGCGCCCTCCTCGGCGAGGTTGTCGGTGGAGAGGAAGAGGTACTGGGGGCAGGTCTCGCCGAAGACGTTGAGGCCCGTGTCGCGGGCCCGGGCGATCTCGGCGAGCGCCGAGGCGGCGGAGACGTGGACGACGTAGAGCGGGCTGCCCGCGACCTGGGCGAGCTTGATCGCGCGGTGGGTGGCCTCGGCCTCGAGGAGTTCGCGCCGGACCTCGCCGTGGTAGCGGGGGGCGGTCTTCCCGGCGGCGATCGCCTGTTCGACCAGCACGTCGATGGCGATGCCGTTCTCGGCGTGCATCATGGTCAGCCCGCCGTTGGCGGCGCCGCGCTGCATGGCGCGCAGGATGCGGCCGTCGTCGCTGTAGAAGACGCCGGGGTAGGCCATGAAGAGCTTGAAGGAGGTGGACTCCCCGGAGTCGACGAGCGCGTCCATCTCCTTGAGCACGCCGTCGTTGACGTCGGAGACGATGGTGTGGAAGGCGTAGTCGACGGCGCAGTTGCCGTCGGCCTTGGCGTGCCAGGCGTCGAGGCCCTCGCGCAGGGAGCCGCCCACGGGCTGCACGGCGAAGTCGACGATCGTGGTGGTGCCGCCCCAGGCGGCCGCGCGGGTCCCGGTCTCGAAGGTGTCGGACGCGGCGGTTCCGCCGAAGGGCAGTTCCATGTGGGTGTGCGCGTCGACGCCGCCGGGGATCACGTAGTGGCCGGTGGCGTCGATGACGGTGTCGGCGGTCCAGGCCCCGGCGGCGTCGCTGCCGGTGGCGGCGAGGGCGGCGATGCGCTCGCCCTCGATCAGGACGTCGGCGTGCAGTTCGTCGGCGGCGGTGATCACGAGGCCGCCGCGGACGATGGTGCGGGTGGTGGTCATCGCGGCTCCTCTCACGCCTCGGTCAGGGGTCCGTAGGCCTCGGGCCGGCGGTCGCGGTAGAACGCCCACTGCTGGCGGACCTTCTCGATGAGGCCGAGGTCGAGGTCCCGGACGACCAGTTCCTCCTCCTTGTCGGAGGCGACGTCGCCGACGAACTGGCCGCGCGGGTCGACGAAGTAGGAGGTGCCGTAGAAGTCGTTGTCGCCGTACTCCTCGGTGCCGACCCGGTTGATGGCGGCGACGAAGTACTCGTTGGCGACGGCGGCGGCGGGCTGTTCGAGCTGCCAGAGGTAGGCGGAGAGGCCGCGGCTGGTGGCGGAGGGGTTGTAGACGATCTGGGCGCCGGCCAGGCCGAGGGCGCGCCAGCCCTCGGGGAAGTGCCGGTCGTAGCAGATGTAGACGCCGACCTTGCCGACCGCGGTGTCGAAGACCGGCCAGCCGAGGTTCCCGGGCTTGAAGTAGTACTTCTCCCAGAAGCCCCTGACCTGGGGGATGTGGTGCTTGCGGTACTTGCCGAGGTAGCGGCCGTCGGCGTCGACCACGGCGGCGGTGTTGTAGTAGACGCCGGGCTGGTCCTCCTCGTAGACGGGGACGACGACGACCATGCCGAGCTCGCGGGCGAGGTCCTGCATCCGGCGGACGGTGGGACCGTCGGGGACGGCCTCGGCCCAGCGGTAGTGCTCGGGCTCCTGGACCTGGCAGAAGTAGGGGGAGTTGAAGACCTCCTGGAACCCGATGATCTTCGCGCCCTGGGCGGCGGCCTCGCGGGCGTACCGCTCGTGGAGGGCGATCATCGACTCCTGGTCCCCGGTCCACCGGGTCTGGACGAGGGCGGCGCGGACGATCTGCGACATGGGTACCTCCGCAACTCCGTGGCCCGGCCGGTGGGGCGGGCCTGCGGTCTGAGGGTTGTCGGGCGGATCCGTACGACCATCTACGTGCGTAGAACGTGGTCCGTAGACCGTAGGCCCGGCCTCGGTGGCCTGACAATACGTCGGACGCGGCGCGGCTGGGGCGATCTTGTTGCGTGGACACGCTGGGGCGAGTAGGTGGGATGAAACGGTCATCTACCCCTGGAGCGCTCTCCTTACTCATCCGGGTGAATCCGTGCACGAGGTACTGCGCAACGGGGTAGGACGCGCCATGATGCTGCTCCGGTCCGTCACCGGAGCGTGCCCGGGAGTGATGTGCGAGTGCTCCGCCCGCGGCCCCGCCGGCCCCGGAGGCACCCCGCACCTGCGGTCGACGGCGCCCTGGTTCCGGGTGCACGGGGGAGGTGGACGTGGCGACTGGATCGCGGATGCGCGGACGGCCTCCGGTCCCGGCGTGGGCCGGGGTGTTGCTCGGGCTCTCGGTGCTCGCCCCCGCGGCGCTCGGAGCCCTGCTGTACGCCCGGTTGGCCCCGGCGGTGCGGGACGTCCCCCTGCAGCTGGCCGGCACCCGTGCGGCCGCCGCGGCCGTGGTGGCCGGCCGGGTGCCGGAGTACCGCGCCGCGCTGACGGCGGACGGCTGGCTGGTCGCCGGGTACACGCTCACCCTGCTGGCCGCCGGGCTGCTCGGCCGGTACGTGCTGGGCCGGGAGCACTGGCGGCTCGCCGCACTCGCCGCCGGCGGCGCCGGGCTGCTGGCGGGCGCCTGCGACGTCGCGGAGGACGTGCTGCTCGCCGCCGGGTTGGACGGGGTGGGCGGTGCGGGGGGTCCGGACGGCACGGACCGGCTGGTCGGGCCGGGCGGCTCCGACGCGCCGTTCGCGGCCGCGGCGGCGCTCAGCACCGTGAAGTGGGTGTTGCTCCTGCCCGCCGGGGCCGCCGCCGCGGTGGTCGTCGCCGTCACCCTGCACCGCGCCGTGCGCGCACTCCTGCGGCGCCCACCGGAACCGGACGACCCGGCCGACGGCGCGACGGACGACGCGACGGACGACGGCGCCCGTCCCGCGGCCGGGGCCGCCGGGCGGACGGCCGGCGCCGACGCCGGGACGGCCACCGACGCCGGGGCGGCCACCGCGGCCGGCCCCGCTGCCGTGCCCGCCGGACCGCCGGACCGGCGTGCCGCCGGTCCGGCGCTGATCCCGCCCTGGCCCGTGGCCACCCCCCACGGCGGGCGCTGGCCACCCGGCCGGCGGACCCACCGGCCGCTGGACCACCAGGCCCGCTGGCGCAACGGCGCCCTGGTGCCGCCCGGCCGGGAGCACGCCGCGCTCGGCTTCTGCGCCTCCGGCGGCGGCATCCGCTCCGCCTGCGTGACCCTCGGCGCGCTCCAGGTCCTGCGACCCTGGCTGATGCGGTCCCGCTACCTGGTCTCCGTCTCCGGCGGTGGCTACGCCGTCGGTGCGCTCCAGCTGGCCCTCTGCGACTCGGCGCCGGGCAGCGCGGTGCACGCCGTCTCGGGGCTCACCGCGGCCGACGTCCTGGCGCCGGGCTCGCCGGAGGAGGATCACCTGCGCCGGCACGCCAAGTACCTGGCGGACGGCGCCGGGCAGTGGCTGGTCGCCCTCGGCACCCTGCTGCGCGGCCTGGTCTCCGCGCTGACGCTGCTGCTCGCCGCCATACTCACCCTCGGTCTCGGGCTCAGCCGCTGCTACCACCTCGTCCCGCTGGCCGACCTCGACGCCCTCGCCGCCGTCGGCCTGCGCACCGGCGGGGCCGTCCGGCTCGGCCCGCTGCCCGTCCGGACGCCCGCCGTACTCGCCCTGGTGGGGCTGCTCACCACCGCCGCGGTCTGCTGGCTGCTCTGGCTGCTCGCCTTCCCGCTGCTCGGCTGGAACAGCCTGCTGCCGCGAGCGCTGCGCCGTCTGGGGCACGGCGCGCTGGCCCTGGCCGGGCTGGTCGCCGTGGGAGTGCTGGTGGTGCCCGGGCTGGCCTGGGGCGCAGTCGCGCTGCAACAAGCGCTCGCAGTGGGTGCGCGGCAGACCGGCGCCGGCCTGAGCCTCACCGTGCTGCTCAGCTACCTGGCCCTGCTGCTCGGCATACTGTGGCGCAGCCGGCGGGCCATCGAGATCGGAACGGCGGCGCTCGGCGGGCTGGTGGGCGGCGCCCGGCGCGTCGGCGGCGGCCTCGGCGCCCGGGTCACCCAGTACCTGGTGGTCTGGGCCGCGCTGGGGACGCTTTCGGTGGGCGCGCTGCTGGCGCTCGGGTGGGCCGTCGCCACCGGCCACGCCTGGCCGGTCGCAGCCCAGGTGCTGCTGCCGCTCGTCCTGGCGACGGTCGGCCTCAACCTCGACCAGACCTGGACGGGCCTGCACCCGTTCTACCGGCGCCGGCTCGCCTCGGCGTTCGCCGTCCGCCGCTCCACCGAGGACGGCGAGGTGCTGGCCCGGCCGTACCACTTCCACCGGGAGCAGACCCGGCTCAGCCACTACGGCGCCCGGCACCCGGGCTTCCCCCAGGTGGTGTTCGCGGCCGCGGCCAACCTGTCCGGCAACTCGCGCACCCCGCCCGGGCGCCGCGCGGTCTCGTTCACCTTCTCGCACGACTACGTCGGCGGGCCGGACGTCGGCTACGCCCGCACGGACCTGCTGGAGCGGCGCACCCGCCGGCACATCACCCGGGACCTCACGGTCCAGTCCGCGATGGCCGTCTCCGGCGCCGCGTTCTCCTCCGCGATGGGGCGTCAGTCCCGCGTCTACCAGGGGCTGTTCGCGGTGACCAACGCCCGGCTCGGCACCTGGCTGCCCAACCCGGCCGCGCTCGACCCGCTCTGGGCGCCCGATCGGGACTGGCGGCACGCGCCCCAGCCCGGTGTCCGCCGGCTGCCCTACCAACTGCGCGAGCTCTGCGGGCGCTTCCCGATGGACGACCGGTTCCTGCTCACCACCGACGGCGGCCACTACGAGAACCTCGGGCTGGTCGAGCTGCTCCGGCACGGCGTCCGGACGGCGGTCTGCATCGACGCCAGCGGGGACGCCCCGCTCGCCGCCACCCTGGCGGCCGCCATCACGCTGGCCCGCGAGGAGTTGGGCATCACCATCACCCTGCACGAGCCGGAGCTGCTGATCCCCGGCAGCCTCGGCGCGCGGGGCGGACCGGCCGGGCCGCCGTTGCGCGGGCTGGCGGCGCGGCTCGCCGACCGCTTCTCCGCCCGGGCGGTGATCACCGGGACCATCCGCTACCCGGCCCCGCTCGACCTCCCCGAGGACGGGTACCGGGACGCGGACCGGGACGCGGACCGGGACAGGGGCTGGTACGGGGACGGGGACGGTGCCGGTCGCCCCGGCCCGGCCGACGTGGGCCCCGGCGGGGAGGACGGACGCCACCTCGGCACACTGATCGTCGTCCAGGCCGTCCTGACCCCCGACATGCCCTACGAGCTGCACGCCTACGCGGCGGCCAACCCGGCCTTCCCGAACGACAGCACCGGCGACCAGTGGTTCGACCACCGGCAGTTCGACGCCTACCAGACGCTCGGCCGCCATCTGGGCGAGCTGGCCGCCCCCGTCCTGAGCGCGGTCCTGACCGGCCCCGGACGGACGGCACCCACGGCACCCACGGCACCCACGTCGCCGATCCCGGCACCGGCCGCGTCGGCGCCGCCGGTCCGCACCCCGTCGGAACCCACGTCACAGGCGCCCACGTCCGCGAAGGCCACGTCCGCGAAGGCCGCGTCGTCGGAACCCGCCTCGTCGGAGGCCGCGTCGGCGCCGCCTGCGGGACCGCTGCCCGGTCCGTCCGCACCCGCACCGCCCGCACCGCGGCGTCCCGCGGAGGGGTGACCGGAGCCGGAACGCGCTTGACTCCCGGCTGCTGCGTCGGGAAGGATCCCGAGCATGGACTCCGGCACCACTCTGGTCTGCCGCCTGCACGTCGATCTGCGACGCCAGGCGAGTTCCATCTGTGCCCGCTGACCCTGCCCTTTCCCGCCGGTCCCGCCCTGTGACGTCCCCCAGGGCCCGCGCCGCGCACCCGCACTCCTGACGCGTCCGTCCGGCGCACCCCTGCACCGCTCGGGTGCGCCGGACAGTCCCGCAGCCGTGTCCGCCGCACCCGGCCCGGCCGCGTCCCGCATCCGCTCGCCACGCCTTCCCCGAGGACACTCACATGACCCCGGACCTCGTCACCGAGCTCTCCGCCACCGCACCCACCACGGCTCGAACAGCCCTGGCCGGACGTCCGACGTTCGACCCCACGACGTTCGGTCCCACGGCGGCCGGACCATCGGGGCCGGCCCGAGCCACCGCGGCCCGTGCCCCGCTCACCCCGGCCGCCCTGAGCAGGATCGTCCGTGAGCTGGCCGAGCGGCCGGACCGGTGGATCCACCACGTCCGGCTCTCCACCAAGGACCGCTGGTACCGGCGGTTGGCGGCCGACGAGGACCACGAGGTCTGGCTGATCAGCTGGCTGCCCGGCCAGTCCACCGGCTTCCA
Source organism: Kitasatospora sp. A2-31 (assembly GCF_022288725.1). Classification (GTDB taxonomy): domain Bacteria; phylum Actinomycetota; class Actinomycetes; order Streptomycetales; family Streptomycetaceae; genus Kitasatospora. Next base: position 399,912 of record NZ_JAKNTA010000005.1, on the reverse strand, counting down.
CGACCACGGCGGGGCGCGCGGCGCGTTCACCGTGGCGCTCGGCGAACTCGAGGAGCTCTCGCTCGGCGGCCCGGAGCGTGGCCTGCTGGTGCGCCGGCTCCCGGCCGGCACCGCGCGCGCCTTCGGCCCGGAGTACGTGCACGACGTCCGCAACACGGCCACCGGCCCGGCCGTCACCCTGCACGCCTACTCGCCGCCGCTGAGCTCCATGGCGCACTACGAACTGCGGGCCGGCGGCCTGGTCCGCACCTCCGAGGAAGGACCCGAACAATGGTGACCACGATCGACGACCTGCTGACACGCGCTCGGGAGGGCGTCCACCGGCCCGGACCCGAGGAGGCCCACCGGGCGCAGGGGTCCGGCGCCCTGCTGGTGGACATCCGGCCGGCGGCACAGCGTGCGGCCGAGGGCGGGATCCCGGGCTCGCTGGTGATCGAGCGCAACGTCCTGGAATGGCGCCTCGACCCGACGGGCAGTCACCGCATCCCGGAGGCGGTGGGGTACGGCGTGGAGGTGATCGTGGTCTGCTCCGAGGGCTACGCCTCCAGCCTGGCCGCCGCCTCGCTGCGCGAGCTGGGGCTGCACCGGGCGACGGACCTGGACGGCGGGTTCGTGGGCTGGGCCGCCGCCGGACTGCCGACGCAGCCCGGCGGCTGACGCTCCGCGGGGCGACCGCCGTGCCCGAACCCGACCCGCTTCCCCGGGGTCCCGGCGGCGGTCCCCCCGGTCACCGCCGGCTGCCGAGAGGCGCGCGCCGGGACCCCGCAAGGCACCCGTAAGGCACCCGTAAGGCATCCACCGGACGGTAAATCAGCGACAGGAGATGATCCAGGTCATAGTCTGATCAGAGTTTCCGCCGGTCCGATGCCGGGCAGCCACGCGGGCGGAAGAACGCCCGAACACGTCACCCGACGAAGAGGACCGCACCACGTACTGTCATTTGTCGACAAGACGCCACCAACCCACGACCGCGGTCGACTGACCGATCGACAGACTGACAGAACCGACACCATCGGCGCCGCCGGCACCCGGGGGCGACCGAGACGAGGAAACTCCCCGTGATCAGATTCGACGGCGCCGGCAAGCGCCACCCCGACGGCACCATCGCCGTCGAGGGCCTGGACCTCGATGTGCCCACCGGGCGGATAACCGTGCTGGTCGGCCCGTCCGGCTGCGGCAAGACGACGCTGCTGCGCATGGTCAACCGGATGGTCGAGCCGACCTCGGGCCGGGTGCTGCTGGACGGCACTGACGTCGCCGATCTGGAGCCGGCCAAGCTGCGCCGGGGCATCGGCTACGTGATCCAGCAGGCCGGGCTCTTCCCGCACCGGCGGGTGATCGACAACGTCGCCACCGTCCCGTACCTGCTCGGCTGGGACCGGAAGAAGGCCCGCGCCCGGGCCGCCGAGTTGCTGGAACTGGTCGGGCTGGCACCGGAGACCGGCAGGCGGTACCCGTTCCAGCTCTCCGGCGGCCAGCAGCAGCGGGTGGGCGTCGCGCGCGCGCTGGCCGCCGACCCGCCGGTGCTGCTGATGGACGAGCCGTTCAGCGCCGTCGACCCGGTCGTCCGCGCCGGACTCCAGGAGGAACTGCTGCGGCTGCAGTCCGAGCTGCACAAGACGGTCCTGTTCGTGACGCACGACATCGAGGAGGCCGTCCGGCTCGGCGACCAGGTCGTGGTGCTGCGCGAGCACGGGCGGATCGCCCAGCTCGCCGATCCGCACACACTGCTCACCGCACCCGCCGACCAGGGCGTGGCCGCCTTCCTCGGCCGCGACCGCGGCCTGCGCGGCCTCGGCCTGCGCCCGGCCCGCCACGTCGCCGTGCGCCCGCTGGCGGCCGGACTGCGCTACGGCGGGTGGGAGCTGGTCCTGGACGACGAGCGCCGGCCGATCGGCTGGATCGACCGCGAGGCGGCGACCGCGGCCCTGCACCCGGTGACCGGATTCCACCCCGCCAGCGACACCCTGCGCACCGCACTGGACGCCGCCGTCCTGTCGCCCGCCGCGGTCGCGGTCGCCCTGGACGACGACGGCCGCGCCACCGGCACGGCGAGCCGTGAGGCCGTCCTCACCGCGCTCGACGCCGCACCGAGCACCGCCTCGGACGGAGCAGCCGTGCAGGAGGGAGCCGCACAGGAGGGAGCCGCCGTGAACGGCGGCGGCCGCGCGAGCGGCGGCGCCACGGCGAAGGACGATGCCACCCCGAAGGACGGAGCAGGCCGTGGACGATGAACCGATCGTCCGCTGGTACTGGATCGGCGACCACCTCGGCTACCTCGGCAGCCTGCTCGCCGACCACGCCGTGCTCGCCCTGCTCCCGGTCCTGATCGGCCTGCTGCTCGCCGTCCCGCTCGGCCTGGCCTGCGCCCGGTTCCCCCGGCTCTACCAGCCGCTCGCCTCCGTCTTCAACGTCGTCTACGCGCTGCCGGCGGTGGCCGTCTTCGTGCTGCTCATCCCCTACACCGGGTTGGCCACCCAGGCCACCGTGATGATCCCGCTCACCTTCTACGCGCTCGCGGTGCTGCTGCCGACCACGGTGGACGGGCTGCGCGCCGTGCCCGAGCCGGTCCGGCAGGCGGCGACCGCCATGGGATACGGGCCGTGGCACCGGCTGACCGCCGTCGAACTGCCCGCCGCCGTGCCGTACCTGGTGGCCGGGCTGCGGGTCGCGGCGGTCTCCAGCATCTCACTGGCGAGCGTGGGCGCCCTGATCGGGCGCGGTGGGCTCGGCTACCTGTTCATGGACGGGTTCCAGCGCACCTTCACCACCCCCATCGTGGCCGGCATCGCGCTGACGGCCGCGTTGGCGCTCGCCGTGGACCTGGTGCTGCTCGGGGCGCGGCGGCTTCTCGCGCCCTGGGCGGTCCGTGAGAAGGGGGCGGTCCGGTGAACTGGCTCTCCTGGCTGGGCGACTTCTTCTCCTCCCCCGACCGCCGCACCGGTCCGAACGCGATCACCCAGCGGATCGCCGAGCACCTGCTGTTCTCCGGCGAGGCGTTGCTCTACGCGGCGGTGCTGGCCGTCCCGCTCGGACTGCTGATCGGCTACACCGGGCGCGGCACCGCCCTGGTCACCGCGCTGGCCGGCGCGACCCGCGCGCTGCCGACGCTCGGGCTGGTGACCTTCACCGTCCTGCTCGCCGGGGTGGGGGACACGGCCGTGCTGGTCCCGCTGGTCGCACTGGCCGTGCCACCGCTGCTGGTGGCGGCCGTCGAGGGGGTGCGCGGCACCGACCCCGACGTCCGGGACGCCGCCCGCGGGGTGGGGCTGACCCACCCCCAGGTGCTCCGGCAGGTCTGTCTGCCGTCGGCGCTGCCGACCCTGCTGGCGGGGTTCCGCACCGCGACCGTGCAGGTCATCGCGACGGCCACGGTCGCCGCGTACGTCGGGCTCGGCGGGCTGGGCCGGTACGTGATCGACGGTCTGGCCACCCGCGACTTCGCCCTGACCGCGGGCGGGGCTCTGCTGGTGGTGCTGCTCGCGGTCGGCGCCCAGGTCCTCTTCACCGTGCTCGCCCGGTTCGCGCTCCCGCCCGGGCTGCGCGCCCGGCGCCGGGCCCGCTGACGCCGCCCCCGACACACCGACCGCTGCGACCCGACCGCTGCGACCGGGTCACGGCGCCCCGGTCACGGCGACCCGATCACGGCGCTGATCAAGACGCCCTGATCACGACTCCGACGTCCGCTCAAGCTCCCCGCTTCGTTTCGTTCACGCCCTGGAAAGGACATCTGTCACCATGTCGACTCCTGCCTCCCTCCGGCCGGCACCGGCCCGCCGGGCCGTCGTTCTCGGGACCCTGGCAGCGCTCGCGCTGGGCGCAACCGCCTGCTCCTCCTCCGGTTCCGACCCGCTCGGCGCCGGCTCCTCGTCCGCACCGGCCGCCGGCTCGGGAAGCACGGCCGGCACCGCCGGCACGGGCTCCTCGGGTTCGACCGTGGTGGTCGGATCGGCCAACTTCCCCGAGAACGTGCTGCTCGGCTCGATCTACTCGCAGGCGCTCAAGGCCAAGGGCGTCAAGGTCGATGAGAAGTTCAACATCGGAAGCCGTGAGGTGCTCTACGGGCAGCTGCAGAGCGGCAGCCTGACCGTCCTGCCCGAGTACAACGGCGCGCTGCTCGCCTACCTCGGCGGCAAGGCCCCGGCCCCCACCAAGGACGAGGTCAACGCGGCGCTGGCGAAGACCCTGCCCGCCTCGCTGGCGATCCTGGACTCCTCGCCCGCGGAGGACAAGGACACCCTGAGCGTCAGCCAGGAGACGGCCGACAAGTACGGTCTGAAGACGATCGCGGACCTGGCGGGGAAGGCCGGCGAGCTCACCATCGGCGGCCCGCCGGAGTTCAAGTCCCGGCAGGAGCAGCCCTTCAAGGACGTCTACGGGCTGACGTTCAAGGAGTGGAAGCCGACCGGCGACACCACCGCGAACGCGGTCAAGGACGGTGCCGTCCAGGTCGGCAACGTCTTCTCCACCGACCCGAAGATCAGCCAGCTGAAGCTGGTGCCGCTGGCCGACCCGAAGAACCTCTTCGGCGCGCAGAACATCACCCCGCTGGTGAACAAGGCGGGGGTCGACGCCAAGGCGACGGCTGCGCTCAACGCGGTGTCGGCCAAGCTCGACACGGCGGGCCTGCTCGGGCTGATGAAGAAGGTCGCCGTCGACAAGGAGGACCCGTCGGCGGTGGCGAAGGACTGGCTGAAGGCCAACGGTCTGGTCTGACCGGCGGTGCAGCGGCGGCGGTCGCGGGGAGCGTTCCCCGGGCCGTCGCCGCGTCCTCGGGCCGTAGCGCCGTCGGGGCCTCGGGCGCCGGCCCCGACGGCGCTACGGCCCGTCCGGGGATCTTCCCTTGGGCGGCGCGAACATGACAGTGTGGCGGAATGCGCACTCGTCTCCTCGCCGCCACCCTCACGGCGTTCACCGCGGTGAGCCTCGCTGCCTGCTCCAGCTCCGGCTCCGGCACCTCCGCGGCCGGCGCCGGCGGCTCCCCCACCGCCTCCCCCACCGCCTCCGCCGCCACCGCGGCCGCCGGCGCACCCACCACGGGCAGCACCGGCGCCCCGACGCCGGGCGCGTCCACCCCGGGCGCGTCCGCCCCGGCCACCCCCGCCACGGGCGCCTCCGACGGGCCGGCCGCAGGCTCCCCCTCAGCGGGCACCCCTGACGCCGCAGGCACCCCGGCGCAGCCCAAGCCCGCGCCGCCCGCAGATGCCGGACTGCCCACCAAGCCGGGCACCGACGTGACCGCCAAGCTGGTCGACGCGCTGAACGCCATCGACCCGGCGATCGTCGGCGGCAAACCCGACCAGGCCGTGGACCGGGCGCGCAACCAGTGCCAGGCGATGTACCAGTTCCCGAAGGACAGGGCCAAGCTCGTCGAGCTGGCCGACCAACGCTTCACCGATGCCGCCCACCCGCAGGGCTTCGGCCCCGAGAAGGCCGAGAAGATCATCGAGGCCCTGCGCGCCACCCTCTGCCCGCCGGCCTGAGCCGAACGGGCCACCCGGAACGGCCCGGTGTCCTGAGCGCCGGGCCACCGCGGCCGCGCGACGATCCGCGCGGCCGCGGCCTCACGGCCCCCCCTGAGCCGCCCGATATCCGCCGTTTCGGGCGTCGACTCGCCTCCCGCAAAGACGTCCTGACGGACACTCGGACGACGCGGGGGCTGCACACCGGGCCGGTGGAACGGCGGCCGCCACGCGGACCCTTCAGCCGACGGCCAACGACCGACCGGGCGAACCCGGCGAGTCCGGCGGGGCCGCGCCCGGGCAGGCGGATCGCCCGCCCAGTCACCACCAAGCCCGTGCGGTGACGAACAGTCAGGACTCTTGACAGACAAGTGGTCTAGTCCAACCATAGGCATGTCGATCCGACCGGGATGCACTGTGGGGGTGTGACCACCGGCGGCTGAGGCATCGCCCTGCCCTGTTCCGCTCCACCCCCGAACCGCACGGCCGCCCGCGGCCGCACGGCCACACCTGCGCTCCGTCGCGCCCTCCCGCCCTCGCGCCCGAGGTCCCGCACGCCTGCGTCCTGAACGCCTGCACACCCGCGCACCTGCCCCTCCGCAACACCCGCAACACCCGCACCCCGCAGCTCAGTTCCGCACCGACCTTCACCAACACCAGCCCCACCAGACCTGTTGGAGAATCCATGCGTCTACGCAGAACGATCCAGGCCGCCCTCACCGCCTGCGCCACGCTCGCCGCCTCGGCCGGGCTGGTCGCCACCGGGACGTCCTCGGCCGAGGCCGCGACCCCGCTCCCGACCCGGGTCTTCGCCCCGTACTTCGAGGCCTGGACCGGCCAGAGCCCGGCCACGCTCGCCGCCCAGTCCGGCGCCAAGCACCTCACCATGGCGTTCCTGCAGACCGCCACCAAGGGGTCCTGCACCCCCTACTGGAACGGCGACACCTCGCTGCCGGTCGCGCCGTCCTCGTTCGGCGCCGACATCGCCACCATCCGGGCCAACGGCGGCGACGTGATCCCCTCCTTCGGCGGCTACACCGCCGACAACACCGGCACCGAACTCGCCGACAGCTGCACCGATGTGAACCAGATCGCGGCCGCCTACGAGAACGTCGTGACCACCTACGACATCAGCCGGATCGACCTCGACATCGAGGACAACTCGCTGACCGACACGGCAGGCATCGACCGCCGCAACAAGGCGATCAAGCTGGTCCAGGACTGGGCCGCCGCCAACGGCCGCTCGATCCAGTTCTCCTACACGCTGCCGACCACCACCGGCGGCCTGGCCGCGAGCGGCCTCGCGGTGCTGAAGAACGCGGTCGGCAACAACGCACGGATCGACGTCGTCAACCTGATGACCTTCGACTACTACGACAACGCGGCGCACGACATGGCCGCCGACACCCAGAGCGCCGCCACCGGCCTCTACAACCAGCTGGCGAAGCTCTACCCGGCCAAGACCCCCGCCCAGCTGTGGGGTTCCATCGGCATCACCGAGATGCTCGGCATCGACGACTTCGGCCCGGCCGAGACCTTCACCGTGGCCAATGCGACCACCGTCTACAACTGGGCGGTCTCGAAGGGCATCAACACGCTCTCCTTCTGGGCCCTGCAGCGCGACAACGGCGGCTGCCCGGGCACCGGCGGCCGCGACGACTGCTCCGGGATCAGCCAGGGCACCTGGGACTTCACCCACGTCTTCGCGCCGTTCACCGGCAACACCCAGCCGGGCAACGACTTCTCGGTCGGCGTGAGCCCCGGCTCGGCCACCGTGGCCGCCGGTTCGTCCCCCACCGCGACGGTCTCCACCGCCGTGACGGCCGGCTCCGCCCAGTCCGTCAACCTCACCGTCACCGGTGCCCCGGCCGGCGTCACCGCCGCCGTCTCCCCCGCCACCGTGACGGCGGGCGGCACCGCCACCCTCACCGTCAGCACCACGTCCGCGGCCGCCGCGGGCACCTACCCGCTCACGGTGACCGCCAGCGCCCCGTCCGGCAGCCACACCGGCACCTTCAACCTGACCGTCACCGGCGGTACCCCGCCCACCGGCGGGCTGGTCAACGGCGGCCTGGAGACCGGCAGCCTCGCCCCGTGGACCTGCCAGACCGGCGGCGCGGTGGTCGCCACCCCGGCCCATTCCGGCTCCCACGCCCTGCAGGCGGCGGCAAGCTCCGCGCAGACCGGCCAGTGCGCGCAGACCGTCACCCTGAAGCCCAACACCTCGTACACGCTGAGCGGCTGGGTGCAGGGCAGCTACGCCTACCTCGGTGTGAGCGGCGGCGCCACCGCCAGCACCTGGACCAACGCCGCGGGCTGGACCAAGCTGACCGTCCCCTTCACCACCGGATCCTCCGGCACCGTCACGGTCTACCTGCACGGCTGGTACGGCCAGGGCAGCGTCTACGGCGACGACTTCACCCTCGCCTGACGCCCACCCGCACGCCACCACCCGCACGCCACCACCCGCACACCCTGCCGGGGGGCGCCGCGCACCACCCACGCGGCGCCCCCCGGCGGCATCCCCGCCACACCCGCGAGCAGAGCCGGCGACCGGTCCGGACGCTCCGGTCAGGTGGCCGGGGCGGGGGCGGGGGTGGCGGCCGGGGTGGTGGGACGGCAGAGGAGGAGGTAGGAGGCGGCGGAGAGGAGGGCGCAGGTGAGGACGACGGCGGCGAGCAGCGCCGCGGAGGGGGTGCCACCGAGGGAACTGAGCGGGGCCACGACGGCGCCGCAGAGGAAGTTGCCGGTGCCCAGAAGGGCCGAGGCGGAGCCGGCGGACTGGGGAGCGACCAGGCTCAGGGCCCGGGCGGCGCTGTTCGGCAGGACGATGCCGAAGCTGCCCATCAGGACGAAGAGGGCCGGGCAGACACCGACCAGACCGAGGTCCCACACCGTGGTGACGAGCAGCAGCGCGGCACCGGCGGCGACGGCGGCCCCGAGGCCGGCCAGCATGAGCGCGCCGGGGGTGAAGCGGCGGGCCAGGACGCGTCCGTTCAGCTGGGTGACGGCGACGATGGCCAGCGAGTTGAGGCCGAAGAGCACGCCGAAGGTCTGCGGCGAGACGTGGTAGACGTGCTGGAGGACGACCGAGGAGCCGCTGATGTAGCCGAACAGGGAGCCGAAGGCGAAGGTGCCGGTCAGCAGCAGCCCGAGGAAGCGCAGGTCACGCAGGAGCCGGCCCATGGTGCGCAGGGTGGTGGTGAGGCCGCCGCGGTGGCGGGCGGCGGGCGGCAGGGTCTCGCGCAGGGCGCCGAAGGCGACCAGGGCGAGCAGCAGACCGAGCGCGGTGAGCGCGCCGAAGGTGCCCCGCCAGGAGGTGACGCGGAGCAGCTGGGCCCCGAGGAACGGCGCGAGCATCGGGGCCAGCCCGGATATCAGGCTGATCGAGGCGAGGAAGCGGAGCATCGCCACGCCTTCGAACCGGTCGCGGGCGATGGCACGCCCGACGACCAGGCCGGCGGCCCCGGCGGCGCCCTGGAGGAAGCGGCCCAGGACCAGCACGGGCAGGTTGGGCGCGACGATGCAGACCGCGCTGGCGAGGGTGTAGAGGAGAAGGCCGACGAGCAGGGGCGGACGGCGGCCGAGGCGGTCGCTGAGCGGTCCGAGGACAAGCTGGCCGGCGGCGACGCCGAACATCGAGAAGGTGAGCGTGAGCTGGACCGCGGCGGGGGCGGCGGCGAGGTCCTGCGCGATCGCGGGCAGGCCGGGCAGGTAGAGGTCGGTGGTGAGCGGGCCGAGGGCGACCAGGCCGCCCAGGACCGCGACGGTGCCGCGGCCGGGGGCCGCCGCCGTTCCGGCGGGCGGGGAGCCCGTGGGGCCACCCGGCGTGGAACCGGCCGGGGCGGCGGGGGCGGTCGACATGTCGCCGGCGGGGTCCGGGCGGCCGGCGGTCGGACCAGGCATGGGGCTCCTCACGGGACGGCGCGGGCGGATTCTCCTCGCTCCGTCCTACCGCAGCGCGCCTGGTCCGCGACACCCGGGGTCGGCCGCGCGGACCAGTGCGGCGCCCGCCCGCCCCCGCACGGGGTGGTCCGGGGGGCCGGTCCGGCACCGGTCCCGGCAGGGGCTCAGTGCTTGGCCTGGTGCCCCGCCCGCAGTGCGGCCTGGACGGCGGCGCCGTCCTGCCACGCGTAGAGCTGGTTGCCCGTCAGGGTGACGCTGTAGTGCCCGCAGCTGCCGGTGGTCCTGGCCGCGACGCTCTCCGGGAACCAGCCGGCCTTGAGGCTCGCCGGCATCGGGTGGACGCTCCGGGCGGGCGTGCCCAGCGTGCAGCCGGCGGGCAGCCGGCCGTCCGGCAGGGTGGCGCGCAGCAGGCGGTCGTCCCCGGTCGTGGACATCAGGTAGTGGACCGAGGTGGCGTTGTCCGGCAGCCAGGACGGCATCGAGTGGCGGTCCGCCTTGGCGTCGCTGCCCTTGGCGTAGCTGGCCTGCTCCTGGTGCCGGCCGTCGTACCAGTCGGAGACCCGCGGGCCGATCGCGATGGTCGCGACGGCGACGGCCATGCCCGTACCCGCGACCCCGACTGCGACCTTGCTCACGATGCCGTTCATGCCCGCCGTGCCCTCTCTGTCCGATGTCCGTCCGCCCGGCCCGTGCTCCCGGGCCGGAGATGTTTCCATCCTGGGGCCGACCCGCCTGCCGGGTCGTCACCACGAGGTCGCGACCGTTCCTCCGACCGTGGGGGTACGGCCTCCGCCTTCAGGAGTACACGCGGCGCACCGGCCCGGGGGTTCCCGGCCGCGCCGTGCGGTCAGACGCCTGCGGGAGCGGGCTGCGCGACCGGGAACGGGCGGCCGTCCAGAGTCCAGTGGGGATCGATGGGCCGACCGAGTGCCGCGTATACCTGGGCGGCGACGTCCGGGTGGCGGATCTCGCCGGTCGGCGGGGCGGCCGGGATGCCGGGACCGGCGCAGGCCACCCACGCGGTCCGCTCCTCGGGGGTGCGGCCGCCGTGGCCGCCGGCGTCGACGTGGCCGTGGTCGGTGACGACGATGACCGTCCATGCCTCGTCGGCGTGGTCGGCGCGGCTGCGGACGGCGTCGAGCAGCCGGCCGAGGCGCTCGTCGGCGGTGCGCATGGACGCCCGGTACTCCTCGCCGCAGCCGAGGAAGTGCGCGGTCTCGTCGACGGCTCCGAGGTAGACGAAGGAGGCCTCCGGGTCGGTCGTGGCCAGGACGTGCACGGCTTCGCGGGTGACCTCCTCGTCCACGGCTTCCCAGGCCTCGGGGGTGTCCGCCGCGGGCGCGACGTACGAGAGGCGGCCCGGGGCGCGGAACAGCGGGCCGCCGGACTCCTTGATCATCAGCGGGTCCCAGCCGGCGGCGACGAAGGTGCGGCGGCCGTCCTGCCGGGCGAGGCGGGTGGCGAAGTCGGGGAACACGTCCAGCCGGTTGCCGGCGAGGTGGTTGCCCCAGACGCCGTGCTTGGCGGGCTCGACCCCGGTGACGATGGTGGCCCAGCAGGGGCCGGACATGGTGGGCGTGGAGCCGGCCACCGTGACGGGCGCCAGGAACCCGGCCTCGGCCACCTCCGTGAGCCGCGGCATCGGGACCCGGCCCAGCAGGTCGTACCGGACGCCGTCGATGCCGACGACGAGGACCCGGGGGCGCGGCAGCGGAGGTGTGGACATGGCGCGGTTCCTTTCACGTGGCGCGGCCGGCGCCCCCGATCCGGGGCCGCGCCGACCGCGACATGTTCCACGCACTGCCGGTCCGGGACGTGTCGGCAGCCGGAACAGCGGGTGTCCGGCCGGTGTCGCCCCCCTGCCCCCCGCCCGGGCAGCGGAGGGGCCGGACGTCCCGGCGGCGCACCGGTCGGCGCCGCCAGCCGACCCGCCGGAGGCGGGTGCGGACCCGTCAGCGGTAGGCCGACTCGCCGGTGATGGCCTCGCCGAGGACGAGGGTGTGGATCTCGCTGGTGCCCTCGTAGGTGAGCACCGACTCGAGGTTGTTGGCGTGGCGCAGCACCGGGTACTCGGTGGTGATGCCGTTGGCGCCGAGCACGGTGCGCGCGCTGCGGGCGATCTCCAGCGCGGCGCGCACGTTGTTGAGCTTGCCGAAGCTGATGTGGGCCGGACGGGCCGCGCCCTCGTCCTTGAGCCGGCCGATCCGCAGCGCGACCAGGTAGGCCTTCTCCACCTCCAGCATCATCTCGACCAGCTTCTGCTGGGTGAGCTGGAAGCCGGCGATGGGGCGCTCGAACTGGATGCGGCTCTTGGCGTACTCGAGCGCGGCGGTGTAGCAGTCGCGGGCGGCGCCGACCGTGCCCCAGAGGATGCCGTAGCGGGCCTCGCCCAGGGAGGAGAGCGGCCCGCGCAGGCCGGTCACGCCGGGCAGGACGGCGTCCGCCGGCAGGACGACCTCGTCGAGCACCAGCTCGCTGGTGACCGAGGCGCGCAGCGACAGCTTGCCGTGCACGTCGTTCGCGGTGAAGCCGGGGGTGCCGCGCTCGACCAGGAACCCGCGCACGCCCTCGTCCGTCTGCGCCCAGACGACGGCGACGTCGGCGATGCTGCCGTTGGTGATCCACATCTTGGTGCCGGAGAGCACCCAGTCGCCGTTCTCGCCCCCCTTGCGGCGGGCGCGCGTCCGCATGTTGGCGGGGTCGGAGCCGAAGTCGGGCTCGGTGAGGGCGAAACAGCCGATGAGCTCGCCGGCCGCCATGCCCGGCAGCCAGCGCTGCTTCTGCTCCTCCGAGCCGTAGGCGTGGATCGAGCGCATGGCGAGGGAGCCCTGGACGGAGACGAAGCTACGGAGGCCGGAGTCGGCGGCCTCCAGCTCCATGCAGGCCACGCCGTAGGCGACCGCGGTGGAGCCGGTGCAGCCGTAGCCGTCGAGGTGCATGCCGAGGACGCCGAGGGCGCCGAGCTCCGGGGCGAGTTCGCGGGCCGGGAAGACGCCGCGCTCGAACCAGTCGCCGACGTCGGGGCGGATGCGCTCGTCGGCGAACTTCCGCACTGTGTCGCGGATCAGCCGCTCCTCGTCGGTGAGCATGTCGCCGACCGCGAGCAGGTCGGCCGGGTCGATCCGGGTCGGCTTGGCCATCGAAGCTCCTTGTAGTCTCGGCTGGTACCGGTCCGGGCTGGTCGCGGTACTGGTCGCGGTGCTGGTACCGGCGAGTATTGCGCACCGGGGCCGGACACGGGCCACCGGCCACGAGGGAGTGATCATGTACACAGTCGAGCAACTGACGGCGGACGAGCTGGAGGCCGCGACGGGCCGGCTCGCGGCCCTGCTGGTGGAGACCGTCGCCACCGGGGCCTCGCTCGGCTTCCTCTCCTCGCTCGACGCCGAGGAGGCGGCGGGCTGGTGGCGCGCGCTGGTCCCGGAGGTCGCCGCCGGGCGGCTGCTGCTCTGGGCGGCCCGCGCCGAGGGCGACGACCGGATCGCCGGGACGGTTCAGCTCCGGCCGGCCGTCCCCGCCAACGGCCGGCACCGGGCGGAGGTGGCCAAACTGATGGTGCACCCGGCGGACCGGGGGCAGCGGCTGGCCGGACGCCTGCTGGCGACCCTGGAGGCGGGCGCGTCCGAGCGCGGCATCCGGCTGCTGGTGCTCGACACCGAGACCGGGAGCCCGGCGGAGCGGATGTACGCGGCGGAGGGCTGGACCCGGGTCGGCACGGTGCCCGACTTCGCGACCGACCCGGCCGGGGTCGCGCGCCCGACCACCATCTTCTTCAAGCAGCTGGCCGTCGCCGGCGGGGCACCGGGCGGGGCGTAGCGACGGGCGGCGGAGCCGGCGGCCCGCGGCCCGAAGCGGCCCGAAGCGGTCCGAAGCCCGCGGCCCGCGGCCCGCGGCCCGGCTTAGGATGGCCGTCTTCGCAGGCCGACGAGGGGTGGGAGATGGCGCGCTGGGCACTGGTCGTCCAGGAGACCGAGGGTGTCGGCAACGACCGCATCTGGGGCACCAACGTGCTGGCCGAGGTCGAGGGCAGCCGGGCGGACGCCCTCGCCGAACTGAAGCGGATCGTGCCGACGTACACGCCGCAGCACCCCTTCAACAGCCGGCAGCGCACGCTGCTCCGGGACGGCGACACCTATCTGCTGATCTCCAAGGGCAGCATGCGGGACTACCACTGCGTGTTCAAGGTGTGGGAGCTGCTCTGGGACAGCAAGCGGCCCGAGATCCAGCAGGAACGCCTGGCCGACGGCGCCGCCGGCTGACCGGGCCGGCGGTCCGTCAGGCGACATTGCGGAGGCGCTGCATCGCGGTGGTCGCGGCGCCCGCCACCACGACGAGCGGGAACGGCACGCGGCGTACCGCGAGCACTCCGGCGACCAGGAGCCCGACCGGCCCGGGTCAGCCGGCCAGCAGCCGGTCCAGGAAGGGGTTCCCGAACACCCGGTGCGGGTCGTGGCGCTCCAGGACGGCGATCGCCTCGTCCCAGCCGGGTCCGCCGCCCTCGCGGTGGCTGGCGGGGACGACCCGGCCGAGCACGTCCGGATCGGCCCACGCGGCGTCCTCGGTGTAGGCCCAGCCCTTGGACCACTCGACGCGCAGGCCGGCCCGGGTGCCGTCGAAGGTGCGCAGCAGGAACTGTTCGAGGTCGCGGGCGAACCGGTGCAGTCCGGGGGTGCCGGGCAGGGCGAGGACGTCGAGCCAGACGGCGGTGTCCCACTCGGGCCGGTCGGGGCGCGGGCGCAGGGCGGAGAGCAGCGGCGGCCTGGCACCGGGCACCCCGGACGCGGCCGGGTCGTCCAGGCCGGTGACCCGGATCTCCACCGCGCCGTTCACCGGGAACTCACCGCGGGCGCGGTACTCGGCGAGCAACGTCCGGTAGTGGTCCGCGAACTCGGCGACGACCCACTGGAGGTCGGCGCGCCGGGCCAGCACGGCGTAGCCGTTGGCGGTGACCCGCAGGGTGGTCGGACGGACGTAGTTGAGCAGGGTGCGCGAGGGCCCCCAGAGGTCGGAGCGAAGGCCGCCGGCGAGCAGGTGGGTGAGGACGTCGCCGGTGAGCAGGTCGCGCAGCAGGGTGCCGGAGAGCAGCACGTCGGTGATGTCCCCGGTGAGGGCCACCTTGGCGATCAGGTACTGGAGTTGACCGAAGAGCGGGGCCGATGCCCAGGCCCCGGCCACGAGTTGGCCGGCGAGTCGGGCGACCGGTTCCGGAATGCTGTCGGAGAACGGGTAGTTGTAGGGCTCGTCGACGGCACGGGAGCCGAACGGCCGGTCGGGCGCGATGCTCCACGTCTTGAGCCAGGGGCGGTCGGTGTAGGCGAACCAGATCACCTCGGCGCGCCCGTCCCGGTCGACGAAGCCGGCCAGGGTGCGGGGCCGGCCGGCGGCGCCCGGGCGGGCGAACAGCTCGGTCGCCGGGACGTCCACCCGGCTGACGCAGCGCAGCGGATCGGTCGGCGCCGGCCCGGAGCACCACCTCGGTGACGAAGGCCCGGCCGAGGTGGACCAGGAAGGCGGCGCTGTCGGCCTCGGCACGGTCGAAGGTGCGCAGCGTGTAGCGGTCGGTGGCCGGGTCGTGGACGACGGCGGTGAGCCGGGTCACCTGGTTGCTGACCGATCCGTAGCCGTGGCCGTCCGGGCGGAGCTCGCCGACCGCGGGGACGGCGGTGCCGTGCCCGCCGATGGCGAGCACCCCGCCGACGGTGAGTTCGCCGGGGGCGGGGCAGTTGGTGAGGCCGAGGCCGCGGCCGGCGAGGTGGGCGAGCAGGTCCTCCATGGTGGCGCCGGTCTGGACCCTCACGGTGCTCGGCGAGTCCGCCGTGATCGCCGTCAGGTGGCGGGTGGTGTCCAGCAGCAGGACGCGGGCGGACTCCGGGGTGGCGCCGGCGACGGTCAGTGGGGCCCAGGTGTGCCGGTGACCCTGGGCACGCAGCCGCCAGCCGTTGGCCCGGGCCCAGTCGGCGAGCCGCGGGACCTCCTCGGGCGTGCGCGGCGCGCAGGTCCAGAGCTGGTCGGTGCGGACCTCGCCGGACCAGTTCTGGTAGACGCGCCGGTACAGTTCCGTGCCGGCGGGCAGTCCGGGCGGGGCCGGCTCCGTGGCCTGCGCGCTCTCCGGGCCGACCGTACCGCGGAGCAGCCAGACGGCGCCGCCGAGGGCCGCGGTGGCGCCGAGCAGCCTGCGCCGGCTCAGACCGGCGCCGGTCCCCCCGCCCGCGCCGTCCCCTTCGCCGGGGGCGCCCTGAGCTACGGCGCCGCCCTGCACCCCGGTCCCGCCCCGCACCCCGGTCCCGCCCCGGGCGCCGGCCGCACCCCGAGCCACCGCCCCGCCGTCCGACCGCCGCGCCGCCGTCATGCCGCCCCCTGGTTGCCGGCCCCGCGTTCGGCGGTGCCCGTGTCCGTCCCCGTCTCCGCCCCCGCCGAGGTGTCCCGGCCGAGGTGTCGCGCTGCCGTGCTGCGCCCGCCGGGTCGCGCGGACCGGAGCCCGGCGCCCGACGCCCTGCCGGCCGAACGCCCGCCGGCCGCGGACCCGCCGTCCGGCCCGGTTCCCGCCGGGGCCGGCCGCCGGCCGCGCCGGCCCGGGAACCGGACTGTCGCAGTCCCGTTCCCTGGCCCGCGGCCGAGCGTACGGAGCGTGACGGCGACTCAGCGGGCCGACGTCACGATCTTCACTCCTTCGAGTGAACAGTTGCCCGCTTCTCCCGCACCGCCGCGCCCCATCGGTCGGGATCGCCACCCCCGATCTCCCGGAGGCGCCCGTGCGCGCGTCCACCCCCTGCGCGCCCGAAGGCGGCTTGCCGGCGCCGGCCGGCCGCAGGGCCGCCCAGCGGCGCGTGATCAACTGGGGCGGCCGGGCGGAAATAGCCGGGGGCCCCGCGCGGCTGTGGTGATCGAAGAGCAGGACCGACAGCGACGGGCCCCGGGCCGTGAGCGGCCACGGGACCTCCCAGGAGGTGCAGCGCGCGATGGGCGACGAGCAGCAGTACCGGACCGAGCACGACTCGATGGGCGAGGTGCGGGTACCGGCCACGGCCAAGTGGCAGGCACAGACACAGCGGGCGGTGGAGAACTTCCCGGTCTCGGGCCAGCGGTTGGAGCGCGCGCACATCGCGGCGCTGGCACGGATCAAGGCCGCCGCCGCCCGGGTGAACGCCCGGCTCGGGGTGCTGGACACGGAGACCGCGGAGGCGATCGCGGCGGCCGCGGAGGAGGTCGCGCAGGGCCGCTGGGACGCGGAGTTCCCGGTGGACGTGTTCCAGACCGGCTCGGGCACCTCGTCGAACATGAACGCCAACGAGGTGATCGCCACCCTGGCGTCCGAGCGGCTGGGCCGGCCGGTCCACCCGAACGACCACGTCAACGCCAGCCAGTCCTCGAACGACGTCTTCCCGTCCTCGATCCACATCGCGGCCACCGCCGCCGTCACCCACGACCTGGTCCCGGCGCTGGAGCACCTGGCGGAGGCTTTGGAGCGCAAGTCGGCGGAGTTCGCCGAGGTCGTGAAGTCCGGCCGGACGCACCTGATGGACGCCACGCCCGTCACCCTCGGCCAGGAGTTCGGCGGGTACGCGGCCCAGGTGCGGCACGGTCGGGAGCGGTTGCTGGCCACGCTCCCCCGGGTGGCCGAACTGCCGCTCGGCGGCACGGCGGTGGGCACCGGCATCAACACCCCGCCCGGCTTCTCCGCGGCCGTCATCGAGGAGGTGGCCCGGACCACCGACCTGCCGCTGACCGAGGCCCGCGACCACTTCGAGGCCCAGGGCGCGCGGGACGGCCTGGTCGAGCTGAGCGGTCAGCTGCGCACCGTCGCGGTCGGATTCACCAAGATCGCCAACGACCTGCGCTGGATGGGATCGGGCCCGCGCACCGGGCTCGGCGAGATCAACCTGCCCGACCTGCAGCCGGGTTCGTCGATCATGCCCGGCAAGGTGAACCCGGTCCTGCCCGAGGTGGTGCTGATGGTCTCGGCCCAGGTGATCGGGAACGACGCCACCGTCACGGTGGCCGGTGCGAGCGGCAACTTCGAGCTGAACGTGATGCTCCCGGTGATCGCCCGCAACGTGCTGGAGTCGATCCGGCTGCTCGCCAACAGCGCCCGGCTGCTGGCCGACCGGACGGTCGACGGCGTCACCGCCAACGTCGACCGGGCTCGCGAGTACGCGGAGTCCTCGCCGTCGGTGGTCACCCCGCTCAACCGGTACATCGGGTACGAGGAGGCCGCCAAGGTCGCCAAGCAGGCCCTGGCGGAGCGCAGGACGATCCGCCAGGTGGTGCTGGAGCGCGGGTACCTGGAGCAGGGGCTGCTCACGCCGGAGCAGCTGGACGAGGCACTGGACGTCCTGCGGATGACGCGGCCCTAGCGCCGGACCCCCGCAACACGCGCCGGGGCGCGGACGGCGGTCTCCGCCGCTCCGCGCCCCGGTGTCAGATCGCCGGGTAGACCCCGCGGGTCAGCCCTTGGCCCGGCCTGCCCGGCCGCGCCGCATCGATGCTCCGTTCGACGTCATGGTGGCCATGGAGATCGCGGCGAGCCCCAGCAGGAACATCACGCCGCCCGTGATCAGGCAGGTGACGATGTTCTTGCCGCGGTCGACCTCTCCCGAGACCACCCAGGGGGAAATGATCGTCCAGGCGCCGAGCAGGGTGGCCGCCCATGCCCGTGCGTGGGTGCGTTCGTAGGCCGAGCCGTAGCCGGCCATCAGCAGGCAGTAGGCGAGACCGACGATCAGGCAGGTGACGGTCAGCGTGTTGAACGCCGTGAAGCCGACGATCCACGGCGATGCCGCCAGGAACAGGCCCGCGAGAACGGCCAGGGCCTCGACGGCCTGGGCACGCGGGGTCAGGGTGAGCCGTTCGTACTGCTCCCTCAGTTCGACGATGTCCGGATGGTGCTCCATGCCCATCGGAATCTGGGTAGACACCGATACCACCTCCTAGGTCTGGACCATGGAAGGCGCTAGCCCAGTACCATTCTGTCGCCGATCCACCGTTTTGCACCTTTTGATCAGGGAAGATACCCTGCCCCGCCCGCGTCACGACCGGTGGGTGAGCTGCGTCTCACCGTGACCGCCCGCCATTGCGTATGCAATTCGTTGCATAGCAGGATGCCGCCATGGCACTGGAGCACGCGATCCTCGTCTCGCTGCTGGAGCAGCCCGGCTCCGGCTACGAGCTGGCCCGCCGCTTCGACCGTTCCATCGGGCGCTTCTGGACCGCCACCCACCAGCAGATCTACCGGGTGCTGCGGCGGATGGAGGCGGACGGCTGGGTCTCGGTCGAGGAGGTCGCCCAGGACGGCCGGCCGGACAAGAAGGTGTACTCGGCCGCCGGGCCGGGCCGCACCGCACTGTCCGCCTGGCTGCGCGAGCCGGTCGAGCCGGAGACCGTCCGCCACGAACTGGCGGTCAAGATCCGCGCCGCGGCGTTCGACGACCCCGCCGCCCTGATCTCCGAGGTCGAACGGCACCGGGAGGGCCACGCCGCCCTCCTCGCCCGCTACCTGCACGGCGAGCAGCGCGACTTCCCCGACCCCGCCGCACTCGACGCCCGCCGGGAACTGCAGCACGTCGTGCTGCGCGGCGGCATCGAGTACGAGCGGATGACCCTCGCCTGGCTGGACGACGTGCTCGCCACCCTGCACCGCCTGGCCGCCCGGACCGACTCCGGCGCCACCCCACCCTCGACCCCCGGGAGCCCGTGATGCTCTTCAACCCGCGTACCTACGACCCCGCGCAGTTCGACGAGCCGACCCGCCGGCTGCTGCGCGCGACCGTGGACTGGTTCGAGTCCCGCGGCAAGAAGGCTCTGATCGACACCTACGTCGACCGCACCTGGTACTCCGACTTCCTGGAGTTCGCCGCCCGGGAGGGGCTGTTCGCGGAGTTCCTGACCCCGTCCGCGGCCGACCCGGAGAAGCGCTGGGACACCGCCCGGATCGCCGAGCTGAACGAGATCCTCGGCTTCTACGGCCTCGGCTACTGGTACACCTGGCAGGTCACCATCCTCGGCCTCGGGCCGGTCTGGCAGAGCGAGAACGAGGCCGTCCGGGCCCGTGCCGCCCGCCTGCTGACGGAGGGCCACGTGATGGCGTTCGGGCTCTCCGAGCGCAGCCACGGCGCCGACATCTACTCGACGGACATGATCCTCACCCCGGACGGCGAGGGCGGTTTCACCGCCACCGGCTCCAAGTACTACATCGGCAACGGCAACGTCGCCGGCCTGGTCTCGGTGTTCGGCCGCCGCTCCGACGTCGAGGGCCCGGAGGGTTACGTCTTCTTCGCCGCCGACAGCCGCCACGAGGCGTACCACCTGGTCAAGAACGTCGTGAACGCCCAGATGTACGTGAGCGAGTTCCGGCTGGAGGAGTACCCGGTGCGCGCCGAGGACGTGCTGCACACCGGCAAGGCCGCCTTCGACGCCGCGCTGAACACCGTCAACGTGGGCAAGTTCAACCTCTGCACGGCCTCCGTGGGCATCTGCGAGCACGCGATGTACGAGGCCGTCACGCACGCCCACAACCGGGTGCTCTACGGCAAGCGGGTCACCGACTTCCCGCACGTGCGCCGCGAGTTGACCGACGCCTACGCACGCCTGGTCGCGATGAAGCTGTTCGCCGACCGCTCGGTGGACTACTTCCGCACGGCCTCCCCCGAGGACCGCCGCTACCTGCTCTTCAACCCGATGACCAAGATGAAGGTCACCACCGAGGGCGAGAAGGTCATCGACCTGATGTGGGACGTCATCGCGGCCAAGGGCTTCGAGGCGGACACCTACTTCGACAAGGCGGCGAAGGACATCCGCGGTCTGCCCAAGCTGGAGGGCACCGTCCACGTCAACCTGGCCCTGATCCTCAAGTTCATGGCCAACTACCTGTTCGCGCCCGCCGACTACGCCCCGGTGCCGCGCCGGCTGGACGCCGCCGACGACGAGTTCCTGTTCCGCCAGGGCCCGGCCCGCGGCCTCGGCGCGATCCGCTTCCACGACTGGCGCACCGCGTACGACGCCCACGCGCACGTCCCGAACGTCGCGCGCTTCCGCGAGCAGGCCGACGGCTTCTGCGAGCTGCTGCTGAAGAACGCGCCGAGCGAGGCGCAGCAGGCGGACCTGGACTTCCTGCTGGAGATCGGCCAGCTGTTCGCGCTGATCGTCTACGGACAGCTGGTGCTGGAGCAGGCCTCGGAGACCTCGCTGGACGCCGACGTGCTGGACCAGATCTTCGACGCGCTGGTCCGGGACTTCTCCGCGCACGCCACCGAGCTGCACGGCAAGGCGTCCACCACGGAGGCGCAGGCCGCCTGGGCGCTGGCGCACGTGCGCCGCCCGGTGGCGGACGGCGAGCGCGCGGCCCGGGTCTGGGAGCGCGTCGAGGCGCTGTCGGGCGCCTACGAGATGCAGCCGTAGGCATCTGCGGTCGCGATGACCCCCGGGGGTGTCGGTCGGCGGACCGGCACCCCCGGTTCACTTCCCCGGGCGGGTCAGAAGGTGAGCTTCCAGCTGTCGATGTAGCCGGTGTCCTGCGACGCCACGTCCTGCACCTTGAGCTGCCAGGTACCGTTCGCCGGCACCGCGGAGGCGTTGACCGTGTAGGTGGTCTGGACGTTGTCCGCGGAGTCGTTGCCGCTGGAGTTCTTCAGCCGGAAGGTGGTGCCGTTCGGCGCGACCAGGTCGACCACCAGGTCGCCGCGCCAGGTGTGCTTGATGTCCACGCCGACCTGGAGGGCGGCCGGCGCGTTGCCGGTCCGGCCGGTGACCGTGACGGCGGAGGTGACCGCCGCGCCGTTGTCGGGGATCTGCACGTCGGTGGTGTTCTCGAAGACGGTGCCGGAGGGCGGGGTGGTGTCGCCGGCCGACAGGGTCCAGATCGCGTAGGCGATCGCGTCGCTCATCCGGTCCAGCACGGTGTCGTCGATGTTGGCGCTGGTGTCGCAGGAGGAGTGGTAGCAGCGGTCGAACGCCTGGCCCGCCGTGCCGCCCCACTTCGCCGCCTGGGCAGCGGTCTTGGTGTAGTCCGCGCCGCTGAAGAGGCCGCCGACGCGGATCCCGGCGTTCTGGAACGGGGCGTGGTCGGAGCGGCCGTCGCCCTCGAAGTCCTGCTCGGTGGCGATGCCGAGGCCGGCGAAGTAGTCGCGGAACAGGGCGTCCAGCGCGGAGTCGTAGCGGTAGGTGAAGTAGCCCGGGTTGGGCGAGCCGATCATGTCGAAGTTCAGGTAGCTGTCGATCTTCGAACGGTCGGCGGAGGAGAGGCTGTTGACGTAGTTCTTGGAGCCGACCATGCCGTACTCCTCGGCGCCCCACCACCCGAACCGCAGGTGCTTGGTGGGCTTGAGGCCGGCCCGGGAGACCGCCAGTGCGGTCTCCAGGACGCCGGCCGAGCCCGAGCCGTCGTCGTTGATGCCCGGGCCACCGGTGACGGAGTCGAGGTGGGCGCCGGCCATCACCACGTGGGAGGTGTCGCCGCCCGGCCAGTCGGCGACCAGGTTGTAGCCGGTCGAGCCGTTGTAACTGAAGGTCTGCAGCGTGGTGGTGTATCCCGCGGCGTCCAACTTGCCCTTCACGTAGTCGATCGAGGCCTTGTAGCCGGCCCGCCCGTGGGCGCGGTTGCCGCCGTTGGCGGTGGCTATCGACTGTAGTTGGGCCAGGTGCGCCTTGACGTTGGCGACCGGGATGTCGGGGGCCGCGGCGGCGGTGGCGGCGGTGACCGCTCCCGCCGCGGGCGCCGCGGTCGCCGGTCCGGCGACGGCGGCGGGGGTGATCAGGGCGGCGGCGAGGGCGACGACCGCTCCGGTCGGCAGGACGGTTCGGCGCAGGCGGGATCGCCGCGGGGCACGCTCGGTCACGGAAGGCTCCGGTTTCTGGTGGGGCAGAACGGAAGCGCGACACTTCGCGGACGGCGTGGGCACTCGAAGGGGCATGGGGGCGAGCGACCGGTGAAGTCGGGGGCCGGGACGCAAAGTTGACGCGACCATGATGATTGGGCCAACCCGCGGTCGCGTCAAGAGGCAGTGTCCGGGCGGCGGCTGCGCCCGCCGCCGCGCCGACTACGACGAGGCAGCCCCGCCGTCACCGAGCCCCATGTCACGGGCCCGGGCGACCGCCTCCGCGCGGGTCGCGACGTGCAGTTTCTCGAAGATGTGGGTGACGTGGTTGCGGACCGTCTTCTCCGCCACCACCAGCTCACGGGCGATCCGCCGGTTGTCCAGCCCCCGCGCCACCAGGTCCAGCACCTCCGCCTCGCGCGCGGTCAGCGCCGGGAACAGCTGCCCGGCCTCGCGCAGCCGCGCCCCGGCGAGCAGCTCCGTGATCCGGCCGGCCACGTCCGCACCGAACACCGCCCCACCCGCCGCCACCGTGCGCACCGCGTGCAGCACCTCCTCCCGGCCGGCGCCCTTGACCAGGTAGCCGCGCGCCCCCGCCTGGAGTGCGGCGAGCAGGCTGCCGTCGTCGTTGGCCATGGTCAGCATCAGCACCGGCGGGGACGGCTGCTGCTCGGCGAGGCGGCGGGCGGCCTCCAACCCGGAGCCGTCCGGCAGCGAGAGGTCCATGACCACCACGTCGGGAGCGGTCCGGGCGACCACGTCCGGCACGTCCGCGACGCGCTCGGCCTCCGCCACCACGGTGATGCCGTCGGCGCTCTCCAGGGCGGCCCGCAGCCCCTCCCGGAACAGCGGGTGGTCGTCGACGATCAGTACACGGACGGGCAGGCCGCCCCGCGGTTCTCCATCCACCCGGCCGACACTACCAGCGACGTTCCGGCGACTTTCCGTGACATGCGCGCAGTCCGCGATCCGGGCTGGCGCCGGCCCCGGCCGCCGGAACCGCGCGCCGCGACCCGCAGCGCCCGCCGCCACGGAGCCGCCGCCACCGGCCGGACGAGACCGCTGCCTCATGCGCCCGGGACGGTGGGCCGCCCAGACTGGTGACCGGCGCGCGGCGAACGGCCGTCGGCGGACCACAAGGCGGTGCCATGACCACGGTGACCACTCCCCGGCGCGGAGCCCCCGCCCGACCCCGGCGGGGAGTGCCCGCCCGGCTCCGGCGAACGCCCCCGCGCACCCGCGCCGAGCGGCAGCTGACGGCGGCGGCCGCCGTCGCCTGCCTGTGCCTGGTGCTCGCCACCCTGTGGAGCTGTTACGTCCTCGCCCACCTCGGCGATGCGCGTGTCTCCGTGCCCCGGGACCAGCTGGCCGTCCTGGCCTACGCGCTGCCCACCGCCGGGGCGGGGATGATGCTGCACGCGCACCGGCCGGGCAGTCCACTCGGCTGGGTGATGCTGTTCTACGGACTCGCCGTGATCCTGCCCAAGGCGGTGGCCGCCCCGGTGACGGTCGAGGTCACCGATCCCGCCGTCGTGGGCACCGCGGTCGTGCTCAAGGCGGTCTGCGACACCGTCCGGGAGACGCTGTTCTTCGTCCTGCCGATCCTGCTCCCCTCCGGCCGGCTCACCGACCGCCGGTGGTGGATCTACATCGGGGCGGTCGCCCTCTGGCAGGTACCGGTGTACCTGTCGTACGCGGGTGAGAGCCGGCTGTTCGGCCGGGACAACCCGCTGGCCGACACCCCGCCCGGCCGGTTCCTGACGATGCTCTACGAGCGGGTCGGCGTCCACGACGACAAGGGCTTCTACGTCCTGGTCGGCATCTCGGCGGCCGTGCTGCTGACCCGGCTGGTGCGCGCCGCGCCGGCGAGCCGCCGCTACCTCGGGCTGATGCTGGCCGCCTACCTGCTCTGGGCCGGTGCCCAGGACGCCTACAGCCGGTTCCAGACCGACGACTACTGGCTCTTCTACGGGATCCTCGCCGCGGCCGGCCTGCTCTGGGCCGTGGCCATCGCCTACCTGGTCGTCAAGAACGGCGGCTGGCGGCTCGACCGGGCGGCCCGGCGGATCCTCAGCGGGCTGCTGCTCGCCACCGGGCTGACCACCCTGTTCGTGGTCTTCGCCGCCGTGCTGTCGAGCTGGCTGGTGCCGGGCCGCGGCGCGGCCGCCCTGCTGCTGATCGCCCTGGTCTTCGTCCTGGGCTCCGGTCTGCCGCGCGCCGCGCGGTGGGCCGTCGGGCTGGTCGACCGGCTGTACTACGGCGAACGCGCCCAGCCCTACCAGGTGCTGCGGACGCTGGCCGAGCAGGTCCGGCAGGTGGTCGACCCGGAGCAGCTGCCGGTCGCGCTCTGCGCGACGGTCGCGGAGGAGCTGCGGCTGCCCTGGGTGGCCCTGACCGTCAGCACCCGGGCCGGGCTCCGCCCGCTGGCGGCCGTCGGATCGCCGGGGGACGGCGCCCGGAGCTCGTTCGCCCTGGTCCACCACGGCAGCACCATCGGGCAGCTGACCGTCGGCCTGCGCGAGGGCGAGGAGCAGCTGGACGCCACCGACACCGACATCCTCCGGACGCTGGCCGACCAGGCCTCGCCGGCCGTCGCCTCGCTGCGCCTGCAGAAGGACCTCCAGGCCGGCCGGGAGCAGATCGTCGCGGCCCGGGAGGAGGAGCGCCGGCGGCTGCGGCGCGACATCCACGACGGCCTCGGGCCCGCGCTGGCCGGGTTGCGGCTGCGGGTGGACAACGCCGGGGCCGCCGTCGCGGCCGAGGCGCCGCTCGCCGGCACCCTGCGCGGGATCTCGGCGGACCTGGCGATGGCCATCAAGGAGGTCCGGCGGATCACCGACCGCCTCGGGCCCGCCCCGCTGAGCGAGGTCGGGCTCGGCCGCGCGGTCCGGCAGCTGGCCGCCACCTTCGGCGGCACGGGGCTGACCGTCACCACGGAGCTCGCCCCGGAGCCGCTGCCGGAGCTGCCGGCGGCCGTCGAGGTGGCCGTCTACCGGATCACCGCGGAGGCGCTGAACAACGTGCTGAAGCACGCCCGGGCCACGTCGGTCCGGGTCGGGCTCCGGGTGGACGAGGAGGTGCTGACGCTGACCGTCCGGGACGACGGCGTCGGGTTCGGGAGCCCGTCGGCGCCCGGGCCGGACGGCGGCGCGCCCCCGAACGGCGGGACGCGTCCCGGCGGCGGGCCCCGGGCCGGCGGTGGTTCCGCCGGCGGCGGGGTCGGGCTGCAGTCGATGGCGGACCGGGCCGCGGAGATCGGCGGCAGCTGCACCGTCGTCGCACTGGAGCGCGGCACGCAGGTCCTCGCCGTGCTCCCCCGCCATCCCTCGCGGGCCTGAGGCCGGCGGCCCGGGCCGACGCCCGTCCGTCCGCCGCCCCTCGCAGGCGTGGTCCGCCCCCGGCACCTGGGCGGTGTCGGGGGCGGAAGTCGTGGGGGGACGGGGGTTCACTTGCAGGGAGGCGGGTCGCCGGCCTCGCACCTCCGGGGTTCGCCCCCTCCCGATGTCGGCTTGCCGGGGCCGGTGAGTGCGGAGGAGCCCGAGGTCGCGCCGGTCGCCCTGCTGCCGATCACGTCGGTGACCGCGCACTTCACGGCGATGCCGGCCGTGGTGAGGCCGGCCAGCAGGGTCGCCAGACGGAGCGCCTTGGTGGCTGTGCTGGTACTCATGGGATTGCTCCAGATCTTTCGAGTGGTCGAGCGATCGGCCGCTCTTCCTTCACCATGCGCGTGGGCCCGCCCCGGGCGCATGGGTCCACCGTCCCGTCCCGGTCCCATCGCTCGACGCGGCCGCCGGCCCGGAGCCCGACCGCGCCGGCACGCCGGAGCACCGGTGAGGCCCCGACGTGGACGGGCCCGCCCCGGCGCTGGCGCCGGGGCGGGCGGGGCGGGCGAGTCCGGCGGCGGTCAGGCCAGGCCGGCAGGCGGGGTGGTCGGAAGCGTCACGGGCGGGTCCGTCGTTCGGCACGGCGGCGGGCCAGGACCTGCCTGGTGGCGCCGGCGCGGCGGGGTGCGGCAAGGGTGAGGCAGAGGAGCTCGGCGCCCAGCGGCCCGGCCTCCAGCAGCACCGGGGTCGACCGGCGGGCCAGCAGCAGGTCGCCGTCGGCCGCGAGGTGGACCGGCTCGCCGGCCGTGCGGCCCACGAGGAGCGAGCCGCGCAGCACGTGGAGGGCGGTCTCGCTCTCGGCCTCCCCGGGCAGCGCGTGCCGGGCACCGGGGCTGAGCCGCAGGTGGTCGAAGGACTCGCAGGCGGCGGTCATCAGCGAGCGGCGCGCCAGGCAGCGCAGGCGCACCCGCTCACCGTGCGGACCGAGGATCACGGCGGTAGCGGACGAGGCAGGGGTGACGATCACCTCGGCTCGCCTCCTTTCCGGCGTTCGGAGCCGTCCCGGGCGTCGGTGTGCGGGTCGTCGGCGGCCGGACCCTCGGCGGCCTGGTCGGCCGGGCGTCCCGGGCCGCCGGGGCCGCCGGGATTGCCGGGGGCGGCGGGATTGCCGGGGCCGCCGGGATTGCCGGGGGCGGCGGGATTGCCGGGGGCGGCGGGATTGCCGGGGGCGGCGGGGCCGGTCGGGCTCTCCCCATCCGAGGGCTCGCTGCCTGCGGGGG
Organism: Kitasatospora sp. A2-31; assembly: GCF_022288725.1. GTDB lineage: Bacteria > Actinomycetota > Actinomycetes > Streptomycetales > Streptomycetaceae > Kitasatospora. The sequence continues at coordinate 373,132 of NZ_JAKNTA010000005.1, read as the reverse complement.
TCTCCGCGCGGGGTCGACCCGGCCGGTCGGCGGCGGGCCGGTGTCCGGCCGGCCGGCCGGCCACCGCGAGGACCGCGTGGAAGTACTCCAGCCCGGTCGTGCCGGCGGTCAGGACCGTCCGCTCGCCGAGCGTCAGCGTCAGCGCTGTGCCCTCCACGAGCGGGATCCCGGCGCCGGGAGCCGCCTGCGCCGCGTGGTCGTCCGGGACGGCGGCCGTGCCCGAACCGGCGGTGACGTAGAGCACGTGCTCGACGCCTTCCGCGGTGACCTCGGTGCCGCGGCCCGGGTCCAGCCACTGCAGTCCGACCGCACGCAGCGGGCCGCTCAGGACCCGGCTCGGGTCGACGGCTCCGCGTCGGCGGAGGTCGGTGATGACGGTGCCCGTCATGGCGGGACTCCTTCGGGTCTCGGCGGACCGTGCTGGTCCGTCCTCGTCCCCCACGGTCCGGCGCCCGTCGTCCCGGCCGCACGGGGACCGGGTCCTGTCCTGTTCCCGCCCTTCGCCCGGCCGCCCTTCGCCCGTCCCCGCCCGGGCCTCCCGGGACCTGCTGCCTGGGGGTCAGGCGGCCGCGGGCTGGGGCTCCGCGACGGGGCGACGGGTCTGCGGAAGGGCGGTCGGGGCCGCTCCGCGGACGGCGGCCCGGAGCACCCCGGGGTCCACCTGGGTGAGCAGCCGTCCCCGTACGCAGTGCGGGTACCCGAGGTCGGCGAGCAGCAAGAGGCCGGGCCGGGCGGCGACGGTGACGGCGTCGGCCAGGAGGCCGGCGCCCACCACGTCGGAGCAGGCGCCCACCGCGTCGAGGGCGGGTGCCGCCAGCGGGTCGTCGCCGCCCGGCAGGGTGCTCGTCGAGCCGTTGCGGGCGAGCAGTTCGCGGTGCGCCCACGCCGCGGAACCGTCGAGCAGGCCCAGCCCGACGGCGATCTCCGCGGCGAGGAGGAGCCCCAGGGCCTCGGCGTCGCCCGGGGCGGGCACCGCGCGGCCGGCGGCGTCGGCCGCCGCCCGGACCGCCTCGCCGAGGCGCCTGCCGTAGTCGAGCGCGAGGGCGGGGCCCGTCTCGAACGGGTCGAAGCCGACCAGGGCGGCCCGGGCGTCCGCGCACAGGGCCAGGCAGGCGGCCACGGCGTGCGGCGTGTACCGGGCGTCCGGGCGCAGGACGGCGGCGAGCGCCTCGTACTGGGCCGGGCAGACGGCCAGCACGTGGCGGATCACGGTCACCATGCCCGCGCGCGTCTCGGCGGCGGGACGGGCGGCCAGCAGGTCGCTGCGGGCCCAGACCAGGGCGGGCGCGGTGCGGGCGGGCGGCGTGCGGGCCCCGGCGGGCGGAGGCAGCAGTGCGAGTGCGGGACCGCAGGCGGCGGCGAGGGTGGTCGGCAACCGCAGGTCGGCCGGCACCCGGCAGGCCTGCTCACCGCCGACGGCGATCACGACCGTGCGGCTCTCCGGCGCCGCGGAGTCGGAGGTGCCCCGGGGGCCGGACGGGTCGGCGGTCGAGCCCGGCGAGGGCTCCGGGCACTCCGGGGACGGTGGGGGCTCCGGGAACGGCGAGGGCGCCGGGGCTGCGTCGGACCGGAGCGTGACGCGGGTGCAGGGCGCCCGGGCGGCCGCGAGGGCGTGGATCCGGGCGACGTACTCGGCGGGTGCGGCGGCGTCGCCGACCAGCACGAACCGGTGGGCCCGGAACGCGGCGAGCCGGTCGGCGAGTTCCGTCCAGGACGACTCGCCGCACCGCACGGTCAGGGGGAAGTTCGCGGGGCCGGCCTGCAGCCGGCGGTCGAAGGCGGCACCGGGGTGCATCGTGGTCTCCTCCGGGTTGTGCTCCGACCACGACGGTGCGCCGCCCGCCGCCCCGGGCACCTGAGCCCCCGTTCCCCTTTCCGGCCGGCCGCAGCGGCCCGGGTGGATCCGGGCCGGTCCCGGTCCGTCCCGTCGCGTCCCGGCCGCCCGGCGACCAGGCCCGGCCCGGCCCGGGGCACCCGGCGCCCCGCCGCCTCCACCGCGCACCGCGGGCGACGTACGGTGGAACTCGGAGGCCGCGCCATGCACGTCACCGGTACCCACTTCACCGACCGCACCGATGCGGGCCGCCGACTGGCTGCCCACCTGGGCCACCTGCGCGCTCCCGGCACCGTCGTGGTCGCCCTCCCCCGCGGCGGCGTCCCGGTGGCCGCCGAGGTGGCCGACGCCCTCGGCGCCCCGCTGGACATCTGCGTGATCCGCAAGCTCGGCGTGCCCTACCAGCCCGAGCTGGGCATGGGCGCGATCGGCGAGGACGGCATCCGCGTCCTCAACGACCAGGTGATGCGCGTCGCCGGTGTCACGGACGAGCAGCTCACCCGCGTCGAGCGGCGGGAACGCACCGAGCTGGAACGCCGGGCCCGCCGCTACCGGGGCGACCGTGCACCCGCCGACCTGCGCGGGAGCACGGTCGTCGTGGTGGACGACGGGATCGCCACCGGCTCCACCGCCCGCGCGGCCTGCCGGATCGTCCGGGCCAGGGGCGCCGCCCGGGTCGTGCTGGCCGTCCCCGTGGCGCCCCGCGACTGGGTCGACCGGCTGGCCGACGTCGCGGACGAGCTGATCTGCGTCGGCACGCCGTCGCCCTTCTTCGCGATCGGCGAGTTCTACGGCGACTTCTCGCAGACCACCGACGAGGAGGTGCTGCGGCTGCTGGCCGAGGCCCGCGGCGAACGGACCCGGGCCCCGGCCGCGGTGGACCACGAGCTGACCGTGCCCGCCGCCGGGGTCGGGCTGGCCGGGCGGCTGACCGTGCCGGTGCACGCGCTCGGCGCGGTGGTGTTCGCGCACGGCAGCGGCAGCGGCCGGCACAGCCCGCGCAACCGCTACGTCGCCGCGTACCTGAACCGGGCGGGCCTGGCGACGCTCCTGTTCGACCTGCTCACCGAGGACGAGGAGCCGGACCGGCGCAACGTGTTCGACGTGGAGCTGCTCGGCACCCGGCTGACCGAGGTGAGCCGCCGGCTGCCCGACCTGGACGACGCGGCCCGGGGCCTGCCGATCGGGCTGTTCGGCGCCAGTACCGGGGCCGCCGCGGCGCTGTGGACCGCGGCCCGGCTGGGTGACGGCGTACGCGCCGTGGTGTCCCGGGGCGGGCGGCCGGACCTCGCCGGGGCGCCCCGGCTGGCCGCCGTCGCCGCGCCGACGCTGCTGATCGTCGGCGGCCGCGACAGCACGGTGATCGACCTGAACCGACAGGCGCGGGCCCGGCTGCACTGCGAGAGTGAGCTGGCGGTGGTGCCGCGCGCGGGCCACCTGTTCGAGGAGCCGGGGGCGCTGGACCAGGTCGCCGAACTGGCCCGCGACTGGTTCCTGCGCCACCTCCCGGAGGGGCATCGGGACCGAGGCTCCGGCGGAGGGCAGCCATCCGGTTCCTGAGGACGGCGGCCGTCACCAGCGGCGGGAGCAGGCGATCGGAGGGATGGCAAGGATCTCGGGAATCCGTCGTTCGACAGCACATATTGCGCAGCCGGACCAGGGATTTCCTGGCCAGCTTGTACACATTGATCAGTGAAATCGCGACCTGTTGCCCAACCAGTCCGACAGGAGCAAGCTCTCCGCTCAGCCGCACCGCCCACCCTTGCGGCGTGGCCGCCTCAAGCGGATGCCTCCCAGCCGAGGCCTCATTGTGGAGGAACGACCGATGACCCCGCAGACCCACGCTCTTGAGCTGACCCCCGAGGAGCGCGAGGCCGGTCTCGACGCCGAGCAGCTGCGCCGCCTCGTCGGCCTCGTCGAGCACGACCCCGCCACGGACCCGTTCCCTGTCATCGCGCAGGACGCCGTGATCTTCGTGGTCGGCAACGCCACCCAGACGGCCCAGTTCTACCAGGTCGTCTTCGGCATGGAGCTGGTCGCCTACTCCGGCCCGGAGACCGGCCGCCGCGACCGCAAGGCCTACGTCCTGCGCTCGGGCTCGTGCCGCTTCGTCATCAAGGGCGGCGTCTCCCCCGACAGCCCGCTGCTCGACCACCACCGCCGCCACGGCGACGGCGTCGTCGACCTGGCGCTGGAGGTTCCGGACGTCGACAAGTGCATCGCGCACGCCCGCGCCCAGGGCGCCGTCGTGCTGGAGGAGCCGAACGACGTCTCCGACGAGCACGGCACCGTGCGCCGCGCCGCGATCGCCACCTACGGCGAGACCCGGCACACCCTGATCGACCGCTCCCGCTACCACGGCCCCTACCTGCCCGGCTTCGTGGCCGCCGAGACCAGGGTGACCCGCCCGGCCGGCCAGCCGAAGCGGCTGTTCCAGGCCCTCGACCACGCCGTCGGCAACGTCGAGCTCGGCAAGATGGACGAGTGGGTCGGCTTCTACAACCGCGTGATGGGCTTCGTGAACATGGCGGAGTTCGTCGGCGACGACATCGCCACCGAGTACTCGGCCCTGATGTCCAAGGTCGTCGCCAGCGGCAACCACCGGGTGAAGTTCCCGCTCAACGAGCCGGCCATCGCCAAGAAGAAGTCGCAGATCGACGAGTACCTGGAGTTCTACGGCGGCCCGGGCTGCCAGCACCTGGCGCTCGCCACCAACGACATCCTCACCACCGTCGACGTCCTGCGCGCCAACGGCGTGGAGTTCCTCTCCACCCCGGACTCGTACTACGACGACCCGGAGCTGCGCGCCCGGATCGGCAAGGTCCGCGTCGAGGTCGAGGAACTGAAGAAGCGCGGCATCCTGGTCGACCGGGACGAGGACGGCTACCTGCTGCAGATCTTCACCAAGCCGCAGGGCGACCGCCCGACCGTCTTCTTCGAGTTCATCGAGCGGCATGGCTCGCTCGGCTTCGGGAAGGGCAACTTCAAGGCGCTCTTCGAATCCCTGGAGCGCGAGCAGGACCGCCGCGGCAACCTCTGATCACCACCCCTGATCAGGGCGAATCGGCGAACGGGCCAGGAGGAGCAGGACGATGGCGTACTACCGGCAGCTGGGCAGCATCCCGCCCAAGCGGCACACCCAGCACCGCACACCCGAAGGCGGGCTGTACTACGAGGAGTTGATGGGTGAGGAGGGGTTCTCCTCGGACTCCTCGCTGCTCTACCACCGGGGCATCCCCTCGGCCGTGGTGAACGCGGTGCCGTGGGAGCTGCCGGACCAGTCCACCGTGCCGAACCACCCCCTGCTCCCGCGCCACCTCAAGCTGCACGAGCTGTTCGCGGACCAGGAGTGGAAGTCCGCCGACGTGGTCGGCAGCCGCCGGCTGGTCCTCGGCAACGGCGACGTGCGGATCTCGTACGTCGCCGCCGGGGCCCCGAGCGAGCTGTACCGCAACGGGCTCGGCGACGAGTGCGTGTACGTGGAGTCCGGCGCGGGCACCGTCGAGACCGTCTTCGGCTCGCTGGAGGTCGGCCGGGGCGACTACGTCGTCATCCCCCGGGCGACCACCCACCGCTGGGTGCCGACCGGCGACGAGCCGCTGCGCGCGTACTGCATCGAGGCGAACAGCCACATCACCCCGGTGAAGCGGTTCCTCTCCAAGTACGGCCAGCTGCTGGAGCACGCGCCGTACTGCGAGCGGGACCTGCGCGGCCCGGTCGGCCCGCTGCTGGTGGACGACGCCGGCGACGTCGACGTCCTGGTCAAGCACCGCGGCCCGAACGGGATCGCGGGCACCCGGTACACCGTGCCGCACCACCCGTTCGACGTGGTCGGCTGGGACGGCTGCCTCTACCCGTACGCCTTCAACATCAGCGACTACGAGCCCATCACCGGCCGGATCCACCAGCCGCCGCCCGCGCACCAGGTGTTCGAGGGCAACGGGTTCGTGATCTGCAACTTCGTGCCGCGCAAGGTGGACTACCACCCGCTGTCGATCCCCGTCCCGTACTACCACTCCAACGTGGACAGCGACGAGGTCATGTTCTACTGCGGCGGCGACTACGCGGCCCGCAAGGGCTCGGGCATCGCCCAGGGCTCGATCTCGCTGCACCCGGGCGGCCACACGCACGGCCCGCAGCCCGGCGCGTACGAGCGCAGCATCGGCGTGGAGTTCTTCGACGAGCTCGCCGTGATGGTGGACACCTTCCGCCCGCTCGAGCTGGGCGAGGGCGGCCGGGCCAGCGAGGACGCGAACTACGCCTGGACCTGGGCGGGTCGGGGGCCGGGCCGGTGAGCACGATCCCCCCGCTCTTCCAGGACCTCTTCGACGACGCGGCCGTCTTCCCGCCGGGGAACCTGCCGGTCGCCGAGGCGGTACCGGCCCACCGCGCGCACCGCTGCGCGTGGTACGCCGAGGCGGTCGGCCCGCTCCTGTGCGGGGCGGGCCGGCTGGACGAGCTGGCCGTGGCGGCCGAGGCCGCCACGGCGGCCGTCGGCGCACCGGTCCCCCTCCGGGTCGGGCTCGTACTGCCGGGGGGCAGTGCCGAGCTCGGCCCGGCCCTGGCCGCCGCCGCGCCGTTCGAGGTGGCCGGCGTCGAACTGGCCACCCGGGACGCCCGCGAGGCGGTCGCCGCGCTCGACCTGCTGCTCCCGACCCACATCCCCGCCGCCGTCGAACTGCCTCGCGAACTCCTGCGCGGTGACGGCCTGGACGAGGTGCTGGACGTGCTGGTCGACAGCCCCTACCGGGCGAAGTTCCGCACCGGCGGCGTGGTGGCCGACGCGTTCCCGGACGAGGACGAGCTGGCCGGCTTCCTCACCGGCTGTGCGCAGCGCGGCCTGCCCTACAAGTGCACCGCCGGGCTGCACCACGCCGTCCGGCACACCGATCCGGCCACCGGCTTCGAGCACCACGGCTTCCTGAACGTGCTGCTGGCCGCCCGGGAGACCGACCGCGCGGCCGCCGCCGAACTGCTGGCGGAGCGCTCGGGCGCCGCCCTGGCCAAGGCGGTCCGCGAGTTGACCGAGCACCAGGTTACGGTGATCCGGAACTCGTTCACCGCGTTCGGCACCTGCAGCATCGCCGAGCCGCTGGCGGACCTGGTCGCGCTCGACCTGGTGTCGCCCGGGACCGGCCCCAGCCCCACGCCCCAGGAGGACCGTTGACCACCCCCCGCAGCTGGCTCGCCGGCGCCGACGACTCGCCGTTCGGCGTGCACAACCTGCCGTACGGCGTCTTCACCGCGGCCGACCGGCCAGGCGTGCGGCGGATCGGCGTCCGGATCGGGGAGTTCGTCCTCGACGCCGGCGCCGCCGCCCGGGCGGTCGGCGAGCCGTCGGTGCTGCTGGACGCGGACACCCTCAACCCGCTGCTGGGCGCCGGGCGTCCGGTCTGGACCGAGGTCCGCGCCGCGCTCACCCGCTGGCTCACCGACGAGTCCCACCGGGCCGCCCTCGCGCCGCTGCTGCTGCCGGTGGCCGGGGTGGAGCTGCACCTGCCGTTCGAGGTCGCCGACTACGTCGACTTCTACGCGTCCGAGCACCACGCGAGCAACCTGGGCCGGATCTTCCGCCCCGGCTCGGAGCCGCTCACCCCCAACTGGAAGCACCTGCCCATCGGTTACCACGGCCGGGCCGGCACGGTCGTCGTCTCCGGCACCCCGGTGGTCCGCCCGCAGGGGCAGCGCAAGGCGCCCGCGGACGCCGTGCCCTCGTTCGGCCCGACCCGCCGGCTCGACATCGAGGCGGAGGTCGGCTTCGTCGTCGGCGCCCCGTCCGTCCTCGGCACGCCCGTCCCCCTGGACCGGTTCCGGGAGCACGTCTTCGGCGTCTGCCTGGTCAACGACTGGTCCGCGCGCGACATCCAGGCCTGGGAGTACGTGCCGCTGGGCCCGTTCCTGGGCAAGTCCTTCGCCACCTCCGTCTCGCCGTGGATCGTGCCGCTGGACGCGCTGGAGCAGGCCCGGGTCACCCCGCCGGCCCGCGACGTCGAGCCGCTGCCGTACCTCGACGACCGCGGCGGCGAAGCGTGGGGCCTCGACCTCGCGCTGGAGGTCCGTCTCAACGGGCACCCGGTCTCCCGGCCGCCGTTCGCCTCGATGTACTGGACGGCCGCGCAGCAGCTCACCCACATGACGGTCAACGGCGCCTCGCTGCGCACCGGGGACTTCTTCGCCTCGGGCACCGTCAGCGGCCCCGAGCCGCAGACCCGCGGCGCGCTGATCGAGCTGACCTGGAACGGCGAGGAGCCGCTCAAGCTCCCCGACGGCACCACCCGCACCTTCCTGGAGGACGGCGACGAGGTGACCATCACCGCGACGGCACCGGGGCCCGACGGCACGGTGGTCGGCTTCGGCGAGGTCACCGGCCGCGTCACGCCGTAGCGGCTCGGCGGCCCGTGCCGGGCCCGTGCGGATTCCGGGGGAACCCGCACGGGCCCGGCGCGGTGCGGCTAGTACGGTGGCGCAGGAGTCCGGGGGCCGACCGGACCACCCTGGGAAGCGGCGACGAGGAACGGGAGCGGGCCCGATGAGCGCAGAGGTGCAGGTCTACCGGGACGGCGGGGTCGGGCGCATCGTGCTCGACCGGCCCAGGGCGCTCAACTCGCTGACCCACGGCATGATCACCGCCGTCCGGGAGGCGCTGGACGCCTGGGCCGCGGACGACGCGGTGGGCGCCGTCGTGCTGACCGGCGCCGGCGAGCGCGGCCTCTGCGCGGGGGCGGACATCCGCGCGATCCACGACGACGCCAAGGCCGGCGGGGCCGGTTCGCGGACGTTCTTCGCGGACGAGTACGGCCTGAACGCCCTCGTCTCCCGCTACCCCAAGCCGTACGTCGCGGTGATGGACGGCATCACCATGGGCGGCGGCGTCGGCCTCTCCGCCCACGGCTCGGTGCGGATCGTGACCGAGCGCTCCGTCGTCGCGATGCCGGAGACCCGGATCGGCCTGGTCCCCGACGTCGGCGGCAGCCGCCTGCTCGCCCAGGCCCCGGGCGAGCTGGGCACCCACCTCGGGCTCACCTCCGGGTCGATGGGGCCCGGCGACGCGCTGCTCTGCGGCTTCGCCGACCACTTCGTGCCCTCCTCCGCCGTCCCGGCCCTGCTCGCCGCGCTCGCCGCCGTCCCGGCCGGTGCGGACACCGCCGCGACCGCCGCCGCCGTCGCCGCCGTGGTCGCCGCGCACACCGGGCCGGCGCCGGCCGCCGCGCTGGCCGCGCAGCGGGAGTGGATCGACGCCTGCTACGCCGCCGACACCGTCGAGGAGATCGCCGAGCGGCTGCTCGGCAGCGGCGTCCCCGAGGCGAAGCAGGCCGCCGAGGAGCTGGCCGACCGCTCGCCGACCATGCTGAAGGTCACGCTGGCCGCCCTGCGCCGCGCCGCGGGGCAGGGCACGCTCACGGAGACCCTGGTGCAGGAGTACCGCGTCTCCTGCGCCGCGCTCGCCCACCACGACCTGGTGGAGGGCATCCGCGCGCAGGTGGTGGACAAGGACCGGAACCCGCGCTGGTCCCCCGCCGCCCTGGTGGACGTCGACGACCGGGCGGTGGCCGCCTTCTTCGAGCCGCCGGCCGGCGGCGACCTGCGGCTCGGGTGAGCCGCAGGCCCGGCCTGGTGACGACCGTCTCGCCTGGCGAGACTGGCGCTCGGGCGGTCCGTCCGCGATCGTATCCCCCGTCAGAGTGCCGCCGAGCTGCGAATGGGAGTCAACGACGATGACCGAGACCTACGAGACGATCCTGGTCGAGCGCAAGGGCCGGGTCGGGCTGATCACCCTCAACCGGCCGGAGGCGCTCAACGCGCTGAACACCCGGCTGATGAACGAGGTCGTCGCGGCCGCCACCGCCTTCGACCGCGACCCGGAGATCGGCTGTCTGGTCATCACCGGGTCGGAGAAGGCCTTCGCCGCCGGCGCCGACATCAAGGAGATGCAGGGCAACCGCTTCCCCGACGTCTACCTCGACGACTGGCTGGGCCCGTGGGACCGTCTGGGCGAGCTGCGCAAGCCGGTCGTGGCGGCGGTCGCCGGCTTCGCCCTCGGGGGCGGCTGCGAGCTCGCGATGCTCTGCGACATCCTGCTGGCCGCGGACACCGCGAAGTTCGGCCAGCCGGAGATCAAGCTCGGCGTGATCCCGGGCATCGGCGGCTCGCAGCGGCTGACCCGCGCGATCGGCAAGGCCAAGGCGATGGAGCTCTGCCTGACCGGCCGGATGATGGGCGCCGAGGAGGCGGAGCGGGCCGGCCTGGTGTCGCGGATCGTCCCGGCGGACCAGCTGCTGGCGGAGGCGCTGGCCACGGCGGAGAAGGTCGCGGAGATGTCGACGCCCGCCAGCATCATGATGAAGGAGAGCGTGAACCGGGCCTTCGAGACCACCCTCGCCGAGGGCGTCCGCTTCGAGCGGCGCCTGTTCCACGCCGCGTTCGCCACGGCGGACCAGAAGGAGGGCATGGCCGCCTTCGCCGAGAAGCGGCCGGCGAACTTCTCGCACCGCTGAGGGCCAGCCGACGGCGTTCGGCGGAGGGGTCGGCCCCCTCCGCCGAACGCCGTCAGCCCTCGCGCACCAGGGCGGTGTTGAGGCGGGCCAGGCCGCCGCGGCTGGCGGCGACCACGATCCGGTCGCCCGGAACGAGCTGCCGGGTGCGGTCGGCGTAGTTCCACTGGTACGCGCGCGGGCCGGCGGCCAGCCGGACGGCCACCACCCGGACGCCACCCGGGTCCTCCAGGTCGTGCCGGTTCATCCCGACCAGTCCGCTGCCCTCCTCCACCCGCAGCTCGGCGATGAGCAGCACGTGCCGGAACACCGAGAGCGTGCCCAGCACCTCGCGTCCCATCAGGGCCGCCGCGAACGCGGGCGCGGCGAGGTAGGACGTCGAGCGCGAGGCCGCGTTGTCCAGCGTGGCGTACACGTGACGGGCGAAGTTGTCGTCGAAGAGCCGGACCACCACGCGGACGTCGGGCCGCACCGCGCGCGCCTCCAGCGCCGCCTCCAGGTTGGTGGCGTCGTCCCCGCTGACCGCGACCACCGCGCGGCTGTGCTTCAGCCGGGCCCGGCGCAGCTGCTCCGCGAGCGGGCCGTCGTCCACCACGACCGGCACGCCGAGGGCGCGGACGGCCGAGATGCCGCGCGCCTGCGGGTCGCGCTCCAGGCCGACCACCGGCACGCCCATGCCGTGCAGCTGGGCGACGACCCGGGTGCCGACGTTGCCGAGCCCGGCCACGATGACGTGGTCGCGGGTGCCCGCACCGGGGTTGCGGGGCTGTCCCCGCCGGCCGGAGCCGAGCACCTCGACCATGATCGCGGTGGCGACGGGCACGAAGGTGATGCCGCAGAAGGTGATCACCACCTGTGCGACCCGCTGCCACAGGCCCCCGGTGCCGGTGCCCGCGGCCGCGTCGGCGGGCTGGTCGGGCTGGGCGGCGCCCGCGAGGTCGAGCAGGGAGACGTAGAGGGACCAGCCGAAGTCCCGGTTGAGGTACCAGAGCAGGCCGAAGGACATCAGCACGGCGGCCAGCGCGGTGATCAGCACCAGCCGGAGCCGGGCGCTCGTGAGGTAGCGCAGGGTGTCGAGCAGCCGCCAGCGGAGCCGGCGGGTCCAGGCGATCCGCACCCGCGGCTCGCTGGGCAGTGCCTGCAGCGCCGCCACCCCGCCGGGCGCCGCGGGTGCGGGACCGGGCGCGCCGGGCACGTCGCCGGGCGCGTCGGGCACGTCTTCGGCCGCGTCGGGCACCGCGTGCTCCGGCGTCGCGGACTCGTCCGGCGCGCCCTCGTCCCGGCTCGGCACCTCGGGAGCCTCCGCCGGGCGGCCCGCGTCGGGGGCGTCCGCGTTCCGCACCCGCCGCACCGGTCCGTCGTCGCCGAACTCGCTGGCCAGCCGGACGAACGAGGCCGAGTCGCCCTCCTGCTCCGGCAGCAGCCGGATCCGGCCGAGGTGTTGGCGGTCGATCCGGTCGGCGACGACGCAGATCCGGCTGGAGTCGATGTCGTCGTCGTAGGCGATGTACAGGAATCGGTCGCCGACCTGGACGGAGTTGGGGCGGGAGAGCGCGGCCGCGGCGAAGGCCGGCGCGGCGGTGGCCGAACCGGAGAGCGCGGCGCCGTTCCTCAGCAGACGTTCGATGTTCTCACCGAGACGCTGGTTGAACATCCGCAGCACGATGCGGATGTCGGGGTTGTGCTCCTGGGCCCTGAGCGCGGTGTGGATGTTCTCCTGGTCGGAGCCGTCGACCAGGGCGATCCCGCGCGCGGTCTCCACCCGGACCGCGCGCAGCGCCTCCTCGGTGACGCTGCTGAACTCCACCACCGCCGCGACCCCGGCCAGCTGCTCGATCTGCGGGGCGTGCTCGCGGGTCCGGTCCGGGACCAGGACCACCACCGGGACTTCGTACTGTTCGACCAGCTCCAGGGCCAGGCGGTGTGCGAGCGCGTTCCCGCCGCAGACGATGTAGTGCTGGCTGATCGGCCCAACCGGAGGGGTCCCCCACCCTGCAGAAGTCATATCGCCGGATCATATCTACGGCGAGTGATCGGCAGATGGCGTTCCGGTGGCTGGGGGGAAAGCAGTTCGCCCTCCCCGAACGGGTGCGTCCGGCGGGCGAACCGGATCACGCCCGACGATCCTGGGAGGCGCCCCCTGCCACTCCCGGCAGCAGCCCCCGGCCGGACCCCCGGGCCCGGCCGCCGTTCCTCACCCAGCCGTCAGGAGTTCGCCGCCGTGGTCTCCCCGATCATCACCCCCAACGGTTCCCCGGTCCAGGGCCCGCTCGGCATGCTCGCCAAGGCCGCCTGGCAGGTCCTGCTGATCGCCGGGCTCGCCTCGCTCGCCCTCGGGATCGTCGTGCTCGCCTGGCCGAAGCAGACGCTGCTGGTGGTCGGCGTCCTGTTCGGCGTCTACCTGCTGATCATCGGGATCGTGCAGCTCGTCGCCGCCTTCGGCACCCACGCCACCACCGCCCTGCGCGTACTCGCCTTCATCAGCGGCGCGATCTGCGTGCTGCTCGGGCTCCTCTGCTTCCGCAGCGCGGCGCAGTCGGTGCTGCTGCTGGCGATCTGGATCGGGATCGGCTGGCTCTTCCGGGGCATCACCCAGCTGGCCGCCGCGATCTCGGACGAGACGATGCCCGCGCGCGGCTGGCAGATCTTCGCCGGTGTGGCCAACACCCTGGCCGGTGTGCTGCTGATGCTCTGGCCGGCCGGCTCGATCACCGCGCTGACCGTGCTCGCCGGGTGCTGGCTGCTCGTCCTCGGCCTGATCGAGATCGTGACGGCCTTCCGGATCCGCGGCCGGGCCAAGGACATCCCGTCCGGTGTCTGAGCGCGGCGCGGCGCGATGCGGCACGACGCGGGGCGACGCCTGCCGTTACGGCCGGGGCGCGTAGCCGAGGACGTACTCCGCCGACTCCAGGGCCCCGGCGGTGAGGCGGACGTCCGTCAGCCGCTCGGCGAGGGCGAAGGCCGCCCGGGTGTGCAGACCGTTCCCCGGGCCGCCGCCCCGGTCGTCGTCGGCCGGCAGGAAGCCGCAGCCCGTCAGCAGCTCGGGGATGCCCGGCGCATCGGCGTCCGAGCCGTCCCGCTGCTCGGGGAAGAGCGGTTCGAAGTGGAGCCTGGTCCGGCCGTCCTCCCACCAGTGGAAGTGGTCGACGGCGTTGACGTTGCGGAAGTGCGAGACCAGCCGGGTGCCCTCGGCGAGGCCCGGGAGGAGGGTCCAGGTCGTGCCGAGGTAGCCGTTCACCTCGACCGCCAGCGCCCAGCCGTCGAGCCGGGTGACGGCGATGAGCAGGCGGTCCTGCTCGTCGTCGCCGAGTGTCTCGTCCTCGCCGTCCTCGAACGCGTCCCAGGCCTCCACCACCGCCTGCAGACCGGTGACCCGCCGGCCGGGGAGAGCGGCGAACCGGCCCAGCAGTTCCTCCGCGGAGAGCCCCTGGACGAGGGTCAGGCAGTACGCCTCGGCGAGCTCGGCGTAGTGCTCGCCGAACCAGGTGAAGTCGGTTGCGTGTGCGGCCATTCCGCCATGATCCCAGAGTGGTCGGACAGCCGGCCCGCCGGCCTGACGGCGGGCCGGGCCGGCGTCCGCTTTCAGCGCCAGACCGGTGCGTCCGTCCCCCAGCGGCCGGGCGGGCGGGACCAGTCGGCGGGGCCGCCCCGGTAGCCGACCGGGGGCAGGGCGTGGCGCAGCCTGCCGTACGGGGAGTCCGTCTCGACGAGCCAGGTCGCCGGGTCGTACGGCTCGTCGTCGAGCGGCGCGAGCGGCGCGATGCCGTACTGCAGCCAGGAGGCGGTGCCGGCCAGGGAGTAGCGCAGGTGGCGGCCGCCCGGGCGGCCGGTGCGCTGGTCGGTGAGCGCGCGCAGCACGCCGGCGGCGATCAGGTAGCCGGTGCCGTGGTCGAGGGCCTGGGCGGGCAGGACGCCCGGTCGGCCGTCGGCGCCGGCCTCGGTGACGGCGATGCCGACGCCGGCCTGGACCAGGCTGTCGAAGCCGCGGCGCCCGGCCCAGGGACCGGTGCGGCCCCAGGCGTCGAGCTGGGCGACGACCAGGCCGGGACGGCGCTCCAGCAGTGCCTCGGCGGCCAGGCCGTGGGCGTCCAGGGCGCCGGGGCGGTAGCCGGTGACGACGGCGTCGGCGCCGGCCAGCAGTTCCTCGAAGACCGCGCGGTCGGCCGCCTCGGCGAGGTCGAGCCGGGTGGACCGCTTGCCGAAGCCGGTGTCGGCGTGGGCGTCCTCGGCCTCGGGCAGGCGGGGCGAGTCGATTCGCAGGACGTCGGCGCCGAGCAGGGCGAGGGTGCGGGTGGCCACCGGGCCGGCGATCACCCGGGTGAGGTCGAGGACGCGCAGGCCCGCGGCGGGCAACGGGGCTTCGCCGAGCGGACGGACGGCGGCCTCGCCGACCGTCCGTGTCTCGACCAGGGGGAGCGTGGTGGGACGCGGCGGCGCGACGGCGACGGCGAGTGCGCCTGCCGCGTAGGCGCGTTCCTGGATCCACTCGGCGGGGTGCTCGCGCAACGTCCGGGCGAGCCGGTCGGGTTCGGTGTCGGCGGGCAGTCCGAGGGCGTCGAGCAGCCGGGCGCGGTGGTGCGGGTAGTTGGCGTGGGTGCGGACCCAGCCGTCGGCGGTCTGCCAGAAGCCGGAGAGCGGCGCGAAGGCGACGGGTGTGCGGCCGTCGATCTGCAGGTGCCGCTCGCTCACGAAGGCGGTGGCGACGGCGCCCTGGTCGATCGGGACGTCGGGCACCTCGCCGCCGTTGCGCAGTGCGGACAGCTCGGCGGCCGCCAGCGAGCAGGCCGCGACGGTGGCCCTGGCCAGCTGCCGCACGGGCAGCCTGGCGGGCAGGACGGCGTCGGGGCCGTGGAAGGAGACCCGCTCCAGCAACGCGGCGGGCCCGCCCAGGGCACCCCAGGCGTACGCGGTGGCGGGGTCGGCCGGGGCTCGGTCGGCCGACGCGGGGTCGGCCGGGGCGGGATCGGCGGCGGGGGGGGTCGGACGCTCTGTCATGACCGCATTCTGCGCGGGTTTCCCGGCCCTCGCCGTGACCCCCGCCACGGGCACGGGTCGTCGGGCGAACCCGCCGAACGGGCACCGCAGCTCCCGGCCGACGCGTAGGGTACGAACCGGGGCGGGGGGCCGGCACACCGGCGCGCCGGGACCCCACCGGGGAGCCGGGCGGCCCGGGCCACCCGTCCGAACCGATCAGGGGGGCCTGCGTGTCCGCGATCCACCGTCTCGACCTCGGCTACCTCGTCCGCCCCGCGTCGGAGGTGGGCGGGCCGGAGCCGCGCGTCGAACCGGTGCTGGCCTACCTGGTACGGCGTCCGGAGGGCCTGCTGCTGTTCGACACCGGGATCGGTGCGGCCGACCCGGAGACGGAGGCGCACTACCGTCCGGTCCGGCGGCCGCTCCCGGAGGCGCTGACCGCTGCGGGCGTGGCGCTCGCCGACGTCGACCTCGTGGTCAACTGCCACCTGCACTTCGACCACTGCGGCGGCAACCCGCTGCTGGCCGGCACACCGGTGCTGGTGCAGGCCGGGGAGCTGGCCACGGCCCGGGCCGGCGACTACACCGTCGACGCCCTGGTGGACTTCCCGGGTGCGGTCTACCGGGAGCTGACCGGCGAGGCGGAGGTCTGGCCCGGGGTGAGGGTGGTGCCGACGCCCGGGCACACGGACGGCCACCAGTCGCTGGTCGTGGAGCAGCCGGACGGCGGGACGGTGGTGCTGGCCGGTCAGGCGTACGACTTCGCCCACGAGTTCGGCGGGGCGGTGCTGGCCCGGCGCGCGGCCCGCGAGGGGGTCGAGCCGCCGCTCCCCGGCGTCCGGGCCTGGCTGGACCGGATCTGCGGCTTCGGGCCGCGCCGGGTGCTGTTCGCGCACGACAACGCGGTCTGGGAGCCTGCCGACCTGCTCTGACCAGGCTCCCTTGCCGTACCGGACACCCACCGGCCCCGGCCGGGCACGAGCCGCCCCGACCCGGGCCCGCCCCGACCCGGGACCGCGCCGACCCGGGCCCGCCCCGACCGGCCGCGGGTCAGAAAGTGAACCGCAGGGCCCGTACCCGGTTGTCGAAGTTGGACGGGACCAGCTCCGGCTCGCCGACCGACCGGGCCGCCGGCAGCCGGGTGAACAGCTCGCGGAACAGCACCTTCATCTCCTGCCGGGCGAGGTGGGCGCCGAGGCAGTAGTGCGGGCCGCCCCCGCCGAAGCCGAGGTGCGGGTTCGGGCTGCGGGTGATGTCGAAGGCGTCCGGATCGGCGAAGACGGCCTCGTCGCGGTTGGCGGAGGCGAAGAACAGCACCGCCTTCTCCCCCGCCGGCAGCAGCGGGCCGTCCGGACCGCCGAGGCGGTGGTCGACGGCCAGGGTGCGGCGGAACTGGATGATCGGCGTGGCGTGGCGGACGATCTCGTCCACCGCGCCGGCGAGGTGGCGTTCGGGGGCGGCGACCAGCAGCTCCCGCTGCTCGGGGTGGGTGGTGAGCAGGTGCAGACCGTGGGCGAGGGCGTTGCGGGTGGTCTCCACCCCGGCGACCAGCAGCAGGGAGAAGAACGCACCGAGCTCCCGCCCGGTCAGCCGGCGGCCGTCGACGTCGGCGGTGACCAGGGCGGAGATCAGGTCGTCGGCGGGCCGGCGGCGGCGCTCCCGACCGAGGTCGGCGACCATGCCCTGCATCCGGGCGAGCGCCCGCAGTCCGCGCCCGGGCACCCGGATCCGGCTGCGCAGCGGGCGGGCGACCCCGGTGTGCTCGGAGGCGTGGTTGACCTCGTCGAGGATGGCGCGGCGGGGTTCCCCGGGGATGCCCATCATGTTGCAGATCACCTGGAAGGGGAGCTCGGCGGCGACCGCGGTGACGAAGTCCTCGGGCCGCTCCCGCTCCACCCGGTCGACCAGTTCCCCCGCCACCCGGCGGATGTCCTCCTCGGCCCGGGCGAGCAGGCGCGGGGTGAAGGCCCGGGAGACGATCCGGCGCAGCTGGGCGTGGCGGGGGTCGTCCAGGTTGACCATCGAGTCGCCGAACAGCAGCCGGACCCAGCGGGCGGGTTCGGGGGTGGTGACCCCGGGGCCGCTGAGGAAGACGGCGGGCGTCCGGCCGGCCTCGACCACGTCGGCGTGGCGGACCAGGGCGTGGAAGCCCCTGCGCGGGCCCTTCCCGGCCCGGCCGCCGGCCGGCCCCTCGCCGAAGAAGAGCGGGCCGGGGAGGCGGCGCAGCGCCGCGAAGCCGGCGGCACGGTCGGCGGCGGGCAGCCGCCAGAAGGCGGGGTCGGCGAGGTCCGCGGGGACGCCGACGCCCGCCGGGTCGGTCACTGTCCCCATGTCGCGCCTCCGGTCGGGTCGTTGCTCTCTCAGGGTGCTCGGCTGCGCACATTAAGTGACCGATCGGTGACCGTTGTCAAACCGCACCGACCATACGACGATCGGACTTTGAGGTGGCGTCATCAGCCCGGCGGGCCGGGCGGGCCCCGCGAGCCCGGCGGGCCGGGCGGGCCGGGCGGGCCGGGCGGGCCGGGCGGGCATGCTCTCACGGGAGGGAACCGGCCAATACCGGAGGGGGCGGTACGGACCGGCGGGGCCGGATGCGACGATGAGTGTCATCGTGATGACCGACCGGATCCGCTCGCTGCGCGCCGTGGTCTTCGCCGCGCTCTGCGTGGCGCTGGCCGCCACGGCGCACGTCGCGATGGCCGGCACCGGGGTCTCCGCGCCGGTCCTGGCCGGAGCGTTCGCGGCCACCCTCGCGCCGACCTGGCTGCTGGCCGGCAGGCGACGCGGGCTCGGACTGGTCAGCGTCTGGATGGTGGGCGCGCAGACCGCGCTGCACCTGGCGTTCGAGCAGGCCGGGGCGCTCGCCGCCGGCCGGCCGGACCGGCTCGGCACGACGGACTGGGCGAGCCTGCTGCTCTGCAACCCGGATCGGGCACCCGCCGGGCTCTCGCCCGCCGACCTGGCCCGGATGGCCGGGATCGATCCGGACGTCCCGCCGGCTCCCGGGCTCCGGGCCCTGGCCGCCGGCGTCCATCACCCGGGCTCGCACGGAGGCTCCGCGACCGGAGCCACGGGGACGGCCGGCACGGTTGGCATGGGCGACATGGGCGACATGGGCGGCCCGGGTGCCGTGCCCGGCCACGGTGCGGCCGGGCACGCCATGGCCGGCCACGGCCTGTCCCCGGGGATGGTCGCGGCCCACCTGGCGGCTGCGCTGGCCTGCGCGTTGCTGCTCTGGCGCGGCGAGGCGGCCGTGGCCCGGCTGTTCGACCTGCTCGGCATGCTGGGCGGGGTGCTGGCGGGCGCGCTGCTGGCGCCGCTGCTCGCGCTGTTCGGCCGCCCGCTCGGCTTCCGGCCGCCGGCCGCGCCCCGCTCCGCCGGCCACCGGGTGCGTCCGCCCCGCTTGGTGCTGCTGACGCACGCTCTGGTCCGGCGCGGCCCGCCGGCCCTCGTCCCCGCCTGCTGACGCGCCCCCCGTCCGACGCCTGACGCCCGACGTCACCCCGACGCCCGACGTCACCCTGGCGTCCGCCACGCGGTGGGCAGGTCGCCCCGTGCCGTGGCGCCGCCGACCGGCCGCGCCGACGGGGTCCGCGTCCGTGCCCGCCGCCACCCCGCCGGGGTGCCGCGGCGCCCGGGCGCCCACCGACGCCGAGCGCGTGCCGCCCGCAGCGGCACCGCTCCCACGCCTTCCCCCTCAGGACCTTCCATGCCTGACTACGACGGCGCACCGGCTCCGGCCGGCGCCATCGTCCTACCCGTCCCGCCGGCCGTCCCCCTGCCCGGGACGGCCCGGCCCGCCGGCTCCGTCCTCGGCGGCTCCGTCCTCGCCGGCTCCGTCCTCGGCGGCTCCACCGCCCGGCACACCGTCGGCCTCGCCCAGACGGGTGAAGAGGGCCGCCGACCAGTCCGCCGACGGCCCGTCGGCCCCGGCCGCCGACACCACGCCGCGCAGCCGCTCCGCCCGCTGCAGCCACTCCCGGCAGGCCGTGCACCGGGCGACGTGCTTGTCCAGCCGCCGGCCCGGCACGCCGGTCGGCTCGCCGTCGAGGCGGGCGGAGAGGGCTGTGCGGAAGTGGGCGCATCTCATATGCCCATCGTCCCGCACGACTCCTCAGCCCCGGCGGACCGGGTGGGCGACCGCCGCGGTCGCGGGACCGGCGGCCACCGCGAGCGCGGGCAGGGAGGCCGCCGTGGATGACGAGCAGCTGACCGCCCTGGCCCTCGCCGCCCGCGCCGGCCGGCCGGCGGACGTCGAGGCCTTCGTCCGGGCCACCCAGCGGGACGTGTGGCGGTTCGTCGCCCACCTCACCGATGTGCAGTCCGCGGACGACCTCGCCCAGGAGACCTTCCTGCGCGCCCTGCGCAGCCTGCCCGGGTTCGCCGGACGTTCGTCCGCCCGGACGTGGCTGCTGTCGATCGCCCGGCGGACCGTCGTCGACCGCTACCGCACCGCCGCCGCCCGCCCGCGCTGCGCCGCCCTGCCGGACTGGCAGGAGGCCGCCGAGCGGCAGGGCCCGCCGCCGGCCTCGGGGTTCGAGGACGGGGTCGCCCTCGGCGACCTGCTCGACCGGGTGCCCGCGCAGCGCCGTGAGGCGTTCGTGCTCACCCAGGTGGTCGGACTGAGCTACGCGGAGGCGGCCGAGGTGGCCGGCTGCCCGGTCGGCACCGTCCGGTCCCGGGTCGCCCGGGCGCGTGAGGAGCTGATAGCGCGGCTCCGGGCCGCCGAGGGCGGCGACCCCGCGCCGCGCGGGCCGGCCGTCCAACTCGCCGCGGCCTGCTGACGGGAGGCCGGACGCCCGTCGGCGCCGGCGGTGCCGATGCACCACCGCCCCCGGCACGGCCGCCTGCGGTCAGGGCGCTCCGCACGACGTGCCGGGGCCGGAGGGCCCGGCGCCGCGGGGCCCTCGGCCGCGCTCCGGCCGCATCCCGGTCGTGTCCAGGTCGTGTCCAGGGCGGGAAATTCCCCCAGGTGTTCGGAACCAGCACGCCCGCGCCTCCGACTGCTGTACCGGACCCCGCCGCCGAGGCGGTGTCCGGTGCAGCACGGGGATTCGGAGGAGCGCCATGTCAGCGCAGCAGTCGCCGGCCGGCGGCGGGCCGACCGCCGGTCGGGGCCGGTCGGAGGACCGGTGGAGCCTGGTCGTCGCCGCCGGGCTGCTCTCGTTCGTCGCCATGCTCGACATGAACGTCGTCAACCTGGCCCTCACCGACATCGCCGACGGCCTGCACGTCTCCGCCACCACGGCGCAGTGGGCGGTGCTCGGCTACCAACTGCCGCTGGTCGCCCTGCTGCTGCCCGCCGGGCGCCGGCTCGACCAGGTCGGGACCAGGTCGGCGCTGCTCCTGGCGGTCAGCTGCTTCGCACTGTGCAGCGTGCTCGCCGCGGCGGCCCCGTGGGCCGGCTGGCTGATCGCCGCCCGGCTGGCGCAGGGCGCCTTCGGCGCGGTGCTGTTCGTGCTGATGCCGGTGCTGGCCGCCACCGCCGTCCGGCCCGAGCTGCGCGGACGGGCGATGAGCGTGCCCGCGACGCTCGGGCCGCTCGGCGCCGTCACCGGGCCGGTGGTCGGCGGGCTGCTGCTCGACCACGTCGGCTGGCGGGCGGTCTTCCTGGTGAAGCTGCCGGTCTGCCTGGTCGCCCTGGCGATCGCGTACCGGGCGGCGCCGCGCGACGGGGGGCTGCGGGCGCCCGCCCGGGACTCGGCTCCGGGCGGATCCCCGGGCCGGTCCCTGGGCGACGCCGCCCTGATCGGCTCCGCGGTGGCGGCCGTGCTGCTCGGGCTCACCCTCGCGCCCGGGGCGCCGGCCTGGCTGCTGCTTGCGCTGCCGGCCGCTCCGCTGGTCGTCGTCTGGTGCCGCCGCCCCGGCGGGCGGCCGGTCTCCACCGTGCTGCGCGCGTCCGGCACCGCCGCCGTCAACGGCTCGGTGCTGGCCCTGGCCGCCGGATTCGCCGCCAACCACTACCTGTTGGCCCAGCACCTGCGCCGCGACGCCGGGATCAGCGCCACCACCACCGCCCTGACCATGCTGGCCTTTCCGCTGGGCATGGTCCTGGCCGGCCGCCTCGGCGGCCGGCTGGCCGACCGTTGGGGCGCCCGGCCCACCGCGCTGACCGGTGCCTGCGTGACGGCCCTCGGGATGTTGCTCCTCGTCCCGGTCGACGCGGACTGGACGCCCGCCGACATCTCCTGGCGGCTCGCCCTCGCGGGCGCCGGAATGGGTCTCAACGGCGGGCCCGTCCAGGCCCTGGTGATGACCGCCGCCCCGCCCGGGCAGCTGGCCACGGCGGGCTCGGTCGTCCAGTTGGCCCGCAGTCTCGGGTTCGCCCTCGGCCCCGCTCTCGCCACCGCCGCGGGCGCCTTCGGCGGGGACCACGTGACGGATGTCCGGGCCGGCATCGGCCTCGCCACGCTGATGGCCGTCACGGCCGCGGCCCTGCTCCTCCTGCACCACCGAACCGAGCGGACCGACCGGACCGACCGGACCGCCCACGGCCAACGGAGCGGCCACGACGGCCGGACAGACCGGCCCCGCCCCGCCGGGGCGGCCGCACCCGCACCCGCACCCGCGGCCGCCGACCACGCCGCCGAGCCGCACGCCTGACCGTCCGCCGACCGCCGGACGACCCCCACCCGACCCCGGAGGACCTCCTCGCATGACCGACACCGTCCACGAACCGACCGCGGCCGGCCCGACGGACGACGCGCCGCGCTGCCCGTTCGGCCACGGCGAGCTCCCCGCTCCCCTGCCGCTGTCCGGGCCGGAGTACAAGCGCGACCCCTACCCGCTCTACCGGCGGATGCGCGAGGCCGGTCCGGTCCACCGGGTGCGGTTCCCGAGCGGGATCGCCGCCTGGTTGGTGACCGGTTACAAGGCCGCCCACGAGACGCTCAACGATCCCCGGCTCGGCAAGAACCACGCGCTGGGGAACGCGAACTGGCGCCGGCTGGCGTCGATCATGCCGGAGCCGCAGCACTCGCGGCTCCAGGTCCACCTGCTCCACCAGGACCCGCCGGAGCACACCCGGATGCGCCGGCTCGTCCTGGACGCCTTCACCCCGCGCCGGGCCGAGGCGCTGCGCCCGCGGATCCAGGAGCTGGCCGACGAGCTGGTCGACGCACTGCCGGGGGCCGGCGGCGCCGACCTGGTGGCCGGCTTCGCGGCGCACTTCCCGTTCCGGGTGCTGGCCGAGGCGATCGGGCTGCCACCGGAGCTGGCCGGCCGCTTCGACCGCGACTGGGGCAAGGTGGTCCAGCCGGTCGGCCCGCAGGACCCGGGCCGACCCGCCTACGAGGCCCGGCTGCGTGCTCTGGAGGACTACATCGCCGAGGTGGTGGCGCACAAGCGGGCCCACCCCGACCCCGCCGGCCCCGGCACCGACCTGCTCGGCCGGCTCGTCGCCGCCCACGACGCCGGCGAGTTGAGCGCCGAGGAGCTCGACTCCATGGTGTTCCAGCTGCTGGTGGCCGGGCAGGAGCCCGTCACCAACCAGATCACCACCATGCTGATCACGTTGCTCCGCCACCCCGACCGGCTCACCCGGCTGCGTGACGGCCTCGCCGACGACCCGGGCCTGCTCGGCCGGGCGGTGGAGGAACTGCTGCGCCACGACGCCGCGTTCGAGCTCACCACCTGGCGCTTCTTCGCCGAGGACAGCGACCTGCACGGAACGACCGTGCCCGCCGGCGACTCGGTGATCGTCTCGCTCTGCGCGGCCAACCGCGACGACGAGCAGTTCCCGGACGCGGACGTCCTCGACTTCGACCGCACCCCCAACGCGCACCTGGCCTTCGGCCACGGCATCCACTACTGCCCCGGCGCCGCGCTGGCCCGTGCCCAACTGCAGGTCGCCCTCGGCACCCTGCTCACCCGCCTGCCCGGCCTCCGGCCGTCCACCGCGGCGGGCGCGGACCTGGACTCGCTGGCCTGGGTGCCCGCCGTACTCGCCCGGGGGGTGAACAGCCTGCCGGTCGCCTACGACCAGCGCGTCTGACCCGCCGGCCCCCGCGGGTCGCCCCTCACCCCCGCGCGGCTCACCGCGCACTCGCCCGACTCCCCGGCAGCCGCCCCGGCGCACCAGCGCCGGGGCGTGGCTCCCGCCTGCCCCGAAGCCCGCCCACCGTCCCGTGGAGGACCTGCCATGCCGCCCGCCGGCACCCTCGCCACCGATTCCCCGTCCGCCTCGCAGTCCGCCTCGCAGTCCGCCGGGGCACCCGTCGCGCCGGCCGCCGGCATGCCCTCCGCGCCGGCCGCCGGCAGAGCGAACGCGGCTCCGGCCCCGGCCGAGCGCGCCGTCACCGACCCGCGGGAAGCCGCCCGGATCGCCGCCGGGATCATCGACCTCCTGCTGCCGCACCGCCGGGCCTCCGATCCGGAGCTGCCGGCCACCGCCGCCGACTTCCCCCTCCAGCTGGCGCAGTTGGCCGACTTCGTCACCGCGGGCGACCCGGTCAGCTTCACCCTGCCCGGCTTCCCCTGCAAGTCGCCCAACCCGGCCAAGGTCCTCGGCCACCTCCCCGACGAGGGCGAACGCCTCTCCCTCTCCTTCCTCAACGGGCTCTGCGAGGCGATCGGCGCGCTCTACCCACCCGGCGCGCAGATGCTGATCTGCTCCGACGGCCACGTCTTCGGCGACCTCATCCACGTCCCCGACGACCACATCGACCAGTACGCGGACGAGCTGACCGCGATGATCGAGCGGGAGGGCCTGACCCACCTCGCCACCTTCGACCTGCGGGCCGTCCTCGGCGACCTGCCCCACGACGAGAAGCGCGCCCGGGTGCACGCCCGGTACGCGCCCTCCGCCGAGGAGTTGCGCGCGCAGGTGCTGGTCGACGAGGAGACGCTGCGCCTCTACCGCGGCATCACCCGCTTCCTCACCGAGGACACCGTCGGCTTCACCGGCACCAGGTCCGCCCTCCAGCGCGAGTGCCGCCGGCGCGCCTACGCCGTGATCCAGCGCAGCCGCGCCTGGGGCGACCTCATCGCCGAACACCACCCGCGCTCCGTCCGGCTCTCCATCCACCCGCAGAAGGCGGGTGTGCTGAAGTTCGGCATCCGGCTGCTGGAGGCCGCCGACGTCTGGACGACGCCGTGGCACTCCTCGGTGCTCCACCGACCGGACGGCCGTTGCGAGTTGCTCCGCAGCGAGGACGCCGCGAAGGTCGGCCGCCTGGTCGAGCGGGACGGCCGGCCCAGCCACTACGAAACCTGCTGAGGCTCCTGTTACGCCTCCGGTCCCGCTTCCGCCGCCATGGGGGCGGGGGCGGGACCGGGGGCGGGCGTGCGGTGGTCGAAGGCGATCAACGGGTCTCCGGTGAGCGGATGGTCGACCACCGCCGCCCGCACGCCGAACACCTCCGCCAGCAGCTCGGGGGTCAGCACGTCGCGCGGCTCCCCCGAGGCCACCAGGGCCCCGCGGTGCAGGACGTGCAACCGGTCGCAGACGGAGGCGGCGGCGTTGAGGTCGTGCAGGGCGACCAGCGTGGTGCGGCGCTGCTCGCGCAACAGGGCGAGCAGCTCCACCTGGTGCCGCACGTCCAGGTGGTTGGTCGGCTCGTCCAGCACCAGGACGTCCGGCTGCTGGGCCAAGGCCCGCGCCAGCAGCACGCGTTGGCGCTCGCCCCCGGAGAGCTGGGCGAACCGGCGGGCCGACGCCGCGGCCATCCCGACCCGGCCCAGCGCCTCGGCGACCACCCGGCGGTCCTCGGCGTCGTCCGCCGCGAAGGCCCGCTTGTACGGGGTGCGGCCCATCGCGACCACCTCGCGGACGGTCAACTCGAAGTCGCCGCCGCGCTCCTGGGGCAGCGCGGCGATGTGCCGGGCGGACTGGGCGGGGGTGAGGTCGGACAGCTCCCGGCCGGCCAGCAGGACCCGCCCGCCGCTGGGCCTCAGGTGCCGGTAGACGGTGCGCAGCAGGCTGGACTTGCCGCTGCCGTTGGGTCCGACCAGCCCGGCGATCTCGCCCTCCTTGGCGACCAGGTGGACGCCGGCCACCACCGCCCGCCCGGCCAGCGTGACGGTCAGGTCCTCGACCGCGATCCTCAATTCCGCTCCAGTCGTCGGTCCAGCAGGTAGAGCAGGGTGGGCGCGCCGAGCACGGCGGTGACCACGCCGATCGGCAGCTCCTGGGTGTCCAGCGCGGTGCGGGCGGCGGTGTCGACCACCACCAGGAGTACCGCCCCGGTGAGGGCCGACAGCGGCAGCAGCCGGCGGTGGTCGCCGCCGACGAGCAGCCGGCAGACGTGCGGCACCATCAGCCCGACGAAGCCGATCGCACCGGAGACGGCGACGAGCACGCCGGTCAGCACGCTGGTGACGGCGAAGACCTCGCGGCGCAGCCGGGTGACGTCGACGCCGAGCCCGGCCGCCGTCTCGTCGCCCATCAGGAGCGCGTTCAGTCCCCGGGCGCGGGCCAGGAGCAGCGCCAGGCCGAGCGCCACGGCGGCCGCGGGGACGGCGAGCTGGCTCCAGACAGCGCCGCCGAGGCTGCCCATCAACCAGAACAGCACACCTCTGGTGCGCTGCTCGTCCCCGGTCTGCAGGACGAGGTAGCTGGTGAACCCGGCGAGGAACTGCCCGATGCCGATGCCGGCCAGGACCAGGCGCAGCGGTGAGAACCCGCCGCCGCGCCGGGCCAGCACCCAGACCAGGCTGAACGCGCCGAGCGCGCCGAGGAAGGCGGCCAGCGAGACGGTCAACCCGAGCGCACCGCCGAAGGCCGCCTCCAGACCGAGCCCGCCGCCGAGGACGATCACCGCGACCGCCCCGAGCGAGGCGCCGGAGGAGATCCCGAGCAGGTAGGGGTCGGCGAGCGGGTTGCGGACCAGGGCCTGGACGGCGGTGCCGACGAGCCCGAGCCCGGCCCCGACCGTCGCGGCGAGCAGGGCGCGCGGGACACGCAGGTGCCAGACGATGAGGTCGCGGGTACCGGGCCCGGGGGTGCGCCCGGTGAGCCGGTGGGCGACCACCGACCAGACCTCGCCGGGCGGGACGTCCACCGAGCCGAGCGAGACGGCCGCGGTGAGCGCGGCGAGCAGGGCGAGCCCGAGCAGCGCGGCGAGCGGGCCGGCGCGCAGGGTGCGCGTCCGGCGCCGCCGCCCGTCGGCGGTGGCGGCAGCGGCGGAGGTCGCGGGTGCCACGGGTGCCACCGCCCTACTGGCCGTTCTTGACGAGCGCCGGATGGACGGTGGCGGCGATCCGCCGGACGGTGTCGGCGTTGCGCACCCCGGCGATGGTGGTGACCTCGGAGCCGATCCGCAGGAACCTGCCGTCCCTGACCGCAGGCAGGCCCTGGGTGGCCGGGAAGTCGCGCAGGAAGGCCTCGGCCGCGTCGAAGGCCTTGCGGTTCTCCTCCTCGCTGCCCCGGTTGCGGACGGCGAGCTGGATCCAGTCGGGGTTCCTGCCCACCACGTCCTCCCAGGAGACCGGCTTGAAGTCGGCGTCGCAGTCGGCGAAGACGTTGCGGGCCCCGGCCAGCGTGATCACCGCGTTGGCGACCTGCCGGCCGCAGACGGCGACCGGCTGCTTGGTGCCGGCGTCGAAGTCGAAGAGGAAGTAGCTCGGACGCTGGTCGGCGGGGACGGCGGCGGTCGCGGTGCGCACCTCGCCGACGGTCCGCTCCATACCGGCCACCAGCTCCTCGGCCCGTGCGGCCGTCCCGGTCACCGCGCCGAGCCGGCGGATGTCGCTCTCGACCTCGGCGAGGTCGGCGCGCGGCCCCTTGGCGGCCTTCGGCGTGCCGGCGCAGGCGGTGGAGAGGAGGAAGACGTGCTGGATGCCGGCCGCCGAGAACTCCTGCTCGGTCGGCCCGGCGCCCGCCGCGCCCATCATCGGCATCGCGCCGAAGGTGTCGACGTAGAGGTCGGCGCCGGAGCCGAGCAGCTTCTCCTTGGCGATCACGGTGGAGCCGAGGACCGGCACCCTCGCCCCCTGCTCGGCGAGCGGCGCGGGCAGGCTGCCCTTGCCCGGCGGGAAGCCGGTGCCTATGACGCGGTCGCCGGCACCGAGCTGGAGCAGCATCTCCAGGCTCGCGGCATTGCTGGTGACGATCTTCCTCGGCGCCTGTGCGACCGTGGTCTCCTTGCCCGCGCAGTCCGCCACCTTCACCGGGAACGCGCCGGCGGCGGTGGTCCCCCCGCCACCGGCGCCTCCGCTTCCGCCGTCCGCACTGCCGCCACCACCGCTCCCGCAGGCGGTGGCGAACAGGGCGACGGCGGCCGCGATGCCGCAGAGGACGCGAGGGCGCATGACAACTCTCCTGGTCAATGGTCGTGCCGGGGCTCGGCCTGAGAACCCGGTCCAGGTAGTCGGCCGCCGCGGCCGCCCGGTTCCCGCGACTTTCACCGGGGCGGCGGGGCGGCGGGGCGGCGGGGGCGGCGGGGCGGCGGGGCGGCGGGGCGGCGGAGCCCTGGTCTAGGGTGTGCTGATGGAGCAGCAGGCGGCTGGGGGAATGCCGGTGGGCGGGGACGCTCGGGCGGCCGCGGGCCGGCGGCCCGACGACCCCCCGGTGGACGACCTGGGCTCGGCGGTGCCGCTCGGCGGCGGGCCGGTGCGGCGAGTGGTGTCGCTGGTCCCCTCGCTGACCGAGGCCGTCGCCGCCACCGCACCCCACCTGCTGGTCGGCGCCACCGACTGGTGCACCCACCCCGCCGGTCTGACCGCCACCCGGATCGGCGGCACCAAGAACCCCGACGTCCGGCGGATCGCCGCGCTCGCCCCCGACCTCGTCCTCGCCAACGACGAGGAGAACCGCCGCCCGGACCTCGACGCCCTGCGGGCCGCCGGACTGCCGGTCTGGGTCACCGACATCCGCACGCTGGAGCAGGCCTTCACCTCGCTGCACCGCCTGCTCACCGCCGGCTGCGGCCTGCCCCGCCCCGCCTGGCTGGACGCCGCCGAGGCCGCCTGGGCCGATCCGGGAGCGCGCGCGCTGCGCCCGCGCCGGAGCGCCGTCGTGCCGATCTGGCGACGCCCGTGGATGGTGCTGGGCCGCGACACGTTCGCCGGCGACCTGCTCGGCCGCCTCGGCGTCGACCTCCTCCACACCGACCGCCCCGACCGCTATCCGGCCGTCCCCCTGCCGGAACTCCTCGCCTGTGAGCCCGACTTGGTCGTCCTCCCGGACGAGCCGTACCGGTTCACGGCGGTGGACGGCCCCGAGGCGTTCCCCGGCATCCCGACCGCGCTGGTCAGCGGCCGACACCTGACCTGGTACGGACCGTCACTGACGGAGGCCCCGGCCGTGCTGGCCGCGCAGCTGCGCGCGGACGTCCCGCAGGCCTGAGCGTCGTCACCGACTCCCCGCCGGCTCCCCGCGGAATCCGCATCCGATCCATGCCCGGCTCCCCGCCAGTTCAGCGCCCCCGATCGGCCCGACCCCGGCAGCCGACGTCAAAGTCCGATCGTCGTACGATGTCGCCTTCTCGCCGGGCCGTCCGGCGAGGCATCGGGGGGAGCGGATCCATGCCAGGGCACGAGCGCAGGCCGGAGCACGAGCAGGGCCACCTGCGGGGGACGAACCCCGTGCGGGAACCGGAGCACGGTCGGGGCCGGAGCGGCGTTCGGCGGGCGCTGGTCCTGGTCTCGGCGGCGGCCGTGTCCACGGCCCTGCTGACCGGATGCGGCACCGAGAAGGCCGACGGTACCGCCGGGAGCACGGGCACGCCCGCCCCGGTGGCGACCACCACCGGGGCGGAGACCACGCCATCGCCGTCCGCGACGCCCTCCGCCGACGCCTCACCGAGCGCGACCGCGACCGCGACCGCGAGCCCCACCGCCGGCAGGAGCGCCTCACCGAGCGCGACGGCGGGCAGGTCGGGCAAGCCCAGCCCGGCCGCGACGCCCAGCAGCGCCCAACCGAGCACCGGCACCAAGCCCGCCGACCCGGCCCCCAAGGCCGCGCCGGCGCCCCCGCCCGGCCCGGCGGCGGTGGTGCCGGCGCCCGCGCCGACGCCCAAGCCCGGCCCGGTCGCGCCCACCCCGCCGCCGGCTCCGCCGACGCCGCACGTCCCGCCGCTGCAGAGCGGCTGCACCCCCACCAAGCCCCAGCCCGACGAGCCGAAGGAGGCGGTCGGCGCCGCCCTCACCGCGGCCGCCGGCCAACCCCGCACGCTGAACCTCAGCAACGGCGGCACCGACAAGCTCCCACCGCTGCCGGTCGGCCTGGTCAAGGCGATCGCCTGGCAGGAGAGCGGCTGGCAGTCCGGCATCCTCGCCTGCGACGGCGGCATCGGGACGATGCAGATCATGCCCGCCACGGTGAGCTGGATGAACAGCAAGTTCGGGACGACCTCCGACCCGAAGACGCTTAACGGGAACGTCCAGCTCGGCACCCAGCTGCTGGACTGGCTGGTCGCCTACTACGGCGACTCCTCCTTCGGCGGCAAGTACGACCTCTCCCCCGACCCGGCCACCGGCAAGACGCCGCTGCTCGACCTGGTCATCGCCGCGTACAACGCGGGGGCGGGCAACGTGCACTACAACACCGTCACCGACCCGGCCACCGGCGCGACCACCGGCAGCCTGGTCATCCCCAACCCCGGCTACGTCGCCAACGTCAAGGCGCTGATGTCCGGCGCGCCCTGGAACAAGGCGGGCTGACCGGCAGGACGGTCCCCGGGGCGCCCGGGGCCGAGCCCTTCGGGACAGGACGGGCGAGGGCCCGGTGGGAGCGGCGATCCGCATCCCACCGGGCCCTCGCCCGTGTCGCTCGTCCGTCGGGTCAGCCGCGCGCGGCCGTGACGGCGGCGCCCAGCGCCTCCTTGATGCGCGGGCCCAGGCGGGCGAAGCCCAGCTCCTTCATCGCGGCGCGCAGCAGCTCCTCGTCGCTGCGCTTCACGCCGTCACCGTCCAGCCACCGGACGACGGCGAGCAGTTCGTCGGCGGAGTAGGCGGTCACCGGGCGGCCCGGGGTGAAGTCGGGCTTCTCCGGCCGGCCGGCGGGCGCGGCCGGCGCGGCCTGGACGACCGGCTCGGGCTCGACGACGGGCTCGGGCTCGACAACGGCCGCCGGCGCGGGCTCGGGCTCGGGCTCGGGGGCGACGTCGGCCTCGGGGGTGGCTTGCTCGACGACCGGCTCGACGGCCGTAGCCTCGGGCTCGACCTCGCCTGTCCCGGCCTCGGGCGCCTCGGCCTCCTCCGGCAGGGCGACGGCCTCGGCGGTCTCCTCGGCGACCGGCTCGACCGGCTCAGCCTGCTCGGCCTCGGCCTCGACCTCGGTCCGGGTCTCGACGGCGCTCTCCTCGGCGACGGTCCCGATGACCTCGGCCGCAGCCTCCCCCGCCTCGGGCTCGGCCTGCTCGGCCTCCACCACCGGCTCGGCCGCGGGCTCGGCCACGACCTCCGCGGCGGCTGCCACGGCGACCGGTTCGGCGGCCGCCACCTCGGCCTCAGTCGCGGGCTCGTCGGCCTCGACCACGGCGGCCCCGGCCGGAGCCCCCTCGGTCTCCGCCGCTGCGACGACCTCGGACTCGGCGGCTTCGGCCACCTCGTGCTCGGCCTCCACAACCTCCTCGACCGAGCCGGCCTCGTCCGCAGCCTCCTCGACAACCGGCTCGTCGGCCTCAGCCCCGACCTCGCCGTTCTCGGCCGCGGCCCCGACCTCGTCGACCTCCTCCGGCTCCACGGCCGGGGCAACCTCGGCCACCCCCTCGGCGGCCTCGACCACGGCGGCCTCGACCACGGCGGCCTCGCCCTCGGGCTCGGGCTGGACCTCGGCCCCGATCTCGACGGGCTTCGCCGGGAGGATCGGGGTGACGTCGACCAGGTCGTCCGCCGCGGGGGACGGCGCCGGGAGCGTCACGACGACGGGCTGAACCTCCACAGGCTCCTCGCCGGTGAGCTCGTCGGCCAGCACCGGCTCGGCGTCCGCGGCGTCCGGCTCGGTCGCGGCCTCGGGCTCGGACTCGGCCGCCGCCTCGGGCTCGGGCCCGGTCTCCACCACGGCCTCCGGCTCCGGCTCGACGGCCCCCGTCGCCTCCGCCTCCACCTCGTCCGCAGCGCCGGCCTCGGCGGTCATCTCCGGCTCGGCCTCGTCCCGGGTGCCGGCCAGACCGTCCCGCTGGCCACCGGCCAGGGCCTGGCGGGCCGTGAAGGCGGCCTCGGCCGCGCGGCGGTCGGCGCGGGCCTCGGTCAGCTCGGCGAGCAGGTCGGCCAGGCCGGCCTCCTCCAGAGTGGCGCGCAGCGAGCGGATGGTCGGCAGGCGGTAGAGCGTTCCCTCGTCCGCCGCGAGCCGCTCGACCAGGTCGATCAGCTCGCCGAACGGCAACCCGTCGAGGTCGTGCTCGGGCAGCAGGCGGGCCAGCTCGCGCAGGCCGGTGCCGATCGCTTCGAAGGCCGTGGCGGTCTTCTCGACCAGCGCGCCGTCGGCGGGCGGGTTCGGCAGGGTGCCGGCCGGGGCGAGGACGGCCCAGGCCCGGCGCTCGATCTCGGCGGAGCTGAAGGCCTCGTGCAGTTCCTCGGGGCGGACCTTGCGACCGTCGCGGGCGAACGCCGCGGCCTGCTTGCGCAGCCCGCGGACCTTCAGGAACGACAGCTTGACGCCGCGCTCGCGCCGCCAGGCGCGGTCGGCGGTGGCGGCGATGAGGGCGTCGAGGTCGGCATCGTAGGCGGCGCCGACCAGCGTCGCGGAGGTCCTGTGGACGCGCTGGAGGAGCTCGACCAGCAGCGCCGCCTTGGCGACGGTGTCCGGTTCGTCCAGCTTCGCGTCGGCGGCCAGGGCGGTGACGGCGTCCCAGGTCTGCTGGAGGTCGCGACCGCGCAGCTCCGCGAGGACGGTCGAGGCGGCGCGGGCGTCCTCGGGGGTGGCGACCGTGTCGACGGCCGCGTACCAGGCGTGGCTCTCCGCGGTGAGGGTGAAGGCACCGAGCTCGGCGTAGCGGCCGAGCTCGTCCCGGAGGTCGGTGTCCGTCGCAGCCGGCCGGGCCGTCGTCTGCTCCAGGTCGGTGGCGTCCGTGGTGTCGGCGGCGTCCGTGGCGGTCTCGGCGTCGGCGGCCTTGGCATCGGCGGCGTCGGCCGCGTCGGCGTTGCGCGAGTGAAGCACTGTCATGTGAGGTCCGGTTCTGGGCGACTGCGGCGGGGGCTGGGCGGCGGGGGGACGGCCGACCGGGTGCGCGGGGCCCCGGCGGGAGGGGGCCGGGGGGCGCGCGATCGGCCTGCCGGTTGTGGAGGCCCAGAATACGGGTGCCCGTTCGAGCCTTGCACGCACCCACCGCCCGATGGACCGATGTGGCGTCCCACACCGCTCACCTGGGCGCTACTCGGGAGGACCGGACGGGTGATGCGGTCCGGGGCCGGACGGGCGGGGCGGACGCTGACCGGACCGCCGGCCGCCACCGCTGCGGAGCCCGTCCACCGGCACCGTCCTGGCGCGCCGGCCCAGGGGCGGCCGGTAGCCGGATCGGGTGAGGGCGTCAAGGCTGACGGGGCCGAGGTACTCGTGCAGCTCGGTCCGGTGCCACCACGCGCCGGTCTCCCGCAGTTCGCGCCAACCGGTGAACCGGTAGAGGTAGAGGGTCGCCCGGACGTGCGTGGGCGGGGTGTCCGGAAAGGGGTTGCTCCGCAGCAGCCGCAGGGTGTCCGGGTCGTTGACGAGCAGCCGGGCGACGAACGGCAGGAACCACGGCCGGGCGTACGCGGGCGAGATCCCGGCGAACCACATCAGCCAGTCCAGCCGCAGGTGGTAGGGGGCGTACTGGCGCGGGAGCCGGCGCACGTCCCCGGGCTTGCCCTTGAAGCCGTACTCGCGCCAGACCGTGTGCCGGGTGACGGTGGGCTCGTCGGTCCCCTCCACGACGACCTCCTGGCGGATCCGGTTGATGCTGCCGAAGGCGCCGTAGGTGTTGACCAGGTGGAGGCGGTTGAAGGAACGGTTCATGACCTGGCCGCGGGAGATCATGTTCCGCACCGGCCAGTAGCTGAGCACGGCGACGCCGCAGGTCAGCGCGATCACCAGGACCTCGAACCAGACCGGTGTGCCGGCGTAGGAACGGGGGTGGACCGGCAGGCCCAGCCGGGCGGGGTCGACGGCGGCGAGGGCGAGCGTGATGGTGAGCCAGTTCAGCCAGGCGAAGTTCCCCGAGGCGACCAGCCAGAGCTGGGTCACCACGATCACGGAGGCCGCGTACGTGGCGACGGGCTGCGGGAGGAGGAGGGCGACCGGGACCACGAGTTGGGTGACGTGGTTGGCGGCGGCCTCGATCCGGTGCAGCGGGGCGGGCAGGTGGTGGAAGAACCAGCTGAGCGGGCCGGGCATGGGCTGCGTCTCGTGGTGGTAGCGCAGGCAGGTCAGGTCCCGCCAGCAGCTGTCGCCGCGCAGCTTGATCAGCCCGGCGCCGAACTCGACCCGGAGGACCAGCCAGCGCATCAGCCAGAGCACCAGGACGGGCGGGGCCACGTCCTCGTTGCCGAGGAAGACGGCGAGGGAACCCGCCTCCAGCAGCAGGGACTCCCAGCCGAAGGAGTACCAGGTCTGCCCGACGTTGACGATCGAGAGGTAGAGGACCCAGAGCACCGTCCACAGCAGCACGGCCGCCCAGAGCGGCACGGCGTCGCCGAGCCCACCGACCAGCGCGGCGGAGAGCGCGGCCCCGGTCATGGCGACGGCGGCGAAGAAGCGGTCGCTGTAGTGGAGGTGGAAGAGGCCGGGTGCGCTGCGGAACGGCACCCGGGCGGTGAAGCGGGGCACCGGGAGCATCCCGGAGGCGCCGATCAGGGCGCGGAACTGGGCAGCGGCCGCGAGGAAGCCGGTGAGGTAGAGGCCGGCGAGCAGCCGTTGCACGAGCAGTCGGCTGAGCCAGTACTCGGGGGCGGCGAACCAGTCCATGCGGCCCATGCCTACCACCGGCGGGACGGCCGGGCGGCCGGGCCGGCTGCGCGGCGGCGGCGGTTCACCCGGGCGGCACCGTCACCGGAGAGCATCGTGGCGGGGAGCCTCTCCTCGGGGGTGAGAGGCGCCCCGCCACGATGACGGTGCGACGTGCGGTGCGACGGCCGGTGCGACGTGCAGACGACGGGCCGTACGACGGGCGGTGCGAGAGCGGTTCGGCGTGCAGTGTCGTGCAGTGTGACGTGTGGTGCGACGTGCAGGACGACGGCCGGTGCGACGAGCGGTTCGGCGTGCGGTGTGACGCGTGGTGCGATCGAGTGCGGTCGGAGGTGCAGTGGACGGTGTCCTGGAGGGCCTGCTCAGGGCTCAGCCCGGCAGGAGCGGTCCGGTCTCACCACCGCCGAGGCCCGGACGGCCGGCCCCGTTCTGCTGCAGCCGGTCCACCAGCAGGGCGGCGAGCGTGCCCAGCTCCTCCTCGGTGCGGGACTGCGCGGTGACATCCATGCCGACGGTGACCACGCCGTTGACCTGCCCGGTGCGGGCGCTCCGGAGCGGGGTGCAGGTGAAGCTGAAGATCTGCTGGATCCGCTGGGCGTCCGGCCGGACCGACTGGATACGGACGTCGTTCAGGACGGTGGTCCGCCCGGTGTGGTAGGCCTCCGCGACCGCCCGGTCGAGTCCGGCCGCGCCGAGCTGCGGGTAGGCCATGCCGACCGATCCGTACGCCGTCGGGGCGCCGAAGGTGTCGGCGTGCTGGGCGTTGGCGTAGCGGATCTCCTGGCCGGGGCCGTCGGTGAGCATGATCGGGAAGGGCGAACCGTCGAAGGCCGCGAACATCTCCTGCTGCTGGGCGAGCAGGTTGTCGCGCAGCCGGATCTCGGAGAGCAGGGCCTCGGCGAGGTGCTGGATGTCGCGCAGCCGCTCGCGCCCCCACTGGCGGGGCTCGCGGTCGAGGACGCAGACGGTGCCGATGACGGTGTTGGTGTCGTCGACCAGCGGGGCGCCGAGGTAGGCGCGCACGCCCAGCTCGTCGACGACCGGGTTCCCCGCGAACCGCGGGTAGGCCAGGATGTCGTCGAGGGCGAGCGGGGAGCGCTGCGCGACGACGTGCGGGCAGAAGCCGTGGCTCAGCGGCATCTCCCGGGTCGGGAGGTCGAACGCGATGCCGCGGTCGGCCCAGGAGGCACCGATTTCGGCCGTGGATTCGGCGGAGGTTGGCGGAATGTAGAGCCCCCGGAACATCTGTCGCTCGTCGTTGATGAAGTTGACCATCGCGATGGGGGCGCGGGTGATGCTGGCGGCGAGGTGAGCGAAGCGGTCGAAGGCCTCGTCCGCGGTCGGCTCGTTGA
Organism: Kitasatospora sp. A2-31; assembly: GCF_022288725.1. Taxonomy (GTDB): domain Bacteria; phylum Actinomycetota; class Actinomycetes; order Streptomycetales; family Streptomycetaceae; genus Kitasatospora. The sequence goes on along the minus strand of NZ_JAKNTA010000005.1, from coordinate 337,657 downwards.
GACCGAGGCTGCGCAGCCTGCGGGTCCGCTCGGACTCGCCGCCGGCACCCGGGAACTGGCCTTGAGTGCTCATCACATCAGTCATGTCGCACATGTAATCAGACATCATGCGGCCGTCGCGCTCCCGGCCCTCCACGGACAGCTTGCTGATGCTCAGCCAAAGCGCCACGTGAACGGGGCCGGACCGGGCGACAAAGCGGGGGAAGATCGTTTCCCCTTCCGGCGACCGTTCAACCCCATTCGGCGGCGGACCTATCCGGATCCGGCCAATCCAAGATCCACACTGGAGACGTCCTGTTTGCCGGACAACAATGGCCCTGCCGAAAATGCGGGCGGTTCCCCCAAGGACTCGGCCCGACTACTCCGCACGCACCGGCTGCACCCTGGGCAACCGGCCGCCACCCCAACTCCCCACCCTCGGGCGGCCGGCGCGGATCGGCGGCACGGATGGAGGCACGACTAACCGACGGACCGAGAGGACCCAGCATGGCGATGGACTACTTCACCGACGAGCGACACGAGAGCCTCCGGGCGGAGGTGCGTGAGTTCGCCGAGAAGGAGGTACGTCCGCAGGTGGCCAGAATGGAAGCCACTCGCGAGGTCGAGGTCGAGCTCTCCCGCGAGATCGCACGCCGCGGCTGGATCGGCGCCACCATCCCCCGCGCGTTCGGGGGCATGGGTCTGGGCCACCTCGCCAAGACGGTCATCGTCGAGGAGCTGTCCCGGGTCAGCGGCGCGATGGGGGCCATGGCGCAGGCCTCGCAGCTGGGCGTCGCCAAGGTCATCCACTTCGGCTCGGACGCCCAGCGCCGAAAGTGGCTTCCCAGGTTCGCCTCCGGGGAGTCGCTGCCGACCATCGCCGTGACCGAGCCCGAGTCCGGCGGCCACGTGCTCGGCATGACCGGCACCGCGCACCGCGAGGGCGACGAGTACGTGCTCAACGGTCGCAAGTGGTTCGTGGGCAACTCGCACATCGCGGACGTGCACGGCGTGGTGCTGCGCACCGGCGCGGGCAGCAAGGGCCTCTCCGCGTTCCTGGTGGAGAGCAACCGGCCCGGCTTCCGCACCGGCGAGCTCGGCACCCAGAGCGGCCTGCACGGATTCAGCTTCGGCGAGATCGTCTTCGACGACTGCCGGATCCCGGCCACCAACCGGCTCGGCCGGGAGAGCCAGGGTCTGGACGTCGCGTACTCCTCGTCCACGCTGTACGGCCGGCTCAACCTCGCCGCCGTCGCGCTCGGCATCCACGTGGCGATCGTCGAGGACACCGTCCGCTTCGCCGAGGAGCGGACGCTCTACGGCAAGCCGCTCTCCCAGCTGCCCAACATCGCGCTCAAGCTGGGCGAGATGCAGTCCCGGCTGATGACCGCCAAGCTCGCCGCCTACCACGCCTCCCACCTGCTCGACCACGGCAAGGCCTGCGACGCCGAGCTGATGAACGCCAAGCTCATCAACACCGAGTACGCGCTGGACTCCGCCCGCAACGCGATGGAGATCCACGCCGCCCGGGGCCTGCAGAGCGAGTTCCGGATCGAGCGCTACCTGCGGGACGCCACCCACATCTACCCGCCGGCCGGCACCTCGGACGTCCAGCGGCTGCGGCTGGGCCAGTTCGCGGCCGGCACCTACGGCAAGGAGTGGTCGGCGGAGCTCTCCGACCTGGCCAGCTGGGCCTGGACCGAGCTCGCCGAGCGCGAGGCCGCCGCGGAGGCCGAGGCCGTGGCCGTCCAGACCGGAGGGGCGTCGCTGCTGCACATGCCGCTGGCGGGCTGACCCGCGCGGCCGGCCGGGCCCCCTCCCCGCACCGGGAGGGGGCCCGGCCGCGCCGCGCCGGCCCGGTGAGCTGCGGCCGTACCTGCCGCCTGCGGCGCCCGGTCGTTTCGATCATGAACCGGCCATTCCGACGACAGGCATGACCGATGATCAGTTCGAGTCGCCGGACACGGGCGGGAGTTACCGTCCGGTCTCCGGACCGTCCGCCGAGCGGCCCCCCGGCCGGCGCGTTTTGACCTGCTCCTGACGGCTTTCCGGAGGTCGCCCAGCGGCCCCCGGAGAGCCGTCGCCGCGTTCATGGCACACCCTTTGACCAGCGGCGATGCCTCCACGGAGAACGGCGGGGCGGACGGACGGCATGTCATCGCCCGTTCACGTATCGTCAGTTGATGTTGCACTGAGTCCACCTCGTGCTGGTAGCGTGCCCTGCAGTCGGCGGCCGTGTGCACCGCCCGGGACGGTGACACTGCGTCACCCGATCCGGCGTTTCCTCCGGACATCGCCGGCCGTGGGCGTCCCGCCGCCCCGGCCGGGGGGCGCACCGGACCGCACACGGGGGACCCGTCGTTCGGCCCAGCAACAAGGAATCAGATGCCAGGCATATCGGCCCCCCGGACGGGCCACCGCGCCGGCCGGTCCGGCTCCCTCCGCAGCTCGCTCCTCGGCCTCGTGCTGGTCCCCTGCCTGGGTCTCGCCGCCGCCTGGGGCTACGCCGCCTACCTGCTGCGCGACACCGGACACCGCACCGCCCTGCTGACGGTCAGCGCGCTCGTCGCGGTGGTCGTGCTGGGGAGCCTGATCCGCGGCATCGGGCTGGTCCGGGCCCTCTCCACGCGGCTCGCGGGCCTGCGCACCGACACCCTCACCCTCGCCCGGCACGAGATCCCCGACGTCGTCGACCGGCTCCGGGCCGGCGAGTCCGTCCCCGCACCGCCCGCCTGGGCCCCCTCGCGGCGGACCGGCGACGAGGTCCAGCAGACCGCCGACGGCCTCGCCGCCGTCCGGCAGGCCGCCCTCGCCGCCATCGTCCACCAGGCCCAGGGCCGCGAGGGGACGAAGAAGGTCTTCCTCAACATCGCCCGCCGCACCCAGATCCTGATCCACCGCCAGATCAGCATGCTGGACGCGCTGGAGCGCGAGCACGAGGAACCCGACCTGCTGCGCGAGCTGTTCGCCGTCGACCACCTGGCCACCCGGATGCGGCGCAACGCCGAGAACCTGGTCATCCTCGGCGGTGCACTGCCGGCCCGGCGCTGGCGCAACGCCGTGCCCGTGGTCAACGTGCTGCGCAGCGCCGTCTCCGAGACCGAGAACTACTCCCGGGTGGTCGTCCAGGGCGTCCCACGCACCTCGCTCAGCGGGCAGGCCGTCGCGGACGTGATCCACCTGGTCGCGGAGCTGATCGAGAACGGCACCACCTTCTCCCCGCCCTACACCCAGGTGCAGGTCTCCGCCCAGGAAGTCCCCAAGGGCCTGGCCGTCGAGGTCGAGGACCGCGGACTCGGCATGGGCGAGGAGGACTACGAACGCCTCAACGACTACCTGGCCAACCCGCCCGAGCTGGACGTCTCCGCACTCGGCGACGACCTGCGGCTCGGACTCTTCGTGGTGGCCCGGCTCGCCGCCCGGCACGACATCCAGGTCACGCTGCGCCCCTCGCCCTACGGCGGGACGCGGGCCGTGGTGCTGGTGCCCTCGGTGCTGCTGGAGCAGGCGCAGCCGGCCGCCTCGGTGCCCGGTCTGCCGGCCGGTGCCCGGGTCACCCGGACGCCGGTGCCGGAGGTCGGGCCGGTCCAGGACGGCGAGCCGGTCCAGGACGGCGGGCCGGCCTACGCCGGCGGCGAGCCGGCGGCGGACAGCGGCGCGCCGGCCGGCGTGCTCGGCGGCTCGCGGGGCGGCGGACCGGCGGCGGGCGACGAGCCGGCGGCCGGCGGCGCGGGCGGAGCCGGTGGTGCAGACGGAGCGGGCCCGGCGGCCGGGGGTGGCGCCGGTGCCGGTGAGCGGCAGGACAGCGGCCTCAGCATCGGCGAGCTGCTCGCCCAGTACGGCCAGAACGGCGACGCCGGCGCGCGCGAGGAGGGCCGCCTCACCAACGGCGGCCTGTCGGTGGGCGCTTCGATCCCCGGCCTGCCCGGCGCGGTGGTCGTCCCCCGGCCGGCCATGCCGCGGCCGTACGAGATGGGCGAAGCTCCGCCGAGCGGGACTGCGGCCGGCGGGACCCAAACCGGGTTCGCGCACGGGCCCGACGGCGCCGAAGGCGCTCCTACGGGCACCCCGACGGGCACCCCGGCGGACGGCCGGCCCCCGGCCGGCGCCGCCGCGCCCACGCACGAGCGCGCCCCGGAGGCACCCTTGGAGCACGGCCCGGACGGCGAGCTGCGCACCCCGCGCGTCCTGCCGCAGCGGGTACGGAACGCCAGCCTCGCAGAGCAGCTGCGCGAGGCCAACGCGCCCGGCGGAATGCTTCCGCCGCCGGCGGGCTTCCCCGGTGCACCGGCCGACGCGACGCCCGGCGCCGTGACGGGCGGCAGCACCTTCGGCAGCGGCACCTTCGGCGGTGGCGCGTTCGGCGGAGCCTCGTTCGGCGGCAGTGCGTTCGGCGGCAGCACCTTCGGCGGCAGTGCGTTCGACGGCAGTGCTTTCGACGGCGGGACGACGGGCCGGGCCGCCACCGGCGGTGCCCCCGGCGCCGACCCGGGCCCCGTCGACGATCCCTCGCCGCAGCGCTCCCGCGCCACCATGGCCGCCATCCAGCGCGGTACCCGTACCGCCCGTGCGGCGGACCCCGACTCGGACGCACCGGCCGTTCCCCTTGCACCGGCCGCACCCTCCGCAGCTAAGGATCAGCAGTGATGACGCAGTACACCGACACCCAGCGCGACCTCAACTGGCTGCTCGACCAGCTGGTGGCGCGGGTCCCGGAGACCCGGCACGCCATCGTCCTCTCCGAGGACGGCCTGCTGGTCGGGCTCTCCCAGGGCCTGGACCGCGCCGACGCCGAACACCTCTCGGCCGTCGCCTCCGGCCTGCAGAGCCTCGCCCGCGGCGCCGGCCACCGTTTCAACGGCGGCCGGGTCCGGCAGACGGTGATCGAGATGGACCAGCTGTTCCTCTTCGTCACCACCGCCGGCCAGGGCGCCCGGCTGGCCGTGCTGACCACCGAGCTCGTCGACGCCGGCCTGATGGCCTACGAGATCAACATGCTGGTGAAGCAGGTCGGCCAGTACCTCACCGCGGCGCCGCGCAGCGACGCCGGCCAGGTCGGCGTGGGCGGCGGTGCGTGACCGCCGACGCCGAGGAGGCCTGGTTCTTCGACAAGGACGCCGGCCATCTGGTCCGCCCCTACGCCATCACCAACGGGCGGACCGGCCCGGTCCGTGAAGGCTTCGCGCTGATCACCCTGGTGGTCACCGCCGACCCGCGCACGGACACGTCGCGGATGTCGCCCGAACCGGCCGCCATCATCGACCTGTGTCGCGAACGCCCGCTCGCCGTGGCCGAGATCGCGGCCGGCCTCGACCTGCCGGTGAGCGTCGTGAAGGTCCTGCTGGACGACCTGGCCGAGGCCCGTCTGATCCTCACCCGGGCTCCCGTCCAGCTCGCCGAGGCGCCGGACGTCTCGCTGATCCAGGCCGTGATCGAGGGCGTCCGCCGGCTCTGACACCGACGACCGCGGCCCCCCCTGCTCACACCTAGGCCGCGGCGCACCACAACCTCCAGTTCCCTTACAGGAGATCCGAATTGACGACCCAGAGTCTGGTGCCCGGCGCGGTCAAGATCCTCGTCGCCGGCGGCTTCGGCGTCGGCAAGACCACCATGGTCGGCTCGGTCAGCGAGATCGAACCCCTGCAGACCGAGGAGCGGATGACCCGCGCCAGCATCGGGGTCGACAGCCTCGAGGGCGTCCAGGAGAAGTCCACCACCACCGTCGCCATGGACTTCGGACGGATCACCATCCACGACGAGCTGGTGCTCTACCTGTTCGGCACCCCGGGCCAGTTCCGGTTCTGGTTCATGTGGGACGACCTGGCGCTCGGCGCGCTCGGGGCGATCGTGCTGGCCGACACCAGGCGGCTGGAGTCCAGCTTCGCCGCCGTCGACTTCTTCGAACAGCGCGGCATCCCGTTCGCGATCGGCGTCAACTGCTTCTACGGCCGGCGCGACTGCACCCCCGACGACGTCCGCCGCGCCCTCGACCTGGATCCGGAGGTCCCGGTCGTGCTCTGCGACGTCCGGGAACGCGCCTCCAGCAAGGAGCTGCTGCTCGCCCTGCTGGACCGCGTGCACCGCGACGCGCTCGCGGCGCGGCGTTAGGGCGCTGCGGCGCCGTCGGGTTGCAGTGCGCTCGGAGCGGTCGGCGCGGGGCGGTCGTCCCGGCAGGCCGGTCCGGATCGGTCAGGTGGTGGCGGAGGCCGCCGGGGTGAGTTCCAGCTCCTCCAGGGCGTGGACCAGCGGGGCCAGCTCAGGGGTCTCGGTGGCCTTGGCCAGCGTCGCCTCCAGCGCGGCATCGTGCACCGGGCGGGCGGCCTGCAACAGCTCGCGGCCCCGCGGCGTCAGCTCGGTGTAGATGCCGCGACGGTCGTCCGCGCAGAGGTAGCGGCTGAGCAGACCGCGGTCCTCCAGGCGGGTCACCAGCCGGGTGGTCGCACTGCTGCTCAGAGCGGCCGCACGGGCCAGCTGCTGCATCCGCATGTGCCAGCCGTCCTGCCGGGAGAGCGCGTCCAGCACCGTGTACTCGACCACCGACAGCTGGTGCTCGGCCTGAAGCGCCCGCTCCAGTGCCGTGTCGATGAGACCGTGCAGCGCGGCGAGCGTGCGCCAGCCGCTCGCGCGGACCTCGGCGGCATCGTCGTGGATCCCCATGGCTCGCCCCTCTTCTTCCCCGGTCCCGTTCGGACCGCCGTCGGACCGGTCGCCGGACCGCCGTCCACCCCCGCCGACCGGTGTCCGGTGCCGACAGGGTGTCCGGCCCAGGTCAGCGGTGCTACGACCGGTCGAACGTCTCCCGTCCGCCCAGTATGCCACTCGGCGCATTCTACCTGTTTGTGCAAGTACCTTCCCCGTTCGGGGGAGTCGGGTGGTCGCGTCGGGGGTCGAGGTCCTGGGCCGAGTCTCCCTCGGCCCAGGATCAGCTCCCCTCTCCCCCGGACCAGGCGGCCGCGCAGAGTGCCGTGGCCAACTCCTCGCCGTAGCAGGCCGCCGCCAGCCATGCGGCGGTGAACGCCTCGTGGTCGTCCGCGACGACCCGGCCGAACACGTCGCGCGGCTGGTCCGCCGCAGACGCGCGCAAGGCGTCCAGCAGCGTCGCCCCGGTGGCCAGGCCCGCCGACCTCAGCCGGGTCGCGTCGCCGTCCGGCGTACCGCCGCCGAGCGCGAGGGCCTGCCGTCCACCCGTCACCGCCTGCTCCACCCGGCGGGTGAGCAGGTGAACCGGGGCCTCGGGGGCCTCGGACATGCCGGGCGTGCCGGGCGGATCGGCCGCAGCGGACGGCGTGACGGCGTCGGTGCGCGGGGCGGGCAGGACGAGGTCGGCGGTCTGCAGGCGTTCCAGACCCAGGTTGACCCGGCCCGACCGTGCGGCGTTCAGGGCCAGTGCCGGTTCGTCCGGTGCCCGGTCGTCCCGTTGGGGGTCGCCCGGTCGGGGGTCGCCCGGTTGGGGGGCGCCCGGGGGCGTCCCGACGGCGAGCAGGTGCAGCTCCGGCCGGGCTGCGCGCTCCAGGCGGCCGATCACCCGCAACCGCAGCCCGGGCGCGGTGGCGAGCAGCGCGAGGTTGCCCCGGAACGCGAGCCCCGGGTGGTCGTGTGCCGCCCGCAGCGCGACGACCAGGCCGCCGCCACAGTCGGCGAGCAGCTGCGGCACACCCGTCGGCCCGTACGGCGCGGCACCGAGCAGCGTGACGTCCAGGAAGAGCAGGTCGCTCCCGGCCGGCCTGCTCTCGTACGGCACCACCGCCGCCGACAGCGCACGCTCCACCTGGGCGGCCGGTGGCTCGGCCCAGAGTGCCGCGAGCGGCTCGGCCGTCCACGCCGCACCCGCCGCCCGGACCGCGCGCACCGCGGCACCCGCACCGAGCCGCCCGTTGGCGGACCTCGTCGCCCCCTGGACGGCGAGCCCGGCCCGGCCGAACTCGGCGTGGCCGAGCATGGCGTCGCCGAGCCGGACGACCCGGTTCGCGGCGCCGACGGCCTGCGGAGCCGCAGCCGTCGCGTCGGCGTGGGGCATGACCTCCGCGACCGTGCTCAACCGCCCGCCGGCGTCCATCGCCCAGGTGAGCACACCCGCGTGCGTGGCCGTCAGCACCGGCTCGGTGAACAGCCCGTAGAGACGCAGCCCACCCGCCTCGTGGTAGGCCTGCCGGGCCGAGCCGCGCAACTCGGCGAGGCGCCCGGGTGGGAGAGCCGGCGGGACGGCCGGCGAGGCCGTCGCGGTCGTCACGGTCGTCACGGCCGTCACGGCAGCGGTCAGCGCGGTCGTCAGGTCGAGCAGCTCGCGCAGACCTGCGACCAGGTCCGCCAGCCGGTGGTCCGGCTCGCCCGAGCGGGCGGCACGGACCCTGGTCACCACCGCCACCGCCGCGGCGGCCGGCCGGTGGAGGCCGGCCAGCCGCGCGCGGTGGGCCGCCCTCAGCAGCTCGGCCTGGAGGACGGCGCCCGTGCCGCCGACACCCGCCGCGAGCACGGCCGCGGCGGCGTGGTGCAGATGGTGAGCGGCGGCCCGCTCGGCCGGCGTCAGCGAATCGGCCGGCGTCGGCGAATCGACCGGCCGTGGCCACTCGGCCGGCTCGGCGGTAGGCGGGACGGCGGTCGGCGGGACGGCCGTCGGCGGGACGGCGCGACCGTCCGCCTCGTCGGCGTCGGCGTCCGCGTCCGCCTCGCCGTCCGCCTCCGCGTGGGACTCCGCGTCCGCGTCGGCGAGACGGCAGACCGTGACCGCGGCCGCCCGGTGGACGCAGGCCGGGGCCAGCAGGCAGCCGCAGCGGACGCCGGCCGGCTCGCCGACCACCCCGCCGGGCGCGTGCAGGACGAGCTCGGTCTCCTCGTCCACCGCGATTCGCCAGTCGTCGCCGGTGCGCTCGACCGGACGGCCGGCCAGCTTGGCCGCCGCGCCGTCCAACCGCTTCTGCAGCCGGGCCGACAGCCCGGCCACCACCTCGGCGACCACCTCCGGCCGAACCGCCGGCCACTCCGTCGTCGATGCCGTCATCGGACCTTCTCCCCTACCCAGCGGGCCAGTTCGAGCGGGCTGAGTGCCGCCACCGGCATCCCGGCCGCGACCAGTTGGCCCGCGACCGCCTTGGAGTACCGCGCCTTCCCGGTGTCGTCCAGCGCGGCGCAGCCGAGGACGTGGCACCCGGAGTCGACCAGCGCCCTGGTCTGCGCGAGCAGCCCGCCCACCGGGCCGCCCTCCTCGAAGTCGCTGATCACCGCGACCAGGGTCCGGGAGGGCACCGTCACCAGGTCCCGCGCGTACTTCAGACCGGTCGCGATGCTGGTGCCGCCGCCGATGCGCACCTCCAGGAGCAGGCTCAGCGGATCCCGCACCCGTTCGGTCAGATCGACGACCTCGGTCGAGAAGGCCACGAAGTGCGTGCTCAGCGACGGGACCCCGGCCAGGATCGAGGCGGTCAGCGCCGCCCAGACCGTGGAGGCCTCCATCGACCCCGAGACGTCCACGACCAGGATCAGCCGCCAGTCCGCGGCCTTGCGGGCCCTCGTCCGGAACACCGGCCGCTCGGGGACGATCAACGTGCCCCGCTCCCCCTCGGGCCCCGGCGGGGCCGGGCGGGCGGTGGCGAGGTTGGCCCGGATCGTCCGGTCCAGGTCCAGCCCGCCGCCGGGCCGTCGGCTCGGGCGCGGCACGCCCACGCCGGTGAGCGCGGGGCGCAGCCTGGTCGCCAACTCCCGGGTCAGTTCGGCCACCAGGCGCCGCACCAACGGGCGCAGCGCGGCGATCCGCGCCTCGGGCAGGCCGCCGGCGTGCTCCAGTACGGTGCGCAGCAGGTCGACGGACGGCCGGACGGTGTCGGGGTCGACGGCGGACAGCGCGTCGGTGCGACCGTGCGCCACGGCTGCGGCCAGGACCTCCTCGCGGATGCCGGGGCCGAACAGCGCGACCAGTTCCTCCGACCACTCGCGCACCCCCGGGTACGGCGCCCCGCGGCCGCCCCGCTGGCCGCCGGCGCCGCCGCGCCCGTCCAGGCGGGGGCCCGAGCCCTCGCCGTGGCCGGTGCCGTAGAGCTCGTCGAGCGCGGTGGCCAGGCGGGCCGCCCGCCCGCCGAGGCCGCCGCTGCCCGGCCGGCCGAGCAGCAGCCGCCACCGCTCGGCGGGGGTGAGGGCGTGTGCGGTGGCGGCCGTACCGGGGGCCTCGGTCACGGCCCCCTCAGTGGCCGGTGGCATGACCGTGCCGCCGGGTGCCGCGGGCGGCGCCGTCGTCGGCGCGGGTCGGCCGGCCGGCGGCCCGAGGGTGCCCGCCGGGAGCAGACCGCGACGGCCCAGTGCGGTACGGGCCGCGAGATCGGCCCCGGCCCACCGGGCGAACAGCGCCGGTGCGACGGCGTCCGGCAGGGCCTGCACCCGGGTGCCGAGGCGCTCCTCCACGAGCGTCAGCAGCCGGTCGCGGGCGGCCGGGCTGAGGGTGTCGAAGCCGCCGCGCAGCGCGGGCAGCCGGTCGAGGAAGTCCGTGTCGGCGAGTGCCGTCACCCGTTCCAGGACGGGTTCCAGGACCTCGGGTGCGGTGGCGAGGAGCCCTTCGGCCGCCGTGAGCATCCCGACCAGCGAGCGGGCGAGGGCGTGCCGTGCCGCGGGGTCGGTGGCCCCGTCGACCCAGGAGGCGGCGCGGCCGCCGAACGCCGAGGCGCTGTCGTGCCCGAGGAGCACCCGCACCGAGCCGGCCGCGCCCCGAACCAGCGGGCTCCCGCCGTTCGCGAGTTCGGCGAGCACGTGGCCGAGTCGCAGCCCGCCCGACCGGTCGGCGCGCCCGGCCAGCTCCAGGAGGGCCCGCGCGTCGGCGGGATCGTCCGAACCGCCCACCCCCTCCAGCTGCCGCACGGCGGCGACGGTCAGCAGCTCGGCCGCCGCCGCCAGCGCTGCGGCACGTCCGGCGGCCTCCGGCCCGGCCGCCGGGGTGTGGTCTTCCGCAGCGACGGCTGCGGCCGCCGGCAGGCCGGGGGCGTGGCCCGCGGTGAGGCGGTCCAGAAGGGCGAGGCCGTCGAGGAGTTCGGGCAGCGTGCCGCTCTCGGGGAGGACGGAGGTGAGCTGGGCGAGGCGGACGTCGGCGAGGGCGGCCAGGCCGCAGGCCGCGGCGTCCGCGAGGCCCTGCAGCACGTCGCGCGCGGTCGGGCCGTCGGCCTGCTGCTCGCGGCGCAGCCGTTCCCGCAGGGCGCCCTCGGCCGCCTGCGCGGGGGTGACGCCCCGGGTGCCCGCGACCGTCAGCATGGCCGCGGTGGCCGGCGTCCACTGCACCTGCCAGCGGGTGCCGATGGTCTCGATGCCGCCCGCACCGGTGCCGGCGAGCGGTTCGCCGTAGGGGACGCCGCAGGCGGTGAGGCGGTGGAGGAGCAGCTCGCGGCGGCGGTCGAGGGGTGAGCGCAGCGGGTCGAGCCGGAGGTCGCGCGGGGAGGACTCGGCGGCGTCGGCGGGGCCGGGGAGGCCGAGTTCGGCGAGCAGGGCCTCGACGGCGGGGGCCAGACCGCTGCGGGGGGCCGCGGGGGCGGCCCGGCCGGTGCGGGTGCCGACCAGGACGCGTTCGAGCGCGCGGGCGACCGCCCGGCCCCGGCCCAGCGGCTCGCCCTGGGCCAGTACGGTCTGCACGGCCTCGACCAGTTCGCCCCGGCCGGGGGCGGAGAGCCCGCGCAGCCGGGCGAGGTCGCCGGCGAGGCGGACGATCTCCCGGGCGTCGGCCGGGCCGGCGGGGTGGTCCTGGGTGCGCAGGGCCTCGCAGATCCGCACCGCGGTGCGGACGAGCGCCTCGGCGAGTCGCTCCCGGTCCCCGCCGGCCTCGAGGACGGTGTGCTGCCATTCCGGGTCCCGGATGCCGGCCGGGTAGCCGGAGCGGGCGTCCAGCAGCGGGTAGGTGTACGGGATCAGGGAGACGACGTGGCCGTCGGCCGGCGGCTCCTCCACCGGGGAGCCGGCCGGCCCCGCCGCGGTCCCCGCGGCCGCCCGGGCCCCGGGGTCACCGGCTACGGCGGCCGACTCCGACGGCTGCGGCCCGTCCGGCCGCTCGGCGGCGTCGAGCAGCGCGGGGGCGTGGAACGCCCCGACGACGGCGGCGACGCGCCGACCGCCCGAGGCGGCGGCCGCGATCCGCGCCCGCATCCACGCCTCGCGGCGCAGGTCGTACGGGTCGACGCCGGGGCCGTCCTCGGCGTCGCGACGCATGGCCCAGCCGACCAGCAGTGCGGCGCGCCGCACCGCCTCCGGGGTGGAGCCCGGGGCGGCGGTCTCGACCAGGCGGTCCCAGAGGTCCTCGTCGTCGTCCCGCCCGGTGAGCCGGCGGCGCAGCGCGGCGGCGACGCCCGGGCCGCGGCCGGCCAGGGGGGTACCGGTGGCGGGAGGACCGTCCGCCCGGTCGGTGCCGGAGCGGTCGGTGACGCCTCGTCCGGCGTCGGCGCGCTGGGCGAGCGGAAGGTCGCAGGCCACCGCCTCCACGCCGTTGCGCCGGGCCCACCGCAGCGCCGCCAGCTCCGGGGAGAAGTCGGCGAACGGGTAGAAGGCGAGCCCGGACGCCCCCGCGCCCGCGCCGCCCCCGGGGCCGTCGTCCCCGGACCCGCCGGGGGCGGCGGCGAGGGCGACGGGCGCCCGGGTGGAGTCGTCCGCCAGCCAGCCGAGCCACGGCTGGAACTCGGCGGGCAGCTCCACCAGCACCACCTCGGGCCGGACGGCGTCGAGCAGCGCGGGCACGGCCGCGCTGAGCGAGGGCGCGTGGTGCCGGACCCCGATCAGGTACGGCCCGGGCGCGCCGACGCCCGCGGCGGCCAGGCGTGCCGTCTCGGCCTCCACCGCCGCCCGTGGGTCGCCGGTGCCCGCGGCTCGGCCGGAGCGACCGGACCGGGCGGGCCCACCAGGCCCACCGGTGCCACCGGACGCCCCCGGAGCCGCTTCGCGGCCGGGGGGTGCCGCGCTGCTCGTCGTCGTCATCGCGTCACGCCTCCAGCGCCGAACGGAGGTCCCACAGGGTGCGCCAGGTGGCGGCGCCCTGCTCGGCGCGGCGGCGGACCGGGCCGTCCCAGTAGCCGAGCAGGCGGGCGGCGTCCGCCGGGTCGTCCTTGCGGACGACACCGATCAGCTGACCGGGAAGCCGGCCGAGCACGTCGCCGCCGTCGGGCAGGTAGGCGGCGGAGACGCCGAGCGCGGTGGCCACCGAGACCGCCTCGGCGGTGCTCATCACGGTGGACGGACGCTCGACGTCCCAGCCCTCGGTGGAGCGGCCGGTGCGGAGGTCCCGGAAGGCCGTGACGAGGGCCTCCAGCACCGCGTCGTCCACCGCGAACGGGGCCCCGGCCCGGGCGACGGCGGCGGTGGACTGGCGGCGGACCAGCTCGACCTCGGCCGCGAGGCTGCCGATCGGGCCGACCGTCTCGAAGTTGAACCGGCGCTTGAGCGCGGCGGACATCTCGCTGACGCCCTTGTCCCGCAGGTTGGCGGTGGCGATCAGGGTGAAGCCGGCCGCGGCGTGCAGCTGGCCGTCCGGGGTACCGGCCAGCTCCGGGACGGCGATGCGCCGTTCGGAGAGCAGCGAGACCAGGGCGTCCTGCACCTCGGGCAGGCAGCGGGTGACCTCCTCGACCCGGGCGACCGCCCCGGTGGTCATCGCGGTGAGCACCGGCGAGGGCACCAGGGCCTCCCGGCTCGGGCCCTTGGCCAGCAGCAGGGCGTAGTTCCACCCGTACTTGAGCTGGTCCTCGGTGGTCCCGGCGGTGCCCTGGACGGTGAGCGCGCTGGTGCCGCAGACCGCGGCGGCGAGCAGTTCGGAGAGCATCGACTTGGCGGTGCCGGGCTCGCCGACGAGCAGCAGGCCGCGCTCGCCGGCGAGGGTGACGACGCAGCGCTCGACCAGCGCCCGCTCGCCGACGAACTTCTGCTCGACGACCAGGCTCTTCCGCCCGGCCTTGAGCTTCTCACCGCCGCTGCCCATGACGAAGGTGACCACGGCGCGCGGGGTGAGCCGCCAGCCCGGCGGCCGGGGGCCGGAGTCGTGCGCGGCGAGGAACTCCAGTTCGGCGGCGTACTTCTCCTCCGGCGGGACGATCTGACGGGTCGCCGCCCCGGCCGGGGTGGCGGCCGCGGTGCCGGCGGACGCGACCGCGGTCTCGGTGGTGGTGCTCATCGGCGGGGCCTTCCTGCGCTTGCTGGTCTGGAGCTCTTCGTATCCGGGGGTGTCGCCCTCGCCGATCCGCTGCCAGGCCCGCGCGAACAGCTCGGGGACCGGCAGGTGCGGCAGGGCCACGCGGCGGGTGGGCAGGTCGTACAGCCCGGCCTTCCAGGCCTCGGCGGGAAGGGCGGGGGCCTTGGCCTCCTGCCAGCCGCCGGGCAGGAAGAGGCTGCGGCCGGCCCGGGCCCGCTTGGCCTCCAGGACCAGGCCCTCGGCGGCGACGAGTTCGGCCCGGGCCTTCTTCAACCGGGCGGGCTTCCAGCCCGTCCAGCGGGCGACGTTGCGGTCGGTCGGGTCGGGCAGCGCGAGCAGCTGGAGGTAGAGCGCGGCCGCGTCCTCGCCGAGGGCGTGCGTCTTGGCCACCTCGGCGACCAGGTCGGGGACGCTGAGCTGCGGGTTCTGCAGCCAGCTGCCCGGCGCGGCGGCCTTGCCGCCGGCCTCCGGTCCCGCGGCGGGCGGCACGGCCGGCAGGGCGACCAGACGCTCCGGCTCGCCGTCGAGGACGGCCCGCAGGGCCGGGAGCTGGCTGTCGAACCAGTAGCTCTGGGCGAGTCCGCCGAGCAGCTCCAGCAGCGGGTCGTCGCCGCCGGTGAGCCCGGCCGGGCGCAGCCAGGCGTACTCGATGCCGCCGGGGCCGGGGGCGAGAACGAGTGCCTCGCCGCAGCGGACCAGGCCGTCGGCGTCGGCGCCGCCCTCCTCCGGCAGCCCGAAGTGGCTGCGCAGCACGGGCGCCAGCTTCCCGTCCTTGACGGTGCTGTAGAGACCGTAGTCGAGCAGCAGACCGGGGTCGGCGAGGCGGGCGCGCAGCGCGGCGGCGGCCTGCGGCAGCACCGGGCGCAGCGGGCTGTCGGCGGGCAGGTGGTAGGCGAGCCAGCGGAGGGCGTCGACCGAGCCGCGCAGCGCGTTGTTGCCGGGCAGGGCGGCCGGGTCGTCGGCGACCAGGCGGTCCGCCTGGTCGCCGTCCTCGCCGGCGCGCAACCGGTAGCCGGTGGTGCGGGTGAGCCAGCTGTCCCGGGCGGGGTTGAGCACGGCCTCGATGTGGCCGATGTCGGCGCCGCTCACGGTGGCCTGGGACTCCTCGGGCAGGGTGACGAGCCGTCCGAACCGCTCCGTCCACCAGGCGGCGCCGGCTGCGGTGTCGGGGCCGTCGGTCCACAGGGCCTCCGGGTCGGCGGGCAGCAGGGCCGTCCAGACGCCGGTGAGGCCCTCCCGGTCGCGGTCGCGCAGCCAGTCGCGGGCGGCCTTGGCCTCGCCGGCTTTGAGGCCGTACTCCTGGAGCCGGTCGGCGGGCAGCACGCTGCCGTACCAGTGGAAGAGGGTGTCGGGCGGGCTGAGCAGCAGGCCGGCGCGGGCGGTGCCGATGCCGGTGCGCTCGGCGAAGTCGGCGGCGTGGGCCGCGTCCCGGGTGGTGGGCCCGCGCAGGGCCAGCGCCTGCCGGAACCCGGCCACCCAGGCGGCGTCGATCCGTTCCTCGGTGGTGCGCTCCGCGGTGGTGGTGAAGTGCGCGACCGGGCCGAACACGCCGCTCGGGTCGTGGTCGACGGCGAGCCAGTGCACCTGGTCGTCCTGGTGCTGGCTGCAGCCGAGGATCACGACGGTGCGGTCCCCGAGGCGCAGCACCTGGCCGGCCCGCTTCTCGTGCTGGTGGTAGCCGGTCGAGCCGGCGAGCGGTTCGGCGAGGCTGAGCTCGCGCAGGGTGGCACCGCGGTCGGCGAGCACGCCCGTGGTCAGCTCGTCGAGCAGGAGGGCGAGGGAGGACCGGCGGGCGCTGTCGGTGAGCGGGGCGGCGGCCGCGTAGGCCACGGTGCCGAGCCGGCCGAGCAGGTGGAGCCAGCCGTGGTGGTCGTCGTCGCCCTGGAGGTCGATCCGCAGCGGCACCGCCCAACCGTCGGCGCCCTCGGGCACGGCGGGGGGATCGGCGAGGACGGCGGTGACGGTGCGCAGGTTGTTGACGACCTGCCACGGGGCGGAGGTGCCCCAGGAGCGACCGAAGCCACCGAGGCCGGGCAGCAGGATCCCGACCGCCTCGCGCAGCTCGTGGTCGCGGCCGTGCTCGGGCCGGTACTCGGCCGCGCCGGCGGTGCCGGGCTTGGTGCGGCGCTCGGCCTCGGGCTGCGGGGCGAAGCGGGCGGCCCGGTCCAGCAGGTCGGCGGCGGCCCGGGCGAAGCCGGCCACGCCGGCGCGCAGCAGGGGGTGCCCCACGGCGGGGAGCAGCGCACCGACCGCCTCGACGGGCAGCTCGGCGCGGCTGTCCTTGCCGTTGGCCAGCAGGCGGCGCACGCCCTGGACGGTGAGCCAGCGCTGCTCGTCGGCGGGCACCGGCTCGGTGTCGACGGGCCAGGCGGCGTCGATCAGTCGGGCGGCGTGCTCGGCGGTGACCGCGCGCAGGGCCTGCGAGCCCGCCTCGTCGCGCGGCCGCAGGGCGTGCCAGTGGGTCAGCGGCGGGACGAGCGCGGTACCGGCCGCGTCGGGCCCGCCGGGGCGGCAGGCGTGCAGGTCGCCGATGGTGTCGCCGGGCCGGGCCCCGGCGGGCACGGCCCCGGCGGTAGCGGCCCCGGCGGTAGCGGCGGGGGAGCCGCCGGTCTCGGCACCGCCGGTGCCCGGGTTCAGGACGAGGGCGAGGCCGCTGCCCTGCTCGACGACCAGCGGGTTGGCACCGCCGGGCAGCCCGAGCCGGCCGACCGGGTAGCGCTGGGCGTGTGCGCCGGTGCCCGTCAGGACCAGGGTGGTCCCGTCGGCGGTCCCGGTGGTGACCCGGGCCCCGTCGACCCGGACCCAGCTGCCGAGGACGGTGCCGTCGGTGCCGAGCGGGGTGGCCTCCAGACCGGGCTGCATCGGGAGCAGCCGGGTGCGGTGCACGTCGAGCAGACCGGCGGCGGCGCCGGCGGCGATCCGGGGCGGCTCGGAGGGGCGACCGAGGGTGCCGGTGGCCGGGTCCAGCTCGACGAGGTGGCCGCCGTTGCGGCCGTAGCGGACCGTCCAGTGGCCGGTGCCGTCGCCGAGCACCGGGTGCTCGGCGGGCGCCCGGGTGTCGCCGGGGTGCAGGGGGCGCTCGCCGGTGGACCGTCCGCCGCCGGGCAGCGCGAGGGACGGGGCGCCGGGCTCGTCGCGGCCGCCGTAGTAGCTGACGATGGTCTCGCCGCCGAGGTCGAAGACCTCGGCCGGGCGGCCGGACCAGTAGGCCCGCTGCTTGCCCTCCCGGTACCAGGCGACCAGCAGTTCGCCGTCGACGTAGCGGATCCGGGGCCGCTGCCAGCGCTCCAGCTTGTCGGGGATGCGCAGGGTGTGCTCCAGCACGATGCCCTCCGGACCGACCACGAGGACCTCGCCCTTGCGGGCCACGATCAGGTACGGCCACGCCTCTTCGAGGAGGACGTCCTCCGGGAGGGTGTTCCCGGCCGGGCGGCCGGGGGCGGCCTTGGGCTCGGCGCCGAACCGGTCGAGCGCCTCCTCCAGGGCGGGCCAGCCGAGTTCGTCGAAGATGCCGGCGTTGAGGGTGCGGGCGAGCAGCCCGGCCACGTCGATGCCGGCGATCCGCTCGGCGGCGGCCGGGTTCTCGGCGCAGATGGCGACCCGGCTCGGCCGCAGTTCGCGGAGCAGGTCGGCGGCGCTCGTCAGGCCGCGGGCGGCGAGGAGCTCGTCGGCGCGCGCGTCGGACCACTCGACGAACAGCTCGCGCAGCACCGGCAGGGCGGGCAGCCCCTTCTGCACCGCCGCGTCCCAGACGCCCGGGACGGCGGCGCGCAGCGCGGGGCGGAACCGGGGGTCGGCGGCGATCGCGGCCAGGGTGCGGCCGTCGGGCCGGGCCTCGCCGACCCACTCGCGCAGGTCGAGCGAGAGGTCGGTGCCCGGGTCGGCGACCGGGACGCCCTCGGCGAGCAGCAGGTCGAGCAGCTCGATCCGGGTGGTGCCGGCCCGGCGGCCCTGGAAGAGGTCGACCGGGACGCCGTCGGCACGCAGTCGTGCGGCCATCCGACCGGCCAGGGCGACGGTCCCGCCACTGAAGCCGCTGGTGCGCCAGCCGCGGCCGATGTGGGCCGTCCAGCGCTGCAGCCAGACGGCCGGCGCCGTGGCGTCCGAGGCGTCCGCCGTGCCGGCGGCCGGCGGACCGGTGAGCAGCTGCTCGGCGCCGGACTCGGCGAGCAGGGCCAGCCACGAGGCGTCCTGGGCCGTCCGGTCGGTGGCGCCGGCCGGATCGGGCATGATCTCCAGCAGCCGGACGCGGACCGCCTCGTCGCTGCGGCCCAGCTCGACGACGGCGCCGTGCCAGGACTTCCAGAACGCGCCGGGCGCCCGGTCGACGGCGGACGAGGCGAGCAGTTCGGCGAGCAGGGCCCGCTCCTGCTCGGTGCGGTCCAGCCCGGCCGCCCTGATCAGGGCGCGCGCGTCCTCGGCGACCCCGGCGTAGGGGGCCATGCCGGCCGCCGAGCGCTCGGTGCAGAGCTGGCGGAACCGCTGCCAGGCCGTCAGCGGGTCGAGTCGGCCGCTGAGCTCCTTGACGTACTGGCGCAGGGCCTTGACGGTGAGGGCGCCGGCCAGCGCGAACTCCAGGAAGACGGCGCGCAGCCGCTCCTCGTCGACGGTCAGGCCGTGGGCGCGCTCGGCCTCGCGGGCCTTGCCGAAGAACGTCCCGGCGTAGGTCTGGTTGCCCTGCTCGAGGAAGATCCGGCCGACCTCCTCGCAGAAGGTGGGCAGGAAGTGCGGCACGGCACGGCCGAGGCGCAGGGCGAGCGCCTCGAAACCGTCCTTGGCGTGCCCGGGCTTGGACTTGGCCTGCCGGGCGAGCCGCTCCATCTCCTTCACCAGGGCGAGCGCGTGGTGCCCGTTGGCCGGGTCGTGGACCAGCGCCCAGGCGGGGAATCCGAGCGCCTCCTGCCGCACCTGGCCGACCTCGGCCGGCTCCTCGGCGGGCTTCAGGCCGAGGAAGTCGACGGCGAGGTCCTCGGCGGGGCCGAGTGCGCCGGGCACCAGCCGCACCACGCGGCGCTCGCCGAGCACCGGGTGGGCGTACGTCCGGGCCGTGAGAACGTCGGCCGGACTGTCGGGCCCCCCGACGCCGGGCAGGGTGCCGGCCGGGAGCACCGCTCCGGCGTCCAGCAGGCGCTCGTGCGCGCGCCGCGCCCGCTCGGCCGTCGGCTCGGCGGCCGGTCGCCCGGCGCGGGGCTCCTTCACTTCGGTGGTGCTCATGCGGCTTCCTCCCCTTCGACGGTGCGGCCGGCGTACAGCGCGGCGGCCATCCGCATCCCCTCGGACCAGGCGACCGGCCCGACCTCGGCCGGCGGCAGGACCTTCCCGTCCGGGCCGGTCCAGCTGAGTGCCCCGGTCTCGCACTCGTCGTACTCGTAGTAGTCGCCGACCCAGACCCGGGCCTCCATCGGGACGCCGCCCTCGACGACCGGCAGGACGGCGTGGCCGCCGCGCACCCGGTAGCCGAGCCGGGCGCACCGGCCGAGCAGGTCGCGCAGCGCGGCGTAGCGGCCGCCGGCGTAGGTGGTGACCTGGTGGCCGGTCGGTGCGTCGGCAGCGTCCGGGCGGTGCCAGACCTCCCGGTACAGCTGCTGGACCTGCTGGGTGACGCCCAGCTCGACGGCGAACTCGCGCAGCTCGTCGAGGTCGCCCAGGAGGACGGGGTGGGGTATCCGGATCTCGCCGTCGGTCAGGCGGACGGTGTCCCCGTCGAGGTCGACCAGGCCCAGCCCGCGCTCGGCGTCGGCGCCGCGCAGGAACCCGGTGACCGAACCGTCGGCTCCGGTGACCACGAGGTCGCGCAGGACCTCCTGCCAGGCCTCGTCGGCCCAGACGGCGGTGATCACGGCGGCCGGCACCGGCAGCGAGCGGACCATCCACCGCTCGACGTCCTCCAGGCAGCGCCGCCGGTGCGCGGCCAGCCATTCGGTGAGCTGCTTCAGACCGGTGACCACCGGATCGTCGTTCAGCTTCGACGGGAGCGACTTCAACCGGCGGCCGGCCGCGTTGCGGCACACCACCCTGCCCCCCTCGTCGAGCGCGACTTGATAGCCGCCCGCTCCCGCTTCCACCCACGCCACGGCCGCTCTCCTCCCAGCTGCTGGTCTGCGATGGGAGGAACGTAACGGGACACACTGACAACGCGGACGCCGGGGTTCGCCGCTGGTCGGCGGCGGAATGCAAACCCATCGAACGGGTGAACGATCACGGTCGGCCGGCACCCACGCGCCCCCCGGGCGCCGAGCCCCGCGGCGGGCGGAGGCCGGTACCGGTGCCGCCGCGTGGCCGACGCACCTACGACCGACGCACCTACGACACGGTGAGGCGGAGGATGCGGTCGTCGCCGGGGCGGGGGTCGCCGCGGCCGTCGGTGTTGTCGGTCATCAGCAGCAGCGTGCCGTCCGGGGCGGCGACGACGGTGCGCAGCCGGCCGTAGGCGCCGTCGAAGAACTCCTGCGGCGCGGCGGCGAGGTGGTCGCCGTCGAGCGGCACGCGCCACACGCTGGTACCGCGCAGCCCGGCGACCCAGACGGCGCCGTCGGCGTACGCGATGCCGCTCGGGGAGGACTCGGAGGTGCGCCACCGCACCACCGGGTCGATGAACCCCGGGCGCTCCCCGATCCCCTCGACCTCCGGCCAGCCGTAGTTGCCGCCGGCCCGGACGAGGTTCAGCTCGTCCCAGTTGTCCTCGCCGAACTCCGAGGCCCAGAGCCTGCCCTGGGGGTCGAAGGCGATCCCCTGGACGTTGCGGTGGCCGTAGGAGAAGACGGGTGATCTGGGGAACGGGTTGCCGGGCGCGGGGGCGCCGTCGGGGGTGACCCGGAGGATCTTGCCGCCGAGCGAGTTCAGGTCCTGCGCGAGGGCGCGGTCGCTGCTGTCGCCGGTGGTCGCGTAGAGCATGCCGTCCGGGCCGAAGGCGATCCGGCCGCCGTTGTGCCGGGGGCCGTGCGGAATGCCCGTCAGGACGACTGTCGGGTCCCCGAGTTGCCGCCCGGCCGGCCGCGACGGATCGTAGGGGAAGCGGACGATGCGGTTGTCGTCCGCGGTGCTGAGGTAGGCATAGACCAGGTGGTCGGCCGGGTAGCCGGGCGACAGCGCCAGGCCCAGCAGCCCGCCCTCGCCGCCGGCGACCACGCCGGGAACGGTGCCGACCTCGGTCTTGGCACCGCCCTCGGCCGCGATCCGGAGGATCCGCCCGTCGTCCCGCTCGGAGACCAGCAGGTCCCCCTCGGGCAGCACCGCCAGGCCCCAGGGGGACCGGAGGCCGTCGGCGACGGTGCCCCGGACCGCCACCGACGGTGTGGCGGCGGGCGAGGCGGGAACGGGGGCGGAGGCCGGCGCGGAGGCGGCGGTCGGGCCGGTCGAGGGCGTCCCGGGTACGGGCTCGGCGGAGGAGCAGCCCGCGGCCGCGACCGGCCCCAGCACGAGGGCGAGCAGCACGACGGCGGTTCGGCGGAGCACCGGTGGGCCTCCCGGAGCGGAACGAGCGGGGCGGGTTCGGATGCGGCGCCACCCAGGACACCACATCGGCCCGCGACCGGGCGGGCAACCCGCCGCCGAGCCTGCGGAGGGCCCTCCCCCGCTCCTCCGTCGCCCCCCGTCCGGACGCCTCAGCCCGCGGTCACCCGGGTGCCCGCCCGCGGCACGATCACCGGCGCGCCGTCACCAGGGGCGGCCAGCACGTCGCTGTCGACGTCGTAGAGGGCCCGGACCAGCGGCGCGTCCACCACCTCGCGCGGCGCGCCGCACGCGACGACCCCGCCGTCCCGCATCGCGACCACCAGGTCCGCGTACCGGGCGGCGGCCGCGAGGTCGTGCAGCACCATGACGACGGTGCGCCCGCCCGCCGCGACCTCGCGCACCAGCTCCAGCACCTCGACGGCGTGGCCGAGGTCGAGCGCGCTGGTGGGCTCGTCGAGCAGGACCACCGGCGCGTCCTGTGCGAGCACCATGGCCAGCCAGCAGCGCTGCCGCTGGCCGCCCGAGAGCCGGTCCAGGCGGCGGTCGGCGAAGGCGTCGACACCGGTGGCGCGCAGCGCCTCGGCGGTGAGCCGCTCGTCCTCCGCCGACCACTGGCGGAAGAGGCCCTGGTGCGGGTGGCGGCCGTACCGGACCAGCCCGGCCACGGTGACCGCCTCGGGCGCCTGCGGGCTCTGCGGGAGCAGGGCGACCCGGTGCGCGGCCCGGCGCGGACGCAGCCGCCAGACGTCCTCGCCGCCGACCAGCACCCGCCCGGCGTCGGGCCGGTGCAGCCGGGCGATCGAGCGCAGCAGGGTGGACTTGCCGCAGCCGTTCGGGCCGACGATCGCCACCACCCGTCCGGCGGGCAGGACGAGGTCGATCCCGTTCAGCACCGGGCGCCCCGGGCCGTAGCCCGCCGTGAGCCCTTCGACCGTCAACTCCATGGCGTCCTCCTCATGATGGGAGCCGATGCCGGCCGGCCGCCGGTCAGGACCTGGCGCCGAGCGCCTTGCCGATGTCGCCGATGACCACGTCCGCGGCGAGCGGACCGCCACGGGTGGACCAGACCGAGCCGTCCACGGTGACGGTGTGGTTGTTCTTCACCGCGCCCAGCTCCTGGTAGGCGGGCTTGGACTGGACGTCCTTCAGCGCGGCCCTGCCGTCGTCGGTGAGGGTGGAGAGGAACAGCCAGTCGCCGTCGATCTCGTTGATCTTCTCCAGGCTGAGCGCCGGGGTGTGTGCGTTGCCGTCCTTGTCCTGCGCCTTCGGGCGGGTCAGGCCCATGTCCAGGGCGACGCCGCTGGCGAACTGCCTCTTCTCCATCCAGCTCGGCCCGGTCGGGTTCCAGCGGACGATGGAGACCGCGGCGCCCTTGGCGGCGCCGAGCTCGCCACCGGCCCTGGCGGCCTTCGCGTCGTAGTCGGCGATGACCTTGTTCGCCTGGTCCAGCTTGTTGACGGCGTTTCCGATGCCGCGGAAGGAGAGCTTCCAGTCGTCGGTCGGCGCCATCGTGACCAGCGTGGCCGGGGTGATCTCGCGCAGCTGCTTGAGCACCTGCTCGTCCTGCATGTCGCCGGCCAGGATCAGGTCCGGCTTGGCGGCGATCACCTTGTCCATCACGGGCTGCAGCAGGTTGCCGACCACCGGGACGCCCCGGACCCTGTCCTTCAGGTAGGCGGGCGGCTCGGCCAGGCCCTGGCCGTTGGTGATGCCGACCGGCTCGATCCCGAGGGCGAGCACCGCGTCCAGGTCCTCCTGGGTGAGGGTGACGACGCGCCGGGGCTCGGCGGGGATCTCGACGGCCCTGCCGGTGGCGTCCTTGACGGTCCGCTTGCCGCCGGCGGCCGCGGCCGGGCTGCCGGACGCGGAGCCCTTGTCGGAGGGCGCCTTCTCGGAGGAGCCGGACGAACCGCAGCCGGTGAGCAGGAGCGCGGCCGCCCCGGTGGCGGCCAGCGCCTGGACCGCCCGGCGGCGGACGAGGGGGAGCGGGCTCTGGGCGGTCGACATGAGTGCCTCCGGGCAGGGGTGTTGCAGGGGAGTCGGGCCGGGCCGCGGCAATCGGTGCAGGGCCGGACGGCCGTCGGAACGCAATGGCCATTAGGTTAGCCTTACCTTATGACCTTGTCGCAAGTGGGTGCCGCCGAACCGCCCCGAACCGGCCCGGACACCGCCCCCGCCGCCGGCCCCGCCTCCGACGCCCGGAACCCCGCCCCCGCCGCCGGCCCGTCCGCACCGCCGGCGGCGACGCGGGGCGACGCACGAAGCGGCCCCCGCACCGCCTGGCTCACCGTCGGCGGAGTCCTCGCCGTCCTGCTCGCGCTCACCGCGCTCTCGCTCTGCGTGGGCGCCGGCGAGGTCGGCCCCGCCCGGGTGCTCGACTACCTGCTCGACCGCGGCGGCGCCCGCGCCGACAGCCGGCTCGCCCTGGTCGTCGGCGACCTGCGCCTGCCGCGCACCCTCACCGCCCTGCTGGTCGGCGGCGCGCTCGGGGTCGCCGGCGCCCAACTCCAGTGCGTCACCCGCAATCCGCTCGCCGAGACCGGCCTGCTCGGCGTCAATGCGGGCGCCTCGCTCGGCGTCGTCCTCGGCATCGCCGTCCTCGGCGTGCAGAGCAGCTACGCCTACCTCGTCTTCGCCTTCGGCGGGGCCGTCCTCGCCAGCGGGACCGTGCTGGCCTTCTCCGGCGGCCGGGGCGGCGGCTCGCCGGTGCGCCTGGTGCTCGGCGGCTCCGCCGTCGGCGCGACCTTCGGCGGACTGACCGGTGTGCTGATCGTCAACTCCCCCGAGGCGTACGACCGGTACCGGGTCTGGGTGCTCGGCTCGCTGGCCGGCGTGGAGGGCTGGACGACATTGCGCCAGCTCGCCCCGGTACTCGGCGTCGGCTTCCTGGCGGCCGCGGCGACCACCCGCCCGCTCTCCGCACTCGCACTGGGCGACGACCTCGCCCGGGGCTTGGGCCACCGGCCCGGCGCCACCCGGGCGGCGGTCGCCACCGCCGTCACCCTGCTCACCGCGTCGGCGGTCGCCCTGGCCGGCCCGATCTCCTTCCTCGGCCTGCTGGCCGGCTTCCTCGCCCGCGCCGCCGCCGGCCCGCGGCTCGGCCGGCTCACCCTGCTCGCCGGCCTGGTCGGCGCCTCCGTCCTGACCGGAGCCGACGTGCTGGCCCGCGTGGTGGCCCGTCCGTTCGAGGCGCCGGTCTCCGTGATCGTCGCGCTGATCGGCGCGCCCGCCCTGATCGCCATCGTCCGCTCCCGGCGGACGGCCGCGCTCGGGATGACCGACACCGCGCCCGACGGGTCCGCCCCCGGACGGCGGAAGGAGACCGCCCGGTCGCCCCGGCCGGACGTGGTGCTGCGGCGCGGCGCGCTCTCGGTGCTGGTCCCCCGCCGCTCCGCGCTGGCCGCGCTCGGCCTGGCGGGCGCGCTGCTCGCCGCCGTCGTCGTCGCCGCGCACGCCGGTCAGAGCGATCTCGACCTCGGCCGCACCTTCCGGGCGGTCTTCGGCTACGGCGACCGGCTCGACGTCCTGCTGGTGCAGAGGTTCCGGCTCGGCCGGATCGTCGCGGGCATCGCCGCCGGCGCAGCGCTCGGCCTGGCCGGCTGCCTCACCCAGACGCTCGCCCGCAACCGGCTCGCCACCCCCGAACTGCTCGGCGTCAACGACGGCGCGACCGCCGCCGTGCTGATCTCGGTCACCGCCTCGGGCGCGTTCGGCGCCTGGTGGGCCGGGCCGGTCGGCGCGCTCGCCGCCGTCGCCGTGGTCACCGTGGTCTCCGGCGGGCTCGGCGCCCGCGGCTACCGGGTGTTGGTCGTCGGCCTCGCGATGTCAGCCCTCGCCTCGGCGGTCATCCAGGTGGCGATGGCCCGCCGCTCGCTCAACTCGGCCGGATCGCTCTACGTCTGGACCTCCGGCAGTCTCAACGGCCGCGACCAGGAGGTGGCCACGCCGGTCCTGGTCGGGCTGGCCGTCCTCGTCCCGCTCGCGCTGGTCGCCGCCCGCCGCCTGGCGGTGCTGCGCTTCGACGACGACGTGGCGTCCTCGCTCGGCGTCGACCCGGCCCGGGTGCGGCTCGCCTGCCTGCTGCTGGCCGTCGCCCTGGCCGGCCTCGCGGTCGGCGTCTGCGGCCCGGTCGGCTTCGTCGCGCTGGCCGCCCCGGTGATCGCCGGGCGGCTTGCCGGGCCCGCCCGCGTCCCGGTGCTCGGCTCCGCACTGGTCGGCGCGGTGCTGATCGTGCTCGCCGACACCCTCGGCCGGGTGCTGATCGACGGCGTCGAGATCCCGGTCGGCATCGTCACCACCGTGCTCGGCGGCCCCTTCCTGCTCTGGGTGCTGCTCGGCCGCAAGGGCAACCCCGCCTGATCCCTAGGAGTCACCACCGTGCAGAACCACGTCCCGCCCTCCGACGAGGAGTTCTGGGCCCGCGTCGCCGCCGAGGGCGCGCCGCTGGTGGACCCGGACCCGGACGACCCGGCCTACCGGCTGGTCACCTTCGTCCACCGCGACGAGCCGGCCGGCGATCCCCCCGACGCCGTGCTCGCCCTCCTCCACACCGTCACCGACAGGGACCGGCACGCCGACGACCTCGCCCCGCACCTGATGCGGCGCCGGCCGGGCGGCTGGTCCCACACCTACCGGCTGCGCGCCGACCACCGGGCCTCGTACCAGCTGTACCCGGTGCGGGGTGCCGTGCCGGGCACGGCGCGCGCCGACTGGCTCCGCGTCCTGGACGGCGCCCGCCCCGACCCGCTCGCCCGCGGCCCGCAGCTGCCCGCGCGCGACGGCCGCCGGCCGTCCTCGGTGCTCAGCCTGCCGGACGCCCCCGCCCAGCCGTACGCCCGGCGGCGCGCCGGCGTGCCGCGCGGGCGGACCCTGGCGGCCGAGGTGGCGGGGCGCCGGGTGGACGTCCACCTCCCCGCCGGGGCCGGGGCCGGCGACGGGCCGCTGCCCGTCCTGGTGCTGCTGGACGGCGAGATGTGGGGCGAGGTGCTGGCCGTCGGCGACACCCTGGACAACCTCGCCGCGGACCGCGCGATCCCGCCGACCACGACCCTGCTCGTCCACACCATGGGCCCGGGCCGCCCGGAGGACCTGAACTGCAACCCCGGCTTCGTCGACCTCCTCGCCGACCGGCTGCTGCCGTGGGCCGCCGCCGAGCACGGCACGGCGCTGGCGCCGGACCGCACGGTGGTCGCCGGTCAGAGCGCGGGCGGCCTGACCGCCGCGTTCGCCGCCTTCCGCCGGCCGGACCGGTTCGGCAACGCGCTCTGCCAGTCCGGCTCGTTCTGGTGGCCGGACGGGACGGAGTTCGACGCCGGCAGCGAGTGGCTGACCAGGCAGTTCGCGGCGGAGCAGCGCCGGGAGGCCCGGTTCTGGGTCGAGGTCGGCCTGCAGGAGTGGATGCTGCTCACGCAGAACCGCCACCTCCGGGACGTCCTGGTGGCCCGCGGCTACGACGTCGAGTACCGCGAGTTCAACGGCGGCCACGACTACGCCTGTTGGCGCGGCGGACTGGCCGACGGCCTGATCCACCTGCTGGGCTCGCCCGAGCGGGAGGTCCGGCCCGCCGGCGCCTGACGCGGCCGAGGCGGGGCCGGGCGCCGCACCCCGGCGGGCCGACCCGCCGGGCGGGCGTGTTGCCCCATGGTTCGTGGGCGATCGTCAACTAGTCTGCGTCGACGAGGTGACAGGTGACGTCACACCGACGAAAGGGCTGATCATGGTCGAGAACTACACGGATCTGCCGGCGCCGGAGTCCGTGCGCATCATCGACTTCGACGAGGCGCAGGTCGTCCCGGGGATCGTGCCGGGCACCTTCATCCTCATCGTGAACGGGGTCATGCCCTACCAGAACATGACGGTCCGCCTGTCGCCGCGGGTCTACATCGAGCGGCCGGTCTACTGGGGCATCGAGGTCGTCGGCTCGCTGCCCGGCATCGGGATCCCCGCCACCGCCCCGTACACCGTGTCCCTGCCGCTGGACGGCGTCCTCGGGACCAGGGGCATCGAGGTGATCGGA
The DNA here is from genome assembly GCF_022288725.1 of Kitasatospora sp. A2-31. Lineage (GTDB taxonomy): Bacteria > Actinomycetota > Actinomycetes > Streptomycetales > Streptomycetaceae > Kitasatospora. Next base: position 310,067 of record NZ_JAKNTA010000005.1, on the reverse strand, counting down.
GCGAACCGGACCCAGCAGATCTCCGTGCCGTAGCCGCGCCCACCCCCCGGGGGTCCGCGGCCGGTCGAACCGTCCGGTTCCGCGGCCCCCCGAGGGGCCGGGCACCCGGGGCGACCGGAAGGGCGATTCCCGTGCGGCCCCCGCTGGGGCTTTATACAATGTCACATTGTGACTCACCGCCCGTTCCAGCCCTCCGTCGACTACCCGCCGCTGGCCCGGCTGCTCTCCGCCGCCGGGCCGAGGCCCGTCACGCCCGCGGAGTTGCGCGCCAAGGACGCTCAACTGCCGCCCACGGGAAGCCTCTTCGCCGGCCCCGAGGGACTGCTCACCGGCTTCGGGCGGATCCGCCTCGTCGAGCCGGGCCCGGACGGCGAGCTCGCCGCCTTCGCCACCGCCTGGCGGGCGCCGTGGACGCCGCCCGGCGACGTCGCCTCGCTCGTCGTCGGCACGAAGGGCCTGCCGCCCGAGCGCCTGCTCCCTCTGATGGACGCGCTGGAGCGCTGGGCCCGCGGCGCGGGCGCCCGCCGGCTCCTGGGCGAACTGGCCCAGGGCCACCCGGAACTGCTCCGCCTCGCGATCGCGCGCGGCCACCGGATCGACGCGCACATCCGAACCGCCTCGGCCCGGCTGGACACCCTCCCGCCGGCCGTGCCCCCGCCCGGCATCCGCCTGGGCACCCTCGCGACCACCTCCGCGCCGCAGCCGGCCCTCCAGCTCTACCGGCTCTACCGCGAGACCCTGCGCGACAACCCGGGCTTCGTCGACGCGCTGCCCGACTTCGACCACTGGTACGCGGAGGCGGTGGCCGGCGAGGGGTGCCGCCCGGACTGGATGTTCACCGCCGAGTGCGCGGGCCGGATCGTCGGCGTCACCGCCGCCCGCGCCACCGACGACCCGCGCACCTGCCGCATCGACTACACCGGCGTGCTGCGCCCCTGGCGGGGGCGCGGCCTCGCCCGGAGCCTCAAGCTGCACGCGGCCCGCCGCCTCGCCGGCCACGGCGTGCGGACCGCGCACACCGAGGTCGAGGCCGGCAACACGCCGATGGTCGCGGTCAACTCGGCCCTGGGGTACCGCTGGGGGCCGGGACACCACCGGCTGGTGAAGCAGCTCTGACCCGGCACCGGCCGGCGCGGGAGCGGTCGTCCACGCCGGGCAGCCGGGAGTCGAGGCGGCCCAGCTCGGCGGCGACCACCTCGGAGGCCATCGCCCGCAGGGCGACCACGGTCGGCGCGATCCGGGCGGCCCGCCGGGCGGCGCCGGCCCCGGTTCCGTCACCGGCCGCCGAGCAGCGACGGTCCGGCCTGGCTGGCCACCAGCTCCCGGTACGGGAGGCAGCGGGTCAGCAGGGTGGGGTGGTCGGCGGCGTCGACGACGGTCCCGCGGTTCATCATGATCACGTGGTCGGCCCGCTGGACCGTGGTGAGCCGGTGGGCGACCACGACCACGGCCCGGTGGCGGGCCAGCCGCTCCACGATCTCGCGGAAGCGCAGTTCGTTGAGGCCGTCCAGCTGGCTGGTGGGCTCGTCCAGCAGGACGATGTCGGCGTCGGCGAGCAGCGCCCGGGCCAGCGCCATCCGCTGCCGCTGGCCGCCGGAGAGGTCCGACTCGCGGCCCAGTACGGTGTCCAGGCCCTGCGGGAGGCGGGCGACGTCCTCGGTCAGGCCGACGGCCGCCAGCGCCTCGGCCAGCTCGCCGTCGGTGGCGGCGCCGACCCGGCCGAGCTGCAGGTTCTCCCGTGCGGTGGCCTCCAGCAGGGTGAACGCCTGGTCCACGTAGGCCATCCGGGCGCGCAGCGCGGCCAGCGGCCAGCTCCCGGCGTCGTGGCCGAGGACGCTGATCGCGCCGGCGGAGGGCCGGACGAACCGGCCGATGAGCGAGAGCGCGGTGGTCTTCCCGGCCCCGGAGGGGCCGACCACCGCCGTCAGTCCGGTGCGCGGGACGCTGAAGGAGACGGCGCGCAGGGCGGCGTCCTGCGACCCGCCGTGGGTGTAGGTGACCGAACGGAAGACCACGGCCGGGGCGTCCGGTGCCGGGTCGGGGGCGGTCCGGTCGGCGTCGTCCGGGTCGGCCTCCGGCGACAGGGCGAGCAGTTCGTTGCAGCGGTCCCGGGCCGCCAGGCCGGCCTGGAGCCGTCCGAAGCCGGTGGCCAGCGTGTTCACGGACGGGACGGTCTGGAGCAGGTAGAGCAGGAACGCGGCGAAAGCCGCCACCTCCAGGTCGCCGGCCGCCATCCGGGCCCCGCCGGTGAGGATCACCGCGATCATCGCGAACTGGTTGCCGAGGGTCAGCACCGCGGGCACCAGCGCGCCGAGGCGGGCCCCGGTCAGGGAGACGGCGCGCAGCTCCTCGGCGTCCTCGGCCAGGGCCCGGTCGGCCACCGGTTCGGCCCGGTACGCCTTGATGGTGGTGAGCGCTTCGAGGTTGGCGGTGAAGCGCTGGGCGATCCGGCCGACCGCGTCCTGCTGACCGCTCACGTTGGCCCTCATCCGGCGCATGATCAGCAGCACCAGGACCGTCAGCACGGCGAGCGCGGCCACGGTGACGGCGGTGAGCACCCAGTCGATCCAGACCATCACGCCGAGGGTCGCCAGGACGCTGAGCGCGGCGAGCGGCAGCTGGGTCGCCACCTCGACGACCTGCCGCAGCAGTTGCGCGTCGGAGGTGACCCGGGCGGCGAGGTCGCCGGTGCCGCGGGCCCGCACCACGGGCAGCGGCAGCCGCAGCGCATGCGCCATGATGCCGACCCGCAGGCGGTAGGTCATCCGCTCGCCGATCCGGGCGAGTTGGAAGCCGGAGAGGGCCTGGGCCAGTGCCCCGCCGACGGCGGCACCGGCCATCATCAGCAGGCCGGGGGCGAGCGAGCGGTGGGCGGAGAAGTCGCCGACGATCTTCTGCACCAGCAGCGGGAGCGCGAGACCGGCGGCAGTGGCGGCCACGGCGAGCAGCAGGGCGACGACGAGCCGGACGGGCTGGGCGGCGAGTTCACGGCGCAGCCGGACCGGGGGCGGCACGGGGGTGTCGGCGTTGGGGGGCTGGTCGGCCACGGATTGCCTCTCTGCTGGGGCCGGTGTGACGCTGCGGCCGGTCGGTAGGGCGGCCGGGCCGGTCTGCGAGGACGGCCGGTCCGGCGAGGACGGGCGGGCGGACACGGCGGGGTGCGGGCGAGCGGACACGGGTTGGCTCGGCGGACACGGGTTGGCTCGGCGGACACGGGCGGGGCGGTGCGGCGGACGGCTCCCGGGACCCCCGGCGGGCGCCGCACCGGAACCCCGTCGCCCCGAGCCGGGCCCGACCACGGACCGGGCCGCAGCGGAGACCGCTGCGGCCCGGTGACCGGCCAGGTGCCCGGAGATCACCGGGCCGGCCCCGCCGTACTACCCCGCCCTACGGGCGGGGGTACGGCTCAGAGGCAGAGGAGCGTGCTGACCGTGCTGGTGCCGCAGTTGAGCACGCTCAGCGAGCTGGTGCTCGCGAGGGTGTCGTCGATCGGGGCCGCCTCGGTCTCGGGCAGCTCCATGGTCTGGAGGTCGAGGATCGCCATGACGTTCTCCTTCACTGTGCGGTGAATCACCCGGCCGGGCGGCCGGGAGCCTGGGGGCGCGGCAGTCGCGCCCTGGGGGACGGGCCGGGCGGCCCGTCAGCGGGGGGTGGGGCGCGAGCGCGGCGGTGCGGTGCCGGGCGCCCCGGTGAACGGGAGGAAGGGGGTGCCCGCGAGGGCCGTGCCCAGTGCCAGCAGCACTCCGGCGGAGCCGGTGGCGAGGTCGGTCGAGAGCCGCAGCAACTGGTCGCCGGGGAAGGCGAGCCACCCCCGGTAGGGGATCTGGTGCAGGGCCAGCAGGGCGCGCTGCCGGTCCAGCAGCGTCGCACCGCCCTCCTCCCCCGCGCCAGGACCCGCCGCCGGACCGCCGGTGCCGGGCGGGGCGACGCCGGCGGCGCGGCGCTGGGTGAGCGCGAGGTAGCCGAGCAGTCCGGCCCGCCCGTTGAACAGGCCGGGCTGGATGACGAACTCGGGCTCGCCGGCGCGCCGGATCGGCGCCTCCCGGTCCGCCAGGGCGGAGTCCGGCCGGTGGGCGAGCAGCGCGTCCAGCGCCAGCCCGATCCCGGCGCTGCCGGTCTCGATGTAGGGCAGGACCCGGCGGCCGTCGACCACCTGGAGCGTCCCGTCGGCGACCATGACGCACCGTTCGAGGTCCAGTTCCAGCAGCGTCTCGGCCTGGTCGAGCAGGGCTTGGTCGCCGGTGTGCTCGTGCAGCCGGACCAAGGCGAGCGCGGCACCCGAGGCGCCGGCCAGCAGTCCGGCGCGGCGCCGGGGGTCGCTGTTCCCCGCCTTCTCCCACGCCCCGGCGGCGGACCTGGCCTGGCTGAGCGCCTCCTCCAGCAGCCGGTCGTCGCCGGTGGCGACGGCGAAGTGGAGCAGCGTGAGGGCGATGCCGGGACCGCCGGCGGCCAGCCCCGCCCCCGGTTCGGCCCCCGTCGCCGCCGCGGTGAGCCCGTGCAGGAGCTCCACCGCCTGCTCGCGCTCGCCCAGCAGGTCCAGGACGTAGGCCACGCCGTGGCCGCCGTGGTAGAGACCGGGCGGGAGGGTGCGGCCGCGGGCGGCGCCGGCCAGCCAGCGGACGTGGCCGGGGTCGACGGCGGCACCGGTGGCGTGCAGGGCGTAGAGCACGCCGGCCGCACCGTGGGCCAGGCCGAGCCCGCCCTGGGTGAACTGGGCGACGTCGCCCGGGAAGAGCCGGTCGGTGCGGTCGGGGGTGGCCGTCGCGGCGATGCCGGCGGCGAGCGAGTCGCGGATCGCCGGCCAGTCGGCGACCGGCGCCTCCAGCAACGCCCTGGTCTCGGCGCGGCCCAGGTCGAGTTCGGGACGCGGCGTCCGGCCGTCGGAGGGCGCGGAGCCGAGGTAGCGGCGGATGTCGTCGGCGTAGCCGGCCGGGACCGGGAAGCGGCGTTCGACGGCGTCCGCGAGCTGCGCGGCCTTGCCCGGGTCGAGGGCGGTCAGCTGGGCCAGCGGGAAGAAGAGCCAGAGGCGGAGCGCCGCCAGCCCGTACCGGTCGATGTCCGCCCCGGTGTAGCCGGGCGGCGCGGTGAATCCCGCGGCTCCCAGCGCGGGCCGGAGGAAGGCGTCGAGGGTGCTGGCGAGTTCGAAGTCGATGAAGCTGAGCTCGCCGTCCGGCCGGATGATCAGGTTGCGCGGGTGGAGGTCACCGAAGACCACGCCGCGGGCGTGGATCCCCGCCAGGGCCCGCTCCACCTGCTCGACGACCGCGAGGGCGTCGCGGGTGTACTCGGCGACGGCCTCCTCGTCGGTGCCGGGGTGGATCAACGGGTAGCGGGCCGTCAGCCACTCGCTGAGGGACTGTCCCTCCACGTACTCCTGGACCAGGAACTCGTGCTCCCAGGCGGTCAGCAGTCCGTGCTCGGCGGGCACGCCGGGCACGCCGGCCAGCCGGGCGAGGATGCCGTGCTCGTTCCGCAGCCGGGTCACCGCGTCGACGCCGCGCTGGTCCAGGCCGGCGAACGGCCGGGCCTCCTTCAGCACCACGGGCGGCCGGTCCACGCCGTCGCGGGCCAGGTAGACGCCGCCGGCGTTGGAGAAGTGCAGGACCCGCTCCACCGTGTAGGGCAGCCCGGTGTCCTGCTGGGCCGCGCGCTCGGCCACGGCCGGCGCGATGCAGTCCGGGACCGGAGCCCAGGGCGGGACGGCGAAGCCGGCACCCCGGACGTCCGGGACGAGCCGTCCGTCGGGCCCGGTCAGGGCGAGCACCCGCTCCCCCTGCTCGTTGCGGCAGTAGCGCTCGGCGAAACCGCCGTACCGGAGGTAGAGCGGCCCGTCGGCCCAGCGCAGGTCGCTGAGGATGTAGGGACCCTTGCGGCCGGCCAGCAGTCGGCCGAGCCCGTGGAGACATCGCTCCAGTTCCCCGTCGTCCACCGGGTAGAGCGTGCAGAACTTGCCACTGGAGCCGCGGGGCGCGTACTTGGAGTTCTGCACCTGGAGGATCGGCAGCCCGCGCAGGAACTTGAAGGTGATGCGCTCGCCCAGGCAGTAGGAGTGGACGGTCTCCAGCACCTCCTCCGCGGTCTCGACGCACGAGGAGACGTGGATCTTCCAGCCCTGGTCGGGGATCCGGACGCCGGTGGGACGCACGACGGACCACATCTCCAGCTCGCTGCGCTCCCAGCCCTCGGGCAACGGCCGGGTGACGGCGGCGAACTCCTCGTGCGCTCCCCAGCGCCGGGGCGAGTCGTAGAAGAGCGGGTCGGCGTAGGCGTAGGCCTCGTACCGGTTGTCCAACGGAACCCTCCTCGGTGCAGGGATCTGCGCAGGCGGGACGGCGGAGAATGCTGGTGATGGTGGAGAGCCGGTGTCCATCGCGCCCGGCGTCGCGGAAGTGCCGGCCGAAAGCCACGGTGTGGAAGTGCCGTATGGCGATCCGACCATCAGAATGGTGAAGCCACAGAGGATCCCTCGGCAACGGCGCACTTTCCCTACGACGGAACGATTCCGCGCACCGGTTCGCGCCCCGATCGGACCCGTGAGCCGGGCGCGGGACGGTGCGCCACCGCATGGCGCGGGCGGGCCGGGGCGGCGCGTGCGCGCCGCCCCGGGCGACCGCCCCGCTGTGGCCGGCCGATCGGTCCACACCGCCTCCACCTGCGACGACGGTGCGGCTACGGCCCGGACCGAGCCGCGACGGCCGGACCGGAACTCCCGTGGCGGGCTCCGGCGCACGCCCGGCGGAGGCCGGGATTCCGCCGCTCGGCGTTCACCCGCCCGGACACCGGAAATCCATCGGAAATAGCGAACGTCATATCATATTCCGCACTTCTGTTCTATGAAGGAATTCGTCCACGGCCGCGAATTATTCGTTGCTGCTCGGCCACTGCTCGGCCGACCGGGGGCTCGGAAACTCCTCACGGCATCCGAAAGCAACCGACGGCATCCCGGGGAAACGCGGCGGCCCCGGGAAACGCCGGGCGGGAAACCGCCGCGAGCCCGCCCCGTGAGGTTCGGGGCGGGCTCGCGCGCGTCCTGGGAAGCCCCGGCGCCGGTCCGGGCTAGTCCATCGGCGGCGGGCCCGGGGCCTCGCGGGGGAGGCGGGCCGCGACCAGCGTGCCGGCGGCGACCAGCACCGCCGTCAGCAGCAGCGCCGCCCGGTAGGGGCCGGGCTCGGCCGCGTGGGTGCCATCCTCGGCCAGAACGCCGACCAGGGCGGCCGTGGCGGCTATGCCGAGGGCTCCGCCCAGGGTGCGGACGATGGTGAAGAGGCCCATCGCCCGGCCCATCGCGGGCGGCGCCACCTCGGCGAAGCCCGCGATCTGCAGGGTGAGCACCGCGGTGCCGAGGATCAACCCGATGCCGAACATCAGCGCCCGGACCGCCCAGGCGTTCCCGCCGACGCCGGGCGCGGCGAGCACCGCCAGCACGAGGGCGGCGAGGAGCAGCGCCGGTACCGCGAGCCGGCGCGGGCCGGTCCGGGGCAGCAGGCGGTCCACCACCTGGGAGGCGGCCATCAGGCCGATCGCCTCCGGGAAGACGCTCAGCCCGGCGTCCAGGGCGGAGCCGCCGAGGGCCGCCTGGTGGAGCAGCGGGAAGACGAACAATGCGCCCATCAGTCCGGCCGAGGTCAGCAGGGCGAGCCAGGTGGCCGCACCGAAGACCCGGTCGGCGAGCAGCCGGAGGTCGACCAGCGGCTCTTCGGTGCGCAGTTGGTGCCGGACTGCGGCGCCGAGCAGCAGCAGGCCGATCACCCCGGCGGTCGCGACGGCCGGGGAGGACCAGCCGCGTGCCGGGCCGAAGCCGAGCGCGTAGGTGAGCAGGGCGAGGCCCGGGGTGGCGAGCAGGAAGCCGGCGGTGTCGAAGCGGCCGGCCCGCTCCTCCTCCCCCGCGGGCAGGCCGAGCAGGCCGGTGAGGACGGCGGCCGCGCCGATCGGCACGTTCACCAGGAAGAGCCAGTGCCAGGAGAGGTGTTCGGTGAGGAAGCCGCCGAGCGGCGGCCCGAGGGCGGGCATGAGCGCGGTCGGCACGATCAGCACCTTGCCCAGCCCGGCGCGCTCGTGCGGTGCGAAGGCGCGGAAGAGCAGCGTCATCCCGACCGGGGTGAGCAGCCCGCCGGCGACGCCCTGGACGGCCCGGGCGGCGCAGAGCGCGCCGAGGCCGGGCGCGGCGGCGCAGAGCGCGGAGGCGAGCGTGAAGCCGGCCAGCGCGGCGAGGAAGACCCGCTTGACGCCGTACCGGTCGCCGAGCCGGCCGGCCGCCGGCAGCGCGAGGGCGAGGCCGACCAGGAAGGCGGTCTCCACCGCGTTGGCGGCGGAGACCGGTCGGCCGAAGTCCTCGGCGATGGTGAACAGCGCGGGGTTGACGATCGTGGAGTCCAGGCCGCTCATGCACATCGCGGCCGTGTAGACGACCACCACCGCGACGCGCCCGGCGAACCGGGGGCGCGCCGCGGGGGCCGGGGCTGCGGCGCCGGTCACCGTACCGGGCACAGGTCGGTCCAGTGGGCGGTGATCCAGTCCAGTGCCTCGGCGCGCGGGCAGGGCCCGTGGGCGGCGGTCCAGCCGGCCGGGACGGCGGCGAAGGCCGGCCAGAGCGAGTGCTGGCCCTGGTCGTTCACGAGGGCGAGGAAGTCGCCGTCGCCGTCGAAGGGGTTGGCGGGGGCGTCACTCATCGGTGGCGTTCTCCAGGGTTGCGAGGTGTTCGGCGACCACGCGCGCGATGTGCGCGATCGGCTCGGGCAGGGTCATGTCCTTGTGCGAGCAGGCGACGTCGGTGTTGTGGATCCGGCCGGCCGTGTAGGGGGCCCAGAGTTCGGGCACCAGGGTCTCGTCGACGGTGTCGACGGTGGCGCGGAAGAACAGCACGTCGCCCTCGAAGCGGCGGTGGTCGTAGCCGCGGACCAGGTGGTTGGTGTTGAGGTAGATCCGGTTGAGCGCCTCGACCGTGGCGTCGTCCAGACCGGCCAGCGGGCTGCCCTCGCGGCGCAGCAGCTCGGTCACGTGGGCGAGTTCGAGCGGGCGGCCGTCGAGGTCCGCGGGACCGAAGCCGCCCATGGTGAGCAGCGCCTCCAGGGCCTCGGCCTGGTCGGGCACCGGCAACTCCCGGAATCCCTCGGCGGGGTAGGCGTCGAGGACGGCCAGCAGCTCGACGGCGCAACCGAGTTCCTGCAGCCGGACGGCCACGGCGTGGGCGATGATGCCGCCGGTGGACCAGCCGAGCAGCCGGTAGGGGCCGTCGGGCTGGACCTCACGGAGCCGGTCGACGTAGTGGGCGGCCAGCTCCTCCAGGGTCCGCGGCAGCGGCCGGTCGGCGGTGGCGGCGCCGACCCCCTGGGCCTGCAGCCCGTAGATCGGCACGTCGGCGGGCAGATGGCGGATCAGGCCGGTGTAGCACCAGCTGAGGCCGCCGGCCGGGTGGACGGCGAACAGCGGGGCCCGCCTGCCGGGTGCGGCGGGCCGCAGCGGGAGCAGGACGTCCAGGGCGTCGGCGCCGCGGACGTCCGCGGCGAGGGCGGTGTCGAGGGCGGCCGGCGTCGGGGCCTGGAAGAGGGTGCCGATGCCGACCTCCAGGCCGAGCACGGCGCGGATCCGGGCGGCCAGGCGGACGACCAGCAGGGAGTGGCCGCCGAGGGCGAAGAAGTCGTCCTCGGGGCCGACCGCCGGCCGGCCCAGCACCTCGCCGAAGAGCTCGCAGAGCTGCTGTTCGCGCGGGTTGCGCGGGGGTCGTCCGCCACCGCCCGCGGGGGCGTCGGGGGCGGGCAGGGCCCGGCGGTCGAGCTTGCCGTTGGCGGTCAGCGGCAGCTGCTCCAGCAGCACGACCGCGGAGGGGACCATGTGGGCCGGCAGGTCGGCGGCGGAGTGGGCGCGCAGTTCCTCGGCGGTGGGTCGCGCGCCACCGGCGGCCGGCGCCGGCACGGCGTAGCCCACCAGGCGCCTGTCACCGGGCGCGTCCTCCCGGACGATCACGGCGGCGTCGGCGACGCCCGGGTGGGCCGCCAGCACGGCCTCGATCTCGCCGAGTTCGATCCGGAAGCCGCGGATCTTGACCTGCTGGTCGGCCCGGCCGAAGTACTCCAGGAGGCCGTCCGCGCGGCGGCGGGCGAGGTCGCCGGAGCGGTACATCCGGGTGCCGCGCTCGCCGAACAGCTCGGCGTACGGGTCGGCGACGAAGCGTTCGGCGCTCAGCGCGGGGCGGCCGAGGTAGCCGCGGGCCAGGCCGGCGCCGGCCACGTACATCTCGCCGGTGACGCCGGGCGGGACGGGCTGCAGGTACGGGTCGAGCACGTAGACGCGCAGGTCGGGGATGTTGACGCCGATGGTGCTGCCGGTGCCGGCGGCGGCGCTCGCCCGGTCGAGGGCGAGGTGGGAGACGTGCACGGTGGTCTCGGTGATGCCGTACATGTTGACCAGCACGGGTGCGTCGTCGGCGTGCCGCTCGTACCAGTCGTCCAGGCGGCCGAGTTCGAGCGCCTCGCCGCCGAACACCACGTAGCGCAGGGCGAGTTCGCGACCGGGTTGCTCCCGGTCGGCGGCACTGAGCTGGTAGAAGGCGGACGGGGTCTGGTTGAGCACGGTGACCCGTTCGCGCGCGAGCAGGTCGAGGAAGGCCGCCGGGTCCCGGCTGACCAGGTGCGGGACGACGACCAGGCGGCCGCCGTGCAGCAGGGCGCCCCAGAGCTCCCAGACCGAGAAGTCGAAGGCGTAGGAGTGGAAGAGCGTCCAGACGTCCTCGGCGCGGAAGCCGAACCAGTGGTCGGTGGCGGTGAACAGCCGGACCACGTTGTGGTGGGTGACCGGGACGCCCTTGGGCCGGCCGGTGGAGCCCGAGGTGTAGATGACGTAGGCGACGTCGTCGGCGGTGAGCGGCCTGGTGCGCTCGTGCTGGGCCAGCGGGGTGGCCGGGTGGGCGTCCGGCTCGCCGCCGTCGACCAGGATCCGCGGCACCCCGTGGGCGGGGAGGCGGTCGGTGGTGGCGGTGTCGGTGAGCAGCGCGGCGGGCGCAGCGTCGGCCAGCATGTAGGCGAGCCGGTCGGCCGGGTAGTCCGGGTCGAGCGGCAGGTAGGCCGCGCCGGACTTGGCCACGGCGAGCAGGGCGGTGACGAGTTCGAGCGAGCGCGGCAGGGCGAGCGCGACGACGGCGCCGGGGCCGATGCCGCGGGCGGCCAGCAGGCGGGCCAACCGGTCGGAGCGGGCGGAGAGTTCGGTGTAGTCGAGGCTGTCGCCCAGGTGACTGACCGCGGTCGCGGCCGGGTTGGCGCGGGCGGCGGTCTCGAACAGCTCGGGCAGGGTGGCACCGGGGGCGGTGGCGACCGGGGTGCCGTTCCACCCGACCAGGGCCCGGTGCCGTTCCTCGGCGCTGATCAGCGGGAGCCGGCCGATCGTGGTGTCGGGCGCGGTGGCGGCGGCGGTCAGCAACCGGGCGAGCCGGTCCGCGAGCGCCTGCACGGTGGCCCGGTCGAACAGGTCGGTGCGGTACTCCAGGAAACCGGCGAGACCGCCGCCGGCCCGCTCCCCCGCGTTGAGGGTGAGGTCGAACTTGGCGGTGCCGGAGGGCACGGCGGCGATCCGCGCGGTGAGCCCGCCGCCCATCGCGAACTCCGCGTCGGGGACGCTCTGCCAGGCCAGCATCACCTGGAACAGCGGGTGCCGGGCCAGCGAGCGGGGCGGGTTGAGCTCCTCCACCAGTCGGTCGAAGGGCAGGTCGGCATGGTCGTGGGCGGCCAGTACGGTGGCCCGGACCCGGTCCAGCAGGGTGCGGAAGGTGGGGTCGCCCGAGGTGTCGGTGCGCAGCACCACGGAGTTGACGAAGTAGCCCACCAGGGCGGCGGTCTCCTCGCTGTCGCGGCCGGCGACGGGCGTGCCGACGGGGATGTCGGTGCCGCAGCCGTGCCGGGTGAGCAGTGCGGCGAGGCCGGCCTGGACGGCCATGAAGACGGTGGTGCCGGTGTCGCGGGCGAGCTCCGCCAGCGCGGCGTGGGCGGCCGGTTCCAGGGTGAACGGCACGGTGGCGCCGCGGTGTCCGGCGACGGCCGGACGCGGCCGGTCGGTGGGCAGGTCGAGCTGGTCGGGCAGGCCGGCGAGGGTCTTGCGCCAGTGGTCGAGCTGGCGGACGGCCAGCGGGCTGGGCGCACCGACGGCACCGAGCAGCTGCCGCTGCCAGGCCACGTGGTCGGCGAACTGCACGGTGAGCTCGGGCAGTTCGGGCGCGCGGCCGGCGCTCCTGGCGGCGTAGGCGGCGGCCAGGTCGCGGGCCAGCGGGGTGGTCGAGGCTCCGTCGCCGGCGATGTGGTGGAGCAGCAGGAGCAGGGTGTGGCCGCCGTCCGGTTCGGTGAACAGCGTGGCTCGCAGCGGCGGTTCGGCGGCGAGGTCGAAGGCGTACCGGACGGCCTCGGCGAGCGAGTCCCCGTCGTGCAGCGGGACGTCGGTGGCCGGGAGGACGCGCTGGTACGGCTCGCCGTCGGCGGGCTCGACGCAGACGGTGCGCAGGGTCTCGTGCCGGCCGGCGAGGTCGGTGACGGCGCGGGCCAGGGCGTCGCGGTCGAGCGGGCCGGTGAGGGTGAGGACCAGCGGGATGTTGTAGGTGGGGCTGGGGCCCTCGAGCCGGTGCAGGAACCAGAGGCCGCGCTGGGCCGGCGAGAGCGGGAGCCGCTCGGCGCGCGGCGCCGGCACCAGGACCGGGCGCGCTTCGGGCGCCGAGCGCTCGCGCAGCAGGGCGGCGAGGGCGGCCGGGGTGGGGTGGCGGAAGACGTCGGCGAAGCCGACGGCCGCGCCGAGGGTCTCGCGCAGGCGGGCGGTCAGCCGGCCGGCCAGCAGCGAGTGGCCGCCGAGCTCGAAGAAGGAGGCGGACCGGCCGGGGGCCTCGGGCAGGCTCAGGACGGCGGCGAACAGGCCGCGGACCACCTCCTCCTGGGGAGTGGCCGGCGCGTCGTCGTCGCCCGCCGGCGCCGCGGCGGCCGGCTCGGGCAGGGCGCGCCGGTCGAGCTTGTCGTTGCCGGTGCGCGGCAGCTCGTCCAGGACCAGGACGGCCGCGGGCACCATGTGCGCGGGCAGCCGTTCGGCGAGGGCGGCGCGCAGCGCGTCCGGGTCGGGCGCGGCACCGGGTGCGGGGACGGCGTAGCCGAGCAGCCGCTTGCCCTGCGGGCCCGGCCGGGCGATCACGACGGCGTGCGCCACCTCCGGGAGCCCGCCGAGGACGGCGGCGATCTCGCCGGGCTCGATCCGGAAGCCGCGGATCTTCACCTGGTCGTCGGCGCGGCCGAGGAACTCCAGGGTGCCGTCGGCCCGGCGGCGGGCGAGGTCGCCGGTGCGGTACATCCGGCCGCCGGGCGGGCCGAACGGGTCGGCGAGGAAGCGCTCGGCGGTGAGGTCGGGGCGGCCGAGGTAGCCGCGGGCCAGGCAGGCGCCGGCCACGTAGAGCTCACCGGGGACGCCGTCGGGGGCGGGGCGCAGCGAGGCGTCCAGGACGTAGGCACGGGAGCCGCGGACCACCCGGCCGACGGGGGTGCCGTCCGGCCCGGGGGTCCAGGAGTAGGCGTCGACGGTGGTCTCGGTGGGTCCGTAGAGGTTGAGCGGGGCGAGGCCGTCGATGGCGGCCAGCCGCCGCCAGAGGGCGTCGGGGGTGGCCTCGCCACCGACCACGAGCACCGCCGGCCGGTGCCGGCCCTCGTCCAGCAGACCTTCGGCGAGGAGGACTTCGAGGTAGGAGGGGGTGACGTCCAGGTAGTCGATGCGCTCCCGGTCGACGTAGCGGGCCAGGGCGGCCGGATCGCGGTAGGTGTCGTCGTCCAGCAGGTGCAGTTCGTGGCCGTGGACCATCCACAGCACCGGGTCCCAGGAGGCGTCGAAGGCGAACGAGGCGCTGTGGGCGACGCGCAGCCGGGTGCGGCCGGTGCGGGCGAGGGCGGGGGCGATGTGGTCCTCGCCGTGGCCGGCGTGCAGGTTGGCGAGCGAGGCGTGGGTGACCACGACGCCCTTGGGACGGCCGGTGGATCCGGAGGTGTGCAGCAGGTAGGCGGCCTGGTCGAGGGCAGGTCCGGGCAGCGGCCGCCCGGCGTTCGGTGCGGGGGCGGGGGGCGGGGCACCGGGCAGCAGCCCGAGGTCGGCCCGGACGGCCGGGTCGTCGAGGGCGACGGCGGGCCGGCCCGTACCGCCGGAGCCGTCCGGGGCGTCGAGGCCGTCCGGACCGCCCGGGAGCGCCGCGAGGGTGGCGGCCGTGCCGACGGCGCAGACCGGGCGGGCGTCGGCCAGGACGTCCGCGATCCGCCGGCGCGGGTGGGCGAGGTCCAGCGAGAGGCAGGCGCCGCCGGCCTTGAGCACCGCGAGCACGGCGACGAGGGTGTCGGCGCTGCGCGGCAGGGCGAGTGCGACGGGCGCCCCGGCGCGGACCCCGAGGGCGGACAGGCGGTGGGCGAGGCGGTCCGCGGCGGCGTCCAGCTCGGCGAAGGTGAGCACGGATCCGCCGCACCGCAGGGCGACGGCGTCCGGGGTGCGGGCGGCCTGCTCGGCGAAGAGCGCCGGCACGGTGCGGGTGCCGGCGGGTTCGGCGCGGCCGGCCGTGGCGTGGCGCAGCGCGTCGGCGTCCAACAGGTCGATGCGGGCGATCGGCGTCTGCGGGTCGGTCAGCAGCAGCTCCGCGAGCCCGTCGAGGTAGCGGAGCAGGCCGTCCCGGTGGGCGGCGAGCGCGTCGGTGCCGTAGCGTGCCGGGTCGGCCTCCAGGAGGAGGCGCAGGGCGCCGCCGGGCCCGGGCGAGACGGCGAGGGCCAGGTCGTCGACCGGGCCGGCGGCGAGGTTGCGGACGGTGCCGGGCAGGCCGGCCAGGTCGAGGTCGCGCTCGAACGCCTTGATGTTGACCATCGGGCCGAACAGGGCGCTCCGCTCGCCGGTGAGCGCGAGGTCGCGGCGCAGGTCCTCCAGCGGGTAGCGCTGGTGGCGGCGGACGGCGCGCAGCTCCAGGACGACGCGGCGCAGCAGGTCGGCGGCGGTGTCCCGGGGGCGGACGGCGAGGCGCAGCGGCAGCACGTTGGCGGTGGCGACCGGGGTGCGCAGGGCCGCCGGCCCGCGGCGGTTGGCCAGTGGCAGGCCGAGCACGACGTCCTCGGTGCCGGCCAGGCGGTGCAGGTAGCCGGCCATGGCGGCGATGACCAGCTCGGCCCAGGTGGCCCGGACGGCGCCGGCGGCGCGCTCCAGACGGGCGAGCGTGCCGGCGGGCGACTCGGCGGCCAGGCGCGGGAGCCGGCCGGCGCCGGCCTCGGTGGCCGGGGCGCCGGCCGCGACGGCGGGCAGCACGGGGAGCGTGGCGGGCGCCTCGGCGCCGGCCAGCCGGTCGCGCCAGAACGCCTGGTCCGCGGCGTGGTCGGCGCTGTCGCGGTAGGCGGCCTCCTCGGCGGCGACCTCGGCCGGGGTGGCGAACGTGCGCCCGCCGGGCCGCTCCCCGGCGACGTACGCGGTGTACAGCTCGGCGACCCGGTGGCCGATCAGGGTGAGCGCATAGGCGTCCACGGCCAGGTGGTGGACGCGCCGGTACCACCAGTGGCGGTCCTCCCCGAGCCGGATCAGGGCCTGGGCGAACAGCGGGCCCTCGGTGAGGTCGACGGGCCCGGCCAGGTCCGCCCGCATCCAGGCCTCGGCCTCGGCGTCCGGGTCGGCGGCGGCGCGCAGGTCGAGCCGGTGCAGCGGCCAGGGCCGGCCGGGCTGCAGGCGCTGGCGCGGGGCGCCGTCCTCGGCGGCGACGACCACCGCGCCCAGCGCGTCCGCCTCGCCGACGGCCTGCCGGAGGGCTCCCTCGAAGAGGTCGGCGTCGAGCGGGCCGACGATCTCCACGGCGTCGCCGGTGTTGTAGACCGGGCTGCCGGGGTCGAGCGCCTGGGCGTACCAGATCGCCGCCTGGGTGGCGAGCAGCGGTACGTCGGCGGCGGGATCGGCGACGGGGTCGGACGCGGCCTGGTGGGGACGCATGGTTCTGAGAGCTCCTCGGGTCCGGCGAACGGAACGCCTACTTAGGTTAGCCTAAGCTATCTACATATCGTCTGGTCAACCGCCTGTCACAGCACGGGCCCTGACGCCTCCGGAGGCGCCGATGTCCCCCCTGAACGCGAACCCGCCCGGCCCCGGGACCGCGCCGGAGACCGCTGCGCCGGCGCGCGGGGACACGGCCGCGGGCGGGGGCGGTGCGGCCGGCGCGGGTGCCACCGACGCGGGTGCCACCGACGCAGGTGCAGCCGCTGCGGGTGTGGCCGCTGCGGGTGTGGCCGCGCTCGAACGGGCCGGTCTCAAGGCCGCCGTGCGCGAGCGCGTCCACGCGCACCGCGACGAGCTGCTCGCCCTCAGCCGCCGCCTCCACGCCCACCCCGAGACCGCGTTCGAGGAGCACCGCGCCGCCGCCTGGTGCGCCGAGCTGCTGCGCGACCACGGCTACACGGTCACCGCGCCCGCGCACGGCCTGCCGACCGCGTTCACCGCCACCACCGGCTCCGGGCCGGTGACCGTCGCCCTGGTCTGCGAGTACGACGCGCTGCCCGGGCTCGGCCACGCCTGCGGTCACAACGTGATCGCCGCCGCCGGTCTGGGCGCCGCGCTCGGCCTCGCGCCCCACGCGGACCGGCTCGGGCTCACCGTCCGGGTGATCGGCGCCCCGGCCGAGGAGCGCGGCGCCGGGAAGGCGCTGCTGCTGGACGCCGGGGCCTTCGCCGGCGTGGACGCCGCGATGATGGTCCACCCCTGCCCGGTCGAGGTCGCCGACTTCCGCTCCTTCGCCCTCGGCACCCTCGCCGTCCGCTACACCGGACGCGCGGCCCACCCCAGCCTCAATCCGCACGAGGGCCGCAACGCGGCCGACGCACTCACCGTCGCCCAGGTCGCGCTCGGCCTGCTGCGCCAGCAGTTGCCGCCGAACTGGCGGGTGCACGGCATCACCACCGCCGCCGGGACGGCGCCCAACCTGATCCCGGACACCGCCACCGCCGAGTACGAGATCCGCGCCTCGGCCGCCGAGGACCTGGCGCAGCTGCGCACCCGGGTGGAGGACTGCTTCCGCGCCGGCGCCCTGGCCACCGGCTGCGAGGTCGAGCTGACCCGGCCGGAACCGGACTACCTGGACTTCCGCAGCGACGCCGGCCTGCTCGCGCTCTGGCGCGCCAACGCCCGCGCGCTGGGCCGGCCGGAGCCGGTCGAGAGCGGGCCGTTCGCCTGCACCGACATGGGCAACGTCTCGCACGTGCTCCCCGCGATCCACCCGGTGCTGGACATCACCGGCGGCGCCTGCGCACCGCACGAGCCGGCCTTCGCCGAGGCGGCCGTCTCCCCCGAGGCCGATCGCGCCGTGCTGGACGGCGCGGTCGGGATGGCCTGGACGGCGGCCGACCTCGCGGCCGGCCACGCGGGCGCGGCCGGCCGCTGACCGCCCCGCCCCGGCGCCGCGTCAGTCGCGGCCGAGCAGGACGTGCACCGGCGCCGGACCGGGCTCCGGGAGCAGGCCACCGAGGACCGCCGGGGCCGCCCGCAGCGCGGTGACGCCCAGCTCCCGGACCAGCCCGCCCACGTCGGCCGGCCGGTCCGGACCGGCCAGCACCAGCGCCGCACCGGTCCGCAGCGGCCAGAAGAACTCCCAGAGCGGCAGACCCAGCTGCAGCACGCGGTCACCCGGTCCGAGCCGGTAGGCGGCCTGCAGCTCGCGTACCCGCCGGTCCGCCTCGCCGTGGGTCAGCGCGACGCCCGCCGGCCGCCCGCCGGGGCCGTAGCCCAGGCAGAGCGGATGCTGCGGCGTCAGCGCGCGCGGCGGGTCGGTGGCCAGCTCGGCCGCCAGCTCGGCCGGTCCGGGCCGGACCGCGCCGGGCACACCCTCCCCCAGGACGGCGACCGGCTCGGCGTCGGCGCACAGCCAAGCCAGCCGGCCGGGGGCGTCTCCCGGGTCCAACGGCAGGTACGCGGCACCGGACTTGGCGATCGCCAGCAGTGCCGGCACCACGTCGGCCGGCCGGGCGAGCGCCAGGCCGACGACCGCGCCGGGGCGGGCGCCGAGGCCCGCCAGGTGCCGCGCCAACCGGTTGGCGCCCGCGTTCAGCTCGCCGTACGACACCTGCGCGCCGTCCGCGAACAGCAGCGCGGGCGCCTCGGGCGTCCGGGCCGCCTGCGCCTCGACCGGGCCGACCACGGTGGTCGGCGGCCGCTTCACCGGCGCCTCGCCCGGCGTCAGCACGTCGGCCGGGTCCATCAGGACGCGCCCAGCAGCTCGGCCCAGGCCTCCACGGCCGGCCGCTCGGCCAGCTGCGGGAAGGACACCTCGGCGCCGTCCGCCCGCCACCGCTCGGCCAGGGCCATCAGCCGGACCGAGTCCAGGCCCCAGTCGACCAGGTTCTCGTCCAGCGGGATGTCCGCCGGGTCCTCGCCCAGCAGGTCGGCCACCTCGGCCCGGATGCGCTCCACGGTGAAGGCCATGCCCGTCACTTCCCCACTTCCCTTCGACGTGCTTCGGGTTCGGCGTCGTCGCCGGACCGGGCGGCGCCGAGGACGGCGTCCGCGGTGGTGACCACGCCGCAGCGGCCGGCCACCCAGGCGAGGGCGGCGCGGTGCTCGTCCGCGCCGAAGTCGGCGACCGCGTCGGCCACCACGAAGGCCTCGATGTCGCGCATCCAGGCGTCGCAGGCGGTGGCCTGCACGCCGATGTGCGCGTAGACGCCGGTGATCACCAGCTGGTCGCGGCCCTGGGCGCGCAGCAGCTCGGCCAGGTCGGTGCGGACGAAGGCGCTGTACTTCCACTTGGTCAGCAGGACGTCCCGCTCGCCCGGGGCGACGGCGTCGGCGACGGCCGCCGCGCGCGGGTCGTCCGGGATGCCGGGACCCCAGAAGTCCTGCTGGAGCCCTCGCTGGTCCGGGCTCTGGCCGCCGGGCTGCGCCGAGTAGACGACCGGGATGCCGAGGCGCCCGGCCTGCTCGCGCAGCCGGTTGACGTTGGCGAACAGCTCGGTGACCGGCGCCGCGCCGGTGTCGAAGGCGTCCAGGAAGTGGTTCTGCAGGTCGTGCACCAGCAGCACGGCGCGCGACGGGTCGACCGTCCAGGCGACCCGGTTGGCGGGGAGCTCGCCGGCGGCGGGCATGGGATAGGAGGGGATGCGGGGCAGGCCCACGGCGGTGCTTCCTTCGGTCTCAGGGGGTGGTGAGGGCGGCCGCGACGGCGGCCCGCAGGTCCTTCTTGCTGACCTTGCCGATCCCGGTGGCGGGGAACGCGTCGACGAACTCCACCCGGTCCGGCACCTTGTAGTCGGCCAGTCCGCGCTGTCGCACGAACCGCTTCAACTCGACCGGCTTCGGGGGTCGTTCGCGGTCGCTCTCGCGCAGCACCACGTACGCGCAGGTGCGCTCGCCGAGGTAGGGGTCGGGCATCGAGACCACGGCCGCGTCGTGCACGGCCGGGTGGGCCAGCAGGTGGTTCTCGATCTCCTCCGCGGCGACCTTCTCGCCGCCGCGGTTGATCTGGTCCTTCGCCCGCCCCTCGACCACCAGGTGACCGGTGGCGGTGCGCCGGACGAGGTCGCCGGTGCGGTAGAAGCCGTCCGCGGTGAAGGAGCTGCGGTTGTGCTCGGGCGCGTTCCAGTAGCCGCGGATGGTGTACGGACCGCGGGTGAGCAGGTGGCCGGTGGTGCCGTCGGGCACGTCGCGGTCCTCGTCGTCGACCACCCGGACCTCGTCGTCGGGGGAGATGGGCCGCCCCTGAGTGGTGACGATCACCTCCTCCGGGTCGTCCAGCCGGGTGTAGTTGACCAGCCCCTCGGCCATGCCGAACACCTGCTGGAGCGTGCAGCCCAGCACCGGCCGGACCCGGCGGGCCGCCTCCTCGCTGAACTTGGCGCCGCCGACCAGCAGCACCTCCAGGCTCGCCAGCCCGGCCGGCTCCCCCGCCGCCGTCCGCCGCTCGGCGGCGTCCAGCCAGAGCAGTGCCAACGGCGGCACGAGGCCGGTGATGGTCACGCCCTCGCGCTCGATCAGCGGGAACGCCGTCTCCGGGCCGGGCTGCGGGCAGAGCACCACCCGGCCGCCCGCGTACAACGTGCCGAGCGAACCCGGCGAGCTGAGCGGGAAGTTGTGCGCGGCCGGCAGCGCGCAGAGGTAGACGCTCCGCTCGTCCTGGCCGCAGATCTCCACCGAGCCGCGCAGCGAGTGGATGTAGTCGTCGTGGGTGCGCGGGATCAGCTTGGGCACGCCGGTGCTGCCGCCGGACAGTTGCAGGAAGGCGACGTCCGCCGGCTGCGGTTCGACGGTCGGGCCCGGGCCGTCAATCGGCACGTCGGCCAGCCGGACGTGCTCCCCCGGGTCCTCGCCGGCGACCAGCACCAGCCGCAGCGACGCGGTCTCCGCCTTGATCCGGTCGGCCAGTCCGCGGTAGTCGAAGCCGCCCTCGGCGGCCGGGACCACATAGCCGGCCGCCCGGGTGAAGGAGCAGAAGTAGGAGATCTCGGTGTAGCGGTGGGCGGGCAGCGCGAAGACCGGCAGGGCGCCGATCCGGAAGAGCGCGAAGACCACCTCGAAGAACTCGGCCACGTTGGGGAGTTGGACCACCACCCGGTCGCCGCGGCCGATACCCCGGGCGAGCAGGCCGGCGGCCATCCGGTCGGCTCGGCGGTCGAGTTCGGCGTAGCTCCAGTGGCGCGGGCCGCCGACCCCGTCGGGGCTGCCCGGCCCGACGTGACCGGCGGGATCGGTGATCGCGATGCGCTCGCCGTGGGCGGCGGCGCGCTCGCGCAGCATCCGGCCGAAGGTCTCGCCGCGCCAGTGGCCGGCGGCCCGGTAGCGCTCGGCGAACTCCGCCGGGTAGGGGGTGAAGCCGGCCAGTACTTCGGCCATCGGGTCGGCGGCCGAGGCGGGGTCGACGCCGCCGTCCGGCACCGTACCGGACACCTCGCCGAACGCCCCGGCGCCCGTCAGGTCCTTGCTCCCGGCGCTCATCGCGGCACCCCCGCGGCATCCAGGAAGGTCCGGAACTTGGCGCTGGTCTCGGCGAGTTCGGCCTCGGGGCGGGACTCGGCGACGACACCCGCCCCCGCGTAGACCCGCAGGGTCCGCTCGTCCGCCTCGGCGCAGCGCAGGGTGACCACCCACTCGCCGTCGCCGTCCGCGTCGCCCCAGCCGACCATCCCGGCGTAGAGGCCGCGGTCGAAGGGCTCGATCTCACCGATCGCGCGGCGCGCCAGCGGCGTCGGCGCGCCGCAGACGGCCGGGGTCGGGTGCAGTGCGGTGGCCAGCTCCAGCGCGGAGACGGCCGGGTCGGCCAGCTCGGCGGTGACGGTGGTGGCGAGGTGCCACATGGCGGCGGTGCGGACCAGGGTCGGCCGCGCCGGCACGTCCAGCGTCCGGCAGTACGGGGCCAGCGCGGCGCGGATCGCGTCGACCACGACGGCGTGCTCGTGCAGGTCCTTGGGTGACTCCAGCAGTGCGGCGGCGCGGCGCACGTCCTCCCCGAGGTCGGCGCTGCGCGGCACCGAACCGGCCAGCGGGTTGGCCAGGACGGCCGTGCCGCGGCGGGAGAGCAGCAACTCGGGGCTGGCGCCGATCAGCGTCCGGCCGGAGCCGGCCGGGAGGGCGAAGGTGTAGCCGCCCGGGTCGCGGCGGGCCAGTCTCTGGAGGATCGCGGGCAGGTCGAGCGGGCGGCCTGCGGTCAGCTCCAGCGTGCGGGCGAGCACCACCTTGTCCAGCTCGCCGGCCCGCAGGCGCCGCACGGCCTCCGCGACGCCTGCTCCGTAGGCCTCCGGGGCGGGGACGGACCGGACCTGCCACTCGACCCGGTCCGCGGCCGGGGCGGGCAGCGCGATCAGCGGGTCGTCGCGCAGCGCGCCGCAGCGGCGGACCCGCGCAGGCACGGCCAGTTCGGCGCGACTGTCGTGGTCGAACGCCACCGCGCCCACCACCAGCGGTCGTTCGAGCCCGTCCCGGCGGGCGCGGGCGAGCGTGTCGGTGACCCGGACGGGCAGCGGGCGCCCGTCCTGCGGCACCCGGACGTGCACGCCGTCGGTGAGCAGCGTGCGGGTCGGGGAGGCGAAGAACGCCTCGTCGGGCGCGGCCCGGTACTGGCCCAGCAGCCCGCTGGCCGCGCCGATGACGGTGGGGTCCGTCCCGGCGGGGGCGTGGTGCACCGTGGTCACCTGGATTCTCCAGTCTGCGAATGGCCGCCGGGCGCTGCGTGTGACTCCGGCCGGCGGGTGGTGGGGTGGTGGGGGCCGGCTCGGAGCCCGGACCCCGGTACGGGCGGGGCGGTCCGAGCGCAGGGCGGCGGGGCCGGACCGAGCGGGCCGACCGGGCCCCCGGGGCGGCGGCCCCGCGGGGGCCGCGCTGGCGCGGACCGCGGCCGTGCGGGTCAGGCCCGCAGCGTGGCACCGCCGTCCACGTACAGGTCGTGCATGGTGATGTGCCGCGCCCGGTCGGAGACCAGGAAGGCCACCGCCTCCGCGACGTCGGCGGGTTGGGCGATCCGGCCGAGCGGGATGCCCACCCGCCAGCCGGCCGGATCACCGTCGACGACCCGCCGTTCGGCGGCCTCGGCGTCGTCGCCCCAGAGCGCGCGCTGCATCTCGGTGTCGGTGGAACCGGGCGAGACGATGTTGCAGCGCACGCCGGAGCGGGCCAGCTCCAGGCCCAGACAGCGGGTGAACATGGTGGCCGCCGCCTTGGAGGCCGCGTAGGCGGCCATGCCGGCGCGCGGCACCCCGGCGGCGTTGGACCCGACGGTGACGATCGACCCCGAGCCGCGCGCCGCCATCCGGCCGCCGACCGCCCGGCAGGTGTGGAAGACGCCGGTGCTGTTGACGGCGAAGGTGTCCGCCCAGTCCTGGTCGGAGAGCTCGACGGCGGGCGACGTCCGCAGGATCCCGGCGACGTTCACCAGGACTCCGATCGAGCCGAGTCGGCGTTCGATCAGCTCCACGGTGGACTCCACGGCCGCCGCGTCGGTGACGTCGAGCACGTACGGGCGGACGGAACCGCCGAGCTCCTCCACCAGCGCGGCGAGCGGGCCCGGGTTGCGGTCGACCGCCGCGACGGCGGCCCCCGCGGCGGAGAGCGCCCGCACCACGGCGGCGCCGATGCCCTGCCCGGCGCCCGTCACCACGGCGGTGGTGCCGACCAATTCCGACTGCAGCACAGGAAATCCCCTCCGACCAGCAACATTAGGCAAGCCTAACCTAACACAGGTGTTCGGGCGCGCCGAGGGGTCGCGCAGCTCCTGCGACGCCGTCAACTGGCCCATGCCGAGCCGTTCTCGGCCCGGCGCCAGGGACGCCGACGAGAGTAGACGCAACGTTGCGTCCAGTGCTAGCGTCCCGACCGAGGTAAGGAGACGCAACGTTGCGTCCACTTTCGCTGATCCACTCCCGAGGAGTCCTGTGACCACCACCCCGCCGCCCCGCACCGGCCCGGCACCCGAGGCCGCCGGGCCGACGCCGCCCGGGTCGCCGACCCCCTCCGGCGCCCCCGTCCCGGCCACCGTGCCGCCCCGCACCGACCCGCTGGCCCGGGCCGCCGTCGCCCTCGCCTTCTGGGTGACCATGGCCGGCACCACCGTCCCGACCCCGCTCTACCCGCTCTACCAACACGCCTTCGGCTTCTCGCCGTTCACCGTCACGGTGATCTTCGCGGTGTACGCCCTCGGCGTCGTCGCCGGCCTGCTCACGCTCGGCCGACTCTCCGACGAGATCGGCCGCCGCCCCGTCCTGGCCGGCGCCCTGCTGCTCGCCGCCGGCGCCGCCGGACTCTTCGAGGCCGCCGACTCACTGCCCTGGCTGCTCGCCGCCCGCGTCCTCTCCGGCCTCGCCGCCGCCCTGATCACCGGCGCCGCGACCGCCGCACTGCTCGACCTCGCCCCGCCCGAGCGACGCCTGCGCGCCCAGACCGTCGCGCTCGCCGCCAACATGGGCGGCCTGGCCGGCGGCACCCTGCTCTCCGGCCTGCTGACCACCTGGGTCGACACCGACGCACCGCTGCGCCTGCCGTGGACGGTGACGCTCGCCCTGACCGCCGTGGCCTTGATCGCCCTCCCGGCCGTGCCCGAGACCGTGAGCTCCCCGGCGGGCTTCCGCCTGCGCTTCCAGCGGCTGCGCGTCCCGGCCGACATCCGCCCCGCCTTCCTGCGCGCGGCGCTCACCGGCGGCTCGGGCTTCGCCGTGCTCGGCGTGCTGACCTCGGTCAGCGGCCTCTTCCTGGCCACCGTCCTGGACGTGCACAGCCCCGCGCTCACCGGCCTGGTCGTCTGCCTGGCGTTCGCCAGCACCGCCGTGGGCCAGTTGCTCGCCCGGGTGCTGCCCGGTCCCCGCGCGCTGCCGATGGCGTGCGCCGGCCTGGTCCTGGCGTCCGCGCTGATCGCCACCGCACTGCTCACCTCCACGCTGGCGCCGCTGCTGATCGGCGCCTGCGTCAACGGTCTCGCCACCGGCACCGCCGTCGGCACCGGGCTCGGCACGGTGAACAACGGCGTCGCACCGCAGCGGCGCGGCGAGGCGATCTCCACCTTCTTCGCCGTCCTCTACACGATGCTCTCGGTGCCGGTGGTCGGCGTCGGCGTCCTGATCCAGGCCACCGACCTGCGCACGGCCGGTGTCACGTTCAGCGCGCTGGTCGCGGCGCTCGCGCTCGTGGTCGCGGGTGGACTGCTCCGCCACCGGGCGCGGTCGGCGGCCGGTGCCCCCGAGGCGTCGTGAGCGGGGCGTGAGAGGATGGCCCGGACCGACCTGCCCGACCGCCGTGCGAACCCCGTACGCCCCGCACGGCTCGCCCACGAGGACGCCAGAGCCATCGCCGCCCAGCCCAGCCCCGCCACCGGGAACGCCCGGAGCGCCGGCAGCACCGCCGTCGGCGGCCGCAGCGCCGGCAGCCGCCGGAGCGAGGCCGCGCGCCTGGCCGTGCTGAACGCCGCGGACGACCTCCTGGTCGAGTACGGCTTCGAGGGCCTCACCATCGAGGGCATCGCCGCTGCGGCCGGGGTCGCCAAGCAGACGATCTACCGCTGGTGGAAGTCCAAGGTCGACATCCTCTTCGACAACCTCGTCCTGGACGCCGGCTCCGCCCTCGGCTGGCCCGAGCACCCGTCAAGCCCCGCGGACGTGCGCGCGTACGTCCACCGCTTCGCGACCTTCCTCGGCGAGGAGCCGGCCGGCCGGGTCCTCCAGGCGCTCCTCGGCCACGCACAACTCGACCCGCGGACGGCGGAGTTGCTGCACAGCGGCTTTCTCGACGAGCTCCGTGCCCGGGACGTCGCGCACGTCCGAAGCTGCCTGGGCCTCGCCGACGACGACCGGGCCGCCGCCGTCCTCGACGCCGTCCTCGCCCCGCTCTACCACCGCGCCCTGGTGCTGCGCCGCCCGCTCGACGCCGCGTTCGTCGACGCGCTGCTCGACCAGCAGCTCGACCAGCAGCCCGCGCGCTGATCCCTTCCCCTCCCACCTCCGGCCCGCGTCATGCCCGGGCCGGCTCTGGAGCGACCATGTTCAAGCGCCCCCGTCCGACCTTCGACGTCGAGGTCACCGCGGTTGCCCCGCTGACCTCCACCCTCCTCCGGCTCACCCTGGCCGGCCCCGAGCTGGCCAGGCTTTCGATCGAACACCCCACCCAGTGGGTCAAGTTGGCGACCCCGGACGGTGCGTCCCGGGCCTACACCATCCGTCGTCACCGGCCGGCCGAGGGGGAGGTGGACATCGACTTCGTCCTGCACGGCAACGGGCCGGCCGCCCGCTGGGCCGCGCGGGCCCGCCCGGGCGAACCGATCCGGCTGGCCGGCCCGCGCGGTCGGCGACCCGGCTTCGACGGCGCCGCCCACGTCCTCCTCGCCGCCGACGAGAGCGCGTTGCCCGCCGCCTTCACCATCCTGGAGCAACTCCCGGCCGGCACAAGGGTGTCCGCCTACTTCGAGGTGGCCGAACCGGCCGACGCCCTGCCCGTCGACACCGCCGCCGAGCTCACCACCACCTGGCTGCCCCGGGCGGGCACCGCCCACCCCAAGGGCGGACTGCTCGCCCACACCGTCCGCACCGTGGACGTGCCCGCCGGGACCCACGCCTGGCTGGCCGGCGAGGCCGGTGCCGTCGCCGCCGTACGCCGCCACCTCCTCACCGACTGGGCGCTCCCCCGCGAGCACGTGCAGACGAAGGGCTACTGGAAGCACGGCGAGGCCGACCACAAGGGCTGAGGCCGGAGCCCGGGCCGGCCGACCGTCGGGGACAGGCGGGGACGGCCCCCGAGGAAACGGGGACGGGCCGCCGGGGAGCCTGGACCGCACCGCACCTCAGCGGTCCGGCCGGCCCTCCTGGCGGGCCACCGCATCGGTGTACAGCTCGGTGGTGAGGTCCCCGTCCTCCACACCGAGTTCGGCCATCACCCGGCGGACGTCGGCGAGCGCGGCCGGCAGCCCCTCCACCGCCTCGACGGCGGTCTCCACCTCCAGGAAGACCCCGTCCAGCCGCGCCACCCGGACCAGGGTCGCCAGCATCCGCCGGCCCTCGTACCCGAACGCGTAGGTGCGGCAGCGCTTCTCGAACGCGAGCCGCCGGACGAACCCGAGGCCGCGTACGATCCCGTGCGCGGCCCGGACGTCTGCCACCTCGGTCTCTTGCTCGGGCTTGGACCCGGAGGCGGCGTCCACCCGGGCGCCCTTGTAGGTGAGCAGCGTGCGGCTCCCCCCGTCCGCGCCCTCCACCACCCGGATCCGCAGCTCCCGGTCGGCGCCCATGAGTCCGCCGTCCGGCGCGTCGTAGTAGGTGTCCCGGTACACCTCGGAGCGCCCCGGCCCGTGTGCCGCCTCCAGCCGGCGCAGCACCGCACGCGGCTCCCGCACCACGGCCTTCAGCTCGGCCTCGATCACCTCACGGCCTCCTCGGCGGCGCTCCCGGGACCTGCCCGCCGGCCCGTCCGGGCCGTCCCGGAGGCCGGGCTGCCCGGCATGGGGTCACTGTAGCGGCGCCCGGCGCCGCGGCCGCGGTCCGGCGCCACCGGCACCGCCCCGGAAAACCGGGTGCCGCGGAACGGCCGGCCTTCTACCGTGGCCGCATGTGCATCCGCCCCCGGACCACCCGCCGTCACTTCGTCTGCCCGCCCTGCCGGGCGTCGTGGAAGCGGCGTCCCGCCCCCGGGCGGGACCGGTGCCCGTACTGCCGCGGCGAGTTGATCGACGCCGGACAGGACCTGGCCGTCCCGCGGAAGCGGGACGACGCCGGGTGGCGGGCGCTGACGGCGGTCCTGGCCGCCGGGGTGACGTTCCACTCGCGCTGCTGCTACGGCCCCGGGTGGCGTCCGCGGACCCCGCGTCAGGTGCGGGAGCGGCTGGCCCTGGTGCGAGGCGGCGGGGTGCCGGTGGCCGAGGCCCTGACCACGCGGGACCTGGACGAGCTGCGGGCGGAGGTCAGTGCGCGGCGGGTGCCGGGGCCAGGCCGGTACAGCCGCGCAGGCCGTCGCGGCGCTTGAGCGCGGCCTCGGCGGCGGCGCCGGTCTGCGGGACGGGCACGCCCCGGTCGTCGACGGTCGCCGGGGCGAAGCTCTCGCCGGTGACCTTCCCCTCCTTGGAGACGGTCAGCGTGGTGACGCCGGTCTCGTTGGAGAAGGCGTAGTTGGACGTCCCGTACCAGAGGAAGTTCCCGAAACCGTAGCCGACGTAGGTGTTCCCGAGCATGCCCGAGCCGAGCATGGTGTGGGCGTGCGTGCCGACCACGGCGGTGGCGCCGGCCGCCGCGAGCTTCTTCGCGACGGCGGTCTGGGCTCCGGTCGGGCAGGCCTTGCCCTCCTCGCCCCAGTGCAGGTAGACGAGCACCGCGGGAGCCTGCTTCTTGGCCGCCTCCACCGCCTTGACCAGGGCAGGAACGTCCAGGGCCGAGGCGATGCCCGGCTTGTCGGCACCGGCGCGCCACTTCTGGTTGGTGAGGTCCTCGACCTGGCTGGCCGCGACCACGGCGACCTTCACCCCGCGGACCGTGGTGACGTACGGCGCGTACGCCTCCTTGGCGTTGCGGCCGAAGCCGACGACCGGGATCGGCGAGGACTCCTTGGCGGCGAGGGTGTCGGCGAGGCCGTCGGCACCGAAGTCCACCGCGTGGTTGTTGGCCATCGAGACGACGTCGACGCCGGAGTCCTTGAGGACGCCGAGGGCCTTGGGCGAGGTGCGGAAGGTGTAGGTCTTCGGCTCGGGGGCGCCGCGCTCGGTGATCGCGGTCTCCAGGTTGAGGACCGAGAGGTCGGCGTCGGCCAGCGTCTGCGCGATCGGGCCGAGCGCCTGCTCGGGGGCCTTCACGGCGAGCCGGGCTTCCGTCCGGCCCTCGAAGTGGACGTCGCCGGCGAAGGCCACGGTGATGCTGCCGTCCGGGCGGGGCGCGGCCGCGGCACCGCTCGGCGTGCCGGTCCCGGGGGACGCGGCGGTTGTGGTGGCGCCGGTGGGCGCGGCGGTGGGCGCCGGGGCTGCGTCGGCCGCCTTGGCGGGGGCCGGGTCGGGGTCGTCGGGACCGCAGGCGGCGAGCGGGACCATTCCGAGCAGCAGTGCGACGGCGGCCGCGGCACGGCGCATGAGTGTTCCCCCCGAGGTCGGTCCAAGAGCGGTCAGCCTACGCCACTCCCCCGCGGCTCCTTCGCCCCGCGTCCACACGGCGTTCGACCGCCCGGCGGGACGGCTCTGCCCCGGCCTCCCACCGACCCGGACGCCGCGCCCTGGCGCGCCGCCCGGCGGGCGCGCAGCGTGGGGAAGCACGCCGCCCGGCCCGACCGCGATCGTCCGCGCGGACCGCCCCACCTCCCCGGCCCGGCCGAGCAGTGACATGCTGGTCCCGGACCTACCGACCGCGGCCCGGGCGAACCGACCGCGACCGGGCAACCGCGACCGACCGGCCCACCGGCAACGGCCTCCGCCGGGACCCATCCCCGGCCGCCGGCAACGGGCGACGAGCAGATGACGGGTGACGACAGCAGATGACGGACTCGGCCGGCCCGGCTTCGGGCGCCGCGCCACCTCCCACCTCCGCGCCCGCCGGCGACTTCACCGCCGCCGAGCGCGCCCGCGGCCGGGCGCTGCGCCGCGCCCAGCTGCCCTGGGCCCTGGGCGGCCGGCTGGCCGGGCTGGCGCTCGCCCTGCTGCTCGGGCTGACCCCGGCCGGCGCCGCACTGGTGACCACGGTCGGCGGCTGGTTCGGCGGCTCCCGCACCGCGGAGGTGCTGGCCGGGGCGGCCGCACTGGTGGTCCTCGGCCAGGCGGTGCAGCTGCCGTTCGGTGCCGGCGTCCGCACCGTCCGGGCCCGGTTCGGCCTGGTGACGCAGGGCTGGGGCGGCTGGGCCGCGGACGCGCTGCGCGGCCTGGCGCTCGGCCTGGTCCTGGCCCTGCCGGTGGCGCTCGGCCTGTTCGCACTGACCGCCCGGTCGCCCCGGTACTGGTGGATCCCGGCCGCGGGCGCGGCGGCTCTGCTCACCGCGGCCCTCTCCTTCCTCTACCCGCTGCTGGTCGAGCCGGTGTTCAACCGGTTCACCCCGATGCCGCCCGGCTCGCTGCGCGACGCCCTGCTCGGGCTCGCCGAGCAGGACGGCGTCCGGGTCCGGGACGTCCTGGTGGCGGACGCGTCGCGGCGGACGACGGCGCTCAACGCTTACGTGTCCGGTCTGGGCGCGACCCGCCGCATCGTCGCGTACGACACGCTGCTGGCCAGCGCCGAGCCCCGCGAGGTGGAGCTGGTGGTGGCGCACGAGCTGGGGCACGTGAAGCACCGGGACGTGCTGACGGGCACGGTGCTGGGCGCGGTGGGGGCGGCCTTCGTGGTGGTGGCGCTCGGGCTGCTGGCCGACTGGGGCCCCCTGCTGTCGGCCGCCGGGGTCACGGACGCCGCCGATCCGCGGGCGCTGCCGCTGCTGGCCGCCTGCGCGGCCCTGCTGGGCGCGCTGTCGGGCCCGGTCCAGTGCGCGGTGAGCCGCGAGGTGGAGGTCCGGGCGGACCGACACGCCCTCGAACTCACGTCGGACGCGGAGCAGTTCATCGCGATGCAGCGCAGACTGGCAGTGACCAACGTCTCGGACGTCGACCCGCCCCGCCTGCTTGAGCTACTGTTCGCCACTCACCCGAGCGCGACCCGCCGGATCGCGGCCGCCCGCGCCTGGCAGGCGTCGCCGCCCGGCCCGGCCGCCGGCCCCGGCAAATACGTTGTATAGTGCAACAAATTTTCCGAGGAGGTAGGAAGCCGTGCCCGGCCGCGAGACGTCGATCGACACCATCCAGCGCGAGCTGACCGCCTTCGCCCGGCGGGCCCGCCACAAGGCGAGCCAGCTGCACCCGGACCTCTCCCTGGTCACCTACAGCATCCTCGACCTGATCAACGAGCGCGGCGGCTGCCGGGCCGCCGACGTCGCCTCCCACTTCATGCTGGACAAGTCCACCGTGAGCCGACAGGTCACCGCGCTGGAGAAGCTCGGCCTGCTGCGCCGCGAGACCGACCCGGACGACCAGCGCGGCCAGATCCTCGGCACCACCGAGGCGGGCCTCGCCCTGCTCCGCGACGCCAACGAGCAGCGCCGGGCGGCCTTCACCGCCCGCTTCACCGACTGGTCGGACGAGGACGTCGCCCGGTTCGCCGACTACCTCGCCCGCTACGGCGCCGAGGGCTGACCACCGCCGTGCCCGGGGCGGCCCGCCGGGGGCCGGGCGGCCCCGCCGGAGAGCCGGGCCGACCGGACCACGCCCGGGGCCGCCGAAGTGCGCCCCACCGCCCGGACGGTGTACAGAGGAGAGGTGCCACTTCGGCAGCGCCCCCGCGACCGCCGCCCGTCGTGGCGGCCCGACCGCCGCGCGCTGACGGTGCTGCCCCTCGCGCTCATAGCGGTGATCTCGATCGTCGACGTCCTCGCGCCCTCGCAGATCCACCTGGGCCCGCTGCTGATCGTCGCCCCCGCCATCACCGCCTCTTTCGCCGGCGCCCGCGCCACCACCGTCGTCGCCCTGCTCTCCCTGGCCGCACTGACCGTCATCGGGATCCTGCGGGAGGGCATCACCACCGCCAACCACGAGACCCAGCTGGGCGCCCTGATCGCCGTCTCGGCGCTGATCGTCGGCCTGCGCGTGCTGCGCGACCGGCACGAACGCGAGCTGGCCCAGGTCCGGACGGTCTCCGAGGCGGCCCAGCGCGTCCTGCTGCGCCCGCTGCCGGATCGGATCGGGCCGCTCCACCTCGCCTCCGTCTACCTGGCCGCCGAGGCCGAGGCGCAGGTCGGGGGCGACCTCTACGCGGCGGCCCGCACCGCCGGCGGCACCCGGCTGCTGGTCGGCGACGTCCGCGGGAAGGGACTCTCCTCGCTGGGCGACGCGGCCCTGCTGCTGGGCGCCTTCCGGGCCGCCGCCCACCTCCACGCCGACCTGCCCGAGCTCGCCGGCTACCTGGACGGGAGCGTCTGCTGGGACCTCGCCCAGCTCGGTGACCAGGACCGGTACCCGGACGGCGGCCGGGGCGGCGCCGCGGCCCACGGCCGGGAGCGGGGGCACGGCCCGCGACGGAGCCCTGACCGCGGGTCGGACCCGAGCCCGGAGAAGCCGGGCCGCGGGCTGCAGCGCAGCGCGGAGTCCGCCGCCCGCCTCGGCCGGGACGGGTCCGGCCGGGACGGCGACGGCGACGCCGCCGCGGACGACCGCGGCGAGTCCTTCATCACCGCCGTCATCCTGGACATCCCGGACGACGACTCGGTGCTGCGTCTCATCGACTGCGGTCACCCGCCCCCCATGCTCCTGAACGCCGACGGCATCACCGTCCTGAACTCGCGCCACCCGGCTCCGCCGCTCGGGCTCGGCGAGCTCGCCCCCGTCAAGTACGAGGTGGAGGTCTTCCCGTTCCTGCCCGGCGACCGGCTGCTGATCTACACCGACGGTGTGATCGAGGCCCGTGACCCGCAGCGGCGTTTCTACCCGCTCACCGAACGCGTCGCCGCCTGGCGCTCCGAACGCCCGCAGGTCCTGCTGAACCGCCTCCGCCGCGACCTGCTCGCCCACGTCGGCGGCCGGCTGGACGACGACGCGGCGATGGTCCTGGTCGAGCGGCTCCCCCGCCGCGGCTGAGGCCGCTCGGCGGGCCGGGCACCGCGGGCCGGGCACGGCGGGCCGGGCGGCCCGCGTCACGGCCGGTACGGCAGCTGCGGCACCTCGAAGCAGTTGGAGGTCATCGACGCCACCTGGGTGACCCAGCCGCCCCGGCCGCCCTGCGCGGAGTCCTGCCAGCGGGCCGCGTTCAGGCAGGCCCGGGCCGGCCCGCTCGGCGGGGGCTGCGGGACGAAGGAGGCGGGCAGGATCAGCCCGTGCGCGTCGTACGGTTCCGGGCGGTTCATGAACCGCTCCACGCAGGCCCGGGTGAGGTCGGCCCCGCAGGAGTCCATCGCGTCGGTCAGCCACTGGGCGCCCGCCCAGCCCTCCAGCTCCCAGGCCGAGAGCAGCGGCTCGCGGTCGGGGTAGTACCTGGCCATCGCGGCGCGGAACTGGGCCACCGGCGGGTGGTCGACGGCCTCGTAGCCGAGGCTGGACGAGGTGGCCCAGAGCACGTTCCGGCAGGTGGGCGAGGCCTGGTAGTCCCGGCGGACGGTCTCGGACCAGTTCTGCACGTTGGTCACCTTCGCCTCGACCCGCACGCCCGCGTCGTCCAGCGCCCGGCAGAGCGCCGCGTTGCCCCGGGTGTCCATCGCGTCGAAGAGCAGCTGCGAGCCGTCCGCGCGGACGGCGGCGGCCACCGCCTGGAAGTTCGGCAGCGCGAAGTCGACCGTCTGGGTCAGCACCTTGTAGCCCTCCGCCTCCAGGCCGTCCCGCAGCTGCGCAGCGTAGCGCGCCGAGTCGGCCTGGTTGTAGGCGACGACGGCGGCGCTGCGCGCGCCCAGCCGCTCCTTGAAGAAGCGGTACACCTCCGTGGTCTGGTACAGCGTGCCGTTCCAGCCGACGGCGTTCCCGTCGCGCGGCGCGCTGTTGCCGTAGATCTCGTAGAGGTGCGGCCAGCGGTCGTACGCGGTGCCGATCGGCTGGCCGCCGACGTCCGGCACGCCCTTCTCGCTGACGTACGGGGCGCCCGCGTAGTCGAGCACGCTGCCGGAGACGAAGGCGAAGACGTGCGACTGGTCGATCAGGCGGTGGACGCAGTCCTGGTTGCCGATGCCGCTGCCGCCGTCGTCGCAGATGACCACCTTGACGGTGCGCCCGTGCAGGCCGCCGCGGTCGTTGAGGGACTGGACGAAGGCCAGCGCGCCGTAGCGCGGGCCGCTGAACACCTCGCTGCCGACCGGGCTGGTCAGCGAGGTGACGATGCCGATCCGGATCTCGGAGGCGGTGACCCCGGTGTCGGAGGCCGGGTTGCCCCCCGACGAGGTGCCCGGGCCGGAGGCGGGGCGGGAGGTGAACGCGCTGTCCGGCAGCCGGGTCCCGCAGCCGGTCGCGAGCAGCAGGACGGCTGCCAGCAGCCCGGCGGCGAACCGGGCGGCGCGGGGCCGCCGGGCGCGGGGCCGCCGGGCGCGGGGCCCCGCGGCACCCGCCCAGCGGGCGGCGCCGGGCCGGTCCGGGCCCGGACCGGCGGCTTCCGGGCGGCCCGTGCGGGCGGACCGCCGACGACCGGACGCGTCGGCGGCCCGGGGGAACAGGCCCGCCGTCAGCTGCATCCGGGGATCGGGGTGCCGGTCGCGCCGCCGGCCTGGGTGAGCAGACCGCAGAGGCTGGCGCGGGACACCTTCCAGGTGCCGTTCTCCAGCACCGCCTGGCCGGTGGCGCTGGGCTCGACCACGGTGCCCTGGAGGGAGAGCTCGTACGTGACGGTGGCCTCGGTCGCCGAGTTGAAGCTCACGTCGGTGACCCTGGCCTTCACCTGGCCGACCCGCGGGTCCTGGGAGAAGCCCTGGAGGACCGGCAGCAGCTCCTCACCGTTCTGGAGCAGCGCGGCCTTGTCGGGGATCGAGGTGTTGGGGTCGAAGAACTTCTCCCAGTTGGCGGTGACCTGGCTCTTGGCCGCCGCCACGTCGGCGGGCGCGGTGGCCCCGGCGGTGGGACTGCCGGTCCCGCCCGCGCTGCCGGTCGGCGAGCCGGTGGCGGCCGTGGGGAGGGTCGGCGAGGGGGACGCCGAGGAGCCGGACCCGCTGCTGCCGCACGCGGCCGCCGCGCCCACCAGCAGCAGGGCCAGCAGGACGCCCGCCCAGCGCCGGACCGGAGCGCCCTGCCGGACCGGGACGCCGTGCCGGACCGGAGCGCCCTGCCGGACCGGAACGCCGTGCCGGACCGGAGCGCCGTGGGGGTCGTCGGCGTCGTGAGTGTCGTGGGCGTCGCTCTTCCTCACGTGCATGGTGTTCCTCTCGACGGCGGCGGGTGGGGTCCACCCGGCCCGCTCTGCCGGTGTCCGGATGCTGTTCCAGGCCGATGCTGGAAATGTCGCAAGTGACACCATCAAGGCGGATCCATGGACGAATCGCAATCCGAGGGCGAAATCGACCGGCGCGCCGCACCGGGGGACCCCGGCGGACGCGGCACCGGGCTGCGGCGACCCGGCGTGCGCGGGGGGCGGATCGTCCGGGACGCGCGCGAGTGGGTCGGCTGGATCGTCGCGGCCGCGGGCGCCGCACTCTGCGTCCTGGGCTGGTACGGGGTGTCGGGCGAGAGTTTCGCCGAGCAGCAGATCCCCTACCTGGCGTCGTCGACGATCCCGGGCGCGGCCCTGATCGTGGCGGGCGCCGTTCTGCTCGCCCACCGCCCGTGCCGCGGCCCCGCGCAGGAACGCCCGGAACCGCCGGAGCGGCGGGGAGGTGGCCGCCCCGACCTGACCGACCTGCGGGTGGAGCAGCTGCACGCCCTCCTGGTGGAGCCCGCCGACGGGGCGCCCCCCGACGGGAGCGCGGCCGGGCCGGCCGACCCGGCGGCCCGGCCGGCGACCGGCACTGCCGCACCGCGCGACACCGTCCTGCTGGCCGTGCCCGAGGGAACGCTCTACCACCGCCCGGACTGCCCGCTGGTGGCCGGCAAGTCCCGGGCCGAACCGGTCGACGCGGCCACCGTGCGGGTGCGCCGGCTGACGCCCTGCCGGATCTGCGAGCCCCGCGAGCCCGGCGGCCCCACCACCCCCGCCGGCCCCGCCGACGCCCCCGGCCCGCCCCCCGTCTCCGCCCCGGACCCGGCCGGGCACCCCCGCCCCACCCGTCCGGGCGAGTCCGCCCCACCGGCCGGCTGAGGCGGCGGTCCCCGTGCCGGACGTCCCCGCCCTCGACTCCCTCGGCCTTACCGTCGACCTCGCCCTCGCCGGGCTCACCGTCGGCAGCGCGGCCGCCCTGAGCGGCATCGGCCTGGTGGTCTGCCACCGGGCCACCGGCGTGCTCAACATCGCCCAGGGCGCCCAGGCCATGCTCGTCGCCTACCTGCTGCGCGACCTCGTCGTCGTCCGGCAGTGGCCGGTCTGGCCGGCCGTCGCGTGCTGCCTGCTGCTGGTCTCGCCCGCGCTCGGGGTGCTGCTGGACGTCCTGGTCTACCGGCCGCTGCAACGGCGCGGGGCGGGCGTGGCCGAGACGACGGTGGCCGGGATCGGGGTGTTCGTGCTGCTCATCGGGCTGGTGGTGCTGGTCTGGGGCAGCGCCCCGCTGGGCGGTGCGCCGTCGCCCTTCGGCGGCACGCCGATCGCGCTCCCCGGCGGCCACAGCCTGCGCCCGGACACCGTGGCGCAGCTCGCCGCCATCGCCGTCCTCTGGATCACGGTGGCCGCGATCACCCGGTTCACCCGCTTCGGCCTCCGCCTGCGCGCCGTGGTGGACGACCGCCGGCTCGCCGGGCTCGCCGGGGTGGACGCCGACCGGGTGTCAGCGGCCGGTTGGGCGTTCGGCTCGCTCACCGCGGGGCTGGTCGGCATCGCCCTCGCCCCCTACCTGCTGCTCGACCCGTACGGGCTGCCGCTGCTGGTGATGGAGACCATCGCCGTCGCGGTGGCGGCGCGGCTGCGCAGCATCCCGGTCGCGGTGGCCACCGGTCTCGCCCTGGGGATCGCGCAGGCCGAGCTGACCAGGGTGCGCCCGTCCGGGCAGCTGCTGCCGCTGGTCCAGGCCCTGCAGGCCAACCTCTTCGTGGTCGCGCTGCTGGCCACCGCCCTGCTGGCCGGGCCGGGGATCGCGGGCGAGTACGGCGACCGGGCCCCGCTGCCCGCCCGCCGTGCCGGGCGGGACGGCGCGGCCGTCGGGGGCCGGGCGGCCGGGGCGGTCTGCCTGGTGCTGCTCCTGCTGCCCCTGGGGTTCCGCGGGAACGACCTGCGCAGCGCGCTGCTCGTGCCGGCGCTGGCCCTCGTGCTGCTCTCCGTGGTGGTGGTGACCGGCTACGGCGGGCAGATCTCGCTCGGCCAGGCCGGGTACGCGGGACTGGGCTCGCTCGGAACGGCCCTGCTGATGTCGGGTCGGATCCCCGGCGTGCCGGCGCTGCCGGCCGCGCCCGCGCTGCTCTTCGCCGTCCTGGCCACGGCACCGCTCGGGCTGCTCACCGGCTGGCCGGCGATCCGGCGGCGGGGGCTCGCCCTGGCGCTGGTCACCTTCGCCGTCGGTACGGCGATGAGCCGGTTCGTCTTCCAGCAGCCGTACGCGACCACCGGGCTCACCCTGGACAGGCCCGCCTTCCTGGCCGGCGACCGGGCCTTCTACCTCGCCGAACTGCTGCTGCTGGGGCTGGGCCTGGCGGTGGTGCACGGGCTGCACCGGGGGCGGCTTGGCCGGGCGCTGACGGCGATGCGCGACCACGAGCCGGGCGCGGTCGCGGCGGGGGTCGACGTCCCCGGGCTCAAGCTGTTCGCCTTCGTGGCGGGGGCGGCCCTGGCGGCGCTCGGCGGCGGCCTGATGGGCCTGGCCGGGCGGGCCTTCGACGCCGCTTCGTTCGACCCGGTGCGCGGGCTGCTCTGGTTCGCGGCGGTGGTGGTGGCCGGTGCGGACAGCGCACTCGGGGCGGTCCTGGCCGCCGCGCTGCTGACCGGCCTGGACGCGGGCACGACGGCCGGGGTGTCGGCGGTGGCGGTGGGGCTGCTCGCGGCGGCGATCGGCCGGCTCCCCGGCGGCCTCGCGGGCCTGGCGGAGCGGCTGGCGGACCGTCGGCCGCAGCACCGGCCAGGCGCCCCGTCGGCGGGCGCCGGGGCGGCGCTCGCGCCCGCACGGCTCACCCCGGCGGGGCGGCGGGTCCGCGCGCTGGCCGCGGCGCGGCGGGCGGACGGTCCTCCGGCGGGAGCCGACCCGTGAGCCGGCCCGGCGCCCGCCCGGCCGCCGGGGCCCGGCCCGGCGCCGCCGCCCGGCTGACGGCACGCGGGCTGGTCCGCCGCTACGGCGGCATCGAGGCCGTGGCCAGCGTCGACCTGACCGCGCCGCCGGGGCGGATCACCGCCCTGATCGGGCCGAACGGCGCCGGCAAGAGCACCCTGTTCGACTGCCTGGCCGGGACGGTCCGCCCGGACGCCGGCCGGGTGCTCCTGGGCGGCCGCGAGGTGACCCGGCTGCCGGCCCACGCCCGGGTGCGGATCGGCCTGGCCCGGACGTTCCAGCAGATCGCCGTCTTCCCGACCCTCTCGGTCGCGGACAACGTCCGGGTCGGCGCCGAGCAGCGGCCCGGCGCCCGGCGGGACGCCCGCGCGGTGGACGCGGCAGCCGGACGCGCCCTGGCCCTGGTCGGCCTCCAGGAGCTCGCCGCACAGCCGGCCGGCGAGCAGCCGACCGGGGTGCTGCGCCTGGTCGAGCTCGCCCGTGCCCTGGCCGGCGACCCGCGCGTCCTGCTGCTCGACGAGCCGGCGGCCGGGCTGGACACGGCGCAGACCGCCCGGCTGGTCGCCGTCCTGCGCGGGCTGGCCGACCGGGGCATGGCGCTGCTCCTGGTCGAGCACGATCCCGACCTGGTCGCCGAACTCGCCGACGCCGTCTACGCGATGGCCGACGGCCGGGTGGTGGCCCACGGCCCGGCCGGCGCCGTGCTCACCGACGCCCGGGTCGCCCGGGCCTGGGGGCGGGACCGGCGGGGAGGCGACCCGCACCCGTGACCGTCGAAGCCGCCCTGCACGCCGCCCGGGTCCGCTACGGCCCGCTCGAAGCGCTGCACGGCGTGGACCTCGCCTTCCCCGCCGGGGCGGTGACGGTCCTGCTCGGCCGCAACGGAGCCGGCCGGACCAGCGCGCTGCACGCGCTGGCCGGGGTGGTGCGCCTGGCCGCCGGGTGGGTGGAGTGGCAGGGGCGGGACGTCACCGCACTCTCCGCCCACCGGCGGGTGCGGCTGGGGCTGGCGCTGGTGCCGGCCGAGCGGGCGGTGTTCGCCTCGCTCACGGTGGCCGAACACCTCGGCCTCGCCCGGGGCGGCGGCGGGCCGGCCCCCGCGCCCGCAGCGACGGACGAGGTGCTGGAGCTCTTCCCCGAACTGGCCGCTCTGCTCCCCCGCCCGGCCGGTACGCTCTCCGGCGGACAGCAGCAACTCGTGGCCTTGGCTAGGGCGTTGAGCACCGGTCCGCGGCTCCTGCTGCTCGACGAACCGGACCGCGGGCTGGCGCCGGCCGTCACCGCCCGGCTCCACGCGCACCTGCTCGCGCTGGCCGCGACCGGGGGGCGGACGGTCGTCCTCACCGCACAGTCCCTGCCGCTCGGCCTGGCCGGGGCGGCCGTCGTCCACGTGCTGCACCGCGGCGAGGTCAGCTTCTCCGGCGAGCCCGCCGAACCGGAGGCGCAGCGGACCGTGGAGTGGCGATCGACGGGCCCGGGGCGGAGATCAGTTCACCCGGGTCCGGCGCCGCCGTGATGGCGTCCAACAGGCTCCGGGCGGACTCCAGTTCGCGGATCGTCTCGGTGATGCGGGCTCGCTCGACGGCGAGGCCGTCGAGGAGCTCGGGGCAGGTCGGCCCGGGCCGGCGCTCGCCCGGGCCGGGGAGGCCGGGCAGGATCTCGGCGATCACCGCGCTGCCCAGGCCCGCCGCGAGCAGGGTGCGGATGCCGTGGACGGCGCGCACGTCGTGCTCGCCGTACTCGCGGTAACCGCTGGGCCGGCGTTCGGGGCTGAGCAGGCCCTGCTCCTCGTAGTAGCGCAGCGCGCGGGCGCTCACTCCGGTGCGCCGGGCCAGTTCTCCGATCCGCAACGCGATTCCTCCCGACTGCCTCGAACAGCGGCCGCGGCGCGACCGGCCGCGGCGGCCGGCTCCCCGGCGGTCCACCACCGGCCGCCCCGCGTCCTTGACTCTCACGTCGACGTGAAGGTCTAGCGTAACCGCCGTGAACGAGATTCGATCCTCCTCAACTTCCGATTCCCCCACTCCCGTTACCGTGCTCGGCCTCGGCCCGATGGGCCGGGCGCTGGCGGCGGCCCTGCTCACGGCGGGCCACCGCGTGACGGTCTGGAACCGCACGCCCGGCCGGGAGGCCGAGTTGCTCGCCAACGGTGCCGGAACCGCCGCCGACGCCGCCGAGGCGGTGGCGGCCAGCCCGCTCACGCTGCTCTGCGTCCGCGACCACGACGCCGTCACGGCGGTCCGCGCAGGCATCGCCGACGCCCTGCGGGGACGGACCCTGGTCAGCGCCACCTCCGTCGCTCCCGACCAGGCCCGCGAGACCGCGGCATGGGCCGCCGAGCACGACGTGCGACTGCTCAACGCGGCGATCCTCACCCCCACCGCGACCATCGGCGGACCGAACGGAGTGATCGTCTGCAGTGGTGACGCGGAGCCGTTCCACTCCCACCGGCCGACGCTGGCGGCCCTCGCCGGCACCGTCGACCACCTGGGCACCGACCCCGGTCGGGCGGCAGCCTACGACGCCGCGCTGCTCGACCTCTTCTGGACCACCGTGCACGGCTGCCTGCACGCCTTCGCGCTGGCCCGCGCCGAGGGCATCGCCGCCACCCGGCTCGCCCCCTACGCCCAGGGGTTGCCGCGGATCCTGCCCGCCCTCATCGACGGGTACGCCCAGTGCGTGGACACGGGCGATCACCCCGGTGACCGGAGCAACGTGGCCTCCGCCGCCGCCGGGCTGGCCCACGTCGCCCACACCGCCCGTGCCCGGGGTCTGGACACCGGCGTCCTCGACGCCGCGCTCGCCGTCACCGAACGGGCGGTCGCCACGGGCCACGCGGCGGCCGGGGTGTCCGCCCTCGCCGAGGTCCTGGGCGGCAGGCCGCCCCGGACCTGACGCGCCATGCGGCTCCGCGGACCGGCGGACCGGAGGACCGGCCGCCGCTACTGGGCCAGGTAGCCGCCGTCCACCGGCAGGACGGCGCCGGTGATGAACGAGGCGTCGTCGGAGGCCAGGAAGAGCACTGCCGCGGCCACCTCGGCGGGGTCGCCCAACCGCCCCATGGGGTGCAGCTTCTCGATCGCCGCCAGGTACTCGGGGCCGCCCGGCTCGTCCTGGAGCCGGCGGACGCGCTCGGTGGTGATGGTCCCGGGAGCCACCGCGTTGACCCGGATGCCGCGGGAGGCCCACTCCACGGCGAGGTGCTTGGTCAGCCCCGACGCGACGAACTTGGCCGGCCCGTAGACCGCCTGGCCGCGCTGGCCCGCCTCGCCGGAGATCGAGGAGACACAGACGATCGCGCCGCCGGCACCGCCGTGCCCGGCGGCGCCCGGTCCCTCCGCCCGGACCATCGCCTCCACGGCGTACTTGCAGGTCAGGAACATCCCGCGGCCGTCCACCGCCATCACCCGGTCCCAGTCCTCGGCGCCCGCCTCGGTGATCTCCATCAGCGGGATCACGCCCGCGTTCGCCACCAGGACGTCGAGCCGGCCGTGCCGCTCGACGGCGGCCTCGATCATGCGGCGGGCGTCGTCGTCCCGCGAGACGTCGCCGACCACCGTGGTGACGGCCCGGGGCAGCGCGTCCGCCAGCCGCCCCAGGCCGTCCCGGTCGACGTCGGTCGCCACGACCGCCGCCCCCTCGGCGGCGAAGCGCTCGGCGACGGCCCGTCCGATACCGCTCGCCGCACCCGTCACCACGCACACCTTGCCGGCCAGCCGTCCGGCGGCCGGCACCCCGCCCTGCGGGAGTCCGCTCAGTTCGGTCATGGCACCCGACCCTACCGATCGAACGTCAGGAACACGTGCAGGCGCCGCAGTTGATCCCGACGCGGCGGGCGGACACCGGCGGGTGCGCAGCGCCTTCCCGAACCTGACCACCGCCCGCGGACCGGGCCGGTGGCGGCGCCGCCCGGACGGAACACTGCCCGGGCGGCGCCGGCCCCTTCCGCGTCAGGACGTCGGGTGCGCCCCGCCGTCGGTCACCGGGGCGAGCCGGAAGTCGACGGCCTGCCACGCCGCCTCCGCCCTGGCGACGGCCTGCCCGCGGTCGGCGCCCACGGCCAGGACGTACCCCTGGCGGCTGCCGGACCCGGTCAGCGGGCCGAGCCGGCGGCCGGGCTGCGCCGCGGCCTTCACGGTGACGACACCGGGGAGCTCCCGGGCGGCGTCGATCCCGTCGACGGCGAGGACCTCGACGTTCTCATGGGCGAAGAACCGGATGGCGGCGCCGCCCCCGGCCGGCGTGCGGCGGAACCGGCCGTCGAGGCCGAGCATCCCGGCGGCCGTGGCGGCGGCCAGCGGCACACCGGTGACCAGCTCCACCATCTCCCAGATCTGGTCCCCGCCGAAGCGGGTCTGGGTCTCGATCACGACCGGCGAGCCGTCCGACCGCAGCATCACCTCGGTGTGGGCGGGCCCCCAGCGGTGGCCCAGCGCTTCGAGCAGCGCGACGACCGTCTCCTCGACGGCCTGGGTCGCTGCGGCGTCGAGGGCGGCCGGGAGCTGGTGACCGGTCTCGACGAAGGAGGGCGCGCCCGAGGTGATCTTCTCGGTGACCGCCACCAGCTCGTGCTTGCCGTCCAGGGTGAGCGTCTCGACGCTCAGCTCCCGTCCGGTGACGAACTCCTCGGCGATCACCGCGCCGCCGGCCGCCGCGGCCCGCCGCCACGCCTCGGCCGCCTCCTCGGGGCCGCGGGCCAGCGTCACGCCGCGGCTGCCGGAACCGTCGGCGGGCTTGACGATGACGGGGGCGTCGAGCTCCCGCTGGAAGCGGGCCGCCTCGTCGGCCGCGCCGCAGGGCCGGTAGCGCACGGACGGCAGGCCGTGCTCGGCCAGCAGTGCGCGCATCCGGGTCTTGTCCCGGCTGCGCTCGACGGCCGGCACCGGGTTGTGCGCGATGCCCAGGCTCTCCCCGATCAGGGCGGCGGTGAGCAGGTGCGGCTCGGCGAAGGAGACCACGGCGTCGAAGGGGGTGCCCGCCCCGTGCAGCTGCTCGGCCAGCGAGCGGGCCCAGGCGCCGTCCAGCTCCTCCTGGACGAACAGCCCGTCCGCCCGCTCCCGCTGGAGGTCGCTCAGGTTGGCGCGTTGCTGCAGGAGCGTGATCCGCGCGTCGAGCTCGGCCATCGAACGGAAGCCGGAGTCCTTGCCGCCGACGACCAGGAGGTGCGGCCGGTCGCGTCGGCGCTCCGCGGCTCCTCCCTGCGGGCGGGTCAGCACGAGGTCGGCCATCTCCCAGACCGCCCCGATGTCCCGCTGCAGGTCGTCCGCGCCCTCGGCGGTCAGCTCGGCGGAGAGGACCTGCCAGTGGCCCTCCGCCGCCGTTCCGGCGATCACCCCGGGCGCGTGGTAGAGGCTGTGCCGGGCGTACGTCGGCAGGGCGGTGACCCGGTCGAACCCGTTCAGCCCGGTGAAGACGCCGGTGACGCGCGGGAACGGGGTGACGATGCCGAAGGGCCGGTCGAAGCGGGCCTCGAGGTCCGGCCGCTCACCGCGCAGCACCGCCGCATAGGCGGCCATGAAGGAGATCCCGTGGGCCTGGTGGAGCACCC
Organism: Kitasatospora sp. A2-31; assembly: GCF_022288725.1. Classification (GTDB taxonomy): domain Bacteria; phylum Actinomycetota; class Actinomycetes; order Streptomycetales; family Streptomycetaceae; genus Kitasatospora. Next base: position 267,313 of record NZ_JAKNTA010000005.1, on the reverse strand, counting down.
GGGCCCGGTGGCCCCCGGGCCGGACACCGACCTCCAGGAGCCGGGGCCCCTTGGCGGTGAGGATGAACTCCACGTGCGCGGCGCACAGTCGCAGCCCCATGGCCCGCACGGCGGCGACCGCGAGCTCGGCCATCGTCCGCCTGTGCTCCTCTCCCGCCAGGCTGGGAGCGAAGCGGGCGAAGTGGTGGAAGTCGTCGCCGCCCAGATCCGCCCCGGTGAGGACGTCGACGACCGGGCTGGGCCACGGCGTGCCGTCGCGGTCGACCACGAGGTCGACCGAGTGGTTGCTGCCGGCCAGGAACTCCTCGACCTGCAGGGCCGTGAACCGCTCGGGCAGTCCCTTGCCCCGCACGTGGTCGGCCACGCCCCCGCGGATGTGCTCGAAGGTCTCGGCCGCGGCCTCCGGGCCGGGCACGGTGAGCACGAAGAGACTGGAGTACAGCGCCGCCGGCTTGACCACGACCGGCCACCCGTGCGCCTCGCCGAAGTCCAGGACGTCCTGCACCGACTCGGCCGGGCCGAACCGTCCGGTGCTGTCCGGGCCGATCCGCTCGGTGAAGAGCCGGCGCATCAGCTCCTTCGAGCGCAGGCCCGCGACCTCCGCCTCCGGCAGCGCGGGCAGCCCGAGCACCGTCAGCAGCCGCGCGTAGGGCTCGACGTACGCCTCGCGCAGGTTGAGCACGCAGACCCCGGGCTCCTCGCCGAGCCGGGCGGCGAGCGGCTCGACGCCCTCGGCGGGATCCCACGGGACAACCACGTCGAAGGCCCCGTCGTCGGCGCACCAGCCGTGCGAGCGCACGTCGCGGATCAGCCCGACCCGGTAGCCGGCGTCCCGGAGCGGCTCGAACTCGCCGTACCGGGCGTTGCCGAGGAAGAGCACCAGGTCCTGTGCGGTCATCGGGCGACCTCCATCGCGTCCGCGTCGTCGAATCCGTAGGCCACCGAGGCGAACGAGCCGGCCAGGACGGCCACCTCGTCGGCCGTCTCGCGCGCCGCGCCCCCGGCCGCGGCGCGCGCCATAAGGTCCGCCAGTCGCCACATCTCGGCGGGCCCCATGCCCCGGCGGGTCACTTCCTGGACCCCCAGCCGCAGCACGACCCGCCCCTCCACCGGTCGGGCGTTGAGCATCAGCCCGGCCCGCATCAGTGCGCCGGCGAGCTCGTAGCCGCCCGGCCGCCCCGGGCGCTCCGGCGCCTCGACCAGGAGGACGTGGCTCGCGCTCTCCTGCTCCCGCCCCGGCGGGCGGTACACGGCGAAGCCCGATTCGCCCAGCGCGTGGGCCAGCGCGGCCCGGTTCGCCAGCATGTCCCGCGCGTACCCCGCGGCGTGCACGCCCATCTCCAGCGTGGTCACGTAGTTGGCGAGGGTCGGCCCGGTCTGCTGGGACGAGATCAGGGACATCCCCAGGCGGTCGGAGAAGTCCCGGCCGGCGTCGGCGTCGGCGAAGGCGACCAGGCCCTTGTGCGCCCCGGGGAAGCTCTTGTGGGTGTTGCCCTGGACGATGTCGCAACCCTCGCCGATCGGGTCCTGGAACTCACCGCCCGCCACCAGGCCCAGGGTGTGCGAGGCGTCGTACACCAGCAGGGCGCCGGGGCCGACGACCGCCCGCAGCTCCCGCAGCGGCAGCGGCGCCAGCGGCACGCCGTGGTCGAGGAAGACCATGGCGCCCGGGCTCCTGCGCCAGAGCTCCGCGAAGGCCGCGAGGTCGACCGTCCCGTTCTCGCGGGACCACGGGAGGCAGGCGCTGCGCCGGCCCATCGACTCCAGCAGCGGTCCGGTCGCGAAGTGGCCGCCGTTCTCCGGGGCGATGGACCAGACCGTCCCGCCCGGCTCGGTGAGCAGCGCGAAGACCGACATCGTGGCGTGCAGCCCGGACAGCGGCCGGAAGTCCACCCAGGCGGCGCCGAGCAGCCGCCGGGCCGTCTCGACGGCGGCCTGCTCCAGCCGGTCGACGCCGGGGTAGGCGGCCGACAGCAGACCGGAGCGCAGCAGCGGGTCCATGCCCCGGCGCTCCCGCTCGTGGCCGATCAGGTAGCGGTTCGCCAGGGGGCTGTGCAGCATGCGCTCGGCGGTGCGGGAGAGCACGTTCTCGAAGGCGGCGAGGTTGACGGTGGAGGAGATCCGGTCGGCGTCGGCGCGTACGGCGGCGAGCAGGCCGGCCGCCGGGGCGGCGGGGGCGCCGGACCGGCGCGCCCGCGCCGGTCCGGCGACGGCCAGGGAGGCCGTCATCCCTCGCCTCGCAGCCGGGCGCCCTCGGCGTCCCAGCGGCTGCGGAACTCCAGGGCCTTCTCCAGGTAGTCCTCCGGCTTGTAGCCCTTGGCGAACTCCTCGACGATCGCGGCGCCGCCGAAGCCGTACTCGCCCAGCTTCTCCAGCGATCCCCACAGGTCGAAGTCGCCCTCGCCGATCGGGATGTGGGTGTGGTCGGCGCCCTTGATGTCGGCGATGTGGGCCGTCTGGACGTACGGCGCGACGGTCGCCAGCGCCTCGTCGTAGTCGCCGCGCGGCAGGTGCACGGTGGCCAGGTGCGGCACGTCCAGGGTCAGCCAGGTGCCGGTGCTGCGACACAGCTCGACGTGCTCCTCGGGGGTGAAGACCACGTAGCGCGGGCGGTTGGCGCCCATGTTCTCGATGCAGAGCTGGATGCCCGTGCTGGCGATCAGCGGCTGCACCTTGTCCAGCGAGGAGCGCAGCACGTCGAGCAGCACGTCGTTGCTGCGGCGGGACATGTAGCCCGGGTGGTAGGTGACCCGCTCCACGCCGAGGTCGGCGGCGAAGTGCACGGCGCGCCGCAGGTAGTTGACCGACTCCGCGCGCTCGTCCTCGTCCGGCGACACCAGGTCGGTGTGCGGCCCGTACCAGGCCGCGTGCACCGACACGTCCAGGCCGTGGGTCGCGATGACGGAACGCATGCCGTCGACGATCTTCTCGTACTCGGGCGCGGTCGCCCCGAAGAGGACCTCCTGCGCCTCCTCGGCGATCTCGAACTCGATGTCGGTGAAGTGCCCGGCCAGGAACTCCATGTGCTCAACGATCTCGGCGGGGTTGTCCCAGATGTTGGTGGAGAACCCGATGCGCGGGCGGACCAGCGCCTTGCTGTCGAGGATGTCGGTCACAGGGCTACCTCTTTCGTGGAGTCGAAGCTGGCGAAGAAGTCGACGAGCAGCATGTCCCGGACGCCGATGGCGGCACCGGGGGCGGAGGTGATCGGCGAGACGTCGTGCAGGACCCGGCGGTCGTCGAGGACGATCGACTCCAGCGGGTCGGTGAGCACGGCCCGGTGGATCTCGCGCCGGTCGAGGTCGTACAGGCGCGACTGCGCGCCCTCCACCCCCTCGCGGCGGATGAGCACCTGGGCGACGTAGCTGTGGCCGTCCTGGTGGACACCCTCCGGCGCCGGGTCGCCCTCGGCGTCGGGCAGGGCGACCACCCGGATCTGGTGGACGCCGCAGGTGTCGACGGTGTGCCGGGGGCCGGGCAGGCGCTCCCGGAAGGCCCGCACGACGGCGCGCAGCGCCGGGCCGGCGGCGACGGCGTCGTGCAGCGGCGCGAACAGCCGGGGCACTCCGCCGACGAGGCTGTTCACCGCCCGGTCCTGGAGGAACGTGCCGTGCGGCAGCGGCTCCAGACCGTCGTCCAGCAGCCGGAACCTGCCGTACCGGCGGAAGCGGTAGGGCCGATCGGTCCCGAGGTACTCGTCGGCCGGCAGGTCGTTCCAGGAGTCCAGGAAGGAGTCCAGGGCCTGCGGCGGAAGGCCGTGGAGGGCCTCCCGCAGGACGTCGGAGGGGAAGTGGGCGAACGGGGCGGTCTCCGGTGCCCCGGCGGCGGCCGGTCTCCCGGCGCTCGCCGGAAGGTCGGGCGCGACCGCTGCGTCCGGTGTGGTCATGGGTGTGGTGGGCATGGTTCCTCGCTTGTCGTGCTGCCTCAGGTCTGGCTTTCCGGCAGTCGGACGACCAGGGCGCCGAGCCCGTCGCCGACGGTCAGCTGGCAGCTCAGACGGCTCTCCGGGCGGCGCTCCACGGCGGTGTAGTCGAGCATCTCGTCCTCGTCGTCGTCGGGCTCGGGCGGCGACTCCCCCTCGACCTCCTCGACGAACACGTGGCAGGTCGCGCAGACCATGCGTCCGCCGCACTGGCCGACGATGCCGTCGATTCCCTCCTCGACCGCGGCGTCCATGACGGTCACGCCGACCGGCACGTCCAGCACGGACCGGGATCCATCGGGTTCAACATAGGTGATCTTGGCCATGATGCCGGCAATTCACTCTCGGTGTGACGTGGCGTCAAATAGCTTTCCTCCGACCGGCGGAGGATGCCGGGAGTACCCGTGACGGGGCCCGGCGGAAGGACGTGCGGACCGGGCGCGGCCGGACCGCGTGAATGCACACCCGGCCGCCGGTACCCGGCTTCTGACAGGCAATCGGTAATCAGGAAACAGCTGGACGTGTCGCCCGCCCCCACGGGACGACATCCGGTCCGGTGCCCGTGATTCGGCACCGTCCTCAATCACGCGACGAGCCGGGCCAATTCGGCGTCGACTCCATCGGCGTCATCACGCAAACCCCCCGGCTCCACTCGGCGACGCGGCGCCACGCTAACGGCCCCTGAACTGGCGTGTCAACGGTTCCCCGAAGGCGAATTGACGCTTCGCCAGACACGGGTCGGTACGTACCGGTCGGACCCGATCGGTGTCAATCGTCGGCTGCGTCACAGCCAATTCGGAGGGGGCGGGGCGGCGGTTCCGGGACTACTTCGAGTGCGAAGCGGCCTGCTCGGCCGCCGACCGGTCCCCAGCCGCCGGAGCCGCCCCGTCCGCGGGTGCTCCCTCAGCGGCCGGCTCCGGCCTCCCGGACCACACCGCGCCGGCCGACGCCGCCGCGAACAGCGCCGCGAGGACCGCCCAGGCCCAGAACCCCAGCGGGAGCAGGGCCGACACCAGGAGGGTCGGCCCGACGATCCGCTGGGCCGTCATCCCCATGCTGAAGGTGGCCAGATAGCGCGCCCTGGCCGCGGCCGGCGCAAGCACGTAGGAGAGCTCCCAACCCGCCACCGACTGCAGGTTCTCGCCGACCGTCACCGCCACCACCGCGCCGGTCGTGCAGACCAGGCAGACCCACACCGGCACCCGCTCGGCGACGGCGAACAGCCCGCAGCCGACCACCAGCGACAGCGCCGTGGCCTTCAGCAGCCGCACGGAGCCCTCGACGCCCGTCGCGAAGCGGTGCACCCACGCCTGGAGCAGGACCGTGAGGACGGTGTTGACGGCGAGCAGGACGGAGAGCCAGGCGTGGGGCAGCTCGGTGCGCTGCACCACCCAGATCGGCAGCAGGACGACGATCAGCGAGTCGAAGAGCGAGAGCACGCCGTTGGAGACGGTGAACACCATGAACCGCGGGTCGCGGTACGGCGCGGCGCCGGACCGCACGTCCGCGGCGGGCGCCGTCGGGATCCCGTCCGAGGCCCGGACCGCCCACAGCGCCATCCAGGCGATCACCAGGAAGGACACCGCGTCCACCAGGAACACGGCCTGGAACGCGGCGGTCACGTGCAGACCGAGCACGAGCCCGGCCACCAGCAGCCCACCGGTGAGGCCCGCGTTGCGCACCGCCCGGATCGAGGCCAGGGTACGGGTGCGCTCCTCCTGCCCGGCCACGCCGGAGACGATCACCTGGAGCAGCGGCGAACAGGCACGCTCGGCCGCGAGCAGTGCACAGGTGAGAACGGCGTACCCGGCGAAGCCGTGGATCAGCGCGTAGGCGGCGAATCCCGCGCCGCGCAGGCACATCAGCGCGACGTAGGTGCGGACGACGCCCCACCGGTCGGCGACGTGCCCCAGCGGCAACGGACTGAGCAGGCCGAAAACGGCGGCGACCGAAAGGGTCGTCGCGACCTGGGCCGCGGGAAATCGCAGCACGCCCACGAAGTAAAGCGTGGACGCGGCCAGGAAAAGCCCGTTGCCGAACGAGTCGACCAGCGCCCCGGCGACCAGCATGCGGCTTCCGCGCTTTGCCGGGACGACCTCCGCCGCGATACGAGCGACAATTCCCACCGGCCCGAACCCCCGTCGCCGTGCACACCCCCGTGACAGCGGCCCACCCTAGTGGACCGCCCACCGACCGGCAAGTGACCGGAACGCCGCCTATTTCACTGAATTCCGAATGGAGTTGACGCCGCGTCGGGTCCGATCGGTTCCCGTCGATTCGGCCGTTGACCGTTGCCGACCCCGTTGTGCAGACTCTTCGAAAACCGATCCCGATGTTCCGGAGAGTCCGTTGCCCAGCACCACACCACCGCCCCGCGCCCTCCTGGTCGGATGGAAGCCGGTGGCGATCGAGGCCCTCCGGGCGGAGGGCTGCTCGGTCGTCTGCGCGGTCAGCGCGACCGATGCGGAGCGGGCCCGCAGCGGCACGGACGCCGGGATCGTGGTGGCCGACCAGGCCGGTGACGTCGAGTCGGTGCTCTTCGCGCTGGGGCGGGCCGGGCTCTCCCCGGGCGGCTTCGACCTCGTCACCAGCGGCCAGGAGTACTCGCTCGTGGCCGCCGCCGCCATCGGCGCGATCGGTGGCGTCCGCTCCCTCCCGGTCGCGGTCGCGATCGCGCTCCGGGACAAGTTCGTGCAGAAGGAGCGCGTCCGCGCGGCCGGCGTCGCCACCGCCCGGTGCGAGGCCTTCGACGACCCGTCGGGCGTCGAGCAGGCGGCCCTGCGGGTCGGCGGGTTCCCCGTCGTGGTCAAGCCGCTGGCGGGTGCCGGGGCACGGAACACCGCCCGGCTGGCCTCGCCCGAGGCGGCCCGGGCCTGGGCCGCCTCCGCCGCGGTCGGCCCCTGGCTGGTCGAGGAGTTCGTCCCCGGAGCCGAGCTGCACCTGGACGGCGTCGTGCGCGACGGGCGGATACGGCTGCTGGGCGCCTCCCGCTACCTCCGCAACGTGATCGACGTGCACAGCGGGGCGCTGGTGGGCTCGGTCTCCCTCACCGCCGCGGAACAGCCGGAGCTGTACGCGCGGGCCCACGCGCTGGTCGAGCGGGTGCTCGCCGCCCTGGGCCATGCCGACGGCGTGTTCCACATCGAGGTGTTCGAGCAGCCCGACGGCTCGCTGGTCTTCGGCGAGTGCGGCGGCCGGGTCGGCGGCGGACGGATCGACGAGGTCACCCGCCGGGCGTTCGGCGGCGACCTGCACCGGCACTGGGCCGCCGCGACGCTGGGCGCGCCGGCACCCGAGGTGGCGCGGACCGCCGGCGGCTCGTTCGGCTGGGCCTTCCTCACCGCCCCGGCCGGACTGGTGCGCTCGGTGCCTTCTCCGGACGAGCTCCGCACCCGGCCCGGCGTCGTCGACGCCACCGTGAAGCTGCTCCCCGGCGAGCTCTCCAGGCCCGCCGTGAAGTCCTTCGACCGCGCCGGGGACGTCGTGGTGACCGGGGCCGACTCCGCGGAGGTGGCCGCCCGGCTGACCGCCTGCGCGGAGTGGTTCGCCTCGGCGGTCACGGTCGCCGCGGACGCCGGACCCGCCGCGTGAGCGCCCCCGGCACCCCCTGGGACCCGGCAGCACCCGGGGTGATGCCGCTGCCCTCCGGCCGGCTGGTCCGGGGGCGCGGCCTGCGCCGACCGCCGCCGCCCGGGCCCCGGCCGGACTTCGGCCTCTACCTGACGAGCCGCCGCCCCGCCGACCCGCCGTGGGAGAGCCGTTGGCTCCGCTGGCCGGACTTCCGCTTGCCCGCCGACCCGGTCGGGGCCGCCGCGGCCCTGCGCGACGCCTGGGAACGGTCGGCCCGGCAGCGGGTGGAGCTCGCCTGCGCCGGCGGCCGCGGCCGGACCGGAACGGCACTCGCCTGCCTGGCCGTCCTGGACGGCGTGCCGGCCGGCGAGGCGGTGGCGTACGTCCGGGAGCACTACGACCGGCGCGCCGTCGAGACGCCCTGGCAGCGCCGGTTCGTCGAGCGGTTCCGCTGATGCCCACGGCCCAGGGCGCAGCCCCGGCGGGCCGGCCGCACCGCCGACCCGGAGAATCCCGTGCGCCCCGTTCCGCGGCCGTGTTACGGTCGGGCCGTTCCTGTGCGACCGGAGACCGAGAGAGACGGGGAAGGTGAGATCGTGGCCGCGGTGAGATCCGCTGCGCCGGCGATGCCGCGCGGCGACCGGACGGCCGTTCTCCGTTCCCGGGCCCTGGTCTGACCTTTCCGCACCCACCACGCGCTGTCGTGCCCGCGGTGCGCCGGGGCCCTTCCTCGAAGGGTTTCACCATGCGTTCCACTTCCTCCGCCCACGCCCGTTCCTGGCTCACCCGCGCCGAGACCGCTGCGGACGTTCCGACCGTCCGGGCGCTGACGCTCGCGGCGTTCGGGCGGCTCCACGAGGCCGACCTCCTCGACGGGCTGCGCCGGGACGAGGCCTGGATCGACGGCCTCTCCGTCGTGGCCACCGACCCGGCCGACCCCGCCGGCACGCCCGTCGGGCACGTCGTGCTGACCCGCGCCTTCATCGGGGACGTCCCGGCGCTGGCGATGGGACCGGTGTCGGTGCACCCGGACCACCAGCTGTCGGGCGCCGGGTCCGCGGCCGTGCGCGCCGGACTCGACGCCGCCCGGAGCATGGGCGAGCGGTTCGTCGTCCTGCTCGGGCACCCGACGTACTACCCGCGGTTCGGCTTCGTCCGGGCCTCCGCCCACGGCATCCGCCTGAGCATCGACGAGCCCGACGAGGCCTGGATGGCGCTCGCCCTGGACGACCGCCACCCGCTCCCGTCCGGCCTGGTCCGCTGGGCCGCACCGTTCGGCATCTAGAGCCTCTCCGCCTCCCGCGACAGCATGGTGACGGTCCGTCTGGAGCGCGGTCCGGACGGACCGTCACCGGGCCGAAATGCGGTGGACGGCCCTCGGCCCGCCGGTTAGGTTGCGGAGCATGGCGACCACCCCGGACCCGGCCGACTGGCGCGCGGCGAACCGCGCGAACTGGGACGAGCGCGTCCCGATCCACGTGGCCGGCGACTTCTACGACGTGCCCGGCTTCGTCGCGGGCGACGACTCGCTCCGCGGTTTCGAGCTCGCCGAGGTCGGCGACGTCGACGGGAGGACGCTGCTCCACCTCCAGTGCCACATCGGGCTGGACACGCTCTCCTGGGCCCGGCGCGGGGCCGCCGTCACCGGCCTCGACTTCTCCGCACCCGCCGTGGAGACGGCCCGCGACCTCGCCGCCAAGATCGGCGCCGACGACGCCAGGTTCGTCGTCTCGGACGTGTACGACGCCGTGGACGCCCTCGGTGGGCGGACCTTCGACGTCGTCTACACCGGCTTCGGCGCCCTGTGCTGGCTCCCGGACATCGACCGCTGGGCGCGGACGGCGGCCGCCCTGGTCGCACCGGGCGGATTCCTCTACCTCGCCGAGTACCACCCGATCACCGACGTCCTCGGCGAGGACGGCCGGACGATCGAGGAGGACTACTTCCGGCGCGAGCCGACCGTCTGGGACGAACCCGGCACCTACGCCGATCCGGACGCCGCCACCACGGCCACGGTGACGGTCGAGTGGCGGCACGGCCTGGGCGACGTGGTCAGCGCGCTCGTCGCGGCCGGCCTGCGCCTGGAGTTCCTGCACGAGCACGACCACGCCCACTTCCGGCTCCCCGACGGCGGGGGCATCCCGAAGGTGTACTCGCTCCGCGCCGCGAAGCCGGCGCAGGAAGCGGCGGCGCCGAAAACGTAGGCGCAGGCGGGCCGGGTCGGGAGGGCCACTGCGCAGGAAGTCGGAGGGGCCGACTTCCTGCGTGCAGGTTGAGTATCCGTGCTCATGCCCGACGCCGCACCGACCGGGCACGCTGGCTGTCATGAGCGAGATCAACACGGCCGTGGCCGGCGTCGGGTGGTACCAGCGGATCCGCGACTGCGACTTCGTGGTGGCGACACTGGTCGGCGTCGGCAACCTGCTGCTGGGCGGGATGCTGTTCATGATGTGCCTCGGGTCGTCGATCACCTTCGGCGCGCCCACCTCGAACGACACGGCCCAGATGCACGACACCAGCCGACTCGCCCAGGAGGTGTTCTTCGGCTGGCTCCTGGTGGGGCTGCTGCTCTTCGGGGTGTTCCGGATGACCCGCTCGGTGATCACCCACCTGGCCTGCCTGATCGTGCCGCTGATCGGGCTCGTCGTGGTCTCGGGGGTGAGCAGGTAGGCACCGCGGGCTCGGGCCGCGGCCGTGCGCCTCAGAGGCGGACGCGCCGCCCGAGGCTCGCGGCGCCGCCGACGGCGGTCGCGGTGGCCGTGATGGTGGAGGGGGTGCCGAGGGAGTCGCCCATGTCGACGCCGATGCGGCCGCCGGCGCCGGCGCCGAGCCGCCCCTCGCGGGCGAGGTGGGCGGCGAGGCAGGCTGTGCTGTTGGCGTTGGCCACGTCCTCGGGGACGCCGATGGAGGGTGCGAACATCCTGGCCGCGAAGCGGAGTCCGGCCGCACCGGCCGCACCGGACGTGCCCGTCTCGCAGTGGACGTAGCAGCCCAGCAGGCCCAGGCTGTCACAGGCGGCACGGAGCCGGTCGAAGTCCGGCACCAGCGCGGCGAGCACGGTCGGCGTGGCCACCGGGAGGAGGAGCCGCGCCCGGCCGAGGGTGGCGATCCGGCCGCCGGGGGCGACCGCGTCCGCGGCGACGCCCAACGCGTCCAGGACGGCGTCCAGTTCACCGGGCGCGGGGCCCCTCAGGGTGACCGGTCCCGGCTCGAACGCGGCGTCGTAGTCGCCGTGCGCACGGGTGACCCGGCCGGCGAAGGAGCCGCCTCCCGTGCGGAGGGTGGCCCGGTAGTCGGAGCTGCCGGCGCGGGCGGCGAGGAACGCCAGGGCCGCAACGGTCCCGTGACCGCAGCCCGGAAGTTCCCCGGTGGTGGTGAAGAAGCGGAGCGAGACGTCGGCCCCGGGCGAGACGAAGACGGCGTGCGATGCCCCCGTGAGCCACGGCACCGTACGGCGCTGCTCGTCGGTGAGGGCGCCGAGACCGCGGAGACCGCCGAGGGCCGACTCGTCGACGACGGCGGTGGGGCTGCCGCCCCGGCCGGCGCGCTGGCACGCGTGCACGAGGGTGACGGGCAGGCCGCTCACGTCCGCGGCGACGGTGGCATCGAACACCCGGCAATCCTAGGCCGCATATGCCCGTTGCGGGGAGGGAGTCCGAGTCGAGGCGGCGGGTGAGCCGCACCCGCCGCCTCGTGCCTGGGGTCAGCCCAGGCGGTCGGGGAGCGGGGCGAGCGTGAAGTTGTCCCAGATGAAGTTGTCCATCTGGTGCTGGTCCCCGCTGAGGTTGATCACGCGGTCGATCTTGCCCTCGGCGTTGAAGTGCCACACCAGCGCCCAGAGTGTGTCGACCTTGCCGACGCCCTGCGTGCTGTAGCCACGGTGGACGTCGACGACGTACTCGTCGTTGGTGCCGAAGAAGACCGGCTCGGCCTGGAAGCCGGCCTTGCCGAGCTGGTCGAAGAAGCTGCGGACCTCGGCGATCCCGTGCTTGGTGCCGGAGAGCGGGTGCCGGCCCGGAATGGTCCACGCGATGTCCTCGGCGAGGACCGCGCTCATGGCCTCGACGTCGCCGGCCGCGTAGGCGGCGAAGAAGCGCTCGATGACCTCGGCCTTCGGGTCCTTGGTGCTCATTTCCCGTTCCCCCAGTGATTGTTGAGCATGTTGTGACGAGCCCATGAAAGCACGTTCGGAGCCGCGGAGCCCATCGATGATCCGAAGTTTGAGATGTGGGAGCGCGCAGGAAGTCGGAGGGGCCGACTTCCGGTGTCGCGTTCAGCGGGAGGGAGTTGGGGCTGCGGTCGGGGTGGTGGTGGCCGGAGGAGGCTGCCAGCGGGAGTGGGTGCCGGGCGGAAGGGCCCAGACGATCAAGGCGAGGAGAAGCGCGAGCGGGAGGACGGTGAGCGCGGCGGCCCCGGTGGTGTCGTGGTGGTGCTCAGGCGACATGGGCGACCGAGGTGACGGCGGGGAGTTCGATCTCGGCCCAGACGGTCTTGCCGCCCGGTGGGCGCGGCACGGCGCCCCAGCGGTCGGCGAGGGCGTCGATGAGCATGAGGCCGCGCCCGGACTGGGAGTCGGCGGTGGGGAGGGCGCCAGGGGCGGGATAGCGGTCGCCCCGGCAGTCCGAGACCTCGATACGCAGCAGGGCGCCACCCGCGGCGGTGGGCGTGAGGGCGAGACCGAGCTCGAACATGCGCCCGGGAACGCGACCGTGGGTGATCGCGTTGGCGGCCAGTTCGGCGACGACCAGCCGGGCGGAGTGGAACGGCTCCGAGGCCACGGAATCCAGCCCCCAGTCGGCGAGTTGGCGGCACGCGGTGCGCCGGCAGAGGGCGGCCCCCTTGGGGGTAGCGGGGAGGAGCGCGACGAGGGAGCGCGGCACCGGTGTGTCGAGGGCAATTTCGGACTTCATGAGCCAAAGCGTGGTGTGACGGACGTAGGCTGACCAGGCATTCGGCGAGTACGGAACGTATCTGTCCGGGTGCGGAAGGTGGCCTGTTCGGGCCGTTGGGCGTGACCTGGATTCAGGGGTGGTCGCAATGGGTGACGTACGGCGTGGCGGGGCGAGCGGTGAGGCCCGACCGGAATCGGCGGAAGACCTGACGGAGGTGTCGGACTTCTTCCGCGCCCTGGGCAAGCAGATCAAGCTGCTGCGCGAGCGCGCGGGGATGACGCAGAAGGACCTGGCCGGCCACGTCGGCTACACCGAGGCCCTGATCGGCGCGGTGGAGCGCGGGAAGCGGACGCCTCAGCCGGAGTTGCTGGACGCGGCGGACAAACTGCTGGACGCGGGCGGGCTGTTGAGCATCGCGAAGGACGACGTCCAGCGCGCGAAGGCCAAGGCCCGCGTACGGCACCCGGCCTGGTTCCGGGACTACGCGCGGCTGGAGGAGGAGGCCATCGAGCTTCACGACTTCAGCATGGTCGGCGTGCCCGGTTTGCTTCAGACTGAGGCGCACGCCCGGGCTGTCTTCGCCATGCGCCAGCCACTGCTCACGGAGGAAGTGATCGAAATGCGGGTGGCTGCCCGCATGGCGCGGCAGGAGATCCTCACACGCTGGCCACGGGCCATCTTCAGCTGGGTCATCGACGAGGGCGTGTTGCATAGGCCGCTGGGCGGCACAGACGTGCACGCGGCACAGCTACGTCGACTGCTGGAAGTCGGTCAGACGCGCGGAATGGTAGTCCAGGTACTACCGCTCGACAGAACGGAGCATGCGGGGATGGATGGACCATTCATCCTGATCACCCCCAAAGGGCGCCCCCAGAACGCCTACATCGAGGTTCAGACGAGCAGTAGGCTGATCTCGGATCAGGAGGAGGTACGTATCCTCAACGCACGATACGGCACCCTCAGGGCCCAGGCGCACACCCCCCAGGAGTCCCTATCCTTGATCGAGAAGATGCTGGGAGAGCGATGAGCACGAAGCTGGCATGGTTCAAGAGCAGCTACAGCGGCAGCGAGGGTGGCGCGTGCATCGAGGTCGCCTGGCACAAGAGCAGCCACAGCAGCAACGAGGGCGGCGCGTGCGTCGAGGTCGCCGAAACCACCACCGCCGTCCTCGTCCGTGACTCCAAGGACAAGAGCGGCCCCCACCTCACCGTCGACCCCGCCGCCTGGCAGGCCTTCGTCGCCTATGCCGCCACCGCCGAGGTCTGAGCACCACCCCCAAACGGCCCGCCGCTGTCCAGCGACGGGCCGTTGGCGTACCGTCTAACCGTTGGCCCCGAGCAGGGAGAGCCATGAGCCCCGAACTGGACTGGTTCAAGAGCAGCTACAGCGGCAACGAGGGCGGCGAGTGCATCGAGGTCGCCTGGCACAAGAGCAGCCACAGCAGCAACGAGGGCGGCCAGTGCATCGAGGTCGCCGAAACCACCACCGCCATCCTCGTCCGTGACTCCAAGGACAAGAGCGGCCCCCACCTCACCTTCAACCCCGCATCCTGGCAGGCCTTCCTCACCTACGCCGCCACCGCCGAGGCCTGAGCACCACCCCCACCCCCCAACGGCCCGCCGCTGTGCAGCGACGAGCCGTTGGTGTGGGTGGGCTCGTCACCCCTGGAGCCGTACTCCGTCCTTCTGTACGGCGGCGACAGCTCACCGGTCGGGCTCTGTGCGGCTCGGTCGCCTGCGCCCCGGGGCGGGCCATGCGAACGACAGCAGGGGCGGAAGTCGAAACCGACTTCCGCCCCTGCTCTTTGGAGCGCCGGGCCCGAATTGAACGAACCCCTCCCACTGAAAGTGGGCGTGCTACCGCTGCACCACCGACGCCTGACCGCCGGTCCTCGACCGCTTCCGCGCTCTCGTCCCGTCGACGAGGTAAACCTACCAACAGCTGATCAGTACGTGAAATCGGGCCGCGATCCGGTCCGGGTCTCCCCCGCATTACCTGGCAGGTAATCGACGCTCATCTCCCCGTCCGCGAAGGTTCTGTCCGTGGCCGGACAGCCCCACCCAGGCCCCCTGACCAGCGCAGACGAACGAGGTATCCCCATGCCCGCCACCACCGCCCGCACCAGCCTGATCGTCGCCGCCGCGGTCGCCGTAGGCCTCTCCACCGTCACCGCCGTCGCCACCGGGGCTTCCGCCGACCCGCGGGACACCGGCGTGGAGTGCGCCGAGGTCCGCGCGAAGGTCGACCGCGTGGAGGGGCCGGCTCACTCCCAACGCCTGCGCCTTCATGAAGCGCCAGCTCGCCTTCGGCGAGGTCCCGACCGGTACCCCGCCGGCGCCCGGCGACCTCTCCCACCCCCGCGTCCAGGCCTACCTCGACATCTTCGACGACGAGGCCACCCTCCGGGAGGCCGGCAGTGCACCGCAGCGCGGCCGCACGGCGATCGGCACCTCGATCACGGGCTCCCTCCGCCTCGCGCCCGACTTCCGCTACCGGGGCACCGAGATCGTTGCCGAGGGCGCGTCGATGATGTTCGGGCAGCGGCAACGGCACCACCACCGTCGCCGTCTACGACCCGGCGACCCAGAGCTTCTACCTCAACGACTCCAACGAGACGGAGAACGTGCGGCCCGCGATCAGGTTCGGCAACCCGGGCGACGTCCCGATCAAGGGCGACTGGGACGGCACCGGCAAGGAGACCATCGGCGTCTACCGGCCGAGCGACCAGACCTTCTACGGCGCCGCCGAGAACAGCAACCTGGTGATCTACAGCACGAAGTACGGCAACCCGGGTGATGTCCCGCTCGTGGGCAACTGGGGCTGACACACCCCGCCCCACTCCCGAACGAACGAGCGGCTGCGTCGGAATCTCCGGCGCGGCCGTTCGTATCCACCCTCTATGATCCCGCCCCAGGGGGAAGGCCGCTGAGCTGGTGCGACACCGCCGTGTCCGCTCCCCTCGGCGATGCACACCCGTGCCGCCGACCCGACGCCCGGGAGAAGAAGACTCGGTGACACTCACTCAACGCCTGGGACGCGGGCTGCTGGCCGGCGCCTCGGCGCTCGCGCTGGCGCTGCTGCCCGCGGGCCTCGCACCAACCACGGCGGCCGCCGCACCGGCCGGTGACGGGTCCGGGCCGACGCCGGTGGACCTCAACACCTCGCGCGCCTTCTCGGACACCTTCCGGCTGGACCCGTCCCTGGACACCGACCCGCTGTACGGGCTGAACGTCGGGCTCGACGCCCGGCAGTCGCCGCCGGCCGGGCAGCACGGGATCTCCTACACCCGGGTCTCCGGCCGCTGGGACACCGCGACCCCGCCCGACCAGTGGTTCGTCCAGGCCGGCCACCCGGACCACCCGAACCGGATGCTCTTCGCCAAGGGCGTCTCCGCGGTCATGCTCGGCGCGCCGGCCGTCGCCGACGGCACCGGCCACTACACCGTCTCGACGGTGATCGACCCGGTGGTCGGGGATACGGGCAGCGCCGACTGGGGCTCGATCGTGCTGAGCCGCAGCCACCGCAGCAACGGCTACGTCACCGGCGGCGACGTCGACCTCGGCCTCACCGTCACCTCGGCTGGCAAGCTCGCCCTCTTCCACGGCGGGGGCGGCGAAACGCCGTTCTGGACCGGCACCGTGGCACCGACCGCGCAGTACGCCGTCTCGCTCACCGTCTCCACTGGGGCCGACCGCGCCGTCACCCTCACCGTGAACGGCACGCCCTTCACCGTCTCCGCGCCGGCCGGGGTGACCCGGTGGCCGGGTAGCGCCTTCCTCTACCTCGGCGCCTATCTCTCCACCGAGGACCGCGTCACCACCTTCGGCGACGGCTCCGGCCACGGCCTGAACGTCAGCAAGGTCGACACCGGTGCCACCCGCAGCGCCAAGCCGCTCGTCGACACCTTCGACGGCGTGCCCAACGCCACCGCCGACTTCGGGCTCAACCAGGACCTCAGCGCCCGCCAGCCCAGCCTGATCTCCGCCAACTACACCGCCGTCTCGGGCGTCAAGGGCCTGGCCCTGAACCCGCCCGCGGGCTCGGTGCAGGTCAACAGCCCGGACCACCCGAACGTGCTCTCCTTCCCCAAGGGCACCGCGGCCGTCCGCCTGAACAAGCCGGCCACCTCGGACGTCCCGACCGGCGCCTACACGGTGCACGCCGTCCTGACGCCCGTGGTCGGCACCACCGGCGGCCAGGACTGGGCCTCCCTCGCCGTCAGCAACGCCTCCGGCGGCACGGGCGCCGTGGACGCCGAGGACGTCGCGCTCGGCCTGCGCGTCCAGGCCGACGGCGCCCTGACGCTCTTCCAGGGCGGCACGCCGACCGCACTGCCGGCCGTCCCCGCAGCGGGCTCGTACGACGTGTCGGTCGCGCTGGCGACCGGCGACAGGCAGCAGGCGACCGTGAAGGTCAACGGCGCCACGGTCTTCTCCGGACGCACCGCCGCCCAGCTGCCCCGCGACGGCTACGTCTCGCTCGGCGCCCACCACTCGGCGGCCGGCCAGGTCACCACGGTCGACGATCTGCGGGTCTCCATGCTGGGCGGGCTCGGCTACTACGGGTTCTTCGACATCCGGGACCCCGACTGGCCGAACTACGGCGCCAACCACGCGCCCGAGGTGGCGGCCTGGACCAACTTCAACACCTTCAACCGCGGCACCGACCCGCGGCTGGAGTTCCTGGACCAGTGCCGACCGGCCTCCTGCGTGATCGACCTCAACCAGGAGACCGTCCTCCCGCGCGACCCGGCCACGGACACGTGGCACTTCAAGCCGAATCCGAACGCCGCGCAGAACCTCGCCAACCTGGTGCAGCGCATCGGCTCGAACATCGACAAGATCTCGGCCGTCAACCTGAGTGACGAGGCCTACGCCCACGACCTGAGCCCCGCCGAGGTTCAGACGCAGGCGGACCAGATCAAGGCCGCCTTCCCGGACAAGTTGCTGATCATGAGCCAGTCCCGCGGGGCCGTCGACTGGGGCGCCACCGCCCTCATTCCCGCGGCCGTCGACATCGTCGGCTTCGACGAGTACTGCGTTGGCCGTCGCTCGACCCAGGAGGTGCTGGCCCATCTCAAGACCTTCCTCTCCTCGCCCGACCAGCACCTGATGCTCTTCCCCGAGTCCACCAACGAGTACAAGATCGCCGACGGCTGCTACGCCGACGGCGATCACCCCGTCGCGAAGACCGACGCCGAGGTCGCGGCGTTCAACGACGAGTACCGCGCGATCGCCGCACAGGACCCACGCGTCGTCTACCTGCAGAACTTCCGCTGGCTCGGCCCCGACCAGCCGAACAAGGTGCCGCTGACCGTCGCCGCGCAGCAGCGGATCGGCAAGGCCGTCGTGAACGCCACGCCCACCCCGACGCCCGCCTCGGTCGGCGTGTACCGGCCGTCCGACGGCAGCTTCGGCGAGGCCGCCCACAACGGCTGGTTCACCGGCCGGACGGTGTTCGGCGGCGGCAACGCCGTCCCACTGACGGGCCACTGGAACGGACCGGGCACCGACACCATCGGCGTCTACCACCCCGACACGGCGACCTTCCAGCTCTCGAACGACAACGTCACGGTCGCCGCCACCTTCCCGTTCGGGGTCCCCGGCGACGTCCCGCTGGTCGGCGACTGGAGCGGCCAGGGCCGGACCACCGTCGGCGTCTACCGCCCCAGCGACCAGACCTTCTACCTCTCGGACGACAATTCGTCCGTCAAGTACCGGATCCCGCTGGGAAATGCGGGCTGGAAGCCCCTGGTCGGCGACTGGGACGGCAACGGCACCACCACCGTCGCCGTCTACGACCCGAGCACCCAGCTCTTCTACCTGAACGACTCCAACCGGACGGAGAACGTGCGGCCCGCGATCAGGTTCGGCAACCCGGGCGACGTCCCGATCAAGGGCGACTGGGACGGGACCGGCAAGGAGACCATCGGCGTCTACCGGCCGAGCGACCAGACCTTCTACGGCGCCGCCGAGAACAGCAACCTGGTGATCTACAGCACGAAGTTCGGCAACCCGGGTGATGTCCCGCTCGTGGGCAACTGGGGCTGACACCCGCCCCACCGTGCGCCCTCCCGATCGCGTCGCGGCGATCGGGAGGGCGCTCCTCGTCCGGGTGGGCCGCCGCTACTCGGCGGCCACCGTCGCGGGCGTCCCGCCGGTCAGCCCCAGCAACTCGTCGTAGGTCATCGGCGGAGGCCGGACCGGCAGCACGGCACCCCGCAGCGGGGCGCCGATCAGATCAGACCCCGCTCCGGCCACCAAGGAGGAGACGCCACGTCTGCATGGGCGTACCGTACCCCGGGCCCGTCGCCGTCCGTACCGGCTTCCACGGACCGGACACACCCTCCGGCGGGGACCACCACATCACCCGTACATGATCACCAAGGTTACGCCCCGTCACGTCCGCGCCGGTCGATACCGCTCCCCCGTATGGGCTTCTGACGCGCCACCAGCTGCCGCAGGGATGCTTCGCCGGCAGACGATTAACCGGAGCATGACATTCTGTCAAGGAAGTGTGTGCACCTCGCTCAGGCACCGAACGGGCTTTCACTCCTATCACACGGTATGACTAGTATCGCCTCGTCATATAGCCCGTGCCCGGACGGTCCGGCCCCACCAGGCCGGCCGCCAGCCCCTAGGAGTCTGCTCTGCGCGCGCGTGCGAATCGGCGTCCCCGGACACCGAAGGCCCCCCGCAGGCGTCCACGCCTGTCACTGCGGACGGCTCTGCTCGTTCTGGCCATCGTCCCCAGCATCGCCCTCACCGCCATCTGGGCGGCCACCAGCGGCCACACCTTCCTGGACTTCCGGAGGCAGGCGGACCAGGGCATGCTGGCCAAAAAGGTCGGAAAGCCGTCCAACCACGTCTACTACAACCTCCAGGAGGAACGCCGACTCACCACCGAGGCGCTCGCCCGGCCCGGCAGCGTCACCGACGCGTTACGCCGCCAGCGCCAACTCACCGACGAGGCGGTGCGGGAGTTCCGGAGGGTCTCCGACGAGACCGCCGACACCGCGCCCGCCGAGATCCGCACCGCCGCCGCCGAGGCGCGGCAGGCGATGGACAAGCTGGCCGACCAGCGCGCGGCGGTCGACCGGGCCGCCGTCGACCAGCAGGCCGTCTACACGTACTTCACCGACCTGATCGCCGTCGACCTGCGGCTGTTCACCGAGCTCAGCCGCATCGACAACGGCGAGGTCACCTGGACCTCCAGGGCGCTGGTGAGCTCCCTCTGGGCCAAGGAGATGCTCTCCCGCGAGGACGCCCTCCTGGCCCGCGGCTGGCCCTCCGGCAAGCTCGCCATCGCGGACTACCAGCAGGTGCAGCAGGCCATCAGCACCCAGGACTACCTGTTCAACCTGCAGATCGTCCCGTTCGTCCCGGCCCAGGAGGTCTCCGCCTGGCACGAAGTGATGAACAGTCCGGTCTGGCGCAACAAGATCGCCGTCGAGCAGGCGCTGCTCCGCCCGGTCTCCGCCGACGCCGGCGGCTCGGTCAAGCTGCCGACGACCCAGGACCAGTGGCGCCAGGCCGTCGACCAGATCAACCCGCAGCTGGTGATCGTCATCGACACCCGCACCGACGACGTGGTCGAGGTCAGCAGGAGCTCCTTCCTCGCCCTGCTCTCCCGCTTCGTGCAGACCACCATCGCCGGCCTGATCGCCGTCATCGTCGTGGTCGTCACCAGCTGGCGGCTGACCCGCTCGATGCGCCGCCGGATCAAGGACCTCCAGGGCCAGGCCCAGGAACTCGAGCTCACGCTGCCCGAGGTCGTCGAACGGCTCTCCCGGGGGGAGCAGGTCGACGTCGAGGCCGAGACCCGCGCCATCACGGCCGGGGAGCACGGCAAGGGCAACGACGAGCTGGCCCGCCTCGGCCAGGCACTCAACCTGGCGCGCACCTCGGCGCTGGCGACCTCCGTCCGGCAGGCCGAGCAGCACCGCGGCTTCGAGCGGCTGCTCCAGCGCATCGCCCGCCGGACCCAGCTGCTGATCGGTCAGCAGCTGCGCAAGCTGGACGAGTTGGAGCGCAAGCATGACGACCCGGAGGTGCTGGAGGGCCTGTTCGACCTCGACCACCTCACCTCGCGCCTGCGCCGCTACGAGGAGAACCTCGTCATCATGGCCGGCGGCCAGCCGCAGCGGAAGTGGCGCAAGCCCGTCCCGCTGCTGGACGTGCTGCGCGCCGCACAGGGCGAGGTGCAGGACTACCGACGGATCATGGTCGACGTCGAGGGCCACCCGTGGATCTCGGAGCGGGCGGTCGGCCCGGTCGCGCACGTGATCGCCGAGCTGATGGAGAACGCGGCGACCTTCTCCAAGCCCCCCACCCCGGTCGAGGTGCGGGCCGCCATGGTCGGCCGCGGCCTCGCCGTGGAGATCGAGGACCGCGGGCTCGGCATGGACCCCGAACAGTACGACGCAGCAAACGAACTGATGAGCCGTCCGCCGCGCATGGACGTGCTGGCCCGGGCCAACGACATCCGCCTCGGCTTCTACGTGGTCGCCCGGCTGGCGGCCAACACCGGGCTGAAGATCGAGTTCCGGCCCTCGGCCTTCGGCGGCACCCGGGTGGTCGTGCTGGTCCCCGCCGAGCTGGTCATCGACGGCGACGCGGGTCTGCCGGACGCCACGCCGGTGGAGCCGATCCCGCTCGCCCGGCGGACGCGCAAGGCCGCGCTCGCCGCGCTGACGCCGGCCGCGGACGTACCGGCGGCCGGCGGTGCCGCGGGCACCGCCGCGGGGGTGCTTGCCGACGCCGCGGGCGCCGGTGCCGGCTCCGCCCACGGGCCGCTGAGCGCGACGGACGACGGGCAGCTGTCCGGGGCCGCGGTCGAGCCGCCGGAGACCGTGCTGGGCCCGTCGGCCGCCGCGGGGGCGCCGGTCGAGGCCTTCGCCCACGTCGAGTACATCCAGCCGCTCACCTCCGAGCCGGTCGAGCACCAGTCCCCGGCGGACGACCAGGGCACGGGCCCGCACGGAGGGTACGACCGGGTGGACGGGTTCGGCGGCGGCCGGTTCGGCGGCGACGGATTCGCCGGTGACGGGTACGACGGCGACGGGTACGACTCGCTGTTCGACGCGAAGCGCGCCCCCGTCCCGGCCCAGGCCGGGCACGACGCCCCGTCCGACGGCCACGCCGGCTACGTCGGGACGGCCGGGCAGTCCGTCGAACCGGGCCCGGTCGTGGAGTCCGATCGCTCCGGATCGTCCGGCTACGACGGAGCCGAGCACGCCGAACCGGTCCACAGCAGCCCCGAGCAGGGCACCCCGGTCCACGGCGCCCCGGTCTCCCCGGTCTCGCCCGCGTACGACGCGCCGGCCTACCCGGACATCGCCTACGCCAAGGTGACCGCCGCCGAGGCCCCGTACGCCGACGAGCAGTACCGGCCGGCCGAGCACTACCGCCTGGCCGAGCGGCGCGAGTACGCCCCGTCGGTCCCCTACAGCGCGCCGGCCGACGGCCAGCCGCCGCTGCCGCAGCGGATCCGCCAGGCCAGCCTGGCGGCCGAGCTGCGGGTGCCGCCGCCGGCCCGGTCCGACACCGCGGCCGCCGGCCACGGCGGCGTGCACGGCGCGCTGCCCGGCTCGGCCGGCCCGTTCGGCGACGCGACGAGCCCGTTCGAGCGCCCCCGCCCGACGCGCTCCGGCGCGGCGATCGGCGCCTTCCAGCGCCAGTCCCGCGCGGCCCGCGTCCAGGAGCCCGGCGAGGCCCACCTCCCGGCCGCCGCCGGCCCCGGCCGCCGGTCCCTCCCGGCGCCCTTCGACCCCCCGACCGCCGCGCCGGGCCCCTCGCCCTGGGCCCTGCCCGCCGCGGATCCCCGAACCACCAGGACGGATGACCAATCATGAATCGCACGATCGCCACCCACCAGGACCTGGACTGGCTGCTGGACGGACTCGTCGACTCGGTGGCCGGGACCAGAAGCGCCGTCCTGCTCTCCGACGACGGCCTGGTCGTCAGCCACTCGCGCACCATCGACCGGGCCGACGCCGAGCGGCTGGCGGCCGTCGCCACCGGCCAGCAGAGCCTGGCCCGGGGCGTGGGCCAGCTGTTCGACGGCGGGCCGGTGCACCAGGTCATCGTCGAGCTGTCCGAGGTCTGGCTGTTCGTCATCGCGGCCGCCCAGGGCACCCACCTGGCCGTGGTCGCCTC
Organism: Kitasatospora sp. A2-31; assembly: GCF_022288725.1. Lineage (GTDB taxonomy): Bacteria > Actinomycetota > Actinomycetes > Streptomycetales > Streptomycetaceae > Kitasatospora. The sequence continues at coordinate 244,772 of NZ_JAKNTA010000005.1, read as the reverse complement.
CCAGGAGGTCGACGCCGAGGTGATGTCGGTGGCCATGCACACCCTGGTGCAGCAGGTCGGCCAGAAGCTGACCACCCCGGTCCGCGGCGAGTTCGACGCCTTCGCGGCCAGGAACCGGGGTTGATGACCCGGTGATCCCGCACTGGAGCGAGGCGGTCGACGAGGACGAGGACGACGGCGCGGAGTCGATGGTGCGCCCGTACACCATCACCCGCGGCCGGACCACCCCCGAACGCGACGACCTCACCCTGATCACGGTGCTGACCACCGTCGAGGACGAGGCCCGCGCGGCCCTGGCCCGGGGTTCCCGTCCCGGGTCGCGCGGGCTGCAGCCCGAGCACCGGCTGATCCTGGAGCGCTGCCGCCGCCCGGCCGCCGTCGCCGAGGTGGCGGCCGGACTGGACCTGCCGATCTCGGTCACCAAGATCCTCCTCGGCGACCTGGTCTCCCACGGCCTGCTGCTGGCCCGGGCCCCACTCGCGGTGGCCCGGGCCGGCGGGGGCGTCGACCTCGGCCTGCTGACGGCCGTACGCGAAGGACTCCGGAGGCTCTGAACCATGGCACCGACCGCACCCCTCTCCCCGACCTCACCCCTCCCCTCGACCGCGCCGCTGCCCTCCGCGGCCGCCGGTACCCCCAGCGCACCGGCGGCCGTCAAGATCCTCATCGCCGGCGGCTTCGGCGTCGGCAAGACCACCCTGGTCGGCTCGGTCAGCGAGGTCGCCCCGCTGCGCACCGAGGAGTACCTGACCCGCGCCAGCGTGGGCGTGGACGACCTGTCCGGCGTGGACAGCAAGGACACCACCACCGTCGCGCTGGACTTCGGCCGGATCACCGTCAACCCCGACCTGGTGGTCTACCTGTTCGGCACGCCCGGCCAGGAACGCTTCTGGTTCATGTGGAACGACCTGGTGAACGGTGCGCTCGGCGGGATCGTCATCGCCGACACCCGCCGGCTGGACACCAGCTTCGCCTCGATCGACTTCTTCGAGAGCCGGGGCATCCCGTTCGTGGTGGCGATCAACTGCTTCCACGCGCAGAACACCCGCACCCCGGAGGAGATCCGGGCCGCGCTCGACCTCGACCCGCAGGTGCCGATGCTGCTCGGCGACGTGCGCGAGCGCGCCTTCGGGCGGGACCTGCTGCTGGCCTTGGTGGACCACCTGATGGACCTCGCCGACGTCCGGGGCGAGCCGCTCGGCTGAACGGCAGGGGCTCCCCGCCGCCCGGGCCGCCGCCCGGCCGGCCCTGCGCGGGTCCGTGCCAGCGCAGGGCCGGGACCGGGTTCGTCGGGATCAGCCCGCTCGACGCGACGGCGGGGGCGGGGGCGGCGGGCCCGGGGACGCCGACGGCGGCCGTGCCGTGGCGATCGCGTGCCGCCGCTCCCAGACCGCGGCCGAGATCCGGGCCAGCACCCGGGCCGCCGGGTCGTCCTCGTCCGCCCCGGAGGCCAGCGGCCCGGTGTAGCAGACCGCGAGCAGGTACGGCGGGCAGTCGGGCGGGGGGACCAGGCCGACGCTGTGCCGCGCCCCGGGGATCCAGCCGTTCTTGAAGGCGATCCGCGTCCCCGGCGGCAGGCCCGCCGCCAGGTCCACCCGGAAGGCGTTGCGCTCCAGGAGCGCGAGCAGCTCCGGCTCGTCGGCGACGGACTGCAGCAGGCGGACCAGGTCGCGCGCGCTCACCCGGTTCTGCACGCCCGCGTCGCGCGCCGCGTAGTCCTCGATGCCGCGCGGACTTCCGCTGCCTCGCGCCCCAGCCCGGCGCCAGACCTCGGCGACGGCCTCGGGCCCGACCTGCGCGAGGCAGAGGTTGGTGGCGAGGTTGGACGAGTGCGTGATCATCCGCTCGGCGAGGGTGCGCAGCGGCGCCGACCGGCCGAGCAGGCCCCAGGGCACCGGATCGCTGTCCCAGTCCGGGTCGTTGGCGAACTCGCCGCCGACGGCCGAGGCGAAGCGGTTCACGACGGGGATCTCGGCGTCGAGGTCCGCCCCGCTGCGGTGGAGCGCCGCCAGGACGGCCACCTTCATCGTGCTCGCCGCGTCGTGCAGCTCGTCCCCGGCCCGAACGAACACCGGCTCGCCGCGCCGGGGTGCCACCACCACAGAAACCATGCCCGCCCCCGTTCCCGAGCGGCACACCGCGCAAACCGATCCGGGCTCGGCGTGCCGCCTCCCCGGGAGCGGGGGCGCGGACGCCGTCACCGCCTGCGCCGCCTGCGCCCCGTGCCGCCGTCCGGCCCGCCGCCCGTGCGCGCTCCCGAACCGCCACCCGACCGGCCCAGGCGGGCGGCCGGGAGGGCGTCCGGCGCCGGCGGGCGGACGTCGTCCGCCGGGGCGGTCAACTCGGCGAGGTAGTGACGGCGTTCGATCGGGACGGCACCGAGGGCCCGGACGTGGGGGGTGTCCCACTGGGCGTCGAGCAGGCGGCCGCCGGCCGCACCGAAGCGGGCCGCGAGGTCCGCGACCGCGACCCGGCCGGCGTCGGGGCGGCGGTTGAACATCGAGTCCAGGCTCAGCACCGGCCCCGCCCGGATGCCGAAGACCCCGCCGACCAGCTCCTCCCCCTCCCAGACCTCCGCGCTGTGCGCCGCGCCGCAGCCGTGCAACCGGATGAGCGCCTCGCGCAGTTCAGGGGTGAGCCAGGCCGGTTCGCGGCCGTCCGCGCAGGCGGCGACGACCCGCTCGAACGCACGGTCGACGCTGGTCCACCAGCCCAGGCCGTTGCGCAGCCGCCGGGCCAGCCGGCTGCCGATGCGAACACCGTCCGGGGCGATCACCGGACGCGGGTCGGGGGACCACCAGGCCAGTCCGTACGGATCGTCCTCCGCGGAGGCGGCGCCCGGCAGCAGTACCACCTCGCCCGCGGCCACGGCCTCCTCGAAGCGGGCCTCGTTGAAGGCGCTGGCCAGCTCGTCGGCCGCTGGCATCGGGAAGAGCCCGTGCCGGTAGGCGGCCAGCAGGACGTCGGGGCCGAGGGCTCCGCCGAAGGCCACCGGAGCGTCGCCGGGCGCCCGCGCCAGGTCGAGGGCGGCGAACGCCCCGCCGTCACCCGGCGCGTGCGCCGCCCCGTCGGCGGCCCCGAGCGGACCGGGCGGCTCAGGCGGCCCGGGCGGCTCAGGCGGCCCGAGCGGGCCGTTCGCGCCGGGTGCGCCGGGTGCGCTAGGTGCGCCGGGTGCGCCGCTCACCGCTGCACCATCCCGACCGGCGGGGCCAGGAAGCCCTCCGCCGTCAACTGGTCCAGGTAGTGGTCGAGCAGTGCGTCGTCGACCGCCGGCAGGGCGATCCCGCTTCCCGTCAGCGCCCGCTCGGTGTTGGCCCGGTCGAAGAGCGGGAAGGTCGGGCGGAAGTACATCTCGCTGATGGAGAGGTCCGTCCCCGGGCTGCGGTCGACGAACAGCGGCACGAACGGGGTCATCGGGTGGGTCGGGTGCCGGGCGGCGAACCGGACCAGGTCCTGGACCCACGCGTGGTACGGGACTTCGTCCACCGGGTGGCCGCGCGCCCGCAGCCGCTCGGCGAGGTCGGCGAGGACGGCCGGGCGTGGCGAGGTGATGTGGTACACCTCGCCGATCGCGGGGGCGTGGGCCGCGATGTGGGCGACCGCCCGGCTGAACCGGTCGGCCGGCACGAAGTCGAGCAGCAGCCGGACGTCCGGGCACGTCCCGCTGTCCACCATGTACTTGATCAGTGCGCAGATCTCCGTCCCGGTGTTCATCACCCCGGTGGCCAGATCGCCGGTGACGTCGTTGGTGCGCAGCACGGTGACCGGCAGCCCGGCCGCGGCCGCGTTGTGAAGCAGTTGCTCGGCCACCCACTTGCTCTCCACGTAGCCGACGGCGAGCTTCTCCGGGTAGGCGAGCGGCGTCCGTTCGGTCACCTCGGCGACGCCCGCGGGGCCGAAGCCGGCGAGCACGGCGAGCGTGGAGAGGTAGTGCACCGGGATGCCGCGGCTGTGCCCGGCCAGCCGGACCACCTCGCGGGTGCCGCCGACGTTGGGCCCGCGCAGCTGGTGGTACGGGTAGATGAAGTTGACCTGGCCGCCCAGGTGGTGGATGGCGTCCAGGCTCTCGGCGAGCGCCTCGAAGCGGTGCTGGCCGAGGCCGAGCAGCGGCTCGGCGAGGTCGCCGACGAGCGGGACCACCCGGGCGTCGGCGAGGTCGTGCCGCAGGTAGCGCTGCTGCGCGGCCCGGATGCGCTCCAGGGCGTGCTCCTCGTCGGGCGCTCGGACCAGGCAGTGGATGCGCGCCCCGGTGCTGTGGAGCAGCTCGTGCAGCAGGTGGGCGCCGCAGTAGCCGGTGGCGCCGGTGAGCAGGATCTCGGCGGGCTCGGCCCGCGACGGGGCCGGGCTCCAGGACTGCCGGACGGGGGTGCCGAGTTCGGCCTCGGCGGCCCAGTCGACGGCGGCCTCGCCCAGGCCGTTGCGCCCGGCCGCACCGGCCCGGGCCGCCTGGGTGGCGGCGGCGAAGGCGCGCAGGGTGGAGTCGCGCAAGAGCGAGCGGGTGAGGAAGCGGATCCGGGTGACGTCGATGCCGAAGATGATCCGGGCCCGGGCGAGCATCTCCATGGCCAGGAGCGAGTTGCCGCCGAGCACGAAGAAGTCGTCGGCGGGGTGGACGTCCTCGATGCCGAGCAGTTCGGACCAGAGGTGGGCGACGGCGGGTTCGATGGCGCTGCCGCCCCCGTTCGGGCGGGCCCGGGTGCCGTCGGCGCGGTCGCCGTCGAGAGCGCGGTCGCCGTCGAGGGCGCGGTTCCCGTCGGCGTGCTCTCCGGTGGCGCCCCGGTCCGCACCGCGGGTCGCGCCGCCGCTAACGCCGGCACCGCCGCCGGTGTCGTCCGCGGGCCAGGTGTCCTCCGAGCCGGGGGCACGGCGCTGCAGCCGCGGGGTGGCGTGGGGCAGCCGGCGCCGGTCGATCTTGCCGGCCGGGGTGAGCGGCATGGTGTCGAGCAGGACGAAGTCGGCCGGGACCATGAAGTCCGGCAGCCGCTCGGCCAGGTACTCGCGGATGTGCGAGCGCCGCGCGTGGGCGCCCGAGCCGCCGCGCCCGGTCAGCGTGTAGTACGCGGTGAGGACGTGCGCCCCGTCGTCGCTGCCGTCGGCGGCGATGCGGGCCTGCCGGACGGCCGGGTGGCCGGCCAGCACCGACTCGACCTCGGCCGGGTCGACCCGGTATCCGCGGACCTTCACCTGGTCGTCGAAGCGGCCCAGGATCTCCAGGTTGCCGTCGGCCCGCCAGCGGCCGGCGTCACCCGTGCGGTACATCCGCTCGCCGGGCGAGGCGGCGTACGGGTCGGGGAGGAAGCGCTCCGCGGTGAGTCCCGGCTCCCGCCAGTAGCCGCGGGCGAGGCCCGGCCCGCCGAGGTAGATCTCGCCGCGCTCGCCCGGACGCACCGGGCTGAGCCGGGCGTCCAGCAGGTGCACCCGAACCCCCGGCAGCGGCCGCCCGATCGGCACCGGCGCCGCGCCGACGGCGGCCCCGGCGGCCGCGTCCAGCACCTCCGGGGTGACCTCGCAGAGCGTGGACGTCACGGCCGCCTCGGTCACCCCGTAGGCGTTGACCAGCCGGACCCCGGGCAGCCGGGTCAGACAGGTCCGGCAGTCGTCCGCGTGCACGGTGTCACCGCCGACGACGACCAGCCGCAGTCCGGCCGGAGGCGGACCGCCTTCCGGGAGCAGGGCGAGCACGTGGTGCCAGTAGGCGGGCGTGAGGTCCGCGACGGTCAGGCGCAGCTCGTCCATGCGGTGCACCAGCTCGGTCGGCGCCCAGGTGCGGGCTCCGCCGAGGACGAGGGTGGAGCCGCTGACCAGGGCCGCGAAGACCTGTTCCAGCGAGGTGTCGAAGCCGAGCGCAGCGAGCTGCAGCACCCGGTCGCGCGGGGTGAGGCCGTAGGCGCGGACCACGCGGTCCAGGGTGAAGACGAGGGAGCGGTGGGTGACCGGCACGCCCTTGGGGGTGCCGGTGGTGCCGGAGGTGTAGATCAGGTAGGCGAGGTCGTCCGGAGCGGCGGTGTCCACCACCGGTCCGTCCACCACCGGTCCGTCCACCACCGGTCCGTCCACCACCGGTGCGTCCTCCACCGGTCCGTCCACCACCGGTGCGTCCTCCTCATCGGCTCCCGCGTCCGGGCCGAGCACCGCGACACCCGGATAGCTCTGCCCGGGGCCGCCCACCGCCACCCGGGCGCGGCAGTCCTCGACCAGCTGGGCCAGCCGTCGCTCCGGGTGCGCCGGGTCGAGCGGCAGGAAGGCGCCACCGGCCTTGAGCACGGCCAGCCAGGCCGTCACCAGATCCGGCCCGCGTTCCAGGCAGACCGGCACCACCTGCTCCGGTCCGACCCCGTGGGCGCGCAGCGCCCCGGCCAGCCGGTCGCTGCGCCGGTCCAGCTCGCGGTAGGACAGCCCGCGGTCCTCGGCCAGGATCGCCACCGCCTCCGGGTCGTGCGCGGCGCGCGCCCGGAACAGCCCGTGGACGGTGTCGGCGAAGCCCGCTCGCGCCGGCCCGCGGACGGGCCCGGCCGGCCCGGAGAACCCGAGCCCGCCCCAGCGCCACTCGCGCTCCACGTAGGCGCGGCACTCCCCGCGCCCGGCCGGGCCGAACACGGTGGCCCAGCCGCCCGGCACGGTGGAGTCACCGGGCCAGATCGCATACTGACCGTCCTCGTTCCGCACCACGGTGTGACGACCGGAACTCGCGTCCCCGCGTGCGCCGTGTGCGCTGTCGACTGCATCATCCACCGGCTTGACCTCGTGCTGTGGCGGCAGAATGCTGGGAGGTGCGACATTTCCGACTATACGCACTCATGGCCCGTTTCGATCGTCCGGCCGAAAGCCGCCGGGCGGACCGGGCCGCTGCCCGAAGCCCCGGTCACGCACCACGCCCGGCAGGCACGGGAGCTGACCGGCCCGGGTCTGACAGGCAACCGCCTGGCGGCCACCGCACCCGGCAGCGACCGCACCTGACGGGCACCGCACCGGGTGAGGGGAGTTCCGCTCCGCCACCCGACCCGTCCGACCCGGGCGGGTGGTCCGAGGACCGGCGGAGCGGTGTCGCGGAGGAGGTAGCCTCGTTGACACGTCGGCGACAACGCCTGATGGTCTGTTACCTGTCGTGGATGGTGCTGTTCACCTGCGTCTACTACGTCAACCCGACCCAGCGGATCATCTGGTGGACCGGCATCGGCCTCGGCAGCGTCGCGGCCATCGTGGTCGGTGTGCACCTCAACCGTCCGGCGCACGCACTGCCCTGGTACCTGCTCGCCCTCGCCAACCTCAGCTTCACGGCGGGTGAGGTCGTCCAGGTCATCCAGATGCAGTTCCTGCACCTGGGCAGTCCCTTCCCGTCCGTCGCCGACGGCTTCTACCTGGCCGAGTACCTGCTGTACGCGGCAGGCGTGTTGGCCTTCATCCGCTGGCGAACGGCACATCAGGACCGGGCGGGAGTGCTCGACGCGCTCATCCTCACCATGGGCCTGGCCCTGCTGGCCTGGATCTACCTGATCCTCCCGTACGCCCGGAACCCCGACCTCACCTGGTTCCAGAAGGCCGTCTCGATCGCCTATCCGCTGGGCGACGTGGTCGTGCTGGCGCTGCTGCTGCGCCTGCTGGTGCCACGCGGCGGCGGCGGCCGCGCCCTGCAGCTGCTCACCGTCGGCACGGTCGGCCTGCTGGTCTCCGACATCCTGTACGGGCTGATCCTGCTGCACGGCAACTGGCACATCGGCACTCCCGTCGACCTCGGCTGGGCCGCCTTCTACACCGCCTGGGGCGCGGCCGCCCTCCATCCGTCGATGGTCGAACTGACCAGACCCGTGCCCAGCCAGCAGGTCGACATCAGGGCCGGCCGGCTCGCCCTGCTCACCCTCGCCTCGCTGATCGCACCGACGATCCTGATCATCGAGTCGGTCAACGGCAACACCAGCAACGCCGGGGTGATCGGCGCCTTCTCCGCCCTGATCTACATGCTGGTGCTGGCCCGGCTCGCGGTCGTCGTGATCGCCCGACGGCAGGCCGTCGCCCGTGAACGGGTACTGCGCGAGGCCGGCGCGTCACTGACCGCGGCCGTCACCGTCGAGGAGGTCGCCGACGCCGTCCAGGCCGCCGCCTCCACCCTGATGCCCACCGAGCCCGGCCACGTCGCCCTGCTCGCGGTCAGCGAAGCCGGCGTCCTGCACGTCCGGCACGCCGAGCGCGGCCCCACCCAGCACCCCCTCAGCGGCCGACCCGGCCCGGGCTCCGCCTCGGACTCAGACGAGGTGCTCGCGCTCGCCGCCGTCCGCGAGACGCGTTTACTGCCCGTCGAGGAGATCGGCTCCGACCTCGCCGTCCGCTTCGACGGCATGCCCTCGGCCCTGCTCTGCCCGCTCACCCTGGCCGAACGCCCCTCCGGCGACCCGCTGATCGGCGCGCTCATCGTCACCGGCACCGAGCAGGAGCTCACCAACCTGTGGGGCTCGCTGGAGATCCTCGCCGCCCAGGCCGCCCTGGCCGTCGAGCGCGTCATGCTGAGCCAGGAGGTCGCCCGCCGCAACAGCGAGCTCTACTTCCGCACCCTGGTGCAGAGCGCCAGCGACGTCATCCTGATCCTCAACGCCGACGACGGCGTCCAGTACGCCTCCTCGTCCGCCGAGCGCGTCCTCGGCTACCCCGACCTCCAGGGCGTTCTGATCACCGACCTCGTCCCGCCCGAGGACAGCCGGGCCGTCGGCAGCGCGCTCGCCCGGATGCGCGGCCTGGACGGCGTCGCCGACGGCCGTGAGCAGCAGCGCGAGCACTGGCGGCTGCTGCGCCAGGACCGCACCCCGATCGAGGCCGAGGTGCGCTGCAACGACCTGCGCGGCGATCCGACCGTCGGCGGCCTGGTGCTCACCCTGCGCGACGTGACCGAGCAGCGCCAGATGGAGCGCGAGCTCACCCACCGCGCCTTCCACGACTCGCTCACCGGGCTCGCCAACCGCGTCCTCTTCCAGGACCGGGTCGGCCACGCCCTCTCCCGCAGCGAGCGCAGCGGCGCCGTCACCGGCGTGCTCTTCATCGACCTGGACGACTTCAAGGTCGTCAACGACACCCAGGGCCACGCCGTCGGCGACGAACTGCTGGTCGCCGTCTCGCTGCGGGTCTCCACCGCCCTGCGCACCTCCGACACCGCGGCCCGGCTCGGCGGCGACGAGTTCGCCGTCCTGGTCGAGGACGCGATGCGCCCGGCGGACGTCGGGGCCATCGCCGACAGCGTGCTGGCGGCGTTCGCCGAGCCGTTCAAGCTGAGCGCGGGTGCCGTGCGGGTCGGCGCCAGCATCGGCGTCGCCACCACCGAGGACAGCGTGGACGCGACCGAGCTGCTCAGCCACGCCGACCTCGCGCTCTACTCCGCCAAGTCCGCCGGCAAACGCCAGTGGTGCCACTACCAGCCCGCGCTCCAGGCCGGCCTGGTCGAACGGCACGAGCTGAACGAGAACCTGGACACCGCGATCGCCGAATCCGCGTTCAATCTGTACTACCAGCCGATCGTCGACCTGGCGAGCGGCGCCCTGGTCGCCTTCGAGGCGCTGGTCCGCTGGCCGCACGACCGCCGCGGCATGGTCCTGCCCGACGAGTTCATCGCGCTCGCCGAGGAGAGCGGCCAGATCGTCCCCCTCGGCGCCTGGGTCCTGGAACGCGCGGCCCAGGAGGCGGCCATCTGGCACCGCCTGAGCGCCGGTCCCCGGCTCGCCCAGGGCCTGCCCCCGCTGCGGGTCAACGTCAACGTCTCGGCCCGGCAGTTCCGCGACGCCGGCTTCGTCGACGTGGTCCGCGGCGCCGTCCGCAGCTCCGGGATCACGCCGGACGCGCTCGTCCTGGAGCTGACCGAGTCGGTCCTGATGCGCCGCGACGAACGCGTGCACACCGACATGCGCACCCTGAGCGAGCTCGGCGTCGGCATCGCCATCGACGACTTCGGCACCGGTTACTCCTCGCTCTCCTACCTGCGCGAGTTCCCGATCTCCATCCTGAAGATCGACAAGTCCTTCATCGACGGCCTGGGCCTCTCCCAGCAGCAGTACGCCCTGGTCGAGGGCATCACCCGGATCGCCGACACCCTCGGCGTCCAGGTCATCGCCGAGGGCATCGAGAACACCGAGCAGCGCGACCTCCTCGCCGCCATGGGCTGCCCCCTCGGCCAGGGCTACCTCTTCGCCCATCCCCTCACCCCCGACCAGGCCCGCCGCCTCATCACCGACCGCTCCCCCCTCACCACCCCCGCCCCCCACCACACCTGACCCGGGGCCCCACCACACCCCCGGGCCCCCACGGGACGGCGACCAACCGTCACCTTCGGTCCAACGACGTTGTCAGTGCGTCCGCCTATGCTCAGACACCAGTCCTAGACGAGGAGACGTGTGAGCATCGACGACCTGACTGACGCGGACGCCGTTCGGACCGCGCTCAAGGAGTTCGACAGCCTCGGCCAGGAGGCCTTCCTCAAGCGCTACGACTACACGGAATCGGCCCAGTACTTCGTCCAGCACGACGATCGCCTCTATGACGCCGAGGCCATCGCCGGGGCGGCCCACGGCTACCAGCACCCCGAGCACGGGCCGTTGACCGAGCACGCGTTCCACGGCGACGCCGCACCGGTGACCGCGACGCTGCAGCACTTGGGTTTCACCGTGGTGGACGGGCAGCCCTCCACGCTTGAGGAGGAGTTGGCCTGGCGGCTCGCCATGTGGCGCAACCTGCAGGCCCGCCAGGACGCCGACGGCCTGCTGACCGCTGGCGAGGTCCGGGCGGTCCGGGCCTACGGCGGGCAGCAGGGCATCTGGGTCGACAAGAAGCGCACGCGGCGCCTCGATCCGCAGGGGCTGGCAGTTGGCCTCAAGCACACCGGTGTCGACTACCCCGATGAGATCAACGACAGCGGAGCGCTCTACCGCTACCCCGACACCAACCGCCGGGGTCAGGACGAGGCCGAGATCGAGGCCACGAAGACGGCCTCCCGGCGTTCGCTTCCGGTCTTCTTGATCTCCGAGCGGGGCACGCGGCGCGAGGTCCGCCTCGGTTGGGTCGCCGGCTGGGAGGACACCAGCAGCCAGTTCTACGTCAGCTTCGACGACACGCCTCCGCAGCAGCTCCTCGACCGCGACCGTTCCGACGACCACCCTTTCCAGCTGGAAGGGAATCGGCGCCGGACGCGCGCGGGAACGATCACGAGCCGCCCCGATCAGGCGAAGTTCAAGGTCGAGGTCATCCATCGCTACGGCTCCCGCTGCCCGTTCTCGGGCATCGGGGTGTCCGCCATGATCGAAGCGGCCCACCTACGCCCCGACGCGGAGAACGGGAGTCCCGACCCCCGCAACGGCATCCCCATGAATGCAGCGCTTCATCGGGCCTTCGATGCTCACCTGTTCGCCGTCCACCCGGACACGCTTCAGGTGATGGTCCGTCCTCAGGGACCGAGCCTCGCCGAGCTCGGGATCATCGAGCCGCAGCTGGCACTGCCCAAGTTGCCCCACAAGGAGGCCCTGGAGTGGCGCTACGCGAAGTGGCTGAAGTCAAACAAGATGACCGCAACCGACGCCGTCCCACCTGCCTGCGCCATCGCCTGACGGCCTTGCAGGGGAGCCTCGCACCCGGCCTCTGATCGGCAGGCGAAAGCGACCGGTGCCCGGTGCCTGCCACCCGACCACGAACCACCCGTCACGGGGTCGGGTGGGGGTGGCCGAGGTGGGGGAAGGTGGGGAGGAGGTCGGTGTGCGGGGGGATGTGGTCGGAGGTGATCCTGCCGCCGGAGACCATGGCGAGGCGGGCCGAGGTCACGTCGTCGCTGAGGGTGCGGCCGTTGGGGTAGGCGGCGGGGCGGGAGCGGTCGTAGCGGAGGATGTCGGGCAGGACGAGCTTGAGCGTCTCGGTGGCGGCCGCGGTGGTGTAGTCGCCGGTGTGCTGGAGGACGGCCGTCCAGGGCTCGCGGTAGGTGTCCCAGTCGTCGGCCGGCTCGCCGGCGTTGTAGGCGTCCTTGACCTCCTCGGCGTTGAAGTAGGCCGTCAGGGAGGGGTGGGCGCCGCGGTCGACGGAGACCAGCTGGCCGTCCTGGTACAGGCTGACGCGGGCCCAGACGCCGATCACCGGATCGGGGCCGAGATCGGCGTCCGGGACTTCGAGGGCGATGCCGAAGACGTTGGCCTCGGCCATCGCGTCCTTGCCGGTCCAGGTGAAGTCGTTGAGGATCCCCTCGAGGTCGGCGAAGAAGGGGTCGCTGCGCAGGCCGACGGAGAGCCTGCGGTCGCCCGCGTCCGCGACGTCGGGCGCGTCGCCGAACGCCACCGGCACGTCCGCGAAGACCACCTCGCCGGTCGGCTCGTGCTTCTGCGCTGCTGCGCCGGTCGCCCGGTGGACGGTGACGGTCTGTCCGCCGGTCCGGGAGCCGGCGAAGGTGAAGGAGTAGGCCACGTCCGCGCGGTCGTCCCCGTCGTTGTCGATGTTGATCCGGTAGACGGCGTCCGGGTGGAACTCGGCGGCCCGGGTGGGGGCGTAGGGGTTCACGTCCATGATGAGGACGGTCCGGCCGGGGGCGTCGGCCGCGGGGAAGGCGAACACGTCGGTGAGGTCGAGCCGGGCGTCGCCCCGCGGCGAGCGGAGGTTCGGACCGCTGAGGTGGTGGGACATGGCGCTGCGCTACCTCGTCTCTGTGGCCCCCCTGTGTGTCGGCACGCACTGTGGTACCAGCGCGGCCGGTCCGGCAGGGGGAGGCGCGCTTGATCGTCCACCCGCCGGCCTTACGCCCGCCGGCCCCTTTCGGAGGGCCGGCGGGCTCCCGGTCAGACCGTGGCCGTCGTGCCGGCCGTCGTACCGGCCGTCTCGCTGCCGGCCGGGACGTTGAGGGTGCGTTCGGCCTTGGCGACCGCGGCCCGGTAGTACAGCGAGGCGAGTTGGGAGGAGCCGGAGTCCCGCTGGAAGAATCCGTAGGAGAGGGCGGTCGGCCCGAAGCGCTCGATGCCGATGTAGCCGTTGAGTTGGACGCCCGCGAGGGTGCCGTCGAGGCGGACGGCGGGGGCGTCGTGGCGCTCGCCGAGGGTGATCGGGGTGACCGTGAAGGTCACGGAGGTGCCGGTGCCGTCGTCGAAGGTGAGGCTGTGGCAGTTCGCGAAGGCCTCGGTGACGGTGGCGAAGTCGCCGGTGAGCTTGGCGGGGTCCTCGGCGGTGAGTGACTCGGTGACCATCGGGTTGCCACCCGGCCCCTCGAACTCGACCCCCTGGTGCGGCTGTTGCGGCGTCGGTTCGGCGCCCTGCCGGGCGAGCAGGGCGCGTAGGGCGTCGCAGCCGGAGACCGGGGAGGCGCCGCCGCTCGGCGAGGAGCCGGTGCTGGGCGGGACCTCGGTGAAGTCGGGCCCGAGTTCGGCCGCCGTGAGCAGCGCCGTGCTCAACTGGGCGTCCGTGGGCAGCTGCGAGGCCGGCGCCGGTTGCGCCGCCTGCACGGTTGTGGTCCCGGAGGCCTGGACCGTGACGGCCGGCGGGCGGGGCGAGCCGGAGGCGACGTCCGCGGTGCCGAGGGTCGACACGGTCACGACGGCCGCCGCGGTGAGGGCGAGGAGAGGCCGCGAGTGGGACATACGGGCCCCCGATCAGGAGTCGGGCACGGGCAGGCGTCCAGTGTCCCACCGGGCCCGCCCGCTCGCCCGTCCGAGCGACGGATCCGCAGGTCAGGAAGGGTCTCCGGGGGCGGCCGGGAGCGTCTCCAGGGTCTCGGCGAGCCACTGCACCCAGAAGGTCTCCAACCCGATCCCGGCGCGCAGCACGGCGTGCTGCAGGCGGTTCTCCGCGTCCGCCCGCTCCGGCGGGAAGTCGCGCCGCTCGATCTCCTCGTAGTCGGCCAACTGCGCTCGGTGCAGGGCCAGATGGCGCGAGAGTTCGGCGTCGAGTCCGGCCGTGCCGACCACGGCGGCGGCGCGCAGGCGCAGCAGCAGCGGTTCGCGCATGGCCCTGGGCTGGTCGCCGCCGGCGGTCCACCGTTCGAGTTCGGCGCGGCCGGCCGGCAGGACCTCGTACTCCTTCTTCTGACCGCGTACCGGGCCGGACTGCGGGAGGGCCCGGATCAGACCGGAGGTCTCCAGGCGGCCCAGCTCGCGGTAGATCTGCTGGTGGCTGGCGGACCAGAAGAAGCCGATCGACTTGTCGAACCGCCGGGTCAGCTCCAGCCCCGAGGACGGCTTCTCCAGCAGGGCGGTGAGGATGGCGTGCGGCAGCGACATGCCGACGATCCTAGGCGTCCCGGCTCGCGCGCCGGCCCGCGCGCCGCTGAGCGCCGGCTCACGCCGGTTCACTCTGCCGAGCGCGGGGGCCGGTGGGGACACGCCGGACGGGCAGGCGGGGGGGACGGGAGTCGGCCGCGGGGACGGGAGCCGCGGGCCGGGGCGAGGGCGCGGGCCGGGGCGAGGGCGGCGTACCAGGCCTGCCCGACGGTCCTCCGCCCCGCCTCCCACCCCCCAACCCCACCCCACCCCACCCCGCCGTCAGAGCGCCGCCGCCAACTCCGTCCCCTGCTTGATCGCCCGCTTCGCGTCCAGCTCCGCCGCCACGTCGGCCCCGCCGATCAGGTGCGGCGTGAGGCCGCGCTCGCGCAGGGCGGCGTCCAGGTCACGCCGAGGCTCCTGCCCGGTGCAGAGCACGACCGTGTCGACGGGCAGCAGCTGCCGCTCGCCGTCGACGGTGATGTGCAGGCCGGCGTCGTCGATCAGGTCATAGGTCACGCCGGGGACCATCACGACGCCGCGGTGCTTGAGCTCGGTGCGGTGGATCCAGCCGGTGGTCTTGCCGAGCCCGGCCCCGACCTTGCCGGTCTTGCGCTGGAGGAGGTGGACGCTGCGCGGGGGCTTGGGCGCGACCGGTCGGGTGAGGCCGCCGCGCTCGCGGTACTCCGGGTCGATGCCCCACTTGGCCTGGAAGACCGGCGGGTTGAGGCTGGCGGCGTCGCCCTGGTCGGTGAGGTACTCGGCGACGTCGAAGCCGATGCCGCCCGCGCCGAGGACGGCCACCCGCTCGCCGACCGACGCGCCGTCGCGCAGCACGTCCAGGTAGCCGACGACCTTGGGGTGGTCGATGCCCGGGATGTCGGTCGGGGTCCTCGGGGTCACGCCGGTGGCGAGGACGATCTCGTCGAACCCCTCGGCGGCGAGCTGCTCGGCGTCCACCGGCGCGCCGAGCCGCAGCTCGACGTCCGACTCGGCGAGCCGCGTGCGGAAGTAGCGGAGGGTCTCGTCGAACTCCTCCTTGCCGGGGATGCGCCGGGCGACGTTCAGCTGACCGCCGATGGTGTCGGCGGCGTCGAACAGCGTGACGGCGTGGCCGCGCTCGGCGGCCGAGACGGCGAAGGCGAGGCCCGCCGGGCCGGCGCCGACGACTCCGATCCGCTTGCGCAGCCTGGTCGGCGCGAGGACGAGTTCGGTCTCGTGGCAGGCGCGCGGGTTGACCAGGCAGGAGGTGATCTGCCCGCTGAAGGTGTGGTCCAGGCAGGCCTGGTTGCAGCCGATGCAGGTGTTGATGGCGTCGGCGCGGTCGGCGCCCGCCTTGGCGACGAAGTCCGGGTCGGCCAGCAGCGGCCGGGCCAGCGAGACCAGGTCCGCGCAGCCGTCGGCGAGCAGCTGCTCGGCGATCTCCGGGGTGTTGATGCGGTTGACGGCGACCAGCGGGACGCCGACCGAGCCCATCACCTTCCTGGTCACCCAGGCGTAGGCGCCGCGCGGGACGGAGGTGGCGATGGTGGGGATGCGGGCCTCGTGCCAGCCGATGCCGGTGTTGATGATCGTCGCCCCGGCCGCCTCGACCGCCTGCGCGAGCTCGACGACCTCGGCGAGGGTGGAGCCGCCGGGGACGAGGTCGAGCATCGAGAGGCGGTAGATCAGGATGAAGTCGGGCCCGACCCGCTCGCGGACCCGCCGGACGATCTCGATCGGGAAGCGCATCCGGTTCTCGTACGAGCCGCCCCACTCGTCCTTGCGCCGGTTGGTGGCGGCCGCGATGAACTCGTTGATCAGGTAGCCCTCGGAGCCCATGATCTCGACGCCGTCGTAGCCCGCCCGCCGGGCGAGGGCGGCGCAGCGGGCGAAGTCCTCGACGGTCTGCTCGACCTGCTCGGCGGTGAGCTCGTTCGGCACGAACGGACTGATCGGGGCCTGGAGGGCGCTGGGGGCGACCAGGTCCGGGTGGTAGGCGTAGCGGCCGAAGTGCAGGATCTGCAGTGCGATCCGGCCGCCTTCGGCGTGGACGGCGTCGGTGACCAGGCGGTGCCGGTCGGCCTCGGCCTCGGTGGTGAGCATGGCGCCGCCGCCCCAGGGGCGGCCCGCCTCGTTGGGGGCGATGCCTCCGGTGACGATCAGGCCGACGCCGCCGCGGGCGCGCTCGGCGTAGAAGGCGGCCATCCGCTCGAAGCCGTCGGGGGCCTCCTCCAGGCCGACGTGCATCGACCCCATGATCACCCGGTTGGGGAGGGTGGTGAAGCCGAGGTCGAGCGGGCTCAGCAGGTGGGGGTAGGGCGGGGGCGGGGTGCTGGGCATCGGCGTCTCCTGGGTGTCCGGCTGAACGTGGGCGG
Source organism: Kitasatospora sp. A2-31 (assembly GCF_022288725.1). Lineage (GTDB taxonomy): Bacteria > Actinomycetota > Actinomycetes > Streptomycetales > Streptomycetaceae > Kitasatospora. Next base: position 228,220 of record NZ_JAKNTA010000005.1, on the reverse strand, counting down.
TCCGGGGGTCCGGCGGCGCGGGCGCGGGCCGCGCGCCGGGCAGTGGGCGGTGGTGGTGGGCGTGGTTACCCAACGGTAGGGGACGCGCCGACCCCTATGCAACCAGTTGCACAAGGGGGTACCCGCCCGCCAGAACCGGACCGCTTCGTGGCCGAATCTTGTCGACACCCTGGAGTCGGTCCCTCACAGTTCGTTAGGGTCGGAGGTGGCAGCGGGGCAGAGCGGCCCCGCAGGCGTCGCGGAAGGGGCAGCCCGTGCGAGGTGGATCCATAGCCGTGGTCGGCGGCAGCATCGCCGGGTGCGCGTTCGCGCGGGCGGCCGTCCGGGGAGGTGCGGAGCAGGTCGTGGTGCTGGAGCGCAGCCCCGGCCGGCTGGAGGACCGCGGCGTCGGGCTCTGCGTCCTGGACCCCCGGTACGAGGAGCTGGTCCGGGCCGGCCACCTGGACGACGGCATCCGCCACCACCGCCTCGTCCTGCGTCGCTGGCTCACCCGCGAGGCGGCTCCCGCCGACGGAGCCGGCACCACCGACCCGCGCGGGCGGGTGCTCTGGGTCCAGGACCTCGGCTTCCGCTCCTACCACTGGGGCGTGCTCTGGCAGGCCCTGCGCGAACGCGCCCCGGACGCCGCGGAGTTCCGGCTCGGCGAGGCGGTCACCGCCGTCGACGCCACGGCGGTGGAGGACGGCGGCGAACCCGCCCGGGTGGAGACGGCGGCCGGCGGGCGGGAGGCGTACGACCTGGTGGTCGGCGCGGACGGCTACCGCTCCCTGGTGCGCGAGGCGCTCTGCCCGAAGGCCGCCGACCCGGCGGCCCGGCCCGCGTACGCCGGCTACGTCTGCTGGCGCGGCAGCTTCGACGCCCGGTTACTGGACGACCTGCCCGACGGCGCCGCGCCCTGGCCGGCGGACGAGATCATCACCGTCTGCTATCCCGGCGGCCAGGTGGTGCTCTACCGCATTCCGGGCCTGGAGCCCGGCTCCACCCAGGTCAACTGGGTCTTCTACGCCCCCACCCCCGCCTGGCTGCCGCTGGACGGCCCGACCAGCGTGCCGGCCGGCACCCTCAGCGGCGCGCGGTTCGCAGAGCTGGCCGCCCTGGCGGAGCGGCACCTGCCGCCCTACTGGGCCGCCGTGGTCGCCCTCACCCCGCGCGAACGGACCTTCATCCAACCGGTCTACGACCTGGACGTCCCACGCCGCACCGCCGGCCGGCTGCTGCTGGCCGGGGACGCGGCCAGCGTGGTCCGCCCGCACAACACCAGCGGCGTGGTCAAGGCGCTGCAGGACGCCTGGGCCTTCGAGGAGGCCTGGCGGTCCGCCGACTCGTGGACGGAACTGCTCTGCGCGTACGAGCGCGACCGCGGGCCGGTCGGGCGCGAGACGGTCGAGCTGGGCCGGCGGCTCGGGCGGGCGCAGGTCACCGAGGCGCCGGACTGGGCGGTGATGGACGGGCCCGCCATGGTCGACTGGTGGCACCGGCAGCTCGGCGGCGGAGGCGTGTTCGGCGGCCACGCACTCGCGCAGCCGCCGACCGGACGTCAGGCCCCGTGAGCCGCCGCCCCGAACCTCAGACGTTCACGCCGTAGTCGGTGGCGATGCCGCGCAGGCCGGAGGCGTAACCCTGGCCGATGGCGCGGAACTTCCACTCGGCGCCGTTGCGGTAGAGCTCGCCGAAGACCATCGCGGTCTCGGTCGAGGCGTCCTCGGTGAGGTCGTACCGGGCGATCTCCTGGCCGTTGGCCTGGTTGACGACCCGGATGAAGGCGTTGCGGACCTGGCCGAAGTTCTGCAGCCGGGCGTCGGCGTCGTAGATCGACACCGGGAAGACCACCTTGGCCACCTCGGTCGGCACGGCGGCGAGGTCGACCTTGATCTGCTCGTCGTCGCCGTCGCCGCCACCCGTCAGGTTGTCGCCGCTGTGCTCGACCGAACCCTCGGGGCTGCGCAGGTTGTTGAAGAAGACGAAGTGCTGGTCCGACACCACCTTGCCGAGCGCGGTGCAGAGCAGCGCGCTCGCGTCGAGGTCGTAGTCGGCACCCGTGGTGGTGCGCACGTCCCAACCGAGCCCGACGATGACGGCGGTCAGCCCCGGCGCCTCCTTGGTCAGCGAGACGTTCCCACCCTTGGCCAGCGAAACTCCCACGATGCCCTCCTCTGTCGCTCTCCTGGCGGAGAATCTACAGCACTGTAGAGATCACGAGAATCCGCCCGATCCGGTTCCCGGGGCGCACCCGACTCATCGTGCGCCGGGCACTCACGGCCTCACTCACTGCACGCCGGCGCTCAGGTCGCGCCGGTTACTCACGCCGCACCCGCCGCGATCAACTCCGCGACGTGCGGCGGCAGCAGACACGCTTGCCGGGCCAACAGCTCGACGAAGGCCGCCGTCAGCGGGTCCGGCCGGGTGCGGGTGTACGCCACCAGCGGGCGCCGCACGGGTGGCTCGGGGCGCCGGACCACCCCGTCGAACCCCACCGGCACGATGTTGGCCGGCACCAGCGCCGGCCCCAGCCCGGCGGCCGCGAGCAGCGGCGCGGCAGCCGTCTGCTCGGTCCGCACGGCGGCGCGCGGGCGGAACCCCGCCTCCGCACAGGCCCTGTCCACCAGGTCGGCGAGGCCGTTGCCGGGCGCGTAGTGCACCCAGTCGCGGTCCGCGAGGTCGGCCAGCGGGACGAACCGACGGTCGTTCCCGTGCCCCTCCCCCGCGGGAAGCGCGAGCACGAACTCCTCGACCCCGAGCTCCCTGATCGGCCCCTCCCAGTCCGGCGGCGTCGTCCCGACCGCGACGTCGGCCTGACCGGCCGCCATCGCCGCGCGCAGCTCGTCGTTGTGCGCGAACTCGCGCAACCGGATCCGCACCCCCGGATGGTCCCGCCGCCACGCCCGCAGGACCGGCGGAAGGATGCCGAGCCCGACCGAGTACACCGTGGCCAGCTCCAGCTCACCGCCGTCCAGCCCGGCCGTCAGGCGGGCGGCGGCCCGCAGCCGTTCGGCATCGGCGAGCGCCGCTCGGGCGTGCGGGAGCACGGCGCGCCCCATCGGCGTCAGCCGCACGGCCCGCGGCAGGCGCTCCAGCAGCGTGCCGCCGACGGCCTTCTCCAGCGCGCGGACCTGGTGCGAGAGCGCCGGCTGGGTGACGTGCAGCAGCTCGGCGGCGCGGGTGAACGAGCCGGTGTCGACGACGGCCACCAGGTACTCGAGCTGTCGGAGCGTGGTCATGCAGCCAGTTTATGGCTAGGGGTGAAAACAAGCCTTGGACGCATCACGGCTGGTCGACGCAGGGTTGAGCCCATGACCACTGCACTCCCCACGCCCCAGTCCTCCGCCCTCCCCCTCGACGGTCGCCGTGTCGTCGTCGTCGGCGCCGGGTCTAACACCGGCCGCGCCCTCGCCCGCGCCGCGTCCGAGGCCGGCGCCGAACTCGTCCTGGCCGGCCCCGACCCGCGCAAGCTGGAGTGGACGGCCGGCGAGCTGTCCGGCAAGGCCGAGGTGGTACCGGTGGACCTCGCCGACGAGACGTCGATCGCCGCCCTCGCCACGGCCACCGGCCGCTTCCACCACCTGGTCTCCACGGCCGCCATGCCCGCCAACGGCCCGCTCGCCGAGCTCGACCTCGCCGACGTCCACCGCGCGTTCGCCGCCAAGGTCTACGGCCCGCTGCTGCTCGCCAAGCACCTCGCCGCCCAGGCCGCGACCGACACCCCCGAGGGCGCGTCGTTCACCTTCTTCTCCGGCGTGGCCGCCTGGCGCCCGGCCCCGGCCCGCACCGTGATGGCGACCACCAACGGCGCCCTGGCGTTCCTCGTCCAGGCACTCGCCGTCGAGATCGCCCCGGTCCGCGTGAACGCCGTCTCCCCCGGCATCGTCGACAGCGGCGCCTGGGACCGCCTCGGCGCCGACAAGGACCCGTTCCTCCGCTCCGTCGCCGACCGCAACCCGGCCCGCCGCATCGGCACCCCCGCCGACCTCGTCCACGCCACCCACTTCGCCATGACCAGCCCCTTCGTCACCGGCACGGTCCTCCACGTGGACGGGGGTGGGCGCCTGGTGTGATAGGCCTCAAGTGGTCGGTCAGCAGACGGCCTGATCAGGGGATTTGCAGTCGGCACCCCCTTGATGACACCAGCCGTCGACGTCGCCGAAGGTGACGGGGGCGATCCCGGAGAGCTCTGGGATCGCCCCCGGCTCGGCCCGCATCACCGTTGCCGAAGCGCCGATGGGGTAATCGACCAAGCCTCGGCCGTGACTGGACCCCGCTATGCCGGCATGACCCGCCACAGGTTCTTCCCTGCATCCCATACCGCCCAATGCTCCAGAGGCATCCTCGGGAGTCCGGCCAGGTGGGGATTCGCTTGAGCGATGTGCGAGTAATGGACCAGCCTGGGCTCGGGTCCCTCTCCCTCTCCACTGAACGCCTGAATGTCGCCCTCGTCATCCAGGAAGACCGATTCCACCTGCGCCCCACCGAACACGCCCTCGGACACGTACGCGACGTCGCCATCTTCCGGTAGATAGAAGGGGCCAAGACCTTCCGGGATTCCGATATCAGAGTCCAAGAATTCGATCATTTCACACCCTCGCCCATCAGGTGCAGGAGCAACGTCAGTCGCCCCTCACCACGGCCCAGGAACCATCATCGCTGTCGCGAAGTGCCCAATTGCCTTTCCTGAGACCAGGAACCGCCGCAGCAAGGTCGGGCTGGCCGGGCACGTGCTCGAAGTGGATCAGCACGGGGCCCTCCGGGCCGGACTTGTCCTCCTCGGAGAAGAACTGCCACGAGCCGTCGCGATCCCTGCAGACACTGACCACTTCACTCCCCTGTGAGACCGAAGTGGAGACGTAGACCTTCCGCCCCGGTTCGACCTCGCCAAGGCTCTCCACTTCCAGCCTGACGTGGCGACTAAACAGGAACCTCATACCAGCTTCCGAAGATCACGTGAATTCCGACGGGTCCGAAACCTGCCAGCGGTCTCGCCCCAAGCCCGCCCGACGATCCTATCGCCCACCAGAACGGGCAAGCGGCCCTGCTCCAGATGAGTAACTCCGAAGCAGGACCGCTCGCCCTCGCGCGTCATGCCGTTCCCGGCACCTCCCGGGCAAAGACGTTCAACTCGGCGGCGCCCACCGGATCCTCCCCGGCCACGTATTCCGCAACGATCTCCTCGATCCGAGAGACGAACCGAAGACGGATCCTGAACGGGATCGCCCCCTTGTCTCCCGAGACGAAGGACATCCTGAGCTGACCGGCCTGCCCGTCGAACCAGGCATAGACGACACCCGGCCGACCGGTTCCGTCCGACTGGGCGTCCGCCGCCCATTCGTCCATCGCCCGACTCAACGCCGCGGCGATCCGCACCGGATCAGCGTCACGGAACCCGTCCACCAGCCGGGGGAAGTACTCAGGGTTCTCGATGGCCACTTCGTGGACGTTGGCGCCTCCACGCCAGACGCTGAGACCCATCACCTCGTCAATGCGCTCCAGAATCTCTGAGCGATACATGACAGGCATGCCGATTCCTTCGTAAATGACAGACCCGTAGGCTCGAAAATCCACCGATCCAGCCGCGGCACTGACGTTACTAGACACCGCGGTGAGAGTACGGCCACGCTGGCACACTCGGGCCTAGGGCGCCGCCCATCGGGACGCCCCCGCAGCGCTTTCCACACCGCGACCTTCTCATTCCGCAGATGCAGTGAAGCCCCCGCCCTGGTGGGCGGGGGCCTCCTGCGGGCAGCCTCTATCTAGTCAGTCGGCCCTACACATCGTACTGCGTTGAGATGTTGCGACCTCCGGACTCCGCGACAAATCGTTCGACTGCCGCGACCACCCTAGAAACTTCGATGGAATCAAGGCCATCCGAAGGAAAGCACTCCACCAGCCAATCCTCCGAAGGGTCCTCCCCTTCGGCAATCTCGATCTCCCAGTCATCTGAAGCAATGAACTGAGGAATCGAGTTGAAGACGCCAAGAAAGTCGCAGATCTTCTGTGACAAAACATCACCGTCGAGCGGGCCGGAAGCGGACACCTGAATAGACACTTGACCCCTTGCGATTAGGTCATGAAACAATCCTGCAATGGATTATATCATCTACGCCTTGCATGAGCGCTCATGGCGTTCCTCTGGATGTTGGAACATGCCAGGCAGTGCGGCAGGAGCAACTGGTGACGACTGTTCAGAAGCCCTTGCTTCTTAAGAACCGCATTGGCCGGCCAGTGATCAGGAATCCAGTTTCCGGTCTTGGTCCCCGCAGACGCCGCACCACACCGGTGGCAACCAAACCTGTTACCTATGCCATTGACGGCGGTGCGGACATCCTTTCTGAACCGCTGGGCGCTACTTGGAGCCTTGATTGCCTTCTTTGCAAAGGGACCCGGCATGAAGATGCCATCCCCGTTCCGCATTCGCACCGGAAGCTTGCACTCCGGGTAAGACTCGTTGTGGACCAGCGCATCGATGTCACCGAGCGCCACCACAAAGGTGTGAAGGTCTCCGACCGCGAGGTTGACGACAAACTGGTCGGCAACCCAGCCGCGATCCTGAACAGCGTAGACGACGTGAGCGTTCCCATCGGAACCCACCATGCTGTCGCCCGGCCGCACCTCCTCGGCCTTAGTCCAGCCACGATCGGCGATCCAAACCGGATGCTCGGCGGTGACCTCCAGGTACCCATTGGCAGGGTCCGCATCATTGTCAATCTGAATGAGATGCTTGCTGCCGAAGCCGGTGATTACCGCCAGAACGGGCTTTGCAGTCGACTCGCCCGTCTCTGGGTCTATGGCATCCACATAGTCGCCGACTTGAAGTGAACTGATCGGCAGATAGGTCCCATCTGCCATCAGCACGGGTGTATCGGGGCTAAAGGAGTTACAGCCGGACTTTCGGAATACCGCTCTTGCCGCTGATGCGATCCTGCCGCCCGAGCGAGCAGCTGCACGAGTGGTCTTTGCCACCGTCGCCGCGACCTTGACTACGGGGCCGGCGCCGACTGTCTGGGCGACGGCCGTGATCGCCATTTCGGCGGCCTTGGCCCAGTTGCCCGTGGCCGCGTAGGACACCGACGAGACCGCCGCTGCCACCGCGCCGATGGGGCCGGGGATCATGGACGCGACTTCGGCGACGACCGCGACGACCTGGACCGTCTTCTTCAGCCACTTGGGCATGCCCCAGTTGCCGTCGAGGTCGGTGCAGTTGACCGGGTCGCCGGTGCAGTAGTCGTACGGGCTGGCGTTGCCGCCCGGCATCGGGTCGATCTGCAGGAAGCGGCCCAGGGCCGGGCTGTAGAGGCGGGCACCCATGAGGATGTCGCCGTCCTGGGCCTCGGCGGAGCGCTGCTTGCCGCCGAGCCAGCCGTAGCGGACGTTCGCCTGGCCGTCCTGCGGGATGCCGAACTCGTCGAAGTCCAGCACCACCGGCTTGGTCAGCGCGGTGTCGGTGGTGATGACCACCGAGCCGAACAGGTTGGTCAGCTGGAGCTGGACGTCACCGGTCTTGCTGGTGGTGGCGGCCAGGTCCGCGTCCGGGCCCGAGACGTTGCGGGTCAGCGTGCCCTGGGTGGTGTCCTCGATGGTCCAGCGGACCTCGTCGGAGTCGTCACCGTAGTGGTTCAGCTTCGACGTGGCGTTGGCCCAGGAGCCGTCGGCCTGCTTCTTGCTGGTGGTGAACGCGGTCAGGCGGTGCGCCGCGTCGACGGCCCACTCCTGCTTGGTGTCCCCCTTCTCCTGCGCGGCGACGCGGTCGTTCGCCCAGTAGGTGTTCGTGGCACCGGTCGCGGTCTTCACCGTCCGCCCGAAGGCGTCGTAGGTGAAGCCGTTGTCGGTGAGCCGGTCGGCGCTGTCGTATGTGTGGTTCTCCGCCGTGGCCCCACCGGTGCTGCACTCGCCGGCCGCCCCGTGCGGGGAGGTCTGCTTGGACAGGCGGTTGGAGTGCGCGTCGAACGCGTACTGCCGGGTGACGCAGCCGGTGGCGACCGTGGACTGCTCGGCCTTCACCAGCCGGCCGAGCCGGTCGTACCGGTAGGAGCGGGTAGCGGTGGAGCTGGTGTCCTTGGCGACCTGGCCCTGGGTGGAGATGTCGGTGGTCTGGGCCCAGATCACCTTGTTGTCGGACGTGCGGGTGTAGGTGCGGCTGGTCGCCTCGCCCACCGCATTGGTGGTGTCCTTGCGGACGATGCCACCGGGGTAGGTCTGCTCGACCAGCTGGCCGTCCGGACCGTACTTGGCGGTAAACTCGCCCGCCACGCTGTCGGTCACCGAGGTGACCAGCCCGCGCGGCTCCTTGACCCGGTCGTAGGCGTAGGTGGTGGACCCGGTCGGGTCGCTCACCTTCACCGGCTTGCCGTACTTGTCGAACTCCGTGGTGGTGGTACCGCCGTCGGCGTCCGTGTAGGAGATCAGCCGGCCCAGGACGTCGAGCACGCGCACCAGCGACTTGCCGCCCGCGTTCGTCTTGACGATGTCACCCGTGGCCGGGTCGTACTCGGTGGTGACCTTCGGCAGCGCCTGGCCCTCGTCCGAGGTGATCTCGGTGGAGGTGATCCGGTCCGCACCGTCAAAGGTGGTGACGGTCTTCCGGCTCTTGCCCGCGTTGGACTCGGTGGTCTCCTCCGCCTCGCCGAACGGCGAGTAGCGGGTGACCCGCTTGACCGGCAGGGTGGTCGGCATCCGCGACGCGTCCGCCCCGGTCACCGCGCCGCCCGGCATGGTCACACACGGCAGGCCCGCCCACTCCGGACGGTTGGCGCACGCCGCGTCATCGGCGTTGGCACCGGCGGTGTAGAACACCGACTTGACCGTGCCCGCGTCCGCGCCGTTCGAGCCCGGCTTGCGGGACTCCAGCGCGCGGCCCGACGCGTCGTACTTCACGTACGACGTCAGGTTGGCGCCGCCGGTGGCAGCGTCGGTGGTGACCGACGTCGCCGTCTTCAGCGTCCACCCGGAGGTGCCGCCGATCGGCGTGCCGTAGCCGGTCTTGGTGACCCGCTTCTCCACGTCGTCGGCGTAGCCCTCGATGCGAGCGCCGTCGGTCGCGGTGGTGACCAGGTGGTAGGCCTGGCCGTCCGGCTTCCCCTCGTCGTAGGTGTTGGTGTTGTGGTCCCGCGCCACCACCGACGTGCCCGCCGGCAGGGTCGGGTTGAGCGTCGTCTTGGTCAGAGTGACCGTGTCGACGCCGGTGTGGAACCGCTCGCCGACCGTGTTGGCGTTGGTGCCGGTGACGGTGAGCTTGAGCTCGTGGTCACCGCGGGTCAGGTGGACGGCCTGGCCCGTCGCGTACGGCGCCACAGCGCCGGTCGCAGCGTAGGTGTCGATCGGCTGGCCGACGTTCTGCCCGTCGATCGCCCACTGGATGACACCGTGGTCGTTGAACTTGGTCAGCTGACCGCTGAGGAGGTAGTCACCCTCCTCCGGCACGCTGACGCGCACACTGTCGAACGCGCCCGCTTGAGTACCGCGGATGCTCAGGTGAGCGCCGCCCGACCAGGTCAGACCACAGCAGTTGTTGTCGACCTGCACCCGGGTGTTGGTGCCCAGCTGCGGGAGCTTCTCGGCCTCCGACGTCACCGTGACCGGCGCGGACTGCCCGGCGACCTCCTCGGCGAGGGTGGCCCGGTAGGCCGGGGCCAGGGTCTCCAGGACGTCCAGGCCGTCGGCCGAGTACGTCGTCCGCGAGTCGAGCAGACGCGCCCGGGACGCGGAGTCCGAGGGCAGGTTCAGCTCGGCCGCGAACTTGTCCGCGTCCGGGTGGGTCCCCAGCGCGATAGAACGGTTCGTCGCCTCCAGGGTGCGGACGGCGTGGCCGTAGCGGTCGTACTCGGTGGTGTCGATGTCTCCGCCGGGGGTGACCGACGGGGTCGCGGTGTTGACCTCGTTGCCGGAGGCGTTCAGGTAGTGGACGGTGGCCGGCTTGTAGCCGTCCGGACCGGGCTTGACCGCCGAAGCGGTGTTGGCACCCGGGTCGTCCTCCGGCCCGAACACGGCGGTGGCATCGGTCGGCGCATCGGTCTGCGCCCACTTGGCCACGTCCGCGCCGGCCAGGTCGTACGGACCGCCGGCGCCGCGGGTCAGCGGCACCTCGTAGACCACCGAGGTCGCGATCTCGCCGTTGACCTGGTTCTTGCTGCCGGGCACCAGGGTGCTCCGGCGGACCTTCAACAGCCGGCCCGGATCCTGGTCCGCAGCCGCCTTGCCGTAGTCGAAGCTCCACGGCAGCTCGCCGGCGGCGGCGATGCCGGTGACCCGGCCGTCCGCGTCGTAGCTGTACGTGGTCTTCAGCGGCTGCGCCAGGCGCGGGTCCCAGACCTGCGCCAGCCGGCCCTTGTCGTCGTACGCGTAGTGCGCGACCTCGACGGCCTCCTGCTTGGAGGTCGCCGGGTTCCACGACCAGACCTTCACCGAGCGGATCCGGTCGAGGTAGTCACCCGGGGTCGCGGCCGTGGCGGTGGTCGCCTTGGCGTAGTCGTACTCCGAGACCTCGCAGCCGCGCGGCAGCGGATCGACCGTGCAACCGTTGACGTCGTCGACGCCCGGCTCGACCGCCGGGATGACGCGCTTGACCAGCGAGCGGCCGTCGGTCGTGTCGTACTGGTAGCGGGTGGTCGACGCGGCCTCCGGCCCCGTCTCGCTCACCACCTGGTAGATGCTCGAACCAGCCTGGCGGGCGAAGACGGTCTTGGAGCCGTCCAGCTCGCTCAGCTCGTACGTGGTGCCGGCGGTCTGGACGTCCCAGATCTGCCACGCTCCGGCCCAGCAGACCCAGATCGAGGCACCCTGGTCGGCGTCGAGGCACTTGCCCGAGTGACGGTTCATCACCGTGCCGTCGGTGCGGACCTCCCACTGCTGGTTGTCGCCGCCGTTGCAGCCCCACAGAGTGAGCGGCGTGGCGTTGCCCGTCTGGCCCCAGGGGTTGTCGAGGCAGTAGCCGAGCAGGCGCAGGGTGAGATCGTCCCCACGGGTCCACTGCTGGTTCGCCGCGCCCGTGCACGCCGCAGGCTGCAGCCTGGCACCGTTGCCGGCCGCGCCGTTCGGCACCTCCAGACACTGACCCGTGGCCGGCAGCACGATGGCGCCGGACTTGGCGGACACGGCCTTGAGGGAGAGCGACTCGGCGCCCGGCTCGGGGAAGAAGGTGCCGTCGGTGCCCTTGGCGAAGGTCAGCGAGGTGTCGTCGTTGCCCTTGATCTCGACCAGGTCGGACTGGGGGAACGAGAGCGAGCGGTAGTCGGAGCCGGTACCGGCGTCCGGGCCGCCGGCCCACTGCGGACCGAACGGGGCGACGATCTCCTTCAGCGACAGGTCGTCGAAGTAGACCTCCTTGCCGCTTCCGCCCGGGTTGCCGTTGTAGAGGCGGAACCACGCCTCGGTGGCGTCCGTAGGGACGACCATGTCCAGCGTCAGCTGCTGCCAGCCATCGGTGAACGCGGCCTTCGGGGAGGCCGTCTCGCCGTAACCGGCACCGGTCCGGTAGACGCCGACCAGGCGCAGCCCGCGGTTGGCCAGCGGGTTGTCGAGACCGGTGGCGCCGGGAACGTAGATCCAGCCGGTCAGCCGGTAGGTGCGCCCGGGCTTCATGCCGTTGCCCATGGTGTACTCCGGGCCGAGCGCGGCGAAGGAGTCCCAGGTACCGGAGCCGCCGGGAACTACCAGCAGCGAGTCGGTGGAGCTGTCGTGACCGCGCGCGGTCGAGCGCGAGAGGGTGGCCTCGCCGGCGGTGAAGCCGGTCAGGTCGGTGCCGATCTGGCGCTGGTTGACCGTCAGGCGTTCGCCCTGCGGCTGCCAGCCGCGGCCGAGGTCGCGCGAGGAGGTGGTGCGGGCCACCGACATGCCGAACTCGTTGGCGTCCGTCACATCGGTGGAGTAGTCACCGGTCAGCAGGTTGACCGAGCCGGGACCGACGGAGGTGCCCGCCGCGCCGTCGGCGTTGCGGTCCACCGTCATGGTGTTCCACACCGTGGCGTAGCCGTTGCCGGAGCCGTCCTCGGGGAAGAGCAGGGCCCGGACCTGGACGACACCGCCGATGTTGCCGAGGGTGTCGAGCACGTTCCAGTTGGCGTGGGTGCCGAGGTCGGTCAGCCGCGGCTTGTCCTCGGCGACCGGGGTGTTGTCGGCCTTGGTGAGGTTGGTGCGCGGCACGTTGTACTCGGTCGCGCCCGGCCCGCGGCGGTACTGGTAGACCACCCGCTTGAACTGGGACTGCGCGTCGACGGAGAGCTTGACGCGCTTCGCGGCCTGGGTGCCGTTGACCGGCGAGCTCATGCCCGCCTGGCCCACCTGGAAGGTGTGCGTGGCCGGCGGGGACAGGTTGCCCGCGCGGTCCTTGGACTGCACGCTGAGCACGCGCCGGCCCTCGGTGGTCGGCGTGATCGACGTGGTCAGAGCCCCGGTGGCCGCGACCGTCACCGGCGTTCCACCGTCGAGGGTGTAGACGTAGGCCGTGGTGTCGTCGGTGCCTGCGGCGGGCGAGAAGGTGAACGAACCCGGCTGGTTGGCCGTGCCGTGCCAGAGGCCGTCGGCCGGATAGTCGGCCGAGCTGACGAACGGCGCACCCGGCTTGACGGTGTCGGCGACCACGTAGGTGCCGACCCAGCCCGACTGGCCCTTGCTGTCGTCGAGCATCGCCCAGATCGAGTACTGGACTCCCTCGTCGAGCCTGGCGATGCCGTAGTCGGAGGGGCGGACGGTCGCGATCGCGCCGTTCGGGGTGTCCTTGACGATCCGGCCGACGAAGGTCCCACCTCGCCACAGGTCCAGGGTGATCTTCAGCGAGTCACCGTCGACATCGGCGGCCTGCACCTGAAAGCGCGGGTTGGGGTCGGAGGTGTAGCGCGGGTTCCCCTGCTGGGAAGGCTGCACCTCCACCGTCGCCGGGGTCGCCGGGATGGTGTTGTACGTGATCGACAGGTACGGCGGGGCTCCGCCCTCGGCCGAGCTGAACCGCTTCCACGACAGGTTGCTGGACTCGTCCGCAGCCTTCAGGCCGATGCCGTAGTCGTGGTAGCCGAAGCCGGCCCAGTACTTGACCAGGTCGGTGACGTTGGCACGGGCCCAGGCGGTGCCGTCGGAGCCGGAGCACTCGTGGGAGTCGGCTCCGCCGTCGGCATCCCAGGTGTCGTTCGAGGTGGCGTACTTGGTGCCCCAGGACGGCTGGTTGTTCCAGCGCGTCCACCAGGCAGCTCCGCCGGCCTCCCAGACCTCCCACTGCTTCGGGACGCAGGACGAGGAGTGGTAGTTGTACAGGTTCAGCGTCGCGCCGAGGATCTGCTTGCCGTTGAAGTCCGCGCCCGGGAAGGTCAGGAACGAACGGGCCACGACGCTGCCGTCGTAGCTGCCCAGCTTCAGGTCCTCGGATGCGGAGGCGTCGAAGTTCTCGTTCGTCTGCACGTACGTGTCGTACGTGGGGTCGACGTTGACGATCGGGTCGACCGTGACCGGGTACTGCGTCTTCGGCGCGGCGAGGAATGCCGCGTCCGGGGTGAAGACCAGCTCGGTGTCAGCGCCCTGGCCCCGCACCTCCATGGTCACCGGACCCCTGTTGAGGTGCTCCTGCGAGGCCGGGTCGACCACGGCGTCCCACATCACCGGAGCCGGGATCTTCACCGCGAGCTTGCCGGACGCCTTGTCCAGCAACTGGATGGAGCCGTCCTGCTGCGGCGCCACCGACATGCCCGTGGTGTCCAGCGGAATCGTCAGGGTGCCGGCCTGGGACACCGCCGAGCGGTTCTTGACGATCAGGAACTGCTCGAAGCCGGTGCGGGTGGCCTGCAGGACCAGGTCCACGCCGGGGCGGGCGTCGACGTAGGTGGCCTTGTTGCCCTCCAGCTTCGGCTTCGGCAGCTTGCCGAGCCAGCCGAAGCGGACCTGCTGGTCACCGGAGCCGATCTTCACCAGCTCGCGCTCGACAGGAGCCTGCGGCTGGGCCGGCTGCGGGTCGGCGGCCGGTGCGGCGGCGCGGGCACCCGCCCGGGAGGCGCGCTCGGTGGCGTCGGCCGTGGCGGCCACCGACGGCGAAGGACTCGCCGAGGCGCTCGGCGCCGCAGTCGGCGCCGCGGACGCTGCCGCGGGTGTAGGGGCCGCTCCGGCAATGGCGCTCGGGGTGGCCGAGGTGCTCGCGTTCGGCACAGCAGACGTCGAGGCGCTGGCGCTGGGCGCGGCGGACGGCAGCGCAGACGGGCTGGTCATGGCGGACGGAGTCGGCGTGGCGGACGGGGACGCCGAGGCGGACGGCAGGCTGTCGCCGACCGTCACGCCGGCGTCGCCGCCCTCGAAGACCAGGCCCTCGGGGTGGGCCTTCGGGGCCACCTTGCCGTCCGGCGTCTGCACCAGGGTGGTGTCGACCGGCACCCACGCCTCGCCGACCTTCATCCGGATCGGGCCGGTGGAGCGGTCCGAGGTCAGCGTCCCGTCCGCGTTCGCCCACAAGGTGGTGAACTCGGTCCGGGCGTTGGTGACCTCGATCCGGTGGCCCTGGAGGCGGGCCGCGAGCAGTGCGGAGGCCTCGTCGGGCGCCTCGGTCGATGGGCTGGCGGGCGGCGTCTGCGGATTCGGTGCCGCTTGGGCCACCGGTGCCGTCATGGCGTCGAGCGCGACACCGGCCTGTACGAGCAGACCGAGCGTCAGAACCGCCGATATTCGGCGCATCCAGCGCGAAGAAAAGGCCCCGCCGGAGTAACCGGACGAGGCCAAGGAGCGTCGTGACATCAAGACTCTCTCAAGAGATTACCAAGGCTTCTCATGGCATATTCAAAGCCGAATGACAATCTCTCATTCTCAGCCGACACCCATTTACCAATCGGGATGACAATTCCGTAACGGATCACCGGCGCGCTGCAACTCGCACTGTTTGTCGCGATTGACCGTCTTGTTGTGATTGCTGCGCTTGGCCTGCAATCAGAGCAATTCCTCGGGCTCCGCCGTAGACTGACGGGACGGCGGCGGAACGCCGCGCCCGCTCCGGTCCCCGCCCTCCGCGCGGCGACTTCCGGGAGGCCCCCATGCGCCAGCGGCACAGCTTCCACCTCGACCGGGGCACCCACTCGGTCACGGTGAACGTCCGCTCCGGCTGGATCACCGAGACGGAACTGCTGGTGGACGGCAAGGAGCTCGCCTTCCATCGCGTCCATGGGCGCGGCGTCTACCCGCTCCCGCTCTCGGCTCAGCCGACCGGCGAGTCACCGGTGCCGCTGTCCGTCCGGCTGGAGCGGACCGGAGTCCCGGAGCACCCGCTCGCCTGCGTGCTGGTGCTGGACGACACCACCCACCCGATGCCGGAGCGGACGGGCCATTGAGCCCTCTGAGCCCCTCAAGCCCGGCCGAGCCGGCGCAGGACGCAGACGCACCACTTCGCCCGAACGACGTTCCGTGATTCCAGGAGGCACGATCACTCACCCAGAATGCGCAATCACGGCGGAAGTTGACTATTTATCAGAACGGCCTGACGGTCATTCGCATGCAGAGGCTGCCGCAGCCCGAGAATCCCCCTGGAAAACTACCGGCCGGTAGTCGACAGGAGTTCTGCGACGGCCGAGCGCGCCCGGTCGGCGTCCTCGGCCACCAGGCCTATGCGGGTCCGCCGGTGCAGCACGTCGTCGGCGTCCAGGGCCCCCTCGTGGGACATCGCGTAGGCGACCTCGGCGCGGGTCACGTCCAGGCCGTCGGCGATCGGCGCCAGGTCGCCCGCCGCGAGGACCTCGTGGGCCGCGCCGCCGTGGCGGGCGAGCAGGGAGTCCGGGGCGGCGGCCGGGGCGGGCCGGCTGTCGCGGTGGGCGGGCGCCCCGACCAGGGGCAGCCGGGACGTCCAGCAGGCGCGGGCGGACAGTCCGCGCAGCCGGACGGCGGCGTCCACCGCGTCCTGGGCCATCCGCCGGTAGGTGGTCAGCTTGCCGCCGACCACGGTGATCACACCCTCCGGGGACTCCAGCACGGCGTGCTGGCGGGAGAGGTCGGCCGTGGCGCCGTCACCGGTGTCGATCAGCGGCCGCAGGCCGGCGTAGGCGCCGCGCACGTCCGCCCTGGTCAGCATCGTCCGCAGGGCCGCGTTGACGGTGTCGAGGAGGAAGGTGATCTCGCCGTCGGTCGGCTGCGGCTCGTCCGGGATCGGGCCGGGCGCGTCCTCGTCGGTGAGGCCGATCGCCACCCGGCCGAGCTGCTGGGGCAGGGCGAAGACGAAGCGGCTGGTGGATCCGGGCACCGGGACGGTGAGGGCGGCGGTCGGGTGGCCGAGGGCCGCCGCGTCGACCACCAGGTGGGTGCCGCGGCTGGGCCGCAGCCGGATCGACGGGTCCACCTCGCCCGCCCAGACGCCGCTGGCGTTGACCACCGCGCGGGCGGTGAGGGTGAGCGACTGCCCGGTGAGGCCGTCGATCAGCCGGGCCGAGGTGCCGGTGACCTGCTCCGCCCGCACCCGGGTGAGCACCGTGGCGCCGTACTGCGCGGCCGTCCGGGCGAGGGCCACCACGAGCCTTGCGTCGTCGACCAGTTGGCCGTCGTGGGCGACCAGGCCGCCGGACAGTCCGTCGGTGCGCACGCCGGGCACCAACTGGCGGGCGCGCCCGGCGTCGACCCGGCGCACCCGCGGCAGCAGCGCGCCGGGCGTCCCGGCGCTCAGCCGCAGGGCGTCGCCGGCGACGAAGCCGACCCGGACCAGCGAGGCCTGCCCGGGCCGCATCAAGCCGTTGATCAGCGGCACCAGTTGGGGCATCGGGCGGACCAGGTGCGGGGCGGTACGGGTCATCAGCACGCCGCGCTCGACGGCGCTCTCCCGGGCCACCCCGACCCGGCCGGAGGCGAGGTAGCGCAGGCCGCCGTGGACCAGCTTGGAGCTCCAGCGGCTCGTCCCGAACGCGAGGTCGCGCGCCTCGACCAGGACGGTGCGCAGCCCGCGGGCGGCCGCGTCCAGGGCGGCTCCGGCCCCGGTGACGCCGCCGCCGATCACCAGCAGGTCGACGGCGGGCGCGTCGGCGAGGGCGTCCAGTTCCAACACCCTCCGTCGGGCGTCGAGTCGGGTGGTTCCGGCGTAGGGCCCGGCGGTGGTCGTCATGGCGCGAGGTGTCCGTTCGTTCGGCGGATGCGGTGGGGTACGACGGATGCGGTGGCGGATACGACGGGATGCGGTGGCGGATGCGACGGCTACGTGGCGGATGCGGTGGTGGCGGGTGGGGGGCCCGTTCCGGTCGTCAGGCCCGCGCCGGAGGCGGGCCCATCAGGGCTCCGGGGACCCCGGCGGTCAGGGCGCGAGGTAGCCGTCCAGGGCGCGGGTCAGTTCGCGCCGCCAGGCCGCCTCCGGCAGCAGGGCGGCGACCATGCGGTGGGACTGGACGGTGGACTGGGCGATCAGCAGCACCATCGCGGCGAGCTCGACCGGCTCGCCCTCCCTGATCGAGCCGTGGGCCTGCCCCTGCTCGATGCCGGCCCGCAGCGCCTCCAGCAGCCCGCGCTGGCTGGTGCCGAGCCGCTCCACCACGTACTCGAAGAGCGTGTCGGAGTCGGCCGAGCGCAGCAGCGCGCCGAGCACCGGGTGGTCGCGCAGCCGGACGGCCACCTCGACCACGCCGTCGACGAAGGCGGCCCGGTCCTCGCCGGCCAGCCGGACGGTGGCCTGGGTGGCGCCGATCTCGCGGGTCAGCAGGGCCCCGATCACCGCCCGGACGTCGGGCCAGCGCCGGTAGACGGTCGGGCGGCTGACCCCGGCCCGGCGGGCGATCTCGGACAGCTGGGTCCGCCGCACGCCGAGGTGGACGATCAGCTCGGCGGCGGCGTCGAGGATCGCGTCGTCGGTGCTGCGGGGCTGCGGCGGCTGCGGCTGCAAGTGCGGCTGCGGCTGCGGCTGGCCCTCGCGGTCGCCGTGAGCGTCGGGAGCGTCGTTACTACTTGACATGATGTGTGAAACTGTAACGCATGGAACCCGAGACGCAAGCAGGACCGGCCGGCGCCGCGCTGCCGCTCCCCCCGATGAAGTGGGACGCCTGGGGCGACCCGGCCCTCGCCAAGGAGCTGTCCGCCGACGTCAAGGCGCTGCTGGCCGCCGCCCTCGGCGTCACCGGTGACGCGGCGCCCGGACCGAGCGCCGACGAGGTCCTGCTGCACCCCTCGCGGCTGACCGCCGAGGACCTCAAGGCCCTGGCCGCCGTGGTCGGCGAGGCGCACGTCAGCGCCGCCGACGCCGACCGCCTCCCCCGGGCCGGCGGCAAGTCCACGCCCGACCTGCTGCGCCGCCGCAGCCGCGAGCCGCAGGACGCCCCGGACGCCGTCGTGCTGCCCGGCAGCGAGGACGAGATCGCCGCCCTGCTCGCCCTCTGCGCCGAGCGCCGGATCGCCGTCGTGCCGTTCGGCGGCGGCACCAGCGTCGTCGGCGGCCTCGACCCCGAACGCGGTGGGCTCGCCGCCGTCGTCTCGCTCGACCTGCGCCGCTTCGACGCCCTGCTCGACCTGGACGAGACCTCCGGCGAGGCCGTCCTGGGCGCCGGCCTCACCGGCCCGGCGGCGGAGGCCCTGCTGGCCGAGCGCGGCTTCGAACTCGGCCACTACCCGCAGAGCTTCCGCTTCGCCACCATCGGCGGCTTCGCGGCCACCCGCTCCTCCGGCCAGGACTCCGCCGGGTACGGGCGGTTCGACGAGATGGTGCGCGGCCTGCGCGTCGTCACCCCGGTGGGCGTGCTGGACCTCGGCCGCGCCCCCGCCTCCGCCGCCGGCCCCGACCTGCGCGAGCTGTTCCTCGGCTCCGAGGGCACGCTGGGGATCATCACCGCGGTGCGCGTGCGGATCCACCCCGTCCCCGCCACGAAGGCCTACGAGGCCTGGTCCTTCCCGGACTTCGCGACCGGCACCGCCGCCCTGCGCGCCGTGGAGCAGCAGGGCACCGGGCCGACCGTCATCCGGCTCTCCGACGAGGCCGAGACCATGGTCAACCTGGCCATGACGGAGAAGATCGGCGGCGAGCCGGCCGTCACCGGCTGCCTCGCGGTCACCGTGTTCGAGGGCACCCCCGAGCAGGTCGCCACCCGCCACGAACTGACCAGGGCGGCGCTGCTGGCCGCCGGCGGCACCTCGCTCGGCGAGGCACCGGCCCGGGCGTGGGAGCACGGCCGGTTCAACGCGCCGTACCTGCGCGACTCGCTGCTCACCGCCGGCGCGCTGTGCGAGACGCTGGAGACGGCCACCGACTGGCGCCGGCTCCCCGACCTGCGGCTCGCCGTCACGGCGGCGCTGACCGAGGCCCTGCCCGGCGCGCTCGTCCTCTGCCACATCTCGCACGTCTACCCGACCGGCGCCTCGCTCTACTTCACCGTGGTCGCCGCGCTCGGACCGGACCCGCTGACCCGGTGGGCCGGCGCCAAGCGCGCCGCGTGCGACGCGATCGCGGCCCAGGGCGGCACCATCACCCACCACCACGCCGTCGGCGCCGACCACCGGCCGTGGATGACCGACGAGGTGGGCGAGGTGGGCGTGCGGATCCTGCGCGCGGTCAAGGCCGAGCTGGACCCGGCGGGCATCCTCAACCCGGGCAAGCTGATCCCGTGAGCGGCCGGAGAACCATCGCCCGCGTCGTTCTCCTCACCAATCCGGCTGCGGCCGCCGGCCACTCCGAGCCGGCGGCCCGCCGCGCCGAGGCCAGGCTGCGCGCCCTGGGCGTCGAGGTCGACGCCCGGGCGGGCGGCTCGGCCGAGGAGTCGCTGGACCTCGCCCGCACCGCGGTGACGCGGGGCGGGTGCGACGCGCTGGTCGTCGTCGGCGGCGACGGCATGATCAACCTGGGCATCCAGGCTGCGGCCGGCACCGACCTGCCGCTCGGCGTCGTCCCGGCCGGCACCGGCAACGACCACGCCCGCGCGTACGGCCTGCCGCGCGACGAGCCGGAGGCGGCGGCCGAGGTGATCGCCGCCGGGCACACCCGGACGGTGGACCTCGGGCGGGTCACCGGCCCCGACGGCACGGCGCACTGGTTCGGCTCGGTGCTCGCCAGCGGCTTCGACTCCCTGGTGAGCGACCGCACCAACCGGCTGCGCTGGCCGCGCGGCCGGATGCGCTACAACCTCGCCATCCTGGTCGAGTTCGCCAACCTCCGGCCGCTGCCGTTCCGGATCACCCTCGCCGACGGCACGGTCGTCGAGCGCGACCTCACGCTCGCCGCGGTCGGCAACACCGGCAGCTACGGCGGCGGCATGCTGATCTGCCCCACCGCCGACCCGGCGGACGGCCTGCTCGACGTCACCCTGGTCGACGCCATGCCGCGGCGGCGGATCGCCCGCTTCTTCCCCACCATCTTCAAGGGCACGCACGTCGAGCACCAGGAGGTCACCACCCACCGCACCGCGTCGCTGCGGATCGAGTCGCCGGGCATCACGGCCTACGCGGACGGCGAGTTCATGGCGGCCCTGCCCGTGGACGTGGCGGCCGTGCCGGGCGCGCTGCACCTGCTCACCCCGGCCGGTCCACCCGCTCGGTAGCACCCGGCCCGGTAGCACCTTGGCCAGGTAGCAGCCGCCCCGGTGCCACCGCCGGTGAGGCGCCGACCTGCGGTTCAACCGTCGCCCGCCGGCACCGGCGCGCGCTCCCCCGCGGATTCCGCCGACGGCACGACGGTCCTCCCCCGGCGACAGTATGCTGACGGGCCTCGACTCCGTCCGCTCCCGGGCCCCTTCCGGCCCGGGGCCGGGTCGGGTTCCGGACCGCACCTGGGGGAGCTCCGTGGACGTGCAGATCGTGGTGGCCGGCGACGAGACCGCCGCCGAGGCCGAATCGCTCGCGGACTGGCTGCGCGGCGAACCCGGACTCGCGGGCGTCGGCCTCACCGGGCGGCCACCCGCACGCGGCGAACTCGGCTCCGTCCTGGACACCCTGACGGTCGCCCTCGGGGCCGGGGGCGCCGTCTCGGTGCTGGCCGCCTCGCTGCGCACCTGGTTCGCCCAGCCCCGGCGCAGCGACGTCCGGCTCCGGATCCGGCGACCGGGCGGCGAGTCGGTCGAGATCGACGCGAAGCGGGTGGGCGCGGCCGAGCTGGAGACCGTGCTGCGCCAGGTGCTCGACCGCGACGAGACCGGGCAGGGGTGAGATGCGCCTGCCGGATCCCGAGCGGTCCCGGATCGTCCTGATCGGCGCGGGAACGTACACCGATCCGCAGCTCCCGGACCTCGACACGGTGCCGCGGACCATCACCGACCTCGCCGCCCTGTTCACCGACGCCACGCACGGACTGGTGGCCGAGAAGCACTGCACGGTCCTGCTGGACGACGGCGACCTGCGCACGGTCGGCCGCCGCCTGCGCACCGCCGCGCAGGAGGCCGAGGACCTGCTGCTGGTCTACTTCGCCGGGCACGGCCTGGTCGGCGGCCGTCGCCACGACCTCTACCTCGCCCTGACGGACAGCGAGTTCGCGGCCCCGGAGTTCAACTCGCTGGAGTACGACAAGCTGCGCAGCGCCGTCCTCGACAGCCCCGCGGCCGCCAAACTCATCGTGCTGGACTGCTGCTTCTCCGGCCGCGCCGTGACCGACTCGATGGCGGGCGCCGCCGGCGACCGGATCGACCGCCTGGAGGTGGCGGGCACCTACGTCCTCACCTCGGCGCAGCGTGACCAGGTGGCCCTGTCCATCCCCGGGGAGCCGCACACCGCGTTCTCCGGACGGCTGATCCGGCTGCTGCGGGAGGGTGTCGTGGGCGGCCCCGAACTCCTCACCGTGGACGACCTCTACCACCGGCTCACCAGGACGATGACCGCCGAGGGCCTGCCGGTCCCCCTCAACCGGGGCACCCGGACGGCCAGCCTCATCGCCCTCGGCGGCAACCGCGCCTTCACGGCGACGGCCGCCCCCGAGCTGCGCCGGCGCCGGGCAGCGGCGGAGCGGCGGGGCCGGGGGGCCGGCGACTGGCGGGGCGCGGTGGAGGAGCTGGAGCGCGTGCTCGCCGAGCAGACCCGGCTGCTCGGCGCCGGCCACGAGGACACCCTGCGCACCCGGCAGACCCACGCGCTCTGCCTCGGCGGCGCCGGCGATCCGGCCGGTGCGGCGCAGGCGCTGGGACCGGTTCTGGCCGAGCAGACCCGGCTGCTCGGCGCCGACCACGAGGACACCCTGCGCAGCCGCCAGTACCTCGCCGTCGGCCTCGGCGAGGCCGGCCGGCGGGAGGAGGCGATCGCCCTGCTGCGCGTGCTGCTCGCGGACCGCAGCCGCGTCCTCGGCGCCGAGCACGAGGACACGTTGTCCAGCCGGCACGTGCTGGCCCGCAACCTCGCGCACTGCGGGCTGCCGGGCGCGGTGGAGGAGGCGGTGGCGTTGCTGCGGCAGTTGACGGCGGAGCGGGACCGGGTGCTCGGCGCCGACCATCCGCACACCCGCCGGACCAGGGCGGACCTGGAGGCTCTCGGGGGAGGCGGGGACGGTGATTGAGCGCTATTCGGACTCCGCGCGGCGCACCCTCAGCCTGGCCGACGAGGAGGCCCGGGGACTCGACCACCACTACCTCGGGACGGAGCACCTCCTGCTGGGTCTGCTCCGCACCGGCGAGAGCGTCGCGGCCCGGGCCCTGGACAGCCTCGGGGTCTCCGCCGACGCCGCCCGAAGGGCCGTGGAGAACTACATCGGCAGGGGCCGGGACACGCCGACCGGCCACATCCCCTTCACGCCACGGGCCAAGAAGGTCCTGGAACTGAGCGACCAGGAGCGCCGGCAGCTCGGCCACGCCCTGATCGAACCCGAACACCTCCTGCTCGCCATCGTCCGGCAGGGCGAGGGAGAAGCGGCCCGGACGCTGGTCGGGCTGGGCACGGATCTCGACACCGTGCGTGCCCGGGTCATGCAGGTCACCGCGCCCGA
Source organism: Kitasatospora sp. A2-31 (assembly GCF_022288725.1). Classification (GTDB taxonomy): domain Bacteria; phylum Actinomycetota; class Actinomycetes; order Streptomycetales; family Streptomycetaceae; genus Kitasatospora. The sequence goes on along the minus strand of NZ_JAKNTA010000005.1, from coordinate 205,422 downwards.
CGCGCCCCCGGCCCCGGCTCCGGCTCCGGCCCCGGCCCCGGCCCCGGAACGCTCCCTCCTGGAACAGCTCTCCCGCGACCTCGGTCGGGACGCCTCGGACCCCGGCGCCGCCCCCGTGATCGGCCGGCAGCACGAGGTCCGGCGGATCGTGCAGGTCCTCTCCCGCCGGGAGCAGAACGTCCCGCTGCTGGTCGGCCCGCCGGGGGTCGGGAAGTCGAGCGTGGCCCTGGGGCTGGCCCGGGCCATCGCCGCGGGCCACGTGCCGGGCGACCTCGCCGGCCTGACCGTCCGCGTGCTCGACCTCGGCGCGCTGTTCACCGACCCGCGGCACGACGGCCGGTTCGGCGAGCTGATGACCGGCATCCTCGACGAGGTCCAGCGTGACGACCGGCTCGCCCTCTTCCTCGACAACGCGTTCACCGTCCTGCAGACCCAGGACGGACGGGCGCCGGCCCTGGCGTTCCTCCGGCCTGTCCTCGGCCGCCCCGGCGTGCGGGTCATCGCGGCCTGCACCACTGCGGAGTACCGGCAGCGGGACCCGGACGCCGGCCTCGACCGCCTGGTCCAGGTGCTCACGGTGGACGAGCCGGCGATGGAGGAGGTGATGGAGATCCTCCGGCAGGCCGCCCCGCGGCTGGCGGAGCATCACGGCGTGCCGATCCCGGACGAGGTGCCGGCACAGGCCGCACTCCTCGCCCGGGAACTGCTGCCCGACCAGGCGCTGCCCGGATCGGCGATCGCCCTGCTCGACGAGGCCGGCGCGCTGGCCCGCCTGCGGTCTGCCGATCCGGCCGGCCTGCAGCGGTCGCGCAGGCTCACCGAACTCCGCGAGGCCCGCACGGCCGCCCTCCGGCAGCAGGATCAGGCGCTGGCCGACTTCTATGGCGCGCTACTCGTCGACGAGTCGTCCTCGACGGACCCGCAGCGTCAACAGGCCACGGAGCACGACGCCGGGGCCGACGCCGGGGCCGGGGCCGGGGCCGGACGGGTCACCGTCTCCGACCTCGCGGACGCCCTGGCAGCCCGTACCCCGAGTGCGCCGGCCGTCGAGCGGCCCCGGCTCGCGCCGCCCACCCCGCACGACCCGTCGGTCTGGGCGATGAGCTGAGCCCAGGTGGCGGCCGGCCCCCGGCCTTGCCGTCACCAGCCGCCGCGGCGCCGGTCGAGGACGGCCTGGAGGCGGCGGACCTCGGCGACCAGCCGCGGCACGTCCTGGCGGGCGGCGGCGATGAATTCGAGGTCCGCGTGGAGCAGGGGATCGCGCGAGGCCACCTGGTCGGCGCCGACGTACCGGCGCACGTAGATCGCCTCGTCGGTCTCCGCGTCGGGCTGGATCTCGATGAAGCTTTCCCCGCCGAGGCCCCGCTCCGGCCCCTCCAGTCTGGCCAGCCACGGGCCCGGCGCGGCTGCGGCCGCGCGCCGTTCGATGGTGGTGAGTTCGTACTCGGTCAACGGTCCGTCAGAAGCCATACGGTGATCCTCCCCGGCGGGGGTCCGGATGTCCACGGGCCCTCTCCGCAACGGTGCGTGAACCGGACGGGGCCCCGCGGTGCTGCCGCCGCCCCGGCCGGCGATCGGCCCCACCGCGACGCATGCGGAGCGCCCCGGCTCGGTGCGGGCGAGCCGGGGCGCTGGACAGGGTGGAGCGGGGTGGGGCGGGGTGGAGCAGGGCGGCCCGGACGGGCCGCGGCGGCTCAGGACTTCGACGCGGCCGGGCTCGGCAGGGAGCCGGTCAGGAGCGGCCATTCGCGGTGGAACGGCGGCAGCGGGAGCTTGCCCTCGATGATCGGGGTGCCGAAGATCTTGAGGTGCGCGGTGAGGGCTCCGTTCAGGTCGACGCCGCCGAGGAGCGCCCAACCGCCCTTGACCTGGGGCTTGCCACCGGGCAGGTCGACGGCCAGTTCGCCGTCGGCCTGGGCGCGCAGGTAGGGGGCGACGGTGGCCTCGACGCCGACCGTGTCGTAGAGGCCGACGCTGACCTCGGCACCGAGCGCGGCCCGGACGGCGGCCTTGCCGGTGACGCGGACGTGGACCGGGGAGACCTTGGTGTCGGCGGCGTCCGTCACCGGGGACCAGCCGCGGCCGCCGGTGTAGTCGGAGCGGACCGACCAGGTGCCGGTGATCTCCTGCTCGGCCTCCACGTGCACCTGGCCGTCGGCGCCGATCTCCAGGTAGCAGGTGAGCCCGAGGTTGACCACCACCGGCAGACCCGCCACGGTCACGACCGGGCTGGCCTGGAGCTTGGCGAACGGCAGGCGGATCGGGGCGGCGCCGGTGCTGCGACGGAGGTCGCCGCTGACCTTCCACTGGGCGTGGGCGCCCAGGTCGAACCCGATCGACGCGGTGCGCGGGGTGCCCACGCCGGCCCCGTGGTACGCGAAGTGCAGCGAGGGTGCAGCTGGACGGACGCGGCGGCGTCGGCGCTCAGGCCCTCGGGCAGCGGGATCGGGGCCTTGACGTCGACCTCCAGGGTGCCGGAGGCGTCGGCGGTGGTGGTGCCGCTCTCCCGGGCGACGGTCGCCTTGAGGTCCTTGACCAGCGGGGTGACCTTGATGCCGTTCGGGTCGACCGGGACCTGCCCGTCGGCCTCGGCCTTGCCCAGCAGCTCGGAGAGGGTCGCCGGGCGGGTGGACAGGGTGACGGCCCCGCCGCCGGCGGACTTCACCGCGGTCACGGCGACCAGCGCGCCCTGCGGCGCCGCCTCGGTCGGCGGGCTCGCGATCAGCTGGCCGGGCTTGACGGCCTCGGCGGGCGAGGGGCCGGCCGAGGGAGTGGCCGACGCGGTCGCCGTGGCAGTGGCGGACGGTGCGGCGGACGACGACGCCGACGGCGCGGCCGACGGACCGGTCGCCTGTGCCGCCGTCAGGACCGCCGTGCCGGCGGCCGGGTCGTAGGCGGTGAGCTGGAGGTTCTTGGCCTCCGGGGCGACGGCCGCGCCGTCCTTGCCCGGCGCCCCGACCGCGGCCTGCTGAACGCCCGGCTGGGCGGCGGCCACCGGGAGGGTGCCGGGCGCGGGCCCCCCGGCGGCGGGCGCCGCCGGGGCGGACCCGGTCGGCGCGGCGGCCGGGGCGGTGGCGCGGGCGTGCGGGACACCGGACGGCCGGGAGGCCGCCGGGCTCGCGGCGGCCGCGGAAGGGGAGGCCGCGGCGGCGACGGGGACCGCGCCGGGACCGTCGACGGTGATCGAGGTCGCCTGCTGCGTGCCCGAGGTGGGCCCGCACGCGGCGACCCCGAGCAGCAGAAGCGAAACGAGGGCAGGGCGGACCGCCGTGCCGAGGGGACTCTTCAACGGAACTCTTTCGAAGCGGCGGACGCGCACACGACTGCCCGGGAACCAGTGGCTTCAACGGCGGCCCGAACGGCCGCGCGAGCGCCATGTTACTGACGGGGAATAACCTTGTCGAAGACATGAAGACTGGTCGGCCAACCGCCGGACCGTTCGACAACTACCGCCGCACGAGCGTCAGTTGAGTACCGAAGAAGGCCCGCCCCCGCCCTTCGGCGGGTGGTCCACAGCCCGCCGATCCGCCGACCGGCGGACCCGCACCCCCGCCGTTCGACCGGGCTCGGGCGGGCGGTTCCCCGCCAGGAGACGACACTCTCACCCGGCCCCCGCAGGATGGGTTCCGACCGGACACAGCACCGCCACAACAGTCCGGAGCCCCGCGGCGCCCCCGCCGCAGCCACCCCCGACACCACGCTCCGGCCCGCTACCGCCGGGCGGCGCCCGCCGGGCTCCCGTCCCGGCCGGGGCGCCGGTCCGCGGCCGCCCGCAGCGCCGCCGCCGTGGGCTCGTCGGCCGGCAGGAAGGCCTCCAGCTTCAGCTCCGCGAGGGTGATGTCGACGGCGGTGGCGAAGGTCGTCACCGTCGTCATCAGGTGCAGGTCCCCGAGCGAGCTGCGCAGGTGCAGGGGGACGGCGAAACCCAGGTGGTCGGGTCCCGGCGTCCCCGACGCGGGCACGTAGGAAGCCAGTTCGGCGTGCAGCTCGCCGAGATGGGCGGTCCGCTCGACGACGTGTCGGGCCCACGCGGGGAAGTTGCGGATGCGCGGCGCCATGCCGTCGGGGTGCAGGGCCAGCCGGTAGGCGTTGGTGCCGGGACCGACCAGCGCCGGGTCCGCGCCCTCGGTGATCAGGTCGAGCGCCGCGTTGGCGGCGACCACGTCGCCCCGCCGGTCCACCACCAGGGCCGGGTAGGGCAGATGGCCGGCGAGGATGTGGTCGATGGCCGCCCGCACGGGAGCGAGGTCCGGCCCGTCGAGCGGGCTCTCGGAGTAGGCGGGGGCGTAACCGGCCGCCAGCAGCAGCTCGTTGCGCTCCCGCAGCGGCAGATCGAGCGATTCGGCGAGCCGGACCACCATGCCCCGGCCCGGCACCGACCGGCCGGACTCGATGAAGCTGAGGTGGCGCTGGGTGGTTCCGGCGCGGGTGGCGAGGTCGAGCTGGCTGACCCGGCGCCCGGTACGGCGCTCGCGGAGCGTCTGGGGAAAGTCCACGAGGACGTTCTAACCCACCGGACGACGAACCGGCCATTCCTTCCAGGGAATTGAGAGCGATTCCCCCACCGACGAGGATCGCGGCATGGACATCGGTGTGCTTCTTCCGACCGGCCGGGCCCAGTGGGGCGCCGCCGGCGACCCGCGGGAGCTGTTCGGCTTCGCCCGCCTCGCCGAGGACTCCGGCTACTCGTCGCTCTTCGTCAACGACTCCCTCCTCGGTCCGCGGATCGAGGCCCTGACCATGCTGGCCGCCCTCGCCCCGCTCACCGAGCGGGTGACGCTCGGCACCGGCGCCCTGCTGCCGGTGCTGCGCCGGCCCGTGCAGACCGCGCAGGCGCTCGCCTCGGTCGACCTGCTCTCCGGCGGCCGGCTGACCGTCGCGGTCGGCGCCGGCTTCCCCGGCCGGTTCGGGCGGCCGCTGCACGAACTGTCCCAGGTGCCGTGGGAACGCCGGTTCGCCCGGCTGGACGAGACGGTGGCGCTCTGGCGGGCGCTGTGGAGCGGGGCCACCGCCTTCCGCGGCGAGTTCCACGACTTCTCCGCACTCCCGTCGACGACCGCGCCGGCCCGCCCCGGCGGCCCCCCGATCTGGCTCGGCGGCGCGACCCCGGCCGCACTGGCCCGCACCGGCCGGCTGTACGACGGCTGGCTCCCCTACCCCCCGGATCCGGCCGACTACCGCTCCGGGCTGGCCGACGTCCGGAAGGCCGCCGCCGGGGCCGGACGGCCGGAGGCCGGCATCACCCCGGCCCTCTTCGTGTCCGTCCGGATCGACGCCGACCCGGCGCTCGGCCGGCGCGCGCTCGACGCCTACGCCCACGCCGTCTACGGCATGCCGCTGGCGGAGCTGGAACGGATCCAGGCGGTGGTCGCCGGCACCGCGACCGAAGTCGCCGCCGCGCTCGCGCACTACCGGGAAGCGGGCGCACGCCACGTCGTCGCCCGGCTCGGAGCGCTCGACTTCGCCGACCAGCACGACCAGCTGCGCCGGCTCGCCGAGCTCCTGCCCGACCTGTCCCTGCTCTGACCGCCCGTCAGATACCCTTCCGGGCAGCCACCGCACCGGCGTCGATGGCCGCCAGCAGTGCCGCGTGGTCGGCCTCCGTCCGGTCGGCGTAGCGGACGGAGAAGTCGGCGATCGCCTCCGCGAAGGTGTCGGAGGTGCCCAGGTAGCCGGCGATCGCCAGGCGGTCGCCGGAGCGGGCGTGGGCACGGGCCAGCGCTCGGCCGCAGAGGTCGGCGTAGGCGCGCAGGACGGACGGGGGCATGTCGGCGACGTCCGCCGAGCCCTTCATGTCGCGCAGCTGCCGGCCGTAGAAGTGCCGGCCGGCCGTACCGGTGGTCCAGCCGAGGAAGATGTCGCTGGCGGCCTGCATCAGGCGCTGACCGGTGACGACGCGCCGGCCACCGTGGACGACCGGCGCCTCGGCGTGCGGGCGGGAGGCGGGCAGGTGCTCCTCCAGCACGGACCGGCCGGCCTCCTTGACCTGGAGGAACAGCGGGTCCTCGGCGTCCCGGCCCTCCAGCAGGACGATGAAGCAGCGCGTGCCGACACTGCCGACGCCCACCACCTTGCGGGCGGCGTCCACGAACCGGAACCGGTCGAGCAGCACCCGGCGGTCATCCGCGAGGGTGGCGCGGTAGTCGCTGAAGATCTTGCCGAGCCGCCGCAGCTCGGTCCGCGGGACCGGCTCGATCAGCGGCGGGTCACTGATGATGCGGCGGTGGCCGTCCTCCGTCGTCTCGGTGAGCTTGCCGAAGGCCTGCAGGCTGGTGCGACGCCGGGCGTGCTCCAGGCCGGCCTCCAGCTTGGCCCGGCGCTTGCCCTTGCGGACCAGCGGGAGGAGGTCCTCGGTGTCGATCCGGGCGTACCAGACGTCGAGCTCGGCCATCCCCGCCAGGCGCCGGATAGCGGTCGCGTAGCCCTGCCCGGCGGTGAGCGCGGCCCGGCGGACGCTGCCCGCGTCCTGCCCGTTGGCCCGGGCCGCGACGGCCACGCTCGCGGCCAGGCGTTTGACGTCCCACTCGAACGGGCCGGGGTAGGTCTCGTCGAAGTCGTTGAGGTCGAAGAGCAGCGACCGCTCCGGCGAGGCGTACACGCCGAAGTTCAACAGGTGGGCATCGCCGCAGAGTTGGACGGTGATGCCGGTGTCGGGCAGGGCCGCGAGATCGGCGGCCATGATCGCGGCGGCGCCGCGCAGGAAGGCGAACGGGGAGTCGGACATCCGGCCGTAGCGGATCGGCAGCAGTTCGGTGAGGCGGTCGGCGCCCTGCCGCTCCAGCACGCCGATCGGGTCCGGGCGGTCCGCGTCCGGGATCCAGCGGCCGTGCGCGGAGCGCGGGACCCGGTCGCGCGCGGCCCGGCCGCGCCGGCGGCGTTCGGCGGGACTGGTCATGCGCTCCTCCAGGTCGTGCCGGGCGGGTGCCTCCTGCTGGCGACGCTAGGTCACCCGCCGGGGCCCGGCACGTCGGGGCGCGGGCGGGCCGTTCCCGGGCCCGCCCGCGCTCCGCCGGCCGGGTGACGGCCGGGGGTCCGACCTGGGGTACGACCGGGGGTCCGGCCTGGGGTACGGCCGGGGGTGCGGCCGGCCCGCGGTTCCCGGGACAGCCGCTCACCGCCACGACCCCCTCACTCCACGACGAAGTCCGCCATCATCGCCATGTCCTCGTGCTCCAGGTTGTGGCAGTGCAGCATGTACGTGCCCGGGTAGTCGGTGAAGCGGACCAGCACCTCCACCGACTCGGCCGGCCGCAGGTCGATGGTGTCCTTCCACCCCGCGTCGTACGGGCCCGGCGCGGCGCCGTTGCGCGACAGCACCTGGAAGTGGTCCAGGTGGAGGTGGACGGGGTGGTGCACGTCCGTGAAGAACCTCCAGATCTCGGTGCTGCCGAGGGCCGGGGCGGCGACGGCACGGCCGGGCTCGTAGGCCTGGTTGTTGATGGTCCAGCCGGAGCTGCGGCTGCGCCGGAAGCCGAACCTCCGGGTGGCGACGGCGTTCGCCGGGTCGAGCCGTTCGAGGTTGCAGAGCCGCTCGGGAACGGTGGAGTCGTCCGTGACTGTGCGGGAGGAGACGTCGAAGCGCATCACCTCGGCGGTCCGCTCGCTGCCGAAGCGGTTGACCAGCCGGACCGAGGTGCCCGGCGCGAAGCGGGCGAAGTCGACGACGATCTCGAACCGCTCGGCCGGCGCGATCTCGACGGCGTCGTGCGCCACCGGGGCCTCCAGCAGGCCGCCGTCGCCGGCGATCTGGACGAGTGCGTCGCCGCCGGCGGGCTGCGGGTCGAGCTCCAGGCGGTAGAGGCGGGCGTTGGAGGCGTTCAGCAGGCGGAGCCGGTACCGCGCCCGGTCGACCGCCAGACGCGGCCACGGCGCGCCGTTGACCAGGATCACGTCACCGAGGACGCCGTTCATGTAGTCGTCGGTGACGCCGGGCACGGCGAGCGCCGGGTCGACGGCCGGGTACAGGAACGACCCGTCCTCGGCGAAGGAGCGGTCGGCGAGCATCAGCGGCAGGTCACGGTCGCCGCGCGGCAGCGGCAGGGCGTCGTCCTCGTCGTCGAGCACGAGGTGGAAGCCGGCCAGGCCGCGCCAGATGCCGGGGCCGGTGAAGCCCATCCGGTGGTCGTGGTACCAGAGGGTGGCCGCCCGCTGGCGGCCGGGATAGGTGTACGTGCGGTCGCCGTCCGTGGTCCGACCGAACGGCACCTGCGCCATCCCGGGCATCCCTGCCATCCCCGCCGTCCCCGCCGCCCCCTGCAGGTCGCTCGACCGGGCCGCACCGGCCAGGTGGGCCGCGTGGGACGTGCCGGGCGCCGGACCCGCGCCTGACGGATGGCCGGCCGCCGCCGGCAGGATCAGGTCGATCGGGTAGCCGTCGCTCTCCGCCGGGGTGTGCCCGCCGTGCAGGTGGACCACCGAGGGCACCGGCAGCTCGTTGCGGTGGCGCACCACGGCCTGCCGGCCGGAGCGGACGGCCAGGGTCGGCCCGGGGTAGCTGCCGCCGTACGTCCACATCTCGGTCGGCAGGCCGGGCAGGATCTCCAGCCGGGCGACCTGCTGGGTGATCTCGTAGTGGTCGGTGGTGCCGTCGGTGCGCACCGGGCGCAGGACGGCCGGCACCGGAAGCGGCACCTGGAACGGCTCCGGCAGGTCGACGAGGCTGTCCAGCAGCCGGCCCGGCTGGCCCTCGGCGAGCAGCCGCGCGGCGGCGGGGAGGGTGAACGCCCCGAGCGCACCCGCGCCCAGCACGGACGCGCCGAGCCCGAGGAACCGGCGGCGCCTCACTGGGCCACCTCCATGGGCCCTCCCGGGCGGGGCAGCAGTCCGCCGCCGTCGGCCCCGGGCGCCCCGTCCCGGGCCGACCGCCCGACGGGCAGCCGCAGGCGCCACGCGCCGACCGCGGCGAAGAGCGTGGCGCTCACCAGCAGCACGCCGAACAGCACGTGCAGGCCCACCGCGCGGTGGTAGCCGAGGGCGATCTGCACCGCGGTGGCGGCGGTCAGGAGGACCGGGACACCGAACGGCCAGAGCGGGCCGCGGCCGATCCAGCGGACCAGCAGCCCCGCCACCGCCTGGGCGAACGCGACGACCGCCATGGCCGTCCCGCCGGCCGCGTGCAGCGCGAGCGACTCGTAGTGGCCGTTGAGGAAGCTGCCGGCCAGTGCGCTCTGCACCACGGCGAGCACGGCCAGCGCGGTGGCGGTCGCCCGCAGCAGGATCAGCGGCCAGCGGGGGGCGGGGGCCACGGGAGGACTGCTCATGGTGGGCTTCTCTCTGCTCGGCCGGGCGGGGAACGGGAAAGCGCCCCCGGAGGCGGCTCGGGCCCCGGACGGCGCGGCGGAGAGCGTAGCTGATCATTTGTCACGATTGGCGCTGATACGCATCGTTCGCCCTGATGTCCACCCCGTCGGGCCGATCCGGACGGGGTCGTCACCCGAACGGGCGGTGCGCCGTGGTGGCGCACCGCCCGTCCCCGTCACCGCCGCCGGCTGGCTGCCGCCGCGGGCCACCGCCGGCGGATCACTGGCGGCCGCCGCCCGCCGCCACCGGCCGGGCACGGAGCAACGCCCGTCCGGGGAGGCCCGTCGCGGCCAGGCAGAGCAGCACCGCCCCGGCGGCCAGCGGCAGCGCCGTCCCGGCCGGGATGTGCGGGGCGGCGCCGGCGATGCCCCGGGTGATCGGCACCAGGGTGATCCAGGCGATCACCCCGCCCACCAGCAGTCCGGTGGCGGCCACCAGCAGCGCCTCCCAGCGCAGCATTCCGCGCACCTGGCGGCGGGTGGTCCCGGCCAGGCGCAGCAGCGCGACCTCCCGGCGCCGGTCGAGCACCGTCATCACCAGGGTGTTGGCGGCGGTGACGGCCGCGAAGCCGCCCAGTACGCCCGCCATGACCGTATTGGCCCAGGCGCCGAGCTCCCGGGCCCGGTCGGCCTGGGCCACGTAGCCGGCCCGGTCGGCGACGGTGACCGCGCCGGCCCCGGCGTGCCCGCCCCCGCCCACCTTCGTGCCGCCCTGGCCGTTCTGACCGCCCTGGCCGCCCTGGCCGCCCGACGGGGAGCCGAGGTCCGCCAGCCGGGCCGCCACCGCGGCCCGGTCCGCGCCCGGCGCGTCCGCCACCAGCACCTGGCTGTCGTAGCCGGCGGTGACGTGCTCGGCGACGGCCGCCCGCGGCAGCAGCACCTGCCCGAAGCCGAGGCCGCGCTCGTAGGTGGCGACCACCGTCGGCCGGACGGCGGTGCCGTCGCCGAGCCAGAGCGGGGCCCGCTCGCCGACCTCGACGCCCAGGTCCGCGGCGAGCGCGGCGTCCAGGGCGACGGTGTCGGCCGAGCGTCCGAGGTCGGCCAGCGAGCCGCTCCGCACACCCAGGTCGAGCACCCGGGGCAGCTTCGCCGGGTCGCCGTCGATGCCGAGGGCGTTGACGCTGGAGAGCGTGTCGCCGCTGCGGTGGACCACGCCGGTGCGCAGCACGCCGACGGCGGCCTCCACGCCCGGTACCCGGGCGGCCCGATCGGCGGTGCCGGCCGGCAGCCCGGGGCCGGCCGGGGCGACCACGTGGTCGGCGGTGATGCCGTCGCGCAGCTGCTCGCCCGTCACGTGGCTGAGCGTGGTCTGCAGGAAGAGCAGCGTCCCGCAGAAGGCGGTGACCATCACGATCGGCGTGATCGCGGAAGCCAGCCGGCGGGCGTTGGCCCGGCTGTTGTCGGCGGCCAGCGAGCCGGGGGCGCCGCCCCCGAGGCGCAGCGGGGCGCCGAGCAGCCCGGCGGCCGTCCGGGCCACCCAGGGCCCGAGCAGTGCGGTGGCCAGCAGGAAGCACATCACCACGCCCAGCGCGGTGTTGGCGGCGTTGGTCCCGTCCAGGCCGGCCGCGACCCCGGCGAGGGCGACTCCCCCGGCGGCGAACAGCAGCCCGGCGACGGTCCGCACCCTGCCCGGTCGGCCGGGCTCGACGGCGGCCTCGCCGAGCGCCTGGCTCGGCCGCAGCCTGGAGGGCCGGCGGGCGGCGAGGAAGCCGGCCCCCAGCGCGGCCAGCGTGCAGGTGGCGACGGCGGCCAGCATCGGCACCGGGCCGACGGAGAGCCCGACCGCCCGCGGGACGGCACCGCGGTCCACCATCTCTCCGAACCACCAGCGGGCCAGGGCAAGTCCGGGGAGGATGCCGAGGGCGGCGGCGACGGGCGCCACCAGCACCGCCTCGGTGGCGATGGTGCGGCGGATCTGCCGCGGGGTCGCGCCGATCGCGCGCAGCAGGGCGAACTCGCGGGCCCGCTGGCCGGTGGCCAGGGCGACGGTGCTCATCACGGCGAAGACGGCGGTCATCGCCGCGATGCCGCCGAACGAGCCGCCGAGCCCGGTCAGCATGGCCCGGCTCTCGGTGAGCGCGGGCGTCTCGGCGGCGCCGCGGGCGGCGCCGGTGAGCACCTCGGCGGAGTCGCCGACGGCCTGGCGGACCTGCGCGGCCAGGGCCTCGGGCTCGACGCCCGGACGCGGTTGGACGGCGATCGCGTCGACCTTGCCCGGGTGGCCGGAGATCCGGTCGGCGACCGGGTCGGCGAACCAGGCGGTGGGGCGGGTGGGGGCTGCGGTCGCGGTCGCCGGCTGGGCGACCAGGCCGGAGATCCGGTAGCTGCCGCTGCCGCCGGGCGCGGTGAGCGCCACCACGGCGCCCGGCGCGAGATGCGCGGCGCGCGCGCTGTCCGCGTCGAGGACGGCCTCGCCCGCGCCGGGGGCGCGGCCCTCGACCAGCTTCTCCTCCGGCCCGGCGATCCCGACCGAGGCGAAGCCGCGGCCGGTCAGGACGGGCAGCCCGGAGGCCGGATCGGCCGGGACCGGGAAGGCGGTGTCCGGCCGGGCCGCGGCCACGCCGGGCCGGGCGGCGATCCGCCCGGCCAGCGCCGCGTCCACCCGGGCCCGCTCGGGCAGCGCCTGCTCGACGTCGTCCCGGTCCTCACCCCTCCCGACCTCGATCGAGACGGCGGGGTCGGCCGCGACCACCACAGGCGCCGCGGCGTACCGGACCGGCGGCACGCTCGCGGTGATGCCGGTCTGCAGCAGGGTGCCGCAGGCCATGATGACGGCCGCGCCGAAGAACAGGGCCAGGAAGGTGCCCGCGAAGGACGCGGGCCGGAAGCGCACCGAGGCGCGGGCCAGACCGTTGCTCACGCCGCCACTCCCACCGGGCGTGCGGTCAGCGCGACCATCCGGTCCGCGACCGCCTGCGGGTCCGGGTGGAGGAGCTCGCCGGCGATCGCGCCGTCGGCCAGGAAGAGCGCACGATCGGTGAACGAGGCGGCCACCGGGTCGTGCGTCACCATGACGACGGTCGCCCCCATGGAGTCCACCGCCTGCCGGAGCAGGCCCAGCACCTCGTGGGCGGTCCGGGTGTCCAGCGCACCGGTCGGCTCGTCGGCGAAGACCACGTCCGGGCGGGTGATCAGCGCGCGGGCGATCGCGACGCGCTGCTGCTGCCCGCCGGAGAGCTGTCCGGGCCGCCGGCCGGCGTGCTGGCCGAGGCCCACCTGGGCCAGCAGCTCCCTGGCCCGGGAGCGGTCCTGGCGCTCGCCGGCGAGGCGCTGCGGCAGCAGGACGTTCTGCAGCACCGTCAGCGAGGGCAGCAGGTTGAAGGACTGGAAGATGAAGCCGATCCGGCTGCGGCGCAGCTTGGTGAGCTTGTTCTCGCTCAGCCGGCTGATCTCCTCGCCGCCCAGGTACACCTCGCCGGCGTCGGGCCGGTCCAGCCCGGCCGCGCACTGCAGGAAGGTGCTCTTGCCGGAACCGGAAGGGCCCATCACGGCGGTGAAGGTGCCGTGGTCCAGCGCGAGGTCGATGCCGCGCAGCGCCTGGACGGCCTCGTCGCCGCGGCCGTAGGTGCGCCGGACGCCCCGCAGCTCGATCGCGGCGCGCGAGGCGAAGTGGCCGTACTGCTCGGCGGGTTGACGGTCGCGGCGGGGTGCCATGGTGGGGCCTTCCTTCGGGAGTCGTCGCTGGTCGTCGACGTGTTCCAGGCTAGGAAGGCGGCGCCGCCGCAACCATGGAGGCCGCTGGCGGACGGGGGGTGGGGTTTTCCCCACCCCGGTCGGGGGGGGTCGCGGCCGGGGTGGGGACGAGCCCGGCCCACGCCGGCGGCGGACCACCGCCGGCCCGGACCGCCCCCGACCCGGACCGCCCCCGGTCCGGGCCGGGGAGGGGGCGGTGCGGAGGCCCCGGCTCAGACCGTCTCGGCCCCGATCCCCTCGTACGCGGCGCGGAGCTCGGCCAGCGCCGGGTGGGCCGGGTCGAAGGCGGTGTCGTCGATCGCCGCGATCGGGCGGACGCCGACCCCCGCGTTGAGCGCGAAGGCCGCCGCGTAGCGGGCCGGGCCGCTGCCGGCGTCGACGCGCTCGCGCCGCTGCGGCCCGGGGTGGGCGCCGGCGAGCAGCGCGGCGGTGACGCCCGGGAGTGCGTCGCCCTCGGGCCAGACCACCTGCCCGTCCACGTCGAGGAAGCCGAGGTTCCAGGTGGCGCCCTCGGTGATCCGGCCGTCCGGGTCGGTCAGCAACGCGTCGTCGTAACCGTCCAGTTGGGCCAGCCGGCGGTGCCGGACGAGACCGAAGAGACCGACGTGCTTCACCTCCGGCAGCTCCCGGCGGTACGCCGCGGTGCGCACGCGCAGCGGGCCCGGGACCGCAGCCGGCGCCGGGCGGGTGGTGACCAGGAGCCGGGGTTCGGCCGCGGCGGCCGGGCGCTCCAGGCCCAACGCCGGGTCGAACACGGTGACGCGCACGATCACCGGCGCCCCGTCCGCCGGCAGCGCGCCGCGGATCCGGTCCCGGACGGCGTCCCGGTCCAGCTCGGCGGCGAACACCGTCCGGCAGTCCCGCACCAGCCGGTCCAGGTGGAGCGCGAGGCCGCGCACCCGGCCGGCCTCGGCCCGCAGGGTGGTGAAGTGCCCGTAGTTGAGCAGCCCCAGGACGGCCAGTTGCGCGGCACTCGCCGGCGCACCGTCGATCTCGATCTCGGTCTCAGCCATCCTCCGAGTCTCCCAGCCGCCCGCCGGCCGCGCCGACCCGGCGGCCGGCCGGGGCCGGGACCGCCGCGGCCGGGAGTGCGGGGGGCGGGAGTGCGGTGGCCGGGAGCGCGGGGTCCTGGAGCGCGGGGGCGGCCGCGGACCGGCGGCCGGCGCCGCGGGCCGACCGCTCGAAGTGCTCGATCTGGTGGGCCAGCCCCTCCGGCTCACCGATGTCCGCCCACCGCTCGGCCTCCGCCCACCACTGCGGGCCGCGCACCAGCGGCAGACCGGCCAGCGCGAGGTGGAGCGCGAGCGTCGGGCGGGCGTAGCCGCGCACCCAGCCGCCGGCCTGCCGGTAGGCCGCCGTCTCGTCCAGCCGCAGCCAGCGGCCCTCGCGGCCGGCGGCGAGCAGCGGCACCCAGCCGTGCGGCCCGTCCGCGACCGCCAGCACCAGCCTGCCGCCCTCCTCCCGCACCCGGTAGGGCGGGAGTTGAGGCATCCTGGAGAGGCCGATCGCCCGCTTCCAGGACACCACCCAGAGCCCGCGCCGGAGGTAGTACCGGACGGCGTGCCGCCAGGTCCAGTGCGCCTCCAGCCGGTAGCCCGGCAGGCCTTCCGTGGTCGCCGCCCGGTAGACCTCGTCGAGCGCCGCGGCGGCCAGGCCGCGGCCGCGCGCCGAGGGCCGGAGGTAGAGCGAGGAGACGGCCAGCTGGCCCGGCCCCCTGGTCCAGTTGTCCACCGCGACGGTGCCGGCCGGCGCCCCGCCCGGAGCCTGCGGGTCGAGCACCCAGTACCGGCGCCGGTACAGCTCACCGCCCGGCCACTCGCGGCCGCCCTCACCGAGCCGCTCGCGCCACTGCAGCTCGGCCGACGGGTCGAGGGCCTCCGGGTCGACGTGCTCCGCCAACTCCCCCTCCGCCAGGGAGGCGAGGTCCCAGCACGCGAACCGCCGCACCTCCCCCTCGCCCACCGCCCGCAACAGCCGCCCGCCCGCCAACCGCTCCTGCGCCCGTTCCACCGACGCGTCCCACGACCTCACCACGGCACCAACGATAGCGAGATCCGGACACCGAACGTGACCGGCTCGGCACCGAACGTCAGCGCGAAGATGCGCACCCGGCTCACCCGACCCAGGCGTACCACCGGTGCGGTGCCCCGCACGCGCCCGCGCACCGCCGCGACCCCGGCTGCCGCATCGCGCGTCAGCCGACCACCCGGCGCGCGCGCCGCCGCGCCCACCGGCGCTGCACGGGCGCGGCCGGGGGCCGGGTCAGGGCGACCGCGGCGATCACCGCGGCGCCGCCGAGCAGGGCGTTCCAGCCGACGGACTCACCGAGCAGCAGCGCACCGAGGGCGGTCGACCAGAGCGGCGTCACGTAGGTGACGGCGGCGGCCACCGCCGTCCCGGCGGTGCGGACCAGGTCGAGGTTGATGACGTAGGCCACCCCGGTGCCGACTGCCCCGAGCACCAGCAGGGCGGCGGCCGGGCCGGCGCCGGGCCAGCACGGAAGGCCGGCGGCGAGCGGCGCGACCACCGCCGACTCGGCGGCCCCGCAGACGATCTGCGTGGCGGAGAGGGCGGTGGCGGTGTACGGGCGGGTGGAGAGGTGGCGGCGCAGGTAGGCGAAGCCGGCGCCGTAGCAGCAGGTGGCCGCCAGGCAGGCGAGACCGCCACCGGCCTCCCCCGAGCCGAAGCCGTGCCAGACGCCCAGGACGGTCAGCACTCCGGCGAAGCCGAGGGCGAGCCCGGCCAGTCCGCGCGGCCCCGGCCGCCGCTCCCCCGGCACCGCGGCGACGGTGAAGAGCAGGGTGAACAGCGGGGTGGCCGCGTTCACCACCCCGGCGAGCACCGAGCCGACCCTGCTCTCGCCGTAGGAGAACAGCGCGAACGGCACGGCGTTGAGCAGCACGGCGGCCACCGCCGAGTGCCCCCAGACGGCGAGGTCGCGCGGCGCCGGCTCGCGGCGCAGCGCGAGGATCGTCCAGAGCGCCGTGGCGCCGAGGACGCAGCGCCAGCACGCCACCCAGACCGGGGGCACCCCCGCATCCACCGCCACCTTGATCAGCGCGAAGCTCGCACCCCAGATCGCCGACAGCGCCACGAACCTCGGCCACCAGCGCCGGCCCCCGGCCCTCCCGACCGCACCCGCCGCATGCACCGCGCCCGCCACGCCCGCCGCACCTGTCGCACCCGCGGGACCGACCACCCCGACCACCCCGACCTCTCCTCGCTCGCACCGGCCCCCGTCCGGCCGGTCCCGCCGAGCGCACCACGCAGGGCGGGACCGGCCGAACGGGACCCCCGTGGACAGAGGGTGGCGCGGAGGCGGATCATGAGTCCAACAAGTGGTCGGCGTCACCGGATGAGGAAGTCTCATGCCCCCGGAGGTCAATCTGGCCCAGCTCAGGGCGCTGATCGCGGTCGCCGACGCGGGCGGATTCGGGGCGGCCGCCGCAGAGCTGGGGATCAGCCAGTCCGCCGTCTCGCACGCGGTGGCCGCGCTGGAGCGGGCCCTCGGCGCGCCGGTACTGCTCCGCACCTCCCCGAGCCGGCCGACCCCGCTGGGCGAGCAGATCCTGCCGCACGCACGGACGGCGGTCGCCTCGGCCGCCGCCGTGAGCGCCATCGCCACCCGGCACTCGGGCGGCCTCACCGGAACCGTCCGGCTCGCCGCCCCGACCACCGTCTGCCAGGGCCTGCTGCCCGCCCTGCTGCAGGACTGGCGAGCGGCCCACCCCCGGCTCACCGTCCGGGTCTTCGAAGGGGAGGACGACGAGCTGTCGGTCTGGCTGGAGGCCGGCACGGTGGACGCCGCCGTGCTGGTGGACGCCGACCCCGTGCCACCGGGAGCGGTCGGGCTCGGTGCGGACTCGATGCACGCGCTGCTGCGCCGCGACCACCCGCTGGCCGGGGAACCCGCCGTCGACGTCGCCGATCTGGAGGACGACGACTTCCTGCTCTCGGAGGGCGGCTGCGAGCGCCACATCCGCGAGTCCTACCGGCGGGCCGGCGCCCGGTTCGCGCCGCGGCACCGGATCCGCGACCTGAACACCCTGATCGGCATGGTGCACGCGGGCGTCGGGGTCTCGGTGATGCCCGCGCTGGCGCTGACGATGCTGCCGGCCGACTGCGTGCTCGTCCCGATCCGGCCCGCCGTGCACCGCACACTCACCCTCACCGGCCCGGCGACCCGCCCGTGGTCCCCGGCCGTGACCGGGCTGTTGGCCGCCGTCCGGCGCCGGGACGGCGGTCTGCGCCCCGCCGCGACGGAGACCGGCGCACCGGCCGGAGCCTGATCGCCCGTCCAGAGCCTGAGCGCCCGTCCGGAGCCGGCCGCTGGACGGCGGGCCGTCCGGGGCCGGTGGACGGCGCCCGCTGACACGCCGCTGCCAGGGTCGGCCGCCCGGTGCGCACCGGCGCCCCGTCCGGTGGCACCTTGCTGCCAGACAGCCATGTGCCACCGCGTCACGACGCCGTCGGGCCCACGGATCGGCCAGTCTGGTGCTGTGTACATGATTTGCGTCCGCGCCGAGACACGGGACGGCCCGCCGTCCGGCACCGCGGTGGAGGCGACCGCCGTGCGGGAGGGGTTGGAGCAGGCGCTCCGCGGCCCCGCCCGGCTCGGCCACGCCCGGATCCGGATCACGGCCGAGGCCCTGGACGCCGTCGTCTTCATGACGGCCGGCTGCCTACTGGAGGCCGAGGCGGAGCTCCGCACCGCCTGCGGCGAACTCACCGCCGAGGGAGGCCTGTTGGCGGGCTGGCAGGTGCGGCGCTGCGAGGCCGAGTCCTGGCTGGCCCTGGGGTTGCGCGAACTGCCCAGCCGCCGCTGACCGGCGCCCCGTGCGGGGAAGCCCGGCGCTGCCGGGGTCCCGCCCGGGCACGCCCCGGCCCCGCGCCCGCCGACAGCGGGCACGGGGCCGGGGCGCCGTACCGGTTCCGGCCGGGCAGGGCCGGACCGGACCGGTGCGATCGTCAGACCCGGTCGGCCGCGATCAGCAGGTACTGGAACGAACCGTCCTTGTACGAGGAGATGAACGCCTCCTCGATCCCCGTGACCAGCGAGGACGTGGCGCGCAGCTCCCAGTAGGGCAGGGTCGCGGGGGTCAGGTCGATGACGGCCTGGGGCACCAGGCGGTTGTCGGCCATCGCCCGCAGGTACTCACGGCGCGAGTGGATGTTGCACTCGAAGTGCGCGTTGATCTGCGAGACCCACTTCGACGGCTGGCCGTAGATCGGGTTCCAGCAGCCCGTGATGGTCACGTACCGGCCGCCGACCGAGAGGATGCGGGAGTGCTCGGCGAACAGGTCGTGCAGGTCGACGTACATGCTGGACTCGTTGTTCCACGAGCCCGCCACCGAGCCGGTGGCGAACGGCATGTCGAGCATGTTGCAGACCCGGGAGCGCACCGAGTCCTGGATGCCGAGCTCCTTGGCGCGCCGGTTGGCGAACTCGGCCTGCTTCGCCGAGAGGGTGACGCCCTCGACCTTGCAGCCGAAGCGCTGGTGGGCCATCACCATGGAGCCGCCGCGGCCGCAGCCGGCGTCGACGAGCGTGGCGTCGGGCGTGACGGCACCCAGGTTGTCGAGGAGCACGTCGGCCTGGGCGGACTCCAGGCGGTGCAGTTCGGCGATGACCTTCTTCTCGCGCTCGCTGTCGTCCGGCTCGCCCAGCGAGGCGTGGTCGACGTCCCCGATGCCGTAGTGGTGGTGGTAGAGGCCGTCGACGTCGCCCAGGCGCAGGTTCACGGGCCTGGCCTCATGGTCCCAGTAGCGGGCGATGTCGCCCTGGTAGGGCGTTGCCGGGCCCGGAATGGGCGCGGTGCCGTTCGCGGTGGTGATATCGGTGAGGGACATGGATGAGCTCCTTGGTTACCAGAAATCAGGCAGGCTGTAGCGATAGGTGTTGGTCTGGTGCCAGTGGTGGTTTCCGTCCACCCACACGGCCACGCCGCGCAGGAACCGCACCACGCTCGGGGCGGGGCAGGCGGCGGCCAGGGCGGCCGCCTCGGCCTCGAAGGTGCGCATGAGGTCGTTGTGGACCTCGACCGCCTTGAGGTAAGCGTCGCGTTCACCGACGCCCTCGCGCTCGGCGATCACCACGGGCAGGTTGAGGTGCCGGCCGGGGCTGGCGAGCTCCTTGGTGTACGAGTAGAGGTCGTTGACGATGGTGGTGGCGTTGGAGGCCAGGGCGATGACGCGCTGCATCGCGGGCTGGGCGTGCAGGTCGGCGGGCAGCTCGTAGCCGCCCACGGTGTCCGTGATGGTGGGGCAGGGGCGGAAGTTGTTGAACTGGCGCATCGCCAGGTACTCCCACACCGTCGGTACGTGGTCCGTCTCCGCCCAGGCCGCCTCGCAGAGGTAGCCCAGGTGCAGCCGGGCCATGTCGTGCCGGAACCGGTCCGACTGGGAGGGGGTCGCCGCGCGCTTGAAGTAGTCCATCGCGGAGCGGTAGGCCCGCCGCGGCGCGTCCGACGCGAGCGACTGCTCCCAGTCCGGCCCGTACTCCGCCGTGGTGTGCAGCGGGTCGAGGGCGGTGTGGGCCATCAGCAGCCGCCCGCCGAGTCCCACGGGCGAGCCGCCGTGGTCCTCGCAGTAGTAGTCGTCGACCGCGTTCTCCGCGGCCATCAGCCGGGTGGCGACCATCAGGTGGTCGACGCCGGGGGCGTCGGGGTGGCAGGCCACCATGTAGCGGCCCAGCGAGAAGCCGTCGAACTGGTCCTCCCACTCCGGTGGGTAGAGCTGGACCTCGTCGAT
Source organism: Kitasatospora sp. A2-31 (assembly GCF_022288725.1). Classification (GTDB taxonomy): domain Bacteria; phylum Actinomycetota; class Actinomycetes; order Streptomycetales; family Streptomycetaceae; genus Kitasatospora. Next base: position 185,680 of record NZ_JAKNTA010000005.1, on the reverse strand, counting down.
CGCCCATTCCTTGATCCGGCGGCCGACCTCCGCGACGCGCCCGGGGTCGGGCTCGGGCACCGGGTGGAAGTAGAGGCCGGGAACGGGGTCCCCGGGCTGCGGCCCCTTCGGGACCGGCGCCGCCTCCGCCGCACGCGGGGCCAGGTTCAGACCCGCCGTGCCGAGGCCGCTGGGACCACTGAGGATCCGGTCCAGGGCCGTCCCGCTCATGACCGCACCACCCCGGCCTCCGCACGGCCTGGGTGCGGAGGTCGCGACGCCAGCGGTGTCTGCGGTCTGGTGACCACGGGCATGGAAGGGCCTTCCTCTGAGAAGGATTGCGGGTGATGACGGGTCGTCTGGCCACGCCCCCGGAGAGGGAGTTCCGCAGGCGGCCCCGTCTCGCTCGCCCAACGGTAGGCGTGGCGGCGCGGACTGGACCGCTCCGCAGCACGCTCTGCACCCGATAGGGTGAACGTTCGCGCTCGGCGTGTTTGAACGTCCGCATTCCGTGATCGCCTCCGCGCCGCGTGTCGGCTTGCAGGGCGTCCGCACACGGCGAAGCCCCGCCCGTCCGGGGGCTTGGGTTCTAACGGTCGTCGCAACACCTCAGCTCAAGGTGTGCGATGGACTTCGAGATTCGCGGGGAGCGGAAGCCGCAGGGGCGTAGGAAGCTCCGTGCCGAGCGGGCGGAATACTTCCGGCTTGTGCGACAGGGCTACAGCAACAAGGAGGCGTCCCGGCTGGTGGGCGTCCACGAGCGGACTGGACGCGAGTGGCGCAACGGCCGGACGGACCCGAACAGGTTCCGGGCGCCCGCTCGACCCGAGCGGGCGCCCGCCTGCGCATCCGGACCGTCGCGGTACCTGCGCGAGGACGAGCGCATCCACATCGCCGACCGGCTCCGGGAGAAGGCCACCGTCCGCGCGATAGCGGCCGAGCTCGGCCGCAGCCCGTCCACGATCAGCCGGGAGATCCGACGCAACTGCCATCCCGACAGTGGCAGTTACCGACCCCATGCCGCGCAGGCCCGTGCCGACGAGCGGCGCCCTCGCCCCAAGTCGGGGAAGATCGCCCTCAACCCCGAGCTGCGGGCCGCGATCCAGGCCGGCCTGGACGAGCAGTGGAGCCCGGAACAGATCTGCCACGCTCTGCGCAGAACCTTCCCCGACCGGCCGGAGATGCACGTGGCCCACGAAACGATCTACCAGGCGCTCTACGTCCAGGGCCGCGGTGAGCTGCGGCGCGAGCTGGCCGGCGCCCTGCGCTCCGGCCGGGCCCGCCGCAAGCCTCAGCGCCAGACCAACTGCCGCCAGCCCCGTTTCACCGACCCGATGGTCATGATCAGCGAACGCCCAGCCGAGGCGGAGGACCGGGCGGTGCCCGGGCACTGGGAAGGGGATCTGATCATCGGCAAGGACGGCGCCTCCGCGATCGGCACCCTGGTCGAGCGCCACACCCGCTACGTGATGCTCCTGCACCTGCCGAACGGCCGCACCGCCGAGCACGTGCGCGACGCCCTCACGGAGACCGTCCAGACTCTGCCCGCACACCTGATGCGCTCGCTGACCTGGGACCAGGGCAGCGAGATGGCCGCCCACAAGAGCTTCACCGTCGCCACCGGCGTTCCGGTTTACTTCTGCGACCCGGCCAGTCCCTGGCAGCGCGGCTCGAACGAGAACACGAACGGCCTGCTGCGGCAGTACTTTCCCAAGGGCACCGACCTGTCCGTCCACGGCCCGGAACACCTCGCGGCGGTGGCCGTCCAGCTCAACGGCCGCCCACGCAAAACGCTCGGCTGGGAAACCCCAGCCGAGCGCCTGCATAAACTCGTCGCGGCCTGATCAAACCGACCACGTGTTGCAACGATCCCTGGAAACCGCCGGGAGGACGAGCGGGGCTTCGGTACGAGGGGGCGGGTGCGGCCGGCCGGCGGGACGGGCGCGTCACAGCCTCTCGGGGACGGGGTTGCCCACGGCCTCGATGGCGCGCCGGACGGGGACCTTCACCAGCACGGCGAAGCCGATCACGAAGAACACCAGCAGGGAGATGATCGCCGCGCGGTAGCTGCCGGTCATCTGGTACGCGAGGCCGAAGACCAGCGGCCCCATCCAGCTGGTGCCGCGGTCGCTGACCTTGTAGACGCTGAAGTACTCGGCCTCCCGGCCGGCCGGGATGAGGTGCGAGAACAGCGAGCGGGAGAGCGCCTGGCTGCCGCCGAGCACCAGACCGATCATGCAGGCCAGGGCGAAGAACCAGGCGGGCCGGTGGGCGGGCATGAAGTAGCCGAGGGCGAGGATGACCACCCAGGCCGCCAGGGAGCCGAGCACGGTGCGCTTGGCGCCGTGGCGGCGGGCGATCCGGCCGAGGAGCAGTGCGCCGCCGACCGCCACGATCTGGATCAGGAGCACCGCGGCGACCAGCGAGGTCTCGTCCATGCCGAGCTCCTCGCTGCCGTAGAGCGAGGCCTGGGAGATGACGGTCTGGATGCCGTCGTTGTAGCAGAGGAAGGCGCCCAGGTAGAGCAGCGTGAGCGGGTACTGGCGCATGCTGCGCAGCGTGCGGGCGAGTTCGCGCAGGCTGCCGGCGGCGGGACGGTCGGGCTCGGCCGCGGCGGGGCCGGCGGCCGCCCCGGCCCGGGAGGGCAGCCGCAGCATCGGGACGACGGTGAACAGCGCCCACCAGAGGCCGGCCGAGGCCAGGCAGATCCGCACGGCGGTGCCAGAGGAGAGGCCGAGTGCGCCGTGCCCCTCGAACAGCGCGAGGTTGGCGATCAGCAGCAGTCCGCCGCCCGCGTAGCCGAAGGCCCAGCCCTTGGAGGACACGGCGTCGCGCTCGTCGGGGGAGGCCAGGGCCGGGAGGTAGGCGTAGGAGAGCGCGACCGACACCGCGTACGCGATGTTGGCGACGACCAGCAGCGCGCCGCCCAGCAGGTAGCGGTCGCCGTCGAGGAGGAACATCCCCATCGTGGCTATGGCCCCGACGTACGCGAAGCCGCACATCAGCTCCTTGTGCCGCCCGGTCCGGTCCGCGACCGTCCCGGTCAGCAGCATCACCGGGACCGACACCAGCACGGAGAGGGAGACGGCGTAGGGGAAGAACGAGCCGGCACGGATCGACAGGCCGAGCGGGTGCACCTCACCTGCGGCATCGGCGGCCGTCTTGGCCACCGAGGTCAGGTACGGCCCGAGGAACACCGCCAGGACGGTGGCCGAGAAGGCCGCGTTGGCCCAGTCGTTGATGTACCAGCCGAACTGCATCCGGCGCAGGGTCCGACCGTCGGTGGCGGTCTCCACGTCGTCCGGCAAGGGGTCCTTCAGGTGGGCCGCGGTGCTCATGTGGTTCCTATCGCGGTGCTGGAGCCGGTGCTGCCGTCGGTCCAGCAGCCGTTCTCGCCGAGGACGTCCCGCAGGACGTCGATGCGATCGGCCATGATGCCATCCACACCCAGATCGAGGAGAGCCCTGATCCGTGTGGGATCGTCCACAGTCCAGACGTGCACCTGCAGGCCGAGGCGGTGGGCGGCGCGGACGAAGGCCCGGTCGACGACCCGCACCCCGAGGTGCCGCTCCGGCACCTGGGCGCACACCCCGGCGAACGGCGTCCGGCGCCCCCGCAGCAGCGGCCCCGCCAGCGAGAGCAGCCGCAGCCGGGCCACCTCGCGCGGGCCGAGCGAGGTTGCCAGCCGGGGACCGGCGGCGGCCCGGACCGCGGCGAGGCGGCTGTCGGAGAAGCCGCCGACGCAGACCCGGTCCCAGGCGTCGGTCCGGCGGATCGCCTCGACCAGCGGTCCGACGGCGGGCGCCGCCTTGACGTCGATGTTGAAGCGGGCCTCGGGGAACGCGGCGAGCAGGTCCTCCAGCAGCGGTACCGGCTCGGTGCCGCCGATCCGGGCCTGCTTGACGGCCTCCCACGGCAGCTCGGCCACCGCCCCGGTGCGGTCGGTGACCCGGTCGAGGCGGGAGTCGTGGAAGGCCACCAGCACGCCGTCGCGGGTGGCGTGCACGTCGGTCTCCAGGTAGCGGTACCCGAGGGCGACGGCAGCCTCGAAGGCGGCGAGCGAGTTCTCCGGACGGCCGAGGTCCCCACCCCGGTGCGCGAAGGCCAACGGCCCCGGGTGGTCGAGGAAGGGGTGCATGTCGTGCTCCGAGGTGCTGGGGGGTGGGCCCGGCGGGCCCGTGAGGCCAGGCGGTGCTGCCCGCTCCGACGGCGGCCCGGATCGTGCGCGTTACAGTATGACGCACCCTGTCAAGCAGTAACGCTTCCGGTGGGGACTGCGGCCGGCGCGTGGCCGGTCCGCGACCGCTCGGGCCGTGACCGCTCGGGCCGCGGCCGGACCCGGCGGTCCGGGTCCGGCCGCCCGGGCGCCCCCGCGCCCCGCGCCCGGGGCGCTCCGAGCCCCGGAGGGCCCGGAGCGCGCCGGGATCAGCGGAGCCCGGCGAAGAGGTCGTTCTCGGGCAGGGCCGCGCCGGTGGTGTCCCGGACCCGCACGAAGGTCTCCACGCCCATCAGCTCGGTGAACCGCTCCTTGCCCATCTTGAGGAAGAAGATGTTCTCGCCCTGGCTGGCGTGCGCGGCGAGGGCGTCGAACTTCCGGCCCCCGAACTCGGTGGTGTCCACCCAGGTGGTGATCTCCTCGTCAGGGAGCCCGATCTCGGGCATCGCGGCCGCCTCCGACGGATCCGGCTCCTCCCAGTCCGCGCCGAACTCGCGCATGACCTCGCCCATCCGCCTCATCGCCGAGTGCGGCGCCGTCGTCCAGTAGACCTTCGGCGTCATCCCGGTCAGCTCCAGCGCCGCCATCGTGATGCGGTTCGCCTGGATGTGGTCCGGGTGCCCGTAGAAGCCGTTCTCGTCGTAGGTCACCACCACGTCGGGCCGGTAGCGCAGCAGGAGCTCGGCGAGGCGGGCGGCGCCCTCCTCCACCGGGGTGCGCCAGAACGAGCCGGGCGCGTCGTTCGTCGCCCAGCCCATCATCCCGGAGTCGGCGTACTCCAGCAGCTCCAGGTGACCCACGTTCAGCACCTCGCAACTGGCCTGGAGTTCCCGGCGGCGCATCGCGGCCACCGCCAGCGGGTCGTGTCCGGGATCGCCCGGCTTGGCACCGCCGGGCCCGTCACCGCAGCTGCCGTCGGTGCAGGTGACGAGGACCGTCCGGATGCCCTCCGCCGCGTACCGCGCGAGGACACCCCCCGTCCCCGTGGCCTCGTCGTCGGGGTGGGCGTGCACTGCCATCAGCGTCAAGGGCCGGTCGGCCATGAAGATCATCCTCCGGTCTGAAAGAACTCGCCTGGTCTTCGCCATGAGAACCGGCGGCCGCCCGCAGTATTCCGCGGCCGGCGCGCCCGGGCGTCGACGTGGGCTCCGCCGCGGCGCTCGAAGAGGGCGACGGCCTCGTCCCGACCGTGCAGGGTGATCGTGGGGTTCCTGCGCCGCACCGTGCCGTGCGGCACGGTCGGCCCCGGCTCCGCCCTCAGCGGTGCTCGGGGTTGTCGAAGTCGAAGCGGCAGCCGGCGTCCCATTCCGAGCGCTGGTTGCCGTGGGCGGGGATGCCGCCGGCGTCCTTGAGCATCCGGGCGAGGTGGAGCTGGTTCCAGGTCATGAAGGTGGTGTTGCGGTTGGTGAAGTCGTTCTCCGGCCCGCCGGAGCCCGGGTCCAGGTAGGAGGGACCGGGGCCCGCCTCGCCCACCCAGCCCGCGTCGGCCTGCGGGGGGACGGTGTACCCGAGGTGCTGGAGGCTGTAGAGGACGTTCATCGCACAGTGCTTCGCACCGTCCTCGTTCCCGGTGATCAGGCACCCGCCGACCCGGCCGTAGTACGCGTACTGACCGCGGTCGTTCAGGATCGACGAGCAGGCGTACAGCCGCTCGATCACCTTCTTCATCACGGAGGAGTTGTCCCCCAGCCAGATCGGCCCGGCCAGCGTGAGGATGTCGGCGGCCATGACCTGCGAGTAGACCACCGGCCAGTCGTCGGTCTCCCAGCCGTGCTCCGTCATGTCCGGCCACACGCCGGTCGCGATGTCCAGGTCCACCGCCCGCAGCACGTCCACCCGGACGCCCTGGCGCTGCATGATGCCGGTGCTGACGTCGATCAGCCCCTGGGTGTTGCTGCGCTCGGGCGAGCGCTTCAGGGTGCAGTTGATCACCACGGCACTCAGGTCGTCGTAGGTCACACCTGGCTCCGGCATGGGCGCGCACTCCTTCGGGTGGCTTCGGGCGGGGCCGCTGCGGCCCCGCCTCCAGTCCACCAGCGCCCGGCACCGCACCGCCCGACGGGCTGCGCCACCTGCCGCACACCCCCACCCCGACGGAGTGCCTCCCGGCACCGGGCGGCCGGAACGGCCCGGAACGCGTCGACGGCACCCGGAAGCCGCGGGGCTTCCGGGTGCCGTCACCGGACGAGGCCGGTCGGATCGCGTCAGGCCGCGCCGGACCGCTTCAGGCCGGTCAGACCGCCGGGGCCGGGTAGGTCGGGTACTCGACGCCGGAGACGTGCTGGACGACCCGGATGACCTGGCACGAGTAGCCGAACTCGTTGTCGTACCACAGGTAGAGGATCGCGTTGTCGCCGTCGACCTTGAGGGCGCCGGCGTCGACGATCGACGCGTGGCGCGAGCCGATGAAGTCGCTCGACACCGCGTCGGGGGCGGTGATGAAGTCGATCTGGCGCTTCAGCGGCGAGGTCAGCGAGACGTTGCGGAGGTAGTCGAGGACCTCCTCGCGGTTGGTCGCGCGGGCGAGCTGCAGGTTGAGGATCGCGATCGAGACGTCCGGAACGGGGACGCGGATCGAGCTGCCGCTGATCTTCGCCTTGAGCTCCGGCAGGGCCTTGGCGACGGCCGAGGCGGCACCGGTCTCGGTGATCACCATGTTCAGCGGCGCCGAGCGGCCGCGACGGTCCGCCTTGTGGTAGTTGTCCAGCAGGTTCTGGTCGTTGGTGAACGAGTGGACGGTCTCCACGTGGCCGCGCAGCACGCCGTACTCGTCGTCCATGGCCTTCAGCGGCGGGACGATCGCGTTGGTGGTGCAGGACGCGCAGGACAGGATCTGCTCGTCCGGCTTGATCGTGTCGTGGTTGACGCCGTGCACGATGTTCGGGACGTCGCCCTTGCCCGGGGCGGTCAGGACGACCTTGTCGATGCCGGGGCGGAGGTGCTTGGACAGCCCCTCGCGGTCACGCCACTTCCCGGTGTTGTCGATGAGGATGGCGTCCTTGATGCCGTACGCCGTGTAGTCGACCTCGGACGGGTCGTTGGCGTAGATCACCTTGATCTCGTTGCCGTTGGCGACGATCGTGCTGTTCGCCTCGTCAACGGTGATGGTGCCCTGGAACTGGCCGTGGATGGAGTCGCGGCGCAGCAGCGAGGCGCGCTTGACGATGTCCTGGTCGCCGCCCTGGCGGACCACGATGGCCTTCAGCCGCAGGCCGTTGCCGGAGGCCTTCTCGATCAGCAGGCGGGCGACGAGGCGGCCGATCCGGCCGAAGCCGTAGAGGACGACGTCACGCGAGCCGCAGCGCTCGATCTTGTTCTCGCCGGTGGCGCCGATGACGGCTTCGGCGGTGAACTCCTCCACCGAGAGACCGCGGCTGTCCGCCTTGTAGGTCGCGGCGAGCATGCCGATGTCGATCTGCGAGGGGCCGAGGTCGAGGGCGGTGAGGGCCTGGAGGAAGGGCAGCGTCTCGGTGACCGAGAGCTCCTCGCCGGCGATCTGGCGGGCGAAGCGGTGGGTCTTCAGGATGCTGACCACCGACTTGTTCACCAGCGAGCGGCTGTGAACCAGGACGGTGACGTCCCGCTCCCGGTGCAGTCGGCCGATGATCGGAATCATCGACTCCGCGATCTCCTCGCGGTTCATCCAGTCCGTGAACACGTCGTCGTTGACAGTCACAAGTCCATCTTTCGAGCTGAGGGTGTTGCCCCCCATGCTAGCTTTGGCCGTTTTCGATCACTGCGGCGGACCCCCTCTGAGCATGGGCTTCCCCCCCGCCACCCCCTCAAGGCCGGCGCCCCGCGCCCGAGCGCCCCCTGTCGTACGCATACGAACCCCCAGGCATCCGCCCTCACCCCGGAGCGATCGCGAGCCGCGGCTCGCCCCACCGGGCCCGCGGGGGCGGGATGCGCTCGTCGCCGGCGGCGGCCGCCGCCGGCCCTCTCTCCGCGGCACCGGCGCGGCGGCCGCCCGCGTCGGTGCCCGCCGGGCCCGCGCGCTCGTTTCGTGCCGCGTCGAACCTGTGGAATGCCGCGGCATCCAGGCCCACGATGCGACCGAAACCTTTCGCCCACGGATTGGCCGGATTCGAATCGGCAGCGCGCGGCCGCGGCGTCCGGTCCTCCGCGAACCGCACCCCGGAAAGGGGCGCGACCGCCCCCGACGCGCGACGGAAGCCGGAGGTCACGAGCGGATTGCGCGCCGCTCGGGCGACCACCTCCGGGAACAGCCGCCCGGTACGCACAAACTGCTTGATTTTAGCCACACTTGACTAGCCCTTTGGCGTTCGAAATCATCGAGCGGGCGGCGGCCGGGCCGTCGGCGGGGGGAGTCACGGCCGCGATCTCCGTCCGGGCCGTCCGGGCCGTCCGAAACTGTCCGGCGGCCGGCGCGACGTCCGGATGGCGGTCGGGAGACCACGGGCCGGAAAGGTCGCCGCGACGTGTATCCACGGCGCCTGCGGGCGGATCAGAGAGAGTGAGGACGGCCGCCAGCCGCGGCCCGTCCCCGCCGACCGAGAGGGAGAAGCGCTGTGGACACCGAAGGCGGAACGCCCGCGGCGAGGCCGGCCGCGCTGCCCGAGGGAGAGCCGTCGAGCGCGGAACCCGACCGAGTGCGCGACCTCCTCGCGAACGCCTGCGGTGCAGTCCGGTGAGCGACCTGCCGAAGGGCTCGGTGCGGAGGTTCCTCAAGGTGGCGTCACTGCCGCTCGGGTACGCGGGGCGCACCGCCTTCGGGGTGACCAAGCGGCTCGCGGGCGGCGCCGAGGACCTGATCAGGACTGAGATCGAGGAACGCACCGCCAGGCAGCTCTTCGCCGTCATCGGTGAACTCAAGGGCGGCGCGCAGAAGTTCGCCCAGGTCCTCAGCGTGATGGAGAGCGCGCTGCCGGAGAACCTCGTCCGGCCCTACCGGGCGGCGCTGACCAGCCTGCAGGAGGCGGGACCGGCCCTGCCGGCCCGTGCCGTGCACACGGTGCTGCGCGAGCAACTCGGGGACGACTGGCGGGAGCTGCTGACGGAGTTCACCGACCGGCCGGTGGCGACCGCCTCCATCGGCCAGGTGCACCGGGGGCGCTGGCACGACGGCAGGGACGTCGCGATCAAGGTCCAGCATCCCGGCGCCGCCGAGGCCCTCACCTCGGACTTCGATCAACTGAGCCGGATGGGCTGGATCATCGACCGGGTGACGGGCGGCGAGCTCAAGGTCGACGAGGTGGTCAGGGAGCTGCGCGAGCGGATGGCGGAGGAGCTGGACTACCTCCTGGAGGCCGACTCCCAGACCGTGTTCGCGCAGGCCTTCGCCGACGACCCGGACTTCGTCGTGCCCCGGGTGGTCAAGGCCACCGAACGCGTGCTGGTGACCGAGTGGATGGACGGCACGCCGGCGTCCGCCGTCATGTCCGACGGCGACCAGGCGGACCGGGACCGGCTGGGACTGCTGCTCACCCGGTTCAACCACGCGGGGCCGAACCGCTGCGGCATGATGCACGCCGACCCGCACCCCGGGAACTTCCGCCTCACCGACGACGGCCGGCTCGGGGTGCTCGACTTCGGCGCCGTGGCCCGGCTGCCCGACGGCCCGGTGCCGTGGATGGGCCCGATGATGCGGGCCTGCGCCGACGGCGACACGGAGCGGATGGTCGCGGTGATGCGGGAGGTGGGACTCCTCAGGGACCGCAAGGACGACGGGGGCGAGGCGGCCGGGGAGGCCGAGGACTGGGGCTGGCTGAACCGCTCGCTGGAGATGCTCGTCCAGCCCCTGGCCGAGGAGGTCTTCGCCTTCGACCGCGCATGGCTGCGCGAGGCCGTGCGCAGGGCCACGCTCACCAAGGACGCGGAGATCCTGAGGGAGCGCATGGTGACCATGCCGGAGCACGTGCTCATGCAACGGGTGTGGATGGCCGAACTGGCCATGCTCAGCCAGCTGGGCGCCCGGATTCCGTACCGGGCGGAGGCCATTGCGGGAATGCCGGGTTTCGCGCTCGACTCCTCCGGCTCCGGTTCACCCTCCCCTGGCCCCGATGGCCGTACGCGGTGAGAGCGGCGGGCGGACCCGGTCGTGCCGGGCGCCCGTGCGCGCCGCATTTCACCGGCCGGGAAACCGCTCGATCCGCCCCCACCACCTCCACCTGCCGTTTCTTTGCGACCCTTAGCAGCGCGCGCTTTCCGCCGGCCTCGTGTTCACCGTTCCGAGACCCCCGGAATCCGCATGCCCGTGCATCCTCCGAAAGGCCAAACGGAAGCCGGATTCCCCTTCTTGACAGCGTCCGGTCGACCGCACCCGTGCACTCCACCGGGTTTCGTGCGTGCAAATGCGACCGTTGACATGACACCCCTGCGGCGCCGTATAGTTGGCGGCTGTAGCGCCATTCCAGCAGTTGTTGAGACGCGACGCTATGCCTACTCATGGTGACTCGTCAGCTGTGCACAGCCGTCCGGGATCGGCCGGCGGGACGAACACATGAGAGCGACGGGGGATAGAACATGAAGGCTCTTGCTCTGCATCGTCTTGTCGACGAATGCCTGGCCGGAAACCAGGACAGCTGGAACCAGATCGTCGACAGTTACACACCACTGATCTGGGCCATAGTCCGGGGACACCGACTTTCCACGGCCGACTGCGAAGACGTCATCCAGACGACCTGGCTGCGGGTGATCCAGCACCTGGGACAGCTCAGGGACCCGGAGAAGCTGGCGCACTGGCTCTCGGCGGCGGCACGCCGCGAGAGCCTCAAGCACATCCGCAGGTCCGGGCGGAGCACGCCCGCCGACGAACCCGAGGTGTTCGACCGCCCCGAGCCGTCCGAGAACCAGCCGGAGGAAGAGGCGCTCAAGCAGGAGACGCGCGACGAGGTCCTCCTCGCCTACTGCTCGCTCTCGCCCAAGTGCCAGGCGCTGCTAGGACTGCTGGTGGCCGACCCGCCCATGTCGTACGACGAGGTCAGCGCGACGCTGGGGATCCCCCGCGGATCCATCGGCCCCTTCAGGAGCCGGTGCCTGAAGCACCTGGAGCGCGCCCTGGCCGTCGAGGCCGACCGCTCCGAGCGTGCGCGGGAACTGTTCGAGACCATCAAGGGAATGGGTCTGCGCGCCTTCGCCCTGGAGAGCGGGGCCGGACTAGGAACGGCCGGCGGCGGCAGTCGGGTGACGGTCGGCTGACCCCACGGGCGCGGCGCCCGGGGCGACGCGCGCACCATCGGGCGCCGCCGCTTCGTGGACGATGAACGGGAAGAGTGCCTTCGCGTTCTCGAGCGCTCGGGAAGTGGGCCGTCCGACCGCCTCCGCCAACTTCTCCAGCGCCCCACCACCGACGTCTTCCAACCCGCTCACCCCCAGCATTTAGTTCATCCCTTAACTACGCACTACAGGGTAGGGGAAAGTTCACCGAACGACAATCCGTCAGGCATTGTCGAGATTCGGACCTTCACATTTCGGCCACCGTCGGGAGGGAACCCGGGGGCCCGGCCACCTCGTTTCACGGTGACATCTCCCGGCAATGCGCCCACGATGTCGCGTTCCAGCACTCCATGGGGACAACATGAGCGATTCGACCACGCAGTCCGGCGACTGGCTGCGCCGATTCCACCCGGCCGACGCGGCCCCGACCCGACTGGTGTGTTTTCCGCACGCAGGCGGTTCGGCCACCTACTACTTCCCGGTGTCCCAGGCCCTGTCACCCGCCGTCGACGTGGTCGCCGTGCAGTACCCGGGGCGCCAGGACCGGCGCGGCGAGGAGCCGGTCGACGACGTCTGCAAGCTCGCCGACATCCTGGCCGAGGTGCTCCGGCCCTGGACGGACCGTCCGTTCGCGCTCTTCGGACACAGCCTCGGCGCGACCCTCGCCTACGAGGTCGCCCTCCGGCTCGAGGCCGACGGCGTCGACCCGGTCACGCTGTTCGCGTCCGGCCGGCGAGCACCCGCCTGTCACCGGGAAGGCAGCAAGGTGTACCTCAGCGACGACGCGACGCTGCTCGGCACCATCAAGGAACTCAGCGGCACCAGCCCGCAGCTGCTGGAGGACGACGAGCTGATGCGCAGTCTGCTGCCGGCCATCCGGGCCGACTACAAGGCGGCCGAGACCTACCGCCGGCACCCCGGGACACCGCTGCTGCGCTGCCCGGTGATCACGCTGACGGGTGACGCCGACCCGGAGGTCACCCGCGCCGAGGCCGAGGCCTGGGAGAGCCACACCGCGGGCGCCTTCACGCTGCACGAGTACGCCGGCGGCCACTTCTACCTCAACGACCACGCACCGGCCGTGATCGCCCGCATCCGCGAGGCACTCGTCCGCTGACACCGGCCGCGCCCGGCCGGCGCGCCGGTCACGGGGGCCGGCACGGTGCCGGAGCAGGAACGGAAGCGGGGGCACCCCGGGCACAGGGCCGGGGGTGCCCCCGCTTCCGTCATGTCCGGCCGTTCACTCGGAGTAGGCCCGCTGGACGAGGGCCGCGATGTCCAGCCCGTCGATCTCCTCGTCGAGCTCCTCCATCGCCGCCGCCTCCGCGTCCTGCGTCGGCTCCGGTGCGGGACCGTCCTCGGGGAACATCCGCTCCCTCAGGTGCTCCGCCAGCGCGGCCGGGGTCGGGTAGTTGAAGACGACGGTCGCGGGGATCTCCACGCCCGTGTCCGTGCGGACGTGGTTGCGGAACTCGACACCGCTCAGGGAGTCGAAGCCGATCTCCTTGAAGGACATCTCGCCCTCGATGTCGTCGGTGGACGGGTAGCCCAGCACCAGGGCCGCCGTCGACAGCAACAGCTCCAGCAGGGCCTCGGTGCGGTCGCCGGACGACAGCCCGGCCAGGCGCCGCACGAACGACGACCCGTCCTCCCCGCGGACCGGCTCCGGCCCGCGCGCGGCCGCGACCATCCCTCGGAACAGCGCCGGTACCGCCTTCTGCTGCCGCAGCGCCGTCCGGTCGAGCGCCACCGGAACCACCAGGGCCCGGCCGAGGGCGAGTGCGGTGTCGAACAGCGCGGTCCCGTCGGCCGCGGCGAGCGGCACCATGCCGGCCCGCCGGAAGCGCGCCAGGTCGACGTCGCCGAGCGTGCCCGCCATGCCGAGCTCCCAGGGGCCCCACGCGAGCGAGGTCGCGGGCAGGCCCGACGCCCTGCGGTGAGCCGCCAGGGCGTCGAGGAACGTGTTGGCCGCGGCGTAGTTCGCCTGGCCGGCCGTCCCGATCGCGCCGGCGACGGAGGAGTACAGCACGAACGCCGACAGCGGGAGGCCCTCGGTCAGCTCGTGCAGGTGCCACGCCGCGTCCGCCTTGGGCCGGAACACCCGGTCGAGCTGCTCCGCCGTCATGGACTCCACACCGCCGTCCTCCAGCACGCCCGCCATGTGGACCACCGCGGTCAGCGGCGCGTCCGGCGCGACGGCTCCGATCGCCCCGGCCAGTGCGGCGCGGTCGGACACGTCGCAGGCGGTGACGGTGACGTCCGCACCGAGCCTGGTCAGCTCCTCGACCAGGTCGGTGGCGCCCGGCGCGGCGAGCCCGCGCCTGCTGAGCATCAGCAGGCTCCGCACGCCGTGCTCGGCCACCAGGTGCCGGGCGAACAGCGCGCCGAGGCCACCGGTCGCGCCGGTGAGCAGCACCGTCCCGCTACCCAGCACCGGGCCGCCGGCCTCCGCCGGCGACGCCGTCACCGGAGCGAGGCGCGGCGCGTAGGCGACGCCGCGGCGTACGGCGACCTGCGGCTCGCCGGACAGGTCCAGCGATCGGAGGGTGCGCAGCGACTCCTCGCGGCCGTCGGTGTCGACGAGCACGAAACGGTCCGGATGCTCCGCCTGGACCGATCGCACCAGACCCCAGACCGGTGCGGCGGCCAGGTCGGGCGTCTCGTCCTCGGAGACGGCGACGGCGTTGCGGGTCACGATGACCCGCCGGTCCGTGCCGGACCCGTCGTGCAGCCAGGTCCGCACCAGGGCCAGCACCTCGTGGGCGGTGGCCCGGGCGGTGCCGGGGACGTCGTCGTCCCCGCCCACCGTCACGTGGGTGAAGCGGTCCTCCGGCAGCGTTCGCTCGGGCTCGGCCGGGCCGGACACCCGCGTCCACTCGACGGCGAACAGACTGTCGGCCGTCGCGCCCGAGGCCAGTTGCGCCACGGAGGCCGGCATGAGCGCCAGCGAGTCGACGGTCAGGACCGGAGCGCCGCCCGGGGTCGTGATCCGCAGCGACACCTCGTTGGTGCCGATGCGGGCGGCGTGCACGCGCAGGTCCGTTCCGCCGGCGCCGTGGAGCCGCACCCCGGAGAAGGAGTACGGGAGGAGCACCTGTCCGGCGTCCGCGCCGGCGAGCAGCGACAGCACCGGGTGAAGGGCCGCGTCCAGCAGTGCCGGGTGGACGGCGAACCCGGTCGCGGCGTGCGGCACGCCGTCCGGGAGCCGGATCTCGCCGTGCGCCTCCTCCTCGGTCTGCCACAGGCCGAGCAGGCCCCGGAAGGCCGGTCCGTACGCGTAGCCCCGCTCGGCGAGGCGGGGGTAGAGGTCGGCCGGGTCCACCGGTGCCGCCCCGGCCGGCGGCCGGGCGGGCGGCGCGGACTCCGAGCCGGGGGCCTGCGGCGCCTCGTCGGCGGTGAGCACACCGGTGGCGTGCAGCGTCCACGGCCGGGACCCGGCGGGCCTGGTGTGGAACCCGATCTCGCGCCGGCCCGAGCCGTCGGGGGCGCCGACGGTGATCTGCAGCTGGACCGGGTCGTCACCGAGGACCAGCGGCGTCTGGAGGTTCAGCTCCTCGATGCGGCGGCAGCCCGCCGCGTCCAGGGTCTGCAGGGCCATCTCCACGTACGCGGTACCGGGGAGGACGGTCCGGCCGAAGACGGCGTGGTCGGCGAGCCAGGTGTCGCAAGTGGCCGAGACCTGGCCGCTGAAGACGATCTGGTCGCCCACGGCGAGCTCGGTGACGGCGGAGAGGAGCGGGTGGCGGACGGCGTCGAGCCCGGTGCCCGCGACACCGCCCCGCGGCGCCTCGCTCCCCGCCCAGTAGCGCTGGCGGTCGAAGGCGTAGGTGGGCAGGTCGACGTGGCGTCCGGCGCCGCCGACGGCGTCGAGGTACGCACGCCAGTCCACGGGCGCGCCGGCGACGTGCATCCGGGCCAACGCCTCGCCGAGGGAGCGGGATTCGGAGCGCGCCTTGCGGGCCAGCGGGATCACGGGCGTGTCCGGTGCCACCTGGGCGAGGGTCTCCTGGGCCATGGCGGACAGCACTCCGTCCGGGCCGACCTCGACGAACGCCTCGACCCCGAGGGCCACGGCGGCGCGCACGCCGTCGGCGAACCGTACGGCCTCGCGGACGTGGCGCACCCAGTACTCGGGGCGGTCCAGCTCGCCGGCCCCCGCCGGGCCGCCGGTCACGTTCGAGATCACCGGGATGCGCGGGGCCGCGTACGAGAGCGACCGTGCCACCCGCTCGAACTCCGCCAGCATGGGCTCCATCAGCGGTGAGTGGAAGGCGTGCGACACGCGCAGCCGCCGGGTCTTGTAGCCCGCGGCGGAGAACGTGGACGCGAGGCCGAGGACCACGTCCTCCGCGCCGGAGACGACGGTGGAGGTGGGGCCGTTGACCGCGGCGACCGAGACGGAGTCCTCGTTGCCCGCCAGCGCCTCGCGGATCTCGTCCTCGTCGGCCTGGACGGCCACCATCGCACCGCCCCGGGGCAGGGCCTGCATCAGCCGGCCGCGCGCGGCGACCAGGCGGACCGCGTCGGCGAGCGGGAGGACGCCGGCCACGTGGGCGGCGGCGATCTCTCCGACGGAGTGTCCGATCAGGACGGCCGGCTCCGTGCCGAAGGACTCCAGCAGCCGGTAGGCCGCCACCTCGAACGCGAACAGCGCGGGCTGCGTCATCGCCGTTCCGTCGAGCAGCCCGGCCCGGTCGGAGCCGGGCTCCGCATCGACGACCTCGTCGAGCGGGTGCTCCAGCAGCGGGGCGAACGCGTCCCGGACCTCGTTCCACACCCGGGCGAACACGGGGAAGTCGCGGGCCAGTTCGCGACCCATGCCGAGCCGCTGGCTGCCCTGCCCGGAGAACAGGACGGCGAGGGGCGGAGCAGCGCTCGCGGAGCCGACCACCAGGCCGGCGGCCCGGTCGCCCGCGGCCAGCGCGGTCAGGCCGGACATCAGTTCCGCCCGTCCGGCACCGAGCACCACCGCGCGGTGGTCGAACACGCTCCGGCCGGTCGCGAGGGTCCGGGCGACGTCGGCGGCGCCGGGTGCCGGGTCGGCGGAGAGGGCTCCGGCCAGCCGCTCGGCCTGCGCGGTCAGGCCCGCCGCGGTCCGGGCGGACACCAGCCACGGCAGCACGCCGGCCGGCTCGGCGGAGGGCGTCCGCTCGTCGGGGTCGCCCTGCTCGACGATGACGTGGGCGTTGGTGCCGCTGATGCCGAACGAGGAGACGCCGGCGCGGCGCGGCCGGCCGGCCTCCGGCCAGGCCCGCTGCTCGGTCAGCAGTTCCACGGCGCCCGCCGACCAGTCGACGTGCGAGGTCGGCTCGTCGGCGAACAGCGTCCTCGGCAGGACCCCGTGACGCATGGCCATGACCATCTTGATCACACCGGCGACGCCCGCGGCGGCCTGCGTGTGCCCGATGTTCGACTTGACCGACCCCAGCCACAGCGGCTGCGGGCGGTCCTCCCCGTACGTGGCCAGCAGTGCCTGCGCCTCGATCGGGTCCCCGAGCGCGGTACCGGTCCCGTGCGCCTCGACCGCGTCGACGTCGGCCGTGCCCAGACCGGCACCGGCCAGCGCCTGCCGGATGACCCGCTCCTGGGAGGGGCCGTTCGGGGCGGTCAGGCCGTTGCTCTCGCCGTCCTGGTTGATCGCGCTGCCCCGGAGCACCGCGAGCACGCGGTGGCCGTGGCGCCGGGCGTCCGAGAGCCGTTCCAGCACCAGCACGCCGACGCCCTCGGACCAGCCGGTGCCGTCGGCCGCCTCGGAGAACGCCTTGCAGCGGCCGTCCGCGGCGAGACCCCCCTGCCGGGAGAACTCGACGAAGATGCCGGGCGTCGACATGACCGTCACGCCACCGGCGAGGGCCAGCGAGCAGTCCCCCGCCCGCAGGGACTGCGCGGCCATGTGCAGGGCCACCAGCGACGACGAGCAGGCGGTGTCGACGGTCACCGCCGGGCCCTCGAAGCCGAACGTGTAGGCGACCCTGCCGGACACCACGCTGGCCGCGGAGCCGGTCAGGGCGTGCCCGGCCAGGTTCTCGGGGACCTCCCCCAGACGCGGCAGGTAGTCCTGGCCCATCGCGCCCATGAACACGGCGGTCCGGCTGCGGCGCAGCCCCGCCGGGTCCTGGCCCGCACGCTCCAGCGCCTCCCAGGCCACCTCCAGCACCAGTCGCTGCTGCGGGTCCATCGAGGTCGCCTCGCGCGGGCTGATCCGGAAGAAGCCCGCGTCGAAGTCGCCCGCGTCGGGCAGGAAGCCGCCGACCCGGGCGTAGTCCCCGCCGGCTGCGGCGGGCCAGCCGCGGTCCTGCGGGAACGGCGTGACCGCGTCGACGCCGTCCACGACCAGCCGCCAGAGGTCCTCGGGCGAGGCCACCCCGCCCGGGTACCGGCAGCCCATGCCGATGATGGCGATCGGGTCGTCGGAGGGGGCCGCGGAGCGGTCCTCGTCGGGGCGGCCGTCCGGCTGCTCGTGCCCGGACAGCTCGCCGCGCATGTGCCGCACGACGGCCCTCGGGGTCGGGTGGTCGAACAGCAGCGAGGTCGGCATGTGCAGCCCGGCGGCCTCGTTGAGGCGGTCCCGCAGATCGACGGCCGTCACCGAGTCGAAGCCGAGCTCCTTGAACGTGCTGTCCGCCTCGACGGAGGCCGGGTCGCTGTGCCCGAGCACGGCCGCCGCGTGCGAACGGACCAGCCGCCACAGCTCCTGGTCGCTCGGCCGGGAACCGCCGGCCGTGCCGGCCGGTCCGCAGGCCCCGGGCTGCACCGCCGGACCGGGCTGCTCGGCGTGTTCCGCCTGTTCCGCCTGTTCCGGCTGTTCCGGACGGAACGCCGTCGGGGGTTCCGCCGTCCGGGCCGGCCCGACCTGCTCACCGCCCACCCAGAAGGGCTCGCGCTGGAACGCGTAGGCCGGCAGGTCCACCCGGCGGGCACCGCGGAACAGGCTCCGCCAGTCGACCGCGACGCCCTTGGTGTACAGCTCGGCCATCGACAGCAGCAGACGGCGGACGTCGTCGTCGTCCCGGCGCAGCGTCCCCTGCGCGAGGACGCCGTCGACGGTGTCCCGGACCGCCATGGCCAGCACGGGGTGCGGGCTGACCTCCAGGAACACCTCGTGCCCGTCCCCCGCGGCCCGCCGGACGGTGTCCGCGAACCGGACCGGCCGGCGCAGGTTGGCGTACCAGTACTCGGGGCCGAGTTCCGCCGCGCCCAGGGGGCCGCCGGTGACGGTCGAGTAGAAGGCGACGTCGGCGTCGGCCGCCGTGATGCCCTCCGCCGCGGCCAGGATCTCCTCGCGGACGACCTCCACCAGCGGGGAGTGGGAGGGGAAGCCGATCCGCACGACCCGCCCGCGGATGCCGCGCGCCTCGCAGTCGGCGACGAACGCGCGCACCGCGTCGCTCTCACCGGCGACCGACACCGCCCGAGGAGCGTTGACCGCCGCGATCGCCACCCGGTCGGTGTCGACGTCCTCGGCCGGCATCGCGAGCGACGCCACCTCCCCCCGACCGACCAGTCCGGTGGCGATGACCTGGCTGCGCCGGACGATCAGCCGGATGCCGTCGGCCAGGGGGAGCATCCCCGCCGCGCAGACGGCCGCGACCTCGCCCTGCGAGTGGCCCATGACCGCATCGGGGGCGAGGCCCACGGACCGCCACACCTCCGCCAGGGACACCATCACGGCGAACAGCGCGGGCTGCATCACGCCGACCCGCTCCAGGGCCTCCCCGTCGGCGAGGACGTCCCGCAGCGACCAGTCGGTCAGCTCGCCCAGCAGCCGCTCGCACTCGTCCATCCGGGCGGCGAACACCGGGTTCGACTCCCACAGGGCGAGGGCCATCCCGGCCCAGTGCGAGCCCCCGCCGGGGAAGACCCAGACGAGGCCCGTCCTGGCGGACGCCTCACCCGTGACGACGTTCGCGGACGCCGTACCCGCCGCCAGCGCGGCGAGGCCGTCGAGGAGTTCGGTGCGGTCCGCCGCGATGACCACCGCCCGGTGCCTCAGCGCCGCTCGGGTCGTCACGGTGGACCAGCCGACGTCGGCGGGCCCGAGGTCCGGGTCGGACTCCACCCGCCGCCGCAGCCGCTCCGCCTGGGCGCGCAGCGCCGCCGCGGACTTGGCGGACACCACGACGGGCACCGGGGAGTCGCCGGAGGAGGAGGCGGGCACGGTGTCGGGGGCCGGGTGGGCGCCGACGACGAGGTGGCAGTTGGTCCCGCCGATGCCGAAGGAGCTCACCCCGGCGAGCCGGTCACCGGCCGGCCACGGCCCGGTGGACGCGTTCACCCGGAGCTTCCACTCCTGCATCGGGATGGCCGGGTGCGGCTCGGTGAAGTTGAGGCTCGCCGGGAGGAGGCCGTGCTTCACCGACAGCGCGACCTTGATCAGGCCGACGACTCCCGCGGCCGGTTCGAGGTGCCCGATGTTGGTCTTCACCGACCCGACGAGCAGCGGCCGCCCCGGGTCGCGGCCCTCGCCGAACACCGCACCGAGCGCCCCCGCCTCCACCGGGTCGCCCGCCCGCGTACCGGTGCCGTGCAGTTCGACGTACCGCACCTGGTCGGGCGTCACGCCGGCCGCGGCGTGCGCCTCCCGCAGGAGCGCCTGCTGCGCCTCGCCGGCCGGGACGGTCAGGGCCTGCCCGGCGCCGTCGTGGTTGACCGCGCCGCCGAGCAGCACGCAGTAGATCCGGTCGCCGTCCGCGACCGCGTCCGCCAGCCTCTTGAGGACGACCACGCCCGCGCCCTCGCCCCGGACGAATCCGTTGGCACGGGCGTCGAAGGTGAAGCTGCGGCCGTCCGGGGAGAGCGCGCCCGCCCGCGCGAAGGGCAGCGCGCCCTCCGGCACCAGGTTCAGGTGGACCCCGCCGGCCAGGGCCACCCGGGCCGCGCCCGAGCGCAGGCTCTCGGCGGCCAGGTGCACGGCGACGAGGGAGGAGGACTGGGCGGTGTCCACGACGAGGCTGGGCCCGTGGAGGTCGAACCAGTGGGAGATCCGGTTGGCGATCAGCCCGCGGTTCAGCCCCGCCAGCGAGTGGTGGGACACCGCGTCGGGACCGTGCCGGTGCACCAGCGACATGTAGTCGTCGCCCGCGGCACCGATGAACACCGCCGTCGCGCTGCCGCGCAGGCCGTCCGGCGTGGCACCGGCGTCCTCCAGCGCGGTCCAGCTGAGTTCGAGCGCGAGGCGCTGGCGCGGGTCCATCGCCTCGGCCTCGCGCGGCGAGATCCCGAAGAACCCGGCGTCGAAGTCGGCGACGCCGTCCACGAACCCGCCCCGCCGGTAGCGGGCCAGCTCCGGTACGTCGTACCAGCGCTCCGCCGGCGCTTCCACGATCGCGTCGACGCCGTCCCGGAGCATCCGCCAGAAGGCGGGGACGTCGGCGGCCCCCGGGACCCGGCACGACATGCCCACGACGGCAACGGCTTGCTGATTCACTTCAGTCCTCTTCCCCGATGTGCTCGGCCACCGCCACTCGGCGGAAGGCCCACGTCACTTGGCAGTGGAGGTCCCGCGCACCGGCCGCCGCCGCCCTGCGGCGGCGGCCGGTACCCGGGCGTGCCCCCGCAGGGGCACCCCTTCACTCCGGCGTTCTCCGTGCCGCCGTCCGACGTCGAGCCGGCGGACACGGTCGGTCACCCCCGGGCCGCGTTCGGAGGGGCGTTGGCCAGGCCGCCGCCCGTCACGCGGTGTCCGCCCGGGCCATCCGGATCAGGGCCGCGGCGTCCATGTCGTCGATCGAGGCGGCCGTTCGCCCGTCGTCGGCCGCACTCCCCGTCCCGTCCACGTGGTCGGTCCGTGCGAGGTCCCGCAGGGTGTCGACCAGACCGGCCTTGCGGAGCCGGCCGATCGGGATCGACGCCAGCAGGGCGCGGATCTCCTCCTCCTCGGACCGCGGCTCGACGGACGCGCCGTCCAGAGCGGCCTCCGAGAGGAGGAACCGGGCGATCGCCACCGGGGTGGGGTGGTCGAAGACCAGCGTGGCGGGCAGCCGCAGGCCGGTGTCCTGCGTCAGCCGGTTGCGCAGCTCGACCGCGCTCAGCGAGTCGAACCCGAGCTCCTTGAACGCCCGGTTCGCGGTGATCGCCGCGGCGGACGCGTGCCCGAGGACGGCGGCCACCTGCGACTGCACCAGATCCAGCACCACCCGCTCGCGGTCGGCCTCCGCCACGCCCGCGAGGCGCTGCGCCAGCGAGCCGCTCGTACCCGCCCGGCGGGCCGGCGCGGGAACCAGGCCGCGGAGCAGGGCCGGCAGCAGACCCGCCCTCGCCTGGGTCCGGAGGGCGGCCGTGTCGAGCTTCACGGGCGCGAGCAGGGACGTGTCCGAGGCGAGTGCCTGGTCGAACAGGGCGAGGCCGAGCTCGGCCGGCATGGCGCCGATGCCCAGGCGCGCCAGGCGGGTCCGGTCGGCCTCGGCCAGCTCGCCACTCATGCCGCCGGCTTCGGCCCAGAGGCCCCAGGCCAGCGAGGTCGCGGGCAGGCCCTCGGCACGACGCTTGACCGCGAGGGCGTCGAGCGCCGCGTTGGCCGCGCCGTAGTTGGCCTGACCGGGGCTGCCGATCAGTGCCGCGGCGGAGGAGAACAGGACGAACGCCGCCAGGTCCATCCCCGCGGTGAGCTCGTGCAGGTGCCACGCCGCGTCGAGCTTGGGCCGCATGACCCGCTCGATCTGGTCGGCGGTCATCGACTCGATCAAACCGTCGTCCAGCACACCGGCCGCGTGCACGACCGCGGTGAGCGGCTTCTCCAACGAGCCGATGACGCACGCCACTTGGTCGCGGTCCGCGACGTCGCAGGCCTCGACCCGCGCGGTCGCGCCGGCCGCCGCCAGCTCCGCCACCAGCTCGGCCACACCCTCCGCCGCCGCACCGCGCCGGCTCACCAGCACCAGGTCACGGACCCCGTGACGCTCCACCAGGTGCTTCGCGAACAGCGCACCCAGACCGGACGTACCACCGGTGACCAGCACCGGCCCGTCGAGGACGGGCAGCGCGCGCGGCGTCGCCGACGACCGGGCGAGGCGCGGCGCGAGCAGCCGACCTGCGCGCACGGCGAGCTGCGGCTCGTCGGTGGCGAGCACCGCGGCCCAGTCCGGAGCGGCGCCGTCGGCGACGTCCACGACCGCGAAGCGGCCGGGGTGTTCCACCTGGGCGCCGTGCACCAGGCCCCACACCGAGGCCTGCACGACGTCCGGCGCTCCGCCGTCCGCGGCGACGCCGTTGC
Organism: Kitasatospora sp. A2-31; assembly: GCF_022288725.1. Lineage (GTDB taxonomy): Bacteria > Actinomycetota > Actinomycetes > Streptomycetales > Streptomycetaceae > Kitasatospora. The sequence goes on along the minus strand of NZ_JAKNTA010000005.1, from coordinate 163,097 downwards.
GGGTGGCCACGACGAGCCGTGCCCGCCCGAGCCGCTCGATCGCCAGCCAGCGCTTCACCACGGCCAGGGCCTCGGCCACGGCCGTCAGTGCCGCACCGGCCGTGTCACCGTCGGCCGTGCCGCCGCCAGGGGTCCCGACGGAGGCGACGACCGCCTCCGGTGCCTCGGCACCGTCGGCGAGCGCCTTCTCCAGTGCGTCGAGGTCCGCGAAGTCCTCACCGAGGACGGCCACCCGCACCGGCGTCGGCGACGACGCGGACGTGACCTCGGCCCAGTCGAGCTGGAAGAGGGAGCTCCGCTTGGCGCGCTGCCCGGACTCCAGCTGTGCCTGCTCCACGGGCCGCATGTCCAGCCGCGCCATGCTCAGCACGGGCTCACCGAGCTCGCTCGCGATGTCGACCTTCATCGCACCGTCGCCGGTCGGGCTGATCCGCGCCCGGACCCGGGACTGCCCCGTCCTGCCGAGCCGAACGCCCGACCAGGAGAACGGCAGCACCGCGGACACGCCCTCGCCCTGCTGCAGCAGGCCACCGTGCATGGCGGCGTCGAAGAGGGCCGGGTGGATGCCGAAGCCCTCACCATCGGTGTCGCCGGGCAGGGCGACCTCCGCGTACACGTCGGCCCCGGAGCGCCACACCGCACGCACGCCCTGGAAGGCGGGCCCGTAGTCGTAGCCCAGATCGGTCATACCCGAATAGAGAGCGTCCACCGACGCCTCCTCGGCCCCCGCGGGCGGCCATTCGGCGGCCCAGGGGGCAGCGGAACCGGTATCGGGAGCGAGCAGCCCGCGAGCGTGACAGGTCGTCTCCCTCCGCTCGTCGTCGTCGCCGTTCTCCGGGCGGGTGTACACCGCCACCTCACGCCGACCGTCGTCGTCGGCCCGGCCGACCGTCACCTGGACCTGCCGGGTGATGCCTTCCTCCAGGAGCAGCGGTGCCTCCAGGACGAGTTCGTCGACGACGGGGGTGTCGGTCTGGTGGCCGGCGGTGAGGGCGAGCTCGACCAGTGCGGTTCCGGGCACGATCACCGTGCCGAGGACGACGTGGTCACGGGTCCAGGGCTGGGTGTCGGTGGACAGCCGGCCGGTCAGGACCCACTCGTCACGGTCACCGACCTGGACGGCCGCCGCCAGAACCGGATGCCCGATCCGGGACTGCCCGGCCGCCGCCACATCCCCCGCACCGCTGCCCGGCGCGAGCCAGTACCGCTCACGCTGGAACGCATACGTCGGCAGCTTGACCCGGACCGCACCCGTCTCCCTGTAGAACGCGGACCAGTCCACCTCCACACCCGCCACATGCGCCTGCCCCAGGAACCGGACGAAGGTCTCCACCTCGGCATGCCTGGCCCGCAGCGCCGGAACCAGCACGGCGTCCTGCACCCCCAACTCGTCCAGACTCTGGCGGGCCATCGCGGTCAGCACACCATCCGGCCCCAACT
>NZ_JAKNTA010000005.1:155593-161647 GCF_022288725.1 Kitasatospora sp. A2-31 | reverse complement strand
CTCTGGCGGGCCATCGCGGTCAGCACACCATCCGGCCCCAACCCCAGGAACCGGCGCACCCCCGCCTCGTGCAACGTCCGCACACCGTCCGCGAACCGCACCGCCCGCCGCACATGCCGCACCCAATACCCAGGATCAGCCAACTCCTCCGAGACCAGACCACCCGTCACGTTCGACACCACCGCCATCCGCGGCGCCGCATACGACAGCCCACGGGCGACCTGCTCGAACTCCGCGAGCATCGGCTCCATACGCGGCGAGTGGAAGGCATGGCTCACCCGCAGACGAGAGGTCTTACGCCCCTCCCACCCCGGAAGCCACTCCTCGACGGCGTCGGCATCACCGGACACCACCACCGCCCGCGGGCCGTTCACGGCCGCGATCTCCAACCGGCCCTCGAACCCGACCAGCGACGCCGCGACCTCCTCCTCACCCGCCTGCACCGCAACCATCGCACCGCCCGCCGGCAGCGCCCCCATCAACCGGCCCCGCGCCACCACCAGCGCACACGCATCCGCCAGCGACAACACCCCCGCCACATGCGCGGCCACGATCTCACCGACCGAGTGACCCATCACATGATCCACACGGATCCCGAGGGACTCCACCAGACGGAACAGCGCCACCTCGACCGCGAACAACGCCGCCTGCGTGAACTCCGTCGCATCCAGCTCAGCCGCCTGCGCCGAACCCTCCGGCGCGCTCAACAACGCCCACACCGAACGACCCAGCAGCGGATCCAGCTCCGCACACACCCGCTCCAACGCGGCAGCGAACACGGGGAACACCCCCGCCAGCTCCACACCCATCCGCGCCCGCTGCGAACCCTGACCCGTGAACAACACCGCCGTCCGACCCGCCACCGCACGGCCCTCGACCACCCGAGCGGCCGGATCCCCGACCGCCAACGCGGCCAGGCCCGAGAGGAGTTCGTCCCGATCGGCAGCAACCACCACCCCACGGGAATCCAGCTGTGCCCGGGAGACCACCGACGAGAAGCCGACATCGGCGAGCGACAGTCCCGGCTCCGCCAGGAGGTGCGCCCGCAGCCGGTCCGCCTGCTCACGCAACGCCACCTCGGACCTGGCCGACACCACCACCGGCACGACCGGCAGCCCGGTCGACTCCGATGACTCAACCGGCTCGGTGGCGGGGGCCTCCTCCAGGATGACGTGGGCGTTCGTGCCGCTCACGCCGAACGAGGACACACCCGCACGCCGCGGACGCCCCTCGGACGCCGGCCACTCCCGCGCCTCGGTCAACAGCTCGACCGAGCCCGAGGCCCAGTCCACGTGCGGCGACGGCTCGTCCACGTGCAGCGTCCGCGGCAGAACGCCGTGCCGCATCGCCATCACCATCTTGATCACGCCGGCCACACCGGCAGCAGTGGAGCTGTGACCGATGTTGGACTTGATCGAGCCCAGCCACAGCGGGTCGCCGGCGCGCTCCCGGCCGTAGGTCGCCAGCAGCGCCTGGGCCTCGATCGGATCCCCCAGCTTCGTGCCCGTGCCGTGGCCCTCCACCGCGTCGACGTCCGCCGCGTCCAGGCCGGCGTTGGCCAGCGCCTGCCGGATGACCCGCTCCTGCGAGGGCCCGTTCGGGGCGGTCAGCCCGTTGCTCGCACCGTCCTGGTTGATCGCGCTTCCGCGCAGCACCGCCAGCACGTCGTGGCCCTTGCGGCGGGCGTCCGACAACCGCTCCACCACCAGCAGACCGAGGCCGTCCGAGAACCCCGTCCCGTCCGCCGCACCCGCGTACGCCTTGCAGCGACCGTCCGGCGCGAGACCACGCTGACGGCTGAAATCGATCAGCAGCTGGGGCCCCGTCATCACGGACACCCCACCGACCAGCGCCATCGAGCACTCGCCCGAGCGCAGCGACTGCGCCGCCATGTGCAACGCCACCAGCGACGACGAACACGCCGTGTCCACCGTGACCGCCGGGCCCTCCAGCCCGAGGCTGTAGGCCACGCGCCCGGACACCACACTCGTGGTCGTGCCGGTCAGCCGGTAGCCCTCCATCTCCGGCGCCGTCGAGCTGCCGTAGTCCGAGGTGACCGCGCCGCAGAAGACACCCGTGTCGCTGCCGCGCAGCGACGTCGGGTCGATGCCCGCGTCCTCGAACGCCTCCCACGCGGCCTCCAGCAGCAGCCGCTGCTGCGGGTCCATCGCCGTGGCCTCGCGCGGGCTGATCCCGAAGAACTCGGCGTCGAAGTCGGCGATGCCGTCGACGAAGCCACCGCTGCGCGTGTACGAGGTACCCAGGTGGTCCGGGTCCGGGTCGTAGAGCCCGTCCAGGTCCCAGCCGCGGTCGGTCGGCAGGCCGGATATCGCGTCGCGGCCGGTCGACACCAGCTCCCACAGCCCCTCGGGCGAGATGGCCCCGCCCGGGTAGCGGCAGCTCATGCCGACGATGGCCAGCGGCTCGTCGGTGTCCGTCCGGTGTGCCGGCACGGGCGCTGCCGGCCGGGACACCTCGATGGTCCCCATGGAGGAGAGCAGCATGCGCGCGGCGGCCACCGGGGTCGGGTGGTCGAAGACCAGGGTCGCGGGCAGACGGAGCCCGGTGGCCTGGGCGAGCCGGTTGCGCAGCTCGACCGCGCTCAACGAGTCGAACCCGAGCTCCTTGAACGCCCGCTCCGAATCGATCGCCGCACCCGAGGCGTGCCCGAGAACGGAGGCGACCTGCGTCTGCACCAGCTCCAGCACCACCCGCTCACGGTCCGCCTCCGGCACACCGGCGAGGCGCTGCGCGAGCGAGCCGCCCGTCTCCGCGCGCCGGGTCTGCGTCCGCACCAGCCCGCGCAGCAGCGGGGCCAGCATCCCGGCACGCGCACGGGACCGGAGGACGGCCGTGTCGAGCTTCACCGGGGCGACCAGGGCCGTGTCGGCGTTGAAGCTCTGGTCGAACAGGGCCAGGCCCAGCTCCGCGGAGAGGGCGCTGACGCCCATCCGCTCCAGCCGGGCGATCTCGTCGTCGCCGAGCTGCGCGGTCATGCCGCCGGCTTCGGTCCAGAGGCCCCAGGCCAGCGAGGTCGCGGGCAGGCCTTCGGCGCGACGCTTGGCGGCCAGGGCGTCGAGCGCCGCGTTGGCAGCCGCGTAGTTCGCCTGACCGGGAGCGCCGATGAGTGCCGCGACCGAGGAGAACAGGACGAACGCCGACAGGTCCATCCCCGCGGTGAGCTCGTGCAGGTGCCACGCCGCGTCGAGCTTGGGCCGCATGACCCGCTCGATCTGGTCGGCGGTCATCGACTCGATCACACCGTCGTCGAGCACGCCCGCCGCATGCACGACCGCGGTGAGCGGCTTCTCCAACGAGCCGATGATGCCGGCGAGTTGATTGCGGTCCGCGACGTCGCAGGCTTCGACCCGCGCGGTCGCGCCGGCCGCCGCCAGCTCCGCCACCAGCTCGGCCACACCCTCCGCCGCCGCACCGCGCCGGCTGACCAGCAGCAGGTCCCTGACGCCGTGGCGCTCCACCAGGTGCTTCGCGAACAGCGCACCCAGACCGGACGTACCACCGGTGATCAGGGCGGTGCCGGAGGGGTCGAGCGCCTGCGGGACGGTGAGGACGACCTTGCCGATGTTGCGGCCCTCGCGCAGGAACCTCAGCGCCTCGGCACCCCGACGCACATCCCACGAGCGGATGGGCGAGCTGGTGAGCGCGCCGTGCTCGAACAGCTCGGTGATCTCGACCAGCATCGCCTGCAGCCGGTCGATCCCCGCCCCGTCGAACAGGTCGAACGCCTGGTACCGGACGCCGGGGTGCGCGGTGCCGACGACCTCGGGATCGCGGATGTCGGTCTTGCCCATCTCGATGAACCGGCCGCCACCGGGCAGCAGTTCGAGCGTGGTGTCGACGTACTCGCCCGCGAGGGCGTTGAGCACCACGTCGACGCCCGCACCGTCGGTCGCCGCCAGGAACGCGTCCCGGAAGTCCAGGTCCCGCGAGGACGCGATCCGCCCGTCCGCGACACCCAGCGCCCGCACCGCGTCCCACTTGTGCGCACTCGCCGTCGCGAACACCTCCGCACCCAGGTGACGGGCCAGCTGCACCGCAGCCATCCCCACACCACCCGCGGCGGCGTGCACCAGCACCCGCTCCCCCACCTGCAGACCCGCGAGGTCGACCAGACCGTAGTACGCGGTCAGGTAGACCACCGGCACGGCCGCCGCCTGCGCGAACGACCAGCCCGCAGGCATGGGGACGACCATCCGGCGGTCGGCCACCGCCAGCGGGCCGAAACCCTGGGGCACGAATCCGAAGACGCGGTCGCCGGGCTTCAGGTCGGTCACCTCGGCACCGACCTCCAGCACCACACCCGCAGCCTCGCTGCCCAGCGGCGCCTCACCCGGATACATCCCCAGCGCGATCAGCACGTCCCGGAAGTTCACACCCGCGGCCCGCACATCGACCCGCACCTCACCCGCACCCAACGGCCGACCACCGTCCGACGGAACCAGCGCCAGATCCTCCAACGAACCCGCACGCCCCACCGCCAGACGCCACGCACCACCCGCCGGCAACGACGCCGCCACCCGCCCCAGCCTCGGCACCAGCACCCGACCACCACGCACCGCGACCTGCGGCTCGCCAGAGGCCAGCACCGCCCCCCAGTCCGGGAGACCCGGACCGTCGAGGTCCACCAGCACGAACCGACCCGGGTGCTCCGACTGCGCACTGCGCACCAGCCCCCACACCGAAGCCGGCGCCACCTCCGGCACCTCGTCACCCACACCCACACCCCGACGGGTCACCACCGCCAGCCGGGCCTCACCCAGCCCCTCGACGGCCAGCCACCCCTGCACCAGCCCCAGGACCTCCGCCGCAACCGCCCGCACCGCCTCCGGACCCCCGTCCACCGGCGCCGCAACCTCCGCGACCACCAGCCCCGGAACCTCCGCACCCCCGGCCACGGCACGCTCCACCGCCACCAGATCCGCGAACTCACCACCGAGCACGGCCACCCGCACCGCACCCACCGGCTCCGCCGCGACCTCCACCCAATCCACCCGGAACAGCGCATCACCCACACCCTGCGCACGCTCCAGCTGCGACGCATCCACCGGACGGAAGAAGAGCTTGTCCACGTGCAGCACCGGATCGCCCTGCTCGCCGACCACCTCGACCCGCAGCGCGGACTCGCCGGCCGGGGAGATCCGCACGCGGGCACGGGACGGCCCGCCCGCACCGAGGCGGACTCCGGACCAGGAGAACGGCAGAACAACCCCGTCGCCGGACTTCTCCCCCAGCAGACCGCCGTGCATGGCGGCGTCGAGGAGTCCCGGGTGCACGGCGAACCCGCCGTTGTCGGCGCCGTCGGGCAGCGCGAGCTCGGTGAAGACCTCCCCACCGCGGCGCCACGCGGCGCGCACGCACGCGAACATCGGACCGTAGTCGTAGCCGAGTTCCGTCATCCCCGTGTAGAGGGCGTCGGCCGACAGGGTCTCGGCGCCCACCGGCGGCCACACCTCGTGCCATTGGGCGACGTCGCTCTCAGGCGCGAGCCACCCGCGCCCGTGGCAGGTCACTTCCTGCAGCTCGTCCTCGGTGAGGCCTTCGGGCCGGCTGTAGATCGCCACTTCGCGGCGGCCGTCGTCACCGGCCGCGCCGATCGTGACCTGGACCTGGAGCACCGCATCGTCCTCCAGGACCAACGGCGCCTCCAACACCAGCTCGTCGGCCACGGGGCAGCCCGCCATCCGGCCGGCCGTCAGCGCCATCTCCACCAGCGCGATACCCGGCACGATCACCGTGCCCAGCACCATGTGGTCACGGGTCCAGGGCTGGGTCTCCTGGGAGATCCGCCCCGCGAACACCCACTCGTCCCGATCCCCCACCCGCACCGCCGCACCCAGCACCGGATGATCCACCCGCACCAGACCCGCCGCGGACACATCACCACTGCCGGAACCCGGCATCAACCAGAACCGCTCCCGCTGGAACGCATACGTCGGCAGCTTGACCCGGGCCGCACCCGTCTCCTTGTAGAACGCGGACCAGTCGACCGCCACACCCACCGCGAAGGCCTCGGCCAGCGACAACGCGAACCGC
>NZ_JAKNTA010000005.1:145232-155583 GCF_022288725.1 Kitasatospora sp. A2-31 | reverse complement strand
CAGCGACACCATGCCACCACGACCCGCCAGACGCTCCCGCACCAGACGACTACGCAGCGCCACCACCCGGGCACCATCCCCCAACGACAGACCACCCGCGACACACGCCGCCGCGATCTCCCCCTGCGAGTGACCCACCACCGCCGACGGCTCCACACCGAACGAACGCCACAACCCGGCCAGCGAGACCATCACCGCCCACAACACCGGCTGGACCACATCCACCAGCTCCAGCGACGGCGCACCCTCCACCCCGCGCAGCACGTCCACAACACGCCAGTCCACGAACGCGGACAGCGCCTCATCACACTCCGCGATCAAGCCGGCGAACACCGGCGACGAATCCAACAACTCCACCGCCATACCGGCCCACTGCGCCCCCTGCCCCGGGAACACGAACACCGGCCGACCCGCCACCACACGACCCTCGACGACGTTCGCCACAGGATCACCGGCAGCCAACGCGGCCAGACCCGCGAGGAGTTCATCGCGGTCGGCGGCGACCACGACACCCCGGGCATCCAACTGCGCCCGCGAGACCACAGACGAGAACCCGACGTCCGTCAAAGAGGCACCCGGCTCGGCGATCAGGTGCGCCCGCAGCCGCTCGGCCTGCTCACGCAGCGCCGCCTCGGACTTGCCCGACACCACCACCGGCACGACCGGAAGCTCCACACCCCGAACCGGCACGTCGGTCATCTCGGGTGCCTGGGCCGGCTCGGTGGCGGCGGCTTCCTCCAGGATGACGTGGGCGTTCGTGCCGCTCACGCCGAACGAGGACACACCCGCGCGCCGCGGACGCTCAGGCGACGCAGGCCACTCCCGCGCCTCGGTCAGCAGCTCGACCGAGCCCGAGGCCCAGTCCACGTGCGGCGACGGCTCGTCCACGTGCAGCGTGCGCGGCAGAACGCCGTGCCGCATCGCCATCACCATCTTGATCACGCCGGCCACACCGGCAGCCGTGGAGCTGTGACCGATGTTGGACTTGATCGAGCCCAGCCACAGCGGGTCGCCGGCGCGCTCCCGGCCATAGGTCGCCAGCAGCGCCTGGGCCTCGATCGGATCACCCAGCTTCGTGCCCGTGCCGTGGCCCTCCACCGCATCGACGTCCGCCGCGCCCAGGCCGGCGTTGGCCAGCGCTGCGCGGATCACCCGCTCCTGCGAGGGACCGTTCGGCGCCGTCAGCCCGTTGCTCGCACCGTCCTGGTTGATCGCGCTTCCGCGCAGCACCGCCAGCACGTTGTGACCCTTGCGACGGGCGTCCGACAACCGCTCCACCACCAGCAGACCCAGACCGTCCGAGAACCCCGTCCCGTCCGCCGCACCCGCGTACGCCTTGCAGCGACCGTCCGGCGACAACGCCCGCTGACGGCTGAACTCCACGAACAGGAACGGCCCGGACAGCACGGTGACCCCGCCGACCAGCGCCATCGAGCACTCGCCGGAACGCAGGGACTGCGCCGCCATGTGCAGCGCCACCAGCGACGACGAGCACGCCGTGTCCACCGACACGGACGGCCCCTCCATGCCCAGGACGTAGGAGACACGACCGGACACCACGCTGGACGTGGAACCGGTCAGGCGAAGCCCCTCGACCTGGGGCAGGCTGCCTGCCGGGCCCACGGCGTAGTCCGATGCGCCGACACCGCAGAACACGCCGGTGTCGCTGCCGCGCAGCGACGTCGGGTCGATGCCCGCGTCCTCGAACGCCTCCCACGCGGCCTCCAGCAGCAGCCGCTGCTGCGGGTCCATCGCGGTGGCCTCGCGCGGACTGATCCCGAAGAAGTCCGCGTCGAAGTCGGTGACTCCGTCGATGAAGCCGCCCACACGCGAGTAGGAGGTTCCCGGCTGGTCGGGGTCCGGGTCGTAGAGCCGCTCCAGGTCCCAACCGCGGTCGGACGGCATTGGCGACATGCCGTCGCGGCCGGAGGCCACGAGGTCCCACAGCTCCTCGGGCGAGGTCACCCCGCCCGGGTAGCGGCAGCTCATTCCCACGATCGCAACCGGCTCGTTGGCCCGGTCCTCGTACTCGCGCAAACGCGCCTTGGCTTCGTTGAGATCGACGGCCGTCCGCTTGAGGTAGCGGAGGAGCTTCTCGTTTTCGGATTCGGTGCTGCCAGCGCTCATGTTCACAGTCCTTGTCATGCCTCGCCGAACTCGGCATCGATCAGCTTGAAGACCTCGTCCGCGGTCGCGGCGGCCTCGATCTGTCCGCTCGTGTCCTGTCCGCTGTCGGAGAGGCCGGCCAGCAGAGCGCGGAGGCGGCCCGCCACGCGCTGCTTCTCGGCGGTCTCGACACCGGCCAGCATGTCCTCGAGCTTCTTCAGCTCCACGTCGATCGGCGGTTCTGCGGCGACGCCGCCGATCTCGGAGAGGAGCAGGGTTGCGACCGCCCTCGACGTCGGGTGATCGAAGATCAGCGTCGCGGGCAGTCGGACGCCGACCGCCTGCGTCAACCGGTTCCGGAGCCCGACCGCACCCAGGGAGTCGAAGCCGAGCTCCTGGAACGCCCGGTCCGGGTCGATGGCCGCCCCGGACGCGTACCCGATGACTGCCGCGGCGTGCGTCCGTACCAGATCGAGCACGACCTGCTCCCGGTCGGCCTCCGGCACGTCCGCGAGCCGCTGTGCCAGGGAGGGGCCCGACGGTTCGGCCGATCGCTCCGGCGTCCGGACCAGGCCGCGCAGCAGCGCGAGCAGCATGCCCTCCCGCGCCTGGGCGCGCAGCGCACCCAGGTCGAGCTGCACGGGCGCCAGCAGAGCAGCGCCGGCCGTGAGGCTCCGGTCGAACAGGTCCAGGCCCGTCTCGGCCGTCAGGGCGACGGTGCCCATCCGCTCCAGCCGGGCGATCTCGTCGTCGCCGAGCTGCCCCGTCATGCCACCGGCTTCGGCCCAGAGGCCCCAGGCCAGGGACGTGGCGGCCAGGCCGTCGGCGCGACGCTTGGCGGCCAGGGCGTCGAGCGCCGCGTTGGCAGCCGCGTAGTTCGCCTGACCGGGGCTGCCGATCAGTGCCGCGACCGAGGAGAAGAGGACGAACGCCGCCAGGTCCATGCCGGCGGTGAGCTCGTGCAGGTGCCACGCCGCGTCCACCTTCGGACGCATGACCCGCTCGATCTGCTCGGCGGTCATCGACTCGATCACACCGTCGTCGAGCACGCCCGCCGCATGCACCACCGCCGCGAGCGGCTTCTCCAACGAGTCGATCAGGTGGGCCAGTCGGTCGCGGTCCGCGACGTCGCAGGCCTCGACCCGCGCCGTCGCGCCGGCCGCCGCCAGCTCCGCCACCAGCTCGGCCACACCCTCCGCCGCCGCACCGCGCCGGCTCACCAGCACCAGATCACGGACCCCGTGACGCTCCACCAGATGCTTCGCGAACAGCGCACCCAGACCGGACGTACCACCGGTGACCAGCACCGGCCCGTCCAGCACCCTGCCCCCGGCCGCCGCGTCCGCGCGGCCCAACCGCGGCACGAGCAGGCGGTCGCCACGCACCGCGAACTGCGGCTCGTCCGAGCCGAACACCTTCGCCCAGTCCACTGCACCGGACCGGTCCACGTCGACGAGCACGAACCGGCCCGGGTGCTCCGACTGCACACTCCGCACCAGGCCCCGTACCGCAGCCTGCGCCACGTCCGCCGCCTCGGTACCGACGGCGACGGCATTGCGGGTCACCACCGCGAGCCGGGTTTCGGCCGGCACGGCACTCGCCAGCCAGCGCTGCACCAGGGCCAGGGCCTCGGTCGCGGCCTTGCGCGCCGCTTCGTGCACATCGCCCGCAGGCGGCGCGATCGTTGCGACGACCAGCTCGGGCGCCCGGGCGCCCTCGACGAGTGCCTTCTCCAGCACGTCCACGTCCGCGAACCGCTCGCCCGGCCCTTCGGCGTCACCGAGCACGGCGATCCGTACCGACGACGCCGGGGTGGCCGGAGCCGCCACCCAGTCGAGCTGGTAGAGCGGACGCTGCCCGCCCCGTCGCGCCGCCTCGAGCTGGGCCTGCTCGACCGGTCGGACGTCGAGGCGCTCCACCCTGGCGATCGGCGTGCCGTCCTCGGCCGCGACGTCGAGCCGCAGTGCGGCCTCGCCGGCCAGGCCGATCCGCACCCGCAGCCGGGTCAGTCCGGTGCGGTCCAGCCGCACGCCCGACCAGGAGAACGGGAGTCCGCCCGGGTTGTCACCGCCGCGGTCGAGCATGCCGAGCCCGCCGTGGAGGGCGGAGTCGAGCAGCGCCGGGTGGACGCCGAAGCCCTGGGGGTCACCGGCGACCTCGGGCAGTTCGAGTTCGGTGAACACTTCGTCGCCGACCCGCCATGCCGCCTGCACGGCCCGGAACGCGGGGCCGTAGTCGAAGCCGATGTCGGTCAGTCGCGCGTGGTCGTTCACGCGGGAGTAGAGCGTTTCGACGGGGATGGGTTCGGCGTTGGCGGGCGGCCACTGGAGCGGGAACGCCGCCACCGGCTCGGCGGACCCGGTCAGCCAGCCACGACCGTGGCAGGTCGTCTCGACCTCGTCGCCCTCGCCGGACTCCGGACGGGAATACACCCCGACCTCGCGGCGCCCGTCCTCACCGGCCGCGCCGATCGTGACCTGGACCTGGAGCACCGCATCGTCCTCCAGGACCAACGGCGCCTCCAACACCAGCTCGCCCAGCACCTCACAACCCACCTGACGGCCGGCCGACAACGCCAGCTCCACCAAGGCAGCACCGGGCACCAGCACCAACCCGAACACCACGTGGTCACGGGTCCAGGGCTGGGTCTCCTGGGACATCCGCCCCGCGAACACCCACTCGTCCCGATCCCCCACCCGCACCGCCGCACCCAGCACCGGATGATCCACCCGCACCAGACCCGCCGCGGACACATCACCACTGCCGGAACCCGGCATCAACCAGAACCGCTCCCGCTGGAACGCATACGTCGGCAGCTTGACCCGGGCCGCACCCGTCTCCTTGTAGAACACCGACCAGTCGACCGCCACACCCACCGCGAAGGCCTCGGCCAGCGACAACGCGAACCGCCGCAAACCCCCCTCACCACGCCGCAACGACCCGACCACACCCACCCGCTCCGCCACACCATGCGCAGCCAGCGTGCCCTCAAGCGCCAGACCCAGCACCGGGTGCGGGGACATCTCGACGAAGCAGCCCGCACCCTGGTCCACCAGCGCCCGCACCGCCGCCTCGAAACCCACCCGGCCCCGCAGGTTCCCGTACCAGTACCCGGCATCCAACGACGCCGTGTCCACGAACCCACCCACCGCAGTGGAGTAGAACGGCACACTCCCCGACACCGGCGTCAGCGAAGCCAGGACCCGACCCAGCTCCTCCTCGATCGCCTCGACCTGCGCCGAATGCGACGCATAGTCCACCGCCACCCGCCGCGCCCGAACACCCTCCCCCTCGCACCGGGCCACGATCTCGTCCAACGCCGCGGGCTCACCCGCCACCACCACCGACGCCGGCCCGTTCACCGCCGCCACCGACACCCGACCACCGAACGGAACCAACAACTCCTCGGCCCGCTCCACCGCCACCGCCAGCGACACCATGCCACCACGACCCGCCAGACGCTCCCGCACCAGACGACTACGCAGCGCCACCACCCGGGCACCATCCCCCAACGACAGACCACCCGCGACACACGCCGCCGCGATCTCCCCCTGCGAGTGACCCACCACCGCCGACGGCTCCACACCGAACGAACGCCACAACCCGGCCAGCGAGACCATCACCGCCCACAACACCGGCTGGACCACATCCACCAGCTCCAGCGACGGCGCACCCTCCACCCCGCGCAGCACGTCCACAACACGCCAATCCACGAACGCGGACAGCGCCTCATCACACTCCGCGACCAGACCAGCGAACACCGGCGACGAATCCAACAACTCCACCGCCATACCGGCCCACTGCGCCCCCTGCCCCGGGAACACGAACACCGGCCGACCCGCCACCACACGACCCTCGACCACCTGAGCCACCGGATCACCGGCAGCCAACGCGGCCAGACCCGCAAGGAGTTCATCGCGGTCGGCGGCGACCACGACACCCCGGGCATCCAACTGCGCCCGCGAGACCACGGAGGAGTACCCGACATCCGTCAAAGAGGCACCCGGCTCCGCCAGGAGGTGCGCCCGCAGCCGCTCGGCCTGCTCACGCAACGCCGCCTCGGACTTGCCCGACACCACCACCGGCACGACCGGAAGCTCCACACCCCGGACCGACGGCTCAGTCGCGGGAGCCTCCTCCAGGATCACGTGCACATTCGTGCCGCTCACACCGAACGACGACACCGCAGCACGCCGCGGACGCCTGTCCACCGCGGGCCACTCCCGCGCCTCGGTCAGCAACTCGACCGCGCCCGAAGCCCAGTCCACGTGCGGCGACGGCTCGTCCACATGCAGCGTCCGCGGCAGAACGCCGCGCCGCATCGCCATCACCATCTTGATCACACCACCGACACCCGCCGCAGCCGACGTGTGTCCGATGTTCGACTTCAACGACCCGAGCCAGAGCGGGTCACCCGCGCGCTCCCGGCCGTAGGTCGCCAGCAGCGCCTGGGCCTCGATCGGATCACCCAGCTTCGTGCCCGTGCCGTGGCCCTCGACCGCGTCGACGTCCGCCGCGTCCAGGCCCGCATTCGCCAGCGCTGCGCGGATCACCCGCTCCTGCGAGGGCCCGTTCGGCGCCGTCAGCCCGTTGCTCGCACCGTCCTGGTTCACCGCACTCCCGCGGATCACGGCCAGCACGTTGTGACCCTTGCGACGGGCGTCCGACAGCCGCTCCACCACCAGCAGACCCAGACCGTCCGAGAACCCCGTCCCGTCCGCCGCACCCGCGTACGCCTTGCAGCGACCGTCCGGCGACAACGCCCGCTGACGGCTGAACTCGGTCAGCAGGTACGGACCGGCCATCAGCGTCACGCCGCCCGCCAGCGCCATCGAGCACTCGCCGGAGCGCAGCGCCTGGACGGCCATGTGCAGCGCCACGGCGGACGACGAGCACGCCGTGTCCACCGTGACCGCCGGCCCCTCCAGGCCGAGCGTGTAGGAGATGCGCCCCGACAGCACGCTCATGGTGGTGCCGGTCAGACGGTAGCCCTCCAGCTCCGAGCTCGTGACACCGCCGTAGTCCGCGGTCACCGCGCCGCAGAAGACGCCCGTGTCACTCCCGCGCAGCGTCGTGGGGTCGATGCCGGCGTCCTCGAACGCCTCCCACGCGGCCTCGAGTACCAGCCGCTGCTGCGGGTCCATCGCCAGGGCCTCACGCGGGCTGATGCCGAAGAACTCCGCGTCGAAGTCTCCCGGCCGGTCCAGGAAGCCGCCGCCGCGCGTGTAGATCTTGCCGGGCTGGTCCGGGTCCGGGTCGTAGAGCCGCTCCAGGTCCCAGCCGCGGTCGGTGGGCAGGCCCGTGATCGCGTCCCGCCCGGCGGCCAACAGGTCCCACAGCTGCTCGGGCGAGGTCACCCCGCCCGGGTAGCGGCAGCTCATGCCGACGATCGCCAACGGCTCGTCGACGGAGGTGCGCCGCGAACGCGTCGCGGACCGCTGCCGCCCCTCGGTCGCTCCGCCGGCCTCGGCCAGGACCAGCCGCGCGACCATGGCCGGGCTCGGGTGGTCGAAGACCAGCGTCGCGGGCAGTCGGAGCCCGGTGGCCTGGGTCAGCCGGTTGCGCAGCTCGACCGCGCTCAGCGAGTCGAACCCGAGATCCTTGAACGCCCGGTCGGGATCGAGCGCCGTACCGGTGGCGTGCCCGAGGACCGCAGCGACCTGCGTCTGCACCAGCTCCAGCACCAACCGCTCCCGGTCGGCCTCAGCCAGCCCGGCCAGCCGCTCCGCCAGGGAGCCGCCGGATCCGGCGGTGCGGTTCGGCATCCGGACCAGGCCGCGCAGGACGGCGGGGAGGAGCCCCGCCCGTGCCTGCGAACGGAGCGCGGCCGCGTCCAGCTTCACCGGCGCCAGCAGGGCGGTGTCGCGGGCCAGCGCCTGGTCGAACAGGTCCAGGCCCGTCTCGGCCGTCAGGGCGCCGACGCCCATCCGCTCCAGCCGGGCGATCTCGTCGTCGCCGAGCTGCCCGGTCATGCCGCCGGCTTCGGCCCACAGGCCCCAGGCCAGGGACGTGGCGGCCAGGCCGTCGGCGCGACGCTTGACCGCGAGCGCGTCGAGCGCTGCGTTGGCCGCCGCGTAGTTCGCCTGACCGGGGCTGCCGATCAGTGCCGCGACCGAGGAGAAGAGCACGAACGCCGCCAGGTCCATGCCGGCGGTGAGCTCGTGCAGGTGCCACGCCGCGTCGAGCTTGGGCCGCATGACCCGCTCGATCTGGTCGGCGGTCATCGACTCGATCACACCGTCGTCCAACACACCGGCCGCGTGCACGACCGCCGTGAGCGGCTTCTCCAACGAGCCGATGACGCGCGCCACTTGGTCGCGGTCCGCGACGTCGCAGGCCTCGACCCGCGCGGTCGCGCCGGCCGCCGCCAGCTCCGCCACCAGCTCGGCCACACCCTCCGCCGCCGCACCGCGCCGGCTCACCAGCAGCAGGTCCGTGACGCCGTGGCGCTCCACCAGGTGCTTCGCGAACAGCGCACCCAGACCGGACGTACCACCGGTGACCAGCACCGGCCCGTCGAGGACGGGCAGCGCGCGCGGCGTCGCCGACACCCGCACCAGCCGCGGCGCGAACAGCCGGCCGCCACGGGCCGCGAGCTGCGGCTCGTCGGTGGCGAGCACCGTGCCCCAGTCCGGGAGGCCCTGTTCGTCGAGGTCCACCAGCACGAAGCGGCCGGGGTGCTCGGCCTGGGCGCTGCGCACGAGGCCCGACGCCGCAGCCTGCGCCACGTCCGGCACCTCTGCGCCCACGGCGGCCGCGCCACGGGTGGCGACGACCAGCCGTGCCTCCCCGAGCCACTCGCTCGCGAGCCACCGCTGTGCCAGCGCCGTCGCGGCCGCTGCGAGTTCACGCGACGCCGACGCCGGATCGCCCGCCGGGGTCTCCAACGGGGCGACGACGACCGCAGGCGTTTCGGCGCCGTCGGCCATGGCCCGCTCCACCGCGTCGAGGTCCGCGAACCCGTCACCGAGGACGGCCACCCGCACCGGCGTCGGCGACGACGCGGCGGTGACCTCCGTCCACTCCACCTGGTGGAGCGGGCTCTGCTGTCCGCGCTGGGCGTGGTCGATCCGTGCCTGCTCCACCGGGCGCACCACGATGGACCGCACGGACACGACCGCGTCGCCCGACTCGTCGATCGCGTCGAGGCGTACGGAGGAGTCGCCGGTCACGACGGCTCGGACGCGCAGGCGCGAACTGCCCTCGCGCTCCAGCCGGACCCCGGTCCAGCTGAAAGGCATCCGGTGCCCGTCTCCGTCGCGCCCGGTCAGCATGATGACGGCGCTCTGCAGGGCGGCGTCGAAGAGGGCCGGGTGGATGCCGAAGCCCTCGCCACCGCCGTCACCCGGCAGTTCCACCTCGGCATACGTCCGGTCGCCCTCGCGCCAGGCCGCCCGAACCCCCTGGAAGACCGGCCCGTAGTCATAACCCAGGTCGGCCAGACCCGCGTACAGCGTGTCCACGGGAAGCGGCTCGGCCGCCGCCGGCGGCCACTCGGCCGGCCACGCCTCCGAAGGCCCGGCATCCGGACCGAGCAGGCCACGGGCGTGACAGACCGCCTCCCGCTCGTCGTCGTCACCGTGCTCCGGGCGGGTGTAGATCGCCACCTCACGCCGACCGTCCGCCGCAGCCGGACCCACCGTCACCTGGACCTGCAGCGCCACGTCATCGGACAGCACCAACGGCGCCTCCAGCACCAGCTCGTCCACCACCTGGGTGCCGACCCGGCGACCGGCGGCGAGCGCGAGCTCAACCAGCGCGGTCCCCGGCACGACGACCGTGCCGAAGAGCAGGTGCTCGGCGGTCCAGGGCTGGGTGTCGGTGGACAGGCGGCCGGTCAGGACCCACTCGTCACGGTCACCGACCTGGACGGCCGCCGCCAGAACCGGATGCCCGATCCGGGACTGCCCGGCCGCCGCCACATCCCCCGCACCGCTGCCCGGCGCGAGCCAGTACCGCTCCCGCTGGAACGCATACGTCGGCAGCTTGACCCGGACCGCACCCGTCTCCCTGTAGAACGCGGACCAGTCCACCTCCACACCCGCCACATGCGCCTGCCCCAGGAAGCGGACGAAGGTGTCCACCTCGGCGTGCTTGGCCCGCAGCGCGGGAACCAGCACGGCGTCCTGCACACCAAGCTCGTCCAGACTCTGGCGGGCCATCGCGGTCAGCACACCATCCGGCCCCAACTCCAGGAACCGGCGCACCCCCGCCTCGTGCAACGTCCGCACACCGTCCGCGAACC
>NZ_JAKNTA010000005.1:2197-145212 GCF_022288725.1 Kitasatospora sp. A2-31 | reverse complement strand
GCCGTTGACGGCCGCGATCTCCAGCCGGCCCTCGAACCCGACCAGCGACGCCGCGACCTCCTCCTCACCCGCCTGCACCGCGACCATCGCACCGCCCGCCGGCAGCGCCCCCATCAACCGGCCCCGCGCCACCACCAGCGCACACGCGTCCGCCAGCGACAGCACCCCCGCCACATGCGCGGCCACGATCTCACCGACCGAGTGACCCATCACATGATCCACACGGATGCCCAGGGACTCCACCAGACGGAACAGCGCCACCTCGACCGCGAACAACGCCGCCTGCGTGAACTCCGTCGCATCCAGCTCAGCCGCCTGCGCCGAACCCTCCGGCGCGCTCAACAACGCCGACACCGAACGACCCAGCAGCGGATCCAGCTCCGCACACACCCGTTCCAGAGCGGCATCGAACACGGGGAACGCCCCCGCCAGCTCCACACCCATCCGCGCACGCTGCGAACCCTGACCCGTGAACAACACCGCGGTACGGCCCGCAGTCACACGCCCTTCAACCACGTGGGCTGCGGGATTGCCGGCGGCCAACCCGGCCAGACCAGCGAGGAGTTCATCCCGACCGGAAGCAACCACCACCCCGCGGGAATCCAACTGCGCCCGCGAGACCACCGACGAGAACCCGACGTCCGTCACAGAGGCAGCCGGGTCGGCGATCAGGTGCGCCCGCAGCCGCTCGGCCTGCTCACGCAACGCCGCACCGGACTTCGCCGACACCACCACCGGCACGACCGGAAGTCCCGCTCCCTTGACCGGCGTCTCCGCCGTGGGAGCCTCCTCCAGAATCACGTGCGCATTCGTCCCACTGATCCCGAACGAGGACACACCCGCACGCCGCGGACGCTCAGGCGACGCAGGCCACTCCCGCGCCTCCGTCAACAGCTCGACCGCGCCCGAGGTCCAGTCCACGTGCGGCGTCGGCTCGTCCACGTGCAGCGTCCGCGGCAGCACCCCGTGCCGCATCGCCATCACCATCTTGATCACACCACCCACGCCGGCGGCGGCGGAAGTGTGGCCGATGTTGGACTTGACCGAGCCCAGCCACAGCGGGTCGCCCGACCGTTCCTGGCCGTAGGTCGCCAGCAGCGCCTGGGCCTCGATCGGATCACCCAGCTTCGTGCCGGTCCCGTGCCCCTCGACCGCATCGATCTCGGAGGGCCGAAGGCCGGCGTTCGCCAGCGCCGCCCGGATGACCCGCTCCTGCGAGGGACCGTTCGGCGCCGTCAGCCCGTTGCTCGCACCGTCCTGGTTGATCGCGCTTCCGCGCAGCACCGCCAGCACGTCGTGGCCCTTGCGGCGGGCGTCCGACAGCCGCTCCACCACCAGCAGACCGAGGCCGTCCGAGAACCCGGTCCCGTCGGCCGCACCCGCGTACGCCTTGCAGCGCCCGTCCGGCGCGAGACCACGCTGGCGGCTGAACTCCACGAAGAGGAACGGGCCGGCGAGGACGGTGACCCCACCGACCAGGGCCATCGAGCACTCGCCCGAGCGCAGCGACTGCGCCGCCAGGTGCAGCGCCACCAGCGACGACGAGCACGCCGTGTCCACCGTGACCGCCGGGCCCTCCAGCCCGAGGCTGTAGGCCACGCGCCCGGAGACGATGCTGCCCTGCGTGCCGGTCAGCCGGAAGCCCTCGAGTTCCGGCAGCATCGAGCCACCGTAGTCCGAGGTGACCGCGCCGCAGAAGATGCCCGTGTCGCTGCCGCGCAGCGACGTCGGGTCGATGCCCGCGTCCTCGAACGCCTCCCAGGCTCCTTCGAGCACGAGGCGCTGAGCCGGGTCCATCGCCGTGGCCTCGCGCGGGCTGATCCCGAAGAAGTCCGCGTCGAAGTCACCGATGCCGTCGACGAAGCCACCCGCGGTCGCGGACAGCGTGCCGAGCCGGTCCGGGTCCGGGTCGTAGAGCCGCTCCAGGTCCCAGCCGCGGTCGGTGGGCAGGCCGGACATGCCGTCACGGCCGCTCGACACCAGCTCCCACAGCCCCTCGGGCGAGGTCACCCCACCCGGGTAGCGGCAGCTCATGCCCACGATCGCCAAGGGCTCGATGTCGCCCTGTTCCAGCTCACGCACACGACGGTTGGCCGCGCGCAGTTCCAAAGTCGCCTTTCGCAGGTAGCTGCGAAGCTTCTGCTCGTCCGCGTTCCCCGTTGTCATGCCGCTCCGAGCTCCTTGTCGATCAGGTCGAACATTTCGTCGTCGGACACGTCGTCGAACTCGTCGTCCGCCGTCGATCCCGCGTCGTCCATGTGGCTGTCGTGTCCGCTGAGGACGGCACGCATCCGGTTGCTCAGGTAGCGCAGTCGCGGCTCGATGCCGGCCAGGACGCGCTCGTCCCCGACTGCCGCGGTCAACAGCGCTTCGAACCGGGTCAGTTCCTCGTCGAACGGCGACCGCACCTCCGCGGTCGTGCCGCCACCGCTGGCTTCCTTCAGAAGAAGCCGGGCCACGTCGGCCGGTGTCGGGTGGTCGAAGACCAGGGTGGCGGGCAGCCGCAGGCCGGTGATCCGGGTCAGCCGGTTGCGCAGCTCCACCGCGGCCAGCGAGTCGAAGCCGAGCTCCTTGAACGCCCGGTCCGCCGGCACCTCCGCCCCGGACGCGTTGCCGCGCACGGCGGCGACCTGCGCCTGGACCAGCTCCCGCACGAACTGTTCCGCGTCGGCCTCGGTGAGGCCGGCGAGCCGCTGGGTGAGCGAGCCGCCCGTCGATGCGGTCCGTCGGGTCGCCGTCCGGACCAGGCCTCGCAGCAGCGCGGGCAGCATCCCGTCCTGGGCCTGCAGCCGCAGCGCCGCCAGGTCCAGCCGCACGGGCACCAGCAGGGCCGTCTCGGAGCCGAGGGAGTTGTCGAAGAGCTCCAGACCGAGCTCCTGGGAGAGCGCCCCGACGCCGGTCCGCTCCATCCGGGCGAGGTCGGCCTCGTTCAGCTCACCGGTCATGCCCGTGGCGTCGGCCCAGAGGCCCCAGGCCAGCGAGGTCGCGGGCAGGCCTTCGGCGCGACGCTTGGCGGCCAGGGCGTCGAGGGCCGCGTTGGCCGCCGCGTAGTTGGCCTGACCCGGGTTGCCCAGCTGCCCCGCGGCGGAGGAGAACAGGACGAACGCCGACAGGTCCATCCCCGCGGTGAGTTCGTGCAGGTGCCACGCCGCGTCGAGCTTGGGCCGCATGACCCGCTCGATCTGGTCGGCGGTCATCGACTCGATCACACCGTCGTCCAGCACGCCCGCCGCGTGCACGACCGCGGTGAGCGGCTTCTCCAACGAGCCGATGATGCCGGCGAGTTGATTGCGGTCCGCGACGTCGCAGGCCTCGACCCGCGCGGTCGCGCCGGCCGCCGCCAGCTCCGCCACCAGCTCGGCCACACCCTCCGCCGCCGCACCGCGCCGGCTGACCAGCAGCAGGTCCCTGACGCCGTGGCGCTCCACCAGGTGCTTCGCGAACAGCGCACCCAGACCGGACGTACCACCGGTGATCAGGGCGGTGCCGGAGGGGTCGAGCGCCTGCGGAACGGTGAGGACGACCTTGCCGATGTTGCGGCCCTCGCGCAGGAACCTCAGTGCCTCGGCACCCCGACGCACATCCCACGAGCGGATGGGCGAGCTCGTGGTCACGCCGAGCTCGAAGAGGGCGCTGATCTCGACCAGCATCTCCTGGATCCGGTCCGGACCCGCCTCCAGGAGGTCGTACGAGCGGTACCGGACGCCGGGGTGCGCGGTGCCGACGACCTCGGGATCGCGGATGTCGGTCTTGCCCATCTCGATGAACCGGCCGCCACCGGGCAGCAGTTCGAGCGTGGTGTCGACGTACTCGCCCGCGAGGGCGTTGAGCACCACGTCGACGCCCGCACCGTCGGTCGCCGCCAGGAACGCGTCCCGGAAGTCCAGGTCCCGCGAGGACGCGATCCGCCCGTCCGCGACACCCAGCGCCCGCACCGCGTCCCACTTGTGCGCACTCGCCGTCGCGAACACCTCCGCACCCAGGTGACGGGCCAGCTGCACCGCAGCCATCCCCACACCACCCGCGGCGGCGTGCACCAGCACCCGCTCCCCCACCTGCAGACCCGCGAGGTCGACCAGACCGTAGTACGCGGTCAGGTAGACCACCGGCACGGCCGCCGCCTGCGCAAAGGTCAGATTGGACGGCATCGGCGCGATGGTGCGACG
Source organism: Kitasatospora sp. A2-31 (assembly GCF_022288725.1). Classification (GTDB taxonomy): domain Bacteria; phylum Actinomycetota; class Actinomycetes; order Streptomycetales; family Streptomycetaceae; genus Kitasatospora. The sequence goes on along the minus strand of NZ_JAKNTA010000005.1, from coordinate 141,046 downwards.
GTCCGCGACGGCGACCGGGCCGAAGGCGTCGAGGATCAGGCCGAAGACGCGGTCGCCGGGCTTCAGGTCGGTCACCTCGGCACCGACCTCCAGCACCACACCCGCAGCCTCGCTGCCCAGCGGCGCCTCACCCGGATACATCCCCAGCGCGATCAGCACGTCCCGGAAGTTCACACCCGCGGCCCGCACATCGACCCGCACCTCACCCGCACCCAACGGCCGACCACCGTCCGACGGAACCAGCGCCAGATCCTCCAACGAACCCGCACGCCCCACCGCCAGACGCCACGCACCACCCGCCGGCAACGACGCCGCCACCCGCCCCAGCCTCGGCACCAGCACCCGACCACCACGCACCGCGACCTGCGGCTCGCCAGAGGCCAGCACCGCCCCCCAGTCCGGGAGATCCGGACCGTCGAGGTCCACCAGCACGAACCGACCCGGGTGCTCCGACTGCGCACTGCGCACCAGCCCCCACACCGAAGCCGGCGCCACCTCCGGCACATCGTCACCCACACCCACGCCGCGACGGGTCACCACCGCCAGCCGTGCCTCACCCAGCCCCTCGACGGCCAGCCACCCCTGCACCAGCCCCAGGACCTCCGCCGCAACCGCCCGCACCGCCTCCGGGCCCCCGTCCACCGGCGCCGCAACCTCCGCGACCACCAGATCCGGAACCTCCGCACCCCCGGCCACGGCACGCTCCACCGCTACCAGGTCCGCGAACTCACCACCGAGCACGGCCACCCGCACCGAACCCACCGGCTCCGCCGCGACCTCCACCCAATCCACCCGGAACAGCGCATCACCCACACCCTGCGCACGCTCCAGCTGCGACGCATCCACCGGACGGAGCCCGAGGGAGTCGACAGCGACGACCATGGCCCCGGTCTCGTCGATCACGTCGATCCGCAGCGCGGTACCCCCCGCCGGGGAGATCCGCACGCGGGCGCGGGTCGTGCGGGATTCCCCGAGGCGGACCCCGGACCAGGAGAACGGAAGGTCCACCCCGGATCCGGCCGACTTCGAGAGCATCCCTCCGTGCAGTGCGGCGTCGAAAAGAGCGGGGTGACATCCGGAGCCGACGCCCACGGCGTCGTCCGGGAGCGCGATCTCGGTGTAGACGTCGTCGCCGGCCCGCCACGCGGCTCGGACGCCCTGGAAGAGCGGTCCGTAGTCGAGGCCGATGTCGGCCAGCCGCGGGTACAGCCCCTCGACGGGGACGGGTTCGGCGTTGGCGGGCGGCCACTGGAGCGGGAACGCCGCCACCGGCTCGGCGGACCCGGTCAGCCAGCCACGACCGTGGCAGGTCGTCTCGACCTCGTCGCCCTCGCCGGACTCCGGACGGGAATACACCCCGACCTCCCGGCGCCCGTCCTCACCGGCCGCGCCGATCGTGACCTGGACCTGGAGCACCGCATCGTCCTCCAGGACCAACGGCGCCTCCAACACCAGCTCGCCCAGCACCTCACAACCCACCTGACGGCCGGCCGACAACGCCAGCTCCACCAAGGCAGCACCGGGCACCAGCACCAACCCGAACACCACGTGGTCACGGGTCCAGGGCTGGGTCTCCTGGGACATCCGCCCCGCGAACACCCACTCGTCCCGATCCCCCACCCGCACCGCCGCACCCAGCACCGGATGATCCACCCGCACCAGACCCGCCGCGGACACATCACCACTGCCGGAACCCGGCATCAACCAGAACCGCTCCCGCTGGAACGCATACGTCGGCAACGACGTACGGCGGGCCCCGCTGCCCTCATAGAACGCGGACCAGTCGACCGCCACACCCACCGCGAAGGCCTCGGCCAGCGACAACGCGAACCGCCGCAAACCCCCCTCACCACGCCGCAACGACCCGACCACACCCACCCGCTCCGCCACACCATGCGCAGCCAGCGTGCCCTCAAGCGCCAGACCCAGAACCGGGTGCGGGGACATCTCGACGAAGCAGCCCGCACCCTGGTCCACCAGCGCCCGCACCGCCGCCTCGAAACCCACCCGGCCCCGCAGGTTCCCGTACCAGTACCCGGCATCCAACGACGCCGTGTCCACGAACCCACCCACCGCGGTCGAGTAGAACGGCACACTCCCCGACACCGGCGTCAGCGAAGCCAGGACCCGACCGAGTTCCTCCTCGATCGCCTCGACCTGCGCGGAATGCGACGCGTAGTCCACCGCCACCCGCCGCGCCCGAACACCCTCGCCCTCGCACCGGGCCACGATCTCGTCCAACGCCGCGGGCTCACCCGCCACCACCACCGACGCCGGCCCGTTCACCGCCGCCACCGACACCCGACCACCGAACGGAACCAACAACTCCTCGGCCCGCTCCACCGCCACCGCCAGCGACACCATGCCACCACGACCCGCCAGACGCTCCCGCACCAGACGACTACGCAGCGCCACCACCCGGGCACCATCCCCCAACGACAGACCACCCGCGACACACGCCGCCGCGATCTCCCCCTGCGAGTGACCCACCACCGCCGACGGCTCCACACCGAACGAACGCCACAACCCGGCCAGCGAGACCATCACCGCCCACAACACCGGCTGGACCACATCCACCAGCTCCAGCGACGGCGCACCCTCCACCCCGCGCAGCACGTCCACAACACGCCAGTCCACGAACGCGGACAGCGCCTCATCACACTCCGCGACCAGACCAGCGAACACCGGCGAGGAATCCAGCAACTCCACCGCCATACCGGCCCACTGCGCCCCCTGCCCCGGGAACACGAACACCGGCCGACCCGCCACCACACGACCCTCGACCACCTGAGCCACCGGATCACCGGCAGCCAACGCAGCCAGACCCGCAAGCAGCTCCCCACGATCCGAGGCCACCACCACACCACGGGAATCCAACTGCGCCCGCGACACCACAGACGAGAAGCCGACATCGGCGAGCGACAGTCCCGGCTCGGCGATCAAATGCGCCCGCAGCCGGTCCGCCTGCTCACGCAACGCCGCCTCGGACTTCGCCGACACCACCACCGGCACGACCGGCAGCCCGGTCGGTTCGGGCGCCTCGCCCGGCTCCGCCGGCTCGGCCGCCGGAGCCTCCTCCAGGATGACGTGGGCGTTCGTGCCGCTCACGCCGAACGAGGACACACCCGCACGCCGCGGACGCCCCTCGGACGCCGGCCACTCCCGCGCCTCCGTCAACAGCTCCACCGCACCCGAAGCCCAGTCCACGTGCGGCGACGGCTCGTCCACATGCAGCGTCCGCGGCAGAACGCCGCGCCGCATCGCCATCACCATCTTGATCACACCGCCGACACCCGCCGCGGCCTGGGTGTGTCCGATGTTCGACTTCAGCGACCCGAGCCAGAGCGGGTCACCCGCGCGCTCCTGACCGTAGGTCGCCAGCAGCGCCTGGGCCTCGATCGGATCACCCAGCCGCGTACCGGTCCCGTGCCCCTCCACCGCATCGACGTCCGCCGCGCCCAGGCCCGCGTTGGCCAGCGCTGCGCGGATCACCCGCTCCTGCGAGGGCCCGTTCGGGGCGGTCAGGCCGTTGCTCGCACCGTCCTGGTTCACCGCGCTCCCGCGGATCACGGCCAGCACGTTGTGACCCTTGCGACGCGCGTCCGACAGCCGCTCCAGCACGACCAGGCCCACGCCCTCGGCCCACCCGGTCCCGTTGGCGGCGGCCGCGTAGGCCCGGCAGCGCCCGTCCGGGGAGATACCGCGCTGGCGGCTGAACTCCACGAACACGTTCGGCCGGGCGAGCACCGTCACCCCGCCGACCAGCGCCATCGAGCACTCGCCCAGCCGCAGGGCCTTGGCCGCGCTGTCCATCGCGACGAGCGAGGACGAGCAGGCCGTGTCGACCGTGACGGCCGGGCCCTCGAAGCCGAACGTGTAGGAGATCCGGCCGGAGGCCACGCTGCCCGCCGAGGAGATCGTCAGGTAGCCCTCGATCTGCTCCCGGCGGTCGCTCGTACCGGCGACGAACCCGTAGTCCTGGTACATCACTCCGCAGAACACACCGGTGTCGCTGCCGCGCAGGGTCGTCGGGTCGATGCCGGCGTCCTCGAACGCCTCCCAGGCCGCCTCCAGCAGAAGCCGCTGCTGCGGGTCCATCGCCAGGGCCTCACGCGGGCTCAACCCGAAGAACTCGGCGTCGAAGTCGCCCGCCGCGTCGACGAACCCGCCCTCGCGGGTGTACGCGGTACCCGGGTTGTCCGGGTCCGGGTGGTAGAGGTGTTCCAGGTCCCAGCCGCGGTCGGTGGGGAAGCGGGAGGTGCCGATCCGCCCGTCCGCCACCATCGACCACAGCTCGTCCGGCGAGGTCACCCCGCCCGGGTAGCGGCAGCTCATGCCCACGATCGCAACCGGCTCGTTGGCCCGGTCCTCGTACTCGCGCAGCCGGGCCTTGGTCTCGTTGAGGTCGACGGCGACCCGCCTCAGCGACTCGACGAGTTTGGTCTGCTGGAGGGCACTGCTGTCACCGCTCATGGCCACGTTCTCTCCGAGGTAGTTCTGAAAGTAGTCCGGTCTCGTCCGAGCACGCGTCACGCGTCGTGGAACTCGGCGTCGATCATCTGCAGGATCTCCATCGCGGAGGTGGCCGCCTCGATCTGGGCGAGGTCGTGGTCGGTGCGCTCGATGTCGGTGAGCGCGGTCAGCATGGTGCGCAGTCGACCGGCCACGCGCTTCTTCTCCCCGTCCTCCGCGATCCCGGCGAGGAGGTCCTCGAGCTTCTTCAGCTCCTGGTCGATCGGCGGTTCGGCAGCGGCCGGGGCCATCCTGGCCAGGACGAGCCGGGTGATCGCCACCGAAGTGGGGTGGTCGAAGACCAGGGTCGACGGGAATCGCAGGCCCGTGACACGGGTCAGCCGGTTGCGCAGCTCGACGGCGCTGAGCGAGTCGAAGCCGAGTTCCTGGAACGCGCGGGCGGGGTCGACGGCCCCGGGGGACGCGTGGCCGAGGACCCCCGCGACCTGGGCCTGAACGACCTGGAGGACGACGCCCTCCCGGTCGGGCTCCGCCACCTCGGCCAGCCGCTGAGCGAGCGATTCGTCCGCCTCCGTACGGCGGGCCGACGAACGCACCAGTGCGCGCATCAGCGGGGGGAGCATGCCGGCTCGCGCCTGGGCCCGCAGCGCGGCCAGGTCGAGCCGGACGGGTGCCAGCAGGGCGGTGTCGAGGGCCAGCGCCTGGTCGAACAGCTTCGTGCCGAGGTCGGCGGGAATGGCGCCGACGCCGATCCGCTCCAGCCGCGCCACTTCGGCTTCGGCCAGTTCACCGGACATGCCGCCCGCGTCCGCCCAGAGGCCCCAGGCCAGCGAGGTCGCGGGCAGGCCTTCGGCGCGGCGCTTGGCGGCCAGGGCGTCGAGCGTCGCGTTGGCCGCCGCGTAGTTCGCCTGACCGGGAGTACCGATGAGTGCCGCGACCGAGGAGAACAGGACGAACGCCGCCAGGTCCATGCCGGCGGTGAGCTCGTGCAGGTGCCACGCCGCGTCCACCTTCGGACGCATCACCCGCTCGATCTGCTCGGCGGTCATCGACTCGATCACACCGTCGTCCAGCACACCCGCCGCATGCACCACCGCCGCGAGCGGCTTCTCCAACGAGTCGATCAGGTGGGCCACTTGGTCGCGGTCCGCGACGTCGCAGGCCTCGACCCGCGCCGTCGCGCCGGCCGCCGCCAGCTCCGCCACCAGCTCGGCCACACCCTCCGCCGCCGCACCGCGCCGGCTCACCAGTACCAGATCACGGACCCCGTGACGCTCCACCAGATGCTTCGCGAACAGCGCACCCAGACCGGACGTACCACCGGTGACCAGCACCGGCCCGTCCAGCACCGGCACCGTGCCGGGCACGCCCGACAGCCGCACCAGCCGCGGCGCGAGCAGCCGGCCGCCGCGGACCGCGAACTGCGACTCGTCCGAGCCGAACACCTTCGCCCAGTCCACTGCACCGGACCGGTCCACGTCGACGAGCACGAACCGGCCCGGGTGCTCCGACTGCGCACTTCGCACCAGGCCCCACACCGGCGCCTGCGCCACGTCGGGGGCTCCCTCGCCGGCGTCCACACCGTTGCGGGTCACCACGACCAGCCGAGCCTCGCTCAGCCGCGCGCTCTCCACCCAACGCTGCACGAGCGCAAGGGCGTTCGTCGCCACCGCCGACGCCGCTCCGGCCACCTCGGCGGCACCGGCCGGGGACTCCACCGAGGCGAGAACGACCTCGGGAGTGGCCATGCCGTCGGCCAGGGCCTTCTCCAGCACGTCCAGGTCCTCGAACCGCTCGCCCGGCGCCACCAGGTCGCCGAGCACGGCCGTCCGGACCTCTGCGGCCGGTGCGGACGTGACCTGGGCCCAGTCGAGTCGGAACAGGGAGTTGCGGTGGGCACGCTGTCTCGTGTCCAGCTGGTCCTGCTGCACGGGCCGCAGGTCGAGACGGGCCAGGTTCAGCACCGGCTCGCCGTGCTCGCCGGCGATGTCGACCCGGAACGCGGACTCGCCCGCCGGGGCGATCCGTACCCGTGCCCGCGAGACACGGGTGGCCTGCCCGAGCCGCACACCCGACCAGGTGAACGGCAGGTCGAGCGGGGACCCCGCCTCCTTGTCGAGCAGCACGCCGTGGAGCGCCGCGTCGAAGAGGGCCGGGTGGATGCCGAAGTCCTCGCCACCGCCGTCACCCGGCAGTTCCACCTCGGCATACGTCCGGTCGCCCTCGCGCCAGGCCGCCCGAACCCCCTGGAAGACCGGCCCGTAGTCGTAACCCAGGTCGGCCAGACCCGCGTACAGCGTGTCCACGGGAAGCGGCTCGGCCGCCGCCGGCGGCCACTCGGCCGGCCACGCCTCCGAAGGCCCGGCATCCGGACCGAGCAGGCCACGAGCGTGACAGACCGCCTCCCGCTCGTCGTCGTCACCGTGCTCCGGGCGGGTGTAGATCGCCACCTCACGCCGACCGTCCGCCGCAGCCGGACCCACCGTCACCTGGACCTGCAGCGCCACGTCATCGGACAGCGCCAACGGCGCCTCCAGGACGAGTTCGTCGACGACGGGGGTGTCGGTCTGGTGGCCGGCGGTGAGGGCGAGCTCGACCAGTGCGGTCCCGGGCACGATCACCGTGCCGAGGACGACGTGGTCACGGGTCCAGGGCTGGGTGTCGGTGGACAGCCGGCCGGTCAGGACCCACTCGTCACGGTCACCGACCTGGACGGCCGCCGCCAGAACCGGGTGTCCGATCCGGGACTGCCCGGCCGCCGCCACATCCCCCGCACCGCTACCCGGCGCGAGCCAGTACCGCTCACGCTGGAACGCATACGTCGGCAGCTTGACCCGGACCGCACCCGCCTCCCTGTAGAACGCGGACCAGTCCACCTCCACACCCGCCACATGCGCCTGCCCCAGGAAGCGGACGAAGGTGTCCACCTCGGCGTGCTTGGCCCGCAGCGCGGGAACCAGCACGGCGTCCTGCACACCAAGCTCGTCCAGGCTCTGGCGGGCCATCGCGGTCAGCACACCATCCGGCCCCAACTCCAGGAACCGGCGCACCCCCGCCTCGTGCAACGTCCGCACACCGTCCGCGAACCGCACCGCCCGCCGCACATGCCGCACCCAATACCCAGGATCGGCCAACTCCTCCGAGACCAGGCCACCCGTCACGTTCGACACCACCGCGATCCGCGGCGCCGCATACGACAGCCCACGGGCGACCTGCTCGAACTCCGCGAGCATCGGCTCCATACGCGGCGAGTGGAAGGCATGGCTCACCCGCAGACGGGAGGTCTTACGCCCCTCCCACCCCGGAAGCCACTCCTCGACGGCGTCCGCGTCACCGGACACCACCACCGCCCGCGGGCCGTTCACGGCCGCGATCTCCAGCCGGCCCTCGAACCCGACCAGCGACGCCGCGACCTCCTCCTCGCCCGCCTGCACCGCGACCATCGCACCGCCCGCCGGCAGCGCCCCCATCAACCGGCCCCGCGCCACCACCAGCGCACACGCGTCCGCCAGCGACAACCCCCCCGCCACATGCGCGGCCACGATCTCACCGACCGAGTGACCCATCACATGATCCACACGGATCCCGAGGGACTCCACCAGACGGAACAGCGCCACCTCGACCGCGAACAACGCCGCCTGCGTGAACTCCGTCGCATCCAGCTCAGCCGCCTGCGCCGAACCCTCCGGCGCGCTCAACAACGCCCACACCGAACGACCCAGCAGCGGATCCAGCTCCGCACACACCCGTTCCAGAGCGGCAGCGAACACGGGGAACGCCCCCGCCAGCTCCACACCCATCCGCGCACGCTGCGAACCCTGACCCGTGAACAACACCGCGGTACGGCCCGCCACCGCACGGCCCTCGACCACGTTCGCCACGAGGTCACCAGCAGCCAACCCGGCCAGACCAGCGAGGAGTTCATCCCGACCGGAAGCAACCACCACACCCCGGGAATCCAACTGCGCCCGCGAGACCACGGAGGAGTACCCGACGTCCGTCAAGGAGGCATCCGGCTCGGCCAGGAGGTGCGCCCGCAGCCGGTCCGCCTGCTCACGCAACGCCGCCTCGGACTTCGCCGACACCACCACCGGCACGACCGGCAGCCCAGCCGGCTCCGGCGCCTCGCCCGGCTCCGCCGATGTCGCCGGCTCGGCCGTCGGGGCCTCCTCCAGAATCACGTGCGCATTCGTCCCACTGATCCCGAACGACGACACCGCAGCACGCCGCGGACGCCCCTCCGACGCAGGCCACTCACGCGCCTCCGTCAACAGCTCCACCGCGCCCGAAGCCCAGTCCACGTGCGGCGACGGCTCGTCCACGTGCAGCGTCCGCGGCAGCACCCCGTGCCGCATCGCCATCACCATCTTGATCACACCGCCGACACCCGCCGCAGCCTGCGTATGCCCGACGTTCGACTTCAGCGAGCCCAGCCACAGCGGGTCGCCCGCCCGCTCCCGGCCATAGGTCGCCAGCAGCGCATCGGCCTCGATCGGATCCCCCAGCTTCGTGCCCGTGCCGTGGCCCTCCACCGCGTCGACGTCCGCCGCGCTCAGGCCCGCATTCGCCAGCGCCTGCCGGATGACCCGCTCCTGCGAGGGACCGTTCGGCGCCGTCAGGCCGTTGCTCGCACCGTCCTGGTTCACCGCGCTCCCGCGGATCACGGCGAGCACGTGGTGACCCTTGCGCCGCGCGTCCGACAGCCGCTCCAGCAGCAGCAGGCCCGATCCCTCGGCCCAGCCGGTGCCGTCGGCGGCGGCCGCGTAGGACTTGCAGCGCCCGTCAGCCGAAATGGCGCGCTGGCGGCTGAACTCCACGAAGATGCTCGGCCGCGACAGGACCGTGACGCCACCCGCGAGGGCCATCGAGCACTCGCCGGAACGCAGCGCCTTTGCGGCCAGGGCGATCGAGACCAGCGAGGACGAGCAGGCGGTGTCGACCGTGACGGCCGGGCCCTCGAAGCCGAACGTGTAGGAGATCCGGCCGGAGGCCACGCTGGCCGCGGAGGCGATCGTCAGGTAACCCTCGACCTCGGAGGCGCGGTCGCTGGTGCCGGCGACGTACTGGTAGTCCGAGTACATGAGGCCGCAGAAGACACCGGTGTCGCTGCCGCGCAGCGTCGTCGGGTCGATGCCCGCGTCCTCGAACGCCTCCCACGCACCCTCCAGCAGCAGCCGCTGCTGCGGGTCCATGACCACGGCCTCGCGGGGGCTCAGCCCGAAGAACCCGGCGTCGAACTCGTCCGCGCCTTCGATGAAGCCGCCCTCACGGGTGTACGCGGTTCCGGGGTTGTCCGGGTCCGGGTCGTAGAGCCGTCCGAGTTCCCAGCCGCGGCCCTCCGGGAACGGGGAGACCGCGTCCCGGCCCGATGCCACCAGCTCCCACAGCTCCTCGGGCGAGGTCACCCCACCCGGGTAGCGGCAGCTCATGCCCACGATCGCAACCGGCTCGTTGGCCTGGTCCATGAGCTGCTTGTTCTGTCGCCGCAGGCGCTCGGTCTCCTTGATCGACTTCCGGAGAGCGCCGACGATGTCGTTCTTGTCGGTGGACATTCCTACTCCTTCACGTCAGGGCACAGGCCGGGGAAGCGCGTTCCGGACAGCACGAATGACACGTTCTTCTTCCTCCTGGCCGTCCGAATCGGGATCCGGACGGCCATGCCGCCTGTCGACCGGTACCGCCCGCCGACGGCCCGGAAGCGGTCCGGGCCGTCGGCGGAACGGGTGGGGTCAGAGCAGGCCCTTGTCCCGGAGCTTCGTCGAGACGTCGATGAAGTTGCTCAGCTGCTCGTCGGTGTGCGCGGCGTTGATGATGATGCGGAGCACCGCCTGGCCGCGGCGGGCCGCCGGGTACAGGTAGGGCGGCACCCGGATGCCCTCTTCGAGGTAGGCGTGGAAGAGCTCCACGCACTTGCGTTCGTCGCCGATCACGAGCGAGGAGAAGCAGGTCTCGGTGTCGGTGACGGGGAGTTCGGCGTCGAGGAGCATCTTGCGGAAGTCGGCGACCTTCGCCAGGTACGCGTCGACGATCTCCGGCTCGTCGTACGCGAGCAGCTTGGTGATGTAGTCCGTGCCGGCCGCGGCCGGTGCGGACATGCCCGCGGTGAACGATCCGGTGCCGGACAGCAGCTCGAAGCCGAGGATGGCGTCCCTGGGTCCGGCGATGAGCCCGCCTTCGAGACCGACGGCCTTCTTCATCGACACCATGATGAAGTCGGCGCGCTGCATACCGGCGTACTCTTCGGCGAACTTGCGGTGCGGAGGTCCGTAGAGCAGGAACCCGTTGGCGTCGTCGACGTACGACACCGCGCCGTAGCGCTCGCAGACGTCGACGAGTTCGTGCATCGGGGCCACCGTGCCGTCGATGGAGAACACCGACTCCAGCACGACGACGACCCGCTTGCCGGCCAGACCCTTGAGCACCTCCTCGAGGCTCTCCACGGAATTGTGCTTGAACGAGAAGATCCGCTCGCCGAACTTCAGGCCTTCGACGGACTTCCACAGCGACCAGTGCGCATCGCGGTCGAACACGAAGACCACGTCGCGGTTCACCATGGCGACGCCGGGCATGAACGAATGGGTGCCGGACATCGCGTTGATGAAGCCGATGTTGGCCAGGGTGCCGGTTCCGAAGCTGATCGCCGCTTCCTTCCCCAGGTACGCGGCGATCGTCGCCTCCATCTCGATGTGAGCGGGGGAGACACCCTGGACGGTGCGGGATCCGCCGCTGGCCAGGCCGTACTCCCTGGTGGCGTCGAGCAGGCGGTTCATCACGTCCTCGCGGCGCTGGAGGTTCAGCATGTTCACCGACGCGAAGTTGGACACCAGCGTGTCGGTGCCGTGCACGGCGCCGGGGATCAGGCGGGACACCGGCGGGCCGGTGATGCCGGCGGCCCGGATGCCCTCGGCGAACTTGTCGAAATTCCAGCCGGGGAGAGTCGTCATCGTGAGCAGACCTCGTTTTCCTTCGTCAGCGTGTGAATACCTGGGCCGGCGCGTCCTCGGGCCGGGCGCGGTGTGGATGCTCGTCCGCGGGCCGTCCCGTCGGGTCAGCCCTGTGCGACGGCCTCGTGGGCCGGTGCCCCGGTGCCGGAGCGGCCGTCCGCCAGTTCGCGCAGCCGGTCGAGGAGGCCCGACGCCTGCAGGTCGCTGACGGGGATCGAGGCCAGCAGGGCGCGGATCGCGGCTTCCTCGGTCGGTTCGGTGACGGTCTCGCTCGCCGGCTTCACCAGGGTGAGCAGGTACTGCGCGATCGCCAGGGACGTCGGGTGGTCGAACACGAGGGTGGCCGGCAGTTGCAGCGACGTGAGACGGGTGAGCCGGTTGCCGAGTTCGACGGCGCTGAGCGAGTCGAATCCGAGCGACTGGAGCTCACGCTCCGGGTCGACCGTGTCCGCCGCGTCGTGGCCGAGCACCGCGGCGACCTGGGCGCGTACGAGGTCCAGGACGACCTTCTCGCGGTCGGCCTCCGCGACGCCGGCGAGCCGCTGGTCCAGCGACCGGCCGCTGTCCGGGCCGCCGGCCCGTGCGCGCACCAGCCCGCGCAGCAGCCCCGGCAGCATGCCGCCGGACGCCTGGCGGCGCAGGGCGGCGTTGTCGAGCCGCACGGGGGCCAGCAGGGCGGTGTCCAGGCCGAGGGCCTGGTCGAACAGTTCCAGCCCGAGGGCCGCGGGGAGCGAGCGGACGCCCATCCGCTCCAGGCGGGCGATGTCCGAGTCCTGCAGCTGCGCGGCCATGCCCGCGTCGTTCGCCCACAGGCCCCACGCGAGGGAGGTGGCGGGGAGGCCGTCGGCGCGTCGGAGGGCGGCGAGTGCGTCGAGTGCGGCGTTGGCGGCCGCGTAGTTCGCCTGGCCGGGGCTCCCGATGAGGGCGGCCACGGACGAGAACAGGACGAACGCCGACGCTCCGCGGTCCTTGGTGAGCTCGTGCAGGTGCCAGGCACCGTCGGCCTTGGGGGCCATGACCCGGTTCACCTGGGCCGGGGTCATCGACTCGACCACGCCGTCGTCCAGCAGGCCGGCCGCGTGGACGACCGCGCCCAGCGGTCCCTCCACGGAGTCGAGCACCCGGGCCACCTGGTCGCGGTCGGCGACGTCGCACGCCTCGATCCGGACGTCGGCGCCCGCGGCCTCCAGCTCGGACACCAGTTCGGCGGCACCTTCGGCGTCGGGACCGCGCCGGCTGACCAGCACCAGGCTCCGGGCGCCGTGCCGTTCGACGAGGTGCCGGGCCAGCAGCGCACCCAGACCGCCGGTACCGCCGGTGATGACGACGGTGCCGTCCAGGTCCGGTGCCGCCGGTACGGTCAGCACCACCTTGCCGATGTTGCGGCCCTCGCGGAGGTACCGGAACGCCTCCTGGGCACTGCGCACGTCCCAGGACCGGCACGGTCCGAGGTCGATCGCCCCCTCCGCGAAGAGCGCGAGCAGCTCGCGCAGCATCTCCTGGATGCGGTCCGCCCCCGCCTCCATCAGGTCGAAGGCGCGGTAGCGGACGCCCGGGTGCTCCCGCTCCACCGTGGCCGTGTCGCGGATGTCGGTCTTGCCGATCTCCAGGAACCGGCCGCCGCGCGGCAGCAGGCTCAGGGACGCGTCGACGTACTCTCCGGCGAGCGAGTTCAGCACCACGTCGACGCCCTCGCCGCCGGTGGCCTCCCGGAAGGTGTCCCGGAACTCCAGGTCGCGCGAGGACGCGATCCGGTCGGCCGGGATGCCCCGGTCCAGCAGGGCGTCCCACTTCGGCCGGCTCGCGGTCGTGAACACCTCGGCGCCCACGTGACGGGCCAGTTGGACCGCCGCCGAGCCGACGCCGCCGGCCGCGGCGTGCACCAGCACCCGCTCGCCCTCCTGCAGGCCGGCCAGGTCGAACAGGCCGCGGTACGCGGTGAGGTAGACGATGGGAACCGACGCCGCCTCGGCGAACGACCACTGCGCCGGCATCGGGGCGAGCATCCGCCGGTCGGACACGGCGACGGGGCCGAACGAGTCGGCGACGAGGCCGAACACCCGGTCCCCCGGCGCCAGATCGGTGACGTCCGCACCGACCTCCAGGACCACACCGGCCGCCTCGGTGCCCATGTCCGCCTCGCCCGGGTACATCCCGAGCGCGATGAGCACGTCGCGGAAGTTCAGGCCTGCGGCCCGCACCGCGATCCGGACGTCGCCGGCGCCGAGCGGGCGGTCCCCGTCGGACGGCAGGACGGCCAGCCCGTCCAGCGACCCCTGGGTGGCGGCCGTCAGCCGCCAAGCGCCGTCCGGCAGCACCGCGGCCCTGGCCAGGCGCGGCACCGCGAAGCGGTTCTCGCGCACCGCCAGCTGCGGCTCGTCGTCGAGGGCGGCGGCCAGGGCGCCCCACTCGGGTGCGGCACCGCCGTCGAGGTCGACGAGCACGAACCGGCCGGGGCGCTCGGACTGGGCACTGTGCACCAGGCCCCAGACGGCTGCCTGGGCGATGTCGGGCCGCCCGGACCCGACCGCGACGGCACCGCGGGTCACGAAGACCAGCCGCGTGTCCACGAGCCATTCGCTGACGAGCCACTGCTGCACCAGAGTCAGGGCGTCTTCCGCGGCCTTGCGGGCGGCCGCGGCCGGGTCTCCCGCCGGGGTCTCGACCGAGACCAGGACCAGGTCGGGGGCGGGCATGCCCACGGCGACCTCGTCCTCCAGGGCGTACAGGTTGACGAACCGCTCTCCCGGGGCCCGGAGGTCGCCGAGGACCGCGAGGCGCACGTCGCGCGGCTCGGGGGTCGCGACCGTGGCCCAGTCGACCTGGTACAGCGACTGCTCGGTGCTCTTGCGTGCCCTCCCGAGCTGGCCCGGCTCCACCGTGCGCACGGCGAGCTTGTCGACGCTCACCACGAGCTCGCCGGCGTCGTCGACCATGACGATCCGCACGGCGGACTCGCCGGCCGGGCTGACCCGGACCCGGACACCGGTCGCTCCGGTCCGGCCGAGCCGGATGCCCGACCAGGCGAACGGCAGCACCACCGGGTCGCCGGGCCGGGTGTCGAGCATCCCGGTGTGCAGCGTGGCGTCGAACAGCGCGGGGTGGACGGCGAATCCGGTGGTCGGGACGTCGTCGCGCAGCGCCACCTCGGCGTACACGTCGTCGCCGGCCCGCCACACGGCGCGCACGTTCTGGAAGAGCGGCCCGTAGTGGAGCCCGTACTCGGTGAGCATCGGGTACAGCCCGTCCACGGCGACCGGCTCGGCCCCGGTGGGCGGCCAGGTCAGAGCAGGCGCCTGCTCCGCCTCCGACGCCGCGGCGAGGACGCCGCGCGCATGGCAGACCAGCACGGACGAGTCCTCGTCCGCGGATTCCGCGGCGGACAGGACGGCGATCTCGCGGCGACCGTCGGCGTCGGCCGGTCCGACCGTGACCTGGATCCGGCGGGCCGCTCCCTCTTCCAGGACCAGGGGGGCCTGGAGGGTGAGCTCCGCGAGCACGGGGCTGCCGACTTCTCCACCGACGGTCAGTGCCATGTCGACCAGGCCCGTGCCGGGGACGATGGTGACGCCGAGCACGACGTGGTCGCGCGTCCAGGGCTGGGTGTCGGTGGACAGGCGCCCGGTGAACACCCACTCGTCCCGGGTGCCGACCCGGACCGCGCCGAGCAGGATCGGGTGCTCCAGCGGGTTCAGTCCGAACGCGACGGCGTCACCGGTCTCGGCACCGGGTGCCTGCCAGTACCGCTCGTTCTGGAACGCGTACGTCGGCAGCTTGACCCGGACCGCACCCGTCTCCCTGTAGAACGCGGACCAGTCCACCTCCACACCCGCCACATGCGCCTGCCCCAGGAACCGGACGAAGGTCTCCACCTCGGCATGCCTGGCCCGCAGCGCCGGAACCAGCACGGCGTCCTGCACCCCCAACTCGTCCAGACTCTGGCGGGCCATCGCGGTCAGCACACCATCCGGCCCCAACTCCAGGAACCGGCGCACCCCCGCCTCGTGCAACGTCCGCACACCGTCCGCGAACCGCACCGCCCGCCGCACATGCCGCACCCAATACCCAGGATCAGCCAACTCCTCCGAGACCAGACCACCCGTCACGTTCGACACCACCGCGATCCGCGGCGCCGCATACGACAGCCCACGGGCGACCTGCTCGAACTCCGCGAGCATCGGCTCCATACGCGGCGAGTGGAAGGCATGGCTCACCCGCAGACGAGAGGTCTTACGCCCCTCCCACCCCGGAAGCCACTCCTCGACGGCGTCGGCATCACCGGACACCACCACCGCCCGCGGGCCGTTGACGGCCGCGATCTCCAGCCGGCCCTCGAACCCGACCAGCGACGCCGCGACCTCCTCCTCGCCCGCCTGCACCGCGACCATCGCACCGCCCGCCGGCAGCGCCCCCATCAACCGGCCCCGCGCCACGACCAAGGCGCACGCGTCCGCCAGCGACAGCACCCCCGCCACATGCGCGGCCACGATCTCACCGACCGAGTGACCCATCACATGATCCACACGGATGCCCAGGGACTCCACCAGACGGAACAGCGCCACCTCGACCGCGAACAACGCCGCCTGCGTGAACTCCGTCGCATCCAGCTCAGCCGCCTGCGCCGAACCCTCCGGCGCGCTCAACAACGCCCACACCGAACGACCCAGCAGCGGATCCAGCTCCGCACACACCCGCTCCAACGCGGCAGCGAACACGGGGAACGCCCCCGCCAGCTCCACACCCATCCGCGCACGCTGCGAACCCTGACCCGTGAACAACACCGCCGTCCGACCCGCCACCGCACGGCCCTCGACCACGTTCGCCACGAGGTCACCAGCAGCCAACCCGGCCAGACCAGCGAGGAGTTCATCCCGACCGGAAGCAACCACCACACCCCGGGAATCCAACTGCGCCCGGGAGACCACCGACGAGAACCCGACATCGGCGAGCGACAGTCCCGGCTCCGCCAGGAGGTGCGCCCGCAGCCGGTCCGCCTGCTCACGCAACGCCGCACCGGACTTCGCCGACACCACCACCGGCACGACCGGAAGTCCCGCACCCCGGACCGGCGCCTCGCCCGGCTCCGCCGGCTCGGCCGGCTCGGATAGCTCGGCCGCCGGGGCCTCCTCCAGAATCACGTGCGCATTCGTCCCACTGATCCCGAACGACGACACCGCAGCACGCCGCGGACGCCCCTCCGACGCAGGCCACTCACGCGCCTCCGTCAACAGCTCCACCGCGCCCGAAGCCCAGTCCACGTGCGGCGACGGCTCGTCCACGTGCAGCGTCCGCGGCAGAACGCCGTGCCGCATCGCCATCACCATCTTGATCACGCCGGCCACACCGGCGGCGGCCGAGGTGTGGCCGATGTTGGACTTGATCGAGCCCAGCCACAGCGGGTCGCCGGCGCGCTCCCGGCCGTAGGTCGCCAGCAGCGCCCGGGCCTCGATCGGATCCCCCAGCGTCGTGCCGGTGCCGTGGCCCTCGACCGCGTCGACGTCCGCCGCGCTCAGGCCCGCGTTGGCCAGGGCAGCGCGGATGACCCGCTCCTGCGAGGGACCGTTCGGGGCGGTCAGGCCGTTGCTCGCACCGTCCTGGTTCACAGCCGTGCCGCGGATCACGGCCAGCACGTTGTGGCCCTTGCGTCGCGCGTCCGACAGCCGCTCCACGACGACGAGGCCGACGCCCTCCGCGAAGCCGGTGCCGTCGGCGGCGCCCGCGTAGGACTTGCAGCGCCCGTCCACCGCCAGACCACGCTGCCGGCTGAACTCCACGAACAGGAACGGCCCGGACAGCACGGTGGCGCCGCCGACCAGGGCCATCGAGCACTCGCCAGAGCGCAGCGACTGCGCCGCCAGGTGCAGCGCCACCGCCGACGACGAGCACGCCGTGTCCACCGACACGGACGGGCCTTCCAGCCCGAGGGCGTAGGAGATCCGGCCGGACGCCACACTCGACGACTTGCCGGTGAGGCGGTAGCCCTCCAGCTCGGGCGCGGGCCCGTTGCCGTAGTCGGAGCTCGTCACACCGCAGAAGACCCCGATGTCGCCACCGGCGAGCGAGGTCGGGTCGATGCCCGCGTTCTCCAGGGCCTCCCAGGCCACCGGGAGCAGCAGTCGCTGCTGCGGGTCCATCGCCATCGCCTCGCGGGGGCTGACGCCGAAGAAGTCGGCGTCGAAGTCGCCCACCGCGTCCAGGAAGCCGCCGCCCTGGTTGTAGAACTTCCCGGGCTCGTCCGGGTCCGGGTCGTAGAGCCCGTCCAGGTCCCAGCCGCGGTCGGCCGGAATCGCGGAGACGGCGTCGCGGCCGGAGGCCACGAGGTCCCACAGCTCTTCCGGTGAGGTGACTCCGCCGGGGTAGCGACAGCCCATTCCCACGATCGCCAGCGGTTCGCTCAGCTGGTCCAGGATGCGGTTCTTGTCCTGGCGCAGCCGGTCGTTCTCCTTGAGCGATTGCCGGAGCGCCTCGACGAGTTCGTTCTCATCAATGGGCATGGTTCTGGGCACCTCCAAGTCTGCGCCCCCGGGGGGCGAAAATTCGATCGTCACCCCGGAGGGGCGGACGGAACGCCTCAGCTGTGTGTGCCGGCCATGACCGGCGTCTTCTCCTCGTCGGGGTCCGATTCGCTGATGCCGAACCGGTCGTGGAACCGCCTGAGCGGTCCGGGCGCCCACCAGTTCGCGTTGCCCAGCAGCTGCATGAAGGCGGGCACGAGCACACCGCGGACCAGCGTCGCGTCGAGCAGGACGGCCAGGGGCATGCCGATGCCGAGTCCCTTGACGTAGCTGACGCTCGAGAAGGTGAGGCCGGCGAACGCCATGGCGAGCAGCAGGGCCGCGTACGTGACGACCCGGCCGGTGCGTTCGAGGCCGAAGGCGACCGCCTCGTCGTTGCGGCCGGTCCTGCGGTACTCCTCCGTGATGCGGGACAGGATGAAGACCGCGTAGTCCAGTGACAGCGCGAAGGCGATCGCGACGACGGTGATGGGAACGAGCCAGGTGAGCGCCCCGGTGACGACGAAGTCGCCGACGAGCCACTGGAGGTGCCCCTCCTGGAGGATGTACACCAGCGCGCCGAAGGTCGCCGACAGGCTCAGGGCGCTCAGCAGGATCGCCTTGAGGGGCAGCAGGACGCTGCCGGTCAGCAGGAACAGCAGGACGAAGCTGCCGACGGCGAGGATGGCGATGGCGATCGGCAGCCGGTCGCCCAGGACGTCGAAGGTGTCCACGGAGTCGGCCGGCGCGCCGCCGACGACGACCGCGAAGGGGGCCGGGTCGTCGCGTACGGTGCGGACGAGTTCGGCGCCGTCGTCGCCGTACGGGTCGACGTTGAGCACGAGGGACAGGTACGTGTCGGAGGCGTTGGCGAACCGCGCCGAGGCGGGGTCGGACTCCAGGACCTTCTGGCCGTTGCTGTAGCCGCCGGTGAGGGCGTCGACCCTGGCGACCGCCCGGTTCTGGGAGAGCTGCCTGGCGTACCGGTCGATGTCGGCGGTGCGGGTGGTGGGGTCGCCGACGTTCAGGGCCACCACCTGCAGGGTGTCCTGCTCACGGTTGTCGAACTTGTCGCGGATGGCGGTGGCGACCTGTGCCGACACCGCCGTGGGCGGCAGGATCTGCTCGTCGGGCAGCCGCGCCTTCATGTCCTTCGCCGGCAGGGCGAGGAACATCATGAAGGCCAGCACGGCCAGGAGGAGCGGCACCGGGCGGCGCATCACGAACATGGCGAGCCGGTGCCAGAAGCCCTCGCTGTCGGCCCGGGCGGCCGTGCGCTTGCGGCCCCGGCGCCCCGCGACGCGGTCCGGTCCCATCCAGACCAGCATGGCGGGCACGATGGTCAGGGTGGTGGCGGCGGCCGTGAGGCCGGTGAGGACGGAGCCGAGGGCCAGGGAGTGGAACATGGTGAACGGCAGCGCCATCGTGGAGCCGAGGGCCACGGCCAGGGTGGTCGCGGAGAAGAGCACGGTCCGTCCGACGGTGCGCATCGTCGTGCGGACGGCGTCCGGTACGGACTTGCCCTCGGCGAGCTCTTCCCGGTAGCGGGTGATGAAGAGCAGGCTGTAGTCGACGGCCAGCCCCAGGCCGAGGAACGTGGTGATCATCGTCACCATGTCCGCGATCTCCAGGACGAACGTGATGGCGAACAGCAGGCCCATCACCACGAACGTCGTGGTGATCGCGATGGCCAGGGGGAGGAACGCGGCGCGGAGGCTGCCGAAGATCAGGACCAGCAGGACGAGCACGACGGGGATGAAGAAGGCCTCGGCCTTCAGCGAGTCGTCGGCCGCCGCTTCGAGGTTCTCCACCCACATGAGGCCGCTGCCGCCGAGTTTGACGTCGAGGCCGTCGACCGTTCCGGAGTAGGTCTTCCGCAGCTCCTTCACGCGTTCCTGCATCGTGTCGAAGTCACCGACGATGCGGCCCAGGAGCAGGGCCTGCTTCTGGTCCTTGCCGCGCATCGCGGACGACTTCGTCGTCCAGTAGGAGACGACGTCGCTGACGCCCGGCTCGGCGGCGACCTTCTCGGTGAGTCGGGTGCCGGCCGCGGCGACCTCCGGGGCGTCCACCCCGCGCCCGTCCTGCACCAGGATGACGAGGTTGGGCGGCCCCTGCTCGAACCGGTCCTCCAGCGCCTTGGCGGCGCGCGCGGATTCGGTTCCGGGGCTCGCGAACCCCCCGAGGGTGACGCGCGACGTGAGTCCGGCACCGAGGGCCGCGAAGGCGAGTGCCGCGAGGAGCGTGATCAGGAGTACCCGTTTGGGCCTGTTGATCGTGAGGTCGGCGATTCGGTTCAGCAACTGACACCCCTCTGCTCGCGGCGCGAGGAGCACTCACGCGGAACGTACGTCATTCGGGACCTCGACCCTCCGTCGGCGGCTGCCCGGCACTGTGCGGGCCGCCTCGGCCTCACGCCTCACCAGCACAGAGCCGCCGGAGGAGCGGCTGGATACACCTGGGTTCGAGAAACCGGAGCATCGACCGCCGACCGCGGGGCCGGTATACGATGCCGCCGGGCGAGCGGTGGCGGAACGCGCACGACGCGCCGAACGGACGACAACTCCCGCTAATCGGGGGCATGTTGTCGATGCGCCCGCGGGCGGCCCGGGGTGGAGCTCCGTTGCCCGGCGGGCGGTGCGGGCGGGGCGCCGCCCCACCGGTGCGGTCGCCGGATCCGTGCGGCCGTCAGGGCTGCGAACCACGCCGGGGCGAGAACCCCGACCGGTTTGGCCGGCCGGCCGAAGGGTACGGACCGCTCACCGCGGAGTCCCCACGCCGCCCGTACGGCCCCCCGTCCCGCGCCTGCCCGGACACCGGACCCGCGCCCCCCCGACGAACGCGGTGTCGAGGGTCACCCACCTGCGCGTACCCCTGACGACCCAGCGGAGAGACCAGTGAATGCGAGCGACGACCACACGGACGCGGCCCCGGACGCAGCGGTGCTCCGCAGGCTCTCGGATGCCGTCGGGCGCTGCCCGGAGAGGGTGACCGAGAACGCCAAGGCGCTCTTCCAGTGCTTCGGCGCCCAGGGACGCCCGGCCCTGTCCCTCGGAGGACCTCAGCCCCGGC
The DNA here is from genome assembly GCF_022288725.1 of Kitasatospora sp. A2-31. Classification (GTDB taxonomy): domain Bacteria; phylum Actinomycetota; class Actinomycetes; order Streptomycetales; family Streptomycetaceae; genus Kitasatospora. Next base: position 120,063 of record NZ_JAKNTA010000005.1, on the reverse strand, counting down.
TCCCCCAGCACGCCGAAGGAGTCCCGCTCAACATGACGCAGCAGCCCCTCTGAAGGTTCCACGCTCCTTGCGGGCGCGGCCCGTTCCCCGACCGCGGGAGCTGCCGACCCTGCCGGACCGCCGTGCGCGACGACTATAGATGCACGAGCCGACCCCGAGGAAGTCTCATCCGCGGGCGGGGCGAACTGCCTTCCGGCGAGCTGTATCCACGGCCGTGGGCGCGGGCTCTACATGGTGTCGGACCGTTTCCGCTCGCGGCACAGGAATGGTCGAAGCCAGGACCATCCCCGTGGCCCCGTCCGACGCCCGCTCAGCAGTGATCCGAGACACCCAGGGACGGACATGAGCACTACCGAATCGGCCCCCGACGCCGCCCGCTGCCCGGTCGACCACTCCGCCCGGCGCCCCCCGGTCACCATCCGGGCTGCCGACCTCCCGGCGCCCAAGGCGCCCGGAGCCCTCCAGACGTACCTCTTCACGAAGTACCAGACGGACTGGCTCGAGAAGGTCCGGGACAAGCTCGGCCACCGGTTCAAGCTCCAGCTCCGGCCCGGTCCCGACATGTACGTGATCTCCGACCCGGGGGACATCAAGGAGATGTTCCTGGCGCCCCCCGACGTCCTGCACACCAGCAACGGCAACGACGTCAACCACAAGTTCTTCGGCCGGACCGGCCTCGCCTTCCTCGAGGAGGACGAGCACAAGGCCCGGCGCAAGGAGCTGATGCCCAGCTTCAAGGGCACGGCGTTCCAGCGGATCCGGGCCGCGATCGACGAGATGGCGGAGCGCGACATCCCCAACTGGCCCCAGAACAAGGTGATGTCGCTGCGCCCGGTGATCCACCGGTTCACCGTCGAGGTGATCCGTGAGGTCGTCTTCGGCAAGGTCACCCCCTCGTGCTGGAGCGAGCTGTTCGAGGAGATCATGGGTGTCGTCGACCTGAACAAGTACATGACGGCGGCCATCCCCCTGGAGCAGATGTCGGGCTTCTCGAACTGGCTGATCAAGTCGATCCCCGGCACCGGCCTGGCCCCGTTCCTGAAGCACCGCGCCCGCGCAGACGAGCTGCTCTTCGAAGCCTTCGCCGAGCGCCGCGAGATCGGCGAGCTCGGTGACGACCTGCTGTCGACGATGCTCAGCATGGAGGTCGACGGCCGCAAGCTCACCGACGTCGAACTCCGCGACGAGATCATGACGTTGTTCCTCGCCGGCACGGAGACCACCGTGTCGTCCCTCGCCTGGGCACTGGAGTACCTGAGCCGGTTCCCCGTCGAGCTGGCCCGCCTGCGGGAGGAGATCGACGCCGGCGAGACCGACGCCTACCTCGAGGCGGTCTGCTACGAGGTGCTCCGCATCCGGCCGCCGCTGCCGCTGATCATGCCCCGCGAGGTGATGAAGCCGATCCAGATCGGCGGCGTCTACTACGAGCCCGGCGACATCGTGTGGGCGAGTTCCCACCTGGTCAGCACCGATCCGCACAACTTCCAGGAACCCAAGGCCTTCCGCCCCGAGCGCTACCTCGACGTCAAGCTGGACACCAGCGCCTGGATCCCCTTCGGCGGTGGCATCACCCGTTGCCTCGGCGACAAGATCGCGATCGACGAGATGAAGAGCGTGCTGCGCGTGATCCTCTCCCACTTCGATCTGGACCGCCCCGACATGACGCCCGAGCGCGTGCACCACCGCGGGATCACCACCATGCCCGAGTACGGTGCTCGTATGGCGCTCCGAGCACGCAAGGGGAAGGCTCTCACTGCATGAGGGTTCCGAACGAGCTGTACACCGCCCGGCCCTGGCGGATCCACGAGTTCACCGAGGACTTCGTCCTGGAGGACGTGTGGGCCCTGCCGACGCCGGGCGGGCCGGACGATCTGCCGCGCCTGGTGGAGCAGTTCACCTCGAACGACGACTCCGAGATGTCCGCGACCGTGATGCGCGTCCTGTTCGCGGTCCGCTGGAGGCTCGGCGCGCTGCTCCGTCTGGACAAGGCGGAGGACGGCGTCGGCAGGCGGGTGGCGTCCGTGCGCGACCGGTTGCCGGCCGACCTCCTGGAGGCGCCGCGTGGACCGGACTTCGCCCTGGTACCGCTCCGTTCCGTCTACCAGACCGACACCGAGTACGTGGCCGAGATGGCCAACCGGACCTGCCACCTGCTGATGCACATCGGCTGGGTCCCCAGCGGGACGGGCGGCTACCGCGGCGAGATGGCCGCGCTCGTCAAGCCCAACGGCCTGCTCGGCAAGGCCTACATGACCGGGATCACTCCCTTCCGCCGCACGCTGGTGGTCCCCTCCCTCATCCGCGGGATCGGCGGCACCTGGGCGAAGCACTCCTGACGTATCCGTGAACGGGTGCACCCCGCGGTCCCGGGCGGCCGCCGGGTCCACCCGTGCTTGCGACGAAGGACAAGACATGCGAAACCTGGTGACCGGGGCCAGCGGGTTCCTGGGCAGCCATCTCGTCGAGGGCCTCCTCGCCGCCGGCGAGGAGGTGACCGCCCTGGTCCGCAGGTCCAGCGACCGCAGTCACCTCGACCGGCTCGGGGTCGGCGTCGTGGAGGCCGACCTCCTGGACCGCGCTTCGCTGGTGCGCCGCGTCGCGGGCTTCGACCGGGTCTTCCACTGCGCCGCGATGGTCAAGGACTGGGGCACCTGGGGCGAGTTCCGCGCGGCCAACGTCACCGCCGTGCAGAACCTGCTGGCGGCCTCCGCCGCCGCCGGGGTGGGGCGCTTCGTCCACGTCAGCTCGACGGACGTGTACGGCCACCCGGACCGCGTCGTCGACGAGAGCGCGCCGCTGCGCCGGCGCGGCTTCCGCTACGGCGACACCAAGATCGAGGCCGAGGAGCTGCTGTGGCAGTTCGTCGAGCGCAACGACCTGCCCACCGTCGTGGTCCGTCCGGCCAACCTGTACGGGCCCCGGTCGAAGACCTTCGTCGACGAGGCCCTGAGGTTGCTGCGCGAGGGCACCCCGCTGATCCCGGCGAACCGTTCCGCCGGACTCACCCAGGTGTCGAACGCGGTGGACGCGATCCTGCTCCTCGCTTCGGACGAGCGGAGCGTGGGCCGGGCCTTCAACATCACCGACGACTCCCCGGTCGGCTGGCAGACCTACTTCGAGCGCCTGGCCGAGATCGCGGGCCTGCCGCAGCCCCGGTTCGTCCCGATCCCCCGACGTGCCGCGTACGCCGCGGCGTGGGCGGTCGAGGCCGCCCACTGCAAGCTCCGCCTGAAGTCGAGCCCGCCGTTGACCAGGCTCGCGGTGGAACTCATGACCACCGAGCAGGGGTTCTCCAGCGAACGGCTCCGCTCCGAGTTCGGGTACCGCCCGCGGATCGACTTCGAGGAGGGCATGCGCCGGCTGCGCGACGAGCTGCGCGGCCGACGGACCCCGGACGCGACCAGGAGGTAGCGGCACGGCGGATCTGCAGAACTCGTGCGCGTGATTCTGCCGCGATCGCGCCGTCATGACTAACCGTCATCTATTCCGGTCCCCACCCACGCGACTCGCGGACAGTCCGCCCCGACCCCGCCGCCACCATGAACACCCCTACCGGGCAGGGGAATCACCAATGACAAACGATCCGTGCAGGAACATGTCAGATTATTCGGCGCACACCTCGCGTCACCGGATCCCGACGTTCAATGAACAGCACGGCGACCGGGCGGAGTTGCCGCGGATATCCGATGACCGAGAGGAGCGCCAACGATGCGCCGATTCATGAGTGCCGCGGGTGTGGCCATGGGCGGACTGGCCCTGATGGCGGCCGGCCAGGGGGTCGCCAGCGCGGCGACGACCACGACCACGACTGTTCCCAGCTGCGTTGTGGCCCAGGAGAAGTTCCTGGTCACCGTCTGGGTGGACGTCACCAACAACTGCAGCACCCAGCAGCGGGTCCAGGTCGTCTACACGGACCGCACCGACCCGACCTGTTACACGATCCAGCCCGGCCAGACGGCCTACAGTCGGCTGTTCGCCCAGATCGGGCACTTCAAGGGCCTGATCAGCTGCTGACGTTCCGGGGCTGACGAGAATGCCCGGTGCCGCGCACCGACGATCGCGCGGCACCGGGCAATCCCCGCTCCGACACCGCCGTGCGAACCCGTTCCGCCCCGACCTGCTCGCCGACTCCCCGCTCCCGGCAGGCACTGCTGACCGGGACTTCGGCCGCCTCGGCGGCGGTGCGGGTGGCGGCGAGCAGCGTCTCGGCGTCCGCCGGGACGGTGCGGAGGGGAGCCGGCGCCCCCGCTTCGCGGGGACCGTCCGCCCGGAACGTTCCTCCCGGAACGCCGCACTCCGGCGGCCCGGGAGGACGGCGCGTGCGGTGGACGGCGACGCCCTGCCGCAGCACGCGGACGGGCGCGGGTCGCGGACGCCGCCTCACCGCCGGCGGGCGGAGAGGCGGCGGCGGCGTGCGGCCTCCGGGCCCGGAGCGGTCGAAGCCGCCGCCACCGCAAGGTGGTTGGCGCGCTCGACCTCCCCGGCCACCCGGGCGCAGCCCTCGCAGTTCTCCAGGTGCCGGGCCAGTTCGGGGCCGCGCCGCCGGCCGGGGCGCCGGATGGCTTCGGCCAGCCGGGCGGTGAAGTAGCGGCACTCCGGCTCGGCGCCCTCGTCCACGTCCTCGCGCAGGTAGGCCTCGCGCAGCCCCTCCCGGGCCCGCGCGGCGAGGGAGCGCACGCCGCTCGGCGTCATCCCCATCCGCTGCGCGACGGCGGCCGCCGGCTCGCCCTCCACCACGGTGAGCCAGAGGAGCACCTGCCACCTCTCGGGCAGGGAGCGGTAGGCCTTGGCGACCAGGGCGGTCTCCTCGGTCGCGAGCAGCGCGGCCTCGGTCTCCGCGTCGCCGGCGAGGTGCTCGACCCAGGTCTCGAAGTCCTCCGGCAGCAGCACCCGCCGGGTGAAGTGCCTACTCCACTCCATCGCGGTGCGGCGGACGCAGGCCATCAGGTACGGGCGCCAGGCGTGGCGCGGTCCGTGGCCGCGGGACACCGAGACGTAGGTGCGGGCGTAGGCCTCGGCGGCGAGGTCCTGGGCGGTCTGCGGGTCGCGGCAGTAGCCGCGTGCGTAGGCCAGCACCGCGCCGTGGTGGCGGGTGAAGACCTCGGCCATCACGGCTCCGACACGGGAGGTGTCGCTGGCGGTCGCGGCGGGAAGGACCGCGGAGAGCTCGATGTCGCTCAAGGTGCTCAGACCCAGTCCGTAGTCGTCGGAACGCACGGTCAAGGTGTTCTCCTCAGGTCTGGTTGCCCCGTGGTGGGACGGTCGCGCGCACCGGGGGGTACGGCGGCCTCACGGGGCCGGGGGAGATCGGGGCTCGGTTGTCGGCGAGCGGGTCAGGCGCGGCACTGCACCTGGCGGCTCTTGGGCGGCCTGGCGCGGGGGCGCCCGGTCGCGGGGGACGTGACGATGTCGATGCCCTCGGCCTGCCCGGGTCGGCGACACCGGTGACGGACGGCTGCCGCGCCGTCGGGGAGGCGGGGGAGGGTGGTCCACAGCACACCAGCCGGACGGCGTTCCGGCAATCGTCTCCGTGCCCGCCGCCCGCCCGCCCATTCCCAAACCGAATAGCGGGCGACGCCCGCCGAGCGGTGTCCGCGGGGGCCGGGCCGCCCGGCGGCCCGTGTCTGCGCAGACCCCACCGGTCCCACCAGCCCCGGCCCGCGGGCGAAGTCCGGTGCGTAACAGAAATGCCAATTCGGGTTTGGCATGTTCCGAATCCGTAGCGTGATGCAACCGATGGCGCCGTGACGGACGAGCGGGTACACGTCATCGGGAGGTGTCGCGCCGCCGGACGCACCCCACGACGCCGCGTTCGGCCCGCGGTGGTCGACGCATCGTGCGCGCGCATGCGCACGGCGCGCACGGCGGCGTGGCCGGCGCAGCGGAGGCCGACGGGGAAACCGGGCGGTAACTCCCGCCCGTGCCAAAGAAACTGGGGCGCCGGGCGCCATGACCACGCGGACCGGACCGCCGGACGGGTTGCCGGCGACGGGTTGCCGGCGACGGGTTGGGCGACGGGTTGGGCGACGGGTTGCCGGCACTGCGCGGGCGGTGCACGGGGAAGCGCCTCCCGACATGCGGACGGCGCGGCCGCCCCGGGCGACCGGAGGGACGCCCGGCGGTCGGTGCGGGTCCGGCGGACGACCGGACCGACGCCGGCCGTACAGCGCCCGCCGGGGGCCTGTCGCAGGGCCTCCGCGTCTTCCGGCCCCCGGGCGGGGCGGAGGCCCCCGAAGCGCCCGACGTCGGCGCCCGAGGACCGTGCCAAGACCCCCGGTACGGGCCGGGCCGGGCGCCTGGGGCGCTGCCGCCCGGTCGGCCGGCGGTACGTCACGCTCTCCCCACCGGCGCCCGGGCGACGCGGGCCTCCCCGGGCCTGGCCCGCTCCCCGCCCACTCCTACGCCCCCAACGCCCTTGCTACACCCCTACCCCTGGGCCCGCCCCCGCCACCGCCACCGACGTCCCCCACGCCGCCACCCCGGGCCCGACGGTCCACCCGGCGGTGCCGGCACGCCGGCCGGCCTCCGGCGTGGACGTCCGGGCCCGCGGCCGCCCGTCGACGGCGCCCCGCCCTCGCGACCCGACCCCGCCCTGCTCCTCGTGGGAATCATCGCCGTTCACCTCCTCACCACCGGCCCGGAGCCCCGGACCACGACGGCGGTGGCGATGCCACGCAGACTCCCCGGGCCTGGCCCGGGGAGTCTGCGTGGCATCGCCACCGCCCGATCGGTCGATCGCCGAGGTCAGCCGAGACCGGACGGACCGCGCCCGTCCTGGTCGGCACCGGAGCCGTGGTCCGCACCGGCGCCCTCGCCGGCCCCGTCACCGGCACCTTCCCCTGTGCCGTGGTCGCCGCGGCCGCCCTCGTCGGCGTGGTCACCGTGGTCACCGTGACCGCTCCGGTCGCCCTGGTCGGCGTGCCCGGCGTGGTCGGTGCCGTTCGTGACCACCCCGCCCAGCTTCTGGTGCAGGAAGTCCGCGGTGGTGTCCGACAGGACGACCACCCACCGGTCACCCACCAGGTACGACCCGCCGTACTCCTCGGCCCCCGACGTCCAGACCGTCTGGGCCCCGGTGGTCGGGAAGGTGGCGATCCACACCTCGTCCTCCCCGAGGCTGCAGAGCCCCTGGCGGAGGTCCGCCGTGTCGGCGGTGATGTCCGCCGTACAGCCGATCCGCTTGGCCAGGTCCTCCACCGAGGCGCCGCCGACGCCGGCCGATGCGCGTGGCAGAGCGAACAACCCGCCGGTCCCACCCATCAGTTCGATGACACCCAGGGCGAGCAGGACGGTCATCCCGAGCCACTGGAGCCGGCGGCGTGCCTTCTGCCGCGGCCGGACGGGCGCCACGGTGGAGTCCCAGGGCATCACTTACCGGTCACCGGCTTCCCGGCGGGGTTCACGGCCGACCACAGGTTGTCCTTGCCGTTCCCGTTGGCGTCACCGGGGGCCTTGTCGCCCGCGAAGGTGTAGACGGGCTTGCAGTTGATGGACAGCTGCCAGCTGCCGTCGCTGCGCTGCATCTTGCCGATCAGCTTCGGGTCCACGCCCTTGACCTGGCTCGGGTCGACGGCCGGCGCCGGCTTCCAGGTCATCGCGCACTGGCCCTCGCACATGGACTTCATCGGCCAGGACGGGTCCTTAGCGTACTGGTACAGCGTCATGCCCTGCGCGTCCACGACGATCTGGCCGAGCTGCGCGTTGGTGGTCACGGAGACCTGGGCCCCGCCCGGGGCCGGCTGGGCCGGCTGGGGCTTCGACGCCGCGCCGGCCGTCTCCGACGGGTAGGCCGACGCACCGGCGGCCGCGGCGGCCGCCTTCTTGCCGTCGGGCGCCAGGGCGAACCAGACGCCGCCGACGCCCTGGCCCTTGGTGTCACCGGCCGCGGAGTCCTGCGCGTAGCGGTAGACCGGCCAGCCGCCCAGCGTGAGCTGCTTCGTCCCGTCGGCCCGGGTGACCTCGCCGAGCATGCCCGCCTCGATCCCGGTCCCCGCGGTCGAGCCCTCCTTGGCGACCGGCGGCCAGGTCTTGGCGCAGCCGTCGTTGCAGTTGGACATCGGGGGCTTGGCCATGTCCTTGTCGAACCGGTAGAGGGTGAAGCCCTCACTGTCGGTGACCACCATGCCGAGCTTGGCGTCGGTGCGCACGGTCAGCGCTCCCCCGGCCTTGCCCTCGCCCGCCGAAGCACCGGCCGACGAGCCCGCCGAGGCACCCGCCGATGCACCCGCACCCGCCGACGCACCGGCGGACGGCGATCCACCGGAGCTCCCGTAGGAGCCGTACGAGCCGTAGGACCCGCCACCGGCCGGCGCGGCGTCCTGCGCTCCGACCAGCTGGCCGGAGCCGGACGGCGTCTTGGCGCTGCTGCTCATGCTGCCCCACAGGGCCATCACCACGAGCCCGACCAACAGGACACAGAGCCCGGCCAGTCCGTATCGCTTCGTCAACATGTTCCTTGCCTTTCCATCGGTGGAATCTGGCCTTCCGTGGATCTGTGCGTCCCCGGTGATCCGGTCCGGCGGCGAGCGCCGGGCACCGGACACGGGACGCGGATGTCAGGGTCGATAGCCCTCCGGAACCTCTCGATCGGTCCGCCGCTCCGACGAGCGACACGGGCACCGCCGTGGCGGCCTCACTGCATCCGCAGCGCGAGCGCGGGACACCGGTCGACGGCGCGCGCCGCCTGGGAGAGCAGCCTCGCGGGTACGGGCATCACGGCGGCGGCGGGGAACCCGTCCGGCCCCAGCCGGATGACGTCGGGCAGGACGCCGGTGCACAGGCCGTGCGCCTCGCAGAGCGTCCAGTCGACGACGATGGAGCCGGCACTCTCCACCTCCGGCAGCGGCAGGACGTCCTGCGACGGCCGACCGCAGCCGCCCTGGTACGAGTGCGCGACCAGGTCGTCGTCGAACACGGCCAGGGACGAGGCCACGAACCGGGCGGCGGCGTCGGGGTGGCTGCACGCCCCCCGTCCGGTGACCGCCCGCATGCCGGCCTGCACCCGGTCGAGCGCGCGCTGCCCGCCGCCGCGGACCAGGTCCTCCAGGGCCGAGGTCAGATCGGGCAGCCCCAGGTAGCAGGGACCGCACTGGCCGGCCGTCTCGTCCGCCATCCAGCGGGAGATCCGGACGACCTCCCACAGCGGGCAGGTCGTCTCCGGCAGCGGCAGGATCGCCCCGGCACCCAGCGCCCCTCCGAGGCGCTGGAAGGACTGGCGGGAGATCACCGCCTGGCGGGCCGCGTCGGGCGTCAGCCACTTCCCGTGGTACCCGCCGACCAGCACGCCCTGTCCGATGTCCAGCTCGCACGCCGCCAGGACGGTCTCCAGCGGCACCCCGGTGGGGGTCTCCACCACGGTCGAGCCGGCGATGGTGAGCAGGACGGTGCCGGGTTCGTCGGGGAGGCCGTTCTCCCGGTAGGCCAGCGCACCCCAGCGGGCGGCCACGGCGAGCTGGGCGTACGTCTCGGCGTTGGACAGCAGCGTGGGGGCTCCCCCGACACCGCTGTCGCTGGTGCGCACGCCGCCTCCCCGGGGCAGGGCGATCCCGTTGGTGATGCCGCGGGCGAGGGAGCTCCCCTCCCCCGTCACGAACCGCTCGGGCAGGCGTACCACCTCCACCGGCGGCTTCACCGACCTCCGTTCGGCGAGGGCCTGGCGCAGCGACTCCTCGGTGTCGGCCCTGGTGACGCCGATCGCCACCCGCTCCGCGCCCAGCGCGGTGGCCGCGATCAGCGCACCGTCCACCACGAGGTGCGGGGCGCGCAGGATCAGCGTGGTGTCCTTCAGGCAACTCGGTTCTCCTTCCGTTCCGTTGACGACCACGACCGGCGTGGTGCGGCGCCGGGCGGCCGATTTGACGACCGCCCTGATCTTCCGGGCGAAGGGGAATCCGGCACCTCCGCGGCCGCGCAGGTCCACGTTCTCGGCCAGCTCGGCCAACTCCTCCGCGCCCAGCGCCGGCAGCTGGCCGTGGACCAGGAGGTGCGAGCGGTAGTCGACCCGGTACAGGCTCTCCAGGCCGGCGAACAGGACCGGCCGTCCGAACCAGAGGACGGGTGGGGGGTAGCCGCTCACGCGCCCTGCCGCCGACGTCCGACTCCGGCACCGGCACCGGCACCGATGCCGGCTCCCACCCCGACTCCGACCCCGAGTCCGACGCCGGCTCCGGCCAGGCCCGGCCCGGCTGCGAAGCCCCGGCCCACGGCCAGGCCCGGCTCGGCCGCCGCGGTCTGCCCCCCGACCACCGGCAGGCGCTGGGTGGTGGCCTCGGAGGCCCCACCGGCGTCCGGCGGGAGCGGCCGTACGGGGGCCTGGCGCGGGCCGGAACGGTCCTGGAGGAGCAGCCGGACCGTGAGCGCGCCTGCCACGCCCAGGACGGCCACGCCGTACAGCACGACCACCCAGGGGGCCGCGACCCGGCCCGACTGCAGGCCGTGGACCAGGCCCGCTCCCCACGCCGGGTACGAGCACAGGTGGATGACCCTCCACCGGCGCGCGTCACCCGATCGGGCGAGCCTGCTCCGGGCCGCCCCGGCCAGCGCCACCGCGGGGAACAGGTACCCGGCGACGGTCCCCAGTCCGAAGACCACCGGCTTGACCGGGTCGGCGAACGGCACGAAGGCCGCGAGAGCGCCGATCTGTCCCACGATCAGTTTCATCCAGACGTGCAGGACCAGGAAGACGACGCCCGCGACGCCCAGCGTCCGGTGGACGGCCTGCGCGACGAGCCGGTGCGACGGGCTCAGGACCAGCCGGTCGGTCGCCGCCAGGCCCCACAGGACCGCGGAGGTGAACGACACGAGTGCCAGCACACCGACGGCGAACGTCAGGAACGCCTGCAGTCTGGGGTCCACGACGACGGCCGTCACCGCCAGCCCCGCCGCCAACAGCGGCAGGAACGACCACGGACCCAACCGCTTGCGACCGCCCTCCGCGGGCTGTTCGCCCTCGGCCGCCGCGCGCGACCGACCGGGCCGCTCGGCGTTCCGCGGCACCGGGCCGAACCGCCGCGACCGCCGCCTCTGCCCTCTCACCATTGCTGAGCCCTCCGGCCTCGTCCTGAACCTGCTGTCGAACCTGGTTCCGGGACCGGCCGGCGCGGGCCGGCCCCGGAGGGGCGGGTCACCCGCAGCGACGCCCCTGGTTGATGCAACTGACCATCTGGTCCTGCAGGTTCTTGCTCATGTTGTTGATGAAGTCACCGTGATCGGTGATCGGGTTGTGCAGTTGCTCGGGGAAGCTGTCGACCGCGAACCGGACCCCGGCCGGCACGTCGTAGGCGACGCGCTCGACCAGCTGGGGGATCACCTTGAAGTTCTTCGGGCACGCGCCCGAAGCGTTGGAGAAGGCGGTGTGCGTCCGGTGGTTGGCGCTGTCGATGTTCTTGCCGTCCCAGCAGTCCGGGAACTTCAGCGTCCGCACGACCCGGCTCCCCTTCGGGCAGATCGGGTACTTGTCGACGACCTGGCGGTTCTCGAAGCCCGTGCAGCTCCAGGACGCGTGGGCGTTCGCCGGCCCGTTGGTGAAGGCCTTGGCGTCGCCCGTGAGGATGCGCAGGAACTGCTTCATCGGCTGGACCTGGTTCCCGACGGTCGAGGTGTACGTGATGTTCGCCTCGGCCGGCTGCAGGATCCGTCCCACGTTCTTGTCCTTGCCGCCACCGGGCGCCTTGGCGTCCTTCTCGTTGGTGCCGTCGAAGACGCGCAGGACGGGCCAGTAGTACGCCGATCCGTCGCCGTTGGAGCAGGTGGTGCCCGACGCGGCGAGCTTGGCGTTGGAGGAGAACGCGTCCGTGGCCACGTTCCCCACGTAGTCGTGCATGTGGTGCGCGCCGTTGCTCACGCCGGGGGCGACGATCACGTTGTCGGGGTTGAGGTGGCGGTTCTCGTTGCGCCCGCACCGGGAGGTGAAGGAGCCGGTGGCCGACCCCTTCTTGGCGGGCGCGGAGACGTTCGGGGAAACGTTCCGGATGTCGACGAACCCGTTCTTGTTCTTGGAGAGGGACTTCACCTGCGCGGCGGCCTTGGTCTCGGCGACGGCGCCGCCCATGCCGTCCGCGCTGAACCCCTTGGCCGCGTCCTGGACCACCAGGTCGTTCCGGACCGTGCACCGTGCCATGCCCGAGAGGTCCTTCGGCAGACCGGAGTCCGGACCGGCGCTGTCCGACAGCTTCTTCAGGGTTTCCGCGCGCTTGCCGGCGAGATCGTCCATGACGCGCTTCTCGTTGTCGCCCGGAGCGGGCGCGGCCAGTCGGCTGAACGCGTCCGCCACCTGGACGTCGAGGTCGGCGAGGTTCTTGTCCACCGCCTCCTGGGAGGATTCCGGCACCTCGTTCAGGGCCACCCCGGCGTCGGCGCAGGCGACGGTGCCGACCTGGGGGGACGCCGACTTCGAGCTCGACTGGCGCTGACCGGCGAAGGCGACCGACACCACCGTTCCCACCGCACCGGTGCCCAGGACCACCGCCAGCAGCAGGGCGCCGGCCCTTCTCTTCGACGTGCCACGTTTATGGGACTTCATGTTCTTCACACTCCTCAGACGGGATCGGGCCTGCCGGGCAGGCCGCGGACAGCCCTCGGCCGGGTCGTCGTCTAACGGGTCGATCCGGCGGGCGCCGGTGGGCGGCTCGCAGGCGGAGCGGCCGAACCGGACGGCGGCGGGCTGAGCTTGTCGAACTTGACGAGCCGGGTGTCCTCCAGGACGTTCATGTGGTCGAGCACCGTGCCGTTGGCCGTGTTGGCCAGGTCCCGGACCGTGGAGTTCTGGGTGCCGGCCCGCACCTGGGCCAGCACCGCGAACACCTGGCCGTGGGCACTGCGCAGGAGGTTGGCGAAGAGCTCGTCGAACTCCGGCCCCTGCGCGGCCTCCAACTGCCTGAGCCAGCCCTGCTGCTGGGCCGACGGCTCGGTGGGCACGTTCTGGTTCAGCGTCTGGGCGGCGGTCAGGACCGCCCGGTCGAGGTCGGTGTGTCCGTCGATCAGGTGCTGGCCGGCCACCTTGACCTCGGGGCTGGTGCCCTTCGCGAGGGCCATCCGGCCCGCGGGGATCTCCCACAGCCCGGCCAGCCGCACCCGCTTTACGAAGTCGCGGTCGAGGGCGGTGAGCGGCCCGGTCGGCGTCTGCACCACTTCCTGGTCGTCGCTCACCGGGGCGCTGCGATAGGCACCGGCCGACTTCGCCACGGGGTACACCAGGGCCGCCGCGGTCAGGATCATCGCGACGATGATCAGGACGGTGGCCGACGACCTCGGGACGCGGCTCACCAGGGGGAGGCCGTAGGCGGCACCACCCGGTCCGCGCTTCTTCCGCAAAGATGACATGGGGGTTCTTCCTCCACCGCACCCGGAGGATCAGGGCCGCGCGGGAGCCACCGGAACGGGTCCGGGGTGGCCTTCCGGTGGCCTGCGCGGGACTGGTCCACGCGCGGCGGTCCACGGACGGCGCGGCCGACGAGGGGATGACGCGGCAGTGACGCTCGACTGCCACGAGGGGACGGCCCGGATCCGCACGCCCGGCACCACCCCGGAGGGGAGCGCCGGCGGCGCGACGCACGGCGCGACGCACGGCGCGACGGGCCGGATCGGGGACGGCATGACGGGCTCTGGGACGACATGGGCTCGGGGACGGCATGACGGGCTTGGTCGCGGGCGACTGCACGAGCCGCACACCGCGGTGGTGTCACGGGCAGGCACCCACCCGGCCCGGCCGGGAGACGAGAGTGGGTACGGCCCCGGGGGCCGTACGCGCCGGGTGCCGCGCCTCGCCGGCACGCGACCGGCCGGCACCGGCGGAAGGGCTCAGTGCCCGTTCGTCCGGAGGTTCCGATGGGGCCCCGTGGTCTGGAGCAGGGAGAGCATCCCCGCTCTGCGGCGCAGGCGGGCGTACTCGGACGCCATGATCTGGATCTTCAGCGCCAGCAGGAGCTCGAACCTGGCCCGGGGGTCGCGCAGACCGCTGCCGAACACCTTCTCCAGGTTGCGCAGCCGGTTCCGGACGGCCTGCGGATGGATGCGGAGCAGCCGGGCGGCCGGGAGCGTGCCACCACCCTCCAGCCAGGCGAGCAGCGTCTCCTCCGTCCACTGCCGCTGCTGCGGCGTCATGTCGGCGAGGCGTCCGAGCCACTTGGCGGAGAGGTGGCTCGCCAGCAGCGGGTCCTGGAAGAGCATGAGGGTCGCCAGGTGGTCCTCGACGAAGTGGATCCCGGCGGAGGCTCCCTGCGGCACCATCGTCAGCAGTTTGCGGGCCCAGCCGAGCGAGACCACCGCGTCCTCGACCGGTACGGCCGGCCCCACCACGGCGGTCCGCCCCTCCAACCAGAGGGCGAGCGCCCGGGGCATGCCCGGCAGCGGGTCCGGGATCAGCAGGTAGGGGAGCGTCCCCTTGGTGCCGGCGACGACCTCCGCGCCGGAGAGTCCCGGCGGCGGCGTCCCGGGAGACGAGTACAGCGCCACCGCCTGGACCGTGGTCGGCTGGGTGCGCCCCCGGCCACCGCGGGGACCGTGACCTGCGCCGGTCCGCCCCATCGTGTCGCCGTGTCGCGCCGCGCCTTGACGACCCGTCGTGCCGCCGTGGCCCGTCACGCCACTTCGGCCTGCCGTGCCGGCCCGGCCGACGGCCGTACCACCGTGGCCCACCGTGCCGCCCTGGCCCACCGCGCCGCCGCGGCTCACGGTGCCACCGCGACCGACCGCGCCGCCACGGCTCACCGCACCGCTCTGGCCCGCCGCGCCGCTGCGACTCGTCGTGCCGGCGTGACCGGCGAGGCGGCGCTGTACGGGTTCCCGGCGACCGACGGCCCCCGGGAGGGCGAGGTCGCTCATCGCGGCCCCCTTCCCGCGGCGTCGAGACAGTTCCCGCCACCGGAACCCCTCGAGAGCACGCCGACCCGGACGGGCCGGGCGGGACGCGACCCGACGCACCGCGACCCGGTGGCGACCGTTCCGCCGGCACCCCGCCCCAGCACGAAGAGTTCGTACGGAGTCGGCACCGGCGACCTGCTGCCGGAGCATGCTTCCCGCATGGCGACACCCCTCTCTCTCGAATCCCCGACCCGACCGGGCCGGACATGTTTAGAGATGGGCCGCAGGAGGTTCCGTCCCGCCACGTTATCGATCCGTTATCTTCCGAGCCGCGCCCCGCACCCCCGAACGGCCGCCGTCGACACCGCCCCGCAAGGGCCGCACGTACACGACCCGGCGACCGTACGATGGTCGTACGCGCACCCTCACCCCCGGGACCCCGATCGCACAAAGTCCTCACAACCGAGCCGGATCGATCGCGAATTCATCCCCGATCACATCTGACTTGCCATCACATAACCATGATCACCGACCGCTTCGGTCCGATCAGGAGGGATCACCGGCGAAGCGTCGACCGTCCCGTTCAGCCCTCGAATCGACGAACGCCGGTCCGGCAAGGCAATTGTGCCGACCGAACAGGTATTCTCCCGGTTGCTTGTAGGCTGTGGCCCCCACCGGGGGACGGCAGGAACTGCGGACGTCTGCCGCACGGCCCCCAGGCCCTAATGCCCTGCACCACATTCACGCGATCGGGGCCGTGATGCGACTCAACCTGAACCAGCTGGCGATCTTCGCGAAGGTCATCGAATGTGGTGGGTTCTCCGCGGCGGCCCAGGTGCTGTTCCTGAGCCAGTCGTCGGTCTCCAAGCAGGTGCAGAACCTCGAGGCGTCGCTGCGGACCGTCCTGGTCGACCGCTCCGGCCCGAAGATCCGCCCCACCCCCGCCGGCCGGGTCCTGCTCGCCCAGACCAAGGAGATGCTGGCGCTCGCCGACCACGCCGTCGGCGCCGTCCAGGCGGCCGCGCGGTGGCCCAACGAGCGCCTGGTGGTCGGCAGCACGGCCGCCGTGGGCGACTACCTGCTGCCGGCGGTCATGCGCGAACTGCGGCGGCGCGAA
The DNA here is from genome assembly GCF_022288725.1 of Kitasatospora sp. A2-31. Lineage (GTDB taxonomy): Bacteria > Actinomycetota > Actinomycetes > Streptomycetales > Streptomycetaceae > Kitasatospora. The sequence goes on along the minus strand of NZ_JAKNTA010000005.1, from coordinate 104,147 downwards.
CCCGACGGGCTGTTCACCGTGGTCGTCAACAGCCCCGAGTGCCTGGCCGGCGCCCTCCAGCAGGGCCGGATCGGCGTCGGCGTGGCCGACGGCCCGCTGCCCCCGGGGCGGTACGAGTCGGAGGAGCTCGCCAGCGACGAGATGTTGCTGATCTGCGCGCCCGACCACCCGCTGGCCGGTCAGGAGGTCACACCGGCGGACCTCTCCGCCGAGTCCTTCCTCCTCCTCGAACCGGGCTCCCAGACCCGGCGGCAGCTGCTGGAGCTCCTGCACACCTGGGACCTCGTCGGCGCGCGCACCCTCGACCTGTGGGGCACGGAGAGCGTCCGGGAAGCCGTCCGGATCGGCCTGGGCATCAGCCTGGTCCCCCGGCGCTCGGTCCGCTTCGAGCTCCTTCACGGCGTCCTGGCCGAACTCCGCGTCCACCCCGGCCCGACGCCCCGCACGGTCACCGCCAACTGGACCGTCGCCCGCCCCCTCTCCACCTACGAGGAGCTCCTGCTCTCCCTCCTCCGCGAGGTGGCCAACGCCCCTGCCGCCCCACCTGATCCCGATCCGGCCCCGGCCGACCGGGGCCGGCCCCGGTCGGGGGGCGCCGCGCAGCCGGCCGGGATCCCCGTGCAGACCCGCCGCGCCGCGGGTGCGGAGCCCCCGCCGGCTCTGGACGAGGCCGAGTCGTCGACTCACTCGCGGTAGAGCAGCAGGGTGGCGCCGGCCAGGACGGCGCTGGCCACCAGGGCCCAGGCGAGCTGTCCGTGCAGCACGAGGACCGCCCCCGGTCCGGCGCCGGCGAGCATGGTGACGACGGAGAGGATCCTCCTGCGCTGACGGGGAGCGGCGCCACCGGCGAGCCGGGACTCCGCGGCGAGTCCGGTCAGCGTCAGCGTCAGCACGGTGGTGGTGAGGTCCGGCACGCCGAGGCCGCGCACGGTCCCGTTGCGGATGCCCATCGCCAGCGCGAGCAGCGCGATCACGACGTACTGTGCGGCCCCCTCCGCACCCCGGGCGAAGACCACGACGGCGGCCGCCGCGTGCAGCGCGACCTCCAGGACGAAGGCCGTCCGCAGCTGCCGGGGCCGCCGGGGGCCGGCGTTCGCCGTCGCGATCCGGCCCGCCAGCAGCGCGCCGAGGAGGAAGGCCGCGAGGGAGGCCAGCGAGCCGGCGACCGAGAACCCGGGCGCCCCGGCGAGGGCGAAGGCGATGACGACGACGTTGCCGGTCATGTTGGCGGTGAAGACGTGGCCGAGCCCGAGGTAGCTCACCGCGTCGATCAGACCGCTGACCAGGGTGAGGCCGAACAGGGCCAGGGCCAGCGGGTGGCGGTCGTGGATGTGCGCCCCGGGCGGCTGTGGAGCGGGCGGCTGTGGAGCGGGCGCGGTGCGGGAACCGGCTGTCGGCGTGGTCACGAAGGCTCCTCGTGCCGAGGGACGTGGGTGGGGGGGAGGTGAGCGCGGGGACCGGGGAGGCGGGGGCACCGCCCGGATCCGGCGGTGCCCCCCGTGCCGACGCCCGGGTGCGGGTGTCAGAAGAAGCAGGGGTCCACCGGCACCGGGGGCTGCCCGGGGAGGGCGAGACCGCGGGCCGCGCGCCAGGCGTGCTGTTCGCCGGAGGCCGCCACGGCCTCCAGCACGCCCTCGGCCTGGTGGACGCCGGCCAGGCCGGGCGCGGGGGTGGCGTGGTAGCCGCCGAACCGCGTGACCGGGCTCCAGGACGGCGACACGGCGGGCAGCTCCGGGGCCAGGCCCTGGTGCTCCTGGGCGCCGTGGACGATGCGTCCGCCGACGACCGTGAGGACGGACTCGATGTGCGGGATGTCGGCCTCGGGCACGGTGAAGTAGTCGGCGCTGAGCAGCGCGAGGTCGGCGTAACCGCCCACCGTCAGGCGCCCCTTGACGTCCTCCTCGCCGGTGAGGCGGGCCCCGCCCAGCGTGTAGAGCTCCAGGGCCTGCTCGCGGCTGAGCCGGTTGTGCCCGGCCGCGAGGCGCCTGCCGCTGACCGCCCGGCCGGAGACCAGCCAGTGCAGCGCGACCCACGGGTTGTAGGACGAGACCCGGGTGGCGTCGGTGCCCGCCGCGACGGTGAGACCGCGGTCCAGCATGGCGCGCAGCGGCGGCGCCTCGGCGGCGGCCGGAGCGCCGTACCGCGAGACGAACGCCTCGCCCTGGAAGGAGAGCCGGTTCTGGACGGAGACGGCGCCACCGAGGGCCGCGATCCGGTCGAGGCTCGCCGCGCTGACGGTCTCCGCGTGGTCGAAGAGCCAGCGGTTGCCGTGCGGGAAGAGGCCTTCGGCGGCGAGCTTCTCGAAGACGGCGAGGTCGCGGCGGATGGTCTCGTCGTAGGTGGCGTGCAGCCGGAAGCCCCAGCCGTGCTCCGTCAGCAGCCGGACGGCCTTCTCGAACTCTGCTTCGTAGGAGCCCAGTTGAGGCCTCGGCTCGGTGAAGTTCTCGAAGTCGGCCGCGGCCCAGGTCAGGTTCTCCCCCGCCCCGTTGAGGCGCAGCCACGCATCGCCGTCACCGGGACGCACGGTCTCGACCCAGCGGGTGAGATCGTCCAGCTCCTGCCCCGCGGTCTGCGGGAAGAGGTGGTAGGCGATGCGCAGGGTGAGCTCGCCCCGCCGGGCCAGCTCCATGACGGTGCCGTAGTTCTCGGGGAAGCTCTGGAAACCGCCGGCGGCGTCGATCGCTGAGGTGAGGCCGAAGCGGTTCAGCTCGCGCAGGAAGTGCCGGGTGGAGCCGATCCGGTCGGCCTCGTCCAGCGTCGGCGCCTTGGCCAGGGTGGAGTAGAGCAGCAGCGCGCCCGGGGCGGCGATCAGCAGGCCGGTCGGTTCGCCGTCGTGGCCGCGCACGATCTGGCCGCCCGCCGGGTCGGGGGTGTCCCGGGTGAAGCCCGCGGCGCGGAGCGCGGCCCGGTTGAGCAGCGCCGACTGGTAGAGGTGCAGCACGAAGACGGGGGTGTCGGGCGCCGCGGCGTTGAGCTCGGCCAGGGTGGGCAGCCGCCGTTCGGCGAACTGGTCGGCGGACCAGCCGCCGACCACTCGCACCCACTGGCCGGGCGGCGTCCGCTCGGCCTGGAGCCGCAGCATGGTCAGGGCCTCACGCAGCGTCGGGACGCCGTCCCAGCGCAGCTCCAGCACGTAGTTGAGGCCGCCGCGGATGACGTGCAGGTGCGCGTCGTTGAGCCCCGGCACGGCGCGGCGCCCGAGCGCGTCGACCACCCGCGTGTCGGGGCCGACGAGCGGGGCGACGTCCGCGTCGTCACCGACCGCCTGGATCAGTCCGTCCCGGACGGCCAGGGCCGTGGCCCGGGGACGGCGCGGGTCGTTGGTGTGCACCTTGGCGTTGCGGACGACCAGGTCGGCGGGCTGGGCGGGGACGCCGGGACGGATCCCGGCGACGGGCATGGTGGACAACGGGGGGTTCCCTTCACGCAGTGGCGGTTGTGGGTCGGCCGTGGCGCGTGACGGCGGCGCGCGCCGGGCCGGCGGTACCGAGTGGCGCGGCCGGGCCCGTCCGGTGCCGGGCCCGGCCGGCGGTCACGCCCCCGCCCCGGGGGTGTCGACGAGGTGTTCGGCGAGGAACCAGACCTGCGTCTCGCCGGTGCGGATGATCTGGGAGACCAGGAGGTCCTGGGTGCCGTCGTCGCCCAGCTCCGCCGTGCGGGCGGCGGCGTCGCGGGCGTCGGCGAGGATGGTCTCGTGCGCGTCGAGGAGCCCCGAGAGCATCGACCGCACGGGCTCGATGCCGTCCGGCGGACGCGGCACGCCCGTGATCTGGGCCGCGTGGCGCGGGTCGCCCACCGCGACGCCGCCGAGCGTCTGCACCCGCTCGGCGAGCGCGTCGACCAGCGCCAGCTGCTCCTGGGCGTGCTTGTCGAAGAGCAGGTGCAGCTGGTACGCCGTCGGCCCGCGCATGCCCCAGTGGTACTTCTTGTACAGCGCGTACAGGAACTGGGTGTCCGCCAGGACGCGGTTCAGCCGCTGGGAGGAGTACTGCCGGGCGTCGTGGGAGAGCGCGATCGGCAGCTGCGTGACGGTGCCGAACTCCTGGATCTCGGGGGCGTGCTGGTGGAGGCGCGGCTGGCTGGTCCGGCTGGTCATGGTGCTCCTGTTGCTCCGTCGGGAAGGGGGATGCCGGTCGGTCGCGAGGCGACGCACGAGGCGGCATCAGGCTAGGAGCGCCGGGCACCGGGAGCTGTTCCGACGGCGCACCGTCCACAGCCGGTCCGCGCACGGCCGCCGCAGCCGACGGCCGGTCACCCGGGGCCCCGCCGGCCGCCCGACCTCCGAGCCACCTCCCGCCCGGCGGCCCGGCCGCCCGACGGCCCTCCCGCCCTCCCGCCGGCCACAGCACTCTCGGACGACACCGTGTGCTCTCAGAGTCCACCGGACGCCGGCCGCCGCCCCTAGCGTCGGAGCACCACGTCCCGCACACCGCTGTCCGAAAGGAACGAAGACCCATGCCGTTCATCACCGTCGGCCAGGAGAACTCCACCTCCATCGACCTCTACTACGAGGATCACGGCTCCGGCCGACCGGTCGTCCTCATCCACGGGTTCCCGCTGAACGGGCACTCCTGGGAGCGGCAGAGCGCCGCGCTGCTCGACGCCGGCTACCGGGTCATCACCTACGACCGCCGCGGCTTCGGCCGGTCCTCCCAGCCGACCACCGGCTACGACTACGACACCTTCGCCGCCGACCTGAACACCGTGCTGGAGACCCTGGACCTCCGGGACGCCGTGCTCGTCGGCTTCTCGATGGGCACCGGCGAGGTCGCCCGGTACGTGTCCGCCCACGGCTCCGCGCGGATCGCCAAGGTCGCCTTCCTCGCCTCGCTGGAGCCCTGGCTGCTCAAGACCGACGACAACCCGGACGGCGTCGCCGCCCAGGACTTCTTCGACGGCGTCGTGGCGGCGGTGAAGGCCGACCGCTACGCCTACTACAGCGCCTTCTTCCAGGACTTCTACAACCTGGACGAGAACCTCGGCACCAGGATCAGCGAGGAGGCCGTCCGCAACAGCTGGAACGTCGCGGCGGGCGGCGGCTCCTACGCCGCCTCGGCCGCACCCACCACGTGGTACACCGACTTCCGCGCCGACATCACCCGCATCGACGTGCCGGCCCTGATCCTGCACGGGACGGGCGACCGCATCCTGCCCGTGGAGAACACCGCGCGCCCGTTCCACCGGGCGCTGCCCACCGCCGAGTACGTGGAGATCGAGGGCGCGCCGCACGGCCTCCTGTGGACCCACGCCGAGGAGGTGAACGAGGCGCTGCTGGCCTTCCTCGCGAAGTGACCCGGACGGCCGCGGGCCCCCGACCGCGGCCGTCCGACCATCCGCCCTCGCGGTGTTCGCCGGATGCAGTCGCCGGTGGGCGGCCGGGCACCTCGTCGCCCGGCCGCCCACCGGCGTGTCCGTCGCGTCGCCCCGCCGCCCGTCCCGGCACCCGCGCCCCTACAGCCACCCAGGAGAACCCGTGCCCGCCCACCACTCCCTCCCGGGCCCCCGGCCCCACCCGGACGTCACCAGCACCGACACCGTCCTCGACGCGCAGATCGTCCTCGGCGAGCACGAATCCGTGGACGTTCCGGTGCGCCTCGCCTACCGCAGCGACGACCCGCTCGCCGTCGCACTCGAGTTCCTGGGACCGGCAGCGGAGGCGGGCACCTGGCAGTTCTCCCGCGATCTCCTCTGGGAGGGCCTGCAGAAGCCCTCCGGCCTCGGCGACGTCCGGATCTGGCCGCCCTGCTCCTGCCACGGCCGCACCGCCCTGCGCATCATGCTGCTCGGGGACGACGGATCCGTCCTCCTGGACCTCCCGTCCCGCCAGGTGCGTCGCTGGCTCCGCCGCGAGAGCTTCGCGCTGGTCCCCCCGGGCACCGAGGGAAGCGCGATCGACTGGGACGCCGAACTGACCGGCCTGGCCGGCTGACGCCCCGGCGCCGCTCAGGCCGCTCAGTCCACTCAGGCCACTCACAGGCCGAAGGGCCGACGGGCCGACGCGCGTGCGCGTCCGCACGCCCGTGCGGTCCGCGCTCACCGCCGCGCGGGGTTTCGCTGTTCGGGTGGTGCCGGACCGCCGGCCGGATGAGATTCCGGCTCCGTCGGCAGCCCCGCACGGCCGCACGGTGCATGGGTGGAGAAGGCGTCTCGGCGCCCGGCCCCTCTCCCCGACCGCGGAGCGTTCATGTCACCGCTGCCCGTCACCCGTCGTCTGTTCGCCGTACTCCTGCTCCCGCTGGTCGCCCTCGCCGCCGTCGTCGGCGGCCCCGGCGGATCTCCGGCCGCCGCGGTCACCACCGGCGTCCTGGCGGGCGTCGACTGGGACGCACTCGCCCGTTGCGAGAGCGGGGGTCGCTGGCACGCCGCCACCGGGAACGGCTACTACGGCGGGCTGCAGTTCGACGGCGCCACCTGGCGGGCCAACGGCGGCCTCGCCTACGCACCCCGCGCGGACCGGGCGACCCGTGAACAGCAGATCACCGTGGCCGAGAACCTCGCCGCGCGTCGCGGCCTCGCCCCGTGGCCCGCCTGCGGAGCCCACGCCGCCCATGGCAGCGACACCCCCGCTGCCCACGCCGGTCCGCGCACCGGCGCGCACCGCCCCGCGCAGCCACGAGGGCACGCTCCCACCGGCCGCACCGCAAGCACCGACCGCACCGACGGCCACGCCGGCGCCCACGCAGCAGCGGCACCCTCAGCCGTGGAGGACGTCCCGGACGCGGACCGCCCGGGCACCTGGACGGTCCGCGCGGGCGACACCCTCGACGCCATCGCCCAGGCCTCGGGCACCCCCGGCGGCTGGCCCGCCCTCCACGCGCTCAACGACGAGACCATCGGGCCGGACCCCGACCTGCTCCTGCCAGGCCAGGTCCTCGTCCTGACCTGAGCCGCCCCCCGGCCAGGCCCGGGCGGAACGCTCCACGCCGGGGACACCGGCGTGTGCCGGTTCCTCCTGAACGCGCCCGGCCGAGGTCCCGGATCAGCCGCGGACGGTGTTGCGGCGGCGGAGCCGGAAGCCGACGACGACGAGCACGACGGCCACGACCGCCGTACCGATGGCGGCCCAGGTCGCGACGGTCGAGCCGTCGTCGTCCGCGGTGGCCTTCGCCGGGACGTCGGACGTCGCCGTGGCGGTCGCGGGGCCGGGGGCGGGGGGAGCCGGCGTGGCGGCCCCGGAGGTGGTCGGGTCGGCGGTGCCGGTGCCACTGCCGTTCCCGGCGCCGGTGGAGGTGGGGGCGCCGGTGGGGGCGGGTGCGGGGACCGTCGGGCCGGTCACGGTGCCGGGGGTGACGACCGGGGACGGCACGACGGTCGGCCCGACCGGGGTGCCCGCGGTCGGCATCGAACCCACCGGGTCGGTGATGGCGGCGGCCGCCACGTCCAGCTCGCGCTCGCCGTGCCCGAGGTCGGGGAAGGCGCAGTCGACGGTGATCTTCCAGTGGCCGGACGGCAGGACCTCCCGGGTGGTGTAGCTGCCGGGGTGGCCGGGGACGGCGACCAGGCGCCAGGGGCCCACCGCGCGCCCGTCGGAGGAGGTGGCGGCGAGCGAACCGGCGAACCCCTCGACGACCGGGTCGCGGTCGTTCTCGAAGCTGGCGGCGGTGGTGACGTGCCCGTTGTCCACTCCGGTGACTTCCAGGTGGACGGTGTCGCCGTGGGCGGAGGCGGGGACGGCGGGTGCGAGAAGGGCCACCCCGCCGACGGCGAGGGCAGCAGCGACGGAACGGATGCGCATGGGCGGTGCTTCCTCGTGGGGTGAGTGGGATGGCCGGGTGCGGCCGCCGTGGGTTCACGGCGGCCGCACCCGGCCGGCGGTCCTGCCTGCGGTCGCCGACCCTACCCGGGGCCGGCGGACCTGCCCGGGGTCAGGAGGCCTTCTGCAGGGCCCAGCTCTGGTAGGCCTGGCCATTCGGCTGCTGGAGCTCCAGCAGCCGGCCGCCGTAGTACCAGCGGCTGCTGACGCCGAGGACCAGCGACGTGCCGTGGGCAGTGAGGGTGACGCCCCCGTTGGAGGAGTTCACCTGCCACTTCTGCGCGTCCGCGTCGGAGCACGGCTGCTGGGCGACGTACTGGCCGGCCACCGCGTTACCGCCCAGCTGGAGGCACTTGTCGGAGCGCACGGACTTGATCCGCACGGTGCCGGAGCCGGCGTCCTCGAAGGTCCACTTCTGGTTGGCGTAGCCGGTGCGCTGGTAGGAGATCACCGGGGTGCCGTCGTTGAGCGAGCTGCCCCAGAGGTCGACGGCCTGGCCGGTGAACCCGTTCACCACGGTGTAGCGGGTCCCGGGCTGCGGCTTGCCGGAGTCGGCAGCGGTCTTGAAGGTGACGGTGCGACCCGGCTTCGAGACCTTGCCGGCGGCGTCACGGGAGGCGACGGCCACGCTGTACTGGGTGCCCGGGGCGAGCCGGACCAGGCCGACCACCGTGGCGTGGACGGTGCCCAGGGACTGGCCGTTCAGCAGGACGTCGTAGCCACTGGCGCCGTTGGCGGCCGGCCAGCTGAGCATGACCGAGTTCTGGGTGACCTGGCTGACCGTCACGTCAGGGCCGGTGGAACCGGTGGTGGGGGTGGCGGTCGGGGTCGGCGTGGCGGTCGGGGTCGGCGAGGCGGTCGGCGAGGAGGTCGCGGTGGCCGTCGCGGTCGGGGTCGGCGAGGCGGTCGGCGAGGAGGTCGCGGTGGCCGTCGCCGTCGGGGTCGGCGTGGGCGTCCTGGTGGGAGTGGTGGTCGCGGTGGGCGACGGGGTGCCGGTCTTGGTCGGCGTCGGCGTCGGCGTCGGCGTCGGGTTCGGGCCGGTGCCGCCGCCCGCGATCAGGAAGCGGTTGTTGGCGACGTTCCAGTGCGTGGTCAGGTAGCTGCCGGGAGCGGGGTTGGTGTTGTAGTAGTCGTCGTGGCGGCAGTCGAGCCGTTCATCGTGCTTGCTGTCCGGGCAGACGGTCTTCATCTTCGGGTAGTTCGGGGCGTCCGAGTAGCACATCAGGTCCCACTCGTCGACGCAGTGACCGGCCTTGCTGGAGTTCGGAGCGCTGTCGTTGACGGCGCCGAGGTTGTGGCCGAGCTCGTGCGCGGCGGTGGCGCCGTCCCAGCAGCCCGAGTCGCTACGGCCGTACGAGGGGCCGAAGTTGCTCCGGTTGTCCTGGCCGGGACGCTCGTCACCGTCGAAGGTACCGATGCCGCAGTACACCTGGGCGTCGGTGAACATCATGTACTTGCGGTCCTTGCGGTTGAACCCCTGCTTGGCGAGCGCGTTGTTCTGCGAGTTGAAGTCCCTGATCTCGGCGCTGGAGATCTGGACGTTCAGCACCGAGGCGGTGCAGTCGGACTCGGTGACGAAGCGGACGTGCCGCTCGCCGCCGGTCTCCTGGGCGCTGGCGTTGTAGATGACGTCGACGTCCGCGGCCCACTTCTTGAACGAGGCCAGGTACTGGGCGAAACGGTCGTTGCCCGGGGCGTGGACGTACACCACCTGGACGCGGTTGCCGCTGGTGCCGTCACCGTCGCAGACGAGGGCCGAGCCGCTCGCGGCCGCACCGCCGGCAGGGGTGGTCTGCTGCGGGGCGGCGGCCGCGTCGCCGAGCAGCGCCTTGCTTCCGGCGTCCAGGACGGGCGAACCGCCCGCCACCAGGTCGGCGGCGGCCGGCGGCTGGGCGCCGGCCGGCGGGGTCAGCGCGGCTGGCTGCGCAGCGGTCGCGACCACCGGGGCGACGTCCTTGTGGATGTCGACGCCCTGCGGAGGCGCGTCGGGGCCGTGGCTGCACAGCGAACCACCGCTGACCTGCAGCTGGCCGGCGCAGCGGTCGTCGCTGGGCAGGCTCAGGCCGGCGTAGACCAGACCACGCTCGGGCTGCTCCTTGGGTATCTCCTTGAGCGGCGTCGCCTTGGTGTCGCGCTTCGGGGCCGGCGGCTGGGTGCCGTTCTCGGCGGAGCCCGTCTCCCCTTCGTCGTCGACGACCAGGCCGACCGTCTGGCCCGCCCCGAGGCCGTCGGCCGATGCCACGGCCGAGTTGCGGGAGGGTGCGTCCACCACGGTCTGGATTCCCAGTGCGCCCGCGACCAGGCCGGCCGCGACCGCGAGGCCGATCAGTGCCGTCCTGCGGGTCGAGCGCTTCTGCCTGCGACGGCGAAGCTCGCTGCTCCGGTGTCCCATCACGGTCCTTTCCTCGTGTGAGGGCCCGGGGTCCCCCTCTAGCGGGACGGGTCCAGGCCTTCCGACACACAAGAGATCCGGCGGGACGGGCGCCGATAACAGAAACCTCTTTCGAAAGTCGCGGGATCGTTCATCCACGGCCCGGGAACGGTCAGCGCGATCAGCCCCTGTTCGGGGGGCGAGCGGCAGCCACGCGGACCCGGGGTCCCCGCCATCCCTGCAGGTCACGCCACGCCAACGCGGCCTTCACGGAGGCCGGATCGCCGCCACCTGATCGTTCCATCTCGCTTTTCGACCAGTGTTGTTGACGCATTGTCTTGCAATATCCGACTTCCCATCACCTTCACAGGGCGGGCCTTGACGCGGGAAGTTCCTTCCGGCCAACATCCTCTACCGGCGAGTAGAGGAGCCACCGCGGAAGGCCCGGCGCCCGCTTCCGCGACATCGGATGCCGAGGCGCTCCCGTGCGGCCCGCGACGTTCGCGCCCCGCCCCCGCGCCGCACGGCGGCCGTTCGAACACACACCCCCATCGGGGCGCACAGAGGAGAAGAGACGATGCCGGATTCGGCGACCGACCTGGCCGCGGATGCCGAACTGGCACGTGCGATCCGGGCGGGCCACGAACGGGGCCTGACGGCACTCGCCGACGCGGCGCAGCGCCACAGGGAATCGCTGGTGGCCTACGCCGGACTGTTCTGCGCGGAGGACCGCGCTGCGGAAGAGCTCGCGGACGAGGCCTTCGAGCGAACCCTGGAGGCCGTCCGCACCGGCGCCGGACCGACGGCGAGCTGGCGGCCCTACCTGCTGGCCGAGGTGAGGAGAGCCGCGGCCGACCGGGCCGACACCGGACGCGAAGCGGCGCTGAGCGACGGCTTCGCCGCCTGGCTCGGCACACTGCCGCGCGCGGATCCCGCCGACCCGTCGGCGCGCGCGGCGGTTGCGGCGGCGGAGGCGGATGCGTTCCTCCTGCGCGCGTTCCTGAGCCTGCCGGAGCACCGGCAGGCGGCGCTGTGGCACTGTCTCGGGGAGCCGATCGGTGGCGGTGGCCCGCGGCCGGCGCCTCGACCGGAACCCGACCCACCGGCCCGGCAGGTCCTCTACGACGCCTATCTGCAGGTGTACGCCGCACGGGTACCCCGGCGATCGTGTCGCCACCTGATCGCCGCCCTGGGGGAGTTCGTCCGGCACGGCATCACCGACGACACGGCGGACCTCGATCGCCACCTCTCACGGTGCGACAGCTGTGGTCACGCCCGAACGACGCTGACCGCCATCGACCAGTGGCAACGACCGCTCCTGCTCCGCGAATTGCTGCTGTGGACGGGAGATCCGTCGTCGCCCGCCCTGCCGGCGGTGGCGGCCGGTCCCCGGCGGACGCCGACGGTCGCACCACGACCCGCTCCGCGCCCCCGCGCGTGGCTGCCGAACACCGCCGCCCGTCGCCCCGGCGGGCGGCGCGCGCTGGCGGCCCTCACCGCCGCAGGGACCTGCGCCGTGGCGGCGCTGGTCATCGCCGGCGCGGCCTCCACGACCACGTCCCCGGCCGGGGCACATCCCCCACCGACCGCCACTGCCGTCCCCCGCCCCGGCCCCACGGAGTCGGCGCCCCCGCCCAGGCCCCCGAACACGGGAACCGCGACCTTCACGGGCCCGCCTTCGGATTCTCGGTCGGAGTCCCCCTCCCCCGCCCTGCCGCCCACCCCTTCGCCCACGCCGTCGCCCACAGCATCGGCGGCACCGGCCTCGGCCTCCCCGTCCCACGGCGACTCGACCACCTGGGCCACGGCCGACCCCTCCCCCACCCCGTCGACCCCACCGCCGACCGTGGTCGTGGCACCCCCACCGACCGTGCCCGTCGGCTTCCCCCTCCTCAACCGGAGCTCGGGCCTGTGCGTCGGCATCGTCGACCGGAGCGCCGACAGCCCCCTGCAGCTCCAGAAGTGCACCGGTCAGGCGTCCCAGCGCTGGGAGCGCCTGGCCGCCGATCAGGACATCTACCAGCTCCGCAACGTGGCGACGGGACTGTGCCTGGACGGCACCACCGCCGGCGGGAACACGGTCGCGGTGGTCCTCCGGAGCTGCCGCTCCGGCACGCAACGCGCTCAGCAGCTCTGGCGGTTCGAACCGGACGCCAGAACCGGCGCCGTCCGCCTGTGGTTCGTCCCACCGGTCCCGTCGAGCGACTACGCCTCGCACCTGCTCGGCCCCTACAACTGGCCGGAGGCCGACCCGCCGCGCACCGGCTCACCGCTCGTCCAGCTGCCCGACTACTACCACTCCGCCAGCTTCCTGTTCACCACGGGATGACCGATTCAGCCGTGCCGTACGCCGCCCGTGCCGTGGCGTCGCTCACCGCCGCCCGCGCCGGATCCTGCCGATCGGCCCGTGGGGAGTCGGCTGCCGAGGAATCGGACCTCGCCATCCCGGAGGGAGGAGGGTAGCGGCCCGCTTGCGCCGCACACCGAAAGCCAGCCGGTCGACCGCGCTGACACAGGGATGTCGGTGGCCCCTGCGATGCTCCCCGTCATGGGGAGATGTACGTGGGGAGACAGGACCGGCGTCGTGACGCCCGCAGCCACTGCGGTCGGCAAGCACCACCCTGCCGAGGAAGAGACGACTGCCCCGCCCTCAGGGCTGGGCAACCTTCCGGCTTCGCACAGGGTGAGTGGATCGTGAGCGCGTCGAGGGCAGGCTCGATGCGAGCCGAAGCACGGTTCCGAGCGCGCGTGGCCGACCTGGGTGGCGAGGTCCTCGAAACCGAGTGGCTCGGCACCCGGAAGCCTCACCGGGTGAGATGCGGGGCGGGACACGAGCACGCGAGCTATCCGACCAATGTCCTGGCCGGCAAGGGTATCTGCCGCACCTGCGCGCACCGGGCACGTTCCCAGGAGGCCGAAGCGGCCTTCCGTCAGCGGGTGACCGAACTGGGCGGGGTCGTGCTTGAAGAGGGTTGGCTCGGCAACCACGTGCCTCACCGTGCCCGTTGTGTCGACGGGCACGCATGCGCACCGCGACCGTCCAAGGTGCAGCAGGGCGAAGGGATCTGCTCCACGTGCGCCGGAAACAACAAGGAGGTGGCCGAGGGCGCCTTCCGGGACGCTCTTGCGACGGTGGGCGCATCACTCCTGGAACCGGTGTACCTCGGCGCGAACGAGCCGCACCGGGTTCGCTGCGCCGGCGGGCACGAATGCCGCCCCAGGCCGGCCCTGGTGCGACGTGGCGCAGCCATCTGCCAGACCTGCACCGGGCGGGACCCGAAGATCGTCGAAGCGAGGTTCAGGTCCCGGGTCGCGGAGCTGGGGGGCATCGTCCTCGAGCCGCAGTGGCTCGGAGCGACCACGCCTCATCGAGTCCGATGCGCCCAGGGCCACGTGAGTGCTCCATGGCCGTCCAGCGTCGGGCAGGGGCGGGGGATCTGCCGTGTCTGCGCCGGAAGGGACCCGAGGACCGCCGAGGCCGCCTTCCGCACAAGGGTTGCCGAGCTTGGAGGAACGGTCCTTGAGCCCGAGTGGCTCGGCAATCACACGCCGCATCAGGTGCGGTGCGCCAAGGGGCACACGGGAACGCCCACCCCGAGCAACGTGCGTGCGGGGTGCGGCATATGCCGCATCTGCGCAGGCAAGGCCTGGGACGTCTTCTACGTCGTCACGGACGACGTCGACGAGGTCGTCAAGTTCGGCATCACCTCCGGAGACCCGCGTCTACGCCTGTCCCACCACGAGCGGGACGGGCTCGACCGGATCGTCCGCCTGCTGGAAGGCAATCCCGAAGCACGCAGGCTGGAGACCCTCTGTATAGCCGCCATGCGGGACGCCGGCGAGAAGCCCGTTAGGGGACGCGAGTACTTCCACATCCGCGCTCTGGGAACCATTCTGGATCTCGTCGACGGCTGGGCCGAGGCTTCGGGGGGGACGGCGCCACGGTCAGCCCCCACCGCGCCGGCGCGCGGGCCGGCACGGTGAAGCGGCTGACGCCATGACAGCAGCCGGCACGCTGAACGCAGTCCGCGTCTGCGCCCCCAGCGGGCCCGTGCTGTGCCGGTGGCGCGGTGGCCGGGGATAATCGCTTCCCGTGGGCTGAGCAGGGTGATAGACACCCCGGGTGCAAAACACTCTCGAGTTCTCCGACCTCCTGCGGCTGATCGACGAACGGTCGACCGCGTTCCGTGCCGCGGTCGCCTCCGCACCCGACCTCGACGCCCGGGTGCCCACCTGCCCCGAGTGGACACTGTTCGACCTGGCGCAGCACCTGGGCGGAGGCGACCGGTTCTGGGCCGCCATCGTCGGCGCGGGTCCCGCCGACGCCCCGCCGGCCGACGCCGCCGCCGAGCGGGCGGCCTTGGCCCCGCCTCGGGAGCGCGACGCCCTGGTGGCCTGGCTGGACGAGTCGACGCAGCTGCTGCTCGGCACGCTGCGGGAGGCGGGCCCGGACGCCGGCTGCTGGGCGTGGTGGAGTGGTCTGCAGACGCCGCGGACCTCCGGCGGGGTCGCCCGGCACCGGGTCCAGGAGACCGCGGTGCACACCTACGACGCCCTGCTCGCCGCGGGCGCCCCTCAGCCGCTGCCGGTCGAGGTGACCCTCGACGGTCTCGAGGAGTTCCTCTTCACCTGCGTCGCGACGGCCAGCGCCTGGCCGCACAAGCCCACCGCCTTCGACTTCCACGCCGCCGAGGGGCGCTCCTGGCGCCTCACGGTCGACGGCGACGGCGCCCGGACCGCCCGCCTGCCCACCGTTACCGACGGCGCGGGCCCGGACGCACCCGGTGTCTCCGCCCACGCCACGGCCGGTGAACTGATCCTCTTCCTCTACGACCGCGTCACGGCGGACGCCATCCGGATCGAAGGCGACGCCGAACTGTTCGACCTGCTCCGTGCCTGGGAGCCGGAGCAGTAGGACCTCACAGGGCCCGGGCATCGGCAGCCTCGGACCGGGTCACCCGGTCCGAGGCTGCCGATGCCCACTGGTGTGCTCGCCGACACTCGACCCGACGGGGTCGGTCGGCCGGGTGCCGGAGTCTCGGCGCCGTCGGCCGCGCAGGTGATCAGCAGGTCGTGCTGCGCCTCGGGGAGCCGCGCCACGGCCATGGTCCAGGGCGGCGTCCTCGTCTACCCGCCCCTGTGCCACGGCGAACCCACCGCGGAGGGCCCCAGTACCTACGAGACCGGCGTGGTCGGCCACGGCACCGACGCCGGCCGAGCTCGCCGGCCTCGTCGCCGCGCAGGTCCGCACCTGGGGCACCGCGGCATCGGCCGACGCATCCTCTACGGCCGCCAGGCCGCCGTCCTCGCCTGCGCCCCCACTGGCGACCTGCCTGGCGCCGCCCTCGCCCAGCGGGAGGGGCAAACCAGCCCGGCGACCCGTGGGAGGACGCGGTGACCGCCGTACTCACCGCGCTGTGCGCCCCGGCGACCAGCAGGCAGCCGACCATGCGATCGGCCACCGCACCAGCGGGCCGGACGAGGGCCTGGACGTCCTCACCACCCGCCTCACGCTGGCCGACGTCGACACCGCCGACCCCGACACGCCCGCCCCCCGAAACCTCCTCGCCCACCTGACCAGCCGAACGGGTGAATCCGGCGACGGCTACGCACTGCGCGGCCTCTTCGCCCACGAGGGCGTCCGACGCCCTCTCGACCCGGGCCGGCGCGCGGCACTCGAACGAGCTCTCGCCGCCTGCGCACCGGGCTCCGCCACCCTGCCGGACCCCCGCGCAGCCGGTTGGAGGAGGCGTCGCAGCACGCGCGCGGGGTGCTCGAAAAGTCCTGATTCGACCCGGGCTCGCCCGGAGGGAATCCGCTTGAGCGCCGCGTTCGAACAGCACCATCATCAGTCACCTCAGTTCGCGCGAACCCGTCCAACTCAGTTTTACGCGTGTGCACTTGCCATGACGTTCGCCGACGGCCGGCTCCGCACACACTCGAACACCAGCCACGTCTGGAGGCCTTGTGGACAACCCCACCGGCCAGGTCGCCGGCATCACCTCTTCCGGCCGGTCGGCCGTACCGGCCCGCGATTCAGGGGAGTCTGTTCAGTGATCGACTTCGACGCACTCACGAACCTCGCCGCGCACGAGAGCATCGAACGGATCGGCGTCGGCGTGGTGGTCCGGGACACCTCGGGACGGATTCTGATGATCCACAGGTCGGCTCACGACGTCCTACCCGGCTTGTGGGAGTACCCCGGCGGCGGTCGGGAGGAGAGCGAGACGGTGCCCGAGGGCGCGGCCCGCGAGCTGGCCGACGGGACCGGGCTCACCGGCGTGCCGCTGGAGTACGCGCGGCATCTCGACTTCACCGACCAGCGCGGGCGGCGCGTGCGCCAGTTCGTCTTCACCGCTGTCGCGCCCGACGACACCGTGATCGTCCGGGCCTACCGCCTCGACCTCGCCGCCGAGAACCCCGCGGTGATCGCCCGGCGCCGCCTGGTCGCCGTCATCCACGAACAAGCCGGCACCGAGTACCCCGTCCCGGTCTGCGGCTACGTCTTCGACGGCGGCGTCCTCACGCCCGGGCAGCAGGCCCGGATCCGGCTCGACCCCTCCGAGCACACCGAGTGGCGGTTCGAGACCGCCCACGACTGGCGAAGGCTCATGCAACCCGCCCGCTACCAACGGCTCCGCCAGGTCCTGCGCGCCCACCGCTCCGGCGTCCCCTTGTACCTGGAGCGCCCCGCTACGGCCGACGACGACTTCGAGGGCGTCCTTGTCTTCGTCACCGACGCCGCCGGCCGGTTGCTGATGCACCATCGCGAAGACCGGCCGGGCATGCCGTGGCCCGGCGTATGGACCCCGGTCGGCGGCTGGCGCGAGGCCGACGAGAGGGCCGAGGAGACCGCGGTGCGCGAGGTCCGCGAGGAGGCCGGCATCGAGATCACCGGACTGCGGGCCCTCCCCGACCCGCCCGACGACCTCGGCCTGCCGCTCACCCGCGTCCTGCACGCCGAACGGGACGGCGAGGAGATCGATCTGCGGCTCGGTGACGAGGGTCTGGCCGTGCGCATGGTCCCCCTCGACGAAGTGCTCGCCCTCAAGGTCCCGCCCTACATGCAGCACTACCTGCCGATGCTCGTCGAGGCGACCGGCCTGCCGTCCGGGAGGGCCTCGTGAATCCGCTCGACAGCACCCGCCGTCCCGCCGTGCCCCGCCCGGCCCGGACGGAGCCGCCGACCCTGGTCGTCGGCGTCCACCTCGTCCTGCTCAACGGCGACACCGTGCTGCTCGGTCGACGCCACAACACCGCCTACGCGAACGGCCTGTGGCACCTTCCGGCCGGACACATGGAGCCCGGCGAGACGATCACCCGCGCGATGACGCGCGAGGCCCAGGAGGAACTCGGCATCCTCATCGCCGAGGACGACCTCGCGCTCGTCCACACCCTGCACCACCTCGACGCCGACGACGGCCGCAGCCGCCTCCAGCTGTTCTTCCGCCCCGCCCGCCATGACGGCCAGGTCCGCAACGCCGAACCGCACAAGTGCGACGCACTGCGCTTCTGGCCGCTCGACCGACTCCCGACCAATACCGTCCCCTACTCCGTCCACGCGCTCGGCGAGATCACCCGCGGCCGCACCCTGTCCACCGTCGGCTGGCCGACGTGAGCACCCCCACCGTTCCCCACGACGTGTGCCGGCTGATACGCGAAACGGCAGGGGCGCACGAGCAGCTGGGCGTGCGATCCCACGACCTCGCCGGGCACCCGAGCGTCTGGGAGGTCCTGGCCGACGGCGGGCGCCGCCTGTTCGCCAAACGCCACAAGCACGCACTCATGCAAGAACGGGAAACCGCCGCCTACCGGCTGCTCACACCGGCCCTTGGCGAAGGCCGGACGCCGGCTCTGCTCGCCCCCACCGCTCTCGCCTACCGCCACGGCGACTTCGGCCCGCGGAACCGGCTCGTGCGCCGCGACGGCGACCGGCTGACGCTCGGGCTGACCGACTTCGAACGCAGCCACGTCGAGGCCCCGGCCCGGCGCGACCTGCTGCGCGTCACCCTCAGCTCACACCCCACCAGCCCGACCTGCGGGCAGCGTTCACCGCCGGGTACGGGCGCGACCTCACCCCGCAGGAGCGGGCGGCGTGCCGGGCGTGGGCCGCGATCGACTGCCCCGCCGCCCTGCGCTGGGCCCTGGACCATCACCGGGACGAGGAGGTCACCGCCCGCACCGTCCTCGTCCTGCTGCGCGGCCCGACCCCGTCGCGTGAACACCCCAACTCCCCCCTACCGGTTGGAGCACCCATGCAGTCCCTGCGCCAGGCCGTCTGCGTCATCGTCCACGACGAGAAGGCGGGCAAGGTCGCCTGCGTCCACTACGCCAACGACTCCTGGTCCACGGTCCCCGCCTGGACCGTCCCCGGCGGCAAGGCCGAGGACGGCGAACGCCTCGATGAGGCCGCCGCCCGCGAACTGCGCGAGGAGACGGGCCTGGTCGTCGCCGCCGAGGACCTGCGGCTGGTCCACACCATCCAGGTCAAGGCCGGATGGGACGGCAAGGGCCCGTTCCTGCTCTCGGTCTTCGCCGCGACCTCGTGGCGGGGCGAGCTGACGAACACCGAGCCGGACAAGCACCTCGCCGTCCTGTGGATGGACGCCGACGCACTGCCCACCCCCATGTTCCCCACCTCCCACGCCGCCCTCACCGCCTACCTCTCCGGCGACCGCCGGGGCTTCTCCACCTACGGCTGGGACGCCTCGGAGGACCTGCGCGCCCTGGTCGGGACCTGACGTGCCCGGCCGCCACCGCCGCCCGCCCACCAGCGAGCAGGCGGCCCTGCCCGCCAACGTCGACCTACGGCTCCTCGCCCACCTACGGCGACCAGCTGGCGGACGCCTTCGAGGTGCTGCTGGGCCCGGGATGCGCCGAGGCGAACTGCTGGGCCTGTGCTGGCCCGAGGTGCATCTGACCGAGCGCAATACTGCTGGTGCGGTGGAACCTCACCGCCGTCGACAACAACCACCTCCACCTGGGTCACCCCAAGACCAGGGCGGGCCGCAACTGGGTCAGCCTGTCTGCTCGGGTCGTCGCCGCGCTGGAGCGGCGGGCGTCGGCCGCGCGGTCGAGCCTGCCGGAGGGAACGCCGCTCGAAGGGCTCGTGTCTTCTGCCAGCCGGACGGCGCGCCGCTGCGACCGCAACAGCTCCTGGTCACGCTGCGCCGCAGGTCGGCAGAGATCGGCCTCCCGCGGATCGGGGTGCACGACCTGCAGCACACAGCCGCCAGCATCATGATCAGCTCTGAGGTCCCGCTGGCTGTAGTGTCGGGGACGTTGCGACACTCGACGTTGTCGACCACAGTCAACATCTACGGCCATCTGCGTCCCGCACGCCGCGCGCGATGCTGTCACCGCCCTGTGCCAGGCGCTCGACGACGCCTCGCTGCCTTCCGCCGCCCCCGACAGCGAAGCGTCAGACCTTCCGGACACCGCGTAGCTGGCAGGACGTCACCAGGGCCATGTGCCCGGCCATCACGTCGCCATCACCGTTCACCCGAACGAGAACAGCGGGCCTGCCGTTTCGGGCAAACCCGCTGGTCACATACGTCGGGGCGACAGGATTTGAACCTGCGACCCCTTGACCCCCAGCGGTCGAAAGGCTGTCCGACTGGTGTTCAGCGGTCCGAATCCCGCAGGTCAGGGCCTACCTCGTTCGCCACGCATGACGCCTGATGCCACCTCATGGCGCCCAGTCCGTGAGAGGCGCGTGAGAGGCAGCCCGCCGCCGGAATGCTCGACGCAAACCCGCTGGAGATGAATCGGCTCCCGGCAATCACCCGGCCGCACCAGCAGCCGGAACGCCACCCGACAAACCGACCTGGTCCAAGCAACGTACGTCGGCTCCACCCCGTTCCCACCCCCCGGGATTGATGACGGCGACCGACGCCCCCCTGAACGGGCTGCGCGACGCGATGTCCCCAACCTCACAGGACAGAACACATAGCAACCCCCAGCAGGGGTGCACACGCGCACCCGCGAACGGCAGTGCCACCGGTCGCCTCAGCACTTGGCGGTCCCGCGACCTCCGCACTCCGGTGGACCGCTTCCCGCACGCACCGGCGACGTGGTGCTAACTTCTCCGGGGTAGACGGTGAACGACATTTCCGTACCTCGGCGTTGAGGTGATCGATGACCAACTCGGCAGTAGCGACGTTCCACCGCATGGAAGGGTTCTACGCCCCCGCTGCGGGTGGTACCCGGAGTGTTCAGGAGAGCTTCTCGGCGCTCGACTTCGAGGTGCGCTTTCTGGCCCTCCTGGCCACCTCCACCCTCCGCGCGAGCGGCCTTCCCGTGCCCCCGATCGGCCGGTCACCCGGCCTGGGCGAGTGGATCTCCCTTCTCCGAGATCTCCGTTCACGTCTCAACGATGCCGAGGCAGGTGGCGCGGCAAGCCATGTAGGGAACGCCGTAACCTGTGCCCTGGCCCGATACGACGAAGGGATACCTGGCGCTCCCTCCGGACTCCGGGGCACCAAACAGCTGCGCGACCACGTGAGCCACGGCGGAGCGGTCCCGCCAGGTCTGTCGGACACCGTGGACGCACTCGTCAGGGCAATCTCCGACATCGTCGCGGCCTGTCTGGCCAACGCCACGGTCTCGGTCACCGACACGGGCGACCCGGAGTTGCGCCCGGCCTTCGTCTGGCCCGACGCCGAGATCGGACTCTGGCCCTTCCTCTACGCGAAGGCGGACGACAGCTGGCACGTGTTCTCCAGGTTCGTCGGCAAGGATCCGTCGTTCCTCGCCTTCGGGGCACCGGCTTACCGGTCCACTCTCAGCGCGGGGCCGATCCCGGGCTCGCTCAACCAGTTACTCAAACCACGACACCTGTCAGACCTCCGGGAGGCTTTCCGACGGGATGTCGAGAGTGATCTCACGGCCTTTGCCGACCTGCTCGCCCCGCCCCCGGAGTACTTCGACCACGAGCACGGGTTCGGCTATGAGTGGGGTAAGTCGACCAGCGAGGGCACCGAACACCGCAGGGACTACTTCCGCCTCGGTCCCGACGGCCCCCAGTGGCAGGACGAGGACGCATGGGTCCCCTACCGCGTCTACCTCCGCCGACTGGCCAACTGGCCCGTCGTCGCTGGCCGGCTGCGGCGCACGCTGGACCAGATCGAGCGCCAGATCACCGGCGAGGAGAGCGAGCAGCTCGGCTGGAAGGCAGAGATCGCCGCTCACCGGGAGGCACGCGTCCAGGTCACCGACTACGACGGCACGAACGCCCAGCAGCAGGGATTCTCCGAGCTGATCGACGGCGTGGACGACGACCTCGGTGTGGAGAAGGGGGCCACCCAGGTCGTCTTCATCAACGGTGAGGCTGGGATCGGAAAGACGCGCGCGATGGTCAAGGCCGCGCGGGACCGGGCCCTGGAGGTGGAACGGAACGAGGGCAACTCGATCGGCGACCTCCCGCTCTTCCTCTATGTGCGGTCCACCGGCCGGGTCCTGGAGGGTCTCGACGCCGCGGTCAACAACGCCGTGATCTGGACAGAGAACCTCAACGAGAACCGCGTCAAGTGCCTCTGCCGCAACGGCCTGGTGGCCCTGCTCATCGACGGCTTCGACGAGTTGCTCGGCGGAGCCGCGTACAGCGATGCCCTCGAATCCCTGAAGGGCTGGCTCAACGCCCTGGGCGGTCGGGGAGTTCTGGTGGTCTCCGCGCGCTCCTCTTACTACGTGAACCAGTACCGGTCCAGTGTCCAACGCGCCAAGGGCGGGGGCGCGGCGGTCCGCCACCGGATCGCCGAGGTCCTGCGTTGGACCCCCGATCAGATCCGCTCCTTCCTAAACGACTATGGCGTCCCGGCGTCACGCTTCCAGAATCTGTCCACCGGGGACAAGGAACTACTCGGTCTTCCCTTCTTCGCCCGGGCCTTCGCGGAGATGTGCCGTGCGGGGGACTACAACCAGGAGTCCGGCACCGCCACCTCGTTCACCGAGCGACTCCTGGGCCACTACATCCTGCGGGAGGAACGCAAGCTCACTCCCATCGCCGGAAGCGCATCGGGGCTCCTCGACCGCAGCGAACTGCGGCGCACGTTCGAGTATGTCGCGGAGATCATGGCCGAGAGCCATGAACGCGAGGTCGACTCCGACGAATTGGAGATGGCCGCGACGATAGCGCTAGACTTGGCCGACGTGGCGGAACTGGACGACCGGGAAGGCCTCCGGGACCGGCTACAGGTGCTGTGCGGACTGGCGGCCGGCGCAACGGCCAACGGTCCCAGGCGGTTCCGGTTCCAGCACGAACTCTTCTTCGACTACTTTCTAGCCGGGATCGTTACGCGCCACCTCGACGAGCGGCACTTCGCGGCCTTCCACCGACTCCTGAGCCGGTCGGAGTGGCGGACGGCCACCGTGAACGCCGTGGTCGAGGCGGTCGACGCAGCTCGCATCGTCGACGCGCTGGCCGGCTTCCCCCCGGAGGCGACGCGCCAGGACGAGGGCTTCCACGACGGAGTTCTCGCGACCAACCTCGGCAGCATGTGGTCCGCAGTGATCCGGGCCACCCGGACGATGCCATCGGTGCCGATCCTGGGCGCCACCTTCGCCGGCCAGCTCGACCTCACCGACATCGAGGCGGACAACGCCAAACTGGTCGACTGCCACGTGGAGAAGCTGATCCTCCCGGCGGCCGTCGACTGGCACATCAGGCTCGACGGGACCCACGTCAAGAGGATCACGACAGGTGTGGGCAGAACCGATCTGACGGGGCTGACCGGCGTCGTGCACAAGGAGGTGGTGGAGCTCTACCTACGTCCCGACCGCTACCGGTCCCGTCGTCAGGAGATCCTTGAGGCACTGTTGACGTGCGGAGCTGCTGTCGTCGACGCTCCGGCACCGTCCAGCGGCACCGACTCAGTATTGACGGAGGCATCGCGCCACTACCTCAGGCACCTCATGGAGCATGCCCAGTCAACCCTTATCCTCAAGGACGACCATCAGCCCGAGGACCACCGCCTGAAGTGGACACAGGAGTACGAGGGCGAGTGGAAGCCCTTCATCAGTGCGCTTCGCGAATCCGATCTGGCCCGGTTGGAGAACCTCGCGGCCAAGGGCTCCAAGAAGGTCCGCCTGAGGCTAAACCTCGGTGCCGCGATCATCCTTGACGAAACGTCTGAGGACCCAAAGATCCTCAGCTTCTGGGAAAGGGTGAAGCAGTAGTCACGGCGTCGTAGGCCGGCGGACAGCCGAAGCAGATCAAGGGGAGGTGGGCAATGCTCAAGATCTGTGAACAATACGGAGGGCTCACCTCCCCGACTGATCCCGTGATGGTCATCTAGTAGCAACGCCGTTCAGCTAGGGCGATCTGGGCGGCGTCAAGGGTCGGTTGTAAGCATGTTGATGCTGATCGTGGCTTTCTAGGTGGTCCGGTCGATGGCGGATCCGCGTGCGTTGTACTTGGAGATCGCTCGTTTGACGATGCGGTCTCTGTTGCGGACCCGCCGCTCGGGCAGGAGTTGGGCCAGCACATGGCGGCCGATGACGCCGGCCAGGTCAATCACGGTGTCGGCGATGATGCCCGCGGCCAGGGCGAGTTGATCGCGGGCAGCGGACAGGGCGACGGTGAAGCCAGCCTGGTCCGGGTCGGTGCCCGCGATGCTGTCAGTTGCATCCGTTATGGCGGTCCGCAGTGCCTGATAGGCGACCAGCAGTGCCCAGACCTCCTGCTCGATCCCGGCCGCGATGTGGGCACGCAGGACCCGTCCGCCCAGGATCGTGGATTTCAGCTCCGCGTAGGCCGTCTTGATCTCCCAGCGCTCGTGGTAGAGCCGGACGAGTTCACGGGCCGGGTGGGCCGACGGATCGGTGAGGGTGGTCAGCAGCCGGTAGTGGCCGGTGTGGGTCCCCGGGACATGATGATGCTGATTTCGGCGTCGATGACGCGGACGGTAAGTGTACCGAGCCGGGCCAGGAACGAGCCGTCGCCGCAGTGGGTTACCGGCGGCAGCCTGCGTCCGGACTTGCACCGCACCAGCAGGTGTGCTCATCGGGGTCCGACATTTGAGGCCGGTCAGCCCGATCCGCTCTCACGTTCGGCGTGGTTCACGCCTAAGCCGAACCGCCGACACCCGGGAGTGCCTGAACCGTTTGACCTGGCGCTGGCCTACCACACCGTTCATCATCTCCGGTCATACCACTGCCCTTCCTGCCCGAGAAGAAGGGGTCTTCACAGGGCGCGGAAGGGCAGCAGTCGACCGAGAGCACGCCAAGACCTACACCTGCAGGATCAGTGTCTCCGCCTGGCTGAGCACCGTCGCGCTCTCCTGCGCCTTCCCCCGGGCGAGCGCCAAGCGTTCCATCCACTGGATCCGCTGGTCGGCAGGCAGCGGATCCTCGCCAAGCCGGAGGCGCAGCCGGCTCGCTTCGTCGAAGTCTGCCAGGAGGGCATTGGCCGCGTCGATCGCCCGCTGGTAGATGCCTTCCGCCAGCTCGATCCGGGCCGGCAGCTCCCGCCGGAGTTCCGTGAGCCGGTCGCGCGGGTCCGCGGGCGGCGTCTGTCCGTTCACTGTGGTGGCGTCGTACGGCTCGCCGCTGCTGTCTGAGCCGGCCTCGGTGCTGGTCGTTCCGTCGCTGGCGCCACCCGTTCGGGACGCACGGCCCAACTCCGTCGGGAAGAGATGGTCGAACCACTCCTTGTCGGCGACGTAGGAGGTGGGGTCACCGTTGAGGTCGGGAGCGAGCACCATCCCCGGCACGATCGGGGTACGGTCCTCCTCGCCCCAGAGGCTCTCGCCGTAGCAGACCGGCAGCCCGCCGTCGGGGGCTTCGGGTGCCTGAGTCGCGTCTGGGTGCTGCAGCACGGACCGCGCGAACGCGAGCAGCAGCGCCCTGCTGACGCCCGGCACCGCCTCGGTGTAGGCGAGTGTCAGAGCCGCGAGAGCATTGGTCGGGGTACGGCGCACGCCCTTGCGCCCCTCGCCCGCCTCACTGCCCTGGCCCGGAGTGATCAGCGGTTCGGGCGCGTGGATCAGGGCGGGTGCCATCCGCCGCACCAATGCCTCCCACGCGGTGGCGTCTCCCGCCTCGGCACCGAGGAGTAGCTCCTTGAGCGGCCGCGGGTCCTGCCCGGAACCGTCCTTGACCTCCGTCGTGCCGAACATGCCGAGGGCGGACAGGATGTTGGCGCGGTGCAGGAACAGCTGCGCGACGGCGGCGGACCACAGCCTGGTACGCGCTTCCGCGGTCTTGGCGCGGACCTGGCTCCACGGCGCTTCCTGCAGGGCGGCCCGCACGATCGGCCAATCGAGTCCGGTGTCCCGAACCTGGCGCCTGGCCGTCTGCGGTCCGGCAGGAGGTACGTCCGGGAAGACCAGGGTGGTGATCGCCCGGATGGCGATGTCCCGCAGGGTGACCGGCGAGACCTTTTCGTCGGCTGGCAGCAGCGGTGCCAGCGGGTCGAGTGGGCCGTTCGCGGTGAGAGCGTCGCGCACGCCTCCCAGGTCCAGCAGCTCTGCACCCTGTGCGGTCGGGAAGGCGTCCGCGAGCACTGGGCCGAGCCTGCCGTCTTTCACGTAGGCGTCGACGAGCGTGGCGAACAGGGCGATCAGGCGCGCGTCCTCGTCGTACGGCTGGATGCCGCGCAGGTGGTCGTTGACGTTCAGCGCCCGCAGGACGTGCTCCAGGGCGGTCGGGTTGCTGCAACCGATGACGATCTCGGTCGGCACGGTGGCGATCTTCATCGCCCGCAGCGCGTTGTGGTCCGGCTCCGTCGCTTCCGAGGCGCTGGCCTCGTTGAAGGCGTGCGAGACGCGGTTGAGAATCTCCCGCTGATTGAGCAGCAGGACACCAGGGTCGTTCGGCCCCTTGGGCAGTGGCACAGCAGACTGGGGCATCCCAGTAACCAGATGCTCGGAACGCAGACCGAAGATGTCGAGGCGGGCCAGCGCGCGGTTGTTGGCGGTCACCGCGACCATCCGCCACAGCCGGGAGGTGCCGCCGTCTTCGTTTGTGACCTGCCATTGCTGGAGGACGCTCATGCCGCGCGTCAGCTGGCCGGCTGCGACCAAGGACTCGGCGAGGTCGTAGCCGCGGGTCTTGCCGGAGCGGCGCAGGTTGTCCACGGCGTAGCCGTTGATGTGGAACGCCACCTCGTACGGCTGCTCAGCGAGGACGAGGGCGGACCTGGGTTCCTCATCTTCCTGGGCCGCGTGGACCACCGGGCGGGGTCGGCGCTGGCCGAGCGTGGCGAGCAGGGCGGCCTTCGTGCGCTCGGCCTCCCGGACCCGCTTGGTGGCCTGTGCGTACTTCTCCTCAGCGGCGGCGAGGGCCGCTGCGGCGTGCTGGTCGTCGCTGGGCGCGCGTCGCCGGACGTCTCGCTCCTTCTCGGCGAGCTTCACGGCCTTTGCCGCGTTCTCCACGTCGGCTTCTGCGGCGACGAGTTCGGAGACGCGCCGGGTGGCTTCCGGGCTGGGCGGGGCCCAGGAACTGACCGTGCGGTCGTTCAGGTCCCACGGGACCACGGCGGCGCCGTGGACGTCGCATAGGAGCAGGAGCACTTTGTCGTTGCCCGAGTTGACCACGCGCCAGGCGGAGGGGATGAGGACCTTCTTGCCGCGGGTGGTAGTGACGATCTTCTTGATCTCGGTGTCGCCGAGGGCGGTGGCGAGACCCTCGGTGATCGCGGAGCGCGGGGGCGGGATCACGCCCTCCTGCTCGCAGATGTTCTCGACGGCGTCCGCGAGTCGTTCGCCCCACAGATCGGTACCGATGTACGGGTACATGCCTTCCGGCCGCTTGGTTGCCAAGGGAGTTGTCCTCTCCCAGCCCAGGCTGGGTGTCAGCACGCACCCGACCACCAGGCGCGTGACACGCGCCCGAGGTGGAGCCTCGCGGCAGCGGATAGGGGCCGACAACAGTGGTCGTCAGGCTCGTTCCGCTTCATACAACCCAGCTGCCGGCGCCCGCAGAAGGATCAACCCGAACAGCACCATGGGCCTGGGGTCTCTCGACTGGTTTCCTGCTCCGCCGGCGGCGGCATGAGGCGGACGCCGGGGATGAGCCACCGACGTGTGCTGTGGACTCTGCCATCAGGTGCTCGCTGGCAGCTTCATCCCTCCGACAGCGTTCACTCAATCGAGTGACTTTCGCCGTTCTCAACACCTACCTGCGGCAAACCGGCCTGGTCGGACGCCGAGAGACCGGCACGGTCTTCGACCTCCCCGCTGAGGCCCCCGCCGACAGTCCGGACCGCGCCATTGCTGAGGCACTCCCTCTCAACGCAGCCTCGGAATGGCAACCGGCGGGTCGGACGGCAGCGCCAGTCTCCATCGACTCGCCCCGAGGAGGACGGACCGGGCCGTGCTCTCGTCCTCGGCAGGCGCCAGGCGGGCACTCACCCAGGTTTCCCGCCCCGGTACGGGCAGCCCCAGGCCCCGGGCAGCCTCGGCGTCGTCGGGCCACTCGCCGAAAACGACGATGCCGTCCGCTGCCAGCCTCTCCCTGGCCTCGCGGATCCGCCTTGGTCCGTTGGCCTGCCGTGTAACGGCATCGATGTCCGACCGGGGCACCAGGCGGCGCTGCACTGCGCGGAACAGCGACTCCACTCGGAGCTGCCCCCTGGGATCCGAGAGGACCGCTTCCGCCTCTTCCTCCGAAAGCGTCGCCAGCACGCTTCCCGGAAAGGGGATGTCGCGGTGGATCCATGTGATGGCCCTGCGCCCTGATCCGCTCAACATCCGTTTGCCGTCCCGGTTGGACGCGCCGGCCAGGGTCTCAGGAGTGGCCCTCACCAAGCCCAGACTCCACAAGTTCCTCCGGGTGTCGAGGCCAACCAGCAGGCACAGAGCGCCGACGAGTTCCGGCGGGATCATCCAGCTCTGGCCGGTTGACACCTTCACGTCCACCTCGGTGCCAGCGACCGTGAGATCGAGCCCGTTGCCGTGCTCGAACTGGAACTCATGGCGCAGGAGGTTCTCGACCACCTGTCCGAGCGTTGCCTTCTCGAACTTACTGAGGCTTTCCCAGCGGTAGCGTCCGGTGTGCTCCCCGTCGAGGAGCCGTCCCATCGCCTGGGCCACAACGGCCGTCATCCGCTGCCCCCGGGGGTCGAGCCGCACCAGCTCCTGCTGGACCGAGACGATCTCCGTGTCCTCGTCGGCAGACGGGCCGGTCTGGGACACATCCGCCGGTCGGCGCTCGGTGCGGCCAGTCGGCGCCGCCCTCTGGGCCGCCGCCAGGAGGGACTCCAGCGACGAGATCCGGCGCTGGGCCTCCTGGGTGGCCTGGAGCGCCGCGTCCCGCTCACCGGTGACGACCAGCAACTGGCGTTCGAAAGCGGCGAGTTCGGTTTCGACGGGCCCCAGGCGCAGAGTGAGCGCTGCTTCGGCTTCCAGCCTGCCCTGGAGCGCGGCGTCGAGGGCGGCGTTGGCCTCCAGCAGGCGGTCCTGAACCGCCACCAGCTTCAGGAGGTGGGCTCTGCAGTCGTCGGCGGCGACCGCTTCGTCGTCCCGGCCGGGGCCGGAATGGACCGGTCGCTTCCACGACTTCTGTAGCAACTCCTCCGCTGTGCTCCAAGCCGCTTGGGCTTCCTTGGAGTCTGTGACGCAAACGCCGATCACGGCCCGGACCAGGCTCACGTCGTTGCGGAGATGGGAGCCGCCCAAACGCCTGTGGAGAGTCGACAGCCCTGGCTTCTTCTTGCCACCGATCAGCTCCGGCATCCTGAAGTGGACCTGTGCCACAGTCAGTCCCGCCTTGGCGCGCAACCGCCGCAGGTGCTCGACGAGTTCCTTCTCCGCAGCGGACGTGCCGCGTGGCACGCCCATCGGGCGCCCGCCTCGATTCCCCGACATCGGCCTCTATTCTCTCTTCCTTCATGGTTTTCTCAGTTGAATTGGGACTACCCTATCGCGTGCCCCTTCCCGGCTGCACTCTGGAGATCGCATCCGTGCCGCAGAAGGAGTTCCACCGCACATGGCCCAGCGCCGCTCATCTCCCCGCCACCGCGCATACGACTTCGCAGCCTTCGTCGCAGTGCTCGCCACCGGCGTGGCCCTGGTGGCACTCGGCACCTCCCCCGAGTCGTTGGCCGCAGTGACCATCGCACTCTCTGGTCTCTACTCGACGTGGCGACTGGGTGCGGCGGACCGCGACGCCCCACCGCCGGCCACCCCCGCCCAACAGCGGCCTGCGAGAGAAGCAGCCACCGACCGGGCGGAAGCCCCGGAGATCACCAGGTCGAATCCCTGACCGTCTATACCTGTACGGCCCGGAAGACCTCATGCGCTCTGTCCGCCACAGGGTCTCCGGGCCGACCGCCGCAATCTGGCTGACGGGACCGACGGTCAGCGACGGCGGATCCAAGTAGCGGCACACCGCCATGCACAGGTAGCCCATAATGGGATATCAGCCCCAGCGTCCGGACCCTGGTGGTGGCGGTCGGGGCCGGGAGAGCCGTATGCGACCCCAGGGGCTTGACCCCTCGGTCAAGAGCCGGCACCCGACCCCGTCCGCCACTACCAACGCATCCAGTCCGGTGATCGGGTCGTTGGTGTGCATAATCCAACGACCTCTCACTGCCTCGAGAGCGAGCTCTCGCCCCGGACCGAGAGCCCAGCGGGCAGCTGAAGTTCCGAACGACTGATCGAACACCGGGTTGGTCCTTCAAGCAGAGAGACAAGTACCCCGCACGGCCGCGACCGGTAGCAGCACAAGCCCCCGGAAGGGACACGAACGAGAAGATGGGTGTGTTCTGTGGCATCGACTGGGCCAGCGACCATCACGACGTCGCCCTGGTCGACCAGAATGGAGCCCTGTTGGCCCGGGCACGGATCAGCGACGACCACGCTGGCCTACGGCAGCTGCTCGCCCTGCTCGCCGCACACCACGACACCGAGGACGCTCCGATCCCGGTAGCGATCGAGACCTCCCGCGGTCTGCTGGTGGCCTGCCTATGAGCGACCAATCGCACGGTCTACGCAATCAACCCGATGGCTGCCGCCCGATACCGGGACCGGCACGCCGTCGCCCGTAAGAAGTCGGACCACCTCGACGCCATGGTCCTGGCCAATATCCTGCGCACGGACGCCGCCGCCCACCGTCCTCTCCCCAGTGACAGCGAGCTCGCCCAGGCCATCGCGGTCCTGGCCAGAGCCCAGCAAGACGCTGTCTGGGACCGTACGCAGGCCGGCAACAAACTCCGTTCCCATCTGCGTAATTACTTCCCTGGTTTCCTCGCCGCCGTCCAGCCATTACACGACGGGCTGCACTCCCCAATCGCCCGTACGGTACTTGCCGCCGTCCCCACCCCAACCCAAGCAGCCAAGCTCACCCGCGCCCAGCTGCGGGCGTTGCTCGCCACGGCTGGCCGCAAGCGCGGCATCGACGCCGAAGCCAACCGGCTCCACGCAGCACTCCGCCTCACCCAGATGCGTCAACTTCCGCTGGTCGAGCAGGCCATGGGCCGCCAAACCACCGCCTTGGTCCAACAGTTGGAAGCAGCCTGCACCAGCGCCGACGAGCTCGCTCAGGCCGCAGTGGAGGCTTTTGACACACACCCGGACGCCGAGATCATCACCAGCTTTCCAGGGCTCGGCTCACTGACCGGTGCCCGGGTGCTCGCCGAGATCGGTGACGACCGAGCCCGTTTCACCGACGCACGCGGCCTCAAGGCATTCGCCGGGGCCGCACCGATTACCCGAGCATCCGGAAAGAGCGTCGCGGTCCTCGCCCGCCGGATCAAGAACCAGCGTCTGGCTTCTGCCGGCTACGTCTGGGCCTTCTCCGCGCTGACCGCCTCACCCGGCGCCCGGGCCCATTACGACCGACGCCGCGAGGCGAAAGACCGACACACCGCCGCTCAACGCAATCTCTTCAACCGCCTACTCGGGTGCCTCCATCACTGCCTCACCACGCGCGCGCTCTACGACGAAGCGATCGCGTTCCCCACACCAACCGGCCCCGAAGTCGACGCCGCCGTCTGACGTGCCACCGTCGACAGGAGGGACCGCTGCTCACCTTGGCGCGAGTGCCGTGATGTCGCCGGGAGTGCTCCGGCGATCGCCGTGCTGCCGGACCGGCGGACCGTCTGTCAGCAAGGCCACCCGCAACCGTGGCCATTTCCCGTCCGAGCAGGCCGCATTGACGGTCCTCTACCTCGCGGTCCGGGAGCTGATCAACCCCAAGGCACGCGACGTGAACGACGTCGCCGCACACTGGAAGGAGGCACTGAACCAGTTCTCACTCTTCTTCGAGGACCGGCTCAGCATCCAATAAGTAAAGGGGACTTACACGAAGTCCCGTACACGCCCAACGGGTGACGCGGAGACTGCGGAGACACCGCGGTTCTTCGGTGGCGAGCTCCCGCTGATCGGTTGTGCGAGGAACACGGTTCAGTGTCAGCGCGCACTGAGAGCATGGTCTGTCTGGTCCGGGAGGTCGGTGGGAGGGAAACAATGAGTCACCCGGCACAGGTCTATGTAGTCGTTGACTCCAGCAGAAACGCGGGCAAGGTCGGCCTGTCCGGGACCGCGTCGAACGTGCGCGTGCACCAGCATGCCGGATACGGGTGGGAGCTGTACCGCTCGCTTGTGCTCCCCACCCGCGAGCAGGCCTCCCAGGTCGAGGACTTGGTCAAGGGTGCTCTCCAGCTTCGCGGAGTTCTCGGGTTTCTACGGCCCGAGGAGATGCCCCAGGGTGGCTACACCGAGACGTTCGACATCCGGGTGGTATCGCCGGCCGAGGTGTTCGGAATGGTCGTCGCCGGGGCCGCGCTGCTTCCACCCATCGTGCCCGGTGCCGAGCTGGCGGCCGTGCCGGTGCTTGTCGAGCTGGACGCGGCATCGAAGAAGAGCCGGTTCGGCAGGCTCAAGGACAAGTTCTTCCGCAAGGCAGCGCGCTCCGCCCCTGCCCCGGAACCAGAGGTCGTCGCCCCGCCGACCACACGACCGGCGATTCCACTGCCGTCGGCCCGCAAGCCCAGCCCCATCACGACGGAGACGATCAGCAATCCCAATCTGCAAACGGCAGACTTGAACCGTCGGCTCGCCGCCCGGCTGTATACGAGGCCGGACCCGTACGAGGTCGACTGGACCCTCTGCGCGACGTGCAAGAGGCTGACCCGCGCCCTGGTCGCCGTCATCCTGTGGGATCGTCCCGAGTGCTTCCGTTGCAGGCCGCCCGGCTTCCCTCTCCTGGTCCCTGGAGTGGGACAGCATCCGGGTGTCATGATCAGCGGCCGGACGCGCCGGGTACGCCCGGGCCGCGAGCACCGAAGCGTGCTTACCCTATGGGGTGTCACCAATGGTGCCGGGCAGGACGTCCGAGAGCTGATTCATTCGAGGTCCGTCGGGTGGCTCCAGGCAACGCGGGCCGAGCTCCTGGCCCGGGCGATCATCCACAGGCTGGACTTCGACTATGGGATGACGCCGAAGCAGCCCGAGCCGGACACCATCTACAGCGACGAGCGCGACCCGGAGAAGCATGGCGGCCGACTGCCCTATCGTTTTCGCAGCCGGGATGTGGACGCCCGCCACCTGGCTGAGCTCGCCCGCACTGAGTACGAACTTCTCAACGCTGCCGACGCGAGGCTGCATAGGGCGCTCACCGAGACCGAGGAGCGGGCGCTCCAAGAAGCCGCCCCATACAGGTGGAGCAGCCTCGAGGAGACGCTCCCGGAGCTCGGCAGACGGTTCTTCCCGGAGTTCCCCGGCTTCAATGAGTACCCCGGCATGGGCATCAAGTGGCCGGTGGAAGCCGAGCAGGCTGCCTCTGACACAGGGCGTTAGGCGGCTACCGCGGCCGCGCCGAACAGCGCGGCCGACGGTCGGACGGTTGGGTCATTCGTCCGTGTCCTCTTCGGGATCAGCTCCCAGGGGCAACAGGTACTCGCCGAGCTTCTTGGCCAGGTGGAGCGGGTACGGCAGCGCGAGGAGGGCGTCGTAGTAGTCGGTGGCGCGCAGGTAGTGAGCGAGGTGCGCCCACATCTGGGGTTCCGGGTCGGCAGGTTGGCAGGCCACGACTGCCAACTCGAGCGGGCGCGGGTTCCAGGATGCCTTGTGCGCTTCGATGACGAGTTGGTCGTGCACCATCCGGTGGATGAGCGTTGAGGCATCGCGGGACAGATCGCTGCGGCTGCCGGGTTTGCCTCCGGTGGAGTGGAACACGCGGGTGGAGCCGTGGACGGGCCAGACGTTGCTACTGAATCCGTACTCGGGCAGGGGCTGTGGTTCGGTCGTGTCTTCGGAGTCCGGAGCGGCCGTGGGGGGCTTGATGGCATAGGCCTGGGGTGTTTCGAAGGTGCTTCCGCAGCTGCGGACGTGGACGTGGCGTAGGCCGGGATAGAGCGCGATGGAGCGTGGTGCGGCCTTGCCGATGGTGACGCTGTCGAGAGCGATCTTGGCGTTCTGCAGGCCCGGGGCCATCGTGCGCAGGTTGTGCGCATCGGTGAGGAGGAGGGTTGGCCGGCCTGTGGTGTTGAGGTCCTGGAGGAGTGCCTGGAGGAAGGTGGCGATGGGGTCGATGCGGTCATTGAAGGCTGAGGGCATGGGCTGGGCGATGTCGGGGAGGTGGAGTGCGAAGTCTGAGAGGTCGCACCACGGAACGTCGCGGGCGCATGCCTGGGCGGTCTGCTTGATGGGGTCAAGGAGGACGGCGATCGGGCAGAGGTAGCGGCGTCCGCCTCGGCCTCCGTTCCTGGCGGTGACGGCCCAGAGTCCGACGTACTGGATGTCGTCCGGGAGGCCTTTGAGGCGGGGGCGGTGAATGACGACGTCTCCGAGGTGGCGGCGGGCGTCGAGCCAGGTGCTGGCGATTCGGCCCCAGGTCTCCTTCTCGGCCTTCTTGCGTTGTGCCGGGTCTTTCTCGGGCGTGAAAGGTTTGACCGGGGTGAAGAACTGGGCTCGGTAGCCGGCGCGGGCGAGGCCGATGCGCAGGGCGTCCTTGGGGTCGCCGACGGGGTAGTGGTCCGCGTTGGGGAGCTCGACAAGGGCGACAGCCTTGCGGGGAGGCGGGGGCATGGTCGCCATCACTTCTCGGATGCGCGCGTCGGTGGCTTCGGCGAGGGCGCGGGCGCGGTCTGCTGCTTTGAGCTTCGAGTAGCTGGCGGGAAGGGGAAGTGCGGCGGCCAGTTTGCCGAGGGGTGCCTGGGTGATGGTGAGGGTGAGGCCATCGCCGGTGAAGCGTAGTGCGCCGCCTGGAAGGCGCTTTGCGTGGGTTTCGTCGAAGCCGAGGTCATCAAGGACGACGCCGACGACAGCACCCGGACCGGCGATCTTGTCGTCCTCGCTCCGGATGGACGGTGTGTCAGATCCGGTGCTGTGGAGGATATGGACGGTGGCTTCCCCGCCGGTGCGCATGGCGAGGCGGGCGCGGCGTTCATGGAGGTCCTGCTTCTTGCGGGGCTTGGGCAGGGTGCCAGGCCGCGGGCTCAGCGTCCCGTCGGTGGGAGTCTGGAGTTTGAGGCCGTAGGCAGCGAAGCGGTCGGCGATCCAGTGGTTGAGGGGCTGGCGGTCGACCGGCATGAGGCCGGCGCCGATTTCGTGCGGGGTGCTGAGCGTGGTGTGGTGGATCAGGCCGGCGCGGGTTCCGTTGCTCCCGTCGAGCCACTTCTTCGGCTGGTCGATGAGTTCCTGGGGTGTGGGGAGAGCGGCGCGGTGGGCGAGGGCGGTCAGGACATCGGGGAGGATGCCCCGCCAGCGCAGTCCGTTGCGGTAGACGATTCCGGATGAGGCGAACCCCGGGGTTTCGCCCGCGCCTTCGACCCAGGTGTCTCCTGGCCTGATGGTGACGCCGACCGCCTGGTTGTTCGGGACGCGCACCGGTTCGGTGATCCAGCGCCGGACTCCTGTGTGCGTGTACACCACCGGATGGGGAATCCCGAGGATGGTCTGCATGGTGATGCGGACCGTGAGCGAGTACCACCACATCTTCTTCTTGACAGGGTGGGGCATCGGCGGCCACGAGACGACCTCTGCCCCTTGCCAGGTCGGTGAAGGGAGGAAGCGGAGAGTGCGGGCGGTCTCGGCGAGGGGGTCCTGCATGGTGAAGTCGATGCCACACAGCAGGGCCGCAAGGGTGTCCGGTGCGGTGCGGAAGAGCAGTCCCGTGGGGCCTGCGGTGCCGTTGTCGGCTGTGGGGATGCTCCCGAGGGCCGGGGCCAGGTCGAGCGGTGTCCAGGTCGGGGCTGTCGTGTCGATGGCCTCGTAGACGCGGGCACGCAGGTCTGGTGCCACCTTCTTGATCTTGGTGTTGTTCTGCGCGAAGACCCCTGTGATGTCCTGGACGAGTTCGGGGCTGGCGAGCCGGGGCTCGTCCTGCCATCTCTCTGCGGTCCGGGGCGCCAGCAGCCAGGATGTGGTGTTGCGGTCGGCGTCCTTGGCGAAGCTCAGCAGGCCCGGGGCGAGCGTGTGGAGGGCGCTGTTGATGGCGCCGAGGGGGATGCGTGACTTGTAGGGGTTACCGGGTACTTCGAAGCAGGGCAGAAGGGCTTGTGCCCAGGTGGCGGGGATGCCGGCGGTCCACCAGCGGGTAGGAAAGCGTTCGAGGTCAGGGGTGAAGGAGAACTCACTGGTCTGGAGCTGGGGCCGGGTAGCCATACAGGGTCTCTCCTTGTTTACAGGCCGTAGTGGGTCAGCATCGTGCTCAGTGCCTTGTGGAACGGCCCATACAGGGCATCGGCGATCCGCTCGGCCGCGTCCGGGTCGTCTTCCTGCTTGGTGAAGTAGGGCGCGAGTGCGTCACGCATCCCGACGAGGAGGCTGTTCCTCGCCGTATCAATACCTGCGCCAGTAACGGTGCCCGGAGCGAACGCCTGGTCGCAGAAGTGCACGCGTGCGGGTACGTTGCCGCGCACCAGTCGGCCGATGACCTGGTTCAGGCACACGATCAGGTCCCAAGACAGGGCGGTCCGGTCGGAGTCGCCGAGGCGGCTGTAAGCGAGGTAGCGATGCAGGAGGCGGTGCCATTCGGAGCGCATCCAGCGGCGCGCCAGGACTGCGCTCTCGTCGAGCGTACGGTCAGCACTGGCGAGGACCTTCTGGAAGATGGGGTCGTCGAAGAGCAGGTCTGCGTAGGCATTGATCGCCTGCACGGCGAGGTGAATGTCGTCGGGTCGCGGGTGCGGGCGGGGGATGACGAACATGGAGCCGAAGGCGGCAGTGCCGCGCTCGTTCAGAATGTTGTGCCCGCGCTCGATGGCTTGCAGGGGCGCCACCAGGAGCCAGGCCCCGGTAGCCACGAACGAGCTGACGTCCCCGCGGCGCAGGGGGATTGTTCCCTCGGGGCCGACTTGGCCGGTGTTGCCTGGGGCGTCGTCGGGCACCAGGTAGCAAACCTTGCCGTGGAGATCCGGCTGGGCCTGTACCAAGGCTGCCGCTCCGAGAAAGCTGTCGGTGTAGCTGCCTACCAGCAGGATGATGCGTCGCCGCAGGTCGTCCTTGATCCCGTGGTCGCGTTCGTGTTCGAGAGGGCTGAGCCCGGAAAGCCCCCGTGTGGCGAGTGCTCGCATCATGGCCGTGAGTGCGCGTTCGCGCTCAGGGCCTGGCGGCAGTCCCGACATGGGGATGGGTTTTCCGGTCAGCGGGTCAGTTTGTGGGCTCAGGAAGAATTCGGTGTTGCGGATGAGATCGTCGGGGGCGCGCAGGATCCCTCCGACGGGCACAGGTACGTGGTAGCGGTGGGAGGTGCCGGCCCAGCTGGTGCCCGAGAGCAGCAAGACGTTCGGGCTCGGTTTGGCGTCGGCGTCCTGGAGGCTGGCGAGTTCGCGCAGGAGGACGCGGCCGGTGCCGACCGCCCGGAAGAACCGCAGTTCGGCACTTGCCTGGTGTGGCTTTGTCCCTCGGTCCTGTAGGTATTGGAAGCCGATGATGTTGCCCATAGGAGCGTCGGGGACAAAGGGCTGGTAATCCTCGGGCGGACGCTGTCCGAAGACGTTCTCGGAGGGGTCGAGCCCGAGCAGCCGCTGGACGCGGGGCCACAGGGTCGTGGCCCGGGCGAGATGGTGCTGGAGGACGGTGACGAGGAGTCCGAAGGCCAG
Source organism: Kitasatospora sp. A2-31 (assembly GCF_022288725.1). Classification (GTDB taxonomy): domain Bacteria; phylum Actinomycetota; class Actinomycetes; order Streptomycetales; family Streptomycetaceae; genus Kitasatospora. Next base: position 67,037 of record NZ_JAKNTA010000005.1, on the reverse strand, counting down.
CCGCACGACGGACTCTCCGAGGCGTTCCTCCTCCCATTTGCGGCTGTCCAGGAGGTAGCGGTGGTGCCAGTCCACGATCTGGCCGCTCGCCTCCTCGGCGCTCAGGTTGACCAGGGCGTGCACGAGTGCGGTGAGATCACGGCCCATCCCCGCGATCTCGCTCTCCTCGACCAGGTCATCGTCGATGTCCTCGGCCGCGACGCCGAGCGGTGCGTCGAGCCAGGCGTGGATCTGCGCCCGGAACCGGTCCGGGGCGTCGGGAATGCTCCCGTTCTCCTCCCAGGTCGTGACCAGGTCGTTCAGCAGCAGCCAGTTGTTGAAGTAGTTGAGGTCGACGTTTCCGACCAGGTGGTCTTCTTCGCGGAGCATCAGGTAGATCAGGTCGACGATCGCCGGCATCTGTCTGACCGCCTGGACGAACATCGTCACGTCCGGGATGCGCAGCGCCATGCGTGCGTCCTCGGCGACATTGCTGCTGACCCTGCGGTTGACTCGGTCCACCCACGAGGAAAGGCCCTTGCCGGCAAGCACGCCGGCGGGGAAGAACTCCCCGTCCAGGTATGCCTGTACGCGATCGGCCTCGTCAACCACGACCAGGTCGCTGCGCAGCAGGGCTGGCTCGAGATATCGCGAGGAGATCTCGTTCATGGGGGCGGGTACGGAGCTGTAGAGAAGGCTCGCTGGGGTGGCGACCCAGATCTTTGCGTGGGCGAGCTCTCGGGCGGCATGGTGGCGTTGGCAGTTCCACCATTGCGGGCAGTCGAACGGCTTGGAGGGTGAGGAGTCCTCTGTGCTGTTGTCGGCCACGGGTTCCAGGCGGCCTCGGCAGGGGGCGTCGTGGTACGGCAGAGGTGTGGGCTCGTCGTCCTGTCTCAGGGCTTCAAGGCCGCACGCGGTACTGAGGTCGGCGAAGCCCGGGTGGGCGTGGTCGAGCATGGAAGGCTGCGCGGCCGACTGTCGGCGGTGCAGGCGCAAGAGGTGGGTTTCGCGGTTTCCGTCGCCGCGGACCGCGGCTGCCGGGGCGCCGAGGGAGTTGAAGAAGCGGACGAGTTCGGTCTGTTCGGTCACGTCGCCGACGACGATGAGGGTGGTGCGATTGTGCCACGCGAGGTGCACGGCCAGGATGTCGCGCAGCGTGCTTTTTCCGGCTCCGACCATGCCGACGATGTGCAGAAGGCCGCTGATGGTGAGCCGGCTGGGGTCTGGGGAGAACGTGCCGCTGACCGCGTCGAAAACGTCGATCTTCAGGTCGTCGAAGCGCTTGCTCCACTTCTCGTCCGCGTGGCCGGCCTTGACGCGAAGGGACTGGATCTTGCGGGCTGTCTTCCTGAGGTCGCGCCAGAGCGGCTCGACCGGCGCGGCGTCCGGCCGTCCGTCCAGCGAGTGGGGGAGACCGGACTTGGCCGTAGGGAGGGTGTCGGGGATGTGGAGGGGAATCTCCCGGCCGCCGCTTCGAACCCGGTAATCGCCCGCTGGGGCCGGCCGATAGCGGGCGGCTGTGAAGGCGGGTGCCTTCAGAAGCGTTTGGGCGAACAGTTCGTGACGGGCCGGCTCGATGCCGGGTGTCCTGCGGCGGACTAGGCCGGTCTCGGGTTCCCGCTCGAAGGCCCGGTTCAACACAGGCTCGGCCCAGTACCTCTTGAGCGCGTCGCGCCACGCTCGGCGGCGGCGCATCGGCCAGAGGTAGTGGCGGGCGACGGCGAGAAGCCTGCGTCCTTCCGGACTGAGGGGATCCTTCAGCAGTCGGGCGTACTTGTCGCGGCTGAGCAGGCACCACAAGCCGTCGGGCGGCTCCGCCACCCCGAGCTCGAGCCAGACCGTCAAGCCCAACTCCACCTGTGCGAAGACCAATGCGTCCCAGTGCGTAGCACGGCGCTCGGGTGCGAGCTTGAGCTTCTTTGCCCAGGCGGTCCACTTACGCATGTGAGCTCCTGGACACCCTGCTCGCGAGACGGGCGGCCTGCCGGACGACGTCGTCGACCGAGAGGACCTCGAATCCGAACTCGGCCCTCGGCCGGAGGCTTCGCACTCGCTCCAGATACCCGTGGGCCCGGTCGATGCGATACTGCGGCACGGCGACGATCGCCCGCCGGTACGGTGGCAGTGGTTCCCCTCTCGGAAAGCGGTGCAATCCCTCCGCCAGGAGGTCGGGGTTGGCATGGTCCTTGACGTCGATGGCCCAGCAGGTGCCGTCAGCGAAGACCACCAGGAGATCGACCAGGTCGACGCCCGGCCACATAAGCACGGCCACCACCCCGGGCATCCGCAGCGCGTCTTCGAGCTGGGTCTCGGCGAGCCCGGGGCCGTGGGTGTACAGCCTCAGAGCTGTTCGGAGCATCCAAAGCGGCTTGTCGGCCGCGTAGCGTGTGCCTACCCGGCGCCAAGTCCCCCCGAGCCGGCACTGGTCGAGCGCGCAGATCCAACCGCCCCGGGACCTCGGTGACATGAGCCCGCAGCACGACTTGCAAGCCGCGAAGATCCCGTGCACCTGGAGCGCTGATGGAACCGGCAGGTAGAACTGGGCGACGAGGTCCATGACCGGCTCCAGGACAGCCGTCCGCTGGACCTTGGCCCAACGCCTGGCGTCCAGGATTGGCTCGCGGACGCACAGTCGCCGAAGAGCCTCATAGGCGGCCTGGAGACCCTGTTCTCGGCATCGCCGAACGGCCTCGCCCATGAGCCGGTTCTGCACCACCTCGAGTTCGGGGTTGCCAGCCGACAGCGCCAACGACAGGCACAGCTGCGTGGGGCCGGCCTCGGTGACCAGCGGCTCGTCCTCCGCGACGAGTCCATCGGGCAGCGGAAAGGGCCACTCCTTCAGTGGCTTCCGGCACCAGCGGACGAGATCAGTCATGTCCTGAGGCGGGATGCGGCCAGCGTTCCAGCTTTCGAGCGTCAGCCTGTTGAGGACCCGCTGCAGGACTGGAGGATACGGCGACGCACCCTCGCGGAGGACGGCTGCATCCCGCTGCGCCAAGAGGACCAGCCCACTGGCGGTCAGGCGGACGAGGTCACCCTGATCTACCGCTTCCGGACCCGCGCTCTCCGGTCGGTCCTGTGCCACCGGCCCTCCGTTGCCGCCGACTCGCTTGGCATACGGATGGATTCTGGCAGCGAGGGTCTGCCGGGTTCGACTCGGCTCCGCTCGTACGAGTGACTTCAGGATGGATTGACGACTGCGGGAGGCAAGCAGTGGTAGGGGCTCAGCGCTGGATGCTCCAAGTCGTCATCGACGCACTCGAGCAGCATCCCCCGGCACTTGTCACATTGACAGGCGCATACTCCTCCGGGGCCGGTCCGTGCCCAGGAACCGGGCCACCCGGCTGGTACAGATGACGATACGGGCGATCCACCGCTTTTCTTAGGGCTCAAGTCTCAGCCCGAAGTCGCGTTTGGATCCGTGCTCCTGACACCCCGATTGCCGCTGCTGGTGGCTGGACCCACCGAGCATCTCCGTTCACGATCGTGACGTGACATCCTTGGCTCTCGGGGCTGCGGACCAACCCGTACTTCGCAGCATCCACCACCTGGATAGGACTACAGGCATGGACAAGACCAGGCTGCTCGCCTCCGCGCAACGCCAGATGAACCGGGCCATGAGCGCTTGGTGCACCAGCGATAACGACATGGCTGTGCTTCATGGGGGTATCGGTACCGAGCACCTACTCAAAGCGCTCCTTTCCGCCCGCCATCCATCTCTTCTTGTCGACGGCCGCGACTTCAGTAGCCTCCTTCACGCCACTGGTCAGAGTGCCCATGCCGCCTCTCCTGAGACCAAGGTCAAGACCACTGGGGCCCTTGACGCCTTCAAGCGGGCCGCCGCTCTCATCGCCATGCCTGTCAAGGAACGTGATCTCGACCCGCTTCTGACGGCACGAAATGGTGTGGCACACCTGGGAGCACACGATGACGCTATTACTCACGAGGCCCTTGCGGTCGCCATTACCGTGGCCGATGCGGTCCTGGCGGATCTCCAAGAAGACATTCCAGCCTTTTGGGGGACGTGGGCAGAAGCTCGCCTGGACCTCGAACAAATGCAACGAGACGCCCGCATTGCGGCAGAGCAGTCTCAAAAGCAAGAAGCTGTCGAAACTGCCGATGAGTCACAGCTAGAGCATTGGGAAGATCGGCTCCTGGAACCGATGGCCGAAGACTTCCGCAGCGATAGCTTCCAGGTAGCTCAAATAGCGGTCGCCGTGAAGGTGAGGTGCGCCAAGAAGCTCTACCGCGCCCTCTACTACGGCAAAACACCGGAAGAAATCATGAAGGCCGACTTGGTAGAGCCGGAGGCGGACAGGGGCGAGTACGGCCAGTGCCTTTACCGTTCAACAAAATGCCCTGTCTGCGGCGCCGACGGCGATGTCCACGCGTCTCTGAGGAACCAGCCTAAACGTTCCAAGAAGAAGGGGCGGGGGAGGCGCGTGCAGCGAGAATTCCCAGACTACTTCGACTGCTACACCTGCGGCCTCGAACTTGACAACCGCTACGAACTCGAAGTCCTCGGGATGGCTGAGCCATCCGAGACCGGATGGTTCATCTAAGAAGCGGGAACATCCGGTCACGCTCTCGCACTAGAGCTCGACCTCTCTGCGATGGCCGCTACGATCGTCTTTGCGGCGGCCAGCCACACCTAGAGTCAGAAATCCGGCAGCATAACAACATGGCTAAGTGTTTTGAGTGCGGAACCAGCTTCAACGTCTCAGAGGCGCGAGACCGGTACCAGTCGGAGCCCGGTGTAGACGAGGGTGAATATGACGGCCTGCACGGCGGAGAATGGTCCGCAGCTTGCGCCGTAGCGCGAGCTGAAGGACTCATGAACCGCGGTCGCGCAATCTTCATGATGAATGGCGATGAAGACTATGACGATGACTTCGTGCAAAAGTTCTATAGCGGCTTCCCGTAAACGCAAAAATGCCCCTCTCCGCGATGGAGAGGGGCATTTCGGGTTCGGTGCTACTTGCGGTGCTTCCACCACTCGCGCCACCAGCTCAGCCGGTGGGCTGACCGGGGAGCAGGACACCGCCCATGCGGATGGCGAAGGCGGTCGCCAGGATGAGAGCGAGCCCGCCGACGGACCATCAGGGCGTGTTAGCAGGCAGGTTGAGTTGCGAGCATCAGATGTGATGACAACTCAGCTCCTGTTTCGGTCTCCTCGTGGCGCCGAGCGGCCTCACCGACACCGAGCAGGGCCACGACGAGGCCGGCCAGTGGCCTCCCACGGGGAGTCGCTCAATGGATCGGCAGGAACGGACTGGGGGCGCCGTGCCAGGAGATCGACAGTGCGTCGCGGGCACGGGTGGCGGCTACGAAGAGCAGGTTGCGGCTCTGCTTCAGTTCCCGTTCGTAGCGCTTGGAGTCGGTGTGCGCGAACTTCTCGATCAGTGCCGTGCGCGGCAGGATGCCGTCGCTTGCGCCGATGATGGCGAGCTTCTGGTACTCCAGGCCTTTGAACCGGTGCATGGTGCCGATGTGTACCTCGCCGCCGCCTTGAGGACCGTCCTTGGTGAGGGTCGCGGTGGTGATGCCGTGCTTCAGTGAGAGATCGGCGGCGACGCGGCCAGCCATGTCGCCGTCCGCGACGCAGACGGCCATGGCGCCGCTGGGGTCGCGGACGGTGCCGTCTTCGCCGGGGCGGATGATCTCCTCGCGCCACAGTTTCAGTCTGGCGGCGAGCCGGGTGATCTCGTCGTCCCAGTCCGTACAGGCGACGAACTCCGGTGCCGGCCCCCGGAGCAGGGAGTGGTAGCCGCTGAGGTTCTCGGTGCCGTCGTCGAGATCGTCGTAGGGTGCGTCTCCGACCACCTTGGCGGCCTGGTCGAGGATCTCCTGGGTGGTGCGGTAACTCAGGGTCAGTTTGGAGGCTTTGCCGCGGATGTTGATCCCGACGGTGGAGAGGGTGACCTGGCGGTCGTAAATTCGCTGGTGGGTGTCCCCGGCGATAAACAAGTCGTTCGGACCGGGAGCAGCCATCGCCCGAAGCATCTTCCAGTGGGCGGCGCTGAGGTCCTGGGCCTCATCGACGACGATGTGTTGGTAGCGGTGACGGAGGTAACGGACAGCGGAGCTCTTGTCGTCGAGGTGGATCAGGTCTCCACCCCCGATCTCGGCCTTCCGCGCGGCACGCTCCTGGATCTTACGGGCGCGCTCCATCTCGTAGCGCGCGGCCCGTTCCGCGGACTGCGCCCAGGTTTCGCGCTTCATGCTGTTCAGGCGCAGCGTGAACTGTTCCAGCAGTTGCCAGACGCTTCCGCGTTCGGGGCGGGTGAGGGCGCGGCCCATGCCCGGGCGCCGGGCCTTGAAGTAGTCCTGCCGGGTGGCAAGCGACTGGCCCAGGATCACCTGCTCCCACTCGTCGAAGAGGAATTCCGTGTCCCAGCGCCGTTGCGGGTCATGCTCGAAGAGGATCTCGCCGAGAACTTCCTTTGCCTGGGCGTCGCCGATGAGCGAGCGCTGAGCACCAGCGGCGCTGTTTTCATTGAGGACGCTTTGGGCGAGGATGTCGATGTGCTTGATGTCCACGCGGGCGAGCAGGTCGGGAGGGATCAGTGAGCTGAGCCGCGACCGGAGGTCGGCGGTGAGGTTCTTGGTGTAGGTGGTCAGAAGGATCGGCTTGTCCCGGCCGGGCTGGAGCTGGGCGGCGAGCCGGGCGGTGCGGTGCAGCGCGACAATGGTCTTGCCAGTGCCGGGGCCTCCGCTGACCCGGGCGGCACCGCTGTAGTTCCGCTCGACGATCTTGCGTTGCGTGGGGTGGAGGTAGACCTTCCAGGCCCGGAAGTCACCCTCGGCGAGCACGTTGCGAAGGTCGTCGTCGACGGTGGTGACGGCGGTACGGGTGAGGGCGGCGCCCATGTCGTCCTCGAAGCCCGGTTCGAGGACGGTGGCGGCGGGCCTGGTGATCTCGCTCTCCACCTCCTCGACACTCATGCCGGCGCCCAGGCCGGTGAGCACTTCGGCGGTGAGGCGCGGTGCGCCGGCGACGAGCTGGTCGAGTTCGTCGTCGGTGGTGACCAGGAGGGCCACCTCGACCAGAGCATCCGCGACACCGAGACGGCGGAGGTCGTCGGCCGTGCAGGCGGCGAGGAGCGGCACCCCGGACGGTTCCGCGCCAGGGGTCGGAACGGCGGCAGGCTCGGGTACGGCAACAGGCTCGGGTACGGCGGCGGCCTCCAGCGGAACCCGCTCCGCCGGGTCGGGCGTGAGCTGGATGCCAGCCCGCTTGAGCACGCTCTGACCGACGACGCCGAGGTCGACGAACTCGATTTCGCCGGTAACCCGGTTGATGGCGACGCTGAGCTCTTCGTAGACATGCTTGCGGTGCCGCACGGCAACGACGAGCCATTGCTCGACGCCGTCCGGGCCCTTGCCGGCGGGAGCGAGGAGGGCGCGGTACGACGGGTCGATCTTGGCGCGGTAGATGCGGCGGTCGCCCTTGAGGGGCTTGAGGTCGAGCTTGGGGTGCCCCGGATCGTTCCGGAACAGGTGGCAGAAGTCGTAGAACTTCGTCTTGACCGACGAGTCCATCTTGTAGAGCTCGTTCTCGGCCTTCTGATAGAGGCTCAGGCGTGCTGTCATCGTGCGGCACTCGGTTCGTGGGAGTCGGAGGCGGAGTCGGGACGATCTGTGGCATCAGGAAGAGCGGCGAGCAGGTCGTCTAGCAGGTCGAGCCAGTCGTCGGCCGAGCGTACGGTGAAGCCCGCGTCGCGGTAGGCCTGCCAGGTCTTGTGGTGTTCCTCGTCGTCGCTGTCGTACGGCTCGGCCATGATCGCGATCCGCAGCCCTTCGTCGGCCCAGACGAGGTCGGCGAGCCAGCCACGGTCACCGAGTTCGTAGCCGTAGACGGGTGCCCGCTTGCCGCGGTCGGCCAGGGCGTGGGCGAGGCGAGCGAGCGGGCCGTCAGGTTCGTCCTCGTCCAGGTAGCCGAGGATCTCCCGGTCCCAGAGCAGGTCCCGCAGGGCGACCTCCAGCGGGGTCTCGTCCAGTGGTCCAGCCGCCGCGGCCTGCAGTGCGCGCTCGCCCTCGCTGTACTGGACGACCAGGGATTCGAGTTCACCGATCCCGCCGAACGCCTTTAGCGTGCCGAGGTCGAACAGGCCCGCGCTGGAGGTGGTGAGCTGGACACCGTCGCCACCAGCGTGGGCGAGGAACTGCAGCAGATTGGACCACTGGAGCCAGGCCCGCCACCGTGCCTTGTGCTCAGGGGTGCCGAGCTGGTCGGTCTCCGTGTCATCGAGGCAGACCAGCGCCGTCCAACGACCGGTGGCGCCGTCGACCATGAAGGCGACGGGCAGTCCGGACCGATCGCTGGCCTGGAACAGGTTGACCGTCCCGCCCGCCGTCACAGGGGCCGGGTCGATGCCGCCGGTCCGCCCCCAGGCCTCGAGAAGCGTTTCGAGCGTCCGGCGTGCCTTCTCAGCGGAGCCGTTACCGACGAGCGTCATGGGGTTGGCACCGAGCAGTCCGCCCACGACGGATGCGGCCCGCCTGCCCCAGGCGGCGTCGTCGGGGCTGCGCAGGTATGCGAGGAGCTGGCTCATCGGGTCGAGGAAGGCGGTGTGGTCCAGGTCGTCCTCGCCGTGCTCGGCGTGCAACTGCTTGGCCACCGCTCGGGCAGTGTGCTCGTACGGAGGCCACACTGGATCGGCTGTCTCGCGGTCTCCGGTGTGCACGCCTATCTGCTGCTCGAACGCGGCCAGGTCGTCCCACGTGAGCTGGAAGACGGCACGCCCCTGCGCCCGCAGCCGGTTTCGCTTGTCCGCGTCGCCCGCGAGCCGGTTGTGACGTCGGGAGGCGTGGAAGCGGCGGCCGTCGAGGTACACCGTCACCTTCCGCTTGGGGCCTTCGGTTCGCTCGAAGGTGAAGTCGGTGCGGGTGAAGCCCTCGCTACGCTGTGCGGTGAGGCGCCAGCCGTGAACCGTGGTCGAGCCCTTGAGCCGGAGGTACCCGCTGTTGTCACCGCTCTCATCGAGCGAGGCGTCGCTGCCCCGCTTCTCGGCCCACGCCCGCAGCACGGTGAGGAAGCGCGCCTCGAGATCGGATTCGACCTGTCCGTCCAGCCCGATCTCGTCGGTATTGCCGATCTCCTGGGTGGCCCAGGCGTCGGTGTCCCGGCCGAGGAGGTCGTCGAGGATCTCCAGCGCCGCCTGCCGGGACACGGCCTCGATGTGCCGGTCGTCGGTGTAGCGGTACAGGCAGCGGTGGCAGGCGGGCCGGTTCTCCCGGACACACGGACAGTCGACGAGGAGGGTCCGCGCGTCTTCGAGGACCTGGCGGAAGGCGGCCGGGGCGGTGAGCCGGTCGAGATAGCCAGTGCCGTGCGGGAGCCGGTCGTAGAGGACGAGGAAGTGCCTCGTCTCCTCCGTGTCGCGATCGGGCATGGTGGCGAGGCAGGAGTCCAGGTGCTGCGGGTCGCCGCCGAAGGCACGGTCGACGCCGAGCCGCAGTGCGGCCTGGAAGGAGTACACCTTCTCGTCGACCAGAACGGTCGCGGCGGGGAGCAGGATGCGCAGTGCCTCAGTCTCCAACTCATGGGCGAGCAACACCTGTTCCTGCGGCACCGTCTTCGTGCCGCGCCGGTGCGGGCACCAGGGCGTGTGGTGCTTGAGAGCACGCTGGCGGTTGGCCGAGGCGTCGACGGCGTCGCGGTCGTCGTCGAACACCGGCTGCCCATCCGCGCTCGCGGCGCCGCATGCGGTGCACACCTCGAAGGGCGCGATCCGTACTGGCCGCCCGGCGAGCTGGTCACCCTCCTGGGCGCCGATCCTCAGTGGCCCGACGTTGACCCGGCGGATCACGGCGCGACGCGTGTAGTCGATGCCGAACACCTCGCTGGTGTGCCGCCAGGAGGTCTTGGGCACGAAGTCACCGGGGGCGATGTCGACCATGTCGACGACGCTGTAGAACCGCCGGTCGCGGTCGTCGCTCTCGTCCCCGATGCGGGCGTCCTCGCGCTTGGCGCGGGCGGTAACCGTGGTTGGCTGGACGATCTGCCACAGGCTGCCGGAGTCGGCAATGCCGGTGTCCCCGCAGCGTGGGCAGGGTGAGATGTCGTGCTCAGCGTTGTGCGTGCGCACGTGGCCGCAGGAGGGGCAGAAACGCCAGTAGCGCCAGTCCTGTTCCGGGCCCGTGACGATGTCGATGCCGGTGATGCGGTGCTTGTAGCCCTCCGCGTAGAAGGTGTTGCCGGGCGCGAGTTCTGCGATCGCGAAGGAACGCGGCCGTTCGTAGGTGTACGGCTTCGACTTGTACTGCTCCTGCCCGGTGGCGGTCTTCCCCTCCGGCCAGTAGAGCGTGGCGGCGAGCGTGGTCGTCGAGTCGATGAGTGCGTAGTTCGGGAGAAGCCCGAGGTCGCACAGGACGGTCTGGGCGGGTTGGCGCAGCCTGGCCCCGCCCTTCTTGGACAGTGCCCGCGCCTCGGCCTCCAACTCGGCCTTCGTTCGGGCCTGTTCCTCGTCGCCGTCCTTCAGCTCGTCGATGGCCGAGCGGATCGTACGGATGCGGTCGCGCAGCTTCTGGCTCTCGCGTTCCCAGTTGCGCTCTGCCCGCTCGACCGCGCTGCGCAGGCGGCGCGTCGCGTACTTCGTCAGTTCGGCCCGGGCGTTCTCGCTGACGCCGGACGGGAAGAGGTCGAGGAAGCCTCGGACCAGCTCCTCGCCATGGGCAAGGGCGGCAGCGGCGAAGTCCTCCAGATAGCCGGACGGGCCGAACAGTTCGTCCACCCGGCGCGGCAACGCGGCCAGCGGCCTGCCGTCCTCGCGCAGCAGCCGTCCGCGGGCCGCGAGGTCGAGCAGGTGGGCGGTGTACTGGCGGCGCAGGATCTCGACGGCCGACAGATACGAGCCGGGCGGCACGATCTCTCCGTCGATCATGTCGCGCGGCCGGTCCAGGAAGTACAAGTCGCGGCGCGAGCGGTCTGGGATGGTGAGCAGGAACGCGTTGCCGGTACGGCGGCCAGCCCGCCCCGCCTGCTGGGTGTAGTTGGCGGGACGGCGCGGCAGGGCCCCGAGCACGACGGCCGACAGGTCGCCGATGTCGATGCCCATCTCCAGGGTCGGGGTGCAGGAGAGCACATTGGGGTCGTTGAAGCCCTCACCCTTGCGGAACGCCTTCTCGATGCCCTCACGCTTGGGCCGGGAGAGCAGTCCGGTGTGCTCCGCGGTGATCACCTGGAATATGCCGGCCCGCCGGTAGAGGCCTCGGTAGTAGTCGTCGCGATAGTCGCGGTCGCGGTCGTGCCGGTCGATGGTCTCCTGCCAGCGGTCGCCGGCGACGAGCCGCCCCGAGGCGCATCGGTACGCGCGGCAGGGCTGGCCGTGGTACTGGGTCAGCAGCGACGGGTGCACGGTCTGCTCCCAGAAGCACCTGGGGCAGCGCACGTACGCACTGTTGACCTGCTCGTCGGAGAGCAGCTGGAGCTGCACGGACCCCGGCTGGAGCCCGTAGATCCGGGCCGCCGAGTCGCCCGGAGTGCGGGAGGCGAGCAGCCCGGCGTCGGCGAGCCGGGGCAACAGGCGGAGCCAGAACTCGTCCGCCTGCTCGCGGGTCAGGCCCAGGCAGCGCTGCGCCCACGTCTCATACCAGGACAGGCGCCCGGCCGCGACGTCGAACTCACTGTTGGGCTTCGGCTTGGCGAGCAGGAAGACCGGGGCGGCCACACCCTTGGGGAAGGCCTTCATGCCGGGCGGGCGGCCGCCCCAGATAAAGAACCGGCTGGTCCCCGCCTCGTCGAGGTACTTCCCCAGCCAGCGGTGACCGATTGCGCCACGGGTGCGCATCCGGTCGAGGAAGCCTCGCAGGAAGGCGATGTAGCGGTCGTCGTCGTGCTCGGTTAGGGCGAGGCCTCGCTCTGCCGTCTCCTCGTGGGCGGTGCGGACCAGCGCGATCGCCGCCCGCTCGTCGGGGATGGCGGCGAATGCCGCGGCAGTACGGGTGAGTTCGAGGGTGCGGCCGTTGCGGGAGCGGTGGCCGAACTCCATCACGGCCTCGAAGGCGAACCGCTCGCCGATCAGGTCCCACGTCCGCTTGTCCCCGCCACGGCCGGCACCCGACAGCAGGCGGGCCACGCCCGTGTCGTCGTGCAGGTCGGGCGGGACGACGGCGGCCAGGGTCTTGCGGTCGGTGGTGGCCTCGACCACGTCGGCCACCAGGTCGTTGAGCGCAGTGGGCCGGTGCTCGCTCAGATGCTTGGTGAACAGGGCGCGGAGCGAGAACGTGTAGGAACGGGAAGCGACGAAGCCGGCCCGGTGCGCGGCGTCCTGCACCGAGTCGTTGAACATCAGCGTCTTCGTCTCACGCTGCTCCTCGTCCATCTCCCCGCCGGTGAACAGCTGGGTGATGGATGCGGCGGCGAGCGCGGCGGCACCGGTGCCGAGGAAGCGGATCGCGTTGTGGGTACCGCAGGCCGGGCACCAGTCGTCCTGTGCCGCGCGCTCCGCGCGCTCGCCCAGCTGGACGAGGACGAACGCTGCGTCCACGCCTCGCGGTCGCGGATCGCCGTCCGCGGTGTAGTCGTCGGCCGGATCCGGCAGCCGCAGCCGGCGGTCGGGGCCGTCCAGCACCATCAGGACGCCCGCACCTCCGGTGGTCAGCGACCGCTGGGCCGCCGGGTCCATCGCGGCCCGGCCGCTTCCCTCCATGGCCTCCTTGTCGGTGGCCGCGATCAGGGTACGGATCTTCGCCTTGTCGGCGGTCACCGAAGCGCGCCGGATCTTGTGGGACTCGAAGCTCAGCTCCTCGGCGTCCGACTCGGGCGCCAGGACGGACCAGCCGGAGCGGCCGCACTCGCGGCAGTACACAGCTGGCAGGAACAGCCGGGTCTCACGGGGGCCGGTGGTGTCCGGCGTCGTCCGCGACGGGGCCTGCGCCCCGGCCGCGTCCCAGGCGAAGGACGCCTGGGGCCACGGCTGGACGCCGCGCAGCATCCGCGTCACCGACCGCGCCCACTGGTGCACCTCCACCTGCACCAGCGGACGGCTGTTCCCGGCGGGCTCGTCCGGATCCCGGGCGACGGACAGCAGGGCGACGAACCGGGCCAGGGCGAGTGCCGCCACCTCGGGCCGGGTGGTGATCACCTCGTCCCAACTGGCGGCCCCATGGCGCCGCATGACGTCCAGGATCTCGTCGTACGTGCGCACCGTGCCGTCGAACGCGGCCAGGACGGCGTAGGTGAGCCGGTTCCGCTTGAGCGCCGCGCCCAGCGTCCGGCCGTCGAGCGGGCCGGTCGCGTCGAACCGGCTCCCTGTGACGGCCTCGGCGAGTGCGGCCAGTGCCGCGTCGCCGGAGGCGGGGTCGGGAAGTGTGGTGAGCGCTTCGGGCATGGGTACCCGGCCGGGCAGGAACTTGGCGTCCGGGACCGTCTCGTCAAGTATGAACTCGTCGACGGTAAGCCGGTCCTCGCCGACAACGGCGTCCTCGGTGAACTCGGTGCCGAAGACGTGCGCGGCGACGTCGAGCAGCTGACGCACCCCGTCCGCGCCGGTTCCGGACGCGAGGGTGGCGGAGGTGGCGACCGGGGTGATCGTCCCCAGCGGGCTACCGGGCTGCGTCGCCCCGACGGCGGAGGCCAGGCGGCGCAGCAGCATCGCCACGTCGGTGCCCTGCGCGCCGTCGTAGGTGTGGAACTCGTCCACCACCACGTAGCGGATGTCGCTGCCCTCCCACAGCGACGCGTCCGCGGAGCGCTGCAGCAGCAGGTCCAACATCTTGTAGTTGGTGATCAGGATGTCCGGCGGGGACAGCTGCATGTCCTGCCGGCGCGTGTAGACGTGGTCGTAGTGCGTCGCCGCCTTGTCGCCGATGTACAGGCCGGCCCGAACTCCGAAGAGCGCTTCCTGATGCTCGGTCAACAGGTCGTTGATCCGTCCTGCCTGGTCGGTGGCGAGGGCGTTCATCGGATACAGGAAGACAGCCTTGACACCGCGGTTCCCGGCAGCGCGCTCGCGGGCGCAATGGTCGAGCACCGGGTAGAGGAACGATTCCGTCTTGCCGGAGCCGGTGCCGGTGGTGACCAGGGTCGGCTGCGGGGTGTGACCGTCCTTCGTGGTGAGCCGGGCGAAAGCGCGGGCCTGGTGCGCGTACGGCGACCAGCCGTCGGCGCGGTGCCAGTCCAGGTGCTGCTGCCAGCCGTTCTCGGCGCGCGTGAACGGTGTGCGCAGGCGCAGGTACGGGCCACGGAACATGCCCGTGGACTCGTCCCCGAGGAAGGTGTGGAGGGCCTTGCGGGCGCCCTCGTCGGCCAGTCCGTAGGTGGTGGCGAGGTATTGGAGCAGGCTCTCCTTCAGCCCCTGCGCTTCCAGCGTCGGCCTCACGGCTTCGGGACCTCCATCGTCGTCGGGTTCCACAGGCCCTTGGCCACGGCGTCGTTCAGGCGCTCGGCGAAGTGGGCGTGGGCGCGTCGCATCTCCGCTTCGCGGTCGGCCTTGTAGAAGGGCGCGGCGTAGCCGTCGGGGACGGGGTTCGCCGCGCGGTCCTCCTGGTAGGCCTGGAACTGGGTCCAGTGGTCCTTGGTCTGGTCGAAGCCGTAGGTGTAGCGGTCACCGGCGATCTTGCGCTCGTTGGCATCGAACCAGGTCACCCGGTCGAAGTCCTGCATGATCGGGAAACGGGCCCGGTACATGGCAACGAGCGTGTCCGCGTCGATGCCCAGCCAGACGGCGACGAGCGCGTCGATCTCGACGAGCGCGGCTCGGCGCGCGTACTCGGTGCGGAGCGAGGTGTCCCGCCGCCAAGAGGGCGTTACGGCGTGCAGCTCGGTCTTCAGGCCGGGCCACTTGATCGCCCATGGCTCGTAGCCGGGCCAGCTGGGGTCGTAGAGCTCTTCCCAGAGGTCTGCGTAGGCGGTGGTCAGGGCATTGAGGCGGAGGGTGCGGAGGAGGAGAGCGGAGGCGAGGGGATGGTCGGACTGCGCCTGCGGCAGGCGCTTGGCCTGGGCGACGTCCAGATGCCCCACACCCGCAGTACGGAGAAGGTAGTCCACCGGCAGCGCAGCCATGAACCCAGCGGCGAGGGTGGTCAGCCGAGATGTGACGAAACGTGCGGAACGCACTGCGTGAATGTGAGTCGCCCCCGGCGGGATCAGAGCCCCGTAAAGAGCACGTTCGGTGTCAGGCGCAACCATTTCGCGCCATGCCAGGCGGTACCACCCGCTGTTCGGTGCGCCTGCCTTGTCCTGCAGAAACTCCTCGATCTCCGTTTTTGCGACGTCTTCGAGTTCGATCCCACGCTTCTCAGCGACCGTCCGCCGTGCCATTGCCCGTTCCTCCTCCGAAGCGAGCAGCTCCTCGTAGCGGTCCCAGTCGGTCCAGTGGTCCTGCTCTCCCCGGAACACGTTGACCGGGGCCACCCGCCGGTACTCCGACTCTGGCACCGCGTCGTCCGCGAGCGCCCGCGGGTCGAGGCCACGTGTCTCGCCGCCGCCCTGGCTGGGCTGCTTGAACATCGGATTGGCGACGCCGATCTGCGGGCCCTTGAGGATGACGTCCTCCCAGGACTCCGCCTGGTAGTCCTCTTGGCCGTCAACGCCGGTGTTGTAGTCGATGAGCCGCAGGTTCTTGCCAGGACCGAACTTCGTCTTCTTGGCAGCGCTTTCGTGGCACCCCGGAGTGATGTCCGGCGCCAGGGCGCCGAGCCGCAACGGGTACAGGCCCAGTGCATCAATTGCCGGATCCTCGGCCGTGCTCACCGGCGTGAGCAGGCGCGTGTGCTCCACCGGCCCCACGTCACCGGCGAGGCGCTGCCAGCGCCGCAGAGTGTCCGGGGTGACACGGATGACCCGCTTCGGGTGCGGGCGCTCGTCCCAGTCGCCCCGATACTTCACGCCGGGATCTTCGTCGTCCTTCTCGACAGCGGCTACGGCCGACATCCGCAGGGTGTCGACCGTGAACAGCCAGGACAGCGAGTCGAACGCGATGTCCCCCGCACTCCCGTAGATGTGCACGCCGAAATGGCTCGACCGACCCACAGGCGGCGGGAAGAACCGGTTGCCCGCGTTGACGAAGTCGCCGTGCACCCGCAGTCGCGTGTAGGCGGCCGCCCGCAACCTCGCTTCCTTGTCGCCAGCGAAGTGCGTGTCCGGGTGCACCATTCCCGCCGTGCCGTGGGCGGCCGCGTGGTCCCACACCTCGCACATGAACGCGCGGTACAGGTCGGGCTGACTCCCCGAGATCAGGGGATAGACGGGCCCAGCCGCCAGGTATGACGCTGTCGTGACCGTGTTCGTGACCTCGCGCAGCAGGTCGTCCTGCACCTTCCGTCGTCCGAGCTCCACCTCCCGCCGACGGGCCTTCTCCTCGGCCTTCGGCTTCTCTTGGAGCACGAACCACGGCTCGGACTCAGCGAGAACCGGGTCCTCCTTCCACTCCGGGCGCACCCACGGCGGGTTTCCGACCTGGAGGTCGAATCCTCCAGTCTGCCCCGCGAAGACCCCGGCGTATTCCAACTCCCAGTGCAGGAAGCCCTGTTCCGCTGCGATGTCGCGGACGGTCCGCATCCACGGGTACCGCGTCTCGACGGCTCGGCGGGCATCGTCCATGCCCATCTCAGCCTCGATCAGCTTCTCCAGGTCCTTCAGCTTGGCCAGCGAGTCGACGGCCGTGGCGAAGGTCCCCTTGGGTACTTCGCCCGTCCCGACCATGGACTCCAGGAACGCGAGCCAGTCGTCGAGACCGGTGAGCGCGATGACCGCGCGGCGACGCACTGGGCCGCCCGCCCCCTTGCGGCCGGACGACGCGCCGGCCTTCCTGATCTCCCGCCGCTCGACGAGGTTGCCCTCGTCCGCCCCTTCGCCCTCGCCGAAGGCCAACTGGTCTCCGGGCATGGCGAACAGCAGCCCGTGTTCCACGAACGCGGGCTCGGGCTCGGGCTCTGCGACCGGATCAGTGGTCCCCATGATCGGCGCCACTCCCGAGGACAGCAGTGCGTCCAGACCGACGACCGGCGCGGAGGCGTACTCGGGGTCCGAGCCGTCCAGCAGGCCCACCTTATCGAGCGGCCAGAACCAGAGCGCGCACCAGGCGTCCATGACCTGCTTAAGACGCCAGTACGGCGAGCCCTCCGCCTCGAACAGGTCCTTGAAGACCTGCTCCTTGGTCAGCGGCAGCGCGACGCCCGCGTTCTCCTTGTCTCGGCGGAGGAAGGCGTACTCCTCGGCGTCCTCCGACCCGTCAGCGCCCCAGATGTCTATGGTGCGTGCGATCTCCTGCTCGCTGAGTTCCAGCCTCTTGGCGACCAGCCCCCACAGGTACTCCACCCGCTCCGCGACCGCCTGGAGCCGGGCCAGCTGGCTGCCCTTGCCGCCGGTGGTCTTCGGCTTCGTCGTCACCGTCTTCCGCCATGCCTTCAGGGCGTCGAGCTGTTCGCCGGCGAGCTGCTCGACCAGCTTCTTCGCGTCCCCACCGGCGTCTGCGATCGCGCCCCACCCGGGCGAGGGCAGCAGGAACTGGTGCACCGCGCCTTCCGGCAGCGGCTGCTCCGCACCATCCTCGGCGGACCGGAACGGCAGCTTGGCCGGCGTCTGCGCGGCGATGTTCCGCTGCTTCTTGATGCGGTCTGCTGCGTACACCCAACGCCTGGCCCCGATCAGCGAGTTGCCGCGCCGCAGGTGCAGGCCGAACCAGGGCGCGCGCATGCCGGGGTGCATGGTGTTGAGCCACAGCGACACCTCGGCGAGTTCGACGCCGGTGGCGTTGAGGTCGACGCCGTACGCGTTGTGGAGGGCGATGTACGCCTTGACCTTCTGCTTGGCCTCCAGCGCCTGCGAGGTGTCGAGGGTGAGGCCCAACTCCTCCTGGCGGCGCTTGAGGTACGCCTCGGCGACCTGGTTGATCGCCTCGTTGAGGAAGGCGCCGGAGCCCAGGGCCGGTTCGCAGATGGTGTAGCGGAGCAGTTCGCTCGCCCGTGTCCGGACGGTCTTGCCGTCCTCGTCCTTCTTCTGGTCGAGCCGGTGTTTCAGGGCCAGTTCGACGGTGACCCTGGTCAGCGACTCAGGGGTGTAGTAGGACGCCGAGGTCTCGCGGTCGCGGCCGGCGAGACGGTATACGAACGTACCGGGCTCGTACTTCTTCGGGCCGCGCAGTCCGTGCTGCTCTGCGTCCTGCGCCGAGTAGACGACATGGGTATTCGTCGGGTAGTCGCTCAGCCGGTCCGCGGGGATGAGCCAGGAGCCCTTCTCGGGGTCACCGTGCTGCTGGGTGCCGCTCTTCGCGCCGGGTTTGGCGACCTCGGCAAGCAGCCGCTCGTCGTCGATGATGCCGGTGTAGGACATCAAGCCCTCGTAGACGGCGCCGAGCTGGTTGATGCCGAGGTTGCGGTAGGAGATGAAGCCGCCCTGTCGGCCCTTTGCGCTCGCCTCCTTCATGGTGAGCAGGCGCAGCACCTCGTGCAGGGCCTCGTTGCGCAGCCGGAGGTCGAGCCACCTCGGGGCCTCGTCCGCTCCGTTGTCGGTCTCACCGCGCGGATCGCGGACGCCCCGGCCGATGAGGGTGATGGCCTTCGGGTCGAAGAGTTCGCTGCGCAGCGGCTCGAAGCGCAGACCGCGCTTCTCGCTGCGTTCCTCGGCCGTCTTGTGGTCGTCGGGCTCCGTGCCGTGCGGGCGGTGACCGTAGTTGACCTTGTTGAACAGGACGTCGAGCGAGGCGTAGAGGTGGAATCCGTTCTTGCTCTCCTCGTCGACCAGTTTCCGATCGCGGGAAACAAGTTCGCGCAGCCTGGCGACCGAGTACCCGGCTTCGTACGTGGAGTCGTCGGCGGGCAGGATGCCCAGCTCGGGGCGGGCCTCGGCGTAGAGGAGGAACAGGATGCGGTACAGGTAGCGCAGCGATTCGCGGGTCAGCTGCTTGGCGAAGGGGCCGTGGCGCTCCGGGTCCTCGATCTGCCGCGGCTTGACGCCGGCCTGCTTCAGGCGGGCCAGCACCTCGTTGGCGATGATCTCAACGGAGCGCTGGAGCCCCTTGCGCAGTTCGGAATTGACGCCGACTGCGTTGTCTCGGGAGGCCTTGAGCAGGTCGTCCATGCGGCGCCCCTTGCCGTCGGCTCGGGGGGCCAGCATGTCGCGGGAGAAGAGCGCGGCGAGCAGGGCGAGTTCGCCAGTCTTCTTGGTGTCGTTGCGCAGCAGTGCCGCGTCCACGTTCGCGGCGATGTAGCGGCCCTCGGACCAGGTGGTGCGGTCGGCGAGGACGATCACGCCGCCGCAGAGCAGCAGTACGAAGCGCGGCGCCTCGCCCCCGGGGTCGCCCAGTTCGCTCTGGAAGAGCCAGCCGGCGAGCTTCTCGCCCGCGCTGATCAGACCTTCGTGGGTCTTGAGGGGCTCCAGCAGGCGGCCCGCACCGTCGGCGTCGAATGCGTCGTCGAGGTTGTCGGTCCACCCGCAGTGAAGGGCGATGATGCCGTCCCCATGCCAGGCGACGGGGACTTCGTACGCGTGGCCAGCGTTGTGCAGCGGCAGTACCGTGTCCGACTTTGCGTATCCGAGGGCGGCGAGCAGGTCGGTGTGCCAGGAGGTGAGGCGCTCGCCCCACTCCTCGGCTTGGTCGTCCTGTGCGGCCAAGGCCGGTCGGATCCGACCGGCGTATTCGGTGTGCAGCCGTAGGATGAGCTCGCGCGGAGTGGCCTGCGGGTCCTGCTGGTCGGTCTCGCGGTTGGTCCAGAGCGCGAACAGGCCTTCGTCGTCTGCGGCCTTCTTCTTGAGGGTGTTCTCCAGCTCTTCGCTGAAATAGTGGGCGGAGAGGTATTCGCCGCGGTTCGCGAAGGAGTCGAAGGTGTAGCTCATCGGGCGGACTCCTCGGCGCGGGCAGCGGTGGATGCGGCGGAGTAGAGGGGTTCGAGGACGGCGAGGACCCGGAGCATAGGATCGCCGGAGGTGCGCAGTCCTCGGACCAGCTCTCGACGGTCGGATGCGGTGCCCTCCACCTTTTCGCGGCGGCGGTGCTGATTGCCGGCGACTTCCAGCGCGACCTGCTCCCAGGTCTGGACGCGGTCCTCGTATGGGGCGAGGTAGCCGTCGATCAGCCGGTCGTACTCGGCGCGGCGGGCCAGCAGGTGGGCCTCCGCCGCGTCGACGGCAGCCGGCACAAGGGCTTGCAGCCGGTCCTCGTCGAGGATCCGGTCGCGTCCCGGCATGTTCGGTCCGACGCCGCAGGCGGCGAGGAACGCCGAGTCCATCCGCCAGATTCGGGGGTCGGTGCTGTCGAGGCCGGTGACGGCCATCCACTCGACGACGGTCGGGATGCCTGCGGCGTTGGAGTAGACGCCTTGCAGCAGGTAGACGGGGCCGTTCAGTGCGGCCGGCAGGTCGGGGTGAATGCGGGCGGCCTTGGCGGCGTCAGGCCGGTGGGCGAGAACGAACGCCTCGTCGTACTTGAGCTCGGCGAGGACCTTGTCCGTCACCCAGTCGAGGACCGGGTGGATGTCGGACACGTAGGAGACGTTCGGCCACTGTGACGCGGTCTGCTCGGTCTTTCCGCGCTTGGCGTCGCGGGCGGCTTCGAGGCGCTCCGCCGCGTACTTCCGGTTGAAGGTGACGCTCAGTGTGCCGTCGTACTTGGACGTGGTGAGGATCTTCTCCTGGCTGAGGTACGAGGCGGGCAGTTCGCGCAACCGGTACTGAAGGTCGTCCGGCGGTGTGAACTCGATACGGCCCCGGTCCGTGACGGGCTTCCAGCCGATGGCCTCACGCTTGGCCTGCGGGTAGACCAGGTCCATGGCGGCGTGGAAGTACGCCTCGGTGGAGGCGAACAGGTGCGGCACGTCCGCCTTGGCCACTGGAGGGAGGCCCGCGACGGCCGCCGCAGCCGACGGGTCCGCGATCAGCGCGTTGACGTTCGCGAGGATGCCGGCCAGGACACCGCCTGCCTCCTGCCGGGACTGCTGGATGGAGCGGTCCACCGTGCTGCCCTTGATCAGGTCGCGAGTCAGACGGTCGTCTTCCTTCTTGGCGTCGTACAGGCCGGTGACCGCCTCGGCGCAGCCTTCGCCCGTCTCGATCTGGTGGGCCTGCTCCTCGCGGCGCAGCAGCCGGACACCGACCAGTCGGTCGTCGAGGGTGAGCTGCTCCCCGGTCGGTTCGTCGCGCCGCCACGGGACGTCGGCGGTCAGGGTGATCGCGCGGAACTCGGGGCTAACGGCCTGGCCGTAGCGGTCGATCCGGCCGTTGCGCTGCTCGATCCGGATGAGCGACCACGGCAGGTCGTAGTGGATGAGGTCGTGGCACTGGTGGTGCAGGTTGACGCCCTCGGAGGCGATGTCGCCGGTGAACAGCAGCCGTACCGGCTCGTCGCGGCGGCCGAAGCGATCGACGATCTCCCGCTGCTGGTCGTCGTTGGTTGTGTCGCCGTGCATCACCTCGACCGCCCCGCCGTACGCCTTCCAGGGGCGCGTCTGCTCCGCCAGGCCCGGCTTCGTCTTGAAGCCCAGCCGCTCCGGGACCACCTGCGCGAGCCACCCCAACGTGGCGATCCGCTCCGAGAAGATCACGACCCGGCGTTCGGAGCGCGGGCCGACGCCGAGGTCCTTCAGCACGTTCACCAGCGCATCCAGTTTGGCGGAGTCTTTGTCTTCGAACTCTGCGACCAGCGCTTCGAGTTCGGCGAGGGCTCGGCGTTCCGCGGCGAACGCGTCGCGGACCTTCGGAGCCGCCTCGGCGCGCTGCGGGTGCTCAAGGTAGGCGCGGCGGTTGGCGAGCGATTTGCGCAGGGCGACATGGGAGGAGAGGAACGCCTTCAGGAAGCCGTACGCGACCATCGGGTCGGCGCAGACCGAGGAGTGGGCGGGATCACCGGGAGTCCATTCGGCGGCCAGCTTTTCCAGAACGGCCACCTCCTTCGGCGTGGCCGGGGCCGGGACCGGAAGGGACGGGCCGCGTTCCGCCCAAGGCTTGTCCTTCAGGCCGTCACGCACCTCGCGGTCCGTCTTGGTGCGGCGGATGTAGAGGTGGTCAAGGTCCGTGACCTTGTAGTTCTTGACGTCGGCGATCGCCGCCGGGTCGAGCATCCGGATCAACTCGGCGAAGGACTCGGCATCGCCATTGTGCGGGGTCGCCGAGGCCAGGATCAGGGCGTCGGTGTTCTTGGCGAGCCGCTCTGCGAGGCGGTTGTTCCGGGTGCCCTTGTTGACCAGGTTGTGCGACTCGTCGATGACTACCGCGTCCCATGCGGTGTTCTCGAGGTGATGCGCGTAGGTGGCCGACTTGAGCGTGTCGACGGAGACGATCACCCGCTTGAAATGGGCGAAGGGGTTACGCCCGGCGGGGATCTCCTGCTGGATGCGCTGGATGCCGGTGGAGTCCAGGCGCACCAGCGGCAAGGAGAACCGGGTCCACATCTCGCGCTGGAACTGCTCCAGGACATGGGCCGGTGTGACAACGAGGATGCGCTCTCCCCGGCCCCGCCGGATCAGCTCCGCCAGGGTGACGCCGATCTCCAGGGTCTTGCCGAGGCCTACCACGTCGGCGATGAGCAGCCGCGGCTGCGGATTGCGCATGGACAGCGCCCGCTCGGCCGGGCGCAGCTGGTGCTCCTGGCGGTCCATCAGGAAGGAGTCAGCCAGTGCGAGCCCGTGCTCGGTTTGCGGGAGCGCGGTCTTGCGGATCACCGCCTCGAGGTAGAGGCGGGCCTTGTTGTGCTTCGAGGTCTTGTCCGGGACGAGAGCGGTCTTCCGCGGGTCGAGCACGTCGATCTGGTCGAGGCCCTCGTAGAAGACCGCGTCCGTGCCACGGACGAACGCGGATACACCACTGACCTCTACCATCAGCCCGTCACGACTCTCGGTGACCGACTTGACCAGCCACTGTGCGTCTCGGATGCGGACCTGGGCGCCGGGGGCGAAGGTCGGCTTCGCGCCCGCTGGGAAGGCCGAGTCCTCGGCGGTGCCCGGAACGGAATCGTCGGGCAGTGGCGCCGTGGTCACGTTGTGCTCCTCGATGAATGATGTGCTCGGCCGGTTCAGCGGTGCTGCCGTACCCACGTCTACTGTCTACCGCAAGCGCGGGGGCTGGGTGAGAGGTCTCAGGGCCTTTGTCGCTCGGACCACGTCAGCTCCCCGCGTACCGCGTACCGCTTACGCAGTTCGTCGGCCACGCGCTGGGACGCGGGCGGCCGGCCGGGTCTCGCGGCGGAGGGCTGGGCTGCCACAGGGGAACTTGTCAGGGCGGGCGCCAGCTCGGCGGGGAGGCCACCCGAGTCGGGAGTGCCCTCCTCGTCGGACGCGGACTCGCTCTCGGTCCTGGGCGCGACCTCCGGCAGCTCCCGCAGCAGCTTGTCGAGCGCGTCCAGGCGGTCGAGCATGACGGCGTCCGGCTGCGGGAAGGCCACAGAAGCACCGTCGGCCGACCTGGTCTGCTGGATCAGCGCATGACGGGCACGGGCCGGACTGGTGCCCAGGTCCCGCAAGAGATCGGCGCAGTGCCGGGTCACCTGGTCCAGCGTGGGGCGATCGCCCGGTTCGAAGGCGAGCATCGAGGCCACGAGCGGGGCCAGCGACTCCGGCAGCCCGGCCAGGTCGGGTTGGACGTCCGGGCTCACCACCTGCACCGCAATGGCCTCCCACCGAATGCCGTCGTAGGGTGCGTGGCCCGTGGCGGCGTGCAGGAGGACCGTTCCCAGCCCGTACACGTCCGCCGCCCCCGTTACCTCGGTCTCGCCACGTGCCTGCTCGGGCGGCATGCAGCGGACCGTGCCGAGCACAGTTCCGGGCTGACTCAGGGAACCCTTCGACGCCTCCAGAAAGGCACCGAGGCCGAAGTCGATGATCACCGGGCCGAAGTCGCCCAGGATGACATTGGAGGCTTTGAGGTCCCGATGCAGCAGACCGACCCCGTGCACCGCGGCCAGCCCCTCGGCAAGCAGCGCGCCCACACTCGCCACCAGCGGCGCCGGCAGCGGACCCTGGTCCTTCACGACCTCGGTGAGCGGCCGGCCAGGAACGTAGTCCATGGCCAGCCACGGCTGCTCGGCTAGGGGGTCCGCGTCGAGAAAACGGGCCACCCTGCCCGTGCCGGAAATGGTGCGCGCGATCTCCGCCTCCCGCTCGAAGCGGGCACGGGAATGCGGATCGATCTTGTCAGGCCTGATGACTTTGACCGCGACCGGATCGCCCGCGACGGAGTAAGCCAGGTACACCGCCCCCATGCCTCCGGTGCCGAGGCACCGCTCGACGGCGTACGGGCCGATCCGCTGCGGCAGGACGGTACCTGTCACCAGCTTCCCCCCGGGTTCCACAGTGCCGACATGAACGCGATGACGTGAGTGTCCCACCCGCCTCAGAAGGCTCTACGGAGCGGTGTGGACACTGACGAATCACCCGCACAGCGTACCGATCGATACCGGCCTCCGCCGAAGGTGCCATCGTTCCGTGACCCGGGGAACGGGCGGGAGCGACCGGGACGACAAACAGCGGGCCACCGCGATGTGCGTGTCAGCACCTGACCACAGAGCGATGGAGCACATGGGCGAGGGGGCGGGTCATCGACAGGTCGGCGCGCTTGGCCAGCACTGGGATCCGACCATGCTGGACTACGGCCGCCACGACCACGGTCTGTTCGTCTACGGCATCGGCGACTGGTCACCCCCGATCGCCTCCGGCCACATCCAAGCCGCCACCCCGCCGCCCGCGGACACCGACATCGCGCCTCTGCTCACCTCCTGGTGCCAGAAATGGGGCTACACCCCATGAACCGGCCACTCATGACCTCCGCCGTTGGGTGGGGCGAGGTCCAGCAACTCATAGGGTCCGAAGCGCCGCCTCACAGGCCGCGACACCGCTTGTCCGCCAGCGGGGGCGGGTACCAGTGCTCACCGGGGCGCATGGGGAGATAGTGGGAATGGTCCATCGGGCCGGTGTCCAGCCTGCACAACTGCGCGGCAGCGGGTCCTCGGGAACGTCCGGGTCGGCCCCCGCGGTGTGCACCGCGAGCACTGCGGGCTCAACGCCGGCGCCAGTGGCCTCGCCCTGCTCCAGCTCAAGCAGAACGGTGATCGATCCCATGAGTCGATCATCGGGCGGACCCGCTCTATTCACCACGCCGGGTAGGCCTTCCGTGGGGCCGCGCGCGCCCCGCCTCAGTGACGCACCTCGCACCAGGAGGACGCCAAAGTACCGACGGGGCTTGGCTCAGCCCGAACGCCGTCCTTAGAAGCCGTTGTTGTACCGAACTTGATCGGCGTGTTTCCGCAGCTCAGGCATGACGCCGGTGTTGGCGAGGCAGGCTCGGGTGGTCGGGTTGTCTCGTCGGTGGAGGTGCCGGGATGGCGTCGGTCGTGGGTCTGCTGGAAGAGCGGGAGCTGGCCGCGCGAGAGCGTGTGGAGGGGCTCCGGGAGGAGGCGGATCGGGTGCTGGCCGCGCTCGCGGAGGCGGAGACGGACTGGCAGGAGTGGCTGATCGCGCGTCAGCGGGTCGGCGAAGTCCTGGCCGCGCCGCAGCCCCGGGAAGCCGGCCCGGCGGCCGGTCCGGAACCGGTCAGGGAGCCCTTGGCGCCGGAGCCGGTGATCGTCCCGGACGCGCCCGCCGAGGTGCCGACGCCGCGAGCGGCTCGCTCGGGTTCGATCGTGCCGGTGTGGCGGCCCGTGCTGTCGACGGACGCGCTGGCCGCGGACTACCAGCAGATCTTGTCCCTGCTGGCCGAACGCCGCGCGGACGGGGAAGACGTGATGACGTGCCAGGAGATCACCGCCGCCTTGGGGCTGGCGGCGGTCCCGGCGAGCGTGGAGGGCGTGCGGTCGAAGATGAAGCGGCTGGCGGACCGGGGCTGGGCCGACGAGCCGTCCCCGGGCCGGTTCACGCTCGCCGCCGGGCCAGCCTGCGGGTCATGAGCATCGTCATCGACCACAGCACCATCTGCTCGTGGACGGCGGGCAGCGTCTCGTAGTCGCGCACCAGCCGGCGCGAGCGCATCAGCCAGCTCAGCGTTCTCTCCACCACCCAGCGCCTGGGCAGCACCACGAAGCCGGACACGTCGTCGTTCCGCTTGACGATCTTCAGAGTGAGCCGCAGTGCCTGCTTCGCCCATGCGACCAGGCGGCCCGCGTAACCGCCGTCGGCCCACACCAGGATGATCTTCCGGTAGCGGGCCCGGAGCTGCTGCAGCAGCGGCATCGCGGCGTCTCGGTCCGTCACGTTCGCGGCGGTGACCAACACGGCCAGCAGCAGCCCGAGGCAGTCGACCACGACGTGGCGCTTGCGACCGGGGACCTTCTTCGCGCCGTCGTATCCGCGTGAGGACGCCGGCACCGTGGCCGCCGCGCGCAGGGACTGCGCGTCGACCACCGCGGCGGTCGGCTCCGGGTCGCGGCCGGCGTCCTCGCGGACCAGGCCCCGCAGTCGGTCGTGCAACTCGGCCAGCAGGCCCCGCGCACGCCACCGCCGACAGAAGGCGTAGACCCGGTCCCACGCGGGGAAGTCCGCCGGCATCGCCCGCCACTTGATCCCGTTGTCGACCAGGTAGCGCACCGCGTCCAGCAGCTGCCGGTGACAGTAACCCTCCGGCTGCCCGCCCCGCCCCTCCAACCACGCCGGGACCGGCATCGCGTCCCGCACCACAGCCCACTCCGCGTCCGTCATGTCCGAGTCGTAGCGGCGCGCACGGTCCGGCCGGTCACCCGCGTTCCCGAACCGGTGAGCGAGACAATCACACGACCGGGTAACCGAGTTGGACGACACGGGCATGGAAACGCAAGACTGCGACACAGGGCCTCCCGGCCAGCTCGTTTGGACTTCGACAATCCCGAGCTGGACAGGAGGCCCTGCCTTCATGCGCGCCCCGAGGAAAGATCACTCAGCCGTGTGGCCGCACTCGAACCGATGTCCACCATGATCGGTACGACAACGGCTTCTTACTCCTCCTCGGGTTCAGTGGTCAGATCCGGGCTGACCTGTGTCTGGGAGGAGACCTCGTCGATTGCCTCGACCACGAGCCGGGGGACCACCTCGACGGCGGTAGCGAGGACTCCTTCGATCGGCACCGCGTACCGGCTGGAGTCCACGTCGGTGTGCCGGGCCCACTGGGCTGGCTGGTACCGGGCGAGCATGGACAGGGTGTGCAGGACGGCCCACCAGGCCATGAGCGGGTGGATGCCCTGCGGCGCTCCGGCGACGGCGGGCAGGAACAGTTGTTGGCCGTCGTAGGTCCGCGTCAGGGTCCTGAGATAGGCCCTGCGCTCCGAGCCCCGGGCCCCTGGGTCAGGGCTGGTCCAGTGGGCCGTGATGTAGAACCAGCCGTTGCCGTTCTCTCCGAAGACCGGCCCTGCATCCGGCACTGCGCCAGAGCGCACGTAGCTGTCGTAGCCGACCGCGTCAGGGTAGGCCTGGAGATAGGTGTCCAGCGCCTTACGGGTATCCGAGGCCTCCGCGACCCAGACTGGCAGGAAGTTCAGCGCGGCGGTGGCCAGCGGGTGAGGGTCCGGATAGCTGTCGGGGACGACGACGATCGGTGTGCGCCGCACGCGCTCGTCCGCGCTGATCGGGCTGTCGATGGTCTCCAGCAGGCAGTCCCACAGTGTGGTGAGGCGCACTGGGGCATTGCCCCAGATGGGCGACTGCAGCAACTTCGAGATCCTGGTGAAGCTGCCCTGGTCCCCTTCCTTGTCGGTACGGATTTCGACGTCGGGGAAGGCGGCATCCATGGACCGGGTCTTGATGCCGTGGCCGTTCAGCTTCCAGGAGTCGTCATCCTCGCCGATGCCAGCGGCAGCTGCCGCGATCGCGCGTCCAGCCTGGCTGAGGCCATAGAAGAGGGTCAAGGGTGCGGCGGCCGGTCCTGTCACTTCGGCGGCGCGGAACAGTTCTTCGGCCTGCTGCAAGGCTGAAACATACGTGCGTTGCCGATCGGGCGTCAGCAAGGCAGGGCCCGGAGGCCTCCACCTGGTCGACCGGAGCTTGTCCCATCCGCTGGCGGTGCTCTGACCCATCGTTCTCATGGGCAGACGGTAGCCAGCTGCTGCTTCCATGCGCCAGCCGAATCCGCTCTCTCTGAGGGCCTGTTGGTGCCGTTCGGCCGCAGGCGGCGAGCGCTACCGGCCGGAGGCATCATCGGCGGGTCTATTCCCAATGGGTTGAAACCGAGAGAACCGCAATATGCCTTGATATCCACTTATATACACAGATATGGTGTCTGTCCGAGCGCCGCTTGGTGCCGCTGAGGTCATGGGGACCGCGCCGAGGGTCTTTTGTGCGGACGCCGACAAGGCAGTGGAGATCGCGGGGTCCACCGTTGCACCTGCAGACGTACATCGAGCGGAACATGACGGCCCTGCTCGGCCCCGTTTTCTGGACTCCGAGATATCCACTGGGCCAGTGCACGCCCGGCGCATCGACTCGCTCGATCTGGATGAGGACGGCTCCCCGGTGGTGTGGAGTTCAAGAAGGGCAACGACAGCGGAGTCATCTCGCAGGCCGTCTCCTACCTGACCTGGTTGAAGAGCAGCCGCCACGAGTTCGAGGCCCTCGTCAGAGCGAAGCTGGGGCCGGAGGCGGCCGCCTCCATCGACTGGCGTGCTCCCCGAGTGCTGTGCAGCGCGGCCGGGTTCTCCCACCACGACCGGGGGGCGGTCGGCGACCTCGGCCGGCACTGGCCGATCGACCTGGTCCGCTACCGGATCTTCGACGGCGGGCTGCTGAGCCTCTAGCTCGTCGAGCCGGTCTCCGCCACCATCAGCACGACAGTCGGGCGCAGATCGAACGCGCCCGCGGTGCCGACGGCCGACGCCGAGGCGAGCAAGCTGCCGGTGCCTGGTGAAGTCCCGGAGTGCCTCCGTCACCTGTACGGCGAGCTCACCGTGTCCGGCGAGATGGAGGCCGTCCCCCTTCGGCACTACATCGCCTACCGCCAGCTGCAGAACGTGGCGAGTGTGATCTTCCGGCCGTCGCCTTCCCACCGGGCGATCCTGCTGTACCTGCGGCTGGACCCGGACACGGTGGAGCTGGAGGAGGGCTTCACGCGCGCCATGCGCGGGATCGGGCACCTCGGCACCGGCGACCTGGAGGTAAGGATCGTCTCGGCACCGGACCTGGAGAAGGCGGTGCCGTTGATCCGGCGGGCGGTCGAGGCGGCCTGACGAAACGGTGAGGGCGGCTGGAGCACGATGCTCCAGCCGCCCTTCTGCGTCTGCGGCCGATCCGGGGCCGGCTGTCCGAGGTTCTCACCGTCACGCCTCCGGCCCGGCAAGGACGAAGTCGTCCTGGCTCAGCTCGGCGCGCAGCCGCTGGTCCGCGATCTCGGCGTAGTGCGGGGACAGCTCGCGCCGACGAAGCGCCGACTCGGCACTGCGCGAGGCCCGGGTCAGCAGAGCACGCCGCGTTCTCCTAAGCCGCTCCGGAACTCTCAGCACGGCTGCCAAGGCCACCACCGAACTCAGCGATCGCGAGTACGACGTCGCTCTGCACGTCGCCCTCGGGCACACCTACGACGGAGTCGCCGAGCGGCTCGGCTGCTCCTCCAGCTCCGCCGCCAACGTGATGTCCAGGCTGATGCACCGCCGAGGCCTCAGCGACCGCACCCGCGCCATCGCAGACCTCATCAACTCCGAGGTGCTCGACACCACCGAACTGCGCGCGGCCCTGCCCGACAGACTCCCGGAACTCGCCCCACGCGACCACCAGGTGCTCTCCCTGCTCGCCACCCACGAGGTGCGCGCCGTCGCGCGGATGACCCGCATCAACCAGGACACCATCGGCAGGGTCATCACCCGGGCCACCACCGCCATCGGAGCCCGCAACCGCACCCACGCCGTCGTCATGACCCTCCTGCTCAGTACGGCTTTGGGCGCATCGGCCCCGCCGCGATACCTTCCCCTGGCAGCTGACGGGCGCCACTCCTCGGAAGCACCTGCAATACCGAGCGCCTCCAGAACCGGATCACCGCCCTGGCGGAGGCGGGACCGCCCACCTCCCGCAGAGCACGGCCCGATTGTCAGCGACCCGTGGCACACTGCCCTGTTCGACCCGCAACAGCCTTACCAATATGAAGAGTTGGAACCGTTCACCGGATCGTGTGGCATCTGTTGCGACACGCCGACGCGGCCCCGCCGGGCCGCCTACGGTGGGACACCCGCCCCTGCACTTACGTACGACGAACGATCACCAGTTTGATCGCAGCTTCGCCATGCCCTGAACCGGCCGCACGCCCCGCGCCGGTTCCCTCCCGCCCCTCAAGGAGACGTCCCGTGCCGCACACGCTGGTTGTCGGAGTCCACCTGGTCCTGATCGAGAACGGCCGGGTGCTGCTCGGACAGCGCGCCAACACCACGTTCGCCTCCCACCACTGGCACGCTCCGGCCGGCCACCTCGAAGCGGGAGAGTCTGTCCTGGCCGGCATGGCTCGCGAGGCCGATGAGGAACTCGGCATCACCATCCGGGAGGAGGACCTCGACCTGGTGCACACCCTCCACCACCTCGAATCCGACGACGGTGCCGGACGCCTCCAGCTGTTCTTCGCCCCGCGCGCGTACACCGGAAAGGTCACCAACCGCGAACCGAACAAGTGCGCCGCCCTCCGCTTCTGGCCGCCGAACGGGCTTCCGGAGCCGATCGTCGGCTACACCGCGGACGCGCTCGCGCAGATCACCGCCGGCCGCCCGCTGTCCGTCGTCGGATGGCCGGCATGAGCACCACGAGCCACCCGGGGCTCCCAGCAGCCGGGACGCCTGCGGGGAGCGCGGAAACCCGTCTTGTGGTCGTTCGGGGAAACTCGGCGTCGGGCAAATCGTCGGTAGCGGCGGGCGTCCGGGACCGGTTCGGGCGGGGTCTGGCCGTGGTCGCTCAGGACAACCTGCGCCGCATCGTGCTGCGCGAGCGGGACCGGCCCGGCGGCGCAAACATCGGCCTGATCGACACGGTGGCCCGTTACGCGCTGGGCGCCGGCTACCACGTCGTCATCGAGGGCATCCTGTACGCCGATCACTACGGCGAGATGCTCCAACGTCTGGTGGACGACCATCGCGGAGTCACCCGCTGCTACTACCTCGACATCCCGATCGACGAGACGCTGGTCCGGCACGCCTCGAAGGCCGATCGCGAGTACCTGGCGGCTGTCACCGAGCGGGAACTGCGCGACTGGTACCGCGAACACGACCTTCTACCGGGCGGAATCGAGACCGTCATCGGCAGCGACAGCACGCTCCGCGACACGGTCGACCGCATCATGCGCGACACCGCGCTCTCGGAGTTGCCCGCCCGCGACGACTAGAAGCAGCTGCTCGACCGTCGTGTCCGCTCCACCTGTTGAGAGGAGGATCAGCGTGTCCGTACCCGATCCGCGTGTTCGCCCTGCCACGCCGCAGGACGCTGACGAGTTGCTTCGGCTGCGCGTCGCCGTGCTGACCGGCGAACCGGTCACCGACCACTGGCGAACGACCTTCCGCGACGACATGCTCCAGCGCCTGGGCAACGACCCCGACCTGCTCGCCTACGTCGCCGACGGCCCCGGCGGCAGCCTCACCGCCTGCGCGGTCGGCATCGTCTACCGCGGCTACTGCGGCCCCACGTACCCGACCGGACAGTGGGCCAGGATCCACACGGTCGTCACGGACCCCGGCCACCGCCGCCAGGGCCTCGCCCGCGCCGTCACCAGCGCCCTGGTCACCGCGATCAAGCAACGCGGCTGTTCCATCGAACTGCGCGCCACCGACGCCGGCGCCCCGCTCTACCGCAGCCTCGGCTTCGAGCCCGTCGACGGCTTCATGGCGCTGCGCTCCACCTCACCAGGACGGACCGGCTAACCTCCGCGACTCCGCCCCCGCCCTGCCACTTCAACGAGGAGCACCCTGATGCACGAGACGAGCAGGCTGTCGGTCTGCGTCATCGCCCACGACCTGGACACCGACCAGATCGCCACCGTCCACTACGCACAGCGCAGTTGGACTCCGGGGCCCGCATGGACGATCCCCGGCGGGAAGGTCGACCCCGGGGAGGAAATCCCCGACGCCGCCGCCCGGGAGCTACGTGAGGAAGCCGGGCTCATCGTCCGGCCGTCCGACCTGCGCCTGGTGCACACCATCCAGGCCAAGGAGGGCTGGGACGGGCGTGGCGGGTTCGTCCTCTTCGTATTCGCCACCAGCGAGTTCACGGGCGAGCTGGCGAACGTCGAGCCGGACAAGCACTTGGAGGTGCGCTGGCACCCCGCCACCGCCGTCCTGCCCAGTCCGATGTTCCCGACCTCCAAGGCCGCGGTGGAGGCGTACCTCGCCGGCGAACCCGCGTTCTCCACCCACGGATTCGACCCCGCTTCCGGACAACGGCAGCTCGTCGACATGTGACCAGCGCTCACCGGCACCATGCCGGGCGAGTCGCCCGCCCGGCATGGTGCCCGGCCGCTCGTCCCCGCCCCGTCCGCACCGGTCGCCCCACGGCTACGCCGGACCTTGACGGCACTGGCGCCCGACCACCCGCGTTCGCCCCTACGAAAGGGAGTATGTGACCAGCGCACCCAATACCTCGAAGGACCCGGTGCCGGACAGCGAGCAGCTCCTGTTCGGCGGGCCGATGCGCTACGACTACGGCTGGGCCAAGCACGAGATGGCCAGCGGCAAGGTGACGTTCTGGGCGGTGGCGCGGCAGATGCCGCACTTCCTGCGCCTGGCCGGTCGGATGGCATGGCACGCGGACCGCACGGCGCTGCTGACCCTGGTCGGGGCAGAGGTACTGCGCGGCCTGGCCGCAGCCGTCGCGCTGATCGCCACCAACCACGCGCTGACGGCGCTGCTGGCCCCCGGCGAGGTTGCCGACGTGCTGCGGGCGGCGACGCCGGCGATCCTGGCCGTCGGCGTGGTCGCCGGCCTGTCCTCGATGTTGTCCGCCGCCTCCGGTTGGGCCGGCGAGCGGCTGAAGCCTGCGGTCTTCCGCCGGGCCACGATCGAGTTCCTGGGCATCGTCAGCCGCTCCGAGCTGGAGGCCATCGAGGACCCGGACTTCCTCGCCGAGGTGGACAGCGCCCGCTGGGGCGCGATGTCCCTGCAGAACATCATCGGCCAGGCCACCTCCGTCCTCACCGCCACCTTCGGCCTCGTCTCCGCAGCCGGCGTCCTGTCCGTCCTCCACCCCGCTCTGCTGCCCATGCTGTTGCTGATCGCCGCCCCGCGGGGCTGGGGCGCGGTGCGCACCGCCCGCCGCCACTACGCCTCCACCCGTGCCTGGCTCCAGCACTCCCGGGCCAGCACGGCGCTGGCGGACATGCTGATCCGCCCGTACTCCGCGGCCGAGCTGCGGGTGCACGCCTGCGGGCCGTTCATCCTCCATCACTACGAGCAGATGGCCCGCGCGGCCGAGCGGGAACAGGCCCGCCTCGCCGGGGCGAAGGCGCGTACCGACCTGCTTTCCGCGGCCCTGGCCGGCGCCGCCACCGTCGGCGCGTTCGCCCTCCTGGGCTCGCTCGTCATGAACGGCGCGATCCCGCTCGCCGCCGCCGGCACCGCCGTGGTGGCCATCCGCACCGGCTCGGCCAGCATCGGCGGCCTCGTCTCCCAGATCAACGGACTGTACGAGGAGTCGCTGTTCGTCCGCGACCTCGACCAGCTGCGCCGCGAGGGCCACCGCCGGGCGATCCCCACCGGCGGCACACCGCTGCCCGAGCGCCCCGAGACGATCACCGTCGAGGACGTCTCCTTCACCTACGACGGCCGCGACACCCCCGCCCTGGACAAGGTCAACCTCACGATCCCCCGAGGCAAGGTCATCGCCCTGGTAGGCGCGAACGGCTCCGGCAAATCCACCCTGGCCAACATCCTGTGCGGCGTCTACCTGCCGCACCAGGGCCGCGTCCGGTGGGACGGCATCGACACCGCAGCCGCCGACCGCCACCAGCTCTTCAGCAGCGTCGCCCTGCTCGCACAGAACTTCCAACGCTGGTCCTTCACGCTGCGCGCCAACCTGCTCCTCGGCCGCCCCGAAGTCGCCTGCGGCCAGCAGCAGCTGGAGACCGCCGCCGACTACGCCGACCTCAACCCGGTGATCGAGGAGCTGCCCCGCGGCTGGGGCACCCTGATCGCCAAGGGCTTCGAAGGCGGTGTGGGCCTGTCGGGCGGCCAGTGGCAGAAGGTCGCCCTCGGCCGCACCCACCTTCGGCTGACCACCCCCGACGCCCACGGTCGGCTTCCCGCCCTCGTGGTCGTCGACGAACCGACCTCCGCCATGGACCCCGAAACCGAGGTCGAGACGTTCGAGCAGATCCGCCAGCTCACTGCCCTCGGCGTCACCGTCATCCTCATCACCCACCGCCTCGGCGCCACCGCCAAGGCCGACCATATCTTCGTCCTCGACCGCGGCCGCCTCATCGAAAAGGGAACCCACACCGAGCTGATGACCCAGCAACCGGCGACGCGCTACCGCGAGTCCTACCTCCTCCAAGCCGCCCAGTACGACCTCGGCGACCGCCTTGTAGGTTCCAAGTCAAAATGGACAGTGCCTGCGCAGAATGGACAGTGACTGGGCAATTCCACGATTCAGTGGGCAATGGCTCCGGACAGTAACTATCTTCTTCGGCATGGCAGTTCAGAGTCCAACTCGCGCTTCTAAAGCGCGTATAGAGCCCACGGTACGGATCAGGTACGACTGTCGCCCGCCATGCAGGTGGTCAGCCGCACCCGCAACTGCCTGCCCCGCCTACGCGCGCTGGTCGTCATCCCCGGGCACCAGAACCTCACTGCGACGGCGACTGTCCTCGGCAGCAGCAGCGGAGCTCTCGGGTACCAGCTCCGAGGTCTCGAGAAGACCGCTGGATTCACCATCATCGAACACACCAGCCCGCTCACCCCAACGGCAGCCGGCCACTCATTCCTCACCGAGGCCCGTGACCTTCTAAATCACCTCTGAGGGGTAGGGTCCCGACCCGGAGAGCCAGCGCCAGTTGGGTGTGAGCCGTCCTGAGTCGAAGATCCCGCTGCTATCGGTCACCGATACCCAGCGGGAGGTGCGGCAGTCGTGGGTGCGCCGTCCTTCGGCTGCTAGGGCCTGTTTCAGAAGTGGATCAAGGTCATGCGATGATCACGTTCCATGGCTCGGGGAGATCTGACGGATGCCCAGTGGGCAGTGCTGGAACCGCTGCTGCCTCAGGGCATCAAGTCCGGTCGGCCGCCGCTGCACACCAAGCGGCAGCTGATCAACGGCATACGGTTCCGCACTCGCACGGGCATACCGTGGCGGGATCTACCAGGGCGCTATGGGCCGTGGGAGACGGTCTACGGACTGTTTCGCCGGTGGCAGCGCGACGGCACATGGCACCGGATCCTCGAGCAGCTCCAGGCCCGCGCCGATGCGAAGGGCCTGATCACCTGGGACATCTCCGTCGACTCGACGATCGCCCGCGCCCACCAGCACGCGGCCGGTGCGCGCAAAAGGGGGACCTGCAACTCGAGCCACCCGGCGGCGTCTTCACCGAGCCCGACGACCATGGGCTCGGACGCTCCCGCGGCGGGCTGACCACCAAGATCCACCTGGCGGTCGAGCAGGCGCAGAAGCTGATGTCGCTGGTGATCACGGCCGGACAGCGCGGCGACTCCCCGCAGTTCCAGGTCGTCCTGGGCCGTATTCGTGTGCCGCGTCTCGGCCCGGGACGGCCGCGCACCCGGCCGGACAAGGTCCGCGCCGACAAGGCCTACGGCTCGCGCGCGAACCGCAACTACCTGCGCAGGCGCCGCGTCGGCTGCACGATCCCGGAGAAGCGCGACCAGATCGCCAACCGCAAGAAGCGCGGCTCCCACGGCGGGCGGCCGCCGAAGTTCGACAAGGACGACTATAAGCAGCGCCACGCAGTCGAGTGCGGCATCAACCGCCTCAAGCGCCACCGCGCGGTCGCCACGAGATACGACAAACTCGCCGTCCGCTACGAAGCAACCGTGCTGATCGCAGCCATCAACGAGTGGCTGTGACCAGCACTTTCGAAACACTCCCTAGGCGCTGGCGTTGAGGTCGCGGACAGCCGTGAGGACGGTTGAATCTCCAACGATCTGCCCGCTCAGCCAAACGCGGTCGCCCTCTCATCAGCCGTTCCCGTCGTCGTGCAGCAGCACGCCTTCCGCCCTCGGGATGGGAACGTAGCCGCCGTCGGCTCGAATCTTCGCGACGAGTTTCCCGAGTTCGGCCAGGGTGTCCTCGCCGAGCAGCGAGGGGTTCGCTTCAAGCATCAGCGTGACGATTTCCCCGATGCGCTGCGGCGTGAGCTCGTCTGTCGCCTCCAGCACGACCGGACCGTCTTCCCCCTCGTCCACGATCCGGGCGTTGCGCAGCAGCCGTAGCTGCCCGTCGCTGTATAGCCTGGCCATCAGAGCCGAAGCGAGCCGCTTCCGCGCCTCCGAGCCGCTCATGGTCGTCCGCTGATCGCCCGCAATGGTGACGACTTCCTGCGGGTCCTCCGCAACCTCGGCCCGGCGGTCTCTCTTGCGACTTCGTGCCACGCTGCTCCACTTCTCCTTCATGGACGGGAGCGCTTGGTCGTTCCACTTCGTCTTCACCGCCGGAAGTGCTTGTTCGTACCACCACTTCTTGACATGCGGCGCGGCCTTCTCCGCCACTCTGAGGCCGATCTGGAAGATCACCTCGGCGAGGAACTCCGCGGCCGCCTCCCGACGCTCCCGTTCTTGGGCCTCCGAGTCATGCCGGTCGGAGTCGAGCCAACCCTGCGGGTACTCCGGCACCGGATCCGGCTCGGTCTCCTCCTTCAAGAAGATCTCGGCTTGACCCACCTGATTGGTGCCGGGGTCGCGTGTCATTCCGCGATGCGCGCCCTCGGTCTTCCTCGACCGCACGAAACGCGAGCCCTTCCGGACTCTGACAATGGCCTCGTACTCCTCGTACTCACTGCTGTCCATGCCCCACCTTCGACCTGCGGGATGTCCTGCGTGCCCGCCACCGCGCACCCTGAGCGACGCCCCCGACACTGTACGTCCGATCGCCGACAGCCGCGCGGGTCGCCAGATGTCGCCCACCCGGTTACGAGCAGCCGCTCAGTCCTCACCGAGGAGCAGCCATGGACAGCTCTCAGCACGAGGTGAACTCCTCGTCCTAGCCCCCCGGCCGTCGCCGTGCTGAAGACGATCTCGGCTCAGCCACGCAGGCCCTCGGGGGGCCGTCGGTCCCCGCCTTCGGGGTCGCCGTCGATATGCTTCCTTGCCATCCAGACCTCCAGGGGGAATCTGCATGCCCACCACGTTTGTGTTCTGCGGGGGGAAGGCAGGCAGCCGTGAGCATGTACTGCCGCAGTGGCTACGGCGCCAGGCCCCCGAGAAGTTCGTGAAGGCGGGTGGCACCCGCACCATCCGCACCAAGCAGGGCGAGTACCGGCAGATCGCCGAACTGTTCGCCACCGCCACCGTCAAATGCGTCTGCTCCACCTGCAACAACGTCTGGATGTCTGGCGTTGAGCAGAAGGTTCAGCCGTTCCTGTACCACGTGATGCGCGGCCAGCCCATGACTCTTGGCCCCGACGAGCACACCGCCCTCGCCACGTGGGCCATGAAGACGTCGATGATGATGGTGCAGTCGAGCATGCTCGACGACCTGACGGTGATTCCGCGCGCCGACTACCTCCAACTGCACCGTCACGGCCAGCCGTCCATGCGCCGCACCACGGCCCGAGCCCTGTACGTCGAACCGCCCGGCAACGAGCACCAGCACGAGTGGGGGACTTTCCACGCCAGCAGGATCGGCGGGAAGACTAATGGCTACTCGATCATCCTGCGCACTGGCGCCCTTGCCATGCAGTTCACCTCACTGCGCCTGGCCGCGGGCTACGAGACCGCCCGTTATGGGGAGAACGGGCAGCAGCTGAGGTTGTGGCCGCCCACCGAGGCGTTCTCCTGGCCGCCGCCTATACCCACATCCATCGACGAGCTGGCCTCTATGCACCCGGCCCGGGTGTGGGCGAAGAAGCGGAAGGCCTGACCGACTCCGCCCCTCGGGCCGGCGGTGAGCATTACGGTCAGTTCGGGGGCGGGGCCCTCGGTCATCTCCCACGGCCTGTCCACCACCAGGCGGCAGTGGCCGTGTCGGCGAACAGGCTCACCCGCTCATTGAACCTCCCAACTGCGTTAAACGGCAGGCCGAGTGAGACGGCGATCGACCCTGGTTGATTTCAGAGATCCTCCATCATGCCCTGCGGTGCAGCGCAGGGTGAGCGGTTACTGAGGTTTTCAGGGCGGGGTCGGTGGGGTGAGCGACAGTCCGGTGCCCGTGAGGCAGCCGTCGATGAGGGCGGGCCGGAGTTGGATGTGCCGTAGGCCTCGGCGGAGGGTGCGGGTGAGGTGGTCGGGGTCGGTGAAGGCGGTGTTCGCCATCGGACCGCGTCGCAGGAGTGACCAGATGCCCTCGGCCGGGTTGAGGTCCGGTGCGTACGAGGGCAGTTGGAAGACGGTGAGCCAGTCGTGCTCGGCGGCATAGCGCTTCATGCCGGCGGTCAGGTGCGTGTTCAGGTTGTCCCAGACCAGGACGATGGGGCCGCCGAGCTGGATGTGTGCCCGGACGGCGAGGTCGCGGTAGTCGGTCCAGGCGAAGCTCTTGCGGGCGCCCTTGAGTGGAAGGTGGAAGCGGGGCCGGTAGATCATCCGGCTCTGCTCGCCGGGCTTGTAGCAGCACAGCGCTGCCACCGAGATCCGGCGGCGGGAGCGGCCCCGGACGCGGATTACGGGCGTGTGCCCGCGCCGGCCCCAGGTTCGTGCGCGCGGCGGCGTCATCGCGAATCCGGCCTCGTCCTCGAAGACGACCCAGGCCCCGAGCGCCGCCGCGGTGCTTTTACCCGCGGCCACACCTCCTGCTTCCACAGCTCCACCGCGCGCTCGTCCCGTTCGAGCGCCCGGCGGGCCGGGACCTGCCAGGACCAGCCGTGCCGCTTCAGCAACCGCCACACCGTCGCGATCGACAACCTCATCCGGAACCGGCGGCCGATCACCGCCTGGACCCGGACCAAGGTCCACCGCTGATCCTCGAACCCGTGAGCGGCCGGCCCCCTGCCCAACTCCAACTCCAGCGCGGCTAACTGCTCCGCCGACAGCTTCGGCACACTCGCAGGACCCGACGAGCACAGGGCATCCGCGCCGCCCTCGCGCCAGGACCGCCTCCAGCGTTCCACCGACCGCTCGCTGCCCCGCAGATCCCGGGCGATCACCGCGGTCCGCTCGCCCGCCTCGAACCGCGCAGCGGCCTCCAGCCGCACCTGTTCACGAAACGCCCGCCGCTCAGCAGTCAGGCCCCCACCCTGCGCATACCGCACACCATTGGCATACCGCAGGGATCACTACCTGTCACCACCGACAACCAAGCGAAAACCTCAGTAGGTGAAGTCCTGGCAGTGGGCCCGGGAGCGACCTAGCGTTGGGCGGCCAAGTCGCTGGAGCAGTAGGGAAGATTCACATGGCGGAGTTCTGGATCGGGCCGCGCCGGTACAAGTCGAAGGCGGCGGCGGGCGGGGCGGTCCGTGAGGTGCTGTACCGGTACACCATCGGCGAGACAGTCGGCCAAGAGGAAGACGAGCTACTGCTACGGGATCTGCTCAGCCTGCACCGAGATGCGGACGCCAAGATCGGCCCGGGGATCGAGTCGTTCCGGGTCGTCCCAACGCAGCTCGGCTCTCATCAGGGGTTCGAGGCGGTCCGAATCGACGGGACAGCCATCGACTTCTCGTACCAGAAGTGCCTGAACCCTCGGACGTACCCACAGCGCGTCATCGACGCCCTGGGTGTTGAGGCCAAGGACCTGCGGAGTGCCTACTTCTACAACAGACAGAAGGAGGGCACCTTCGTCTCAGATCTGTCCGGTGCAGCCCTGAGCGCCGCCGCCACCGATGTCAGCTACTTCAAGGGCCCTTCGCTCGCCAGCATGGCCGCCAACTTCGCCGCTGCAGCTGGCGACTGGGACGCCATCGAGCTGACCCCGGCGACCGACCCGGGCCTGGCGGTGCTCGTCGACCGAGAACTGGCCGCCTGCTGGTGCGAGTACCACCGGAAGCACGCCGTGCTCGGCCTGCTGTCCCGGGCGGAGCACCAACGCCGACCCCGCAAGTGACCCCTGGCAAGCACCAAGGCCCCGCTGGCCGCGCATCGGTCTGGATGCGTCCGGCGGGGCCTACACAGGCTTCTTGCTACACTGCGGACATTCGGGATCAGGTCCGACCGGACCACCCGCCTCCCTGCGGAATTCGCCCTTCAGCCACCGGCTCATGACACCGATAGCCACGCAAGCCTCGACGGCCAGCTCGGTGATCGTCGGCTGCATGCCTTCCGGGCGGTGGTAGCGAATCCGCGCGCTCCTGATCAGCTCGTCCGGGTAACGCTGGCCCATATGGTGCTTCTCGCCCAGCGGCATCGTGCCGTGGAGCTTCTTGTCCGCCATATTCTCGGCCTGCGTACCGATTTTCACGTGCGCCGGGTTCGCGCAGTCGTTGCGGTGGTCGCCCGTCGCGCACTGGTGGTTGAGTTGCTTGCCCCTGATGTCGGCAAGCGTCAGCCCGTGCTCGATCACATAGGCGATCCGGTGGGCCGGAGGCGTGTTCTGGCCGTCGAACCGCATGAACCCGTAGCCGAACCTGTTGCGTGGTTTACCGATCCACGGCCAGCACTCGTCAGGGCCGCGGCGGGCGACTTGAGCCCAGAACTCCGCGATCCTGGCCTCGCGCTCGAGAAACGGCAGGTCGATCTCCTCGGGGATACTCCAACCGGCCGGAGCGGGCACTTCGGGGTCGTCGACCACACGAGGGACGGTCGGACCGTCCATGCGACCTTCCCGCCGGGCGCGTGCCTGGTCGCGGTTGTTCTCGGCGAGATTGCCAGGACGAAGATGCGCGGGGTTACAGCACGGCTTGTTGTCGCACAGGTGCCGCAGCAGCAGATTCGCCGGGGCCTCGCGGAGCCCGCGGGCCAGGGTGTAGGCCACGACATGGGCTGACGGCGAGCCGACGAGGTTCGCGCCGGAGGGGGCCCACCCGTAGCCGTTGCGTGTCGTCCCGTTCCATTCCCAGCACTTGTCAGGCCCTCGCCGGGCGATCTGCGACCAGACCAAGGCCTCGCGGAACCGGCGCCGCTCTGGCGTCTCCGTCAGACCGTAGAGGACCCCGCCGTCGGTCACCCGCTGGCCGGCGGTCCCGTGAAGGTGCTTGTAGGTCTTGCCGTTCACGAGCTGGTTGATCCGAGACAGAGTGGCGCCCAGCTTCTCGGCTATCTGAGTTTGGGTCATCGTGCCAGCCCGGTACTGCCCCAGCGCCCAGAGTGCCTGTTCATCAGTGAGAGACCTTCTCATGGCCGGACCGTACCGGAACCCGCTGACATCAACCCGGTCCATGGTTGACTGACATTCATCACGTGTAGTTTGTATGCGACTTGGGTCGATCGCTAGGCACGCGCTCATATGATTGCGACGCGCGCCAACACCACCCTTACG
This sequence comes from Kitasatospora sp. A2-31, assembly GCF_022288725.1. Taxonomy (GTDB): domain Bacteria; phylum Actinomycetota; class Actinomycetes; order Streptomycetales; family Streptomycetaceae; genus Kitasatospora. Next base: position 25,703 of record NZ_JAKNTA010000005.1, on the reverse strand, counting down.
CACCGTGGCCCCAGCGGCGGTCTGAGTGCGCCGATTGCCCACGCAACACCGACAGAGCCAGTGCCCATTGGGCGTGGAATCGCGCGTTCCCACAGGACCCAGTGTTCATCGAGGCGCGGACCCTACACGCCTGCCCCACCAGACGGCCCCGACCACCGCCAGCGCCTGAGCCGCTCATCGGTGGTCCCCGATCCGAGCCAATCCGACCACCAGGGGAAGCTGGCGCCGCTCTTGTGGGTGCGCGAAGGTTTCGCGGTCGACCCGGCGCTCAGACGCCAACTGATTACCGCAGCCATCCTGGCCGCCTCGCATGGGCGGCCAGGATGAGCTTTCTATGCACACAACTTGTGCGCCTCTCCCGCTCCGAAGGCTCCGTGACCCTCGATCGCCCCGCCGTAACCCGTGACGCCGAGTAGCGCCAGCAGGTCCGAGGTCACAACGCGGTAGGCACTGCCGAGTCGCAGGACGCGGACGGGGTACTCGCCTGCCTTCGCGAGCGCATACCCGGTGGACCGGCCGATCCCCAGCGCGCGATTGGCCATGTCTAGGTCTATCGCCACCGGAAGGGCGAGCAGTTCGGGCGCGCTCATGCCGCCAGAGGTAGGTGCCGCCATGACGCTCTCCTGGTCGCTAGACGTGCTGTGGTGATGCCGTCAGTTTGTATCACAGAGTTGCAGCAGCACTTTTTCTGATCGTAAAGTGCATCTATGACCCCAGAGCATTGGTCGACGACCTTCACCACCCGGGTAGCACAGTCCATGCGCGAGGCCCGGAAGGCGGCCGGCCTCACGATGGCGGCGGTCGCGGACGGCTGCGCCGCTCGCGGCCTGCCGGAGATCACCGATCAGACGATCAAGAACCTGGAATCAGGACGCCGGAGCACCATCACGCTCACCGACTTCGCTGTCCTCGCAGACGTGCTCGGGGTCCCACCGATCACCCTGCTGTTCCCTCTCGGTTCCGCCGAGACCGTCGAGGTTCTGCCTGGCCGGGAGGTCCCCACCTGGGATGCGCTTGCCTGGTTCACCGGGGAGACACCGGCCGCAGATCCGGCACCACCGAGGAGCGCTCGCGACGTGCTGGACACCTTCCGGGCCCACGCCGACCTCGCCGCCGCAGCCAGAGCATCCGCAGCGCTGGCAACGGATCGGCGCCGGGCCGCGAGCACCACACCGGCCCCGGACCGCAAGGCCGCTCTTCTGGAGCTGGCCGCTGGTTATGAGGAGTACGCGGACGCCGACCGCAAGGAGCTGGCCTCCTTCCGGAAGCGGATGCGTGAGCGGGGCCTCGTCCCGCCCGTGCTCCCCGACGATCTCTCGGCCGTCGATCGGGCCGAGGACGCAGTACGCACAGAAGACAGAGAATGAAGGAAGCTACGTGAAGGAACCCATACGCAAGATCGTCCACAAGGACGGCAGCGTCCGCTACCGCCTGGTCGTTGACATCGGCGTCACCGCCGAGGGCAAGCGCAAGCAACTCACTCGGACCTTCAAAACCAAGAAGGAGGCTCTGGCCGAGCTTTCCCGCATCCGTCACGAGCTCGGCACCGGCTCGTTCGTGGCCCCGAGCAAGATGACGCTGAACGACCTGCTGGACATCTGGCTCAAGAGCGCCACGCGCGATGTGGAGGAAGGGACCGCGTCCATTTACGAGAGCGCGATGGTCCCGGTGCGCGCTCACAGCGGCCACAAGGATCTCCAGAGTCTCACCGAGGACGACATCGAGGCCCTCGTGGACTGGATGCTGACGAGCGGTCGGCGCCGCGGCGGGAAGCCCGGCACCGGACTCGGCGTCAGGAGCGTGCGACTGGCCCTGGGCCGCCTACGTGCCGCGCTGAACCTCGCCGTACGCCGCGGTCTGGTAGTGCGCAACGTCGCCCAGCACGTCACGATCTCACGCGAAGCCAGGAAGAAGGCGGAGGCGAACAAGCCCAACAACATCCCGTGGCACGAGGCCGAGGTCAAGGCGTTCCTCGGCGCCATCAAGGGTCACCGCCTCTACGCCGCGATGATGCTGGCGCTCATCGCCGAACGCCCCGCCGAAGTCTGCGGCGCGCGCTGGGACGAGGACGTCGACCTCAATGCACGCGGCACGATCGCCGTCCAGAACACCCGCACCATCGTCTACGACCGCACACTGGAGAAGGGATCGCGCAACAAGGTCGTCGAGAAGGACACCAAGACCGAAGCCGGAAAGCGCACTCTCCCCCTGCCTGCACCCGCCCTCAAGGCCCTAAAGAACTTCAAGGCCCTCCAGGCGGCGGAGAAACTCGCGGCCGGAACCGCCTACAACGACACCGGATATGTTCTCGTGGACGAGCTGGGAAACCCGCTCAAGACGGACAAGCTCCGGCGCGAGGCGTACAAACTCATGGAGACCGCCGGCGTTCGAAAGGTTCGCCTCTACGACGCCCGCCACGCCACGCTCTCCTGGATGGCCAACAACGGTGTCCCGGACACCGTGGTCTCCGCCTGGGCCGGCCACTCGGACCTCAGCTTCACGAAGCGGGTCTACGTGCACCCGGACCCGCAGAGCCTCAAGGCAGGGTCGGAGAAGCTCGGCGAGCTGCTCGGCTGACCATGATCATTACCGATGTGAGAAGTTGTGAGAGGCAAGCCCTAAAAACGATCAAGGGCCCTGCTTCACTCTCGTGAAACAAGGCCCTGACCTGCGACTTTGGAGCGAACTCCAGTCGGGACGACAGGATTTGAACCTGCGACCCCTTGACCCCCAGCCAAGTGCGCCACCAAGGCTCCTTCGTCGGAGCGGACGGCGCGTCAGCCCGGAAGCCTTCAACTGGCCCACGATGCACGAAAGTTCACCACTGGAGACGGAGCTGCACGCAAGCGAGGCTAGCGCAGGCATCCATGACAGCTTCGCCCAAGAATGTCCATATCCGCTCATGTGCGCTCACCCCCGCTCATCCGGTGCGGTCCCCAAATGGTCCCCAGGCTTCAGACGGACCGTACATCACTGCGCGTAAAGCCCCTCAGATCCATCCCAGCAGAGCCAGGATACCCCCAGCCACTAGCGTGTGTCCAACGTCACATCTACCCCTCGCCGTGCGCGGCACTGGTGCGAGCGGCACTTGCGAAACTCGGTGTCGCTACTCTCAGCGATCAGTCTACCGACTCCTGCTGCAGCACCACCGACAGGTGGCGGCGTCTCACCCGTCCCGACGTCGGGCTGGACCTTACTCAGGTTGGTGGTGCCTGCTTCTGCGGCGCACCCGGAGTAGACCCGTCCCCGGAACGGCTGCACCATGCGTCTGCTGTCCGGTGACGGGTGCCCGCAGCTTCTGGTGCGGGATCTGCGTTGGGACAGCGACGCGAACGCGCAGGAGCGCGCCGCCCGGAACCGAGAGATCGGAGAACACCAGGGCTTTCGAGGCTACGGGCTGACGCCTTCGCGAGTTGGGGCTCGTCCTTGGCCGTGAGCCAGGAGGGCGCCCCGCCGTCGACTGGTCTTTGGTCACAATGTGCCGGGGTACACATCAGACGGTCGGATGGATCCACAAAATGTCTCCCTGGGGACAGAATTGAACCTCTGCGGCTCCGATGAGGTCACCTTCGAACACTCTTGATCGCGGCGGCCGCGGGTTCTCTGCGACTCCTTAGGATGGCGCCTCTCAGCTGTCCTGAAACCTTTGGTAGGGCAGAGAAGTGGAGCCATTTGCGCATGCCTACATGCGATCGGAAGGCTGCCCGTTCGATTGTCACGGCCGTCTTGCGTGCCGGAGTTGCCTGGACCTTGCGCGGCGAGGAACGAAGGGCCTGGCGGGAGGTGTCCCGCATGCACGGCGTGGTCTTGTCGCATCTGTCTCCGGGGCTCGGTCCCGCGACGCCGGCCGAGCTGGTCGATCTCCTTCAACAGCAACTGAGTTCGTGGATCGAACTCGACTGGGAGGCGATCGACCCGAACCTTGGCAGTCTCACCGTCCTGCACGGTGACAGCATCACGGACGGCGCGGTCGAGGCTGGCGGTGAGTACGTCGAGGCCCTGTTGAGTGTTGACGGAGGGTTCGATAACGGCAGCGACTGGCTTCCTTCGTGGGCCTGGCAGACCGCCGAGCAGGTTGAGCGGACGTTCTACCGCGGGATGAAGTCCCTGTCCGCCGCTGAATACTCCCGAGCCCGTGCCATGGTCATCGAGGTGCCCTGCGGGACGGCCAGTGAACTCCTCACCCAGTACGAGGAGCGCCAGGTCTCGCGCGTTGACGCCTACGAACCCATCGCGCGTGACCGCCTGCACGTGTCCCCTTCGGGGTCCTGGTTCTGGCCGTGCCCGGGATGCCGGTACCCGATGCTGTTGCGCGGCGGGTGGCTGCGGTGCGAGTACCCGCCGCACGACGTGTACCGGTACTCCCTGGCCCCTGGCGAGGGCGATGAGCTGCCGGTTCTGGCCGGGGCCGCCGGCCGGGACCGTGCCGAGCCCCGCCGCGCCGACGGTGTCCTGTGCCTGGCCTGGGGGATCTGGCGGTTCATCTGCTGCCCCGGCCTGGCCGAGGTGTCGCTGATGCGCTGGTTGGAGGCCAAGAAGTACTTCACCTCCGGCCGGATCGTCCGCTGGGAGAACAGGGACGCCTGGGACATCGGCATCTACTCGCCGGATGGTTGGCAGCTGCGGGTCGACGTGAAGGATGTCGCTGATCCGCGACGGATCCTTGATCGCCTGCCTGCCGGCGAGACGATCGTTCTTCCCTGGCACCGGGCCGCCCAGGCCAGGGAGCTCGCGGGCCTGCTCGCCAGTGTCACCACGCCGGACGGACTGCCGTACGAGGTGCTCACCGACAGGCAGTTCCGTACGAAGATCAGCGGATTGATCAAGAAGGCGACGGCATCTCGATGAGTTCCCGCCCTGAGCGCGACCACGCCACCGACCTCGTGGTCCGTGCCGGTGTCCTGCTAGCTGCCGCCCACTTCCCGAACCGTGCGCCTGCAGAGCAGGCCACCTGGCGGCGAGTCGTACGGCTTCGCGATGCGCACTTCTTCCTCTCTGGCCACCTCCATCTCTGGGATGGCTGGAGCTCCCTCCCGACACCCGACAAGGTCCGTGTCGCCCGGGTGCTCGTGCACCGCCCGGCGATCCTCGCTTCGCTGGGGATCCTTGCCTCGATCGTCCAGGAGATCGTCGCGGACGGCACCGCAGTGGACTTCGCCCTTCACGGCGAGGAAGAGCTGCTTCTGCTCGCGACGGGCGATCTTGCTGACCGAATCGACGCCATCCTTGACGAGCTCGACGAGCAGGCCGAAAAGCGCACCAAACGCACTGAGCCAGCCACCGCCGGATTCTTCGTCGCTGACTACTACGTTGCCGACCCCCTCAGCCCCACCGGCCGCGTCATCGAAACCGTCTACGACCTGCTGGACGTCACCGACACGGCAGGCGGATCCGAGATCCAGCTTGCGTCGCCTCCAGTCTGCGACGAGCTCCGCATCCCGTTCAGCGAACTGCAGGACATCGCGGACACCGTCGACGCCGAGCTCGGCGAGCAGCACCGCGGCAAGGCGGTCAGGACGTTCCGAGCAGAGTTGAGGCACCGGGACGGCGGGCTGGTCGGCGACGTCTTCATCTGCGGCTCCGGACCGCTCAGCGTCCTGCACGCTCCTACCGGTGTCGGCAAGAACGTCCTTGCCGAAGGCGTCGCGCTCTGGGCCGCGTCGAAGGGGCTCATCACCTCACTCGTTGTTCCCCAGAATGCCCAGGTTCTCGCGACCGTGTGGCGGCTGCGACGTGACCTGGACATCCTCGTTAAGGCCGGGAAGATGCAGGCCGAGGCGAACGCGGTCGCGCTGATCTCGCCGTCAGGTATGCAGAAGCTTGCCGAGGACACCGCCAGCAGTGGCACCGAGGACCTGCGGTACCGCGAGTGGGTGTTCCGGGAGATGTCCTACAGCTGCGCCCTCAGCGCGCGGGCCACCCGCTCCACGGAGTCGGTCGACAGCTGGGTGCCCGGCAGGGAACCATGCGACGAGCTCTCCAGTACCGGTCGCGACACGCGAAAGTACGCCTGTCCCTGGCGGGCCAGCTGCGGGAAGTTCCGGCACCATCGGGCCGCCGCTTCCGCAAGCATCCTGGTCACCAACCACGCAGCCTTTCTCAAGGGTCGAATGCACGTCCCGGTCAGCGTGGACGGCCGGCTCGTCTCCCGGATGACCGCCGAGCATCTGATCCTCGCCAGGAGCCACCTCACCTTCATCGACGAGGTCGACGCCCTGCAATCCCAGGGGTTCTCGGATTCCGCCAAGCGGGCTCTGCTCGCCGACCACGGCTCAGCCACCACCCCGCTACACGCCCTACGGGCCGAGTTCGACCGCCGCTGCATCCGGTTGAGCCCCTCGCTGGAGAACAAGCTCCGTGGGAAGATCGATCACCTCTCCTGGGTGTCCCGCTCGTACGTCTCCCACCTGGCGCGGGGGGTGATTACACCACCGCGGGCACGGCGCTCCATGGTGGTCCCTAGGCGATGGGATGCCATCATCGCCTCCTGGGTTTTCCGCATCGAGCGTGGCACCCGGCCAACCCCCGCGCAGATGGACGTCGTCGCCCAACTCTTCACCGCTAAGGGGATGCTGGGCAAGGCAGCGGACGACGTCAGAGGGATCGCCGAGCTGCGATCCCTGCTGTGCGACATCACCGACCTGGCGGATGGGGTCGACAACCTCAACACCGACCGGATTCATCTGATTGAGGCTCAGTTCCGCGCCATCGCCAAAGCCGACCCTGACGCTCCTCTACCCGCCGTAGACGTCGCTACGCTCGCCCAGTTCGCTGCCCGCCGCGCCTACCTGGAGAAGATGCGCCGGACGGTGAACCAGATCGTCGCCCATGCACCCCAGATGCAGGCGGTCGGCATCGCCGCTACAAACGACCTCGCCGACGCCATCGCTTCCCACGTGCCATGGCGGGCCGCCCCCTACGGACCGCTCGGCCGGCCTCTGTTCGCGTTCTCGCAGGACTATCAAGCCGACGAGAAGAAGCGCGTGGCCAGGCTGCACCTGTGCTCCTACGTGGGGGACCCCCACATGCACATGGCCCAGCTCGGCGACATCACGGCCCTGTGTCACGCCCGCACCCGCCGCATCGTCATCGGCATGTCCGCCTCCGCCTTCATGCCCTTCGCACCCAGGCACCACGTCTTTCGCCGACCCGCCTGGTTCGTGCCCGATGACATCAACGCCGGCATGGACGTCGAGCTGATTCCCGCCGTCGACCCCGACACCAGCCAGCATGTCGCGATCTCCGGCACCCAGGGCCACAACCGACTCCGCGCTTACAAGGCCATGGGCCGCAGCATCGCCAGGAGCCTCGCCCCCGAGCTCGACGCCGTGGCGGCGGAACCCGCCACAGCCCATCGCGCCCACGCCCTCATCGCGTTCACCGCCTACGACGCCGGGCCGGTCATCGCGGAAGGCATGATCGAAGCCGGAATCAACCCCGAGGAGATCTGCGTCGCCGTGCGACCGGACGACATGGAGGGATACCTCAGAAACCCGCCTCCGTGGACGCCCGTGCCTGCCGATCGTCTGGAGAGCTTCCCCTACGGCACCGGCCACGGGAACCGCCGCTACCTCCTCGCCCCGATGGCCCGTGTCGAACGCGGCCTGAACATCGTCGACGACCAGGGCAACTCCCTGCTCCATGTCGCGACGCTGGCGAACCGGCCCGTGCCGCTCATGGAGGACCCACCGGTACTCCTGGCCCTGGTCAGCTCGCTCTCCTACCGCAGCATGACCAAGGAGACCTTCACGGACCCGGCCACGGAACTCGAACGGCTGCGGGTCAAGGCCGGCCAGGTCTTCGAGGACATCCGGCGCGGCGACATGTACTTCAAGAGCCTGGACTCCGATGTGAAGCTCGCGATCGTCGCGGAGATCATCAACCGGCTCACGCAGCTCGGCGGACGAACCCGCCGCGGCGGAGACCACGGCCGACTACGGCTCCTGGACGCGGCCTTCACCGAGACCCACGCCGACTCCACCCTCCCCGTCCTCCTCAAGCAGCTCGCCCAGTCCTGGGAGGACAAGCAGGAGATGGCAACCATCGACGAAATCTACCGCACGACGATGGCCGCGATGCTCGCCATGGACGCCCGCAACACCGCCCCGACCGACACCATCCACGAAAGCCCGTTCGATTGAACCTCACCGCCGGAACCCTGCCCGTCCTTTCATTCCTCCTCCCCGACGACCTGCTGGGCAGCGTCAACGCCTACCCCCAGACCACGCACTTCACCACCTCGTGGTCGCACCTGCCGAAACCGCGACGCGCCGACGCGCTGCGCCCGACCGCCTCCCTCACCCTGGCCGCCAGGGCCGTCACCGGCAATCGCTTGTTCTTCACCGACCCGGACAGGCCCGCAAGGACCGGCCCCTGGCCAGGCCTTCCCCTGTTCATCGCGCCGGGCACCCTCGAGCTGGAGAAGATGACCACCGTCCTGCGGATGTGGGAGTCCCAGCTCGAGGGGCACGAGGGACGCAACACCCTGGCGCCGCTCCTTGATCTCTCCGCCGGCGGACCCGTGCCTCTATCGGAGGTCCTCCAGCGCGACGAACACGGCCGGATCATCGGCCCACACTGGGCATTCCGGGTGGCCGGCTGGCGCAACGCCGAAATGCTGGCCGCCGCACCGCTGCCGCTCGGCAACGGACAGGAGATCCCGTTCCTGCTCGACACCGAGGGCGGCCTGATCTCCTGGCACGATCCGCTCATCGCCGAGGAGGAATGGATCGACAAGAAGAGCGGGCAGCTCGTCAAGCGGGCCGGCCACGCCATGGACCGCATCCAGGTGGACGTGGAACCCGGCCCCGGCGGCCTCGCCCTCATCGCACACCTCTCACCGCGAATCTCCCGCGTAGCGACGAACTGGAAGGGCATCCGTAACGTCTACCTCAACCACACAGTCAACACCGAGGTGATCCTCAAAGCCCCCGTCAAGGTCCAGTGGACGGTCGAGGACGGCAAAAGGGTCGTCAAGAGTGTGGCGTACAAGGGCGCCGCAGCGAAAGTCGTGGAGAAGTGCGGCGTATCGCGGCTCCCCGAGGCACCCACCGCGCTCGGCGAACTCGGCCCGGTCCGGGGCATCCACCGCACACAGGAGCACCTCATCGGGACCGGACCAGGTGCCCGCCTCAAGACTCTACTCGCGCAGCATGCCGCCAACATTCTCGGCATCGAACCGATCACCTATGACGGCACCCCTGTACGGATCTCAGCCGCGAGCCCGAAAGAGTTCCCTGCCCCCTGCATCCTCCCCGACAAGTTCCCGCAGGCCCTCCAGGCCGCCAAGAAGAGCAGCATGACGATCGTCATGCCCTACTCCTCCCCTGAGTGGAAGAGCCGGGTCCTGCGGCAGATCGGCCGGGACTATGACCTGCCCAAACTCGTAGAGAGCGAGGACGGGCAGATCAGCCACCTCGCACCAGGACTCTGCCTGGTGACGCTGCAGGTCCCCGAGCTTGTGCTGCACGGCCAGCGTGACCGCGCGAAGATCATCAACAGCCTGTCGTGGTTCCGCAGGGACGACCCAGACGCGGTGCTCGCGGCAATGTGCGAGACCTCGTGGCCGACCGACGAGGAGAAGACCAGGGGCATCCAGGACGCCAAGAAAGCTCTCAAGGAGATCTTCGCCCTTCAGCGAATCCCATCGCAGTTCATCACCATGGACTCCGACCCCGGCGACCCATTCCGCCGCAACATGGCCGACCGCGTCGCGATCTCCCGAGCACGCAAAGCCGGCCTCCCAGACCCTGCAATCAAGGAGAAGGACGACAACGCCGTCCAGTTCGCCCTCGCAAGTCTCATGTCCGACTGCGGACTGAGCGACAACCGGCTTGCCAGCGCCGCGTGCCACAAGAACAACGGCCCGATCACCCTGGACCGCACCACCGTCCTCGTCGGGGTCTTCACCCGGCACACCGTCCCGCAAACACCCGTGGGCGGCCGGCGCAAGCCCGCGGTCCTGGCCGTCACCATGGTCGCCATGCTGGCCTCCCCCGGAACGGACCAGTTCTGGCCCACCCTCATGTACGGCGACAACGGATGGCGGCCCCTCGACGAAGCCCGGGCCGCTTACCATCGCGGCCCGATCGGGAAGCCCGGCCACAACCTACGCGAGGACGGCATCCACCGAGTCCGGGACTACGTCGAGACCGCGCTGCGCAAGCTCTCCTCGAAGTACCCCATCATCGTGTTCGCCGAGCAGCGAAAGGGCCTGTGGCCCGGGATGTCAAACGAGAACCTGGGATCGGGTGCCTTCCCAGGAAGCTCCCTGATCGCCGACGGCAACGACGTCGCCCTCGTCCGCGTCAGAAACGGCGAGACCGTCCCACAACCCACCGGCCGAATCGGGGGGACCGCCCGAAGGCCCGCAGACCCAACCCAGCCCGCCATGCCGTCCACCTACCTGTACTCGTCCCGGCACGGTGGCTGGCAGTCCTGGCTCCTGGCCGGCGAGAGCCGCCAGCACAAGGGAGGGCAGCGAACCGGCACCCAGTTCACCCGCCGCACACTCCCGCCAGAGAAGAAGTCGGCGATCGAGCATCCCTTCCACGGCGTAACCAAGACTGAGTACATCGTCATTCATCCCGGATCCTGGTCGGAGGAGCAACTCGCGGGCCTAGCCGCACGCCTTTCCAACCAATCAGCATCCTGGGACGGACGAACCAATCTTCCCGTTCCCCTTCACCGTGCTCAGGACGCCAACACGAAGCACCCACAGTTCTTCAGCGGTGAGGAGGATGAGGAGAGCGACTTCGTCCTGAGCGAGTGACCGCGCGGGGCTGGGCCGCAGCGGTTCAGGGCTAGCGGTCCGGAGGCGGATCGTGCCCTACAAGTCGTCCGGCGGGTCGTACTTGCTCGACAGCTGGGTCGTACGCGAGAGGCGCCTCGCCGCGTCGGCCGCGAACGCCATGGCGTCGGACCGAGTCTGCGTGGGCCTCGTCCACCAACCGGGTGATCGTGCGTTCCCAGCAGGCGCCCTAGCCCCGATCCAGCTGTCAAGTCCGAGTCTCCGTCGGACACTCACTGCACTGGCCGGATGATCAAGCCGCTTCAATCGAGAATCGCACCGGTTCGGACAGAACAGCACCCGCCGAGTCGAGGTCGGCCAGCCGAGTTGCGAGAGTGGCCATCGCGAGGCGTTCCGGGAGTGCCTCGTGGAATTTCAACCCTCGCATCGCCTTGACGTCGACATCGGGCAGGCACAGCCGTGAGGCCGCGTCGGCTGTGCCTGCCTTCCACATCTGCGGGGTGAGGTCGGTGCGTAGACGCAGGTATTCGTCGGAGAAGCGCTGGCGTTCGTCGGTGAGGCCCGCGAGGGTGGCGGTGAGGGTCGCGTTGGCGCGGTAGCCGGCCCAGGTCCACCAGCGGATGTCGTCGCCGGCTCGGGTGATGACGGTGCCGCCGGGGTGGACGGTGTCGACGTTCTGCTTGCGTACGTGCGCGAGTTGCTGGGTGACGCGGCGGGTGAGTTTGACCGGGGGGTCGGTTCCGAGCAGGACGTCGCGGGCGGCCTGGTTGAGTGCGTAGGAGGTGCCGCTGTAGCCGGTGCCGAACCAGCGTGCGCGGCCGGCCAGGTCTGAGGGTTCGACGTAGCAGCGGCGCCTGGTCCAGTCGATCCAGGTGACCTTCCAGCTTCGCCCGCCGAGCAAGAGGACCCGGGGGCCGTCGATCTTCTCGGTCAGGAGCATGGGGTCGGTGCGGCCGATCTCCTGGCGGCCGGCGAGGACGGTGAATTCGGGTGGCGCGGTGAAGACGGCGGTGATGCCCATGAAGTGGCGGCGGCCGAACTTCTCCTCGGCGGCCGGGCCGATGAACAGCAGCTCACCGTCCTGGTCGAGGAAGCCGTCGTTCACCAGGTGCCGCAGGATGGGTTCAGCGCTGCGGTCGAACGGGGGCAGGCCGTTCCAGCTCTGGCTCCAGAGCCCTTGGGTGATCTTGTGTTCTTGCAGGCTGAGGGCCAGGAGTTGCTGGGCGACGATGTGCCGGGGCTCGGGCGGGGCGGTAACTGGCTCGATGTAGCCGCGGCCCCACAGGACGAGAAGTGCCGAGGCGCTCAGGAGTGCCTCGTGGCTGCGGGCGAGGAAGAGGCAGTTGCGGTTGGAGCCCGCGCGGCGTCCGGTGCGGCCGATGCGCTGGAGGAAGGAGGCGACGGTGGTGGGGGCGTCGATCTGGATGACGCGATCCAAGTCGCCGACGTCGATACCGAGTTCGAGGGTGCTGGTGGAGACGATGACGCAGTCACGGGCCTCGGCGAACGCGGCTTCAGCGCGGCGCCGTTCATCGAGGGAGAGGGAGGCGTGGGAGAGGAAGGTGGTGACGCCTGCGGCACGGAGTGCGGCGCCGAGTTCTTCGACGAGCTGCCGGGAGTCGCAGAAGACCAGCCGCTTCTCGCCTCGGTGGAGGGCCGCGATGACCTTGGCCGCGTTGGCGGTTGATCCGACGTAGTCGAGTTCGATATCTCCCGGTGGTGTCACCGTCGTGGCGTCGGCGACGGCCCGTGGGGCGAGATCGACGCCGGGGGCGACGACCTGGGCGGGGCGCTGGCCGCGGCCTGAGCCTTGCAGCCAGTGGAGGAGGTCGTCGGGGTTGCCGACGGTGGCGGACAGGCCGATTCGCTGGATGGGCCTGCCGGCCAGCTGCTGGAGGCGTTCGAGGACGGCGAGCAGGTGCCAGCCGCGGTCGTCGCCGGCGAACGCATGGACCTCGTCGACGACGATGGTCCGGAGGTCGGCGAAGAGGCGGTGCTGGTCGACCTTGGTGCCCACCAGCATGGCCTCGAGCGACTCGGGCGTGGTGAGCAGGATGTCCGGCGGGTCGGTGAGAATGCGCCGGCGTGCGGTCGGGGGGATGTCGCCGTGCCAGAGCGCCACGCGCCGTCCTAGCCATCCGGCGTACGTTTCGAGGCGTGGCAGGAGGTTGTTCAGCAGTGCCTTGAGCGGGCACACGTACAGCACCGATAGGCCGGTCCAGCGGTGCTGTTCCATGGCGGACAGCAGGGGGAACGACGCGGCTTCGGTCTTGCCGCCGGCCGTGGGGGCGAGCAGGACCGCGTCGGAACCATCGATCAGCGGGGCGATGGCCTCCTGCTGGAGGGGGCGGAGTTCGCGCCAGCCGAGGGAGTTGACGATGTGGTGGACAAGGGCTGGCTGGAGCCGGGACAGTGCGGCTGCCCCGGCCCCGGGGCCGGAAGGTACGGGGGCATCGCTCATAGGTCGAGCTCGATGTCGCCCGCGGAGGCTGCGCTGCGTTCGGCTTCGCTCAGCTCTGCCGAGGACAAGGTGAGGGCGTAGTGCCGGCGCGGGTCGAAATCGTCGAACTCGTCGACCCGGTCGAGGACGTCGGCGACGAGTTTGCGCAGGAAGACGCGCGGGGCGATGCCGACCTGGCCACCGAGCCCGCCGGTGACGGCGGTGGCGAGTTCGGCGATGTAGGCGTTGTCGACGAGTTCGGCGACCCGGTCCGGGTTGTGGGCGGCTCCGGCGTAGAGGTCCCTGACGCTGCGACCGAGTTCACCGAGCCGCTCCAGGTCGAAGCCGGCGAGGCGCAGCTGGACCGCGCGGGGTGAGTCGAAGCGCGGGTCGGTCGTGAAGTCGGTGGCCAGGCGCTGTGCCAGCGGGGGAAGCCGCTGCACGCCCTGCCGTCCGTCGTAGAACGCGGGCGTGCCGGTGATCACCAGGAACAGACCGGGGAAGCGGCCGGCGTCGATCTCGTCCAGCAGCTGCCGTAGGGCGTTGAGGCCCTTCTCCCGGACGTCGCCCCGCACGCGCTGGAGGGTCTCGATCTCGTCGAGGACGAGCAGCAGCCCGGGGTGTCCACAATCCCGCAGGACGGTCAGCAGACCCTGGAGGAATCCGAGGGCGGCGAAGTGATCCAGGTCGCCGCGAACACCGGCCGTCCGGCGGGCGCCGGCGGACACGGACTTCTGGCCGCCGAGCCAGGCGATGAGTGCTTCGGCCGTCGCCGCATCGCCTGCGGCCTTGGCGTGGCGGTAGCCGCGCAGGGCCGCTGCGAACGCGGGGGTGGTGCGGGCGACGTCGGCGAGGCGGGACTCCATGAGCGCGTCCACAGCGTTGCCGAGGGCTTCGGTGTCGTCCTCCGAGACGTCTCCGGTGTCGAGGACCTCTTCTTCCAGGGTGTAGAACCAGGAGTCGACGATGGCGCGCAGGGCGCTCGGGGCGTGGCTTGCGGTGGACAGGCGTTCGGTCAGGCGCCGGTAGACCGTCTCCAGCCGGTGCAGCGGCGTCTCGGTCTCGGAGATCTGGATCTCGGCCGTGGCCAGGCCCATGCGCTTGGCCCGCTCGGCCAGCCATCGGGCGAAGAACGTCTTGCCGGAGCCGTAGTCGCCGCGGACGGCGTGGAACGCGGCGCCGCCTCGGGTGACGACGGTCAGGTCGTCGTCGAGGGCCCGCTCGAAGCGGTCGAGGCCGACGGCGAACAGGTCGAGCCCGAACTGGGGCACCGTGCCTCGACGCAGGGAATCGACCACATCGCGGCGGCGGGCCGCGCTCACGGTAGCCGCCTGCCCCCCGGAGGGGGGCTGGATGGTGCTCATCAGCTGTCCACCTGGAACTGTTCAGCGGCGAGCGGCACGTTGAGCCGCAGCCTGGTTCCGTTGTCGCTGAACTCCAGCACGGGGTAGCCCTCTACGTTCATGAGTCGTTGCAGTGTGGCGGCGAAGCCGTCGGCGTTGCGTCCTGCCTTGCCCGCTGCCGCCGCGACGGCCGTCAGGGACAGGACGCCGTCTGCGGCCACCAGCGCGTCGACGACGGCGGCCATGACCTCGGGCTCGGGCGGCTTGCGGACGTACTTCCGCTGGAAACGGAAGGTCTCGGACGCCACCAGCTTCGCCCCGAAGGAAGAGCGGTCCGCGGTGGTGCCCACCGTGGTGGCTTCGCCTGTCTCGTCCGCGGCCTCCTGGCCGCTCGTGTGGCCGGCCGCGCTCAACGGCTGTTGGCTCTGCTCGGCGGTAAGTACCGTCTGGCCGGCGGGGCCACCTGCATTCCACCAGCGCGGGGTGACGTCCTCCGGTGCGAGGAGGTGCCAGTCCCTGGGCGGGTCCGTATCCGCGGGCAACAGCGCGAGGACCGGCACGGTCATCTCGGCGAGGGAGGCGCCGCCGTGGTAGCCCGCCTTGCGGGGCGTGTAGCGGATGTCCTCGCGCCACGGCGCGACGATGCGGCCATCGCCTTCGAGGACTCGCGGCCCGGTGAGCAGGACCTCACCGGCGTCCGGCTCGCCGAGGCGCCAACGCGCGGCCCCCGTATTGCCAGTAGCTGTCGGGGCGTCGAGTCCCTCGCCTCGTTCGAGGACATGGCCGTGGTCGGCGACGATGACGACGGGTCGGCCGTAGAGGCGGGCGGCGGCGAGGAGCTCCTCCAGGTAGGTCACATCGGACAGGCGCCAGCGGGTGCGGTCGCCTTGGGCCGCGTGATCGAGTGAGTCGTCGACCGTGTTCAGCACGACTCCGACAACCGCTTCGCCGGCCAGCTCGCGCTGCAGCGTGTCGGAGAGCCGCTGCCCGGCTGCCCCTCCTATGTCCGCCTTGTGGAAGAGTACACCTGACCGGCGCTGCCGGGACCAGAACGCCTCGAAGCCGGGCTTCTCCACGGACTGGCCGCCCTGGGTGAGGCTGCCGGTGAGGAGCGAGGCCCGGCTGATGCGGGTGAGCGAGGGGATCGCGGCGACTGCGGCCGTGCGGCGGCCCCGAGCGGGGCCGGTCTCCAGCCAGCCGCGGCGGGCGAGTTCTTCACCGAAGCCGACCGCGACCTCGCTGCTCATGCCGTCGACCAGCAGGATCAGCGGTGCCCGGCCCGACTTGCCGGCGAGCTTGACCGCGATGGTGTCGAGCACGTTCTCCACCAGGAGCGCGCCGCCGGGCGTTTGGCTGGAGGCGGTGCGCGTCCAGTCGCGCAGGTACCGGGCGAAGATCTCGTCGATCACTGCGCGCCGCCCACGGGCAGCGTGGTAGACGCTGTGGTAGGCGGCAGTGACCGGTTCCTGGGCTTCGGCGTCGCCGGCCCACAGGACCGTGAGGGCGGCATCCACCCAGCCCCAGTCGGCGAGGTGCTGCTCGACGGCGCCCGCGACAGAGCTGACCGCCGGGTGAGGGCCGGCCAGCCAGCGCGCGAGACGCACTGCGGCCTCGGCCGTGCGGACACGTGCGCGCCGAAGGCCCGCGAGATGGTGGCGGCGCAGGTCCTCGAGCGCTGCCTCGGCTGCGGCGAGGTCGTGTGTGCGGGTACCGGACGGGTCGAGGACGGAAGCCAGTGCGGTGAGGCGCGCCTGGAACCCGGAGGGAAGGTAGGCGTTGCCCGCGAGGGCTTCGGTCAAGCCCGCGTCCTGGGCCTGCCGGTCAGCCTGTTCGAGGACGTCCAGAGCCCGGTTGCGGGCCGCATGCTGGTCCGGACCAGCCTGCTCGGCCTGCAGCACCCAGCGGATCAGCGTTCCTTCGACCGCGAGAGTGAAGGGACGCAGATCGGCGGGCTTGATCCGGATGGTGCCGAAGAGCCCGCCGAGCGCGAGGCCGGTCTCGGCCGACGTGGCGGGGCCGGCCACCGCAGAGCCGACGACGCCGAGGGCCATGGCATCCTGGCCGCGGCCGGCGGCGCAAAGGTCGAGCAGCAATGGCGCAGCGCTCCCGGCCACCTTGGTCAACCAGGCCCGGATGCCCTGCTGCTCGTCCGTGGTCAGTGCCGCGTACGCGGCAGGTCCGAGCGGGCTGCGCGACCACGCCAGCAGGGTGTCAGCGTCCAGCGGGGTCTCACGCCGTGCTTCGCCGCGGGCGCCGGCCATGTCGGAGGATGCTTGGCTGATCGACAGCCTGGCCTCGACGAGTGCGCGCATCGCCGCGTCCAGGGTGAGCACGGAGCCGAGCCGCGGCCAGCCGCCGTGGGGCTCCGCTTCGAGGAGGGCGTTCACGAGCCAGGATTCCGCGCGGATGCGCGGGTCGAGGCCGGTGGCGCCGAACCGCAGCCTGACGATCTCCGCCCGGTCGACGCTGAGGACCTGGCGGCGCAGGGCGTGGCCGAGGACATCCCAGCCGAGCTGCTCGTCCTCGACCGTGGTGGTGACGACCAACACCGCGCCCGGGGCCGCGGCTTCGTCCTGGTAGCGGTGCCAGGCGTCGGAAATACCGAGGACGGAGTGCTCCTCGACGACCTCGATGCGGCGTTTGTCATCGGCCACGGATGTGGTGAACTCGGCTGCCGCACCGGCTTCGTAGCGTCCGTGGACCAGGACGAGGCGGCGCTCCGGTTCGTTGGGGAGCTCCAGGCGCAAGAGCGCCTCGATGACCCGGCGGTTGACCAGGGGTGGCTGAGCCGACATCAGTCCGCCGTCCTTTCGCTCACGGTACCGCCCGTTCCGGGCTCGTCCGCGGGCTTCCACCCGATCTCGATCTCCGTGTCAGGGTTGGTGGCGGCGAACTCCCGGATCTCGCCGAGTAGATCCGCAAGCGCGCGTTCGAACGCGGTCTCGCCGGCGCGGGCTGCCACCCTGCGTGTGGAGCGACGAGGCACGCCGGCCCCGGGACCAGCCGGAGTGGTCGTGTCGGCGGGAGTGGCAGGGCTGCTCGGCTCCGCGAGGGACGTCGGCAGAGGAGGCTGGCCGTGGAACGTCAGGCTGACCTGCCCGGCCTCGGTCGGCGCTTCCTGGGGAGCAGGGGAGGTCACCGGCGGCGCAGCCGGGGGTGCCGCCGGTGCGGCCACGGCGGCCAGCCGGGCGGCGTCCCTGATGAGTGCCAGTGCCTGCGGCTGGATCCCGTCCAGGACAGGCGCGAGCTGGCGGGCGAACTCGTCCTCGTGAGCGGCCCGCTGGACCTCGGCGATCAGCCGCTGTGCGCGGTCGCCGATCCCGTCAGTCCGCCCGGTGTACTCGCGCACACTCTCCAGCAGGTCCCATTGCGTACGGTCGAGAGCAGAAAGGACGGTCTTCGCCGAGCCAAGGGCGGCCCCGAGCTCTTGGTCGGTGATGTCGTAGGCGACCGCGGCGAGTTCCTTCACCAGCGGAGTGTCGTCCTGGTGCCGCGTCAGCCGCTGGACAAGGTCAGCGGCATGCCGAGCCGCCAGCAGACGGGGCGCACGCGGGTCGGTCAGGCCCAGCGCCTCGGCGCGCTGCGGCTTGCCGAGGGAGCTGCGCACTCCCTCGACGGACTTCTCCATTTCCTCCGCCTTCGTGCGCACCGCAGCCGCGAGCTTCGCGACGTTGCGGGCGAACAGCACAGGCGGCACGCCCGAGACGCCGAACAGGGCAGCCGCACGCTCCCGCGCGGTCGCGAACTCGGCCTCGCTGGGCTTCTCCTGGGCCCGCAGGACATGGCCGGCCCCGATCGACTGGAGGGGAGGTGCCGCCGATTCGGCCTTCCCGTTGTAGACCCAGGACCGGTCGGCCAGCAGCGCGTAGGTAGCGATCAGCAGACTGCTGACCTGCTTGTCCAAGCCGGTCCAACCCAGCTTGGCGATCCACTGGCGGATGTCCTCCACCTTGTACTCGCCGGTGACCTGCTGCTGAGCTGCGTACTGGTCGATCCGCCGGCGCCACTCGGTGCTGAGAGTGAGCGGACCGTCGTGGACCTCTCCGAGCTCCAGCGGGTGCACGATCTTCTTGACGACCGCCATCTGCCCGCGGTCGAGTTCCACGCGCCCGGAGCCGTCCTCCATGGCCTTGGTGATCCAGCCGAGCACGGTTTTCAGCTCGGCCGGGGTGATCGCCTTGCGGTTGCCGGACGGGTCGAAGTTGGGATGCTTCGGGTACAGCTCCTGGAAGACGCCGTCGGCGATGCGGAGCATGTTGCCCTTGAAACCGGCGGCGGCCTCCAGCCGGGGCCGATGGCCGGGCAGCATCGACAGCAGGTGCCCGTCCTCCCCGACCGGGGCGCCGGCGTTGGCCTCGTCCAGGCGGCTGATGCCGTACAGCTGGGCCAGCGTGACTGTGAGCTGGGACGTGAGATTGTCGCGCTGCGCCTGGAGCTGGTGGCGCATGCGGATACGGTCCTCGGTGGAGTAGTTGACCGCGAGGTCGTCGAGCCGCTCTCGCTCCAGCAAATAGTTGATCTTCAGGAGGCGTCCGAGCTGGCCGGCCCGCTGACGCGACAGGTGCGCCGGCAGCCACACCACAGTGGGCTGGTGGTGCCGTTCGTCCCTCAGCAGCTGACGGACCCGTGCTGCATCGTTGCTCGGGTACTGACCCGCGACATCGAACGGATAGTCGAAGACGAAGCGCACCCGGCCGTCCACCGAGGGGATGAAGTGGTCGTCCGGGATCTCCTGGGCGTCGCGGACGTTGCCGAACACGAACTCGGCGGTGCGCTTGGTGCCGCGCCACACGATCTCGTGCTCGCAGACGAAGCCCTCGGTGTCCTGGATGCCAAGCGCGCCCCAGAGGGTCTCCTTGATCCACACGCGCCGTGCGCTGACCCGGTCGACCTCGCCGACGGCGTCCAGCAGCGGCTCGACGTCGAGGTCGGACAGGTGCAGCGCGAACACCGGGTCGTTGCCGCCGTCCGAACGCAGCTCCCCGCCGAACTCTCCCTGCAGTTCCTCCAAGCGCGCCAGCGCCACCTTGTCGTCGGTGATCGTCCGGGTGCGCTTGACGGAGCCATGGTTGAGGTCCGCCAGCCGGCGCGCGGTCAGCCGAGCCAGCGCCGGCACCTCGGGGGTCAGGTAGGCCAGCAGGAGGGTCTTGACGAGCCGGTCAGTCGCCCGGAACTCGGGGCTCTCCTCCCCCTGGTAGCGCTCCAGCATCCAGAGGCGGACCTTGTCGTAGAACCGGTTGGCCTGCTCGCCCTCCTTGCGGAGCTTCTCGGTGAACGCGTCGCCCATGCCTCCGGAGAGGACATCCCACAGGTCACCCAGCGGGATGATCTGGCCGACCCGCATGTCCCCGCGGCGCCGCCACAGCAGTTCCTGGAGCAGCTTCAGACCTGTTCGCTCACGCTGCAGCGCGCCGGACAGGGCGACCAGGACGTTCAGCAGCGCCGGCGTCAGCGGGTACACGTCGCGGAAGTCGGACCAGTCGGCCTGCGTCGCACCCTGGGAGTCCAGCAGCGCGTCCTTGACCCGCGCGTTGGCCTGCTCGAAGTCGGCGAACGCCGAATCCAGAGCAGCACGCGCTTCCGGGGAGCGGGGCTTCAGCACGCGCTCCTTGATGATCGCCGGGAGGTTCCGGTCCTCCAGGCTGATCACGTCGAAACGCTGGGCGAGGTAACCGACCTGGGACTCCAGGTTCTTCACCTCGGCGCCGGTGACGTCCTCGCCGACGAGCTGGGAGAGGTTCCTCTGCCGCGAGACGAAGG
This sequence comes from Kitasatospora sp. A2-31, assembly GCF_022288725.1. Taxonomy (GTDB): domain Bacteria; phylum Actinomycetota; class Actinomycetes; order Streptomycetales; family Streptomycetaceae; genus Kitasatospora. Next base: position 5,410 of record NZ_JAKNTA010000005.1, on the reverse strand, counting down.
AGATGATCGGCACCGGGCGGTCCGCCACCCCCGATTCGATGATCTTGACGAGCTTGCCGACCTCGGTCTTCACGAAGTCCTGGTCGCTCATCCTGGCCTGGAGCCAGAGGACCAGCTCGTCGAGGAACAGGACGATGCCGTCGTAGCCGAGCGACTTCGCGTGCCGGCTGATGACGGACAGGCCGTCCTCGAGCGGGATGAAGGCGTTCGCGTCACCGCTGGCGCCGCGAGCGTAGGATTTCATCGGTCCGCTGAGCAGCGCGGAGACCAGGGCCTCGCGCAGCGAGTCGCCGTGCGGAGCCGCGAACGCGCGGTCCAGGTCCTCGCTGGACCAACCGGCGTCGGGCGCCTCGGCTTCCTCCAGCGGCACCAGGTCGTCCTCGTCCGCAGCGCCGGGGTGGACAGTGCTGCCGCCGACCATCCGGTCCCCGAGCTTGCGGATGAACAGCTCGTCGCCCTCGATGCTGCGGTTGTAGCGCGCGTCGTCCAGCATCGCGTCGGCCCGGTAGACCGGCGGCGTCGGCGCGTTCGGATCAAGGCCGCGGATCGCCCGGACGTACCCGCCGAGGAGCGCGGAGTCCAGGTCGGCGGCGCCGACCAGGTGATAGGGCACCATGAGGAACCGGCGGTCGCGGAGCCAGTCGTCGTGCTCGGCGATGACCTCCTGCAGACGCGGCTTGGAGCGGGCCGCCGGCTCGTTGTTGAGCACCGCGTGAAGCACCGACATGAAGTGGCTCTTACCGGAGCCGAACGATCCGTGCAGGTACGCGGCGTTGGAGGAACCGTCGCGGACCGAGCTGCGAACAAGAGTGAGCGCCTTGCCGAAGGCTTCCTTCAGCTGATCGGTGACGACGTACTCGTCGACCAGACGCTGGGTCTCCTCGAATCCGCCGGACAGCTCGACCTTGAACTTGCCGGCGAGGACCGCGTCGGGGATGTCCAGGACGTCCCGGAGGAAGAGGTCAGTGCTGGACATCGCGGGTCGCGGTTCCCTTCGTCGTGGAATTCATGTCGGTGCAATCGTGCAGTGGCTGCACGTTACTTGGCCGCGGCCCTGCCGCGCTTGGACGCGGACGGACGCCAGGAGAGCAGCGCGTCCGTGGTGATGTGGTGGTCGCGCTGCTGGGATTCCAGCCACTCCTGGCAGTCGGTCGCGGGATTGCCGTCCCACTCGGCATCGAACTCGCCGTGCCACTGCTTCAGCCAGGGCAGTAGCTCCAGCATCCCCGCGAGAAGCGGAATCAGCTGCTCACCCTGCCAGTTGTCCCGCTCAACACGGTCGGCCACCAGGTTGATGATGGCCTGCGCCTGGTCTCGGTGGTCCCAACCGGCCCAGCCGAGAACCAACTTGGGGTCGGCCTCCGGCCCGGCATCCGGGTAGGAAATGAACCGCTCCTTCGGCACGTCGAGCTTGCCCCGGTTCGACCAGTACGACTGCTTCCGGAAGTCCGCACCTGAGTACTTCGGCGGCACGGCAATGTCCAGCTGCTCCCCCGTCCGGTCCTCCTTGCGCTGCTGTTCCCACACCTTCTCCCATTGCTCACGCTTGCGCAGGCCGGAGTCCTTGTACCGCAGGGCAGCGAGGTAAGGCACATGCTCGTCGGCGAGGATCTCGCGCAACACGTCGGAGAGCCTGAGGTCCGGCTTGCCGAGGTGATCTGCCGCGTAGAGCTCGGCAACGGCCTGGACATCGGCGTCACGAGTGAACAAGTCTGCGAGCTGCGCCGGCGTAAGCGTACGAGGCTGACGCATGCCGTCCCGGACGTGGAACCACAGCTCCTCACGCTCACAACGCTCCAGCAGCCAGGTACGGAGAGCCTCGGCTTCCTTCTTCTCCCATGTGGGTGATGACCAACGACGCTTGCACTCAGGCCGCTCGATCAGCGCGATATCGCGGCGCTTCTCAATTGCATTGATCCGACGCTGCACGATCTCGCGATACCACTCGGGCCAGGACGAGGGAATCTCCGTGACCGGAACCGAGCCATGCCGCTCAAACCAGACCGTCTCTGCATCACCGGCTGCCACCTTACGAGCAAGCACAATCTCGAAAGCGCGCTCACCGAGAGCAATCTCCGGAACGACACCGAGGTCCGGAACGGTTAGAGCTTTAGATTCAACGTCCGCAAACAGACCATACGCGCCATATACCTGCCAGTCGAGCTCCTCCTGCAACGCGATCATCCGACGATGAATAGCCATGTGTGCAACTCGACCCGAATTAAGGATGTTCCGGCTGGGCACACCGGATACGGAGATCATCGAGGGCTCCCATGAAGCCAGATCCCGTGCAGATTCTTCCATAGCGCGACCAAGCTCAACCGGCATAACCGAAGGAAGAGGGAATTCCTGAAGCTTCGTCCCTGTGAACTCGTAGAATCGTTCCCACTCGTCATGCATAAATCCACCAGTGCCAGACTGACTTCCCTTATCATGACAAACCTGCTTCAGCCAAAAACAGGCAGCCGAGGAGTTAAGGACGGCCAACAAGCCCAGAAACTCAATTTCGGAGACTGCCTTCGGCAACTTGATCACCGGGGCGGAACGATTGAAGACCGTCCCAGTCTTATCCAGCACAAAGTGATTATGAGTCGCCACAAATGCAAAGGAAATTGCCCATTCATGAGCTCCGGAATCCTTTGGAAGCTGATGCCAAGCCCACCACGGACGCCCATCGGACCGATAGGTTCCACCGCCAAATGTTCCACGCATCCAAAGATCGGAGCGCATCGGCCAAAAATGCCTGGCGAATGGCGCGCCGAGATCAGAATCCCCCAAGATTTCTTTCTGGGGAGTATACGGCAGAACAGTCAGGTCGAACCCACTAAAGGACCAGTCCCGCGATTGGTCACCGCGAACTCCTATCCTCGCGTGAAGATCCTCTGCCAGCTTCGGCCAGCGGCCATTGGCGGGAAGAGTGAATGCCTCGTCGGCATGACTGTCACCATAGAAGCCAATCCTCTCGATGCGAGCCTTCAACCGCGCACCTTGGTGGTCCAAAGCGGCTGTGAGGCGCGATGCCCCGCCGCCAGCAAGCGACCAAGGATGGCTACCCAGATCAGTTCGGGCGATATCTTCGACGGTAACCCAGTCGGACTCGCTTACAGCATGAACCTGCGCTGCAATAGCACGCCAGACCATGCCATTCGCCGGATCCTCAGGCTGGCCCGGCTCCCCACGCACGCCAAGTACAGCCCGGATTGGGTCATTCCA
>NZ_JAKNTA010000005.1:0-2187 GCF_022288725.1 Kitasatospora sp. A2-31 | reverse complement strand
AGCCAGGTACGGAGAGCCTCGGCTTCCTTCTTCTCCCATGTGGGTGATGACCAACGACGCTTGCACTCAGGCCGCTCGATCAGCGCGATATCGCGGCGCTTCTCAATTGCATTGATCCGACGCTGCACGATCTCGCGATACCACTCGGGCCAGGACGAGGGAATCTCCGTGACCGGAACCGAGCCATGCCGCTCAAACCAGACCGTCTCTGCATCACCGGCTGCCACCTTACGAGCAAGCACAATCTCGAAAGCGCGCTCACCGAGAGCAATCTCCGGAACGACACCGAGGTCCGGAACGGTTAGAGCTTTAGATTCAACGTCCGCAAACAGACCATACGCGCCATATACCTGCCAGTCGAGCTCCTCCTGCGCACGACCGGGCTGGACCCGTCGGGCTTGCAGGAGACGTAGACCGAGCGGGCAGCGAGAGCGCGGTGGTAGAGCGAGCGCTGGTGGGCGTAGCGCAGCGCGTCGGCGATCTGGCGAACGAGCTCGAGTCGGGTGTCGGGGGTCAGTGAGGCGCCGTGGGTGGCCAGATAGGCGTCCAGGCGCAGGTCGGAGGCGCGATGGTTGAAGAGGATGGCCGGGCCACCCTGGTGGTCGCGGAACTCCCGGGCTTGGGCGATGCCGCGGTGGCTGATGCCTTGGAGGACCTGGTACTCGCGCCGGGCTGCTCGTTCGACCGAGTTTCGGGTCTCCGCGGTTGCCTGGAGGCTCACCAGGTAGACCCGGACGCGGCCCTCCTCGCGGATGGGCTGCTCGCGGATGGCGAGACGGTCCTCCCACGTGGGGCCGCCGTCGAGGGGGCGCCCGGCGAGGTTCCAGCCGTCACCAAAGCTCAGGTGGGCAGTGGATGCCCGAACGCCGATCCTCTTCATGAGGTCGGGCAGCGCCCGTGCCAGGTCGAGTCGCTCGCGCCGGGCAGCCTCGGAGTCCCGCTGCGGGGGCAGGCCGAGGAAGTCCTGCCAGATCCGGGGCAGGCCGCTGGCGCCGTCGTCGCGGCCGTAGACGTTGGTCTGCTGGACGGTGTCGAGCTCGGATCGCAGGCTCGGAGCGGACAGGAACACCGCCGGGGAGACAAACGGGATGCGGACACCTGTGTGGGAGGTCTGTGCGGCCCAGGTCAGCCGGGCCCGCAGTTCCTTGGACTTGAGGTCGGTCAGGTGCAGGGGATTGTTGATCGTGCGGACCCGGTCGGGGCCGTGGAAGTTCCAGGTGCTCCCGTTGTTGACGAGACGCCCCGGGTGCGCCTTGAGCTCCACGAGGAACAGGCCGCGCGGCACGAGGATGAGCAGGTCGCACTCGTTGGTGCGGCCCGAGGCGGCCGTGAACGAAAAGGTCGCCCAGGCCCGAAAGGGCTCCGCCTGCGGCATCAGCGCCTTGACGTGGTCGAGCGCCTCCTGCTCGTGCGGGAACGGAGAGGGGCGTTCCTGGAACCAGCGCTGCACGCGAGGCGGTGCAGGCTTTGGTCGACGCGCCCCCGAGTTGCCGTCCTTGCCCGCTGCCGACACCCCTGTGCCCTCCCTGGTCCTTGCTGCCCGGCCGCGGACGAACCATGGCCTTCTCCACGGCCTTGACCCTATCGGTCAGGGCCGACGGGTGGAGGCGTGTAGTCCTTCTCGTGATCAATCGGGCCATGGGTCACGGCGGGCTGTCGCCATAGGTCTTCCCCGGGTATACGGCATCCCGGAGCCAGCCGATCACTGTTAGGTACAGTCTGCACTGCTTCGGTGATCAAGCAAAGGGGGAATGGTGATCTTCGCAGCTCACAGAAAGTACCGATGGCTCGGCGCTGCCCGGCCTGGTCTTGGCCCTGGTCGGCTCATTGTCGGTCTGCAGCAGTTCAACTCGTCTGTCCGCAGGCGGGGCTCTTCCTGCTGCTCCCCGGCATCTTCAGGCTTTCGACCCGCCGACGTCATGCGACTTCGGTGATGGTCCGGGCACAGGGGACGCACTCGACGAAGGGGTGGAGCCCTCGACATCGAGGACGACGCGGCAGCGGCCGGCGATCTCGCTGAAGGACACGACTGCCTTCGTGACCATCGAGGACGAGCTGAAAGCTGTCGGCGATCTCCCAAAACCGTGGTTCTGAATCACTTGCGGGCTCTGTCGCTATTTCGGGGGTGGCAGCCTCGTGATCATGGTGAGAGCAAAATACGGCGCCGCAGGAGGTCGAAGTTGGCAC
>NZ_JAKNTA010000049.1 GCF_022288725.1 Kitasatospora sp. A2-31 | reverse complement strand
GTCGTCGAGGGCCTTGATCTGGAACTTGATCCCGGGGACCTCGTTCTTCTCGTTGGCCTGCTTGGCGGCGAGCTCGACGGAGTTGCGGATGCCGAGGCCGAGGGCGGAGAGGTCGCCGGTGAGGGGGGCGTCGACACCGATGGTGACGGTGGTGCTGGACCCGGCGTTGTTGCCGTCCCCCGACTTCTTCTCGCCGCGGGAGCCGCAGGCGCTCAGGCTGAGGGCGCCGATCACGGCAATGCTCACGACAACTGCTGAACGATGACGCACAGGGGTCCCCTTCGGTTCAGGAGGGCGCCGCGCCTGAATGGCGGGAGCCGGGATGCGCGATGGGCTGCCTGGCCCAATCCGGTGGCGCGGTGACTGGCCGTGACTCTAGATGCCGTCGGGCGGGCTCCGGCAGTGGTGTGGCGAGGCTGTGATTCTCTTGTTATGAGCACACGGAGCGACTGTCTCACTATGTGGTCGTTTTGGCTCGATCGATCCGGCGCTGCCGGGGTTCTACCGGCCGGTAGAAAGGTGTAAGGCCCAGAAATGAGGGTTACTCCTGGCCTCTCCGATAATCGGACGAGACCGTCCGTTGTGCTCGTGTCGGGCGCGCTCGTCCGTATATCGGACGTTCATGGGGTTGACGAACGGACTTCCGTGTCACTCGGGTCGTCGGGGTCCCCTGTCGAGCGAATTCGCTCAATGTCACTCAGCGTTACACGGTTGAAATTCTGTGAAAACGCAGGGGCCCCCTTGTATAGACCAACGCCTGCCCAGGGCGGTCGAAGGTCAAACAAGGGGGCCCGTAAGGGATCTGATGGTCAGTAAGCCCGGCTGACCCGCCGTCGGGAGGGTCGCCGGGCCGACGGGGCGTCAGGGGGCGCGCCCAGGGGTGCGTCGGTCGGCCCGGGGTCGCGTCAGAGGTCGCGCAGCATGCAGGTCAGCCGGCAGCTGGTGATCCGGCGGCCGGTGTCGTCGGTGATCGCGATCTCGTAGGTGGCGGCGGTGCGCCCCTTGAACACGGCGGTCGCCACCCCGGTGACCAGGCCGGAGGTGGCCGAGCGGTGGTGGGTGGCGTTCAGGTCCACGCCTACCGCGTACCGGCCGGGCCCGGCGTGCAGCATCGCGCCGACCGAACCGAGGGTCTCGGCCAGCGCCGCCGAGGCGCCGCCGTGCAGCAGCCCGTACGGCTGCTGGTTGCCCTCGACCGGCATGGTGCCCACCACCCGGTCGCCCGAGGCCTCGACGACCCGGATGCCGAGCTTCTCGCCGAGGTGCCCGCCGGAGAAGGTGGCCGGGTCCACGCCGAGCTTGGCGAAGTGGTCCAGCACCTCCTGCGGGACCTTGAGGACGGGGGCCGCGTCGGACGCGTCGGTCATGGGGGAGCTCCTGCCGCTCGGGGTCACGTCGTCGTGCTGCCAGTGATCGTACGACCGTCCTACTCGGCGGTAGCGGGCACCGGGCGCAAACTGGCGTGGCGGGCCGGCGCGGTGGGGCCCCGCGCCCAGCGCGCCGAGCCCCCGCGCGCGGCCGGTGCGGGGAGGGCCCGCCGGCGGACGCGCCCCTTTTGTCGGTGCCGGGCCATAGGATCGGTGGCCGGTAGTGGAATCGGCAGGAACGGACGTTGACGTGGCTACGCAGAGTACGGACAAGGGCGCGGCGGGTGGCGGCGGGGCGGCCCGTCCCCGGCTGATGCTGCTCGACGGGCACTCGATGGCCTACCGGGCGTTCTACGCGCTGCCCGTGGAGAACTTCAACACCTCCACCGGCCAGCCGACCAACGCGGTGTACGGGTTCGCCTCGATGCTCGCCAACACCGTCCGCGACGAGCGGCCCACCCACCTCGCGGTGGCCTTCGACCTCTCCCGCCAGACCTTCCGCTCCGCCGAGTTCCCCGACTACAAGGCCAACCGGGCCAAGACGCCGGACGAGTTCCGCAGCCAGGTCGGCCTGATCCACGACCTGCTGGACGCGATGAACGTCCAGCGGCTGAGCGTCGAGGGCTTCGAGGCCGACGACGTCATCGCGACCCTGGCCACCGCCGCCGAGGCGGCCGGCTTCGACGTCGACATCGTCACCGGCGACCGCGACTCGCTCCAGCTGGTCACCGAGCACGTCACCGTCCTCTACCCGACCAAGGGCGTCTCCGAACTCACCCGCTACACCCCGGAGAAGGTCGTCGAGAAGTACGGCGTCACCCCGCGCCAGTACCCCGACCTCGCCGCGCTGCGCGGCGACCCGTCCGACAACCTGCCGGGCATCCCCGGCGTCGGCGAGAAGACCGCCGCCAAGTGGGTCAACCAGTTCGGCTCCTTCGACGAACTCGTCTCCCGCGCCGACGAGGTGAAGGGCAAGATCGGCGAGAAGCTGCGCGAGCACCTCGACTCGGTCAAGCGCAACCGCGTCCTCACCGAGCTGGTCCGCGACGTCGAACTCCCGCTCGGCATCGACGACCTGGGCCGCGCCGCGTTCGACCGGGCGGCCGTCGGCACGCTGATGGAGTCGCTGGAGTTCCGCAACGCCAACTTCCGTGACCGCGTCTTCGGCATCGACCCGGCCGCCGCCGAGCCCGAGGCCGCGGCCGAGCCCGCCCCCGGCGTCGAGGTCGACGGCGAACTGCTCACCGACCCCGGCACCCTCGCCGCCTGGCTCGCCGGGCACGCCGCCGGCAAGGCCCCGGTCGCCCTCGCCGCCGTCTACCAGTGGGCCCTCGGCAGCGGCGAGGTCACCGAGATCGCCCTCGCGACGGGGGAGACGGCCGCCTGGTTCGACCCGGCGCTGCTCGTCGAGGAGGACGAGCGCGCCTTCGCCGCCTGGCTGGCCGACCCGGCCGCCCCCAAGGCGCTGCACATCGCCAAGCAGGTCATGCGGGCCTTCGCCGAGCGCGGCTGGACCATCGCGGGCGTCGTCGCCGACACCGCCCTGGCCGCCTACCTGGACAAGCCCGGCCGCCGCACCTTCACCCTGGAGGTGCTCGCCGAGGAGTACCTGGCCCGCTCGCTGGCCCCGGCGCCCGCCGCCGAGAGCGGCCAGCTCGCCTTCGACGCCCCGGAGGAGGACGCCTCCGCCGGGGCCCGGGCGCTGATGCTCCAGGCCCGCGCCGTGCTCGACCTCGCCGCGCACTTCGACACCCGCCTCGCCCAGGTCGGCGCCACCGGCCTGATGCGCGACATGGAGCTGCCGATCGCCGCCCTGCTGGCCCGGATGGAGCGCACCGGCATCGCCGCCGACCGCGCCTGGCTCACCGGCCTGGAGGCGCAGTTCGCCGCCGAGATCCAGCGCGTGGTCGAGGAGGCGCACGCCGCCGCCGGCCACGAGTTCAACCTCGGCTCGCCCAAGCAGCTCCAGGAGATCCTCTTCGGCGAGCTGGCACTGCCCAAGACCAAGAAGATCAAGACCGGCTACACCACCGACGCCGACGCGCTCACCTGGCTGGCCACCCAGACCGACAACGAGCTGCCGGTCATCCTGCTGCGCCACCGCGACCAGGCCAAGCTGCGCACCACCGTCGAGGGCCTGCTCAAGACGGTCTCCCCGGCCGGGCGCATCCACACCACCTTCAACCAGATGGTCGCCGCCACCGGCCGGCTCTCCTCGCAGGACCCGAACCTGCAGAACATCCCGGTCCGCACCGAGGAGGGCCGGATGATCCGCCGCGCCTTCGTCGTCGGCGAGGGCTACGAGGCGCTGCTCACCGCCGACTACTCGCAGATCGAGCTGCGGATCATGGCCCACCTCTCGGAGGACGAGGCCCTGATCGAGGCCTTCGCCTCCGGCGAGGACCTGCACACCACCGTCGCCTCCCAGGTCTTCGAGGTCACCCGCGACGCCGTCGACGCCGAGATGCGCCGCAAGATCAAGGCGATGTCCTACGGCCTGGCGTACGGGCTCTCCGCGTACGGGCTCTCCCAGCAGCTCGGCATCAAGCCGGCCGAGGCGCAGGGCCTGATGGACACCTACTTCGAGCGCTTCGGCGGCGTCCGCGACTACCTGCGCCGGGTCGTCGACGAGGCCCGCGCCACCGGCTACACCGAGACCCTGCTCGGCCGCCGCCGCTACCTGCCGGACCTCAACAGCGACAACCGCCAGCGCCGGGAGATGGCCGAGCGGATGGCCCTCAACGCCCCCATCCAGGGCTCGGCCGCCGACATCGTCAAGATCGCCATGCTCCGGGTGGACGACGCGCTGCGCGAGGCCGGCCTGGCCTCCCGGATGCTGCTCCAGGTCCACGACGAGATCGTGCTGGAGCTGGCCCCGGGGGAGCGCACACGGGTCGAGGCGATCGTCCGCGAGCAGATGGCCGGCGCCTACCCGCTGCGCGCCCCGCTCGACGTCTCCGTCGGCGTCGGCCCCGACTGGGAGGCCGCCGCACACTGACGCGTGGGGTCACCGGCGGGCCCGGGTGCTCCGGCGCCCGGGCCCGCCGGTGCGCTCCGCCGGTCCGCGGTCCCGGGCCCTGACCCGGCCGCGGCCCGGTCGGCTTTCCGCGGAATCGGCCCGTACGGTCTGTCAATTCCGTACTAGCGTAGGCGCAATGACAACCGGAACCACGCCGACCGAACAGTCCGTGTCCCTGGCCGAGGCGCCGCTGCGCCAGGCCCGGAACTCCGCCGCCTTCTGGACCGCGACCGGCCGGAGCCGGGGGCACGAGGTGATCCGGCGCCGCGGCTTCGTCGCCGTCGACGGCGACGAGCGCGCGGGTCTGCGGATCCTGATCCAGGAGCCCGACCTGGACCCAGGTGAACTGGTCGAGGTGAGCGACCTGGTCCGCGGGGCCGCCGGGGCGGCCACCGTCGAGGACCCGTTCAGCTCGACCGAACTGGGCCACCTGGGCATGCGCAACTGGCAGATGCCGATCATGCTGCGCCTGCCCGGGCCCGTTGCGGAACCGGCCCTCGGCGTGACCCGGGTACGGCGGTCCGAGGATCTCCGGACGGCCGAGCGGATCGTGATCGAGGGCTTCGAACTGGACGGATTCGAGCCCTACCGCCCCGGTGAACTCTTCCCGACGGCGCTGATCGAAGAGCCGGGCGTGGACGTGTTCGTCGCCACGGTCGACGGCGTGGCTGCGGGAGCCGGCGTCAGCGTCCTGGCCGACGGTGTCGCCAGCCACTACTGGATCAGTACGTCGTCCCGGTTCCGGTCGCGCGGCGTGGGCCGGGCCGTCATGCTCGGCGCCCTCGCCCACCTGGCGGACCAGCCGGCCACGCTCACCGCCTCGAAGCTCGGCAGGCCGCTGTACGAGTCGCTGGGCTACACGGTCGCGACACCCGCGACCTGGTGGGCGTCCTCCTGAACGGAGACGTGCCGCACGGGAAGTCGGCGGCGCCGACTTCCCGTGCGCCGGTGCGGGCGCGGAGGCGTCGCCCCCGGGGTCTTCGGGCGCTGTCCGCTCCCGTCACTTCCGGGGGTTGGTGCGCTTCGTGGGCTCGGCCGTGGTCGGGTCCTCGGGCCAGGGGTGGCGGGGGTAGCGGCCCCTGAGCTCGGCGCGGACGGCGTGGTAGCCGTTCTGCCAGAAGCCCTCCAGATCGCCCGTCACGGCAGCGGGGCGGCCTGCGGGCGACAGCATGTGGATGGTCAGCGGGATGCGGCCGCCGGCCAGGGTGGGAGTCCTGGTCCAGCCGAAGAGTTCCTGCAACTTGACGGCCAGCACCGGGCGTTCGGCGCCGTAGTCCACTCGTATCCTCGAACCGGACGGCACGGTGATGCGCTCGGGGGCGAGTTCGTCCAGACGGCCGGCCTCGCCGGTGGCCCAGGGCAGGAGGCGCTGGAGGGCCGCCGTGGTGTCGATCCTCGCCAGGTCGCTGCGGCGGCGGGCGCGCGAGAGCTCCGGCTCCAACCATTCGTCGGCGCGTTCCAGCAACGCGGCATCCGAGACGTCCGGCCACGGATCGCCGATGGCGGAGCGGAGGAACGCGAGCCGTTCGCGCAGGTTGGACGGGAAGGTCAGCAACTCGCTGACGCCCTCGCGGGTCAGCCCCTCCAGCAGGGCGGCCCGGACGAGCGAGGAGTCGGGGCGGGCCAGCGGCTTCTCCGAGAGCTCGATGGCGCCGAGGGATTCCACCTGCCGGGAGACCACCTCACCTCGCCGGGCGTCCCAGTGGACCTCCTCGCGGGTGCCGAGCAGAGCCGCTCCGGCGCGAGCAGCGGTCTCCTCGTCCAGCGCCGCCGCGTGCAGCACCCGGGCCGACGGCGAGCCGGCCGGGCGGTCGGCCACCGCGACGGCCAGCCACGGCACGGCGCCCAGCGCGGTGCCCGGCGCCAGCTCGGCGGCCGTGCCCGAGGCCATCAGGTACGGGCTGCGCGCCCCCGGTCCGGGCTTCTCCACCCGGGCCCGGGCGATCCGCTCGGGGAAGGCCAGAGCGACGACGAGGCCGACGGCCGCAGCGTCCGGCAGGTCGGTGTCGGGCTCGGAACCCGCGCCGCGCCGGAGGCGGCGGACCTCCTCGCGCCAGCGGCCGGCATAGGGGTCGCGGCCGTCCCGGACGGTGCGCAGCACGGCGCCCAGATCGTCGCCGAGGGCCCGCGGCGGCTCCTCCGAGAGCAGCGCGACCACCTCGGCGGCCCGCCGCTCGCCGACCGCGGGGGCGCCGTCGACCAGGGCGCGCGCCAGCCGGGGGTGGAGGCCGGTGCGGGCCAGCCGGGAGCCGCGGGGGGTGGCCCGCCCGTCGGCGTCGACCGCGCCGAGCGCCCGCAGGGTCTGCCGGGCGGCGGCCATCGCCCCGACCGGCGGCCGGTCCGGCAGGGCGAGGCCGGTCGCGTCCGCGTCGCCCCAGCAGGCGGTCTGGAGGGCGAACGGGGTGAGGTCGGCGAGCGCGATCTCGGGGGTCGGATAGCGGGCGGCGAGGGCGTCCTCGGCCTCCGCCCAGCAGCGGTAGACGGTACCGGGGGCCTCGCGCCCGGCCCGCCCGGCGCGCTGCCGGGCGGCGGCCAGCGAGGCCCGGACGGTGACCAGGCCGGCCAGGCCGCGGGCGTGGTCGGTGCGCGGCTCCCGGGCCAGTCCGGCGTCCACCACGACCCGGACACCCGGCACGGTCAGCGAGGACTCGGCGACGGAGGTGGCGAGCACGATCCGCCGGTGCACGCCCGCGGTGAGCGCCGCGTCCTGGACGGCCTGGGGGGCCCGGCCGTGCAGTTGCAGCACCTCGGCGGGGGCGTCCGCGAGCAGCCCGGCGACCCGGGTGATCTCGCCGACGCCGGGGAGGAAGCAGAGCACGTCGCCTGTCCGCTCGGCGAGCGCCCGCCGAATGGTGGCGGCGACGTGCTCCAGCAGGGCCGGGTCGACCCTGGTCCCGTGGGCGGGCCGGACGGCGCGCGGCGGCGGTGCCCAGACGGTCTCCACCGGGTGCGCGGTGCCGTGGGCCTCGACCACCTCGGCGCCGCCGAGCAGCTCGGCCCAGGCCTCGGTGTCGGAGGTGGCGGACGCGCAGACGATGCCGAGTTCCGGCCGCAGCGCGGCCCGGACGTCGAGCAGGAAGGCGAGGGCGGTGTCGGCGTCGAGGTGCCGCTCGTGGCACTCGTCCAGGACGACGACGTCGACGCCGGGCAGTTCCTGGTCGCGCTGGAGCCGCTGGAGCAGCACGCCGGTGGTGACCACCTCGACCACGGTGTCCGGCCCGGCGCGCCGCTCACCGCGCACGGTGAAGCCGACGGCGCCGCCGACGGCGGTGCCGAGCAGCCAGGCCATCCGCCGGGCGGCCGCGCGCACGGCGAGCCGGCGCGGCTCGGCGACCAGTACCCGGCGCGGCGGGCGGCCGTCGCCGAGCAGGCCCGCGAGGGCGAGCGGCACCAGGGTGGTCTTGCCGGTGCCGGGCGGGGCGGCCAGGACGGCGGTGCCGTGCTCGTCGAGCGCGCGGTGCAGCTCGGGCAGGGCGGTGCGGACGGGCAGATCGCGCCAGGCGGGGTTCACCCCGACAGTCTCCCCGACGCCCCGGCCCGTGGGGGCCCGGCCGCCGGGCTGGAGCCGCCGGGCCCCGGCCGCCGTCCGCCGGCCGCCCCCCGGACCTCTGCCTCAGTCCCGCTCGGTCACGAAGATCGCCGTCCCCGGGATCAGCCGCCCGCGCAGCGGCGACCAGCCGCCCCACTCCTGCTCGTGCCCCTCCGGCCACTCCGGCTCGACCAGGTCCAGCAGCCGGAACCCGGCGCCGACCAGCTCGCGCACCCGGTCCCCGAGGGTGCGGTGGTGCTCGACGTACGTGGCCTGCCCCTGCTCGTCCTGCTCGACGTACGGGGTGCGGTCGAAGTACGACGCCACCGCCGTCAGCCCCTCGACGCCCGGCTCGTCCGGGAAGGCCCAGCGGATCGGGTGGGTCACCGAGAACACCCAGCGTCCGCCCGGCCGCAGCACCCGGTGCACCTCGCGCATCAGCCCGGCGGTGTCGGCGCTGAACGGCACCGCGCCGTAGGCGGAGCAGGCCAGGTCGAAGGCGCCGTCGGCGAACGGCAGCACCGCCGCGTCCGCCTGGACCACCGGGACGGGCGGGGTGCCGCGCGCCAGGTCGATCCGCCGGGAGTGCTGGAGCTGCCGGTACGAGATGTCCATGGCCACCGGGCGGGCGCCGCGGTGGAGCAGCCAGCGGGAGCACTGGGCGGCGCCGGCGCCGATCTCCAGCACGGTCCGGCCCGCGACCTCGCCGAGCAGGCGGGCGTCCGCCTCGTCCAGGCCCTCGGGGCACCAGGTGAACCGGTCGTCGCCGAGGAACTCGCCGTGCTCGTCCTGGTACTCGTCCGCGTTCCGGTCCCACCAGTGCCGGCTGGCGCGGCTGCTCTCGTCGACCTCGGCGTGCCGCCGTACCGCGTCGTCGCCGTCGTCGTCAAGATCGTGCAGATCCGGTGGGGGGGTGGTGGCCACGGTGATAATGCCCATCGCGTAGGGTGTGGTCTGCGGAAGCGCCGCTGCCGCGAACCGGTCCCATCAAGGGGCCGGATCCTGGCGGTGGCATCCGGGGAAGGGCTCCCTGCGGCCGCCACCCGTGAGGTGCGCAATCGGAGGATATGGCCTGATCCATACCGGCCTCCACCGTCTTGCCGCCCTTGGCGTTGACCGTGCCTGGCCGTCCCCGTATGCTACAAGTTGCGCTGCGGGCCTGCGCGCCTCGGACGGAGCAGGTCGCGCTCGCATCTGTCGAAGACCCCACGGTCGCAAGACGGACACCGTTTCCCGGTACCCGGGAGGATTCGGTGCGCCGTGTTCTTGGCTGTCCGGCTTTCGGTGGGAGCGAATACGGGCCCTCCGCGTGGCATTACCTACGACTTCATGTCCGTACCGGAGCCCTTTTCCTAATGACGAGCCCCACCGACTCCTCCCTCAGCACCACCCCGCAGGTCGCGGTCAACGACATCGGCGACGCGGACGCGTTCCTCGCCGCGATCGACGAGACCATCAAGTACTTCAACGATGGCGACATCGTCGAGGGCGTCATCGTGAAGGTCGACCGTGACGAGGTGCTCCTCGACATCGGTTACAAGACCGAGGGCGTCATCCCCTCCCGTGAGCTCTCGATCAAGCACGACGTTGACCCGCACGAGGTCGTCGCCGTCGGTGACAACATCGAGGCCCTGGTTCTCCAGAAGGAGGACAAGGAGGGTCGTCTCATCCTGTCCAAGAAGCGCGCTCAGTACGAGCGTGCCTGGGGCACGATCGAGAAGATCAAGGAAGAGGACGGCATCGTCACCGGTACCGTCATCGAGGTCGTCAAGGGT
>NZ_JAKNTA010000048.1 GCF_022288725.1 Kitasatospora sp. A2-31 | reverse complement strand
CATCTCGGCGAACCGGACCTCCTCGCTGCGCGGGGGCGAAGTCCGGGGCGCTGAGAATCCGGCGGGTATCCGGCTTTGGTGTGGCCGGGGCATGCGCGGACACCACCAGTGCACCGTGCGGCCGGCCGGCTCTTGGCCGGAGCGTTTCGGGTCGTTGTCGTGGGCCTTGACGCGGAACGCTGCGGAGGCCGGCCCCGACCGGTTGGAGTGCCCGCAGTGCGCCGCCGGGAGGCGGAGGAGCTGGGGCCGCTGGTGCTGCCCGCCCCGACCCGGCGCGAGCTGCTGGCCGCCTGCGTCTTGGCCCCGGCCGATCCGTGGTGGGAGGTGCGGGTGCGGCACGCTGAGCTCTACCCGGCTTGAACTGGCAGTCAACCTTCGAATGAGACAAACCCTCGCCGGTCAAACTCCGGTGAGACAGGTCATCAGCGGGACCGTGCCATGTGAGAGCCGGCTGCCGTCGCGCCCCCTGTCGCATCGGCGCTTTCACACCCTGTGACCTGCGCAGATGGGCGCTTACCCCGTGCGAGGTCGGGAGGCGACAGCAGCCGGCTCAGGGTCTTCTTGGACGGCCTTCACCGGTGGGTTGCTATGGTGACAAACGATCAGGGACGGCTTAGGCGGGGGGATCCATGGGTCCGCAGTATGGAAGTGACCACGCGGGTTTCGGGTGCGCGGCTTGCTGCGCGGAGGATGCCCTGGTGGCGGGGGAGCACCATCAGAGCCGCAACGGGGTCCGGGTTGAGAGGTTGATTCAGGACGACTCGCATTTCATCGTCTCTGTCCAGCGCTGCGGCCTCTGTTCGCAGGCCTTCGTGAGCGTCTTCACCGAGTACGTTGACTGGGTGGGCTCACAGGACGCGCAGTACCGGACCGTTCTGCCGATCACGGACGCCGAAGCGGACGACCTGATGGCGGGGCGGTTGAGCCCGCACCAGGTCGGAGCCCTCGGAGACGGCCGCCGCCATCTGAAGAGCGACTGGCCGAGCGGGGCCGACGAGCCGTCCGTGTACTGGGGCAGCGGCGTCTTCGCGGTGCACGAGGGGTTCTGACCCGGACGGCCTCGCCGGCCTGGCTCCGCCCCGTCTGCGGTCGCACACCCCTGGCCGCTGACTGCAACGCGGCCCGTGCTGCACCCCTGAGCTGGGTCTTCGCCTCTCCCGGCCAGCGGCTGGGCCGTGTTGCAGCGGGCGCGTTGTACCGCCCGGTCCACGTCCAGCCCCGGCCTGCTCCCAGCGCCCCCGTTCTCGGTCGGCCCGTCGAGCCCGTAACCCGCGGCCTCTCACCGTCCAGGTGCACAGGAGAATCCACCTCGGGTCGGGACCGCATGCGCGTAACCGGCTGCTCGTTCCCGGACCTTCTGCTTTGGACGACGTCAGTGCGCTTGGGCGTCCGGTGTTTTGCCGCGCTGGGCTTGCTGGGCCCGCTAGACGAGCATGCTGGTGTACTTGTCCAGGTCTGCGGTCTCGGCCTTGCGGCCGTAGGGGTCCGCAGGAAACAGCAGGACCGATACGAGGACGGTCCCAGCTCGTACGAGGGTCTTCTTGTCAGTGCCGTTCTCCGTGGCGATCGACTGGTTGCCACGGGCTTTGAGCTGCAGCAGATTGCGAGCCTTGGGGGTGGCCTCGTAGGCGGCTGCTGCGTCGGCCTCGGTGGAGTAGGCCGTTGCGGTGAACTCAACGATCGCGGGGATCTCGGGGTTGGATGACTCGGTCGTCCGGTACCTGACGAACGAGAGGCCGACCACGCCGCGGCACAGCCGGTCGATGCCGTTGGTGCACTCAGTGCCGGTTTTGGTGTAGCCGGGGGTGGACGGGTCGAGCTCCCATCCTTCGGGCAGGTCCGGTTGGCTGGGCAGGATCGCGGCGACCGCGCGGGCGTCGGTCAGAGACCCGTTCGAGTCCTGTAGAAGCTTGCCGCCCCCGTAGACGGCTGCGGTGAGCAGGACGACGAGGACCAGGGCGATGATCACCAGGGTGGTGCGGTCGCCGTTGCGGATGTTGTTGATGATTTGGTCGCGGCCGGCGAGGTTGCCCCGGAGCCGGTTGCCGTTGCCCTGGACGGTTACGCCCCCGCCGGAGGCGACAAGGGTGGGTTCGGCCCGCCCGGTGGGGGGCGCTGGCTGCGGGGTGGGCATGACGCTGGTGAGGTAGACGACGAAGGGCCGGTCGGCGGCCAGCACCGCCACCAGCGCCCCTTGCAGGGCGGCCTGTGTGCCTGGGTCCTGCGGGGCGGCCTCGAACGCGGTCACCGTTCCGCCCTGTCCTGCGCTGGTGAGGCGGCTGCGGACCAGGTCGCCCACCAGCGCCGCAGCGCTGGTCCCTGCGCCGGTCGCTGCCGCGGTGCCTGCGGTGGACAGCAGTTGCACCACTCCGGATGCAAGATCGTCTAACGCGCTCATCGTAAAGTCCCCCCTTGGACGATGACGGTCATGTCCATGCTTCCCGACGGCATGGCGGTGCAGGCGGGAAGACACCCAACCGCAACCTGGCGATGGGGTCAGGTGCAGCACGCCGTGCTCTGCCCGGCCAAAGGACCGCCCCCGGTGAGCGGCCACAGCGCCCCTGTCGCGAGGGTTGTCGCGTCTCCTGTCGCGCCGGGCGCTGTCGTGCCCCGTGGCATGGGAGGACACCCGTTCACCCCAGTGAGGCCCGGACGCGACAACCCCCGGGGTGACAGGCCGTCTGCCTGCCGCTCTGGGTACCCGCGTTACTCCCAGCGCATCCCGAGTTCGGTGAGTCGTTCGGCGCGGGTGGTGGGGATGGTGGCGAGGCGGCTGCGGCTGTGGGCGATGTGGAGGCCGAGGCTGATCTCCACCATGGGGTGGCTCTTTGTGCTTGCGCGGCACGTTCAGGTGCCCCTCCCCGGGCCCGTGCTCCGCGGCCGCCGCCAGGTTCGGCTGCTCCTTCACCGTGTGCGAGACCTTCACCGCCGGCTTCTCCTCCTCCGGCAGCGGCTCGATTCCGAGGACGTTTTCCAGTGCCCACTGCTGCGCCGGTGCGAGCTTGTCCCAGCCGACCTGCTGGGCGCGGCCCCACCCAGCCAGGTCCTCGCCCTGGACCATGATGCTGCCCGGCGCGGCCCCGGCGAGTGTGCCGCCGTTCTTGATGTGCCGCCGGGCGAGGGCGAAGCAGCGTTGCCACTCGACCGACCAGGTGGGACACCATGCGTGGTCGATGGCGTCGAGGGCGTTCTTGCGGTCGGCGGTCAGCGCCCCCGTCCGGTCCAGGCCGGTCTCCCCAGCCTCGGCACGCCGCTGGAGGGCTTCGGTGCGGCGCTGCGCGGTACGGAGGTTCTTCATGATGGTTCCGACCGGCCGTCCGCCCCACACCGCCTCATTGGGCGGGCAGGCGTGGCCGTGCTCGGCCGCGTACCCGGCCACCGCGGTGAGGTTGTCGGTGAACGCCGTGTCGAACGCCGACCAGACCATGCCCAGCTCGGCCAGCTCCTTCACCCGCTCCGGGTCCAGGACGTCGGCAGCCTTGTAGCGCCGCTGGTCGGCCACCCACACCTCCAACCGGTGCCCGGACGGCGCTGTGTAGGCGTAGGGCACCTTCACGTCCCCGAACGCCTTCCGGTAGGCGCGCAGCTCCTCCAGACACCGCCGGAACTCCGCCCGCTCCGGCTCCAACACCCGGGTGCGGATGAACGCCGCGATGGCGACTCCTGGCAGGCGGCGGTCCCCACCGCCCACGTCCGCCGCGGCGATCGCTTCGCGCTCATGCCCTGAACTGGTCCACCTGGCGCCGACAACACCAGGCCGTCGCCCGACGCTGCCACTACCAACGACGGCTGCACACGATCGAGGGGCGGTCCCATGAAGACCGCCCCTGACCTCTCACCCGCCCGCTACACTCCCACTCCCAAGCCGTTGACCAGCGGAAATGGAGAAGTCCTGCTGGAGTACTAGGCCGTCCGCTCACTTCTGGGAAGCCGACGTGTTTGGGACAGCGAGGTCGCGAAGGTCAAAAGGCGATGTTGCGGACGCTTGTCGTACTCATCGTTGTGTGGCGGCGTCAGAAGTCTTTGCCCGCGGTGGCCAATACGAGGTTGAACTACCTGGAGCACCCGCCGCGTCGAGCGTCGGCCGTTGTCGGGGCCAGGCTTTCGGTCGTCGCTTCGGCTGGGCCTACGGCTTGCCGGGTTCGGTCCTGGCGAGGTGCGTCTGGAGGAAGGCGCGGCCGGCTTCGTGGAGGGGTGTACTTGTGCCAGGGCGTCGGGCGGCCGGTTGGGCCGGCGCTCCAGAGCAGCCGCCGCCCCACGCTCCACCGGCCCACCGGCCACCGACTTGACGGCTTGGCGCCGTGAGGTGTCTTACAACGCGATCATGCCCCGAGCTGCAAGAACTTTCACCTCGAAGACCTCGATCACGTGCTGCCGGCCCCGACGGCACCGGCACACGCATCCAAGTTCATCAGCGGGCACTGAGGATCCTGGATGAATTCATGGCCCGGGTCCTCAGGAGGTCGGAAACCTCGCGGATGCGATGGCCCTGCGAGTTGATCATCTCGTTCTCGTACTGAGTAATCAGGAACCGTAGGACTCCCGAAAGATTCACCCTGTCCCGACAGTCCCTGTCCGCGACTGCGGTCTCGATCTCGTCCCGGGACGGCGGCTGGCCCGCGCCATCCTCGCCAGGACTCCATCGAGGATCGCTCATCGCTTGATCGGGGTTCTGGTACCGGAATCCCCGGTCGCGCATGCACTCGCTCCATGACCGTACCGTGGGGGAGAGTCGCGCGTCGGAGCGCGCCCGGTCCCCGGCCTGAGATCCCAGGACATGAAGCCATCGCTCGGGAGGAACGGTGGAGTCGAGTCCGTCGATCGGTATCGAGACCTCTCCGCCGTTGAGGGTGCGGCGGGTTTCCCCGTCGCACCCTCCCTCGGGCACCGTCTCCCCCTGGAACCGGGGAACGCTCCCTTCGAACACCGCTATCTGGTCTTCGGGGACGACTATGGGTCTACTTCCACGTCGGGCGGCTGCTGCCATGTCGTCCGCGAAGTTCGCCGGCCCTCGATATCCGTACCGCTCGACCTCGTGGGCACCGAGCCAGCCGAGCGCGGTCGCATGCCTGGGGTACCGGGAAGCGGGGACCTCGGGAACGCTGAGAGTCAGTCCGTAAGTGGCCATGCAATCACGCAGCGAGTGCATGGTCGCCCGCTGCACCTGGAGGTAGTCCGCGTCCGGCAGTTCATAGGCGTCCAGGGGAAGCGCGAGAAGACCTGCGGATCCCGCTCCCTGCGTGATCACGGGCGCGTCGGTCACTGTCCCGGCGTTCGGTGCGGTGGTGCATGCGGCCGACACCAGAAGCAGAAGAGAGATCACCGCGGCCGGTAGTACGGATGAGATCCTCCGTCGCTTCATGCTCTCCTTCCGGTGCGGCATCGTAGGGCCGTGGCCGTCAGCACCGGGAGCCGGTTCACAAACGTCTGTGCCGACGAGACTCACCTGCTCGCGCGAGGGGGTCATCGGCCGCACTCACCGCCAGACGACCGTCGGACCGTAGAACACGTTCGAGTGCTGGTACTTCGCCTGCACCTTGTAGGCGTGCGCGTCATCAACGCCGGCGGTGTAGTCCTGGGCCCACTCCCGTGCGCCGTCCCGGTTGCCGCACTGGTAGATCGCCTTGTCCGACTGGTTGACCCAGATCAGAGCCACGGAGTCGAACCCGTAGTTGTACATCTTGGCCCACGCATACCACTTCCCGCCGTAGGTGCCCTGGTTGACACGGATGTACGTGGACCCTCCGACATTCGCATACGTTCCGGGCACCGCGGAGACATTGGTCGCCCTGGAGGGCTCCTTCAGCCAGCTCCCGCACCAGAGCGGGGCGGCGGAGGCCGCACCCGCGGACCCCATGAGGACCGCCCCTGCAGCCACGGTGGTCACCGACGCGGTGGCGATGATCTTCCTGAGCACTGGTTTCCTCCTACGAGGTGAATGATTTCCGTTCGGCGTCCCGGCCGGGTCGGGATGGCACGTGTGCGGCGATGGACTGCAACCCGCCGCCCGGCTCCTCACGCCACATGGCCTTCCGAGCAGCGAATCCACCGCCGCAGCGGTTCGCACCCGCACCCCTCGCCGAAGCCCAGGGACTGACTGCCCGTCGGACCGGGTGGCCTTCGGGCGCTATCGCCAGATGACGGTCGGGCCGTACGAGATACCGGCGGCGCCGTTGTGCCAGTGCTTGGCCTGGACCTTGTAGGCGTGCGCGTCGTCGACACCGGCGGTGTAGTCCATGGAGTACTCGGATGACCCGTCCCGGGAGCCGCACTGGTAGTACGCCGAGTTCGACTGGTTCACCCAGATCAGCGCGACGAGATCACCCTGCCAGCCGTTGTACAGCTTGGCCCACGCGTACCACTTCCCACCGTACGTACCCTGGTTGACACGGATGTAGCCATTGCCCGGACTCGAGACGGATGCCGTCGTTCCGGGTACCGCCGAGATGTTGGTCGCCCTGGAGGGCTCTTTCAGCCAGCTCCCGCACCAGAGCGGGGCGGCGGAGGCCGCACCCGCGGACCCCATGAGGACTGCGCCCGCAGCCACGGTGGTCACCGTCGCGGTAGCGATGATCTTCCTGAGCATTCGGACTCCTCCTACGGGACGTTCCAGGGCCGCCGTGCGGCGCGTGTCCAGATTGCGGCGGAGCCTATTCCCCCGCCTTGTACGAAGGCGCACTCTCTTCACGGGAATCGTTGACGTGCACCTGCCCGCGGGGTCGCAGATGGAGGGTGAGACGCCCATGGAGTCGTCACACAGGGGCGGGTACGCGGAACGTCGCGCACCCGGGCGGTTACGGTCTCAGATCGTGACATACCGAGGTCATCGCACTGCGGGGCCGGGACCCGTCAGGCTCACTCTTCCGTCCGCCACAGTGACGTTGATCCTGGGTTGGGGAGATCCCTTGCACCTGCTCCACTGCACGAGGGGCGTCCCGGCGGAGCGGACCACATGGCATGCGATGCTCGCCGGCCTGCAGACATCGCCAGTGAAAGGGGGTTACGAGGGCGTCGCGGAGTCGGTCGAGGTGGAGTTCACCCCGCTCGGCGCGTACACGTGTCTGAGGCTGCCGCTGCACCAACTGGCCAACCGGCACATGCACCCGGACGAGGTGCTGGGAACCGGCTGGTCGGCGAGGCTCACCGAGCAGCTCATCGCCGTGCCGGACTGGGAAGGGCGCTGGGCGGTCATCGACAGCGCCCTGACGCGGCGCATGGCGGACGCGTCGCCGCCCTCGCCGGTCGTCGCCGAGGCATGGAGCCGGCTGCGTGCGTGCCACGGGCAGTTATCCGCCAAAGATCTGGCTATTGCCACGGGCCGCGGCAGCCGGCGGTTGCAGGTGCTGTTCCGAGAACAGATCGGGCTGCCGCCGCAATCCGTCAGCCGGATCCTGCGGTTCCAACGGGCACTCACCCTACCGTCCTACGCCGGCCGATCGCTGGCCGATCTGGCCGCTCTGTGCGGCTACTACGACCAGGCGCACATGACCCGTGACTTCCGTGAACTGGCCGGGCTCACCCCCGCACAGCTGTGCACTCTCGCCGACCATGCCGCCGCCAGGGGCGGGTCTCCTACTGACGGACGGCTGCCCCATGTCTTCGATCGCTGAACCACTGCCCTGTCGGTCCAGCGCGCACACGCCGCGCGGCTGAGCGCCGAGCGGGCGGTGGCCAGCGTGCCGCGCCCGCCCTCAAGCGTCCGACCGGCGGGAGCGTGCCGTCGGATCGCGGCCTGGGCACCCCAACCCGATACGCCCTCGGCGACGGCCTGGTCCGCCTCATCTGGCCCGACCACCCGGGCGTCCAGGAACTGCAGCGCGACGGCCGCCCGGTCGGCTGGATCGAAGAGCACGACGTCCAGCGCGGCACCTGGACCGCCCTGATCGATTCTCGGCGCCCGCCCAGTAAGGATGGGCGTACAGCTCGGCGCCGACCGCGGCGAAGACGGCCCGCTCCTCATCGGTGGGATCGGCGATCTCCGGCCTCGGCGGTGTACCAACGGTGCCGGAGTTCCAGCAGGTCAGCCGGGAAGTCAACGGCATCACACACGACGCCCATCGTAGATCGCACCCCCGTACGCCCGACGGCACGGCACCCCAGGAACAATGGTGCGCACCGCGGGCAATGGAGTGCGGTGCGCACCGGGTCACGATCTTCGCAGAGCCCGGCACCGTCCAGGAGAACGGGGTTCTTGAGGGGGCTCGGCTATGTGCTCGACCCCGGAAGAGCGTCCTCGCCCTCGGCCGGCCCTCGGCCCAGAGGGCCGGCCGAGGGCGACGTGGTGCTCTGCCACCACCGAACGAGCGACAGAGCCGCTGAATGGACAGACGCTTCCCTTATGGCGGGGCCGTTCCTGCGGTGGCATCATGAGGCGGCGGATCCGGTGGGGGGAGCTGAGGGTGGGCGCGATCGTCTTACAGTCGCACCGGGCCGTCCGGGGCGAGCGTGTCGCAGAATGATGAGCGGCACAGGGAGGCAGGAGCCTGAGGACGCGTCGGAGCAGCCACCTTCGATGAGCGCCACGGCCCACAACGAGGCCAGGATTTACCAGTCCGGCCGTGACATGGTCGTGGCGGAGGCTGGCGACGTCCATCTCCACTACCTCGACGGTGTACGCGAGACCCGGCGGGCTTCGGTGGTCGCCGCTGCGGACTGCCCGTACCCTGGCCTGAAGCCGTTCGAGCCGGGCGATGCCCGATGGTTCTTCGGCAGGGACGATCTCGTCGCGCAGGTACTGGCTGAGCTCGACCGCGACGCCGAGGGGCCTCTCGTTGTCGTCGCCCCGTCCGGGGCTGGGAAGTCCTCGCTACTGCGGGCAGGGGTGCTGCCGGCGCTGGCGGCAGGCCGCCTGCCCGGTTCGGCCGGCTGGAGCCAGCTGGTGATGACCCCAACCGAGCGGCCGGTCGACGAACTGACTGCCCGGCTGGAGCAGGTCGTCGGGGTCACTGCCGCGGATGTCCGTCGCGCGATCAAGGCGGGCCCGGACGCGATTGCCTCCGTGCCGTGCGCGTCGCCCGGTACCTCTCGCCTCCTGCTGGTGGTGGACCAGCTCGAAGAACTGTTCACCCTGTGCACCGACGAGCCGCAGCGGCAAGCGTTCCTCGACCTCCTTGACGTTCTGGCCGCTGGTCCGGAGCCTGCCGCCTTTGTCGTCTGCGTTCTGCGGTCCGACTTCTACTCCCAGTGCGTGACCTACCCCCAACTGCGGTCCGCATTGCAGCACCGTCAGATCGTCGTCGGGCCGCTGTCGCAGGAGGGCCTTCGGGAGGCCATCCTCTTCCCTGCCCGGGAGGTCGGACTCGTCCTGGAGCCCGGACTGGTGGAGTTGATGCTGGCCGACCTCGGGTGGCCGGGGCGGGAAGCCGGCCGACTGCCGCTGTTGGCCCACGCCTTGCGGGCCGTCTGGAACCAGCGGCAGGGCAACGCCCTGACCGTCAGCGGGTACCGCACCACCGGCGGGATCGGCCAAGCCGTGGCAACCAGCGCCGAGCGGATCTACTCCGGCCTCGACCCGGCAGGGCAGTCAGCAGCCCAGGCCATGTTTCTGCGACTGGTCCGAATCGGTGAGAGCACTGACGGAACGGAGGACACCCGCCGCCGGGTCGCCCGGTCCGACCTGCCTGCCGGCCTCGTCGGGGTGTTCACCAACGGCCGGCTGCTCATCGTGGAGAACGACACCGTCACCATCGCGCACGAAGCCCTCGTCCGCGCCTGGCCCCGCATGCGGACCTGGATCGAGTCCGATCGTGCCGACCGGCTCG
>NZ_JAKNTA010000047.1 GCF_022288725.1 Kitasatospora sp. A2-31 | reverse complement strand
GTGCGGCCGTGAAAGCGGCCACACAGGTCCGCCGGTCAGTCGCTGAGGGCGGGGTAGTCGGTGTAGCCACGGTGGTCGCCGCCGTAGAAGGTGGCCGTGTCCGGAGTGTTGAACGGGCCGCTGGCGGCCAGGCGGGCCGGCAGGTCGGGGTTGGCGAGGAACAGGGCGCCGTAGGCGACCATGTCCGTCGTCCCGTCCTCGACCAGCTTCAGCGCCTCGGGGCCGGTGACCTCGGGGTACGTGAAGGGGTTGAGGACAAACGTGCCGGGCCAGGCCTTGCGCAGCCGGGCGGTCAGGTCGCGGTCCGGGCCCTCCAGCAGGTGTAGGTAGGCCAGGTCCAGGCTGGCGATCCGCTCGAGCAGCGCCTCGTAGACCTCGCCTGGCTGGTCCTCGGCGATGTCGTTGTAAGGGTTCCCGGGCGAGATCCGCAGACCGACCCGGTCACTACCGATCGCTTCCGTTATGGCCGTGACGACCTCGACGGCGAAGCGGATCCGGCCCTCGACCCCGCCGCCCCAGCCGTCCGTGCGCAGGTTGGTGTTCGGGGCGAGGAACTGGTGGACCAGGTAGCCGTTGGCGCCGTGGATCTCCACGCCGTCGAACCCGGCCTCGATGGCGTGGAGGGCCGCGGTGGCGAAGTCGGCGATCGTCTGCCGGATCTCCGCCTCATTCAGTTCCTTCGGCGTCACGTACTCCTTCGGGCCCTCGTGGGTGAAGACCTGGCCCTTGGCGGCCACCGCCGAGGGCGCCACCGGGACCAGGCCGTCGGGCAGCAGGCTGGGGTGGCCGATCCGGCCGGTGTGCATCAGCTGCGCGAAGATCACGCCGCCCTCGGCGTGTACGGCGTCGGTCACGCTCCGCCACGCCGCCACCTGGCTGGCCGTGTGCAGGCCGGGGGTGTCCGGGTAGCCCTGGCCGACCGGCGAGGGCTGGATCCCCTCGGTGATGATCAGCCCGGCACTGGCGCGCTGCGCGTAGTACTCCGCCATCAGAGAGGTCGGCTCCGCACCCGGGCCGTAGGCACGGCTGCGGGTCATCGGCGCCATGGCGATACGGCTGGCCAGGCGGCGGCCGCCGAGAACGATCGGATCGAAAGCAGTGGTCATGATCTCTTCCCTCGTGAGGAGTGGTGGGCGGTGGCCCCGACACATCCAAACGTAACAGATGCCTGTCCGGACAAGTAAATGTCTGCGAGTCGCTTGCCGCCCTTCATCTGGCGCAGACGGTGTGTGCTGGACAGGGAAGTTGTGAACTGAAGGCAGGTGTTCCCTAGGAAGGGCGGTTGCGTGCGCTAGCATTAGCTGCCTGACCAGGAAAGTGAGGGAGAGATGACACAGTCCACCCCGGCGGCCGGGAAGGACCGGGCGGGAGCGGGGCAGGAGGTGAGCGTCCCGGTGCCGGCCGCTGCCAGTGGCGGGCCCATCAGTCACGCGATCTTCCGTCTCGCGCGCCTGCACCGCATGTTCGCCGGGCAGCTTCTGCGTCGCATCGGCCTGCACCCGGGCCAGGAACTGGTGATGATGCATCTGTGGGAACTCGGCCCCCAGCGCCAGACCGACCTGGTGCGGCTCATGGACTCCGACGCCGCCACCATGACCCGGACCGTCCAGCGCTTGGAGCAGGCCGGCTTCGTCCGCCGCCGCCCCTCGCCCACCGACAAGCGCGCGTCCCTCATCGAACCCACCGCGGCCAGCCACGCCCTACGGCGTGAGGTTGAGCAGAGCTGGAGCCAGCTCGAGGACCTCGTCACCGCAGGTCTCTCGGCCGATGAGCGCACCGCGGCCCTGAGCACCCTGGAGCGCCTGGAACAGAATCTCGTCCAGGCCGCCGCCGACCCCACCTGCGCAACCGAGGGCTAGCTGCTTCTTCTGCACCTGATCGGCGTTACAGCACGTCAGAGTCGGTTGAGCAGCACCGCACCCCCGTCACCTGACGGGCAGCGAGCCTTCCTTCCCGCAGTGGACACCCGTGCGTATCCGATGCGGATCTCGGTACGGACGGCGGGCTCGGCGACCAGGAGTTCGAACTGGGCGTCTTCAAATGGCGTGCTCACGCCCGGAATCCTGTCAGAAAACGGTGGTCGGGGGTTGTTGAACCATCAGGGCGACGGTTTGTTGAAGCCTGGCGGAAGGTCGGTGCCCTCGCCCGAACGCTTCAGCGTCGGCGGCGGTTGATGTCCCGTCGCATGCTTCTTTGTCGCTGTCTCGGTTCCCATTGCCTGGATCGAGCCGGGTCTCAGGTCTGATTGCCGCATGGGTCGAGCCGCGAGGGCAGAGGTCTCAGGTGATGTTGTCGGCCGGCCCGCTTCGTCTCACTCGGTCTTGTCGGCGATCAAGGTTCGTCTCAACTCTGGTTGTCGGCATGCCCGCGAGTGTGCAGACCAGGTACGGATGAACATGCTGAGGGAGCTGGGGTCCTGACGGCCGCCCCTATCTGTTCGAGATGATGAGGTGGTGGATCTCCGTTACTTCAATCAGACCGGCTGGATCGCGATCTTCAGCGGCACCGAGACTGAGATCGGTCGCATGATGCGTGTGGAGGGCTGGGACCAGGCCACCGGAACGGCGCTGGTGGTTGACCGGAAGCGAGGAGCCCTGCGTCGGGTGACGGACTATGAGGACTTCTCCCATCTGGAGCCGGCTGACCAGGTCGTTGCCGCGGTGTCCGGCGGAGGATGGCGGGCTCACTGGACGGATCAGGGCCCCGGCGGAACCCCGCTGACCGAGCAGGTCCTCGCGTGGCTGATCACGTCGAACGGGCGGGCAACGGCTATCACGGTCGACACGTATGGCCATGTCGAGGATGCCGACAGCGCCGACGCCTTCATCCCGCCGGGCGAGGAGCTTGGGCCGCAGACGAGATCGTGATGGTGAAGCTGGCCGCGCCTGACGGATCCGACAACTACTACTCGCGTCGAGCATTGTCGATCTCGGCTGCCATCAAGACCATCTCATGCAGGTGGGCGAAGTACTTGGCCGCGTACTCGTCGTCGCCGATGGACGGAAGGATCTGTCCTAGGACAACGATTCGTGTCTGCAGTATGCCTCGGCGCCGGTCATTCAATGGGCCGCTCAAGGCTGAGGAGACACAGCCGGCGAGCATCGAGTCCATCATCACCATGCACTGACCATCAGGCTCTCGCTGGTAGAAGCCGGAAGGGAACCCCAGGGCCCTGAACTCGTCCCAGAGTCGTGACAGCTGAGCCAGCCTCGTTTCCGTCATGGTCGTGATCATGCCTTACGGTCAGGCGCCGAGGGAACGCGTCTTGCACCCCCGCGGGTCGCAGATCGGCCCGTGCTCCGCCATCGGCGGGACCGGTGTCCTGGCGCCCACCCGCTACCGTCCTCGTATGGAACGGGCCGACACTCTCAGCAAGCTCGCCGCGAGCGGATCTGACACCACCCCGCAGCGACTCACCGAACTCGCCGCCGAGCTCGACATGCCGGTGGCCGACCTTCTCGTGGTCGCGGGCCGCCCGGTGCCGGCGGAACTGCTTCCTCCGGAGCGCGACGCCAAGGTCATGAGGCAGTTCGCCTACCGCGTCAGCCACTGCGACCACCTGCAACTGGCCTCGTTGGAGGGCTTCGTCCGCTCACTGCCGTGCGCCGCCGTCCAGGCGCCCTTCGTACAGCCGACTTCGCCGGACCACCGCCCCGCCGAGACCGGTTTTGCCGCGGTGCTCAATGGGTTGGTCCGCAATCGGGGCTTCGGCATTCGCGAGCTGCCGTTCATGGGGCTGTCCCTCAGCACGCTGTTCGGGATGGCTTCGCGATCGGAGCCGAGTCCGCACCGGCGGTACCAGCTCTGTGCCGTGGCCGGTCCACTGGGCTGGCGCCTGCCCGATCTGTTCGCGGTCGCCGATGAGCCGTACTCGGAGGAACTCCGGCCGGTGCAGCTCTGCCGCCACGTTGGGCGGCTGTTCGTGGCTGCCGTCCCCTTGACCACCGCCCAGTTGATCGAGACCACCGAGGAGGCGAACCGGCTGAGCGCGCGTGAGAACCACGGCGCGTGGCAGCCCGTCTCGGAGGGCTTCGTCGCGGAGTGCCCGGACTTCCCCTGACAGCCAGGGCCTACTTGCCGAGGCTTGGCGCTCCCGGCGTTGAACGGTGTCCTGCGACAGTGTTCCTTCGTGTGCAATCGAACATTGGTCGCCGTTACCAGACGACGATCCCACCGCCCTCGGCCTTGGCTCGCAGTGCGGCGGCAACGATGTTGTCGAAGCGCTTGGTGACGTAGTCAGCGTCGTAACCGCATTGTCCGGCGAAGTGGTTGAGGTACGGGCGGATGGCCTCACACTCGGTGAGGAAGTCGTCGATCTCGTCCCGTTCTACGTAGAGGTCTTCGCCGTCGAGTCGCGGGAAGAAGCGGGAGCCCAGGGACCGGATCGCCATGGAGCCCCAAAGCCGGGTTCGGGTGCTCTCGAAACCGGCCAGCGTGTCGCCGTACTCGGGGTCCTCCAGAAAGTCGCGACCGCCGGCGGCGTCGTAGACAAAGGTGTGTACGAGGAGACTCATGGGCCGATTCTCCTGATCGCGGCCATGCCACGTCGAACGCATTGATGCTCGAAGCATCTGGTCCCCCTCATGGGCGGTTTGAGCCGGTTCTTGGTGCTCGGAGGTGTCCGTCCGTGGCCTCCTCAGAGCGGGGCCCAGTGGCGGGCCGCGAGCGCCAGAGGTGATCGGTGGATGTCGGGGTGATGAAGCCAGCGGAGTTCGTCGTCGCGTTCGTCGATGAGGAGTTGGTGCGGCGGCGGGAGCCGTTGTCGTCGTGCTGGACGTCGCGGTTCGAGCGGGCTCGACCGGTACGCGCGGTGAGGTCGTACTCCGGCCAGGGATCGGTGACCCGGGACAACTGGTGCGCGACCACTGGCGGTCAGCTGTCCTGCGAGTCGCAGTTGGAGCGGCACCACGCGATGCTGCTGGACCTCGACCCGGAGGTCACCGGGCTTGCCGCGCAACCGTTCCGGCTGTTCTCCGCCCCGCCCAACGGTTCCCCGCGCAAGCTCGCGACCCGTTTCGCGCACTTCCTTGATCGGCCGCTGAAGTCGCGGCACAACGAGATGGACATCGCCGACGCGGTCTGCGAGACCCTGATCGATGCGAAGTGCGACCTGGTGCTGGTCGACGAGATCCACAACATCAACATGGCCACGTCCTCCGGCAAGGACCTGTCCGACCATCTGAAGCACTTCGCGGAGCACATCCCCGCCACGTTCGTCTATGCCGGCATCAACGTCGAGCGCGAGGGCCTGTTCACCGGAGTCCGTGGCAAGCAGATCGCCGCCCACTGCGTGCTCCAGCACACCGGCGACTTCGCCTACCAGGCCGAATGGCGCGCGATGGTCGCCACGATGGAGCAGGCCCTGCGGCTGCACCGGCACGAGCCCGGGGCGCTGGCACGGCTGGCCCGATACCTGCACGCCCGGACCGGCGGAAGTATCCCCTGCGTCGACTTCTTGACATCATCTGGGCATGACCCCGACCCTTCCCCGCACCGTCCGAGCCGTCGACACCGCTCAGCTCCTGGACCTGGCCCAGGAGGCTGCCATGCACGGCTTCAGCCAGCGGCTCCCGGTCGACTGGCTCCAAGAACACCTCGCCGCAGAGGCGACGCACTATCTGTTCCCCACACTCGTGCAGCGGCTCGGGCACCGTCCCGAAGTGCCGCT
The DNA here is from genome assembly GCF_022288725.1 of Kitasatospora sp. A2-31. Classification (GTDB taxonomy): domain Bacteria; phylum Actinomycetota; class Actinomycetes; order Streptomycetales; family Streptomycetaceae; genus Kitasatospora. Next base: position 4,216 of record NZ_JAKNTA010000047.1, on the reverse strand, counting down.
GCAGTGGCGGTGCCAGCAACTGCTGACGGTCAGGACCGGCGAGCAGATCTGGGGTCTACTCGACGTCCTTCCCGACACCTTCGACAAACTCCCGGAGACGTTGGACACGGCGTCCAAGAAGGACATCGTCAGCCGCATCGAGCGAGCCGTGACCCAGCGCGAGTGGGTGGAGCGGATGACGGCGAACGCCGTGCACCCAGCCGACGACGAGTCATGACACGGACCGCCAAAGGTATACACATGAAGCAGCTCTCGGAGATGAGCGAACGCGAGTACTTCGCTTGCGTCGGCCAACGTCCCGGCATGTTCGTCGGCAAGACCTCGTTCCACTTGCTGACCGCCTTCTTGACCGGATACGACCAGCACGCCATCCGCCACGGCGGACATGGGCTCATCGGCTGGCGCGAGTGGCTCGTCACCCGCCGGGGCTGCGAGTGCAATCACGCCTGGCCCGGCCAGGTCCTGCACATAGCCCTCCCCGACGGCTGGGACGACATCTCAAACTTGCCGCCCGAGGACGAGAAGCACGCGATCAACGTCCTGTTCCAGCTCCTCGACGACTTCACCGCCGAGCGCGAGGCACTTCAGGGCGATCAGGCCACCAGTCAGGTCAGCGACAACCGAACCTGAGACACCCGGCGGCAAACCCGCCTGAGCGACAACGAGAAGTGAGACCAGCCAGGCTGCCCGGTCTCACATCCCGTTGCATCAGCCCAGTTCAGGCACCATGCCACCGGCAAAGATCAAATGAGACGGGACAGTTGAGCACCCCGATGAGAGTGGCAAGGTCGGTGGCACCGGCGGGGTCATCCGCGTAGCGGGTGGTCTGGAGGGGGTCGACCTCAGGAGGGACGATGTCCTCCCGCGCCAGGACATAGACCAAGGTCAACAGTGCGGCGCGGGCATTGCCATCGGCGAAGGGGTGGAAGAACGCCACGTCGAGGTAGGCGCGGGCCGCGCGGGCCGCCAGCGGGATGTCCGGGTCGGTCGTCTCGTTCAGGCAGGAATCGAAGTAGGCCTGCGTGTGAGGGGTCAGACCGTAGCGCTCGCGGCCGGCCTTCGCATAGGCGTCGCTCACGCGGAACGGTGCCCCTGTTGCAGCGAGGACTTCGCGTTGCCAACGGGCCAGCAGGGCGAAGTTCAGCGGGGTCTGGCGTGCGGCGTCCTCCCGGGCCAGGGTGTGCGCGGCGAGCAGACGCTCAGCGCGAATCGGGTCGCGCCGACGCACCGGTCCCTCGCACCAGGACCGGAACCCGTCGCGGCCGGCCGGGACCCGTTGCAGAGCCGGTGAATGCCGCCAGTCGACCTCGCGGCGCACGCGCAGCCAGACCGAGAGGCTGTCAGTAGCGGTCATGGAGCTTCTCCAGCGCTTCCCACTCGCGGTGGTCCCGGTACGGGGCGTGGCCGGTAAGGCCGACGGCGAGGTCCTCGCCGACGGATTCGATCAGCGTCCGTTCCGGGGTGACCCAGCTCTTGAACCGGCCGCCGATCGCGTTCTCCACCGCTTGCGCGGCTTCGGCCTGGTCCATGCCGGTGCTCTGGAGGAACCAGCCCAGGACGATCGAGGTCTGGCCGCGCCAGGCGTTGTCCGCGCCCGAGTCCATGGTGTGAGTCACGAGCCGGACGCAGGCCCGTTCCAGGTGCCAGCTGCGGTCCTCGGGCGAGGCGTCCGGCGGCGGCGCCAGCTCGGCGAAGCGCTGGGCCGTCCGCTCCAGCCACTCCCGCCACTCCAGCAGCGCGGCCACGGCCCGGTCCGCGGTCTCGTTAGGGGTCGTCACCGAGCTCGGCCCGCCGGTCCAGTTGCCGACAGGCCCGCTGTCGTAGTGGTACCAGTTCCATCCCCAGGCCCAGGTGCCGTATCGCTGCCGGATGATCGCGTCCACCTGGCTCTCGCACCAGCGTTCTCCCTGCCACCAGCCGGCCATACCGGAGAGCACGGGTGGCACCCACTCGCGGACCAGCGAGCGGAGGTGCTCCTCCTCGTCCTCGTCCCAGGCGAACGAGTGGCGGGCAGGGTCGGACTCTTCCCAGTCCCGAATGCCCTTGTAGGTGATGGGGGGCACGCGGTTGTCGGGGAAGGGCAGGGTGTCACGGTTGTACGTCAGGGCTGGCCACTCTTCCTGTCCGATGTGAACGACCGATCAGTCTCGGCTCAATGCCCGTGGGAACGCTAACGGTTTTCGGACCGCGTCGGCTTGTCCGTCATGCCGCTGCCGCCTTCTCGTCGCCGCCGAGCACGCTGAAGTCGACGGCCAGGCGGGCGTCGTAGGCGTCGGGAGTGAGGTTGAGTTCGTGGGTGGAGTACTCGCCGAACCGCTTGATGTGCTCGGTCAGGTACGGGGAGACCTGGGCGAGGTCGAGTGGGTCGACCGGGCGCCCCTCGGCCTGCAGCTCGCGGACCACGTCGGCGATGTCCAGGGTGTTGTGGAAGATCACCAGGTTGGCCAGCAGGGAGGTGAACTTCACGTCCTTCTCCTGCTCGACCGGGTCGTTCGCCGCGACCGTGCCGTTCTGGCCGAAGCGCACCCGCGGGCGGGCGCCTCCCGCGTCGACGGTGAGCGCCGACGTGGTGAGCCCGACGCGCCGGACCACCTCGCGGTAGGTGTTGTGGCCGGGGTCCTCCATGGCGACGGTGGTGACGCCCTCCGCCGCCGGGACGCGGCCCAGCAGGCCGACCGACTGGTAGAAGCCGGTGGTGATCACGACTTGTTCGGGGGTGGTGAGCACGCCCCGGGTCCGGCCGACGTAGTCGGCGAGCGCGGCCCGCAGGCGGGGTGACCCTGGGGGTCCCCGGCGCCGAAGGTCCGGGCGGGGGCGGTGACCAGGACCCGGCGGGCCGCCTGGAGCCAGGCCCGCGTGGGGAACGCGCTGAGGTCGGGAAGCCCGGGCCGCAGGTCATGACAGACCGACGCCGGGGCGGTGACCGGGGCGGCGGGCACGGGATCGCCGACCGGTACCTCGGCGACACGTGTGCCCGAGGCGGGACGCACCGTCAGATAGCCCTCCTCTGCGAGCTGGTCGTAGGCGGCGGTCACGGTGCCCCGCGCGAACCCCAGCTCTCCGGCCAGCGTGCGGGTGGACGGCAGCCGGCTGCCGAGCAGCAGCCGCCCCGACCGGATCGCCTCCCGCAGAGTCGCCTCCAGCCCTGACCGCCGTCCCCTGGCGGCGGCGATCTCGACGTGGAGGTCGAACCCGGAACTGGACCGATTCCTCGACATGGAGTTGGATCTTACAGATGGTCCAGTTGCCGCCTAGGCTCGCGGATATGATCGTGACGGCCCACCTCGGCGACACCCATCTCGACGGCGAGCAGCGCAGCGCCGACCGCACCAGGGCGGTCATGGACTACCTGAACGCCATGCCCTACGACCTCGACGCCGTCGTGGCGACCGGTGACGTCGCGGACCACGGCCTGCCCTGTTGAGTACGAGCAGGCCCGCCGGCTGCCGGCGTTCCGGCACCCGGTGCTGGTGTGCCCCCGGGTAACCACGCCGACGCAGCGCCTTTCGTCGGCACCTGCTCGGGGAGGAGGCCTCGACGGCGGCCGTCGACCAGGTCCACCGCACGGACAGGTCCACCATCGCCCTGTGCGACTCCTCCGTGCCGGGCAAGGACTGCCCGTCCTGGTCGGCTTCCACCCAGCCCCGCCCTCGCCTTCCACGTCCTCGACGACCGCGGACGCCTGGCGAGCCATCACCGGAACGTCGTCTGACGACCGACACGCACCTCGAACGTAAGGAGCCGCGGCTGGGACGCCCAGGTGATTGAGGGCACCGCCAGTGTGAGCGCACAGTCTGGCGGCCTTCGCTGGTGGCACCGGGCCGCAGGCTTGTCCGCTCAACTGGCGAGGCTTGCCCGCGAGGCGCGGGTGACCTCGTCGTACCAGTTCGCGAAGGCGGGTCCGTGCTTACCTGACAGGTCGGTGTGAACCCTCCGGCACAGGTCGCGGAAGGGGACCGGGTCCCAGTTGCGGGCCTGGGCGGACAGCGGTGCCTCGTGAAGGTTGCCGAGGGCGAACTGGCGGTCGAACCCGTAGGCGAAGGGCACGACCGTTCCGTCCGTCTCGACCACGAGCGGTGACAGCCAGGAGCTGAGCCGCTCGACCGGCCCGTCCCCCTGAGCGTCACCCTCGTCACCACTGTCGCCGAGGAGAAAGCGGTCGGCCTGGGAGATGAGGTTCCCGCGTTCCACCAGGTCGAGCTGGATGACGAGGTCC
>NZ_JAKNTA010000046.1 GCF_022288725.1 Kitasatospora sp. A2-31 | reverse complement strand
ACGCCGGCAGCGCGACTGCGCCGCCCAGCGCGGCGAACAGGAGCGGGGCGTTCCACCAGGGCACCAGCTCGACGGAGCGGCCGTCCGGCCAGCGGCAGACGTGCGAGGGCGGGAACAGCGACTCCTCGATCCGGATGTCCCTGTGTTCGGGTGCCCGGTACTCCACCGGGTCCCACCCGTGGAGCTCGGTGACGCAGGCCCGGGCCGGCCGCGTCTCGACACCGGACATCATGCCGAGCAGCCAGACCACGCCCGCCGCCAGCAGACAGAGCACCACGCCCACCGACCTCGCCATAGCCGTCCCCCCGCTTGACCGTCCGTCCGTGCCCGACCCGTAGACGATCATGAACCTGGGCTCGGTTCCGCTGCCGTCCACCGGTTCCCGGCACGCTCACGGCGTGCCGGAACCGGGAACCGGTACCCGCGCGTCCGGTCTTCCCGGGGTGTCGTCGTCCGCTGCTGGAGGGGTTCCGGATCGTGATGTGGGCCGTGGCCGGGGTGTCGTTCGCGTTGCTGCCGTTCGTCCACTGGCTGCTGCGCGCCCGGTCGACGCCGCTGCGAGTCCCCGTTGCCGCCGTGCTGCTGCTCTGGCTGGCACTGGTGCTCGCGGTGGCACTCGACCTGATGCAGCTGCGGAGCGAGGCCGAGCTGTACCTGCTGTACACGCCGCTCGCCGAACTGGTCGTCCTGGCCGGCCTGTGGCTGGAGCGACGGATCGCCGGCCCGCGTCCGGAGCGCCCGGGCGGCTGGTCCCGGGCGGTGGGCATCGCCTTCCACGGCCAACTGGCCCTCGTCCTCGCCGCGACCCCGTTGCTGGCGCTCGTGATCTTCCACGAGGCGGACGTCCCGTCCGCGAAGGCCGTGCCGCAGCCACCACCCGGCTACACCGTCACCGGCACCGGCCAGGACTGCGGCAACGGCCACGGCGCCACCTGCTGGCGCACGCTCTACCTCGCGGGCCCGCCCGGCGTGCCGACGGCGCAGGCCGCCGACCGGCTCCGACCCCGGCAGCGGTGCGAGACGAACGGCTGGCTGATCGACCGCCGCGAACTCTGCACCGAGGTGAGCACCGACGGCGTCACCATCGTCTACCGCGTCCACCTCGGCGGCTTGCTCTAGGCCCCAACGGCCGGACCTCGCAACGGCTCCCGAGCGCGCGGGCGATCGGCCATGATGGGATCTTCCGACGCGAGGGGGCGGGACCGTGCACGACGGAAGCGGGGGAGCGGTACGAAAGAGGCGTAGCCCCTGGGCGCTCGCCTATCTCGCAATCGGGCTCGTCTGTCTGATGATCGCCGCCTCCGTGGCGGCGGATTCCACCAGAGCCGACGATCTCATCCCCCTTGTCCTGACGGGCGTTCCGGGCGCGGTCCTGACGGTCCGGGCCCCGATGTCCGGGGTGTCGTTCGGAGCCGCCGGGGTGAAGTACAGCGGGCTGCTGACCTCGCGCTCCTACCCGTGGTCCGAGGTCGCCGGGGTGAAGTCCGCCGTCGTCTCGGGCACGCTGTTCTCCTCCGACGTTCCGGAACTGGCGCTGGCGTCCGGCAAGGGCGATCAGCTGTCGATGCTGGCGGGCTACGGGTGGGGGAGGAGGCGCAACGGGCGGGTGGCACGGCTGGTGGACGAACTGGCGACCGCCCGCACGTCCGCGCTCGCCTCCTGACGGCAGACTCCCCGGCGGGCGGAGGCCGGCCGGTGGCCGCGCGGGGCGGCGCCGCCCCGCGGCGGACCACGGGGATGGCCCGTTCGCTCGCCCACCCGGTTGCGGCCGTGTTCTCATCGCCGTATGACGAAGATCGAATCAGAGCCGATGCGACGTTGGCTGAACGGCTGGACCGTGGCTCGCTCCCTGCCCGAGGCCGAGCCGGTCGGGCTCGCCGGGGACGGCCTGCGATCCGAATGCGACCAACCCGGCCGTGAGGTCGAGGTGTTCGCGCTGCGGGCGGATGAGGAGCCGGCATCCTTGGCACGGCTGGCGACAGCCGTCGCCGCCGCGAGGCAGACCACCTGGCTCACGGTACCCACGCTGCGCCCGGACGCCGTCGAAGCCGTCGTCCGCGCCGCCGGACTGGAGTTGCTCCACCGGTCCGAGTGGCTCATGACGACCGATCTGACCGGTCACCCGCAGCACGCGCCCGCCGCGCCGTACGCGTGCGAGGTCCGTACGGAGGGACCCGTCACGGTCGTCTCCCTCCACGACCCCTCCGGGGAGGTGGCGGCGCGCGGTGTCATCGCCGTGGTCGGCGCCGATGCGATCGCCGACCGCATCGAGACGGAGCCGGCGCACCGCCGGCGCGGCCTGGGCCGCGCGATGATGAGCGCTCTGGCGCAGGCCGCCGTGGCCCAGGGCGCCCGTACCGGTCTTCTCATCGCCAGTGAGGAAGGGCAGCGCCTCTACTCCTCCCTCGGCTGGCACCACGAAGCCGACGTCCTGATCGCCCGGGGCCCGGTGACTCCCTCCCACCGGTAGGCACCCCGTCACGCCGCGGATCCGCCATGACGCACGGCGTACTCCTGCGGATCCGCTGCGAGGGCGCTCGCCTACCACCGGCGGTGTTCGACGCCGGTCTGCAGGCCATGATCATTGGCTTCGAACACCGCCGACGCGCGGCAGGGGCGCACGAGAGACGTCAGGCCCGGACGGGTGAAGGCGTCAGGTGCCGGGGCGGTGGCAGACGGCGGTAGGCGGAGGCCACCTTGAGCAGCCAGGCGATCTCCTCACGCGGCGTCAAGCAGCCCGGATGGTCGGGCTCCAGGGGCATGCCACCGGCCGGTGGCTGCCCGTGGGCCTGGTGGTGCAGTGCGGCGCGCAGCCACTGCGCCTCGGCGGCCGCCGCGGCCCCCTCGTCGGGCGTGGCGCACCCGGTCGGGCCGGCCGGGTGCGGGGGTGTGGCCGGCGGGGTCGGCGCGGGCACGGTGTCCCTCAGGGCGAGGGCTGCGTCCCGGATCTCGAAGGCCCGGTGGGCGAGGTCCAACGACCGGTCGCCGTAGGCGAACAGCTCGCGCACACGTCCGCGCGAGGTGCCGAACACCACGTGCGGCACCGCGCGGACCAGGTCGGACCAGAGCGGGTGGAGGCGCCACATCGCGCTCTGGTCGTAGACGTAGCGGAGCGCGATCCGCAGCGCCGGCATGGAGATGCCGAGGACCAGCAGCAGGGCCCCGACGGCGGGCAGGAGTTCGGCGACGGCGTCGTCGACCGGGACGGGGCGGCCGGTCACCGGGTCGGGCGGCGCGTTCCCGTGCCGGGTGAGGACCACCACCCGGTAGACGGTGTGGCCGAATCCGACGGCGCAGCCCGCGGCCAGCAGCCGCACGCCGGCGCGCAGCAGGCCGCGCGGCACGGAGAGCCGGTTCGTCCAGAACAGGTGGGCGGCGAGCGCCGTGGCCGTGCCGAGGAAGAGGTAGTGGACGGCGAGGTACAGCCGGACGGCCGGGTCGCCGCAGTAGGCGTCGATGTGGTCGGCGTTGATCGCGTCGTGGTTGAAGAAGCCGACGAACAGCACCGTCAGAGCCAGCCCGGCCGCGAAGGCGAGTCGGTGCCGCAGCCGGGCCGAGCCGAGGAGCTGACCGGGGCGGCCGTGGACGGCGTGGACGTAGTCGAGCAGGAAGACGGCGGTGGCGAGGCCGAGGAGGTTCCTGGCGAGGACGGAGATCTCCGGGACTCCCGTGGCCGCCCCCATGAAGCGCGCGATCGCCGGCAGCCGGGTGCTGAGAGCGAGGGCCATGGTCGCCAGGGTGGCCCACAGCGCGCGCGAGGCGGGCGTGGAGGGGGAACGGAACACGGACGGGGCCCGCCAGAGGGTGGCGGCCCAGAGCAGCGCGGCGCTCAGGAGGGAGAAGAGCGGGCGCATCAGTTTCGCCGCCGCCGGCGGAGCGGTTGTATCGGGTGGAGGAGGCTGTCGGTCAGCCGACTCGACGCGGCGGTGCACGCCCGGTCCCGGCTGGGGCGGTCGGTGCTCGCGAGGTCGGCCAGCAGGAGGGCGATCATCTCGGCCTCCTGCTCCTCGACGGTGGTGTAGCTGGTGCGGCCCACCCCCATGGCCTGGGCGATGAACTCGGGGGTCAGGTCCGGCATCAGTCCGGTGAGGTGCTGGAGTTCGAGGACGCCGGTGTGCCCGCAGACGACGTGGCCGAGCTCGTGGAGCTTGATCAGGTCCTGGTGGGCGGGGGTGGTGCGCTGCTCGTAGAGGATGACGTCGATGCTGGGCAGGGCGATCCAGAGCCCGCACGGGGCGTCGCGTCCCAGCGACGGCAGGGGCTCCATGACGATCGGCCGGCCGCGGCGCCGCTCCAGCGAGGCACGGAAGTCCTCGACGGTGAAGGGGGCGGGCAGGTCGAGGTCGGCCAGGATGCCCTCGCAGCGCTTACGGAGCCCTCGGGGGAGTGCCATGGTGATGAAACGTTCCTTCGCGAGGCGGCAGGCGGCAGGCAACGGGCGGCAAGGCAGACGCAGGCGGCGGGTGGCAGGCGGCAGGCCTGTCACCCGGTGGCCGTCCCGGCGTTCACCGCTCGCCCTGCGCCCCGGGGCCGCCCTGGTCGGCCGCCCCCTCCTCCAGGCTCTTGAGGCGGTCCGCCAGGGCGAGCAGCATGTGGAGGCTGCCGTCGGACAGGCCCGAGGCGCGCTGGACGAGGTTGACGACGTCGTTGTTGCCGAGTGCCTGCCGGAGCTCGCCGAGCTGTTCCAGTCGCTCCAGCTGCTCGTCGACGGCGGCCGTCCGCGCGTCGTCGAGGAAGTACGCGGCGCCCTGCCGGATGCCGAAGCCGCGGCCGAGCCAGTCCAGGGTCTCGACGGTCGGGTTCGGCGTCTGGCCCTTCTGCGTCACGCCGTGGTGCAGGTTGCGGATCGTGTCCTTGGAGATGACGTCGTGCCCGGCGATCCGGTTGATCCGCTCGGCCAGTTCACGGTAGGTCGGGGCCCGGCCGCCGGCTCTGGCCGCCTCGCGGGTGATCAGCGCGTCGATCTTGTCGGCGATGAGAGCGGCACGGCCCGGGCTGCGGTCCGCGGCACCGTCCGCGCCAGGGCTCTCCGGCTCGCCTGCATGCACGTCTCTCGCCTCCGATCGGGTGCCGCCACACTATCGCGATCGCCACAAGCGATGATTTAACTAGCCACTTCCCCCTATGACGTGCTTGGTCATCGGACGCCGCGTCAAACGGCCTTTTTCGAACGCACCTTGGCTCAGAGCGCGTACCGGAAGGTGATTGTGTGGGCGTGGATGATCTCGTAGGGTGGCTGCGCTGGCGATTTAAATCGCCAGCCCGATCCGGCAACAGTCAGGGGGAACCCATGTCCGCTCAGCGTGCTGCTCTGCGTACGACGTCCGTGCTCGTCTCGATAGCCCTCTCCGTCCTGGCCCTCGGCACCGTCCCGGCCGCCCACGCTGCCCGGCCTGAGTCAGCGGCCGATGCCGTTACCTCACCCGAGGACCACGACAAGGGCGGGGCGGGCCAGCCGACCTTCGCCAAGCAGCCCACGGAGAGCGGAGCGCCGGCGCTGACCGCGAGCCCCGCCGTCACTCGCTCCGAGGCGCTCGCCCGGGCCGAATCCTGGGTCCCGCTGGGCCTGAAGTACAGCTGGACCACCTACCACGACGGCTACCGCCAGGACTGCTCCGGCTACGTCTCGATGGCGTGGAAGCTCTCCACGGCCGGTGGCGGCCTGACTACCGACCGATTCCTGCCCTCAGGCGTGGCGTCCAGGATCAGCAAGAGCGACCTCAAGGCGGGCGATGCACTCCTCAACCCCGCCACCGGCGCACAGGGCCACGTCGCCCTCTTCGACCACTGGACCGACGCCAGCCAGACCTCCTACGTCGCCTACGAGTTCACCGGATCCGGCGTTCACCACCGGACGATCCCCTACCCCTACTTCTCCGGCCACGGCGAGTTCTTCCCGGTGCGCAACAACAGCATCGTGGACGACGTGGTGCCGCCCAAGCCCCCGAAGCTCCGCCTGGACTTCGACGGTGACGGCAGGGCGGACGTCGCCGGGAAGCTGTCGGACGGGAACCTGCTCCTGTGGAAGGGGCTCGGCAACGGCACCCTCGACACCCAGAGCGGCTACGGCATGTGGCCGGACAACGGGTTCGGCCAGGTCAGCGACATGGTCGCGGCAGACTTCAACGGTGACGGCAGGACCGACGTCGCCGGGAAGCTGTCGGACGGCAACCTGCTCCTCTGGACGGGCAACGGCAACGGCACCCTCGACACGCAGAGCGGCTACAGCATGTGGCCGGACAACGGCTTCAAGGACGTGAGCAGCCTGGTCGCCGGTGACTTCAACGGCGACGGCAAGGCCGACATCGCGGGCAAGCTCGCCAACGGGAGCCTGCTCCTGTGGACCGGCAACGGCAACGGCACCCTCAACACGGCGTCCGGCTACAGCATGTGGCCCGACACCGGCTTCGGCCAGGTGAACAGTCTCGTGGCGGCGGACTTCGACGGTGATGGGAAGACCGACATCGCGGGGAAGCTGTCGGACGGGAACCTGCTCCTGTGGAAGGGGCTCGGCAACGGCACCCTCGACACCCGGAGCGGCTACGGCATGTGGCCGGACAACGGCTTCAAGGACGTCGACAACCTCGTCGCCGACGACTTCAACGGCGACGGGAAGGCCGACATCGCCGGTCGCGCGTCCAGCGGCGCCCTGCTCCTGTGGACCGGCAACGGCGGCGGCCAGTTGAACACGACCTCCGGCTACGGCATGTGGCCCGACGACGGCTTCAAGGCCGTCAACCCCCTCATCGGCTGAGGCGGGACAAGGTGATCACCATCAGGATCCGTCGCGCCGTGCTGTCCATCGGCGGCTGCCTCGCACTCTCCGCCGTCACGGTCGGACCGGCCACCGCCGCCCCCAACTCCCCGACCACCCAGGCCACCACCAAGGCGGTGACGTACCTCGGCCACCGCTTCACCGTCCCCGCCGACTGGCCGGTGATCGACCTGGCCGCCGACCCCTCGGCCTGCGTCCGCTTCAACCGGCACGCGGTCTACCTCGGGACCCCGGGAGAGGGGACGACCTGCGCGGCCGAGGGCACTGGCCGCACCGAGGCCCTGCTCGTCGAACCCGCGCCCTCCGGAGCCGCGCCCCACGCCACAGCCGACCCCGTGAACCACGAGCTCACCACCACGACGGCCGGCATCCGCATCACCGGCACCTACGACCTCGACGAAAGGCTCGTCCGTGGCATCATCGCCACCGCAGGCATGCCGACGGCCAAGTCCACGTCCGTATCATCACCAACCGGGAGCTCCGAGGCCCGGAGCCCGGCAACGGCCGTCGCCGCTCTCCCGACCGGCATCACCGACTTCACCGGCAAGGGCTTCGACGCCTGCCAGGCACCATCGTCGGACTTCATGAAGACCTGGAAGGCGAACTCGCCCTACGGCGCCGTCGGCGTCTACATCGGCGGCAGCACCATGGTCTGCGGCCAGCCGAACCTCACCGCCGACTGGATGCGGCAGCAGGCTTCCGACGGCTGGCGGTTCATCCCGATCTACTGCGGCCCCCAGGCCTCCCGGATCACCAGCCCCACGAGCGACGGCATACGCGAGGCGGACTACGCCGCCGGCAAGGCGGCGGCACTCGGGCTCGGCCAGGGCAGCGTGCTCTACTACGACATGGAGGCCTACCCCTCCCAGTACAGCTCCCACGTCCTCGGCTTCCTCTCGGCGTGGACCAGCCGCCTGCACGAGCTCGGCTACCGGTCGGCGGTGTACAGCAGCTCGTCCAGCGGCATCGCCGACATCGTCCGGAACCGGAACAACGGCTACGCCATCCCGGACGTGCTGTACTCCGCCAACTGGAACGGCAGGGCCGACACCAACGACCCCGCAGTCCCGGGCGACCTGTGGGCCAACCACCAGCGCATCCACCAGTACAGCGGCGACGTGACCGAGACCTGGGGCGGTCGCAGCCTGAACATCGACCGGGACTACCTGGACGTCGCCGTCTCCGCCACCCCTGGCCCCCAACCCGGCCCCACCGACCCCGCCCGCGTGGACTTCAACGGCGACGGCAACCGGGACGTCGCCGGCCGTGCCCCGGACGGCGCCCTGCTCCTGTGGACCGGCTACGGAAACGGCCGGCTTGACCCGACCAGCGGCCACGGCATGTGGCCCGACAACGGCTTCGGCCAGGTCAGCGACATGGTCGCGGCGGATTTCAACGGTGACGGCAGGACCGATGTCGCGGGGAAGTTGGCGGACGGGAACCTGCTGCTGTGGACGGGCAACGGCAACGGCACCCTCAACACGGCGTCCGGCTACAGCATGTGGCCCGACAACGGGTTCAAGGACGTGGACAGCCTGATCGCGGCGGATTTCAACGGTGACGGCAAGGCCGATGTCGCGGGGAAGTTGGCGGACGGGAACCTGCTGCTGTGGACGGGCAACGGCAACGGCACCCTCAACACGGCGTCCGGCTACAGCATGTGGCCCGACAACGGGTTCAAGGACGTGGACAGCCTGATCGCGGCGGATTTCAACGGTGACGGCAAGGCCGACGTCGCGGGGAAGTTGGCGGACGGGAACCTGCTGCTGTGGACGGGCAACGGCAACGGCACCCTCAACACGGCGTCCGGCTACAGCATGTGGCCCGACAACGGGTTCAAGGACGTGGACAGCCTGATCGCAGGTGACTTCAACGGCGACGGCAAGGCCGACGTCGCGGGGCGCGCCTCCGGTGGCGCCCTGCTGCTGTGGACGGGCAACGGCAACGGCCGGCTGAACACCGAAAGCGGCTACGGCATGTGGCCCGACAACGGGTTCGCGCAGGTCAGCGAACTCATGTGAGGCACGCTCGACGGACCTCCGGTTCCCGCCCCAGGGTCGGTCCGTCGGTGATCCGCGCTGCGCTCCAGGAGGGCCCGCGCCCTGGTGTCACGGTGCCATCCGGCCTGTGACGACGCGCTGGACCTCGTACCCCTCCTCCGGCCACGGCGACGAACCGCCTGCCCGAGGACACCTGATCGTTCCACCATTCACCTCTCATACCGGAGCACTCACCATGTCCACCTTCACCTCCCGCCGTGGCGCAGCTCTCGCCCTCGCCACCGCGATCGTGCCGGTCAGCCTGGCCTTCGGCGCCTCACCGGCCCATGCCAGTGTCGGCTCGAACATCGTCGGCATCGCCCTGGCCAACAACTACAAGACGGCCTGCGCGACCAACAGCGCCGGTGGCACCGGCTTCTACTCCAGCTGCACCGGCAACGGCGGCCGGCCCGAGAACTGGTGCGCGGACTTCGCCAAGTGGGTGTGGGCGCAGGCGGGGGTCAACGTCGCGGGCCTCACCCCGGCGGCCGGCAGTTTCGGCCGGTACAACGGCGGCCTGCACAGCACTCCGCACGTCGGCGACGCGGTCGTGTTCGCCTACGACGGCGCGGGCTACGCCGATCACGTCGCCATCGTCACGGAGGTCGGCAACGGCACCATCAAGACGATCGGCGGCAACGAGGGCGGCCAGCGCGGCAACTTCGCCGCGACGTCGCGCGTCCGGCTCGACGGGCCGTACAGCTCGGCGCTCGGCTACAGCTCCTACATGGGCCAGCGGATCAGCGGTTACGTCTCCCCGATCGGCGGTACCGACAACGCCCCGGCGCCGACCCCCGCCCCGGCTCCGGTGGCCAAGGACGTCACCAACCTGTTCGCCATCGGTTCGGGCGGCACCGTCTTCAACGCCGGCGGTGACTTCGCCTCCGGTGCGTGGAGCGCGTTCCAGCAGGTGCCCGGCAACAGCGGCATCGAGCAGATCTCCGCCGTGCAGATCGGCGCCGTCGTCCACCTGTTCGTCATCGGATCCGACGGGACCGTCTACACCGCCGACGGCGACACCACGGCCGGTGCGTGGAGCCCGTTCCAGGCGATACCCGGCAACAGCGGCATCAAGAAGATCGCGGCCACCGCCGTGGGCAGCACCGTCCACCTGTTCGCGACCGGCTCCGACGGGACGATCTACACCGCCGACGGCAACTACGCGACCGGCTCTTGGAGTCCGTTCCAGCAGGTGCCCGGCAACAGCGGCATCCAGGAGATCGCGGCCACCGCCGTGGGCAGCACCGTCCACCTGTTCGCGACCGGCTCCGACGGGACCGTCTACACCGCCGACGGCAACTACGCGACCGGCTCCTGGAGTCCGTTCCAGCAGGTGCCCGGCAACAGCGGCATCAAGAAGATCACCGCCGTCTCCACCGGCACCACGGTGCGCCTGTTCGCCATCGGTTCCGACGAGCGGATCTACAACGCGAACGGTGACTACGCGGCCGGCACGTGGAGCACCTTCCAGCCGCTGCCCGGCAACAGCGGCATCAAGAAGATCACCGCCAACGCCGTGGGCAACACCGTCCACCTGTACGCCGTCGGCTCCGACGGGACCGTCTACAACGCGAACGGCGACTACGCGACCGGCTCCTGGAGCCCGTTCCAGCAGGTGCCCGGCAACAGCGGCATCCAGGAGATCTCCGCCACCTCAGGCACCTGATCCCCGCGGGGCGCCCCGCACCCGACCGACCGCCGCCATGGACGCGGCTCAGCGTGACCAC
>NZ_JAKNTA010000045.1 GCF_022288725.1 Kitasatospora sp. A2-31 | reverse complement strand
GGCCCCGCCCGCCGGCCTCACCGACCGGCAGCTGGACCGGCTGGCCCGCGGCCACGGCGACGCGGACACCGTCCGCGCCCTCGTCCGGTCCCAGCTCGCCCTCACCCGCGCCATGCTGGCGGCCGTCCGGAGCACCTCCGGGCTGCGCTCCTCCGCCGCCTGGGACCTGCTCGCCGACCTCGACTCCACCGCACCGGCCGCACTGGACGCGGTGCTCGGCCACCCGTACGTGCGGGCCTGGGCCGCCCGGCGGCTCGGCGGCGACCCGGGCGCCGGGCTCGGACGGCTGGCCGAGCTGGCCGCCGCCGCGGCCGTCCGGGCCGGGCGGGGCGACGCCGTGGCCGTCCCGGTCCGGGCCGGCGGCCTCCACCTGCCGACCCTCGGCCGGATCGGCCTCGGCGGGGGCGGCGAGGCGATCGTCACCGGCACCGGCGACGGGTTCACCGTCCGCACCGCCGACGGCGAGGTGCTCACCGTCGGGGAGGGCCGCCCGGACCCGCGCTTCGAGCCGGTCCGGCGGGTCCGGCCGGCCGGCGGCTGGACGTTCGCCCTGGAGGACGCCGACCCGCAGCGCGACAGCCACCAGTGGCCGGTCGCCGACCGCCTCGGCGAGGCCGAACTGCTGGCCTGGACCGGTGCGCTGCGCGAGGCCGTCGAGCTGCTCGACCGGGACCTGCCGGCCTTCGCCGAGGGCATGCGGACCGGCCTGACCACCGTCACCCCGCTGCGCCCCGGCCCGCCCGGGCGCGACGTCAGCGCCGCCGCCCGGCAGGCGTTCGGCGCGGTCGGGATCGCCCGCCCGGCCACCGCGCCGACCCTCGCGCTCCTGCTCGCGCACGAGTTCCAGCACGTCAAACTGGGTGCCGTACTGGATCTGGTGGACCTCTACGACCCCGCCGACACCGCACTGTACGACGCACCCTGGCGGCCCGACCCGCGCCCGATCGAGGGCCTGCTGCAGGGCACCTACGCCCACCTCGCGGTGACCGCCTTCTGGCGGACCCGGACCGCCGTCTACGACGGCCTGCCCGGCACCGCCGCCGAGCACGCCCGGGCGCAGTTCGCGCTGTGGCGCCGGTACACCGCCGAGGCGGTCGAGCGGCTGGCCGGCTCGGGCTCGCTGACCCCGGTGGGCCTGCGCTTCGCCGACGGCATGCGGGAGACGGTCGGGCCCTGGCTCGACGTGGCACTGCCGGCGGCGGCCGAGACCGCCGCCGAGCAGGCCCGGCAGGCCCGGCGCCCGGCCGCCCCCATCGGCTGACCGCCCCCGCGTCCACCCCCCACCGGTACCGGATCCGCTCCGGCCGATCGTCTTCGGGAACCGTCATCCTCACCGAACCGCGTCCCGTGCCCCCCCGGCAGGACATAGCAGAGAACGAACTGACCAGGACGGCGCTCGCCGAGCAGTTCACCGCGCTCGGCGTGCGACCGGGCGCCGTGCTCCTCGTCCAGGCCTCGCTGCGCAGGCTGGGTCCGGTCGAGGGCGGCGGCACCACCGTCGTCGAGGCGCTGCTGGACGCGCTCGGCGGGCCCGGGCGCGGCACCCTGGTCGCCTACACCGCGACGCCGGAGAACTCGGACACCTCCCGGCTGGTCCGGGAGATGACGAAGGGCTGGTCGCCCGAGGAGGTGGAGGCGTGGCGGGCGCACCTGCCCGCCTTCGACCCGTACACGACGCCGTCCTCGCCGACCATGGGACGCCTCTCGGAGCTCGTCCGCACCCACCCCGGCGCGGTGCGCAGCGACCACCCGCAGTCCTCCTTCGCGGCGGTCGGCGCCCGCGCCAAGGACGTCACCGAGCTGCACGAGCTCACCTGCCACCTCGGCACGGCGTCGCCGCTCGGCCGGATGTACGAGCTCGGAGCGGACGTTCTGGGCATCGGGGTGGGGATGGCCAGGTTCACCCCCTTCCACCTGGCCGACCTGCAGATGCCGGACATCCCCGTCCGGCACTACGGCTGCGTGGTCCGGGAGGGCGGGGGACGCCGCTGGGTCCACTTCGACGGCCCGCTCCTGGACGACCTGCACTTCGCGGAGCTGGGCGAGGAGGTGCTGCGCGAGGCCGCGGGTGTCCGCCGCGGCAGGGTGGGCGGCGCCGACTGCCGGCTCGTACCGATGCGCGAGGCGGTCGATCTCGCGGTCGGCATCCTGCGCCGGCGGCGCTGGCTCAGGCCCGACCTGGCCACGGCGTAAAAGGGGGCGGTCGTTTCAGTCATGTCAATTCGTGCGGCCCGATGTGCTATTCCATTGGGGCGTCAGTCGTTCCTACACTGAAGCCCCGCGTGCGGGGACTCGCGGGAAGGCGGTTGCAGGCGGGCCAGGGGGAGGCGCGTGTGAACGACCATGGCGGGGACGAGGAATCCTCCCGGCCGTACTTCTTCCTCAGCTACGCGCACACTCCGCGGGCCGGTGCGCGCGGCGCCGGCGACCCCAACCACTGGGTACGGCAGCTGTACCGCGACCTCTGCGAGGCCGTGCTGCAGCTCACCACCGTGCCGGCGGGCGTTCCGGTCGGCTTCATGGACGAGTCCATGCACCAGGGGGAGCTGTGGGCCGAACGGCTCTCGGAGGAACTGGCCACCTGCCGCGTCTTCGTGCCGCTCTACTCGCCCCGGTACTTCAACAGCGTTCCGTGCGGCCAGGAGTGGTACTCCTTCACCCGGCGGCCGGTCTACCCGGCCAACTTCGACTCGGAGCGGACCAGCGGCATCGTCCCGGTCCTCTGGGCGCCGATGAGCCGCTACCGGCTGCCCGAGGTGGCGAGCGAACTCCAGTTCAACCACGCGAGCTTCGGCCCCGACTACGCGACCGAGGGCCTGTACGCGCTGATGAAGCTGAGCTACTTCCGGGGCGCCTACGAGCTGGCCGTGCACCGGCTGGCCCGGCGGATCGTGGAGGTCGCCGAGGAGACCGTCATCCCGGTGGGGCGGCGGCTGGACTTCAACTCGCAACCCAGTGCCTTCAACGTCACGGCGCCCACCAAGCGGCTGCGGATCTCCGTCCTCGCCTACCACCGCGGTGACGTGCCGCCGGAGCGCAATCCCGACTACTACGGCGAGAAGCGCACCGACTGGCACCCGTTCCGGCCGGCCGCCCCCCGCCCGCTCGCCGAGCACGCGGTGCGGCTGGCGCGGCAGTTGGGCTTCCAGGCCACCGTGCACGAGTTCGACGGCGAGGCCGAGGAGATCATCGCGGGCGGCGAGCCCACCGCCCCCGGCCTCCTGCTGCTCGACCGCTGGGTGCTCAAGGACGAGCGGTGGCGTGAACTCGTCCGTCGTTTCGACCGTGCGGACTGCGGCTGGGTGAGCGTCCTGGAACCATGGAACATGGACGACCCGGACTGCGCCGAGCAGCACCGCGAGATGGGCGAACTCAGCGACCAGGCCCTGCGGTTCACCCACCGCGCGACCCGGCCCAGCTTCCTCGGCGCCACCGGGGGGCAGCCCGGACTCGGCAGCCTGGAGGAGTTCGACGACGCGCTGCCCCGGGCCGCGATGAAAGCCAAGTACGCCTTCGAGAGCCGGACCAGGACCGAGCCGGAGGAACCGCCTCCGCCCCGGCCCAACCTCCGGGACGCCTTCCGGCACGGCCGGGGCCGGGACGGACCCGGCCTCCCCGCCCACGACGACCATCCACGCGAAGCAGGCGATCGCCCGGACGACGGGACGCCGTTCGGGGGAGGAACCACATGAGCGAGAACCGCACCAGGAACCTCCGCATCGGCGGCCTGAGCGCCGCCGAGCTGGCGGCCCAGCGGGAGGCCGAGCAGGACCGGCAGGGCCGGATCATCACCTTCTACTCCTACAAGGGCGGTACCGGGCGCACCATGGCGCTCGCCAACACCGCGTGGATCCTCGCGGCCAACGGCTTCCGGGTGCTCACCGTGGACTGGGACCTGGAGGCGCCCGGCCTGGCCAAGTTCTTCCACCCGTTCCTCGACCCCACCGTGCTGGCCGGCACCACCGGCATGATGGACCTGATCGCCGAGTACCGCGAGGAGGCGCTGCGGCCGGTCGAGCACGCCGAGGGCTGGCACCTCGACTTCGCCCGGGTGCACCCGCACGCGCTCTCGCTCTCCTGGCCGATGTTCCCCGACGGCGGCAGCCTGGACTTCCTCTCCGCCGGCCAGTTCAACCGCGACTACTCCGAGGCCGTCACCCACCTGGACTGGGACATCTTCTACGACCGCTTCGACGGCGGGCAGTTCTTCGACGCACTGCGCGCCGACATGAGCAAGCGCTACGACTACGTCCTGATCGACTCCCGCACCGGTCTCTCCGACATCGCCGAGATCTGCACCGTCCAGATGCCCGACGACCTGGTGGTCTGCTTCACCCTGAGCGACCAGTCGATCGACGGCGCCTCCCGGATCGCCCAGCACATCCACGACCGCTACCGGGAGCGCGGCATCCGCATCCTGCCGGTGCCGATGCGCATCGACGAGGGCGAGAAGGAGAAGGCCGACGCCGGCCGGGCGCTGGCCCGGATCCGCTTCGACGGCCTGCCGGCCGGCCTGTCCGGCGAGGAACTCGCCCACTACTGGGGCTCGGTGGAGATCCCGTACCGGCCGTTCTACGCCTACGAGGAGATCCTGGCGACCTTCGGAGACCAGGGCGGCACCCAGACCTCGATGCTGGCCGCCTGCGAGCGGCTCACCGGGGTGATCACCGAGGGCCGGGTCACCTCGCTGCCGCCGGTCGACGAGGAGCTCCGGCTGCGGTACGTGGACGCCTTCACCCGGCGCCGCCCGTCCGTCCCGGCCGACCTCTACCTCTCCTACGTCCCCGAGGACCGGATGTGGGCGGACTGGATCGAGTCCGTCCTCACCCGGGCCGGGTTCCGGGTGCTGCCCCGCGACCTCTCCGCCGGCTCCGACCCGCGGCAGGAGACCGAGCGCGGCATCGACGCCGCGTACCGGACCGTCGCCGTGCTCTCGCCCGCCTACCAGCGCTCGCCGCAGGCCCGCGCGCTCTGGGAGTCGGTGGTCAGCTCCGACCCGTCCGGCACCCGGCGCCAGCTGGTCCCGGTCCGCGTGGGCGACGTCCGGCTCACCGCGCCGTTCAGCAACCGCAACCCGGTCGACCTGGTCGGCCGCGACGAGGCGCAGTCGGTGCAGACCCTGCTGCGCGCGCTCGGCCGCGGTGACGTGCCGCTCGCCGAGACCACCGGCACCGGCCCGCGCTTCCCCGGCAGCAAGCCGCAGGTGTGGGACGTGCCGCCGCGCAACCCGTCCTTCACCGGCCGCGCCGCGGTGCTGGAGCAGCTGCGCAACCAGCTGCGCGGCGGCATGGCCGCGGTGCTGCCCACCCCGCAGACGCTGTACGGCCTCGGCGGCGTCGGCAAGACCCAGGTGGCGCTGGAGTACGCGCACCGCTTCATGTCCGACTACGACCTCGTCTGGTGGATCGACGCCGAGCAGACCGAGCTGGTGGCGCCCGCGCTGGCCGACCTGGCCCGCCGGCTCGGCCTGCGGGTCGGCGACTCCGTCACCGAGGCCGCCGAGGCGGCCCGGGAGGCGCTGCGCCGCGGCGTGCCCACCTCGCGGTGGCTGCTGATCTTCGACAACGCCGACGAGCCCGCCGAGATCCGCAGGTTCTTCCCCGGCGGCTCCGGCCACATCCTGGTCACCTCCCGCAACCAGGCCTGGTCCGGGCACGCCGAGGCGCTGGAGGTGGACGTCTTCACCCGCGGCGAGAGCGTCGAGCACCTGTGCCGGCGCGCCCGCGGGCTCTCCCGCGCCGACGCCGACCGGGTCGCCGAGGCGGTCGGCGACCTGCCGCTGGCCGTCGAGGTGGCCGCGGCCTGGCTGGACACCACCGGCACCCCGGTCGACACCTACGTCGCCCAGCTGCAGGCGGAGGCGGCCCGCGCCCTGGCCGGCGCCCGCCCCGCCGACTACCCCACGCCGGTCGGCGCGACCTGGAACGTCTCCATCGCCCGGCTGCGCACCCAGTCCCCGGCGGCGGTGCGGCTGCTCCAGCTCTGCGCGTTCTTCGCGCCGGAGCCGATCTCGATGAACCTCTTCTACAGCGACCAGATGATCCGCGCCCTGGTCCAGTACGACGCCGACCTCAGCGACAAGTTCATGCTCGGCAAGGTCATCCAGGCGATCGGCCGGTACGCGCTCGCCAAGGTCGACGCCGGCACCAACAGCTTCCAGGTGCACCGGCTGGTGCAGGCGGTGATCCGGGCCGAGATGACCGAGGACGAGCAGGAGGTCGCCGTCCACGAGGTGCACCGCATCCTCACCGGGGCCCGGCCGGTCCTCGGCGACACCGACGACCCGGCCAACTGGCCCGCGTTCGACGAGATCTGGCCGCACCTGTCGCCGTCCAAGGCGCACAACTGCGACGAGGCCGACACCCGGCAGCTGCTCATCGACCGCGTCCGCTACCTGTGGAAGCGCGGTGAGCTCGACCGCGCCCGCGACCTCGGCCACGCCCTGGACGCGGAGTGGACCAGCAAGCTCGGCGAGGACGACCGGCAGACCCTGCTGCTGCGCTTCCAGCTCGCCAACGTGCTGCGCTCGCAGGGCAACTACGCCGAGGCGCTGGCCCTGGACGAGGCCACCCTGGAGCGCCAGCGGGCGCTGCTCGGCGAGCACCACCCGTACACCCTGATGACGGCGGGTTCGCTCGGCGCCGACCGGCGGGCGCTCGGCCGGTTCCAGGCCGCACTCGACCTCGACCGCGAGATCCTCGACCAGTTCCGCGAGCTGTTCGGCGACGACAACCCGCGCACCCTGTCGATGGCCAACAACCTGGCGATCGACTACCGCCTGGTCGGCGACAGCGAGGCCGCCCGCGAACTCGACCAGGAAACCCTGGACCGGCGCACCGCAGTGCTCGGCCCCAAGCACCCCTACACCCTCTCCACCAAGTCCAACCTCGCCCGGGACCTGCGCGAACTCGGCGACTACCGGGGCTCGGTCGAACTGCTGCAGGAGGTCACCGAGGACCTCGGCGACGTGCTCGACCCGGACCTGCCCGAGAACCTGCGCAACGCCAAGTCGCTGGCCGTCTCGCTGCGCCGGACCGGGCAGCTGGCCGAGGCCCGCCGGATCACCAAGGAGACCTACGAGCGCTACCTGGAGCGGTACGGCGCCGACGCGCCCGACGCGCTGGCCTGCGCGCTCAACCTGGCCGCCGACCACAGCGCCTCCGGCGACAAGGAGGCCGCCCGGGACCTCTGCACGACGGTCTACGAGGGCCACCGGCGGCTGTTCGGCGACGAGCACCCGTTCACCCTGGCCTGCGCCAACAACCTCGGCATCTACCTGCGGGGCAGCGGCGACGTCCGGGGCGCGATCGAGCGCGGGCTGGCCACCGTCGAGGGGCTCACCCGGTCGGTGGGGCCCGAGCACCCGTACACCCTCAACGCGCTGATCAACCTGGCCAACGCGTACGGGGACGACGGCCAGATCGACCTCGCCGAGCAGCTCGGCCGCACCGCGCACGCCGGCCTGTGCGAGCGCTACACGCCGCGCCACCCGGACGCGGTGGCCTGCGAGGCCAACCTGGCCGTCACCCTGCGGGCGGCCGGCCGGCACACCCAGGCGGCCGAGCTGCGCGCCCGGGCGATCGCCGAGCTGATCCGCCAGTTCGGCGAGGAGCACCCCAACACCGTCTCGGCCCGCGGCTGGAAGCGGATCAACCGCGACCTGGAGCCGCAGCCGGTGTGACGGCGGGCCGACCCGGGGCCGGGGCCGGCGGGTAGGCTGCGGGGCCATGAGCCCGCAGCTGCCCCCGGTCCTGGTCACCCGCCGCCTCGCGCCCGGCGTGATCGAGCGGCTCACCGCCCACCACGCGGTGACGCACCACGACTCGGACCTGCCGATGCCGCGGAGCGAGCTGCTGGCGGCCGTCCGCGGCCGGTCCGCGGTGGTCACCACGCTGGACGACGCCGTGGACGCCGAGTTCCTGGACGCGGCCGGCCCCGGCCTCAGGCTGGTCGCCAACCACGCGGTGGGCCACCACAACGTCGACCTCGCCGCCTGCGCCGAGCGCGGTGTGGCGGTCAGCAACACTCCCGGGGTGCTGACCGCCGCCACCGCGGACATGGCCTGGGCGCTGCTGCTGGCCGCCACCCGGAGGCTGGGCGAGGGCGAGCGGTGGCTGCGCTCCGGGCGGCCGTGGGCCTGGGCGCCGAACTTCCTGCTCGGCATGGAGCTGGCCGGCACCAGGCTGGGCGTGCTCGGCATGGGCCGGATCGGCCAGGCGGTGGCCCGCCGGGCCCGGGCCTTCGACATGTCGGTCGGCTACCACAACCGCCGTGAACTGCCGGCCGACCGGGCCGGGGACGCCGAGTGGCTGCCGCTGGAGGAGCTGCTGGCCCGCTCCGAGGTGCTGGTGGTGACCTGCCCGCTCAGCGACGCCACCCGTCACCTGCTGGACGCCCGCCGGCTGGCCCTGCTGCCGCCCGGGGCGGTGGTGGTCTCGATGACCGCAGGGGTGGTGGACGAGGAGGCGCTGGCCGCCGCGCTGGAGTCGGGCGCCCTGTTCGCCGCTGCGGTGGACAACTTCGAGCGGGAACCGGAGGTGCCGTCGGCACTGCTGGCCCAGGAGCGGGCGGTGCTGGCCCCGCACCTGGGCAGCGCCACCGTCCGCACCCGGCAGGCGATGGGCGGCCTCGCGGTGGACAACGTCCTGGCGGTGCTGGCCGGCGGCGATCCGGTCACCCCGGTCGGCGCCTGACGCCCCCGGCCCGGTCCACCGGACGCGACCTATCCCGCGGCCCAGCTGAGCGCGGTGGTCATCACCCGGAACGCGCCGAAGTGGGCCGCGCCCGGCTCCAGGTAGAGGGCGGCGCCGGGAATGTGGTCGGCCAGCCAGCGGGAGTGCTCGACCGGTGAGAACTGGTCGTCGGCGCCGTGCCAGAGCCAGCTCGGCACGGCGATGTCCTGGACCTTGAAGCCCCAGTCGGCGGTGAAGGCCAGGACGTCGTCGATCCAGCCGTCGGCGCCGTGCCGGAACGCCTCGCGGTAGTTGCTCTGCAGCATCCGGCGCAGCCCGGTGTCGGCGACCACCTCGCGGTCGGTGGCCGGGAGTTCGGGCCGCAGGCCCTTGAGCAGCCGGACCGGGTCGGCCTTGATCTGCTCGGAGCGGAACCGCATCGAGGCGGCGATCTGGTCGTGCCCGCGCTCGGCCTCCTGGTAGGCCCGGACGTGGGGGGGCGTCACCCCGCCGTACCAGTCCAGGCCGGCCGCGTTCCGGGGGGCCAGGCTGACCAGCAGCGCGACCCGGGTGACCCGCTCGGGCAGGAGCGCGGCGCAGGCCAGCGCGTGCGGGCCGCCGCCCGAGCGGCCGAGGACGGCGAAGCGGTCGATGCCGAGCTCGTCGGCGATGGTCCGCACGTCGGCCGCGGCCGCGCTGACCCGGCGTCCGGGCAGCCGGGCCGAGTCGCCGTAGCCGGGCCGGTCGAAGGAGACCAGCCGGATGCCCAGGCGGTAGAGGACGCTGGTGCGCGGGTGCGGGCCGACCCGGCTGCCGGGCGTGCCGTGCAGCAGGAACACCGGCCGGCCGCGCGGGTCGCCCACGGTCTCGACGGCGAGGGCGCGGCCGTCCGCCGCCTTGACCATCCGTAACGTCACGCGCGGCCTCCTCGGTACTCCGGGGTGCTCCGGTCGGCGGCCCCGGTCGTTCGGTCCTCCGTCAGTGGTCCCGGTCCGTGGTCCCGCGGACCTCCCGGCGGGCCTGCCAGGTGGTGTGCTCGCGGGAGACGGCGTCCTCGGCGTCCCGGGCCAGCCTGGCCCAGACCTCCTCGGCGTCCGCCGCGCCCAGGTCGAGCCGGGCCAGCTGGTCGCGGATCAGCTCCAGCTCGTCCGCGGCCAGCCCGTAGGCGGCGGCCAGCGGCCGGTACTGGCGCAGCTGGGCCCAGGCGGTGACCGAGGCGGCCACCGCCGAGACGGTGCCGAGCGCGTCGTAGCCGAAGCCGCCCATCGCCCGCAGCACCGCGAGCACCAGGCCGAGCCCCGGCAGCACCACGCCGAGCACGCCGGTCCAGAAGCCGGCCCGGGCGCAGTACCGGGCCTTGGAGCGGTACCAGTCGTGCTGCACCAGGATCCGCTCCCGCAGGTAGACCTCGCGGCGCACCGCCAGCGGCTGGTCGCGCAGGCCGCGCATCGCCGCGGTGATCGGCGCGTCGGGCCCCTCCGCGGCCGCGCCGACCGCGCGGCTGCCCCGGAAGGCGTTCAGCACCCGGCCGAGCTGGAAGCTGTACAGCCCCTCGGCGTCGGGCAGGGTGCGCGGCGGCGGCTGGAAGGCGTCGGCCCGGACGGCGAACTTCCAGGCGAGCGTCTTCACCGACTCCGCGGCCGCCCGGCCCTCGTACCAGAGGCCCTGCGGGTTCTGCCGGCTGATCACCACCGCGAGGCCGATCGCGCCGAGGTAGGCCACCGCGGCCGACCAGGCCCACGGCTCGCCGTCGGCGGAGCCGAACCCGGCCGCGGCGACCAGCAGCACCAGTTCCCAGGCCGAGAGCAGGACGGACCGGCGCTGCCCCTGCAACGAGGCCGAGTCGGCCGTCCAGAACAGTGCGGGCAGCAGCTCGTGCTCCCGC
>NZ_JAKNTA010000044.1 GCF_022288725.1 Kitasatospora sp. A2-31 | reverse complement strand
CCCGCCGCGGCCCGGGCCCAGGATCGAGCACCACCATGAACAGCCGGCCCCACGCCCCCTTCGTCGTGCGGGCGCACGGCGAGATCGACCTCGACACCGCCCCGGACCTGCACGACCAGCTGACCCGCGCGCTGACGGAGCACCGCGAGGTGGTGCTCGACCTGACGGAGGTGACCTTCATGGACTGCTCGGGTCTGAACGCGATCGTCAACGCCCGCAACCGGGCCGATCGGCAGGGCGCACACCTCGTCCTGCGCGGCATCGGCCGACCGGTGGCCAGGCTCCTCGCACTGACCGGCCTGACCCGACGACTGGCCCCGGCCCTCTGCACCGCCGACCGTCCGGCACGCCCCGACCCGTCGCTGACGACCCCGTCGCTGACGACCCCGCCGCTGACGACCCCGACCCGGACGGCCCCGTCCCTGACCGGAGGGAGGCACCCGCGGTGACGCTCCGCTGGGAGACGTTCCTGGACCGCGTCCAAGAACGCGGTGAGTACGACACGCCCCAGGAGGCCGAACGCTGCGCCCGGGTCGTACTGGCGCTGCTCGGCGCCCATCTGGTCGGGGGCGTGCGCGCCGACCTCGCGGCCCGCCTGCCCGAGACCCTCGCCCTGGTCCTGCTCAACCCCCTGGAGGCCGCGGAACCGCTCAGCCCGGACCGGTTCGTGCGGGCCACCGCGGCCTGGATCGAGGGCGCCACCGAGGCCACGGCCCTGTGGGACATCGGTGCCGTCCTGTCCACCGTCGCCGAGGCCGCCGGCGACGACCTGATGCAACAGGTCCTCCTCCAGCTCCCGCCCGGTTACGACATCCTGTTCGGCCGCCCTGCCGCGGGCCGACGCCCCTGACCCCCCGCCCAGGCCGCCGCGCGCACGCCCGCGCGGCGGCCCGTTCCGGAAGGCCACCGCATGACCCGGCACCGCCGCCTGATCCAGCAGGTCCGCACCCTCGGCCGCTACCCGAGCGACGACGAGGCCGAACGCGCGCTCGATGCCGTCCTCGCCCTGCTCGGTTCCCAGGTCACCGGCGAGGAGCGCTGCGACCTCGCCGCCGTGCTCCCCGAGCGGTCCCGTGCCGTCTTCGCCTCACAGCTTCCCCTGCCCGCGCCGGTCTCCGCCCCGGCCTTCGTCGAAGCCCTCGCCCACGCCCTGAACACCAGCCCCGAAGCCGCCCGTTGGGACACCTCCTCCGTGCTGGCCGCCCTCACCGATCTCGCCGGCGACCACCTCACGGACCGCATCCTCGCCCAGCTGCCCCGCAGCTGGGCCCTGCTCTTCGGCCGCGCCGACCTCACCCCCGTCCCCGCCTGAACCCTTCAGCTCCGGGGCCGCCCGGGCCGGCCCTGCCGGCCCCGGAGCAGGAGAGCAGGGTGCCCCGACGGCCCTCCGCCGAACGGGCGGGATCCTCCCGCGCCGGGCCGCGCCGCAGCCGGAACAGCCGCCTGCGGGCGTGCGACCGCAGTTAGGTGGCGAACCAGAGGGGTAGACGCGCACCGGCCGGTTGCGGCGCAGAACGCACGACGGACAGGTGGAGCGATGGAGAGGTCGGTCGACCGGATCGCGGATCCCTGGGGCACACGCGTCCCATACGGGCCCGGCACGCCGTGGCCGGCGCGCACCGACACCCACCTGGCCGAGGGCACGGCCCCGGACGAGGTGGAGCGGTGGGTGCCGAGTGCGTCGTTGCTGCACTCCAACGGCGACGCGATGGACATCGCGGTTCGCGACGGCGTGATCGTCGGTGTGCGGGGGCGGGCCGGCGACCGGGTGAACCGGGGCCGGCTGGGGCCGAAGGACCTGTTCGGCTGGCAGGCCAACGCCTCGCCCGACCGGCTGGTGCGGCCGCTGGTGCGCGAGGGCGGCCGGCTGGTGGAGTGCGACTGGGACACGGCGATGGGCCGGGTGGTGTCCCGCTCGAAGGAACTGCTGGCCGAGCGCGGGCCCGGGTCGATCGGGTTCTACACCACGGGGCAGCTGTTCCTGGAGGAGTACTACACGCTCACCGTGATCGCCCGGGCCGGGATCGGCACCAACCACCTGGACGGCAACACCCGGCTGTGCACCGCGACCGCCGCCCAGGCGCTGAAGGAGACGTTCGGCTGCGACGGACAGCCGGGCTCGTACGCCGACGTCGACCACGCCGACGTCATCGCGCTGTTCGGCCACAACGTGGCCGAGACCCAGCCGGTGCTGTGGATGCGGATCCTGGACCGGCTGGCCGGCCCCCACGCACCGCGGCTGCTGTGCGTGGACCCGCGCCCCACCCCGGTGGCCCGGCACGCGGCCCTGCACCTCGCCCCCCGGCCCGGGACGAACGTGGCGCTGCTGAACGCCCTGCTGCACCAGATCATCCGCGCCGGCCGCACCGACCAGGACTACATCGAAGCGCACACCGTCGGCTTCGAGGAACTGAAGGCCAGGCTCGCCCAGTGCACGCCCGCGTGGGCGGCGCGGATCTGCGACGTGCCGGCCGCGCGGATCGGTGAGGCGGCCGAACTCCTCGGCGGCGCCGAGCGGCTGCTGTCCACGGTGCTGCAGGGCGTCTACCAGTCCCACCAGGCCACGGCCGCCGCCGTCCAGGTCAACAACCTGCATCTGATCCGCGGCATGCTGGGCCGCCCCGGCTGCGGGGTGCTGCAGATGAACGGGCAACCGACCGCGCAGAACACCCGCGAGTGCGGCGCCAACGGCGACCTGCCGGGCTTTCGGAACTGGGAGAACGACGAGCACGTCGCCGACCTCGCACGGGTGTGGAACGTCACCCCGGACACGATCCCGCACTACGCGCCGCCCACCCCGGCGATGCAGATCTTCCGCTACGCCGAACAGGGCTCGATCCGGATGCTGTGGATCTCCGGCACCAACCCGGCCGTGTCCCTGCCCGAGCTGCACCGGATCCGCGAGATCCTCGGCCAGGAGCGGCTGTTCACCGTCGTGCAGGACCTGTTCCCGACCGAGACCGCGCAGCTGGCCGACGTCGTACTGCCC
Source organism: Kitasatospora sp. A2-31 (assembly GCF_022288725.1). GTDB lineage: Bacteria > Actinomycetota > Actinomycetes > Streptomycetales > Streptomycetaceae > Kitasatospora. The sequence goes on along the minus strand of NZ_JAKNTA010000044.1, from coordinate 7,804 downwards.
GCGGCGACGTGGGGGGAGAAGACCGGGACGTTCACCAACGCCGACCGCACCGTGCACCTGTCCGAGAAGGCCGTCGATCCGCCCGGCCAAGCCCGCGCCGACCTGGACATCCTCCTCGACTACGCCCACCGCATGGACCTGCGGGACAAGGACGGGAACCCGCTGATCGGCTGGCACGACCCCGAGTCCGCGTTCGAGGCGTGGAAGGAGTGCAGCGCGGGCCGGCCCTGCGACTACACCGGCCTCGGCTACGCCAGGCTGCGAGGCGCCCACGGCATCCAGTGGCCCTGCACCGCCCAGGCACCGGACGGCACCGAGCGGCTCTACACGGACGGCATCAGCTGGGCCGCCCCCGACGTCTGCGAGTCCTACGGCAAGGACCTGGCCACCGGGGCGTCCGTCTCCGAAACCGAGTACCGGGCCCTGAACCCGGACGGCAGGGCGGTTCTGAAGGCCGCCGAGTACCTGCCGCCGCGCGAAGACACCAGCGAGGAGTACCCGCTGCAGCTGACCACCGGCCGGACCCTCTACCACTTCCACACCCGCACCAAGACCGGCCGGTCCCCCCAGCTCAACGCCGCAGCCCCCGAGGTGTGGGCCGAACTGTCCGCCGCCGAGGCCGCGCGCCACGACGTCGGCGAGGGGGACCTGGTCGAGGTCACCAGCCCCCGCGGGACGGTGCGGGCGCGGCTGCGGATCACCGCCATCCGCGACGGCATGGTCTTCCTGCCCTTCCACTACGGCTACTGGGACACCCCGGCCGGCCATCGCCCGCCCGACGGCCGCGGGCGGGCCGCGAACGAGACCACCATCACCGACTGGGACCCGGTCTCCAAGCAGCCGCTCTTCAAGACCGCCGCCGCCCGCCTGACCCTCGTCGAACGCGGGCAGGGCCGGCCGGCCCCCGCGCCGACCACCACCGCCTCCGCGCCCGTCGAGCCCCACCACGTGCTGGCGACCACCGGCGGACCCACCGCGCACGCCACCGAGCACCCCACCGAGCACCCCACCGAGCACACCGACCCACCCGCCCGGGAAGGACGGCGTTCATGAGCGGCATCACCCTGACCCTGCGGGCCCTGCACCACGGCGAACGCGACCTGGAGCAGCACCTGCTGACCGTCGCCGAGCGCCACCGCACCGACCACGAGGTCCACCACGTCGCCACCGACGTCGCCCGCTGGTCCCGCGAGCACGCCGAACGACTGGCCGACACCGCCCGCCACTACGACCTCGATCTCCCCGGCCCCGCCGACGACCCGTCCCCCGGCATCCTCGCCACCCTGCGCGAGAAGACCGCCGAGGCCATCGGCCGCCGCCCCGAACCCGGCCTGCTGCTCCTGCACGACCTGCGCGACCTGCACCTGGCAGCCTGTGAGAACTCCCTGCACTGGGAGATGCTCGCCCAAGCCGCCCGGGCCGGCAGCGACAGCCGCCTCCTCGATCTGGCCACTGCCTGCCACCCGCAGACCCTGCGCCAGATGCGCTGGACCAACACCATGATCAAGACGCTCTCCCCCCAGGTGCTGACCAGCCTGTAGCCCCAGGGGTGCCGCTGGGCGGCGTCCCTCGCTCTCGGGTCGGCCCGGCAACGACCACCCGCTGCCGGTCGTCGACCAGTCGGCCTACCTCCGGGTGGGGACGGCCCCCGACGTCGCACTGTCGTGGGCCCGCCGGCGGGCCCGCCGCCGGACGACCAGGCGCCGGGCCAGCGGGTACGCCGGCAGCGCGACTGCGCCGCCCAGCGCGGCGAACAGGAGCGGGGCGTTCCACCAGGGCACCAGCTCGACGGAGCGGCCGTCCGGCCAGCGGCAGACGTGCGAGGGCGGGAACAGCGACTCCTCGATCCGGATGTCCCTGTGTTCGGGTGCCCGGTACTCCACCGGGTCCCACCCGTGGAGCTCGGTGACGCAGGCCCGGGCCGGCCGCGTCTCGACACCGGACATCATGCCGAGCAGCCAGACCACGCCCGCCGCCAGCAGACAGAGCACCACGCCCACCGACCTCGCCATAGCCGTCCCCCCGCTTGACCGTCCGTCCGTGCCCGACCCGTAGACGATCATGAACCTGGGCTCGGTTCCGCTGCCGTCCACCGGTTCCCGGCACGCTCACGGCGTGCCGGAACCGGGAACCGGTACCCGCGCGTCCGGTCTTCCCGGGGTGTCGTCGTCCGCTGCTGGAGGGGTTCCGGATCGTGATGTGGGCCGTGGCCGGGGTGTCGTTCGCGTTGCTGCCGTTCGTCCACTGGCTGCTGCGCGCCCGGTCGACGCCGCTGCGAGTCCCCGTTGCCGCCGTGCTGCTGCTCTGGCTGGCACTGGTGCTCGCGGTGGCACTCGACCTGATGCAGCTGCGGAGCGAGGCCGAGCTGTACCTGCTGTACACGCCGCTCGCCGAACTGGTCGTCCTGGCCGGCCTGTGGCTGGAGCGACGGATCGCCGGCCCGCGTCCGGAGCGCCCGGGCGGCTGGTCCCGGGCGGTGGGCATCGCCTTCCACGGCCAACTGGCCCTCGTCCTCGCCGCGACCCCGTTGCTGGCGCTCGTGATCTTCCACGAGGCGGACGTCCCGTCCGCGAAGGCCGTGCCGCAGCCACCACCCGGCTACACCGTCACCGGCACCGGCCAGGACTGCGGCAACGGCCACGGCGCCACCTGCTGGCGCACGCTCTACCTCGCGGGCCCGCCCGGCGTGCCGACGGCGCAGGCCGCCGACCGGCTCCGACCCCGGCAGCGGTGCGAGACGAACGGCTGGCTGATCGACCGCCGCGAACTCTGCACCGAGGTGAGCACCGACGGCGTCACCATCGTCTACCGCGTCCACCTCGGCGGCTTGCTCTAGGCCCCAACGGCCGGACCTCGCAACGGCTCCCGAGCGCGCGGGCGATCGGCCATGATGGGATCTTCCGACGCGAGGGGGCGGGACCGTGCACGACGGAAGCGGGGGAGCGGTACGAAAGAGGCGTAGCCCCTGGGCGCTCGCCTATCTCGCAATCGGGCTCGTCTGTCTGATGATCGCCGCCTCCGTGGCGGCGGATTCCACCAGAGCCGACGATCTCATCCCCCTTGTCCTGACGGGCGTTCCGGGCGCGGTCCTGACGGTCCGGGCCCCGATGTCCGGGGTGTCGTTCGGAGCCGCCGGGGTGAAGTACAGCGGGCTGCTGACCTCGCGCTCCTACCCGTGGTCCGAGGTCGCCGGGGTGAAGTCCGCCGTCGTCTCGGGCACGCTGTTCTCCTCCGACGTTCCGGAACTGGCGCTGGCGTCCGGCAAGGGCGATCAGCTGTCGATGCTGGCGGGCTACGGGTGGGGGAGGAGGCGCAACGGGCGGGTGGCACGGCTGGTGGACGAACTGGCGACCGCCCGCACGTCCGCGCTCGCCTCCTGACGGCAGACTCCCCGGCGGGCGGAGGCCGGCCGGTGGCCGCGCGGGGCGGCGCCGCCCCGCGGCGGACCACGGGGATGGCCCGTTCGCTCGCCCACCCGGTTGCGGCCGTGTTCTCATCGCCGTATGACGAAGATCGAATCAGAGCCGATGCGACGTTGGCTGAACGGCTGGACCGTGGCTCGCTCCCTGCCCGAGGCCGAGCCGGTCGGGCTCGCCGGGGACGGCCTGCGATCCGAATGCGACCAACCCGGCCGTGAGGTCGAGGTGTTCGCGCTGCGGGCGGATGAGGAGCCGGCATCCTTGGCACGGCTGGCGACAGCCGTCGCCGCCGCGAGGCAGACCACCTGGCTCACGGTACCCACGCTGCGCCCGGACGCCGTCGAAGCCGTCGTCCGCGCCGCCGGACTGGAGTTGCTCCACCGGTCCGAGTGGCTCATGACGACCGATCTGACCGGTCACCCGCAGCACGCGCCCGCCGCGCCGTACGCGTGCGAGGTCCGTACGGAGGGACCCGTCACGGTCGTCTCCCTCCACGACCCCTCCGGGGAGGTGGCGGCGCGCGGTGTCATCGCCGTGGTCGGCGCCGATGCGATCGCCGACCGCATCGAGACGGAGCCGGCGCACCGCCGGCGCGGCCTGGGCCGCGCGATGATGAGCGCTCTGGCGCAGGCCGCCGTGGCCCAGGGCGCCCGTACCGGTCTTCTCATCGCCAGTGAGGAAGGGCAGCGCCTCTACTCCTCCCTCGGCTGGCACCACGAAGCCGACGTCCTGATCGCCCGGGGCCCGGTGACTCCCTCCCACCGGTAGGCACCCCGTCACGCCGCGGATCCGCCATGACGCACGGCGTACTCCTGCGGATCCGCTGCGAGGGCGCTCGCCTACCACCGGCGGTGTTCGACGCCGGTCTGCAGGCCATGATCATTGGCTTCGAACACCGCCGACGCGCGGCAGGGGCGCACGAGAGACGTCAGGCCCGGACGGGTGAAGGCGTCAGGTGCCGGGGCGGTGGCAGACGGCGGTAGGCGGAGGCCACCTTGAGCAGCCAGGCGATCTCCTCACGCGGCGTCAAGCAGCCCGGATGGTCGGGCTCCAGGGGCATGCCACCGGCCGGTGGCTGCCCGTGGGCCTGGTGGTGCAGTGCGGCGCGCAGCCACTGCGCCTCGGCGGCCGCCGCGGCCCCCTCGTCGGGCGTGGCGCACCCGGTCGGGCCGGCCGGGTGCGGGGGTGTGGCCGGCGGGGTCGGCGCGGGCACGGTGTCCCTCAGGGCGAGGGCTGCGTCCCGGATCTCGAAGGCCCGGTGGGCGAGGTCCAACGACCGGTCGCCGTAGGCGAACAGCTCGCGCACACGTCCGCGCGAGGTGCCGAACACCACGTGCGGCACCGCGCGGACCAGGTCGGACCAGAGCGGGTGGAGGCGCCACATCGCGCTCTGGTCGTAGACGTAGCGGAGCGCGATCCGCAGCGCCGGCATGGAGATGCCGAGGACCAGCAGCAGGGCCCCGACGGCGGGCAGGAGTTCGGCGACGGCGTCGTCGACCGGGACGGGGCGGCCGGTCACCGGGTCGGGCGGCGCGTTCCCGTGCCGGGTGAGGACCACCACCCGGTAGACGGTGTGGCCGAATCCGACGGCGCAGCCCGCGGCCAGCAGCCGCACGCCGGCGCGCAGCAGGCCGCGCGGCACGGAGAGCCGGTTCGTCCAGAACAGGTGGGCGGCGAGCGCCGTGGCCGTGCCGAGGAAGAGGTAGTGGACGGCGAGGTACAGCCGGACGGCCGGGTCGCCGCAGTAGGCGTCGATGTGGTCGGCGTTGATCGCGTCGTGGTTGAAGAAGCCGACGAACAGCACCGTCAGAGCCAGCCCGGCCGCGAAGGCGAGTCGGTGCCGCAGCCGGGCCGAGCCGAGGAGCTGACCGGGGCGGCCGTGGACGGCGTGGACGTAGTCGAGCAGGAAGACGGCGGTGGCGAGGCCGAGGAGGTTCCTGGCGAGGACGGAGATCTCCGGGACTCCCGTGGCCGCCCCCATGAAGCGCGCGATCGCCGGCAGCCGGGTGCTGAGAGCGAGGGCCATGGTCGCCAGGGTGGCCCACAGCGCGCGCGAGGCGGGCGTGGAGGGGGAACGGAACACGGACGGGGCCCGCCAGAGGGTGGCGGCCCAGAGCAGCGCGGCGCTCAGGAGGGAGAAGAGCGGGCGCATCAGTTTCGCCGCCGCCGGCGGAGCGGTTGTATCGGGTGGAGGAGGCTGTCGGTCAGCCGACTCGACGCGGCGGTGCACGCCCGGTCCCGGCTGGGGCGGTCGGTGCTCGCGAGGTCGGCCAGCAGGAGGGCGATCATCTCGGCCTCCTGCTCCTCGACGGTGGTGTAGCTGGTGCGGCCCACCCCCATGGCCTGGGCGATGAACTCGGGGGTCAGGTCCGGCATCAGTCCGGTGAGGTGCTGGAGTTCGAGGACGCCGGTGTGCCCGCAGACGACGTGGCCGAGCTCGTGGAGCTTGATCAGGTCCTGGTGGGCGGGGGTGGTGCGCTGCTCGTAGAGGATGACGTCGATGCTGGGCAGGGCGATCCAGAGCCCGCACGGGGCGTCGCGTCCCAGCGACGGCAGGGGCTCCATGACGATCGGCCGGCCGCGGCGCCGCTCCAGCGAGGCACGGAAGTCCTCGACGGTGAAGGGGGCGGGCAGGTCGAGGTCGGCCAGGATGCCCTCGCAGCGCTTACGGAGCCCTCGGGGGAGTGCCATGGTGATGAAACGTTCCTTCGCGAGGCGGCAGGCGGCAGGCAACGGGCGGCAAGGCAGACGCAGGCGGCGGGTGGCAGGCGGCAGGCCTGTCACCCGGTGGCCGTCCCGGCGTTCACCGCTCGCCCTGCGCCCCGGGGCCGCCCTGGTCGGCCGCCCCCTCCTCCAGGCTCTTGAGGCGGTCCGCCAGGGCGAGCAGCATGTGGAGGCTGCCGTCGGACAGGCCCGAGGCGCGCTGGACGAGGTTGACGACGTCGTTGTTGCCGAGTGCCTGCCGGAGCTCGCCGAGCTGTTCCAGTCGCTCCAGCTGCTCGTCGACGGCGGCCGTCCGCGCGTCGTCGAGGAAGTACGCGGCGCCCTGCCGGATGCCGAAGCCGCGGCCGAGCCAGTCCAGGGTCTCGACGGTCGGGTTCGGCGTCTGGCCCTTCTGCGTCACGCCGTGGTGCAGGTTGCGGATCGTGTCCTTGGAGATGACGTCGTGCCCGGCGATCCGGTTGATCCGCTCGGCCAGTTCACGGTAGGTCGGGGCCCGGCCGCCGGCTCTGGCCGCCTCGCGGGTGATCAGCGCGTCGATCTTGTCGGCGATGAGAGCGGCACGGCCCGGGCTGCGGTCCGCGGCACCGTCCGCGCCAGGGCTCTCCGGCTCGCCTGCATGCACGTCTCTCGCCTCCGATCGGGTGCCGCCACACTATCGCGATCGCCACAAGCGATGATTTAACTAGCCACTTCCCCCTATGACGTGCTTGGTCATCGGACGCCGCGTCAAACGGCCTTTTTCGAACGCACCTTGGCTCAGAGCGCGTACCGGAAGGTGATTGTGTGGGCGTGGATGATCTCGTAGGGTGGCTGCGCTGGCGATTTAAATCGCCAGCCCGATCCGGCAACAGTCAGGGGGAACCCATGTCCGCTCAGCGTGCTGCTCTGCGTACGACGTCCGTGCTCGTCTCGATAGCCCTCTCCGTCCTGGCCCTCGGCACCGTCCCGGCCGCCCACGCTGCCCGGCCTGAGTCAGCGGCCGATGCCGTTACCTCACCCGAGGACCACGACAAGGGCGGGGCGGGCCAGCCGACCTTCGCCAAGCAGCCCACGGAGAGCGGAGCGCCGGCGCTGACCGCGAGCCCCGCCGTCACTCGCTCCGAGGCGCTCGCCCGGGCCGAATCCTGGGTCCCGCTGGGCCTGAAGTACAGCTGGACCACCTACCACGACGGCTACCGCCAGGACTGCTCCGGCTACGTCTCGATGGCGTGGAAGCTCTCCACGGCCGGTGGCGGCCTGACTACCGACCGATTCCTGCCCTCAGGCGTGGCGTCCAGGATCAGCAAGAGCGACCTCAAGGCGGGCGATGCACTCCTCAACCCCGCCACCGGCGCACAGGGCCACGTCGCCCTCTTCGACCACTGGACCGACGCCAGCCAGACCTCCTACGTCGCCTACGAGTTCACCGGATCCGGCGTTCACCACCGGACGATCCCCTACCCCTACTTCTCCGGCCACGGCGAGTTCTTCCCGGTGCGCAACAACAGCATCGTGGACGACGTGGTGCCGCCCAAGCCCCCGAAGCTCCGCCTGGACTTCGACGGTGACGGCAGGGCGGACGTCGCCGGGAAGCTGTCGGACGGGAACCTGCTCCTGTGGAAGGGGCTCGGCAACGGCACCCTCGACACCCAGAGCGGCTACGGCATGTGGCCGGACAACGG
>NZ_JAKNTA010000043.1 GCF_022288725.1 Kitasatospora sp. A2-31 | reverse complement strand
GGGTGGTTGGGTGGGGTTGGATGGTGGGTAAACTCCGCGCTTCGCTGCGGAGTTGGGTGGGTGTCAGGGTGGGGGCTTTCGGTCCTTGGTGGGTGGGGGTGGGGCGCTTCGCGCCTGGGTGGGTGGGGAGGTGATGGGTGGTCATGGGGTGGGGTCACTCGTTGGGATGGTGGAGGGGGCGGGCTTCGCCCGTTCTCGTGCATCAAAGACAGCAGCCCGCTAGACTCTGGATTGCTAGACAGGCTCCGGGTGCCCCTGTAATCGGCAGGATCGCCCGGGTTCAGTGCTCTGAAAAGGGCCCGCAGAAATCGGCTCTAGAGAACGCGGAGGGAAACGTGGTGAACGGCGGGGATGGCCTGGTCAACGCACCCGTTGGTGACGGGGCCTCTGCGGGAGACGTCGCGGGGCTGACGGCTGAACAGGAGGCGGAGCTGGACGTGCTGGAGGGCAGGATAGTGGCCCTGATGCTGTTGATCCGCTCCCAGGGGCGGGGCTCACGGCACTGGGACGCGGCGTGGACTGACCTGCGCCAGGCCAGGCTCCAGTGGGGTCACGTCCTGGGGTTCGCTGAATAGCTGGGATCGTTAAAAGGCTCGGTTCTAGTTCGTCTCTGCGTCTCACAATTTCCGGGGAAGGGAAATCGCCGTCATGATGAAAAAGCTGCGTCCGCACCAGGAAGAGGCTTGCGATTCGGCAGTACGACTTCTGACGCTGCCAGCGTCGGGTCTGGTGCCGCCGGAGGGGCTGCGGTGCCAGATCCGCGCGGCGACGGGCTCGGGCAAGTCGCTCACGGCCGTGCACGTCGCCTCGCGGCTCCACGCCGAGCGGACGCTGGTGATCGTGCCCTCGCTGCCGCTCCTGGAGCAGACGGTGGAGGTCTGGCAGCGGGAGGGGCGCGGGGGGCAGATGGTCGGGCTCTGCTCGCTGACGGGCAACGAGCAGCCGGTGGGCCTACGATGCACCACCGACCCGGCCGAGCTGATGAAGTGGACGGCCGGGCCCGGCAAGGTGACGGTGTTCGCCACGTACGCCAGCCTGGGCCTCGGGCACCTGGAGAAGGCCCACCAGGAGGGCTTGGAGCCGTTCTCGCTCGCGATCGTGGACGAGGCGCACCGGGTGAGTGGCCTGGCGGGGCGGCCGTGGGCGGCGATCCTGGACAACACCCGGATTCCGTGTGAACGGCGGTTGTTCATGACGGCCACCCCGCGGCTGTGGGCCATGAAGGAGACCGATCGGCTGCGGGCGGCGGCCGGGACCGGAACGGCCGGCATCGAGACGGCCGAGCTCATCGCGTCCATGGACGACGAGACGCTGTTCGGGCCCGTCGCCCACGACTACCCCCTCGGCACCGCGATCTCCGACGGCGTGATCGCCCCCTACCGGATCGTGTGCGTGGACGTGTCCGACCCGGTCCTCCAGGGCCTGGAGCAGCGCGGTGCGCACGAGATGTCGGTGGAGTACCGGGGCGCCCGCCTCGCGGCCCTCCAGACCGCCCTGCTGACCGCCTGCGCGGAGTGGGACCTGAGCCGGGTGCTGTCCTTCCACCACATGGTCGCCGAGGCGAGGGCGCTCAGCACCGGCCTGGGCGACGTCGCCCGGCTGCTGTGGGAGCAGGACCCTGCTTTGCACCCGGATCCGGCGCTGGTCGGCACGACGTGGCTGGAGGCCGAGCACACGTCGGCCGAGCGGCGGGCCGTGCTGGGCACGTTCGCCTCCCTGATCCGGGAGGACGGGTGGCGGCTGCTGCGCTATGTCCTGGCCTCGGTAAAAGTGCTGTCGGAGGGCGTGGACACCTTCGACTGCGACGCGGTGTTCTTCGCGGACGTGCGCGGGTCGATGGTGGATCTGGTCCAGGCCGTCGGGCGGGCGCTGCGCATGAAGCCGGGTAGCGGCAAGGTGGCCACCATCGTGGTGCCCGTTCTCCTCGGGGCTGGCGAGAACGGCGACCAGTTGCTGACCTCCCGGGCCTACGACGGGCTGAGCAAGCTCCTCATGGCCCTACGAGCCCACGACGCGGCCGCCGTCGAACGCCTGGCCCTGCCCCAGTCCGAGACCCGGCCCCCCCGCGAGCCTCGGCACGCCGGGGAGGTGGAGGAGTTCCGCTCCGCCGGCGGCGAGGCGCAGCTGCTGCAGTTCTCCACTCAGCGGGATCCAGCGGTAATCGCCGCGTTCATCCGTACCCGGGTGCTGGAGCCGGAGCGGGCCGAGTTCCGGCGGGGCCTGGAAGAGCTGCGCGCCTACCGGAAGGCATTCGGGGATGTGAAGGTCCCGTACGCCTACGTCGCGCCGTCCGGGCACCGGCTCGGGGTGTGGGTGGCCGACCAGCGCCGCTACAAGGCCGCCGACGTCCTCGACCCGGAGCGCATCAAGGAGCTCGACGAGCTGGGCATGGTCTGGTCGGCGTTCGACACCGCCTTCACCGACAACCTCACCGCGGTGGCCGGGTACGCGGCCGAACACGGACACGCCTGCCCGCCTAACGAAGCCGTCTGGGGCGGTCGGCCCGTCGGGACCATCATGAAGAACCTGCGCACTGCCCAGCGGCGCACCGAGGCGCTCCAGCGCCGCGCTGAGGCCGGGGAGACCGGCCTGGACTGGACCGGGGCGCTGAGCGCCGACCGCAAAGCCGCGCTGGACGAGATCGACCCCGCGTGGTGCCCCACCTGGTCGGTGGAGTGGCAGCGGTGCTTCACCCTCGCCTGGCGGCACGTCAAGGACGGCGGGACCCTGGCCGGCGCCGCGCCGGGCAGCGTCGTCGTCCAGGGCGAAGACCTCGCCGGGTGGGGGCGCGCGCAGCAGGTCGGCTGGGACAAGCTCGCCCCGGCGCAGCAGTGGGTGCTGGAGCACGTCCTCGGAATCGTGCCGCTTCCCGCCGAGCAGAAGCCGGCAGGGAAGGTGACGCACGCGGAGAAAGAGGCCCGGAACCTCGCCGCCGCCGCCCAGTACCGGGCCCGCGAGGGCCACCTGAACGTCCCCCGCAAACACAAAGAAACCCTCGCACTCGACGACGGCACCGTGGTGGAGATCAGCCTCGGCCTGTTCATCGCCAACAGCCGCAACCGCCGCGCCACCATCCCCACCACCCGCGCCGAACGCCTCACCCAACTCGGAATGAGATGGCAGTAGGCCGAGGGCCGGGCGCGGACCCGCCGGCGTTGCCGAGCCTGTCACCCTTCCGGGCCCCAACTCACCCGCCTTCCTCCTCCTGTCGGTGGCGCCGCGAAGCGGGGTCACCGGGCCACCGCGCAAAGGCACTGCGCGCCACGCCGCTGGAGGCCGATCCGGTGCGAGTAGGATCTGTCCGATCTGGTCCGCATGACGCTCGGCCCGCGGTTCACTGGCGCACTTCCGGAGGTCGGCCGTCGCCCAGCCCCAGCCACGGCGCGATGGGGACCTGCACCGACGCCTTCGGGCCGCCGGCCGAACCGGCACGGCGGAAGACGTGGCAGGACAGGCCGATCCGGTCGGAGATCTCCATGCCCATCGTGGCGGCGGCTTTCGCCAGCTTGGCTTGCACGCGGTCAGGTCCTTCTCGGCGCCGGGCAGCATGGCTGGCACGCCAGGGTGACGCACGAGGGCCTCCTGGCTGTTCGTTGACTCGACATCACCGAACTACGCAAGAGGCCCTTCTTCCATGCGCTGGCCGCGAACCGATCACCCGAACGATGCGCACGGCGTTCGAGTGGCAGCCATGTCTCCCGGTTTGGGATTCGTTTCTTGACAGGGGTTGGCTCGAAGCGAGTCGACAGCGCCTCTCGTGAGGCGCTGCCTTCACTCCCAGGGGTCGCTGCCCGACTCCCATCCCGCCGCCTCGTCCTTGTCGTGCAGGAAGCGCGGGTCCGCCATGTCCTGGAGAGAGGCATCGCTGATCGGCCATGGCTGCCACTCGTTGCGCAGAAGCTTGAGCAGGAACTCGGCCATACCGCACGAGTATACCGACCACTCAAGGTTCCCACGCGAGTACACCGCGACTGGCCAGCGGTCCGGGTCCGGATCCGCCGTGATCCAGCAGAGGGTGTCGGCCGCGGCTGTCTCCCCCCAGATGAGCAGGTCCTCCAGCCGGTGGCGGCCCTGCTCGGAGGGACGCCACCTGTTCACCGCCTCGTCCGCGAGCGCTGCTTCGGAGATCCTCGACACTGTATTCCCGTGCAGTTCGTCCGGAGTGACCGCGGGCATGCGGATTCCTACCACCTGCTCGATCGAGCCGCCGCCGAAGGCGGCCGCGAAAGCCTGGTAGTCACCGGGGAAGGGTTTCCCGTACAGCTTCTCTGCGGCACCCCAGTCGACAGAGTCCCCGCAGGTCGGCCCGATACATGACAGCAGCTCCCTGATAGCCGACATAGCTGCAAGCGTGTTGGACTGACCGTCATTCACTCTACGGCTCCCATCGTGTCGGGGCATCGTTGCCCATATTGTGCCATTGTCCGTCCTTGAGACTGTACATCTCGTTAGGTACGTCAACCTTAAACAGGCGGGAGGTACCGGCACCCGGCATGTACAGGGTTGCCTCCATGTGGAAATCGGTCGGAACCACCCTGCTTCCGTCATACTTCGGGGTTACCTGATAGTGAACTACTGCGCCCGGATAATGCGCGGGATCGTCCAGAATACGCTTTACCTGCGCCTCATACTTTGCCATGTTCCCCTTTGGGTTCTCCGGCCCTCTTGTGTCCATACGCGTTGAGTTCGCCGTGCGGGCACAGGTAGCGAGGTTCTCGTAGATCGCCCCCTCCCCGCCAAGCGAGCTGGCCAGCAGGTGGCAATTGTTTCGCCATTTCCACGCCGGACCGTTGCCGAGCTTGTACGCATATCCTGCCGCCCAAGCATAGGCGGGCGGGGTCACCGCCTTATTGCCGGACGATACGACATCGCCCCCAGGGGTGTTGTCGATGAAATCCTTAGTAAGGCACGCCTCCGCGCCGGTGGCACGAGAGCCATTCGCCTGGTCAACCGGCGAGTACTTGCGCCACCCGCCACCGAAGCCATTTCGACAGTCACCGGAGTCGTCATCTGGCGCGGGCGCTGGCCTTCCGCGGGGCTCTGGCTTCGGTTCGGTGAGCAGGTCGTCAGCTACGTCGATTAGGGCCTCGGTACCGGCGACGACCCCAGAGCCGACGAGGGTGACAGCGCCGACCACCACCGGGGTGCCCTCCACCACCACGGTGGTGACGACAGCGGTGCCGACGGTCACGACGGTGTCCGTGAAGAAGTCAATCGCACTGGGGCCAGCGTGCGGGCGGTCGTTGTCGTTGATCGGGCGGGTATCGGCCGGCGGCTTGGGCCTGGGCAAGGTTGGACCGGAAGGCCTGCTCGGGCCGGAAGGCCTGCCTGGGCCGGGGCGACGATTGTGCGGGCCCGTGTTGCGGGGGGCTCCGTCACCTGAGCCGCCTCCGCGGGGGATTCTCCTCAGGTCACTTGTGGATGTGATTGTCCTGTTCAGTTCAGTTGTTACCGAGGGAGCTGGCCGATAGCCGGAGCCGCCGCAGTCAGTCGTCCACCAGTACTTGTCGCAGTCAATCCGCGGCCCGTCGGAGAACCCGCCTCGGAAATCCTCCGAACCATACGGGAGCTTTATAGGCAGGTCGGGGATGCACACAAGCGGGATGCGCCACGGCACCCAGTGTCGAATGGTCTCGCAGGGGTTGTGCCCCGACGGGTCCGTCGAGTCGATCGGGTCGCCGTTGCCGTACGTGAACCGGTTCCCCTGGATAGACGGGGTGGTGCCCAGCTGCCAGGAGTCGCGCGAGGCGAAGGTGCCGCTGCCGGGTCGGTACCAGCGGGCGGCCATGTTGACGTCACCCGAGGCGGGGTCGGTCCAACCGCTTTGATATCCGAGCGAGTTGGTGGCACCGGCGCTGGCCGTGGGCTTGCCGAAGGGGTCGTAAGCGGTGGAGCCGGCGACGCCCTTGGCGGCGGGGTCAATGGTGGCGACCACGTCGGAGTGCTGGTCGCTGATCACTAGGCGGGGGTTGGGCGTTGCTCCGGTAGCAGCCGTGCCCAGGAGCCTGCCGCCGGGGGTGCGGGTGTAGCTGGCGGTGCCGTCCGTGACCACGTTATTGGAGCCGCCGTCGTAGGTGAAGGCGGTGTTCCCGCTCCGAACGACGCGGTCGGTCGAGTCGTACGTGTACGTGGACGGCCCTTCCTTGACCATCCGGTCGAAGCCGTCGAACTGGACGTCCTTGGGCTGTGAGCCCTGGGCAGTGCTACCGGTGAGGGTGCCACGGGCCGAGTAGCTGTACGTTGTGGTGCCGTCGTTCAGCAGCTCGTTGCGCTCGTCGAAGCTGGAGGTGACGCCGCCGGCGGAGATCCGGTTGCCGGCCGCGTCCCAGGTGTACGCGGTGGCGATGGTGCCGTTGTTCCAGTTGGTGAGGCGTCCCGCGAGGTCGTAGCCGTACTGGTTGCTGGCGGCCCCCACGGTGCCGGTGGTGGTCTTGCTGGTGATCCGGCTGTTGACGTCATAGCTGTAGCCGATCGAGGCGACCGTTGCCCCGGCCGGGTTCTTGACGGTGTCGTCGCGCAGTCGGCCGAGGTTGTCGTAGCCGTAGCTGCGGCTGCCGCCACCGGTGCCGTAGCGCTCGGTGGTGAGGCGACCGGCCGTGTCGTAGTCGAATCCGACGGTGGCGCCGGTCAACGGGTCGGTCGCACTGGTGATCTGACCGGCGGCGTTGTAGCCGAAGGCGGTGGTGCCGGCCGCGTCGGTGCGGGCGGTCATCCGGCTGTCGCCGTTGTAGGTGTAGCTGCCGGCGCCGCCGGGACCCGCGGCGGTGAGCAGTTGGCCGCGATCGTTGTAGGTGTAGGTGTCCGGGGTGGTGCCGGGAGTGCCGACGGATATCAGGCGGCCGGCGGCGTCGTAGCCGAGGGTGCGGTCCGGGGTCGCCACCTCGGCGCCCGTGGCGCTCTCCTGGATCAGGTTGCCCGCGCCATCGTAGCTGCGGCGGCGAACCACGCCACCCGGCTCGGTCAGCGTGACGGCTCGTCCGGCCGCGTCGTAGCTGGTGGTGAACAGGCCTTCGGCGGCGCTCGGGTGGGCGGTGGTCGGCGGTTCGACCGTCGACTCGGGGAGCCCGAGGGAGTTGTAGGTGTAGTACACCGCAACGTTCTTCCCGTTGGTCCAGCGCGTCTTGCGCCCGCCAGCGTCATAGCCGACCGATGTGGTGATCGTCTGCCCGGCGGCGACCGGTTCGACCTGTTGGACCGCCAGGCCAGCCGCATTGTAGCTGAACTGCCGCGAGTGAGCGGCGATGTCGGCGCTGCTCGCCACCTTGTCGGTGGCGCTGACGACGTTCCCCTCCGGGTCGTACGTAGCGTACTGGGTGGCCACGGAGGCCCCTGCGGTGTCCAGATCGGTCGTACTCACTGTCCGCCCGAGCCGGTCGTAGCCGGTGACGGTCGCGGTCCCGTCGGCCCTGGTCACCCGGCTGGTCCGGCCGAGGCCGTCGTAGGCCAAGCGGACGGTGACGCCGGTCGCGTCGGTGGCGCTGAGCACCTGGCCGACAGCGTTGTAGTTCACCTTGCTGACGGCACCGCCCGGCAGGGTGGAGCTGAGCTGGTTGCCCGCGTCGTCCCAGGTGAAGGTGCTGGTGTAGGCCGCCACCGCGGGGTAGCGCTCCAGCTGGGTGCTGGTGATGCGCCTTCCGAGGTCGTCGTAGGTGGACTGGCTGACCGCGCCTGTCGGGCCGGTGCTGGAGAGCAGTTCGCCGTCAAGGTCGTAGGACTTGGTGACGGTCGGTGCGGTGGCACCTCCGCTCGCCGGGAGGGTGGTCTGCACCACGTTGCCGAACTGGTCGTACCGCATGGTGCTGGTCAGCTTGAGACCGGTCGGGTCGACGACGGTCCTGACGGGCCGGCCGAGTGCGTCGTACTCGACCGTGGAGGTCGGCGTGACCTTGGCGCCGGACTGCGGGTCGGTGTAGGCGGCGCCGGCCACGGCGATCTGGTGGCCGTCCAGGTCGTAGGTGTTGGTGACGGTGTTGCCCAGCGGGTCGACCTGGGAGGTGACCTGGCCGTAGGTGTCGTAGCCAGTCCGGCTGATCGGCCGGACCTGCTGCGGCTTGCTTCCGCGGCTGGTCGGGTCGTACGACTCCGCGCTGAACAGCGGGCCGGTGGTGACGGTGGGCCGACCGGCCTCGTCGTACCCGACGCTGCTGGTGTACGCGGAGGGGTCGGCGCCGACCGCGTTGCCGTTCGGACTGGTGGTGCTGGTGCGCAGCCCGCGGCTGTTGTAGCCATACGCCACCACCGAGTCCGCGGGCTGGTTGCGGGCGGTCTGCTTGAGCACGTTCCCGGTGACGTCGTAGGCGTAGTCGATCTGGGTCGAGCTCGCGTCCCCGCCGCCGGTACTGACCACACTGGTCGGACGGTCGGCCACGTCGTAGGTGTACGTGGTGGTGAGGTTGAGGCCTCCGGGGTCGACGCTCGTCCGGGTGACCCGGCCAGCCGCGTCGTAGGCGGTGGCGGTGGTGGTCCTGCCGCTACCCGTGACCCGCTGGGTGAGGTGGCCCGCGTCGTCGTAGGTGTTCTGCTGGAGCACCACGTTGCGCAGGGTGCCGTCGGTGTTGTGGTAGCCGTCGAGGTCGACCTCGGCGACCGTGTTGTCGTCGTTGTAGTAGGTGTGGGTGGTGCGCCCCATGGCGTCGGTGGCGGTGGCGGGGCGGCCGGCGGGATCGTAGCCGCGCGAGTCGACGACCTGCCAGCGCGGTGCGGTCGGGGTGGCGCTGCTGCCGGTGTAGTTGGTGACGGCGGTCTGCTGCAGCTGCCCCATGGGCGAGTGGCTGTAGCTGTAGGTGGTGCCGGCCGCGTCGGTCTGGGTGGCGACGTTGCCGTAGCGGTCGTAGGTGTACGAGGTCAGGTGGCCGCCGGGGTCCTTGACCTGCTTCACCCGGCTGGTGTCGGGTTCGTACGTCCAGGTGGTGGTGCGCGGCTGGTCGCCGCCGGTGGTGTCGGCGACGGTCTGGCTCACCTGGTTGCCGTCGACGTCGTAGGCGGTGGTGACCTGCCGTGTGTGCTTGGCGCCGGTGACGGCGTCGGTGGTGTAAGGGTCGGTGCGGGTGACCTGGTTGTCCTGGCCGTCCCAGGTGTAGTTGGTCTCCAGCATCCGGGGCGCGGAAGCGCTGCCGCCCGGGCAGTCGTCGCAGCCGTACGCCTGGCTGATGGTGCGGCCGAGGTTGTCGTAGCGGTAAGTGACCTTGGGGCGCAGCGGGGAGGTGACGGAGGCGACGTCGCCGTTGGTCCGGTAGGTGTAGGTGGTCTGTTGGTCGGCGGGGATCTTGTTCGGGTCGGGGTAGGCGGCCGCGTCGAGCAGGCCGGTCTGGGCCCGGACCAGTCCGGCCGGTACGGTTCCGCCGTCCTGGGCTTGGGTGGTGGCATCGGTGCGCAGGGTGTAGCTGATGCGGCCCCGGGGGAAGTCGGGCGTGGCCGGGGTGGTGGTGGAGGTCAGCTGGCCGTTGGCGTCGTAGGCGTAGCGGGTGGTGTAGGTGGTGTCGCCGGGGCCTGAGGACCGGGCGTCGCTGGAGGTCAGGATCTTGTCGTTGGCCGGGTTGAAGGGGTTGCCGGTGTCCAGGTAGTACGTGGCGTAGCTGGTCTGGCAGCTTCCGGCGCCGCGGCAGGTGGTGCGGGAGACGGTGTTGCCGCGGGCGTCGTGTCCGGTGGTGATGGTGTGGCCGTTCGGGTCGCTGACGGCGTAGAGGTACCCGGCGGTGTCGTAGCTGTAGCGGGTGGTGTTGCCGTAGCCGTCGCTGCGGGAGAGCAGGCGTGAGGAGCGGGTGTCGTACTGGTAGGTCAGGTTGTAGCCGGTCGGGTCGGTGACGACGGCGGTGGTGACGGGCGTGGCGGTGCCGCCGTCGCCCATGGACTTGTAATGGGTGGTGACGGTGTCCGGGTCGAGGCGGGTGCTGTAGTACGAGACTTCGGCGATGTTGCCGTTGAAGTGGTCGGCGCCGCCTCCGGGCCAGCCCCATCCGGTGGTGGTGCCGGCTCCGATGTAGACGTACGGCGTGCCGTTGAAGGTGATCTTGCGTCCGCTGGTGTCAGAGGCGCTGGCACGGCCGTCGATGTAGATGGTTTGGCCGCTGTCATCGGCAGCGAGGACCACCTGGTGCCACTTGCCGTCGTTGACGGTCCGGTCGGAGGTCATGACTGCACCCGAGCCCATCCAGAATTCACCGTGGATGCGGCCGTCCGAACCGACGTACAGCGCCGGGTTCCAGCTATTCCCCAGGGGGCCGCCCACCGGGAAGTCCTGGTAGCTGTACAGCGGTCCGCCGCTGGTGGTCTTGAACCACAGCTCGACGCTGGCTGGGCCGTGAACGGGTGCGGCGTCGGACGGGAGCTGGATCTGCGAGGTGGTGCCGTTGAAGACGGCCGACCTCTGGTTGGGGTCGTTGGAGGGGCCGTTGCCATTCAGTAGGACGTCGGTCAGGTTGCCGGTGTTGACGTCGGGGCGAGCGTCGCCGAGTTGGCTGGCGGCGTACCAGGAGCCGGACGGGTCGTTGAGGCGCCAGTAGCCGAGGGCGCTGTCCTGGATCACTTTGGTGCGGTAGGCGCTCGCGGCGTCCAAGCCTCCAATCACGGCGGTGGAGGTGGCGCGGTTGTAGTGGCCGGAGACCGTGTCCTTGGTGAGCCGGTATCGGTAGGTCGAGAAGTCAGCGATGGCGCCGTTGAAGTAGCCGACCTGGTCCGACGGCGGGTTGGGCCAGCCGCCGGTCCACCCGGCGCCGAGGTAGGCATAAGCCGAGCCGTTGTAGGTGATGGGCAGCGCCGTGGTGCTGGTCGCGGTGGGAGCACCGTCCAGGTAGAGGGTCTGGCCGGAGCCGTCGCCGGTCAGGGCGACGTGGTGCCATGCCCCGTCCGTGACGGTGTTGGCCGAGACCAGGGCGTTGTCGGCCGAGCCGGTCCACAGTGCACCGTGGAGCTTCTTGTCGGAGCCGATGTAGAGCGCCGGGTTCCAGTGATCAGTCGAGCCATTGATCGGCTTACCGTCGATCGGGAACGACTGGTGGCTGTACAGCACGCCGGGGGTGGTGGTCTTGAACCAGAGCTCGACGGTGGCCGCACCCCAGTGCTTGGGCGCGGTGTTGGGAGGCAGTTGGACGTACGCGTTGGCGCCGTTGAAGCCGGTGGCCGTGGAAGTGCCGGAGGCCCAGGGGCCGGATTGGCAGCAGGTGGTGTTGTGGTAGCTAGCTCGGTTCTGCGCCAGCGCCGCGGAGGAGATCAGCTCGGTGGCCTGGTTACCGGTGGTGTCGTCCATGCGCCAGTAGCCGGTCGGGTGGGCGTCGACGACGGCCGCGTCGTACTGGACGGCGCCACTGGTGGTGGCCAGCTGGTAGAGGCTCGCGACGGCCGTGCTGTCCATGCCGTGCGGGAAGGCGGCCACGTTCGAGATCTGGCCCTCGAAGTGGCCGGAGTCGTCGCCGGGGGCAGCGGGCCAGCCGAGGGAGACGGCGCCGGCGCCGACGAAGACGTGTTCGACGCCGTTGGGGGTGATGGTGCCGTCCAGCGGTCCGGCGCTCTGCGCACCGTCCACGTAGAGGCGTTGGGAGGTGGGGCTGTCGGCGGAGAGCAGGGCGAAGTGCCACTTGTCGTCGTTCACGGTGGCGGCACTGGCCATGGTGTGGGAGGCATCGCCGGTCCACAGCTGCGCGTGGAGCTTCCCGTCGGTGCCGACGTACAGGGCCGGGTTCCAGTGCAGGCCCCACTGGGTGTGGGGCGCGTTGACGGGGAAGGACTGGTAGCTCAGCAGGACGCCGGCGCTACTGGTCTTGAACCACATCCCGAGCGCTCCCGGGCCGGACTGGGGCGCGTAGGAGGCCGGCAGCTCGGCCCAGGAGGTGCTGCCGTTGAAGGAGGCGGATCCGGTGGAACCTGCCATGGGCCCCGCGGACCCGAGGGCGACATCGGAGTAGGTGCCGTTGTTGGGGGTCGGCCGCGGTGTGTAGATCTGGTTGGCGGCCTGCACGCCAGCGCCGTCGGACAGCCGCCAGTAGCCGCTCGGCCGGGAGCCCATGATCTGGCCCCGGTACTCCTGGGAGGAGCCGGACACGGTCGGGTTGTTGAGCTTCCAGGTGCCACCGTTCTCGTCGGTGACCTGGGATGCGCGGTCCTTGACGGTGTCGTAGGAGATGGCGAGTCGGGTCTTGCCGGAGGGGAGCTTCAGCCCAGACAGCTCGGTCGAGGGCTGGCTGCCAGCCAGCCACAGGGCCTGGACGGCCGGGGCACCGAGGGTTCGGTTGTAGAACGCGACGTCGCTGATGCTGCCGGAGAAGTAGCTCGCCCGGCCGGTGAAGTCACTGAACGGGCTGTCCTGCCACCAGGCACTGGTGAAGCCGCCGCCGACAGCACCAGCACGCTGCCCCGGCGCGAGGACCGGGCCGGCCAGCGTGCCCTGGGCCTGACCGTCGAGGTACAGCGTCTGGGAGGCCCCGGACGCCGACAGCATCGCGAAGTGCCACTGGCCGTCGTTGACCGCCTTGGACGACTGCATGGGGATGGACGAGCCAGCCCAGAACTTGCCGTGAAGTCTTCCGGAGGTCCCGACGTAGAGCGCGGGGGTGTAGTCCCCCGCCGTCGTACCGCTGCCGGGGAAGGTCTCCGTCTGGTAGCTGAACAGCACACCCGAGCCCGTGGTCTTGAACCAGAGCCCGACCGCCGCGTAGGACGAGGTGGACAGCTCGGTCTGCGGCAGCGTCACATAGCCCGTGTTTCCGTCGAAGCTCGCCGCCGTCGCGGAGCCCGCCGGCCCGGGAGTACCCAGGGTCACACCGTCGACGGAGTAGGTCGCATTGTCGTTGCCCTGGTTCTCGACCACCTCGCTGGCCGCGATGCGGC
>NZ_JAKNTA010000042.1 GCF_022288725.1 Kitasatospora sp. A2-31 | reverse complement strand
GCCGCATCGCGGCCAGCGAGGTGGTCGAGAACCAGGGCAACGACAATGCGACCTACTCCGTCGACGGTGTGACCCTGGGTACTCCCGGGCCGGCGGGCTCCGCGACGGCGGCGAGCTTCGACGGAAACACGGGCTATGTGACGCTGCCGCAGACCGAGCTGTCCACCTCGTCCTACGCGGCGGTCGGGCTCTGGTTCAAGACCACGGGCTCGGGTGTGCTGTTCAGCTACCAGACGGAGACCTTCCCCGGCAGCGGTACGACGGCGGGGGACTACACCCCCGCGCTCTACGTCGGGACCTCCGGAAGACTTCACGGCAAGTTCTGGGCTGGCTCGTCCATCCCCATGCAGTCGTCCAAGGCGGTCAACGACGGCCAGTGGCACTTCGCGATGCTGTCGGCGTCCGGGGCCTCCCAGACGCTGTACCTCGACGGTCAGGCCCAGGGCACGCTGGCCGGCCCGGTCCTCGCGCCGGGGCAGCGTGCTGGTGCTGTCGGCGGCGGCTTCACCAGTGCCTGGTGGCAGGACAGCCCGTTCAGTGACTTCACCGGCCGGGCGAGCTACTTCTCCGGCAGCATCAGCGACGTCGCGTTCTACAACCGAACCCTCGGTGCCCCGGCCGTCCAGGCCCTGTGGCTGGCTGGCAGCCAGCCCTCGACCGAGCTGTCTGGGCTGAAGCTCCCCTCCGGCAAGACCCGACTCGCCATCTCCTACGACACCGTCAAGGACCGCGCATCCCAGGTCACCGACGAGAACGGTGGCACCTGGAAGCTCAACAACCCGACCGTGTCCGGCTCCTCCCAGGAGTACCGGGGCCAGATCATGGGCTCCCGGCCGAGCGGCTACTGGCGGCTGTCCGACGGCGCTGGCGTGCAGGCCGCCAACCAGATCTACACACCGCGGCCGACCCCCAACAACGGCACCTACTCCGATGTCGCCCTCGGGTCCGCGGGGCCCATGGCAGGTTCCACCGGATCCGCCTCCTTCAACGGCAGCACCTCCTGGGCCGAGCTGCCGGCCTCCTACGCGCCCCAGTCCGGCCCGGGAGCGCTCGGGATGTGGTTCAAGACCAGTAGCGCCGGCGTCCTGCTGAGCTACCAGTCCTTCCCCGTCAACGCGCCCCACACCCAGTGGGGCCTGCACTGGAACCCGGCCCTGTACGTCGGCACCGACGGGAAGCTCCACGCGCAGCTGTGGACCGGCGATGCCTCCCACACCATGGCCAGTGCCGCCACCGTGAACGACGACAAGTGGCACTTCGCCCTGCTCTCCGCCGACAGCCCCACCTCCCAACGCCTCTACGTGGACGGTGCGCAGAGCGCCGGACCGCTGGACGGCACCATCACCCCCAACGGCGTCGAACACGTCTTCGTCGGCGCCGGCGCCGTCTCCCTCGGCTGGCCCGCTGCCCCCGGCGACGACTCCGGCCACTTCGAGGGCCAGATCTCGAACGTGGCCGCCTTCCCGCACGGCATGGACAGCACGGCCGTCGCGAGCCTCTACCAGCTGGCCACCACCAGTGGCGCCGTCCAGTACGACGCGGCCGTCGTCGACGCCCACCCGACCGGCTACTGGCGCATGGACGACACCACCGGTAACCAGGCCACCGAGCTGATCTCCTCCGCGGCGCTGGCGCAGAACCGAGCTAGCTACCACAACACCACCTGCTGCCAATCCGGCCCCTGGGCCTCCGGCACTTCCACGGCCACCGGCTTCAACGGCGCCAACGCGTACGTCCAACTGCCTCCCAACACCGCGCCCAAGCACTGGGGTGCGGCCACCGTCGAGCTCTGGTTCAAGACCACCACCCCCGGCGTGCTGTACAGCCACCAGTCGTTCCCGATCGACGGTAAGCCGATCAATGGCTCGACTGATCACTGGAACCCGGCGCTCTACATCGGCTCCGACAAGAAGCTCCACGGTGCACTGTGGACCGGCTCGGCCGACAACGCCCTGGTCTCGGCCAACACCGTCACGGACGGGGCATGGCACCACGTCGCCCTGACCGGCGACGGCTCCGGCCAGACCCTCTACCTGGACGGTGCTCCCACCGCGACCAGCACCACGGCGCTGCCCATCACCTACAACGGCTCGGCTTATGCCTACCTCGGCGCCGGGTGGACCGGCGGCTGGCCCAACCCGCCGTCGGACCAGGTCGGCTACTTCAACGGCGCCATCGCTGACTTCTCGACCTACCGATACCGGCTCACCAAGGACACGGTCTCCGGCCACTACAACCGCGCCACCTCCACCGCCGTGATTGGAGGCTTGGACGCCGCGAGCGCCTACCGCACCAAAGTGATCCAGGACAGCGCCCTCGGCTACTGGCGCCTCAACGACCCGTCCGGCTCCTGGTACGCCGCCAGCCAACTCGGCGACGCTCGCCCCGACGTCAACACCGGCAACCTGACCGACGTCCTACTGAATGGCAACGGCCCCTCCAACGACCCCAACCAGAGGTCGGCCGTCTTCAACGGCACCACCTCGCAGATCCAGCTCCCGTCCGACGCCGCACCCGTTCACGGCCCAGCCAGCGTCGAGCTGTGGTTCAAGACCACCAGCGGCGGACCGCTGTACAGCTACCAGGACTTCCCGGTGGGCGGCCCCCTGGGGAATAGCTGGAACCCGGCGCTGTACGTCGGTTCGGACGGCCGCATCCACGGTGAATTCTGGATGGGCTCGGGTGCAGTCATGACCTCCGACCGGACCGTCAACGACGGCAAGTGGCACCAGGTGGTCCTCGCTGCCGATGACAGCGGCCAAACCATCTACATCGACGGCCGTGCCAGCGCCTCTGACACCAGCGGACGCAAGATCACCTTCAACGGCACGCCGTACGTCTACATCGGAGCCGGCACCACCACCGGATGGGGCTGGCCCGGAGGCGGCGCCGACCACTTCAACGGCAACATCGCCGAAGTCTCGTACTACAGCACCCGCCTCGACCCGGACACCGTCACCACCCATTACAAGTCCATGGGCGACGGCGGCACCGCCACGCCCGTCACCACCGCCGTCGTCACCGACCCGACCGGCTACAACCTGACCTACCAGTACGACACCCGCTCCTCACGCCTGCTCTCCCGCAGCGACGGCTACGGCAACACCACCCGCTACAGCTACGACACCGCCGGGTACCTCTACGCCGTCAGCGACCCGAACGGCCACACCATCACCACCGGACACGACGCCCGCGGCAACACCGTCTCCCGCACCACCTGCCGCGGCGCCGGAAGCTGCCAGACCAGCTACGCCACGTACTACCTGGACACCGGCAACCCCTTCAACCCGGCCAACGACAAGATCCTGACCTCCAGCGACGCCCGGTCCTCAGGCCCCGGCGACACCACCTACACCACCCGCTACGCCTACGACGCCAACGGCCAGCTGACCTCCACCACCACCCCGGCCACGCCCGACTTCCCCCGGGGCCGCATCAGCTACACCCTGCGCACCGATGCCACCACCCAAGCCCAGGACGGCGGAACCGTACCGGCCGGACTGGTCCGGGCCCAGACCGGCCTGCTCGACGCGGCCGCCTACCCCGACCCGAACAAGATCCCCGCCGACCAACAGACCACCTACACCTACCGGACCAACGGCGACGTCGCCTCCGTCACCTCCCCGCTGCGCCCCAAGGTCACTTACCGCTACGACAACCTCGGCCGCACCATCAGCCAGGCGTACGGCTGCGACGACTGCCCGGGCGGCAGCGCTTCCGCGCCCCGGATGCTGGAGACCAACTACACCTGGGACGGCCAGGACAACCAGGTCACCCGCACCGACCCTTACACCACCGACGCCGTCACCGGCGCCAAGCACACACGGCAGGTCACCACCGCCTACGACGTCGACGGCAACCAGGTGAGCCAGACCGTCGCCGACACCACCGGCGGCGACCAGCCGCGCACCACCACCTGGACGTACGAACCCGACACCAGCCGGGTGAAGCAGGTCAAGGACCCCGGCGGCCACCTGACCTCGTACACCTACGACCGCTACGGCAACGTCGCCACCCAGACCGACGCGGCCGGCACCACCTACAGCTACAGCCACTCGCCCATGGGGCAGCTGCAGCAGACCGCCGTCACCAACTACACCGGCAGCAGCGCCACCCCGACCGCACCGCGCTGGCAGGTCGTCGACTCGCGCGGCTACGATCCCGCCGGCCGCCCCGCCACCGCCACCGACGCCATGGGGCGCACCACCCACACCTACTACAACGACGACAACACGGTCGCCGAGGTCGACCTCGACGGCTACCACAACACCGACGGCACCCTGCGCAACGTGGTGCTCCAGCAGAACACCTACGACGACGCGGGCCACCTCACCCAGCGGGTCACGGGTAGCGGCAGGACCACCACCGCCACCGCCTACGACGCGGCTGGCCGGGTCACCCGGACGAGCGTCGACCCCGGAGGCCTCAACCTCACCACCACGTACACCTACGACGTGGCCGACCGTCCGACCAGTGTGGTCAGTACCGGCGGCGGGGACGCGAGCTCGACCCAGATCGACTACGCCTACGACGTCACCGGGAACGTGCTCAAGCAGACCGCCCGCAACCAGCCCGCGGACTCGGTGGTGGCGTATGGCTACAACAGCCGCGGGCTGCGCACCAGCACCACCAGTCCGAACGGCAACGCGGTCGGCGCCGACCCCTCCGCGTACACCAGCAGCGTCGGGTACGACGAGGCCGGTCGGCCCACCGTCACCACCGGCCCGCTGTTCAGCGCGGAGTCGTACGACCCGACCAGCCGCGGAAGCAAGCCGCAGCAGGTCCGGCCGATCAGCCGGACTGGCTACGACACCTACGGCCAGGTCACCTCCCAGGTCGACCCGCTGGGCAACACCGTCACCAACACCTACGACCTGGACGGCCACCAGATCGCCGTGGCCGGCGCCGCCTACACCGACCCGCAGTCCGGCGCCAAGGTCACGCCGACCTCCACGGTCGAGTACGACGCACTCGGCCGGCCCGTCAGGACCGTCGTCGACCCGACCGGTCTCAAGCTGACCAGCACCATGCGGTACGACCAGTTCGGCAACGTGGTGCAGACCACCCTCCCGGCGAGCGGAGGTGCCACCGCACCGACCGTCACCAAGTCCTACGACCTTGACGGCGAACTGCTCTCCAGCACCGGCCCGACAGGCGCGGTCAGCCAGTCCACCTACGACGACCTCGGAAGGCGCATCACCAGCACCCAGCTGGAGCGCTACCCCGCGGTGGCGGCCTACACCAGCACCTTCACCTGGGACGACGCGGGCAACCAGCTCAGCTCCACCCTGCCGGGCGGTGCCGTCAGCAAGGTGAACTACAACGCTGTCGGCCAGGTGCTCAGCGCCACCGACGCGACCGGCGTCACCGTCCGCTTGGCCTACGACGGCCTCGGCCGGACCAGCCGGGTGACCAGGGCCGACGGGACCGCGACCGTCACCGGCTACGACCGGCTCGGGCGGACAGTGAGTACGACCGATCTGGACACCGCAGGGGCCTCCGTGGCCACCCAGTACGCTACGTACGACCCGGAGGGGAACGTCGTCAGCGCCACCGACAAGGTGGCGAGCAGCGCCGACATCGCCGCTCACTCGCGGCAGTTCAGCTACAATGCGGCTGGCCTGGCGGTCCAACAGGTCGAACCGGTCGCCGCCGGGCAGACGATCACCACATCGGTCGGCTATGACGCTGGCGGGCGCAAGACGCGCTGGACCAACGGGAAGAACGTTGCGGTGTACTACACCTACAACTCCCTCGGGCTCCCCGAGTCGACGGTCGAACCGCCGACCACCGCCCACCCGAGCGCCGCCGAAGGCCTGTTCACCACCAGCTACGACGCGGCCGGACGAGCCGTCACGCTGACCGAGCCGGGTGGCGTGGTTCGCCGCCGCAGCTACGATGGCGCGGGCAACCTGATCCAGGAGAGCGCCACGGGCGCCGAGGTGGCGACCCCGGACCGCACCCTCGGCTACGACGCCGCCGGCCGCCTGATATCCGTCGGCACTCCCGGCACCACCCCGGACACCTACACCTACAACGATCGCGGCCAACTGCTCACCGCCGCGGGTCCCGGCGGCGCCGGCAGCTACACCTACAACGGCGACAGCCGGATGACCGCCCGCACCGACGCGGCCGGCACCACCGCCTTCGGCTACAACGCCGCCGGTCAGATCACCAGTGCGACCGACCCGTTGACCGGCGCCACCGTCGGATTCGACTACGACACGGCCGGTCGCCTCACCACCGAGCGCTACGGCACCGGTGGCGGCAGCCGCAGCTACGGCTACGACAACCTCGGCCGACTGCGCGACGACACCGTCAAGAACCCGGCCGGGGCAACGGTCGCCTCGATCGGCTACAGCTATGACGTCAACAGCCGGATCACCAGCAAGACCACCACCGGCACCGTGGGGGCCGCCAGCAACCAGTACGGCTACGACCTCGCGGGACGCCTCACCAACTGGAACAACGGCACCATCGCCACCGCGTACACCTGGGACGCGGCCGGCAACCGGATCTCCGCCGGCGGCGTCACCTCCAGCTTCGACGAGCGCAACGAGCTGCTGAACGACGGCACCACAACGTACAGCTACTCGGCCCGTGGCACCCTCACCGGTAGCACTGCCCAGGGCTCACAGCCCAAGGACGTCCAGTTCGACGGCTTCGACCGGATGGTCAAGGAAGGGCCGTCCACGTACACGTACGACTCGACCGACCGCGTCGTTCGGAGCGGGAACACCGCCTTCACCTACGACGGCGGCTCCAATAACGTGGTCACGGACGGCACCGCCAGCTACACCCGCACCCCCGGCGGCAGGCTCCTGGGCACGGCTGCTACCGGAGCAACGCCCAACCCCCGCCTAGTGATCAGCGACCAGCACTCCGACGTGGTCGCCACCATTGACCCCGCCGCCAAGGGCGTCGCCGGCTCCACCGCTTACGACCCCTTCGGCAAGCCCACGGCCAGCGCCGGTGCCACCAACTCGCTCGGATATCAAAGCGGTTGGACCGACCCCGCCTCGGGTGACGTCAACATGGCCGCCCGCTGGTACCGACCCGGCAGCGGCACCTTCGCCTCGCGCGACTCCTGGCAGCTGGGCACCACCCCGTCTATCCAGGGGAACCGGTTCACGTACGGCAACGGCGACCCGATCGACTCGACGGACCCGTCGGGGCACAACCCCTGCGAGACCATTCGACACTGGGTGCCGTGGCGCATCCCGCTTGTGTGCATCCCCGACCTGCCTATAAAGCTCCCGTATGGTTCGGAGGATTTCCGAGGCGGGTTCTCCGACGGGCCGCGGATTGACTGCGACAAGTACTGGTGGACGACTGACTGCGGCGGCTCCGGCTATCGGCCAGCTCCCTCGGTAACAACTGAACTGAACAGGACAATCACATCCACAAGTGACCTGAGGAGAATCCCCCGCGGAGGCGGCTCAGGTGACGGAGCCCCCCGCAACACGGGCCCGCACAATCGTCGCCCCGGCCCAGGCAGGCCTTCCGGCCCGAGCAGGCCTTCCGGTCCAACCTTGCCCAGGCCCAAGCCGCCGGCCGATACCCGCCCGATCAACGACAACGACCGCCCGCACGCTGGCCCCAGTGCGATTGACTTCTTCACGGACACCGTCGTGACCGTCGGCACCGCTGTCGTCACCACCGTGGTGGTGGAGGGCACCCCGGTGGTGGTCGGCGCTGTCACCCTCGTCGGCTCTGGGGTCGTCGCCGGTACCGAGGCCCTAATCGACGTAGCTGACGACCTGCTCACCGAACCGAAGCCAGAGCCCCGCGGAAGGCCAGCGCCCGCGCCAGATGACGACTCCGGTGACTGTCGAAATGGCTTCGGTGGCGGGTGGCGCAAGTACTCGCCGGTTGACCAGGCGAATGGCTCTCGTGCCACCGGCGCGGAGGCGTGCCTTACTAAGGATTTCATCGACAACAACCCTGGGGGCGATGTCGTATCGTCCGGCAATAAGGCGGTGACCCCGCCCGCCTATGCTTGGGCGGCAGGATATGCGTACAAGCTCGGCAACGGTCCGGCGTGGAAATGGCGAAACAATTGCCACCTGCTGGCCAGCTCGCTTGGCGGGGAGGGGGCGATCTACGAGAACCTCGCTACCTGTGCCCGCACGGCGAACTCAACGCGTATGGACACAAGAGGGCCGGAGAACCCAAAGGGGAACATGGCAAAGTATGAGGCGCAGGTAAAGCGTATTCTGGACGATCCCGCGCATTATCCGGGCGCAGTAGTTCACTATCAGGTAACCCCGAAGTATGACGGAAGCAGGGTGGTTCCGACCGATTTCCACATGGAGGCAACCCTGTACATGCCGGGTGCCGGTACCTCCCGCCTGTTTAAGGTTGACGTACCTAACGAGATGTACAGTCTCAAGGACGGACAATGGCACAATATGGGCAACGATGCCCCGACACGATGGGAGCCGTAGAGTGAATGACGGTCAGTCCAACACGCTTGCAGCTATGTCGGCTATCAGGGAGCTGCTGTCATGTATCGGGCCGACCTGCGGGGACTCTGTCGACTGGGGTGCCGCAGAGAAGCTGTACGGGAAACCCTTCCCCGGTGACTACCAGGCTTTCGCGGCCGCCTTCGGCGGCGGCTCGATCGAGCAGGTGGTAGGAATCCGCATGCCCGCGGTCACTCCGGACGAACTGCACGGGAATACAGTGTCGAGGATCTCCGAAGCAGCGCTCGCGGACGAGGCGGTGAACAGGTGGCGTCCCTCCGAGCAGGGCCGCCACCGGCTGGAGGACCTGCTCATCTGGGGGGAGACAGCCGCGGCCGACACCCTCTGCTGGATCACGGCGGATCCGGACCCGGACCGCTGGCCAGTCGCGGTGTACTCGCGTGGGAACCTTGAGTGGTCGGTATACTCGTGCGGTATGGCCGAGTTCCTGCTCAAGCTTCTGCGCAACGAGTGGCAGCCATGGCCGATCAGCGATGCCTCTCTCCAGGACATGGCGGACCCGCGCTTCCTGCACGACAAGGACGAGGCGGCGGGATGGGAGTCGGGCAGCGACCCCTGGGAGTGAAGGCAGCGCCTCACGAGAGGCGCTGTCGACTCGCTTCGAGCCAACCCCTGTCAAGAAACGAATCCCAAACCGGGAGACATGGCTGCCACTCGAACGCCGTGCGCATCGTTCGGGTGATCGGTTCGCGGCCAGCGCATGGAAGAAGGGCCTCTTGCGTAGTTCGGTGATGTCGAGTCAACGAACAGCCAGGAGGCCCTCGTGCGTCACCCTGGCGTGCCAGCCATGCTGCCCGGCGCCGAGAAGGACCTGACCGCGTGCAAGCCAAGCTGGCGAAAGCCGCCGCCACGATGGGCATGGAGATCTCCGACCGGATCGGCCTGTCCTGCCACGTCTTCCGCCGTGCCGGTTCGGCCGGCGGCCCGAAGGCGTCGGTGCAGGTCCCCATCGCGCCGTGGCTGGGGCTGGGCGACGGCCGACCTCCGGAAGTGCGCCAGTGAACCGCGGGCCGAGCGTCATGCGGACCAGATCGGACAGATCCTACTCGCACCGGATCGGCCTCCAGCGGCGTGGCGCGCAGTGCCTTTGCGCGGTGGCCCGGTGACCCCGCTTCGCGGCGCCACCGACAGGAGGAGGAAGGCGGGTGAGTTGGGGCCCGGAAGGGTGACAGGCTCGGCAACGCCGGCGGGTCCGCGCCCGGCCCTCGGCCTACTGCCATCTCATTCCGAGTTGGGTGAGGCGTTCGGCGCGGGTGGTGGGGATGGTGGCGCGGCGGTTGCGGCTGTTGGCGATGAACAGGCCGAGGCTGATCTCCACCACGGTGCCGTCGTCGAGTGCGAGGGTTTCTTTGTGTTTGCGGGGGACGTTCAGGTGGCCCTCGCGGGCCCGGTACTGGGCGGCGGCGGCGAGGTTCCGGGCCTCTTTCTCCGCGTGCGTCACCTTCCCTGCCGGCTTCTGCTCGGCGGGAAGCGGCACGATTCCGAGGACGTGCTCCAGCACCCACTGCTGCGCCGGGGCGAGCTTGTCCCAGCCGACCTGCTGCGCGCGCCCCCACCCGGCGAGGTCTTCGCCCTGGACGACGACGCTGCCCGGCGCGGCGCCGGCCAGGGTCCCGCCGTCCTTGACGTGCCGCCAGGCGAGGGTGAAGCACCGCTGCCACTCCACCGACCAGGTGGGGCACCACGCGGGGTCGATCTCGTCCAGCGCGGCTTTGCGGTCGGCGCTCAGCGCCCCGGTCCAGTCCAGGCCGGTCTCCCCGGCCTCAGCGCGGCGCTGGAGCGCCTCGGTGCGCCGCTGGGCAGTGCGCAGGTTCTTCATGATGGTCCCGACGGGCCGACCGCCCCAGACGGCTTCGTTAGGCGGGCAGGCGTGTCCGTGTTCGGCCGCGTACCCGGCCACCGCGGTGAGGTTGTCGGTGAAGGCGGTGTCGAACGCCGACCAGACCATGCCCAGCTCGTCGAGCTCCTTGATGCGCTCCGGGTCGAGGACGTCGGCGGCCTTGTAGCGGCGCTGGTCGGCCACCCACACCCCGAGCCGGTGCCCGGACGGCGCGACGTAGGCGTACGGGACCTTCACATCCCCGAATGCCTTCCGGTAGGCGCGCAGCTCTTCCAGGCCCCGCCGGAACTCGGCCCGCTCCGGCTCCAGCACCCGGGTACGGATGAACGCGGCGATTACCGCTGGATCCCGCTGAGTGGAGAACTGCAGCAGCTGCGCCTCGCCGCCGGCGGAGCGGAACTCCTCCACCTCCCCGGCGTGCCGAGGCTCGCGGGGGGGCCGGGTCTCGGACTGGGGCAGGGCCAGGCGTTCGACGGCGGCCGCGTCGTGGGCTCGTAGGGCCATGAGGAGCTTGCTCAGCCCGTCGTAGGCCCGGGAGGTCAGCAACTGGTCGCCGTTCTCGCCAGCCCCGAGGAGAACGGGCACCACGATGGTGGCCACCTTGCCGCTACCC
The DNA here is from genome assembly GCF_022288725.1 of Kitasatospora sp. A2-31. Classification (GTDB taxonomy): domain Bacteria; phylum Actinomycetota; class Actinomycetes; order Streptomycetales; family Streptomycetaceae; genus Kitasatospora. Next base: position 1,978 of record NZ_JAKNTA010000042.1, on the reverse strand, counting down.
GGCTTCATGCGCAGCGCCCGCCCGACGGCCTGGACCAGATCCACCATCGACCCGCGCACGTCCGCGAAGAACACCGCGTCGCAGTCGAAGGTGTCCACGCCCTCCGACAGCACTTTTACCGAGGCCAGGACATAGCGCAGCAGCCGCCACCCGTCCTCCCGGATCAGGGAGGCGAACGTGCCCAGCACGGCCCGCCGCTCGGCCGACGTGTGCTCGGCCTCCAGCCACGTCGTGCCGACCAGCGCCGGATCCGGGTGCAAAGCAGGGTCCTGCTCCCACAGCAGCCGGGCGACGTCGCCCAGGCCGGTGCTGAGCGCCCTCGCCTCGGCGACCATGTGGTGGAAGGACAGCACCCGGCTCAGGTCCCACTCCGCGCAGGCGGTCAGCAGGGCGGTCTGGAGGGCCGCGAGGCGGGCGCCCCGGTACTCCACCGACATCTCGTGCGCACCGCGCTGCTCCAGGCCCTGGAGGACCGGGTCGGACACGTCCACGCACACGATCCGGTAGGGGGCGATCACGCCGTCGGAGATCGCGGTGCCGAGGGGGTAGTCGTGGGCGACGGGCCCGAACAGCGTCTCGTCGTCCATGGACGCGATGAGCTCGGCCGTCTCGATGCCGGCCGTTCCGGTCCCGGCCGCCGCCCGCAGCCGATCGGTCTCCTTCATGGCCCACAGCCGCGGGGTGGCCGTCATGAACAACCGCCGTTCACACGGAATCCGGGTGTTGTCCAGGATCGCCGCCCACGGCCGCCCCGCCAGGCCACTCACCCGGTGCGCCTCGTCCACGATCGCGAGCGAGAACGGCTCCAAGCCCTCCTGGTGGGCCTTCTCCAGGTGCCCGAGGCCCAGGCTGGCGTACGTGGCGAACACCGTCACCTTGCCGGGCCCGGCCGTCCACTTCATCAGCTCGGCCGGGTCGGTGGTGCATCGTAGGCCCACCGGCTGCTCGTTGCCCGTCAGCGAGCAGAGCCCGACCATCTGCCCCCCGCGCCCCTCCCGCTGCCAGACCTCCACCGTCTGCTCCAGGAGCGGCAGCGAGGGCACGATCACCAGCGTCCGCTCGGCGTGGAGCCGCGAGGCGACGTGCACGGCCGTGAGCGACTTGCCCGAGCCCGTCGCCGCGCGGATCTGGCACCGCAGCCCCTCCGGCGGCACCAGACCCGACGCTGGCAGCGTCAGAAGTCGTACTGCCGAATCGCAAGCCTCTTCCTGGTGCGGACGCAGCTTTTTCATCATGACGGCGATTTCCCTTCCCCGGAAATTGTGAGACGCAGAGACGAACTAGAACCGAGCCTTTTAACGATCCCAGCTATTCAGCGAACCCCAGGACGTGACCCCACTGGAGCCTGGCCTGGCGCAGGTCAGTCCACGCCGCGTCCCAGTGCCGTGAGCCCCGCCCCTGGGAGCGGATCAACAGCATCAGGGCCACTATCCTGCCCTCCAGCACGTCCAGCTCCGCCTCCTGTTCAGCCGTCAGCCCCGCGACGTCTCCCGCAGAGGCCCCGTCACCAACGGGTGCGTTGACCAGGCCATCCCCGCCGTTCACCACGTTTCCCTCCGCGTTCTCTAGAGCCGATTTCTGCGGGCCCTTTTCAGAGCACTGAACCCGGGCGATCCTGCCGATTACAGGGGCACCCGGAGCCTGTCTAGCAATCCAGAGTCTAGCGGGCTGCTGTCTTTGATGCACGAGAACGGGCGAAGCCCGCCCCCTCCACCATCCCAACGAGTGACCCCACCCCATGACCACCCATCACCTCCCCACCCACCCAGGCGCGAAGCGCCCCACCCCCACCCACCAAGGACCGAAAGCCCCCACCCTGACACCCACCCAACTCCGCAGCGAAGCGCGGAGTTTACCCACCATCCAACCCCACCCAACCACCCGCACCCCGCACCGATCGGGCGCAGCCCGATCCAGGCCGGCACAGCCGGCCCCACCCGCGCGCAGCGCGGGCCAGCCACGGACACAACCCCCCCCC
>NZ_JAKNTA010000041.1 GCF_022288725.1 Kitasatospora sp. A2-31 | reverse complement strand
ACGACGCCGAGGCGGCCGCGCTGCACATCGGCCACCAGACGGCCTGGTTCGCGCTGCACCGGCGGGCCGCGCTGCGGCCGGGCGAGACGCTGCTGGTGCACGCGGCGGCCGGCGGGGTCGGCAGCGCGGCGGTCCAGCTCGGCCGCGCGGCCGGCGCGCGGGTGATCGCCGTGGTCGGCGGCCCCGCCAAGGCCGCGGTCGCCAAGGAGCTCGGCGCCGACCTGGTGGTGGACCGGAGCGCCGGGGACTTCGTCGCCGCGGTCAAGGAGGCGACCGGCGGGCGGGGCGCCGACGTGGTCTTCGACCCGGTCGGCGGCGCCGCGTTCACCGGCTCCACCAAGTGCGTCGCGTTCGAGGGCCGCATCGTGGTCGTCGGGTTCGCGAGCGGGGGGATCCCGGCGCCGCCGCTCAACCACGCCCTGGTGAAGAACTACAGCCTGCTGGGGCTGCACTGGGGCCTGTACGGGACCCACGACCCGCAGGCGGTCCGGGCCGCGCACGAACAGCTCACCGAGCTGGCCGCGGCCGGCGTGGTCCGCCCGCTGGTGACCGCCCGCCTCCCGCTGACCGGGGCGGCGGACGCCGTCCAGCAGGTCGCGGACGGTCTCACCACCGGCCGGGTGGTGGTCCTGGGCAGCTGAGCCCGGCTCAGCTGCCCACCGGCCGGCGGCGGGTGCCACGCGCTGGTGGCGCCCGCCGCCGTCCCGGCCGTGCCGCCGTCCTCGCAGGCTGGTCAGCCGTCCCGGCCATGCCGTCGTCGTGGCCGCGCCGCCGTCCCCGCGGGCTCACCGGCCCGCGGGGACGGCGGGCCGGGACTAGCGCGCGAACTCCATCTCCGGGAAGCGCGGCGAGGGCCCGTCCAGGAGGTGGTCGTCGCGGCCGCGCAGCCAGCGGTCGAAGAACGACGCGACGTACGCGCGGGTCGCCGCCACGGCGCGCTCCGGCCGGACGTCCCCGACGTCGGAGCGCAGCGCCTCCCCCGACACGGCGCCCTGCCGGGCGACCTGCGGCAGCAGCGACTGCGCGTCGGTGTACGAGCCGTGCCGGGAGCCGGTGAGCGTGACGTCCGCCTTCCACCCGTTGCTGTGCTGCCAGAGCGCATCCCAGCCGGGCTGGTGGTGGTAGTCACCGGAGTCCTCGCTCCCGGTGCCCATCAGCAGGAACGGTCGGTCCAGGCCGTCCTCGGCGACGCTGGCCGGATGGACGCCGGTGCCGTCCGGTCCCGGGAAGTGCAGTTGGCCGTCCATGTCGATCCCGGCCGCGATCCGCGGGTCGTCGTGCATGGTCTGCACGGCGGTGAACCCGCCGGCCGAATGGCCGACCATGCCGATCCGGCCCAGGTCGAGCGAGGCCCCGAGGCCGGCCGGCAGCCGCCCGTCGGTGCGCAGCGCGGCCAGCTCGTCCAGGACGAAGCGGGTGTCGTCGACCCGGGTCCGCATGACCTTGCGCAGCAGGGCGCCGACGTCCAGGCCCGGGCCGGCCATGCCGGGGAGGACGGAGTCGGCGCGGGTGCCGTCCGGGAAGACCACCTCGGACGCGTCGTAGGTGTGGTCCACGGTGACCACCACGTAGCCGCGGGAGGCGAGGTCCTCGACCAGGCCGGTGCCCCAGGTGCGCGGGTCGCCGAGGCCGGCCGAGTAGAGCACCACCGGGCGGGGGCCGCGGCCGGGCAGCGCGGGCGCGTCCTGGCGGGCGTGGGTGCGGATCCCCTGCCAGGCCGTCCGGCCGGGCTCGGTGCGGTAGTTGAAGACGGCGGCGCCGTCCGCGCTGCCGAAGTGCTCGGCCGCGCGCGGGTCCATGTAGGGGGCGCGGTCGTCGCCGCTGGCGGGGCGCGCGGTCGGGTACCAGAGGCTGATCATCAGCTCGCGGGCCCGGTCCGGCTTCCACGGGTCCTGCCGCCCGGTGTCGGTGAGGTGCAGCGTGGTGGTGCCGACCGGGTGGGGCCCGGTGGGCTCGGGCAGCCAGGCGCGGGCCTGCCGCTGCGTCCAGGCCGGGGCCGGGGCCGTCGCCGTCGCCGGTACGGCGGCCGTGCCCAGCAGCGCCGTCGCCGCCAGCACCGCGGCGATCCCGGTCCGCGCCGCCCGGCTGCGGCGCCGGGCCGCGGACCGACCGGGTGCCCGGGTACGTGCCGCCGCGCCTTCCCCCGGCTGTCCTTGCTCCTGTGCCCGGTCGTCGCCCCGGTACTGCTCCTGCCCCCGCTCGTGCATGGTCGCCCGCTCCCCGTTCGTCCCCGCCCGCCGCCGACCGGCCGGCCCGTACCGCGACAGTACGGGCCGGGGTGGTGCGTGGACGTCATACCTCGGGACCGACTCTCCCGGATCCACCCTGAGGTGACACCCGTTCGCGGGAGCGTCGCGTTCCGGGCTCGCCCCTGGGGGCGGGGCCGGCGGCGCGTCGACGGCCGGTCAGCGGTGGCGCTTCAGCTCGCGCCGGGCGAGCGAGCGCTTGTGCACCTCGTCGGGACCGTCGGCCAGGCGCAGCGTGCGGTTGCCGGCCCAGAGCTGGGCGAGCGGGGTGTCCTGACCGACGCCGGCCGCGCCGTGGGCCTGGACGGCCTTGTCGAGGATCCACTCGACGGTACTCGGGGTGGCGATCTTGATGGCCTGGATCTCGGTGTGCGCGCCGCGGTTGCCGACGGTGTCCATCAGCCAGGCGGTCTTGAGCACCAGCAGCCTCAGCTGCTCGATCCGGACGCGGGACTCGGCGATCCAGTCCTGCACCACGCCCTGCTCCGCGAGCGGCCGGCCGAAGGCGACCCGGTCCAGGGTCCGCCGGCACATCAGCTCGACGGCCCGCTCGGCCATGCCGATGGCCCGCATGCAGTGGTGGATCCGGCCCGGGCCGAGCCGGGCCTGGGCGATCGCGAAACCGGCGCCCTCCTCCCCGATCAGGTTCGCCGCCGGGACGCGGACGCCGTCGAAGTGGATCTCGGCGTGGCCGCCGTGGTCGGAGTCGTCGTAACCGAAGACCTTCATCCCGCGCCGGACGGTGACCCCGGGGGTGTCGCGCGGGACGAGCACCATGCTCTGCTGCCGGTGCGGGTCGGCGCCGGGGTCGGTCTTGCCCATCACGATGAGGATCCGGCACTGCGGGTTCATCGCGCCGGTGATGTACCACTTGCGGCCGGTGATCACGTAGTCGTCGCCGTCGCGCTCGATCCGGGTCTCGATGTTGGTGGCGTCGGAGGAGGCGACCTCCGGCTCGGTCATCGCGAAGGCGGAGCGGATCTCGGCGTCGAGGAGCGGCGCGAGCCACTGCCGCTTCTGCTCGGCGGAGCCGAACTGGGCGAGCAGTTCCATGTTGCCGGTGTCGGGCGCGGCGCAGTTGAGGGCGGGCGGCGCGAGCTGCGGGCTGCGGCCGGTGATCTCGGCGAGCGGGGCGTACTGAAGGTTGGTCAGCCCGGCGCCCGGCCCACCGGGCGGACCGTGCCGATCGGTCAGGAAGAGGTTCCACAGGCCCTGCTTGCGGGCCTCGGCCTGCAGTTCGGCGACGATCGGCGGCACGGCCCAGGCGGTGCGGGCCGGGTCGGCGAGCTGTGCCTCCAGAACGGGTTCGGCCGGGTACACGTGCGCGTCCATGAAGGCCAGCAGCCGTTCGCGCAGTTCGAGCGTGCGGGCGTCGTGGGCGAAGTCCATCGGGTCAGCGCTCCTTGAGGGTGGTCAGGCCGTGCTCGGCGAGGACGGGCGCGATCTCGCCGGCCCGTTCGAAGCCCGCGCCGAGGGTGCCGCCCTGCTGGAACCGGTAGTGGATGCCCTCGGCGACGACGGCGAGCTTGAAGGAGGCGAAGGCGACGTACCAGTCGAGGTCGGCGGCGTCGCGGCCGGTGAGCCCGGCGTACCGGGCGACCAGCTCGCCGGCCGAGGGGAAGCCCGGGGCGGTGGCGGCGGAAGGGATGATGCCGCCGCCGACCCCGGCCAGCTCGGTGTACATCACCAGCAGGCCGACGTCGGTGAGCGGGTCCCCGAGGGTGGACATCTCCCAGTCGAGGACGGCGGCGACGGCGTCGTGCTCGTCGACGAGCACGTTGTCCAGCCGGTAGTCGCCGTGGACCAGGGCGGGTGCGGGGGACTCCGGCAGCCGGGCGGCGAGCAGGCCGTGCAGCCGGTCGACGCCGGGCAGCTCGCGGCTGCGGGAGGCGGCCAGCTGGGTGGACCAGCGGCGCAGCTGGCGCTCCAGGTAGCCGTCCGGGCGGCCGAAGTCGGCGAGCCCGACGGCCGCCGGGTCGATCCGGTGCAGGGCGGCGAGGGTGTCGACCAGCCGCTCGCCGATCGCGTGGACGCGCGCGGCGCCGAGGCCGGCGAGGGTGGCGGCGTCCCGGTGGGCGGTTCCGGGGACGAACTCCATCAGGTACCAGGGCGCGCCGAGCGTGTCCGTGCCCGGGTCGAGCAGGAGGGTGCCGGGGACCGGCACGCCGGTGCCGCCGAGCGCGGTCATCACCCGGTGCTCGCGGCCCATGTCGTGGGCGGTGGCGAGCACGTGACCGAGCGGCGGACGGCGCAGCACCCAGCGGTCGGTGCCGTCGGTGAGCACGTACGTGAGGTTGGAGCGCCCGCCCTCGATCAGCTCGGCGCCCAGCGGGCCCTGCACCGTGCCGGGCAGCTCGCGGTCCAGGTGGGCGCGGACGCGGGCGAGGTCGAGGCCGGGCGGGTCGACGGGGTTCTCTGGCACGGATCGCTCTCCTCACCTCGGACTGACTAAGCGCTTGCTTAGCATTCAGCGGTGGGCCGTACCGTGTCAATGCCGCCGGACCGCCAGAATGTCCTCCATGAGGTTGATCCACACGCTGGCCGGTGCGCTGCTCCTGGTCCTGACCGTCGCCAGCATCCTGCGGACCCTGGTGGTCCCGCGCGGGCTCTACTCCGCCCTGGTGCACCGGCTCTGGCGCGCCCTGCGGGCACTGCTGCGGCTGCTCGCGCAGCCGTTCGGCGGCTACCACACGCAGGACCGGGTACAGACCTGGCTCGCCCCGCTGGTCCTGCTCGGCATGCTGGGGGTCTGGCTGGGGACCATGCTGATCGCCTACACGCTGCTGCTGCACGGCACCTCGCAGCTGGACTGGGCGGTCTCCTTCCGTGAGGCGGGATCCAGCCTCTTCACGCTCGGCTTCGCCAGCGGCGACCGCCTGCACCTCTCCGTGATCGACTTCATGGCCGCCGCCAGCGGCCCGCTGGTGATCGCCCTGCAGATCTCCTACCTGCCCACCCTCTACGGCGCCTACAACCGCCGGGAGGTCGAGGTGACGCTCCTCCAGTCGCGGGCGGGCGAGCCCGCCTGGGGCCCGGAGCTGCTGGCCCGCCAGTCGCTGGTCGACACCGAGACGGCGCTGCCCCAGCTCTACCGCGACTGGGAGCGGCTGGCCGCGGACATCGGCGAGAGCCACTCCAACTACCCCGTGCTGCTCTCCTTCCGCTCCCCGCAGCCGAACCGCAGCTGGGTGGTCGGCCTGACCGCGGTGATGGACGCCGCCGCCATCCACCTGGCCGTCAACCCGCGCTCCGCACCGCCCGAGGCCCGCCTGGTCCTGCGCGCCGGGTTCACCGCGCTGCGCGACATCGCCCGTTCGCTGCGCGTGGACTTCGACCCGGACCCCTCCCCCGACACCCCGATCCGGCTCACCTACACCGAGTTCGACGCCGCCGTCGCCATGATCACCGCAGCCGGCTTCCCCCGCGAGCGCGCCACCGCCGACGCCTGGCCGCACTTCCACGGCTGGCGCGTCAACTACGAGGCGCTGGCCTACGAGCTGGCCCGCCGCAGCGACGCCGTCCCCGCCCTGTGGACCGGGCCCCGCGACTTCCACGCCCCTCCCATCCCCCCGGCCCGCCCCGCCGACCGCCGCCCCACCCCGCCGGGCCCGGCCTGATCCGGCGTCGGCCGCTCCGCTCCCGGCCCGCGGCAGCGCCGGGGTCCGGCCGCCGGCGGGGGGCTCAGACGTCGACCGTGGTGCCCGTGGTGAGGGAGTGCTCGGCAGCGGCCAGGATCTCGACCACGCGGAGGCCGAAGGCGGCGTCGCAGGGGTGCGGGACGCCGGTGCGGGCGGAGTCGGCCAGGGCGTCGAGGGCACGGTGGAGGGCGGCGACCGGGCCCTCGCCGCGCTCGGGAAGGTGGACGACGCCGGCCTCGCCGCGCAGTTCCATGCCGGTGCCGCCTCCGGCCAGCGGCGCGGTCAGGCTGAGCGCGAGGGTGCTGGACGCCCCGCCGGTGTGCCGCAGGACCAGGTGGACGGTGTCCAGCGGGCCTGCCACAGCGGTGACCTGCACCGCGTCGCCGAGCACCGGCAGCAGGACGGAGAGCGCGTGCGGGCCGACGTCCCAGAGCGCGCCCTTCTCGCGGCGCCAGGGCGACGCCGCGTACGGGCTGGTGCTGTCGGGGGCGAAGACCGAGCCGAGCCAGTCGGAGCGGCCGGTGAACCAGCCGCCAACCGCGGCCTGCTTCTCGATCCACGGGATCTGCTCGCCGCCGAAGCGGACGGTGAAGAAGACCACCGAGGCGAGGCCGCCGGCACCGATCGCCCCGACCACGCGTCGGGCGTCCGGGACGGTCAGCGCGACCGGCTTGTCCAGCAGCAGGTGGCAGCCGGCCTCGGCGGCCCGCACCGCGAGATCCGCCTGGACGGTCGGCGGGAGGGCGATGGAGACGGCGTCCACCTCGGCGAGCAGCCGGTCGAGGTCGGCGTACCCGGGCACGCCGTGCGCCGCACCGAGCGCGGCGGCCGCCTCGGGCCGGCGGCCCCAGACACCCGCGAACTCGTAGGCGGGGTGCTCCGCCAGGACGGGTGCGTGCACCCGCTCCGCCCAGGGGCCGGTGCCCAGCAGTCCGATCCGCATGCTGTCCTCCGCTCTCTCGTCGGTGGGCCGGTCCGCCGGTCCCGTTCATGGCGCTCCGGCCGGTTCCGCGGCGTCCGGTGCGCGGGCCGCTCCGCTGCGCGGTGCGGCTCCGCGGTGCGGCTCAGCTCCGCACGCGGGCCAGGGTGAAGCCGTCGTAGCCCTTGGCGCCCACCGTCTGCACCGAGGTCGCGGAGACCCGCGGCTCGGCGGCGATCAGGTCGTGCAGGCGCCGGGTGGCGGTGACCGCCGGGTCGGTGCTCGCGGCGTCGGCGACGGCGCCGCCGCGGACGACGTTGTCCACGACGATCAGCGAGCCGGGGCGGGTCAGCTCCAGCGCCCGGGCGAAGTACTCCGGGTTGCTCTGCTTGTCCGCGTCGATGAAGACCAGGTCGAACGGCTCGACGCCGCCCGCCACCAGCTCGGCCAAGGTGTCCGCGGCCGGGCCGGTCCGGACCTCGGCGACGCCGTCCAGCCCGGCCCGGGCGAGGTTGCCCCGGGCGACCTCGGCGTGGCGGGGGTCGATCTCCAGCGTGATCAGCCGGCCGTCGGCGGGCAGCGCCCGGGCCAGCCAGATCGCGCTGTAGCCGCCGAGCGTGCCGACCTCCAGGATCCGGCGGGCCCCCTGGGTGAGGGCCAGCAGGTGGAGCAGCTTGCCCTGGTTGGGCGCGACGGCGATGTGCGGCAGCCCGGCCCGGTCGGCAGCGGCCGCCGCGGCCTCCAGCTCCGGATCGTGGCCGATCAGCCGATCGGTGAAGTACGCGTCCACCGCGTCCCACGTCTGCTGCGTCATCGGGCCCTCCACCTGCTGCTTCACGTGCCACCGCCGGGGTAGCCCGATGCTACCCCGGCGGTGTGGCCGCTCCGCTGGAGCGACAAGCCCGACGACGTGCGGCGCTGCGGCGCGTCCGCACCCGTCCGCTGCGGACGGTTCAGTCCACGGCGGGTGCGGCGGCCGTCGGCTCGGCGGCTGCGGTGGCGGCGGCCGCGTCCTCGGCCTCGCGCTGCTTCGCGGTCCTGGCGGCCCTGCGCTTCATGATCCAGGCCGAGAGCGCGCCGATCAGCACGGCCAGCAACAGGCCCACCCAGGAGAAGCGCGACAGCCACTGCTCGGCCACCTTGCCCACCTGGTACACCAGCAGCGTGGTGCCGCCGGCCCAGACCACGCCCCCGAGCACGTTGGCGATGAGGAACTTCCAGTACGGCATCTTCAGCGCGCCGGCGAGCGGGCCGGCGAAGATGCGCAGCAGGGCGATGAAGCGGCCGAAGAAGACCGCCCACATGCCCCACTTCTGGAACGAGCGCTCGGCGCTGGCCAGGTGGTCCGGTCCGAAGTGCTTGGGGAACTTCCGTCCGAGCTTCTCGAACAGCTGCTTGCCGCCCTTGCGGCCGATCGAGTAGCCGATCGAGTCACCGATGATCGCGCCAGCGATCGCGCAGCCCGCCACCCAGACGGGGCTCACCACGCCCTTGGCGGACAGCAGGGCCGCCGACACCAGCGCGATCTCGCCGGGCAGCGGGATGCCCAGGGACTCCAGCCCGATGATCAGCGCGACCAGGGCGTACACCGCGTTCGGCGGTACGCTCTCGATCCAGGCGTCGATGTGCAAGGCCAGTTACCTCCGTGGCAGGACGAGCCGCGGCGGCGGTACGCGTGCGGTGCGCGGCCGGCGGTCTCGACGTCGATCATGGCGGCACAGGCCGCTCCCCGAAAGTGCAGCCTAACGTGCCGAGGCGGCCTGTCCCCCCGGCCGATCACCCCCGATTACGACGTACGCCGCGTTCTGGTGGTTCCGCCGAACGCACGGCAGCGCTCGGCGTCGCCGAGCCGGCCCGCGGGAGGCGGGAGCCGCGTCGCTCGGGCACCGCGCGCCGGTCGGCCGTCAGGTGATGCTGGTGTCGCCGAGGGCCTCCAGGACGCGGCGCAGGGCGTCGCCGGACTCCTCGACCAGGTCGCGGTCGACATCGGCCAGGAGCTTCGCGTAGTTCGCCAGATGGTCGGCGAAGGCGGCCCGGGTGACCTCGTGCCCGCGTTCGGTGAGCCGGATCTTGACCGTGCGCCGGTCCTCCCCGTCCCGTACGCGCTCCACCAGGCCCTTGCCCTCCATCCGGTCGACGCGGTTGGTGATCGTCCCTGAGGAGACCATGGACGCCTTGAGGAACGTCCCGGCCGTCAGGGCGTAGGGCGGCCCGGAGCGCTGCAGGGTGACGAGCAGGTCGAACTCGCCGACGTCCAGGCCGTGCGCGGCCGCGGTGGCCTTGACCGACCGCTCGACCACCAGGGCGAGGCGCTGGACGCGCCCGAAGAGCTCGACCGGCCAGAGAGCCTCCAGGGCTTCGGGGCGCTCCTTGGCCCACTGCCCGATGATCGCGTCCACGGCGTCGCTCATCGCCGTCACTCCTCTCGATCCCGACTCTCCCAAGGGGAACTCTATCAGGATCGATTCTCTTAGTTTCGAGATACTTGACTCTAAGAGAGCCAGATGTTGTTATCTCAGCGTTGAGATTGACGGTCCTGAACGAGGGGGGCATCCGATGTCCGCGCCGACCCTGCGCGCCCACCACCAGAACGAGAGCCGACACGAAGCCCGGCGGGACCAGAACGGCACCCGCACCGCCGCGCCCCGGCCGGCCGGCACGGGGACCGCTGCGCGCCGCCCGGTACCGGTCGCGTGGTTGGCGCTGCTGGCCACCCCGGTCGCCGCGAGCGCCAACAGCCCGGTCCTGATCCTTCCCGAGATGGCCGACTCGCTCGGCGTCCGCACGACCACCGCGACCTGGCTCGTCACCGTCTACGCCTGGGCCATGGCCGTCGGCACCCCGCTGATGGCGAGCCTGCTGCGACGCCGCGGCCTGGGCGGCACGCTGCGGCTGGGCACCGCCCTGATCGTGGCCGGCACCGCGGTCGTCGCCGCGGCGCCCTGGCTGCCGCTCGCGATGGCCGGGCGGGCGGCCCAGGCAGTGGGTGGCGCCGGCCTGGTCACGGCGGCGATGAGCCTGGCGGGCTCGGTCCGCCGGATGGGCGTGATCACCGCGGGCTTCGGGACGCTGGGGGCGGTGGGTCCGCTGCTCGGCTCGGCCGTCGCCGGGGCGACCTCCTGGCGGTTGTCCCTCGCGGTGGGGGCCGTCGCCCTCCTGGCCGTGCCGGCCGTCATGCGCCGCGCCGACCGGTCCGCGCCGCCACGGACCACCCCCTTCGACGGCCGCGGCGCCGCGCTGCTGATCCTGCCGGCCACCGCCCTGGTGCTCGTCCCGCGCTACCCGCTCCCGGCGATCGCGGCCTCGCTGGTGGCGGCAGCACTGCTGGTGCTCCACGTCCGCTCCAATCCCACGGGCTTCGTCCCGCTGTCGCTGCTGCGCACCCGGACGTTCGTCCTCTCCGCCCTGCTCGCCTGCACCGTGTCGACCTCGTACTTCACGCTGCTCTTCGCCGTCCCGCAGTGGCTGCGCGACCGGACCGGCTGGTCCACCTCCACCATCGGCACCGGCCAGCTGGTCGCCCTCCTCACCGGATCGGCGCTCGCCATGGCGCTGGCCGCGGCCGCGGCCCGGATGGGCCGCCGGCGGGTCCTGGCGATCGTGCTCACGGCCGGCGCGCTGGCGCCGCTCACCGCGGCGCTGACCCCCTGGGCTCCACTGCTCCTGCCGGTCGCGGCCCTGGCCGTCCTCGCGACGAGTGCGGGCCAGGCGACGCTGGCGGTCGCCGCCGCCCAGGCCACGTCGGCCGACCAGCGGCCCACGGCGATCGGCCTGTTCAACCTCTGCTACCAGCTGGGCGGCGCGTTCGGTCCGGCGATCGCCGCCCTGATCACGCTGGGCGGCTGACCGGCCGCCCCGGTACGGCCCCCGCCCGGGCTCCCGGGACCGGGCCGCGCCGAGGCAGCCGTGGCTAGGCTGGTGAAGCCCGCGGAGGAGGAACGATGGACCCGCTACGCGATGGACGCGGCGGAGCGCCCACCGCGCCCGCACGTGGCCCTCGGCGGCCCGCCCGCCTGCGGTTCGACGGCTGGATCGCCGGGCTCGGGACGGCCTCCGGCACCCGTCTGGTGGTGGGCCACTGGCCGGCGTCGCCGCTCGGGCCGTTCACCGACGTCATGGTCGAGCGCGCGGACGGGGACCGGCTCCTGCTGGCCCCCACCGAGTCGACCGCCGGCTTCGTCGCCGGGACGTACGCCTTCGACCGGGTGCTGATCGCACCTGTCCGGGTGGATCCGGGGCCGGTGGACTGGCGGGTCGCGGCGGGCCCGCTCGACCTCCACTTCACCGTCGGACGGCGGAACGCCCTCGGACACCTGCTCCGGGCCGTCCCCGCTCCGATCGCCGCCCGTCCGGCGTGGACCGCCGTGACCGACCCGCTAGCCCGGCTCCTGCTGGGCGTGCGCACCCGCGGCACGGCCGGACGGGGGCGGCGGGAGTGGTACGGCGTCCGCGTCCTCCACCTGCTCACCACTGCCACCGCCGTCCTCGAGGACCGGGAGCTCGGCCCGCTCGCACCGGTCACACCCGTGCGGTTCGGCTTCGGCTCCACGCCCCGCACCCCCTGCCTGGTCCGCGTCACGACCACGGTGGCCGTGCGCTGACGCCGACCGGCGCCGAGCGCCTGCCGCGCCCGCCGCAGCAGGGCAGGGCACCAATCGGACCGGCCGGACCACCGGGGACGGCGTCCAGCAGGACGGTCGCCCCCGGCGGGGGGTCGACGCGGCCCGCGACCAGGGCCTCTAACGGCCGAAGGAGACCCGCTCGCCCCGCCAGTCGGTCCTGCGGAGGAACTGCTCCCAGCTCAGCGCGTCCGGATCGATGCGCCTGCTCCACTCGGTGTCGCGGTCGTGTCGGAAGTATCCGAACTCCACGGCGTACTCGGCCATGCCGAGGATCTCGTCGACCAGCAGCGGGTTCTCCCCCAGCTCGGGGAAGTAGGTCAGCAGGCCGTTCCTGGAGCAGGCGTCGCGGTACTCGGCCTTGAGCCCGGTGACGCGGGAGAACGCCTCGACCATCTCCCCCGGGGAGACGGTGTCGCCGACGACCGGGAGGGAGGCACCGACGTAGGAGGCCGGATCGGAGAACACCTCGAGGACGGCCGGCCCGGTCGCGGTGAGCGGGTCCACGAAAGGGGCACGGAAGTCTTCGGGGAGGTAGAAGGGCATCAGCACGGTGTCGCCGTCGATGCGGGGGGCGTAGTACTCCAGGGCATTGGTGTAGAAGAACGAGAGCATGACGAAGGTGTGCGCGACCGGCAGGGTCCGGATGTGGTCGGCGATGAGCGCCTTGTCGGTGAAGTGCGGGGCGTACTTGGCACCCGACGACCTCTCCCGGACGTTTTCGAGCGTGCTGAAGACGAGGTGTCCGACGCCGGCCTCGACCGCGGCATCGGCGAGCCGGCACCCGAGGGCGAACTCGGCGGTGGACGGCGGCGCGACGGGCGGCGTCATGAGGAAGGCCCCGTCGGCCGATCGGAACGCCTCGACGAACTCGCCATGACGGCCGGGCTCCGGGGGGACCGTGACGATCTGTGCGCCCATCCTCGCGAGCTTCCCGGCCTGGGCGGAGCCGGCGGCTCGGGTCAGGGCCCGCACCCGGAACCTCCCGCTCTCGAGCAGGGACGTGGCGACACTCCTGCCCTGCTTGCTGGTCGCACCCGCGACGACGATCAACGGCTTGCCTTCGTCGGCCATCCTGCACTCCCTCTCCGGGGGTCCGGTGAATGATCAGGGAGATCATATCGACACATTTCGATTCGTCAATTCGTAAACCCGACCCGGAGGGGTCAGTACGTCACATCGAGATACGATGGTGCGTGGATGCGAGGAGGAGGCCGTGGCGACGTCACACGCAACGCGCCCGGGGGGCGACCACCCCCTGGACGCGGTCGAAGCCCTGAAGGCCCTGGCGAACCCCGCGCGGTGGCAGATCATGAACTGGCTGCGGGACCCGCACGGCGAGTTCTCCCAGTGGGAGCCGATCGCCGATCGGGACGAGGTCGGGGTCTGCGTCAGCCACCTGCAGGCCAAGTCGGGGCTGGCGCAGTCGACGGTCTCGTCGTACATGGCGACCCTGGAGCGGGCGGGCCTCGTGCAGTCCACGCGCATCGGCAAGTGGATCCACTACAAGCGCGACGAGGACGTGATGGCCCGGCTCGCGGAGGTGCTCCGCGGCACACCGTGACGCGTCGGGGCGACGTCGCGGGAGGGCCGGGAGGCCGGCCGAACGGGCCGGCTCCGGCAGCACGGACTCGACGTGCGCCCGGCCCGTTCGGCATGCTCGAAGGCGTCAGGACTGCAGTGCCCTGCGACCCTCGTTGATCTCGATCTTGCGCGGCTTCGCCTGGTCGGCCACGGGGATCCGCAGCTTCAGCACACCTGCGTCGTAGGTCGCCTCGATGTTGTCCGCATCGAGCGCCTCCCCGAGGGACAGCTGACGCGTGAAGGTGCCGACCGGGCGCTCGGAGACGAG
>NZ_JAKNTA010000040.1 GCF_022288725.1 Kitasatospora sp. A2-31 | reverse complement strand
AAAGGAGGCCCGCCATGGCCTGGATTCTCTTCCTCATTCTGGTCGCGATCATCCTCGGGATCATCGGCGTGGCCGCGGACGGCCTGCTCTACCTCCTCGTCATCGGCATCGTCGTCTTCCTCGTCGCCCTGGTCCTCGGCGGCACACGCCTGCGCAACGGCCGGTCCCTTCGCTAGTGCCTGCACGAGGGCGGCTGCGCACGGTCAGGCACGCGGACGCGATCAGGCACGCGGAGCGCCACCGTCCGCCGCCAGGCGCGTGAGCCACTCACGCAGCAGGCGCTGCTCCGCGTCGCTCAGGACATCGGACTCGTCGGGGAGGGCGGCGCGCAGCGCGCGGGCCGCCGCGGCGGGACCGGTCTCCGCGGCGGGAATCGCCGGCTCGGCGCGGGTGACGGCCGCGACCATGGCCTCACGCAGGACGGTCAGCAGCGCCGGATTGCGGCGGTCCGCGGGGGTGGAGTGCCAGGTGGTGACCGCGCCCTGGCCGGTTGCCCGGATGATCTGGGCGGCCAGTTCCTCGTCGACCCGCAGCCACCCGCCGGCCGCCAGCCGACGCACCCGCTCATCGAGGATCTCCAGGCCGGCGCGGTGGGCCGCGTCCGAGCCCCGGCCGGTGGCCCGGTTCATCACCGCGAACAACTCGGGGCGGCAGACCCCGAACTCGACCACCACGTCCCAGCCGCGACGCAGCTCCTCCACCGGGTCCTGCGGGGCGGGGTCGAGCTGGGCGCGCTTCCTCGCCAGGAACTGCGCGTAGCCGTGCTCGGCGACGGCTTCGAGGAGCCCCTCCTTGTCGCCGAAGAGGCGGTAGATCGCCGGCGGCTGCATTCCGGCCGCGGCGGCGACGGCGCGGGTGCTGACCGCGTCCGGGCCGCCGCTCTCCAGCAGCTCGACGGCTGCCTCGACGATGCGGCGCCGAGGGTTGTCGGTTGAGTCGCGCATGACCATGAACCAATGGTAGCGAAGACCTGTTTCCACCGGAATTTCCAGTGTTACTGTTTGAGTGATTCCACTGGAAACATCGTCGGGAGAACCCCATGATCATCGTTACCGGAGCCACCGGAAAGCTCGGCCGCCGCACCGTCGAACATCTCCTGGAGCACGTCCCCGCCGACCGTGTCGGCGTCAGCGTCCGCGACCCCCGCAAGGCCCAGGACCTCGCCGACCGCGGCGTCCGGGTCCGGCAGGGCAGTTTCGACGACCCCGACTCGCTCGGGCACGCCTTCGAAGGAGCCGAGCAGCTGCTCCTCGTCTCCCTCGACCGCACCGGCGAGGAGTGCGTCAGCGGTCACCGTGCCGCCATCGACGCCGCCGTGAAGGCCGGGGTCGGGCGCATCCTCTACACCAGCCAGATGGGCGCCGCCCACGATTCCCGCTTCCAGGCCTGCCGGGACCACGCCCAGACCGAGGACCTGCTACGCGCCACCGGCCTGCCCTGGACGGCGCTGCGCAACGGCTTCTACGCGGCCAGCGCCCTGCAGTTCCTGGAGCCCGCGCGCCGCACCGGCGACATCGCCCTTCCCGCCGACGGCCCTGTCGCCTGGACCGGCCACGACGACCTCGCCGAGGCCACCGCGGCGATCATCCTCGGTGAGGGCCGGTTCGACGGGCCCACCCCGCCGCTCACCGGCCCGGCGGCACTCGATTTCGACGCCGTCGCCGACATCGCGTCGCAGATCACCGGACGGCCCTTCACCCGCACCGTCGTCCCCGAAGACGCCTTCCGCGAGCAGGTCCTGGCGCACGGCGCCCCGGCCCCGATCGCCGACCTGATGCTGAGCATCTTCGCAGCGGCGCGGGACGGCGAGTTCGCCGCGGTCGACCCGACGTTGGCCGGGCTGATCGGGCGGGAGCCCGCCGCCTTCCGCACCCAGTTGGAGCGTGCCTGGGCCGAAGAGACGGGGTGCGCGGACGCACCGAAGCCCTGACGGACTTCCCCGCCTCCACGACGACCGCCGGCGCCGCACCGCACCCGGCGGCCGGCCACCCGTCAGCCGTGTCGACGACCCTGCGAGTCGACACAGCCGGCGGGCGGCCGGGTCTGCGGCACGGCGACGGACGCCTCAGGAGCCGTCGGCGAGCGCGGTGCGCAGGGCGTCGAGCCGGGCGGCGGCGCGGGTGGCCCAGCCGTCCCGCAACTGCAGCGGCACGCTCACCGTGACCCCGCTCTGCACCGGGTCGCGGATCTCCACCACGAACGGGTCGGCGGCGTGCAGCCGGAGGTAGGCACTGCGGCCGGCCTCCGGCCAGTCGGTGGCGGAGCCGTCCGGCAGGGCGCCGTCCTCCTCGGCCGCGGCGCGGGCGGCGAGGTAGCCGGCGAGGTCGGCGAGGTCGGCGTCGGTGAAGTTCAGCGGCAGGCGCGCGGTGACGAAGCCGGTCGCGATCACGATCTCTCCCGCGTGCCAGCCGTCGTAGCGTCCGCGGCGCCCCGCCTCCAGCTCCACCGTGACGCTCTGCGTCCGGTCCGCGAACCTGATCACGTCGCCGCCCATCCGCGCCCCCTCCTTCGGATCCGTCCGGCCGTCCGGGCATCCGGCCCGGCGCCGGCCCCGACATCCTGCCAGGCCCCACCGACAGCCCGGCGGCGGGGGCGCAGCGGCAGGGGCCCGGCGGCAGGGGCCCGGTGGCAGGGCGCGGCGGCAGGGGTGGGGCTGCGGACCGGGGCGGATCACGTGACGGGTCGTGACCGTCCGCCCGCGGCTTCAGCGTCACAGGGCGTCCACGAGGCCGCCGTCGACGATGAAGTCGGCGCCCGTGATGTTGGCCGCGCCGGGGCCGGCGAGAAAGACCACGAGATCCGCGACCTCCGACGGGCGGGTGAAGCGGCCGGTCACCGACCGGGCCTCGGCGGCGCGGGCCACGGCGCCGGGGTCGACGCCGCGGGACTGCCCGACCGTGGCGGCGACCCCGTCCGCGCCCCGCCACAGTGCCGTCTCCACCGGGCCGGGACCGATCGTGTTCACCCGCACACCGCGTGGCCCCACCTCCTTGGACAGGGCCTTGCAGAAGTTGGTGAGCGCGGCCTTCGCGGCGCCGTAGTCGATGACCAGCGGGTCCGGCAGGCGGGCGTTGACCGAGGAGACGGTGACGATCCGCCCCCCGCCGGCGGCGATCAGGTGCGGCAGCGCGGCGCGGGTGGCGCGGACGGCGGCCATGAGGTTGACGGTCAGGGTCCAGTCCCAGTCCTCGTCCGTCACGCTCTCGAAGCCGTCCACCCGGGGGCGCACCGCCCCGACGTTGTTCACCAGCACGTCGATGCCGCCGTGGCGTGCGGCGGCCTCGGCGACCAGGGCGGCCGGGCCGTCGGGGGTCGCGAGGTCGACCTCCACGACGGTGAGGTCCGCGCCCTGTTCGACGTGCGCGTCGAGGTCCTCGGTGCGGGTGCGTGATCCCGCGACGACGCGGCACCCCGCCGCGAGGAACGCCTCGGTGATCGCGAGGCCGATGCCGCGTCCGGCCCCGGTCACGACGACGGTCCGGCCGGCCAGGCCCGGCTCGGAGGACGGCCGTGTCATGCGCCCGTGCCGGCCCGGTGCCGGGCCTCGATGGCCTTGCCGGTGTTGGCGAAGGCCTTGGAGAGGTGGCGTTTGCCGACGGTGCCGACGACCGCGCCGAGCACGCGTCCCTTGAGGTTCTTGCCCTCGCGGACCACGACGGCGTCCACCTCGGTCGTCCCGTCGGCCTTCGGCGTGAACGTGTACGTGTGGCCCGATCGGCCGCCCCACACGTTGGAGTCGGTGGTCGTCATGACGACGCGGCGGGGGTCGGACCAGTCGTAGTGCAACCGTTCCCAGATCCCCGCCGAGCCCTCGGTGACGTCGGCGTCGTGAGGTCCCCGGTCGTGCACCTCCAGGTACTTGTCGGCGCTGTTGCCGAAGAGTTCCGAGCGCCCCGGCCCGAAGTCGGTGAGCCCGGCGACGTACTCCTCGGGTGTCGCGGCGATCGTCTGGTGCAGGTGAATCGTGGACATGAGCGCTCCCTTGCCGTGAGCAGGCCCGCTCCGAGCGTCTCTCCTCGCCATGGCGCCTGCAACAGGGCCGGTCACCGACCCCCGCCGTCCGACCGCGGTGGGTGCGCAGCGGGTACGGCGGGTGCTGTGCGGGGCTCGGCAAGAGGAGTTCGGGGGGCACCGGCTCGGCAACCGTTGCGGCTCGGAACGGGTCCTCCTCCGTGTCGGCCCGTGGTGAGGGTCGCGAACGTGGAGGGGGCTCCGTGGGCAGGGTGGCGAAGGGCGTCGGCAAGTTCCTGATCGACATGGTCGGAGAAGTGGTCGGCGAGGCGATCCTCACGCTGCTCGCCTGCGCGCTGCTGGGCTGTCTGGGCCTGATCGCCTACCTGAGCTGGTCCTTCAGCCCGCGTTTGACCGTCGCGGGCCCTCGCCGGGACGGTGCTGCGCGCGAGGGGACCACGGGAGCGGCTCCAGTCCGGCGCGCGCCGGACAGACCGCCGGCTTCCTCGCGGTGAAGCGCGACGCCGACTGACAGGACGCGTCGGCATCACCCGCGGTCCTTCGCCTGCGGCCCCGTCACCGAGCGCCCGGCCCGGTCCCGGACGGCGGATAATGTCCGGGGCCGCGGGCCGGCCGCGGCGGCGGCACCGATCGACGGAGAGGCGGAGGACGAATGACCCTGGAGGAAGGCCGACGCGTCAGGTTGGCCGAGGACCTCGGGATCGGCGAGGCAGTCGCCGGGGCGCCCGGGGCGGTCGTCGGCTTCCTCTCGCTGGGGGCCGGGATCGAGGGCACCGTCGAGCGGGTGGAGGAACTCCCGGAGAGCCACGAGGTCCGCGAGTACCGGCGACTCAAAGCGCTGTTCGAGGACTACGGGCACACCATGCCGGTGGCGAGCCGGGAGCGGCTGGAGACGGAGATCGCCACGCTGGAGCCGGAGTGGGCCGCACACCGGGAGCGGGGCACCCAGGTGACGGTCCGGGTCCGGCTGGACAACGGCCTCGTCCTCGACGGGGCGCACCAGGACATCCTCACCCCGCTGTGACGCCGTCGCGGCCGCTGGCCGGGGCCGGGCCCGGCAGCCGACTGGTCCGGATGCCGCCGTGCGGGTGCGGTGTCCCGGGACTGCGGCCACGTTGAGGGGATGGACATCGTCGTCGTGCTGGAACTGGATACGCCGACCAACGTTCGGGTCCTTCAACCCGACCGGACGCCGGCAGAGCCCGGGAAGGCGGTGCGCCGCGCGCACACCGCCCCCGCGGAAGCCTCGGGCGTGTGCGGGCCCCTGACACACTGCGGTCTGGACACCGCCGAAATGACCCTCGCTCCGTACCGCTCCGCCCGCGACCGGCCGCGCTGGCACACCTGCAGCACCTGCCGGACCACCGGAGAGAGCGCCGGAGGCCGCACCGGAGGGAGCGCCGGAGGGGGCCCCGACGGCAACGCGCCCGTCACCCCCGAGGACGGCACCCCCGAGGACCCGGCCCGCTGACCTCTGCCCCCTCCCCCTGGCCCCTCCCCCTGCCCCGTCCCCGCCCACCGCGGGGCGGGGCCGCGCCCCCGGCACCGGCCCTTGACTTCAAGTCAGCTTGAACTCCTACGGTCCTCTCATCGCCGCCGGCCCCCCCCGGGCGGCCCCCGGGAAGGGACCCCGCCGTGACCACCGCACCCACCGCCGACACCGTCGTCCCCGACCGCTACCGCTACGCGGTCGTGCCGCACGTCATGGTCGACGACGCCGCAGCGGCGATCGACTTCTACCAGCGGGCCTTCGGCGCCGTCCAGGACGTCCGCATCGACGGCCCGGACGGGCGGATCCTGCACGCCGAGATCAGCATCGGACGTTCCGTCCTGATGCTGGGCGACGCCGGAGCGGACGCGGCCGGGGGCGCCCCCTTCAGCGCCCCGGCCGCGCTGGGCGGCACCAGCGTCGCGCTGCACGTCTTCGTCCCGGACGTCGACGCGCTCGTGGCGCGCGCCGGGGCCGCCGGCGCCGAGATCCTCCAGCCACCGACGGACATGTTCCACGGCGACCGCACCGCCGTCCTCAAGGACCCCTCGGGACACGTGTGGATCTTCCTCACCCACCTGGAGGACATCCCGGTCGAGGAACTCCACCGCCGCGCGGCCGCTGCCTGAAACGGCCGTCTCACGAGCGGGCCAGTGCCAGGACGCTCAGCCCGAACATCAGGACGCCCAGCGGGAGGTGGACCGACGGAACGTGCGCGACGCCGAGCACGACCTGGGCCGAGGCCAGGACGAGGAACCCGGACGCGTACAGGATCGGCCGGGGCGAGCCGCCGCCCGGCTTCCACGCCAGCACCGCCGCGAGCAGGTACAGCATCGACGCCGCGTACATCACGCGGGCGCCGACACCGTGCAGCGTCTGTCCGTAGGACGCGGTCAGCAGCAGTCCGGCGGAGGTCGCCTGGAGGAAGATCGTCAAGGTCTGCAGGCCGACGGCGATCCGAAGGAACGGGAAGCTGCGCCGAGCCGTCACCTGGGTGGTCATGTCACGGTCCCCCTTTCCGCCCGCGGGCGGTGGATCGATAAGGTCTCACCAGCCCGACGACGCGGGCCGGTGAAAGGTCAGGCGAGGAGGGCTCGGAGGCGTGGGGGCGGCTGCGGGGGGCATCGACGGGGTGGCCGGTGAGCGGGGCCGACTGATCAACGTGGCCTACCGGTTGCTCGGCTCCCTGGCCGAGGCCGAGGACGCCGTGCAGGACGCCTACGCGCGCTGGTACGCGCTGCCGCGCGGCCGGCAGGAGGAGGTCGTCTCCCCCGGCGCCTGGCTGACGACGGTGACCGGGCGCATCTGCCTGGACGTGCTCGGCTCGGCGCGGGCCCGGCGGGAGCGCTACGTCGGCGCGTGGCTGCCCGAACCGCTGCCCGAGCGCGGTGAGTGGAACCACGGCCGACAGGGCACCGACCCCGCCGACCTGATGGTCCTGGACGAGTCGGTGACCATGGCCTTCCTCGTCGTCCTGGAGTCGATGACGCCGGCCGAGCGGGTGGCGTTCGTCCTGCACGACGTCTTCCGGTACCCCTTCGCCGAGATCGCCGGCATCCTCGGCCGCACCCCCGCGGCCTGCAAGCAGCTGGCGTCCTCCGCCCGGCGGCGGGTGGACCTCGCGCACCGCCCGGCCGGGGCGGCCGCGGCGGCCGGACAGGCGCAGGCGGTGCGGAACGTCAAGGAGGCCTGGGAGACCAGGGACATCACGGCCCTCGTCCGCCTCCTCGACCCCGCCGCCGTGATGACCGCCGACGGCGGCGGGATGGCCGGTGCCGCCCTGCGCCCGATCGAGGGCGGCGCGCGCATCGCCGAGTACATGGTCGCCATCGCCGACAGGGCCCCGGGGCTCGCCCTCCTGGAGTGCTCGGTCAACGGTGCGCCGGGCCTGGTGGCCCAGCGGGCCGGCGTCGTCCTGACGGTGGCCTCGTTCGACGTCACCGACGGCCGCGTGACCCGGATCTGGGCCGTCCGGAACCCGGAGAAACTACGGCCGTGGGCGCGGGAGGACCAGGAGCCACGACCGGACCTGTGACGGCGCCCGCCGCCGGCGGCGCGAACACCGCCCGGTTTTGCGCGACGTCACCAGAAACCCTGCACGGAATGTCGAGTGCCCGCACGCCGCGCGGGCCTACATTCGAATGCCGAACAGCACCCCGCGAGCGCTCACACGCCTCAACGGCGTTGCACGGGGGCGCCGACGGAACGCCTCCGACCAGTGAGTTGTCGACGGAGAAGGACACGGGGGCTTCATGGAGCTGCGGGACATCGAGATCTTCCTGGTGCTGGCCGAGGAGCTGCACTTCGGCCGGACCGCCGAGCGGCTGCGGCTCTCCCAGGCCCGGGTCAGCCAGGTCATCAAGAAGCAGGAGCGGCGCATCGGCGCCGCACTGTTCGAGCGCACCAGCCGCACCGTGCGCCTGAGCGACGTCGGCCGCCAGCTGCGCGACGACCTGCGGCCGGTCTACGCGGGCCTGCACGAGTCCCTGGAACGCGCCCGGCTCACCGCCCGCGGCGTCACCAGCCGGCTCCGGGTCGGCATGATGCCGTTCAACCTCGTCGACCTGCACTTCTACTGGAAGGCGTTCCGCTCCCGGCACCCGCAGTGGGAGCTGGAGATCCGCCAGATGGCCTACCTCGATCCGTTCGGCCGCCTGCGCGAGGGCGACCTGGACGTCCTGGTGGTCTGGCTGCCCGTGGAGGAGCCGGACTTCACCGTCGGTCCGGTCCTGTTGACGGACCCCCGGATCCTCGCGGTGACCGCCGACCACGAACTCGCCCTGCGGACGTCGGTGCGACTGGAGATGTTCGCCGACTTCCGCCACCCCATGCCCCCCGACCTGCCGGACTACTGGGAGGACCGCTACATGCCCTTCCACACGCCCCGGGGCCGCACGATCGAGCGCGGGGGGCAGGTCACCCACGCGGAGGACCTGATCAACCAGGTCGGCATGGGCGAGATCATCCACGGCTTCCCCAGCCACGTCACCCGGTACTGGGGCATGCCGAACATCCGCTGGATACCCGTCCCGGACCTCACCACCCTGTCCTACGCCCTGGTCTGGCGGACCGACGCCGAGAACGAGCCGATCCGCGCACTCGCCGCCACGGTCCGCGACCTGGGCCCCTACCGGTTCTGACACACCGCCGCGGCGCCGCCGATTCGCCGGGGGCGGGGGTGGGTCTCCCCGGGGGTCACGCGGACGCCGCCCTCGACCCCGGTGAAGGGAGCCGGAGTCGCGACAGGCTCCGACGAATTCATGGGCGTGCAGCCGAATGCGCGAGGAGGGCGGGGACGACGGTGTCCCAGGTGTGCTCGGGGAAGACCTCGTGGCCGGTGCCCGGCAGGGCGAGGAGGCGCGCACCGGGGATCTCCGCGGCCAGGGCGCGCCCGTGCTCCACGGGGAACATCGGGTCCTCCATCCCGTGCAGCACCAGGGTCGGCGCGGTGATCGCGCCGAGCCGGTGGCGCCAGGGGCTGCCGGCGTCGAGCAGGTAGGGATTGGTCGACTGGGCCGCGATGTCGCGGGCGTGGTCGACGACCCGGGCGGCCAGCCGGCGCACGCCGTCCTCGTCGAACGGGCGCGAGAGGGCGGCGAACGGGCGCTCGCCGTCGACGATCGAGTCGATGACGGCCTCCCGGTCCGACCAGTCCACCCCGCCCCCGCCCCCGGCGCCGGCGCCGGCGCCCTGCGCGGCCTGCGCGAAGTAGGCGGCGAGCTGGTCCGCGACGGGCGGCAGGTCCGGCTGCTCGCGCCCGGGGACGCCCGGCGTGGCGGAGGCGAGGGCGAGGGTGGCCACCCGCTCCGGGTGGTCCAGCGCCAGGAGCTGGCCGACCGCCGCGCCCTGGGACATGCCGAGGACGTGGGCCGCGCCCAGGCCGAGGGCGTCGATCAGCGTCGCGGCGTCCTCCACCAGGTCGGGCAGGCCGTACGGCGGCGCGCCCACCGGGAAGGTCGTCGAGGCGCCCGCGTCGCGGGCGTCGTAGCGCACGACGCACCGGCCGCCCGCGACCAGCCGGCCCACGAAGCCGTCGGCCCAGTTGAGCAGGCAGTGCCCCGCGCCGTGGATCAGCAGGACGGCGGGATCGGCGGGATCGCCGTGCAGCTCCACGCACAGCCGCGCACCGTCGACCTCGACCGTGCGCCGGGGGTCCGCCATCGGGTTCCGCCTTCCGTCCGAGGAGCCGTCACCGCCGGACCGCGCCGGCCGAGGCGCGCGGTCAGTGCCCCAGGGCCGCCTTGGCGGCCACGATGACCAGCCCGAGCAGCAGGTTGACGACGCCCTCACCGAACGCCATCCGGCGGGAGGCGCCGGCCCGGATCGCCCCGAGGGTCGCCCAGGCGACCTGCTGCGCCACCGCGACGCCGAGGGCCAGCCAGGCGGTCCCGGGAAGGCCGAGGCCGAGCAGCGGGCTGACCGCCACCGCGACCGCGGGCAGCACGGCAGCCTCCACGATGGACCACTCGTGCCCGGCGACCCTGCGCACCTCCCGGCGGTCGACGGGTGTGCCGACGGTCCGCTCGCCGGCGAGCAGCGCGTAGACGTGCGCCGCCCAGAACACCACGCCCGTGACCAGCAGCAGTCCGATCAGCTGGAGGCGGGGGAAGTTCCCGGCGGCACCGGCGGTCGCCCCCCCGGACGCGGCGAGCAGGGAGCCGTACACCGCGCCGGCGTAGTCCGTGCGGCCGGCGCGGCGCCGCCTCGCGGGCGCGGGCCGACCCGCCGGGGCGGCCGGAGAAGTGGTCACCGACCCAACATAGGGCTCGGCGGCGGACATCCCCGCGACCGACTCCGCCGACCGGGCGGGGTCTCTCCCCCGCGCCCGGTATGGGCGGGCGGACCATACTTGAAGAGGCCCGGGGGGCAGCCAGCCGGCCGCCGGAGCGCCGCCGGGGGAGGCGGCGGAACCCGAAGGGACGTGGAACGATGTTCGACCGGGACCGCCGGAAGGCCAACCGCGCCTTCGACCAGGGCGACGGGGTCACCCGCTACCGCATGCGACAGAAGCTGGTCGCCATCGGGGACGACTACTGGATCGACGACGACTCCGGGGAGCACGTCTACCGCGTCGACGGCAAGGTGCTGCGCGCCCGCAAGACCTTCGACCTGGAGGACCCGCACGGCCACCGGGTCGCGACCGTCCAGAGCCGGCCGATGCGGATCAAGGAGTCGATGGCGATCGACGACGCCGAGGGCCACCGGGTCGCCGTCGTCAAGAAGGCCGTGATCACCCCGCTGCGCAACCGGTGGAGCATCGACCAGGAGGACGGCCCGGAGCTGAGCGTCGAGGGCAACGTCGTCGACCACGAGTACACCATCGAGCGCGACGGCTACAAGATCGCCGAGGTGTCGAAGAAGTGGTTCCGGATCCGGGACACCTACGGCGTCAGCATCGGCGAGGGAGCCGACCACACGGTCGTCCTCGCCGCGACCGTCGCCATCGACTCCATGGCCCACCCCGGCGACTGACGCACCCGTAGCCGGGCAGCACCGGCCCACCGGCCCGGGCGGCGGCGTCCGGGCCGCTGCCGGTGCGGACCGGCTGCCGGATGGGGTGCGTGGGTACCGGGGGGCGTGCGGGGCTCGTCCCACTCCCCCGCCGAGGACCGGCGGGGGACGGCGGTTCGGGGCGCACCGGCCGTCCGGGGCGGCCCGCCCGGCCCGGTGCGGCGCGGCCGGGGCCGTCGAAACCGGCGCGCGGAAGCCTGCCCGGCGGCTGCCCGCGACCCCGGGCGCCGCCCCTTCGGCCTTGGCAGGGATCACCGCGACGGCAGACGCTCTGTGCACAGCCGATCATCCGCTGATCCCGTCCCCGAGCCCCCGGAGGGTCCATGTCGTTCGCGCGCACCCGCCTCGCCGTCGCCGCCCTGCTCGTCGCCGGCACCGCCGTCACCCTGGCCGCCCCGGCCCACGCCGCCGGCGGCCACCGCGCCCTCAGCCACTTCGACGACGGCAGCTTCGAGACGCCCAAGGCCCCGGCGAACGCCTTCGCCAACGTGGCCACCGGTCAGAGCATCGGCCCGTGGAAGGTCACCGCCGGCAACGTCGACCTGATCGGCGCCGGCTTCTGGCAGGCCGCCGAGGGCGACCAGACGCTGGACCTCAACGGCTCCACCAGCGGCACCGTCGCCCAGAGCTTCACCACGGTCCCCGGCACCACCTACTCCGTCACCTACGCGCTGGCCGGCAACCCGGACGGCGGGGTGGCCCTGCGGACCGGCCGGGCGCTGATCGACGGCCAGGCGTTCCAGGACTTCTCCTTCGACGTCACCGGCCGGACGAGGGCCGCCATGGGCTACGTGGGGCGCCAGTTCACCTTCGTCGCGCAGGGCACGTCCACCACCCTCGGTTTCACCAGCACCGTCGCCGGGGCGTACGGCCCGGTCATCGACGACGTCCAGGTGAAGGAGTGCAGGCCCTGCTGCGGGTGACCGGCCCGGCGGCGGCATGACGGGCGGTCACGTCACGGCCGGGACGGCGTGGGGCCGCCCGGTGCCGCACCTGCGGCGCGGCGGGTCACCCGGGCCCGGATCCGGCGCTGCGCCCGCAGGACCAGTACGCCCACGATCACCAGGACGACCACGTTGAGCAGGAGTTGGAGCAGCGATCCCCACGCCTCGTGCCGTTCGGAGAAGGCGTTCGCCCTCCCCAGGACGTCGCCGTCCCGGCGCGCGGGCGGCGGATTCAGCACCGTGAGGTCGAGGACGTGGCGGTCGGCGGCCAGCAGCGCAAGCGCGGGGCCGGTGAGCGCGGGCGGCGTCAGCAGCCGCAGATGGACCGGATCCATCAGCCAAGCCGAGCACTCCCGGGGTGCGGGGGCCGGAGCAGCTCGCCCGTCGTGGCGCCGTTCATCCGGTTGCCGCCGGGGCCCGGGCCGGTCCTGGGGGATCGGGCCGGGGCCGGCTCGGATGCGGGGGGACGGTCGCGGCGGTTTGATGGCCGTATGGAATCCGATCCTGCGCAGGCCTACACGGACGAGCTGCTGGCCCTCACCGGGGACCTGGCCAGGCCGGCCGCCGACGACTTCGTGCGCCGCGTCTACGAGAGCGGTGTCTTCCACGGCTCGCGCACGGCGCTGGCCAACGTGGCCGCGCTGGAGAACGAGAAGGACGCGCAGATCCGGCGGCTCGGTGAGCGGCTGATGGCGCTCGGTGAGGATCCGCTGGAGATCACCCGGCTGCTGACCGGCAAGTGAGCGGGGGCGGCCGGTGAACCGGCCGCCCGGCCGCCCGGGCGGTGGACGGTGGACGGTGGGCGGTGGGCTCAGCCGGCCGGGTCGTACCAGCTGTCGCGGTCGGGCAGCAGCGCCGAAGCGGGGCCACCGTGCACCCACCGTGCACAGGAACGACCAGCGCCGGCAGGGCGCCCCTGCCCACCCGCACGCCCTGGGCGGCCCGGCCGCGGCCGGCTCGGCTGCCGGTTCTGGAACAAGATCGGGATATTTCCCGCACCGGCTGGTGAACGACTCCCGCCTACGGTGATGGCACCGGTGAACCGCACCGGCCGAACGACAGCAGGAGACCGCATGCGCACCCGCCGCCTCGCCCTCACCGCCGCCGCCGTCGCGGCTCTCGCCGCCACCGCGACGGCGTGCGGGCCGGACAACAGCGGCACGGGCTCCTCGGCCGCCGCCCCGGCGGCCAGCACGGCGGGGGGCACCGCCGCGACGACCGGCGGATCCGCCACGGGGGCCCCGGCCGGCACCGCCACCGCCGGGGCCACGCCGACCAAGGCCGCCACCGCGCCGCCCAAGGCCGCCGTGCCCTCCTCCCCCGCCGCCTCCGGCGCCGCGTCCGGCAAGGGCGGCAACGGGCAGACCTGCGGCGCCGGCGATCTGGTCCTCAGCGCGAAGACCGAGTCCCAGGCCGGCGGCTACATCCTGATCACCGCCATGGCCAAGCCGGGCGTCTCCTGCACGCTCCCCGCGGCCCACCCCACCGTCGCGTTCGGTTCGGGCGGCATCGAGGCCACCAACGCCGAGCAGGCCGCCGGCACCCCGATCCCCCTGAGCGGCGCCAAGGTCGCCTACGCAGGTGTCATGGCGAAGACCACCAAGGGCAACCAGGCCGTCGAGTTCACCGACGTCATCGTGGCCATCGGCAACACCGACCCGAACCCGGCCGGCATCCCGGTCGGCAGGACTCCGGTCGACAAGCCGATCGTCACCAACTGGCAC
>NZ_JAKNTA010000004.1:530103-736082 GCF_022288725.1 Kitasatospora sp. A2-31 | reverse complement strand
CCGCCGGTGACCGGGTTGGCGTACTCCATGATCACGCCGTCGTACGGGGATCCCTCGCCCGCGCGGGCCAGCCGGCGGAGCGCCTCGTAGCTGGGCTCCCAGGGCCAGCCGAGCAGCGGGGAGTACGGGCGGCTCCACTTCTCGACCCCGTACGGCAGCAGGGTGCCGGCGTAGCTGAGCAGCGAGGAGTTCACCACCGTGCCGGGCTGCTGGTAGAGCTCGGGGTGGACTTCGTAGAAGCCCGCGTCGAGGGCGTTGACGAGCGGGATGTCCAGTCCGTCCTGCCAGATCACCGGTTCGTCCGAGGCCTCGTTGCCGTGCTCGTGCCAGGTGTTGTTGGGCGTGATCGCGAAGTCGCGCGGCCCGACCTTGAGCTTCTGGCCGTCCACGATCGTCCAGGCGCCGGTGCCCTCGTGGACGAAGCGCAGCGCGGCTGCCTGGTGGCGGTGCGCGGTCATCGCCTCACCCGGTCCCATGATCTGCAGGCCGGTGTACAACAGGCCGACGGCAGCGCTCAGTTCACGCCGGCCGGGGTTGACCAGCATCACCACCCGGCGGCCGGCGTCGTCCGCCCGGACCAGCGGCAGCGCCTTGCGGACCAGCGGTGCCAGGTCGGCGTAGCGCCAGAGCACCGGGACGGACCTGGGCTGCGGGTACCAGGGCTCGATCTCGTTCGCCACCGTCCACAGCGCGCCGGCCTCCTGCTTGGCCAGCTCCTCGTAGTAGGCGGCGAGTTCGGGGCTGTCGCCGACCCTGGCCCGGCCCAGCCGGGTGTCGTCGTAGTCGTTCACGCTTCCTCCTGGTGGTGGGTGCCGCTCTCCTGCTCGGGATGGGGCCGGCTCGCCGGGGGTCGGTGTCCGTCGGGTCGGAGTCCGTCGGGTCGGAGTCCGTCGGGTCGGAATCCGTCGGGTCGGAATCCGTCGGGTCGGTGGCCCTCGTGGAGGTGCACGGGCCGGTGCGGGTCGGTGTCGACGTGCAGCCGGAAGACGTCGAAGCGGTTGTAGTGGCCGACGATGTCGTGCATCTGCTTGGGCTGGAGGCAGCGCGCGAGGTCGATCTCGGCGTAGACGATGCCCTCCTCGTCGACCAGCGGCTCCGTGACCGGGCGCCCGTCCGGGCCGAAGACTCCGGAGAGCGCGGCGCGCGGGCGGGCGAGCTGCTTGCGGACCCGCTGGTCCTCACCGGCCACCAGGTCGACGATCTCGGGCGAGATCGTCGAGCAGGACACCACGGTGAACACCTTGCCCTCGAAGCAGTGCGCGGCCGCGCGCAGCGCGACGGCCTCCGCCATGTCGTAGTCGTCGGGCGCGACCGGCAGGGCGATGTAGCTTGCGGCGTGCACCAGTTCGCCCTGGGCGAGCAGGGTGAAGCGGGCCAGCGGGTTGGTGTTCTCGCCGCAGGCGAGCGCTCCGAGCGGGCCGATCGGCGTGCGGTGCACCACCAGTGAGCTGCCGTCGCCCGGGGCCCAGGTCAGCTTCTCGGCCCAGGTCGGGACCAGCTTGCGGTGCACGCCGAGCAGCCTGCCGTCCGGGCCGATGGTGAGCAGCGTGTTGTAGAGGGTGCCCAGGCCGGGCCCGCCGCGCTCGTTGACGCCGATCACCAGGACCACCCCGGCCCGGCGGGCGGCCGCGCACAGCAGCTCCACGTGCGGGCCGGGGACGTCGACCGAGGCCAGGTAGAGGCGTTCGAACCAGGGCGAGCCCTGGACCGGGTTCATCGTCCAGTTCCAGTAGGGGTAGCCGGGCACGAAGACCTCGGGGAAGACCACCAGTTCGGCGCCGTGCGCGGCCGCCTCGGCGATCAGGGCCGCGGCCTTGTCGACGGTGGCGTCCGCGTCCAGGTAGACGGGGGCGGTCTGGACGGCGGCGGCGGTGAAGCGGGGCAGGTGGGGCATCCGGTCCTCCCTCAGTCCGACACGGGCTCGGTGCGGGGCTTCCGGCCGGTGTCCTGGTCCTGGCTGCCGGCGTCCTGGTCCTGGCTGCCGGCGTCCTCGTCCCGTCGGCCGGCGTCCTCGTCCCGGCTGCCGGCGGCCGGGCCGTCCGCCGGCAGCCAGCGGCGGTGCACCGGCGCGGCCGCCTCCGGCAGCAGTCGCAGCCGGGGCGCGACGCGGTCCGCGCCGGGCCCGGGCGGCCGACTGCTGCCCGGCTGCCAGGGCTCCGGCCAGCGCGCCCCGGGGCCCGCGTAGCCCTGCTCGGCCGCGGCGTGCAGCGTCCACAGCGGGTCGTACAGGTGGGCCCGGCCGACCGCTACCAGGTCCGCCCGGCCGGCCAGCAGCACCGAGTTGGCGTCGTCGTGGCCGGAGATCGCGCCGACCGCGACGGTCGGGATCCCGGTCGCGTTGCGGACCAGGTCGGCGAACGGCACCTGGTAGCCCCGCCCGTAGGGCACTTCCTGGTGCGCGACCACCTCGCCCGTGGAGACGTCCAGGGCGTCCGCGCCCGCGCCGGCCAGTGCCCGGCAGATCGCCACCGCCTCCGCCTCGGTGGTGCCGCCCGGCGCCCAGTCGGCGGCCGAGATCCGGACCACGATCGGCTTGCCGGCCGGCCAGGCGGCCCGCACGGCGGTGAGGACCTCCAGGGCCAGCCGCAACCGGTGCTCGAGCGGCCCGCCGTAGCGGTCGGTGCGGTGGTTGGTGAGCGGCGACAGGAACCCGGAGACCAGGTGCCCGTGGCCGAACTGCAGCCCCAGCACGTCGAATCCGGCCCGGTCGGCGCGGGCCGCGGCCGCCGCGAAGTCTGCCACCACACCGGCCAGTTCCGCCGCGCCGGCGGCGCGCGGCGGCGGGGCCCCCGGCTCCCAGGGCAGCGGCGAGGCCGCCAGCGTCGGCCAACCGTCCGCGAGGGGGTGCCCGATCCCGTCCGGGCCGGGGACGGTGCTCGCCGCACGCCGTCCGGCGTGGGTCAGCTGGATTCCCAACGGGGTGTCGCCGAGCTCCCGGGCCGCGCGCACCACCGAACGCCAGGCGGCCTCCTGGGCGTCCGTCCACAGCCCCGGACACCGCTCGGTGGCCCGGCCCTGCGCGCTGACCGCGGTCATGCCGGTGAAGACCAGGCCGGCGCCGCCGAGGACCTGCGCGCCGAGTTGGGCCCGGTCGAATCCGCTGGGCATCCCGTCGACGGCGGTGAAGGTGGCCAGCGGCGGCACCACGATCCGGTTGCGCAGCCGCAGCCGGCCCAGCCGCAGCGGCCGGAACATCGGCGGAACGCCCGCCGCGCCGCCATCGGGGCTCCCGGCCGCGGAGGCCGCGCCGTGGGCGGTTCCGGCCCGGGCCGCCGCACCGCCGTCCGCAGCACCGCCGAAGGCCGCGTCGACGGCGTCCACGAAGGCGGCGTCCCGGGCGCGCAGGTTGCCGTACGTGACGCGGCGGCTGCGGGTGAGCAGGTTGAAGGCGAACTGCTCGGCGCCCTGGCCGGTGTGCCGGCCGACGGTCTCGAACCACTCCAGGCTCGCCTGCGCGGCCCGCTGCGCGGACTCCACCACCGGACGCCGCTCACGCTCGTAGGCCACCAACGCACCTTCCAGCAAGGGGTGTTCATGCAGTGCGGCGGCCAGTGCCAGGCCGTCCTCCAGCGCGAGTTTGGTGCCCGATCCGATCGAGAAGTGGGCGGTGTGCGCGGCGTCCCCGAGCAGCACCACGTTGCGGTGGTGCCAGCTCGCATTGCGCACGGTGGTGAAGCGGATCCAGCGCGAGGCGTTGGGGATCAGCCGGTGCCCGTCCAGGTGCGCGGCGAGCAACCGCTCGCACCGCAGCACGCTCGGCAGGTCGCTCTCCCCGCGCCCCGTTTCCCGCCCGGCCGGCTCCTCGAAGCCCGCCTTGCGCCACGCCTCCTCGGCCATCTCCACGATGAACGTCGAGCGCCGCCGGCTGTACGGATAGGCGTGCACCTGGAGTGCGCCGAAGTCGTGCTGCTCGACGATGAAGGTGAAGGCCTCGAAGACCTTGTCGGTGGCGAGCCAGATGTAGCGGCAGTGCCGCTCGTCCAGTTCGGGCCGGAAGGCCTCCGCGAGCGCCGCCCTGGTGGCCGAGCGCACGCCGTCGGCGGCCACCACCAGGTCGTAGCCGGCCGCCAGTCGGGTCACCGGCGGCGCGGGCGTGCGGTAGCGCACGTCCACACCGAGGTCGGCGCAGCGCTGTTGCAGGATCGCGCGCAGCCGGTTGCGGTCCAGTGCGGCGAAGCCGTGCCCGCCGCACGTGCGCACCTGGCCGGCGTAGCGGACGTCGATGTCGCTCCAGCGGGCGAACTCGGCGGACAGCGCGGCGAAGACCGGCGGGTCGGCCCCGGCGATGCCGTCCAGCGTCTCGTCCGAGAAGACCACGCCGAAGCCGTAGGCGTCGTCGCGGGCGTCGCGCTCCCACACGGTGATCTCCCGGTGCGGCGCCAGCTTCTTGGCCAGCGCGGCGAAGTAGAGCCCGCCGGGCCCGGCGCCG
The DNA here is from genome assembly GCF_022288725.1 of Kitasatospora sp. A2-31. Classification (GTDB taxonomy): domain Bacteria; phylum Actinomycetota; class Actinomycetes; order Streptomycetales; family Streptomycetaceae; genus Kitasatospora. The sequence continues at coordinate 731,653 of NZ_JAKNTA010000004.1, read as the reverse complement.
ATCACCGCGATCCGCCGCACCGCGGAGCCGGCCGGCACGCCCCCGCCGCTCACCGGCGGCCCTCCGGCACTCGCCGGGCCGACCGTGCCGCTGACCGGCGGCCGCCCGCCGGTCACCGGTAGCCCTCCGGCTGTTGCGGCCCGGACTCGGCGAGCGCCCGGCGCACCTCGGGGGGCCAGGGTTCGGCGCCCTTCGCCTGCGCGGCGGCGTGCACCACCGACATCCGCCCGGTCGCGGCCAGCCCCAGCGGACCGTGCACCTCGAAGGCGTAGTGCAGCGAGGAGCCGCCGACCCGCAGGACGCGCAGCTCGGTGCGGACCGGGTCGCCGAACCAGAGGCGCTCGCGGTAGTCGGCCTCGAAGTGCACCCGCGGGATCCGGCCGAACAGCCCGGCCAGACCGAGCCGGCGCAGTAGCACCGCCTCCGCCGCCTCGACCCAGCGCTGCACCGCCGAGAAGTGGTAGTGCCCGGCCGCGTCGGTGTCCGACCACTCCACCCGCCGCTCCACCGCCACGCTGGCCGGGTGCACGGCCGCCCGACGACGCAGCTCCGCCCGGTGCAGCTTGCCGGTGGCGGTGCGCGGCAGTTCGGTGACGAACTCGATCTCGCGCGGGTACTTGTACGGCGCGATCGTCCGCTTGACGTGCTCCTGGAGTGCCCGGACGGTCCCGGCCCCGGCCGGCACGCCCTCGCGCAGCACCACGTACGCCCGGACCACGCTGCCACGCCGCTCGTCGGGCACGCCGACCACCGCGCTGTCCAGCACGTCCGGGTGGTCGGACAGCACCTGTTCGACCTCGGGCCCGGCGATGTTGTAGCCGGCCGAGACGATCATGTCGTCCGTGCGCGCCTGGTACCAGAAGTAGCCGTCGCGGTCGCGCACGTAGGTGTCGCCGGTGAGGTTCCAGCCGTTGCGCACGTAGCTGAGCTGGCGCTCGTCCCGCAGGTAGCGGCACCCGGTGGGGCCCTTGACGGCGAGCAGCCCCGGACTTCCGTCGGGCACCGGCACCCCGTCCGCGTCGAGCACGGCGGCCCGGTAGCCGGGGACGGGCCGGCCGGTCGCGCCGGGGCGGATGTCACCGTCGGCGGCCGAGATGAACACGTGCAACAGCTCGGTGGCCCCGATCCCGTCGACCAGGCGCTGCCCGGTGGCCGCGTGGAAGGCCTCCCAGACGGAGGCCGGCAGGTGCTCGCCGGCCGAGACGCAGCACCGCACGCCCGACAGCCGGCCGGCCAGCCCGGCGGCCAGGATCGCCCGGTAGGCGGTCGGCGCCGTGAACAGCACGCTGGCCCGGTGCCGGGCGACCTGCTCGGTCAGCTCCTCCGGGCCGGCCTGCTCCAGCAGCAGGGTGGCGGCGCCGGCCCGCAGCGGGAAGACCACGAGGCCGCCGAGGCCGAAGGTGAAGCCGAGCGGCGGAGTGCCGGCGAAGAGGTCCTCCGGGGTGGGCCGCAGCACGTGCCGGGAGAAGGTGTCGGCGTTGGCGAGGACGTCGCGGTGGAAGTGGAGGGTGGCCTTGGGACGGCCGGTGGTGCCGGAGGTGAAGGCGATCAGCGCCACGTCGTCGGCGGCGGTCGGCACCGCGGTGAAGCGGCCGCGCCGGGCGGCGCAGCGGGCGATCAGGTCGTCCGGTCCGGGGCCGCCGTAGGGCAGGACGGTCAGGTCCCGCAGCGCGGCCCGTTCCAGCTCGGCCAGGCTGCGGTGGTCGCACAGTGCCGCCGCCGGCAGGCTGATCTCGTGCATCGCGGTCAGTTCGGGTGCCCGCAGCAGCGGCATGGTGGTGACCGCCACCATGCCGGCCTTCAGCACCCCGAGCCAGCAGGCGACCAGCCAGGGGGTGTTGGGGCCGCGCAGCAGCACCCGGTTGCCGGTGGCGAGGCCCAGGTCGTCGGTCAGGACCCGGGCCACCGCATCCGCGTTCTCCCGCAGGTCGCCGTAGCTCCACTGCTCCGTCGGAGTGAGCAGGCAGCGCCGGTCGGGGCCGAGGCGGTCGATCGACTCGTCGAGCAGCACGTGCGCGCAGTTGAGCCGGTCCGGATAGGCCAGCTCGGGGAGTTCGAAGAGAAGTTCCGGCCACTGGTCGAGCGGCGGGAGGTTGTCGCGGCAGAACGTGTCCAGATGCGCTGAGGGTGTGAGCTCCATGCGGCGGCACCTCTTCGGCGAGCGGGGAGTGAGGCCAGTATGGCGCTCCGCTGACGCCAGTCAAGGGATCGATACAAACACCGGACTGCTTGCACCCTGCCGGGCCGGGCCGTGCCGGGCCGTGAGCAGAGGTCAGCTCTCGAGTTCGCCGTCGCCCACCCGGACGGGGTGGTGGCCGTCCCCGGCCGCCGAGGCGGTCACGCCGGGCCGCGGGGACCGCCCTCGGCCCCCTCGGCTGTCGGGGGCCGCATCACCGCTCCCCCGGGCTTCCATCCCCAGGCGGTGAGCATGCCGGCCGACAGGTCGGCGCACTCGTCGGAGCCCAGGTACCGGACGGCCGCGTCGAGGGCCGCGTCGTCGACCAGACCGGTGGCGAGCATCGCGTCCCTGCTGCGCTCCCAGGTGTCCGACCAGAAGCGGGTGACGGGACTGCCCGGCAGCAACGGCGGCACGTGGATCTCGGCGGCGACCCGTCCGAGCCCCGCCTCGCGCAACCGGTGCGGGTAGGACGTCGCCGAGGTGGCGTCGGTCCCGATGGTGGCGCGCAGCCCCTGCCACATCGCCCGCATCGCCACGCTGTACGGGGTGTCGGGCGCCCGGTCGCTCGTCAGGTCGACCGCGTCACTGAGCACCAACACCCCACCGGGCTCGACGAGTTCCGCCAGTGACGCGATCAGGCGGTCGCGTTCGGGCAGGTGCATCAGCACGAAGCGCGCATGGACGAGCCGGAACCGGCCGGGGGCGAAGTCCGGGGCGGTGATGTCCGCCTGCAGGACGTCGAGCCCGGGCTCGGGAGGCGGCCGGCGGGGTAGGGAGCGTCCGTCCAGGAAGCGCACGTCGCGGTCCACCGCGAGCACGCCCGCCACCCCGGCCTCGGCCAGCAGCCGGCGGGAGACCGTGCCCGTGCCGGCCCCCAGGTCGAGACAGCGCCAACCCGGGCCGACCCCGAGTGCCCGTAGCCGCGCCATGGTGACGTCGTCGTAGGCGAGGGCGCCGAGGTCGGTCCGTTCGCCCTCACCGGCCTGTTCGGGGCGGAAGACCGCCTCGCCGTAGCGGCCGCCGCCCGCCTCCCCGCGCGGGTCGGCGGTCACCACGCCGCCGGCGGGCGTCCGCGGGCGTCGTCGCGCCCGGGGAGCCGGAGCGGCGTGGCCTCGAAGGGATCCATGGCCGGCCTTTCGTGCGCGGAGGGGGGTGGCGGGCGGACGTCCGGTGGCCGCCGCCGCACCGATCCTCCCCCGGCGACGACGCGCACGGCCGAGGCGCGCCGAGCCTGGGCCGATCGGCCGAAGGCCACGGCACGCGTCACGAAGAGGCGCCGGCGGTCGGGGTGCGGTCGGTCACCCGGCAGCCGCTCGATCACGGCGAGGGCCAGGACGTGCCGCCGACGCGCCGGCCGGCGTGGGCCACCTCCTCGACGAGCACCGGCGGGTCACGGGCGCATGGTCACCGTGGCGGCCCGCAGGACCTGACGGCGAGCCCCGCCGTGGCGCCGCGCGAGCCGGCGCGGGCCGACCGCTCCGGTCGCGCCGCGGGCACCCGGGCACTCACCCTGGGAACCATGGACACACCGTGGATGGTCAGGAGGGGCCCGGTCCGACCGATTCCGGTGAGGGCGCCCGGGACGAGGACCGCCGGCCGCGTCGCCGCGACGGGCCCGACCGGCCCGCGGGACGGAGGCCGCCCGTGAGCGCCGCGGCCGGAACACCGCGGACGGCCGACGGACGAGGCGCGACGGCACACGTCGTCGTGCTGCCCGGCGGAGGCTACGGAACGCACGCGGAGCACGAGGCGGAGCCGATCGTCGGCTGGCTCACCGGCCTGGGCCTGTCGGCGAGCGTCTTCCGCTACCCGGTGAACGTACGCCACCCCGTTCCGCTCCAGGCGGTGCGCAGCGAGATCCGGCGCCTCCGCGAGCAGGGCGCCGACCACATCGGCCTGATCGGCTTCTCGGCCGGCGGGCACCTCGCCGGGCACGCGGCCCTCGCGCCGAGCGCCGACCCCCGCGAGGCCGTCCGGTTCGCCGTCCTCGGCTACCCGGTGACGTCGATGGAGACCGCGACCTACCGGCCCTCCCAGCTGATCCTGCTCGGCGAGGACGCCCCGCCGGACCTGCGCCGCGCCACCTCGCTCGACGCCCTGGTGACCACGGCGTCGCCCCCGTTCTTCCTCTGGCACACCGCCGAGGACGTCCACGTCCCGCCGGAGCACACCTACCGTCTCGCCGCCGCCCTCGCGGCGCACGACGTCCCGCACACGGTGCACGTGTTCGCCCACGGCCCGCACGCCCTCGGCCTCGCCCACGGCTCCGGCGACGCGGCCACCTGGACGACCTTCGCGGCGGCCTGGATCGCCGAACAGCTCGGCCCCGGAGCTGTCGCCGCCCCCTGACCGAGGCGTTCGCCGCCGGCGACCGCCGGTACCCGCACCCCACGGCCGGCCGCGTGCGGTCAGAGCCAGGCCGCCATGAGGGTCTGCCAGGGGTCGTCCCCCTCGCGGGCGAAGTACAGTGCGCGTGCGCTCACCCAGAGGACGGTCCTGCCGAGCCGGTCGGGGTGGCGCTCCAGCATCGCCGCGAAGAAGTCCTCCGCCGTCTTCTGCCGGGCCAGGATGTCCTCGGCGTCGTCGAGGTACTGCCGGGTCTCGGCGATGATCCGCCCGGCGTCGTCGTCGAGGTCCTTGTTCTGGTGGCTCGCGACGATCCGGCGCGGTTGCAGGGCGGCGACCGTGTCGATGGCCTTGCGCCACGGGCCGAACTCCCCCGCGGCCGCGTCGCCGAGGTACAGGTGCACGCCGTTGTAGAGCGCGTCGCCGGCCACGACCAGGCCCAGGTCCGGCACGTGCAGCACGGTGCAGTCGTCACTGTCGGCGTGCCCGACCTCGACGAGGGCGAGGTCGTGTCCCTCGAGGGTGAGGCGGTTGCCCGGGACCGTCTCGGCCGTCACGGCGGTCACCGGGATCTGGTCCGGCCACATCACGTCCCAGAGCAGTTCCCGGGCCGACACGTTGTCGTGCATCCGCTCGATGGTCCCGGCGGAGGCGACCACCTGGGCGCCGAAGCGCCCGGCGAGCATGTCGGCGGTGAACCAGTGGTCGCCGTGGCCGTGCGTGGCGAGGATGTGCGTCAGCCGCTTCCCGCTCGCCTCGACCCAGTCCCCGACCCTCTGCGCCTGCTCGGTGGTGAGCGGCGGATCGACGAGGACGGCGTCCTGCCGGCCGTGGACGAGGGTGACCGCGATGGGCTGGTAGCGCCGGGGTTCCCCGTTGGGCAGCGGTCCGGACCCGGTCAGTGGCGACGGATCGAGGACGAACACGTCGTAGCCGAGGGCGATGTCTGTGGTCACGGTGCTCCTCCGATCATGCCTGCGCGCGCGCCTGCCGACTCATGGCGAGGCTCGACCGCGCATGTCTCCACTCTCCCGGCCCCGCGCCACGCCCGCACCACGTGGCGCACGGGGCCACCGCGCCGGGCTGCACGGCACCGCGCCCGAACGCGGCCCGGCGGTCCGCCGGGCGTGCCGGCCCGGCGGTGGAAGGCCGCCCGGCAGGCGGACCGCGCCGGGGAACCGGCGCGGCCGGGGCGCCGCACCTCGTGCATGGAGCGGGACGGAGCGGGCACACGCCGGGTCCGGACGTCCCGCCCACTCACGAGAGGCCGTTCCCATGCTCGATCTCCCCCTCGCCCCGCGCGCCGGCCCGGTGGATCCCGGGTCCGGTGCGGCGGCCACGGTGCGGACGGCTCCGGGGGGCAGGCCATGACCGGGCCCGGCGCGATCACCGGCTCCACCGCAGTCGGGGGTGCGCTGCGCCAGGAGCGCCGTGCCTACGACGCGGACGGCGAGCAGCCGATCGCGGGGTACCTCGCGGCCGTGGCCGCGTACCTCGGGATTACCGGCCTGCTCGCCGCCGTCGCCCGACGCACGGGACGGCCCCTTCCCGAGCCCGGGCCGTGGGACGTGCTGCTCACGGCGGGTGCCGTGCACCGGCTGTCCCGGCTGGTCGCCAAGGACCCTGTCACCAGCCCGTTCAGGGTGCCCTTCACCAGGTTCCGGGGCCAGGGCGGGCCGGCCGAGCTGGCGGAGGAGGCCCGCGGTACGGGCGCGCGCCGTGTCGTCGGCGAGCTGATCACCTGTCCGTTCTGCACCGGCCTGTGGATCGCCACCGGGCTGACCGGCGCCGCGGTCCTCGCTCCCGGGCCGACCAGGCTCGTCTGCTCCGGCCTGACCGCCCTCACGGTCGCCGATCTGCTGCACTTCGTCCGGGTGGGCCTGCAGAAGGCCACGGACTGACGGCGTCCCCGACCACCCCCGTCCCCTCCCGAGGAGGACCCGATGACCGACCAGGAAGAACCGATTCCCCACGACCCGACGGTGCCGACGGAGACCCCCGAGTCCCGCATGACCGGCGAGGGCGGTCCACCGCCCGAGCACGAGGAGGAGAAGGGGCCGCAGGACGGTCCGGAGTACGAGGTGACCCGACCGGCCGGCGAGCCGACGCCACAGGAGGCGCCCGACTGAGCCGGCACCCGCCCGGCCTCCCGGCCGGGCGGGCTCACGCCCCGGCGGGGTCCTCCGCGGAGGACCCCCCGGCCGGGCGGTCCGCGGCGGCGAGCAGGGCGTGGACGGTGGCGGCCATGGTGTGGCGGCCCTGCTCCGCGCTCAGCCCGGAGCTGCGCCAGTGGTACCAGGCGCTCCAGGTGGTGACCGCGTCGAGGCCGTTCAGCAGGTCGGTCCGGGCGGGCTCGGGGAGCGGGTCGAGCTCCAGGGCGAAGATCTGGGTGAGCCGCAGCCGCGCGAAGTCCAGCATCTGCTGGACGCCTTCCTGGACGCGGGCGGAGGGGTTCTCCAGCCGCATGATGGCGAGCCGGGCCGGGGTGACGCCCTCCAGGATCCGTGCGCGCTGCTCCGCCAGGGCCGCCACCCGGATGTCCCGCGGCCCGTCGGTGGGGAGCGGCCGGACCTGCGCCATCACCTGTTCCAGCCGCCGGCCGACGGCGACCTCGGCCAGCTGCGCCATGTCCGCGAAGTGGTGGAACACCAACCGCCTTGAGACGCCGGCGCGTTCGGCGACCTTGTCGGCGGGGAAGTGCGCCTGGCCCTCGTCGAGCAGCGAGAGCATCGCGTCGGCGATCTTCTCGCGGGTCTGACGCCCGCGTTCCGTGCGTCCGTCGGGGACGGGCGTGGCGGCTTCGGTCCGTTTCACGGGGCCCTCCGGCGTCTCGTTGACATTCTTGCACCGTGAGTGCAAGTGTACGCGTTGCACAGCGAGTGCAATGAGTTCGGCCGGACGCCTCCGTGGTCCCGCCGCCGCGAGAAGGACGGTCCACCCCAGATGTTCACCGGCACGGGGCGTTGGTGCGCCCGCAGACCCAAGCGCGTGGTCGCGACCTGGCTGCTCCTGCTCGCCACCGCGCTCACCGCGCTCGCGGTGTTCGGGCGCGTCACCAGTGAGGCCGTCTCCATCCCCGGCAGCGACAGCCAGGCCGCCCAGGACGTCACCGACCGCGCCTTCCCCGGCTCGCCGTCCGGCCGGCAGCCCGTACTGCTGCACACCGACGCCACCGCGGCGCCGCTCACCGCTCCCGAGACCGCCGCGGCGGTCCGGGCGGCGGCCACGGCCGTGGCCGCGGTGCCGCACGTGGTGGCCGTCACCACGCCGTACGAACCGGCCGGGGCCGCGGCGATGAGCGCCGACGGCCACACCGCCTACCTCTCGGTCGAGCTCGACCTCACCGGACGTGAGGTGACACCGGCCACCACCGAGGCCGTGCTGGCCGCGGCCGCACCGGCCGCCGCCGCCGGCATCGAGGTGACGCCGGGCGGCTTCCTCGCCGCCGCGGTCGACAAGGGGAGCACCGGCCGCAGCGAGGCCATCGGCCTCGGGACGGCCCTGGTGATCCTCACCGTCACCCTCGGCAGCCTCGTCGCCGCCGGGCTGCCGCTGCTCGCCGGGATCGTCGGCCTGGGCATCGCCCTGCCGGTCATCGGCCTGGCCGGCCACCTGATGGACGTCCCCGAGGCCGGGGAGACCATCGCCGCCATGATCGGCCTCGGCGTCGGCATCGACTACACCCTGTTCGGGCTCAGCCGCTTCCGCGAGCTGCGCGCCGCGGGGGTCGGCATCGAGGACGCGGCGGTGCGCACCACGGCCGGCTCGGGCAAGTCCGTCGCCTTCGCCGGCAGCGCCGTCGTCGCCGCCCTCGCGGGGCTCGCGCTCGGCGGTCTCCCGCTGCTCTACGCCCTGGCCCTCGCCCCCGCGATCGCCGTGGTCACGGCGGTGGGCGTGAACCTCACGCTCCTGCCCGCGGTGCTCGTCCTGCTGGGGAAGCGCCTGGCCCCCGCGCGGTCCGCCCCCGACCCCGGGGCCCGCCCGCGCGGCTGGGGCCGGATCGCCGCGCTGGTCGCCGCCAGGCCCTGGCCCCTGCTGCTGGCCGGACTCGCCCTGCTCGGCGCCCTCGCCGCCCCGGCCGTCCACCTCCACCTCGGCCAGCTGGACGCCGGCAGCAAGGCCTCCGGCACCATGAGCCGCACCGCGTACGACCGGATGGCGACGGCGTTCGGCCCCGGGTCCAACGGGGTGCTCCAGGTCGTCGACGTCCTGCCCACCCCGGCCCAGGCCCAGGCCGGCGGGGCGGGTGCCGTCGATCCGCGCCTGGCCGCCGTGACCGCCGCGCTGCGCGGCGCCGAGGGGGTCGCCGCCGTCGCGCCGCCGACCCTGGCCGCCGACGGCCGCACCGCCCGCTGGCAGGTCACCCCGACCACCGCCCCCTCCGACGCCGCGACCACCGCGCTGGTCCACCGGCTGCGCTCCGACGTCCTGCCCGCCGCCACCGCCGGCAGCGGCCAGGTGCTGCACATCGGCGGGGCCACCGCCGCCCAGGCCGACCTCAACGCGCGGATCGCGCACCGGATGCCGCTCGTCGTAGGGTTCGTCCTGACGGTCGCGGGCCTGCTCCTGCTGCTCGCCTTCCGCTCGCCGATCGTCGCCGTGAAGGCGGCCGTGATGAACCTGGTGTCGGTCGCCGCCGCGTACGGCGTGCTCAGTGCCGTCTTCCAGCACGGCTGGGGCGCCGGACTGATCGGCCTGGAGGGCCCCGTGGCGATCCCCGGCTACGTCCCGCTGCTGATGTTCGCGGTGCTCTTCGGGCTCTCGATGGACTACGAGGTGTTCCTGCTCAGCGCCGTGCGCGAGAGCTACCTGCGGGAGGGCGACAGCCGTCGCGCGGTGGTGACGGGCCTCGCCGGCACCGGGCGGATCATCAGCTCGGCAGCCCTGATCATGGTCGCTGTCTTCCTGAGCTACCTGCTCTCCGACGATCCGGTGGTCAAGATGTTCGGCGTCGGCCTGGCCACCGCCGTCGCGCTCGACGCGACCGTGGTCCGCGGGCTGCTGGTGCCGTCCACCATGGTCCTGCTCGGCGACCGGAACTGGTGGCTGCCCGGCTGGCTCGACCGCCTGCTGCCCCACCTCGACATCGAGGGCGACGGGCAGGCCCCGGACCTCGCCGTCCCCGCGGACGACACCACCCCCCGGCCGGCGGCTCAGCCTGCCCGGTAGGGCGAACCTCCCGAGACGAAGCCACCGTTCAAGCTATGAAGTTCGGATGATCACCTTTTCTTCGCCCTGCGACGAGCGACCCCGCCAGAGCCGGCCGACCGCCGGACCCGCCGTCGCCGGACCCGCGCCCACCGGCACCACGGCCGTCGACACCACGGCCGTCGACACCCCGCCCACCGACGCCGTGGCCGCCGACCTCCTCGCCCGCATCCGGGCGGGGCTGGTCGGCGAGGGCGACCTCCTCGACGGCCCGTACGGCCCGCGCAGGATCACCTACGCCGACCACACCGCCTCCGGCCGCCCCCTGGACTTCGTCGAGGACTTCGTCCGGGACGCCGTCCTCCCCCGCTACGCCAACACCCACACCGAGAGCTCCGGGAACGGCCTGCACACCGGCCGCCTCCGCGAGGAGGCGCGCGCGCTGATCCACCGCGCCGTCGGGGCGGGGGACGACCACGCCGTGCTCTTCTGCGGCTCCGGCGCCACCGCGGCCGTGGACCGCCTGGTGGCCCTGCTGGACCTGCGCAGCCCGTCCCGGCGCAGCCGCCGCTACGGTGCCGGGCTGCCGGAGCACGACCGCCCGGTGGTCTTCGTCGGCCCCTACGAGCACCACTCCAACGAACTGCCCTGGCGCGAGTCGGCCGCCGACGTCGTGGTGATCCGCGAGGGCGCCGACGGCCGGCTCGACGAGGGGGACCTCCGCGCCCAACTGCTGCTCCACGCCCACCGGCCGCTGCGGGTCGGCAGCTTCTCCGCCGCGTCCAACGTCACCGGCATCCTGGCGGACACGGATCGGATATCCGCCCTCCTCCACGCCTACGGAGCCCTGGCCTGCTGGGACTTCGCGACGGCCGGGCCCTACCTGCCGATCCGCGTCGCCGAGTCCGCCCCCGGTCGCGGCGACCACAAGGACGCGGTGTTCCTCTCGCCGCACAAGTTCGTCGGCGGCCCCCAGACCCCGGGGGTCCTGGTCGTCCACCGGGAGCTGCTGGCCGGCCCGGTACCGACCGTCCCCGGCGGGGGCACCGTGTCCTACGTCGGCCCGGCCGACCACGACTACGTCAGCGATCCGGTCGCCCGCGAGGAGGGCGGCACCCCGGCCGTCGTCGAGTCGATCCGCGCCGGCCTGGTCTTCGCCCTCAAGGAGGACGTCGGCACCCGGCTGATCCACGAGCGGGAGGAGGCCGCCTGGGCCCGGGTGCGGACCAGCTGGGAGCACCACCCCGGCCTGCGGCTGCTGGGGCGCACCGACGTGCCCCGGCTGCCCGTGGTGTCCTTCCTGGTCCGGGACCGACGGCGGCCCGACCGCTACCTGCACCACAACCTCGTCACGGCCGTGCTCAACGACCTCTTCGGCATCCAGGCGCGCGGCGGCTGCTCCTGCGCCGGTCCGTACGGCCACCGGCTGCTGGGCATCGACGCCGAACGGTCCGCGGCGTTCCGGGAGGTGATCGTCGGTCAGGGACTCGAGGGGATCAAGCCCGGGTGGACGCGGGTGAGCTTCCCGTACTTCACCACGGACGAGGCGCTCGAGTACGTCCTGGCCGCCGTCGACCTGGTGGCCTCCGACGGTCACCGGCTGCTGCCGGACTACGCGTTCGACCCCCGCACCGGGCTGTGGCGCCACCGCGCGCGCCCGGCCGGGGAACCCGGCGCCCGGCTGGCCGACTTCCGCGACCGGCCGTGGGGGCGGACCCGTACGGCGACCTCGCCGGGATTCCCGCCCGGTGCACTGCTGGAGCAGCTGGAGCAGGCCCGCGCGCTGCTCGCCGAGCGGCCCGAGCCCTCGGCCGAAGCCGTGGCGGACGCCCCGGCGGACGCCCCGGCCGGCACTCCGGCCGGCACCCCGAACGGGCTCCCGGCCGGTTTCGAGGCACTGCGCTGGTTCCCCCTGCTGCCCGTGAACCTGCTTCCCCTGAACGCCTCCGCGCGCCGCGCGCACGGCGGTTAGCCCGCTGCCCCCTTCGTACCGGTCCACCGGTTCGTCCAACCCGTCGCCCCAGGAGCACATCCCTTGTTCAGCAATCTTCGTCTCGGCCTGCCGGCACTCACGGCCCTCGCCTTCACCGCCGGGCCGGCGCTCCTCGCCGCGCCCGCCGCGCACGCCGAACCCGCCTGCGGGCGGCCGCCGGTCCAGTACTCCGTGGACGGAGGCGCCAACTGGACCAACAGCTCCACCATCCCCGCCCTGTCGGGCACCGTCCAGGTCCGGCTGGCCGGCCGGCCCACCGCGGGCTGCGACTACCACGTCTCCCTGGGGTCGTACGAGACGCAGGGCGCGACCTGGGCCACCTCGGGCCGGCAGACCTTCCTCGGCTGGGCCACCACGACGCTCACCCGCGAGCACTACCGCGACACACTCGACGTCAGCGGCCATCTGCCTTCCTGCTTCGGCGAGTTGGCCCTCTACGGGGTGGGCGAGAAGTACGACGGGAGCGACAGCGACCACCCGCTGCCGCACTACCCGGACGAGCCGTTCTCCGGTCTGCTGATCGCCTCCTGGAACGGCGGCACGGCCTGCCCGCCCAAGCCGACCGCCGGCCCGGCGAGCCCGACCGCGACGAACCCGACCCCGACGGACCCCGCCCCGACGGACCCCGCCCCGACGAGCGCCGGCGCCCCGGCCTCCGCCACGCCGAAGGCCACGCCCACGTCGACGGGCACCGCCTCGGCCGCGCCGGCACCTTCCTCCGGAGCGCCGTCCTCGGCGCAGCGCCCGACCCCGGCCCAGGCCACCAGCACGGCCACCGCCGCTCCGGCGCTCGCCGCCACCGGAGCCGACGACGGCCTGCTGGCCGCCACGGCGGTCGGCGCGACCGCGCTGGTCGCGGCCGGTGGCGCAGCCGTGTACGCCGGCCGCCGCCGCGCCGCCCGGCGCTGACCCGCCAGTCAGTTGGGAAACTTTCCTAACCAAACCTCTTGACCGTGCTCCCTCATGTCGGAATTCTGTACGTCACCCAGCCCACTCCCGTCGAGGAAGGCCCGGCGACGGCATGAACGAGTCCACCCGGAGCGCGACTTCGCGGCCCGCCACCACCGGGGGCTGACGTCGGACCGCCTCCGCGGCCTCGACCACCCCGACCCGACGGCCGGCTCGACCCGCTGCGCGACCCCGCGGCGTCCGGCGCCGGCGGATCCCCTTCCGCCGGCGCCCGTCCGCACGGGCTCGCGCAGCCGTCACCTCCCACCGACCGCAAGGAGCTCCCGTGAACAGGCCTTCCCGCCGGACCGTCCTCGGTGTCGCCCTGACCGCGGCCGCGACCGCCGCGCTGCCGCGCACCGGCGCTTCGGCAGCGACCGACCTGGCCGTCTCCAGCTGGCAGCAGCGGTGGGCGCCATCGGCCGCCGCCGACGGCCTCGCCGCCTTCGAGACGATCGAGGACGACCGCGCCGACTCCCACCCGGCCGGGCATCCGCACATCCGGGTCGAGAACGACGACTACCGCTGGACCATGCACACGGTGGACCGGGACTCCGCCACCGACCGGCAGCGCCACGAGGTCAGCGGCATGCGCAGTCCCGCGGGCGGCGCCTTCCTGGAGTGGCGCCCCGGCCAGACCTGGCGGACCACCTACTCGATGTACATCCCCTCCTCGTTGAAGGCGACCACCACCTTCACCCACATCATGCAGATGAAGCAGCCGGGCAACGGCACCTCGCCGATCGTCGTGCAGTCCCTGCGCCGGGTGAACGGCGCGCAGACGATCGAGCTCCAACTCCCCATCAGCGGAGTTCTGGTGGGCCGAACCAGTCTGGACCCGCTGCACGACCGCTGGGTGGACGTGGACTTCCAGATCAAGGTGGGTGACGGCAGTTCGGGTTCGGTGCGGTGGATCCTGCGCAGCGCGGGCAGCACCCTCGTCGACGTCTCGAAGACCGGCGTCGACACCTTCCTCGCCGACCGGGTGCGGCCGAAGTGGGGCATCTACCGCTCGCTCGGCGACACTTCGGGCTCGCTCCAGAACTGCTACCTGCTCACCACCGCGATGCGCGGCTACCAGCTGGTCTCCGGCAGCTCCGGTGTCTACCAGGCCGAGGAGGCGCGGATCGTCCAGGGCACCATCGACACGGACCACGCCGGCTTCAGCGGCAAAGGGTTCCTCAACCTGGGCCCCGCCGACGGGAGTTACGCCGAGTGGACGGTGCCGGCGGCTGCCGCGTCCGCGGCCACCCTCGACCTGACCTACGCCAACGGCACCGGCGCCGACCGGCCGATGGACGTCACCGTCAACGGGGCCCGCGTGGCCACCGGGCGCGTCTTCCCGCCCACCGCCGGCTGGGACACCTGGTCGACCACCTCGCTGCCGATCGCCCTGAAGGCCGGCGCCAACACCGTCCGGGTCACCTCGACCACCGCCGCCGGCGGCCCCCACCTCGACCGGATCACCGTCCGCTGACCTCCGGGGCCCCGGCGCCACCCTCGGGGGCGCCGGGGCCGTGTCGGCGTCCGCCCGCGGCGTCCGGCAGGCCCGGTGCGCCGCCGCTCGCCCCTGGCGGACGACGGCGGAGCCGGCGCGACGCGGGAGGCCGGCCGTCCCGCCCCGGCCGCGGTGCCGGTCGGCCCGGAACGCGGCTCAGGGCTGAACGGCTCGGGCCGGGGGCGGTGTCCCGGGGTGCTCAGGTGACCGGTTCCGGGGCCGGGCCCGGGCCCGGCAGCGGCCCGGGCTGCGGATGGGGGTCGGGCCCCGGTGCGGGCGGCGGCTGCGGGTCCGGCCCCGGCGGAGGCGGTCCCGGCGGCACCGGGTCCGGACCGCCGGGGCCCGGGACCGGCCCGGGCAACGGACCCGGCTGCGGGCCCGGTCCCGGAGCCGGCGTGGGATTGGGAGGTACCGGGTCGTTCGGCGGCGTTCCCATGATCACTGCTCCCCTCCCCCCGGCGTACGACGTTCACGGCCCCCTGGGGCGGCTACCCGGCCGAGGGCCGTCGACACCTCCGACCCGTCGGCCGGCCGGCCGGGCGGCTGGGCGGCCGGGCGGCGGCGCGAACGCCGTCGAGAAGGGCGGCGAGCGCGGCCGGGGCGGGAGCCGGTTCGGGCGCCGGCACCCGGCGGGCACTGCACCGGGAGACGGGCACACCCACCACGGCAGCCGGCCCGCTCCCCCGCGCACCGCGGGGTGCCGGGGATCCACCAGCCCGACTGCCACGACGAGGTCGGCGTCCTCTCCACCACGCGCTGGACGGCGGGGCTTGAGCGACGGTGGAGGCCCCGGGAGCGCGACCGGCCGAGGACGAGTGCCGGGGACGGACGGCGCCGGGGACGGACGGGCCGATCGGACTGATCGTCATATCGATTAGCCCGCCCGCGTGCTGTCGGCGCCGCCGATCGTCGCGGCCCCTCGGATCCGGACCGGCTTCCGTGTGCAATGACGGTGCCCTGCGACCGCTGCGCCACGCCGCACCCAGGTCGCCAGCCCTCCCCCGGTCCCACTGGAGCCGCCCATGCGTCCCCTCACGCTCGTCTCGATGTCCATGGCGGCCGCGCTGCCGCTGACGCTCCTCGCTGCCGCCGGGGACGCCGTGGCCGCCGTGCCGGTCCGGGCGGAGTCCCACCGGAGCCTGCCCGCCGACTGCCCGGACCTGCTCCCGCCCGACAATCCGGCCGTCTACTACTGCGGCCGGCCCGAACTCGGCCCGGCGGTCCTGCCGACGGAGGGGCCGGTGGCGGCGCTCCTGGTGGGCTACCGCCGCCTCGGCGGCCTGCAGCCGGCCCAGTTCCTCGACTGGTACCGCAGCGGCGACCAGTGGAAGTACCCCGGCAACCGGGGCTTCGCCGAGCTGAACGGCAACCTCGACATGCACCAGCAGACGATGCAGCCGGGCAAGACCCTGGACCGCTTCGGCGCCGACACGGGCAAGTACCTCGCGAACGGCGGGACGTCCTTCGCCAAGCGCGCACTGCCCCCGGACTCGCTCAACGGCGCCGGGAACAACTACCACTGCTACGTGGTGAACCGCGACTTCCGCGTCCAGGCGGGCCACATCGCCGCCGCCTTCGCGCAGCCCGGGTTCGGCTACCAGGAGTGGCTGGACCCCGCCCTCAAGCCGTCCGACTTCGCCGACTCCGAGACCTACAACGTCGCCAACCTCGTCAAGCACGAGTACCTGCAGGACGCTCCGCCCGAGCGGTGCGCCGGCGGCGCCTGAGCGACCTCGGCCTCCGACGGCAGCAGCCGGGCCGGCGCCGTCCCGCCGGCCCGGCCCCGCCGTCGGCAGGGTCTTTCGGCAACGCTGTTCCAATAGCTGAGACGACGGCTTATGATCACGCGCATCGCGAGCTGTTGACTCCTATTTGTCAAACGGGAGTTGACGCGAGCTGCCCTGAAGGTCCATAGCACGGGGGATGCATGCGCTACACAGTTCTTGGACCGCTGGAAGTCTTCGACCAGGGCACCGTCGTGCCCATCGACCGACCGCGACGGCGGGCGGTCCTGACGTTTCTCCTGCTCAACGCCAACCACCAGGTCTGCATCGAGCAGTTGGTGGACGCGCTCTGGGGCGAGCGGCCGCCGCGGAGCGCCCGCGGGCAGGTGCACACCGCCGTCTCGGCGCTGCGCAAGCTCCTTCCCGGAGCGGCCGCCGGTCACGCGACGGCGGACGACGGTGGGCCGCTGGCCTCACTGGCCGGCGGGTACCGGCTCTCGGTCGGCCGGCACGACCTGGACACGCTGGACTTCTGGCGGGAGGTCGCCGAGGCGCGGCGGCTCACGGCACTGGGCGAACACACCCGGGCCGTCCAGCACTTACGGACGGGGCTCGGCCTCTGGCGCGGTGCCGCGCTCACCGGCATCGACGCCCCGTTCGTGGAACCGTTCCGGGCCCGCCTGGAGGAGGAACGTTTCGCCGCCTACGAGCTGCTGGCCGACATCGAGCTCGGAGCCGGGCGGCACCAGGAGCTCGTCCCCGAGCTGACCGCCATGGTGGACCGCTACCCCGCCCGCGAGCGACTGGTGGAACGGCTGGTTCTCGCCCTCTACCGCAGCGGGCGGCAGACGGACGCGCTGGCGGCGGCCCGGCGGCTGCGGACCCTGCTCGCCGACGAGTTCGGGCTGGATCCGGGGACCGCCCTGGTGGAGCTGGAGAGCGCCGTCCTGCGCGGCGACCCGGCCCTGACCGGCCCGCGCCGGCACACCCGCGCGTGCGCCCCCCGGCTTCCGCGGCTCTGCCGCCAGCCGGCCCGCACCCACCCGTACGGGCGGCGCACGGGCCGCTGACCGGTGCGGCCGCCGCTCCCGGCAGGTGCCTCCAGCAGGCGCCTCCGGGCGGCGGCCGCACTGTGGCGGAGGCGCCGGAACATCAGGGGCGGCGGGGCGCGGCCGGGCCCTGGAACAGGTAGGCGATGTCGTCCCACCGGACGATCACGGCGCCCGCACCGGCGCCCACCGCCAGGGCAGCCGCCGTCAGGGCCGGGGCCACGGCACCGCCGGGGGCCAGCGCCACGGCGAGCGCGGCGGCGGCGAGCAGGCAGTTGCGCAGGACGAAGCCCCGGGCGGTGCCACGGGCGGCGGGCTTCGCCGCGCCGAAGCAGCGGCAGTCCGCCGCCCGCCCGGCCTGCAGGGTCGCGGCGGTGAACCCGGTCAGCAGCACCAGCACGGCCACCGCGCCGAGCTGCCGCACGGTGGCCAGCAGCACCACGGCCGCCACCTCGGCGGCGATCACGCCGACGGCGGTCGCCCACCGCAACGCGGCGGGCAGCCAGCGGAAGTCGGCCAGGTCGGCGGTGAACGCGGCCAGCGCGGAGCGGCTGCGCGCCTTGCTGACCAGGGCGGCCAAGAAGACCACCACCAGCAGGGCGCGGGCGGTGAGTTGCAGCATCGTCATGCGGTCCTCCTCGAACCGTGGTTCGTCCCGCGGCCCGATCGGTTCAGGGACTGTGCGGGCCGCCCGTCGCGGGACATCCGGCGAACGGCCACCCCGAGGGCGGTGCGGCTCGGAACGGTGCCGAAGGTGCGCGAGTCCAGGCTGCGCGGGTTGTCGCCGAGGACTGCGAGGTGACCGGGCGGCACCGCGGGGCAGCCGTCCGCGGCCGGATCGCCCGCCACGCCGCTCACCCGCTTCACCAGCCAGGGCGCGTCCTCCGGGTCGCGCGGACCGTCCGGCACGGGGAAGACCACGACGTCGCCGCGACGGAACACCCGGGTGCGGCGCACCAGCACCCGGTCGCCGTCGCGCAGGGTGGGCTCCATGCTGCCGCCCTGGACGTCGACCAGCTCGAAGCGGCGGCGCAGCAGCAGCGCTGTCGCCACGGCCCCCGCCAGCGCCCCGGCGGTGACGGCGGCGGTCAGGGGAAGGGGGTTCATCGCACTCCTCCGGCTCGGGCCGCGGCAACGTGCAGCGGCACGGCGTCCGCAGCCTCGACGACGGGGCTGTCACCGTCGGCGGCGGCACCTCCACCCACGGCATGCTCCCCCACGGCACCTCCGGCCACGGCATGCATCTTCTCGGCACCGTCCCCCTGGGCGACGGAGTCGCCGACCTCGCGGTAGCCCTCGGCCTGCGCGGCGAACAGCTCCGCGTACCGGCCGTCGAGGGCCACCAGCTCGTCGTGGCGGCCGCGCTCCACGACCCGGCCCTCGAAGAGCACCACGATCAGGTCCGCCTCGCGCAGGGCGGCGAGCCGGTGCGAGATCAGCAGGCTGGTGCGCCCGGCCCGGTGGCGGCGCAGCGCCTGGTGCACCTCCCGCTCGGCGAGCGCGTCGAGGCCGGAGCTGGGCTCGTCCAGGACGAGCAGTTCGGCGTCCTCCCGCATCAGGGAGCGGGCGAGGGCGACGCGCTGCCACTGACCGCCGGAGAGCGAGACGCCGTCGTGCTCGTCCTCGTCGGTGAACGTCCGGCTGAGCAGGGTGCGGTAGCCGCGGGGCAGCCGTTCCAGGGTCCCGTCGATGCCGGCGCGGGCCGCGGCGGCGCGGATCCGGTCGAGGTCCTCCCGGTGCTCGGGCGCGCCCAGGCCGATGTTCTCGGCGGCGGTCAGGTCGTACGTCATGAAGTCCTGGAAGGTCGCGCCGATCCTGCGGCGCAACTCGTCGACCGGCATCGTGCGGATGTCGACGCCGTCCCACAGGATGCGCCCGCGCTCCGGGTCGTAGAACCGGCAGAGCAGTTTGACCAGGGTGCTCTTGCCGGCGCCGTTGACGCCGACCAGGCCGACCGCGCGGCCGTGCGGGAGGTGCAGGTCGACGCCGCGCAGCGCCCAGGGGGCGTCGGGGGTGTAACGGAACCAGACGTCCTCGAAGGTGATGCCCTCGCGCAGCGGGGCGGGGACGTGCGTACCGTCGGCGAGGTCGGCGGGCGAGGCGAGCAGTCCGAGGTAGTGGCCGAAGAGCCGCAACGCCTCCTCGGCGCGGCCGAGTTGCATCACGATCGAGGAGAGCGCGCCCTGCACGGCGGCCACCGCGGCGGTGAACAGCGTCATGTCGCCGAGGGTGATCCGGCCGGCGAGCACCTGGCGGGCCACGACGACCGCCGCGGTGCCGGCGGCGGCCGCGGTGAGCAGGGCGAGCCCGGACTGGACGAGGACGCTGCGGCGCAGCGCGGCCAGGCCGGCGCCGGTGGTCTCTCGGAGGCCGTCGAGCGCGCGCTGCCGGAACAGCGGGCCGGTGCCGAAGAGGCGGATCTCCTTGGCGGCCCGGGGGTCGGTGAGCAGCATCCGGTAGAAGTACTGCCGGCGGGCGGCGGGGACGACGGCGGCGGCGGTGTCGGCCATGCCCCGGGAGGTACGCAGGTGGCCGGCGGCGGAAACCGCGACGCAGAGCACCAGCAGCGCGCCCATCGGGGGCCAGAACACCAGCACGGTGCCGAGGAAGCCGGTGATCGTGGCGGTGCTGCGGACCGAGTCGAGCAGGAAGTCGAGGACGTCGTGCGGGGCGCCCTGGGCCGCGGTCTCGGCCAGCCGGATGCGGTCCTGGGTGGCCGGATCCTCGAACGGTCGCAACCCGCGGTAGGCGTTGACCCGTTCGTAGAGCCGGTCCTGCACCTCGATGTTCACGGCGCGGCCGACGGCGGCGGTGATCAGCGCCGTGACGTGGTTGAGCACGGCGGTCGCGCCGGCGAGGGCGGCGCCCGCGGCCGCGAGCCACGCCACCCGGGTGCCGTCGGCCGCGCCGGGCCCTCCCGCGCCGGCGAGGTCGTCGACGAGCAGTTTGGTGACGTAGGCCATCGCGGCCGGGAGCGCGCCGGTGAGCAGGGCGAGCAGGAGCTGGAGCAGGATCCCGCCGCGGGAGGCCCGCCAGCCGAGGCGCAGCGCGGCGGCCGCGGTCCGGACCCGCCCCAGGACGGTCGTGGTCACACCCGTTCCCCGACCAGTGCCGGGCGGGCGGGCGCCGTGCGGTGGGCCGGGGCCGGCACGACGTCGCCCAGCTCGTGGCCGGCTGCGGCGATCACGCCGTCCTTGATCCTCAGCAGCGTGGGGAAGGCGTCGACCTGGCCGAAGGCGGCGGTGGCCGCGGACCTCTCGGCGACGACGGCCACCCGGCCGACGGGGCCGAGGGCGGCGGTCATCCTGCGGGTCTCGGGGCTCTCCGGGTCGCCGACGACGAAGAAGAGCGGGTCGGCGGCCCCGGTGGCGGCGCCGCCGGCCAGGGACTCGATCAGGGTGCCGCAGGGCGTGCAGCCGACCATGACGAAGCCGGCGAAGGCGTCGCCGACCGCCACGTCGGCCGCGGTGACCTCCTCCCCGGAGGTCGTCGTGGCGGAGAACTCTCCGACGGCGGTGCCGATCGCGGGCAGGGCGTCGGGCGCGCCCGTGCCGCCGCCCTCCTCCAGTGTCCGCAGCCTGCGGATGACGGCGAAGGTGAGGACGAGGTTGGCCGCGGTGGCGGTGCCGAGCACGACGGCGAGAACGATGAGGGCGGTGAGCATGTCGGTTCCTCTCTGGGCCGGGCAGTGGCGACGGGGGCGGGGGCCGCCGGGAACGGCCCCCGCCCTCGGGATCGTCAGCAGCCGTACGCGACCTTCTTGTTGTACTGGAGGCCGCCGGTGCCCTTGCAGACGCCCTGGCAGTTGTAGTAGCCGTTGCACATCGGCTGCCACCACCAGCCGCCCGAGCAGTAACCGCTCCGCGAGGTACAGGCGACGACACCGCAGTAGTCCGGGGGCACGCAGGCGCCGGCCTTCTTCTGCTTCAGCAGCGCGCCCAGCATCTTGTCGCCGAGCGACGTGAGGGTCCTGGTCATGTGACCTCCTTGTGGGTTCGACCCGCTGTTCGAGTCGCCCCACCATGCTGTCCGGGCCACCTCTCCGTCGGCTCCTCATCCGCTCTGCGGTCGCCGGCCGAGCAGGGCCGCCGCGCCGGCGGCGGTCGAGGCCGCCGCGAAGGCGCCGGTCGGCCGGGGACGGACTGCGGCAGCTCGCCGGACCGGCCTCGGGCAGCTCGCGGGTCGCCCGGACTCCGGCGGCTCGCGAGTCGCCGCGCCGCCGATTCGGGAGCCGTACCCCGACAACCCCGGGAAGGCGGCCGAACCGCATTTCCCGAACTCACGTGCTGACGGATCGTCTCCGACCTACTCCGGGCCCACCGGGCGATTTCGGCCGGGTCCGCCAAGATCCGAAAGGGAGGCCTAACGGTCTCCCTCGGTCGAACGGTCCGTCGCGCCCTTCAGGAAATGTGCGCCACCGGGCACACTTTCCGCTGCGAACTCCAGCCGGATCAGCTCCTTGACCTGTGCGGTCAGGTCGGCCGGCACGGGGCCGACGGCCCGGGAAAGCCGCCGGAGCACCCACTCGGACTCGTCCACAATCGACCCTCCGGATGTGGTGCACGGACCAATGACGGAGCGAGAGTACGGGCCTGCCGTCGGCCTCGGCAAGAAGCCGGATCGGCCTTCGTCAATTTCCTGCCAGCCGCGCATTCCGTGTATCCGGTTCCGGATTTCCCGCCGCCGGCGCGAGCGGAGCCACGGTCCCCGACCCGGCCGACCGGGCCGTGCAACGCCCTGTCACGGTTGCCCAACGATCGGGCGGGTGCGGGTTCCCGGGCCGGTCGTACGGGTACATCCCGCAGCGACCACCGTGCCTGGTGTGCGGCCCCGTCCGGCCGCGACCCACCCAGCCTCAGGCCGTCAAGGGGGCCGTCATGGCCGATCAACCTCCCCTCGTCACCTTCCAAGCCCAGGACGGGGCGACCGTGCGGCGCCTGCGCCGGGGCGTCGGCGTCATCGGGTTCCTCCTGCCGATCGTCCTTCCCGTGGGCAACATCCTCACCTCCTCCCACGTCGCCCTGCTCAGCTCGATGAGCGCCTCCTACTACACCCACATGCGCAACGTCTTCGTCGGCGGCCTCTGCGCCATCGGCGTCTTCCTGATCTGCTACCGCCACGACCGACGGGAGGACCGGCTCAGTTCGGTGGCCGGCGTCCTCGCGGTCCTGGTGGCGTGCTTCCCCGCCGAGCCGCCGGCGTCGATCACACCGGACCCGACGACCACGCAGAAGGTCGTCGGGACGCTCCATCTCGGCTTCGCGGCGGGGCTGTTCGGGGTGCTCGCCTACTTCTGCCTCCGGCTGTTCTCCGACTCCCGGAGCGCCGGCGGGCGCCGGACCGCCGCCGACCGGGTGTACCTGGTCTGCGGCTGGACCATCGTGGCGTGCCTCGCCGTGGTCGCGGTCGGGGCCGTTCTCCGCCTCACCTGGGACTCGCCGCTCACCCCGATGTACGCCGGCGAGGCGGTCTCCGTCTTCGCGTTCGGGGTGGCGTGGCTGGTCAAGAGCGAGGCCGTCTCCGCCGCCCTCGTGCCCCGCGGAGCACCCCCCGCGGCCGCGGAGGGCTGACCGTCCGCCGGACTCCCCGGTCCCGGTTCCACCACGCCGACGGAGGCGCCGCCGCCGAAGGGACCACACTCGAACGAGTGAATCCCCTGCGGCGGCGGCCCGCCGGCGCGCACGGTACCGGGGAACGGCGCGCCGGCCCCCACCGGCGCCCGAGTCATCCGATGCCTTGTCACCCGTACAGCTCGTCAGAGTCGTCCCGGCGGGATCCGCCGCCGACGATCGCAGCAAGAGCTGGACACCCATTCGGAACGAGGACATTCGAGATGACCCGAGCGCTGCCCCACCGTCGGAACACGAGAGCCCGCCGCGGCCTGGTCGTCACGGCCATAGCCGTCGCGGGACTGATACCGGTGGCGGCGACCCCGGCGAACGCGGCGGTGCCCGGGGTGGCCGCCACCCACGGCCACGGCCACCGGCACGGAGCCGACCACGAGCACGGGCGCGCCCGCGCGCACCACCACGAGCACGGGCACGGACACCGCCACGACCACGCCCGCGGTGACGAGCAGCGCGAGGACCGGCGCCAGGACGCGGACGCCGCCGCGGACGCGGACGGGCTGTCGGCGGAGCTGAGCCCCGAGGTCGCGGCCAAACTCGACGCGGCGATCAAGGAGACGATGGCCAGGACGGGCGTGCCCGGGGTGACCGTCGGGCTCTGGCTGCCGGGCAAGGGCCACTACCTCCGCTCCTTCGGCGTCGCCGACAAGAAGACCGGCGCCCCGATGACGGACGACCTCTTCATGAGGATCGGCAGCGTCACCAAGACCTTCACCGCCACCGCCGTGCTGGAGCTGGTCGACGACGGGCTGGTGGGGCTCGACGACCCGATCTCGAAGTACATCGCCGGCGTCCCCGACGGCGACCGCATCACCGTGCGCAACCTCGCCGAGATGCGCAGCGGCCTGTTCCCGTACTCCGCGGACCCGGACTTCATCAAGGCCCTGGAGTCGAACCCCACCAGGCCCTTCACCCCGGACGAGCTGCTCGCCTACGGCTACAAGCACCCCAACGTCGCCCCGCCGGGGACGCAGTTCCTGTACAACAACAGCAACTACATCCTGCTCGGCCTGCTCGTCGAGAAGGTGAGCGGCATCTCCCTGGAGGAGTTCATCCAGGACCGGGTGATCGACCCGAGCTGCCTGCGCCACACCCTGTTCCCCGAGGGAGCGGAGTTCCCCGACCCGCACGCGCACGGCTACACCAACCAGACCCTCGACGGCGCGACGGTGGACGCCACGGACTGGAACCCGAGCTGGGGCTGGGCGGCCGGGGCGATGATCTCCGACGTCCACGACCTCAGGCGCTGGGCCAAGGACCTCGCCACCGGCACGCTGCTCTCGCCCGAGACGCAGGCGGAGCGCACCAAGTTCCTGGGCGCCGGCATCCCCGGCGCGGGCTACGGCCTCGGACTGTTCGACGTCCAGGGGTGGATCGGCCACAACGGCTCGCTGCCGGGGTATGAGAGCCTCGTGCTCTACCTGCCCGAGCAGGACGCGACCCTGGTGGTGGTGCTCAACACCGACATCCTCACCGACGGGCACGAGCCGAGCACCCTCTTCGGCCAGGCCGTCACCAAGATCGTGACGCCGGACAACGTCTACTTCCTCCCCACGCCGACGAAGTAGCCGAGCGGCTGAGGATTCGGCGGCCGCGTGCCGTCGGGCCCGCCGCCGCCGCTCCCGGGCGCCGGCGGCGGGCCGCTGTGGGCTCTCGCGGGGGCCGGCGGACCCGGCCGCCCGCACCGCCCGGTGGCCCCGCCGGGCGCTGCGGTGGGAGCCTGGGAGCAGGGCCGCGGGAGCCAGGTCCTGAGCCCGAGCCACCCACCGCCCACGGCGCGGAGCACGCGATGGCGACGAGGATTCTGTTGGAGGGGCGCCCCGGCAGCGGGAAGACGACCGCGATCCGCCGGCTGGCGGCACTGCTGCGTGCGGGCGAGGCCGTCGGGTTCACCACCGAGGAGATCCGCGAGGGCGGTGCCCGGGTCGGGTTCGCCCTGGAGACGCTGGCGGGCCGGCGGGGTGTGCTCGCGCACGTCGCGCTCCCGGGCCCGCCGCGGGTCGGGCGGTACGGGGTCGACCTCGGGGTGATGGAGCGGCTGGCGATGCCGTCCCTGGTGTGGGAGCCGACCGCCGCGTCGGGGGCGGCGACGGGGCTGGTGCTCGTCGACGAGCTCGGGCGGATGGAACTGGCGTACCCGCCGTTCCAGGAGGCCGTCCGGGAGCTGTTCGCCGGCGAGGTCGACGTGGTCGCCACCGTGCACGCGCAGCCCGGCGCGTTCACCGACGAGCTCAAGCGGCGCGCCGACGTCGAGCTCCTCCAGGTGAGCCGGGCGAACCGGGACGCCCTCCCGGAGTGGCTGGCGGCGCGGCTGGAGCGGTGGTGACCGGGCCCGGGCTGCGGCGGCGGCGCGGCGACCGGCGCGCCCGGCTGCTGGACGCCGCGGCGAGCTGGGCGGGCCGGGCCGACCACTGCGCGGACTGGACCGGCCGCGGGGTCGAACGGTGCCGCCGGTGGGCGCGGGAGGGGGCGCAGCGGCCCGGTGAGATGGCACCGCCGTCGTGGTTCGCCATCGCCCTGCCGTTCGGCCTGGCCTGGTACCGGGTGCCCGGCGCAGTGGCACGGGCCTGGTGCCGCCTCGCCGGTCTGGCGTGCCGGAGCCTCGCACGCGTCCTCTGAGAGCGGGAGCGGCGAGCGGGTGGAGCCGGGCGGGCGAACCGGACGAAACAGTTGAAAACGCCCGGAACCGTACGGGTCGGCCGGTTCGTCTTCCCAGGTGGCGGGGTCCTGAGAGCCGGGGGCACGGAGGTGGGCCCGGATGCGGTACTTGGAACGTGCGCGGGGCCGGTGGCGGGCGCTGTCGCTCCGGCAGCGGATCGCGGCCCTGGTCGTGGGCGGGGCCGCCGTCCTCCTGGCGACGGTGCTGGCGGCCGTCCTCACCGTCGGCGGCGGGGGCTCCCCGGGACGCCCGGCGGCCGGTCCGCCCGCCGGTCCGTCGGCCACCGGGTCGGGCCCGCCGGCCGTCCCTCCCCCGGCGTCCGGCGTGTCGCCGCTCACCGGGCTGCCGGGAGGGGCCGGCCGGGTCCTCGCCGTCAAGATCGACAACGCTCCGGCCGCCCGGCCGCAGACGGGCGTGAACGCCGCCGACGTGGTCTACGCGATCGAGGTCGAGGGCGGGCTCTCCCGCTTCCTGGCCGTGTACGACTCCGACCACCTGCCCCGGGGCGACCGGATCGGCCCGGTGCGCAGCGCCCGGGAGACCGATCTGCCGCTCCTGCAGCAGTACGGGCGGGTGGACTTCGCCTACTCCGGCGCGCAGAGCGCGTTCCTGCCCGTGCTCGCCCGGGCCGATCTGTTCAACTGCTCGCCGCAGCAGGACGACTCCTTCTTCCGCGGGCAGTGGAACGTGCCGCCGTTCAACCAGTACGTGGTGCCGTCCGGGATCCTCGACCACTTCCCGGACGCGGCGACGGCCCGGGACGTCGGGTTCCGCTTCGGCGACGCACCGGCCGGCGGTGTCCCGACCGACTCGTTCACCGCGCGGATGCCGGCCGCCTCGTTCACCTTCACCTGGTCCGCCGCGCAGGGCAGGTACCTGGTGGCGGTGGACGGCAGGCCGGCGATGACGACGGACGCCGGGCAGATGGGAGCACCCACGATCGTGGTGCAGAAGGTCGCCGAGACCACGTCGCCGCGGGGACTGGTCGACTCCTTCGGGCACCTCGTGCCGTTCGCCCCCACGGTCGGCAGCGGCGAGGCGGTCGTCCTGCGCGACGGCGCGGCGTACCGGGGCAGCTGGTCCCGGCCGGATCCGGCCGGCGGCACGGAGTTCCGCTACGCCGGGCAGCCGATGGCCTTCCACCCCGGGCAGGTCTGGATCGTCCTCGAACCCGCGTGAGGCCGGCTCCCGGCGCCGACCGGACGGGGCGCCGGGTCCGCTCGGCGTCACAGGTCGGCGTCACAGGTCGGCGACACCGGCCGGCGACACCGGTCAGCGACGGGTGGTGCGGCGCGCGGGCGGGGCGATCCGCACCCGCTGCTCGGCGGGTGCCTTCTCCAGGTCGTCGAGCTGCGCGGTGATCGTGGCGCGCAGGTCGTCGTAGTCCTCGAAGCAGTGGTCCTGGAACAGGGTGTAGCCGGACCACATCAGGTTGGCGCAGACCCGTGCGGGCACCCGGCCGGTCCGGGCGCCCATGCCGACCAGCGCCACCGAGGTGATGCTGCCGGGCGTCTTCCGGTTCTGCTGGTGGACCGCCTGGAACGCGGCGGCGCACGCCAGGGCCACGTTCAGGGTCGCGCTCACGTTCTGCGAGGACTCCTCCATCGTCGGCGCCGAGATCAGGAAGGTCGGGTTGGTCGCCCCGGACGGGACGCACACCGCGCTGCCCACCGGGAGCCGGCCGGCGAACCGGTCGCGGATCGCCCGCTGGACGCGCAGCTGGATGCCCGCGCCGAGGTGCCGCTTGACCACCGCGTCGACGCCCCCGTCCATCCGGCCGCGGGAGTTGGTGGGGCTGACCCAGGCGTCGACCTGCTCGTCGAGGATCGAGCCCCGGCGGATCTCGACCCCGGGGGTGTCGGCGAACGCCGCCTGCCACGCCTCCACCACCGTCGCGTTGACGTCGGTCAACACGACCTTGAGCGGCGACTGCACACGGTCCATGGTCATACTTCACTCCGATCGAGCTGCGGTTCGTCCGACACCACCGACGCTAACCGGCGGCACCGACAGCGCGGGTCGGGCACGGGAGGCCCGGGACGACGCCCGGCCCGCGGGAGGGGCGACGGCGGGCCCGGCTGTCGGACCCGGGCGGTAGGACTGTGAGTGGCGGTCAGCGGAGACTGACGGCCACTCACGAGCACGCCCGCCCTGCGCACGCACGGTTCGACCTTCGGAGCCCGCCACCATGACCGACGCCACCGCCCCCGCCGCCCCCTCGACGCCCGACCCGAACGACCCGCTGGCGCTCACGGAGCTCTTCAAGGGCGGCGGCGAGCCCTGGCTCCCGCTGCTGAAGCCGGTCATCGAGGCGCAGCCGGACGCGGCCTCGTTCATCGGTACGGGCCGCAGCCCGGAGGTCGTCCCGGTCCGCGAGCTGACCTTCCAGGCGCTCAAGCCGAACGCGCCGCACAAGTGGAAGGTCGTCGTCTTCGGGCAGAACCCCTACCCGCGGCCGGAGAGCGCCACCGGCATCGCCATGTTCGACAACACCTTCCACGACTGGAAGGACAGCCAGTTCGGCCGGGTCGTGAGCATCCGGTGCATCATCAAGGCGGCGGCGATGTGGAAGTACGGCATCGTCAAGAAGACGCCGATCGCGGACGTCCGCGCACTGTTGAAGGAGCGGGAGACCGTCCAGCCGCCGGAGTGGTTCCAGGCGATGCTCACCCAGGGCGTGCTGCTGCTGAACGCGTCGCTGACCGCCAGCAGCGACGGCTCGACGGGGACCGACCGGCACACCGCGTTCTGGCGGCCGGTCGCCGAGCGGATCGTCGAGGAGATCCTCAGGGCCAAACAGGACGCGGCCGAGGAGGACCGCGGTGTGGTCTTCGCCTGGTGGGGCGCGCACGCGCGCAACCTGAAGAAGGTCGTACTCAAGCTCCAGGAGAAGTACCCCGCGGTCGAGGTCCGGCACATCGACCACGCCAACCCCGCCGCGCAGGGCGACCTCTTCTGCGACGGCGACCACTTCGGCACGGTGAACGCGGCCCTCGCCTCGCTGGGCGCGGACGAGATCGACTGGCTGCCGAGCACGGGGTGGAATGAGCGCGCGGCGGAGGACGGGCGGGCGGACGGCGACACCGCCGAGCGCATGGGGGCCTTCATCGCGTCCACCATGGAACTGCACCAGCTCTACCTCGACCGCCTGGCGAGCGTGAAGGACGAGGGCCTCGTCCTCCCCGCGATCACCGGGGTGTTCGACACGCCGATGATGGACTTCCGCGACGCCGTCGGCCCGGTCGCCGAGCTGCTGTCGGGGCTGGACCGGCACGTCACTCGGGCACACGAGTTCGGCAAGCGGCGGGCGGACGAGACGGCGGGCGGGCTGTCCGCCGACGCGATCGCCGCGCTCTACCTCTACACCTGCGAGTCCGCGTTCTACCGGGAGATCAACGCCATCCTGCGCTCCCCGGACCGGAGCCGGCTCGTCCCCTACCTGCCCTATCTCCGGCTGCTGTTCGCGGCCGTGTCGCAGCTGCCCGCCCGCACGGCACCGCTCTGGCGCGGGGTGCCGCTGGACCTGCGGGGGCAGTACCCGCTCGGCCGGACGGTGACCTGGTGGGGAGTGTCCTCCTGCACCTCCGAACTGGGTGTGGCCCGGGCGTTCCTCGGCAGCCGCGGCAAGCGGACGCTCTTCGAGGTGGAGCCCGCCCGGGCCGTAGGCATCCGCCAGTTCTCCGCGTTCACCGGCGAGGAGGAGTTCATCCTGCTGCCCGGCACCCAGCTGAAGGTGACGGAGGTCCGGACCGAGCGCGGCGGCCTCTGCACCGTCCGGCTCACGGAGCTGGCGGAGCAGACCCTGGTGTCCTGACGCGGCGGGCCCGGCGGCCACCGCCGGCCCCGGGCGCCGCCCGTCGGCCCCGGGCCCGCCGCCATCGGCCCCGAGGAGGGTCAGCGGTCGGCCCGGAGCAGCTCGTCGATGCCCTGGGCCGGCCGCAGCGGCTCGAAGTGCACGCCGCCCGCGGCGTCGACGGTGAAGCCGTGCACGGCCGGCCGCGGCAGGCTGTTGTACTCGAAGTGGGTCGTCGCGTAGTAGGCGCCGGTGTCGAGGAGGGCGACCAGGTCCCCGGGTTCCAGCAGCGGCAGCGGCCGGGCCCGGGCGACCACGTCGCCCGCGAAGCAGCACGGCCCGGCGACGTCCTGCTCCACCGGCTCCCCGGCCTTGGCTGCGCCCGACGGGTGGTGCGCGCTGATCCGCAGCGGCCAGGCGTCGGGCATGAAGACGGTCCGGGTCGCGACCTGGGCGCCGGCGTGGGTGAGGGCGATGTGCCGGCCCCCGGACACCTTGGTGTACTCGACGTAGGCGGCGGTGAAGCCGTTCTTGGCCAGCAGCGAGCGGCCGAACTCGGTGACCACCCGGTAGCCGCCCCCGAACAGGGCCGGCGCGTGGGCCCGCAGTCGGTCCACGTACGCCTCGAAGGTGGGACCGGTCTCCTCGCCGGCGAAGTTGACGGGGAGGCCGCCGCCGATGTCGATGCCCACCACCCGGCGGCGGCCGGGCTCGGCGTTCAGCCGCTCGGCGAAGGCGACGGCCTCGCCGACGCCCCGGGCCATGAGGTCCAGCGGGCAGCCCTGGGAGCCGACGTGCACGTGGAGCCAGCCCAGCCACGGGCGCTCCCGGAAGGCCTCGCGCAGACGGTCCGCGTTGCCCTCGTCGGCGAGCGGGATGCCGAACTTGGACGTCGCGGTGGCGGTGCTCATCGCCCCGATCGCCCCGCCGCCGACCTGCGGGTTGATCCGGACGCCGAGCCGGGAGCGGGTCGGGGCATCGCGGGCGTCCAGGAGCGCGTCGACCCGGGCGAGCTCCTGCCAGTTGTCGATGTTCACCGCGATGCCCAGGTCCAGTGCCCTGGCCAGCTCGCGGCGGGTCTTCGCCGGTGAGTCGAAGACGATCCGCCCGGCGTCGAAGCCGGCCGCCAGCGCCCGGGCCAACTCGCCGGGGCCGGCCACCTCGCAGCCCATGCCGAGGCGGCGCAGCCCGGCCAGCACCGGGACCAGGCAGTTCGCCTTGGCCGCGAAGGT
This sequence comes from Kitasatospora sp. A2-31, assembly GCF_022288725.1. Taxonomy (GTDB): domain Bacteria; phylum Actinomycetota; class Actinomycetes; order Streptomycetales; family Streptomycetaceae; genus Kitasatospora. The sequence goes on along the minus strand of NZ_JAKNTA010000004.1, from coordinate 701,457 downwards.
GTGCAGCACGTCCAGGTCGGCGGGGAAGGCGCGGTGCAGCGCCGCCACGCTCGCGGCCACCCCGTCGAGGTCGACGAACGCCGCCAGCAGCGCGTCCTCGGGGTCGAGCAACCCCCGCCGCACGGCCGCGCGCAGGACCAGCTCGCGCCGCTGCGCCGCACCGGCGGAGCCCGCCGCGGATCGGCTCGGCTCCCTGTTCGAAGGCTCCGGGCCCGAAGGCTCCCTGCTCGAAGGCTCCGGGCTGCTCGGCTGACGGACGGTCATGGGGCTACGCTCCGCTGGCTCGTCGGTGGGGGCGCCCCGGGGCGGTCCCCCGGAGCACCCCACCAGGCTGCCGGGCGGCCGGTCCCCGCGTCCTCGTCCTCCGGGTCTCGACTCACCCAGGGGTGGGCGGCGGGGTTCGTCGTCGTGTTCCTTGCAGTCTCCGACGGCTCGGAGGGAGCGTCAACGAGAATCGCCGGGACTTCCCGCGGCGGCCGTCCACGGCCGACGGGCCGGCGCGGGGGTGGCACGGTCAGGACGAGGAGGCTCCCGGGGGTGCGAGGAGGGCGGGGTCGAGATCGAGGAGGGCGAGGAGGTCGGCGAGCACGCGCTGGGGGCCGAAGTCGCCGTCGGTGCGCGCGAAGGTGGCGATCTCGGCGGCCAGCCGGGTCGCCACACCGGGCAGCAGGGCGAGCGCGGCCGCCGCGTTCTGCGCGTCGTCCGGCGACCCGAAGTAGGCGTGGTAGGGCAGCGAGACGGCGAGATCGTCGTCGAGCATCGACGTGTACGCCGCCTCGTCGAAGGTCCAGTCGCGGAACTGGAAGCGGGTCCGGGTGGCCTTCGCGACGGCGTCGAAGAGGATCTCGGTGCGCGGGTCGGCGGCGGGGGCCGGGGCGGCGGAGGCCGCGGACGAGGACGTGCCGGCAGCGGCGGTGGGGGACGGGTCCGGGCCGGCCGCGCGGGTGCGGATCCGGAGGTCCTGGTAGCCGCTCCAGACCGCGCCGGCGCCCGTGCCGCCGGGGCCGGTGACGCCGTCGCCGGGCCGCTCGAACCGGGCCTCGGCGCTGCGCGTCAGCTCGGTTCCGCCGATCCACCGACCGCCCTCGGCGAGCAGTCCGGCGACCGCGTCCGCCACGCCGTCCTCCGAGCGCCACTCCAGCAGCCAGGAGTCCTTGTCCATCACCACGTCGAACCGCTCACCCGGATGCTCGGCGAGGTACTCGTCGTAGGTGAGGGAGTGGTAGTCGACGGTGAGCACCGGGTGCCCGTCGGGGCCCTCGACGCGGACGGTGGCCACCCGGCCACGATCGATCTCGGTACTGCTCACGGTGTGGCCGTCGCGCGCGTAGGAGCGCAGGTTCCGGACGACGGCGCCCACCACCTCGTTCAGGTGGGCCTGCCGGGTCGCCGCGTTGAGGTTCACCGGGTCCACCCCGACGAGCGTCAGCTCCGTGGCGCGGGTGGTGAAGAGCGGGTGCTCGACGTCGGCGTTGGCGCCGAGGTAGAGCAGCGACCGGTCCCGGGGTGCGTCACCCTCGTGGGAGAGCCGGTTGAGCTCCAGCAGGGTCCGGTACTTGGGCTCCAGCTCGACCCCGGCGGCCCAACGACCGAGCGCCCGGTCGTCGACCCAGGACGGGTGTCGGCCCGTCCCGGCCGCCGCCCGGTCGGTCCGGGGACCGTCGCCGAAGAGGTAGGAGATCGTCTCCTCGTCGATCCGGTGCCGGACGGCGCGGTCCAGGGCGTTGCGGTCCTGTTCGGAGAGCAGGTCCCGCCGGATCCCGGCTGCCGGGGTGGCCCCTGCGGCGGATGCGTGGGCGCCCGGACCGGCGTCCCCCGTGCGTCGCTCGGAGGTGGGCGCGTCCGGTGAATCCCCGCTCGGCACGGGCGGGTTGACGTGGTGCGGCGGCTCGGCGGGGGCGGGGGGCTCGACGGTGACCACGGCCCGGCGGCGGGTCTCCTCGGTGACCCGGGAGGGGTCCACGCCCTCCGGCAGCTCCTGGCCGCGCGAGCGCACGGTGATCTCGACGCGGTCCGCCGTCAGCGCGCGGTCCGACCCGGCCAGGTGGACGCCGAGACGGTGGCGGAGCAACTCGGCGACGGCCTCCGCCCGGGCCCGGCCGAGCTGCATCGCCCGGCCGAAGTGCGGCTGTCCGGCGACCGTGCCGTTGGCGTGTCCGGTGACCGTGACCCGCGGCAGGGGCAGGCCCGCGGCCGCACGCGCCACCACGTCGACCGCCAGCTCCGCGGCGAGCGCGTCGACCCGGGCGGCCTGGACCGGATCGGGCTCGCCGGAGCCCGCCCGGAAGGGGAAGGTGCCCCGCGCGGACGACGGCGGCGCGGACAGCGGCACGCCCGGCGCCACGCCCGGCGGTACCGACGACTCCGGTGCATGGGGCTGCTCGGCCGGCGGGCCCTCCGCGGTGCGCCCGGTCGGCTGGCGGTCGGCCCCGCCCGGGTGCGCCGGGGCGACCGCGGGCCGCTCGCCCGGGTGGTGGGTGCCCGCCGGGGTGGGGCGGTCGAGCGCCGTGCCGTCCGCGGGCCGCTCGACGGCGTGGACCAGCTCGGCGTCCTCCGCGCCCGGGCGGAACCGGACCAGCGGCTCGCCGCCCGGCAGGTGGGAGGCGTTGATCTTGTCGAAGATGCCCTTGCTGAACGGCGACTGCGGCGCCCAGTAGCTGTGCGCGCCGTGCATGACGGCCATGTCGTTGGCCATCATCTCCCCCACCACGCCGTCGTACCTGGTCGGCGTCAGCCGGGAGCCGCCCGGAGTGGTGATGTCGAAGACGTCGTGGTCACCGGTGATGCCGCGCCACTCGCCCCGGCCGTCGCGCCCCAGCACCAGCCCGTCCCGGACCGTGAAGCGGCCCTCGTCGGTCAGCCGCCCCAGCACCGGGGCGAGTTCGGCGAACTCGTGGGCGCGCTGGCGGTACCGGGCCTCGACCCGCTCCCACGTACCGGGTTCCAGCGCCTCGCGCGCGGGCAGCTCGGGCTCGAAGTACCCGACCAGGCCGACGTGTTCGCGCTTCGCCCCGAGGTGGACGTCCAGCTCGTTGATGGTCTTGGCCTTGATGTCCTTCGGCTTCGGCAGCATTCCCTGGTCGAGCCACCTGGGCGCCTCGGTGTTGGTGGGCCGCACGTCGATGACCAGGCCCCGCTCGTGCGCCAGCCGCCGGAACTTCCCGAAGTTCTTCTCGGGGATGCCGTACTGCTCCCGCGCGGTCCCGGCGCCGATGCCGCCGGAGCGCCCGGCCGGCGCCGGGCCACCGGCGCCGGAGGAGGACGGCCCGGCGCCCGAGGAGGACGGCCCGGCCGGCGCCCCGGGCGTCGGGGAGCCGGCGCCGCCCGACGTCGCGGCCGCGGCAGCCGACGGCGGGGACCCGGGGCCGGTGCGGTCGGAGCCGTCGGACTGCGGCGCCCGGGGGGCCACCTCGCCCGGCGCCGACTGCGCCGCGGCGGCCGCCGCATTGGCGTACGCCTGGATCACCAGGCCCCGGTAGTAGGTCCACAGCTGCGGCAGCCCGGGCAGCGCGTACTGGACGAGGTCGTGGTACAGCTGCTCGGCCCCGGCCGGGTACTGCTCCACGGGCATCCGGAAGTACTGGTCGTACGTGGCCAGGTACGCCTCCACCTGCGGGCCGCCGCCCGAGTAGGTCACGACGCCGTTGCGCAGCGTCTCGTAGCGGCGCTGCAGGTGGCGGACCCGGTCCGCGTGGAACGCGGCCCGCCCCTCCCCCGCACGGTCGGCCTCGGGGAGCGCCAACTGCTCGCGGATGGAGTCCAGATCGGAGATCCCGAAACCGCGCTCCTGGCCGTGGACCTCGACCGGCTTGTGCCACCAGCTGTCCGGCGGCGGGGGCTGGTACTTCCCGCCCTGGGCGTCGTACCCGTCGAGGTCGTACTGCTGGGCGTACCGGCCGGAGGCGGTGGGCGGTCCGGAGACCGTCACCCGCTCGTAGCCGGGGGCCGTCCCGCCGAGGGCCGTCCGGCCGTCGCCGGTGTCGTGCCACTTCTCCATCCGGGCCGAGCCGCTGGCGCCGACCTCCTCCAGGTAGGTCACCCGGTGGCCGACCAGCGCGACGGCCTCCAGGTTGCCGGAGCGGAAGCCGAGGTGGTCCAACCGGTGGTGACGGTGGAGGTAGTCGTAGAGGCGGAACTGCCCGGCGCGGGTGTCGCCGCCCCAGCCGGTCAGCTCCGGTCCGCCGCCCCGCCAGAAGCCGGTGATCTGGTGGACGTTGTCGACGCCCAGTTCGGCCCGGAGCCCGTTGACCAGTTCGGCCCACTTACCGGCCTTCGCGGCGTTCGGGTGAGGGTCTCCGGTGATGACGACGGTGTCGTAGTCGCGCGCGAGGTCCCGCACGATCTGCCGGACGCCCTGGAACCCGGTGTCGTGCTCCATCCGGCTGCGCAGCTCGCTCCACTGGGTGGCCTTGCCGGTGAAGCGGGACCACAGCACCAGGACCTTCCCACCGGTCGCCGGCAGGTTGATCCCCCGGCCGGACAACCAGGATCCGATCCGCGCGTCGTCGGCATCGGTCAGCCCCCAGGCCTCGCGCACCCGCTCGCGCAGCTGGGGCGAGAACCGCTCGGCGACGAGGTCGGTGCCGTCGGTGACCCCCCAGATCTCCTTGACCTGGAACATCTCGTCGAACGGCTTCTCGACCCGCCACTCCTCCCGCACGATGCGGTAGGCCTCGGCGTTGAGGGCCCGCCAGAGGCCCTTCTTCTCCATGCTCGGCACCGGAACCTGATGGATCCGCCGCGGCTCGATCCCGACGGAGGCGTAGAACGCCGCGATCTCCCGGGACTTGTCGCGGACCGCGTCGTGCCCGGGCGTGCCGGGATCGGGCCCGCGGGCGATCAGGACGTGCATGTCCGGGTCGGCGAGCAGCGCCACCGAGATGCCGAAGCGGTCGCCGGAGGAGTAGCCGGGCTGCATGATCACCGAGTTGCGCGAGGTGTCGTCGGTGCCGGGGCCCTGCGTCGGGGACGGCCCGCCGGAGGACGGCTGACCGTGCGTGGTGTGGCCGTGCGAGGTGCTGCCCTGCGGACCGGTCTGCGAGCCGTACGTCCGCGGCGCGACGAGGAGCGACTCGGAGGACCGGGGGCGGCTGCCCGGCCCGAGCTGCAGCGGGTCGGAGACCGGGTCGACCCAGGTGTGGCTGCGGGCGTGCGGGGTGGCCGCCGCCCGGGCCTCCTCCCAGGTGCGGGGGTGCGGACCGGCGGGGGCCGGGTCGCCCAGGTCGCCCACGACGGCGCCGATCAGCCCCCGGTGCCGGACGCGCAGGCCGCCCTGCCGCAAGCCTTCCGGGGCCGGGCGGCGGTAGTCGCCGTACAGGCTGCCCTCGACACCCGGACGGTGCGGGAGGTCCGCGGTGCGGTACTCGTCGCGGAGGCCGAGCTGGTGCCCGATCTCGTGGGCGTAGTCCACCGGCTCGGCGTCCGGCCACCAGGAACGCTGGTCCATGGCGCGGCGGCGACCGACCAGGTCCACCGTCAGGTGCGCGGGCTCGCCCGGGCGGGCGGGCAGCACGGTGACGTGCAGCCGGTCGCCGTTGGGAAGCTCGTACCGGGGGGCGTTGAAGTGCTCCTCGACCCCGCGGACCACACGCTCCCAGATCCCGGCGGTGTCGTGGCCGCGCCCGCCGTCGCGGAAGGCGACCCGCACCGTGAGGTCGGTGACCGGGCCGTCGAACTCGAAGCGGCGGGCCTCGAAGGAGGACCGGACGACGAACCGGGGCGTGCGGTCCAGGCGGATCCGCGGCGCCGGCGGGCGAGGGTCGGAGGGGTTCGGCTCGGAGGGGTTCGGCTCGGAGGGGCGGGCGTCGGACGGGCGGGCGTCCGCGGGCCCGGCGCCGGTCGGCCGCGGCCCGGACGGCAGGGCGTCGGACGCACCCGCCCCGGACGGACGCGGCTGCGCCGCGGCCGGCCGGGCGGCCTCCGGACCGCCCGACGTGGCCACCGCCGTCGCCGCTGCCGGGCGCGGGGCCGGTTCGCCCTTCGGGGCGGCCGAACCCGCCGTGGCCGGGCCGGTCTCGGTGCGGACCGTGGCCGCGCCGGCGGCCCCTCCCCGGGGCTCCCCTCCGCCGGAGCCGGTGGCCACCGGGGCGGAGGACGTCGCCGGGCGGCCCACCGCCGGGGCGGTGCGGCCGGAGCCGCCACCCGCCTCCCCCGTCGCGTGGTCTCCGCTGCGGGAGACACCCGTCGCGGGGGTGGCCGTCCTGGTCTCCGGTCCGCCGGAGGCCGTCCGGAGCGCCGGGTTCGGGGCGCCGCCGCCCGGTCCGGCCTGCGCCCCGACCCCGCCGGGGGCGGCGGCCGCCGTCCTGCTGCCCGACGCAGCGTGACCGGTCGCGGGCGTCGCGCCCTCGGCCGGCCGGACCGGCCCGGTGGACGCACCGGCGGGCGCTCCGGCAGAACGCCCGGCGCCGCCGCCGGCCGCCGCACCGGTCGCGGCCTGCGTCCGCGCGGCACCGGCCACACCCTGCCGCCCTGCGCCCGCCCCGGCGGTACCGGATCCGGCACCGCTTCCCCGGGTCGCCGGCGCACTGCCGGGGGTGGCAACCGTTCCGGCTCCGCCGCGGGCGACGGACCGTCCGGTGTCGCCGGTCGCCGTCGCGAAGCCCGGCAGGACGGCGGCGGCGCGCCCGGAGGAGCCGGACGCCGGCGGCGACCCGTCAGCCCGGTCCCGGCCCGCGCCGCCGGACCCCGGCCGGCCGCCCGCCGACGCACCCCCGGTGCCCGTGCCGCTCCGGCTGCCGCTCGGCCCGGGCCCACTCCCTCCGGTCACCGGCACCGGCACCGGAACCGGCTCCGCGGTCTTGTCGGACGGAACGCCGGAGAGGTCGAGCGCCGGGCGGTCCGGCAGGTCCACGCTGACCGGGTCCACCCGCGCAGTCCCGTCCTTGCCGCCGAACCGCCGGCGGCCGCCGCCGCCGAGCGCACCCACGGCGCCCGCCGCGAGGGAGGCCCCGAGGAGTTCCTCGCCGCCGTACACGCCCAGCATGATCCCCGCGGTGGTGATCCCGGTGGCCGCCCCCAGCACGCCCTTGCCGATCAGCGAGTTCGCGAACCTCGGTGCGACGACCCCGCCGACGCCGAAGAACACCCCGCCGACGGCACCGCCGATCGCCCCGGACACCGCCGCCGAAGCGGTGTTCTCGGTGCTCCACCGCGTGCGGTCGCCCTTGAGGAACTGGATGGTCTGGACGGCGGCGTCCAGACCCACGCCGAGTCCGACGCCGGCCGCGACCGAGATCAGCAGCCGGCGAAGGATCATCTTCACCGCGACCCGTGCCGAGGTGATCGCGGCCGGAAGGACCTCGGGCGCGAAGAAGGCCCACTGGGCGATCTGCGCGGCCAGCAGCACGAGCTGGCCGAGGATCATGTACTTCGAGTACTCGACCTGCAGGGCGGTGTGCTTGCCCAGGTCCCCCATCTGCTTCGAGGACTCCGCCATCTCCGGCAGGGCGGACTCCAGCTGGGTCACGAAGGCCTGGAACTCCTCGGCCACCTGACCGCCCACGCTGTCGAGCACGCCGTAGGCCGAGGCACCCAGCTGTTGGCCGATGCCGTGGAGCTCCTGGGCCGCGTCGTGCCAGGCCGAGCCGAGCTCGCGCAGCTTGTCCTCGTCGGCGTGCGGCCAGGACTGGCCGACGGTCAGCTTGGCGAGCCAGTCGAAGGAGGGGGGCATCTGGAGGCTCATCTGACACCGTGCTCTGCGTGGTCGGTCGAGGTGTGGTCGGGTCGGTGCTGGTCGGTCGGTCGCGGTCGGTCGGTGCCGGTCCCGGTCGGTGCCGGTCCCGGTCGGTGCCGGTCCCGGTCGGTGCCGGTCTCGGTCGGCCTGGTCGCGTGCGGCCTGGTCGGTCCGGGTCGGGTCAGCGGCGGCCGGAGTGGGGCGTGCCGGTGCGCGGGCCGTCCCCGCCGCTCAGCTCGCCGACGCCGGCCGCGAGCGGGCGCAGCGCCTCGACGTTCTGCTCCTCCGTCCGCCGGAGCCCCTTGGCCATCGTCCCGATGCCGTCCACGGTGCTGTCCAGCACCTCGGCGGTGCCGTCGATCGCCTCCGTGAGCCGTTCCTTCGGCTGGCCGTACTGCTGGTGGAACTCCCGGCCGGTGTAGTCGTCGCCCCAGCAGGCGCCGAGCTCGCCCAGCCGGGCCTCCAGCCGGGTGCCGACCGATCTGATCAAGCCGGCCAGTTCCTGCACCTGGGGTGCGGCGGCGGCCAGCTTCTCGGTGTCGACGGAGAAGACGCGGTCAGCCACGGCCTGCCTCCGGGTGCCCGTGCAGCACGTACTCCCGGACGGCGTCCGGCATGGCCGGCTCGTCGGGGAGGACCACGGTCGGATCGATCCGGCCCTGGAGCAGGTCGCCGAGGGTGACGCCGGGCGGGAGCTGCCCGGTCACCACGGCGGCGGCGGCCTCCTGGGCCTCGGCCCGGGCCCGCGCGACGGTGGTGACCAGCAGGTCCGCCAGCTCCTTCGGGGCCATCCGGCGGTAGGCACCGGTGGGGAACTCCACGGCGGTGAGCTCGCCCTGGGCCCCCACCGTCACCTTGACGGCCTGTCGGGGGTCGGCGGCGGTCGCGGTGGTCTCCGCGATCCGGCGCCTGGTCTCGGCGGCCTCGGCGCGCTGGCGCTCGTACTGCGCCAGCAGGTCCTCGATCTGCTCGTCGTAGGGGCTGGACACCGGGGGTTCCTCTCGTCGTGGGGTCGGGCCTTCGCCCGGGGCCGTGGGCGGGCTCGGCGGCGGACGCACCGGGCCCCGATCAGTGGGCGGTGCCGGTGCCGGTGCGGCCGTCCGGCGCGGTGCCCCAGACGCTCTCCTCCTGGACCAGCAGGTGGGCGAAGCCGCGCTGTTCCGCGGGCTCCTCGGCCTCCGACGGGTCGGCCGCCTCCGCCGGTTCGGGCTCCGGCTCGGGGCCCCCCTCGCCGCACCCGAGCACGAGCGGGGCCGCGGCCCGTGCGACGGCCGCCGCGGTGGCGCCGGCGCGGTCCGGCTGCCAGGTGGACCAGGGCTCGCTCGCCGCCTCGTCGGTGGCGGCCGTCCGTTCCTCGGTGTGTCCCCGGCCGTCCCGGGCGGGGCCCACCGCCCAGAGCAGCTCGACGAAGGCGCCCGCTCCCCGGTCCCACAGCGCCGGATCCTCCGGGCCACCGTCCGGCGCGGGCCGAGGCAGGGGGGCGGCCCGCTCGGCCGCGGCGTCCGGCCGGGCGGGGCCGGGACGCTCCTGCCCGCCGGCGGCCTCCGCCGCGTTGCCCGCTTCGGCCCGACGCCGCTCCGCACCGGGCCCGGTGCCGGCCGCTGCACCCGCCGTCGCACCCGCCGTCCGGGCGGAGGCGGCCGCGGCGGATGACGCGGACGAGGCGGACGAGGCGGACGAAGCCGCTGCCACGCCGAAGCCCGGCAACAGGCCGACGCCCGGCTGTACGGCCGGTGCCGGTGGTCCCGCCGACACCGCGTCACCGGCGCCCTCGGCGGCGGTCCACGGCTCGGCGCTGGGGTCGAGCAGGCCGGAGGCCTCGGAGCGCACACCCGTGCCGTCCTCGCTGCGCCCCGCAGCCGGCGCGGCAGCCGCGGCGGGCAGGAAGGGCAGACCGCCCGCCGTCAGCCCCTCGCCGCCGGCCGCCGCACCGTCGGCCGCCCCGGCCTCGTCGTCCGCCCCGGCCGCACCGCTCTCCCAGGGCTCGGAGCTCGGCGTCAGCAACCCGGAGGCGTCGGACCGCTCGCCCGAGCCGTCCGCGCCGCGGCCTGCCGGGGCGCCGCCCATGCCGGGCATGAAGGGCATCCCGGCCCCGCCGAAACCGGCGGGCAGGCCCGACTCGGTGGCCGTTGCGGCGGTCGGTCCGAAGGACGCGCCCTCGCGCAGCCCGTCGACCGTCCCGGTGCCGGTCTCCTCGCCGTCGCCCTGCCCGGTGCCGACCCGCCCGCCGAGGCCGAGGCCGCGCGGGAAACCGGCCAGACCCGGCGAGGTGCCGGCCAGACCCGGCGAGGTGCCGGCCCGGCCCGCGCCGAGTCCCCCGGGCAGGGAGCCGAGGCCGCCGAGGGCGAGCGACGGGAGCGCGCCGAGCGCCCCGAGCCCGGCCCCGCCGAGGCCGTCGAGGCCCCCGAACCGGCCGGGGCCGTCGAGGCCGTCGAGCCCCGGGAAGGAGACCGGGCGGAGCACGCCGTCGAGTCCGGCCGGGTCGAGGCCGCCGAGCCCGGTCCCGCCGGGGAAGGGCGTCGGCCGGCCGAGCAGGCCGAGCCCGTCGAGGTCTCCCACCCCGCCGGCACCGTCCGGCCCCGCCGAGCCGCCGAAGTCACCCACCGGGCCGAAGCCGGTCGGATCGAGGGCGGCCGGGTCCAGACCCGCGGAATCCGGACCGGCCGGGTCGAGGCCCGCGGGGCCGAAGGCGCCCAGCTCGGTGCCGACCGGGTCGCCACCACCGGGCAGCCCGTCGCCCAGGCCTCCCGGATCCGGGAGCGGCTCCGGGCCGCCGGGGCCGTCCGCTCCGGGGCCGTTTGCGGTGTTCGGGTCGTTGAGCGGGGAGGGCACCGGCTGCGGCGAGACGATCGCGTCGACGGTGAACTGGTAGTGCGAGGCGAGCGTCTTCAGCACCACCCGCATGTCCTCGCTCATCATCTGGACCAGCTCGGGCTTCTGACTGATCGGGATGAGACCGTTGGACATCGGCGTGACGTGCATCCGGATCGCCTCGTTGGCGTAGTGGTTGTCGATCTCCACGATCTTGTTCCGGGCGTTCCTGAGGGTGACCGCGTTGTTCGCCAGCTGCTGGGGCACCGAGTGACGGCCGGTCGAACCGCCGGACAGCACCTTGGCGTTGGCCAGCACCTGGCGGGAGAAGGTGGTCATCATGTCGCGGAAGGCGTCCGCGGCCGGGCCGCGCCACGGCCCGTCGTCCCCGGCCAGCGCCTTGGCCTGGTCGACCAGGCTCTTGCCCACCGCCTCCAGGCTCCGCTGCACCCGGTGGAAGACGTTGGCCGCGTCCTGGAGCGACTGCGGATCGGAGATCGCCCGGGCGTGCGCGAGGTTGGCGTCCGAGCCGGTCCCGGCGGACATGCCGTTGATGGCCGCCATGATCTGCTTCCAGTCCCACAGGTCGTAGTCGGCCGTCATCCCGGTCGACGTACCGTCCGGGCTGCCGAAGACCGCGCCGTCGTCGCCCTGGTGGAAGCCGTGGCCGTTGTAGTCGGGCACGCCCGTTCTCCTCTCGATCCGCCGAGCCGCGCGGCCGGGCCGGGCCGGCTCGGCCGTCAGGCCCGGGTGTTCCCGTTGCCCTCGCCGGTGCCGCCGGTGCCGGTGCCGTTGCCGTTGCCCGTTCCGGTGCTGCCGGTGCTGCCGGTACCGCCGGTACCGCCGGCCGCGGTCACCACGGCGTTGAAGTCGCCGACGGCGTCCGTCATGGCGAGCTGGAAGTCCCGGGCCGTCATGGCATTGGCCTCCTCGGTCGTGCGGTACTTCGCGCTCAGCGACCGGACGCCGTCCCGCAGGTCGGTCAGCCCGGTCACCAGCGAGGCCAGCGCATCGCCGAAGTCCTTCTTCAGCCCGTCGTCGCCGTTGGGCCCGTTCACCTTGTTGCGCATCAGATTGGCGTGGTAGAAGGCGCCCGGGGCCACCGAGACGCCGTCCAGCGCGGTGATCACGGCGTTCATCGGCGCGATCAGCCGGTCGATGTTGGCGGCGAAGAGGTCCAGCGAGGGCGTGCTCACCGCGGTGCCGCCGGGTCCGGTGGCACCGTTGCGCGGCACGGTCGGCAGCAGGATCGGATCGGTGTCGCTGAACGTGCCGTGGCCGGCGCCGACGTGGGGGTCGCCGGTCCAGTGGTGGTCGCCGCCGGTCCCGGAGTCCGAGCCGGATTCGTCCCCGGTCCCGCCCCCTCCCCCGTAGTCGTTGTTGTTGATGTTCGGGTCGGAGGAGGATTCGTCGCGCTCCGACATGTCACTGGTCCCAGAGGCCCGCGCCGAACCGCTCACCGGAGTGGTAGGCGTCGTGGACCCCGCCGAGCGCGGTCGTCGCGTTCTGCGCCAGCAGGACCATGTCGGCCGCCGCGGCGTCCCAGCGGAGCTTTGCGGCGTCGTACGTGCTGCGGGCGTCGCTGCTCCACTCGCTCAGGTGCTGCGTGGTGCCGTCGTCCAGCTGGCTCAGGGTCTGCTGGAGCCTGCTGCTGATCGCCGACATCTCGCCGACGATGTACTCGACCTGGCTCATGTTGACGGTGTAGGTGCTCATGAGGTGACTCCTCCGGGGTGCGGGGCTGCGGCGCTACGGGAAAGGGGGCGGGCGGCTCAGAACCCGGGCAGCGGGGCGGCCATCCCCTTGCTGAGCTGGGAGGCCAGGTCGGTGGTGGCCTGGTGGGTGGTGTCGTAGCTGCCGGTGTTCGCCTGGAGCTTCTCCAGCATCAGGGCGAGCTGGCTGCGCACGGTGCCGAAGTCCTGCAGCCAGGTGTTCATCGCGCCGAGGTAGGTGCTGGACGCCTCACCGGTCCAACTCGCCTGCAGGGTCTCGATCTGGCTCGCCATCTGCGTGTAGGTGCGGTTCACCTCGTCCAGCGCGGTCTGGAAGTTGCCCTGGGCGGACAGCATCCCCTCGATGCTGACGGAGGTCGTCTGGTTGGCCATCGGCCGGTCCTCTCGGGAGTGGCGGGTCTGCCTGCCCGCCATGCTGGTCGATCCCGCGGCCGGTCCGGTAGCGGATCACGGCCCCGCTGCCCCGGCGACCAGAGATCGCTGCACCCGGCCGCCTTCCGCCGGCCCGACGGGCCCGGTCTGCGCGGCTCACACCGCGACGGCGGTGCCCGGCTCCGCCGGCTCGCTCGACGGCCCGGCCCCGGTGAGGTCCGCCACGGTGACCGTGCGGGTGCGGGCCCGCGCGGCGATCCGCAGGGCCAACCGGTGGGCGCCGTAGGCGCCCTGCTCCGGGTCCTGCCCGGCCAGCAGGGCGCGGGCCTCCTCGGTGACCTCGAAGCCCAGCACCGCCAGCCGTCGCACCGTCAGTTCGGCCAGTTCGGCGCCGCCGTACGCGGGCAGTCGCAGGTACTCGGCGAAGGTGCCGGCCAGATCGGTCCGGGCGGCCAGCAGGTCCATCAGGTAGGGCGGGTGCCCGGAGAGCACCAGGACGGCGCCGTGCGCGTCGCGTCCGGCCGCCTCGGCCGCCAACGCGTCGACCACCGCGGCCCTTTCGGCGGCCGGGCGCCGTTCGAACGACGGGTCCACCTCGGCCAGCAGCACGCCACCCGCGGCCCGTTGGAAGGCCTCCGCGAGGACGCCGCGCGGCTGCTCCGGCCAGCGGGCCGGGACCTCCGACAGCGCCAGCCGGTCCACGGTGCCGAGCGGGAGGACGCCGGCCCCGGCCAGCGCCCTCGCATAGGCACCGGCCAGCGCGCGTCTGCCGCTGCCGGGAAGGCCCTCCAGGACGACGTCGGCCAGACCCGCGGTGCCCTGACCGAGTTCGGCGAGGACGTCGAGCCGGGCCGCCAGCGCCTGCCGGACGGGGCCCAGGCCGGCCAGCGCGGCCAGGTGTCGGGCGGGAGCGGCGGCCGGACCGGGCGCGGGCGCGGGCGCAGCGCTCGAAACGGAGTCGGGGGCGGCATCGGGGCCCGGGGCGGCGGCACCCTGCAGCCCCGCGCCGACCGGCCCCGCGCCGACCGGCCCCGCGCCGACCGACCCCGGCACGGCGGCGACGTCGGCGGCCGTCAGCAGGCTGAGCTCGCCCTCCTCCGCCGGCGGCCGCGCGGCGAGCCGGGACGCCTGGCTGCTGATCATCGACTCGAACACCTGGCGGGCCACTCGGCCGTTCCCGAAGGTCGGCCCCTTCGGCACTCCCTCGAACCAGCGGCTCAGCCCCGCCACGGCGTCCGGCGTCAACTCGTAGCAGTGCTTGGCGCAGAGGCCGCGGACGATGGTGACCAGCTCATCCGGCGCGTAGTTGGGGAACTCCACGGTGCGCGAGAAGCGGGAGGCCATGCCGGGGTTGGAGGCGAGGAACTGATCCATCTGCTCCGAGTAGCCCGCCACGATGACCACGACTTCGTCGCGGTGGTCCTCCATCAGCTTCATCAGCGTCTCGACGGCCTCCTGCCCGAAGTCGGGCCCGCTGCCGCGGGACTGGTTGGTCAGGGTGTAGGCCTCGTCCACGAAGAGCACGCCGCCGAGCGCCTTGGTGAAGACCTCGGTGGTCTTGATGGCCGTGCCGCCGATGATCTGGGCGACCAGGTCGGCGCGCGCCACCTCCACGATGTGACCCTGTTCCAGGATTCCCAGCTCGGCGAGGACGGCGCCGTAGAGCCGGGCGACGGTGGTCTTCCCGGTGCCGGGCGGCCCGGCGAAGACCAGGTGGCGGCTCATCGGGGGCATCGGCAGGCCCATCTCGGTCCGCCGCTTGGCCATCCGGTTGAGGTTGATCAGCCCGGTCACCTCCTGCTTGACGCTCTCCAGGCCCACCAGCGCGTCGAGTTCGGCGAGCGGACCGCCGACCGCGGACGGCGGTCCGCCGTCCCCCGCGGCGCCGTCCCGGGCCGCGGCGCCGTCCCGGGCCGCGGCGGGCTGCGGCCGGTCGGCGGCGTTGTCCCGGACGTCCGTGCCGTCGAGCCGCACCGCCCCGGGCGCGCCCTTGGCGTGCACGCCGTCGCCGCCGTTGTGCGCCACGGTGCAGCCGGAGAGGTCGGCCCGCGCGTCCGGGTGGACCTCGACGCCGTGACCGCGCGCACCGGTGACCCGGCACGCCGCCGCGGTGAGCGAGCCGCCCGCCAGGATCTGCACCCCGACGCCGGACGAGCCGGTGAACTCGCTCTCGCGGGCAGTCAGTTCGGCACCCGCTCCGACCAGGGCCGGGCAGCCGTCCAGGGTGGCGGCGGTCAGGTGGGCCGTGGCGCCGTCCAGCACGGCCAGCCCCCGGCCCCGTCCGGTGGTGGCGATCCGCACGGTCTGGAGCCGGCCGGTGGTGGACGGGCCCGCCAGTTCGACGCCGTGCCCGCCGGTCAGCGTGATGCCCGCCTCCCGCAGGGCCAGCCGCGCGCCGCCCTCGGCCCGGACGCCGTGGCCCGGGCCACCGGTGACGGTCAGCCGGTCCAGTTCGGCCGCGGCCCCGTCGGCCACCACGACGGCGGCGGTGGCGGCGTCGCGCACGGTCAGGCCGGAGGCGGCGGCCGTGCTTCCGGAGCCGCTCACCCGCAGGCCGACCGGCGTCCCGGTGACCTCGCAGTCCGTCAGCACCGGTCGGGCGCCGCCGGCGACCTCCACCCCGCTGCGGGCGGCACCGGTGACCGTGCAGCCGCGCAGCACCGGCGCCGCCCCGTCCGCGATGTGCACCGCCTGGGCGGCCGAGCCGACGAAGGTGCAACCGGTGAGCGTGGTCTCGCCGCGGCCGGCGAGGTAGGCGTCCACCGCGGCGCTGCCCTCGACGGTGACCTCCGTCAGCGTCGCCCGGCCCGCCTGTTCCACGGCGACTCCGGGCTTGCCGCTGCCGGTGATCCGGGTCCGCTCGACGGTGACCGCCGCATCGCCGTTGACGCAGACGCCGTTGCCCCGGGGCCGGAGCAGCCGGCACCCGCGGACCTCCAGACGCCCGCGCTCGGCGACCACGACGGCCGAGGAGCCGGCGTCGGCCACTTCGGTGTCCTCCAGCACGCTGCTCCCGGTGGAGGTGACGACCACACCGGCGCCCTCGGGGTTGGCCACCGCGCAGCCGCGCGCGGCGAGCGAGGCGTCCTGCCACACCAGCACGGCGGCCCACGCCGCCCCGGTGACCCGGCAGCCGTCGAGCGCGGTCTGACCCCGGCGCAGGTCGAGCACCGGCGCCTGCGGATCTTCGCCGGAGAGCACCAGGCCGGACAGCCGGACCGCCTCGGCCTCCACCACCACCGTGCTGCCGGCGGCGGCGTGCACCTCCACCGTTCCGCCGTCCCCGGCGGCCACGGTCACCGGCCGGGTGATGTCCAGCACCTCCTCGTAGCGGCCGGGGGCGACGGTGATCAGCGCCCCCTCGGCCGCCTCGGCGAGTGCGGCGGCGATCGAGCGGTGGGCGCCCGGGCGGCCCGGCGAGACCAGCAGGACCTGCCTGCTCACGGGCGGGCTCCTTCCGTAGGGGAGGTGGACGGGCGGGATGTGGACGTCCGAGATCCCGACGGGCGGGGTGCGGACGGGCGGGGTGCGGACAGCAGACCGGGCGGATCGGTGCATTCGGCGCCCTCATCGGTGCCGACGCCGGCCAGCGCGGACGGGATCCGTTCCAGGGCGGCCAGTGCCAACGCGTCCAGCCGTGCCGGGGCCGCGTCGGCCCGGCCGTCGGCGGCCGTCTCCGAGGGCGACAGCTCGCGCAGCATCACGGTCCGGCCCTCCACCCGCAGCACCTTGAAGCCGGTGCCCGGCAGGAAGAGCACCCGGTCCGGCGGCTCCGGGTCGAGCAGCGCGGTCCGGCGGGCCGTCATCGACCAGATCAGCACGTCGGTCGCGCCGGGCGGGCCGGGCCGCAGGGTGGTGCGGGCGTGGCAGAACGCCCACTCGGTGAGCAGTCCGCCCTCGCGGTACAGCGCCCGCTCCGCGTCGGTGAGCCGGGTGCGCAGCAGGGCCGGCCCCCGGTAGGACGGCAGACGGCGCAGCCCGGCGGCCACGCACCGCGCCAGCGGCACGTGCGCGCCGGGGGCGGCCCCGCGCACCGCGGCGTCGGCGGCGCCGGTGTCGCCGCCGAGGTAGAGCCGGACGGCGGCGAGCTCGGTGAGCGCCGCGGCCGCCTCCGCCCGGTCCGCGGCGCGCAGGCCAGGCGCCTCCGACATCGCGCGCGACACCGATCCGGCGATCGCGTTGAACTGCGCGCTGAAGGTGCGGCGCACCCAGTTGCGCTCCTGGTCGATCCCGCGCTCGGGCGGGACGGCGCAGGCGGCGGCGGTCGGGGTCGGCTGCACCCGGATCAGGGCGGGAGCCGATTCCGCCGACGGCGCCGCGGGGGGCCGCGCGGCCGCGGACGGCTCCCGGGCGGGCGTCGGCGGCGCTGGGGTGGCGGACGGCCCGGGTGCGGGCTCCGGCACGGGCGCCGGGCCGCCGGACTCCAGGCGGAAGCTCGGCGCGGGCGCCCGGGCCGGCCGCTCCGCCCGCACCGGCGCGGGCGCCGGAGGCTGGACGGTCGCCGTCCGAAGCTCGGGCGCCACGGCGGAGCCGGGCTCCGGCGCCTCGGCGCGTGCCTGGGACTCGGCGGGGACCGAGCCGTGGTCGGCCGCCCCGGCCGGACGGACCTCCGGCACCACGGCCGAAGCCGGGGACCGGCCGGGGACGGATCCGCGGTCGGGCTCCGCAGCGAGGTCGACCGCCGGCGCCGGGGACGGGCCTGCTGCGGACGGGGTGGGATCGGCGGGACCCGGAAGGCCACCGGGCTCGTCGCCGTCCGGGCGGGCCGGTCCGGTCGGGGCCGGCCTCGCCGGGCCCCGCGGGGCCGGGACGTCGCCGGCCGACCCGCCCGCCGACGGCGTGTCGGAGGACGCCGGAGCCACGGAGACCGGCCCGCGCCGGGAGGGCGGCAACGGACCGTCAGCGGTGGTGGCAGTGACGGGAGCCGCGGGAGTCGCAGGGGCCACCGGGCCCGGCTCACCGCCGGGCCCCCCGGAGACCAGGACGGCGGTCGGGCCGGGCCCGGCCGCTCCCCCGGCTCCGCGACGGGGCTCCGCGCCGCCGTCCGGGCCGCCGTCCGGGCCGTCCGACGACAGCGGCGGCTCCGCCGCCGGCCCGGGGGCCCCGCCGGGCGCGGACCACCCCTGCGACCCCGAGGATCCCCCGGACGCGGACCACCCGACGGGCGCCCCCGTCCCGCCCGCGGGCGGCGGAGCCGGCAGGTGCAGCACCTCCTCCGGCCGCCACACCCCCGCGCCGCCGGCACCGCCGCCCGCCACCGGTACGGCGCGCGGCAGCTCCGCGTACCGGACGACCGGGTACCCGAGCGCGGCGGCGAGCGCCGGCCCGGGTTCGGTCCCGTCGGGGACGTCCAGCGCGCCGTGCAGCACGAACCGCGTCGCCGGGCGGGCGCCGGGGAGCACCGTGGCCCAGAACCGCGCCAGGTCGTCGAGCGCGACCCGCGGCGCACCGGGGCCGCCGACGACCACCAGCAGCAGGTCCGGGTCGGCCGGGACGGCCTCGACCAGCCGCCGCCGGTCGGTGGCCGACGGTTCCGCGCGGGTGCTGCGCACCCAGACCCCGCAGGGCAGCGGCTCGGCGACGGCGTGCGGGCCGAGCGGCCGGGGGCGGACCGGGGCGGAGAACTCCCAGGACGGCTTCGGGAACCGCTGCGAGTCCCGTTCGGCGGCCCGGCCCGGGCGGTAGCGCAGCCAGCCCTCGCCGTGGTGCGCGGGGACGAACAGTCCGCCGGTGACGGTCGGTGTCAGCTCGCCGTCGGGTGCCAGCACCTCGCGGCCGAGCCGGTCGGCGATCCCGGCGGCGGCCTGCCGGACGTCCGCGCGCCCGCCGCGGCCGAAGACCAGCCGCAGGCTGCGGTACCGGGCCGGGGCGAGCAGGCGGGCCACCGACGGCCAGGCGGTGCCGACGGCGTCGTCGGGCAGGTCGACCACGACCAGGGTGTGCAGGTCGTCCCGGGCGAGTCCGCGGACGAAGGCCATCGCCCGTTCGTCCGGCCGCCCCTTGGGGTGGACCAGCAGCGCGCCGCCCTCCGCGGCGGCGGTCAGGCGCAGCCTCATGACCGCCGCCCGACGGCCGCGGCGGCACGGCTGAGCGCGGGCCCCTCGGGGAGGAGCGCGAGCACGTCGGCGGGCAGCACGACGGCCCGGTGGGTGTCGCCGAGACCCAGGGCGCGGGCGGCGTCGGCGTCGGCGACCGGGTAGCGGGTGCCCTGTTCGGTGATCAGGTAGACCGGCCCGCCGCCCGGTGCGGTGGCGACCAGCCCGCTGCCGGGCGGCATGACGACCGGTCGCAGGCCGACCGGGGCGAGGACCGCGACGGCCGCGCCGCCGGGGGCGGTCCGCAGGCAGAGCGTGCCCGCGTCGGGGGCACGCAGGCCGAGTACGGCGGGGAGGCGGTTGAGCAGGGAGCGGTCCGCGGAGACGGGCGCGGCGGCGATGTCCGCCGGGGCGACCGTCCGCGGGGCGGCGGCGCCGGGCACCGCCGCGAGCAGGGCGAACTCGGTGGCGCCGACCGGGGCGAGGCCGTCGGCCCGCTGGACGTAGTGGTGGGCGTCGGGGCCCGGGCCGGTGCGGAAGAGCTGGCCGGTGACCGTCCCCTGCCCGGCGACGGTGCCGGCGGGGGCGCCGGCACCGGGGACCGGGTCGGCGGTCAGCGGGAGGCCGGTGGGCACCGCGGCGAGCCAGTCCGCGGGGGCGGGGACGGCCGGGCGGTCGTCCAGGCCGAGCGCGATCAGCGCGGAGTCGGCGGGCACCGGGTACTTGGTGCCCCCGGCCAGCAGGTGGCGGGCGCCGTCGGGGCCCGCCACCAGTACGGCGCGGTCGGCGGCGAGCGCGGGCAGCGCCTCGGCGGCCGCGCCGAAGACCAGGCCCTGCCCGACGGCCGCCCCGTTCCGGGCGTCCCCGCCCGGGCCCTTCCCGCCCGCCGACTCCGACGCCGCCCCGCCAGGCGGCCGGGCACCGGTCACGTCCGTCCGCAAGCACCGCGCCCAGCTCCCGGAGAGCAGGCGGGACGCGGCGGGCACGGCGTCGGGCGCGTCCGGGATGCCGACCGGGACGCCGCGCGGCGTCCCGGCCAGTGCCCCGGCGGAGACGCTCTCCGGCGTGCCGGGGCCGGCGGCCAGCAGCAGCGCCGAGGCCTGGTTGCGGGCCGGGTGGAGTTCGCCGTCCAGGTAGACGTAGCGGTTGCCGGTCTCCTTCTCCACGACCACTGCGCCGTTCTTGCGCCACGCCGTGCCGGCCGAGGGCGACAGCAGCCCGGACACCGCGAACCCGCCGCAGAGCAGGACGGCGACGCCGGCGCCGAGGACGGTGCCGAAGGCCGAGCGGCGGGTCGGGCTGTCGCCCTGCCCCGGATCCCCGCCGACCAGGGCGGAGGCGAGCCGGCCCACCGCGAACTGGTAGGACTGCACGTGGTCGCGTCGCGTCTGCACGGTTTCTCCTCCCCTAGCCGGCCAGCGCGCGCAGCGCGCCGTAGGCGCCGAGCACCTGCAGCAGCAGGGGCAGCAGCGCGATCGCGGTGGCGGTCTCGGCGAGGTCGCCGAGGTGCCCCCAGAGCGGGAGCAGCCGGGCGCGCGGCAGCCGCCAGGCGGCGAGCAGCAGCAGTGCGGCGGCGCCGAGCAGCACCGCGGCGGCGGCCGTCCGGCCGGCCGGGCCCGCGGGCGCGGCGCGGAGGCCCAGGACCAGCGCCGGGGCGTACGCGCCGAGGAGCAGTGCGGGGACGCGCTGGGCGGTGCCGTCCGTACCGCGGGCGCGCAGCAGCACCGCGCTGCCGAGGGCGACCGGCAGCAGCCAGCCGGTCCAGGAGCGGTCGAGCAGGACGAGCAGCGTCACGGCGGCGGCCTGGACGAGCGCCGAGGCCGCGGCGACGGCGTCCAGGCAGGCGGTGGCGACGGTGACCCGGCGGGCGAGCCGGTCGCCCGGTTCGGGGGCGGTGTCGTGCTGCAGTTCCTCGGCGTCGCGCGGCAGGTGCGGCACCCGCAGCCGGGCCGTGCGCAGGGCGAGCCGGGGGGCGAGGTGGCCGAGGACGAACAGGGCGACGGCGGCCAGTGCGGCGGCGCGGACCGGGCTCGTCCAGTCGGCCCGCACCGCGAGCGCCCCGGCGGCCGTGGCCACGCCGGCCAGCAGGGCCGTGCCGGGCACCGCCAGCGGGAGAGCCCCGACCCCGAGCAGCAGCGCGGCGAGCGCCACCGCGGCGCCGGCTCCCGCCAGCACGCCGGTGGCGTCGGGGAGGTGCCCGCCGTCCGGGACGGTGCGCGCGGTGAGTCCGGCCAGTGCGGCGAAGGCGAGCGCGCCGATGCCGGCGAGCAGGACGGCCCCGCGCTCGGCGCGCATCCGCGCGGTGACCGCGGCGCCGACGGCGAGCACGGCGGCGACGGCGGAGCAGCGCGCCGCCGTCGCCGGGCCCGGGCCGCCGCCGAGCAGGGCGGCGGCGAGGGCGGTCAGGGCGGCTCCGGCGAGGAGCAGGGCCAGGGCCCGGGTGAGGTCGGGCTGCCACCGGCCGGGGGCGCGGCCGACGCTGTGCGCGACGCCGTCGGCGAGGTCGTCGAAGTGCGGCACGGGCAGCGCGGCCTCGGCGGGGCGCAGCAACAGGACGTCACCGTGGCGCAGCCCGGCGGTGGCGGGGGTGGCCTCCGGGTCGAGCGGCTCCTCGCCGAGGCGCTGCAGGACCCACGGGAGGTCCGGCCGGGCGGCCCGCTCGGGCAGCGCCCGCAGCAGCACCGGCAGCAGGGCCGCGACAGTGGTGGTGACGGGGACGGCGAGGTCGGCGCGGCCGGTCGGGCCGTCGACGGTGATCCGGCAGACCTCGGTGGCCTCCACCGGGGGCGGTGCGGTGGTCATCGTGCTCCAGTCGGGGCGGGGGGTACGGGGACCAGGCCGGTCTGGACGAGCGTGACGGTGCGTCGGGTGACCAGCTGGGCGCGGCCGGCGGGCAGCGTCCGGGGCCTGGCCTCCCCGAGGAACCTGCCCTCCTCCTTGGGGTAGGAGAACAGCAGCGCGGGGTTGCCGAGCTCCCACATCCGGCGCAGCAGCGGGTCCATGACGGCGCGCATGGCGCCGGAGGTGCTGCGGGCCACGACCAGGTGGAGGCCGATGTGCGCGCCCTGGGCGAGCAGCGGCACCAGCGGGGCGGTCGGGGCGGCGGCGCCGGGCGCGCCGGTGAGCAGGTCGTAGTCGTCGACCAGGACGAACAGTCGGGGCCCCTGCCACCAGTCCCGGCGGGCGAGCTGCTCGGGCGTGACGTCGCTGCCGGGCAGGCGTCCTCCGACGGAGACCGCGGCGCTCTCGGACAGCCGGGCGAGGCCGTCGGCGTCGACGGCGAGGCCGACCCGGTACTCCTCGGGCACGTCGTTGAGCAGCCCCCGCCCGGGATCGGCCAGCAGGATGCGGGCCTCCTCGGGCCGGTAGCGGGCGGTGATGGCGCGGACGGCCAGGCGCAGCGCGTTGGTCTTGCCGGTCTCGCCGTCGCCGAACACCGCCAGGTGCGGGGTGGCGCCGAAGTCGTGCCGGACGGGGGCGAGCCGCTGCTCGTCCAGGCCGAGGCAGAACTCCAGGTCTGCGGCGGGCCCGGGGCCGGGGAGCCGGTCGGCGTCCAGGCGGGTGGGCAGCAGCCGGACGCCCGGGGCCGGGCTGCCGGGGGCGAAGGCGTCGATCTCGGCGACGGCGGACTTGGTGGCGGCGGTCAGGTCGTCGGTGCGGCCGGAGCTGTCGAGCCGGGGCAGCGCGGAGAGGAAGTGGTGGCCGGTGGCCGTGAGGCCGTGCCCCGGGCGGTGCGGGACGGCGGCCGCGGCCTTCGACCCCACCTCCGATTCCATGGCATCGCCGAGCCGCAGTTCGAGCTTGGTGCCGAGCAGGTCGCGCAGCCGCGAGCGGAGCTCGGACCAGCGCACCGCGGAGGCGACCACGTGGATCCCGAAGGACAGGCCGCGGGCGGCGAGGTCCATCACCCGCTGCTCCACCTCCTCGTACTCCTGGCGCAGCGTCGCCCAGCCGTCGACGACCAGGAAGACGTCGCCGTACGGGTCGCCGCCCTCGCCGCGGGCGCGCAGCGCCCGGTGGGCGGCCATGGACTCCAGGCCGAGCGAGGTGAACTGCTGCTCGCGCCGCTCCAGGAGCTGGTGGAGCTCCTCGACGGTGCGCAGCACCCGGTCGCGCTCCAGGCGGGTGGCGACCGAGCCGACGTGCGGCAGCCCGCTGATCGAGGCGAGTCCTCCGCCGCCGAAGTCCAGGCAGTAGAACTGGACCTCCGCGGGGGTGTGGGCGAGCGCCAGCGCGAGGATCAGGCTGCGCAGCAGGGTGGACTTGCCGGTCTGCGGGGCGCCGGCGACGCCGACGTGGCCGTCGGCGCCGGAGAGGTCCGCCACCAGCAGGTCGCGCAGCTGCTCGAAGGGGCGGTCCACCATGCCCAGCGGCACCCGCAGCGCGCCGCGCAGCCGCGGGTCGGTGGTGCCGAGGCCGCGCTCGGGGTCGGGCACGATGCCGGGGAGCAGCTGGTCCAGGCTGGGCGGGGTGGACAGCGGGGGCAGCCAGACCTGGCGGGCCGGCGGGCCGGCGTCCTCCAGGCGGGCGACCAGCGCCTCCGACAGGCTCTCCGGGGTGTCCTCGGCGGCGGCCGGGTCCGCGGGCCGCTCGCGCAGCGCCTGCTCGGCGAGGGAGACCAGGGCGGCCTCCTCCTCCGCACGGGCGGAGGAGAGCGGTCCGCGCTGCTCCAGGCCGAAGGCGGTGACCTCACGGGCGGGCCGCTCGGTGCGGGCCTGCCGGTCGGGGTGCGGCGGCGCCGGGGCGGGGCCGGAGACGTAGGCGGCCTTGAAGCGGACCAGGTTGGTGGTGTCGACCTTGAGGTAGCCGTTGCCGGGTGCGGAGGGCAGTTCGTAGGCGCTCGCGGTGCCGATGACGCTGCGGGATTCCATGGCGGAGAAGGTGCGCAGCGCGATCCGGTAGGACAGGTGGCCCTCCACCCGGTGGATCCGGGACTCGTCGAGGCGCTGCGAGGCGAGCAACAGGTGCACGCCGAGGCTGCGGCCCAGCCGGCCGACGGAGACGAACAGGTCGACGAACTCGGGCTTGCCCGCGAGCAGTTCGGAGAACTCGTCGACCACGATCAGCAGCGCGGGCAGCGGTGCGAGGGTGGCCCCGGCGGCGCGTGCCTTCTCGTACTCGAAGAGCGAGGCGTGGCCGGCCTCGCGCAGCAGCTCCTGGCGCCGGATCATCTCCCCGCTGATGGCGTCGCGCATCCGGTCGACCAGGTGGATCTCGTCGGCGAGGTTGGTGATGACGGCGGAGGTGTGCGGCAGCCGGTCCAGGCCCAGGAAGGTGGCGCCGCCCTTGAAGTCCACCAGCACCAGGTTGAGGACCTCGGAGGAGTGGGTGGCGGCCAGTCCGACGACCAGGGTGCGCAACAGCTCGCTCTTGCCGGAGCCGGTGGCTCCGATCAGCAGGCCGTGCGGTCCCATGCCGCCCTGCGCGGACTCCTTGAGGTCGAGTTCGACGATCTCGCCGTCCTCGGTGACGCCGATCGGCACCTTGAGCCGGGCGTCCTGGGCCTGCCGGGGGCGCCAGGCGGCGGCGACGTCGAAGCCGCGGACGTCGCGCAGGCCGAGCAGGGCGGCCAGGTCGAAGTCCGAATCCAGCGGGCGGTCCCGCAGGTCGGTGCCGCCGCCGGTGCGCAGCGGCGCCAGCGTCCGGGCCAGGGTGTCGGCCTGGGCGGTGCCGAGCCGGTCGGCGCGCGCCGTACGGGTGCCGCCGCCGGCGGGCAGGGCGACCAGGCCGTCGCGCACGGTGAGCCGCAGGACGCGGGGGCCGCCAGGAGTGGTGCCGGTGAGGTCGAGCAGGACGACGCCGCGCAGGCCGGCGCCGAGCAGGCGGGAGGTCTCGGGCAGCCGGAGGCCGTGGGCGACCACGACCACGAAGGGCTCGGCCGGGCCGGGCACGGCGTCGGGGTCGTGGTCCGGGCGGTCGCGGACCTCGGGGCCGAGGAGGTCCAGCAGCGCGTCGTGGTCGGCGGCGGCGAGCCGGACCGGTCCTGCGGCGTCCTCCTCGTGCGGGTGGGCGTTGTGCGGCAGCCACTTGAGCCAGTCCCAGGCGCGGCGGCCGCGGTCGTCGGCGAGCAGCGCGACGCGCAGGTCGTCGGGCGCGTGGAGGACGGCGAGCCGGCCGACCACGGCCCGGGCCAGGGCGAGGGCCTCGTCGTGGTCCCCGACGAACTCGACGGCGGTGAACCGCGGCAGGGCGACCGGGACGGGAAGGTGCGGCACCGTCCGGTGCGCCTCGGTGAAGCGGCGCAGCGAGACCGCGCAGAGCGGTTCGAGGTCCTCCACCGGTTTGGTCCGGGGCGGCAGGAACTCCAGCGCGGCGCGCCGGGTACCGGTGCCGATCCGGATCCGGGCGAAGTCCTCGTGGCCGGGACGGCGCTCCCAGAGCCGGGGACCGTTGGCCAGGGTCCACAGCTCGGCCGGGTCCGGCTCGTCCCAGGACAGGGCGGCGCGCTGCTCGTCGGCGGCCTGCCGGGCCTGCCGGCGCTTCTGGCCGAGGTAGCGCAGGTAGTCGCGGCGCTCGGCGCGGATCCTGCGGCGGCGTTCGGCGCCGGGCCGGCCGATCTGGACCAGGGTCATGCTGACCATGGCCACGCCCATCATCCCGGACATCGCGTACATGGCGGTGCCGCCGTTGCCGACGGAGAACATCAGCACCATCGCCCCGGTGCCCAGTCCCATCGGCAGGTAGGTCAGGGCGGAGCCGAAGTCCGCGGCGGCCGGTTCGCCCAGCACGGGGGGCTCGGCCAGCTCGACCTGTTCCTCCGGGGGGCGCGGGCCCTCGGCGCGTGGTGGGCGCTTCACGACCGCGGTGCTCACATCGGGTCCTCTTCCGTCTCTCCGGCGAGCCGGGCTCCGGCAGCCGGCCGGCGGTTCGCTCCGGATCGCAGCCTAGGAGCGGCCGGCGGGCCGTCCGCGCCGCGCGGGGCGTTCTCTGTCCCGGCGGCCCAGGAACGGTGTCCGATGGTGCAGCGGGCCACCGGGGAGCCGCGGGCGCGCGGCGACGCGCCGGGGGTGGCCGGGTTGCACCTTGAGGCACCGATTCCGGTGCGCAGGGGCCTCGTCCGCCCCGGGGCCGGGACCGGCGGGCCGGCCGCCGGTTCAATGGCGGCGGCCCGGGGCCCACGCGTCGCGCGCGGGCGCGACGCGGGTGTGCGGGCCCGACGAGGAGTGGAGCTGAGAGATGGAACGCGAGACACCGTCCAAGGAGCGGTCCGGCGCGTCCGCCGGACGGCCTGGGGAGCCTGACGAGGCGTCGGCAGGCGGCGGGCCCGGGCCGGCCGGCGGGGGCGCGGGTGGTGCGCTCTGGGACCGGTCGCTGCCCTGGGAGGGCGAGGAGGCCGGGGACGCCGACGCGACCGCACCGGCTCCGGAGGCCGAGCCGCCCACCACGGGGTCGGCGGCACCGGAGGAGGCACCTGCTGGAGAGGACGCTCCGGGCGGCGCCGCGGGAGGTGCGGGCCCGGCCGGGTCGGCGGGGCCGCCGGAGGCCGACGGTCCGCCGGCCGGCGGACCCGGGGCGGACGGGCCGGGAACGGACGGGCCGGGAGCGCCCGGAGCCCCGGCGTTCCGCCCGGTCCTCGCCGAGCCGCCCCGGGAGGGCGCGGCGGCCGCGCCGTCCGGCGAGGAACAACCGGAGCGCACCGCCAGGATCGGCGGGGTCCTGGTGGCCGCCGCGGTGCTGGTGGCACTCGCCGTGACGGCGTTCTCGGTGACCGGCGGCTCCGATGCGCCTGCGCACCCGGCGGACGCCGTCCTGCCGCCGGCGCCGGCGGCCGGGCTGCTGCCGGCCACGAGCACGCCCACCGGCGCCTCGGCGAGCCCGGACGCCTCCGCGTCGGCCACCGCCTCCCCGACCGCGGCCCCCGCCGGCACCGCGACCGACGCTCCGGCCCCGTCCGGCTCCCCCGCGTCCGCCGCCGAGCCCGCGCCGGTGGCGAACGTGCCCGGCGCCCCGCCCGCGCCCGCGACCGCGCCCGCAGCCCCGGACCGCCGGCCCGGCGGGGCGGCTCAGCCCCCGGCCCCGGCCGCACCGCCCGCCGCCGCCGCACCCGCCAAGTCCGCGCCCCCCGCACCCCCCGCACCCGGCGCGCCGGCCCCGGCCCAGCCCGTACCGGCCGCACCGGCACCCGCCCAACCGCAGACGCAGCCGGCCCCGGCGGCACCACCCGCCCCGGCGGCCGCCCCCGGCGGGCGCATGATCGCCGGGTACGACTCCAACCGCTGCGTGGAGGTGTCCGCCCACGGCGCCGTGGACGGTTCCCCGCTGCGGCTGTGGGACTGCGGCGGCGCCGCCTGGCAGTCCTGGGACGTCCGCCCGGACGGCACCGTCCGGGCGATGGGGATGTGCCTGGACATCGCCGGCGCCTCGGCCGACTCCGGCACCACCATCCAGCTGGCCCGCTGCAACGGCGGCTGGGCGCAGCAGTTCGCCCTCAACGCCGCGCACGACCTGGTCAACACCAGTCTCGGCAAGTGCGTGGACGCCCGCGACCACGGGACCGCCAACGGCACCGGCCTCCAACTGTGGGACTGCGTGGGCGGTTCCAACCAGAAGTGGTACCTGCGGTGACTCCCGCGTGCGGACGGCCCGGCCGGGCATCCCCGGCCGGGCCGTCCGGCGGCACCCGCTCCTGCTCCCGCTCCCGTTTCAGAGCACGCCCGTGCGGATCGCGTGCACCACCGCGTGGGTGCGGTTGCGGAAGCCGAGCCTGGTCATCATGCCGCTGACGATGTTCTTGATGGTCCGTTCGGAGTAGCTCAGCTCCCGCGCGATGTCGGCCGTGTCCAGACCGTCGGCCAGCAGCCGCAGCACGTCCAGCTCGCGGGTCTCCAGCCCGGCCGTGGTCAGCCCGCGCGGGCCGAGCACGTCGCGCTGGACGGCGCGCAGGCCCCCGACCAGCCAGCCCTGCACGGTCGGCGGCAGTTCGGTGCCGCCGACGGCCACCGAGCGGACAACCTCCAGCACCTGGTCGAAGTCGCACTCCTGACGCCAGAGCACGCCGCGCAGACCGAGACCGACCGCCCGCAGCACCTGGTGCTCCCGGACGCCCTCGGTGACCAGCACGATCCCCAGGCCGGGGTTGACCGAGCGGGCCGCGAAGTCCTCCAGCCCGGTCATGGTCTCCTCGGTGACCCGGGTGGTCACCACCAGGGCGACATCGGCCGTCGGGTGGTCGTCCGCCTCCAGCAGCCGCAGGCCGGGGTGGCGGCGCAGTCCGAGGGTCGTCCCCTCGCCGGTGATCGGGTCGCCGGCGAGCACGGCGACGCCGATCGACCGGATCACCCCCACCCCGCCCGCCCGGCGGGCCGTCCCGCCGCGCGGCGCGGAGGCCGCGGCGTGGGGCTCGGTGGGGCGGTGGCTGCGCTGGTCGGGCACGGTGGTCATGGGCATGGGGCTCGCCTGTCGTCGAGGGTTCGGGACGCGAGCACCGTAGGGGCCACCGCTTGCCGGCCACTTGCAAAGCACTTGGCAAGAGGACGGGAAGAGGCGTACCGCCCCGGCGGGGGTCCGGGGCGGTACGCGGCCAGCGGCTCTCTTCCGGCAAGAGAGGCCCTACGCCGGTGAGCCGGTCGTCCGGTGACGTCGGGTCACCAGCGGTACCAGCCGGTCGCCCAGCTGTTACCCGTGGTGGAGACGCCCGCGCCGGCCGCGTCGTCGTAGGAGAAGCTGCCGACGACCGCGCCGTTGTCCTGGTGCAGCACCACGTAGTCCTTGCTCCGCCCGGAGAGCCAGAGGGTGGTGCAGGTGCCGGGCTGCACGATCCTGGTGGCCATGTGCCGGTCGGGGAACTCCGCGTACGAGCCGTAGTAGCCGTCCGAGCAGAGGGTGAACTGCCCCGGCGTGGCGGCCTGGGCCGCACCGGCCGGGACGAGGACGGCGGCGAGGGCGGCAACGGTGCAGCCGGCGGCGGTGGTCGCGCGGCGCAGCATGGTTCGGTTCGGGCGCATCGGGTCTCCCGGGTGAGTGGTGGTCAGGTCGTCACCGTGAGGAAACCGTTCGACGGGCCCCGCTGTCAGCACGCGCCGGGCCGCGCTGCCCCGTGGGCCACCGATGGTTGCCCCGCGAACCGCCCGCCGGTCCCGGCGGTGCCGGGCCCGGTCGCCGCCGGCCGGGCGATCCGCAGCTCCTGGCCGGTCGGCGGTCGGCGGAACGGCTCGCCCGCCCCGGGCCCGCCGCCCTGCCGCGGGATGCCGCCGCCCGCCTGGTCGACGCAGCGCCGGGCCCACGGCTCGGCGCCCAGCTCCTCGAAGGCGCGCCGGGCCTCGCGCAGCGCCTCGCCCGCCCCCGGGCGGCCCAGCGCCCGCAGCCGCAGGCCGTCGGCGAGCCGGAGCCGGGCGTACGGGAAGACCCAGCCGCGGGCCCCCGGCACCGCGTAGGCCGCCGCGAACCGCGCGTCGGCCTGCCGGTCGTCCGCGGCGAGCGCCGCCGCGGCGGCGAGCAGGAAGGCGTGGTGGGCGGAGATCTCACCGATCCGCGCGGCCTCCCCGGCGGCGACGTGCGCGGCGGCCTCGGCCCGCCGTCCGGTCCGTACGGCCGCCTCGACGAGGTCCAGGAACGGCAGGTGGAACCACGGCAGTCCGGGCGGCAGCTCCCCGGGGCGCATCAGCGAGGTGAGCCGGTGGTAGGCCTCCTCGTCCCGGCCGTGGGCGAGGGCGGCGAGCGCGCGAAGGTGGTCGAGCTGGTCGGTCACGAACCGCATGCCGGCCCGCGCCGCGACCGGCCGGATCCGCTCCTCGGCCGCGCGCAGGCCCGCCTCGTCACCGCGGCCGGCCAGGAAGTGCGCGTGGTAGTGGCGGAACAGCAGGGCGTTGCAGTGGTAGCCGAGCTCGTCGGCCGCCTCCGCCTCGTGCAGGCAGCCGGGCGCCTCCTCCCAGCGGCCGCGCAGGTAGGCGCGGTAGACCTCGGCCTTGGCGACCGAGCCGCGGGTCGCGTAGCCGTGCTGGGCGGCGAAGCGGCGGCGCAGCGGGCCGTCGGCGGCGTCCACCGCGGCCGCCGTCCACAGCAGCAGCCAGGCCGCGCCGGCCTCCTGGCCCCGGTCCAGTCCGTCCAGCAGGGCGGTGAGCAGCCCGGGCACCCCGTGGGCGGTGCGCGCCGGGTCCGACCAGGCGCGGTGGCAGAGCCGGGCGAGCGGGGAGACGTCCGGACGGTGCTCCTGCAGCACCTGCCAGGCCCGGGCGTCGCCGGTGTAGACGGCGGCGAGGAGCAGCTTGAAGTAGGCCTGCTCGGCGAGGCCCCCGAAGGTCTCCGCCCCGGGGCGGGTGAGCGCCGCGATCGCTCCGGGCAGCAGCTCGACGGAGGAGCCGAACTCGACCCGGTGGCTCTGGTCGACGTAGACCACGGCGTAGGAGAAGAGCGGGGCGATGTCGGCCGGCACCGGACCGCGGCCGATCTCCTCCACCAGCCGGGCGGTGTGCCGCAGCTGCCCGCCGCGGGCGGCCGCCACGGCGGCCCAGGTGAGCCGGCGGGCCCGGTCGGCCGGGTCGGCGGTGAGTGAGGCCGAACGGTCCAGCAGCAGGGCGGCCTCGGCGTCGCCGCCGCGGCGCACCAGCCGGTGCCCGGCCTCCTGGAGGCGGGCGGCGAGGTCCGCGTCGGGGAGCAGCGCGGCACCGGCCTCGTGGACCAGCCGGCGCGGGTCGTCGGCGGCCAGGCAGCCGGCGAGCAGCCGGTGGGCCTCGCGCCGGCGGGGGCCCGACGCCCGGGAGATGACGCCCCGGCGGACCAGCGGGTGCCGGAACGCGAGCCGGCCGACCGGGTCGAGCCGGGCGAGCCCGGTCGCCTCCAGCGTCTCCAGGACGGACTCGGCGTCCTCGCCCGCGGCGGCGCGCAGCCAGGTGGCCGTCCCCTCGGCGGTGCCGGGGCCGGCCAGCGCAGCCAGCAGCAGGACGCGTTCGGCGGCCGGGGTCAGCCCGGCGAGGCGGTCCCCGAAGAGCCGTTCCAGCCGGCGCCCGAGCGGCAGGTGGTCGGGCAGCGGGTCGAGGCCGCGCAGCTGGCCGGGGCGCAGCTGCCGGGGCAGTTCGACCAGGGCCAGCGGGTTGCCGCCGGCGTCCGCCAGCAGCCGGGCCGCGGCGACGGAGGCCAGGCCGGGGTGGCGCAGTTCGAGCAGTTCGCCGGCCTCGGCCGAGGAGAGCGCGCCGACCTCGACCGGCTGCATCGACCAGGCCTCCACCGTGGAGTCCTCGGGGCGGCTGGCGCTGGCGATGACGACCGGCAGAGCGGCGACCCGCCGGTGCAGGAAGGCGAACACGGCGACGCTGGAGGAGTCGACCCAGTGCAGGTCGTCGACCAGCACCAGCAGCGGCCGGGCCCGGGCGGCCGCGGCGATCAGGGCGAGCGCCGCGGCGCCGACGGTGAGCCCGCCGGGCGGTGTGCCGGGGCGGACGCCCAGCGCGTGCTCCAGCACCTCCCGCTGGTGCGGCGGCAGGTCGTGGGTGCGTTCCAGCAGCGGCCAGAGCACCTGGTGCAGGCCGCTGAAGGCGTACTCGCGCTCGGCCTCGGAGCCGACGGCGCGCAGCACCGTGAACCCGGCCCGCTCCGCGCGCTGCGCGGTCCACTCCAGCAGCGCCGTCTTCCCGATGCCGGCCTCGCCGCGCAGCAGGACGGCGGTGCCGCCGGCGCCGCTCCGGGCGCCCTCCAGGGCGTCGGCGAGCAGGACGGTCTGTTCGGTACGCCCGACCAGCCGGGCCGGGTCGGGCCCGGCGGGCGGCGGGGTGTGCGGGGCTGCGCCGGGCAGGGCGTCGATCGGGCCGCGGGAGCCCGGCACCGTGCCGGTGGCCACCGCACCACCCCCGGTCCCGACCGCACCGCGCGGCCGCGGGACCACGGCGGCGGGGAGGTCGGGGACTGCGACGGCGACCGGGACGGCGACGGTGGCCGGCGAGACTTCCAGCTGCTCCGGGACGTCCCGCCGCAGCACGTCGAACCGCCCGTTCAGCACGGCCTGTTCGAGCTCGGCCAGCCGCGGGCCCGGGTCGAGCCCGAGCTCCTCCGCGACCACCGCCCCGGCCCGGCGCAGGGTCAGCAGGGCGTCGGCCTGCCGCCCCGTCGCCCACTGGGCGAGCGCCAGCAGCCGCCAGCCCTCCTCCCGCAGCGGGTCGGCGCGCACGAGCTCCGCGGCCGCCGGGAGGACCTCGGCCGGGAGTCCGGCCCGCAGCCCGGCGGCGACCGCCGACTCCCCCGCCGCCGAGCGCAGTTCCCGGAGCCGGGCGATCTCCGTGAGCGCCCACTGCTGGTCGGCCCACTCCTGGTAGGCGGGGCCGCGCCACCAGCCGAGCGCCTCGGTGAGCCGCCGGTGGGCCTCCGCCGGCGGCGCGTTCCGGGCCTCCCCCACCACGGCTTCGAACCGCCAGGCGTCCACGGCCTCCACCGGCAGCCGGACGGCGTACCCGGGCGGCACGCTGACCAGCAGTTCGGACGCCGATCGCGGCGGGCGCCCGGGCTCCAGCACGCGGCGCAGGTGGGAGAGGCAGGGGTGCAGGGAGGCGAGGGCGCGCCGGGTGGGGGTGTCCGGCCAGAGCGCGTCGACCAGCCGGTCGACCGGGACGACCTGCCCCCTGCCCATCAGCAACAGCGCCAGCACGGCCCGTTGTCGTGGCCCTCCGAGGAAGACCGGCACCCCACCGACCGTGGCCTCCGTCGGCCCCAGCACCCGCACACACAGCATGACGGGCCAACCTACCGAACAACGCTCCGGCCTGCCGGGAGGCCGCCGTCCGACACGCCCCCGCGTGTCACCGGCCCCCGCGCGGGTCAGGCCGGGAGGACGGCCACCGCGCGGGTCCAGCCGGCACCGGCGCCGGTGATCTTCACCGGGAAGCAGCTGACGGTGAAGCCGGTCGGGGCGGGCAGGTCCTCCAGGTGGGCGAGCCGCTCGATCTGGCAGTACTCGCGCTCCCGCCCGGCGAAGTGGGCGGGCCAGAGGAGGCTGCGGTCGCCGGTCTCCCGGTAGCCCTCGATCATGATCCGGAACGGTGCGTCCAGGCTGAACGCGTCGGTGCCGATCACCCGGACGCCCTGGTCGAGCAGGAAGTGGACGGCCGAGCCGTCGAGCCCGGTGAAGCGGCTGAAGTACTCCGGGGTGCCGGCCAGCCGCGAGGCGCCGGTGCGCAGCAGCACGATGTCACCGGGAGCCAGGGTGTGGCCGATGCGGTCCAGTTCGCGGCGCAGGTGGGCGGCGTCGACGGCGCCCGGCTCGGCGCCGCCGAGGTCGAGGACGACCCCGGGGCCGTGGAACCACTCCAGCGGGAGCTCGTCGACGTGACGGGGGCGGCCGTCGCCGTAACGGGCGGCCGAGCCGTAGTGGGAGGGGGCGTCGATGTGGGTGCCGGTGTGGGTGGTGAGCGTGAGGGTGTCGATGGTGAGGAGCTCGCCGTCCGGCAGGACGGACGGGTCGAACTCCAGGCCGAAGTGTTCGAGCATCTCCTCGCTCATGTGCTTGGCGCCCTCGGCCGCGGACATGATGCGGTGCTCGACGGGCTCCGGCTCCCAGCCCGCGGCGTCGATCGGGGTGGAGAGGTCGATGATGCGCACGGGTCTCCTCTGGGGTGGGGCGCGGCCGCGCGGACGGCCTGCGGGGTCGTGGGGGGGGAGGGCCGAAGGAGGGGTCAGGCGCGCAGGCTCAGGCCGCCGTCGGCGGTGACCACCTGGCCGTGGATCCAGGACGCCTCGTCCGCACAGAGCAGGGCCACCGTCCGGGCGAGGTCGGCCGGGGTGGTGAGACGGCCGCCGGGGGTGCGCTCGGCGAGGACGCGCAGGACGCCGGCGTCGGCGCCGTCCGGGCCCTTGTCGAGCTTGGCCGCGGCGACCGCGTTGACGGTGATGCCGAGCGGTGCCAGTTCGACGGCGAGGTAGCGGATCTGCGCCTCCAGGGCGGCCTTCGCCACGCCGGCCGCGAGGTAGCGCGGGACGACGCGCCGCGCGCCGTTGCTGGAGACGGCGACGATCCGGCCCGCTCCGCCGGCCATGGCCTCGATCAGCGGGCCGACGCCCAGGAGCAGCGGCGCGAGCGCGGTGGTGACGTCCTGCCGGAACAGCTCGGCGTCCGGCCGGGCGGCGTCCATCGGGTGGAACGAGGCCGCGCTGTGGACGAAGACGTCGAGGCGGCCGCGCTCGCCCCGGACGCGGCGCAGCAGGCGCGGCAGGGTGTCGGGGCGGGTGACGTCGCCCTTGAGGACGGTGGCCCGGCCGGGCAGGCCGGCGAGCGCGGCGAGCGCGTCCTTCGCGGCGGCGTCGTCGCGGGCGTGGTTGAGGTAGACGTGGCAGCCGCGGCCGGCGAGCTCGCGGGCGACGGCCAGGCCGACCCCGCGAGTGCCGCCGGCGATCAGGGCCGTCCGGTGGTCCCACTCGGCCATCAGGCCGCCTCGGCGGTGGCCCGGTTCGCCAGGGCCAGGAACTCGCCGGGGGTCCGGACGGCGCTGAGGGCGTCCTCGGGGATGCGGATGCCGTACTCGCGCTCGATCCGGCTGACCGTCTCCAGGACGGCGAGCGAGTCGTAGCCCAGGTCGCTGAAGAGGACGTCGGTGATGTCGCCGTCGAGGTCGATGCCCTCGGCCTGGCCGGCCCCCTCGCGCATGATCCGTTTGAGATCGGTTTCGGTGATCATGGTCGTTCGCTCCTCGGGTCGTGATGGAGGTGGTCCGCGTCGAGCCTGGCCGCCGGCGCCGGAGCGCCGCTCGAATCGGCGTGGAACGCCGCTCCAGCCCCTTTCGAGCCCGTCTCGATGCCCGCTCGATGCCGTCTCGACGCCGCCGCGGGACGGTGGGCCCCTCCACACCCGCGCTCGGAAGGGACCGTGATGGCCCGCGCAGCAGAGACCAGGACGGCGGACCGGCCCGCCCGTCACCCGTCGACGGAGGCGGCCGCCCGGCTGGCCCGCTCGGCGGCGGCCGTCGAGGGGGCCGAGGAGGTGCCCGGCTGGCTGGCCGACCGGCGGCGGGCCGGCACCTTCCGGGTCGAGCGGATCCCGTTCGACCGCCTGGAGAAGTGGCACACCGAGGCCGGCACCGGGGACCTCGTGCACGAGAGCGGCCGGTTCTTCGCGATCCGCGGCCTGGAGGTCCGGGAGGAGGACGGGCGGGCGTGGTCGCAGCCCATCATCTGCCAGCCGGAGACCGGCATCCTCGGCATCCTGGCCAAGGAGTTCGACGGCGTCCTGCACTTCCTGATGCAGGCCAAGATGGAGCCCGGCAACATCGGCACCATCCAGCTCGGGCCGACCGTCCAGGCCACCCGCAGCAACTACACCCGCGTCCACCAGGGCCTGGCCACTCCGTACATCGAGTACTTCCTGGCCGCGGGCCGCGGCACCGTGCTGACCGACGTGCTCCAGTCCGAGCAGGGCGACAGCTTCCTGCGCAAGCGCAACCGCAACCTGGTGGTCGAGGTGACCGGCGAGGTCGAGGTGCGCCCGGACTGGCGCTGGCTGACGCTGGGCCAGATCCACCGGCTGCTGGCCGTGGACAACCTGGTCAACATGGACGCCCGGACGGTGCTGTCCTCGCTGCCGTTGCGGCCGCCCGCCCCCGCGGACGCCGAGGGCGCCGAGGGAGTGCACTCCGACACCGAGGTGCTCAGCTGGCTCAACGAACTGAAGACCCGGCAGGGCCGCGAGACCTCGCTGGTGCCGCTCGACCGGGTGGACCGGTGGCGGCGGACGGAGACCGAGATCGCCCACACCGAACGGCGCCACCAGCGCGTCGTCGCGGTGTCCGTGGTCGCCGGCAACCGCGAGGTCACCCGGTGGACGCAGCCGCTGCTGGCCGCCGAACGGACCGGGCTGGCGGCCCTGGTGGTGCGCCCCTCCCCCGCCGGACCGCAGCTGCTGCTGCAGGGCCTGTCCCAGCCCGGCACCTTCGACGGGGTCGAGCTGGCGCCGACGGTGCAGTGCGTCTCCGACGGGTTCTCCGACCTGCCGGAGCCGGTGCCCTTCCTCGACCTGGTGCTGGCCGCGCCGCCCGAGCGGGTGCTCTACTCGGCGGTGCTCTCCGAGGAGGGCGGCCGCTTCCTCCGGCGCGCCAACCGGTACCTGATCACGGCCGCCGGCGCGGACTTCCCCACCGACCTGCCCGACCACTACCGCTGGGTGACGGCCGACCAGGTGCAGCGCTTCATCCAGTTCGGCAACCACTTCACGGTGGAGGCCCGCACCCTGGTCACCTGCCTCGGCTCGCTGCGCGATCGGGGGGCCCGGTGGAGCGCCTGAACGTCGGCGTGCTCGGCTGCGCGTCCATCGCCCGGCGCAAGATGCTGCCCGCGCTGACGGCGAGCCCGCTGACCCGGGTCGCCGCCGTGGCCAGCCGCTCCGGCGAGCGGGCCGGGGAGTTCGCCGCCGAATTCGGCACCGAACCGGTCGCCGGCTACCAGGCGCTGCTCGACCGCCCGGACGTGGACGCCGTCTACGTGCCGCTGCCCGCCGGGCTGCGCGCGGAGTGGATCGTCCGGGCGCTGGAGGCCGGCAAGCACGTCCTGGCCGAGAAGCCCCTCACCACCGACCCGGCCCCGGCCCGGGAGGTGGTCGAGCTCAGCCGGCGGCGCGGACTGCTGCTGATGGAGAGCTTCATGTTCCTCCACCACAGCGCCCACCGCCGGGTGCGGGACCTCGTGGAGTCCGGGCGGATCGGCGAACCTCGCTCGTTCTCGGCCGAGTTCACCATCCCCCGGCTCCCCGAGGACGACATCCGCCACCGCCCCGAGCTGGGCGGCGGCGCGCTGCTCGACCTCGGGGCCTACACCGTCCGCGCGGCGCAGCTCTTCTGCGGTCCCCGGCTGGGGGTGGCCGGCGCGGTGCTGCGCCACGACCCGGTCACCGGGGTGGACACCGCCGGGGCGGCCCTGCTGACCTCGCCGCGGCTGACCGCCACGCTCACGTTCGGCATGGAGCACCACTACCGCTGCCGCTACAGCCTGACCGGCAGCGAGGGGACGGCCACCCTCGACCGCGCGTTCACCCCGCCGCCGGACCACCGGCCGGTGCTGCGCATCGAGCGTCAGGAGGGCACCGAGGAGCTGCTGCTCCCGGCCGACGACCACTTCGCCAACATCGTGGCCGCCTTCGCCCGGACCGCCCTCGCCGGGCGCGGCTTCACCGGCCACGGCGACCGCATCCTCCGTCAGGCCGACCTGCTGGACCAGGTCCGCCGGGCCGCCGCCGCGGCCCCTCCCGCTGCCTAGGAGCGCTCGATGCAGATCGTCGGCCGCGGCTTCCTCGCCCAGAGCCTCCGGCCCCTCGTGGCCCGCCACCCCGACACCGTGGTCTTCGCGGCGGGCGTCTCCAGCGGCACCAGCCAGGCGGACGCCGGCTTCGCCCGCGAGGCCGACCTGCTGTACGACGCCCTCGCCGGCTGCCGGCGCAGCGGGCGGCGGCTGGTGTACTTCTCCACCTCCTCGGCCGGCCTCTACGGCGTCCAGCGCCGGCCCTGCCGGGAGGACGGGCCGGTACGCCCGTCCTCCCCGTACGGGCGGCACAAGCTCGCCATGGAGGAGGTGATCCGCGGCTCCGGCCCGGAGCACGTGATCCTGCGCCTGGCCTATCCCGTGGGCCGGGCGCAGCGCCCCCACCAGTTCCTGCCGTCGCTGGTGCGCCAGGTCCGGCTCGGCCGGGTCCGGGTGCACCGCGGGGCGCGGCGGGACCTGATCGACGTCCGGCACGCGGTGGCGCTGATCGACGCGCTGCTGGGGGTCGGGGCTCCGGGCGGGGTCGTCAACCTCGCCTCCGGCTGGTCCGTCCCGGTGGAGGACATCGTCGGGCACATCGAGGACCGGTTGGGTGTCCGGGCCGAGCGGCACGTCGTCGAGGTGCCGCCGGAGGACCCGGTCTGCACCGAGCGGCTGCGGCGGCTGGTGCCGGCCGCGGCCGGCCTGGGCTTCGGCCCGCACTACTACCGCCGGGTGATCGACACCTGTCTCGCCCGGACCCGACTCCCCGAGGAGCCCCGCGATGACCGCACCCCCTGAGACCGAGACCACCGCGGACGTCTGCGTCGTCGGCGGCGGGCCGGCCGGCCTGACGCTCGCCCTGCTGCTGCTCCGCTCCGGCCTGCGGGTCACGGTGGTGGAGCGGTCCGCCTCGCTCGACCGCGAGTACCGGGGCGAGATCCTCCAGCCGGGCGGTCTGGCGCTGCTCGACCAGCTGGGGGTGCTGGCACCCGCGGAGGCGCGCGGCGGCCACCGGCTGGACCGGTTCCAGCTGGTGGAGCGGGGCCGGGCGCTGCTCGACATCGACTACACCCGGCTGCCCGGCCCCTACCCGCGGCTGCTGAGCCTGCCGCAGCAGCACGTGCTGGCCGAACTGCAGGCCCGCTGTGAGGAGTTCGACGCCTTCCGGCTGCTGGCCGGGTGCCGGGTCACGGCGCTGGTCGAGGAGGGCGGGGCGGTGCGCGGCGCGGTGGCCGAGGGGCGGGGCGGGCGGCACACCGTCCGCGCCGCGGCCACCGTGGGTGCGGACGGCCGCTTCTCCAAGGTGCGCCGGCTGGCCGGGATCCCGGCCGACCGGGACGACGTGTTCGACTTCGACGTGCTCTGGTTCAAGCTGCCCGGTACCGGGGTGCCCGACCGGGCCGTCCGGGTGTTCCGGGACGGCGGCCGCCCGGTGCTGGCGTACCCGTCGTACCCGGACACGGTGCAGCTCGGCTGGACGCTGCCGCACCGCGGCTACGCCGGGCTGGCGCAGCGCGGCCTGGCGTACGTGCAGCAGGAGATCCGGCGGGCCGTGCCGGAGTACGCCGACGCGGTGGGCGAGCGGATCACCGCGCTGACCGACCTGACCCTGCTGGACGTCTTCGCCGGCCGCGCCCGGGAGTGGGTCCGCGACGGCCTGGTGCTGATCGGGGACGCCGCGCACACCCACAGCCCGCTCGGCGCGCAGGGCATCAACCTGGCGATCCAGGACGCCGCGCTGCTGCACCCGGTGCTGGTGGCGGCGGTGCGGGCCGGCGACGTGACGGCCGGGCGCCTGCGCGCCTACGCCGAGCCTCGGGAGCGGGACATCGACCAGGTGATGCGGATCCAGACCATGCAGGCCCGGGCGATGCTCTCGCAGGGCCGGGTGGCCCGGGTGGTCCGGCCCCGGCTGGCCTCGCTGGTCCAGCACACCCCGATCGGCACGAAGCTCACCGCCCGGATCGCCTTCGGCAACCCCGCGGCGCGCGTCCGCTCCGAGCTGTTCACCCCGGCGCGGCAGCCGGCTCAGTGACCACCGATTCCACCGAGTGCCCAGACGAGAAGAGGAGTTGACCGGATGACCGAGACCACGACGGTGCCCCTGGAGCGGCTTCGCGCCGACATCGAGCAGTTCTACGCCCGGCACATGCAGCTGCTCGACGGCGGCCGGGCCGAGGAGTGGGCCGCCACCTTCACCGAGGACGGCACGTTCCAGCTGCCCGGCCGGCCCGAGCCGAGCCGCGGGCGCGCCGAGCTGGCCGAGGGTGCCCGCAGGGCCCGGGCCGCCCAGGAGGCGGCGGGCGAGACCCACCGGCACTGGCACGGCATGCTGGACGTCGAGGCGCAGCCGGACGGCAGCGTCTCGGTGCGCTGCTACGCCCTGGTGTACCTGACGCCGCGCGGCGGCGAGCCGCGGCTGCACCGCGCCTGCGTCTGCGAGGACGTGCTGGTCCGCGCGGACGACGGCTGGCGGGTCCGCACCCGGGTGGTGAGCCGGGACGGCCACTAGAGCGCCGGCTGCGGACCCGGCGGGGCGTCCTCGGGAAGGCTCGTACAGGGGCCCTCGGGGACGCCTCGCGCGTGGTGCGCCGGAAGGTCCGGGGTGCGGGAACCGGCAGTCGGCTGCGGCGACGGCACGCTCGTAGGTAAGTTCGATTCACGGGCTTCTCCTGCAGCGCGAGCACCATGCGTGCGTGGAAGAACTCCCGTGCGGATCCGCCCCATTGGTCCGCCCGAACCATCACGTACCGAACCGCACCGCACCCCCGGATCCTCTGGAAGGAATCCCATGAAGCGCAAGTTCGTCGCCATCGCGGCCGCCGCCGCCCTCTCCCTCACCGGTACGGCCACGCTGGTCGCCAGCCAGGCCTCCGCCGCGGAGCACCTGGGTGCCGGCTCGCACGACAGGCCCGGCCACCTCCCGCCGTTCGCCGGTCACGCGTACCTGGTGACCGTGGACACCGGCGCCGTCTACCGCAACACCTTCTCGGCTGACGGCACGTCGGTGACCGGTCTC
This sequence comes from Kitasatospora sp. A2-31, assembly GCF_022288725.1. Taxonomy (GTDB): domain Bacteria; phylum Actinomycetota; class Actinomycetes; order Streptomycetales; family Streptomycetaceae; genus Kitasatospora. The sequence continues at coordinate 661,668 of NZ_JAKNTA010000004.1, read as the reverse complement.
ACGGTCAAGGGCTCCAACCCGGGAAGAACCTTCACCGCCCCCGACCTGGCCGTGCAGACCGGTCCGAAGCAGTACTTCATCTCCTGGATCGAGCCGGGCGACGTGACCGTCAGTCAGGTCGCCGACTTCGACAAGCACACGGTGGAGTTCTACGTCACCTCGACCGACAGCACCGGCACCCGTTCGGGGGCGGTCTACCACGCGACCCTCACCCAGGTCTCCTAGGGAACCGGATCCGCGTCCGGACCACGCGTTCGGTGCCGGGGCCCCCACCCGAGGGTGGGGGCCCCGGCCCGTTCGGGCGCGGCCGCGGGCGCTCAGCCGGCCGGGGCCTCGACGGCCACCGCCGAGTTGAAGCCGCCGTGCCCGCGGGCGAGCACCAGCGCGCGCCGCAGCGGCTGCCGGCGCGGCTCGGTGACCAGGTCGAGCGCGTACCCGGCCACCGGCCGGCGGACGTTGGCGGTCGGCGGGATCACCTGGTCGCGCAGGGCGAGCAGCGCGGTGGCGACGTCCAGCGGGCCGCTGCCGGCCGCGAGCCGGCCGGTCATGGTCTTGGGCGCGGTGACCGGCACCCCGTGCGGGCCGAACAGGTCGGCCAGCGCGGCCGCCTCGGCGCGGTCGGCGGCGGGCGTCCCGGCGGCGTCGGCGAAGACCACGTCGACGTCGGCGGGCCGCCAGCCGGCCTGGTCGAGCGCCTGGCGGGCGGCGCGGCCGAGGCCGGCGCCGCGGTCCGCGCCGCGCTCCGGGGCACGGTGACCGTCGAAGGAGGTGCCGTAGCCGGTGAGCCGGCCGTGGATCCGCGCGCCACGGGCTCGCGCGGCCCCGGCGTCCTCCATGACCAGGATGGCGCCGCCCTCGCCGAGGACGTGGCCGCAGGCCCGGTCGTCGAAGGGCAGGTAGGCCTCGGCCGGGTCCTCCCGGGTGCTCAGCGTGCCGCTGGTGAGCTGGGCGGTCCAGCTCCACGGGCAGAGCGAGCCGTCGACGGCGCCGCTGACCACGACCGGAGTGCCCTTGCGGATCAGCCGCCGGGCCTGGGCGAGCGCGTCCAGGCCGCCGGCGCCGTCGGCCACCACCACGCCGCTGGGGCCGCGCATGCCGTGCCGGATCGAGATCTGGCCGGTGTTGACGGCGTAGAACCAGGCGAAGGACTGGTAGGCGCTGACGTGGGCGCCGCCCTTGGACCAGAGGTTCTGCAGTTCGCGCTGGCCGAACTCGAAGCCGCCGGCGGTGTTGGCGGTGACCACGCCGATGTCGTACTCGGACAGTCCGGCGGGGTCGAGGTCGGCGTCGGCCAGCGCCCACTCGGCGGCGACCAGGGAGAGGCGGGTGACCGGGTCGGTCTGCGGGAGGAGCCGGTTGGGCAACAGGGCGGCCGGGTCGAACCCGGTGATCTCGCCGGCCAGCCGGGACGGGTAGGGCTCCGGGTCGAACCGGGTGAGCCGGTCGATGCCGCTCTCGCCGCGCAGCGTGGCGGCCCAGTACGCGTCCAGTCCCACGCCGTTGGGGGCGAGGACGCCGAGGCCGGTGACGACGGCGGTCATGCGGCGCGCCCCTCGGGCCGGGCGAGCACCATGGCGCTCTGGAAGCCGCCGAAGCCGCTGCCGACGGTCAGGACGGTGTCGAGGTCCTGACGCCGGGCGTGCAGCGGAACGTAGTCGAGGTCGCACTCCGGGTCGGGGGTGTGCAGGTTGGCGGTGGGCGGCACGACGCCGTGCCGCAGGGCGAGGGCGCAGGCGGCGATCTCGATCGCGCCGATGGCGCCGAGGGAGTGGCCGATCATCGACTTGATGGAGCTCATCGGCGTCTCGTAGGCGCGGGCGCCGAGGGCCAGTTTGACGGCCGCTGTCTCGTGCCGGTCGTTCTGCTTGGTGCCCGAGCCGTGCGCGTTGACGTAGTCGATGTCGGCGGGCCGGGCGCCGGCCTCGGCCAGGGCGAGCCGGATCGCCTCGGCCATCTCCCGGCCGTCGGGGCGCAGTCCGGTCATGTGGAAGGCGTTGCAGCGGGAGGCGAAGCCGGTGATCTCGGCGTAGAGGGTCGCGCCGCGGCGCACCGCGTGCCCGTACTCCTCCAGGACGAAGATCGCCGAGCCCTCGCCGAGCACGAAGCCGTTGCGGGTGACGTCGAAGGGCCGGGAGGCGTGCTCCGGGTCGTCGTTGCGGGGCGTGGTGGCCCGGATGGCGTCGAAGCAGGCGAGGGTGATCGGGGAGATGGGGGCGTCGGTGGCGCCGGCCACCATGACGTCGGCGCTGCCCTCGGCGATCAGCTCGCGGGCGTGGGCGACCGAGTCGAGGCCGGAGGTGCAGCCGGTGGAGACGACGGCGGCCGGGCCCTCGGCCCCGACCCGCCGGGCGATCTCGGCCGCCATCGAGCTGGGCACCAGGTGGCCGTACAGGTGCGGCACGGCGTAGCCGGGGTCCACGAGCCAGTTGCGCCCGCCGTCGCTGACGGCGACGTACTCGCGCTCCAGGCTGGTGGTGCAGCCGACGGCGCTGCCGACGGTGACGCCGAGCCGGCCCGGGTCGACGACCTCGTACGCCAGGGCGGCGTCGGCGACCGCCTCGTCGGCGGCGACCGCCGCGAACTGGGTGGCCCGGTCCATCCGCCGGATCTCCTGCGGGGTCAGGCCGTGCAGCACCGGGTCGAAGTCGCACTCGGCCGCGACCCGGGAGCGGAAGGCGGTGGCGTCGAAGAGGGAGATGGGCCGGGTCGCCGTCCGGCCGGAGGTGATGAGCTCCCAGAAGGCCTTGGTGCCGGTTCCACCGGGGGCCACCAGCCCGATGCCGGTGATGACGACGCGCCTGTTCATAGTTCTCCATCCCCGGGGTTCGGCGTGGGGTGCGGGGCCGGCCGCCACCAGTCGCGGTGGTCGCGGTACCAGCGGACGGTGTCGGCCAGGCCCCGGTCGAGCGGGATGCGCGGCTCGAAGCCGAGCCGGGTGCGGATGCGGGTGTCGTCGACGGAGTAGCGCCGGTCGTGGCCCTTGCGGTCGGGCACCGTGCGGACGCGGTCCCAGCCGGCGCCGCAGAGGTCGAGCAGCCGGCCGGTGAGCTCCCGGTTGGTGAGCTCGGCGCCGCCGACGTTGTACGCCTCCCCCGGCTCGCCCTTCTCCAGGACGAGTTGGACGGCCCGGCAGTGGTCGTCGACGTGCAGCCACTCGCGCACGTTGAGGCCGTCGCCGTAGAGCGGGACGTGCCCGCCGTCGAGCAGGGCGGTGACGAACCGCGGGATGACCTTCTCCGGGTGCTGGTGCGTTCCGTAGTTGTTGGAGCAGCGGGTGACCGAGACGTCGAGACCGTGGGTGCGGAAGTAGGCGCGGGCCATCAGGTCGGCACCGGCCTTGGAGGCCGCGTACGGGGAGTTGGGCAGCAGGGGGCGGTCCTCGGTCCAGGAGCCCCGGGCGATGGAGCCGTACACCTCGTCGGTGGAGACGTGGACCATCCGCGGGACGCCGGCGCCCAGGCAGGCGTCCAGCACGGTCTGGGTGCCCACCACGTTGGTGTGGGCGAAGACCGAGGCCTCCGCGATGGAGCGGTCGACGTGCGACTCGGCGGCGAAGTGCACCACCGCGTCGTGGCCGGGCAGCACGTCGAGCAGCGCGGACCGGTCGCAGACGTCGGCGCGGACCAGGGTCAGGCGGGGGTCGGCCAACGGGAGGTTGGCGGTGTTGCCCGCGTAGGTGAGCTTGTCGACCACGGTGACGTCGGCCCGTTCGTAGCCGGGGTAGGCCCCGGAGAGCAGGCTGCGCACGTAGTGGGAGCCGATGAACCCGGCACCGCCGGTGACCAGGATCCTCATGCGAGCACGCGGAGTTCGGTGTGGTCGCCGACGACGAGGCGGTGCCGTCCGTCGCCCGGCGGGGAGATCCCGACCCGGGCGGAGCGGCCGATGACCGAACCGTGGATGCCGTTGACGTCGGTGACGGTGGCGCGGTCGAGCACGATCGTGTGCGAGAGGCCGGCGTCGGTGAGGACGCAGTCCGCGCCGATCGAGGTGTGCGGACCGACGTAGCTGTCCTCGACCACGGTGCCGGCGCCGATGACCAGGGGTCCGCGCAGGTGCGAGCGGACCACCCGGGCCCCGGGCTCGACCACGACGGCTCCGAGCACCGTGCTGGCCTCGTCGACGGTGCCCGCGACGGCGGTCTCCACCCGGTCGAGCAGCAGCCGGTTGCAGTCGAGGATGTCGTCGATCCGTCCGGTGTCCCGCCACCAGCCGGTGATCTCCGCGGCCCGGACGTCGCGGCCCTCGGCGACCATCAGCTGGAGGGCGTCGGTGATCTCCCACTCGCCCCGCAGACTGGGCCGGATCCGGGCGACCGCGTCGTGGACCAGCGGGGAGAAGAAGTAGGCGCCGGCCACCGCGAGGTTGCCGCGCGGCGCCCGGGGCTTCTCCCGGAGCGCGGTGACCCGGCCGTCCGGGCCGGCCTCGACGATGCCGTACTCCTCGGGGTTCGGCACCCGGACCACCGCCACCTGGGCGTCCGGCCGGGTGCGGCGGAAGGCGTCGGCGAGGTCGGCGATGCCGTCCGAGAAGACGTTGTCGCCGAGGTACATCACGAAGTCGTCGTCGGCCAGGAACTCGCGGGCCAGCAGGACGCAGTGCGCCAGGCCGAACGGCGCCTCCTGCCGGATCCAGGTGATCTCCAGGCCGAAGCGGGAGCCGTCGCCGACCGCTTCCCGGATCTCCCGGTGCCAGTCGCCGACGATGACGGCGGCCTCGGTGACACCGGCCCGGCCGATCTGCTCCAGACCGTGGAAGAGGACCGGTTTGTTGACGACGGGGACGAGTTGCTTGGGCATGGCATGGGTGAGGGGGCGCAGCCGGGTGCCCATGCCGCCGGCCAGGACCAGAGCCTTCAAGGCGATTCCTCTCTCTGCGGGCCGGGACGCGTTCCTCCCCTTGGTATCCCGCCGCCCCCACAGGCGCGGTCGAGCCGCACTCGAAGTGCCCCGGTCCGCAAGTGCCCCGAGTTTTGAGTGGAGTTCGAGCGCCCGGCCGTACGTTTCTTGCCCCCGGTGATCGGCGCCCCGGTTCATCGGCCGCATTTCGGCTCTAGGAGGAGACGTGGTTCCACAGGGTGGCGAGCTGTACCTGAACCTGATGAAGCGGGTGCTCGCGAACGTGATCTACGAGGACGCGCCGGTCGGGTGGTACGGCGACGTGGACGGCTACGACACGGACCTGCGCGCGTCGGGGCGGGACCTGCCCACGACCGCGCACACGATGGTGGGGCTGCAGCGGCTGGACAACGTCCAGTCGTGTGTCGCCAGGGTGCTGGAGGACGGCGTGCCCGGCGACCTGATCGAGACGGGCGTGTGGCGCGGCGGGGTCTGCATCCTGATGCGGGCCGTGCTGGAGGCGTACGGGGTGCGGGACCGCCGGGTCTGGGTGGCGGATTCCTTCGAGGGCGTTCCGGTGGTGCACTCCGGGAGCCACCCCCTGGACCGCGAGATGGCGCTGCACCGGATCAACGGGGTGCTCAAGGTGACGCGCGAGGAGGTGGCGGAGAACTTCGCCCGCTACCAGCTGCTGGACGACCAGGTGGGGTTCCTGGAGGGGTGGTTCGAGCAGACGCTGCCGTCGGCGCCGATCGACTCGCTGGCGGTGATGCGGCTGGACGGCGACCTCTACGAGTCGACCGCGGACGCGCTGACCCACCTCTACCCGAAGCTGTCGGTCGGGGGTTTCGTGATCGTGGACGACTACAACATCGAGCCGTGCCGGCAGGCGGTCGCGGACTTCCGCGAGCGGCACGGGGTGCGGGAGCCGATCGTGCCGATCGACGGCCACGGCGTCCACTGGCGCCGGGAGGCGTAGGGACGGGCGGGCCTGCCGGACGGGCGGGACGGGCGGACCCGCTCTAGCTGGCGAGGCGGGACGCCCAGGGGCCGGGTGCCGCGGGCGCCCCGCCGAGCCGGTCGAGCAGCAGATTGCCGTCGGCGCGGTCGGGGCCGTACTCGAGGGCGGGGTCGGCGGCCAGCATGGCTCGGTGCAGGCTCTGGATCCGCAGCGAGGGCTCGAGGCCGAGCTCGCCGACCATGTGGTCGCGCAGCCGGCGGAAGACCTCCAGCGCCTCGGGGCAGCGGCCGCACCGGTAGAGCGCGAGCATGTACTGGGCGTGCAGGTTCTCGTTCATCGGGTACTGGCCGACGAGCGAGGCGAGCTCGCCGGGGAGTTCGTGGTGGCGGCCGAGCCGCAGCCGCGCGTCGACCCGCTGCATCAGCGCGGTGAGGCGGTTCTCCTCCAGGCGGCGGATCTCGGCGTCCAGCAGCGGGCCCGGCTTGACGTCCACCAGCGGTGCGCCGCACCAGAGATCGAGGGCCTCGGTGAGCAGCCGGACGGCCGTCTCGTCGTTGCCGTCGGCGAGCGACTGGCGGCCCTCGCCGAGCAGCCGCTCGAACTCGTGCGCATCGATGGCGCCGTGACGGACGATCAGCTGGTAGCCGCCGAACTTGGTGACCAGCACGGTGCGGGCGACCTCGGCGGCGGAGATGCCGAGGGCGCGGCTGAGCATCCGGCGCACCTGGAGGACGTAGGTCTGGAGGGTGGTCTGGACGCTGGCGGGCGGGTTGTCGCCCCACAGCTCGCGGGCCATCGCGGCGGTGGGGACGACGCGGTTCGCCTGCATGACGAGCAGCGCGATGATCTTGCGCGGCTTGGGTGCGGTGAGGTCGTCCACCATGTTGGCCCCGCCGGCGGTGCGGAGCTTCAGGGCACCCAACACCTGGATCGTGAAGCACTCGGAACGGTCGCTCGTGATCATTTCAAGCCCCCGGGAATTCCGTCGGTGATCAAACTCTCGTGAGACTAGTGTCATGAGATTATTTGCGTACGTCAAGATTGTTCCCCGCGGGCCGCCAGGCCCGTCCAGCCCGGCCACCTCTATGGCCATTCCCGCAAAGCCGCTGGTCAACCACCCCGAACAGGCGCCACTGGCGGACCGGCCGACGCTCCGGCAGTGCGGGCACGGAGCGTATCCACGAGGCTCAGGCAAACCCCGGGTCACAAATGTGTGGATTCGGCAAAGCCGCTGGCCCGGCCCCGGACGGCCTCTTGACGGCCGCCGCGCCCGATCACCCGCCGTACATCATGACCATGTCACTGTGATCTGCCTCACACCTCTGGCCCGCCCGGGAGCCCCGGCGGCCTCCACCGCGGCTCAAGCGGATCGCCAGCCCGCAGCCACACGATGCTCTGGCGAACCGTCAGTGCCAGCCCGACCCAGGGAGAGCGGATGACCGACGACCGAGTACCCACCGTCACCAGGCAGGACCTCCTCACCATGATGTCCGCGGTCCGCAAGACCGGCGTCCTGCGCGCCGGCGTCGACCTCAAGGTCTTCGACGCCCTCGCCGACGGCCCGGCCGTGTCCAAGGAGGTCGCCGCCGCCTGCGGGGCCGACCCGCGCGCCGTCCACATCCTGCTGAACGCCCTCGCCGCGATCGGCCTGCTGGAGACCGAGGGCGACCGGTTCAGGCTCGCCCCGGGCGCCGACAGCATCCTCGTCAGCACCCACCCCGACTACTACGGCCACGCCGTCCGGCTCGCCGCCAGCGACTACGAGTGGGACGCCGTCAAGCGGCTCGGCGAGGCCGTCCGCAACGGCGGCACGGTGATGGAGCAGAACGCCGAGACGCCCTCCTACACGTTCTGGGAGGACTTCGCCGCGCTGGGCACGCTCAACACCCAGCCGATCGCCGACCTGGTCGCCGACGCGGTGCTCCCGGAGCCGAGCGCCCCGGGCCAGGACGGCCCCCGGGTGCTCGACGTCGCCTGCGGGCACGGCCTCTACGGCTACACCCTGGCCGCCCGCGACCCCCGCGCCCGGGTCTGGTCCCTGGACTGGCCCAACGTCCTCGCCGTCACCGAGACCAACGCCGAGCGCCTGGGCGTCCGCGACCGCGCCCACTTCATCCCCGGCGACATGTTCGAGGTCCCGCTCGGCGGACCGTACGACGTCGTGGTGGTCGCCAACGTCCTGCACCACTTCTCGACCGCCCGCGCGACCGAGCTGCTCGCCCGCGCCGGCGGCGCCCTGCGGCCCGGCGGCAAGCTGGTGGCCATCGCCATCAGCACCGACGACACCGCGCCGCACCGCGACCCGGTCCCCCACCTGTTCTCGGCGCTGATGCTCGCCTGGACCTCCGAGGGACAGGTGCACCCCGTCTCCGCCTACGAGGAGATGGTCGTCGCGGCCGGCTTCACCCGGCCCACCCAGCACACCCTGCCGCACAACCCGCTGCGGGTGCTGATCGCCGAACGCCGCTGAGGAGCGCCATGGAGATCGTCGGACGCGGCTTCCTCGCCGGCAGCCTCAAGCCGCTGGCGCCGGCCCACCCGGGCACGGTGGTCTTCGCGGCCGGCGTGTCCAGCGGGCACAGCACCGCCGACGCGGAATTCGCCCGCGAGGCCGAGCTGCTCTACCGGGTCCTCGACCGCTGCCGGCGGGACGGCCGGCGGCTGGTCTACTTCTCCACCTGCGCCAGCGGCATGTACGGCGCCGGCAGCCACCGCAGCCGCGAGGACCGGCCGGTCTTCCCCAACTCCCCCTACGGCCGCCACAAGCTGGCGATGGAGGGGGTGCTGCGCGCCTCCGGCGTCGACACCCTGGTGCTGCGGCTCGCCTACACCGTCGGCCGGGCCCAGCGCAGCCACCAACTGCTGCCCTCGCTCGTCGCGCAGATCCGCGCCGGCTCGGTGCGGGTGCACCGCGGGGCGCGGCGCGACGTGGTGCACGTCCTCGACGTGGTCGCCGTCATCGACGCGCTGCTCACCGCGGGAGTCTCCCGCGAGGTGGTGAACGTCGCCTCGGGGCACGCGGTGCCGATCGAGGAGATCATCGCCCACCTGGAGGCCCGGCTGGGCACCACCGCCGCGAAGCAGACCGTGGACGTCGCCGACGACCACTCGGTCTCCAACGAGAAGCTGCTCCGGCTGCTCCCCGCCGAGGCCCGGCCCGCCTTCGGGCCCGACTACTTCCGGACGGTCATCGACCGCTACCTGGAGATCCACTGACCCCCCTTCGACCCCGCCCCCCGCTGACCCGAAAGGCATGACATGACCGTCCTCGCCCAGACCTCCGGCCCGGCCTCGGTGGCCCGCGCGCTGCTGCGGCTGAACACCTCCTACTTCCAGGCGAAGGTGCTGCAGAGCGCCGTGGAGCTCGGCCTCTTCGGGCTGCTCGCCGAGGGCCCGGCCACCGCCGAGGAGCTGTTCGAACGGCTCGGCCTGCGCGCCCGGCCGGGCGGCGACTTCCTGGACTCGCTGGTCGGCCTCGGCCTGCTGGAGCGCCGCGACGGCCGGTACGCCAACCACCCGGAGGCCGCCGAGTTCCTCGTCCCCGGCAGCCCGCGCTACCTCGGCGGCTCGATCGCCCAGCACTCCCGGCTGCACTACCGTTCCTGGGCCTCGCTGACCGACGTGCTGCGCAACGAGCCCGCCAAGGTCCAGCGGGACTTCCGCAAGGACTTCGAGAACCTCGACGGCGTGCGCGGTCTGATGGGCCACATGGACGCCTTCAACAGCTTCGTCGCCCACGAGCTGGACCGCTGCGTCGACTGGTCCCGTTACACCTCCTTCGTCGACGTCGGCGGGGCGCGCGGCAACGTGGCCGCCCACCTGGTCCGGGTCCACCCGCACCTGAGCGGCGCGGTGTTCGACCTGCCGCAGGTGGAGCCGCTGTTCGACGAGCACATGGCCGCGCTCGGCACCGCCGAGCAGGTCCGCTTCGTCGGCGGTGACTTCTTCGCCGACACCGCCCCGGCCTCCGACGTCGCGATCATCGGCCACGTGCTGCACGACTGGCCGCCGGCCGCCCGGGCCGAGCTGTTGAAGCGGGTGTTCGAGGCCGTGAACCCCGGCGGAATCGTCGTCGTCTACGACGCGATGCTCGACGACGGGCGCACCGACGCCGTCTCGCTGCTGCAGAGCCTCAACTGCGGGATCATGCGCGACGGCGGCTCCGAGTACACCGTCGCGGAGTGCCGCCGCTACGCGGAGGACGCCGGCTTCACCTTCGTGTCGGCCGAACCGGTCGACTCCCTGACCGGCGACCGCGTCCTGATCGCGGCCAAGCCCTCCTGACCCCGCGGAGTCGCTGTGCGCGTCCTGTTCACGACGGCGGCCTGGCCGTCGCACTACATGTTCATGGCCCCGCTCGCCTGGGCCTTCCGCGCCGCCGGCCACGAGGTGCGGGTGGCGGCCCAGCCGCACGTCGTGGAGACCGTCCTGGCCTCCGGGATGACCGCCGTGCCGGTCGGGCCGGACCTCGACTTCGCCCGGCTGCACCGCAAGTTCGTGGCGGAGACCGATCCCGCGCTGTACCGGACGCGGGACGCGATCATCACGATCTTCCACCGGGTCGCCGAGATGATGGCGCCCGACGTGGTCGCGCTCGCCGACGCGTGGCGGCCGGACCTCGTCGTCCGCGACCCGGTCGCGTTCGCCGCCTCCGTGGCCGGCCAGGTGGTGGGCGCCCCGGTGGTCCGGCACGCCTGGGGGCCGGACCTCTACGGCACCGACCCCGGCAAGTGGCTCGCCCACCACGTCCTGGAACGCCTCGGCCCCACGTACGCGCTGTACGGGGCCGAGGCCCCCGGGGCCTTCGACCGGCTCGCCGTCGACCCGACGCCACCGAGCCTGCGGATCACCGCACCCGGCCCGTCGCTGCCGATGGAGTACGTGCCGTACAACGGGCCGGGCACGGTGCCGTCCTGGGCGCTGGAACGGCCGGAGCGGCCCCGGGTCTGCATCACCTGGGGCACCTTCACCTCCACCGCGACCGACCAGCCCGAGATGTTCCTCGTCCCCAAGATCCTCGACGCGCTCGCCGGGCTCGACGTGGAGCCGGTGCTGGCGGTCACCGCCGCCGAGCGGGAACTGCTCGGCGACCGGCCCGGCGTGCGGATCGTGCAGGACCTGCCGATCCACACCGTCCTGCCCGGCTGCTCGGCGGTGGTCCACCACGGCGGCGCCACCACCGTGCTCTCCGCGGCCCGCTTCGGCGTGCCGCAGCTGACCATGCCGCACCTGTTCGAACAGCGGCTCAACTCGGACCTGCTGGAGGCGGCGGGCGCCTGCGTCCAGCTGACCGCCGAGCACGCGGACGTCCCGGCGATCCGCTCGGCGGTGGCCGAGCTGGTCCGGCCCGACGCCCCGCAGCTCGCCGCCTCGCGCGGGCTGCGCGAGGAGATCCTGGCCATGCCCCCGCTGGCGTCGGCGGTCGACCGGATCGAGGCGTGGCTGCGCGACGGCGCCGCCGGGGACATCACCGGCTGAGAGGAGGAACGATGGAGTACGACGTCGTCGTCGCGGGCAGCGGGCCGGTCGGCCTGATGCTCGCGGCGGAACTGCGCCTGGCCGGCGTCCGCGTCCTGGTGGTCGAGAAGCTCACCGAGCCGGCCGGCCACGACCGGGCGGGGGTGCTGCACACCCGCACGGTCGAGTACCTGGACATGCGCGGCCTGCTGGAGCGTTTCAAGGACGGCATGGCCACCGTCTCCGGCCTGCCGTTCGGCGGCATCTTCAGCCGCGGCCTGGACCACACCCTGGTGGAGACCAGGCACCCGTACAGCCTCCTGGTGCCGCAGTCCCGGACGGAGGAGCTGCTCGCCGAGCACGCCGCCGCCCTGGACACCGAGGTCCGGCGCGGCCACGAGCTCACCGCCCTCGCCCAGGACGCCGACGGGGTGACCGTCACCCTGGCCACCCCGGCGGGCGAGCGGCGCGTCCGGGCCCGGTACCTGGTGGGCTGCGACGGCGGCCGCAGCACGGTGCGCCGGCTCGCGGGCATCGGCTTCCCCGGGTTCGCGCCCTCGGTGAGCGCACTGATCGGCTACGTCACGCTCACCGAGCGGGACGTGCCCAAGCGCTGGCAGCGCACCGGGAACGGCGTGGTGGTCCTCGCCTTCCCGCCCGAGGGCGGGATCGGCCGGGTGGTCGTCATCGAGTACGGGCGACCCCACCCGCCGGCCGGCGAGCCGGTCACCCTGGAGGAGCTGCGGACCGCCACGCACCGCGTGTACGGCCGCGAGCTCGACCTGGTGGAGCCGGTGCTGTGGATGTCCCGGTTCAGCGACGCGACCCGGCTCGCCGAGACCTACCGGTCCGGCCGGGTGCTGCTGGCCGGGGACGCCGCCCACATCCACTTCCCGATCGGCGGTCAGGGCCTGAACACCGGCGTCCACGACGCCGTGAACCTGGGCTGGAAGCTGGCCGCCGAGATCCACGGCTGGGCCCCGCCCGGTCTGCTCGACAGCTACCACCGCGAGCGGCACCGGGCCGTCGAGCGGGTGCTGCTCTACACCCGGGCCCAGCTGGCGCTGATGAACCCGGACGAGCACCACGTCACCGCGCTGCGCGAGGTCTTCGAGGAGCTGCTGTTCCTGGAGGACACCAACCGGCACCTCACCGCCACCCTCAACGGCCTCGACCTGTGCTACGGCGACGAGGACGGCACGGACGGCGGGGCGGTGGCGGGCGCGGACGGCGGTGCGGTGGCGGACGGCGGCAGCGGGGGTGGCGACGGCGGCGCCCGGCGGCATCCGCTGGTGGGCCGCTTCGCACCGGATCTCGAACTGGAGGCGGACGGCCTGACCACCCGCCCCACCGAACTGCTGCGCCGCGGCCGCGGCGTGCTGGTCGACCTGACCGCCGACGGCGGGCCGGCCCGGACGGCCGCCCCCTGGCGCGGGCGGATCGACGTCACCGCGGCCCGGGCCCCACGGGGCGGGGCACCGGCGGCCCTGCTGGTCCGCCCGGACGGCCACGTCGCCTGGGCCGCCGAGCCCGGGGCGGCGGCGACCGACGGGCTGACCGCGGCCCTGGCCCGCTGGTTCGGACCACAGGACTGGAGGTAACCCGGAATGGAGCACCGGCACCTGGGCCGCAGCGGGCTGCGGATCAGCGAGGTCGTCTTCGGCAACCTGCTCTACCCGCAGGACAGCACGCCCGACGAGAGCGTGCTCGGCTGCCTGCGGGCCGCCCTGGACAGCGGGATCACCACCTTCGACACCGCGGACATCTACGGCATGGGGCGCTCGGAGCGGCTGCTCGGGCGCGCCCTGGCCGGCGAGCCGCGGGACGGCGTGGTGGTCTGCACCAAGGTCTTCTTCCCCACCGGCACCGGACCCAACGGCTCGGGCCTGTCCCGCAAGCACGTGCGCGAGGCCCTGCACGCCTCGCTGCGCCGGCTCGGCACCGACTACGTCGACCTCTACACCGCGCACCGCTACGACCCGAACACACCGCTGGAGGAGACCGTGTCCGCCTTCGCGGACCTGGTCCGGGCGGGCAAGGTGCTCTACATCGGCGTCTCCGAGTGGACGGCGCCGCAGATCACCGAGGCGGCCGCGCTGGCCCGCGCGATGAACGTCCAGCTGGTCTTCAACATGCCGCAGTACTCGGCGCTGTGGCGCGAGCCGGAGGCCGAGGTGATCCCGGTCTGCGAACAGCTGGGGATCAGCCAGGTCCCGTACTTCACGCTCGCCCAGGGGGTGCTCACCGGGAAGTACCGGCCCGGCACCCCCGCACCGGACGGCTCCCGCGGCGCGGCCGAACTGGTCGGCGGCCGGGCGCGGTTCATGCGCCGGCTGCTGACCGACGAGGTCCTGGAGCGGGTCGCCCGGCTGGAACCGGTCGCCGCCGAGGCCGGCCTGACGCCGTCCCAGCTGGCGGTGGCCTGGGTGCTGCACCGGCCGAACGTGGCCGGCGCGGTGATCGGGGCCTCCCGGCCGGAGCAGGTCCGGGAGAACGCCGCCGCGTCCGGGGTCAAGCTCGAACCGGAGCTGATGGCGCGGATCGACGACGTCCTCGGCCCGGTGGTGTCCGACGGGGGCTCCGATGGCTGAGCCGCGGCGCTCGCTGCTGACCGAGGAGCGGACCGGGCGCGGCGAGCCGTCCCGCTACGCGGCCGAGCTCTTCGCGGGGCTGCGCCGGTGGCCGGGCCGCACCGCGCTGCGGGACGGCGACCGGCTGGTGAGCTTCGGCGAGCTGGTGGAGCAGAGCAGCCGGATCGCACGGGCCCTGGAGGACATGGGGATGACCCACCGCGAGGGCGTGGTCTGCCTGGCCGGCAACTCCCCCGAGCACGTCGCGGTGCGGCTGGCCGCCCACCTGCTCGGCTGCCGGTTCGTTCCGCTGCACGCGGGCGACCCGGCGGACGTGGCGGCGGCCCGCGCGGTGGCCGCCGCGCAGCGGCCGGCGGTCTTCGTGGTCGACCGCCGGGGCGCCGCCGCGCTGGGCGCGCCGGAGCCCGGCGTGCTCTCCCTCGGCGTGCCCGGCTTCGGCACCGACCTGTCCGCGCTGGCGGCGCGGATGCCGGGCGGGCCGATGCGCCCGCGCGCCCGGGAGCAGGACGTCGCCCTGGTGGCGTACTCCCGCGGCACCACCGGACCGCGCCGCGGCGCGGTCCACCGGTTCGCCGCGATGAACGTCACCTGGCGGCGCCCGCACGAGGGCGACCTCGGCGACTTCCCGGCCGGGGTGACCACGCTGGCGGTCAGCCCGCTGGCCGGCAACGGCGGCGAGGTCGCGCTGATGCTGATGCGCGCGGGCTGCACGGTCATGCTGATGAACGGCTTCGACGCCGGCCGGGTGCTGGCCACCGTGGCGTCGGAGCGGATCACCAGCACCTACCTGCCGGCGCACCACTTCACCGAGCTCGTCGCCCACCCGGACCTCGACCGGACCGACCTGTCGAGCCTGCGCTACCTGCCCTACGGGAACGGGCCGGTGCCCGCGTCCGTGGTCCGGCGGGCGGTGGAGGCGTTCGGGCCGATCCTCTCGCAGAACTACGTGAGCAGCGAGATCCGCGCGATCAGCCTGCTGCGGCAGGAGGACCACCGGGCGGCGGCGGGTCCGCGGCCGGAGCTGCTCGCCTCGGTCGGGCAGCCGCTGCCCGCCGTCGACGTGCGGGTCTGCGGCCCGGACGGCGAGCGGCGGCCGGCGGGCCGGTCCGGCGAGATCCGGCTGCGCGCCCCGCACATGACGAGCGGGTACTGGCGCGATCCCGCCGCCACCCGGCGGGCGCTGGACGGCGGCTGGTTGCGCACCGGGGACGTCGGCCGGGTCGACCGCGAGGGGTACCTCTACCTGGAGGGCCGCCTGCCGGGGTGAGCGCCGCCGCCCGGGGCGGGTGCGGCGGAGGAGCCCGAGGAGCCTGGACGGCTCCTCGGGCTCCTCCGCCGTACGGCGCGGGCGCCTGCCGTCAGGCGTTCTCGCGCGCGAAGGTGCGGGTGCCGACGTAGAGGCAGACCGCCGCCAGGAGGACGGAGACGAGCGTGCCCTCCAGTACGGCCGCGGTGGTGTAGTGGCCGGCGAACAGGTCGCGGATGGCCTCCACCACGTACCGCAGCGGGTTGAGCCGGGAGATGACGTCCAGCCAGGTCGGGGCGAGGCTCATCGGCAGCAGGATGCCGGCGAGCAGCATGATCGGCAGGGCGGCCGAGGTGAGCAGCGGGGCGAACTGGTCCTCGGACTTGAGGGCGACGCCGAGGGCGAGCGAGAGCGAGGCCAGCGCGATGCCCAGCAGGACGACGAGGACGACGGCGGCCAGGATGCCGAGCACGCCCGCCCGCAGGCCGAGCAGCACGCCGACGACGACGATGATCGCCGACTGGGTGAGCAGGATCGCGACCTCGCGGCCGACCCGCCCCATCAGCAGGGCGAAGCGACTGACCGGGGTGACCCGCAGCCGCTCGATCACGCCGGAACGGACGTCCGAGATGATGCCGAACCCGCAGAAGCCGGCGCCGAACAGGGCGAGGTAGACCAGTACGCCGGGGACGAAGGTCTGCCAGGTGTCGCCGTCGCCGCCCATGCCGCCGACCTTGGTCAGCAGCGGGCCGAACAGCAGGAGGTAGAGGACGGGTTGGACCAGACCGAGGACGATCGTGATCTTGTTGCGGAAGGTGAAGCGGACCTGGTTGTCGAAGACGAGCAGGGTGTCACGGAGGGTCTGCATGTCGGCCTCTGTTCAGACGGCGCCGGCGGTGGCGGCGGCGGCGGGTTCCTCGGAGCGGCCGGTGAGGGCGAGGAAGACGTCGTCCAGGGTCGGACGGTCGACCTGCACGGACACCGGTTCGACCTGGCGCGCCTCCAGGGCGTGGAGCAGGTCGATCATGGTCCGGCTGCTGTGCTCGGTGCGGAACCGGAGGGTGTCGCCGGTGGTGGTCAGCCCGTAGGTGCCGTCCAGCCCCTCGACCACGGCGGCGGCCTCGCGCACGCCGCCGGGCGCGACCTCGATGGTGACGGCGTCGCCCGCGACCCGCCGCTTGAGCTCGTCGGGGCGGTCCTCGACCAGGATGGTGCCGCGGTCCATGATGAGGATCCGGTCGCAGAGCGCGTCGGCCTCGTCCAGGTAGTGGGTGCTGAGGAAGACGGTGGCGCCGAGCTCGTCGCGCAGCCGGCGGATGTGCTCCCAGAGGTTGCTGCGGCTGGTCGGGTCGAGGCCTGTGCTGGGCTCGTCCAGGAAGATCAGCGGCGGCCGGTGGACCAGGCCGAGGGCGATGTCCAGCCGGCGCCGCTGGCCGCCGGAGAGGCTGCCGACGAGCCGCGTGGTGAGCTCCGCGAGGCCTAACTGGGCGGCCAGCGAGTCGATCTGGGTCTGCGCCTCGGCCTTGGACATGCCGTAGAGCCGGGCCTGCAGCATCAGCTCGTTGGCGACCAGTTCGGCCGGGTTGGCGCCGCCGCCCTGGGCGACGTAGCCGATCCGGCGGCGGACGCCGACGGGGTCGGCGAGCAGGTCTGCGCCGGCCACGGTGGCGGTGCCGGCGGTCGGCCGCAGCAGGGTGGTGAGCATCCGCAGGGTGGTGGTCTTCCCGGCGCCGTTCGGGCCGAGGAAGCCGACGATCTCGCCGGCGGCCACCGTGAAGTCGACGCCGCGCACCGCGTTCACCTCCCCGTGCGGCGCCTGGAACGTCCGGGCGAGCCCGTGGACTTCGATCATGTTCATGTGTGGACCTCCGTGGTCGGATCGTCGGTCTCGTAGGCCTGGTGGCTCTCGTCGGCCCGGTCGGCCGCCGCTGCCGGGTCGGCTGCACCGGACTCCTCGGCGCCTGCCGTCGGGCGGGCGCCGGAGGAGTCCGCGACGGCCTGCTCGATGACCCGGTCGAGGTCGTCCTGCCAGGCGAGTTCGGCGTCGAGCTGGATCACCCGGCGGCGGAACATCGCCGCGTCGAGCGGGCCGATCGTGCCGGCGCTGTGCAGGGCCTCGCCCTCCGCCGCGATGCCGTCGCGCATCGCCCGGATCGCGTCGCGGCGACGCTTGAGCAGGCCGAGCAGGGTCGGCAGGTCGTCGGTCCGGGTGAAGAGCAGCGCGACGCCGAACGGGTCGGTGCCGTGGTGGATCTCGGTGACGGCCTCCTCCCGCAACCCGCGCAGCTCGGCCTCGCCGAGGGCGGTGATGCGGTAGACGGTTCTCGCCGGCCGCCTGCCCACCTGCTCGGTTCGGACGGACTCGACGTGGCCCGTCTCGTCCATCGTCCGGAGCTCACGGTAGAGGGCGCCGACGCTGACGCCGCCCCAACTGCTGACGCTCGTCACCTCGGCGATGCGGCGGATTTCGTGGCCGTGCAGCGGACCACTGCTCTGCAGCGTCCCGAGAACCATGAGTCGAGTTAGATTCACGGCTTTAGTATCGTGAGAGTAGTATCGCGAGTCAAGTTCATCGGGCGGCATCGGAGGAGCAGCAGTGAGCCACACGGATCACGTCCCGGGCGGGGATGTCATCGAGATCGTCGGCGCCAGGACGCACAACCTGAAGGGCGTCAGCGTCACCTTTCCGAAGAACCGGATCGTCGCCTTCACCGGGGTGAGCGGCAGCGGCAAGACGTCGCTGGCCATCGACACCGTCCACGCGGAGGCCCAGCTGCGGTACCTGAACGGCATCTCGCCCTTCTTCCGGCAGTTCATCTCGCCCAAGGACCGGCCGCAGGTGGACCGGATCAGCGGGCTGGGCGTCACCCTCGCGGTCGACCAGCGCCGGCTCAACCGCAGCCCCCGCTCCACCCTCGGCAGCATCAGCGGGCTGAACGACTTCCTCGGGCTGCTCTTCGCCCGGATGCCCGCACTCGGCCCGCTCGCCGTCGCGCACCCCGAGCTGCGCAACCTCACCAGCGCCTACTTCGACCGGTACAGCATGGAGGGCCGCTGCAAGCGGTGCGCCGGTATGGGCCACACCGACAGCGCCGAGGCGGACCGGATCATCACCCGGCCCGACCTCCCGCTGTTCGGCGGCGCCGGCGAGTGGTTCCAGCGCACCAACTCCGGCGAGCACCTGGCGCTGCCCACTCTCGCCGCGCAGCACGGCGCCGACCTCGACCGGCCCTGGCGGGAGCTGCCGGAGGCGTTCCGGCACGCCGTCCTGCACGGCACGGACGGCGAGGCGGTCACGTTCAAGATCACCAGCAAGCACAAGAAGTCCGGCACCGAGACCGTGATCGAGCGCAGCGTGCCGCTGGTCGGCGCCGTCCGCGAGGTCACCCGGCTCTACGAGGCCTCGGGCACCGACACCGCGCGCGAGACCTACGCCCGCTTCATGGTCCGGGTGCCCTGCCCCGCCTGCCACGGCACCGGCTTCGGCGAGACCGCCCGCACCCTCGAACTCGGCGGCCTCACCTACCCGGAGGTCATCAAGCTGCCGGTGGAGGAGCTGCGCACCTGGGTGGACGGCATCGACGCCACCCTCACCCCGATGCAGCGCGAGGTGGCCGTCAACGTGCTGCCCGACCTCTCGCGCCGGGTCCGGCTGATGGTCGAGCTCGGGCTCGGCCACCTCCAGGTGACCCGCACCGCGCCCTCGCTGTCCGGCGGCGAACTCCAGCGCGCCCGGGTCACCGCGCAGCTGAACATGGACCTCAGCGGCATCATCTTCGTCCTGGACGAGCCGAGCGCGGGCCTGCACCCGGCCGACAAGCACCCGCTGCGCGAGATCCTGACCGACCTGCGCGACGCCGGGAACACCGTGCTCCTGGTCGAGCACGACCCCGAGCTCATCGCCCTCGCCGACTGGGTGGTGGACCTCGGTCCCGGTGCCGGCCGCCAGGGCGGCACGCTGGTCGCCTCGGTGCCGACCGCCGAGCTCAGCGGCCACCCGGAGTCGGTCACCGGCGCCTACCTCGCCGGGCGCGGCCCGCGGGTGCGGCGCGCCAAGCGGTTCGACGCGGGCGCGGCCGCACGCCTGAGCCTGCTCGGCGTCGACGTCCACAACGTCCGGCTCGACCGGGTGGACATCCCGTTGAACACCCTGACCTGCATCACCGGGGTGAGCGGCAGCGGCAAGAGCAGCCTGCTGCACCAGGCGCTCGGCGCCGGGATGGACGCGGTGCTGCGCGGCGAGCGCCCGACCGCCATGGCCGGCGTCGAGGGAGCCGGGCGCCTCGGCTGGGTGACCGTCGTCGACCAGGACCCGATCGGCCGCACCCCGCGGTCCAATCCGGCCACCTACACCAAGGCCTTCGACACCGTCCGCAAGCTGTTCGCCGCCACCCCGCGGGCCAAGGCGCTCGGCCTCGGCCCCGGCGCGTTCTCCTTCAACTCCCCCGGCGGCCGCTGCGAGACCTGCACCGGCTACGGGCGGCGCCAGGTGGACCTGCACTTCATGCCCGACATGTGGGTGGAGTGCGACGTCTGCGAGGGCCGGCGGTTCACCCCCGAGGTGCTGAGCGTGACCTACCGGGGCAAGGCGGTCGACGAGATCCTCGCCATGACCGTGGACGAGGCCGCGGAGTTCCTCACCGAGCCCGCCGGGCTGGCCACCACGCTGCGCGCCGTCCAGCGGGCCGGCCTCGGCTACCTCCAGCTCGGCCAGAGCGGCACCGAGCTGTCCGGCGGCGAGGCGCAGCGGCTGAAGCTGGCCAACGCGATCCTGCTCGGCACCACCGGGCGCGGCCGTGGCCTGGTGCTGCTGGACGAGCCGGTGACCGGGCTGCACCCCTCGGACGTGCAGAAGATGGTGGACGCCTTCGACACCCTCCTGGCCAGCGGCAACTCGGTGGTCATCGCCGAGCACGACCTGCACGTCGCCGCCTGCGCCGACTGGATCATCGACATGGGGCCGGGCGCCGGCGACCGCGGCGGCCGGGTGGTCAACCAGGGCACGCCGGCCGAGATCGCCGCGGGCCCGGGCGTCACCGGCGAGTACCTGCGGCGGGTCGTCCCGGCCTGACGGCGGCGGCTCCCCGCGGGGCCGTCCTCGTCCAGCACACCTCAACCGTTTGTCGAGTCGCGTCCGGGACGATCCCGATCAAGGGATCGCCCCGGGCGCGGGCGGTCCGACCCGGGGCCACCGCCCGACCGGCCGGCGGGTCCGCGTCATCGACAGGAGTTGAGGAGCCATCATGTCTGCCACGTCCGAATGCCGCATCTGCGGCGGCGCCGTCCACGAGTTCTTCGACTTCGGCCGACAACCGCTGGCCGACGCCTTCGTCGACCCGGACGGCGGTGCCGAGGAGTTCTTCCACCGCCTGGCGGTCGCCCAGTGCGAATCCTGCACGATGGTCCAGCTGCTGGAGGACGTCCCGCGCGAACGGATGTTCCGGACCGACTACCCGTACCACTCGTCCGGCTCGACCGTGATGCAGCAGCACTTCCGGGCCACCGCGCGGCACTTCCTCGACACCGAACTGCTCGACCCGGACGCGTTCGTGGTCGAGTTCGGCAGCAACGACGGCATCATGCTCGACACGGTCCACCGGGCCGGCCGGCGCCACCTCGGCGTCGAGCCGTGCAAGGGGGTGGCCGAGGCGGCCGCCGCCAAGGGCATCCGGGTGCGCAACGCCTTCTTCGAGGAGGCCACGGCCGCGGAGATCGCCGCCGCGGACGGGCCCGCCCAGGTCATCTACGCCGCCAACACCTTCTCGCACATCTCCTACGTCGACTCGGTCTTCCGCGGCGTCGACGCCCTGCTCGCCCCGGACGGGGTCTTCGTCTTCGAGGACCCCTACATGGCGGACATCATCGACCAGACCTCGTTCGACCAGATCTACGACGAGCACTTCTACTTCTTCACCGTCCGCTCCGTGCAGGCGATGGCCGCCCACTACGGCTTCGAGCTGGTCGACGCGGAGCACCTGACCGTGCACGGCGGCGAGATCCGCTACACCGTCGCCCGCCGCGGCGCCCGCACCCCCAGCCCCGCGGTCGGCCTGTTCCTGGAGCGCGAGAAGGCGGCCCGGATCACCGAGCAGGACACCCTGGCCCGGTTCGCGGCCGCCGTCGACAAGGTGCGCGACGACCTGCGCGCGGTGCTGGAGCGCTGCAAGGCGGAGGGCGCCACCGTCGCCGCGTACGGCGCCACGGCGAAGAGCGCCACCCTCACCAACTACTGCGGCATCGGCCCCGAGCTGGTGTCGTACGTCGCCGACAGCACGCCGGCCAAGCAGGGCAGGCTCAGCCCCGGCTCGCACATCCCGGTCCGCTCGCCGGAGGAGTTCCGGGCCGACTACCCCGACTACGCGGTGCTGTTCGCCTGGAACCACGCCGAGGAGATCATGGCCAAGGAGGAGGGGTTCCGGCGCGCGGGCGGGCGGTGGATCGTCTACGTGCCCGAGGTGAAGGTGGTCTGAGCCGCTCCGGCGCCCAACGGGCCGGCCCCGCTCGATCGTCGAGCGGGGCCGGCCCGTTGCGGCGCGGATCCGGGGGCGGTTCAGGGGCGGTTCAGGAGCGGTCGGCCAGGGCGGCCGCCAGCTCGGCCAGGGCCTCGGGCAGCTCCCGGCGGGGCCGCCAGCCGGTGACGGCGCGGAACGCCGAGGCGTCCACCACGGTGCCGGCGACGTCCGCGGCCGTCGCCGCCGCGGGCGGCGCAACCGAGTCGACCCGGACGGCCGGACGGCCGGTGCGCTCGGCGACGGCCCGCGCCAGCGCGGTGAACAGCTCCCGGACCGGGACCGCCCGCCCGGTGCCCACCGGCCAGTGACGGCCTGCGAGTTCGGCGCCGTGGTCGAGGCAGGCGGTGAACGCGGCGGCCGCGTCGGTGACGTGCAGCAGGTCGCGCACGACGCTGCCGGTGCCCCAGACGGTGAGCGGCTCCCCCGCCAGGGCTCGCCGTGCCATCGCGGCGACCACCCCGTGGCCGTCCGGCCCGGGGCCGCGGCCGTAGACGGTGGGCAGGCGCAGCGAGACCCCGCGGAGCACGCCCTCGGCGCCGGCGGCCAGCAGCGCCGTCTCGGCGGCCAGCTTCTGCCGGGCGTAGACGGTGACGGGCCGGTCGGGGCCGGTGCCGTCGACCACGCCGCCGCGGCCGGCCTGCGAGGCAGAGCCGGCCAGGACCACCAGGGGCGGCGGCGCACCGGCCGGGCGATGCCCGGTGCCCAGGGCGCCGGCGATCTCGCGGACCAGGGCCGCCCCGAGCCGTTCGCCGAGCTCCGCGCCGCCGGCCTCCACGGCGCGCCAGCCGACCGCCGGGTCGAGGTGGGCCACCAGGTCGAGGACGGCGTCGGCGCCCGCCACGGCCCGGGCGGCCGCGCCGGGCGCCGCGAGGTCGGCCACCACCTGCTCGACCACCGCGGTGCGGGCCGCGGGCACCACCGCGGGCCGCCGGGACACCAGGCGCAGCCGGATCGGCCGCCGGGCGAGCTGCGCCGCGACGGCCGATCCGATGTAGCCCGAGGCCCCGAGGACGACGACCAGCGGTGTGCGGCCGCCGCCGGGGGCCGCGCTCACGTCCCCGCGGCGGCGAGGTCGACCAGGGCGGCGGCGACCTCGCGCGGGGTGGGCTGCTCCAGGATCTCCCGCCGCAGGCGCCGGGCGGCCTCGGCGTGGGAGTCGTCGCCGAGCATCGCCTCGGCGGCGGCGCGCACGTCCTCGGCCCCGGTCCGCCCGGCGGGCAGCACCCGGGCGGCGCCGGAGCCGGCCAGCACCTCGGCGTCGCTGATCTGGTTGGGCAGTTGCGGCAGCAGCAGCTGCGGCACACCGTGGTGGGCGGCGGTGAGCGCCGTCATGAAGCCGCCCTGGTGGACCAGGAGGGCGCAGCCGGGCAGCAGGACGTGCAGCGGCAGGTCCTCCAGCACCCGGACGCCGGGCGGCGGGGTGCCGAGCCGTTCGCGCTCCTGGGCGGTGACGGCGACGACGACCTCCGCGTCGAGCCCGGCCAGCCCGGCCAGGACGTCGGCCAGGCTGGTGCCGGCGCCGTCCAGGACCCCGGTGGTGGAGGTGCCCCAGGTGAGGGCGATCCGCGGGCGCCCGGCGGGCCGGTCGGCCCAGTCCGGCACCGTGCCGGGACCGTTGTACGGCGGCCAGCGCAGCTGCAGCCGGGTCGGCGCGGGCGGCCCCTGCAGGCTGGGCGGGCAGGGCGAGACGGTGCGGTGGGCCGGGTCCCGTCCTTGCAGGTCCAGGCCGTACCGCCGGTAGGGCTCCCAGTACCCGGGGAGGATGTCGAGGAGCTTCTCGCCGCCCTCGGAGCCGAGGATGTCGGGCCCCCAGAGGTGGCGGACGCCGGGCACGCCGAGGGCGTGGGCGGCGACCAGGCCGGCCGGGGCCATGGTGTCGCCGATGACGAGGTCGGGCCGCCAGGCGCGGGCGAAGGCGACGGTGTCGTCCAGGGCCGCGGTGGTGGCCTCGGCCCAGGCACCGAAGAGCCCGCCGTCGTCGGCGGCGGCCGCCTCGCGGATCTCCTCGGCGGTGCCGGGGGTGCCGTCGGCCCTCTCCTGGGAGAGGGTCCTCCGGCGTACCGCCAGGTAGTCGACGTCGGGGCCCACCGGGACCATCGGCATGCCGGAGCGGACGATCGCCGGGCGCATGGACGGCTGGGCGGCGATCCGGATCTCGTGGCCGGCGGCGCGCAGCGCCCAGGCGAGCGGCACCATGGCCATGTAGTGGGTGGGCCATCCGGAGGCGGTGACCAGGACGCGCAGCTCGCTCATTTCTCCACCAGCTGGGTCTCGTCGGCCCGCTCGGCGGCGGGCGGCTGCGGCGCGCTGTGCGCGGCGGCGGTGATCGGCAGGGAGGGGACGTCGCGCGGGCGCAGCAGCCGCACCATCGGGCGCTCGACCAGCCGGTAGAGCAGCCAGGCGGCGGCCAGCGCGATGAGGAACTGGGCGGCGAAGGAGAGGAGTCCGACCCACCAGGAGAGCACCGGCAGCGGGACCGGCAGCCAGTCCCGGTCGACGCCGAACTGCCAGAGCCGGCTGAAGAGTTCCTCCTGCACCAGCAGGTGGGTGAGGTAGAAGGAGAGCGAGATCTCGCCGAACCACACCAGCGGCCGCCAGCGCAGCGGGGACCAGCCTCCGGTGATGTCGGCGGTGCTGAGCGCCGCGATCAGCAGGGCGAACGGGATCACCATGCCGGCGCCCAGCGAGAGGTAGCTGGGCAGGTGGAGGTTGATGCCCCAGCCGGCGGCGGTGAGCAGCAGGGCGACGGCGGCGTTCGGGCCGCGCCAGGCGCCGCGGCGCACCAGCAGGGCGAGCGCGATGCCGATGACGAACTCCGCCATCCGCATCGGCGGGAAGATGTAGGCGAACCAGTACCCCATCGGGCCGCCGTAGTCCTGGGTCGGGACCATCTCCATCGGGTCGGGGCTGGTCAGCGTGAACGTGTGCGAGACCACGTACGGCAGGACGAAGGCCAGCACCGTACAGACCGCCGCGGCGGTGTAGAGCTGCCAGTTCCGCGCCCGCGCCAGCACGAAGATCAGGACCGGGAAGCAGAGGTAGAACAGGGCCTCGCAGCTGAGCGACCAGTCGAGGCCGGTCATGGTCAGGTAGTACCACTGGCTGGGCACCCAGTTCTGCACCAGGAAGACGTGCGAGAGGGTGACCTTCGTCCCGGGGACGCCGTAGCGGACGGCGACCAGGGCGAAGGCGATCGCCGCGGTGACCAGGTGCACCGGGTAGACCTTGGCGATCCGGCGCCGGTAGAAGGAGCGCGCGGTGTCCCCGGGCCGGGCGATGTACGTCAGCACGAAGCCGCTGAGCAGGAAGAAGCAGGCGACGGCCGGCCCGCCGGAGCGGGAGAACAGGACGTGGAAGACGTCCTGCTGGAATTGCGAGTCGAAAGTGCCGCCGGCGAAGTGGAAGGAGAGGAAGAAATGCGCGCCGAAAACCGTGAGGGCGAGGATTCCGCGCAGTCCGGTGAGCGACACGAGGTGGTCGACGGCCGAACCGGGGGAAACCGCGGCGGTGGACGGTGATTTTCTCATGAATGCCTCTCTCTGCTGGGGCGAAGTGCCTGGGGGCGGTGTTTCGGCGGACCCGCCGAACGGCCGGCGACCGGCCGCCGGGGAATTCAGACCAGCTTCTCGAGTTCGGTGACGACCTCCGCCGGGGCGGGCTGCTCCGCCATCTCCGCGGCGAGCCGCCGGGCGGCCTCGCGGTAGGGGTCGCCGGCCACGACGGCGGCCACCCGCTCGCGGATCGCGGCCACCGGGTCGGCCTCCCGGTCCAGCTCGCCGTAGGTGAGGTGGATGCCGGCGCCGGTGGCGGCCTGCCGCTCGGCGTTGAGGGTGGGCTCCGGCCGGCGGGTGATGGTGACCTGCGGGACGCCGGCCCGGGCCGCGGTCAGGGTCGTCCCGGACCCGCCGTGGTGGACCACCGCGGCGCAGCCGGGCAGCAGCAGGTGCAGCGGCAGCGAGACGGCGGTGCGCACCTGGTCCGGCAGGTCGCCGAGCAGCTCGCGCTGGTCGGCGGTGGTGGCCAGGACCACCTCGACCGGCAGGGCGGCGACCGCCTCGACCGCCCTGCGCAGCAGGTCCGTCATGGCCGGGCCGAGCAGCTTGGCGGTGGTGGCGCCCCAGGTGACGCAGACCCGCGGGCGCTGCGGCGGTTCGAGCAGCCAGTCCGGCAGCGTCCCGGGCCCGTTGTAGGGGACGTAGCGCTCCTGCCGGACGTCCGGCACGGGGCCGAATCCCATGCTCGGCGGGCAGAGGTCGATCCAGGCGGCGGGCCGCAGCCGCACCTCGGCGCCGACGCGCTCGAAGAGCTCGACGTAACCCTCCTGCGGCTCGTCGCCGAAGCCCTTCATCTCCAGCTTCTGCAGCCCGGGACTGCCCCAGAGGTGGCTCACGTTCGGCACCCCGAGCGCGGCGGCGACCACCGGGCCGGCGTAGGAGACGGCGTCGTGGACGACCAGGTCGGGCCGCCAGTGTCGGGCGAAGGCGAGCAGGTCGTCCAGCATGCCGGCCGCCATGGCGAACTGCCGCTGCCCGAGCGCCTCCAGCAGCCGCTTGCGGGAGTCGTCGAGCAGGTCGGGCTCGACCGGCCAGCGGGCCGGCCAGCGGTCGTGGTCGTGCCAGGCGGACAGGTCGCGGTTGCGGGCGCTGCCGCCGAGGTCCACCGCGGAGCCGACCTCCACCATCGGCAGCCCGGAGCCGAGCACCGCGGCGGTGAGCGAGGGCGCACTGGCGACGCACACCTCGTGGCCGGCGGAGCGCACCGCCCATTCCAGCGGAACCATCGGGAAATGGTGGGACGGCGAGGGGAAAGTCGTGAACAGCACGCGCATTTCGGGAGCCCTCCGTTTCCTGGGCCGGTACGGCCCGCCCGCAGTTTCCCGTGCGCGGACCTGAGAAGCGGTCGAGTCCGGCTCGACCCTGAATCGAGGAGCGGCTTCCGGCCTATTCCGGGCGGCCCCGCTCTGCCATCGTGGGGCGCATGAGGATTCTGCTCACGACGGCGCCCATGTACGGGCATGTCCTGCCGCTCGTGCCCCTTTCCTGGGCACTGCGGGCGGCGGGCCACGAAGTCCTGCTGGCGGCTCCCGGGGAATTCGCCGGGGTGGCGGGCGAGGCGGGCCTGCCCGCCGTCGCCAGTGCCGGCGCGGTGTCGATGGGCGGGATGATCGGCTTCGAGCGGGACGGCACGCCGGCCGCCCGGCCGGCCGACCCGCAGGGGCGGGTGCGGCGCAGCGGGCGCGGCTTCGGGCGGCTGGCCGCGCACGTCCTGGAGCGGACGCTGCGGATCGCCGAGCGCTGGCGCCCGGACCTGGTGGTCAGTGAGCCGACCGAGTACGCGGGCCGGTTGGCCGCCGCCCGGCTCGGGCTGCCCTGGGTGGAGCACGGCTGGGGACTGCGGCTCTCCGGGCTGTACGCGGAGGCGGCGGAGCAGGAGCTCGCGCCGGAGCTGGCCGCCCTGGGACTGCCCGGGCTGCCGGCGCCGCGGCTGCGGCTGGACCCGTGCCCGGCACGGCTGCAGCTCCCGGACGGGCCGGCCGGGCCGGTCCACCGGATCCGCTACGTCCCGTACAACGGACCGGCCCGGGTGCCGCCCTGGCTCCGCGAACCGCGCGAGCGCCCCCGGGTCTGCGTGACGCTGGGTTCGATGGCACCGGCCGCCAGGGCCGGGCTGCTGGCCGCGCTGCCGGCCGCCCTGGACGCGGCGGGCGTGGAGACGGTGCTCGCCGCCGGTGACGCCGCGCCCACCGGAGCACTGCCCGCTTCGGTGCGCGCGGCGGGCTGGCTCCCGTTGGACACCGTGCTGCCGGCCTGCGACCTGGTGGTCCACCACGGCGGCCCGGGCACGGCGATGACGGCCCTGGTGCACGGCCTGCCGCAGCTGGTCCTGCCGTTCTACCTGTCCGACACCACCGCGTACGCGCAGCGGCTGTCAGGGCTCGGCGCGGGCCGCTGGCTGCCCCCCGAGCGGGCCGACGCGGCGGCCGTCGCAGACGGCGTGCGGGCGCTGCTGGCGGATCCGGCGGCGCGGACGGCCGCGGCCGGGCTGGCCGGGGAGATCGCCGGCCTCCCCGCGCCCGCGCAGGTCGTCCCGGTGCTGGCGGAGCTGGTGCGGAAGGAGCGTGCGGCATGCGCCCGTTAGCGGTGGAGGGGGCGTGGGAGGTCACCCTGCGGCCGCACCACGACGAGCGCGGCGCCTTCGCTGAGCTGTACTCGGTGGACCGGCCGGTCGGCCCCGACGGGCCGATGCCGGTGGCCCTGGCCGGGCTCTCGGTCTCCCGCCGGGGCGTGGTCCGCGGCATCCACTACGTCAGCACACCGCCGGGGCAGGCCCGGTACGTCACCTGCGTGGCCGGGGAGGTGCTGGACGTCGTGGTCGACCTCCGGGTCGGCTCGCCCACGTTCGGCCGTTGGGACTCGGTCCGGCTCGGACCCGGCCACTGGCGGGCCGTGCAGCTCGCCCCGGGGCTGGGCCACGGCTTCACCGCGCTCACCGAGGACGCCACGGTGCTCTACCTGTGCTCCGCGCCCTACCGGCCCGAGCTGGAGCGGGCGGTCCACCCGCTGGACCCGGAGCTCGCCCTGCCGTGGCCGGAAGCCCCGGACCGGCTGCTCTCCGACCGCGACCGCCTCGCCCCGACGCTCGCCGAGGCGTGGCGCGCCGGGCTGCTCCCGCTCGCCCCGGCCGCCCGCGCGGCCGGCTCCCCCGCCGGCCCCGCCACGGACCCCACCGGACCGGCCGGCCCCACCGAGACTGCCAGGAGGCGGACATGACGACGGCGGAGAAGGGCCCGGCGGCGCCGCCGGACGGGCCGCGGGTACTGATCGCGGGCGCCGGCCCGGTCGGCCTGGCGACGGCGCTCGAACTGGCCCGGCGCGGCGTGCCGGTGCGGCTGGTCGACGCGGCCGAGGGCCCGGCCGCCACCAGCCGGGCGATGGCGACGCACGCCCGGTCGCTGGAGGTCTACGACCAGCAGGGCGTGCTGGCCGACATGATGCCGCGCGGCCGGGTGATCCAGCGCTTCACCATGCACCTCGACGGCCGCCGGCTGGCCGTGCTGGGCCCGGACTACTCGCGGGTGCCGACCCGGTTCCCGATGACCCTGATGATCGACCAGGCCGCCACCGAGGACGTGCTGCGCCAGGCCGTCGCCAAGCAGGGCGTGGAGATCGAGTGGGGGGTGCGACTGGAGGGCTTCGAGCAGCAGGAGGACGGCGTCACCGTCGAGCTGAGCGGCCCGGCCGGCCCCGAACGCACCACCGTCGGCTGGCTGGTGGGCTGCGACGGCGGGCACAGCACCGTCCGCCGGCTGCTCGGGCTGCCGCTGATCGGCGACTCCACCGAGACCTGGCTGATCGCCGACGCCGAGGTCGACGTGGACCTGCCGCAGAACAGCATCCACTGGATCAAGGTCGGCAGCGGCACGGTGATGGCCATCCCCTTCCCGCAGGAGGGCAAGTGGCGGCTGCTGGACACCGCCGACACCTCGTACGAGGGCGATCCGCAGGACGTCGCCGAGCGGTTCGCCGGCAAGCTGCGCCGCGGGCTCGGCCGGCCCGTCACCGTGCACCGGCCCGGCTGGGTGTCGGTCTTCACCATCCAGCAGCGGATGATCCCGGCGATGCGCAGCGGCCGCTGCCTGCTCGCCGGGGACGCCGCCCACGTGCACAGCCCCGCCTCGGGCCAGGGCCTCAACACCGGCCTCCAGGACGCCTACAACCTCGCCTGGAAGCTCGCCCTGGTCGAGCACGGCCACGCGGACCCCGCCCTGCTCGACAGCTACTCGGCCGAGCGGGTGCCGGTCGGCCGGGCCCTGCTCGGCTCCACCCGCAAGGCCACCCGCCTGGTGCAGCTGCGCAACTCCGCCGCCGGCGCGGCCCTGCCCGTGGTGTTCGCCCTGGTCCGCGCCTTCGCACCGCTGCGCGGCCGGATCGAGCGGAAGATCATCGGTTCGATGTCCGCCCTGGCGCTGGAGTACGCCGACAGTCCGCTCACCGTGCCCGACCGCCGTCCCGCCGGAGCCGCCGGACCGCGCCCCGGGAGCCGGCTGAGCCAGGTCACCGCGGAGCGGGCCGACGGCCCCGGTTGGACCGCCCTGCTCGACGAGCTGCGCGAGCTGCGGCCCAGCCTGCTGGTGGCCGCCGGCCCCGCGGGCGCGGCCGAGGCGGCCGCGGCGGCCCGCGCGGAGCACGGCGAGTGGCTGTCGGTGCGCACCGTGGCCGGCGACGGCCCGGGCGCGCTGCCGGACCCCGGCGGCGCGCTCCGCGCCGACCTCGGCCTGCCGCCCGGCGGCTGGCTGCTGGTCAGGCCGGACGGCTACCTCTGCGCGCGCGGTGACCGGCTCTCCCCCGCGGACCTCGCCGTCGCCCTCGACGTGCTGCGCGGCCGGCGCCGCGCCCCCCGGGAGGTGTGACCGTGGACCTCGGGCTCAGCGGCCGGACGGTGCTGGTCACCGGCGCCTCCGCCGGCATCGGCCGGCACACCGCGCGGGCGTTCGCGGCCGAGGGCGCCCGGGTGGCGCTCACCTACCGCACCGGCGAGGCGAGGGCCCGGGCCCTCGCCGAGGAGCTCGGCGCCGCGGCCGGCCGGGCCCTCGCCGTGCCGTACGACCTGGGCGATCCGGACTCCGTCGCCGCGGCGTACGCCGAGGTGGAGCGGCGGTGGGGCGGCGTCGACGTCCTGGTGGCCAACGCGCTGCGGCGCGGCCGGCGCCGGCCGCCCGGCACCCGCACCGAGGAGGTGCCGGCCGCGGAGTGGCAGCCGCTGCTGCGGGACAACCTGGAGCAGACCCTGCGCACCGTCCAGCTGGTGCTCCCCGGGATGCGTGCCCGCGGCTGGGGCCGGGTGGCGCTGGTCTCCTCCCACCTCGCCCGGGACGGCGCTCCCGGTCAGGAGTTCTACGCCGCGGGCAAGGCCGCCCTGCACGGTTTCGCCCGCAGCCTCGCCTGGGACGCCGGGCCGGACGGAGTCCTGGTCAACGTGGTCAGCCCCGGCCTGACCCGGACCGACGGCGTCCTCGCCGACCTGCCGGCCGAGGTCCGCGAGCGGGAACGGCTGCGCACCCCGACCGGTCGGCTCAGCGCGCCCGAGGACGTGGCCCGCACCGTCGCCTTCCTCTGCTCGGAGGCGAACGGCAACATCACCGGCGCCGTCGTCGACGTCTCCGGCGGCCGCTGACCCGGAGCGCGCCCCGACCGGCCGCGCCCCGACCACCCGCCCTCACCGCGAAGCGCCTCCGGCGCTCCGTCAGCCCCGGGCTCCGGCCCACCGAGCTCCCCGTCGAGCTCCCCGTTGAGAGAGGAAACAGCATGTCGACCACGCACACCGTCCGGCACAACGCGGTCGTCCAGGCGCCCGCCGAGCTCTGCTTCGACCTGACGGCCGACCTCGCCGCCTGGGTGCAGCACTTCGGCCCCGCCGTGCACGGCGAGATCCTCGAGGAGGACGCCGACGGCACCCAGCTGGTCCGCCGCTGGGCGCTGACCGGCGGCACCGGCGTGCACTCCTGGGACGCCCGCCGCCGGCTCGACCGCAGCGGCCTGCGGATCACCCTGGAACAGGTGGCCCCGCCGGCCCCGCTCGCCTCGTCCACCGCCACCTGGGCGTTCACCCCACACGGCGCGGGCGCGACCGCGGTCGAGCTCGTCCACACCTTCACCACGGCCGGCGACGACCCCGACGCGGCCGCCCGGATCACCGCCGAGCACGAGGAGCGCGCCCCCGCCCAGCTGGAGTCGCTGCGCGAGAGCGCCGAGCAGTGGGACGACCTGGAGCCCCGGGTCATCTCCTTCGAGGACCCGCTGTTCATCGGCGGCCGGCTGGAGGACGTCTACGAGTTCCTCTACGCCGCGGACAAGTGGCCCGAGCGCGTCCCGCACGTCACCAAGCTCGACATGACCGAGGAGGTCCCGGGCGTGCAGTTCTTCGACATGCACACCCACACCCCGGACGGGAGCGAGCACACCACCCGGTCGGTCCGGGTCTGCCTGCCGGAGATCAACAAGATCATCTACAAGCAGATCAACCTCCCCGCCCTGCTGGACGGCCACACCGGCCACTGGGTCTTCGAGGAGACCCCCGAGGGCGTCATCGCCCGGGCCCGGCACACCGCCACCATCAAGCCCTCCGCCCTCCACCTGCTCGGCGAGGGCACCACGGTCGCCGACGCCCGCGCCTACCTGCGCCGGGTGCTCAGCACCAACAGCCTGCAGACCCTGCGCTACGCGCAGCAGTTCGCCGAGGAGCGCCTCCGTGCGGCCCGTGACTGACACCGACGCCTCCCCCGCCGCCGGCACCGGCACCGACGGCGACCCCGGGCCGGTCCCCGGCCCGGTGCCCGAGCTCGCGCTCGACGGCCTGCTGCGCCGGGCCGCCGCCGTGGCCCCTGACCGGGTCGCCCTGCGCACCCCCCTCGGCGACACCACCTACGCCGACCTCGACGCCGAGGTGGACACCGCGGCCGGCGCCCTCACCGCCGCGGTCGGGGGAACCGGCGCGGTGGTGGGCGTGGTGGCCGCCCTCGACGTGCCGTTCGTGGTCGCGTACTACGGCGCCGTCCGGGCCGGCCACACCGTCGCCGTCGTCAACCCGCTGATGGGCGACGACGCGATGGTGCACGCCCTGGGCACCGCGGAGGTCGCGGCGGTGGTCGCCCCGCCGCAGGTCGCCGAGCGGCTGGAGCGGCTGCGCCCGCGGCTGCCGAAGCTGGGCGGGGTGATCACCGCCGAGCGGCTGCCGACCGGGCTGCTGCCACCCGGCGAGCGCGGACCGGCGCCCGACCCCGACGCGGTGGCGTGCATCCAGTTCACCAGCGGCACCACCGGTGATCCGAAGGCCGTCCGGCTGACGCACCGCAACCTGGTCACCAACGCGGCGCAGATCGCCGCCGTGCACGGCCTGGACGGCGACAGCGTCACCGTCAACCACCTGCCGCTGTTCCACCCGATGCACCTCAACTCGGCCGTCCACGCGGCGGCGACGCAGGTGCTCTGCCCCGACTCCGCGCCCACCGCGGCCGTCGCGGCGGCCAACCGGAACCGGGCCACCCACCTCTACAGCCTGCCGGTCCGGCTGGCGGCGCTGGCCGCCGACCCGGGGCTGGGCGAGCTCCGGCTGGACACCGTCCGCGCGGTGCTGTCCGGCGGGTCGGCGCTCCTGCCGGCGCACGCCCGGGTGCTCGCCGAGCAGTTCGGCGTCCCGGTGGTGCAGGGCTACGGACTCGCGGAGACCTCGCCGCTCACCCACTGCGAGCGGCCCGGCGACCCCCGCCCGGGCTCGGTCGGCCGTCCCGTCCCGGGGACCGACTGCCGGGTGGTGGACGTTCAGACCCGGGCCCCGCTGCCCGCCGGGGAGCGGGGCGAGGTCCAGGTCCGCGGCCCCCAGCTGATGGCCGGCTACCTGAACGCCGACGGTCCGGCGACCGACGCCGACGGCTGGTTCTCCACCGGGGACATCGGCTACCAGGCGGAGGACGGCCACCTGTTCCTGGTCGACCGGCTCAAGGACGTCTTCAAGCACGAGAACTGGCTGGTCTCCCCGACCGAGATCGAGGAGGTGCTGATCCGCCACCCGGCCGTCCTGGACTGCGCCGTGGTCGACCACCCGGAGCCGGCGACCGGAGCGGTCGCGCACGCCTTCGTCGTGCTCGCCCCGGACGACGGAAGCGGCCCCTCGCTCGACGAGCTGGCCGCCTTCGTCAACGGCCGGCTGCCCTACTACCAGCACATCCGGTACCTGGACGCGGTCGACCGCATCCCCCGCTCACCGAACGGCAAGATCCTCCGCCGCAACCTGCGCCGGGCCACCGGAGCGGCCCGCCCGGACCGACCCACTGGAGACAGGACATGATCACCGTCATCAACCGGCTCACCGTGCACGGCGACGTCGAGGCCTTCCGCAAGGTCCTCACCGGGATCACCGAGCACATGAGCGCCCAGCCCGGCTTCCTCAGCCACACCCTCTACCGCTCGCTCCGCCGGCCGGAGGTCTTCGTCGAGACGGCGCGCTGGACCGACGCGGAGTCCCACCGGGCGGCGATGAGCGCCGACGCGTTCCGCGAGAAGGTCCGCGACCTCGGCGGGCTCGCCACCCCCGAGCCCGACGCGTTCGAGACCGTCGAGGAGGACTGACCTCCCGGCGCCGCCGCAACGCCGACTGCCGCGTCCCCGGGGAAGGTCCCGGGGACGCGGCAGTCGGCGTTGCGGCGGGCGGTCCGGCACCCGCCCGGCCGGGCCGGCCCGGGTGGGGGCGGCCCGGCCGCGCGGGGCCGGCGGGTCAGCGGAGGTCGAACCGGTCCAGGTTCATCACCTTGTCCCAGGCCGCGACGAAGTCCGTCACGAACTTCTCCTTCGCGTCGTCGCTCGCGTAGACCTCGGCGACGGCCCGCAGCTCGGAGTTGGAGCCGAAGACCAGGTCGACCCGGCTGCCGGTCCACTTCAGCTCGCCGGTGGCGGCGTCGCGGCCCTCGAACGCGGTGGCGTCCTCGGAGGTCGGCGTCCAGGTCGTGCCCAGGTCGAGCAGGTTGACGAAGAAGTCGTTGGTCAGGGCCCCGGGGGTCTTTGTCAGCACGCCGACCGACGACTGCTGGTGGTTGGCGCCCAGCACGCGCAGGCCGCCGACCAGGACGGTCATCTCCGGGGCGCTCAGGGTGAGCAGGTTCGCCCGGTCGATCAGCAGGAACTCGGCCGGCAGCCGGTTGCCCTTCGCCAGGTAGTTGCGGAACCCGTCGGAGCCCGGCTCCAGCGCGGCGAAGGACTCCACGTCGGTCTGCTCCTGCGAGGCGTCCGCCCGGCCCGGAGCGAACGGGACCTCGACCTCGAAGCCGGCGGCGCGCGCCGCCTGCTCGACCGCCGCGCAGCCCGCGAGGACGACCAGGTCGGCGAAGGAGACCTGCTTGCCGCCGGTCTGCTCCGCGTTGAAGGCCGTCCGGACGCCCTCCAGGGTGCGCAGCACGCCCGCCAGCCGGTCGGGGTCGTTGACCTCCCAGCCGCTCTGCGGCTGCAGGCGGATCCGCCCGCCGTTGGCGCCGCCGCGCTTGTCGCTGCCGCGGAACGAGGAGGCCGCGGCCCAGGCGGCGGAGACCAGGTCGGAGACCGCCAGGCCGGAGTCGAGCACCCGGGCCTTGAGCGCGGTGACGTCGGCGGCGTCGACCAGCGGGTGGGTCACCGGCGGCAGCGGGTCCTGCCAGAGCAGCTGCTCGGTCGGGACCTCGGGGCCGAGGTAGCGGACGACCGGGCCCATGTCGCGGTGGGTGAGCTTGAACCAGGCCCGGGCGAAGGCGTCCGCCAGCTGCTCGGGGTTCTCCAGGAAGCGCCGCGAGATCGGCTCGTAGACCGGGTCCAGGCGGAGCGCAAGGTCGGTCGTGAGCATCGTCGGGGCGTGGCTGGCGGCCGGGTCGTGGGCGTCGGGCACGGTACCGGCGCCGGCGCCGTCCTTCGGCTTCCACTGGTACGCCCCGGCCGGGCTCCTGGTCAGCTCCCACTCGTAGCCGAACAGCGTCTCGAAGTAGCTGTTGTCCCAGCTCACCGGGGTGGGCGTCCAGGCGCCCTCCAGGCCGCTGGTGATCGTGTCACCGCCCTTGCCGGTGCGGAAGGTGCTCTTCCAGCCGAGGCCCTGCTGCTCCAGCGGCGCCGCCTCCGGCTCGGCGCCCACGTGGTCCGCGGGCCCTGCCCCGTGGGTCTTGCCGAAGGTGTGACCGCCGGCGATCAGGGCGACGGTCTCCTCGTCGTTCATCGCCATCCGGCGGAAGGTCTCGCGGATGTCGCGGGCCGCGGCCAGCGGGTCCGGGGTGCCGTTCGGGCCCTCCGGGTTGACGTAGATCAGGCCCATCTGGACCGCGCCCAGCGGGTTCTCCAGCTCGCGGTCGCCGGTGTAGCGCTCGTCACCCAGCCAGGTGGTCTCCGGGCCCCAGTAGACGTCCTCCTCCGGCTCCCAGGTGTCCACCCGGCCGCCGCCGAAGCCGAAGGTCCGGAAGCCCATCGACTCCAGGGCGACGTTGCCGGCCAGGATCATCAGGTCGGCCCAGGAGAGGCTGCGGCCGTACTTCTTCTTCACCGGCCAGAGCAGCCGGCGGGCCTTGTCCAGGTTGGCGTTGTCCGGCCAGCTGTCGAGCGGGGCGAACCGCTGCTGGCCGGCTCCGGCGCCGCCGCGGCCGTCGCTGATCCGGTACGTGCCGGCGCTGTGCCACGCCATGCGGATGATGAACGGGCCGTAGTGGCCGTAGTCGGCCGGCCACCAGTCGTGGGAGGTGGTGAGCGCCTCCTCGATGTCCCGCTTCACGGTCGGCAGGTCGAGGCCGCGGAACGCCTCGGCGTAGTCGAACGACTCTCCGAGCGGATTGGCCACGGCGGGATTCTTGGCGAGGATCTTCAGATTGAGCCGCTCCGGCCACCACTGGGTGTTCCCACCGCCCTGGGTCGGGTGCGGGGCGCGCCCGTGCGCGACCGGGCAGCCGCCGGCCTCCTCCGCCGCTACGACCTTTGCATCGTGGTTCTCAGACATGGGAATCCTTCCGTACCAGGCGGATCACGGTGTTCTAGAACTCGAGCGGTGGAACCTCCGGGGCGCCGGGCCCCGGCCGTCCCCTGCCGTGCTGGGGGTGTTTCCGTCCCCAGGCTAGCGCTGCGACCGTCCGCAACACGCCGGATGCAGCAGTCCCGCCCGACGGGTTCGCCGGGATCCCCGCCGCACCGCCGCGCACGGCAGCGGCCGGGCGGTCCCGAGGGTCCGCCCGGCCGCTGCGCCGGCTCCCGACTACTGCGGGGTGACGTACGCGCCGGAGATGCCGCCGTCCACCAGGAAGGTGTTGGCGGTCATGAAGGAGGAGTCGTCGGAGGCGAGGAAGGCCACCGCGGCGGCGATCTCCTCCGGCTCGGCGAACCGGCCGAGCGGGATGTGCACCAGGCGGCGGGCGGCCCGCTCCGGGTCCTTGGCGAACAGCTCCTGGAGCAGCGGGGTGTTCACCGGGCCGGGGCAGAGCGCGTTGACCCGGATGCCCTCGCGGGCGAACTGCACGCCCAGCTCGCGCGACATCGCCAGCACGCCGCCCTTGGAGGCGCTGTAGGAGATCTGCGAGGTGGCGGCGCCCATCACGGCCACGAAGGACGCGGTGTTGATGATCGAGCCCTTGCCCTGGCGCTGCATGTGCGGGATCGCGTACTTGCAGCAGAGGTAGACCGAGGTCAGGTTGACCTCCTGGACGCGCTTCCAGGCGTCCAGGCCGGTGGTGAGGATGGAGTCGTCGTCGGGCGGGGAGATGCCGGCGTTGTTGAAGGCGATGTCCACCCGGCCGTAGGTGTCGACGGCCTTCTGGAAGAGGGCCTCCACCGCCCGCTCGTCGGTGACGTCGACCTCCACGAAGAGGCCGCCCACCTCGTTGGCGGTCTTGGCCCCGGTCTCCGGGTCGAGGTCGGCGCAGACCACCTTGGCGCCCTCCTGGGCGAACCGGCGCGCGGTGGCCAGGCCGATGCCGCTGCCCGCGCCGGTGATGACGGCCACCCGGCCGTCGAGTCGCTGGGTCATGCTGATCACTCCTCCGTGGAGATGAAGACGTTCTTGGTCTGGGTGAAGGCGTCGAGGGCGTCCGGGCCGAGCTCGCGGCCGAGGCCGGACTGCTTGAAGCCGCCGAACGGGGTGGTGTAGCGCACCGAGGAGTGCGAGTTGACGGAGAGGTTCCCGGCCTCGACGGCGCGGGAGACGCGCAGGGCGCGACCCACGTCGCGGGTCCAGATCGAGCCGGAGAGCCCGTACTCGGTGGCGTTGGCGATGCGCACGGCGTCCTCCTCGTCGCGGAACGGGACGACGGCGACCACCGGGCCGAAGATCTCCTCGGTGAAGGCCGGGTCGTCGTGGCGCACCGGGGCCAGCACGGTCGGCGGGTACCAGAATCCGGGGCCGTCCGGGGCGGTGCCGCGGAAGGCGACGGCCGCGGCGTCGGGGACGTAGGAGGCGACCCTGGCCCGGTGGGCGGCGGAGATCAGCGGGCCCATCTCGGTCTTCTCGTCGGCCGGGTCGCCGACCCGCACCCCGCGGACGGCGGGCTCCAGCAGCGCCATGAACTCGTCGTGGACGGAGGCCTCGACCAGGATCCGGGAGCGGGCGCAGCAGTCCTGGCCGGCGTTGTCGAAGACGGCGTAGGGGGCGGTGGCGGCGGCCCTGGCGAGGTCGGCGTCGGCGAAGACGATGTTGGCGCTCTTGCCGCCGAGTTCGAGGGTGACCGGCTTCACCCGGGCGGCGCAGCCGGCCATGATCTCCTTGCCGACCCGGGTGGAGCCGGTGAACACCACCTTGCGCACGTCCGGGTGGGTGACGAAGCGCTGTCCGACCACCGTGCCGCGGCCGGGCAGGATCTGCAGCACGCCCTCCGGGATGCCCGCCTGCAGGGCGAGTTCGCCGAGGCGCAGCGCGGTGAGCGGGGTGAGCTCCGCCGGCTTGACGATCACCGTGTTGCCGGCCGCGAGGGCGGGGGCGAGGGCCCAGGCGGCGATCGGCATGGGGAAGTTCCACGGCACGATGACGCCGACCACCCCGAGCGGTTCCTGGAAGGTGACGTCGAGGCCGCCGGCCACCGGGATCTGGCGGCCGAAGAGCCGCTCGGGGGCGGCGGCGTAGTACTCGATGACGTCGCGGGCGTTGCCGGCCTCCCAGCGGGCGTTGCCGATGGTGTGGCCGGCGTTGGCGACCTCCAGGGCGGCGAGGTGCTCGCGGTCGGCGTCGACGGCGGCGGCGAAGGCGCGCAGCAGCCGGGCCCGGTCGGCCGGGGCGACCCGGCGCCAGGTGTCGAAGGCGGCGCGGGCGCGGGCGACGGCGGCGTCCGTCTCGGCGGCTCCGCCCAGTTCGACGGTGGTGATCACCTCCTCGGTGGCGGGGTTGACGACCTCGTAGAGGTCCGGTTCGGTCATCGGGTGTTCTCCCTGGGCTGGCTGGCGGTCAGGAACGCGTGGAACAGGCGGTCGTCGTCGGGGTCGGTCTCGGGGTGCCACTGGACGCCCAGCACGAAGCGGTGGCCGGGCAGTTCGAGCGCCTCGACGGTTCCATCGGCACTCCGGGCGGTCACCTGGAGTCCGCGGCCGACCCGGTCGACCGCCTGGTGGTGGTAGCAGGAGACGTCGGTGGCGGTGCCGAGGACACCGGCGAGCCGGCTGCCGTCCTCGACCGCGACCGGGTGGCGGACGAAGCCGGCCGGGACGATCTGGTGGCTCCGCTCCGGCAGGTGCTGGAGCAGGGTGCCGCCGAGGGCGACGTTCAGCAGCTGCATGCCGCGGCAGACGCCGAGCAGCGGCAGGTCCCGGGCGAGCGCGGCGTGCAGCAGCCGGTTCTCCCAGTCGTCGCGGGCGGGGTGGGGCGGGCCGGTGCGCGGGTCGGCGGCCGCGCCGTAGCGGGCCGGGTCGACGTCCGGGCCGCCGGCCAGGACGAGCCCGTCCAAGGCCTCGGCCAGGTGCTCGGCGCCGCCGGGCTGGGGCGGCAGCAGGACGGGGGTGCCGCCGGCCCGGACGACGGCGTCGACGTACGTCTGCGGGAGCAGGGAGGCGCGCTGGCGCCAGACGGACCAGGCGGCCTCGTCCTGATAGCTGGTGATGCCGATCAGCGGCCGGCGCTGCGGTTCGCGGGTCGGGTGCGGTTCGCGGGTCATGGGTGGAGCCTCCCTCAGAGCCGCTCGAATCCACGGCGACGCTCCCAGTCGGTCACCGCCCTTTCGTAGGCGGCGAGTTCGGTGCGCCCGGCGTGGGCGTAGTGGCGGACCACGTCCTTGCCGAAGGCCTCGGTCGCGGCGGCGCTGCGTTCGAAGGCCTCCACCGCGTCGCGCAGCGTGGCGGGCACCCGGGGTGCGTCGGAGGCGTAGGCGTTGCCGGTGAACTCCGGTTCGAGTTCGAGCTGCTGCTCGACGCCGTGCAGGCCGGCCGCGATCAGGGCGGCGATCGCGAGGTAGGGGTTGACGTCGCCGCCGGGGACGCGGTTCTCGAAGCGCAGCGAGGGGCCGTGGCCGACCACCCGCAGGGCGCAGGTGCGGTTGTCGCGGCCCCAGGCGATGGCGGTGGGCGCGAAGCTGCCGGGCACGTAGCGCTTGTAGGAGTTGACGGTGGGGGCGAGCAGCAGGGCGAAGTCGGCCAGGCAGGCGAGCTGGCCGGCCAGGAAGTGCTCCATCGTGCGGGAGAAGCCGTGCGGCCGGTCACCGGCGAAGACCGGCGCGCCCTCGGCGTCGCGCAGGCTGAGGTGGACGTGACAGGAGTTGCCCTCGCGCTCGTCGTACTTGGCCATGAAGGTGAGGCTGCAGCCCTCCTGGGCGGCGATCTCCTTGGCGCCGGTCTTGTAGACGGAGTGGTCGTCGCAGGTGGTGAGGGCGTCGGCGTACTTGAAGGCGATCTCGTGCTGGCCGAGGTTGCACTCGCCCTTGGCGGACTCGACGGTGAGGCCGGCGCCGGCCATGCCGTTGCGCAGCCGGCGCAGCAGCGGTTCGATCCGGCCGGTGCCGAGGATGGAGTAGTCGACGTTGTACTGGTTGGCCGGGGTGAGCCGGCTGTAGTCCTTGTCCCAGGCCTGTTCGTAGCTGTCCCGGAAGACGATGAACTCCAGCTCGGTGGCCGCGTAGGCGTGCCAGCCGCGGGCGGCGAGCCGCTCCAGCTGCCGCCGCAGGATCTGCCGCGGGGAGACGGCGACCGGGCGGCCGTCGTGGTGGGCGACGTCGCACTGGACCATCGCGGTGGCGGGGTGCCAGGGCACCGCGCGCAGGGTGTCGAGGTCGGGGCGGAGCACCAGGTCGCCGTAGCCGCTCTCCCAGGAGGAGATCTCGTAGCCGTCCACGGTGTTCATGTCGACGTCGACGGCGAGCAGGTAGCCGCAGCCCTCGGCGGCGTTGGGGACGACGTCGCCGAGGAAGTACTCGGCGGCGACGCGCTTGCCCTGGAGGCGGCCCTGCATGTCGGTCATGGCCAGGACGACGGTGTCGACGGAGCCGTCGGCCACGCGGGTGCGCAGCTCGTCGAGGGTGAGCCGGGCGCTGTTCAACGGGTCTCCATCTCGGGGTCCGGTGCGGTGGGTCCGGGCGGTGCCGCGTCGGCGGCGGGGCCGGTGATGATCGGGCCGGTGAACCAGTGCCGGGCCGAGGCCAGCCACCAGAGGCCGGCGAAGCCGACCACCGCCAGGACGGCGACGGGGGTGTAGTTGAAGGACTCGGCGGTGATCGGGCTGACGGTGGGGAGCATGAACACGATGGTGATGAACGCGGTCCAGCCGACGGCGACCGCGCCGATCGGGCGGCTCCAGCGGCCCAGGTGCCAGGGGCCGCGCGGGAAGGCGTCCCCCTGCCGCAGCCGGAGGTAGACCGGGATGACGTAGGAGATGTACAGGCCGATCACGGAGATCGAGGTGACGGCGGTGTAGGCGGTGGTGTTCCAGAGCGCGGGCAGGCCGAGCAGCAGGGCCCCGCCGGTGGCCAGCCAGACGGCGTTCGTCGGGGTCTGGGTGCGCGGGTCGATGCGGTGCCAGAGGGCGGAGCCGGGCAGCGCGCCGTCGCGGGAGAAGGCGTAGATCATGCGGGAGTTGGCGGTGACGGAGGCCATCCCGCAGAAGAACTGGGCGCCGATCACGATCAGCAGCAGGAACTCCGCGCCGCCGGTGCCGATGGCGTCGATGAAGATCTGGGCGGGAGCGACGCCGGTGTCGCTGGCGAGGGCGCCGTCGTAGTCGCGGATCGCGAAGGTGAGACCGAGC
Source organism: Kitasatospora sp. A2-31 (assembly GCF_022288725.1). Lineage (GTDB taxonomy): Bacteria > Actinomycetota > Actinomycetes > Streptomycetales > Streptomycetaceae > Kitasatospora. The sequence continues at coordinate 620,359 of NZ_JAKNTA010000004.1, read as the reverse complement.
AGCAGGATCCAGCCGGCCCCCAGGGAGACGGTGATGGCGTTGACGATGCCGCGCGGGCCGGAGCGGGCGGCGTCGTGGGTCTCCTCGGTCATGTGCGCGGAGGCGTCGTAGCCGGTCAGGGTGTACTGGGCCAGCAGCAGGCCGAGCATGGCCACGTAGAGCTGGTTGTGGAAGCCGGTGTTGTCGACGAACTCGGTGAACACGAAGGAGGCGGAGGCGTGCCGGTCCGGGAGCAGCGCGAGCGCGCCGACGATGACGGCGACGCCGACCAGGTGCCACCAGACGGAGACGTTGTTCAGGAGCGCGACGAGCTTCACGCCCCGGGTGTTGAGCAGGCCGTGGATCAGCAGGATGGCGGCGAAGATCTCCACGGTGTGCGCGGGGGTCGCCTCGAAGCCGAACTGGAGCGAGAGGAAGGCGTTGGTGAAGAAGGCGGCGCCGTAGTCGACGCCGGCGGTGACGGCGACCTGGCCGAGGAAGTTGAACCAGCCGGTGAACCAGCTCCAGGCCGGACCGCCGCTGCGGGCCAGTTTGGCGGACCAGTAGTAGAGCCCGCCGGCGGTGGGGTAGCTGGAGCAGATCTCGGCCATGGCCAGCCCCACGCAGAGCGTGAGCAGGCCGACCACCGGCCAGCCCCAGATGATCATCGCGGGGCCGCCGTTGTTCATCCCCGTCCCGTACAGGGTCAGGCAGCCGGAGAGGATCGAGACGATGGAGAAGGAGACGGCGAAGTTGGAGAAGCCCGACATCGAGCGGGCCAGCTCCTGGGTGTAGCCCAGTTCGCGGAGCCGTTGTTCGTCGGCGGAAACGGTCGCGGTGTTCGCCGGAAACACCGACGGGGCAGGGTGGTCGGGTGAGCGTGCGTCAGTCATGGGCACCCCTGGGGGTTGAGGTGTGCCGAGGGGGCACGCGGCCACGGCAGTGTGGCGCGCCGCCCCGGCGGGGATCGACGGTCGGACGGCTCTGCAATGGACTGGAACCAGACCATTGGGGTGGTGGGCAGCATCGTTCACCCCCCGCTCGGCCCGCGTCAAGAGCCGGGCGGAGAACGGACGGGGCCGGTCCGCCCCGCGTCGCCCGTGGGTACGATTCGGGCGTGGACCTCGACGAAGCACGCGCACGGGCGCGCCTGGACTGGCAGGCCGGGGCGATCTTCCGCCCGGTGCGGACCGGCAACGCCTTCGAGGAGACCGTCGAGCGGCTGCTCCAGGCGATCAAGCTCGGCGTCTTCGACTTCGGCGACCGGCTCCCGGCCGAGCGCGAGCTCGCCGCCCGGCTGGGCGTCAGCCGCGAGACCCTGCGCGAGGCGCTGCGCACCCTCCAGCAGGCCGAGTGCGTCGAGTCCCGCCGCGGCCGCTACGGCGGCACGTTCGTCACCTACCGGATGCCCGCGCCGGACGTCGCCGAGCTGCGGCGGGCCGCCCGCGACCTCGGCAGCGAGCTGGAGGACGCGCTGACCTACCGGCAGGTGCTGGAGACCGGCGCCGCCGAGGCCGCCGCGCGGCGGGCCCTCTCCACCGAGCAGCAGGCCTACCTGGAGAGCCGCCTGACCGACCTGGAGGACGCCCCGGCGGAGCAGTACCGGCAGCTGGACTCGCGCTTCCACCTCGCCATCGCCGAGCTCACCGGCTCCCCCACGCTGGCCGCCGGCATCGCCGAGGCCCGGATGCGCCTGAACGACCTGCTCAACGCGATCCCGATGCTGGAGCGGAACATCGAGCACGCCGCCGAGCAGCACCGCGCGATGGCCCGGGCGATCCTGGCCGGCGACGGCGAGGCCGCCCGCCGCGCCACCGACGAACACCTCGCCGCCACGGCCGCCCTCCTCCGCGGCTTCCTGGCGTAGCGGAGCGCTTCACCCGGGAACGCCGAGGAGCCGCCGGGTCCTGGCGACCCGACGGCTCCCCGTGTCCGACCTGACGTCAGGCGGCCGTCGCGGCGGCCGCCTTCTCGGTGTGCTCCGACTCTGCGGTCACCCGGGTGCCGGGGTGGAGCAGCGCGCAGACGAACGCGACCGCGAGCGCCACCGCCATGCCGTACAGCACCGGCCCGTTGGCCGCGGCGAAGTCGTGGCGGATGGCGGCCATGAGCGCCGCCGGGGCGTCGGACGGGGCACTGCCCGCCTCCCCGTGACCGGTGATGCTCTTGGTGATCATCTCGGCGGTGCTGTGCGCGGCGTCCGCCGGGAGGCCCTGGCCCTGCAGGGTCTTCTCGATGTTGGCCGTGGTGCTGTTGAGCAGGACCGTGCCGAGGACGGCGAGACCCAGGCTGGCCGAGTAGTTGCGCACGGTCTGGGTGATGCCGGTGACCTCGCCGTAGGAGGCGCCGATCGCGCGGTTGACGGCGTCGGTCGAGGCGGCCGTGAGCAGCAGGCCGATGCCGGCGCCGGCCATCACGATGTAGGGCCACTGCGCGCCGAGCGACAGGTCGGTGATCTTCCCGGCCCAGAGCGCGAAGCCGGCGGCGGAGAGCGCGGTGCCCAGCATCATCGGCAGCTTGGCGCCGCGGCGGTCCAGCAGCCGGCCGCCGATCTGCGAGGCGGGGCCGAAGCCCGCGAAGAAGATCAGCAGGTACAGGCCGGCGTCGTTGGCCGACTGGTCGAGAGCCACCTGGGCGTAGACCGAGGCGAAGAAGAACACCGGGACGAAGGCGATCATCGCGAAGAAGAGCACCGCGTTGTCGGCCGCGAACGCGCGGTCGGCGAAGACCCGCAGCTTGATCAGCGGGTCCGCGCTGCGCAGTTCGACCAGGACGAAGACGACCAGCACGGCGAGGCCGCCGCCGATGCAGAGCCACGTCGCCGGGCTGTCCCAGCCCCAGGTCGCCGCCTGCTGGAGGCCGCACACGCTCAGGCCCATGCCGAGCGCCGCCAGGGCCGCGCCGACCCAGTCGATCGGCTCGCTGCGCGGGGTGTTGCGGATCTTCGCCATCGCGGTCAGGACCAGCGCGACCACGGCGACCGGCACGTTGACCCAGAAGATCGCCCGCCAGGTCCAGCTGGTGAGCCAGCCGCCGAGGATCGGGCCGATCGCGGTCAGGCCGCCGGCCACGCCGAAGAAGAGCGCCAGCGCGCGGCCGCGCCGCGCCACCGGAAAGACCTCGACCACGACCGCGAGCGCGGCCGGGAACATGAACGCGGCGCCGACGCCCTGGAGCGCCCGGAAGGCGATCAGCCAGGTCTGCGCCGCGCCGCCCGAGGGCACCGCGCCGCAGAGGGCCGAGGCGATGACGAAGGTCAGCGTGCCGACCACCATCATCCGCTTGTGGCCGAGGACGTCGGCGAGCCGTCCGCCCAGGGCGAAGAAGGCCGCCAGCGCGAGCAGGTAGGCGTTGACCACCCACTGCATGCCCATGGAGGAGAGGTGCAGCTCCCGGATGATGTCCGGGGCGGCGATGGAGATGATCGTCTGGTCGATGAAGGTCATCGAGACGGCGAAGAGCATGCCCGCCAGGGTCAGTGACTGACTGGCGGCCACGGGTGCGGAGGTGGCCGAAGCCTTCTCGGACCGCACGGGTAACCATCCTTTGCTTGGTTTCCGGGCGACCGGGCGACGACCTGCGGGAATCCCCCCGTACGACCTTGCCCGTGCCGCGATCTGACGCGGCAGCATGCCGCGTCCGCGGGCCACTATGTCACCCGGACGGCCCAGGGCGCCTCCTGCGGATCGCATCGGCTGCGAACCGTCGCAGGCGTCCCGGGGTGCGGGGGCGAGCAGGGTGCTCCCACCCCCTCGGCCGCTCGCCGGTCGACCGACCGGCGGCGGCCCGGTGCCCACTGCCCGGGCGCCGGGCCGCCGCGGATCAGGCCCGACGGGCGTGCGGCATCAGGTAGACGTCCACCGCGACCTGGCGCTCGGGGTGGGCGGACGGGAACGAGGAGAACTCCAAGTAATAAGGAAGGGGCGGGCGTTCGGTGCGCTGCATGCCCTTGGTGGCCGCACTGACCGCCAGGTGCATGTAGGTGAACGGAATCAGTTCGGGCGGGCCGACGTGACGCATCGCCAGCCCGGTGGAGGCGGGCACCACCTGGACCCCCATGCCGTCACGGGTCTGCGGGTCGAAGCGGTCGGAGACCGGGACGCAGATGTCGTGCCTGGTCCGGGCGCCGATGAAGAAGTCCGGGTCGTCGTAGGAGACGCCCAGCGCCTTGGAGCGGGCGGGGCAGTGCCCCTGGGTGGTGAGCCAGCCGCGCAGCCGTTCCCACGCGGTGTTGGCGCTGTCGATCGGGCCGAGGTGGGAGTAGAAGGCGACCCGGCGCTGCGGGATGGCCGCCGGGCGGATGTCCGTGCCGGCCGCGCCGGCGGTGTTCCAGCTGGTGTTCTGCGGATTGGTCCGCAGGTCGGTGGGACAGATCCCGTACGCGGACCGGAACGCGCGGGTGAAGGCCGCGTGCGAGTTGTACCCGGCGCTCACCGCGATGTCGATGATCGTGCGGTCGCCGTACACCAGCCGGTAGGCCGCGAGGGAGAGTCTGAGTCTGCGCACGTACCGGTGGATGGGTTCGCCGACCTGGTGCCGGAACACCCGGCGCAGGTAGTCGGGAGAGGTGTTGGTGGCCATCGCGAGCTCCTCCAGGGAGACGGCCGCCTCACCGTCCCTGACCTGGGCCACGATGTGCGGGATGGCCCGGCGGAGTCGCTCGTCGTGGCTGCTGAGCGTGTCGATCTTCATAGCGGACTGAAGCCCTCCGGTTCTCGGGTCCGTCGCACGGGCCCGCCACCGGAGCCGAATCCGGGCCTGCGGGGCCGACACCTGGCGACGGACGGGTCGCTGACACGCACGCCGATCGGTCGCACATCACTGCAAACCTGCGCGATCACCCCCCGTGCGCGCCAGGGTCGGACGTCCCTAGTCGTCGTCGTCCCGGGGCGGGTCCGTGCGGACACCGCCCCGGGCGCAGGCCCGAAACCGGGCGAAGACGGACCCCGGCGGGCCACGGACCCGGGCGGGGATTCTCCCGATGCTAGGGGGGCCCTCCGGGGCTGTCCAGCGGGCCCACCGGTGCACCGGCGGTACTCGGACGGTGCACGGGTGCGCGCCACGGCGGCCACGGGGGCACCGTCCGGGTCCGAACGTACCAGGGGGTCAGGACACCGGCTGCCGGAGGATGGTGCGCCGCCGCTCGGGCGCGGTCCTGGTGGGGTCGGAGAGGTAGATCTCGTGGTGCCGTCCGGCCTCGGCGAGCCGCTCGGTGTGCAGGTAGTCGTGCAGCAGCTTCACGGTGCGCGGCTCGGTCTCGTACGGCCCCTTGTGCAGCACCTGGACGCAGCGGCCCTCGGCGAAGGACTCCCGGTGGATCCGGCCGACCGCCTCGGTGCCGGCCCTGCCCTCGGCCTTGGCCTCCGCCTTGGCGAGCGCGGCGGCCAGCTGCGCGTCGGTGTACGGCACGGGCTGGCGGATCAGCAGGGTCCACTCCCAGCCGGCCCGGGCGCCGGGGCCGTAGGAGTCGGCCGAGACCGCGTCGAAGTGCGGGTCGTTGCTGTGCCAGAGCCCTTCGAGCGGCATCACCGCGTAGTCCAGGCCGGTCTCGGCCCGGACGGCGAACTTGAGGGCGTAGGAGGTGGCGTACAACGCCGCGATGGCGGGCCCGAAGTCGGGGCTCTGCTGGGGGTCGCCGACGCCGTCGACGGCGAGGAAGGCGAACTCGGGGACGTCGACGACCTGCGGGACCGACTTCGCGCTGTACAGCGCGCCGCCGAGCTTGCGGTGGTCGGTCTTCTCTGCCCTGCCGGTGGTACTCATGGTTCCGAACTCCCGTACGGCTGCTGGATCGGGGCGCGCTGGGCGCCCAGGGGTCACTGCGGCCACAGGCCCCCGCGAGGGCGAACGAGGCGGCGCGGAATCGGTCACCGCGCGCCCGGCCGCGCGGTCCGGGCCGCGAAACCCGTGGCTTCGGGACCGGAAACCGCTTTCCCCACCGTTCCGGTCAAGTCCGACCCGGGCAACCGATCCGAAGCTTGACTGAGCCGGTCAACAACGCGCGATCCGCTTCTCACCCGGTCCATCGGCTGCGGAGACTGACGTGCACGGTTCCCCCATCCGGATGACGAGAGGGATGCATCGTGACTCCAGCCGCCCCGTGGACCCCCGTACCGGTGCCGGCCGCGGCGGACCCCCGTTCGGTCCCGTCGCACTGGTACAACCTCGTCCCCAGCCTGCCGGGCGCCGTGCCGCCGCCGCGCGAGCCCGAAGGCGCCGAGCAGGACGACTGGGGCTCGCGGATCGCCCTGCAGCAGCGGATCCGGCTCGACGCCGTCCGCGCCCAGGACGCCGCCACCGAGCCCTTCCTGGCGATCCCGGAGCGGGTGCGCGAGGAGCTCGCCTCGATCGGGCGGCCGACCCCGCTGCTGCGCGCCCGCGCCCTGGAGCGCTACCTGGACACTCCGGCCCGGATCTACCTCAAGCGCGAGGACGTCCTGCCGACCGGCAGCTTCAAGCTCAACTCGGCGATCGCGCAGGCCTACTACGCGGCCCAGCAGGGCGTCGGGACGCTGGTCACCGAGACCGGCGCCGGCCAGTGGGGCCACGCGGTGGCCTGGGCCGCCCGCCGCTTCGGCCTGAAGGCCGTCATCTACTGGGCCGGCGTCTCGGCCCGGCAGAAGCCCGGCCGGAACGCGCTGATCGAGATGCTCGGCGCCGAGGTGCACCCCTCCCCGAGCGAGCAGACCCCGGTCGGCAAGGCGCTGCTGCGCGACGGCCGGCACCTGCTCGGCTCGCTCGGCACGGCGATCGGCGAGGCGATCAGCCACGCCGCACTGCACCCGGAGACCCGCTACATCTCCGGCAGCAACCTGGCGCACGTGCTGATCCACCAGACCGTCATCGGCCAGGAGACCAAGGCGCAGCTGGCCGCCCTCGGCGAGCAGCCGGACGCGCTGATCGCCTGTGTCGGCGGCGGCAGCAACCTCGGCGGCTTCATGGGCCCCTTCCTGGCCGAGAAGGCGGAGCGCGGGGACGGTCTTCTGCTGCTCGGCGCGGAGTCGGCGAGCGCCCCGCGGCTCACCCGGGGCACGCTGCGCTACGACCACGCCGATCCCGAGGGCGTCACCCCGCTCAGCAAGTCGTACACCCTGGGCCGGGACTACGAGCTCCCGGAGACCCACGTCGGCGGCCTGCGCCAGCACAGCGGCTCGCCGCTGATCGGCGTGCTGCGCGGCGAGGGGCTGCTCGACGCGACCGCGTACGAGGAGGCGGACGCCTTCGAGACCGGGCGGCTGGTGCTCTCCACGGAGGGGATGCTGATCGCCCCGGAGTCCTGCCACGCCCTGCGCGCCGCGGTGGAGCGGGCCGTGCTGGCCCGCGAGACCGGGCGGTCCGAGGTGATCGTGGCCTGCGTCAGCGGCAACGGGCTGCTCGACCTCGACGGCTACCTCGCCCACCGCTGAGCGTCCGCACGCCGCAGCGCGCTCGCGCCGCGCCGGCACGGTACGGCCGTGCCGCGCACCCGGCGCAGCACCGACCGCCACCCACCCACCGACCACACGCTCCGCGGCCCGCGCGCCGGTCGCGCGCGGGCGCGCGGGGGCGCACCCGGAACCACCCGCGTTCCCGCACCACCCGTTCCGACACCCCCGTTCCGACACCCTGCACGAAAGGACCGACGTGTCCGACGGAACCATCATCGAGCTGTCCAGCGGGACCAGGCCGAGCTGCCCCTTCTACCTCGGCGACGGGATCGGCGACCGCCTGCCCGAGTACCTGGGACGCTACGACTTCGACGAGTTCTACCTGGTCACCAGCGAACCGCTGTACGAGCGCTTCGGCCGGGACCTCGCCAACAAGCTCGGCCGGGCCGGCGTCGCGGTCAATCTGATCACCGTGGCCGAGGGCGAGCAGGTCAAGGGCTGGCCGCAGCTGACCGCCCTCTGCGAACGGCTGGTCGCCGCCGGCGCCACCAAGGACTCGATCGTCGGCGCCCTCGGCGGCGGCATGATCAGCAACCTCGCCGGACTGGCGGCCGCCATGGTCTACCGGGGCCTGCGCTTCGTCGAGATCCCGACCACCATGCTCAACCTCACCGACGGCACCCTCAGCAACAAGCAGGCCATCAACGGCGCGCTCGGCAAGAACCAGTTCGGCGTCTACCACGCGCCGATCTTCATCTGGGCCGACGTGGCGACGCTGCGCACCGAACCGGAGCGCCAACACCGCAGCGCGCTGGTCGAGGCGCTGAAGAACGGCCTGGTCAACGACGCCGCCTGGTTCGACCGGCTGGAGGGCCTGCTGGCCGACGGCGTCGGCGGCATCCGGGACGACCTGCTCGGGGTCTGCCACGAGGTGGTCCGCAGCAAGCTGGGCATCCTGGCGCTGGACCCCGGCGAGCGCGGCACCGGCATCATCCTGGAGTACGGCCACACGGTCGGCCACGCCGTGGAGTTCCTCTCCGGCGGCCGGCTGCTGCACGGCGAGGCGGTCGGCATCGGGATGTGCGCCGCGGCCCGGCTGGGCATCCGGCTCGGGGTCACCCGCCCGGAGGTGCTGGAGCGCCAGGAGCACGTGCTCGGCACCCTGATGGGCAGCCCGACCTCGGTGCCGGAGGAGTTCACGCCGGAGCGGATCGTCGAGGTCATCCTCAGCGACAACAAGCGCCGGGCCGGCAGCGCGGTGCGGTTCGTGCTGGTGCCCGAGATCGGCCGGGTGCACACCGTGGACGGCGACCACGAGACGCCGGTGCCCGAGCCCCTGCTGAAGAGCGTCCTCGCCGACGCCTGAGCCCCGACGCCTGAGCCCCGCCGCCTGAGCCCCGCCGCCTGAGCCCCGCGGGCGCCGCCGTGCGCCGCCGTGCGCCCGACCGCGCCGGGCGTACGACGTGCACGCCCGTGCACGCCCCGACCCGCCGACCCGCCGACCCGCCGAATCAGCAGGGCCGGACGGCCCGTTCGGCCCCCGAAGGAGTCATCGCAATGAACACCGCGCATTCCCCGGAGATCGCCGAGACGGTCTACCGGCTCGACGGTCCGCTGCGCTGGGCGCTCGGCGAGGTGCAGGACCTGCTGCGCGCCGTCGGCGCCGCGCCCGGCCAGCAGGTGATCGACGTCGGCGCGGGCACCGGCTACGCGGCCGTGCCGGCCGCCCGGGCGGTCGGGCCGCAGGGCTCGGTGCACTGCGTGGACGGCAGCCCGGAGCTGCTGGACGTGCTCGCCGCCCGGGCCGCCCGGGAGGGGGTGGCCGACCGGGTCACCCGCACCGTGAGCCCCGTGGTGCCGCTGCCCGCCCCCGACGACAGCGCCGACCTGGTCATCTCCACCTACGTCCTGCACGAGCTGGCCGACGACGCGCCCGCCGCCATCGCCGAGATGCACCGGGTGCTGCGACCCGGCGGCCGGGTGGCGCTGGCCGACTACCGCAAGACCGCCGACAAGGAGCGCAACCGGGAGATCGAGGCGTGGTACGCCCGGCAGCCCGACGGCGCCGGCCCGGAGGAGGTGCACCTGCGCTTCTCCCTGGGCGAGTTGGAGGAGATGCTGCGCGCCGCCGGCTTCCACCGGATCGAGCTGCGGACCTGGCACGACTTCCACGTGCACGCCACCGCCGAGAAGTGACCCACCCGCCGGTGTGAGCCCACCGGACCCGACGGCCGGTCAGCACCGGTCGAGACAAGGAGAACTGCTGTGGTCAAGCTTGCCTACAACGCCAACGGCCTGCGGACGATCTCGGTGGAGCGGGCGATCGAGGCGGTCGCCGACGCCGGCTACGAGGGGATCGAGCTCTCGCTCCACCCGGCGCACCTGGACCCGTTCGCCTTCGGCCCCGCCGAGGCCGCGCCGATCCGCAAGGCGCTGGAGCGCTCCGGCCTGACCGCCTGCTGCCTGGCCGCCGGCGCGGACAACCTGCTGGGCGAGGAGCGGTTCGAGCCCTCGCTGATCCACCCCACCGCCGAGGGCCGGGCCCGCCGGGTCGACCTGGTGCGGCGGTCGGTCCGGATCGCCGACGAACTCGGCATCCCCTACGTCAACTTCGCCACCGGCAAGCGCAAGGCCGAGGTCTCCGAGGAGCAGGCCCGGCAGTGGCTGGCGGAAGGCATCCAGCAGGTGCTGGACGGCCCGGGCAGCGCGGTCCTGGCGATGGAGCCCGAGCCGGAGTTCTTCCTGGAGACCAACGACGGGGTGGCCCGCCTCGCCGACGAGCTGGCCTCCGACCGCTTCGCGCTCGCCCAGGACCTCGGCCACTGCCGGGTGGTGGAGGAGGACTACCTCGGCTCGGTCGAGCGGAACCTGCCATACACCCGGATCATCCAGGTCGAGGACATCAAGGGCCGGGTGCACCACCACGAGATCCCCGGGGACGGCGACATCGACTTCGCCGGCTTCTTCTCGGTGCTCGGACGCGGCGGCTACGACGGGTTCGTCAGTGTGGAGCTGTACAACCACGCCGACCGGTACCAGCACGCGCTGCGCCGCAGCCGTGAGGTGCTGACCGCCGCCATCGCCGCCGCCGACGGTCTCCGGGGCTGAGGCCGCCGTGCCCGCCGGCCGCGCCCCCGGACCGCCGCCGCCCCCGCCGCCGCTCGCCCCCCGGGCACTGGACGGGACCGGCCTGACGCCGCTGTTCGACCACCACGTCCACAGCGACCTGCGCAACGCCGACGACTACGAGCTGATGGCCGTCAGCGGGGTGCTCACGGCGCTCGCCCCGTGCTCCGCCTCGCTGGAGGCCCGGGACACCGGCAGCGCCTTCGCCGCCCGGTTCGAACGGCTCGCGGTGGCCGAGACCTCGCGCGCCGCCGCGTACGGGATCGACCTGCACGTGGCGCTCGCGGTGCACGCGGCCGACATGGCGGGGCTGTCCGGGGCGCTGGCCGGGATCGAGGCGCTGGAGGAGTACCTGGACCACCCGCGGGTCCGGGCGCTGGGCGAGCTGTCGCTGCGCAACGGCGGCCCGGACGAGGTGGAGGTGCTGGAGCGGCAGCTGAAGCTGGCCTCGGCACGCGGTGTGCCGGTGCTGGTCGAGTCGCCGCCCGCGCTCGCGCCCTTCCGGGAGATGCTGGCGCCGCTGGCGGGCGCGGTGGAGCGGTCCGGCATCGACCCCGCCTCCATCGCCCTGCTCGACCTCGACGAGCAGCGGATCGACCTGCTCGCCGAGCACCCGGCGCTGCGCGGGCTCGGCGGGTACGGGATCGCGGTCGCCCCGCGCCAGGACGCGCTGTTCCAGATCCGCGAGAAGCAGTCGCACCGCGAGGTGCTGCGGCTGCTGGAACGCTTCGGCCCGGAGCGGCTGATGCTCAACACCGGCCTGCACTTCGGCTCGGCCGACCCGCTGGGTCTGGCCCGGACGGTGCACCGGCTCCGACTCCATGGTGTCCCCGAGCAGATCGTGAGGGCTCTCGCTCATGGCAACGCTGCCCAGTTCTTCGCCGTCCCCCACCGGGTCCCCGCCTCCGGGTGAGCCCGCCGGCGGGCTGCCCGACCGGGGCGCCCCCGTCGAGCAGGTGCTGGCCGAGGTCGCCGGGCTCTGCGCGGACGACCACGACTACCGGGACGGCACCGTCTTCAACTCGATCTGCTCGACCCCGCTCCCGGTGGCCGAGCAGGTCTTCGCCGCCCACCAGCAGGCCAACCTCGGCGACAACCGGATCTTCCCGTCGCTGGCCCGCGCCGAGCGCGAGGTGACGGCCATGCTGGCCGACCTGATGGACGGGCCCGGGGCGACCGGCGTGGCCACCTCGGGCGGCACCGAGGCCAACCTGCTGGCGGTGCAGGCGGCCGTCCGGCGCCACCGGGCGCGCTTCGGTCCCGACGCGCCGGCCCGGATCCTGCTGGGCGACAGCGCGCACTTCTCCTTCGACAAGATCGCCGCGCTGCTCCCGGTGGAGGTCGTGCGCGTCCCCTCGGACGGGCGGCTGCGGGTCGACCTCGACCGCCTGCTGCCGCTGGTCACCCCGGAGACCGCGCTGGTGGTGGCCACCGCCGGCAGCTCCGAGTCCGGCGCCGTGGACGACGTGCCGGCGATCGCCGCGCACGCCGCGCAGCTCGGCGTCCCGGTCCACGTGGACGCCGCCACCGGTGGGTTCCTGGTGCCGTTCGCCCGCGAGCTCGGCGAGCCGCTGCCGCCGATCGGGTTCTCGGTGCCCGGCGTCAGCTCCGTCACCCTGGACCCGCACAAGTACGGCGGCGCACCGATCCCGGCCGGGCACGTGCTGTTCCGCGACGCGCAGGACGGCGCGGCGCTGCGCACCTCCTCGCACTACCGGGGCACCTTCGACCACCAGGCCCTGCTCGGCACCCGGCCGGGCGGCGCGGTGCTGGCCACCTGGGCGGCGCTGCGCGCCCAGGGCCGCAGCGGCTACCGGGCCGCGGTGGCCGGGCTCTGGGAGCGCCGGGCACTGCTGGTGCGGCTGCTGACCGGGGCCGGCTTCCAGGTCGCCCCCGAGCCCGAGCTCACCGTGGTGACGGTGCGCCACCCCGCGCCGGAGAAGCTGGTGGACGCCCTGGAGGAGCGCGGTCTGATCGCCTCGGTGGCGCGCCGGCTGGGCCTGCTGCGGCTGGTCGTGCACTGGCACCAGAGCGAGCAGCAGCTGCGCTGCCTGGTCGCCGTGCTCACCGAGGTCGACGGAGGCCGGCCGTGAAGGTGCTCTTCGTGTCGATCAACAAGCTGAAGTCCTTCCGGCCGGTGCTGCCGATCGGCATGGTCACCATCGCCACCCAGGCCCGGGAGGCCGGGCACCAGGTCGAGACGCTGGACCTGATGTGGGAGGAGGAGGACGAGCCGGTGGTGCGGGCCGCGGTGCAGTCCTTCAAACCGGACGTGGTGGGGATCTCGATCCGCAACGTCGACTCGCAGAGCATGCTGGAGCCGGTCGTCTACACCCCGCTCGCCCGCGAGGTCGCCGACTGGTCGCGCGACGAACTGCCGGGCGTCACCGTGCTCCTGGGCGGTCCCGGGTTCTCCACCGTGCCGGAGGACCTGATGGACTTCGTCCAGGCCGACTACGGGATCACCGGCTTCGCCGAGGAGTCGGTCCAGCCCCTGCTGGAGCACCTGGCCCGCGGCGAGGAGCCGCTGGACGTGCCCGGGGTGATCCGCCCGCTGCCGGACGGCGGCTACCACCGCCGCGACCCGGTCTTCCGGATCGACTACCGCAAGGCCGCCCGCCCCGACCCGGCGCTCTACGACCAGCGCTACTTCAGCTACTCGTACGAGACGCACGACCGCAGCCTGAAGGTGCCGGCGACCATCCAGACCAAGAAGGGCTGCGTGCTGGAGTGCGTCTTCTGCAGCAACTTCCTGGTCGACGGCACGGGGGTGAAGTTCGACGAGGTCTCCCGCGTGGCCGACGAGGTGGAGCGGCTGCGCGACGAGGGCCTGGAGGTCCTGGAGATCGTCGACGGGGTGTTCAACCTGCCGCTGAACTACTCGCTGGAGGTGCTGCGCGAGTTCGTCCGGCGCGGCATCGAGATGCCGTGGTCCTGCATGGTCAACCCGGGCAACGTGACCGCCGAGCTGGTCGACCTGATGGCCCGGACCGGCTGCTACTACGTGGAGTTCGGCACCGACTCGGCCTGTGACCGGATCCTGCGCGGTCTGAAGAAGAACTTCCGGCAACGGCAGATCGTCGACTCCCACCGCCGCTTCGTGGAGGCGGGCATCCGGGTCGAGCACTGCCTGTTCATCGGCAGCCCCGGCGACGACCGGGACTCGGTCCGCGAGACCTTCGACGTGATGGAGCAGCTCGTGCCGCCGGCCACGCCCGACGTGCACGCCTTCTGGACCCTCGGACTGCGGGTGTGCCGCGGGACCGCCCTGCACGCCACCGCCGTCGCCGAGGGAATGATCACCGGAACGGAGCGATTCATCGTGCCCAAGTACTACGCGTCCCGCGCGGTCATCGAGGACGACGCGCTCCTGGACGAGATCCAGGCCCGCGTCCTCGCCAACGACAACTGGTACCTGTGGTGGGGCCTCAACTCGATCAGCCTGCGCGACCGCATCACCATGGCGCGGGCCGAGAGCGAGCGGATCGAGGCCGAGCTCAACGAGCACCTGCCGCCGCGTCCGACGCCGCCCGCCGGGGGTGCGCGATGAGCGCCGGGCCGGACCTGCGGCTCACCGCCCCCGGGCGGATCTCGGTCGAGGAGGCCAAGCCGCCGACCGCGCCGCTCGGCCCCGACGAGGTGCTGGTCGAGGTCGACCGGGTCACCCTGTGCGGCAGCGACCAGGCGTTGTACGACGGCACCTACGGCGGGCCGAGCAGCTATCCGCTGCGCTTCGGCCACGAGTGGGCCGGCCGGGTGGTCGACACCGGCCCGGGCGGCCGGGACCTGCTGGGCCAGTGGGTCACCGGCGACTGCTCGCGCTGGTGCGGCGACTGCCCGCGCTGCGGCACCGACCGCAACGTCTGCGCCCGGATCGAGAAGTTCGGCCTCACCGTGGACGGCTTCTCCACCCGGCTGCAGACGGTCGACCGCCGCTACCTCTACCCCGACCGGCACGGCCTGGGCCCCGGACTGCTGGCGCTCTCCGAGTTCTTCGCGGTCGCCGCCCAGGGCCTGCACCGGGTCGCCCCGCGCCCCGACGAGCGGGTCCTGGTGATCGGGGCCGGCGCCCTCGGCCTCGCCTCCTACCTGCTGCTCACCGGCGCCTACGGGACCGGCGACGTCGAGCTGCTGGAGGCCGACCCGGTGAAGGCCGCGGCCGTCGCCGACCTGCTGCCGAGCGCCCGGGTGCGCACCGAGGCCCCCGAGCCGGACCCGACCGCCCGGTCGGCCGGCGGCTACGCCGCCCTCACCGCCGCCGCCCGCTACGACCTCACGGTGGACTGCTCGAGCGGCGCCGACGGCCTCGCCACCGCGCTGGCCTGCGCCGTGCCGCGCGGCCGGGTGCTCTGCTTCGGGCTGCGGCGCAGCGCGGCACTGCGCACCGACCTGCTGGTGGCCAACGCCCTGACCCTGGTCGGCTCGATCGGCGGCACCGGCGGCTTCGCCCGGGCGCAGGAGTTCCTGGCCGGGCACCGGGAGGAGGCCGGGCTGCTGGTCACCCACCGGCTGCCGGCCGAACGGGCGGAGGAGGCCTTCGGGCTCGACCCCCGCACCAGGATCAAGACCCAGCTGATGTTTGGAGAGGATGCCCGGTGACCACCGCCGACCGCCCGCCGCACCTGCGCTATCCGGAGATCCGCGAGGCCGCGCTGGCCGACCTGGCGGCGTTCGAGAAGCTCAGCCCCGACCAGGTGCCGGACCACCAGTTCGCGATGCTGCGGCGCCAGTTGGACCACGCCTTCGCCAACTCGCCGTTCTATCGGGAGAAGTGGGCCGCGGAGTTCGGCTCGGTGCGGCCGACGGACGCCGCCGGGCTGCGGGCGCTGCCGTTCACCACCAAGGCGGAGCTGCGCGGCGCCTACCCGTTCGGCCTCCTCGCGGTGGGCCGCGAGGAGCTGATCCGCTACGGCGAGTCCACCGGGACCACCGGCAGCCCGACCTCCTCGATGATCACCTACGAGGACTGGATCCGCGGCAACGTGGCGGTCGAGCAGTCCGTCGGCCACGTGCTCGGACCCGGAGACCTCGCCTTCATCGCCATCCCGTACGAGCTGGCCTTCGCCTCGTACGACCTGGACCGGGCGCTGGAGCAGGTCGGCGCCGCGGTCGTCCCGGTGGGCACGCTCAGCCTGGTCTGCCCGTTCGAGCGGATGGTCGAGATGATGTGGACCGTCCGCCCGACCGCGCTGATCTGCACGCCGAGCCGGGCGCTGCGGCTGTACGACATGCTCCGGGACACCGGCCGCGACCCGGCGGAGATCGGGCTCAGGACCTTCCTGTACGTGGGCGAGACCTGCTCGCCGGCCAAGCTGGAGAAGATCGCCGCGCTCTGGGGCGTGCAGCTGTCCAACGCCTACGGGTCCACCGAGACCAACTCGCTCGGGCTGGTCTGCGAGCGGGGCAGCCTGCACCTGACGGAGGACCGGCACCTGTTCGAGGTGATCGATCCCGAGACCACCGAGCCGGTGCCGGACGGCACCGCCGGGGAGCTGGTCATCACCTCGCTGGCCGGCCGGGCCATGCCGCTGCTGCGCTACCGCAGCGGGGACTTCGTCACCGTCTCCGCCGAGCCGTGCGCCTGCGGCAGTCCGCGCCGGGTGCTCGCCCACCACGGGCGGGTCAGCGAGCAGCTGATCGTCGGCGGGCGGCGGATCAACAAGCTGGCGCTGGAGCAGACCGTGCTCTCGACCGCGGGCGCGGGTCTGTACTGGGCGGCCGGCCCGGCCGGGGATCGGGTGGAGATCCGCGTCGAGGCCGACGGCGGCGACCCGGAGGCGCTCTGTGCGGCCGTCGCCGAGCGGGTCACCGCCGAGTTCGGGGTGCCTGCTCACGTCGCCCCGATCGACCGGGCGCAGGTCCGGCGGGCGATGGACCGGATGCTCAAGCCCGGCAGTCTGACCATCGAGGACCTGGAGGCGGTTTCGTGACACTCGGTCTGCGCCCCGGCAATCCGGCGGAGCCCCGGCACAACGACCCCGGCACGATCGCCGTCGTCGGCCTCGGCCGGCTCGGCGCGGTGCTGGCCGACCGGCTCGCCGAGCGCTTCCCGGTGCTGCTCAACGACAGCGACCCGGCGGTCGCCCGGCGGGTCGCCGCCGCCCTGTCGCTGCCCGACATGGACCAGCGCGAGATCCTGTCGGCCGCCGACACCGTGCTGATCTGCGTGCCGCCGCAGGAGACCGAGGCGGCGCTGCGCCGGCTCGCCGCGCTGACCGAGGAGATCGGCCGACGGCCGCTGTTCGTGAACCTGGCGACCAGCGTGCCGACCGACCAACTGCCGGAGCTGAACGTGGAGGTGGTCGGGCTCAAGCCGGTCTGCCAGTTCACCGCCGTGGCGCTCGGCCTCAAGACCGTCCTGGTGACCTCCGCGCCGCGCCGGATCGGGCTCCTGCGCACCCTGGCGGCCGACCTCGGTGAGGTGGTGCTGGGGCCGGAGAAGGTCGTCGGCCCCGCCAACCGGGCCGCCACCAAGGTCGCCCTCAAGGCCTGCGCCGAGCTGGCCGCCGAACTGGCCGGGCGCGGGCTGCCCACCGACATCGTGCGGGCCGCGATCCGCAACGTCCTGGTCGGGACGGCGCTGGACTACCCGCCCTCGGACGCCAACCCCTACACCCGCTCGGTCCTGGACGAGATCGCCGCCGAGGCGAAGGCCGCCGAAGCGGCACCGGCCGGCGCCGTCCCCCCGGAGGCGCTCGCCTGGGCCGCCTGGGCCGAGCGGCCCGTCTCCCCGGGAGGAGTCGCATGAGCACCACCGACCCGGAGCCGCTGTACGGCGGCGCGCACTGCGAGACCGCCTCGCTGCGCAAGCAACTGGCCGCGCACGGCCTGCAGGTCAGCGAGGCGATGCTGTTCGGCCTGGCCGGCGGCATCAGCTTCATGCACCTGCCGCCGCCGCCCGGCGGACGCGGCTTCACCGGCGGGCGCAACGGCCCGTTCCCGGAGTTCACCCGGCGGATGGCCGCCGGCGTGGGCCTGGACGTGGAGGTCGCGGTCGACGACGACCCGGACCGGGCCTGGGCCGAGCTGCGCGAGGAGCTCGACCAGGGCCGCCCGGCCGTGGTCTACGTGGACCTCTTCCACCTGCCGTACTTCCAGGCCACCCGGCACTTCGGCGCCCACGCGATCGTGGTGCTCGGGCACGACCCGCAGGCCGGCACCGTCACCGTCTCCGACCGGCCCGCCCGGCCGCAGACCCTGA
This sequence comes from Kitasatospora sp. A2-31, assembly GCF_022288725.1. GTDB lineage: Bacteria > Actinomycetota > Actinomycetes > Streptomycetales > Streptomycetaceae > Kitasatospora. The sequence goes on along the minus strand of NZ_JAKNTA010000004.1, from coordinate 602,686 downwards.
CCACGGCCGAGCTGGCCGCCGCCCGGGCCTCGGCCCACCAGCCGTTCCCACCCCGGCACGCGCTGCTGCGGGCCGACTGGAAGACGGCCCGCCTGCCCACCGAGGAGGACGTCCGCCAGGGCATCCGGTACTCCTGCCGGGCGATGCTGCACCCGCCGGTGCCCACCTTCGGCCTGCGCGGCCTCGACTCCTACGGGGCGGGGCTGCAGCACCTGCTGCGCAGCGACGCCCCCGCGCTCTCCGTGGTCGAGGAACTGGCCGGCGCCTTCGTGGACTTCGAGCTGGCCGGCACCGGCGGGAACGCCTTCCGCAACCTCTTCCGGGAGTTCCTCGCCGAGGCGGCGCAGCTCACCGGCGACCACCGGCTGGCCGACGCGGCGCTGCTCTGCGCCGACAGCGCCGGGCAGTGGGCGCGGGTGATCGCGCTGCTGCTGCCCGACTGGACCGATGACTTCGCCGAGCTCGGCGCGGCCTACCGGGCACGGGAGGCGGAGCTGCTGGACGGCGGCCCCGCCGCCCTCGCCCGTGCCGCCCTGCTCGGCGAGCGGCTGCCCCGGCTGCGGGCCGCCGCGGCGGACGGGCTCGGCCCGGTCCGCGAACGACTCGCCGGGGAGCTGCGGGAGGCCCTGCGGGCCGTCGCCGAGACCGAGCGGGAGCTGTACGCCCTGCTGAGGGAGGTGTGAGCAGCATGTCCACCGGCCTGCTGCCGGACGTACGGACGCCGACCCGCCATCGGCTCGCCGACGAGGCGGACCGGCTCGCGTACGACCGGTACGTGGCCGCCCGCAACCAGTACAAGGAGGAGTTCCTCGACCTGCTGGAGGCCGCCTGCGCGGACGGCGGCCCGGTGCTGGAGGTCGGACCCGGCTACGGCGGGTTCGCCTCCCTCCTGCTGGCCCGCCGCCCGGTGGACCTGCGGGTGCTGTGCACCGACCCGAACGCCGTCGCCCCGCTGCGCGAGCGGCTCGGCGAGGCGGTGCCGGTCGGCCACTGGCGGCCCGGCGACCCGCTCCCGGACGGCCTGGCCGGCGGGTTCGCGCTGGCCTACAGCGTCCACGCGCTCGGCGAGTGCACCGAACCCGCCGATCTGCTCCGGGACTTCGCCGGGGCCCTGGCCCCCGGCGGCCGGCTGCTGGTCAACGACCTGCGCCGGGACCCCGACCCGTTCATCCTCGAGTACACCCTGCGCGAGATGGCCGCCGACGACTCGCCCGACGGCCAGTACCGCTTGCGCACCTACCTGGACTCCCTCCGCGGCGCCTGGACCTGCGCCGAACTGCGCGCACGGCTCGACGCCGCGGAGATGGCCGACTGGGTGGTCGACCCGGACGGCCCGATGGCACTCACCGTCGAGCACCACCGCGCACCCTGACGACCGGAGAGGCAGATGACCCAAGAAGCGATCACCCGGAACTTCCTCGACACCCCGAGCTTCTGGCGGGACTACCCGGAGCGGGACATCGAGTTCGTCCGCTGGTACCCCTGCGACGTCAAGCCCCTGACGGCGGAGCAGATCTACGCCACGCGGGAGAAGTTCCCCAAGACCACGTCGTTCTACGTGCACATCCCGTTCTGCAACCAGGTGTGCACCAGCTGCCCGTACAACAAGTTCTCCACCCGCAACACCCTGGTGCAGCGCTACATCCAGGCGCTGAAGAACGAGATCGACCTGTACTCGCAGCTGCCGCACGTCCGGGACACCGTGTTCACCTCCGGCTACTTCGGCGGCGGCACGCCGACCACGCTGCGCGCCGAGGAGCTGGACGACCTGCTCGGCTTCATGAAGCAGCGGCTCAACTTCAGCCCGGACTGCTCGATCACCATCGAGTCCACCCCGGTCGACGTCGACCAGCAGAAGCTGGACGTGCTGCTCAAGCACGGCGTCAACCGGATGAGCCTGGGCGTGCAGACCTTCCACGACCCGCTGCTGCGCTACCTCGGCCGGGCCCGCGCGCACACCGGCGAGTCGGCCACCAAGACGATCGAGCTGATCGACCGCAGCGGCCTGGAGAACCTCTGCATCGACTACATGATCGGCATCCCCGGCCAGACCGCCGACCTCTGGGCGCAGGACATCCGCACCCTGATGGACCTGCCGGTGACCTCGTTCTCGGTCTACAACTACGCGGTCATGCCGGGCTCGGAGGTGTTCTTCGCGCTGCAGAGCGGCGCCACCCCGCCGTGCCCGAGCACCCGCGAGGCCGACGAGATGTACCAGTACCTGCACACCACGCTGATGGACGCGGGCTACCTGGCGCTGACCTACAACGACTTCATCGAGCCGATGCGGCCCGAGTGGGAGGCGGCCGGCGTCAAGACCTACCCGGTGCTGAAGGACGGCAGCAAGCCGTACCGCGGCCTGGAGACGGACACCTTCTACCTGACCGACCACCTGTCCCAGATCTGGGGCCGGTGCGGGGACATGGTGGCCATCGGCTCCGGTGCCTACGGGTACCTGAACAACCACATGTACCTCAACGAGCCGGACATCGAGGGGTACATCAGCCGGTGCAACGAGGGCCGGCTCCCGGTCGTCATGGGCGCCTACACCGACGAGCACGAGCAGCGCTGCCGCAGCCTCGTCCTCGGCCTGAAGCTGCTGCGGGTCAAGCGCTCGGTCTACCGCGAGCGGCACGGCGTCGACCCGTACGAGTACTTCAAGGACAAGGTCGACGACCTGGTCGCCAAGGGGCTCCTGGAGGTCGACGACGAGGCGATCCAGGTGACCTACCCGAAGGGCTGGTACTACATCGACAACATCTCCAAGAGCTTCTACTCGGACGCCAACTACCGGCTCCCGCAGCCGACCTCGGCGAGCACCGAGATCCTGAAGTGGCAGATCGACCGCACCGACGGCCGGAAGGGACTCCCCGTTGTCCAGCTCTGAGACCACCCGCCGGTCCCGCCGGGGCCGGATCTTCGACCTCGCCGAGCGCACCCCGCAGGGCGACCCGTTCGAGGACACCGAGGAGTGCCGCGCGTACGACCGGAGCGTGCGCACCTCCATGATCATCCCGATGCAGCACATGATGAAGCTCATCGGGCCGGACTGCGGTCCGGACAAGGAGGTGCTGGAGATCGGCTGCGCCAGCGGCCTGCTGTCGCTGCGCCTGGCCGCCCAGCACCCCGACTCCACCTTCACCGGGCTGGACAGCAACGACGCCTTCCTGGAGGTGGCCCGGGAGAACACCATCTTCGCCAACCTGGTCTCCTACGGCGGCGACTTCGCCTGCGACTGGGCCCGCTACACCCGGCTGCCGTACGAGGACGACAGCTTCGACGTGGTGTTCAGCTTCTGCGCGATCAACCGCTGGGACAAGCCGGCCCGGATCCTGCCCGAGCTGAACCGGGTCTGCCGCCCCGGCGGCACCGTGCTGCTGTACGACCTGGCGCGTGACGCCGACGAGGGCATGGTCTCCTTCGTGCTGCAGTACGCGGGCGGCGACGCCAACCAGTTCATGCGCTCGCTGCGGGCCTCGTACTCCACCGACGAGATGCGCGAGCTGCTCGACCAGCTCGGTCTCGACAGCTGGAGCGTCAGCAAGGAGGGCATCAACCTGGTGGTCTCCTCCAAGCCGCGGGACACCGGGTACACGGTCGGCGAGCCCGGCATCTACGAGCGGATCTTCGACTGACGGTCCGCCGGCCACCGGCCGGGCGCGGTGCCCGCCCCCGGGGGGGCCCCGCGCCCGGCCCGCCGTCCCGACCGCACCCGACACCGGAAGGAGCACGACCATGCCCACCGCAGACCTTCGCCGGTACCGGGTCGGCGTCGTCCAGCTGTCCGTCGCCACCAACCGCCGGGCGGAGAACCTGGAGCGGGCCGAGAAGCTGGTGCGCGCCGCGGCCGACGACGACTGCCGGCTCGTCGTCCTGCCCGAGGTGTTCGCCACCGCGCTGAACCTGCCCAAGAGCCACGAGATCGCCGAGCCGGTGCCCGGACCGCTCACCGAGTGGCTGGCCGGCCTCGCCCGTGAGCTCGGCATCTGGATCGCCGCCGGCGTGCTGGAGCGCTCCGGCGAGCACGTGCACAGCACCGCCGTCCTGCTGGACGACACCGGCGAGCTCGCCGGCACCGCGCGGCGCACCATGGTGTACGACCTGGAGGCGCACTTCATCACCGGCGTCACCGGCGCCCGCGTCCTCGACACCCCGCTCGGCCGGATCGGCTTCGCGCTCGGCTACGACGTGCAGTTCCCCGAGGTGCTGCGCGGCCTGTTCGCCGACTCGGCGGAGATCATCGTCGCACCCTCGGTGCTGCTGCGGCCGTTCGCCGAACCGGTGCGCCAGATGCTGCTCGCCCGGGCCGCGGAGAACTGCGCCTACGTGCTGTTCGCCAGCGCCACCGGCGAGAACACCCTGGCCGGCCTCACCTACATGGGCCGCAGCGCGATCCTGCGCAGCCCGCTGGCGATCGGCGCCTACTCGCGGGACTTCCGCAAGCAGCAGCCGGTGCTGGCCGAGGCGGACCGCGAGGAGGTGCTGCTCACCGCCGACCTGGACCTGCACGAACTGCGCCGGATGCGCGAGGCCGCGCCGTTCGCCGCCGACTTCCGCCGCTCGCCGCTGGGCCTGGCGCTGACCGCCGCCACCCACCCGGACGGGCCGCTGCCCGACTGGGCCGCGGCGGCCGGGCGGGACCCGGACGACGCGTCGGCCCCGGACACCCCGGACACGCCGGACACCCCGTAAGCCCCGGATGGAGCCTGACCTGATGACCGACCGCACGCTCGCCACCAGCCGGCCCCGGGTCGCGCTGATCCAGACCCTCTGGGATCACGACCCCGAGGTCAACCTGGCCCGTACGCTCGCCCTGCTGGACACCGTCCAGGACGTCGAGCTGATCATCCTGCCGGAGTTCTTCCTCGGCCCGCCGTTCTACTTCCCCGGCCGCGCCCACCTGAAGGGCGTCATCGACCAGCCGGTACCGGGCCCGGTCTTCGACCGGCTCGGCGAGGTGGCCCGGGCCAAGGGCTGCTACCTGCTCTGCGGCACGGTCGTCGAGCGGGAGGGCGACCGCTACTACAACACCTCGGTGCTGCTGGACGACCGGGGCCGCATCGCCGCCAAGGCCCGCAAGACCCACCGCTTCGCCGCCGAGATGGTCACCGTCTCCCCCAGCGACGAACTCGTCATCGTGGACACGCCGTTCGGGCGGCTGGGCATCTGCGTCTGCTCCGACTTCTGGATCCCCGAGGTGCCGCGGACGCTCGCCATGCGCGGCGCCGAGATCATCGCGGTGCCCGGCGCGGCACTGCGCGGCAACATCCAGATCACCCGCCCGTGCATCCAGGCCAACTCCTCCTTCAACGTCTGCTACACCCTGCTGGCCAGCGCCGTCGGCGAGGTCACCGGCGAGCGGGCCGGCCGGCAGGTATCCATCTCGGTGGCCGGTCACAGCACCGTCGCCGCCCCCGAGCAGCTGGTCGGCTCCCTGGACGAGGAGGAGGGCGTGCTGATCGCCGAGCTCGACCTCGACCGGGTGCGCGAACTGCGCGAGGTCGACCTCTCGTTCCGCAAGAGCCTCTACTTCTGCCTGCACGGCCGCCGTCCCGAGCTCTACCAGGACCTGCTGAAGCCCTACGCCGGCCACCAGGACCTGGAGACCCTGATCACGGACTACCTGACCGCCCGACGGAGCTGATTCGCCATGGCACCCAGCCTGTTGTTCCCCGCCACCGAGTACCTGCCGACCGGCGCCGACCGCGAGCCCGCGCTCAAGGAGGTCCTCGACTGGGCCGACCGGGCGGCCGCGACCACCACCGACGACGCGCTGCTCTCCTTCTTCGGCCAGCCGCTGGACGCCCGCACCCTGCGGCTGACCGGCCTGCACCACGTGGCCGTCTACCTGGGCGACTACCGGCGCGAGGAGGAGTTCGAGGCCTGGCTGGAGACGGTCCGGGACCACCCGGGCCTTAGCCGCGTCTCCTCCGGGCCCTCGCACATCGCCCCGCGGGTGCACGGCACCCCCGGCCACTGGATCAACCTGACCACCGAGCGCGGCACCGAGGTGGAGTTCTTCACCTGCCGCGCCTACGGCGACTGGGCCGGCCTGCCGGCCGACCGCAAGCGCTCGCTGATGTCGCACCTGGGGCTGAGCGTCGACACCGCGGACCAGGTCCGCCGGGTACTCGACTACCTGGCCGGCTTCGACAGCGTCGAGCTGCTGGCGTACGCGCCGGAGGACGAGCTCGGCCACACCTACGGCCACCTGCTGCGCACCGACACCGAGCGGGTCCTGGAGCTGGTCCACGCGGGACGGAGTCACGCATGAGCGAGCGGTGGGGGTACCTCCCGGCCGCCGAGGCCGAGGAAGAGGTGGGCGCATGAGCGGGTTCCCCGTGCCGGCCAGGCTGCCGGACAACGTGCCCGGGCGGTTCTTCGTCAACGCGGAGTGCACCGACTGCGACACCTGCCGGTGCATCGCGCCCGACTCCTTCGTCCGCAACGACCAGGCCGGCTACACCTACGTGGCCCGCCAGCCGGTCGACGAGGACGAGGAGGAGCTGGTGTACGAGGCGATGGACTGCTGCCCGGCGGACGCCATCTGCGAGGAGGACGCGTGAGCGCCGCCGCGCCGCCCCGGATCCTCGGCCTGGGCGGCTCGATGCGCCCCGGCTCGACCAGCCAGCTGCTGCTGCGCCGCGCCGTGTCCCTGCTGGAGGCCGACGGCTGCCGGACGTCCCTGCTGGACCTGCGCGAGCTGGACCTGCCGTTCTGCAACGGCGACAAGCAGGACCCGTGGCCGAGCCGGCCGGACGTCAAGCTGCTGCGGGAGGAGTTCCGTGCCGCCGACGGCGTCATCCTGGCCGGCCCGGAGTACCACGGGACCATCGGCGGGGCCCTGAAGAACGCGCTCGACCTGCTGGACTTCGAGCACGTCGAGGGGAAGGTCTTCGGCGCCATCTGCGCGCTCGGCGGCCGCAGCAACTCCAACGCGCTCAACCACCTGCGTCTGGTGGTCCGCTGGTACCGGGCCTGGATGGTGCCCGAGCAGGTGGCCGTCCCGCAGGCCCGGAGCGCCGTGCCGGGCGGCGAGCCTGCGGATCCCGAGCTCGGGGCCCGGGTGGACGAGCTCGCCCGCAGCGTGGCCCGGGCGGCGGCGCTGTTGCGGCCGCGCACCGACGGCCCGGGAGCGGAGCCGATCGGTCCGGAATCCGCCGTGAACGTGTCCAGGACAGTCAAACGCGAGGACTGACCCGTTGATAGCGTCACCCCTGTGAATAGGCCGCAGACATTGGGCGGGCAATTCCAGGGGACCGGAGAATGGTTCCCGGTGCTCCCCCGACCACTTCTCGTGATCAGCCTCAGGCATCCGGCGAACGGAACTCCGCGGGAGGCGACCTGGCTTCGCCTCACCGCATTCCTGTTCAACCGCGGGATTTCCGACGACCGTACCGTCGGCATCGAAATCCTGTACGACGACCCGGAGTCCACGGCGCCCGACCGCAGGCGGTTCGACGCCTGCCTGTCGGTGCCCCGGGACCGGGTCGCCGGGCTGTCCCTGCTCGATCCGCGCCGGGACAGCCTGGGCATCCGCGTGCTGCCCGTCCTGAGCGAGCGGCTGATGCTCTGGCAGGGCGGTTCGGCCCAGGCCGAACCGCCCGTCCGCCACCGCCACGTCACCCCGGCCCTCGGCCTCGAACTGCGCGCCGGCTGGCCGCGTTACGAGGTCTACCGGGGCTCGCCGGTGCTGACGCCCGGGCGCCCCGAGGTAATCGGCTGGTACGCCACCGCGACCCCCTCGGCCACCGGCCTCGCCGGCACCGTGGGCGGTCCGGGCGGCGGCCACCTCACCCCGCGCACGCCGGCCGGCGTGCCCCGCCGGCCGCACGGTGCGGTCCGGCGCGCCTCCGGAAGGGGTCTACGACCATGACCACCACGACCACCCTGGACTGGGACCGGGCCTACAAGGCCGGGGACCACCACCAGTACTGGGAGCTCAGCGCCCCCTCCCCCGACCTGGTCGGATTCCTCGCCGCCACGCCGCCCGCCCCCGGCGCCCGCGCCCTCGACCTGGGCTGCGGCACCGGCTGGGACACCGTCGCGCTGGCCCGCGCCGGCTACCGCACCACCGGTGTGGACATCAGCGCCGAGGCGGTCGCGCTGGCCGGCGAGCGGGTCGCCGGGCTCGGCCTGGAGGTCGAGCTCCGGGTCGGCGACGTCCGGGAACTCGACCTGCCCGACGAGGAGTTCGACCTCCTGGTGGACCGCGGCTGCTTCCACCACCTGGGCCCGGAGGACCGCGACCGCTACGCGGCCGAGGTGGCCCGGCTGCTCCACCCGGGCGGCCTGCTGTACCTGCGCGGCAGCCGTCAGGAGATGTTCCCCTTCAAGCCGGTGGACGCGCCCTCGATCGAGCGCCACTTCCCGGCCGACCTGTTCAGCAGCGGCCCGCTGCTGCCGTTCCAGCTCCACACCGACGTGCTCAAGGTCGACGCCAACGCGGTACTGCTGCGGCGCGCCGACTGACCCGTCCCGTCCATTCGCGGCCTCACCGCCGCGACCGCTCCGCGCCGGCCCTGCCGAGCCGGCGGACATTCCGCGCTTCCCCGATTCCGAAGCCCGGTGCCCGCATTCCGGCCGACGGCTTCCGGCGCTCCAAGAAATGAGCCACCTATGCCCGACCGGCAGACCCGGGACAAAAGTCCCTGGCTGATTCTCGGCGTGCTCAGCATGGGCTTCTTCATGACGCTGCTCGATATGACGATCGTCAATATCGCGCTGCCCCATGTGATGTCCGGCCTGCACGCGTCCCTCGACGAGGGCCTGTGGGTCTTCAGCGCCTACATCCTCGGCTACGCCACCCTGCTCATCGTCGCCGGCCGCCTCGGCGACCTCTTCGGGCCCCGCCGCGTCTACCTCTACGGCCTGGCGCTGTTCGTCGCCGCCTCCTGTCTGTGCGGGGCGGCGCCCAACGCCGGCGTCCTGATCGGCGCCCGCTTCGCCCAGGGCGTCGGCGGCGCGATGCTGGCCCCGCAGATCCTCCCGATCGTCACCATGGTCTTCCCGCCGTCCAAGTGGGGTGCGGCCTTCGGCTTCACCGGCGCGCTCTCCGGGCTCGCGGTGCTGACCGGCCCGACGCTGGGCGGGGTCATCGTCAGCTACCTGGACTGGCGCTGGATCTTCTACCTCAACCTGCCGATCGGCCTCGCCACCGCCTACCTCGTGCTCAAGCACGTCCACGACTACCGGCCCGGCAAGCGGCAACCGCTCGCCCTGGTGCCGACCGCCCTGCTCATCCTCGGCCTCAGCGGCCTGGCCTTCGGGCTGATCGAGGGCGAGCGGCTGGACTGGGACGCCACCGCCTGGGCCTCGATCGCCGCCGGCCTGCTGATCCTGGTCTACTTCGGCTTCGACCAGCGGCGGCACCAGCGCTCCGGCCCGCTGCTCCCCTTCGACCTGCTGAAGCTGCGCAACTTCGCCTCGGCCAACATCGTCGCCGCCGTCATGGGCTTCTCGATGCTCGGGGCCTTCCTGCCGATCTCGCTCTACCTGCAGACCGTCCTCGGGATGACCCCGCTACGGGCCGGCTTCACCATCGCGGTGATGCCGCTCACCTCGGCGCTGGTCGCCGGGATCGGCGGCAAGCTCTCCGACCGCGGCTCGGGCAAGGCGGTCATCCTCACCGGGCTGGCCTGCTTCACCGCCGGCCTCGGCGCGTTCATCCTGGTCACCAGGACGGACACCGGCACCCTCGACCTGATCGGCCCCTTCCTGCTGGCCGGCCTCGGGATGGGCCTGGTCTTCTCCCCGCTGTTCAGCGTCGGGATGCGGCAGGTCCCGCCGCCGCAGGCCGGTGTGGCGTCCGGGCTGGTCAACACCTCGCAGGAGATCGGCGGGCTGCTGGCCAGCGCGGCGATCGGCGCCGTCCTGTCCATGCGGATCTCCAGCGGGCTGCGCAGCTGGGTGAACGAGCAGGCGCAGGCGCTGCCCGCGGAGGCCCGGGAGGGCTTCAAGCAGGCCTTCGCGCCGCTCACCGACGGCGCCGTGAAGATCGGCAGCGGCGGCCCGCCGCCCGCCGTGGCCGGTGCCGACCCGGCGCAGGCCGCCAAGGTGCAGGACGCCTTCGCGGACGCCTTCACCAACGCCATGCACAGCGGGCTCCTGCTGCCGGTGGGCCTGCTGGCCCTCGGCTGGGTGACCGCGCTGCTGCTGATCCGCGACACGCCCGCCCCGGCCTTCGGGCCGCCGAAGCCTCCCCCCGCCAGGACCACGGGCAGCGCCCCGGCGGCCGGGAAGTCGGCCCCGGCCAAGCAGCCCGAGAGCGCCGGGAAGGCCGAGACGGCCGGACCGGCCCAGCAGCCCGGAACGGCCTGACCGGCCGCCCACCGGCGGCACCGCGCCGCCCCCGGAACCCATCTCCGCACCTGTAGTCACCAGAACCAAGGAGTCATCCGATGTCCCAGTCCCCCGTGGTGCTGTCCACCCACATGATGGCGACGTACATGGTCAAGCCCGGCTGTGCCGAGCAGGCCCGTGACATCATCGCCAAGCACTGGCCCACCCTGAAGGCCCACGGGCTGGTCACCGACGAGCCCGCGACCGTGTACCACAGCGAGAGCGAGCACGGCCCGGTGTTCTTCGAGATCGTCACCTGGGTGGACGAGAACGCGGTCAGCCGCGCCTTCAACACACCCGAGGTGAACGCGATCTGGCAGGAGATGGCCGCCATCACCGAGGCCCGCGAGGGCCGGCCGCCGGTCGACTACCCGATCGTCCACCGGATGGGCTACCACCAGGACGAGCCCGACCTCCCGGAGGAGGACGCCTACACCGGGCTCGCCCACTACCTGGTCCGCCCGGACAAGGTCGCCGAGTTCCACGAGCTGATGGCCCGCGACTGGCCGACCCTGCGGGACGAGAAGCTCACCACCGGCGACCGCGCGATCGTCTACTTCGGTGAGGACGCCACCGGCCCGTTCTTCCTGGAGATCGTCCGCTGGTACGACCAGCAGGGCCCCAGCATCGCCTACCGCAACGACAAGGTCAGCGCGATCTGGCAGGACGTCTTCCGCTACACCGAGGGCCGCAGCGGCCGCCCGGCCTCCGAGTACCTGTGGGCGGGCGAGCTCAAGTTCCCCTACCACGACGCCAGCTGACACGGCCGGCGAGCAGGACTGACGCCTGCGTCCGAACCGAATCGACGTAACGTCAGAGAGCCAGAACCACCCGCGTCCGGACGGGTCGGGCCCCCGCGCCCGGCCCGTCCGGCCCCGTCCGACCCGGAGTACCATCGGTGACCCGCAAGCCCCCGCAGTCCCTCGACGCCCCGCCCGCCCCCGTGCTCGCCGACCGGCTCCGGTCCGAGCTGGAGGACAGCGCCGTGCCCGGCCGGGCCGAAGGCGAGAAGGCCTATCTGAAGAGCGAGTTGGAGCACCTCGGGGTGCCCCTCCCCGCCATGCGCACCCTGGTGCGGAACTTCGTCCGGCGCCACCCGGGCCTCGACCGCGAGACCCTGCTGGAACTCACCGAGGAACTCTGGGCCCCACCCGTCCACGAGTCCCGCTCCTGCGCCGCCCTCCTCCTGGAGAACCGCGCCGACCTGCTCGTCCGCGAGGACGTCGTCTACCTGGAGCAGTTGCTGCGCGAGTGCGGGACGTGGGCGCACGTCGACCTGATCGCCCCGAAGGGCGCCGGGGCCCTGCTGCTGCGGCTGCCCGAGACAGGCGAGGACTTCCTGCGCTGGAGCCGGGACGACCACCAGTGGGTGCGGCGCGGCGGGATCCTCTCCTACCTGCTGGCCCTGCGGGACCGGGGGGAGTTCCCGCACTACTTCCAGGACTTCGGCGAGCTCGCCGACCCGCTGCTGACCGACACCCGGTTCTTCGTGCGCAAGGCGCTCGGCTGGGCGCTGCGCGAGGGCGCCAAGCACCACCCGGAGGAGGTCGCCGGGTGGCTGCGCGAGCGGCTGCCGCGGGTCTCCGGGCTCACCCTGCGCGAGGCGATCCGGCCGATCGACGACGAGACCTGCCGCGCGCTGCTGGCGGACCACGCCGTGCACACCGGGCGGCGCCCGCGCGGCTGACCCGCCCCACCCGCCCGCTCCCCGCGCCGCCCCGTCCGATCCCCGCGCCACCCGCCCGCTCCCCGCCCCGCCCCCGACCACGGAGGACCGCATGACCCCGCAGAGTCCCGCCGACCGGCACCGCCGGCCGCTCCCGGTCGTCCAGGTGCTCGCCGAGGACGGCCGGCACCGGACGATCTGCCGGATGTGCCACGGCGGCTGCGGCGCCATCGTGACCGTCGACGGCGGCCGCCTCACGGCGATCGAGGGCGACCCGGAGAACCCGAACAACCACGGGTTCCTCTGCGCCAAGGGGCGGGCCTCGCTGGAACAGCTGGAGCACCCCGACCGGCTGACCACGCCGCTGCTGCGCACCGGACCGCGCGGCAGCGGCGAGTTCCGCGAGATCGGCTGGGACGAGGCGCTGGACCGGGTCGCCGCCGCCCTCGACCGGGCCCGGACCGAGCACGGTCCCGAGTCGGTGGTGCTGGCCCAGGGCACCGACCGCAACTACCAGGAATGGGTCTTCCGGTTCGCCAACAGCTTCGGCACGCCCAACGTGCTCGGGCCGGCGCACGTCTGCTTCTACCCGCGGGTGATGGCCGGCATCCTCACCGCGGGCGGCTTCACCTTCTGCGACTACGAGGGCCGGCCCGACCTGGTGCTGGTCTGGGGTTCCAACAAGGCGCTCACCCACGGCGACGGCGTGATCGGCACCCGGCTGCTCGCCGCCGTCCGGGACGGCACCCGGATGATCGTGGTCGACCCGCGGCGCACCCAACTGGCCTCGCGGGCCGAGACGTTCCTCCAGGTCCGGCCGGGCGGGGACGCCGCACTGGCACTCGCGATGATCCACACCGTGATCGAGGCCGACGCCTACGACCACGAGTTCGTCGAGAAGTACACCGTCGGCTTCGAGGACCTCGCCGCCCACGTGGCCGACTACGCCCCGGAGGCGGTCGCCGAGCGGACCGGCGTACCCGCCGAGGAGATCCGGGCCGCCGCCCTCGCGTACGCGGCCGCACCGAGCGCCGCCATCGAGCTGGGCACCGGGCCGCAGCAGCACCGCGACTCCTTCCACACCTGCCGGGCCGTCCTGCTGCTCTCGGCGATCTGCGGAAACCTCGACCGTCCCGGCGGCGACGTCCTCTGGGACCCGCCCGGCATCGACGGCCGGCGCTCCTTCCCGCGCGCCGAGCTGTTGCCGCCGGAGCAGGCCGCCAAGCGGCTCGGCGGCGACCGGCACCGGATCCTCGCCATGTCGGGCTGGGCGCATCCCGGCTCGGTCTGGGACGCCGTGCTCGACCCGGCCGCCCCGCACCCCGTCACCACGATGCTGGTGCACGGCAGCAACCTGCTGCTCAACTACGCGGACTCCGATCGCATCCGCAAGGCCCTGGAGCGCCTGGACTTCCTCGCCGCGGCCGACCTCCGGCTCACCCCGACCGCGGCCATGGCCGACGTGGTGCTCCCGGTCGGCGGCTGGCTGGAGCGGGACCAGATCGTCGAGCACGCCCACTACGTCGCGGCCCGGCGGGCCTTCGCCCGGGTCGGCGACAGCCGCTCGGACGAGTGGATCCTCACCGAACTCGCCCACCGGCTGGGCCTGTCCGCCGACTTCTGGCCGGACGCCCGGGACTCCCTGGACACCCGGCTGGAGCCGATCGGGATGGACTGGCGGCAGCTGGCCGAACTCCACTACCGGGCGACCCCGCTGGTCTACCACAAGTACCGCGAGCGCGGCTTCGGCACCCGCAGCGGCAAGGTCGGCCTGCGCTGCGACGCCCTCCGGGCCTTCGGCTACCCGCCGCTGCCGGTCGCCGGCCCACCGGTCGGCGGCCCCGAGGACGGCCCGTACCTGCTCACCTCCGCGCACTCGCCGTTCTACTTCAACTCCGAGTTCCGCGACCTGCCGTCGCTGCGCAGCAAGGAGCCCGAGCCCCTGCTCGACATGCACCCCGAGGCCGCCGCCCGCGAGGGCCTGGGGGACGGCGACTGGGCCGAACTCGCCACCCGCACCGGGCGGATCCGGCTACGGGTGCGGGTCACCGACAGGATCGCCCCCGACGTGGTGGTGGCGCCGGCCGCCTGGTGGTACCCCGAGCGCGGCGCGGACGGCGGCTGGCGCGAGGCCAACGTCAACCTGCTGACCAGCAACGAGGACGAGAACCCGGAGATGGGCTCGTCCACCTTCCGCGGCCTGCGCTGCACGGTGACGCGCTCGCCCTGAGCCGCGGGTGACCCGCCACCGCCGGGCCGCCGCCGGGCCGTCCCGGGCCAGCCGGGACGGGCCGGCGGCACGGCCTCGCGCGCCGCCGCACGGTCGGGCGAGGCACCCTGCGGCGGGGCTGCTCACTCGGCCGGCCCGGCCGTCCGGCGGCGCAGGCTGAGCGGGCGGATGTCCGGCCAGACCTCGTCGACGTGGGCACTGCACTCCTCCTCGCTGCCGGTGAAGCCCTCGGCCCGCCAGCCTGCGGGCAGCGGGGTGCCGGCCGGCCAGAGCGCGTGCTGCTCCTCGTCGTTGACGACCACCTGGTAGTGCGCTGCGGTGCTCACGGTGTACTCCTCGGGGAGGGACGGGGCCCGGCGGCCGGGATCGGCCGCCGGGGCTGCGGAGGGGCTGCGGCCGGGCCTCGGACGGGCCTCGGACACGGCTGCGGCGGGGTCAGCCGCCGGCCCGCGCCGACGGTGCGGCCGGCTCCGGCCGCTCGGCCCGGCGGGCCGCCGCGGCGCGGGCGCGCTCGCGCAGGCCGACCAGGTCGTCCGGTTCGGCGTCGGGCACGTCCCGGTCGAACCGGGCCAGGGCCGGCAGGCGCAGGCCCAGCGCGACCAGGACCAGCATCGCCAGGCCGAACAGCAGGTACATCAGGGCGATGCCGCGTCCGGGCCCGGTGCCGAGCAGCGGGCCGAACGAGCCGGCGAGCGCGCCGCCGTCGTCCATCAGCGGGCCGAACAGGGCGGCGCCGAGCGGGGCGATCACACCGTGGCCGAGCGGCAGGGTGGACCAGGCGACCAGGGTGTTGAGCGCGAAGACCCGGCCGTGGAACCGTTGCGGCACCTTGACCTGGACGATGGTCGAGTAGACGCCGTTGACGAGGGAGAGCGCGAAGGACATGCCGAACGCCCCGGCGGCGATCACCCAGAGGCCGGCGTGCAGGCCGGTGACGGCGCACGCCGCGGAGAGCAGGCCGGCGAGCCCGAGCATGCCGCGCACCCGGTGCCGGCGGGGGCCGCCCCAGAAGCCCATCGTGATGCCGCCGAGCAGCGCCCCCGCGCCGCCCGCGACGGCCACCCGGGCGGCGCCGGCGAGGTCGGAGAAGGCCAGCACCATCGGGGTGACCAGCAGGAACAGGGGGGAGAGGAAGACGTTCAGGCCGGCGAACCAGAGCAGCATGGAGCGGAAGCCCCGGTTGCGCCAGGAGTACTCGAAGCCGTGCTTGATCTCCTCCACCAGCGACTCGCGGCGGGTCCAGGGCAGCGTCCGGGGGAAGCGGACCGCCAGCAGGATGCCGACGGCGAGCGCGTAGCTGGCGACGTCGATGATCAGGATGCCGCGCAGGCCGATCTCCGCCATGAGCGCCACGGCCACCAGCGGGACGACGAACTGTGCTGCACCGAAAGCGAGTTGGACGACGCCGTTGGCGTGGCCGAGGTACTGCTTGGGCACGATCTGCGGCACCGCGGAGGCGTAGGCGAGCCGCTGGAAGGTGAGCGCCACGGAGAGCACGCCGAGCAGGACGTAGACCTCCCAGGAGTGCAGCTGCCCGGCGAGCAGCAGTGCGAGCATCCCGGCCTGGGTGGCGCCGGCGGCGACGTCACCGGCCAGCATGACCCGGCGCCGGTCCAGCCGGTCGACGAGGGCGCCGGCCACCGGGCCGACCACGATGCCGGGCAGCATGGCGATGACGGCGTAGAGCGCGTAGCGGGCCATCGATCCGGTCTCCAGCAGGATCCAGACCGGAAGTGCGAACTCGGTGAGCGCCGAGCCGGTGATCGAGACCAGCTGCCCGGCGGCGACGGCCAGGAAGCGGCCCATGCTGGGCTGCGGCCCGTCGTCGGCCGGCGCCGTCCGCTCGGCGGGCGCACCGGCCGTCCCGGCGGCCCCGCCCGCGCCGACCACCTCCCCCGCGCCGACCACCTCCCCCGCCGGGCGAGCGGGCGGGCCGGTCTCGCCGTGGAACCACCACGAGGCCTCCGGCCCCTGCGCCGGCAGCCGGCCGGTCTCACCGTCCAGGACGGCGCGGTGGACCGTGGTGACGGCCTCGGCCACCTCGTCCGCCCGGTACTTGACGAAGAAGTGGCCGCCCTGGTCGAGCACCGCGACGGCGGACCGCTCGGCGAGCAGCAACCACTCGCGGTAGCGCTCCTGGTAGAAGTCGGCCGCCGGGTCGCGGTCGCCGACCAGCGAGACCATCGGGGCCCTGAGCCGGGGCGCGCCGGCGTCGATCTCGGCGATGGCCCGGGTGAAGTACTCCTCGGCCGCCGCGGAGTCGCGGCGCATGTTGCCGACGATGAACCGGATCTGGTCCGGGTCGAGTTCGGAGGTGTCGACGCCCATGCCGGTGAGCCAGTTGACGTAGACCCGGTCGCCGAGCAGCGGCTCCAGCGAGGCCAGCTTGCTGAGCCCGCTCAGCACCTTGCTCCGGGGCCTGGCGAAGGGGAACTGCGCGCCGGCGTAGACGGCGTCGAGCTCGCGGCCGGAGGCCTCCAGCAGCCGGGCGGTGGCGACCGCCAGGGCGGTGCCGACGCCGCAGTGGCCGTACACCACCAGCGGGCCCTCGACCCGCTCGCGGATCTCCGCCGCGAGCTGCTCGGCGAGTTCGTCGAAGGGCAGGTGCCGTTCGGTGACGCCGATGTCGTGGCCCGGGATGGCGACCGCCCACAGCTCGGTGTCGGCCGGGAGCCGGTCGGCGACCGGCTGGTAGACGACCGCGCTGCCGCCGCCGTACGGGACGCAGACCAGGGTGAGCCGGCGGCGCCCGGGGGGCACGGCACGGGTGAGCCGGTGCAGCAGCCTGCGCGGGCCGCGGTCCTGTTCGGAGAGGTCGGCCAGGGCGGCGAGGTCGCGCACGGTGCGGCAGGTGAAGAGGTCCATCACGCTGATCGGCCGGGCGCCGGCCTCGGTGAGGCGCTTGCGCGCCCTGGCGACCACCTGGGTGGCGAGCAGCGAGTGGCCGCCGAGGTCGAAGAAGTCCTCGTCGGTGCCGACCTCGGGCACGCCGAGCACGTCGGCCCAGATCCCGGCGAGCACCCGCTCGGCCTCGGTCCGGGGGCCGAGGACGCCGGAGCCGGGGCGGCGCACCCGGGGGGCGGGCAGCGCCCGGCGGTCGAGCTTGCCGTTGGGGGTCAGCGGCAGCGCGTCCAGTACCGGGTAGGCCGTGGGAACCTGGTGGTCGGGCAGCGACTGCTTGAGCGCGGCCCGCAGCGCGGCCGGGTCGGGTTCTTCGGCGCCGGGGTGGAGCACGAGGTAGCCGACCAGGCGCTTGTCGCCGGGGGTGTCCTCGCGGACGACCACGGCGGCGTCGGCGATGCCGTCCCGGGCGCGCAGCAGGGCCTCGGTCTCGCCGGGTTCGATCCGCAGGCCGCGGATCTTCACCTGCTGGTCGATCCGGCCCAGGTGTTCCAGGGTGCCGTCGGGCCGGCGGCGGGCGAGGTCGCCGGTGCGGTAGAGCCGGGAGCCGGGCGGGCCGTACGGGTCGGGGACGAAGCGGGCGGCGGTGAGGCCGGGCCGGCGGTGGTAGCCGAGGGCGACGGCCGTGCCGCCGATGTGCAGTTCGCCGGGGGCGCCGGGCGGGACGGGGCGCAGCGCCCGGTCGAGCACGTAGAGGCGGGTGTTGTGGATCGGCAGGCCGATCGGGACGGTCTCCAGCGGGCCCTGGCACTCCCAGGCGGAGACGTCGACGGCGGCCTCGGTGGGCCCGTACAGGTTGGCCAGCGCGCAGTGCGGCAGCCGGGCGGCGAACTCCCTTGCGGTGTCGGGCGGGAGGGCCTCGCCGCTGCAGACGACCCGGCGCAGCGGGGCGCACTTCTCCAGGCCGTCCTCGGCGAGGAAGGCGGTGAGCATGGAGGGCACGAAGTGGGCGGTGGTGACGCCGGCCCGGGCGATCAGGTCGCGCAGGTAGGCGGCGTCCTTCTGGCCGCCGGGCTTGGCCAGCACCAGGCGGGCGCCGGTGGCGAGCGGCCAGAAGAACTCCCAGACGGAGACGTCGAAACCGGCCGGCGTCTTCTGCAGGACGGCGTCGCCGGGGCCGATCGGGTAGGCGTCCTGCATCCAGCGCAGCCGGTTGGCGATGCCGCGGTGGGTGTTGGGCACGCCCTTGGGGAGGCCGGTGGAGCCGGAGGTGTAGATCAGGTAGGCGGTGTCGTCGGGGGTCGGGGCGGCCGGCCGGTTCCTGGCCCTGGGCCACTCGGCGGGGTCGTCCAGCAGCAGGACGCGGGCGGTGCAGCCCTTGGGGACGGGCAGCCGCCGCTGGGTGAGCAGGACGGCCGCTGCGCTGTCCTCCAGCAGGAAGGCGAGTCGTTCGGCCGGGTACTCGGGCTCCAGCGGGGTGTAGCCGGCACCGGAGCGCAGCACGCCGAGCAGGCCGGCGACGAGTTCGGGCGACCGCTCGGCGCTGATCGCGACCAGGCTGCCGGGGCCGACGCCCTCGGCGGCCAGGCGGGCGGCGATCCGGTCGGCGGCGGCGTCGAGTTGGCGGTAGGTGAGGGCCGGGGCGTCCTCGGCGGAGACGGCGACGGCGTCCGGGGTGCGGGCGATCTGCTCGGCGATCATCGCGGTGAGCGTCGTGTCCGGACGGTCGACCGCGGTCCGGTTGAACTCCTCCAGCTCGAAGGCGCGTTCGTCCTCGGCGAGGCCGTCGAGGGTGGACAGCGGCGCGTCGGGCCGGGCGGTGACGGCCTCCAGCAGGCGCCCGAGGTGGCCGCCGAGCCGGGCGACGTCCTCCTCGGCGAACAGGTCGGTGTTGTAGTTGAAGGCGCCGGCCAGGCCGTCCGGCCACTCCTGGAGGAACAGTTCCAGGTCGAACCGGGTTCCGCTGGCCCGCACGCCGGCCGGTTGGACGTCCAGCGGGAGTTCGCCGATGGCCTCGCGGGTGGTGGCGTAGTTCTGGACGGCCAGGACGGCCTGGAAGACCGGCGGTCGGCTGACGTCCCGGGGCACCTTCAGCTCGGTGACCAGCTGGGCGAAGGGCAGCTCCTGGTGGGCGTAGGCCTCCAGGCAGGTCTCCCGGGTGCGCTGGAGCAGTTCGGCGAAGGAGGGGTCGCCGCCGAGCCGGGCGGGAAGCGCCAGCACGTTGACGAACATGCCGATGAGCGGCTCGAGTTCGGGTTCCGGCCGGCCGGCGATGGGTGAGCCGACGGCGAAGTCGGTCTGGCCGCTGTAGCGGGCCAGCAGGGCCTGGAAGGCGGCCAGCAGCACCATGTAGACCGTGGCGTCGTGCTGCTTGCCGAGGGCGGTAAGCCGGTCCAGCAGGTCGCGGTCGACGCGGAAGCCGTAGCCGGCGCCGTCGAAGGTCTGCCGGGGCGGGCGGGGCCGGGAGAGCGCCAGCTGGAGCGGTTCGACGCCGGCCAGCTCGCGGGCCCAGTGGGCGACTTCGGCGGCCAGCCGCCCGCCGCTCAGCCGCTCGCGCTGCCAGATGGCGAAGTCGCCGTACTGAAGGGTGAGTTCCGGCAGCGGGTCGGGCTTGCCGGCGGCGTACGCGGCGTAGCCGCGCAGCACCTCGGAGACCAGTACCTCACTGGACCAGCCGTCGCTGACGCTGTGGTGGACCACCAGCAGCAGGAGGTGGTCGTCGGCGGCGACCCGGACCAGCAGGGCGCGCAGCAGCGGCCCGTTCTCCAGGTCGAAGGGGACGGCGGCGGCCCGGTCGACCAGCCGGCCGGCCTCCTCCTCGTCGGCCGCGTCGGCGGTGGCCAGCTCGACCGGACCGGGCTCGGCGATCTCCAGCACCGGGCGGCCGTCCTCGGTGGCCGGGTAGCGCGAGCGCAGCGTCTCGTGCCGGGCGGCCGAGGCGTCCAGCGCGCGGCGCAGCGCCGTGGTATCGAGCGGTCCGCGCAGCCGGCGCACCACCGGGATGTTGTAGGCGGCGGTGCCGGGCGCGAACTGCTCCATGAACCAGAGGCGTTCCTGGGCGTAGGAGAGCGGCACCGGGGCGCCTTCGGGGCGGCGCGGGACGGTCTGCCTGGGCGCGGTGCGCGCCTTGAGGCGGCGGCTGAGCAGCTCCCGCTTGGCGGCGGAGAGCCGGGCCGCGGGCGGCTCGGCCGCTCCGGCGGCTGAGGTTCCGGCGACCGGGGCTCCGGCGACGGGGGTCTCGGTACTCATGACGGCGTGGGGGTCCCTTCCGGGGAGTCCTGCGCGGCGAGCAGTTCCTCGGCGGCGTCCTCGGACAGCTCGGCGAGTTCGGCGACCAGGGCGGCCTCGACGGCGTCGGCGAAGGCGGTCACGGTCCGGTGGGTGAAGAGGGTGCGCAGCGGCACGGCGAGGTCGACGGCGGCACGGATCCGGGCGACGACGCGGGTGGCCAGCAGGGAGTGGCCGCCGAGGTCGAAGAAGTCGTCGAGGGCGCCGACCCGGTCGAGGCCGAGCACCTCCTGCCAGACCTCGGCGACCAGCTCCTCTGCCTCGGTGCGCGGCGCGAGGTAGGCGGCGCGCAGGTCGGGCCGGGTGTCGGGGGCGGGCAGGGCACGGCGGTCGAGCTTGCCGTTGGGCGTCAGCGGCAGGGCGTCCAGCACCAGCAGGGCGTTGGGCACCAGGTGGCCGGGCAGGGCGGCGGTGAGCGCGGTGCGCAGGGCGTCCGGCTCGGGGGCGGGTGCGCCTGCGGCGGGCACCACGTAGCCGACCAGGGCGTCTCCCCGGACGGTCACCACGGCCTGGCCGACGCCGGGCAGGGCGAGCAGGGCGCTCTCGGTCTCGCCAGGCTCGATCCGGTAGCCCCGGAGCTTGACCTGGCTGTCGATCCGGCCGAGGAACTCCAGGGCGCCGTCGGGTCGGCGCCGGACGAGGTCGCCGGTGCGGTAGCGGCGGGCGCCGGGCGGGCCGTCCGGGTCGGGCACGAAGGCGCGCGCGGTGGCACCGGGCCGGCCGAGATAGCCGTGGGCCACTCCTGCCCCGCCGATCACCAGCTCGCCGGGGGTGCCCGGCGGCACCGGGGTGCCGTGGCGGTCGAGGACGACCGTGGTGGTCGCGCCGATCGGGCGGCCGATCGGCGGCCGGGCGGTCGCGTCCACGGCGCCGAGGTCGGCGGTGGTGGCGATGATCGTGGTCTCGGTGGGCCCGTAGGAGTTGACCACCCGGACGGTGTCCCCGAAGCGGGCCCGCCAGGCGGCGACGGCCTCGGGCTGCACCTGGTCGGCGCCGAGCACCAGCAGTCGCAGGCCGGCCGGCCACGGGGTGGTGTCGAGGTCGGCGACGAGCCGGTGCCAGTACGGGGTGGGCAGGTCGAGCACGGTGAGCCCGGCGGCGGAGGGTTCGGCGAGCTGGTCGGGCAGCGTGGCGCCGGGTGCGGCGAGCACCAGGGCGGCGCCGGCGGCGAGCGCCGGGAAGACCTCCTCGGCGCAGGTGTCGAAGCTCAGCGAGGCGAACTGGAGCACCCGGTCGGCGGCGGTGACGCCGTAACCCTCGCGCATCCAGGCGACCCGGGCGGCGAGCGCGCGCTGCGGCACCAGGACGCCCTTGGGGGTGCCGGTGGAGCCGGAGGTGTAGATCAGGTAGGCCGGGTCCTCGGGCCGCGCGGCGGCGTCGGGGCTGATCGCGTCCTGGTCCTGGGAGACAGCCGGGCCGACCGCGGCGGCGGCCGGGACGGCGGGGACCACCGGGACGTCCGCGGGCAGGCCCTCGACCGGGCGGCCGTCGGCGGTGACCAGGACGGCGGCGCCGCTGTCGGCCAGCATGAAGGCCAGCCGGGCCGCCGGGTACTCCGGGTCCAGCGGGAGGTAGCCGGCGCCGGCCCGCCATGCGGCCAGCATGGCGACCACCGCGCGCGGGCCGCGCGGCAGGCAGAACGCCACCAGGTCGCCGCGGCGCACCCCGGCGGCGGCCAGCCGGGCCGCCAACCCGCCCGACTCCGCAGCCAGTTGGGCCCGGGTGAGGCGGCCTTCGCAGCTCTCCAGGGCGATCGCGCCAGGCTGCTCGACGGCGGCGAGGTCGATCGCGGCGAGCACCGTCCCCGGGTGCGGCGGCAGCGCCGGGCCGGCCTCGGCGACGCCGGCCCCCGTCGCACCGACCTCGGCGAGCTCCTCGCCGTCCAGCAGCGGCAGCAGGTGGACCGGGGTGTCCGGGTCGGCGAGGGCGGCGCGCAGCAGGGTGTCGAACCGGCGGCCGAGCCGGCTGACCCAGGCCTCGTCCAGCAGGTCGGTCCGGTACCCGAAGATCGCCTGCAGGTCCGCGCCGTCCTGCCGGACGTCCAGGGTGAGCTCGAACTTGGCCGCGGTGTAGCCGCCGTCGAGTTCGGTGCAGCGCAGGTCGGCGAAGGCGTGCTCGTCCAGGGCGCCGCCGCTCTGGGTGTGCACGGTCAGCAGGGTCTGGAAGACCGGCGTGCGGCCCGGGTCGCGCTCCACCCGGAGCTCCTCGGCGAGCTGCTCGAACGGCACCTGGCTGTGGCCGAGCGCGCCGAGCCAGCCGGAGCGGGTGCGACGCAGCAGGTCGGCGAAGGTCGGGGGGCCGGCAGGGGCATCCCCGGTGGAGCGGGGGGAGAGGTCGGCACGCAGCACCAGGGCACTGGAGAAGTAGCCGATCACCTGCTCGGCCTCGACGGTGGTGCGGGCGGCGGTGGGCACGCCGAGGCAGAAGTCGTCCTGACCGGTGCAGCGGCCGAGCACCGCCTGGTGAGCGGCGGCGAGCACCATGAACGGCGTCAGCCGGCGGGCGCGGGCGAAGGCCTCCAGCTCGGGACCGATGCCGTGCAGGACGCGGGTGTGGAAGGCGCCCGCACTGCTGGGGCGGGCCGGCCGGGGCCGGTCCAGCGGCAGCTCCAGGGCGGGCGCGTCGGCCAGCCGCTCGCGCCAGTAGGCGAGCGCCTCCACCGCCTCGGGGCCGGCCAACCGGGCCCGCTCGGCGGCCGCGTGCGCCAGGAACGAGGGCGGCGGCGGCAGGTCGAGCGGGCGGCCGACGCGCAACGCGGCGTAGCGGTCGGCGAGTTCGGTACGCAGCAGGCCGAGCGACCAGCCGTCGGCGGCGATGTGGTGGACGACCAGACAGAGGACGTGCTCGTCCTCGCCGGTGCGCAGCAGGGCGGCGCGCAGCAGCGGGCCGCGGGCGAGGTCGAAGCCGCGGTTGGTGCGTACGGCGAGTGCGGCGGGCAGCTCCTGCGGACGGTGCCGCAGGTCGGCCTCCTCCAGCGCGACCGGCGCGGGGGGCTCCACCACGACGGACGGACGGCCGTCGTCGTTCGGGAAGCGGCTGCGCAGCGCCTCGTGCCGGGCGACCACGCCGTCGAGGGCGGTGCGCAGCGCCGCCGGGTCCAGCCGGCCGCTGAGCCGCAGCACCAGCGGGATGTTGTAGGAAGGATCCCCCGGGTCCAACTGGTCCAGGAACCACAGGCGTTCCTGACCGACGGTGAGGACGCCCGCAGGCGCCCCGCCCGGCCGGGACGCCCGTCCCGAGTCGCCGGCGGAGCCGCGGTCGGAGTCATGGCCGGAGTCGCGGTCGGAGTCATGGCCGGAGTCGCGGTCGGAACCCCGGAGGGAGCTCCGGGCGGGCGTGTGGGCAGACCCGTGGTCGGACGCTTGGACGGACGCTTGGACGGACGTGCTCATCATGCTCCTCGTGGCCCGCCCCGCGGTCGGCGACGACGGCAGGGCCAGGTCATAGCTCGGCCGCGCGCCCTGTCGGTGGGAGGGAGCTGCGCGCTCGGCGAGGCGGCGGGCCCCCGTATGGCCGCCGCAGTGCGGATCATGCTAGGGAGCCGGATCGGCGAGCGTCAATGGTCTGGACCAGCGAACCGCAGGGCGATCCCCGGAGCTCCGGCGGAACTGACGGAGGGTTGACTCGGGCGGGTGTGAGTGATTGAGTACTCACATGAAGAACGAACGCCCCCGCCAGTTGTCCACGGCCGAGGAGCGCCGGGAGACGGTGCTCCGCACCGCGATCGGAGCCTTCGCCTCGCGGGGGTACTTCGGCACCACGACCACCGAGGTCGGCAAGGCCGCCGGCATCTCGCAGGCCTACGTCTACCGCCTCTTCCCGAACAAGGAGTCCCTGTTCGTCGCCGTGGTGGAGCACTGCTTCACCCGGGTCCGGGCCAGCCTGGAGGAGGGGGCGGCACACGCCGCGAGCAGCGCACCGGAGGCCGTCCTGCACGCCATGGGGGACGCCTACGCCAAGCTGATCAGCGACAACGACCTGATGCTCGTCCAGCTGCACGCCCAGGCGGCGGCGGTCTCCGAGCCGGCGATCCGGGACGCCGTCCGGGCGGGCTACGCCCGCATGGTCGAGTACGTCCGCGGCGCCTCCGGGGGCGACGAGCGGCAGATCCAGGAGTTCTTCGCCACCGGCATGCTCTGTCACCTGCTGGTGTCGATGGGCGCCGAGGAGGTCGACGCACCCTGGACGCGCACCCTGTCGGCCGGGATCACGCACTACTGACGCACCGCAGCACCTCGGCCCCGCAGCACCCCGGCCCCGCAGTACCCCAGCACCGCGACACCGGGCCCCGAGCCCCACAGCCACACCCCGCCGCGGCGGGGCGGCGGCCCGCACTCCCCCGGCGGGCCGCCGCCCCGCCCACCTTTTGACCGCATGAGTGAGTGGTCAATCACACATGAATTCCGAGCGCCTCCTCGCCGCACGGAAATCGGTACGAACAGCGCTTTACGGCCCGGCGCCGCATTCGCCGGCCCGCCCGTCCCACCGAAGGAGAGCCCGCCATGACCGTCCACACCATCGACGAGACCGCCCCCGCCGTCGTCCGCCTCACCACCACGATCCACGCCCCGCTCGCCGCCGTCTGGTCCCTGCACACCGACATCGACTCCTGGGCCGCCTGGCTGCCGGACGTCGACCGGGCCCACCTGGAGGGTCCGCTCACCCCCGGCGCCTCCTTCCGGTGGCAGACCCACGGCCTGGACATCACCTCGACCGTCCTGGAGCTCGTCCCCGGCCGGCGGATCGTCTGGGGCGGCCCGGCCGACGGCATCGACGGCATCCACGTCTGGACCTTCGAGGAGACGGACGGCGCGGTGACCGTCCGCACCGAGGAGTCCTGGGCCGGCGCGCCCGTCGAGGCGCAGCCGGCCGAGCTGGAGGCCGCGCTGCGGGCGTCCCTGGAGGCCTGGCTCGACCACCTCAAGGCCGAGGCCGAGCGCCGCTGACCCGGCCCGGGGATCCCCTGCGCACCACCACCCCGAGATCACCGGCCGAAACCGAGGACTGCGCCATGACCGCCACCACCAAGCCCTACCTGACCGGCCACTACACCCCGGTCGCCGACGAGCTCACCGCCACCGGACTCACCGTCGAGGGCACCCTGCCGCCCGAGCTGACCGGCCGGCTGGTCCGCAACAGCCACAACCCCAAGCCCGGCGTCACCCCCACCCACTGGTTCAAGGGCAGCGGCATGGTGCACGGCATCCGGCTCCGCGAGGGTCGCGCCGAGTGGTACCGCAACCGCTGGGTGCACACCCCCGCCCTCGACGGCGCCCCCTACCTGACCGAGCACGGCCCCGACCTCACCGCCTCCACCGCCGGCACCCACGTCATCGAGCACGGCGGCCGCCTGCTCGCCCTCTGCGAGGCGAACCTGCCGTTCGAGCTCACCCCCGAGCTGGAGACCGTCGGCGCCTTCGACTGGAACGGCCGCCTCACCTCGGCCATGACCGCCCACCCCAAGGAGGACCCGGCCACCGGCGAACTGCACTTCTTCGCCTCGTCCCCGTTCCCGCCCTACCTGATCCACCACGTCTCCTCCCCCGACGGCACCGTGCTCACCAGCCAGGAGGTCCCCGGCGCGAGCGCCGCGCTGAAGCACGACTTCGCCATCACCGAGAACCACGTGGTCTTCCTGGAGGGCTCGGTCACCTTCGACCCGTCCGAGCACTCGGGCATCCCCTACGCCTGGGACGACGCGCAGGCCGCACGGATCGGCGTCATGCCGCGCGGCGCCGACGGCGCGGCGAAGGTCCGCTGGTTCCCGCTCCTGCCCGGCTACGCCATGCACCTGGCCAACGCCTACGAGGACGGCGCCGGCCGGATCGTGGTCGAGGGCCCGAGTGTCGGGCGGGACGGCTGGCGGCGCTCCTGGAACTGGTGGGTCGGCGCGCCGGGCCGCGGCGCCGAGCCCAACTCCGGCTCGCGCAGCCGCCGGTGGACGCTCGACCTGGCCGCCGGCACCGTCCGGGAGGAGCAGACCGACGACCTGACCGTCGAGTTCCCGACCATCAACGACGCCTTCACCGGCCGCGAGCACCGCTACCAGTACGCGCTCTCCTTCCCGGACGACCGCGGCGTCGGCAACCACACCCTGGTCAAGTACGACCGGCGCACCGGCACGCGGCAGCTGCTGCCGTTCGGCACCGGGCAGTTGCCCAGCGAGGCCGTGTTCGTCCCGGCCGCGCGCGCCACCGACGAGGACGCCGGCTACCTGCTCACCGTCGTCAGCGACCTCAACCTGAACGCCTCGAAGCTCCTGGTCCTGGACGCCTCCGACCTGTCCGTCCCGCCGGTCGCCACCGTCCACCTGCCGCGCCGCGTGCCGGCGATGATCCACGGCTCGTGGATCGCGGACGCCGACCTCACCTGATCGTCCGCGCCGCACCGGTACCCTCGCGATCCCTCCGCCACCGCGCCATCCGACCCCCGCCTTCGACCACGGCCCGTCGACCCGAGCCCGCCTTCGGCCCCTGCCGCGAGGCGGGCCCGGCGCACCGGCGGGCGGCGCCGCGCCCGCCCGGCACCGGTGCGTCCGGTGCGTCAGGCAGCCGGGCCGGCCACCGTGTCCAGCGCCGGGGCGAGCACGGCGAAGGCCTGCTCCAGCAGGGCGGCCGGGTCCTCGGCCCCGTCGCTCCTGCTCCACCGGCGCAGCACCGCGTCGAAGGCGGACAGCGCCATCGCCGCCGCGAGCGGCGGGTACATCGCGGTGGCCGCGTCGAGCCCGAGGCGGTGCGCCAGCTCCGCGGCCAGTTCGTCGCGCCACTGCGCCTGCCGCTCCAGGAAGCGGGCCAGCAGCGCGGGCGTCCCGAGGATCAACTGCACCACCCGCAGGGCGCGTTCGGACGCCCCGCCGCGCTCCGCACCGTCCGCGCAGGCCGCGACGGAGATCCAGACGGCGTTCCGCAGCGCGAGCGAGGGCCGCTCCCCGGCCGGGCGGGCCGCCAGCTCCGTACGCATCACGGGGCCGAGGTCGGCCAGCACCTGGACGACGACGTCCTCCTTGGAGGCGAAGTACCGGAAGAAGGTCCGCTTGGAGACGCCGGCGGCCGCCGCGATCTCGTCGATGGTGACGGTGTCGAACCCCTTCTGCGCCAGCAGTTGCAGGGCCGCCGCGGCCAACTCGTCGGCGACGAGCCGGCGCTTGCGCTCGGCCATGGTCATGGTCGGTTCGGGGCGGGAGGTCACCTGGCTCACCGCGCCATGGTAGCGCGATGCCCTGAGCGACACTCGGAGGCAGGTTGACACCAAGTGCCATCCCGGTCAGCATGTGACTCATGACTGAGCATCAGGAGTGGAGCGCCGAACACATCCCGGACCAGACCGGGCGGGTCTTCGTTGTCACCGGGGCCAGCAGCGGCCTCGGCCTGGCCACCACGCGCGCGCTGACCCGCCGCGGCGCCACGGTCGTCCTCGCCGTGCGCGACGAGCAGAAGGGCCGCCGAGCCGCCCGGGAGCTCGCCGCCGAACGGCCGGACGCCCGGCTGGAGGTACGCCGGCTCGACCTCGCCGACCTCGACTCCGTCCGCGCGTTCGCCCGCGGCGTGCACGCCGACCACCCCCGGCTGGACGTCCTGGTCAACAACGCCGGCGTCATGGCCCCGCCGCACACCCTCAGCGCCCAGGGGCACGAACTCCAGTTCGCCGCCCACCACCTCGGCCACTTCGCGCTCACCGGCCTCCTGCTCGACCTGCTCGCCGCGGGGCGCGATCCGCGCGTCGTCACGGTGACCTCGATCAACCACCGGCGCGGGCGGATCCGCTTCGACGATCTCGACGGCAGCCGCGGCTACCGGCCGATGGCCTTCTACAACCAGTCCAAGCTCGCCAACGCCGTCTTCGGCCGGCAGCTGCACCTGCGGCTCACCGAGGCCGGCAGCCCGGTCCGCAGCCTGCTCGCCCACCCCGGCTACAGCGCCACCGACATCGTGACCGGTGCGCCCACCCGGCTCCACCGGCTGCTGTTCGGCGTCCTGGCCCGGCCGCTCGCCCAGAGCCCGGACCGGGGTGCGCTGCCGCAGCTCTACGCGGCCACCCATCCGGGCGTGCGGAGCGGCGAGTTCATCGGCCCCGACGGCCCGGGCGAACTGCGCGGCGCCCCGACCCGGGTGACGCTCGCGCCCGCCGCCACCGATGCCGACACCGGGCGCCGCCTCTGGGACCTCTCGGAGCTCCTGACCGGGGTGGAGTACGGACTCCCGGCGGCCGGCAGCAGGGTCGGCACGGCCGGCGGCTGAGCTCCGGCGCGGCGGCGGTGCCGGCACGAGGACCGCCGGGAACGGCTTCCCGCCCGGGAGCACTGGGGTAGCCGGAAGGGTACGGGGGTACCGTCCGGCACGGGGAGGGGCGATGTCCGGGGGTCGACGGTGTCCGGCACGGGCTCACGGTGGCGGCGGCGCTCGTCGGCGCCGCCACCTGTGTACTGCTCTTCCGGCGCCGGGGCTCCCCCCTGGCCGCCCTGCCCGTCCTCCCGGTCTGGATCAGGGTGCCGCCCGGACTCACCGCCGCGGTGGCCGCCTCCCTCGGCATCCGGGGCGGCGACGGCACGCCGACGGCCACCATCGGCACGGCGCTGCGCGCCCTGACGCGGCGGATCGGCGCGGCCACCGCCGACCTCTCCGTCGGAGGCGCGCCGCCTGCGCGGGGCCCTAGACGGCACCCAGCTGGACGGGCTCCCGGGATTCCGGGCGAGCGGGATCACCGGCCTGCGTCGCGGCACGCAGCGCCGCCTCGACCCGGCGGTTGCCGGTCATGGTCGCCGTGACGGCGGTCATGACGAGGAGGAGGCCGGCGGCGGCGTGGAGCGGGGCCCGTACGTCGTAGGCGGTGGCCAGCCAGCCGCCGAGGAAGGCGCCGAACGGGGCGGCGCACATGCCGAGCATGCGGGAGGTGGAGGCGACCCGGCCCATCAGGTGCGCGGGGACGACCGCCTGCCGGAGGGAGGGGCCGAGCACCATCGTGGCGCCCATGGCCGCACCGCAGACGGCGAGCGCGAGGCCGGCGGCGTAGGGATCCGGAGCGACGGCGAGGCCCAGGACGGCCAGCCCCTCGACTGCGGCCGTGCAGGTGAGCGCGGCGCCGGTGCCGAGTCGTCGGCCGAGGAACGAGGCGATGCCCGCGCCGAGCAGCCCGCCGGTCGCCTCCGCCGTGAGGAGCAGGCCGAAGCCGAGGGTGCCGGTGCCGAGCCGGTCGTGCGCGAACAGGGCGAGGACCGTCTCCACGGCACAGAAGGCGATGTTCCCGACCGCCGGACGCAGCGCGAGCCCGAGCAGCAAGCGGTCCCGGAACACGTACGAGGCACCGGCCCGCGCCTGGCGCAGGAGCGACTCACGGGCCTGCGGCACGGGCCGGGGAACGGCGGGCAGTGACCGCACGAGCAGCGCGGAGAGCGCGAACGACACCGCGTCGGCGAGCAGGGGGACCGACCGCCCGAGCGCGAGCAGCGCACTGCCCGCGGGCGGCCCCGCGAAGCCGGACGCGGCGGTCTGGGCCCCGCGAAGGCGGGAGTTGGCGCGCTCAAGGAGCGCGGGGTCACGGCCGAGCAGGTCCGGCAGATAGGCCGTCGCGGCCGTGTCGAAGAACAGTCCGCCGAGGCCGAGCAGGAAGGCGACGGCCGCGAGCAGGGGAATGCTCAGCACGTCGAGCGCGGCGGCCGCCGCCGGTACCGCGAGCAGCACCGCACGCGCCGCATCCGCGATCCACATCGTGCGCCGACGGTCCCAGCGGTCCACCAGCGCGCCGCCGAGGACCCCGAAGAGCAGCCACGGCAGCGTTCCGGCGGCCGTGACGACGGCGAGCGCCATCGGATCCCGCGTCAACACCAGCGCGAGCAGTGGCAGCGCCGCATGAGTCACCCCGTCACCGAGCGAGGACACCGTCTGCGCGGTCCACAGTCGACCGAACCCGGTCGGAAGCGTCCGGACGTCCGAGGTCACTCGGCACCCCCTTCGCCCTGCTCGCGCCATGCCGGGTGGAACAGTGCGAAGACGAGCGACGCGTCCGGCAGCGACGGATCGGACAGCTCCCGGTACTCGTCCGCCAGCGCCTGGAGCCGCGCCCCCAGCTCCGCGAACTGCTCGTCGGTGAGCCGCAGATGCGCCATCCGCACGTGCCGCTCGCCGTCCACCGGCGCCGCCTCCAGGTCGGCCACCGCGTGCCGCATCAGCACATCCGGCTCTCCCGTGCCCCGGTCCGGCAGCACGATCGACCGCGCGGACATCGCGTAGTACCGCTCGGTGACCCCCCGGACCTTCCGGGTTCGCACCACCTTCACCAGGCCGGCCCGTTCGAGCAGCCGCACGTGGTAGCTGGAGCTCCCCTTGGCAAGGCCCACGCGCTCGGCGATCTGCGTGATCGTCGCGGGCTCGAAGCGGAGCACGGCCATGATCCGGTGACGCGTGAGGTTGGAGACGGCGCGCAACTGCTCGTCGGTGGTGACGTGGAACGACGTCCCGGGAAGATCATCGCTAGGCATGACTCCAATGGTCAACACTTCTTGACCATTTGGCAAGGGGTTTCCTCCGCGCTTTCGAAACGGCCGTCGCGGTCGCGAGGCCTCGGCCGCCGCACAGCGGCACGTCCGCACCCCGACCACTCACACCCGCATCAGCGGTGGCAGTGCACCGCGACCAGGACGGTGTCGCCGTCGAGGCCGTCCAGGCACTCGTTCGCGGCCCGCAGGTAGGCGGCGCGGTCCACCCCCGCCCCCGGCTCCAGCCACGTGCCGTCGGGCAGCAGCAGCGCACCGCCCGGCACGGCCGCGTCGCGGGCCTGCGCCGCGTACCGCTCACGGCTCGTGGCGAACTCGCCCGGCCAGTGCCCGAACTCCTCGCTGCCCAGGGCCGCCCGACACCTCGTCTGGGCCCTGTAGTCCTCCCGCGCGAGGTCGAGCGGGTAGCCGGTCCCGTCGGCACGGTGCCGGGCGAGGAAGTCGGCCCAGGGCCGGGCCCCGGGCAGCCCGCCGGCGAGGGCCGTCCACCGGTCGTGGCGTTCGCCCGCCTCGCGCCCCCCGTCCTCGCGCAGCGCCTCGAAGTCGAGCAGGGCTCGCGGCCCGCCGTCGCAGCGCAGCGCGGCGGCCGCGCCGGCCCCGGGGGCGTCCTCGTACTGCACCGTGATCAGACGAGGGTCGCCGGCCGCGTCCGGACGGTGCAGGAAGTGGGCCGACCGCGGACCCCCGATCCGGTAGCCGTCCCACTTCCCGTTGCGGTTGAAGGTGCTGAGGAAGAAGGCGCGGCCCTCGCCGTCGACGTACAGGTGGTTGTCGTCGCCCGGCTCGTAGCCCCGGACGCGGTTGATGGTCTCGGCGACCTGCGCCCACGTCAGGTCGTCGCGGTCCGGCAGCTCACCGCGGCGCCGGGCGGTCTCGACCCAGGTGCTGCCGCTCGGGGCGGCCGGCTCGTAGGCCGGGTACTGCGCCACCTCCCGCTCGATGTCGAACGGGGCGAGCGCCTCGGCGAGCGCGGCGTCGATGTCGCTCGGCGCGGTGGAGGGGAGGGCGGCGACCAGGGTGAAGTGCATGATTCCTTCCCGGGGAGTGCGTCTCCAGCGAGTCGATCATTCCACCGGCCCCCGCGACCACGACGCGGGGCGCCGGGAAGGCCCCGGCGCCCCGCACCCGCTACCGAGGGGAACGGGTGCTACTCACGGAACTGGAACAGCCAGGCCTGCGCCTGGTCGCGCTCCTCCAGCGGGCGCAGCGCGGTCCGCTGCGGGAAGATGTCCAGCACGCTGAGGTCCAGCGCCAGTTCGCGGCCCTCGACCGGGCCGCCCGGGACGACGATGTGGAACGTGAACCGCTCGGCCGCCTGCCGCAGCGCCCACTCGAAGGGCTCAGGGGTGCCGCGGACCTGCTGGTTCACCTCCACCGGGCCGTCCAGGCCGATGTAACTGCCGTGCCGGAGGTTCTTGATGACGACGTTGCCGTTGGCGACGCCGCTCACCTCCCAGTCCTGCTCCCCGACCTCGCCGGTCGGGGGCAGCAGGACCACGAACTCCTTGGCCGCCTGGAGGGTGAGCAACTGCTCATCGGGCTTGGCGATCGCGTAGACGCCATCGTGCACAGGGGTCACGTCCGACTCCGCTTCAGTGGTGAGGGCTGAGGTCGGGGGCGGTACCGCGGGCGGTACCACCTCCCCGACGAAGTGGGTCGATTCAAACCAAGCAACCGGTGCGGGTACAGACCACCCGCCGCCGGCCCACTCCAACGGGTGGGCAACCGCGAATGCACAGGCGACTGCCGAACGCCCGGCCGATGCCCGCGGACCAGGCGATCGCGCAGCGCCTGACGAAAGGTCAGGCGGACCGCTGGCCGTGGGTGAGGAGCGGAAGGGAACGGCCGAGGTTGGCGAGGGCCTGCTGGACGCGGGCGTTCTGGGCCGGACTCATGAGGGCGCCGAGGTGGGCGGGATCGGCGAAGCGCGCACCGAGGAGGTTGCTGTGGTGCTGCGGCGGCACGGCGAGTCGTCGCGCGGCCGGACCGGTGACGACGCCCGCGTCGAAGACGAGGTTGAGGCGTTCGAGGTACCGGTCCGCGGGCGAGAAGTCGACGGCGAGCAGGTGCGTCATCCGGCGGACGATGCCGGTCTGGGCCTGGAGGTGGCGGGAGGCGGCGAGGTGCGGGGGCTCGTTGGTGGCGGCCGCGCCGCCGGGGAGGATCAGGCCGTCGAGGAAGTCGGGGTCGACGAGGAGGACGTGACCGGCCTGGTCGCGCAGGAGCGCGAGGCAGCCGAGCCGGCAGACGGGCGGCTTGGCGAGGAGCCGGGGGTCACGGACGGTGCGCACGGTCGTGGTCCTTTTCGGTGCTGGGGGTGGAGGTTCCGGTGGGGAGGCGGCGACGGCCGGCGAGGAGCGAGGTGGCGAAGAGCAACCACCAGAGCAGGCGCCCGGCGAGCTCGGAGGTGAGGATGGAGCTCATGCCTGCTGCTCGCTGCGCAGGCCCTTGCGGAGGAGGTCCGTGATGCGGGTGACGCGCTCGGGCGTGGCGCAGCCGAGGTCGATCAGGTAGGAGCCGGTCATCCGGCCGTGGCGCCAGTCGATCTCGGCGTTCGGGAGGTCGGCCCCGGCGAGGGCGAGGACGGCGACGAGGTCTTCGAGCGCGTACGCGGCTTCGCGGCGCTGCTCCTCGGTGACGCGGGTGAGGACGGAGGTCATCAGACGCTCCTGCGGCGGCATTCGAAGGTCCGCCAGGCCGAGGTGGCGGCGGTGAGGGCGGAGAAGCCGAGGAGTTCACCGGAGGGACCGCAGAGCCATTCCCCCGTGACCTCGTTCCGCACCCTGTAGAGCCGGGCAGTGCGGTCCCAGCGCACGCCGTACCCGTGGAGTCCGGGCGGTGGCTGGATGCGAGCAGGCGGCGTCATGGACACCCTCCGAAGTCGGGGTTTCACGTTCTGTACCCATCCTGCCCCGGCGAGGGCTACCCTCGGACGTGGAATTGGTCTTGACTTCCCTGAGGCCCAAGTTGGAGCACCAGTGGTGAACCGTAAGGAACTTGATCCCGCATCCGGTCGATGGGCGCCCTTCGGCGTGCAGCTCCGCAGGTCACGCGAGGCCGCTGGTCTCACTCAATCTCAGCTGGCCAAGCTCATAGGCTTCCACTACTCGACCGTCTCCTTCGCGGAACTTGGCTCGAAGCAGGTTTCGCTGAGGTTCGCACGCTCGGCGGACCAGGCGCTGGCCACCCACGGAACCCTTGCCCTCATGTGGCAGCAAGCGTCGAACTCGGCAGGCCTTGCCGAGGGGTTCACCGAGTTCGCCGGCCTCGAAGCCAAAGCCAAGGAACTGCGGCTCTTCGAGATCACCCTCATTCCTGGGCTACTTCAGACTCGCGCATACGCACAAGCCGAACTGTCCGAGGCGGTTCTGCGCGGCGAGATCACGCCTGACCAAGCCGACGAACGGCTGAACTTCCGGCTAGCCCGTCAACAGCTGCTGCACCGCTCGCACCCACCACTGCTGTACGCAGCATTGGCCGAGAGCGTCATTCGCTGGTCGCTTGGTGGCACATCCGTGATGAGAGACCAGCTCCAGTACCTCGCAGACCTGGCTACCCGTCCAAACGTCCTGGTGCAGGTGGTTCCGTTCTCGCTGGCCACCCGCCCGTTTCAAACGGCCGTCACTCTGCTGACCATGCCGGATGAGAGCCAGCTCGGCTATTCGGAGATTCCGAATCGTGGCTTCCTGGAGCGAGACCGAACCACAGTTGCCATTTGGCGCAGGCGATACGATCGGCTCCAGGTTGAAGCCCCAATGCGGGCCGTGTCCTTGGACATGATCCGTGCTGCACGGAAGGATCTATCAACATGAGCCTTGGCGGCTCGACTTGGCGCAAGAGTAGCTACAGCGGCGACGCAGGGCAGTGCATCGAGGTCGCCGACTGCTTCGATGGTGTCCTACCGGTCCGTGACTCAAAGGACCCAAGCGGCCCAGTCCTGGTCTTCCCTGCCAGGTCCTGGCAGTCGTTCGTCGATGCTGTGTGTGGTGGCGAGTTCGGGGCCGTCTGACTCGGAGTGGGAAGTCGGATCCACCGACTTCCCACTCCCGCCGGCTCACACGTCGCGGCGCCGTACCGCGAGCACCGCCAGTACGACCGCCACCAGCGGCCAGAGAACCATCACTGCCACCGCGCCGGGCACTGTGGCCGTGTACTCCAAATTGTCCGGCGAGTCGCCCCAGTTCTGGACCAGGCGCTTCCACGCCGCGAACAGAGTCACGTGGTTCACGTCCGCGGACCAGCGCGAGCTCGTCGAGAACAACATCGGCAGCATCAGCAACAGGAACGCGCTACTCACCATCGTCATCGCGCCGTGCCGGATCAGCACCCCCAGCCCCACGCCGACCACCCCGCACACCGGGGCCAGCGACGCCGACGCGACCAGCGCCCGCGCCACCCCCGGGTGCGTGATCGACACACCCACCCCCTCCCCGTCGAGGACGGCCTGCGAGACCAGGAACGACCCGGTCGAGATGACCGCCCCCGCCACCGTCCACACCACCCCCGTCACGACCCCCTTCGCCAGCACCACGGCCCCCCGCGCCGGCACCGCCACAGTCGTCGTCCGGATCGAACCGGTGCCGTACTCGCTCACCACGGTCAACGCCCCCGCGCTCCCCGCCACCAACATCAACGTCAGGTAGCCTGCCGGCGGGTAGGCATCAAAGGGCAGGAAGCCCTCGGGCCACGCCCGACCCGAACCCCCGCGGGCAAGGTTCCGGACGTCGGCCAGCGCCGCCACGGCCGCCGACCCGACCACGAACACCGTGGTCAGCGCGAGCGTCCAGGCCGTGGAGCGCAGGGACCGCAGCTTGATCCACTCGGCGGCGAGCAGGTCTCCGAAGCGGGCCGGTGGCACAGCAGTGCGAGTGGTCATCGGCGCTCTCCCGCCTGGTGTTCGACGCTGTCCGCGGTGAGTTCCATGAAGGCCTCCTCCAACGACGCCGTGCGGGTGGTCAGTTCGGTCAGCGGGATCCCGTGCCCGCAGGCCAGCACACCGATCCGGTCCGCGGGCAGGCCCGTCACGGTGATCCGCTCCCCGCCCACCGAGCCGTCCACCGGCTCGACCGACGCACCCGCGCCGATCAGCACCGTCGACAGCTCGGCCGCCCGCGGCGTGCCCACCACGACGCAGCGCCGCACGCTGCGGGCCGCGAAGTCCCGGACCGGCTCGGCGGCGATCAATCGACCTCGGCCGATGACGACGAGATCGTCAGCGGTGTTCTCCATCTCCGACATCAGGTGGCTGGAGAGGAACACCGTCCGCCCCTCCTCGGCCAGCCGCCGGAACAGCCGGCGCACCCACAACACGCCCTCCGGATCCATGCCGTTGACCGGCTCGTCGAACATCAGCACCGGCGGATCCCCGAGCAGCGCGGTGGCGATCCCGAGCCGCTGCTTCATCCCGAGCGAGAACCCGCCGACCCGGCGGCCCGCCGCGTCCGCCAGGCCCACCTCCCCCAGCACCGCCTCCACCCGGCGCAGCGGGATGCCGTTGCTGCGCGCCAGCGCCGCCAGGTGGGCTGCCGCGCTGCGGCCGCCATGCACCTGGTGGGCATCGAGGAGGGCGCCGGCGTGCCGGAGCCCGCGCGGGTGACGGCGAAACGGCACGCCGCCGACCGTGGCCGCCCCGCCGGTCGGCGCGTCCAGGCCGAGGAGCATCCGCAGGGTGGTGGTCTTGCCCGCGCCGTTGGGGCCGAGGAATCCGGTGACCCGGCCCGGCCGCACGGAGAAGGAGAGCCGGTCCACGGCCGTCCTGTCGCCGTATCGCTTGGTGAGTTCGTTGACTTCGATCACGCCGACGACTCTGCCGCCGGGGCTCCTCCGCGGGCATCGGACCGGGGGCGGCACCCGAGCCGTCCGCATTCGCCCGCAGGCTTACATCCCCGGGCCGATGCCGCGCGCATGACGGCTGGCTAGTCTCGCCGCATGGACGACGCCGCACGGACCGCCGAGCCCCCGCGACCTTCCGGCCACAGGGCCGCATCCCCGCTGACCGGCCACGCCGCCGCGGCCTGGGCGGGCGGCGTGCTCTACCTCCTCGTGGTCCTCCTCCTGATCGGGGGCTCGACACGAGCGCCCGCGACGGTGCCGGCCGTCGGCTCGCTGCTGGCCGCGACCCTGCTGATCGGGATGGTACGACGGCAGCCGCTGCCGGTACTGGCCCTCACGCTGGTCGGGGCCACCGCCGTGGTGCTGTCCACCTCCGGCGCCGCCCCTGACCGGCCGGCGGTGGGATACCAGGGTCAGTTCCTCTCCTATCTGGCGGCGGACGCCGTCCTCGGCTTCGTCGTCGCCACCTGCGCCCGCCGGGCGGCCGTCGTCGCCGGCGCGGGGTCGTTCACCGTCCAGCTCCTCGTCGTCGCCGCGTTCGCGCACGGGGACAACCTGACCGTCAACGTGGTGATCGCGCTGCTCGCGCTCGTCGCAGCCGCTGCAGCCGGCCTGCTGAGCCGCGAGCGCCGTGATCACGCGGCGGCCCTGCGGTCGCAGGAGGTGGCCGAGGCGATCACGGCCGAACGCCTCCGGATCGCGCGGGAGTTGCACGACATGGTGGCGCACAGCATCGGCATCGTCGCCATCCAGGCCGGCATGGGGAGGCGGGTCATCGACACCCAGCCGGCCGCGGCCCGGGAGGCGCTGGCGGCGATCGAGGCCACCAGCCGGGAGACGCTGGCGGGCCTGCGGCGCACGCTCGTGTCGCTCCGTCGGAGCGGTCCGGCCGCGGCCGACCGGGGCTCGGCCGCATCGAACCCGCGGAGGGAGCCGCCCGCACCTGCACCGGGCCTCGCCGACCTCGACCGGCTGGCGGCGGCGACCGCGGACGCGGGTGTGCGCGTCGAGGTCCGGCGAAGCGGTGAGCAGCGGCAGCTGCCGCCCGAACTCGATCTGTCGGCCTACCGTATCGTGCAGGAGGCGCTGACCAACGTGGTCCGCCACGCGGCTGTCGACCGCTGTCGGGTGGTCGTCGGATACGGGGACGAGGAGCTGTCCGTGGAGGTCGTCGACGACGGACGCGGCGTGCGGCGCGCGCCCGGGCGGAACCCGGACCAGGGCTTCGGCCTGGTCGGCATGCGCGAACGGGTCGCCCTGCTGCACGGCCGGCTCAGCGTCGGGCCGCGCCCCGAGGGCGGCTTCCGGGTGCTGGCGCGGCTTCCGCTGCCCGAACCCGTCGCGGTGCCGGCCACGGCTCCGACGAAGGCCACGGCGGCGGAGGCGGCCCGGTGACGCCCGTCCGCGTCGTGCTGGCCGACGACCAGCCGCTGGTCAGATCCGGCCTGCGCGTGCTGATGGCCGACCACCCCGACCTGGAGGTCGTCGGAGAGGCCGCGACCGGCGCCGAGGCGGTCCGGCTGGCCGCCGAACTCGCCCCGGACGTCGTGGTGATGGACATCCGGATGCCCGGCATGGACGGGATCGAGGCCACCCGCCGGATCACGGCCGAGGGCCGGACGACCCGCGTCCTCGTCCTCACCACCTTCGACGAGGACGACCACGTCCACGGCGCCCTGCGGGCGGGCGCGAGCGGGTTCGTGGTCAAGGACATGGCGCTGGACGACATCCTCGCGGCCGTCCGGGTGGTCGCCGCGGGCGATGCGCTGATCGCGCCGGGGGTGACGCGCCGGCTGATCGCGGACTTCGTCCGGCAGCCGGCGGCCACGCGCCTCCCCGCGGCCCCGCCGCAGCCGGTCGAGGGCATCACCGAGCGGGAGCGGGAGGTGCTCACGCTGGTCGGGCGCGGCCGCTCGAACGCCGAGATCGCGCAGGACCTGGTCATCTCGGTGGCCACCGCCAAGTCACACGTGTCCCGCCTGTTCACCAAACTGGGCGCGCGGGACCGGGTGCAGCTCGTGATCACCGCGTACGAGCTGGGGCTGGTCGCGCCGCCCCGCTGAGGGCGGCGGCCGGCGTCGGTTCCTACAGCGCCGCCGCGAGCTTCTCGGCGGTCCTGATCGTGAGGGCGGCGACGGTGACGGTCGGGTTGGCCGTTCCGCCGGTGGGGAAGACGGAGGCGCCGATCACCCAGACGTTCGCGTACCCGTGGGCGCGGCCGTTCGGGTCGACCACGGACCGGTTCGGGTCCTTGCCCATCCGCATGGTGCCCATCGTGTGGCCGGAGCCCTTGAAGCCGAGGGTGGGCTGTTTGGGGTCGACCTGGTCGGCGCCGGCGGTGTCCTCCAGGTACTGCCAGATCCGGCGGGCCACGCTGTGGGCGTAGGCGAGGGAGCGCTTGGAGTACTCGTCGATCCGGTAGGCGATCTTGGGCCGGGGCACCCCGAGGGCGTCCTTCTCGGCCGAGAGCGTCACCCGGTTGTCCCGGTCGGGCAGTTGCTCGGTGGAGTAGCTGAAGCGCAGCATCCGGGTGACCTTGTGCTCCAGCGCGTCGCGCAGCGGCTGTCCGAAGGTCCTGATCCGCTGCGCGTCCGCGTTCCACATCAGCTTGTCCAGGGCCGCTGCCGGCGACTCGGTGCGCCCCCAGCCGTCGTTGCCGACGGTCATCCTGAAGCCGCCGGTGGCCTTGCGGAACGCGCCGTCGCGGAAGGTCTCGATGCTGAGCGTGGTCTGCGGGCCGCGGAACGGGAAGACCGGTTCGCCCAGGAGGCCGACGACCTCCTCGGTGGGGTGGTCCATCAGGTTGCGGCCGACCTGGTCGCTGTCGTCCCTCAGTTCGGAGAGCAGCCAGAGCTTGGCCGTCTCGACCGCGCCGAGCGCCAGCACCACCTGCCGGCCGTCCACCCGCTCCTCCGCCCGGTCGGCCGTGGTCCAGTCCCGGAAGACCACGGTGGCGGGCCCGCCGTCCTGGGGGGCCAGCAGTTTGACGGCCACGCTGCCGGTGCGGAACTCCACTCCGAGCTTCCGGGCCTGCCTGACGTGCACCCCGGCGTCGTACTTGGCGCCCGAGGGGCAGATCGGGACGCAGCTGGAGTTGCCCCGGCAGGCGGGCCGTGCCTGGTACACCTCGGAGTTGCGGGCCTGCGGGTTCGTGATCAGGGTCACCGGCGTGCCGTCGATGGCCGGGATCGCGGCCAGGGCGCGCCGCACCACCTCGTCACCGTAGCTGGGCACGATGCCGGGCATCGGGAAGTCGGTGGAGCGGCGGGTGAGGCCGTCCCACTCGGCGCGGTTGCCGGAGACGCCCAGCTCCGTCTCGGCCCGGGCGTAGAAGGGCTCCAGCTCGTCGTAGTCCAGCGGCCAGTCCGCACCGACCTTGTAGGTCGACTTGAGCGCGAAGTCCGGTGCCAGGAAGCGGGGGCAGTTGCCGCGCCAGGCCCAGGTGCTGCCGCCTACCATGCGCTGGAAGCCGCTCTTGAAGAGGTCCGGGCCGGTCTCGACGTAGTAGTTGTTCATGGTGAACGGATCGCCGGTGCCGTCGGAGGAGGGCGCCCAGCGGTCCTTGTTGTTGGGCAGGCCGGCGAAGGGGGAGGTCGTCGGCTGCGTGGCGGAGACCTGGTAGGCCTCGACGTACTCGGCCCGCTCGGTGAGGTCGACGCCGTTGGCGCCGGCTTCCAGGAGGAGGATGCGGGCGTCGGGTCTGGCCTTCTTGAGCTCGCAGGCGCAGAGCGCGCCGGCCACCCCCGCGCCGATGATCACGACGTCGTACGGGCTGTCCATGGGCGTGTCCTCGGGTCGGAGGTTCGGAGGTGTTCGAGTCGGAGGTGTTCGAACCACGTGGCGCGGGCCGGCGCTCCGGGCGGCCGCCCGGGCCGGGCACGGCGCCGGGCAGGGGCCGGTGCCGGGGCCGGCCACCCGGCGCGGACCGGGAACTCACGGGTGCCGGGCCCAGTAGCCGTAGCCGCCGAGCGGGGGCGGCAGCTCGGGCGCGTGGGAGATGGGATGGGCCCGGATCACCTGCCAGATCAGGCCGGACTGGTACTGCTCGGCACTGCCGGGCGGATCGATGGCACCGTCGGGCCGGGTGAACTCCGCGGTGAACCAGATCGCGATCGTCTCCCGGGCCACCCTGGCCAGCCCGCTGTCGGCGTCCAGCGCGGACTGCAGTGCGGCGGCCGGGTCGGGCTGCGTGACGGCCTTGCGGTGGGCGTCGAGCAGCCGGGGAAGATCGTGGGGGAAGGCCGAGGCGAGGCGCTGTCGATAGGCCTCACCGATCGCCGGGTCGGGGGCGGGTTCGGCGGTCAGGAGGCGGGTGAGGTCGAGGAAGTCGGTGGCATCGGTGGCGTCGGTCGCATCGGTGACGCCAGGGGCATCGGTCATCGCGGGTCGCTCCGGCTCGGTGGAAGGGCCGCCTGCGCGCGAACGCCGCCGCGTTCGGGTGACGGCCCGGTCGGCGCCCGCGCGGACCACGGACGCCGGCATCGGACTGCCCGGGCGGGGTCCCGGGTCGAGCCGGGCCCCGGGTGGCGGGCGATGACCACATGCTCACGCACCTGTCCGGCGGCCGCGACGCCGGCGGGGACGTCCGGGTGACCGGCCGTCACGCGCGGTGCGCACTGCCGTGAATATTCGTACACGACTCACGCCCGCGCAACCGCACGCCCAAGCGGTCCGGACCGCCCACGCCCGCGGGGGCCCGGCACCTCCGGGGGTGTCAGACCGCGCGGAGGGCGCCGGGGCGGAGGCCGGTGAGGCGGTCGAGCGCGGCCGCGGTGGCCTCGTCGGCCGGGAGGTGGACGAGGAGGCGCTGGTCGTCGTCGGTGGGCAGGTCCAGCGTCTCGTACGCGAGGCGCAGCTCGCCCGCCTCCGGGTGTAGCAGCCGGGTGATCCCGCTGGCCTTCGGCAGCCCGGGCAGCGACTCCAGGCGCTCGACGAACTCCGCGCCGCAGGAGACGGTCAACTCGTGCATCAGGCCCTCCATGTGGAGGT
The DNA here is from genome assembly GCF_022288725.1 of Kitasatospora sp. A2-31. Classification (GTDB taxonomy): domain Bacteria; phylum Actinomycetota; class Actinomycetes; order Streptomycetales; family Streptomycetaceae; genus Kitasatospora. The sequence continues at coordinate 561,010 of NZ_JAKNTA010000004.1, read as the reverse complement.
TGGAACGGCCCGGACCCTGCTTGAGTACGGCCACCCGCCGGATGGGTGACCATCATCGTGGCGGGGATCGCCGGGGGCATCAAGGGGGGCGGGGTCGGCAGTGACGTGCCACGGCGTCGAGAGCTGGCCTACCGACCGGTCCGGGCGCACGGGGCTACTGATCGGGTGGGAGGGCTGATCCCTCGTCGGGGCGATCGCCGTCGAAGCCGCCGGGACGGAGCGGCGGCCCGAACGGGAAGCCTTCGAGGGATGCCGTGTAGCGCTGCGCCTCCGGGTCCCAGCGAAAGGGGACGACGATGCTGCCGGGTGGCGGAATGTCCAACCCGCGGTCACGCTCGGCTGCCGCTGCCTCCCGGTCCCGCTTGTCGCGACGCTTCTTGGCGGTACCCGTCACCGCGAGGACCGCAAGCAGCAGGACGAGCACGCCGGGCACGGCGAACTGGATGCCGGCCGAGACCGGCAGCCCCACCCACCACAGACCTGCACCAAGCGCGGGCGGCAGTACGACGGGCACGACGACGAGCGCGGGCCCCCGTTCCTTCGAACCGGGCCGCCCGCCCTTCGACCGCTGCCACTGGTCGAAGGCGATGTTGAGCACACACCTCAGGGCCGCCCCGGTCTCCAGGACGAGCAGCAGCACGCCGAGCAGGACGTCCACCGGCCAGGGGATCATGTCCGACATTCTCACCCGGCCCGGCACAGCGGCACCTGAGTAGCCGTACTCACTCGGGATGGCCGTTGCGGACCACGGCCCGCCCCGCACGTGCGCCACTGCCTTCTCCTGCCGTCCCTCGCCCTACCCGGTGAAGCATTGCGGGGTTGCCCCATCGAGCAGGGGCACCAGCCCCCTTCGTCCGCGAGTTCGTTGACACCGCGGATTGGTCTGGTCGCGATGTTGCGGAGGCAAGGTCGCGGCGACGCGGAGCCCGACCGGAGCCCGGCCCGGGTCAGCGGGCCGGCCGCGCCTTCCCCCTCTCCCCTCGCGCTCGATCCGTCCGGTGGCCGCTGGACGCACCCTCGGCATGCCAGCACGATGTGACGATGCATCGGAGCTCATCGCCCATGAGAAGAATCTGCCTGACCCTCCCCACCAACCGGGCCTGCGCCGGCACGATCAGAGAACTACCGACCACACGATGTGACAAGCCCCCTAACAAAGCACTACTCGAGGCATCGGCAGCAATCGCGGCGCCCCTCGGGACGCCAGGCCCCGGGAGGCGCCGCCCACACCCATCGCGGCGGACACAGCCGCACCCGTCCGAATTGCGAGTGGGGGCGGGTCCTCGACAATCCGAGGACCCGTCCCCACCATCAGTCGAGTTCAGCCGCTCCGGAGATCCAGTCGACTAGGGGCCGCATCATCGGCTCCACCTCCTGCATGAGGGAGATCACCCGGTACTGCTCTCGCGGCTCCAGATCCACGCCGTAGTCGATCACCGAGACCTGAAGCTCACCGGTGGCCCACCCGGATGCGAGGAGCGCCCGCTCAGCGTGCTCGATGTTTACGACGCAGGACGGCTTTTCGGAGCGATCCGTAGTCTTCAGGTTCTCAAAAATGGTATGAGCTTCCAGCCAGGCTTACCCCCAACCTTCAGACAGGAGCATGGAACGTCGAACTCGACGTAGATCGATCCGGGGGCCGCCTGCCTCCGGTAGGCGCCTCGACGTCCGGCGGCTGGGCGACATGCGTTCCCAGCCCCCTGTTCTCCGCTTGGACCTTACCCGTACTCACCATCTTCTGATACTCATCCTCCCCCATCCATCGCCCGACCCGGGCCATGCAGTTGTGCACTAGCACGGGCATCTCGAATGCAGCTACATAGTATGCGTGTGTGTCAGCGACAACGAGGTCGTAAGTGCGCTGACGGGACGCAAAGTCGACTGGCCTGAGTGATGCGGACTTCATGCCCGGAGACTTGAGTTGGGCGGCGTCCACCCAACGGTCCTCGCCCGCGACCCAGAAGGGACGCGCATCAGTCACCACGAGCGACTCGGACTTCTCGCCCTTCCCCGGTCACGAACGACTCATCACTCCCGGTCGCGATGACGCCGGTAACGGTCTTCGTCGTGTTGCCCTGCGAACCCGCGTCCACTGTCAGGACCTCGTCGCCCGGATTGACATCGGAGATCGGCTTCCGTGTCCCATTCGCCATCAGCACCTGGGCGTCAGGAAGAAAGCTGTGACAGAAGGTTTGCGTCCACCCGTCACCATAATTGAGAGTGAACTGACTCGGAACGGGGGCCGGGTCGACTCTTCCGCGCCGGCCGCTCCCGGCCATTGCGTCCAGCTGCCCGACGGGGGGTGCAGGTAGCTGCACCCCCGGGGGATGGGGCGGTCCACCCGGCGGACGTCACACCGCGCCAGCCGGTACTCCAGCCCCGCTTCTCCACTTCCGCGAAACGGGCGTGCCGACTTCGTAATGACAACGCCACCGCCTCGGCCGGGAAGCAATAGTGGGGCGTGTCTTCGAGAAGGTCTTCTCGAAGACACGCCCCACTTCAGTCGCGACCGCCTGTCGGAGTCACTCGATTCGCTGGAGGATATCGTCCGGATCGCCCTCGTCGAGAATTCGCTCGAACACCTCGACCATCACCTGGACCCCGGGGTCGCGAACGATCACCAGGTCATCGCAGTGGAAGTACCGTCCTTCGAAGCATTCTCCGGTCTCACGCCACCGATCCATGACGCGCGAGATCTCGTCCAGCGTCATGAAGGTGGCGCTCCACCTCCTGCCATCCGGATGGATCAACTCGGCGTCCACGTTGTCCACGGTCTCCACCGAGTCGTCCGCACCCAGCATGAAGAGGGCGTCGAACCGGGGGTTTGACACCCGGTACAGGGGATCAGCGCTTCCCATAGAGCTTCATCAGCCTTCCTATGACCTTCGGCTCGTTGCCCTTGCTCGACTTACCAACGATTTCGATTCCGCCGTCTACGTTCCGAAAGAACACGCGGCCACCATTCTGCCCTCGCGCATAGCTGATGTCCGTTCCGGTGAGAGCCTTGGTCCCCTTACCCGGGTTCATGTTATCTGCGGCCAACTGCTTGAACAAACTGTCGAGATCCCGCTGGACCTTCTGGTTCTTCCCTGCCGCCTGCGCTTCATCGGTCAGCAGGGTGTCTTGCAATATGACCGAGGTCATGCATCGCGGCTCTGCATTGTGTGCAAGAACCGCCACCACGCCAACGGACAATAGTACGTGCTGACCTCAGACACGCTGAAATTGTAAGTCACCTTGCCGTCGGAATAGTTCCGCACCTTGGTCACGTGCGCGGCGCTTCCGTCGGGGCGCCTGAGCTCCGAGCCTACGCTCAAATCCTGCGCATCAAGCCATCGCTGGGCTGTGAGACTCCAGAACGGATGATGCCAGGTGGTGGTCTCGGAACTCCGTCTGGTCGGCGCCGGTTCCGGTGATATCGAATGCGGACAGCTCAAGGTCTGTGAACTGCAGGTCGGCTGGTGTCACGATCACTTCGGTCACCGGCCTTGACTCATTCAGGCCCGTCTGGGGATCGGTCGCCAAGACTTCGTCACCAACGGCAACCTCGCTGATCGCCCGCCTTTCGCCGTTCGCCATCAACACCTCGGTGTCGCCGAGGAAGCTGTGACAGACCAACCACCACCCGGCCCCGTAGTCGATAGCCAGTGAGCTTGGCAGCGCAGTGGTCTTGCTCTTCGCCAAGCCGATCAAACAGCTCCGCTGTGTCTCCGCGCGCGCCCAGGTCTCCGGGCGCCGCAGCGGGTGTCAGCACGCGCAGGAGACGCCCGAGCGCGGCGCGGTCAGGTCGTCGACCGGGCGCCGGTCGGTGCCGTGGTCGGTGTCGTAGGCGAAGCCCTCGCGCGCCCAGTACTCGAAGCCGCCGATCATCTCCTTGACCGCGTACCCGAGCCGGGCGAAGGCCAGCGCGGCGCGGGTGGCACCGTTGCAGCCGGGACCCCAGCAGTAGGTGACCACGGTGGTGTCACGGCCGATCAGCTGCGGCGCCAGCTCGGCGATCCGTGCGGTGGGGATGTGCAGGGCGCCGGGGATCCGGCCCTGCGACCAGGCGGCGTCGTTGCGGGAGTCGACCACGACAACCCCGGGCACGCCCGCCGCCAGGTCGGCGTGGACGTCGGAGACGTCGGCCTCGAAGGAGAGGCGGGCGAGGTAGTGGGCGGCGGCGACGGCCGGGTCGGCGGCGGGAACGCTCAGCACGGCGCTCGCGGTCGCGGTGGCGGTCGAAGCGGTGGTGGTGGCAGCCATGGGGTGCTCCTCGACGGTGGGACCGGGGCCCGCCCTGTTCGGCGGTGCCTCGATCCTCGCGCCTGCCCGGCACCGCCCACGAGCGGCGTGATCGCCTGCGATCGTCAAGATCCCGCCAGCCCGGCGGCGGCCAGCCGGTGGAGCAGTCCGCGCAGTTCGTGCCGGACCAGGGCAGGGAGCACCGCGGCCTCCGCCAGGAGCGGGCCGACCAGCTCGGCAGCGGTGCGCGGGTCGTGGGCGCAGAGGTGGCAGTCGGCGATCCGGATGGTGAAGAGCAGCCGTGCGGTGGGGAGTTGGTCGGGCGCGAGCAGCCGCAGCGCGGTGCCCGCCGCATCCACGGCGCGCAGCGCCAGCCGGGGGTCGTCGACCGCGACGGCGGCATCGCGCAGCGCGGCCGCGGCGCCGGCCTCGACCCGCAGGCGCATCGAGGCGATGGAGAGCCAGGGCGCGTCGGACTCGTCGTGCTCGCCGATGTGGTCGAGGTGGAGCCGGGCGCGGGCGATGTGCCGCACGGTCCCCCGGACGTCGCCGGCCAGGGCGTAGGCGCGGGCCCGGCCGACCTGGGACATCGCACCGGCCCAGTGCCGGCCGGGCGCGGCGCGGCCGATCTCCACGGCGTAGCCGAGGGCGGCGGCCGGGTCGCCGTCGAGCCGGGCGAGGGTGCTCATGTCGCTGAGCGCCGCCACCTGGGTGGCCGGGTCGTCGGCCAGCTCGGCCCAGGTGAGCGCGCGGTCGAAGCAGGCCATCGCGGTGGCGTTGCGCCCGTGCTGCATCCGCAGGCCGCCGGCGGCGTGCGCGTACTCGGCCGCCAGCCGGGCGAGCGGGCGGCGGTCGCGGGCGGAGCGGGTGCGCGCGAGCCGGCGGAGGACGACCCGCAGGGTCTCCTCGACGGCGGCACTGCCGGGCGCGGCACGCGTCTCGCCGGCGCGGAGCCGGGCCGCGAGCAGGCCGGCCAGGGCGTGGGCGGTGTCGGCGTCCAGCGGCGGGGCGGTGTCGGGGTCGGCGGCGCAGAACGCGGCGTGCAGGGCGGCGGCGTCGGCGGGTGCGGGCACGGCGCAGCCGTCCGCCCCGTGCAGCGGGCAGAGCATGCCGTAGTCCGGGAGGCGCCGGGGCGGGTCGACGACCGGTGGCGGCGGTACGAGCGGCGGCGCGGGCTGGGGCCGGGGGCCGGCGCCGGGGGCGTCGGGCAGTGGCGGGCGGGCCCAGTCGGGCGGTGCGGCGGGCGCCTCACGGCCCCATTCCTCGGCCCGGCGGCAGGCGGCGCGAAGGTCTCCGTCGGCGGCGAGCAGATCGTCGAGGCGGGCGGCGAGCCGGGGGGCGGCCCGGCGGGTGCCGTGCTCCAACTTGCTGACGGCGGTGTGGTCGTAGCCGATCGCGGCGCCGAGCTGCGCCTGGGTGAGGCCGGCCCGGCGTCGCCAGTGCCGCAGCCGGGCGCCGAAGGCCCGCCAGAGCGGTTCGGCCGGCGGTCCGGCGACGGGCGGTCCGGCGACGGGCGGTCCGGCGACGGGCGGTCCGGCGACGGGCGGTCCGGCGACGGGCGGTAGGTCAACCGGCGGTCCGGAGACGGGCGATACGTCAACCGGCGGTTCCGCGACGGGTGGTACGTCGGCCGCGTCCGGTGCAGTGGCGTGGTTGCGGTGCACGGCTGCCCTCCCGAGTCCGCTCCCGGTCGATCCTTCGCGCGCTCCCCCGGTCCGGTCCTTCCGTTGCCGAGGACCTCACCGAGGACGGTACTCGACCGGAGCCGCCGCGTACATCCGGTACCGCCGACTGGTCTCAACCTCTTGGTCTCAACCTCTCCACAGAACCCGCAGCTTGACAGAACTTGCCAACTGCACGAGCACCGCACTCCAGCCGTTGACGGTGGCATGACGGCATGTGAGGGTTCCGGCACCCGAGCGCGGACCACCGACCGGCCGTCCCCCTGCGGCCCCGGTGAGTGCCAGTCAGGCGCGGCCCGCGGTCGAGCACCCCCACGTTCGAGGAGCCTCGGAGATGAAACGCAGACTGCTGACGGCGGGAACCACCCTGACCGTCCTGGCCGGCATGCTCACCGCCACCGCGGTCGGGCAGGCGGCCGCCGATCCGGGACCGGCCGCCGCCGCGCCGCCGAGCGCGCTGGCCGCCGCCGTCAACGCCGCCGACCAGGCGGCCGCGGCGGGCCTGGACGCCCTGGCCAAGGGGCCCGGCGAGAGCTACGAACGCCGGTCCGTCACCCCGTGGCTGGGCGGCCTCTACTCGGTCGCCTACGAGCGCAGCTACCAGGGCCTGCCGGTGGTCGGCGGCGACGCCGTCGTGATAGCCGACGGCCAGGGCAGGGTCCGGGGCCTGCAGGCCGCCGCGACCGGGCCGGTCGGCGGCTCCACCACACCGCTGGTGAGCGCCGCCCGGGCGGAGAAGACCGCCCGCACCCAACTGGCCGCGGTCGACCGCGTCGAGGTGCGCCGTCTGGTGGTCCGGGTCGAGGACGGCACCGGCCGGCTGGCCTGGGAGACCGTACTGGGCGGGCGGTCCGCCACCGCCCCGAGCCGGCTGCACGTCTTCGTCGACGCCCGCAGCGGCGAGCTGATCGACAGCTACGACGACGTCAAGGCCGGTACCGCGAACAGCAAGTGGAACGGCCCGGCCCCGGTCACGATCAGCACCACCGCCTCCGGCGGCTCGTACTCGCTGCGCGACCCGAACCGGCCTGGCCTGAGCTGCGCGGACTACAGCAGCGGCCAGGTGTTCGGCAAGTCGAGCGACTCCTGGGGCAACGGCAGCCCGACCAGCAAGGAGACCGGCTGCGCCGACGTGATGTTCGCGGCGCAGAAGGAGTGGGACATGCTCCGCGACTGGCTGGGCCGCAACGGGCACGACGGCAACGGCGGCAGCTGGCCGGTCAAGGTCGGCCTGAACGACGTCAACGCCTACTGGGACGGCACCTCCGTCTCCATCGGCCACAACAACGCCAACGAGTGGATCGCCGCGATCGACGTGGTCGGCCACGAGTTCGGCCACGGCATCGACCAGTACACCCCCGGCGGCGCCAACAACGAGAACGGGCTCGGCGAGGGCACCGGCGACATCTTCGGCGCACTCACCGAGGCCTACGCCAACGAGCCTTCGCCGTACGACAGTCCGGACTACACCGTCGGCGAGATGATCAACCTGGTCGGCCGCGGGCCGATCCGGAACATGGCCAACCCCTCCCAGGTCAACAACGACCCCAACTGCTACTCCGGCTCGATCCCCGGCACCGAGGTGCACGCCGCGGCCGGCCCGCTGAACCACTGGTTCTACCTGCTGGCCGAGGGCTCGAACCCGGGCGGCGGCAAGCCCACCAGCCCGACCTGCAACAACTCCTCCGTGACCGGCATCGGCATCAAGGACGCCGGCCGGATCTTCTACGGCGGCATGCTGCTCAAGACCAGCGGCATGACCTACAAGCGGTACCGCACCGCCACCCTGACCGCGGCGAAGAGCCTCGACCCGAGCTGCAACCTCTTCACCCGCACCAGGGCGGCCTGGGACGCGGTCAGCGTGCCGGCCCAGAGCGGCGACCCGACCTGCTCCGGCACCGGCCCCGAGTTCTCGATGACGCTGAACCCGGCCACCGGCTCGGTCCAGCCCGGCTCCTCGGCCACCGCGACGGTCAACACCTCGGTCGTCTCCGGCTCCGCGCAGACGGTCGGCCTGACCGCCTCCGGCGCGCCCGCGGGCACCACGGTCTCGTTCAGCCCGTCCTCGGTCCAGGCCGGCTCCTCCGCGACGATGACCGTCGCGACCTCGGCCGCGACCCCGGCGGGCAGCTACGTGATCACCGTGACGGGCACCGGCGCGACCACCCACACCGCTCAGTACACGCTGACGGTCGGCGGCGGCAACCCCGGCGGCAACGCGCCCGACGTCAGCGTGGCCAACGTCCAGGCGCACCTCGCCCAGCTCAACACCATCGCCTCGCAGAACGGCGGCAACCGCCGGGCCGGCACCGCCGGACACAGCCAGTCGCTCGCCTACATCAAGGGCAGGCTGCAGGCCGCCGGCTACACCGTCAGCGAGCAGACCTGCACCTCCTGCACCTACCAGTCCAACAACCTGGTCGCCGACTGGCCGGGCGGCCCGTCCGACCAGGTCACCATGTTCGGCGCCCACCTGGACAGCGTCGGCGCCGGTCCCGGCATCAACGACAACGGCTCCGGCTCGGCCGTCCTGCTGGAGACCGCGCTGGTGCTCGCCCAGCAGAACCCCGGCCTGACCCGGCACGTCCGGTTCGCCTGGTGGACCGGCGAGGAGCAGGGCCTGCAGGGCTCCCAGTACTACGTCGGCCAGCTGAGCGCCGGCCAGCGCAGTGCGATCAAGGGCTACTACAACTTCGACATGGTCGGCTCGCCCAACGCCGGCTACTTCATCAACAACCTCAACTCCGCCGCCTCGGCGCCGATGAAGGCCTACTGGGACTCCCTGGGCGTGCAGCCCGAGGAGAACGTCGAGGGCCAGGGCCGCTCGGACGACTACTCGTTCCAGCAGGCCGGCATCCCCACCTCCGGCTACGCGGCCGGCGCCAGCGCCACCAAGACCTCGGCGCAGGCGGCCAAGTGGGGCGGCACCGCGGGCCGCGCGTACGACTCCTGCTACCACTCGGCGTGCGACACCACGGGCAACATCAACGCCACCGCGCTGGACCGCAGCGCCGACGGCGTCGCGTACACGCTGTGGAAGACCTCGGTGGGCGGCGGCCAGCCGACCAGCGACTTCTCGATCGCCGTGAACCCGGCGACGGGCACCACCACCCCGGGCGGCTCGGTCAGCGCCACGGTGTCCACGGCCACCACCTCCGGGTCGGCCCAGACGGTGAACCTGGCCGTCTCGGGCGCGCCGAGCGGTGTCACGGCCTCGGTCAGCCCCTCCTCGGTGCAGTCCGGCGGGTCCGCGACGCTGAACATCGCGGTCGGCTCCGGCACCGCGGCCGGCACCTACACCCTCACCGTGACCGGCACCGGCTCGGCCACCCACAGCACCACCTACTCGCTGGTGGTCGGCACCGACCCCGACCCGGGCGGCACCTGGACGCCGGGCACCACCTACCGGGCGGGTGACGTCGTCACCTTCAACGGTGCGAGCTACCGCTGCATCCAGGGCCACACGGCCCAGGTCGGCTGGGAGCCCCCGATCGTCCCGGCGCTCTGGCAGCAGATCTGAGCGGACGGATCCACTGCCGAACGGCGGGACAGGCCGTGCCGCGGAGTCGTCGAGGGGGACGACCCGCGGCACGGCCGCGTCCGCGTCGGGCGGCGTGTCATCACCCCGGGTGGAAGGCGATCCGGACGCTGGCGTCGACCGGGAGGATCAGGACGTTGCCCGCCTCCCAGGTCCAGTCGCGCGGGATCAGGAACATCTTGCCGTTGACCTGCGCCAGCAGGCGCAGGCCCCGGTAGCGGTAGCGGAACCGCTGCCCCGCTCCCCCGTCCGGCAGGGCCCGCTCGTCCACCCCGGACCACTGGAGGTAGAGCCGCTCGGTGGTGTCGAGGACGACGGCCGGGCGCAGCGCAAGGTTGTCGGCGAGCCGCTCGGCGTCGCTCTCCCCCTTCTGATGGGCGAAGCCACCGGCGGCCCAGAACGAGCAGAGCACGATGAGCGCCAGGCTGATGCCGAGCGCCGCCCGTTCTCCGGTGAGCGGGTAGGGGGCGTCGGTGGTGCGGACGGCGAGCAGCCGGGCGAGCACGACCAGCAGGAGCGCGCCGCCGAGCAGCAGCGGGGTCCCCATCGGGCCCGCGTCGATCACTTCGAACCCGGCCAGGAAGCCGAGCACCACCAGTGGGACGACCAGTGCCACGACGGCCCGGCAGGCCAGACGGACTGCCCGGCGCCCCTCGGCTCCGGCGCGGACGGTCCTGGTCGCGAAGTGGTAGGCGAGCGCAGCCAGCAGGGCGCCGCAGAGCAGCACCCCGGCCGGGAGGTAGAGCGCGGGCGAGCTGCGGAGCAGGAGGTCCTGGGTGCCGAAGCCGAGCGTCGCGGCGTCCAGACCGAAGTGGTTGTAGAGCGAGTCGGTGTAGGCGAAGCCGAAGAAGAACAGCAGCGCGGTGACGAGGGTGGTCGGCCCGATCCAGGAGGCGATCAGACCGAGCCAGCTGCTCCACGAGCGGCCGGGGGAAGGCCCCGGGGACGGCTGGGGTTCGGCGGCGGGCTCGGGTTCCTCGGCCTCGACGGGCGGTTCCGGGGAGGACGGCCCCTCCGCGGCAGGGTTCAGGGGGTGCTCCTGCTGCTCGCGCTGCTTCCGGAGGTGGTTCCGGAGGTGGCGCCCCCGTTCTGGCCGCCGTTCCCACCGCCCCCGCTCGTCCCGGTGCTTTCCGGCACGTCGACCTTCCCGTCCGCCTTGACCGGCTGGCTCTTCCCGCCCGCGGTCACGGTGAAGCAGATCTTGATCGTCTCGGTGGCGGGCCTCGGCCCCGAGAGGCTCACCTGAGTGCTCGCCTTGCCCCCGCTGAACGGGACGCTCGTGGAGGCGGAGGACTTCGAACCGCCGGCACAGTCATGGACATCCTTGACGGTGGCCGTGAACGTGCTCGTCACCGTACTCGTCAGGCTGAGGAAGATGCGGTCGGGCCAGGTTCCGGTGACGCTGGCCGACACGTTGCCGGCGCCGGCGAACCCGCCCTGGTTCCCGCCCGCCTTCGTCCGCTGGTCCTCGGGCTGCTGCCCCTCGGCCGGGGGTGTGCCCCCCAGCTCGGCCGTACCGGCCGCCGAGCTCTGCCCGCCCGCCCCGGAGTCGGATCCACCTCCTCCGCCACAGGCGACCAGTACCGGCAGCAGCAGTGCCGGGGCCAGCCACCGCGCCGGTCTGCCGGCGGTCCTGCGGGGCGTAGTGGGCGCGGTCCCGGGCATGCGATCTCCCATCCGAAGGGGCGAACCGAGAAGACGGCCGGGCAGGCCACGCCGAAGGCTACCGGTTCGCACGCGACGTGCCTGTCCGCCGGCCGAGTGGAACAGCGCCGCGCGCAGGGTCGGGTGATGTGCGCGGTCGCCCGTACGGGCTACCGGTGACCGTGAGAGCCCGGTGACGTACAGTCATGCGCGACAGTGCCTCTGACCCTGCCGGCCTGACGAGGAGTCCCCCGTGGCCACGGAAGCCCACTCCGCACCCGTTCCGCGCCCCGCCGCCGGGGCGGGTCGGCCCGTACCCGAGCTGCCGGCCGAGGCCGTCGCGCGGTGGCAGGCCCGCAAGGGCGACCTGGTCGAGCTGTTCACGCAGGCGCAGCGCGAACTCGGCGGGGTGGCCGCGATCCGGCTCGGGCCGCGCCCGACCGTCCTGGTGACCGGCCCGGAGGCCGTCCAGCACCTGCTCGGACGCCACCCCGAGCGGTACGTCAAGCGCTCGCACCGGGCCCGGATGCTGGCCGGCGAAGGGGTGCTCTGCGCCACCGGCGAGGCCTGGAAGCGCCAACGCCGGCTGCTGCAGTCCCAGTTCACCGGCACCGGGATGCGCCGCTACGAGCAGCGGATCGCCGGTGCAGCGCGCCGCACCGCCGACCGCTGGGCGCAGTACGCCCGTACCGGTGAGCGGTTCGACGTCGCCGAGGAGATGCGCCACTTCGCGCTGGACACCATCTGGCGGGCCCTGACCGGTCACCCGTTGGACGACCGCACCGACCGCGAACTGGCCGCGGTGGCAAGGGTGGTGGCCGCGATGCCGACGCTGCCCGCGGACGGCGCCGGCGTTCCGGCCGCGGTCGCCGCGGACCTCGCGCGGATCGACGCCGTCGCGCACGCCGCGATCGACGCCGCCCGGCGCGCCCCGGAGGGGGACGGCCTGCTGCGGGTGCTGGTCGAGGCCGGGGAGGAGCACCCCGAGTACACCGACCGGCTGATCCGCGACGAGCTGGTCACCCTGCTGGTGGCCGGCCACGAGACCACCGCCACCACGCTGACCTGGCTCTTCCTCCTGCTCGACCGCTACCCCGAGGCACGCGCGTGGGTGCCGGCGGCCGGGCCGGCGGGCTCCGCCGAACGGCGGGAGGCGGTGCAGGCTCTGGTCAACGAGACGCTGCGGCTCTACCCGTCCGCATGGATCCTGCCCCGCCACGCGGCCGAGGACGACACCCTGGTGGGACACCGGATCGAGGCCGGCACGGACATCGTCGTCAGCCCCTACCTGACCCACCGTGATCCGGCCCTCTGGCCCGACCCGGAACGCTACGACCCGGCCCGCTTCACCACGCCCGGCGCCCGGCCGGCGCACCTGGGCTCCTACTACCCGTTCGGCCTCGGCGCCCGGGCCTGCCTCGGCACCCAGTTCGCCGTCCGGGAGACCACCGCGCTGCTCGAACTCCTGCTCCCCGCTCACCGGCCCCGCTTCCTGAGCACCCCGGCCGGCGCCGCGTACAGCATCACCGTCCGCCCCGACGGGCCCACGCCGGCGGTGCTGACCGGGGGGTGAACGGGGGCGCGCCACGGACACCGCGCCCCCGCCGGCGGCGGGGGCGCGGTGCCGGGCGCTCAGGCTCCGGCCAGCCAGTCCTCCTCGAGACCGTCGAGGACGAACCCGTTCACGAAACGCACCCGGTACCTGGTCCGTGACCCGGCGCCGGCGGCGGACGCCCCGTTCCCGATGACCTGCTGACGGAGGTTATCCAGCAGGTGGGTCGTGAAGCCGTCGAACCGGGCGCCGCCGATCTGCTGGTCGAAGGCCGCGAGCGCGGCCTCGGCCGCGCCGCCGGCTCCCGCCGCCACGCCCGTGACGACGCCCTCGAGGCCCTGGGCCAGGAACAGCGGACCGGGGAGGCCGGCCCTACCGGCCGTGCCGTCTCCGGTGACCTGGGTGTCCCTGGTCAGCTTCACCTTCGCGCCGGGCTCGTACGGCATGGGTGGACCCCCTCGGTCGATCTTGGCAGTGATCACGGCCAGCGTAGTCGAGTCGCCGCGGAGGGAACCGGTGTTCGACGGATCGAGGGCCCTCAGGGGTAGGACACCACCGTCGACGGGGTGGTGGACGTCCCCGAGGTCGCGGCCCCGGTGCCGTTGATCACGTGCTCGTACTGTCCCTTGCCGCCGAGCGAGACCACCAGCAGGTCGTGGAACCGCACGCCCGGCCGGACCGGCGCCTCGAAACCGTGGTCCATCCGGATGGTCGGGTCCACGTTGAAGTAGCAGTAACTGCCGAGGCCCCACCCCTCGTGGACGGTGACGCCGTCGTCGACCTTGTACGCGGCGAAGCCCTTGGTCGCGCCGTTCTGCACCGCGGCCTGGTTCGGGGCGTCGTAGGCCTTCTCGTTCTGGAAGAAGACCGTCCGCCCGCGCTCGCCGGACCACTGCACGTCGTACTTCTTGAAGTGCTCGACGAACAGGCCCGTGGCGAGCACGTCGTCGCCGCGGACCAGCAGGCCGTAGTCGGCGGGGTTGGTGGTCCAGCCGACGCCGGCACCGTGGTCGGCGCGCCAGATCCAGGTGTGGTCGATGATCACGTCGTCGCTGTTGACCACGATCCCGGCGGTCGCCGAGCCGGGGCCGGCCCCACCGACGCGGATGAACACGTCCTGCAGGGTGGTCGGGTCGGCCGCGTGGTCGGCGGCGGCGCCGTCCGGACCGATCTGCACCAGCGAGGGCGAGTTGACCGCCCCGGCGTCGATCAGCAGGCCGGCCAGCCGGACACCGTCGACGTCCGCCACCCTGATCGCCGTCACCCCGTTGTCCGGGACGACCGTCGCCAGACCGAGGCCGAGCACCACGGTGTCCGGCCGGGTCACCTCGATGGGCCGGTCGACGTGGTAGACGCCGGGGGTGAAGAGCAGGTCGAGTCCCTGGGCGAGCGCGGCGTTGATGGTGGCGGCGGTGGCACCGGGCTTGACCAGGTAGAAGTGGTCGAGCGGGCGCGAGGTGCCCTGCGGGGTGCCGTCCCAGGAGACGCCGCGGGCATCGGTCCGCCTGGCCGGGACGAACACCTTGTACTGGCCGCCGTCCAGGTAGAGGAAGGGCTTCTCGCGGGAGACCGGGGTGGTGTCCAGCGTGGTGTAGGGCGGGTTGGGGAAGGTCTGCGCGGGCGCGCCCTGGACGCCGGAGAACACCTGGTTCCAGACGCCGTTGGAGAAGCCGCCGATCGCGCTGTCCCGCGTGTACCACTGCTGCTGCGAGTAGTTGCCCACGCTGCCGTCGATCCGGCTGTCCGCGATGTACCCGCCGCTGGCCCAGCCGTAGCCGGCCGGAGCGAGGTTGAGCCCGCCGCGGACGTGCATCCGGCGGAACGGCGCGGCCTGGGCGACGGCCCAGCGGTCGGTGCCGTTGACCGGGGTGAGCGCCAGGTTCTCCGCGGAGCGCCAGAAGTTCTGGGTGGCGTTGCCGTTGAACCAACCGGCGTCCACGGTGACGTCCCCGTTGACGGAGGTGTCGTCCGGCTTCAGGCCGAGCCCTGCGATCGTGGTGTAGAAGCCGAGTTGGACGTTGAGGTTGCCGTAGCTGCCCGGCTTGAAGAGCAGGGCGTAGCGCTCGGGGCCGAACTGGTTGGCCTCCTGCTTGCGGAACACCTCGTCGACCTTGGCCTGGATCCCGGGCGTGGCCGGGTCGAAGACCAGCACGTTGGGGCCGAGGTCGCCGCCGCCCTGGACCGGCGGGACGCCGTCACCGGCGTTGACCTGCATGCTCCACAGCGAGTAGCCCCAACCGGTGCCCCGGGCCAGGCCGTTCAACCGGACGAAGCGGCCGCTGCCGGAGACGGCGAGCGTCTCGGTGCCGCCGGCGCCGCTGTCGGTGGCGTACAGCGTCCGCCAGCCGACCCCGTCGTCGGAGGCCTGCACCTGGTACGAACGCCCGTAGGCGGCCTCCCAGCCGAGCACGACGCGGCAGAGCTGCCGGACGGAGCCGAGGTCGACCTGGAGCCACTGCGGGTCGGCGAAGGCGGAGGACCAGCGGGTGCCCGGGTCGCCGTCGACGGCGTTGCCCGCGGCCAGGGCGGCGCTCTCGGTGGAGGACGCGGTGGCGGGCCGGCCGCGGGCGACGTCGTCGGTGCCGCAGGCGGCGGCCGCGGCCCGGTCCTGGAGCGGCGCGGACTGGGCGGCGGGCGCGGCCTGGGCGGGCGGCGCGGGGAGGGCCAGGGCGGCGCCGGCCAGCAGGGCCGCCAGGCCGAGCAGGGCGGTGGGGCCCCGGCGGGGGCGTGCTGAGGTCAGCCTCATGGGCTACTCCTGCGGTGGGGGTGGGTGGGTGCGGGGGCGGCACACCGGACCGCGCCCGGCGCAGCGCAGGCGCCGGGCGGTGGGAGCGGCGGGGCCGGCCGGGGGGCGGGTGGGATCCGGGCGGTCGTGCGGGCAGCACGGACCGCCGCGGCGGCCGGTCACCGGGGTGTGCGACGGAGCGCCACCGACCCGCCGTCCGGGCCCGGGGAGCGCCCCCGATCGGGAGTCTCGGGGCTGCCGATCGGGGGTGTCAACCCTGCGCGCAGACTTTCCTCATGGCGTGAACTCGGCTGTGTGCCGGCGGATTCGGCCGATTCACCTGGTCACCGGCGGCACGACGGACACGGCGTCCGGGGCACGGCGGACGCGACGGCCGGGGCACGGCGGACGCGGCGGCCGCGCCTCAGCGTCCGCCCGAGGGCAGCGCCGCCGGGCGCTCGGCGGCGCGGCGCGGGAACTCCCCGCCGGAGTCCAGGAAGTCCGAGAGCGGGAGCGTCGCCGCCCCGACGGTGACCGCCTCCGGGCCGAGCGTCCCGAGCACGATCGAGGTCTGCTCCCGCGGGAACCGCAGCGCGTACTCGGTGGCCGCCGCCCGGATGCCGGGGAGCAGCCGGGGGCCCAGCAGCAGCCCCGCCCACCCGCCGATCACGATCCGCTCGGGGTTGAACAGGTTGACCAGGTCGGCGATGGCCGCGCCCAGGTACTCGGCGGCCTCGGCCAGCAGGCCGACCGCGGCCGGCTCGCCCGCCTCGGCCGCGGCCAGCAGCGCCGCCAGCCCGGCCTTCTCGCCTCCGGGCGGCGCCGCGCCCCAGCGCTCCAGCAGGGCCTCCGCCCCGACGTACGCCTCCAGGCAGCCGCGCGCGCCGCACCGGCAGCGCCGGCCGCCGACGTGGACCTTGGTGTGGCCCCACTCCCCCGCGCTGCTGGTGGCCCCGCGGAACCGGGCGCCGTCCGCGATCACGCAGGCGCCGACGCCGGAGCCGAACAGGGCCACCACCGCGTGCCGGACCCCGCGCCCGGCACCGAACCACATCTCGGCCTGGCCCAGCGTCTTGGCGCCGTTGTCCACGAAGAGCGGCAGGTCGGTCCCGGCCCGCAGCAGCCGGCCCAACGGCACGGCGTCCCAGCCGACGGTCTGACCGTGCACGACGACACCGGGATCGACCCGGTCGGAGTCGCCCTGTTCGACGATGCCCGGGACGCCGATGCCCACGCCGAGTACTGCCGCCGGGTCGGCGCCGGTCCGCTCCAGCACCTCGGCGAGTCCGGCGAGGATCAGCTCGACCACGTGGTCCACGTCGTGACCCTGGTCGGAGAGCGGCCGGTCGCTGGCGGCCAGCTCCGTCCGGGCCAGGTCGAACAGCGCGACCCGGACCTGCGTCTCGCCGACGTCCACCCCGACCAGGAAGGCCCGGCGGGCCGCGACCCGGAGCAGGATCCGCGGCCGCCCGCCGTCGGACTCCACCGAGCCGCACTCCTCGATCAGCCCGTCGGTGAGCAGCTCGCCGGTCACGTTGCTGATCGATCCGGCGCTCAGGCCGGTGACCGCGCCCAGCTCCTGCCGGCTGAGCGGCCCGTCGAAGTAGAGCCGCCGCAGCAGTGCCGACCGGCTGCCTCTGCGCAGGTCACGCACCGTCTTCTTGCCCCGCACGGTCATGGGATCTCCCTCCTGACCCGAATCTATCGCTGTCCGAACCCTTGACGGAAGCTTTTCTCACACGTTAAATCACGGCCTGAAGTAAGTCTTCCAGTAACGGACTTCACCGCACCTGATGCTCACCGCAGTCCACCCGTAAGCAGCCCGGCGCCGGAGCAGGCAGGCCCCGGCGCGGGCCGCCCCCGCAGTACCCCGGCCCCACCGCACCCCAGCCCCACCCCACCCCGCCCCACCCCACCCTCACCGCACCTCACCCCGGAAGCAGCCCACCAGCCCGAGAGGGGCACATCGGTCATGCCCATGAGCCGAGCCGCCGCGGCCACCGCCCTGGTCGCCACCCTGGTCCTCACCGCCACCGCCTGCGGCGGCGGTTCCACCGCCGGCGGCGGGGGCGACAGCAGCCCGCGCACACTCACCTACTGGGCCTCCAACCAGGGCACCAGCCTGGAGAACGACCGCCAGGTCCTGGAGCCGGAGCTGAAGCGGTTCGAACAGCAGACCGGCATCAAGGTGAAGCTGGAGGTCGTCCCGTGGTCCGACCTGCTCAACCGCATCCTCGCGGCGACCACCTCCGGCCAGGGCCCGGACGTCCTCAACATCGGCAACACCTGGTCCGCCTCGCTGCAGGCCACCGGCGCGCTGCTGCCCTTCGACCAGGCGGCGTTCGGGCGGATCGGCGGCCGCGACCGCTTCCTGCCCGCCGCACTCGCCTCCACGGGCGCGCCGGGGAAGGACCCGGCCGCCGTCCCGCTCTACTCGATGGCCTACGGCCTGTACTGGAACCGGAAGCTCTTCGCCGAGGCCGGGCTCGACAAGCCGCCGGCCACCTGGGAGGAGCTGGTCGCCGACGGGAGGAAGCTCACCGCCGGCGGCCGGTACGGCCTGGTGGTGGAGGGCGGCAACGTCAACGAGAACGTCCACCACGCGTTCGTCCTCGCCAAGCAGCACGGCACCGACTTCTTCGACGCCGCCGGGAAGCCGACTTTCGCCGGCCCCGGTGCCGTCGCCGCCGTCAAGCAGTACGTCGACCTCCTCGGCACCGAGAAGATCACCGCACCCGGCAACGCCGAGTACGCCAACAACCAGTCCGTCACCGACTTCGCCACCGGCAAGGCCGCCATGCTGATGTGGCAGACCGCCGGCGCCAACCTCGCCTCGCACGGCATGAAGCCCGAGGACTACGGCGTCGCGCCCGTCCCCGCCCCGGCCGGCGCCACCGGCGACCGCGCCACCACCTCGATGGTCGGCGGCATCAACCTCGCCGTCTTCCGCGGCACCCGCAACACCGACGGCGCACTGAAGTTCGTGGAGTTCATGACCGGGACGGAGGAGCAGACCCGGCTCAACAAGGCGTACGGCTCGATCCCCCCGGTCAAGGAGGCGCAGACCGACCCGGCCTTCGCCACCCCCGAGCTCAAGGCCCTCACCGGCGTGCTCGCGGACGGCGCCCGGCCGCTCCCGCAGGTGCCCGACGAGAGCCAGTTCGAGACGCTGGTCGGCACCGCGGTGAAGAACCTGCTCGCCGCGGCCGCCGCCGGCAAGCCCGCCACCGACGACTCCGTGAAGGCCGAACTCACCAAGGCCCAGCAGCAGATGCCGGCCAACTGACGTGATCCGCAAACGCCTCCGACCCCGCCTCCGACCGAGCACCCTCCCGTACCTGCTGCTGCTCCCCGCCCTCGCCCTCGAACTGCTGATCCACCTGGTGCCGATGCTGGTCGGCATCGTGATGAGCCTCAAGCGGCTCACCCAGTTCTTCGTGCGGGACTGGTCCGCCGCGCCCTGGGCCGGACTCGCCAACTACCGTATGGCGGTGGACTTCCACGCGCCCGTCGGCCGGGCGCTGCTGCACTCGTTCTGGGTCACCTGCACCTTCACCGTGCTCGCCGTCGGCCTCGCCTGGCTGCTCGGCACCACGGCCGCGATCATGATGCAGGATTCCTTCCGCGGCCGCGGCGCACTGCGCGCGCTGTTCCTGCTGCCGTACGCGCTGCCGGTCTACGCCGCCGTCATCACCTGGTCGTTCATGTTCCAGCGGGACACCGGGCTGATCAACCACGTCCTCCACGACCAGCTGCACCTGGTCGACGAGAAGCCGTTCTGGCTGCTGGGCGACAACAGCTTCGCCGCGCTGGTCACCGTCTCGGTCTGGCGCAGCTGGCCGTTCGCCTTCCTCACCCTCACGGCGGGCCTGCAGAACATCCCGCGCGAGCTCTACGAGGCCGCCGCGCTGGACGGCGCCGGCGTCTGGCAGCAGATCCGCCGGATCACCCTGCCGTCGCTGCGCCCGGTGAACACGGTGCTCGTCCTGGTCCTCTTCCTCTGGACGTTCAACGACTTCAACACCCCGTACGTGCTGTTCGGGCGGTCTGCACCGGAGGCGGCGGACCTGATCTCCGTGCACATCTACCAGTCCTCCTTCGTCACCTGGAACTTCGGCGCCGGCTCGGCGATGTCCGTCCTGCTGCTGCTCTTCCTGCTGCTGGTGACCGCCGTCCATCTGTTCGCCACCTCGCGCCGAAGGGATGCGCAATGATCGACCCGCCCGCGTCCTTCCGCCGGCTCCGCAGGATCTTCCTGACCGCGCTCGCCGTCTTCAGCGGCGTCCCCGTCCTGGTGATGCTCAGCAGCTCGCTCAAGCCGCTCCGGGACGTCCAGGGGCCGTTCCGCTGGCTCCCCAGCACCGTGACGCTCCGGCCCTACCTGGACATCTGGCACACCGTCCCGCTCGGCCGGTACCTGGTCAACTCGCTGATCGTGGCCGGCGGCGCGACGGTCTGCTCGGTGCTGGTCGCCGTCCTCGCGGCGTACGCGGTGAGTCGTTACCGCTTCCGCGGCCGGCGGCTGTTCACCGTGACGGTGCTCTCCACCCAGATGTTCCCCGGCATCCTGTTCCTGCTCCCGCTCTTCCTGATCTTCGTCAACGTGGGCAACGCCACCGGCGTCGCGCTGTACGGCAGCCGGGGCGGCCTGATCCTCACCTACCTGACCTTCTCGCTGCCGTTCTCGATCTGGATGCTGGTCGGCTACTTCGACTCGATCCCGCGGGACCTGGACGAGGCCGCCCTGGTCGACGGCTGCGGGCCGCTCCGGGCGCTGCTGCGGGTCGTCGTGCCGGCCGCCGTGCCGGGCATCGTCGCCGTCGCCGTGTACGCCTTCATGACCGCCTGGGGCGAGGTGCTGTTCGCCTCGGTGCTGACGAACGACGAGACCCGCACCCTCGCGGTCGGCCTCCAGGGCTACGCCACGCTCAGCGACGTCTACTGGAACCAGGTGATGGCCGCCTCGCTGGTGGTGAGCGTGCCCGTGGTCGCGGGCTTCCTGCTGCTCCAGCGCTACCTGGTCGCCGGCCTCACCGCCGGAGCCGTCAAGTGACCGACTCCCCGGCGCCGGACCCCGCCGGGACCACCACCCCCGCCGAGAGCGCGACCTCCGCCGAGACCACAACCCCCACCGTGACCGAAAGGCCCGCCGTGACCGACCTCAGCGCGCTGAGCTCCCTGCCCGACGACTTTCTCTGGGGTGCGGCCACCGCGGCCTACCAGATCGAGGGCGCGACGGACGCCGACGGCCGCGCCCCGTCCATCTGGGACACCTTCGCCCACACCCCCGGCCGGGTGGCCAACGGCGACACCGGCGACACCGCCTGCGACCACTACCACCGCTGGCCCGAGGACATCGCGCTGATGCGCCGGCTGGGCCTCGGCGCCTACCGGTTCTCGATCGCCTGGCCCCGCGTCGTCCCGCATGCCGACGGCCGGGTCAACCCGGCGGGCCTGGACTTCTACGACCGCCTGGTCGACGGCCTGCTCGCCGCCGGCATCCGGCCCTTCCCCACCCTCTACCACTGGGACCTCCCCCAGGCCCAACAGGACCGCGGCGGCTGGCCGGAACGCGCGACCGCCGAGCGGTTCGCCGAGTACACCGCCGCCGTCGCCGCCCGCCTCGGCGACCGGGTCACCGACTGGGCCACCCTCAACGAACCGCTCTGCTCCGCCTGGATCGGCCACCTCGACGGCGCGATGGCTCCCGGCCTCACCGACCTCACCGCCGCCGTCCATGCCTCCTACCACCTCCACCTCGGCCACGGCCTCGCCGTGCGGGTGCTGCGGGAGACCGTCCGCGGTGCCCGGATCGGCCTGGTCAACAACCTCAGCCCGATCGAACCGGCCACCGGCTCCGAGGCCGACCGCGCCGCCGCCGTCCGGGCCGACGGGCACGTCAACCGCTGGTGGCTGGACCCCGTCCTCGGCCGCGGATACCCGAAGGACATGCGCGAGGTGTACGGCGTCGACCTGCCGGAGCACGACGGCGACCTCGACCTGATCGCCGCGCCGCTCGACTGGCTCGGCCTCAACTACTACTTCCGCCAGGTCGTCACCGCCGACCCGGCCGGTCCGGCCCCGTACTTCCGGCAGGTCCCCGGCCCCAATCCCGAGCACACCGCGATGCCCTGGGAGGTGCACGCCCCCGGCCTGGAGGAACTGCTGCTGCGGCTCACCCGCGAGTACGGCGCCCGGCGCATCTATGTGACCGAGAACGGCTCCGCCTACCGCGACACCGTCGCCCCCGACGGCACCGTCCACGACCCCGAGCGCACCGCCTACCTCGAACGGCACCTCGCCGCGTGCGCCCGCGCCACCGCCCAGGGCGCGCCGCTGGCCGGCTACTTCGCCTGGTCCCTGCTGGACAACTTCGAGTGGGCCTACGGCTACGACAAGCGCTTCGGCCTGGTCCACGTCGACTATCCCACCCAGCGCCGCACCATCAAGACCAGCGGCCACCGCTACGCCGACCTCATCAGCGCCCACCGGGGACGGTGAGGGCCACCGGCCGCCCGCAGCGCCCACCGGGACGGCGGCCGCCGCGGGCGGGGTCGGCTAGGCGGCGGGCGGGCGTCCGGCGGCTGTCCCGGCACCGGCGAGGAGACGGTCGAGCCGGGCCTTCACATCGGCGTGGGCGGATGTCCCCCGCGGCGCGCCCGCCGGCTCCGGCTGGCCCTGCGGGGTACCTTCGTCCGAGAACCCCGTAGGTGGCGCCGGCGCGACGGTCCGCGCGCGGTGCTCCTCGGCGAGCACCTCCGCCAGCTCGACGTCGAACCCGAGGCCGACCGCGTAGTCGTCCGCACGGTACTCGGCACGGCGGTGGAGCCAGGCGACGAGCAGCGGGGCGAGCGCGGCCGGGAGCAGCAGCCACCACAGGTCGGCGGCGACCGCCAGGACGAAGGCCACGACCACGAGGGTGAGGCACCCGCCACAGCCGGCGATCCGCCTGTCGGACGAGCTCACCAGGCGGGCGAGGACGAGGACCGTCAACCGCCGGAGCGTCCTGGCGGGGAGGGCGTACCAGTCCGCCAGCATGCCGGCCCACGTGTGACCGCCCACGTGGTGGCCCAGTTCGTGCGCGAGGATCGCGGCCAGGCGGGAGTTGGGGAGACGGTCCATCGCGTGGCGGGTGACCGCCACGATGTGACCGGCCGTCGCGGTGGCGTTGAGCTCCTCCCGCTCCTGGATCCACAGTTCGTAGGTCCCCGGCCGGACGCCCGCGCGACGCGCCACCTCCTCCCAGACCTCCGCGAGGCGCCCCGCCTCCGCGGGGCCCGGGCGCCGCATGCCCAGGAGACGGCGGGCGATCACCGTCTCGGTGGGACGGTGGAACACCAGGGCCCCGGAAAGCACCCAGAGCACCGTCGCGACCACCCCGACGACGGGGTTGACCATCGCACCGCCGATCGCCACCACGCCGAGGCTGATCGACGCCGTCGGGAGGGTGACCACGAGCTGCAGGACGGCGGCGCCGTCCGCGCCCCGTTCACGTGACTTCAGGTGTTTGCGGCCCGACTGCAGGAGCAGATCGTCCTGGTGGGCCGGTAGACCCAGCCGGGAGGGGACGTCCGGCTGCTCGAACGGAGCACGGGGCGTGGCCGGCGGCAGCCGGGGCGGTTCCGGGACGGCCGGGACCGGTGGCAGCGGCGGGACCGGGCGGGCGGCGGGGTCCCGGTCGGCCGTCGACGCGGTCCCGGAGGGTGGGCCGGGGTACGGCGGCGGTTCCCCGGTCAACCGTGGCGGCAGCGGTCCTGTCGTCGACGGCACCGCTGCCGGTTCCGGTTCCGGTCCGCCGGGATACGGCGGTGCCGGTTCGCCCGGGTACGCGGGGGCAGGCTCGCGGGGGTACACCGGGGCGGCCTCCCCCGGATACGCCGGGACCGGCTCGCGGGGGTACACCGGGACGGCCTCCCCCGGATACGCCGGAGCAGGCTCGCCGGGGTACACCGGGACGGCCTCCCCCGGGTACGCCGGAGCGGGCTCACCGGGGTACACCGGGACGGCCTCCCCCGGGTACGCCGGAGCGGGCTCACCCGGGTAGGCGGGTGGCGGCTCATCGGCCCGGCGCAGGGGCTGGGCCGGGTGCGGTTCGTGGACGGACATGACGGGCACCTCTGTGGCAGGTCGATCAGGTGAGGGAGTGGGCGGGAGGGCCAGCGGCGTCAGCCCGCGAGGAACGCGGCGGGCAGCAGGACCAGGGCGGCCGTGAAGCAGATCATGCCCGCCCGCAGCCACCGGTACTTGCCCGCGACGATCCGGCTGTTCTCGGTGAGCGCGGAGAGCGCGGCGGCGAGCGGTGCCCGGTCGGTCTCACGGAGGGCCTGCTCGAGCGCCGCCGGACCGTGGCCGGCGGCACTTCGGATGTCGGCGAAATGGGTGAGGGGCATGCCCGGCCGCCAGACACCCGTCCGGTAGCGCGGGATCACCGCCATGAGCAGGGCGCCCGTCGAGGCCAGGAAGCAGGCCACCCCCGACCACCAGAGCAGCCGTCCGCCGACGGAGAGGTCGGCCGGATCCCAGCCGCGCCCGGTGAGGATGCCCACGAAGGCCGCGGCGGCCATCCCCTGGGCGCCCACCAGCACGGAGCCCTTGGTGTCCGCCCTGGCCGTCTCCTGGCGGAGATCGGTGACCAGGCGCTCGGCCGTGCGGGCGGCGGCGGCCCGGGTGGCGGACGGGTCCGGGTCCGAGCCCACCCGCGTCGCGGTCGGCTCCGGCGCCGGCCGCGTCACGGGGCTGCCGGCGGGGTCGGAACGTGGTAGCCGAAGACCGGCCCGCCGTCCGCGGGGTCCGCCCCTGCGGCAGCGGTCCCCCGGCCGGCCTCGGTGGCCGGGGCGGCGGGCTGCGGCGGCAGGAGCGGGAAGTCCTCGCCACCGGCGGCGGGCCCCGGGTGGGGCGTGCCTTCCACCTCGGACCGCCCGAGCGGAGCCGCCGGCACGAGCTTCGTGCTCAGGACTTCGCGGATCACGTTGGCCGCCAACCGCCGCGGCTCGTCCAGCTGGTGTTCCTCCAGCCCGCCGGGGCCGCCGCCGAGCGCCTGCATCGCGACCTGCAACTGGTTCTGCATCGCCCGGAGCTGGTCCTCCCGGAGGTTCTCCATCACCAGCCGGGCGTCCTCCGGGTGACGGGCCAGCTGGAAGGCCATCGCCCCCGGCCCACCGCGCTCCAGCCAGTAGGCGTAGTACTCGATCTTCTTCACCTCGATCTCCTGCAGCTCCAGCTCCTGCCGCCCGCGGGCCAACTGCCTTTCGTGGCCGAGTTCCTGGTTCTGCGATTCGATCCAGTGCTGGTGACGCCCCTGGGCGAGCGCCCGTTCGGCGGCCAACTCGTCCTCCCGCATGCGCAGTTCGTGCTGCGGATCCAGCTTCTGCCGGGCGTACTCGAGCTCGCGCAGCTCGCGTGCGTGGTCCAGCGCGGCCTCGTCCCGGCGGATCTGAACGGTGCAGCGCACGTGGAGCCCGGCCTCCGCGCCGAGCGGCCCGGACGAGCCGAGGAGTTCCTGCACCGCCTTCTCGGCCGCGGCGCTGTCCTCCATCGCGTACCCGCGCAGCAGCGGCCGCATCAGGGTGTCGCAGATCCGCTGCACCATGGCGGGCACGTCCCGCTCGCCACTGGCGACGAAGGCGGCCGGGTCCGCGACCCGCCAGCTGAAGTTCAGCGACACGTCGAACAGGAAGGCCTCGTTACTGCTGGGGAGTTCGACCGCGGTGGCCACCTCGTGCAGGCCCATGTCCACCTCGTACACGCTGTTCCACCGCTTGGTGGCGAGCTCGGTACGGCTGGGACGCCGCGGCGGGAGGTAGGTGTCCAGACCTCCCTGCGCCGTCGTGAAGACCAGGGCGTAGTCGATGCGGGTGGTGCGCAGCGGCTTGAAGCGGGACAGCTCCTGGATCGTGACGACCGGGTCGACCAGGTGCGTGCCGCGGTTCGCGTTCTGCTGCCACTGCGGTGGCTGGCTCATCATGGTGTTGCTCTCCATCGGATGGTTCGGACTGCCGGCGGACTGGTGGCGGACGGCGAAGGCACGTCGCGTGGCGCGGGGGCACGGGGCAGGGGCACGGGCAGGGGGCAGGGGCACCGCCGGGCCGGTGGCCCGGTCGGGCTGCGGTCGGCGGTTCGAGAGGGGCAGTGGTACGCGCCGGCGCCCCCGGCTAGGACCGCGGTGACGGCACCGGCGAGGGCCGCGGAGCGGACTCCGCCCCCACCGGAGCACCCCCGGGCAGCGTCGCGCGCAGCCGGACAGCGACCGACGGCACCGGATCGGACGGTCCGCCGCGCAGGTTCTCCAGCAGGTACGCGAGTCGCCTGGTGTCCTCGACCGAGGCGGCCAGCATCGGCAGCAGGTCGGCGAGGGCTTGTTCGGCGTCCGGGTCGGTGTCGGCGGCCGTGACCCACCTGCGCAGGGCGACCAGCCCGGAGGGGGAACACGTCGGGTCGTTCAGCACGGCCCGCAGGAGGCCGGCGACCGACTGCCGCAGGAGGGCACCGGGGGTTCCGGGGGCGCGCTCGGCCCGGCCGAAGTGGTCCAGCAGGAGCGGGCGGCCGGTTCCGCGTTCGCCGTCGGTGGGGCCGCAGGCGTAGACCACCGTGCGCAGGACGAAGTCCCGGTGCAGCCCTCGCGGTGGCAGCGGCAGCAGCGTCGGCCAGAGCCCGTCGACGGGGTCCGTGGCAGCGTTCGGCGCCGCACCGCTGCGGTCCGCCCCGGGTTCGCTCCCGCCCGTCCCGGCGCGGGCCGTCCGGACGCCGTCCGAACCGCCGTCGGCCCGGCCGGGTGCGCCCTGCCCCGCGGCGAGCAGCAGCGACGCAGCCGAGTCGGCGAGTTCGTCCAGTTCCTGGGGCCACCCGGGCGCCGGCTTCCCGCGCTTCTCCAGTGCCCGGACCGCGGCCACCAGGGCGGTCACGGCCTCGCCCGGGAAGGAGTCCCCCACCAGCGCGTAGGTGCGCACGGCGGTCCAGCGCAGCCGGTGGTCGTCGGAGGTGCACCACTCGCGCAGGATGCGGGGCACGTGCGGCGTGTCCAGGTGGTGGGCCAGCGTCAGGGCGTTGGCGGCGGCGAGCCGGGCACGGAACCGCCGGTCCGCCGCCCACGGGCGGACGAGCAGGGCCATGGCCGAGGGGAGGTCGGTCCGGGCGAGCACGGCGGCCGTCGAGGCGGCCCGGGTCCTGACCAGCGGGCGCGGGTCGACGGCGAGCCGGCGGAGCCAGGCCACCAGCGCCGGGCGGGCCGACGGGTGGCCGATCCAGACCTCACGGAGCAGCGTGAGGGCGGTCAGCCGGTCCCGGAACTGGATCTTGGTCTGGAGCACCGGGCCCCACTCCGTCTCCTCGGCCTCCTCGTACCGGTCGGCGTGCGCCCGTTCCACCCGCTGGGCACTCGAGGTGCCGAAGACCGGGATGCGGGCCGGCTCCGCCGGATCCTCGATCCGTTGGAGGAGCCCGTAGAGCACGTCGCTCAGCTCGGCGGTGAGCGGGTACGGGGCCTCGTCGAAGGCGGCCAGCGCGATCAGGAAAGCCTTGTCGTGCAGGGACTGTTCGGCACTGTCGAACCATTCGCGCACCTGCTGCTCGGCCGCGTAGTGGCCGAAGCCGGCGAGGCCCTGGAGGGAGAGGTGGCCGCGCGCGTACTCGGCGATCCGGTCCGCGAAGGAGGCCAGCTCGGCCACCGGCCGCCGGTGGCCGAGGACGGACCGGACGGCGGGCAGGTCGAGGAGTTCCTCGACCCCGTGCCCGGCGAGGTCCCGGCCGCGCAGGTGTCCGCGGAGGAGTTCCGCGGGCTCGGGCGGCTGCCACGGGACGTGCCCGATGCCGCCGTGCAGTACGGGGTGCGGCCCGACCACGATGACGAGGTGGCCGTCGAGGGCGCGCAACTTCTCGCTCAGGCCGCGCAGGTGGTGCTCACGCAGCGGCCGCTCGGGCCCGGTGGCGAAGTCCGCCAGCAGGTGGCCGCAGCCCTCGCGCAGTTCCCCGGCCAGCCTGCCGGGCGTGAGTGCCGGATCGAGCGCCCGGTAGGAGGTGGATCCGGCGGCGCGCAGCAGCATCATGGCGGCGGAGCGGCGGCCGGTGGTCGCCGGGCCGGAGATCACCGCGACCCGGTGCTCCAGGAGTTGGGCCAGGGCCACGCCGAACGGGCTGCCGGGCGGCCACGCGCCGGGGCCGGGATCGACGGCGGGTCCTTGCACCGGCCCCGTTCCGGGGGCGCCGTCGCCCGGCCCGTCCGGTCCGGCCGCATCGTCCTGCGGAGCGGCCGGGTAGACGAAGTGCACCGCCAGCGCCTCCACCTCGGCGGCAGGGATCTCGCCGGACCGCTCCTCGGCGTCCCCGCCCAGGTGGTACTCCACCTTGCTGCCGCCGAGGATGACGTCACCGGTGACGTGCCCGCCGCTCACACCGTGCTGGTCCCCTCCGATCAGGGAACCGCCGAGGCGGGCGGAGTGGCCGAGCAGAATGCCCGGGGTGTGCCGGTACAGGTCGCGCCGGGAGTCCCAGGCGTGCTCCTCGGAGGCCTCGGCGGGGCCGTCGGGATCATCCGGTCCGGCCGCCGGGCCGCCCGCCACCTGAGCGTCATCAGGGTACGGCCCCGCGTCGACCGCGCCGCCGGCGGGGGCGGCCGAGTGCCCGTGGAGGAGGTTCACGACGCGCTCCCGGCGTGCGGGCCGTCCTCACCGACGCCCCTGCGGACGGAGCCGCCGAGGACCACGTCGCCCGTCACCCGGCCCCCGCTGACGCCGTGCTGGTCACCGCCGACGACGGAGCCGTGCACGACCGGCGCGCCGTGGAAGTGGAAGACCGCCCCCGGCCGCTCCGCCGCCCCGGACCGGGGCGCCGCGGGCGCCGCCGCCGAGACGCCGGCGCCGGCGCCGGTCGGGCCGCCGTCGGGCCGCCCGGGTCGGGCCGGTTCCTCCGCTCCGCCGGCGCCGGGTGCCGCGGCCTGCTCGCCGCCGCGGTGCAGCCACGCGTCGAGGACGCCGTCCTTGACCGCGACCTCGGTGCGCCGGAAGTGTTCGGGCCGCACTCCCCGGTGCCCGTGCCGCACCACGCCGTCGTACACCACCGGGCTCACCATCAGCACGCACTCGGCGTCGACCCGCTCGGCGAGCGCCGTGCGCAGGGCGTCGGAGTCGAGCAGCCGGAACGACTGGTTGAGGTCGTGCCCGACGAGGCCGCCGGCCGTGCCGGTCTGCGGGTCGTGGGCGATCTCGCCGGCCGCCAGCACCATCCGCAGTCGCATCTGAGCGCCCCGGGAGGCGAGCCGGTTGTGCTCGTGCAGCAGTTCGGGCGTGACCGTGAGGAGGGCGCGCAGGACGGCCGTCTTGGCCACCTCGCCGCCGAGCAGCACGATCAGGCCGTCGCCGCGGTCCTCGCGGTACTGCTGGGTGACCTCCACCCCGGCGGACAGCAGCGTCTGGTCCACGACCGACTTGAGGGTTCGCCGCAGGACGGCCTGCACCACGTCGTCACGGCGGCTGAACCGCTCGATGTCGAGGAGCAGGATCGTCCGGTTGACAGGCTCGGGCATGTGCTGCCTTCCACTGGGAACACGGGCCGCACACCGGCCCGTCTGAACACCCAAAAGATGCCAGGGAGACGGAGTGTGAGGCGACGGAACCTAGCACACTCGCCATGTGACCGTGTACACAGAAGGAGTCCGGGGCGACGGGATCCGACGAGTCGTCGGTCCGGTGTCCGACGGAGCGTCAGACCCCGGCCTGGCGCGCCATCAATCGCAGGACCTCCGGCCGGATCACCACGAGACCTCGCCGTTCGGTGCGGACGATCCCGCGCTCACGCAGCCCCTTCAACAGGCGCGCCACCGCCTCCCTGGAGGCGCCCACCGAGCCGGCGAGCTCGCTCTGGGTGAGCCCGGGCGTCAACTGCACGCCGTCCTGGGTCTCCCTCCCGTGGGTACGGATCAGCTCCAGCAGGAGGAGCGCCAGCCGTTCCTGGACGTTCAGCGCCGCGAACTGCACTCGGCGCCGGTCGCTGTCGCGCATCCGGTCCGCGGTCAGCGCGAGCAACTGCCTGGAGATCGCGGGCCGCTCGTCGAGCAGGGCACCGAACCGGTCGGCGTCGACCGCGAGTGCTTCCACCCGTCCGAGTGCGGTGACCGTCGCCGACCGCTGCCGGCCGCTGAGCGCCGCCGCCTCTCCGATGATGTCGCCCGGCCCTCGCAGGGCGAGCAGCGCCTCGTAGCCGTTGGCGGCCGCCGATGTCACCTTGGTCCAGCCGGACAGCAGAATCAGGACGTGCGCCGACGGCTCGTGCTCGCGCAGCAGCACCTGACGGACGGGGAACACCATCGGGGTGCCGCAGGCGAACAGAGCCTGCCGGTCCTCGGCCTCCAGCCGGACCACGAACGGCACCCTGTCCTCGAACTCCATCGACTGCCCTCTCCGCTCCGTTCCACGATCAGCCACCTGGTCAACTATCCGGCACGGCGGAGGTTTCGGTGCATCCGAGGGCGAGGCGGCCCCGGGTACCGCGCGGGGACCGGGCCGGCCGGCTCCGCGCCCGCGGGGCGCCGGCGACCCGGGGATCTCCGTCACCGCGGCGGTGCGGGCGTGCCCCGTGCCGCGCACGACGGCCGGGGCCCGCCCGGGGCGGCGGTCACTCGCAGGCGACGCCGTCGTTGTCGCGGTCGAGCCCCGCGCGGTACCCCGCGTCGCCGCGGTGCAGCGGAGCCGCGCCGGCGGCGCGGGCGGCCGCACAGTTGGCGTAGTACGGCGCCGCTCCGCCACCGCTGGAGCCCGAGGCGGCCGACCCGCCGCCGGAGGACGAGCCGCCGCTCGTGGACGAGTCCGTGCCGGACGTGGAGCCGCCGGAGGAGGACGAACCGCCGCTCGTGGCGGCTCCCGAGCCGGAGGAGGAGCCCGAGCCGGAGGACGAACCTCCGCTCGCGGCGGAGGCCTCGCAGGCGACGCCGTCGCCGTCCGCGTCCAGGCCCGCGCGGTACCCGGCGTCGCCCCGGTGCAGCGGCGCGACACCGGCCGCCCGGGCGGCCGCGCAGTTCGTGTAGTACACGGGCGACGCGGCGGTCGGCGTGGGCGTGACCGCCGGAGCCGCCTTCGGCGTCGGCGTCGGAGCGGGCGTGGCCGTGGCGGTCGGCGTGGGGGTGGGCGTGGCGGTGGGCGTGAGGGCGGGTGTCGGGGTGGGGGCCGGCGTGACCGTCGGGCTCGGGGCCGGGGCGGCGGCGGACGAGGTGGCCGCCGCGGCCGGCTGGACGAGCTCGGTACGGCTGGGCTTCGGGTCGGCGAGCACCGCACCGAACCAGATCAGGCAGTAGATCCCGCCGATCACGCTGACGGCGATCTTCACCGGCCGCTGCCAGAGCGAGGTCCACACCAGCACCAGGCCGAGCGGCGGCACGAAGAGCAGGGACAGGACGATCGCCGCAGGTCGGCGCCACCACGGGCGGGTCGGAGCGGCAGCCGGCGGCGGGTACGCGTAGGTCATTGGCCCATGAGACCACCAACCACTCATCGCCCGCACAGAAATAGATCACATTTCAACCACAACCGTCCGGCCGCCCTCCGGACGTGGGGCGT
>NZ_JAKNTA010000004.1:274614-530093 GCF_022288725.1 Kitasatospora sp. A2-31 | reverse complement strand
GGCCCACCGGGGAGGTGGTGCCCTGGGCGGCGGTCCAGTCCTCGGGCGCCGCGCCGGGCGCCGGCAGCAGCTCGGGCAGGTCGCCCACCGCGACGGTGGCGACGTCCTCGATCTCCTGCCCGTCGTGCCCGATCCGGACGGCGGCGAAGTACAGGCCGGGCTCCACCCCGGCGGGCGGGGTGAGCTCGACCGGGAACCGCAGGTGGCCGCCGGCCTCCAGCCGGTAGGGCCGGGCCTGCCGGCTCGCCGTCCAGCCCTCGGGCGCCAGCACGGTGGCGGTTCCCTCGGCGGCGGCGTCCCGCAGCTGGGAGGCGAGGACCACCGAGAGTTCGACGGGCTCGCCCGCCGTCCGGAGCAGTCCCGGCGAGACGCCGACCGACACCGGCAGGTAGCCGAGCGGCGCCGGGCCCCGGTTGTGCAGCCAGTACCGTGCGTGCACCGGCTGGGCGGCCTCGGCGACCGCGCCGAGGACCGGACCGCCCGGATCGGCGGTGACGCCGGGCCGGGCCAGCACGGTGACGATCTGCGAGCCCGCCAGGCTCAGGTCCTCCGGGCGGGTCGGCCGCTCCAGCAGGTCGGCCCGGTGCAGGTCGGCCAGGCCGAGCGCCCCGCCGAGGGAGACCGTGCGGCCCAGGCCGGTGGCCTCCACCAGCCGGAGCGTGAGCCGCTCCCCCACGGGCGCCGCCGAGCCGTGGGCGAGGGGGTTTCCGGCCGGCTTCAGGGCGCCGACCAGCACCTCGCGCGCCGGTTCGACGCGCAGCCAGGAGAGGGTGGGGGGCAACGGGCCGTCCTGGGCCGGGGTGAGCCGGGCGTACAGCGGGTGGTTGAACTCCTGGCCGCGGGCGGGCAGGGTCCCGGCCCGCCAGTCGCCCGCGCCGCCCACCAGCGCGTACTCGAACTCGTGCGTCCAGTGCTGGAGTTGGAAGGAGGAGCCGTCGGGCACGGTGCGCCGGGGCGGGTCGATCCAGACGCCGGACGGCCAGCCGGTGCACGAACGCAGCAGCGACAGGTGGAGCCCGCCGGTGGCGTCGACGGCGAACCCGGGCAGGCCGAAGGTGAGCAATGCCACCGTGTGGTCGGCCAGTTGCTCCGTGGTCGGGGCCGGGCAGACGGCGCTGATCCGGGCGTCCGCGAGGTCCGTGGCCAGCGCGTCCGGATCGGTGACGACCAGTGCCGGGAGTGCCCGCAGGTCACGCAGGTCCGCGCCGGCTCCACCACCCTCCCCGGCCGGGATCCAGACGGCGCCGTGCGCCTCGAGTGCGGCCGCGAACTCCTCGCCCGCGCGCCGGATCAGCTCGCGCGCCGCGTCGTTGACGTCCGGTCCGCCGAGGACGATCCGGAAGTCCGGCAGGTTGGAGTCGACGTCCAGCCACCCGTAACGGGCCCAGTCGGCGGCGGAGGTGGTCGCGGTCACGCCGACCCGGGCGAGCGCCACCACCAGCGCGCGGGCGTCGGCGGCGGCGTCCAGCGCGGGGACGACCACCTCGGCCACGCCCAGGGCCCGTTCGCCGACCACCGCGCCGGCCGGGTCGGTGAGCACCACCCGGGCGGTGGCGCCGAGGCCGAACCAGGTGTGGGCGGGGTTGTCCAGCGTCCACGGAGCCTCGGCGGAGTCGGCCTCGGGCCGGGCGAAGCCGCGGCCGACGACCGCCCCGGCCACCTCGCTGACCGGGCGTGCCCCGGGCAGGTCGACCGGGAAGCGCAGCCGCAGCAGGCGGTCGGCGCCCGCGTGGTCGACCACCCTGGTCCGGCAGTCGATCCGGTCGAGGCCGTGCCACAGCGTCACCGTCTGCTCGTAGCGGATGCCGTCCACCGTCCCGGCGACCACCAGCCGTTCCCCCAGCGGGCAGGTCTCCCGCCGGACGCTCGCCGGCTGCTCGGCCGAGCCCCGGACCGGCCCCCTGGGGGCCAGGTGCCACGGGCCCTCGCCGAAGTCGGGGTGCTGCGGGTACTCCTCGTGGACCCGCAGCTCGTTGCCGACCCGGCCGGCCTGGATCAACTCCCTTCCGCACAGTCGATCGTGGATCGAGGTCAGGCAACCTCCACGGGCCGGATCGGCGGTGACCCGGTACCGGGCGTTGGCGATGGTGCGGCCGTCGGCCGCCGACCAGCCGGTGTCCCGGCCCGCGCCGGTGGTGTTCCCGGCCCCGCCGGCGTCCTCGGCCGGGCCGCCCAGCAGCCGCCACGTCCGCCAGCCCAGCGCCGGCACGTCGGCGGCCAGGAACCGCAGCGTGCCCCGGTCGACCGAACTCGGCACGGTGGAGCCGGTGTCGTCCAGCACCCGCACCGACCGGAGCCCCGCCGGCAGCCGGACGGCGACCAGGTCGGTCCGGTCGAAGGACAGCGTGTTGGCGACGACCACCGCCTCCCCCACGCCCGTCGTGTCGATCCGCGCCGTGAGCGCCGCCAGCGACCGGTCCCGCACGTCGGTGGCCAGGTCGTACGCCTCCCGCCAGCCGCCGAGCAGGTCGAGGTAGACCTGGTCGGATTCCGAGCCGGTGATCGCGTCGTGGTGGGCGCCGCTCGCCAGGTGCCGCCAGACCTTGTCCAGCGCGGCCGAGGGGTACCGCCCGAGCCCGTGCACCATGGCCAGGGTCGCCAGCTTCTCGGCGTCGACGGCGGCCACCTCGACGGCCCGCTGCGCCTGCTTGGTGTCGATGTAGGAGACGTCCTTGCCGGTGTAGACCGGGTTCATGTCCCGGGACTGCGGGCTCGGCCGCCGGCCGCTCGCCGCCTGCTCGGCGCGGACGGCGTCCAGGAAGTCGCGCGGAGTGCCGCAGACGAACCGCGGCCAGAGGTACTTCGCGGCCCACGAGCGGTGGATCGCGGTGACCCAGCGGTTCGGCGGGGTGTAGTCCGTGCCCACCGGCAGCAGCAGGTTCTTCGTCGCGCCGACCGGCTTGAGCTTGCGGTACAGGTCGTAGACGGCCTGCTCGGCGGCGGCCAGGTCCGGCGAGGAGTCCATCCACCAGCCTGCCGAGTAGTGGTGGGGCATGTAATGGGTGAGCACACCCTCGCCGGAGGGCGGGATCCACTCGAACTCGCTCGGGAACTGCATCACCCGGGCGTCGTCCTTGGCCGCCCGGAAGTTCTTCTGGATCGGCCCCCACTGGTGGAACGGCCCGCGCGCCCAGGCGCTGCCGGTGAGCCCGGCGGCGGCCAGCAGGCCGGGGAACTGCGGGTCGTGGCCGAACACGTCGAGCTGCCAGGCGGTCCGCGGGTCGCCGCCGAGGACGTCGCGCTGGTAGCCGATGCCGAGGACGATGTTGCGGATGGTGCTCTCGGCCCCGGTGAGGTTGGTGCTGGGCTCGTTGTAGGTGCCGCCGACGAGCTCCACCTGCCCGCGCTCCAGCAGGTGCCGCAGCGTCTCGCGGCGCTCCGGGTGCTGGTCGAAGTAGGGCTTCAGGTAGTCGACTTCGGCGAGGACGAAGCGGTACACCGGGTCGCGCAACGCGAGGTCCAGGTGGGCGTCGACCAGGGCGAACCCGTTGTGCTCCCAGAGCGGCCGGGTGGTGGCGTCGCCGGAGAGCAGCTCCCACGGGGCGGTGTAGGCGGCCTGGGTGTTCCACCAGACCGGGTCGTAGTGGAAGTGCGGGACGAGGTACATCGTCCAGCCGGGCTCGGCGACCTCGACCTCGGCCTCGGCGCGGGCGTCGCCGGCCCGCACCTCGACCGGGAGCCGCTGCCCCGGCGCGGCGGCCGCGCCGATCTCCAGGGGGACTTCGACCGTCCCCGTGCCGACCGCCTCGCCGGACACCCCGGGACCGGTGACGGTGATCCGGGCGGACGGGCCGTCGAGGGTGACGCGCAGCAGTTGACGCGGCGCGTCCTCGGGGCCGGTGAAGAGGTCCGTGCTGTCGACGGCGGTGATGGTGACCGACACGGGGGTGGTCCTTCCTCCGACGGGGCTACGCGCCCCAGGCCTCGAACTCGTAGATGCGGGCGGCGGGGTCGGTGGTCTGGGTGGGCCTGGTGACGACCAGGCGCACGTAGCGGGCCGTGGTGTTCACCGGGTGGGTGGTGGTGCCGGCGGTGTTGCCGGTCACGGTCGCGACGGTGGTCCACGGGTCGGTGCTCGCCGAGCGGACCTGCACGGTGAAGTCGCGGGTGTTGTAGGAGGAGCTCTCCCCGCCCGCCGAGGCGTGCTTGACCACGAACCCGGACAGCGCACGGGCCGAACCCAGGTCGACCTCCAGCCACTTGCCCGACGTCAGGGTGCACCACTTGTCGCCGTTGCCACCGCTGACGCTGCCGTTGACCGCCTTGGCGGCCGTCTCGTCGGCGTTGCACCGGCCGGACGCGGTGGCCGGTCGGCCGAGCGCCAGGTTGGTGGCGGTGGGCGGGGTGCCGGTCCAGGAGACCGTGGTGGCGGCCGCTGGGGAGCGGCCGTACTCGGTGGAGACCGCCTCGACCTCGACCGTCGTGCTGCTCTCGCCGCCCGCCCGCTCCAGCCTGCTCACGAAGTACGCGTCGGAGGGCGTGGCCCCCAGGTACGTCCGGGAGCCGTCCGCGTTGCGGCGGTACAGCTCGTAGTGGTGGACGGGGGCGCCGCCCACCGGGGCCGTCCAGGAGAGCCGCAGCGACCGGGTGCTGCCCGCCACCACGTCGCTCGCGCCGAGCACGGTGAGTCCGCTCGGGGCGGCGGGGGCGTCCACGGCGCCGTCGTAGAGGGCGAGTTGGCCGATGCGCAGGTCATAGGCGGGGTTCGATCCCTCGGCCTGCAGCCCGATCTGGGCGATGGTCCGGCCCGCGTAGGCGGAGAGGTCGAGGGTGTGGCGCTCCCACCCCGTACCGGAGTTGGCGCCCAGGTCGAGGGTGGTGAAGGCGGTCGGCGCGTCGGTGAAGGAGATCGCGGCCTTGAGCGAGGTCGGCCCGGCGGCCGGGGCCTTGAGCACCACCGAGAGCCGGGAGTCGGCGGCCACCGGCAGCCTGGTCTGGTAGAGCCGGATCGTGTTGGTGGCGTCCAGTCTGCCGGTGAGACGAAGCGAGGAGCCGCCCTCGTAGGCGTCGGTGAAGTCGACGGACGGGGTGAGCCTGCTGCCGGTGGAGCTGACCAGCCAGCGGTAGGTGGGCGGGACGTCCTGGAGCGAGAGGTTGTTCCAGCCCCCGGTGGCGACCCGGGTGCCGGCCGCGTTGTGGAAGTCGCCCTGCCCGGTGGAGAAGTTGGTGACGAAGGGCTTGGCGGTGATCGGCGAGGACTCGGCGACGTAGGTCGACAGGCCCTTCCAGGCGGAGGAGGTCGTGGTGTCGGAGGGGTCGTTGTTGGCACCGACCCAGTAGCGGGCGTCCTTGGCGTAGAAGTCGGCGCGGTCGGTGGCGGACTTCCACGTCCACTCGGGGCGGTAGAGGCCGAGCGAGGTGGTGTGCGGCCTGCCGGCGGGGAAGAGCGCGTTCCAGTCCACGCCGGTGTTGTAGCCGTTGGCCTCGGTGTCGATCCCGGAGTAGAGCTCGTACTCGCTGCGGCCGAGGCCGCGGGCCAGGCTGCGGGAGGAGTCCAGGCCGCCGGCGCTCCAGTTGAAGTTCAGGAACATCGAATCGGCGGTGCGCTTGGTGCCGTCCTGCAGGAAGGAGTCGTTGGCGGAGGTCAGCTCGTTCTGCCAACTCACCGATCCCGACTCGGTCATGGCGTCGTACCACATGAACTCGGTGCCGCTCTGGGCCTTGGTGTACTGCATCAGGCTGCGCAGCTCGGCGGCGAGGGCCGAATCGCCGCCGCCGGTCTCCTGGTTGATGAACCAGCCGTCGAAGCCGTAGTACTGGGCCGCCTGGACGAGCTTGTCGGCGACGGGGTAACGCCCGCCGGACTTCTGGACGAAGTCGCGGACCCACTGGAGCCGGCCGCCGTAGGCGGCGGGCGGGAAGAAGACGGTGCCGTAGACCTTGACGCCGTTGCGGTGGGCGGCGTCGATGACGGTCGGGTTGGGGGCGAGGATCAGGCCCTCGCCGGCCGAGCCGCCCCAGAAGACCAGCTTGTCGACGTACTGCCAGTAGCCGAAGGCGTAGTAGTTCGGATCGGCGGAACCCTGGGAGGGGTTGTCGGAGGTCGGCCCGAAGGAGACCAGGGAGGCCACCTTCCCCTCGCCAGCGCGGGCGTTCGGGTTGGCCCGGAGGGCCGGGTCGCTGGTGCGGGGCTGGAGCCGGACGCGGGAGCGGTTGAAGCGCGCGTCGGGGTCGGTGGCCGGATCCCAGCCCAGGATGGTGTTCGGGTACCAGTACGAGGCGTAGGGCTGGATTCCGGGGACGGTGACGGTCAGCGGGGCGGGGGCCGCCGGGGGTTGCGCGTGGGCGGCCGGAGCGGCACCCAGGACGGCGGCCCCGAGGGCGGCGCTCAGTAACAGCGGGAGGCGTCGTGACATGCGGTGGCTCCGATCGGGCGGAGGAGGGTGGGGGCGGGCCGGCCGCGGGGTGCGGCCCGGTTGCATGCGGCGTGGCGCTGTACGGGTGCAGGGGCGTCGGCGGGGAGGGCGCGGGGCGCCGGCGGGACGGGCGCGGGGGCGCCGGCGGGACGGGCGCGGGACGGGCGCGGGGCAGGCTGCGGGTGCCGGAAACGGCGCTCCGCACCCCGGTGCTCCGGAACACGGGCTCCGGAGCATGGTGCCGTTGCGTGGTGCCGTTGCGTGGTGCCGTTGCGTGTGCCGGTGCGTGGTGCTGGGTAGTGGTGCCGGTGCCGTGCCGGCGCAGGGATCCGGCGAGCCGCGGGCACGGCGGGGCCCGCTCGGCGCTGCGAGGCTAAACCGGTTCAGACCGGCTGTCAATGGTGCGCGTAACGCCCGCCCGGACGGGTGAGCCGACGGCCGGCGGGGAGGTGGACTCGCGCACGGTCAGCCTCGGCGTCGGCATCTGCAGGTCACGCCCGCGTCCGGTCTCGTCGACCACCGCCAGCAGGCTGCGGGCCACCTGCTCGCCCAGCGCGAAGGTGTCCCGGCTGAGCGCGGTCAAGGGGGGGTGGACGATCCGGGCGAGCACCGAGTCGTCGAACGAGACGATGGAGAGCTCGCCCGGCACCGCGACGCCCATCTCCCCGGCCACCCCCAGCCCGGCCACGGCCATCACGTCGCTGTCGTAGACGATCGCGGTGGGCCGGCAGGGGCGGGAGAGCAGCGTCCGGGTGGCGGCGGCGCCCTCGGCGTCGCTGAAGTCGGTCGGCACCGAGACCGCCTCCTCCAGGCCGAGCCGGCGGGAGGCGTCGCGCAGCGCGCGGATCCGCCGCTGGGTGTGCTGGAAGTGCGGCAGGCCGGCCAGGTGGGCGATCCGGCGGTGGCCGATCGCGGCCAGGTAGTCGACGATCGAGAGCATCGCCTCCCGGTCGTCGGCCCAGATCCGCAGCGGGCCGCCGGCTCCCCGGCCGGGGCCGCCGAGGACGACGGCGGGCAGGGCGAGCTCCTCCAGCACCTCCAGCCGCGGGTCGCGGACCTGCAGGTCGACCACGATGAAGCCGTCCACCCGGTGCTCGGAGGCCCAGTTCCGGTAGACCTCGATCTCGGCGGCGGTGTCCTCGACGACCATCAGGTGCAGCGCCACGGAGTGCGCGGAGAGCACCGCCTGCAGGCCGGAGAGCAACTGGCCGAAGAACGGCTCGACGCCGATGGTGCGGGCGGGGCGGGCGATCACCAGGCCGACCGCGTCGGCCCGGGCGCCCCCCAGGGCGCGGGCGGCGCTGTGCGGCCGCCAGTTCATCTCGTCGGCGACCCGCAGGATCCGGGCCCTGGTCGCCTCGCTCACCCCGGGGCGTCCGTTGAGCGCGAAGGACACCGCGCCCTTGGAGACCCCGGCCCGGCGCGCGATGTCGGCGATGGTCGGTCTGCCCACAGAACCCGACTCCTCTCTTGACAGCCAAGTTTAGGCCGGAGCATAGTCCCTGCCATAGCTAGACCGGTTTAGTACAGCAGGTTGCGAAAGCCCGGGGGAACCCACCGTCCCCCAGCGCGGCCCCATGTCCCGACGCACGGCGGACCCCACGGCTCGACCCGGCCCCACCCCACGGCGACCGACCGCGAAACCGACTGCGAAACCGACACCGACGGCAGTTCCCACCACGGCATCCCAGCGGCACCCACCAGTGCCGGAACGCGCGCCATCCATCCCCCACCCACCCACCTGGACGGGAGACCCTCATGCGAAGAATCTGGGCGGCACTGACGACGGCGGCCATCACCGCCACCGCACTCACCGGCTGCGGACTGAGCTCCGACACCGAGAGCGACGACACCGTGGCGAGCGCGGCCGCCACCGGAGAGGTGAAGGGCAAGGTCTCGCTCCAGACCTGGGCGCTGAAGCCGAAGTTCACCGACTACGTCCAGGGCGTGATCGACGGCTTCGAGCGGAAGTACCCGGGCGTCGAGGTCGAGTGGCTGGACCAACCCGGCGAGGGCTACTCGGACAAGGTGCTCAGCCAGGCCGCCGCCGGCACCCTCCCGGACGTGGTCAACCTCCCGCCGGACTTCGCCCTCCCGCTGGCCAGGAAGAACCTCCTGCTGGACGTCGGCAAGGCCGACCCGAAGCTCGCCGACGAGTACGTGCCCGGCGGCGTCGACGCCTACCGCTTCACCGGCCAGGACGGCACCTTCGGCTACCCCTGGTACCTGAACACCGACGTCAACTACTGGAACGCGGACCTGCTGACCAGGAACGGCCTGGACCCGAAGAGGCTCCCCACCACCCTGGACGAACTGATCGCCCAGGCCAGGGTGTTCAAGGAGAAGGCCGGCGGCGACACCTACCTGATGAGCCGCAAGCCCGGCCTCGGGGACCTCGTCGACGCCGGGGTCAAGGTGATGGCCGACGACGGCAAGTCCTTCACGTTCAACACCCCCGAGGCCGCCGCGCTGCTGGACAAGTACCGGGCCGCGTTCAAGGAGGGCCTGCTGCCGAAGGACGTCCTGACCGACACCTACGCCGGCAACTCCAAGCTCTTCAACGCCGGTACGGCGGCCTGGACCACCGGCGGTGCCAACTTCATCACCGGCGTCGGCACCGACAACCCGACCCTCGCACCCAAGATCGTCGCCTCCCCCGCGATGGGCACCCCGCCGCTCTACGTGCAGGGCCTGTCCGTCCCGAAGAGCAGCAGGAACCCGGCCGCCGCGGTGGCCCTGGCCCGCTGGGTCACGAGCCCGGAGAACCAGGCCGCGTTCGCCCACCTGACCAGCATCTTCCCGTCCACCAAGGCGTCCGCGAACGATCCCTTCTTCAGCAAGGGCGACGGCAGCAACGCCGGCGACGCCAAGGTGGTCGCGTTCACCTCGCTGGCCAGGGCGAAGATCCTCCAGCCGGTCCAGGT
Organism: Kitasatospora sp. A2-31; assembly: GCF_022288725.1. Classification (GTDB taxonomy): domain Bacteria; phylum Actinomycetota; class Actinomycetes; order Streptomycetales; family Streptomycetaceae; genus Kitasatospora. The sequence continues at coordinate 520,813 of NZ_JAKNTA010000004.1, read as the reverse complement.
CGACGACGCGATGAGCACCGTCATCAAGCAGCAGATCGCCCTGGCGATCAGCGGCGACACCAGCTCGAAGCAGGCCCTGGACACCGCCGTCGAGCGGTGCAACCAGCTGCTCAAGGGCTGACGGCACCGGCCCCGTACCCGGTGGCGCGGCGGCACGCCCGTGGCCCCCGGGCCGCCGCCCGCCCGGAACGACCCGCACCACCCCCAGGAAGGCACGGCATGACCCACCGGCGATGGTTCACCCCCTGGCTGCTGGCCGGGCCCGCGCTCCTCTGGCTGGCCGTCTTCAACCTCTGGCCGGCCGTCAACACGGTGATCCTCTCCTTCACCAGCGCCAGGCCCCTGGGCGGCGGGCGGTTCACCGGCCTGGCCAACTACCGGCGCATCCTCGACGACGACCAACTGGCCGACGCCCTCCTCAACTCCGTCGTCTACCTGCTGGTCTGCCTGCCCCTGCTGACCCTGCTGCCGCTGCTGCTGGCCCTGCTGGTCCAGCGCAAGCTCCCCGGGATCACCTTCTTCCGCACCGCCTTCTACACCCCCGTCGTCGCCTCCGCCGTCGTGGTCGCGCTGATCTGGGGCTGGGCACTGGACGACCGCGGCCTGGTCAACGGGGTGCTCCGGCAGAGCGGCCTCACCGACTCCCCGGTCTCGTTCCTCACCGACCGCTGGCTGCTGCTGCTCAGCGCCGTCGCCCTGACCACGTGGAAGGGGCTCGGCTACTACATGGTGATCTACCTCTCGGCGCTGGCCAACGTCGGCCGCGACCTGCACGAGGCCGCCGCAGTGGACGGTGCGGGCGCTGTCCGCCGGTTCTGGCACGTCACCCTGCCCGGGGTACGGCCCACCATGGTGCTGGTCTCGGTGCTGATCTCGGTCTCCTCGCTGCGCGTCTTCTCCGAGCTGTACGTGCTCTCCAACGGCACCGGCGGCCCCGGCGGCCGGGACACGTCGGTGGTGATGCTGATCCAGATGTACAGCCGCGGCTTCACCGGCCACCTCGGCTACGCCTCCGCGCTGAGCCTGCTGCTGTTCCTCCTCACCCTCGGTCCGATGCTGCTGCTGACACGCCTGAACCGGAAGGCGGCCTGACCCGTGACCCCGACCGCCGCCCCGCCGCGGACCACCGCGCCCGACCGGGCCCCCGCGCCGCCCCGCCGCCGGTCCCGGACCTTCGCCTCCGCCGGCCCCGCCCGGACCGCGCTGCGCTACCTGCTCCTGCTCGCCGTCCTGCTCCTGGTGATCGGGCCCTTCCTCTGGCAGCTCTCCACCTCGCTGAAGAGCGCGGACGAGGACGTCTACACCGCGACCCCGCACTTCCTCCCGCAGAGCCCGACCCTCGCCAACTACGCGAAGGTCGCCGACACGATCCCGGTCTGGACCTACGCCGCCAACTCGCTGGTCGTGGCCGCGATCGCCGTCCTCGGCAACGTGGTCGGCTGCACCCTGGCCGGCTACGCCCTCGCCGAACTGCGTTTCCGCGGAGCCCGGTTGGTCTTCGGCCTCTTCCTGGCCACCCTGATCCTGCCCGGCGAGGCCACCATCGTCTCCCAGTACGTGACGGTGCGCAGCCTCGGCCTGGCCGACTCGCTGGTCGGCGTCGCACTGCCCGGCGCGCTCGCGATGCTCAACGTGCTGCTGATGCGGACCGCCTTCGCGGCCGTCCCGCCGGAGCTCGACCAGGCCGCCCTGGTGGACGGCGCGAACGTCTGGCAGCGGCTCTGGCACGTCGGCCTGCCGAACGTGCGCGGCATGCTCAGCGTGATCGTCATCTTCACCTTCATCGGCGCCTGGGACGACTTCCTCTGGCCGCTGATCGTGCTCAACGACCCGCAGAAGTACACCCTCACCGTCGGTCTCCAGTACCTCAACGGCACCTTCTCCGCCAATCCGCGACTGATCGCCGCCGGCACCATGATCGCCTTCCTGCCGATCGTACTGGTGTTCGCCGTCTGCCAGCGCTTCTTCTTCAAGGGCGTGGAGGAGGGGGCCGTCAAGGGGTGACGACCGCCGGACCCCGCCCCCGGACCCCTCGCCCCGCCGGTCCCGCCCGCCCCGCCGCCGCGACCGCGACGGCCGCTCCGACCGAGGAGGCCACCGCCGCATGACCGTCGCCCCCGCCCGCCCGCCGGCCGCCGGCCCGCGCTTCGGCGTCAACTACACCCCCACCGCCGGGTGGTTCCACCACTGGCTCGACTTCGACCTCGACACCGTCCGCGCCGACCTCGACTCGATCGCCGGCCTCGGTGTGGACCACGTCCGGGTCTTCCCGCTCTGGCCGGTGTTCCAGCCCAACCGCACGCTGATCCGCCGGCGCGCCGTCGAACAGCTCGCGGCCCTGGTGGACGCCGCCGGCGAGCGCGGGCTGGACGTCGCCGTCGACGGACTCCAGGGCCACCTGTCCAGCTTCGACTTCCAGCCCTCGTGGACGCGGACCTGGCACCGGCGGAACATGTTCACCGACCCCGACGTCGTGGCCGGCCAGGCCGCCTACCTGCACACCCTCGCGGCGGCGCTGGACGGCCGCGGCAACTTCCTCGGCATGACGGTCGGCAACGAGGTCAACCAGTTCTCCGGCGAGCCGCACCCCGATCCGGACCGGGCCACGCCCGAGCAGGTCGACGCCTGGCTGCGCCGGATGCTCGACGCCTGCGAGCGGGGCGCACCCGGCCGGCTCCACCTGCACGCCTCCTACGACGCCGCCTGGTACCTGGACGAGCACCCGTTCACGCCCTGGCACTCGGCCCGGATCGGCGCCGCGACCGCGGTGCACTCCTGGGTGTTCAACGGCACCGCGCAGCGCTACGGCGCCCGTTCCACCGCCACCGCACAGCACGCCGCCTACCTGGTCGAGCTCGCCAAGGCCTGGGCGGACGACCCCCACCGCCCGGTCTGGCTCCAGGAGGTCGGCGCTCCGGCCCCGCACGTCCCCGCCGAGGACGCCGCCCGGTTCACCGGCGACACGCTCGCGGCCGTCCTGGACTGCCCGGACGTCTGGGGCGTCACCTGGTGGTGCTCGCACGACGTGGACCGCTCACTGGCCGACTTCCCCGAGCTGGAGTACGGCCTCGGCCTGCTCACCACCGACCGCCGGGTCAAGCCGACCGGCGCCCGGCTCGCCGAGGCGGTCCGCGCCGCGCGTGCCGCGCCGCGCCCGCCGCAGCCGCGCGCGACCGCCGTGGTGGTCGCCACCGGAGACGCGGTCACCGCGCCCAAGCGGTCGGTCTGCGGCCCCGGCGGGCCGGTCTTCGAGGCGTTCATGCGCCTCGCCGCGGACGGCGCCCGGCCCACCGCCGTCCTGGCCGAACGCGCCGGCGACGCCGCCCACCTGGCCGCCCGCGGCATCACCGAGACCGTCCACCCCGACGACGTACGCTGACGACGTCCGACCCTCCCTGTGATCCACCCCTTCGGTAACGCAACGGAGCCCGCTGACATGCACGATGACCGCAGCCTGGTCGAATCCCGCCTCAAGCGCGTCCTGGACGAGCGCATCCGTCCGGCCGTCCACCCCGAGTCCGTCCCGCTGGAGGTCTCGATCTGGACGGCGCCCGGTGAGCCCGTGCCGGTCGCCGAGGGCCTGGCCGCGCCGCGCACCCCGATCGCCGTCGGCGACCTCTGGGGCGCGCCGTGGGGCACCAGTTGGCTTACCGTCACCGGCACCGTGCCCGACGCGTGGGCCGGGCGGACCGTGGAGGCGCTGATCGACCTCGGCTTCGACGCCAACATGCCCGGCTTCCAGTGCGAGGGCCTGGTCTACCGGCCCGACGGCACCCCGGTGAAGGGCCTCAATCCGCGGAACCAGTGGGTCCGGATCGCCGCCCCGGCGGCCGGCGGGGAGCAGGTGCTGCTGCACGTCGAGGCCGCCTCCAACCCGGTCATCCTGGACTACCACCCCTTCCTGCCGACCGAGTTGGGCGACCGGGAGACCGCCGGGAGCGAGCCCCAGTACCGGCTGGAGCGGATGGACCTCGCGGTCTTCGACGAGACGGTGTGGCAGCTCGTCATGGACCTGGAGGTGCTCGGCGAGCTGATGGCCGAGCTGCCGGCCGACGGCGCCCGCCGCTGGGAGGTGCTGCGCGCCGTCGAGCGGGCGCTGGACGCGATCGACCTCCAGGACGTCAACGGCACTGCCGCGGAAGCCCGTGCGCAGCTAACCGGGGTACTGGCCGCGCCGGCCGCGCCTTCGGCGCACCGGATCAGCGCGGTCGGCCACGCCCACATCGACTCGGCATGGCTCTGGCCGCTGCGCGAGACCGTCCGCAAGGTGGCCCGGACCACCGCCAACATGACCGCGCTGCTGGAGGACGAGCCCGAGTTCGTCTACACCATGTCCCAGGCGCAGCAGTACGCCTGGATCAAGGAGCACCGTCCCGAGGTGTACGCGCGGGTCAAGAAGGCCGTCGCCGACGGCCGGTTCGTGCCGGCCGGCGGCATGTGGGTGGAGTCCGACACCAACATGCCCTCCGCGGAGGCGATGGCCCGCCAGTTCGTCCACGGCAAGAGGTTCTTCCTGGAGGAGTTCGGGGTCGAGAACCAGGACGTGTGGCTGCCCGACACCTTCGGCTTCACCGGCGGGCTGCCGCAGATCATCCGTCACGCGGGCTCCAGGTGGCTGCTGACCCAGAAGATCTCGTGGAGCCAGGTCAACAGGTTCCCGCACCACACCTTCCTCTGGGAGGGCATCGACGGGACGCGGATCTTCACCCACTTCCCGCCCGTCGACACCTACAACTGCTCCATGAAGGGCAGCGAGATCGCCCACGCCGCCCGGAACTTCAAGGACAAGGGCGCGGCCCGGCACTCGATCGCCCCGACCGGCTGGGGCGACGGCGGCGGAGGCACCACCCGCGAGATGGTCGCCAAGGCGGCCCGGCTGCGGGACCTGGAGGGCTCCGCCACGGTGCGCTGGGAGCGCCCGGCCGCCTTCTTCGAGAAGGCCGAGGCCGAGTACGCGCACCCGCCGGTCTGGGTCGGCGAGCTCTACCTGGAGCTGCACCGGGCCACCCTGACCAGTCAGGCCAGGACCAAGCAGGGCAACCGGCGCAGCGAGAACCTGCTGCGGGAGGCCGAACTGTGGTCCGCCACCGCCGCGCTGCGCTGCGGACTGCCCTACCCGCACCAGGAGTTGGACCGGATCTGGAAGACGGTCCTGCTGCACCAGTTCCACGACATCCTGCCCGGCTCGTCCATCGCCTGGGTGCACCGCGAGGCGGAGGCCACCTACGCGGGACTGGCCGCGGAGCTGGAGGCCCTGATCGCCCGGGCCCAGCGGGCGCTGGCCGGGGACGCGGCCGGCGGGCGCGAGCTGGTCTTCAACGCGGCGCCGCACGCCCGTTCCTCGGTGCCCGCCGGCGGGGCCGCGGCGCCGACCGCCACCGTTCCCGGCTCCGGCTGCACGGTGGCGGCCCGCTGCGAGGGCGGGTTCGTGCTCGCCAACGGCCTGCTCTCGGTCACCGTGGACGCCGACGGCCTGGTGACCTCGGTGCTGGACACCGCGAACGGCCGGGAGGCCGTCGCCCCCGGAACCCGCGCCAACCTGCTCCAGTTGCACCCGGACTTCCCCAACATGTGGGACGCCTGGGACGTGGACCAGTTCTACCGCAACACCGTCACCGACCTGACCGGGGCCGACGAGGTCGCGGTGGTCCACGCGTCGGACGAGGCCGTCTCGGTACGGGTGGCCCGCTCCTTCGGCTCGTCCACCGCGGTCCAGACGCTGACCCTGCGAGCGGGCGAGCGGCGGCTGGACATCGACACCGAGGTGGACTGGCACGAGACCGAGAAGTTCCTCAAGGCGGCCTTCCCGCTCGACCTGCACACCGAGCGCTACGCCGCCGAGACCCAGTTCGGCCACCTCCACCGGCCGACCCACACCAACACCAGCTGGGAGGCGGCCAAGTTCGAGGCCTGCAACCACCGCTTCGTCCACCTGGAGGAGCCCGACTGGGGCGTGGCGCTGGTCACCGCCTCCACCTACGGCCACGACGTCACCCGCACGGTGCGCGACACCGACGGCGGCACCACCACCACGGTCCGGTTCTCGCTGCTGCGTGCACCCCGCTTTCCCGACCCGCGCACCGACCAGGGCCTGCACCGGTTCCGGCACGCCCTGGTGCCCGGCGCCGGGATCGCCGACGCGGTCCGCGAGGGCTACCGGATCAGCCTGCCGGAGCGGCGGGTGACCGGCTCGGCGGGGGCGGTCCCGCCGCTGGTGGAGCCGGACCTCGACGCCCTGGTGGTCAGCGCCGTCAAGCTGGCCGACGACGGCAGCGGCGACCTCGTCGTCCGCCTCTACGAGGCCCACGGCGGCCGCGCCCGGGGCCGGCTCGCCACCTCCTTCCCGCTCGCCGCGGCGGTGCCCTGCGACCTGCTGGAACGCCCCTGGGAGGGCACCCGCGGCGAGGTGGTGGCGGACGGTGACGGCGTGTCGCTGGCGCTGCGGCCGTTCGAGCTGGTCACGCTGCGCCTGACGCCGGCGGCCGGCTGAGGCCGTGAGGCCGTGAGGCCGGGTGCCCCGGTCGTGGTGCTGCCGTCACGGGGCGGGCGCCGTGTTGGCGATCGGCGTCCGGTGGTCCGGCGGGAGGCCGCGCACGCCTTCCCGGCTCCCGCTCCGGCTCCCGCGCCGGTCCCCAGGGCGGTGGGCGACGAGCAGCCCTGACCGGTGCCCGGCTGCGCCTGCGGGGGCGCAGCCGGGACCGGGGGCGGATGTCCGCCCCCACCCCCGTGGCCACGGCGGGCCGGGCCGGCTTCGGGTCCGCACCTGAGCGCCGTTGCTCGGGTGCGGACCTTCAGGGGGCCGTTCGGCCTGACCTCGCCCGCGGCCCGGCCTCGCCTACGGCCGGCCTCACCGGCCGCACGGGCTCACGGCGTCCGCGCGCCCCGCGGGGCACCGCCCGGGCCGCGGCGCGGGGCTCCGTCGCCCCGGCGCGGTCGGCCGGACCGGCCCACCGGCGCGGTCAGCGGGTCGAGGCGCGGCAGCGGCGGCGCCGACGCTGCGCCGCGACCGCCGGAACGACCGGGCCGCCGGCGCGCGCGGCCTTCACCGACAGCCACTGCGGCGGGCCGGCGGGCGGCTCGGCCGTGGGCGGCGAGTCGGCCTGGCGCTCGCCCGGCAGGAATGCCGAGAGAAACCGCCGCTCGCTCGGGCTGAGTTTGCGGGAACGGCCGGATTCGCGGTCCCGGGCGACCACGACGGTGCGCGCCCGCATATATGTGCGGGGATCGCGGCAGACATTCACCACGACATGTGCGGAACTCCGCCCGAGCCGCTCCACGGTCAGCCGCACCAGCAATGGGTCGGGGTGGTGGTGCAACTGCTCAAGGTAATCGATCTCGTGCCGTGCGATCAGGAATCCGGACGGGAATAGGGATTCCTGCACGGCGGTCCGGTGGTGGCAGAAGAGGTCGTAGATGCCCTCCTGGACGTAGGAGACCAGCCGGGCGTTGTTGATGTGCCCGTTCTCGTCGACGTCGCTCCACCGGGTCGGGCAGGACAGGACGTGTGCGTGGGGGTGCGCCGGGCTCATCGCTTCTTCAGCCCGGCGTCGCCCTGGCCGCCGGCGCCGGCGGGCAGCAGCGCCCGCTGCAACCGGGCGTAGTAGACGGCGTGTTCGGACGCCATCCGGGCGGCCGTCCAGCCCTCCTCGGCGGCCTCGGCGGCGGCCTGCACCACCAGGCTGTCGAGCACCCCGTCGACCGCCCGGCACAGCTCGGCCACGGCGGCCAGGCGCTCGGGCACGGCGACGTCGGCCCCGTCGGCCCCGCCGCGGGCCGGGAACGACGCGAGCGAGTCCACCGCGAGCCGCAGCTCGTCGACGGCACTCGACCGGATTTCCGAAAGGCAATTGCGCACGGTTATCTCCCGAATCAGATACGGCGTGGTCATATGCGTTCGAATCCACCGGGGCGGTTCGGCCACGGTTCGCGCACCCCCCGGCGGAAAAGACGCTATCCCAGCCGGGGCAGCACGCGACAGGTTTGCGATGGCCTACGGAAAACTGCCCACCATTGGAGTAGTTTGGCGGGGCATAAAATCTGCCGCATCAGCCGAATGCGCACCGCGCGCCTCCCCGGCCGGTCACTCCGCGTGACGACGGGTCAGCTGTTCGACGCCCGTGGCGGGGGCACGACGGGGGCGGCCGCGGACACGCCGGCATGCGGACGCGCCGGCCGTTCCGGAGGGGTCGGTCCCTCCGCCGAACGGCCGGCGCGTCCTCCTCGCAGACTCAGTGCCGCCCGGCGACGGCGTCGGCGAGCCGGGCGAGCGGCGAGGTGGTGCCGCGCCCGGTGGCCTCCTGCCGGTCCGCGCCGTGGTACGCGGCGTAGAGGGCGTGGACGCCCAGCCAGCGGAACGGCTCCGGCTCCCAGCGGCGCACGGTGTGACCGACCCAGGGCAGCCCGGTCAACGCGGTGTCCCGGCCGAGCACCAGGTCACGCAGGGTGCGACCGGCCAGGTTCGCCGTGGTGACGCCGCTGCCCACGTAGCCGCCGGCCCAGCCGAGGCCGGTGCGGCGGTCGAACTCCACCGTGGCGCACCAGTCCCGGGGCACCCCGAGCACACCCGCCCAGGCGTGGTCGATCCGGGCCCCGGCGGCACCGGGGAAGAAGCTGTCCAGGATCGCCCGGAGCTGGCGGACGGTGGCCGGCTGGGTGGTGCCGTCCGCGTCGGTGCGCGAGCCGAAGCGGTAGGGGACGCCGCGCCCGCCGAGGGCGATCCGGTCGTCGGCGGTGCGCTGCGCGTACATGTAGGCGTGCGCGAAGTCGCCCAGGACCTCGCGGCCCTCCCAGCCGGCCGAGGCCCAGAACGACGCCGGCAGCGGCTCGGTGGCGATCATCGCCGAGTTCATCGGCAGCCAGGTGCGCCGCTCCCCCCGCAGGGCGGCGGTGAAGCCCTCGGTGGCGCGCAGCACCACGTCGGCGGTGACCGTGCCGTGCGGGGTGACGGCCCGGGCGCGGGCGCCCGGCCCGGCCGGGTGGATCCCGGTGACGGCGGTCCGCTCGTGGATCCGCACCCCGAGCCCGGCCACCACCCGGGCCAGCCCGCGGGCCAGCCCGGCCGGCTGGATCCGCGCGCCGTACGGGCTCCAGGTGCCGCCGAGCGCGCCCGCGATCCGGATCCGGCCGGCCGTCTCGGCCGCCGAGAGCACGTGGACGCGGTCGGCGCCGTAGGCGGCCTCGGCCTCGGCGAACGCCCGCAGCCTGGCCAGCTGGGCCGGCGTCCGGGCGACCTCCAGGACACCGCCGCGCACGACGTCCGCCTCGATGCCCTCGGCGGCGGCCGTGTCGGCCACCTCGCCCACCGAGCGGTCCATCTCGCGCTGCATCGCGGCGGCGCGCTCCGGCCCGTAGCGGCGGGCGAACGCGGACCGGCCGGCGAATCCGTTGTACAGCCACCCCCCGTTGCGCCCGGACGCGCCGTAGCCGCAGAAGCGCTGCTCCAGCACCGTGACGCGCAGCCCGGGGTCGGCCTTCTTCAGGTAGTACGCCGTCCAGAGGCCGGTGTAGCCGCCGCCGACGATGCAGACGTCGGCGTCGGCGTCGCCCGGCAGCGCGGGCCCGGGCTCCGGCAGCCCGCCCTTCGCGTACCAGAAGGAGACGCCGCCGTTGACGGCCGGGGACGCTTCGCCGCTGCGGTCCACGGGAACCTGCCTTCGCTCGGTGATCTCCCCGGACGCTACGCCGCGCCTCACCCGGGAACCACCCGCACGCTGCCAGGTTCCGCCGCCCGTCCCGTGCAGAGTGTCAGGCGTCGAGGGGCCGTCGGTGCGGTTCGGGCGACTCCGGTTCCGGTGCGGGGTGCGGAAGCAGGTCCGGGTCCGGCTCCGGGTCCGGACCGCGGGGCGCACCGCGAGGTGGGGTGCGCCGAAGGCGTGGCGCGGCTCACAGCCTCCGGTTGTCACACCACGGCGGGCCACCTCGTCCGACCTGCGTAGCCACGGATTCCGACCCGGGAGTGTGCACCATGATCGTCCTGCTTGCCGGCGCCACCGGCGCGATCGGCCGACCCCTGACCCGCCTGCTGATCGCCGCCGGCCACGAGGTGCTCGGGCTGGCCCGCAGTGCGGAGGCCGAGCGCGTCGTCGCCGGTCTCGGTGCCCGGCCGGTCCGCGCGGACGCGATGGACCGCGACGGGTTGCTCGCCGCCGTCCGCGGGCTGCGCGCCGACGCCGTCGTGCACCAGCTCACCGCGCTGAAGAAACCCCGGCGCACCGTCGACGAGACCGAGCCCAGCACCCGGCTGCGGATCGAGGGCACGGCGAACCTGCTGGCCGCCGCCCGCGTGCTCGGGGCCCACCGGTTCGTGACCCAGTCGCTGGTCTTCGGCTACGGCTACACCGACCACGGCGCCCGGATGCTCACCGAGGCCGACCCCTTCGGCGTCCGGCTCGGCAATCTCGGCGACGTCGTGGTCGACGGGCTGCGGTCGGCCGAGGAGCAGGTCTTCGCCGCCGAGGGGCTGGACGGCATCGCGCTGCGGTTCGGCGTGTTCTACGGGCCCGGCACCTGGTTCGACCCGGCGCCCGCCACGCGACCGATGCCGATGCCGGTCCCCCGGAGCGGGGGCGGCCTGACGTCGTGGGTGCACGTGGCCGACGCGGCGGACGCCACCGTGGCGGCCCTGGAGCGCGGCCGCGGCGGTGAGGCGTACAACATCGTGGACGGCCGGCCGTCGACGTGGGGCGAGCTCGCCGCCGCGACGGCCGCCGCCCGGGGCCGCCGCCCGCTGCGCGTCCCGGGCCGCATGCTGCGGCTGGCGGTGCCCTACCTCGGCACCATGATGCTGGACACCAGCATGCGGGTCTCCGGCGCGAAGGCGGAGCGCGAGCTGGGCTGGACCGCGGTCCACGCCGACCACCGGGAGGGCCTGCGGGCGACGGTGGCGTGAACCGCCGCGGGGTGCCGCCCGCCGGGGGGTGCCGCCCGCCGCCCGCACGGGGGTGGCGGGCGGCGGGCGGCGGTTCCGGGGCCGGGAGTGGCCCGGACGTCCGCGTCCAGGCGTTCGGGGCGCCTGCTCCCGGCTCTCCGGCTGTCCGGCTCCCCGGGTGTCCGGGTGCCGGCTAGCCGATCGTCGCGCCCTCGACCGGCTCGGACAGCGGGATGCTCTGGCCGGCCAGTCCGGTCTTGACGAACTGCCAGGTGAGTCCGGTGATCACGCCCTTGCCGAGCGGGGCGAGCCGGGCGAAGGCGGGCTGGCTCAGGTCGATGTGAGTGGAGTCACAGGACGGACACTTGTCCTTCACGGGCACCGTGACGGTCTTGCCCTGGTACGTGACCTTCACCGAAATGCCCTTGCAGAGCGGGTCGTTGTTGGGGTTGGCGGCGGTCCACCAGGCGTGCGGGACGGCCACCAGCATCTGGTTGGCGGCGTTGATCTGGGTGCCGCAGGCGCCGAAGCCGGCGTCGTTGTAGTACGTCGCCTTCCCGCTCATCGGCTTGTTGATCGGGATCGCGGCGCTCGCCGAGCCCGCGGTCAGGGCGATCAGTGCGGCGGCCGCGAGCGGCGCGCCGGCCAGGATCCTGAGGTTCGTGGCGACTCGCATGGTTCCCTCCGGTTCGTTAGACGGACGGCATGACCGAGCACGGGCGGACCGGAGCCCGGACCGCCGCGCCGCGCGGGAGGTCAAGTCACCCACCACGGTGCGGAGTTCGAGCACGTCCGGTTCGCTCCGGAGGGACGCTACGCCGGTCTCCGGAGTGAGGTCCAGACCTTTGATGTGTTGTCATGAACACAAGGCAAGATGCTTTACGAACGCGTCCGAAAGCGGGACGATACGTGACCGCGGAGCAGGGTCGAGCGTTGTCAGCTCGCCAGATCCGCGCCCCCAGGAGGCCCCGTGCGCACCGCGCTCCGCACCGCCGTCACCGTCCTGACCACCGCCCTGACCAGCAGCCTGCTCGCCGCCACCGCGCTCACCGGCAGCGCGACCCCCGCCTCCGCCCAGCCCCGCGAGGTGAACCAGGGCTACAGCATCCCCGTCGGCGGCATCACCGACCTCGGTGCCCTCCCCGTCCTCGGCACCCTCGGCCTCGACTTCGCCCGCCTCCTCGGCCGGTGAGCCGGCCTCGGGCCTCCGGCCGGCGCTCCGCAGCCTGATCCTCGCGCCGGGCCCCGACCGACCCGCCGTCACGGCCGTCGCCTCCGGCCGGCGCTCCGCAGCCTGATCCGGACGCCCGGGTCGGACGCCCGGGACTACCGTCCCACATCCGCGAGTTGGGACCAGAGCTCACGCTCCGCGGGAGTCAGGGGGATGTGCCCGGCGGGGCGCTCCGGATGGGCGCGGGGCAGCGCGCGGGGCCGGGCGGGCGAGTGGGCGGCCGAGGCCGGGTCGGCGTCCGCGGGTGGGCAGATCCCGTAGCCCCACCCGTAGGCGAGCGCGCTCAGCCCCGGGATCAGCTGCTCGAACCAGCCCGTCCAGTACCACCTCATCGCCGCCCACCCATCCCGGCCGCACCCGCGCCGCCCGACACACCGCCGATCCTCGGTCGGCCGAGTCTCCCCGGCCGCCCTCGAATCCGGCTCGAGCCGTGCTGCCGAGCCGGCCGCGGTGAACCGGGCACCGGAGAGCGGGCGTCCGGCGGACCGGGGCGCGGTGACGGAGGGGCACGGCGGCGTCGGGCCCGCCCCCGTGCCCGTCCGCCGAGTGGGACCGGAACTTCCACGCCGACGAGCGGCCGGCGCCGCCCGGCGGGGGGAACGCGGTTTCTTCCGCTCCGAGAGTTACTAACCCCGCCGGTCCCGCAACGAGGTCGAATGCCGCCTCGACACACGCCCGTCATCGCCCGGCCACCGGCCGCAACGGTGCGACACAGCGCCGCAACACCCTTGCCCAGCAGGCAGAACGGCGATTGACAGCAGGCCCCGGACTTCAGCACGATGAGCGCCGAGCCCACTCGCAGCACGCCGGAAGGAGGGCCGATGACCACCGCTGTTCTCCGGGGCCACCGCCCTGCCTCTCCCCGCCCGTGCTGCGGTCACGGCCGCAGCCGCTGTTGTCGCTGAACGCCCGCTCCCGTCCGTGTTCCGGCTGAGCACGCGTCCCCGACCGTTCGCTCCTCGGGCGTGCTGCGTCACGCCCGGAACGTCCGGCGCCGCGCGCCCGGCCCGCACCGCCACCGGCCGTGACCCCGTTCACCCGTGATGCGTTCGGCCGCTCCCACCGTGTCCCCGTAACCGCTCCCCGTACCGCGTCACCGCACCGTACGGCGCGCATCCGTGCCGTACGGCGGCACGCCGTCCTGCCGCACGCACCATCGCGGTCCGACGTCAGCCCGTTCGCCCTGCTCTCCGACGAAAGCCGAGGAACCACCATGACCACCGCCCCCCTCACCGAGCTCCGCCTCACCCCCGCCGCCGGCCGGATCGGCGCCGTCGTGCACGACCTCCGCCTCGGCGGCGACCTGCCGGCCGAGACCGTCGCCGCCGTCGAGGCCGCGCTCTACGAGCACAAGGTGCTGTTCTTCCGCGGCCAGCAGCACCTCGACGACGCCGAGCACGAGGCGTTCGCCCGGCTGCTGGGGCAGCCGGTCGGCCACCCGACCGTGCCCAGCGCCGACGGCCGCTACATCTTCGAACTGGACGCCACCAAGGGCGTGCGCGCCAACAACTGGCACACCGACGTCACCTTCGTACCGTCCTACCCGAAGGCGTCCATCCTCCGCTCGCTCGAACTCCCGCCGGCCGGCGGCTCCACCGTCTGGGCCAACACCGTCGCCGCCTACCAGGACCTGCCGGAGCCGCTGAAGGTGCTCGCCGAGAGCCTGCGCGCCGTCCACACCAACGACTACGACTACGCCGCCAGCCTGGCCCTGCGCCCGGAGCTGGCCGACAACCCCGAGATCGCCGAGCTGTTCCGCCAGGTCTTCGTCTCCACCGCGTTCAAGACCGAGCACCCGGTGGTCCGGGTCCACCCGGTCACCGGCGAGAAGACCCTGCTGCTCGGCGCTTTCGCCCAGCGCATCCAGGGTGTGTCCGGTGCCGACAGCCGCGCCCTGATCGAGCTGTTCCAGCGCTACGTCGAGCGCCTGGAGAACACCGTGCGCTGGGAGTGGCAGGTCGGCGACGTCGCGATCTGGGACAACCGGGCGACCCAGCACTACGCCGTCAACGACTACGGCGACGAGCCGCGCCTGGTCCGCCGGATCACCCTGGACGGCGACCTGCCGGTCGGCGTGGACGGCACCCCGAGCCGTCTGCTGGAGCCGACCGAGCCGCCGCGGGTGGCCGGGCTGGTCCCGGCCGAGGAGCTGGAGGCCGACCGGGCGGAATGAGTCCGACGGCCCGCTGCCACGGCCGTGCCGTCCGTCCCGCCCTCGTCCCGCTCCCGCCCCGCCCCGTCCCGTCCCGTCCTCCGAGAGGTCCCGATGCCGGATCCGCTGCCCCGTCACACCCTGCGGATCGGGGACGACCGTCGGGACGTCAACGCCGCCGCCGTGTTGCGGACCGTGCTCGACCACGGGCCGATCGCCCGCAGCCGGGTCGCCGCGCTCACCGGGCTCAGCGCCTCGGCGGTGTCCCGGCAGGTGGTCGACCTCAGCCGGCTCGGACTCCTCCACGAGCGGCCGGAGTTGACCGGGACCGGGGCGGGTGCGGTCGGCCGCCCGCAGCTCCCGGTCGACGTCGACACCCGCCGGCTGGCCGTGGCCGGACTGCACATCGGGGTGCCGTACACCACCTTCGCGCTGCTGGACCTGCGCGGAAACGTGCTCCACCGGCAGGAGTCGAGCAATCGCGGCCGCAAGGGGAACACCCTCCTCCGGTCACTGCTGGAGCGGCTGCCCCGGCTGCTGGCCGCCGTGCCGGGCGGCCGCACCGTGGTCGGCCTCGGCGCGGTCAGCGGCGGCACGGTGGACCCGGACCTCGGCCTCGTGGTCCGCCACGATCCGCTGGAGTGGCGGGACGTGCCGCTCGGCGAGCTGCTGGGCCGGGCCTGCGGGCTGCCGGTCCAGGTGGACAACCACGCCCGGGCGCTCACCCAGGCCGAGATCCTCTTCGGCCATCCGGCCGCGCGCCGCAGCATGGTCCAGCTCTTCGTGGGCCACGTGGTGGACGCGGCACTGGCGGTGGCCGGCGTGGTCCACCTCGGTCCCGCGTCGGCCACCGGGGACGTCGCCCACCTGCCGGTGCCGGACAGCGACGCGCTCTGCCACTGCGGACGCGTCGGCTGTCTCGCGGTCGCCGCCTCGGACACCACGCTGTTCGAGGCGGCGGCCGCCGCCGGGATCACCCCCCGTGCCGACCGCGCCGAGCTGATCGCCGCGGTGCGGGCCGGGGATCCACGGGCCGACCGGCTGGTCCGCCGCCGGGCCGCGATCGTCGGGCGCGCACTCGCGCTGCTCGCGGACGTGGTCAATCCGGACCTGCTGGTGCTCACCGAGACCTTCGCGGTGCTCGACCCGGCCTACCTCGACGTGGTCCGCACCGAGTTCGCCCTCCGCTCGCACCTGCGCCGCGACGCCGACCTGCTGGTGGCCCAGCGGCGCGGCGCGGACGCGCTCGCCGTGGCGGCCGGCGCCGCCGCCCTGGGCGCCCTGTACGCCAGGCCGCTCCAGGCCACGGCCGCGGCGCCGGTCCCGGCCGGCGCCACCGCCACCCTCGCCCTCGCAGCGCACGCCCGGCCACTCTGACCGCCGACCTCCGCGCCGCCCGTCACCCCGACCACCGCGCAGCCGACCGCGGCCGTCCCCGCCCGCCGACCCGAACCGCCCCCCTCCCGAAGGACCCGCCATGACCGCGTTCACCACCCCCTCCGTGTCCGGCCCCTCCCGCCGCACCCTGCTGCGCGGGAGCCTCGCCGGTGCCGGCCTGCTGGCGCTGGCGGCCTGCCGCTCGGCGGCGGGCACCGCCACCTCCGCCGCGAGCGGCTCGGCGGGCCCGCGCCGGGGCGGCGTCCTCACGGTGGGCACCGACGTCGACTTCACGCCCGGCCTGCTCTTCGCCCAGAGCGCCAACACCCTGGTCCAGCGCCTGGTCTTCAACACCCTGACCAGATACGACGACCGGCTTCGGCCGCAGCCCGAGCTGGCCACCTCCTGGCAGCTCGGCGCGGACGGCACCACCGTCACCCTCAAGCTGCGCGAGGACGTCACCTTCCACAGCGGCCGCAGGTTCACCGCGGACGACGTCGTCTTCGCCGTCAAGAACCTGCAGAACCCGGCCCGTTCGGCCCAGCTCCGCTCCACCGCGGCCGCCGTCACCGACTTCCGCAAGAACG
The DNA here is from genome assembly GCF_022288725.1 of Kitasatospora sp. A2-31. GTDB lineage: Bacteria > Actinomycetota > Actinomycetes > Streptomycetales > Streptomycetaceae > Kitasatospora. The sequence continues at coordinate 504,599 of NZ_JAKNTA010000004.1, read as the reverse complement.
GCGACTTCGAGCTGACGCTCGTCCTCGCCCACCCGGTCAGCAACCTCTTCGACCTCTTCGAGTTCATGATCATCCCGGATTCGGCCAGCGTCGAGGACGCCGTCGCCGGGACCGGGCTGATCGGCACCGGCCCGTTCACCCTGACCGACCGCAAGCCCGGCAGCTCGCTCACCTTCGCCCGCAACGAGAAGTACTGGAACCCCGGCCGCCCCTACCTGGACGGCGTCGAGATCCGGATCATCCCGCAGGCCGAGTCGCTGCTCTCCTCGCTCAGGACCGGCCAGACCCACCTCTCCTACCGGGTCCGGGGCAAGGACGTCGCCACCCTCAGGAGCGACCCGCAGTTCCGGATCAAGCAGTACGACACCGGATCCGGCGCCTACTACATCGGCGTCAACCTCACCGCCGAGCACGTCGGCGACAAGCGGGTGCGGCAGGCCATCGCCTGGGCCGTCGACCGCGACCGGCTGGTGCAGCAGGCGCTCGGCGGGTACGGCACGGTCTCGGCGGCGCCCTGGCCGAAGTCCTCGCCCGCGTACAGCGAGGCGAACGCCGCCCGCTACCACCACGACCCCGACCGGGCGCGCGCCCTGCTCAAGGAGGCGGGTCTGGGCACCGTCACCCTCCCGTTCGCCCACTCCAACGACCCCGGCTCCACCGCGATAGCCCAGATCCTGCAGTACGACCTCCAGCAGGTCGGCATCGGGACCGTGCTCCAGCCCACCGACTCGCCGACCATGCAGAAGCAGCTCATCGCGCAGAGCATGCCGGCCCTCTGGACGCTCAGCCACGGTTTCGCCCAGCTCCACCCCGCCACCCTCGCGGTCAGCGCCTACCCGTTCAACGAGGCCAGGAACAGCTCGCGCTTCTCCTCCCCCGCCTACACCGACGTCGTCCAGCAGGCGTGGAAGCGACCGGACAGCGACAGCCCCGAGGCCAAGGCGCTCTACCAGCAGATCACCGACATCCTGCTGGACGAGGAGTTCGTGATCGACCTCGCCGTCGCCGGCCTGGTCGAGGTCGCCGGTGCCAGGGTGCGCGGCACCGACCTCAACAAGTTCAGCTACCTCAACCTCGACGACGCCTACCTGACGGCCTGACCGATGCGCACCTTCCTGTTCAAACGCCTGCCCTCCGGGCTGCTCGTCCTCGCCCTGGCCTCCTTCCTGGTCTTCCTCATCCTGCGGCTGATCCCGGGCGACCCGGCCACGTCGCTGGCCGGCCCCGACGCCGGACCGGAGGCCGTCGCGGCCGTCCGCGCCCGGCTCGGCCTCGACCAGCCGCTGCTCACCCAGTACGCCGGCTGGCTCGGCCACCTCGCGAGCGGGGACCTCGGGCCCAGCTACGCGATCGGCGGCCAGGTCGCCGACCTGATCGGCAACGGCCTCGGCGCCACCGTCCAACTCACCCTCGGCGCCCTGCTGCTGGTGGTCCTGATCGCGCTGCCGCTCGGCGTGGCCGGGGCCACCACCCGGCGCCGGCCGGTCTCCGCCGCCGTGAACGCCTTCACCACGGCCGTCCTCGCGGTGCCCCCGTTCGTCACCGGCGTCCTGCTGGTGCTGGTCTTCGCGGTCACCCTCGGCCTGCTGCCGGCCGGCGGCCACGAGTCACTGCTCGACCAGCCCGACCTGGCCGTCCAGTACCTCCTGTTGCCCGCCGTCTGCCTCGCCCTGCCGAGCGCCGCCGTGCTCGCCCGCTACCTCAAGGACGGGATCGAGCGGGCCCTCGCCGAGGACTACGTCCGCACCGCGACCGCCCTCGGCGTCTCCCGCCGGCGGATCGTCTGGCAGCACGCACTGCCCAACGCGCTGCCGTCCGCGGTGACCGTGCTCGGCCTCCAGGTCGGCCAACTGATCGCCGGCGCCGTCCTGGTGGAGCGCATCTTCGCCTGGCCGGGACTGGGCCAGCTGATCGAGCAGGGCGTGGTCCGCCGGGACTACCCGGTCGTCCAGGACCTCCTGCTGCTCATCGTCGCCGTCTACGTCGCCGTCCAGCTGCTCACCGACCTGGTGTACGCGTGGCTGGACCCCCGGATCCGGTGGGAGTGAACCGATGACCGCCATCACCGCCGACCGAGCGCCCGCCGCCGGCCTCCGGCGCCGCAACCGCTACCTGGCCGGCCTGCGCACCGGCCGCGGCCTGACCGGCGTGGCCCTGGTCGGCACCCTCGCCCTGGCCGGCCTGCTCGCCCCGCTGCTCACCGACCTCGACCCGAACGCCCAGGGGCCGCTCGCCCTCGCCGGCCCCAGCGCCGAACACCCCTTCGGTACCGACGACATGGGCCGAGACCTGTTCAGCCGGGTCCTGCACGGCATCGCCACCGACCTCGCGATCACCTTCACCGCCGTACCGGTCGGCGCGCTGCTCGGCTGCTCCTTCGCGCTGCTCGCCGCCTCGTCCCGGTGGGCCGACCTCGGAGTGCAGCGGCTCTTCGACCTGCTCCTCGCCTTCCCCGGGATCATCCTGGCGCTGGCCGTCACGGCCGTCCTCGGACCGGGCCGCTGGCCGGTGCTGATCGTCATCGCCCTCGCCGAGATACCGGGCTTCGGCCGCCAGTTGCGGGCCGGCATCCTGGTCCAGCGGGAGCGCGAGTACGCGTTGGCCGCACGTGTCGGCGGCGCCTCCCGGCTGCGGGTGCTGCTGCGCCACGTCGTCCCCAACGCCGCCGACCCGCTGATCGTGCAGACCGCCGTCGCCCTCTCCGTCGGCGTCTTCATCGAGGGCGCGATGAGCTTCCTCGGCTTGGGCGTCCGGCCCCCGGAGCCCACCCTGGGCTCCATCCTCAGCCAGTCGGTCGCCTACCTCTCCACCAATCCCTCCTTCGCGGCCGCACCGCTGGCCGCGACCACCGCGCTGGTGCTCGGCTTCACCCTGATCGCCGAGGCCCTGAACCGGGGGATCCGCCGATGAGCCACCGCCCAGTCCTCCAGGTCCACGACCTCACCGTGGAGTTCGCCGGCACCCGCGCCGTCGACGGCATCGGGTTCGAACTGGCCTCCGGGGACACCCTCGGGCTGGTCGGTGAGTCCGGTTCCGGGAAGTCCACCACCGCGCTGGCCCTGCTGCGGATGCTGCCGGCCGGCGGGCGGATCACCGGCGGCTCGGTCGAGCTGGACGGCCAGGACCTCGCCTCCCTGCCCGAACCTGCCCTGCGCGGTCTGCGCGGCCGCCGGATCGCCATGGTCTTCCAGGACCCGATGTCCTCGCTCAACCCCGTCCTCACCATCGGCCGGCAGCTCGACGAAGCACTACGGGCCCACGGTGACGCCCCCAGGGCCGCACGGGCCGCCCGCGCGGCCGAGCTGCTCGACCTGGTCGGCATCCCGGACGCCTCCGGGCGGCTGCGCGACCACCCGCACCAGTTCTCCGGCGGCCAACGCCAGCGGATCATGATCGCGCTGGCGCTCGCCCACGACGCCCGGGTGCTGGTCGCCGACGAGCCCACCACGGCACTGGACCCGACGGTCCAGCAGCAGATCCTGGGCCTGCTCACCCGGATCAACCGCGAGACCGGCACGGCGCTCGTGGTGATCAGCCACGACCTCGGCGTGATCGCCCGGACCTGCCGCCGGATGCTCGTGATGCGCAGTGGCCGGGTGGTCGAGCACGGCGAGACCGCCGACGTCCTCGCCGCGCCCCGACACCCCTACACCAAGCAGCTGCTGGCGGCCGTACCGCGGCTGGACGCGCCCTCCGGGGCGGCGGCCAACAGCACCCCGGGCGAGGAGCCGCTGCTCACCGTCCGCGGGCTGCGGAAGACGTACGGGCCGCGGCGGCGGCCGGTCACGGCGCTCGCCGGCGTGGACCTGGAGCTCCACCCGGGCGAAACGCTCGGACTGGTCGGCGAGTCCGGCTCGGGCAAGTCCACCCTGGCCCGCGCACTCGTCCGGGTGCACGCGCCCTCGGCCGGCTCCATCCGCTTCCGGGGCGAGGAGTTCGGGGTGCGGCGCGGCCGCGCGCGGGGCGGCTCCGAGCGGGCGGCCCGGCGTGAGATCCAGATGGTCTTCCAGGACCCGTACGCCTCGCTCAACCCGCGGCTCACCGCCGGACAGATCATCGCCGAGCCGCTGATAGCGCACGGCCTCGGCGACCGCGCGGCCCGTGAGCGCCGGGTCGCCGAGCTGCTGGAGCAGGTCGGGCTGGATCCCTCCTGGGCCGACCGGCACCCGCGCTCCTTCTCCGGCGGGCAACGCCAACGCATCGGCATCGCCCGGGCGCTGGCACCCGGGCCGAGCGTGCTGATCTGCGACGAGCCGGTCTCCGCGCTGGACGTCTCGGTCCAGGCCCAGGTGATCGAACTGCTCGCCCGGCTCCAGCGCGAGCTCGGACTCGCCGTCCTCTTCATCGCGCACGACCTCGCGGTGGTCCGGCAGGTGAGCCACCGGATCGCCGTCATGCACCGCGGCCGGATCGTCGAGACCGGCCCGGCGGACCGGGTCGTCACCGCACCCGAGCACCCCTACACCGCCGAACTCCTCGCCGCCATACCCGGATTGGACACCGTCCCGCGTCCGGCGGCCGGCCTGCCGCAGCAGGCCGCGCCGGCGTCGAAGACCACCCTCCTCCCGACCCTCCGGAGCACCCGATGAGCACCACGCCCGCGGCCCACGACCCGCAGGAGCACGGCCCGCACGAGCGCGACCCCCACCGGCGCGACCCCTACGAAGGCTTCCCCGGCACCGTCGGCCGCACCTTCGGCGCCTCGACACCCGCCTGGACGGCCCGGGTCCGCCCCCGCGAAGGCGCCCCCAACATCATCGTCGTGCTGATCGACGACATGGGCTACAGCGACATCGGCCCGTTCGGCTCGGAGATCCCGACGCCCACCCTGGACCGGATCGCGGCGACCGGCGTCAAGCTGGCCAACTACCACACCATGCCGCTCTGCTCCCCCGCCCGCGCGGCCCTGCTCACCGGCCTCAACCCGCACCGGGTCGGCTACTCCTTCGTCGCCAACGCCGACCCCGGGTTCCCCGGCTACGGCATGGAGGTGGCCGGCGACATCCCGACCCTCGCCGAACTGCTGCACGACGCCGGCTACGCCACCTACGCCGTCGGCAAGTGGCACCTCACCCGCGACTCCGCCTCCAACGCGGCCGACAACCGGGCCAACTGGCCGCTGCAGAAAGGCTTCGACCAGTACTACGGCGTCCTGGAGGGCCTCACCAGCCTCTTCCACCCGCACCAACTCGTCCGCGACAACAGCCCCCTGGACATCGACGAGTTCCCCGACGACTACTACTACGCCGACGACATCACCGACCAGGCCATCGCCATGGTCAAGTCGCTGCGCGCCCACGACGCCGACAAGCCCTTCTTCCTCTACCTCGCGCACAACGCCGTGCACGGCCCGCTCCAGGCCAAGCCCGAGGACATCGCCCGCCACCGGGGCCGCTACGACGGCGGCTGGGACGAGCTGCGCACCGCCCGGTTCGCCCGCCAGCTGGCCGCCGGTCACTTCCCGCCCGGCACCGAACTGCCCGAGCGCAACGGAGAACTCGGTTACGACGTCGGACCGTGGGACGAACTCGACGAGGTGCAGCGGAAGTTGTACGCCCGCTACATGGAGGTGTACGCGGCGATGGTCGACAACGTCGACCAGAACCTCGGCCGGCTCACCGACACCCTCGCGGCGCTCGGCGAACTCGACAACACCATCATCGTGTTCACCTCCGACAACGGCGGCACCGGCGAGGGCGGCTCCGAGGGCACCCGCAGCTACTTCAGCCGCTTCGTCCACCACCCCGCCCTGCCCGCCGACTGGAACCCCGACGTGGCACGGGAGATCGAACTCATCGGCGGCCCGCAGTCCCTGGTCCACTACCCGCGCGGCTGGGGCATGGCCTCCAACACGCCGTTCCGCTTCTACAAGGGCCAGACCTACGCGGGCGGCGTCCGGGTGCCGTTCGTGCTCTCCTGGCCCGCCGGCCTGCCCCGCGCCGAGGACGACCCGGGGGTGCGGACGCAGTACCAGTACGTCACCGACGTCCTCCCCACCCTGCTCGAACTCGCAGGTGTGGAAAGGCCGCTGCACCGCGGCCCGGGCGAGGGCCAGCCGGTCCAGTCGCTCGACGGCGTCAGCTTCGCCCCCGTCCTCCGCTCCCCCGGCGCTGCCTCGACCCACACCGAGCAGTACTGCGAGATGACCGGCAACCGCAGCTACTACCGCGACGGCTGGAAGCTCGTCACCCTGCACCGCTTCGGCGCCCCGTACGACGACGCCGAGTGGGCCCTGTACGACCTGCGCACCGACCCGACCGAGATCCACGACGTCAGCTCCGACCACCCCGACCTCGTCAAGGAGCTGTCCGCGGCCTGGGAGGCCGCCGCGTGGCGCAACGGCGTCTTCCCGCTCGCCGACGGCAGCGGCGCCCTCGCCCTGCGCGGCCCCGAGGCCGAGCGGCTGCGCCGCCCCGTCACCCTCCTCCCCGGCACCCCCGAGCTGGAGCGGTACCGCTCGTCCCGGCTGATCTCCTTCCGCTCCTTCGCCGTCGAGGTGGAACTCGACGCCCACGGGGCCACCGACCAGGGCGTGCTGGTCTCGCACGGCGACCAGGGCGGCGGCTACAGCCTCTACGTCGAGGACGGCCGGCTCCGGTTCGCCTACAACCAGTACGGCGAGCTGCTGGAGGCCGACGGCGGCCCGCTCGCCCCCGGCGCCCACCGGATCACCCTGGAGGCGACGGCGGTGGCGGACCTCAAGTGGGAGTTCCGGCTCCTGGTGGACGGCACCGAGGGCGGCCGGCTGGGTCCGGTCCACCAGCTGATCGGCATGGCGCCCTTCCAGGGCATCAGCGTCGGCGTCGACCGCAAGTCCCCGGTCTCCTGGCCGGTCCACCGGCGCCACCGCTCCTTCCGGTACACCGGTGGCCTCCGGGCGGTCACCTACCTCCCCGGCGAGCCGGCGCCGTACGACCCGGAGACGGTCGCCCGGGCGCTCCGGGAGGCCGCCGCGGCCTTCGAGTAGTCCCGGCCGCGGTACCCGGGCTCGGTTCCCGGCCGCCACCCCGGCTCCCCGTCCCCGCCTCCGCCCCGGTTCCCGCCCTTCCCGGCGGGGCCGGGGCCGCTCGGGTTAGGCTCGGCCGGTCCGCACTCGCACCGAGCGCACTTCGGCGCACCGAGACAGACATCGACAGGGGGGAACCTGTGATCGGCGAACTGCTGCCCGCCGCAGTCATGGTGGAGGTCGCGTACGACGACCCGCCGGAGGCCCGGCTGGAGCCGGCCGAGGAGCCGGCCGTCGCCCGCGCCGTCGACGGCCGGCGCCGCGAGTACACCACCGTCCGCCACTGCGCCCGGCTGGCGCTCGCCCGACTCGGCGTCCCCTATCGCCCGCTGGTCCCGGGCCTGCGCGGCGCCCCCGGCTGGCCGGACGGCGTGGTCGGCAGCCTGACCCACTGCGCGGGCTTCCGCGGCGCAGCCGTCGCCCGCGCCGGCGACGTCGTCTCGCTCGGCATCGACGCCGAGCCGGCCGAGGCCCTGCCCGAGGGCGTGCTCGACACCATCGCCCTGCCGGGCGAGCAGAAGCGCAACGCCGAGCTGCTCGCCGAGCACCCGGAGATCCCGTGGGACCGGCTGCTCTTCAGCGCCAAGGAGTCGGTCTACAAGACCTGGTTCCCGCTCACCGGGGTCTTCCTCGACTTCGACGGCGCCGACATCACCCTCGACCCGAACGGCACCTTCCACGCCGAGCTCCAGGTCCCCGGCCCGGTCGTCGACGGTCGTCGGCTCCAGTCCTTCACCGGTCGGTGGATCGTCCACGGCGGCCACCTGGCGACGGCCATCACCGTCCTGCCCTGACGGCCCGACCGGAACGCCGGCCCTCGCCTGCCGCTGCGGTCCGTGGTCGTTCGGGCGGCTGGCTGGCCGTTCACGAGGTGCCGCCGACGGCGGCACAGGATGCCGCACGCCCCGGACCGGCACCGGTCCGGGGCGTTCCCGCCGCTGGGCGCGGACGGGTATCGCGGCGCGCTCACCGGAGGGCGTCGGAGAGGCGGGTGAAGGTCCGGCCGGCGGCGAGGAGGGGTGGGAGGGCGGCGGCGAAGCCGGGGGCGGTGCCGGAGGCGGGGTGGTTCATGTGGGCGATGAGGATGGCGCCCGGCGGGGCGGCGGCGACCTCTGCGCGGACCTGGGCGGCGGTGAAGGTGGCGCCGCCGTCGGCGTTGACGGTGAAGCCGGCCACGCGGGTGTGCAGGTCGGCGGCGATGCGGGTGGCGACGTCGTCGTAGTGGGCGGTGCCCGAGCGGAAGAAGCGGGGCGGGCGGCCGAGGAGGGCGGTCAGCTTGGCGGTGTTGCCGGCGATCTCGTCGTAGACCTCGCCCGGGTCCCGGGTGCCCGCGATGCCGTAGGCGGATCGGCCGGTGACGGAGAGCGGGCGGTGGGCGGTGCCGTGGTTGGCGATCTCGAAGAGCGGGTCGGCGGCGAGCTGCTCGAACTCGGCCGGGTTGGCGTCGATCCAGCGGGCATTGAGGAAGAGGGTGGCCGGCACGCCGTGGGTGCGCAGGAGCTCGACCAGTGCAGCGTCGTAGCCGGAGCCGCCCGCCCCGCCGCACGCGTCGAAGGTGAGGGCGGTGGCCCGGGCGCCGTCCGGGAGGGCGGTGATCACTCCCGGGACGTCCAGGCCCCAGGCGGTGGGTTCCACGCCGACATAGCGGGCCGCCACGGACCGGCCGGCCGGGGCGGCCTCCTGGGCAGCGGGCGCCAGCTTTGGCGAGGCCGAGGCCGAGGCCCCCGGCAGGGCCGGTGCGGCCGGTGCAGGCGGTGACGCGGCAGGTGACGCGGAAGGTGACTCGAACGGCCGAGCGGAGGGCATCGGGAGGGACGCCGGAGTGGGCGTGACCGACGGCTCGCCGGCCGGGAGGGGGTGGGCGCCGCGCCGCGCCGCCCCCTGACAGCCCGCCAGCGCGGCCCCCGCGGCCACCAGCAGCAGCCTTCGCCGACTCAGCGACACGCCCGCCTCCATGGTCGTCCGATCATCAGCCCGTCACCTCTATGAACCCTGATCAGCCGTCGGCCGCAACTCCAGAGCGAGGGGAGCAGGGAGCCGGACGTCCCTACCGGGGTGCGCGGTCGTCGGCCGGGAAGGCCGGCCCGTGACCGGGCACGATCAGGTCCGCGGCCTTGAGCACCCGCAGCCGCGACGCGCGCAGCAACTCGCGGTCCGGCGACACCGGGTCCTCCTCCGGGCCGTCCGGGCGCCACCACAGGTCGCCGACGAAGGCCGTCACGCCGGTGGCGGTGCCGGCCAGCAGGGTGATGTCCTCGAGGCTGTGCCCCGGGGTCCGGATCAGCCGCAGGGACGAGGTCAGCTCGTACCCCTCGGCGTCCCGGCTCGTCCACTGGTCGTGCCGGTACTCGGCCTTGTGGTCGTGGACGACCGCCTCGCCGAAGAGCCCGACGTTCATGATGTTGTCCGGGTGGTGGTGGCTGAGGACCACGTCCGTGATGTCCTCCGGGCCGAAGCCCAGCTCCCGGAGCGGGCCGAGGATGCGGTCGCGGCCGGCCACCATGCCCGGGTCGACGATCACCCGCCGGTCCCCGTCGGACACGAAGGAGACGGTGGCGGCCACTCCGGGGCCGGTGGAGAGGGTGTAACCGGTGGTCAGGATCGTCCAGTCGGCGCTGCGGCCGTGCGGTGCGTCGTTCATGCCGGTAATCCTCGCGAACCGGCCCGCGGCCCACGAGTGGCCCTTCTGCCACCGATCGCAGGAATCGTGCCACAATGCCGGCATGCCGCCCTTCACGACCGTCGCCGCCTACGTCCCGCCCGGTGTCGGGATGCTCGCGGTCGGTGTGGTCGCCGAGGTGTTCAGCGGCGTCGCGCCCGGCCTGCCCCGCTTCGACTTCGCGCTCTGCACCGACCGGCCCGGCCGGGTGCCCACCGATCTCGGCGTGCCGCTGACCGTCGACCACGGGCTGGACCGGCTGGCCGCCGCCGACCTCGTCCTCGCCCTGCCGTGGGCCGGCTTCCGGACGCCCCCGCCGGCCGCCGTGCTCGACGCGCTGGCGGCGGCTCACGAGCGCGGCGCGGTCGTCGCGGCACACTGCGTCGGCGCGTTCGCGCTCGGCGCCGCCGGCCTGCTCGCGGGACGCCGGGCCACCACCCACTGGCGGTTCGCCGGCCTGCTCGCCGAGCGCCACCCGGACGTCGCCGTGGAGCCCGACGCCCTGTACGTCGACGAGGGCCGGGTCGTCACCGGCGCGGGCGCGGCGGCCGGCTTCGACCTCTGCCTGCACCTGCTGCGACGCGAGTACGGGGCCGCGGCGGCCAACGCCGTGGCCCGGGACCTCGTGCTCCCCCCGCACCGCGACGGCGGCCAGGCCCAGTACCTGGCCGCGCCCGTTCCCGAGGACTGCGAGGACGAGCGCCTGGCCGGCGTGCTGGCCTGGGCCCGCGAACACCTCGACCAGCCACTGCCGGTGAGCGAGCTCGCCCGGCGCGCCCTGATGAGCAGGCGCACCTTCGCCCGCCGGTTCTCGGCCGCGACCGGCACCACCCCGCACGCCTGGTTGCTCGGGCTGCGCCTCGGCCGGGCCGAGGAGCTGCTGGAGACCACGGACCTGCCGATCGAGGAGGTCGCCCGGCTGGTCGGCTACGGCAGCGCTGCCGTGCTGCGCGAGCAGTTCGTCCGCCGCCGCGGGGTGCCGCCCCGCTCCTACCGCCGCGCCTTCACCCGCATCCCGTGAGCTGCGGCCGGCGGGCCGCCGACTTCGTCTACCTCCCGTTCGAAGTGCCGCACGGCGTAGGGGAGGTGGCCGTTTCCTACGGCTACGACAAGCCGCCCGTCCCGGCCGGCACCCCGGGCAACTCCTGCGACGTTCCGGCCCGCCATCGACCGACGACCAACCTCCGGTGCGCCATCCCTTGCAGCCCTTACAACAGCTCGCGCTATTGCCGGTCAGGGCCCGGCGGTTCGGGATCGTCCTTACCGCGGGGCCCGACGCCCATATGGTGGCCGATCCTCACTTCTCCCATGTATCCAGATTGTCGATCAGCTTTTCGACCAGGTGCCGGTCCTTCTCATTGATGATGTCGCTTCTTATCTGCGCAAGGGCGAACGTCATCGCGGACACCACAAAACTGGCCAGGGCCGGCTTCTCGGATATCTCGCCAAGGACGGCGTCAACAGATCTGCTACCCATTTCGACACTCCCCTCGTGGAGCGGCGTTTACGACAATACGTGCACCGCCCACCCCCAGAACCTGGCACCGCTCACCTTTGCCACCAGTGAACCTTCTTCCGCTTTACAGGCTCAGTGGCCCTGAATAGGTCAGCGAAGCCCCGGGTTCCGCGACTTTCTTCCACAGCCATGAAGTCTCTGAATACACCTGCGGCCTGCGAAACGTACGACGAGGGTGCCCCAACTGTCACCTGCGGAATCAGCGCAGCCATCGGAGCCATCAGGGGCGTGTACTGGTCGCATGGAAACATGATCACCTCAAGAGCAACTCCCGCCATACCTCGCCCCAGGTGATAGGCGCAGAGTCGTTCCGATGGAAACATCAGGCAGAGCAGTCGCTCGACATTGAACGCATTCCCCCGGGTACGATCATCGATACCTTTCCACTCATTCAAGCCATATTGATTCCATGTCGATTCGATGGCGCGACTGAACGACTTGGCGTCAACTAATGCAATCTTTGGACTTTTGGGGCAGCGCGCCTCATTATCCCGATCCACGATGAGCTCCGGGGATATGACGTCGAACTCTCCCCATTCTGGATAGGACACTTCCCCTCCCCTGGCGGGCCGAGATAGGTGGATAGGGTCGAGCCGGAGTCGCCTGCCGAGAAACGACTTCTCTGCCAGTAGGCATCGGACCCTTGGATACGTCCTCACTCAAGTTTGCGTCGGGGTGCTGCCCCGTGTCGAGTAGCAACGGCCGTTCTCACGCTCTATTGGAGGTGACTCATGCCCAGACCGGTGCCGAAACGTTCTTCTCAGCGGCGCCGCCGCAACGAGGACGGCCCATCCCTGGTGACTGCGCCCGCCGGCAAGGGCCCGGCGGTGCCGCTGCAGGCTCTGAGGCGCCCGACCGGTCGGCGGCTTGTTGCATTGCCGAGGCCACGTCCCGGAACCTCGAACAGGGCAAATTCTCTGCTCAGTTGCTTCAGTCCGTCCCTGTCCGGCATGCCCGATCTTGCGGCGCCGGAGTTCGCCGACCGTGTGCGCCTTGCGATGGCTGTTGACCGGCCGGCGCGAGGGTCAGCTACGCGGGGTCCGGCGCGATGCCATTGATCACGCGGTCGAGGAGGCGATCGAAGACTGCCTGGGGGTTCTGGTCGCCGCCCGGTATGGCCAGGGCCTGGGCGAGGTGGGGGTAGCGGCCGTCGGCGACGGCGGCGCGGAGGTAGCGGGCCTGGGCGTCGAGGAGTTCGCCGGGGCTCCGCCCTGCGGCTTCGACGGCGCGCTGCTGGGCGAGTTCGTACGACATGTGGCTGGCCACGAACCCGGTGAGGAGGCTGAAGGTCTCCAGTCGGGCCTGGGCGTCCAGGCCGGTGGGGATCATCACGGCGAGCACGTGGTCCAGGACGGCGAGGGTGTTCGGGCCCAGGGTCTGCCGAGCTGGGAGCGCAGCGGGAAGCCACGGGTGGCGCCGCATGATGGCGCGTTGCTCGTGCGCGATCCGCCGGAGGTCCGAGCGCCAGTCACCGGTGGGCATGGCCGGCAACCGGTGATCGCCGCTCACTTCGTCGATCATCAGCTCCAGCAGCGTCTCCTTGTTGGGGACGTAGCTGTACAGGGACATGGTTCCGGCCCCGAGCCGGGCCGCGACCGCGCGCATCGTGACGGCGGCGAGCCCTTCGGCATCGGCGATGGCGACGGCGGTCGCCGTGATCTCGGCACGGCTGTGGGCGGGTGGCCTGCCGCGACGCGGGCGTTCGGACACCGACCAGAGCGCCTCCGGATCCACCCCGGCGCGACCGCCCGACGGGGCCGCCGAATCTGCGCGGGCCATCGTGATCTCCCTCCTTCTGACGGTCAATCCAAGCATGAGCTATTCTCGTACATCGTACGGGAAGTGAGAGACCGCCCGCCCCTCCCAGAAACGAGGCACCGTGACGATGCCCACGCACCGCCCAGTCGGGAAGAAGCCGCCCCTGAGCACCAGGGCCATGCGGCGGTCCATGAGGGGATTGCCTCCCAAGCTGCACGACATCGCCTACGACCCCGGTCTCGTCGTACCCGCAGCAGACGGCAGCCCCCTGCTGACCGACCACTACTTCCCGCTCGGCGACGGCGACTTCCCCACACTGCTGGTGCGCTCGCCCTACGGCCGGGGATTCCCCTGGGCGCCGATGTACGGAGTGCTCCTCGCCGAGCAGGGCTTCCACGTCGTCCTCCAGAGTTGCCGCGGCACCGGCGGCTCCGGCGGCGACTTCCACCTCTGGCGCAACGAGGCCGCCGACGGCCGGGCCAGCGTCGCCTGGCTGCGCCAGCAGCCCTGGTTCTCGGGCGTTCTGGGGACCATCGGCCCCAGCTACCTCGGCTACGTCCAGTGGGCGCTGGCCCTGGATCCGCCTCCGGAGCTGCGCGCGATGGTGGTCCAGATCGGCATGCACGATCCGCACGGCTTCTTCCACCCCGGAGGCGCGTTCTCGCTGGAGAACGCGCTCGTCGTCGCCATGGGCCTCTCCACCCAGCACCAAGGTGTACCGAGCTTCCTGCGGGCGAGCCTGCGGCTGCAGCGCCATCTGCGAAGGGCTGCCGCCGACCTCCCCCTCGTCGAGGCATACCGGCCTGCCCTCGGAGGACCGGTGCCGTTCCTCGACGGGGCCATGGCGCACCCCGATGCCGGGGATGTCCACTGGGACGGCGCGGACGTGGGGTCCGCCGCCGACGGGCTGAGGGTGCCGACCGCCCTGATAGGCGGCTGGCACGACGTGAATCTCCACCAGACCTTGCAGCAGTACGAGCGGCTGCGGCGTGCCGACTGTGCAACAGCCCTGTTCGTCGGCCCCTGGTCGCATCAGTCGGCGCTCCAGCAGGGCTGGCCCGAGGTCTTCACCGAAAGCCTCGCCTGGCTGAGGGCCCACCTGTGCGACGACCCGTCCGCCCTGCGGCCGACAAGGGTTCGCGTCCACGTCGGAGGCCGAGGAGCCTGGCGGGATCTGCCCGACTGGCCACCGGTCCTCCAGAGCCGACACTGGTACATCCACACCGACGGCGCCCTGACGCACCGAGCGCCCGAGGACTCGACCGAGCCGCTGTCCTTCCGCTACGACCCGGCCGACCCGACCCCCTCCCTCGGCGGTGCCCTGGCCGGCGGGAAGGCCCCACAGGCGGACAACCGCCCCCTGGAGGCACGCAAGGACGTCCTGACCTTCACCACGGCACCGCTCCCCGAACCGGTCACCATCCTCGGACCGGTGAGCGCGGTCCTGCAGATCAGCACGGACACCGGCCACGCCGACGTGTTCGCCCGGCTGTGTGACGTCGACCCCCGGAACCGTTCCACCAACGTCTGCGACGGCCTTCGACGGCTCAAGGCCGGCGAGGGGGACCCGGCCACCGTCACCGTGGCCATGAGCTCCACCGCCTACCGATTCCCCGCCGGACACCGGATCCGCCTGCAGATCAGCGGTGGAGCCCACCCACGCTTCGCCCGCAACACCGGAACCGGCGAGCCCGTGGCAACGGCCACCCGCCTCGCAGCGGTTCGGATCTCGCTCCACCACCCGTCAGCGCTCGTGCTCCCCATCGCGGAGGAGGCCGCAGCTCCCTAGGCGTCGCCGCCCTCCTCATCGGGCGACGGTTCGCGCAGCGGCCGTCGCCCGGCCTCCTGCGGGCGGAAGAACGGACGAACCGTGAAGGCGCCGCCGGCGACGGTGGCCAGCGGGGGCGGCCCCCGGGGCAGCGGCCGGGAACGGATGGGGGGACGACTCGGAGCACCACCGTGGACTAGGTTGATCTCCGACAGCAGTCACTCGTCGGGACGAGGCGCTCGGCTGTCCGTACCCGGGTCCGGCCGTCCCCAGACGCCGGCCGGCCCCGCCCCGGCGCCCCGTCCGTCCCCGGCCCGCGAAGGGATCAGCAGCCGTGAACCGTACGACCGTAGGTGGGCCGGAGATCGGTGGCGGGCGGGGCGCCGGCGGCGTCGTCGTCCTCGCCGACCCGGCCGGGGCCGGGAGCGGCACGGTCGCGCCCCTGCTGGCGGACGCGCTGCACCCGAGCGTCCACCTGCGGGCGGACGACTTCCAGCGGGCGGTGCGGCAGGGCTTCGTGCCGGCGCACCTGCCCGAGGCCCGGCGGCAGAACGCGACGGCCCTGGCGGCTGCGGCCCAGGCCGCGTTCGCCTTCGCGACGGGCGGCTACCAGGTGGTCGTGGAGGCCGCGGTCGCACCGTCGGCCCTGGACGCCTTCCGCCGCGAGAGCCGGGCGACCGGCGCGGCCCTGCACTACGTGGTCCTGCGCGCACCGGGCGAGCCCGCCGACCTGGGGGCGCTGGAGCGCCACGCGGTGGGCGCCCCCACCGCTGCCGACGGTGCCGCCGCTGCCGACGCGGGCGCCGGTGCGGCCGACCCGGCCTCGACCGCCGCCACCGTGCTGACCGGCCTGGCCCGGGGGACGTTCCTGCTCGGCTGGTGACGGCCCGGCCGTCGGTGACGGCCGCCGGTCGTGACGGCCCGGCGGCCCCGGCGGCCCGCCTGCTCGACGCGAGGCGTCCCCGGCCGCCACCGACACCGTGCGCCCCGGCCGTCGCTCTCCCACGAGGACGGCCGCCGGGGGCGCCGTGTCGACCGGTTCCCGTCAGGGTTCGGGAGCCGGCGGTCCGAGAGATCCGGCCGCTCGCTGCGCGTCCCACGGCCGCGAGGCGTCCGCCCGATCGGCACCCGGACGGCCGTGGCCGACCAGGAGCGGGGAACCGGCGCCCGTACGGGGGATCCGGGCGCCGGTCGGCGGTGCCGCCACCCGGGGATACGGACGGCACCACCCGCACGGTTCACCGCGGTCGCGACGGATCGGCAGGTCGGGCGTGCGCGCGGTGCGGAGGAACGCGCGCCGCACCCCGCGCCGGGGGACGCCCGATGACCGGCCCTCGCCGTCAGGCTCGGCGGGCGTGGGACGCGAGGCGGTCCGCGAGCGCGACGACGAGGTCGCGCAGTTCGTCGGGGCGTTCGATGACGAACGGCCGGTCGAGTGCGGCGAGCACCCGGGGCAACCAGTCGAGCCGCTGCGCCCGTAGCTCGACGCGCAGCCAGTGCTCGGCCGCCGGGTCCCGGCCGGCCACGGGCTCGTGCTCCTCCACGCTCGCGACGGCGGCGGGGAGGTGCGCGCGGATCTGCTCGACCGTCCCGTGGATCCGCAGGGTCACCTCGTGCCGGTACCGGGCCGTGGCGAATCCCGCCAGCACGCGCTCCGCGGGACCGGGACCGACGGGCGTGTCGAACGAGCCGGGCAGGGCCCTCGCGGCTGCCACGCGATCGAGCCGGAAGGTCCGGTCCTCGCCCGCCTGGGCGTCCCTTCCCGTCACGTACCACCGGCCCGCGTGGGCGACGATCCCGTACGCGTGCA
Organism: Kitasatospora sp. A2-31; assembly: GCF_022288725.1. Classification (GTDB taxonomy): domain Bacteria; phylum Actinomycetota; class Actinomycetes; order Streptomycetales; family Streptomycetaceae; genus Kitasatospora. The sequence continues at coordinate 488,082 of NZ_JAKNTA010000004.1, read as the reverse complement.
GGGTGCGTTCGCTGCGCCGTCCGTCGCGGTCGGTGTAGCGGATCGAGACCGGTCGGCGGTGGCGCACCGCATCGGCGACGGTGAGCAGGAGCCCGGCGTCGGGGTGGTCCGGCTCGCCGGGCTCATCCGTGAAGGCGAGGGCCTCCAGGAGGCTGTCGAGCCGGCGGGCGACGTGCTTGGGCAGCACCTGCCGGATCTTCGCCGACGCCGTCTCGTTGGCCGTGCGCTCCGTCGTCGTCAGCCCTGCCCGGCGGCCGGCGAGCAGGCCGAGCAGCACGGCCAGCGCCTCGTCGTCGCTGAGCATGAGCGGCGGCAGGCGGTACCCGGGAGCCAGCCGGTACCCGCCGTACCGGCCGCGCACCGACTCGACGGGCACGTCCAGCTCGATCAGGTGGTCCACGTAGCGCCGCACCGTGCGCCCTTCGACCCCGAGACGGTCGGCGAGCTCCGCCACGGTCCGGGTGCCGCCCGACTGCAGCAGTTCCAGGAGTGTCAGCACGCGGCCGGTGGGTCGTGGCATGTTCGCAGCCTAACGCGAATACCGGACCGATCCTGTCCCCTATCTCTCCTAGCCTGCGACGTGCACGCTTCCGGCACAGCCAAGGAGATTCCCATGGACTTCGTCTCGATCCGCATCGTCACCGGCGACGTCGCCCGCCTCGTCGAGTTCTACGAGCGAGCGACCGGGATCCAGGCGGTGCGGGCCACCGAGGACTTCGCCGAGCTCAGGACCGCGGGCGCGACCCTCGCGATCGCCGGCACCCGCACCGTCCCGCTGTTCGCCCCGGGCTCCGCCCGCCCTGCGGACAACCACAGCGTGATCACCGAGTTCCGCGTCGACGACGTGGACCATGTCCACCGGAACCTGACCGGCTTCGTCACCGACTTCGTCAACGAGCCCACCACGATGCCCTGGGGCAACCGGTCCCTGTTGTTCCGCGACCCCGACGGCAACCTCGTCAACTTCTTCACCCCCGTCACCCCGGAGGCCGTCGAGAAGTTCGCACGCTGACCCGGGCCCTGTCCGGCCGGCTGACCCCGGTCCCGTCCGGCCGGACAGGGCCGGCTAGGCACCCACCTCGCCGTCGATCGACTCGCGGAGGAAGTCGGCGTGGCCGTTGTGGCGGGCGTACTCGTGGATCAGGTGCAGCATCACCAGGCGCAACGAGACGTCCGACTCCCACTTCGGCATGTAGCCCGTCACGTCGAGCGACTCCGCCTCCCGTTCGATCCGGCGGGCGTGCTCGACCTCGGCCTCCCAGGCCGCGAACGCCGCCGCCCGGTCGGCCCCGCGGGCGTCGTAGGCGGCCTGGAAGTCGCCCTCGGGGGACCAGACGAAGGGGACGTCCTCCTTGTTGATCACCCGGCGGAACCACGTCCGCTCCACCTCGGCCATGTGCCGCACCAGGCCGAGCAGGGAGAGCGTGGACGGCGGGCTGGACTGCAGCCGGAGCTCCTCGTCGGTCAGCCCGTCGCACTTCATGGCCAGGGTGGCCCGGTGGTAGTCGAGGAAGCCGCGCAGCATCTCGCGCTCGCCGCCGGTCAGCGGCGGCGCGATCCGTTCGGTGGCCGTCATGGTGCGTCTCCCCGTTCTCGTGGCGGCGCCCCCTTGGCACCTCCGCCCCCGTACCACTACTGCGTCCCGCTCCTCGATGTCCACCGCATATCCGCGGGCCGGCGAGTCGAGGCGTGGTCGGGGCCCCGGCCCACCGCGCGGAGGCGCCAGGAGCCGCCGTCCGGCTGCGCAGGTCGGCCGGACCGGGCGGCGCGCGAGGTCGGCGGCGCCGCGCCGGGGGCGAGCGTTGACTCCGCAGAGGGGCTTTGACAGCCTGCTCACGGAGCGTCAGCACTGCGTCACCCAGGCCTGCACCAGGCGCCAGGCCCGCAGTCCGCGCGCCCGAGGAGGGCCGATGCCCGAGTTGCTGCATCCGGGCGTTTACGTGCTGGAAGCGCCCTCGGCGGTCAAGCCGATCGAGGGCGTGAGCACGTCGACGGCCGGCTTCGTCGGAGTCGCGGACAAGGGGCCCGTCCCGGGGTTCGCCATGCCGTTCGGCGAACCGCCGAGGCCGCCGCTGGTCACCAGCTTCGCCGAGTTCACCCGGCTGTTCGGTGGCTTCCGCACCGACAGCTACCTCGCCTACGCCGTCCAGGCGTTCTTCGACAACGGGGGCCGGCGCGCCTACATCGTGCGCGTCGTCACCGACGGCGAACCCGAGGAGGGGTACGGGTCCGACACCGGCAACGCCCGGCTGGCCGGCGTCGGGCTGCTCGACCGCGCCGAGACGAGCCCGACCCTCGGCGTGGTCGCCCGCTCGCCGGGTGCCTGGGCGAACACGGTGGCGTTGGCCGTCACCGAGAGCACCACGGATCCGCAGAACCTGTTCCGGCTCACCGTGTACGACGCCGGCCTTCCGGTCGAGTCCTTCGACGGGCTCGGCATGGACCCGGCCGGCGAGCGCTTCGTCGACACCGCGGTCAACGGGGCCTCGCAGTACGTGTACGTGAAGTCGGTCGTCCCGGAGGGGGTCTCCTTCGCGGACGCCCGGCCGGCCGCCACCGCGTCGGCGAACCTCCTCACGTTCGCCGACGCGGAGGGCAACGCCCTCTTCACCGCGTCGGCGCACATCTCGCTCGGCCGGCCGCTCAGTGTCCGCACCGTAGGCTCGGCCACGGACGACCCCCCGACCTTCTCCCTCCAGGTGCTCCGCGACGACCAGGTGCTGGAGAGCCACGAGAACCTCAGCATGGACCCGGCGCTCGGCAACTTCGTGGAGCGCAAGGTCAACGCGGCCTCCCGGCACCTGGTCGTCCGTGCCACCGATCCCGCGGCCGGTCCCCGCTCCCGCCCGGCCGACGGCACCGCCGCCTTCACCCAGCCGGCCTTCCCCGCCGGCATCTCCTTCCCCGGCGGCACCGTGTCGGCCGGAGCCGGCTCGGACGGCCGGGTACCCGCGCCGGGCGACAGTCACTTCATCGGGCGGGCCGACCGCGGGTCGGGCCTGCACGCCTTCGACGGCGTGACCGATGTGAACATCATCGCCGTCCCGGGCTCGGGCAACGACCTCACGGTCAGCGCAGGCATGGCCTACTGCCGCAACCGCCCGCTCCAGGACGCGTTCTTCGTCGCAGACGTGGGCGTGATCACCCCGGCGGACGCGCGGGTGCCCGGGGCCCGGCCCGACGTCGGGGACCGGACCGAGGCCCGCGACTTCGTCCGCGCGCTGTCCACGCCGACCGACTACGGCGCCGCGTACTACCCCTGGCTCCGCGTGACCGACCCGATCGGCAAGGGCCGCAATCCCACCATCGCGGTGCCGCCCTCGGGCGCCGTCGCCGGGCTGTACGCCCGGATCGACAACAGCCGCGGCGTGTTCAAGGCGCCGGCGGGCACCGAGGCGGGCCTGACCGGTGCGCTCGGCCTCTGCGACGACCTCCAGGACGCCGACCAGGACGTCCTCAATCCGGTCGGTCTCAATGCCCTGCGCCGCTTCCCGGGGTACGGCATCGTGGCCTGGGGCGCCCGTACGACGAGCACCGACGCCGCCTGGCGGTACATCCCGGTCCGGCGGACCGCCATCTTCCTGCGGGCCAGCATCCACCGGGGCATCCAGTGGGCGGTGTTCGAGCCGAACGACGAGCCACTCTGGTCCCAACTGCGGCTCAACGTGCGGGCGTTCATGCTCACGCAGTTCCGGGCCGGCGCCTTCCAGGGGGCGACGCCGGCTGAGGCGTTCTTCGTCGCCTGCGACGCCACGACGACCACGCAGCAGGACGTCGACAACGGGGTGGTCAACCTCCATGTCGGGTTCGCCCCGCTGAAGCCCGCCGAGTTCGTCGTGTTCACCCTCAGCCAGAAGGTCGACCAGTCGGCGGTGTGACCGTCGGCCGAGCCAGGAAAGGCCGGATCCCATGCGCATGAGTGCAAGCACCAACCGGTTCGACCCGTACCGCAACTTCCGGTTCAAGATCAAGTGGGACGGGCTCTACGTAGCCGGTCTGTCGAAGATGACCGGCCTCAAGCGTTCGACGGAGATGACGGAGTGGCGGGAGGCGGGCGAGAACATCGTCGCCCGCAAGCTCCCCGGCAAGACGAAGTACGAGGCGGTGACCCTGGAGGCGGGCATCACCTACGACACCGCCTTCGAGGACTGGGCCAACCTGGTCAACGACTTCGCCAGCCACAGCCGGACGGACCTCGGCGACTTCCGCAAGAACGTGACCGTCGACATGTTCAACGAGGCCGGGGTCAAAGCCCTCTCCTACAACCTCTACCGCGCCTGGGTCGCCGACTACCAGGCCGTACCGGACCTCGACGCCTCGGCCAACGCAGTCGCGATCACCACCGTCAAGCTGGAGTTCGAGTGGTTCGAGCGCGACGTCGCGGTGACGGAGGCCGCGGACCGTGGGCCGGCCCGCATCGGCTGACCCGGTCGCGCCCGTGCTCCCCCTCTCCGCCGGTCTGCCGGCGGCCGTCCCGAGCCCGGCCGACCCGACGACGCACCCCGCCCACCACAGCCACCGGCCGGTGGCCCTGCCGGCCGGTCTCGCGCTGGCCGGCGGGGAGCTCGTCGCCACCGCCTGGGTGCGGCCGCTCAACGGCGACGACGAGGAGTGGCTCGCGGCCCAGCCGCCGACCCGCGCCGGCGCCGCCGTCGTCAGCGAACTGCTCGCCCGCACCGTCGTCCGGCTCGGCCCCTGGGCACCCCCGCCGCCCGAGCGGCTGCTCGACCTGCCGATCGCCGACCGGGACCTCCTGCTGCTCGCCGTCCGGACCTCGACCTACGGCCACCGCTTCGACGTCGTGCTCTCCTGCGCTGCGTGCGAGCGACCCATGGACGTCTCCTTCGCCGCCGGCGACATCCCCGTCCAGTCCTGCCGGACGCCGGACGCGCCCCTGCCGACCGCCCTCCCGGACGGCCGCGGCGGCGTACTGGAGGTCGCCCTGCGCCCGCCGAACGGCCGGGACCAGGAGGCCGTGGCGGCCGCCGCCGCGGCCGGCGACCCCACCCCGCCGGTCGAACTGCTGCTCCAGCGCTGCCTGGTCGGCGTCGGCGGCGGGCCCGGCGGGGCGGACGGGTGGGAGCGGCTGCCGGTCCCGGCCCGCGGAGCCCTGGCCGCCGCGGTGGACGACGCGAGTGCCAAGGTCGAACTGGCGATGGACCTCAGCTGCCCCGAGTGCGGAGTCGACTTCGAGGCCGATCTCGACCTCGCCGGCTACGTGCTCGACGAGTTCCTCGCCCCCGCCGGCACGGTCCTGTACGAGCTGCACCTGCTCGCGACCGCCTACCACTGGAGCGAACACACCATCATGAGCATGCCGAGCCCGCGCCGGCGGGCACTCGCCGGCCTCGTCGCGCAGGACCTGCGGGCCAAGGGGCACGGGTGAGCGGGTACCTGGAGCGGTCGGCTGCCGCGGGCTCGCGGCCGTGGCGGTCCGCCCCGACGATGCGTCAGAGTGCCGCGGCCCGCATCGCCCGGAGCGGGCCGCCCGACGCCACGCGGGCGGACCCGGACGACGGGGCCGCGGGCCACCGGCCGGCCCCGCCCGGGGCCGATCCCGACCCGCGCGCGGAGCGCCCCGCCGGGCCGCGCCACGCGGACCGGACCCGGTGGAGCGCAGTGGCGGGTGGCGCTGCCCGCCACGACCGGCCCGGTCCTGGAGAGGTGCACCGCCCCGTTCCCGCGGACGGCGGGCGGTACCTCCGCGACGAGGAGGCGGCCGCGCCCCCGTCCCGGGGCACCACCGGGCACGCCGCGCCTTCCGGCGGCCGGGCGGCCGAGGCGCTCGACGCCCCCGGCCCCCACGACGCCCACGAACGTCCCCCCGGCTCCGCCGACCCCGACGCTCCGGGGCGACCGCGGACCGGTCGGCAGGTGAGGCCACCGGGGCCGCCCGCCCCCGGCCGGCCGACCCTGCCACCCGCTCCGTCCGCCGCCGGCGAGGCGACCACCCTCACGTCCCCCTCCGGGGCCGGCCCGGCCGGGCCGGTGACGGCTGCGCCGGACACTCCGGACCCACTCCCGCCGCCGAACTCCCCCGCGCCGCCCGCTCCGGCCCGAGCGCTCCGCACCGGCCCAGCCGCCGCGCCGGTGCGGCCGCTGCCCGCACCGGTCGGGGACGCCGCGCGGCCGGCCCCGCCCGAGCCGCCCGCCGCGGGCACGCCGAGTCGTACGGCCGCGCCGCCCACGGCCGCCGGCCCACGGTCGACCTCCAGCGCCCGGCCGGCTCGCCGCACCGGCGCCGCGCCCAGCGCCGGGCCCGCCGGGACGGCGGACGCGGAGCCGCACGACCCGGACGTCTCCCGCCCGTTCCACCCGCCCGGAACGCGGGCCCGACGTGCGGAGCCGCCGACCGGCACGCCCGAGCGCGGGGATCCGCCCGGGCTCCGGCCCGCCGACGCCGCCGCACCGGCTCACGGCGGGGGCCGCACGGTCGGCCCCGGCGCAGCGCAGTCCCCGCCCGGCCCGCCGCTCCCGCCGGTCACCGTCACCATCGGCCGGGTGGAGGTCACCGTCGTCCACCGGCCGATGGCCCCGCTGCCGGCACCGGCGGGCCCGGAGCGACACCCGGCCCCGACCCCGCGGGCAGGGTTCGCGATGTCGCCGTTCGATCGCACCCGGCTGGGCCGCTGACATGAGCGCCCAGGCCATCTTCGCCACCACCGCCGCCCTGCGCACCTTCCTCAGATCGGCCCTCTCCAGCGGCCGTTCGGTGACCCTGCTGCCGCCCGGGGAGGATCCGCCGGTCAACGGCAGCGGCGTGAACGTCTACCTATACCAGGTGGGTGAGAGCCCCTACCTGCGCAACTCCTCCTTCCCGGGGGACCGCGCCGGGGCCCCGCCCCGGGAACGGCCCGTCCTCTCGCTCGAACTCTCCTACCTGATCACGCCGTTCGGTCCCACCCCCGGCGCGGACGATGCGTCAGACGAGGCCCACGGCGCACTCGGCGAGGCGATGCTCGCCCTGCACGACGCGCCTGTCCTCAACCACGTGCACCGCAGCGGGTTCGACGCCGACACCGACCTGGCCGCCGTTCTGCGCGACTCGTTCGAGGAACTGCGGGTCCGCCCGCACCCCCTGTCCGTCGAGGACCTCTCGCGGATCTGGAGCACGATCGGCAAGCCCTACCGGCTCTCGGCCGCCTACCAGGTGTCGCTCGTGCAGCTGCGCGGAGCCGAGCCCACCGTCGCGGTGGCCCCGGTCGCCCGTGCCCGGGCCGTGGTCGACCCGCGCAGCGCACCCCGGGTGGCCGCGCTCGTGCCCGCGCGCGGGGCGGTGGCCACCCTCAGCGGCGGCGCCGTCGTCCCGGGCCGGCTCCGGCTCCAGGGCGAGAGCCTCGCCGCGCCCGGGCTCGCCCCGGCCGTCACGGTCGCCGGGGCGCCGGCCCACCCGGTCGGCCCGGCGACCGCCGAGTCCCTCACCGTGGAGCTCCCCCGCACCCCGCCCACCGGACCGCGGGCGGAGGTCCGGGTCGTCCTCGGCGGCCGGCCGAGCGGCGAGTCGCCGGCCTTCCGCATCGACCCGTGGGCCGCCGCGGTCACCCCGGTCCGGACGGCGTTCGGCGCTTCGGCGACCTCGGTCGTCGTCACCGGCAGCGGCCTGGCCGGCGCAGTCGAGCTGGTCGCCACCGACGCGACCGACGCGGTGCGCTGGAGCGTCCCGGTCGATCCGGCCCGCACGGACGACACGACGGCGGCCGCCGACCTGCCCGCCGGGCAGCCGGCCGGGCCCGAACCGGGCGCAGTGCCCAACGGGCGCTACGACCTGCGGGTCCGGCTCGCCGGCGGCGCCCTGACCAACCCGCGGACGTTCCTGGTGGTCCCGCTGCTGAAGCCGGTCACCGGAGCCGCTGACGGATCGGGGTACGACGCCGCACAGCGCCTCCTGACGCTGCGCGGCGCCCGCCTGGACGGGGCCGACGTCCGGCTGCGGGTCGACGGCGTCGAGTACGAGCTGGACGGGCAGCCCGACCCTGCCTCCTTCACCCACCGGTTCGCCCGGCCGCTTCCGGCCGGCGGGCACACCGTCGACGTGCTGGTCGACGGACTCCGCTCCGACACGATCGAGGTCTCCGCGTGACCGGCCCCCGGGAGGACGGTGCCCCGGACCCCGAGGCCGACGGCACGGGACCGGAGCTCGGATCCCCGGCCCCGGTCCGCGGCTTCGCCGACCACTGGGAGCACCTTCGGGCCGAGTTCGCGCTGCTCGACCACGCCCTGCAGGAGGTCGCCCGCCGCAGCCGGGCGCCGCTCCCCGGCGAGGAGCGGTCCCGGGACGAGGAGCGGTCCCGGGGCGAGGAGCGGAGCGATGCCGACGCCGGCACCGGCGGGCGGGCGAGCGCGCTCGCCGAGCTGCGCGCGCTGGCCGACGAGCGCGTGGCGGCGACACCGGTGCAGGTCCGGCTTCCCCTCGCCCGGCTGAGCACGGCCGCCGCGCTCACCCCCTGGGAGGTGACGCTGGTCGTCCTCTGCCTCGGCGTCGAACTCGACCCCCGCTACGGCCGGTTGTGCGGGTTGCTCCAAGGCGACCCCGCGCGCGGCCGGCCCGGCACCCTGCTCGCCCTCGACCTGCTGGGCGGCGGGATCGCCGAGCGGGCCGCCGGCCGCAGCGCTCTGCGCCCGACCGGCTCGTTGGTCGGCGCAGGGGTGCTCCGCCTGCTCCCCGATCCGCACGGCGGCCCCGGACAGTCGCTCGCGCTCACCGAGCACGTGCTGGACCTGCTGCTCGGACGACCGGCGCCGCAGTACCCGTGGCTGCGGACGGCGGCGCCGGGTCCGGCCGGCGCCGCCGACGAGCCCGACGAGCTCGGCCCCGTCCTGGGGGCGCTGGCGCGCGCCGCCGCGGGCCTGGTCCGCACCGGCGCCTGGGGGAACGGCCCGGCGGACGACCGTCTGGTCGCCTGTCTGCACGGCGCGCCCGACTCCGAACTCCGCGACGCCGCAGACCGGATCGCTGCGCGGCTGGGCACCGGCCTGGTCGTGCTCGACCTCGGCGCCGTCGACCGGGCGCTCCGTCCACCGGCCGAGGCCGTGCGCGAGGCCGCCCTCGTCGCGAGGATGGAGCCGGCGGTGCTGCTCGTGCTGCTCCCGGGTCCGGGACCGGCGGGCGTTGCGGGCCACCCGGCGGGGGCCGAGCCGTCCACCGCCGACCTCGACGGCGCGGTCCGCGACCTGGCGGCCGTCCTGGACACCACCGGGCGGCTCACCCTGGTCGCAGCGCCCCAGCCGCTGGTGCCCCCCGCCGCGACCGTGACGCCCTGGGTCAACGTCGCCGTGGCCCGGGCCCGCCCGGGCGACCTGGCCCGGCGCTGGCAGGCCGAGCTCACCGCCGCCGGGCTCACCGTGGACACCGCCGGTGTCGCGTCGCTCGCCTCGCGGTTCCGGGTGGGGCCTGCCGACATCGGCCGGGTGGTCGCCGGAGCCGCGGCGTCCGCCCGGCTGCTCGCCCGCCCGGCTGGCCTGGCGGACGTCGAGGCGGCCGCCCGGGACGGCTCGGGTGCCACGCTCGGCACCGCCGTCCGCCGGGTGCGGTCCGCGCTCACCTGGGACGACCTCGTCCTGCCGGCGGACCAGCGGGGCCAGCTCGGAGAGCTGGCCGATGCCGTCCGCAGCCGGAGCCGGGTGCTCTCGGACTGGGGCTTCGGGGACCGCAATCCGCGCGGCCGGGGCATCGCTGCGCTGTTCAGCGGCCCGCCCGGGACGGGCAAGACCCTGGCCGCCGAGATCATCGCCGCTCAGCTCGGCCTCGACCTGCTCGCCGTCGACCTCTCCGCCGCCGTGAGCAAGTACATCGGCGAGACGGAGAAGAACCTCAGCCGGGTGTTCGCCACCGCCGCCGAGACCGACGGGCTGCTGTTCTTCGACGAGGCGGACGCACTGTTCGGCAAGCGGAGCGAGGTGAAGGACGCCCACGACCGCTACGCGAACATCGAGATCAGCTACCTGCTGAGCAGGATCGAGGCGCACGACGGTGTGGTCGTGCTCGCCACCAACCTGGAGCGCCACCTGGACGAGGCGTTCCTGCGGCGCCTCGCCTTCTCGGTGAAGTTCCCGTTCCCGGGGGCCGCCGAGCGGCAGCGGATCTGGCGGGTGCAGATCCCGCCCGGGGCGCCGCTGGAACCGCTCGTCGACTGGGACCTGTTGGCCTCCTTCCCGATCGCCGGCGGCAGCATCCGCGGAGCCGTCCTGCACGCGGCGTACCGGGCGGCGGCCGCCTCCCGTCCGATCGGCACGGTCGGCCTGCTGGCCGGGCTGCGGCGCGAGCTCGAGAAGCTGGGCCGGGTGGCGGGCCCCGGGGACTTCGGCCCGTACTGGCCCGAGGTCGCCCGTGTCTCCGCCGAGGGCTGCCGGGCCGGCGTTCGGTGAGCGGCCTGGACCTGCGCGTCGACCGTCTGGTCCTCGATGTCGACGTGCCGTCCGAACACCGGCACCGGATCGACGCGATCACCCGCCGCGCCCTGGCGCTCTTCGCGGCGCTCGCCCCGGCGGAGCTGGTCCGGCCGCCCGCGCACCGCGGCGGTTCGCGGCTCGACGCGCTCTCCGCCGGCGAGGTGGCCGTCGACCTCACGCGCGAGGGTGACGAGGAGGTCGCCGGCCGGATCGCCCGGGCCTGGCTCGACGCGTTGCGCCTCACCCTCGGCTGACGGCGGCGCGACGTGCGTCAGGCCCGGTCGGTCCGCCGGGAGCGGGCGCGCCGGGGTCAGTCCGTGCCGGAGGGCGGCTCCGGCTCGTCGGTCTCGCGGAGGTCGCGGCTCTCGCCCGTGGCGCCGCGGGTGCGGAACTCCCTCCGGAACCGCCCGAGGACCGTGGACTTCTGGTCGTGGACGGCGGGCGGCAGCGCCAGGTAGTTCGAGGCGTCGTCCGCACCGCCGAGCCAGAGCTCGGCCACGTGGTCCACCTCCCAGACCCGCCCGTCGGTGGTGCGGGGCCATCCGTCGGTGAAGCCCTGGGCCTCCGCGTCCCGCACGGCCGCGCGGAACAGGGCGGTGTATCGGTCGCTGTAGGCGCCGGCCTCGATCCCCTCGCGGACCCGGCGGCGCATGGCGGCCGTGTTCGCGACGTCGACGCCCGCGGCCCGCGGTGACTGCGCGAGCGTCAGCGCATCGGCGGTCTCCAGGTGCCGCATGATGTCGCGTACCAGCAGCTCACCCACCGGGGTGGCGTTCAGCGGGGCGAGGCTCTCCTCGAACCACGCCATGATGCGGGCCCGCTCGCCGGGCTGGTCGAGGGCGATGTAGACCTCGAAGTCCCGCTTGGTGGCCCGGTCGGCCCGCCGGTCGAGCATGTCGTAGGCGGTCCGGACGTCCTGGTTCGGGTCGGCGGTCAACCGGGCCGCCAGCCGGTCCGCCTCCCCGGCGATACCGGTGAGCTCAGCCACCGCCTCCGGGTCCTTCGAGCGGCCGGCGATCCGTCGGGCGCGCGCCGCCAGTGCCCTGACCCGGTCGGCGTCGACCGGGCGCAGCGTGCTGCGCTGCTCCGGAAGGTCCTCGCGGATCCCGGCCAGCGCCCCCTCCACGGGTTGCCCGCGGCGCACCGCCTCCGCGAGGTCGCGCAGCACGGCGAGGTGGTGGTCGATGAGGGTGGCCGCCGCAGGGTCGTTCCCGGCCGTGCTCCGCCAGCGGTAGAGCCTCGCACGCAGTCGGGCGATCTCCGCGGTGGCTTCGGCCCTCGCCGCGGCGGCGGTCTCCCTCCCGGCGCGGGCCTCGGCCGCCGCAGCGGCTCTCCGGCGCCGGGCCGTTCCCGCCGCGGTGCGATCCTCGGACTCCGCTTCCGCGGACCCGGCCGGGCCGAGGCCTGCCTCGCTCAGGGAATCCTGCTCCCGCAGCCGGTAGTAGTCGTCGAGGTCCTGCACGATCCACTGGAACTCCGGGCTGGTCGGATCGACGTAGGTGGTCCGCTCCCCGTACTCGCGGCTGTACGCCTCGGGCGAGTCCACCTCGATCCGCTGCGCGGGCTCGCCGGGAGCGGCCGGTACCTCCACCACGATGCGTACCGGGTCCGTCGTCACGGTGACCCGGGTGATGCCGGTCGAACCGTCGGGACGGGTCGACTGGACGAACTCGGTGTGACGGCCGGTCCGGAAGGCCGCCCGCACGGCCAGTGCGACGTCGGCGGGGGCCGGCATCCGGCGGACGATGACATTCCCCGGGTTGGGGTGCAGGTGGACGAGCGCCTGCCAGCCGTCTCCGGCAGGGGACCGGACCGAGAACTCCGTGCCGGTCTGCACCGCGAACTCGCCGGTGTTCGGGTTGAAGAAGAGCCCCACCTCGGCACCCCTGGCGGCGGCAACCGCCTGGTCGTAGGTGGCGACGGCCTGCTCACCGGAGGTGGTCCGGCTGCCGAAGGCACCGGGTCGGGGCCGCGGGGCCGCCGGGTCGGCCGGCCCGGGCGGCCGCTCCTGCCCCAGCCGCACCCCGAGGATGTGGAGCGCGACGTCACGTTCGGCGGTGTTGACGTCGCCGCCCTGTGCCGGTGGGCGCTGCGCACGGGTGGTGCCGGCCGCCGTCCGCGGCTCACCGGCCGCTTCCTCCGGGTGCTCCGGGCCGGCCGTCCTGGGATCCGCGGCAGCGGCGGCCCGCCGGTCGGCGGCGAGCCGGCCCGTGGCCAGCTCCCGGCCCCACGCCACCTGGTCGGCGACCGCCGTCTCCGCCGGCCCGCCCGTGCCGGCGCCGGCGCCGCCCTCGGGCCTGGCCGCCGGCCCCTCCTCGGGGCGGGCGCCGGGGGCGGCGCCTTCGCGCACCGGCGGGCGGGGCGGCCCGCTGCCGTCGGCCAGGTGCTGTGCCTCGGACGCCCCGGTGCCCCGGGGCAGCGGCGGCTCGGCTTCGCCGGAGCCCGGCCGTTTGCCCGCCCCGTGCCCGATCCCACCGCCCGTGGTCACCACGGTGATCGCCCCCGACCTGAGCGCGCCGAGCAGGGCCCGCGCGCGGCGCGCATCGCGTTCGCCGTCGGAGAGGCCCTCGGCGTGGTCGATCTCGTTCCACTCCAGGGCCAGCTGGAGCGGGATGAGAACGGCGATCTGGAGGCCGCCGGTGAGGACCCCGTGGACGTGGAGGCCCCGTTCGGTCCGCTCCACCCGGTTGATCCAGCTCGGCAGCCTGCCCGCCGCCCGGCCGGTCTCGGCGACGTTCCGGGCGATCACCGTGCCCACGGAGAGGGTCGAGGCGATACCACCGACCACGCCCAGGACGTCGAAGACCGTCGAGAGCTCCCAGGTGTGGTCCGTCCGGTAGCGCCGGGCCAGCGAGTCGATGGCGGTGACGGCACCCGCGAGACCCCCGACGACGCCGACCGCCAGGGCCAGACCGCCGGTGGCGAAGATCCCGGCGATCTCCGCGACGATCGCGAGGTCGCGCAGCCGCTGCATGACCCGCTCGTGGGCACCCGGCGCGGACCGCATGGCCGTCTCGATCGGGACGGGGGCGCCGAGAGCCGTGGTGAGCTCCTGCGGCAGCCGGATCGCGAGGGTGCCGCGGCCGTAGCCGGAGCCCTCCGCGAACACCCGGAAGGCGTCCCGGATCGCGGCCACCTGGCCGGCGTGGCCGGGCAGCGCGCTGCGCCCGACGTGGACGTCCCGGCTGCCGGCGGCGGTGATGTCGACCAGTGCCCACCGCCGGTCGCCCTCTCGTGACTCCTTCAGCTCGCCGAGCATCGTCCGGACTTCGGTGACCTGGCCGTTCTCCTCGCTGGCGAGGGCAAGCCGGGGCCGGAAGTCGGTGACTCCGCCGACCGGTGCGAACCGGGCGTACTGCTCCCGCACCCAGCGCTCGTGCGAGCCCCCCTCGCCGGCGACGTGGGCGAGCTGCCGCTCCGTCTCGGCGATGAGGTCGTCGACCAGCCGTCCGGTCTGGATGAGTTCGATGTCGAGCGCGACCTCGTCGTCCGCCAGCTCCGACAGCGGGGAGCGCCGCGCGCGGTGGTCCCGCAACCGCCGGGCGGCGTCCAGTCGGTTGCGAAGCGCGGACACCGTCCGGGTGTAGGTCTCGAAGCCGCTCGCGTGCCCGGCGGCGACCAGCCGGGCGAGCTCGATCCGGGCCCTGGCGATGCGTCGGGGGTCGCCCGAGGCGATCGCCTTCTCCAGCTCCGCCCGGGCGGCGGCGAGCGAGCTCGCCTCGCGGTCGGCGCCCTCGGCGGCGCGGCTGCCGAGGGCTGCGATCCGGACCGGTTTGACGGCGTAGCTGGACGCGCGCCGCACGTGGTGGTCCGGGTCGGCGACCGCCGCGTCCGACCACTGCGGGGTGGCGACGCACCGCACCAGGAAGTCGCCTTCGTGGTCGAAGCTGATGGACCGTTCGTCCAGGGGCTTGGTGACGGTGTCGATGAAGCTCCCGGCGATCGACCCGACCACGCGTACGGTGTTGGACAGCCCGACGACCGCGAGGTAGGCGGCTCGCGCCGGCCAGGACCACTGCTGATCGCGCATCATGGCGAGGTCGTTCGCCTGGTCCTCCGCGATCGCCGCCTGGTCCCGGGTCAGGTTGGCTCCGAGGGCGTCGAACTCCGACTGCGCCCGGCCCGCACCGACCCGGGTGGTCCTGTTCTTCTCCGCGGCGTCCGCCCTGGTGGTGACCTCGATGACCTCCCAGTAGAACTGGACGGTCTGCATCCGGTTGAGGGCCTCGTCCTGAACGCCGAACGACAGGGCCGCGTAGTCGAGGTCCATGGCGAAGCGGTTGGTCGCCCCCGGGCTGCTGACCGCCGGATCCTGGGGGGCGGTGCCCACCATGGTCAGCTTCGCCGGGTAGCCCGGGGCGTTCGCACCGGTACGCCCGCCCGGTGCCCGCTCACCTGGGGTCCGGGCACCGACCGAGGCGCGCGCCTGGTCCTGGGCGTCCTGCACCGGCACCACCGCGCCGGACGCACCCGGGGGCGGCGGGGTGAACCCGGTGGTGTCGGCCCCGCCGGCGACCCGCTCGTGCCGACCCGGGTCGCGGGATTCCTGAAGTGCCTGCTCGGCGGCCTTCACCCGCCGGTCGAGGGAGGCCTCCGACTCGTTGCGACGGAGCGCGGTGGCGGTGGACGCCCGGTCGATCGTGATCCTGACTTCCGGCACCCCGGTCCGGCTCACGCCGACCTCGTACGTCGCCCGACCGCGCAGCACCGGAGGCGCGGCCGGCGTTGCGGTGGCAGCGCCGGTGCCGGCGGTCTCGGTGCCGGTCCCGGAGGTACCGGCGCCCGAGCCGCTGGAGCGCTCGGCGGTGCCGCCGCCGCCCGCGCCCTCCCCGCTCCCACCCGTGCCGGTGCCCTCGCCCCCCGTCCCGGCGCCGCCGGCCCGGCGCTTGCGGAGTCTGGCCGTAGCGTCCCGCGCCCACTCCGGGGCCTCCGCCTCGGTGCCGGACCCGCCCCGCGCCCGCCGGCGCAGCGACCGGGCCAGCTCCGGTGTGATCAGCACACCGGGCAGGAAGGCGAGGAGCGCGCTCTCCCCCGCCGGGCGGTCCGGCTTCGGCGCCGCGACGTAACGGCGGAACGACTGGACGGCGATGTTCTCGCCGCGCTGGCCGACGAACCAGATCCGACCGGTCCGCAGCTCGCGCAGGAGCAGCACCGGTGCGTCGAACATCACCGGCTTCGAGGTGTCCTGCTCGAACACGTCGCGCACCGTGCCGTCCGCGCGGATGACCACGATGTAGTTCTCCGCGTACACGAAGCACTCCGCGGGCTGCAGCACGTTCCGTGACACTCCGTCGGCCCGGGCCCGCTCGTCGAGCGTGACGGTCTTCAGCTTGCCGAAGAGCTGGGGAACCGCTCCGACGAGCGCCGCCGGGTCGGTACCGGTGTCGATCGGCTCGAAGTCGTCCTCCGCCGGCGCCCGCGTCACCGTCTCGTGCTGGACGCGGGCCCGGCCCTGGTGGGCCTGGACGGCGACGTGGGCGAGTTCGTGGGCGAGCAGTCGGCGGCCGGAGGCCGTTGCGGGGCCGTCCCAGCCGGCGCCGAGGACGACGTGCGCGCCGAACGCGTAGGCCCGGGAGCCGAGCGCCGCCGCGGCGCTCTCCGCCACGGCGCCGCGGTGGAGGCGGACCGGGCCCAGGTCCACACCGAGCACGGCCTGCGCCGCCTCCTGCAGCGGGGGCGGCAGCGGCTCGCCGGGGGTGCCGATGCCGGCGGCGGCCTCGGGTTCGGAGGGTCGACCGGTGGGCGGGGCCGGGTCCCGCCCACCGTCCCCGGTCCGCCCACCGGCGCCGGTCCGGCGGCCGGGCGCGGCAGGCGAAGGGTGCTGCGGGGCCGGCGCAACGGGCGGCGGGCCGGCCAGCAGGGCGGTCTCCACGACGGGGAGCAGGGCCTCCGCGACGGCGTCGGCGTGCCGCTCGGCCGCCTCGCCGTCCGCCCCGCGCGGGGCGGCGTGCAGAAGGTCCGCGACGGCCTCCGCTCGGTGGCGGTGGGCGGGCGGCGCGGCGTCGAGGGTTCGCGGTGCCCGGTCGCCGGTCACCGGCGGGGGCCTCGGCGCCGGCCGGCCGGGGCGGCGGGCGGGCCGGCGGGCGGCGGGGCCGGGGCGGCGGGCGGGCCGGCGGGCGGCGGGGCCGGGGCCGGTCCGCCCGCGGCCGCGCCGGAGGGCCGCAACCGCTCGTAGAAGACGCGGTCCGGCTCCGGCAGCCAGTCCGGCGCTGGCACCCGGCGCCACGGACCGCGCCCGTCCCGGTCGCCGAGCCCGCCGGCGTCGAAGCCCCAGGTGTTGCCCGGGTGGCGCACGCACAGGAAGCGCCCGCCCGCCGGCATCGCGACGAGCCTGGCGTGCCGGCGCAGCGCCGCCGCCGCGAAGTGGACGTCCTCACCGAGCGACGTGTCGGGAAAGCCTCCGCTGGTCAGCCACCAGCGCCGGGGGAAGGCCAGCGTTCCGCCGATCACCTGCCCCGCGAAGAGGCACCACTGCGGATCGTCGCACTCCCAGAACCACCCCGTCCGGGCGTCCAGGAAGACCGGGGTGCCGAGGCCGGTGAGGTCCGCCGTGCCGGCCAGCAGCGGGGCGGCCTGGGCGGAGACCCTGCCCGGCCCGTGCCAGTCGTCGTCGTCCCAGCCGACGACGATCTCGCCGCGCGCACCCTGCACCGCGATGTTGCGCTTGGCCCCGATCGACCGGGTGTGCGACAGCCGGAGGTAGCGCACGCGGGCGTCGTCGGGCATCAGGTCGGCCACCGCGTCACGGCCGTCGTCGACCACGACGAGCTCCAGGGCCGGGTAGTCCTGGGCGAGGAAGCAGGCGAGGGCCTTCGCGACGAACCCGCGCCGGTCCCGGGTGGGCATGACGCAGGTCACCAGGGGCGGTTCAGTGGGCATCGGCGGCACCTCCGGGGGGCGCCGGCCGGTCGGCGCCCCCCGACTCGACGGCCTGGGCGTCGGCGGAGCCGGCGTCCGGGGCCACCCCGGAGTCCGCCGCCTCCAGGGTCTCGGCCGAACTCAGCGAGGCGTAGAAGGCGAGGTCTTCGGCGGACAACGGGCCGAAGCCGTCGTACCGGCGCCAGCCGGCCGGCCCGTCGTCCGCCGTGAAGTCGAACCGCCAGGAGTTGCGCCCGTGCCGGATGTACACGTACGCGTCCCGGTTGCTGACGGCCTGGATGCGCGCCCCGGCATCCGCGAAGCGTCGCAGCAGGCCGAGGTCCTCGCCGACGGACGCGTCGGGGTAGCCGCCGACCTCCCGCCAGCAGTCCCGGGTGAAGGCGAGGGTCCCGCCGGCCAGCGACTCGACGGGTGCGTAGCGCGGCGAGGCCGCGGCCTGCTCCCTGGTCGACCAGACCTGCATGGTCCGCACCTCCAGCATCAGGTTGATCCCGATCCCGGAGACGTCGGCGGTCCCGTGCACGATGTCCTCGACCTGCCGGCCCACCCTCTGCGGGCCGTACCAGTCGTCGTCGTCCCACTGGACGATGACGTCGCCACGGGCCGTCTCGCAGGCGATGTCGCGCTTGCGCCCGATCGTCGCCCGTTCGCCGAGGCGTACGTACCGCGCCCACGCCAGACCGGCCAGCAGGTCCTCCACCGGCTCGGAACCGTCGTCCACCACCACGAGTTCGAGCTGCCGGTAGTCCTGCCGGGCCACCTTGCGCAGGGCGTGCTCGACGAAGCGGCGCCGGTTGAACGTCGGCATGATGCAGGAGACCAGCGGCCGGGCCGTTCCGGCGAGGGCCACCCGGGCGACCGACCGGGTCGGCGACGGCGCAGGCTCCGCCGGCACGGGCTTCCCGGCTCCGGGCCGGTCGCGCCCCGGGTCTCCGGGCAGCGGCGCCGCGGGGTTCCCGAGGCGCGCGGGGTTCCCCAGGCGCACGGGGTTCCCCGGTGGCACGGGCTTCCCCGGCGGTGCGGGCTTCACCTGCGGCGCTGGCTTCCCCGGTTGGGCGGGCTTCCCCGGCGGTACGGGCGGGCGGGTGACCGGGTGCGCACCCGGCCCCCAGTCGAGCGCCGCGGCCGCCCCCAGCAGCAGCTCGGCACTGCCGCGGGGGTAGGCCGCATGGCCCGCCTCGGGCTGGTGCCCTCCCGGACGGACCACGACCGCGAGGTGGGCGCCGCGCGGCACGTGGAACGCCGTCCCGGGGAGCCCGAGGACGAAGTGGCCGCCGTCCCGGGCCACCGCCCCGCCCCGGGCGGTGAGCGAACGGGCCGCCCAGGCCTGCCGGGTGAGGCAGACGGTGGCACCGAACAGGACCGGCGGCGAGAACCACGGAGCGGCGTCCCCGGCCCAGCTCTCGCCCGCGACCGGATCCCAGACGACGGCCGAGGCGGTCGCCGACAGCTCCCACCCGGTGCCGGTCAGCGCGGCGGCCTGGTACCGCAACCGCCAGGCCGGATACCAGGTGTCCGCCTCCCAGAGGGCGATCAGCGGCCCGCGCGCCACCGCGCAGCCGGCGTCCCGGGCGGCGGAGGCAGCCGTTCCCGGGGGCACGGTGACCGTACGGACGGGCGCTCCGGCCCCCTGCTCCCCGACGTGGCCACCGGGCGGCCCGCCGTCGGGCATGACGAGAACCAACTCGCGTGCGGGATAGTCCTGTTCGGCGAACAGGCGGACAGCTCGGGCGGTCACCGCCGGATCGCCCCCGACCAGGACGCACGAGACCCGCGGCGCGCCCGGCCCGGCCGGTGAGAGCTCCGGGGGCGTCGCCAGCCGCCGGGCCACCCGCTCGGGCGGCAGGCACTCGTCCGTCACCACGCCGCTCCCCTTCCACCGGGCGGCACGGTGCCGGGCCGGACCACCGCCGGCGGTGCCGAGGCCGCGCCGAGGCGCCCGGCCGTCTCGGCCAGGAACTCCTCCACCTCGACCAGGTCCAGGACCGGTCCAGCGCCGTCGATCTGCCACTGCAGTGCGGCGTCCACGAGCCAGGGGTCGCCGACCCGCTCGCGCGCCCACCGGCCGCCCGTGACCTTCGAGCAGATGACGCTCTCCGCGGCGTACCGCCAGTCCCGACAGGCGTTGAGCACCCGGTAGTGCGAGGGCATCCAGCGCAGCGAGAGCTCGGCCCGCAGCGCTCCCAGGTAGGTCCGGCGGTCCACCGGGGCGAAGACCTGGACGGGGGGCGGGCCCGCCAGGGTGATCCCGTGGTCGCGGCAGCAGGCGAAGTGCATCACCAGCCGCCGGTCGCCGCCCGGTTCGTCCTCCGCCGTCCGGGCCCGTCCGTGGAAGGTGAGCAGCTTCAGCTCGTACCTGGGTACGGGGAAGCGTCCGACCGCGGTGGCTGCCGTCACCACGACCAGGTCCATCCCCTTGACGGCGAACGGACGCGGCTCCTCCGCGATCCGCTGGCCGAGCGCGAGTGCCGTCCCGCGCGGGAGCGGGCCTGCGACCACGGCCACCACGTCGACGTCGCTGCGCCCGGGGTGGAACTCGCCGATCGCCCCGGAGCCGTACAGGTAGGCGCCGATCAGCTCGGTTCCCGGCGTACGCCGCAGGACTTCGACGCAGGCCCGCAGGTACCGGTCCGCGGCCGGGTCGAGCAGCCCGATGAGCGGAGCGCGGCCGCGCACCGCCCTCATTGCGCGGGCCGCACGGTGAACTCGGAGTCGAACGGAATCGCCTCGTTGTCCCCGACGAGGACCAGCCCGTCCTCGTCGATGATGACCGAGCCCTGGTCGTGGCGCAGGCTGAGGGTGAACAGCCCGGGCGACCTGAGCGAGTCGCGGTCCGCGGGCGCAAAGGTGAAGCCCTTGACCAGGCCCGGTCGGGCCTCCCCGAACGGGACCAGGCTGCCCTCCACGTCACCGAGACCGAGCGGGTCGTCCGGATTGGTCTCCGTCACTTCCACCGTCTGCCTGTTCAGGGTGTCCAACCGCACCAGCTTGGTGAAGTCGACCCGGATGACCGCCGGGAACAGCTCCAACTCCGCTCCGTCCGGTGGCCGGATACTGGCGACGCGGACGGGCACCGGTTCCACGGGGGTCTGCGGGAGGAAGAAGTAGGTCGCGGTGAAGTCGGCCGAGGTGCCGTCGCGCTTGCCGTCGAGCGTGAGCCCGTCGACGTCGTGGATCCTGTTCG
This sequence comes from Kitasatospora sp. A2-31, assembly GCF_022288725.1. Taxonomy (GTDB): domain Bacteria; phylum Actinomycetota; class Actinomycetes; order Streptomycetales; family Streptomycetaceae; genus Kitasatospora. Next base: position 467,630 of record NZ_JAKNTA010000004.1, on the reverse strand, counting down.
ACAGGGTCAGGACGTGCTTGCCCGGACCGCCCCACTTCGGGTTGGCCGGGGTGACCGTGATGCCCGAACACGTCTCGACGGCGGCGTCGAACGGGAACGGGTCGACCCGGACGGTGACCGCGGCACCGTTCGGCCCCGCCACGACGACGGTCCCGGCGGACCTGACGTCGGCCAGGAGCACGTCCTTGCTGAACATCACGTGGACCGCGTCCGGGAAGCGGGGCACCGGCTCCCGGTTCGGCGGGTCGAGCCGGGTGACCCGGACCGGCGCCGGCGGCGCGGCGACGAAGAACCAGCTCTCGAAGTCACCCCCGGGGCGGCCGTTCCCGGAGGGCAGGCGCAGGGCGGTCACGGTGTCGTACCCCTGCTGGACGAGCCGCCCGAAGGCCGTACCGTCGAGCGGCTGCTTCCGCGCCGCGTCGAGGATCTTCGCACTGTGCAGGACGACGTCCGCGCGCAGTGCCGCACTGCCCTGGATCGCCCGCAACCGTCCGAGCCACTGTCCGACGCGGACGGGGTCGAGCGGGGTCCTGGGGCGGAAGGTGACCCGGTCGGCTCCGGCCGGACGAGGGCTCCCCGCCGGGGGCGGCTGCCGCCGGCCGGGCGTGACCGTGCAGGGCACCCGCACCGCGTGGACCAGCGGGTCGTCGTCGTCCGGCACGTGCAACCAGAGCTCGACCGTGCGGTCGGTGAGCGTGGCCTCCGCCATCGGCTCGGTGAAGTCCACGCTGAGGCCCTCGTTGAGCCGGGTGAGCGGTAGCGGCCGGTCGTTGCGCCAGCTGATGCCGTTCTGCGCCACCCGGGCGTGGTGCTGCGGGGCGAGCGCGTCGATGGCCTCCTGAACGGTGTCGCCGAGTCCGGTGCGGCGGGGGTCGTAGGCGACGTGCCGGGCCTGCAGGCCGGTGAGCGGGTCGAACACCGGCGTGCACTCGACCATCCGTTCCAGGACGACCCCGCCCCGGTCGTCGCTGCGCCAGTGCAGGACGGCGAGCGGCGTGCGGTGGCGCCGGACGCCGTGCGGCGGAACGCCGTCCAGGCTCTCGACCGAGCCGTCGCGGGCCCGCGTCGTGAACCACCAGTAGGAGGACGCCCGGAAGTCGTAGCCGGTGAAGCCGATCTTCACCCCCTCACCGAGGTCGACCGCCTCCGGGCCGACGAACCCGATGCCGTCCCAACGGCGCAGCACGACGTGGTCCGCGCGGATCTCGGCGCTGCGTTCCGGGACGAGCAGCGGGTCCGCCGCGTCCAGAGTGACGGTGAGGGCGTCCGGGTCCGGATCGGTGGCGATCCGGCAGAGCAGACCACGCCCCGGACCGAGCTCGTCGGAGTCGCCGGCGATCTCCACCAGGTCCCCCACCCGCAGCTGTCCGGCCCGGTCGCGCCCGAGGCTGCCGACCCGCACCGTGGTGGTCGCCGCGGTGAGGTCCGAGCGCAGCACCGCGGTGACCGCGGTGGCGAACCCCGCGTTCTCCGCCGACCACTTGTAGCGGGCGCGCGGCACCAGTTCGGCGTTCACCGACTGCGAGGAACGGATCGGGTCGGCCAGGTTGGCCACGCCGGTCACCGGGTCGTAGCTCGTCACGACCACCGGTTCGGAGCTCTCGCCGTCGCGGAGGAACCAGCCGCGGCGGGCCAGCCGGCCGGCCGCGGACTCCGCGGGGCCCGGCCCCTCCCCCGGCACCAGTCGCACCGAGTGCGCCCCGGCCACGGCGGGTTCGGCGAGGCGTGCGACGTCCCTCCGGGGGATCAGGGCCGCGCCGCCCGCCGCCGGGTAGGAGAGGTGCCGCACCGGCGCCTTCAACCGCACCCTGCCGGTGGCGTCGACCTCGGCGATCGACACCACCTCGCGCACGTCCGGGGAGGCGGACCTGGCGACCAGCTCCCAGCCGCCGACCAGCAGGGCGGCCCGCTGGATCGCCGTGAGCTTTCCGACCCTCAGTTCCCGCTGGCCGCCGGAGGCGTCGGCGGCCAGCGGGACGGCGCCGGGGGCCAGCGCACCGAGCATCTCGCCGGAGTCGTGGATCTCGACCCGGTAGAGGCGGTTCTCCCGTCCGGAGTACCCGCTGTCCGCGGCGGTGTCGCAGGGGCCGCTCACCGGCGCGGCCGCGGCGACGACGGTGGAGAGCCGGCCGGCACCGTCGTCCGGCAGGTAGCCCGCGGCATGCTCGCAGTCGAGCTCGTCGGGCAGGTGGGAGGCGGGCACCCGCACGACCTTGACCTGGGCCACCGTCCGCAGCTGAACGGTGGTGTCGGCCCCGCCGAGCGCGGTCTCGCGGCGGTCCTCCTGGAGGAAGCCGACGAGCCGTCGCCAGACCTCCAGGTAGGCGACGGCCGTGGTGGTCCCGACCGGATCGAGCAGTTCGGTGGTCGGGATCTCCCCGCCGGCGCCGATCACCGGGGACGGTTCGCTGGTCCCGCCGCTCACCAGGACGGAGCCGTGGTCGAGCACGGTGGCCTGGTGCCAGGCGCACGCCTCGGCCAGCGGGCTGCCTTCGGTCCAGCGGTTGGCGGCGGGATCGTAGCGCTCCGTCGAGGCCAGCGGGCGGTCCCCCCGGTGCCCCCCGGTCACGAGGACCTGTCCGCCGGCCAGCCGCACGGCGGCGTGCCCGGTGCGGTTGGCGGCCATCGGGGCCGCCGGCCGCCAGGCGCCGGCGTCGAGGTCGAACAGCTCGCAGGAGTTCAGCGGCTGTTCGGCCGCGGCGCCGCCGACGACGAGGACGCGGCCGCCGCTCAGCACGGTCGCCGTGTGCCCCGTGCGCGCCTCGGCGAGGTCGGGCACGGCCCGCCACTCGTCGACCGCGGCGTGGTAGATCTCGGCCGACGCGACGGCCGCTCCGCCGCGGAACCCGCCGCAGACCAGGACCTGGTCCGGGCCCGGGCTGCGGCCGACCCGGACGGCGGCGTGGCGGCCGCGCGGTACGGTCATGGCGGCGGCCGTGGTCCAGGTGTCGCTGTCCGGGTCGTAGATCTCGGCCCCGGCCACAGGGTCGCCGACGGTGCCGGGGGCGCCGCCGAGCGGAGCGGCGGCAGGTCCGAGACCGCCGGCGACCAGCACCCGTCCGTCGCTCAGCAGCGTGGCGGTGTGGCCCGAACGGGCCGTCGCGGGCGCGGCCACCGCCGTCCAGGTGCCCTCGAAGACGTCGTAGATCTCCGCGGACGCGAGAGTGATCCCGGAGGGCCCGATCCCGCCGACCACCAGGACCCTCCCGTCGAAGAGGTCGGTGACCGAATGGCCGGTCCGGGCGGTGGTCATCGCCCCGGTCCCCGACCAGACCGCCGTGTCCGGGTGGAACAGCTCCGCGGTCGCGGTGGCCGCTCCGGCGACCGTGCCGCCGCAGACCAGGACGATGCCGTGGCCCTCCGTGTCGTCCGGGTCGGTGTGCACCAGCGCCGAGCCGTGCCCGGCCCGTGCCCCGGCCAGGTCGCCGACGAGCTCCCAGCCGGTGGCCGGTCCGGTCGGCAGCGGCAGCGGCGGGGCGTTCGGGTAGTCCGGCTGCGTCGCGTACGTGGTGGGAACGGGGTTGGCGGCCTGGAGTCCGTCGAGGTAGAAGCGGCCGGCCGCTCCGGCACCGCCGCCGATGGTCAGCACGCCGTTCCCGCCGTCGCCCAGCAGGAACCCGCGCCCCGCCGCGGGACGCCCCCGGCGGCCGACCAGGTCGCGTACGTGGTGTTCGAGGCGGCGCAGACGGGCGAGCGCGGCCTCGTTCCAGTCCGAGTCGAGCCAGACCCGGCCCTGCTGCTGCAACCACTCGTCCCCCGGCAGGTCGTCGACGCGCAGTCGGGAGAAATCGGCCTTCATGCGGCTCCTTCAGACGGTCCCGGGAGGACGGCCGACGGCCCCGTCCTCGACGACGATCACCGGTCGGAGTCCGGCCGGCAGGAACTCGGCCAGCTTGGCCGCGAGATTGGCGCGCCGCAGGCCGCTGTGGCCGCCGGCGAAGGCGCCCACTTCGTCCCCGGACCCGGAGGCGGTGAGGACGAGGGGCGAGGAGGCGTCGCCGATCGCGGCGAAGAGTGCGGACCGCGGCCGCAGCGACTTGAAGGACGGCGCCGCGGTGTCCCCGCGGGCGAGGTCGTCGTCCGCGGGGACGCACCGGTGGCGGCGCGGCAGCACCGATCCCGGCTCGACCCGGCTGAACCTCAGGCAGCCGCTCTGCCGGGCGTCCACGACGGCCGTGCCGGCGAGCAGCGCCTCGTCCGCCTCCAGTTCTTCGGCGCGCAGCCGGCCCAGCACGGTGACCCGGCGCAGCCGGACCAGCCGGGCCGGACGGTCGCCCGCCGAGTCGTCGGCCTCCTCCGCGCGGGTCCGGCCGGGCGCGTCCGGGCCGCCCAGGGCCAGTCCGGGCCGCCGTCCGGGGGCGGTGCGGTGGAGCACCGAGTCCGTCCCGGTCACCAGCGCCACCCCGGGACCGGTACGGACCCCGGCCAGGATCGAGGCGGTGAAGGAGAGTTCGGCCTGGTGGTCGGCCTCGGCGTCGTCCCACCGGACGGCGGCCTCGCCGGCCGGGCCGTCGGCTTCGCCCTCCGGCGAGCCGCCGGACGGCACATCGAGCGTGCAGGCGTCCAGCCGCAACGCCGTCAGGAAGCCGTCGGTCAACTGGATCCGGCCGCCGATCAGTAGCCCCGAGAGCTGCACGACGTGGTCGACGGAGAGTGCCTCGACGGCGCCGAGGCCGGTCATGCCACGCACCGTGACGAGCGCGGCACCGGTGGCCGGTGTCTCCGGCAGCAGGCACGGCCGGGCCGCCCCGGCCGGGCCGCCGGCGCGGATGGTGACGTGCCGGCGCAGCCCCGCCGCAACGGGGCCGAGCCGCCCGAAGTCGAGCGTGACCGGACCGGCATAGCTCGCGCTGTCGACGATCTCGATGACCTCGTCGACGGATGCCCGGGTCGCCGCCCACAGTGCTTCCGCCGCGGCGACCGCCTCGGCCGGAGTGCGGTGGATCCGGCCGAACGGGAGCCGGACCGCGGCGTCGCCCGCGGCGGAGACGATCCGGGTGGGCGCGGCCGCGCCGTCCTCCGCCGCGCCCGGCGCCGTCCGGACGCCGCGGGCGCCGACCGGTCCGCCGAAGGCCTCGATGTAGTCGACGGTGAGGTCGCGGTCGGCCGGCGGGAGGGCGACCAGCGGGTCGTCCGGTGCCAGGCAGAACACGCCGCGGGCCGGGTCGACCCCCAACTCCCCGGAGCGCGCGGGGCCGTGCACGACGCGGCGGCGGCGCAGCGGCACCGCGCCCTCCAGCGGCAGGACCTGCCCCTGCGCCGCCCGGGCGGGCACCGAGCCCGGCGGCAGCATCCCGGGGGCTCCGGGCCGCAGCCCGCCGGGCATCGTCCATCCGGAGCCGTCGGCGGCGAGCGCGAACCGTGCGACCGGGGCGCCGTCGCCGTCCGCCACCGGATCGGCCTCGGGCAGGTAGGCGAGCAGTGCGCCGCCGGCCCGGTCGGTGACGACCAGTTCCGACATCGGCCAGACCGCGGGCGCCTCCCCCGGGCCGGGCAGGGCGGCCGGGCGGATCTCCAGGGCGACCAGCACGGTCCGCTCGACCGGGATCCGGTCGGCGACGGCGTCGCGGCTCGGCAGGAAGGTGAAGGCCGGCCAGTCGGTGAGTCCGGCCGGCACGGCGAGGCGGGCCCGGTGTTCCTCCGTCACCGGGGTGTCGGCGGTCACCAGGGCGCCGGCCAGCTGCGGGACGGCCGCGAGCTCGTGGACCTCCACGACGAAGCCGGGCAGCCCGGTGAACCGGGTGCGGTCGGCCACCGCGAGCCCGCGCACCCGGTGCACGCCGCCGTCGGGCCGGTAGGGCCAGGTCACCGGGCGGGCGGGCCCGGCGGACGGCCAGGCCTGGCCGTCCGAGGCACGGGCGAGCCGCCCCCGGCCGGGCGGGCCGCCCGCCGCCGGAGGTTCGGCCCGGTACGTCGAACCGTCGGCGGCGACCAGCAGGTCGACCGGCCGGCCGGGCCAGACGAAGACCTCCGGCAGGTGGACGGTCACCGCGCCCGCGTAGCGGCCGGCGACCGAGGGCACCCCGCCGTGCCGGGCGGCGCGCGGCGGCCGGTCGTCACGCACGACGAGCTCGCAGGCGGGGAACCGGCCGGCGTCGGCGGTGCCGAGGCCGGCCCAGCCGGGCAGCGGCTCGGGGCGGCCGGTCTCGATGCGCACCACCAGCCGGCCGGCTCCGCCGAGCGGCCGGTCGGTGCGGAAGGCCCGCCCGGTGTCGGGCAGCAGCGAGGTCGCGATCGCTCCCAGCCGGACCGGTGCGACCGGGCCGGTGGCAGAGCCGGGAGCGGCGTCCGGGTACCAGAGCGCCGACACCGTGAAGTGCTCGGCGGGCCGCCGGAACACCGTCGGGTCCAGGACGCGCATCCCCTCCGTCGGGTGCAGCCCGGTCGCCGGCTCGGGCGTGCCGAAGGCGAAGTCCTCCTCGGGCTCGGCGTCCGCAGCGGCTCCCGGTCCCCGGCCGCCGTTGTCCGGTCGGCCGTCCCCGCCGCCGCGGGCCGGGGCCAGCGCGAGCGGCACTCCGGCGCGCCGCACCACGAAGGAGCGCTCCGGCCCGAAGGCGGCGGCCGGGTCCACGGCGAAGGCGACCGGGTCGACCGGCAGCCCGTCCGCGCCGTAGAGCGGCAGTTCCTCGTGCAACGGGTCGAAGGTGTGGGCCCGGGTGCCGGCGGGAGCGGGATCGCCCGGCGCCGCCGCGGCCGGGGTCACCCCGCGCTGCGGAAAGGTCTGCAGCGGGCGGAGGAACGTCACGGCCGTGCCCAGGTCGTACCGCCCGCCCTGCCCGGCCGCGCCCGAACGCCCGGGGGCGCGGAAGTCGGGCAGGTGCGCGAACGGGTCGTGCGCGGTCCCGAGCCGCGCGAGTGCCACCGGGTCGCGCAGGTCGGCGGTCAGCGGCCGGTCGAGGCGGACGTGCGCGGCGTGCTGCGTCCACGCCAGCGTGCGGAAGCCCTCCACGACTTCCGCGCCCCAACCGGTGGTACCGCGCGCCAGCCCCGCGAGCATGGCCGGCGTGCCCTTCGCCCGCCGCCAGGCCAGGGTGTTGCGGACGTCCTGGCGGTTGCTCTGCCCGACCGGGTTCGGCAGCAGTGTCGTCCCCACGAGCGCGCCCAGGTAGGGGACCACCCAGTCCTCGGCGGTCTCCAGGAAGAAGTCGTCCCGGAGGTCGTCGAGGTCCTGGCGCACGGCCGCGACCTGGGCGGCGATCGTCCGCAGCAGGCTGCGCAGCGGGGCCCGCTCGGCGGCCTGACCGTCGTCGAGGCCCGGGGAGCGGAGCCGGGCGATCGCCAGGTCCTGCTCGCGGTGGAAGGCGGGCACCCGCGCGTAGAGGCGTTCCAGCCAGAACTCCCGGGTGTGCCTCATTCCGCGAACCCCCCGGTGCCGAGGAGGACGGTGAGCCGACCGCGCAGGCCGGCGCCGTCGGCGGGGTCGTCCGCGACCAGGACGAGGCCGGTCGCGGGCACGGGCAGCACGTCGAGCAGGGCCGGTCCGCCGGTCGTACCGGCGGCGCAGAGGCGGGTGACCACGACCCGGGTCACCCCGGGGACGGCCTGCGCGGCGGCGTAGACCCCGCTCACCCGCAGCGCCTCGCCGAAGCCGAGGGTGGCGAGGTGCCCGGGGTTGCCGTCCGGGCCGGTGCGCTGGGCGAGCGCCGCCCGGACGGCGGCCAGGGTGGGCCGCCGTCCGTAGCGGTCGTCCAGGTCCACCACCACGGTGACGTCCGCGGGGACGGGCGTGAAGTCGACGATCCGCAGCGGCTGGTTCACGTCACGGCGGGCGTCGAGGTAGCGGCGCAGCCGGGTGAGGTGGTCGCCGGTCAGCGGCTGCCGGTCGGCCCGGGCCACCGTCAGGCGGATCTCGGTGCCGAGGCCGAGGCCCTCACCGCCGGCCGGGGCGGTGCTCGCCCGGGCCCGGGCGATGCCGGGGAAGGCCAGGGCGAGCTCGGTGTGGTCGGAGACCGACACCGCCCGGCCCAGGGTCCGCAGCGAGGCGGGGGCGTTGCGGCGGATGCCGTCGGCGGTCTCCGGGTCGGCGGCGCCCTCCGCGGGCAGCGGGTTGGTGACCGCGCGCAGGCCCGGGACGGCGTCGACGAGCCGGGTCACGCCCCCCGGCGGGACGGCGCCCTCGGACCCGAGCCCGCACCGGTAGGTGGCGACCACGTTGTCCCGGCCGGTGGGTGGGCGGGAGCCGCCGTCGCCGAAGCGGACGACGGTACCCGGGGTGTCGCCCGGTGGGTGTTCGACGGTGAAGGCGGCCCCCTCCGCGGCCCCGGCGTCGGCGGGGGTGTCCCGCTCGGTCCACCGCACCCCGTTGACGCTCACCTGCAGGGTGCTGCGGAGCATGCCCTCGCTGTCCGGCAGGTACGTCAGCGGGCCACGGCGCAGCCGGAACGCCTGCCAGGCGGTGCCGTCCCCGCTGCCGAGCGTCTCGGCGGGCGTGGTCTCCCCGTGGCTCGCCGCCACCACGTTCCCCAGCAGCGCGGTGCGGGAGCGCTGGTGGACGTGGATCAGCGGGGCGCGGAGCGTGACGAGGGTCAGGTCCGAGGCGTCCAGTACCCGCACCTCCTCGACGGCGACGGCCTCGGTGAGGGTGCTCTCGCCGCGCTCGCCCGCGACGGTCGAGGTGACGACGGCCGACTGCCCCGGGGTGAGGGCCGGGTACCGGCCGGCCAGGAGCAGCCGGTCGCCGCCGAGCGGCTCGGGAAGGGGGCGGCGGTCGTCGAGCGGCAGCCGCTGCGAGCAGAGCAGGACGGTGGTCGCACGCCGCAGGAACCGCTTGGCGGGGACGGCGGAGGCGAGCCGGAGCCGCGTCACCAGGCCGCGCACGGCGAAGGCCAGGTGCATGGCGGTGTCGGCGCCGGTCAGCCGGAAGGTGCGGTAGGGGCGCCGGGTGCCGCTGACGTCGAGCAGGACGGCGAAGCGGGGGTCGGCCTCGCTCCCGGCCGCCGCCGCGGCGACGACGGTGTCCAGGTGCAGGACGAAGGCCTCCTCGGGCAGCCAGCGGCCGTCCCCGGTGTCCCAGTCCGCGAGGCCCTGCGGGGGCGGCTGCGGCATGTCGGCGAACCGCGGGGCGGCGGCGCCGAACGGCAGCGCCGTCGCCCGCAGCGCGTAGACGGCCGGGGCTGTGCCCGGCGTCGTCGCGTAGACGGTCCCGTCCTCGACCCAGGTCAGTGCGGTGCGCCCGGCCCGCCGGTCCTCCCGGACCTCGGCGAGCTCGCGGAGCAGCCCCTCCCCGGTCGGCACTCCGTCGCCGTCGAAGCGGTCGAAGACCAGCACGTACCCCCCGGCCCGCAGCCGCAGCCCGGTGCCGACGATGTGCACCGTGCGGCGCAGGCCGCTCGTGGCGTCGGGCAGGGCCTGCTCCGCCGGGTCCGGCGGGGGCGTCGGCGGCCGGCCGGGGGCGGGGTGGCGTCCGGTCTGCAGCAGGGCCCCGGCGAGGAGGGGGAAGACCAGCCCGAGGTCGTTGGCGATCCGGTTGAAGTCGGCCACCTCCCCCGCGGGCGGCCCCGGCGCGCCGGGCGTGGTCAGGGCCTCGACCGCCGCCAGCGCGCCGAGCGGGGCGAACTGGTCGGCCGGGCCGGCGGACGCCAGCGGGATGCTGTTGTGCTCGGTGCGCGCGGTCACCGCCTGGTCGGTTTCGAACACGACCGGGAGCCGGTCCGGCGCGGCGCGCCCGCCCACCCGGGTGCCCTGGCGGACGGTCACCTCCTGCCCGGCCCGCGCCGGGTCGACGGTGAGGGCGAGCAAGACCCTCGCCGCGGCGCCCGGGCCGGGCCGGTAGCCGACCAGACGGGCCAGGCGCTGCAGTGAGTCGAGCTGGGTGGCCGTGCCGATGAAGGCCTCGTTGGCGACGAGTTCGGCGTAGAAGGAGGCGCTGTCGGCCAGGTAGGCCCAGGCGTCGACGAGCGCGGTGGCGCGGTCGGGGGCGGACTCGGTCTCGTGCCAGCCGGGCAGTTGGAGCGGCAGGTCGTCGAGCATGGCCCGGCGGAAGGTCTCGAACGTGCCGAGGCGGTAGTCCAGCCGGCCGCGCCCGGGCAGGTTCTCCGGCCGGCGGACCGGGAGGCCCGGCGTGCCGCCGGCGGGAGGACCGTCGGTCTGCGCCATCAGCTGCCTCCCCGGGTGACCAGCGTGAGCCTGCCGCGCTCGGGGCGGGCCGGGTCGTCGTCGAGCCGGGCGATCCGGTCCCGGCCGACGGTGAGCTGCCCGGTCGCCTTCACCAGGGCGGTGTCCGCCTCCGGCGTGGCGGAGTCGAGCGGGGCGAGCACGTCGACGGTGACGGAGCGAACCCCCGGTACGGCCGCCAGCGCGAGGTGGAGCCGGCTCAGGAGCACCGGGTCGCCGAAGCTCAGGTGCTCCGGGTCGAACAGGCCCCGGGAACCGTCGGTCCGGACGCCGGGCCGCAGGGCCGTCGCGACGTCCTGCCGGACCGCGCCGGCGAGGTAGCCGGGCTCGACGCAGACCGTGAGGACCAGCTGGAGCGGCAGGTCACGGGCGGGCACCAGCCGGAGGTCGTAGCCGGCCAGGCGCCGCCGGTCGAGGAAGGCGAGCAGGTCGGCGGCCAGCCGGTCGTCGAGCTCCGTGCCGTCGGCCAGGTCCAGGACGAGGTCGACGGCGACCCAGCTACCGGTCCACCGGAACTCCGCACCGGCCCGGGAGATCAGCCCGCCGCCGGCGGCGCGGTCGAACTCGGCGACGGCCTCGGCGTAGTCGCGCGCCGTGACGGCGACCTCGCGCCGGCCCGCAGCGACCGGGCCGGCCCGTCGCGCGTCGTCCAGCTCCTGGGGGTCGCGGCCGCCGGTGGCGGGCACGGGGTTGGTGACGGCGAGCAGCCAGTCACCGGTACCGGTCCGGGCGCCGGGCCGGGAGGGCTCCTGGTCCGCGGGGACGGTGAGCGTTCCCGCGGGGACGTTGCCACCGGTCCCGAGCCCCACCCGGAAGCGCAGGTCGAGGACGGCGCCGTCGGGCGGGCGCAGTCCGAACGCCCCGCGGCCCGCCGGCCGGGTACCGCCCTGGCCGAACAGCATCGTCGCGGCGCCGCCGTCGCCGAACTCGAGGGTGAAGACGCGGTCGCGCGGGCCGCTGTCGAGCAGGGTCGGGGCCCATTCCCACTCGGTGCCGTCGATCACCACCTGAAGCTGCGGCCGGCCGGCGGCGTCGATGCCCAGCGGGGCCCCGGGGACGGGCACCCGCAGCCGCGGCAGCGGGGTGTCCGGCGCCGACGGGGCGCCGGCGGCGCGGACCTCCCAACGGGCGACGGCCTGCGGGACCGTCAGCGCCTCGTCGACGGTGCGACCGACCACGGCCCGCCAGATCCCCGCCGGGGCGTCCTGGACGATCGGCACCGCCAAGCCGTCCACTCCGCCGGGACCGTCCTGGGCGACGGTGTGCACGGTCCGGTCGCCCTGCGGCGACACCACCACCACGACGACGTCCTGACCGTCCGCCAACCCCCACACCGTCACCAGGACGACGGTGGCCGGGGTTGTCACCGCGGGCCGGGCGACCGCCCACGCGCTCGTCCCGGCGACTGCCGCGGCCGCCTCGCCACCACCGCGGCCCGTCGCCGCGAGCACGATCCGCTCGCGCCGGGTGAGCCCGTGGCTCGCCCGGACGAGGTTCCCCCGGACGGCGGTCCGGCGGACCGGGTGGTCGTGCCGGAGCGCGGTGTCGCGGCTCCAGGTGATCCGGGTGAGCGCCGGCGTCCCGTTCGCACCGAAGCCGGACGGTCGCAGCCGGTCGGGGACCCGGTCGAGCCGGACCACCTCGGCCCGGCCGGTCACCGTGTCGCACAGGGCGAGGAGGTCGCCGGCGTCCAGCGCGGGGAGGTCCCCGACCAGGTACGCCGTGGTGGCGCCGGCGGGCAGGTAGCCGTCGGGGCTGTCCCAGTCGTAGAGGGTCAGCTCGTTGTGCGCGGGCAGCAGCACGGCGTCCGCCACGGTCTCGAACACCGTGCCGTCCTGGTCGCCGTCGCCTCCGTCGCCGGCCGGGACCGCCCCGGCGCCGTCCTGCTGCCGGACGGCGAAGCCCGCCACCAGCAGGTGGGAGCGGCTCACCCGGAACTGCAGCACGGTCTCGGCCGACGCCCCCTCGTCCAGCGGGCACCCGATCAGGGCCAGATGTCCGGCCACCGAGCGGCGCTCGGTGGCGGTGTCCAGGAACGCCTCGTTGGCCACCCGGTCGAGGACGTAGCTGAAGCCGTCGGCGGTGGCCGCGAACAGCTCCAGCAGCATGACACCGGCATCGGCCTCGCTGGTCTCCGTCCAACCGGGGGCCCGGGTCGGCACGAAGTCCTGAAGGGCGCGGCGGAACCCCTCGAAGTCCCTCGCCAGGTAGTCGATCCGCACGGTGGCCGGCGGGGGCGGGGCCGCGGTCACGGGTGCCACGGCGCAGTCGGCGCCGGCGCAGTCCAGCCGGAACCGCAGGGCGGCCGTCCCGTGGAAGGGGTCGGCGCTCTCCCCCACCAGGGTCAGGGTGTAGCCGTCGCGGTCGCCCTCGGCGTCGAGCCGCAGGGTCACCTCGTCCCGCCGGCCGGGTGTGGGGGTCACCTCGGCGATGCGCGGGTGGAGCCGGGCGCCGCCGGCCAGGGCGTACCCGGCGCGGTCGAGCAGCCAGGGTGCACGGTCGGTGGCGTCGTCCGGCTGCAGCCGGACGACCAGCAGCGGCGGCGTGCCGGCGGCCCGGTCGGCGTCCACGACGTCGACCCGGGCGATCCCCACCATGCCGGTGCGCAGGAGCGGACGGGCACCCGCCAACGGCGGCGCCGGGAGCCTCCCACCGGCGAGCCCCGCGGACCGGCCGCTCACGGCCCCGCCTCCGCCGCGACGAGGCCGCCGGTACCGCCGATGCCGCCGGCCACCGTGACGGATCCACCGTGCCCGCCGGTGGCCACGGCGAGGGACTGCCGGGTACCGGTCTGTTTCACGACGTAGACGACCGTGACGAGCAACGCCTCCTCGGCTCCCGGCTCGGCCCGGACGTCGACCTGCTCCACCCGCAGCCGGTCACCGAGCCAGCGGTCGAGGTTCTGGGTGATGAGGAACCGTGTGGTGGCGCGCTGGATCTCGTCGCCGCCGGCGAAGACCAGCCGCCGGACGCCGCAGCCGAAGTCGGGCCGGTTGACGCGCTCGCCCGGCTCGGTGAGCAGCACCTGCAGCACGAGGTCGCGCAGGTGCTGCTCGGGGCCGCAGGTGCGCAGACCGCCGCCGGGGGCGAGGTCGAGCGGGACGGCGAGGTGACGTTCCGGGGCCGCGGCCATCTAGAGCTCCACCTCGTGCCGGGACTTGGCGGCGTCCAGGCCCAGCACGATCGGGACGACCGGTGGGCCGGTCGGCCCGGCGGGTCCGACGAGGGTGTGGGTGTGCGTGGCGAGGGCCTGCACCAGCGCCTGCAGCGCGGTGTTCAGGGCCGCGTGACCGACCAGGTGGTCGGTGGCCTGTTCCCCGATGGCCACGGTGGAGCCGCCGATGGTGATGCCGCCCGCGTCCATGGTGACCGTGTTGCCGCCGACGTCCTCGATCACGACTCCGGTGGCGTCCATGGTGACGCTGTTTCCGTTGGCGTCGGTGACGGTGAGGGTCTCCTCCTCGTCGTCGAGCACCACGACGTGCCCCTTGGCGCTGCGCAGTACCTTCTGCGCCGGTCCGGCGTCCTCCGGCACCTCGCCGGTGGCCCACCAGCTGCCGGTCCACACCGGATAGGCGAGATCGCCGCCCTCGAACTCCACCCAGACCCCCGCGCCCTTGCCGGGGACGGCGAACAGCCCCTCACCCGGCAAGCCGCCGTACGGCAGGCACGGCAGGGCCCAGCCCAGTTCGACGTCCCCGGTCAGGTGCGGCACCCGCACCCGGACCCGGCCCAGCGCACGCGGGTCGTCGACGTCGCTGACGATGCCCCGGTACTTGCCGAAGTACCGCCCCTCGACCCGCTCGACCAGGCGGGCGACCACGTGCTCCAGGGGTTCCACCGCGCCTCACAGTCCCGGCAGCGGCAGGCCCGGAGCCCCGCCGCCGAACGCCTCGGTGCCGTCCAGTCCGACCGCGTTGCGGCGGGCCTCGAACCGCTGCACGTACTCGCCGGTCGGCCGCATCCGGTGGACGACGCGGGTCACGTAGTACAAGCCGCTGTGCAGCGTCCCGGCGCCCTTGACGAGTACCGTCCGTCCGGCCCGCAGCACGTGCCCGTACGCGTCGCTGTTGATCTCACCGACCGCGTCGACCAACCAGGCCGCCTCGTCCCGGGCCGCCTGGGCCTGCCGGGTCAGCTCGGACGGGTCGGCGGTCGGTGTGGCGGTCAGCAGCAGGGTGCCGGGAGCGCGCAGCGGCCGGGCCGCCCGGGCCAGGGCTGCCCCGGCGAGGTCGGCCAGGGTGGTCCGGCCGGTGAGGCGCTGGGCGGGGACGGCCGCCTCGGCGACGGAGGTCCCCCTGGTCTCCGGCGCCACCTGCTCGGCACGGACCGCGAGCGGCAGGCGCCCGTCGAGCGTGGCCTCGAAGGTGCGCAGGTTGCCGGCCGCGCCGAACCGGATCGCCAGGTCCGGCTGCGGCGAGCCGCCGAGCGCGGGGGGTCCGAACCGGCAGCGGGCCGGGCCCTTCCCCGCGACGAACCGCACCTCGAAGCCGTTGCGGCGGGCGATCGCCCGCAGGAAGGCGGCGTCGGTGCCGCGCTGGACGACGGTCGTCCCGTCCGCCTCGCGCAGCGGGGCGGTCGGCGTGACGTCGGCCTCGAAGCCGGCGGCCGTGAGGACCTGCTTGGCGATGTCGGAGTCGGCCAGGTCCGGCCAGGCCACCGCCTTCTCCTCCTGGCCGAGGACGGCCCACGGGTCCTGCCCGAACACGTCGACGTGGGCGTCACGGCCCGTCAACCGCACGGTGGCGCCGACCACGTAACCCTCGGCCAGCGGCTCCGGCCCGGGGGCGCCGCCGCCGAGCAGACCGCCGACGGCCCCGCCGGCACCCCCGCCGCCGGTGAAGCCGAGGTCCAGCCCGAGCGGTGAGAACGGCGTGAACCGCTCGTCCGACAGGTGGCTCCACTCGCCGTCGGGCCCGGCGGTGAGCCGCAGCCGGACGGTGAAGAAGGTGCCGTCGACGCTCTCGTCCACCTCGACGAACTCCACGTCGGGGTGGAGGTCGGTGGCCGGGGCACCGCCGCAGCGCAGTTGGAAGGCCTTCTCCGGCACCGCCGTCACCCCGCCCGGTCCGGCGGGACGATGATCCGGGCCCCGGGTGCCAGCAGGTCCTCCGGATCGACGCCCGGGTTGGCGTCCGCGATCAGCCAGAAGCGGTCGGCACGCCCGTAGTAGCGCGCCGCGAGGAGGTCGAGCCGGTCGCCCTCGACGACGGTGTGGCGGTACCAGCCGGCGGTGGGCGGGACGAAGCGGATCGGCAGCACCGCATGCACCCGGCCGTCCGCCGTGGCGACGAGGCGGCTGCGCCGGGCGGCCTCGGCGTAGCGGCTGCCGGGGTCGGTCACTGCAGGGCCCCCAGCAGGTCTCCCGCGACGTTGGCCAGGTTGAGGGCGGCCATCACCTCGCGCACGGACTGGGTGTACTTGTAGGCGCCGATGGCGAGCTTGGCCTCCGCGGGGAGCCGGACCGGGGTGAGCACCCGCAGGGAGACGTTCACCTCGACCCGGACGGGGTTGAGCATCCGGTCGTACTCGCGCTCGGTGACGTAGAGGTTGGTGACCGTGACCGGGAGGAGCCGGTAGGGGCCCCAGAAGAACAGCACGGTCGGCAGTTGCGCCGGTGGGCTGCGGTAGGGCTGCGGCCCGCCGCCCCACAACGAGGTGGCCAGCGACTCCTGCGGGTACATCAGCAGTTCGAGCGCCGACAGGGCGGGCAGCACGCCCGCGACCAGGGCGATCGGGTTGCCGCCGGCCAACTGGTCGGTGGCGTCGAGGCGCAGCGTGAACGAGATGGCCTCGTCCGGCTCGCCGGGCTGGTTCGCGGGGGCGGGGCCGGACCCGTCGGGGGGATCGGGGGGGAAGGCCAGGCCCGGGGTCCGGCTCACGGTCTCCGGGTTGAACTGGAACAGCACGATGTCCGGCAGCCCCCCGAGCAGCCCCGCGTCGAACTTGACGAAGGCCCCCTTGAGCGCTGGCACCACGCGACCCCTGTCTCGATGCGATGCGGTCGGCCCGCCGGCCGGGTCGGCGCCGGGTCGCTGAGTGGGCGTCAGCTTGACGTACCCGAACCGCCCGCTGCAACGGTCCGCGCCGACATACACGCGAAAGGTGCAAATCGCTCGTTTCGGTTGACGCGGAGCCGGCGGCACAGGGGGCCGGCCACCCCGGGGAGCGCCCCGGAACCTGCGGCGGACACGGCCCATGGCCGGACCGGGAGGCCCTTCCGCGGCCGGCGGTGCGGCTGCCGGCACCCTCGGGCAGGGGTGCCGGGGGAAGCTTCGTGGACGATGCGGAGAGTCCGTGAACCTACGGTGATCGACCGTTGATCGCCCGTAGAGCAGCGCCGTGGACCATCGGCAGCGGGGGAACACGGTTCGACGGCCACAGCCGGTCGGCGCCGCCCCCGGCGTGCCGGCGGCCGCACGGACCCGATCCGGTCCCCGGTAGTTGGCCAACCCACGGAAGGCGGACGAGACATGGACAGCGGTCAGTCGCTGCAGACGACGGTGGGCTTCGGAGAGCTGCTCAGGATCAGGCGCGAACGGGTCGGCCTGACCCAGCAGGTGCTCGCCGATCACGCGACCCTGAGCGTGCGGGCGATCCGGGACATGGAGAGCGGCCGGGTGCAGCGCCCCCGGCAGGAGACGGTCAGGCTGCTCGCCGACGCGCTGCGGCTGGAGGGCCGCAACCGCCAGGCGTTCGAGGCGGCCGCGCGCCGGCAGGCGCTCGCCGACGAACCGCGCGAGGAGCCCACCGCGCCGCCGGTGGCCCGGGGGGCGATCGTCGGCCGGGAACTGGAGGTGGAGGTGCTGGCCGACGCGCTGGCCGTCCACGGCGACCGGCTGGTCACGGTGACCGGTCTGGGCGGGGTCGGCAAGACCCGGCTGGTGCTGGAGGTGGCCCGGCGGCTGCACCTGGCCGCCCGCTGGTCGGTGCGCTGGATCGACTGCGCCAGCTCGGTGGCCGTCGGCACCCAGTACCACCCCGAGCCGGCCCCGTCCGGCCCGACCCTCATCGACCTCGGCCGCGCCGACGGCGGCCGGAGCGACCTCGGCCGCGCCCGCGACGGCCGCGCCGACCTCGCCCGCGCCATCGGCGACCGGCCCACCCTGCTGGTGCTGGACGGCGCCGACGGCCGGGTGGACGCCGCCCTGCTGGACGAGCTGTTCCAGCGCTGCCCCGGCCTGCGGGTGCTGATCACCGCGCGGGTCGCCCAACCGCTGCCCGGCGGCCAGGTGATCCCGCTCGCCCCGCTGCCCACCCCCGGGCCCGAACTCGACCACGACCCGGCCGCGCTGGCCGAGGTGGGCGCCGTCCGGCTGCTGCTGTCGCACCTGCGCCGGCTGCGCCCGGGCTACCGGCTGGAGCGCGACGAGGCGCCGGCGGTGGCCGCACTCTGCCGCCAACTGGACGGCCTCCCGGGCGCCCTGGAGCTCGCGGCCGGCTGGTCCACGGTGCTGTCGCCGGGGCAGCTGGTGGCCCGGCTGGCGGACGGGCCGTTCCACCTGACGCCGCCGGCCGGGTTCGGCGGGCGCGGGGACGTCGGCGCGGCGCTCGGCGCGGCGCTGGAGCGGCTGACGCTGAGCCAGCGCTACCTGCTGGAGCGGCTCGCCGCAGAGCCCGGCGACTGGTCGGGCGAGGACGCCGTGGCACTGAGCGGGCGCCCGCCGCAGGAGTGCCTGCTCGCACTGCACGAGCTGCTGGCCAGCGGGCTGATCCGCAGCGTCCCGGCCCGCGACGGCGTCCGGTTCTCCGTGCTCAACCTGTGCCGGCGGCTCTGCGACGCCCAGCCGGTGCTGGCGGCGGCCGGCTGACCGCTGCCACCCCTCCGACCCCCGGCCCGCCCCGTCCTGACGCGTCGCGTGACCAGCCCCGGCCCGACCCCGCCCGCTCCGTCCTGACGCGCCGCGTGACCAGCCCCGGCCCGGGCCGGCCCGACCCGGCCCGGCCCGCACCGATACTGCCCGTCACTTGCCGGGCAAGCTGCCGGTCCGGCGAGCGGATCCTCCCTAGCGTTCTGTCCACGGCCGGGCGAGCCGGAATCCCGAGACCCACTGCCCCGGACACCCACCACCACCGGCCGGGACTCCCCACCACCAACCGACACAGAGGGTTTGCGCCGTGGAGCAGCATGCCGTGGAGCAGCTGGATCAGCATGGAGAGGCCGAGCCGGCCGGACTGGAGGTCGTGGTCACGACCATGGCCTCGGACTCGCACACCTGGAACCTGGTCTTCCTCCAGCTGCTGCTGGAGGAGCTCGGCCACCGGGTCACCAACCTGGGCGCCTGCGTGCCCGACGAACTCCTGGTCGCCGAGTGCCGCCGGATCGAGCCCGACCTGATCGTGCTGAGCAGCGTCAACGGACACGGCCAGCAGGAGGGCCTGCGGGTGATCGCCGCCC
This sequence comes from Kitasatospora sp. A2-31, assembly GCF_022288725.1. Taxonomy (GTDB): domain Bacteria; phylum Actinomycetota; class Actinomycetes; order Streptomycetales; family Streptomycetaceae; genus Kitasatospora. Next base: position 449,119 of record NZ_JAKNTA010000004.1, on the reverse strand, counting down.
TGCGCGCCTGCCCCGAGCTGCGCCGCACGCCGACCGTGATCGGCGGCAAGCTGGGCATCGCCGGCTCCGACGACCCGACCCGGCAGGAGGTGCTGCTGGCCGCCGGCTTCGACGGCGTCTTCGAGGACGCCGGCGCCGTGGCGCAGTTCCGCGCCTTCGTGAGGTCGCTCTCCGCCGGGGTGCTGCTGTGACCGGCTTCGGCACCTTCGTCGCCCAGGCCAGAGCCGCCGGCGCCCTGGTCGTCCAGCCCCGGATGGGCATGGCCGACCCGCTGCGCCAGCGCGACGGCCTGATCGCCACCCGGGACGCGAGGGCCGTCACGGTGGGCACCATCACCCTGGACAGCTACACCCGGACCGGTGATCTCGCCGCCGCCCGGCGGGCGCTGGCCGACGGCGCCGGGCTGAACGGCTACCCGATCGCCACCCACCCGGCCGACGTCACCCGCGCGGTGCTGCGCGGGGTCGCCGACGCGGGCTTCCCGGTGCAGGTCCGGCACGGCTCGGCGTCGCCGGAGCACATCGTCCGGGCTCTGCTGGCGGTCGGCCTGGACGCCACCGAGGGCGGCCCGGTCTCGTACTGCCTGCCCTACAGCCGGACGCCGCTGCACGAGGCGGTGGCCGCCTGGCAGCGCAGCTGCGAAGTGCTCGCGTCGATCCGGGAGTTCGGCGCCGAACCGCACCTGGAGACGTTCGGCGGCTGCCTGATGGGGCAGCTCTGCCCGCCCAGCCTGCTGATCGCGGTCAGTGTCCTGGAGGCGCTGTTCTTCCGGCAGCACGGGTTGCGCAGCGTCTCGCTCAGCTACGCCCAGCAGGCCGACCTGCGGCAGGACGAGGAGGCGCTCACCGTCCTCGGCCGGCTGGCCGACGAGCTGCTGCCGGACGTCGACCGGCACCTCGTCCTCTACGCCTACATGGGCGTCTACCCGCGGACGCCGGGCGGTGCCCGTCTGCTGCTGACCGAGGCGGCCCGGCTGGCGGTGCGGACCGGGGTGGCCCGGCTGATCGTCAAGACCACCGCCGAGGCGCACCGGATCCCGACCGTCGGGGAGAACGTCCGGGCACTGGAGACGGCCGCCGCGGCGGCGGCCGAGGAGCGCGACCGGCCACCGCTCACCGCGGTGCCCGACACCGGCATCGAGGCGGAGGCCCGGGCGCTGATCGGCGCGGTGCTGGAGCTGGACCCCGACGTGGGCCGGGCGCTGGTGCGGGCGTTCGCGGCCGGCTACCTGGACGTCCCGTACTGCCTGCACCCCGACAACGCCGGCCGGGCGCGCAGCTCGCTGGGGCCGGACGGCCGGCTGCACTGGTCGAGCGTCGGCTCGATGCCGATCGCCGGCCTGTCGGGTGGAGCGCGCCCGCCGATCCTCGGCTCGGCCGAGCTGCTCACCGCGCTCTCGCACGTCCAGCGGACGTACGACGCCCGCGCCGCCGCCCCCGAACCGCCCCGAAACCCCGCCCCACGACGAGAGATGGGACTCAACGCGTGATGACCGACGACGGGCTCACCGCACCGGCCGCCGCCACCCCGGCCGCCGCCGAAGCCGCCACCACCCCGGCCGCCGCCGCGCCGGTGGACCCGGGGCGGCACCTGACCGCGCCGACCACCCGCAGCGCGCTCCGGATCCAGCACCAACTCCTGACCGCTGCGCGCGAGTTCCTGCGCGGACGGGGGTTCACCGAGCTGCTGCCGCCGATCATCGGCCCGGTCACCGACCCGGGTGCGCGCGGCTCCAAGCAGGTCGACGTCGACTTCTACGGCCACCGCTACAAGCTGATGACCAGCGCGATCCTGTACAAGCAGGCCTCGCTGCTGGCCTTCGACAAGATCTTCTGCATCGCGCCGAACGTCCGGCTGGAGCCGCTGGAGACCGCCGGAACCAGCCGCCACCTGGCCGAGTTCCACCAGCTCGACGTGGAGGTGGCCGGCGCGACCCGGGACGACGCCGTCCAGCTGGTCGAGGAGCTGGTGGTGCACATGGTGGACAGCGCGGTCCGCGAGCTGCCCAAGGACTTCGCCGAACTCGGCCGGGACGTCGGCGCGTTCACCGAGCTGCTGAAGGGCTCGTTCGGCCGGATGCGGCACGCGGAGGCGGTCTCGGAGCTGCAGGGGCTCGGCCATTCGCAGAGTCCGGACGCCGAACTCGACTGGGCGGGCGAGGCGTTGCTCTCCGCCCAGCGGGACCGGCCGTTCTTCGTCACCGACTACCCGAAGGGCTCGCGCGGCTTCTACGACCGGGAGAACCCGGAGGACCCCGGCCTGCTGCGGAACTTCGACCTGATCGCGGCCGAGGGCTACGGCGAGCTGTGCAGCGGCAGCCAGCGCACCAACGACTACGCGGAGATCGTCACCCGGATGCGGGAGACCGGTGAGAACCCGCAGAAGTACCGCTGGTACCTGGACCTGGTCCGCGAGGGCGTGCCCGGCAGCGCCGGCTTCGGCATCGGCGTCGAGCGGCTGACCCGCTACGTCGCCGGGCTGGACGCGGTCTGGCAGGCCAGCGCGTTCCCGAAGCTGGCCGGGGTGGTGTCGCCGTGACCGGGCGGGACGAACGGGCGGTGTCGGGCGCGGCGACCCGCCGGACCGCCCCCGGCGCGGCGACCCGCCGGACCGCCCCCGGCGCGGGTGGTCACGCGACCGCCACGAACCCGGCCACCGGCCGGACCGCCCCCGGCGCGGGCACCTGCCGAAGCGGGGTGGCCGCATGAGCGACCTGTCCGCACCGGGGTTCCCGGAGGAGGAGGTCCGCCGGCGGGCGCGGGCCGGCGTGGCCGCGGCCTTCCCTCCGCCGGGCGAGTACGGCCGGGTGCTGTTCGGCGCCGAACGCGCCGACGGCCCGGTCGACCTGCGGGATCCGCTGGACGCGCTGCGCCTGGTGCCGCCGGTCTTCATGCCGCAGCGACTGGCCCGGCTGATCGACCTGGGTCGCGAGCCCGACTACCGGGACGTCGAACTCACCACCGTGATCGGCGGGTTCACCTCCGCCCTGCCGGTGTACGTGTCCGCTCTCGGCTCCACCCGGGCGGCCGGCGGTGACCTGGGGCAGGCGCTCTCCCGCCAGGCCGGGGCGCTCGGCGTCCCCATGGTGATCGGCGAGAACGTCGTCCCGGTGAACGGCTACGGCCGGCTCGGCGAGGACGCCGACCGGGCCCTGCTCGGCCGGCTGCGGGCCTACGCCGCGGAGCTGCCGGACGGGCTCGGCGGGGTCGCCGTCCAGCAGTCCACCGAGGACGCGGACGCCGAGGTCTGGAACCTCGTCTACAGCGACCCTGCCGCCCTGCCGCTGCTCGAATCCGGGCGCCTGGCCTTCGAGTTGAAGGTCGGCCAGGGCGCCAAGCCCGGACTGGGCGGGATGACCGTGCTGGACGCCGAGGCGGCGGCCCGGCTCGGCGACCGGTACGGGCTGGACCCGGTGTTCGGTGACGGCCGGGTGCTCCGCTCCAGCACGCCCGGCACCTTCACCGCGGAGATCCTGCGCCAGCAGGTCCGGCTGATGCGCAACAACTTCCCCCGCGCCCGCGTCTGGGTGAAGCTGCACCCAGGCCGGGACGTCGCCGAGGCCGCCCGGGTGGCGGCCGAGGCCGGGGCGGACGCCGTCACGGTGGACGGTGCGGAGGGCGGCACCGGCTGGGCGCCGGAGGCCTTCCCCGCGCAGGTGGGCCTCCCGCTGGCGGAGTGCCTGCGCCGGCTGGCGGTCGCCGGGCCGCCGCCCTGCCTGCTCGTCTCCGGGCGGATCTGGGAGGGTGCGCGCGCGGTCAAGGCCCTGGCGCTCGGGGCGCGCGCGGTGGGCCTGGGCCGGGCGGCCGTACTGGCCTCCGCCGAGGATCCGCAGGACGGGCTGGTCCGGTTCGCGCAGTGCCTCGCCCTGGAGCTGCGGCTCCTGATCAGCGCGCTCGGGAAGTACGCTCCGGCCGCGCTGGACCGCTCCGACGTGTGGTCCGCGGACGGGCGCCTGGCCGTTCCGGAAGCCCTTTCGGCGGAATCGCCGTAGCCCTTCCCCCCACCTTCCCACCGTGTTTCCCAGCAGCCCGCCGGGGCGCCGCCAGGCCCCCGGCGGGCTGTCCCATTTCGCTCAAGTCCGTTGGTAAGAGCGGCAGTTGAAACTGCCGATGGTCTTCCGGACATTCTGCCGATCGGGCCGCAGGAGCCGCCCTATCGTCGGAACCACTGCCACCAGCGTCGCTCATTCATCGGGGTTAAATGATGGAATCACGCGGTTTCCCCTTCATATCCGTCGCGCGCCGGTTCCCGGAGCGGCCGGCCGTCCGGCTGGGCGGGCGGACGGTCCGCTACCGGGAGCTGGACGAGCTGAGCGGCGCGCTCGCCGCCCGGCTCGCCCCCGGGCGCACCGTGGCCGTCGCCGGCCGCGACCGGCTCGACCACGTGGTCGGTATGCTCGCCGCCCTGCGGGCCGGCGCCACCTACCTGCCGCTGGACCGCGAGGCCCCCGAGGAGCGCAACCGCTGGATCCGCGAGGACGCCGGCGCCACCCTCGGCTACGTCGACGGTGAGCTCGTCGACCTCGGGGCACCGGACGGCACCCCGCCCGCCGGCACCGGAGCCGCCGACGCCGCCCCGAGCGATGCCGCCGCCACCCGGACCCCCGCCGACGCCGACGCCGACGCCGTGCCGCCCTCCGCCGGCTACCTCGTCTACACCTCCGGCACCACCGGCCGCCCGAAGGGCGTGCACGTCCCGCTGGCCGCGCTGACCGGCCATCTGGCCGCCGCCGTCGAGGGCTTCGCCCTCACCCCCGAGGACGTGGTGCTGCACTTCGCCCGCCCGACCGTGGACGTGGCCGTCGAGCAGGTGCTCACCGCCCTCTGCGCCGGCGCCTGCCTGGTGATCCCGGAGCAGCAGCTGGTCGCACCGGCCGCCCTGCTCGACCTGCTGGACGCCGAGGGCGTCACCGTGGCCAACGTGGCCGCCGGGTACTTCCAGGAGGTGGTGGCCGCCGTCCGCGAGCGCGGCCGCGCCCCGCGCACCCTGCGCCTGATGATCTCCGGCAGCGACCGGCTCCACCCGGACGCCGCCGCCGGTTGGTGGGCCGCGACCGGGGTGGCGCTGCTCAACGCCTACGGGCCGACCGAGACGGTGGTCACCGCCACCGTCCACCGGGCCGAGCGGACCGCCGCGGACGCCGAAGCGGTGCCGATCGGCAGCCCCCTCGGCGACCGCCGGGCCTACGTGCTGGACGGCCGGCTGCGGCCGGTGGCGCCCGGCGAGTCCGGCGAGCTCTACCTGGGCGGACCGCTGCTGGCCCTGGGCTACCACGGCCGGCCGGGCCTCACGGCGGGCCGGTTCGTCGCCGACCCCTTCGCGGCCGAGCCGGGCGCCCGGATGTACCGCACCGGTGACGTGGTCCGGGCGGGCGCCGCGGACGGGGCCCTGGAGTTCGTCGGCCGTACCGACCACCAGGTGAAGATCCGCGGCTTCCGGGTCGAGCCCGGCGAGATCGAACAGGTGCTGGCCGGTCACCCCGGCGTCGCCGGCGCGGTCGTCGTCGCGCACGAGGGCCGGCTGGCCGCCTACGTCACCGGCGCCGCTCCCGACCCCGCCGAGCTGCGCGCCTTCCTGGCCGATCGGCTGCCCGAGCACATGGTCCCGGCCACCGTCACCCCGCTGGCCGCCTTCCCGCTGACCGCCGGCGGCAAGGTGGACCGGGCCGCGCTGCCCGAGCCGCAGGCAGCGCCCGCCGCCGCGCCGAGCGGCCGGCGCCCGCCGCGCACCCCGGCCGAGCAGCTGATCGCCGCCGTCTGGGCGGACGTGCTCGGCGTGCCCGAGGTCGGCGCCGACGACAACTTCTTCCACCTCGGCGGGGACTCGCTCACCGCCGTCCGGGTGGTCGGCCGGGTCTTCGACGTGTTCGGCATGATCTCCCCGTACACCATCTTCGACGCGCCCACGCTGGCCGGGTTCGCGGCCGCCGTCACCGCCTCCGCGGGCGGCGAGCGCCCGGAGCTGACCCGCACCGGCGCCGCCGAGGCCCCGCTGGCCACCTTCCAGCGCGGGCTCTGGTTCCTCGACCAGTGGAACCCGGGCGCACCGACGTACATCGTGCCGTGGGTGTTCCGCTTCGCCGGCGAGGTCGACCCGGAGCTGCTGCGGCGGGCGCTGGCCGGGGTGGTGGAACGGCACGAGAGCCTGCGCACCACCTTCGCGTTCGGCGAGGACGGCCCCCGGCAGGTGGTCCACCCGTCCGTCGAGCTGCCGTTCACGGTGGTGGAGACCGCACCCGAACAGGTCGGCGAGCTGCTGGCGGAGGCCGCGCTGGTCCCGTTCGACCTGGAGACCGGCCCGCTGCTGCGCGCGCACCTCTACCGGACGGGTGGGACGTCCACGCTGCTGCTGCTCTGCCACCACATCGTCTGGGACGAGGGCTCGCTGCCCGTCCTGGAGGCCGAACTGGCCGAGCTGTACGAGGCGCTGGCCGCCGGCCGGGCCCCCGCACTGCCCGAACTGCCGGTGCAGTACGCCGACTACAGCGCCTGGCAGTACCGGGAGGACAACGCGGCCGCGGCCGCACGCCACCTCGACCACTGGCGCGAGCACCTGCGCGACGCGCCGACCGAGCCCGTCCTGCCCACCGACCGCCCACGGCCGGAGGTGCAGGCCTTCCGCGGCGCCTTCCACCGCTTCGCCATGCCGCGCCCGGTCGCCGAGGCCGTGCGGGCGCTGGCCCGCAGCGAGGACGCCACGCCGTTCATGGTGCTGCTCGCCGGGCTGGCGCTGACCCTGCACCGGCGCACCGGGCAGCGCGACCTGGTGCTCGGTTCCCCGGTGAGCGTCCGCGGCCGGGCCGAACTCGACGCGCTGATCGGCTACTTCGTCAACCTGCTGCCGCTGCGTGTGCGGCTGGACGAGGGTGCGGACTTCCGCGAACTCGTCCGGCACGTCCGCGAGGTGGCGATCGACGGCTACCGCCACCAGGAGGCGCCGTTCGACGACATCGCCACCACGGTGCTGGAGGACCGCCCGGACGACCGCGCGGAGAACCGCAACCCGCTCTGCCAGGTGCTGCTGGAGCTGCACCCGCTGGACACCCGTCCGCTGACCATCGGCGGCACCGAGGTCACCCGCGAGCTCCACTCCAACCCGGTCTCCCGGTTCGACCTGTCGATCTCCGTCGACGACCGCGGCACCGACTTCACCGGCCGCTTCGAGTACGACTCCGACCTGTTCGATGCCGCCACCATGGCCGGCCTCTGCGAGGACTGGCTGGGCACCCTGGCCGCCGCGGTCGAGGTGCCGGTGCACGCCCTGGTGGAGGCCCGGGCCCACCGGGAGCCGGCCGCCGTGGCCCTGGTCTCGGGGGAACGGCGCGTCGCGTACGGCGAGTTGAACACCGCGGCGAACCGGCTCGCACACCACCTGGCCGCCCGCGGGATCGGCCGGGGCGACACCGTCGCCGTCCTGGTCGAGCGCGGGCCGGACCTCGTCGTCGCACTGCTCGCCGCGCTGAAGGCCGGCGCCGCCTACACCCTGCTCGACCCCGACTTCCCGGCCGAGCGGCTGTCCGGCGCGGTCGCCGACAGCGGTGCCGCACTACTGGTCACGCACCGCCACGCGAGCCCGCCGTTCCCCGTCGCGGACCACCTGGACCTGGACGCCGAGGCGGCCGGCGTCGCCGCCCGGTCGGCGCACGACCCGGGGCTGCCGGTCACCGGCGCCGACCTCGCCTGCGTGATGTTCACCTCCGGCTCCACCGGCCGTCCCAAGGGCGTCGCCGTGCCGCACCGCGCCCTGACCACCACCTACCTCGGCCAGGACTACGCCCGGTTCGGCCCCGACGAGGTCTGGCTGCAGTGCTCCCCCGTGTCCTGGGACGCCTTCGCGCTGGAGCTCTACGGCGCGCTGGCCTTCGGCGGCGTCTGCGTCCTGCAACCCGGCCAGCGGCCCGACCCGCAGGCCGTCGCGGAGCTCACCCGCCGCCACGGCGTCACCCAGCTCCAGCTCTCCGCCAGCCTGTTCAACTTCCTGCTGGAGGAGTTCCCGGACACCTACGACGACCTCAAGGTGGCGTTCACCGCGGGCGAGCGGGCCTCCGTCACACACGTCGGCAAGGCGCTGGAGCAGTACCCGCAGCTGGTCGTCGCCAACGGCTACGGCCCGGTCGAGAGCCTCGGCCTCACCACGTGCCACCGCGCCACCCCGGAGGACGCCGCCGGCGCCTCCATCCCGATCGGTCACCCGCTGCACGGCAAGGCGGTCCACGTCCTGGACGAGCAGCTGCGCCCGGTCCCGGACGGCACCACCGGCGAGCTGTACGCGGCCGGCGGCGGGCTGGCGTACGGCTACGTCGGCCGGCCCGGGCTGACCGCCGAGCGCTTCGTCGCCTCGCCGTTCGGCGCACCGGGCGAGCGCCTCTACCGCACCGGCGACCTCGGGCACCGCGGTGCCGGGGGCGTGCTGGAGATCACCGGCCGGATCGACGACCAGGTCAAGATCCGCGGCTTCCGGGTCGAGCCCGGCGAGATCGAGGACGCGCTCACCCGCCACCCGGCCGTCCGGGAGGCGGCCGTCACCGTCCACGAGCCCGCCCCGGGCGACCGGCGGCTGGCCGCCTACGTCACCACCGGCCCGGACGCGCCCGGGCCGGACGCCCTGCTCGACCACCTGGCGGCGCTGCTGCCCGAGCACATGGTGCCCGCCAGTCTCGACGTGCTGGACGCCCTGCCGCTCAACCCCAACGGCAAGGTCGACCGGCGCGCGCTGCCCGCGCCCGCCGAGCGCCGGGCCGCCGAGCCGGCCGACCCGCTCACGCCGGACCAGCGGCTGGTCGCCGACGCCGTCCGCGCCGTGCTGGAGCTGACCGAGGACCTCGGCCCGGACGCCAACTTCTTCCGGGTCGGCGGCAATTCGCTGGCCGCCGTGCGGGTCGCCATGCGGCTCTCCCAGCAGACCGGCACCCGTGTCCCGCCGCACGTGGTGTTCCGCGGCAAGACCGTCGGCGCCATCGCGGAACGGCTGGGCGCACGATGACGGATCGTCAGACCGACCACCCGAACGAAGGGAACACGGCCGTGAGCCCGTCCGCCGATCCGGCCCGCACCGCCCCCGTGTCGGGGTTGCAGCGCGGCCTCTGGTTCCTCGACCGGTTGAACCCGGAGGCCGCCACCTACACCACCCCCTGGACGTACGACGTCACCGGCCCGCTCGACCTCGACCTGCTGCAGCGGGCGCTGGACGGCGTGGTGGCCCGGCACGAGGCGCTGCGCACCACCTTCGCGCTGCACCCCGACGGCCCCCGCCAGTTGGTCCACCGCAGCCTCGCCGTCCCGCTCGCCGTCACCGACCTGCGCGGCCTGCCCGAGGCCGAACGGCCCGAACACGCCGCCCGGTTGTTCGCCGAGCGGGCCACCGAGCCGTTCGACCTGGCCGCCGGCCCGCTGCTGCGCGCCGAGGCCGTCCGGCTCGCCGACGAGCGCACCACCCTGGTGTTCGTGGTCCACCACATCGTCTGGGACGGCTGGTCCGCCGACCTCTTCGAGCGCGAGCTCGTCGAGCTGTACGGCGCCCTCGCCGAGGGGCGGCAGCCGCGGCTGCCGGAACTCGCCGCCCAGTACGCCGACTGGGCGCTGGAGGAGCAGCACACCTCCTACGAGGAGCACCTGGCCTACTGGAAGGACCGCCTCGACGGCGCTCCCACGCTGCTGGAGCTGCCCACCGACCGGCCCCGCCCGGCCGAGCGCGGGCAGCGCGGCGCCACCGAGCCGTTCGACCTCTCCCCCGGCACCGCGGCCCGGGTCCGGGCGCTCGCCGAACAGGAGGGCGTCACCCCGTTCACCGTCCAGCTGGCCGCCTTCGCGCTGCTGGTCGGCCGCTGGACCGGTGCCGACGACCTGCTCGTCGGCACCCCGGTGACCATCCGCAACCGGCCCGAACTCGCGGACCTGATCGGCTACTTCGTCAACCTACTGCCGCTGCGGATCCGGCTCTCGCCCGGAGCGGGCTTCCGCGCCCTGCTGGAGCACGTCCAGGACGCCGCCTTCGACGCCTTCGGCTACCTCGACGTGCCCTTCGACCAGCTGGTCGACCGGCTGGGCACCGCCCGCACCGCCCAGCACCCCCCGCTGGTCCAGGTGGTGTTCGGCGCCCACGCCGAGGACCGCGCCCCGCTCGTCCTCGGCGCGGCCACCGCCGAGCGGACCGTCCGCTCCAACGGCACCAGCAAGTTCGACCTCACCTGGTCGCTCTTCGACGGCGGCGAGGGCGCCGAGCTGCGCGGCGAGGCCGAGTACAGCAGCGACCTCTTCGATCCCGGCACCGTCCGCCGGCTCGCCGCGGACTACGCCGGCCTGCTGGACGCCGCGCTCGCCGATCCGGACGCCACCGTGCTCCGGCTCACCTCCGCCGGTGCGCCGCACCGGCCGGCGCGGCTCGAGCCGGGCCACTGCCTGCACCACCTCTTCGAGCGGGCCGCCGACGCGTACGGCGACCGGCCCGCCGTCAGCGACCCGGACGGCACCCTCGACTACGCCGAACTGGACCGCAGGGCCAACCGGTTGGCGCACGCGCTGCGTGCCCGCGGGGTCCGCCCCGGCGACCGGGTCGGCCTCCTGCTGGAGCGCACCGCGGCCGTGCCGGCGGCGATCCTCGGCGTGCTCAAGACCGGCGCCGCCTACGTACCGGTCGACCTGGCCGCCCCGGCCGACCGGGCCGCCCTGGTCTTCGGCGACACCGCCGTCACCGTGGTGGTCACCGACCGGCCCGACCGCGCCCCGGACGGCCCCTGGCAGACCCTGGACGTGGTGGCCCGCGCCGAGGAGCTCGCCGCCCTGCCCGGCACCCGGCCCCCGGCCGCCGGGCGCCCCGGCGACGTCGCCTACCTCATCTTCACCTCCGGCTCCACCGGCCGCCCCAAGGGCGTGGCCGTCGCCCACGAGCACGTCAGCCGGCTGCTCGACTCCGGTCGCCCGCACTTCGGCTTCGGCCCGGACGCGGTCTGGACGCTCTTCCACAGCTACGCCTTCGACTGGACCGTCTGGGAGCTCTGGGGCGCCCTGCTGCACGGCGCCCGCCTGGTCGTCGTGCCGTACCTGACCAGCCGCTCGCCGGACGAGTTCGCCGAACTCGTCGACCGGGAGCAGGTCACCCACCTCTGCCTCACCCCGTCCGCGCTGCGCCAGCTCGAACCGGCACTGCGCCGCCAGCCGCGCGCCCTGCCGGCGCTGCGCTGGATCATGCTCGGCGGCGAGGCCCTCGACCCCGGGGTGGTGCAGCGCTGGTCCGGTCTCGACCCGCTGCCGCCCGCCCGGCTCTGCAACCTCTACGGGATCACCGAGACCACCGTCCACGTCACCGTCCACGACGTCGCCGCCGGCGGCGAGGGCTTCGAACGGAGCCTGATCGGCGAGCCGATGCCGCACCTCACCGCTGCGGTCCTGGACGACTGGCTGCGCCCCTGCCCGGCCGGCGTCCCCGGCGAGCTCTACATCGGCGGCGGCAGCCTCGCCCACGGCTACTGGGGCCGGCCCGGTCTCACCGCCTGCCGCTTCGTCGCCGACCCGTACGGCCCGCCCGGCGCCCGGCTCTACCGGACCGGCGACGTGGCCAAGCGGCTGCCCGGCGGGGGGCTGGAGTACGTCGGCCGGGCCGACTTCCAGGTCAAGCTGCGCGGCTTCCGGATCGAGCTCGGCGAGATCGAGAACGCCGTCGCCGCCCACCCGGACGTGGACGCCTGCGTGGTCACCGTGCACGACGACCGGCTCGCCGCGTACGTCACCGGGTGCGAGCCCGCCGACCTGCGGGCCTTCCTGGGCAGGGCACTGCCCGAGTACATGATCCCGGCGAGCGTCACCGTGCTGGACGCGCTGCCGCTGACCGTCAACGGCAAGGTGGACCGGGCTGCGCTGCCCGCGCCCGGCCGGGCCGCGCCCGCCACCGGCCGGCACGTCGAGCCCCGCACCCCGGAGGAGGAACTGTTCGCCGCCGTCTGGTCGGAGGTGCTCGGCCTGCCCGGGATCGGCGTCCACGACGACTTCTTCCACCTCGGCGGCGACTCCATCCGCGCCGTCCAGCTGGCCGGGGCGCTGCACGACCGCGGCTGGCAGGTCAGCCTGCGGGACGTCTTCAACGCCCCCACCGTCGCCGCGCTGCTGCCGGCGGCCCGCCCGGTGGCGGCGGACCCCGGGGCGGACCGGCCGTTCGCGCTGATCGCCGAGGAGGACCGGGCCGAGCTCCCGCCGGAGGTGGTCGACGCCTACCCGATGGTCTCGATGCAGCTGTCCATGGTCTTCCACATGGAGGTGGCCGGCGGCACCGACAGCTACCACAACGTCAACTCCTACCGGATCTCCGGCGATCTGGACGAGACCGCCTTCGTCCGGTCGGTCAACGAGGCGATGGCCCGGCACGCCGTGCTCCGGACCGGCCTCGACATCTCCGGCTACGGCGAACCGCTCCAGCTGGTGCACGGCACGCTGCCCGCCCCCGTCGAGTTCGCCGACCTGCGCGGCGCGGACGAGCAGGCCCAGGACGCGGCGGTCCGGGCCGTCTTCGCCGACCACCGGGACCGGCCGTTCGACCTCGCCGAGCCGCCGCTGTTCCGGATCACCGTGCAGCGGCTCGGGGCGGGCGCGTTCCAGCTCACCATCTCCGAGCACCACGCGATCCTGGACGGCTGGAGCTTCACCTCGCTGCTCACCGAGATCCTCGAACGGCACTCCGCGCTGGCCGCCGACCCGGCGTCCGCGCCGACCCCGCCGCCGCGCACCGCCTTCCGCGACTTCGTCGCCGTGGAGCGGGCGGCGGCCGAGGAGCCGGCCTCGCTGGCCTTCTGGCGCGAGCGGCTGGACGGCGCCACCGGCCAGCTCTGGCCCGGCAGCGAGGACGTCCACGACCTGCCGCGCACGGTCGAGCGGGTGCTGCCGGACGCCCCCCGGCAGCTGCGCGGCGTCGCGGACGCGCTCGCCGTGCCGGTCAAGTCCGTCGCGCTCGCCGCCCACCTGCACGCCCTGGCCCGGATCACCGGACGGGAGCGGGTCACCACCGGTCTGGCGATGAACGGCCGGCTGGAACGGCTCGGCGGCACCGAGGTCTACGGGCTCTTCCTCAACACCGTCCCGCTGGTGGCCGAACCCGGGGCGGACCTCGCCGCGCTGGTCCGTCACGTGCACCGGGAGGAGCTGGACATGATGCCGCACCGCCGGGTGCCGTTCGCCCGGCTGGCCCGGCTGATGGCCGACACCGCGCTCGACAGCCAGTTCGGCTACCTGCGGTTCCACGCCCTGGGCCGGCTCAGCTCGGCGCGCATCGAGGACGGCCGGATCGGCTGCGAGCCCACCCTTCGGCACGAGCCCAACAGCTTCGCCTTCGGCGCCTCGCTGATCCAGGACCCGGTCTCGGACCGGGTGCTGCTGGCCGTGGACCACCAGCGTGCGGTGGTGGACGACGCCACCGCCGAGGAGTTCATCGACGCCTACGCGGCGGCCCTGGCCGCCCTGGCGGCGTCGGTCTGACGCCGCGCCGCCCGGGCCGGCCACCGGCCCGGGCGCCCGTCCGGCCGCCCGCCGCATGTCCACCCCCGGCGGCCACACCCCGCCGGCCGCACCCCGCGGCTCCCGTACGACCGCGTCGGCCCCGACGCGCCACCACCCATCCCGACCGAGGAGCACCCCCGCATGACCACCACCGCCGAACCGGCCGCCACCGTCCAGCCCACCACCCCCGCGGCGGCCCCCGCCGACCTGCTCACCCGCCTGCGCGCCGCCGTCGCCGCCCATCCCGACCGGCCGGCCGTGCACGCCGTCGACGGCAGCCTCGACTTCGCCGCCCTGGACCGGCGGACCGCCGCCCTCGCCCGCGCCCTGCGCGCCCGGGGCGTGCGGCGCGGCGACCGGGTCGGCATCCACCTGGCCCGCACCGCCGATCTGCCGGTCGCGCTGCTCGCCGCCTGGCGGGCCGGCGCCGCGTACGTCCCGCTCGACCCGGCCTACCCGGCCGAGCGGATCGCCTTCATGGCCGCCGACGCCGGCCTCGCGGCCGTCGTCAGCACCGACGCCGCGCCGCCCGTACCGGCCGGTGTCCCGGTGCTCCGCCCGGACGCCGGGGCGGCGGACGCCGGGGCGGGGGCGGCGGACGGCGAGGCCGCGGCCTCCGGTGACGCGGACTTCGCCCCGGACCCGCTCGACTCCGCCTACGTCATCTACACCTCCGGCTCCACCGGCCGTCCCAAGGGCGTCGAGGTGCCGCACGGCGCCGTCGCCCACCTGGCCGCCGCGCTGGAGCGCAGCGGCGCCTACCGCCCGGAGCCGGCCGTGGTCGGCTGGAACGCCAGCGTCTCCTTCGACGCCTCCGTCCAGCAGTGGGTCCGGATCTGCCGCGGCGACACGCTGGTGCTGATCGACGACGCCCGCCGGGCCGACCCGGCCCGGCTGGCCGTCCTGCTGGCCGAGCACGGCGTCACCGACCTCGACCTGACCCCCTCGCACTGGCAGCTGCTGCGCGAGCCGCTGGCCGGTGCCCGGGTGCCGCGCCTGTTCATGGGCGGTGAGCCGGTGCCCGAGCGGACCTGGCGCGAGCTGGCCGACACCGGCATCGACGCGCTCAACCTGTACGGGCCCACCGAGTGCACCGTCGACGCGATCACCGCCCCGATCACCGGCCCCGGCCCGCACCTGGGCGAGCCGCTGCCCGGCGTCCGCGCCCACCTGCTGGACGACCGGCTGGCACCGGTCACCGCGCCCGGCACGGTCGGCGAACTGTACCTGTCCGGGCCGGGCGTGGCGCACGGCTACCCGGGCCACCCGGGCCTGACCGCCGGCCGCTTCGTGGCCGACCCGTTCACGCCGGGCAGCCGGATGTACCGAACCGGCGACCGGGCGCGCCGCACCGCGGACGGCCTGCTGGAGTACGTCGGCCGGGTCGACCGCCAGGTCAAGCTGCGCGGCTTCCGGATCGAGCCGGGCGAGGTGGAGCACGCCCTGGCCGCCCTGGACGGGGTGTCCGCGGCGGCGGTCACCGTGCACGAGGCCGCCCCCGGCGACCTCCGGCTGGCCGGGTACGTCGTCACCACCGCCGGATCCGGGGCCGACGCCGCCGCGCTGCTCGCCGCGCTGCGCCGGACGCTGCCCGCCCACCTGGTGCCGGCCACCGTCACCGTGCTGGACGCCCTCCCGCTCACCCCCAACGGCAAGGTCGACCACCGTGCGCTGCCCGCCCCGGCCGCCGCCGCGGAGGCCGCGCCGGCCGGCGGCGTCGAGGAGCAGGTCGCCGAGGTCTGGCGGACCGTGCTGGGCGTCCCCGCGGTCGAGCCCACCGACGACTTCCTCTCGCTCGGCGGCCACTCGCTCGCCGCGCTGCGCGTCGTCCACCTGCTGCGCCGCAAGCTGAACGTCGAGCTCCAGCTGCGGCACCTGCTGGACGCCGCCGACCTGGCCGCTTTCACCGCCGCCGTCCGCCTGGCCGCCGAGGCCGGCCCGGCCGCGCCGCGACCCGCCCTGACCGCCCGCCGGGCCGCCCGATGAGCGCGACCGCCGCCCGCCCGGCCGCCCGGCCGCGGATCGAGGGCGACTGGTTCCTCGTCCCCGCGCCCCAACCCCACCGCCCGCCACGGCTGTTCTGCTTCCCCCACGCCGGCGGCGACGCCACCGCCTTCACCCCGCTGGCCCGGGCGCTCGCACCCGCCGCCGAGGTCTGGGCGCTGCGCCCGCCGGCCCGCGGCGGCCGCAGCCGGGACCGGATGCCGCCGGACTTCGCCGCCCTGGTGGCGGCGGTCGTCGAGGCGATCACCCCGCACCTGGCCGGCGGCCGGTTCGGTTTCTACGGGCAGAGCTTCGGCGCCCTGCTGGCCTACGAGGTGGCCCGCGCGCTGCCCGCCGACCGGCGCCCCGACCTGGTGGTCGCCGCCGGCGCGCCCTGCCCCGCGGAGTGGGCCGAGCGGGAGAGCAAGGACCTCGACGCCGTCGAACTCCTGCGCCTCACCGGCCTGGAGGAGCTGGTCCGGGCCGATCCGGACCTGGTCGAGCTGGCCCTGTCCGGCATCCGCACCGACCTCGCGGTCAGCGCCACCTTCCGCCACCGCCCGCACCCGCCGATCGGCTCCGCGCTGTACGCGCTGGCCGGCGCCGACGACCCGATGCTCGGCACCACCGACCTCACCGGCTGGGCCGCCTTCACCGGCGGGGCGTTCGGCCACCACGTCCTGCCGGGCGGGCACCTGCTGGCCACCGTCGACCGGCCCGGCCCGGTGGCCCTGCTGTCCTCGCTGCTGGCCGCCGCCCCGCCCCGGCCCGCGGCCGACCGGGTCCGCGCGCCGGCGCCGGCCCGGCCACCGCTGCGGCCCGCCGTCCGGCCCCGCCCATGAGGGCCGACCGCACCCGGCCCGGCCCCACCCCGCCCACTCCGACCCTCGGGCGCGGGCCCGAGGCCACCCCCAGGGAGCAGTCTTGACGACCACCACCACCTCCGTCGACCTCACCGACCCGGCCCTGTGGGCCCGCCCCGACACCCCGGCGCTGGTCGCCGAACTGCGCCGGACCGCCCCGGTCCACCGCACCGAGACCGTGGACGACGGCCCGGTCTGGTCGGTGCTGACCTACCGCGAGTCCGCGGACGTGCTGCGCAACGCCGCCGTGTTCAGCTCGGAGTCCGGCTCGTTGCTGGGCTCGGGCCAGGGCAAGGTGCCGGTCGGCTCGGGCCGGATGATGGCCCTCACCGACCCGCCGCGGCACCGCGAACTGCGCGCCCCCGCCAACCCGTTCTTCTCCAAGGGCGGGGTGCGCGGCGCCGCCCGCTCGATCGCCGAGCGGGCCGGCGAGCTCTTCGACCGGGCCGTCGAGCAGGGCGAGGTGGACCTCGTCGACGTGGTCTCCGCACTGCCGCTGGCGGTCATGTGCGACCTGCTGGACGTGCCCGAGAAGGACCGCGACATGGTGGTCCGGGTCTGCGACGTGGCCTTCCTCGGCCGTACCCCCGAGGAGCGCCGGGCCGGCCACCAGCAGCTCATCCCGTACCTGCTGCACCAGGTGATGCTGCGCCGCAGCGACCCGCGTGACGACCTGATCTCGATGATGGCGACCTACAAGGTCAACGGCCGGCTGCTGCCGGTCGAGGACGTCGTGCTCAACCTGGACAACATCGTGGTCGGCGGCGTCCAGACGGTCCGCCACACCGCCGCGATGGGCCTGCACACCCTCGTCCAGCGCCCGGACCTGTGGCGCAGGCTCCAGCAGGGCGAGGTCGACATGGACTCCGCCGTGGACGAGTTGCTGCGGTGGACCTCGGTGGGGCTGCACACGCTGCGCACCGCCAGCCGGGACGTCGAGCTGGCCGGGCGGCAGATCCGCCGCGGCGACCGGGTGGCGGTCTGGGTCTGGTCGGCCAACCGGGACCCGGAGGCCTTCGACCGGCCCGAGGAGATCCTGCTCGACCGCTCGCCCAACAAGCACCTGGCGCTGGGGCTCGGCGCCCACTACTGCATCGGCGCACCGCTGGCCAAGGCCGAGCTGAGCGCGCTGTACTCGGCGGCCCTGGAGAAGGCAGCCGCCATCGAGCCGGCCGGTCCGGTCGAGTACAACCGCTCGATCATCAACTTCGGCCTGGACCGCTTCCCGGTCCGCCTCACCCCGCGCTGACCGCGTGCACCGGCAGGCGCTAACTGCCGCCCACCTGCCGGGCCTTGTGCCGCTGCGGCCGCTGCGCCGCCGATAGCTTCGAAGCACACCGGGGGACGCGCCCCACCGGTCCACACCACACCGAGGAGAGCACCATGACCAACCCGTTCGAGGACGACAACGCCGGCTACCTGGTGCTGGTCAACGACGAGAACCAGCACTCGCTCTGGCCGGTCTGGATCGACGTGCCGGCCGGCTGGACCAGCGTCCACGGGGAGGCGTCCCGCCAGGAGTGCCTCGACTGGATCGAGACCAACTGGACCGACATCCGCCCGGCCGGCCTGCTGGCCACCCTGGACCGGTGAGCCCGCGATGCCGACCTGGGAGCTGACCCCCGGCCGCCCCGCCCTCACTCAGGTGCCGGCCGGCGCCGGCCTCGCCGAGGGCTGCGCCTGGCTGCGGGAGAACGAGGCCGAGCTGACCGCCGCGCTCCACGAACACGGCACGATCTTCCTGCGTGGTCTGCCGGTGGCCTCCACCGAGGACGTCGCCGCCGTCCGCGACGTGCTGATCCCCGAGCCCACCCCGTACCGGGAGAAGGCCACCCCGCGCAGCGACTTCGGCCACGGCGTCTTCTCGTCCACCGACCTGCCGCCGGCCCAGTCGATCCGGATGCACAACGAGAACAGCTACACCCTGACCTTCCCCGGCAGGCTGCTCTTCGCCTGCCTGACCGCCCCCGAAGAGGGCGGGGCCACCCCGACGGCCGACGTCCGCAAGGTCCTGGCCCACCTGCCGGCGCACCTGGCGGCCCGCGGCCGGTCGTCCGGCTGGACGCTCACCCGCAACTACTCGGACTACGTCTCGCTCGGCTGGCGGACCGCCTTCGGCACCGAGGACCGAGCCGAGGTGGAGCTGTACTGCAAGGAGAACGGCATCTCCTGGCAGTGGCAGCCGGACGGCAACCTTCGCACCGGCCAGCTGCGGCCGGCCACCATCCACCACCCGCAGACCGGCGAGGAGGTCTGGTTCAACCACCTCGCCTTCTGGAACGAGTGGTCGCTGGACCCGGACATCCGGGAGGCCATGGTCGACGAGTTCGGCCCGGACGGCCTGCCGTTCAACACCGGCTTCGGGGACGGCGAGCCGCTCACCCGGGAGGACGTGGACGCGCTGAACGCCGCCTACGAGGCCGCCACCGTCCGCGAGACCTGGCAGGTCGGCGACGTGATGCTGGTCGACAACGTGCTCTGCGCGCACGGCCGCGACCCGTACCGCGGCGACCGGAGGATCGCCGTCGCGATGGGGCGCCCGGTCGACGTCCTGGACTGCCGCCCCACCGTGCTGCCCACGGCAGTGCCCGCCTGACGCCCCACCACCAACCGCGCCGTGACGTGAGCAGAGGAAGCACCGTGATCCCGGTTTCGTACGCACAACAGCGTCTCTGGCTGATCGACCAGATCGAAGGACCGACCGCGCTCTACAACCTGCCGTTCGCGGTCCGCCTGCGCGGTCCGCTCGACACCGCCGCGCTGCGCGCCGCGACGGCGGACGTGGTCGACCGGCACGAGGCCCTGCGGACGGTGTTCCCGGTGGACGGGGGCGTCCCGGTGCAGCGGATCCTGCCGTCCGCGCAGGCGCAGCCCTCCTTCGAGACGGTGGACTGCACGCCGGCGGACTACCCCGCCCTGCGGGACCGGGCCGCCGCCCGCACCTTCGACCTGAGCGCCGAACTGCCCATCCGGGTCACGGTCTTCTCGCTCGCACCGGCCGAGCACGTGCTGCTCGTCGTGCTCCACCACATCGCCGGCGACGGCTGGTCGCTCGGCCCGCTGCTGCGCGACCTCGCCACCGCCTACCGGGCCCGGCTGGCCGGCACCGCCCCCGACTGGGAGCCGCTGCCGGTCCAGTACGCCGACTACGCGCTCTGGCAGCGCGACCTGCTCGGCGACGAAGCCGATCCGGACAGCCTGCTGAGCCGTCAACTCGACTACTGGCGGCAAGCCCTGGCCGGCCTGCCGGAGGAGCTGGAGCTGCCGGTGGACCGCCCCCGGCCGCCCGCCCCGAGCGGCGCCGCGGACGCCGTGGCCTTCGCGTACGGACCGGAGCTGCACGCCGCCCTACTCGGCCTGGCCCACCGGCACCGCTGCACCCTGTTCGCCGTCCTCCAGGCCGGCCTGGCCGCCCTGTTCACCCGCCTCGGCGCCGGCACCGACATCCCGCTCGGCACCGGCGTGGCGGGCCGCTCGGACGAGGCGCTGAACGACCTGGTCGGCTTCTTCGTCAACACCCTGGTGCTGCGCACCGACACCTCGGGCGACCCGTCCTTCGCCGAACTCGTCGACCGGGTCCGGGAGGCGCAGCTGGACGCGTTCGCCCACCAGGACGTGCCGTTCGAGCGGCTGGTCGAGGAGGTCAACCCGGCCCGCGCGCTCGGCCGCCACCCGCTGTTCCAGACCCTGCTCGTGCTGCAGAACCACGAGGAGGGCGAACTCGGCCTGCCCGGGCTGGAGTCGGAGTCCGAGCCGCTGGGCCTGCGGGTCGCCAAGTTCGACCTGAACATCGGCATCACCGAGCAGCGCGCCGCCGACGGCACCCCGGCCGGCCTCACCGGTTCGGTCGAGTACGCGGCCGACCTGTACGACCGGGCCACCGTCACCGCCCTCTTCGAGCGGTTCGGCCGGCTGCTGGCGGCCGCGGCCGCCGACCCGCAGGCCCCGATCGGTGCCCTGGAGGTGCTCGGCGCCGAGGAGCGGACCCGCATCCTGGACGAGTGGAACGCCACCGCGGCGCCGCTGCGCCCCGGCTCGCTGCCCGAGCTGTTCGAGGCGCAGGCGGCCCGCACCCCGGACGCGGCAGCGCTGGTCCACGACGGCGGCACGGTCGGCTACGCCGAGCTCAACACCCGCGCCAACCGGCTCGCGCACCACCTGATCGCCTGCGGCGTCGGCCCGGAGAGCCCGGTCGCGCTGCTGATGGAGCGTTCGGTCGAGCTGGTCGTCGCCACCCTTGCGGTGCTCAAGGCCGGCGGCTGCTACGTCCCGATGCACGCGAGCCTGCCGCCCGAGCGGATGGCCGCGCTGCTCGCCGACACCGACGCCCCCGTCCTGCTCACCGACCGGGCCGACCCGGGCTTCCCGCACGCCGCCGCCGTGGTCCGCCCCGGCGACGAGGCGGGCGCGCCGGGGCACGACCCCGGCCTGCCCGTCCACCCCGACCGGCTCGCCTACGTGATGTTCACCTCCGGCTCCACCGGCACCCCCAAGGGCGTCGCCGTCCGGCACCGGGACGTGGTCGACCTGGCCGCCGACCGCCGCTGGCAGGACGGCCGGCACGAGCGGATCCTGCTGCACTCCCCGCACGCCTTCGACGCCGCCACGTACGAGCTGTGGACGCCGCTGCTCGCCGGCGACACCGTGGTCGTCGCCCCGCCCGGCGGGCTGGACGCCGCCGCGCTGCACGCGGTCGCGACGCGGCACGGCGTCACCGCGGTCTTCCTCACCAAGGCGCTCTTCGACCTGGTCGCCGAGCAGGCCCCGGAGACCTTCCGCGCCCTGCGGGTGGTGCTGACCGGCGGCGAGGCCGCCTCCGGCACCCTGATGCAGCGGGTCCTCGACCACTGCCCGGACCTCCTGCTCGCCCACGTCTACGGCCCCACCGAGGCCACCACCTTCGCCACCCACCACCACCTCGTCCCCGCCGACCTGGCCGGCCCCCGGGCCCCGATCGGCGGGCCGCTCGACAACATGCGGGCCTACGTCCTGGACGCCCGGCTGCGGCCGGTGCCGCCCGGCGTGCCCGGCGAGCTGTACGTCGCCGGGGCGGGCCTGGCCCGCGGCTACTGGCGCCGGCCCGGGCTGACCGCCGAGCGCTTCGTCGCCGACCCCTACGCGCCGGGAGGTGGGCCCCTCCTGCCCGGTGGCGGGCAAGGAGGTGGGCCCCTCCTGCCCGGTGGCGGGCAAGGAGGTGGGCCCCTCCTGCCCGGTGGCGGGCAAGGAGGGAGGATGTACCGCACCGGCGACCTGGTGCGCCGCCGCGCGGACGGCGCGATCGAGTTCCTCGGCCGGATCGACGGCCAGGTGAAGGTGCGCGGCTTCCGGATCGAGCTCGGCGAGATCGAGGCCGCGCTCTCCGGCCACCCCGCAGTCCGCCAGGTCATCGTCGTCGCCCGCGAGGACCGGCCCGGCGACACCCGGTTGGTCGGCTACTGCGCGGCCGCGGACGACGACCCCGGACTCGCCGCCGAGCTGCGGCAGTTCGCCGCCCGGACACTCCCCGGCTACATGGTCCCCGCCGCCGTGGTGGTGCTGCCGGCGCTGCCGCTGAACGCCAACGGCAAGGTCGACCGCCGGGCCCTGCCCGCCCCCGACCTCGGCGGAGACTCGACCGGCCGCCCCCCGCGCGACGAGCGCGAGCGCGCCCTGTGCGAGCTGTTCGGCGAGATCCTCGGCATCGAGGGCATCACCATCGACGACGACTTCTTCGAGCTGGGCGGCCACTCCCTGCTCGCCACCCGGCTGGTCGGCCGGGCCCGCGCCGAACTCGGCGCCGAGCTGGCCATCGCCGACCTCTTCCAGGCCCCGACCGTCGCCGCCCTCACCGCCCGGCTCTCCACCGGGCCGGCCCGCCCGGCACTGCGCCCCGAGCCCCGGCCCGAGCGGCTGCCGCTCTCCTTCGCCCAGCGCCGGCTCTGGTTCCTCGGCCAGGCCGAGGGGCCGGCCGCGACCTACAACGTCACGCTCGCGCTGCGGCTGACCGGCCCGCTCGACGCCGCCGCCCTCGAACGCGCCCTCGGCGACGTGGTCGGGCGGCACGAGAGCCTGCGCACCGTATTCGGTGCGCACGACGGCGTCCCGTACCAGCGGGTGCTGGCCGCTCCGCCCGCCCCGCTGCTCACCGTCACCGACCGCCCGGCCGCGGAGCTGGTCGGCCACACCTTCGACCTGGCCGTCGACGTCCCGCTGCACGCCTACCTGCGCCCGGTCGGTCCGGACGAGCACGTCCTGCTCCTGGTGATGCACCACATCGCCAGCGACGGCTGGTCGCTGCGCCCGCTGTTCCGCGACCTCGCCGACGCCTACACGGCCCGGCTGGGCGGCGAGCGGCCGGCGTGGCAGCCGCTGCCGGTGCAGTACGCCGACTACACCCTCTGGCAGCACCGGCTGCTGGGCGCGGACTCCGACCCGCAGAGCCTGCTCGGCGGCCAGCTCGCCCACTGGCGCGAGGCCCTGGCCGGCCTGCCGGACGAGCTGGCGCTGCCGCTGGACCGCCCCCGTCCGCCGGTCGCCTCGCACCGCGGCGACGTCGTCCCGCTGGAGCTGGACGAGGCCCTGCACGCCCGGCTGGCCGCGCTGGCCGCCGAGCACGGGGTGACGCTGTTCATGGTGCTCCAGGCCGCCTTCGCCACCCTGCTGCACCGCTTCGGCGCCGGCGAGGACCTGCCGATCGGCACCCCGCTGGCCGGCCGGCTGGACCAGGCCCTGGACGAGCTGGTCGGCTTCTTCGCCAACACCCTGGTGCTGCGCACCGACCTGTCCGGCCGGCCGGCCTTCGCCGAGCTGCTGGGCCGGGTCCGGGAGGCCGACCTGGCCGCCTACGCGCACCAGGACGTGCCGTTCGAGCGGCTGGTCGAGGAGCTCAACCCGGCCCGCACGCTGGCCCGGCACCCGCTCTTCCAGGTGATGATCGCCTTCGACAACACCGCCGCCGGCGGCCCGGAGTTCCCCGGCACCCGCGCCGCGTACGAGCCGCTGGGCCTGCCCACCACCGCCTTCGACCTCACCCTCAACCTCTCCGAGCGGCACCACCCGGACGGCTCCCCGGCCGGCCTGGAGGGCGGCCTCGAATTCGCCACGGACCTGTTCGAGCGGAGCACCGCCGAGCGGCTCGCCGCCGCCCTCGACCTGATCCTGCGCCAGGTCGCCGCGGACCCGCACCGCCCGGTCGCCGATCTGGAGGTGCTGGACGAGGACGGCCGGGCCGCCCTGGCCCGCTGGCACGACACCGACCGGCCGGGCGCCGGC
Organism: Kitasatospora sp. A2-31; assembly: GCF_022288725.1. Taxonomy (GTDB): domain Bacteria; phylum Actinomycetota; class Actinomycetes; order Streptomycetales; family Streptomycetaceae; genus Kitasatospora. The sequence goes on along the minus strand of NZ_JAKNTA010000004.1, from coordinate 425,541 downwards.
ACCCTCGTCCCGGCCGCCTTCGCCGCCCAGGCGGCCGCCACGCCCGAGGCCGTCGCCCTGGTCTTCGGGGAGACCCGGCTGACCTACGCCGAGCTGGACGCCCGGGCCGAGCGCCTGGCGCACGGCCTGGCGGCCGCCGGGGTCGGCCCGGACGCCGTGGTCGCCCTGGCACTGCCCCGCTCGGCCGAGTCGGTGGTCGCGGTGCTCGCCGTGCTCAAGGCCGGCGCCGCCTTCCTGCCGCTGGACGCCGAGTACCCGCGGGACCGGATCGCCCACATGCTGGCCGACGCCCGCCCGGCCGCCGTCCTCACCACCGACGGCTGGCCGCTGCCCGACGTCCTGGCCGGCCTGCGCGTGCTCCGCGCCGACGACCGCGCCGACGACCGGGCCGACGACCGGGCCGACCGGCCGGCCGGCGCCCCGTCGGTGCGCATCGGGCCCGACCACGCCGCCTACGTCATCTACACCTCCGGCTCCACCGGCCGCCCCAAGGGCGTCGTGGTCCGCCACGGCGGCCTGGCCAACCTGCTCGCCTTCCACCGCGCCGAGACCGTCGGCGCCGCCGAACGGGCCCACCCGGGCCGCCGGTTCAGGTTCGCCCAGGTCGGCTCGCTGTCCTTCGACACCGCGCTCGAATCGCTGCTCTGGATGGTCGCCGGGCACGAGCTCCACCTGCTCGACGACGAGCTGCGCCGCGACCCCGCCGCCGTCGTACGCCACGCCGAGCGGCACGGCGTCGACGTCTTCGACCTCACTCCCGGCCACGCCGAGCGGCTGGTCGAGGAGGGCCTGCTGACCTGCTGCCGGCCCGCGCTGGTGATGGTCGGCGGCGAGGCCGTCGGCCAGGCCCTGTGGACCGCCCTGGCCGCCGCCCCGGACACCGTGGCGCTCAACATGTACGGCCCCACCGAGTGCACCGTCGACGCGGTGTTCCACCGGCTGGCCGACGCCGGGCGCCCGCTGATCGGCCGCCCGCTGCCCAACCTGCGGGCCCACGTCCTGGACGCCGCCCTGCGGCCGGTGCCCGCCGGTGTCGCCGGCGAGCTCTACCTGAGCGGTGCCGGCCTGGCCCGCGGATACCTGGGCCGCCCCGCACTGACCGCCGAGCGCTTCGTCGCGGACCCGTTCGCGGCCGGCACCCGCATGTACCGCACCGGCGACCTCGTCCGGCGCCGCCCCGACGGCGAGATCGAGTTCCTCGGCCGCACCGACCACCAGGTCAAGGTCCGCGGCTTCCGGATCGAGCTCGGCGAGATCGAGGCCGTCCTCACCGCCCACCCGGGCGTCCTGCAGGCCGCCGTGCTGCCGTACGAGGACGGCACCGCCGGTACCCGGCTGGTCGCCTACGCGGTCGGCGCCCCGGACCTCGATCCGGCCGCGCTGCGCGCCCACGCCGGCGCCGCCCTGCCCGACTACATGGTGCCGGCCGCCGTGGTGGTGCTGGCCGAGCTGCCGCTCACCGTGAACGGCAAGCTCGACCGGGCCGCGCTGCCGGCCCCCGACTTCGCCGCGGGAGCCGGCGGCCGGGCCCCCCGCACGGCGCGCGAGGAGATCCTCTGCGGGCTCTTCGGCGAACTCCTCGGCGTCGAGGGCGTCACCGTCGACGACGACTTCTTCGCCCTCGGCGGCCATTCACTGCTCGCCACCAAGCTGCTGAGCCGGGTCCGCGCGGCCCTCGGCGCCGAGCTGGGCATCCGGGACGTCTTCGAGGCGCCGACGGTGGCCGGCCTGGCCCAGCGTCTGGACGGCGCCGAGGCCCGCCTCCCGCTCGCCGCCGGCCGGGCCCGGCCGGAGCGGGTGCCGCTCTCCTTCGCCCAGCAGCGGCTCTGGCTGATCGACCGGATGGAGGGCCCGAGCGCGCTCTACAACATGCCGCTCGTGCTGCGGCTGACCGGCGCCCTCGACGCCGACGCGCTGGCCACCGCACTCGGCGACCTGGCCGGCCGGCACGAGATCCTGCGCACGGTGATCGCCGAGCACGACGGCGAGCCGCACCAGCGGATCCTGCCGCCCGCCGCGGCGCTGCCGGTCGAACTGCTCGACTGCGCACCGGAGTCGGTGGACGCCGAGGTCGAGCGGCTCGCCCGGCGCCCGTTCGACCTCGCCGCCGAGGCGCCGATCCGCGCCACCCTGCTGCGGATCGCGCCCGAGGACCACGTGCTGGTGGTCGCCCTCCACCACATCGCCGGCGACGGCTGGTCGATGGGCCCGCTGCTCAGCGACCTCGCCGAGGCCTACACGCTCCGCCTCGGCGGCGAGCCGCCCGCCTGGCAGCCGCTGCCGGTCCAGTACGCCGACTACGCACTCTGGCAGCGCGAACTGCTCGGCGACGAGACCGACCCGCAGAGCCTCGTCTCCCGCCAGCTCGCCTACTGGCGCGAGGCGCTGGCCGGCCTCCCCGAGGAGATCGCGCTCCCGGTGGACCGCCCGCGCGGCACCCGCTCCGACCACCGGGGCGACCGGGTCGCCCTGCCGATCGACGCCGAACTGCACCGCCGGCTCGTCGAGTTGTCACGCGAGCACCGGGTCACCCTGTTCATGACCTTCCAGGCCGCGCTGGCCGCGCTGCTCACCCGGCTCGGCGCCGGCACCGACGTGCCGATCGGCTCGGTGGTCGCCGGCCGCTCCGACGAGGCACTCGACGACCTGGTCGGCTTCTTCATCAACACCCTGGTGCTGCGCACCGACACCTCCGGCGACCCGACCTTCGCCGAACTGCTCGGCCGGGTCCGGGAGACCGGCCTCGGCGCCTACGCCCACCAGGACGTGCCGTTCGAGCGGCTGGTCGAGGAGCTCAACCCGGCCCGCTCGCTCGCCCGGCACCCGCTCTTCCAGGTGGCCATGGTCCTGCAGTCCAACGCCGAGGCCGGGTCGGAGCTGGCCGGGCTGCACGCCGAGGCGCTGCCGGCCGGCACCGGGGTCGCCAAGTTCGACCTCAACGTGACCCTGGAGGAGTTCTTCGGGCCGGACGGCGCCCCCGCCGGTCTGGACTGCGCGATCGACTTCGCCACCGACCTGTTCGACCGGGAGACCGCCGAGTCGCTGGCGGCCCGCTTCGGGCGCCTGCTCACCGCCGTGGCCGCCGCGCCCGGGCGCCGGATCGGCCGGGTCGACCTGCTCGCCGAGGACGAGCGCGCCGACCTGCGGCGCGGCCACCGGCCGCTGCCGGCCGGCCTGCCGCTGGTCCCGGCGGCCTTCGCCGAGCGCGTGGCGCGGACACCCGAGCTGACCGCCCTGGTCTTCGAGGGCACCCGACTGACCTACGCCCAGCTGGACGTCCGCGCCAACCGCCTGGCGCACGGCCTGGCGGCCGCCGGGGTCGGTCCGGAGTCGGTGGTCGCGCTCGCCCTGCCCCGTTCGGTGGACACCGTGGTCGCCCAGCTGGCCGTGCTCAAGGCCGGCGGCGCCTTCCTCCCGCTGGACGCCGAGTACCCGCGCGAGCGCACCGTCCACATGCTGGCCGACGCCCGCCCGGCCGCGGTGCTCACCTCCGACGGCTGGCCGCTGCCGGACGTCCTGGACGGCCTGCCCGTGCTGCGCACCGACGAGGAGCTGTGGGCGGCGCAGCCCGCCGACGCGCTCCCGGTCCGGGTCGGCCCGGCGCACGCGGCCTACGTGATCTACACCTCCGGCTCCACCGGCCGGCCCAAGGGCGTGGTGGTGAGCCACGGTTCGATCGCCGGGCTGCTGGCCGCGCACCAGGCCGAGACCTTCGGCGAGCCCGAGCGGGTGCACGGCCGGCTCCGCGCCGCGCTGACCGCCTCGCTCTGCTTCGACGCGTCCTGGAACAGCCTGCTCTGGATGGTCGCCGGCCACGAGCTGCACCTGATCGGCAACGACCTGCGCCGGGATCCGGCGGCCCTGGTCCGGCACCTGCGGGCGGTCGGCGTCGACGCCCTCAACCTCACCCCGTCCTACGCCGAACAGCTCATCGCCGAGGGCCTGCTGGACGCACCCGCACCGCGCGTGGTGCTGCTCGGCGGGGAGCCGATCGGCCAGGCGCTCTGGACCCGGCTGCGCGAGGCCCCGCACACCACCGGCCACAACCTGTACGGTCCCACCGAGTGCACCGTCGACACCCTGCTCCAGGCGTACGCCGGCTCCGAGCGCCCGTCCCTGGGCCACACCGTGCTCGGCACCCGCGCCCACGTCCTGGACGAGCACCTGAACCCGGTCCCCCTCGGCGTCCCCGGTGAGCTCTACCTGGCCGGGGACAGCCTGGCCCGCGGCTACCTCGGCCGCCCCGGCCTGACCGCCGAGCGCTTCGTCGCGAACCCGTTCGCGGCCGGCACCCGGATGTACCGCACCGGCGACCTGGTCCGGCGCACCCGGGACGGCGGCCTCGACTACCTCGGCCGCACCGACCACCAGGTCAAGGTGCGCGGCTTCCGGATCGAGCCGGGCGAGATCGAGCAGGTGCTCACCCGCCACGAGGCCGTCCGCCAGACGGTGGTCGTGCTGCACGAGGCCGACGGCGACCGCCGGCTCGTCGGCTACTGCGCGACGGCTGCACCGAGCCCCGAGCTCGCTCTCGAACTCAGGCGGTTCGCCGCCGAGACACTGCCCGGCCACATGGTCCCGGCCGCCGTGGTCACCCTCGCCGCACTGCCGCTGACCGGCAGCGGCAAGGTCGACCGGCGGGCCCTGCCCGCCCCGGACTTCGGACTCTTCGCCGGCGGCCGGGCCGCCCGCACCGCCCGCGAGGAGCTGCTCTGCGGCCTCTTCGCCGAGGTCCTCGGCCTGACCGCGGTCGGCATCGACGACGACTTCTTCACGCTGGGCGGCCACTCGCTGCTCGCCATCAAGCTGGTCAGCCGGGTGCGCACCGCCCTGGGATCCGAGCTGGACATCCGGGACGTCTTCGAGGCGCCGACGGTGGCCGGCCTGGCCCAGCGGCTGGACGGCGCCGGGGCCCGCCTCCCGCTCACCGCGGCCGCCGAACGCCCCGAGCGGGTGCCGCTCTCCTTCGCCCAGCGCAGGCTCTGGCTGATCGACCGGATGGAGGGCCCGAGCGCCCTCTACAACCTCCCGCTCGCGCTGCGCCTGACCGGCGCCCTCGACGCCGACGCGCTGGCGGCCGCCCTGGACGACCTGGCCGCCCGGCACGAGAGCCTGCGCACCGTGATCGCCGAGCAGGACGGCGAGCCGCACCAGCGGATCGTCGAACCCGCCGCGGCCCGCGTCCCGTTCGACCGCCGCACCGAGGCGCCCGCCGACCTCGCCGCCGCACTGGCCGACTGCGCCGGCCTCCCCTTCGACCTCTCCGCCGACCTGCCGTTCCGGGCCCACCTGCTCCCGCTCGCCGCCGACGAGCACCTGCTGCTCCTGGTGCTGCACCACAGCGCGGGCGACGGCTGGTCGATGGGCCCGCTGCTCAGCGACCTCGCCGAGGCCTACACGCTCCGCCTCGGCGGCGAGCCGCCCGCCTGGCAGCCGCTGCCGGTCCAGTACGCCGACTACGCGCTCTGGCAGCGCGAACTGCTCGGCGACGAGACCGAGCCGGAGAGTCTGATCTCCCGCCAGCTCGCCTACTGGCGCGAGGCGCTGGCCGGCCTCCCGGAGGAGCTGGCGCTGCCGGTGGACCGGCCCCGGCGCGCCGACAGCGGACACCGCGGGGACCGGGTCGTCGTCCCGCTCGGAGCCGGACTCCACCGCGCCCTGGTCGATCTGGCCCGCGAACACCGGGTGACGATGTTCATGGCGCTGCAGGCCGGGCTGGCCGCACTGCTCACCCGGCTCGGCGCCGGCACCGACGTGCCGATCGGCTCGGTGGTCGCCGGCCGCTCCGACGAGGCACTCGACGACCTGGTCGGCTTCTTCATCAACACCCTGGTGCTGCGCACCGACACCTCCGGCGACCCGGACTTCGCCGAGCTGCTGCGCCGGGTCCGGGAGACCCAGCTGGACGCCCACGCCCACCAGGACGTGCCGTTCGAGCGGCTGGTCGAGGAGCTCAACCCGGCCCGCTCGCTGGCCCGCCACCCGCTCTTCCAGGTCATGCTGCTGCTCCAGGGCGGCACCGGCGGCGAGCCGCTCGACCTGGCCGGCCTGCGGGCCGAGGTCGAGCCGGTGGGCGGCTACGCGGCCAAGTTCGACCTCTCCATCGGCATCGGCGAGTCCTTCGACGCCGACGGCGCCCCCGCCGGCCTGGAGTGCGCGATCGACTTCGCCACCGACCTGTTCGACCGGGAGACCGCCGAGTCCATCGCCGTCCGGTACGGCCGCCTGCTCGCCGCGGTGGCCGCCGACCCGGCGCAGCCGATCGGGCGGGCCGACCTGCTCTCCGAGTCCGAGCGGGCCGAACTGCTGGCCCCCGGGGCCGGCCTGCCGGATCGCCCCCCGCTGCTGCCGGCCGCCTTCGAGGCGCAGGCCGCCCGGACCCCGGACGCCGTCGCCCTGGTCTCCGGTCCGACCGCGCTGACCTACGCCGAGCTGAACGCCCGCGCCAACCGCCTCGCCCACCGCCTGATCGCGGCGGGCGCCGGCCCGGACGCGGTGGTCGCCCTGGCGCTACCGCGCTCCGCCGAGACCGTGATCGCCCTGCTCGCCGTGCTCAAGGCGGGCGCCGCCTCGCTCCCGCTGGACGCCGAGTACCCGGCCGACCGGACCGCCGCCATGCTGGCGGACGCCGCACCCGCCCTCGTCCTCACCGACGAGCGCTGGCCGCTGCCCGAGCTGCTGGACGGCCTGCCCGTCCACTGCCTCGACCGGGCCGACGCCGGCCACCACGACGGCTCCGACGGCGCGACGTCCGATCCGGCCCCGCGCGCCACCGCGGCCGACGCCGCCTACGTGATCTACACCTCCGGCTCCACCGGCCGGCCCAAGGGCGTGGTGGTGGGCCACGGTTCGATCGCCGCGCTGCTCGCCGCCCACCGGGCCGGCCCGATCGGGGCGGCGGAACGCGCCCACGGGCGGCTCAGGGTCGCCCTCACCGCCTCGCTCTGCTTCGACGCCTCCTGGGACGGCCTGCTCTGGATGATCGCCGGCCACGAGCTGCACCTGGTGGCCGACGACGTCCGCCGCGACGCCGCCGCGCTGGTGGGGCACGTCCGCGCGAAGCGGATCGGCGTCCTGGAGGTCACCCCCTCCTACGCCGAACTGCTGCTGGAAGAAGGCCTGTTGGAGGACCCGGCGCCGCAGCTGGTGCTGCTCGGCGGCGAGGCCGTCGGCCAGGCACTCTGGACCCGGCTGCGCGAGGCCCCGCACACCGCGGGCCACAACCTCTACGGCCCCACCGAGTCCACGGTCGACGCCCTCACCCAGCCGTTCGCCGACACCGAGCGCCCCTCGCTCGGCCGGACCGTGGCCGGCACCCGCGCCCTCGTCCTGGACCAGCACCTCGACCCCGTTCCCGCCGGTGTCCCCGGCGAGCTCTACCTGAGCGGCGCCGGCCTGGCCCGCGGCTACCTCGGCCGCCCCGGCCTGACCGCCGAGCGCTTCGTCGCCGACCCGTACACGCCCGGCGCCCGGATGTACCGCACCGGCGACCTGGTCCGGCGCACCCGGGACGGCGGCCTCGACTACCTCGGCCGCACCGACCACCAGGTCAAGATCCGCGGCTTCCGGATCGAGCCCGGCGAGATCGAGCACGTGCTGACCGGCCACCAGCTGGTCCGGGCCGCCACCGTGGTGGCCCGCGAGGACGGCACGGCCGGCCCCCGGCTGGTCGCCTACGTGGTCGCCGACGGCCCGCTCGACCCGGCCGACCTGCGCGCCTTCGCCGCCGAGTCGCTGCCCGGGTACATGCTCCCGGCCGCGTTCGTCCCGCTCGCCGCCCTGCCGCTGACCGCCAGCGGCAAGGTCGACCACCGTGCCCTGCCCGCACCGGACTTCACCACCGCGCCCGCCGGGCGGGCCCCGCGGACCGCCCGCGAGGAAGTGCTCTGCGGCCTCTTCGCCGAAGTCCTCGCACTGCCCGCGGTCTCCGTCGACGACGGCTTCTTCGACCTCGGCGGCCACTCGCTGCTGGCGATGAAGCTGCTCGGCCGGATCCGTGCCACGCTCGGCGCCGACCCCGGGATGCGGGCGCTCTTCGAGACCCCCACCGTGGCCGGCCTGGCCCGCCGCCTCGACGCCGCCGGTCCGGCGGCCGACGCCCTGGACGTCCTGCTCCCGCTGCGCACCGGCGCAGCCCGCGGTGACGGCACCGGCGGCAGGGCCCCGCTGTTCTGCGTCCACCCGGCCGCCGGCATCAGCTGGGTCTACTCCGGGCTGCTGCGCCACCTCGGCGCCGACCGGCCGGTCTACGGTCTCCAGGCCCGTGGACTGCGCGGCGGCTCCCCCGCCGACGTCGCCGAGATCGCCGAGGACTACGTGCGGCAGATCCGGGCCGTCCAGCCCGACGGTCCCTACCACCTGCTCGGCTGGTCCTTCGGCGCGGTGGTCGCCCAGGCGATGGCCGTCCGGCTCCAGGCCGAGGGCGCCGAGATCGCCCTGCTGGCCCTGCTGGACGGCGCGCCGGCCGCCCGGCCCGCCCGCCCCGCCGCGCCCTCCGACGACCCCGTGGACACCCTCGCCGAACTGCTCGCCTCACTCGGCTACGACCCGGCCGACGGACGCGGCCAGGCCGACCTCACCGCCCTGCTGGGCGAAGCGGCCGCCGTCCTGCCCGACGTCTTCGAGCACCACCGCAAGCTGATGGCCGAGCACGTGCCGGACCGCTACCGGGGGGACGTCGTCTTCTTCGGCGCCACCGTCGGCAAGCCCGCGGACTGGCCCTACGAGGAGGCCTGGCGGCCGTACGTCGACGGCCGCATCGAGCACCACCGCGTCGAGTGCGAGCACGGCGCGATGACCCAGCCGGAGCCCGTCGCACGGATCGCCGCCGTGCTCGCCCAGAAGCTTGGAGAGTAGCCCGCCATGACCACTGTCTCCGTCGAGCCGCCCCCGCAGGCGGACCGGCCGAAGAGCCGCTGGGGCCTCTGGGCGCACAGCGACTTCCGCAAGCTCTGGATCGGTGAGACCACCAGCGGCCTCGGCACCGCCGTCGGCAACGTCGCGCTCGCCCTCGTCGCGGTCGTCACCCTGGACGCCAGCCCGTTCATGGTCGGCGTGCTGACCGCCTCCGCCTGGGTGCCCTGGCTCTTCCTCGGCCTGCTGGCCGGCGCCTGGGTGGACCGCTGGCCCCGGCTCAAGGTGATGCTCGTCTGCGACCTGCTGCTGCTGGCGCTGTTCGGCAGCGTGCCGGTGGCCGGCTGGTTCGACGCCCTGACGATGGCCCACCTGATCGCGGTGGCACTGCTGGCCGGGTCGGTGAAGGTGTTCTTCTCCACCGCGTACGGTGCCGCGCTGCCCTCGCTGGTCGCCAGGCCCGACCTGCTGGAGGCCAACGTCAAGCTGCGCTCGGGGGAGTCCGCGGCCGAGATCGCCGGGCCCGGTGTCGCCGGCCTCCTCTCCCAGGCCTTCGGTGCGGCCAGCGGGCTGCTCGCGGACGCGGTCACCTACCTCGTCTCCGCGCTCTGCGTGGCCACCATCGAGACCGAGGAGAAGCCGCCGCCGGCCTCCGAGCGGCGCGGCATCCTGCGCGAGATCGGCGAGGGGGTCCGGTTCCTGGTCCGCGATCCGTACCTGCGCACGCTGGCCTCCTTCGCCGCGGTCGGCAACCTGGGCCTGAACGGCATCCAGGCGGTGCAGACCGTCTTCCTGGTCCGCAGCGTGGGCGTGACGCCCGGCGGCGTCGGCGCGGTCTTCGCGGTGGTGTCGATCGGCGGCCTGGCCGGGGCCGCGCTCGCCGGGCGGATCGCCCGCCGGCTGGGCACGGCGCGCGGACTGCTGCTCTGCGAGCTGGTGGTGGCGCCGTTCATCTTCCTGCTGCCGCTGGCCGGCGAGCGGCTGCCGCTGCCGGTCAGCGCGGTCGCCTGGTCGGTCGCGGTCTGCGGCGTGATCGCCGGGAACGTCATCGCCGGCAGCTTCTACCAGGCGTACTGCCCGCCGGCCATGATCGGCCGGATCCGGGCCAGCGCCTCGACCGTCAACTTCAGTGCGATCCCGCTGGGCGCCCTGCTCGGCGGCTGGCTGGGCGAGGTGCTCGGCGCCCGGACCACCATCTGGATCATGGCCGGCGTGCTCATGTCGGCCGGCGGGGTGCTGCTGGCCAGCCCGCTGCGCGGCCTGCGGAACTTCCCCGAGCGCCCCGCCTCCTCCTGACCGTCCCCTCCCACCCTCGTCCCCCGGAGCCTGCCATGACCGCCACCACGCTGACCCGTCCCGGCGCGAGCGCCGGCACCGACGCCTCCGGTGCCGCCGCCTCCGCGGCCCGCGCCGCCCGCCCGCGCCGGTACCTGATGTGCCGTCCGACCCACTTCGAGGTCAGCTACGCGATCAACCCGTGGATGGACCCGGCCGAGCCGGTGGACACCGAGCTCGCGGTGGCCCAGTGGGAGCGGCTGTACCGGCTCTTCCGCGAACTGGGCCACCGGGTCGACCTGATCGACCCGCTGCCGGGCCTGCCCGACATGGTGTACGCGGCGAACGGCGCCACCGTCGTCGACGGCCGGGTGCTGGGCGCCCGGTTCCGCAACGCCGAGCGGGCCGCCGAGGGGCCGGCGTACCTGGAGTGGTTCCGCGCCCGGGGATTCGCCACGCACGACCCGGCGCACGTCAACGAGGGCGAGGGCGACATCCTGCTGACCGGCCGCTACCTGCTCGCCGGGCGCGGCTTCCGCAGCGTCTCGGCCGGGCACGCCGAGGCGCAGGAGTTCCTCGGCCGGCCGGTGATCGGCCTGGACCTCGTCGACCCGCGCTTCTACCACCTGGACACCGCGCTCAGCGTGCTGGACGGCGAGGAGATCATGTACTACCCGGGCGCGTTCTCCGCGGGCAGCCGGCAGGTGCTCCAGCAGCTCTTCCCCGACGCGGTGCTGGTCGACGAGGCGGACGCGGAGGCGTTCGGGCTCAACGTGGTCAGCGACGGCCTGCACGTCGTCCACCCGGAGCCGGCGACCGGGGTCGCGGCCCGGCTGCGCGAGCGGGGCTTCCGGCCGATCGCGATGGACCTCTCCGAACTGCTCAAGGGCGGTGGCAGCGTGAAGTGCTGCACGCTGGAGATCCGCGAGTAGGGCCGGCCCCGCGAGGGCGCGGCGGGCCCGTCCCCGACCCCGGAAGGCCCCGTCGGCGGGGGGTCGACGGGCCGATCGACGAGGCCGATCGACGCACGGTGCTCGTGCGTCGATCGGCCGTTGAACGCCCCTTGCCATGCTGGTCCCATCAGCCCGGAAGACCCCTTCCCACCAGGGAAGACACCGTAGGGAGACGTCATGGCGAAGCACTCGGTCCTCGGCAGCACCCGGATCCGCCTGGCCGCCGCCGGCCTCGGCCTGGTGATCGCCCTCGGCACCGCCGGCACCGCGGCGGCGGACGACACCACCGGCACCGGCCGGACCACCACGACGACCACGACGACCACGACCACCGGCACCGGCACCGGCACCGGCTCGACGGGCACCGGGTCCGGCGGCACCGGCACCGGCACCACCGACCCGGGCACCGGCGGCGGCCACGGGGACTGGAACAGCACCGGGTCCTGAGCCACGGCGCCGCCCCCGGTCCGTCCCCGCAGCCGCCGGCCGGCCGCTACGGATCGGCCAGCGCGAACGCCGGCTCCCGCAACAGCCCGGCCACCTCGGCCGCCTCGGGCAGCCCCAGCCGGCGGAAGATCTCGAACGCCTGCCGCAACCGCGCCCCCGCCTCGGCCCCGCGCCCGAGCTCGGCCAGCGAGCGGCCCAGCACCACCAGCGCCTGCGCCTGGTCCCGCTCCGCCCCCAACTCCTCGCAGAGCTCCAGCGCCTGCCCCGCCTGCTCCAGCGCCTCCTCCGTCCGCCCGAGCGAGCGCAGGCTGTCGGCGAGCCGGTAGCGGGCGTGCGCGGCCCGGTCCCGCAGTCCGGCCGCCACCGCCACCGCCAGGCACTCACCGAACCAGGTGACCGCCTCCTCGTGCCGGCCCAGTCCGTGCAACGCCAGCCCCAGGACGTACAGCGTGTACGCCCGGCCCGGATCGTCCTGCCGGGTGCGCAGCTCGGCCAGGACCTCGTGGCAGATCGCCACCGCCTCGTCCGCCCGGCCGCTGCGGACCCTGGCCAGCGCGGCGTTCACCGTCGTCACCAGCGCGCCCGACCGGTGCCCCAGCCGGTTGGCCAGCAGCAGCGCCTCGTCGTAGTGGTCCACGGCCTCGTCGAAGCGGCTGAGGAACTGGCAGATCAGGCCCAGGTCGTTGAGCGCCTGCCGCAGGATCACGGTGTCCCCCGCGGCCCGCGCCCGTTCGGCCGCCTGCCGGGAGGCCGCCTCGGCGGCGTCCAGCCGGGTCGCGGCCAGCGCGACGTTGCCGCGCAGGAAGTGCGCCCGCCCCTCGGCGCGCGCGTCCTGGTTCCGCGCCGCCGCCGCGGCCAGCGCCTCGGCGGTGGCGGCCAGTTGACGGCTCGGCGGGGTGAGCACGAACGGGGTGAGCGCGATCAACAGGTCGATCGCCGCCCGCAGTGGCCGCCCGTCGGCGCCTCCCGGCCCGGCCGGCTCCGCCGCCGCCCGGCCGGCCTCCCCGGCCCCGGCCGGCGTAGCTCCCACGGGCGGGCTCCCGGCGAGGGCCGCGACCTGCGCGGCGAGCGCCACCGCACCCGCGCCCTCGGCCGCCGCCCACTGGCGCGCCGCCTCCCGACCGGCCAGCGGCACGCCGGCCGACCGTGCCGGACCGAGTGCGCCGGCCGCCGGGTCGCCCGGCACGGCGTGCTGGAACGCGGCGCAGGCGGTGGCCAGCAGGTGGTCCAGGAGCCGGTCCCGGGCGGCCGGCGCCTCCACCTCGCCGTCCACCGGACCGGCCCCCTCGACCGGGCGCCGCCGGGCGAAGGCCCGCAGCAGGTCGTGGTAGCGGTAGCGCCCTGGGAACGGCGACTCCACCATCGCCACGTCCACCAGCGCCTCCAGCAGGTCCTCGGCGTCGTACTCGTCGAGGTCGAGCAGCGCGGCGGCGGCCGGCAGGCCGATGTCCGGCCCGTCCACCGAGGCGACCAGCCGGAAGGCCCGGGCCTGGTCGGCCGTCAGCTGGCGGTAGCTCAGTTCGAAAGCCGCGGCCACCCCGAGGTCGCCGATCCGCAGCTCGTCGATCCGCCGCCGCTCCACCTGCAGGCGGCGACTGAGCGTCGCCACCGTCCAGCCCGGCCGGGCCGCCAGGCGGGCGGCCACGATCCGCACCGCCAGCGGCAGGTGCCCGCAGGCCACCACCAGCTCCACCGCCGCCTCGGGCTCGGCGGCCAGCCGCTCGGGGCCGATGGTGCGGCCGAGCAGGTCCAGCGCCTCGTCGGGCTGGAACACGTCCAGGTCGACCTGGACGGTGGCGGGCAGCCCGGCCGGCCGGGTGCGGCCGGTGGTCAGCACCGCGCAGCCCACCGCGCCCGGCAGCAGCGGCCGGATCTGTGCGGCGTCCTTGGCGTTGTCGAGGACGATCAGCAGCCGCCGCCCGTCCACCACCGAGCGGAACAGCGCGGAGCGGGCGTCCAGCCCGTCCGGCACCGCGTCCGCGGCCACGCCGAGCGCCACCAGGAACCCGCTCAGCACCGCCTCCGGATCGGCCGGGACGGGGTCGGAGCCACGCAGGTCGACGTACAGCTGGCCGTCCGGGTAGGCGTCCCGGACGCGGTGTGCGACGTGCAGGGCCAGCGCCGTCTTGCCGACGCCGCCCATACCGACCACGGTGGCCACCACCAGGGCCTGCGCCGAGGGGGTGCCGAGCGCCTCGTCCAGCACCCGGACGGTCGCCGTCCGGCCGGTGAAGTCGGCTGCGTCCGGAGGGAGTTGGGCGGGGCGCGGCACGGCGGCGGGCCGGGCCGCCCGGCCCGGCCCCTCCGGTTGCGCCGCGGGCTCCGCCGGACCCTCCGCCTCGGCGGCGGGCGCCTGCGGCGCCGGGCTCCCCGTCGCCGCCGACTCGCCGCGCACCTGCTCGGGCGCGGCCAGCGACGGGTCGCCCTCCAGGATCCGCCGGTGCAGCAGCTCCAGTTCGGTGCCCGGTCCGACCCCCAGCTCGGCCAGGAACAGCTGCCGCACCCCCCGGAACACCGCCAGCGCGTCCGCCTGCCGCCCCGCCTGGTAGAGCGCGCGCATCAGCAGCCCGTACGCCCGCTCGTGCAACGGGTGCTCGGTGGTGAGCGCGGTCAGCTCGGGGATGCAGCGCGAGTACCGGCCCAGCCCGAGGTCCAGGCCGATCCGCTCCTCCAGCAGGGTCAGCCGCAGCTCCTCCAGCCGCTGCCGGTGCCGCTCCGCGAACGGCCCCGGGATGCCCGCCAGCGGCTCGCCCTGCCAGAGGTCGAGCGCCTGGTTGAGCAGGTCGCGGGCGCGCAGCGGCTGCCCGGACGCCGCGGTCCGCTCGGCCTCGGCGGCCAGTGACTCGGCCTCCGCCGCGTCCACCGCGAGCTTCGGCAGCAGCAGCCGGTAGCCGTCGCCCATCGAGACCAGCACGCTCGGCGCGGCCCGGTCCTCCCCGCCGGCACCGCCCTCGGCGCCCTCGTCGAGGATCTTGCGCCAGCGCCAGGCGTAGGTGCGCACGGTGGTCATCGCCGCGTTCGGCGGCTCCTCGCCCCACAGCGCGGCGATCAGGTCGGTGGCACTCGCGGCATGCCCGGGCCGCAACAGCAGCACGGCCAGCATGGCCTGCTGCTGCGGACTGCCCACCTTGAGCACCGCCGCGCCCCGGTGAGCGCGCATCAGACCGAGTAACGAAAAACGGAGATCGCCCAAATCCAGCCCCCAGCCACCCCGGACCGTGCCCGCCCCCGCTCGTGCACACGTCACATTTGTGTCACCTATTAACCACAGCGTCACGCCCGGTGTCGAGACACCGTTGAGCGTGCGGTGACCGGACGTTGAACCCCACCCGGCAGAATCGAACCGTGCCGGGGGCCGCCGGGGACGGTCCGGCCGGGTCCCGGCACCGCCCCTGACCCCCGGTGCGGGGAGAACCCCCGCACCCCGAACTCCCCTACCGCCCACGGCCGCTGCGCCGTGGATCGGCGAACCCCCGCCCCGGCCGCCGCCCTGACGGCCGGGGGCCCGCGCCCCGGATCCGCCCGCCCCGCCGTCGGCCGCCGGTGGCATCGGCCATGACGAGATCCTCGGAGGCGGACGTCCGTGAACACCGCACTGCTGTACCACCTGCTCGACGTCGACCCGGCCGACGGGCCGGCCGAACTGCTCCGCCGCGCCCGTGCCAGCCGCCGCCTGCCCTACCTGGTGCTCTCCTCCCTCGCCCGCGACGACGTCCGGATGGGCGAGCCCGCCCGCGCCGAGCTCCGCCGCGCCCGCGCCCGCGCGGACCACTACGTCCGCCTCGCCCGTGACCTCGCCCGCGCCACCGGCATCCGCGCCATCCGCGGGCTGCCGCTCGCCGGGTACTACCCGCCCGGCCTGCTCCGGCCGCAGAACGACCTCGACCTCGTCGCCCCCGGCGAGGCGGCGCTCTGGCAGGCGGTGATCCGACTGGTCACCGAGCACCCCGTGGAGCGGATCGAGGTCACCCTGCTCGGCGACCGCCCGCACCACACCGCCGTCACCGTCCAGTGGCCCGCCGACGACCCGCTGGTCGACCCGTGGTACCGGGTCCGCCTGGTCACCGCCGCGCTGGCCGGCGACGGCGCCGGGGTGCCGGTCCGCCCGTACCTGGTCGCCGACGACCACGTCGAGTGCCTGATCGCCCTCGCCGAGGAGGGCCTCACCCGGGCGTTCCGCCCGGACGACGTGGTCGACGTGGCCGCGCTCGCCGAGCAGCCCTTCGAGCCGGACGAGACCGCCGCCGTCATCGCCGCCTACCGCGTCGCCCCCGAGGCCGCCGCGCTGCTGGACCTCGCCGCCGCCCACACCCCGCTCGGCCGGCTCGCCCCGGTCCGCGCCGCCCTGGAGGCCGAGCTCGCACCCGAGCGCCGCCGCCGTGCGGAGGCCGCCGCCCCCCGCCCGCCCGCCCGGCACGGCAGCCTGCTGCGGCGCACGGTCATCCGCCACGACTGGGACGAGGCGCGGCTGCTGCCCGCCGCCGACGCCACCGTGCTGCTCACCCCGGTCGCCGACTACCTGCTGACCGCCACCCCCGGGGGCATCACGGCCGCCCAGCGCACCGCCGCCTTCGCGGCCCTCCACCACTGGGACGCCCTCTGCTGACCGCCCGGGCCCGGTGCGGCCCGCGAGGTCCCGACAGGAAGACGATTTGCTGTCGCGGCAAACTTTCTGGGCCCACGCCGCCGGACCGTCCGAGCATGGGGCGACACCCCGTCACGGACCGGAGGACCACCCTTGACCACGACGATCGCGGCTGCGCCACCTGCATCGGACGCGCGCCGGCGCTGGACGGTGCTGGCCGTCTGCGCACTCAGCATGTTCCTGGTGGGCCTGGACACCACCATCGTCAACGTCGGCCTGCCCGCGATCGGGGCGGGTCTGGGCACCGGCACCCGCGGCCTGGAATGGGTCGTGGACGCCTACACGGTGGTCCTGGCCAGCCTGCTGATCGTCTCCGGCGCGCTCGCGGACCGCTTCGGGCGGCGCCGGGTGTTCCGCTGCGGGCTGGTGCTCTTCGGTGCCTCGTCCCTGGTCTGCGCGCTCGCCCCGTCGCTCGGCGTCCTGGTCGCGGCCCGGGCCGTCCAGGGCATCGGGGCCTCGATGCTGAGCCCGGTGGCCCTGGCGATCGTGGTGGCCGCACTGCCCGACCCCAAGGAGCGGGCCCGGGCGATCGGCATCTGGGCCTCGGTGTTCGGGCTGAGCCTGGCGGCCGGCCCGGTCACCGGCGGCGCGCTGATCGCGGCGCTCGGCTGGCGTTCGGTGTTCTGGGTCAACGCCCCGGTCGTCGCCGCCGCCCTCGTGCTGGTCGCGCTGTACGTGCCGGAGTCCCGCGGCGAGCGCGCCAGGCGGCTCGACCTGCCCGGCCAGGCGCTCCTCACCGTGGCCCTGTGCACGATCGTCGGCCTGCTCATCGAGAGCCCGCGGCTCGGCTGGGCCTCGCCCTGGGCGGTGGCCGGCTACGCCCTGGCCGCGCTGGCGACGGCCGGCTTCGTCCGGGTCGAACTGCGCCGCGACGAACCCCTGATGGACCTCGGGCTGTTCCGCCGGCCGCCGTTCGCCGCGGCCGTGCTCGGCGCGGTGGCCGTGTTCACGGCGCTGAGCGCCGCCCTGCTGCTCAACACCCTCTACCTCCAGCACGCCCGCGGCTGGACACCGCTCGCCACCGGCCTGGCCACCCTGCCGATGGCCCTCGGGGCCACCGTCTGCGCCCCGTGGTCCGGCACCCTGGTGGGACGGCACGGTCCCCGGCTGCCGCTGCTGCTCGCCGGCGCCTTCACCGCGGCGGGCGGCCTCTGCCTCGCCGTCCTCGGCCCGGACACCGCCACCCCGCTACTGGTGCTCGCCCTCCTGCTGATCGGCGTCGGCTTCGGCTTCGCCAACGCGCCGATCACCAACACCGCGGTCGGCGGCCTCCCGCCGTCCCGGGCGGGGGTGGCCGGGGCGATCACCTCCACCGCACGCCAGCTCGGCTCGGCGGTCGGGATCGCCGTCGCCGGCGCCCTGGTCGCCGGCACCGACCCGGCCGGCCTCGCCCGGGCCTCCTGCCCCGGCTGGCTGCTCGTGGCGGCCTGCGGCCTCTTCCTCCTCGCGGTGGCCCGCACCTCGCGCACCTCGCGCACCCGGCCCTCCACGACGTCGTCGGCCCGGTCGGCCCGCTGACCCCGCCCCCGCGCCACACCCGTCACAGGGCGTGTTCGGACGCGCACCGGTTGGGGTACGTACGTCATCGCCCGGGGGCCGGGCACCGACCGACGAGGAAGCCGAGCAGCCCATGAACCAGGACCGCATTCCCGCAGCCGTGCGCCGCACCTACGGCGTGGACGACCTGTCCAAGGCGGCCAGCTTCGCCGGCGGCTTCATCAACTTCGGCGACTGGAGCGGCATCGACCTGACCGCCGTCGGCCCCGAGGACCGGGTGCACAGCCAGGAACAGCTCTACCGGCGGGTGCTGCGGAGCTTCCCGGAGCCCCACGAACGGCTGCGACTGGCCGAGGTCGGCTGCGGGCGAGGCCTCGGCGCAGCCCTGGCGCTGCGGGAGTTCCGCTTCGCGGCGGTGACCGGCGTGGACATCCACCCGGACCAGATCGAGCGCGCCCGGGCCGTCAACGCCAAGGCCCTGGCCAGCTACCCCGACCGGCTCGCCTACGTCCTCGGCGCCGCCGACGAACTCCCCTTCCCCGATGCCGCCCTCGACGGCCTCCACTCCGTCGAGGCGGCCCAGCACTTCCGCGAACTCACCGGCTTCGCCCACGAAGCCGCCCGGGTCCTGCGCCCGGGCGGCCGCCTGGTGGTCACCACCTTCTTCACCGCCGAGGGCCCCGACGTCGCCGAGCGGCTGGCCATCCTGCTCGGCAGCTTCGCCGACGGCCTGGACGTCGCCCACCCGCTCGGCCCCTTCACCGCCGACCTCGCGGCGGCCGGGTTCACCGACGTCACCGCCGACTCCATCGGCGCCCACGTCTGGCCGGGCCTCGACCGCTACCTGGAGGACACCGTCCCGCCCGGCCACTGGACCCGCCACTTCCTGACGGCCTGGAAGGACGGCCTGATCGACTACCACCTGATCACGGCCGACCGGGCCTGAGGGGGCCGACCGGGCGGGCCCCCGGTCGCCGGGTCACTCCGCAGTGGCTCCGCGGCCGGCCGCGTGGCGGGCGCGGGCGATCTCGGGGTAGCGCATCGTGAACATCACCGGGAGGACGAACGCGGCGATCGTCAGCAGCGTCCGGGCCGAGGAGTCGTCCGGCCGGTAGTGGCGCAGCAGCGCGGCCCCGGCGCCGGAGAGCGTGAACGCGACCGCCCACACGGCCGTGATGGTCCGGTTGACCCGGAGGAACAGCGGGCTGCGCCACAACTGCTCGGGCACCTGGGTGCGGGCGATGCCGAGGGTGAACGGCCGGCCGACGGCGAGCGATCCCCAGGCCGTGGCGGCGAGCCAGAGCGAGGAGAGCGCCGACCCGTAGTGGGCGACGGCCGCGGAGTGCGGCACGAGAACGGCCGCGGCGGTGAAGCCGGCGAGGTAGACGACGGCGCTGACCTCGATCACCTGGGCGTCCCAACCGCGGCCCGCCCGGCGCTGGACCACCACGAGGCCCACGGCCAGGACGAGGCCGACGAGGGCGGCCCAACGGATGTCGACCGTGCCGGTGAGCACGGCGACGGCGATCCACGGGACGAAGCTGCGGATGTAACCCATGGCGGTGATGGTTCCCCTGGTGTTCGTGAGATGGGGCCGGTCGACCCGGCGCGGTGCAAGCGCGCGATCGCCGGCGGCCGCCGTTCCGGCGGCCCTCCCCTGCCTGGTGACCATCCTGCTCCTCACGCGCGTGCGGCGGCAGGCGAAGAAGGTGCAAGATTCCGTGCAGGAAGCTGCACGGAACGGGGGACCGATGAGCCTGGAGAGTCTCGGGCTGACGTACGACCAGGAGCGGGTCTACCGCTACCTGCTGCGTGCACCGCACGCCGGAACCGACACCGTCGGGGCCGACCTCGGCATGCCCGCGGCGCGCGAGGTCCTGGCGGAGCTACGGGCGCTGGGGCTGGTCGACGACCAGCTGGTCCCGCTGCCGCCGGCGGCCGCCGTCGACCTGCTGGTGCGCCACCGCGTGGAGCGCACCTCCCGCGAGCTGGCCCGCCTCGACGCGGCCTTCGACGTCGTGCGGGAACTGGCCGAGGAGGCGCGCTGCGGGCGCCCGGTCGAACTCGTCGAGCGGTTCGACACCATCGACGAGGTGAACCGCCGGGTTCAGGCGATGACGCACCGCGCCGAGACGATGAACGCCAAGCGGTTGCCGTTCAACCGGCCGTACGCGGAGTCGGCGGCACGCCGGTACCGCCGGCGCCTGAACGACGGGATGGTCAGCCGGACCCTCGTCGGCGCGGCGGCCCTGGACCTGCCTGATCAGCTGGCCTACGCCCGGCGCTGGCACGCCCTGGGTGATCTGCACCGGGTGACGACGGAGCCGTACTCCCCGTTGCTCGTGATCGACCGCCGGGTCGCGTTCGTCCGTCTCGACCCCGACCGGCCGGACGGAGACACCCTGATGATCCGCCAGCCCGGGATCGTGGCCATGCTCGTCGCCCTCTTCGAGCGGCTCTGGGCGCGCGCCGCCGACCTCGACGGGCTCGGCCTCAGCGCGACCGAGGCACTGGTCCTCCGCGCGCTGGCCGAGCAGGACAAGGACGAGAGCGCCGCCCGCGCGCTCGGCATGTCCGTCCGCAAGTACCGCTCCCACGTGGCCGAGCTGATGGGCCGGCTCGGCGCCACCACCCGGTTCCAGGCCGCCCTGCGTGCGAAGGAGCGAGGCTGGCTCTGACCGGGCGGGCCGGCGCCGCTCTCGACGCCCGGGCGGGCGGTGCGCCAGACTCTTCCCCGACGACACCTGCGCTCCCCACGCACCGGCAGACCGCGCCCAGAACCGCACATCGGAGAGCACACGTGACCACGAGTCAGCAGCTGGAGATCACCTTCTCGTCCGGCCGGTCCGGCACCGGGCCGGCCACCTGGGGACAGCAGGCCGTCTGGGACGCCGTCCACCGGCTCGCACCCACCGACGCGCCGCGGTACAACATCACCACCGCCGCCCCCCTCGACCCGGGCCTGCCGCTCCCGGTGGTGCTCGGCGCCCTGGAGCAACTGCTCCACCTGCACGACTCCCTGCACACCCGGCTCCACCCGGACGCGGACGGGCGGCTGCGGCAGACCGTCGACCCGGCGGGCCGGCTGGCGGTGCACCTCCGCCGCGCCGACGGCGGCCTCGACGGCGCGACCGCGGCCGGCGCCGCGCTGCACGACGAGCTGGCGGCGCTGCCGTTCGACTGCGCCGGGGAGTGGCCGATCCGGGTGGGCCTGGTGGAGCAGGACGGCGCCGTGCGGCACATCTCCCTCGTGCTCTCCCACACGGCGGTGGACGGCGCCGGGATGGGCCTGCTGGTGGCGGACCTCACCGAGCTCTCCCTGGGCGTGCCGCCGGCCGCCATCCGCGACCGCCGCCCCGCCCTGCAGCCGCTGGAGGAGGCCGGGTTCCAGACCTCCCCGCGCGGCCTGCGGCGCGACGCCAACGCCCGCGCGCACGCGGTGCGCAAGCTGCGCTCGGGCCCGCCGCGGCTCTTCCCGCCGGCCCGGGAGGACACGGCGCCGCCCTTCCCGAACGCCGTGCTCGACTCGCCCGCGCTGCTGCGCGCCGTCGACCTCGTCGCGGTCGGCCACCGGGCGAGCGGCTCCTCCGTCCTGCTCGCCGCGGTCGCGGCGATGACGGCGCGGCTGTCCGGATCGCCGGACGCCGTCCTGCAGGTCATCGTCGACAACCGCTTCCTGCCCGGTCTCGCCCACGCGGTCAGCGTGGTGGCCGGCGACGGTCTGCTCCACCTTGCCGACGTCGACGAGGAGTTCGGGGCACTGGTCCGGCGGACCCACGCCGCCACCATCGCCACCTACCGGCACGCCTACTTCGACAAGCGCCTGCTGGACGAGGAGGTCGCCCGGCTGACCGCCGAGCACGGCCCGCTCGCCGACCGCTCGTGCATCGTCAACGACACCCGCGACCTGCTCCCGGCGGCCCCCGCCACCCCGGCGGGGGGCGCCGCCGCCGGCGAGACCCTCGCCGAGGCGCTCACCCGGACCACCCTCGAGTGGCCGCGGGAGTTCGAGCCGCGCCCGGGGCTCACCTACGCCCTGGACGTCCTCCGGACCGCGGACGCGCTGCGGCTGGCGCTCACGGCCGACGGCTCGGTGCTGCCCCGGGCCGCGATGGAGCGGTTCCTCCTCGGGATCGAGGACCTGATCGTCACCGAGGCCCGCTCCCTCTAGACCTGCGGTGCGGGGCGCCTCCCCGGCGGCGCCCCGCACCCGTCACCCGGTCAGTGCCGGTGCTCGTGGACCGAGTTGGTCTCCTGGATCTTCTTCCACGACTTCGGCTCGCGCGGCTGCTCCCCGGCGCCCGGAGCCAGGGCCGCCCCACCCGGTGCCCCGGCTGCGGCCGCGACGGCCGCCGGGACGCCGGCGGAGGAGACGGCCGGCTTCGCGGGCGTGAACAGCCAGGTCTGGAACAGGTCCGCGAGCGGCTTGCCGGAGACCTGCTCGGCGTACGCCTGGAACTGCTGGATGGTGGCGTTGCCGAACCGGCGCTCGGCCGGCCAGCCCTTGAGGATCCGGAAGAACTTCTCGTCGCCGACCGCGTTGCGCAGCGCCTGGATCGCCACCGCGCCCCGGTCGTAGACGGCGCCCGCGAACTGGTGGTCCGGTCCCGGGTCGCCGGGCTCGACGGTCCAGAAGGCGTCGCCGGCCGGGTAGGAGGAGTAGACGTAGTCGGCGAGCTCCTGCGCCGTGCCCTCGTTCTCGTGCTCGGACCAGAGCCACTGCGAGTAGCGGGCGAAGCCCTCGTTCAGCCAGATGTCGCTCCAGCGCTGGACGGAGACGCTGTCGCCGTACCACTGGTGGGCGAGCTCGTGGACCACCACCGAGGTGTTGGAGCCGCGGGCGAACTGGGCCGGGCTGTAGAAGACCCGGGTCTGGGTCTCCAGTGCGTAGCCGGTGGGCACGTTGGGCACGTAGCCGCCGGCCGACTTGAACGGGTACGGGCCGAAGTACTCGCTGAGCCAGTCCACCAGCTCGCCGGTGCGCTCGACGCTGGCCCGCGCCGCACCGTCGTTGTCGCCGAGGTCCTTGCTGTAGGCGGTGATGACCGGCAGCCCGCTCGGCGTGGTGTCGGTGCGGACGTCGAACCTGCCGATCGCCAGAGTGGCCAGATAGGTCGCCTGCGGCTCGGTCTCGCGCCAGCTGTAGCGCGTCCAGCCGGCCTTGGAGCTCTGGCCGACCAGGCGGCCGTTGCTGATCGCCTGGGTGCCGTCGGGCACCAGGACGGAGACGTCGTAGGTGGCCTTGTCGGTGGGGTGGTCGTTGCTCGGGAACCACCAGGCCGAGCCCTCCGGCTCGTTCGCGGCGACGCCGCCGTCGGGGGTGCGCAGCCACGCGGAGTAGCCGCCGCGCTTCACCTCGCCGGGCTTGCCGGCGTAGCGGACCACGACGGTGACCGTGCTGCCCCGGGTGAGCGTCCGGGCCGGGGTGATCTCCAGTTCCTGCTCACCGGTGCTCGCGAACCCGGCGGTGCGCCCGTTGACCAGGACCTCCTTCACCCCGAGCACGAAGTCCAGGTTGAACCGGGTGAGGTCCTGGGTCGCGGTGGCCAGGATGGTCGCCGTGCCCTCCAGCTCGTCCGTGGCGGGCTGGTACTTGAGGCGTAGGTCGTAGTGCGAGACGTCGTACCCGCCGTTGCCGGCGTTCGGGTAGTAGGCGTCGCCGATGCCCGCGGCGCCCGGTCCGGCCTGGGCGGCGGAGGCGGGGACGGCGAGCAGCAGGGCGAGAGCGCTGGCGGCGGCAGAGACGATCAGCCTCTTGCGCACGGTGGTCCTCCAGGGTCACTGGGACAGTGGGTCGCAAGGATCCCTGTCCCGGTGAACCCTGGTGCACTCCTGTCTTCTGAAATGTTCATGCGAAGAAACAGGCCGAAATCGTGCAGCCGCCCGCCCGTCACGCGGCGCCGCACCACGCCCCGGGCGCCGGGCCGCGTGACGGGTGCGCCTCAGGCCCCGAGCGCCACCGGCGCACGCACCAGCGAGCCGTACTCCGTCCACGAGCCGTCGTAGTTCTTGACGTGCGGGAACCCCAGCAGCTCGGTCAGGGCGAACCAGGTGTGCGCGGAGCGCTCCCCGATCCGGCAGTAGGCGATCACCTCGCGCTCGGACTCCACGCCCTGCCCGCCGTACAGCGCCCGCAGCTCGTCCGCGGAGCGGAACGTGCCGTCCTCGTTGGCCGCCTGCGACCAGGGGATGTTCACCGCGCCCGGGATGTGCCCCGGCACCTGCGCCTGCTCCTGCGGGAGGTTCGGGGGCGCCAGCGCCTCGCCCCGGAACTCGGCGGGCGAGCGGACGTCCACCAGCACCGCGTCCGAGCCGGGCTTGGCGAACACCTCCGCCCTGGCCAGCACCTCGTCGCGCAGCGCCCGCACCTCGGGGTGCTCCGGCCCCAGGAGGCGGTAGCCGCTGTGCTGGTAGTCCATCACCTCCTGGGTGAGGTCGCGGCCCTCCAGCTCCCACTTCTTCCGCCCGCCGTCGAGCAGCTTCACCGGCTCGAACCCGCGCAGCCGCAGCAGCCAGTAGGCGTAGGCGGCGAACCAGTTGTTGTTGCCGCCGTAGAGCACCACCGTGGTGTCGTCCTCCACGCCGGCCGCGCGCAGCAGGTGCTGCACGCCGGCGCGGTCGGCGTAGTCGCGCCCCACCCGGCTGTGCAGGTCGGTGGTCCAGTTCCAGCCGACCGCGCCGGGGATGTGTCCCTGCTCGTACGCGGCGGTGTCCTCGTCCACCTCGACGACGCGGATCGTCCCGTCGTCCAGGTGGTGGGCCAGCCACTCGGTGGGGACCAGGGCCTCGGGGTGTGCGTAGCCGCTGCCGGTCATCGCCGCCCTCCTTCGCGCACGGAGCCCGGACACCTTCGAACCTACGTCCGACCGTCCGGCGGGGCCACCCGCGGACACGCCCTGCCGGGCCCCGGCACCGGCTCCCGGGTACGCCCCGGCCGCCAGCGCCGGCACCCGGCGCCGGTCACGCCGCGGAGCCGTTCGGCCTCGCCAGGTAGTACAGGTTGAGCACGTCCCCCTCGACCTGCTTGACGTCGACCGAGCCGAACCCGGCCTCCGCCAGCATCCGCCGGGCGGTCTGCTCGCCCCAGACCGTGCCCAGCCCCGCACCGCCCTCGCCGAGCGAGACCGTCATGCAGTAGAACGTCGAGAAGGCGTAGAGCGCCGGTCCCAGCGGGTGGTCGACGTTCTCCTCCAGCCGGCTGCTGGCGGCGATGTCGCCCATCAGGAAGACGCCGTCGGGCCGCAACGCCCGGGCGACCGCCGCCAGCGTCTCGGCCGGGCGGGCCAGATCGTGGATGACGTCGAACGCGGTCACCAGGTCGTAGGCGCCGGTCAGCTCGGCCGAGTCGACGACCTCGAAGCGGGCGTTGTCGATGCCGCGCCGGGCGGCCTCGGCCTTGGCGGCGCCGATGCCCTTCTCCGAGATGTCGACGCCGGTGAACCGGCTGGCCGGGAAGGCCCGGGCGAGGATGTTGACGGCGTGCCCCTCACCGGTGCCGATGTCCAGCGCGTCGATGCCGGCGCGCAGCCGGTCGGCCAGCCCCGGCACCAGCGGGACGATCCCGTCCACCAGCGCCAGGTCGTAGACCCGGGCGCTCTCCTCGGCCTGCAGCGCCTGGAACCGCGGGTACGCCGAGTACGGCAGGCCGCCGCCCTTGCGGAACGCCTCGACGATCTGCTGCTCCACCTCGCCCATCAGCGCGAGGTACTGCATCAGGCCCGCCATGTTCTCGGGCCCCGCGGCCCGGGTCAGCGAGGCCGCGTGCTCGGGCGGCAACCGGTAGCGGGCCCCGTCGGGGTCGTACTCGACGAAGCCGCCGACGACCATCCCGCCGAGCCACTCGCGGACGTAGCGCTCGTTCAGCCCGGCGGCGTCGGCGATCTCCGTGCTCGTCGACGGTTCGAGCCCCGCCATGGTGTCGAAGAGCCCGGTCTGGTGGCCGACGCTCGTCATGAATCCCAGGCAGGCGTCGTTGAGCACCTGCACCGTGCGACCCGCGAACTCCTCCTGCTTCGCCGGGTCCGGTTCCCGAACGGACATCGTTCCTCCTCCGCCGGCGGGACCTTCACGAACCCTCCCCTCGTCACGCTACGCCGCCGCCGCTCACCGGGCACGCCGCCGGCGGGGCCCGCCTACCGCCCCGGCGGCCAGGGCACGATCCGGTCCCCGGTGCGCGGGCCGGCCGCGACCGGCCGGGCGGAGGCGGTGCCCCCGGCCCCGAGCGCGCGGTAGGCACCGAAGCCGGCCGCTGCGAGCACCGGCACGACGTGGAGGATCAGCGGTCCGCACGGATCCGGGCGGGCAGCCCGGCGACGGGTGAGGGCACGGCCGCTCCCGGTGTCGAGCCACCGGAACGATCCCAACCGATCGCCGGACTGTCCCGTGCTTCGCCGGAAGTGCTCCTGAACCCGGCTCAGGAGAAGACGACCGAACGCAGCTTGAGCCGGTCACCGAGCTTCTTGCCCGGGTTCATGACGTAGAAGGTGTCGCCGCTGCAGTCGAAGTCGAGGAAGACCGTGGCCGTCGACGCGGTGAGGTTCTGGGGTGCGAACGCGGGGTGTTCCTCCGTCGCACCGAACAGGTTGATGCAGCTGCGGCTCTCCGGGTCGGCGATGCCGGCCGGAACGCCGGGACCGACCTTGTAGAGGAAGTCACCGACCGCCGCGTTCGCGGACGTGGGAACGGCGAGGACGAGGGCGACCGCACTGGCGGCGGCGATCGTGGCGTTGCGCAGACGCATGGGGGATGGGCCTTTCGGGGCGGTGCTCAGCGGCACCGGGAGAATTGGTGCGAGATCACCCTAGAAGCCCGAAAACCGCAGAAACGGTTCTTCCAATCCACTCGTTCGAGTGGTTTAGCCTCCAATCCCGCTACCCACTGCACCCATCCCTCATACACCGTCAGTTCGGTGGCGCTGTGAAGTAGTACCCCGAGTCGATCAGCACCGGCAGGTACGCCTTCAGCGCGGCCACCGTCTGCGACCGGTCCCCGCCGCCGTCGTGGTTGAGCACGATCGCGCCCGGCCGCACGTCCTTGAGGACCCGGTCGGTGATCACGACCGTGCCCGGCCGGGCCCAGTCGCGCGGGTCCACCGACCAGGCCATGTTGCGCATCCCGAGGTCGGCGGCCACCTTGAGCGACGCCGAGGACCAGTCCCCGCCCGGGGCGCGGAACCAGGTCGGCTGCCTCCCGGTGGTGCGGTGCAGCAGGTCCGAGGTGCGCTCCAGCTCGTCGCGGACCTTGCCCTCGGTGAGCTGCCGCAGGTCCGGGTGGGTCCAGGTGTGGTTCGCGATGTGGTGACCCCGGGCGGCGATCTCCCGCACCAGGTCGGGGTGCTGGGCGGCGTTCTCGCCGACCAGGAAGAAGGTGGCCCGGATTCCGTACTGCTCCAGCAGGGAGAGCACGGTCGGGGTGTACCGCGGGTCCGGGCCGTCGTCGATGGTCAGCGCGACCACCCGCTTCTGGCCGTCGAGCTCGTACACCGGCTTGGACTCGTCCGCCGTCAGCACCCGAGGCGCCGCCACCGGCGCGCCCACCGCCGCGGGCGGCGCCGAGGCGGCGGACGACACCGGGGCGGACGGGGGCCCGGACGCCGACGGCGAACCGGCCGGCGGCGAACCGGCCGGCGGCGAACCGGCCGATGACGGCGGCCCGGAGGCGGGGCCGGGAGCGGCCCCGGGCGTCTCCGGAGCACCCGCGGCCCCGGCCTGCGGCGCTCCGCCCCCGTCCTGGACCCCCCGGCAGCCGGCGACGCCCAACAGGGACATCCCGGCGGCGACCAGC
This sequence comes from Kitasatospora sp. A2-31, assembly GCF_022288725.1. Taxonomy (GTDB): domain Bacteria; phylum Actinomycetota; class Actinomycetes; order Streptomycetales; family Streptomycetaceae; genus Kitasatospora. The sequence goes on along the minus strand of NZ_JAKNTA010000004.1, from coordinate 398,088 downwards.
AGCAACCTGCGCGAAGTAATCTGACGATCAGACAGCATCTTCGATGCTTCCCCCGTCCGGCTCCGCGCCTCCCACGGGCAACCCCGACGGCCGCCAGCGTCACTCCGACGGCCCAGGCCGGGCGGCCGTCGGCGCCCGGCGGCACCCCGGCCTGCACGCGCGGTGACCGGACTCCGACCTGGACCGCTACGCTGACCCTCCCCGATGTGATGATCTGCGCCCAGAGGACGTGGCCATGACGACAAGTCAGGACTTCCCCGCCGGTCCCGCCGACCAGGAGGCCGAGCCGAGCCAGTGGGAGCGCTTCGGCGTCGACACCACCACCCCGCACTCGGCCCGCGTGTACGACTTCTGGCTCGGCGGCAAGACCAACTTCCCGCCGGACCGCGCCATGGCCCTGGCGATCGAGGAGGCCGTCCCCAGCATCAAGGCGATGGCCGGGGAGAACCGGGCGTTCCAGAAGCGCGCCGTGCGCCGCCTGGCCCGGGAGTACGGCGTCCGCCAGTTCCTCGACCTCGGCACCGGCATCCCCACCTCGCCGAACACCCACGAGATCGCCGAGTCGGTCAGCCCCGGCACCCGCGTGGTCTACGTCGACAACGACCCGATCGTGCTGGCCCACGCCCGGGCGCTGATGGTCGCCACGCCGGACAGCCGCACCACCTACGTCCACGCCGACCTGGGCAAGCCCGCCGAGCTGCTCGGCGACCCGGCCCTCACCGCCACCCTGGACCTCGACCGGCCGGTCGGCCTCCTGATGATCGCCGTCCTGATGCTGATCGCCGACGAGGACGACCCGTGGGCCAAGGTCGCCGCCCTGCGCGACGCGCTGCCCTCCGGCAGCTTCCTCGCGCTGACCCACCCCACCCAGGACTTCGACCCGGAGAGCGTCGCCAAGGTCACCGCGGCCGCCCGGGCCGGCGGGATGACGCTGGTGCCGCGCACCCGCGGGGAGGTCGAGCGGTTCTTCGACGGCTGGGAACTCGTCGAGCCCGGCGTCGCCCCGGTGATGGCCTGGCACCCGGACGGCGAGCCTCCGGCCGACCCGCACGCCGCCTACTACTGGGGCGCCGTCGCCCGGAAGCCGTAGGACCGGGGCCCGGGCGCGGGCCGCCGACCGAGCCGGGGCTCGGTGCGCGGCCCGGCGCGCTACTTCAGCAGCCGGGAGAGCCGGCGGTCCGCCAGCGGCTTGCCGCCGGTCTGGCACGTCGGGCAGTACTGCAGCGAGGAGTCGGCGAAGGACACCTCCCGCACGGTGTCCCCGCAGACCGGGCACGGCTGCCCGGTACGGCCGTGCACCCGCAGCCCGAGCTTCTTCTCCGCCTTCAGCTCCCCCGCCGCGAGCCCGCGGGAGCGCTCGACCGCCTCGCGCAGCGTGCTGCCCAGCGCCTCGTACAGCCGGGCCGTCTCGTCCTCGGTCAGGCTCGACGCCAGCTTGTACGGGGACATCCGCGCCGCGTGCAGCACCTCGTCCGAGTAGGCGTTGCCGACCCCGGCCAGCACGCTCTGGTCCCGCAGCACGCCCTTGAGGCGGCGCCGCTCACCCTGCAGCAGGGCGGCGAAGTCCTCCCGCGTGAACGCCGGGTCCAGCGGGTCCGGACCGAGCCGGGCGACGCCGGGCACCTGCCCCGCGTCCTGCACCACGTACACGGCCAGGCCCTTCTTGGTCCCGGCCTCGGTGAGGTCGAACCCGTCGCCGGCCTCCCCGGCCAGCCGCACCCGCAGGGCGAGCGGGTTCTTCGCGCTCGGCCGGGGCGGCTCCTCGGGCAGGTGGTCCTTCCAGCGCAGCCAGCCGGCCCGGGACAGATGGACGACCAGGTGCAGGCCACCGGCCTCGATGTCCAGGAACTTGCCGTGCCGGCTGACCAGGCCGACCACGCGGCCCTCGAGCGCCGTCACCGGCGGGTCGTAGGTCTTGAGCGCACTGATCGCCACCGGCTGCACCCGGGCGATCTCCCGCCCGGACAGCCGCTCGGACAGGAAGGCGGTGAGGGCCTCGACCTCGGGCAGCTCCGGCATGCGCCCAGTCTCGCGCAGCCCGGCCGCTTCCGCCCACCGGCCGCGCCGGGGCCGCCGGCCCCGGTCCGGGCCGCCGGCCCGTTGCCCGGGCGCGCCCCGGGGAGCAGGCTGGAGGGAGCCGCGACACGTCAGGCTCCCGGCCGTCCGAGGAGGTCCGGCCCCGCCATGAGCACGCTTGAGGAACAGATCGACGTCGACGCCCCCGTGCTGGCGGCATGGGAGCAGTTGCACCGGGTCCACGACTACCCGTCCTTCGTCGACGGGGTGCGCAGCGCCCAGCCGCACGGCCGCAACCTCGCACACCTCGCCGTGGAGGTCGACGGGGTCCGGTGGGACGTCGAGGCCGAGATCACCGACCGGGGGCGGGGCCGGGTGATGGCCTGGCGGACGCTGGACGGCCTGCAGTTGCAGGGCGCGTTCGCGCTGCTGCCGCTCGACCGGGAGCACACCCGGGTGCAGATCCGGGTCGAGTACGACCCGGAGACGGTCCACGAGGCTTTCGGCGGGCCGCGCGGCTTCGCGCTCGCCGGGGCCGTCGAGCGGACCGTGCGGGCGGACCTCGCGCACTTCCGGGAGCTGGTGGAGGCCCGGGTGCGAGCCGCCGCCGATCCGGGTCCGGAGGAGCCGGCGGAGGCCGGCGGCCCGGCCTGACCGGTCGGGCCCGGCCACCCCGGCCCATCCGCCGTGCGGCACGGGGCCGGCCCCCTCCCCCCTGCGTAAGCAGTACATAAGCGCAGGTCAGGGCGGGTGGTGAGGATCTTCACAGCGGACCGCCGGGTCGGTCGTCCACGATTCAACCTGTGGCAGACTCGGATGCCGTGACCACCGACCCGGCCCCCAGGACGCTCCGCGCGGCGATCTTCGCCGCGCTGGTCGTGCTGCTCGCCGGGCTCGGCCAGGTGCTGGTCACCGGCCGTCCGCTGCCGCTCGGCACGCTGGCCGCGGCCGGCGCCGCCGTCTTCGCGGTGGCCTTCGCCCTCGCCGGCTCCGAGCGCGGCTACCCCGCGATCGCGGCGGTCCTCCTGCCGCTGGAGCTCGGGCTGAGCGCGCTGTTCGACCTCGCCCAGAGCACCTGTCCCGCCCTCCCGCCGGGCTCCGCCCGCGGGTTCGAACCGCTGCTCTGCGGCGGCGGCTCGCTCGGCGGCCTGCTCGCGGGCCACGGGCTCGCGCGCCCCGCCGGGGTGCTCGTGCTGCTGGCCCTGCACACGGCGATCGCGCTGGCGGCGGCCTTCTGGCTGCGCCGGGCCGACGCCGCCCTGACCGGCCTGGCCCGGTCGGCGCGCATCCTCGCCGACTTCGCCCGGCGCCTCCCCGTCGCGGCCGCCCGCCGGCTGCTGCTCCTGCTCGCCGCGCCCGTCCCGGGCCGCCCGGTGGCCCGGGTGCCGTTCCCGCGGGCCAGCCGGATCCGCGTCCCGGTCGAGGACGTCCTGCTCAGCCCCGCCGTCCGGCGCGGCCCCCCGGTGCCCGCGCCGGCCTGCTGAGAACCTCCGCCCCCGCATCCGCGGCCTCTCCGCCGGTCGTCCCGCCGCGCGCCCCGGCGCGCCCGCCCCGCTCCGCGCCGGCGGGCACCCGCTGCCCGCCCCGCGCCCGAGCACCCGATCGAGAGCACAGGACGACACCCCCATGAGCAAGAAGCACCGCACCTCCCGCCCCACCGGGAACGCCGCCTCCCGCGCCGCCACCGAGCGGATGCGCGAGGAGCGCGAGCGCACCGAGCGGTCGGCCCGGATCCGCCGCCGGACCGTCGTCGGCGCCGCGAGCGCCGCCGTCCTCGCCCTCGCCGCGGGCGTCGCCTTCGCGGTCGGCGGCGGGTCCGGCTCCGGCGCCGGCGGCCCGCTGGTCGTCCCCGCCCACACGAGCGGTGCCGACGGCACCGTCGTCACCTACGGCAAGGCCGACGCCCCGCACACGCTGGAGGTCTACGAGGACTTCCGCTGCCCGTACTGCGCGCGGCTGGAGACGACCACCGGCAAGACCGCCCAGCAGTTCGCGGACGCCGGCACCTACAAGGTCGAGTACCACCTGGCGACCTTCCTCGACCAGGGCCTCGGCGGCAAGGGCTCGCGCACCGCGCTGGCCGCCGCGGGTGCGGCGCTCGACGAGGGCGTGGACAAGTTCAAGCAGTTCCACGACGTGCTCTACGCCAACCAGCCGGACGAGCGCGAGGACGGCTTCGCCGACGTCGACCACCTGCTCGACCTGGCCGGTCAGGTCCCCGGGCTGAAGACCGACGGCTTCGTCAAGGCCGTCCGCGAGGGCACCTACCTGCCCTGGGCCGACCAGGTGGACAAGGCCTTCGACAGGAGCGGCGTCACCGGCACCCCGACGGTGAAGCTGGACGGGAAGAAGCTCGACGTGTTCACCGGCGGCGCTCCCGTCCCGCCCGAGCAGTTCACCGCGATGGTCCGGCAGGTGACCGGATGACCGCCGCGTCCCCCGCGTCCCCCGCGTCCACCGCCTCCCCCGAGGCCCCCCGTGCCCGGACCTACGGTGCGAGCCGGCCCTTCGCCCTGCTGCTGGTGATCGGCGGCGTGGTCGGGCTCTGCGCCTCGGCCGTCCTCACGCTGGACAGGCTCCGGCTGCTGAAGGACCCCTCGTACGTCCCCACCTGCAACATCAACCCGATCATCAGCTGCGGCTCGATCATGCGCAGCGAGCAGGCCGAGGCCTTCGGCTTCCCCAACTCGCTGCTCGGTCTGGTCGGCTTCGCCGTGGTGACCGCGGTCGGCGCCGGACTGCTGGCCGGCGCCTCCTACCGGCGCTGGTTCTGGCTCGGCCTGCAGGCCGGGACGGTCTTCGGGATCGGCTTCGTGACCTGGCTGATGTACCAGGCGCTGTACCGGATCGGCGCGCTCTGCCCGTACTGCACGGTGGTCTGGGCGGCCGTGATCCCGCTGTTCTGGTACACCACGCTGCACAACCTGCGCTCCGGGGTGATTCCGGTGGGACGCCGACTGCGCCCGGTCGTCCGGGAGGCCGCCCGCTACCACTGGGTGGTCCCCGCGCTCTGGTACGCGGTGATCGTGCTGCTGGTCCTCGCGCGGTTCTGGTACTACTGGAGCACGCTGATCTGACCGGCTCGGCCGCCCGGGGTCGGGCGCCGCCGCCCGACCCCCGGCGAGGCCGCCATGCGCAAGGTCGTCCTCTTCATGTCCGTGTCCCTCGACGGCTACTTCGAGGGTCCCGACCACGACATCGGCTGGCACCGCGTCGACGAGGAGCTGCACCGCCACCTCAACCGCGCGATCGCCCCGCTGGGCGGCCTGATCAGCGGCCGGGTCACCCACGAGCTGATGGCCGGCTTCTGGCCGACCGCCGACCAGGACCCGGGCGCGAGCCCCACGGTGGTCGAGTTCGCCCGGATCTGGCGCGAACTGCCGAAGACGGTGTTCTCCCGCACCCTCACCCACGCGGAGTGGAACACCACCGTCCTCCCCGAGGTGACCCCGGCCGCCGTCGCCGCGCTCACCGCCGGCGAGGGCGGCGACCTCGCACTCGGCGGTGCGAACCTCGCCGAGACCTTCCTCCGCCTCGGCCTGGTCGACGAGTACCGGCTCTACGTCCACCCGGTCCGCCTGGGCCGCGGGCGACTGCTCTTCCCCGCCACGCCGGACTCCACCGACCTCACCCTCCTGGAGACCCGCGCCTTCCCCAACGGCGTGGTCCTCCTGCGCTACGCCCGCACGCCCGTGAGCTCCGCGAACGCCGCAGCCCCCGAGTAGCCGGCCAGGGCGGGGCGCCGGTCGGGCTCCCCACCGGCGCGTTCCGGCCGCGACGCGGGTGGGGTGTGCGTCGTACGATCCGATCACCGGTCGGCGGTCGGAAGGGCCGTCGGCGAGGACAGGTCCCCCGTACTCGACGGGTGTACCGGCGGCGGGGGCCGGGCACCGGGTAAGCGGGGGGATCGGCCGAGGAGGTAGTGGACATGCGGCACCCCACCGACGCTCCGCACATCAAGCCCGAGGGCATCTCGCCACACGCCCTCGGCAACGACACCCTGCTGCACGAGCTGGAGCAGCTGCACCGGACCCGGCACGAGACGTTCCTGTACGGGTCGGAGGAGGCGCTGAAGCGCCACACCCTGCGCACCGGGCAGCTGGAGGCGGAGTACCTGCACCGGTTCCCGAACCGGCTGGTCACGGCCGGGCGGACCAGGGCCGGCGCCCGCGCCCGGGAGGCGGCGGCCCGCGTGGAGTCGCTGCCGGAGTAGGTCGCGCCCCCGTTCCCGGTCCACCGCCCGACGGGACACGCCGGGCGGTGGAGGCGTGCCCGGGGGTGGGCCGTCGGCCAGGGTGGTCTCAGACCGCCGGCCCGCGCTCCGCGGATCCGCCCGCGCGGTCCTGAGCCCGACCGCCCGACCCGAGCAGGACCCCGAGCAGGACACCGAGCCGAACACCGAAGCCCAACCCGACCCCAACGGACACCCGGAGGCCCGACCGTGCCCATCGCAAGCGTCAACCCCGCGACCGGCGAGACCCTGGAGACCTTCGAGGAGCTGGACGCCGCCGGCATCGAGCAGCGGCTGGCCCGCGCCGAGGCCGCGTTCCGCACCTACCGCACCACCTCCTTCGCCCACCGCGCCCAGCTGCTGCGCCGCGCCGCCGACCTGCTCGACGAGGACCGGGAGACGGTCGCCCGCACGATGACCGAGGAGATGGGCAAGCCGCTGACGGCCGCCCGCGCCGAGGCCGCGAAGTGCGCGAAGGCGATGCGCTGGTACGCCGAGAACGCGGAGGCGCTGCTCGCCGACGAGCACCCCGACCCCGCGGACGTCGCCGACGCCGGCGCCGCCCGCGCCTACGTCCGCTACCGCCCGATCGGGGCGGTCCTCGCCGTCATGCCGTGGAACTTCCCGTTCTGGCAGGTGATCCGGTTCGCGGCGCCGGCCCTGATGGCGGGCAACGTGGGCCTGCTGAAGCACGCCTCGAACGTGCCGCGGACGGCCGTGGCCCTGGAGGAGCTGTTCGCGCGGGCCGGGTTCCCGGAGGGCTGCTTCCAGACCCTGCTGATCGGCTCCCGCGCGGTGGACGGCGTCATCCGCGACCGCCGGGTCGCCGCCGTGACCCTGACCGGCAGCGAGCCGGCCGGGCGCGCGGTGGCCGCCACCGCGGCCGACGAGGTGAAGAAGGCGGTGCTGGAGCTCGGCGGCAGCGACCCCTTCGTGGTCCTGCCCAGCGCCGACCTGGACGCCGCCGTGCGCACCGCCGTCACGGCCCGGGCGCAGAACAACGGGCAGTCCTGCATCGCGGCCAAGCGGTTCATCGTGCACGCGGACGTGTACGAGCCGTTCACGGCCGCCTTCGCCGAGGCGATGCGGGCACTGAAGGTCGGCGATCCGATGGAGGAGACCACCGAGGTCGGCCCGCTGGCCAGTCGGCAGGGTCGGGACGACCTGGAGGAGCTGGTCGAGGACGCGAAGAAGCACGGCGCGCGGGTGGAGTGCGGCGGCCGCCGCCCCGAGGGCCACGACGCCGGCTGGTTCTACGAGCCGACGGTGCTGACCGGCATCACCCCGGCGATGCGGATCCACCAGGAGGAGACCTTCGGCCCGGTCGCCACCGTCTACCGGGTGGCCGACCTGGACGAGGCGGTGGCGCTGGCCAACGACACGCCGTTCGGGCTCAGTTCCAACGTGTGGACCGACGACCCGGCCGAGCAGGAGCGCTTCGTCCGGGACATCGAGGCCGGCGGGGTCTTCTTCAACGGCATGACCGCCTCGCACCCCGCCCTGCCGTTCGGCGGGGTCAAGCGCTCCGGCTTCGGGCGGGAGCTGTCGGGCCACGGGATCAAGGAGTTCTGCAACGTGACCACGGTCTGGGTCGCGTAGCGCGGCGTTCCGGCCCGCGCAGCCTTCCGGAGCCCTTCGCCCCAGGCCGGGGGCGAAGGGCTCCGGCCGGATCAGGTGGCCAGCCGCTGCGCGCCCCGGGCGTGCGTCGCCCAGCGCGCGACCATGCCCAGCAGGACGATCAGGGTGATGCCCCAGACCACGCTGAAGACGACCAGCCACGGTATCGAGGTGGTCTGGGAACCGACCGCGCCGAGTCCGAGCGAGAGCCCGACCAGGAAGACCACGGCCGTGGGCGTGATGCTGAGCAGGCCGTGCCAGGCCCGGTGCGCCAGGCCCGGGTGCTGCGGGGCACCGGGGCCGGTGTCGAGTGCCTTGTAGGTGAGCAGGTCCATCTGTGATCGCCTCCGGACGTCGTCGGGACTGCCGGTGAGCAGCTCGCGGGGCCTCACGAGGCCTTGCGGGGAGCTGCGGACTTCCTGGTGCCGGTCTTGGCACCGGCGGTGGTCTTCGCCGTGGCCTTCGCGGTGCTCTTCGCGGTCGTCTTCGCGGTGGTCTTCGCGGTGGTCTTCTTGGCGGCGGTCCTGCCCGCCGTGCTCTTCCCTGCCGCGGCGGCGGTCCGCGTGGCGCCGCCGGTACCCCCGCCGGCGGCAGCCGGCTTCCGGCGGGCGGCGGCGCGCTTGCGGGGCGCAGGCTCCGCCGCCCCCGGCCCGGTCCCCGCCTCCGCGGCGTCCTCCGCCGGTTCACCCGGGTGGCCGCGCCGGGCGCCCTTCGCCTCCCGGAGGCTGCTGCGCAGCGCCTCCATCAGGTCGATGACGTTGTCGGGCGCCTCGCCCGGCTCCTCCTCGTGCGGCAGTTCGACGCCCTGCAGCCGGGCCTCGATGACCTGTTGGAGCGCCTGCTGGTAGTCGTCGTGGAGCTGGGCGAGGTCGAAGTCCTCGGAGAGCGTCTCCATCAGCGAGCGGGCCATCTTCAGCTCCTGCGGCCGGACGACGACCTCCTCCTCGGGCGCGATCCCGGCCGCCGGCCGCACCTCGTCGGGCCAGATGCAGGTCTGCAGCACCAGCGTCCCGTCGTGCACCCGCAGCACCGCCGGGAACTCCCTGGTCCGCAGGGCGATCTTGGTCACCGCGATCTGGCCGGACTCGGTGAGCGCGTCGCGCAGCAGCGCGTACGGCTTGGCCGCGGCCTTGTCGGCCACCCCGACGTAGTAGGCCTTGGAGAACATCAGCGGGTCGATCTCGCCCGCGTCGACGAAGGCCAGCACGTCGATGATCTTCTTGCTGGGCAGCGGCAGGTCGGCGAGGTCCTCGTCGGTGAGGGTGACCGTCCGGCCGTCGGGCGACTCGTAGCCCTTGGCGATCTCGGCGTACGGGACCTCCCGCTCCTCCCGTTCGCAGTACCGCTTCATCCGCACCCGGGCGCCGTCCTTGGCGTGCACCTGGTGCAGCGGTACGTCGTGCTCCTGGGTCGCGGAGTACAGGTGCACGGGGATGCTGACCAGCCCGAAGCTGATCGTCCCCTTCCAGGTCGTCTGCATGGGGGTCGCCCCTCTCCGGAGCCGTCCCGGGGTTCGCGCCGACCGGAGCCTCCCGCTCCGGGAACTCCCACTCTGCCCGCGTTTGCCCGGATCGGCCACAGGATCCGCTCCGGCACCGGACGGCGGAGAATGGGCGGCGGGGACACCGGGGGCGCCGACCCGAGGAGGAGCCGTCATGCCGAGGACCGAGGCGGCACCGCCGCCCGCCCCGCCGCCGGAGCGGACGGTGTACCGGGTGGCGTACACCCTGGCCGGGGAGCGGGCCGTCCGCCGGGCGGAGGTGGCGGTGGTGCCGGGCTACTCGCAGGAGAGCGACATCCCCCGCATCCTGGCCGCCCGCCTCACCGGGAACCCCGCCGACGGGCGGCGGATCGTCCTGCTCGACGTGCGTGAGCGCTGAGGCGGGCGCACCGACCGGACACGGGCGCGAAAGGGCCGACCCGGGCGGCCCTCCGACCCGGCCGACCCGGCCGACCCGGGGCGGCCCGCCGGCCCGCCCGGCTGCGACCTCAGGCCCGGAGCGAGGCCAGCGTGACGACGGTGATGTCGGACGGCGCCCCCACCCGGACGGGCGGGCCCCAGGCCCCGGCGCCGCGCGTCACGTAGAGCTGGGTGTCGCCGTAGCGTTCCAGCCCGGCCACCGTCGGGTTGGCCAGCTCGGCGAGGTAGTTGCCGGGCCAGAGCTGGCCGCCGTGGGTGTGGCCGGAGAGCTGAAGGTCGACGCCGTGCCGGACGGCGTCGTGGACGGTGACCGGCTGGTGCGAGAGCAGCACCGAGGTACGGGCCCGGTCGCGGTCGCCGAGCGCCTTGGCGAAGTCCGGCCCGTCGCCCTCGCCCTCGCCGGCGAGGTCGTTCACCCCGGCCAGGTCGAAGCCGGACAGCTCCACCCGAGCGTTCTGCAGCGGGTGCACGCCCAGCTCGCGGACGAACTCCACCCAGGGAGCCGCGCCGGAGAAGTACTCGTGGTTGCCGGTGACGAAGAAGGCGCCGTCGCGGGCCCGCAGCTGCGCCAACGGCTCGGCAGCAGAGCCCAGTTCGGGCACCGTCCCGTCCACCAGGTCACCCACGATCGCGATCAGGTCGGGCTGGGTGCGGTTGATGGTGTCCACGATCCGCTGGGTGTGGGCACGGCCGAGGATCGGTCCGAGGTGGATGTCGCTGACCACGGCGATCCGGTATCCGTGCGCCTGCCGGGGCAGCCTGGCCAGCGGCACGGTGACCTGCTTCAGCCGCGGTCCGCGCAGCACCCCGTAGGCGCCGTTGCCGACCACGGCCGCCGCCGCGCCCGCGGCGCCGATCGCGACCGTCCGGGCGACGAACAGCCGGCGCTCGGGCGACGGCACCGCCGGCACCGGCTGATCCCGGGTCTCGGCGGAGGCCGCCGCAGCCGCCGCCTTCCGGCGCGGCAGCCGCAGCAGCAGGGGACGGACTGCCTCCCCGACCGCGAGGGCCAGCAGCAGGTAGAGCAGCACCGCGAGCCAGAGGAAGCCGGGCCAGGCGAACCAGCGCTCGACGGCGAGCGGGAACTTCCGCCCGCCGAGCAGCGCCCCCAGCGACAGCAGCGGCAGCGCCACCGCGAGCACGGTGCCGCTCCGGCGCCACCACCCGCCGGGCGCGGACACGTCGCGCACCAGGCGCCGCCAGAGGTACCAGTGCGCGAGGGCCAGCACGGCGAGCACCGCGAGGAGGCCGAGCAGGACGAGGACGATCATCACGCGGACAGTATGTCCGCCCGGCCTTGCCCGCCCGCCGCTGGGTCCGGCGCGGCCGCGAGATCGCCCCGAAAGCCTCCGAGACACCTGGCGATGTGTCAGATTTGAGCTTTCCAGGACAACTCTTCACCCATGCTGACCTGGGCTTTCGTGTCCGCTCAGCGAACGATTTCCGGGACGTTGTTCCGATACTCGTAGGTAGAAGTTAGGTTGCACCGCATTGCGCGGGTCCGTCCCCCACCCTCGGGCGAACGAGCCGAGGGGCAGGCCGCGCCGGAAAGGCAACAGGACACCCTCCATGAGTGCGGAAACCACCACGTCGGCCGGCTCCTCGCCGGCCAACGCCGCCACCAGGCAGCAGCTCCAGCACGGCGCGCCCGGCCACGGCGGCGACGGCCACCTGAAGGCCGGGCTCAAGAACCGCCACCTGTCGATGATCGCGATCGGCGGCGTGATCGGCGCCGGCCTGTTCGTCGGCTCCGGTGCCGGCATCGCCTCCACGGGCCCCGGCATCCTGCTCTCCTACACGCTCGCCGGCGTGCTGGTCGTGCTGGTGATGCGGATGCTCGGCGAGATGGCGGCGGCCGACCCGCAGAGCGGCTCCTTCTCCGCGTACGCGGACCGGGCGCTCGGCCGCTGGGCCGGCTTCACCATCGGCTGGCTGTACTGGTTCTTCTGGGTCGTGGTGCTGGCCGTCGAGGCCACCGCCGGCGCGAAGATCCTCAACCACTGGGTGCCCGGCGTACCGCAGTGGGGCTGGGCACTGATCGTCATGGCGGTGCTCACCGCGACCAACCTGTTCTCGGTCGCCTCCTACGGCGAGTTCGAGTTCTGGTTCGCCGGGATCAAGGTGGTGGCGATCGCCGCCTTCCTGGTGATCGGCACCCTGGCCGCGTTCGGCCTGCTGCCCGACACCCAGGCGGTGGGCACCGAGAACCTGGTCGGCCACGGCGGCTTCCTCCCGCACGGCATGGGCGCGGTCTTCACCGGCATGCTCACGGTCGTCTTCGCCTTCATGGGCAGTGAGATCGTCACCCTGGCCGCCGGCGAGTCGGAGGACCCGGAGAAGGCGGTCAGCAAGGCGACCAACAGCGTGATCTGGCGCATCGGCGTCTTCTACCTGGGCTCCATCCTGCTCGTGGTCACCCTGCTGCCGTGGGACTCCGAGGCCGTCAAGGGCAGCCCGTACGTCGCCGTGCTGGAGCACATCGGCATCCCCGGCGCCGGCCAGGTGATGGACGTCATCGTCCTGACCGCCGTGCTCTCCTGCCTCAACTCCGGGATGTACACCGCCTCCCGGATGGCCTTCTCGCTCGGCCAGCGCGGCGACGCCCCCAAGGTTTTCGCCTCGGTGACCGACCGCGGCGTGCCGCGGGTCGCGATCCTGTGCTCGGTGGTGTTCGGCTTCATCGCCGTCTTCTTCAACTACACCTCCCCCGACACCGTCTTCTCCTTCCTGCTCAACTCCTCGGGCGCCGTCGCGCTCTTCGTCTGGCTGGTGATCTGCTTCTCCCAGCTGCGGATGCGCAAGATCATCGAGCGTGAGACGCCGGAGCGGCTGACCGTCCGGATGTGGCTGTACCCCTACCTCACCTGGACCGCGATCGGCATGATCGGCTTCGTGGTGGCCTACATGTTCACCGACGCCGACGGGCGCAAGCAGATGTACCTGTCGCTGGTCGCCGCAGCGATCGTGCTGGCGGCGTCGGCCGTGGTGGGCCGGCGGCGGCGGGCCGCGGCGGTGGAACCGGCTGCCTGATCCGGGGCACACCGGCCGCGAACGCCGGGCCCGGGAGCCGTTGCGGAGGCTCCCGGGCCCGGTGCGGCGTTTCCCGGCCCGGTGCGGCGTTTCGGCTCGGTACACGCGCTTGCGCGCGCTGCCGCGCGGCCGGTCACCGGACTGCGACGGCGCCGACATGACCTGCCGACGGCCAGCCCCTACCCTTCCCCCTATGCGAGATCTTGTGGCGGGGACGGGGTACCTGGTCAAGGGCCAGAAGTGGGTGGCGCGGCACGGCCGCTGGTGGGCCTTCGGGATGATCCCGGCGCTGATCACCCTGATCGGATACGCGGTGGCGCTGGCGTTCCTCGGCGGCTGGTCGGACGACCTCGCCGCCTGGGTCACCCCGTTCGCCGACGACTGGGGATCGCCCTGGCGGGGCATGCTGCGCACCGCGCTCGCCGCGATCGCCTTCGGCGGCGGCCTGCTGATCTCGCTGATCACCTTCACCGCGGTCACGCTGCTGGTCGGCCAGCCGTTCTACGAGTCGCTCTGCGAGAAGGTGGACGAGTCCGAGGGCGGCGCACCCAACCCGCCGGACGTCCCGCTCTGGCGGGAGCTGGTGGTCTCGGCCCGCGACAGCCTCTTCGTGCTGGTGCGCGTGGTCGGTTTCGGCATCCTGCTGTTCGCCTGCGGGTTCATCCCGGTGATCGGGCAGACCCTGGTGCCGGCGGCCGGGTTCGTGGTGTCCGGCTTCTTCCTCGCGGTCGAGCTGACGGCCGTCGCGCTGCAGCGGCGCGAGGTCCCGCAGCGCGAGCGGATCCGCCTGCTGCGCGCCCGGCTCGGCCTCACGCTCGGTTTCGGCGTGCCGCTGGTGCTCGCCTTCCTGATCCCCTTCGTGACCGTCCTGGCCATGCCCGGCGCGGTCGCCGGGGCGACCCTGCTGGCCCGCGACCTGGTCCCGGTCGAGGAGGAGCCGGCCGAGGAGGACGACGCTCCGGAGCCGGCGGACGCGGCCGCCGTCGCACCGGGTGCCCCCTCCCACCCTGCGCAGCCCGGGTACCCCTCACCCGGTCACCCCTCGTACGACGGCCCGAAGCCGGTGCCAGGCAACCCGTACGCGCAGAACCCCTACGCCACGGGCGGCCACGCCACCGAGGGCCGGCGGCCCGGGGGCCGCTTCGCCGAGGGGCCGTACGCGCCGGACCCGTACGCGGACAATCCCTACCGCACCTGAGCGGGGGCGGCGGGAGTAGCCGCCCGTTCACCCTGCGTCCACCGGCCGCCGGCCGGGGTGTGAAGCCGCCCACACGGGGTTTTCGTACTACTGCCGTCGATAGTGGCCAGTCCGCGGGCACCCTCGCGCGGAGGCCCGCGACGGGGGCCGCGCCCGCGGCGCGGCAGGCATCCGCGACCCCGGCGGCCCGGAAGAACGCAGGCCGTCGGCGGGTTGCGGCCGATCGTTCGTCGACGGAACGGCCGATCCGGCCGACGATTGGGCAAACGGAACAAAACGGACTTAAGCGCCCGGCTCCGGCCGGGCGCTTCGCCGTTTCCGCCCGCTGACCCACTACGCCGCGTAGTACCGGGCGGCTTTGCCGCCCGCGCCGCGCCCTGCCAAGAATGGCCCGTCGCCAGGCAGCGCTGCGGACCTGTCCCCCGCCGCGCATCCCGCCCGCCCCGTCGTCACCGCCGGGGTGCCATGGCCGTCCCGGACGGCATTGCGGGCCTGCTCACCCGAGCCCGCGTGCCGGATGCCCCGCGCTCCCGACACGGCCCCCGACGGAAAAGGATCGCCGCTCCATGCAGCTCAGCCATGCCCGCCGCAACTCCCTGATCACCGGCATCACCACCCTCGTGGTGGCGAGCGCGGCCACCGCCGCCCTCGCCATCCCGCAGGGCGGCGGCGTCGCCGAGGCCGCCGCCCCGGCGGCCGGCGTCACCGGCACCACCGGCGTCTCCGTGGACGGGCAGCCGGTCGCCGACCAGGCGGCCCAGGCCGACGCTGCCGCTGCCGCTGCCGCCGCCCAGGCGGAGGCCGCGGCGCAGGCCGCGCAGGCCCAGGCGCAGGCCGACGCGGAGGCCGCGGCGGCCGCCCAGGCGCAGGCCGCCCAGGCCCAGGCCGACGCCGCGGCGAAGGCCCAGGCCGAGGCCAAGGCGAAGGCCGACGCCCAGGCCGCCGCCTCCCGCTCCCAGCAGCGCTCCGCTCTCAACGCCAAGCCCGGCTACTCGGGCAGCCCGCGGGAGATCGCCGCCCAGATCGTCCCCGCCGGCCAGCTGCAGTGCTTCAGCAACATCGTCTCCCACGAGAGCAGCTGGAACCCGCGCGCCGTCAACGCCTCCTCCGGCGCCTACGGCCTCGTCCAGGCCCTCCCGGGCTCCAAGATGGCCTCGGCCGGCGCCGACTGGCGCACCAACCCGGCCACCCAGATCAAGTGGGGCCTCGACTACATGAACTCCCGCTACGGCAGCCCCTGCGCCGCCTGGTCCTTCTGGCAGTCGCACCACTGGTACTGAGCCGACCCAGCAGCTCCCGCCGAGCCTGCAGCTCCTCCGAGGCCACCCGCGAAACCGCGCGGGTGGCCTCCGGCCTTTCCCGGGCCGGGCGCGGCCGGCTACCTCCCCGGGCGGGGGGAGGCGGGGCGCGGGCGGAGGGCGAGGCGGAGGAGGGGGAGGTGGGTGCGCGCGATTTCATCAGGCGGCAGCGAGGCGAGCGGTTCGAGGCGCAGGACGTACCGGGCCATGATCAGGCCGGCCAGGTGGGCGGCGAGGTCGCAGGCGCGGCGCCGGGCGTCCGCACCGCCGATCCGGGCCGCGATGCGGTCGACCATCTCCCGCTGCAGGACCTCGCTCACCAGGGTGCCGACCGCCGGCTCCTGGGCGGCGCTGCCGAGCATGGCGCGCAGCGGGTCGGCGGCCACCGGGCTCCCCCAGACGTCGAGGACCTCGGTCAGGATGCGGTCCGGCAGGGTCTCGACGTCGCCTTCCAGGACGAGGGCGAGGCGTTCGGCGGGGTTGGTGGCCAGGGCGAGCGCGGCGCCGAAGAGGCCCTTCTTGGAGCCGAAGAAGTAGCTGATCAGGGCGAGGTCGACGCTGGCCTCCGCCGCGATCGAGCGCATCGTCACCGCCTGGTAGCCCTCGGCGAGGAACCGCCGGCGGGCGACGTCGAGGATCTGGGCGCGGGTGTCCGGGCTGCCGGCCCGCCGGCCCCGGCGCGGCGGCTTATTCATCATGGTTGAAATCCTAGGGGCGGCGCACCCAGTCTGGCGGCATCGAGCCACCCCCGACGGCCGGACCGGACCCGCGGGGGTGGAGGACGCGAGGGAGAGAAGGCCTGCCATGACCGCCGCCGAGCCCAGAGCCACCGGGCCGGGAGCCACCGCTCCGGGAGCCGCCGCCGGGCCCAGAGCCACCGCACCGACAGCCACCGCACCGGCAGCCACCGCACCGGGAGCCGCCGCCGCGTCCGCGGGCGCCGGCCGTCCCGCCGGATCCGCGATGCCGGGCGGGCCGGCCGTCCGCCACGGCCTGGTCCTCCTGGTGACCTGCCTCGCGCTGGCCACCGTGGTCGCCGCGATGGCCTCGCTGAACGTGGCCCTGCCGGAGATCGCCCGGGCGACCCACGGCAGCCAGACCGAGCTCTCCTGGATCATCGACGCCTACAGCCTGGTGTTCGCCGCCCTGCTGCTGCCCGCGGGGGCGCTCGGCGACCGGTTCGGCCGGCGCCGGGCCCTGCTCGTCGGTCTGGCCCTGTTCGGCGGCGGGTCGGGGCTGGCCGCGCTCACCACCGACGCCACGGCACTGATCGCGCTGCGGGGCGTGCTGGGCGTGGGGGCGGCGCTGGTCATGCCGGCCACCCTGTCGACGATCACCGGCACCTTCCCGCGGGAGCAGCGCACCAGGGCGGTCAGCGTCTGGGCGGCCGTGGCGGGGGCCAGTGCGGTGGTCGGGCTGCTGGCCTCGGGGACGCTGCTGGAGCTGTGGTCCTGGCGCTCGGTGTTCCTGCTGAACGTGCTGCTCGCGGTGGTCGCGCTGGTCGGGACCCTCCTCGTGGTGCCCGAGTCCGCCGATCCGGACGCGCCGCGGTTGGACCTCGGCGGGGCGGTGCTGGCCGCGACGGGCCTGGGCGTGCTGGTGTACGCGGTGATCGAGGCCCCGACCCGCGGATGGGGGCATCCGCTCACCCTCGGCGGGATCGCGGTCGGGCTCGCCGTGCTGGGCGGCTTCGTCGGCTGGGAGCTGCGGCGGCGTCACCCGCTGCTCGATCCGCGGCTGTTCCGCAACCGCCGGTTCGCCGCCGGCTCGCTCTCGATCACCTGCCAGTTCTTCGCCTTCTTCGGCTACATCTTCGTGATCATGCAGTACCTGCAGCTGGTCCGCGGGGACACCGCCCTGGTGGCGGCCGTGAGCGTGCTGCCGATGGCCCTGGCGATGGTGCCGATGTCCCGCCTCAGCCCCCGGCTGACCGACCGGTTCGGCGCCCGCGGCCCCTGGGTGACCGGCCTGGTGCTGATCGCCGCCGCGATGGCCGCGTTCGGCGGGCTCGACGAGGACAGCCCGTACGCGCTGTTCGCCGGCGGGCTGCTGCTGCTCGGCGCCGGGGCCGGGCTGGCGATGACGCCCGCGACCACCGCGATCACGGACGCGCTGCCGCAGTCCCTGCAGAACGTCGGCTCGGCGGTGAACGACCTCTCCCGCGAACTCGGCGGCGCCCTCGGCATCGCCGTCCTGGGCAGCGTCCTCGGCGCCGGCTACCGCGCCGGACTCGACGTCACCGGGCTGCCGCCGCAGGTGGCCGACGCGGCGCGCTCCTCGCTGGCCGCGGCCTCGCACTTCGGCGGGCCGGTGGCCGAGCACGCCCGCGCGGCGTTCGTGGCCGGCATGCACGTCACGCTGCTCGGCGGCGCGGGCGCCGCACTGCTGGCGGCCGTCGCCGTGGCGGCCCTGCTGCGGCGGCGGTCGGGAGGGCCGGCCGAGCCGGCGGCCGACCCGCGGGTGGTGGCCGGGCTGCCGCAGCCCTCGACCGGCGACCGCTGAGCCGGCCGCGCCGGGAGCGCCCCTCCTCGGACCTCCGCCGCCGTCGCCCGGCCACCGCGCCGGGCGACGGCGGCGGGGCGCCGTGGGGGCCGTGCGTACACCTGGGCTGACGTGGACGCGTCCGGAACGACGCGTGAAGATATGGCGCACGCCCGTACGATTTGACGGGTATTGCTCAGAATTACGGGCTGTCAGGGCTTTGCCACCTCGGGCGAGCGCTCCTACGCTCCGGCCTCATGCCCTCACCCCTGCTCAGCGTCCTGGTCCCCGCCTACGACCAGCAGAAACAGCTCTCGGAGTGCCTGGACTCGCTGCTCGCCCAGTCCTTCCGCGACTTCGAGGTGATCGTCGTCGCGGACCGCTCGGCCGACACCCCCGCCGGGATCGTGGATTCCTACGCGGCCCGGTACCCCCAGGTCTCGGCGCTCCACCTGGACGCGGCGGTCGGGGTCGGGGTCGCCCGCAACGCGGCCGCGGCCCGGGCGGCGGGCGAGTACCTGCTGTTCCTGGACGCCGACCACCTGCTCGCCCGGGACGCCCTGCAGACGCTCGCCGACCGGCTCGGACAGACCGGGCCGGTGGACGTGCTGCTGTTCGGGCACACCCGGCGGCACGGCGGGCGGGACTGGCCGGGCGGCGCCGAGGCGCTGCTCGCCGAGGCCGGGCCGGAGCCGTTCGGGCCGCTGGAGCGGCCGGAGGTGTTCGGCGCGCCCCCGCTGATCTGGGACCGGCTGGTGCGCCGCGAGCACTGGCACGCCCAGGGCCTGGCGTTCCCCGACGGCCGGTACGAGGAGGTCCCGGTGGTCCACGCGGCGATGCTGGCGGCCCGCCGGATCGCCGTGCTGCCGCGCGCCTGCGTCCAGCTGCGCCGCCGGGAGACCGTCCACCCCACCGGCTCGCCCGGCAGCGGCGTGTTCGACATCTTCGACCAGTACGAGCGGAGCTTCGCACTGCTGGAGGAGCTCCCCGACGCGGACGCCGTCCGGGACGCGCTGTTCACCCGGATGATCCGGCACTACCTCTTCGTCTTCGACCTCGCCGGGTGCGTGGCGCGGGCCGAGCGCCCGCAGTTCTTCCACCGCGCCGCCGAGCACCACCGCCGGTTCCTGCCGGCCGGGCACCGGCGGCCGGGGGGACGCGAGGGCGTGAAGTTCTCGCTGCTGGCCGGCGGCGCCTACCCGGCGTTCGAGGTGGCCAAGCTCTCCCACATCGCCAAGGGCACGCTCACCGGATCGGCCCGGCGCAAGGCCTCGGCCTGACGCGGGCGCACGGTCGTCGGGGTCGGTGCGTGCGAGCGGGGCGGGGTCTCCGGGCCCGGGCCGCCCCCCCGGCCCCCGGCCCCCGGCCCCCGGCCCGGGCCCCGGCCCGGGCCCCCGGGCCCTGGGTCCGTCCGCCGCTCAGACGTGGGCCGTGCCGCCGTCGGCGGCCATCGCGGCGGCGATCCGGCTCGCCGTCGCGGCCCACGCCTCGGCGGAGGGCTTCGGCAGGACGTCCATCCAGAGCGGCAGGGTGGAGCCGCGCAGCTGGGTCATGCCCTCGGGCCGGGCGATCAGCCACAGGTGCAGGTGGGCGGCGCCGTCGCCCCAGCGGTTCACGTGGACCCGGCCGATGCCGCCGAGCGCGAGCAGCGCCGCCTCCACCCTCTGCAGCATCGGGCCCAGCTCGGCGGAGCGCTCCGGCGGGAGGTCGAGCAGGTCGTGGTGGGCGCGCGGCTGGAGCAGCACGACGGCGGGCAGGCCGGCCGGCTCCTCCATGGTGCTCAGCCGCCAGTGCTCGTCCGTCCAGAGGAAGTCCGGGTCCGGGCGGGCGCACTGGGCGCAGCTCTCGGCTCCGTCCTCGCCCTCCCGCGGCGGCTCGGGCAGCTCGGGCGCCTGCAGCACCCGGACCTCCAGGTCCCCCTCGTAGGGGAAGATGTCCCAGGACGGCGCGCCGTCGACCGGGAACGGCGGACGCTCGCCGATCGGCAGACCGGCGACGTAGTCGGCTCCGGCGGAGCCGCCGGCCGAGTTCGTGATCGTCATGTCGGCCGAGCGTGCCATATGACGCCGCGTCGGATGCACACCGGGGTGCCGGTACCGCGCGGACCCGCCCGGCTGCGATGATCGCGGGGTGCACCGGCCGCGACTGCGGCGGTACGCGGGACCGCGCGGCCCCGCTCGCCCCCTCGCGGCTCGTTCCGCAACGCTCGCCCCGCCCCGCACCGGGAGGACCCACGTGAGCCGACCGTCCGCCACGCCCGGCGCCGACCTCGCCCGGGAGCTGGCCAGCACCCTGCGCGGCGACGTCCGCTTCGGCCCCGCCGAGCGCACCGTCTACAGCCACGACGCCTCCAACTACCGCCACCTGCCGCTCGGCGTGGTCAAACCCGCCGACCTCGACGACGTGCGCACCGCGCTCGCACTCTGCCGGCGGTACCGGGTGCCGGTGGTGCCGCGCGGGGCCGGCACCAGCATCGGCGGGCAGGCGGTCGGCCCGGGCGCCGTCGTCCTGGACTTCCGGCGCCACCTGGGCGCGGTGCTCGACATCGACCCGCAGCGCCGCACCGCCCGGGTCGAACCCGGCGCCGTGCTGGACGACCTGCAGCGGGCGGCCCGCCCGTACGGGCTGCGGTTCGGCCCGGACCCGTCCACCCACAGCCGGTGCACGCTCGGCGGCATGATCGGCAACGACGCCTGCGGCGCCCACTCGCTGGCCTGGGGGCGGACGGCCGACAACGTGGAGTCGCTCGACCTGCTGCTCGCCGACGGCACCGAACTGACCGTCGGCGGACCGCTCGGGCCGGCCGAGCGCGCCGCCCTGCGCGACCTCCCCGGGCGGCCGGGCGCACTCCACCGGGAGCTGCAGGACTTCACCGACCGCAACCTCGCCACCATCCGCCGTGGCATGCCGGACCTGCCCCGGCGCACCTCCGGGTACCCGCTGGACGCGCTGCTGCCCGAGCGCGGCCACCAGCTCGCCCGGGCGCTCACCGGCACCGAGGGCACCTGCGCGCTGCTGCTCGGCGCCACCGTCCGCCTGGTCCCGGAGCCCGCCGCCCGCGTCCTGGTGGTGGCCGGCTACCCCGACGAGACCGCCGCCGCCGACGCCGTCCCGGCCCTGCTTCCGCTGCGCCCGCTCACGGCGGAGGGGATGGCCGCCGACCTGATCGCCGCCCTGCTCGCCGCCGGGCCGCGCCCGCCCGCACTGGACCGGCTGCCCGAGGGCGCCTGCTGGCTCTTCCTGGAGGCCGGCGGCGACACGGCCGCCGAGGCCCTGGACGCCGCCCGCGGGCTGGCGGACGCCGTCCGGCGCGAGCGCTCCGCCACGGTCACCGTGGTCGCCGACCCCGGCGAGCAGCGGCAGCTCTGGGCGGTGCGCGAGGCGGGGGCGGGGATCGTCACCCGCCTGCCGGCCGGAGCGGGCGACCCCGGCACCGGGTCCGGCTCCGGACCGGCCGGCGCCGGGCCCGCAGCCGGGCCGGGCGGGCCGGGCGGGCCCGGCGGGCCCGGCGACGCGGGCGGGGCGGGCGGCGCCGAGGCGTGGCCCGGCTGGGAGGACTCGGCCGTCCCGCCCGAGCGGCTCGGCGACTACCTGCGCGACCTGCGGGCCCTGCTGCGCCGCCACGGCCTGCGCGGCGTCCCGTACGGGCACTTCGGCGAGGGCTGCGTCCACCTGCGGATCGACTTCCCCCTCGCCGATCCCCGAGGCGTCCCGGTGTTCCGGGAGTTCATGGAGCAGGCCGCCGATCTGGCGGTCTCGTACGGCGGTTCGCTCTCCGGCGAGCACGGTGACGGGCAGGCCCGCGCCGAGTTGCTGCCCCGGATGTACCCGCCCGACGTCATCGGCCTCTTCGCCGAGTTCAAGCGGATCTGGGACCCGGAGAACCTGCTCAACCCGGGCACCCTGGTCGACCCGCGCCCCCTCGACGCCGACCTCCGCCAGGCCGGCCCGGTGCGCCGGCTGCCCCTCGCCCTCCCCTACGAGCAGGACGGCGGCAGCCTGGCCAGGGCGGTGCGCCGCTGCGTCGGCGTGGCCGCCTGCGTCGACACCACCACCGGGGTGATGTGCCCCAGTTACATGGCCACCGGCGAGGAGCGGCACTCCACCCGCGGCCGGGCCCGGCTGCTCGCCGAGATGCTGCGCGGCGAGGCCGTCCCGGACGGCTGGCGCTCGCCCGAGGTGCGCGAGGCGCTGGACCTCTGCCTCGGCTGCAAGGGCTGCGCGAGCGACTGCCCGGTGCACGTCGACATGGCCACCTACAAGACCGAGTTCCTCTACCAGCACTACCGGCGCCGGCCACGGCCCGTCGCCCACTACTCGATGGGCTGGCTGCCGCTCTGGCTGCGGGCGGTGGCGCTCGCCCCGGCCGCGGCGAACCTGATCGCCCGCTCCCCGGCGGCCGGACCGCTGAAGCGGCTGGGCGGGATCGACCCGCGCCGGGTGGTGCCGGTCTTCCCACCGGAGACCTTCACCCGCTGGTTCCGCCGCCACCGCGCCGCCCGGCCCGCCCCGGCGGACGCCCGGCCGCTGCTGCTCTGGCCGGACACCTTCTCCGACCACCTCCAGCCCGGCGTGCTGCGCTCCGCCGTCGAGGTGCTGGAACACCTGGGCTTCGACGTCCGGCTGCCGTCCGGGCCCGTCTGCTGCGGACTGACCTGGTACTCCACCGGCCAACTCGGCACCGCCCGGCGGGTGGTGCGGCGCAGCCTGCGCGCGCTGGCCGGTGCCGGTCTGCCCGCCGACACGCCGGTGGTCGTCCTGGACCCGAGCTGCACCGCCACCCTGCGCGAGGACGTGCCGCGCCTGCTGGGCGCCGCCGGCCGCCCGCTCGCCGCACGGACCCGCACCTTCGCCGAGTTCCTCGACGAGTACGCACCCGGGGCCCCGCTCCCCCGGCTCCCGGCCGACGCGATCACCCAGACCCACTGCCACCAGCACGCCGTCCTGGGCACCGCCGCGGACCGGCGGGTGGAGGCCAGGATCGGGCTGCAGAACCGGGTGCTGGACTCCGGCTGCTGCGGGCTGGCCGGCAGCTTCGGCTTCGAGCAGGGCCACTTCGAGGTGTCGCAGGCGATCGCCGAGCGCGTCCTGCTCCCCGAGGTACGGGCCGCGGCGCCGGACACCCTGATCCTGGCGGACGGCTTCAGCTGCCGGACCCAGATCGCCCAACTCGCCGAGGGACGCCGCGCCCTGCACCTCGCCGAAGTGATCGCCCTTGCCCTGCGCGAGCAACGGACGTGAACGGAGCTCCCGAACGCGACGGGACAGCGGCCCTCCCGAGCCTCCCCGGCCTCCTCCACCCCTTCGGCCCCACCCGCCCCACTGCGTCGACGGATTGATCGCGCCGGGGCCTTCCCCGCCGGGTACCGGTGGAATTGAATGGGCGTCGGCGACTCCGGCGAGGTACGCCGAGCACGCAGGGACTCCGGGGGTGGGGGATGCTGGTGGAGGCGTTGACCGCACTGGCCGCGGCCGGCGGGGCGGGGATCGTCCAGGCCGCCGGGACGGACGTCTGGACGGAGGTCCGGGGGCGGGTCGCCCGTCTCCTGGGCCGGGGGCGGCCGGCCGCCGAACAGGCCGCGCTCGAACGCCTGGACCGGACCGGCGCAGCTCTGGCGGCCGCCGCTCCGGAGGAACGGGCCCAGGTCGCCGAGCGCCAGGAGGCCTCCTGGCAGACCAGGTTGGAGGACTTCCTGGAGGGGCTGGGTCCGGCCGAGCAGGCGGAGGCCGGTGCGCGGCTCCGGGAGCTGCTGGACCAGGTCGCCGCGGCCGCACCGGCGGCCGTCCGGATCGAGGCGTCCCACAGCGGCGTCACGGCCGGTGGGGACGTCGTCAACCACGGCGGCGCCGTCGGCCGCGACTTCGGCGGGCCGGTCACCATCGGCGGCGCACCGGACAGCCCGGGCGCCGCCGACCGCGCGCACACCCCGGACCGCGCCGGAGCCTCCGACCGCCCTACCTCGCCGGGGGCGGCCCCGCGCTGACCGCTCCCGGGGCAGTGCCCGGCGGCGACACCCCGCGCGACGGGGTGCGCAGCGCGCGCGACCTCCGCAACTCCGGCGGCGTGGTAGCAGGTTCCGTTCGCGACGTGTACGTCCACGGCGGGCGCGCCGGCGCGGCTCCCGCCGTGGACTGGCCGGTCCAGGTCGGCACCGTCCCGTTGCTGGCGGACTGCTTCCGGCACCGGGCCGCCGTCGAAGGCTCGTTCGCCGTGCCGGGCTCCGGCGCTGCCGACGGCACCCTCCCCGCCGACGGCCGGGCCTCGACCGGGGCCCGCCGCCCGGTCGACAGCCTCCGCTCGGTCGTGCTCAGCGGACCGGCCGGCGTCGGGAAGACCCAGGCGGCCGTCCACCACGTCCAACTGGCCCTGCGGACCGGGGCGGTGGACCTGGTGGTGTGGGCCGACGCGAGCAGCGCCGACGCGATCCGGCACGCCTACGGGCTGGCCGCCGACCGCCTCGGGCTCGGCGGCGTCGCCGATGTCGGCGCGAACGGCGGGATCGGCCGAGCGGAGGCCGACCGGCGCCTGATGACCTGGCTCAACACCACCGACCGCCGCTGGCTGATCGTGCTCGACGGGCTGGCCGACCCGGCCGACCTGGCCGGGCTCTGGCCCGCCCCGAGCGCGTCCGGACTGGTGCTGGTCACGACCCGCCGCGCGGACCGGGGCCTGCGGACCAGCAGGCGCCGGCTGGTCCCGGTCGGCGCCTTCACCGCGGCCGAGGCGGCCGACTACCTGGCGGACCGCCTGGCCGTGCACGATCTGTCGGCGCCCGGGGCCGAGCTGCGCGGGCTCGCGGCCCACCACGGGTGCCTGCCCGCCGGCCTCGCCGACGCCGCCGGACGGCTGGTCGCCGATCCCGGGGCCGTGCCCTGGCTCCGGCCGCTGCAGGCCGGCGCGCAGGCGCGTCGAAGCGCCGAGTGCGCGCTGTGTCGGCTCTCCACCGAGGGCACGACGGTCGCCGTGCGCCACGCACCCGAGGACGCCCTCTGGGCTCGCTGGACCGAGGCGGTGCTGCGCCGCGCCGGCCTGCGCGTCCTCCCGGACACGGCGGACCGGACCGTCGCCCTGCTGTCCCCCGCGTTCCTTCGGGCGAGCCGCGGTTCCGGCGGGACTTCCGCCGCCGACGGATCGGGCGCGCCCGCCCCGGGCCCGTCAACGGTGGGCCCCTCCGCCGGACCCGGCCCCGCATGGGACCTCGCCCCGGGGGCCGCGGTGGCCGTCCGGATCGAACCGACACCGGTCGAGGGGCCGGTGATCGACCTGGTCGGGCTCGGCCCCGAGCCGGCCGCCGCGGCCCTGCTCGCCGCGGTCGGCGGCGCACCCCGGGCGCCCGACCTGACCGGCCTGCGCCATCCCGGCTCCGTCCCCGCGCACTTCAAGGTGCCGCCGCGGCACCCGTCCTTCACCGGCCGCCGGACCGTGCTGGAGCACCTGCACCGCCAGCTCGGCGCCGGTGTGGCGGCCGTGCTGCCGACCTCGCAGACCCTCTACGGGCTCGGCGGCATCGGCAAGACCCAGCTGGCCCTGGAGTACGCCCACCGCTACCGGGCCGACTACGACCTGATCTGGTGGATCGACGCCGAGCAGACCGAGTCGGTGCTCCTCGCCCTGGCCGGGCTCGCGCGGCGGCTCGGGCTCCCGGTCGGCGACTCGGTGGCCGAGGCCGCCGAGGCGGCTCGCGAGGCGCTGGGCCGGGGCAACCCTTCGGACCGCTGGCTGCTGGTCTTCGACAACGCCGACGAGCCCGCCGAGATCCGCCGGTTCTTCCCCGACGGCCCCGGCCGGGTCCTGGTCACTTCGCGGAACCTCGGCTGGACCAGGGCCGCCAGCGCCCTGGAGGTCGACGTCTTCACCCGGGAGGAGAGCACCGACCACCTGCGCCGTCGCGTCCGCGGAATCGCCACCGCCGATGCCCACGCGGTGGCCGACGCACTCGGCGACCTGCCGCTCGCCGTGGAGGTGGCCGCCGCCTGGCTGGACGCCACCGCGATGCCGGTGGCCGCCTACCTGACCCGGCTGGAGCAGGCGCTCTCCACCGAGGGCGCCTTCGACTACCCGCGGTCGGTCGCCGCCGCCTGGGGCGTCTCGATCGAGCGGCTGCGGGACCGGTCCCCGGCCGCGGTCCGGCTGCTGCAGCTCTGCGCGTACTGCGCGCCGGAGCCGATCTCGGCCGGCCTGCTCTACGGCGAGGAGATGGTCGCCGCCCTGGCCGAGTTCGATCCGGCGGCGACCGACGCCTTCGCGGTGGCCGCCGCCGTCCGGGCGCTCGGCCGTTACTCGCTCGTCCGGGTCGACGCGGAGGCCGGCCGTCTCCAACTCCACCGGCTCGTCCAGGCGGTGGTCCGCAGCGAGGTCGAGGGCGACGGCGGGCAGCTCCGGGCCAAGCACACCGTCCACCGCATCCTCAGCCGGGCCCGCCCGGCCGTGGGTGACACCGACGATCCGGCCAACTGGCCTGCGTTCGAGGAGATCTGGCCGCACCTCTACCCCTCCGAGGCCCATCTCTGCGACGAGCCCGAGACCCGGACGCTGCTGATCGACCGCGTCCGCTACCTGTGGAAGCGCGGCGAGCTGTCGCAGGCACTCTCCCTCGGGCGGTCGCTGGACGAGGACTGGACCCGCAAGCTCGGCGGGGACGACCGGCAGACCCTGCTGCTCCGCTTCCAGCTCGCCAACGTGCTGCGCACCCAGGGCCGTTACGCCGAGGCGCTGTCCCTGGACGAAGCCACCCTGGAGCGCCAGCGGACATTGCTCGACGAGCGCCACCCCGACGCACTGCAGACCGCCGGCTCGCTGGGTGCCGACTTCCGCGCGCTCGGCCGGTTCGAGGCGGCACTCGAACTGGACCGCGCGACCTTACGGCACTCGGCCGACCTGTTCGGCGACGTCCACCCGCGCACCCTCGCCATGGCGAACAACCTGGCGATCGACCACCGCCTGGTCGGCGACAGCGAGGCCGCGCGCGTACTCGACCGGGAGAACCTGGCGCGCCGCACCGTCGTGCTCGGCCCGCGCCACCCGTACACCCTGTCCACCAAGACCTGCCTCGCCCGCGACCTCCACGAACTCGGCCACCACGAGCCAGCGATCGGGCTGCTGCGGGAGGCCATGGCCGACCTCGACGCCGTGCTGGAGCCGGACCTGCCGGAGCACCTGCGCAACACCACCCTGCTGGGCGCCGCGCTGCGGCGGTCCGGTCTGCCCGAGGAGGGCGGCCGACTGACCCGCGACGCCTACGAGCGGTACGTGCAGCGGTACGGCTTCGACACGCCCGACGGGTTGGTCTGCCTGCTCAGCCGGGCCGCCGACCTCAGCGTCGCCGGCGACCAGGAGGCCGCACGCGACCTGGCCGCACGCGTCCACACCGCCTACCGTCGCATGTTCGGCGACGAACACCCGTTCACCCTGGCCTGCGCCGACAACGTCGCCGTCTACCTGCGCCGGGCCGGCGACCCGCGGGCGGCCGTCCGGGAGGGCCGCGCCGTGCTGGAAGCCCTGACCGGAGCGGTCGGGGCGGCCCACCCGTTCACCCTGACCGCCGCCGCCAACCTCGCCAACGCCCTGGCCGACGAGGGATGTTGGGAGGAGGCAGAACAGCTTCACCGGACGGCGGTCGAGGGTCTGCGGGACCGCTACGGCCCCGACCACCACGACGTTCTCATCACCGCGGCGGACCGGGCTCTGACCGTCCTCCGGCGGGGAGCCGACCCGAACGGCGCCGAGGCCCATCGGCATGCCGTGGCCGCTCTGGCCCGACTCCTCGGCGAGGACCACCCGGAGACCCGGGCGGCCCGGGGACTGCGGCCGCTCGACCGCGAGTTGGAGACCCAGCCGATCTGAGTCCGCCCGCCGGCCGGACGGACCGGCGGGCGGCGCAGGCAGACGCGCCGGCAGACGCGGCGGACGGACGTGGCGGACGGACGTGGCGGACGGACGTGGCGGACGGGCGGGCGGACGTGGCGGCGCCGGGACTCGCCACGCGTACGGGGTGAAGCCGCTGACAGCGGGTCTTCACGGCCGCCACAATGGCGGGATGACCCTCACCACCGCCGAGGCGGACAAGATCCTCGCCGACAACTTCGCCCCCTGGGTGCAGGCCCTCGGCCTCTCGGTGGCCGAGACCGGCCCGCAGCACGCGGTACTCCGGCTGCCCTGGTCCGACCAGCTCGCCCGGGAGGGCGGCGGCCTGTCCGGTCAGGCCCTGATGGCCGCCGCCGACACCGCGAGCGTGATCGCGGTGTCGGCGGCGCGCGGCGGCTTCGGCCCGATGACCACCGTCCAGCAGTCCACCAGCTTCCAGCGGGCCGTCACCGGTCAGGACGTGCTGGTCCTCGCCCGGGTCACCAGGCTCGGCCGGCGGATCGCGTTCCTGGACATCGCCCTGACCGCCGAGGGACAGGACGAACCGGCCGCGCACGCCACCGCGGTGTACGCGCTGGCCTGAGCCGGGATTACGGTCCGCCGCGGCGGCCGCCGCGGCGGACCGGTGTCCGGTGGGCCGGTGCTACAGGGGCGTCGAGTACGGCTGCTCCATCTCCTTCGACTTCGGGTCGTCCTCCTCACAGACCGCCGTGACGAACTCGGCCAGCCGCGCCTGCGGCAGGCCGCGCGCGATGTCGGCCTCGCTGATCATCCCGACGAGCTCGTGCTCGGGGTGGTTGATCACCGGCAGCCGGCGCACCTTGTACTGCTCCATCACCCGCAGCACCTGCTCGGCGTCCTCGTCCGCCTCCACCGTCATCGGCCGTCCCTGGGCCAGTTCGCCCGCCGTCACATGTTCGGGGTCGCGGCCTTCGGCGACGCACTTCAGCACGATGTCGCGGTCGGTCACGATGCCCAGCAGCCGCTGCCGCTCACCGCAGATGGGCAGGGCACCGACGCCGCGGTCCCGCATGATCCGGGCTGCGGTGGCGAGGGTCTCGTGCTCGCGGATGCACTCCGCGCCCGGGTGCATGATGTCGCTGGCTCTGATCATGATCGGCCTCCTGACGTACCTGCCACTGGCGCTCACTCCATCCTGGTCCGGCCCCGCAGGCCTCGCCACCGGGCTCCGGGGCTCCGGCCGTCACGACTCCCCGGTGGGCCGCTCCTCCCGGTCCCGGTCACCCGGGGCCCGTTCGCCCGGCGCCCGTTCGCCCGAACGGTCCGGCACGCGGGCCACGCCCGTCGCCCCGTTCACCGACCCGCCCGCCGAGCGCCCGGGAGGCTGTTCCGACGGCTGCTCGGCCGGGGTCTCGGCCGCCCGATCGGGCGGCGGGTCCAGTGGCGAACGCTCCAACAGCTCTTCCAACGGGGGCAGTTCGAGCTGTTCCACGCTCGGCAGCCGCTGCTCCCCCGCCCCCGGCCCGACCGCCGCCGGCGCTTCGCCGTCCGCCGGCGCCGTCCGCCGTTGCTGTGCCTCGGCCGCACTGTCCAGGAACCGCAGCAGCTCGACCGGGAACGGCAGCACCAATGTCGAGTTCTTCTCCGCCGCCACCTCCACCACGGTCTGCAGCAGCCGCAGTTGAAGCGCCGCCGGGGTCTCGCTCATCACCGCCGCCGCCTCCGACAGCCGCGCGGACGCCTGGTACTCGCCGTCCGCCGTGATGATCCGCGCCCGGCGCTCCCGCTCGGCCTCCGCCTGCCGCGACATCGAGCGCTTCATCGACTCCGGGAGAGCGACGTCCTTGATCTCCACCCGGTCGATCTCGATGCCCCAGCCGAGCGCCGGGCTGTCGATCATCAGCTCCAGGCCCTGGTTGATCGGTTCGCGATTGGCCAGCAGGTCGTCCAGCTCGCTCTTGCCGATGATCGAGCGCAACGAGGTCTGCGCGACCTGGGAGATCGCGAACTTGTAGTCCTGCACGTTCACGGTGGCCTTCACCGGGTCCACCACCCGGAAGTAGACCACCGCGTCCACCCGCACGGTCACGTTGTCGCGGGTGATGCCCTCCTGGGCGGGGATCGGCAGCGTCACGATCTGCACGTTCACCTTGCGCAACCGGTCGGCCACCGGCATCAGCGCCACCAGCCCCGGCTGCCGGATCTCCTCCCGCACCCGGCCGAACCGGAACACCACGCCGCGCTGGAACTGCTGCACGACCCGGACGCTCAGACCGGCCACCACGGCACCGACCAGCAGCACTCCGACAATGACCCCCACCACGATATCGACGACCATCACGGCCTCCTCGCGGGCACCGGCGAGTCCCGGCCGTCGCCGTCCCGGCCCTGCCGGGGGCCGCCGGGGCAGCACCTTCCACGCTACGCCTGCGGGCCCGGCACCGGGGCGCGCGCCGAGGGCGGGCGCGGCGGAAGAGGCGCCGGGGCAGGCGCCGGACGCGCCGCGTCTACCCCACCGCGACGGCCGGAAACCGACCGGCGGGACCGCCGGAGGGGTCGTCCTGGAGATCAGGCCGGGCCCGGTCCGATCCCCCGGAGAGGCTCTACGATCAAGCCATGCAGCCAGCCGACCACGGCCCCGCCCCCGGCCGCAGCCCCGGCCGCATCGCCGACCCTGCCTCCGGCCGCATCGCCGCCTCTGGCACCGGCCGCATCGCCGACCCGGCCACCGGTGCCGCCACCGACCCGGACGACCCGCGCCACCCGGTCGCGGCCGCCGCCCGCGCCGAGGGGCTCGCCGCGCTCGACCGCGTGGTCACCGGCTGCCGTGCCTGCCCCCGGCTGGTCGCCTGGCGCGAGGAGGCCGCCCGCACGAAGCGCCGCGCCTACCTGGACTGGGACTACTGGGCCCGCCCGATCCCCGGCTTCGGCCCGCCGGACGCCCCGCTCGTGCTGGTCGGCCTCGCCCCCGCCGCGCACGGCGCCAACCGCACCGGCCGGATCTTCACCGGCGACCCCTCCGGCGACCTGCTCTACGCCGCACTGCACCGCCTCGGGCTCGCCAACCGCCCCGAATCCGTCCGCCACGGCGACGGGCTGCAGCTGCACGGCGTCCGGATCACCGACCCGGTGCGCTGCGCGCCGCCCGACAACCGGCCGACCACCGCCGAACGCGACGCCTGCCGCCCCTGGATCGTCCGCGAACTGGAACTCATGCGCCCCACCGTCCGGACGGTGGTCGCCCTCGGCGGGTTCGCCTGGCAGGCCATGCTCCCGGTGATCGCCGCGGCCGGCTGGGAGCTGCCGCGCCCCCTCCCGGTGTTCGGGCACGGTGCCCACGTCGTGCTGCCCGCCGGTGACGGCGGCCCACCGCTGGAGCTCTACGGGTGCTACCACGTCAGCCCGCGCAACACGAACACCGGCCGGCTCACCACCGCCATGCTGCACGACCTGCTCCGCACGGCCGCCCGCTCGGCCGGACTGGAGCCGACCGACCCCGGACCGACCGGGGCCTGACGCCCGGCGCTCGGCTCCACCGACGCTCCCGTCGTCGCCTCAGCCGAACCGCGCCAGCCTCCGGCGCGACGCCCGCGCCCAGACCACCGGCAGCTCGCGCCGCGCCGCCTCGCCCGCCGCCAGCTGCCACGCGTACAGCACGCCGAAGCCGAACGCCTCGCCCGAGCCCACCGCCTGCTCCCGCAGCGCGGCCCCCGCCACCACGGCGTCCTGGTGCTCCCCGAGCACCTCCTGGACCGCCTTCATCCGTTCGACGTACCGCTCGGCCCGCCGGCCGACCGCCGGCACCGCCGTCTCCCCCGCGTACCGGGCCCGCTTCGCCGCCTTCCGGGCCTCGTGCAGCGCCCGGTCCCGCGCGGGCCCGTCCGCCGGCCCTTCCCCCAGTGCCGCCCGTACCCGCTTCGCCGTCCGGCGCTGCTCGCGCGCGGCGATCCGGGCCAGCTCCGGCCGGGCCGGGCGCCCGGCCCGGCCACGCAGCGGCGGGTCCGCCAGCAGCGCGGCGAGGCCGTCCGCGAGGGCGCGCCGCCGCGGGCTGTCCAGCGCCGCGACCACCTCCGGCCACAGCCGCCGGTACTCCTGCGCCGACCACCGCTCCAGCTCCCGCGCCACCCGGTCGGGCCCGCAGGCCGCCGGCAGCTCCCGCGCCTGCGCCACCAGCCGCTCGCCGAGCACCTCACGGTCCCGCGCCCGCCCGAGAGCGGCCCCCAGCCACCGCAACTCGGCCACCAGGTCGTCGGTGGCGCCGGACGCGAACACCCGCCGGAAGGTCCGCAGCGCACTGCGCAGCCGCCGACACGCCACCCGCATCCGGTGCACGGCGTCCGGCTCGTCCGCCCGCACCGCCGCGTCCAGTCCGTCCAGCACGGCGGCCTGCGTCCCGATCCGGTCGAGCACCACCGCACCCACCGTGCAGCTGCGGTTCTGCGCACCCACGCGCTCACCCCTTCCTCGGGACCGCCGGGACTGCCGGGACTGCCTCGGGGCCGCCGGAACGCCTTCCAGGCTAGGTCCTCCCCCCGTTCCCGGCACGAGACCGCCCCACCCGGGCCCGGCCACCCCACACCACCGCGCCAACCGCCGTGGCCTCCCCCGAGCGGGCGCTCGGGGAAGGCCACGGTGGAGCTGCGGTCGGCGCCGGTCCGGGGTTACCCCGACCGGCACCGACGGGCTTCGCCGCACAGTTGGCCGTGGGGTATGCGCTGAGCTTCGCCGTCCTCCCGAGTCGGCATGCTCTCCAGGTTCCGCGATCCGGGACTCGCCCCATTCATGACGATCGTGATCGGCGTGATCGCCGTAGCCGTGGTGGCGATCTGGCTGCTGTATCCGTCGGGAGTGTGCGACTAGGCTTCAGAGCCTCCGGACCTGCAGTGGGAGTGCTCGTGTTCCTGGCGTGTTTGATCCCCCTGCTCCTCGGCGCGGTCGTCGTCTCGGACTTCCGCGGGATCAGCAGGTTCTTCATGCAGCCGAGTGGCAGGTCTTCGACGAAGGGGCCCGCTCGCGTTCACCTTCTCGTGGGGTGGGTGTTCATCGCCATCTCGGTGTACGGCCTGGTTTACGGCGTGATCGACCTCGCCGAGGGCTGAGCGAGCGCGACCGGGATCGTTCCCCGTGCCCCGTCCGGGATTCCGGACGGGGCACTGCCGTCTGTGCTCCCTGCCCTGCCCGCGGCCGGAGTTGGATGGCCGCGCATCCACCGCAAACCCGTCGCCCTGAACCGCAGGCCGCCCGGGCGCGAACGGGCAGGGGCGGGCAGGGAACCTGTTCGGCCGTCAGGAACGGAAGGGTCCATGTGCCCTCGTGTGCGGTGCAGAGCTCGTGACATACTCCGAACGTGACGTCTTCCACCCCTGCGACGAGGGCCCTGCGGGCCGCGGTGTTCACCGCGCTCGCCGTGCCGCTGTCCGCCCTGGGGCAGGTCGTCATCACCGGTCGCCCGCTGCCGCTGACCCTGGTGGTCGCCGCGACCGGCGTCGTCTTCCTGGTCGCGGCCGCGCTGGCCGGCGGGGAGCGGCGGCTGCTGCACATCTCGGCCGTGCTGGTGCCGGTCGAGCTGCTGCTGAACACGACCTTCAACCTCGGCCAGGCCGGCTGTGGTCCGGTCCTCGGGCCGGAGCACGTCTCCGCACGCGGCATGAACCTGCTGGTGTGCGGCGGTGGTTCGGTGGACGGCTCGCTGTTCTCGGGGCAGTTGGGGCACGGCGGGCCGTTCCCGCCGGCGCTGACCCAGCTGCTCGTCCTGGTGGTCCACCTGCTGGTCGCGTTCGCCGCCGCCGTCTGGCTGCGACTGGGCGACTCCGCCCTGTCGGGCCTGGCCCGGGCGCTGCGGGTGCTGAGCGAATCGCTCGCGGCGCCGCTGCGGGCGCTGTTCGCGCTGCTGGCGCCGGTGCCGGTCCGCCCGGTGCTGCGGGTACCGCTGCCGGTCTCGGACCTCCCGCGGCCGCGCCGCGAGGACGTGGTGGTCGCCCCGGCGCCGCGTCGCGGGCCGCCCGCCTTCGCGCCTGCCTGCTGACGAGCCGCCACCCTGACGCGCCGCCCCCTCCGGGGCCGCGCCCGGTCGGCCGGCTGTGGCCCCACCGCCCCGGTGGGCCCCCCGTAGGCAGTGCGCACCACTCCCGCGTACACCGACCGAGCCCCCTCGTACCCGCGCAGCCGCGGGCGCCCCGCGCCGCCGCCGCGCCGAGGCGGGCAGCACCCCTGCGCGCACCCGCGCGCCGCGTCACGGAGTTGACCCACCATGGCCCAGACCGACAGCACCCCGACGACCGCCGGCAAGCAGCCCGCCGACAAGAAGCCCAGCCGCAAGCACGCCGAGAAGATCAGCGCCCGACAGCGCATCCAGGAGGCGCAGCGCCTGGAGCGGCTGGCCGCCCAGCGCCGCCGGCGGATCGTGGTCGCCGTCTCCGTCGTCGCCGTCCTCGCCCTGGCGGGCGGCACGACGCTGGCGATCAGCACTGCCGGTGACGGCAAGTCGTCCGCCGAATCCGCCGCCGCCGAGCCGACGGCGCTGCTCGTCCCCGCCAACGCCACCGGCCCGGACGGGACGGTGATCACCTACGGCAGGGCGGACGCCCCGCACACGCTGCAGGTGTTCGAGGACTTCCGCTGCCCGGTGTGCAAGACCTTCGAGTCGACCAACGGCGAGACGGTCAAGAAGCTCGCCGACGACGGCTCGGTCAAGGTGGAGTACCACCTGGCCGCGTTCCTGGACAAGAACCTCGGCGGCAAGGGCTCGCGCACCGCGCTGGCCGCGGCCGGCGCCGCGCTCAACGAGGGCGTGGACAAGTTCAAGCAGTACCACGACGTGCTCTACGCCAACCAGCCGGAGGAGCGCGAGGACGGCTTCGGCAGCGTCAACCACCTGCTGGACCTCGCCGAGCAGGTGCCGGGGCTGAAGACGGACGCCTTCGTCAAGGCGGTCACCGAGCGCACCTACGCGCCGTGGGCGGCGAAGGTCGCGGAGGCGTTCAACAGCAGCGGGGTGACGGGCACGCCGACGGTGAAGCTGGACGGCAAGCCGATCACCCTGTTCAGCGCGAACCGCCCGGTGACCCCGGAGCAGTTCACCGCACAGGTGAAGCAGGCCGCGGGCTTGCAGTGAGCACCACCGGCCCGGCCGAATTCCCGGCCGGGCCGGCCCTTCTCACCCACCGGAGTGTTCTGCCATGACCGCCCCGACCACCGTGAACCCCCGTCGCCCCGCGCCCGCCGGCGACCGTGCCGGCGCCGCTGCGGCGCCCGGCGCGACGATCGGCGCGAGCCGCGCGTTCGCGCTGCTGCTGCTCCTCGGCGCCCTGCTCGGGCTGGCCGCCTCGGCCGTCCTGACCTTCGACAAGCTCCGCATCCTGGAGAACCCCTCGTACGTCCCCAGCTGCAACCTCAATCCGGTGATCAGCTGCGGTTCGGTGATGCGCACCGAGCAGGCCGAGGTCTTCGGCTTCCCGAACCCGCTGCTCGGCCTGGCCGCCTTCGGCGCACTGGCCGCGATCGGTGCGGGCCTGCTGGCGGGCGCGGCCTTCCGCCGCTGGTTCTGGTGGGGTCTGCAGGCCGGCACCGTGCTCGGCGTCGTCTTCGTGCACTGGCTGATCGACCAGGCGCTGTACGACATCGGCGCGCTCTGCCCGTACTGCATGGTGGTCTGGGCGGCGGTGGTGGTGGTGTGCTGGTACACCACCCTGCACAACTTGCGCTCCGGGGCGATCCCGGTCGGGCCGCGGACGGCGGTGGTGGTCCGCGAGGCCGCGCGCTACCACTGGGCGCTGCCGGTGCTGTGGGCGGCGGTGATCGCGCTGCTGGTCCTCAACCGGTTCTGGTACTACTGGAGCACCCTGCTCTGAGCCGCCTCTGCTGCCCCGGTCGCCCCGCCTCCGCGTCCTTCCGTGCAGGCGCCTGCGCCGGGTCAGCCGAACACCGCCCGGCGGAAGGCGTTGCGCAGGTCGGTCAGCGGCTGCAGCTCGCGGCCGTAGTGGACCTTGTTGGTGAGCAGCAGCGCCCAGCGGCCGAGCCGCCGGGAGAGCCAGATCCCGGTGCCGGTGAAGCCGTAGTGGACGAAGGTGCCCTCGGCGGGGTCGGTGCCGGGGGCGCAGAGCCAGGAGAGTCCGCGGGCCGGGGCCAGGCCGCCGGTCTGCTCGCGCAGCGACTCGGCGGTCCACGGCCCGGCCCAGTCCAGCGCGCCCGGAGGGTCCAGCAGGGCGGTGAGGAACCGTTCGAGGTCCCGGGCGGTGGAGAACGCGCCCGCGTTGCCGGAGACACCGCCGAGCAGCCGGGCGGACGGGTCGTGCACGATGCCGCGCAGATGGGCTCCGGCCACCCGGTCGTACTCGGTGGGCGCGGTGCGGGCGGTGTCGGCCGGGCCGAGCGGGCCGAACCGGGTGTCGGCCATGCCGAGCGGCCGCCAGACCTGCCGGTCGGCGAGTTCGTCGAGCGGGGCGCCGGCCAGCGACTCGACCAGGTGACCGAGCAGGACCGCGGCGCGGTCGGTGTACTCGACGGCCGTGCCGGGCGGCCGGTACAGCGGGGCGGCGAGGACGCCGGCCAGCACGGCGGCCCGGTCCCGGCCGTAGAGCGCCTCGAAGTTGGTGCGCAGCGGCATGCCCGCGGTGTGGGTGAGGAGTTGGCGGGCCGTCACCTCACCGGCCGGGTGGCCGACCGCGGCCGGCCAGTAGCTGCCGAGGGGCCGGTCGAGCGGGAGCCGGCCGACCTGCCGGAGGGCGCCGACGCACGGCCAGAGTGCGACGATCTTGGTGAGGCTGGCCAGGTCGAAGAGGGTGTCGGGGCCCATCTCCTGCCGGGCGTACGGGCCCTGGCCGAGGACCCCGGTGCGGCCGCGGCCGCGGGTGCCGCCGGCGTCGCCGACGGCCCAGACCGCCCCGGTGCCGACGGTGGGCGCCCCGCCCGCGACCAGCCTCTCCAGCGGCCCACCGGGCGCCGCGAGTACGGCGAGCGGGGCCGGCACGGGCAGGGGAACGGCCTGGGGCAGGGGCGCCGGCGCGGGCAGCGAACCGGGCCGGGGCTCCGGCTGCGGACCGCGCACCGGTCCGGGCCGGGCGGAGGCGGCGTCCGGTCGCGTCTGCTCGTCCATGCCTGCCCCCGCCCGCTCGGCCGTCGGTCCGCCGGGAGCCTACCCAGCGGGCGCCGCGTCAGACGGCGGACTCGCCGCCGAACTCCTTGCCCAGGCAGATGCTCTGCGGGTGCTCGCGGTAGAGGCCGAACTTCTGGATCGGCCCGTACCCCTCGGAGGTGTAGAGCGCGACCGCCTCGGGCTGCTCGGTGCCGGTCTCCAGGACGATCCTGGTCCGCCCGGCGGCGGCCGCGGTCTCCTCCAGCCGGCTCAGCACCGCCCGGGCGAGGCCACGGCCCCGGGCGGAGGGCACCACGAACATCCGCTTCAGCTCGGCGTCGCCGTCCCGCAGCCCGTGCGGGTCGGCCCGCTTGGCGCGCCAGCCGCCGCAGGCGACCGGCCGGTCCCCGAGGTAGGCGATCAGGAACAGGCCGGCCGGCGGCTCGAAGTCGTCCGGGTGCAGCACGGTGAGGTCCCCGTCGCCGTAGCGCCGGACGTACTCCTCCTGCACCTCCGCCGACAGGCGCTGCGCGTCGGGGTGGCCGTAGCCGGTGACGCGGATCTCGATGGCGTCGCCCTTGGCGTCGCGCAGGACGGTGCTGTCGGGGGTGCCGGCTTCCACGGCCGGGGTGCTCTCCATGGTCGAAGAGCCTACGACCTGCGGTCAGCGGCCCTCGAACCGGGCGATCAGCGCCTCCTTGCCGAACATCCGGGCGGTGTCGACGGCGGACGGGGTGCCGGCCTGCGGGTCGGCGCCGGCGGCCAGCAGGGCGTCGAGCACGTCGTCGGCCCCCTTGAAGACGGCCCCGGCCAGCGGCGTCTGACCGCGGTCGTTCGCCCGGTCCGGATCGGCGCCGCGGGCGAGCAGCGCGGCGACCGTGGCGGCGTGGCCGTGGTAGGCGGCGAGCATCAGCAGGGTGTCGCCGCGGTCGTTGGTGAGGTCGGCGGGGGCGCCGGCGTCGACGTAGGCGCTCAGGGTCTCGGTGTCACCGGCCCGGGCGGCGTCGAACAGCTTGCCGGCGAGCGCGATCACCTCGGCGTCCGGGGCGTCGGCGGGCTGGCTGGCGGCGTCGGTCATGGCTGGCCTCTCTTGCGGGGTGCGGTCTCTCGTGCGTGCGCGGCCTGTCCGCCGTGCTGCGGTCTGTCCGCACCGTAACGGCCGGACCGGCCTTGATCCAGTACTCGTCCGGATCGCGGATGTGCGGCGGGTCCACGGCGGGTGCGCCTCTCCCCGGCACGGCCCGCGGGCGGACGGATCGGACAGCCATTCGAGCGAACTTCCCGCGCCCCCCGGACGCTTCCCGCCCGCCGCGCGGGAATGCCTCGGCGCGCCGCAAGGAAGCGTCGAACCGCCCCCGCCCGGGCGGTTCGCATACCTCCGCCCGGCGCCCAGGCCGGCATCGCCCGAGCGAAACCACCCATTTGCACCGTTCCATCATCTATTACTTTTTGTCACGATTGTGGCACTTTGCGTGACACCGTCCCTGTCCCCCTCCCTCGAGGAGCAGAACGTGATCCTCTCGATTTCCGGCATCGTCCTGTTCGGCACCATCGCCTTTCTCTTCTTCCGTCGGGACGGACTAAAGGTCTCCCACGCGATCGTCTGCGCCCTCTTCGGCTTCTACGTGGCCGGCTCCTCCATCGCTCCCAGCATCACCGCGGGCGGCGCCAGCCTGGCCAGCCTGCTCGGCGGCATCAAGTTCTAGCGCCGCCACTCCCCGTACGGGCCCGGGCGCGGATCCCACCGCCCCGGGCCCCGTCGTACCGCAGGACCGCAGGACCGCAGGACCGCAGGACCGCAGGACCGTCCCCCGAAACCCGACCGTCCCACTCGCCCGGGGAGTCAAGGAATGCCGCTCAACCTCCATCTCAGCAAGGGCCGCGAACTCGCCCGCACGGCCGGCGACCACGCCTCCGACATGTTCGCGCCGCTCACCGTCATCGGACGCGGCCTGCGCCACCACTCCGCCTGGGCCAAGGCCCGCTGGCAGGCCACCCCGAAGGAGCGGCGCGGGCCGACGGTCTTCCTGGTCGCCGCGATGGGCCTGGGCATCTACCTGCTGCCGCACGGACTGCTGTTCGCGCTGATCGCCCTCATGGCGAGCGCGGCCTGGGTCGGCCGGGCACCCAAGGCGGCGCCGGCGCCGCCCGAGCCGGACGTCGCGGACATCAAGCTGACCGCCCTCTACGCGGCCCTCACCCCGTACCTGGCGGGGCCCGAGGACCTCAACCCCCTCTACCGCCACGAGGGCAGTTACAAGGACGTCTTCCGCTCCTGGGAGTTCGACGCGGAGGGCCGGCTCTCCCGGCTGGAGCTGGCCTACCCGGCGTACTTCACCGACACCGAGCCCGCCGCCCGGGCCCGGATCGAGCAGGTCGTCCAGGGCAAGGCGGGCCGGGCCCGGGAGTACCGCTTCGACTGGGACGAGGAGTCCAACAAGCTGCGGATCGCCGCCCTCGCCCCGCTGGCCACCGACATCGCGGTGCAGCGCTTCGTCGCCGCCCCCGGCGAGATCGTGCTCGGTTTCACCGACGAGGACGGCAGCGCCCGCACCATCCCGGTCGGGCAGGGCGGGGCCGTCACCCAGCAGCCGCCGGTGGTCTGGCGCACCGGCCCGCGCTCGGCCGAACCGCACCTGCTGGCCCTGGGCGCGGCCGGTTACGGCACCTCCAGCCTGATCCGCTCGATCGCGCTGCAGGCGCTCCCCTTCGCCGACCTGGTGGTGATCGACGGCGCCGGCACCGGCGAGCACGCCTGCCTGGTGAACCGGCCCGGCGTGCACACGGTGGAGACCAGCCTGCACGGCGCGCTGGCCGCACTGGAGTGGGCCGCCCAGGAGACCGAACGCCGGCTGACCGCGCTGAACGCCTCCCGGCACGCCGGGGTCGCGCCGCCCGAGGACGTCACCCGGCCGCTCTGGCTGCTGCTCGACCACCCGACCGAGCTGAGCGAACTGGCCCACGCCGAGGGCCGGCGGGACCCGCAGGACCTGCTGGAGCTGCCGCTGCGGCACGGCCGCGCCGCCCGGGTCACCGTGGTGATCGCCGACGACGTCGAGGCCCGCGACCGGCTCACCCCGACCGTCCGGGCCACCACCCGGGCCCGGGTGGTGCTCGGCCCGACCGGGCCGGAAGAGGCGCACGCCGCGCTCGGTGCACCGCTGGACATCGTGCCCGCCGCGCACGCCCCCGCCGGGCGCGGCTACGCGCGGATCGGCAACAGCACGCCGGTGCGGCTCCAGGTGCCGGCCACCGTCGACCCGCTCGACGAGGAGGCGCCGGCCCCGCTGCGCGACGCGGTGATCGCGCTGCTGCCGCACCGGGACACCCGGACCGAGGCGGCCGCGCCGAGCGGGGTGCCGCCCCGTCCGGTCGTGCCGCCGGCGGTCATGCCGGTGGTCCCGATCGCCCCGTTGGAGCCCTCGGCAGAGGGGCGCTCGGGCGTCGACCTGGGCAAGGAGCACCCCGCCCTGCGCTTCCGCCCGCTCGCCTGAGCCGCGCGCAGGACCGGGGCGGCGCCCGCCGCCGCAAGCCGCCCCGGTACGCTCGGGAGGAGACCGCCGCCGGATCACCGGATGTGAAATAGGTGACACCTGGGGTGATATCACCGGCCAGATGTGACAAATCGGGCGCCGGTGGGTACAAACAGGGGCGGCACGACAGACGACGCATGTCCCGGGACGGGAATCTTCGTCGGAAGCCGAGCGTTGACCGAACGACGAAGAACAGCGACCACTAGTCCTGTGGGCCATAAGCCCGGGAGGCACGATTCATGAGCGAGCGAGCTCTCCGCGGCACGCGACTCGGGGCCACTAGCTACGAGACCGACCGTGGTATCGATCTGGCTCCCCGCCAGACCGTCGAGTACGCATGTCAGAACGGACACCGATTCGAGGTTCCCTTCTCGGTCGAGGCGGAGATCCCCTCGGCCTGGGAATGCCGCTTCTGCGGACAGGAAGCGGTGCTTCTCGACGGTGACGAGCCGGAGGAGAAGAAGACCAAGCCCACGCGCACCCATTGGGACATGCTGATGGAGCGCCGGACGCGCGAGGAGCTGGAGGAGGTGCTGGCCGAGCGGCTGGCCGTGCTCCGCTCCGGTGGGATGAACCTCGCGGTGCACCCGCGGGACACCCGCAAGAGCGCCTGACCCCGCCCCCGCCGCCACCCGGCGGGAGCACGCGAAAAGGGACCCTGGTCACCAGGGTCCCTTTCGCGTTGTGCCGGAGCCGGTCGGACCGGGTCGGGGAACCGCGCTCGGCGCACCGGGGCGAAGCGCTCCGGCAAACGCCTGCGCCCGCCCGGTCGCGGGGACCGGGCGGGCGCAGCGGGACTCGTGCGGGCCGACGGGCGGCGGGCGATGGGAGGCCCGGGACTCATGCGGGCCGAGCCCGACGGGCGGCGGGCGGCCCGGGGCTCAGCCGGCCAGCGGCGGGCGGTAGGCGGTGTCCGGGCCCTTCGGAGCGCCGGGACCGGCGCCCGGCTCGACCACCTCGCCCTGGATCACCTTGCCGTCCGGGCGGTGGATGCGCAGCTGCTCCTGCAGCCGCATCGCGTCCGCCAACGGGTCGGTGCCGACGGCCGAGGTGTTCCGCAGCGCCTTGTCGACGAAGCGGCGCCCGGCGGCCCGCCAGAGCGCCCGGGTCGGCGGGAGGAGCAGGGTCAGCGCCAGGACGTCGGAGAGGAAGCCCGGCACGATCAGCAGCAGGCCGGCCAGCACGGTCATGCTGGTGCCGGTCTGCGGCTGCTGCGACTTCGGGTCCCGACTCTGGTCGATCGCCGCGGAGAACGCCTTCGCGCCCGCCCGCTTGATCAGCGAGCCGCCGATCAGGGCACCGGCGAGCAGGAGCAGCACCACGGTCAGGCCGCCCAGCCACGAGCCCACCTGGACCAGCAGCCAGATCTCCAGGACCAGCCAGACGGTGATCAGCAGCGGCAGCACCCGCCGGAGCTTTCCACGCCGGGCGGGACGGGCGGGGGTAGCTTGCTGGGTCACGGTACGAACTCACTCCAAGAGGTGCTCTGCGCGCCGCACGGGAGGTCCGGGCCGGCTACGGCACCACCTGGTCCAACGATCCCGGCTCGGCCGGTGTTCCGGTGGCGGCCGGTCGAGTCGCCCGCCGGCGACGGCCGATCAGCACGGCGGCGCCGCAGGCCAGCAGGCCGGCGACGGCCAGCGTCCACTCCGGGGCGGCGCCGACCTCGTCGGCCACCGTGGTGCCGTCGCGCAGCGGGACGCTCGCGGAGAGCTCGGCCGCGGTCAGCTCCTCGGTGCGCTGCTGCACGCTGCCGTCGGGCGCGACCACGGCGCTGATGCCGCTGGTGGCGGCGATCAGCACGGCGCGGCCGTGCTCCACCGCGCGGAGCCGGGACATCGCCAGCTGCTGCTCGGGCTGGCCGGTCCTGGCGTAGGTGGCGTTGTTGGTCTGGACGACCAGCACCCGGGCGCCCTTGTCGACGGTGTCGCGGACGATCTCGTCGTACGCCACCTCGAAGCAGATCACGTCGCCGATCCTGGCCGGGCCGAGCTGCATGACGCCGTTGTGGTCGCCGGGGTAGAAGTCCCGGGCGACGCGCTGGAGGCGGGTGATCACCTTCATCAGCTGGTCGCGGAACGGCACGTACTCGCCGAACGGCACCGGGTGCTGCTTGGTGTAGGAGGCGCCGGGGCCGGATGTCGGGTCCCAGACGATGCCCTCGTTCTGGACGTGCTGCTCGTCCGGGCCGTCCACCAGGGTGCCGACCAGGGTGGGCACGCCGATCGCCTTCACGGCGTCGTCGATGCGCCGGTAGGCCATCGG
Source organism: Kitasatospora sp. A2-31 (assembly GCF_022288725.1). Classification (GTDB taxonomy): domain Bacteria; phylum Actinomycetota; class Actinomycetes; order Streptomycetales; family Streptomycetaceae; genus Kitasatospora. The sequence goes on along the minus strand of NZ_JAKNTA010000004.1, from coordinate 355,599 downwards.
GTCGCTGAACGGGTCGAGGTCGGAGGAGTTCTCCGGCCAGATCACGATGTCCGGCTTCTCGGCCCGGCCCGCCTTGATGTCGGCGGCGAGCTTCTCGGTGGCGGCGGCGTGGTTGTTGAGGACCATCATCGGGCGGCCGAGGAAGTCCATGCCTGGGTTGGGCACGTTGCCCTGGATCACCGCGACCTTGACGGTGTCGGCCGCGGCGGTCGGCACCGGGACGACGTAGCCGGCGAGCAGCGTCGCGACCGCGCCGAGGGCGGCCAGCGCGGCGGCCTTCGGCGCCCGGCGGGGGCCGCGCAGCCGCAGTGCGGCCCAGCCCAGCAGGGCGCCGGCGAGGGCGACCGCGAAGGTCACCAGCGGCGCGCCGCCGAGTGCGGCGAGGGGGGTGAACGGCGTGGCGGTGTTGGCGAAGGCCAGCCGGCCCCAGGGGAAGCCGCCCAGCGGGAGCCGGTCGCGCGCCCACTCCTGGGTGACCCAGAGACAGGCCGCCCAGAGCGGCCACCCGGGCAGCCGGGAGGTGAGCGCCAGGCCGGCGCCGAGGGCCGCCAGGAAGAGCGCCTCCACGATCGAGAGGCCGATGGTGGCGTCCCAGCCGACCACCCGCAGCCAGCTGAGCAGCAGCAGGAAGAACGGCAGGCCGAAGGCGAAGCCGGTCCAGGCGCCCTGCCGGGCCGTGCGGCCCAGGGTGAGCAGCGAGAGCGCGGCGACACCGACCAGCGAGAGCGGCCAGAGGTCGAACGGCGGGAAGGCGAGCGCCAGCAGCAGGCCGGCCAGGACGGCCAGCCCGGTGCGCGGCAGCCCGGCCCGGACCTTGGCGACGGCGCGGGCGGCACGGCCGGACGGGGCCGGAACCGCGACCGGCCTGGGTTCCGACCGCTCGGCCTGGAAGGGCAGTGCCACGGCGCACCATTTCTCTCGGCGCGGCGCCGCGAGTGCGGGGCCGACTGTTCGGACGCTGTCCGAAGAAGGTACCCCGGAATGACATCCGGCCGTGAGGTCAGGGTGCTGGGCCCCGGCTCAACGCGGGCCGTACCGGACCTGGCGGAGCGGCCAGCTCTCGGCGAGCCAGGCGGAGACGGTCCGGCGGAGCACCGCGTCCAGTTCGGCGCGGTCGGCGCGGACCCACGAGCGCACCTTGGTGACGGACGGGTCCTCCCGGTCCGGGTAGATGTAGACGCAGCCGAGGACGACGTCCGCGCCGGGCTCCAGCACCGTGTAGGTGAAGCCGCGGCGCTGCTCGAAGTCGGCGGCGTGTTCGCGCAGGTCGGCGAGGTTCTGCTCGGGCGTCATGCCCTCGGCGGGCGGCCAGCTGCCGGTGAAGCCGGCGCCGGCCCGGATGTACTCGATGCTGGAGGTCCAGGCCGCGAGGTCGGACTCGTTGTGCTGCTCGCCGAGGGGCTCCAGGCGGAACCCCTCGGCGACGAGGGTGCGGGGGACGGCGAAGTCGGCGGGTACCAGCGGATGATCGGTCACGCGGGTCAACCTACGGACGCCGGCGGGCCGCCGCACCCGGTTTTGCCCTGGTCCGCCGCGGCCCAGGCCGCCTCTGCCCTGGCCCGACTCTGCCCTGGCCCGACTCTGCGCTGGCCCGACTCTGCGCTGGCCGCCTCTTGCCCGGCCCCCACCGGGCAGCCGCTACTCGGCCGCCCGGTGGACCGTCCGGCCGCGGACGACGGTGCGCAGGCAGGCCGGCAGCGGACGGCCGGGGGTGAGGTCGGGCAGGCCCGGCGTGCCGGAGCGGGGGTCGGTGGACCAGCCGGCCACCCGGGAGTCGGGGGCCTGGACGACGAGCTCGTCGGCGGCCCAGACCGCGTAGCTGGCGACCGCGCCGGGGACGAGGACGCCGTCCTGGTCCCGGCCGATGGCGCGCCAGCCGCCGCGGGTGTGGGCGGTGAACGCGGCGCGGACCGAGATCCGGTGCTCCGGGGTCCGGTGGAAGGCGGCCGCGCGGACGGTGCCCCACGGGTCGAGCGGGGTGACCGGGGCGTCCGAGCCGAAGGCGAGCGGGACGCCGGCCCGCAGCAGGGCGGCGAAGGGGTTGAGCGCCGCCGCCCGCTCGGTCCCGAGCCGCTGGGCGTACATGCCCTCCGGTCCGCCCCAGGCGGCGTCGAAGGCGGGCTGGACGGAGGCGGTCAGGCCGAGCTCGGCGAAGGCCGCGACGGACTTATCGTCCAGCGCCTCGGCGTGCTCGACCCGGTGGCGCAGCGCCTTGACCCGGCCCGCGCCGACCCGCTCCCCCGCTGCCCGCACGCCGTCCAGGACGGCGGTGATCGCGGCGTCGCCGATCGCGTGGAAGCCGGCCTGCAGGCCGGCCTCGGTGCAGGCGGCGACGTGGTCGGCGACCTGCTCGGCGGTCAGGTAGGCGGTACCGGTGTGGTCGGCGTCGGCGTAGGGGGCGTGCAGGCAGGCGGTGTGCGAGCCGAGCGCGCCGTCGACGAAGAGGTCGCCGCCGGCACCCACCGCGCCGAGCCGGCGGGCGGTCTCGATGCCGCCGGACTCGCCCCAGTAGCCGAAGACTTCGGGCCCCTCGCCGGCGGCGGCGAGCTCCAGCAGGGCCGCCAGGTCCTGCTCGGAGGAGATCTCCGGGCCGGCGCACTCGTGCAGCGCGCCTATGCCGAGCTCGGCCGCGCGGGCCAGGGTGGCGCGCTGGGCGCGCCGGCGCTGCTCGGGGGTGAGGTGGGCGAGCGCGGTCCGCCGGACGGCGTGGTGGGCGTCGCGGGTCAGCGGGCCGTCGGCGCTGTGGCCGGGGCGGTCGGCGAGGCCCTCGGTGAGGGCGCGCAGCGCGCTGGTGGCGAGTGCGGAGTGCACGTCGGTGCGGGAGAGGTAGACGGCGGCGCCACCGGCGGCCGCGTCCAGCTCGGCGAGGGTGGGCGGGCGGCCCTCGGGCCAGCCGGTCTCGTCCCAGCCGTGGCCGATCAGCACGCCACCGGTCTCCGGCTGCGCGGCGACGAAGGCGGTGACGGCGGCCAGGGCGGCGGCCAGCGAGGGGCTGCCGGTGAGGTCGAGGCCGGTGAGCGCCAGCCCGGTGGAGGTGGCGTGCACGTGGGCGTCGACGAAGGCGGGGGTGACCAGGGCTCCGTCCAGTTCGACGATCTCGTCCGCGAGATCGGCGTACGCCTCGGCGGCGCCGTCGCTGCCGACCCAGGCGACGTGCTCGCCCTCCACGAGCATCGCCGTGGCGAAGGGGTCTGCGGGGCTGTAGACGGCGCCGCCGCGCAGCAGGACGGTCCGTGGGCCCCTCCCGCCCGAGGACGGGCGAGGGGGGAGGGTGCGTTCGGTCATGGCCCTAAGTCTGCACCTCGTCGGACGTGCTCAGAGCTTCGGGGGCCGCGCCTCGTACGGGGTGGAGAGGACGACGGTGGTGCGGGTGGAGACGCCGGCCGCGCTGCGGATGCGCGCGAGCAGGTCCTCCAGGTCCCCGGGGGCGCCGACGCGGACCTTGAGGATGTAGTTCTCGTCGCCGGCGACGCTGTGGCAGGCCTCGATCTCCGGCAGCCCGGCGAGGCGCTCCGGGGTGTCGTCGGGGGCGCTCGGGTCGAACGGTTTGACCGAGATGAAGGCGGTGAGCGCCAGATCGACGGCGTCCGGATCGATGATCGCCGTGTAGCCGCGGATGACGCCGCGCTGCTCCAGGCGGCGCACCCGCTGGTGCACCGCCGAGGTGGACAGGCCGGTGGCCTTGCCCAGGTCCGTGTAGCTCATCCGGCCGTCCTGGAGGAGCAGCTGGACGATGCGTTGGTCGAGATCCTCCACAAGGCGCAAACCTACCCGGTCGACGGCGCGTGCGGCGCCAGGGCGGGAGCGTGCGGTGGCACGCGCGGTCGTACGGGGTGCCGGGCGGCACATGCCCGGCGAATGTGGCGAAGGACACACCCGGTGCATCACGGTGCGCCCGGCCGCAGGGTTATGAGTCCGCGTCGCAGGGAAGTGCTGGTTGTGGCCCCGGGCGACCACGCCGGGCCCGATCCGAGGGGGATCACCATGCGTGCCACTGACCAGCGTTCGTTGAGCGCAGACGACACCCACGATATGACCGACCGCGAGGACCTCGCGGTCCCGTCCGACCCCGCGCCGGGGATGGACCCGGGCGAGGGGGACACCTGGGAGATCATCCGGGTGCACTGCCCCGAGTGCCGGCGCCCGATCGCCCTCGTGGGCGACGAGGAGCGGCTGCCGCAGCACGCGGTGCTGCCGACCGCCTGGCACCCCTTCTCCCCCGCACTCTGCCCGGGTTCGGGCGCGCCGACGGACGACCTGACCGAGGTGGAGACCGCGGAGGACGCCGAACCCACCGGCCTCGAAGCCCTGTTGACGCTTCCGGCCGAACTCGACTGGCGCACCCAGCCGTTCTCGCACGCGGTGGCGCACCGCCCGGTGCGGGTGGCGACGGCGCCGGGCATCCCGGTGCAGCGCTCGCGCGCCCGGCTGGCCCGCCGCTGAGGCTGCCGGCAGACCGCGCCGGGGGCGCCCCGGCGCGGCCCCGGTGACGTGACCGAGTGGTGCACCGAGTGGTGCACCGGGTGGTGCACCGGAAGCACGACCCGGGCGAGCGACGGCGACGCGAGCGAGCGAGAAGCGGAGCGGCCGGCCTGGCAGACCGGACCCGTCGGCCCGTCACCGCTCGCCGGTGGCGGGCCACTTGCGCGCACCGGCCCTCCGACCGCTCGCGCCACGAGGCCCGCGGCGCACCGGGCGGCCACCCGGCCCCCGGTTCCGTGCGGGACCGGCGCCACAATTCCCCGGAACCGGAATACCGGTGGAACGCGTACGGAATGGCGCGCCGTGCCGCCCGCGGGAATCCCGCGCAGAATATGGGACCGCCCTGTGCGAATCCCGTTGACCCCCGATAGTCACCCCCGTGAACGAACCGGGGGCCTTTTCCACGCGATGGTGAAAACCGGCCCCTCGATCGACCCGAGCCGGACTCTACGCGGCACATGACAAGATCGTCAACGGTCGCGGCCGCAGCCCGCCCCCCACCGCGCCAGGTCGCGCCGGTGGCGCCGCCGGGCCCAGCCTGCCCGACTCTTCCCAGGTCAGACGGCCCGGGCTATATTCGCCCGATGCCGCCCGGGCGAGCCGCCCCGACTCGCAGCCCCGCACCGGCACCCGGCCCCACCACCTCTGGCCCACGACCGGGTTGACCCGCCGTCACCGGGCCGCCCGCCACCGTCCCGCCGACGACCGGCCGAACGGTGGCGACTGTCACGCGAGTCACATTGCCCAGGTCAGCGGGTTGTACATGCACCTGTCATGCTTTACTCTCGCTGCACCGCCCGGGGCATCGTCCTACGCCCTGCGGCTCGCCGCCTCCGCCGCAATCGACCCGGCGCGGAGCGAACGGCGGCACCACCGGCCCGTCGGCCGGTGCCGGGACATCCGTCCCCGCGATCGCGGCACTTCTTCGCCGCCCTGCTTTTCGCTTTCGCCTTCCTTCCCTTTTCGCCATGACCGAGTTTGGAGCCCCGCCATGACCTCCCGTCAGGAAATCACCGATTCCGTGGTGCTGCGCCTGCGCCAGATCCTGCCCAGTCTCGGCGAGGGCGGCGTGGTGGAGGACAAGGACCTGCGCGACTACCCGGAGTTCGACTCGCTGGGCATTCTCGAGGTCCTGGTCTGGCTGGAGGGCGAGTTCAGCGTCACCATCCCGGACGAGGAGCTGAGCGTCGACAACTTCAACTCCATCGGGAAGATCGTCGACTACGTCGTCGCCCACCAGTAGCCCTCGATCGCCGGCGGGTCGCCGCCGGCCCGCCCGTCATTGGAGTCGGACGATGGAGATCTTCACCCTCGCGGACCTGCTCGCGGTCCGCGCGGTGACCCACGGCGCCAGCCCCGCCGTGCGCCACCGCGGGGAGGCACTGGACTACCGCGGCCTGTCGGTGCTCGCGAAGGGCGCAGCCGCAGCCCTTGCCGAGCGCGGTGTGGAGCCGGGCGACCGGGTCGCGATCCTGCTGCCCAACTCGGTGGCGTGCCTGGCCTGGTTCTTCGGGGCCCAGCGGCTCGGCGCGGTGGCCGTCGTCGTGAACGACTCGCTGAAGGCCCAGCAGATCGAGCACATCGTCCGGCACAGCGGCGCGAAGGCGGTGGTGACCGGCGGGCGGCTGCGGGGGCTGCTCGGCGATCTGGCCGGGGAGGTCCCGGTGCTCGACGCCGCCGTGCCCGACGCGCCCGTCGGTGCCACCGGCCGGGGCCGGGGCGGCCCCCTCCTGCCCGGGGGCGGCGCGACGGCCGGCCCCACCGGGCGCGACCTCGCCGCGCTCATCTACACCTCCGGCTCGACCGGCCGCCCCAAGGGCGTCATGGTCACCCAGGCCAACCTGGTCGCGGGCGCCCGGATCGTCGCCGACTACCTGCGGCTCACCCCGGCCGACCGCACCCTGTCGCTGTTGCCGTGGAGCTTCGACGCGGGGCTGAACCAGGTCCTCGCCACCTTCTGGGCGGGCGGCACCCTGGTGATCGGCGACGCCGTGTTCGCACCCCGGATCTGCCGCGAGCTCGCCGACGAACGGATCACCGGCCTGGCCGGCGTCCCCCCGCTCTGGGAGCTGCTGGTCAACCGACCCTCGCCGTTCCTCGACCTGGACCTGCCCGACCTCCGGTACGTCACCAACACCGGCGGGGCGCTGCGCACCGGCACGCTGGCGCGGATCCGTGCCGCCCACCCCGGTACCGACGTCTACCTCATGTACGGGCTCACCGAGGCGTTCCGCTCCACCTACCTGCCGCCGGAGCTGGTCGACACCCGCCCCGACTCGATCGGCCGGGCGGTCCCCGACACCGAGATCCTCGTGCTCGACGAGCACGGGCGCCGGTGCGGGCCCGGCGAGACAGGTGAACTGGTGCACCGCGGGCCGACGGTGGCCGCCGGGTACTGGCGTGACCCGGAGGCGACCGCGCGGGTGTTCCGGCCGTACCCGTTCGCGCCCGAGGGCGCCGTGACGGAGTACGTGGTCCACTCCGGGGACTACGTACGCCGTGACGAGCAGGGGTTCCTCAGCTACCTGGGCCGGCGCGACGAGCAGTTCAAGTCGCGCGGGTTCCGGGTCAATCCGAGCGAGATCGAGGCCGGACTGCTCGCCTCGGGGCTGCTCTCGGCGGCCGTGGTCTTCGCCGACGCGTCCGGGGAGCCGGACCCGGGCATCGTCGCCGCGGTGGTGCCGGTCGACCCGGCCACCTTCCGGCCGGACGACCTGGCCGCGCACGTCCGTGCCCGGTTGCCGGGCTACCAGCAGCCGGACCGGTTCCACGTGATGGAGACGCTGCCGCGCACCGGCTCCGGCAAGGCCGACCGCGCCCTGGTCAAGGCCAGGTACGCGGGCGGGCCGGACGCCGCCGCGTCGGCCGGGGCCGCACCGAGGGGAGGCGGCCGTGACCGCGACTGACACCGTGGCCGCCGGGAGCACCGTGACCGCCCCGAACACCGTGGCCGCCGCGACCACCGTGACCGCCGCGGACGAGGAAGCGCTGCTCGCCGAGCCGCTGGAGCGGTTCGGCGCGCTGCACGCCGCCGCCCTGCGGCGATCCGGTGGCGTCATCGACCTCTCCTACCCCAACCCGCTGGTCCATCGCGACCCGCGCGCCTTCGAGCTGCTGCGGGGGCTGCTCGAGGGGACCGATCAGGACGCGCTGCAGTACACGCCGTTCGGCGGAGGCACGGTGGCCCGGCGCAAGGCGGCCGCCGCGCTCGCCACCCGGACCGGTGTGGCGCTCGGGTACCGCGACCTGCTGCTCACCCCGGGCGCGACCGCCGCCCTGAACACCGCGCTGGCCGCGTTGTTCGTCCCCGGTGACGAGGTGCTGGTGGTGACCCCTTGCTGGATGGACTACTTCCTGTACCTGCGCCGTCTGGGGCTGCGGGCCACGGCGGTGCCGTCCGGGCCGGACAAGCGGCTGGACCTCGACGCGCTCGCCGCCGCCCTCGGGCCGCGGACCGCCGGAGTGATCATCAGCCAGCCGGTCTGCCCCACCGGCGTCCTGCACGACGCCGGTGAACTCGCTTCCCTCGCCCGGGTGCTGGAGACGGCCGGGGCCCGGCACAGCCGGCGACCGGTGCTGATCAGCGACGAGGTGCACCGCGACCAGAACTGGGGCGGCACGGCGTTCACCAGCCCGATGCGGCTGTACCCGGACACCGTCAGCCTCTACTCCTACGGCAAGGCCTGGTCGCTCCAGGGGCAGCGCACCGGCTACCTCGCCCTCGGGCCCGGGCTGGCGCACGCCGCGCAGGTCCGGGTGCGCGCCGAACGGGCACTGCGCTCCCTCGGACACTGTGCACCGACCGCGCTGATGCAGCGGCTGGTCGAGCGGATCGCCGGCCTCACCCCTGACTGCGCCGCCCTGCGCAAGGACCAGCAGGCGCTACGCGCCCTGCTGACCGGCCTCGGCTACCGGGTCGTCCCCGGCGAGGCGACGGCGTTCCTCTACGCCGGCTGCCCGGGCGGGCTCGGCGACTGGGAGTTCACCGAACTCCTCGCCCGCCGAGGTGTGATCGCGATGCCGTCGTCGCTGTTCCACGAAGAAGGGTATTTCCGGCTGGCCCTGAACGTCGGCCCGGAGCGCTTCGGGGAAGTCGCCCGGAGCCTGCGCGCGGCCTTCGAAACGGCCACCGCGAACGGTTCGTCGACGCTCCGCCGAACCGCGCCGAACCGCGCCCCGAAGAACTGAACCGAGCAAGGCAGGGAAAGCATGGAAACCATCACCACCGCCCGCGACGTGGAATCCCAGGAATCCCAGGAATCCGCGGGATACGCGGGATACGCGGGATCCGCGGGATCCGCGGGATCCGCGGGATCCGCGGGATCCGCGGGATCCACCGGAGGATCCGTGGCGGAATCCGCCGTGGACGCCGCCGCCGTTGCGGAGATCCTGGAGCGCTTCGTCCGGGCGGAGGGCCGGATTGAGGACGGCGACCCCGACTTCACCCGGGAGGTCGACCTCTTCGCCTCCGGCTACCTCGACTCGCTGGGCACCGTGCACCTGATCAACCACATCGAGGAGCGGTTCCGGCTGGAGCTCGACGACGACGCGTTGGCGGACCCGTCCTTCGGCAGCATCGACGGGATCAGCGCGATCGTCGCCGCCGGGCTGCGACGCGCCGGCCACCCGGGGAACTGAGCGGTGGACCTCAGCCTCTTCTACTTCGCCGACGACGCCGACGGCGCCGGCACCGGCGGCGGGACCGGACCCGACCCGGCGGGCCGCTACCGGCTCCTGATGGAGGGCGCCCGGTTCGCCGACGCGCACGGCTTCACGGCGGTCTGGACGCCGGAACGGCACTTCCACCGGTTCGGCGGCAACTACCCCAACCCGGCGGTCACCGGCGCCGCCGTCGCGGCATGCACCGAGCGGATCGCGATCCGGGCGGGCAGCGTCGTCGCCCCGCTCCACCACGTGCTGCGGATCGCCGAGGACTGGGCGGTGGTGGACGGCCTCTCCGGCGGCCGGGCCGGTCTGTCGCTGGCCTCGGGCTGGAACGAGGACGACTTCGTGCTCCGGCCCGAAGGCTTCGCCGACCGCGCCCGGACCGTGGTCGAGTCGATCGACACGCTGCGCCGGCTCTGGCGCGGCGAGCGCCTGCCGGACCCGGACGGCCGGGGTGAGGGCCCGCGGATCTACCCGCTGCCGGTCCGCGGCGAGCTGCCGATGTGGTTGACCAGCTCGGGCAACCCGGAGACCTTCCGGGCGGCCGGCCGGGCCGGGGTCGGCGTGCTGACGCACCTGGCCGGCCAGGACCTCGCCGGCCTGGCCGAGCGGACCGCGGAGTACCGGCAGGCGTACGCGGCGGCCGGGCACGCCGGGGACGGGCACGTCGTCCTGATGGTGCACACCCGGCTCGGCACCGACACCGAGGCCGTCACCGCCGAGGTGCGCGGGCCGCTGCAGGAGTACCTGGTCAGCGCGCTGACCCTGTTCGGACCCGCGGAAGCGGCCTCCTGGAGCCCGGCCCGCGCCCGGACCGCCGTCCGCCCGGCGGTGGAGCGCTACCTGCGGCAGGGCAGCGGGCTGTTCGGCACCGTCGAGCGGGCCGAGGAACTGGTCGAGGGGTACCGCCGGGCCGGCGTCGACGAGATCGCCTGCCTGATCGACTTCGGCCTGCCCGCCGATGCGGTGCTGGACGGCCTGGAGCACCTCGCCGAACTGCGCCGGCGGATCGCCGTACCGGCGCCGGCCGGCGAATATTCCGGGAATTCTCCCGGCACCGGGCAGAACAGGGCTGGTCAGCGCCCCTGATCTCTTGTACGGTACATGATCAGAGTCATTTCGCCGCGCCTTCACGCGTAATCGCGAATTCCGTGCGCGGCGGCGGGCGCCGAGTTCCGTCCGCACCTACCAGCACGTCGGGGGAAATCCGTGGGCAACAATTCCGGGCGTTATCCGCTGTGGGAACTCCTGGAGCGTCCCAGCACGTTCGGACGCCGGGAGCACTCCGCAGTGCGCGCCGAGGGCACCCGGGTGCTCTTCGCCGACGGCCGGTGGCGCCAGTGCGCCACCAGCGGCCTGTGGAACGTCAACCTCGGCTACGGCAACCGCGCCGTCGCCGGGGCCGTCCACACGGCGCTGCTGGAGACCTCCTACTTCTCGCTCTTCCGCTCCGGGCACGAGCCCGCCGTCGCCGCCTCCCGGGCCCTGCTGGACGTCTGCGGCCCCGAGCACTTCGGCCGGGTGGTGCACTCCACCTCCGGCAGCGCGGCCAACGACCTGACCATGAAGCTGGCCCGTCAGTACTGGGCGCTGCACCGCCAGTTCCGGCGCCGAGTCATCGTCGGCCTCAAGGGCAGCTACCACGGTCTGACGTACGGCAGCCACGGCCTCACCGGCATGTCGCTGGGCCAGAGCTACTACGGCGTCGACCAGCGGCTGATCCGGCACGTCAGCCACGAGGACCCGACCGAGCTGGAGGAACTGCTGCGGGCCGAGGGCGAGCAGATCGCCGCCGTGGTGGTCGAGCCGGTGCTCGGCACCGGGGCGCTGCCGCTGCCCGAACCGATGCTCGCCGCGCTGGCGCGCCTCCGCGCCGAGTACGGCTTCCTGCTGGTGGCCGACGAGGTCGCCACCGGCTTCGGCCGCACCGGCTCCTACTTCGCCTCGCAGAACTGGCCGGAGCCGCCGGACATCATGCTGGCCTCCAAGGGCATGACCAACGGCACCTGCGCCGCCGCCGCGGTGGTCGTCTCGCACGCCGTCTGCGACGTCTTCGACCGGCACGACGCCGCCCTGACCCACGCCGAGACGCAGGCCGGGGCGCCCCCCACCTGCGCCGCGATCCTCGCCACCATCGAGGAGATGGAGCGCCTGCAGGCGCTGGAGCAGGCCGCCGCCGTCACCGCCGCGCTGGACGGCCTGCTCGCCGAGCTGGCCGCCCACCCGCTGGTCGCGGGCGACAACGGCCTCGGCTGCTTCCGGGCGCTACGGCTCGGCGTCAACGGCGACGACCTGCCGGAGCAGGCCGTACGGCAGGTCGTCGAGGAGGTCCGGGAGGCCGGGGCCCTGGTGTCCGCCGGGCCCAGCCGCCTCCAGCTCGCCCCCGCCCTGGTGTACCAGGCCGCCGACGTGGAGCTGCTCGCCGCGGCGCTGCGCAGCGGCCTCGACCGCGCCGCCGAGTGGCTGCTCGCCGGGGAGGCGACCGGCGCATGACCGACGCACCGACCGACACGCTGCCCCCGGCCCCGGCCCCGGCCGCGGACCCGAGCCGGCCGACCGCCGCCGCGGTGGGCTGGAGCTTCCCGGTAGCGCGCGCACAGCCCTGCGACCCGCCGGCCGAGTACCGGACCGAGGAGGGCGAGCCGATCCGGCGGGTACCGCTCAGCTACGGCGGCGAGGCCTGGCTGGTGACCGGCTACAAGCAGGCGCGGGCCGTCCTCGCCGACCACCACGGCTTCAGCTCCGACTCCACCCTGCCCGGCTACCCGGCCTTCCCGCTCTCCTCCAAGCGGACCGTCCCCGGCCACTTCCTCTCCATGGACCCGCCGCAGCACACCCGGCTGCGCCAGCTGGTCGCCGCCGAGTTCAGCGGCTCCCGGGTCCGCGCCCTGCGGCCAGCGCTGGCCGCCTCGGCCGAGGAGCTGATCGACCGGATGACCGCGGCGGGCGGCCCGCAGGACCTCGTCTCCGCCCTGGCCGTCCCGCTGCCCGCGCTCAGCGCCTCGCAGATGCTCGGCACGCCGCTCGCCGACCGGGACTTCTTCCTCGCCTGCACCCGCGACCTCCAGACCCACGACGCCACGGTCGCCCAGCGGGTCCTGGCGGCCGGGAAGATGAACCAGTACCTGGAACAGCTGTTCACCGCCAAGCGCACCGGCACCGACCAGGACCTCTTCAGCCGGCTCGCCCGCAGCCTGGACGACGACGTCCTGACCATGGCCGAGCTGGTGGGCGTGGCCAACCTGATCGTCGTCGCCGGGCTGGAGACCACCGCCGGGCTGTTCTCGCTCACCGTGCTGTCGTTGCTCGCCGACCGGCGGCAGGGCGACCTGGTCCGCGAGGACCCGGAGCGCTGGGCCGGCCCGGCGGTCGCCGAGGCGCTGCGCTACTGGACGCTGGTCCAGCACGGCGTCGCCCGGGTCGCCACCCGGGAGGTCGAGCTCGGCGGCCGGCTGATCCGGGCCGGCGACGGCGTGGTGGTGCACCTGGCCACCGCCAACCGGGACCGGTCCGTCTTCGAGGAGCCCGACCGCTTCGACCTCACCCGGGGCGTCCGCAGCCAGCTGGCCTTCGGGCACGGCATCCACCGCTGCCTCGGCAGCTTCCTCGCCCAGACCCAGACCGAGCTCGCCGTCGCCGCGCTGATGCGGCGCCTGCCCGGGCTCCGGCTCGCCGAACCGCAGGCCGAACCCGCCTTCCTGGCCGAGATGCTGATCTACGGCCTGCGGAACCTGAACGTCACCTGGTGACCCGTCACCGGGAACCACTACCAACGGAGGGGGGTCGGATGCCCGGCATGCCGACGACAGATCCCGCCGTCCAGCCGGACGCGGACGGCATCACCCTGCTGCACGGCTACGTGCCCGTCATCGACCTCGGGCTGGAGGAGCCGGCCGACCCGCAGCGGCGGGCCGCCGTCGCCCAGGCCGTGCGCCGGGCCTGCGAGACCAGCGGATTCCTGGTCGTGGTCGGCCACGGCGTGCCCGAGGCCACCGTCACCGACCTGTACGACGCCGCCGGCGCGTTCTTCCGCGGGCCCGCGGAGGTCCGCGAGCAGGCCGCCAACGACTTCGAGGACCCGCTCCAGCACGGCTGGAGCGCCAACGACCGGATGCAGCTGTTCGGCGGCAGCCTGCTCGGCGAGCGGACCGAGGGGCGCTTCCCCGGCCTGGACAGCCCCAACCGGTGGCCGGACCAGCCCGGCTTCCGGGACGCCTTCCTGGCGTACTACGAGGCCGCCGCCGGGCTGTCCCGGGAGATCATGCGGCTGTTCGCGCTCGGGCTGGAGCTGCCGGAGACCTGGTTCGACGACAAGTTCGACCGGCACATGACGCCGATGATGGTCAACTACTACCCGCCGCGCACCGGAGTCGCCCACGACAAGCTGCGCAACAGCCCGCACACCGACTTCGGCAGCCTCACCGTCCTCTACCAGGACGACGCGCCCGGTGGCCTCCAGGTCCGCGACCAGCACGGGCAGTGGCTGGACGTGCCGCCGCTGGCCGGCTCCTTCGTCGTCAACCTCGGGCGCCTGATGACCCGCTGGACGAACGACCGCTGGGCCAGCACCGTGCACCGGGTGGTCAACCCGCCCGCGGAACAGGAGCACCTCGACCGGATCTCGATCGCCTTCTTCTACCAGGCGAACCCGGACGCCGAGATCGCGTGCATCCCCACCTGCACCGGGCCGGACGACCCGCCGCACCACCCCCCGGTGCGCTCCGGGGACTACTTCCTGTCGAAGTCCCGGCGGGCGTACGTGCTGCGCAGCATGGGCCGGTTGGACGCGGCGCCGTGACGTACGGGATCGCCGCCTTCGGCTACGCCCTCGGCGAGCCCTGCGAGGTCGAGGAACACGCCCCGCGCTACACCGGCGACCTCAAGCGGATCCGGGACTGGGGCTACCGCCGCTTCCACCGCGCGCCGGACGGCGTCGGTCTGACCGACCTCGCCGAGCGGGCGGGCCGGGACGCGCTGGAGCGTGCCGGGGTGGCCGCCGACGAAGTCGACCTGGTCGTGCTGGCGATGGCGGACGTGCCCGAGTACCTCTACTGGGACCCTGCGGCCGCCACACAGGCCAAGCTGGGCGCCCTGCGCGCCGAGGCCCTGCTGGTCAACCAGGCGTGCAGCAGCGGGGTGATGGGGTTCGACGCCGCCGCCGGCAAGTTCGCCACCCACCCGGACTACCGGACGGCCCTGCTGATCACCGTCAACCGGGTCTGCGAGCAGTACTGGAACCGGATGGAGTCCAGCACCGCGATCACCTCGGACGGCGCCGTCGCGGCCGTGCTCCGGCGCGGGCACGAGCAGTGCCGCTGGCTGGCCACCGAGGTGATCACCGACGGCCGGTGGGTCGACGTCGCGTTCCTGCCCGGCGGCGGCGCGGCACGGCCGGTCACCCCCGAGCACCCCGACCCCGGCGTACTCGGCAACCCGGTGGCCCTGATGGACGCGTTCCTCGGCGGCGACCTGCGCGCCAAGCTCCGCTTCATGCGCCTGACCAGGGACAACAACCTGGCCGTGCTGGCAGCCGCCTGCCGGCGGGCCGGCGTCCCGGTCGAGGACGTCCGGCACGTCCTGCACATGAACGGCACCGCGGACGGCCTCGCCGAGGCCGCGCGCGACTACGGCGTCCCGCTGGAGCGCACCAACGCCGCCATCGCCCTGGAGCACGGCCACTTCGGCTGCGCCGACCAACTGCTCAGCCTCGGCCGGCTGCTGGAGGCGGGCGCGCTCCCCGCGGGCGAGCCGGTGGCCCTCACCAGCACCGGCAACGGCATGCACTGGGCCTGCACCCTGCTGCGCGTCTGAGCGGATACCGCCGGGCGTCGCCGAGCCGTCGTAGCACCGGCGCCGGCCGCGCCGCCGATCCCGCACCGCGTGTCCGAACTAGTAAGGAGAACAACCCCCGTGCGCATTCTCGGACTCGGAGGGTCCCACCACGATTTCGCCGCCTGCCTGGTGGAGGACGGCCGGATCGTGGCCGCGGTCGAGGAGGAACGCCTCACCCGGGTGAAGATCGCCTTCGGCCTCGGGCCGCGCCTGCAGCGCTGCCTGGCGGCGGACTACGTCCTCGCCGAGGCCGGCCTCGGGCCGGAGGACGTCGACCTGATCGTGGCCAACGACTTCCTCAACCCGGTGTACTCGCTGCGTTACCGCGACCGGATCGAGTGGATCGGCCACCACCTCTCGCACGCCGCCAGCACCTTCTACACCTCTCCGTTCCAGCGGGCGGCGGTCATGGTGATGGACGGCCGGGGCTCCGAGGTCGAACGCGACGGCGAGCGGCACGGCGAGACGATCAGCTTCTACACCGGCGACGCCCGGGGGCTCACCCTGCTGCGCGGCATCACCGGCCGGATCGCCACCGCCGAACAGCGGCTCGACGACACCTACGAGAACTCCATCGGCTGGATGTACGAGGCGGTCTCCAAGGAGATCGGCTTCCACACCGTCGGCGGCATGGGCGCCCCCGGCAAGACCATGGGCCTGGCCCCGTACGGCACTGCGCGCTACGTCGAGGCGCTGGCCGGGCTGTACGACCTGACCGACGGCGACTTCCGCCAGTCGCTCGCCCAGCAGGAGGCCGTGCGCGCCCTGATCGCCGGCGAACTCGCCCGCGCCGTCGGCGCGGAGGCCGCCGAGCAGGTCCGCGCCGACTTCGCGTACGCCGTCCAGGCCAACACCGAGCGGATCGTCGTCGAGCTGGCCCGCTGGCTGCACCGGGAGACCGGCGCCACCGACCTCTGCCTGGCCGGCGGGGTCGCCCTCAACAGCGTCGCCAACCACCTGATCCTCCGGGAGACGCCCTTCGAGCGGGTGCACATCGTGCCCGCCGCCGGCGACAACGGCACCGCCATCGGCGCCGCACTGCACGGCCACCACGCGCTGGGCGGCAACCCCTGGGCCCCCGCCGCCGGGCTGTTCTCGCCCTACCTCGGCCGGCTGTACGCCGCCGAGGAGATCGAGGCGGCCGTGGCCGCCCGGGCCGATCGGCTGACCGTGGAGCGCCCCGAGGACCTCTGCGCGACGGTGGCCCGGGAGCTCGCCGACGGCGCCGTGGTCGGCTGGTTCCAGGGGCGCTCCGAGATCGGGCCGCGCGCCCTGGGCAACCGCAGCATCCTCGCCGACCCGCGCGACCCCGCGATGAAGGACCGGATCAACGCCAAGGTCAAGCACCGCGAGGCGTTCCGCCCGTTCGCCCCCGTGGTCCTGGAGGAACGGCAGACCGAGTACTTCGCCTCCGCCGTCCCGGCCCACTACATGCTGCTGGTGCCGCAGGTCCGCCCGGAGAAGCGCGCGGTGATCCCCGCCGTCACCCACGTGGACGGCTCCGCCCGGCTGCAGACCGCCACCCCGGAGCTCAACCCGCGGCTGTGCGAACTGCTCGGCGCCTTCGACCGGCTCACCGGCGTGCCGGTGCTGCTCAACACCTCCTTCAACGACAACGAGGAGCCGATCGTGGAGACGCCCGAGGACGCCCTGCGCTGCTTCCTCTCCACCGACCTGGACGTGCTGGTCCTGCACGACCTGGTGATCCGCAAGGCGGCCGCGTGAACGCCCGGCCGTTCCCCGGGCGCCCGACGGTGGTCCTGCTCTGCGGCGGCCTCGGACTGCGCCAGCGCAGCGACGGCGACGACCTGCCGAAGCCGCTGCGCCCGCTGCCCGACGGCCGGGCGCTGATCCTGCACGTCCTGGACTACTACCGGTCGTTCGGGCTGGACGACTTCGTGCTCTGCACCGGCTACGGCGCGCGGGCCATGGAGCAGCTGCTGCTCGGCGAGCTGCCCGCCGCGGACATCGCGACCGGCCCCGGCTGGCTGCGGCTGGGTTCCGACGGGATCCGGGTCACCCTGGTGGACAGCGGCCCCTACGCGGAGAAGTGCGTCCGGCTGCTGGACGCCGCCGGGCACCTGCGCCCCGGGCCGTTCCTGCTCGGCTACGGGGACGTGCTCTCCGACTTCGACCTGGGCCGGCTCGCCGAGCGCCGGGAGGAGTCCGGCGCCACCGTCACGATGACCGCCACCCGGGTCCGGTCCCGGTACGGCGAGCTGGTCGTCGGGCCGGGCATGGAGGTCACCGCCTTCGTCGAGAAGCCGCTCCAGCCGGCGCTGATCTCGGCCGGGTACTTCGCCTGCTCGCCCCGCCTGCTGGCCGCGCTCTCGCCCGAACTGGGGCTGGAGGAGGACGTGTTGCCGGCCCTCGCCGCGCGCGGCGAGGTGGACGCGGTGGTGCACGACGGGCGGTGGCTGCCGTTCGACACCTACAAGGACTTCGTCGACGCCGAGGCGCTGGCGGCACAGGAGGGCTTCCCATGGCCGACCCCCGTCCGGGTCTGAACCCCGGCTCCGAGCAGGGCGGTTGGATCGGCCGCAAGGTCCTGGTGACCGGTCACAGCGGCTTCGTCGGCTCCTGGCTGACCACTGCGCTGCTCCGGCTCGGCGCCGAGGTGACCGGATTCGCGGCGGACACCGACGAGCAGACCCGGGACCGCAGCGCCGGCCTGGCCGGCCTGGGCGCGCGGATCGTCACCGGCGACGTCCGGGACTTCGCCGCCGTCCACCGGACCATGGCCGCGCAGCCCTTCGACGCGGTGTTCCACCTGGCCGCCCAGCCGCTGGTCAGCGTCGGTCTGGCCGACCCGCACGGCACGCTCGGCACCAACATCGCCGGCTCGCTCAACGTGCTGGAGGCCGTCCGGCTCTGCCGCCCCGGGGTGCTGGTGCACGTCACCTCCGACAAGTGCTACCGCAACCGGGAGTGGGCCTGGCCGTACCGGGAGATCGACGAGCTGGGCGGCGGCTGCCCGTACAGCGTCTCCAAGGCCGCCGCCGAGCTGGTCTTCGAGGCGTACGCGACGCTGCTGCGCGACCAGGACGCCCCCACCCGGGGCGCCTCGGTGCGGTTCGGGAACATCATCGGCGGCGGCGATCGCGCGGCCAACCGCCTGGTGCCCGACCTGCTCTCGGCCCTGGACGCCGGCCGGCCGGTCCGGCTGCGGCGCCCGAACGCGGTGCGGCCCTGGCAGCACGTGCTGGACGTCGTACACGGCCTGCTGCTGCTGGCGGACCGGCTGGCCGACGGATCGGTCGCCGGCGGGGAGGTCTTCA
Source organism: Kitasatospora sp. A2-31 (assembly GCF_022288725.1). GTDB lineage: Bacteria > Actinomycetota > Actinomycetes > Streptomycetales > Streptomycetaceae > Kitasatospora. The sequence goes on along the minus strand of NZ_JAKNTA010000004.1, from coordinate 337,342 downwards.
ACTTCGCCCCTCCCGGGGACGGCGCGACCGTGCTCGACCTCGCGCACGCCCTCACCGCGGCCTGGAGCGCGGCCGGCGGGGCCGCGGTCGAGGTGTCCCCGGACGGCGCCGCGGCGCGGTTCACCGAGGACGAGCTGCTGCGGCTGGACGGCCGCAGGGCCGCCACCGCCCTCGGCTGGCAGCACCACCACGACCTCGACGGCTCGGCCGCCGCGGTCGTGGCCTGGCACCGGGCGGTGACCGCGGGCACCCCGCCCGTCGAACAGACCGCGCGGCAGGTCGGGGACTTCCTGCGGGAGCACTACCCCGCGGGCCTGCGGCAGCACCACCAGAACCAGAACGAACGGACGGGCGGGCAGCAGTGACCGACGCACGACGCGTATTCGTCTTCTCGCGGGAGTACCCGCCGACCACCGTGGGGGGCACCAGCACCGTCGCCCGCAACCTCGCGGCAGGCCTGGTGGCCGAGGGCTGGGAGGCCGTCGTGGTCACCTCCCGCCCGGGCGCGGCCGAGGACCTGCGCGAGCGGGTCGACGGGGTGACGGTGCACCGGGTCGGCACCGAGGTGGTCTACAACGCGGGCAGCGGGCTCGCCGACGACAGCCTCCTGATCCACCGGCGCTTCCACCGGGCCGCCGAGGCGCTGGCCGCCGAGCTGGGCGCTCCGGCGCTGGTCGCCCTGCCCGACCTCTTCTGCTACCCCGAGGCCGCGATGTTCGCCCGCCGGCACGGCGTGCCGCTGGTCAACGTCCTGCTCCAGGACTTCCGCGCGATCACCCCGTACGACCGCGACAAGCACCGCGTCACCAGCGGGGTGACCGCCGACCGGTCACACCTGCTGGAGCTGGAGCGCAAGTCGGTGCTGGGCAGCGACCACACCGTGTTCATCAGCCAGGCGCTGTCCGACGCGATCACCGGCTACTACCCGGAGAGCACCGCCCCGCACAGCGTGGTCCACCTCGGCGTCGACCCGGCGGAGATCGACTCCGTGGCCGGCGACCCGCAGTGGCCGCTGCGCCGGGGCGCGCTGGCGCTCGGTCCCGCCCCGCTGCTGGTCGGCTGCGGCCGGTTGGTCCCGGTCAAGGGCTTCGCCCAACTGCTCCGGGCGCTGGAGCTGCTGGGGGCGGTCGAACGGCCGGGCACGGCCGGGGCGGTGCTGCCGCACCTGGCCCTGGTGGGCGTCGGCCCCGAGGAGGAGGAGCTGCGCGGGCTGGCCGCCGCGGCCGGGCTGTCCGAGCGGGTGACCTTCCTCGGCGACGTGCCCCGGCAGGAGGCCCTCGGCTGGATGTCGGTGGCCGACGTCAACGTGGTGCCGAGCCTGTGGGAGTCCTTCTGCTACGTCTGCGCCGAGATGATGGCCTTCGGCCACCCGGTGGTGGCCAGCGCGGTCGACTCGCTGCGGGAGCTGATCCCCGGCCCCGAGTACGGCTACCCCGTCCCGGTGAGCGGCCCCTCGGGTGACCGCACCCTCGACCCGTCCGACCTCGCGGCGGCGCTGCGCCGGGCGCTCGAACGGCCGGAGGAGGCACGGCTGCGGGGCGCGGCCGCGCAGCGGCGGATCACCGAATGCTTCACCAACGAGCGCTTCGCCCGCGGCATGGCGGCGATCGGCGAACGCCTGACGGCCGGCCGGCCGGCGACCGGGCAGCGGGCCGATGGCTGAGACCGGCTCCGCGGCGGGCCGCGAGGGCGTCGCCGCGCTCTGTGCGGGCGTGGCCGCTCCCGAGCGGCGGTACGCCCGGCTGGCGCAGGTCCGGCAGCTGACGCTGGCCCGGCCGGGCGGCAGCCTCGGGCAGCTCGACACCCTCGTGCAGCGGGTCGCCGCGATCCGCCGGACCGCCGCGCCGGGCCCGCTGACGGCCGCCGTCAGCGTGCTCGCCGGGGACCACGGCGTCGCCGTGCACGGCACCTCGCGGTTCCGGCACGGCCTGACCGGCGGCGTCCTGCGGCTCATCGACGCCGGCCGGGCCCCGGTCAGCATCCTGGCCGCCCGCCTGCCCGCCCGGGTGGAGACCGCGGACCTCGGCCTGGTCGAGCCGGTCGGCGACCAGCGCTACAAGATCGGCCCGGGCACCCGGGACATCTCCGTCGAGGACGCCATGACGCCCGACCAGGCCGTCGCGGCGGTGCTGGCCGGCGCCCGGTACGCCGCCGAGCGGCTGGCCGACGTGGAGCTGGTGGCCGTCGGCGAGATCGGCGTCGGCAACACCACCGCCGCCGCCGCGCTCGCCGCCCGGCTGCTGGGCCGGCCGGCCGCCGACGTCACCGGCCTCGGCTCGGGCGTGCCCGACGACACCGTCCGGCACAAGGCCGCCCTGGTGGAGCGTGCGCTCGCCCGGTCCGCGGGGCGGCCCGACGACCCGATGGCCGCCCTCACGGCTCTGGGCGGCTACGAGATCGCGGGCAACGTCGGCGTGATCCTCGCTGCGGCCGCCCGCCGCCAGGTCGTCCTGCTCGACGGCGCGATCACCGCCGTCGCCGCCCTGCTGGCCGTCCGTCTCTGCCCGGCCGCGGCCGGCTACCTGATCGCGGCCCACGAGTCCACCGAGCCCTCGCACCGGCACGTCCTGGCCGCCCTCGGGCAGCCTCCGCTGCTGCGTCTGGAGATGCGCCTCGGCATGGCGTCGGGCGCGGCCCTGGCCGTCGGTCTGCTCAACGGGGCCCTCGCCGTCGCCGACGCGACGCCCACCGCCGCCTCGGCCGGCCTCACGGAGCACCGATGACCGCGGCCGCCACCCCGGTCGGCCCCGATACCGTGCGCGGTGCCGCGGACGCACCGGCCGGGGTGGTGTTCGACCTGGACGGGACACTGGTGGACTCCTGGGCGCTGCACCTGCGCTGCCTGCGGCGCAGCCTGCACGCCGTCGGCCTGCCCGAGCCGAGCGCCGCGCGCCTCGCCGCCGCGCAGCGGCCGACCGACGCGCAGACCCTGGCCGTCCTGGTACCGCCCGACCTGCTCGACGAAGCCGCGCGCGGCTACGACCGGGAGCTGCGACGGCTGCTGGCCGAGGAGCCGGCGGAGCGGCTGGCGATGCCCGGAGCGCGGGAGACGGTGGCCGCGCTGCGGACCGCCGGCCTGGCGCTGGGCATCTGCACCGGGCGCTCGCGCGCGCACGCCCAGGCCCTGCTCGACGCGTCGGGTCTCCCGATCGGGCTGACCGTCGCCCGGGAGGACGCCGCGCACCCCAAACCCGCAGCGGAGGGCCTGCTGCTGGCGCTGCGCCGGCTCGGCCTCGCGCCCGGCCGGGCGCACTACGTCGGCGACAGCCCCGCGGACGCCCGGCAGGGCGCGGCGGCCGGGGTCCCCACCCTGCTCCTGCGGCCGGGCGACGGCCCGCCCGCCGACGGCACCCTCCGCTCCCTCCACGATCTCCCCGCAGTCCTCCGAAAGGCCCGCCCATGAGCAGCATCGTCGAAGCAGTGCGCGGCAACGCGGCCCCGCCGGACGCCACCGCACTGGTCGCCGGGGGCCGGGCCTGGACGTACCGCGAGCTGCTCGCCGCCGCCGAGCGGGTCGCCGGCGCGCTGCGCGGCCGGCAGGTGCCCGACGAGCCCGTGACCGCGCGGCTGTCGGCGCCCGCCGCGTACGCCGTCCTCGTCCTCGGCTGCGACCTGGCCGGCGTCCCGCTGGTCCATCAGGACCCGGCGGCCCCCGCCCCCGCCGGCTCCGTCGTCCCGACCGTTCTCGACACCGACCCGGACGGGCCGGCCGGCCCGACGACCGTGCTCTGCGCGGAGCCGCCGTTGCGGCTCACCGGATCGGGCCGCTCGGAGCTGCCCGCCGGAGTCCCGGCCGGGGCCCACGTCTTCCTCACCTCCGGCTCGACGGGCACGCCCACCGGCGTGGTCCGCACCGCCGCCGCCGTGCTGGCGGACGCGCGCCGGGTCGGCACCTTCCTCGGCTACCGGCCCGACGCACCGGTGACGGTCGCCGCTCCCCTCTTCCACGCGTACGGCTTCAACTACGGCCTGATCGCCCCGCTGGCGCTCGGCGCCCCCGCGCGGATCCGCCCGGCGCGCTCGGTGCCCTCCCAGCTGGCGAACGCCGTCCGGGCGGACGGCGCCCGCGCCCTGGTCGCCCTTCCGTTCCACTACGCGCTGCTCACCAAGGCCGCCGACCCGGGCGGCACGCTGGCGTCCGCCCTGGCGCCGCTCGCCACGGCCGTGTCGGCCGGGGCGCCGCTCGGCCCGGGCGTGGCCGCCGCGATCGCCGAGCGGTTCGCCTTCCGCCTGCACAACTGCTACGGCTCCTCCGAGGCCGGCGCCGTCACGCTGGCCCCGGCGACCGCGGAGGCGGAGGACGGCGCGGTGGGCGCACCGCTGCCGGGCGTCGAGGCCCGGGTGGTGCCGCTCGACGACGGCGACCCGCACAGCGGCGAACTCCGGCTGCGGACCTCCTCGCTGGCGGCCGGCCGGATCGGGCCGGACGGCCTGGTGCCGCTCGACCTCGACGCCGACGGCTGGTACCGCACCGGCGACCTCGCCCGGACCGCCACCGAGCACGGCATCCGGCTGGCCGGCCGGATCGGGACCCTGATCAACGTGGCCGGGAAGAAGGTCGCCCCGGTCGAGGTCGAGCGCGTGCTGGCCCGTCACCCGGCGGTGGCGGACGTGCGGGTGACGGCCGCCCCGGACGCCGCGCACGGGCAGGTGCCGGTGGCCGCCGTGGTGCTCCGCGCGGACGCCCCCGACCTGGTCCCGTGGTGCCGCGAGCGGCTGGCCCCCCATCAGGTGCCGCGCCGCATCGACGTGGTCGCGGAGATCCCCCGCTCAGCCACCGGCAAGGCGCTGGCCCCCGGGGCCGGCCGATGAGGCGCGCAGCGGCCCCCGCGCACCCGCTGCCGCCGGAGCTGGCCCGCCTCGACCTGGTCGGCCGGCTGATCCTGACCTGCGACGGCACCGTGACGCCGCTGGTGGAACAGGTGGTGGGCGAGCGCATCGTCACCGCCCGGCTCGCCCACGCGCCCGCACCGCCCGCGGAGGACGTCACCGGGCTGCTGGCACCCGCCGCCGGACCGCTGCTGTCGCGCACCACCCACCTCGTCGGGGCCGATTCGGGCCGGGTGTACGTCCGGGCGGCCACCGTGCTGGCGGCGGGCGCGCTGCCGGCGCCGCTCCGGGCCGACCTGCTGGGCGGCGAGGAGCCGATCGGCCGGCTGCTGCGCCGGCACCGGGTGGAGTCCTTCCGCGAGATCCTCTCCTACAGCGTCCCGGCCGGGTCGGGTGCCGCCCGGCGCTACCGGGTGTTCGCCGGCGGGGTCCCGGTGATGCTGATCGACGAGCACTTCGCGCCCGAGTCCCTGCGGGCGGGCGCCTGATCCGGTGCGCGGAGCTGCGGGCGACCGCCCGCACGGCTGCCGAGGGCCCGGGACCAGCACGGTCCCGGGCCCTCGGCGGTGGCCGGTGCGCCCGACCGAGCCGCCTCGACCTCCACGAGCGCTACGGCTGCTGCGGCTGCCAGTTGACGATCCGGCTGGAGCTCGACGCCCGCTCGCCCCGGTGGGTGACCAGCACGATGTCCTCCGGCGCGGGAGCACCGTCGATCGGCCAGTAGATCCGTCGCGGCGAGCGGTGCTCCGGCCAGACCCGCGGGTCGAGGATCCGCCAGCCGGCCAGCGTACGGAGGAAGAAGGGGTCGGCCGCCGTCCAGCCGTCGGCCGTCCTGACCTCGATCCACATGTGCTGGAGCGGGAAGGGCGCGGCCATGATCAGACCGCTGGCGCCGCGGACCTCCGCCCCGGCGTCGCGGGTCTCGGCCAGCAGGACGTGGCTGGCCAGCCGGCAGTCGGCCAGCCCGGTCTCGCGGGCGAAACCGACGTCGGTGGACAGCTCGTGCGGCAGCAGGTGGAAGGTCAGCCGGTGGACGGGCTCGAACAGGGCCCGCGCGGTGTCGTCGAACCAGTACTCCTCCTCCGGCAGCCGGACCCGGCGGGTGAAGGAGAGCGGGCTGTCCCACGTCACCTCGCCGGAGCCCGGGGTCGCGTCCAGCATGGCGCTGGGGGCGAATTCGCACTCGCCGGGGTGGCCGGGCTCCGGGCAGCGGCCGGTGGTGCGGAAGGCGTACGCGCTGCTGCTGTCCTTGCCGAGCTCGCCGTCGAAGGCCCGGGCGAGGGTCTTCATCAGCATCCAGTTGGGGCAGTTGAGCTCCAGCTCGACGGTCACGTTCTCCAGGTCGAACGAGTTGAGCCGCAGCTCCTCGCCGCCGCCCTGGTGCGGCAGGCCGGCGTCGAGCAGGTCGGCCAGCAGTTCGGCGTCGATGGCGTAGGCCTTCGCCAGCATCGCCCGCGGGACGTCGAAGTCCCGGTGACGGCCGGGGATCAGCAGGGTCCGGGCGACCACCTCCTCGATCGTCCGGCTGCGGTCCGGCAGCTGCGCCACCTGGTCGTGCATCGGGTTCTCCACTCTCTCGTCGGTCGGGGCGCGGTCGGCGCCGCCGGGCGTGGTCAGCGCGCGGTGCCGGGCAGGCCGTGAACGCCCGGCCGGGCCGCCACGGCCTCCGGGTGCTCCGTCATCAGCAAGGTGCGCAGCGCGGCCAGCGTCGGGTGGTCCAGGACCTGCAGCGGGTCCAGCTCGATGCCGAACGCCTCGCCCACCTGGGCGGTCAGCAGGACCAGGGCGATGGAGTCGAAGCCGAGCTCCATCAGGTCGGCCTCGACGTCGACCCCGGCGGGGTCGATCAGCAGGAAGCCGGCGGCCACCTGCCGCAGGACCTCCTCGACGGCGGTGGCGGGGCCGTCCGCGGCAGGGTCCGGCACCGCACCGACCGGCGCCGCCGCGTCCCGGGACCCGCCCTCGTCGCCGGCTTCCCCCGGGGCGCCGAACGGTTCCGCCGGGTCGACCCAGAAACGCCGCGGCTCGAACGGGTACGGCGGCAGCGCCGCCCGGCGCGGGGCGGGCGCCGGCCAGAGCCGGGTCCAGTCGACCGGCACGCCGTCGACCCAGAGCGCGGCCAGCCGGTCCAGCCGTCGCTTGGCCACCAGGGCGTCCAGGTAGGTACGCCCGTCCTCGTCGTCGAGCAGGCCGCCGGGCCCGGCGTCGGTGCGCACGGCACCCGTCCGCAGCCCGGGCGCGGACCGCCCGGCGACGAAGGCCTCCAGCGCGGCGCGGAGGCCGGCCCGGTCGCGCGCGGTGACGGCGAGCCGCGCGGCCAGCTCCCGGCGGCCGACCTGCGAGCCGTACGCGAGCCCGGCCAGCCCGGCCGGCCCGGCCGGCTCCTCGGACAGGGACCGGGCGAGGGCGGCGGCGAGCACGCGCAGCCGCTCCCCGGTGCGGGCGGAGAGCAGCACCAGCTGCTCCTCCTCCGGGACGGGCTCCTCCTCGACCCCGGTCGCGGCCGGCCGGTACTCCTCCAGGATCAGGTGCGCGTTGGCTCCACCGGCCCCGAAGGCGCTCACCCCGGCGCGCCGCGGCGCCCCCGGCGCCGCCACCCACGCCTCGGTCTCCCGGGGGAACCGCACCACCGGGGTGTCGATCCGGGGGTTGAGGTCCTCCAGCCCGATGCAGGGCGCGAGCTGTCCGTACTTCAGCTGGAGCAGGACCTTGGTGAGTCCGGCCACGCCGGCGGCGCCCTCCAGGTGTCCGATGTTCGCCTTCAGCGATCCGACCGGGCAGGGCCGGTCGGCAGGGCGCCCGGGGGCCAGTGCGCGGGCCAGGCCGGCGATCTCCAGGGGGTCGCCGAGGGCGGTGCCGGTGCCGTGGGCCTCCACGTAGGAGAGGGTCGCGGGATCGACCCCGGCCCGCTCGGCCGCCGCGGTGACCAGGTCGCACTGGCGCGCCGGGTTGGGCACGGTGTAGCCCGAGGTGCGCCCGGCGGTGTTCAGCGCACTGCCCTTGATGACGCCCCAGACGTGGTCGCCGTCGGCGACGGCCGCCGCGAGTGGCTTGAGCAGGACCGCCCCGACTCCCTCCCCCGGGACGAACCCGTCCGCGGCCGCGTCGAACACCTTGCACGCCTCGTCGGAGGAGAGCATCGACGACGTGGAGAGCCCGACCAGGTGGGCCGGGTGCAGGATCAGGTTGACGCCGCCGGCGATCGCGGTGCGGCACTCGCCCCGGCGCAGGCTCTCACAGGCCAGGTGGACGGCGGTGAGCGAGGAGGAGCAGGCCGAGTCGACGGCGAAGCTCGGCCCGTGCAGGTCGAAGAAGTAGGAGACCCGGTTGGCGATCGACCACGGGGCGGAGTTGGGGCCGGTGAGCTCGCCGAGCGGCCAGCGGGTGGCGCCGATCTTGCCGTAGGTGTGGTTCATGCTGCCCACGAAGACACCGGTCTCCGGCTCGTGAGTGGTGGGGCCCAGCATCCCCGCCTGCTCCAGCAGGTGCCAGCAGGTCTGGAGGAAGAGCCGCTCCTGCGGGTCGAGGTGGGCCGCGTCCAGCGGCAGGACGTGGAAGAGCTCGGCGTCGAACTCCGCGACGCCGTCCAGGAAGCCGCCCCAGCGACCGTGGGTGCGGTCGGGCCGGCCCCTGCGCGGGTCGAAGTACGCGCGCCAGTCCCAGCGGTCGGCCGGGACCTCGCCGGTGCTGCGCACCCCGTCGCGGAGGTTTCGCCAGAGCGCCTCGACGTCCGGCGCGCCGGGGTAGCGGCCGGTCACCGCGATGACGGCGATGTCCCCCGACGACGCCCCGGCGGACCGTGCGGCGTGCTCGGTGCGGTCCGGCCGGTCGCTCCGGTCCGGCCGGGCCCGCGGCGAGGCGCTCGCGGCGCCGGACGCCGGGAGCAGTCGGGCCAGCTCGGCCGGCCTGGTCGCCAGGAGGTGGTCGGCCAGCTCCTCGACGGTCGGGTACTCGAAGGTCAGGGTGGGCTCGATGTCGCCGAGGTCCTGGTCGAACCGGACGGTGACGTTCATTCTGGCCAGCGAGGAGAGGCCGAGCTCGCGCAGGGCGTCCGGGGCCGCCAGCTCCTCGACCGGGACCCCGGCGACCTCCGCCACGACGGCGCGGACGTAGCCGCGCACGGCTGCGATCGGGGGCACCCGTCCGGCACCCGCCGGGTCGCCGTCCGGGGAATCGGCTGCCATGGTGATCCTTTCGTCTGGGTCCGGGGAGCTTGCTGTCCCGGGCGTCCTCCGCCGGCCTCGGGCAGCGGGCCCGGCGGAGGACGCCGGGCCCGGGGGCCTGGGGACGCCCTACGCGTCGCAGGCCACCGCGCGGGTCGGGAACGACACCGGCGTCTCCGCGCCGTCGTGGGTGGCCATCACGAACTCGTGGTCCGCGAGTCGCCAGGCGCCCTCGCCGATCGACCGGTAGGACGGCCACTCCTCGGCCGGAAGCAGGTTCCAGCCGGTGAGCAGGTTCAGCAGGTGCGGGTCGAAGGAGACCCAGCGGTCGTCCACCCTGACGTCCAGCCAGGAGTGGGCGATCGAGTAGGGCGCGGAGAGGAACAGGCCGAAGGAGCGGCGGGCGGTCAGGCCGAGCCCGTGCGCCTCCTCGGCGAGGAAGGTCGCCGCCAGCCCGCAGTCGGCGAGGGCCGCCTCCCGCAGGAAGCCGACGTCCTGGCGGAGTCCGGCGGGCAGGTGGTGGAAGTGCACCGCCGCGACCAGCTCGGTCAGCGCCGCCAGCTCCGGGTGGACCGCGGCGGGCCGGGCCGGGACCCGCCGGGTCAGCGTGAAGGGGCCGCCGGCCGGTCCGGCGAAGCCCGGCTGCTCGCGCAGCAGCGGTGCCGCAGCGGGGTTGCAGTCGTGCGCGCGCGGGCCGGGCGGACAGGCCGGCAGCACGTCCACGGTGTAGGCGGTGGCGCCGGAGGCCCGGGCGGCCGAGCGGATCGCCGCCGCCCAGCCGCGCATGGCCATGAACCGCGCGGAGGGCAGGGCGAGCGACAACGAGACGTTGGCGAGGTCGAGCTGGTCGTAGCGGGGGCCGTCGGCGGCCGGTCGGCACGGCAGGCCCAGCTCGGTGAGCGTGCCGAGCAGCGGCGCGTCGATGCCGTGCTGCCAGGCGGCCTCGGCAGCGGTCTGCCCGAACTCCCGGTACCGGTCGGGCACGCGCCCGATCCGGCCGACGAGCGCGCGCAGGGTCCGCTCGTCGGCCACCGGCCGGGCGGCGCGGGCGGGCCCGGCCATCAGTGCGCCTCGGCGGGGACGGCACGCGCGCCCGCCTGGTACGAGGCCGCCTGGATGCCGTACAGCTCGCTGTACTGACCGCCGCGCGCCATCAGTTCGGCGTGCGAGCCGTACTCGGCGACCCGTGAGCCGTCCAGGACGACGATGACGTCCGCCATCCGCACGGTCGAGAAGCGGTGCGAGACCAGGACGGTGATCCGGCCGGAGCCGTCGCCGGCGGCGGCACGGGCGGCCTCGGCGTAGCGCTCGAAGAGCTCGTGCTCCACCTCGGCGTCGAGCGCGGAGGTCGGTTCGTCCAGCACCAGCAGCAGCGGTTCCTCGCGCACGAAGCCACGGGCCAGGGCGACCTTCTGCCACTGGCCGTGGGACAGGTCGACGCCGTTCTCCCAGGTCGGGCCGAGCTGGGTGTCCAGGCCGTCGGGGAGGCCGTCGACCAGCTCCTCGGCCCCGGCGCGGGCGATGCCGGCCCGGGCGGCGGCGGGATCGTCGAGACGCGGGAGGTCGCCGAGACCGACGGACTGCCGGACCGGGTACTCGAACTTGAAGAAGTCCTGGAACGCGCCGCTGATCCGCTCCCGCCAACCGGCCGGGGAGATCCGGGCGAGGTCGGCGCCGTCCACGGTGATCGTCCCCGCGGTCGGGGCGTAGAACCGGCAGAGCAGCTTGACCAGGGTGGTCTTGCCGGCGCCGTTCTCGCCGACCACGGCGACGACCTTGCCGGCGGGCAGCTCCAGGGTGACGTCCTCCAGGACGGCCTGCTCGGAGCCGGGGTAGCGGAAGCCGACGCGCTCCAGCCGGATGCCTTCGGTGAGGCGGGCGGGCACGGGCAGATCGGCCGCGGCCCGGTCGGCGGCGGCGAGGTCCTCCAGCCAGGTCAGCCGGCGCGAGACGTCGAGCCAGATGGTCCGGTAGAACTGGGTCTGGGTGACGGTCTGTCCGACGTACTGGGCCAGCCGGCTGCCCGCGGTGAGCAGCAGCAGACTGTCGGCGGCCGCCGAGCCGGAGCCTCCGGCGACGTGCGCGACGGCCAGCACGAAGGCGGCGCCGAACAGTGCGTGGGAGGCGGCCTGCCAGACCGCGGTGGTCCAGCGGGAACGGGCCAGCGGCCGGTAGCGGCGGTTCCAGGCGTCGTGCCGGGCGTCGTGGAGCCAGCGCTGGACGCCGGCGACCCGGATCTCCTTGCCTGCCGCGGCCGAGGTGGCGAGGGTGAAGAGGTGGCGGGCCCGGCGCTCGTGCTGGGCGCCCGCCTCCTCGGCCTTCTTGTCGACGCCGGAACGCCAGCCGGACACCAGCACGCCCGGGACGGCCAACACGCCCAGCAGGCCGAGCAGCGGGTCCACCGACATCAGCAGCAGCAGGGTGATGGCCAGCCGGACGAGGACGCCGACGGTGCCGAAGAGCTCCTGGTAGAGGTAGCTCAGCGCGCCGGCGTGGTTGCGCAGCACGGAGATGCGGTCCGCGTGCTCGGGCCGCTCGTGGTGCTCCAGGGTGGTCACCGCCGACTGCAGCCGGGCGACGTGCGACTCGACGTAGACCGCGGCCCGGTCGGCGAAGCGACGGTTGGCCCGGTCGCTGACGATGCCGAGCAGCCAGCTGCCCGTGGCGAGGGCGCCGAGGAGGAGCGCGGCGGCGAGGATCCGGCCGTCGTCCTGGGTGAGCACCCCGTGCAGCAGCGCGGCCAGGCCGGCCGCGAACAGCGCGTCGGGGGCGGCCGCGGCCACCGTGGTCCCGAAGGCCACCACGATCAGCAGCGGGCTGGCCTGGTAGCCGAGCCGCAGCGAGCGCGCCAGCGCCCGGACGGACGACGGCAGCGGGTCGGCGGCCTTGGTCTTGTCAGCCGGCGATGCCATCGGGTTCCTCCTCGAATCGGGACGCCTGCAGGTCGAACATCTGCCGGTACCGGCCGTTCGCCGCCATCAGCTCGTCGTGGGTGCCCAGCTCGGCGACCCGCCCGTCGGCGAGGACGCAGATCCGGTCGGCGTGCTGGACGGTGGAGAACCGGTGGGAGATGAGGACGGTGGTGCACCCCTTGGTGGCGGTGAGGATCCGGTCGAAGATCTCGGCCTCGCCCCGGACGTCCAGCTGGGCGGTGGGCTCGTCCAGGACGACGACCCCGGCGCCCTGGCGCACGGCGCAGAGCGCGCGGGCCACGGCGACCCGTTGCCACTGACCGCCCGAGAGGTCGCGGCCGCCGTCGTACCCGGGGGCCAGGACGGTGTCGAGGTCGGCGAGGCCCGCCGCTCCGGCGTCGGCCAGCGCGGCCTCGATGACCTCGTCGGGGGCACCCAGCGGTGCGACGTTGTCCCGCAGCGGCAGCTCGTAGCGGTTGAAGTCCTGGAAGACGGCGGTCAGCCGGCGGCGCCAGGAGGCCAGGTCGAGCTCGCCGAGCGCAGTGCCGTCCACCTCGATCGTGCCGCTGGTGGGCTCGTAGAGCCCGCAGAGCAGTTTGACCAGGGTGGTCTTCCCGGCACCGTTGAGGCCGACGACGGCCAGCGACGTCCCGGCCTCGATGGTGAGGTCGAGGCCGTCGAGCACCGGCCGGTCGTCGTTCGGGTAGGAGAAGCCGACCTCGCGGAAGCGGATCCCGTCCCGCGGGGCCTCGCCGGCCGGGAGCTCGCCGGTACCGCCGAGCCGGCCGGCCTGCGCCATGCTCTCGCGCAGGCCGAGGACGGCGGCGACCGAACCGGCGGCGGGCGGCAGGGCCCAGTTCAGACCGCCGAAGGCGATCGCACTGGCGCCGACCGCGGCCTGGGCGAAGACCACGACCTCGCCGGTCCCGATGGCGCCGGAGGCGGCGTCCCGGGCCAGCGACCACAGGGTGACGCCGTTGGCCGCGACCAGGACGACGATGGTCCAGCGCAGCGGCCGCTGCTGCAGCTTGGTGGTCTGCCAGCGCAGCTCCACCAGGCGCCGGCGGGCGGCGGCGAAGCGGGCCACGGTCCAGTCGCCGAGCCCGAAGATCCGCAGCTCCTTGGCGGCCGGGGCGTCGACGGCCAGCTTGTAGGTGTAGTCGGAGCGTCGCTGGGCGTCCAGCACCTCGCCGGTGTTGCGGTCCCAGAAGCTGCTCTCCCTCAGCAGCCAGTGGGTGGCCAGCCAGGCGCCTCCGACCAGCAGGGGTGCCCACCAGGTGTAGGCGGCGAGCACGATCACCTGGCCGGCGCCGACGGCCGCCTCGACCAGGCCGCCGGCGATCAGCCCGACCGAGATGGCCATCGGCGGGCCGACCGTGCCCTGGTCGAAGTCGCGGGCGCCGGCCAGCTCGTCGGCCAGCTCGCGCGACTCCAGGTGGGCGATGCCGCCGGGTGCCGTGGTGGTCTCGACAAGCAGGTCGTGCAGCAGGCAGGAGAGGCGCTCCCCGAGGGCGACGCCGACCTGTGAGTGCAGCGGCACCAGCATCCGGAGCAGGACGAACACCGTGCCGGCGGCGCAGAGCGGGCCGGTCAGCGAGGTGCCGTCGCCGATCGCGTCCACCAGCAGGCCGGTGGTGACGGCGAACAGGGCGGGCAGGGCGCCGCGCACCAGGATCAGCGACCACCAGGCGACGGCCAGGCCACGGTGAGCGCGGGGCAGGACGGCGAAGAACTTCCACTCGTCCCGGTCATGCAGCCGGGCGGCCAGAGCCGCGAGGCGGGAGCGCGGTTCGGCCCCGCCGGGGGTCGGGGGTGTCTCGGTCAGGGGCGGATCGCCGTCTTGCCGTCTGGGCACGGGGAAGCACACTTCTCTCGCTGGTACGGAACTGCGGGTGAGGTCTCGGGAGCGCGGCGGCGCCGGGCCGGGGCCGGGCGTGGTGGGCCGGGCGCGGTAAGCCGGGCGCGGTGGGCCGGGAGTCGGGGCCGGGGGTCAGGCCTTGGTGGCCGACACCAGGTATCCGGTGGTGCCGCCGAGGTAGTGACCGTCCTCGTGCAGCTGCTCGAGCCGGTCCTTCCAGGCGACCACCTGGCGGGCGGTCAGCACCCGGTCCTTGACCAGCTGGGCGAGCGGCCGCCGCATGGTGAACAGGAAGAACGCGAGGTCGTTGGGCACCGGGTGCGGGTGGACCGCGACCCCGGTGAAGCCGGCCTCCCGGTAGAGCCTGGGCAGCTGACGGCCGATCCAGCCCTGGAGCGCCGCGTCGGTGACGTAGTCGAGGATCGTCCGGGTGGTCGCCCGGTCGGGGTGGTCGAGCACGGTCGTGCCGAGGTCGAACTCGAAGGCCACCGCTCGGCCGCCGGGCCGCAGGACCCGGGCGATCTCGGCGATCGCGCGCGGCGCGTCGGGCACGTGCTGCAGCAGGGTCTGCGCCCGGCAACGGTCGAACTCGCCGCCCCGGAAGGGGAGGTCGAGCGCGCTGCCGACCTCGAAGGAGACCGCCGCACCGACCCGGGCGGCGCGCAGCCGGGCCTCGGCGACCATGGTGCGGCTGAGGTCGAGCCCGGTGACCCGGGCACCCTGCGGCACCCGCCCGGCCATCGCGATCGCGTCGGCGCCCAGCCCGCAGCCGACGTCCAGCACCGCCGTGGCGCCCTCCAGCCGCAGCTCGGCCATGATGGCCTCCTCGGCGGTGCGCATGCCCGGGTAGGCCTTGCCCTCGTCCAGCGCCCGGATCAGCGGCAGCGGATCCTCGGCCTCGTCCACGGCCGCGAAGGCACGCAGGTCGGCTCCGATCGCCTCGACAGGCATTGGGACTCCCCCTCCGATGTGCAGGTCGACGGACCGGTCCGCCCGGTGACGGCGCTTCACTGGCGCTCGATGTCCGTGGTCCCGGCTCGCGCACAGGCGTGCTGCGGCCCGGCCGACCTGGGGTGCGGCACTCCGGCACCCCGGCGGCGTCGACTGGATGATCTTCGCCAGACTCTACGTCATGACATGTACGCAGTCGAGCGTGACGATCGCCGCAAACACTCCGGACATGTGACCCGCATCACGTTGCTGATGTGGACATGCAACGTGCTAGCGTCGCCCCGCAGTCGATCAAGGAAAGGGGGTGGAAATCCATGGCTACCCGTCCGGCTCCGACCGACGAGGAGATCGCGGCCTTCGAGGCCTGGGTCACCGAGTACGACATCAACTCGATGAAGATGCGCTGAATTCGAGCGTCATCCGGGAAGCGCCTCCGGATGATCCCTCCGGGCATTCAGGGGCGCCCCTCCCGATCTCCGGAACATATCGCACGAACGGGGGTGACAGACATGGCTACGCGCATCGCTCCGACCGACGAGGAGCTCGCGGCCTTCGAGGCCTGGGTGACCGATTTCGACATCAACTCGAGCAAGAAGGCCTGATCAACGGCCTTCCAGCCCACAGCAGGAACTCAGGAAGAACGGGGGTGACATTTCCATGAGCACTGCCCTCATCGAGGCGGTCCGTCCGGCGCCGAGCCTGGAGGAGATCGCCGATTTCGAGGCCTGGGTGGCCGAGCTGCAGAGCGACGACGCCGCCGACCGTGAATTCAGCATGAGGAAGATCGCGGCCTGATCAGGCGCCGCCCAGCGGCACCCCGGCGGTTTCCGGGGCGGATTTCCCCGCCCCGGAGACCGCCGCTTTTCGCCGTCCCGGACCGGGGATCCCCGGGGCGGCTCCGGGAATGCACCCCACGGCGATACCGGAATTCCAAGCGGCCGTTCCGCCCCCCTCCGGGACGCCCGCGATTCCCCCGGAACGACGGTGGCCCGTCCGGGGATCCCCGGACGGGCCACCGTCGCGCACGCCGGCCGGCCGGCGACGGATCAGCCCTTCGTCAGGTGACGGCCGATCACCAGCCGCTGGATCTGGTTGGTGCCTTCGACGATCTGCAGCACCTTGGCCTCGCGCATGTAGCGCTCGGCCGGGAAGTCCTGGGTGTAGCCGTAGCCGCCGAGGACCTGCACGGCGTCGGTGGTCACCCGCATCACGGTGTCGGTGCAGAACAGCTTGGCCATCGCCGCCTCCTTGGAGAACGGCCGGCCCGCGTCGCGCAGCCGCGCGGCGGACAGGTAGAGCGAGCGGCCGGCCTCGATCTGGGTCGCCATGTCGGCGAGCATGAAGGACAGGCCCTGGAAGTCGGCGATCGGGCGGCCGAACTGGCGGCGGGTGCGCGCGTACTCGACGGCGAGGTCCAGCGCGGCCTGGGCCACGCCGATCGCACAGGCGGCGATGCCGAGGCGGCCGGAGTCCAGTGCGGCGAGTGCGATCTGGAAGCCCTGCCCCTCCGTGCCGATCAGCCGCTCGCGGGGCACCCGGGCGCCGTCGAAGTGCAGCTGGGCGGTCGGCGAGGAGCGCATGCCCATCTTCTGCTCCGGCGGGGCCGCCGAGAGGCCGGCCGTGACACCCGGCACCAGCAGGCAGCTGATGCCGCGCGAGCCCGGCTCGCCGGTGCGCACCAGGGCGCTGTAGAAGTCGGCCTGCCCGCCGTGGGTGATCCACGCCTTGGTGCCGCTGACCACGTAGTCGTCGCCGTCCAGGTCGGCGCGGGTGCGCAGCGCGGCGGCGTCGGAGCCGGACTGCGGCTCGGAGAGGCAGTACGCGCCGAGCTGGTCGCCGGAGAGCATGCCCGGCAGCCACTCGGCGCGCTGCTCCTCCGTGCCGAAGGTGGCCAGGGCGTGGCAGGAGAGGGTGTGCACGCTGACACCGAGGCCGACCGCCAGCCAGCCGGCCGACAGCTCCTCCAGCACCTGCAGGTAGACCTCGTACGGCTGGTCGCCGCCGCCGTACTTCTCCTCGTACGGGAGCGAGAGCAGGCCGGCCGCGCCGAGGGTGCGGAAGACCTCGCGCGGGAAGCGGCCGGCGGCCTCGTCCTCCGCCGCGCGCGGCAGCAGCTCGCGCTGGACCAGCTCCCGGGTCAGGCCCAGCAGCTCGCGGGCCTCCTCGCTGGGGAGCTGACGGTCCACGGCTTTCGCAGGGGAGGTGGTCATGGCGGCTGGTCGCCTCCTCGTTCGGGCACCGGGCCCCGGAGTGGCGGGCCCGACGCGGGTGTGGCTGGTCGGACCGACCGGCACCGGATTGCGGTGAACGGCCGTTCACAAGCGTGGCGATGCGAGTATGCCCGATTCCCGGCACTGCCGTCACGACCTGCGGGGGATCACTGTCCGTATCGGCATGCGGGCCGCCGTAGGCTGGCCATTGTGGCTGCTTCCGAAACCTTCGAACCCCCGTCCTGGGGTCGGTCCGATGTGCGCACCGCCGGGGCGGCCGGCGCCGGTGCCGCGGGCGCCGGCCGCCGGGCGGGGGGCGGCTCCGGGGAGTCCACCGCCGGGCTGACCGCGCTCGCGGCCGAGCTGCACGCCCTCGCGCCGTCCTGCGGGCCGGTGCGACTGGTCGCGGTGGACGGCCACGCGGGGTCCGGCAAGACCACCTTCGCCGGCCGGCTGGCCGCCGCGCTCGGCGGCGCTCCGGTCGTGCACCTGGACGACCTGGCCACCCACGCGGAGCCGTTCGGCTGGACCGGGCGGCTGAGGGAGCAGGTGCTGGAGCCGCTGGCGGCCGGCCGGGACGCCGCGTACGAGGTGTACGACTGGACGCTGCGCCGTTTCGCCTCCACGGCAGCGGTGCCGAGCGCGCCGGTGGTCCTGGTGGAGGGGGTCGGCGCCGGGCGGCGCGCGGTGCGGCCGTGGCTGGCACGGGTGGTCTGGATGGAGCTGGCGGCCGAGGACGCCCGGCGGCGCGGCGAGGAGCGGGACGGCCCGGCACTGGCGGAGTTCTGGGAGGGCTGGACACGGGCCGAAACGGCACATTTCGCCGTCGACCCGAGCCGCCCGTACGCCGCGACGCGGGTCGACGGCGTGACCGGGCGGATCACGCCGAGCACCGTCGGTGAACCTTCAACAAGCCCTTGACCTGCGGTATCGCCAGGAATTAGGTTTCCGGTGTCGCCGCATCCACGGATCGCGCGACACCTCGACTCGGCACCCCCGGCTTGTTCCCCCGTGAGCCGGGGGTGCCGTCCCCGCTCCCGCGCGCCCTGTGCGCAGCCCCCGCGCGCCGGTGCGCCCTTCCGGGCCCCGCGGCTCGGTCGAAAGCCCAACACCCGCGCCCTCGATCGCATTTGACCCGGTGCGGCACCCTTCCGGATCAGCGCCGCGCCGGTACGATTTCCGGGAGGCGCATATGCGTCCCGGGGGCGTACGACCACCGGCCGGCTCCGCGCACGACGACTCCGACGCCGGCCGGGCCCCGAGGCACACCGCGGGGGGCGTGAGTGACGACGGTGGACAGTTCCGACAGCGACAACGCGGGCGGCCCGGCCCCGAACCGGCTCGCCGACCGTGCCTGGCTGCGCGCGATGGACGCCTACACGGCGGGAGCGTACGCCCGCGCGGAGGAGGAGTTCCGAACGGCCGTCCGGCTGGACCCGGGGATGGCCGACGCCTGGCTCGGCCTGCACGCGCTGCGCAGCGACACCTCCGGCGCCCTGCTGGCGATGTACCGGAACCAGAAACGTTTCGGCGAGCAGCGCCGCCGCCACAGCCGGCCGCTCAGCTCCTGGTACTGGCTGGGCTGGTGGGTCCAGCCGGTGCTGGAGGACTCCCGGGACCTCGCCCTGGCCCACGCCTCGCACTGGCTGGACGGCCGCCACCTCTCCGAGCTGGACCAGGCGCTGGAGCAGTGCCCGTCCCCCACCGAGGACCCGTCGGCCCGCTTCCTGCACGCCTGCCGCTCCTACCTGCTCAAGGACTGGGAGCAGCTGATCCGCGACACCGACCGGCTGCTGGACGACCCGCTGCTCGGCATCGAGGCCGGGCTGTTCGCCGGCATGGCCCGGGTACGGCTGGACATGTGCGCGCAGGCGCAGGCCCCGCTGGCGGCCTCGCTCGCCCGCTGCCGCTCCGAGCAGCCGCAGCGCAAGGAGCTGCGGTACTGGCTGGCGCGGGCGTACGAGGGGGCCGGGCGCAGCGCCGCCGCGTTACCGCTCTACCGTGCGGTGCACCGGGCCGACCCGGCGTTCATGGACACCGCGGCCCGGCTCGCGGCGATCGCGGCCGAGGACGGGCTGGGGGACGCGCTGCTGGACGCCATGGGCGCGGCCGGTCGCGAGGCGGGTACGGCGGCCGGCGACATCGGGTGGGACACCGACGGACCGGGTTCCACCGCCGACCTGGACGCGTTGGCGGCCGGGGGCCAGGACGCCGCCGGGTTCGAGCCCGGCGCTTTCGGCGGCGGGGCCGGCCCGGCCGGGACCTCCTCCGCCGAGGCGTACTCGGCCGAGGCCTACTCCGCGGAGTCCTACCCTGCCGAGGCCTTCTCCGGCGGGCCGGCGTCCGGGCCGCTCCCGGCCGAACAGGACGCCGGCGGCGCCGATCCGGCGCCCAGACCCGGTACGCCCGGCGCCGCCGGCGCCCCGGTGCCCCCGGGCCAGGCCGCCCCCGCCGGCGAGCGCCCGGGCCCGGCCGTCCCGCCCCTCGTCCCGGCGGCGGGCGGCGCCGGACCGACCCACGGCGAGGCGCTCCCCCGGACGGCGGGCGCCTTCGCCACCGCCGGCCGGACCGGCAGCGAGCAGGAGCTGGACGCAGCCCTCGCCGAGCTCTCCCGGATGGTCGGCCTGGAGCCGGTCAAGCGGCAGGTCCGGGCGCTCTCCGCCCAGCTGCGGATGTCCCGGCTGCGGGCCGCACAGGGCCTGCCGGTCCAGCCGCCCAAGCGGCACTTCGTCTTCTCCGGCCCCTCCGGCACCGGCAAGACCACCGTCGCGCGCATCCTCGGCCGGGTGTTCCACGCCCTCGGCCTGCTCTCCGGCGACCATCTGGTCGAGGCCCAACGAGCCGATCTGGTCGGCGAGTTCCTCGGCCAGACGGCGGTGAAGGCGAACGAGCTGATCGACTCCGCGCTGGACGGCGTGCTCTTCATCGACGAGGCCTACAGCCTCTCCAACTCCGGCTACAGCAAGGGTGATGCGTACGGCGACGAGGCCCTGCAGGTCCTGCTGAAGCGGGCCGAGGACAACCGCGACCGGCTGGTGGTGATCCTGGCCGGCTACCCGGAGGGGATGAACCGGCTGCTCGCCACCAACCCCGGCCTGAACTCCCGCTTCACCACCCGGGTGGACTTCCCCAGCTACCGCCCGGGCGAGCTGACCGCGATCGGTGCGGCGCTGGCCGACCGGGACGGCGACGGCTGGGACGAGGACGCCGCCGAGGAGCTGGCCAGCATCTGCACCCACGTGGTCCGCGAGGGCTGGATCGACGAGCTCGGCAACGGCCGGTTCATCCGCACCCTGTACGAGAAGTCCTGCGCCTACCGGGACCTGCGGCTCACGCTGCTGCGCGAACCGCCCGGCCGCGAGGACCTGGCCACCCTGCGGCTGCCGGACCTCGTCCAGGCCTACGGCGAGCTGATCGACGGCCGGGGCTGATCCTCCGTGCCCCGGCCGCCCGTCGGACGCGCCCGGGGTGGGGTGCCCGGCGGGTCGACTCCGCCGGGCACCGCGCTCAGAGCAGCTCCGCCTCGCGCTCCGGCGCCAGGCCGACGGCGGGCCGGTCCGGGCGCTGCGGAGCCGTGCCGCCGATCGCCTGCAGCCAGGCCCAGGTGTCCGCGACCGTCTCCGCGACCGGGCGGCAGCGCAGCCCCGCCGCCAGCGCCCGGCTGACGTCGGCCCCGTACATGGCGTCGCGGAGCTCGCCCGGCGGGAGCCAGAACGGCAGCTCCCACCAGGGCTCGACCCCCGCGGCGAGCACGGCCTCCGGCTCCTTCCAGCGCAGCTCCGCGTCGGCGCCGGTGACCCGGACGCACTCCTCCAGCAGCTCGGCCATGGTGGCGTGCCCGGGCGGACTCACCAGGTCGTAGGGCCCGGACCGGCCCGCTGCGAGTGCGTCGAGGGTCCAGGACGCGAGGTCGCGGACGTCGACGAACTGCAGCGCGAGGTCGCGCGGCCCCGGGGCGAGGACCGGGCCACCGCGGGCGACCCGGTTGAGCCACCAGGGCAGTCGGCCGATGTTCTCGTACGGGCCGATGATCAGTCCGGCCCGCACCAGCAGCGCGCGCTCCCCGAACGCGTCCAGCGCCGCCAGCTCGCCGCCGCGCTTGGACTCCGCGTACGGGACCTCGCCGTCGTCGGGCGAACCGTCCACCAGCGGGGCGTCCTCGGCCGCGGCGGCCCCCGCCGGCACCGGGAAGGCGTACACCGACCGGCTGGACACGTACACGTGGCGGCCGACCCGGTCGGCCAGCAACCCGGCGCTGTCGCGCACCACCGACGGCGCGCCCGCCCAGGTGTCCACCACGGCGTCCCACTCCCCCTCGGCCAGCGCGGCCAGACCGCCCTCGGCCGTGCGGTCCCCGTGCAGGGCGCGCACGCCCTCCGGCGGCGCGTGCGTCCCCCGGTGGAAGACCGTCACCTCCCATCCCGGTGCCAGTGCGTCCTCGGTGAGGGCACGCCCGACGAACTCCGTTCCACCCAGCAGTAGAAGCCTCATGCCGACCACCCTGCACGCGGATGATCGGCATGGGAACGGCTGCATGCTCAGAGCAGAATCGCCCGGAGCGAAGGACGACGCGCGGCCGTTGCGGCGGGCGGGACCGGGCGGGAACGGACCGCCGGAACGGACGGGCCGCGAACTGGCTTCGCGAACTCCCGCCGGGCGCTGCCCGGCCCTCTCCCGGCCCTCGCCCCCGCGGCGGAACGCCGGTCCGCGGCGGAACGCCGGTCAGGCCACCGTGCGGTGGTCCGGGTCGTGCATCTCGCCGACCAGCTCCTCCAGCACGTCCTCCAGCATCGCGACGCCGAGGGTCCGCCCGTCCTGGTCGAGCACCGCCGCCAGGTGACAGGCGGCCCGGCGCATCGCGCCGAGCGCGTCGTCCAGCGGGAGCGAGCCGCGCAGCACGGTGATCGGCCGCCAGAGGCGGGCCGGGACCGGGGCCGACCGGTCCTCGACGTCCAGGACGTCCTTGAGGTGCACGTACCCCAGGTAGCCGTGGCCGGCCGGGTCGCCGTCGGTGACCGGGAAGCGCGAGAAGCCGGTGCGCAGCGCCAGCTCCTCGACCTGCTCCGCGGTGACCCCGGTGTCCACCGTGACCAGCTGCTCGGGCTTGAGCAGCACGTCGGTGACCGGGCGGCGGCCCAGGTCCAGGGCGTCCTCCAGGCGCTCCTGACGGTCCCAGTCGAGCAGTCCGGCGTCCCGGGAGTCGACCAGCAGGTACATCAGCTGCTCGGTGGTGAAGACCGACTCGACCTCGTCCTTGCCGTCGACCCGGAACAGCCTGAGCACGCCGTTGGCGAAGGCGTTCAGGGCGCGGATGACCGGCGCGAGCCAGCGGGCGAGCCGGTCCAGCGGCGGGCCGAGCCAGAGCGCTGCCTTCTCCGGTCCGGCCATCGCCATGTTCTTCGGCACCATCTCGCCCATCACCATGTGCAGGAAGACCACCACCGCCAGCGAGATGCCGTAGGAGAGCGGGTGCATCAGGCCGGAGGGCACGCCGATGGCGTGGAAAGGCCCCTCCAGCAGGTGGGCGATGGTCGGCTCGGCGAGGGCACCGAGGCCCAGCGAGCAGACGGTGATGCCGAGCTGGGCGGCGGCGAGCATCGCGGAGACGTTGGAGAGCGCGTGCAGCACGGTGCGGGCACGCCGGTTGCCGGCCTCGGCCAGCGGTTCGATCTGGCTGCGGCGGACCGAGACGACGGCGAACTCGGCGCCGACGAAGAAGGCGTTGCCGAGCAGCAGCAGGACGGCGACGGCCAGTTGGAGCGCGGTCATCGGGTGCCGTCCTCGTCCTCGCCGGTGCGGTGCGCTTCGCCGGTGCGTTCGACCCGGACCCGGCTGGTGCGGTGGCGGTCCACCGCCTCCACGGTGAAGCGCCAGCCGGGCAGTTCGGCGCGCTCGCCGGGGGCGGGCAGCTTGCCGAGCAGGTCGGAGACCAGGCCGGCCAGCGTCTCGTAGGGCCCGTCGGGGGCGTACAGGCCGATGCCCTCCAGCTGGTCGATCCGGGCCCGGCCGTCGGCCGCCCAGACGGGTCGCCCGTCGACGGGCGGCAGCGGGACGAGGTCCGGGGTGTCGGCGGGGTCGTGCTCGTCCTGCACCGCGCCGACGATCTCCTCGACGATGTCCTCGACGGTGACGACGCCGGCGGTGCCGCCGTACTCGTCGACCACGATGGCCATCGGCTGGAGCCGGCGCAGCTGGTCGAGCAGCCGCTCGGCCGGGAGCGTCTCGGGCACCAGCAGCGGCGGGACGGCGAGGTCGACGACCCGCACCGTGGCGCGGTCGGCGGGCGGCACGGCGAGGGCGTCCTTGAGCGTGACGGTGCCGGTGACCTCGTCCAGGCTGTCGGCGTAGACCGGGAAGCGGGAGAGACCGGTGGCCCGGGTCAGGTTGACCACGTCGGCGGCGCTGGCGTCGCGCTGGAGCGCGGCGACGTCGACCCGCGGGGTCATCACGGACTCCGCGGTGAGCTCGCCGAGGCCGAGGGTCCGCACGAACAGCGTGGCCGACTCCTCGTCTATCGCGCCGGCGCGGGCCGAGTGCCGGGCCAGCGAGACCAGTTCGGCGGGGGTGCGGGCGTGGCCCAGCTCCTCCTGCGGCTCGATGCCGAAGGCGCGGACGGTGCGGTCGGCCGACCCGTTCAGGAAGCTGATCAGCGGGCGGCAGACGTAGGAGAAGGCCATGTGTGGGGCGGCCACCGAGCGGGCCACCTGGAGCGGCCGGGAGATCGCCCAGTTCTTCGGGACCAGCTCGCCGATCACCATCTGCACGACCGTGGCCAGCACCATGCCGACGATCACCGCGGCACCGCGGGCCGCGCCCTCGGACAGGCCGATCCCGGTGAAGACCGGGCTGAGGATGACGGAGAGGGCCGGCTCGGCGAGCATGCCGACCACCAGCGAGGTGACGGTGATGCCGAGCTGGGCACCGGAGAGCTCGAAGGAGAGGTGCCGCAGGGCCCTGGAGACCCGGGCGGACCTGGCGTCGCCGGCGGCGGCGGCACGCTCGACGGCCCCGCGCTCGACGGTCACGAAGGCGAACTCGGCGGCCACGAAGAGGCCGTTGGCCAGGATGAGCAGGAAGGCCGCGAACAGCAGCAGCCAGGCGGTGATCACAGTGCCGCCTGCCTTCCGGTGGCCGGAAGTGGGGCGGCGTAGGTACTACCGGACGGATCGTCCATGGACGGGGGGAGTCACTCCTCAGGTCGTTCTCGGGCAGGGCGAAGCCCCGTTGGGCGTCTTTGCCCTGCTTTTACCAGCGTAGACGATACCCGTACGGCCGTCGGCCCGGTGTTCGGACCCACCAGGGGGCGGGCCACCGCCAGGGCTCGGCGGCAGCGGGGATCGGGCGGGCCCGGACGCTCAGCGGCCGCGGCCCTCGACCAGGTCGCGCAGCGCCCGGGCGTCCGCGATCGCCTGCGCCTTGCCGACACCGGACTGGATGCCCACGGCCGCGAGCGAGGTGCCGTCGGCGAGGTCGAGGGTCGCCCACGGGTCGCCCTGGCGGAAGTTGACCCGGACGATCTCGGCCCAGTCCAGCCGGCGGCTGCGGACGAAGTTCACCACGGTGACGCCCTCGGCGTCGGCGCTCACCCGCGGGCGCGCCAGCATGACGCCGGCGCCGGCGAACAGCAGCCCGCTGAGCACCATCATGATCCGGTCGTTGAGCTGCCAGTTCGCCGGGAGCGCCACGGCGATCACCGCGAACATCACCACCAGCAGGCCGCAGATCGGCAGCAGCACCGCCCGGGTGCGGCGAGGGGCCCAGGTGACGGGGAGCTCGGCAGGGGTGGTCACGTGGGTTCTCCGGGGGTCGTTCAGGGGAAGGGGGCGGGGCGCCGGAGTCGGCGCCCCGCCCCATTGAACCGCTGCTTACCTCCCGGCCGGCGCCCGCCCCGCCGGGATCCGCGGCGAATCCCGGCGGGACGGCGGTCGCGGCGCGGGGGTCCGCGGCGAGGTCTGCTGGCTGGAGGTTCGCCGGCGAGGTCCGCCGACGGAAGGGACCAGAGGCGGCACGGATCAGAGGCGGCAGGGATCAGAGGCGGCAGGCGTGGATGTTGGTGACCAGGATGGCCCGGGCGCCGATGCCCCACAGGTCGTCCATGATCCGCTGGGCCTCCTTGCGGAGCACCATCGAGCGGACCGCCACCCAGCCCTCGGTGTGGAGCGGCGAGACGGTCGGCGACTCCAGACCGGGGGTCAGTGCGACGGCGGCGCTGACGTTCTCGGCCCGGATGTCGTAGTCCATCAGCACGTAGCGGCGGGCCACCAGGACGCCCTGCAGGCGGCGCAGGAACTGGTCGACGGCCGGGTCCTCGCCCGCGCCCTTGGGTCGGATCACCACGGCGTCGGAGACCAGGATCGGCTCCCCGAACACCTCCAGGCCCGCGTTGCGCAGGCTGGTGCCGGTCTCCACCACGTCGGCGATCACGTCGGCGACGCCGAGCTGCACCGCGGTCTCCACCGCGCCGTCCAGCTTGGTGACGGTGGCCTTGACCCCGTGGTCGGCGAGGTGCTGCTCGACCAGGCCGGTGTAGGAGGTGGCGATGCGCAGCCCCTCCAGGCCCTGCACGTCCTTGACGTCCACGCCTTCCGGGCGGGCGAACCGGAAGGTGGAGCCGCCGAAGCCGAGGGCCAGCACCTCCTCGGCGTTGGAGTGCGAGTCCAGCAGCAGGTCGCGGCCGGTGATGCCGATGTCCAGCCGGCCGGAGCCGACGTAGACCGCGATGTCCCGCGGGCGCAGGAAGAAGAACTCGACCTGGTTGTCCGGGTCGACGAGGACGAGCTCCTTGGGGTCCTTGCGCTGGCGGTAGCCGGCCTCATGGAGCATCTCCGCCGCAGGACCCGAGAGCGAACCCTTGTTGGGAACGGCGATGCGCAGCATGGAGGTCAGTTCCTTACCTGGTTGGGGGTGGTGTGCACGTGCCCTGGACGTGGTGCAGGGGGCCGGGTGCTAGAGGTACTTGTAGACGTCGTCGAGCGTCAGCCCGCGGGCGACCATCATCACCTGAAGGTGGTAGAGGAGCTGGGAGATCTCCTCGGCGGTCTGCTCGTCCGACTGGAACTCGGCGGCCATCCAGACCTCGGCGGCCTCCTCGACGACCTTCTTGCCGATCGCATGGACGCCCTGCTGGACGAGCTGCGCGGTGCGGGAGGACGAGGGGTCGCCGGTGGCGGCCTTCTGCTGGAGCTCGGTGAAGAGCTCCTCGAATGTCTTCGAAGCCATGATGGACTCACCTTACGGCGTGCGGGCTGACAGGCGGTAAACAGTTCCGGACCGTGGACAGTCCGGTGGACGTCCACGGTCCGGGAGTGTTCCGGGCCCGTGCGGGGCGGGTCGGTCAGAGCGCGCGGAGCACGGCGGCGGTGGCGACGGCCGCCGTCACCGCCTCGTGGCCCTTGTCCTCGGCGGAGCCGGGCAGGCCCGCGCGGTCCAGCGCCTGCTGCTCGTCGTCGCAGGTCAGGACGCCGAAGCCGACCGGGACGCCGGTGTCGACGCTGACCTGGGTGAGGCCGGCCGTGGCGGCCTGGCAGACGTAGTCGAAGTGCGGGGTGCCGCCGCGGATGACCACGCCGAGCGCGATCACCGCGTCGTACCCGCGCTCGGCGAGCCGCTTGGCGGCGACCGGCAGCTCGAAGGTGCCGGGCACCCGCAGCACGGTCGGCTCTTCGACGCCGAGCTCCTTGAGCGCGCGGTGGGCGCCGTCCAGCAGGCCGTTCATCACCTGCTCGTGCCACTGCGCGGCGATCACGGCGACCTTGAGGTCGGCGGCGTTCTCGATGGTCAGCTCGGGGGCTCCGTGGCCGCTCATCTGCTGTTCCCTTTCGGTGCTGCGGTGCGTGGAATCGTGCGGGAGGGGAAGGGCGGGCGCCGTCCGGCGGGACGGGCCGGGGTCAGGGCCCGGGGTCAGGGCCCGGGGCTCAGGAGTCGAGGCCGGGCAGGTCGTGCCCCATCCGGTCGCGCTTGGTGCGCAGGTAGCGCAGGTTGTGCTCGCCGGCCGGGGGCTGGACCGCCTCGCGGCCCTTGACCTTCAGGCCGTGCTCGGTGAGCGCGGCGAGCTTCTCCGGGTTGTTGGTGAGCAGGGTCAGCGAGCGCACGCCGAGGTCGCCGAGCATCTGCGCGCCGATGCTGTAGTCGCGGGCGTCGGCGGGCAGGCCAAGGTCAAGGTTGGCGTCGACGGTGTCGCGCCCCTGCTCCTGCAGCTCGTAGGCGCGCAGCTTGTGGGCCAGGCCGATGCCCCGGCCCTCGTGCCCGCGCAGGTAGAGGACGACGCCCCGGCCGGCCTCGGCGACCCGGCGCAGCGAGGCCTCCAGCTGCGGGCCGCAGTCGCAGCGCAGCGAGCCGAACACGTCGCCGGTGAGGCACTCGGAGTGGACCCGGACCAGGACGTCCTCCCCGTCCGGCAGCCGGCCGTCGGCGTCCAGCCCGCCGGCGACCAGGGCGAGGTGCTCGACCCCGTCGATGCTGCCCCGGTAGCCGACCGCGGTGAACTCCCCGTACGCGGTGGGCAGCGCGGTGACGGCGGCCCGGTCCACGTGCAGCTCGGTCCGGCGGCGGTAGGCGATCAGGTCCTCGATCGAGATGATCGCCAGGCCGTGCTCGCGGGCGAAGGCGACCAGCTCCGGCAGCCGGGCCATGGTGCCGTCGTCGTTGACCACCTCGGCGATGGCGCCGGCCGGCGGCAGCCCGGCCAGCCGGGCCAGGTCCACGGCGGCCTCGGTGTGGCCGGGGCGGACCAGCACGCCGCCCTCGACGGAGCGCAGCGGGAAGACGTGGCCGGGGCGGGTGAGGTCGCCCGGTTCGGTGCCCGGCGAGGAGAGCAGCCGGACCGTGCGGGCGCGGTCGGCGGCCGAGATGCCGGTGTCGACGCCCTCGCGGGCGTCCACCGAGACGGTGTAGGCGGTGCCCTTGCGGTCCTCGTTGACCTGGGTCATCGGGGGCAGCTTGAGCCGGTCCAGCTCCTCGCCGGTCATCGGGGCGCAGATCACGCCGGAGCTGTAGCGGATGGTGAAGGCCATCAGCTCGGGGGTGGCCGCCGAGGCGGCGAAGACGATGTCGCCCTCGTTCTCGCGGTCCTCGTCGTCGACGACGATCACGGCCCGGCCGAGTGCGATGTCGGCGATGGCCCGCTCGACCGGGTCGAGCACGAGGTCTTCTTCGGTGACGCGGTCGGTGCTCATGCGGAGGCTCCCTGGAGGACGGTGTCCTTCGCCGGGCGGCCCGTGCGGCCGCGCTGCCACCAGGCGCGCAGGCCGAGGAGCACCAGGACGAAGTAGATGCTGTAGGTGAGGCCGGAGAAGACCAGGCCGTTGTCGAAGGCGAGCGGGACGCCGACCAGGTCCACCGCGACCCAGGCGAACCAGAACTCCACCCAGCCGCGCGCCTGGGCCACCATCGCGGCCAGCGTGCCGACGAAGATGTAGGCGTCCGGCCAGGCGTCCCAGGACAGCTGCGGGTAGACGGTGAACAGGGTGCCGACCGCGAGGGTGCCCAGCGCGGTGCCGCCGATCAGCGCGGCGCGCTCGCGGCCCGTCGCGAACCTGACCTCGACGTCGCCGTCGGAGCGCTTGCCGCGCCGCCACTGGGTCCAGCCCCAGATCGCGGCGAGGATGACGACGATCTGCTTGCCGACGCCGCCGCTCAGGTGGGCGGTCCAGTAGGCGCCCACCAGGACGACGCCGGAGAGGAGTTGGACCGGCCAGGTGAGCCGGGAGCGGCGCCAGCCGAGGGCCAGCGCGGCCAGGCCGAGCAGGTTGCCGATCATGTCGGACCGGTAGACGTCCTGGCCGACCAGGTGGACGGTGCCGTTGAGCCAGTTCACGAGGCGTCCTCAGCGGTCTCGGCGGTCTCGGCGGTCTCTGCAGGGGCGAGTCCGGCGGGGAGGGTGCGCGACTCCAGCAGGCGCTCCACGTACTTGGCGAGGACGTCGACCTCCAGGTTGACGCTCTCGCCGACGGCCTTGGCGCCCAGCGTGGTCAGCGCCAGGGTCGCGGGGATGAGGCTGACGGTGAAGCTGTCCCGGGCGGCCTCGACCACGGTGAGGCTGACGCCGTCCACGGTGATCGAGCCCTTCTCCACCAGGTAGCGGGAGATGCTCGCCGGCAGCGAGAAGCGCAGCACCTCCCAGCGGAGGTTCCCGTCGGTGTCGCGCTCGCCCGGCTCGCGGCTCAACAGCGATCCGGTGGCGTCGACATGACCCTGCACCAGGTGACCGCCGAGCCTGGCGCCGAGCGCCATCGCCCGCTCCAGGTTGACCCGGGAACCCGGCTTCAACTCGCCGAGGCTGGAGCGGCGCAGCGTCTCGGCCATCACGTCGGCGCTGAACTCACCAGTGCCGGTAGCCAGTTGCTCCGGGGTGTCGACGACGGTCAGGCAGACGCCGTTGACCGCGATGGAGTCGCCGTGGTGCGCGCCCTGACAGACCACCGGGCCGCGCAGGCGGATCCGCGAGGAGTCGCCGATCTCCTCGATCGACACGACCTCGCCGAGCTCTTCGATGATGCCGGTGAACACCCGGGTTCTCCTCGCGCTTGGGGCGCGGACTCCGGGGCGGCACGGGAGAGGACACGGACGGGGGCAGCTGCACGGGTGCGCGGCGCGGCCGTCGGCACGACCCGTCGCCGGGTTGCCGGAGCCGCCGGGAGAGGGCTCTCCCGTCGCACGCCCTCCCGGGGCCCACCGGGGGCCTCGGGTACTGCTCTTCGTCCGCCGCGCACGCCTCCCATCCGGACTTTAACCGTCGGTCCAGGAATTTCACCTGGTCAACCGGCCGCTGGCTGCGGACGGGTCGCGGACTGTAACCGCCGGTTCGGATTTTCACCGACCCCGGAGTGCGCTGAACGTCACTGCTACTACTGACGTCATTGTGCCATGGCCCGCGCGGGCCGAGGGAGAGGCTTCCGCTGTGGCCTGTTTCACGCGCGGGCCGGGAATGGGCGCGGGTGCCGCGGCGGTGCGGAGAAGGGGCGAGGGGCGTGGTGGTGCACGGGGGTCAGGGTTCCAGCAGGGTCACCTCCGTGCGGTGGCGGCGCTGCTGTTCGGCGTCCCAGTCCCCGGTGCAGTAGACGGCGAGTCGGTCGACCGCCCCGCCCCGGACGTCGGCGCGCAGCAGCTCCCGGCAGTACCAGCGCTGCCCGCCCTGCTCCCAGCTCTCCTCGACCTCCAGGACGAATCCGGTGCCGGTGCGGTCCAGCCGGTGGCGCGGTACCGCACGGGGCGCGGGGTGCCCGCCCCGCCGCAGGGCGACCAGGCCGGGGACACCGCGCGCCTGGAGCCGCCACTGCGGGACGGTGAGGTCGCAGAACACCTCGGGGTGGAAGAGGCCGTCGGGCGGAGCGCCGGTCTCCAGGAAGGCGATCAGGAGGGCGGCGAGGCGCTCGGTCGGGTCGGCGGCGTCGGTGGCCTCGACGGCTTCGGTGGCGCCGAGGGACCGGACGGGGTCCGCGGCTGCGGGGGTGGTGGTGGTCATGATGCGCTCCGGTGGGTGCGGCCGGCCTCAGGCGGTGGGGGCTTCGGCGGCCTTGGCGGCCTGGAGGTTTCGGCCGACCACCGCCGACGTCCGCTCCAGTTCCTCGGTCGGGCTGAACTCGATCAGCTCCGTTCCGGCGAAGATCAGCGGGAGGTGGCCGGGTGCGCCGTAGTAGGCGTCGCCAGCCTGGAAGACCTCGTCGTGGTCGGCGTAGCGGAACACCACCCGGCCGGTCAGCACGACGCCCCAGTGCGGGCTCTGGCAACGGTCCTGCGGCAGGCCGGCGAAGAACGGAGCCGGGTCCATGTCGGCCTTGTGGGTCTCGAATCCGACGGTGTAGCCGCCGAGTTCGGCGTAGCGGCCCTCGATCACCGGCTCGTCCAGAGTGAGCGCGGCCTCGGCCTTGGAGATGCGGGGCATGGTGTCCTCCTCGGTGCGGTCCTGCTTCTCTGCTCAGGGGGCGTGAGGAACGTCCGCACGATGTGAGCCGCGGCGGCACGAGACGGGGGCGGCCGCTCCGGCGGGCGGCGGCCGCCCGGTCAGAGCCGCCAGTGGACGGGCCGCTCCGGCTCGTAGACACAGAGCGTGCCGGTGCGGACGGCGTTCGCCAGGTGGCGGCCGAGCGGCGGGTGAGCGCGTGAGATCCGGTCGATGGCGGCGCGGATGCGGGCCGTGACTGCCGTGCGTGCCCGTTCGGTGGCCGAGCCGGTCCTGCGCGGGCGGCCCCCCAGGCCGTACGCGGCGGAGAGCTGGCCGACCAGCGCGTCCCGCTCGACGGCGATCCGGGCCGAGCGCTCGGCGTCCCCGGCGGCGTCGGCCTCGGCGGATTCCCCGTCCAGCTCGCGGAGTCGGCGGCGGTAGGCGGCCCGGGCGGTGGCGTCGATCAATTCGCCGGTGTCGGCGGGCTGGTGGAGGTCGGCCCCGACCTCCGGGGCCCCGGCCCGGGCCGTCGACGGCGCCGGTGCCGACGCGGTGGCCAGGTCGAGCGCGGGGACGGGTGTGCCGGGGCGCGCCAGCAGCGCGGCGAGATCCCGCAGCCCCTTGCTGTCGGCCAGCCGGACCTCCTCCCCCGCGTAGCGGAGCTGCCAGAACTCGCCCTGCCGGTGGAAGACGTGGCCGTCCGGAGCGGCCGTCTCCGCTCCCCCCTCCCCGGCCGGGGCCGGGGCCGGGAGCCGCGCGCCGCGCGGCGCCAGGGCGCCGGCCTCGTTCGCGATCCGCTCGGCGAGGCGCGGCGCACCGAGCGCACGGGCGGTCGCGAGGGCCGCGGCGAAGTGTTCGCGCGCGATGGCCGTCCGGCCGAGGCGACCTGCGAGGAGGCCGAGGTGGCGGTGGACCGGACCCCGGACCGCGGCCCCGATGCCCTCCACCACCAGCAGCCCGCGGTGGGGGTGGAGCGCGTCGTAGAGGCGGCCGGCGAGGGCGCGCAGTTGGGCGTCCTCGTCGCTCTCCGGACCGGTGGGGTCCTCGGTCCGGGCGGGGACGGCGGGCGCGTCGGGCCCCACGAGGGCCAGCGCCTCCGCCGCCTGGGCCAGCATCGGCAGCCACTCGCTGTCCACCGGGGCGGAGTCCACCAGCGGGGCGGCGGCGGCGAGTCGGCGCCTGGCCTCGGCCCGGTCGCCGAACTGGGCGGCGACCAGCGCGACCGCCACCCGGGGCCACACCCCCGGCAGCGAGTCCAGCGGGGGCATCCCGGCGAGCAGCCGGGCCAGCTCCTCCGTCCGGCCGGTCTCGGCGTACAGGCACCACCGCTGGGTGGCGGCGAGCAGCGCGGCGTTGGGGCTGTCCGCCCGCCGTCCGAGCTCCTCCGTCTCCGCCAGCGCGGCCGGGCAGTCCTCGTACCGGCCCTCCAGCAGGGCGCGCATGCCGCGCCAGAGCGGCACGTACCAGGCGTAGGACGGCCGGCCCAGCGCCCGCGACACCGCTTCGTACGCCTGGCTCTCGGCGTCCACCGCGGCCAGTTCCCCTCCCTCCAGCAGGGCGACCAACCGCAGACGCCGGCCGAGGAGTTCGAGTTCGCGGTCGGGTTCGTCCAGACCGCGCGCGAGGTCGACGATCTCGCCCGCCCAGGCCCGGCGCCCGGTGCGGTGCGCCGGGCCGGAGCGCGCGTCGCAGAGCGCGGAGAGCGCGTAGGCCAGCACGGCGGAGTCACCGCTCTCCCGGGCGGTCCCGACCGCCTCCTCGGCGAGTGCCAGCCGGTCCCGGTCCGGCTCGACCAGCGCGCCGGCGACGGAGAGCCGGGCGGTGACGGCGGCGAGCAGTGCGGCGGCGCCGTCCGCGGGGCCGGCGGACGGCCGCTCCCCCGGCAGCCGGCCGGGGCGGGCGAGCAGCCTGGTCCGCGCCTCGGCGAGCAGGTCGATCTGCGGGCGGTCGAGCAGTTCCACCTCGAAGCCCACCGGGCCGGAGCCGAGGCCGAGCGCGGCCCGGGCCAGCAGGTCCGGGCGGCCGGCGCGGCGGGCGGGGTCGGCGGCGGCGAGGAGGTCCGCCCGGCCCTCCTCCCGGCGGCCGGCACCGAGCCGGGCGGTGCCGAGGCCGACCAGGAGCGACGCCCGCCGGGCGTCGTCGCCGCCTGCGACGGCGAGGGCGGTCAGAGCCTGCCCGTACCACTGGACGGCGTCCTCGAAGGCGAGCAGCCGGGCCGACCGTTCCGCCGCCCGGCCGGCGAACTCGGCTGCGGCAGCGGCGTGTTCGGGTCCGGCCAGCAGCAGGTGGCGAGCGGCCCCGGCCGGTCCGGTGTCGCGGCCGCGGTCGGCGAGCCCGGCCAGGACGGTGCCCGCCCGCGCGTGCAGCGCGGCGCGGTCGGCCGGGGCCAGACCGTCCAGGACGGCCTCCCGCATCAGCTCGTGGCGGAACTCGCCCGCCCCCGGATCGACCAGCGCCAGCAGCCCCTCGTCCGCCGCCGCCGCGAGCACCGCCCGCAGGTCGGCCAGCGGCACCCCGGCCAACCGGGCGAGCACGTCGAGGGCGAAGCGGCTGCCCAGCACGGAGGCCGCGCCGAGCACCCGGGCACACTCCCCCGGCAGCCGCGCCAGCCGCGCCGCGACGGCCGCCCGGACGGTGGCCGGCAACGGACCGGGCCGTTCGGCGCCGCCGTGGCGCAGGAGCTCGGTGACGAAGAAGGCGTCACCACCGGTGCGCTCCAGCAGCTCCCGGACCTCCGCCGGGCCGCTGCGCGTCCCTCCGGCGGCGGCCAGCAGCGTCCGGACCTCCGGCTCGCCGAGCGGGCCGACCGGCAGGCTCCGTCCGGCCCGGAGCAGCGCGGCCCGCTCCGCCGCGCGGCCCTGCCAGGCGGCGTCGTCATCGCGGGCGGTGACCAGCAGCAGGGCGGGCGCGGTGCGCAGCGCGGCGGCGAGTTCGGTCAGCAGCCGGAGGGTGGAGGCGTCGGCGTCGTGGACGTCGTCCAGGACGAGCAGCAGCGGATCGGTCCCGGCGGCGGTGCGCAGGAGGACGGCGAGGTCGCGGCCGAGGCGCCGGCGGGCGGCCTCCGGGTCACGGGTGCGCGGCGCGGCCCGGACCGGGGCGTCTGCCGGTCCGGCGGCCCCGGCCGCGACGAGGGCGCGCAACCCGGGTGAGGACCGGACCAGCCGGCTGCAGTCGGTGGCGGCGGCGAGCTCGTGCACGGCCTGCGCCCACGGGCCCAGCGGGTAGTCGGCGCCGGACCGACCGCCCACCTGCGGCGGGCACCAGAGCCAGAGTGTCCGGAAGCCCTGGACGCGGCGGACGGCCTCCTCCGCCACCCGGGTCTTGCCCGCGCCGGCCGCTCCGGTGAGGACGGTCAGGCCGCCCCGGCCGGCCCGGGCGTCGGCGAGCGCCGCGGCCAGCTCGGCCAGCAGGTCGGCGCGGCCGACGAAGGGAAGCACGGGCATCGGACCGTCCTCTCCGTCGCGGGACACCCGGGACCGCCCCCGCTCCGAGGGTAGGCCGCCGGACCGGGCCGCCGCCCGGCGGGCGGGGCGGCGGGCGGGGCGGGCCCCGGACCCGTGGCCCCGTCCCGTCCCCGGTGGCGGGCCGAGGTGCGGCAGGCGCAGGCTGGTGGGAGGCGGTCGGCAACCGCCGGCCCCGACCCAGGAGGTGCGAGGGCGATGGCGAAGTTCATGGACGTCCACCACGGCATGACCGGGATCACCGAGGAACAGCTGCGGATGGCGCACCAGGCCGATCTCGACGCCGAGGGCGCCGAGGGCGTGCATTTCGAGCAGGCCTGGGCCGACCCCGCCTCGGGCACCGTCTACTGCCTCTCCGAGGGGCCGTCCAAGGAAGCCGTGATGCGGGTCCACGAGCGCACCGGCCACCCGGCGGACGAGATCCACCCGGTACCGCTGGTGGTCTGATGGTCTGACGGCCGTCGGCCGAGGGTTCTGTCCGGCCCCGACGGGCTCGCGCGGGTCGGCGCGCGGCCCCGGGCCGGACGGTTCGGCGACGTGGCGCGGGCGCGTACCGGCTCAGGCCGGCTGGGCGGCCGCCACCGGCATGAAGTGGGAGACCTCGGGCGGGTGCGCGAGGTAGCGCAGCTCGCCCTCCGACCAGACCGGCCGGATCCGCCACATCGGCCCGGCGTACCCGCGCAGGGCCTCCTCGTCGCGCCACCGGCTCACCACGAGCACCCGGTGGCCGTCGTCGGAGACCGAGCGCAGCAGCTCACCGCCTAGGCAGCCGTCCCTCTCCCCGAGCTGCGGGATCACCTGCGAGAGCAGCACGCTGCAGAACTCTTCGATGTGTTCGGCCATGACCTGACCGGCCCAGATCCTGACGATCACGGCTACCACCTCCCACGGGAGCCCTTGGCCCCATTATCGGCGCAGAACCGCTGGTGGGGAGGGGCCCGGGGCATTCGCGAAGGGCGGTCGGGGCCGCCGGGCGGAGCTCCGCTAGATTTCCCGGCATGACCACAACATCGGGGACCGTCAGACCGTCAACCACCGGGAACGCCACGCCGGCTCGCGTGCCGTCGAGCCTGTTCGAGTCGCTCCGTGCGGACGCCGTCCGGGAGGCCGCGCAGCTGCGCGAGATCTACGAGCAGCCGAGCGACCTCGTCCGCCGCAAGCAGGTGGACCACATCCACGACGTGGCCCGGCGGCTGATCGCCTGCTCCTCGCTGGTCTTCGTGGCGAGCGCCGACGCGGCCGGACGGTGCGACGTCTCACCGCGCGGCGGGCCGGCCGGGCTGGTGTCGGTGCTGGACGAGCACACCCTGGCGATACCGGACGCCACCGGCAACAAGCGGCTGGACACCCTGCACAACGTCATCGAGACCGGCCAGATCGGGCTGATCTTCGTGGTGCCGGGCCGGGACGCGACGCTCCGGGTCAACGGCCGCGCCTGCGTCTCCACCGACCCGCGGCTGCTGGAGCAGCTGACGGCGGTCGGCAAGCCGCCGCGCAGCGCGATCGTGGTGGCGGTCGAGGAGGTCTACGCGCACTGCCCGAAGGCGTTCCTGCGCGGCTCGGCCTGGAAGCCGGAGAACTGGCTCGCCAAGGACGCGCAGCCGAGCTCGGCCGAGGTCACCCTCTCCCACCTCCGGGACCCGTCGCTGACCATCGAGGCGATCGAGCAGGCCGAGCGCGAGTCCCTGCTCTACCGCTACGAGTAGCCGAGCGGGCCACCGCCCCGCGGCCGTCCCGGCCGCCGGGCGGGTGAACCCGCGCCGGGCGGGGCTCGCGGGCACGCCGGGCGGGCGACCGCTCGCTTCAATGGACGGATGGACTGCGTCTTCTGTGCGGTGGTCGCGGGCACCGAGGCCGCCCACCGGGTGCTGGACGAGGAGGCGGCGGTGGCCTTCCTGGACCGGCGGCCGCTCTTCCCCGGCCACGTCCTGGTGGTGCCGCGCGCTCACCACCGGACCCTGGCGGACCTGCCCGCGGCCCAGGTGGGCCCGTTCTTCCTGCAGGTCCAGCGGGTGGCGGCGGCCGTGGAGCACGGGCTCGGCGCGGCGGGCAGCTTCGTCGCGGCCAACAACCGGATCAGCCAGTCGGTGCCGCACCTCCACGTCCACGTGGTGCCGCGCAACCCGAAGGACGGGTTGCGCGGCTTCTTCTGGCCGCGCGGGAAGTACCCGGACGAGGCGGGTGCGGCGGAGGTCGCCGAGCGCCTGCGGGCCGCGCTGGCCACCACCGGGTGACCCCCCGGATCCGCCCCGCCCGCCCGCGCTCCGGGGCGCGGGCCCGTCGTCCGGCCCCGCACCCTGAGCGGCCCGCGGGGTCGACGTCGGCCGGCATGCACCCGGTTCAGGCCGAATCCGCGGAAATGCCGGGCGACTCCGGGCCAACCCCTTGACAGGTATAGACCATTCCGCTTGAGTCTCGGTCAGCCCCGCACCCGGCCCACACCCCGGTCGCCCGCCCCCCACGACGAGCCCCACGCCGCGGGTACCGCCCCCTGCCCCGACGCTCGCCCTCGCCTGCCCGGCACCTCTCCCTGCGCCGAACGTTCCCGCCTCCACGACCGTGCGGCCCCCACCGCACAAGGGGTGATCAAGTGTCCGTGAAACGCCTGCTCGCACTGCTCTCCGCCGTCACCACGGCGCTCGCGCTCGCGCTGCTGCTGCCCGCAGCCTCCGCCGGCGCGGCCACCTGCGCCGCGCCGTGGAACCCGGCCACCGCCTACACCGGCGGCGCCGCCGTCTCCTACGGCGGCCACAACTGGTACGCCAAGTGGTGGACCCAGAACGAGGCCCCCAGCTCCGCCGGCTCCGGCGTCTGGTCCGACCAGGGCGCCTGCGGCGGCACCGGCCCGACGCCCACGCCCACCTCGGGCAGCTGCGACTACCCGGCCTGGATGGCCGGCCGCACCTACACCACCGGGAGCATCGTCCGCTACACCAACGGCGGGCTCTACCGGGCCACCCACGACAACCCGGGCTACGACCCGGTGATCAGCACCTGGTACTGGGAGCCGTTCACCTGCGGTTCGACTCCCACCGGGACGCCGACCACGACCCCGAACCCCGGCGGATTCCCGGTCGGCCAGGCGCAGTTCAACCAGATGTTCCCGAACCGGAACGCCTTCTACACCTACCAGGGCCTGCTCGACGCGCTCGGCGCCTACCCCGGATTCGCCAACACCGGCAGCGACACCGTCCGCCGCCAGGAGGCCGCCGCCTTCCTCGCCAACGTCAGCCATGAGACCGGCGGCCTGGTGTACGTCGTCGAGCAGAACACCGCCAACTACCCCCACTACTGCGACGCCTCGCAGCCGTACGGGTGCCCGGCCGGGCAGGCCGCGTACTACGGGCGCGGCCCCATCCAGCTGAGCTGGAACTTCAACTACAAGGCGGCCGGGGACGCCCTCGGCATCGACCTGCTGCACAACCCCGGCCTGGTGCAGACCGATCCGGCCGTGGCCTGGAAGACCGCGCTCTGGTACTGGAACACCCAGACCGGTCCGGGCACCATGACCCCGCACAACGCCATGGTCAACGGCTACGGCTTCGGCGAGACGATCCGCAGCATCAACGGCAGTCTGGAGTGCAACGGCGGCAATCCGGCGCAGGTCCAGAGCCGGATCGACGCCTACCAGAACTTCACCCGGATCCTCGGCACCGTCCCGGGCTCGAACCTGGGCTGCTGACGGTTCGACGGCTCCCCGGCCGGCCCCCGCGGCACTGCCGCACGCACCCGGAACGGCGGCTGCTCCCTGCTACGCCGCAGGGAGCAGCCGAAACGGCCGTCCGGCGGCAGACCGGCGGGGTCGGGAATCGTCGTCCCGGCGGACGACGGCGCGACCGGCGGGCCCTAGGCTCACCGCCATGAACGACCTTGGCAGCCTCGTCCAGCAGACCGCCGACCGGCTCGCGGACCAGCACGTCGGCGCGGTGGTCGCCGGACTCGCCGGCGGCGCGCTGGAGATCCGCGGCGCCGGGCGCGCCGGCACCACCGGCACCGACCCCGCGGGCGACGTGCCGGGCCCGCACACGGTGTTCGAAATCGGCTCGGTGACCAAGGTGTTCACCTCGCTCGCGCTGGCACGGCTGGTGCTCGCCGACTCGGCCGCGCTCGACGAGCCGCTCGCCGCGGTGCTCGCCGGCGCACTGCCGACCGGTGCAGCCATGCCTGCCAAGGGCGGCACCCCGATCACCCTGCAGCACCTCGCCACCCACACCTCAGGCCTGCCCCGGCTGCCCGCCGGGATGCTGCTGCCCGCGCTGCTCAGCCCGAACAAGCCCGACCCGTACCGCCACTGCACCCGTGACGTGCTGCTGGCCGGGCTCGCCCGGACGCGGCTTCGCACCGCACCCGGACGCGCGTTCCGCTACTCCAACCTCGGGGCGGGACTGCTCGGCCTGGCCCTCGCC
Source organism: Kitasatospora sp. A2-31 (assembly GCF_022288725.1). GTDB lineage: Bacteria > Actinomycetota > Actinomycetes > Streptomycetales > Streptomycetaceae > Kitasatospora. Next base: position 298,669 of record NZ_JAKNTA010000004.1, on the reverse strand, counting down.
CACCGGTCCGGCCTCGGGTACGAGGAGCTGATCGCGCGCGAGGTCTGCGCACCCCTCGGCCTGACCGACACGGTCGTGGCGGTCGACGGCGAGCGGTCCGCCCGGCTCGCCCGGGGCCACACGGCCGGCGGCCGGCCGGTGCCCGCCTGGCACCTGGCGGACCTGGTCGGCGCGGGCGGGCTGCACTCGACCGTGAGCGACCTCGCGGTCCTCCTCCGGGCCCAGCTGGCATCCGGCCCGGAGGACGGCTCCCCCCTGGGGCCCGCGATCGCGCTCACCCGGGAGGTCCGCCACCGGGTCAACCCGTTCGCCTGGGCCCACCTCGGCTGGCTCGGCCACCGCCTGCACCAGCGCCAGGGCGGCCACCTGCAGATCTGGCACAACGGCGGGACGGGCGGCTTCCGCTCGTTCGTCGCCTTCGACCCCGAGAAGCAGGTGGGCGTCATCGCACTGGCGAACAGCCGGCGTGCGGTCGATCCGGCCGGCGTCGCCCTGCTCCGCTCGCTGCAGAACGGTTAGGGCCTGCGGGCAGAGCGGGCACGCAGACGGTCCGCCGCCCGACTTCCTAGCGCCCGACCTCCTAGCGTTGGATTCCCAAACTCACTACTCTCTAGTAAGTTTGGAAATCCAACGACCCTAGAGGAAGGCGGCCGCCATGCGTGACGCCGTGATCGTCGAAGCCGTCCGCACCCCGATCGGCAAGGGCAAGCCGGGGGGTGCCCTCTCCGGCGTCCACCCGGTGGAGCTGCTGGCGCACACCCTCGGAACGCTGATCACCCGCAGCGGCGTCGATCCGGCGCTCGTCGACGACGTCATCGGCGGCTGCGTCGACCAGGTCGGCGAGCAGGCCATGAACACCACCCGGTACGCCTGGCTGGCCGCCGGCCTGCCCGAGTCGGTGCCGGCCACCACGGTCGACCGGCAGTGCGGCTCCTCCCAGCAGGCGGTCCACTTCGCCGCCCAGGGAGTGATCGCCGGCGCGTACGACCTGGTGGTGGCCTGCGGGATCGAGTCGATGAGCCGGGTGCCGATGTGGTCCAACGTCCCGCCCGGCGCGGACCCGTTCGGCGCGTCCGTCGCCGCCCGCTACCCGGGCGGGCTGGTGCCCCAGGGCGTGAGCGCCGAGCTGATCGCCGCCAAGTGGTCGATCACCCGCGAGGCGATGGACGAGTTCGCCACCGCGTCGCACGCCAAGGCCGCCCGGGCCCACGCCGCCGGGAGCTTCGCGGCGGAGCTGGCGCCGGTGACCGTGCCGGACGGCACCCTCGTCACGACGGACGAGTCGGTGCGGCCGAGCACCACGCCCGAGGTGCTGGCCGGCCTCCGGCCGTCCTTCGCCGACCCGTCCTTCGCCGAGCGCTTCCCGCAGATCGACTGGTCGGTCACGGCCGGCAACAGCAGCCCGATCAACGACGGCGCCTCGGCCGTCCTGATCACCAGCAGCGAGACGGCCGCCCGGCTCGGTCTGCGCCCGCTGGCCCGGCTGCACTCCTTCGCGGTGACCGGCTCGGACCCGCTGCTGATGCTCACCGGTGTGCTGCCCGCCACCGAGAAGGTGCTGCAGCGCTCCGGGCTCTCGCTCGCCGACATCGACCTGTTCGAGGTGAACGAGGCGTTCGCCAGCGTCGTACTGGCCTGGCTGCAGGAGACCGGGGCCGACCCGGCGAAGGTGAACGTCAACGGTGGCGCGATCGCCCTCGGCCACCCCCTCGGCGCGAGCGGCACCCGGCTGATGACCACCCTGGTGCACGCCATGCGCGAGCGCGGCGCCCGCTACGCGCTGCAGACCATGTGCGAGGCGGGCGGCCTGGCCAACGCCGTCGTCCTGGAGGCGCTGGACTAGAGGCACTGTCCGGCCGAGGTCGGCTCCCCCGCCGGCCCGGCCGGGCCGCCACCGCCGGAACGAGCGGGCGGCCGGGCCCGCGTGGGAAGATGGCAGGGCTGGTGGAAACGATCTCCGGGCGGTTCTCTGGCCATGGTGAACGAGCAGCGGGATGCCGACGGGCCCGGCCGGTCGCGCCGGGGCGAGCCGGGCGGGGAGCCGCGGCCGGACGGCCTGCTGATGGTGCCGATCGCGACCGCGCTGATCGAGGCCGACGGCCGGATCCTGCACTGGAGCGACGACGCCGAAGCGCTGCTCGGCTACACCGCCGACGAGGCGATCGGCGCCAAGGCCGCGCAGCTGCTGGTCTCCGACGACGAGCGGCCCGACGTGCTGGAGCTGTTCCAGGAGATCCTGGACGGCCGGGGCTGGTCGGGCGTCTTCCCGGTCCGACACCGGGACGGCCACCACGTCAACCTGGAGTTCCGCACCCACCCCATCGCCGGGCCCGGCGGCAGCCCGCTGGTGCTCGCGGTGGCGTCCGACGTCACCACGCTCCGCCGGATCCAGGCGGACCTCGCCGTGCTCGACGGGTTCTTCACCCAGTCCCCCGTCGGCATGGCCGTGTACGACACCCGGCTCGCCTTCGTCCGGCTGAACGAGGCCCTCGCCCGGGTGAACGGCCTCTCCGTCGAGCAGCACCTCGGGCACCGGCTCACCGAGCTGCTGCCCGGGATCAACGGCGAGGAGAGCGAGGCCGTGATGCGGCGGGTGTTGGAGACCGGCGAGCCGGTCCTGGACTCCCGCTCGCACGGCCGCACCCCCGGGGACCCGGGGCACGACCACGCCTGGTCGGCCTCGTACTTCCGGCTGGAGGAGCCGAGCGGCGAGGTGCTCGGGGTCAGCTCCACCCTCATCGACATCACCGAGCGGTTCCGCGCGGACGCCCGGGCCGCGCGGGCGCAGGAACGCCTGGCCCTGCTCGTCGACGCCACCGCGTCCATCGGCACCACGCTCGACCTGCGGCAGACCGCCCGCGAGCTGGCCGACGCGATGGTCCCGCGGGTCGCCGACATCAGCGGCGTCTTCGCCCTGGAGGCGCTGGTGGCCGGCCGCAACGTCGAACCGCTGGACCCGGCCGCCGTGCACCTCGTCCGCCGGCTCGCCCTCGCCACCGCCGACCCCCTCTACCCGGCCGAGGCCCTGCCGGTGGACACCGTCTACGAGCTGGCGCCCGACTCGCCGTACGCGCGGGCGATGACCACCGGGCGGACGGTGGTGGTGCCCTCCTGGGAGCTGCCGCTGCTGAGCGAGGGGATCAGCGAGAGCCGCCGCCAGGCCTACCTCGGGGACCGCCCGCGCTCGGTGCGGATCACCCCGCTGGTCGCGCGCGGCACCACGCTCGGCATGGTGGTGTACTCGCGGCGCGGCGAGCGGGAGTCCTTCGCCGAGGCGGACATCACCCTCGGCGACGAGCTGGCCTCGCGGGCGGCGGTGGCGATCGACAACGCCCGGCTCTACCTGCGCCAGCACCAGACCGTGCTGGCCCGCCAGCAGGCGCTGCGCGAGGCGAAGGCCGCCCAGGAGCGGCTGGCGCTGGTCAACGCCGCCTCGGCCCGGATCGGCACCACACTCGATCTCGCCCAGACCGCGCAGGAGTTGGCCGAGGTCGCGACACCCCGGCTGGCCGACACCGTGGTGGTCGAGGTGCTGGACGACCTGGTCCGCGGCGAGCGCGAGGCCCGCACCCTGCCGGATGGTTCGGCCGTACTGCGCCGGATGGCGTTCCACTCGGCGCACGGCTCCACCCTGGAGCCGATCGACCGGACCGGCGGAATCCACCGCTTCCGGCCCGGCTCCCCGTACGCGTGGAGCCTGCGGCACCGCAAACCGGTGCTGGTGCCGCGGATGGACGAGGCCGGCATGGCCTGGTTCGCCGACGACCCGGTCCGGACGGCGGCCGTGCGCGAGCAGAACGTCCGCGCGTTCATGGTGGTGCCGCTGATCGCGCGCGGCGCACCGGTCGGCGTCGCCGGTTTCTACCGGACCGTCGTGGAGCGCCCGTACGAGGACGACGACCTCGCGCTGGCCGGGGAGTTGGCGGTGCGGGCCGCGGTCTCGATCGACAACGCCCTGCTGTTCACCCGGGAGCGCGACGCCGCCTCCGCCCGCCAGCGCGCCCTGGACGAGGCCTGGGCGGCGCAGCAGCGGCTGTCGCTGCTCAACGAGGCCAGCACCCGGATCGGCACCACGCTCGACCTGCACCGCACCGCGGAGGAGTTGGTGCAGGTGGTGATCCCGCGCTTCGCCGACTTCGTCACCGTGGACCTGCGCGATGCGGTGCTCAGCGGCGAGGAGCCCGGGCCCGTCCCGGACGACGGCTCGGTGCTGATGCGGGCGGTCGCGGTCGGCGAGGCGAGCACCGAGGGGCCCATGTCCGCGGCCGCCGACCAGGTCGGCGAGACCTCGCAGTCGGCGAAGCTCTACGCCGAGAGCCTGCGCACCGGGCGGTCGATCCTCGTCTCGGAGGTGGACGAGGAGGCGCTGCGCCGGATCGTCGCCTCGCCCGACCGCGTCGAGCCCGGCGTGAACGCCGGGGTGCACTCCTACCTCATGGTGCCGCTGCTGGCGCGCGGACTCGTGCTCGGCGGTGCGGAGTTCATCCGGATCCGCAATCCCGTCCCGTTCGGCCAGGCCGACCGGGCGCTGGCCGAGGAGCTGGCCGCGCGCACCGCGCTGGCGATGGACAACGCCCGGCTCTACCGGCGCGAGCGGGACACCGCGCTGACCCTGCAGCGCAGCCTGCTGCCGCAGGAGATCCACCGCACCCTCGGGCTGGAGATCGCCTATCGCTACCTGCCCAGCAGCGTGGTCAGCGAGGTCGGCGGCGACTGGTTCGACGTCGTCCCGCTCTCCTCCGGCCGGGTCGCCCTGGTGGTCGGCGACGTCATGGGCCACGGCATCCGAGCCGCCGCCACGATGGGTCAACTCCGCACGGTCGCCAGGACGTTGATCACCCTCGAACTGGACCCGGCGCGAGTGCTGCACCGCCTGGACGAGGCCACCACTGCGCTCGGCGAGGGCCAGTTCGCCACCTGCGTCTGCGCGGTGTACGACCCGGTGGAGCGGCACTGCACGGCCGCCTGCGCCGGCCACCTGCCGCCGGTGATCGCCGAGGCCGACGGCCGGGCCCGGCTGCTGGAGCTGCCGGCCGGCGCCCCGCTCGGCGTCGGCGGAGTCCCTTTCGAGAGCGTCGAGTTCACCCTCCCGGAGGAGGGCATCCTGGGCCTGTACACCGACGGCCTGGTGGAGCGGCGCGGCCGGGACCTGGACGAGGGCCTCGACCTGCTCTGCCGGACCGTCGCCGACCGGCGCCGGTCACTGGAGCAGACCTGCGACGCCGTGCTGGCCGAACTCACCGGCCGCACCAGCGAGGACGACATCGCGATCATCCTGGCCCAGGTCCGGCCGGCGGGCTCGGACCGGATCGCCACCCTGCCGCTCAGCGACGACCACGCGATGGTCGCGCACTCCCGCCGCTTCACCCGCGACACGCTCACCGAGTGGGGCCTCGGCCCGCTCGCCGACTGGGCCGAGCTGCTCACCAGCGAGCTGATCACCAACGCCCTGGTGCACGCCGGCTCCCCGGTCCAGCTGCGCCTGTTCTACAACCGGGTGCTCACCGTGGAGGTCGCCGACCGGGACTCCGGCGCGCCCCGGATGCGGCGTGCCCGGGAGGAGGACGAGGGCGGGCGCGGCATGCACCTGGTCAACGAGCTGGCGCACCGCTGGGGCACCCGGCGCACCCGGGACGGCAAGGTGGTCTGGTTCGAACTGGAGCTGCCGCCGGGGGCGTCGAGCCGGTAGGGCGGCAGCGCCCGGAGCCCGCCGGTCGAGTGTGCGGCTCCCCGGCCGGCCTGGGTGGACAACGGATCGTTGTCGTCGGACCGGTGCGGTTGTTCGCCCGTGCGGGGGCCGGGGGGATTGGCTGGGTCCGTCGACCGAACGGCCCGACCGACCCGAGGAGCCCACCGTGGACCAGCTCGACCCCCGTACCGTCGTGGAGCGCTACGTGACCGCCATCGCCGACGGCGACCTCCCCGCCGCGGTGGCCTGCTTCGCCGAGCACGCCACCTGGGAGTACCCCGGCGACCTGCCGCTGTCACGGATCTGGCGGGGCAAGGCCGCCATCGTCGAGGACTTCCTCGGCTCGGCGGGCACCCTGTTCGCCCCCGGCGGCGCCCCGAAGGTCGCCCTCACCGGCCTGATCGCCGACGGACCGCAGGTCGTCGCCGAGTGGACGGCCCGCGGCACGGCCGCCAACGGCTCCGCCTACGACAACCGGTGCCTGGGGATCTTCACCGTCGAGAACGGGCTGATCACGGCGGTGCGCGAGTACCTGGACACGCAGCACGCGGCGCGGACGCTGTTCGCGGAGCCGGCCGCCTGAGCGGCGGCGGGCGCTGCGCTCGGCACCCGTCCGGCCCCGCCGCCCGTCCCGGGCCCGGCACGCACGGCACGCCCGACCCGTCCGTCCCAGGCCCGACCCGCGCGGCCCGCGGTCAGTCCGGCAGGAGCAGGTTGACGTCGCCGAACTCGTGCCAGAGGTAGCGGCGTTGAACGGCCGCCGCGTAGCAGCGCTCCAGCAGCGGCCGTCCGGCTACGGCCGCGAGCATCAGCAGGTGCGAGGCGCGGGGCTCGTGCCAGCCGGTGAGCAGGCCGTCCACCACCCGCACGCCGCGCTCCGGAGTGATCACCAACTCGGTCCAGCCGTCGGCCCGGTGGACCGTTCCGCCGGCCCCGGCCGCCGACTCCAGCGCCCGGACGACGGTGGTGCCGACCGCGATCACCCGGCCGCCGCCGGCCCGGACGTGGCCGACCAGCCGGGCGGTGGCGGCCGGCACCTCGAACCGCTCGGCGTACGGCGGCTCGTGGGCCTCCGGGGACGCGACGCCGGTGTGCAGCGTGACCGGCGCGACCAGGACCCCGCGCCCGGCCAGCCGGGCCACCACCTCGGCGCTGAACGGCCGTGCCGCGCTCGGCATCTCGCTGCTGCCGGGGACGGTCGCGAACACCGTCCGGTACGCCTCGATCGGCCAGTCGCGGTCCACGTAGCCGTACCGGATGGCCTTGCCGTGGCGCTCCAGGTACGCCACCAGGGGCCCGGGCAGGTCGAGCCGGGCGTGCCAGAGGCGGGCGGTGAACGGCTCGGTCAGCTCGGCGCGGGCCCCGCCCGGCAGCGCCACCCGCAGGCCGCGGCGGGCCGGCGACCCGTCGGGCGGGTAGGGGCCGGGCGCGGCGCCGGGGACCACCCGGCGCAGCTCGACCAGGTACGCGCCGAGCCGGTCCGGCTGCGCGGAGGAGAGGTGCAGGGCCACCGGGGCGCCGTCGGGCAGGGTGCCGGCCAGGGCGGCGGGCAGGGTCGCCGAGTTGTTGACCACGAGGAGGTCCCCCGGGCGCAGCACCTCGGGCAGCTCGGTGAAGCGCCGGTGTTCGAGGGCACTGCCGTCGCGGCGGCCGACCAGCATCCGCACGCCGTCGCGGGCGGTGCCGCGGGCCTCGGCGGGGGCGCGGGCGGAGAGTTCGGGCGGGACGGCGACGTCGATCCCGGGATCGGCGGCTGCGGTCATCGCCCACCCCCGACCGGGGCCGGTCCGGTCGGGGCGGCGGTGGTCTCCGGGGCCGCCGCGGCTCCCGTCGCCCCTGCCGCCGCCTCCGCCGTCGCCCTCGGCAGGAGGTCGGCGGCGCGGTAGCGGCCTGAAGCCGGGCGGTCGTGGACCAGGGCCAGCAGCGCGGGGACGACGGTCCCGGGGAGCGGCCGGTCGGAGATGTCCTCGCCCGGGAAGGCCTCCTGGTGCATCCTGGTCCGCATGTCGCCCGGGTCGACCGCCCAGACGCGCAGCTCCCGCTCCTCCTCCGCGAGCACCGCGGAGGCGTGGTCCAGTGCGGCCTTGCTGGCGCCGTAGCCGCCCCACCCCGGGTAGGCCTCGACGGCGGCGTCCGAGCTGAGGTTGAGCACGGCCCCGCCCCGCTCCCGTAGTTGGGGCAGCAGGAGCTGGGTGAGGGCGATCGGCCCGAGCACGTTGACCTCGAAGGTCTCCAGCAGGCCGGGCAGCGGGAAGTCCGCGAGGCGCGGCAGCGGAGCGCCCGCGAGGTCGTAACCGGTGAGCGTGGAGGCGTTGTTGACGAGCAGGCCCGCGCCCCCGAGACCGGCGGCGGCCTCGGCCAGGCGCTCGCGGTGGTCGTCGTCCACCACCGAGCCGGCCGGTGCGACCACCTCGGTGAGGGCGGCCAGTTCGGCCGCGACGACGGAGAGTTCGGCCGCGTGGCGGGCGGTGACGACCAGCCGCCAGCCCTCGGCGGCGAGCGCCCGGGCCAGTGCCAGGCCCAGCCCGCGGGAGGCCCCGGTCACCACGGCGACCGGCGCGGCGGACGCGGCGGACGCGGCGGACGCGAGGCGGGCGGCATCGGTGGTGTGCGCGGCTCCGGTACCGTGTCCGGCGGCGACGTCGGTGTTCTGCGGAACGTTCATGGCACCACGATCGCTCCGGCACCGGTCCGTCCGGATCGGCCACCGGCCCCGGGGCCCGGTCGTCCCTTCGCCCTAGACCGACCGCCCGACCGTGGCCGGACCGCCCGACCGTGGCCGGAGCGGCCCGGACCGACCGTCACGGCGCCCGAGCGTCGGGAAACCGGCCTCCACGGGCCCGACCCTCACGGAGCCCTGCCGTCACGGAGCCCGACCGGAACGGCCGGTCCGCCGGCGGACCGGCGAACGGCTCCCCGGGCGCGCGCCCGCCGGCTACCGCTGCGGCGCCGCGCCGTCGGCCCAGCCCGCCGGGTCCGACCAGGCGGCCAGGGTGCGGCGGCTCTCGAAGCGGCGCGGCCGGCCGGTCAGCGGATCGGTGAACTCGATGCTGGAGGCGAGCAGTTGCAGCGGCCGGCGGAAGTCGTCCGGAGCCGCGTCCGGCAGCAGCACCGGGTACACCGGGTCGCCGAGGATCGGCACGCCGAGCCCGCTCATGTGCAGCCGCAGCTGGTGGGTGCGCCCGCTCAACGGCTGCAGGCGGTAGCGGCCGAGGCCGGCGCGGTGCTCGGCCAGCTCGATCCGGCTCTCGCTGTTCGGCGGCGCGTCCAGCTCCTGGGCGGCGATCACGCCGCGCTCCTTGACGATGTGGCTGCGGACGGTGCGGGGCAGTGCCAGCTCCGGGTCGTACGGCGCGACGGCCCGGTACTCCTTGCGGACCAGGCGGTCCCGGAAGAGCGTCTGGTAGGCGCCCCGGTCCTCCGGGCGCACCACGAACATCGCCAGGCCCGCGGTCAGCCGGTCCAGCCGGTGCGCGGGGCTGAGGGCGGGGAGGCCGAGGCTGTGCCGCAGCCGGGACAGCGCCGTCTCGACCACGTGGCGGCCGCGCGGGGTGGTGGCCAGGAAGTGCGGCTTGTCGACCACGACCAGGCGGTCGTCGTGGTGCAGCACGTCCAGCTCGAAGGGGACGGGGACCTCGTCGGGCAGGTCCCGGTGGAGCCAGAGGTGCGCGCCGGGCCGGAAGGGCTCGTCCGGCCCGACCGGCCCGTCCTCGCCGACGATCTCGCGCCGGGACAGCAGCGCGTCGATCCGCTCCGGCGCGACGGTGGGAAGGCGCTCCGCCAGGTAGGCGCGCAGCGTCGGCCACGCGCCCTCGACGGGCAGCCGCAGGTGCACGGGGTCGACCCCGAGGCGCTGCGGAAGGGGGGCGGGTGGCACCTTGCTCCTGCGTCTCATCTCGCCGCCAGCTTAGGGCGTGTCCTTCGGAGCATGCCGGGCGGTGCCCGACGCCGGCCCGCCCCGTCCGGACCGCGCGCGGCCGCCGCGCCCCTGCGGCCCCGCCCGTCCCCGTCCGGCCCCGCCCCTCCCCACCGGCGCTCCGACGTGCCGGGTGGTGCGGGAGCGCGGGAGAGTGGACGGTGAGGCCCGCTGTCCGACCGACCCCCGGGAGGTGTGCGCGTGACCGCCGACGGCCCGCCGGACGTCCTGCCGCCGCTGCGCCTGCCACGGGGGACCAGGTGGCTGCTGGCCGGCGCGGTGCTGCTCCTGGTCGCGGCGGTGGTGGTGGACCTGGTGACCGGCCCGGGGACGACCCTCTCCCCGGTGCTCGCGGTGGCGCCGATGCTGGCCGGGGCCACCACCCGGCGGGCCCGGCGACCGCTCGTGACCGGCGCGATCGCCACGGTCCTCGTCGCCGTGCTGGAGGCCGTCAACGGGCGGCTTCCCTCCTCCGTGCACCTGGCGGCGCTGGTCACCGTCGTGGCCGCCACGCTGGTCAGCGCGGGGAACGTCGTCCTGGTGGCGTCCCGGGAGCGTGAGCTGTTCGAGGTCCGGACGGTGGCCGAGGCGGCGCAGCGGGCGCTGCTGCGGCCGCCGCCGGAGCACCTCGGCCCGCTGCGGGTGGCCGTGCGGTACGTCGCCGCGGCCGCCGAGGCCCGGATCGGCGGTGACCTGTACGAGGCGGCCGCCGGCCCGCAGGGCGTCCGGGTGCTGCTGGGGGACGTGCAGGGGCACGGGCTGCCCGCGGTGGAGACGGCGGCGGACGTCCTGGGGGTGTTCCGCGAGGCGGCCCGGACCGAGCCGGACCTCGGCCGGCTGGCCGAACGGCTGGACGCGGCGCTGGCGGGCCGCCCGCAGAACGACCGGTTCGTGACGGCGGTGCTGCTGGAGGTGGACGGGTCCGGCGCGCGGCCCGGCTTCGTCAACTGCGGGCACCCGCACCCGCTGCTGCGCCGGGCCGGCCGGGTGACCGAGCTGGTGCCGCCGGAGCACGCCCCGCCGCTGGGCCTGCTCGACCTGCTCGGCGGCCACTACCGGGTGGGCTCCTTCGACCCCGGACCGGGCGACCTGCTGCTGCTCTACACCGACGGCGTCTCGGAGGCCCGGAACGCGGCGGGCCGGTTCTTCCCGGTGGCGGAGCGGCTGGCGGAGATCACCGCAGGCAACCCGGAGGACGTGCTGGACGCCCTGCTGGCGGAGGTCCGCGCCTGGGTGGGGGACGCCGGCCTGGCGGACGACGCCGCCCTGCTGGCCCTGCGCTGGGAGCGCTGACCGGGCGCCGGCGGGCCCCTCGGCGCCGTGTCCGGGGCGGTGCGCGCGCCGGCCGGGCCCCCGGTGTCAGTGGCTCGTGCCAGGCTGTGCGCGGGTCGGCGGGGTGCCGCACCGTCCGGAGTCATGAGCGGAGTGCGCCATGGGTACGAGGTCGAGCGGGGCGTTCGAGGTGACGGCGTTCGAGCCGGAGGAGACGGACGAGGAGCCGGGGGCGACGCTCGGCCGGGTCCGGATCACCAAGGAGTTCACGGGCGGCCTGACCGGCCGGAGCACGGTGCGGATGCTCTCCGTGCTGGACGGCTCGGGCGGGCCGGCGGCCTACGTGGCGGTGGAGCGCTTCACCGGCGAGCTGGACGGGCGGAAGGGGTCGTTCGTCCTGCAGCACGCGGCGCCCGGCAGCAGCGGCGAGCGGCTGGCGATCCGGGTGGTGTCCGGTACGGGCGCGGGCGAGCTGGCCGGGATCACCGGCACCTTCGAGCTGGCCGTGGACGACGAGGGCCGGCACACCTACACCCTGGAGTACGAGCTGGGCTGACGACACGGGCCGCCGCGCCGTCCGCGCGGCACCGACCCGGCCGATCAACGCACTGCCACGATGATGCGATCAGTGCACGATCGATCGCGGAGGGTGGCGCATGCCCCGTACGACGGAGGCGGCAGCAACGGCGACAGCAGGGAGAGCGGCGGCGAGCGGGCACGGCCGGCGGCCGCGCCTGCACCGGGTGGACGGGGTGATCGGCCGCCTGCGCACGATCGGTGCCGGCCTGCCGGCGGGTGACGGCGTCGCGGTGTTCAACCGGATGTACCTCACCGTCACCGAGGCGGTGCGCGACCGGCTGGCACGGCCGTACTTCGCCGATCCCGCGGCGATGGCCGAGTTGGACGCGGTGTTCGCCGGGCGCTACCTGCTGGCCGTGGACGCCGCCGCGGCGGGGCGCCGGCCGCCGGCCTGCTGGCGGCCGCTGTTCGAGCTGCGGGCGCACCCGGGGGTGCACCCGCTGCAGTTCGCCCTGGCCGGCATGAACGCGCACATCCAGCACGACCTGCCGCTCGCGGTGGTGGACACCTGCCGCCGGCTCGGCTGCGAGCCGGAGCACCTCGCCGGGGACTACCGGCGGATCAACGGCCTGCTGGCCGGAGTGGAGGCGGACGTCCGGGAGCAGCTGATGCCCGGGCCGGACGTGCTGGAGCGGATCGAGCCGTTGACGCACCGGGTCGGCGCCTGGTCGGTGGACACCGCCCGGGACGCCGCCTGGGCGAGCGCCCGCGCCCTCTGGGAGCTGCGCGGGTCGCCGCGCGCGGCGGCGGCGCTGGCCGACGCGCTGGACGGCTCGGTCGGCCTGCTCGGCCACGCCCTGCTCACCCCGCTCGGACTCGCCGGGGAGCTCGACCGGGAACCCGACCGGCAACCCGACCGGGAGCGCGTCACCGCGCGCGGTCGGGAGCACGACGAGGAACACGACGGCGAACCCGGCCGGGAGCCCGCCCGGAACCCGGCGGCCGGCCGGCTCCCCGGGGCGGGGAACCGGCCGGCGGCCGGACGGGAGCGCCGGGGCGATCAGGCCCAGCTGGAGTGCAGCGGCTTGCCCTCGGCGTAGCCGGCCGCGCTCTGGACGCCGACCACGGCCTTCTCGTGGAACTCCTCCAGGCTGGAGGCGCCCGCGTAGGTGCAGGAGCTGCGCACGCCGGCCACGATCGAGTCGATGAGGTCCTCGACGCCGGGGCGGGCCGGGTCGATGAACATCCGCGAGTGCGAGATGCCCTCCTCGAACAGCGCCTTGCGGGCCCGGTCGTACGAGGAGTCCTGGGCGGTGCGGTTGCTCACCGCGCGCGCCGAGGCCATGCCGAAGGACTCCTTGTACTGGCGGCCGTCGGCGGCGGTCTGCAGGTCGCCCGGCGACTCGTAGGTGCCGGCGAACCAGGAGCCGATCATCACGTTGGACGCGCCGGCGGCCAGCGCCATCGCGACGTCGCGGGGGTGGCGGACACCGCCGTCGGCCCAGACGTGCTTGCCGAGCCGGCGCGCCTCGGCGGCGCACTCCAGGACGGCGGAGAACTGCGGGCGGCCGACGCCGGTCATCATCCGGGTGGTGCACATGGCACCGGGGCCGACGCCGACCTTGAGGATGTCGGCCCCCGCCTCGACCAGGTCGCGGACACCGGCGGCGGAGACCACGTTGCCGGCCACGACCGGGATCTGCGGGTCCAGCCCGCGCACCGCCTGCAGCGCGTTGATCATGCTCTCCTGGTGGCCGTGTGCGGTGTCGACCACCAGCACGTCGGCGCCGGCCTCGATCAGGGCCTTCGCCTTGCCGGCGACGTCGCCGTTGATGCCGACGGTGGCGGCGATCCGCAGCCGGCCCCGGGCGTCGACGGCCGGGGTGTAGAGGGTGGCGCGCAGCGCGTTCTTGCGGGTGAGGATGCCGACCAGGCGGCCCTCGGCGTCGACGACCGGGGCGAGCTTGCGGTGCGCCTCGCTCAGCTTGTCGAAGGCCGTGCGCGGGTCGATGCCCTCGTCGAGCAGCAGCAGGTCGCGCGACATGACGTCGGCGAGGCTGGTGAAGCGGTCGACGCCCTGGCAGTCGGACTCGGTGACCACGCCGACCGGCCTGCCGTCCTCGACCACGACCAGCGCCCCGTGCGCGCGCTTGGGCAGCAGCGACAGCGCCTCGGCGACGGTGGCGCCGGGAGCCAGGGTGATCGCGGTGTCGTGCACCAGGTGACGCTGCTTGACCCAGCCGATGACCTCGGCGATGACCTCGGTGGGGATGTCCTGCGGGATGGCGACCAGCCCGCCGCGGCGGGCGACGGTCTCGGCCATCCGGCGGCCGGCGATCGCGGTCATGTTGGCGACGACCAGCGGGATGGTGGTGCCGGTGCCGTCGTTCGAGGAAAGGTCGACGCCCTGGCGGGAACCCACCGCGGAACGGCTGGGCACCATGAAGACGTCGTCGTACGTGAGGTCGTACGAGGGCTGAAGATCGTTCAGGAAACGCATGGGGGGAACTCCGGCGATCAGTGGATACACCTAAGGTGCGGACTGGGCCGGGAACGGGTGGACGCACATGGCTCCCTTGACCCGTGGACCAATCCTCGCCGAACCACAGGTGAAAACGCCAGTCCGCGAACCTTTGCTGGCGCAGTGCACAAACCGTGATCACCGGTCGGCGGCCCGGACTGGAGGTTCCTCCAAATGATCGGGTTTTCGCCCCGCTCGGCCCCCCTCCCGTAGCATTCACGCGGTAAACGGTGAGGCGAACCAGGAACGGCAGTGGGCATGACGGCGGGCACGGACATCGGGCGGGACAGCGACATCCAGGGCACCGAGGAGGAGATCGACTACGGTCCCGGCCTCGACCCGGAGCGCCTGCGGCTCTGTCTGGACGTGCTCGCCGAGCTGGACACCCTGCACGTCGACCACCCGGACGCGATCACCGTCCGCCAGGCCGTCGGCGGCATATTCCGCACGCTCAAGCAGCGCCGCCGCCAGGAGACCCGGGCCCGCAAGACCGCCAACGACCGTGCCGTCACCGCCCGCACCGCCACCGGCGCGCCGACCCGGATCGACGACGAGACGGCCGGCGCCTTCGGCCTGACCACCGTCACCACCACGGAGATCGCCGGAATCCTGGAGCGCCCCCGCTCCTGCTACACCTGCAAGACCCGGTACGTCGAGGTGGACGCCTTCTACCACAACCTCTGCCAGGCCTGCGCGGCCAAGAACCGGTCCCGCCGGGACGCCCGCGCCGACCTCACCGGGAAGCGGGCGCTGCTCACCGGCGGCCGCGCCAAGATCGGCATGTACATCGCGCTGATGCTGCTGCGCGACGGCGCGCACACCACCATCACCACGCGCTTCCCCAACGACGCGATCCGCCGCTTCAAGGCCATGCCGGACAGCGCCGAGTGGATCCACCGCCTCAAGATCGTCGGCATCGACCTGCGCGATCCCGCCCAGGTGATGGCGCTCGCCGACGAGGTGGCCGCGGACGGCCCGCTGGACATCCTGATCAACAACGCCGCGCAGACCGTGCGCCGCCCGCCGGAGTCCTACCGCGAGCTGGTCGCCGCCGAGTCCGCGCCGCTGCCGGCCGGCGAGCTGCCGCAGTCCACCACCATCGGCCGGTTCGGCAGCGGCAGCGTCGACCTGCCCGCGCTGCCGCACCAGGCGGGCGGCGAGGTCGAGCGGATCTCCGCCGAGGACGTCACCTCGCTCGCCCTGGTCACCGGCTCCGCCACGCCCGCCCGGATCGAGGCCGGCACGGCCATCGACGCCGGCGGTCTCGTCCCCGACCTCGCGCCCACCAACAGCTGGGTGCAGACCGTGAGCGAGGTCGGCCCGGTGGAGCTGCTGGAGGTCCAGCTGTGCAACTCCACCGCGCCGTTCATCCTGATCAGCCGGCTGCGCCCGGCGATGGCCGCCTCGGCGTCCCGCCGCAAGTACGTGGTCAACGTCTCCGCGATGGAGGGCGTCTTCGCCCGCGGCTACAAGGGCGCCGGCCACCCGCACACCAACATGGCCAAGGCCGCGCTGAACATGCTCACCCGCACCAGCGCGGAGGAGATGTTCCAGGCGGACGGCATCCTGATGACCGCCGTCGACACCGGCTGGATCACCGACGAGCGCCCGCACCCGGACAAGATGCGGCTCCACGAGGAGGGCTTCCACGCCCCGCTCGACCTCGTCGACGGCGCGGCCCGGGTCTACGACCCGATCGTCCGCGGCGAACGGGGCGAGGACCTCTACGGCTGCTTCCTGAAGGACTACGAGCGCGCCAACTGGTAGACCGCGCCGACTGGCAGACCGCGCCGACTGGCAGGCGCCGGCCCCGAGGAGAGACCGAGTTGACCACCGCACCGCTGATCGGCGCCGGCGTGATCGTCCCCACCGGGGACGGCCGGGTCCTCGTCGGCCGCCGGACCACGGCCGGCGAGCCACCGACCTGGAGCCTGCCCGGCGGCAAGGTGGACACCCCCGGGGAGTCCTTCGAACAGGCCGCCGCACGAGAGTTGGCCGAGGAGACCGGCATCGTGCTGCCGGCCGGGGAGATGCGGGTGCTGGGCGTCCTGCTCGACCACGAGCTCGGCAGGCCCCGGCTCACCGCGGCCGTCCTCGCGCCGCCGAGCCTGGCCGCCGCCGAGGTCACCGAACCGCACGCCTGCGCCGGCTGGGAGCGGTTCCCGCTGGACGCCCTGCCGGAGCCGATGTTCTACCCGTCCGCACTGGTGCTGGGCAGCTGGCTGACGGACCGTCCGTCCGCCCTGCGCCCGGGCACGTACGCGTACCCCGTCGCCCGCTGAGCGCGGACGACGGGGCACGGCCCGGGCCCCGGGTCGCCGCCCCGGAGGCCGGGGTCAGCCGTTGCGGGCCGCCTCGGGGCCGGTGATCCGCTTCAGCAGCGGCAGCGTCGAGGCGACGATCCCGAGCGCGGCCGTCAGCCCCACTGCCACCAGGACGAAGTACACCGCGCCCGGTGACACCAGGTCGTAGTGCATCTGGGACGCGAGGAACATCGCGGACGCCGCGAATCCCGTCCCGGTCGCGATCGCCGCCACCACCAGCAGCGGCAGCGCGCTCTCCAGCCCGATCACCCGCTGCAGCAGGCGCAGCGGCGCCCCGGTGAGCCGGAGCATCGCGAACGGCCGCCTGCGGTCGGACAGGCCCGCGACCACGCTCACCGCCAGGCTGCAGCCGGCGATCGGCAGGGTGGTCAGCAGCACCACGTTGGCCAGTTGCCGCCACCCGGCCAGCTCCTTCTGCTGGGCGGAGCCCCAGTCGCCGACCGTCCGGGACCCGTACCCCGGGTGGGCCACGGTGAGCAGGGTCCGAATCCGCTCCATGGCCGCGGTGGAGCCGTCGGTGGTCACGTAGACGTTGCGCACGGGCAGCGCAGCCACCTCCTCCGCGGAGACCGGCGCGGCCGGCCACTCCATCTCGGAGCTGGAGCGCAGGCTCAGGAATCCCCACGGCGGGACACCGGCGACGCTCGCGCCGGCCGGGCAGCGGCCCACCACCGGGACCTGGGCGAGGTCGGTGCAGAGCACCAGGTTCGGCGCGAACCCGGGGTGTTCACCGGGCAGCGCGCCGACCGCCTTCGGGTTGTCGTGGCCCAGTGCGAGGCCGCGGAAGCCGGGGACCGCCCGGAGGTCGGCCAGCAGCCCGGCCGACACGGCGTCCGTCATCGGCGGGTCCTCGACCAGGCCGCTCTGCTCGACCGCGACCCGGGTCTGCGGGTCCCCGCTGAGCGTGCCGCGGTTCTCGTTGATGGTGCCGATGATGCAGACCGTCGCCGTGGTGACGAAGAGGGCGAGGACGAGGCCGGCGACCGAGCGGAAGCCCGCCTTCGGGTCGTCGGCGAGCCGGCGGACGGCGATCAGGGTGGCCGGCCGGCCGGTGCGCCGGGCCACGCCCCGGGCGGCCGCCATCGTCAGCCAGGGTCCGGCGACCACCAGGCCGAGCATGATCACCAGGAAGCCGGTCAGGTAGGCCGCGGTCTGCCCGTCGGTGGTCTCCGGACGGCGGTCGGCGAAGTAGCCGAGCTCGGCGAGGCCGCCCAGCAGCGGCACCAGCCGCCAGGCGCTCGGCGGCTTCGGGGTCACCCGGCGGGTGACGCCCAGCGGCGAGACGGTGACCCGCCTGAGGGCCAGCCGGGCGGCGACCGCCGCCGCCACCGGGACGCCCAGCGCGGTCGCGGCGGCCTGGAGCGGGGTGAGCGTCAGGTCCTGGACGAAGAACCGGTCCCCGGTGAAGGGGACGGTCGCCACCAGCGGGCGCAGCAGGAGGAACAGGCCGAAGCCCACGGCGGTGCCGGCCGCCGCGGCCACCGTGGACTCCACCGCCGAGACCAGCGAGACCTGCCGCGGGGTGGCGCCGACCAGCCGCATCGCGGCGTAGCGCTGCTCACGGGTGGCGGCGGAGAGCCGGGTCGCGGTGCCGATGAAGACGACCACCGGGAAGATCAGTGCGCCGGCCACCACGGAGAGGATCAGGGTCATGGCGTCGCCGCGCACACCCAGCCCCGGGCAGTAGTCGTGCTCGCAGGAGGGCGGAAGGGCGGTGGCGATCGTGGTCACCGTACTCACGCCGGGCATGTGCTCGATCTCCGCCGGCGTGCGGCCGACGATCACGTACAGCGAGTCCGGGGAGGGCAGTGCCTCGTCGCCGATGACTCCGGCCGGACGGCCGGGGAAGCGGTCGCCCAGCTCGACGGCCGGGGTCCTGCGCAGCAGTTCGGCGAGCGCGGGCGAGGTGTAGTACTCGCCGGGCGCGGGCAGCCGGTCGAGGCCCGGCGGGACGGGCGCGCTCGGCCCGGTGGCGGCGACGTCGACCCGGAGGATCTCCTTGCCGTCGAAGTAGTCGCCGTGGTCCCACCACCAGAGCGGGTCGACCGCCGCGGTCTCGGTGCGGCTCACCGCGCCGGTGTTGGTCCACAGCTGCCGCTCGTTGGACGCGCCGACGGCGTTGATGCCGGCCAGCGTGGAGAGCAGCAGGCCGACGCCGATCGCCACGGCGCCGGCGATCATGACCAGCCGGGCCACGGCCTCCCGTCCGCCGCTGACGGCGAGGCGGAGCGCGAAGGCGATCACGGGGCCACCTGCTCCGGCGCGAGCCTGGTCGTCCTGGCCCTGCCGTCCCGGACCATCGCCTCGCGGTCGGCGTAGGCGGCTACCCGGGGCTCGTGGGTGACCAGGACGACGGCGGTGCCCTGCTCGCGGGCGGCGCCGACCATCAGCTCCATCACCTGCTCGCCGGTGAGCGAGTCCAGCGCGCCGGTCGGCTCGTCGGCGAAGAGCACCTGCGGACGGGCCACCAGCCCGCGGGCGAGGGCGACCCGTTGGGCCTGTCCACCCGACAGCTCGCCGGAGCGGCGCCGTTCCATGCCGTCCAGCCCGAGCCGGGCGAACCACGGGCGGGCCTCGGCCAGAGCGGCCGCCCGCTTGGTGCCGCGCAGGAGTAACGGCAGGGCGACGTTCTCCTCGGCGGTCAACTCGGGGACGAGCTGCCCGAACTGGAAGACGAAGCCGAAGGTGTCACGGCGCAGGGCGCTGCGCTCGCCCTCGGTCATGGTGTCCAGCCGGCGTCCGGCGAAGTGCACCTCGCCGGAGTCGGGGGTGAGGATGCCGGCCAGGCAGTGCAGCAGGGTGGACTTGCCGGAGCCGCTGGGCCCCATGACGGCGAGCACCTCACCGGCGTCGACGGCCAGGCTCGCGCCGCGCAGGGCGGGGGTCTCGCCGAAGGAGAGGGTGAGGTCGCGGGCCTCGATCAGCGTGGTCACGGCCGCACCGCCTCGGCGAGTGCGTCCAGGCGGGCGGCGGTCAGGTCGATCCAGCGCAGGTCGGCCTCCAGGTGGAAGAGTCCGTGGTCGGCGAGCAGGGCGTCCACCAGGGCGCCGCTGCGGCGGAGTTCCGTCAGTTCGCGCATCCGCCGCAGGTGGGCGGCGCGCTGGGTGTCGAGGTACAGCTCGGCGTCGCGGCCGAGCATCAGGGCCAGCACGACCTTGGTGAACAGCACCGACTGCAGGTTCGGTTCGGGCGCGACGGGCTCGGTGAGCCAGTGCTCGAACTCGGTCACACCGGCCTCGGTGATGACGTACCGCTTGCGCTCCGGCCCGTCGCCGGGCTCGGCCTCGCCCGCCACCACCTTGCCGTCCCGCGCGAGCCGCCCGAGCGTGGCGTAGACCTGGCCGTAGGGAAGGGGCTTGCCGCGCCCGAAGAAGGTGTCGTAGTCGCGCTTGAGGTCGTAGCCGTGGCTCGGCTCCCGCTCCAGCAGCCCGAGGAGGGTCAAAGGAACACTCATGGGAGGAACATACACCAGAGGTATACTCCGAGTGTATAGCTGCCGAGGATACGGCGCTGACCTGGGAAGGCGAAGGATCGACGGAGGCGCGAAGGGTGCGGCGGGGGCGCAGAGCGCTCGACGCCCGCCCGGTGCCGGCGGCCGGAGCGGGGGCGGCGGCCGGAGCGGGGGCGGCCCCACGCCGCCGCCCGCTCCCGCACCGCGACCCGACGAGCCCCCACAGCGGGCCGGGCCTGCCGCGTCCCGGCACGTGGAGGACGCGGCTGCCCCCAGCCTGCCCCGCCGACCCCTCCGCCGCCGAGGGCCCAACGGCCCTGCCGCCGCCTGTCGGCCAGAGCCCAACGTCCCTTTCCGCCACGGGGAGCCGGCCCCGGAGGTCCCGGTGGTACGAGCGCGCACGGCTCTTGTGCCGGGCGCCCGGCAGCGGGAGATTGGTGGCCGGAGCCCGGCCGACCGCCCCTGGTGCCGCCGGACGCCGCCCGCCGCCGTGCCCGCGCCGACCCGAGGAGTCACGCCGTGTCCAGCACACCCCGCCCGCCCCGGCCCGCGTCGCCTCCGCGGCGCGCCGCCCGCGAGCTGCGGCGGGCCTTCGGCACCCGCCGCCACCGGCTCCGCGAGCCGCTCGCCCGTCCGCTGGACCGCTCCCGCAGCCGGGCCCGGGCCGCGGCGGCGCTGGCGTTCCTGCTCGCCCTCGCCGTCTCCGTCGGCGGTGCGTTACTCGCCCACCGGGCGACCCTGCGTGCGGCCGCGGCCGACCGGGCCCGCCTGGAGCCGGTCGAGGCCACCGTCCTCGCCACCGAGCGGCCCACCGCCACCCCCGGTGCCCGCTGGTCCGGCGACTCCCAGGAGCGCATCACCGTCCGGGCCGCCCGGACCGCGCCCGACGGACAGCCGCACACCGGCACCGTGGAGGTGCGCCGCACCGTCGTGGCCGGATCCGCCGTCACCCTCTGGGTCGACCGGGGCGGAACGCCCCACCACACGCCGCCGTCCGCGGTCGGCCTCGCCGCCGAGGCGGTCTGCTTCGGCCTCGCCGGTTTCGCCGCCCTCGGGGCCGGCGTGGGCGGCGCGCTCGCACTGCGGCTGCGCATCCTCGACCGCCGCGCCGACCGCGCCTGGACGCGGTCGTGGGCCCGCCACGAACCGCTGTGGAGCGGCCGCACCGCCAGCAGCCCCGGCGGCCCGCCGGACGACTAGGAAGCACCCGCGCGCGGCGTCGGGCGCCCGGAAAGAGGGGTGATGCGCTGGCTCGGCGCCGAGCCCAGGGCCCTGGAGTCCCGGGCCGAGGCCGCGCAGCTGATCGAGCGGTTCCGCGACCGCTCGGCCGACCCCCGTTACGGCGTGTGGGCGCTGGAGCAGCGGGAGACCGGGACCGTGATCGGCTCCGTCCTGCTGCTCCCGCTGCCCGACGGGGACGGCGCCGTCGAGGTCGGATGGCATGTTTCTAACGGGTTCCGTTGGCCCCACGCTTCCGGGTTCCGTCGGCTCCACTTCTGCGCTGAACAGGTGAGGGCGCGAGGAAGGGTTGGAGAGTTCCGAGTTGGTTGGCCCCACCCCCTCGATCGGGTGAGGTTTCACCGCTGACCGCCCGTTGGAGTGGTGGCGTCGGCGGCGAGCGTTGTTCGGTCGGTAGCGTGTGGTGAGCAACGCCCGCCCCGATCGCGCCCCCGACAGGATGCGTCTGGGCGGGCGTTCTTGGTTTGCGTGGCTTCGTGGTCCTTGGTGGCGGTCTCGTCGGCTTTATTCCGCGGGTCCGTCGGGTACTCGGGCCGGCAGGATCGGTCGCATGTCGATAGATCCCTTGGTGGCCAGAGCCCGTGGGCTGTGGGAGGAACTCGCTTCGGTGCCCGTATCGTTCGCGCCGACGGGAGGTGTGAGCGTGGTGGTGTCACCCGAGTCGAGGATGTGCCCCTCGGGTTGGGTGGGCATGGTGGTTCTGGGCAACTCGGCGATCGTGACCACCCCCAACGAGGACACGGCCAAGACGGTGCGCGACGCGCTGGCCAACCTTCCGGTAGCGGCGATCGCCGGCGCTCATTCGGTCCGCGGGGTGCTGCCCGTGGCCCGGGTCCTCGCCCCCGCGGCGCTGGCATATGTGTCCGACGACAGGTTCCGGTCGATGGTGGCTCGCGGGCTGACAGTGGAACAGCTGCCGGGAGAGCATCCTGATCTGCGGAAACTGGAGAACGTGGCGGGTGCAGACGACGCAGACGAAGCCGAGCTGGACGAGATCACCTCACCCGCCTTCGTTATCCGTGAGGGAGGCGAGGTCGTCGCTGCTGCCGGGTATCGGTCCTGGCCGAGCCGGACCGCCCACGTCAGTGTGCTGACCGCCCCTGAATGGCGGGGGCGGGGCCTTGCCCAGGCAACGGGATCCGGGGCGGTGGCGCACGCGTTGGCGGGCGGATTGCTCCCGCAGTGGCGGGCCCGGGTGCCCGCTTCGCGGCGGGTCGCGCTCGCGCTGGGTTTCCGCGAGCTGGGCGCTCAGCTGAGCGTGGAGCTCGCATAGGAGGCGGGTCGGGGCCGGGTTGATGAGGATCTCGGAAAACGGCCAGGGCTACTCCCCGTTCCCCACTCAGTTGAAGGTCGGACTGAGTGGGGAGTTTCAGGGCTCTGGCCGCAGTTCCGTGAAGTCGATGCCGGCCCCGGCGGGCGATCGGTGACCGAAGCCCGGTCGCTGCTGGAGCGTGGCTGGGTCAGAACGCAACGGCTGACAGGTCGGTGGCGACGTCGACAGCCTGGTAGCCGTAGGTTTCCGCCGCTTCGACGCGCAGCATCCGTTCGACCGAACTTGTGGGGGAAGCGTTCACCACCGACGCTGAAGTCACCACGTTGATTGACCTTCACACCGGGCAGGTGCCTGGCCAAGTACTCGACGTTGCGTCGGTTCGATCCCAGGCCACCGATGCTGAGTTCGGTGCGATCCCCGTTCAGCTCCGGTGCGTCTGCGGCAACGAGAGAGAACGCACACCCTGACTCCTCCGCGAGCATCGCTAGTTCGATGATCGCGTAGACGTCACCATGCTCGGTGACGGCGGGCATCTGCCAGTGGTTGTTCAGGATGATGACGCACGGTATACCGGACCGCAGACCAAGCAGTGCCTGCTTCTGGTGCAGGACGCGAGCGGTGCTGACACGCTTCCAGGCCCAGACGGACCCGCCGCTGACGACGCTCGTGATCAGCCCGATCACGACATTCATCACTGCATCCGACACGAGCCCCCGCCCTCGTCCAACATGACCTGATAGTCGGTTGGCCAGCCTACTGATCAACGACCCGTCACGCGTGATGATTCGGCGACTCACAACGAGTCGGCAACTGCTTGTACAGCCGGTAGACCCGACGGCCCCCGCGCCGCCGGTTCGACCGGGCTCAGGGCGCGCCCTCCGGGGCGGTCCAGGCCGGGGCGGGGGTGCCCGGACGGGCGGTGCCGGCGGCGCGGGTCCGGAGGGCGACGGCGACCAGCAGGACGAGTGCCGCGCCGAGGGCGCCGGTGACGTGGGCGTGGAGCACCAGCACGGCGCCCAGCACCGCACCGCCGAGCATCCAGACCGCGGAGGCGAGTCGGCGGCGCCCCGCCCGCTCGGCGGCCAGGGCGGTGATGGTCATGGTCAGCACGGTGGTGGTCAGGTCGGGCACCTTCAGGTGGCGCACCACCGCGTTCTGCCACCCCATCGCGAGGCCGAGCGACCCGATCAGGACGTACCGGGCCGGGTCGGCGCCGTGGTCGGCCAGAGCCGCGACCAGGGTGGCGCCGGTCAGCAGCGTCGCCTCGACGCAGACCCCGACGACGAGCAGCCGCCCGCGGTGGCCGGGGAGGAGCTCGCCGAGCCGGCCGCCGGCGAGCGCACCCGACAGGAAGGCGGCCAGCGCGGCGAGCGAGGCCGTGGCCGAGAGGCCGGGGGCGCCGGCCAGGGCGAAGCCGAGGAAGACCACGTTCCCGGTCATGTTGGCGACGAAGACGTGGCCGAGGGCGAGGTAGCTGACCGCGTCCACCATGCCGGTGACCACGGTCAGGGCCAGCAGCATCGACACCAGCGGGCCGTGGCGTGGGTCGCTCCTCATCGCGCTCCTCCTCCGGTCGTGCGTGCCCGGCGGTTCCGGCACCACGTCCGTTCTACGCCCGACCGGGCACCGCGGAGGCGACGCCGCCCCGCTCCGGGCATGCCGGGGCGGGGCGGGGTCGGGGGGCGCTGCCGGCCGCCCCGGCGGTCCTCAGCAGTCCTTGAGGGCGGTGCAGAGCGCCGAGTCCATCGCCTTGGCGACCTCCGCGTCGGCCGGGCCGGCCCACGGGACCTTGGGCTGGGCGCCGCTCCTGCCGGTCGTCCAGACGGCCAGCTCGTTCACCGTGCCGTCGGG
>NZ_JAKNTA010000004.1:209696-274604 GCF_022288725.1 Kitasatospora sp. A2-31 | reverse complement strand
GCCTGGCGGCGCCGCCCGACGGCTGCGGCGCGGCGGTGCCGGTGCCCGTTCCGCCGGCCGGGGCGGTCGCGGCCGGGCTCGCGGACCTGCTCGGCGCGGCGGCCTGGTCACCGCCGTCGTCCGGCCCGCAGGCGCTCAGCGCGCCGAGGCAGGCGATCACGGCCAGGGCGGACGTCACCGTTCCGGCGGTGCGGTCGGCGCGAGCGGTCCGAGCGGTCCGGTCGGCGCGAGCGGTCCGGTCGGTGCGGGCAGTGCGGCTGGTGCGGGCAGTGCGGCTGGTGCGCAAGGTGCTGCTTCCTTCCCCCGAGGTGGCGTCGTCCGCCGGCCCGGCGGGGCCACCGGCCGCCTGACCCCTGATCGGCTCCGCTGCGGCCCCCCGCGCCGACGGCGTCGAAACCTAGTGCGAACGGCGACGCCGCGCAAAACGGGTCCGCTCGCCGACCGGGGCCGCCGCCCCCAGGACGGGACCAGTTTTGAACACGTTCATTTATGCCCTACGCTCGGACCGACACCACGAGAGGGGGACTCGATGCGCATCGTCATACCCGGTGGAACCGGGCAGATCGGCCGGATCCTGGACCGCGCGCTGACCGCCGAGGGCCACGAGGTCCTGGTCCTGACCCGCCGGCCGCGCGCCGACCGCGAGCTCTACTGGGACGGCCGCACCCTCGGCCGCTGGGCCGAGGCCCTCGACGGCGCCGACGCGGTGGTCAACCTCGCCGGGCGCAGCGTCAACTGCCGCTACACCGATGCCAACCAGCGCGCGATGCTGCACTCCCGGGTGGACTCCGCCCGGGTCGTCGGCGAGGCGGTCGCCGCCGCGAAGCGCCCGCCGCGGGTCTGGCTGCAGATGAGCACCGCCACCATCTACGCCCACCACTTCGGCGCACCGCACGACGAGGCGAGCGGCGTCCTCGGCGGCGGAGAGCCCGACGTGCCGCGGTACTGGGACTTCAGCGTCGACATCGCCAAGGCCTGGGAGCGCGCGCAGGAGCTCTCCCCCACGCCGCAGACCCGCAAGGTCGCGCTGCGCTGCGCGATGGTGATGAGCCCCGACCGCGGCGGCGCCTTCGACATGATGCTGCGGCTGGCGCGCTGCGGGCTGGGCGGCCCGATCGGCGGCGGCTCGCAGTACATGTCCTGGATCCACGACCGGGACCTGGTGCGCGCCGTACGGTTCCTGCTCGACCGGGAGGAGCTCTCCGGCCCGGTCAACCTCGCCTCGCCGCACCCGGTGGCGCAGCGCGCGTTCATGCAGGCGATCAGGCGCGCCTGGGGGATCCCGGTGGGCCTGCCGGCCACCCGCTGGATGGCCGAGCTCGGCGCGTTCGCCCTGCGCTCGGACACCGAGCTGCTGCTGAAGAGCCGCGCCGTGGTGCCCGGGCGGCTGCAGGAGGCCGGGTTCGGGTTCGAGCACCCGCAGTGGCCGGCCGCCGCCGCCGACCTGGCCTGGCGCCGGCGCCGGCGCCAGGCCTGACCCGAGCGGCCCGCCTCCGCCGAGCGGGTTCACTCCAGCGGCTTCACTCCAGCGGCTTCACCGGGAGCGGTCCTTCACCGCGAGCCGTCCTTCACCGGCAGCGGTGTCACCGCGAGCGGCCGGCAGTGCAACCGATTGCAGAGAGAGTGCAAGGTCACACCCGCTGCCTCTGCTGCGCCGCCGCCGACGGGCGCTAACCTGCCGGACATGACGGTCCCGCCCGAAGGGCTCCCCCTGGCCGCCGAGTTCCCGGCCGCACATCGTGAGCAGTGGCAGCACCTCGTCGAGGGCGTGCTGCGCAAGTCGGGTGCGCAGCCCGCGGACGGCGAAGCGGCCGAGCACGCGCTCACCACCGCACTCCAGGACGGGCTGCACGCCCGCCCGCTGTACACGGCCGAGGACTCCGCCCCCGAGCCCGGCTACCCCGGCTTCCCGCCGTTCGTCCGCGGCGGCCGGGCGCAGGGCGCGGCGGTGTCCGGCTGGGACGTGCGCCAGCGCCACGCGGACCCCGACGCGCGCCGCACCAACGAGGCGGTCCTCGCCGACCTGGAGAACGGCGGCAGCTCGCTCTGGCTGGAGCTGGGCGGGGACGCCCTGCCGATCACGGCACTGCCCGAGGCGCTCACCGGCGTCTACCTCGACCTGGCCGGCGTCACCCTCGACGCGGGCGCCGAATTCGTCGAGGCCGCCGAGCAGTTGTTCAAGCTCTACCAGGAGCGCGAGGTCTCCCCCGGAGCCGCCGCCGGCAGCCTCGGCGCCGACCCGCTGGGCCTGGAGGCCCGCACCGGCGAGGCCGGGCGCACCGAGGCACTGCTCGCCGAGGCCGCCGCGCTCGCCGCCCGCTGCGCCGACGGCTACCCGGGCCTGCGGGCGCTGACCGTCGACGCCCTGCCCTACCACGAGGCCGGCGCCTCCCCGGTGCAGGAGCTGGGCTGCTCGCTGGCCACCGGGGTCGCCTACCTGCGCGCGCTCACCGCCGCCGGGCTCCCGGTGGACACCGCCCTGGGCCAGCTGGAGTTCCGCTACGCGGCCGACGCCGACCAGTTCCTGACGATCGCGAAGTTCCGGGCCGCGCGCCGGCTCTGGGCCCGGGTGGCCGAGGTGTCGGGCGCCGAGCCGCAGGCCTCGGCACAGCGTCAGCACGCCGTCACCTCCCCCGTGATGATGACCGCGCGCGACCCGTGGGTGAACATGCTGCGCACCACGGTGGCCTGCCTGGCCGCCGGCGTGGGCGGCGCGGACGCGGTGACCGTCCTGCCGTTCGACAGCGAGCTGGGCCTGCCGGACGCCTTCGCCCGCCGGATCGCCCGCAACACCCAGGCGATCCTGCTGGAGGAGTCGCACCTGGCCCGCGTGGTCGACCCGGCCGGCGGCTCCTGGTACGTCGAGCAGCTGACCGACGAGCTGGCACACGCCGCCTGGGCCTGGTTCCAGGAGATCGAGCGGGCCGGCGGCCAGCGGGCCGCGCTGGGCTCAGGGCTGGTCGGCGAGCGGATCGCCGCCACCTGGGCGGAGCGCTCCACGAAGCTCGCCAAGCGGCGGGAGCCGATCACCGGCGTCAGCGAGTTCCCGAACCTGGACGAGCAGTCCCCGGTGCGCGAGCCGGCCCCGGCCGGGCCCGCCGGCGGGCTGCCGCGGGTCCGGCGCGCCGAGGCCTACGAGCGGCTGCGCGCCCGCTCGGACGCCCACCTGGCGGCCACCGGGGAGCGCCCGAAGCTGTTCCTCGCCTCGATCGGCGGCGCCGCCGCGCACACCGCACGGACCACCTTCGCCGCCAACCTGTTCCAGGCCGGCGGCATCGCCACCGCCTCGGTGGAGGGCACGGACCCGGCCGCGTTCGCCGAGGCCTTCGCCGCCTCCGGCGCGCCGGTCGCCTGCCTCTGCTCCAGCGACCAGCTGTACGGCGAGCACGCCGCGGCCGTCGCGGCCGCCCTGAAGGCCGTCGGGGCACGGCAGGTGCTGCTGGCCGGCCGGCCGGGCGACCGGCGCGAGGCCCTCCAGGACGCCGGGGTGGACGCGTTCGTCTTCGCCGGCGGCGACGCCGTGGCGACCCTGACCGGCCTCCTCGACCTGATCACCGACGAAAGCGGAGTGGCACGATGATTCCCGACTTCACCGGCATCGGGCTGGACCGGGACGGCTCCGCGGGCGTCACCGACGGCCAGTGGCGCGCCGCCTGGCGGCAGGCCACCGGCAAGGACGTCGACGAGCTGGTCTGGGACACCCCCGAGGGCATCGGCGTCAAGCCGCTGTACACCGCGGACGACCTGGCCGGCCTCGACTTCCTGGGCACCTACCCGGGCATCGCCCCGTACCTGCGCGGGCCGTACCCGACCATGTACGTGAACCAGCCGTGGACGGTCCGGCAGTACGCCGGCTTCTCCACCGCCGAGGAGTCCAACGCCTTCTACCGCCGCAACCTGGCGGCCGGCCAGAAGGGCCTCTCGGTCGCCTTCGACCTGCCGACCCACCGCGGCTACGACAGCGACCACCCGCGCGTCACCGGCGACGTCGGCATGGCCGGCGTGGCGATCGACTCCATCTACGACATGCGCCAGCTCTTCGACGGCATCCCGCTGGACCGGATGTCGGTGTCGATGACCATGAACGGCGCGGTGCTGCCGGTCCTGGCGCTCTACATCGTGGCCGCCGAGGAGCAGGGGGTGCCGCCCGAGAAGCTGGCGGGGACCATCCAGAACGACATCCTCAAGGAGTTCATGGTCCGCAACACCTACATCTACCCGCCGCAGCCGTCGATGCGGATCATCTCGGACATCTTCGCGTACACCTCGCAGAAGATGCCGCGGTACAACTCCATCTCCATCTCCGGCTACCACATCCAGGAGGCCGGGGCCACGGCCGACCTGGAGCTGGCGTACACGCTGGCCGACGGGGTGGAGTACCTGCGGGCGGGTCTGGACGTGGGGCTGGACGTGGACGCCTTCGCGCCGCGCCTGTCGTTCTTCTGGGCGATCGGGATGAACTTCTTCATGGAGGTCGCCAAGCTCCGCGCGGCCCGGCTGCTCTGGGCCAAGCTGGTCAAGCAGTTCGACCCGAAGAACGCCAAGTCGCTGTCGCTGCGCACCCATTCGCAGACCTCCGGCTGGTCGCTCACCGCGCAGGACGTGTTCAACAACGTCACCCGCACCTGCGTGGAGGCGATGGCGGCCACCCAGGGCCACAC
The DNA here is from genome assembly GCF_022288725.1 of Kitasatospora sp. A2-31. Taxonomy (GTDB): domain Bacteria; phylum Actinomycetota; class Actinomycetes; order Streptomycetales; family Streptomycetaceae; genus Kitasatospora. Next base: position 269,943 of record NZ_JAKNTA010000004.1, on the reverse strand, counting down.
CCAGTCGCTGCACACCAACGCGCTGGACGAGGCGCTCGCGCTGCCGACCGACTTCTCGGCCCGGATCGCCCGCAACACCCAGCTGCTGCTCCAGCAGGAGTCCGGCACCTGCCGGGTCATCGACCCGTGGGGCGGCTCCGCGTACGTCGAGAAGCTCACCCACGACCTGGCCAACCGCGCCTGGCAGCACATCCAGGAGGTGGAGGCGGCCGGCGGCATGGCCAAGGCGATCGACGCCGGCATCCCCAAGCTGCGGGTCGAGGAGGCCGCCGCGCGGACCCAGGCCCGAATCGACTCCGGCCGCCAGCCGGTGATCGGCGTCAACAAGTACCGGGTGGAGAGCGACGAGCAGATCGACGTGCTCAAGGTCGACAACTCCTCGGTGCGGGCGCGCCAGATCGAGAAGCTGCGCCGCCTGCGCGACGAGCGCGACGAGGCCGCGACCCAGGCCGCCCTGCACGCCCTGACCCGGGCCGCCGAGGCAGGCCCGCAGCGCGGCGGCGCGCTGGACGGCAACCTGCTGCACCTGGCCGTCGGCGCGGCCCGGGCCAAGGCCACCGTCGGGGAGATCTCGGACGCCCTGGAGAAGGTGTACGGCCGCCATTCGGGCCAGATCCGTACGATCTCCGGTGTGTACCGAGACGAAGCGGGCCAGTCGGCCCCCCTCCAGCGCACCCGGGACCTGGTCGAGCGGTTCGAGCAGGCCGAGGGCCGCCGTCCGCGCATCCTGGTCGCCAAGATGGGCCAGGACGGCCACGACCGCGGCCAGAAGGTGATCGCCACCGCCTTCGCCGACCTCGGTTTCACGGTGGACGTCGGCCCGCTGTTCCAGACCCCGGCGGAGGTGGCCCGCCAGGCCGTCGAGGCGGACGTGCACATCGTCGGCGTCTCCTCGCTGGCCGCCGGGCACCTCACCCTGGTGCCGGCGCTGCGCGCCGAACTGGCCGAGGCCGGCCGGGACGACATCACCATCGTGGTCGGCGGGGTGATCCCCCCGCAGGACTTCGACGCGCTGTACGAGGCGGGCGCCGCGGCGGTCTTCCCGCCCGGCACGGTGATCCCGGACGCCGCCTACGACCTGCTGAAGTCGCTGGCGGCCGACCTCGGCCACGAGCTGTGAGCCGCTGACCGTCATGCCACCGCGGACGATCGACCTCGACAGCTACGCGACGGGCGTCCTGGACGGCTCGCGCGCCTGGATCGCGCGGGCCGTCACCCTCGTCGAGTCCACCCGGCCCGACCACCGCGCGCTGGCGCAGCAGTTGCTCCGGCGGCTGCTGCCGCATGCGGGCGGTGCCCTCCGGGTGGGCATCACCGGCGTTCCGGGCGTCGGCAAGTCGACCTTCATCGACTCCTTCGGCACGATGCTCACCGGGCTGGGCCACCGGGTGGCGGTCCTGGCCGTCGACCCGACCTCCAGCCGCACCGGCGGCTCCATCCTGGGCGACAAGACGAGGATGGAGCGCCTGGCCGTCGACCGGAACGCCTTCGTCCGCCCCTCCCCCACCTCCGGGACGCTCGGCGGGGTCGCCAAGGCCACCCGGGAGTCCATGGTGGTGATGGAGGCGGCCGGCTACGACGTCGTCCTGATCGAGACGGTCGGCGTCGGGCAGTCGGAGACGACGGTGGCGGGGATGGTCGACACCTTCCTGCTGCTCAGTCTGGCCCGCACCGGCGACCAGCTGCAGGGCATCAAGAAGGGCGTGCTGGAGCTCGCGGACGTCATCGCCGTCAACAAGGCGGACGGCCCCCACGAGACCGACGCCAAGGCAGCCGCCCGCGAACTCGCCGGTGCCCTGCGGCTGTTGCAGGCGCCGGACGCGCCGTGGACGCCGCCGGTGCTGACCTGCAGCGGCCGCGACGGCGCCGGCCTCGACGTGCTGTGGGAGCGCATCCAGCAGCACCGCAAGGTCCTCGACGCCACCGGCGCGCTCCAGGCCAAGCGCCGGGACCAGCAGGTCGAGTGGACCTGGGCCATGGTCCACGACCAGCTCTACGCCCGCCTGCACGAGCACCCGGAGGTCCGGCGCCTCGCCCCCGAGTTGGAACAGCAGGTGCGCGCCGGCTCGCTGCCCCCCGGCCTGGCCGCGCAGCGCATCCTGGAGGGCTTCTTCGGCCCCCCGGCCGGGTGAACCCGCCCGGGCGGAACCACCGGAGGGAAGGACCCCGGACCGGTGAGCGGTCCGGGGTCCTCGCGTCGCGGCCGGCGGCCGCGTGGTCAGGCGGTCAGGCGGTCAGGCGGTCAGGCGGACCTGACGGCCGCGAAGCGCTCCGAGACGTCCTGCCAGTTGACGACGTCCCAGAGGCGGGTGACGTAGTCGGGGCGGACGTTGCGGTACTGCAGGTAGTAGGCGTGCTCCCAGGCGTCGAAGGCGAGCAGCGGGGTGGTGTTCTGACCCACGTTGCCGTGGTGGTCGTAGACCTGCTCGACGATCAGACGCCGGCCCAGCGGCTCCCAGGAGAGGATCCCCCAGCCGGAGCCCTGGACGCCCGTGGTGGCGTTGGTGAGCTGCTTCTTGAAGGCCTCGAAGCTGCCGAAGTGCTCGGTGATGGCGTCGGCCAGCTCGCCCTCGGGGCGGTCGCCGCCCTCGGGCGAGAGGTTCTGCCAGAACAGCGAGTGCAGCACGTGGCCGGACAGGTGGAAGGCGAAGGTCTTCTGCAGGCCGACCAGGCCGCCGAACTGCTCCTTGTCGCGCGCCTCGGCGAGCTGCTCCAGGGTGTCGTTGGCGCCCTTGACGTAGGCCGCGTGGTGCTTGGAGTGGTGCAGCTCCAGGATCTCGGCGGACATCGCCCGCTCCAGCGCGGAGTAGTCGTACGGCAGGTCGGGAAGCGAGTAGGTGCCCATGGTGGGACAAGCCCCTTTCGGCGGGTTCGACGGGTGGTGATCGTGCCGGCACCACACTATTGCGTATGAGTTGCAAGAACGAAGTATGGGCTCCTGCTTATTCCTCACACGCCGTCGAACTCACACGCCGTCGAGCTCACACGCCGTCGAACTGGACACGCCCTCGGACGTCACACGCCGTCGTACGCCACGCACGGCCGGGCCTCACGACCCGTCAGGCGGAGCGGGCCGTCGGCAGCTTGCAGGAGCGGCGGCGGGTCGGGCGGAGGCCATGCGCCCGAATCACCCCGCTTCGGGCAGTGGGACGGGGGATCCCTGACAACGTTTCGGTTGCGGCGCGCGGCAATCTCCGCGGGGGGCTTCCCGCCGTGGCGCGGGTGTGACATTTTACATGTCACACATCGAGAGGCCGCGCCCCATTCCGCGGCCCCGAACGGCCCCGGAGGCCCCCACAGATGCGTCCCTTCCGGATATCCAAGGCCAACGCGCGCAGGCTCCCTGCGCTCGGCGCGGCCTTCTTCATCGCGCTCGGCCTCTTCGCCCCGGCGAGCCAGGCCGCCCCGGCCAGCACCGCGGCCCCGGCGAACACCAGCGCCACCGGCGCCGCCGCCCCGCGGTCGATCCCGGTGCCCAAGTCGCCCGACGCCAGGAGCAACAGCCCCTTCAAGATCTCCGCGCAGGACAGCACCGAGGAGCACGCCCCGCCGGCCGCCCCGGCCACCGCCCCCGTCAAGGCCGCCAAGCAGTTCTCGGCCGCCGCCGGGGACCCGTGTCCGGACCTGTCCGGCGTGATCAACGCCACCGGCGGCGCGCTGGTGCAGCAGCTCAAGGCGCTGCCGCGGGTCGACTGCACCTACCCGCTGTTCAACGTCGACGCGAACACCGCCGCGACCGCGTTCCGCGAGTCCAACATGGTGACCGTCGCCAACGCGCTGCGCGACGCCTCCCCGGCCTACCCGGGCGACAACGGCACGGCCGTCGGTCAGCTGGTCCTCTTCCTGCGGGCGGGTTACTACCAGCAGTCGATCAACCCCGGCGCCGTCGGCAGCTACAGCCCGACCCTGGCCGCCGCCACCCGTGGCGCGCTGGACGCCTTCTTCGCCAACGCGCACAGCAAGGACGCCACCACCGCCAACGGCGAGCTCCTGGTCGAGGTCGTGAAGGTGATCGGCCAGACCGACACCCTGGGCCGCTACGCCGGCTTCTTCAAGTGGCTGCTCGACCACTACACGGGTACCTGGCCCGAGCGGATGACGGCCACCGTGGCCGAGTTCGACTGGGTCCTCAAGGACGGCTTCGCGTCCACGAACGACGGCACCGGCTGGAAGGCCGCGCTCAAGGCCGACACCGGCATCCTCACCTCCTGGTCCGGCTTCATCACCCGCAACGACTCGCTGCTGAACCGCTGGGACGTCGTCAGCAACATCGGCCGCTACCTCGGCTACGCGCTGCAGGTCCCCGAGCTGCAGACCCAGCTGCGGCCGATGCTGAAGGACCTGATCAACCGCTACCCGAACACGGGCCCCACCGCCCCGATCACCATGAACCTGGGCTGGGCCACCCGTGAGTTCGACAAGAACCACTGCGCCGACTACGGCATCTGCGACCTGGGCACCCGCCTCATCCCGGTGGTCCTGCCGATCCAGCAGACCTGCAACGACGGTCTGAGGATCAAGGCGCAGGACATGTCGCCCGCGCAGCTCGCCACCACCTGCACCAGCCTGATCAACCAGGACGCCTACTTCCACCGGATCATCGGTGACAAGGGCGCCATCCCCGGCGACGTGAACACCAACCTGGAGGTCGTCGTCTTCGACGACTACGACCAGTACTCGCTGTACGCCTGGGCCTTCTACAACATCGACGTCGACAACGGCGGCATGTACGAGGAGGGCGACCCGTCCAAGCCGGGCAACCAGGCCCGCTTCATCGCCCACGAGGCGTCCTGGCTGCGGCCGTCGTTCTCGATCTGGAACCTGAACCACGAGTACACCCACTACCTCGACGGCCGCTACAACATGTACGGCGACTTCGACGCCGGCATCGTCACCCCGACCATCTGGTGGGTCGAGGGCATCGCGGAGAACATCTCCTACGGCTACCGCAACGAGCGCAACGCCGACGCGATCACCGAGGCGGCGAAGAAGACCTACAAGCTCAGCGAGCTGTTCGACACCGTCTACGACCAGACCGGCGACGCCACCGTCAACTCCGTGCGTGTCTACCGCTGGGGCTGGCTGGCCACCCGCTACATGCTGCAGCAGCACCGCGCCGACATGGACGCCGTGCTCGCCAAGTACCGCACGGGTGACTGGAACGGCGCCCGCGCCATCCTGAAGCAGACCATCGGCACCCGCTACGACGCCGGCTTCGACGCCTGGCTGAGCGCCTGCGCCGGCAACGACTGCGGCCCGCTGCCGGACGCCCCGGTCGCCCCGACCACCCCGGTCTGCACGATCGCCGACACCCGGCAGTTCGACAACAACTGCCGGCGGGACAACCTCTCGGCCACCGCCGGCAACTACAGCTACCACTTCCTGAACCTGCCGGCGGGCGTCAAGCAGCTGACCATCACCAGCAGCGGCGGCACCGGCAACGCCGACCTGTACTACGGCGGCGGCAGCTGGGCCACCACCGGCAACTACCTGGCGAAGTCCACCAACGCCGGCAACAACGAGACGCTGACCATCAGCAACCCGCCGGCCGGCTGGGTCTACTTCAGCCTCGCCGCCGGGCAGCAGGACTTCAGCGGCGTCACCGTCACCACGCAGTACCAGTAGCCGGGAGCGCCCCGCACCACGCGGGCGCCGCGCACCGGACCAGGAGGGCCCCGCCGTACGGCGGGGCCCTCCGTCGTCCCCGCGCGCCACGCAGCGGGACCGGTCCGTCAGCCGACCGGGGTGGCCGCCCAGGTGAGGAGCATCCGCAGGGCGTCGTCGGACGGGCTGCCCGGGTCCGCGGCGTAGGTGATCAGGGCCTGGTCTGGGTCGTCGGTCGGACGCAGGGTGTCGTAGGCGAGGTCGAGCCGGCCGACCAGCGGGTGGTGGAAGCACTTGCGGCCGGACGTCTTGTCCCGCACCGGGTGCTCGGCCCACCAGCGGCGGAACTCCTCGCTGCGCATGGAGAGTTCGCCGATCAGCGCGGCCAGCCTGCGGTCCTCGGGCCGGCGGCCGGCCTCCAGGTGGAGGAAGGCCACGTTCTCCCGCGCGCAGGCGGCCCAGTCCGCGTAGAGCTCGCGCGAGGCGGGGTCGAGGAAGGTGATCCTGGCGATGTTCCGCTCGGCGGGGGCGAGCGCGGCGTAGTCGCCGAACAGCGCCGTGGCGGCCGGGTTCCAGGCCAGGACGTCCATCCGGCGGCCCATCACCATGGCGGGGGTGTCGTGGAGCTGCTCCAGCAGACGGGCGAGCATCGGCCGGACCGGCTGCGGGCCGCGCGGCGCCGGCGGCTCGGCCGCGGCGCGGCCGGCCGGACGGGGACGGGCCAGCCGGTGCAGGTGCCGGGCCTCGTCGGGGTCGAGCCGCAGGCTGCGGGCGACGGCGTCGAGGACGGCGTCGGACGGGTTGCCGACGCGGCCCTGTTCCAGCCTGGTGTAGTAGTCGACGCTCACCCCGGCGAGCTGGGCGAGCTCCTCCCGGCGCAGGCCGGCCACCCGGCGGCGGCCGCCGAATTCCGGCAGGTCGACGTCCTCGGGGCGGAGCCGGGCGCGCCGGGTCCGGAGGAACTCGCTGAGGGTGTTCGAAGCGCTCACCCGGCCAGTCTCCCGCACGGCGCCGTGCGGCTGCCTGGCCCTGTCAGGACCAGGCAGCCGGGTGGCCGGCCGGGCCGGGACCGGTCCGGCCGGCCCCGGCCGTACTCAGCGGACCCGGTGCGCGCCGCGGGACGGGGTGGCGGTGTGGATCCCGGGCGCGGTGTGGCCGGCGGCGGCGAAGGCCGCCGTGACCGCCTCGGCCACCCCGGCGGCGGCGCCCTGCTCGACCAGGACGACCACCGAGCCGCCGAAGCCCCCGCCGGTCATCCGGGCGCCGAGCGCTCCGGCCGCGACGGCCGTGGTGACGACCAGGTCGGTCTCGGCGCAGGAGACCCGGTAGTCGTCGCGCAGCGAGGCGTGGCCCGCGGTGAGGATCGGGCCGAGGGCCGCCGGATCCTTCTCCAGCACGTCCACCGCCTGCCGGACGCGCTCGTCCTCGGTGACCACGTGGCGCACCAGCGGCCGCAGTTCGGCCGGCAGGCGGCCGAGGGCGGCGTCCAGGTCCGCCGGGGCGAGGTCGCGCAGGGCGGGCAGGCCGAGCAGGGCGGCGGCCCGTTCGCAGCCGGTCCGCAGCGCGGCGTAGGCGCCGTCCCCGAGGTCGTGGTGGACCCGGGTGTCGACGACCAGCAGCACCAGCCCGGCCGCGCCCGGGTCGAACGGGATGTCGCGGGTGGCGAGGTCGCGGGCGTCGAGGTGGAGGGCGCTGCCGGCCCGGCAGCACATCGAGGCCATCTGGTCCATCACCCCGCAGGGGACGCCGACGAACTCGTTCTCGGCCCGCTGGGCGAGCAGCGCCAGTTCCCTGGGTCCGAGGGCGAGGCCGTGCAGGTCCGCGTAGGCCGTGGCGACGGCGCACTCGAGGGCGGCGGAGGAGGAGAGGCCGGCGCCGGCCGGCACGTCGCTGTCGATCAGCACGTCCGCGCCGCCGACGGCGTGGCCGGCCCGGCGCAGCGCCCAGACGACGCCGGCCGGGTAGGCCGCCCAGCCCTCGTCGCCGCCCGGGACGAGGGCGGCGACGTCCAGTTCGACGACCCGGCCCGGCGTCCGGGTGCTGGCGAGCCTGAGCAGGCCGTCGTCACGGCGGCGCGCCCAGGCCCGGACGGTCTGCTCCAGGGCGATCGGGAGCGAGAAGCCGTCGTTGTAGTCGGTGTGCTCGCCGATCAGGTTGACCCGGCCGGGCGCGGCCCACTCCCCCTCGGGGTCGTGGCCGAACAGCCCGCGGAAGACGGCGGCGCTCATCCGGCCACCTCGCGCAGCCGCTCGGCGGCGTACTCGGGGGCGACGTCGTTCATGAAGGCCTCCATGCCGGATTCCGTCCCGGCCAGGTACTTGAGCTTGTCGGTGGTGCGGCGGATCGTGAACAGCTCCAGGTGCAGGGCGAGTTCCTCGCCGCCGGTGGCGGGCGCCTGGTGCCAGGCCGCGATGTACGGGGCGCGGACGGGGGCCTCGGCGCTGCCGAAGAGCCGGTCGAAGCGGCGCAACAGGTCGAGGAGGAGGCCGGGCAGCTCGGCGCGCTCGGCCTCGTCCAGGCGGGTGAGGTCGGGGACGCGGCGGTGCGGATAGAGGTGCACCTCGTAGGGCCAGCGGGCGGCGAACGGGACGAAGGCGGTCCAGTGCTCGCCGGAGGCCACCACCCGGACGGGGTCGGCCCGTTCGGCGGCCAGCAGGTCCTCGAAGAGGTTGCGGCCGGTGGCGGCGCGGTGGCGGGCGGCCTGCTCGATCGTCCGGGCGGTGCGCGGGGTGGTGAACGGCAGCGCGTAGATCTGGCCGTGCGGGTGGGCCAGGGTGACGCCGATCTCGGCACCGCGGTTCTCGAACACGTAGACCTGCTCGACGTCGGGGCGGGCGGAGAGCTCGGCCGTGCGGTCGGTCCAGGCGTCCAGCACCAGCCGGGCACGGTCCTCGTCGAGAGCGGCGAAGGAGGCGCCGTGGTCGGCGGTGAAGCAGACCACCTCGCAGCGGCCGACGCCCGGGCGCGCGAGGCGCAGCGGGTCGCCGTCCGGTGGCGCCGCCTCGCCGCCGGCGTCGCCGGCCAGGGAGGGGAAGCGGTTCTCGAAGACGGCCACCTGGTAGTCCTCGGCCGGGATCTCGCTCAGCCGGCCGTCGCGCGACGGGCAGAGCGGGCACTCGTCCGCCGGCGGGTGGTAGGTGCGGACCTGGCGGTGCGCGGCGATGGTCACCCAGGCCCCGGTGAGCGGGTCGCGGCGGACCTGCGAGGCCGACCGACCGGGCTCCAGCGGGCGCTTGTCGACGGCGTCGCGCCCGGCCGCCTCCCCCCGGTCGAAGTAGATCAACTCCCGGCCGTCCGCCAGCGCGACCACCGTCCTGGTCGTCGGTCCGGCTTCTGTCGGCACCATCCGCGACTCCTCCTCCCACTGCCACACGAACAAACAATATCGAACATTAACCAACAGGACGGCATCAGAGGAAGGACCTGCCTGCTGTCGGTGCGGGCGGTGGCCGGTCGCTGGCGGTCGGTCGCCGGCGCGCGGCGGTGCAGGGGGAACGCCAGAGGGCGGCGCGCACGGGCCCCACCCGTCCACGCCGCCCCCGCCGCGGCCGCACCCCACCCGCGCGACCCCGGCCCGGCCGGGCGCCCCAAGCAGCCCGGCCGCTCCCCCGCCGAACCGGCGGGGTGTCCTCTCAGGTGCCCGGCGGCTCCGCGCAGCGGTGCACCGCGCGGAGCCGGACACCGCCGTGTCCGTCCTGCGTCCGTACCGGTCAGCCCGAACTCGCGCGCACCACCAGCTCCGTCTGCAGGACCAGCCCCTCCCCCCGTACGGTCTCGCCGCGGATCTGCGCCAGCAGCAGCCCGACCAACCCGGCCGCGATCGCCCTCAGCGGCAGCCGCACCGAGCTCAGCGCCGGGTGCAGGTGCCGGCAGAGCGGCGTGTCGTGGAAGCCCACCACCGCGACGTCCCGGCCGACGACCAGACCCTCGGCGCGGACCGCCTCGTACACGGCGAGGGCGGCCAGGTCGCTGCCGGCGGCCACCGCGGTCGGCCGGTCGGGGCCCTGCAGCAACGCCCGGACCTGCGCCACCCCGGGCCCGGAGGCGGCAGCCGCCGCGGTTCGCCCGGCAGCGGGCAAGGCGGCCCCGGGCGGTACGGCCCCGGGCAGTAGGGCCGTGAGCCCGAGCCGCGTCGCCTCCGCGGCGAAGCCGGCCCGGCGGGCGGCCATCCACGGCAGCGCCTCCCCCGCCGGGCCGGCGAAGGCGATCCGGCGGTGGCCGCGGTCGGCCAGGTGCCGGACGACACCGGCGGTCGCGGCGCCGTTGTCGATGTCCACCCAGTGCTGCGGCTCGCCGGGACCGGTCCGGCCGAAGGTGGCGAAAGGGACTCCGGCCCGGGCGACGTGGCCGACCCGCGGGTCGTCGCGCAGCACGTCCGCCAGCACCAGACCGTCCACCTGCCGGGCGGCGATCAGCTCGTCGATGGCCGGCCGGGCGTCCGTCGTCCCCGGGGCCGGGCGGAACAGCAGCAGCCGGTACCCCGCGGCCGCGGCGGCGTCGACCAGCGCCTCCAGGAACCCCGCCATCAGCGGGTTGGGGTCGTAGGGGTCGTCCACCGGGGCCAGGTAGCCGAGGGTGCGGCGGGCCCCGGTGCGCAGCGAGCGGGCCGACTGGTCCGGCCGGTAGCCGAGCCGCTCGATCGCCGCCCGGACCCTGGCCAGGGTGTCCGGCCGCACCCGCTGCGGGGCGTTGAGCGCGTTGGAGACGGTCTGCCGGGAGACCCCGGCCGCGCGCGCGACCTCCTCGATGGTGGCGGCGGCGCGGCGCGGTCGGGGCGCTCCCTGGGGCACGGGTCCTCCGTAAGGTCGATCGGGCGGTCGAGGTCAGGCGGTCGGGCGGCCCGGCTTCCCGCCGGTCGGGCGGCCGGCGAAACCGGCGGGGCCGCCGGTCAGAGCCGGTGCAGGGTCAGCAGGCCACCGCGCGGAACCGCGACGGCGGCCCCGTCCCCGGCCAGGTCGACGGTGCCCTGCCGGACGATACGCCCCTGGGCGTCCTGGACGGTGGCCTCGGCCGCCCCCTCACCGCCGACCAGCCGGACGTCCTGGTCCGGATCGGCGTTGGCCACCAGCAGGGTCTGCCACGGCGGCCCGCCGAGCTGCACCGGCAGCGGCGCGTACCGGGCCACCACGACGGTCGACGGACCGGCCGCGGTGACCATCGGGTAGCCGAGGTCGGGCCGGGCCGGGCGGAGCTCGCCGAGCTGCAGGGTGGCGAGGTGCTCCCGGAACACGCCGAGCCAGAAGGCGAGCGCGGCCCGCTGCTCAGCGGTCTGGGCGGCGAGGTCCACCGAGATCTGCGGGACCGAGAAGAGCACGTTGATCAGGTGGCAGGCGACCTGCTCGGCCGACTCCTCCGGGTGCCACATCAGCATGTCGGCGTGGACCGCGACCGGCCCGGCCACCAGCCGGGTGTCGACGGTGCGCTGCCGGTTCTCACCCGGGCTGAGCGGGCAGTCGGTGGCGCGGATCATGGTGGTGTACGGCCAGAGCCCGGGGCTGACGTAGGGCTGGCGGTGCTCCAGCATGGCCTCGGGCCGGACGGCGGTGATCCGGCGGCGCAGCTCGGCGAGGAGCTTCACCAGGCCCTCGTCGACGGTGGCGCTGTCCGCCTCGGGGCCGGGCTCCGGCGGGTCGGTGACGCCGAACCAGTCGATGAAGTCGATCTTCAGGCCGTCCATGCCCCACTCCTCGACGGCGCGGGCGAGCCGGCCGACGAGGTGCTCGCGCACCTGCGGGTAGCGCGGGTCGGCGACGATCGCACCCATGTAGCCGGCGTCGGCCAGCGCGTACCCGCCGAGCTCCTCGAACGCCTCGCTGTCCTTGCCGATGAACGGCAGGGCGTACCAGAGCAGGTACGCGACGCCGAGCTCGTGCACGCGCCGGACGTGCGCGGCGGTGTCCGGCAGCGAGAGGGGCTCCCAGTCGCCGCAGTGGGCGTAGCCGCGGGTGCGGTCGCGGGTCATCCAGCCGTCGTCGACGATGATCGTGTCGAGGCCGAGCTCCTTGCCGAGCGCGGCCTGGGTCTCCACCGCCTCGGGGCTGACGTTCTGGTGCAGCGAGTACCAGGTCGAGTACGCGGGCAGGCGGGCGGCGGCGGGGACGTACACCTCGCGGTCGGCCCACCACCAGCCGGCGATGCCGGCCAGGCAGCGGGCGAAGTGGCGGCGGGAGGTGTCGATCCGGAGGGTGAGCCGGCCGGTGGCCTGGACCCAGAACCGGAACTCGCCGGTCTCCTCGACCACACCGGCGCCGGCCAGCACGTCGTCGCGGTCGGCGGCGAAGGCGCAGATGGCGACGTCACCCGTGCCGACCAGGGCGGCCACCGGGGCGCCGCGGGTGAGGGTGACCCGGTGCGGCGCGCTCCAGGCCGCGGGCAGCCAGCCGGTGGCCTTGGTGTCGGGCGTCCAGAAGGCGGTGGCGTCCACGCAGGGGACGCGCCACTCGATCCGGACGTCCCCTTCGTGGTCGGCGGTCACCTCGACCACGCCCGCACCGGTGGTCCGGGCCGTGGCGGCGCCGCTGACCGAGAGCGTGAGGCCGTCGGCGTCCAGGGGCCGGAGCCCGCCGCCGGCCGCGGGGGCGTGCGGTTCCCAGATGTCGGTCATGATCAGCCTTTCGTGGCGCCGGCCAGCAGGCCGGAGATGAACTGCCGCTGGAGGACCAGGAAGAGGACCATCATCGGCACGGTGGAGAGCGCGGTACCGGCGAGGATCGCGCCGTAGTCGGTGGAGGACTCCACGCCGTGGAGGGTGGCGAGGGCCACCGGCAGGGTGTGCATCTCGGGGCTGCGCAGCGCGATCAGCGGCCAGACGAACTGGTTCCACGCCCCCAGGAAGAGGAAGATCGACAGCGCGGCCAGCACGGGGCGCATGACCGGGACGACCACGCTCCACAGCACCCGGAACTCGCCGGCGCCGTCGACCCGGGCCGCGTCCAGCAGCTCGTCGGGCATCCCGGCGAGCGCCTGGCGCATCAGGAAGATCGCGAACGGGACGCAGAGGCCGGGCAGCACGATCGCCTGGTAGCTGTCGAGCAGGCCGAAGCTCCGCATCATCTTGAACAGCGGGACCAGCATGACCTGCTCCGGGACCACCAGGGTGGAGAGCAGCAGGACGAAGAAGAGGGAACGGCCGGGGAAGCGGAACTTGGCGAAGGCGTAACCGGCCAGCAGCGCCACGATCAGTGCGCCGACCGTCTGCAGGCCCGCCACCAGCAGGGAGTTGAGCAGGACCCGGCCCACGCCGATCTTGGCCTGGAGGCGGTCCAGGTTGTCCCCGAGGCTGCCGCCCGGGAGCAGGCTGGGCGGCCAGGAGAAGATCTCCGAGTCCTTGTGGGTGGCGGCGACCAGAAGCCAGTAGAACGGGCCCACCGAGAGCCCGGCGACGGCCGCCAGCAGGAAGGTGAGCGGCCACCCGCGCCACCGGCCGGAGCGGCGGCCGGCCCGGCCGGTGGGGACGGGCGCGGCGGCGCCGCCCGGGGTGCGGGGGGCCGGCGTGCGGGGGCGCGCCGTGGTGGGACCGGTGGTCATTCGCGTTCTCCCATCAGGCGCATCTGGACCGCGCCGAGCACCGACACCAGCAGCGTGAGCGCGTAGGCGATGGCGGAGGCGTAGCCGAAGTCGAAGTAGCGGAAGCCGTTCTGGTAGAGGTACATCGAGACGGTGAGCGTGGCGTTGTCCGGCCCGCCGTGGGTCAGCACGTAGGGCTCGTCGAACAGCTGCAGGGTGCCGATGGTCGAGAGCACCACGGTGAAGAGCAGCACCGGGCGCAGCGCCGGTACGGTGATGGACCGGAAGCGGCGCAGCGGGCCGGCGCCGTCGACCATCGCGGCCTCGTACAGCTCCTTGGGGATGCCCTGGAGCCCGGCCAGGTAGATGACGGCGTTGTAGCCGGTGTAGTGCCAGGTCAGCACGAGGACGATGGCGATCCGGGACCAGAACGGGCTGCCGAGCCAGTCCACGGCGGGCAGGCCGACCAGGTCGAGCAGCCAGTTGACGGCGCCGTGGTCGGTGCGCAGCAGGAAGGCGAACAGGACGCCGGTCGCGACCAGGCCGGTGACGGCGGGCATGAAGACGCCGAGCCGCCAGACCGCGCGCCAGCGGACCAGCGCCGAGTTGATCCCGACGGCGAGCAGCAGGGCCAGGCCCAGCATCAGCGGCACCTGCAGCACCAGGATCTCCGCGGTGTTGCGCAGGGCCGTCCAGAACAGCGGATCGTCCAGCAGCCGGCGGTAGTTGGCCAGGCCGGCGTCGCGGGTGGCGGCGCCGGAGCCGGTGGTCAGCGAGAGCAGCAGGGAGGAGACGACCGGGTAGGCCTTGAAGAACCCGAAGAGGATCAGCGCCGGGGCCAGCAGCAGGTAGGGCAGGGCCCGGCGGCGCAGGCGGGCGGCCCGCCGGCCGGCGGAGCCGGTGGGGGCGGGCGCGGTCGCGGCGGGGGCGGCGAGGCGGGTGGCGGTGGTCATGCGATGGTGCGGCCGGTCTGCTGGGCCAGCTGCTTGGCGGCGTCCTGGAGCACCGTCGCCGGGTCGCCGCCCTTGAGGAAGACCTTGACCTGGGCGTCGCTGGCGAGCTTGAGCGCGCGGGCGTAGTCGCCGGAGTAGTTGGTGGCGTCGGCCCCCTCGCCGAGCAGGTCGGTGAAGGTCTTCAGGACGGGCTGGTCGCCGTAGAAGGGGCTGGGCGCGGAGTACATCGGGTCGGCGTACGCGGCGGTGAGCGCGGGGAAGACCCCGCCGGCGTTGAACATGCTGTTGACCGAGGCCGGCCGGGTGAGGGCGTACTCGACGAACCGCCAGGCGGCGACGCGGCGCGGGCTGGAGGCGGCGACGGCCAGGTGGGTGGAGTTGACGATCGCGGTCCGCTTGCCGCCGGTCACCACGGCCGGGGGCTTGGCGAGCCGCCAGTTGCCCTTCTGGTCGGGGACCTTGGTCTCCAGGTAGTGCACGGCCCAGGCGGGGTTGGGGCAGACCGCGACCTTGCCGGCCTTCAGCAGGTTGACCCAGCCGTGGTCCCCTGCGGCGTCCCCGACCAGGCCGGCCTCGTCGAGGCGCTTGATGATGGTGAGCGCCCGGACCGCCTCGGGCGAGCTCATGGTCACCTTGCCCTTGAGGTCGAAGTAGAACGACCCCTGGAGCTGCATCAGCGACTGCAGGAAGTCGAGGTCCTCGGCCGGGGCGGCGGGCTTGTTGATGGCGATCAGCGAGACGCCGGGGTTGGCCGCCTTGAACTGCGGCGCGGCGGCGAGCACGTCGTCCCAGGTGCCGAAGGTGTTGGGGTCGAGGCCGGCCTTGTCGAAGTAGTCCTTGCGGTAGAAGAAGCCGAGCGAGTTGACCTCCCACGGCAGCGCGTAGGCCTTGCCGTCCTTGCCGGTGACGACCGGCCAGAGGCCCTTGGAGAACTTCTCCTTGTGGGCGTCGGCGCCGAGCGCGGAGAGGTCGGCCAGGCCGCCGGGGAACTTCTCCAGGTAGCCGGGGAGGTAGTCGCACCCGATGTGGAGGACGTCGGCGAGGCCCTGGCCGCCGGCGGCCAGGCCGACGGTGATCTTGTCCCAGATCGCCGGGTTGCCGACGTCCTGGACGTCCACCTTGATCCCCGGGTTGTCCTTCTCGAAGGCCGGGACGACGCCGCGCAGGGCCTCGGCCGCGGTGGTCCAGGACCACACGGTGACGGTGCCGGTGGCGGCGTCGCCGCCGGAGCCGGAACCGGAGTCGGAGCCCGAGCCGCAGGCGGCGAGGGAGCCGCCGGCGGCCAGGGCGAACAGGCCGGCTCCGGAGGCGCGCAGCAGGTCGCGGCGGGAAAGGTGTGACATGGCAGTCCTCTCTGAGGGGTGGCGGCCCCCGTTGCGGCCGCGGGACGGGTACCTCGGCACGGGCGGGGGTCGGACGGCCGGGACGAGGCGCCGGGCCGGGGGTCGGTGCGGAGGTGCGGGGCTTCGGGGGTGCGGGACGTCGGCCGTCAGGGCTTCGGGGCGGTGCGGGTCGGAACCGGGCGGGTCGGACGGCGTACGGGACGGGCGGAGGCGGAGGACGGTCCGGCGGGTCGACGGGTCGACGGGTCGACGGGTCGGCGGGCCGCCGGGCCGCCGGGCCGCGGCCGGTCAGGTCACGGGGACGGAGCGCAGCGCCCCGGCGAGCCGCGCGGCCGCCTCCGGTCCGGTGGAGGCGTGCGGGGAGAGCCGGATCCAGCCGCCGCGCAGGGTGGTGGCCAGGCCGGAGTCGGTGAGCGTGCGGTGCACCGCCCGGGGGTCGGCACCGGGCAGCCGCAGCCGCCCGATCCCGCTGCCGCCGACCGGCCGCGCCACCTCGGCACCGGCGGACAGGGCGGCGTCGAGCAGGCCGTCGAGCGCCTCGGCCACCAGGGCGGCGAGCCGGGCCGGACCGACCGACCGGACCAGGTCGAGCCCCGCGCCGAGCGCGGCGACGGCCGGCCCGTCCGGGTTGGTGAGGGTGTGGGCGACCGCGCCGGGCCGCGGCGGGCGGGGGTGGTGCGGTGCGTCGATCGGGTCGACCACCCCGGACCAGCCGGAGAGCCCGGGCCGGAGCCGGTCGGCGACCCGGTCGCGGACCAGCAGCAGCGCCGCGCCCCAGCCGGCGCGCAGCCACTTCTGTCCGCCGCAGGCCAGCACGTCCGCGGGGCCGGCGTCGAGGTCGACCGCACCGAGCGCCTGGACGGCATCCACGACCAGCACCCGGTCCGGGCCGACCACCTCCCGGATCTCGGCCAGCGGCGCCCGGAAGCCGGTCGCCGCGTCCACCGCGCAGACCGAGACGGCGCGCACGGTGCCGTCCAGGTGCGCCCGGACGGCGTCGGCGGTGACCGGGCCGTCGATCGGGCGGACCGCGAGGCCTCCGTGGTCGGCGGCGCGCAGCCAGGGGTAGACGGCGCCGGGGAAGTCCCGCCGGCCGACCAGGACGGTACCGGGTGCGGCTCCCGCGCCGGAGGCTCCGCCGCCTCCCGCCGCAGGGCGCGATCCTGACGCCCGATCGGCTCCCGGCCCCGCGCCGGGCCCCTGCCCCGCCCCCGGCGCCGGCGCTGCGCCGGCGAGGGCGTGGGCGGCGGCGAACAGGCCGTGCGAGGTGGAGCCGACGAAGGCGATCTCCTCCGGGCGGGCACCGAGCAGGTCGGCCGCCGACCGGGCGGCGTCGAGCGTGGCGGCGTCCAGTTCGGCCAGGGTGTCCCAGCCGTGCCCGCTGTGCATCCGCCCGGCCGCCCTGGTCAGCACCTGGAGCACCCCGGCCGACACCGGGCCGAACCGCGCGAAGTCCAGGTAGCCCGCAGGCTCGTCGAACTGCCGCAGGTAGTCGGTGACCGGGAGGGTCGTCCGCACCAGCATGCTGCACCGTACCCTTCGATTTGAACGTTCAAACTGACAGAACAGACCAGAACCAAACACGTTCCAACGCGTTGGCCCACAGGAAACGCCCGCACCACCGGCGGCGTCAAGCCCCCTGCAGCAGAAAGGGCTCCGCCGCACCGACGTCCGCCGAGGCGCCCGACGAGGGCCGCCGAGGCGGGTGACGGGCGGTCAAGAGCATGCGAGCCGAGGTGGAGCACTCGGCTGGACACGAATCGATAACGGGCCGCCATCCTCTTGTCAGTGCAATTTCACATTACTATGTTGCATTGCGTCATCCCCCTCCGGCTCTCAACCGGACAGGAAGCTCCGCCGCCCGGACCCCACTCCCCCGGCGGACCTCAGATATGACGCCCCCACACCTCACCGAGGAGAACCGGTGCCCCCGACCGTCACCGTGCGCAACACCCTGCTCTCCGCCGCCTTGGCGGCCGCCCTGGCGACGCCACTGGTGCAGACCGTCCAGGCCGCCGCCGACCCCGGCCCGGCCGCCATCACGCAGGCCGCGGCCCCCCGGGCCGCCACCGCGTCGTCGCCCGCATCGTCGCCCGACCCGGCCGCCGCCGACCGGGTCGGTCACCGCGCAGCCCCCGGCGGCACGTCCGCGATCGGGCCGCAGGGCTGGCCCGGCGCCGCGGCCCTGCAGCCGACCACCGGCACCCAGCCCGGCGCTCCGGTCGGCCCGGCGGCGACCGCCGCAACCACCGCACCGGGCACGACCTGCACCCCCGAGGCCTTCACCGCCCTCGGCCCCGCCGCGCTCGCCGACTTCCTGGCCGACCCGGCGCACACCTACCAGGACTGCCTGCGGCCGCTGCTGGTCAACTGGGACGTCCGCACCGCCAAGGTGATGACGCCCGCGCACGTGCAGGCCGTCGCCGCCCGGGTGAGCGAGCTGGCACCGTCCTTCGACAGCGCCGACAACCGCAACCAGCACGAGCTCTGGTACTTCCTGCACGTCGCGGTGTACTTCGACTTCTACCACCCCGAGGTCGACATCAGCGACGGCGCCACCGTCGCGGCGATCGACCGCGCGATCCGCGACTACACCGCCAACCCCCGGGTCTTCGAACCCACCACGGCCAACGGCGACACCATGGGCGAGCTGCTGCAGGCCGCCACCGCGCCCGGCCTGCGCACCAACCGCCTCGGGCTGGTCAAGCAGGTGATGCGGATGTTCGCACCCGGCAGCGCGGCCGTCGGCAACCCCGGGTGGAACTGGGCCGTCCAGGGCGCCCTCCAGCTCGACTTCCAGGGCATCGCCAACGTCGGCGAGGACCCGCAGGGCCTCTTCCGGGCCGCCGTCGCCGCCGACGCGGACTACCGCGAGGCCTTCCGCGCCTACGCCGGCTACACCCACCTCAAGGGCACGTCCAGCGAGTGGGCGGTCGCCGACGCGATGCTGGAGTACGGCCGCTTCGGCCAGATCGCCGCGCTCCGGCCCGAGCTCACCCAGCGGATCGGCGGCCAACTCCAGCAGGTCGAGGCCGGCTTCGGCCGGATGAGCCGCCCGTGGGCCAACCTGGTCGGCCCGGTCAACGACCTCGGCCTCTGCAGCCAGTACGGGGTCTGCCGCGCCGACATCGAACGGCAGCTCTTCCCCCACACCTACAGCTACGACAACGGCGCCCTGGTCGTTCGCACGGCGCTCGACCGCGCCACCGCCGACCAGCTCTACTACGCCACCAAGCAGGTCAAGGCCCAGTTCTTCCGCACCATCGGAACCGACCAGCCGCTGGCCGGTGACGAGCACCCCGTGCTCACCGTCCAGCTCTACGACACCAAGACGAACTACCAGGCCTTCCAGAGCCTGCTGTTCGGCATCGGCGACGTCAACAACGGCGGCATGTTCCTGGAGGACCGCTCCACCTTCTACACCTACCAGCGCACCGCCCAGGAGTCGTACTTCAGCCTGGAGGAGCTGTTCCGGCACGAGTACACCCACTACCTGAACGCCCGCTGGGCCATCCCCGAGTCCGGCTACACCACCCGCTGGCCGGGGGACGCCACCTTCGCCATGAACGAGGGCACCGCCGAGTACTTCGCCGGCGCCACCCGCGACGACGGCGTCAAGGCGCGCAAGTACATGGTCCGCCAGGTCGGGTGGGACGACCAGGCCGGGACGCCGCGCCTGACCGTCGACCAGATCCTGCACGCCACCTGGGACAGCCAGGGGTTCCGCGCCTACCCGTACGCGGCGACGTTCTTCAACCTGCTCGGCGAGAAGCACCCCGACCGGCTGGCCGAGATGTACCGGCTGCTGCGCGCCGACGACAGGGCCGGCTACGACGCCTGGCGCGACCGCCTCGGCCGCGACGCCGGACTCCAGGCCGAGTACACCGCCTACCTGGACGCACGGATCCCGCAGGCCGACGACCTCTACGTACCGGCGACCACCTTCGCCCCGAACGGTGCGCTCGCCTACGCGTGGGCCTCGGAGGTGCAGTCGGCCTTCGCCGCCGCCACCTCGAACACCCCGGTCTGCAAGGACAACGCCGACTGGGACAACAAGATGCGCTTCAGCTGCAGCGGACGCATCACCGCCAACCTCACCGACGCGGCCGACACCGGCCGGATCCGCCAGGACATGGCCTCGACGGTCGACTACTACCTGCTGGCGCGCGGCGGCGGCGCCGCCAACAACCTCGCCGACATGAACTGCTGGTTCGGCAAGGTCGACGTCTGGCCGGACGGCCGGGCCGGCACCGCCGACTACACCTGCGAAGGCCCCCTGCGCCGGTGACGGAGCAGGGTGAGCCGGCCCGGCGCGCGCCCCACCGCGGCACCGGGCCGGCGCCCGGCCGGTTCAGCCCCGGTCGGAAGGGCCCGTCCGGGGCGGGTGTGGGACACGTTCCGGACGGGCCGCCCCCGGCCCGCTGCGACCGCCGGTGACCCCGGCCGGCGCAGCGGGCCGGCTCGGCTCAGTCGTGCGGCGGCAGCCCGCCGAGCTGGTGGTCCGCCACGTTCAGCGCCTCGTCGACGAGGCGGCGCAGGTGCCCGTGCCGCAGCGCGTAGACCACCCGCCGCCCGTCCTTGCGGGTACTCACCAGGCCGGCCAGCCGCAGCTTGCCCAGGTGCTGGCTGACCGAGGGCCGGGCCGCACCGCAGGCCTCGGTCAGCGTGGTCACGTCGGCCTCGCCCTCGCTCAGCCGCTGCATCAGCGCCAGTCTGGTCCGGTCCGCCAACAGCGCCAGGATGCCCGCGGCCGTCTCCAGCCGCTCGTCGTTCCCGGTCCGGCCCTCGCCGCCCGGCCGGCCGTGGACGTGCTGTTGCGACCTCTGTGCATCTGACAGCCGAAGGCTCCCGCTCATGGCGCCATCGTAAGGGCCGCCCGTGGTGGGGCTCATCCGCGCGGCGGGCACGGCCCGGCCCTCGCCGGCGCGGACCGCCGTCCAGGCCGGGCGGCCCCGGGCGCAGGCCTCAGGAGAAGTCCAGCGAGCCGGTCCGGGTGCGCTTGAGCTCGAAGAACTTCGGATGGCCGGCCAGCAGCCGGACGCCGTCGAAGACCCGGACGGCCTCCTCGCCGCGCGGGATCGCGGTGAGCACCGGCCCGAAGAAGGCGGTGCCGTCGACGTGGATGGTCGGCGTGCCGACCTCCTCCCCGACCGGGTCCATCCCCTCGTGGTGGCTCTTGCGCAGCGCGACGTCGTACGCGGTGCTGGTGGCGGCGCCGGCCAGTTCCTCGGGGAGGCCGGCCTCGACCAGGGCCTCGCGCAGGACGGTGTCGTCGGCCTCCCGGTCCTGCTCGTGCAGGCGGGTGCCGAGCGCGGTGTAGAGGTCGCGCAGGACGTGCTCGCCGAACCGCTCGGCGGCGGCGATGCAGACCCGCACCGGCCCCCACCCGGTGTCGAGCAGCCGGCGGTACCGCTCGGGGAGGTCATCGCGGCCCTCGTTCAGGACGGACAGGCTCATCACCCGGAAGGTGAGGTCGAGCTCGCGCCGGCGCTCGACCTCCAGGATCCAGCGGGAGGTGATCCAGGCGAACGGGCAGACGGGATCGAAGTAGAAGTCGACTCTGGTGGTCACCCGA
Source organism: Kitasatospora sp. A2-31 (assembly GCF_022288725.1). Classification (GTDB taxonomy): domain Bacteria; phylum Actinomycetota; class Actinomycetes; order Streptomycetales; family Streptomycetaceae; genus Kitasatospora. The sequence continues at coordinate 248,962 of NZ_JAKNTA010000004.1, read as the reverse complement.
CCGATGCTACGGAGCGGGTGGACCGGCCGGCAGGTCCGATCGGCCGCCCTGATCCTGGGCCACTCGGGGCCGCAGGGCGGCCTTCTCCGGCGTCCGGTCCGCGGCCCGCTCCACGCCCCGCGCCGGTGCCTCGGCCCGTACCGGCGCGACGTCCTGCACCGGTGCCTCGGCCCGTACCCGCGCCCCGCCCTGCACCGGCGCCTCCGCCGCACCGGTGCCCGCCGGCGCGCCTGCGCCCGCGCCCGGGTGGCGGGCCGCCACCGCGTCCAGCAGCAGCTCCAGCGCGAACGGGTAGCCGCTGCGCCGCATCTCCGCCTCCAGCAGCGGCGCGGTGGCCGCGATGTTGGGGTGGGTGTCGGCGCCCACCCGGCCGTAGCGCTGCGGCCAGACCTGGAGGTCCGCCGTCGCCGCGGCGGCCGGCAGCGCCAGGGCGGCCGCGTCGAGGGCCGCGAAAGCCAGGCCCTGGTCGACGAAGGCGTGGTAGATCGGCACCGCCTCGTGGTCGGGGAAGCCGGCCCGGCGCAGCACGCCGAGGATCCGCTCGACCGCCAGCATCTCGTGGCCGCGCCCGGTGGTCCGGTGCGCGGCGAGCAGCGCGGCCTGCGGGTGGGCCTGGTAGGCGGCGTGGATCCGCAGGCCGATCGAGCGCAGGTCGGCCCGCCAGTCACCGGTGGGCCGCCAGCCGTCCTGGGCCCGGCCCACCAGCTCGTCGGCGAGGGCCAGCAGCAGGTCGTCCGTGCTGTGGAAGTAGCGGTAGATCGCGCTCGGATCGGCCCCCAGTGCCGCCCCCAGCCGGCGGACGGTCAGCGCCTCGGCGCCGTGCTGCCCGACCAGCCGCAGCGCGGTCTCGACGATCATGTCGGCCGAGAGCACGGTGCCCTGCTTGGTCGGCCGCCTGCGCCGCCGCTGCGGCTCCGGAACCACTCGTTCTGCCATGGCCCGAGCTTATGACAACAGCATTGACGTGTAACGGGTGCAACGGTTTCATGGCCAGCCACCGGCCGTTCGGCCGCCCCCACTCCTCCCCCACCACGCAAGGCGGTGTTCCCTTGGCAGAAACCGTCCAGGACACGGGTTCCGGCGCGAGATTCGGCTCGCCCGACTCCCCCGTCTCCATGCGCAAGTCCCTCGGCCTGCTCGACGGGGCGGCGATCGCCGCCTCCAGCACGGCCGCCACCAGCAGCATCGGCATCGGCCTGGGGCTGACGGCCGGCGTCGTCGGCCTCCACCTCCCGGCGATCATGCTGCTCGCCTTCCTCCCCGTGCTCGCCATCGCCGGCGGCTACGGGCGCCTCAACCAGGTCGACCCGGACGCCGGCAGCAGCTACCGATGGGTCGGCCGCACCCTCAACCCCTGGCTCGGCTTCCTCACCGGCTGGGTCAACACCGTCGGCACCGTGGTCTTCATGGCCTACACGACGACCGTGACCGGCTCCGCGATCGTCCAGCTGCTCGGCCAGGCCACCGTCCACTCCGTCGCCGGTCTGCGCCTGGACCCGGACTCCACGCTCCAGTGCACCCTGATCGGCCTGGCCGTCCTGATCGCCGCCTCGCTGGTCGCCGTCCGCGGGCTCGACCTCGCCGCCCGGTTGCAGAAGTACCTGCTGGTCTTCGAGTACGGGGTGCTGCTCGCGTTCTGCGGCTACGGCCTCTTCGCCGGGGACCAGCCCTTCTCGCTGCAGTGGTTCAACCCCTTCGACATCCCCTCGCTCAGCGCGCTCGCCCAGGGCATGGTGCTCGCGGTGTTCTGCTACTGGGGCTTCGAGTCGGTGTTCAGCGTGGGCGAGGAGGTCCGCGACCCGCGGGACGCCTCCCGCGCGGGCCTGCTCGCCCTGGTGGTGATGATGCTGCTCTTCCTGCTCGCCGGCACCGCCTTCCAGCGGGTGCTGCCGCTGGACGAACTGGCCGACAACGGCGCGCAGGGGCTCGCCTACTTCGGCTCCAAGCTGGCCGACCAGCCGCTGGCCGCGCTGCCGCTGATCGCGCTGACGCTCTCCGCCGTCGCCTCGTTGCAGGCCTCGGTGATCCCCACCGCCCGCGGCCTGTACGCCATGGGACGCGACGGCGTGCTCGGCCCGGTCTGGACGAGGCTGCACGCCAAGCACCTGACCCCGGCGGCCGGCACCCTGCTGATCACCGGCATCGCCTGCGTGCTGGCGCTGCTCTCGATCGCCATCCCCACCGTCGGCGACCTCATCTCGGCCGCCGTCAACGCGATCGGCATCGTGGTGGCGCTCTACTACGCGCTCACCGCCGTCGCCTCGGCCGTGCGCTTCCGCCACCTGCTGCGCACCGCGCCGCTGGAAGGCCTGCGCGCGGTGGTCGGCCCGCTGCTGGGCGCGGTGGTGCTGCTGCTGGTCGGCGGTTACCTCGCCTGGACCTTCTACGACTCCGCCGACCACTTCGAGCTCTCCGCCGACAACGGCTGGTTCGAGCTGCTGGTCCCGGTGCTGATGATCGGCACCGGCCTGGTGGCCGCGGCCTGGGCGCGCTGGCGGCGGCGCTCGGCGTACTTCCTGCGGCCCGCCGGGGACGACGCCGCCCCCGCGGCCCCGGCGCCGGCCGCCTGAGCACCGACCGTCCGCCCGTCGGACGCCCCGCGGCCGTCCGGCGACGGCCGGACGGCCGGACCGGCCGCGCGAGCGGGTACCGCGGGAGCGTCCCGGGGTACCCGACTCCCGGCCGGCCCGGACCCGACGACCGGCGCCGAGCCGGTCCCGCACCACCCGCACCCGCACCGACCGAACCGCCCGCACCAAGATCCGTCTGGAGCACCACGCATGAACAAGGCCGACCTGGTCTTCACCCACGGCCCCGTCCACACCGGCGACCCCGCCCGCACCCGGGCCACCGCCCTGGCCGTGGCCGGCGAGCGGATCACCGCCGTCGGCCACGACGAGGTGCGGGAACTGATCGGGCCGGGCACCGAGGTCGTCGACCTCACCGGCAAGCTGCTGATCCCCGGCTTCCAGGACGCGCACGTCCACGCCGTCTACGGCGGCACCGAGCTGGCCGCCTGCGACCTCACCGGCACCGTCGGCGTGGACGACTACCTCGCCCGGGTCCGCGCGTACGCCGAGGCCAACCCCGACCAGGCCTGGATCACCGGCAGCGGCTGGTCGATGGAGAGCTTCGAGGGCGGCCTGCCCACCCGGCAGCTGCTCGACTCGGTGGTCCCGGACCGCCCGGTCTACCTGACCAACCGCGACCACCACGGCGCCTGGGCCAACACCCGGGCGCTCGAACTCGCCGGCCTCACCAAGGACACCCCGGATCCGGCGGACGGGCGGATCGAGCGCGAGGCGGACGGCTCCCCCAGCGGCGTCCTCCAGGAGGGCGCCACCGCCCTGGTCGCCCGGCTGGTGCCGCCGTCCACCGCCGCCGACCGGCTGGCCGGACTGCTGCGGGCGCAGCAGCTGCTGCACTCGCTCGGCATCACCGGCTGGCAGGACGCGCTGCTCGGCGTGTTCAACGGCCAGCCCGACCCCTCCGACGCCTACCTGGCCGCCGCGCGGGCCGGCACGCTGACCGCCCGGGTCACCGGTGCGCTCTGGTGGGAACGCGACCGCGGCGCCGATCAGATCCCCGAACTGGTCGCCCGGCGAACCGAGTTGAGCCACGGCCGGTTCCGGGCCGGCTCGGTGAAGATCATGCAGGACGGCATCGCGGAGAACTTCACCGCCGCCATGACCAGCCCCTACCTGGACGGCTGCGGCTGCGCCACCGGCAACAGCGGCCTGAGCTTCGTCGACCCGGCAGCCCTGCGCGAGTACGTCACCGCGCTGGACGCGCTGGACTTCCAGGTGCACTTCCACGCGCTCGGCGACCGCGCCGTGCGGGAGGCGCTGGACGCCGTCGAGGCGGCCCGGGCCGCCAACGGCCGCCGGGCGACCCGCCACCACCTCGCCCACCTGCAGGTCGTCCACCCGCAGGACGTCGCCCGGTTCGCCAGGGTCGGCGCCATCGCCAACATCCAGCCGCTCTGGGCCGCGCACGAGCCGCAGATGGACGAGCTGACCATCCCCTTCCTCGGCCCCGAGCGCGCCTCCTGGCAGTACCCGTTCGGCGACCTGCTGCGGGCCGGCGCCACGCTGGCCGCCGGCAGCGACTGGCCGGTCAGCAGCCCCGATCCGCTGGCCGGGCTGCACGTGGCGGTCAACCGGATGGAGCCGGAGGCCACCGACGGGCGGGTCTTCCTCCCCGAGCAGCGGCTCGACCTGGTGTCGGCCCTGGCCGCCTACACGGCGGGCTCCGCCCACGTCAACGGCCACGACGACGCCGGCAGCCTGCGGGCGGGCCACCTGGCCGACCTGGTGGTGCTGGACCGGGACATCCTCACCGCCCCCGCTCAGGAGATCGCCGAGGCGCGCGTCCTGCGGACGTACGTCGGCGGGCAGCTGGTCCACACGGCCGACTGACCGCCCGGACGACGCTCGCGGTCCGGGGGGAGCCCACCCTCCGGACCGCGGGCCGCTACCCGTCCTGCTCGCGCAGGTCCGCGATCCGCTTGATCTTGCCCACCGAGCGCTCCAGCGTGTACGGGTCGAGCACCTCCACCTCCACGGTGACGCCCACGCCGTCCTTGACCGCCCCGACGATCTCCGCCGCGGCGGCGGCGCGCTGCTCCGGCCCGGTGTCCGGGCGGGCCTCGACCCGGACCGTCATGTGGTCCAGCCGGCCCCGCCGGGTGAGCCGGAGCTGGAAGTGCGGCGCCACGGCCGGGACGCGGAGCAGGATCTCCTCGATCTGGGTGGGGAAGACGTTCACCCCGCGCAGGATGATCAGGTCGTCACTGCGGCCGGTGACCTTCTCCATCCGCCGGAAGACCGGGCGGGCGGTGCCGGGCAGCAGCCGGGTCAGGTCACGGGTCCGGTAGCGGATGACCGGCAGCGCCTCCTTGGTGAGCGAGGTGAAGACGATCTCGCCGCGGTCCCCGTCGGGCAGCACCTCGTCCGTCAGCGGGTCCACCACCTCCGGGTAGAAGTGGTCCTCCCAGATGTGCAGGCCGTCCTTGGTCTCCACACACTCCTGGGCGACGCCCGGGCCCATCACCTCGGAGAGTCCGTAGATGTCGACGGCGTGGATGCCCGTCCGCTCCTCGATCTCGCGGCGCATCTCCTCCGTCCACGGCTCGGCGCCGAGGATGCCGACCTGCAGCGCGGTGGTGCGCGGGTCCACGCCCTGCTTCTCGAACTCGTCCAGCAGCGTGAGCAGGTAGGAGGGGGTGACCATGACGACCTCGGGCCCGAAGTCCCGGATCAGCTGCACCTGGCGGGCCGTCATGCCGCCGGAGGCGGGGATCACCGTACAGCCGGCCCTCTCGGCGCCGGCGTGCGCGCCCAGGCCGCCGGTGAACAGCCCGTACCCGTAGGCGATGTGGACCTTGTGGCCGGGCCGGCCGCCGGCCGCCCGGATCGAGCGGGCGACCACGTCGGCCCAGACCGAGAGGTCGTGCTCGGTGTAGCCCACCACGGTCGGCCGCCCGGTGGTGCCGCTGGAGGCGTGGATCCGCCGGACGTCGGCCATGGGGACGGCGAACATGCCGAACGGGTAGGTGTCGCGCAGGTCGGCCTTGGTGGTGAACGGGAAGCGGGCGAGGTCGGCGAGGGTGCGGCAGTCCTCGGGACCGACCCCGGCCGCGTCGAACTTCCGCCGGTAGAGCTCGACGTGGTCGTAGGCGTGGCGCAGGGTGGCCCGCAGCCGCTCGAGCTGGTGGGCGCGCAGCTCCTCGCCGGTCATCCGCTCCCCGGCGTCCAGCAGCTCCACCGGCAGCGGCTCGCCCAGGCGCGCCGGGGCGGGCGGTCTGCTGCTCATGGCGCCTCCTCCGTCGTGGCCGACCCCTCCCGAACCCGACCGATCATTCGGTCAGCGCGGGCACGCCCCAGTAACCCAGCAGCCGCACCGGCTGTCAAGGGACGCCGCCGGGCCGCCGCCGCGGCAGGATCAGCCGGCGGCCGCCGTCCGGGCCGCACCGTCGGGCCCTTCGGCGACGGGGCGCCCGCCGCCGAACTCGCGCACGGCGTCGGCCACGATGGCGTCCAGGCTGGCGTGGTGGGCCCCGCGCCAGTAGGCCTGGCCGCACGCGGTGCACTGCGCGAAGGCGTCGTAGGAGCGCTCGGTACCGTCCCGGAGCTGGTCGCGCACCGAGGTCTTGGCGACGCTGCGCAGCGTGCCGTTGCAGGTGGTGCAGCGGCTCCAGGGAGCGAGCGGCGGCGCGAACCGGGAGAGCACGTCCCGCAGTTGCTCGTCGGGCCGGTGGCTGTAGACGTACGCGCCGGCCCAGAGCTCGCGGCGGTGCAGCAGGCCTCGGTCGCGGGAGAGCATCACCCGCCGCTCGGCGGCCGAGCGGGCGGCGAGCGCGGCGTCGCCGATGTCCGGGTTCTCGTAGGCCGCGTCGATGCCGAGCAGGCGCAGCCGGCGGGCCAGCGTCCCGAGGTGGACGTCGAGCAGGAACCGCAGCGGGGCGGCGGAGGGTTGCGGGCGGGTGACGCCGTGCACCGCGATCCGCTCGCCGTGGCCGGGGACGTGCGCGTCGTCCACCGGCCTCCCGTCCGCCAGCAGGCTGCCGACCTCGGTCAGCGGGACGCCGAGCGACTGCACCAGGTGGCCGAGGGTCGAGGCGCCGTCCGTCCGCACGGCCGTCGGGGCCGCCCGCCGCCGCGAAGCGACGAAGAGGTGCAGCTCCGGGGCGAAACTCAGCCAGATCTCCGGTCTCTCCACCCGGTCAGCATGCCAGCGGCCGGTCGGCCCTGGCCAGCGATTTGGCCCCGTGCCGGGTCACGGGCCGCGTCGGCCGCCGCGCGCCCGGCGCCCGCCCGCCTTCGGCGCCCGGGCACCGACGCTCAGGTGGCGAAGGCCCGCCCGGTGGTCGGCCGGCATCTGCTCGTGCCGGTGCGGTAGCCGACGGCGGGAGCGCGCGGGGCGGGGCGGGGCGGGGCACGACAGGGCACGGCGGGGCGGGCCGCCCCGCGCTGCGCTGGTCAGGCGTGCGGTGCCCAGAACGCGGCCAGCCCGGCGACTCCGTGCTCGACGCTCTTCCAGGAGCCGGTGAAGGTGAGCACGGCGACGGCGGCGGTCGGGAACCCGGAGCGGTTCATCCGGGCCAGCAGGTCGCCGTCGGCCTCGCCGGCGAGCGCGTCGGCCAGGGCGTGCATCCCAGGGTTGTGGCCGACCACCACCAGGTCCGCCACCTCGTCCGGGACTTCGTTGAGCAACGCGATCAGCTCGCCGAGGCTCGCCTCGTAGACACGCTCCTCGTAGACGGTCCGGGGCCGCGTGGGCAGTTCGGCGAAGATCAGCCCCCAGGTCTCCCGGGTGCGCACCGCCGTGGAGACCACGGCGAGGTCCGGTGTGATGCCCGCGCCGGCCAGCCACCGGCCGGCGGCCGGGGCGTCCTTGCGCCCCCGGTCGGCCAGCGGGCGGTCGTGGTCGTCGCCGTCCGACCACTCGGCCTTGGCGTGCCGGACCAGGACGATCCTGCGGGTCTGTTCAGTGCTCACGACGGTGCGTCTCCTCGGTACGGCTGCGGGCTTTCCGCCGACGCTAGCCACCGCGCGGCCCGCCGCCGGAGATGCCGGCCGCCCCTCACCCGAACGAGTGAGGGGCGGCCGGCCGGGGACCGCAGGCGTCAGCGGAAGGTCCGGAGCCGGAGGCTGTTGCCCACCACGAAGACCGAGGAGAAGGCCATCGCCGCGCCGGCGATCATCGGGTTGAGCAGGCCCGCGGCGGCGAGCGGGATCGCTGCGACGTTGTAGCCGAAGGCCCAGAAGAGGTTGCCCTTGATGGTGGCGAGGGTGCGGCGGGAGAGCCGGATGGCGTCGGCGGCGGCGCGCAGGTCGCCGCGGACGAGGGTGAGGTCGCCGGCCTCGATGGCGGCGTCGGTGCCGGTGCCCATGGCCAGGCCGAGGTCGGCCTGGGCGAGTGCGGCCGCGTCGTTGACGCCGTCGCCGACCATCGCGACGACCCGGCCCTGGGCCTGCAGCCGCCGGACGGCGTCGACCTTCTGCTCGGGCAGCACCTCGGCGATCACGTCCTCCGGGGCGATGCCGACCTCGGCGGCGACCGCCTCGGCCACGACGGTGTTGTCGCCGGTGAGCAGCACCGGCCGCAGACCGAGCTTTCGCAGTTGGGCGATGGCCTCGGCGCTGGTCTCCTTGACGGCGTCGGCGACCTCCAGGACAGCACGCGCTACGCCGTCCCAGCCGACCGCGACGGCGGTCCGGCCGGCGGCCTCCGCGGCCCGCTTGGCCTCGGCGAGCGACTCGGGCAGGTACTGCGCCCAGTCGGCGAGCAGTGCCTCGCGGCCGGCGACCACCGCGTGGCCGTCCACCACGCCTTGGACGCCGAGGCCGGGCACGTTCTCGAAGCCCTCGACAGGGGGCAGGGTGCCGGTGCGCTCGACGGCGGCAGCGGAGATGGCGGCGGCGATGGGGTGTTCGGAGGCGTGCTCCAGCGCGCCGGCCAGCCGCAGCGCCTCGTGCTCGGTGACGCCCTCGGCGGTGCGGACGGCGAGCAGGGTCATCCGGCCCGTGGTGACGGTGCCGGTCTTGTCGAGGACAACGGTGTCGACGCGGCGGGTCTGCTCGAGGACTTCGGGGCCCTTGATCAGGACGCCGAGCTGGGCGCCGCGCCCGGTGCCGACCATCAGCGCGGTCGGGGTGGCCAGGCCGAGGGCGCACGGGCAGGCGATGATCAGCACGGCCACGGCCGCGGTGAGGGCGGCCGTCCAGCCCTCGCCGGTGACGAGCCAGTAGCCGAGGGTGGCCAGGGCCAGGGCGATCACGATCGGCACGAACACGGCGGAGATGCGGTCGGCGAGGCGCTGGGCGGCGGCCTTGCCGTTCTGGGCGTCCTCCACCAGCTGGGCCATCCGGGCGAGCTGGGTGTCGGCGCCGACCCGGGTGGCCGCGACCACCAGCCGGCCGCCGGCGTTCACGGTGGCACCGGTGACGGCGTCGCCCACCGCGACCTCGACCGGGACGGACTCGCCGGTCAGCATCGAGGCGTCCACGGCCGAGGCGCCCTCGACCACCGTGCCGTCCGTGGCGATCTTCTCGCCGGGACGCACCACGAACCGCTCACCGACGGCCAGCTCGGCGGTCGGGATGCGGACCTCGGCGCCGTCCCGCAGCACGGTGACGTCCTTGGCGCCGAGTTCCAGCAGCGCCTTGAGAGCGGCACCCGCGCTGCGCTTGGAGCGGGCCTCGAAATAGCGGCCGGCCAGGATGAACGCGGTGACGCCGGCCGCGGCCTCCAGGTAGATGTCGGACGAGCCGTCGCCGCGGGCGATGGTCAGCTCGAACCCGTGCCGCATCCCCGGCATCCCGGCGTGGCCGAAGAACAGCGCCCAGAGCGACCAGAGGAACGCGGCGCCGGTGCCGAGCGAGACCAGGGTGTCCATGGTCGCCGCGCCGTGCCGGGCGTTGGTCCAGGCGGCCCGGTGGAACGGCCAGGCGGCGTAGGTGACCACCGGCGCGGCCAGGGTGAGCGAGAGCCACTGCCAGTTCGTGAACTGCAGCGCCGGCACCATCGCCATCGCGACCACGGGGACGGCCAGCACGAGCGCGGTGATCAGGCGTTGCCGCAGCGGCGCCAGATCGTCCGGCCCGCCGCCGTCCGGCGTGCCGGCGGTCGGGGCCCCGGCGGTCGGGGCCCCGGCCGGCTCCGCGGCCTCCGGGCGGGGGACGGCGGTGTAGCCGGCGGCCTCGACGGCGGCGATCAGCTCCGCGGCCCCGACACCGCCCGCGACGACCGCCTTCGCCTTCTCGGTGGCGTAGTTGACGGTGGCGGTCACGCCGTCCATCCGGTTGAGCCGCTTCTCGATCCGGGCGGCGCACGACGCACAGGTCATGCCGCCGATCCGGAGTTCCACCTCGGTGGAGGCGGGCGCCTGCGTGGTCATCTGAACTCCTCGTGAGTGGTCGTGCGACGGGTCGGGGGTGCGGGCGGGAGCGTAGGCGGGGAGGGTCGCCCGGCCGGCCTCCGCCCGGCAAACCCCCCGGGGGTACCGGACCCGGAGCGGGTCGGGGCGGTCAGGCGCGGCCGGTCAGCTCGTAGCCGGCGTCGTCGATCGCGGCACGCAGGGCCGCCTCATCGAGCTCCGCCTCCGCGGAGACGGTCACCAGGCCGCCCCGGACGTCGACCGAGACGGCGGTGACGCCCGGCAGCCCGGCGACGGCCTTGCCGACAGCCTGCTCACAGTGGCCGCAGGTCATCCCGGCCACGGCGTAGACGGCGGTGACGGCGGCAGGGGCGGGCTCGACGGTGGCGGTGGTGGAGCAGGTGCCGTTGCTGGAGCAGCAGGACATGGTTTCCTCCGTACGGGGTGACTGGTTCCGAACTTTGGGCACATACCCCCTGGGGGTATTGCCTCGAGTGAGTTCTTTATACCCCCCAGGGGTATGCATCGCAACCCGTTCGCCTGCGGATGCCGGCCCACCGGCCCGCGCTCCGGACCCCATACCTGGCCGGTATACCCCCCGGCGTATCCACCGGAGCAGCCGTGCTCCTTGAGCGCAGGGGCGGGCGGGGGCCGACGAACGGGTCACGGCCGGGCCGCCCGCCCTCCGATCCGCCCAAGGGGAGGGCCCGGCCGGAGGGTCTCCGGCCGGGCCGTCAAAGGGTCGCCAAAGGGTCGTCAGCGGGTTGTCGGAGGACTGTCGGAGGACTGCCGGACGGACCGTCAGAAGGGTGACCCGCCGCCGCGGTCAACGGGGCGGGATGATTCCGGTCAGCCACGTGAAGGTCGGGACGACCAGCGGCTTCCACGTCGACGTCAGGTGCGGGCCGGTGGTCTCGAACGGCGTCACGGTGGTCGGACTCTTCGCGGCCTGCTGGAGGGCCGTCGCGTCCTCCAGTCCGTCACCCCGCTTGCCGGTCAGGTAGAGGGCGACGTTCGGCGGCGTCGGGGCGTGGGTGAGGATGTGGAGCGGGTTGGCGCTCTCGCGCAGCTTCGGGTCCTTGGCGGTCAGCGAGGACGGCTCGCCCGCCGGATTGTTGTACCCGGACATGCTGATCGCGGCGCGGTACCGGTTCGGGTGCGCGAGTGCCAGGCGCAGGGCGCAGTGGGCGCCGGCGGAGTAGCCCGACAGGGCCCAGCGGTCCGCCGTGGCGTCCGCCCGGAAGTTGTCCACGACCATCTGCGGGACGTCCCGCGAGAGCCAGGTCTCGGCGTTGACCTTGCCCGGGACGTCGGCGCAGCCGGTGTCGGTGCCGCCGAGGAGGGTGACCCGCGGTGCGACCAGGATGAACGGCGTCACCTGACCGGACTTCATGAGCGGTTCGAGCTGCCCGGTCGCGTTCATGGTGTCGCCGAACCAGGCGCTGGAGGATCCGGGGAAGCCCACGAGCAGTTCGACCACCGGGAAGGTCTTGTCCTTGTAGGCCGGGTCGTCGTACTGCGGCGGCGTCCAGACGAGGACCTCGCCGTCGACGCCGGAGAGCCGGCCCTTGAGGTCGGCCTGCTTGACGCTCCTGGGCACCGCGTCCGAATCGGGCGCGTGGAAGGCCTGCGCCACCTTCGGCGCGGGGGTCCCGGACGGCCCGCCGGACGGACCACCGGACGGGCCACCGGGGGTGACACCCCGGTCGCCGGCCAGGCCCTCGTCCTTCGGCGGCACCGGCACCGCCCGGACGTGACTGGAGGTGCCCAGCAGGTCGCCCCAGCTGTCGTAGAGCTGGTTCTCGTTGTTGACGATCACGAAGACCATGGCCACGGCGGTGAACTGGCAGAGCAGCACGGTGCCGAGGTAGGAGAGCACGCGCAGCGGCGTGCGCCGCCCTTCCGCCGTCCGCGCCGGCCCGAACAAGGCTCCTCTGCCCAGCCATTGGGCCATGGCCAGCGCTATCGACGCCCCGAAGAGGACGACGGTGAGGACGAGGAAGGGAGTGCCAGTCAGATTCATCGCGTTCGCGCCCGGTTCCTGTGCCGTCCGGGCCCGTGTGCCCGGTCTCACTGGATGACAGCAGGGAACGCCTGTTCGGTTGCCGTCCGGTTGATCTTTCCTGGGAGCTTCCTGGGAACGGCGCGGCGGACGGGCCGGAGTCCCGGCCGGGGAACGTGCTACCAGCCCGAACGGCCGCTACCGACCCCGGCGGGCGCTACCTGCCGGGGCGGCCCCGGCGGGCGCCCGGCTTGGCTCCCCCGGAGCGTCCGGTACCGGTCCTGCCTCCGCCGGCCTTGCCTCCGCCGGCCTTGCCCCCGCCAGACCGGGCGCCGCCGGTCCTCCCGCCGCCCGAACGGCCGCCCGCCGCCTTCGCCCCGGCCGACCCGCCCGCCGCCTTGCCGCCCGCCGGCTTGCCCGTGCCGCCTCGGGGCTGCTGCTTCGGCTGCTCGGCGGGGGCCGACTGGCCGCGCCCGCGCGAGCTGTTCACCGTCCGGCCACGGACGATGCCGATGAACTCCTCGACCAGGTCCGTGGTCCGGTCCTGGGGCCAGGAGAGGGCCACCTGGGACTGCGGAGCGTCCGGGACCGGGCGGTAGGTGAGGTCGCGGCGGTGGTGCAGCCGGGCCAGCGACTGCGGGACGAGCAGGACCCCGACGTTCGCCGCGACCAGCTCGACGGCGTCCGCCGTCGTGGCCGGGCGCTCGAAAGCGGGGCGCCCGGGCAGGTCGGCCCCCCAGCCGAGGGCGTCGTCCTGCGGGTGGAAGACGACCTCGTGGGCGAGGTCCGCCACCGGCACCTCGTCGGCCGCCGCCAGCCAGTGGTCCTTGGGGAAGACGACCACGGTGGTCTCGGTGTAGAGGGGGATCGCGCTGAGGCTGTCCCGGTCGACCGGGAGCCGGACCAGGCCGGCGTCCGCGCCGCCGCCCAGCAGCGTCGGCTCGCCCTCCGCCACCGGCACCGCGACCAGGTCGAGCCGGACGTCGGGAAGCCGCTCCTCCCAGACCCGGACCCACTTACCGGGCGTCACGCCGGGCACGTACACCAGCCGGAACGAGGGGCTCGCCTGCATCTCTGTCACGCTCTCTGTCACGCACCAAGGCTACCGACCGTGACCGGGTACGCCACGCACTCGCTTACCCTGGTGACCATGACATCGCTCAAGCCGAAGACCACCCAGACCATGAAGCCGGCCACGGCGGCCAAGAAACTGGGCATCTACCTCAACGCCGCCCCCGCCGAGTTCCAGGAGGGCGTGGTCTCCCGCGAGGAGCTGAACGCCCTGCAGGCCGAGCCGCCGGCGTGGCTCGCCGACCTGCGCCGCAACGGCCCGCACCCGCGCCCGGTGGTCGCCGCCAAGCTCGGGGTGTCCGTCTCCGGCCTGGCCCGCGGCGGCGTCACCGAGGCGCTCACCACCGCGCAGATCGACGCGCTCAAGGAGGAGAACCCGTCCTGGCTGGAGCGGGAGCGCGCCCTCCAGGCCGAGGTCCGCAAGGAGGCCGTGCGGATCAAGGAGAAGCAGGAGAAGCAGGCCGCCGAGCAGGCCGCCAAGGGACGCTGACGCCCACCGCCGGCCGGCGGTGAGCCGCCACCCGGCCGCCCGGGCCTCCCCGGCCCGGGCCGGCGGCGCACCCGCGAATCGACCGGCACCCCGGCGGCGCGCGCCCGGGCCCCGCCCCTCGCCCACGCGCCGTGCCCCGCCCGCGGGCGGCGGTCCCGGCTCACGCCTCCGGCGGGCCGGCCTCCAGCAGACGGCGCAGCAGCACGTCGAGGTCGACGAACTCGCGCTCGCGGCCGTACGGGACCACGCACTCGGTGCGGCCGAGGAAGGTCCTGACCTCAGCGGCCCGGGCCCGCAGCACGACGCTGCTCTCGTCGCCGCCCAGCGCGATGAACACCGTCCCGGCCTCGCCGCCCACGCCGGGGTGCACCGACACGTCGCCTACCCCGGCCCACCCCTCCAGCCCCGCCGCCAGCAGCTCCCGGGCGAACATCCAGGTGATCGGCTCGTCCCGGTCGACATGGCTGTCGAGGTAGACCGCGTACGGCTCGGCCCGGTGGTACCGCAGCCGTGCCCGGACCAGGATGCTGAGACCGGGGGAGACCACCGTGCGCAGGTCCAGGTCCATGACGGCGGACTCCGCGCCGGACCGCTGCGGCGGCACCCGCGGGGTCTCCCGGTCGGTCATTCCGGTTCCCCCGGGGCTGCGGGGGCCGGTGGGAAGAACCGCGGTGGTTGGAGCAGTTCATGCCACTCGTCGTCGGCCCGGCCGGGGACGGTGCGGCCGCACCTGGCCCAGACCGCGACGAGGTGGGCGAAGATCGGCACCTGCTCGTGCAGAATCGTTTCCTCGTTGGCGATGGCCAGGGCGGGGCGGTCGCTTCTCATGCCTTGGAGAACGACGGACCCCACCGGCGGTAACCCTCCAACGGCCGCACCCACCCCCTGGTGCGACCCCCGGCGGTGCCGCACAACCGCCCCGGGCCTGCCCGGGGCCGCTGCCCGGCCGTCCGGCCGGGCCGTGCATCGGCCGCCGACCGGCCGCGGGTCTGCCGTGCGTCGGCCGGGATCAGTCGAGGTACTGCATGGCGATCCGGCAGTGGGCGGCTCGGGTGCGCAGCGCGAGGTCGCCGGCCGGTTCCGCGACGGCCGCGATCCGCCCCGTCCCGTCCTCGGCCCGGGCGGCCTCGAACCGGTCCCGGCGGACGGCGCGGCTCGGAGCCGTCCCGGGGGCGGGAGCGGGGGCGGCGACACGGCGGCGCAGCGGCAGTGCGTTCGGATCGGCGACGGCGGTCCGGCTCTCACTCATGGCGGGCGCTTCCTTCCGGGGGCTGCGGGCCGCAGGTCCGGGCCCGTGACTCCAGTGGAGCGCGCCCCGGTGCGGATGGGGCCGCCCTTGACGCGGGCCGTACGCCCGCCGGCCGCTCCTTGACGACCTCCTGACGCCCGGCCGCCCGATCGGGCACTCCACCGCCGCCCGAGCCGGGCCGGGGGATCCGCGGCGCGCACCCGGGACGGGGCCCGGCTGGGTCGGGACGGTCCCGTGCGGCGGCCGCGCCCGGGCCGGGACCGGTCCGGGCGGGAGAAGCGGCCGGTGCCCCGGGTGTTCGGGACGACGGGTGGCGGAGCGTGGACGGCAGTCCGGTTCGCCGGGCGACCCCCTCCCGTCCGCACCCACCCCCGAGGTCCCACCATGACCGCACAGTCCGCGCTGCTCGCCCCGCACGACACCCGCACCGCCGAGTGCCTACCGGACCTGCTCCGCGCGCAGGCCGCCGAGCGGCCCGACGCCACGGCCGTCGTCGCCGACGGCGAACGCCTCGGATTCCGACAGCTCGAAGCGGCCGCCGACGCGCTGGCCGCCCGCCTGCGCCCCCTCGGCGTGCGGGCCGACGACTGCGTCGGCCTGTTCGTGGAGCCGTCGCTGGAGCTGATGACCGGGGTCTGGGGCATCCTCTGCGCGGGGGCCGCGTACCTGCCGCTCTCCCCGGAGTACCCGGAGGAGCGGATCCGCTACATGATCGAGTCCAGCCGGACCGGGGTGGTCGTCACCCAGGAGCACCTCCGGGCCCGGCTGGCCGACCTCGCCCCGCACGGAACCCGGATCGTCGTCGCCGGCGTGCACCCCCGGATCCCGGCCGGCCGCACCGCGCAGCCCGAGAGGGGCGCCCCGCCGGACGCGCACGCCGAGTCCGGCACGCACCCGATCCCCGGTCAGGGCCACGGCCCCGGCGAGCCGACCCCCGGCCCGCACCCCGCCTCGCTGGCCTACGTCGTCTACACCTCCGGCTCCACGGGCCGGCCGAAGGGCGTGATGATCGAGCACCGCAGCATCGTCTCCCAGCTGCGCTGGCTGGGCGCCCAGGGCCACCTGGGCCCCGACAGCACGGTGTTGCAGAAGACGCCGATGAGCTTCGACGCCGCGCAGTGGGAGATCCTCGCGCCGGCCGCCGGCGCGCGGGTGGTGATGGGCGCACCGGGCATCCACCGCGACCCCGAGCGCCTGATCGCCACCGTCCGGGAGCACGGCGTGACCACCCTGCAGTGCGTGCCCACCCTGCTCCAGGCCCTGGTGGAGCACGAGGAGCTGGCCGGCTGCACCTCGCTGCGCCGGGTGTACTCGGGCGGCGAGCCGCTCTCCCGCCGCCTGGCGCGGTCGGTGCTCACCGCGTTGCCGGGGGCGTCCCTGGTCAACCTCTACGGGCCGACCGAGTGCACGATCAACGCGACCGCGCACCTGGTCGACCCCGACGAGCTCGCCGGGGAGGCCGGGTCGGTGCCGATCGGGCTGCCGGTCGACCGCACCCGCTGCTTCGTCCTGGACGCGGACCTGGCGCCGGTCGAGCCGGGCGCGACCGGCGAGCTCCACCTGGCGGGCGTCCAGCTCGCCCGGGGCTACCTGCACCGGCCCGACCTGACGGCGGAGCGATTCGTCTCCTCGCCGCACCTGCCCGGCGAGCGGTTGTACCGCACGGGCGACCTCGCCCACTGGAACCCGGACGGCACCCTGCAGTGCACCGGCCGGGCCGACAACCAGGTCAAACTACGCGGCTACCGCGTCGAGTTGGACGAGGTCGCACTCGCCGTCGAGGAGCACACCTGGGTGCGGCGGGCCGCGGCCGTGGTCACCGGCGATCCGCGGACCGGCCGGCCGACCCTGGTCGCGTGCATCGAGCTCAACCCCCGTGAGGCGGCCCTGATGGACCAGGGCAACCACGGCGGCCACCACCAGTCCAAGGCCGGCCGGGTCCAGGTGCGTGCCCAGCTGTCGGACCCGGGGGTCCGGACCGCGGAGGACCTGGCCGGCCGGCCCGTCGTGGCGCTGCCCGGCCGGCGGGAGACCGAGCAGCAGCGCCGGGAGACGTTCGCCCGCAAGACCTACCGCTGCTACCAGGACGGTCCGGTCACCCGGGACGAGCTGCTCGCGCTGCTGGCCCCGCGTCCGGCCGCCCCGGCCGCACGCCGGAAGGACGGGCCGGAGCTCGCCGAACTCGGCACGATCCTGAGGTGGTTCGGGCAGTTCCACAGCGAGGAGCGGCTGCTGCCGAAGTACTCCTACGCCTCGCCCGGCGCGCTCTACGCCACCCAGCTCTACCTGGAGACGGACGGCACCGGCGGCCCGGCCGGACTCCCCTCGGGCGTGTACTACCACCACCCCGTCGAGCACACCCTGGTGCGGGTCGGCGACGCGGCCGCCGGCGGCCCGGGCCTGGCCGTGCACTTCCTCGGCCGGCGCGGGGCGATCGAGCCGGTGTACCGCAACAACATCCAGGAGGTGCTGGAGTTCGAGGCCGGCCACATGGTGGGCGTCTTCGAGGAGGTGCTGCCCGGCTTCGGGCTGGCGATCCGGCCGCTCGGCCACCACCCGGAGGTGAAGGGCCGGTTGGACGTCGCGCCGCAGGACCACTACCTCGGGAGCTTCACGATCGCCCCGGAGGACGGCCGGGCCGTGCCGCGCCGCACCGAGCTGCTCCTCCAGGCCCACCCGGGCCGGGTCGAGGGCCTGCCCGCCGGCCAGTACCGCTACGCCGACGGGGAGTTGACCCGGATCTCGGACGCATTGGTGGAGTCGCGGCAGGTGATCGCGATCAACCAGCAGGTGTACCGGCGGGCGGCGTTCGGCATCACCGCGCTCGGCCGGGCCGAACAGCCCTGGCTGGCCTACCTCCGCCTCGGCACTGTGCTGCACCACCTGCAGCGCCGGGGCGTGACCCTCGGTCTGGGGCTGATGTCCTCGGGCTACAGCTCGAAGTCCGGGCACCCGCTGCCGTCGGCCCGGCGGATCGACGCCGTGCTCACCGAGTGCGGGATCGCCACCGGTCCGTCGTACTTCTTCCTCGGCGGGCGGGTCGGCGAGGAGCAGATCCGCAGCGAGGGCATGGTGGAGGACGCCGTCCACATGAAGGGCCCGGCCGAGATCGTCCGGGACGACCTGGTCGCCCTGCTGCCCGACTACATGGTCCCCAACCGGGTGCTGGTCCTGGACGAGCTGCCGCTGACCGCCAACGGCAAGGTCGACCTGAAGGTGCTGGCCTCCCGGGAGGAGGTCCGCGGCACGCCGGCGGGCGGCCCGTTCGCGGCCCCGGCCACGCCGACCGAGCAGCGGCTCGCCGCGGCCTGGTCGGCCGCGCTGAAGTACCCGGACGTCTCGACGGAGGACGAGTTCTTCGCCGTCGGCGGCAACTCGCTGAGCGCCGTGGCGCTGATCAACCGGGTCAACCGCGAGTTCGGCACCCGGCTGCCGATGCAGGTGCTGTTCGGCAGCCCCAAGCTGGCGGACCTCGCCGCCCGGATCGACGCCGGCACCGCGGAGCCCGCCTCGCGGCTGGTGCCGCTGCACCGGGAGGGCGCCGGCGCTCCGGTGTTCTGCTGGCCGGGGCTGGGCGGCTACCCGATGAACCTGCGGCTGCTCGGCAGCCGGACGGGCCGGCCGTTCTACGGCGTCCAGGCGTACGGCCTGAACGCCGGCGAGACGCCGTACCCGACCGTCCGCGAGACGGCCGCCGCCGACCTCGCCGAGATCCGCCGGGTGCAGCCGGCGGGGCCCTACACCCTCTGGGGGTACTCCTTCGGAGCCCGGGTGGCCTTCGAGACCGCCTGGCAGCTGGAGCAGGCCGGCGAGCAGGTCGCGGACCTGCTGCTGATCTGCCCCGGCAACCCGGAGGTGCGCCGGGCGGACGGCGAGCGGTACGGGCGCGAGTCGTCCTACCGCAACCCGGCCTACCTGACCATCCTGTACTCGGTGTTCGCCGGCTCGATCAGCGGGCCCGGACTGGAGGCCTGCCTCGCCCAGGTGCGGGACGCGGACGGCTTCACCGCCTTCGTGCACCGCAACTTCCCGGAGCTGGACGAGGAGTTGATCCGCCGGATCACCCGGATCGTCGAGGAGACGTACGAGTTCGAGTACAGCTTCCGCGAGCTGGCCGACCGGCGGCTGGCGGCCCCGGTGACCGTCGTCAAGGCGGCGGGCGACGAGTACGCCTTCCTGGAGGGCCGGTCCGGCTACGCCAGCACCCCGCCGACCGTGCTGTCGCTGGCCGGCGACCACTACGCCGTGCTGCGGGAGCAGGGCATCGACGAGCTGGTCACGGCGATCCGGGGCCGCCAGGGGCGGTAGGGCCGGCGCGTGGCGCCGCCCGGTGAACCATCGGGCGGCGCCACGTCGTTCAAATGCGAAGCAGAGAAAGCATCCTGACGTACCGTGTGGGGCGTGGCCGCCCGCGGCCGCCGAGGAACCGGGGACGACGCACCGCGCGTCCGAACCGTGCGACGGCGAATATAGGCGCCCGCAAGGAAGACCATATCGGTCAAGGGAATCCTGAGGGCGCGGGGGCACCATGGGAACGGCGCCACTTTCAGGAGGAAACATTGAGCGACGACCGGTTCGACTCCGTCCAGATCCCGCACCCGCTTGCCGTCCTGGAACAGATCGAGCAGGACCACGACGCCGAGCAGGAAGCCGAGTTGCGGGCCGGCGACGCACCCTGGGGAGACGTGCTGGCCAGGTACATCGACGTGCTCACCGAGCTCATCGCCTCGCAGCCGGCGCAGCCGCCGGAGGTCGAGGAGGAGTGAGCCACGGGTGGGGGGAGAGCGTGAAAGAGGAGCGAAAGAGTGGCGAAACCGGGTGCCCGTAGCATGCGGGGCGTGACGTCGCAGGCACCGGGGACCCGTACGCGGGAGGGGCAGCGGTCGGCGGCCCGGCGGTGGGCCGCCGGGCCGGCCGCGCTACTCCCCGCTGCGGGCCGGCGGCCGGCCGTCCGGGCCGGACGGGGGCAGCAGGCCCAGCTCGGCCGCTCTCACCCCCGCCTGGAAGCGGGAGTTGGCCCCGAGCAGGGCCATGATCTCCGCCACGTAGCGCCGGTAGGTGCGCACCGAGACGGTCAGGTCGCGGGCGGCGACCTCGTCGGTGACGCCGGCCCGCAGCGCGCCGAGGATCTGGCGGGCGAAGGCGGCCCGCGCGCGGTCGCCGAAGACGATCCGCTCGTTGGCCGGCACGGCGGTGCGCCAGACGTTGTCGAAGAGGATGTGCAGGGTGTGGATCACCTCGGGCA
The DNA here is from genome assembly GCF_022288725.1 of Kitasatospora sp. A2-31. GTDB lineage: Bacteria > Actinomycetota > Actinomycetes > Streptomycetales > Streptomycetaceae > Kitasatospora. Next base: position 229,025 of record NZ_JAKNTA010000004.1, on the reverse strand, counting down.
CCCGGATCACCGAGGCACGGCGGGCCACGGCCGTGCCGGTGACGACCAACGCGGTGGTCCCGTCGGCGATGATCGCCTGCAGCGGCGGAACCCGCGCGACGCGCACCGCGACCGGGCGTTCCCGGCCGAGCTGCTCGCGGACGAACTCGTCGTCGAGCATCTCGGGCGAGCTGAGCAGCCGCACACCGACGGCCGCATCCGCGCTGTAGAGCAACTGCCGCTCGGAGCGCCCCTGTCGGCCCTCCCCGGCGACGCGCCGGGCGTGCACGATGTCGATGCTGGTCGTGGCCCCGACGATGATCTCGTGCGCGGTGTCGAGGACGGCGTCGTAGTCGCCGTCCACCGTGCTGAGCATCCGGTCGGTGGAGTAGCGGTCCCGGTGCATGGCGACGGTCGACTCGATCATCGCGCTGACTTCGAGCAGGGCCTCCTCCAGCTCGTCCTCGGCCTGGTTCGGCACCGCGCTCCTCGTCTCCCCGACGGCTTGGCCCGTCGTCTCTCCCGCGCCGCGGGCCCGCTCCCCACCGTTTCGGGGGCCTGCTCCGGTCGTCTCAGCCATAGGTGGACAGCAGCCCCAGCTCGACGGCCCGGACCCCCGCCTGGAAGCGGGAGTTGGCGCCCAGTTCCCGCATGATCTCGGCCACGTGGCGGCGGTACGTCCGCAGCGAGACGTTCAGCTCCTGGGCGGCGGCCTCGTCGGTGTGGCCCTCGCTCAGCATCTCCAGGATGCGCCGGGCCGGGTCCTTGACAAGCCTGGAGCTCAGGCCCAGGTGGTCGACCAGCGGGCGGGCGCGCGTCCAGGCGCTGGCGAAGAGCAGATCGAGCGCGCGGACGACGGCCGGGTCGTTGACCGTCACGGCGTTGCCGCCGCTGTGCTCGGCCCCGGAGCGGACCAGCGCGCCGCGACCGTCGACGACCAGCGCCTCGCGCAACTCGGTCTCGGAGACCCTGATCTCGACCCGGGGGCCGCGCAGCCGGCGGGCGAGGGCAAGGGCGGTGTCGATGCCGCTGCCCACGCAGAGCACCCGGACCACCAGCCCCTCCTGGACCGACGGGGCGGCCGGACCGCCGCCGGCGGCGCGCGCCTGGTCCGCCGACCACTGGGCCGCCAGCGCGGCCAGCGCGGGCGCCGCGCGGGCAGCGAACTCGCCGGTGGTGGGCAGCGCCAGGCTCACAGAGCGCCGGGCGCCGCTCACCAGCTGGTCGAGCGCCTCGCCGAGCGCCTCGGCCTCCGTCCGTGCGACGGGCGGCGGACCGCCCGACCGTCGCCGGTGCAGCGATACCGTGGACTCGATCAGGGCGCGGGCCTGGAGCAACGCCTGCTCCACCCGCTCCGCATGGACCTGTGTCATGGCCGCCTCCAGGGCAGCCGTGCTCTTCTGCTCCACCATTCCTCGCCCCCGTTGATCCACCCCGTACTACTCCCTGCGCGCGACCCGGGCCGGTGGCGGCCGTGCGGTGCACCGGCTACCGGATCGGTACTTGACCGTTCGTCATGAGTGTCAAGGGTCGCGCGACGGGACATAGATCATCGCTGACACTAGTTCGTCCATCCCTGAGCGTCAACGAATGTGCGCAGGCTGAAACCGGCCGCTACACCAGGCCCTACGGGGGGCACACGGTCCCGTCACGCGTGAGGCAAGAAGATGCCACCGCCCGCCCGAACAGATGGTCGGCCACTCCGCTTCCGCCACCGCGGGCGACGCCCCCCTCACCACCCGTAGCGCCCCGCGCCGCTTCAGGCCACCGCCCGTTCCGGCACCGGAGAGTCGCCCTACGTTCTCACCGTGACCCCTGGGGCCACCTCCGACCGACGGTCACGCTTCCGCCCCTCGCCCCACTCGGTCCACCGCTGCGCCGGCACGCGCCGACTCGTGCCCTTCTCCCCCGCTTGACCGCCCTGGAGATCCACCGAGCCATGGAGAGAACGATGGACGTCCCCACCCAGACCATCGCCGACCTGCTACTCGCCGCCGCCGAGCGGCAGCCCGCCCACGGTGTCCGTTACTGCTCGGGCGGCGCCGGCACCGACCACCGCGACCAGACCCACCCCGAACTCCTCGCCGAGGCAGGCCGTCTGCTCGTCGGCCTGCGCGCCCGCGGCCTGCGCCCCGAGGACAAGGTCGTCCTGCTGCTGGAGCAGCACCCCGACTTCCTGCCCGCCTTCTGGGCCGCCGTGCTCGGCGGCTTCGTCCCCTGCCCGATGGCTCCGCTGCGCGGCGACCAGGACCGCTGGGCCGCTCAACTCACCCATGCGAACGATCTGCTGGACCAGCCGCTGGTCATCACCAGCGACGCGCTCGCGGCCGAGATGCCACGGGTGGACGGTCTCTCCGTCACCACGCTCACCGCCCTGCTCGAGGAGAGCGGGCAGGGCACCGGCGCGGCGGCCGACGAGGAGCCGCACCGGGCGCAGCCGTCGGACGTCGCCGTCCTCGTGCTGACCTCCGGCTCGACCGGCAACTCCAAGGCCGTGGAGCTCAGCCACGCCAACCTGCTGGCGTCGATGGCCGCGAAGAACGGCTACCACCGGCTCACCGCCGCCGACACCAGTCTCAACTGGGTCTCCTTCGACCACGTGGCCGCCCTGCTGGAGTGCCACCTGCTGCCGCTCTCCGTCGGCTGCCGGCAGGTCCACGCACCGGCCCAGGTGGTGCTCGGTGAGCCGCTGGAGTTCCTGCGGCTGATCTCCGAGCACCGGGTGACGATGACCTTCACCCCGAACTTCCTGCTGGGCCTGCTGAACGCGGCCGCCGATCGGATACCCGCGGCGGACCGGGAACGGCTGGACCTCTCCCGGCTGCGGCACATCGTCAGCGGCGGCGAGGCGGTGGTCTGCGCCACCGGCACCGCCTTCCTCGACCGGTACGCGCCGTTCGGGCTGAGCCGTGACGCCCTCTGGCCCGCGTTCGGCATGACGGAGACCTGCGCCGGAAGCATCTACTCGCTGGGCTTCCCGCACCGCGACGAGGGCCAGGAGTTCGCCAACCTCGGCATGCCGGTGGCCGGTCTGCGGATCAGAGTCGCCGACCCCGAGGACCGCGCGCTGCCCGAGGGCGAGGTCGGCGAACTCCAGCTCAGCGGCCCGATGATCACCCGCGGCTACCACAACGACGAGGCGGCCACCCGCGGGGCGTTCACCTCCGACGGCTGGTTCCGCAGTGGCGACCTCGGCCGGATCGACGAGGGCCGGCTCACCCTCGTCGGCCGCAGCAAGGACAGCGTGATCGTCAACGGAGTCAACTACTTCAGCCACGAGATCGAGACCGCGCTGGAGCAACTGGAGGGCGTGGCAGGATCGTTCGTCGCGGCCTTCCCCACCCGCCCGGCCGGCGCCGACACCGAGCAGCTGGTGGTGGCCTTCCACTGCGAGGTGCCCAAGGAGGACGAGTCCGGCCGCTACCGGGTGCTGGCCGCGGTGCGCAGCACGGTGGTGATGCACTGGGGCTTCCGCCCGGCGCTGATCCTGCCGCTCCCGAAGGAGGCCTTCCCCAAGACCAGCCTCGGCAAGGTCCAGCGGGCTCTGATGCGCCACCGACTGGAGACCGGCTGCTATGCACAGCAGATCGGCTCGGTCGAGGAGTTGACGGACCGTCGGCTCGGTGGGTACACCGCGCCGGAGGGTGACACCGAGCACGCCCTCGCCGAGATCTACGGCGAGCTGTTCGACCTCGACCCGGCCCGGATCAGCGCCACCGCCAGCTTCTTCGACCTGGGCGGCACGTCGCTGGACATCCTGCGGCTGCGCAGCAAGGTCGCGGAGCGGCTGGGTGCGGACGACCTGCAGATCATCACGGTGCTGACCGCGCCGACCGTACGCTCGCTCGCGGGCGCTCTCGCCGGGCTGCGGGGGCCCGGCGAGACCGCCTACGACCCGATCGTGCCGATGCAGCTGAGCGGCGACAAGACGCCGCTGTTCTGCGTCCACCCGGGGGTCGGCGAGGTGCTGGTCTTCGTCAACCTGGCCCAGTACTTCGTGGGGGACCGGCCCTTCTACGCGCTGCGCGCCCGCGGTTTCAACGAGGGTGAGAAGCCGTTCCGGACCTTCGAGGAGATGGTCGACACCTACGTCGCCGCGATCCGCGAACGGCAGCCGCACGGTCCGTACGCCGTGGCCGGCTACTCCTACGGCGGCGCGGTCGCCTTCGAGATCGCCAAGGTGCTGGAGTCGGAGGGCGAGCGGGTCGACTTCGTCGGCAGCTTCAACCTGCCGCCGAACATCAAGTACCGGATGGACGAACTCGACTTCGCCGAGACCGCCGTCAACCTGGCCTTCTTCCTCGCGCTCGTCGACAAGAAGCAGGCCCGGGAGTTGCCCGCCCGACTTCGCGGACTCCCCCGGGAGCTGCAGCTGGACCGTCTGCTGGCCCTGGCGCCGGCCGATCGGATCGCCGAACTCGACCTGGACGCCGAGAAGTTCGCGGCCTGGGCGGAGCTCGCCGACCGGCTCACCGACCTGGGGCGCAGCTACCGGCCGGAGGGCAGCGTCCGCCGGATGTCGGTCTTCTACGCGATCCCGCTGCGGGGCACCAAGGAGGACTGGCTGGAGAACGAGCTTCGGTGCTGGGACGACTTCACCGAGGAACCGAACCGGTACGTCGAAGTGCCCGGTGAGCACTACACGCTGATGAGCCCGCAGCACGTGGCGGCGTTCCAGGCGATTCTGCGCAAGGAGCTGGACCTGGCGATGGGAGAGGGCAAGTGAAGGGCAGCAAGATCCTGGTGACCGGGGGCACCGGTCAGGTCGCCCGGCCGGTGGCGGAGGCGCTCGCCGAACAGGGCAACGAGGTCTGGTGCCTGGGCCGCTTCGGCACGCCGGGCGTCGAGGACGACCTGCGGGCACGGGGAATCACCACCTGGCGCTGGGACATGGAGGACGACGGCGAGTACGCGCTCAAGGGCGTGCCGCAGGACTTCACCCACGTCATCCACTCGGCGGTCCGGCGCGGCGAGGACGGCGACTTCAACCGGGCGATCGACGTCAACGTCTCGGCCACCGGCCGGCTGATGGCGCACTGCCGAACTGCGGAGTCGTTCCTCTACGTCTCGACCGGTGCGCTCTACGCCCGGCAGACGCTGGACCACGCCTACACCGAGGACGACCCGATCGACGGCGTCGCGGACTGGTTGCCGGCCTACCCGGTGGGCAAGATCGCCACCGAGGGGGCGGTCCGCGCGCTCGCCCGGGTGCTGGGTCTGCCGACCACCATCGCCCGGCTCAACATCGCCTACGGCCCGGGCGGTTACGGCGGTGTGCCGATGCTGTACTTCCGTCGGATGCTCGCGGGCCAGCCGATCCCGGTGCCGCTGGAGGGCCAGAACTGGTGCTCGCTGCTGTACACCAGCGACCTGGTCCGGCAGGTCCCGCACCTGTGGGCGGCCGCCTCGGTGCCGACGACCCTGGTCAACTGGGGCGGCGACGAGGCGGTCGGAATCACCGACTGCCTGCGCTACATCGAGGAGCTCACCGGCGTGCCGGCCGAGCTGGTGCCGAGCGAAGTCACGCGGGAGACCTACCGGTTCGACCCGACCCGACGCCGCGCGCTGACCGGGCCGTGCGAGGTCGACTGGCGCGAGGGCATCCGCCTGACCCTCGAAGCCCTGTACCCCGACCACATCCGCTGAGGAGAGCCACCCTGATGACTGTCGACTACGCCGACCTTTCCTTTGTCGACGAGCTCGCCGCCGCCGACCGCCGCGGCAGCCACGACAACCTCGCCGTCGTCCACGCCGCGTACCGGGCCTTCCACGATCGGGACCTCGCCGCGCTGCTGGCGACCATGGACCCGGGCATCGAGTGGGTCCACCCCGACGGGCTGGCCCCGTACGGGCTCGGCGGGACCAAGCTCGGCCACGCGGGCGTCCGCGAGTTCCTGGCCCGGGTGCCGACCGTCCTCGGAGGAATGCGGCTGGAGCCGAAGGAGTTCGTCCACTCCGGCGACCGCGTGGTGGTCTTCGGCGTCCGCGCCGTCACCTCGCTGAGCGGGCGCACCGAGACCCTGTCGTTCGTCCACTCGTGGACGTTCCGCGACGGCCGGGCGGTGCGGATGGAGGACATCTTCGACACCGTCGTCTTCGCCCGGCTGATCGACGGCTGACCGGGCCGACCGGGGCCGTGACCGGGTGGCCGCCCTGCCCGGGCGCCTCCCGGTACACCGGCCCGGACGTCCCCGCCGCGACCCTGCCCCAAGCCTCCATAGAATTTCTATATTCGCGCTCTCATCCGATCCCCCGAGCGGCAGAGGCGATCCGCAGAGGATTGATAGGGGCGCCATAGCCGCCGGACCCATGCTCTCTCCACCGAGAAGCACGGAGCCCGGAGGCGACGATGGAGACCACGAGCACCGACACCGCCGTCGAAGAACGGCAGTGGCCGCAGTACCTCGACCTCGAACTGCTGCTCAGCGAGCCGGACCTGCTGGCCGTCGCGCTGCCGGCCCGCAGTCTGGACGTCGGCCACGCCGGCGGCTGCGGGTAGGGCGTGTCCCGCCCCGCAGGGGGAGGCCGGTCCGTCCACCCCGCCACGTGCGGGGCGGACGGACCGGGGGCAGGCTCAGACGGCCACGGCCGTGCGGCACTCCTCCAGCGCGACGAGGCGCACCAGCGGCGCGAAGCGGTACCGCAGCTCGGCCCGGTCCTCGGCGGCGGTGAGCAGCCGGGCGCCGGTCAGTAGCTCCAGGACCTCCTCGGCGTCCCGCTCGGACGAGCCGAGCAGGGCGGCGGCGTCCACGGGGGTCCAGCTGTCGGCGTCCGCCCGGGCGAGCACGCCCAGGGCGGCCCGGGCGACGGGGTCGAGGCCGGGCAGGCCGGAGCAGAGGCGGGCCCGGACGTCCAGGTCGCCGAGGCGCAGCTCGTCCAGCCGGTGCTCGGCCGGAGTGAGCCGGTCGGCGAGCCGGGCCGGGGACCAGTGCGCATGGGCGGCCAGCCGGGCGGCGCAGACCCGCAGTGCGAGCGGCAGGCGCTCGCACAGCTCGACGATCCGCGCCGTCGCGGCGGGGTCGGCGGCCACCCGCTCGCGGCCGGCCGCGGCGAGCAGTTGGTAGGCGCCGGGGAAGTCCAGCGGGCCGACCTGGAAGCGCCGGGCGCCCTCCAGCACGCCGAGCGCGGCCCGGCTGGTGACCAGGGTCCGGCTGCGGCTCTCCGCGGTGAGCAGCGGGCGGACCTGGCGGTCGTCGGCGGCGTTGTCCAGGACCACCAGGACGTGCCGGCCGGCGAGCCGGCTGCGGTAGAGCCGGACCCGTTCGTCCAGGGCTTCCGGCAGCTCGGGCTCGTCGGCGCCGAGGGCACGCAGGAATCCCCCGAGCACCGCGCCGGGATCGCGCGGGGTGCCGTCCGGGGCGGTCAGGTCCGCGTAGAGGTGCCCGTCCGGGAAGTCGTCCCGGACGAGGTGCGCGGCGTGGACGGCGAGTGTGGACTTCCCGGTCCCGGCGCTGCCGGTCAGCACCACCGGCCCTGCCGGGGCGGCCGGGTCCTCGACGGCGGCCGCGGCCGCCGGGCCGTCGGGCCGGACGCCGCGCAGGGCTGCCGCCAGGGCCGTGAGGTGGCGTTCCCGGCCGATGAAGTCGGCGGTGGCGGGTGGCAGCATCGCCGGGACCAGCCCGCCGCGCTCCTCCCCGCCGGCCGGTGCGACGGCCGGGCGGGTGCCGCGCGGTGGCGCGGGGGCGAGCCGGACGGCCGGTGCCAGCACCGCGGCCGATCCCTCGGGCACCCCGGGGTGGGTGAGGTCCCCGGTGAGCACCTGGTGGTGGAGCCGCCGCAGCGCCGGTCCCGGGTCCACACCCAGCTCTTCGGCGAGCAGCCGCCGACCGGCCTCGTACACCTCCAGTGCGTCGCCCTGCCGGTCGCAGCGGTACAGGCCGATCATCAGCTGGCCGCGCAGTCGCTCCCGGGTGGGGTGTTCGGCGACCAGGCGGAGCAGTTCGGGGACGGCCGCGCGGTGGCCGCCGAGGGCGAGCTCCGCCTCGATGCGGTCCTCCAGCACGGCGAGGCGGCTCTCCTCCAACGCCGGCAGCTCCTTCTCCGCGAGCTGCGGGGTGACGCCGGTGAGCGGCTCGCCCCGCCACTGCCCGAGCGCGGCGGAGAGCAGTTCGGCCGCGCGGGCGTAGGCGCCGTTCTCCAGGGCACGGTGGCCGAGGTCGGCGTCGCGCCGGAACTCGCGCAGGTCCAGCCGGGCCGGCCCGATGTCCAGCCGGTAGCCCGGGCCCCGCCGGACCAGGTCGACGAGCGGGCCGAGCCGCCCGCGCAACCGGGAGGCGTAGGTGTGCAGTTGGGCCGTCCAGGTGGCCGGCGGTTCCCAGCCCCAGATCAGGGTGGAGAGCCGGTCGTCGGGCAGCAACCGGCCGTCGGCCAGGAGCAGGGCGGCCAGGACGGAGCGCTGCTTGGCACCGTCCAGCGGGATCTCCCGGCCGCCGGCAATCGCCTCGACCGGCCCGAGCAGCCGGAACTCCAGTGCGGATGCAGCCGGTTGGATGTTCCGCGGGGACCGGGCGAGCGGGACCTCGACGGGCTCGGAGCGCCGATCCGTGCCCCGCGTCCGGGCCGCCGGGACGGTGGGCTGCCGCGGGCGGCCGCGACGCTGTGAAACGGGCTCGAAAGCGGAACGGAATCCTTTCCGTTCCGCACCGGCGTCCGCTGTACCGGCGGCTGCGGCGGCTGCGGCGGGGCCGGACCGTGGCCCACCGGCGGCCGGCGGTCCCGGGTCGGGGGGCGTTCCCCCGGCCGTCGGCTCGACGGCCGGCCCGGCCAGCCACGCCTCGTCGGCGAGCACCGCGTCGTGCAGCTGCCGCAGCCGCGGTCCGGGTTCGATGCCGAGCTCGTCGGCGAAGAGCCGGCGGGCGTCCCGGTAGGTCTCCAGTGCCTCGGCCCGCAGGCCCGACCGGTACTGGGCGAGCATCAGCTGGGCCCGGGCCTGCTCGCGCAGCCCGTGCTCGGCGAGGAACGACGTCAGTTCGCCGATGAGTTCGCGGTGCCGGCCGAGGTCGAGCCGGAGCGAGGTGAACTCCTCGTGGACGGCGAGGCGCTGCTCGTCGAGCCGGGCCGCCTCGGCCGCCACCCGCCCGGCCGCCACGCCTTCGAGCGCGCGGCCGCGCCAGAGGCCGAGCGCCTGCTCCAGCAGCCCGGCCGCCACGGCGGTGCGCCCGCGCCGCCGCGCCTCGCGGGCCTCGTCCACCAGCTGGTCGAACTCGGCGGCGTCGATGCGGTGGGTGCCGGTGGCAAGCTGGTAGCCGGGGTGGGAGGTGACGATCAGGTCGTCCGCCCCGACCGCCGCCTTGAAGGCCTTGCGCAGGCCCGACACGCAGATCGCGATCTGGTTCACGAACGTCGTCGGGGGCGAGCCCTGCCAGACCGCCTCGGCGAGGGTATCGACCGAGACGACGTGGTCGGCGGAGAGCAGCAGCATGGCGAGGATGGTGCGCTGCCGGGCTCCGGAGAGCGGGACCGGTCGGCCGTCCACCTGGACGTCCAGAGGGCCGAGGATCCTGAAAACCACCTGGAGCATCAGTCGCCTCCCCTCAACCGCGGCCGTGTGGTGAGCCGGCCGCATCCGTTGTTGATCTTCCAAGACTGGTCGTTCTTACCAGCCGCTTCTCGGCAGCGACAAGCGGACCTGCAGGAACGTGTCACGGTCGGTGCACCGGCCGCGGCTCGGCACGCTCCCAGCGCGCCGGCGGGGCCGGCCGGACCGGCGGCACGGTCGCCGCCCGGCGGACGGCCGGCGCCAGCACCGCGGTCAGCACCGCCGCCAGCACCGCCAGTTCGTCGCCGGTGGGCCGCCCGCGGAGGACCCGCAGCACCGGCCCGCGCGGACCGCAATCGCCCGGTTCGGGCCCGGCGGGTTCGGGCCCGCCCGGTTCGGACCCGCCCGGTTCGGGCCCGGCGAGGGCGGGGACGGCGGGGGCGTGGACGGCGCTCACTGCGGCGGGTTCCCGTGCTTGCGGGCCGGCAGCAGCGCGTGCTTGGTCGCCAGCATGTCGAGCGCCGCGATCAGGGTGGCCCGGGTCTCCGCGGGGTCGATGACGTCGTCCACGAGGCCGCGCTCGGCCGCGTAGTACGGGTGCATCAGCTCGGCGGTGTACTCCTTGACCAGCTGGGCGCGGGTGGCGTCCGGCGTGTCGGAGGCGGCGATCTCCCGGCGGAAGACGACGTTGGCGGCGCCCTCGGCGCCCATGACGGCGATCTCGTTGGTCGGCCAGGCGAACGAGAGGTCCGCGCCGATCGAACGGGAGTCCATCACGATGTACGCGCCGCCGTAGGCCTTGCGCAGGATCAGCTGGACGCGCGGCACGGTGGCGTTGCAGTAGGCGTACAGCAGCTTGGCGCCGTGCCGGATGATGCCGTCGTGCTCCTGGCCGACGCCGGGCAGGAAGCCCGGGACGTCGACCAGGGTCACCAGCGGGATGGTGAAGGCGTCACAGAACTGCACGAAGCGCGCGGCCTTCTCGGAGGCGTGGATGTCCAGCACGCCGGCCATCGACTGCGGCTGGCTGGCCACCACACCGACCGGCCGGCCGCCGAGTCGGGCCAGCACGCAGAGCACGTTGGTGGCCCAGTGCTCGTGGACCTCCAGGTACTCGCCGTGGTCGACGATCTCCTCGATCACCTTGCGCATGTCGTACGGGCGGTTGCCGTCGACCGGCACCAGGTCGAGCAGCGCGTCGTTGCGGCGGTCCACCGGGTCGTCGTTGACGACGGTCGGCGGCATCTCGCGGTTGTTCTGCGGCAGCAGCGACAGGAGGTAGCGGACCTCCTCGATGCAGGACTGCTCGTCGTCGTAGGCGAAGTGCGAGACGCCGGAGACCCCGGAGTGGACGTCGGCGCCGCCCAGGCCGTTCTGGCTGATCTTCTCGCCGGTCACAGCCTGGACCACGTCCGGGCCGGTGATGAACATCTGCGAGGTCTCGCGGACCATGAACACGAAGTCCGTCAGGGCCGGGGAGTACGCGGCGCCGCCGGCGCACGGGCCGAGCATCACCGAGATCTGCGGGATGACGCCGGAGGCACGGGTGTTGCGCTGGAAGATGCCGCCGTAGCCGGCCAGGGCGGTGACGCCCTCCTGGATGCGGGCGCCGGCGCCGTCGTTCAGCGACACCAGCGGCGCACCGGCCGCGATGGCCATGTCCATGATCTTGTGGATCTTCTGGGCATGGGCCTCGCCCAGCGCGCCGCCGAAGATCCGGAAGTCATGGGCGTAGGTGAAGACCGTCCGGCCGTGCACCGTGCCCCAGCCGACGACGACGCCGTCGGTGTGCGGCTTCTTCGCCTCCAGGCCGAAGCCGGTGGCGCGGTGCCGGCGCAGCGGCTCCACCTCGCGGAACGAGCCCTCGTCAAAGAGCAGCTCGATGCGCTCACGGGCGGTCAGCTTGCCCTTGTCACGCTGGGCCTCGGTGGCCCTCGGGTCTCCCGCGCGGATCCCGGCCCGCAGGCTCCGCAGCTCCTCGACCCGGTCACGCATGGTGGATGCGGCGACCGCGGTCGTCGTGGTGTCCGGCACCGGCCGTCCCCCCTTCTGCTCCTCGACGGTCCCCCGACGGTAGGCAGCGCCCGCGGCGGCGCGCCACGGTTCACCCGGCGCCGGTCCGCAAGCTGTACCGGCCGGCCTGCTCCGCGCCTCCGCGCCGCCCGGAGTGGCCACAAGCTGCCACGGTGCAGGTGCGCCGTCGGGTGACGGTGCGATGCTGCATCCCCACGCACTGCGATCGCGACATTTCGATCGCACACCACCCAGCAGTCCGCACCGCCCCCACTGGCCCGCCCGGCCGGGGCCGCCGGACACCGCCGGACGTCAAGGAGTGTCATGTTCACACGGATCGGACGGTTCGTCGTCCGCCGCCCGTGGCTGGTCGTCATCGCCTGGCTGGTCGCGGCGGTCGCCCTGACCGTCCTCTCGCCCAAGCTGGAATCGACCACCGACCAGGCCGAGTTCCTGCCCTCGCACTACGAATCGGTCCAGGTGACCGACGTGCAGAAGCGGGCCTTCCCCGGGCCCGATCAGCCCGCCGCGATCGCCGTCTTCCAGCGGACCGACGGCGCCGTGCTCACCGACGGCGACAAGGCCGACCTGGCGAAGATCGCCGCCGGCCTGGAGGCCAAGCAGTACACACACCTGAAGAAGGTCCAGACCGACCCCAACGCGGTCTCCCCCGACGGGAAGATCGGCCTGGCGAACATCTACGCCGACACCAAGGAGTTCTACGACGACTCCGTCACCAGCGACGTCAAGCAGCTGCGGGCGGACGCCAAGGACCTCCTGAAGGGCACCGACCTCAAGCTCGGCGTCACCGGCCAGTCCGCCACGGCGCTGGACTCCAAGGAGTCCGGCAGCAACACCGACGGCATGATCATGATGGCCACCCTGCTACTGATCATCGTCCTGCTCGGCGTCATCTTCCGCAGTCCGCTGATCGCGTTCCTGCCGGTGCTCGTGATCCTTATGGTGTACCTGACCGCCACCGGGCTGATCGCCACCGCCAGCTCCGTCTTCGGGCTGACCGCCGACTCCTCCGTCTCGACCATGCTGATCGTGGTCCTGTTCGGCGTGGGCACCGACTACCTGCTCTTCCTGCTCTTCCGCTACCGCGAGTTCCTGCGGGCCGGGATGGAACCGCGCCCGGCGATGGCCGAGGCCGTCGCCCGAGTCGGCGAGACCATCGCCTCCGCGGCCGGCGCGGTGGCGGTGGCCTTCCTCGCGCTGACCCTCTCCACCATGGGCATGCTGCGCGCCATGGGCCCCTCACTCGCCATCGCCGTCGGAGTCAGCATGGTCGCCGGCGTCACGCTGGTGCCGGCCGTGTTCGCGCTGCTCGGCCGTGCCGCGTTCTGGCCCTCCAAGGCTTGGAAGCGCGAGCCGAGGAACGTGCTGGCCCAGAAGGTCGGCGGGCTGACGTCCCGCCGTCCGGGGCTGGTTGCGGCGGTCTCCGGCGGTCTGCTGGTGGTGCTCGCGGCCGGTGCCCTCGGGTTCAAGGCCGACTTCGACTCCGGCAGCTCGCTGCCGAAGAACCTGGAGTCGGTGCAGGCGATGGACGACCTGCAGGGCGCCTTCTCAGCCGGCCGGGCCGATCCGACCCTGGTGCTCCTGGAGAACACCGGCGGCGGTCAACTCGCCGAGGACCAGCTGACCGCCTACCACGACAAGCTCGCCGGCATCGGCGGTGTCGCCCAGGTCTCCCCGGCGGTGCGCTCGGCCGACGGCGCCGTCGCCCAGTTCAGCGTCTCGCTCGCCTACAAGCCGATGGAGGAGAAGGCGATCGACCTGGTCGACGGCACCCTGCGGGACCAGGCACACGCCGCCGCACCGGCCGGCACCCGCGCCCTGGTCGGCGGCATGACCGCCGTCATGGCAAACATCCGCACCGCCACCAACCACGACTACACCGTGGTGTTCCCTGTCGCCGCCCTCGCCATCATGCTGATCCTCGGCCTGTTGCTGCGCAGCGTCGTCGCGCCGTGGTTCCTGATGCTCTCCGTCGGCCTCGGGTTCGCCGGCACGCTCGGCGCCACGGTCTGGCTCTTCCAGGGTGTCAAGGGCGCCAACGGTGTCCTGTTCAGCCTTCCGATCCTGGTCTACCTCTTCGTGGTCGCGATCGGCACCGACTACAACATCCTGATGGTCGCCCGGCTGCGCGAGGAGATCCGCGAGGGCAACGACCCGCGGGCGGCGATCAAGCACGCGGTGGCCCGGTCCGCACCGACGATGGGCGCCGCGGCGATCATCCTGGCGGGCACCTTCGGTGTCCTGATGCTCGCGGACAACTCGATGCTCCAGCAGATGGGCTTCGCGGTGGCGTTCGGCATCCTGCTCACCGCCTTCGTCATGGCGCTGTTCCTCGTTCCGGCCGCCACCACACTGCTCGGCCGCCGGGCCTGGTGGCCCGGGCTGAAGGAGCAGGCGCCGGCCCCGGCCGGCGAGGAGCCCCTTCTGGTCGGCAGCGGCCGCACCACGGGCTGACCTGCGTCGGCGACGGCGAGGGGGCCGCCGGGTCGAATCCGACCCGGCGGCCCCCTCGCATCAGCAGGGCTCAGGAGGCGTGGTGCTCACGAGGTGCGGTGTTCCACCACTCCCACCAGAGCGGCCAGCGCGGCCCGAGCCGGGACGTCCGGTAGATCGGACAGCGCGTCGCGGGCGTCCGTCGCGTAGGAGTGCAGGAGTTCACGGGCACGCGCCTCCGCGGTGGAGCTGCGCAGCAGCTCCACCGCACGACGGCGGCCGCCCTCGTCGACGAGCGGCCCGCCTTCCAGCAGCCGGCTCAGCTCGGCCGCGCGCGGCCCGTCCTCGCTGAGTGCCAGCAGCACCGGCAGGGTCCGCACCCCCGCGGCGAGGTCGATCCCGGCGTCCTTGCCGGACTCCGCCGGGTCAGCGACGAAGTCCAGCAGGTCGTCGGAGAGTTGGAAGACGATACCGAGGTACTCGCCGTACTCGGCCAGCGCCCGGACGGCCGGGACGGGGACACCCGCCACCGTGCCACCCACGCGCAGCGCCAGGGAGATGAGCGAGGCCGTCTTGTCCGCGATCACTGTGAAGTGGTGGGTCAGCGGGGACTCCCCCGCCGCCGCGCCGGTCAACTCCCGTAGCTGGCCTCGGACCAGGCGTTCCGCGGCGACGCCCTGCAGCCTGACCACCTCGTCGCCCAGGTCCGCGGCGAGCCGGCCGGCCCTGATCAGCAGCCGGTTGCCGAGCTGCACGGCCGCCCGGTTGCCCCAGCGGGCCGAAGCGCTCGGCACACCGTGCCGGGTAAGGGCGCCGTCCATCACGTCGTCGTGGTGCAGCGAGGCCACGTGTATCAGTTCCACCAGGGCGGCTGCGTCCGGGACCCGGTCCGACCTGTCCTCCGAAGCCGCCGCACCGAATTCGGCCGCGAGCAGCACCAGCAGCGGGCGCAGCCGCTTACCGCCGGCGTCGATCAGGTAGCGCGACCACTCGGCGACCAGTGCGTTCGGCACGTCGGCCGCCACCTCGCGCAGCCGGGTCTCGGCGTCGGCCAGGCCGTGCTGCAGCCGGTCGGCGAGCCCCTGGTCGGTCAGGGCCAGGCGGGCCACCAGAGAGTCCGGCAGGGGCTCGGCGGTCAGCGTGGTCATCGTTCCTCCGGACGAAGCGTCGGCACAATCGTTCGAACCCGACCCTAGGTCCGGGATCGAGGGTCAGCCGGACCCTCAGGGGCAGCATGGCAACAACCTGCCAGCGGGCAGACGACAGGCCCCGGTCCGCGAGGGGGCGGTTTCCAGGGGTCGTTGCAACACGTGGTCGGTTTGATCAGGCCGCGATGAGTTTATGCAGGCGCTCGGCTGGGGTGTCCCAGCCGAGCGTTTTGCGTGGGCGGCCGTTGAGTTCGGCGGCGACGAAGGCCAGGTGTTCGGGGCCGTGGACGGCCAGGTCGGTGCCCTTGGGGAAGTACTGGCGGAGCAGGCCGTTGGTGTTCTCGTTCGAGCCGCGCTGCCAGGGGCTGGCCGGGTCGCAGAAGTAGACCGGGACGCCGGTGGCGACGGTGAACGAGCCGTGGGAGGCCATCTCGGAGCCCTGGTCCCAGGTCAGCGAACGGACCAGGTGGGCGGGCAGCGTCCGCACGGTTTCCACGAGGGCGTCGCGGACGTGCTCGGCGGTGCGGCCGTTCGGCAGGTGCAGGAGCATCACGTAGCGGGTGTGGCGCTCGACCAGGGTGCCGATCGCGGAGGCGTTGTCCTTGCCGAGGATCAGGTCGCCCTCCCAGTGCCGTGGCACCGCCCGGTCCTCCGCCTCGGCAGGACGCTCGCTGATCATGACCATCGGGTCGATGAAGCGAGGCCTGCGGCAGTTGGCCTGCCGATGGGGGACACGGCGGGCGCGGCCGGTGCGCAGGGCGCCGGCGAGCTCCCGGCGGAGCTCGCCGCGGCCCTGGATGTAGAGGGCCTGGTAGACGGTTTCGTGGGCCACGTGCATCTCCGGCCGGTCGGGAAAGGTGTCCCGTAGAGCCTGGCAGATCTGCTCCGGACTCCCCTTCTTGTCCAGGTGGTGCTGGATGAAGTCCCTCAGCTGCGGGTCCCGGGCGATCTTGCCGGGCTTGGGTCGGGGCCGGCGGGCGTCGGCGCGGGCCTGCGCGGCGTGCGGCCGGTAACTGCCGCTGCCCGGATGGCGGTTGCGCCGGATCTCCCGGCTGACCGTGGACGGGCTGCGGCCCAGCTCGGCCGCGATCGCCCGCACGGCGGCCTTCTCCCGCAGCCGGTCGGCGATGTGGATGCGCTCGTCCTCACGCAGGTACCGGGACGGCCCGCGTGGCGAGAGGACGGCCGCCCGCGCCGGTTGCGCGGGCGGCCGAGGCCTCTTCACGCGGCCCTCGGGCCGGCCGTTGCGCCACTCACGGCCGGTCCGCTCGTGAACTCCCACGAGCCGGGACGCCTCTTTGTTGCTGTAGCCCTGTCGCACGAGCCGGAAGTATTCCTCCCGCTCGCCAGGGAGCTTCCTACGCCCCTGCGGCTTCCGGTCCCTGCGGATCTCGAAGTCCATCGCACACCTTGAGCTGGGGTGTTGCGACGACCGTTAGAACCCAAGGGGGGCGGACCGGGGCCTGAGTGCGGTGGAGGCGGCCGTGGGGAGCCGCCGTGGGGTGATCGTGGGTCAGGCGCCCATCGCCTCGACGAGGCTCTTCGGGCGCATGTCCGTCCAGTTGGTGTTGATGTACTCGAGGCAGGACTCGCGGCTCTCCTGGCCGTGCACGACGGTCCAGCCGGCCGGCACCTCGGCGAAGGCGGGCCAGAGCGAGTGCTGGTTCTCCTCGTTGACGAGAACGTAGTAGGAGGCGCTGTCGTCCTCGAACGGGTTGGTCGCCATGATGGATCGGGCTCCTGTCGGTGGTTGCGGATGTTGCGGTTCGTCGGCGTCCGTTGACGTCGGCCGACGTTGATCAGCGGGCGGCCGCGGTGGCGGCCGCCATGCGGTGGCGCACCGCGGAGACGAATCCCGGCAGTCGGTCGATGCCCCAGAAGCGCTGGAAGCCGTCGATGAAGTACGGCACTCCGAACACGCCATCCCGGTACGGGGCGCTGAGTGTCTCCAGGCCCCGGGCGCGCACCTCCGGGTCCTGCCACGCGGCGCCGAGCACGACAGGGTCGAGGCCGATACGCGCGCCGGTGGCGGCGACGACCTCGGGGGAGGAGATGTCCAGCCCCTCCTCCCACCTGGCCCGGTAGGTGCCGTCGATGAACTGCCGGCCGAGCCCGTGGTCCCTGGCCACCAGGTAGGCCAGGTGCGAGACCTCCCAGTTGGGCGCGCGGTCCACCGGCCAGACCATCTGCAGGTCCCTCTCCAGGGCCAGCCGGCGGATGTCCTGGAGCACGTAGAGGTACTTCTCCCGGGACAGCGCCACGTAGGGCAGCTGCACCCCCGAGGACTCCAGGTGGTTGTGGTGAGCGTCGTCCGGTTCCCAGAACGGCAGCCACTCGACCGCTTCCGCGACGTCCGGGTACCGGGTGATCAGATCCCGATACGCCATCCACGAGTACGCGCTGCTGAACGAGAAGTACCAGCGCGGCGGCTTTCTTGCCATCACTGTCTCCAAGGAATTCACAAATGAACAGCCAGATGGATTTCTATCGATTTCCCGAGGGCACGGACAAGACGTTCTGCAGCTAGCTGTCAGGAAGACGCGGTCGGCCGGTCAGGTCAGCCCGGTGTCGAGTCGGGCGGCCGCGTCGATCAACAGACGGCCGTACCGCAAACCCGGAGCGCGGGACATCAGCGTGACCGGTCCGTCCAGCACGAGCGCGGCCACGACCTTCCCGGCGGTCCCGCGCACGGGCACCGCAGCCGCGCCGAAGCCCAGCTCGCCGGTTCCCAGGCTCTGCGCCCAGCCCTGCCGACGCACCTTGGCCAGGGCCATCACGTCGAAGCCGGCTCCCCGGACCGCCCGGGTGATCTCGCACGGGTCCTCCCACGCCAGCAACACCTGGGCGCCCGCACCGACCTTCATCGGCAGCGCCACGCCCTCCGCCGACCGGGCTTGCCGCTCGGTACCCGGACCCTCCGCCGTCGCCACGCAGATCCGCAGGCCGCCGGCACGCCGGTAGAGCCGCGCACTGGCCCCGGTGCGCGTCCGCAGCTCCGCCAGCACGTGACGGGCGCTCTGCATCAACCGGTCACGGCCGGCTTCCTCGGCCAACTCACCGATCCGCGGGCCGATCACAAACCGCCCCCGGGCGTCCCGGGTCAGCAGGCGGATGCTCTCCAGGGCGAGCGCGAGCCGGTGCACGGTCGCCCTGGACAGACCGGTGACGTCGCTCAGGGTCCGCAACGAGGCCGGACCGTCAGCCAGCACGCCGAGAAGCAGCGAGGTCTTGTCCAGGACGCCGACGCCGCTGCTCGGCCCCGAGGTTACCGTGTCCATCTGGTCACGCGATCCGTGCGGCGAGATCGCGCATCAGCCCGTCCGGCTGGCCCACGAGGTAGAAGTGGTCGCCGGGAAAGACCGTCATGTCGAAGGAGCCGGAGGCGAGATCCGCCCAGGCCGCCATGTCCGCGGGCGCGACGTCCAGGTCCCGGTCACCGACGTAGGCGACCATCGGGCAGTGCACGACGAGGGCATTCGGTCGGTAGGCCCCCATGATCCTGAAGTCGGCCCGGATGGCCGGCATCACCAGCTCGAACAGATCCGGGTCGGTCAACAGCGCGGCCTCCGTGCCGCCGAGTCGGCGCACCTCGTCGAGGACGGCCTCGTCACCGCCCAGGTAGGCCGCCTTGGGCTCGAACAGGTGCGGCGCCCGGGCGCCGGACAGGTAGAGCCCCTCCAGCCGCACGCCGTGCACGCCCTCCAGCCGGCACGCCACCTCGTGGGCGACGTAGGAGCCCATGCTGTGGCCGAAGAGGGACAGCGGCAGGTCCGCGAAGGGCAGCAGGGCCTCGGTGACCGCGTCGGCGAGCTCCGTCATGCTCTCCAGGCTCGACTCACCGATCCGCTCGTGCCGCCCCGGGTACTTGGCCGCCAGGAGCTCCACCCCGTTCCCGAGGCGGCCGCTCCAACTGTGGAACGTACTCGCGGCACCGCCCGCGTGCGGCAGACAGACCAGCCGCTTGGTCGCCGGACCGTCCGCCGCCGGGTGACGGCGGAACCACCGGCTGTCGATCACGCTGTCGATCATCTGTCCCGTCTCCTCCGAGCATGCCGCCGTGTTCTCCGGGCCGTGCGCGGAGCCGGTCCCGCCGGGGGTGCGGGGCCGGCTCCGGCGCCCTTCCACGGGTCGGCCGACGCGGTTTCGAGCTGAAACGCGCGCCTGCCGACCGCGGGCCGCCGGCAGTCCGCCCGGGGAGACGACTGCCGGAGTTCTCAGGAGCCTTTCCGATCACCGGTCGATGGCTCATCAATCGCA
>NZ_JAKNTA010000004.1:0-209686 GCF_022288725.1 Kitasatospora sp. A2-31 | reverse complement strand
GCTTGTCCAGCAGCTCGTCGGCCATCGCCACGACCTTGGGGCGCATGGCCTCCGCCCGGCGGGGGGTGAAGGCGAAGCTGATCGCACGGCGCAGCGGGGTGTGCCGCGGCGGCTCGAGGTTGGCCAGGTGGTTGGAGTTCTCCGGCGGGGGCACCACCCGCTGTCCGGTCCGCTCGGCGATCAGCTTGTAGTGGTAGTGGATGTCGCGGCTCAGCCGGGGGTCGGCGAGCGCTTCCTTGGCCTCCTCGTAACGGGTCACCACCCAGGCCCGGCCGGCGCCGGGCAGCGGCACCTCGCAGACCGGTCCCTGCGAGCGGATGTACTCCAGGATCGGAAAGGGGTTCTGGGTGAACTCGTTGGTGAACATCCAGTACTTGGAAGGCTTGGGTGTCGCAGTCATGTGTCTCTCCTCGGTCAGGCCGACGGGGCGGCGATTGCGGGGCGCAGCAGTGCCGCCGGCCGGAAGGCCATCACCATGCGCTCGACCGACATCACCGGCTCCCCGGCGCAGCGGCTCTCACCCTCGAAGACCACCGAGTCGTCGAGCATGCGGTCGACCCTGACCAGGTGTTCGACCAGGTCACCGGGACGCACGGGGCGGTGGAAGCGGGCGGCGGTGACGCTGCCGAACAGCATGACCTGGCCGCGGGCGTCGGGTGCGGTGGCGGAAGCGAGCACACCGGCCGCTTGTCCCCAGGACTCGATCAGCAACGGCAGCGGGTAGACCGGGTCCTGGCCTGGGACCAGCCCGGCGTACCAGGGCTCGTTGTGGGTGACGGCCTTGGTCGCCGTTATCCGCTCCCCCGGCACCAGTTCCACTACGCGGTCCACCAGGAGCATCGGATAGCGGTGCGGCAGCAGGTCGACGACCGCCGGGGCCGGGTCGCCGGTCGGCGTCGACTCGACAGCGGTCATCGTGCCCCTCCATCGGTGGTGGCGAAGCGCAGGCGGATGGAGGCCGCCGGCCCGTTCCCGGTGGCGGCGGCCGCCCGGCACTGCCAGCCGTCCTCGGTCCGGCGCCAGGTGAGGTCGATGACGAGGGTGTCGCCGGGGTAGACGGCGCCGCTGAAACGGGCGGAGTCCACCGCGATCAGTTCGACCGGCTCAGGGGCGGTGACGCGGGCTCCCTGGTGGGCGCATTCGAGGACGCAGACGCCGGGGAAGATCGGGAAGTCCGGGTAGTGGCCGGCGAAGACCGGCTCCTCGGGGGTGATCACGATTCGCACACTGGCCCGCCCGTCGGTCGGCGGGGACACGACCTCGATCGGCCCGGCCACCGGGCTGATCGGCGGGTGCACGGCGGTGACGGCGGTGGTCATTCCGCCCCCAGGCGCAGCACCGCGCAGGCCAGGGCGCCGTCGCGGTCCACCGACGTGAGGACGACGGGCCGACCGGCGGCAGCCGGCTGCTCCGCGGCCGAGGACAGCAGGATGGCGATCTGGAACACCCCAGTGGCGGCAGAGACGTCGCCCAGGACACCGACCGCGGGTACCCGGGTGAGGGCCTCGTCGGCCTGGGCCCCGAGCACCGCGCGCAGCGCCGCGACCTCGGTCAGGCCGGCCGCGCCGGGGGCGTCGCTGGGCACGGCGGCCCACACTTCGTGCGGCGCCACGCCGGCGGCCTCCAGCGCGGAGTTGACGCAGCTGGCCATCAGGTCGTGATCGTCCACGCGGGCGGCGACGCGGGAGCGTACGGCGAGCACCTCGGCAAGCGCGCGACGCCCGGGGCTCACCGCGTCCGAGGGCTGGATCAGCAGCATCGCCGAGCCCTCGCCGATGTCGGTCGCGGGGGCCCCGGTGCCACGGCTGTGATGCTCGATCCAGTAGCGGGCCGCCGAGAACTCCTCCACCGCACCGCACAGCACGGAGTCGGCGCGGCCGGAGGCCAGCAGCCGGGTCGCGTAGTTCAGCGCGGCGAGGCTCGCGGTCCGGCCACCCGCCACGGTGGTGTTGGGGCCGCGCAGCCCGTGCCAGATCGCGCTCTGGCCGGCCGCGCAGTTCATGACCGCGTTCGGCATCAGCGCCGGGTCGACCTCAAACGGGCGGGTGCCCTCCAAGGAGCTGCGGGTGAAGTCCATCATGCTGGCGACGCTGCCGGTGGTGGTGCCCAGCACCAGCGCGGCCCGGTCACCGGTCTCGCGCTGCGGGTCGGCTTCCGGCTGGACCAGGAGCCCACGGACAGCCGAGATCGCCAGGCCGGTGACCCGGTCCATCGAGCGGGTGCCCTTCTTGCCGAGCACCTCGCGGACCTCGAAGCCCGGCACCAGGTGGGCGTTGCCCTCGGGCACCTGCCAGCGGGTGGTGTCCACGGTGGTCGCGGTAGAGCGGCCCGAACGCAGGCCCTCGGCGAGTGCCTCGGCGTCCAGGCCGTACGGGGATATCGCCGACCAGCCCGTGATCACCGGCCGGATCGCGGTGGAGGCGCTCACGCGTGCACCTTCTTCGGGGTGGAGAGGGCGGCGACGGTCGCCTCGTCCAGGGTCGCCATCCGCCAGGAGTTGGGCTCGTACTCGTGCAGGTAGCCGTGGGTGATGCGGCCGGTGGCGGTGTGGACCAGTTCCCCGCCGCGGATCACGTAGGTGTCCATCCGCGCGGTGTAGAGCAGCTCCTTGAAGACGTCCTCGATGGTGTAGACGGTATGGAGCTCCTCCTCCATCAGGGTTTCGTCCAGCAGCCGGATCTCGGACTGGGTGACCACCGGGATCCACCGCCGGGTGTCCAGCACGTGCTTGATCGGCAGGCCGCGCTCGGCCAGGAACAGGTCCTCGGCCTCCTCCATCACCCGCAGGAAGCCGGACATCTGCAGGCGCTCGTTGAAGTGGCAGTAGAAGTAGGGCACCCGCCAGCGCCAGCCGAAGGCGTTGTCCTCACCGATCAGCCGAGCCAGGACCGGGTCGGCGCCGACGGTGCCGCGGCCTTCGTTGAGGCTGCCGTACGGGCGCGGGGTGACACCGAGCTCCAGACGAGCCCCGGTGCCCAGACGCCGCACCGCGAACGGGCCGACCTCCTCCGGGTAGGGGCCGGAGGCCGGGACGTGCTCGTCGATGCGCAGCACGACCTTGACGGTGGAGGTCGCGGACTTCACGGACCTTCCGTCGCGCTCGACGAACTGGCTGACCTTGAAGCTGAGTTCGGTCGCGCCGGGCTTGGTGACAGGCACCACCTCGGCGGTCACCTCGTCGTCCAGGTCCAGCAGTTCGACCAGGCGGGACTTCAGTTCGACGATCTCGAAGCCGAGTCCGAACTCCTTGTACAGCCTCCCGACCGGCAGGCCCGCCTCACGGAAGTGGTGCAGCACGGCGGCTTCGGAGACGTAGTTGATGTGCTTGAAGCCAAGAGCGTGGCTGATGTTGTTGCCTTCGAAGCCTGGGCGGATCCGTGCGGTACTGGGGGCGCTCAACTTGTCCGCGGCGAGATCCCGGACGTCGGCCATCGCCGTCTCCTTCGTGGTGAGAGTTCGATTCGGTGTGGTTGTTACGGGCCGGTCAGACGGGGGCAGGGGTGTCGCCAGCGAGGCCGGACCGGATCAGGCTGCGATCGAGGAACGCGTGAACCAGGTCGGTGAACTGGCGAGGCTGTTCCAGCATCGGGAAGTGCCCGACGCCGGGCAGCAGGACGCTCTCGGCCCGCGGCAGCCGCGCCGTGAGCTGGTGGGCGTCGGAGGCGGGCGCGCTGGTGTCCAGCTCGGTGCCGACCACCAGGCACGGGGTGCTGATCAGGTGCACCGGCAGGGTGGGGGTGCGCAGGTACGCCTCGTAGAAGCGCAGCCAACCGTAGGGGCCGATCCACACGCAGAGCTTGCGGATGATGTCGGCCTGCAGAGCCGGCTCGATCGGCCGCGCCCCGCTCTGCAGGCGGATACCCTCGCTGACCGTCTGCGGGAAGTTGCCGACCATGGGCACGATCTCGTCCCAGTGGAAGTCCGCCGCTCGCTGCCGGTAGAAGGGGTTCACCAGCACGACGCCGGCCAGCCGTACCGGGTCGCCGGCCGCCTCCCGGCGGCAGAGCAGTTCGAGCAGTGGGAGGGTGGCGAAGGAGTGCGCGACGACCACGTCGGGCCCGCCGTCGACCGCGGCGAGGGCCTGCTCGATGTGACGGGCCGAGTCGGTCTCGTGCCGCCAACCGGCGATTCCGTCGCCGCTCCATGGCAGGTCCGGGGCGTGGATGCCAAGCCCCGGGCGCCAGTGGGAGGTTGCGGCCGACCACAGTCCCGCGTTGTTGCCGAGCCCGTGCAGCAGCAGCAGCCGGCTCATCGGCGTTCCTCGGGTACGCGGAGCGCCAGGCCGGTGGCGGCCGGGGCCGAGGGGCCGCCGAGCAGCGCGAGGACCGGCTCACGGCGGCCGGAGTCGGCCCATCCGACGGCTGCCGCCACCTGGAGCACGCCGAGCGCGCCCGAGCCCGCGCCCCAGCCGCCGAGGTCGATCCGCGCGACGGCGTCCGTCCCGGGCAGCGGGTCGGCGGCGATCACGGCGGCGGCCCCGGGCACGGCCTCGGTCAGCCGGCTCGCGCAGCTGCGCAGGTCGGCGGCCCGGACCAGGGGGCCGAGCAGCGCCCGCACCGGGGCGCCGGCCGCGGCACGACCGAGGACCACACCGGCGCCCCCGTCGACCACGCGGCCGTCGACCAGCGCCCGGGTGACCGGGTTGTCCGGCTCCACGCCGATGACCAGCATGTGGTCGGCCCGGCCGGAGCGCAGCAGCAGGGTGGCCCAGCGCACCGCGTCCAGGCCGGAGGTGACACCGTTGCAGAGGGTCAGGTTGGGTCCACGCAGCCCGTACCTGATCGCGATCTCGGAGGCCACGATGTTGCTGGAGGCGTTCGGGGTGTCCATCGGGCTGAGCCCGCTGGTGCTCTCCTTGGCGATGGTCTCGACGGCGCGGCAGACCGTGTCCGCGTTGCCCAGATTGGTGCTGACCACGACCCCTATCCGGTCGCCGGCGGCGGCCGGGCCCGTCCCGTCGAGCAGGCCGGCGTCGGTCAGCGCGGCTTGGGCCAGGCACAGGCCGAGCTGGGTGGCGCGGTCCTTGTAGCGCAACCCCTTGCGGCCGATCAGGGCGGCCGGATCGACCGGGTCGGCGTCGGGTGTGGGCTCCTCCAGCAGCGCACGGGGGTCGGTGAGGCCGGGCAGGAGCACACTCAGCCCGGTGACGGCCACGGTCATGCGGCACCTCCCACGATCGCGACGGCGTTGACGCCGCCGAAGCCGAAGCCGTTCACCTGGGCGAGGCCGACCGGCGCGGTCAACGGCGCGCCCGCCACCAGCCGTAGGCCGGCCCCCTCCGGCAGCGGGTCTTCCAGGCCCGCCATGTGGGGGATCCGACCGCGCTCGATCGCCGACAGGGCGACGACCAGGCTCAGCAGGGCGGCCGAGCCGGAGGTGTGGCCGGTCAGCCCCTTGATCCCGGTCATGGCCGGGGCGGAGCCTGCGAACACCTCGCCGAGCACGTCCGCCTCGGTACGGTCGTTGAGCAGGGTGCCGGTGGCGTGCAGCAGCACCAGGTCGATGTCCCGCGGGTCGATGCCGGCCGCCGCGTGGGCCTGACGGAGCGAGGCGCCCACCCCGATCGGATCGGGGGCCGTGGTGTGGTGGGCGTCGCAGTTGACCGCCACGGAGTGCAGCAGGCCGCGGACCGGCCGGTCCTGGTCGGGACGGCTGCGCAGCACCACGGCGGCGGCCCCCTCTCCCAGGATGGTGCCCTGGCGGTCGGCGTCGAACGGGCGCACCGCGGTCGGCGGGGTCAGTTGGATCCGGTCGGCCTGGCCGAACATGGACTCGGTGACCACGTCGCAGCCGGCCACGACGACGGTGTCGGTCTCCCCCTGGGCCAGCAGGTCCCACCCGAGCGCGAGCGCGTACAGCGAGGCCGAGCAGGCGTTGGCGAAGGTGTGGGTGTCCGTCGCACCGAACTCGCGGCGCAGCGCGGGACCGAAGTCGAGCTCGTCGGCGCTGAACGGAACGCCGTCGCGCCACCACAGTTCCAGCGAGCGCAGTTCGCGCAGCCCGGTGCCGACCAGGACCGGCGTGTCGCCGAGGTCCTCTGACAGGCCGGCGTCCCGCAGGGCCTGCCGGACGGCCTGGACCAGCAGTCGGGTGGCGCGGTGGGGTTCGTCGCCGCCCGCCGGACGGTCGTCGATCTCGAACAGCTGCTGCGCCTTGTAGCGGGATCGGTCGAAGCCGCCGAGCGGTCCGACGCCGCTGCGGCCGGCGCACAGCGCGTCGAAGATCTCCTGTGGGTCGCCGCCGATGCTCGCCACCGCGCCGACGCCGGTGATCGGGTAGCTCATGCCGCGCTGCCCACCCGGTCGTCGCGGAGCTCGGGCTCGTACTTGCCGAGCACGACGATCGCGTTGTTCCCACCGAAGGCCAGGCCGTTGTTCTGAACGACCCGCAGGTCCGCGTCGACCGCCTGGTTGGGCACGCAGTCGATGTCGCACTCCGGGTCGGTCTCGGTGTGGTTGATGGTCGGCGGGATGAAGCCGTGGGTGATGGCGAGGCCACAGGCGATAGCCCCCAGGGCGCTGGCAGCGCCCATGGTGTGGCCGAGCATCGACTTGAGCGAGATGGTGCGCGGCGTGGTGTCGCCGAAGACCTTGCGGATCGCGCCGGCCTCGGTGATGTCGTTCGCCTTGGTACCGGTGCCGTGAGCGGAGATCAGGTCGACCTCGTCCGGCTTGACGCCCGCGTTGCGCAGCGCGATCTCCATGCATTCGGCGACGCTGTCGCCGTTGGGTGCCACCTGGTGGTAGGCGTCGCAGTTGAGGCCGTAGCCGAGCACCTCGGCGTAGATCCGGGCGCCGCGGGCCAGGGCGGACTCCAGGCTCTCCAGCACCAGGACGCCGGCGCCCTCGCCGGTGAGGATGCCCTTGCGGTTGATGTCGAAGGGCTGGCAGCACTCGGGGGCGATGGTGCCCAGCCGGTAGAAGCCGGTGAAGGTCTTGCGGCACATCGCGTCGGCGCCACCGCACAGGGCGTACTGGACCTCGCCGTTGCGCACCGCGTCGAACCCGTAGCCGATCGCGTAGTTGCCGGCGGAGCAGGCCGTCGCGATGGTCATCGCCTCGACATCGGTGAGCTCCAGCTCCTGGGCGATGGCCGTGGACAGCCGGATCGCCGAGGTCCTGCGGACCACCTCTGGATCCATCCCCTCGGGACCGTAGGCGATCTCGGTGGCCACCAGCTGGTCCAGCTCGTAGGACTCGCCGTCGGTGGTGCCCACCGAGATCAGTCCGCGCCGGGCGGACAGCCAGTCGGAGTCCAGCCCGGCATCCTCCAGGGCCATCCGCGCCGCGCCGACCGCGAACCGGCTGGCCCGGCCCAGGGCCGATACGGGGGTACGGGTGATCCACTGCTCGGGGGAGAATTCGGTCACCTCACAGCCGTTGCCGTGGGCGAAGCCCTCCACATCGAACACCGAAATCGGGCTCACTCCGCTGCGACCCGCCCGCAGGCTCTCGGTGAACTCCGCCGCACCGATTCCGATACTGGACACGACACCGAATCCGGTGAGCACCACACGGCACTTTCCCGGCTCGGAACCGGGGGGTACTGAGGACACGTCGCTCCTCCGACTCAATGGAAATTGCGGGCCCGGCCACCGGCGCGGTCCCGAAGGGGAATTCCCGTCACCTCAGCAGGAGAGGAAACCGGACGTCGGTGGAAGGCCGCCGTGCGGGTCGGTACCGACCGAGCAGACGTCCTTCGCCATGAATTCCTTGCGCAGGAACTCCACAAGTCACCGCTTCGCCGACCCTAACCCCGACTCTCATCGGCCCTGAATGCCACTGCAACAAGCTGCCAACCGAGCGGGTGTCCGGCAGATTCCCCCAGGCAGCTTGATGCAGCACCCGTTGTCGGCGCACGGGGGCTCGCACAGGATTGCCGTTGCGCACGGACAGGACGGCAGGCAGGGCTGCCTCGATTTCGTCGCCGCCAAGCGGACGGACCGCGTCCGAAGAGCCTGGTCGGGGCCGTGCACTCCCGATCCGCCACAAGGCCTGAATTGGCGTGAACTATAGAACTAGGAGTGCCGCTATGAACCGCGCACTGGTGTGCCTGCCCTTCGCTGGGGGCGGCGCAGGCTTCTACCGGGCCTGGAAGGACCTCCCGGCAGGCAGCCCGAGCATCGTCCCGGTCCAGCTCCCGGGCCGGGAGGAACTGTTCATCGACCCGCCGTACGCCGACGCCGTCGAGGCCGGCACCCTCCTCGCCCCCAAGGTTGCCGAACTTGTGCGGGAGTACGACGAGTTCGCCCTGTTCGGGCACAGCCTCGGCGCGGTTCTCGCCTACGAGGTCGCCCGTAACCTGGACGAGGCCGGTGACGGCCGGCTCACCCACCTCTTCGTCAGTGGCTCGCCGGGCCCCTGGGACGGACGCGACGACCGCGCCACCGGACTCGCCGACGACGAGTTCGTGGCCCGGGTCGAGGAGTTCGCGGGTTACAAGCACGAAGCGCTCGCCGATCCCGACATGCGGGAGATCCTGCTGCCTCTGCTGCGTGCCGACGTCGAGATGCACGAGAACTACAAGCCCCTGTCAGACCGGCCGATCCGGATTCCGGTCACGTCGCTGCGCGGCGCCGACGACGCCCTGGTCTCCCGGGAGCACGCCCGGGAGTGGAGGTCGGTCACCTCGGCGGGCTTCCACTACCTGGAGGTTCCGGGCCAGCACATGTACCTGGTCGACTCCCCCGACACTGTTCTGGATGCCGTCATCCGGACCCTGGACTGAGAGGGGACGGACGATGCGACTCGAAGGCAAGACAGCCGTCATCACGGGTGCGGCCCGCGGACTCGGCCGGGCCTGCGCCACCCGCTTCGCCGAGGAGGGCGCCAGCCTCCTCCTGCTGGATGTCGGTCGGGACCTCGACGGCGTGCCTTACGCCCTGGGCTCGGACAGCCAGCTCCGGCACACGGCCGACCTCTGCCGCCGGCACGGCGTCCCGGTGGTCACCATGACCGCCGACGTCCGCAGCGGCACGGCGTGTGAGGAGGCGGTGGCTCAGGCACTCGACCGCTTCGGATCCGTGCAGGTCCTCGTCAACAACGCGGGCATCGCGGCACCTTCGGGCAAAGCGATCCACGACATCACCGAGGACGAGTGGCAGCTGATGATCGACATAGACCTCTCGGGGGCGTGGCGCATGATGCGGGCCGTCGCGCCGACGATGGTCGCCCGGCGTGAGGGCAGCATCATCAACGTCTCCTCCACCGCCGGCCTGGTCGGCTACCGCCACTTCGCCGGATACGTCGCCGCCAAGCACGGCCTGGTCGGACTCACCAAGGCGGCCGCGCTGGATTACGCGCCCCACCGGGTTCGGGTGAACGCCGTGTGCCCGGGTTCCGTGCGCGACGACGCCGTGGTCGAGGGCCGCATGCTCGCCGAGATCGCAAGGTCCTTGGACGTCTCGGTCGACGAGCACGAAGAGATCTTCGTCCAGGCCCAGCCGACGAACCGGCTCATCGAGCCGGAGGACGTCGCGGGAGCGGCGGTCTGGCTGGCCGGCGACGACTCCCGCCAGGTGACCGGTACCGCGGTCACGGTGGACGGCGGCTTCGTCGCCCGCTGAGCCGCCGTACCGGCGCCTCCCCGATCCCGATCAGTCCTTCGCTCTGCAGGAGTTCCCATGGCAACAGGCGTCCGCTACCGCGTGGCAATCCCGGCCGGTCCGGGGAGGCTGCAGATTGCCCAGGCCAGGGCCTGCCACAGCCTCACGGCACGGGCACGGCTCCCGATCACCCCCGAAGCGGTGCGCGACCACGCCCGCAAGGGCGCGGCCGACCACCCCGTGCTGGACTCGCTGCGGATCTGGCACGAGACCGTCCCGGCAGCCTGCGACGAGCCCGCCGCACAGGCCCGGACCCGGGCCGAGGCCGAACGGCCGCTGCAGCCCGGCGGATCGCTGCGAGCGGTCCTCCTGACCTACACCGATGGTGTCTGCGACCTGGTGCTGGTCGGGCGGCGCACCGAGCTCACCGGGCAGGAACTGCACGAGTTGGCCGCGCTCCTGCTGGACGGCGAGCGCTTCGTCCGGCGGCCCCGGGCCGCGGCCGCCACTCGGCCGTCGGCCGACCGGACCGCCCGTCCCGCACCGGAGTGGGGGCTGGGCGAGCCCTCCCGTGCCGGGCGGACCGGTTCGATGCCGGTGAAGTTGGGGCATCGGAACCCCTCGGACGCGCTGCTCGTCGGCGCGACCGCATTCGTACTCGCCCGGCACTCCTCCCTGGAGAGCACCGCGGTCGGGATCATCTCGGCGGCGGACACCACCGAGGAGCTGTCGGTGTGCGCCGCTCCCCTGGACGAGCAGCAGACCGTCCGCGACTACCTCGCGCAGTACCGGGGACCGTTCGGCGCCGAGCCGACCGGACCTACGGAGGTACCGGTCGTGGGGGTGGTGTTCGACGACGACCTTCCCGACACCCACTACCGGCCGTTCCTGGCACCCCCGCTGCCGATCGTCGTCCACTGGCGGCGTGCCGCCGACGGGGGCGTCCAGGGCACGCTCCACTACGACGAGGGCGACCTAGCGACCGAGATCGCTTCCGACTTCGCCGCCCACCTCCGCCACGTGGCCGACCAGATGGCCGACGGGCCGGACCGGCTGCTCGGCGACATCGACCTGATGCCCCATGCGGAGGCGCTGCGGGCGGTGGAGAACGGCCGCACCCCTGCGGTAGGCACTCCCGAGGCGACGGACCGGACCATCCACGGCCTCCTCGCGGAAATCGTGCGGAGCCGGCCCGAGGCCGTGGCCCTGGCCGACGGCGACGAGGAACTCAGCTACGCGCAGCTCGACCAGCGTGCGGAGCAGATGGCCCGTGGTCTGCTCGCCCTGGGCATCAGCCCCGGCAGCCTGGTCGCGGTGGCCCTCGATCGCACCGCGGAGCTGGTGGTGACGCTGCTGGGCGTGCTCAAGGCCGGCTGCGCCTACGTGCCGATGGACATCCGGTACCCGAACGATCGACTGCGCTACACCGTGGGCAACACCGGCACCACGACCGTCATCGGGGACGCAGCCTCGCTCCCGGAGTTCGACGGCGTCCGGGTGGTCTCCCCCGCGGAGTTGACCGCCCTCGCTCAGGACAACCCGGCACTGCCGCTACCTCAGGAGGAGGACGGGTCCTCCGCCGCATACGTCATCTACACATCCGGATCGACCGGTCGACCCAAGGGCGTCGTGGTCCCGCACCGCAATGTCGCGGCGCTGGTCACGGCGACGCGTGACGACTTCGGGCTGGGGCCGGCGGACGTGTGGACGTTCTTCCACTCCTACGCCTTCGACTTCTCCGTGTGGGAGATCTGGGGCTGTCTGCTCACCGGCGGCCGCATCGTGGTGGTCCCGTACTGGGTGACCCGCGACACCGAGCTGTTCTACGAGCTGGTCGCCGACCAGCGCGTGACCGTGCTCAACCAGACCCCGTCGGCGTTCGCGCAGTTCATCGAGGCCGACGGCCGGCTAGGCGGCGAACTCGCCCTGCGGCTGGTCGTGTTCGGCGGTGAGCCGCTGGATGTGGGCATGCTCGCGCCCTGGTTCGCCCGGCACTCCCCGAGCCGGTGCCGGCTGTCGAACATGTTCGGCATCACCGAGACCACCGTCCACGTCACCGAGCAGACCCTGAGCCCGGCCGATGTCCGGGTCCGCAGCCGGTCGGTGGGCCGGGCCATGCCCGGCTGGTCGCTGTCCGTGCGGGATCCCCGGGGCCGAGTGCTCCCGGCCGGCGCCCCGGGCGAGATCTACGTCGGCGGTGCGGGCGTGGCGCGGGGCTACCTCCACCAGCCCGAGCTGACCGCGGAGCGTTTCGTCCTCGACCCCTACGGCAGCGGGCGGCTCTACCGAACCGGGGACCTCGGCCGCATCCGCCCGGACGGCAGGCTAGACCACCTGGGCCGCATCGACAGTCAGGTGAAGATCCGCGGGCATCGCATCGAGCTCGACGAGATCCGCAACGTACTTCTCAGCCATCCGTCGGTGAGCGGGGCAGCCGTCGTCCTCCGCTGTGCGACCCCCGGAGACAGCGCGACGGCACGGATCGACGCCTACGTCGCTCTCCGGGCAGGGTCGGTGGCATCGGCCGCCGACCTGCTCACCCACGCGAGCGGGGTCCTGCCGGACTACATGATGCCGGCGACCGTCACCGTGATGGAGTCCATCCCCCTGACCATCAACGGCAAGGTGGACACCGCCGCGCTGCCCGAGCCGACACTCCGGGAGGAATCGACGTCCGCACCCGGCCGGGCACCGGCGGGCCGCTCCGACGCCCCGTCCGACCCGCTCGACGGGGAGATCCTCGCGCTGTGGAGTGAGGTGCTGAACACCGAGGTGGGCCCGGGGGACAACTTCTTCGAACACGGCGGGAACTCCCTGCTGGTCATCCGGCTGCTGCGGGAGATGCGGGACCGGGGTCTTCCCCGGGTCTCCACGCAGGACTTCTACCGCAACTCCGTTGCGATGCAATTCATTCAGCACGTCCGCGGCGTGCGGGGCTGAGCCGGCCACCACCCGGGCGAGGTAGCGGCGTCGTGAGAACCCTCATGGCTTGCCGGAGCACTGACTCTGATGGAGAGAACTGGTTGTGTCTGATCGACAGGACGGCTGGCTGCCGCTGACCCCCGCCCAGACCGGCGTCTGGTTCGCGCAGCAACTGAACCCGCAGAACACTGTCTTCAACCTCGGCGAGTACCTGGACATCAGTGGTCCGGTCGACGGGGACGTGCTGGAAGCCGCGCTTCGGCAGGTGATCGGCGAGGCCCAGACGCTGCGGGTTCGGTTCTCCCAGCTCGACGGCGCACCGGTCCAGCAGGTAGTGCCGGACGACGAGATCGGCTGGTCGCTGGAGCGCGTCGACCTCAGCCAGGAGGCCGACCCGCGGGCCGCCGCGCTCAGCCGGATGACCGAGGAGCTCGGCAGGCCGGTGGACCCGTTGGACGACCCGCTCTTCCACTTCGCCCTCTTCAAGATCGCGGAGGACCGGTACTTCTGGTTCTACCGCTACCACCACCTGCAGGCGGACGGCTTCACCGTCGTGCTGATCAGCCAGCGGGTGCCCGAGGTGTACTCGGCGCTGGTCCGCGGACTGCCGTCCCCGGCGAGTCCGTTCGGCCCGCTCGGCCAGTTGATCGCTGAGAACGCCGCCTACGGCGGATCCGAACGGCAAGCCGGCGACCGGGAGTTCTGGCTGGAGCGGATGGCGGACTGCCCGGAGCCGGTGAGCCTGTCCGGGCGACAGCCCGGCGCCGCTCTCGATCTGATCCACCGGACGGCCCGGCTCACCAGGCAGGAGACCGACGCGCTTCGTTCGCTGGGCCGTGAGGCCGGCGTGTCCTGGCCACCGGTCCTGGTCGCCGTCGTCGCGGCGTACCTGCGGCAGCTGACCGGCGAGGAGGACGTCGTCCTCGGCTTCCCGGTCTCCAATCGGCAGAGCGCCCTGGCCCGTACGACGCCGGGCATGGTGTCCAACGTGCTGCCGCTGCGGCTGGCCGTCCGGCCTGACACGACCGTCTCCGAACTGCTCGTCCAGACCTCGCGTGCCATGCGAGCACTCACCAAGCACCAGCGCTACCCGTACGAGGACCTGCGCCAGGACCTCGGGCTGTTCACCGAGGGACGGCGGATGGTCGGGTCGCACGTCAACATCGCGATGGTGGAGTCCGAACTCGCCTTCGGCGACCACACCGCCCGCCCCTGCACCCTGTCGACCGGGCCGACCGATGACCTGTCGTTCCTGGTGTACCAGCGGCATGTCGGCGAAGGCCTGCAGATCGACTGCGACGCGAACCCCGAGCTCTACGACACGACGGATCTCGCCGCGTACCACGACGGCTTCCTGGAGTACCTGCGCGAGCTCGCCGCAACCGACCCGGATCGGCGGCTGGACACGATCCCCGTGCCGGCCCGGGCCCGGCAGGCACGGGACCGAGCCCTCGCCGCGCTCACCGCCGCCACGGTCGCGGCCGGCCGGCCGGCCGCGACCGCGCCCACCGTGGACCAGGTCGACACCACTGCCCGCCGGGCGCCCCGCACCCCGCAGGAGGAGGTCCTCTGCGGCCTCTTCGCCGAGGTGCTGGACCTGGACGAGGTCGGGGTCGATGACAACTTCTTCCTCCTGGGTGGGCGTTCGCTCCAGGTGACCCGGCTGGTCAGCCGGATCCGGTCGGTCCTGCGGGCCGAGCTGGGGTTGCGCACCGTCTTCGAGAACGCGACCGTCGCGACGCTCGCCGAGCACCTGGGTGGCGCGCACGGCGCGAGGCAGGCGCTGCGCCCCGCCGAGCGCCCGGAGCACCTCCCGCTCTCCGCCGCCCAGAACCGGCTCTGGTTCCTCAACCAGCTGCAGCACGACGGCGCGGTCTACAACGACGGTGTGGCGATCCGGCTGACCGGCCGCCTGGACGCCGCGGCGCTGCGCGACGCCCTGGGCGACGTGGTGGCCCGGCACGAGAGCCTGCGCACCGTATTCCCCTCGGAGAACGGGCAGCCGCAGCAGCTGGTCCTCGACCCCGCGGCCGCCCGGCCGGCGCTGCCAGAGATCCCGATGGACCCGGCCGAACTCTCCGCCGCCCTCGCCGAGGGCGGTCGGCAGGGCTTCGACCTCGTCTCCGAACTCCCCCTGCGTGCAAGGCTGTTCCGACTCTCTGAGCAAGAGCACGTGTTCCAGCTGGTGGTCCACCACATCGCCTGCGACGGGTGGTCCGTGGCGCCCTTCACCCGGGACCTCTCCGCCGCCTACGGGGCCCGGTGCGCGGGAACAGCCCCGCAGTGGCAACCGCTGCCGGTGCAGTACGCCGACTACGTGCTGTGGCAGCGGGAGGTCCTCGGAAGCACCGCCGACCCGGCGAGCGAACTGACCCGACAACTGCGGTACTGGCAGGCCGCGCTCGACGAGCTGCCCGAGGAGATCGCCCTCCCCACCGACCGCCCGCGCCCCATGACGCCCAGCTACCGGGGCGGCCGGGTGCCGTTCAGCCTCCCCTCCCCGACCCACGACCGGCTCCGCGCCCTGGCGGCCGAGAGTCACGCCAGCATGTTCATGGTGGCCCAGGCCGGGCTGGCGGCCCTGCTGAGCAGCATGGGCGCGGGCACCGACATCCCGATCGGCAGCGTCATCGCGGGGCGCACCGACGAGGCGCTGCACGATCTCGTCGGCTTCTTCGTCAACTCGGTGGTACTGCGGACCGACGTGTCCGGCCGCCCCACCTTCCGTCAGCTGCTGGCCCGGGTCCGGGAGGCGGACCTCAGCGCCTACGCCAACCAGGACCTCCCGTTCGAGCAGCTGGTCGAGGAGCTCAACCCGGTCCGGTCACTGGCCCGCCACCCGCTGTTCCAGGTGGCGCTGGACGTGCAGGACAACGCGCGCCCGGCCCTGACCCTGCCGGGGCTGACGGCCGAATCCGAGATGCTGGACACCGAAACCGCCAAGTTCGACCTGATGCTGCGGCTCAGCGAGCAGGAGGGCGCGGACGGTGAGCCCGCAGGCATCCGGGGCAGCCTCGACTACGCCACCGACCTCTTCGACGAGACGACCGTCCAGGACCTCGTCACGCGGCTGGTCCGCATCCTGGAGGCGGTCGCGGCCGAGCCGGACGCGCCGGTGGACTCGGTGGAGACGCTGTCGCCGGCCGAGCGGCGAAAGCTGCTGGTGGAGTGGAACGACACCGCTCTGGCGCTGCCGCGCGCGACCGTCGCCGAACTCTTCCGAGCCCGAGTGGCCGAGGTCCCCGACAACACCGCGGTGGTCCTCGGCGAGGTGTCCCTCTCGTACCGGGAGCTCGACGAGCGGGCCGAGCGCCTGGCCCGGCTGCTGCGCGGGCACGGGGCAGGCCCGGAGCGGATCGTCGCGGCGCTGCTGCCCCGGTCGGTGGACCTGATCGTGTCCTTCCTGGCCGTCCAGAAGGCGGGTGCGGTCTACCTGCCGGTCGACCCCGGCTACCCGGCGGACCGGATCTCCTACATCCTCGGCGACGCCCGCCCGGTCCTGGTCCTGACCAGCACGGAAGCCGAGGCCTCGATACCGGGTCCGGTCGCGGACGGGCCGTCCCGGCTGCTCCTGGACCGGCTCCCGACCGGCGACACCGACCCGGCCGTGCCGACGCGCAGCCCGCAGGTCTCCGAGGCCGCCTACGTGATCTACACGTCGGGCTCCACCGGACGGCCCAAGGGCGTCGTGGTCACCCACGCCGGCGTGGCTGGCCTGGTCGCTGCCCAGCAGGAGCGGTTCGACATCCACCCCGACAGCCGGATCCTGCAGTTCGCCTCGCCGAGCTTCGACGCCTCCATCTCCGAGATCTGCACCGCCGTGCTGACCGGCGCGGCGCTCGTCCTGGCCACCCCGGGGGAGCTGGCCGCCGGCCGGCCCCTGTCCACCCTGCTCGCCGGACAGCGGGTCACGCACGCGACCCTGCCCCCCGTCCTGGTCGCGGCCCTGGACACCGACGCGCTGCCGCCCCGGATGACCCTGGTGACCGCGGGCGAGGCGTGCCCGGCCGACCTGGTGACGCGATGGGCACCGGGCCGTCGGATGATCAACGCCTACGGCCCGACCGAGTCCACGGTCTGCACCACCATGAGCTCCCCCCTCGCCCCGGGAACAGGGGTTCCGCCCATCGGCCGGCCGATCGCCAACATCCGCGTCTACGTCCTCGACGACGCGCTGCGCCCGGTCCCCCCCGGGGTGCCCGGCGAGCTCTACATCGCCGGCGGCGGCCTGGCCCGCGGCTACCTGCACCGCCCGGGCCTCACCGCAGAACGGTTCGTCGCCTGCCCCTTCGACGAGCCCGGCGAGCGGATGTACCGCTCCGGCGACCTGGTCCGTTGGAACCGGGAAGGCGAACTGGAGTACCTGCACCGCGTCGACGACCAGGTGAAGATCCGGGGCTTCCGGATCGAGCTCGGGGAGATCGAGGCCGTCGTAGCCCGCAGCGAGCAGGTCGCCCGCGCGGTCGTGGTCGTCCGGGAGGACCAGCCGGGCGACAAGCGGCTGGTCGCCTATGTGGTGCCGACCCCTGGCGGTGAGCCCGACCCGGCCGAAGTCAGGGGCGCGGTGGCCGCGGCCCTGCCCGACCACATGGTTCCGGCGGCCGTCATGGTGCTCGACGCGATCCCGACGACGGCCAACGGCAAGCTGGACCGCCGGGCGCTGCCCGCACCGGACTTCGCCGCGGACGCGACGGAGCGGACCGCACGCAGCCCCCAGGAGGAGCTGCTGTCCGGGCTCTTCGCCGAGGTCCTGGGCCTCACCCGGGTCGGCATCGACCGGAGCTTCTTCGATCTCGGCGGGCACTCACTGCTGGCGACGCGGCTGGTGAGCCGGATCCGCTCGGAGCTCGGTGCCGAGCTCACGGTGGCGGACGTCTTCACCGCGCCGTCCGTCGCCGCGCTGGCGCAGCGGCTCGCCGCCGCAGGCACGGCGCGCCGGGCCCTGACCGTCATGCCACGGCCGACGCGCATCCCGCTGTCGCCCGCGCAGCAGCGGCTCTGGTTCGTCAACCGCTTCCAGGAGGCGGGCGGCAACTACAACACCGGCCTCTCGCTGAGCCTGTCCGGACCAGTGGACCAGGCCGCCCTACGAGCCGCGCTGGGCGACGTCCTGGCCCGGCACGAGAGCCTGCGCACGGTCTTCCCCGACCTGGACGGGCAGCCGAGCCAGCTGGTCCTGAGCCCGGAACAGGCCGGTTTCGAACTGACGGTCACTCAGATCACCGCGAAAGAACGGGACGCCGCGGTGTCCCGGGCCGCTTCCAGCAGCTACGACCTGGCCGTCGATCCCCCGCTGCGGGCCTGGCTGTTCCAGCTCGGCCCGGAGGAGTTCGTCCTGCTGCTGGTGGTGCACCACATCGCTGGTGACGGCTGGTCGATGGCGCCGTTGTCGCGGGACCTGTCCGTCGCCTACCGGGCCCGCCGTGCGGGAACGGCGCCGGACTGGGAGCCGCTGCCGGTCCAGTACGCGGACTACACGCTGTGGCAGCGCGAGGTGCTGGGCGACCGGAACGACCCGGGCAGCCAGCTGGCCGGCCAGCTGGACCACTGGCGCAAGGCCCTCGCCGAGCTCCCGGAGGAGCTGGCGCTCCCGACCGACCGGCCGCGCCCGGGGCAGCTCAGCTACCGCGGCGAGACCGTCGAGGTCCGGATCCGCCCCGACCTGCACGACGCGGTCGCCCGGCTCGCCCGGTCCACCGGCAGCAGCGTGTTCATGGTCGTGCAGGCCGCGGTCGCGGCGCTGCTGGGCAAGCTGGGCGCCGGCGAGGACATCCCGATCGGCAGCGTGATCGCCGGACGCACCGACGAGGCGCTCGACGACCTGGTCGGGTTCTTCGTCAACACGCTGGTGCTGCGCACCGACCTCTCGGGCAACCCGAGCTTCCGTCAACTGGTCGAGCGGGTCAGGGAGACCGCCCTCGCCGCGTACGCCCACCAGGACCTTCCGTTCGAGCAGCTGGTCGAGGAGCTCAACCCGGCCCGCTCCCGGGCCCGGCACCCGCTCTTCCAGGTGATGCTGACGATGCAGAACACCCCCCAGGGTCGGCTCGACCTGGACGGGGTCTCGGTGTGTCCGCTGCCGTTGGAGATCGACACAGCGAAGTTCGACCTATCGTTCCAGCTCGGCGAGCTCTTCGATCAGCACGACGCGCCCGCCGGGATCGAGGGCGGGATCGAGTTCGCCACGGACCTGTTCGACCGCGGCACGATCGAGGAGTTGGCCCGCCGTCTGGAGCGGGTGCTGGAGGCGGTGACCGCCGACCCGGACCGCTCCCTGGGGACCGTGGACGTCCTGGGCCCGGCCGAGCGCGAACGGATCCTGACCGAGTGGAGCGCCACCGGCCACGGCACGCGGACGGGCACGCTGACCGAGCTCTTCGAGGCCCGGGCGACGAGTACTCCCGGGGCGATCGCGGTGGTGTGCGGGGAGACGGCGCTCTCCTACGGGGAGGTCAACGCCCGGGCGAACCGGCTGGCGCGGTTCCTTGTCGCCCGGGGGGCCGGGCCCGACCGGCTGGTGGGTCTGGCCCTGCCCCGTTCGGAGCAGCTGGTCGTCGCGCTGCTCGCGGTGCTGAAGGCCGGGGCCGGCTACCTGCCGGTGGACCCGGACTACCCCGCCGAGCGGATCACGTACATGTTCCGGGAAGCGCGGCCGGCGGTCGTGCTGTCCACCGCCGAGGCCGCCGCCTCCCTGGGCCCGGCACTGACGACGGACGTGCCCCTGCTGGTACTGGGATCGCCCGATGTGGACCTGTCGGGGCTCGCGGACGGTGATCTGACGGACGACGAGCGCGGCGGCGGGCTGACGCCGGGCAACCTCGCGTACGTGATGTACACCTCGGGATCGACCGGGATGCCGAAGGGCGTGGTCATCACCCACGCGGACGTCGTGGCACTGGCGACGGACAGCCGGTACGCCGAGGGCCACGAGGCCGTGCTGCTGCACTCCGCACAGGCGTTCGACGCCTCGACCTACGAGCTTTGGGTGCCGCTGCTCTCCGGCGGCCGGGTCGTGGTCGCTCCGGCGGGTGACCTGACCACTGTGACGCTCCGGGAGACCGTCGGCCGGCACGGGGTCCGCGCGGTGTGGTTGACGGCCGCACTGTTCCGGCTCTTCGCCGAGGAAGACCCCGGTTGCCTGAGCGGCCTGCGCGAGGTGTGGACCGGCGGCGACGTCGTCCCGGCCGAGGCCGTGCGCAGGGTGCTCGACACCTGCCCGGGCCTGGTCGTGGTGGACGGTTACGGCCCCACCGAGACCACCACCTTCGCCACCTCCTTCCGGATGGAGTCGGCGCAGCGCGTCCCGCAGTCGGTGCCGATCGGCCGCCCGATGGACTCCATGCGCCTGCGCGTGCTCGACGCCTCGCTGCGCCCCGTCCCGGCGGGTGTCCCGGGCGAGCTCTATGTCGCGGGCGTGGGTCTGGCCCGCGGGTACCTGCGCCGGCCGGACCTGACGGCCGACCGGTTCGTCGCAGACCCGTTCGGCGACCCGGGCGAGCGGATGTACCGCACCGGTGACCTGGTGCGCTGGACCGCCGACGGGCAGGTCCAGTTCATGGGACGCGCGGACGAACAAGTCAAGATCCGCGGCTTCCGGGTCGAACTCGGCGAGATCGAGGCCGCCGTCGGAAGCCACGCCGGGGTCGCCCAGGTCGCGGTCGTCGTGCGGGAGGACCAGCCGGGAGTGAAGCGCCTGGTGGCCTACCTGGTCGCCGCGACGGGCGGCGTCGACGTCGACGACGTCCGGGCGCTGGTCTCGGGTTCGCTGCCGGACCACATGGTGCCGGCGGCGTTCGTGACGCTGGACCGGCTGCCGCTCACAGCCAACGGCAAGCTCGACCGCCGAGCCCTGCCAGCGCCCGACTTCAGCGGCACGACCGGCGGGCGCGCTCCCCGCACCGACCGGGAGGAGTTGCTCTGCGCGCTGTTCGCCGAAGTCCTCGGGCTGGACCGGATCGGCATCGACGACAACTTCTTCGCCCTCGGCGGCGACAGCATCATGTCGATCCAGTTGGTCAGCCGGGCGCACAAGGCCGGCCTGGTGCTGCGGACCGGCGACGTGTTCCAGCACCAGACGGTCGCGGCTCTGGCCCCGGTCGCGGAAGCGGTCACCCGCCGGGTCGAGGAGGACCCGGACGCGGGTATCGGCCCGGTGCCGCTGACACCGGTCATGCACTGGCTGCGGGAGGCCGACGGGCCGGTCGACGGGTTCAACCAGGCCCTGCTGGTGCAGGCCCCGGCCGACTGCTCGTCCGAGCGGCTGGTGCGGACGCTCCAAGCGCTGCTTGAGCGCCATGACGCCCTGCGGCTGCACCTCACCCCGCTCGCCGACGGCGCCTGGGCGCTGGAGACGCTGCCACGGGGCAGCGTCCGGGCCGAGGACCTCCTGCGCCGGGTCGACCTGGCCAGCGCCGACATCCCCGCCGAGGCACGGGCCGCCCAGCGACGCCTGGCCCCGGAGGCCGGGACGATGCTCCAGGCCGTCTGGTTCGACGCCGGGCCCGGCACCGCCGGGCGGCTGCTGCTCATGCTCCACCACCTGGTGGTCGACGGTGTCTCCTGGCGGATCCTGCTGGAGGAACTGGCCCGGCAGTACGCGGCCGACGACCGGGAGGTGGACCACGGCCCGGTGGGGACCTCCTTCCGCCGCTGGGCCGAGCACCTCGTGACGGCCGCCCGGGAGCCCCGTCGGCTGGCGGAACTCCCGCTGTGGACCGACATCCTCGACGCGCCGCGGCCCACGCTGGGCTCACGGGAGCTCGACACGCGGCGTGACACCCTCGCGACCTCGCGGCAGCTCACGCTCACCCTGCCGGCCGAGCGGACCGAGCCGTTGCTGACCGCGGTGCCGGCCGCCTTCCACGCGGGCGTCAACGACGTCCTGCTGACCGCGTTCTCCCTCGCCGTCCTCGACTGGCAGGGGCGACAGGCGTCCGGACAGGGCGTCCTGCTGGACCTCGAAGGACACGGACGGGAGGAGATCGCCGAGGACCTCGACGTCTCGCGGACGGTCGGCTGGTTCACCAGCCTGTACCCGGTGCGGCTCGATCCCCGGGTCGACGCGGCGGACTGGCCGGAAGTCTGGGCGGGCGGCCCCGCGCTCGGCCGCGCCCTCAAGGAGGTCAAGGAGCAGCTGCGAGCCATTCCCGACCACGGTCTGGGCTACGGGCTGCTGCGCTACCTCAACGAACACACCGGCCCCGCGCTGGCGGCCCTGCCGTCGCCCCGGATCGGGTTCAACTACCTCGGCCGGATCGACGCGGCCGAGGGCGCCCGGGGCACCGCGGACTGGACCGCGCTGCCGGGCACCGATCTGGGCAACGGTTTCGACCCCGAGATGCCCTTCCGGCACGCGCTGGACCTCAACGCGGTGGTCCAGGACCACGCCGACGGCCCACGGCTGGTGGCCGTGTGGTCCTGGCCGCGGGAGCTGTTCGGGGAGGAGGAGGTGCGTGCCCTGGCCGAGACCTGGTTCCGCGCCCTGACCGCGCTCGTCGACCACGGGGCCGGCCCGGCCGCCGGCGGCTTCACGCCCTCCGACCTCCCGTTGGTCAACCTCAGCCAGCAGGATCTCGACCTGCTGCAGGAGGAATGGGGCTTCTGAGACGGCCCCGGGAGCCAGGCGGCTCCGTTCCCGACAGTCGACGCCCCGGCACGTACGACCGAGCCGTGCCGGGGCGCCCCAACCCCGAGGAGTTCCGATGAGCAACCAGTCAGGGGTTCGCAGCGCCCACCCCTACCACTACCTGATGTGCCGCCCGAGCTACTTCGAGGTGACGTACTCGATCAACCCGTGGATGGACCCCGACAAGCCGGTGGATGTGGACCTCGCCGTCCTCCAGTGGGAACGACTGCGCGCCCTCTACACGGAGTTGGGGCACCGGGTCGAGCAGATCGAGCCCGTTCCGGGCCTGCCGGACATGGTCTACGCCGCCAACGGCGCGACAGTGGTGGACGGCAAGGTCCTCGGAGCCCGCTTCCGCAACCCCGAGCGGCACGCCGAGGGCCCCGCCTACCTGGACTGGTTCCGGGCCCGGGGCTATCGGGAGACCCACGACCCGGTCCATGTGAACGAGGGCGAGGGCGACTTCCTCCTCGCCGGCACGTACGTGCTGGCGGGCCGGGGCTTCCGCAGCGTCTCCGACGCCCATGCCGAGGCCCAGGAGTTCTTCGGCCGTCCGGTGGTCGGCCTGGACCTCGTCGACCCGCGCTTCTACCACCTCGACACCGCGCTCTGCGTGCTGGACGAGGACGAGGTCATGTACTACCCGGACGCCTTCTCGCCGGGCAGTCAGGCGGTGCTGCGGCAGCTCTTCCCGGACGCCCTGCTGGCGAGCGAGGCCGACGCCCAGGCGTTCGGCCTCAATGCGGTCAGCGACGGCCTCAACGTCGTGCTGCCCGAAGCGGCCGCCGGCCTGGCGGCGAAGCTGCGCGAGCGAGGCTTCCAACCGATCGGGATGGACCTCTCCGAGCTGCTCAAGGGCGGGGGCAGTGTGAAGTGCTGCACGCTCGTACTCCGCGGCCGGAACTGACCACCACGGCCTCCCCCCCGCGGGGGACTCGGATCATCCCCTGGTCCGATCCGAGTACCCCGGAGATCACGAGACATTGGAATCATGGCAATCCAGATTGGTCACCCCACGACGGTCACGCGCCGCACCGAGCGGCCGGTTCAGCGGTGGGCCGATCTCGCCGCCCGCGCGATCCCCTGGGTCATCCTGCCTCAGGGCCTGTGGCGGTTGCCGTTCGCCTTCAACTTCACGATGGGTCAGCTGGACCCGGACGCGCCCGCGTGGGTCTGGTGGGCTGTGCCCTACACCTTCGGGCTCACCCTCGTGTCCGAAGCGCTGGCGTGGCTGAGCCTCGGCCTGGTCCGGTGGTGGGGCGAGGTCCTCCCGGCGTGGCTGCCGGTCATCGGGGGGAGGCGGGTCCCGCCGTTCGCCGCGATCGTCCCGGCCGCACTCGGCGGCCTGACGCTGAGCGTGGCGATGCTGATGGTCCTGCCGCTGTCCGTCCTGAGCGGCAGCTCCGTCAGCTACTCGAACGCCTGGTGGGGAGCCCTGGCGGGGGTCTGCTTCTCTCTCCTGGCCCTCTGGGGCCCCCTGCTGCTGGTGGTGACCTACGGCTACTACGTTCGACGCTGCCGGCCCGCGGCAGCGTCCGAGCGGGCCTGAGCCGGCCGGCGGCCCGAACGCACGTCAGGGGCGGTCCTTCCTCGGACCGCCCCTGACGTGCGTTCGGGGCCACTGCCGGCTCAGGCCCGGCCGCCCACCCGCTCCAGGATCTCCGCGGTGATCCGCTCCGGTGCCTCCTCCGGCTGCCAGTGCGAGACGCCCTCCAGCGTCACCAGCCGGTACGGGCCGCTGACGTGGTCGCCGGCCTTCTCCACGGCCTTCCTGCTCGCCGCCCGATCCCAGTCGCTGGAGATCAACGTGGTGGGCGCCGACACCATGCCGAGCCGCTCCGACGAGTCGAGGAGGCTGCCGGACCGGTACCAGTTCAGCGTGGCGTCCAGGACGCCCGGCTGGGTGTGCAGTGCCAGATAGCGCTCCACCTGGTCCTGGGCGACGGACGGGCCGAACAGTGACCGCAGCATGGCCGCGTCGTCGGCGAGCAGCGCCGCCGTACTCGCCTCGTCGGTGAAGAAGGCGATGTACTGGGACAGCTGACGCTGCACCGGGTCGTTTCGCAGGGCCCACCAGTACGCTTCGAGGTGCGGCATCGACATGGCGGTCAGCGTGCGCACCCGGCTCGGGTTCTCGGCGGCCAGGTACCAGGCGACCACCGCACCCCAGTCGTGGCCGACCACGTGGGCGCTCTCGACCCCCAGGGCATCGAGGACGCCGACCGCGTCAGCCCCCAGCAACGGCAGCGCGTAGGAGTCCGCGCCGGCCGGGCG
This sequence comes from Kitasatospora sp. A2-31, assembly GCF_022288725.1. GTDB lineage: Bacteria > Actinomycetota > Actinomycetes > Streptomycetales > Streptomycetaceae > Kitasatospora. The sequence continues at coordinate 185,321 of NZ_JAKNTA010000004.1, read as the reverse complement.
GGCGCCGGGGGAATAGCCACGCTGATCGGGGGCGATGGTACGCAGGCCGGCCCTGTTCAGTTCGGGCACGATGGCATCCCAGGAATGCCGGTTCTGAGGGAATCCGTGCAACAGGAGAACGGGCTCGCCGTCTTCCGGGCCCGACACCTCGACGTCAAAGCGGAACTCACCGACCGGGACCTGCATGTGTCACTCCTTTGCACATCGCCCGACTGACTGTCAACTTATGCTCTAGGACTTCAATTACCGGCCGATACACACGGAGATCCGGGCCTCCCCGCGGACGGGGAAGGGGCCCGGATCTCCGTGCACCGGCAGTCTCTACTTCTTCGTGGCCGACTTCTCGAAGGCGCGGGTCGCCAGCGGAACGGCGATGGCGATCAGGGCCCCGGTCAGGATCAGGGCCATCGGCACCGGATGCTGCAAGGGGAACGTCTGGTGCGCCGACGTCGGTGCGGCGTTCCCGAAGAGCTTGCGGCTGGCCAGCACGACCGAGCTCACCGGATTCCAGCCGGCGATCCCCTGCATCCAGCCGGGCAGCCCGTCGAGCGGGATGTAGGCGTTCGACAGGAACGACATGGGCATCACGACTACGGCGCTCACGCCGTTCACCGCCGAGGCGTTGCGCAGCACCAGGCCGAGCAGCGCCCCCAACCACGAGGTCGCGAACGCGAGCAGGAGCAGCAGTCCGAACCCGGCCAGCATCGACAGGAAGCCTTCGTGCGTCCGCCAGCCGATGGCGAAGCCGATGACCGACATCAGCAGGAAGCTCCACGCCACCACGGCCACGTCGCTGGTCGTCCGGCCGATCAGCACGGCCGTACGCGAGATCGGCAGTGAACGGAAGCGGTCCATCAGCCCGTTGTCGAGGTCCGACACCACGCCCATGGCCGTGAGGCCCACGTTCCCCAGGACCACCTGGACGAAGATTCCGGCCATGATGTACTCCTGGTACTTCATGTCCCCCGGAACCTGCATGGCACTGCCGAACAGGAAGCCGAACACGATGACGAACACGGCGGGCATGAGGGTGAGCGTGATCAGCTGCTCGGGCGTCCGCTTGAGCTGGCGCATGTGACGGCCGATCAGGGCCGCCGAGTCGCTGATGGCCCCGGCGAGTCGGCCGGTGCCGGGAGCGTCCGCCCGGCCGCTTGCGATGTCGGTCATGCTGCTGCCTTTCCCTGCGGTTCCTGCCGGCCGTTGCGGCCCTGCGGTTCCTTCCGACCTGCCTCCTCGACCTCGGCGAGCTGTCCGGTGAGCGCGAGGAAGACGTCGTCCATGGACGAACGGCGCACCGCGAAGTCCACCGGCTCCACCTCGGCCGCCCTCATCTTGGCGGCCACCGCGGCGATGGTCTCCATCCCGCCGATCAGCGGCACCGAGACCCTGCGGCTCTCCTCCTCGACCGTCGGCTCCTCGGACGACACCGCGCCCATCGCGCCGACCACCGCCGGCAGTTCCAGGTCGGTGGCCACGGACACCTCCAGCCGCTCACCACCGACCTTGCGCTTCAGCTCGTCCGGGGTGCCCTCGGCGACGGGGCGACCCTTGTCGATCAGCATGATCCGGTCCGCCAGTTGGTCGGCTTCCTCCAGGTACTGCGTGGTGAGCAGGACGGTCACCCCGTTGTCCACCTGTTCGCGGACCATCCGCCACAGCACGATCCGGCTGGTCACGTCGAGCCCGGTGGTCGGCTCGTCGAGGAAGAGGACCGCGGGGGCCGCGACGAGGCTCGCCGCCAGGTCGAGCCGGCGCCGCATGCCACCCGAGTAGGTCTTGGACTGACGGTTCGCCGCGTCGGTCAGCTCGAACTGCTCCAGGAGTTCGTCCGCGCGGGCCCGAGCACGGCGGCGTCCCATGCGCAGCAGCACGCCGATCAGCGTGAGGTTCTCCCGTCCGGTGAGCATCTCGTCGACCGCGGCGTACTGACCGGTCAGTCCGATGCGGCGCCGGATCTCCCTCGGCTCCCGGGCCAGGTCGTACCCGGCCACGGTGACCCGCCCGGCGTCCGGGGTCAGCAGGGTGGCGAGAATTCGCACCGTGGTGGTCTTTCCCGCGCCGTTCGGGCCGAGGAGCCCGAGGACCGTTCCCGCCGGAACGGAGAGGTCGACACCACTCAGCACCTCGCGCTCGGCGTATTTTTTGCGGAGTCCCTCCGCAGAGATCGCTATGTCCATGCCTCATCACTCCGTAGGTTGCTGACTGGCCAACGACCGTTGGTCCGAGCGGAGTTGAACCGAACTCATCCAATCGAACGCGCGGGTCCGGTCACAAGGAAAGTGCAGCAAGTTGCCAGCGCGCGGTGACCGGCCCACCCGGTCGGCCGTTTCCTGCCTCCCGAGTGGGCCGGTCCCGCGGGGAGAATCAGCCGAGGGTCTTCAGCTTCTCGTACACCAGCCGGCCAATCTCCCGGGCGTGTTCCGGCTTCACCATGTCGCCGTGCAGAGCGTTCACCGGGTGGAACTCCATCCGTCCCTTCACCAGCGGTTGCCAGACCTCGCGCATGTGGGCGAGCGCCTCCTCCTCCGGGCTCGTGGCCGTCGAGACGAACACCATCAGATCCGCCTTGACGACCTCCGGCTTGAATTCCCTGGAGATCCGGAAATTGTTCTCGGTGACCTTCGCGAACGCGGACACGTGGTGCGGCTCCACGGTCGCCAAGGCACTGTCCTTGCTGCGGATGAGCGCCATGACCTCCTCGTGTTCCAGGACCCGGTCGGCGGGAATCCCGGCGACGTCGTGTCCGGCGAAGCTCAGCAGGGTCCGGTACATGTCCTGCTCGTCCGGAAGCTTCTGGTCGCCGGCGATCCAGGCCTCCTCGAAGGGCCCCTGGTCGAGGTTGACCATCAGGGCGACCTCCTCGCCCTCCGCCTCCAGCCGGGTGGCGATGGCGTGGATCGCGAGGCCGCCGAACGACCAGCCGAACAGGTGGTACGGACCGTGCGGCTGGACCGAACGGATCTGCTCGACGTAGTCGGCGGCCAGTTCGGTCATGCTCTCCGCGAGCTTCTCGCCGGGCTGGAACCCGCGGGACTGGAGCCCGTAGACCGGGTATTCCGAGCGGATCAGCTTCAGGAACACCCCGTAGCCCCAACTCAGCCCGCCGGCGGCGTGCACGAAGAAGATCGGCGGCTTGTCTCCGCTGGTCCGCATGGGCTGCAGGACGGCGAAGCTGTCCTGGTCCGCGTCACTGCCGAGGCGTTCGACGAGCTCGGCCACCGTGGGCGCCTCGAAGACCGCCCGGCTGCTGACCTTGACTCCCAGGACCGACTGGATGCGACTGACCAACTGGATGGAGATGATGCTGTCACCACCCAGCTCGAAGAAGTTGCCGTCGATCCCGACCCGGTCGACGCCCAGGACCTCGGCGAACAGACCGCAGAGCAGTTCCTCCTGCAGAGTGCGCGGGCCGCGCCCTTCGGGGGCCGTGCCGTAATCGGGTGCGGGCAGGGCCTTGCGGTCGAGCTTGCCGTTGGCGGTCAGCGGGAGGGCGTCCATGGGGACGAACGCCGCCGGGACCATGTAGGCAGGCAGTGCGGCGCCGACGTGTGCGCGCAGTTCGGCCATGCCGGGCGCGGCCCCGCCGGCCGTGACGACGTAGGCGACCAGGCGCTTGTCGCCGGGCTGGTCCTCGCGGACCACCACCGCCGCCCGGTCGACCTGCGGGTGAGCCCCGAGGGTGGCCTCGATCTCGCCCAGCTCGATCCGGAAGCCCCGGATCTTCACCTGGTCGTCGACCCGGCCCACGAACTCCAGTTGCCCGTCCGCTCGCCAGCGCACCAGGTCACCGGTGCGGTACATCCGCTCGCCCGCCCCGTCGAAGGGCGATGCCACGAACCGCTCGGCGGTCAGGCCCGGCCGGCCCAGGTAGCCCCGGGCCAGCCCCGCGCCGGCCACGTACAGCTCGCCCGCGACGCCTGCAGGGACCGGGCGCAGCGCCGAGTCCAGCACGTACACGCGGGTGTTGTGCACAGGTGTGCCGATCGGCGGCGTGCCCGACCCGGTCGTGAGCGGCAGGCTCGTCGTGGCCGCGACGGTGGATTCCGTCGGGCCGTAGGCGTTCACCATCCGCCGGCCGTCGGCCCAGCGCTCGGCCAGTTCGGCACTCGTGGCCTCGCCACCCACCACGAGCGAGCGGAAGGCGGGGAAGTCACCGGCGTCCACTGTCGCCAGCGCGGCCGGCGGGATCACCGCGTGCGTGACGTGGTGGGTCAGCAGCACCTCTGCGAGCACCTCCCCGGCCAGGGTCCCCTGCGGGGCGACCACCAGCGTGGCACCAGCCCCATAGCTCATGCACAGCTCCAGCACCGAGGCGTCGAAGCTGGGCGAGGCGTACTGCAGCACCCGGCTGTCGGCCGCCACGTCGTAGCGCTCCACCGCGGTGGCTGCCAACGACGCCAGACCGCGGTTGGTGACGACGACGCCCTTCGGGCGCCCGGTCGACCCGGAGGTGTAGATGACGTAGGCCGCGTGGGCCGGCGTCACAGCGACCTTCGGGTCCGCCTGTGACAGCCCGCCCGGCGACGTCAGGTCCACGCCGTCGAGCAGCAGTCGCGGTACCGCGACGTCCGCCGGGACCCGATCGGCCCGCTCGCCGTCCGTCACCACCAACGCCGGTGCCGCGTCCGCCAGGATGTAGCTGATCCGGTCCTGCGGGTACTCCGGGTCGACCGGCAGGAACGCCGCACCCGCCTTGGCCACCGCCAGCTGCGCCACCGCGATGTCCACAGACCGCGGCAGCAGCAGCGCCACCACGTGCTCCGGACCGACACCCCGCCTGGTCAGCACATCCGCCAACCGGTTCGCCCGGATGTTCAACTCCTCGTACGACAGCGACAGATCGGCCGAGACCACCGCCGTCGCCCGCGGCGCCCGCGACGCCTGGGCCTCGAACATCCCGGCCAGGGTCGTGGGCGCGACCGGCTTCTCCGTGGCGTTCCACTCACCCAGGATCCGCCCGCGCTCACCGGCCGACAGCACGTCCACCAGACCGAGCGGCCCGTCCGGATCCGCCGTCACCGCCTCCAACAACCGCACCAGCCGCGCCGCCATCTCCTCGACCGAGCCGCGGTCGAACAGGTCCTTGGCGAACCCGATCTCTCCGCCGAGTCCGGCCGGCAGCCCGTCCCGGCCGAACTGCTCGCCCAGCTGGAAGGACAGGTCGAACTTCGCCACGTCCAGGCCCATCGGGTACGGGACCAGCTGGACGCCGTCGAGGTCCGCCTGCTCGACGGTGTTGTTCTGGAAGGCGAGCATCACCTGGAAGAGCGGGTGCCGGGCCAGCGACCGGACCGGGTTGAGCTCCTCCACCAGCCGCTCGAACGGCACCTCCTGGTGGGCATAGGCCGACAGGTCGGTCTCCCTGACCCGCTCGACCAACTGCCGGAAGCTCGGGTTGCCCGAGAGGTCGGTGCGCAGCACCAGCGTGTTGACGAAGAACCCGACCAGGTCGTCGAGCGCCTCGTCGGTGCGTCCGGCGATCACGCTGCCGATCGGGATGTCCTCGCCGGCGCCCAGCTTGCCCAGCAGCGCCGCGACCGCGGCCTGCATGACCATGAACACCGACGCACCGCTGGAGCCGGCCAGCTCCACGACCCGCCGGTGGACCTCAGCGCTGAACTCCACCGACACCGCGTCGCCGCGGGAGCTGGCCACCGCCGGGCGCGGCCGGTCCGCCGGGAGCGCCAGCTCCTCGGGCGCCCCGGCCAGGGCACGCTTCCAGTAGTCCAGTTGCGCCGCCATGACGCTGCCGGGCTCGGACACCTCGCCCAGCACCTCGCGCTGCCACAGCGTGTAGTCCGCGTACTGGACCGGCAGCGGCTCCCAGTCCGGCGCCGTTCCCGCACGGCGGGCCCGGTAGGCGACGGACAGGTCCCGCGACAACGGCGCCATCGACCAGCCGTCACCAGCGATGTGGTGCACCACCAGCAGGAGCACCTGGTCGCCGGGCGCCACCCGGAACACCGAGGCTCGCAGCGGCGCCTCGCTCGCCAGGTCGAATCCCAGTTCCGCCGCGGCACTCACCCGCGCGGGCAGATCCGCCGGCGCCACGTCCTCGATCAGCAGGCGGGGCTCCGCCTCGCCGGGCGCCAGCACGTGCTGGCGGGGGCGTCCCTCCACGTCGGGGAACACCGTGCGCAGGCTCTCGTGCCGAGCCACCACATCGCACAGTGCCGCCTGCAAGGCGTCGAGGTCCAGGTCGCCCAGCAGGCGGATCGGCAGCGGCAGGTTGTAGGTCGCGCTCGGGCCCTCGAACCGGTTCAGGAACCACAGGCGCAGCTGCGCCGGCGACAGCGGAACCTCCTCCGGCCGCTCCATCACGCCCAGCGGACGGCGCGAGCCGCCGGCCGAGCCGATCCGGCCCACCAGCCCGGCGACCGTCGGCGTGTCGAAGACCGACCTGACCGCGAGCTCCACGCCGAACACCGAGCGGATCCGGCTCACCAGCCGGGTCGCCAGCAGCGAGTGCCCGCCCAGAGCGAAGAAGCCGTCGTCGATCCCGACACTCTCCAGGCCGAGCACCTCGGCGAACAGCCCGCACAGGAGCTCCTCGGCGGTGGTGCGCGGCCCGCGTCCGCCGGCTGAGCCGCCGGACTCGGGGGCCGGCAGGGCCCTGCGGTCCAGCTTGCCGTTGGCCGTCAGCGGCAGCGCGTCCATGGCCACGAACGCCGTCGGCACCATGTACTCGGGCAGCACCTGCGCCGTCCCGGCACGCAGGTCCTCCACATCCACGCCGTTGGCCTCGGCCACGACGTACGCCACCAACCGCTTCGTCCCGGGCTGGTCCTCCCGTACCACCACGGCGACCTGGGCTACCTGCGGGTGGGCGACGACGGCCGCCTCGATCTCACCCAGCTCGACCCGGTAGCCGCGGATCTTCACCTGGTCGTCCACCCGGCCGACGAAGTCCAGCTGTCCGTCCGCACGCCACCGCACCAGGTCACCGGAGCGGTACATCCGCTCGCCGGGCTCGCCGAAGGGACAGGCGACGAACCGCTCGGCCGTGAGGCCGGGGCGGTACAGGTAGCCGCGCGCCAGCTGGGTGCCGGCGAGGTACAGCTCACCGGCCACACCCACCGGGACCGGCCGCAGCGCCCCGTCGAGCACGTACGCCCGGGTGTTGCGCAGCGGTCGGCCGATCGGCGGCGTGCCGGAGGCCGGCTGGAGCGGTGCGCTCATCGTCGCCGCGACCGTCACCTCGGTCGGACCGTACGCGTTGATCATCCGACGGCCCGGCGCCCACCGGTCCACGATCTCCTGGGCGTAGGCCTCACCACCGGTCACCAGGCAGCGCAGAGTGGGGAGTTCCGCCTCCGGCATGGTGGCGACCATGGGGGCCGCCATCATCACGTGGGTGGCGTCCCGCTCGGCGATCAGCGCGGTCAGCTCTTCGCCCACCAGCTGGACGGCATCGGGTAGCACCAGCGTCGCGCCGCTGAGCAAGGTCATGGTGTGGTCGGCGATCGACGGGTCGAAGGTCGTCGACGCGACCTGGAGGATCCGGCTGCCGGCCTCGATCGCCAGGTTCTCGATGTGCGCGGCCGCCGAGTTCGCGATGCTCCGGTGGGAGACCACGACGCCCTTGGGCTGCCCGGTCGACCCCGAGGTATAGATCACGTACGCCGCGCCGGTCGGCAGCAGGCGCGCGGTCCGCTCGTCGTCGCGCGGCGAGCCGGCCGACTGCCGTGCCAGCTCCGCCCGGACGTCGTCGGTGTCCAGCAGGACGAGCGGCGAGGTGCCAGGGGGCAGACCGGTGCTTCCCGCCGAGGTCGTCACGATCACCGACGGCCGTGCGTCGGCGAGCACGTAGGCGAGCCGCTCGGCGGGGTAGTCCGGCCCGATGGGGATGAACGCCGCACCGGCCTTGAGCGTGGCCAGCTGTGCGACCACGAGGTCGAGCGAGCGAGCCAGGGCCAGGGCCACCACCTGCTCGGGGCCCACACCGCGGTCGATCAGCAACCGTGCCAGCCGGTTGGCGCGGGCGTCTAGCTCCGCGTACGACACCGACAGCTCCGACGAGACCACGGCGGGAGCCTGCGGCGTGCGGACCACCTGTGCCTCGAACAGATCCACGACGGTGTCCGCCGACTGCTCCTCCACGGTGTCACCGCCGCCGAGCAGCAGCCGCTCGCGCTCCGCCTCCGGCAGCACGGTGACCTGGGCCAGCGATGCGTCGGGGCGGTGTGCGAACTGTTCCAGCGCCCGTATCAGGTTGTGGATGATCCGCTCCGCCGCAGCACGGTCGAAGACGTCCGTCCGGTAGTCGGCCCGGACCAGGAGCCGTCCGTCGGCGGGGACCATCGACATGCCCAGCGGGTAGTGAATGGCATCGCCGCCCTCGACCGGGGACACCGCGAGGTCGCCGATCGAGTGCTCCAGCGCCTCGGAGTCGATCGGGAAGTTCTCGAACACCACGATCGTGTCGAACAGTTCGCTCAGCCCGGTGATCTCCTGGAGGTCGGTGAGCCCGACGTGCTGGTGGGAGACCAGCTCGGCCTTCTGGTCCTGGAGCCGGGTCAGCAGCGAGCCCAGCGTCTCGGCCGGGTCCAACCGGACCCGGACCGGCACGGTGTTGATGAACAGACCCACCATCGTCTCGATGCCGGGAATCTCCGCCGGCCGACCGGACACCGTGGCACCGAACACCACGTCGTCCCGGCCGGTCAGCTGGCCGAGGGTGATCGCCCAGGCGGCCTCCAGCACCGTGTTCAGCGTGACACCGTGGCCGCGGGCGCGGTCGCGGAGGGCGGCCACCAGCTCCTGCGACAGCTCCACGGCGATCCGCGCCGGGGCCGCCGCTGCCCGGCCGGGGACAGCGGGAGCCAGCAGCGTCGACTCCTCAAGGCCCTCGAGCGCCTGCGCCCAGGCGGACCTGGCCGCCGTCTGGTCCTGCCCGGCCAGCCAGACCAGGTAGTCGCGGTACGGCGTGACCCTCGGCAGACCGGAGTCGTCACCGCCCTGCTGGTAGAGCTGGAACAGCTCGCCCAGCAGGATCGGCGTGGACCAGCCGTCCAGCAGGATGTGATGGTTGGTGATCAGGAACCGGTACCGGTTCGACCCCAGCGCGATCAGGGTGAACCGCATCAGCGGGCCCGCGGCGAGGTCGAAGCGGCGCTGCCGGTCCTCGGTCGTCCGGCGCTCCAGCTCGGCCCGGCGGTGTTCGGCCGACAGTCCGCGCAGGTCGACGTCCGACCAGGGCAGCTCCACGGTGTGCGGGATCACCTGGACGGCGTCGCCGTTGCCCTGCGTACGGAACGAGGCTCGCAGGTTGGTGTGCCGCCTGAACAGCGTGGCCACCGCCAGCCGCAGCGCCTCCCGGTCCAGCTCGCCCTCGATGTCCAGCGCGAGCTGCACGGTGTAGACGTCCGAGGCCTGCTGGTCGTAGAGCGCGTGGAAGAGAAAGCCCTTCTGCAGGGGGGCCAGCGGCAGCACGTCCATCAGCTGCGGCTGCTGGGCCTCCAGCTCGTCGATCTCGTTCTGCGCCAGGCTGACCAGCGAGAGGTCGGAGGGGGTGTACCCGCCCGTGCCCTGCTGTTCGGTGTGGGTGACGATGGCCTCCAGCGCCCGGAACCAGGTCTCGGCCAGGTCCCTGACCTCGTCCTCGGCGAAGAGCTCCTTCGGCCAGGTCCAGTTGGCGGCCAGACGCACGCCCTCGGGGCTCTCCTGGGCCACCGCGTTCATCTCCAGGGCGTGCGGGAGCGGCATGTCGCCGTCGGCACCGCCGCCCAGGGGCGTGGTGTCGCCGTCGGCGTCCTCCTCGGACGCGGCGGCGCTACCCAGTCGGCCGAGGTAGTTGAAGCCGACCTGCGGGGTGGGGAGCCCGGCCAGGACCTCGGCCGTCTCAGGGTTGAGGTGGCGCAGCAGCCCGTAGCCGGCGCCGTTGTCGGGCAGTGCCCGCAGCTGCTCCTTCACCGCCTTGACCGCCCGGCCCACCATCGGGCCGCCGGACCACACCTGGTCCCACTCGTCCGCCGACACCCCGGGATCCAGCCGCACCGGGAACAGGCTCGTGAACCACCCCACCGTTCGGGACACGTCGGCCCCCGGGACCAGCTCCTCGCGGCCGTGGCCCTCAAGGTCGATCAGCGCACTCGCCGTGTCCTCCCCGCGACGCCGCCGCCAGTCCACCAGCGCCAGGGCGAAAGCCGTCAGCAGCACGTCGTTGACGCCCGCGTGGAACGCCGCCGGGACCCGGGTCAGCAGGGGGCCCGTCACCCGCGCCGGCAGGGACAGCACCAGGCCGCCGGCGTTCGCCACGACATCCCGTCGTGGGTCCAGCGGCCGGGCGCACAGCGGGGCGTCCCGGCCCTGGAGCATTCCGGTCCAGATCTCCATCTCGGCGACGCGGCTCGGCGACGACGCCTCCTTCACCAGGCCTTCGGCCCAGGCCCGGAACGACGTCCCGACCGGCTCCAGGTCCGGCTTGCGTCCCGCGCGGACGGCCTCGTGCGCCGCTGCCAGGTCGGGCATGATGATCCGCCACGACACGCCGTCCACCACCAGGTGGTGGGCCATGAGCAGCAGTTGCCCCGGTGCGCCGGACCCGGCGTCGAACCAGACCGCCTGGAGCATGACCCCGGCCTCCGGGTCCAGCCGGCTCTGCGCCGCGCGCCACGCCTCGGACGTGACGGTACGCAGCTCGCCGCCGGCCAGGCCGGTGACGTCCACCCGGTGCAGGATCCCGTCCGCCGGCACGGCACCGCGCGGCATGACCGCCAGTTCCCACGTTCCGCCGGACCGGGAGAGCCGCATCCGCAGGGCGTCATGGTGGTCCACCACGGCTTGCACCGCGGCGGTCAGGTCCGCGACACCGCATTCACCTGCGGTGGGCATCACCATTGCCTGGTTGAACCCGTCGATCGGCCCGCCGCCGTCGCGCAGCCGCCGGATGATCGGCGTCAGCGGGACCCGGCCGATGCCCGAGTCCGAGCCGTCGGCGGGACCGGTCGGGTCCACGTCCTGCACGACCGCCGCCAGGGCCTCCACGGTGCGGTGCCGGAAGACGTCCCGCGGGGTCAGCACCAGCCCGGCGCGTCGAGCGCGGCTGACCAGCTGGATCGAGATGATGCTGTCGCCGCCCAGGGCGAAGAAGCTGTCGTCGATCCCGACCTTCTCCAGGCCCAGGACCTCCGCGTAGAGCCGGCACAGCAGTTCCTCGCGGGCGTTGCGCGGTCCGGCCCCGCCGACCAGGGTGGCGAAGTCGGGGGCGGGCAAGGCCTTGCGGTCGAGCTTGCCGCTCGGGGTCAGCGGCAGGGCCTTCAGCTGTACGAAGGCGGCCGGCACCATGTACTCGGGCAGCACCTCTGCGACGGTGGCCCGGAGGGCGTCGGTGTCCACGCCGTCTGCCGCCGGAACCACGTAGGCCACCAGGCGCTTGACGCCCGGCTGGTCCTCGCGCACCACGACCGCGACCTGGTCCAGCGGGGCCCGGGCGGCGATGACGGACTCGATCTCCCCCAGCTCGATCCGGAAACCGCGGATCTTCACCTGGTCGTCGATCCGGCCCACGAACTCCAGTTGCCCGTCCGCTCGCCAGCGCACCAGGTCACCGGTGCGGTACATGCGCTCGCCCGGGGCACCGTAGGGATCCGCCACGAACCGCTCGGCGGTCAGGCCCGCCCGCCGCAGGTAGCCGCGGGCCAGACTGGCGCCGGAGACGTAGAGCTCGCCGGCCACTCCCTCGGGAACCGGACGCAGCGCGCCGTCGAGCACCCGCACGCGCGTGTTGCGGAGCGGGCCGCCGACGACCGGCCGCGGGCTGTCCGCGATCCGGCAGTACAGCGTGTCCACGGTGCACTCGGTCGGCCCGTAGAGGTTGTAGGTGTTGACCTCCGCCAGCAGCTGCAGCTCCTGCCAAAGCGCGTCGCCGATCGCCTCGCCGCCGAGCAGCAGCACCCGCGGCCGCGGTCCGTCGCCCTGCAGCGCTCCGCCGGCCAGGACCTGCTGTGCGTAGGTCGGCGTGAAGTTGAGGACGTCGATGCCCTCACGGGCGCTGTAGCGCAGCAGCGCCTCGGGGTCCCGCCGCACCTCCTCCCGGACGACGTGCAGCTCGTGGCCGGCGAGCAGCCACAACAGGCCGTCCAGCGAGGCGTCGAAGGTGAACGCCGCGGTCAGCGCGAACCGGAACCGCCGTCCCCCGGCGGCCCGGACCTCCGGCTCGATGACGCCGGCCCGCTGGCTGTGGAACAGGCCCACGAGCGAACCGTGAGTGACCGCGACGCCCTTGGGCGTGCCCGTGGAGCCCGAGGTGTGGATCAGGTACGCGATTCCTTCGGGGGTGAGCGGCGCCGTCCGGTCGGCGTCCGTCAGGTTCGCGTCGGACGTTGCGGACAGCCGCTGAACGGTCTCGGGGTCGTCGAGGACGACCTCGGTCATCCCCGCCCAGACGTCCGGAAGTTCGGCCGCGGTGCCGGCCAGCGTGATCAGGGCGGCCGGCCGGGCGTCCTCGACCAGGAAGGCGATGCGGTCGGCGGGGTATTCCGGGTCCACCGGCAGATAGGCGGCACCGGACTTCAGCACCGCGAACATCGCGACGACCATCTCCAGCGACCGGGGCAGGGCCAGCGCGACGATCCCCTCGGGGCCGTTGCCACCGTGCGCGAGCACCCTGGCGAGCCGGTTCACGCGGCTATTGAACTCCGCGAACGTCAGCGCTTCGCCGTCACAGACCACGGCCACCTCGTCCGGCGTCCGCTCGGCCTGCCGCTCCAGCACCTCGACCACGGAGTGCGCCGGCACCGGCCGCACCTCAGCACCTGTCCCCAGGGTCAGCATGCGCTGCTCGCGCTGGGGTGTCAGCAGCCGCAGCTGCCCGACGGGAAGCTCGGAGTTCGTCCTCACGTCGCCCAGCACCCGCAGCAGGCCCTCGGCGACGAACTCGACCAGGCCGGGGGCGACCGCCTCGGGGCGGTAGCTCAGTGCCAGTTCCATGGAGTCACTGAGGATGACGGCGAGCCCGAGCGGGTAGTGGGTGTCGTCACGGCTCTGGCTTCCCACGATGCCGAGGTTGCCGGCCGACTTCTGGAGCCGCTGGGAGTCGACCGGGTAGTTCTCGAACACGACGAGGGTGTCGAAGAGCTCGCTGTGCCCGGTGAGCCGCTGGATGTCGCTGAGGCCCAGGTGCTGGTGCGGCATGAGCTCGGCCTGCTGGTCCTGGAGTCGGGCCAGCAGGGAGCCCAGGGTCTCGGCCGGGTCCAGCTGGACCCGGACCGGCAGGGTGTTGATGAACAGGCCCACCATCGACTCGATGCCGGGGATCTCCGCCGGCCGGCCGGACACCGTCGCGCCGAACACCACGTCGTTGCGGCCCGTCAGGTGTCCGAGTAGCAGGGCCCAGGCCGCCTGGACGACCGTGTTGACGGTGACGCCCGCCTTACGGGCCCACTGGGCGAGCTCCGCCGTCTCCTCCCGCGACAGCCTGACCGAGTGATGCTCGGAGGAGGCCGTCAGCTCGGGCAGGTCCGGTCCGGCCAGCAGGGTGGGCTCATCCAGCCCCTTGAGCGCCTGCTGCCAGGCCGCCTCGGCGGCGGAGCGGTCCTGCCGCTCCAGCCACGCGAGATAGTCGCGGTAGGGCGTCACCCTCGGCAGCTCGGAGACGTCGCCCTTGCTGCCGTACAGCTCGAAGAGCTCACCCACCACCCGCGCCATGGACCAGCCGTCGAGCAGGATGTGGTGATTGGTGATCAGGAACCGGTAGCGGTCCGCACCTGTGGTGATCAGCGTGAAACGCATCAGCGGGGGTGCACCGAGGTCGAACCGCCGGGTCCGGTCCTCCTCCACCAGCCGGGCCAGTTCCCGGTCACGGTCGGACTCCGGCAGGCCGCCGAGGTCCACCTCGTGCCACGGCAGCGTCACCTCGCGCGGGATCGCCTGGACCGGTTCGCCGGTCTTCCGGTAGAGGAACCCGGCCCGCAGGTTCGCGTGGCGCCGGAGCACCGCGGCGGCGGCACCCGACAACGCTTCGATGTCGAGAGCGCCCTCGATGTCGAAGGCGAGCTGGATCGTGTAGACGTCGGTGCCCTGCTGGTCGTACAACGCGTGGAACAGCAGGCCCTTCTGCATCGGCGACAGTCCGAGGACGTCTTCGAGCCCTGGCTTCTTGTTCATCTCTTTGCCGTTCGTCATCATGCTCTCCACTCAGAACCCGAGCTCGTCTTCGAATGCGTCGATCTCGTCCTGCGACAGGCCGCCGAGCGACAGGTCGGAGGGGGTGTGGCCGCCGGCACCGGGGCCCTCGGCGTGGTCCGCGATGGCCCTCAGGGCACGGAACCAGGTCTCGCCCAGGTCTCGGACCTCGTCCTCGGTGAACAACTCGGCGGGCCAGGACCAGCCGGCGGTCAGCCGCGGCCCGTCCGCGCCGTCCACAGCTGCCGCGTTGAGCGACAGGGCGTACGCGAGCCGCATGCCCGCGTCGCTGCCGCCGCTGATGCCGTCGTCGGTCTCCGCGGCCTGGGTCCAGTCGGCGGCCGACGCAGTGGCCTGCGCTGTCGTGGACTCGAAGCGGCCGAGGTAGTTGAAGGCGATCTGCGGGGTGGGGAGCCCGGCCAGGACCGGTGCGGTGTCGGGGTTGAGGTGACGCAGCAGGCCGTAGCCGGCGCCGTTGTCGGGCAGGGCGCGCAGCTGTTCCTTGACGGCCTTGACGGCATCGCCGACCACCGGGCCCGCGGCCCACACCTGGTCCCAGGCGTCGGCGGGCACGCCCGGGTCCAGGCGGACCGGGAAGAGGCTGGTGAACCAGCCCACCGTGCGCGAGACGTCGGCGCCGGGCACGAGCTCCTCGCGGCCGTGGCCCTCCAGGTCCACCAGCGCACCGGTGGCCCGGACGCCGCGACGGCGCCGCCAGTCCTCGACCGCGAGCGCGAAGCCTGCCAGCAGCACGTCGTTGACACCCGCGTGGAACACCGCCGGCACCCGGGTCAGCAGCGCACCCGTCACCTCGGACGGCAACTCCAGCGCCAGGCCTTGGGTGGTCGCGGCGGTGTCGCGCCGCGGGTCGAGCGCACGGGCACCCAGGGCGGGGTCGTCGCCGGCCAGCATCGATGTCCACACGTCCAGTTCCGCGACGCGCCGCTTTGTGGCGGCCTCCGCGACGAGGCCCTCGGCCCAGGCGCGGAACGAGGTGCCCGCGGTGTCCCCGGCGAACTCGCGGCCCTCGGCCACGGCGTCGTGGGCGGCGGCCAGGTCCGGCAGCAGAATGCGCCAGGACACCCCGTCCACCACCAGGTGGTGGGCCATCAGCAGCAGCCGGCCGGAGACGCCCGGACCACCGTCGAACCACACCGCCTGCACCATCACACCGCGGTCAGGGTCCAGCCGGTCCTGCGCGGGCCGGGTCTGCTCGGCCATCAGCTCGCGGAGCCGCTCGCCGTGCACGCCCGTGGCCTCGACGCGCAGCAGCAGTTCCTCGGCGCGGACGGCGCCACGGGGCCGGACCTCCAGCGACCACGGACCGTCCGCGGGCCGGGTCAGAACGGCCCGCAGGACGTCGTGCCGGTCGAGCAGGGCCTGGAGCGCCGCGGCCAGGCTCTCCGACGTCGCGGACGCCGGCGTCTGCACCACCATCGCCTGGTTGAACCCGCCGACCGGACCGCCCAGGTCCTCCAGCCAACGCATGATCGGGGTCATCGGCACCGCACCGACACCCGCGTCCGGGTCCGCCTGGTCCGCGGCGCGGTTCTCGTCGGCGGCCTCGGCCATCAGGGCCAGTGCCTCGACCGTGCGGTGCTGGAACACGTCGCGCGGCGAGAAGACCAGGCCGGCCTTGCGGGCACGGCTGACCAGCTGGATCGAGACGATGCTGTCACCACCCAGCTCGAAGAAGCTGTCGTCGATGCCGACCCGCTCCAGTCCGAGGACCTCGGCGAACAGCGCGCACAACACCTCCTCACGCCGGTTGCGCGGGCCCCGCTCGGACACCCGCCCGCCGAAGTCCGGCTCCGGCAACGCCCGGCGGTCCAGCTTGCCGTTCGCCGTCACCGGCAGCACATCCATCGTGACGAACGCCGACGGCACCATGTACTCCGGCACCCGCGACGCCACCCGAGCCCGCAACACCTCCACGTCCAGGCCGTCACCGGCCGCGACCACGTAGGCCACCAGACGCTTACCGCCCGAGGCGTCCTCCCGCACCACCACCGCACTGTTCGCCACCGACGGATCCGAGGCCACCGCGGCCTCGATCTCGCCCAGCTCGATCCGCAGACCACGGATCTTCACCTGGTCATCCGCCCGGCCCAGGTACTCCAGCTCGCCGTCGGCCGACCACCGCACCACATCACCCGTGCGGTACATCCGCTCACCCGAACCGAAGAACGGATCCGCCACGAAACGCTCCGCCGACAACCCGGCACGCCGCGCATACCCGTGCGCCAACTGCACACCCGCCAGGTACAACTCACCCGGCACACCCACCGGCACCGCACGCAGACCCGCATCCAGCACATACACCCGCGTGTTCCACACCGGACGCCCGATCGGCACCGACGAACCACCCGACACACACCGGTGGAACGTCACATCCACCGACGCCTCCGTCGGCCCGTACAGATTGTGCAGCCCCACACCCGGCAACAACTCCAGGAACCGCTCCACCGCGTCCACCGGCAGCGCCTCACCACTGCACACCACCCGACGCAGACCACTGCACGAACCCGCCGCCGGCTCCTGCAGGAACACCTGCAACATCGAAGGCACGAAATGCGCCGTCGTCACCGACTCCGAACGGATCAACTCCGCCAGATACGCCGCATCACGATGCCCCTCCGGACGCGCCACCACCAACGCGGCACCCACCTGCAACGGCCAGAAGAACTCCCACACCGACACGTCGAACCCCGACGGCGTCTTCTGCAACACCCGATCCGAACCATCCAGACCGTACTGATCCTGCATCCACGCCAAACGGTTCACGATGCCCGCATGCGGCACCACAACACCCTTCGGACGACCCGTCGAACCCGACGTGAAGATCACATACGCCGGCGACGACCCCACCACCGAACGCACCGGCGCCACCGACGACACACCATCGACGGAATCCACCAACAGCTGCGGCACACCACCAACCGGCAACGACCCCGCCACCGCAGACGTCGTCACCACCAACGACGGCGCCGCATCCTCCAGAATCCAACCGATCCGCTCCGCCGGATAATCCGGATCCACCGGCACATACGCCGCACCCGCCTTCAGCACCGCATACAGCGACACCACAAGCTCCACCGAACGAGGCACCGCGACAGCCACGAAATCACCATCACGAACACCCCGCTCCCGCAGCACACCCGCCAAACCATTCACCCGCGCATCCAACTGCGCATACGACAACGACTCACCCTCGAACACCACCGCAACCGCATCCGGCGTCCGCACCACCTGAGCCTCAAACAGATCCACCAACGAACCCGCCCCCACCGCACGCCCCGTCGCATTCCACTCCCCCAGAACCCGGGAGCGCTCGGACGGTGTCAGCGGCGAGAGCCGGCCCGCGGACAGCGCGGGCTGGTCGACGAGCGCCTCGAGCAGGGTGCGCAGCTTCTCCCCGATGAGCGCGACGCGCTCACGGTCGACGAGGTCCGGACGGTAGTCCAGGCGCAGTTCGAAGCCGGCCGCGGTCTGTGCCGCGATCAGGCTGAGCGGGTAGTGGGTGGCGTCCCGGCTGCTGCCGGAGACGGTGCGCAGGCTCCCGCTGTCCTGTTGCAGGGCCTCCTCGTCGATCGGGTAGTTCTCGAAGACGACGAGGGTGTCGAAGAGTTCGCTGTGCCCGGCGAGGCGCTGCACCTCGCTCAGGCCGATGTGGTGGAACGGCAGCAGCGCGGTCTGCCGCTCCTGGACACGGGTGACCAGGCCCTCCAGCGATTCGGCGGGATCGAGCACGACGCGCACCGGCAGGGTGTTGATGAACAGGCCGACCATCGACTCGATGCCGGGGATCTCGGCCGGGCGGCCGGAGACGGTGGCACCGAAGACGATGTCGTCCCGGCCGGTCAGGTGGCCCAGCAGCATCGCCCAGGCAGTCTGCACCATGGTGTTGGTGGTGACGCCGCGGCGGCGGCTCTCGGCCGTCAGCCGCTCGGTCTGCTCGGCGGTCAGCTCGACCACCAGGCGCTCCGGGAGTGCGGAGTGCCCGCCCGCCTCCTGGCCGACCAGCAGGGTCGGCTCCTCCAAGCCCTCGAACTCGCTGGCCCAGGCGGCCTGCGCGCCGCTGTGGTCCTGGCGGGTGAGCCAGGCCAGGTAGTCGCGGTAGGGGGTGACCCGGGGCAGGTGCGCGCCGTCGCCCTTGGCGGCGTACGCCGAGAACAGCTCGTCGAGCAGGATCGGGGTGGACCAACCGTCCAGCAGGATGTGGTGGTTGGTGATCAGCAGGAGGTGGCGCTCCGGTGCGGTGGTGATCAGCGTGAAGCGGATCAGCGGCGGCTGGACGAGGTCGAAGCGGCCGACCCGGTCCTCGGCCACCAGGCGAGCCAGTTCCCGGTCGCGGTCGGCCTCCGGCAGGGCGCTGAGGTCCACCTCTGACCACGGCAGCTCCACCCGGCCGGGGACCAACTGGACCAGCGTGCCGTTCCTGAGGGCGCGGAAGGCGGAGCGCAGGTTCGCGTGCCGCTCCAGCAGCACCCCGGCCGCCCGCCGCATGGCCCCGGCGTCGAGGTGCCCCTCGAACTCGAAGGACATCTGGACGTTGTAGACGTCCGAGCCGTGCTCGTCGTACAGCGCGTGGAAGAGCAGACCCTCCTGGAGCGGGGACAGCGGCAGAACGTCCGTCAACTGCTCTTGTTCCTCCTGGAGTTCGTCGACATCGGACTGGGTCAGCTCGACCAGGGCGAAGTCGGACGGGGTGTGGCCGCCGGCACCGGGGCCCTCGGCGTGGTCCGCGATGGCCTTCAGGGCGCGGAACCAGGTCTCGGCAAGGTCGCGGACCTGGTCCTCGGTGAACAGCTCGGCCGGCCACGACCAGTTCGCCACCAGCGAGCCGCCCTCGGGGCGGTCGACGGTCAGCGAGTTGACCTCCAGCGCGTGGCCGATCAGGCCCTCGGGGTCCAGACCGCTGCCGGTGTCGGCGTCGGCGCACAGGCCCCAGTCGGCGGCCTGGGCCGCCGGGTCGGCGAACTCGAAGCGGCCGAGGTAGTTGAAGGCGATCTGCGGGGTGGGGAGCCCGGCCAGGACCGGTGCGGTGTCGGGGTTGAGGTGACGCAGCAGGCCGTAGCCGGCGCCGTTGTCGGGCAGGGCGCGCAGCTGTTCCTTGACGGCCTTGACGGCATCGCCGACCACCGGGCCCGCGGCCCACACCTGGTCCCAGGCGTCGGCGGGCACGCCCGGGTCCAGGCGGACCGGGAAGAGGCTGGTGAACCAGCCCACCGTGCGCGAGACGTCGGCGCCGGGCACGAGCTCCTCGCGGCCGTGGCCCTCCAGGTCCACCAGCGCACCGGTGGCCCGGACGCCGCGACGGCGCCGCCAGTCCTCGACCGCGAGCGCGAAGCCTGCCAGCAGCACGTCGTTGACACCCGCGTGGAACACCGCCGGCACCCGGGTCAGCAGCGCACCCGTCACCTCGGACGGCAACTCCACGGACAGCACCCGCCGGGCGGGCGCGGTGTCCCGCGCCGGGTCGAGCGCACGGGCACCGAGCTGCGGTTCCTCCCCCCTGAGCATCCCGGTCCACACGTCCAGCTCCGCAACTCGCCGCTCCGTGGCGGCGTCGGTCACCAGACCTTCGGCCCAGCTCTTGAAGGAGGTCTCCACCGGGGCGAGTTCGGGGTCGCGGCCCTCGGCCACGGCCTCGTGGGCGGCGGCCAGGTCCGGCAGCAGAATGCGCCAGGACACCCCGTCCACCACCAGGTGGTGGGCCATCAGCAGCAGCCGGCCGGAGACGCCCGGACCACCGTCGAACCACACCGCCTGCACCATCACACCGCGGTCAGGGTCCAGCCGGCGCTGGGCGGCCTGGGCCTCCGCGGTGATCTGTGCGCGGTCGGCGTCGACGCGCAGCAGCAGTTCCTCGGCGCGGACGGCGCCCCGGGGCCGGACCTCCAGCGACCACGGACCGTCCGCGGGCCGGGTCAGAACGACCCGCAGGACGTCGTGCCGGTCGAGCAGGGCCTGGAGCGCGGCGCTCAGGCTCTCCGACGTCGCGGACGCCGGCGTCTGCACCACCATCGCCTGGTTGTACCCGCCGACCGGACCGCCCAGGTCCTCCAGCCAACGCATGATCGGGGTCATCGGCACCGCACCGACACCCGCGTCCGGGTCCTGACCGCTCTCGTCCGCGTCCTCGACGCTCTCGGCGATCGCGGCCAGTGCCTCGGCCGTGCGGTGCTGGAACACGTCGCGCGGCGAGAACTCCAGGCCGGCCTTGCGGGCGCGGCTGACCAGCTGGATCGAGACGATGCTGTCACCACCCAGCTCGAAGAAGCTGTCGTCGATGCCGACCCGCTCCAGCCCGAGGACCTCGGCGAACAGCGCGCACAACACCTCCTCACGCCGGTTGCGCGGACCGCGCTCGGACACCTGCCCGCCGAAGTCCGGCTCCGGCAGCGCACGGCGGTCCAGCTTGCCGTTGGTGGTCAGGGGCAGCTCCTCCAGCACCACGAAGGCGGAGGGCACCATGTACTCCGGCACCCGGGAGGCCACCCTGTCGCGCAGCACCTCCACGTCCAGGTCATCAGCGGCCGCGACCACGTAGGCCACCAGGCGCTTCGTGCCGGAGGTGTCCTCCCGCACCACCACCGCACTGTTCGCCACCGACGGATCCGAGGCCACCGCGGCCTCGATCTCGCCCAGCTCGATCCGGAAGCCGCGGATCTTCACCTGGTCATCCGCCCGGCCCAGGTACTCCAGCTCGCCGTCGGTCGACCAGCGCACCACGTCACCGGTGCGGTACATCCGCTCACCCGAACCGAAGAACGGATCCGCGACGAAACGCTCCGCCGACAGGGCCGGGCGGTTGAGGTAGCCACGGGCCAGACCGGCGCCGGCGACGTAGAGGTCACCGGTGACGCCCGCCGGGACCGGCTGCAGGCCCGCGTCCAGGACGTAGACCCGCAGGTCCGGGATGGCCTGGCCGATGGCGCTGCCGCGCAGCTCGGCGGCCGCGGCCCGGTTGAGCGCGCGGTGCGTGACGTGCACGGTGGTCTCGGTGATGCCGTACATGTTGATCAGGGTCGGCGCGTCGTCCGGGTGGACGCGATACCACTCCTCCAGCCGTCCCAGGTCCAGCGCCTCGCCGCCGAAGACCACGGTGCGCAGGGACAGTGCGTCGGCACCGGGGTTCTCGCGCTCCTCCTGGACGAGGCGGTAGAAGGCGGAGGGGGTCTGGTTGAGCACCGTCACCTTGGTGCGTGCGAGCAGGGCGCGGAAGTCCCGCGTGCTGCGGCTGGTCTCGTAGGAGACCATCACCAGCCGGCCGCCGTACAGCAGCGGTCCCCAGATCTCCCAGACGGAGAAGTCGAACGCGTACGAGTGGAACATCGTCCAGACGTCGTCGGCACCGAAGTCGAACCAGTGCTCGGTCGCGCGGAACAGTCGCACCACGTTCTGGTGCGGGATCATCACGCCCTTGGGGCGCCCGGTGGAGCCCGAGGTGTAGATGACGTAGGCCGGGTGGGCCGGCCGGAGCGCGGTGGTGCGGTCCTCGTCGGTGACGGGGGTCGCGCTCTCACGGGCGAGCAGGTCCGCCACGGCCGGCTCGTCCAGCACCAGGCGGGCGGGGCCGATCGCTTCCACCGAGTCCAGCGCAGCGGCGGTGTCGCGGGAGAGCAGTACCAGGCTCGGCCGGGCGTCCTCCAGCATGTAACCGATCCGGTCCGCCGGGTAGTCGGGGTCCACCGGGAGGTAGCCCGCACCGGTCTTCAGCACCGCGAGCACCGCGACGATCATCTGTTCGGTACGCGGCAGCGCGAGGGCGACCAGCTGCTCCGGTCCCACGCCGTGGCCGATCAAGTGGCGGGCCAGGCGGTTGGCCCGGCCGTCCAGCTCCCCGTAGGTGAGCTCGGTGCCCTCGGAAATCACGGCGACGGCGGCGGGGGTCCGGGCCACCTGGGCCTCGAACAGCTCGACCAGGGTCGCCTGCGGTACGTCCTTGCCGGTGGGGTTCCACTCGACCAGCAGGCGCGCACGCTCCTCGGTGGTGAGGATGTCGACCGAGCCGACCGGCGCGTGCGGGTCGGCGAGGACGCCGTCCAGCAGGCGGGCCATGCGGTCCACGATCCGCTCGGCGGTGGCCTGGTCGAACAGGTCGGCGGAGTACTCGACGGCCCCGCCGATGCCGGCGGGCGCGCCGTCGGCGTCGAACTGCTCTACCAGCTGGAAGGACAGGTCGAACTTGGCGACGTCCAGCTCGACCGGGAACGGGGACACCTCCACGCCGGGCAGGTCGGCCCGGGCGGCCGCGTTGTTCTCGAACGACAGCATGACCTGGAACAGCGGGTGCCGGGCGAGCGAGCGCTCCGGGTCGAGCTCGTCCACAAGCTGCTCGAAGGGCACGTCCTGGTTGGCGTACGCCGCGAGGTCGGTCTCCCGCACCCGGTCGATCAGCTCCTGGAAGGTCGGGTTCCCGGACAGGTCGGTGCGGAGCACCAGGGTGTTGACGAAGAAGCCGACCAGGTCGTCCAGGGCCTCGTCCGTACGACCGGCGATCACGCTGCCGATCGGGATGTCGTCGCCGGCGCCGAGTTTGGCGAGCAGTGCCGCGACGGCGGCCTGCATCACCATGAAGACGCTGGCGCCGCGGGCCTGCGCGATGGCCGTCACCTTCCGGTGGACGTCCTTCGGGAGGGTGAGCGGTACCCGGGCACCCCGGTAGCTGGCGACCGCCGGACGCGGCCGGTCGGTGGGCAGCTGGAGCTCCTCCGGAATCCCGGAGAGCGCGGTGCGCCAGTGGTCCAACTGCCTTGCCATGGCGCTGGTCGGGTCGTTCTCGTCGCCGAGGACGTCGATCTGCCAGAGCGTGTAGTCGGCGTACTGGACCGGCAGCTGCTCCTGGCTCGGCGCGCGGCCGGCCAGTCGTGCCTGGTAGGCGACGGAGAGATCCCGGGCGAGCGGGGCCATCGACCAGCCGTCACCCGCAATGTGATGCACGACGAGCAGCAGGACGTGGTCCTCGGCGCTCACCCGGAGCAGGTGGGCGCGCACCGGGAGCTCCTTGGCGAGCTCGAAGCCGGTCTGGGCCAGCCGCCGGACCTGCTCGTCGAGGTCGGCCTGGGCCACATCGGTGAGGAGGAGTTCGGGCGCCGCCTGCTCGATGGCCAGGACCTCCTGGCGGGCGCGGCCGTCGGTCTCGGGGAATACGGTGCGCAGGCTCTCGTGCCTGGCCACCAGGTCGGCGAGCGCCGCGCGCAGCGCCTCGACGTCCAGGGCGCCGGTGAGCCGCACCACAAGCGGCAGGTTGTAGGTCGCGCTGGGGCCCTCGACGCGGTTGAGGAACCACAGGCGCCGCTGGGCGGCGGACAGCGGGATCTCAGCCGGGCGCTCGGCCACGGTCAGAGCCCGGCGGGCGGTACCGGCGGCGTCCAGGTGGCCGGCAAGTCCGGCGACGGTGGGCGCCTCGAAGACCGCCCGCACCGCGAGGTCCAGGCCGAACTCGGAGCGGATGCGGCTGAGCAGCCTGGTCGCGAGCAGGGAGTGGCCGCCGAGTTCGAAGAAGCTGTCGTCGATGCCGACCCGCTCCAGTCCGAGGACCTCGGCGAACAGCGCGCACAACACCTCCTCACGTCGGTTGCGCGGGCCCCGCTCGGACACCCGCCCGCCGAAGTCCGGCTCCGGCAACGCCCGGCGGTCCAGCTTGCCGTTCGCCGTCACCGGCAGCACATCCATCGTGACGAACGCCGACGGCACCATGTACTCCGGCACCCGCGACGCCACCCGAGCCCGCAACACCTCCACGTCCAGGCCGTCACCGGCCGCGACCACGTAGGCCACCAGACGCTTACCGCCCGAGGCGTCCTCCCGCACCACCACCGCACTGTTCGCCACCGACGGATCCGAGGCCACCGCGGCCTCGATCTCGCCCAGCTCGATCCGCAGACCACGGATCTTCACCTGGTCATCCGCCCGGCCCAGGTACTCCAGCTCGCCGTCGGCCGACCACCGCACCACATCACCCGTGCGGTACATCCGCTCACCCGAACCGAAGAACGGATCCGCCACGAAACGCTCCGCCGACAACCCGGCACGCCGCGCATACCCGTGCGCCAACTGCACACCCGCCAGGTACAACTCACCCGGCACACCCACCGGCACCGCACGCAGACCCGCATCCAGCACATACACCCGCGTGTTCCACACCGGACGCCCGATCGGCACCGACGAACCACCCGACACACACCGGTGGAACGTCACATCCACCGACGCCTCCGTCGGCCCGTACAGATTGTGCAGCCCCACACCCGGCAACAACTCCAGGAACCGCTCCACCGCGTCCACCGGCAGCGCCTCACCACTGCACACCACCCGACGCAGACCACTGCACGAACCCGCCGCCGGCTCCTGCAGGAACACCTGCAACATCGAAGGCACGAAATGCGCCGTCGTCACCGACTCCGAACGGATCAACTCCGCCAGATACGCCGCATCACGATGCCCCTCCGGACGCGCCACCACCAACGCGGCACCCACCTGCAACGGCCAGAAGAACTCCCACACCGACACGTCGAACCCCGACGGCGTCTTCTGCAACACCCGATCCGAACCATCCAGACCGTACTGATCCTGCATCCACGCCAAACGGTTCACGATGCCCGCATGCGGCACCACAACACCCTTCGGACGACCCGTCGAACCCGACGTGAAGATCACATACGCCGGCGACGACCCCACCACCGAACGCACCGGCGCCACCGACGACACACCATCGACGGAATCCACCAACAGCTGCGGCACACCACCAACCGGCAACGACCCCGCCACCGCAGACGTCGTCACCACCAACGACGGCGCCGCATCCTCCAGAATCCAACCGATCCGCTCCGCCGGATAATCCGGATCCACCGGCACATACGCCGCACCCGCCTTCAGCACCGCATACAGCGACACCACAAGCTCCACCGAACGAGGCACCGCGACAGCCACGAAATCACCATCACGAACACCCCGCTCCCGCAGCACACCCGCCAAACCATTCACCCGCGCATCCAACTGCGCATACGACAACGACTCACCCTCGAACACCACCGCAACCGCATCCGGCGTCCGCACCACCTGAGCCTCGAACAGATCCACCAACGAACCCGCCCCCACCGCACGCCCCGTCGCATTCCACTCCCCGAGCTGCAGACGCTCGGCGTCCGAGACGAGGTCCACGGCGGCGATCGACTGCTCCGGATCGGCGGCGACGGCCTCGAGCAGCCGGACCAGGCGGTCGGCCAGCCGCAGCGCGGTCGGCTCGTCGAACAGGTCGCGGGCGTACTCCAGCCGGCCGGTGATCCCGGCGGCCTCGTGCCGGTCGTCCTGGCGCTCGATCAGCTCCAGCATCAGGTCGAACTTGGCGGTGGTCAGCGGCAGCGGCACCTCGCTGCTGCGAAGACCCGGCAGGTCGAGGCCGGACGAAGGGTTGTTGTGCAGCGACAGGAAGACCTGGAACAGCGGGTGCCGGGACAGCGAGCGGGTCGGGTTCAGCACCTCCACCAGCCGCTCGAAGGCCACGTCCTGATTGGCGTACGCCGCAAGGTCGGTCTCCCGCACCCGCCGGACCAGCTCGCGGAAGGTCGGGGCACCGGAGGTGTCGGTCCGCAGCACCAGCGTGTTGACGAAGAAGCCGACCAGCTCGTCGAGTGCGGCGTCGGTACGGCCGGCGATCGGCGCACCGACGGGGATGTCCTCGCCCGCGCCGTGCCGGGACAGCAGGGCGGCCAGGCCGGCCTGCAGCACCATGAAGAGGCTGCTGTCCGTGTCGCGGGCGAGTTCCAGCAGGCGCTGGTGGGTCCGCGGGTCCAGGCTCACCGGCACGTCGGCGCCCTGGTACGTCGCCTGCGCGGGGCGGGCGCGATCGGTAGGCAGCGACAGCTCCTCGGGAGCGTCGGCCAGCGTCTTCCGCCAGTAGTCGAGCTGGGTCGCGAGCAGGCTGCCCGGGTCGGCCTCGTCACCGAGGACCTCCTGCTGCCACAGGGTGTAGTCGGCGTACTGGACCGGCAGCGGCTCCCACTGCGGGGCCGTACCGCCGAGCCGCGCCCGGTAGGCGGTGGCCAGGTCCCGGGCGAGCGGGGCCACCGACTGGCCGTCGCCGGCGATGTGGTGGAGCACGATCACCAGCACGTGCTCCTGCTCACCGATCTCGAACAGGTGCAGCCGGACCGGGAGTTCGCGCGCCAGGTCGAAATGTGCGGCAACCGACCGGGCGAGCGCCTCGGTCAGCGTCTGCTCGGTCGCCTCCGCCCGCATCAGCACCGGGCGGGCCCGGTCACCGGTGAGGATCTCCTGGTGGGGCGTTCCGCCCTGCTCGGGGAAGACGGTGCGCAGGCTCTCGTGGCGGTCCACCACATCGCGGAAGGCGACTTCCAGCGCCGCCGCGTCGAGCGGGCCGGAGAGCCGCAGCGCGGCCAGCAGGTTGTAGTTGCCGCTGGTGTCGTCCAACCGGTTGAGGAACCACAGGCGCTGCTGCGCCGGCGACAGCGGGATCCGCTCCGGGCGTTCCCGGCGGCCCAGGGCCTGGCGGGCGTCGCCGGCGAATCCGAGCTGCTCGGCGACACCGGCCACGGTGGGCGTCTGGAACAGGGTGCGCACCGGCATCTCGACCTTGAACTCGCGCCGGATCCGGCTGACCAGCCGGGTAGCCGTCAGCGAGTGCCCGCCGAGCTCGAAGAAGCTGTCGTCGATCCCGATCCGCTCCAGGTCCAGCACGTCGGCGAAGAGCCGGGCCAGCTGCTCCTCCTGCTCGTTGCGCGGGCTCCTGCCTCCGCTCGCGACGGTCTCGGGTGCCGGGAGGGCCTTGCGGTCCAGCTTCCCGTTCGTGGTGACCGGCAGCGCGTCCATGCGCACGAAGGCCGACGGGACCATGTACTCGGGCAGGACGTCCTCGGCGTGGGCGCGCAGCGCGGTGATGTCCACGTCGGTGTCCGTCGACACCACGTAGGCCACCAGCCGCCGGTCCCCGGGCTGGTCCTCGCGGACCACCACCGCCACCTGGTCGACCAGCGGGTGGGTGGCGAGGACGTGCTGGACCTCGTCCAGCTCGATCCGGAAGCCACGGATCTTCACCTGGTCGTCGACGCGGCGCACGAACTCCAGCTGCCCGTCGGCGCGCCAGCGCACCAGGTCGCCGGTGCGGTACATCCGCTCCCCGACGACGCCGAACGGGCAGGCGACGAACCGCTCGGCCGTCAGGCCGTGACGGCCCAGGTAGCCGCGTGCCAGACCGGCGCCGGCGAGGTAGAGCTCGCCCGGCACGCCGACCGGCACCGGCCGCAGCATGCTGTCGAGCACGTAGACGCGGGTGTTGTGGGTCGGCCGCCCGATGGACGGCGTGCCCGCTCCCACCGGCAGCGGCGCGCTGAAGGTCGCGCCGACGGTCGACTCGGTCGGACCGTAGCCGTTGATCATCCGGCGCCCGCCGGCCCAGCGGTCCACCAGCTCGGCGCTGGAGGCCTCGCCAGCTACCATCAGACCCCGCAGGGCAGGGAACTCGCCCGCCTGGACGGTGGCAAGCGCTGCGGGCGGGATGATGGCGTGGGTCACCTGGCGGTCGACCAGAAGGCGGGCCAGCAGGTCGTCGGCGAGCGGGCCGAGCGGCGGCACCACCAGGGCGGCGCCCGCCGCGTAGGTCATGCACAGCTCCGCCACCGAGGCGTCGAAGCTGGGGGACGCGAACTGCAGCACCCGGCTGTCGGCGGTCACGCCCATGCGGTCGATCTCGGTGGCGGCCAGCCCGGCCAGGCCCCGGTGGGTGACCACGACGCCCTTGGGGCGGCCGGTCGATCCGGAGGTGTAGATCACGTAGGCCGCGTTGGCGGGCGACAGCGCGACGGCCGGGTTCTCCTCGGACCGGCCGGCGAGGTCGACCGTGTCCAGGAGGAGCCGTGCCACCGCCAGGCCCTCGGGCACCTTCGCCTCGTGACGCGTGTCCGTCACCAGCAGGGCCGGGGCGGAGTCCTCCAGCAGGTAGCCGATGCGGTCCTGCGGGTACTCGGGGTCGACCGGCAGGTAGGCGGCGCCGGCCTTCACCACGGCGAGCTGGGCGACGGCGATCTCCGCCGAGCGGGGCAGCACGAGGGCCACCACCTGGTCCGGGCCCACCCCGCGCTCGATCAGGACCTGCGCGAGCTGGTTGGCGCGGGCGTTCAACTCCGCGTAGGAGAGCGACAGTTCGTCGGAGATAAGGGCGGGCGCCTGGGGCGTGCGGGCCGCTTGGGCCTCGAAGAGCCGCGGCAGGGTCACGGGTTCGACGGCCGGTACGGCGTCGTTCCACTCCGTGAGGACCAGCCGGCGCTCCTGCTCGGTCAGCAGCCCGAGCTGCCCGAGCTGGGTGGTGGTCGGCTCGGCGACCTCCTCCAGCAGTCGGACGAACCGGTTCAGCACGACCTCGGCGGCGGCGCGGTCGAAGACGTCGGCGCGGTAGTCGAGCTTCAGGTGGATGCGCTCACCCGGCAGGGCGGTGAGCACCGCGGTGTAGTGGCTCGCGTCGCGACCGTCGTACCCGGTGATGCTGACGCCGTCACCCGGAAGCCGCAGCTCCGACGCGTCGACCGGGTAGTTCTCCACCACGATGCAGGAGTCGAACAGGTCGCGCCCGCCGGCCCACTGCTGGATGTCCGTCAGGCTCACGTAGTGGTACGGCGTCAGCTCGGACTGGTCGGACTGCAGCCGGTCGACGAGGCCGTCGAAGGTCTGGGTGGGGTCCAGGGTGACGCGCACCGGGACGGTGTTGATGAAGAGGCCGACCATCGTCTCGATGCCGGGGATGTGCGGCGGACGGCCGGAGACTGCGGTGCCGAGCACGACATCGCGACGGCCGGTCAGCTGGCCGACCACCATCGCCCAAGTCGCCTGGAGGACGGAGTTGAGGGTACGGCCGGCCGATCGGGCCCGACTGGTGAGCGTCCGGGTGAGCGCGGCGGAGAGGTCGACGGAGACCCGGTCCGGAAGCGAGTGGCCGCGGCCCAGGGTGACGGGGGCCAGCAGGCTGGGCTCCTCGAAGCCGTCGAGCGCCTTGCGCCAGGCGGCTTCGGCCTCCGAGCGGTCCTGCTTGGCCAGCCAGGCGAGGTACTCGCGGTACGGGGTGACCGGCGGGAGCGCGGAATCATCGCCCTCGGTGCCGTACAGCTCGAAGAGCTCGCGCAGGAGCACCGGCATCGACCAACCGTCCAGCAGGATGTGGTGGTTGGTGATGACCAGCCGGTACTGGCCGGGGGCCATCGTGACGAGGGTGAGGCGCAGCAGCGGGGGCTTGGTGAGGTCGAAGCGGCGGGCGCGGTCCGCGGCCAGCCACCGGTCCCACTCGGCCTGGCGCTCCGTCTCGGAGAGCCCGCTGAGGTCGGTCTCGGACCAGGGCAGCTCCACCTCGCGGGGGATCACCTGGACCGGGTCCTCGAACTTCGAGTAGACGAAGGCCGAGCGCAGGTTGGCGTGGCGCCGCAGCAGGGCCTCGGCCGCCGAGCGCATGGCCCTGGCTTTCAGCGACCCCTCGATTTCGAACACGAGCTGCACGGTGTAGATGTCCGCCGGATCGCCGTCTGAATCCCCGTCGTAAACCGCGTGGAACAGCAGACCCTGCTGCAGCGGCGACAGCGGAAGAATGTCCTCGACACCAGGCCTCGTCACGTCGTTGTCTCCCACTCAAGATGTGCTCGGATATAGCCGCGCCTGCACACTGTCAGCGCAAAAATCAACCCTCACCAAACAGCGTGCCGGGGGGCGCACGCAACCGTCGCTGCAGCAAGTTGCCAGCGGAGGGTCGGCAGAACTCCGGGCCCGCCCGGAGCCCAGCAGTTGGCTGTCATCCACGCCCTCCGGAACCCGTCCCGGGTAGGATTCCCTCACGGCAGCCGCAGCGCCGTTCCCCTTTGCTCCCGCCCCGCCCGCGTGAATCCCCCGCCGGGGCGCTATTGCCGTTTCCACGGAAGAAAGTAGGCGTCATGCCGGGAATTCTGGAGACCGCTCCTGATCTGTCCGATCCGAGCCTCTACCAAACCGGAGAGCCGGAACTCGTGTGGGCCGCACTCCGGGCCGAATCACCGGTCTACCGGAACGTCCGGGCCAACGGGCGGCCCTTCTGGGCGGTGCTGTCCTACCCGCTGGCCGCCCAGGTCCTGAAGGACAACGCGACCTTCACCTCGGAGAAGGGCATGCGGCTGGACCACAACCCCGCCGCCACCGCCGCGGCCGCCGGCAAGATGCTGATCGTCACCGATCCACCGCGACACGGCAACATCCGCCGGATCATCAACTCGGCCTTCACGCCCAAGATGGTCCGCCGGCTGGAGAACACCATGCGCGCCATCGTGGTGGAGTCGATCGAGGGCCTGCGAGAGCAGGGCGGCGGCGAGTTCGTCGAGATGGCCGCCCGGCTCCCGGTGGCGGTCATCTGCGACATGCTCGGCGTGCCCCGCGAGGACTGGGGCTTCATGCTGGAGCGGACGATGATCGCGTTCGGCTCCGACGCAGCGCCCGGGGACGACGACCACGCGGTGAAGGCGGCCGAGGCCCACACCGACATCCTGATGTACTACGACGAGCTGCTGGAGCTGCGCCGGAAGGACCCCCAGGAGGACATCGTCAGCGCGATGGTCCAAGGACAGATCGGCGGCGTGCCGCTCACCGACGAGGAGATCTTCCTCAACTGCGACGGGCTCATCTCCGGCGGCAACGAGACCACCCGGCACGCCACCGTCGGCGGTCTGCTCGCCTTCATCCGCAACCCCGACCAGTGGCAGCGGATCAAGGCGGACCCGTCGCTCATGCCGAGCACCGTGCAGGAGGTGCTGCGCTACACGAGCCCGGCGATGCACGTCCTGCGGACCGCCACCCGGGACGTCGAGCTCGCCGGGCAGCAGATCAGGGCCGGCGACGAGCTGGCGGTGTGGCTGCCGTCCGCGAACCGGGACGAGCAGGTCTTCGCCGATCCCGACACCTTCGACATCGCCCGCAACCCCACTCGGCACCTGGCGTTCGCCAACGGGACGCACTTCTGCCTCGGAGCGTCGCTCGCGACCACCGAACTCACCGTCATGTTCGAGGAACTCACACGACGCCTGGACACCGTGCACCTGGCCGGCCCGGTGCGACGCATGCGCTCCAACCTGATCTGGGGCGTCGAATCGATGCCGGTCACGCTGAGTTGACCACCGGAACCGGCCGAAGTCCCGGGCCACCGACCTTCCACGGCACTACGGGGTGCGAGGCCGGTTCCCCCTCCAGAGGCACCGGCATCATCCACCGGGACGACGCCGGCGATTGGTCGGACACCGAAGGATGTAGGCATGAAGAGGTGGCTGGTGCCTGCAGAGGGCTGCCAGGCTCTGATGTGCCTGTGGGGCCCGATGCTGCTGGCCGTCACCTACGCCTACCGGGTGCGGCGCTGCCGCTGAGGACGCGTCCCAGCGCTCGCGGAACGGGGAAGGGCCGCCACACCGGGCGGCCCTTCTGCATTCGCGGCTCGGACAACGTGCATATCGGCAACGGAGTCAGGACGCGGGGCCGAGGCAGGGCGGGGCCAGCCTCGGCCGGAGCTGTCACAGTGCGATCTCGACGTCCGTCACCGGATAGGCCACACAGCTGTGTGTGTAGCCGGACCAGGCGTCGGACAGCCGCAGTCGGGCCTCCTCGGCGTCGAAGACCTCGCCCGACACCACCCGTACCCGGCACAGACTGCACTCGCCGGACCGGCAGCCGACCTCGGGCCGGACGCCGTGCTCCTCGAGCGCGTCGAGCAGCGGACGGCCCCGCGGGGTGCTGAACGACGGCCCTCCCTGGACCGTCACCTGGACCTCGCCCTCCGGGTCGCGCTCGGCCGGCCAGCCGGCCTGCGTCTGCGGGCGCGCGGGGGCACCGTTCGCCTCCAGGCGGACCCGTCGCCGGGGATGCCCGAGCCGGGCCAACTCCGCCAGTGCATAGGGGTACATCGCCTGCGGGCCGCAGACGTAGACCATCCGGCCGACGAGCGGTCCGGTCAGTGCGGTGATCGTCTCGCCGGTGAGCAGTCCGGTCGGCCCCTGCCAGTCGGCACCGGGCCGCTGGACCACGAGGTCGACCCGGATCCGGTCCGGATGGTCGGCCGCGAGCTTGTCGAGCGTCTCCCGGAAGATCACGTCGTCGGCCGTACGCGAGCCGTACACCAGATGAAGCCGGCGTGCCAGGCCGTGGTCCACGATGTCGCGGATCATGCTCATGGCCGGGGCCACCCCGGACCCGCCGGCAAGGAAGACCAGGTCCTCGCCGTGGAACAGCGGATTGTGGTGGAAGGAACCGAGCGGCCCGGAGGTGCGCACCCGGTCGCCGACCGCGAGGTGGTCGATCAGGTGGTTGCTGACCCGGCCGCCGGGAACGCGGCGCACCGTCAGATCGTAGGCTTCCAGACTGGCCGGGCTGGAGGAGATCGCGAACGGGCGGCTGGTGGTCGTGCCGCCGACGGTCGCGTCGAGGGTGACGTACTGGCCGGCCTGGAACGGCGGGAGGTCCGCACCGTCCGCCCGGCGCAGTCGGAAGGTCTTCGCGGTGGCGGTCTCGGTGATCACCTCCGCCACCACCAGGTCCAGGCCGCTCGGGTGGTACCGGTCGACGAGCCGCTGCACGTCGCCGGCCGCACCGTGGTCGACGCCCTCCTCGGCGCGGCGGTCGATCTCGGTCATGATGTCGAGCGCTCCGGCGAACAGCTCGGCCAGCGGATGCGCGGGCATCGGGTCTCCGTAGGGTCAGGCGGCGTTGCGCCGCAACAGGTTCCGGGCCACTCTCGCCCCGGCCTCCAGGGTCGGCTGGAATCCGCCGACCCCGGCCCAGGCGCCGGCCAGGTGAAGACCGGGCACGTGGGTGGTCGACTCGTCGTCACGGAACAGCCAGCTCTCGGTGGCGTCCTGGTCGAAGCCGTAGATCGCACCGCCGGGGTGGCCGAGGTAGCGCATCACCGTGAGCGGGGTGGCGACGTCGACCTCCTCGATCACGTCGCGCAGGCCGGGGGTGACCTTCTCCAGAAGATCGATCAGCGTCTCGGCGTACGCGTACTTGGTGCGGGCGTAGCCCGCAGGCGCGACCTTCTCCCAGACGTCGGCGTACTGCAGGGTCATCAGGCTGACGTGGCTGGCCCCGGCCGGCGCGAAGCCGATCGGGTGCACGTCGTACGCGGTGGCGCAGATGCTCTGGGCCGGGCGCAGCGAGCGCAGCCCGTCGATCACCGCGGCCTCGTCGAGCGTCGCGTTGACGAAGTGCGTGCTGGTCCCGAAGCCGAGTTCGGCGGGTGTCGCGTCCAGGCCCATGTGCAGCACGAACGCCGACACGCCGATCCGCCGGCTGCTCAGGTCCCGCCGCACCGTGTCCGGCACGGCCGACCGGTCCAGCAGCCGGGTGTAGGTGGTGACGGCGGAGGCGTTGGAGACGACCTCCCGGGTGCTCAGCTCCTCCCCCCCGACCAGCCGTACTCCGCGCACCGCGCCGTCACGGGTCATGATCCGCTCGACCGCGGTGTGGAAACGCACCTGGCCGCCGGCGGCCAGGAAGGCGTCCAGCACGGCCGATGACATGGCCTGGCTGCCGCCGCGGACGTGGAAGGGCTTGAACTCGACGTAGGTGTACAGCAGGGTCGCCAGTTCCTGGAACGGCAGCCGGGAGGGGGGCTGTCCGAGGTAGTACCAGTACGCGCCGAGCGCCGTCTTCACGCGATCGTCGTCGAAGTACTCGTCCAGCACCGCCGTGACCGGCCGCAGGCCCTGGCTCAGCAGCGCTTCGCCACGCTTGGTCAGGGCCCGGCGGACCCGCTCGCCTCCGGAGCGCTGGGCCATCACCTGCCACATCGCGACCTCGCGGCAGAGGCCGAAGAAGCGCTTGAGTCGCTCCAGGTTGCCGGGGAAGGCTGCTTCCAGCGCCTCGGCGGCCCCGGTCCAGTCGGCCGGCAGCGTCACGTCGAGGGCGCCGGGCACCACTGCCCGGTAGAGGTCGTGCTCCTCGACGAACTCCAGGCGGTCCGCGACGCCGAGTTCGGTGAACAGTCCGCGCAGCGAGTTGGGCTGGCCCTCCCGGCCGATCCCGGAGAGCTGGTGCAGCGCCGTCTCGAACTCGAAGCGACCGCGGACGAAAGAGGTGCCGCACCCGCCGGGCACGTTGTGCCGCTCGACCAGCAGGGTACGGGCACCGCCACGTTGCAGTGTGGCGGCGGCGGTGAGACCGGCGTTGCCGGCCCCGATGACGATCACGTCGTAGTCGTCCATGAGGCCGTCAGTCCTGCTTTGCCCGGACGGCGGCGACGAAGCCGGGCAGGCGGTCGATGCCCCAGAACTTCTCGAAGCCGTCGATGAAGAACGGCACCCCGAAGACTCCGTCCTGATACACCTTGGTGAGCGCGGCCACACCGCGCTGCCGCAACCCCTCGTCCTGGTGGGCGAGGGCCAGGACGTGCTCGTCCAGCCCGAGCCGGCGCGCCACCCCGGCGACCACCTCCGGGTCCGAGATGTCCTCACCTCGCGCCCAGCGCGCCTGGGAGACCAGGTCGATGTACTCGCGTCCCAGGCCAAGGTCCTCAGCCCTGAGGTAGGCCAGGTGCGAGATGTCCCAGTCGGGGTCGCGGTCCACCGGCCATGTCATCTCCAGACCGCGCTCCTGGCACAGCCGGCGGGTGTCCTGCAGGATGTACATGTGCTTTTCGCGGGTCATCGGCACGTAAGCCAACTCCATGCCCGACTCGTTCAGTTGCCGCTGTATCTGCAGGCCCGGCTCCCAGTACGGGAACCAGTCGATCCGGTCGGCCACGTCGGCGTAGCGGGTGACCAGATCCCGGAAGGCCATCCACGAGTACGGGCTGCGCAGCGAGAAGTACCAGCGAGGCCGCGTGGCCATGACCGTCTCCAAGAGAGCGAGGGAACATGCGGGAAAGGGTGCGGCCGGCCCACCGGGTGGGCCGGCCGCGGCGGGATCAGATGGCGATGCCGCCGTCGATCTGCAGGACGGCGCCGGTGATGTACGCCGCGCGGTCGGAGGCGAGGTACGCGACCAGGTCGGCGACCTCCTCCGGCTGCCCCATCCGCCGCAGCGGAACGGAGGCCAGCGCCTCCTTGCGGGTCTTGCCCTCAAGCACCGCGGTCATGTCCGTCTCGATGAAGCCCGGGGCGACGGTGTTGACCCGGATCCCGTAGCGGCCGACCTCCTTGGCCAGCGACCGGGAGAAGGCGATGATGCCCGCCTTGGAGGCCGCGTAGTTCGTCTGGCCGGCGTGACCGTACACCCCGGCGACCGAGGAGAGGTTGACGATCGAGCCGGACTTCCGCTTCATCATCTCGAAGACGACGGAGCGGCAAAGGTGGTAGACGCCGTCGAGGTTGACGTCCATGACCTGGTGCCAGTCATGGTCTCCCATCATGACCAGCGGGTTGTCCCGGGTGATCCCGGCCGCAGTGACCGCGACGTCGATCGGCCCGAGTTCCTGCTCGGCCGCCCGGACCAGGGCTCGGACGGACTCCATGTCCGACACGTCGGCCCGCCGGGCCAGGATCCGCGCCCCGCTCCCTGCCGCCTCCTTCGCGACGGTGTCGGCCGCCTCCTGGTTCGCCTGGTAGCAGAAGGCGACGTCGTATCCGTCCTGAGCCAGGCGCAGCACGGTCGCCCGGCCGATACCACGCGATCCACCGGTGACCAGGGCAACCCGGTTCTTCTTCTCCGCCATGGATTCCTCTGTTGATCCGGGCCGCTGCTGCGCGGCGGCGTGCGTCATGACGTCCGTGGCTTGGTGCCGGACAAGTCCTGCGTGGCGGTCGGGCGGATCGCCCGACGGCCACAGCAGTCCTCGTCCTTCACCGGATCGCGTCGTCCGCGATCAGCCCGCCGGGACTACCAGCCCGCGCCTTCGCTGACGACCTCGTACACACCCTTGAGGTGAACCATGCGGGCCAGCTCGGCCTGGTCGATGACGATGCCGAACCGCTTCTCCAGCGCGGCCAGGATCTCGATGGCGCGCAGCGAGTCCGCGTCGTGCTCCTCCTTGAAGAGGCTGGTCTCGGTGACCTCGTCCTCCTCGAGCTCGAGAATGTCGCAGACGATCTCCTTGATCTCCGCAAATCGCTCGTCGTAGGTGTCGCCCATATCGATCAGACTCCTGTCGTCCCGGTAATTCCCACCAATTCGTGGCATGGCGGATTGCAGGCAAGTGAATCCGAGTCAGGGGCACCGGGCAATAACAGGTGCAGCAAGCTGCCAGTTCCCCGGATTTCGCGGACCGCGTCCGGTCGGCCGCGGCAGCAGGCTGCCGGGCCGCCTGTGGAGAAGGACGCGGCCAACCGGTGGCGGTCTAATCGAGGACGTCCCCTGGGCCGCCCGACGGGGAGAATCGCGTCCGCCCAGACATCGAAATCCGGAAATACCCGCAGCCGACCGGCCCGAACCGTGGCGAAGCCGCCGCTCACCTTGGACGACTACGCCGCCCTGGCGCGCACGGCGACGGCTCCGGCCACGCCGCGCCGTGATGCGCCGGTGGGCGTTCCTGCTGGAGCTGGTGGCCCACGGCCCGAAGCTCCCGCTCACCGAGCTGCGGCGCCTGATCCGGCAGGAGCCGGCCTGATCCGCCCGCCCGGGGCCGGTCCGGTGCGGAGCCTCCGCAGTGGACCGGCCCCGGGCGGCCCAGCACCCCACCCCACCGACGAGAGGGACGAATCATCGACGGTGGCTTCCGCTGACGGCCCGCGCCGCCCGCCCCCGGCGCCCACCGCCCGGTGACATGGAGATCATCACGCTATTCACACCCCCGGGTGATTTCGGCCGGTCCGTGTATCTACCGGTGGCTATGATCCACTTCTCGTGACGGAACGTCAGAACGATCGAGCGGCCGGCGGAACGGCCGACGTGGTCATCCTCGGTGCCGGGCCCGCCGGGCTGGTCCTCGCCAACCTCCTGCACGGCAGCGGCGTCGACTGCGTCGTCCTGGAACGCGCCGACCAGGACCACGTCCGGACCAGGGCCCGCGCCGGCTTCCTCGCCGCCAACACCGTGCGGATCCTGGAGCGTCACGGCCTCGCCGACGGCCTGCACCGCGCCGGCCGGGCCCACGGCACCTGCGAGTTCCGCACCGAGGACGGCCGCTTCCGGCTGGACTACGGCCGCCTCGGCCGCGGCGAACGGCACACCGTCTACCCCCAGCAGGAGCTGGTCACCGACCTGCTGAACCGGTTCCTCGACGCCGGCGGCCGGATCCGCTTCGAGACCGAGGCGCTGGCCGTGCACGACGCGGACGGCCCGCACCCGACCGTCACGGCCCGCGAGAAGGACGGCCGCCCCACCCGGTGGCGGGCCCGCTACGTCGCCGGCTGCGACGGCCGCCACGGCGCCGCGCGGCGCTCGCTGCCCCCGGGCACCCTGCGCCACCACCACGACCACGGCGCCAGCTGGCTCGGCCTGCTGGTCCAGGCGCCGCCCAGCCTCGACGCCGTCGGCTACGCCGTGCACCGGCGCGGCTTCGCCGGCCACATGGCCCGCACCGCCGAGGTCACCCGCTACTACCTGCAGTGCCCCCGCGGCACCCCGGCCGACGCCTGGACCGAGGAGCGCATCTGGCGCGAGCTGGACCTGCGGATGCGTGCCGCCGAACACGGCCCGCTACACCACGGCCCGGTCATCCACCGCGCCGTCGTCGACCTCGACTCCGACGTCGTCGAGCCGCTGCGCCACGGCGCGCTGCTGCTCGCCGGCGACGCCGCGAGCCTGCTCAGCCCCTCCGCCGCCAAGGGCGCCAACCTCGCCGTGCTGGCGGCGGAGCTCCTCGCCGAGGCCCTCGTCGACGACCTCGTGCACGGCGACCCCCGCGCCCTGGACCAGTACTCGCGCCGCTGCCTGGCGCACATCTGGCGCGCCCAGGAGTTCTCGCACTGGATGGTCCGCCTGCTGCACGCCGTTCCCGGACCGCACGGCCGGTCGCCGTTCGACGACTCCCTGCGCCGCGCGCGCCTGGAGTCGCTGCGCACCTCGCGCACCCACCAGGACTGGTTCGCCGAGAACTACGTCGGCGTCTGAGCGCCACCCCCGAGCACCGGAACGAGGACGCCCCCGCCATGACCACGACCGCCCCCACTCCCCCTGCCGCGCCCACCGGCGCCCTGCCCGCCGCTGCCCTGCCCGGCGGCGCGCTGCCCGGCGGCGCCTTGGCCACCGGCGCGCTGCCCACCGCCGCCACGACCCGCCCGGACGACGCGGCCCGGCTGCGCGCGACGGCCGACTTCGTCCGGCAGCAGGACACCGCCGCCCTGCTCCCGCTCCTGCTGCCCGGTCTCGACGGCCCCGAACTACGCGCCCTGGCCCGGCACACCCGGTTCGCGCACGCGGCGCTGCTGGTCTTCCCGCCGGGTCCGCAGGCCCTGCGCACGGACCTGGCCGCCTGTGGGCTGGCCGCCGACACCCCCGCCCACCCCAGCGTCGTCGTCCGGCAGCGGCTCGCCCTGCGACACCGGCGCGACCCGGGCGAACTCGACGTCGGCATCCTGCGCCCCGCCGTCCGCGGCAGCGACGGGGCGCACCGCACGGTCGAGGTGTTCACTCTGACCGTGGCGCCGGGCTCCGACCTGGACGGTCTGGCCGAGCACGAGCGGGCCCATCAGCACGAGGCGCACCTCGCCTTCGAGGTCGTCCGGCCGGACCCGCTGGTGCTGCGCGGCCTGTGCGCGATCCTCACGCGCCACGGGGCGACCGCCGACGGCGGCGGTTACAACCCCCACGAGGACGGCACGGTCCTCTACTTCACCGCGCCCGCCGGCTCCCGGGCCGGCTACCGGCGGGTGGAGCTCTACGCGCACGGCGACCACCGCGACGTGCTCGCCGCCCACCTGGACGAGCAGCGCGCACAGCACCCCGCCGAGGCCCTCCTGCGCCGGCTCACCGGCGCGTGGACGACCCAGGCCCTCGCGGCCTGCGCCCAGCTCGGCGTGCCCGACGCCATGGACACGGGCGCCGCCGTGGACGGCGAGGCGCTGGCCCGGCGGCTCGGCGCCCACCCGGGCAGCCTCGCCACGCTGCTGCGCTACCTCGCGATGCTCGGCGTCGTGGTCCGGGAGGGCGAGGCCTTCCGGCTCACCGACGTCGGCGCCCTGCTGCGCGCCGACGCCCCGGGGTCGCTGCGCCCGCTGGCCCTGCTGTACGGCGGCCCGTTCTACCGCTCCTTCGCCGGCCTCGCGCACACCGTGCGGACCGGGGAGACCGCCTTCGACCACCTCTTCGGCGAGAACCACTTCGACCACTTCGCCCGCGACCCCGAGCTCGCCGACCTGTTCGACCGGTCCATGGCCGCGAGCTCCCACATGTTCGAGCCGCTCCCCGCCCACCCCGTCCTCACGGCCGCCGGCCGGGCACCGGCCGGCGCGACCGTCGTCGACGTCGCCGGCGGCAACGGCGAACTGCTCGGCCGCGTCCTCGGCGCGCCCCCCCGCCTGCACGGCGTCCTGCTCGAACGCCCGCACGTCGTCGAGGCCGCCCGCCGCCGGCTGGACGCGGCCGGCTGCGGCGACCGGTGCAGCTACCGGACGGGCGACTTCGCAGACGTCCCCGCGGGTGGCGACGTCTACCTCCTCTCCCGGGTGCTGCACGACTGGGACGACGAACGCTGCCGCGAGATCCTGCGCCACTGCGCCCGTGCGATGCCCGCCCACGCCGACCTGCTCGTCGTCGAGCGCATCCTTCCCGCCGACGGCTCGGCCTCCCTGGCCACCGCCTGGGACCTGCACATGATGTGCAACGTCGGCGGTCGGGAACGCCGCGAGGACCACTACGCCCGGCTGCTCGCCGACGCGGGGCTCACCCTCGTGGACCGCTCGCCGCTGCCCCTGGACGCCAGTGTCCTGCACGCCCGCAAGGCCGCCGCGCCCCGCCGCGCCCCCCACCCCGCGACGTGAAGCGGCCCCGCCCGGCCGCCCGCCCCGGCCGAGCGCCCCGGGCCGAACGGCAACGCCGGGCGGCGTCACGGCGGTCGAGAGGGATCACCGGATCGCGCGGCATCCGGCCGCCCCGCCGACGGCGCCCCGGCGCCGCCTAGCCGCGGTCCGGGGTCGGTTCGGCGGCCGGGGCCGCGGGGGGTTCGGCCCGGGTGTAGAGGACTTCGCGGGCCTGCTCCGCAGCGCGCATGATGCCCTCGGAGACGAAGTCGAGGAAGCGGGCGACGTTCTCCAGACGGGTGGCGGCCGGGGTGCCGGGGCCGAGGATGGTGACGCCCTGACGTGCGGCCTCGACGAACTTGGCGTTGTCCCGGGCGCTGCGGATCATCGACTGGTACCAGAGGTCGTCGTCGACGATGTAGCGCTCGCGGCGGCGCTCGTCGCGTTCCCGGCGGACGAGGTCCAGGCTCTCCAGGAACGTGATCGCCTTGGAGATGGACGCCGGACTGACCTGGAGGCGCTGGGCGAGCTCGGACGCGGTGAGGCTGCCCGCGTCGGTGGCGTAGAGGCTCGCCATCACCCGCGCCGTCATCTTGGGCAGGCCCGACTGCATGAGGACGGTGGTGAGCATCTCCTCGAAGTCGCGCACGGCGTCGGCGTCGCGTCCGTTCAGCTGGGGGACGGCCTCCGGCCCGCGGGAGGAGGCGGGCTTGCGCCGGTGGGCGCGGCGTTCGGTGGCCCGGTGGGCCAGGTCGGCGCGGTAGGCGGTGGGACCGCCGTTGCGCATCACCTCACGCGTGATCGTCGAGGTCGGACGTTCGAGGCGGCGCGCGATCTCGGCGTAGGGGAGGCTGTCGGCCAGCCCCAGCGCGATCTGCTGGCGTTCCTGCTGGGTGAGCCTGCCTCCCGGCATCGCGATCTCCTCGGTGGGTCGTCCATGGTGGGCCCTGCCGGCCCAGCATAGCGTTCACTTCTCACCCATTGCAATGACCGACGCGGCCGCCATTGCGTTACCTTCGCAACCGTTGCAACGATTTCGAACCCACTACCTGCAGTTATGCCGATTTCACGCAACGGGATGGTTGCCACTCAATGGAAAGCAACGTAGCGTTTCTGGTGTCAGAAAGAGCGAGCCCAGGAGGGCATGATGCAGAAGTTCGACACCCCCGCACCGATCGCGGTCGTCCTGGACATCCCCGCCGGGCGCATCCAGCTGATCGCCGCCGACCGCACCGACACCGCCGTCGAGGTCCGGCCGGTCAACCCCGCCAAGCGGCGCGACGTCCAGGCGGCCGAGCAGACCACCGTCGTCCACGCCGACGGCGTCCTGCGGATCCACGCCTCCGGATCCAGGAACCAGTTGTTCGGCCCCTCCGGCTCCGTGGAGGTCACCGTCAAGCTGCCCGTCGGCTCCCGCGTCGAGGCCAGGACCGCCGCCTCCGAGCTCCGCGGCGTCGGCCGCCTCGGCGACGTGGCCTTCGACGGCGCGTACCGCCAGATCAAGATCGACGAGGCCGCGAGCGTCCGCCTCACCGCGACCGACGGCGACGTCGAGATCGGCCGGCTCAACGGCCCCGCCGAGATCAGCACCCAGCGGGGCGACATCCGGATCACCGAGGCCCTCCGCGGCACGGTCGTCCTCAGCACCCGGTCCGGCGACATCACCGTCGGCGCCGCCGCCGGCGTCTCGGCCACCCTGGACGCCGGCACCGGCTACGGCCGCATCAGCAACGCCCTCAAGAACAACGGCAGCGCCGAACTCGACATCCGCGCCACCACCTCCCACGGTGACATCACCGCCCGCAGCCTCTGATCCCCACCCCGCGCATCCCCGCGCCCGGGGCGGCCCCCACACCCGCACTCCCACCCGCACCGGCACCACCGGCCCCCGCGGTCGACCGCGCTCGCACCACCCACCTCATGCCATCTGCGCGCCGCCCCTCGCGCGATCAGGATGGTCGCGAGCGCGGTGAGCCGTGCGTTGCAGGACTGTTGCACGGGAAGTGGCGCCTCTCACAGCCGTTCGGCGCGGAGCGTGATCGCATCGACGGATGCGTCGATTCCCAGTTCCCACCGGCATGCTGACGACCCGACGGCCCATGGCGGCTATGGCGGCGACCGCAGCGGCGGCCGTGGTCACCGCCGCCCTGGTCGCGGGCTGCGGGTCCGTGGCGGCGACGACCGCGGCCTCGGGGGCTTCCGGGAGCGCCGGGCCGTGCGGCGCGCCGCCGGGGTCGGCGGCACCCGCCGCGCAGAGCGGGGTGCGGATCACCGCCGCCGGCCCGGTGTGCGCGGAGTACGAGGTGACCAATCCGGGCACCGAACCGTCCGACGTCACGGTGGTGTTCAGCCGGCTCTCGGCGGACGGCGGCGCACTGGACAACGTGACGCGGACCGTACCGGCGGTCGCTCCGGGCGCCACCGTGCAGGCACGGGTCGACCTGGGTGGGCGCGGGACCGCACAGCCCGGCGCCACCCCTCGGGTGAAGATCATCAAGGTCCGCCGGGTCCCCAGCGCCGAGGCCCCGCAGCCCGCCGGCCCGTGCCCGCCGTCAGGGCTTCGCCTGTACGCCGACGAAGGCGACGCCGCCATGGGCCTGCGCGTGGTCGGCCTCCACCTGCGCAACTGCGGCAGCACCACGGTGACCGTCAACGGCTATCCGAAGCCGGAACTGCTCGACCTGGAGCACCGGCCGGTCACCGGAGTGCGCATCCTGCCGGGCGGCGCCGAGATCGCCACCGGCACCGGCGCGGACGACCCGCCGCAGGAGATCGCGCTGCAACCGGGCCAGGGCGCCCGCGCCACTCTGGTGTGGCGCAACACCGCACAGGACGGCACCCCGATGAACGTCCCCTACGTACGGGTCCGGGCCTTCCCGGGCGCGGCCCCCGTGACGGTCTCCCCGGACCTCGACCTCGGCACCACCGGACGCCTCGGCGTCGGCGCCTGGAAGAGGGAGGACGGTCCGGCGTGACCCGCTCGCCACGCCGGACCGCCGACCGGCACGGCCCGGACACCGGCCTCCCGCCCCACCGGCCGTCAGCGGGGCCCCGGTGTCTCAGGCGCGCCCCGGGTGGACGCTGAGGTCTCCGTAGGCCGGCAGGACGCCGACCAGGTCGCCGGGCTTGCCGCGCAGCACCACGTCCAGGAAGGCCAGCGTGGCTGCGGCGACGACGCGCGGGCTCTCGGTGCGGCCCAGGGAACCGACGATCGAGGGCACGGGCGGCAGGTAGAGCGGTGGGTGAGCGCGAGGGCCGGCCGGTCGAGGGCCGGCGAGGTGGGACCGTCCGGCCAGCGGGTCGGCGGCCCCGCCCCGGTCGAGGCCGTGGTCTTCGCCTACGAGAGCCGCCTCGTCCAGCCGGCGTGACCGCCGCCGGGGCCGGCGGCGCCGTGCCGTCCGGTCGGGCGGCCGTCGTCCCGCGCCGGCGGGGCGTGCGCGGCGCCCTGCTGATGACCGCCTACTGCCTCGGCCTGGGACTCCCGTTCGTCCTCGCCGCCCTGGCCTTCCGACGCGCCCTCGGCGCGTTCGCCCGGCTCAAGCGGCACGACGTCCGGGGGACCCGGATCGGCGGCCTCCTGGTCGCCGCCGGCCTCCTCCTGGTCACCGGCCCGTGGGACCAACTCAATGGCCAGCTTAGGACGTTGGCCGTCACCGTCGAGGGCTGACCCCGGCCGGTGCACCCGCCGCGCCAGGCGCCACCGCCCGCCTCGCCTACGCGTCCCGCAACCGACCTGCTATCGTGACGCCC
This sequence comes from Kitasatospora sp. A2-31, assembly GCF_022288725.1. Lineage (GTDB taxonomy): Bacteria > Actinomycetota > Actinomycetes > Streptomycetales > Streptomycetaceae > Kitasatospora. The sequence goes on along the minus strand of NZ_JAKNTA010000004.1, from coordinate 141,603 downwards.
CGACACTTTGAACGTGTTCAATATTGGGGGCGGAGTGAGTACTGCGGACTTGGGTGGGCCGGTACCGCGGGCGGCGCGGATCCTGGTGGTGCTGGCGACGCTGTGCGCGGCACCGACGCTGGCGTGGGTGGCCGTCGGCGGCGGAACCTTCATCGACGGTCCGCTGGTGCTCGGTTCACTGGCGACACCCGCACCCCTCTTCGCACGCGATGCGGACAACTTCCGAACGGCTTGTCGGATCGTCGGCTGCGGGGTGCTGGCGGGATCGGCCGTCGGGCTCCTCTTCGGTATGTTCATGCTGGTACCGGCGGGCGTCGTTCTGCTCGCGGCGGCAAGCCGATCGCGCCCGGGGTCCCCCCGCCTCCCGATGCCGGCCGGCGCCGTGGTGCTGCTGGTGACCCTCGTCCTGGCCGGCTGGGCGTTCGGCCGCCCTTGATCGGGCCGCACTCCCGGGCGCCATCACCTGCCGACTGGAGATCGCGGGAGAGGGTCCCGTCGGCGCCGGCGCCGAGATCGGCCACGGCGCGCAGACGGACAGGCCCCGAAGACCGCCTCGGCCACCAAGCCCTCACCAGGGGTCACTCCGTCCCGTCGGAGCTCTACGGCCCCCGGGGCGCCACGGGTTCGGGAACTTCCCCCGCAGGTCCCGTGGACCAGGGAACTCCTGTGCGCCGACGAGGCGGCCGGCGTGCGCTACCTCGCCGTTCCCTGCCGGGTCGGAACGCCGCGAAGGTGCCGGGTCGGAACGCCGCGAAGTCCAGCGTCACACCAGCTCCTTGCGCATCAGCGTGCACATCGTCTCGTACCGCTGGAGCGAGCCGTCCTCCCCCTCCACGTCCCAGGAGTCGAGCTCGCGGCTGAAGGCCCGGTAGCCCAGGCGTTCGTAGAGGGCACGGGCACGCGGGTTGCTCTCCTCGACGCCGAGTTCGGCGCGGGTCAGGCCCCGGGCGCTGATCCGCTGCTCGGCCGAGCGGATCAGCAGCGTGCCGATCCCGCAGGACTGCAGGGCCGGGTGGACGGCGAGTTGCCAGAGCGTGCCGGCGCCGGCCTTGACCGTGTAGTCGATGCCGCCGACCGCCACCGGTCGCCCGACCGGCGTGCAGACCGCCAGGTAGTCGATCTCGCCCGCCTCGGCGCGGCGGATCTGGTGGACGAGCTCGCGCACGTGCTTGGGTGAGCCTGCCCAGCCGCAGAACGGCAGGTCCTCCTCGGTGAGGCCGCGCACCGACAGGTGCAGCCTGATCTCGGTCATCACCGCATCCCTTCGACTCCGACTGAGGCCGTCGCCCATTCCAGCAAGCCGACCCCCGCGCCGTCCAAGGGTTTCGGACCGTGGTCGCGCTTGGAGCGGATCACCTCGCGCACCTGCTCGCGCCTGGGCGGGTGCGGGTCCAGGCCGTACAGCCGGGCTCGCGGCGCTGGGGACGCGGCTCGGTCTTCCGTCGCAGCGCCTTGATCAGATCGGCGACGTCCTCAGCGGCGCGGACCGGGCGTGGCAGCTGAGCGGAACGGCCCACGAGCCGGCTTCGCCCTACGCACGCCAGCGGGCGTAGCTCACGCCAAGGGCTTCGAGACCGAGGAGGCTCAGCACTTCTCCGCCTGTCGCACGGCCTGGCCGGGCGGGCTGGCGCAGCCGGCCCCACCCGGGCACCGCCCATCGGCGCCTCGCCACCACGCCGAGGCGGCGCCGACCTGATGAGACGACACACCACCCGCAGTGATCCAGATCACTTGCACCGCTGTCACGTTCACCGCCGCCCGACTGTCCCATGGGCGACTCCGACACACGGAGCCGAACACGACGACGACAGGGAAGCGGGACGGTCATGAAGGTACTGATGGCGGGCGCGAGCGGTGTGCTGGGCCGGAAGGTCGTCCGCGAGCTGCGCGCGGCGGGCCACGAGGTCGCCGGACTCGGCCGCGGCGAGGGAAACAGCGTCCGGGCGGACCTGCTGGACCGCGAGGCCGTGCTGCGCGCGGTGGACGGACTCTCCTTCGACGCGGTCGTGCACGCGGCCACCGCGCTGCAGGGCAGGTCGATGATGCGCCACCAGGACATGGCCGCCACCAACCTGCTGCGCACCGACGGCACCGCGAACCTGATCGCCGCCGCCCGGGAGACCGGAGCGCACCGCATCGTGGTCGAGTCGATGATGTTCGGATACGGCTACGGCGACCACGGAGCCGGCGAACTCACCGAGGACGGCGCCCCCTTCGGCCCCGCCCAGGGCAACCCCTGGCTGGAGCGGCACGTCGGTGCGATGCGCGTCAAGGAGGAGTTGGCCTTCACCGCGGACGGCCTGGAGGCGATCAGCCTGCGCTTCGGCCTGTTCTACGGCACCGGCGTCACCGAGAGCACCGTGCTGCCGATGCTGCGCAAGCGAGCCCTGCCCGTCGTCGCGGACCACGGCCGCGCCCTGTCCTGGGTGGACGTCGACGACGCGGCCCGCGCCGTCGCCGCCGCGCTCGAAGGCGGCCGCGCCGGCCAGGCCTACAACATCGCCGACGACACCCCGCTCGGCTTCGGCAGCCACGTCCGCGCGGTCGCCGACGCCTTCGGCGCCCCCGCGCCGATGACCGTCCCCCTGTGGCTGCTGCGCCCGGCACCGCTGGCCCACACCATCATGTCCACCAACCTGCGGCTGGCCAACGCCAAGGCCAAGACCGAACTCGGGTGGGCGCCGACCCACCCGAGCAGTGTGGAGGGGCTCAAGCCCCTTGCCGCCGCGAGCCGGCACCGGGCGGCCTGACCCGCGCCATCGACGTCTCTGCGTCCGTCGAGCCGGCTCAGCAGCTGACTGACGCGGCATTGTGGGCAGGGCCGTCCGGGTAGCGGCCGTGGAGGTGGGCGGCGATGGTGACCCGGTCGCCGGTCTCGGGGCGCACGGGACCTCGAACAGGGCCATGGCAGGTTCGAGCGAGCGCGGGTCCGTCACGTCCCCGATGGTGGTGTGGTCCGCGTCGAAGCAGAGGATCTCGCGGCCGTCGGCGAGCTTGGCGGCGGTCTTCTTCACCGCAGTCGGATCCAAGTCGCCTTCGTGGAAAGCCGGGGCCAGCTACGCAAGGATCTGTCCAGCTTTGCGCAGACCCTTACGCAGGCCCCGACCCGCGAGCATCGCCTTCTGATTCACCCGATCCGGTTGGCGGCTCGGTGAGTAGTCTGGCGGCCTGGGAAGTTCGGGGAGCTGGCCGAAGGGGGTGCCCGCGGTGCTGGGTGTGGTGATGGTGCACGGCTTCATGTCGGGCCCGGAGGTGTGGGACCGCTTCAGCGGTCTGATCGGCGAGGACGCGGATCTGGCCGGAGCGCAGGTGTTGCGCTTCGGGTACCGAACCAAGCTCTGGAAGCCGTTGAACCCCACGCGGGCGATCCCGTCGCTGGACACGGTGGCGGACAGCCTGAAGGAGTTCCTGCGGACGGACGCCGAACGGTTCGAGCGGTTGGTGCTGTTGGGCCACAGCATGGGCGGACTGGTGATCCAGCGCCATCTGGTGCGGATGCTCGCCGACGGCCACGGTCGCCAGCTGGACCGCATCAAGCGAGTCGTGCTGCTGGCCACCCCAAGCGCCGGCTCCGTGCTGGGTCTGGAGGCCCGCCGGGCGCTGCTGCGCGGAAATCCTCAGGAGAAGCAGCTGCGTCCGCTGAACGAGCAGATCAGCGACACGCTGAGCAGGGTCTTGAAGAGCGTCGTCAACGCGACCGAGCCGTCCGACTACACCTGCCCGATCCCCTTCTCGGTCTTCGCCGGCGAGGAGGACGGCGTCGTCCCCCGAGCATCCGCGCAGACGGTCTTCCCCGACGCCGCAGTTCTGCCCGGTACCCACTTCACCGTCGTCCAGCCCGACTCGGCCACGCACCGCAGCTACACCACCGTCAAGCGGCTGTTGCTGGAGGCGGGCACCGACAGCGACCCCCCGGATGGCACCGTGACCATCCTCGGGCCCGCCGCCCTGGAGGTCCACACTGCCGCCCACCCCGACAAGGCAACCACCCCCTCGGCATGGCTGACGCCCTACCTGCTGCGCGACCACGACCACGAGCTGCGCGACGCGCTTCGCCCGGCGCTCGCCGGCGGGCCGTCCCGTCTGGTCGTCCTCGTCGGCGAGTCCTCCACTGGCAAGACCCGAGCCCTGTACGAGGCCCTGATCACCCTTGCCCCCCATCACCCGTTGCTCCGCCCGGCCGGCGCTGCCGACCTGCTGGACATGCTCGTGGCCGGCCGCGTTCGGCCGGGCACAGTCCTGTGGCTCAACGAGGCTCACCGTTTCCTGTACGACACCGACGGCAAGGCCGCAGCCGAACAGCTCCACGCTCTGCTTCAGCGAAGCTCCGGAATCATCGCCGTTGCGACCCTCTGGCGTGAGCCGTACTGGAACGAACTCACCTCCGACCATCCGGGGGCGCCGTACGCAGCCGCGAAGGCCTTGCTCACGCATCCAGCCCTCGCCACTCGAATCAGCGTCCCCCACTGCCTGTCCGAGGCCGACCTTCGGGCCTGGACGGGCCTCGGCTCCAGGCGATCCGATCCGCGGCTCCGGGAAGCTCTGAACGCCGGAGCCTCCGACGGGCGCGTCGTCCAGCACCTCAGCGGTGGACCGGAACTCGTGGGCGCCTACACCGCAGGCCCTGGTACCCACTACACCCACCAGGAGCACGCGCTCCTCACCGCTGCGCTCGACGCACGCCGGCTCGGCCACCGGGCCCCGCTGACCGCCGGCCTCCTTGCCCACGCCGCCGACGGCGCCCTCGACGCCCGCCACCGGGCCGCCGACTCCGACTGGGCGCACGTCGTCCTCGACGGTCTCGCCTGCGGAGTCCGAGCCGACGGCACCCGCACGGACGTCCGTAACACGATCACCCCGCTCATCGCCGTCCGCAGCCGAGCCGGAGAGCCCGCTCGCTACGAACCGGCCGACTACCTGCATCAGCACACGCTCCATCGCCGTGCCGACCGACCTGGTGACCCGTCCTTCTGGGAAGCCGTGACCGTCCACCCGCTTGAACGGGATGACGTGGTCCGACTCGCGCAGGCAGCCTGGGATCGAGGGTTCCGCCGGACTTCCGTTCGGCTGTGGGATCGAGCGATCCGGGCCGGATACCCCACACTGGCCCTGGTGAATCTCGGAAGAGAGCTGGATCCCGATCACACAGGTGGCGCCATGAGCGTCCGCTTCGCCGACCCGACCAAGCCGCGCGCAGTCGCCGATCTCCTGGACGCGCTGCACCAGGCCGGCGCCGACGAGGCTGTAGAGGCGCTCTTGGCAACCGACCCCGCCACCTCCGCAGACCTCGGCGATCTGTCTGCGGTGGCACAGCTCGTGGACGTGCTGCACCGGGCCGGGGCTGACGAAGCCATCAGGACCTTGGGAGTACGGGCCGCCGGCCACGACGACCTGACCGATCCGTCCGCAGTGGCACAGCTGGTGGACGCGCTGCAGCTGGCCGGGCTCCGTGAAGCCGCCAGGACCCTGGGGACACGAGCCGCCAGCCACACCGACGTGTCCCATCCGCGCACAGTGGCACAGCTGGTGGACGCACTGCACCTGGCCAGGCTGACGGAAGCCGCCAGGACCCTGGCGGAACGGGCCGCCGGCCACACCGACGTGTCCAAACCGCGCACGGTGGCACAGCTGGTGAAGGCGCTGCACCTGGCCAGGCTCACTGAAGCCGCCAGGACCCTGGGGGTGCGAGCCGCCGACCACGCCGACCTGACCGATCCGTCCGGAGTGCGCGTTCTGCTGCTCTCCCTTGACCGGGCCGGGCTCGGCGAAGCCGTCGGGACCTTGGGGGTGCGAGCCGCCCGCCATGCCGACCTGACCGATCCGTATGCGGTGGCGCGATTGCTGGAAGACCTGCAGGAGGCCGGGGTCGAGGAGGCCGTGCAGACATTGCTGGCCCTCGACCCTGCCAGTCACGCCAACCCGATCGATCTGCCCGGGGTTTCCTATCTACTGAACGAGCTGCGCGAGGCCAGGGCTGACGAAGCCGCCAGAACCCTGGAAGCACGAGCTGTCAGCGACGCTGACCTGACCGATCCGCGCGCGGTGGCCGATCTGCTGGACGCGCTGCACCAAGCCGGGGCGGACGAAGCCGCCAGGACCCTGGGGACACGAGCCGCCGACCACACCAGAGTGACCAAGCCGTCCGCAGTGGCCCAGCTGCTGAACTCGCTTCATCAGGCCGGGGCTGACGAGGCTGTCCAGGCATTGCTGGCCCTGGACCCAGCCGGCCACGCCGAGGTGACCAGCCCGCGCGCGGTGGCCGATCTGCTGGACGCGCTGCACCGAGCCGGGGCGGACGAAGCCGCCAGGATCCTGGGAGCACGAGCCGCCCACCTCACCGACCTGACCGATCCGAGCGCGGTGGCGCAGCTGCTGGACGCACTGCACCGGCACGGGGCTGCCGAAGCCGCCAGGACCCTGGGCACACGAGCCGCGACGGACACCGACGCGACCGAGGCGTCCACGGTGGCCAGATTGTTGAGTGCCCTCTGCCGAGCCGGGGCTGACGAGGCTGTCCAGGCATTGCTGGCCCTCGATCCAGCCGGCCACGCCGACGTGACCGATCCGCGCGCGGTGGCCGATCTGCTGGACGCGCTGCACCGAGCCGGGGCGGACGAAGCCGCCAGGACCCTGGGAGCACGAGCCGCCCACCTCACCGACCTGACCGATCCGAGCGCGGTGGCGCAGCTGCTGGACGCACTGCACCGGCACGGGGCTGCCGAAGCCGCCAGGACCCTGGGGACACGAGCCGCGACGGACACCACGGTGTTCGACGGGAGACCCACACTCACGCTGCTGCGTGCTCTAGGCGACACCGAGCACTGCAGTCTGGAGACGCTGGTTGCGCGACTGGTGAACGCCGGACACCATCCCGACAGCTACGCACCTTACGGGCGAACACCTGAAGGTCGGACGGATTCGAGCTGGGTCCTGCGCGAAGTCATCCGCGGCGTTCCCAACGACTGACCTCGCGCAGGCGCGCGCACGGGACCACGAGAGGGGCCGGGGTCATGGACGATGCCGGCCTCCGCCGGGCTGGGTGAAGGCCCAGGACGCGGATCTGCACTGCCAGTGATTCGGCGTGCGCCGCGGCGACCTCGGGAAGCGAGAGCTCGCGGTCCACGGCCTTGCGGATCGTGGGAAGTGTCTGCTTCTCCCCGGGGTCGCCTTCGCCGTCGACTGACCGGTGCGCGCTGGCGAAGGGCCGAGGGGGCCGCCGTGCCGGGACCTTCAGCCCCGGTGCCGCCCGACCGCCGATTCGGGGGCCGAGAGGCCTGCCGAACAGGGCCGACAAGCCCCTGTCACCCCCCTGCTCGGTGCGGTGCAGTGGGGACGCGAGCCGACGCCGCCGCAGAGGCGGCCATGACCGAGGGAGCCGCGATGGAGCGTGAGGCGCCGGCCATAGAACTGGCCGGACTGACCAAGTACTACGGTCGCAAGGCGGGGGTGGACCACCTCGACCTGACCGTGCGGCGGGGCGAGGTCTTCGGGTTCCTGGGCCCCAACGGCGCCGGGAAGACCACCACCATCCGCTGCCTGGTGGGCCTGCTGCGGCCCAGCGCCGGACGGATCCGGCTTCTGGGCCTGGACCCGCTCGCCGACCGTCCGCGCCTGGCCCCGCAGCTGGGCTACCTGCCGGGAGAACTTCGCCTGTACCCGGAGCTCACGGGCGCTCAGACGCTGCAGCTGCTCGGTGACCTGCAGGGCGCCGCGACGCCCCGGCGCGCGCAGCTGTGCGAGCGGCTCGGGCTGACGGCCGCCGATCTGGCCCGGCCGGTGCGGGAGTACTCGCGGGGGATGAAGCAGAAACTCGGCCTGGTGCAGGCGCTGCAGCACGATCCCGAGCTGGTGGTCCTCGACGAGCCCACCGAGGGTCTCGATCCGTTGGTCCAGGAGGTCTTCTTCGCGCTACTGGCGGAGGCGGCACACGCGGGCCGCACGGTCCTGCTGTCGAGCCACGTGCTGCCCGAGGTGCAACGGGCCTGCGGCCGGGTGGCGCTCGTGCGGGCGGGGCGGCTGGTTGCGGTGCGGACCGTGTCCACCCTGCGGCAGGAGCGCGCCCGGCGGGTGCGGCTGGTCCTGGCCGACGGCCTCGGGGCCCGGGCCCTGGGGCCGGCGGAGCGCTGGGCGCCGCGCTGGCACGGCGACGAGCTCCACCTGCTCGTCCCGCCGGCGGAGCTGGTCGCGGGAGTGCGCGAGCTGCTGGCCGCGCTGCCGGTGAAGGACCTGTCGGTGGAGGAGGCCGGACTGGACGAGGCGTTCCTCGACCTGTACCGGCAGGACGCCGAAGCAGTGGAGGTACGGTCATGAGAGCCCGGTTTCCCTTGTTCTGGCTGGCTCTGCACCGGCGCCGCCGGATGCTGGCGCTGCTGGCCTCCGGCATGGTCGTCTTCGAGGCGCTGATCGTGGCCGTCATCCGGGCGGTGCCGCCCGCCCAGCTCTTCGGCGGAACCGGCTCGGTCGCCCCGGACGCGCTCAAGGCCTTCTCCGGATCGACCGGGGACGTCTCCATCGCCAGCTACCCCGGCCTGCTGGGGGCCGGCCTGGTGCACCCGTTCTGGATCGCCATGCAGTTGACGGCGATCGGCTCGCTCGCAGCGGCTGCCGTCGCAACCGACGTCGAGGCCGGCACCATCGAGCTGCTGATGGTCCGCCCGGTCTCCCGCCCGAGGCTGCTCGCCGAACGGGGCGCCGCCGTGCTCGCGGCCGTACTGGCGCTCAACGGCGCTGCCACGCTGGCGGTCGCCGGCGGAGTGGCACTCTCCCCCGCCCTTCACCACGCGGTCGCCCTGCGCGGGGTAGTCGCGGCCGGCCTCGCAGGCTGCGCGTTCACGCTCTGCCTGTCGGGTCCGGCTCTGGCCGTCTCGGCCGCGGCTCGCCACCGGGCCCAGGTGATCGGTGCCACCATCGCGTTCGGCGCCGTCGGCTTCGCCGTCAACTTCATCGCCATGGCCTGGCACCCGGCCGCGCCGCTGCGCTACCTCAGCCCGTTCCACTACTACACGCCGGGCGACGCGCTCGCCCACGGAACGATCACGTGGGGCCCGTTCGCCGTCCTGGTAGCCGTCGGGTTCGCCGGGATCGCCGCCGCGCTTCCGCTCCTGCTGCGCCGGGACCTGGCTCCCTGAGCCCCGAGCTTCCCTCACCCTGCCCGGGCACCGACCCGGCCGAGGACGCTCGGGCCCGTCCGCCCGTGGCGCCGCGGCCTGCCTGCGGCTCTGCTGCGCCGCCCCGGACCGGCCGGCTGCCCCACCCCACGGATTCCGCGCTGAGCCGCCCCGGTCGCAGTCGCACGGCGCGACCCTCGCCGCGGCTCCCGTGGCCGGTTCCGTCCGTCCATGAGCTGGAGCATGGAGAATGGGGGCCGTCCGGCCCTGGCGCACGAGCCGGATCGGGCGTCAGACTGCCCGACGGTCCCACTCGCCCCGCTCCGGTGGCGGGTCCAGGCGGGTACGGAGAAGTTGATGGCGGACAGCACGGCGGACCGGGCGAGCGGACCCGACGCGGTGAAGGTGTTCCTGCTCGACGACCACGAGGTGGTCCGCCGCGGCGTGCACGACCTGCTGGACGCCGAACCCGACCTGACCGTCATCGGCGAGGCCGCAACGGTCGAGCAGGCACTCGCGCGGGTCCCGGCGCTCCGTCCCGACGTGGCGATCCTCGACATGCGGCTTCCGGACGGCGACGGCGTGACCGTCTGCCGCGAGCTGCGCTCGCGCATGCCCGAGCTGGCCTGCCTCATCCTCACCTCCTTCGACGACGAGGAGGCGCTGCTCGACTCGATCATGGCCGGCGCCTCTGGGTACGTGTTGAAGCAGATCAGTGGCACGGACCTGGTCTCCGCGGTGCGCACGGTCGCCGCCGGGCAGTCCATGCTCGATCCCGGCGCCACCACGCGTCTGATGGCCCGCCTTCGCGGCGACACCGCCCCGCAAGCCTCCGACCTTCCGCAGCTCACGGACCGGGAGCGCGAGATCCTCGCGCTGGTCGGCGAAGGCCTGACCAACCGCCAGATCGGCCAGCGCCTCTACCTCGCCGAGAAGACCGTCAAGAACCACATCTCCCGGCTGCTGGCCAAGCTCGGCGTGGAGCGCCGCGTCCAGGCCGCCGTCATCGCCACCCAGGCCCTGGCCGCCCACGACCAGGCGTCCGGCCGGCGCGTCCACTGACACCTGTCACCGGCAGTCGGACCACCCGGCCACCGGCCGGGGGACCAACGGCCTATCCCACCCATGTCGGCCGGGGACGACCATCGATGCCATGACACCTGACATCGCGCCGCTCGAGGAGCGGCACTGTCTGCGCCTGCTGGCCGGAGCACCGGTCGGGCGTGTCGTCTACACCGTGGGCGCCCTGCCGGCTGTCCTGCCGACCCGCTACCGCCTCGACGACGACGGCAGCGTACTGCTGCGGGCCACCGCCGGTTCCGAATTCCTGCGCGCGGTCGCGGGGGCACTCGTCGCCTTCCAGGCCGACGAGATCAGCGCGGCCGACGGCAGCGGCTGGAGCGTCACGGTGCTCGGCACCGCCGAGGCCGGCGCGGAAGGCTCCGCGGCCGATCCCATCGCGCCGGCGCTCGACGGTCGGGTGACCATCCGGATCAGCCCCGAGTGGGTGACCGGCTGTCTCCTGCCCGCCGCCCTTGCCCCGCAGCCCTGACAGCGGCGCGCACCTTCCACGCCCCCGTGCGATCAGACCTCCAGGGGCACCGCCCAGACGAGCCGCGCTCCGCCCTCCGGCGGACTGGACACCTCCAGCGCGCCGCCCAGGCTCTCAGCGCGCTCAGCCAGGTTGCGCAGCCCACTGCGCCGCCCCTGCTCCGGGATGCCGACGCCGTCGTCCTGCACGGTCAGCAGCACCCTGGCTCCGGTGGCCCGCAACGCGACCTCGACCCGGCCTGCCTTCGCATGCCGGGCCGCGTTGCTCAGCGCCTCGCCCAGCACCGCCACCACGTGATCGGCCACCTGTCCCGGAACGTCCGTGTCGAGCAGGCCCTCCATGCTCAGTCGTGGTGCGAATCCCAGGGCCGCCTGTGCCTCTTCGACCACCCGCACCACCCGGGACCGCAACCCGTGGGCCACCGAGTCCTCGCGCGCCCGCAGGCCGAAGATCGTCGAACGGATGATCTTGATCGTCTCGTCCAGATCCCCGACCGCCCGCAATACCCGGTCCGAGGCCCCGGAGTGTTCGATGAACCGCGCCGCGCTCTGCAACGTCATACCGGTCGCGAACAGCCTCTGGATGGCCAGGTCGTGCAGATCACGGGCGATCCGATCGCGGTCTTCCAGCATCGCCAGTTGTTCGGCGTCCCGGCGCCGGTCCGCCAGCTCCAGTGCCAGCGCGGCCTGATCGGCGAATCCGAGCAGCGGGCCGATCTCGCGCTCGGTGAACGCCCGCTCCCCGGTCGGCCGGGCCAGCAGCAGCACCCCGTCGGCCTGTCCGTCCGCCCGGCCGAGCGGCACGGCTACCGCCGGCCCCTGGCCGGAGAACCGGCGCGGCTCGCCGGTCAGCCGAGGGTCCTGCGCCAGGTCCAGGGTCGTCACCGGGGACCCGAGGCAGAACGCCTCCCCGGAGAGCGTGCCGGTCAGCGGCAGGTGGATCCCGGACCGGGCGGACGGGTCGCCGCCCATGGCCAATTCGACGCGCAGCCCGTCGCCGTCGTCCTCGCGCACGGACAGGTCGACCAGTTCGGCACCGGTGATCTCCAGCGCCCGCCGCGCGATGAGCTCCATCACCTCGCCGCGGGTGGCCCCCGACAGCAGGCCCCGGGTGATCTCCGCGCTCGCGCTCAGCCACCGCTGCTGGCTCTGCGCCTCCTCGAACAGCCGCGCGTTGTCGATCGCCACCCCGGCCGCCACCGCCAACGTGGCGATCACCGACTCGTCGTCGGCGTCGAACTGCTCCCCGTTGCGCTTGTCGGTCAGGTAGAGATTGCCGAACACCTCCTCCCGCACCCGCACCGGTACACCGAGGAAGGTCCGCATCACCGGGTGGTGTGCCGGGCAGCCGTACGAGGCCGGATGCGTGGACAGGTCCTCCAGCCGCAACGCCTCGGGATGGCGGATCAGCTCGCCGAGGATTCCCTTGCCGGTCGGGTAAGGCCCGATCCGGGCCATCTCCTCCTCGCCCAGGCCCACGGTCAGGAACTGCGACAGCGACTCGCCGTCCGGACCGATCACGCCCAGCGCCGCATACCGGGCGTCCACCAACACTGCGGCCGCCTCCACGATCCGCCGCAGCACTTGCGTCAGATCCAGCTCCCGGCCCACCGACAGCACCGCCTCCAGCAGGCTGTGCACCCGGTCCCGGGTGCCGCGAGCGGAGTCGATCCGGGCCTGCAGTTCCTCCAGCAGCTCGTCCAACCGCAGCTGCGGAATCCGCGACCGCACCTCGTCCCCGCCCACGCGAGCCTCCTCGTCTCCGGCCACCGACCGGCCGATTCTCGCAGACGCCCGTTCGAACGTGACAGTGCCGCCCCACGCCCCCTTCGAGGCGACCGGCGAAAGACCGCAGGTCACGCACGCACTCACGGCGACCGGGACGGGCGGTCCAAGAGCAGCGCCCCGGCGTCCCGCAGTGGCGTGGACCTCACGCCAGCTGAGATTCGCCGCCTGCTGGCAACTGGACCCCGCACCCGTTCTCCGAACGGAAGCCGTGCTGTGACTTGGTCGCAGCGGAAGCGCCGCCACCTAGCGCACGCCCGGCTTTGTTACTACATGCGTCGCGGCCACCCGTGGGTGGGACAGTCACGTCAAACCCGCCCCACCCAAGCCCCAGCCTCGCTCTACTCACCGTCCCCAGGCAGTTGACCAGGGCACATGGAGAACTCTCACTGGAGAATTAGTGGTGGAGCGTCTCAGTACCCCGGCAGCCCAGCTATTCCACCCAAGTCCAGTCACCCTGGTATCGACACAGCGGCTCGTCGGGGTTGGCGGGCGCCACCTCATCGGCATACGCGTACGTGCCCTCGACGACGGCGAGCAGGAAGGCCGCAAACCCACCATCGAACCGATCCCACTCCTCGGGGCTCCGATAGAACGCGACCACGGGCCACGAATCCGGGTCTCCGCCCTCGGTAAGCCAGAAGAACTGGTCGGCGTTGAGGTTGGAGCCCCATGCGATGAGGCCGCCGGGCTCAGGGTGGACGAGGTAGGGGCAGTCCGGGTCACCAGCCAAATCGGCAGCGACCCCGTCAGTCGTCAGGCGCAAGAATCCGGGGAAGCCGACGATCGGCCCACCGTCGTAGGAGCGCAGGGTTGGAACCGGCACAGACAGCTCGCCGTTGATCCGCACACTCCCATACTGGTCTACGAACTCCCGATAGTCCGCAGGGAAAGCGAAGCCGACTTCCGCGAGGGAACGCTCCCACGGCGTAGCCGTCGGCTGCTGCGAGGGCTCGCCGAAGAATTGGGCAAGACGGTCCAGTTCCACACTCATCTTCTGTCCACTGCTTGGATACGGTCAATTCCCTAGGGGGATTGCCTGATTTCTACCGTTAAGTCGAGCGTTGTCCACGTAGGTGTACTCCATCATGTCAGGGATCCCCTTCGAAGACTGGCTGTAGGCCATCAAGGAGAACCCGAACGGGATGGTACTGGCAGGAGTCTGGTACAGCGGGATGACTGTGTAGTCAACGATCTGGCCTTCCCGCATGACGTCTCCGACATGCCTCTCGAACTCCCGGAAGCTGTTCATTACCTGCGAGCGGGAATCCACCCGCCACAGCAATGCTCTGAGCTTCCCTCCAACTGGTGATATTGCCAGTCGCATGTATTCCGCGACTTCCCTTTGGAGCCCCCGCCAGGCATGCATGGGCCCCCGTCGGACGCTTCGTGACCGCTGCACCCGGCGCCGCACCTGGGTCGACTACATCCTCTGTGTCCCAGTAGTCGATCCAGCCACCCTTGCCACCGTTGTCGCTAACAGCACCTGCCGGGCGACGGTCCAGGCAGCTGGGAGCCTTGTCGGGTCCGCTCTGATCCGGCTGAGGACCAGAGGTGGCCGTGGGAGTCACATTCGGGACGAGCAGCACCATGGCCAGCAGGTCGACACTGTTGTACGAGGCCGACATGACGTGGAGGATGTCGTGGTAGGTGCCGGCGGCCCGGTGCCCGCCTCGCTGTAGAGGAACGAGCCCCCGGTGAAGGTCGGTTCGGAGATCTTCCAGTCGCTGCCGGCGGAGTCCGTCACCGTGGTGACCCGCTCCGTGTTCTGGTCGTAGGCGACCCGGGGCGCTGTTGCGTCCGGTCGGCAGTACCGTCTTGGTTAGTTGCGAGCTGCCGTTGCGCAGGGCGTAGTGGTCGGCGACGGTCTGGCCGGTGAGCGGGTAGTCGTAGACCGCGACCTCGTCGAGCTGGCCGTTGACCCATGACCAGCCCCCGTTACTGCCGGGCCAGTTGCCCTGCCAGTTGCCGGTGTAGCCGCCGCCGAGGTAGGCGCGGTCCATGCTCAGGTGGTCGATGTCCCCTGCAGTGGTACCCACCTTCACGCCGTCCAGGAAGAGCACCGTGTTGTCCCTGGCTGCGGGGAGGACCACGTGGTGCCAGGTGTTGTCCGCAACCGAGCCGCTCGTGGTGACCGGCGCGCCGGGGCTGTTGTTGTCGCGAGCAGAAAGAGCAGGCCATAGATAGCCCCGCTCGGATGTGCGTTCCAGCAGGGTCCGCCCCAGCGATGGCCGATCAACCGGATCAGCCCACAGCTCCAGTGCTCGTCGACGCGCGTTCGCGGCTACTCGTTCACGAATCGCAAGAACGGCCCCCGTCTGGCGCCGACCTAAGCGGGCCTGACGACGGAACGCAGACGCGCCGCCGTCCAGAACCACCCAGACCGGCAGGCCGCCAACGAGCGGCAAGGACCTTCGATGCGGCGCTCGGGCTCGACCGCTCAAGGGGCCTTCGCCTGATCACGCTAACTGACCTTCCATCAGGAAGGTCAGCAAAAGGTCAGCATCGAGTCGACTGAAGCCTGCTACAGACACCCAGACCTGAGAATCAGGAGGAGCGAGGACCTCACCTCCGTCAGGCGTCGAAACCTAGGAGCGTGCGTCCTCCAGCAAGGCTCCCAGACTCCCCAGCAGCCCGGTGAGCAGCGGAGCATGCAGGCATGACTTCGAGGGCATCTGCACAGGTCAGCGCACCCGTCCGCGCGCCTTCAGCGGGGTCGGCGGCATCTCCGGGGCGCGGAGGCGGGCGCCGGCGTAGCCGCGGACTTCGCCGAAGCGGGTGCCCTGTTCCCAGTCGGTGCGGGCCTGGGAGATCTCCTCGCCCGTACGGCCGATGAAGTTCCACCACATGACGAGGTGCTCCTCGAAGGGCTCGCCGCCGAGGAGAAGGACGGCGGCGTCGGTCCGGGCGAGGAGGGGGAGTTCACGGCGGTCGGTGCCGAGGTAGAGCATGGAGCCCGGCTCGACGGGGACGCCGTCGACGTGGACGCTGCCGGTCATCGAGAGGACGGCGTACTCGAAGCCGGGTTCGAGGGGGAGCTTGAGGTCGGCGCCCGCTGTGAGGGCGAGGTCCGCGCCGACCAAGGGGGTGTAGGTGGTACCCGGAGAGGCGGCCGAGTCGAGGGTGCCGAGGATGACGGTGGCGCGCAGGCCGGGGGCGGTGACGACGGGCAGGTCGGCGTGGTGCTCGAAGGCCGGGTCGGTGTGCCGGTGGGCGTCCGGGAGGGCCACCCAGAGCTGGGCGCCGTGGAGGTAGCGGGCGTGGGGGCGCGGGGACTCCTCGGAGTGCGAGATCGCCCGGCCGGAGGTCATCAGGCCCAGCTCGTAGGGGCGGACGGTCTGCAGGCTGCCGAGGCTGTCGCGGTGCAGGACCTCGCCCTGGTGGAGCCAGCTCACGGTCTGCAGGCCCATGTGCGGGTGAGGCGGGACCTGCATTCCGGGTTCGTCGGCGATGTCGTCCGGGCCGTAGTGGTCGACGAAGCACCAGGCGCCGACCATCCGGCGGCCGAGGTTGGGCAGCAGGCGGCGCACCACCGTGCTCTCGCCGAGGGGCACCTGACGGCCGGTCAGCAGTTCCTTCACCGGGCCGGCGCCGGCCTCGCCGCCGCAGCGGGTCGGCGCGGGCTTGAGGTCGAGGTTGCTCATGTCGCGGATCCTCCACCGAACGGGTCGGGACCGGCCCGGGGCCGGGGTCGTCGAACACGATCATCCAGCACCCCGGCGGGTTCCTCCACCCGGCGAGCCGGGCGCCGACCGCTCGCCGATCGGTCGCGACCGATCGGCGGGCGGTCGGACGGCAAGCGGCGGCGGAGCGGAGGGCGAGCAACGCGTTGAGCGGGCGGTGAGCGGACGGCGGCGCCCGCCGCGTGACCAGTGCCCCCGCCTGGCCTCAGTGCCCGCAGGCCCACCAGGCGTCGGCCGTCGCCGCGTCCGCGAGCGCGCGCAGCTTGGCGACCGCCTCGGCCGGGTCCTCCGCGCCGTAGACCGCGGAGCCGGCCACGAAGACGTCGGCGCCCGCCTCGGCGCAGCGCTCGATGGTGCCCGCCGAGACCCCGCCGTCCACCTGCAGCCAGAGCTCCAGCCCGTGCTTGTCGATCAGTTCCCGGGTGCGACGGATCTTGGGCAGCATGATGTCGAGGAACGCCTGGCCGCCGAAGCCGGGCTCGACGGTCATGATCAGCAGCATGTCCAGCTCGGGCAGCAGGTCCTCGAACGGCTCGATCGGCGTGCCGGGCTTCAGAGCCATGGACGCGCGGGCGCCCTTGGCCCGGATCTCGCGGGCGAGGCGGACGGGCGCGGCCGCGGCCTCGACGTGGAAGGTGACCGAGCCGGCGCCGGCCTCGACGTACTGCGGGGCCCAGCGGTCCGGGTCCTCGATCATCAGGTGGCAGTCGAGCGGGATGTCGGTGGCCCGGGCCAGCGACTCCACGATCGGGACGCCCAGCGTCAGGTTGGGCACGAAGTGGTTGTCCATCACGTCGACGTGCAGCCAGTCCGATCCCCTGACGGCCTCGGCCTCCTCGGCGAGCCGCGCGAAGTCCGCGGACAGGATGCTGGGGTTGATCTGCGCCATTACCGAATGCCTTCGTGCGAGGGTTCCGGTGCCGGGAACGGGCACCTCGGCCCATCATCTCTCGGCAGGCCGGAGGGACCGAACGGGGCGGGTTCCGAGGCGTGAGACCTCACCGTGACCCTCGTCACACCGCATGCGGGTTACCCCGGCCGCCGCCGCGGTCATCAGCCTTGTGCGGCCGGCCATCCGCCCTGTGCGGCGCCTCCCACCGTCCGCGCGCCCCGGCGCTCCCCTCCGAGGAAGGCCCTCCGTTGACCGGTCCCGTCCACCCCGCCCGCGCTCTCTGGTGGCTCTTCGAGCCGGTGCACGCCATCACCTACTTCGCACCCGAGGCGCGCGCCGCCTTCGAGGCCGCCGGACTGCGCGGCGGCTGGCGCGGCTACTTCGCCGGCCGCGCGGCGCCGCTGGGCCCGGTGGACGCCCCGCCGGTGGTGGCCGCATTCTTCGGGTTCGCGCCGGGGATGGTGGAGCGCGCGCTCCCGGACGTCTGGAAGCGCGCCGATCCGGAGACCACGCTGGCGGCCCGGGTCGAGGGAGCCTCGGCGACGCTGGAACGGCTGCTCGAACACGTCGAGCGGGAGCGGATCGAGCTGGTCACCGAGCGGCTGGAGCAGGCCGTCTCCCGGTTGGACTGCGCGGGCCGGGTGCTGGCCGCCGCGAACGCCGCGCTCCCCCGGCCGACCGGCCTGTACGGGCGGCTCTGGCAGGCAGCCACGGTGATGCGCGAGCACCGGGGCGACGGGCACGTCGGCGCCCTGGTCGCGGCCGGGCTGGACGGCTGTGAGGCGCTGGTGGTGCGCTGCGCCCTGGACGCCCGGCGCGAGGCGATCCAGCCGATGCGCGGCTGGACGGACGAGGAATGGGACGCGGCCACCGCCCGGCTGGCGGAACGCGGCTGGCTCACCGAGCACGGGGCGATCACCGAGTCCGGGCGGCTCCGCCACCAGGCGCTGGAGGCGGCCACCGACCTGGCCGCCGCCCGGGTCTGGCAGGACCAGCCGCGCGCCGAACTGGACCGGCTCGCCGGCGCGCTCAAGCCGATCGCGGCACTCTGTCGCGCCGCCCTGCCCCCGGTCAATCCGATCGGACTGCCGGAGACGACGGCCTGACCCGTGCGTGAGCCGATACCCCGCGCCGCGTGCGACCGCCACCGAGGCGGGTTCGCGCGCGGCGCAGCTCACGCGCGGCGCAGCTCACCCGAACGGGTCACGCCCAGCGCGGCCGGACGTCCACCGGCCACCGGCCACCGGCCACCCGACTCGGCCACCTCGACCACCTCAACCGTCGACGGCCTCCGGCGGGCCGAGGACGATCCCCCGGCCGGAGTAGAACCGCTCGAAGTGCCGCCACGGGACGTGCGCGTACGCCTGCGACTCGCCCGCGAACCCCGAAGGGTTGTGGATCACCAGCGCCGTCCCCGTCGTACCCACCGCGAGCACCAGGTGCCCGCCCCGCCGCTGCGGCTCGGGCCCGTCCGGGTGCCGGACCGCCGGGTGCACCGACAGCATGACCAGCCGCCCGGCGGCCACCTCGGCCGACACCTCCTCGGGCGTCAACTCCCTTGCCTGAGCGGTGAGTCCCCAGCGATCGTGGACGTAGGTGGCGAAGGGCGTGTGGATCAGCCCGCGCACCCGGTCGCCGTCACGCTCGTAGGCGCCGGCCGATAGGCACTCACCGGCCAGCGTCATCGCCGACGGCGCGACGCCCCACCAGTGGTCGAGCGCCATCCGCAGGCAGGCGACCCCGCAGAGCCGCCAGGACCAGTACTCGTACTCCTCCGGTGTGGCGGCCCCCGACGCGCCCCAGCGCGGATCGTCCGCCGCACTCACCGAGCCGGCGATGATCTCCCGCACCAGCTCGGGCGACTCCCACTGCGCGTAGTACGGCACCTCGTGCACCACGGCCGCCCCGCGTCCGCCTTCCTCCGCGACCACCATGCACCGACGCTCTCACGGCGGACGGGCTCCGCCGCCGCACGACACCCCCGACCGCGCCACCCGCCGCGCCCACCACCACTCACCACCACCGCCCCCGCCACGAGACGCCCTGAGCCCCCTGAGCTGCCCTGAGCCGGGCCGAGCCGCCATGGGCCGCCCTGGCCGCAGCGCTGTCGGTGAGGCCCGCTAGGGTCGGCGGTGATCAACGATCATCAACCCGGGGGTGGCCAGGCGTGGGCATCGAGCAGGATTGGGGCGGGCGCCTGCGGCTGGAGTCCGCGGAGCTGCCGGACGGGCTCGCGCACCAGCCCAGCCGGGACTTCCTGACTGCGGAGGGAGTGCCGGAGACGGCCGCCTTCCTCGACTTCTATACCCTCGGCGCGCCACCCCTGGAGGCGTTCAGCGACGCGGCGGAGGAGGGCGGCAAGGAACACCTCTTCGTCCTCGGCGAGACCACCTACACCGCCCACGCCGCCCACCAGGGTGACGCCGTCCTCCTCGACGGCGTGACCGGCGAGGTCTTCCTGGCCGGCCGACGCGCCGGCGTGCTCCGCCGCGACCCGCTCGCGACCGGTCTGCCCCAGCTCGTCGAGCTGCTCCGCGAGGTCGACGCGGCGGCCCTGGCCGCCGAGGAGCCCGAGGCGATCGACGGCCAGCGCGGACCGGCGGTCGTCGCCGGGGTGGTCGACGTCGTCCGGCAGCGGATGCGGGCGATCGACCCGGCACTGTTCCGGGACGACGCCGCCCCGCCTGCGCACTGGGACACGGCCCTGCTGGTCCGCTCCCTCGCCTGGGGCGCCCTGCCCGGCGTTCCGGACGGGCCCGGCTCCCTGGCGTACGAGATAACCCCCGAGCTCGTCGCCGACCTCGCCGAGCTCAGCGCCCGCACCGACACCGCGGGCATCCGGCGCTTCCACCCCGACGAGCTGCCGGACGTACTCACCCACGGCCCCACCCGCCGACTGCTCACCGAGCTCGGCCTGCCGGTCGGCGGCGCCCTGCTCGACGTCGCCGCCACCGGGCCGCTGCGGACGATGGCCGCGGCCCACCCGGAGGACTTCGGCTCCGCCGACGAGGCGGAATCGGCCGCCGAGCGCGAGTACCAGCGCGACCACCTCGCCCTCGCGCACTGGCCGCACGACCTGGTGATCGCCCTCGACGGTGCCACCGGCCGGCTGGAGCTGCCCGCCTGGCACGACCCAGGCGTACCCGCGGCCTACCTCAACCGGGACCTCTCCGCGCTGCTGTTCGCGCTCTGGACGCGCGAGCGGCTGCGTGCCGAGTGGCGGCGCTGGGAGGACGGGCGGACCCGCACGGCCTGGGCGGTCTTCGACCCGCAGGCGCTGCTGGGCCACGTGGCCGAGCACGCGGTGGCCGCCGTCGACCCCGAGGCCTTCGCGACCCCGGACCACTCCTGGCAACTCCTCGCCGGGGACGACCACATGGGCGGCCTGCTCTACTGAGCCGCAGCGTCCGAGCGCGCCTCGCCGGCACCCCCGGCGACGGCCGCGCCACCGTCCGCCGGACCACCGCCGGCGGCGGCCTTCGGCACGCCGTCCTCCCCGCCGGCCGCCCCCTCCCTGCCCGCCGCCTCCGCGGTGCCCGCTGCCTCCGCAGGGCCCGCCGCGCCCTCAGTGCCCACCGTGTCCGCCGCGGCCTTGGACCGGTACGCGAGCCGGTCCGCCGCCCGGCGCCCGCGCCGCTCCACCGGCAGCGCGCCGTGGGCCGCCGCCAGGCCGAACGGCGGCATGTCGAAGTAGATCGCCTCGTACGACCCCTCCGGCACGACGTAGGTCTCGTGCCAGAGCCCGACGTGCTGCCGGGTCCTCCCCGCCTTCACCTTGCGGTTGGCGATGCCCCAGGCCTTCCGGTGGAAGGCGTCCGGCGCGGCGGAGTACTGGTAGAGCTTCTCCTTCGACTCCCAGTATTGGACGACGTAGTACGTCCGCGGCGAGGCCGTCAGCAGGATCCGTCCGCGCAGCCCGCGCTCGGGGGCCCTGGCCAGCTCGTGCAGCATCCGGAACATCGCCGCCATCACCGGCCCCCAGTGGTGGACGGCCCAGAAGCGGTTGATGCGCATGCCGATCAGCAGCACCACCGTGTCCCCGGTGGCACCCGCGGTGGTGTAGCCGGGATTCGGTTTGGCGAACACATCGGCCTCCAGCTGTCTCCGTCCACCCATGTAAGCGGTGATTACATCAGCGGCCGACCACCCGGTCAAGGTTTGACGCAAGGCCAAATGCCTTTAGCTCAGCGGGGGTTGGCGATCCCCTGACCGAAGGTGTCCAGCACCTGCGCGGCCAGCACTTCCGCCTTCTCGATCGGCAGGTACCCGTCGATGATCAGCTGCGCCAGCCCGCAGACCAGCGCCTGGGCGGCCAGTCCCACCAACGCCGGGTCCCCCGGCCGGAGCCGGCCCGACTCCTGGTCGGCGACGATGAGTTCGGCATAGGCCTCGTCGATCCCCTCCAGCCGGCGCTCCAGCTCGGGCTGCCGCGAGGGCGCGAAGACCCGCGACCGCACCAGCTCGAACCGGTGCGGGTGCCGGATGGCGTACCGGACGAAACCCAGCCCGGTCGCGCGCAGCGCGGACCCCTCGTCGCCCTCGACCGCGGCCCGCTGCCACGCCTCGAAGTCCGCCAGCACCCGGTCCGCCAGCGCCGTCAACAGCGCCTGCCGGTCGGCGAAGTGGCGGAACGGCGCCCCGGCCGACACCCCCGCCCGCCGCGCCACCTCCCGGACGCTGACCCCGGCCTGGCCCTCCTCGTCCAACAGCTCGAACGCCGCCGTCACCAGCGCCTCGGCCAGGTCCCCATGGTGATAACTGCCCCGCCGGGCAGGCCTTTCCGTCATGGAGCAGTGCTACCACAGCGAGCCCCGGTGACCGGCGGGCAGGCCGCGGTCGGCCCGCCCGCCCCGTCGCGCGGCCGGTCCGTCCCCTCCACCCCGACTCGACTCCCGGCCACCGACGTGACTCGGCCCCGCGCCCGGAAACGGGCGGGGCCGAGAACCGGGCGGGACCGAGAACCAGGCGGGACCGAGAACTAGGCGGGACCGAGACGTGGGCACGGCCGAGAACCGGGCGGCCGGGAGCCACCCGGGCCCACGGACGCCGTACGCGCCCGGCACCGCCTACCAGGCGTAGTCCTCCGGGGCGGGCCGGTGCCCGGGGAAGATCTCGTCGAGACGGTCGAGGGTCTTCTGGTCGAGTTCCAGGTCGAGGGCGGCGATCGCGGCGTCGAGGTGGTCCGGGGTTCGCGGGCCGATGATCGGGGCGGTGACGGCGGGGCGGGCGAGGAGCCAGGCGAGCGCGAGGTGGGCGGGGTCGGTGCCGAGCTCGGCGGCGAAGTCCTCGTAGGCCCGGATGCGATCGCGGTTGGCGGCGAGGATCTCGGCGGCGCGGCCCGTGGCGCCGCGGACGGCGGCGCCCTCCCGCTCCTTGCGCAGCACGCCGCCGAGCAGGCCGCTGCGGAGCGGCGACCACGGCAGGAGCCCGAGGCCGTAGTGCTGGAGCGCGGGGATCACCTCCAGCTCGACGGCACGGTCGAGCAGGTTGTAGAGGGACTGTTCACTGACCAGGCCGAGGAAGTGCCGGGCGCGGGCCGACTCCTGTGCCTGGGCGAGGTGCCAGCCGGCGAAGTTGCTGGAGCCCACGTAGATGATCTTGCCCTGGGCGACCAGGACCTCCATCGCCTGCCAGATCTCCTCCCAGGGCGTGTCCCGGTCGATGTGGTGCATCTGGTAGAGGTCGATGTGGTCGGTGTTCAGCCGGCGCAGGCTGTCCTCGACGGCGCGGCGGATGGCGAGGGCGGAGAGGCGGCCCTGGTTGGGCCACTCCCCCATCGGGGCGTACGCCTTGGTGGCCAGTACGGTCCGCTCGCGGCGGCCGCCGCCCCGGGCGAACCATCTGCCGATGATCTCCTCGGTCCGGCCCTTGAGGTTGCCCTCGCTGTCCCGCCCGTACGCGTTGGCCGTGTCGAAGAAGTTGATGCCCCGCTCGTGGGCGGTGTCCATGATCAGGTGGGCGTCAGACTCCTCGGTGTGCGGGCCGAAGTTCATGGTGCCCAGGCAGAGCCGGGAGACGGTCAGGCCGGTGCGGCCGAGATGGGTGAACTCCATGCCGCCCACCATCGGACGCGCCGGGTCCGCTGTCCAGCACATTCCGCCGGCAGTCCACCAGGCGGACCACGTCGCCCGCCGGGTAGCACGAACCGCCCTGCCCCACGGCGAACTCCCCGGCAGGTCAGGAGCGTTGGCGACTTCCCGGGACGACCAACCAGAGCAGCCAGGCGCCGGTGCCCAGGATCAGCATGTTCACCACGATCTGCCACGGCAGCTCGCCGAAGCCGATCGTCCGCGCGCCGAGCCAGGCGAGGAGCACGGCCTTGGTGAGGAAGAACAGGCCCACGTCGGCCGTCACCGTGGCCGCCCAGACCGCGGCGGGGTGCCACCGGGGCCGGGGCAGGGCGTGCAGGAGGGCGAGCACCGCGGTGACCATCAGGGCGATGAAGAAGTAGCTCTCCGGCACGTCCCCCAGGTTGTTCCAGGGCAGCAGGGCGCCGATGGCCCAGATCAGGCCCACGCAGCCGAGGAACCGCACCACCGCAGCCCCGACCGCGGTCGGCCCGGAACGGGCGGCGGGGACGGACGCCCCGGGCCCCGGCGTGCCGGGAACGGGCGCGAGGGGCGACGTCACGGGGTACGACGGCACGGGGTACGCCCCCGCGCGCGGCGGTACGGCGGGTGGGGCGTTCACGGCATCCGCCGCGGGTGCGGTCGGCTGCCCCAACCCTCCCGACTGCCCGAACCCTCCCGGTTGCCCAACCCCTCCCGACTGCCCGTACCCTCCCGGTTGCCCGGGCACCCCGGCCTGACCGACCGGATCGGGCTGCACGTCCGACGCCACCGGCCCGACCTGCACCCGCCCCGTCCGGAACGGCTCGGCCGCACCGGCCCCGCCCGCCGCGACGCCGCCGTGAACCGCCCCGCCCGGCACCGGCCCGGCGTCCAACGCCGTCGGCACCGGCACCGGCCCGACCGGCAGGCCGCCGGGCAGCACACCCGTCCGCGCCACCGTCTCCAGCGCCGCGAGCACCTGCTCCGCCGTGGCCCGGTGAGCCGGGTCCTTGGCGAGCAGCGCGGCCAGCACCGGAGCCAGGACGCCCGCACGGACGGGCGGCCTCGGCTCCTTGGTCACCACGGCGACGCAGAGGGCGCCGAAGGTCGTGCCGCTGAACGGCGCCTCCCCCTCGACCGCCGCGTAGAGCGTCGCGCCCAGCGACCACAGGTCGTTGGCGGGGGTGGGCGGCCGCCCCTCCAACTGCTCGGGGGCCATGAAGGCGGGGGTGCCGATGACCGCGCCGGTGCGGGTGAGCGCCGTGGTCGCGTCGGCCATGTGCGCGATGCCGAAATCCGTGATGACGACCCGATCGTCCGTCAGCAGGACGTTGTCGGGCTTGAGATCGCGGTGGACGATCCCGGCCGCGTGGGCGCGCTGCAGGGCCTTCACCATCGCCACGCCGAGCTCGGCGACCCGCTCCACCGGCAGTGCACCGCCGCGGGCGAGCGCCGCGGCGAGCGACCTGCCGGTGACGTACTCCATCACGATGACGGGGGCGCCCTCGTACTCGACGACGTCGTGCACGGTGACGATGCCGGGGTGGTTGAGCCGCGCCGCCGCCCGGGCCTCGCGCAGTACGCGCTGGACCAACTCGTCCCGCTCGCGCTCGCCGACTCCCGGCGGAAGCAGCACCTCCTTGACCGCGACGTCCCGTCCGAGCGTCGTGTCCTGCCCCCGCCACACACGGCCCATGCCGCCCTGCCCGATCAACTCCAGAAGCCGGTACCGGCCCCCGATCAGTGCCCCGCTCACTGCTGTCACGCCTGGCACCTTAGCGTCACCTCCCTTGCGCTTCCCACACGGTGGAGCCGAGGTCCTTCCGCCGGCGGGCCGGGCTCGCCACCCCGCAGCGCCCCGGGCACGCCGCCGTCCCTGCGGAAATCGGTTCCGTCCGCCAGGCCCTCTCCCGTAGCGTGTCCCGGTCCTCGATCGTGGTCGCACCGTCGGACCGGCACGTCCGAATCCCCCTGCGACCACCTCGGACGACGCAGCAGGGGCTGCCGATCGGCAGCGACCGGACCAACGGGAACAGGACGGCGGCAATGGAACGGCAGCAGCACGGGTGGGCCGACGAGGGCTTCGGCAAGGTGGCCGACGCGTTCGCCCGCAACTGGGACGACTTCCCCGAACTCGGCTCCGCCGTGACGGTGTTCGCCGGCGGTCGCAAGGTGGTGGAACTCTGGGCCGGCACCGCCGACGAGCAGACCGGGCGCCCGTGGACGGCGGACACGCTCGTGCCCGTGTTCTCCTGCGCCAAGGGCCTGGTCGCCGTCACCGCCCATCTGCTCGCCGAGCAGGGCCTCCTCGACCTCGATGCCCCGGTGGCCCGCTACTGGCCCGAGTTCGCGCAGCACGGCAAGGAGGCGATCACCTGCCGGATGGTCCTCGGCCACCGGGCCGGCCTGCCCGCGCTGGACGCCTCCCCCGCCTTCGACGAGATCGCCGCCTGGACGCCAGTCGTCCGCGCCATCGAGGAGCAGCGACCGCTCTGGGAGCCCGGCGCCAGCCACGAGTACCACGGCCACGTGCTCGGCTTCCTGGTCGGCGAGGTGGTCCGCCGGATCACCGGGCTGACGCCGGGGGCGTACTTCCGCACCGCGATCGGCGAGCCGCTCGGCCTGGACGCCTGGATCGGCCTGCCGGAGGTCGAACTCGGCCGACTGGCACGGTTGGTGGAGGCGGAGGGGCGCCGCCCGATGCCCGGCCCCGAGCACCTGCTCACCCGGATCGTGACGATGAACGGTGCACTGGTCTTCCCCGGCCTGGACCAGCCGCACGGCTGGAACGACCCGGCGCTGCACGCGATCGAGCTGCCGGGCGCGGGCGCCGTCGCCTCCGCCACCGGTCTGGCCGGTGTGTACGCGGCCGCGGTCACCGGGGTCGACGGCCGGGCGCGGCTGCTCTCCCCCGCGACGGTGACCGGCGCGCTGCGCGAACTCTCCTCCGGCGCCGGCTTCCTGGGCTTCGACATGGGCGCCCGCTGGGGCTCCGGCGTGCTGCTCGGCTCCCCGGCCTTCCGCCCGATGCTCGGCGCGCGTAGCTTCGGCAACGACGGCGCGGGCGGCCAGTTCGCCTTCGGGGACGACGAGTTCGGCATCGGCTTCGCCTACGTCGCCAACCGCATGATCGGCCACGGCGACGCCCGCGCCGACCGCCTGGTCGACGCGGTGCGGGAGGCTCTGGGCGCCTGACGGCCGCGGTCGTGACACCACCGAATTGACCCACGAACCCATACCGAGAGTGCACCATGGTTCGGGCCACCGCCTCTCCTAGGCTCGTTCACATGACAACGGTCCAGATCCCCCAGCGCATGAACTTCGCCACCGCTGCCCCCAAGGTCTTCCGCGCCGTCCTGGCCCTGGATGCAGCCGCCCGGCAGGGCCTCGACCCCGTGCTCGTCGAGCTGGTGCAGATCCGCGTCTCGCAGATCAACCGCTGCGCCTACTGCATCGACTACCACGTCACCGACGCCCGCAAGGCCGGCGAGAGCGAGGAGCGCGTCCACCAGCTGGGCGCCTGGGAGGAGTCCTCCCTCTACACCGCCCAGGAGCGGGCGGCGCTCGCGCTGGCCGAGGCGGTGACGCTGCTGCCGCAGGGCGTCTCGGACGCGGTGTACGACGAGGCGGCACAGCACTTCGACGAGCAGCAGCTGGCCCAGCTGATCGCGCTCGTCTTCACCGCCAACGCCTGGAACCGGATGAACGTGACCACCCGCAAGACCCCGGGCACCGCCTGAGCACGGGAACGGCCTGGGCACGGGAACGGCCCGGCTCGGCAACCGCGGTACCGGCGGCTACGGGTGGGATTTCACGTCGTACCGCGGTCACGGGCGGGCGCTCGACGGGCGGGCGCTCAACGGGCGCCCACCGAGCAGGGCGGGCGCCCCCCCGCGCGCGCCCGCCCCCGCTCCCGCCTCACCTACCCCAGGATGCGGGGCAGGGTGACCCGCACCCACTCCTCCGGCTGCGACAGGTGCGGAGCGTGACCGGCGGCCTCGTACAGGTGCCGCTCGGGCTTCGGCAGCGCGAGGTCGATCAGGTCCAGCACCTCCCCGTACATCGGCGCGCTGTCGTCGCTCTGCGTGAGCAGCGCGGGCTCCGGGTAGCGGGACAGCGCGGCGAGGTCGAGGTCCAGCGCGTCCGGGTCGCGCAGCTCGTCCAGGTAGGTCGGCGCATTGCGAACGTACGTGTGCCGGATCGGGGCGGGCAGCTGGGCCCACGCGCCCGGGCCGAAGGCCAGGGTCTCCACGAACAGCTCGGCCGCCGCGGCCGACTCAGCCTGCTCCAGCAGTTCCCGCACGGCGGCGATCCGGCCGGCGAAGGCCGTCCCGATCGGCCGCAGGTCCGGGTCGGCGAGCAGCAGGGACGTCCCGGGCGGCTCGTGGACGGCGATCCCGCGCAGCAGGTCGGGCCGGGCGGCGGCCAGCCGGAGCGTGATCAGCGAGCCGTAGGAGTCCCCGCAGACGAAGGCGGGCGCGAGGTCCAGCCCCTCGATCAGCCCGGCCAGGTCGGCGGCGTCCTCGTGCACCGATCCCTGGGTGAGCAGGTCCTCGCTGCGGCTGTGCCCGCGCCGGTCGTAGGCGACGACGCCGGCCTGCTCGGCCAGCCCGGGCACCACCCGGGCCCAGCTGTCGGCGTCGCTCCAGGACCCGTGGACCAGCACCACGCCCGGCCCGGAGCCCCGGGCCTCGTAGTACAGCGACACCCCGTTCACCCTGATCTCGGCCATCGCGAGCCTCCCGACCTCGGTCGCGCTCCAGCCCGTCCCCACCAGCCTGACACACCCGGCCGACGCCGGTCGGGTCGGCGGGCCGGGGCAGGAGACGCGCCGGTGGCAGACGAACGGCCCCTGCGGGGGCCGGCCACCGTCCCCACCAGGACGCGTCCGGACGCCCGGCACCGGCCTGACCTGCGGGGCAGCCATGCATTCGATCGGATGGTTCCGAAAATCCCGGCCGGGCATCCCCGTCGAGGGCTAGCATCGTCCGCGGCCGCCGCGATCTTGTGGCGTGCACATCGATCTCCACGGGGGAGTCTTCAGCATGCGCAAGTCCGTCTCGGCTCGCGTCGGCGCCCTGGCCGTCGCCGCCATGGCCACCGCAACCCTGGTCGCGACCGCGACCCCGGCCTCGGCCGGCACCAACGGGCAGCAGATCGCCTGGCACAACAACTCGAACATCGCCCAGTCGTTCAAGATCTCCGGATACAACAACGACAACGAGTGGAACGAGGGCTGCTTCCGGCTCTACTACTTCAACGAGACCAGCAAGGCGGCTGCCGGCTGGTGGTGGAAGTACGACGTCAACCTGCAGTCCTACTCCTCGACCGACTGCTCGTCCAACACCCGGCTCTGGCACACCACCGTGAACGTGCCCAAGTCCCAGTCCGGCGACTGGGTGACCGTCCAGGGCTACTGAGCCACCGCCCCCGGTGGATCCACCCGATCCAGCGGATCCACCGGGGGCACCGAAAGACCGCACACCGGGCGCCCCGGGCCGGCCGAATCCACGGCCGACCCGGGGCGCCCGCGCGTTCGCCCTCCCGAACGCCGCCGGGACCGTTCCCGCAGCCCCTCGCGAAGCCCGAACGGGCACGGCACACTGCCCCTTCGGGCAGTCCGCCCAGCACTCACCCGGCACCCGCCCGGCCGATTTCACGCTGCCGGACCGCTGCAGGTCACCGCCGGTCCGGGTGACGGAGCCGCCGTCATCCGGCCACCGCCGGACAAGGGTTGACACCGGAAGTTGGTCTAGTCCACCGTAGGGGCAAGAACGTTCGACACGGCGGAGAGTCCCGGCGGGACGCCATGCCGGACATGCGAGTTGGCCGGTCCCACCGCATGTCCACCAAGGCGTCAACGCCCTGTGACGAGCACGCCGATCGGCGCAGACCGGAGCAGTGCAGAAGGAGGAAGGAACCCCGGCCCGGCCTCGTCCGCACGGACGGCCGCGCCGCCCGCACCCGCCGCGCCCTCGACCGACGGCACCGGCCCACGCCCCGAGCCGTCCGCCGCGGCGGACCCACCCCTTCATGCACCACCCTCACGCACCACCCCTTCACCCGCCCACCCTTCACGCCGGCCCCGGCGCGTACCGCGGCACCGCCGTGCCCGCCGCCGCGCCTCCGCCCGGACGCCGACCCGACCGCACGCCCGTACGCCCGCACACCCACCCGGTCGGGTCCAGCACGCCCTTGGAGTGATCACATGCCCGCCCCTGACGGATACCTCTACCGCGCCGCGTCGGACCGCCCGTACTTCAGCAACGACGGCGAGTCCTACCTCGCCCGCACCCCGCTGAAGGACATCGAGAAGACGCGCCCGCTGCGCGTCCTCTCCGCAGAGGACTACGCGTTCTGGCAGACCTACGGCTACGTCGTGGTGAAGGAGGCGATCCCGGCCGAGGCGGCCCGCAAACTGCTCGACTTCGCCTGGGAGTTCCAGGGACTCGACCCGAACGATCCGGAAAGCTGGTACGAGGAGCGGGAGTTCCGGGACGAGCTCGACCTCCACCTGCACGTCTACGGCTTCGTCGAGGCCTACCAGCACCAACTGCTCTGGGACAGC
Source organism: Kitasatospora sp. A2-31 (assembly GCF_022288725.1). Lineage (GTDB taxonomy): Bacteria > Actinomycetota > Actinomycetes > Streptomycetales > Streptomycetaceae > Kitasatospora. Next base: position 111,967 of record NZ_JAKNTA010000004.1, on the reverse strand, counting down.
CGGCAGTCGCAGCGCGTCTACGACGCGTTCGTCGACGTCTGGGACTGCGAGGAGCTGTGGGTGACGCTGGACCGGCTCAACCTCAACCCGCCGAACGTCCGCACCCGCGACCGCGCGCTGATCGAGCCGACCGACACGGGCTTCGACATCGAGCTGCACTGGGACGTCGACACCACCCAGGGCATGCTGCCGCAGCGCGTCCAGGGCATCATCGCGCTCGACGACACCCGCCCGGACCAGGGCGGCTTCCAGTGCAACCCCGAGCTGTTCCGGCGCTTCAACCAGTGGCAGGCCACCCAGCCGGCCGACCGCGACCCGATCCGACCGGCCATCGACCGGTCCGAATTCCCGGTCATCCGGCCCGAATTGCAGGCCGGTGACCTGTTGATCTGGAACGGGCTGCTGGCCCACGGCGTCGCCCGCAACACCTCGGCGGACGGCGTCCGGGCCGTGCAGTACCTCTCGATGATGCCCGCGCTGGAGGAGCACGAGGAGCTCCGGCGTTCGCGGATCGCGTCCTGGCGCGACCTCTCCACACCGACCTGGAACCGCACGCTGGTGGGCGACGCGCGCCGCCACGAGTCGCTGCGGTACGGCCGCGCGGAGCTGGACGAGCTCGGCGAGAAGCTGCTCGGCCTCCGCTCCTGGCACGGCCCGGACCCGAAGGGCACCGCGGCGCCGACCCCCGCCGGCAGCGCAGCCGGCACCCGCACCCCGACCGGGAACTCCCCCGCGCCCCTTACCGAGCCCGCCACCGCACCGCAGGACGCCGACCAGTGACCACCAGCCCCACCGCAGGACCGCGGATCTGCCTGACCCTGCCCACCAACCGGCCCTGTGCCGACACCGTCGCGGCGATCGGCGAGGAGGCCGCCCACGCCGCCGAGCACTTCGGCGCCGAGGTGCACCTGCTGATCCTCGACTCCTCCGACGAGCCGACGTTCGCCGTGCACGCCAAGGCCGTTGCCGCGCTTCCCGACGTACCGGGCGTGGTCGTGCACCACTTCGACGAGGCCCGCCAGCGCGCCTTCCTGCGCGCGGTGATCCACCGTGCAGCCGCCGCCGAGCCGGACACGCTGCTGGACCTCATGCTCCCGGACGCCGTCTCCTACGGGGCCTGCACCAACCGGGCGTTCCTGTTCGCCGCCGCCCTCGGCTGCACCTCCGTGCACCGCCGCGACTCCGACAGCGCCTACCAACTCCTCGACGGCCGACCGGTGTTCCCGATCCACCACGAGCTGCTCTCGATCGGCCGGCGCGCCGCCGACGCCGCCGGCGCGGTCACCGAGACCGCCCTGGCCCAGGTGCACGCCCACAAGCCGGTCGCCATGGTCGGCAGCTCCTTCGTCGGTGAACTCTCCGTCGACATCGGCGAGATCCGCGAACTGGACGAGGCCGCCTACTACGAGGTGGTGGGCCTCTGGGCCCCGACGGGCACCACGGAGGACGAACGGCGGGAGCTGGTCGACGACTCCTTCGTCGGCGCCGGCACCGAGCCCTTCCGCGCGGACCGGTCGGTCCTGGACCTGCCGGACATCTGGCGGGTGGACATGTGCAACATCGCCCTCGACCACCAGGTGTACGAGCGCGTCCCGCTGCCGCCGGCGACCGACACCATCGGCAGCGACTACTTCCTGCTCCACGTGGTCCGCGACGCGACGCTGCCCGGTGTGGTGCACAACCGCAACATCGTGAACTACTACACGCCCGAGCGCCGGACCGGGCCCGGATTCACCGCCTACCAGCTGCGGTTCGCCAAGTTCCTGCTGTCGATGCTCTACCTCCACCCCGTCTACTCTTTCATGGAGGACGCGGCGCAGGCCCTCCTCGACGAGGAGCACCGAGTCCGCGCGGACGCCGTCGCGGCCGCGGTGCGGCGCAGCACCGGCGCCGACCGCGCCGAGAACGTCCGCCGGCTGGCCGTCCTCGACCGGTGCTACCGCCGACTGGGCGGCAGGTACGCCGAGTTCGCCGACCACCTGGCGTCACGGCGGCAGCGCCTGCTGGACGAGGCGCAGGCGGACACCGAGGACTTCGCGCGGCTGATCGAGGCCTGGGCCCCCCTGGTCGCGGCGGCCCGGGCCACCGGACTCGACCGGACGGCCCGATGAGCGGGACGAGAACGGGCCGTACGCCCACCGGCCGCGCGGGGACGGCGCTCCGCAGCTGCCGGCAGACGGCCGAGCGGGCGCCCCGGCAGGGGCCCGACCCGGCATCCGACCAAGCTCCCGGCCAAGCTCCCGGCCAAGCTCCCGGCCAGGCGCCCGACCGATCGCCCGACCCGGCACCCCGCCGGGCATCCCACGGGACGCCCCCGCAGCCGTCGGTCACGACGCCCCGGCAGCCGACGTTCCCGCACGACAGCACCCTGCGCGCCGCCCTGGCGGCCGCCACCGACGACCGCATCATCTACGACCTGGACGGCATCGAGGCGCAGTACGCGGCGCTGCTGCGCGAACTGCCCGGGGTCGGCGTGCGGTTCGCCCTGAAGGCCTGCCCGGTGGACGAGGTGCTCGCCTGCCTGGCGCAGCTCGGCGCCGGCTGCGACGCGGCCAGCCCGCACGAGATCGAGCAGGCCCTGCGGGCCGGCGTCCCGATCGGGCGGATCCACTACGGCAACACCGTCAAGTCCGACCGCAACATCGCCGAGGCGTACCGGCTCGGCGTGCGGGACTTCGCCACCGACAGCCTGGCGGACGTGGCGGCGATCGCCGTCCACGCCCCGGGCTCCCGGGTGTTCTGCCGCCTCGCCACCAGCGGCGAGGGCGCCCTCTGGGGGCTCAGCCGGAAGTTCGGCTGCTCGCCCGAGGACGCCGTCCTGATCCTGGAGGCGGCGCGGACCGCGGGGCTGACCCCGGCCGGGCTCTCGGTCCACGTCGGCTCGCAGCAGATGACCTCCGAGGCCTGGCAGAGCGCGCTGGAACTGCTGGCCGCCGTGGTCGGGACGCTGAACCGGCGCGGCATCCTGCTGGACCACGTCAACCTCGGCGGCGGTCTGCCCGCCCTCGGGGTCCTCGACAAGCGGGGCCGGCCGCTCGACCCGCCGGTGGACAAGATGTTCGCGGTGATCCGGGAGGGCGTGCAGCGGCTCCGTGAGGTGTCGTCGTCCCCGCTGGACTTCCTGCTGGAGCCGGGGCGCCACCTCGTCGCCGACCACGGGGCCATCCGCGCCCACGTGGCCCGGCTGACGGCGCGCCGGGAACCGTCCGGGGAGGACCGGCACTGGCTCTACCTGAGCTGCGGGAAGTTCAACGGCTTGTACGAGATGGACGAACTGCAGTACCGGCTGGAGTTCCCCACCCACGCCGCCGCGCGCCCGTCCGGCACGCCCGGCGCGACCGTCCCGGCCGTGGTCGCCGGCCCCACCTGCGACAGCGACGACGCCTACGCCCACGAGGACGGACTGGTCCGGGTACCGGCCGCCGCCGCCTCGGGCGACCCGGTCTGGATCTTCTCCTGCGGCGCGTACGCCACCGCGTACATGACTCAGGGCTTCAACGGCTTCCAGCCGCTCCCGTACACCTGCGTCCGTGCCGGCGCCGCTTCCCCCGGAGGTTCCTCCTAGATGGCCGAGACACCCGACGGCATCCGCATCCGCCCGCTGGCCCCCGGCGACTGGGACGGCGTGGTGGCGCTGGAGGAGCGCGCCTACGCCGCGAGCGGTCTCTCCGAGGGCCGGGCCGCGCTGGAGTCCCGCGGCCGGGCCTCGCCCGACACCTGCTTCGCGCTGGAGTACCGGGGGCGGTTCGGCGGCTACCTGCTGGCGCTGCCCTACCCGCTGTACCGGTGCCCGGACCTGAGCCGCGCCGAGGCCGCCGGCCCCGACGACCCCGCGGCCGCGCCGGACAACATGCACGCGCACGACCTGGTCATCGCCGAGGAGCTGCGCGGCCGCGGTCTGGCGTCCGTGATGCTCGACCACCTCGCCGGGACGGCGCGGGCGCGCGGCTTCGCCACCGTCTCCCTGGTCGCGGTCCGGGGCAGCGACGTCCTCTGGGCGCCGCTGGGCTACCGCGCCGATCCCTCGGTGGAGCTGCCGGCGAGCTACGGCGACCGCGCCGTCTACATGTCGATGTCCCTGGCCGCCACCCCGACGGTCCCGGACGCCGCCCCGCACGCCTACGACCTGCTGGCCGGGTCGGCACCCAGAGTCGAGGTGGGCTGATGCCGATGTTCCGCGTTCGCGACGAGTACCGCCGGGCCCACCTGGCCATCGCGGCACTCTTCCTCTTCCTGGGTTTCCAGTACGCGACCTGGGTCTCGCGCCTTCCCGCCCTACGGACCCGGCTCGGTCTGGGCGAGGCCGAGATCGGCCTGCTGCTGATGGTCTGCGGGATCGGGGCGGCGGTCTCCTTCCCGCTGGTCACGGTACTGATGAAGCGGCTGGGCTCGCGGCTGCTGTCGGTGCTCTCCGCGCTCGCCCTGGCCGCGGTGCTGCTGGCGCTCCCGGTGGCGCCCTCCTACCCCGTCACCCTGCTCGTGGTCTTCTGCGACGGCGTCGCGGTCGGGTGCCTGAACGTCGCGATGAACGCACAGGGCGCCGCGCTCGAGCTCGCCCACGGACGGACCGCGATGTCCAGGCTGCACGCCACGTTCAGCGGCGGCTCGCTGCTGGCCGCGCTGCTCGCCTCGCTCGTCAACGCGTTCACCACGTCCCTGCAGGTCCACTTCGGGGTGGCGGCCGCGCTGCTCCTGCTGGTCCTCGGCCTCGCCCGGCCGGGGCTGCTGACGGACGACCGGCAGCCGGCGGCCGCGGACGTCCCGGCGGACGCCCCCGCGGACGCCCGTGCGAACGCCCCGGCCGGGCCGAAGCGGCGGGGCCTCACCCTGCCGTCCCGGGTGACCGTCTGGATGGGCCTCGCCATGGTCTTCGGCACCGTGACCGAGGGCGCGATGAACGACTGGTCGGCGCTCTACCTCAGGGACGCCGTCCACGCGGCGCCTTCGCTCGCGCCACTGGGCATCGCGGTCGTCTCGGTCATGATGGTGCTGGCCCGGCTCTTCGCCGACGGCTGGCGCACCCGCTTCGGCGACGGCCGCATCGTCCGGACCGGCAGCCTGCTGGCCGGGTCCGGGCTGGCCCTGGCTCTGCTGGCCGGCGGCCTGGTGCCGACGCTGCTCGGATTCGCCTGCGTCGGCGTGGGCGTCGCGGCCGTGACCCCGTGCGTCTACGTGGCGGCGGCCCGGCAGGGGGCCGACGCGCTCTCGCTGGTCGCGGCGATGGGGACCACGGGTCTGCTGGCCGGTCCGGCGGTGATCGGGTTCATCGCCAACGGCAGCGGCCTGACCTGGGGCATGGGCGCGGTGGCGGCCTCGGCGGCGATCGTCTCGCTGTGCGCGACGCAGATCCGCTGGCCGTCCCTGACGGACGCGCCCGCGGCCCCGGCCCCCGCCCCGATCCCGGCCACCGAGGCCGTCCCCACCGACGCCTGAGCACGGCCGGACACGACCGGGCCTCCGCCGAACCTCCGGCGGCGGGGGCCCGTGGTGGCCCGCGCCGGCGGCCCCGAAAGTCGGTGGAACCGCACCGAACCCCTGGCTAGGGTCGAAGGATGTCCACCCGTACCTTCCGCATCCTGGTCCGCGGCGTCTTCGACGGCCTCACCGACGAGCAGCGCACCGAGCTCCTCGCCCGCGCCGGCGAGCACGACATCCTGAGCGCCGCGTTCACCCCCGAGGGCCACCTCAGCTACGACCTCACCGCGCGCGCCGCCTTCACCTTCCGCTACCTCGACTCGGGCGAGGCCGAGAAGGACATCCTGGAGGCGACCGAACGCGCCGAGACGGCCGCCGCCGCCTGGCTGACCGAGCGCGGCTACGGCTACCGCAACCTCCGGTCCCAGGCCGAGGACCTCTCCCAGGCCGCCCTCGGAAAGCGCCGGCGGCGCGCAGCCGCCGCCGGCACCGCCTGACCCCCGACCCAGGACGGCGCCGGGCCCCGGCGCTCGCCCCGCCCCGGCGAACCGCTGCTACGCCGTCCGGCGCAGCAGCGCCAGGTACATCGCGTCCGTGCCGTGCAGGTGCGGCCAGAGCTGCACGTCAGGGCCTTCACCCAGGGAGGGGACGCCCGGCAGCAGCGGGCGGGCGTCGATCCACTCGAGCCGGCCGCCCTCGGCGCGCAGGACGTCGTCCACGACGGCGCGCGTCTCGGCCAGGTGCGGCGAGCAGGTCGCGTAGCCCACGACGCCGCCGACGCGGGTGGCCTCGACGGCCGCGCGCAGCAGGTCCCGCTGGAGCGGGCCGAACGCCGCGATGTCCGCCGGCCGGCGCCGCCACCGCGCCTCCGGGCGGCGGCGCAGCGCGCCGAGGCCGGAGCAGGGGACGTCCACCAGCACCCGGTCGAAGCCGCCGGAGCGCCATGCCGGGCGGGTGCCGTCGGCGGCGATCACGGTGTAGGGGCCGGGGTTGCCCTGCAGTGCGCGGGCGACGAGCCGGGCCCGGTGGGGCTGCTTCTCGCTGGCGACGAGGGCGGCGCCGCGCTCGGCGGCCAGGGCCCCGAGCAGTGCGGCCTTGCCGCCCGGTCCGGCGCAGCCGTCCAGCCAGAGCCGGTCCGGCCCGTCCAGCGGCGCCGCGGCGAGGGCCAGGGCGACCAGCTGGCTGCCCTCGTCCTGGACGCCGGCCCGGTTCTCCCGGACCGCCTCCACCCCGGCCGGGTCGCCGCCCTCGGCGAGCCGGAGCGCGTAGGGGGACCAGCGGCCGGTCTCGGCCTCGGGCAGGGCGTCGGCCAGCTCGCCGACGGTGGCCCGGCCGGGGCGGGCGACGAGGGTGACCTCGGGCCGCTCGTTGTCGGCGCGCAGCAGCTCCTCCATCGCGGTGCGACCGGAGGCGTCGGGCTGCCAGCGGCCGAGCGAGTCCCAGAGCGCGGAGACGACCCAGCGGGGGTGGGAGTGGACGACGGCGAGGTGGTCCTCGGCGTCCTGGTCGTACGGCGGGGCGACCCGTTCGATCCACTCGTCCAGGTCGTGGGCGCTGATCCGGCGCAGCACGGCGTTGACGAACTTGGCCTTGCCGTCGCCGAGCACCACCCGGGCCAGCTCGACGGTGGCCGAGACGGCGGCGTGGCTGGGGATGCGGGTGGTGAGCAGCTGGTGGGCGCCGAGCGAGAGCACGTCGAGCACCGGCGGGTCGACCTTCCCGAGCGGGCGGTCGATGCAGGCCGCGATGACCGCGTCGTAGGTGCCCTGGAGGCGCAGGGTGCCGTAGACCAGCTCGGTGGCGAGGGCCGCGTCGCGCCGGTCCATGCCCTTCTGCTCGGCCTCGCGCAGCAGCGAGGGGAGGATGAGGTTGGCGTAGGCGTCGCGCTCGTCGACGGCGCGCAGCGCCCGGAACGCGACGATCCGGGCCGGGTCCTTCTTCGGCCGGCGGTGCGGCCGGGGCGCGCGCTTGGCGCCGGTGGTGCTGCCTGGGGTGGTACCGGACGTGCTCATAGCTGTGTGCCTCAAAGTGCTGCGGTGGTTATCAAGGGAACAGTAACGCGAAACCCGGCCCCCGGCCGGGGCCCGGGCCCCCGGGCGACGGTGCGGGGATGCTGGAGCCGGCCGGGTGGCCGACCGGGCCGCCGGCCCGGGGCGGGTCAGCCCTCGCCGAACCGCTCGCCGGACTCGATCCGCGCCCCGCGCGCCCAGTCCGCGGCGCGCATCGCCTTCTTGCCCTGCGGCCGCACCTCGCCCAGCTCGACCTCGTGGCTGCCGGTGCCGACGCGGACGCTGTTCTTGCCGACGGCCAGCTCCCCGGGGGCGAGCTCGGACGCGTCCGGCAGCAGCTTCACCGGGCCGGTGATCTTCAGCCGCTCACCGCGGAACACCGTCCAGGCGCCGGGGGCCGGGGCGCAGCCGCGCACCACGCGGTCGACCCGCAGGGCGGGGTGGGTCCAGTCGATCCGGGCGTCCTCGACGGCGATCTTCGGCGCGAGGGTGACGCCCTCGGCGGGCTGCGGCACGGCGTGCAGGGAGCCGTCGGCGATGCCGTCCATGGTGGCGGCGAGCAGGCGCGCACCGGAGTGCGCGAGGCGGTCCAGGAGCTCGCCGCTGGTGTCGGTGGGGCGGACCTCCTCGGTGATGACACCGTAGACCGGGCCGGAGTCCAGGCCCTGCTCGATCAGGAAGGTGGACGCTCCGGTGACCTCGTCGCCGGCCAGCACCGCGTGCTGCACCGGGGCGGCCCCGCGCCAGGCGGGGAGCAGCGAGAAGTGCAGGTTCACCCAGCCGTGCTTGGGGATCTCCAGGGTGCCGGGCCGCAGCAGCGCGCCGTAGGCGACCACGGGGCAGCAGTCGGGGGCGAGTTCGGTGAGGCGGGCGACGAAGTCCGGGTCGCTGGGCTTCGCCGGCTTGAGGACCTCGATCCCGGCCTCCTCGGCGCGCTGGGCGACGGGGCTGGCGACCAGCTTGCGGCCGCGGCCGGCGGGGGCGTCGGGGCGGGGGACCACCGCGACGACCTCGTGCCGGTCGGAGGCGAGCAGGGCGTCCAGGGCGGGAACGGCGACCTCGGGGGTGCCGGCGAACACGAGGCGCATCAAGTGCCTTTCAGTTTACGGGACTTCGGAGAACAGCCAGCGAACTGGCGTGGAATCAGCGGGCGGAGCCGAAGGTGCTGTGCGGCGACACCTTGACCACGGGCGCGGGCCCGCCGCCCCAGTCGGTCTCCCGGATCGCCTTCAGTGCTGCCTTGCGCTGCTCGCGGTCGAGGCGGTCGATGAAGATGATGCCGTCGAGGTGGTCGGTCTCGTGCTGGATGCAGCGGGCCAGCAGTCGAGTGCCCTCGACGGTGACCGGGTCGCCGTACATGTTGAAGCCCTTGGCGACCACCCCGTAGGCCCGCTTGGTGTCGTAGCGCAGCCCGGGCAGCGAGAGGCAGCCCTCGGGGCCCTCCTGCTCCTCCTCGGTGAGCGACAGGTCGGGGTTGATCAGGTGCCCGGTGACGCCGTCCACGTGGTAGGTGAACACCCTCAGGGAGACGCCGAGTTGGGGCGCGGCCAGGCCTGCGCCGGGGGCGTCGAGCATGGTGTCGGTGAGGTCCCGGACGAGGTTGCGCAGCTCCTTGTCGAAGGTGGTCACCGGTCGGGCGGTGGCCCGCAGGACCGGGTCTCCGAAGATGCGGATCGGCTGGATCGCCACGGGGGTCGGGCTCCTGTCCGTCGGGGGTCGTCGGGGGTTCGGTCTGCCGGGTGCCTGCGCCGGTCGTCGGGCCGGCCACCGGCAAGTCTATGCAATCGCGGGCGGCCCGCTCCGGCCGTGCCCGGGGATCTGGCATATCCCGACTGGCCCGGCTGCGTGACCCCGGCCCCCGGTCCGGCGTTGGTCAAGTGGGATTGACCGGGGCCGGGGCGCGCGGGACACCGCGCTCCGGCCGAGCTGACCGTACGGAAGGTGGCACGTAGGCCATGGCCGAGCAGATCAACCACGACGCCCGGGCGCGGGCGAGCCTGCACCTGCTGGTGCGGGACATCGAGCGGGTGAGGCGGCAGGTCGACGCGCTGCGGACGCTCACCGCCCAACTGGGCAACGTCTACCGGCCGCGCCGACCGAGCACCTCGGCCGGGTTCGTGGTGTACGGACGGGCGCCGGCGCCGACCGTGCGCCTGGCGCAGGAGCTGCGCGAGAGCGTCGAGACGCTGGTGGCGGCGGCGGTCGAGTTCGACCGGGCGCTGGGATTCTCCTGGGACTCGGTGGGCTCGGCGCTCGGCGTCACCAAGCAGGCGGTGCACCGCCGGTACGGGATGCGCCGGCCGGCCAGCGAGCTGCTGGCGGCGGGCGGGGTTCCGGCCCCGGCCGGCGCAGCCGTCCCGGGGGTCCCGGGGCCGGGCCGGCCGGACCGCTCGGAGGAGCTGCCCGCCGCGGCGCCCGCCCCGACCGGGCTGGCCCCGACGGGTCTGGCCGCGACCGTCCCGGCGGCCCGCCAGGGCGGCCTGGACCGTGCGGCGCTGGACCGCGCCGCCCACGAGCGGGCTCCCCTCGACCGCACCGGCCTCCCGCTGCGCGGGTGAGGGCGGCTCCCACCCGCGGCGGGTGCCGGGTGAGGAGCGGGGCAGCCGACCGCTCCTCACCCGCCGTCCGTCACCCCGCTCCGGCCCAGCCCACCGAGGCCCCCGAGGCCGGCCCACCCGGAGCCCCAGGTCGACCCAGCCGAAGCCGACCCACCCGACGTCGACCCACCCGAAGCCGACCTGCCGAGGCCCCGGGCCGGCTCACCCGGAGCCCGAGGCCGACCCACCCCCCGTCGAGCGGGCCACCGCAAAGGCGATCGGGCCCGCCCCGTGTCGAGCCGGCTCAGCCGATGTCCGTGGGGTCGATCCGCACCCGCACGGGCTCGGGCGTCCGCAGTGCGATCCGCGCGATCTGCGCCGCCTTGAGCGCCGCCGCCAGCGCGGCGCCCTGACCGGGCGGCACCCGCAGCAGCGCCCGCTCCTGCTCCTCACCGCGCAGCGCCGGCACCGGCACCGGCCCCAGCACGTCCGCGTCCGGGGGCAGCCGGATCAGCCCGAGCAGGTCCGCCACCGCCGCCGGACTGCCGGTGACCGACGCCATCCGCGACACCGGCGGGAAGTGCAGCTGCGCCCGTTCGTCCAGCTCCAGCCCGGCGTGGCCGAGCGGGTCCCACCGCACCAGCGCCTGGACCGGGCGCGCGGTGGGCTCGGCGACCACCACCACGGTGCCGCCCTCGGTGGCCGGCTTCACCAGCGCGGCGGCGGCCAGCCAGAGCCGCAGCGTCTCCTCACCCGCCCGCAGGTCCGGGCGGCTCAGCAGCGCCCAGCCGTCCAGCAGCAGCGCGGCCGCGTACCCGCCGCCGCCGTCGACCACCGGCTCCGCGCCCGGAGTGGAGATCACCAGCGCCGGCTCGTCGGGCACGGTGGCCAGCACCGCGTCCCGCCCCGAGGTGCGGACCGGCACGCGCGGGAACGCCTTGCCCAGCTCCTCCGCGGTCCGCCGGGCGCCGACCACCTGGGCCCGCAGCCGGAACGAGCCGCACTCCGGGCAGTGCCAGTCCGGCTCCGCCGCGCCGCACCACCCGCACTGCAGCGGCGCGTCCGCGGCGGCCGCCTCCAGCGGACCCTCGCACCGCCGGCAGCGGGCCGGCGTCCGGCAGCGCCCGCACGCCAGCCTGGGGACGTAGCCGCGCCGCGGCACCTGGATCAGCACCGGACCCCCGCTGGCCAGAGCCTCCCGGGCGGCCTCCCAGGCCACCGAGGGCAGCCGGGCGGCCTGCGCCGCGGCGTCCCGGTGCTGGTCCTGGTCGGTGACGGTGCGGACCCGCGGCGCCACCTGCCGCACGGTCTCCCGGTCGGCGGCCAGCGGCCGGGCCCACCCGGTGCGGATCAGCTGGGCGCCCTCGACCGTCACCGCGTGCCCGCCGAGCAGTACGGCCGCGCCCTCCTCGGCTGCGCGCAGCAGCGCCACCTCGCGCACGTGCGGGTGCGGGGCGCGCGGATCGCTGTGGCTGCCGTCACCGTCGGACCAGACGACCACCAGGCCGAGGTCGCGCACCGGCGCGAACATCGCCGCCCGGGTACCGACGGCCGCGTGGACCGAGCCGCGGCTGACCGCCAGCCAGCGCCGGTAGCGCTCCCGCGGGCCGAGGTCGGCCGCCAGGGTGGCGTGCATGCCCTCCCCCAGCAGTTCGGTCAGCGCCCGGTCGACCCGGGCCACCGACCGGCCGTCCGGCAGGACGACCAGCGCGCCGCGCCCGCCCGCCAGGGTGGCCGCGACGGCACGGGCGATCTCGTACGGCCAGCCGGGCCCGGGCAGCGCCGTCCAGACCGCGCGCGGCGAGCCGCCGCCGGCCAGCGAGGCGAGGAAGTCCGGGCCGGCCGGGTAGCGCGACCAGCCGCCGGGCGCCGGCTCCGGCGGCCGGGGCCGGGGCGGCGGAGAGGGCTCGGCCTCGGCCTTGGCGTGCCGGGGCGGGACGGCCAGTTGCAGCACGTCCGCCAGGGTGCCGGCGTACCGGTCGGCCACGGTGCGGCAGAGCCGCAGCAGCGGCGGGGTGAGCACCGGCTCGGGCGAGAGCACCTGGGCGAGCGGCGCCAGCGGACCGGGGAAGTCGCTCTTCTCCAGCCGCGCGACGATGAAGCCGTCGTGCAGCTCACCGCCCTCGCGCTGGCCCTTCACCACCCGGGCGCCGAACCGGACCCGGACCCGGGCGCCGGGCTGCGCCTCGTCCGCCATCGCGGCGGGCACCTCGTAGTCGAAGAACTTGTCGATGGTCAGCACGCCCTTGTCGACCACGACCCGGGCGACCGGCAGGTGCTCGGCCCGCTTGGCGCCGCGCCACGTCCGCGGCTTGGCGCGCTTGACCGTCTCCCGGATGAACGCGAGCTGCTCCGGCTCGGCCGCCCCGTTCTCCCCTGTGCTGCTCATCGTTACCAAGTACTACCAGGTCGGACCGACACCGTGCGCAGACGCCGCAGGCGGCGGCCACCGGGTGCGGTGGCCGCCGCCTGCGGACGGGCGGACCGGGTGATCAGTCCTGCACGGCCTTCTTCAGGTGCTCGACGCGGTCGGTCCGCTCCCAGGTGAAGTCCGGCAGCTCACGGCCGAAGTGGCCGTACGCGGCGGTCTGGGCGTAGATCGGGCGCAGCAGGTCGAGGTCGCGGATGATCGCGGCCGGGCGGAGGTCGAACACCTCGGAGACGGCCTTCTGGATCGTGAGGACCGGCACGGTCTCGGTGCCGAAGGTCTCCACGAAGAGGCCGACCGGCTCGGCCTTGCCGATCGCGTACGCGACCTGGACCTCGGCACGGCGGGCGAGGCCGGCGGCGACGATGTTCTTCGCCACCCAGCGCATCGCGTACGCGGCCGAGCGGTCCACCTTGGACGGGTCCTTGCCGGAGAAGGCGCCGCCGCCGTGGCGGGCCATGCCGCCGTAGGTGTCGATGATGATCTTGCGGCCGGTGAGGCCGGCGTCGCCCATCGGGCCGCCGATCTCGAAGCGGCCGGTCGGGTTGACCAGCAGCCGGTAGCCCTCGGTCACCAGCTTGATGCCCTGGTCGGCGAGCGCCTTCAGCTCCGGCTCGACGACGAACTCGCGGATGTCCGGGGTGAGCAGCGAGTCCAGGTCGATGTCACTGGCGTGCTGCGAGGAGACGACCACGGTGTCGAGGCGGACGGCCTTGTCGCCGTCGTACTCGATGGTGACCTGGGTCTTGCCGTCGGGGCGCAGGTACGGGATGGTCCCGTTCTTGCGGACCTCGGAGAGGCGGTGCGAGAGCCGGTGCGCCAGGGTGATCGGCAGCGGCATCAGCTCGGGGGTCTCGTCCGAGGCGTAGCCGAACATCAGGCCCTGGTCGCCGGCGCCCTGCTTGTCCAGGTCGTCCTCGTCGCCCTCGACGCGCGCCTCGTACGCGGTGTCGACGCCCTGGGCGATGTCGGGCGACTGCGCACCGATGGACACCGAGACGCCGCAGGAGGCGCCGTCGAAGCCCTTCTTGGAGCTGTCGTAGCCGATCTCCAGGATCTTGTCCCGGACGAGCTGGGCGATCGGCGCGTACGCCTTGGTGGTCACCTCGCCGGCCACGTGCACCTGGCCGGTGGTGATGAGCGTCTCCACGGCGACCCGGGAGGTCGGGTCCTCGCGCAGAAGCGCGTCAAGGATGGTGTCGCTGATCTGGTCAGCGATCTTGTCGGGGTGTCCCTCGGTCACGGACTCCGAGGTGAACAGGCGGCGAGACACAGCGCTCCCTGGGGTTGCAGCGGCTGCTGACTGAAGGCCCCCGGCGAACCGGGGACATCCGGAAAGACTTGATTCCTGGAGTGTAACGGTCAGCTACCGACAATCGGCACGCGATTCCGGAATTGGAGACCGAACATCCACCCTACGAGATCAGTCCGCGACCGGATTCAGCCGTTCGGCGACCAGGTCCCAGACGACGTCGGCGAGGGCTTCCTTGGGCCCCACCGGAACGGGCGTCTCGCTGCCGTCCGCGCCCAGCACGACGGCCTCGTTGACGTCCTGGCCGAACGCCTTGCCGTTGCCGACCTCGTTGACGACCAGCAGGTCGCAGCCCTTGCGGGCGAGCTTGGCGCGGCCGTTGGCGAGCACGTCGTCGGTCTCCGCCGCGAAACCGACGACGAGCTGGGCCGAACGGGGGCGGTGGGCGGAGATCTCCGCCAGGACGTCGGGGTTGCGCACCAGCGCGACGGGCGCCGGTTCGACCCCCTCCACCTTCTTGATCTTGCCGGTGGCGTACTCCGCGGGCCGGAAGTCGGCGACCGCCGCGGCCATGACCACGGCGTCCGCGTCCGCGGCGGCCTTCAGCGCCGCCTCGCGCAGCTCCAGCGCGGTCGACACGTGCACCACGTCGACCCCGGCCGGGTCGGGCAGCTCGGCGTTGGCCGAGACCAACGTCACGCGGGCGCCGCGGGCGGCGGCGGTCGTGGCGAGCGCGTAGCCCTGCTTGCCGGAGGAGCGGTTGCCGAGGAAGCGCACCGGGTCCAGCGGCTCCCGGGTGCCGCCCGCCGAGACGACGACGTGCCGGCCGGCCAGGTCGGTGGCCACCGGCCCGCCGCGGCGCAGCACCGCCCGGCAGGCGTCGAAGATCGCGGACGGCTCGGGCAGCCGCCCCTTGCCGGTGTCCTTGCCGGTCAGCCGGCCGACGGCGGGCTCCAGCACGATCACGCCCCGGCGGCGCAGGGTGGCGACGTTCTCCCGGGTGGCCGGGTGCTCCCACATCTCGGTGTGCATCGCCGGCGCGAGGACGACCGGGCAGCGCGCGGTGAGCAGGGTGTTGGTGAGCAGGTCGTCGGCGAGGCCGTGGGCGGCCTTGGCCATCAGGTCGGCGGTGGCGGGGGCGACCACGACCAGGTCGGCGTTCTGCCCGATCCGCACGTGCGGCACCTCGTGCACGCGGTCCCAGGTCTCGGTGGCGGCCGGGCGGCCGGAGAGCGCGGCCCAGGTGGCCTCGCCGACGAAGTGCAGTGCGGCCTCGGTGGGCACCACGGTGACCTGGTGGCCGGACTCGGTGAAGCGCCGCAGCACCTCGCACGCCTTGTACGCGGCGATGCCCCCGCTGACGCCGAGGACGACGCGCGGGGCGTCCGCCCGGTCAGTGCTCGCGTCCGTGCTCGCGCTCATGCTCCCCATCTCTCCTCGCTCGGGACGTGCTCACCCTACGGCCCTCCGGCGAGCACCTGCACTGTGGTGCCCCGCACACCGGCCGGAGCCGGCGCGCGGACGGGGCCGGGAACGCCGAAGGGCCCGTCGGAACGAGTCCGACGGGCCCTTCGCAGAAGGCACCGGCTCAGGCCGCCTCGACCGCCTCGGCGGTCAGCATGCCCGCGTTGATCTCGCGCAGCGCGATCGACAGCGGCTTCTCGTGCACGTGGGTGTCGACCAGCGGGCCGACGTACTCCAGCAGGCCCTCACCGAGCTGCGAGTAGTAGGCGTTGATCTGCCGCGCGCGCTTGGCGGCGTAGATCACGAGGCTGTACTTGGAGTCGGTGGCCTCGAGCAGCTCGTCGATCGGCGGGTTGATGATGCCCTCGGGCGCGGTCATGGAAGAGGACACGCGAAAACCTTCCGAAAGGGTGGAAAACACAGACAGGTCAGCCTACACCGAGCAAGGCTAGCAGTTCGGCCGCCACCTGCTCGACGGAGGTGTTGACCAGGGTCGTGTCGAACTCGGGCTCGGCGGCCAGCTCGACCTTGGCGGCCTCCAGGCGCTTCGCGATCACGTCCTGCGGCTCGGTGCCGCGGCCGGTCAGCCGGCGGACCAGCTCGTCCCAGCTCGGCGGGGCCAGGAAGACCAGCTGGGCGTCGGGCATCGACTCGCGCACCTGGCGGGCGCCCTGCAGGTCGATCTCCAGCAGGACGGGCTCGCCGCGCTCCAGCTTCTCCAGCACGGCCGAGCGGGGGGTGCCATAGCGGTTGCCGGCGAAGACGGCCCACTCCAGCAGTTCGCCGTTGGCGATCAGCTTGTCGAACTCGTCGTTGTCGACGAAGTGGTACTGGACCCCGTTCTGCTCGCCGGGCCTCGGGTGGCGGGTCGTCGCCGACACCGAGAGCCAGACCTCGGGGTGCTTCTTCCTCATATGAGCGACGACCGTGCTCTTGCCGACCCCCGAGGGGCCGGAGAGCACGGTCAGCCGCGGACGCTCACTCATGCACCGATTATCCCGGATCGCGGACGATCCCGGGACCACGGGGGCACGGTCAGGCGGCACCGCCGCCGAACTCCCGCTCCAGGGAGGCGATCTGGTTCGTGCCGAGACCACGGACGCGGCGGCTCTCGCTGATGCCGAGGCGTTCCATGATCTGCTTGGCCCGGACCTTGCCGACGCCGGGCAGGGACTCCAGCAGGGCCGAGACCTTCATCTTGCCGATGACGTCGTTGTCGGCCTTGCCGGCCTTGATCACCTCGTGCAGGGAGGCGCCGGAGTGCTTGAGCCGGTTCTTGACCTCGGCGCGCTCCCGGCGAGCCTCGGCGGCCTTGGCGAGCGCGGCGGTGCGCTGTTCAGGGGTAAGGGGCGGAAGAGCCACGCCGTTCACCTCAGGGTGTGGAAGGAAGGGATTGAGCTATGACTGGTTTGGTTCCTCGGCCACCGGCCGCAGGGGATGCCGACGGCTCTGACCTGCGAGAGCAGCGGGAATCGCCGTTCTTCGATGACCTATCGCCGGACACTACCCGGATTGCGGCGCCACGTCAGGAAAAGAACACGAAAAGTCCTGGTCAGCCAAGGCCGACCAGGACTTTACCGGGCAAAACGACCCCGTTTCGGGCCCTTTCGCGGGGGTGGTGTGACGGCGCTCACGTCGGGTGCCCCGACCTGCACCGCCCCCTCACGCCACTGCGGAGGGTCACCGGCTCACTTCACCGCGTCCGCGTACTCCTGGACGAACCGGTCGGCCGCCGCCCGCAGGGCCGGCGCCGAGGGGCCGTGCTTGAGCACGTCCCGGCTGACGCTCGGGACCACGTTGCGCACCGAGGAGCCGAAGACCCGGGGCAGGTCGGCCATCGTGGCGCCCTGGGCGCCGATCCCGGGGGCGAGCAGCGGGCCGTTGATCGCCAGGTCCACGCCGGCGTCCGCCAGCGTCGCGCCGACCACCGCGCCGAAGGAGCCGAGCGGCTCGGCGCCGGCGTTCTCGGCCGCCAGCTGGCGCAGCACCGAGGCCGCCACCGGCTCGCCGTCCGCGCCGACGGCGCGCTGCACCTCGGCGCCCTCGGGGTTGGAGGTGAGCGCCAGCGCGAAGACGCCCGCGCCGTTGGCCGCGGCCAGGTCGAGCGCCGGGCGCAGCGAGCCGAAGCCGAGGTAGGGGCTGACGGTGACGGCGTCGGAGAACAGCGGGCTGCCCTGGGCCAGGAAGGCCTCGGCGTAGGCGGCCATGGTGGAGCCGATGTCGCCGCGCTTGGCGTCCATCAGGACCAGCGCGCCGGCCGCACGGGCCTCCTCGACGGACTTCTCCAGCACCGCGACGCCCTTGGAGCCGAAGCGCTCGAAGAAGGCGGCCTGCGGCTTGAGCACGGCCACCCGGTCGGCCAGCGCCTCGACCACGGTGCGGCTGAAGGTCTCCAGGCCCGCCACGGAGTCCTCCAGGCCCCAGGCGGCGAGCAGGGAGGCGTGCGGGTCGATGCCGACGCAGAGCTGGCCGCGGGTGTCGAGGGCCTGGCGCAGCCGGGCGCCGAAGGGGGCGAGGGTCATGACGTCCTTTCCGGGGGTGGAGCGGGGATTCGCCTGGCGGGGGTTCAGGAGGAGGCCTTGGCGCTGCCGACGGCGGCCGCCAGGTTGCGGAAGCCGCCCGCCCGGACCTTCGCGGAGAGGCCCTTGTGGATGCGGCGGCACCAGAACGGGCCCTGGTAGATGAAGGCGCTGTAGCCCTGGACCAGGTCGGCGCCGTGGATGATCCGCTGCCACGCGTCCTCGGCGGTCTCGATGCCGCCGACCGAGACCAGCACCAGCCGGCCCTCGGTACGGGCGCGCAGGCGCTGCAGCACCTCCAGGGCGCGGGCCTTGAGCGGGGCGCCGGAGAGGCCGCCCATGCCGATCTCCTCGATCCGGGCGGCGGGGGTGCGCAGGCCCTCGCGGCCGATCGTGGTGTTGGTGGCGATGATGCCGTCCAGGCCCAGCTCCAGGGCGAGGTCGGCGACCGCGTCGACGTCCTCGTCGGCCAGGTCGGGGGCGATCTTGACCAGGAGCGGCACGTGGTGCGCGGTGGAGCGGTCGGCGGCCTCGCGGACGGCGCTGAGCAGCGGGCCCAGGTGGGAGACGGCCTGGAGGTTGCGCAGGCCGGGGGTGTTCGGGGAGCTGACGTTGACCACCAGGTAGTCGGCGTACCTGGCCAGCCGCTCGGTGGACTTCACGTAGTCGCCGATCGCGTCGGCCTCCTCGACGACCTTGGTCTTGCCGATGTTGATGCCGACCACCGGGGTGGAGCTGGTGTGGGGGCGCCGGGCGAGGCGGGCGGCGACCCGGGCCGAGCCCTGGTTGTTGAAGCCCATCCGGTTGACCAGGGCGCGGTCCTCGATCAGCCGGAACAGGCGCGGGGCGGGGTTGCCCGGCTGGGGCTCGCCGGTGATGGTGCCGATCTCGATGTAGTCGAAGCCGATCATCGCCAGGCCGTCGATGCCGACGCCGTTCTTGTCGAAGCCGGCCGCCAGGCCGAACGGGCCGGGCAGGTCGAGGCCGAGCGCGCTGGTGCGCAGCGCGCGGTCGCGCGGGGCGAGCACCAGCCGGACCAGGGTGCGCAGGCCGGGCACCGAGGAGGCGAGCCGGATCCAGAAGAAGGCCAGGTGGTGGGCCTTCTCGGGGTCCATCTTCTTGAAGACGAGGTCGAACAGCAGCTTGTACAAGGCTTGCTCCATCGGGGCGGGCGCAGCCCATCGGCAGAAGGGTGGCGGCGGGCCTGGGTACCCCCGGCCGAGGGGCCGGGGAGGGTGGGCATGGAAGTGGGGGGCACCCGGCGGTTCGGTGCCCCCCACTGCGGCGGTCCTACTTGCGGCCGGCGTTGATCAGCTCGGCGTGCTCCTGGAGCGACATCACCCCGACCTCGTCGCGCAGCAGCGCGTCGATGCCCTGGACCGCGGCGCCCATGGCCTGGACGGTGGTCAGGCAGGGCACGGCGCGCGCGACGGCGGCGGTGCGGATCTCGTAGCCGTCGAGGCGTCCGCCGGTGCCGTACGGCGTGTTGATGATCAGGTCGACCTCGCCGTCGTGGATCAGCTGGACGATGGTCCGCTCGCCGTTCGGGCCCTCGCCCTCGCTGTGCTTGCGCACCACGGTGGCGGGGATGCCGCCGCGCTGCAGCACCTCGGCGGTGCCGGCGGTGGCGAGCAGCTCGAAGCCGAGGCCGACCAGCGCGCGGGCCGGGAACACCAGGTTGCGCTTGTCCCGGTTGGCGACCGACACGAAGACCTTGCCCTTGGTCGGCAGCGCGCCGTAGGCACCGGACTGCGACTTGGCGTACGCCGTGCCGAAGACCTTGTCGATGCCCATGACCTCGCCGGTGGAGCGCATCTCCGGGCCGAGCACGGTGTCCACACCGCGGCCGTGGACGTCGCGGAAGCGGCTCCACGGCATCACGGCCTCCTTGACGGAGATCGGGCAGTCCGCGGGCAGCGTGCCGCCGTCGCCCTCGGCCGGGAGCAGGCCCTCGGCGCGCAGCTCGGCGATGGTGGCGCCGAGCGAGACCCGGGCCGCCGCCTTGGCCAGCGGCACCGCGGTGGCCTTGGAGGTGAACGGCACGGTGCGGGAGGCGCGCGGGTTGGCCTCCAGCACGTAGAGGATGTCGCCGGAGAGGGCGAACTGGATGTTGATCAGGCCGCGCACGCCGACGCCGCGGGCGATCGCCTCGGTGGAGGCGCGCAGCCGCTTGATGTCGTAGCCGCCGAGGGTGATCGGGGGCAGCGCGCAGGCGGAGTCGCCGGAGTGGATGCCGGCCTCCTCGATGTGCTCCATGACGCCGCCGAGGTAGAGCTCGGTGCCGTCGTAGAGCGCGTCGACGTCGATCTCCACCGCGTCGTCGAGGAAGCGGTCGATCAGCACCGGGTGCTCGGAGATCAGACCGGCGTGCCGCTCCAGGTAGGAGGCGAGCGAGGCCTCGTCGTAGACGATCTCCATGCCGCGGCCGCCGAGGACGTACGACGGGCGGGCCAGGACGGGGTAGCCGATCTCGTCGGCGATCGACTTGGCCTCGTCGAAGGAGAAGGCGGTGCCGTGCTTGGGGGCGGGCAGGCCGGCCTCGCGCAGCACGCGGCCGAAGGCGCCGCGCTCCTCGGCGAGGTCGATCGCCTCGGGCTGGGTGCCGACGATCGGCACGCCGTTGTCCTTGAGCGCCTGGGCCAGGCCGAGCGGGGTCTGGCCGCCGAGCTGGACGATGACGCCGGCCAGCGGTCCGGCCTGCTGCTCGGCGTGGACGATCTCCAGCACGTCCTCCAGGGTGAGCGGCTCGAAGTAGAGCCGGTCGGAGGTGTCGTAGTCGGTGGAGACGGTCTCCGGGTTGCAGTTGACCATCACGGTCTCGTACCCGGCGTCGGCCAGCGCGAAGGAGGCGTGCACGCAGGAGTAGTCGAACTCGATGCCCTGGCCGATGCGGTTCGGGCCGGAGCCGAGGATGATCACGGCGGGCTTGGTCCGCGGGGCGACCTCGCTCTCCTCGTCGTAGGACGAGTAGAAGTACGGGGTCTTGGCGGCGAACTCGGCGGCGCAGGTGTCGACGGTCTTGAAGACCGGGCGGATGCCGAGCGCGTGCCGGACCTCGCGGACGACGTCGGGCCGCAGACCGCGGATCTCGCCGATCTGCTGGTCGGAGAAGCCGTGCCGCTTGGCGTGGCGCAGCAGCTCGGGGGTGAGCTCGGAGGCCTCGGCCAGCTCGCCGGCGATCTCGTCCAGCAGGAAGAGCTGGTCGACGAACCACGGGTCGATCTTGGTGGCCTCGAACACCTCCTCCGGGGTGGCGCCGGCCCGGATGGCCTCCATGACGGTGTTGATCCGGCCGTCCGTCGGGACGACGGCCTTCTCCAGCAGCGCGGCCTTGTCGCCGACCGGGCCGGTCCAGGTGAACTGGGAGCCCTTCTTCTCCAGCGAGCGAAGAGCCTTGTTGAGCGCCTCGGGGAAGTTGCGGCCGAGTGCCATGGCCTCGCCGACCGACTTCATGGTGGTGGTCAGCGTCGCGTCGGCGCTCGGGAACTTCTCGAACGCGAACCGCGGCACCTTCACCACGACGTAGTCGAGGGTGGGCTCGAAGGAGGCCGGGGTCTCCTCGGTGATGTCGTTGGGGATCTCGTCCAGGGTGTAGCCGACGGCGAGCTTCGCGGCGATCTTGGCGATCGGGAAGCCGGTGGCCTTGGACGCGAGCGCCGAGGAGCGGGAGACGCGCGGGTTCATCTCGATGACGATGACCCGGCCGTCGACCGGGTTGACGGCGAACTGGATGTTGCAGCCGCCGGTGTCGACGCCGACCTCGCGGATGACGGCGATGCCGATGTCGCGCAGGATCTGGTACTCGCGGTCGGTGAGCGTCATCGCCGGGGCGACGGTGATCGAGTCACCGGTGTGCACGCCCATCGGGTCGAAGTTCTCGATGGAGCAGACGACCACGACGTTGTCGTTCTTGTCGCGCATCAGCTCCAGCTCGTACTCCTTCCAGCCGAGGATGGACTCCTCCAGGAGCACCTCGGTGGTCGGCGAGAGGGTCAGGCCCTGGCCGGCGATCCGGCGCAGGTCCTCCTCGTTGTGGGCGAAGCCGGAGCCGGCGCCGCCCATGGTGAAGGAGGGGCGGACCACGACCGGGTAGCCGCCGAGGGTGTCGACGCCGGCCAGCACCTCGTCCATGGTGTGGCAGATGACCGAGCGGGCGGACTCGCCGTGCCCGATCTTCCGGTTGACGGCCTCGACGACACCCTTGAAGAGGTCGCGGTCCTCGCCCTTGTTGATCGCCACGACGTCGGCGCCGATCAGCTCGACGCCGTACTTGTCCAGCGTCCCGGCTGCGTGCAGGGAGATCGCGGTGTTGAGCGCGGTCTGCCCGCCGAGGGTCGGCAGCAGGGCGTCCGGACGCTCCTTGGCGATGATCTTCTCGACGAACTCCGGGGTGATCGGCTCGACGTAGGTGGCGTCGGCGATCTCCGGGTCGGTCATGATCGTGGCCGGGTTCGAGTTGACCAGGACGACCCGCAGGCCCTCGGCCTTGAGCACCCGGCAGGCCTGCGTGCCCGAGTAGTCGAACTCGGCGGCCTGGCCGATGACGATCGGGCCGGAGCCGATCACCAGGACGGACTTGATGTCACTGCGCTTAGGCACGCTGGCCCTCCATGAGCTTCACGAAGCGGTCGAACAGGTACGCGGCGTCGTGCGGGCCGGCGGCCGCTTCGGGGTGGTACTGCACGCTGAAGGCGGGGACGTCGAGCGCCTGCAGGCCCTCGACCACGTCGTCGTTGAGGCAGACGTGGGAGACCTCGACGCGCCCGAACGGGGTGTCGCTGACCTTGTCCAGCGGTGCGTTCACGGCGAAGCCGTGGTTGTGCGCGGTGACCTCGACCTTGCCGGTGGTGCGGTCCTGCACCGGCTGGTTGATGCCGCGGTGGCCGTACTTGAGCTTGTAGGTGCCGAAGCCCAGCGCCCGGCCGAGGATCTGGTTGCCGAAGCAGATGCCGAAGAACGGGGTCCTGCGCTCCAGGACGCCCTTCGCCACCTCGACCTGGTGGTCGGCGGTGGCCGGGTCGCCCGGGCCGTTCGAGAAGAAGACCCCGTCGGGGGCGACCGCGTAGACGTCCTCGATCGTGGCGTTGGCCGGCAGGACGTGCACCTCGATGCCGCGCTCGGCCATCCGCTGCGGGGTCATCGCCTTGATGCCGAGGTCGAGGGCGGCGACGGTGAACCTCTTCTCACCGATCGCGGGCACGACGTAGGGCTCGGTGGTGGCGACCTCGGCGCAGAGGTCGGCGCCCTTCATCTCCGGCGACTGCTGCACCCGGGCCAGCAGCGCGGCGTCGTCCGCCACCGCCTTGCCCGAGAAGATGCCGCAGCGCATGGCGCCGCGCTCGCGCAGGTGCCGGGTGAGCGCGCGGGTGTCGATGCCGCTGATGCCGACGATGCCCTGGCTGGCCAGCTCCTCGTCCAGCGACCGGCGCGAGCGCCAGTTGGACGGCACGCGGGCGGGGTCGCGGACGACGTAGCCGGCGACCCAGATCTGCTTGGACTCGTCGTCCTCGTCGTTCCAGCCGGTGTTCCCGATCTGCGGGGCGGTCATCACGACCACCTGACGGTGGTACGACGGGTCGGTGAGGGTCTCCTGGTAGCCGGACATGCCGGTGTTGAAGACCGCCTCGCCGAACGTCTCGCCCGTCGCGCCGTAGGCCTGGCCGCGGAAGGTCCGGCCGTCCTCCAGGACGAGCACGGCGGGCACGCGCTCCCGCCTCAAGCGCTGCGGGGTGGGGGCAGGTGCGGTCATCGAGTGGCCTCTTCCGTCTTCGTCTTCGTACGTGTTGCGAGCTGAGCGACCGCCTCGACCCAGGCGGCGTGCTCATCGGGGTGGTCGGCCCGGAAACCGGAGTCCAGCGCGGTGCCCTCGTGCGTCCAGGTCACGACGAGCAGTCCGGACGGGACGACCTTGCCGGCGATCCCGGAGTCCGTCCGGGCACCGGTCAGGTGCTCCGCCGGGATCCAGAAGTCGACGTCACCGGGGCGCCGCACCAGCAGGCCGTCCTCGCCGAGGGTCAGGTCGGCGCGGCTGCGGGTGCCCAGGCCGTGCGCGACGACCCGGTCCAGCCAGTTCCCGGCCGTGGTGCTGCCGTGGTACCGGCCGCTGGTCTCCAGGATGGTCCGGCCGGCGCGCTCCGGCACGGCGGGAAGCGGCGGAATGCCGGACTGCAGCGTGCGCCGCCAGTTCCAGCCCTGCCGCATCAGCCAGTAGACGAGGCCGATCACGATCAGCAGGCCGACGGCCCAGCCGATGTACCCGGGCCAGTTGGTGACCTTGGCCTGTTCCTGGGCGAGCCGGGTGAGCCCGGTCACGCCAGCCCGCCCTGCTCGACCAGCTCGCCGGCGAGCACGGTGGCGATGCCGCGGAGGAAGGTGGCGTGCACCCGTCCGGGCAGGTCGAGGCCCTTGTAGGGGGTGTTGCGGCTGCGGGTGGCGAAGCTCTCGGGGTTCACGGCACCACGGTACGCGGGATCGAAGAGCACCAGGTTCGCCGGCTCACCCACCGAGATCGGCCGTCCGTGGCCGGTGAGACGGCCGATCCGCGCCGGGCGGTGCGACATCCGGTCGGCGACGCCCTCCCAGTTCAGCAGGCCGGTCTCGACCATGGTCTGCTGGACCACCGAGAGCGCGGTCTCCAGGCCGACCATGCCCATCGCGGCCACGGCCCACTCGCAGTCCTTGTCCTCGGCCGGGTGCGGCGCGTGGTCGGTGGCGACGGCGTCGATCGTGCCGTCGGCCAGCGCCTTGCGCAGGGCCTGGACGTCCTCGGCGGTGCGCAGCGGCGGGTTCACCTTGTACACCGGGTCGTAGCTGCGGACCAGCTCGTCGGTGAGCAGCAGGTGGTGCGGGGTCACCTCGGCGGTGACGTCCCAGCCCTTGGCCTTGGCCCAGCGGATGATCTCGACCGAGCCGGCCGTGGAGACGTGGCAGACGTGCAGGCGGGAGCCGACGTGCGCGGCGAGCAGCACGTCACGGGCGATGATCGCCTCCTCCGCCACGGCCGGCCAGCCGCCGAGGCCGAGCTCGCCGGAGACCTGGCCCTCGTTCATCTGGGCGGCCTCGGTGAGCCGCGGCTCCTGGGCGTGCTGGGCGACGACGCCGTCGAAGGCCTTCACGTACTCCAGCGCGCGGCGCATGATGACGGCGTCGTCGACGCACTTGCCGTCGTCGGAGAAGACCCGGACGCCGGCCGCGGAATCGTGCATGGCGCCCAGCTCGGCGAGCTTCTTGCCCTCCAGGCCGACGGTGACGGCGCCGACCGGCTGCACGTCGCAGTAGCCGGACTCCTGGCCGAGCCGCCAGACCTGCTCGACCACACCGGCGGTGTCGGCCACCGGGAAGGTGTTGGCCATCGCGTGGACGGCGGTGAAGCCGCCCTTGGCGGCGGCCTGGGTGCCGGTCAGCACGGTCTCGGCGTCCTCGCGGCCGGGCTCGCGCAGGTGGGTGTGGAGGTCGACCAGGCCGGGCAGCACCACCAGGCCGGTGGCGTCGATGTCGATGTCGGCCTCGGCCTGCAGGCCGGTGCCGATCTCCTTGATGACGCCGTCGGCGATGTGGAGGTCCTGCGGGTCGCCGCCGAGGATCTGGGCGTTGCGGATCAGGTAGGTGGTCACTGGGCGGTCTCCACGGATTCGGTGCGGGCGTCGGCGAGGGTGGCTCCGCCGAGCAGGAGGTAGAGGACGGCCATCCGGATCGAGACGCCGTTGGCGACCTGCTCGACCACGGTGCAGCGCGGCGAGTCGGCGACCTCGGCGGTGATCTCCATGCCGCGGACCATCGGGCCGGGGTGCATCACGATGGCGTGCTCGGGCAGCTGCGCCATCCGGGTGCCGTCCAGGCCGTAGCGGCGGCTGTACTCGCGCTCGGTCGGGAAGAAGGCGGCGTTCATCCGCTCGCGCTGCACCCGGAGCATCATCAGCGCGTCGGTCTTGGGGAGCACGCTCTCCAGGTCGTAGCTGACCTCGCAGGGCCAGTTCTCGATGCCGATCGGCAGCAGCGTCGGCGGGGCGACGAAGGTGACCTGGGCGCCGAGGGTGGTGAGCAGGTGCACGTTGGAGCGGGCGACCCGGCTGTGCAGGACGTCGCCGACGATGGTCACCCGGCGGCCGGCCAGGTCGTGCCCCGTGCCGGGGTTGAGGTGGCGACGCATGGTGAAGGCGTCGAGCAGGGCCTGGGTGGGGTGCTCGTGGGTGCCGTCACCGGCGTTGATG
The DNA here is from genome assembly GCF_022288725.1 of Kitasatospora sp. A2-31. Lineage (GTDB taxonomy): Bacteria > Actinomycetota > Actinomycetes > Streptomycetales > Streptomycetaceae > Kitasatospora. Next base: position 86,133 of record NZ_JAKNTA010000004.1, on the reverse strand, counting down.
ACGCTGCCGTGCAGCCAGTCGGACTGGGCCAGCCGGGCGGGTGCGCCCGAGGCGTGGTGCCGGATGACGACCGCGTCGGCACCCATCGCCTGCAGGGTGAGGGCGGTGTCCTTGAGGCTCTCGCCCTTGGAGACCGAGGAGCCCTTGGCGGAGAAGTTGATGACGTCGGCGGAGAGCCGCTTCTCGGCGACCTCGAAGGAGGTCTTGGTGCGGGTGGAGTCCTCGAAGAAGAGGTTGACGACCGTTCGACCACGGAGCGTGGGCAGCTTCTTGACGGCCCGTCCGGAGAGCTGGGCCAGCTCCTCGGCGGTGTCCAGGATCAGCAGCGCGTCGTCGCGGGTGAGGTCGGCGGCGGAGACGAGGTGGCGCTTCACGCGGGTTACTCCGGGAGGTGCGGTTCGGAAGGCTTCGTGGCCAGGGCCTGCGACGAGCGCGCGGTGTAGTCGCGGTCGCCGACCAGGACGGCGTCCACGCCGTCGGTGTCGGAGAGGCGCACCTGCACGGCCTCGCGCAGGGATGTGGGGAGGTTCTTGCCCACGTAGTCGGCGCGGATCGGCAGCTCGCGGTGGCCGCGGTCGACCAGGACGGCCAGCTGGACGGCGCGCGGGCGGCCGATGTCGCTGAGCGCGTCCAGCGCGGCCCGGATGGTGCGGCCGGAGAACAGCACGTCGTCGACGAGGATCACCAGGCGGCCGTCGACGCCGTCGGCCGGGATCTCGGTGTGCTCCAGGGCGCGGGCGGGCTTCAGCCGCAGGTCGTCCCGGTACATGGTGATGTCCAGGGTGCCGAGCGGGACCTCGCGGCCGGTGATCTGACCCAGCCGGGCCTGCAGCCGGCGGGCGAGGTGGACGCCCCTGGTGTGGATGCCGAGCAGCACGACGTCCTCCGCGCCCTTGGCGCGCTCGACGATCTCGTGCGCGATCCGGGTGACGACCCGGGCGATGTCCGCGCCGTCCAGCACCTGGTGCGGCGGCCGCGGCGTGGTTTCGTGGTGTGCGGTCATGCCGAAGCGGACCTCCTTCCCCGCCTCACTGGACGGGCCTTAAAGGATGTCTGAATTGACGGCCCCCGCCGACGGGGCGCGGGCTTCCGGTCATCCTACCAGCGCGGGTTCACGCAAACGGACCACCACCGTTCCGCTTCGCCGGGTTCACGCCCCCGACGCGTCACCGATGCGGACCATTCGCACGAGTGCCCCATTCGGCTTGACGCAACTACCTCACTCTACGTAACCTCACAGTGAGTTACGAGACGGACGTCGAACCCACCGGTAACGGCGTCGGCAATCGCCCGTGACCCACCACTGAACGCGAAGCAATCTCGTCCGGGGAGATCAATGTCCAGCGACTACGCGAAGCAACTCGGAGGCAAGCTCCGAGCGATCCGCACTCAGCAGGGGCTCTCCCTGCACGGTGTCGAGGAGAAGTCCCAGGGGCGCTGGAAGGCAGTCGTCGTCGGCTCGTACGAGCGCGGCGACCGTGCGGTCACCGTGCAGCGGCTGGCCGAGCTGGCGGAGTTCTACGGCGTCCCGGTGCAGGAGCTGCTGCCCGGCGGTACGCCCGGTGGTGCGGCCGAGCCGCCGCCGCGCCTGGTGCTGGACCTGGAGAGACTGACCCAGGTCCCCTCGGAGAAGGCCGGTCCGCTGCAGCGCTACGCGGCCACCATCCAGAGCCAGCGCGGTGACTACAACGGCAAGGTGCTCTCGATCCGCCAGGACGACCTGCGCACGCTGGCCGTGATCTACGACCAGTCTCCGTCGATCCTCACCGAGCAGCTGATCTCCTGGGGTGTGCTGAACCCCGACGCGCGCCGCGCGGTGCGCGAGGAGGAGGCGAGCTGACCGCTCGCCCCGGCGCCTTCCACCTGCGACAACGACAGGTTCGAGCAGAAACGTCACGGCGCGGCATCCCGACCGGGGGCCGCGCCGTGACGCTTCCCCGGGCCACGGGCGAGCCCGTGCCCGATCGGGCCGGAGACCCGGCGGGGCGGGCCCGGACGGACGGCGGCGCCCCGGGAGGCCGCAGGCCGCGGGCTCAGCCGACCGTTCCCAGCGGGTAGCCCGGCTCCGCCGTCACGCCGTCCAGCCGCACCGGCCCCTCGACCGGTGCCCAGTCCCGCCCGGCGCTGGCCCAGGCCCACGCCGCCGGCCGGAAGTCGCCGTCGGCGCCCCCGCCGCGGGCCTCGGCCGCCCCCCGGGCCCCGTGCAGCACGGCCAGGCCCGGCAGCTCCCGGGCGAGCCCGGCACAGAGGACCGCACAGACCAGCTCGAGGTCCTCGTCGTTGATCCGGACGACACCGTCCTCCCACTGCAGCACCCGGGCCGCCGCCGTCAGCCGCCCGCCCGGCGCGTCGACCGCGAGCCGCAGCTCGTACACCCCCGCACCGGCCCCCACCAGCATCCGGCGGAACACCTCGGCCCCGCGCTGGTAGGCCGCGCGGGCCTCCCGACCGCCCTCCCCGGTGAGCCCCCCGTCCAGCAGCAGGTCGGCGTGGCGCAGCGTCAGGCCGTTGTCCCGGGCCCGGACCAGCCGGGGCGCGAAGTCGCCGGCCAGCTCCTCGCCCTGGTAGGCGAGGAGCTGGGTCTGCAGCGGCGGGTTCACCAGGTAGCGGTCCCGGGCGGCGGGCTCGGCCGGGTCGAGGCCGTGCAGCAGGCAGAACTCCTCGAAGTCCTGCGGGTGGAACATCCGGGCCCGGACGGTGTCGAAGCGGCGCCGTGCCTCGGTGAGCAGCTCGGCGGTCTCCCGCAGGTACGTCTCGTGGTCGGGGGCGTCCGACAGGTGCCAGGCCCGGGCCCGCTCGAAGTCGGCCTCGCTGGTCAGCACGCCGATGACGAAGGCGTGCTCGCCGTCGGGCCGGCGCCGCTCGTGCCGCGTGCGCAGGCGGGGGCGGGAGCCGGCGGCGGTGCAGTCGGGGGTGCGGCGGGCGCGGCCGTTGCGGGTCATCGGGGGGCTCCTGGGGCGGGTCGCGGTCAGCGGCGGGGGTGCCGCCGACCGTTCTCCTCCCCAGCCCCGCGCGGCGCACACGTACGGCGTGTCACAGGAATGTAACCGACCGTGAGGCGTGCGGTCGCGCGGTCGCGTCGCCGGCGGGCGCCGTCACGCCGGGCGCGGCACCCGGGCCAGCTGGCGGGACTGCGCGACGAGCCGGCCGGCCTCGTCCCAGACCTCGGCGTCCTCCTCGAAGTAGCCGCCCGCCACGTTGCGGGTGGCGTGGGTGACCCGCAGCCAGCCGGGCACCGGCCGGGCCCGCAGGTGGACGGTCAGCTCGATGGTGGGCGCCCAGCCGGGCATGCCGAGGTCGAAGGTGACCGGCGGCAGGGCGTCGGCGACGAGCAGGAGCAGCAGCGGGTCGGGCTCGCGGCCGTCGGCGAGCCGGAACCAGCCCTGGATCCGGCCGTTGCCGGAGGGCTGTCCGAGCGCCCAGCCGACGGTGGCCGGGTCGAGCCGCAGGTCGAACCGCTCCAGCAGGGCGGCCTGCGCGATCAGCTCCCTGGGGGCGTGCTCGACGCCGATGCACTGGTCCGGCGGGGGCAGCTGCGGGGGCTGCGCGGTGGTGCGGACCTCCCCGTCGGCGGCGGCGAGGTCGCCGTGGCTCGCCACGACCCGCAGCCGCTCGACGCCGTCCTGGCAGAGCGAGGCGGTGCCGGTGGTGAGCGAGCGGCCGGCCCTGAGCACCTCCGTGCGGACGGTGGCCGGGCCGGGCGTGGAGGCCGAGAGGTAGTAGCCGCTGATCGAGACCGGGTCGGCGTGGCCGCCGGTCAGGCCGTGCTCCAGCGAGAGCGCGTGGCCGGCCATCGCGAGCAGCAGCCCGCCGTTGACGCCGCCGCCGATCTGCCAGCCGGCGCCGAGCTCGCCGTCGTAGCGGCCGGGCTCGTCGGGGTGGCGGGTCAGGGCGATGCCCTGGTCGAACTCGCTGCGGATCGCCGTGGTCATGGGGGGTGGCCTGCCCTTCGCTGCGGGGTCGCCGGCGGGCGGAGCCGCCGGCGCGCCGGGTTACTGGCGAGTAGGGACCACCATAATCCACCCGGGTGAACGCGCGACGGCCGCCGGACCCCTGACGGGACCCGGCGGCCGTGGCCGGTGGAGCGGTTACCGGCGGATGCTCGGCTTCAGCTCCAGGAAGCGGGCGAGCAGGCCGTTCACGAAGGCCGGCGAATCGTCCGTGGAGAACTCCTTGGCGATCTCGACGGCCTCGTCCAGGACGACCGCGTCCGGGACGCCGTCCTCCCAGATCAGCTCGTACGCACCGAGCCGCAGGACGTTGCGGTCCACGATCGGCATCCGGTCGAGCGTCCAGCCCACCGCGTACTGCGAGATCAGGTCGTCGATCCGGCGGGCGTGCTCGACGTAGCCCTCGACGAGCTCCATCGTGTACTCGCCCACCTGCGGCGTGCCCTCGTCCGGCTTGGGGTCCCGCGCGCGGGCCACCCAGTCGGCGAGCACCGTCAGCGGGTCGACGTTGCGGTGGTCGGCCTCGAAGAGGATCTGGAAGGCCCGGGTGCGGGCCTTGCTGCGTGCGGCCGACACTGACTTACTTCACCCGGCCGAGGTAGCTGCCGTCGCGGGTGTCGACCTTGACCTTCTCACCGGTGGTGATGAAGAGCGGCACCTGGATCTCCGCACCGGTCTCCAGGGTGGCCGGCTTGGTGCCACCGGTCGAGCGGTCGCCCTGGACGCCCGGCTCGGTCTCGGCGATGACCAGCTCGACGGCGGCCGGGAGCTCGATGTACAGGACCGAGCCCTCGTTGGTGGCGACCAGGGCCTCGAAGCCCTCCAGGAGGTACTTGGCCGCGTCGCCGACGACGGCCGGCTCGATGGTCAGCTGGTCGTAGGTGTCCATGTCCATGAACACGAAGTTCTCGCCGTCCTTGTACGAGAACTGCATGCCGCGCTTGTCGACGTTGGCGGTCTCGACCTTGGTGCCCGCGTTGAAGGTCTTGTCGACGACCTTGCCGGTCAGGACCTCCTTGAGCTTGGTACGCACGAAGGCCGGGCCCTTGCCGGGCTTCACGTGCTGGAACTCGACCACGGACCAGAGCTTGCCGCCCTCCAGCTTGAGGACCATGCCGTTCTTGAGATCGTTCGTGGAAGCCACGGGCGCACTTACTCCTGGATATAGCTGTCAAGGAACCAAGGGGTGCGTCCTGCCGCCTGCGGCAGCCTCCCGGGCGGCCGCGGGTCACAGGGCGAGGAGCTCCTTGGTGGTGATGGTGAGCAGCTCGGGCCCACCCTCTTCGAGGGGGCGGACGACGAGCGTGTCCTCGATCCGGACACCGCCCCTGCCCGGGAGATGGACCCCAGGGCCGACGGTGACCGGTACGCGGCTGTCCAGTTTACCCATGTCCGAGGGACCGAGGCGCGGCGCCTCCCGGATCTCCAGCCCGATGCCGTGGCCGACGGGGTGCGGCGAGCTCTCGGTGTGCCCGGCGGCCTGCAGGATCTCCCGTGCGGCCTGGTCGGGTACGTACTGCTCGACGCCCGGCCCGAGCGCCTCCCGCCCGGCCCGCTGGGCGCGGAACACCAGCCGGTGCAGCTCCACCTGCCAGGGCGCGGGGGCGGCCCCGATCACGAAGGTCCGGGCGGTGGAGACGCCGTACCCGCGGTACTGCGCACCCAGCACCACGGTCAGGAAGTCCCCCTCCTCCACCCGCCGGTCCGTGGGCTGGTGGGCCTGCTGCCCGGAGTGGCTGCCGGTGCCGACCGACACCGGGAAGGCCGCCCGGTCCGCGCCGTGGTCGATCATCCGGCGCTCCAGCTCCATCGCCAGGTGCCGCTCGGTGCGGCCGACCAGGATCGACTCCAGCAGCTCCCCGAGCGCCTGGTCGGCGATCTCGGCCGCGATCCGCAGGTCGGCGATCTCGTGCTCGTCCTTCACCACCCGCAGCCGCTCGACCGCCTGGGCGAGGTCGGCCAGCCGGACCCCCTCGGCCAGGCCGGCCACCGCGCGGTGCCGGCTGACGGTGAGGTCGTGCTCCTCCACCGCGAGGTCCGCCACCCGCAGCTTCACCGCCGCGGCGGCGGCCGCCAGGGCGGTGTCCGCCCCGGCCGCCACCGGCACCCGGGTCACGTCCTCCACGATCAGGTGCTCACCGGTGTCGTCCGGCGGCAGGTCGTCCGGCAGCGCCAGCAGCGCCCGCTCCCGGGTGAGCAGCAGCGTCGCGCCGCACGGCGGGCACCCGGTCAGGTACCGCACGTTCGCCGCGCGGGTGATCAGCGCCGCGTCGGCCCCGGTCGCACTGCAGTGCTCCCTCAGCCGCTCCCGCCGGCCCGCGTACGCATCAGACATGGGTCGAGCCTACGGAGGCGCACCCCGATCCGCCCGCCGAGCGCCCCCACCCGGGGCCCGGCGCGCGCACTCGCCCGCCGGGGCCCGTCCCCTGCGCTCCGCGGGGAATGGCCGGGGCGGAGCGCGCGTTGTGACGGGAACGCGTGAAAACGACTTCCATTTCGGTGTGCGGCCGCCGGCTGCCACCGGAACGGCCACCCCGGAGCGGCGACCCGCCGAGCCGGCCGACCCGAGGAGGACCACCATGGCCCGCAGCGAACTGCGCCCGATCATCAAGCTCAGGTCCACGGCCGGGACCGGCTACACCTACGTGGCCCGCAAGAGCCGCCGCAACGACCCGGACCGCCTGGTGCTGCGCAAGTACGACCCGGTCGTGCGCCGGCACGTCGACTTCCGCGAGGAGGGGTGACCCGCTGAGCGCGGCGGAGCCTCCCCGGGTCCCGGGGAGGCTCCGCCGTGCCCGGGCGCCCGCCGTCTACCGCGCCGCCTCCGGGGCGGTGGGCGCGTCCTCGTCCTCGCCGGCGGCCGGCTTCACCGGCTGCGGGCTCCACTTCCGCTCGACCCCGGCGATCCGCCAGTACCCGATCGCCGCCGCCCAGACCAGCACGAACAGCCCGACGATCGCGTAGCCGACGTTGTCCAGCGAGATGTCCGCGATCCAGCCGCTCACCGGATCGGTCAGGTCCAGCTTCTCGTGCAGCACCCCGACCAGCTCGATGGTGCCGATGATGAAGGCGACCGCGATCGACAGGCCCGTGATGGTCAGGTTGTAGTACACCTTGCGCACCGGGTTGGAGAACGCCCACTGGTACGCGAAGTTCATGAACGTCCCGTCCAGCGTGTCGAACAGGCTCATCCCCGCCGCGAAGAGCAGCGGCAGGCAGGCGATCGCGTACCAGGGCAGCCCGGAGGCCGCACCCGAGCCGGCCATCACCATCAGGGTCACCTCGGTCGCGGTGTCGAAGCCGAGGCCGAGCACCATGCCCACCGGGAACATCTGGCCCGGCCGGGTGATCGAGCGGGTCGCCCGGTTCAGGACGCGGGCCAGGAAGCCGCGCGCGTTGAGGTGCTCCTCCAGCTCCGCCTCGTCGAAGCGCCCGGCCCGCATCGAGCGGAACACCCGGAGGATGCCGAACAGCGCGGCCAGGTTGAGCGCGCCGATCAGGTAGAGGAAGAAGCCGGAAGCGGAGGTGCCGACCATGCCCAGCCACTGGTGGGTGGTGGACTCGTCGTCCATCAGCGTGTCGGCCAGCTGCGCGCCGCCCGCCACCAGGGCGGCCATCAGGACCACCATCGAGGAGTGTCCGAGGGCGAACCAGAAGCCGACCGAGACCGGCCGCTTGCCGTCCGCCATCAGCTTGCGGGTGGTGTTGTCGATGACCGCGATGTGGTCGGCGTCGAAGGCGTGCCGCATGCCGAGGGTGTAGGCGGTGATGCCCAGGCCCACCCCGAAAACCTGGGTTCCGACCTCGTACTTCTCGGGGGCGACCAGGAAGATGAGCGTTCCGAACGCCACCACGTGCATGGCCAGGATCACCCCCATCAGCCCGGCCGTGCGGACGGTGTCCTCGCGGCGCCACCGGAAGGTCGGCAGGACGGGCGGCGCCGCCGGAGCAGCGGCGGTTTCGGGCAGGGTCATCCTGGGATCACGCTCCAGCACCTCGTGGAATGACGTTCGTGAGATGCCGTGGCCGGTCTCCTGGCTGACGGGGCGTCCGTGCCCGCCTTCCCAAGCGCGCGAGGCGCCCAGTGGCGTCATGGGTACGGACGATTCCCCCCGATCACAGTGGCGAGGGCCGCTCCGGACTCCGGACCCCTGAGGGTCCGTCACCGGTCTTCCCGAACACCACGACGGGCAACACCGTAGGGGGCCCGTGCACACCCTTGCAAGGCTGCGCACCTGCGCAGGTGTCAAGGATCACAGGGCCGGGGCTGCAAGAATGTCCGTATGCATCTCGTACCGGCCGACCGCGCGGGCCACCGCACCATCGACGGACACCGGGTCTGCGAGGCCATCGCCGCGATCGGCGACACCGGGCACGTCCGGTCCTGGGCCGAGCGGTTCTCGCTGCTCGCCGACCCCGGGCGGCTCGCCCTGCTGCTCGCCCTCCACCGCGCCGGCCCGCTCGCCGTCACCGACCTCGCGGTCGCGACCGGCATGCGCGACCCCGCCGTCTCCCAGGCACTGCGCCTGCTGAGGACGGCCGGCGTGGTCACCGGCGACAAGGACGGACGAGTCGTGCGCTACCGGCTCGTGGACGACGCCATGCGCCCCCTCCTCAACACCTGCGCCGCCGCCCCCGACACCCCCACCGCCACCGCAGCCGGCTGAGAGTTCCTCGAACACCGTGCCGCTCGGGGCCCGGATAAGTACGATCTTCGTGTGCTGATCCGCCCCGGGCGCCGTCCCCGTCCGTGGCCCGCCGACGACCGCTGGGACACCTGGCCGGTCAGGGCACGCGTCCTGGCGGTCTCCCGCACCCTCACCTCCGCCACCCGCGTGCTGGAGGTGCTGAGCCTGCTGCGCGGTCAGCGCGGCATCAGGTGCTACCTCACCGTCAATCCCGGCTCGGCCTTCGCCGCCGGCCTCGACGACCACCTCCGCGGGATTCCCGGCGTCACCCTCCTGACCTGGCAGGAAGCCACCCGGTACCGATTCGACCTGGCGGTCGCCTGTGCCGTCCACTCCTCCATGCACCGGCTGCACGCCCCACTCGTCGTCCTGCCCCACGGTGCCGGGTACAACCGGCTGGTGCCGGAGTCCACCGGGGACACCGTCAGCACCGCAGGCCTGTCCCGCAACGAACTCACCCACCGGGGAAGGGTGTTCCCTGCCGTGGTCGGGCTCTCCCACCGGGAGCAGTTCCGCCGTCTGGAGCGCTCCTGCCCCGAGGCGCTACCCCGTGCCCGCGAGATCGGCGACCTCTCCTACGACCGGATGGTGGTGAGCCTCGGCTCCCGGGACGCCTACCGCGCCGCCCTCGGCGCGGTCGACGGCCGGCGCCTCGTCGTCGTCAGCTCCACCTGGAGCGCACACTCCCTGGCCGGCCGGGACCTCGACCTGCCGCTGCGGCTCGTCGGCCGGCTCCCGGCGGACGAGTACACCGTGGCCGTCGTCCTGCACCCCAACATCTGGGCCCGGCACGACCCCCGGGCCCTGTTCGACGCCGCCGCCCGGGCCGGCCTGCGTCTGATACCGCCCCACCAGGGCTGGCAGGCCGCGCTGGTCGCCGCGGACTGCCTGATCGGTGACCACGGTTCGGTCTCCTTCTACGGCGCCGCCCTGGGGCGCCCCATCCTGCTGGCCGCCACCGGAGCCACCGAACTCGACCCGCACTCCCCCACCCACGCCTTCGGCCGGGCGGCGCCCGCGCTCGACCCTGCCGGCGACCTGCTCGCCCAGGTCGAAGCCGCGATCGCCGACCACGACCCGGCGGCGCTGCGCGCCGTCACCGACCTCTCGCTGGGCCACCGCGGCCGGTCCGCCGCGGTGCTGCGCGACGTCCTCCGCTCCTACCTTCCGGAGATCGACGAGCCCGATGAGGAGCCCGGCCTGACGCCCCACCCCGTTCCGGTCCCCTCGGCCGCGCCGGCACCCACGGCCTACCGGGTGACCGGCCACGTCACCGGTACCGAGGTGCGGCTGCGCCGGTACCCCGTCGGCCCGGACCGCGGCCCGGCCCGCGGCTTCCTCTCGGTCAGCGCCGAGGAACCACGGCCGGCACTGCGGCGGAGCGCCGAGGTCCTCGCCCGGACCACCGTCCGCGCCGAACAGCCCGCCGAGCATTGGCTCGCCGCGACCCTCGCCGGCCTGCCGGGCCTCACCGTCGCCACGGCCGCGCTCGGCGAGGCCCGGCACCTGCTCCGGCTGCGCACCGGCCTGCTGCTGGAGGCCCGGGCGGAAGCCGCCTGGGGCACCCCCGCGCCGCGCCTCGACCCGCTCCTGCTCGGCGCCGCCGTCGCACTCCAGCTCGCCGGGGGCGGCGAGCCGGCCGGCCTCGGCGAGCAGGGCCTCACCCTCCGCACCGGCGGGCACCGCACCCGCGTCACCTTCCACCCCCGCCCGGAGCCCGATTCCTAGTGCCGAACGGGCCGCGCCGCGCCCCCTACGCCTGCTGGCAGCGGGGGCACCAGAAGAGGTTGCGGGATGCGTGTTCCTCGGTGCGGACGTCGGTGCCGCAGACCAGGCAGGGCATGGCGGCGCGGCGGTAGACGTAGACCTCGCCGCCGTGGTCGTCCACCCGCGGGGGGCGGCCCATCGCCTCGGGGGTGTGCTCGGGGCGGACGGTGTCGATCCTGCCCGCGCCGACGCCCTCGTGCATCAGGGCGACCAGGTCGGCCCAGATCGCGTCCCACTCGGCGCGGGTGAGGTCGCGGCCGGCGCGGTGCGGGTTGATGCCGTGGCGGAACAGCACCTCGGCCCGGTAGACGTTGCCGACGCCGGCCAGCACCTTCTGGTCCATCAGCAGCGCCGCGACCGTCGTCCGGCTGCCCGATATCCGCCGCCAGGCGGCGTCCGGGTCGGCGTCGGTGCGCAGCGGGTCCGGCCCGAGCCGGGCGGCGACGGCGGCCTTCTCGGCGCCGGTGATCAGCGCGCAGGTGTTGGGGCCGCGCAGGTCGGCGTAGGCGTCGTCGTTCGCCAGCCGCAGCCGGACCAGGCCGACCGGCTCGGGCGCGGCGCCCTCGCCGAAGGTGAGGCCGCCGTAGAGGCCGAGGTGGATGTGCACCCAGGCACCGTTCTCGAATCCGAGGAAGAGGTGCTTGCCGGTGGCCTCGGCCCCGGTCAGCACCTGGCCGTCGACCAGCGCGGCGCCGTCGGCGAACCGGCCCTGGGGGCTGGAGGCGCGGACCGGGCGGCCGCCGAAGGCCGTGCTGCTCTCGGCGGCGAGGCGGTGGATGATGTGGCCTTCCGGCACGGGCGTCAGCTCCCCCGGGTGGTCGATCGGAACGCGTCCATCATCGCAGCCGGCACCGACACCGCCCCGGCCCCGGGACGGCCCCGGCCCCGGGACGGCCCCGCGCGGGCGGCCTCAGCGGACCGGGATGCCCATCAGCCGGGCCAGGATCGCCCGGTCCAGCTCGGCCGCCGTGGCGGCGACGTCCAGGTGGGAGTTGTCGATGATCGGCAGCCCGGAGTTGTACCAGCCGGCCATCCGCCCGTGGATCCGGGCCACCTCCTCGTCGCCGAGCCGGCGGGTGCCGCTGCGCCGGGCGTTGCGGCTGAGCACCGAGTCCAGGCTGGGCAGCAGCACGACCGGGATCATGCCGGGCCCGATGTGGCGCTTCCAGCCGCCGAGGCCGATGGCCGGGCGGTCGGGGAAGACGGCGTCGTCGATGATGCAGGAGATGCCGTTGGCGAGGTAGTTGCGGCAGGCGAAGCCGCAGGTGCGGCGGGCCAGCCGGTACTGGGCCTCGGAGGCGCTGTTCCAGCCGGACTGCGGGTTGGCGAAGCCCGACTGCACCCATTCCCGGACGTCGTCCAGGCTGATGTGGGCGGTGGGCGTCTGGCGCCGCTCGGCCCAGTACCGGGCGACCGTGGTCTTGCCCGCCCCGGCCGGGCCGATCAGCAGCACGGCCAGCGGTCCGGTCGGCGCGTGCGGCTGCGGCGGGTGGGCGGGGAGCTGCACGGGCGCGCCGGAGGGCAGCAGGAAGTGCCCGGTGCCGCCGGCCGGCACGGGTGCCGGGGCGGGTGCCGCGGCGGCGTGCGAGGGCCCGGTAGCGGAAGCCGGTGCGGGCACGGGCGCGGGCCGGGGCCCGGCCGGGTGGCCGCCGTACGGGGGCTGCCCGGACCGGGCCTGGACGACCTGGGGCTGGGCGGCCTGGGGCTGGGCGGTCTGGGCCTGGACGCCCTGGGGCTGCCCGGACTGGGGGGCCTGGAGCACGACCGGTCCGGTCTGCGGCACCCCGGCCGCCGACGGGGCCGCCGGCGCCGGCGGGGGCGCGGCGGTCGCGCCGCCCGGATACGGCGGGGCCGGCGGAGCGACGGGACGAGGGGGGACCTGTCCACCCCCGGTGTACTGCACCACGGTCACCTCCCGACTTCTTTCAGCGGGGACACTACACGGCGGCCCGGCGGCGGGCACAGTCCGCCGCCGGGCCGTCCGAGCAGGCGTCAGCGGGTGGTGAGCTGCTCGGCGAGGGCGCGCAGGGCCAGTTCGTACGAACCGAGCCCGAATCCGGCGATCGTGCCGGAGGCCACCGCGGCGATCACCGAGGTGTGCCGGAAGGTCTCCCGGGCGTACGGGTTGGAGATGTGCACCTCGATCAGCGGGGCGGTCCGCTGGGCGGCGGCGTCCCGCATCGCGTACGAGTAGTGGGTGAAGGCGCCCGGGTTGATCACCACGGGCACCCGGCCGTCGGCCGCCTCGTGCAGCCACTCCACCATCTGCTGCTCGGAGTTGGTCTCGTGCACCTCGACCTCGAAGCCGAACTCCTTGCCCAGCGCCGTGCAACGCTCGACCAGCCCGGCGTACGAGGTCGCGCCGTAGACGTCCGGCTCGCGGCTGCCGAGCCGGCCGAGGTTGGGGCCGTTGAGCACCATCACCCGGGTCACGCGGAGACCTCCGCGTAGGCGGCGACCAGCAGCGACGGGTCCGGGCCCTCCAGCACGGAGGTCTTGCCGAGGCCGTCCAGCACGATGAAGCGGATCAGGTCGCCGCGCGACTTCTTGTCGATCTTCATGGCGTCCATCAGCTTCGGCCAGGCGTCCGCGCGGTAGGTCAGCGGCAGGCCGACCGAGGCCAGCACGCTGCGGTGCCGGTCGGCCGTCTCGTCGTCCAGCCGGCCGGCCAGCCGGCCCAGCTCGGCGGCGAAGACCATGCCGATCGAGATCGCGGCACCGTGCCGCCACTTGTACCGCTCGTTGCGCTCGATGGCGTGGCCGAGGGTGTGGCCGTAGTTGAGGATCTCGCGCTGTCCGGCTTCCTTGAGGTCCCCGGAGACCACGTCGGCCTTGACCTGGACGGCCCGCCGGATCAGCTCCACGGTGTGCGGGCCGGCCGGGGTCCTGGCGCCCTCCGGGTCGGCCTCGATCAGGTCGAGGATGACCGGGTCGGCGATGAAACCGCACTTGATCACCTCGGCGAGGCCGGAGACGTAGTCGTGCCTGGGCACGGTCTCCAGGGTGCCGAGGTCGGCCAGCACGCCCACCGGCGGGTGGAAGGCGCCGACCATGTTCTTGCCCTCGGCGATGTTGATGCCGGTCTTGCCGCCGACGGCCGCGTCGACCATGCCGAGCAGCGTCGTGGGCATCGAGATCCAGCGGACCCCGCGCAGCCAGGTCGCGGCGACGAAGCCGGCCAGGTCGGTGGTGGCGCCGCCGCCGATGCCGACGATCACGTCGCTGCGGGTGAAGCCGGTCTGGCCGAGCACCGACCAGCAGTACGCGGCGACCTCGGCGCTCTTCGCGTCCTCGGCGTTGGGCACCTGGAGGGCGATCGCCTCGTAGCCCTCGCCGAGCAGGTCCTCGCGGACGGCGTCGGCGGTGGCGGCCAGCGCCTCCGGGTGGATCAGGGCGACCCGCTTGGCCCGGGTGCCGATCATCGGCGCCAGCTCGCCGAGCAGCTGGTGCCCGATCAGCACGTCGTACGGGTCGTGGCCGGCGCTGCCGCCGACGTGAATCCTGACGATGTCAGTCATGGGGGGTCTTCAGCTCCAGTGCTTCCAGTACGGCGTCCGCCACCTGCTCGGGGGTGCGGCCGGCGGTGTCGACGACGGCGGTGGCCACCTCCAGGTAGAGGGGGCGGCGGGCCTCCATCAGCTCGCGCCAGCGGGCCCGGGGGTTGACGGCCAGCAGCGGGCGCGGCGCGTCCAGGCCGACCCGCTTGACGGCGTCGGCGAGCGGGACCTCCAGGAAGACCACCGGCAGCTCGCGCAGCAGCTCCCGGGTGGCCTCGGCCATCACCGCGCCGCCACCGAGCGCGAGCACCCCGGCGTGGCCCGCGGCGGCGGCGCGGACGGCCCGCATCTCCAGCTCGCGGAAGTGCGGCTCGCCCTCGTCCACGAAGATGTCGGGGATGGGCTTGCCGGCCGTCCGCTCGACGTCCGCGTCGGTGTCCCGGAAGCCGACGCCCAGGCGGTCGGCCAGCGCCCGCCCGACCGTGGACTTGCCACTGCCGGGCGGGCCGACCAGGACGACCAGGGGTGCGGTCATCGGACGATCAGGTTGTCCAGGTAGCCCTGGACGTTGCGGCGGGTCTCGGAGACGTGGTCGCCGCCGAACTTCTCGCTCACCGCGTCGGCCAGCACCAGGGCCACCATCGCCTCCGCGACGATGCCCGCGGCCGGCACGGCGCAGACGTCGGAGCGCTGGTGGTGGGCCTTGGCGGGCTCGCCGGTGCGCACGTCCAGGGTCTGCAGGGCGCGCGGGACGGTCGCGATCGGCTTCATCGCGGCGCGCACGCGCAGCAGCTCGCCGGTGGACAGGCCGCCCTCGGTGCCGCCGGAGCGGCCGGAGGTGCGCTTGACGCCCTCGGGGGTCGGGACGATCTCGTCGTGGGCCTTGGAGCCGGGGACCCGGGCCAGCTCGAAGCCGTCGCCGACCTCGACGCCCTTGATCGCCTGGATGCCCATCAGCGCCGCGGCGAGGCGGGCGTCCAGCCGGCGGTCCCAGTGGACGTGCGAGCCGAGGCCCACCGGCACGTTGTAGGCGAGCACCTCGACGACGCCGCCGAGGGTGTCGCCGTCCTTGTGCGCCTGGTCGATCTCGGCGACCATCGCCTTCGAGGCGTCGGCGTCCAGGCACCGCACGGGGTCCTCGTCCAGCCGGGCCTCGTCGGACGGCAGCGGGAGCACGCCGGCCGGGGCCTTGGCCGCCGCCAGCTCGACCACGTGGCTGACGATCTCGATGCCGCAGGTCTCCTTGAGGTACGCGCGGGCGACGGCGCCGAGCGCCACCCGGGCGGCCGTCTCGCGGGCGCTGGCGCGCTCCAGGATCGGGCGGGCCTCGTCGATGGAGTACTTCTGCATGCCGGCCAGGTCGGCGTGGCCGGGGCGCGGACGGGTCAGCGCCTCGTTGCGGGCCAGGCCGGCCAGCACCTCGGGGTCGACCGGGTCGGCCGACATGACCTGCTCCCACTTCGGCCACTCGGTGTTGCCGACCATGATCGCCACCGGGCTGCCCATGGTCTCACCGTGCCGGACACCGCCGAGGAAGGTGACCTCGTCCTGCTCGAACTTCATCCGCGCGCCGCGACCGTAGCCGAGCCGACGGCGCGCCAGGGCGTCCGCCACCGCGGCGGTGGTGACCGGGACACCGGCCGGCAGGCCCTCCAGCGTCGCGACGAGTGCGGGGCCGTGCGACTCCCCCGCCGTCAGCCAGCGCAACGTACCCAACGGAGCTCCTTCATCAGCGGACCGGCGCGGCCGGAGCCGCGACCCGCCCGGGCGTGCCATGTCGTCCCCCGAATCCTTTCATGCTCCGGGCGCGACCGGCCGCCCAGTCCGGTTGACGGACAGCAACCTGCCGACCCGCGGACACCGCCGACACCGCCGCCGGGCGGTCCGGGCCGCCCGGACGCGAACCGGGACAGTCACGACAAGCCGCCGCGGAGCGCCGGGGCGCCCCGCCGGCCTCCCCGGGAGCGGGTCAGCGCGCGGCCAGTGCGGCCTCGCCGGCCGCCCGGATCGCCGCCAGCGGGCCCGGCGTCCGGCCGGTGAAGAGCTCGTTCTGCAGCACGGCCTGGTGCACCAGCAGGTCGAGCCCGCCCAGTACGGTGGCGCCGCGCTCCGAGCAGGCGGCGGCCAGCGCCGTCGGCCACGGGTGGTACAGCACGTCGAACAGCGCGCCGGGGGCGGCCGGCAGCCGCCCGGCGAAGGCGTCGGTCGCGCCGACCGGGGTGGTGGAGACGGTGAGCGGCTGCGCCAGCGCCTCGGCGCCGCGCTCCCAGTCGGCGGTCCGGACGGCCACGCCCAGCCGTTCGCCCAGCTCGGCCATCTCGCGGGCCCGCTCGGGGCTGCGGACGTAGACGGTCACCTCGCCGGTGCAGACCTGGGCCAGTGCCGCCAGGGCCGAGGACGCGGTGGCCCCGGCCCCGAGCACCGCCGCGCCCCCGACCTCGGCGATCCCGCGCTCGCGCAGCGCGTTCACCAGCCCGGGGACGTCGGTGTTGTCGCCGACCCGCCGCCCGTCGGCGGTGAACACCACCGTGTTCACCGCCTCGACCGAGCGCGCGGTGGCGCTCACCTCGTCGAGCAGCGGGATCACCGCCCGCTTGAGCGGCATGGTGAGCGAGAGCCCGGCCCACTGCGCCTCGTCCAGCCCGGCGACGAAGCCGGGCAGCCCGGCCTCGTCCACCTCGAAGCGGTCGTAGCGCCAGCCGTCCAGCCCGAGCGCCGCGAAGGCGGCCCGGTGCAGGTCCGGCGAGAGCGAGTGGGCGATCGGCGAGCCGAGGACGGCCGCCCGGTGCTTGCTGGTCACGTTGGTTCTCCCGGGCCGGTCAGGCCTTGGTGCAGTGCCCGCGGTCCTTGTCGAGCTTCTGGCCGGCCGCCTTGCAGTACTCGTCGACGTTGACCAGGTGGTCCTTGTAGGTGTCGGCGAAACGCGTCTCGGTCGGGGACATCGCGATGAAGAACAGCCACTTGCCGTCCGCAGGGTTGAGCACCGCCTTGAGGGCGTCCTCGCCGGGGTTGGAGATCGGCGTGGGCGGCAGGCCCGCGTTCAGGTAGGTGTTGTACTTGTTGGACGCGTCGTCCATGTCCTTCTTGTCGAGCTGCTTGCGGCCGAGCGAGTACTGCAGCGTGGTGTCCATGCCCAGCTTGTGGTGCGTCTCGGTGTCGTCCGCCAGACGGTTCTGGATGGTCCGGGCCATCTTGGCGAAGTCCGCCGAGTTGTTGCCCTCGGCCTGCAGGATGCTGGCCTCGATGACCACCTCGTAGCCGTTCTTCAGCCCGATCTTCGCGGCCTCGCCGTCCAGGCTCGCGTAGCGGTCGACGGCGTTCTTGACCATCTCCTTGAGCAGCTCCTCGGGCTTCATGCCCTCCGCGATGGAGTAGCGGGTCGGCCAGAGGAAGCCCTCCAGGTTGCCGCCCGCGTACGCCGGCAGGCCGAGGCTGCCGACCTGGGCCTTGGCGACGCCCGCGGTGGTGCCCTTCGCCAGGTGCAGCTTTTCGTCGATCTTGGCGTAGGTCGCGGCGGCGGTCAGACCCTCCTGGAGGATGAGCTTGTCGCCGCCGTTGGCCTCCACCAGGTTCTGCACGGCGGACTCGGCCGACATCTCCCGGGGCATGGTGTAGAAGCCGGGCTGGATGGAGATGCACTTCGGGTTCTTGTCGCAGGCCTTGCTGAAGGCCTCGACGCTCTTGACCACGCCGGCCTGCTTGAGCGTCACGCCCATCTGGCTGCCCGCGGCGCCCTGCTTGATCTCGACCTTGACCGTGCCGCTGCCCTGGCCCACGAAGTCCGGCGGCGGGCCGAAGTGGTCCTGGTAGAAGCCGTAGCCCCACCAGCCGGCACCGGCCACACCGCCCATCAGGACCAGCGCGACCAGCAGGCAGGCACCGCCGTTGCGGCGGCCGGCCTTCTTGCCCTTCTCCTTGCGCTTCTTCTTGCCCTCACGGGACTCGTCCTCCTCGCCGAGGAAGCCGCCCCGCTCGTCCTCGCCGTTCTCGGCGTAGTCGTCCTCGTGGCCGTCCCAGTCGTCCTCGGCCGCGGGGGTCGCCTCGGCCGGGTCCGCCCCGGCCTCCAGCGCGGCGGCCTCGGCCTCCCAGTCGATCCCGTCCGGGCCGGGCCCGGTGGCCGGCTCGGCCGCGGCCCGCCCCCGGCGCGGCGCGCCCGGCTGCGGGGCGCCGGCCGGCGGCACCTCCTGCGGCGCCTGCTGCTGGAAGCCCTGCTGGGCCGGAGGCTGCCCCTGCTGGACCTGGCCCGGCTGCTGGAAGCCCTGCTGGCCCGGCTGCTGGTAGCCCTGCTGTGCGTACCCCTGCTGGCCGTAGCCCTGCTGCTGGCCCTGGTACCCCTGCTGGCCGGGGAAGCCCTGGTTCTGCTGCGGGTAGCCCTGCTGGCCGGCGCCGTACTGCGGCTGGCCCTGCGGGAACTGCTGCTCGCCGTACTGCTGTTGCTGCTGGGGCTGACCGCCCGGGTACCCCTGCTGCTGGTAGCCCTGCTGCGGATAACCCTGCGGCTGCTGCTGGTAGCCCTGCTGCGCGTACCCCTGCTGACCGCCGCCGTACTGCTGCTGCGGCTGCTGGGACTGCTGCTGCCACTGGCCGTCCTGCTGTCCGGGGACCGGCTGCTGGCCGCCGTACCCGGGATCACCGGGGTGCCACGGCTCGGAGCCCTGGGGGCCGTAGCCCCGACCCAGATCGGTCATTGATCCCCTTACACCGACGGAGACGGCCGGAGGATCGGACCGGCCGTCCCGGGACGGCGTCCCGGTTGTTTCTCGAACCGGCGTGCTACTGCCACGCCTGGAGGGAGACGTTACCGTACCGCAGACCGGCCGCCGGGCCGAGCCGACGGCCGTCAGTGCCCGCCCGACCCCGACGGCGTCCCGGACGACGCCCCGGACGAAGCGCTCGGCTGCGCCGACGCCGACCGGTTGGCGTTGAACTCCGCCACGTTGCGCTGCTGCACCTCGAAGCTGTCGGTGAAGCGGGTGTCCCCCGGCTTCACGGTGACGAAGTAGAGCCAGTCCCCCTGCGCCGGGTCCACCGCCGCCATGATCGCCTGGCGCCCCGGGTTGGAGATCGGCGTGGGCGGCAGCCCCGCGTGCAGGTAGGTGTTGTACGGGGAGTCCAGCCTGGTGTCGGTCACCGTGGTGTTCAGGGTCGAGCGCCCGAGCGCGTAGTTGATGGTGGAGTCCAGCTGCAGTGGCATGTTCTTCGCCAGCCGGTTGTAGATGACCCGGGCCACCTTGGCCATGTCCTCGGTGTTGTCGGCCTCGCCCTGGACCATGCTCGCGATGGTCACCAGCCCGTAGAGGTTCTGGCCGAGGTTCTGCGCGACCACGTCCGCGTCGTCCCGGGCGAACTCCTTGCCCGCCCGTTCCACCATCTGCTTCAGCAGGTCCACCGCCGTGGTGCCGTCGGTGACGCTGTACGTCGCGGGGAAGAGGTATCCCTCCGGGCTGCCCTTGGCGAACTCCGGCAGACCCAGCTCGGCGGCCTGCTCCTGCGCGGTGCGCTGCGCGGTGCCCTCGGGCAGGTTCAGCTTCTTGTCGATCGCGGCGAAGATCTGGCTGCCGCGCCACCCCTCGGGGATGGTCAGGCCGTTGGCGTTGGCCGGGTCGACCAGGATCGCCAGCGCCGCGGCGGCCGACATCCGCTGCTTGAGCGTGTAGGTGCCGGGCTGGATCCGCCCGGCGGCGGCCGCGCTGCCCTTGGCCGCCCGGGTGAACGCCAGCGAGCTGGCCACCACGCCGTTGCGCACCAGCGCCGAGGCGATCTGGGTGAGACCGGCGCCCTCGGGCACCGAGACCTGCACCTCCCCGCTGCCGGGCCCCGCGTAGTCGGCGGCCGCCGGCGGTTTGCGCTGGTCGTCCAGCCAGCTGTACCCGGCCAGACCGAGCCCGCCGAAGACGGCGATCAGGGCCAGCGCGGTCAGCCCGCAGGCCAGGCCGTTGCGCCGCCGGTGCGGGTCCGGCGGGTCGTGGCGCGGCCGGGGCGCACCCGGTGGCCTTCCCTCCGGTTCCAGCACCGGCGCACCGAGGTGGCCGGGGGTCAGCCCGGGTGTGAAGTCCTGGTCGGTCACTGCGCCCCCTCGGCGGTCCCGGAAGCGGAAAGCGAGGGGCCCGTGCGGACGCGTCCGCACGGGCCCCTCACCGGGACGTTAGAACAGGCCGGTCAGCCGGTCGCCTCGACGCTCTCACCGGGGGGCCGTCCGCTCACCCGTTCGGCTTCAAGCGCCGACTGCAGGATCACCACCGCGGCGGCCTGGTCGACCACGGAGCGGCCCTTCTTCGCCTTGACCCCGGAGGCCCGCAGGCCGTGGGTCGCGGTGACGGTGGACATCCGCTCGTCCACCAGCCGCACCGGCACCGGGTAGACCCGGTTGGCGAGCCGGGCCGCGTAGGCGCGGACCTTCTCCGCCGCCGGGCCCTCCTTGCCGCTGAGCGAGCGCGGCAGACCGACGATCACCTCGATCGCGCCGTACTCGTCGACGATCGCGCCGATCCTGGCCTGGGACTTCACCCCGGCGGGGACGGTCTCCACCGGCGTGGCGAGCACCCCGTCGGGGTCGCAGGACGCGACCCCGATCCGGGCGTCACCGACGTCGACGGCGATCCGGCGCCCGCGCCGGAAGGGCCGCTCCTCGACCTGCGGCTCGTCCATCAGGAGGCGCGCTCCGCGACCAGGCCGCGCACCGCGGCGATGGCCTCGCCGACCGCGGCGGGGTTGGAGCCGCCGCCCTGGGCGACGTCGTCCTTGCCGCCACCGCCGCCGCCGAGGGTCTTGGCGGCGACCCGGACCAGCTCGCCGGCCTTGATGCCGCGGCCTCGGGCGTCCTCATTGGTGGCGATCACGGTCAGCGGGCGGTCGTTGGCCACGGTGAAGGCGGCGACCACGGCCGGGCGCGAGCCCAGGCGGCCGCGCACGTCCAGGACCAGCTTGCGCAGCTCGTCCGCGCCGGTGCCGTCGGCGACCTGGGCGGCGACCACGGCGATGCCGTGGACGTCCTCGGCCGAGTCGGCCAGGCCGGCCGCAGCGGCCAGCACCTTCTCGGCGCGGAAGCGCTCGATCTCCTTCTCGGCGTCCTTGAGCTTGGCGAGCATGCCCGAGATCTTCTCCGGCAGCTCCTCCGGGCGGCCCTTGACCAGCTCGGTGAGCTGGGAGACCACGGTGTGCTCGCGGGCCAGGAACTTGTACGCGTCGACGCCGACCAGCGCCTCGACCCGGCGAACGCCGGAGCCGATCGAGGACTCGCCGAGCAGCTTCACCAGACCCAGCTGGGCGGTGTTGCCGACGTGGGTGCCACCGCAGAGCTCCTTGGAGAAGTCGCCGATGGTGACGACCCGCACCTCGTCGCCGTACTTCTCGCCGAACATCGCGATGGCGCCGGCCTTGCGGGCCTGGTCCATCGTCATGACCTCGGCGGTGACGTCGAGTTCGCGGCCCAGCACGTCGTTGATCTTCTGCTCGACGTCGACCAGCACGGTGCCCGGCACCGCGGCGGGCGAGCCGAAGTCGAAGCGGAAGCGGCCGGGGGCGTTCTCGGAGCCGGCCTGGGCGGCCGTCGGGCCGAGCGCGTCGCGCAGCGCCTGGTGGGTCAGGTGGGTGGCCGAGTGGGCGCGAGCGATCGCCCGGCGGCGGTCGGTGTCGATCGTGGCGTACGCCGAGGCGCCGAGCACGACCTCGCCGAAGAGCACGCCGCCGGAGTGCACGATGACGCCCGGAACGGGCTGCTGCACGTCGCGGATCTCGACGACCGCGCCGGACTCCAGCCGGATCCGGCCGTGGTCGGCGAGCTGGCCGCCGCCCTCGGCGTAGAACGGGGTGCGGTCGAGGATGATCTCGACCTCGTCGCCCTCGGAGGCGGCCGGCGCCGGGACGCCGTCCACCAGCAGGCCGACCACGGTGGCCTCGCCCTCGGTGAGGGAGTAGCCGGTGAAGACGCTCGCGCCGGACTTGTCGGCGACCTCGCGGTACGCGGCGACGTCGGCGTGGCCCATCTTCTTGGCCTTGGCGTCCGCCTTGGCGCGGTCGCGCTGCTCCTGCATCAGGCGGCGGAAGCCGGCCTCGTCCACCTGGAGGCCCTGCTCCTCGGCCATCTCCAGGGTGAGGTCGATCGGGAAGCCGTAGGTGTCGTGCAGCTTGAACGCCTGCTCGCCCGAGAGCACCGCGCCGCCGGCCTGCTTGGTCTCGGTGACCGCGGTGTCCAGCAGGTTGGTGCCGGCCTTCAGCGTCTGCAGGAAGGTGTTCTCCTCGCCGACGACGACCGTCTCGATGCGCTTGCGGTCGGTCTCCAGCTCGGGGTACTGCGGAGCCATCGCCTTGATGGCGATGTCGATGAGCTCCTTGGCCACCGGCCCGGTGGCGCCCAGCAGGCGCATGTTGCGGATGGCACGACGCAGGATGCGGCGCAGCACGTAGCCGCGGCCCTCGTTGCCGGGGGTGACGCCGTCGCCGACCAGCATCAGGGCGGTGCGGATGTGGTCGGTGACCACGCGCAGCGAGACGTCCGACTTGTGGTCGGCGCCGTAGGCGTGACCGGTCAGCTCCGCGGCGCGGTCGAGGATCATCCGGCTGGTGTCGATCTCGAAGAGGTTGTCGACGCCCTGCAGGATGGCGGCGAGGCGCTCCAGGCCGAGGCCGGTGTCGATGTTCTTGCTCGGCAGGTCGCCGAGGATCTCGAACCCGTCCTTGCCGTCGCCGTGGCCGCGCTCGTACTGCATGAAGACCAGGTTCCAGATCTCCAGGTAGCGCTCGCCGTTGACCGCCGGGCCGCCCTCCTCGCCGTACGCGGGGCCGCGGTCGTAGTTGATCTCCGAGCACGGGCCGCACGGGCCGGGGACGCCCATCGACCAGAAGTTGTCCTTCATGCCGAGGCGCTGGATGCGCTCGGCGGGCACACCGATGACGTCCCGCCAGATCTGCTCGGCCTCGTCGTCGTCCTTGTAGACGGTGATCCAGAGCTTCTCCGGCTCCAGGCCGTAGCCGCCGTCCGCGACGGGAGTGGTGAGCAGCTCCCAGGCGAACTTGATGGCGCCTTCCTTGAAGTAGTCGCCGAAGGAGAAGTTGCCGCACATCTGGAAGAAGGAGCCGTGCCGGGTGGTCTTCCCGACCTCCTCGATGTCCAGCGTGCGCACGCACTTCTGGACGCTGGTGGCGCGCGAGAACTGCGGCTTGACCTCGCCCAGGAAGTACGGCTTGAAGGGCACCATGCCGGCGTTGACGAGCAGCAGGGTGGGGTCGTCGGCGACCAGGGACGCCGACGGAACGACGGTGTGGCCGCGCTCCTCGAAGAAGCGCAGCCAGCGGCGGCGGATCTCTGCCGACTCCATTAGTGGTCCTTCCGGTTCGGTGTACCGCCCTGCTGCGGCAGCGCGCGGCGGGGCGTCTTTTCGATGGCTGGGGTGGGGCGGGCACCGTTCGACGATGCGCGGGCACTGCTGGACGGAGGCAGGGCGGCGGCCGGGCTACCGGGCGCCGCCGAGATAGCTCGGTACTGCGGCTCGCCGCGCAGCACCCGGCGGCGGCGGGGCTCGACGACGGCGGTGCCGTCCAGTCCGAGGTCCTCGCGCAGCTGGTCCTCGCGCTCGGCCATGCCGGCCTTCACGTCCTGGGCGAACTGCTTGGCGAGGTCGCCCAGGTGCAGCGCACCGCGCGCGGCGGTGCCGGAGAGGCTGTCCGGGGTGAGCCGGTGGACGGCCTCGTTGGCCTTGTTCATGGCCCAGACGGTGGCGCCGGCGCCGACCGCCATCCAGAAGATGCGTCGAACCATGCCGTCAGCCCCTCACCGCGCGCCGGACCCGGGCGAGCAGACCGCTCCTGGGCGCGGTCGCCGCGCGCACCTCGGCCCGGATCAGCCGGGCCAGCTCCTCGCGCTCGCCCGGCTGGGAGGGAAGCGTCGGGGTGCCGTTCTGCTTGGCGACCGCCTTGCGGACGCCGTAGCTGAAGGCCGCGACCTTGACCAGCGGCCCGCCCAGGGTGGCCGCGACGGTGGAGGAGAGCGCGTTGGCGTTGGCGGCCGCGTCCTGGACGTTGGCGGTGATCTCGTCCACCCGCTCCAGCTGCTGGTTCGCGCTGCGCACCGCGGCGCCCGCCTCGGTCAGCAGCGGCACGGCCTGTTCGGTCACGGCCGAAACCAGGACGGTGGCCTCCTTGAGCACCCGCGAGAGCCGGACCAGCACCACGGCGAGCAGGGTGACCAGGACCGCCCAGAAGACGGCTACGAGCAAGCCGGCCAGCTCTCCCACGGACACCTTGTGCGCTCCCTCGCCTTGCTGTTCTCCGGAAGGAACCCTATCGCGACCATGACCGGTTTCCGGACCGGGTTATGCCGCCCGCGCCGCCCGGGACCGGCCCGGTCCTTCCCCGCCCCGCCCGGCCGATCCGGTCGGATGTGCGATCGGCGCGCGTAACCCACCGCTCGGTCACCTCGTTCCACCGGGCGGACCGCCGCCGATGCGGTCCGCCGCAGGCCCGGACCAGCGGGGTCCGGGCCCTGACCCGAGGAGCAGCGCTTGGCCGGTGACTCGACAGCGGATCCGGGAGGGGCGTCGGCGCGGGGGCCTGCGCCCGGCGGCCTCCCGGCGGAGGTGACCAGCTTCGTCGGGCGGCACCGGGAGCTGACCGAGCTGGCCCGGCTGCTCGCCGCCGCCCGGCTGGTGACGGTGACCGGCCCGGGAGGGGTCGGCAAGAGTCGGCTGGCGCTGCGCGCCGCGGCCCGCGCGGCCGGCGCCTTCCCGGACGGCACCCGGCTGGTCGAGGTCTCCCCGGTGCAGGACCCGCTGCTGCTCGGCCACGCCGTGCTGGAGGCGCTCCGGCTGACCGACGGCACCGCCCGGGCGCCGCTGGACGTGCTCACCGAGCAGTTGGCCGGGCAGCGGCTGCTGATCGTGCTGGACGGCTGCGAGCACCTGGTGCCGGCCTGCGCGGAGCTGGCCGAGGCGCTGCTGCGGGCGCTGCCGGGCCTGCGGGTGCTGGCCACCAGCCGGGCGGAGCTGCGGGCGGCGGGCGAGCACCTGTACACGCTGGCGCCGCTGCCGGTGGGCCCGGTGCGGCCGGGCCAGCTCCCGGACGCGGTGCGGCTGTTCGCCGACCGGGCGCGGGCGGCGGTGCCGGGCTTCGAGGTCACCCCGGCGAACGCCGAGGGGGTCGCCCAGCTCTGCCGCCGGCTCGACGGCATCCCGCTGGCGGTGGAGCTGGCGGCCGGGCGGCTGCGCGCGCTCTCGGTGGAGCAGATCACCGCCCGTCTGGACGACCGCTTCCGGCTGCTCACCGGCGGCTGCAGAACGGCCCCGCCGCGCCACCAGACGCTTCGAACGACGATCGGTTGGAGTCACGAGCTCTGCACGGTGCAGGAACGTTTACTCTGGGCGCGCCTCTCCGTCTTCGCGGGCGCCTTCGACCTGGAGGCCGCCGAGTACGTCTGCGCCGGCGAGGGCCTGGAGCCGGACGACCTGCTCGACCTGGTGTCCGAACTCGTCGGCAAGTCCGTGGTGCTGCGCGAGGAGAGCGCCTTCGGCGTCCGCTTCCGGCTGCTCGACACGCTGCGCGAGTACGGCCTGCACTGGCTGCGCGCCGCCGGCGAGGAGCGGCGGCTGCTGCGCCGCCACCGGGACTGGTACCTCGGGGTGGCCACCTGGGGCGAGGTCGAGTGGTTCGGGCCCCGGCAGGCGGAGACCGCCGAGCGCACCGGCCTGGCGCACGCCAACCTCCGGGCGGCGCTGGAGTTCTCCCTCGCCGAACCGGGCGAGGAGCAGCTGGCCCTGCTGCTGGCCGGCACGCTCTGGTTCTACTGGGTCGGCTGCGGCCACCTCGGGGAGGGCCGGCACTGGCTGGACCGCGCGCTGGCGCTCGCCCCCGAGCCGACCGAGGCACGGGCCAAGGCGCTCTGGGTCACCGGGTACACGGCCACCCTCCAGGGCGACCTGGTGGCGGCCCGCCCGGCGCTGGAGGAGTGTCGCCGCCAGGCGCTGGCCACCGGGGACGACCGGGCCCTCGCCTACGCCGTCCACCGGCAGGGCTGCGCGGCGCTGATCGGTGACGAACCGGTCCGGGCCGCCGAGCTGTTCGAGGAGGCGCTCTGGCACTACCGGACCATCGGCGAGCTCAACAGCAACGTCCTGATGGCCATGTTCGAGCTGGGCATCGCCTACCTGTTCCAGGGCGACCAGGAGAGCGGCGAGCTGTGGCTGGCCCAGGTCCGCGAGCTCTGCGAGGAGCACGGCGAGCAGTGGGCGTACGCGTACGGGCTCTACGCGCTGGCGTACTCGCACTGGATGAACGGCGAGGTCCGGCTGGCACGGGCGCAGGCCCGGGAGAGCGTGCGGCTGAACCACCTCTTCCACGACCTGCTCGGCATCGTGCTGGCGATCGACCTGCTCGCGCTGCTGGAGACCGAGCCGACCGGGCCGGGCACACCGGGCGACCTGCGCGAGGCCCGGGTGCTGCAGGGCGCGGCGCACCGGATCTGGCAGGCCGTGGGCAAGCCGTTCTTCGGCTCGCGAACCTTCAACGGGCCGCACCGGGACTGCGAGGAGCGGGCCCGGACCGGGCTGACCGAGCAGGAGTTCTCCGACTGCTTCGCCCTCGGCGCCCGGCTCGACCTGGACGCGGCCGTGCACCGTGCGCTGGGCGGCGACGGCCGTCCCGACGGGCCGGGGCCGCGGCCCGGGCCCCGGGCCGCCCCGCCGGCGCCGCAGCCGACCCCGGTGGGGAATAGTTGAATCTTGTCCATTGCTGGAGCGGGCAGCACCACCCGGCGCCACCGTTCCACCCCCGGTGCCGGGCCGATCCGGAAGGAGCAGCCGTGGCCATCCACACCGCCGCCGACGAGTACCGCCTCGCGAAGTTCCACTTCGAGTCCAAGGCCTTCGCCGACGCGGCCCGCATGCTGGAGGGCGTCCTCGCCGAGGAGCCGGCCAACCTCTCGGTCCGGATGCTCCTGGCGCGCAGCTACTACCACTCCGCCCAGCTCTCCCGCGCCGAGGCCGAGCTGCGCCGGATCCTGGACGCCGACCCGGCGGAGGACTACGCCCGCCTGATGCTGGGGCGGACGCTGGAGCGCCAGGGCCGCGCCGAGGAGGCCCGCCCGCACCTGCGGCTCGCCGCCGCGATGACCGGCGGGGAGCTCTGACCGCGAGCGGGCCGGAGCTGCGCCCGCGGCCGGAAAGGGGTGAGCCCCGTCGCCGGGAAGGCGACGGGGCTCACCGGGTACGGCAGGCGTACCGCTCGCGGGTCAGCGCGAGTAGTACTCGACGACGAGCTGCTCGTCGCAGATCACCGGGATCTCCTTGCGCTGCGGCGCACGGTCCAGGCGGAAGGCCAGGGCCTTCAGGTTGACCTCGAGGTACTTCGGGGTCTGGCCCTCGCCCGCGTAGCCACCCTCACGGGCGACCTGGAACGGGACCTTCTCCTTGCTACGGTCGCGAACGGTCACGACGTAGCCCGGCTTCATCTGGAACGACGGCTTGTTGACCTTGCCGCCGTTGACCTCGATGTGGCCGTGGACGACCATCTGGCGGGCCTGGTAGATGGTGCGGGCGATGCCCGAACGCAGCACCAGCGAGTCCAGACGGGTCTCCAGCTCGGCGACGAGCGCCTCACCGGTCTTGCCCTCGGCCTTCTTCGCGCGGTCGAACGCACGCGACAGCTGCTTCTCGCTCAGGTCGTACTGGGCGCGAAGACGCTGCTTCTCGAGCAGACGGACCTTGTAGTCCGAGTTCTGCTTGCGGCCACGGCCGTGCTGGCCGGGCGGGTACGGGCGGGCCTCGAAGTACTTGACGGACTTCGGGGTCAGCGGCACGCCGAGCGCACGCGCGATCTTGACCTTGGGACGCTTCTGGTTCGCCATGAACCAAACCTTCCTTGCTTACGAATACGGCTTCACCAGGTGTTGACGGAGGTCGCTCGTCGCGACCCGGAGAAAACCACGTCGCCTGCGCGATGCGGTCAGCCGCTCTCCGGAGCCGGGCACATGAGTGCTTGCACACGAGTGGCCCACCGAGCCTGGGCTGGTGGGCTGCACGCGACACCGAAACGGTGCGCGACGCTCCTGGGCCCCCGAGGGGGCCGACGCCGGTGCCCCGCTGGTGCGGCCGGTCGGTCAGGGTCACCCCTGCCGCCGTCCCGGGACACGGCACTTCCGGCCAGTGTACCCGCTCCCGGTCGCCCGCTCGCCGCCGGGCGCTCCCGCCCGGCACCGACGCCCGGGGCACGGTCCGTTCCCGCCCGCCCGCCCGCACCGGCGCGGGCGGTCACTCCCCCTTCAGCCGGCCCCTCGTCCACTCGACGATGTCCGCGTAGCGGGCCTCCCCGCCGTGCCGGGTCGGCCGGTAGTACTCCTTGCCGTGCACCGCGTCCGGCGCGTACTGCTGCGCCGCGATGCCCTCCGGCAGGTCGTGCGGGTACTGGTAGCCCTGCCCGTGCCCCAGCTTGCCCGCGCCGCCGTAGTGGGCGTCCCGCAGGTGCGGCGGGACCGCGCCCGCCAGGCCCTGCCGGACGTCCGCCAGCGCCGCGTCGATCGCCAGGTAGGCGGCGTTGGACTTGGGCGCGAGGGCCAGCGCGATGGCGGCCTGGGAGAGGATGATCCGCGCCTCCGGGAAGCCGATCAGCGCCACCGCCTGGGCCGCCGCCACCGCCGTGGGCAGCGCGGTCGGATCGGCCAGGCCCACGTCCTCACTGGCCGAGATCATCAGCCGGCGCGCGATGAACCGCGGGTCCTCCCCCGCCTCGATCATCCGGGCCAGGTAGTGCAGCGTGGCGTCCACGTCGCTGCCCCGGATCGACTTGATCAACGCGCTGGCGACGTCGTAGTGCTGGTCCCCGTCCTTGTCGTAGCGCACGGCCGCCTGGTTCACCGCCGTCTCGGTGGTGGCCAGCGTGATGCTCGCCTCGCCCTTCTCCAGCGCCGCGCCGGCCGCCGCCTCCAGCGTGGTGAGCGCCCGCCGGGCGTCCCCGCCGGCCAGCCGGACCAGGTGCTCCTCGGCCTCCGCGGACAGCTCGAGCGCGCCCTCCAGGCCGCGCTCGTCGGCCACCGCGCGGCGCAGCAGCGCGCGGATGTCCTCGTCGGTCAGCGACTCCAGGGTGAGCAGCAGGGAGCGCGACAGCAGCGGGGAGATGACCGAGAAGTACGGGTTCTCGGTGGTCGCGGCGATCAGGGTGACCCAGCGGTTCTCCACCGCGGGCAGCAGCGAGTCCTGCTGCGCCTTGGAGAAGCGGTGGATCTCGTCCAGGAAGAGCACCGTCTCCTTGCCGCTCATGCCCACCGCGCGGCGGGCGCCGTCGATCACCGCGCGGACCTCCTTGACGCCCGCGGTGATGGCCGACAGCTCGACGAACCGGCCCTCGACGGCCTGGCTGATCACGTGGGCCAGCGTGGTCTTCCCGGTGCCGGGCGGGCCCCAGAGGATCACCGAACTGGTCGCCGCCGGGCCTCGCGAGCCGGCGACCAGGCGGCGCAGCGGGGAGCCGGGCTTCAGCAGCTGCCGCTGCCCGGCCACCTCGTCGAGGGTCCGCGGGCGCATCCGCACGGCGAGCGGGGCCCGGCCGGGCTCCCTGGCCTGGCGTTCCTCGGCGGCGGCGGTGAAGAGGTCCGGTTCGTCCACACTGGAAGCCTATGCGAGGGCGCCGACAGCCCCGCGCGGCCGAGGGCGACCACCGGCTCCGGCCCCCCGGGGGCCTCGGCCGGGGCGGGCGCTACGAGCGCTCCAGCAGGACCACGTCGAGCTCCTCCAGCGAGCGGACGGCCGCGCCGGCGGCGGCGGCCTTCGCCCGGGCGGCGGCCTGCGGCCCCCGGGAGGCCGCCAGCGTCGCCCGGTCCGCGAAGACCACGCCCACCGAGCCGCGGCCCACCGCGCGGTTGAGCAGCAGCGCGGCGCTGACGAAGCCGTCCATCCCCTGCAGGGCGGGCAGCGCGCCGGTGCGGAAGCCCTCGGCCAGTTCGTCGCACCGGTCCGGCTCGATGTCGAACCGGACCAGCCGGAAGCCGGCGCCCGGGCCGACCGGCGCCGGCGGCGTGACGACCGTGGCCTCCATCACCTCGACGGCGGTCGTGGTGGCGAACGGCGCCAGCAGCTCGTCGCGCCGCTGCCGCAGTCGCTCGGCGCTGTCCCGCTCGTGCTGCGCGGTGTCCCACCAGGAGCCCATCATGATCACGCCGCGCTCCCGGTCGGCGAAGAGCCCGTAGCCCCGGTAGCCGGGCTGGGCGGAGAGCAGCCCGACGGCCTCGGCGCGCAGGCCGTCCAGCGCCTGGTCGATGGTGCTCGGGTCGCCGGTGAAGTAGCCGGTGCGCACGTACATGGGCGGGTCTCCTGACGTCGTCCGGGCGCCGCGGCGGCGCCCCTGCCCTCGGGGCCACGTCCATCCGACGGCCTGGCACCGGCCGCGGCAACCGCCACGGAGCCGTTCGGAGGAGCCGTCACCGGGCCCTCGAACGCCGGGAGGCGCCCCGCACCCCGCTCCCCGTCAGCCCAACCGCGCCGCGTGGTCCGGCACGTACGTCTGGGCCTCCCGCGGCGGCCGGCGGTAGCCCCGGGAGGGCGGGCGTTCCGGCAGCTCGATCCGCGGCGGGGCCACCTCGCGGTACGGCAGGCCGGACAGCAGGTGGGCGATCATGTTGATCCGGGCCCGCCGCTTGTCGTCGCTCTCCACCACGTACCAGGGCGACTCCGGCGTGTCGGTGCGGGCGAACATCTCGTCCTTGGCCCGTGAGTAGTCCTCCCAGCGGGTGATCGACTCCAGGTCCATCGGCGAGAGCTTCCACCGGCGCATCGGGTCCTCCAACCGGTCGCGGAACCGCCGCTGCTGCTCGGTGTCGCTGACCGAGAACCAGTACTTGCGCAGCAGGATGCCCGAGTCGATCAGCATCCGCTCGAACGTCGGGCACTGGTCCAGGAACTGCCGGTGCTCCTCGTCGGTGCAGAAGCCCATCACCTTCTCGACCCCGGCGCGGTTGTACCAACTGCGGTCGAACAGCACGATCTCCCCGGCGGCCGGCAGCTGCTCCACGTACCGCTGGAAGTACCACTGGGTGCGCTGGCGCTCGGTCGGCTTGGGAAGGGCCACGACCCGCGCGATGCGCGGGTTCAGAAACTCCGTCACCCGCTTGATCGCTCCGCCCTTGCCGGCCGCGTCGCGCCCCTCGAAGACGACCACCAGCCGGGCGCCCTCGGCACGGACCCACTCCTGGAGCTGCACCAGCTCGTGCTGGAGCCGCAGCAGCTCGTGCTCGTACGGCTTCCGCGCCAGCCGCTCCGGCGCACGGTCGTGCTCGCGCCTGTGCTCACGGCCGTGCTCGCGACTCTCCTTGGCTGCCACCCGGGTGCCTCCGTCCTACGGTGAACCGACGATCCCTCACCGTAGGCGCTGTGCACGGCCCGTACGGGCAGCGGACGTCCGGCGCGGCAGCGGCGGCCCCCTGAACCGCCGCTGCCGGGCTCCCCCGTGGACCGGCCCGCAGGCCGAGTGATCAACCTTGGCCCAGACCTGCCGGGCCGGTCCAATATCCCGTTCCATAACCTTGGGGCATGGATGTCGACACCCGGCTGCTGCGCAGCTTCGCCGTGGTATGCGAGGAGGGGCAGCTGACGGCCGCCGCCGCGCGGCTGTTCGTCTCCCAGCCGACCCTGACCAAGCAGATCCGCCAACTGGAGGCGCTGCTCGGGGTGGAGCTGTTCGAGCGCTCGCGCAAGGGCATGTCGCCCACCCCGGCCGGGCGGGCGCTGGCCGAGCACACCGGGGCGGTGCTGGCCGGCTGGGAGGACGCGCTGCGGGCCACCAGGGCGGCGGCGGCCGAGCAGGTCTCGACGCTGCGGGTGGGGTTCGAGGGCGGCATCATCAACGTGATGAGCCGCCGCACCGTGGCGGACTTCACCCGGCGGATGCCCGGCTGGCAGGTGGAGTTGCGGCAGAACAACTGGTTCGATCCGACCTCGGGCCTGGCCACCGGCGAGATCGACCTGACGCTGTGGCACGCCCCGCCCTCGCTGTCCGAGCAGTACAACGTCGCGGTGCTGGGCGAGGAGCCGCGCTGCGCGGCCCTGCCCGCGGGGCATCCGCTGGCCCGGCGGTCGGTGATCGACTTCGCGGACCTTCTCGACGAGCCGTTCGTGGCGATACCGCACGAGGCCGGGCCCTGGCGGGACTACTGGTTGGCGGTCCGCGAGCGGGGCGGGCGGCCGGTGCGGATCGGCGCGGTGGCGCACAACGCCGACGAGTGGCTGACCGCGGTGGTGTGCGGTCAGGGCATCGGCTTCGCCCCGGAGACGATGAGCCGGCTGGCGGTACGGGAGGACGTCGCGTACCGGCCGGTGCGGGGGCTGAGCCCGAGCCAGGTCGGGCTCTACTGGCTGAAGGGGCGGGAGTTGACGCCGGCCATGGCCGCGTTCGTGCGCAGCTGCCGGGCGACGATCGGCGGCCGGGCCGGGCCGGAGGTCCCGGACCGGGAGAGCGCCCCCGCGGCCCGGGCCGTCCCACCGGTCCGGGCGGTCTAGCGCGGATCGAGCGGCGGGGCCGGGGCGGACTCGGGACGGGCGCGGAGCGGGGTCGGCCGTCCTCGCGTGAGGATCCCGGCGTCCCGTGAGGTCCCAGGCGTCCCCGTGAGGCCGCACGCGAGGTCTCAGACGGCCTCGAAGGGCTCCGGGTAGCGACAGAGCCCGCGCGGGGCGCCGTCGTAGCCCGGCAGGGCGAGGCTCTGGAAGTACGCGTCCGGCACCTCGAACGGCCCGGTGATCTCGTGCCGCTGGGCCGGGAGGAAACCGAACCGGCCGTAGTACCCCGGGTCGCCGAGGACCACCACGAGCTTCTCCCCCGCGTCCTCGGCGGCGGACAGCGCGGCCCGGACGACGAGCTCGCCGACGCCCTTGCGCTGCCACTCGGGGGCGACCGCCACCGGCGCGAGCGCGAGGCCCTCGCCGTCGCCGATCCGCAGCCGGGTGAGCAGCGCGTGGCCGACCACCAGGCCGGACTCGTCCACGGCGACCATCGACAGGTCCGGCAGCCAGGCCGGGTCGCGGCGCAGCGCGTCCACCAGGTCGGCCTCGTCGGGGCCGGGGAAGGCCGCCATGTGGACCCGTCTGGTGGCGGGGGCGTCCTGCGGAGACTCGACTCTGGTGGTCACCTTCATGGGGGAACCCTCTCCTCTGTCACACACCGTTGTGGACGGGCCCCGGACGGCGGTGGGCCGTCCGGGGCCGTGAAAGGTTAGCCGATGGGGATCAGCCCTTGGGCTGGCCCTCGGGCTTCGCGTCCTCGCGGACCTTCGGCTGGGCGTCGACGCCGGCCTCACGTCGCTGCGCCGGGGTGATCGGGGTGGGGGCGCCGGTCAGCGGGTCGCCGCCGGTGGACGTCTTCGGGAAGGCGATGACGTCCCGGATGGTGTCGTACCCACCGAGCAGGGTGACGATCCGGTCCAGGCCGAAGGCGACGCCGCCGTGCGGCGGCGGGCCGTAGTTGAAGGCGTCCAGCAGGAAGCCGAACTGCGAGGCGGCCTCCTCCTCGGACAGGCCGATCGCGTCGAACGCCCGCTTCTGCACGTCCCGCTGGTGGATACGGATCGAACCGCCGCCCAGCTCCGAGCCGTTGAGCACCAGGTCGTAGGCGTTGGAGAGCGCGCTGCCCGGGTCGGTGTCGAAGGTGGCGAGCGACTCGGCGGTCGGGGCGGTGAAGGGGTGGTGCACCGCGTGCCAGCCCTGGAACTCGCCCTTGTCGTCCTCGATCGGCTCGAACATCGGGAAGTCGACGACCCAGAGGAAGGCCCACTGGGACTCGTCGATCAGCTCGCAGCGGCGGCCGATCTCCAGCCGGGCGGCGCCGAGCAGCTCCTGCGAGGGGCGCTCCTTGCCGGCGGCGAAGAAGATCGCGTCGCCGTTCTTGGCGCCCGCGGCGGCGGCGAGGCCGGCCAGGTGCTCCTCGGAGAGGTTCTTGGCGACCGGGCCGCGCAGCTCGCCGGTCTCGGCGTCGATGAGGACGTAGGCGAGGCCCTTGGCGCCGCGCGCCTTGGCCCAGTCCTGCCAGGCGTCGAGCTGCTTGCGCGGCTGCGAGGCACCGCCCGGCATCACGACGGCGCCGACGTACGGGGCCTGGAAGACGCGGAACGAGGTGCCCTTGAAGTACTCGGTGAGGTCGGTGAGTTCCTGACCGAAGCGGACGTCCGGCTTGTCGGAGCCGTAGCGGCCCATGGCGTCCGCGTAGCTCATCCGCGGCAGCGGGTTGGGGATCTCGTAGCCGTGCACCTCGCGCCAGACGGCACCGATGATCTTCTCGCCGAGGGCCAGGATGTCCTCCTGGTCGACGAAGGAGGCCTCGATGTCCAGCTGGGTGAACTCCGGCTGGCGGTCGGCGCGGAAGTCCTCGTCGCGGAAGCAGCGGGCGATCTGGTAGTAGCGCTCCATGCCGGCCACCATCAGCAGCTGCTTGAACAGCTGGGGCGACTGCGGCAGCGCGTACCAGTGACCGGGCTGCAGGCGGACCGGGACGAGGAAGTCGCGGGCGCCCTCGGGGGTGGAGCGGGTGAGGTACGGCGTCTCGATGTCGAGGTAGTCGTTCTCCTCCATCACCCGGCGGATGATGTTGTTGACCTTGGAGCGCAGGCGCAGGCCCTTGGCCGGGCCCTCGCGGCGCAGGTCCAGGTAGCGGTAGCGGAGGCGGACCTCCTCGTTGACCGTGCCGGGCTCGTACTCGGCGACCGGGAACGGCAGCGGGGCGGCCTCGGAGAGCACCTCGATCTCGCTGACCACGACCTCGACGGCGCCGGTCGGGATCTCGGGGTTCTCGTTGCCCTCGGGGCGCACGCGGACGTCACCGACGACCTTGACGCAGTACTCGGCGCGCAGGCCGTGCACCGAGTCCAGGTCGCGGACCACGATCTGCACGGTGCCGGAGGCGTCGCGCAGGTCGATGAAGGCCACGCCGCCGTGGTCGCGGCGGCGGGCGACCCAGCCGGCCAGGGTGACGGTGGTGCCTGCGTGCTCCGGGCGGAGCGTGCCCGCGTCGTGCGTGCGGATCACAGCTGCTTCTCCTTCAGGGTGGTGACGAGTGCGTCGAGGGCGACGGGGTTCTGCTCGCCGGTGGTCATGTCCTTGAGCTGGACGACGCCGTCGGCGAGGTCCCGGTCCCCGGCGATCAGGGCGAAGCGGGCGCCGGACCGGTCCGCGGACTTCATGGCGTTCTTGATGGTCTTCACGCCGAACGCGAGGTCGGTGGCGACGCCGGCCCGGCGCAGCTCGACGACCTTGGCGAACAGGACGTTCTTGGCCTCCTCGCCGAGCGCGACGGCGTACACGGAGGTGGCGGCCGGCAGGTCCAGGACGACGCCCTCGGCCTCCAGGGCCAGGTAGGTGCGGTCCACGCCGAGGGCCCAGCCGACGGACGGCAGCGCGGGGCCGCCGATCATCTCGGAGAGGCCGTCGTAGCGGCCGCCGCCGCCGATCGCGGACTGCGCGCCGAGGCCGTTGTGCACGAACTCGAAGGTGGTGCGGGTGTAGTAGTCCAGGCCGCGGACGAGCTTCGGGTCGTCGGTGAAGGCCACGCCGTTGGCGGTGAGCAGCTCGCGGACCTTCTCGTCGTACTCCTTGCACGCCTCGCACAGGAAGTCGCGCAGCATCGGGGCGCCGGTGAGCTGGGCCTGCACCGACTCGCGCTTGTCGTCGAGGACGCGCAGCGGGTTGATCTCGGCGCGGCGGCGGGTGTCCTCGTCCAGGTCCAGGCCGGCGAGGAACTCGATCAGCGCGGCGCGGTACACCGGGCGGCACTGCTTGTCGCCGAGGCTGTTGAGGAGCAGCGTGTAGTCGCTCAGGCCCAGCGAGCGGAAGGCGTCGTCGGCCAGGATGATCAGCTCGGCGTCCAGCGCCGGGTCCTCGGCACCGATCGCCTCGGCACCGACCTGGGAGAACTGGCGGTACCGGCCGGCCTGCGGGCGCTCGTAGCGGTAGTAGGAACCCGAGTACCAGAGCTTGACCGGCAGGTTGCCCAGCTTGTGCAGGTTGGCCTGGAGGGCGGCGCGCAGCACCGAGGCGGTGCCCTCGGGGCGCAGCGCGAGCTCCTCCTTGCCCCGCTGGGTGAGCGAGAACATCTCCTTGGTGACGATGTCGGTGGACTCGCCGACACCGCGGGAGAACAGCTTCACGTCCTCGAAGACCGGGGTCTCGATGTAGCCGTAGCCGGCCCGGCGGGCGGGCGCGGCGATGCGCTCGCGGATCGCCAGGAAGGTCGCGGAGCTGGGGGGCAGCAGGTCGTAGGTGCCCTTGGGGGCGGTGAAGGTGCTCAACTTCTCTTCCGTCACATTCCTCGTCGCGGGAAGGCCGGAGCGCCGAGCGCTCCCGCCGCCTGCCTGAGGTAGGGGTTGGTGGCGCGCTCACGGCCGATGGTGGTCTGTCCGCCGTGGCCGGAGAGGACCACGGTCGCGTCGTCGAGGGGCAGGCACACCCGGGCCAGCGAGTTCATGATCGCCTCGCTGTCGCCGCCCGGGAGGTCCGTGCGCCCGATGGAGCCGGCGAAGAGCAGGTCGCCCGAGAAGAGCACCGGGGGCAGGTCCTCGGCGCCGGGCGTCCGGAACGTCACCGACCCCTTGGTATGGCCGGGCGCGTGGTCGACGGTGAGCCGGAGGCCGGCCAGCTCCAGCACGCTGCCGTCGGTGAGCTCGCGCACGTCGTCGGGTTCGCCGACGGTGAGTTCGCCCATCAGCTGGGTGCCGAGCGAGCGGCCGAGCGCCTTCTCCGGGTCCGCCATCATGTAGCGGTCCTCGGGGTGGATCCAGGCCGGGATCCCCTTGGCGCCGCAGACCGGCACGACCGAGGCGACGTGGTCGATGTGGCCGTGGGTGAGCACGACGGCGACGGGCTTCAGCCGGTGCTCGCGGACCAGTTCCTCGACGCCGCGGGTGGCCTGATGGCCGGGGTCGACGATGACGCACTCCTCGCCCGGCCCCGGCGCGACCAGGTAGCAGTTGGTGCCCCAGGCTCCAGCGGGGAATCCGGCGATGAACACGCGCGTCCTTCGTGGTTCGGTCGGCACTGACGGCTACGAGATGCGGCTACGAGACGTGATGTAAAGGCAGCCTACCGGCGGTCCGGGTCCGGTTGCGAACCAGATGGGGGGCGCGGGCCGACCGTCCTGACAGGTTCACCGCGTTCTTACGGCGGCGGTACCTACACTTGACCGCCGATGGATGCGATGATCCGCTCCAGCATCCGCACACATTTCCAGTACATCCTCAGGAGACACGGCCGGTGGTCACCAGCGAACAGCGGCGGCGGCAGCTCGCCCGCGAGAAGTACGAGCGCCAGGCGCAGCGCCGGGCCCAGGCCGCGATCGCCCGCAAGCGGCGCAACACCATCCTCGGCGCGTCGCTCGCCGTCGTGGTGCTGGCCGGGGGCGGCGTCCTGGTCGGCACCGGCGCCTTCGACTCGGACGACAAGAAGGACTCCTCGTCGAGCGCGCAGGCCGCGCCCACCCAGCCGGCCGCCGAGCCGACCACCCCGACCCGCAAGCCGGTCGAGGGCTGCGGCGACCCGGCGCCGGGCTCGCCCAACGGCAAGCAGTGGCAGGCCGAGCCGGCCATGAGCGTCGACACCTCGGCCGCCTACACGGCGACCCTGGAGACCAACTGCGGCAAGGTGACGCTGTCGCTGGACGCCGCCAAGGCGCCGCACACGGTGAACTCCTTCGCCTTCCTCGCCGGCGAGAAGTACTTCGACCACACCAAGTGCCACCGCCTGACCACGGGCGGCATCTACGTGCTGCAGTGCGGTGACCCGACCGCCAGTGCGACCGCCCCCGGCGGCACCGGCGGCCCGGGCTACAAGTTCGCCGACGAGAACCTCACCGGGGCCACCTACCCGGCCGGCACCGTGGCGATGGCCAACGCCGGTCCGGGCACCAACGGAAGCCAGTTCTTCCTGGTCTACAAGGACACCCAGCTCCCCCCGAACTACACCCCGTTCGGGAAGATCACCGGCGGTCTGGACGTGGTTCAGAAGATCGCCGCCGCGGGCACCCTGGAAGGCGGCACGGACGGCCATCCGATGGCCGACGTGACCTTCAACTCGGTTACCACCGCGAAGAGTTGAGCCGCGCCGGGGCCGAGCCGGGTCACCGCGAGAGCGGGCCCGGCCCGGCCCCGGAGCGAAATCGCCCGGCCCGGATGCGGACAGCACCGGGCCTGGTCGCCTATGTTGGCGTTGTATAGGGTGCCCGGACCCGCCAAGCCGTCACCCTCGGCGAAGCACCAGTACGGCGGACGGGGACGGCGGACTCATCGGTCCGCCGCACATCAACTGTGGACGACGGACGCGCGCCGCCCCGGCGCGGGCGCGACGTCATGTGGAGGACGCGCTATGAGCAGCGACCCGTGGGGCCGTGTCGACGAGCAGGGCACGGTCTACGTCAGGACGGCCGACGGCGAACGCGTCGTGGGTTCCTGGCAGGCCGGCTCGCCCGAGGAGGCCCTCGCCTACTTCGAGCGCAAGTACCAGGGCATCGAGGTGGAGATCGGCCTGCTGGAGAAGCGGGTGCGCACCACCGACCTGGCCGCCAAGGACGCCCTGACCGCGCTGGAGCACCTGCGCGCGCAGGTCACCGAGGGGCACGCGGTCGGTGACCTGGACGCACTGGCCAAGCGGCTGGACACGCTCGCCGCTGAGATCGAGAGCCGTCGCGAGGAGCGCAAGGCGGCCCGCGCCAAGGCCCAGAACGAGACCCGGGCGGCCAAGGAGGCGCTGGTCACCGAGGCCGAGCAGCTCGCCGAGTCGACCCAGTGGCGGGAGGCCGGCGACCGGCTGCGCGCCCTGGTGGACACCTGGAAGAGCCTGCCGCGGCTGGACCGCAAGAGCGACGACGAGCTGTGGCACCGCTTCTCGCACGCCCGCTCGGTCTTCTCCAAGCACCGCAAGGCGCACTTCGCGACCCTGGACGCCGAGCGCGAGCAGGCCCGCCAGACCAAGGAGCGCCTGGTCTCCGAGGCGGAGGCGCTCTCCTCCTCCACGGAGTGGGGCGACACCGCGGCCCGCTACCGCGACCTCATGGCCCGCTGGAAGGCCGCCGGCCGCGCGCAGCGGGACGTCGAGGACGAGCTGTGGGCGCGGTTCCGCGGCGCCCAGGACGTCTTCTTCCAGGCCCGGTCCGCGGTGTTCAGCGAGCGGGACGCCGAGCAGGTGGCGAACCAGAAGCTGAAGGAGGCGCTGGCGGCCGAGGCCGAGGCGATCCTGCCGATCACCGACCTGAAGGCCGCCAAGGCCGCGCTGCGTGACGTGAACGAGCGCTGGGAGGCGATCGGGCACGTGCCGCGGGACGCCCGTCCGAAGCTGGACGGCCGGCTGAACGCGGTCGAGCGGGCGATCCGCGAGGCCGAGGACGCCGAGTGGAAGCGCTCCAACCCGGAGGCGAAGGCCCGCGCCGCCGGCATGGTCGGCCTCTTCCAGGCCAAGGCGGACAAGCTCCAGGCCGACCTGGACAAGGCCCGTGCGGCCGGGAACGCCGGCAAGGTGGCCAAGCTGGAGTCCGAGCTGGCCGGCGTGCAGACCCTGCTGGAGCAGGCCCACAAGAGCCAGGAGGAGTTCAGCGGCTGATCCGCCGCCGAGCGTCCGAGCCAGGGACCGCAGCAGAACGCCGAAGGGCCCCGGGGAGCACTTGAGTTCTACCGGTCGTTGCAACACCCCAGTTCAAGGGGTGCAATGTTCGAGATCCGGGAGAACCGGACGGTAGGTCAAGGGCCGAGGGCCTTGGTGCGGGAGCGGGAGGAATACTTCCGGCTTGTGGATCAAGGAATGGGGTTCGCCGAGGCCTGCGCGGTAGTCGGCATCAACGTCCGCACCGGCAAGCGATGGCGCAACGGCCGCAACGCGTCGGGCCGGAAGAAGGCGGCACCACCGATCTACGAGGTGGTGCCGCCTCCTGTCGCACCGGCCGAGCCCGCGGCGCCCGAGACCTCCCGCTACCTCAG
Source organism: Kitasatospora sp. A2-31 (assembly GCF_022288725.1). Lineage (GTDB taxonomy): Bacteria > Actinomycetota > Actinomycetes > Streptomycetales > Streptomycetaceae > Kitasatospora. The sequence goes on along the minus strand of NZ_JAKNTA010000004.1, from coordinate 46,313 downwards.
CGAGACCGAGCGCATCCACATAGCCGACCGGCTGCGGGAGAAGGCCACGATCCGGGCCATCGCGGCGGAGCTGGGCCGCAGCCCCTCGACCGTCAGCCGTGAGATCAGGCGCAACCGCACGGTGCTGCCGAAGGGCGGCTGGTACTACCGCCCGCACGCCGCCCAGCGCCGTGCCGACCAGCGCCGGCCCCGCCCCAAGCCGAGCAAGATAGGCCAGAGCCCTGAACTGCGGGACTTCATCCAGGACCGGCTGGCAATCCAGTGGAGCCCCGAGCAGATCTGTCGCGCGCTCCGCGAAGGCTTCCCCGAGCATCCCGGGATGCACGTCAGCCACGAGACGGTCTACCAGGCCCTCTACACCCAGGGCCGGGGAGACCTGCACCGCGACCTGACTCGCAACCTGAGAACCGGGCGACGGCTCCGCCGCCCGCGCCGTCAGACGGACAGGCGCAGGTCCCGCCCCGTCAAGAACATGCTGATGATCAGCGAGCGACCCGTCGAGGCCGCCGACCGAGCCGTCGCCGGCCACTGGGAGGGCGACCTCATCGTGGGCCCCAAGTCGCGCTCCGCGATCGCCACCCTGGTCGAACGCAGCAGCCGCTACCTGGTCCTCGTCCACCTGCCTACCGGCCACACCTCCAACGCCGTGCGCCGCGCGCTCACCGACGTCTTCAAGACGCTTCCGGAGCAGTTGCAGCAGTCCCTGACCTGGGACCAGGGTTGCGAGATGGCCGCCCACCGAGGCTTCACCCGCGACACCGGCGTCCCGGTCTACTTCTGCGAGCCCGCCAGCCCTTGGCAGCGGGGCTCCAACGAGAACACCAACGGCCTGCTCCGCCAGTACTTCCCCAAGGGCACCGATCTGTCCGTCCACACCCCCGAGCACCTGGCCGCCGTCGCCGACCGACTCAACAGCCGCCCACGCAAAACGCTCGGCTGGGAAACCCCAGCCGAGCGTCTGCTTACACTGCTCGCGGCTTGATCAACTCACCACGTGTTGCAACGACCCCTCGAATTCGCCAGCACCCCGGGGCCCTTCGCCGTCGCCGCTACTTGCGGGACGAGGTGACGCGGTAGACGTCGTAGACGCCCTCGACGCCGCGGACCGCCTTGAGCACGTGCCCGAGGTGCTTCGGGTCGCCCATCTCGAAGGTGAACCGGCTCATCGCCACCCGGTCGCGCGAGGTCTGGACCGCCGCCGACAGGATGTTGACGTGCTGGTCGGAGAGGACCCGGGTGACGTCCGAGAGCAGCCGGGAGCGGTCCAGCGCCTCGACCTGGATGGCGACCAGGAAGACCGAGGACTGGGTGGCCGCCCACTCGACCTCGATCATCCGCTCGGGCTGCTGGCTGAGCGCGTCGACGTTGACGCAGTCGGCGCGGTGCACGGAGACGCCGTTGCCGCGGGTGATGAAGCCGACGATCGGGTCGCCCGGCACCGGGGTGCAGCAGCGGGACAGCTTGACCCAGACGTCCTCGACGCCCTTGACGATGACACCGGGGTCGCCCTTGGCCCGGCGGCGCACCGCCCGGCGGGTGTCGTGGGTCGGCGTGGCGGTCTCGGCGAGGTCCTCGGTGGCACCCTCCTCGCCGCCGAGCGCCTGGACCAGCTTCTGCACGATGTTCTGCGCGGCGACGTGGCCCTCGCCGATCGCGGCGTACAGCGAGGAGATGTCCGGGTAGCGCATCTCGTGGGCCAGGGTGACCAGCGAGTCGCCGGTGAGGATCCGCTGGATCGGCAGACCCTGCTTGCGCATCGCCCGGGCGATGGCCTCCTTGCCGTGCTCGATGGCCTCCTCGCGGCGCTCCTTGGAGAACCAGGCGCGGATCTTGTTGCGGGCGCGCGGAGACTTGACGAAGCCCAGCCAGTCCCGGGACGGGCCGGCGTTCTCCGCCTTGGAGGTGAAGACCTCGACGCTGTCGCCGTTCTCGAGGGTCGACTCGAGCGGCACCAGCCGCCCGTTGACCCGGGCCCCTATGCAGCGGTAGCCGACCTCGGTGTGGACGGCGAAGGCGAAGTCCACCGGGGTGGCGCCGGCCGGCAGCGCTATGACGTCGCCCTTGGGGGTGAAGACGAAGACCTCGTTGTTGGAGAGGTCGAAGCGCAGCGACTCCAGGAACTCGCTCGGGTCCTCGGTCTCCTTCTGCCAGTCCAGCAGCTGCCGCAGCCAGGCCATCTCGTTGACGGCGCCGGCCTTGTCGTCCTTGCGGGTCTGGGTCGGGGTGTCGGTGCGGACCTTGGAGGCGCCGGCGACGGCGCGCTGCTTGTACTTCCAGTGCGCGGCGATGCCGTACTCGGCGCGGCGGTGCATGTCGAACGTGCGGATCTGCAGCTCGACGGGCTTGCCACCGGGACCGATCACCGTCGTGTGCAGCGACTGGTACATGTTGAACTTGGGCATCGCGATGTAGTCCTTGAACCGCCCCGGCACCGGGTTCCACCGCGCGTGGATGGTGCCCAGCGCCGCGTAGCAGTCGCGGACGGTGTCGACCAGGACCCGGATGCCCACCAGGTCGTAGATCTCGGCGAAGTCCCGGCCCCGGACGATCATCTTCTGGTAGACCGAGTAGTAGTGCTTCGGCCGCCCGGTGACGGAGGCGGTGATCCGGGCGCCGCGCAGGTCGCCCTGGACCTGGTCGATGACGGTCGCCAGGTACTCGTCCCGCTTCGGCGCGCGCTCGGCGACCAGCCGGACGATCTCGTCGTACATCTTGGGGTAGAGGATCGCGAAGGCGAGGTCCTCCAGCTCCCACTTGATGGTGTTCATGCCCAGCCGGTGCGCCAGCGGGGCGTAGATCTCCAGCGTCTCGCGGGCCTTCTTCTCCTGCTTCTCCCGCTTCAGGTAGCGCATGGTGCGCATGTTGTGCAGGCGGTCGGCCAGCTTGATGACCAGGACGCGCGGGTCCTTGGCCATCGCGACGACCATCTTGCGGACGGTCTCGGCCTGCGCGGCCTCGCCGAACTTGACCCGGTCCAGCTTGGTGACGCCGTCCACCAGCAGCGCCACCGAGTCACCGAAGTCCCGGCGCAGGGTCTCCAGTCCGTAGTCGGTGTCCTCGACGGTGTCGTGCAGCAGCCCGGCCATCAGGGTGGGCGCGTCCATGCCCAGCTCGGCCAGGATGGTCGCGACCGCCAGCGGGTGGGTGATGTACGGGTCGCCGCTCTTGCGCTTCTGCCCGCGGTGCCACTTCTCGGCCACCGCGTACGCCCGCTCGATGTCCCGCAGGAGGGCCGGGTCGGCCTTGGGGTCGTTGGCCCGGATGGAGCGGAACAGCGGCTCCAGCACCGGGTTGAGCACGCTGGAGCGCTGGCCGCCGAGGCGGGCCAGCCGGGCGCGCATACCGCCGGAGGAGGACGGCCGGCTCGCGGGAGCCGCCGGACGCGAGGAGGTCGGCGCCGGGCGTGCCGGGGTGGCCCCCGAGGGCGTGGAACGGTTGTCGGGGGCGGCCGCTGCGGCCGTGGGCACAACCTCGTCGGGCAAGGACACTCCTCGGGGCACCTGGGCCGGGCCCCTCGCACGGCCGGCTCTGCCTCGCACAACCGGGGAGGGGATGAATCTTCATGGTACCGAGCCCGGCGCTCCGGTGTTCAGCCGCCCGGCCCCGGACACGCAGAGGGCGGCGGTCGGATGATCCGACCGCCGCCCTCGGCCTGGCCCTGCGCGGACCTCAGACCGTGACCAGCGTCTCCAGCGGAGCGCCGCCCAGGTGCTCGGAGAGCCGCGCGCGCCCGTCCAGGAAGCCCAGCTCCATCAGCACCACGACGCCCGCCAGCTCGGCACCGGCCTCCTTCACCAGGTCCAGCGAGGCCCCGATGGTGCCGCCGGTGGCCAGCACGTCGTCCACCACCAGCACCCGCTCACCGGGCGCGAAGGCGTCGCACTGCACCTCCAGCACGGCCTCGCCGTACTCCAGCTCGTACGAACGGCGGAACACCTCGCCGGGCAGCTTGCCCTGCTTGCGGATCGGCACGAAGCCGAGCCCGGCCGCGAAGGCCGCCGGGGCCGCCAGCACGAAGCCGCGCGCCTCCAGGCCCACCACCTTGGTCGCCCCGAGGGCCGTCGCCCGCTCGGCGAGCGCCCGGGTGAGCGCCCCGAAGGCCTCGGCGTCGGCGAGCAGCGGCGCGATGTCCTTGAACAGCACACCCGGCTTCGGGTAGTCCGGGACGTCCCGGATGCGGCTGTTCAGCAGCTCGGCCAGTGCGGTGTCGGCGGTGGTCACGAGGAGTCCTTACGGTCGGTCGCGCTTCAGCGCTTGGTGGACGGACGGCCCTTGGCGCGGGCGCCGGACGCCCGGCCGCGCTGACCGACCATACCCGCCGGCAGGTCCTCGTCGGCGAACTCCTCGCCCGCGGGAGCCCCGGAGCCGCCCTCGGCGGCCGCCTTGGCGTCCGCGGCACGGCGCTGGGCGACCCGCTTGGCCAGCGCCTTCATGTCCGGCTGCTCCTCCTTGAGCTGTGCCAGCAGCGGGGTGGCGACGCAGATCGAGGAGTAGGCACCGGCCGCGAGGCCGATGAACAGCGCCAGCGAGATGTCGTTCAGGGTGCCGGCACCCAGGATGCCGCCACCGATGAACAGCAGCGCCGCCACCGGGAGCAGGGCGACCACCGTGGTGTTGAGCGAGCGCACCAGGGTCTGGTTGAGGCCCGCGTTGGCCGCCTCGCTGTAGGTGAGCTTGTTCTGCTTGGTGAGCCCCTTGGTGTTCTCCTTCACGGTGTCGAAGACGACGACCGTGTCGTAGAGCGAGTACCCGAGGATGGTCAGGAAGCCGATCACCGTACCGGGGGTGACCTCGAAGCCCACCAGCGCGTAGACCCCGATGGTGATCAGGAGGTCGTGGATGAGGGCGACCAGGGCGGCCACCGCCATCCGCCACTCGAAGGCGATCGCCAGGTAGGCCGTCACCAGAACCATGAAGATGATCAGGCCGGTGAGTGCCTTCTTGGAGATCTGCTCGCCCCAGCTGGGGCCGATCACCTGGGTGTCGATCTCGGCGACCGGGACGCCGATCTCCTTGGACAGCTTGTCCGTGAAGGTCGAGGAGGAGACCTTCTCCTCGGAGCTGACCTGGATCCGGATCTTCTTGCCCTCGTCCACCGACTGCACCAGCGGGTGCGAGGAGACGATCTTGTCGGCGGCCTCCTGCGCCTGGGAGACGGACAGCCCCGGCTTGGAGACGGTGTAGACCTGCCCGCCCTTGAACTCGATGCCCAGGTGCAGGCCCATGGCCAGGCCGATCGCCGCGACCAGCACGATCACGCCGGAGATGCTGTACCAGAGCTTGCGGCGCCCGACGAAGTCGAAGCTGACCTCGCCCTGGTAGAGCCGGTGGCCCAGATTGGAGAAGCGCGACACGGTGTCAGGCCCCCTTCGCGGCGGCGGACGAGGTGGGACGGCGACGGCTGCTACGCAGCGGCGGGCGGGCGCCCAGGCGCTTCGGGTCCAGGCCGGACCACGGGTGACCGTCGGCGAAGAACTTCCGCCGGGCCAGCAGCGTGATCAGCGGCTTGGTGAACAGGAAGATCACGACGACGTCGAGCGCGGTGGTCAGGCCCAGCGTGAACGCGAAGCCCTGCACCTTGCCGACCGAGACCAGGTAGAGCACCGCGGCGCAGAGGAAGGACACGAAGTCCGACACCAGGATGGTGCGCCGGGCGCGCGGCCAGGCCCGCTGGACCGCCGGGCGCAGCGGGGCGCCCTCGCGGACCTCGTCGCGGATGCGCTCGAAGTACACGATGAAGGAGTCCGCGGTGATACCGATCGCGACGATGGCGCCGCAGACGGCCGGCAGGTTCAGCGCGAAGCCGATGCCGGCGCCGAGCAGGCTCATGATCGAGTAGGTCAGGATCGCGGAGACGACCAGACCGGCGATCGAGACCAGGCCGAGGCCGCGGTAGTAGACCAGCGAGTAGACGACCACCAGCAGCATGCCGATGGCGCCGGCGATCAGACCGGCCTCCAGCTGGTCGCCGCCGAGCTGCGGGGAGACCGTGGTGACGTCGTCGGTGGTGAACTCCAGCGGCAGGGCGCCGAAGCTCAGCACGTTGGCGAGGTCCTGCGCCTCGGCCTGGGTGAAGCTGCCGGAGATCACGGCCGAGCCGCCGGGGATGGCGCTGCGCACGTACGGGTGCGAGACGACCTTGCCGTCCAGCACGATGGCGAACTGGTTGGTCGGGTCCGCCTGGGTGGCCAGCTGGCCGGTCACCTTGGTGAAGTCGTCGGTGCCCTTGCCGTTGAACTGCAGCTGGACCTGCCAGCCGGCACCCTGCTGGGTGTCGATGCTGGCCTGCGCCTTGGAGACGTCGGCGCCCTTCACCGCGACCGGGCCGAGGGCGAGCTTGTAGTAGACGCCGCGCTCGTCCTTCTGGGTGCAGGCGACGGTCGGCTGCTCCTCGGCCTTCTGGTAGTTCTGGTTGCGCTGCTCGGGCTTGGAGCAGTCCAGGCCGGCGAACGCGGCGGCCAGCTCCGGCGGCACGGTCCCGGAGGTCATCGCGGCGCTCAGGTCCGGGTTGGCCGGCGCGGTGGCGCCGGCGCTCGGGGTGGCGGCCGCGCTCGGGGTGGCGGCGGCCGAGCCGGAGGCGGTGGCCCCCGGGCTGGCGGCGGCCGAGCCGGAGGCGGTCGCGGACGGGCTGGCGTCGGCGAGGGCCTCGCCGACCGCGCGGCCCTGCTTGGTGGCGCTCGCGCTGGGCGTACCGGCCGGGGCGCTCGCGGAGGCCGAGCCGGTGGCGCCCGCGGACGGGCTCGCACCCGGAGTGGCGCTGCCGCTCGCCGAGGGGGCCGAGGTCGGGGCCTGCGCCTGGATGCCGCTCGGGGCGAGGGCGAGGACCGGGCGGAAGTACAGCTTCGCGGTGGTGCCGACCTGGTCGACCGCGCTCTGCTTGTCACCGCCCTTGGGGATGTTGACGACGATGTTCCGGTCGCCCTGGGTCTGGACCTCCGCCTCGGAGACACCCATCCCGTTGACGCGCTGCTCGATGATCCCGGTGGCGATGTCCATGTTGGACTTGTTGATCGCCTTGGGGTCGGTCGACTTCGCACTCAGCGTGATACTGGTGCCGCCTGCGAGGTCGATCCCGAGGCGGGGCTTGGTGTTGCCCGTCCCGAACATGAGGGCGACCAGGCCGACGGTGATCACCAGGATGAGGGTCAGCGCCCGCCCTGGGTAACCGTCGCGCGGGCGCGACTTGGGTGTTGCCACCTTGCTCGTTTCTCCCTGTCCATGCCACCTCCCCTACCGGACCCCCGTCCGGCTCGTGGCTGGACGGGGGCATGGCGGATCTGGGGCCCATGAGATCCTGTGGGCTCGCGGCACTGCGCCGCGCGACCGGGCGAGTGCCCGGCCGGTACTACTTGCTCGCGGGAGCGCCGCCCTCGGCCTCGCCCTGCTCGGCGCCCTCCTTGGCGAGCGAGAGCGGCTTCTCACCGGCCGGCTCGGCGTCGACGTCGGCCGCCGGCTCGGGCAGCTCGTCGTCGGCCGGGCGGCCGTTGATGATCGCGTCGTACTCCTGCGGGTCCAGCACCGCCGCGATCGCGCTCTTGGTGAAGTGGGAGACCACGCCCGGCGCGATCTCCAGCTCGACGGTCTCCTCGTTGACCGCCTTCACCTGGGCGTACAGGCCGCCGATGGTGCGCACCCCCGCCCCGGGCTCCAGCGCCGTCTGCATCTGCTGCATCTGCTGCTGGCGCTTCTTCTGCGACCGGAACATGAGCACGATCGCGATGATCGGGAGGAGAAGGATGATGAGGTTCACTGCAGCCAGGGTCCTTTACGGGCCGCCGGGCCGGCGGCCTGTGTGGTATTGGTCGGCCCGTCAGGTGAGAGGGGCGGTCCGGCGGAGTCTAGGCGACCCCGAAGTGATCGGACAACGCCAAGCATCGCATCCTGCCGCCGAAAGTGGCGACCCTCCGCCTGCACAGTTTCCCCGGACTTCTTCCCTGGCTTCTGCGCGTGGGCTCCGCGGGGGCGGGCGGGTGACCGGTTCGCCCCCGGCTCACCCGTTCAGCCCTCACCGCCTTGGAAGAGATCGGGCTGGGCGGGCACCGCGCCGCGGGTGGTCTGGACCGGAGCGGTCTGCACCGGCGGTGTGAGCCCGAGGTGCTGCCAGGCCGCCGCGGTCGCGATCCGGCCGCGCGGGGTGCGGGCGAGCAGGCCCTCGCGGACCAGGAACGGCTCGGCGACCTCCTCCACGGTCTCGGCCTCCTCCCCGCCCGCGACCGCCAGTGTCGACAAACCGACCGGGCCGCCGCCGAACAGCCGCAGCAGCGCGTCCAGCACTGCGCGGTCCAGCCGGTCCAGCCCGCGCGCGTCGACCTCGTAGACCTCCAGCGCCTGGGCGGCGATCTCCGGAGTCACCACGCCGTCGTGCCTGACCTGCGCGAAGTCGCGCACCCGGCGCAGCAGCCGGTTGGCGATGCGCGGGGTGCCCCGGGAGCGGCCGGCGATCTCGGCGGCCCCGGCCGGGTCGATCTCGACGTCGAGCAGCGCGGCCGAGCGGTGGACGACCCGCTGCAGCTCGGCGGGGGCGTAGAACTCCATGTGGCCGGTGAAGCCGAAGCGGTCGCGCAGCGGCGGCGGCAGCAGGCCCGCCCGGGTGGTCGCGCCGACCAGGGTGAACGGCGGCAGCTCCAGCGGGATGGCGGTGGCGCCCGGGCCCTTGCCGACGATCACGTCGACGCGGAAGTCCTCCATCGCCATGTAGAGCATCTCCTCGGCGGGCCGGGACATCCGGTGGATCTCGTCGAGGAACAGCACCTCGCCCTCGGTGAGCGAGGAGAGTATCGCCGCGAGGTCGCCGGCGTGCTGGATGGCGGGGCCGGAGGTGATCCGGATCGGCGCGTTCAGCTCGGCCGCGATGATCATCGAGAGGGTGGTCTTGCCGAGCCCGGGCGGGCCGCTCAGCAGCACGTGGTCGGGGGCGGTGCCGCGCTTGCGGGCCGCCTGGAGCACCAGGGACAACTGCTCGCGGACCCGCTCCTGGCCGATGAACTCGTCCAGCAGCTTGGGGCGCAGCGCGGCCTCGACCGCCTGGTCCTCGCCGTCGGCGGCGGCCGCCACCAGCCGGTCGGCCGGGTCGGAGTCGTACGGGCTCATCGGTTCGGGCTCCATTATCGACAAGGTGACAGGTCGCCAGATGGCTTCAGCGGGAACGGTTGAGGCTGCGCAGGGCGAGCCGGAGCAGCGCGCCCACGTCGGTCGTGGTCTGCGCCTCGGCCTCAGGCGTGACCGCCGCGACGGCCTCGTCCGCCTCGCGCGGCGCGTAGCCGAGGCCGACCAGCGCGGAGTGCAGCTGCTCGCTCCACGGCGCGGGCCCGGCGGCGACCGGCTTCTGTGCGGGAACGCTGCCGTGCGGCGCGCCCAGCTTGTCCTTGTACTCCAGCAGCAGCTTGGCGGCCTTCGCCTTGCCGATGCCGGGGACGGCGATCAGGGCCTTCTCGTTCCCCGCGGCGACGGCCGCCCGCAACTCGTCCGGGCTGTGCACGCCGAGCATCGCCTGGGCGAGCCGGGGGCCGACCCCGGGCGCGGCCTGCAGGATCTCGAAGACGGCCCGCTCGTCGTCGTCCGCGAAACCGTACAGGGTGAGCGAGTCCTCCCGGACGACCAGCGAGGTCGCCAGCCGGGCGGACTCGCCGAGCCGCAGGCCGGCCGCGGTGTTCGGGGTGCACTGGACGGCCATGCCAACGCCGCCGACCTCGACGACGACGGTGCCGGCGGCGATGGCGGCCACCGGGCCCTGGACGAAGGCGATCATCGGGCGGCTCCTCGGGGGGCTCGGGCGGAGTACGGGGCGCGGGCCGGGGCGCGGCCGGGTGCGGCGGTGGGGGCGGGCGCGGCCTTCGCGACCGCGGCGGCGATCCTGCCGGTCGCCCCGCCGCGCCAGATGTGGCAGATGGCCAGCGCCAGCGCGTCGGCGGCGTCGGCCGGCTTGGGCGGCGCGTCCAGCCGCAGCAGCCGCTGGACCATGGCGGTGACCTGGGCCTTGTCGGCCCGGCCCGAGCCGGTGACGGCGGCCTTGACCTCACTGGGGGTGTGCAGGGTGACCGGGATGCCGCGCCGGGTGGCGCAGAGCATGGCGACCGCGCTGGCCTGGGCGGTGCCCATCACGGTGCGGACGTTGTGCTGGGCGAACACCCGCTCGACGGCGACCAGGTCCGGCCGGTGCTCGTCGAGCCAGCTCTCGATGCCCTGCTCGACGAGAAGCAGCCGCTGCCCGATCTCCGCCTCGGCGGGGGTGCGCACCACGCCGACGCCGGCCATCCGCAGCGGGCGGCCCGGCGCACCGTCGACCACGCCGATCCCGCACCTGGTCAGCCCCGGGTCCACACCCAGTACCCGCACGTCAGGCCCCGCCTCTCTGTCATTCGCCGTCCGCCTCCGGCCCGCTCGACCCCGCGGGCTCGCGGCGGGTCACCGTTCGTCGCCGGCCCGGCGTCCGACCCCTTCGGCCCACAGCGCCTCGCCGCACGCCCGGCGACCTGCGAAGGCTACCCCCCGGGTACGACATCGCCGCCGACGACACCGGCCCGGCGGTCCAGGGGACCACCGGGCCGGGGAGTGCGAACGATCACTCGGCGTCGAGCTGGGCACCGACCTCGTCGCTGATGTCGAAGTTGGCGAAGACGTTCTGCACGTCGTCGCTGTCCTCGAGGGCGTCGATCAGCTTCAGGATCTTGCGGGCGCCGTCGACGTCCAGCTCGACCTGCATGCTCGGGAGGAAGTTGGCCTCGGCCGAGTCGTAGTCGATGCCGGCGTCCACCAGGGCGGTGCGGACGGCGACCATCTTGGAGGCCTCGGAGACGATCTCGAACGACTCGCCGAGGTCGTTGATCTCCTCGGGCTCCTGGTCGAGGACGACCTCGAAGAGCTTGTCCTCGTCCACGCCGTCGGCCTTGGGGACGATCACGACACCCTTGCGGGTGAACAGGTACGACACCGAGCCCGGGTCGGCCATCGAGCCGCCGTTGCGGGTCATCGCGACGCGCACGTCGGAGGCGGCGCGGTTGCGGTTGTCGGTGAGGCACTCGATGAGCACCGCGACGCCGTTCGGGCCGTAGCCCTCGTACATGATGGTCTGGTAGTCGGCGCCGCCGGCCTCCAGACCGCCACCGCGCTTGACGGCGCGGTTGATGTTGTCGATCGGGACCGAGCTCTTCTTGGCCTTCTGAATGGCGTCGTAGAGCGTCGGGTTGCCGGCCGGGTCGGGTCCGCCGGTCCGCGCCGCCACCTCGATGTTCTTGATCATCTTGGCGAAGAGCTTGCCGCGCTTGGCGTCGATCACGGCCTTCTTGTGCTTGGTGGTAGCCCACTTAGAGTGGCCGGACATCGCCAGCTCCTTTACGTCGCCAAAGGGAAATGAACAGATGAGATCTTACCGGTGCCGCCACCGGTGAGCGCACACGGTCAGCGTGCGGCGGCGAGGCGCTACCGCGCGGCGGCCTCGAGGTGGTCCTCGACCATCCGCACGAAGTAGGCGTGCACCCGGTGGTCGCCGGTCAGCTCGGGGTGGAACGAGGTGGCCAGCAGGTTGCCCTGGCGGACGGCGACGATCCGGCTCTCCGGGCCGTCGGCGGCCGGCAGCTCGGCCAGCACCTCGACGGCGGCGCCGACCGCCTCGACCCACGGCGCACGGATGAACACGCCGTGCACCGGCGCGTCGTCCATGCCCTTGAAGGCGATCCCGGACTCGAAGGACTCGTTCTGGCGGCCGAACGCGTTGCGGCGCACGGTCATGTCGATGCCGCCGACGGTCTCCTGGTCGTCACGGCCGTCCAGGATCTTGTCGGCCAGCATGATCATGCCCGCGCAGGTGCCGTACACCGGCATGCCGGCGGCGACCCGCTCGCGCAGCGGGTCCATCACGCCGAACAGCAGCGCCAGCTTGGACATGGTGGTGGACTCCCCGCCGGGGATCACCAGCGCGTCGACCTCGGCCAGTTCCTCGGCGCGGCGCACCGGGCGGGCGAGCGCGTCGGCCTCGGCCAGCGCGACCAGGTGCTCGCGGACGTCGCCCTGCAGGGCCAGAACGCCGATGACTGGAGTGCTCACGGTCTCAAACCTTCTTCGATCGGTACGTCGTGTGATCGTTGCCGCGGGCGGCGCACCGCCGCCCGGGGGCGTACGCGGCGCGGCCCGCCGAGCGCCGAGGCGCTGCGGCGGGCCGACGCCGGACGCGGGCCGGGACTACCAGCCGCGGTTGGCGTAGCGCTCGGTCTCCGGCAGGGTGTCGCAGTTGATGCCGACCATGGCCTCGCCCAGGTTGCGGGAGGCGTCCGCGATGATCTTCGGGTCGTCGAAGAAGGTGGTGGCCTTCACGATCGCGGCGGCACGCTTGGCCGGGTCGCCCGACTTGAAGATGCCGGAGCCGACGAAGACGCCCTCGGCACCCAGCTGGCGCATCAGCGCGGCATCGGCCGGGGTGGCCACGCCACCGGCGGAGAACAGCACGACCGGCAGCTTGCCGAGCTCGGCGACCTCCTTGACCAGCTCGTACGGGGCACGCAGCTCCTTGGCGGCCGCGTACAGCTCGTTGTGGTCCAGCGCGCGCAGGTGGCCGATCTCGTTCTTGATCTGGCGCAGGTGGCGGACGGCCTCGACGACGTTGCCCGTGCCGGCCTCACCCTTGGAGCGGATCATGGCCGCGCCCTCGGCGATGCGGCGCAGGGCCTCCCCCAGGTTGGTGGCACCGCAGACGAAGGGGGTGGTGAACGCCCACTTGTCGGAGTGGTTGACCTCGTCGGCCGGGGTCAGCACCTCGGACTCGTCGATGTAGTCGACACCCAGCGACTGGAGGACCTGGGCCTCGACGAAGTGGCCGATCCGGGACTTGGCCATGACCGGGATCGAGACCGCGGCGATGATCTCCTCGATCATGTTCGGGTCCGACATGCGCGCGACGCCGCCGTCCTTGCGGATGTCGGCCGGAACCCGCTCCAGGGCCATGACGGCCACAGCGCCGGCGTCCTCGGCGATCTTGGCCTGCTCGGCGTTGACCACGTCCATGATCACACCGCCCTTGAGCTGCTCGGCCATGCCGCGCTTCACCCGGGCGGTGCCGATCTGCGGCTGGTCTGCGGTGGTGGGGGTGGTGGACACGTGAGACCTCACTCGAAGATGAACCAGTGCTATCGCCCTATGGTAGGCGGAAGAAACGGCCGTTCCATGCGCCACCAAGTCCAGCCCGGCCGACGGGATACGACAAACAGGCCGGATCCGGACGTACTTTTTCGATCCGCTCCGCGCGACGTCCCCTGCGCGTCCGGAAGCCCGCCTCAGGCCGGGGCGCCCTCGGGCGTGAGCGCCGGCGGCGGGGCGTCGTCCATCTCGAACGCCAGCGGGAACGGCGCCCGCCCCGCCAGCCGGAAGTACCGCACCAGCCGGTGCTCGCGCACCGCCCGGGCCGCGCGCACCGCGTCGTTGTGGAACCGGCGCGCCATCGGCACCCGCCGCACCGCGGCCGTGAGGTCGCGCACCGCCTCCTCGCCGCCCGGCTCGGCCGTCAGCGCGGCAACCTGCTCCGGCTCCGCGAAGACCGCCCGCAGCGCCATGCTCAGCTGGCTCTCCGCCACCTCGCGCTGGTCGTCCTCGGCCTGACGGGCCGCGTGCGCCGCGTCCAGCAGCAGCAGCGAGGCGGCCGGGTCCAGCAGCGAGGACGTCGCCAGCTCCATCGCCACCGACGCCCGGCGGACCAGCTGCGCGTCCAGCGCCGCGCGGGCGGCGTCGATCCGGGCGTGCAACCGGTCCAGCCGGCCGGCCGTCCAACTCAGGTACATGCCGAACAGCACCACGGCCACGCCGGCCCAGATCCAGGTAGTCACGGGGCGCTACGCTACCGGGTGCCCGCCGGTCAGCCGTCGAGGGTCGCGCTGCGGTAGCTGTCCCGGTCGATGTCCTGGACGTTCACCGCGGTGAACAGCCGCGTGCCTGGCGCGGGAACGACCCGCTCCGCCAGCAGCGCCATGACCGCCTCGGTGAGCGCCGCCTTCGCCTCCGGGGTGCGGCCGGGGAAGATCTGGAACTCCACGTACACCTGGGAGTCCGGGCCCGCGCTCTCGCCCACCACGAAGTCCTGCACCTCGCGGAAGACGGTCTTGCACGCCTCGGGGCTCGCGTTGATCGTCTTCACCGCGAGCCGGTTGATCGCCAGGCCCAGCTCACGGCGGTCGAACGAGCCGGCCAGCTCGGGCGAGTAGTCGACGGAGATCTGCGGCATCGGAGCCTCCAGCACTCGGGGATCGGTCCGGGAGACCCTAACCGCCGCGGGCCGCCGGTCAATCTCGAGCCAGCCCGAACCGGCCGCGCCGGCTGCCCCGCTGGTCCTCCTCGACCACCGCCGCCGCGCCCGCCGTCACCGTCTCGTAGACCGCCAGGATGTCCGCGCCGACCGTCGACCAGTCGAACCGCCGCACGTGCCGGGACGCCGCCTTGCGCAGCTCCTCCAGCCGCCCCGGATCCCCCAGCAGCCGCAGCGCCGCCCGCGCCAGCGCGTCCGCGTCCTCCACCGGGAACAGCTCCCCGGCGTCCCCGCCGTCCAGCACCTGCTTGAACGCGTCCAGGTCGCTGGCCAGCACCGGCGCACCCGCCGACATCGCCTCGACCAGGATGATGCCGAAGCTCTCCCCACCGGTGTTCGGCGCCACGTAGAGGTCGACGCTGCGCAGCAGCCGCGCCTTGTCCCGGTCGCTGACCATGCCGAGGAACTCCACCTGCCGGCGCACCTCCGGGGCCAGCCCGGCGACCGCCTCCTCCTCGTCGCCCTTGCCGGCCACCAGCAGCCGCACGCCCGGGCGCTCCGCCAGGATCCTCGGCAGCGCCGCCAGCAGCGTCGGCAGGCCCTTGCGCGGCTCGTTGATCCGCCCGATGAAGCCGATCGTGCCGGGCTCGCCCGCGGCCGCGCCGCCGGTCCAGCGCGCATCCGGTTCCGCCTCGGCGAAGAAGCCCACGTCGACGCCGTTGGGGATCACCACCGCGTCCCCGCCCAGGTGCTCCACCAGGGTCCGCCGCGCGTACTCGCTCACCGCGATCCGCGCGCGCATCTTCTCCAGGCCGGGCTGGAGGATCGGCGAGGCCGCGATCATCGCCCGCGAACGCGGGTTGGACGTGTGGAAGGTGCCGACCATCGGCCCCGACGCCGACCACGCCGCCAGCATGGACAGGCTCGGCGAGGCGGGCTCGTGCACGTGCAGGATGTCGAACCGCCCGTCGTTCAGCCACCGCCGCACCCGCGCCGCCGACAGGATGCCGAAGCTCAGCCGCGCCACCGAGCCGTTGTACGGCACCGCCACCGCCCGCCCGGCCGAGACCACGTACGGCGGCAGCGCCTCGTCGTCCTCGGCGGGCGCCAGCACCGACACCTCGTGGCCCAGGCCGATCAGGTGCTCGGCGAGGTCCCGGATGTGGAACTGCACCCCGCCGGGGACGTCCCAGTCGTACGGGCAGACGATGCCGATCTTCACGGGTTCCTCGTGTTCCTCTCGGACGGGTCGGGCGGGCCCGCTCTCGGACGGGCCGGGCGGGCTCGGACGGGGATCAGGAGCCGGACGCCTCCGCGGCGGGCTCCGCGGCGGGCCCGCCCACCGCCTCCGCGGCCGGTCGGCCGGCCGGGGCTTCGGCCGGGGCCTCCACCGCCGCACGGGCCGGCAGGTCGGCGAGCCAGAACCGCTGCAGCATGTGCCAGTCCTCGGGGTGCTCGCGGATCCCGGCCTCCCAGACCTGTGCCATCGCCTGCACCATCGTCCGCGTCCTCTCCGCCCGGTCACCCTCCGGCGGCACCGGCACCTCGGGGTGGATCCGTGCCCGCATCACCGGGCCGTCGTACCAGAGCGTGACCGGCAGCAGCGCCGCCCCGGTCCGCTGGCAGAGCGCCGCCGGACCGGCCGGCATCCTGGTCGCCTCGCCGAAGAACGACACCTCGACCCCGGCCTCGGAGAGGTCCCGGTCGCCCACCAGGCAGACCAGCCGCCCCTCCCGCAGCCGCCGCGCCAGGGTGCCGACCACGTTGACGCCGCCGCCCGTGAGCGCCAGCACCTCCATGCCCAGGCCCTCCCGGAACGCCACGAACCGGTCGAACAGCTCCTCCGGCTTCAGCCGCTCCGCGACCGTCGTGAACGGGTAGCCCTCCAGCGCCACCCAGGCGCCCGCGAGGTCCCAGTTCCCCATGTGCGGGAGCGTTATCACCGCGCCCCGCCCCGACTCCATGGCCGCCCGCAGCTCCTCGAAGCCCTCCACCCGGACGTCCCGGGCCACCCGCTGCCGGCTCCACACCGGCAGCCGGAAGGACTCCATCCAGTAGCGCATGTACGAGCGCATGCCGGCCCGCGACAGCTCCCGCAGCGCGGCCTGGTCCGCCTCCGGGCGCACCCGCAGCAGATTGGCCTCCAGCTGCAGCACCCGCTTGCCGCGCTTGCGCCAGGCGAAGTCGGCGATCGCGTCGAACAGGCCGCGCGCGGCGGCCTCCGGCAGGTGCTTCAGCACCGCCCAGCCCAGCGCGTACGCCGAGTACACCAATCGGTCCTTCACCGCAGGCCCGCCCCCTTCAGCTCCCGGCCGCCACGCGATCGGCCTCGAACGCCTCCCGGCGGACCGTCAGCATCCGCTGGAACACCGTCACCAGACTGCCCGCGGCCACCAGCCACAGCGCGACCGGCAGCAGCCACTCCACGTACGGCACCCCGAACTGGTGCAGACCCGCGACGCCGGCCGCCACCAGGCTGATCACCAGCCGTTCGGCCCGCTCCACCAGCCCCGACACGTCGCACGGCAGACCCTGGCTCTCCGCCCGCGCCTTGGTGTACGACACCACCAGGCCGCTCGCCAGGCAGAAGATCGCCACCGCGCAGAGCAGGTTGTTGTCACCCTTGCCCGCGTACCACATGGCCAGGCCGCCGAAGATCGCCGCGTCCGCCACCCGGTCGAGCGTGGAGTCCAGGAACGCGCCCCACTTCGTGGACCGGCCCAGCTGCCGCGCCATGTTCCCGTCCACCAGGTCCGAGAAGATGAACAGCGTGATCGTGATGGTGCCCCAGAAGAACTCCCCGCGCGGGAAGAACACCAGCGCACCGGCCACCGAACCGGCCGTGCCGATCAGCGTCACGGCGTCCGGGCTCACACCCAGCCGGATCAGGAACGCGGCGAACGGGGTCAGGACACGTGTGAAGAAGGCACGCGCGTATTTGTTGAGCATGGCCTTCCCGACCGCTCCGATCTCCCTGGTACCCGCCTGCGGCGGCGTACGCGGCAGACGGCCGAACGGATCAGCCCATCCGGCGCACCCATCGTAGCCACGCCGGCGACACGCTCCTGCGCACCGCACCGCCCCACCGCCCCCGCACCCCCGCCGCCCCGCACCCCCGGCACACGCCCGCGCACCCAGCGTCACCGCCCGCGCGTACGGGACGCCGCGGCCCCTAGACTTTTCACGACAGCCTCGGCGCGACGGGAGGAGACCCCGATGCCCGACCGCAGCACCGCACGAGCCGGCCAGGCGGCGCCCACCGTCACGGACCCTGCCCGCCTGCGCAACGTCGTCCTCATCGGCTGCAGCGGCGCGGGGAAGACCACCCTCGCCGAGTCCCTCGCCCTCGCCGCCGGCGCCATCGGCCGCCCCGGCCGCGTCTCCGACGGCACCACCGTCTCCGACCACGAGGAGATCGAGCACCAGCAGCAGCGGTCCGTCCAGCTCTCGCTGCTCCCGCTCGAATGGAACGGCATCAAGGTCAACCTGCTCGACCCACCCGGCCACCCCGACTTCTCGGCCGACCTGCGCGCCGCCCTGCACGCCGCCGACGCCGCCGTCTTCGTGGTCTCCGCCACCGACCCGGTCACCGCGCCCACCCGCGCGCTCTGGCGCGAGTGCGCCGCCGAAGGCATCCCGCGCGCCATCGCCGTCGCCAAGCTCGACATCGCCCGCAGCAGCTTCGACGACATCCTCACCACCTGCCACGACGCCTTCGGCCTCGGCCCCGACACCCTGCGCCCGCTCTTCCTGCCCGTGCAGCACGACGGCCACCCCGACGGCAGCGTCGACCTGCTCACCGGCCACACCTACGGGCAGACCGACCCGCTGCCCGACACCGCCCCCGCCCGCGACAGCCTCGTCGAGGCCATCTCCGGCCAGGACGACACCCTCATGGAGCGCTACCTCGCCGGCGACACCCTCGACACCGACTCGCTGGAGGACGGCCTGCGCCGCGAGGTCCTCGCCTGCACCCTCCACCCCGCCGTCCCCACCACCGACGCCGGTCTCGGCGCCGCCGAGCTCCTCGACCTCATCACCACCGCCTTCCCCGACCCCACCCAGCGCACCCGCCCGGCCCCCGAGTGCGACCCCGACGCCCCCCTCGCCGCCCAGGTCGTCCGCGTCACCGGCGACGCCTACGTCGGCCGGATCAGCCTGCTGCGCATCTACGCCGGCACGCTGCGGCCCGACACCCGCATCCACCTCACCGGCCCCGAGCACCCCGGGGACCAGGACGGCGACGAACGCGTCACCGGGCTCACCAGCCCCTTCGGCAAGCTCCAGCGCAGCGTCCCGCACGCCGTGGCCGGCGACCTCGTCTGCGCCGCCAAACTCACCAGCGCCCGCGCCGGCGACACCGCCCACGAGCCCGGCCACCCGGTCAAGCTCGACACCTGGACCCTGCCCGAGCCGCTGCTGCCGATCGCCGTCGAGGCCCACAGCAAGGCCGACGACGACAAGCTGTCCCAGGCCCTCGCCCGGCTCGTCGCCGAGGACCCGGCACTACGCCTCGAACAGAATCCCGACACCCACCAGCTCGTCCTCTGGTGCACCGGCGAGGCCCACGCCGACGTCGTCCTCGACCGGCTCCGCACCCGCCACGGCGTCCACGTCGACACCGTCGAACCCCGGGTCGCCCTCCGCGAGACCTTCGGCACCGCGGCCGCCGGCCACGGCCGCCTGGTCAAGCAGTCCGGCGGGCACGGCCAGTACGCCATCTGCGACCTGGAGGTCGAACCCCTCCCGGCCGGCGCCGGCTTCGAATTCGACGAGCACGTCGTCGGCGGCGCCGTCCCCAAGCACTTCATCCCCTCCGTCGAGAAGGGCGTGCGCGCCCAACTCGCCAAGGGCGTCTCCACCGGCTACCCGCTCGTCGACGTCCGCGTCACCCTCACCGACGGCAAGGCGCACTCGGTCGACTCCTCGGACTCCTCGTTCCAGACCGCGGCCGCACTCGCCCTGCGGGACGCCGCCGAGCACGCCGTCATCCGGCTGCTCGAACCGGTCGCCGCGGTCAGCGTCCTGCTGCCCGACGACTACCTCGGCGCCGTCCTGACCGACCTCTCCGCCCGCCGCGGCCGCGTGCTCGGCACCGAGACCGGCGGCCCCGCGCTCACCCTGCTGCGCGCCGAAGTCCCCGAACTCGAACTCGTCCGCTACCCCGTCGACCTGCGCTCGCTCACCCACGGGACGGCCGAGTTCTCCCGCGCCTACCTACGCCACGAACCCATGCCCGCCGCCCTCGCCACCCGCTACACCGGGGACCGGACCTAGGTCCTGGTCGGACCCGTCGGCGGGCGCAGCGCACAGGCCGGCGTCCCGCCCGGCATCCGGTGCCGGTTCCTCGCCACCCACCGGTACACGGCGCCCGCCACCGGACGCACCGGCGGCAGCGCCAGCACCCCGCCCAGGTACGCCCAGGCACCGCCCGAGCGCATCAGCAGCCGCGCCACCGCCTGGGCCCCGCCGTACACCCGGCCGGCCGGCGTCACCCAGAGCACCTCGCGCTCGGCCCGCTCCCACGACACCTCGCCGCGGCCACCGGCCAGCGCGTCCAGCCCCGCCAGGTCCGCGAACTGGAACGGCACCGCCTCCCAGCCCGCCGAGGCCAGCGTCTGCCGCGGATACCGCTCCGCCCACACCACGCAGGTCGAGCAGAACGCGCAGTCCCCGTCGAAGACCAGCACCGGATCCCTCACTGCGACTCCCTCGCTCCGACTCCTCGGCACGACCCCTTCGCGCCCATCGTGCACCATTGCGCCCCCACGCCCGTCACCAGGTGCGTCACGGCCCCCGAAGGTGGGCATCATGCCTCACGGGCCCCGGGTGGCCCGATCGTGACGGTACTTCAGACGATCATCCGCGCAGCGGTGCCGGGGCACGGTAACCTGCCGCTGACAAGGGGAGGAGGGGACGCGACCGTGACCACACTCGACATGACCCCGGGTGCGCAGATACCCCGGACCGACGCCGGCCCGCAGACCGCCGTCACCCAGGCGCTCTCCTCGGCCGCCTACCGCGACAGCGAGGTCCACGACTTCGTCGCCGCCGTCACCGCCGCCACCGCCAAGAAGGGCCGCTTCGCCCTCTTCCGCCCCAACCTCGGCGAGGCGTTCAGCCGCGCCGTGATCTCCCGCGCGCTCGGCGGCGACCGCAAGCCGCTGGTGCCCTCCTTCGGCATCGACACCCGCCAGGTCGTCGAGCACTGCCTGGCCGCCGAGGACCTCCGCACCGCCCGCGACCGCCGGCTCACCACCGTCACGGTCGTCACCGGCGTGCTCTTCCTCCCCGGCACCCTGCTCTGGCTCGGCGCCTTCCAGCTCCGCGCCTGGCTCAAGCGCGACAACCCCAAGAACGCCGCGTTCTTCGGTGCCCTCGTGCTGGCCGCCGCGGTCGCCGTCGCCCTGCTCCTGGCGATCAAGCCCCCCGCCGGCGGCCTGCTCGGCATCTACCTCCGTCTGGTGATGCTCGCCCCGGTCGTCGGCTGGTACCTCGCGAAGCGGATCGTGCTCAGCAGCGCCCTCGACCTGCGCACCCGCTGGCTGGACCTCGTCGAGGGCAACGCCGTCGCCGCCACCGTCCCCAAGGCCGTCCCCCGCGACGACCTGGACAAGAAGGCCGCCGACCTGCGGGCCAAACTCGGCCGGCTGGAGTCCGAGCAGGAGACCAACGTCCAGCACTACGCCGGCACCAAGGGCATCCTCGGCGCCGGGAAGCGCTGGGGCGAGTGGAAGATGGCGGACGTGCTGCTCCCCGCCGAGGGCCACGGCGACTTCCGCGCCTTCCACCCCTGGGACCTCGTCCGCCGGATCGCGAGCCAGCTCAAGTCGCTCGGCATCAGCGAGGTCGCCAACAGCGGCATCCCCAACGTCTCCGTCAAGCAGTGGGTCGTCTTCGAGGTCGGCGAGGGCGCGGACGAGATCAGCCGCCCGCCCGCCGGCGACGCCGACATGGACGGCGACCGGATGCGCGACTTCGCCGTCCAGGCCATCGCCGACAGGCAGACCTTCCCCGGCGGCCCCCGGCACTACCTCGCCACCCAGTTCGTCACGCACGACGGCAAGCTGGTCCTGACCTTCACCGTCACCGTGACCCTGCTGGCCAACACGCTCAACGTCACGGTGGCCGCCTTCGCCCTCGGACCGGTCAACGGCCTCTTCTTCGACAAGCCCAAGGACAAGGAGAAGACGGTCGCGAAGACGGTGAGGTTCTGGGAGGAGCAGACCCTCAAGCTCCCCCTCATCGACAACGACGAGGTGGTGCGCCAGGCCGTCCGCGCGCCCTTCTACCGCGCCCCCGGCCTGCTCGGCTGGCTCGGCGGCGGCCTCGGCCTGCCCGAGCCGTTCGGCCTGCGCCACGCCTGGGCCGCGCCGCCCTGGAACACCCGCTCCATGGCGGACAACGCGCTGAACGTCTCCCACCCGGTGACCCAGGCCGTCCTCAAGGCCACGCTGGAGTTCCTGGCGGAGCACGACGTCGACGCCGAGCGCTTCTTCAAGAACCGCGCCTCGATCATCAAGTCCGAGGCGCAGGGCACCCGGCCGTACAAAGTCGACCAGTACGACGCCGGCTGACCCGGCCCCGGCACGACGGGAGGGCCCGCCACCGAGATCGCTCTCGGCGGCGGGCCCTCCCGCTCGCCCGGCACTCAGTCCTGCGGCCAGGCCTCGGCCAGCATCTTGCGGGTGTCCGCCAGCAGCTGCGGCAGCACCTTGGTGTGGCCGACCACCGGCATGAAGTTGGTGTCCCCGCCCCACCGCGGCACCACGTGCTGGTGCAGGTGGGCCGCGATCCCGGCACCCGCCGCCGCGCCCTGGTTCATCCCGATGTTGAACCCGTGCGCGCCCGAGGCCGCCCGCAGCGCCGTCATCGCCTTCTTGGTGAAACCGGCCAGCTCGGCGGTCTCCGCCGCGTCCAGCTCGGTGTAGTCGGCGACGTGCCGGTACGGGACGACCATAAGGTGCCCGCCGTTGTACGGGTACAGGTTGAGCACCGCGAACACGGCGCTCCCCCGCGCGACGACCAGCCCGTCCTCGTCGCTCAGCGACGGGATCGAGCAGAACGGGCAACCGTCGTCCGGAGCCGGGCCGGTGGGCTTGTTCTCGCCCTGGATGTACGCCATCCGATGGGGGGTCCAGAGGCGGCGGAAGCCGTCCGGCTCGCCGACGCCCCGCTGCAGTTCCGGCTCAGTCGTCATGCTGATCAGCATATTCGCCCGGCGGTGCTTGCAAAGCAGAGTGGGGCAGACTCCCTGCGGAGCCTGCCCCACGCCACACGTCGTGCCACCGCATCACACCTGGATGCGGCGCTCCACGGCGTCGACGATCTCGGCGACCGCGTCGGCCACCGGCACGCCGTTCTTCTGCTCGCCGTTGCGGTAGCGGAAGGAGACCGCGCCCGCCTCGACGTCGTCGTTCCCGGCGATCAGCATGAACGGGACCTTGGACTTCTGGGCGTTGCGGATCTTCTTCTGCATCCGGTCGTCCGAGGTGTCCACCTCGACCCGGATCCCGCGCTTCTTCAGCTCGGCCGCGACCTCCAGCAGGTACGGCACGTGCTCGTCGGTGATCGGGATGCCGGTGACGGTGACCGGGGCCAGCCACGGCGGCATGGCGCCGGCGTAGTGCTCCAGCAGCACCGCGAAGAAGCGCTCGATCGAGCCGAACAGCGCGCGGTGGATCATGACGGGCCGCTGGCGCGAGCCGTCCGCCCCGGTGTACTCCAGGTCGAACCGCTCGGGCAGGTTGAAGTCGAGCTGGATGGTCGACATCTGCCACGTACGGCCGATGGCGTCCTTCGCCTGCACCGAGATCTTCGGGCCGTAGAAGGCCGCGCCGCCCGGGTCCGGAACCAGCGGCAGGCCCTGCTTCTCGGCCACCTTGGCGAGGACCGCGGTGGCCTCCTCCCAGGTCTCGTCCGAGCCGACGTACTTCTGCTCGTCCTTGGTGGACAGCTCCAGGTAGAAGTCGGTCAGGCCGTAGTCCCGCAGCAGGTCCAGCACGAAGGTCAGCGTCGAGTCGAGCTCGTCCGCCATCTGCTCGCGGGTGCAGTAGATGTGCGCGTCGTCCTGGGTGAAGCCGCGGGCGCGGGTCAGACCGTGCACCACACCCGACTTCTCGTACCGGTACACCGTCCCGAACTCGAAGAGGCGCAGCGGCAGTTCACGGTACGAGCGGCCGCGCGCGTCGAAGATCAGGTTGTGCATCGGGCAGTTCATGGGCTTCAGGTAGTAGTCCACGCCCTCGTCGAGCTGCATGGGCGGGTACATGCCGTCGGCGTACCAGTCCAGGTGGCCGCTCTTCTCGAAGAGCTTCCCCTTGGTGGCGTGCGGGGTGTAGACGAACTCGTAGCCCTCCTCCTCGTGCCGGCGGCGCGAGTAGTCCTCCATGGCGCGGCGGATGATGCCGCCCTTGGGGTGGAAGACGGCCAGGCCGGAGCCGATCTCCTCCGGGATGGAGAAGAGGTCGAGCTCGTTGCCCAGCTTGCGGTGGTCGCGCTTCTCGGCCTCGACCAGGAAGTCGAGGTGCGCCTTGAGCTCGTCCTTGCTCGGCCAGGCGGTGCCGTAGATGCGCTGCAGCATGGGGTTCTTCTCGCTGCCGCGCCAGTAGGCGGCCGCGTTGCGCATCAGCTTGAACGCCGGGATGTGCCGGGTGGAGGGCAGGTGCGGGCCACGGCAGAGGTCGCCCCAGCACTGCTCGCCGGTCTTGGCGTCCAGGTTGTCGTAGATGGTCAGCTCGCCGGCGCCGACCTCGACGTCCGCACCCTCGCCCGCGGTGGCGGCGGAGCCCTTGAGACCGATCAGCTCCAGCTTGAACGGCTCGGCGGCCAGCTCCTCGCGGGCGGACTCGTCGGTGACCACGCGGCGGGAGAACTTCTGCCCGCGCTTGATGATCTCCTGCATCTTCTTCTCGATGGCCTTGAGGTCATCGGGGTGGAACGGCTTCTCGACGTCGAAGTCGTAGTAGAAGCCGTCCTTGACCGGCGGGCCGATGCCGAGCTTGGCCTCCGGGAAGAGCTGCTGCACGGCCTGCGCCATGACGTGGGCGGTGGAGTGGCGCAGGATGTCCAGGCCGTCCTTGCTGCCGATCGCGACCGGCTCGACCTCGTCGCCGTCCTGGACGGCGTACGCGAGGTCCTTGAGCTGGCCGCCGACGCGGGCGGCGATGATCGAGCGGTCGTCGGCGAAGAGCTCGGCGGCCGTAGTGCCCGTGGTCACCACGCGCTCTTCCCGATCGGGTTCGCGGTTGATGATTACCCGGACGTCCGTCACCGGTCTCTCCTGACGTGCTGGATTCAGAGGACGCAACACTGCGCTGCGTCTGACCGATGGTACCGAGACCGGTGGCCCCACCGTCACCTAGATCCGTTCGGCCTCCCGGCCGGATCCGCTCGGGCCCCCGCCCGGGCCCGGTCCGGCCGGTCCTGCCGGCCGCCCGTCGACCGGGCCGGGCCTAGTGCCCCTCGCCCATGCTCTTCAGCAGCCGCTCGTGCTCCCCGTCCTCCACTCCGCACGGCTCCAGGCCGCGGGGGTGGGTGAGCCGGCGGAAGCCGCCGCGCCGCTCCAGCCTGCCGCTGACCCGCACCGGCGTGCCGGCCAGGTGGGCCTCGGCCGCCAGCCGGTAGGCCGGGTCGGCGAGCCGCACCTTCACCTCGCCGACCTCGGCACCGCCGAGCACCCGCAGCCGCACGGTGCCGGGCCCGGCGGGGTCGGCGCGCTTGAGCCGGACGACCATGCCGACCACGGTGACGGCGACGGCCGGCTCGATCCGCTCCAGCAGCGCGGCGGCCTCGGCCAGTGCCGGGAGGTCCCCCGGGGAGAACTCCAGGACGATCCGCCGGTCGCCGAAGCCGCCGGGGGCCCCGGCGGCGGCGGACCAGGCGACCGAGAGCTGCGCCGCCGTCGCACCGCGGACCAGCTCGGCGACGGACTCCACCAGCTCGCGGCTGACCCCGGCCTGGACGGCGTTCTCGAAGGCCTCCGGTCCGCCGCTGACCCGCCGGTAGTCCACCGCGTCGCGCAGCGCCTCCAGGGCGCGGACCAGGGTGGTGACCGCCGCCCTGCCCTCGGGCGCCGGCGTGTGGGCGGTGAGCCCGGCACCGCTCTGGGCGGCCGGGCCGTGCTCGACGACCAGGACGCGCTCCAGGAAGTCGCCGGCCCAGGCGTCCAGCCGGGCGCCGAAGTAGGCGGCCCTGGTCCGGCCGGCCTTGGCGCCGGCCGCGAGCATCCCCCGGGCGGCGCGGCGGAGCCGCTCGGCGTCCTCCCAGGGCGCGGTGCCGGCCGGGCCGGGGAGCTCGCGGCGCCACTGCAGCTCGTCACCGGGGACGGTGAGGGCGAGCAGGATGGCGCGGGCGGAGGGGCTGCGCGAGTGCGACAGGGCGGTCACGGCGTCGGCGAGCAGTTCGACCGCGTCGTCGAAGCCGTCGTCGGCCGGGACGAGCAGGCTGGTGCCGGAGCCGGCGTCGTCCGGGGGCGTCCACCGCCCGTAGCGGGCGGTCGGTCCGCCGCGGCGGATCCAGCCGTGCCGTGCCAGGAGGGTGGCGAGCACGGCCGGGTCGACGGCGGCCGGGTCGGGCATGGGCCGGGTGCCGTGGTGGGGCCCGGATGGCAGCGTCATGGTCCTGTTCCTCCCGCTGGGGGCGGCGCCGTCACGGGCTGCCGCCCGCGCCGACCCGCGCCATGATGTCGCACAGTGCGCGGTCGTCGAAGACCTTCGCGGTGGGCACCCGGACGTTGGTCCGGCGCTGCCCGGTGACCGGGTGCCCGGCCAGGTTGACCCAGTAGCAGCAGTGCCGCAGTTCCAGCGCGTCGGGCCGGGCCTCCAGCCAGCGGTCGACCCGGCTGGGCAGCAGCATCACGACCAGGATCCGCGGCACCGCGACCCGCTCCCGGGCCAGCTTGCGCAGGTGGTCGTTGTCCAGGGTGAAGCTGAAGTGGGCGCCGCGCGGCCGGGGCGCGATCTGCTGGGTGGCCTTGAGCTGGATCTTGACGGTGACCTCGTCGTCCACCTCGTGCGCCCGGGAGCCGTGGCTGACCTGCCAGTCGATGCCGTTGTCCGGGAACGGCTGGGAGAGCGAGCAGCCGGCCGCGGCCGCGACCGCGTGCAGGTAGCCGACCTGCAGGGTCTCCATGCAGGCCGTCACCGCCAGGTCGCCCCGCAGGACCTCCGCCGCGTCCTCGGGCTGCGGCTGTGTCAGCACCATCGCCCCGTTGCCTCCCCCGGCCCCGGGCCCGTCCGGATTCGAACAGGACACCTGACCGCAGGGTTCCCGGCCGGGTCGGGGCCAAACGGTTGAGCGGACGTCAGGAGCGGTATCACCCTCGGGGAAACGCAGGACCTGAGGGGCAGTCATGCAGCAGCACTGGTACACCGGCCCGCTTGCCTCCTTCGATACCGAGACCACCGGTGTGGACGTCGAGACCGACCGCATCGTCTCCGCCGCCCTGGTCGTCCAGCTCACCCCGGGTGCACCCGCTCGGACGGCGACCTGGCTGGCCGATCCGGGCGTGCCGATCCCGGAGGGCGCCCGTGCGATCCACGGCATCTCCGACGAGCGGGTGCGCACGCACGGCCGCCCGGCCCGGGCGGTGGTGGCGGAGCTGGCCCGCGCGCTGGCCGAGCAGGCCCGGGCCGGGCGCCCGGTGGTGGTGATGAACGCGCCGTACGACCTGACGCTGCTGGACCGGGAGCTGCGCCGGCACCGGGCGGTGTCGTTGGCGCAGGCGCTGGGCCCCCAGGAACTGCTGATACTGGACCCGCGGGTGCTGGACAAGCACGTGGACCGCTACCGCAAGGGCCGGCGCACCCTGACGGACCTCTGCGCGCACTACGGGGTGGAGCTGGCCGGGGCGCACGACGCCGCGGCGGACGCGACGGCCTCGCTGGAGCTGGTCCGGGCGATCGGTTCGCGCTACCCGGCGGCGCTGGGCGGGCTGTCGGTCGCGGAGCTGCACCTGCGGCAGGCGATCTGGCACGCGGCGCAGGCCCGGGGCCTGCAGAACTGGTTCGACCGCTCGGGGACTCCGGAGCGGGTGGACGCCTCCTGGCCGCTGCGGCCGGCCCGGTGCGGCTGCGGGCGGCGACTCTCGCCGGAGCACAGCTGCGAGGTCGCGGCTTAGGGAGGCCCTGGCCGTCCGCCCGCGAACGCCGCAGGCCCTGACCGGTCTTCCGATCAGGGCCTGCGTGCTGTCCGGTGGGCGATACTGGGATCGAACCAGTGACCCCTTCGGTGTGAACGAAGTGCTCTCCCGCTGAGCTAATCGCCCGGGCAACGAGAAGAACAGTAGCACCGTTCGGGGGGTGTCGTACAACTCGGACCGGTCGACGCCGCCTGGCACACCTGCAGAACTCGCGCCCCGCGCGGAAGGTGACTGTTCCTCAGCCGATTCCCGGGGGACTTCCGGACGGCCGTTCAGCACATTGCGGAAATACATGTGAGGCCCAGCCGATAATCGGCTGGGCCTCACATATCACAATGCATTCCGGTGGGCGATACTGGGATCGAACCAGTGACCCCTTCGGTGTGAACGAAGTGCTCTCCCGCTGAGCTAATCGCCCGGGTGCAGGGAAAACATTACCGCATCCGGCGGGGTGGTCCGAACACCCCCCGGCCCGGCCCTCCGGCACCCGGTACCCGCCCCCCGCCGGTCCGCCCTCCCCCGCCCCGCCCGTCCCGCCCCGGACGGCCCGCCACCGGTTGCGGCGGGGACGGATCAGCGCTCGCCGATCTTCCACGGCATGACCAGCCCGTACCTCGACAGGTACCAGGCGCCGATGCCGGCGATCACCGCCAGGCCGATCACGGTGAGGGTGATGTTGCGGCGCCGCACCTTCGGGTCCAGCGCCTTCTGGGCCGCCTCGGACACCTTGCGGCGGGTCCACCGCAGGGCCAGCTGGGCCCAGACGAACTCGGTGGCCCAGATGCCCATGCCCAGGAAGATGACCACCCAGCCGGGCCCCGGCAGCGGCAGCATGATCACGCCGGCCCCGACCACCGCCAGGCCGACCACGAAGACGGCCACCTGCCAGCTCAGGTGCAGGGGCCGGGAGCGGCGGATGAAGTGCGGCGCCCGGGAGCCGAGCCCCCGCCCGCCGTCCGCGGCCGCCTCGCCCGTCCGCTCCTCCCCGGCGGCGTCGCCGCCGTCGCCGTCGCCCGGCCTGGCCCCCGACTCGTCCGGCACGACCGCATCACCCGTTCTCGTGTTCCCGCCCGCGTTCCCGCGCGCCTTGTCGCTTCGCACAGTCATGCCAGGAAACTAACCGAGAAGTGGCCCGGTAATGCGGCGACGGGCACTCCGTGCCGAATCCGCAATGCGCCGTAAGGGGTACGACTCGGCCCCGAATCCGGACAGAGGGGTTTACATCGGTCGTGGAGGTGGGATGGTCCGTTCGCCGACGTGCGATTCCCCGAGCGCACACTGAGCGAAAGGCCATGGCGCTTATGAACACCACGGTCAGCTGCGAGCTGCACCTGCGCCTCATCGTGTCCAGCGAGTCCTCACTGCCCGTCCCCGCGGGCCTGCGCTACGACACCGCCGACCCCTATGCCGTGCACGCGACGTTCCACACGGGCGCCGACGAGACCGTGGAGTGGGTGTTCGCCCGAGATCTCCTTGCGGAGGGGCTGCACCGACCCACGGGCACCGGCGACGTCCGGGTGTGGCCCTCGCGCAGCCACGGGCAAGGGGTGGTCTGCATCGCGCTGAGCTCTCCGGAAGGAGAAGCCCTGCTGGAGGCCCCGGCCCGCGCGCTTGAGTCTTTCCTCAAGCGGACGGACGCCGCCGTGCCGCCCGGCACCGAACACCGTCACTTCGACCTCGACCGGGAGCTGTCCCACATCCTCGCCGAAAGCTGACCCCGTCCGGGAGGTGGTCGCACCCCGCAGTCGGCGGGGCCGTACCCCCTGCCGTCACCGCAGCCGTCCTACTCGGGGGCACGGCAGCATGACTCAGCCGCGCACGACGCGGTCTCGGGGCCGGTGAACGGTCCGCTCGCACCGGAGCGGGCCCCAGCACCGCAGGCGCCCGGCATCGGAGCCGGCCATCCGCACGGGTGGCCGGCCTCGCTGCCGGGCGCCGTCGTCTCTCCGCCCGCCGCGGCGTCCGGCGCCGGATGCCGCGGCCTCCGCCCCGCACTCCCGCACAACCCTTCGAGCGAAGCGACCGCCGTGCGCGACGGGGCCCGGTAAGGTCTGAGGTTGACCGTAGACGCGGGGTGCCGACGGCCCCCTCCGGGCGAGGAGCCCCCACCGTGCTGATCACCCACGACACCGAGTGCGCGCTGAGCATCCTCGTCGAGCTGCTCAACACCGCACCCGAGGTGTGCGGCACCGAGCTGCTGCCCGACGTGGCCGCACTCGACGCCTTCGTGGTCCGCCAGGAGATCAGCGAGGTCGACTCGCTGACCGAGGACGACCTGCGCAACGTGCACCGGCTGCGCACCCGGCTCCGGGAGGTGTTCGTCACCGAGAGCACCGAGGAGGCCTCGGAGCTGATCAACGCCCTGGTCGCGGACGCCGGCACGACGCCGCGCCTGACCAACCACGACCACCACGGGTGGCACATCCACTACTTCGCCCCGCACGCCGCCCTGCACGACCACCTAGCGGCGGAGCTGGGCATGGCGCTGGCCTTCATCCTGACCGCCGGGGAGCGGGACCGGCTGCGCCGGTGCGAGGCGCCCGACTGCGCGCGGGTCTTCGTGGACCTCTCCCGCAACCGCTCCCGGCGCTACTGCGACAGCCGCACCTGCGGCAACCGGCTGCACGTGGCCGCCTACCGGGCGCGCCAGCGCTCGGCGGAGGCCGTGCCCTCCGCCTGAGCCGAGGCGCCGCCTCGCTCGCCCGTTCCGCCCCCGGCCCCGACCCCCGGCGCCTCGCCGCCTCGGGTCAGATGCCGCGGCGGCGGAGGATCTCCTCGATGTCGTCGAACTCGTCGCCGAGGCCGTCGTCCCGCTTGCCCGCCTTGCCGCGCTTCGGGGCCGCCGCCTTCGGGGCCACCGCCTCGGGTGCAGCGGCGCCCGCGTTCGTCAGGCCGGCCGGCGCCGGCGGCGAACCGGCCACGGCGGGCCGGGCCGGGGCCGCACCCGTTGCGGCCGGGCCGGACACGGCCGCGCCCCCGGCCCGGCGCCGCCCCACCAGGCGGGTGGTGACCAGCAGCGCGGCCGAGACGGCGAGCAGCGCGAGGCCCGTCCAGATCCGGGGGCTGAAGACCAGGTCGGTCGCCCAGTCGGCCAGCTCGTCGCCGATGGTCCGCGCGACCGGGAACAGGCCGGACAGGTAGAGCCCGGCCGGGAGCAGCGCGGCGGCGAACCAGCGGGTCGCGGAGCGGAACCGCCGGCGGTGGGCGCGCAGACCGGCCACGGCCACTGCGGCCGCGGTGAGCGCGAAGGCCACCGCCGCCGTCAACACGGCCGCCCCCCGGACGACCCGGCGCACCGCGGCGCACCGCGCCCGGTGCTCGTGCTCACTCTGGTCATCGGACCTCCCGTGGCTGCGGCCGTCGGCGGGCGCACCACCGGGACGGGGCGGCGCCCACTAGTGGAACACTGGGGGCATGATCGAAGGTTCCCTCCCCCGCCTCGAGTTCTGGTGCGAGCTCCAGTGCCCGGACTGCCGCACGGCGCTCGACGACGTCCGGGCGCTGCGCGCCGAGTACGGCGACGCGCTCCCGATCGAGCTGCGGCACTTCCCGCTGGAGAAGCACAAGCATGCCTACGCCGCGGCACAGGCCGCCGAGGAGGCGTTCGCGCAGGGCCGCGGGTGGCCGTACGTCGAGGCGCTGCTGGGCCGGGTCGAGGACCTGGAGGCGCGCGGTGAGGCGGTGCTGCTGGAGGTCGCCCGCGAGGTCGGCGTGGACGCCGAGGAGGTCGACACCGCACTGGTCGACGGCCGGCACACGCTGATCGTGGACGCCGACCAGGCGGAGGGCAAGGCGATCGGGGTCACCGGCACTCCGACGTACGTGATCGCCGGGCAGCGGTTGGACGGCGGGCAGAGCCAGGAGGGGCTGCGGGAGCGGATCGCCGCACTGATCGAGGCCTCGAAGATTTCCTGACGGAGCGTCAACACACTGCTTAGATCAACGGCTTGCCGTAGACCCGGTTGGTGATGCCGTAGCCGAGCGAGTCGTAGAGCCGGATCGCGACCTCGTTGCCGGTGAAGACGTTCAGGCCGAGGTCGCGCACCCCGGCCGCCAGGCACTCTCGCTCGGCGAGCAGCATCAGGGTGCGGCCGTGGCCGTGGCCGCGGTGGGCCTCGGCCACCTCCACGACCATCACCCAGGCGAGCGGGGAACCGTCGGGCAGGTCCCGGACCCGAAGGGCCAGCCAGAGGGCACCCAGCGGGTCCGGCCCCTCCCCGTGGAGCCGGCGCAGGACGACACCGGGCGTGTCCGCACCCTGGGGCAGCAGGTACACGTGGTCGGCGTCGGACTTGGCGCGGGCCTGCTGCTCGCTCAGGCCCGAGGCGCGGAGGTCCCGCAGGTAGCCCTGCTTCGCCTCGGCGAGCCAGCCGGGGAAGTCCTCCGGGCCGATCCGGCGGGCGGCCACGCCGGTGGGCAGTTCGGGCGGGACCGTGAGGTGCTTGGCCATGTTCCGCATCCGCTCGGTGTAGCCGAGGGTGGCGGCGAGGCCGCGGGCGGCCTGGGCCGATTCGGGGATGTCCACGTCCACCCGGGAGCAGCCCCAGTCGCGCAGCACCTCCTCGGCGGCCAGCGCGCCGATCGTCCCGCGGCCCCGGCCGCGCCCCTCGTGGATCTCCAACTCGGCGATCTCGCCCCAGAGTTGGCTGCCACGCGGGACGCTGGTGGTGCGCAGGGCGCCGACCGGCCGGCCGTTGGCGCGAATCTGCCAGCGTCTGGTGCGGCCG
The DNA here is from genome assembly GCF_022288725.1 of Kitasatospora sp. A2-31. GTDB lineage: Bacteria > Actinomycetota > Actinomycetes > Streptomycetales > Streptomycetaceae > Kitasatospora. The sequence continues at coordinate 14,218 of NZ_JAKNTA010000004.1, read as the reverse complement.
CCGGCGGTGGTGGGTGTCTCCGGGCCCTCGGGCCGCAGCGTGGTGGTCATGTCGAGGTCCCTTCCCCTCCGTGCGGGCGTTCTATCCGCCGGTGCACCGCTGCAGCCGGAGGGCGCCGGTGGGGTCCGGCCGCCGGCGCCCCCGGCCGTAGGGGTCACGGGTCCAGGTCGTCCCCGCTGCGCTCGGCGAAGACGGCCATCGCCTTGGCGGTGACCGGGCCGGGGCCGGGCAGTTCGCGGTCGTCGACGCGGGTGACGGCCTGGACGTCGCGCAGGGTGGAGGTCAGGAAGATCTCGTCGGCCTCCCGGAGCACGTCCAGCGGCAGGTCGGTCTCCTCGGCGTCGCACCAGTCGACGACCAGCCGGCGGGTGATGCCGGCCAGGCAGCCGGAGGCGAGGGCGGGGGTGAGCAGGCGGCCGCCGAGGACGACGAAGACGTTGGAGCCGGTGCCCTCGCAGAGCCGCCCCGCGGTGTTGGCGAGCAGGGCCTCGGAGGCGCCGACGCGGTGCGCGGCGGCGAGCGCGACCACGTTCTCGGCGTACGAGGTGGTCTTGAGGCCGGCGACGGCGCTGTGCTCGTTGCGGCGCCACGGGACGGTGGCGACGGCGGTGGTGTCGGGGCGGCGGGCCACGGCGCCGATGGAGGCGACCAGGGTGGGGGCGCCGTCGCCGCGCTCGGAGCCGAGCGGGGCGACGCCGCCGGTGTAGGTCAGGCGCAGCCGGCCGAGCGGCATGGGGTTGGCGGCGAGGACCTGGGCGCAGGCCTCGCGGACCAGGTCGTGGTCGGGGTCGGGCAGGCCGAGGCCGCGGGCGGAGCGGGTGAGCCGGTCCAGGTGGCGGGTGACGGCGAAGGCCCGGCCGTCGACGGCCTTCAGGGTCTCGAAGGCGCCGTCGCCGGTGGTGAGTCCGTGGTCGAGGACGGAGAGCGCGGCGTCGGCGGAGTCGACGAGTGCGCCGTTGACCCAGCTCTTGGTCGGGTGCTGCATCGAGGGCTGCTCCTCTGGGCGTTGGGGCGGGCGGTCGGACGGTGGGAGGGGTGCGGGTGGCCTGGGCCGGGCCGTCGGGCGCGCGAGCGCGAGGAGGTGGTGCGGATGGCCGGCCGGGCCCGGTGGCCGGCCGGTCCGTCCACGCTCCGGTACCGGCCGTCAGTCGGTCTCGGTGCCCGACGCTATCGCGACCAGGCGGGCGGCCTTCAGTTCGGTTTCCGCCCATTCGCCTTCCGGGTCCGAGCCCCAGGTGATGCCGGCGCCGGTGCCGAAGCGCAGCACGGGCGCCCCGGGCGCCGTCCGGTCGATCCAGAAGCTGCGGATGCCGACGGCGAGTTCGCCCACACCACGGTCGGCGTCGACCCAGCCGATGGCGCCGCAGTAGGGGCCGCGCGGGGCGGTCTCCAGGGCGTCGATGATCCGCAGGGCGCTGGACTTGGGGGCGCCGGTGACCGAACCGGGCGGGAAAGTCGCGTCCAGCAGCTCGGGCCAGCCGGCCCCGGCGCGCAGGGTGCCCTGGACGGTGGAGACGAGGTGGACCAGCCCGGGGTGCTTCTCGACCGCGCAGAGGTCGGGCACGGTGACCGTCCCGGTCTCGCAGATCCGGCCGAGGTCGTTGCGGACCAGGTCGACGATCATCACGTTCTCCGCGTAGTCCTTCTCCAGCAGGTCGGCCTCGGTCCGGCCGGTGCCCTTGATCGGGCCGGAGAGGACGGTGCGGCCGTCGCGGCGCAGATAGAGCTCGGGCGAGGCGGTGGCGATCTCGACGCCGTGCCCGGGCAGGCGGATGGTGCCGGCGTAGGGGGCGGGGTTGCCGTGGGCGAGCAGGCCGGTGAGGGCGTCGACGTCGGCGCGGTCCGGGTCGGGCAGTGGCGCGCTGAGGACGCGGCAGAGGTTGGCCTGGTAGACCTCGCCGGCCGCGATGTGTTCGCGGATCCGCCGGACCCCGGCGGTGTAGGCCGCGTGGTCCAGGGAGCTGCGCCAGCTGTCGGGGGACGGTCCGAGCCAGCCTGCGCCGGAGGGGGCGGCCGGGGCCGGGCGCACGTCGTCGAAGCGCGCGCAGGTCAGCCGGCCCTCGAAGTCGTGGGCGACGGCCCAGAAGCCGGCGGAGTCCAGTGCGGCCGGGTCCGAGGTGACGTCGCGCAGCCCGGTGGCGACGCGGCCGCCGAAGCGGGCGAGCGGGCTGAGGGGGTCGGGGTGGCCGGACACGGTTCTCCTGCACGGGGTGGGGCTGGGCTGCGGTGCCTGAAGTGTAGGTCGGGGGCGCGAAGGGGGCTCGGCGGTGGCGTGCGGGGGCGCGCGGGCACCGTTCTCCAGGCCGTGGCCGGGCGGCACCGGGTCGTCGGGCGGGTGCACGCGGGCCGGCCTGCGGATGATCGTCCCCGGACGCCGCTGGTGGGGGGCCGGTGGGCCCGCGGAACCGCTGACGGGACGGCACTCCGGGACCACCCCCTCGGCACGCTGCGGGAACGGATTTTTAGCTGGCCCGGGAATCCGCTAGAGTTCAACACGTCGCCAGGGAGCGCAGCCGAAGAAAAGCGGTGAAGATCCCGGGAGACAGGCGGACGTGGCTCAGTTGGTAGAGCATCACCTTGCCAAGGTGAGGGTCGCGAGTTCGAATCTCGTCGTCCGCTCGATGGAGAACAGTGTAAGATCGTTCTTCGAGTGTTGCCTGGTGGAGTGGCCGAGAGGCGAGGCAACGGCCTGCAAAGCCGTGTACACGGGTTCAAATCCCGTCTCCACCTCCAAGAGGATCACCCGGTTCCACCGGGAGACCTCCCCGCGCGATTAGCTCAGCGGGAGAGCACTACCTTGACACGGTAGGGGTCACTGGTTCAATCCCAGTATCGCGCACGTCGGATCCTTCGGGGTCTGCTGCACGACCGCCACACCAGGCGCGATTAGCTCAGCGGGAGAGCACTACCTTGACACGGTAGGGGTCACTGGTTCAATCCCAGTATCGCGCACAGTAACGGCCGGGGCCGTGATCCGCGAGGGTCATGACCCCGGCCGTTCGTGTTGCCCCGCCCGGTGGTTCGGACCGCGCGGGAAGGTCACGGGGTCGTACGGGAGATGAAGAGCCGCGTACGGTCGCCCTCACCGACGTCCGTACGCGGCGTCTCCGCCTGCCGGGGTGCTCTGCGCACCGCTCCTCGCCCGTCCGCGTGTCAACGCGGGCGCGGCCTTCCCCGGCGGCACCGACTCCCCGTCCCCAGGGGATCAGTGCCCGTTCAGTGGCCGGCTCTCCCAGCCGGAACGCGCCCCGTGCCGGGGCCCGGAGGGCCGGGCCCGGCGTTCGGGTCAGTGGTTGATCAGTTCGGCCAGCGCCTGGGCCTGGTTCGCCATCTGCTCCCAGCCTCCGAACAGCACCACCAGCAGCACGGCGCAGGGCAGTGCCATGGCCAGCGCGACCGCCGGGTGCCGGGTCGGCTCCGCGGCGTGGCGCTGGGTGAAGGCCGGCCGACGGCGGCGGGGTGATCCCGTGAGCTGCGGTGCCATGCCCCTACTCCTGATTCGTGTACTGCCGGTGCCTGCTGGTCGGTCGACGCGGACGCGGTGGACGGATTACCTCGGGGGACGAGCTCCCCGTCCACCGCTGAGGACAACGCTATGGCGGGAGGGGTGGACGGACGTCATGCCGTCGTATTGTTCTGCGGGCCTCCGCGAGGATGAGCCTCCGACTTGCGGTGTACTACCGGAGGGGGAGGCGGCTTCCTCCGCGCCCCCGGGGGAACCCTGAGAGCCGACCCCGAGAATCGTTTCGGCACCCCCGTGACCTGCAGGTCAGCGCGCGATCGGACAATCACACGGAGGGTTCGGGTGTTGCGTATCAGCACACCGCAGCGGCCAGTCCGTAAGCTGTGCCGGACAGGAACTGACGATGCCCCACACCGACGGGGCCTCACCCACGGGCTGACGGGGAAGCGAACATGGCGATGATGCGGCTGAGGCGTGAGGACCCCCGCATCGTCGGGCCGTACCGACTGCACCGGCGGCTGGGGGCCGGCGGCATGGGCGTGGTCTACCTCGGCTCCGACCGCCGCGGGCAGCGCGTGGCGCTCAAGCTGATCCGCGCCGAGCTGGCCGAGGACGTGGAGTTCCGCACCCGCTTCGCCCGGGAGATCGCCGCCGCCTCCCGGATCCGTGGCGGCTGCACGGCCCGGGTGGTGGGCTCCGACATCGAGGCCGACCGCCCCTGGCTGGCCACCGCGTACGTCCCCGGGCCCTCGCTGTACAAGCGGGTCGGCGACGAGGGGCCGCTGGCGTGGGCGGAGGTCGCCCGGATCGGTGCAGCGCTGGCCGACGGGCTGGTCAAGGTGCACGAGGCCGGCGTCGTCCACCGGGACCTCAAGCCCTCCAACATCCTGCTGTCGCCGCGCGGGCCGCGGATCATCGACTTCGGCATCGCGTGGTCGCGCGGCGCCAGCACGCTCACGCACGTCGGCACCGCCGTCGGCTCGCCCGGCTTCCTGGCGCCCGAGCAGGTGCGCGGCGTGGCCGTGACGCCCGCGACGGACGTCTTCGCCTTCGGGGCGACGCTGGCGTACGCGCTCACCGGGGACACCCCGTTCGGCTCCGGGGCCTCCTCCGAGGTGATGCTGTACCGGGTCGTGCACGAGGAGCCCGATCTCTCGGAGGTGCCCCCGCAGCTGGCACCGCTGATCCGGGCCTGCCTGGCGAAGGAGCCCGCGGAACGGCCCGGCGCGGCCGCCCTGCACGAGCGGCTCAGCGAGCTGGCGGCGCGCGGTGCGGTCGGGCCCGGCGGGGCGGTGACCGGCGGCCCCGCGTCCGGTCAGGCGGTGCCGGGCGGTGCGGTCACCGGTGGGGGCGTCGGTGGGGGCGTCGGCGGGGTCGGGTTCGACGGTGCCGCCGCGGAGCGCGCGGCCCGACCCGCGGGCCGGCGGCCGGCCGGCGGGGCGCGCCCGGGGGTCCCCGGGCGCGGTGCGGCGGCAGCGCCGGTGCCGCCGGCCGCCGGCCGCGGGGTCCCCGCGCCCGGGCGGGCGCCGGATCCGGGGGCGGGCGTGGCACGGGCCCGGGCGGCCGCGGGCCGGGCAGGCGGACACGCGGGCGCGGCCGGTTCCGGCGCGGGGCTCGCCGGAGGTCAGCACGGCGGTCCTCCCGGGGGGCACGGCGCTCCCGGCGGTTTCCCGGGCAGCGGCCCTGCGGGCAGGGTCACGGGCGGTCCGGCGGGCGGCCCCGGGAACGGGACGGCGGGTGGTCGCGCGGCCGGCCACCCCGGCGGCCACCCGGCTTCGCACCCCGGGGCCCGGACCGGTGCGGCGCAGCGGCGCGGGCACCAGGGTTCCCAGCCCACCACCAGACCGATGCCGGGGGCCGAGGCCGTGCAGGCCACCCGGCCGATGCGCGAGCGGCAGCAGACCCCGGCCCCCGGTCGGGGCGGCGCTCCCGGGGCCCAGCCGGGTCCGCGCGAGGGCGGGCAGCGGCCCGTCCGCCCGCGTGGGCGGAGCCGGGACCGGCAGCACACGCCCGCACCCGGCGGCCGTCCCGGCAACTCCCGGCAACGGCTGCTGCGGCAGCGTCTGATCGTCTTCGTCACCGTCACGGTCGGCGTCGCTCTGGCGATCGCGGCCGCGCAGGGGTGCGAGAACCGGAGCAACCAGGGTCTCGGCCCGGTGGGCGCGACGACGGTCACCACCGCGGCCGCGGACCGGCCGGGCACGGACGGCTCGGCCGTGCCGCCCGGTGTGGCCGGGCAGTCGGCGGACGGCGCGGCGCCGTCGGCCCCGCCGCAGTCCCCGGTGCCCCCCGCGGCCGCAGCCGCGGCCCGGCCGGGCGGCCCGGCCGGCGACGGTGCGCTGGTGCCCGCCCAGGGTGCGAACCCGGCGGTCGACTGGCCCAACCGCAGCTACCCCGACCCGGCCGGCGGCCCGCCGATCGCCCTGCGGGACGGCCGCTCGGCGGGGGCGGGACCGCAGGTCGCGCTGAGCACCGTCCTCCCGGCCCGGTACAAGGGCGCACCGGCAGGCCTGGTGGTGCTGCGCCGCACGGAGGGTTCGGTGCCGACCGACCTGGTCCAGCTCTTCGGCTTCAACGGCGACACGCCCGTGCCGCTCGCGTCGCGGTCCTCGGCCGCGGACCCGCAGGCGGCGGCCGCCTGGCGGCTCGACAACGGCGCGCTGGTCCGGGAGGAACGCAGCAGCCAGACGGGCGCGACCGCGTCCACCCGTTACACGGTGCGACCGGACGGGACCATCGAGGAGTCCTGGCCCGGCGCCCCCACGGTGACCGTGACCCCACCCCCGGCCGCGGCCCCCGCCCCGCCCACGGCACCGGCAGGCTGATCCCCGGGGAGGGCGCCGGACTCCGCGCCGCACAGGAAGTCGGACCGGCCGACCTCTCGCGCGCCCTCGCGGTCTCCACGGCCCCTCCGCACACCCCGGGCAGCGCCCCACCGGCCCGCACGGGAAGTCGGACCGGCCGACTTCCCACGCCTTCGAGGTGGGTCAGGTGGTGGCGGTGACGGCGTAGAAGGCCACGGCCGCGGCGGCGCCGACGTTGAGGGAGTCGATGCCGTGGGCCATCGGGATGCGCACGGGGTGGTCGGCGGCGTCGATGGCGCGCCGGGTCAGACCGTCCCCCTCGGCTCCGAGCATGAGCGCGGCCTTGGGCAGCCGGTGCGGGGCCAGGGCGGCCAGGTCGACGGCGTCCTCGGCCGGGGTGAGCGCGAGCAGACTGAAGCCCGCCTCGCGGACCGCGTCCAGGGCGGTCGGCCACGGGTCCAGCCGGGCGTAGGGGACGGCGAAGACCGCGCCCATCGAGACCTTCACCGCGCGCCGGTACAGCGGGTCCGCGCAGTCCGGGGAGAGCAGGACGGCGTCCATCCCGAGCGCGGCGGCACTGCGGAAGATGGCACCCAGGTTCGTGTGGTCGACCAGGCCCTCCAGCACGGCCACCCGGCGGGCGCCGGCCAGCACCTCGGTGGCGTCCGGCAGCGGCTTGCGCTCCATCGAGGCGAGCGCTCCCCGGTGGACGTGGTAGCCGGTGACGGCCTCGGCCAGCGCGGGCTCCACGACGTGGACGGGGGCTTCGGCCCCGGCGATCACGTCGGCCATCACGTCGAGCCACTTGGCCGTCAGCAGCATCGAGCGCATGCGGTAGCCGGCCGCGAGGGCGCGGCGGATCACCTTCTCGCCCTCGGCGATGAACAGGCCCTCCGCGGGCTCGCGTCGGCGGCGCAGTTCCACGTCGGTCAGGCCGGTGTAGTCGGCGAGGCGCGGGTCGGCGGGATCGGTGATGATGCTGGGCTCGGACACCCTGCGATCCTGCCAAGTCGGGGTGGAGAAGGCCAAACGGCCGAACGGTCGGGTGTGGCTGGTCTTGGCCCCTCGGCACGCAGAGTGCGAATATGGCGTATGGCCCGTTTTCCGGGCCGATCCTGGGCTCCGTCGGGCTCTGGTGCCTCTGGCTCCACCGCCTCCTCCATCGCCACTGGAACCGCCGGCTCCTCCGGTGGGCGCCCACGCGGTCGGCTACAGCAGCCGCGGGCGGCGTGGCCGGATTCGGTGAAGCGCCGCTCGGTGGCTGGGCAGTTCTTCGCGCTCCAGGTCCTGGTGGTGCTGCTCCTGGTCGCCGCGGCCGTGGTGGCCCTGGTGGTGCAGTCCCGCAACGACGCCCGGCAGGAGGCGACCAACCGGTCGGTGGCGGTGGCGCAGACCTTCGCCAACTCGCCCGGCATCGTCGCCGCCATGCAGTCCCCCGATCCGACCGCGATCCTGCAGCCCAAGGCGCAGGCGGCGCGGATCAACGCGGGCGTGGACTTCATCGTCGTGCTGAACACCGACGGCATCCGCTACACCCACCCCAATCCGGCCCGGATCGGCCAGAAGTTCGTGGGGAACTACGAGCCCGCCCTCGACGGGCAGGTGGTGACCGAGCAGATCGACGGCACGCTCGGGCCGCTGGTCCAGGCGACCGTGCCGGTGCGCGCGCCGACCGGCCAGGTGATCGGCGCGGTGTCGTCCGGCATCACGATCGAGAACGTGAGCAGTGCCAGCGAGCGGCAGCTGCCCGTGGTGCTCGGCGCCGCGGCGGTGGCGCTGGGGCTGGCCACCTGCGGGACGGCGCTGATCAGCCGCCGGCTGCGGCGGCAGACGCACGGGCTCGGGCCGGCCGAGATGACGCGGATGTACGAGCACCACGCGGCCGTGCTGCACGCCGTCCGCGAGGGCGTGCTGATCGTCGAGGGCGACGGTCGGCTGCTGCTCTGCAACGACGAGGCCCGCCGGCTGCTGGACCTGCCGGCCGACGCCGAGGGCCGGCAGGTGACGGAGCTGGGCCTGGACCAGGCGCCCGAGGAGCTGCTGACCGCCGACCGGCCGGTCACGGACGAGGTGGTGCTGTCCGGGGAGCGGCTGCTGGCGGTGAACATCCGGCTCACCGACCGCGACGGCGGCCCGCCCGGCCTGGTCGCCACGCTGCGTGACTCCACCGAGCTGCTGGCGCTCTCCGGTCGGGCCGAGGTGGCGCAGCGGCGGTTGCGGCTGCTGTACGACGCGGGCCTCGCGGTGGGAAGCACGCTGGACGTGACGCGCACGGCGCAGGAGCTGGCCCAGGTGGCGGTGCCGCGGTTCGCCGACTTCGTCACCGTCGACCTGGCCCAGCAGGTGCTGGACGGCGACGAGCCGCCGGCGGGCGTGGCACTGGAGAGGGTGCGCCGGGCGGCGTTCGCCGGGGTGCGGGACGACTCTCCGTTCTATCCGGTCGGCACGGTGCTGGACGTGGTGCCGTCGACGCCGCTGGCGGGTGCGCTCGACACCGGGCTGCCGGGCGTGGAGCCGCGGCTGGCGGAGAGCACGGCGTGGCGGGACCAGGACCCGGAGGGGGCGGCGCAGGCGCTGGAGTACGGGGTGCACTCGCTGGTGCGGGTGCCGTTGAAGGCGCGCGGGGTGCTGCTGGGGGTGGCCCGGTTCTGGCGGGCGGGCCGGGCGGAGCCGTTCGAGGACGAGGACCTGGCGCTGGCCGAGGAGCTGGTCTCGCACGCGGCGGTCTGCATCGACAACGCGCGCCGCTACACCCGGGAGCACGCGATGGCGGTGACGCTGCAGCACAGCCTGCTGCCGCGGAGCCTGCCGGCGCAGAACGCGCTGGACGTGGCGCACCGGTACCTGCCGGCGCAGGCGGGGGTCGGCGGGGACTGGTTCGACGTGATCCCGCTGCCGGGGGCCCGGGTGGCGCTGGTGGTCGGGGACGTGGTGGGCCACGGGCTGCACGCGGCGGCGACGATGGGCCGGCTGCGGACGGCGATCCACAACTTCTCGACGTTGGACCTGCCGCCGGACGAGCTGCTCGGGCACCTGGACGACCTGGTGAACCGGATCGACCAGGAGGAGTCCGCGACCGGCGGTTCGGGGGCGGTGACCGGGGCCACCTGCCTGTACGCGATCTACGACCCGGTGTCGCGGCGCTGCACCCTGGCCAGTGCGGGGCATCCGCCGCCGGCGCTGGTCTCGCCGGACGGTCAGGTGGCGTTCCCGGAGCTGCCGACCGGGCCGCCGCTGGGCCTGGCGGTGCTGCCGTTCGAGACGGTGGAAGTGGAGGTGGCGGAGGGCAGCCGGCTGGTGCTGTACACGGACGGGCTGGTGGAGGACCGCGAGCGGGACATCGACGAGGGGCTCGAGCTGCTCCGGGCGGCGCTGACCGGACCGCCGCGGACGCCGGAGCAGACCTGCGCGGACGTCCTGGGCGCGATGCTGCCGGCGCATCCGCAGGACGACATCGCGCTGCTGGTGGCGCGGACCCGGGTGCTCGCGCCGGACCAGGTGGCGGAGTGGGAGGTGCCGTCCGACCCGGCTGCGGTGGGTGCGGTGCGGGCGGCGGTGGCGGAGCGGCTGGCGCAGTGGGGGCTGGACGAGACGGCGTTCGTCACCGAGCTGATCCTGAGCGAGCTGGTGACCAACGCGATCCGGTACGGGTCGGAGCCGATCCGGGTGCGGCTGCTCCGCGACCGGGCGCTGATCTGCGAGGTGTCCGACGCCAGCAGTACCTCGCCGCACCTGAAGTACGCGGCCACCACGGACGAGGGCGGACGCGGGCTGTTCCTGGTCGCGCAGTTCGCCGACCGCTGGGGGACGCGGTACACGGCCACCGGGAAGGTGATCTGGACGGAGCAGCCGCTGGAGTGAGCGGGGCGCGGCCGGGGCGGGAGGCGGGAGCGGGAAGTCGGCCGGGCCGACTTCCGGCTCCCGTGTCCCCCGGGCCCGGGCCGCTCAGGAGCCGGTGAAGGCCGGGGCCAGCACGTTGACGACGTCGCCGACGACGATCACCGCCGGGGGCTTGATCCGCTCGGCCTCGACGGTGGCCGCGACGGTCGCCAGGGTGGCGTCCACCCGGCGCTGGGCCGCGGTGGTGCCCTCCTGGACCACGGCCACCGGGGTGTCGGCCGGGCGGCCGCACTCCACCAGCTTGGCCGCGATCGCGCCGATCTTGTCGACGGCCATCAGCAGCACCAGGGTGCCGCTCATCCGGGCGGCGGCCTCCCAGTTGGTCAGCGAGCGCTCGTCGTCCGGCCCGACGTGGCCGGAGATCACGGTGAACTCGTGCGTCATGCCCCGGTGGGTGACCGGCACGCCGACCGCCGCCGGCACGCTGATCGAGCTGGATATCCCCGGGACCACGGTCACCGGCAGGCCGGCCTCGGCACAGGCCAGCAGTTCCTCGCCGCCGCGCCCGAACACGTACGGGTCGCCGCCCTTGAGCCGGACCACGAACTTGCCGGCCTTGGCGTGCTCGATGAGCGTCCGGTTGATGGCCTCCTGGGCCATGAACCGCCCGTACGGGATCTTCGACGCGTCGATCACCTCGACGTGCTCGGGCAGCTCGGCCAGCAGCTCCCGCGGGGCCAGCCGGTCCGCGACGACCACGTCCGCGTCGGCCAGCAGCCGGCGGCCCCGCACGGTGATCAGGTCCGGATCCCCCGGGCCGCCGCCGACCAGGGCGACGCTCCCCGGGCCCGGCGCCCCGGCGACGTCCTCGGCACGGTGGCGGCGGGCCGCCAGCGAGCCGTCCCGCAGGCCGTTCACGATGGAGTCGCGCAGCGCGGCGGAGTGCCGGGGGTCGCCGGTGAGCACCGCCACGGTGGCGCCGGCGTCGCGCCCGCTGGCCGGGGTCCAGGCGGTGGCCGCGGCCGCGTCGTCGCTGCGGGCGCAGAACACCCGCTCGCGCTCGGCCTCCGCGCTGACCGCGGCGTTGACCGCCGGGTCGTCGGTGGCGACCAGGACGTACCAGGTGTCGGCGAGGTCGCCGTCCCGGTACGGGCGCTCGTGCCAGGTCAGCTCGCCGGCGTCGGCCATGGCCTGGACGGCCGGGGTGGTGGCCGGCGATATCAGGTGCAGGTCGGCACCGGTGGCTATCAGGGCGGGCAGCCGGCGCTGGGCGACCTGGCCGCCGCCGACCACCACCACCCGGCGTCCGGCGAGCAGCAGCCCGACCGGGTAGGGCGTGCGGCCCTCGGTGCCGGGGTGGGGGTGGGGCCCGTCCGGCCGGACGGCCGGCACGGAGGGCTGGTTGGGCGCGGTCATGGGCGGTGCTCCTGGGTCGGGTGAGGGTGGTGGGGGTGCGCGGCACCGCCCCGTGTGCCGGGCGCCCTCGGGCCGGTACACGGAGCGGTGCGGGCGGGCGTCAGGCCTTCTCGGTGACCCCGGCGGAATCGAACGTGGCTACATCGTGCATCGCGCGGGCCGCACTCTGCACCAGCGGCAGGGCCAGCAGGGCACCCGTGCCCTCGCCGAGCCGCAGGTCGAGGTCGATCAGCGGACGCAGACCGAGCTTGGCGAGCGCGGCCTGGTGGCCGGGCTCGGCGGAGCGGTGGCCGGCGATGCAGGCGGCCAGCACCTCGGGGGCGATGGCCTTGGCGGCCAGGGCCGCCGAGCCGGCGATGACACCGTCCAGGATGACCGGCGTGCGCAGCGAGGCGGCGCCGAGCAGGAAGCCGGCGATGGCGGCGTGCTCCAGGCCGCCGACGGCGGCGAGGACGCCGATCGGGTCGGCCGGGTCCGGCTGGTGCAGCGCGAGCGCGGCGCGGATCACCTCGACCTTGCGGGCGTGCGTCTCGTCGTCGATGCCGGTGCCGCGGCCGGTGACCTCGGCCGGGTCCAGGCCGGTGAAGACGGAGATCAGCGCGGCGGAGGCGGTCGTGTTGGCGATGCCCATGTCGCCGGTGACCAGGGCCTTGTTTCCGGCGGCGACCAGGTCGCGGGCGGTCTCGATGCCGACCTCGACGGCCTTGAGCGCCTCCTCGCGGGTCATCGCCGGGCCCTGCGTCATGTCGCCGGTGCCGGGGCGGACCTTGCGGGGCAGCAGGCCGGTGGTGCGGCCCTGCTGGATCGCCTCGGGCAGCTCGGCGGCCACCCCGACGTCGACCACGCAGACCTCGGTGCCGATCTGCTTGGCGAAGGAGTTGACCACCGCTCCGCCGGCCAGGAAGTTGCCGACCATCTGGGCGGTGACCTCCTGCGGCCACGGCGTGACGCCCTGGGCGTGCACGCCGTGGTCGCCGGCGAAGATCGCGACGCAGGCGGGCTCCGGGATCGGCGGCGGGCACTTGCGGGAGAGGCCGGACAGCTGGGCGGAGATGATCTCCAGCATGCCGAGCGAGCCGGCCGGCTTGGTCATCCGCTTCTGGCGGTCCCAGGCCTCGCCGAGCGCCTTGGCGTCCAGCGGGCGGATGCCGCGCAGGGTCTCGGCGAGCAGGCTGTGCGGCTCCTCGCCGGGCAGCGCGCGGTTGCCGTACTGCTCCTCGTGGACGACCCAGGAGAGCGGACGCTTCTTGGCCCAGCCCTGCTGCTGGAGCTCGGGCTCGTCCGGGAAGGCGTCGACGTAGCCGACGCACAGGTAGGCGACGACCTCCAGGTGCTCGGGCAGCCCGAGCTCGCGGACCATCTCGTCCTCGTCGAAGAAGCTCACCCAGCCGACGCCGAGGCCCTCGGCGCGGGCGGCCAGCCAGAGGTTCTCCACCGCGAGCGCCGCCGAGTACGGGGCCATCTGGGGCTGGGTGTGGCGGCCGAGCGTGTGGCGCCCGCCGCGGGTGCGGTCGGCGGTCACCACGATGTTGACCGGGGTCTCGAGGATGGCCTCGATCTTGATTTCCTTGAACTGCTTGGCCCGGCCCTTGGGGAGCGTGTCCGCGTACGCCTCGCGCTGGCGCTCGGCCAGTTCGTGCATCTTGCGGCGGGTCTTGGCCGAGCGGATCACCACGAAGTCCCACGGCTGGGAGAAGCCGACGCTGGGCGCGGTGTGGGCGGCCTCCAGGACGCGGATCAGCACCTCGTGCGGGATCGGGTCCGGGCGGAAGCCGTTGCGGATGTCGCGGCGCTCGCGGATGACCTGGTGGACGGCCTCGCGGCCGGCGTCGTCGAAGCCGACGGCGGCAGGGCCGCGCGGCTCGGCGGGCTCCTCGGGCGCGGTCTCCTCGGGCGCGGTCTCCTCGCCCGGGGCCTCCTCGGCGGCGGGCTGCTCGGCGGGCGCGTCCGGGCCGGCCTCGGCGGCGACGGCCTCGGCGGCGCTGTCAGGCTCGCCGGCGACGGCCTCGTTCACGGAGGACTCGACGGGGGCACCGGTGCCGGGAGCCTGGTCCGCCGGGGCGGCCTCGGGCTGGGCCTCGGCCCCGGCCTCGGCGACGGGCTCGGTGGCCGGCGTGGGCTCGGGCGCGACGGCCGGCTCGCCGGCCGCCTCGCCGGCCGGTGTCTCGGGCTGACCCGCGGGCTCGATGGTCTCGACGGTCTCCGGTGTCTCCGCGGTCTCCGCGGCCGGGGTGGCGGCGTCGGCCGGAGCCGGCTGGACCTGCTCGGCCTCCGGGCCGGCGACGACCTGGCCGGACGGCATCTCGCCGGTGCCGACAGCCGTCTCGGCGGCGGCCTCCGGCAGGGCCTCGGACTGCTCCGCGGGCTGCTCCACGACCGCAGCGTCCACCGGCTCGGCCACGGGTTCGGCGCCGGGGGCGGACTGCACGGACGGCCCCTCCTGCGCGGCCCCGGCCGGCTGGGCCGCCTCGGCGGTCACGACCTCGTGCTGGTCGGCGGGCGCTATGGGCACGGACTGCTCCACAGCCGCGTCCTCGCCGGACCGGACCGGCTCGGTGGCCTCGACCTGCGGGAGGCCGTGCGGGGTGGGCGCCGCCAGGAAGGCGGAGATCCGACGGGGCTGGCCGGCCTGGCCGGCCTGCTGCTCGGCCTGGGCGGCGGGCTCGGCCGGCGCCGCCTCCGCGGCAGCGGCGGG
>NZ_JAKNTA010000039.1 GCF_022288725.1 Kitasatospora sp. A2-31 | reverse complement strand
CCCCCGCCGGTGGCCGGCGGGGCCCGGAGCACGGGGGAGCCGGTGCAGGGGAGCCCAGTGCAGGGGAGTCCGATGCAGGGGAGTCCGATGCATGGGAGTCCGATGCATGGGAGTCCGATGCATGGGAGTCCGATGCATGGGAGTCCGATCCGTGGGAGCGCTCCCATCGCCGTTCAGCCCAGCTCGGCCATCGGAGCGTCAAGGGGCGGTAACAGGCCGGAAATCGGCCAGGACCTCGCCGCGCCGCAGGTCAAGATTGGGTAACGGGCGGGGGCGGGTCTTGTCGACCCGATTGTTAGCGCTAACAATCTCGTCTCGAGCGCAACCGCGTCACCACCGCGCCCGGATGGACGGGATGGTGCCGCGTCGCCCCTGGGCCGCACCTCGGCCCCTCAGTCGCTTCGCCCCACCCCGTGAACGCGGGCCGTTGCCGCCGTCCGTGCGATCGACGATTCCGAGAGGAAGTCCCCACATGTCCAAGAGAGTTGCTTCGGTCCTGGTCACCGGTGCGATGGTTGCCGTCCTCGCCGCCTGTGGTTCCGGCGGCGGAGGCTCGGCCGACAAGGGTTCCGGCCACAAGCTCGTCGTGGGGTTCTCCCAGGTCGGCGCGGAGAGCGGTTGGCGCACCGCCAACACCAAGTCGATCCAGGAGGCCGCGAAGAAGGCCGGCGTCGAGCTGAAGTTCTCCGACGCGCAGCAGAAGCAGGAGAACCAGATCAAGGCGATCCGCTCGTTCATCCAGCAGAAGGTCGATGTGATCGCCTTCTCCCCGGTGGTGGAGTCGGGTTGGGACACGGTCCTGAAGGAGGCCAAGGACGCGCACATCCCGGTCATCCTGACCGACCGCGCGGTGGACTCGAAGGACGAGTCGCTCTACGTCTCCTTCCTCGGCTCGGACTTCGTCGAGGAGGGCAAGAAGGCAGGCGAGTGGCTGGTCAAGGAGTACGCGGCCGCCAGTGGTGACGTGAACGTCGTCCAGCTGGAGGGCACCACCGGTTCAGCGCCGGCCAACGACCGCAAGTCCGGCTTCGCGGACGCCGTCAAGGGCGAGCCCAAGTTCAAGGTGGTCGCCTCGCAGACCGGCGACTTCACCCGCGCCAAGGGCAAGGAGGTCATGCAGGCCTTCCTGAAGTCGCAGCCGAAGATCGACGTGCTGTACGCGCACAACGACGACATGGCGCTCGGCGCGATCCAGGCGATCGAGGAGGCCGGCAGGAAGCCGGGCACCGACATCAAGATCGTCTCGGTGGACGGCGTCAAGGACGCCTTCACCGCGATGAGCCAGGGAAAGATCAACTTCGATGTCGAGTGCAACCCGCTGCTCGGTGACCAGCTGATGGACCTGGCGAAGAAGGTCAAGGCGGGTGAGCAGGTGCCGCGGCGGATCAAGACCGAGGAGGGCACCTTCACGCCCGAGCAGGCCACCGCGGCCCTGCCGAACCGCCAGTACTGACCCACCCCGACCGTGTGGGGCCGCTCCTGTGCTCAGGCCCCGCACGGTCCGGACCGGACCGCCCGAGGGCGGGCCGCGTCCGGGACACACGAGAGGAGATCCGGGGTGCGGCAGCAACCGGTCCTGGAAGTCCGGGGGATCCGCAAGGAGTTCCCCGGGGTGGTGGCGCTGGACGGAGTCGACTTCCGACTCTTCCCCGGCGAGGTGCACGCCCTGATGGGGGAGAACGGCGCCGGCAAGTCCACACTGATCAAAGTGCTCACCGGCGTCCACCCGGCCGACGCCGGCGAGGTGGTGCTGGCCGGCAGCCCGGTACGGATCGCCGGGCCACTGCAGGCCCAGCAGGCCGGCATCAGCACGGTCTACCAGGAGGTGAACCTCTGCCCGAACCTGTCGGTCGCGGAGAACATCTTCATCGGCCGGGAGCCCCGCCGCTTCGGCCTGATCGACTGGGCCGCGATGCGCCGTCGGGCCGCCGAGCTGGTCCGCGAGCTCGACCTGGACATCGACGTCAGCACGCCGCTGAGCAGTCACTCCATCGCCGTCCAGCAGCTGGTGGCCATCGTCCGCGCGGTCGGAGTCTCCGCCAAGGTGCTGATCCTGGACGAGCCGACCTCCAGCCTGGACCGCGACGAGGTGCGCCAACTCTTCGCCGTCATGCGGCGCTTGCGCGACCAGGGGGTGGCGATCCTGTTCGTCTCGCACTTCCTCGACCAGGTCTACGAGATCTGCGACCGGATGACCGTGCTGCGCAACGGCCGGCTGGAGGGCGAGTATCTGACCGGCGAGCTGAGCCAGGTCGGACTGGTCTCCCGGATGATCGGCTCCGAACTCGCGGAACTCGCGGAACTCGCCGGACACTCCGGCCCCGAGCGCCTCGACGAGGACACGCGGCGCGAGCGCACCGCACCCGCCGGTGCTGCCGCGTTCCTGCGGGCCGACGGACTGACCCGCCGGGGCGCAGTCGAGCCGTACGACCTGGAGATCCGGTCGGGCGAGGTGATCGGACTGGCCGGGCTGCTGGGCTCCGGGCGGACCGAGGCCGCCCGGCTGCTGTTCGGCGCCGACCAGAGCGACGGCGGCACCCTGCGGATCGAGGGCGCCGAGACCGCCCTGCGCAGCCCGCGCGACGCCATCGCCCGCGGCATCGCATTCTGCTCCGAGGACCGCAAGACCGAGGGCCTGGTCGGCGAACTGACCGTCCGGGAGAACATCGTCCTGGCCCTGCAGGCCGCCCGGGGCTGGGTCCGTCCCCTCGCGCGCACCGCGCAGGACGAGTTCGCGCTGCGCTGGATCCGCGCCCTGGACATCCGTCCCGGCAACCCCGAGGCGCTCGTACGCAACCTCAGCGGCGGCAACCAGCAGAAGGTGCTGCTCGCCCGCTGGCTGATCACCGACCCCAAGCTGCTGATTCTGGACGAACCCACCCGAGGCATCGACATCGGGGCGAAGGCCGAGATCCAGAAGCTGGTGGCCGACCTCGCCGACGACGGCATGGCGGTGCTGTTCATCTCCGCCGAACTGGAGGAGGTGCTGCGGCTCAGCCACCGGGTCGCCGTGCTGCGCGACCGTCGGATGGTCGCGCAACTCGACAACGACGGCGGCCTCAGCCAGGAGCGCCTCATGGCCACCATTGCGAGCGGAGCGGACCGATGAGCGCGGCAACGGCGGCGCGCCGACCGGTGAAGGCGCTGACCCGGCTCCGGCTGTTCTGGCCTGCCGCGGTGCTGGCCGTCCTGCTGGTCGCCAACCTCGCCTTCACCCCCGACTTCTTCGCCGTCCACGTCCAGGGCGGCCACCTCTACGGTTCCCTGATCGACATCCTGCACTTCGGCGCCCCGCTGATCCTGGTCTCCCTGGGCATGACCCTGGTGATCGCCACGGGCGGCATCGACCTGTCGGTCGGCTCGACCGTCGCGATCTCCGGGGCGCTGGCCTGCCAGCACATCAGCCGGTCCGCCGACCCGGGCAGCGTCGGCACCGTGCTGACCGCCGTCGCCATCGCCCTCGGCAGCGCCCTGGTGCTCGGCCTCACCAACGGTGTGCTGGTGGCCAAGGCCGGTGTCCAGCCGATCGTCGCCACCCTGATCCTGATGGTCGCCGGGCGCGGCGTGGCCCAGCTGATCACCGACGGTCAGATCATCACCGTCACCAGCGAGCCGTACAAGCTGATCGGCGGCGGCTACTGGCTGACCATGCCGTTCGCGATCCTGCTCAGCGGCCTGGTGGTGCTGGCCACCGTCCTGCTCACCCGCGCGACCGCGCTCGGCCTGCTGCTGGAGTCCGTCGGCGGCAACCCGGTGGCCAGCCGGCTGGTCGGCATCCGGGCGGTGCGGCTGGTGGCGCTCGTCTACGTGTTCGGCGCGCTGTGCGCGGCGCTGGCCGGACTGATGGTGTCCTCCAACGTCTCGGCCGCCGACGGCAACAACGCCGGGCTGTGGATCGAACTGGACGCCATCCTCGCGGTGGTGCTCGGCGGGACCTCCCTGAACGGCGGCCGGTTCTCGATCGGCGGCACCGTGCTGGGCGCGCTCGTCATCCAGACGCTCTCCACCACCGTCTACACCATCGGCATCCCGCCGGAGACCACCCTGGTGTTCAAGGCGTTCGTGGTGATCGCGGTCTGCCTGATCCAGTCGCCCGCCTTCCGCACCAAGCTCGCCGCCCGCGCCGCCCGGGCCCGGCGGACCGCCCGGCCGCTCGCCGCGGCCCCCACGGACCGGCTGCTCGCCGCGGCCCCCATCGACCAGGAGGTCGGCGAATGACGGCCATTGCTCTGCTGACCCGCCTGCGCGGGCAGATCCCGCTGCTGGTCACCGCGGTCCTGCTGGTGTCGATGTTCGGCGTCGGCTCGGTGCGCTACGACGGCTTCTTCTCCGGCCAGGTCGTGCTCAACCTGCTGATCGACAACGCCTTCCTGCTGGTCGTCGCGGTCGGCATGACCTTCGTCGTGCTGACCGGCGGCATCGACCTGTCGGTCGGCGCGGTCGTGGCGCTGTCCACGATGGTCTCCGCCTGGCTGGTCGAGCAGCACGGCTGGCCGCCGCTGCTGGTCATCCCGCTGGTCCTGCTGATGGGCACTTCGGGCGGCTGGCTGATGGGCTGGGTCATCCACGTCTTCGAGATCCAGCCGTTCATCGTCACCCTGGCCGGCATGTTCCTGGCCCGCGGCCTGTGCTACACGATCAGCGTAGAGTCGATCTCCATCACCGACCCGCAGTACACCGCCATGGCGCAGACCCGGATCCCGCTCGGCAGCCTGTTCGTCTCGCCGAGCGCGGTCATCGCGCTGCTGGTGGTCGCCGTCGGATTCGTGGTGCTCCACCACACCCGGCTCGGCCGCAACGTGTACGCGCTCGGCGGCAGCGAGCAGTCGGCACTGCTGATGGGCCTGCCGGTCCAGCGCACCAGGACCACCGTCTACGCGATCAGCGGCTTCTGCTCCGCGCTCGGCGGCGTCCTGCTCACCTTCTACATGCTGTCCGGCTACGGCCTTCACGCGGTGGGCCTGGAGCTCGACGCGATCGCCGCGGTGGTCATCGGCGGCACGCTGCTGACCGGCGGCTCCGGCTACCTGCTGGGCACCCTGCTGGGCGTTCTGGTGCTCGGGCTGATCCAGACCGTGATCAACTTCCAGGGCACCCTCAGCTCCTGGTGGACCCGCATCGTCATCGGCGCCCTGCTGTTCGTCTTCATCGTCCTGCAACGCCTGATCACCACCCGCCGCCCCCGACCGTGAGACGCCCCTGACCAGCGTCGCGGCCGCCCGGCGTCGCCGCCGCCCGGTCGCCACGCGTGGCCGGACGGCGGCTCGTTCGGTACGGGCGGCCGCGCGAGCACCCCCACCCCGGACCCTCGGGCCGGCCCCGTGCGGATGGCCCGCGGGGCCGCCCGTCGCCGGTGGGCGCGGTCAGCGGATCTTGCAGGACCTGCGCAGGACCTACGCAGGGCCGCGCGGTCCTCCTCGGACCGTCCTGTCCCTGCGCGACGTCTTGACGGTGTCCTGGCGGCTGGCCATAGTGATGCCGTTGCGGCACAGGAGATGTCCGTACCGTCATCACGCGCGCGCCTTCTCGGCGGGAATTGTTAGCGCTAACAGAACTCAGGCGCCGCCCCTGGACCTGCCGGGCGGCAGCCCGAGCCCGGCCCGGTGTCGATGGACGGGGCCGACCGGGCCGCTCACTCCGCACCCCACCCAGTGAAGGAGTTCCTCATGATCAAACCGTCGATCCGCAGGGTCGGGCGGGCCCTCCTCGCGGTCGGTGCGACCGCTGCGCTCTCCCTCGGCCTGCTCACCGCCACGGCCGGGACCTCGCAGGCGGCCACCCAGGGTCCGTGCGACCTCTACCGCGCCGGTGGCACGCCGTGCGTCGCCGCGCACAGCACCACCCGGGCCCTGTACGGCGCGTACAGCGGCCCGCTGTACCAGGTGAGGCGCGCCTCCGACAACGCGACCAGGAACATCGGCCTGCTGAGCACCGGCGGATACGCCGACGCCGCCGCGCAGGACTCCTTCTGCGCCGGCACCGGCTGCGTCATCACCGTCCTCTACGACCAGTCCGGCAGGGGCAACCACCTCACCCAGGCTCCTGCCGGCGGGGCGGCCGGTGGTCCGGACAACCTCGCCAACGCCTTCGAGGCGCCGGTCACCGTCGGCGGGCACAAGGCGTACGGCGTCTACGTCGCCCCCGGGACGGGATACCGCAACAACAACACCAACGGCATCGCCACCGGCGACCAGCCCGAGGGCATGTACGCGATCTTCGACGGCACGCACTTCAACGGCGGTTGCTGCTTCGACTACGGCAACGCGGAGACCAACAACCTGGACACCGGCAACGGCCACATGGAGGCCCTCTACTTCGGCGACAACAGGAGCTGGGGCTCGGGCAGCGGCAACGGACCCTGGGTCATGGCCGACCTGGAGAACGGCCTGTTCTCCGGGGTCAACCGCGGACCCAACGCCAACGACCCCAGCGTCAACAACCGCTTCCTGACCGCCATGCTCAAGGGCGGACCGAACCAGTGGGCCCTCCGTGGGGGCGACGCCCGGTCGGGCGGCCTGTCCACCTTCTACAGCGGCGCGCGCCCCAACGCCACCGGCTACAACCCGATGCACAAGGAAGGCGCGATCATCCTCGGCATCGGCGGTGACAACAGCAAGTGGGCCCAAGGCACCTTCTACGAAGGGGTCATGACCCAGGGCTACCCGTCGGACGCCACCGAGAACGCGGTCCAGGCCAACATCACCGCCGCCGGCTACACCAGTGGCTCGACCGGTACCGGCACGCTGACCCCCGGCTCCCGGATCTCCCTGCGGGCCACCACCGCGCCCTGCTGCACCTCGCACTACCTCCGCCACGACGACGCCGACACCAAGGTCGTCATCTCCGACACGAACTCCTCCAGCTCGGCCACCGACAAGGCCGACGCCACGTGGATCGTCCGCGCCGGCCTGGCTGACAGCTCCTGCGTGTCCTTCGAGTCCGCCAACAACCCCGGCCGGTTCCTGCACCACTACAACTATGAGCTCTACCTGGACTTCGACAACGGGGCCGGCTCCTTCGCCCAGGACTCCACCTTCTGCCCCACCGGGGGCAACAGCGGTACCGGCACCTCCTTCCAGTCCGTCAACTTCCCGACGAAGTACCTCCGGCACTACAACTACACGGCCTACATAGCGAGCAACGGCGGCTCCAACAGCTGGGACAGCAGTGCCAGCTGGGCCGCGGACACCAGCTGGCTCGTCGCCCAGCCCTGGGGCTGAGCCACCAGGGCAGCACCACCGCGCACCGGCGGCAGCATCACCGCGCGCCTGCCCGCCACCGCTTCGCCGGCGGTGGCGGGCCGGCTCGCGCGACGGAGGTGCCCGGAACAACGGTGACACCACCCGACCGGCCCCAGGAGCAGCGGAACCGAGCCTTGTCCTACCGCATCCGC
Source organism: Kitasatospora sp. A2-31 (assembly GCF_022288725.1). Lineage (GTDB taxonomy): Bacteria > Actinomycetota > Actinomycetes > Streptomycetales > Streptomycetaceae > Kitasatospora. The sequence continues at coordinate 6,995 of NZ_JAKNTA010000039.1, read as the reverse complement.
GCGGGCGCCCTGGAGCGGCACACCGCCGCAGAGATCCTCCTCGTCGAGCCCTGGGGACCGGACGCGTCGTGCGTGCGGGGCCCGTACGGGACCATCGACCCACCTTCCCCCGGTGCGCTGGAGAACCGAGGGGCGAAGGCGAGGCTTCCTCCCCGGCCGGTGACCAATGCTCCTGGCGCGCCATCAGGTGACGTGACATCGGAAACGGGATCTGCTGACAGCTCCATCCCTACAGAGAGGACATCTCGATGCGTAGACGACGTTCCAACCGCAAACCTCTGTCCGTCGTGCTCACCGCCGCCGTCGCGGCCGTGGCGGCGTTCGCCTCGGGGCTCGTCGCAGCTCCGGCTCAGGCGGCCACCAGCGGCGCCTTGCGTGGCGTGGGATCCGGACGGTGTCGATGTGCCGAACGCCAGCCGGAGCGACGGAACGTTCCTGCAGATCTGGGACTGCTCGGGCGGGACCAACCAGCAGTGGACGTCGACGTCAGGCAACCAGCTGACGGTGTACGGGAACAAGTGCCTGGATGTTCCGGGCCACGCCACCGCGGCGGGCACCCGGGTGGAGATCTGGACCTGCACCGGCGGGGCGAACCAGCAGTGGCGGGTGAACGCCGACGGCTCGGTCGTCGGGGTGGAGTCCGGACTGTGCCTGGACGTCAGCGGCGGCGGTACGGCCAACGGGACGGCGGTGCAGCTCTGGAACTGCAGCGGTGCCGGCAATCAGAAGTGGACCGGCCTGTCCGGGGCCGGGACCACGTGTGCTCTTCCGACGACGTACCGGTGGGCCTCGACCGGTCCGCTGGCGGAGCCGGCGAACGGTTGGGCGTCGCTGAAGGACTTCACCGACGTGGTCTACAACGGCAAGCACCTCGTCTACGCCACCTACTCCGACGGATCGGCGTGGAAGTCGATGGGGTTCGCTCCCTTCACGAACTGGTCGGACATGGCCTCCGCCACCCAGACCGCCATGCCCTCGTCCGCGGTGGCGCCCACCCTGTTCTACTTCGCGCCCAAGAACATCTGGGTGCTGGCCTCACTGGGGTGGGGGACCGCCTGGCCCTTCACCTACCGCACGTCCAGCGACCCCACCAACCCGGCCGGCTGGTCCGCGCCGCAGGCGCTGTTCACCGGCAGCCTCCCCACCGGCGGCCCGATCGACCCGACCCTGATCGCCGACGACCAGAACATGTACCTGTTCTTCGCCGGTGACAACGGCAGCATCTACCGGGCGAGCATGCCGATCGGGAACTTCCCCGGCAGCTTCGGTTCCTCGTACACCACGGTCATGAGCGACACGGTGCAGAACCTGTTCGAGGCGCCCCAGGTCTACAAGGTCCAGGGCCAGAACCAGTACCTCATGATCGTCGAGGCTCGGGACGCGAACGAGCACCGCTACTTCCGCTCGTTCACCGCCACCAGCCTGAACGGCTCCTGGACCCCGCAGGCCGCCACCGCGAGCAACTCCTTCGCGAGCCAGGCCAACAGCGGCGCCACCTGGACCAACGACATCAGCCACGGCGACCTGGTTCGCAACAACCCCGACCAGACCATGACCATCGACCCCTGCAACCTCCAACTCCTCTACCAGGGCAGGTCTCCCTCCTCGGACGGCACCTCCTACCTGAAGCTGCCGTACCGGCCGGGCGTGCTCACCCTCCAGCGCTGACCCGCCCGGCCCGCCCGGGAGTCGGCTCAACGCCCGGAGGGACCCCGGCCGGGCGAGGCCGGGGTCCCTCGTCGGCTGTGACCGCTACAGCGTCCGTGGCTCTCCGGCCGGCGTGCGACCCGCCGATCCAGGAATGTCAGCGACTTCCTTCCACCTCCCACCGGCCGTCGCAGGGCGCCGGCCGGTCGCAGCTGCGACCGATCCACCTCGACGTCCCGAACGCGTCCACCACCCCCGGGCGCAGTCTCAGGGCCGCGGCTGCTCCGGCGGGGCGCACCGACCTGGATCCGTACGGCCGACAGCCGGCTCACCGTGAACGTCCCCGGCGCCACGCACCGGAGGACGACACGACCGCGAACCGTGAAGGCGTCGGCGGCGCCGAGATCACGGGCGCGCCGTCGCGTCCGATCGGCCCTTCCGGCGGTCGGGGCGACCCCGTGAGCGTTCACCTGCCGCAACGGCCACCTGTGGGCGGCCCGAACGGCTGGTACGAAGAGAGCCCTGGCTGAACCGAGGATGACGGATCGGTGTGGACCCGGTCGCGTACTGTGGTCCGCAGCCGAGGAGGGGACTACGCGTGGGAACCGAGAGCGCCGGCACGGAACAGCGCCAGCCCGTGATGGCGGACGTGGCGAAACTCGCCGGGGTGTCCCACCAGACGGTGTCCCGGGTGCTCAACGCTGCTCCGCACGTCCGTCCGGACACCCGGGAGCGGGTGCTGGCGGCCATCCGGGAGCTGGACTACCGGCCCAACTCCGCTGCCCGGGCCCTGGTCACCCGCCGGTCGCAGACGCTCGGCGTGGTCAGCTTCGACTCGACGCTCTACGGCCCCGCCTCGATGCTGGAGGGCATCGAACGAGCTGCCCGCAGCGCCGGGTACTTCGTGAGCGTGACCAGCCTTCGCTCCCTCGCCGGCCGTTCGGTGCAGGAAGCCGTCGACCGGCTGCGCGACCAGGGGGTGGACGGGGTCGTGGTGATCGCACCGCAGACCTCCGCCGTCAGCGCGGTGGCCCGGCTCTCCAGCTCGGTGCCGGTCGTCGCGGTCGGATCGGGCAACCAGACGCAGGTGCCTATGGTGTCGGTGGGCAACCGCGAGGGTGCGGGCGAGGTCACCGGGCACCTGCTCGACCTCGGCCACCGCACCGTGCACCACCTGGCCGGACCGTCCAACTGGCTGGAGAGCCAGGACCGCGAGGAGGGCTGGCAGCTCACGCTGCGGGCGGCGGGGGCTCCCGTGCCGGACGTGGAGCGCGGGGACTGGAGCGCCCGATCGGGCTATCAGGCAGGGCTGCGGATCGCACGACTCCCCGATGTCACGGCCGTCTTCTGTGCCAACGACCACATGGCCCTCGGGCTGCTGCGTGCCCTGCACGAGGCCGGTCGGGCAGTGCCGGAGGAGATCAGTGTGGTCGGGTTCGACGACATCCCGGAGGCCGCCTACTTCACCCCGCCACTGACCACCGTGCGGCAGGACTTCGGCGAACTCGGCAGGCGGGCCCTGGAACTGCTCGTGCGGGAGTTGGAGGGCGGCGCCAAGCCCTTCCCGGCCCATGAGCGGATCCCGCCGGAGCTGGTGCTGCGCCGAAGCATCGGGCCGGCCGCCCGGTGGTGAAGCGGCGGCGGTTCGCGGCGCCCTGAGTCGCCCGGTTGTCGCATTGGTCTGCCAGGTGAGGTCCCTTGACACCATGAATGTTAGCGCTAACAATCTGTGTGAGCGCTAACAGGAAGCACTCCCCCCAACTCCGCCGGCCGGGCGTCGCCATCCCGCTTCTGAGCGCCCGGCCGGCGGCCCCTCGTTCCGCCCTTCATGAGGGAGAGGTAGCGGAACGGAGCCTGTCGCCGGTGTGCTCCCCCTGCGCCCGCCACGGACTGCGCCGGCGACAGGCGACCCAGGTTGCTCACGGCTTCATCGCCGTTCCCCCGTACGAAGGATGAGCACGTGACCGTCAACCGGTGCAGCGGGGTGCCTACCGGCCGGACCGGGCCACCGCCGACACGCCGACACGCCGACACGCCGACACGCTGAGACGCCGAGACGCCGAGACGCAAGCCGCGGAGACGCCGACACGTGCGACCTGCTGTGCCCCGAGTACCTCACCCTGGACGGCCACTTCGGCCGCGGTGCCCACAAGCTTCGCCGGAGCCAGGCCCGCCCCCCCCGCCCGGCCCAGGGGCTGTGAGACCCCGTCCGGCACCGGCGCCGCTCGCCGGCTCGGCGGGCGCTGCCCCCCCTTCCCACCGGTCCCGCGAGAACGGAGCAATCCCGTGCCGGAACAAGCGCTCGTGTCCCTGGGTGAACTGACCGTCTGCCAGGAGACCGCGTCCGTCCTGCCGGACGGTCGGCCGGTCACCCGCTGGACCATCGGTTCGACGGAGGGCCCGACCGCGGAGGTGCTCAGCCTGGGCGCCCGCCTCCAGGCCCTGCACGCCCCGGACCGGTACGGCCGGCTGGCGAACGTCGTCCTCGGTTGCGAGGGCGTCGAGGACCTGCTCGGCGAGGCCGCCTACCTCGGCGCCACCGTCGGCCGCTACGCCAACCGGATCGCCGACGGACTGCTGCCGCTCGGCGGCACCACGCACCGGCTGACGACCCAGCCGGGCGGCCACACCCTGCACGGCGGAACGGACGGCTTCGCCTCCCGGCTCTGGGACGGCGTCCCGGTCCGGGAGGGCCGGCGGGCCGGTGTGCGACTGCGGCTGCACAGCCCCGACGGCGACCAGGGGTTCCCGGGGGCGCTGAGCGCCGAGGTGACGTACCTGCTCGACCCGGCCGGCGCGCTCTGGATCGGCTACCGGGCGACCACGGACGCCCCCACGGTCGTCAACCTCACCAACCACGCGTACTTCAACCTGGCCGGTGAGGGCAACGGCACGGTGCTCGACCACCTGCTCCGGGTGGACGCCCCGGGGTACCTGCCGGTGGACGCGGAGCTGATCCCCCTCGGCCCGGTCGCCCGGGTCGCCGGCACGCCCTTCGACCTGCGCGAGGCGGCGGTGCTCGGCGAGCGCGTCGCCGACCCGGACCCGCAGATCCGCCTGGCCGGCGCGGGCTTCGACCACAACTGGGTGCTCGACGGGAACGGGTTCCGCAGGGCCGCCGTGCTGAGCCACCCGGCCAGCGGCCGGCGAGTGGAGTGCCTGACGACGGAGCCGGGGATCCAGGTCTACACGGGCAACCACTTCGACGGCTCGCTGACCGGCCGCTCCGGCCGCCCCTACCGCGCGTATGCCGGCGTCGCGCTGGAGACGCAGCACTTCCCGGACTCGCCCAACCGTCCCGAGTACCCCTCCACCGTCCTGCGCCCGGGCGAGGAGTTCCGCTCGACGACGGTCTACTGCTTCTCGGCGGACAAGCGGCCGTAGCGGACCGTCCGCCGAGGGGAGCCGGGGCGGTGGGCGGCAGGGGCCCGCCGCCGTCCCGTCGTTCCTAGGTCCGTGACGAAGACCCGGACGGCCCGGGCGCCGAGGGAGACCGCTCGGCGTGGCGGCGGGAGGTGGGGTGGGAGTACCCGGCCTTCGGGCAGACACGTGAGTTCGCCGAGGACGACGGCGATGCCGCGCTCATGGGCGCCGTCGAGCACCGGGGCCGGCCAGCCGGCTCGAACCGGCCGTTCCCGGGCTCCCGGGCTCCCGGGGGGAGCGGACCGACTCACCGACCCGGATGGCGGCGAACTTCGCCGGGTGCAGATCTGTCGGGGTGCCTCGCACGAAGGACTTGGAGGTCGTTGGGATGCGGTAGCCGATGAGCGGTGGTCGCCTGCTGCGTAATGGGCTGGTCGGATGCGTTGGCAAGTGCCAGACTCGCGCCATGCGGATGATCATCGAGGACATGGCTCGCGACTTGGCGCAAGTGCCGGGCGTGGTCGGGGTGCTGCTCGGCGGCAGCCGGGCCCGTGGGGAGCACCGACCCGAATCGGACTGGGACCTCGGCGTCTACTACCGCGGTGGCGGGTTTGACCTCGCCGCGTTGCGCGCGCTGGCCGGGCCGGACGTGGACGTGGCCGCTCCGGGCGGCTGGGGGCCCTGGGTGAACGGTGGCGCGTGGCTGCGGGTTGATGGGGTGGCGGTCGACTGGATCCTTCGGGACCTTGACCGGGTCGAGCAGGTGTGGGCTGACTGCTGCGAGGGCCGGTACGAGGTGGGGGTGCAGGCGGGTCATCCGCTCGGATTCTGGTCGCCCTGCTATGCGGGCGAGGTGGCGCTCGGGCGGGTACTGGCCGACCCCGGTGGAGAGCTGACCGAGCTTCGGCGGCGGACGGCGACGTATCCGGAGCAGCTGCGGGAAGCACTGACGGCGGGAGCCTGGGAGGCGGAGTTCCTGGTCGATGCCGCGGCGAAGGGCGCTGCCCGGGGCGACGTCCTCTACGTGTCCCTGTGTCTGTCGCGAGCGGTCGGCGTGCTGGTGCAGGCGTTGTACGCCGCGGACAGGCGCTGGTGCCTGAATGAGAAGGGCGCCCTGGCTGTCGCCGAGACGCTGCCGACGGCACCGCCGGACTTCGGTGCGCGCGTCCGCGTCATGCTGGGGTGCCCGGGAGAGACGCCTGAGGCACTGAGTGCGACGGTGGCCCGGGCTCGGGCACTGGTCCAGGAGACCCGCACGAGGCTGAGCACGTCCACTGTGTAGGGTGCCAGGTCCGATCGGCTGTCGTTAGGCGGCGAGTCTGAGCTGGTCGCGGTAGCGGGTCTGGTGGTTGCGGGCGAACTCCTGCTTCTCGTGTCAGGTCCACTAGGACTCGTCCGGTCGGTCACGTGGGGAGCCGGATGACAGGGCCACTGCGGTGGCGGTGCCGACGCAGACGAAGAGCAAGGCCGGCGATGGTCACATGCTCGGGCGGGAGAGTCCTAGATGACTGATGCCAAGGGGTTCAGTGGTCATACGCGGTGAGGGAGCGCATGACGGGCTGTCCCGTCTGGTCGTTGTGCCAGATCGCGGTGGTCAGCGCGAGGATCCGCTGGAGGACGCGGACCATGACGCCGCCGGGTGTGCGGCCCTGGGTCGTTCGAGATCGAGCTGGCCCTTGAACGTGTCATTGACGGACTCGATGATCTGCCGCAACGGCTTGAACAGCTGCGATCCGGCCCGTTGGGTCTCGCCCTTGCGGGCCGGCCGCAGGAGCCGGATCTCCAGCTCGGCGAGCTCACGCTCGAATGCGGCACCGTAGTAGTTCCTGTCCCCGATCAGAGTCTGTCCGGGGCGGGCGGCCACCAGGTCGGTCTCGGTGTCCAGGATGTCCAGCAGGGTGGTGCGCTCGTCGGCCTTGGCGCCGGTCAACGCGAACGCAACGGGCAGGCCGTGCAGGGTGCACACCAGGTGCAGCCGCAGGCCC
>NZ_JAKNTA010000038.1 GCF_022288725.1 Kitasatospora sp. A2-31 | reverse complement strand
GCCCTTGAGTCGCCCGGACATGGTCCAGATGGACACGGTCTGCTGGTCGTACTGCCAGCTCAAACACCGGTCGTCGTAGGGCTGCGCGGCCTCGGGCCGGAAGGCGATCGGCTTGGTCTCGGCCTTGGTCCGGCGCTTGCTGCCGGGCTTGCCAAGGTTCCCGGCCCGCATGTTCGCCTTCAACGTGGTGTAGGCGTCACGAGTCTTCTTGATCACGTGCTGCGCGGCCTGCGCCCCGATTCCACGGGCCTTCAACTTTGCGTAGGTGTGCTTGCGCAGCTCGTACTCACGCGGGACATCGTGCTCGAAGGCGATGCCGGACACCCAGCACGCGGCCTCGTTGAGCGTGCGCAGGGTGGAGCGCAGCGCGGCGGCCTGGTCGGCCTCCGGCATCAGCTTCACCTGCGTCACGATCTTCATGATGGTGATCATATCGTGATCCATGTCACCCCGATGGGAACCAAACCCCAGCAGTCGCAGGGGCCGTACGGTCGTCTCCACCCTGCACGCTCACTTGGTCTTCACCCCCAAGTACCGGCACGTTAGCTTGGTGTGACTGGTCGCGGTGATCTGACGGACGCGGAGTGGGCTCGGCTGGAGCCGCTCCTACCGGTGAGCAATGGACGTTGCGGCAGGTGGCGGGACCATCGGCAGGTGATCAACGGTGTCCTGCACCGGGTTCGGACCGGCGTGCAGTGGCGCGACCTGCCGGAGCGGTTCGGCCCGTGGAAGACCGTCCACAAGCGGCTCCTGTAGTGGTCGGCCGACGGGACCTTGGAGCGGCTGCTCCAACAGGTCCAGGCAGCTGCGGATGCCGAGGGCGCGATCGACGGGGACGTCTCTGTCGACTCCACGGTGATGCGCGCCCACCACCACGCAGCCGGTGCGCGCAAGGCCCCGCCGCCTGCCGTGTCCTCAAAGGGGGCGGTGGCAATGGGACATCAGATCGAGCCGGCGTGGGCGGGGCTCGCCGCCCACCTGGCGGAGGTGGTGCGGCAGGTGAGGGACTGGGCCGCTCGCGCGGCGGCTTCACCACCAAGGTCCATCTGAGTGCCGACGGCAGGTGCCGCCCGCTGTCCCTGCTGGTCACACCCGGACAACGGGCGGACTGCACCCAGTTCGAGCCGGTCATGGAGAAGATCCGCGTCCCCCGGGCCGGTGCCGGGCGGCCCCGTACACGGCCCGACAGCGTGAGCGCGGATAAGGCCTACAGCAATCGACGCACGCGGGCCTACCTGCGTAAACGCGGTATCCGTCATGTCATTCCGGAGAAGGCCGACCAGGCGGCCAACCGCGTTGCACGTGGCTCCCGCGGCGGTCGGCCTCCCGGTTTCGACAAGGAGCGGTACAAGAAGTGCAACGTCGTCGAGCGGGCGATCAACAAGCTGATCGCGTTCCCGACCCGCTTCCCTGGGTCCCCGTCGATAACCCCAGCCAATCGGGGACGAGACGGCTGAACACGATGGCCGGAAGGGCGACCTCCCTCAAGGAGGGCGCGCTGGGTTACCCATGCGCCGCCAGCGCGAGGTTCACAGGATGTTGTCCGCGGACAACACCCGCGCAGTACCCGCGCCGGCCACTCCTCCTGCGGCCACAGCCGGATGCTGTGTTGTCCGCGGACTACACGCCGACCACTTCCGGCAGATGCTCTCCGGCATCCGCCCGTGAACCGGCAACGCCAGGGTCCACGACCTCAGCGAGCGGGCGCGAACCCTGGTGGCAACGAAGGCATGAGTATGCCGAGCAGCAGCTGCGGCCCGACTCCGAACAGAGGGGCCGTGCCCCAACTCTCGGGGTCGCCCAGGAGCACAGGCACCAGGGCTCTCCGGCCCGAGCGGCGCGGGCGGAGTCGAGATCCCGCCGGCAGCCTGCCGAGCAGCCACGGTCGCGCCTCGTTGAATCGACACTCGTCATGTGCTGCGCTGTCCGGTATGAATCCGATGTCCGGTTCGGACGTACCGCCCAGGCCCCGCGGGCCGCGCCGATGGGGACTTGCGGTGGTGCTCGCCGCCACCGTCACAGGGTGCGGGCAGCTGGCCAGCCGGGAGGATGCCGCCGCGGCAGTGGTGCGCACCTTCGAACAGGACACCGTCCGCGGGGACACCGCAGCAATGTGCGCAGCGCTGGCCCCCGGGACCCGTGACGAACTGGAGGACCAGGAGAAGGCAGGGTGTGAACAGGCCATCGCCGGTCTGAACCTCCCGGCGGGCGGCCAGCTGCGCCGGATCGACGTGTTCGGCCAGCAGGCCCGCGCCGTCATGGAAGGAGACACGGTCTTCCTGTCCGTCTTTCCCGAGGGGTGGAAGATCACGGCTGCGGCCTGCGAGCCCAGGCCCAAGATGCCCTACCGGTGCGATGTGAAGGGGGACTGAGCGTGCGCGCTTTGTTCACCTTGTGCATCGTCGTGGTGGTCGGCGGACTGGCCTACTTCACCACGATCGGGCTGTTGCAGCGGTGAGTGCCACCGGCCGCTTCCTGCGGAACAACGGTCTGACGCTGGCTTTCGGCACCGCCTTCCTGCTGGCGCTCGCCGGCCAGGCCGCCGCTGGACAGGCCGACCTCAACAACCAGCTGACCGCCGCCGGCCTGCAACCGCTGGGTCTCGCCCGCTACCTGACCAGCTCCCAGTTCGCCGTCGACGTCACCGAGAACTGGCAGTCGGAATACCTGCAGTTCTTCCTCTACATCTTCGGCACCGTCTGGCTGCTCCAGCGCGGCTCGCCCGAATCGAAGGAGCTGGACAAGGCCGGTACCGAGTCGCAGCGCGAACAGAAGATCGGCCCCCACGCCACCGACGCCTCCCCTGCCTGGGCGCGCACGGGCGGACTGCGCCTCGCCCTGTTCTCCCGCTCCCTCGGCCTGATCATGGCCCTGTTCTTCCTCGGTTCCTGGACCTCGCAGTCCATCACCGGCTGGTCGGCCTACAACGCAGAGCAGCTGCGTGACTTGCAGGCACCCGTAACTTGGGGGCAGTACGTCACCTCCGCGGACTTCTGGAACCGCACCCTGCAGAACTGGCAGTCCGAGCTGCTGGCGGTCGCTTCCATGGCGATCCTGTCCGTCTACCTTCGTCAGCGCGGCTCACCCGAATCCAAGCCCGTCGGTGCGGCCCATACTTCCACCGGCATCGAGGGTTGACCGGCCGCTCACTCAGGCAGGCGGGTCGACCGGGGCCAGGGCTGGACAGGCGCCGTCCGGGAACGCGATCCAGGCCGCGGTCCGGGGCGAGCGGCGTCTGTCCGGCGGATCGGACGTGAGCGTGATCCGCCGGATTCCAGGGCGTCAGGTGATGGAGAACTGAGCGATGTATTCGGCGAACGGTGGGATTCCCACTTCTGCACGGCGCTCGTCCATGTGCTCGGGTTCCTCGCAGGGCCACGGGGTCGGCGTGCCGTCCTTCACGCCGGCGATCTGCGTGCCGTAGATCTGCTTCCTCCCTTCGTTCACAAGGGTGCGATCCCGCAGGAAGGCAAGATCTCGCGGGCTGGCGGCGCCGTCGGCCACCGCCTGCTCCATCAGTCGCAGCGCGCGCCGCTGAACGTCGAGCTGCCGGTCCGCATGCTGCGCGATCAGCCAAGCGGCCCGGGCCGCGTCCTCACCGACCCGTTCTGCGGTCGGCCATCCGTGCTCGTCCATGATCTCGTTGAGACGGTCCGCGTGCTGTGCGGTCAAGCGCCGCCAGGCCAACTGCTCCGCCGGGTCCTCGCTGTTCGCATGGCGCGCGGCCTGGTGATCTGCCGCAACCATCATGTTGAGCTCCGCAGCCACTTCGGCAATGTCAGATGCCATCTCGACTCCACGTCAGATCGAGGTTCTCGCTGGTCATCCGCAACCTTAGGTGTGCAAATCCCGACAAAATCTCCTCCCGAAGGACGGTGACAGCCACGTCCGGATCCTGGGATACTTGATCTACCGGCGGAGCCAGAGCGGACAGACGCAAGGCTGACTGCCCGTGGAAGACGTAGGCGCGCTGTCGAAGCGCGTCGCAACGGCACGGAAGCCTTGAGGCGATTGATCGTGCGCTCGACTTCCTTGCGGCGCCTGTACATCTCCTTGTCGAAGCCCGCGGGCCGACCACCCTGACTGCCTCCACGTTGCCGGTTGGCCCGCTGATCCTTGGGCGTCGGAATGGTGTGCTTGATCTGTCATCTGCGCAGGCAGCGACGATTGCGATGAGAGCTGAAACGGTCCCCAACGGCGTCGCGGTCTTCGCGGCGCGTCGCTGACGCCGGCTCACCAGAACGGCGAGGTGGCAGGCGCGTAGCACCACCCCTCGTTGACAGCGGTCGACCCGGATCGCCTTCACCGATCCTTTCCCATTTCCCCGCGCCTTCCAGGTAAACCCGGGTGCAACCCCCGAGCGTTACTCCAGTGTCCCCATCCCGGTCCCGAAGGAGAGCCCGCCAGCATGGGAAAGCGTCGCAAGCCCAGCCCCCCGAGTCGGGCCCGCCTGGCGGCCCTCAGTACGGCCATGGCCGGCGGCGCGGTACTGGCCTCCGGCACGGCCCACGCCGAACCCACCCCGGCCCTCGCCTCCGTCAAGGAGCAGGTGGACCGGCTCAACGAGGAAGCCGAGCAGTCCACCGAGCGCTACAACGGCTTCCAGGCCAAGCAGCAGAAGCTCCAGGGCGAGGCCAACCGGATCCAGGAGAAGGTCGCCCGCGGCCAGGAGGCCATGAACGAACTGCGCACCCGGCTCGGCGTGGTGGCCGCCGACCAGTACCGCAACAACGGGATGGACCCGGGCGTGCGGCTCATGCTCGACTCCGACCCGGCCGCCTACCTGGAGCGCGCCTCGGTGCAGAACCACGTCGCCGGCTCCCAGGCGAACCTGCTCAAGCAGGCCCAGGACGAACAGCGCAGGCTCGACCAGGACCGCGCCGAGGCCGCCGCGACCCTCGCCGAACTCGACACCGTCGGCGCCTCGCTCGGGGCGCAGCGCAACCAGATCCAGACCAAACTCGCCCAGGCCCAGGCCCTGCTCAACAAGCTCAGCGCCGCCGAACGCGCCAAGATCAACGCCCAGGAGTCCGCCGACAAGGCCAAGGCCGCCGCCCAGCAGGCCGCCGCCGCCGACCGCGCCTCCCGCTCCGCCGAGCGCCCCGGCACGAACGCCCCGGCCCCGCCGGCCGCCGGCGGGCGCGCGGCCGCCATCGTGCAGTTCGCCTACGCCCAGCTCGGCAAGCCCTACGGCTGGAGCATGACCGGCCCCGGCAGCTTCGACTGCTCGGGTCTCACCGGCGCCGCCTACCGCGCGGCCGACATCAAGCTCCCCCGGATGTCGCAGGACCAGTGGAACGCCGGCACCCGCATCGCCCGCGGCGACCTCCAGCCCGGCGACCTGGTCTTCTTCTACAACGACCTGCACCACGTGGGCATCTACATCGGCGACGGCAAGATGATCCACGCCCCCCGCACCGGCAAGAACATCGAGGTCCTCCCGATCGGCGTCATGCCCTACATGGGCGCCGTCCGGCCGTAGCGGCGCCCCTCGGGCCAGGGCCCCTGGTCATCGGAAGGTCAACGGAGGTCGTCGTGGCCGAGACCGCGGTCGGGTGCGCTCATGTCGCCTGTGGCGGGCGTGCCGTCGGCGATCCCGTAGCGCAGGTACACGGTGCCCTGCGGGGCGGCCACCGGCGGTTCGAGGAGCGTGAGGTTCGTGGGCACCGCGCCGCCGTCGAACACCTTCTTGCCGACGCCGAGCACGATCGGGTGCACCCACAGGTCGAGCCGGTCGAAGAGCTTCTCCCGCAGAAGGGTCTGCACCAGGTCCAGGCTCCCCACGACCTTGACGTTCTCGTGCCGGTCGCGGATCCCGTGCACCGCGGCGGCCAGGTCCGGGCCGAGCTGCGTGGACCCGGCCCACGGGAGGTCGGGCGTGCCGCGGGAGGCCACGTACTTCGGGACGCGGTTGAAGAGCTCGGCGATCTCGCCGTCCTTCTGGTGCGGCCAGTAGGCGGCGAAGATGTCGTACGTCCGCCGCCCGAGCAGGAGGGCGTCCGTGCCCTCGTACGCGGCACCGATCTGCGCCCCGGTGACCTCGTCCAGCAGGGGCGCCTGCCAGCCGCCGAACGGGAACCCCACCGGGTCCTCGTCGGGTCCGCCGGGTGCCTGCCCGACGAGGTCGAGGGTCGCGAACAGCTCGATGTGGATGAGGCCCATGTCTGCACTCCTGATGAGTCGGTCGTCCCGGTCGAGATATAGACCTGCCGGGAGCGGAAGACTCATCGCCGCGCCGGTACCCGGCTTCTGTACCCGCTGACGGCCTCGCCGGCACCCCGGCGCCCGCCGACCGCCGGCGGACCGATCCGGGGACGGTCGCCGGGCGCACGCCCGCACCGAGCCCCGGGTCCCCTGAACCGCCGGGGTTGCCCGGCCGGGTGCTTCCTGACGGTCGGTTGCCGCGCCTGCGCCGGAACGCCGCCGGGTGCCGCCCATAGTGATCTCATGAGGTCTGTCACGAGCGCCGCCGCTGCTCTGGCCCTGGTCTCGGTGGCCCTGGGGTCGGGGTCCACGGCCCACCCGGCCGTCGCGGCCCCGGCCATCACCGCTCCGGCCGGTTCCGCCGTGGTGCGTGAGCAGGTGGCGCCCGGTGTGGTCTACGAGGCGTTCACCGTTCCCACCGCGCAGGGCAGCGCTCGTGTCCACGTGGTGACGGCTGATCTGGAACGTCCGGGGGTGGCCGCCGACCTGCTCTACCCGGGCGCGGTCGCCGCCCGGAAGACGGTCTCCCGGATGGCGGAGGAGGCCGGGGCCCTCGCCGCGATCAACGGCGACTTCTTCGACATCACCGAGGAGCAGCACCCCGGTGTCCAGGCGACCGGTGCCGCCTCCGGCCCGTCGGTCCTGAACGGCCGCCCGCTGAAGGGCGCAGTGCCCACCGGACAGCGTTTCGGCCGGAGGAAGCCGCCCGGTGACACCGCTGCGGACGTGTTCGGTGTGGGGGTGGACGGCAGGGCCCGGATGGACCGGCTGGTGCTGCACGGCCACATCCGCACCCCGCAGGGGGAACTGGTGCTGGGCGGCCTCAACCAGTACGCCCTGCCCGTCGACTCGATCGGAGCCTTCACCTCCCGGTGGGGAGAGGTCTCCCGTGCACGCGCCGCGTGCGGGACCGACGACGACCGGGCCGCCCCCTGCACGAGTGACACCTACGAGGTGACCATCCGCCACGGCCGCATCGCGACGGTCTCCGACGCACCGGGCACCGGCCCCATCGATCCGGACACCACCGTCCTGCTCGGTCGCGAAGCCGGCGCCCGGGCCCTGCGCGCACTGGTTCCGGGCGCCCTGGCCGCGGTCGACTACCGCCTCGCCTCCCGCGGCCCGGTGCCGTTCGCCTTCGCCCTCGGCGCCCGCCCGCTAATCCGCGACCACCGTCCACTGCCGGGCCTGGACACCGTCACCGCCGTGCCCCGCACGGCCATCGGCACCGCCCGCGGCGGCCGTCTCTTGCGGCTACTCTCCACCGACGGGCGCGGGGGCACCTCGACCGGACTCACGCTCAGCGAACTGGCCGGCGTCCTCCACTCCCTGGACTGCGCCGAGGCCTCCTACCTGGACGGCGGAGGGTCCGCCACCATCGCCACCCGCGCGCCCGCCACCGGCCGTGTCGTCGTCCGCAACAACCTCGACCACGACCGGGAACGACCGGTCCCCAACGGCATCGCGATCCTCCCGGCCCGCCGCTGACGGCGGCTCCGCCCGAGGGGCGCCGCTACGGCCGGACGGCGCCCGTGTAGGGCATGACGCTCGACCGTATCTCCGCCACCCCGACGCGATCCTCCGACGGCGGCCACCGTGACCCCCGAGTGGATCACACACACCCGAGAATGCAGTCGTCGGTCATCGACATCGTCCAGGCGGCCGGCCGCGCGCAGCGCCGTTCTACCGGCAGGCCAGGGTTTCCTAGCGAGGTGCTGCGTGCAGCCGCAGCTCGGCCACCTGCCGGGCGACGGCCTCGGCGGCGCCCGGGCCGGTGACGAGGGCGACTGCCGGCGGTGCGGCGGTCAAACCGGAGTCGACCGCGGTGATCCGCAGCGACGGCACCGCCGAGGCGAGTGCGGGACCGGCCTGACCGAACGGAGCCCCGACGGTCACGATCAGGTCGCAGCGCTGGGTGACCAACCCGGCGAGGACGGGGCCGGACTGACCGGCATCGATGGCGGGCGCGATCATCTGCTGGACGTTGGTGCCGTGCTGGGTGCCGGCCTTCTGCATGGCCGTCCAGACCGAGGAGACGGTGTCGTTGCCCGCGGCCGTGGCACTGTCGGCGGCCAGGCACGCGGTGGCGCGTCCGGAGAGGTCGTTCGCGCGGGCGGGTGGCGGAGCCTGGTCGTTCCCGGATCCGCGGACGAGCGCGAGTGCGGCCAGGCCGGCGGCGACCGCGGCAACGAGTACGGCCGGGAGAAGCCGCCTGCGGCCGGAGTGGAGGGAGCGGAGCGGCATCGGAGGGACTCTCCTCGGGGCTGACACGGCTGGGCGGGTACGGCGGTCAGGGGGCGGCGAAGACGGGTGGAACGGTCAGGAACGGCGGCTCTTCCGGGGCCTTTCCGAGCGACGGGTCCCCTGGCTGCCCCTGTTCCTGCCCCCGCCGCCGGCGGACCGGGGTCGCGCGGGTGCCGGGGGTGCGGGTCGGCGGCGCCAACGGAGCCGTACGAGGACCACGGCCGAGACCGCCAGGACAGACCCGGCGGCGACCGCTGCCACCGGGACGGTGGGGAACGACGAGGCGGACGGCTCGGCCCCCCGGGGGCGCAGGAGCGGGTTCTCGCGGCCGGCCGCGTCCTGGACACCGGTCAGAGCGGCGAGCGGATCCAGCCTGCCGTACCCGAGTTTCGCGTCCGGACGGTCAAGGCGTTCGATCGTGGAGGTGATGAGGCGGTGAATCACCTGGCCCGCGCTCAATTCGGGATGACTGGAGCGGATGAGCGCGGCAGTGGCCGAGACGTACGCGGCCGCGTAGCTGGTGCCGTCGGCATTGACGTAGCTGCCCTGGTCATTGGTGGAGAGGATCCCGACGGCGGGTGCCGCGACGACGATACCCGGCCCGGATTCGCTGGACGGCCAGAAGACCCCGGCGGAGTCGACTCCCGAGACGGAGACGACACCGGGGAAGGCCGCCGGATACATGGCGGGATTTCCTCTGTCCCCGTCGTTTCCGGCGGAGGCGACCACGACGGCGTCCCTTTCCATCGCATAGCTGACGGCCTGTCGCAGAAGCGGGTCGGGATCCGGCGATCCGACGGAGATATTGATGACCTGTGCGCCATGGTCCGCTGCCCAGACGATGCCGCGGGCGACTGCGGACGCGGAGATCTGGCCGCCCGGGCCGACCCGGACCGGGAGGATCTTCGCCTCCGGCGCCAGACCTGTCATCCCGTCGCCCGGGGCAGGCCCTCCGCCGGCGGCGATGATGCCGGCGATGGCCGTGCCGTGGGAGTCGCCCGAGGTGTCGGTCCGGCCGTCACCGCCGTCCCCCAGCAGGCTGACACCGGGGAGTACCCGGCCGGCCAGATCGGGATGGTCGGCGGCTACCCCGCTGTCGACGACGGCCACCGTCGTGCCGGATCCGCGGCTGGTCGCCCAGATCTCGTCCGCCCTGAAATGTCCCGAATCGAGGGGCCATTCGCCGGCGCGAATGGACTCCGCGTGACTCGCGGAGGTCGCGCCCAGAAAGGCCAGGGCGAGGAGCGCAGCGCCACCAATGTGGACGAAGCGGCGCCGACCGGACAAAGTTGTTCCCCCGAACGGAAGTTGACGAACACATGTGACCCAGGGGTGCCCCCGGGCGGGTACAGATCGTATCCACGGATGACGAGCGGGTGTACCGGAGGAATGGAGTCCGGGCGGTCTTTAGCAGACCTTTGCCTAGATCATTTGGTGATGAATTGACCCATACATCGTCAATTCCCGTGAGGAAGAACGCATTTGTGACTGGACGGAACTCGCGCGCGGTCGATAGAACGTTCGTGGGCCTGCCCATAGGGGGTGTGGCACTCCGCATCCGCCTACCTTGGGGACGGCCTTGCGTCGCTTTTCGCACCGCCACACGGCTTCGCTCATAGGCCGCACCAGCAACCGCGCCCGCGAACACGCAGTTCCTTTCGCGCGTCTCGTCGGACCTGCTCGGGGCACCACCGTATGGGGCAGGGCACGCTGGCTGTCGGCGCTCCTGTGCATGCTCCTCGTCCAGGCCGTGGCCATCCAGCCCGCCGTGGCGTTCGCCGAACGGCTCGCACCCTCGGGCGCGCGATCTGCAGCACCGCCCACGCCGCCGCAGATCGCCGGCCGCACCGACGGGTTGAGCCACCGGGTCGGCGCGGCCGAGACGTCCCGCGGAAAGGCCGCCGACGGCGTATCGGCCGGACACACGTCCGCCCCCGGCGAACTGTCCGGGCAGGCGACCGCGCAGGGCCCCGGCAAGCTGCGTACGCCCGAGCCGCAGCAGCCCGTGGCCGGCGTCCAGGTGACACCGCCGGACCTGACCGGGCGCGGCCGCCGGAAGGCCGACGAGAACGCGCCCAGGAGCGCGGGAGAGGCGACGGCCGGGCGGACCGCGCCGACCAAGGACTCCTCCGCGGCCTGGGTGGCCCCTGCCGACCCCGCCGGCGCGGCCGAGGTCACCGGGGCGAGGACCCCGACCACCTCGGTGTTCGAGAACTCCGACGGCACGAAGACGATGCGCGTCTACACCCGACCCGTCCACTACAAGAAGGCCGACGGGACCTGGGAGAACATCGATACCGGGTTGTCCCGCCGCAGGGACAACCGGTGGGCCGAGGCCGCGAACGACCAGGCGCTCAGCTTCGCGCCGAAGGCCGACAGCCCGGTGCTGCTGGACTGGACGATCGACCCGGGGCACCGCCTGTCGTACAGCCTCCAGGACGCGCGGCCGGTGGAGGCCGTCGCGGCGACGGACAAGCTGACCTATCCGGGTGCGCTGCCCGACACCGACGTGGTGTACAACGCCCTCGCCGCAGGGATCAAGGAGTCGCTGGTCCTGCACAGCGGTTCCGCGCCCACCAGCTGGGTGTTCCCGCTGACCGTCACCGGACTGTCGCCCGCCCTGGACGCTGCGGGCAACGTGCAGTTCACCGACGAGAGCGGCCACGCCAGGATGACGATCCCGCGCGGATTCATGGAAGACTCGGCGGTCGACCCGCACTCCGGCGAGCCGGCCCACTCCGACGCCGTGACCTACCGGCTCACCGCGATCGACGGCAAGCCGGCCCTGGTGATGGACATCGACGCCGGATGGCTGAAGGACCCCCGGCGGGTCTTCCCGGTGAAGGTCGACCCGACCGGCCAGATCGGCGCGACCCGGTCGACCTACGTGGACTCGACCAACTCCTACAACCACTCGAGCGAGGACACCCTCAAGGTCGGCAGCTACAACGGGGGATCCCCCTCGGACATCAGCTACCTGGTCTTCGACTCCCTGGGCTCGAACCTCGGCAACATGTACATCCAGAAGGCCGAGCTGAACCTCAACGCCATCTGGAGCGGCGGCTGCCTCCAGCGAGAGGTCGTGGTCCACGCGATCACCTCGGCCTGGAACCCTGCCGGCGTCACCAACGCCTCCCAGGTACCCTTCGACCCCGCGGCCATCGCCTCCGCCTCCTTCAAGGCGCCCAACAGCAACTACTGCCCCGGTTCGCCCGTCACCGTGCCGTTCAACCTCGGCGACTCGGCCACGACCGCGGGCGTGCAACTGGTCAACAGCTGGACGCACGGCGCCCCCAACTACGGCTTCGCACTGACCTCCGACACCCGTGACATCCAGGCGTGGAAGAAGTTCGACAGCGTCAACACCAAGTTCCCGCCCTACCTGAAGCTCACCTACGTCGACTGGGCCGCCAGCTACTCCGTCCCGCCGAACTACGTCCCGCCGACGGCGGTGGCACCCGGCTCGCAGCAGGTCACCATGACCAACCTCGCGGCGAACTGGTGGAACTCCAACAGCATGCGGGTCCGCCCGCGCTTCTACGACGAGAACTGGAACGAGCTGTGGCCGGGAGCCGGCACCACCACCGGTGTCCCCGGCCTGGTGAAGTCCGGTGAGTCGGTGACCTTCACCGCCACCATCCCGCCGATGGCCCCGGGACGCAGTTACCAGCTGTGCTGGGACGGCCTGGTGAACGGCACCGCCTCGCTGCTCGACACCTACGGCATCCCGTACCAGAACTGCACCTGGGTGGCGGCTGCGGCCCTCAACCCCCAACTCGACCTCATGGCCCCGCTGTCGGGCTCCGTCGTCGGCGGTCTTCAGCCGCAGCTGTACGCCATCGGTCACGACGTCGACAACTACCCCGGCCTCGGGCTCGACTACGACTTCCGGGTCTACACCAAGCCGTCCTCGGGCGACCCCCAGCTGATCGCGGAGTCCGGCTGGCAGCCCAGCACGTCCTGGGCGGTCCCCGCCGGCGTGCTGGAGTGGGGCAAGAGCTACCTCTGGAACGTCAAGGCCGGCGACCACGTGGGGGAGAGCCCGCTGTCCGACACGGCGTCCTTCTCCACCGAGGTCCAGCAACCGCTGATCACCTCGCACCTGGGCGGTGCGGCCGGCGACGCCTCGGGCCGCACCTTCGACCCCAAGGTCGGCAACTACACCACCGAGGCCACCGACGCCGAGGTGAAGACGGTGGGCCCGGCCCTGGCGGTCACCCGCTCCTACAACTCGCTCGACCCCCGCACCTCGACGCTCTTCGGGGCCGGCTGGACCTCGGCGTTCGACATGCGCGTCCAGCCGGACGCGGACGGCACCGGCTCCGTCGTCCTGACCACCGCCAACGGCCGCGCCGCCCGCTTCGGCGCGGACCCGCACGGCGGGAGCGTCTTCACGCCGCCACCGGGCGAGTTCGAGTCCCTGAGCACCGCCCCGGACGGCGGCTACGACCTGCAAGTCAAGGGCGGGACCCGCTACGAGTTCCACGCGGCCTCCAACGGGGGCCACGCCCTGTCGGGGGTCACGGACTCGGCGGGCCACCAGCAGAGCCTCCACTACGCCGACGGCCGGCTGGACACGGTGACGGACGTGGCGTCGCACCGCGCCCTGCACCTGGAGTGGACCGCGGACAGCCGGCACGTCGCGAAGGTGTACACGGACCCGGTCACCGGCACCGACTGGAACACGGCCCTGACGTGGACGTACACGTACAATGCCGCGAAGCCCGACCAGCTGGACCAGGTGTGCACACCCCCGGCCGGCACCAACACGGCGCGCCCGTGCACCACGTACAGCTACAACGAGGGATCCCACCTGCGCTCGGCGGTGCTCGACTCCGCCCCCGTCTCGTACTGGCGACTCGGTGAGGCCGGCGGCGACACGGCCGTCAGCGAGGTGATCGAGAACCAGGGCAACGACAACGCCCACTACTCCGCGAGCGGCGTGACGCTCGGCACCCCCGGTCCGACGGCGTCGACGGCCACGGCGGCCACCTTCGACGGAACCTCCGGCTACGTGACGCTCCCGCAGAGCGTGCTCGACACGTCCTCGTACACCTCTGTCGGCCTCTGGTTCAAGACCTCCGCCTGGGGCGTGCTGTTCAGCTATCAGGCGGACACCTTCCCCGGCAGCGGCGCCACACCGGCGAACTACACACCGGCGCTCTACGTCGGCGTGTCCGGGAAGCTCCACGCCAAGTTCTGGAACGGGCCGTCCAACACCATCGACTCCTCGGACGCGGTCAACGACGGCAAGTGGCACTTCGCCCTGCTGTCCGCAGCCGGTACCTCCCAGACCCTGTACCTCGACGGGCAGGCCCAGGGCAGTCTGCCCGGCGCCGTGATCGCGCCCGGTCAGCGGTCGGAGGCGGTCGGCGGCGGCTTCATCAGCGCCGGCTGGCCGGACACGCCGTACGACTACACCGGTCGTGCGAACTACTTCTCCGGCAGCATCAGCGACGTCGCCTTCTACAACCGCACGCTCGGCGCCCCGGCGGCCGCGTCCCTCTGGGAGGCCGGCAGCCATGCCTCGCCCGAGCTGTCCGGACTCAAGCTCCCTTCGGGCAAGACCAGGCTCTCCGTCGCCTACGACACCCTCAAGGACCGTGCGGCGGAGGTCACCGACGAGAACGGCGGCACCTGGAAGCTCAACGCGCCGACCGTCTCCGGCTCCTCCCAGGAGTACCGCGGCCAGGTGATGGGCTCCCGGCCCGCCGGCTACTGGCGGCTGTCCGAGAGCGCGGGTGTCCAGGCCGCCAACCAGGTCTACACGCCCCGCCCGACCCCCAACAGCGGCAACTACTCCGAGGTCGCCCTCGGTGCTACCGGCCCGTTCCCCGGGGCCGTCGCGGCCACCTTCAACGGCAGCACGTCCTGGGCCGAACTGCCCGCCGCCTACGCCCCGCAGGCAGGACCGGGAGCCCTCGGCCTGTGGTTCAGGACCAGTGACACCGGCGTCCTGCTCTCCTACCAGTCGTTCCCGGTCGGCGGGAGCTCCAACGGGACCACGAGCCGCTGGAACCCCGCTCTGTACATCGGCAACGACGGGCGTCTGCGCGCCCAGCTCTGGATGGGCGACGCCGCCCAGACCCTGGCCACCGGCGGCGCCGTCAACGACAACCAGTGGCACTTCGCCCTGCTGTCGGCCGACAGCCCGACCTCCCAGAGCCTCTTCCTCGACGGCACCCTGGCCGCCGGCCCGCTGAACGGCACCATCGCACCGAACGGGACCGACCACGTGTTCCTCGGCGCCGGAGCCGTCTTCGGCGGCTGGCCCGCCGCGCCGGCCGACTCCGCCGGCCACTTCAAGGGACAGATCGCCGACGTCGCGGCCTTCCCGCACGGCTTCGACACGGTCAGGGCGACCGCCCTGTACCAGACCGCGCTCACCGGCGGCCAGGCGCAGTACGACGCCGCGGTCCTCGACGCCCACCCCACCGGGTACTGGCGCCTGGACGACAGGAGCGGCAATCAGGTCACCGAGGTCGTCTCCTCGGCCGCGCTCGCCCAGAACCGCGGCACCAACCACGGCACCACCTGCTGCCAGAGCGGGCCCTGGGCCTCCGGCACCTCGGCCACCACCGGCTTCAACGGCACCACCTCGTACATCCAGCTGCCCGGCAACATCGCTCCGAAGCCCTACGGGGCCACCACCGTCGAACTCTGGTTCAAGACGACGGGCCCGGGTGTCCTCTACGGCTACCAGTCGTTCCCGGTCGAAGGCCGTCCCAACGGCTCGACGGACCGGTGGAACCCCGCGCTGTACGTCGGCACCGACGGCAGGCTCCACGGCACCATGTGGAGCGGCGACCCTGCCAACGGCACCGTCTCACCTGCACCCGTCAACGACGACAAGTGGCACCACGCCGCCCTCGTCGGAGACTCCTCCGGGCAGACCCTCTACCTCGACGGCGCCAAGGCCTCCGCCAACGCCACCGGGCTCCCGATCACCTACAACGGGTCGGCCTACGCCTACCTCGGAGCCGGCACCACGGACAGCTGGCCCGCCGCGCCGACCGACTCCGCCGGCCACTTCAAGGGCGCGCTGAGCGACTTCGCGATCTTCAACTACGCCCTCGGCGCGGGCACCATCGCCGCCCAGTACCGCGCCGCGACCACCTCGGGACCCCCCGGGGGCATCGACGCCGCCGGCGCCTACCGCTCCACCGTCGTCCAGAACGGGGCATACGGCTACTGGCGCCTCAACGACCCCTCGGGATCGTGGTACGCGCTCGACGAGCTCGGCACCGCGCTGCCCGACGGCACCTCCGGCACCTACCAGGACGTCGTCCTGAACGCCGACGGTCCCACCAGCGACTACAACAACCAGCGCTCCGCCGTCTTCAACGGCAGCACTTCCTTCCTACGGCTGCCCGCGGACGCCGCCCCCAGCAAGGGCCCGGCCAGCATGGAGCTCTGGTTCAAGACCACCGACGGCGGGCCGCTGTACAGCTACCAGGACTGGCCGGTCGACACCCCGCGGCCCTCCTACGCCCACTGGAACGACGCGCTGTACGTCGGTTCGGACGGCCGCCTGCACGGCCAGTTCTGGATGGGCTGGTCCGGCTACACGCTGACCTCCGACCGCACCGTCAACGACGGGAACTGGCACCAGGCCGTCCTGACGGCCGACGACAGCGGCCAGACCCTGTACCTGGACGGCCGCCAGAGCGCGGTCGACACCGGCGGTCGC
>NZ_JAKNTA010000037.1 GCF_022288725.1 Kitasatospora sp. A2-31 | reverse complement strand
AGGTGACCACCTTCGCCGCCCGCGACCCCTACTGGGTGGAGCGGGGCTGGGACCGGACCGGCGAGGTGCGCACCGCCTCCCGCATCGAGGTGCCCGCCGCGTTCGCGCGCGTCCGGGCCGGGGACGTCACCGTCGCGGGCACGGCCTGGGCCACCCACCGCGGCGTGGCCGCCGTCGAAGTCCGCGTCGACGGCGGGCCCTGGCAGCAGGCGGCACTCGCCGCCGACGCGGGGCCCGACGTGTGGCGGCAGTGGCACCACACCTGGCGCTCGGCCACCCCCGGCACGCACCACCTGGAGGTCCGCGCCACCGACGCCACCGGCACCGTCCAGGACGGGACCCGCAGACCGCCCTTCCCCTCCGGGGCGACCGGCTGGCACAGCACCGTCGTCACCGTCCACTGAGCCCCCCGTCCACTGAGCCCCCCGTCCACCGAACCCCCGTCCACCGAACCCGCCCGCAGCGGTCCGCCGCTACGGGTGCACGACACCACCAACACCGAGAAGAGAAGAACCCGATGACCACCACCCTGCGTCGCAAGCCCGTCACCGCCCTGCTCGTCACAGGCATCCTCGCCGCCACCCTCACCGCCTGCGGCGGCGACGGCGACAAGGCGTCCGACACCGCCGGCCGCGCCACGACGGCCGCCGCGGACGCATCGGCCGCCACCCCGGCCCCCGCCGTGGACTCCCCGGCCGACCAGGCCATGGCCGCAGAGCCGTTCGGTGCCGCCTGCGCCGCCGTGCCCAAGGACGGAGCCGGCTCCTTCGCGGGCATGGCGGCCGACCCGGTCGCCACCGCGGCCTCCCACAACCCCCTGCTCTCGACCCTGGTCACCGCGGTCCAGAAGGCCGGGCTCGTGGACACCCTCAACTCCGCGAAGGACATCACCGTCTTCGCCCCCACCAACGACGCCTTCGCCAAGCTGCCCAAGAAGGACCTCGACGCGGTCCTCGCCGACAAGGACAAGCTCACCAAGATCCTCACCTACCACGTCGTGCCCCGGCGTCTGGCCCCCGCCGCCCTGGCAGGCGCTCACAAGACCCTGGAGACCAACGAGGTCACCGCCACCGGCACCACGCCCGACTTCACCGTCAACGGCTCCGCCAAGGTCCTGTGCGGGAACGTGCAGACCGCCAACGCCACCGTCTACATCGTCGACACCGTCCTGATGCCCGCCTCCTGACCCGCCCCCCGAGCCGCGGTCCCCGGCCTCACAACCCCAGGGCCGGGGGCCGCGCCACCTCCCTTCGGACGATCGGGGGCGACTTTCGGAACCTGCCTGCCGCATTCCACGGTGGGCCTGGTATCCGTGCGTGCGGGTCAGTGCCCCGGCGTCGTCCGGCTGCGGTAGGACTTGGCAGCGACAAGGAGGCCGATTCCCCAGACCAGGAACTGCGGGATGCCGTAGACGACGACCCACCGGCTGAAGATGCCCGGCTCGTTCCACTGCACGACGCTCAGCGCGGCGGCCCAGACGGTGTAGAGCAGCAGGAACACCGCGACCGTGAAGGCGACGGCGGCCAGCGACCGTGGCGGGACCCGGCGTCCCGCCACGAGCGGCACCCACTTCGGGAACACCAGGCCCCACGGCCGGACCAGGCTCAGCGCCAGGACGCCGGCCATCGTGGCCATCCCGCTCAGCACGGACAGGTACGGACCGCCGCCGGCGGCGTACCAGTCGCGGAACCTGTCCTCGTCGGCCCACAGCGGGATGCCGAGCGCCCACACCGCGTGCAGCGGGATGAACCCGACGGTCGCGGAGATCGCAGACGCGTAGGCGTACCTGACGGCCAGCCGCGACGGCAGCGGAACATCGGCTGCGGAGCCGCGAAGAACGCCGACCTCGGACATGAACGGACCTCCCGGAACGTGGCAGGGCGAAGAACGCGCTCATGTCGCACGGTTCCAGAGGCATGCCGACCACCACATCCGCGCTCAGGTCGACGACCACTCATGCCTGAGGCCGAGCCGGCGTCGGCTTCCTCCCTCGCGCAGGGGAGACCGGGCTCCGGCCGACGGACATCCTCCCGTGCTGCCCCGGCGCGGGATCCGTGTCGGTGGGGCCGGCGCGCGCGGACGCCCTCGACGCCCGGACCGCCGTCCTCAGGACACTCGGACGCGTCTGACCGGGCCGGCCCCGCCGCATACCCGCTCCGGCCGTTCTTGCGACCGGCCGAAGAGAACACCCGCCCGTGAACCGGCGGATCGCGGACGCAAGGGCACCGACCGCCCTGCCGGGGAGGGGCCCCGGGCAGGGCGGTCGAGCACGCGACCGCGGCGCCGGCGCTACGGGGTGGTGTCGTCCTGCTCGTCCGGGACGATGTGCACGGCGGCCTCTTCCGCACCTGCGGCGCCGCCGTCGATGCCGGCGTCGGAGGCGATGAGGCCCTTCTCCCTGTCGGGCCGGGCGCCCTCGTCGGGGGCCACGAGCCGTCCCGCGCGGCGGGTGCCCGCGGCCTGCGGGTCGACCGGCTCGCCCTCGCCGTCGGGCAGGTCGCCGATCCCGTCGCCGTCGTCGGGCAGGACGTCGGGCTCCTCCTGGGCGAGGCGCTGGTCCAGCGTCTCGCCGGCGCGCTGCTCGGCGGCCGTCACCCCGACCTTGTCGACGCCCAGTGGCTTCTCCGGGGGCGAGTAGCCCTCGTCGAGCAGGTCGTCGTAGTCGCGCTCGTCCAGCGCGTCGTCCAGGTCCAGGGGTGCCGCGTCCGCCTGCTCCTCCGTATCCCCGGTCGGCTGGTAGACGTCGTCGCCCATGGGTTCGTCGCTCATGTCCCACGCCTCTCCGTCGATCGTGCGCCGCTGCGTGTACAGCGGCCCGCCCTCAGCTCTCGGTCGGCCGGTCGTCCTCCTGGTCGGTGGTCTCCTGCGGGTCGAGGCGCCGGCTCCTGCCCGGTTCGGCGGTGGTGGCGTCGCCCTGATCGCCGGTGTCGGGTTCACCTTCGCCACGGGGTGGGTGGAGCGGGTGCTTCTGGTCGGTGTCGTCGAGCGGAACACCACCGGCTCCGCCCTGCGGGACGTCCTCCACGGCTCCTCCTCGTCTTCCTGGGGTCCGGGGCGGCTTTGGACCGCGCCCCGGCGCGTACCCGGCCGGCCGCAGCGAAACCCCCCGGACCGGTCTGCGCGGCGCCGTGCTCCGGCCCATGTGCTCCGCCGCCCCCTCCGGCGGGCCCGCCGAAATCCGGTTGACCCGTCGCCGCGACGACGCTGCACTGTGGCACGCGGCGCCACGCGGCGTGGTGCCGGCGGCCAGGGGAGGCAGCAGCAATGGAGATCCGTCCCACCACCGACCAGGATCGCGACGTCTTCGTCGACACGCTCCTTACCGCCTTCGGGATCTTCCCGGAGGCCCTCACCGCGAGCGGCACGGTCTGGTGGTCCGCGTTCGAGATGGACCGGAACCTGCTCGCCGTGGCGGCGGACGGGCGGCCCGTCGGCACCGCCGGGGCGTACTCCTTCGAGCTCACCCTGCCCGGCGAGGTCCTCGTCCCGACCTCCGGGGTGACCGCCGTCGGTGTCGTGCCCTCGCACCGGCGTCAGGGCGTGCTCACCGCGATGATGCGGCGTCAGCTCGCCGAGCTGCGGGCGCGGGGGGAGTTCCTGTCCGTCCTGCTGGCCTCGGAGGCCTTGATCTACCGGAGGTTCGGGTACGGCCCCGCGACCTACACGCAGAAGCTGACGGTGCCCCGCCACCGGGCCGCCCTCGCCGTCCCCCGGGCGCGCGGAGCGGCCGACGACGCCGCGGGCGGCCCGGACACCGGCTCGGTCGAGGTGCTGAGGCGGGCCGAGTGCGGCGAGATCCTGGAGGACGTCTACGACCGCTACCGCCGCGCCCAGCCCGGCGCGCTGTCCCGGCCGCACCGCTGGTGGGCGTCGGGCGCGGGGCAGCCGCCGGTCTCGCCGGCGCCGCGCTACGTCGCCGTCCACCGCGACGCCGACGGCGTCCCCGACGGGTACGCCAGCTACGCGATCGGCGGGCTCGGCGGCACCTTGACGGTCGACGAGACCATCGCCACCGACGACGCCGTCTTCACCGCGCTGGTGCGGTGCGTGCTCGGCCACGACCTGGTCACCCAGGTCGTGTTCAAGCACGTCCCGCCCGGCCACCCGCTGCGCTGGCAGCTCACGGACTTCCGCGCCGGCCAGGTGAGCGACGACACCGACTGGCTCTGGGTGCGCCTGCTGGACGTCCCGCGCGCGCTCACCGCGCGCGGCTGGTTCACCGACGGCGAGCTCGTCCTCGACGTCGACGACCCGTTCCTCGGCGAGCACGGCCGCTACCTGCTGACCGTCCGGGACGGCAAGGCCGACTGCGTCCCGACGGACCTCGCGCCAGACCTGTCGCTGGACGTGAGCGACCTCGGCTCGGTCTACCTCGGCGGCACCGCCCCGAGCACCCTCGTGCGGGCCGGCCACGTCCGCGCCCACCGCCCGGACGCGGCCGCCCTCGCCGACGCGCTCTTCCGCTCCGACCGCGCCCCGCACTGCCTGCACTGGTTCTGACCCGGAACCCGTGGCGGTGAACGGCCCGCCCGGTCGGCCCCGGGGCGGGGCGGGCCCTCGCGTCACCGCCGGGGTGGGCGGGCCGCCGCAGCCCCGGGTCAGCCGTCGACGTCGGCCGAGGCCGCTCCCGCGATCCCGCGCAGTGCGTCGACGCAGGCCGCGATCGCCGGTTCGTGCGCCGTGTCGTGGCGGACGGCGATCCCGATCGTGCGGGCGAGGGTGGCGTCCGTCACCGGTCGCGTGGTCAGGGCGGGCGGGAGGTGCGTGGTGGCCATGCGCGGGATCAGGGCCGCGTGGCCCGCGCTCGCGGCGAGGGCGATCATGGCGGAGAAGTCGGTGCAGACGTTCCGCACCCGGGGGGTGAACCCTGCCGAGCGGCAGGCCTGGAGGACGGCGTCCCCGCAGGCGGTCTGCGCCGGGGCGGTGGTCCACAGGGTGTCCGCGAGCTCCCGCAGCTCGATCGAGGGCCGGCCCGACCGGGCGGCCGGGTGGTCGGAGGGCAGCACGGCGACCAGGGGGTCGTTCCGCAGCGTCCGGGTCTCGACGTCCCGGTACGGGGGCGTGGCCAGGTTGTCGTACCGGTAGACGAGGGCGAGGTCGGCGCGCCGCTGGGTCAGCAGCCGGACGGCGACCTCGGGTTCCGCCTCGGTGACGTGCAGCCGCACGTCCGGGTGGGCGGCCTCCAGCGCGTGGCCGAGGGGCGCCGCCAGGGGGACGAGTGCGCTGGGGAAGCAGGCGAGGCGGACGGGGCCCGCGGGCGCGCCGGACTCGGCGTGCAGCCGGGCGCGCGCGTTCTCCAGGGCGGCGAGCACCTGTTCGGTGTCCTTGGCCAGTCGCCGGCCCGCCGCGGTGAGGTGGACGGAACGGCCGGTCCGCTCCAGGAGGCCCACGCGGGTCTCCTCCTCCAGGAGCCGCAGCTGCTGCGAGACGGCCGATGGGGTGACCCCGTGGAGGTCGGCGACGGCGGTCACCGTGCCGTGCGCCTCCAGGTCGCGGAGAAGGACGAGTCGCCGGACGTCGAGCATCAGTCCATCTTAACGACTGACTGTAGGAGATGTAGCTGGACGCGGGGGCGCCTGTGCGGCGACCCTTGCTGCCGTCACCCCCCACGCCCACGACAGAGGAGCCCTTCCGTGCGCGCCACCGTGATCCACGGCCCCAACGACATCCGCGTCGAGGAGGTGCCCGACCCGGTCGTACGCCACGCCACCGACGCGGTCGTCCGCGTGGTGAACGCCTGCATCTGCGGCAGCGACCTGTGGGCCTACCGCGGGGTGGCCTCGCGCACGGCGGGGCAGCGCATCGGCCACGAGTTCCTCGGGATCGTCGAGGCGGTCGGCCCCGAGGTGCGCGACGTCCGCCCCGGCGACTTCGTGGTGGTCCCGTTCGTGTGGTCGGACGGCACCTGTGACTTCTGCCGCGAAGGGCTGCACACGTCCTGCCCGCAGGGCGGGTTCTGGGGCGAGATCGGCTCCGACGGAGGCCAGGGCGAGGCCGTGCGGGTGCCGTTCGCCGACGGCACCCTGGTGCGGCTGCCCGAGGAGACCGCCGGCGAGGAGAAGCTGCTGCCCTCCCTGCTCGCGCTCTCCGACGTGATGAGCACCGGCCACCACGCGGCCGTGACCGCCGGAGTGCGCCCGGGCGCCACCGTCGCGGTGGTCGGCGACGGTGCGGTCGGCCTGTGCGGCGTCCTCGCCGCCCGGCGGCTCGGCGCGGAGCGGATCATCGCGCTCGGCCGGCACGGGGCGCGCACCGCGATCGCCCGCACCTTCGGCGCCACCGACGTCGTCGCCGAACGCGGCGACGACGCCGTGGAGGCGGTCCGGGAGCTGACCGGCGGCCAGGGCGCCCATGCGGTGCTGGAGGCGGTGGGCACCGAGCAGTCCATGCGGACGGCCATCTCGATCACGCGTGACGGCGGCGCGGTCGGCTACGTCGGCGTGCCGCACGGCGGCAGCGCCGGCATCGACATCGGCCGGATGTTCGACCGGAACGTCTCGCTGCGGGGCGGCGTCGCCCCGGCCCGCGCCTACATCCCCGAGCTGCTGCCGGACGTGCTCTCCGGCGCGATCGAGCCCGGGCTGGTCTTCGACCGCACCGTGGACCTCGACGGGGTGCCGGCGGGTTACCGCGCGATGGACGACCGCACCGCGCTGAAGGTGCGGATCGCCTTCTGAGCCCGTCCACTGTGCGCCCTCGCGTACGGGGCGGGCGAGGCACCGAAGGCCGTGATCGATGAGGAACGCCCCCGCCGCGCCCTGTCCGGCCGCCTGCTGTCCACCGCTCTCGCCGGCTGCCTGCGGCCCGGTGACTGGTCGTTCCCCAGCAACCACGCGAGCCTGGCAGTCGCACGGAGGGGGCAGACCCCCACCTCGGCGACGCGCTCGACGACCGGCGCTGCGCTTCGTCCGCGTCTGCGCGCGCCGGTGAGTCGGCGGCCGCGCATCTCGCTCATGCAACCACCCCTACGTCGGTCCTTGCGGCCCCGTGTCGTGGTCGGGGATCCTGGCCAGGAGGTCTCTGACATCGGCCTTGCGAGTGAAATAGCGGTGGGCGATTGCTTCTGCCTCCCGAAAAGCGCTTCGGGCTTCCTGTTGGCGACTGAGTCCCGTCAACGTAAGGCCGAGGTCGACGAAGAGGGCAGCGGCCCGATGGACCTCGCCGGCCAACTGGTTGATACGGGCGGCCCTTGCGAGCAGTTCGGGTGACCGTCCGAGCGGTGGCACCTCATGAACTACGGAGAAGACCCGCTCCAGTAGGGCATCCTCCAAGCGGACGTTGGTCATATGTTGTTCGGTGTAGATTTCCATGATTCGTTCGTACGCTGCAAGTGCCTCTTCCGGGTGGCTGGTCTGCCGGGCCCTGTCGCCGATGAAGTACAGTCCGGCCACCGTGCCGAAAGCCTGGTGCGAGAGGCGGGAAGAGACCGCTGTCAAACGTCGAGCTATGCGGTGACGACCGGTTCGCGCAGCCAGATCCGTGGCAGCGGCCAGGTTGTCGCGCTCGTCCATGTACCAGGCGTATGCCCTGTACTCTGCTTCGGGAATGCGATCCCTTGATTCGGATTCGGCCCATCGGGCCGTCTCCAGGTAGTACCCCAGCAGCCGATCGATCGCCGCCTCCCGCAGGATGGCGTCACATCGTGCGTCCACCTCTTCGGTTGCGAATACGCGCATGAGGTCATGGAAACGCCAGCGCCCGTGGACCGTTCCCCTCTCGATCAGATGCGCATCGGCAAGATCGTCAAGGAGTCGACGGGAGACCGTCTTCGTGTGGCCGCTCAGGGCGACGGCCGCATCGGTGGAGATGTCTGCGCCCGGGCTCAGGGCCAGCATTCGGAACATGTGCGCCGCCTGATCCGTCATGCTGCACAGTGAGAGGAAGAACGCGGTTCGCACCGCAAGCTCGGCAACGGAGAGTTCATCAAGCACGGTGTCCCGGTCCGAAAGATCGGTCACCAAGCCGGAGAGAGGCTTGAGACTGTCCCGGCTGAGCAGCGCCGCGACGATGCGCAACGCCAGCGGAAGACAGCCGCATAGTCGCACGATGGCTCGGGCGGCTTCCGGTTCGTTCTCAATGCGACTGTCCTGCCCCAACGTGATTATCGACGGCCGCTTGTTGGCTGAGGACATTGAGTTCCAGCAGGCGCGCGTCCAGGGTGGCGAGAGTGTGCCGCGAGGTGACCACGGCCCGGGTGGCGCCATCGACGGGTAGTAGTGGCCGGACATCTTCGGCGCTGCGAACGTTATCGACCAGCAGGAGGATGCTTCGGTTCTGCTCGCCGTACGTGCTGAGCACCGAGTGATACAGCCGTGCCCGGTCATGAGACTCCGCCGGGATGTGCTCGTTCCGTACTCCGAGGGCCTGTAGAAGTCCGAGAATCGCTGCAGACGAATCAACCCGGCGCGCGTTGTCGTACCCGTGCATGTTGACGAACAGGACGCCGCCCGGGAACCAGCCCCGGCTGAGCGCGGTGCGGGCTGCCTGGATCGCGAGCTCCGTCTTTCCGACGCCTGCCAGGCCCGCCACGGCGCAGACCGCGACGGCAGCGGTCTGCGCTGTGGGGTCCAACAGGCTCAGCAGGGTTTCGAGCTCTCGGCTTCTGCCAGTAAAAGCAGGGCTTGCGGACGGTAACGCCCCCAGAGCGGTCGGCACCGCAGGGGGCAACTGTACGGTGATGTCGCGTCCCTGCACCACGGTGTTCAAGAACACTCCACCGTTGATGGTGTTGCGCACTGACCCGTTGTCTCTCCCCGTCACCATTGGCACCTCGCCCCCTCGCCCCTGGGACCAGTCTGCCCAGCTCATGCCAACCGTGACGTGGAAACGGGACCGATGAGCGACTCAATGAGTGACTCTGTGGGGGTCTTGGGATCCCAGCAGCCGCTACGGCGCCGACCGCGCCGCCTCCTGGCCGCCGACCACCCCATCCGCGACCAGACCCGTTACCCGGCCAAGGCTGCATGACAAGCCAGTAGCAACGGCCATGCGCTCGCGGCGATCCCGCACGACTACTCACACGTGGCAGTGCAGGCCGACCAGGAGGGTGTCACCCGGGAGGTCGACGAGGTAGCGGTCGATGTGCTGCTGACCGTCCGGCAGCTCGGGTCGGTGCGGACAGTCATCCCGGTGGCGGCAGGCACCGTGCGCCACCGGGCCGCCGTCCTCGTACCACCAGCCGCCCAGCGAGAGCACGTTGCGACGGGGCAGAGCCACGGCCGCCCACCTTTCGACGAACCGTTCCCGGGGTTCCCGTCCGATCTGGACGACCGGGTCGGTGAGGAGGAGGAAGCCCGAGGAGTACCGCGCGGTGGAGAGTGCGGCCCGGTGTTCTTCGTAGGCGCGCAGCAGGGGCTGGGACCAGTAGTCCGCCGCGGCCTGTTCGCGGGGGTAGGCGCAGCCCTCGGTCACATGGCGGTCGTAGTAGACGTCATGGGGCTGGGCGGCGGGCAGCTCGGCCGCCAGCTGGTGCCAGTGCAGCCAGACCGCGTCCGCCAATTGCCGGGCCTCCTCGGTGGAGGCCCCGAAGTCCAGCAGCTCGCGCGGCCCGCCGGCGCACCAGCCGAAGTCGTTGACCGGCGGCTCGACGTATCCCCAGCGGCTGGGGCGAGGAGCGACCAGCCGGCGGTCCGCCTCATGGCCGGGCAGCACGTTGAAGGCGCGGCTGACGATCCTCCAGGAGTCCCAGATGCGGTTCTCCTCCCGGCCCGGGGCATCCAGGTAGAAGGGCTCCATTGCCTCGGCGACTGCGTCCTCAACCCGTTCCGCCGCTTCCGCCGGGAGACACAGGGTGATGCTCATACCTGCCACCGCGGCATCAGACCACCACGTGATCGGCGTCGGCAACCGAGTTTCTCCGCCCGGCGTCCGCGACGGGCCGCAGTTGCTGACGCGGAGGGCTCAGTCGCCGACCACGGCCGCGCCCTGTCCTGGGTGGACGGTGACGACGCGGTCCGCGCCGTCACCGCCGCACTCGAAGGCGGCCGCGCCGGCCAGGCGTACAACATCGCCGACGACACCCCGCTCGGCGTCGGCGCCCACGTGCGCCCGGCCGCCGACGCCTTCGACGCCCCGCCCCGATGAGCGCCGCCGACGCCGAGGACGTGGGCAGGACGCCTGGCTGTAGTGGTCACAGGCCGAGCGGCGAAATGCCGCCGATACCCGCGCGTACCTGGTGCGCACGGTCACCCATCCTTTTGGACATGGCCGGCGGCCGGGGACAGGCCCGTGCGCCGCGCCCGGTTCATGGCCATCGCCATCAGCGGGGATCCGGGCCGGCCAGGAGGTCCGCGGCGCGGGGGGTCTGCCGGTACAGGACGCGTGGTCCGGTGCGGGTGCGGGTGATCAGTCCGGTGCGGTGCAGGATGCCGAGGTGGTAGGAGACCGTGCTGGCGGCCAGGAAGTGCCGCTCGCCCAGTTCCGTGGTGCTGCGGGCGGTGTGCAGATCCGCCAGCAGGCGGGCCCGGGTCACCCCGAGCAGGACGTGCACCGTCGGCCCGGAGCCGGTGTCCGGCCCGGGCCGGGAGGGGTAGCTGAACATGGGCTGCCTCCCGGCGGGCGCTGCCGGGACCGAGTCGATGACCATGCGCAGGTCAGTGGCGAACGCCGAGGGCATCAGGACCAGACCGGTACTGCCGGGGACCCGGCCCTGGAAACGGCTGACCACGCTCAGCTGATCCTCGCCCCACAGCACCCGGGGGTGCAGGCCGGCCAGCATGCCGGACAGGCCGTGCCGGGCGATGGTCTGCGCCCGGTGGGCGATGTCCTCCTCCATGCGGCTGCGCAGGGCCATCCACTGCGGGGCGATGGCCCACTCCCACAGCCGGTACAGCTCCGCTGCCACCCGCTCGGCGAAGTCCCGTTCGCCCCGTTCCAGAGCCTCGCGAATGACCACCGGAACCGCCCGGCCGACCAGACGCTCCTCGACGACGCCCCGAGCCATGACCTGCAGCTCCCAGCACAGGCGGGCGGAACCGGTACCCGCCACCGCGTGCAGTTCCTCCTGCACCGCGGTCTCCGGAGCCTGCGGCCGCGGGGTCAGGAAGTCCGGCACGTAGTCCCACGCACCGCTGAACAGCGAGCCCAACAGCACCAGCTTCCGCTCACGCACCGCGTCCTGCACCCGCCACCGCCAACTCCCGCCCCCTGCAGGCACTCTGTCGCGCAGGAGCCAGAGCGCGCCGACCGTGGTGGCGAGCGGCGAGATCGCGAACCGGGTGTTCGCGAGCACGGCGCGGTCCATTTCGAGGCAGAGCACGGTACCCCCCGGGGGCGAGCCGCCGGCCGTCCGAGCGGCCGGCGCCATGGGTCTTCGAACCTCATCGAATCACTCGAACGGCGGGCACACCACCCCGCACCGTGGATGTCAAACAGCCCGTCGGCTCATCGAGTTGGAGGCAACAATGAGAATGGTCCGGATCAGGCCCAAGCTGGTGGCCGTACTCGCCCTGACCGGGGCGGCAGCCCTCGGCGTGACGTCGCAGGCGGTCGCCGACCCCAACCCGAACAACCACGGCTCCGCCCCGCAGTGGATCCAGCTGAACACCGGCTACCACGCACGTGTCTTCGGCGACGCCACTCAGAACCACCCGACCAGCACGCTCCTCTCGAACGGGGACTACGTCTGGGCGGACTGCTGGGTGGCCGGCGACAACG
Source organism: Kitasatospora sp. A2-31 (assembly GCF_022288725.1). GTDB lineage: Bacteria > Actinomycetota > Actinomycetes > Streptomycetales > Streptomycetaceae > Kitasatospora. Next base: position 4,529 of record NZ_JAKNTA010000037.1, on the reverse strand, counting down.
TCGGCAACGCCGGCAACGTCTGGTACCACACCACGTACGTGTACCAGTACGGCCAGGTCACCGGGGTCGGGTCGTCCTGGACCTTCGCACCGTTCGTCGACGGTGCCGGAGCGTTCCACGCCGTGCCCGGCGTGCCCCACTGCTGACAGCCGGCGCCGCAGCGGCCCCGCACGCGGTTCCCGGGTGCGGGGCCACCTGCACGCCAGGCACGACGGGGAGAGGTGAGCGCACGGCTGCGCCCGGGGCCGGGAGCAGCCGTGCGGACGACGGGCTGCCTACGCCGCTGAACGCGGCGGCCGACAAAGCCGCGGCGTGACGCCGTCGCTGAAGTCGGGCGAGAACGGGCGGCGGATGGCCGAATCGGTCCGGCAGGCGCCCTCGTGCGTGCGCCCGCCGTGCGCTCCTGCGTGAACCGGCCGCCCTCCGGCTCCATCTGATGGAACGTCACTCGGATCGGTAGCGTGGAGGAAAGGCCTCGGCCACGGGCCGGGGCCTACTCCTCCTGAGAGGGTGAGGCAACCGATGAGCGACACCGCCACCCCCACCGGTGCGGCAGCCGGGCCGGCCGACGGCTCCGAGCGCCCGGCGCTCGGCGAACTCGTTGCCCGGGCACCGTCCTTCGTCGGTGAACTGGTCCGCCGGACGGGCGTGGACGAGGACCGGCCCGGCGCCGTGCCGGTGGCCAGGTTCCAGTCCGCGGTCTGACCCGCCCGGGGGCGCCGCGTCCGCGGGACATGACGACACGGCCCCGCCCTCGTGGATCTGCTCGGCGGCCTCGACGCCCGCATCGATGAGGATCAGCGGCGGTTCGCCGCAGGGCCGGCTCGGAAGGTGGCCCGGTAGCCCGCCGGGGACGTGTCGACGTAGCGGTGGAAGGTCGCGCGGAAGGCGGCCGGGCTGCCCAGCCCGCTCAGGCGCGCGACCTGTTCGACCGGGGTGGTCGTCGTCTCCAGGAGTTCGCGCGCCCGGTCGATGCGGGCGGCGGTCAGCCAGGCCATCGGCGAGGTGCCCGTCTCCTGCTGGAAGCGGCGGATGAACGTCCGGCGGGACATGTGCGCGCGCTGGGCGAGCTCGTCCACGCTCTGGCGCTGGGCCAGGTTGTCGAGCATCCAGGCACGGACCGGTGCAAGATCCTCGCCGCGGGACGCGGGCCGGAAGCGCTCGACGAACTGGGCCTGGCCGCCCGGGCGCTGGGGCGGGGCGACGAGCGAACGGGCGCGGGCGTTGGCGGCCGCGGCACCGTAGTCGCGTCGGATGACGTGCAGGCACAGATCGACGCCCGCGGTCACCCCTGCCGAGGTGAGGACGTCGCCGTCGTCGACGTAGAGCTGGTTCGGCCGGACCTCGATCCTCGGGTACAGGCGTTGCAGCGCAGCGGCGTCCTGCCAGTGGGTCGTGGCCGGGCGTCCGTCCAGCAGCCCGGCGGCCGCCAGGGCGAACGCCCCCGTGCAGATCGACACCATCCGCGCCCCGCGCGCGTGCGCGGATCGCAGCGCGGACAGCGACGCAGCGGGAACCGGAGCGTCCGGGACCAGGTAGCCGGGGACGACGACGGTGTCGGCGTCCCGCAGCGCCTCCAACCCCGCGGAGGTGCCCACCGTGAACCCGCCGCTGCACACCGGTCCGGCGGACGGATCAGTGCAGACGGTGACCTGGTAGTGCGGGTCCGACCCGAAGGTCTGCACCGCGATGCCGAGGTCCAGCGGCAGGACCCCGGGAAGCGCGAGCACCGCGACCCGGTGCCCCTCAACGACCGACATGGCACGATCCTAGCGATGGACGGCCCGCGTGCCACTGTCGAGGGCGGCGGACCGCTTCGTAGCCTGCGCCCATGGAACTCTCACTCGACCTGCCGACCGGCCCTCTGGCCGACGCCGTCCTCTCCACCGTGCGCGCCTCGGAGGCCGCGCCGATCGTCAATCACAGCGTGCGCAGCTTCCTCTTCGCCGAGCTCCTCGCCGCCCACGAAGGATGTCTGACGGACGCGGCCTACGACCGCGACCTGCTGTTCGCCGCCACCGTCCTGCACGACGTGGGCACGGGCAGCCTCGCGAAGGGCGAGGCCCGGTTCGAGGTGGAAGGCGCGGACCTGGCGGCGGACCTGCTGCGGCAGCACGAGGTCCCCGAGCCGGACGTCGACCGCGTCTGGGAGGCGATCGCCCTGCACACCTCGCCCGGCATCGCCGAGCGCCGCGGTCTGCTCTGCCACCTCACCCGGGCCGGCGTGGTCGCCGACTTCGGCCGCCACGCGGAGATCACCGCCGGGTGGGAGAAGCGGATCCACGCCGCCTACCCCCGCCTGGCCATGGTCCGCTCGCTCGTCGACGCGATCGTGGAGCGCGCCGCCCGATCGGCCGCCGCCGCGCCCCGCTACTCGCTCGGCGGTGAACTCCTCCGCGAACGCCGGGCCCACGGCGTGACCGGTCTGGAGCTCGACACGACTGCCGCGCCCTGGGGGGAGTGAGCGGCACCGATGGGGCGCCGGCTCAGGTGGATGAATGCGGCCGAGCAGGATGCGGTCGGCAGCTCGCTGCTGCTGCCGGTCGCGCCACGCGCCCCGCGCCCCGCGCCACGCGCCGCAGGTCCTCCTGCTGGGCCGGCTGCGGCCGGGACCGGACCCGGTGTGCCTAGGGTGTGAATGCCGGGGCTTGCGGTTGACGCTGCGGCAGCTTCTACGGTCATGACCAGGGCCGGAACGACCGGCCCGGCGAGACGAAGGTACGGAACGAGGACGATGGACCTGTCGATCGCGGAGGTGGCCCGGCTGTCGGGCGTGACCGCCCGGACGTTGCGGCACTACGACGAGATCGGCCTGCTGCCGCCGGCCCGGATCGCCGCCAACGGGCACCGGCACTACGGGGAGACGCAGCTCCTGGCGCTGCAACAGATCCTCGTGCTGCGGGCGCTCGGCGTCGGCCTCCCGGAGATCGGCCGCATCCTCTCCGAGCAGGTGGACGAGGTGGAGGCCCTGCGCGGCCACCACCACCGTCTCCTCGCCGAACGGGACCGGCTGGACACCCTGGCCGCCACCGTCGCCCGCACCCTCGCCGACCTGGAACGATCCCGAAAGGACGGCCAGCCCATGACCATCAACCGCCCGGAGAACCTCTTCGAGGGCATCCAGCCCGACCAGTACGAGGACGGCCTCCAGGACTTCCCCGAGCTCGCCGAGGCGACCAACCGCCGCACCGCGACGATGGACGCCGCCGAGCTCGAGGCGGGCCAGCGCGAGCGAACGGCCGGGATGATCCGCCTCGCGGAGCTGCTGGCGGCCGGCACCCCGGCCTCCGCCGACTCCGTCCAGGCCGAGATCGACGCCCAGTACCGCTCGCTCGCCGAGCTGCACCCGGTCACGCCCGAGGAGTTCCGCGCCATGGGCCTCGGCTGCGTGCAGAACCCGTCCTGGCGCGCCGCCTACGAGGCTGTCACTCCCGGCCTGGCCGAGTACCAGCACACCGCGATCGAGTTCTACGCCACCACCCGCCTGGCCTGACCCGGCACCGGCGCTCCTCCTCCCACCGGACGGTGGAGGAGCGCACGGCAGCGGGGTGCAAGGAGCGGGGTGCAAGGAGGGGGGTGCAAGGAGGGGGGTGCAAGGAGGGGGGTGCAAGGAGGGGGGTGCAAGGAGGGGGGTGCGGCGTACGGCGGGGGCCGGGCGGGTATCCCCCTGCGGGGGAGCGTGGAGTCCGGTGAACCGGGGGGCGGGATGGACGCGGGAGGTTCCGGCCGGCGATTCGGCCCGCAGGACGTCTGGGCGGGACTGGCCTCCGTCGTGCTGCTGGTCGGCGGGCTCGGGGTGTTCGCCCTGTGCTCGCCGCCCGACGAGTACAGCTGCGACAACTCCAACTACCCGACCGGCGGATGCAGGCGCATCCAGCACGAACCCGCCCCGACGGGCTCGCCCGTCCGGTGCCCGACCGACTGGTGGGAGTACCGCAGCCTCGGCCGGGAGGCCGCCGCGCGCTGTGCGATGACCCGGCCGAGTCCGCTGCCGTGCCCGACCACGCCGGACACCTACTGGGTGGCGAAGGGCGAGCAGGCGCTTCCGCCGGGCTGCTCCTACCCGCGGACGGCGGTGGCGTCGCCGTCGCCGTCCGCGTCGCCGCCGTCGCCCGGTTCGCCGTGACCGGCGGGGGCGACCAGGGCCTGGTCGCCCCCGCCGACGAGAGGCCCCGCCGCTGAGCGACCGTCAGCGGTCCGCCGGCGGCGCGTACGGGGCGTCGAGGAGGGCCAGCAGGCGGGGTTCGGTCAGGGCGCCGCCGGGCAGGCGGGGGTGCGGGGTGAGGATCCCGGCGGTCCGCAGGCGGGTGAGGGCGGGGCGCGGGTCGTGCGGGACCAGGTCGCGCAGGGACTCGGCCGAAACGGCGGGGGCGGAGCGGAACGCCTCCAGGACCGCGACCGCCGTCGGGTCGTCGCCGGCGCGGGCGGTGGCGGCGACGAGGATCCGACGGTGCTCGGCGAGGGTGGCGGTGCGGTGGCGGGCGGTTTCGGTGACCGCCCGGGCGAACAGCGTGCCCCACTGCGGCAGG
>NZ_JAKNTA010000036.1 GCF_022288725.1 Kitasatospora sp. A2-31 | reverse complement strand
CAGACCGCGCTCGACCTCGCCACCGAAGTCGGCGTGGCCCGGGGTGTCGATGATGTTGATGGTGATCGGCGCGCCGCCGTCCTTGGGGTGGTACTTGACCGCGGTGTTCTTCGCGAGAATGGTGATGCCCTTCTCGCGCTCCAGGTCGTTCGAGTCCATCATGCGGTCGTCGAGCTGCTGGTGGGCGGCGAAGGCGCCGGCCTGCTTCAGCATGGCGTCGACCAGGGTGGTCTTGCCGTGGTCGACGTGGGCGACGATGGCGACGTTACGGATGTCGTTGCGCGTGGGCATGCCTAGCGGATTCTCCCGGAATCGTGGGTTGCGGCGCCCGGCCCGCGAGACGCCGACCGGCGATCCCTGTTGATCGCCGCCGCCCGTTCCGCCTGCTACTACCGGTCCACCCGCCGGGCAGGACATGCCACGGCTTCCTCCTATCGTACGGGGAACCACCCAGGTGGGCCGAAACGGCGACCCCGGGCGGGACCAAGATCACAGCTGGATCACACACCTTTCACCCGCAAGCCTCCTTCCGTCACCCTGTCCGGCTGTGAAGAACTTCCTCTGGCTGCTGCTCGCCGCCGTGTCGGTGACCGGGCTGTTCCTGACCGGGAGAGCCGACCTCGGCCTCGTCCCGACGCTCTACCTCGCGGGGTACGGGCTCTCGGCCGTCCTGGCGCAACTCTGGGTGCTGCTGACCGCCCGGCTGCAGAGCAAGGTGGTCTTCCTCGTCAGCCTCGGCTACGGCCGGATCGTGGCCGAGGCCGTGATCGGCCGATCGCTCGTCCAGCTCAGGGCGGTCCCCGGCCCGCTGCACGTCAACTGGTGCATATCCCGGGCGCCGATGGCCCGCCTGCGGGTCTGGCTCGGCACCGCCCTCTCCGTCGGTCTCCAGAGCGCATTGGCTCTCTGGCTGGCAACGGGCGGCACGGCGTACTGGCCGGTGGGCGCGGGCATCCTCAGCGCGACTGCCGCTCGGGTCCTGCGATCGCTGCGCGGGACGACCGGAACCGGCCGCATCCTCCTGCTGATGCCCTTCCGGCCGTCCTCGCTGGCCCTCGGCTCCGAGGCCAACATCCGGGCCGGGGTCGCCCTCTGGCAGGGGCGGATCGCCGAGCTGCGGGCCGTGGCTCCGGAGCTGGCCCCCGAGGACAACCCGGACTTCGACCTGGCGGTTCTGGCGCTCGCTGAGGGCCGCTACGCCGACGCCGAGGAACGGGGCCGCCGCTGTCTGGCGCAGGCGGGTTCGCAGGCCGACGCCGTCGACGCCGCTCTGATCATCGGCAGCGCGATCGTGGGGGCGGCGGACGCCGGCGAGCTCCCGCCCGACCGGTACCTGCCCCGGCTGATGACCATCATGGGTGAGTTCAACGGTCCGCCGAAGGCCGTGCTCCGCAACGTCCCCGCCGCGATCGACTTCGCCCGTCTGGAGAACCGGCTAGACGACGCTGTTGCCGCCGGCCATGGGCAGCGCGGAATGTACTTCGCCCGGTTCTGGCGAGCCGAGGCCGACTGCTCGCTGGCCGCCGCGCTCGGCGCCACCGGGCGCTTCGACGAGGCGCGGGTCGCCCTGCAACGGGCCCGGAAGAACTGCCCCGGACTGGCCCGGATCGCCCTGGTCGAGCGGCAGCTGGAGCAGTGGGCCGCTGCTGCGCCGGTGGAGGTCCGCCCCGTCAGGGGGTGAGCAGGCCGATGTCCTGGAAGCGGGGCCAGCCGTAGCCCCAGGCGCCTGCGCCCGCGATCCCGTCGCGGACGGCGACCAGGTCCGGCCGCTGGTAGAGCGGCACCGAGTGGCCGAGCTGCCAGATCCGGGTGTCGGCCTCCTGGAGCAGGGCGAGGCGGGCCGCGGGGTCGAGTTCGGCCGCCGCCCGGTCGAAGAGGCGGTCGATCTCCTCGGTCCCCGTGCGGCCGTAGTTGCTGCCGGCCTCCAGTGAGCCGTCCGCGCCCGGCCGGGGCTTGGCGTAGACGGGGCGCTGGTCGACCGCCGGGGACGGCCCGGCGGGCCAGGAGAACAGGGCGAGGTCGTAGTCGCCGGCGGCCAGGTGGCCGGGGACGAAGGTGTCGGCCGGGACGGCCGCGGCCCGGACGGCGATCCCGGTCTCGGCGAGGTCCGCGGTCAGGGCGTCGGCGGTGCGCCGGGCGGTCGCGGAGCCGGCCGGGAGGAGCAGCGACAGGGCGAGCTCCCGGCCGTCCCTGGTCCGGGTGCCGCCGTGGGCCGGCCGCTTCCAGCCGGCCTCGTCCAGCAGCCGGTCCGGATCGGCGCGGCCGATGGCGTCGGCGTTGTCCCGGTAGCCGTCCTGGTCCTCGGCGAGCAGGTGGCTGCCGAGCGGGGCGCCGGCGAGACCGAGCGGGGCGAGTGCGGCTTCGGCGATCCGCCGCCGGTCGACGGCCCGGGCGAGGGCGAGCCGGACGGACGGATCGGTGAGCGGTCCGCGGGCGGCGTTGAGGGTGAGCTGGGTGAGCGAGGGCGCGGACGCCCGGTGCACGGTGACACCGGGGAGCGATTGCGCGCGCCGCAGCGCCTCGTCGGCGGCCTGGGCCTGGTCGGCCGAGGTGCCGGGGGCCGCCGAGGCCCGGTCGACCGCCGTCGTCACCGGCGCGATGTCGAGCCGGTCCTGGTCGAGCGCGTCCAGCCGCTGCTCGGCCGGGACGGCGAGGAACTCGATCCGGTCGGCCTTGGGCCGCTCTCCCCACCAGAGCGGATTGCGCGCCGCGGTGGCCCGGCCACCGGCCGGGTCGTACCCGGTGAGCCGGAACGGCCCCGCCGTCAGGTGCGGGCCGCCGGCGAGCGGCCGGGTGAAGGCGTCCGGGGTCGCGGTCTCGGCCGCGGGGTAGAGCGGGCCGAACAGCGAGCGCCACTCGGCGTAGGGCTGCCGGAAGGCGACTCTGATCTCGTGCGGGTCGGCCCCCTGGGTGATCGAGTCGATCGCGCCGTACCCGGCCGGCCGGGCGGCCCCGTAGGCGGGGTCGAGGCCGGAGAGCGCGGCCCGCTGGGCGGTGAAGTCGGCCACCGAGAGCGGGTTGCCGTCGCTCCAGACGGCGTGCGGATTGAGCCGGTAGGTGACCACCTGCGGCAGCTGCCCGGGCGGGGTGGACTCGGCGGACTCCAGGTAGTCCGGGTCGGCGACGAGGCGGCCGTGCTCGTCCGGCCGGAACAGCGCGGGGTAGAGGGCGTGCGCGAGCAGCGCCGAGTCGGCGGTCGCGGCGCCCTGGTAGACGTTCAGCGTGGCCGGGACGGCGTCCAGCGCCCAGCGCAGCGTGCCGCCGTCGCGGACGGCGTCCCGCTCGTAGGGGCGGACGTCGCCGGTGACCGCGACCGGGTCCGCGGAGGAGGGGACGGGCGCCGGGGTGCGGGCCGGGGCCGGGGCGCCGGAGCAGCCGGCCAGCGGGCCGGCTGCGAGCAGCAGCGCGGCGGCTGCGGTGGTGAGCGGGCGGACGCGCATGCCGGCCATCGAACGCCGCCCGGCTGCGGCCGGGCCCGCCGACACGTCGGCCGCCCGGTGACTGCACCCGGTCGGCGGAGCCGGGATCGGCCGCTCGCCTGCGGGGCGATGCGGCCCGGTGCCGAGGGTCGGCGGCGCCACCTCCTCCGCCGGCGGCTCGCGCCTGCTCCCTTTCGGCATCTGCCTGTCGGCACCGGTGCGCCCCCTCGGGGCGGGGAGCGGGGACCGGACCGCCGGCCCGGCGCCGCTACAGGGCCAGCTCGAACCAGACGATCTTGCCCTTGGGCGTGCGCCGGCTGCCCCAGCGTTCCGCCAGCAGGCTGACCAGCTGGAGCCCGCGCCCGCCCTCGTCGGTCTCCTGCGCGCGGCGCTGGCGCGGCTGGGCGTAGCCGTCGTCCCAGACCTCGCAGACCATGGTGCGGTCGCGCAGCAGCCGGAGCCGGATATCGCCCCGGCCGTGCCGGAGCGCGTTGGTGACCAGCTCGCTGACCAGCAGCTCGGTGGTGTCGACCAGCTCGTCCAGGCCGCGCGCCAGCAGCCAGCTGCAGGCCAGCTCGCGGGCCTTCGCCACCGAGGTCGGCTCCGGCGGCAGGAACCAGTTGCCGACGGCGTCCTCGGGGAAGGCGTGCACCTTGGCCATCAGCAGGGCGATGTCGTCCTCGCCGTGGTGCGGGATGAGCTCTCCGAGGACGTGGTCGCAGAGGTCCTCCAGCCCCCTGCCCTCGGCGGACAGCGCGGTGCGGAAGGCGCGCAGGCCCTCGTCCAGCTGGTGCTTGCGGCTCTCCACGAGGCCGTCGGTGTACAGGCCGAGCACGGCGCCGTCCGGCAGGGTCAGCTCGACCTCCTCGAACGGCTCGCCGCCGACGCCGAGCGGCAGGCCCGGCGGGACGTCGAGCATCCGAGCCGGCTCGCCGGGGCTGAGCAGGACGGGCGGCAGGTGGCCGGCGTTGGCGAAGGTGCAGCGCCGGGTCACGGCGTCGTAGACCGCGTAGACGCACGTCGCCAGGTAGACCTCGCGGGCCTCCTCGTCGGCGCTCGACGTGAGCCGCCCGTACGGGGTGGGCGTCACCGCGGGCGCGGTGTCGTCGCCGAGGCCGCGGGCGATCTCGTCGAGGGCGGAGAGCACCTCGGCCGGGTCGAGGTCGAGCATGGCCAGGGTGCGGACGGCGGTGCGCAGCTGGCCCATCGCGACGGCGGCCCGCAGGCCGCGGCCCATCACGTCGCCGATGACCAGCGCGGTGCGGTTGCCGGGCAGCGGGATGACGTCGAACCAGTCGCCGCCGACCTCGGTGTTGTTGTTGCTGGGCAGGTAGCGGCAGGCGATCTCCAGGCCGCTGGCGGCCGGGTTGCCCGGGGGCAGCAGGCTGCGCTGGAGGATCAGCGCGCGCTCGTGCTCGCGGCGGTAGAGCCGGGCGTTGTCGATGCAGACGGCGGCCCGGGCGACCAGTTCCTCGGCGATGGCGACGTCGCGGGCGTCGAAGGGCTCGCTGCCGATCGCGCGGGAGAGCTGGACCAGCCCGAGCACCTGGTCGCGGGCGACCAGCGGGACGATCAGGGTGGAGCGCAGCAGCGGGTCGGGCCCCGGCTCGGGGACGACGCTGCGGCCGGTGCGCAGCGCCCGGGCGTGCGGGGAGCGGCGCGGGTAGCAGAGGGTGCCGCCCGCCTCGGCGATCGGCAGGCCAGTGACCGAGCCGAGCACCGACGAGGCACCGCCGACGACGCTGGAGACGGCGACCCGGCGCAGTTCGCCGCTGCCGTCGGTGAGCACGGTGTCGCCGAGCCGCCCGGCGCTGGGCACGCTCTCCCCGGAGAGCAGCGCGGTGTAGAGGTCGACGGTGGCGAGGTCGCAGAACGGCGGGACGACGACGTCCAGCAGCTCCTTGGCGGTGGTCTCCAGGTCGAGGGTGGAGCCGATGTGGGCGCTGGCCTCGTTCAGCAGGGCGAGGTTGCGGCGGACGCCGTCGGCCTCGCGCTCGGCGACGTGCCGGCTGGTGACGTCGGAGACCTGCCCGGCGACGCCCATCGGCTGGCCGGCCGAGCCGTTGAGGCGGTAGAGCGAGACGGCCCAGAGCCGGTTGCCGTCCCGGGTCGGGACGGCGGAGTGGAAGCGCAGGTCGAAGACGGGCTCGCCGGTGGCGAGGACCTTGCGGAGGGCGGCGGTGAGCCGGTCGGCCTCCGAGGTCGGGAAGATGTCGTGCGCGGTGAGGCCTTCGAGGTCGGTGGGGACCAGGCCCATCCCGGAGGCGAAGGCGTCGTTGACGCGCTGCAGCCGCAGCCGCTCGTCGAAGAGGACGAAGCCGGTCGGGGTCTGGCCGAAGACGGCCACCGAGGCGGCGAGGTCGGTCTCGATCCGGCGCAGGCGGCCGAGGTCGACGGCGAGACAGGTGGCGCCGGCGGTGGGCAGCGCGCTGTCGGGCATCAGGTAGAGCTCGGCGAGCCCCTCGCCGCCGGTGGCGTCGCGGTAGGGCGCGGTGCCGACCCACTCCTCTCCGGCCAGCGTGCGCTCCAGCCGGGCGCGGCCGCGCTGCCAGAGCTCGCGCGGGACGAAGGTGCTGATCGGGTCGGCGCCGACCGCCTCGGCGGCGGGCAGGCCGAAGAACTCGGCGGCGCGCTCGCTCCACTGGCTGATCCGGCCGTCGGGGCCGATCGCGAAGGTCGCCACCCGGATGTACTCGTAGATCGAGCCCGGGTCCCCGGCGCCCCACTGGTCGGTGCCGACCGCCGTGCGGGCGGCGCCGCCGGGGCGGTGCGCGGCGGCCGTCGCCGCGCCGTGAGCGGGCAGGTGCGGCGAGCCGGCCTGCCCGGGCACAGCGGCATGACCGCTGCTGCTCGGCGCGTTACGCGCCGGGGTGCTGTTCAACGGACCGACCCCTCCAAACCCGCGACCGTCCGGATGCCGAGAAGACCGAGTATTCATCATCGAGGGGTGCGTTCACACGCCCTCAACATCACAACATCAGATCGGGCGAAGGTTTTTGTCCTACCGCCCGCGCAACCACAATGCCACGCTCGCGCCCCCTGCCGGAGTGCGCGCTCCCCCCGGCCGACCGATGGCATATGCAGCCCCGCTCTACTCGCGTCCTACTCGGCTCCCGACTCGTCGGGCTCATTACCCGGCAGCGCCTGCTCGAACCAGACGACCTTGCCCATGCCCTCCGCCCGGGCGCCCCACCGGAGCGCGAGCCGGCGCACCAGCTCCAGGCCCCGGCCGCCCTCGTCGGCCTCCGCCGCGTGGCGCTCGCGGGGCGGGTCGGGCAGCGGATCGGAGATTTCCACGAGCAGCGTCTCGCCCAGCGTCAACCGTACGCCGATGGGTGCGCTGGCATAGCGGACGGAATTGGTGACCAGCTCGCTGACCAGCAGCTCGGCGATGTCGGTCAACTCCTCGACGCCCCACTCGGCGAGGGCGGCCCGGACCAGCCGGCGGGCCCGGGAGACCGCGGTCGGTTCGGCGGGCAGCGTCCAGCCGGCCGTCGGCGTCCCGGCCTGGCCGTGGCCGAGCCGCGCCAGCAGCAGCGCCACGTCGTCCGGCTCCCGGCCCTGCTCCATGGTGCCCAGGACCGCCTCGCAAGCCGCCTGGATCGACGCGTGGGGCTGCTGGAGGACGGTGATCAGCCGGCCCAGACCGACGTCGAGGTCCTTGTCGCGGGACTCCACGAGGCCGTCGGTGCAGAGCGCGAGCAGGCTGCCCTCGGGGATCTTCAGTTCGACCGCCTCGAACGGGACGCCGCCGACGCCCAGCGGGGCGCCGGAGGGGAGGTCGAGGATCCGGCCGGTGCCGCCGGGCAGCGGGCCGCCGGTCCGGGTGGGCTCCTCCGCCTCGTCGGCCGGGACGACCAGCACCGGCGGGATGTGGCCGGCCTTGGCGACCGTCAGCCGGGCGGTGGCCGGGTCGAACACCGCGTAGACGCAGGTGGCCAGCAGCGCCTCGTCCGGCCCCTGGGCGAGGTCGTCGGCGAGCTCGTGGACGTGCCGCAGCAGCACGTCCGGCGGCAGGTCCAGGGCGGCCAGCACGCGGACTGCGGTGCGCAGGCGGCCCATGGTGGCGGCGGCCCGCAGCCCGTGGCCCATCACGTCGCCGACCACCAGGGCGGTACGGTCCCCGGGCAGCGGGATGACGTCGAACCAGTCGCCGCCGACCTCGGTGCCGCTGCTGCCCGGCACGTACCGGTAGGCCACCTCGACGCCGGTGGGCTGCGGCACCTGCTGCGGCAGCAGGGTGCGCTGGAGGGTGAGCGCGGCGGTGCGCTCGCGGGCGTAGAGCCGGGCGTTGTCGAGCGAGCTGCCGGCCCGGTCGGCCAGTTCTACGGTGAAGGCGAGGTCGTCGCGGTCGAAGCCCTCGCGGTAGCCGGCCCGGCTGACCAGCAGCAGGCCGATCACGATGCCGCGGGCCCGCAGCGGCACCACCAGCATCGAGTGCACGCCGAGGTCGTGCGCCGCCTGCATCTTCGGGTCACCGGGGTAGGTCACGTCGCTCAGCTGGTCGGCACCGGAGAGCAGTTCGGGGACGCCGGTGCGCAGCACCCGGCCGCAGGCGGAGTCCTCGGCGAAGGTGATCCGGGCTCCGCGGCGCAGCATCACCTCGACCTCGGGCCCGTCCTGGACGGAGGCGGTGCCCAACTGGAGCAGCGAGGTGCGGCGGTCGTGGCCGTGCCGGGGCAGGTCGTCACCGTGCGCGACGGCCTGCAGCAGGATGACCGCGGCGTGGTCGGTGAGCCGGGGGACGACGGCGCCGGCCAGCTCCTGGGCGATCCGTGAGGCGTCCAGCAGGTCGCCGACCCGGGAGCCGAACTCGTTCAGCAGGGAGAGCCGGCGCCGGGCGTGCTCGACCTTGGCCACCGCCCGGTAACGCTCGGTCACGTCCATCACGGTGCCGGAGATGCCGAGGACCCGGCCGGCCCGGTCGGTCATCCGGCTGTAGGAGATCGAGCGGTAGCCGGAGCGCGCGGTGACCGGCGAGGCGAGGGTGACGTCGATGACCGGCTCGCCGGTGGCCAGGACCTGGCGCTGGATGGCGGTGATCTCGTCGGCGGCGCGCTCGGGCAGGGTCTCGCCGGTGGTGCGGCCGACGTGGTCCTCGGTGGCCATGCCGTTCATCGCGGCCAGGGTCCGGTTCACGGCGGTGTAGCGCAGGTCGGTGTCGAGGACGGCGATCCCGAGGGGGGACTGCTCGAACAGCGCGTCGCGGACCGCGAGGTCGCGCTCGACGGCCCGGACGGCGGCCGCCTCCGCCAGGTTGACCTGCAGGAACGGGGTGCCGTCGCCGTCCACCAGGAGGGAGATCCGGGCGTCGACCGCCACCGGGACGCCGTCGCGGTCGCGCAGCTCGGCCGGGCCGGTCCAGCGGCCGTGCCGCAGGGTGGCCTGGATCGCGACCCGGATCCGGGCCACCTGGTCCTCGTCCGGGATCAGCTCGTCGATCCGGCGGCCGACCAGCAGCTCGCTCGGCCAGCCGAGCAGTTCCTCGGCGGCCGGGCTCCACAGGACCACCCGGCCGGCGGTGTCCAGGATCGCGATGGCCACCTTCACCACGTCGAGCAGGTTTCCCTCGGCTCGCTCGCCGGAGCCGCCCGGCTCGGCGCCGGCGGCGCCGGGGAACGGCCGGCCGGGCCGGCTGCGGACGGCGGCGGGCGGGGTCACGTCGGCCACGACGAGGGAGGGCGCAGGCCGGCCCGGGGGCTCGGTGGGAGCGGCGGGGGCGGCGGGGGCGGCGGGTGTGGCGGCGGCAGAAGGGTCGGCGGCGGCGGGGGCAGCGGCCCCCGGAGCGGTGGTGTTGCGGCGGCGGCGGCGGCCGGCCGGCGGCTGGGGCGGCGCCGGGCGCGTGCCGCGGCGCAGCCGCGCGCGGGCGGCTGCGCTCCCCCGGGCGCCCGTGCGTCGCGCGCCCCCGCCGCCGCTACCGGTAGTCGACACCGACGGGGCCTCCGGCTCTGGTCGGGATCGGCGTCGCCGGCTGGAACGGCTCACCGATGGTGACGAATAGTGCCGAAAAGTGACATACCCAGCTGAACCCAGGCTATCCCGGCTTCTGGGTCTTCTTGTCCGATTGACCTACCTGGCGTATTGCGCGCGGGGGGCCCAGCTGCTCCGGAGCTCGACTGCCCCCGGCCGGCCGCTCGGAGGGAACGGCCGCCCGAGGGGTGGCGGCTCCTGACGGGCGGTCGCTCAGGCGGACGGGGGTGCCGGATCGAGCAGCCGGGCGAGGTCGGGCAGGACGGCCCGGTCGTGGTCGATCCAGTCGACGTCGGCCAGTTCGCCGGGGCCGAGCCAGCGCAACTCGTCGTGATCCTCCAGCGGCCGGGGCTCGCCGGAGAGCAGCTCGGCCGCCCAGAACCGCAGCTCCAGGCCCGGCCGGACCAGCCAGGCCCCCGGCAGCCGCTGCAGCGCCCTGGCCCGGACGCCCAGCTCCTCCAGCAGCTCGCGTTCGAGCGCCTGCGGCTCGGTCTCACCGGGCTCGGCCTTGCCGCCGGGGAACTCCCAGCGCCCGGCCAGCTCGGCCGGCGCACTGCGGCGGGCGGCCAGCACCCGGCCGCCGTGGATCAGCGCACCGCCGACCACGATCCGGTTCGCCGGCACGCTCGCGCCGGTCGTCGTCGTAGCAGTGGTGCTGGTGGCGGTGGCGCCTGCGACCGCGTCCGCGGACGGGGCCGGGGCCGGGGCCGGGGCCGGGGCCGAGGTCGAGGTCGAGGTCGGGACCGCGGCTGCGGCTGCGGCTGCGGCTGCGGCTGCGGCTGCGCCGATGCCGCCGATCGCCCCGGTGGCCTCCATCGGCCGGGCCGTGGGCTCCACCCAGTACAGCTGCTTGTGGCCGCGCGCCTCGAACCCGGCCGCCAGCTGCTCCGCCTCGTCCCGGGCCAGGCCCTCCGCGACCGGGAAGCGGTTGCCGTTGTCGTCCTGCCGCATCACCCGAAAGGTGTCCATGGCGGCGAGCTTAGGGCGTGCCGGACCACCGCCCGGACCGCGGCGTGACGGCCCGGGCCCCGGCCCGCGTGACGGCCGGGCCCCGGCCCGCGTGGGGGCTCGGGCCGGGGCCGCGTCCACCGGACGCTACGCGCACCGCGCTACCGGCGCGTACGGCCCCTGTTAACGCCGGGTAACCGGCGCGTCGGAGGGCCGGAGGTCCGGCCGGCGCGGCCTGCCCCCGAGCGCTGCGGACGCCGTCAGGCCTGGATGTCGCCGACCTGCTCGCCGGTCGAGAGCCCAAGCTCGCGCCGGATCTCGGTGGTCAGCCTGGTCGACTTCGCCACCAGCGTCCTCGCCCGCCGCACCTCGCGTTCGAGCGCCGTCCCGTCGGTGGTCTTCGCGGCGGTGTCCCAGGCGGTCGCCGCCTCCCGCTGGGCGGCCGCCAGTTCGGCGACCTTCGGCCGGGCGCCCTCCGGCCAGTTCGTCGACGTCCTGGAGAGGTCCTCGGCCTCCTTGCGGGACGCCTCGGCCATCTTCCGGGCCCACGTCCGATACTCCGGGGCCGCCTCGTCGATCTCGGCGTCCGGCTCGTCCCAGTACGCGCTGTTGAAGGCCCGGGCGGCCTCCAGGTAGGCGAGCTGGGCCGGGTTCAGCGCGGCCCGGTCGGTGCGGACGCTCCCGCGGTGCTGGCCGTCGCGGTCCTCGTAGGCACAGGTGACGTCGCGCTCGCCGGACTTCCAGTTGGCCCGGCTCGGGTAGAGGTAGACCTCGTCCATGCCGTCCGGCACGGCCCAGTAGTCGAGCGCGTACTCGTCGAGCACCGGGCCGCAGAGCGCGGCGGCGCGCTCGCGGACCCGGGGCTCGCCCGGGTAGCCCGGGCCGTCGCTCTCGGGGATGCGGGCGGTGCCGGCCACCTCGCCCTGGTGCGGGAGCAGGCAGGGCACCCGGCTCACCCAGAGGACCGACTGGTCCGCGGTGCCGGACCCGCGGCCGGTGCCGGAGTGGTCACCGGGCAGGTTGTAGCAGTCGCCGGCCTTGAGCGAGGACCAGACCACGCCGCCCGGCGGAGCCTTGGGGGCGCGGGCGGGGCGGTCGGCGTCCTCCGTGGCGTCGACGCCGGCGGCGACCACGCCCAAGAGGCCCACCAGGAGCCCGAGCGTGCCGAGCGCACCGAGGACGACACCGGTCACGGCCATGCCGCGGCCGCGCTCGTTGCGCCGGTGGAGCTGGATCAGGGCGACGATGCCGAAGACCAGGGGGAGCGGCCACAGGCAGAGCAGTCCGGTGACCAGCGCGGCGACGGCGAAGCCGTTGGTGGCGCCGGGCTCCTGCGGATAGGCGTAGCCGGGCTGGTAGCCGCTCAGCGCGCCGGGCGGGACGGTGGCCCAGCCGGTGGCGGCGGGCGGGGGGATCCGCCCCGGCGGCGGAACCTGCCCGGCGAGCGGCGGGGCGTACGGCAGGGACGGGGTGTGCGGAGCGGACGGGGTGGCGCCGGGCGCGGGAGCCGCCCAGGGATCGTCGGGCCCGGCGGGCGCGGGGCCGGCGGACACGGGGCCGGCGGGGGGGACCGGCTCCTCGACGGCCGCCGCAGCCGGCTTGGTCAGCTCGACCCGGTCGGCGGGCGCCGTCGCGGCGGCCGGGGCCGCGCCCTCGTCCGCGTCCGGCCCGACCCCCGCCGGGTCCGGCCCGACCGCCGCCGGGTCCGGCCCGACCGCCGCCGTCGCTTCCGCCGTCACCGCCACCTCCGGCCCGGCTCCGTCGGGCGCGGGTGCGGGCGCGGCTGCCGGCGCGGGCGCGGACGCATCGGGCTCGGGCTTGGACACGTTGGACTCCCCCGGCCCGCCGCTCGCGGGCATCAGCTCGGCAGTTCGACTCGAACGCTCCGTGGACCGACCGACCGCCGGGCGGCGGGCGACCATGGGAACGGACGCGCGACTCTACCCGATCTTGCGAAGGGCTCTTCGCGGCCTTCCCCGGCCCACCCCGGCGCCCCGGGCGGAGCTAACCGCGCGCCAGCACCTCCCCGTGCAGCATCGCGAACCAGCCGTCCCCGTTCGCGGCCCAGGCGCGCCAGCCGGCCGAGATCCGCTCCAGCTCCGCGCGGTCCGCGAACCCCTCGGCCACCGCCGTCCTGGCGATGCCGGTGCCCACGATCCGGTCCGCCCACATCCCGCCCCACCAGGCGCGCTGCTCCGGCGTCGCGAAGGTCCAGCTGCTGGACGTGGCGGTCACCTCCGGGAAGCCCGCCGCGCGGGCCCAGGACAGCAGCCGCCGGCCGGCGTCCGGCTCGCCGCCGTTGGCCCGGGCGACGTCCCGGTACAGCTCCAGCCAGCGCCCCAGCTCCGGCACCTCCGGGTACCAGGTCATGCTCGCGTAGTCGACGTCCCGGACCGCGACCACGCCGCCCTCCGCCGTCACCCGGCGCATCTCCCGCAGCGCGGCCACCGGGTCGGCCACGTGCTGCAGCACCTGGTGGGCGTGCACCACGTCGAACTCGCCATCGGCGTAGGGCAGCTCGTGGACGTCGGCGACCTCGAAGACCACGTTGGCCAGCCCGCGCCCGGCGGCGACCCGGGCCGCCGCCTCCAGCACCTCGGCCGAGGTGTCCACGGCCACCACCCGGCCGGTGGGGCCGACCAGCCCGGCCAGGTCCGCGGTGATCGTGCCGGGACCGCAACCGACGTCCAGCACGGCCTGACCGGGCCGCAGTTCGGGCTTCAGGTAGGCCGCCGAGTCGTCGACGGTGCGCGAGCTGTGCGAGCGCAGTACCGGCTCCTGGTGGCCGTGGGTGTAGACGGCGTCGCGTTGTGGTCCGGTCATGGCGGATCCCCCTCGGGTGCGGTCGATCTCCGGCACCTCCGACGCTACTCCCCATCCCGCATGACGAGAAGATTCGTCTCATATGGCGATCTGAGCGCAGCGCGCGAGAGCCCCCGCCGGGGCCCGGGCGGGGGCTCTCCACCTGCAGTGAACCTCAGTTGACGGTAAACCAGGTGGTCCGCGACTTCTTCCACTCCGGGTGGGTGAGGTCCTTGGCCGCGACGCCGTCGCCGTACAGGTCGGCCGAGCCGTCGTCGGTGATCAGCTGCACCCGGGCACCCGGGACGGTGAGGTCCGGCACGTCCGGCACCGCCTCCCAGCCGCCCGCGTCGGAGGTCGGCAGGTCCAGCAGCTTGACCGGCTGCGAACCGGGCCGGCCGTCCCAGCCGTAGAGCGCGTACGGGTCGGAGTTGTCGTCCGCCGCCCACGAACCGGCCACGATGACGTACTGGCCGAGCGCGTTGCGCCGGATGTCCCGGACGGAGAGCCCGCCGAGGTCGAGCTCGATCGGCGTGCCGAACGCGGCGTGCGCCGAACCGCCAGGCAGCGACGAGAAGTTGGTGACCGGCACGATCAGCGCCCGGCCGCCGGTGACCGCCGGGGTCAGCGGCGCGCGGAAGCCCACGTACGCGGTGGTGGTGCTGCCCGGCGCGAACTCCAGACCCTCGACGTTGAAGCCGTCGATCTGCTTGGGCGCCTGGCCGTCCGCCGCGCCCGCCGCGAAGCCGTAGCGGTTCCCGTTGGCCTTGTCCCAGGCGATCAGGTCGGCGCGCAGACCGGTGTACTCGCCCGCGAGCGCCAGCTGGGTGCTCGCGCCCGAGCCGGTGACGGTGGTGGCGAAGACGGTGTGCCGCTCCGTCTTGACGACGCCGTCCTTGTTGTTGCCCAGCGAGCCGGTCCAGTAGATCGTGTCGCCGACCCGGGTGGCGGCCTCGATGTCGATCTCCTTGGAGACGCCGAGCGCCGAGCTGAAGTCCCAGGTGCGCACCGGCGCGCCGGAGGCGTTGCGGTCGTAGAGCCGCAGCACGTTGGACTCGTCGTCGGCCACCACGATGTAGCCGCCGCCAGCGTCCACCGCCGCCGAGGCGTCGCTGGAGCCGGTCAGGTAGCGGCTGTCGGCCGAGTGCTGCACGGCCGGCGAGGCCGCGTAGTGCAGCGTCCTCGTCGCGGTCTTCCCGCCGAGGCCGGTGACCTTGATGGTGAGGTCGGTGTAGCCGACGCCCTGGGCGGCGACCGAGAGGGAGCGGGTCCCGGTGGTGCCGGTGACCGTGACGTCGCCGGTGCGCGCGACCGAGCTGCGGGTGGTGGCGGAGGCGGCGACGGTGAGCGCCGAGGCCGCGGCGCCGCTCTGCGCGACGGTGACGGTGACCGTCGGGTCGCCGGTGGCGCCGACAGCGCCGGAGAGGTAGCCGGCCGAGAGCGTGATCGTGGGAGTGCCGTACGTCACGGCGGCGGCGGATCCGGCGGGCAGCGCGAGCACCGGCAGGGCGGCGACGGCGACGGCCAGCGGCAGCAGGCCGCGGGAGAGACGGGACACGGGGACAGCCCTTCGACGTGGGGGCGGTGCGAGGTCCGGACCAGGGTGGGGCCCCTCAGCGAACGCCGCCCCTCCGCCAGCGGACCGCCGGACGAACAGCAGCCCTCGTACGGCTCCCCGCGGCCGGCGGGCCGTACCGTGGAGCGGCACCCGAGAGAACGGTTCCACCATGACCGCCCCGCGCCCCTTCGTCCTGTTGAGCGCCGCCGTGTCGCTCGACGGACACCTCGACGACGCCGGCCCCGAGCGGCTGCTGCTCTCCAACCCGGCCGACTTCGACCGGGTCGACGAGGAGCGCGCCGCCAGCGACGCGATCCTGGTCGGCGGCAACACGCTGCGCGCGGACAACCCCCGGCTGCTGGTCAACGACCCCGCCCGGCGGGCCGCCCGGCTGGCGGCCGGCCGGCCCGAGTACCCGCTGAAGGTCACCCTCAGCGCGAGCGGCGCGCTCGACCCGTCGCTGCGGTTCTGGCACACCGGCGGCGCCAGGCTGGCGTACACCACCGACGCCGGGGCGGCCGTGCTGCGCCCCGCTCTGGACGGGCTGGCCGAGGTGGTGGCCCTCGGCGGCACGGTGGACCTCGGCGCGGTGCTGGACGACCTCGGGGCGCGGGGGGTGCGCCGGCTGATGGTCGAGGGCGGCGGCGGCGTGCACACCCAGTTCCTGGCCCGGGGCCTGGCCGACGAACTCCAGCTGGCCGTCGCCCCGTTGCTGGTCGGGCAGGCGGACGCGCCGCGCTTCGTCCACCCCGCGGCCTTCCCCGGCGGCCCCGCCCGCCGGATGCGGCTGCTGGAGGCACGTACCGTGGGCGACGTCGTCCTGCTCAGGTACGCCCCGAAGGAGCCCGCCCCGTGACCGCCGACCTCGACTTCCTGCGGAGGGCCGTCGAGCTCTCCCGCCAGTGCCCGCCGTCCGCGACGGCGTTCTCGGTCGGCGCGGTGATCGTCGGCGCCGACGGCGAGGTGCTGGCGGAGGGCTACAGCCGCGAGTCCGATCCGCACGACCACGCCGAGGAGGCGGCCCTGGCCAAGCTCCCGGCCGACGACCCCCGGCTGCGCGGCGCCACCGTCTACAGCTCGCTGGAGCCGTGCGGGCGACGCGCCTCCCGGCCGCGACCGTGCGCCCGACTGCTGATCGCGGCGGGCGTCCCGCGGGTGGTGGTGGCCTGGCGCGAGCCGGCCACCTTCGTCGCGCAGACCCAGGGCGCGGCGCTGCTGGAGGCGGCCGGGATCGAGCTGGTGGAGCTGCCGGAGCTGGCCGAGGCGGCCCGGGCGGTCAACGCCCACCTGCTGGGCTGAACCCGGCGGCCGCGGTCCCGCCCAGCAGCGTCCGGCGGCTCAGGGCAGGTCTGTTCCAACGAGTCATGGTTCCCCATCGAGTGATCGACTGCATCTGATGGCAAGTCGAGAAATCGACCGCCGGGGGAAGTCGATGTCCCGCCGTCTCGAAACCGGACCGCCCGGCCACCGTCCGAGGACGACGGCCGGGCGGTCCCGGATCCACGCAGGGGTCAGACGTTGAAGCGGAACATCCTGGACACTGCTCTGACCTGCAAAAACGGGGTACCGGCGGCTCGCATCCAGCACCGATCCAGCACAGTGGCCGTTCATCCAGTACATCCAGCACGCGCGACCGCGGCACGGCGGGCCGCCCACCACTGCGCACCCCGTTGTGTACACATGGGACGGTCGGTACGCTTGGGCGCATGACGCAGCCACTGCCCATAGAGTCCATCCGCGACGTGCGTGCACACTTGGCGGAGGTCGTGGAGCGCGCCGACCGCGACGACGTGCCCACGGTGATTACGCGCCGCGGCAAGGAAGTCGCCGCCGTGGTCTCCATCGAGGTGCTGCGCAAGTACCAGGAGTGGGAAGAGCGCGAGATCAACCGGATCATCGACGAGCGCATGGCCAACCCCGCACCCGGCATCCCGATCGAGGACATCATGAGGGAGACGCTGGCGCGCAGTGAGTGAGTACCGAACCGTCTTCCGCCCCGAGGCGCAGGCCGAACTCCGGAAGATTCCTCGCGAGATGGCACTGCGCATCC
>NZ_JAKNTA010000035.1 GCF_022288725.1 Kitasatospora sp. A2-31 | reverse complement strand
GCGGTGGTCCGGTCGGCCGGTGAAGCCTTCATGGTCCGTCGTTCCTTTGCTCGTCAGTGGTCGCGGTGGAGGTGGTCGTCCGCGGTGCGGAGTGCGGCGTGCGGAATGCGAAGTGCGGAGTGCGGCGTCGGCGCGCTGGGGGCGGCCAGGAGTGGGGCGAGGACCGACGCGTCGGGGGCGAAGGAGGTCGCGCGGGTGGGGGTGACGGGGCGTAGGCCGGCGCGGGCGCTTCCGACGTGGCGTTGGGCATGTGCCCCCTCCCGCTAAACGCAATCGGTTTGCTTTAATCCACCGTAGGACCTAGCGTCAGCTAAAGCAAACCCTTGGCTTTTGGCGTGGAGGGCTTCCCCGGCTGCCCGGTCACCCAGGACCGCTCCCCCGCTCCGGCCCCCTCAGGGCCGGCCGGGTCTCCTCAGGGCCGATCAGGCCCTCTCAGTCCGATCAGGAGAGAACGTTCATGTCCGCTGCCGAACTCACGCCCTCGGAGGCGGCCCGTTGGGCCGACCGCGCCGGTCTCCCCCTGCCGGCCGACCGGCTCGCCGCAGTGGCCGCCACCGCCGACCACATCCAGTCCGTCGTCGCGGTCCTGCGGGAGCTGGACTTCGCGGACACCCCGCCCGCCGCCGCCTACCGCGCCGCAGAGGAGAAGAACGATGCAGCCGTATGAACTGTCCGTCGCCGCAGCCGCCGACGCGATCCGGGCACGGGAGCTGTCCCCCGTCGAACTGGTGGACTCCGTCCTCGACCGCCTCGAGCAGGTGGAACCGCACCTTCAGGCCTACGTCACCGTCATGGCCGAGGACGCCCGCCGGGCAGCGCGTGAGGCCGAGCGGGACGTCACGGCCGGCCGTCTGCGCGGTCCGTTGCATGGCATCCCCATGGGGCTGAAGGACCTGATCGACGTGGCCGGCGCGGCCACCACGGCCAGCTCCCGGGTCCGGGCGGACCACCGCGCCGAGGCCGACAGCACGATCGCCGCGCGCCTGGCCGCGGCCGGCGCGGTCCTGCTCGGCAAGACGCACACCCATGAGTTCGCCTACGGCCTGACCACCCCGCAGACCCGCAACGCCTGGGACCGGGACCGGGTCGCCGGCGGCTCCAGCGGCGGTTCCGCCGTCGCCGTCGCCGCGGGCGCCGCGACCTTCGCCCTGGGCACCGATACCGGCGGATCGATCCGGGTGCCCTCCGCGCTCAACGGAGTCGTCGGCCTCAAACCGACCTACGGCCTCGTCCCCCGCCACGGTGTGACGTCCCTGTCCTGGTCGCTGGACCACGTGGGCCCGATCACCCGCACCGTGGAGGACGCCGCCCTGGTCCTGTCCGCCCTGGCCGGCCACGATCCCCGCGACCCCGCCTCCCTGACCACCTCCGGTCCGAGCTACCGGCCGGGCGGCGCCGTGGAACTGACGGGCCTGCGCATCGGCGTGCCGCGCAACTACTACTTCGACCACGTCGACCCGGAGGTGGAGGCCGCGGTCCGGCGCGCCACGGCCGAACTCGAAAGCCTCGGAGCGCAGCTCGTCGAGGTCGAGATCCCGATGACGCGCTACATCCAGGCCACCCAGTGGGGCCTGATGGTGCCGGAGGCCACCGCCTACCACGAGCGCACTCTTCGCGCCGTCCCCGAGCTGTACCAGGCCGACGTGCGGATCCTCCTCGAAGCCGGCGCGTTGATGCCGGCCGGGGACTACCTGCGCGCCCAGCGTTCGCGCACCCTCATGCAGCAGGCCTGGGCCCGCCTGCTGGAGGACGTCGACGTGATCGCCGCCCCGACGGTCCCGGCCACGGCGGTGCGGGCGGACGACGCGGCGATCACCTGGTCGGACGGTACCGTCGAGGGGGTCTCCGACGCCTATGTACGCCTCTGCGCCCCCGCCAACATCACCGGGATACCCTCGCTGTCCGTCCCGGTCGGCCATGACGCGGCAGGCCTGCCCATCGGCATGCAGCTGCTCGGCCGCCCCCTCGGGGAGCCGGTGCTGCTGCAGGTGGGCCACGCCTACGAGCAGACCCGGCCCGCGCGCCGGCCGGCAGCGGTGTGACGTGCCGCCGGTGCGGCCGGGGCCGCACCGGCCAGGGCCGACGCAAGCGCTTGAAGCAGCATCTTTGCTTTAAGATGGCCTCCATGAGCCGAAAGACCATGGTGCGCCCCGGTGGGCGCAGCGCCAGGGTGCAGGCTTCGGTGCACGCCGCCGTGCGCGAACTCGAGGCCGAGGTGGGCCGCGAGGCCCTCACGGTCCCCCTGGTGGCCGGCCGCGCCGGGGTCACGCCGTCCACGATCTACCGCCGCTGGGGCGACCTGCAGGAGCTGCTGTCGGACGTGGCGGTCGAGCGGCTGCGGCCCGAGACGGCGCCGGAGGACAAGGGCGGCCTGAGGTCCGACCTCGAGGCCTGGGCCGAGCAGTTCCTGGAGGAGATGTCCACCCCCACGGGCCGCGCCTACGTCCGCGATGCCCTGCTCGGCGACCCGGACGGCCCCAACGCAGGCCAGTGCTCGGCCTACGCGGCCGAGCAGATCGACGTCATCCTCGATCGCGCGGCCGGCCGTGGGGAGGACGCGCCCGATACCGAGACGGTCCTCGACCGCGTCGTCGCCCCCCTGATGTACCGCATCCTCTTCCGTTCGGAGGGGCTCGACGCCGCATACGTGCGTCAGTTGGTGTTCGGGCTCGTCGGCTCGACCGATCGCTGATCGAACGCTCGACGGCCCCCGCCTCCTCCTTCGACCGGGCTCAGCACACCCGGAGGTCGGTCCCGGGCTGGTTGGCCGCGCGCGAAGACCTGGCACGGGCGACAGGTGTGAAGCCGCGAGGTCATGGTGGCTGTGCGAAGACGAGGGCCGCATACTTCCTGGTCCACGCCGCCCGGGGAGCCGGTGCGATGCTGCCGCGCTCGACCGCCGGGGTCCGCCGGACGGCCCCCGAGGCGTCCGGTTTCCGCGCTCGGCGCAGGCCCGGCTCCCCCGAGCGCGTGTCCGGCCGGTCGGGCTGGCGGTCAGCCGGGGCCCACGGTGGCGCGTGCGTACATCAACGTCCCGGTTCCGTAGGCGAGGTGAGCCGTGCCGTCCTTGCCGAACTCCAGGGACGGCCAGCCGTCGCCGGTGGCGACCGGCTGACTGGTCCACCCCGCGGGTCCGCGTCTGGCGAGCACGACCTGACCGTCGTCGAGGTAGGCGATGAACAGGGTCTGGTGCGGGTCGCCCGCGGCGGAGGGGAACCGGGGGCCGTTGGCGTCGTTGCCCTCGGCGACCACCTCGATCCTCGGCTCCGAGCCGAACGAACTGGACCAGGCACGCACGGTGCGGGTCCGGACGTCGGCATACGCGACGAGCACCTTGGAGAAGAGGCCCCGGGCCATGGACACGCTCTCGGCGGCGCGCATGTCCGGGTCGATCACGCGGCTGACGAAGGTGGGCGGGTGGGGGTCTCCGGCGTCGCTGACCTCTTCCTGCGCCAGCTTCAGCGGTTGCGGGATCACCGGCGAGCCGTCGTCGAAGCCCTGGAAGTACGCGAGTCTGAGCCCGGCGCTGCTGTCGAAGGCCAGCGACAGGCCGGTCCGCACATCGCTCGGCGCGTCCACGCCGCTGATCTGCCAGGATCCGCCGACCTTCCGCGCGACCGCCGCGGAGTCGCCGTTGAACGCGTCGCGGTACCCGACGGTCGGGGTGTCGGCGAAGGGCGGATCGTTCAGGTTGGGTTCGATCTGCATGGAGACATCGGCTGCGGAGCGCACGATGAGCCCGGCCTGGGTGGGGATCGGCTCGAGGGACCAGCCGCCGTCATCGCCTCTGGTGCCGAACATCGCGTTGCCGCTGTCGCCGTCCCGGTAGGCGATGTGCGGAACGCCGCCCGAGTCGAAGCTCAGACTGATCCGCACGTCGTCCCCCGCGGGGAAGCCGCCCGTGTTCTCGTGCGTCCAGTGACCGTTGTGCCGACGGGCCACCCTCACGGCGGCGCCGACCGACGTACCGATCACGTAGGCGACGGCAGGCTCCCCGGCGCCATCCACGGTGAGGAAGGACTGCCCCAGGACGGCGGAGTCATCGACGGTCTCTAAGGTGAACTGAAGGGCTTGAGTGGTCATGACGGAGGCCCCCTTTCCACGCGGGAGGGGTTCGGGTGCGACGCCTCGAAGAGCGCGGGCCCGCCATGTCTCTCCCTTCAGGCTAGGGCCTCTCTTTCGGATCTCGTCGCCCGCCCGGCAAGATCCGAAAGAAAGGCCCCAGGCCGCCCCCCGGCCGAGGGAGAGGCCCGGACCAGGCACCCGGCCCGCAGAGGGCGCAGCCCTATGCTGTGGCGATGGACTGGGGGACGATAGTCGGCACGATCACCGGTGCGGTGGTCGGTGTCGGAACCACGATGCTCACCGACCGTGCCAGGTGGCGCCGGGAACAGGCGGTGCGGAGCAATACGGTGAAGCGCGAGCTCTACGCCTCGTACCTCGCGGCCGCGGCACGCACCTGGAACGAGATCCATGCCGCCGTGGTCACGAGCTCCGAGCCCTGGCCGGAACGGGCCAGAGCAGCCGGTGCGGCATACCGGGAGGGCGGGGTGTTCGAGCTTCGCTACCAGATCTCCATCACCGCTCCACCGCATATCGTGGCGCTCTCGGACAAGACCATGCGGGGATATCGCACCCTGGTCGACAAGCTGAATGCGGGACAGGTCTACAACAGCTGGGACGAGCTGAGAAGTGACTGCCAGGAATGGTTCGACACTCTCAGGGATTTGCGTCATGAAATGCGCGCGGACCTCGCCCTGGACACTCCCCGAGCGTCCTGAACCCCCGTCAGACGACCGTCCCTCCCCCGCGGGTCTCCGCTGTGGAGCGCGGCGCAGACCGGCCCGGACCGTTCGTTCGGCCCGCCTCAGCGCAGCAGTGCGGGGGCGAGCTCGCGCCACTCGCGGTCCGGGAGCCCGGCGGGGCGCCCCTGCGGGGTTTGCGGGGGCGGGTGGCTGCGCAAGCGCCGAGTAGGGCGTCGTCGCCGCCCCCGAGCGAGGCTCAGCAGGGCGACGGCGCCCGTCGGCGATCCCGCAGCGGGCGCAGCAGCCCTCGGGCGGTGGCGCCGGCGGGGTGAGCGGTGCCGTGCCCGCGCGCGGCCACGTCGGCACCCTGCACGTCAGCCGCCGGCATCGGCCGCCGGCATCGGCCGCTGACGGGTGCGTCGACGCCGGTCCCGGGGGCTCCGTCCTCAGTTGGCTGCGGCGGGACGGTGTCGGACGGGAGGCCGGGGGCAGACGCCGAACCGGCAATGGCGCAACCGATGACGCTGGGAGAAGACCGTGAACGAGCCCGGACCCGTGAAGAAGATCGTCGACAAGGTGGCGGACGTGGTGGAGGCAGCGCTCCCGTCCGGGCGTCCGGAGACGCCCGGGGCTCCCGCCGCCGTCCCGCCGCCCGTGGAGGAACCGGTCGATCCCGGCGGTCCGCTGCCGCCCAAGCCCGACCAGGCCGCGCCGCGGCCGGTCAGCGCCACGGGCCGTGACACTGCCGCCGGGCCGGCCGCACGGTCGCAGGACGGCGCGTTCCTCACCGCCGCCCGGGGCACCCGTCTGCCCGACAGCGACCACTCGCTGAAGGCGGGGCCGCGCGGCCCCGTGCTGCTGCAGGACCAGCACCTGCGCGAGAAGATCACCCACTTCGACCACGAGCGGATCCCGGAGCGCGTCGTCCACGCGCGCGGCGCCGCCGCGCACGGCGTCTTCCGGGGCTACGGCACCGCGTCCGGGGTCTGCAAGGCCGCGTTCCTGGGAGAGGACGTCCAGACGCCGGTGTTCGTGCGGTTCTCGACCGTGCTCGGCTCCCGCGGGTCGGCGGACACCGTCCGCGACACCCGGGGCTTCGCCACGAAGTTCTACACCTCCGAGGGCGTCTTCGACCTGGTCGGCAACAACATCCCGGTGTTCTTCATCCAGGACGCGATCAAGTTCCCCGACGTCGTCCACGCCGCCAAACCGCACCCCGACCGGGAGATCCCCCAGGCGCAGTCCGCCCACGACACCTTCTGGGACTTCGTCTCGCTGCACACCGAGGCCACCCACCACACCCTGTGGAACATGTCCGACCGGGGCATCCCCCGCTCGTACCGCACCATGGAGGGCTTCGGGGTCCACACCTTCCGCCTCGTCGACGCCGACGGCGCCACCACCCTGGTGAAGTTCCACTGGAAGCCCCGGCTCGGCGTGCACTCGCTGCTGTGGGAGGAAGCCCAGCTGATCGCCGGTACGGACCCCGACTTCCACCGCCGGGACCTGTACGACGCCATCGAGGCCGGTGCCTTCCCCCAGTGGGAGCTGGGCATCCAGACGTTCCCGGACACCCCGGAGCAGACCTTCGAGGGCATCGACCTCCTCGACCCGACGAAGATCGTCCCGGAGGAGCTCGCCCCCGTGCGGCCGGTCGGCCTGCTCACCCTGAACGCGAACCCGACGAACTTCTTCGCCGAGGTGGAGCAGGTCGCCTTCCACGTCGGCCATCTGGTGCCGGGTATCGACGTCACCGACGACCCGCTGCTCGCCGGGCGGCTGTTCTCCTACCTCGACACCCAGCTCACCCGTCTCGGCGGCCCGAACTTCGCGCAGATCCCGATCAACCGCACCCACGCGCCCGTCAACGACATGCTGCGCGACGGCTTCCACCAGGACGCCGTCCACTCCGGTACCGCCCCGTACAAGCCGAACTCGCTCGACGGAGGCTGCCCCTTCTTCGCGGGAGCCGCCGATCACGCGTTCATCGAGCACCCCACCCCGATCGCGGCCGCCGCCAAGGTCCGTGAAGCGCCCGCGTCGTTCGCCGACCACTTCAGCCAGCCGCGGCTGTTCTGGGCGAGCATGAGCCCGGTCGAGCGCGAGCACATCATCGCCGCGTACACCTTCGAGCTGAACAAGTGCTACGAGCAGGCGATCAAGGAACGCACGCTCCGGGTCCTCGCCAACATCGATCCCCACCTGTGCGCCCAGGTCGCCCGGGGCCTGGGCCTGCCCGCTCCGCAGCCCACCGAGCCGCTCGCCGAGGTGACGCCCAGTCCCGCCCTGTCCCAGACCGGCCGGCAGTGGCCCACCGAAGGCCGCGTCATCGGCATCGTCGCCCACCCGGACGGCGTCACGGACGGTGACGCGGGCGCGCTCGCCGCCGTACGCCGGGCCGCGCTCGACGCGGACCTGGTCCCCCTCGTGATCGCCCCGGTCGGCGGGACGCTGTCCGCTGACGGCGACGAACCCGTCACCGTGCAGCGGACCTTCGCCACGGCCCGCTCGGTCGAGTTCGACGCCGTCATCCTCGCCGGCGCGCCCGCCCCCGGTCTGGATGCCGACGGCGGACGCGACGCCAAAGCCGGCGCCCCCACCGGGCCGGGCGCCACGGTCGACCCCCGCATCACCCTGCTGCTCTCCGAGGCCTGGCGGCACTCCAAGGCCATCGGCGGCTGGGGCTCGGCCGAACGGGCCCTCACGGCGGCGGGCATCCCCACCGACGCGCCGGGCGTCGTGCTCGGCGACGACCGCGAGGACGTCCTCGCCCGGATCACGACGCTCCTCGCCGCGCACCGCGTCTGGGACCGGTTCCCGCCGCCGCCCGAGACCGCGGCCTGACCCCGCGCGGGTGCCGGGGCCCGGGAGCCCCGGGAGACGCCCGGGCGGGTGCCGGGCTCCGCCGCCGGTTCCGGCGGCGGGGCCCGGCCGTTCGACGGGGCCCGGCCGTTCGACGGGGCGCGGCGAGGGGCGGGGCGGGGCGGGGCGAGGGGCGGCCGTTTCCCGGTGGCAGGCGCGGGCAGACGCGCGGGCATGGATCAGTCCCAGGCACCGGTGCTCGAAGCCCTCACGGCGTTCCACGCCAACCCGCTGACCACCTTCACCCCGCCCGGCCACAAACAGGGCCGAGGCACCGATCCCCGCGTCCTGGAGGCGCTCGGCGCCGACGTCTTCCGCGCGGACGTGCTGGCCACCGGCGGTCTGGACGACCGCCTGGACTCCCGCGGCATCCTCCAGCACGCCCAGGCCCTGATGGCCGAAGCCGTCGGCGCCGACCACACCTTCTTCTCCACCTGCGGCAGCTCCCTCTCGGTGAAGGCCGCGATGCTCGCCGTCGCCGGCCCCCACGAGGAGCTCTTGGTGGGCCGTGACGCCCACAAGTCCGTCGTCGCCGGACTCATCCTCGCCGGCATCCGCCCGATCTGGGTCGAACCCGCCTGGGACCCGGACCTGCACCTGGCCCACCCGCCGTCCGCCGACTCCTTCCGCGCCGCCCTCGACCGCCACCCCACCGTCAAGGGCGCGCTGGTCACCTCGCCCACCCCGTACGGGACGTGCGCCGACCTGGAAGCGATCGCCGAGGTGTGCCACGAGCGCGGCAAGCCGCTGATCGTGGACGAGGCCTGGGGCGCGCACCTGCCCTTCCACCCCCGGCTGCCGAGGTGGGCCATGGACGCCGGCGCGGACGTGTGCGTCACCTCCGTCCACAAGATGGGTTCGGCCCTGGAGCAGAGCTCCGTCTTCCACCTGCAGGGCGACCTGGTCGAGGCCACGGCCCTCAAGCAGCGCGAGGACCTGCTCGGTACCACCAGCCCCTCCACCCTGGTCTACGCCGCCCTCGACGGCTGGCGCCGGCAGATGGTCCAGCACGGCCGGACCCTCTACGACCGCGCGCTCGGCCTCGCGGACGACGTACGTGCCCGCATCGACGCGCTGGAGGGCCTGCACGTCCACGGCCGTGACGACTTCTGCGGGCCCCGCCTCGCGGCCGACCTCGACCCGCTCCAGGTCATCATCGACGTCTCCGCCCTGGGCACCGGCGGCTACCGGGCCGGTGACTGGCTGCGCTCCCACCATCAGCTCACCCTCCACATCTGCGACCACCGCCGCATCAGCGCACAGCTCAGCCACGCCGACGACACCGTCACCACCGACGTCCTCGTGCGCGGCCTCACCGAGCTCATCGCGATCGCCGCGGACCTGGGGCCCCCGCCCCGCATCCACGTCCCCGACCCGCAGCAGCTCCGTCTGGAGCAGGTGCTGCTGCCGCGCGACGCGTTCTTCGGCCCCACCGAACAGGTGCCCGTCGAGAAGGCCGCCGGCCGGATCGCCGCGGAGATGCTCACCCCGTACCCGCCCGGAATCCCCGCGGCCCTGCCCGGCGAACGCCTCGACGCCGACGTCCTCGACTACCTGCGCAGCGGGATCGAGGCGGGCATGCTCATCCCGGACAGCGCCGACGACACCCTGGCCACCGTACGCGTCGTCGTCGAAACCTGACCGCTGGAAGACCCCGTCGGACGTCGGTTCCGGCCGCCGCCGTCAGGACGTGTCCCCCGCTGCCGCAGGCGGGTGGGCGGTGCGAGTGCCCGGGCCGCCGTGCGACCGCGGGTACGGGCCGTCCGGTCATGCGTCGAGTCACACCTGGGGCGGCCAGGAAGCACGGAGGATGTTCTCGGCGCCCGGAGTCACGGTGACACCGACGGCCCTCCGGAAGGCGCCGACACCGTCGTCGGTGACGCTCAGCACCACCGAGGCACCGCCGGCGCCCGTCGCCAGGTCCGACATCAGCCGGCCGCCCTCCCACAGCGACCCGGAAGCCGGAACCTTCACCGAGAAGGTGTGCGGGCGCTCCCTCGTGACCTCGATGCGGCCCGTCGTGGATGACGTCTCCACGGTCGCGACCTGCTCCCCCGGTCCCCCCTGCGGTCCCGAGATCCGCACGGACACCTGCAACGGTGCGGACAGTTGCAGGGGCCCGGAGTCCGGCGACCCCAGAGCGATCGACGCCGTGATCTCCAGCGTCCCGTCACGGAATCCGAGGCCCAGGAACGTCAGGTTCGGAATCGCGGCCACCGGCGTCGGGAGCCCGACGGCCGGCCGAAGTTCGCCGTTGTCCGGCACCGTCAGGTGCTCCCGCATCCGTGCCAGGTCCGCCGCGATGTCGGCCGGGACCTCACCGCGCCGGTAGACGGTGGTCTCCCCGCTCGGGCTGGTGATCTCGACGGCGACGTCCTCGTCCGGGTCGTCCAGTTCCTCGTACAGGTCGTCCAGGTACTCCCAGGGGTCGATGCCCTCGGCGTTCAGCCGCTCTTCCTCCCGCCGGTGGACGAACCGGGAATGCGGTGCGCCGAAGACGTCCCGCTGGTCCCAGGGCAGGGAGCCCGCATCCTGGAGGAGCCGACCCAGGAAGTCCGCCATCCCCCGGGGGTGTTCGGTGAATCCCTCGACTCCGTGCTTGCGGACCACCACCGGCCAGAGGTCCGGGTCGGGCCCGTCCATCCGCCAGTACAGGAGCCCGTACGTATCCCCGTAGCTCTTCAACCTGCCCCAACCGATGAGGGATCCCGGCTCCGGCCGCAGGGGCCGGCGGGCGCCGCTCTCCTCGGTCCCTCGGTCGCCGGACGCATGCCGTGTCATGGCGGGGATGTCCACCCTGTCGGACTCCCCGGCTTCGAGGGAGGCGATCTCCAGCCGGTTGTCGATCGTCCCCACTCCGTACACGGTGAGGAAGTCCCGGAAGTCGCCCGGCAGCGGCACACCGAGCGCGGTCTCCGCCTCGTCCCAGTCGACGAGGTCGCCGGCACCTTCGTGCGGCGGCATCAACTCGACGAGAGCCCTCACTGCTGGACGCATTCCGTCCTCCCCTTCACTCCGATCCGGCCCCGTCACTATTTCACCCCCGGTGTCGGCAGCGGGTCCGAGCAGGACGAGCACGAGGTCAGGCCGATGTTCACCCAGTCACCCGTGTGCCGGTTGTAGATGACGTTCGGAACGATGCTCAGCTCCAGGTGACCGGTCGTGCTCAGGGCTTCCATGAAGAACGCGTAGGGCACGGTCCGGTTCCCCTGGTACTTGGGCTGGACCCGGTAGAGCACCTGCTGCCCGGCTTCCACCTCCAGCCTGACCAGACCCTCGAACGCGGTCATCGGACCGTCGCGGCCCGGGTCGAAGAGATCCTGCCTGGGCGCGTTCGTCGACCGGCCGCAGGTCGCCAGGTTCGCGAGCACTCCCCTTCCGCCCAACTGGTCTCCCAGAAGGTGGCACGCGTTCACGGAGTACCTCTCGTTTTGGGCCCCGAGATCACCGGTCGCAAGCTTCTGCGCCCACTTGTAGCCGGGTACGCCCTCCTGTTTCGCGGCGCTCCCGTTCTTGATGCTCGCCAGAGTCAGGCACGCTTCGACTCCGGTCGCCCGTTTTCCGTTGGCCGTGTCACGTGGGAAGTAGTCCTTCCTCCCTCCTCCCGGGCACCCCCATGCATCCGCGTTGGTGTTGCCGGAGAAGTCGAAGGTCTGGGTGGAACCCTGCAGGATCGCGGCCTCCGTCGCGGCCATCTGCTGCAGCGTGGCGGCGTCGAGGTCGAGCTGCTCCGCGATGCCCGGCTGTGTCTGCCCCAGCTGCGGCCCGTTGAGGAGGGTCCCGCCCGGGGTCGGGGTGGAGCAGGCCGTGCAGGGCTTGGGGGTGATGGTGTGGGGGTCGACGGCGGGCGGGCGGGTCGGGGTAGGGGTCGGGGTGCGGGGCGGGGTGCGGGGCGGGGCACCGGTGGGGGTGTCGCAGCTGTTGCGGGCGAAGGGATTGAGGGCCATCCCGCCGAAGAAGGCGAAATCGGAGGCTACGCCGCTGAGGAAGTTCCAGGCTCCCCACCCGCCCAGCGCGCTCAGGCCGCCGCCGGTGACCCAGTTGTTGCCGTAGTAGGGCTGCCAGCCACCCGTGTACGAGTGGAGGAAGCTGTCCTGGCGGTCCTTCGCCAGCATCCTCTGCAGGTCGAGCTCCTGACGGGCCGCCAGACCGTAGTCCGGGGCCGGCGCACTCTGCGGCGCGGGTGCCGAAGAGGGCGGCGCGGACTGAGCGGGGGGCGTCGGGCCCCCGGTGTTGCCGCCGCCGGGGCCGCCTCCCCTCGGGGTCGGAACGGGGATCGGGTGGCAGGAGCGGTGGCCGCTGGTGTCGGCGGCGTTCATCGGATCGCCGTTGGCATACGCGTAGAGGTTGGCCGCCGCCGAGGTGGCGGTGGACAGGGGGGCGGAGTCGCGGCTGGTGAACTCTGCGGTGGCGGGGTCGTACCAGCGGCTCGCCGTACTGACCTGACCGCTGGCCGGATCGGTCCAGCCGCCCTGGTAGCCGATCCTGCTGCCCGCTCCCGAGCTGCCCTCGGGCTTGCCCCACGGGTCGTACGCCGCGGAGC
Source organism: Kitasatospora sp. A2-31 (assembly GCF_022288725.1). Classification (GTDB taxonomy): domain Bacteria; phylum Actinomycetota; class Actinomycetes; order Streptomycetales; family Streptomycetaceae; genus Kitasatospora. The sequence goes on along the minus strand of NZ_JAKNTA010000035.1, from coordinate 4,875 downwards.
TCACCATGGTGGTGCCTGCGGAGGTGAAGGTGCCGACCAGGTCGCCGTGGCGGTTGCTGTAGGCGAAGGCGGCGTTGCCGGCGGACCCGACGGCGGCCAGGCCTCCGTCCGGTGTGCGGCTGTAACGCTCCGTCCCGTCGGAGACGGGGTGATTCGTCGTGTCGTCGTAGCCGAACGAGCGGCCGGTGGTGGTGGAGAGCCGGCCCAGGCCGTCGTAGGCGTAGCTCCGGCCGCCCTGGGTGACGAGTTCGTCGAAGGCGTTGTAGCCGGCGCTGGTGGTGGTGCCGCCGGTGGTGACGGAGGACCTGGTGCCGCGCGGGGTGAACGTGAAGGTGCTGGCGCCGGCGGTGAGCAGCTGGTTGCGCTGGTTGTAGGTCGCCGTCGTGGCGCCCGACTTGGTGAGGTTGCCGTTGTCGTCGTAGCCGTAGGCGGTGCTGGTGGCACCCTTGTTCCAGCTGGACAGCCGGCCGGCCTGGTCGTAGCTGAAGCTGGCGCTGGCGGTTCCGGCGAGGGCGGTGGTGTTCTGGGTCTTCAGTCGCCCGGAGGCGTAGTAGCTGTAGGTGAGGGATGCCTTGGTGGTACCGGCGGCCGTGAGGGTGTCACTCGTGACGTTCTGCTTCCCGTCGTAGGTGAACGAGCGGGTGGTACCGGTGCCGTAGTCGATGGACTTGACGGCTCCCGACGGGTAGTAGGTGTAGCCGAGCGTTCCTCCGGTGAGCGGATCCGCGAAGCTCGTCATCCGGCCCGCGGCGTCGTAGCCGAAGGCCGCCGTTCCCGTCGCGTTGGTGCGGGAGGTGAGCAGGCCGTCGGGGTTGTAGTCGAAGCTGGCCTGTCCCTGCGGTCCGGAGCTGCTCCACAGCAGGCCGCGGTCCTCGTAGCTGAACGTCTGGGGTCCGGCCGGCGTGGAGACCGAGGTGATCCGCCCGTCGAGGTCGTAACCGATGGTCCGGGTCGGCGTCGGTGCCTCTCCGCCGGTGCCGGTCTGGACGGTGAGCCGTCCGGCGGCGTCGTAGGTGTTCTGGTTCTTCACGCCACCGGGCTTCAGCGTGGTGACCGGGCGCAGGTTCGCGTCGTACACCGTGGTGTAGGTGCGGTCGGCGAGGTTGGGGTAGGCGGAGGTGGCGGGCTCGACGATGGATTCCGCGAGTCCGAGGGTGTTGTACGTGGTGTACGTGCTCTGGCCGTTGCCGTCGGTGTACACGCTCCGGTGGCCGACCGGGTCGTAGCCGGAGGCGGTGGTGATGGTGTGGGTGGCGTCGACCGGCTGCACCTGGCGGACCACCTGGCCGAGCGCGTTGTACTCGGCCCGGCTGGTGTTGCCGTCGGCGTCGGTGACCGCCACGGTGTTCCCGTCGGCGTCGTACTGGACGCTGCCGGACGAGACGGTCACCCCGTTCGCGTCCAGGCTCGCGGTGCCGATCGGGCGGCCCGCCCGGTCGTACGTCGTGGTGACGGAGCGCCCGGTCCCTCCGGGGGTGTCGGCGGGCGCGGTGGTGCGCACCGGGGCTCCGACCAGGTCGTAGGCCGTGGTGGTGGTGTTCCCGAGCGGGTCGGTGGAAGCGACCCGCTCCCCGGCCGCGTTGTAGGCGACGGAGCTGGTGGACCGGCCCGGGGTGACGATGGTGGTGCGGTTTCCGGCGTCGTCGTAGCCGAAGCTCCCGGTGTACACGGCGGGGGTGCCCGCCGTGCCGGTGTGGGTGGTCTGGCGGACCTGCTTGCTGAGGGTGACGGCGCGGCCGAGGTCGTCGTACGTCGTGAGGACGACCGCGCCGGTCGGGTCGGTGGCGGACTGCGTCTCGCCGGCGAGGTCGTAGGTGTAGCGCCACCTCGGCGTCACGCCGCCCACCGCCGGCAGGTCACTCTGGACGAGGTTGCCGAACTGGTCGTAGGTGTGGGTGGTGGTGTTGCCCTTGGCGTCCGTGAGGACCTTGGGCCTGCCCATGACGTCGTAGTCGGTGCGGGTGACGGCGGTGAAGGCACCGCTGCCGTCGGGGGCCGTGTAGGAGTTGGCCGCGACGGCCAGGTGCTCGCCGGCCGCGTCGAAGGTGTGGGTGAGCGTGGTGACGTTCCCGGCCGCGTCCTTGGCCGAGGTGGTCTCGCCGAAGACGTTGTAGCCGGTCCGGTCCTGGGGGGCGACGGTCAGGGTGAGTGGCTGTCCCGTGGCGGGGTTGAACGTGGTGGTGGTGACCGGCGGCGAGGTCATGACGATCCGGCGGCCCGCGACGTCGTGGAGGTACGTGGCGGTGTAGGCGGCCGCGGTGGCGCCCGGGACGTTGCCGTTCGGACTGGTCCGCGACAGCGGCAGGCCTCGCTGGTCGTAAGTGAAGGTGGTCGTCGAGTCCTGCGGCGCGTTCCTGACCGTCTGGGCCGTGACGTTGCCCGCGAGGTCGTAGGTGAAGGCGGTCTCGCGGCTCTGGGTGGCGTCGGCGGTGGTGGAGCGCACCACGTTGCCGGCCGCGTCGTAGGCGTTGCTGCTGGTCCGGTTCAGTCCGCCCGGGTCCGTCACGGTGCTCGCGGCGCGCCCGGCCGCGTCCCAGGTGTTGACGACGGTGGTCTTGCCGCCTCCGCTGGTGCGCTGGACCAGGTTGCCGGCCCCGTCATAGGTGTTCTTCTGGAGGACGATGTTGCGCAGACCACCGTCGAACTTCTGGGCGACGGGGTCGAAGGTGTGGACTCCGTCGGCGTCGATCTCGGCGACGGCGTTGTCGTCGTTGTAGTAGGTGTGGGTGGTCCGCCCCATCGCGTCGGTGACGGTGGCGAGGCGTCCGGCGGGGTCGTACGCGCGTGATTCGATCACCTGCCAGCGGGAACCGACCGGATCGGTGGGGTTTCCGGTGTAGTTCTCGATGCCGGTCTGCTGGAGCTGTCCCATCGGGGAGTACGAGTACCGGTACCTGGTGCCGGCCGGGTCGGTCATGGTCTCCGTGTTGCCGTACTTGTCGTAGGTGTAGCTCGTGGAGCGACCGGCCGGGTCCGTGGTCTTCGAGACGCGGCTGAGGGTCGGCGCGTAGGTCCAGGACGTGGTGCGCGGGCTGTCGCCGCCGGTGAGGTCCGCAGTGGTCCGGCTGGTGACGTTGCCGTCCTGGTCGTAGGCCATCGTGGTCCGCGCGGTGTGGACCGTTCCGGTGACGGCGTCGGTGGTCGCGGGGTCGGTCTGGGTGACCGGGTTGCCCTGGCCGTCCCAGGTGTAGGTGGTGGTGGCGGTGGTCGGGGTCTGCCCCGGCCCGCAGTCGGTGCAGGTCTCGGTGGAGGAGGTCAGCCGTCCGAGGTTGTTGTAGGTGTAGGTGGTGGTCAGGCCGAGGGGTGTGACGGTCTTGGTGACGTCGCCCGCGGCGTTGTAGGAGCGGCGGGTGCTCAGGCCCGCCGGCACAGATGCCTGGTCGGGGTACGAGGCCCGGTCGACGTACGGGGACTGCCAGGCGAGGAGACCCGGGGGCTGGGTGCCCGCAGCCGGTTGGCCATCGGACCCGACGGCCGGCTCGGTGCCGGAGGTCCGGGCGACGTAGCTGGTCCGGCCCTGCGGGAAGTCGGCCGTGGCCGGAACGGTGACCTGGCTGAGACCGCCGTTGCCGTCGTAGGCGTAGCCGGTGCGGTAGGTCGCGTCGTCGGGGCCTGCGGACCGGCCGTCGGCCTGGCTGAGCATCGTGTCGTTCGCGGCGCCCAGGTGATCGGCGGTGCCGTCGAGGTAGTACTGGGCGTAGGTGGTCTGGCAGTGGGTGGAGTCCTGGCAGGTGGTCCGGGAGACCACGTTGCCGCGGGCGTCGTGCCCGGTCGTCAGGGTGTGCCCGTCGGGATCGGTGACGGTGTGCAGGAATCCGCCGGTGTCGTAGCTGTAGCGCGTGGTGTTGCCGTAGGCGTCGGTGGTGGAGATCTTCTTGCCCGAACGGGCGTCGTAGCGGAAGGCGAGCGTGCTGCCGGTCGGGTCGGTGACGAGGGCGCTGGTGACGGGAGCGGCGGTGCCGCCGTTGCCCATGGACCTGTAGTGCGCCGCGACGGTGTCGGCGTCGAGCCGGGTCCGGTAGTAGGAGGCCTCGGCGATCGAGCCGTTGAAGTGGCTCCCGGCCGTGCTGGGCCAACCCTCCGTCTCGCCCGCGCCGAGGTAGGCGTACGCGCTGCCGTTGAAGGTGATCGTGCGACCGCCGGTGTCGACCGCGCTCTGGCGGCCGTCCAGGTACAGGGTCTGGCCGCTGTCGTCGGCCGTCAGGACGGCCTGGTGCCAGTTCCCGTCGTTGACGGTGCGGTCGGAGGTCAGCGTGTAGCCGGACCAGCCCATCCAGAACTGGCCGTGCAGGCGGCCGTCCGAACCGACGTACAGCGCGTCGTTCCAGTGGGCGTAGGAGGGCCGCGGGGTGTCGACCGGCCAGTCCTGGTAGCTGTACAGCGGCCCGCCGTCGGTGGTCTTGAACCAGAGCTCCATGCTGGCCGGGCCCTTGCTGGGGGCGGCGTCCGCGGGCAGCCGTAGGAAGGAAGTGCTGCCGTTGAAGACGGCGGAGCGCTGGTTGTTGTAGTCGCTGGTGGGACCGTCGGCGTTCAGGACGACGTCCTGGTAGGTGCCGGAGGTGCCGTCGGGCAGCGCGGTGCCGAGCTCGTCGAGCGCGTACCACGATCCCGAGGGGTCGTTGAGGCGCCAGTAGCCGTATGCCCCGTTCTGGACGACGGTGGAGCGGTAGGCGCCGGCGGCGTCGATGCCCCCGGGGGGTCCCGAGGTGGTCGCGGCGCGGTACTGGGCGGCGATGGTGCCCGCGCCGAGGGCGTAGTTGAAGATCGCGAAGTCGCTCAGCGCGCCCTTGAAGTGGCCGGCGGAGTCGGTCGGCGCGGCGGGCCAGCTGTCCGTGGTGCCGGCTCCGAGGTAGGCGTAGGCCGACCCGTTGTAGG
>NZ_JAKNTA010000034.1 GCF_022288725.1 Kitasatospora sp. A2-31 | reverse complement strand
CCTGCTCGATCGAGCCGCCGCCGAAGGCGGCCGCGAAAGCCTGGTAGTCACCGGGGAAGGGTTTCCCGTACAGCTTCTCTGCGGCACCCCAGTCGACAGAGTCCCCGCAGGTCGGCCCGATACATGACAGCAGCTCCCTGATAGCCGACATAGCTGCAAGCGTGTTGGACTGACCGTCATTCACTCTACGGCTCCCATCGTGTCGGGGCATCGTTGCCCATATTGTGCCATTGTCCGTCCTTGAGACTGTACATCTCGTTAGGTACGTCAACCTTAAACAGGCGGGAGGTACCGGCACCCGGCATGTACAGGGTTGCCTCCATGTGGAAATCGGTCGGAACCACCCTGCTTCCGTCATACTTCGGGGTTACCTGATAGTGAACTACTGCGCCCGGATAATGCGCGGGATCGTCCAGAATACGCTTTACCTGCGCCTCATACTTTGCCATGTTCCCCTTTGGGTTCTCCGGCCCTCTTGTGTCCATACGCGTTGAGTTCGCCGTGCGGGCACAGGTAGCGAGGTTCTCGTAGATCGCCCCCTCCCCGCCAAGCGAGCTGGCCAGCAGGTGGCAATTGTTTCGCCATTTCCACGCCGGACCGTTGCCGAGCTTGTACGCATATCCTGCCGCCCAAGCATAGGCGGGCGGGGTCACCGCCTTATTGCCGGACGATACGACATCGCCCCCAGGGTTGTTGTCGATGAAATCCTTAGTAAGGCACGCCTCCGCGCCGGTGGCACGAGAGCCATTCGCCTGGTCAACCGGCGAGTACTTGCGCCACCCGCCACCGAAGCCATTTCGACAGTCACCGGAGTCGTCATCTGGCGCGGGCGCTGGCCTTCCGCGGGGCTCTGGCTTCGGTTCGGTGAGCAGGTCGTCAGCTACGTCGATTAGGGCCTCGGTACCGGCGACGACCCCAGAGCCGACGAGGGTGACAGCGCCGACCACCACCGGGGTGCCCTCCACCACCACGGTGGTGACGACAGCGGTGCCGACGGTCACGACGGTGTCCGTGAAGAAGTCAATCGCACTGGGGCCAGCGTGCGGGCGGTCGTTGTCGTTGATCGGGCGGGTATCGGCCGGCGGCTTGGGCCTGGGCAAGGTTGGACCGGAAGGCCTGCTCGGGCCGGAAGGCCTGCCTGGGCCGGGGCGACGATTGTGCGGGCCCGTGTTGCGGGGGGCTCCGTCACCTGAGCCGCCTCCGCGGGGGATTCTCCTCAGGTCACTTGTGGATGTGATTGTCCTGTTCAGTTCAGTTGTTACCGAGGGAGCTGGCCGATAGCCGGAGCCGCCGCAGTCAGTCGTCCACCAGTACTTGTCGCAGTCAATCCGCGGCCCGTCGGAGAACCCGCCTCGGAAATCCTCCGAACCATACGGGAGCTTTATAGGCAGGTCGGGGATGCACACAAGCGGGATGCGCCACGGCACCCAGTGTCGAATGGTCTCGCAGGGGTTGTGCCCCGACGGGTCCGTCGAGTCGATCGGGTCGCCGTTGCCGTACGTGAACCGGTTCCCCTGGATAGACGGGGTGGTGCCCAGCTGCCAGGAGTCGCGCGAGGCGAAGGTGCCGCTGCCGGGTCGGTACCAGCGGGCGGCCATGTTGACGTCACCCGAGGCGGGGTCGGTCCAACCGCTTTGATATCCGAGCGAGTTGGTGGCACCGGCGCTGGCCGTGGGCTTGCCGAAGGGGTCGTAAGCGGTGGAGCCGGCGACGCCCTTGGCGGCGGGGTCAATGGTGGCGACCACGTCGGAGTGCTGGTCGCTGATCACTAGGCGGGGGTTGGGCGTTGCTCCGGTAGCAGCCGTGCCCAGGAGCCTGCCGCCGGGGGTGCGGGTGTAGCTGGCGGTGCCGTCCGTGACCACGTTATTGGAGCCGCCGTCGTAGGTGAAGGCGGTGTTCCCGCTCCGAACGACGCGGTCGGTCGAGTCGTACGTGTACGTGGACGGCCCTTCCTTGACCATCCGGTCGAAGCCGTCGAACTGGACGTCCTTGGGCTGTGAGCCCTGGGCAGTGCTACCGGTGAGGGTGCCACGGGCCGAGTAGCTGTACGTTGTGGTGCCGTCGTTCAGCAGCTCGTTGCGCTCGTCGAAGCTGGAGGTGACGCCGCCGGCGGAGATCCGGTTGCCGGCCGCGTCCCAGGTGTACGCGGTGGCGATGGTGCCGTTGTTCCAGTTGGTGAGGCGTCCCGCGAGGTCGTAGCCGTACTGGTTGCTGGCGGCCCCCACGGTGCCGGTGGTGGTCTTGCTGGTGATCCGGCTGTTGACGTCATAGCTGTAGCCGATCGAGGCGACCGTTGCCCCGGCCGGGTTCTTGACGGTGTCGTCGCGCAGTCGGCCGAGGTTGTCGTAGCCGTAGCTGCGGCTGCCGCCACCGGTGCCGTAGCGCTCGGTGGTGAGGCGACCGGCCGTGTCGTAGTCGAATCCGACGGTGGCGCCGGTCAACGGGTCGGTCGCACTGGTGATCTGACCGGCGGCGTTGTAGCCGAAGGCGGTGGTGCCGGCCGCGTCGGTGCGGGCGGTCATCCGGCTGTCGCCGTTGTAGGTGTAGCTGCCGGCGCCGCCGGGACCCGCGGCGGTGAGCAGTTGGCCGCGATCGTTGTAGGTGTAGGTGTCCGGGGTGGTGCCGGGAGTGCCGACGGATATCAGGCGGCCGGCGGCGTCGTAGCCGAGGGTGCGGTCCGGGGTCGCCACCTCGGCGCCCGTGGCGCTCTCCTGGATCAGGTTGCCCGCGCCATCGTAGCTGCGGCGGCGAACCACGCCACCCGGCTCGGTCAGCGTGACGGCTCGTCCGGCCGCGTCGTAGCTGGTGGTGAACAGGCCTTCGGCGGCGCTCGGGTGGGCGGTGGTCGGCGGTTCGACCGTCGACTCGGGGAGCCCGAGGGAGTTGTAGGTGTAGTACACCGCAACGTTCTTCCCGTTGGTCCAGCGCGTCTTGCGCCCGCCAGCGTCATAGCCGACCGATGTGGTGATCGTCTGCCCGGCGGCGACCGGTTCGACCTGTTGGACCGCCAGGCCAGCCGCATTGTAGCTGAACTGCCGCGAGTGAGCGGCGATGTCGGCGCTGCTCGCCACCTTGTCGGTGGCGCTGACGACGTTCCCCTCCGGGTCGTACGTAGCGTACTGGGTGGCCACGGAGGCCCCTGCGGTGTCCAGATCGGTCGTACTCACTGTCCGCCCGAGCCGGTCGTAGCCGGTGACGGTCGCGGTCCCGTCGGCCCTGGTCACCCGGCTGGTCCGGCCGAGGCCGTCGTAGGCCAAGCGGACGGTGACGCCGGTCGCGTCGGTGGCGCTGAGCACCTGGCCGACAGCGTTGTAGTTCACCTTGCTGACGGCACCGCCCGGCAGGGTGGAGCTGAGCTGGTTGCCCGCGTCGTCCCAGGTGAAGGTGCTGGTGTAGGCCGCCACCGCGGGGTAGCGCTCCAGCTGGGTGCTGGTGATGCGCCTTCCGAGGTCGTCGTAGGTGGACTGGCTGACCGCGCCTGTCGGGCCGGTGCTGGAGAGCAGTTCGCCGTCAAGGTCGTAGGACTTGGTGACGGTCGGTGCGGTGGCACCTCCGCTCGCCGGGAGGGTGGTCTGCACCACGTTGCCGAACTGGTCGTACCGCATGGTGCTGGTCAGCTTGAGACCGGTCGGGTCGACGACGGTCCTGACGGGCCGGCCGAGTGCGTCGTACTCGACCGTGGAGGTCGGCGTGACCTTGGCGCCGGACTGCGGGTCGGTGTAGGCGGCGCCGGCCACGGCGATCTGGTGGCCGTCCAGGTCGTAGGTGTTGGTGACGGTGTTGCCCAGCGGGTCGACCTGGGAGGTGACCTGGCCGTAGGTGTCGTAGCCAGTCCGGCTGATCGGCCGGACCTGCTGCGGCTTGCTTCCGCGGCTGGTCGGGTCGTACGACTCCGCGCTGAACAGCGGGCCGGTGGTGACGGTGGGCCGACCGGCCTCGTCGTACCCGACGCTGCTGGTGTACGCGGAGGGGTCGGCGCCGACCGCGTTGCCGTTCGGACTGGTGGTGCTGGTGCGCAGCCCGCGGCTGTTGTAGCCATACGCCACCACCGAGTCCGCGGGCTGGTTGCGGGCGGTCTGCTTGAGCACGTTCCCGGTGACGTCGTAGGCGTAGTCGATCTGGGTCGAGCTCGCGTCCCCGCCGCCGGTACTGACCACACTGGTCGGACGGTCGGCCACGTCGTAGGTGTACGTGGTGGTGAGGTTGAGGCCTCCGGGGTCGACGCTCGTCCGGGTGACCCGGCCAGCCGCGTCGTAGGCGGTGGCGGTGGTGGTCCTGCCGCTACCCGTGACCCGCTGGGTGAGGTGGCCCGCGTCGTCGTAGGTGTTCTGCTGGAGCACCACGTTGCGCAGGGTGCCGTCGGTGTTGTGGTAGCCGTCGAGGTCGACCTCGGCGACCGTGTTGTCGTCGTTGTAGTAGGTGTGGGTGGTGCGCCCCATGGCGTCGGTGGCGGTGGCGGGGCGGCCGGCGGGATCGTAGCCGCGCGAGTCGACGACCTGCCAGCGCGGTGCGGTCGGGGTGGCGCTGCTGCCGGTGTAGTTGGTGACGGCGGTCTGCTGCAGCTGCCCCATGGGCGAGTGGCTGTAGCTGTAGGTGGTGCCGGCCGCGTCGGTCTGGGTGGCGACGTTGCCGTAGCGGTCGTAGGTGTACGAGGTCAGGTGGCCGCCGGGGTCCTTGACCTGCTTCACCCGGCTGGTGTCGGGTTCGTACGTCCAGGTGGTGGTGCGCGGCTGGTCGCCGCCGGTGGTGTCGGCGACGGTCTGGCTCACCTGGTTGCCGTCGACGTCGTAGGCGGTGGTGACCTGCCGTGTGTGCTTGGCGCCGGTGACGGCGTCGGTGGTGTAAGGGTCGGTGCGGGTGACCTGGTTGTCCTGGCCGTCCCAGGTGTAGTTGGTCTCCAGCATCCGGGGCGCGGAAGCGCTGCCGCCCGGGCAGTCGTCGCAGCCGTACGCCTGGCTGATGGTGCGGCCGAGGTTGTCGTAGCGGTAAGTGACCTTGGGGCGCAGCGGGGAGGTGACGGAGGCGACGTCGCCGTTGGTCCGGTAGGTGTAGGTGGTCTGTTGGTCGGCGGGGATCTTGTTCGGGTCGGGGTAGGCGGCCGCGTCGAGCAGGCCGGTCTGGGCCCGGACCAGTCCGGCCGGTACGGTTCCGCCGTCCTGGGCTTGGGTGGTGGCATCGGTGCGCAGGGTGTAGCTGATGCGGCCCCGGGGGAAGTCGGGCGTGGCCGGGGTGGTGGTGGAGGTCAGCTGGCCGTTGGCGTCGTAGGCGTAGCGGGTGGTGTAGGTGGTGTCGCCGGGGCCTGAGGACCGGGCGTCGCTGGAGGTCAGGATCTTGTCGTTGGCCGGGTTGAAGGGGTTGCCGGTGTCCAGGTAGTACGTGGCGTAGCTGGTCTGGCAGCTTCCGGCGCCGCGGCAGGTGGTGCGGGAGACGGTGTTGCCGCGGGCGTCGTGTCCGGTGGTGATGGTGTGGCCGTTCGGGTCGCTGACGGCGTAGAGGTACCCGGCGGTGTCGTAGCTGTAGCGGGTGGTGTTGCCGTAGCCGTCGCTGCGGGAGAGCAGGCGTGAGGAGCGGGTGTCGTACTGGTAGGTCAGGTTGTAGCCGGTCGGGTCGGTGACGACGGCGGTGGTGACGGGCGTGGCGGTGCCGCCGTCGCCCATGGACTTGTAATGGGTGGTGACGGTGTCCGGGTCGAGGCGGGTGCTGTAGTACGAGACTTCGGCGATGTTGCCGTTGAAGTGGTCGGCGCCGCCTCCGGGCCAGCCCCATCCGGTGGTGGTGCCGGCTCCGATGTAGACGTACGGCGTGCCGTTGAAGGTGATCTTGCGTCCGCTGGTGTCAGAGGCGCTGGCACGGCCGTCGATGTAGATGGTTTGGCCGCTGTCATCGGCAGCGAGGACCACCTGGTGCCACTTGCCGTCGTTGACGGTCCGGTCGGAGGTCATGACTGCACCCGAGCCCATCCAGAATTCACCGTGGATGCGGCCGTCCGAACCGACGTACAGCGCCGGGTTCCAGCTATTCCCCAGGGGGCCGCCCACCGGGAAGTCCTGGTAGCTGTACAGCGGTCCGCCGCTGGTGGTCTTGAACCACAGCTCGACGCTGGCTGGGCCGTGAACGGGTGCGGCGTCGGACGGGAGCTGGATCTGCGAGGTGGTGCCGTTGAAGACGGCCGACCTCTGGTTGGGGTCGTTGGAGGGGCCGTTGCCATTCAGTAGGACGTCGGTCAGGTTGCCGGTGTTGACGTCGGGGCGAGCGTCGCCGAGTTGGCTGGCGGCGTACCAGGAGCCGGACGGGTCGTTGAGGCGCCAGTAGCCGAGGGCGCTGTCCTGGATCACTTTGGTGCGGTAGGCGCTCGCGGCGTCCAAGCCTCCAATCACGGCGGTGGAGGTGGCGCGGTTGTAGTGGCCGGAGACCGTGTCCTTGGTGAGCCGGTATCGGTAGGTCGAGAAGTCAGCGATGGCGCCGTTGAAGTAGCCGACCTGGTCCGACGGCGGGTTGGGCCAGCCGCCGGTCCACCCGGCGCCGAGGTAGGCATAAGCCGAGCCGTTGTAGGTGATGGGCAGCGCCGTGGTGCTGGTCGCGGTGGGAGCACCGTCCAGGTAGAGGGTCTGGCCGGAGCCGTCGCCGGTCAGGGCGACGTGGTGCCATGCCCCGTCCGTGACGGTGTTGGCCGAGACCAGGGCGTTGTCGGCCGAGCCGGTCCACAGTGCACCGTGGAGCTTCTTGTCGGAGCCGATGTAGAGCGCCGGGTTCCAGTGATCAGTCGAGCCATTGATCGGCTTACCGTCGATCGGGAACGACTGGTGGCTGTACAGCACGCCGGGGGTGGTGGTCTTGAACCAGAGCTCGACGGTGGCCGCACCCCAGTGCTTGGGCGCGGTGTTGGGAGGCAGTTGGACGTACGCGTTGGCGCCGTTGAAGCCGGTGGCCGTGGAAGTGCCGGAGGCCCAGGGGCCGGATTGGCAGCAGGTGGTGTTGTGGTAGCTAGCTCGGTTCTGCGCCAGCGCCGCGGAGGAGATCAGCTCGGTGGCCTGGTTACCGGTGGTGTCGTCCATGCGCCAGTAGCCGGTCGGGTGGGCGTCGACGACGGCCGCGTCGTACTGGACGGCGCCACTGGTGGTGGCCAGCTGGTAGAGGCTCGCGACGGCCGTGCTGTCCATGCCGTGCGGGAAGGCGGCCACGTTCGAGATCTGGCCCTCGAAGTGGCCGGAGTCGTCGCCGGGGGCAGCGGGCCAGCCGAGGGAGACGGCGCCGGCGCCGACGAAGACGTGTTCGACGCCGTTGGGGGTGATGGTGCCGTCCAGCGGTCCGGCGCTCTGCGCACCGTCCACGTAGAGGCGTTGGGAGGTGGGGCTGTCGGCGGAGAGCAGGGCGAAGTGCCACTTGTCGTCGTTCACGGTGGCGGCACTGGCCATGGTGTGGGAGGCATCGCCGGTCCACAGCTGCGCGTGGAGCTTCCCGTCGGTGCCGACGTACAGGGCCGGGTTCCAGTGCAGGCCCCACTGGGTGTGGGGCGCGTTGACGGGGAAGGACTGGTAGCTCAGCAGGACGCCGGCGCTACTGGTCTTGAACCACATCCCGAGCGCTCCCGGGCCGGACTGGGGCGCGTAGGAGGCCGGCAGCTCGGCCCAGGAGGTGCTGCCGTTGAAGGAGGCGGATCCGGTGGAACCTGCCATGGGCCCCGCGGACCCGAGGGCGACATCGGAGTAGGTGCCGTTGTTGGGGGTCGGCCGCGGTGTGTAGATCTGGTTGGCGGCCTGCACGCCAGCGCCGTCGGACAGCCGCCAGTAGCCGCTCGGCCGGGAGCCCATGATCTGGCCCCGGTACTCCTGGGAGGAGCCGGACACGGTCGGGTTGTTGAGCTTCCAGGTGCCACCGTTCTCGTCGGTGACCTGGGATGCGCGGTCCTTGACGGTGTCGTAGGAGATGGCGAGTCGGGTCTTGCCGGAGGGGAGCTTCAGCCCAGACAGCTCGGTCGAGGGCTGGCTGCCAGCCAGCCACAGGGCCTGGACGGCCGGGGCACCGAGGGTTCGGTTGTAGAACGCGACGTCGCTGATGCTGCCGGAGAAGTAGCTCGCCCGGCCGGTGAAGTCACTGAACGGGCTGTCCTGCCACCAGGCACTGGTGAAGCCGCCGCCGACAGCACCAGCACGCTGCCCCGGCGCGAGGACCGGGCCGGCCAGCGTGCCCTGGGCCTGACCGTCGAGGTACAGCGTCTGGGAGGCCCCGGACGCCGACAGCATCGCGAAGTGCCACTGGCCGTCGTTGACCGCCTTGGACGACTGCATGGGGATGGACGAGCCAGCCCAGAACTTGCCGTGAAGTCTTCCGGAGGTCCCGACGTAGAGCGCGGGGGTGTAGTCCCCCGCCGTCGTACCGCTGCCGGGGAAGGTCTCCGTCTGGTAGCTGAACAGCACACCCGAGCCCGTGGTCTTGAACCAGAGCCCGACCGCCGCGTAGGACGAGGTGGACAGCTCGGTCTGCGGCAGCGTCACATAGCCCGTGTTTCCGTCGAAGCTCGCCGCCGTCGCGGAGCCCGCCGGCCCGGGAGTACCCAGGGTCACACCGTCGACGGAGTAGGTCGCATTGTCGTTGCCCTGGTTCTCGACCACCTCGCTGGCCGCGATGCGGCCGGAGGACTCGCCCAGCCGCCAGTACGAGGCGGGGGCGGAGTCGAGAATGGCCGAGCGCATGTGCGAACCCGGGGTGTAGGAGTAGCTGCTGCAGGACCGGGCGGTGTTCCCGCCGGTCGCCGGTGCACAGACCTGGTCCAGCTGGTCCGGGCTATTGGCGTTGTAGGTGTAGGTCCAGGTCTGAGAGGTGTTCCAGTCCGTCCCGGTCACGGGGTCGGTGTAGACCTTCGCGACGTGCCGGTTGCCGGCCGTCCACTCGAAGTGCAGGGCTCGGCCCGAGGAGGTGTCCTTCACCGTCGTCAGGACGCCGTTGGTGTAGGCCAGCTCCTGGGTCCGTCCGAGCGCGTCGCGCACCAGGGACAGGGCGTAGCCGGCGCCCGAAGCGGCGTGGAACTCGTAGCGCGTCCCGTCCTTGGCCATCAGGTCGAAACCGGAGGGGGCCTTGCTGAGGGACTGGAACTCACCCGGCGGCGGCGTGTACAGGGCGCCCTTGTTCGGGTCGGCACCGAAGCGGGCGGCCCGGCCGCTGGCGGTGGTCAGGACAACGGAGTCGGTGCCGTCGTCATCGGGCTGGACCCGCATGTCGAAGTTGGAGGTCCAGCCGCTGCCGAACAGCGTCGAGGTACGCGGGTCCAGGGAGTTGTAGGAGCGGTTGACCGTCAGGGCCGGTCCGATGCTCTTGACGTCGGCGTCGGTGGCCGTCGTGGTGTAGTTGCCGACCTTGGCGTCGAAGGGGCGGCCGGCTCCGTCGCCGACGGCACCGCCGAGGTGGGAGGTGACCACCGGCTGCTGGACCTGGGTGGAGAAGGAGACCGTGCCGGAGAGGGGGCTCGCGCCGATGTGGTCACCGTCCATGACGTTCCACAGATAGCTGGTGTTCCAGGCGAGCTTGCCGGGCGGCACGGCCCATGAGGTGCTGGGCTGCCAGCCTGACTCGGCGACGAGCTGCGGGTCGCCCGACGCAGGGTTGGTGTAGACCTTGAAGTAGTAGTCCACGCCCGTGCCGGGGTAGTTGTCCGGGTCGTGGCCGGTGGCGTAGAGCTGCGGCGTGAGGCTGCCGACCACGGTGTTGTTGGGCGGCGCCAGTGCGTCCAGTTGGGGCGCGGTGTTGGCCCCGGTGACGGTGGTGCAGGTGCCGAAGGGGATCGAGTAGGAGTCGTGCAGGGATGTGGTCCCGCCGACGTAGCCGTCCCAGCAGAGGTAGTAGGAGCGTCCGAGCGGCAGCGGCGGGATCACCCCGTTGACGGTCACGGAGTCGTAGGTCTTGACCAGTCCGGAGACGCCGGTGAGCGGCGCGTTGAACCACTGCTCGTTCCAGTTCGAATCGAAGAACCGGGCCTTGACCTGCATGCTCTGCCAGTTCCACCAGTTGGCCGCCATGTTGGTGAGGGTGACCTGCTGGTAGCCGGGGGTGTTGTAGGTCGGCGGCATGTAGCTGCCGGCCGGTGCGTAGGTCGCGGCCCAGTCGCTGTAGACGATCGACAGGTAGGGCGGGTAGGCGCTGTTGGCGCTGGAGAACTTCTTCCAGTCGTAGGAGTTCGTGGTGCTGGCCGTCAGCGCGAGGCCGTAGTTGGCGCCGCCCCGGGCCCAGCTCTCGACCAGCTGCACGCCCGGGTCGTTGTGACTGCGGCCCAAATCGATGCTTTCCCACATCGCTCCGCCACACGTGTCGCCAGCGGAGAAGTTGGCGGTTCCCAGTTGCTGGCCGATCGACACACCGGGGTAGGTGTTGATCGTCGCAGGGTCCCACCAGCTGGTGATCTGGTTCACGTAGACCGGGTGCGGGGAGCACTCGTAGGAGTGGGTGTTGTTCAGGTTGAGGGTCACCGCGTGCAGGTAGTCGTTCGACAACACGTTGGCTACGGCGGGGAAGTACAGGTAACTGTTGATCTTCGAGGCGCCACCGTCGGAGGTGCCGATCCGCAGCAACGGGTCGGTGGAGAAGTTCGCCCTCTGGTCGGAGCGGACGAAGGTCGACTGGCCGACGCCGATGGACAGGGTCGACGGGTCCACGGTGACCGGGAAGACGCGCTTGGCGTCGTGCAGCCAGGCCGCGTCCAGGTCCATCTGCAGAGCGGGCACGCCGTTCTGGTCGATCAGATGGTAGGTGACACCGTCGCTGCCCACGCCGTCGCCGGAGGCCGGGTCGATCTTCGAGTCCATCATCGAGCCGCGCGGAATCGCCAGCCGCACGGCACCTGAGGTGTCCTTGAACTGGACCTCTCCGGCCGACCCGATCGCCGGGGTCAGTCCGGTGGTGTGCAGTGGGAAGACCCAGTTGGTCGGGGCGCTCGCATCGTGCAGGACCAGGGATTCCTTGATGCCCTGGGCGAGGCCGTTGTAGACGACATCGCTCGCGGGGCGTGCGAGCGGATACGTCAGGGTGTCGCCTTGGACGACGCCGCGCACTGGGGCCGCGCCCTGCAGCCCGTAGGAGACCGCGTGCTCCGCGTCCAGGGTCCAGCTCACGACCGAGGGGTCGTCGGACCTGACCGCGAAGCTGGCCTGCTGGCTGTTGGCCTGCTCGGCCCAACGGCCGGCGCGGTCCAGCGAGAAGTTGGTGTTGATGTCGTCCCAGCTGCCGTCGGCCTTCTTGTAGTGCACGGGCCGGGGGTAGGCGCGCAGGGTCTTGGTACCGTCCGGGTTCTGGAAGACCGAGGTGCTGTCGGTCCGGGCACCGGCGACCTCCGTGCCTTCGACGGGCAGACTCGGAGAGCCGGAACTGGTGTTGGCGTCGTTGCGGGCCTGAAGGTCCTTCGCCGAGGGTGACGCAGGCGTAGCGCTGCGGTTCTTCGCCCCCTTGCCGTCCTTGAGGTCGTCCTGCGGCGCGGCCGCATTGGGCTGCGCCGCAGCGCCGGACTGGGGGCTGCCGGGCTTGGCATCCCCGGGGTGGTGTTCCAGGGACGGCGGTGGGGTGACGGCCCCACCCTTCACCGGGGTCTTGGGCTGCCCGTCGCCAGAAGGGTGCGTGGCGGTGTCGCCCGTCACCGCCTTGGTCTCGGGCAGTTCACCGGGGCCCGGCCGGTGGGTGGACTCCCCGGGAGCACCGCCGTCCTTCCTGGTCTGTGAGGACGGCACCGTGTGGCTGCCCCCGCTCGGGTCACCGCTGACCTGCTGCGGAGTCTTCGGCGTGACCGTCGACACCGGGGCTTTGGTCGCCGTGAACGCGCTCGCTTCTTGCGTGCCAAGGGCAAGCAGAAGCGCCAAAGAGGTAATGAGTGCAAGCGAGCGACGCACGACAAGTCCTTCAAGTGCAGGCGAAACGACCGACTCTCCCCTACAGGCGTTCGGTCTGTGCCCTTCCTATCGGTCGTCAGTGCGAGAGGTACAGCCAGGAACTGACGCAGTCATGGTCACTTTGTTCAATATAGGGACATCATAGGCCGAAATGTTCTTAAGAGATTTTTCATCTTCTTTACCGAACAATGGAAACCACCAGGCGAGACTTGACCGCGCCCACCACACACCACCCGCCAGGAGAAGCCCGCATGACGCCCCATCTCACCCCCCGCCTCCGGTGGGCGCTCGGACTTACCGCGGCGCTGGTCGTAGCGGGTACCGGTGTCGGGATGTGGCTCGGGAGCGAAAGTGACGACAAGGCTGGCCTTCCAGCCGTCATAAGCCCCTCCAACATCGCTGGACGCCGAACGGCCTGCCTCACCGGCGACGCCACGGAAGCGGCGAGGCACAGCGACACCAGCGCGATCTGGTCAGCTCTTCAAGACGCCTCCCAGCAAAACGACCTGAACGTGCAACAACTCCTTGTCCCGGCAACCACCGCCGACCAGGCCCTCCCCTACCTCGCGGGACTTGCAGCACAGCACTGCGACCTCGTTGTCGCCATCGGACCAACCTTCAATCAGGCGCTGGAAACTGCATCCAAAGCCAACCCGCATACCCGGTTCGTCGCCGTGACGACCGACGGGCAACCCGCGCCAGGCGGAGTTGCCACGGTCATGGGCAGCGCCAACGAGAAAGCCGCCGAGATCCGTCGCCGCGCACTCGACCTGCCCGCCCCCGGCAACTGACCGGCTAAGCCTCGCTCCGCCGCGCGCCCACGCGCGCTACACCTCATCGCGCCCGCTACCGGTCGGCAAGACCTCCGGCCACTTCCCCCCACTGTCCTCGACGCCATACACGCCAGCGGCGAAGCGACCGCTCCCAGCTGACCCCGGCGCCGCCGTCCCGGGCTGCGCTGCCCAGATCAAGGACCTTGTGCAGTTCGGACCGTCCGTGTCGGCTGGACTCGCTCGGCGCCGGGGGTGGGCTGGCCTGCGGGTGGAGGGAGCTGTAGGCACCAGGGAAGGAGCGACGCGGTGGCCTAGCGTCCGGCGTGGCGCCGCCAGCGGGTCGGCCACCCGCAGCGCCGGCCGGCCGAGCCGAAGCGGCCGGCCGGACGGGAACAGCAGGGCGGCGATGCCCTCCCGGCGGCGCCGGGCGTGGGAGCCACGCGGACGGGCGTTCGCACGATTGCTGATGGTCCTGGTCGGCAGGGCGTGGCTCAGGTGTGCCCGACCGTGGCGGACCTGTGCCTGGTCGCCGAGGAGCATCCGGGCCACCACCGAGATGCTGTCCCACCCGATCGGAGGACCTGGTCGGCTCGTCGGCTATCCCCGGCTCCCGGGCGTGGTGATCACCTCAGGTCGAAGTCGTTGGGGTCGAAGTCGAAGTCGTCGGCGGTGAAGCCGCCGTAGCCGGCGCCGCCGTTGAAGTAGTCCGCGAGGGCCTGACCGACGATCTGCCGCACCTCGTCCTCGTTCTCGGCGATGGCCAGGGCGGCGGCCTGCTCGCCCGTGAGGTTCAGGTGGATGTCGCGGGCCCGGACGGCGTCCGAGCCGCGGATCTCGAAGCTCACGGCGCGGCCGACCCGGGCCCCGATCCCGGAGACGGTGCCGCGCTGGGCCAGCTGCTTGGCCTTGCGTTCCCGGCCCCGCTCGGTGGTCTGCACGTCGACCGCCTCGCGCTGTAGCCGTTCGGCGTCCTCTCCCTTGGGGTGGCGTGTGCCGTCGATCCAGCGCAGCACGGTGCGCGGCGCGACGCCGTAGGCCGCGGCCATGGCCTTGGTGTTCCCGCCGTACTTGCGCTCCCGCACCTGGCCGGCCTGCGTCGTGGACTGCACCGGCGCCTTCCGGGAGGGGAACAGCGCCTCGCGCACCCGGCCGAACAACCCCTTGCCCGCCATCAGTTCCCGCCTTCCTTAGCGTCGTTGCCGGTGTCGGGCTGCTCGTGGCCGATCGCGGTGCCGTCGGTGGCGTAGTGGTGGACCAGCTTGGAAGGGTGCTCACGGCGCTCCATCGCCTCGATGGCGGCCTGGAGCGGGATCGAGGACTCGTGCTTGTGGCTGCCCGGGGCGATGCCCAGGCGCAGCGCTCCCGGGACGGGGGTGCCGTCGTCCTTGACCGGAAGGAGTTCCAGTGGGGTGGGGGCGTCGGTGGCGTACAGGTAGCTGTCCACGTTGATGGCGAAGGGGGCGCGGCCGGTGAGCTGCCAGGTTTTGCGCAGGCGGCGGTGGGCGGCGATGCGGGCGGCGGCGATGATGTGGAAGCGGATCTCCGGGCGGTAGGACCAGGCGGCGGCGATCTTCTCCAACCAGGTCTCGTCGTCCAGGTGGCGGGCGGAGTCGGCCCACTTCCCGATGCCGCCCTTGTAGATGTTCTTGTACAGCCCGGCGAGGACCAGGGCGTCCGCGCGGACCGGGTCGGTGCCGACGTCCTTGTGCACGGCGTAGGCGGCGAGGAACTCGGCAGGGGCCTGGCCGTCGGCCAGGCCGAGGTCGGCGTAGGCGCGCTTGTAGCCGCCACGGATCCGGCCAGTCCACTCCTTGAGCAGCGGTGCGGTGTGGGTCGACAGGTACGCCTCGGTGATGGTGGCCGGGTCGAAGCCGTAGGTGGTGGCCATGTACGCGACGGTCGGGGTGGCGTACCAGCCAGGCCCGGTGGGCGGCTGGCCGTGGAAGGTAGCCGGGTGGGGCAGCAGCTCGTCCACCGGGGTGCTGGTGAAGTCGCACCACCACAGGCCGGCGGTCTTGCCGCCGTCCCACGCCGGGTTCTTCACGTGGTCCAGCGGGCCGATGGGCAGGCGCAGGGAGTCGGTGACGGACAGGTAGGAGGCGCAGACGTCGACCGCGACCGCCCAGGGGCGGACGGCCTCCTGCTCGGTGAGCTCGCGGGCCCACCACTTGTAGTCCTCCTCCTCGCACACCGCCTCGCCCTTGCTGAGGAGTTCGCGGGTGAGCGGGTGGCGGGCCCCGGCAGCCGGCGCAACGCACAGGTCGCCCTTCGGGAGCGCGCCCTCGCGCAGGTGGGAGGACCACTCCCCCGTCGTCTCGTCCTTGACCCACTCCACGCGCGGGCGCACCGCGTCCAGGAGCAGCATCGCGGTGGAGGCTGTGGTGGCGCCGGGGGCGGCGCCGAGGTCGGTGGTGAAGGCGCGGTAGCGGCGGGTCAGGGTGAGGCCGTCCTTCGTGCCGTCGGGGGCGGTGGCGAGCGGGGCGGCCAGGGCGCTGGCCGCCTGCTGGCGGGCATCGCCCTGCCCGAGCCACGGCGCGACGGTGACCCGGACCGAGGTCTTCGGTCCGCCGGCCGATCCGGTGCGGCGGAAGACGTGGAGGCTCGGGCCGATCTGGTCGCTGATCTCCATGCCCACCACGGCGGCGGCCTTCGCCAGCTTGGTGTGCAGCGTGTTCAGGGCCTTCTCGGTGGCGGGCAGGGTGGCGGGCAGGCCGAGCTGCTTGAGGGCGGCGGCGGTCAGGCAGACCATGCCGTCGGCGCCGCGTCCCGAGGCGTGGGCGCGCTCGACGCGCAGCGGCAGGCCGGTGCCCAGCCACGCGAACCAGTCGCCGAGCTTGGTCCCGGCCGGGGCCGGGATCTGCGGGACGTCCAGCACCCAGCCGCCGTCGACGGCGTCCAGCGCGACCGCCGGCCACCAGCGCGCAGCGGCAGCGGACGGAGCAGCGGGGCGCGCCGAAGCCGGACGCGCCGCGGCCGGACGGGCTGCGGCCGGGCGGGCTGCGGCCGGGCGGGCAGGGGTGCGGGCCGTCGCCGGGCGCGGGTTCGCCGGGGCCGACCTGGCGGTGGGCGCGGGCCGGACCGGCTCGGAGGCGACGGGGGCAGCAGCGGGTGCGGGTGTGGCCGTGGGCTGCTCGGCCGGGGCCGGCATCGGCGTCGGCTGCCGGGTGGCTTCGACGGCCGCCTCGGTAGCCGGGGTGGCGGGGCGGCAGAACCCGCCCAGGTGCATCGGGCGGCCCTGGGCGCGGTAGACGGAGGGCTGGCCGCACTGCACGCACGGCGCCGCGACGGCCATCAACAGCGAGCCGTCCGGGTTCTGATCGAGCACCGGAACAGCGAGCGCGTCAGTGGTCTGCTGGGCGGGCGCCGGGGCCTGGACAGGCGTCTGCGGCGTGGCCGGGATCGGCGTCGCCGCGGGCTGCTCGGGCGCCGGGAAACGCGCTGCTAGACCCTCCAGGAGGCGCGTGTAGGCCGGGGCGATGTCCGGGCCCGGGACGGCGCTGCCGTCCTCCCAGCCCAGGATCAGGGCCGAGTTCACCCGCAGGGCCGCGGCGACCTGCGCGGGCGTGAGACCGGCCGCCAGGCGCAGCCGCTTGCGCTCCGCTGGGGCCGGAAGGCCGGTGCTCACGGCGGCGAGCAGCGCGTCGACGGAGTCGGATAGCTCGTCGGACATCGGGGGCTTCTCCTCAGCGTCCGTTGGGGCGGGTCGGGTCGAGACGCGGGTCGCCGAACAGGGCGTCGAAGACGTCCTCGGTGACGCAGGCGATCAGGCCCTGCTCGGCATCGCGCAGGGTGTAGCCGGCGCTGCGCCCGAGGTCGGCCACCGCGATCGGGACCTGGGGGCGGTAGTAGAAGGTCAGTTCCCGGCCCGCGTAGTCGGTCGGGGCTGTGGCCCGATCCGCCGGGGTGAACGGCAGGGTGAACGACGGCAGGTCCACGACGTCCGCCTCGGCGGCCAGGTGCAGGACGCCGTCGTCGACGGTGCGGAACGCGACAACCAGGTTCACCCCGCCGCTGCGCCGGTCGCGCGGCAGCCCGTGCCCCTCGAGGACCCGGCCGAGCTGGGAAGCGGACATTCCGGCCGCCCCGGCCAGCGCGCTCCGGTTCGAGTAGGCACCGACCGCGTCCGCGCGCGACATCGCCACCTCCCGGAACACCGCCAGGTGCTGGATGAGCCGGCTGGTACGAGCGACCAGGTCGACCAGGGCGTCGAAGTCAGAGGCCTGCGGCGGCTCCACCAACCGCTCACCGCGCAGCCCGGCAAGCAGCGCAGTGCCCAAGTCGTCGGGCACCTCGACCTGCTCACCGCCAATGCTGATCCTCACAAGACACTCCGCAACAGTAGGACCTAACCAAATAGTAGGGCTCTGCACTTTGGAAGTCCAGGACGAAGGAGCGCGCGGCTGATGCCACGCGCCCCTGGGCCCGTCCGAGGTCCGCAGCAGACCCGCGTGTCCAACGTCCGGGCCAGTGCGTTGCCAGAGGGA
>NZ_JAKNTA010000033.1 GCF_022288725.1 Kitasatospora sp. A2-31 | reverse complement strand
TGCCGCACAGGATCGCCAGCGGGATCAGGGCCGCCAACGCGCCGGACGCGAGCGCCATGGCCCGGTCGAAACCCACGATCAGCTGGAACCGCTTGACCACGCGCAGCGTGAACGCCGGACGGAGCCAGAAGGTCATCGCCCCGATGACAACCTCGCGCTTGAACCGAACCGTCCTGACCTCCGCGGTTGCCCGTGACGACCCCGCGAGCCTAGCCCGTCACCGCCGCCCCGCCCGGCTCCGACACCACGACCCGCGCCCGGGGCTCAGGGGGCGGCGGTGTCAGCCGCTCTCCGAGGCGGACTGGGGGTCGGTGCCGGCGTCGCGGGCCTCGACGAACTTCTTGAAGCGGCGCAGGTCGCCCCGGACCTGGCGGTCGAGCACGCCCAGCTTGTCGGCGGCCTTCTCGGCGAAGCCGGTGGGCTGGAAGGCCATGGTCATCGTCACCCGCGTCCGGGCCGTGCCGAGCGGTTGGAAGTCGACCGTGCCGGTGTGCTTCACGTTCTCGCCGGTGGTGCGCCAGGCGACCCGCTCCTCGGGTACCCGCTCGACGATCTCGGTGTCGAACTCCCGGGCCAGTCCGGCGATCTTGGTCCGCCAGTGGGCATGGCGCTCGTCCAGCTGCCTGACCTCCTCCACGCCCTCCATGAACCGGGGGAAGTCCTCGAACGTGGCCCACTGGTCGTAGACGACGCGGACCGGCACCTCCACGTCGATCGACTCCTCCACCGTGCTCATCGCCGCCCCTCCTCCACGCCGTCCCGCCGGTCGGCCGACCGGTCGGCCGACCAGGCCCGGCACGATCACCGGGCGGGGAGAGTCCGCGGACGGCACCACTTTCAATCTGGGCCCTGCGCGGGGCCGCGGCAACCGGCGCACCCGCGGAGGCCGGCGGGGGCGGGGGCTTCGACACGCACGGACCCGTGCGTGGCGAAGCCCCCGGGTGGCGTCCCGGCTCAGAGCCGGAAGGGGTTCCGCCCGAGTGCGGCGATGACGAACCAGGCCGTGGCACCGGTGTGCAGCGACGCGTAGTACGTGTCGCCCTCACCGGTGGTGAGGCCGTCGCTGGAGGCGGCCACGATGCCGCGGCCGTCACCGTTGGGCGCCTGGGTCTGGGCGAGCTTGAGCGTGTCCAGGAGCGTGGCCGCCTTGGCGTCGTCACCGGCGGCGCCCCGGGCGTAGTACGCGGCCAGGAGGTGCGCGGTGCCCTCGAACCAGACCTTGGAGGTGTCGGTGCGGCCGAAGCTGACCCCGGTGAACGGGCCGTCGGTGACGGCCAGGTTGCCGGCGGCCCAGTCGACCGAGCGGGCGTAGGCGGGGCTGAGCGTGGCCAGGTAGCTCCAGGTCTGCACGTCCTCCGGGACGGTGTCGCGGTTCTGGGTGACGCCGTCCAGGCCCGTGCCCGTCCAGAGCCGGCCGTCGTCCGCCTGCATGCCGGCCACGAAGGCGAAGGCGTTGTCCGAACGGGTCTTCCACACCTGGTCGCCGGTGGCGGCGGCGAGCATGGCGAAGAACGCGCCCGTGTCGATGTTGTGCTCGGTGGCCTTCCACTGGATGGGGGTCATCTCGGCGCCGGTCCCGTCGCTGTTGCGCAGGCCTCCGGTGTAGCCGCCCGCGCCGCGGGTGTCGGCCGCGTTGGCCTGGATCCAGTTCGCGATCCTCAGCGCGCCGTCGAGGTAGCGCTGCTCGCCGGTGACGTGGTGGAGGCGGGTCAGGGCCATCCCCGCCCAGGCCATGTTCCCGGTGTAGACGGAGAACCCGCCCACGTAGGGCGTGCCGGTGGCGGTGACGAACGGCTGCGGCTCGTAGGAGGCGCGGATCCGCCCGTCGGGGACGATGTCGTGGGCCTGGGCGTAGAGCAGGCTGTCGCCGAGCTCCATCGCGTGGCTGACGCCGCTGCTCGACCCCTGCATCAGCAGGGCGGTGATGACCAGCGCGTTGTCGTAGGTGAACGACGCCTGGTAGCCCTCGGGGCCGAACTCCCCGCCCGGGGCGAAGTGGCCGCCGGTGTAGCTGCGCGGCACGCGCAGGTCGGCGGGCGAGCCGTAGTGGTCCATGGTGGTGGTCAGGAACGAGGTCGCCTTGCCGATGGCCTCGGTCGGGATCTCGCGTACCACGGGCTGGAGCTCGTACGACTCGACGGAGATCCCGGTCCTGATGGTCCGGCCGACGTGGAGCGCGCCGCCGCCGAAGTCGCCCATCGCTCCGTGCGTCGTCATGTTCTTCAGGAGCGGCCCGTCGAAGTACCACGAGGACTCCGGCCCGGTGGCGTCGGTGACCAGGCCCGCCGTCGTGCCGTCCCCCACCACGGCGACGTACTCGTTGCGCTGGGTGCTCCTGATCTTGAAGCCCACCCACGGCCCGACTTCGAGGGCCCAGCGCTCGTCCGCCCCGGCGGCTCCGCTGCTGACGTTGCTGCCCTCGGCGAGCCGGTGCGAACCGATCCACGGGTGGTAGTCCTGGAGCCGCTGGTGGGTGCTGCTGTCCACCAGCGCCACCCCGACCCGGGTCGTCGTCCCTCCGCTGAAGAAGGTGGCCAGGTCGACGGGGCGCTGTTCGAGAACGGCCGGCTGGTTGGGGAACATCACCGAGCTGAAGGGCCGCAGGGCGATCACCGGGGTGGTGTCGTCCGTTCTCGCCTGGACGATCTGGCCCCCGGAAGTGCTGAGGGTGTGCAGCGCCGGGTCGTAGGACCAGAGCTCACTGGCGGCGGGGTTGAGCGAACAGGTCGCCGTCACCACCGGTGCGGTGGCCAGGAAGGGGGTCCCGGTCGTCAGGCACTTCTTCGACTGGACGTTCTGCAGTTGGACGAACCATTCGTCGCCGAACGCGAACGACCGTGCGCTGCGCCACAGTTGCCGGTGGCTCTGCGCCCAGAACGCGTCGACCAGGGAGCCGTCGGCGGCGGGCACCACCGGCTCCCCGAGGGCCGCGAGCTCCGCGGTACCGGTGTCCCGGTAGGCCACGACCTGGGTCTCGGCGCCGCCCTGCTGGGCGCCGAAGAACACCTGGTAGTGGTCGCTCGCGTAGTTCTGGCCCACGTGGACGGCGTCCCAGGCCTCGACGTCCATGCTGCTGACCAGGTAGTCGAGTTCGTTGCCGCTGAGCTGGGTCGCCTGCGCCGGTCGGTAGACGCGGGAGCCGGCCGGCAGGCTGCCCTGCAGGGTTTGCGGTGCCCGGTTGTAGTCGCCCAGCACGGCCCAGCGGCCCCCGCTCTCCGCCCCCGCGGCGACGCTCACCTGGGTGACCAGGGTCGGCGCGTCGCCGCCGCCTCCCGAGAAGGCGTGGATGGACGCGAACATCACCGCTTCGGCGCCCTCGCCGTCGACGATGGCCAGGGCCGGCCGGCTTTGCTCGATCGTGGATTCCACGACCTCCACGTGCCGGGCCTCGCGCGCCGTGAAGAAGCCCAGGCGCAGCGTCGTGGGGATCAGGCTGTCCCGCAGGATGTAGAGGTTGCGCACCGGCAGGTCCTGCTGCTGGGGGACGTAGTAGTAGTGGTCGATGACGTAGGGGTGGCCAGGCGAGGTGTGGGCGGCGACGTGAATGAGGTTGCCGTTGTTGGGCAGGGCTTCCGGGACCTCCTGCAGGGCCACGATGTCGCGGGTGCGGGCGAGGTTGTACGCCGCGTTCCAGGCCTCCGGGGTGTGCAGCATGTTCCAGGTGGCGGGCAGTTGCGACCCGGGTGGTACGGCGTACGCGGTGCCGGCCAGTGCGCCGAGGAGACCGGCCGCCAGCGCGGCCGCCACCACGGCGGCCAGCAGGCGGCGCAGGAGGCGGCGCAGTACGGGGGGCTGGGTGTGGGGCTGGGTGTGGGGCGGGTGGTGGCCGGTGCCGGGTGCGGTCGCACGCAGGCCGTTCGGTGTTCGTCGATCCTTCACCCGCGCAGTCTTCGGCTCCCCCGCACCGGCAACCAGAGGCATTGACGCACAGTTGCTTCCCGATCGGGCAGACCGGGGCCCGACCGGCACATCCGCCCGCGGGGGCTCCCCGGGCCCCGACCGGCACCTCAGTGCGCGGGCGGCTCCCCGGGCCGCGACCGGCACCCCGGCGCGCGGGCGGCTCCCGTCGCCCGCGGGCGGCTCCCGTCCCGGGGAGGCGGGCAGGGGCCGGAGGGCCGGCCCCCGCCCCCGGGTCAGGCGACCGTGAGGACGATCTTGCCGGTGGTGCGGCCCTGCTCGCCGAGTTCGTGGGCCTTGGCGGCGTCCGCGAGCGGCAGGACCGTCTCGACCACGGGCTTCAGTGCGCCCCGTTCGACCAGGGCGGCGATCTCCCGCAGACCCAGGTGGTCCGGCTCGACCAGGACCCAGGCGGCCCGCACGCCGTCCTGGGCGGCGGGGACGTCGTCCGGTCCGGGCAGGGTGATCAGGCGGCCGCCGGGGCGGAGCACCTTCAGGGAGCGCGCGGCCGTCTCGCCGCCGAGCCCGTCCAGGACCACGTCGACGTCGCGGACGGCGTCCTCGAACCGCACGGCGCGGTAGTCGACCACCTCGTCGGCGCCCAGCTCCCGCACCAGGTCGTGCTTGCCGGCGCTGGCCGTGCCGATGACGTACGCGCCGCGGGCCTTGGCGATCTGCACCGCGAAGTGGCCGACCCCGCCGGCCGCCGCGTGCACCAGGACCCGCTCCCCCGGGCGCACGTCGGCCGCGTCCACCAGGGCCTGCCAGGCGGTCAGCGCGGCCAGCGGCAGTGCGGCCGCCTCGACGTGGGTCAGGCCCGCGGGCTTGGGGGCGAGGTGCCGGGCCGGCGCCACCACGTACTCGGCGTAGCCGCCGGCCTGGCGCGGGAACAGCGGCATCCCGAAGACCTCGTCGCCGGGGCGGAACATCCCCACGCCCGGTCCGACGGCCTCGACCGTGCCGGAGACGTCCCAGCCGACCACCGGCACGGTGCCCCACTCGATGAGGGCGCCGCTGGCCCGGGTCTTCCAGTCCACCGGGTTCACGCCGGCCGCGTGCACGCGCACCAGGACCTCGTTCAGGCCCGGCTCGGGGCGCTCCACCTCGCGCTCGACCAGGTTCTCCGGCCCGCCCCACTGCTCCACGACCACCGCTCGCATGCTGTCCGCCTCGCCTTTCGTTGCGCTGTCGTTCCGGGCCGTACGGCGCGTTCCCGCACGTTCCGTTCCCGACGTTCCGTTTCCGCACGTCCCGTTCCGAGCCGTACGGCGCCGGGCTCCCCCGGCGACGCGGTCCACGATCCGGTATCCCCGCCCGCCGCAGTGTTGGCCGTTTGGCCACTATGTGACAGGATCTGGCCATGGGCAGCACGCAGGTGGCAGCGGTGGCGGACAAGCACGGCGATCGGGCTGTGCCGCCGCGCCGGCACCGGATCGCCGTGCTCGCCCTGCCCGGGGTCCCGCCCTTCGAGCTCGGAATCCCCTCCCGGGTGTTCGGCAGCGCCCAGGACGCCGAGGGCCGCCCGCTCTACGACGTGGTGGTCTGCACCGCCGACGGCGCCCCCGTCCTCAGCGACGCCGGCTTCACCGTCCAGCCGGCCGCCGGCCCCGAGGCCCTGGCCGCCGCGGACACCGTGATCGTGCCGCCCACGCACGCGATGCCCGAGCTGGGCCTCGGCGGCCCCCTGCCCCCCGAGGTCGGCGCGGCCATCGCCGGCATCCGGCCCGGCACCCGGCTGGTGTCCATCTGCTCCGGCTCCTACGTGCTCGCCGCCGCCGGGCTGCTCGACGGCCGGCCGGCCACCACCCACTGGAACCTCGCCCCGGAGTTCCGCCGCGCCTACCCCAAGGTCAAGGTCGACGAGGAGGTCCTCTTCGTCGACGACGGCGACGTGCTCACCTCCGCCGGCGTGGCCGCCGGCGTCGACCTGTGCCTGCACGTGATCCGCCGCGACCACGGCGCCGCCGTCGCCAACCGGGCCGCCCGCATGTGCGTCGTGCCGCCCTGGCGCGACGGCGGGCAGGCCCAGTACATCGACCGCCCGGTGCCCGAACCCACCGTCGCCAGCACCACCGCCACCCGCGCCTGGGCGCTGGAACACCTCGGCGAGCCGCTGCCGCTCACCCGGCTCGCCGAACACGCCCGGATGAGCCTGCGCTCCTTCACCCGGCGTTTCCGCGACGAGGCCGGGATGACCCCGGTGCAGTGGCTCACCGCCCAACGTCTGGAAATGGCCAAGCAGTTGCTGGAGACCACCGACCTGCCGATCGACCTGGTCGCCCACCGCAGCGGCTTCGGCACCGCGAACTCCCTGCGCGCGCACATGAGGACGGCCTTCGGGGTCTCCCCCGCCGCCTACCGCCGCACCTTCAGCCCCCACGAGCCCGCCCTCGACGCCGACGGCAGCCGGTCGGCCGAGGGCAGGACCCCCGGCAGGTAGCCGGCCGGGGAGGGACCGGCGCCGACCTCGCCGCCGGGTGCGGGTCCTGCGCCGGGGCGGCACCTCCCTCGCCGGGTATCCGACCAGGTCGACGTCCCGCAGGACGACCGGCAGGTCCGCGGCGCCGATTTCCGGCGGGAGCGTCCCGCACGCGCGGCGGGCGTGCGCCCCGACCCGGGCGGGACGCGCCGTGGCGAGGGTCGTCCGGCCGGCGTCCGGGGCCTGACGCCTGACGCCCCGTGCTGTCCGGGCCCGGCGGGTGGGGGTGGCGGGGCGCCAGCGGGGGGCCGGTCGGGTCGTCCGTCACTCGCGAGGAGCAGCGTCGCGGGGCTGCCGCCCGGCGGCGGTGGCGCGGCCCCGGGCGGGGGTGCGGGAGGGCCCTGCGGGGCCGGTTCCTGAGCCCGGTGCGGCGCGGGGCGGGGCCTGTGCGAGCGGGGTCGCCGGAGGTGCGGCTGCCAGGCCGGGGGTGGCCGCGGTGGCGTCCGGCGCTGCGTTCGGGGACGAACGGGTCCATGCTGACTGTGGCCACGGCCCGGCGGCCGCAGCGTTCGCTGCGGGTGCGGGCGGCGTCGCCCCGGGCGGGCGTCGTCCCGGGCGGTCCGGCGCGCCGCGCCGGCCTTTGCCGCCGCCGGCGGCCGGGCGGCGCAGGCCCCGATCCCACCGGTCCGGCCGCGGCCACGTCTGAAACCCCACGAGGGAGGACCCTCATGACGTCACCCAGCAGCGCGTCGTTCGGCGGCCCCGACGGCGCCGCCGCCCCGCCGCAGGCCCTGCGGCTGGAGGCGAACGAGAAGCTCGTGCTCTCGCCGGACTCCCCGCGGTTCGCCTCCGGCTACCGCCAGGTGCGGCCGCAGTCGATCGACGAGGTGCGCAAGCTCCTCGGCCCCGTCAACGTGCCCGACGGCCGCAGTCGCGCCGAGAACCTGCTGGCCACCCGGGTGCCGGAGCTGACCAAGCGTCTGCTGCGTCCGGAGGACCTGAAGGTCAAGGATCCGAACGCCCGTGCCGAGGCGCGTCGCCTCGCCTATCTGGCCGCTCGGGAGTACGTCCACACGGCCAACACGGCGTCGTTGAAGCAGTGGCGCCCGATCATCGACCAGTGGCTGCTGGAGGTGAAGCCGGTCATCTCCATCTTCACCGCCGGGGACATCGACATCGCCGACGGCGCGACGCTCACGCTGTCGGCCAACACCCACGCGCTCATGGCACAGCGCATCCGGATGCACGGCAACGGGCGCATCGTCTGCCGGGGCAGCGTGAAGATCAGCGCCGTCTCGGTCGACGGTTCGTAGCGGCGCGCCCGGACCTGCGCCGTTCGGCGGGCGGTCGGCCCGCCCCCAGCACACACACGACTGAACGCACGAGGAGAGGGGCGACCATGCCCGACATCAATGCACCCGGAGACGACGGCGTCGACGGACTCCCGGGTACCGCCGGGGCGAACGGCGCGACCGGTCAGGTCGGCCGGGCCGGCGTCAACCACTGGAACGGCGACGACGATCCGGGCGACGGTGGCACCGGCGGCAACGGCGAGTCCGGGGCCGACGGCAACACCGGCGGCGACGGCCGCAACGGCAGCAACATCGTCCTGGAGGTCGAGGACTTCGTCGTCGGCGTCCACGTCAACACCAGTGGGGGCCGCGGCGGCCGCGGGGGCGACGGTGGGCGGGGCGGGGACGGCGGCCGGGGCGGCAACGGCGGGGAGCCCGCGGACGAGGGCGACGCGCTCGGCGACGGCGGCAACGGCGGCCGGGGAGCAGCGGGTGGCCGGGGCGGTGACGGGGGCGACGGGGGCAGCGGCGGGAACATCACCATCGTGGCCGACACCATCACGACCGGTACGGTGAACGGCACCGCGGCCGGCGGCCCCGGCGGGCTGGGCGGTGCCGCCGGTGCCGGGGGGATCGGCGGTGACCCGGGTACGGGGAACAACGAGGGCGCCCAGGGCGCTCCCGGGGCCACCGGGCAGACCGGGTCCTCCGGGCTGCGGGGCGTGGACGGCTCCATCGAGATCATCGAGCGGGTCCCCTGACGGGTGGCTCCTGTGACGAGTGGATCCCCTGCCCCTGTGGCGGTCCCGATCTCCACGACGCCCCGGGCGAACCGTCCGGACCGTCCGGACCGGTCGGACCGGTCGGACCGGCTGGACCTGCTGGTCGGCGGGCAGCTGCGGTCGCTCACCGCGGCTGCCCGCCTCCCCCGCACGACGGCCGAGCGGCTCGATGCCGTGTTCGACGTCCTGACCCGGGAGTCGCTCGACCGGGCGACCGCCGACGCCTATCCGGGCCTGTCCCGGATCAACGCCAACGGTCTGCCGTTCCAGTGGTCGGCCTGCTTCGGCGCCGCGCGGGCCCCGTCCGTGCGGTTCCTGTGCGAGTCCGGCATTCCGGGGACGACGGGCCGTGAGCGGCTGAACGTGTCGCTGGACCGGCTCGGCCGGGCCTGCCGCGTCATCGGCCTGCCCGGCGTCCCGCACTGGTTCACGGCGCAGGTCCTGCCCGCCGTCCTGCCGGACGAGCGGAACTGGCCGGCGCACTGGCGCAGCGCCCTGTGGACGGGGGTCGGCGCGGCGGGCGGGGCCGTCGCGCTCAAGCCCTACCTCAATCTCCGCCGGGACCGGCCGCTCGACCGGTGGCGGCGGATCGGGTGGGTGCTCAAATCCCTGGGGCGTGAGCGCTCCCTGGAGCGCTTGTGCGAGCTGTCGTCGCTGGTGTCGCACCGGTCGTGGCCGGTGGCCCTCGCCCTCGACATCACCCCGGGGGGCGAGCCGGGCCGGGTCAAGGCCTACTTCCGGTCGGAGGGTGTGACGGCGGCCTGGCTGCAGTGCTGGTACACGGCACTGGGGGCGCAGGCCCACCTGCCGGCCGTGCGCGAGCTGCTCGACGCGTTTCCGCAGCCGGACCGGGCCGCCTACCCGGACGGGGCGTTCGTGCTGACCCTCGAAGCGCACCCCGCCGACGGTGTGTTCACCCTCAAGACCGATCTCGCCGTCACCCGGTGGACCTCGGGCGACGCGCCGGTCGTGCGGGGGACGGCCCGGCTCCTCGGGCGCCTGGGCCTCGATCCCGCCGGGCTCGACGCCACCTGGGCCGCCCTGGGCGCTGCGGCGCCGGCGGAGGGGCGCAGCGACGTGGTCCGCTACGTCGGGCTCGGCTACGAGCCCGACGGGTCGCGGCACGTCAACGTCTACCTCGAACCGCCGCCGCCCGCTTCGGCGGTGCCGACCCGGGCTCCCTCGGCCCCGGGCGTGTCGGGGTGGGGGCGGCTCTCGGGACCGGGGGGCGCGGGCGTGGTCGCCGCCGTCCGGCACGGCCTGCGGTGGCTGAACGGGGCGCAGTGCGAAGGCCGTTGGAGTGACTACCGGCTGCCCGTGGGGACGGCGGACACATGGGTGACGGCCTACGTCCTCGACCGGCTGGGCGAGCTGCCCGCCCGGCTTCGCGGCGGCCCGGTGGCCGGCGCCGAGCGCGCCGCGCTCGGGTGGCTGCGATCGGCGCGCACCCCGGGCGGAGGGTGGGGGTACAACGGGGCCTGCGACGACGACGCGGACTCCACCGCGCTGGCGGTGCGGGCGCTGCGCTCGCGCGGGCTGCCCGTCCCGTCCGGGGCCCTGGCCCTTCTGGAGCGCTGCCGGCACCCGGGCGGCGGTGTCGCGACCTACCCGCCGGGCTCGCTGCCCGGCCTGGCGTGGAACGCGCCGACCGCCGACGTCACCGGCGTGGCGGTCGAGGCCCTCGGCTGCGGCGGAGGCGAGGCCGCGGCCTGGCTCCTGGGGCAGCGCGGTGACGACGGCCTGTGGCGTCCGTACTGGTGGCTCACCCCCCTCTACCCGACGGCCCTGTCCCTCGACTTCCTGACCGGCCCGGCCCGTGCGCACCTCGCGGGCGGGACCCTGGCCCGGGCACTCGCGCCGACGCGCGAGGCGGTGCGCCGCTACGTACCGGACGGGGCCTTCGAGTCGGCGCTGCTGCTGCGTTGCCGGCTCACTCTGGGGATCGTCCCACCGCGTGACGCGCTGGGTGAGTTGATGGACCGTCAGGAGCGTGACGGCTCCTGGCCGGCGTCGGCCCATCTGCGGCTGACCACACCGGCCGTCCACCGGCCGTGGGCCGTCGCCGACGCCGGCCCCGTCCACCTCGACCACCACCGGGTCTTCACCACGGCAACAGCCCTGGCCGCCCTCGCCGCGGCCGCGAGCGGCGACCGGCGTATTCGCTGAGCCGCCGTGTCGTCCGGGTGCCCGCCGGCGGGACCAGGGACGGGCGGGGCTTTCGGCCGACGCGGGAGAACATCCGAGAATCGGTCGCTCGCTTCGGCGTCACCCGGGGCGTCCTGGTGCCGCGCCAGAGAATGTGTTTGCCCTGTTACGTTGTCAGGCGGGGCAGGCTCCAGGGCACGGGCGGCGCGGCGAGGAAGAGGTTCCCTAACGTGACGCTACTGTGGTGAGGGTGGCGGGAATCAAAGCCGACCGGTGGTCCGAGTCCATGTCGGCGGCCTATGAGCAGTACCTCGTGCCGGTGGTCTTCCGGCCTTTCGCCCGGGACCTGGCTGCCAGGGCGGCGGCACTCCGCCCTCGGCGAGTCCTCGAACTGGCTGCAGGGACCGGAGTCTTCACGTCTGCCCTGCTCGCGGCGGCACCGTCGGCCAAGGTGACGGCCACCGACCTGAACGAGGCCATGGTCGCTCTCGGGGCGGCTCGGTCCCCGGGCGCAGTATGGCGGCAGGCCGACGCGCAGCGGCTGCCGTTCCCGGACGAAGGCTTCGACCTGGTGGCCTGCCAGTTTGGTGTGATGTTCTTTCCTGACCGCATCGGGGCCTTCAACGAGGTCCGCCGGGTCCTCTCTCCGGGCGGCAGGTTCCTGTTCAATACCTGGGGCTCGCTTGGGGCGCACGCCTTCGAAGTCGCGCTGCAGGCCGGGCTGGAGCGGGCCCTTCCGGTCGACCCGCCGCAGTTCTTCCGGACGGTTCCGCACGGCTACGCCGACCCCGCTGTCGTGGCCGCCGATCTGGCGGCCGCCGGGTTCGCCGTCGAGGAGGAGCAGGAGCTGACACTTCAGGGCCGGGCTGCGTCGATCGCCGACCTTGCCGCCGGGTACCTCACCGGAACACCGGTGCGCGAGGCCGTTGAGGAGCGCGGCGACGGTCCGGCCGTCCGCGCCACCGTCATCGAGGAGATGATGGCCCGGCTGGGTCCGGGGCCGGTCACCGCCCCGATGACGGCGTACGTCTTCCGCGCTGCGGCCTGAACCGCGGCCCGCGCCGCCGCCAAGGATCGGGAGTAAGTCGATCTCGACGGGGTGCGCCCCCCGGAGGCCATGCTCAGCAGGCGACGTTGGCCCTGGCCGCGACATTGCGTAGCCGTTCATCGGGCTGCATGTCTGCATCCGGGTGGCGCGGGTGCCCGGGCCGCAGTGGTGATTCGAAGGTGGACGCCGCTCGGGTCCTGCTGCCGGCGGAGCGCCCGTACCCGGTCGCCGCGGCCGCAGTGGCCCAACTGCGGGCGGCGGCCGGGCGGTACCCGGACGCGCGGGACATTCGTCGCGTTCAGCGCTTGTGGCCGTTGCCGTGTCCGTCGGGATGCAGGACCACCTTGGTCCAGCCCTCGTCACGGGCGTCGAAGTGCTCGTACGCGGTGGGGGCCTCGTCCAGGCTGAGTTCGTGGGAGACGACGAAGCTCGGCGTCGCCTTCCCGCCGGCGATCAGGTCCCGCAGCGCCCGGTTGTACTTCTTCACCGGTGCCTGCCCGGTCCCCATGCGCTGGCCCTTGAACCACATCATCCCGAAGTCGATCGGGACCTTGCCCTGCGCCTCCAACTCTCCCTGGGCCTCCGCGCCGCCGGGGTCCTCGGGCAGGAACACGCCCACCACGCCGATGTCGCCCGTGAACCTGACCGAGTCGATCAGCCCGTTGAGGGTGAGGCTGGCATCCTCCTCCCCCTGGGGGTCGTGCGCCTGGTAGCCGACGCATTCACAGCCGTTGTCGGCACCGAGACCGAGGGTGGCCTCCTTGACGACCTCCGCCGGGTCCTGCTCGGCGGTGTTGATCGCGATGGCCCCGATCTCCTCCGCCTTGCGCAGCCGGTCGCCCTGGTGGTCGGCCACCCAGACACGGCCGGCACCCCTGAGGAGGGCCGAGTAGGCCGCCATCAGCCCGACGGGACCGGCTCCGAAGATGATCGTCTGGTCACCCGGCTTGACCTGAGCCATCTCGGTGGCGTGGTAGCCGGTGGGGAAGATGTCGGCGAGCATCACGTAGTCGGTCTGCCGTTCGGCGGCGTCCTCGCCCAGACGCAGGGCGTTGAAGTCGCCGTAGGGCACGCGCAGCAGTTCCGCCTGGCCGCCCTGGTAGGGACCCATGTCGGCGAATCCGTAGGCGGCTCCCGCAAGGGCGGGTTCGGGCTGCATGGTCAGGCAGTAGTTGGTCAGCCCCCGCTCGCACTGCTTGCAGAAGCCGCAGGCGATGTTGAAGGGCAGGACCACGTAATCGCCGACCTGGACCTTACGGACGGCCGAGCCGACCTCCACGACCTGGCCCATGTTCTCGTGGCCCAACGTCCTGCCGGTCTCGAACGAGGTGCGGCCCTCGTACATGTGCAGGTCCGAGCCGCAGATGTTGGTGGTGGTGATCTTGACGATGATGTCGCAGGGATGTTCGATCTCCGCGTCCGGCACGTCCTGCACTGTGACCGTCCACGGTCCTTCGTATACCGCTGCTTTCATGAGGACTTCCCTCTTGCCGTTGCATGACTGCGGTACGGCGGTGATGAGACGGCGCAAGGGTCCGCCTCGCGAAGTCGGCACGACGTCGTCCGTGCCTCCGGCGCGCCTCTACGGACCGTTCACCCGGATCGGGTGGAACGGGGGCGCCGCCACCGGCCCGCCGGGCCCAGCTTCGGCGCTCCGGCGGCGTGCCAAGCGACTTCCCGCCGGTCTGGACGCGAAACAACCACTCACCGATGGACGGGCGGCCGGATGGACGACGCGGACGACGCGGACGACGTGGACGACGCGGGCGACGCGGACGACGCGCACCTCGGCACCGCGCCCGCGAGCGGGGGCGCCCGCCCCGCGTGACGCCCGGCCGGGGTCACTCGATGGGGGTGCTTCGGCGGGCGGGGGCGGGCCGGGTGGCAGAGGCTGACGTGGACGGTGACCGCGTTGGTGAGGGTGGTGCCCCGGTGAGGGTGGTCGTTGATCTCAATCGTTGCCAGGGGTACGCACAGTGCGCGTTCCTGGCGCCCGACGTCTTCCGGATGCACGGGGACGAGGCGCTGCTCTACGTCCCGCAGGCCGGCGCCGAGCAGCGGGAGCGGCTCGCGCAGGCGGTCGCGGCCTGCCCGGTGCAGGCGATCCTGGTCGACGACGGGCAGGACGGGCGGCGCACGCTGCCCGCCGGCGCGCTCGCCGACGGCACCGGCGGCCACGGGGATGGTGGGCGGTGAACCGGGACGGCTGGCTGGAGCAATTGCGGCGCGAGGGCCGCATCGTGATCGTGGGCGCCTCCCTGGCCGGGCTGCGGGCGGCGGAGACGCTGCGGGACGGCGGCTTCACGGGGTCGCTGACGGTGGTCGGCGACGAGCCGTACGGCCCGTACGACCGGCCGCCGCTGTCCAAGCAGGTGCTGCTGGGCCTGGCGTCCGCCGAGCAGACCGCGCTGCCGCGCCGGCGGAAGGTGGACGCGCACTGGCGGCTGGGCAACGCGGCGACCGGGCTGGACATGGCCGCGCACCGGGTGCGGCTGGCCGACGGCGACGAGGTGGAGTACGACCGGCTGCTGATCGCGACCGGGGTGCGGGCCCGCCCCTGGCCGTTCGAGGCGCAGGCCGCCCTGGACGGCGTGTTCGTGCTGCGCGGGCGCGACGACGCGGCCGCGCTGGAGCGCCGGCTGCAGGCGGGGCCGCGCCGGGTGCTGGTGATCGGGGCCGGGTTCACCGGTTCGGAGATCGCCTCCGCGTGCCGGGAGCGCGGCCTGCCCGTCACCGTCGCCGAGCGCGGGTCGGCGCCGCTGGTGGGCGCGCTGGGCGGGGTGATCGGCGAGGTGGCGTCGCGGATGCACCTCGACGCCGGGGTCGACCTGCGGTGCTCGGTCACCGTCACGGCCCTGGAGGGGGACGCGTCGGGCCGGGTCCGCTCCGCGGCCCTGTCGGACGGCACGACCGTGGAGGCGGACGTCGTGGTCGTCTCGCTCGGGGCGATCCGCAACACCGACTGGCTCGCCGGTTCGGGGCTGGGCGCCGGCCCGCGCGGGATCGCCTGCGACGCCGGCTGCCGGGCGTTCGACGTGCGCGGCATCGTCACCGACGACGTGTTCGTGGCCGGGGACGTGGCGCGTTCGCCGCACCCGCTGTTCGGCTACCAGTTCCTCTCCCTGGAGCACTGGGGCAACGCCGTCGCGCAGGCGGAGATCGCCGCGCACAACATGATCAGCACCGCGTCGCAGCGGCTGCCGCACCTGTGGGTGCCGGCGTTCTGGTCCTCCCAGTTCGGGGTGAACATCAAGTCGGTCGGGGTGCCGTCGATGGGCGAGGAGATCGTGGTCACCCAGGGGTCGCTCGCCGAGCGGCGCTTCACCGCCGTGTACGGGCACCAGGGGCGGGTGATCGGCGCGGTCACCTTCGACCACGGCCGCTGGCTCCAGTTCTACGAGGACCTGATCGAACGCACCGCGCCGTTCCCGCCCGCGTTCCCGACCATGGACCGGCCCCGGGAGGGCGGCGAGCCGCGGCCGGCCGGCTTCCCCGACCCGTCCGTGCCCACGCACGGCCCCACGGTCACCGTCAGCGGCTACTCCCCGGCCGACCGGACCGTGGGCTTCACCCCCGGCCGGGCCTGACCGGCGTGCCCGGCGCCCACGCGACGCACCCAGCCCACGGCGCACCCGCCCACGCGGCGCACCCGGCCCCCGCGGCGCACCCGGCGACCAGCGCCCACGCGGAGCGCGGGGTGCCCCACGAACCCGAGGACCCCCGATGACCGACCTCACGCTGCTGCAGCAGATCACCGACTACTCCAACCGCCACGACCCGTACCCCCTGTACGCGCGGCTGCGCGAGAAGCCGGTCCACCACGACGAGACCGGCCCGTACGTGATCGGCGGCTACCACGCGGTGCGCGCGCTGCTGCACGATCCGCGGATCAGCTCCGAGCGCCGCAACCGGACGGCGACCACGGAGCTGCCCGGGCAGGAGGACGGCGACGAGGGCGGCACGCTGCCGCCCAACTTCCTGCGCCTGGACCCGCCCGAGCACGACCGGCTGCGGGCCATCACCAACCGGCCCTTCGGCCCCCCGCACAGCCCCCACCGCATCGACGGCATGCGCGGCGAGCTGCAGACCATCGTCACCGACCTGACCGACGCCCTGGACGGCGACGAGATCGACCTCGTCGAGCGCTTCTCCTACCCGTTCCCGGTGACCGTGATCTGCCGCCTGCTGGGCGTCCCCCGCGAGGACGAGAGCCGCTTCCACGGCTGGGCCGACACCCTCGTCGCAACCCTCGACCCCCAGCCCGGCCAGGACGTCACCGAGCGCGACCGCATCGCCCAACAGGCCCGGATCGAGCTCGGCCTCTACCTCAACGGCCTGATCGAGGAACGCCGCAAGTCGCCCGGCGACGACATGCTCTCCCAACTCGCTTCCGGCGACGCCCCCGAGAGCCGGATGAGCAACATGGAGGTGCTCAGCACCGCCGCGCTGCTGCTCATCGCCGGCCACGAGACGACCGTCAACCTGATCACCAACGGCATGCTCACCCTGCTGCGCCACCCGCAGGTGCTGGAGCGGCTGCGTGCCGACGCGCGGCTGGCGGTGCCGCTGGTGGAGGAACTGCTGCGGTACGAGCCGCCGGTGCAGATGCTGCCCAACCGCACGCCGATCACCGACATCGAGTTCGCCGGCACGACCATCCCCAAGGGGTCCTCGATCTGGCTGATGCTGGCCGCCGCCAACCGGGACCCGAAGCGGTTCGCGGACCCGGACCGCTTCGACCCGGACCGGGTGGACATCCAGCACCTGGGTCTGGGCAGCGGCATCCACAGCTGTTTCGGGGCGCCGCTGGCCCGGCTGGAGGCGCAGCTGGCGCTGTCCGAGCTGGCCCGCCGGCTGGAGCGGCCGCGGCTGGTGGAGGATCCGCCGCCGTACCGCACCAACGCGGTGCTACGCGGGCCCCGGCAGCTGCGGATCGCGATCGACGGCGTGCGGCCGTAGGCGCCGGCGGCCTGGGCGGCCGGGCCGCCGGGCCGGTGGGCCGGTGGGCCGGTGGGCCGGTGGGCCGGTGGGCCTGCCCTGGGGCTGTTCGCCGGCGCTGCGACTGATTTTGACCGTGCGTCAGGCACGGTGAGGCGGTGGGCCAGGGGGCGGGCCGTGGCGCCCGGTCGGGGGTGACGGCGGTCAGGACCGCGGAGGCGCGGACGGGGGGTCCGCCGCTTCGACGGCCTTGACCATGGGGGCCAGCTCGGGGTTGCGGGCGGCGTCGTCGAGCGCCTCCCGCAGGGCGGCGTCGTTGGTGGGCCGGGCCTGCTCCAGCAGCTCCAGGCCCGCCGGGCTCACGTCGGTGTAGATGCCGCGGCGGTCGGTGGGGCACAGGTAGCGGGCGAGCAGGCCGCGGTCCTCCAGGCGGGTGACCAGGCGGGTGGTGGCGCTCTTGCTGAGGACGACCGCGTCGGCGACCTGGTTCATCTGCAGGTGCCCGCCCACGCCGTCGTGCTGGCGGCTGAGCACGTCGAGCAGCGAGTACTCGCGCACGCTCAGGTCGTGCCGGGACTGCAGGGCCCGCTCGATGTGCGCCTCGATCCGGCCGTGCAGGAGGGAGAGGGCGGCCCAGCCGTTGGCGAGGGCGGTCAGCGCGGGATCCGTGGCGGCCATGGGCGCGGGCCTCCTTCCGGGGACGACGTCGGGACGGCAGGAGTCCAGGATACGCCCAATCCAGAAATAACCGCGGTGGACAATATGGAGCGCATGCAACTATTGTCGAAGCACGTAAGACGCAGTAGCAATCGTATGGAAGGTCGCGTCATGCCCCTCGCGCTCCTCGCCCTGGCCATCGGAGCCTTCGGGATCGGCACCACCGAGTTCGTCATCATGGGCCTGCTGCCCGAGATCGCCGGCGACTACGGCGTGTCCATCCCCAGCGCCGGTCTCCTCGTCACCGGCTACGCCGTCGGCGTCGTCCTCGGCGCGCCGCTGATGACCGTGCTCGGCACCAGAATCGGCCGCAAGACGATGCTGATGCTGCTGATGGGCCTGTTCACCGTCGGCAACCTGCTCTCCGCGCTCGCCCCGAGCCTCGGCGTGATGCTCGCCGGGCGCATCGTGGCCTCACTCGCCCACGGCGCGTTCTTCGGCATCGGTTCGGTCGTCGCCGCCGACCTGGTCGCCCCGCAGAAGAAGGCCGGCGCCATCGCCACCATGTTCACCGGCCTCACCGTCGCCAACATCGTCGGCGTGCCGCTGGGTACCTTCCTCGGCCAGACCTTCGGCTGGCGCACCACCTTCGCCGGCGTCGCCGCGCTCGGCGTGGTGGGCCTGCTCGGCGTCGCC
>NZ_JAKNTA010000032.1 GCF_022288725.1 Kitasatospora sp. A2-31 | reverse complement strand
CCCTCGCCCACCACGGCTACCGGCCGGCTGATTCGCCGAGGGTTCGCCAGTACGTCGAGGACCTGCGCCAGGAGTAGCCACCCGGACGGGTCCAGCGGCTCGGACTTCCTCTTCCGCAACGAGATCGCGGCGGGGCCGCTCGGACGATGCACGCCTGTGGCGCGACGGAACCACGAGGCCTCCCACGCAGCTTGCCACCCGCCCCAAGGCGCCGCACCGCCGACCCGCGTTCGGTCCGCTCCGGTCAGCCACGGCACCATCGCGCCGCATGGCCGACCATCAGCGGCAGGACACGTACGAGAACGCTGTCCCGAGGCCCCGAGCTCAGCGACGCCGAGAACGCGGTGCGGCGCCTTCATGCCACCCTCGCCGGGGAGCCGGACACCGAACCCGCGCACGCGCACC
This sequence comes from Kitasatospora sp. A2-31, assembly GCF_022288725.1. Taxonomy (GTDB): domain Bacteria; phylum Actinomycetota; class Actinomycetes; order Streptomycetales; family Streptomycetaceae; genus Kitasatospora. Next base: position 18,102 of record NZ_JAKNTA010000032.1, on the reverse strand, counting down.
CGCGTCCCTGACTGCCTTGGGCGCCGGGCGGTCCGCGCTCGACACCGCGGATCCCGAGGCCGCGTACGAGCTCCTGCGCCGCGCCTATGCGGGCCTGTGGGTCAGGGCGAGCCGCCACGCAGGCAACTACACGGCGGTGCGCAGTCTGGCGTGCAGGAGCAACATACGGCTCTGCCGGACCGTTCACTGCGTGCCGCCCGTGGCCGGCGCCGCCGGGCTGCCGGGCGAGCGCGGCGGGCCGGCACCGCTCCTGCATCGCGTTCGGCGCGACCGTCACCCAGGACCCTCGCGGCACCGAGCGCGGGTCACGTTCACCCCTTCCGAGCAGGTGCGGTCGTGGAGCGGAACATGTCCGCTCCTCGCCGTCGTGGTGGAATTCCGCGGGCCGACGGGGCCCCGTGCGCGTGATGATGAAGGCAGGCCGCCGGAGGTGGCCGGACCAGCTGCGAAGGGAGGCGCGTGTCTGTCGAGGGATCCGGCTTGGGGGAGGTCCTTGCCGACGTGCTGGCCGCCGCCCACCGCCTGGCCCCGCGGGAGATCCCCGCGCTGGTCCAGGACGCCGCGCTGCGCCTGGGCCTGTCCGAGGCCCGCGTCTTCGTCGCGGACGTGCAGCAGCACCAGCTGATCGCCCTGCCCAGCCCGGACCAGACGGCGCTGCTGGTCGCCGGATCGCCGGTGGAGCTGGAGACCATCGCGGTGGACACCTCCCTGGGCGGGCGCGCCTACCGCACCGAGACGGTACAGCTCGCCGCCGACACCGGCTCGTCCGGCACCGGCCCGTCCGGCATCGTGGGCTGGCTGCCGCTCGTGGACGGCATCGAACGCCTCGGCGTGCTGAAGATCGCCGCCCCCGCCCTTGGTGCGCCCCTGCTGGAGCGGTGCCGGGCCCTGGCCTCCCTGATCGCGATGATCCTGGTGGCCAAGCTGCACTACAGCGACGTCCTGGCCCGGACCGTGCGCAGCCGGCCGATGGCGTTGCAGGCGGAGCTGCTGTGGGCGTTCGTGCCACCGCGGACCATCGGCACCACCGCAGTCACCTCCTCCGCCGTCCTGGAACCCGCCTACGAGGTCGGCGGCGACGCCTTCGACCACACCCTGGCCGGCACCCACCTGCACCTGACCCTGCTCGACGCCATGGGTCACGACCTCGCCTCCGGCGGCTGCAGCGCCGTCGCCCTCGCGGCCTGCCGCTCCACCCGCCGCGCCGGCGGGGGCCTCACGGACATCGCCGAACAAATCGACCGCACCCTCGCCCGCTGGATCCCGGACCGGCTGCTGACGTGCGTCATCGCCGACCTCGACACGGTCACCGGCCGCTTCGACTGGATCAACTGCGGCCACTTGGCGCCGTTGCTGATCCGCGACGGCCGCATCGTCACCGGGGCGCTCGATCGTCACCCGCACCTGCCGCTCGGCCTGGGCGACACGGGCCTTCCCCCGCCCCAGGTCCACACCCTGCGCCTCCAGCCCGGCGACCGGGTGCTGACGTTCACCGACGGCGTCACCGAGGCCCGCTCGGCCACCGGCGAACTGTTCGGCGAGAACCGCCTCGCCGACACCGTCGTGCGCGCCATGGCCGACGGCCTGCCCGCACCCGAAGCCCTGCGCCGCCTCATCCAGCGGATCCTCCTCCACCAGGACCAACAGCTGCGCGACGACGCCACCATCCTGCTCACCGAATGGCACCCCCACACGGCCGGGCCCACCTGAGGAGACCGGGCTCTGCTCCGTGGGTCGACCCGTAATTGATCCGGCGCCGTTTGGTCGTTGGTCATTCCCGCGAGGGACGGAACACGCAGGGTTTTCTCGCTTCTCGGAGCCGACCCGCAGGTTATTCCGGGGATCGTGAGGATCGAATTCGTTACCAAAAGAGAACCCGGAATCCCTTTCGAAAGATTCACTTTTGTGATATGATGCCAAATCATTGGGCTAATGTCCTGCATTGTGATGAACAAGGGACAACCCAGCCAGACAGCCCTCATGTCGGCCGCAGCACGCGCAGCACACCTCATCGTCGACGAGACTCCCTCGATCTTCGCCGACACCCTGGCGCACACCTTCCTGGGGGAGCGTGCTGAAGAACTCCTCGACTACCACCGCTCCTATGGTGGGCACCCGGTCCTGTCCGGTGCGCGGACGACGGCCGTTACCCGAAGCCGCTACACCGAGGACCGACTGGCCGAGCTGGCCGGCCGGGGCGTCGACCAGTACGTGATCCTCGGTGCGGGGCTGGACTCCTTCGCCTACCGGTCGGAACTGGCCGCCTCCGTGCGGGTGTTCGAGGTGGACGAGCCGACGACCCAGCAATGGAAGCGGGCGCTGCTGGTGGAGACGGGGACGACGGTGCCACCGTCCGCCGTCTTCGTCCCGGTCGACTTCGAGAAGGAGTCCGCCCGGTCACTTGCCGATCACCTCGTGCGGGCCGGCTTTGACCCGGGCCGACCCGCACTGGTCAGCTGGCTCGGGGTCACGATGTACCTGACCCCGGAGGCGATCAGGCGGACCCTGGCCGTCATCTGCGGCTTCGCACCCGGCACAGAGCTCATCGTGGAGCACCTCCTCCCGGCCGGACTCCGCGACGAGGTGGGTCAGTCCTATGCGGAGCTGGTCATGGCAGCGGCGGCCGAGCAGGGCGAGCCCTGGCAAACGTTCCTCAGCATCGAGCAGATGGACACCCTCCTGCTTGAGCACCGGCTCCAGCCGATCGAGTACGCCCGGCAACGCGAGACGATCAACCCTGCGGAGTGGGAGCGTACCGACACGCTCCGCCCGTTCGAGTTGTCCGTCCTCGCCCGTGCGAGGGTGGTGGCGCTGCATCAGCGGAGCCGGTGAAAGGCGTCGCGCTGGAGAGCTTCGGGCACTACCGTGCGGCGGCGTGGACGTAGAAGATCCCAAGGACTTGGTCCGGCACGGGTATGACCTGCTGTCGGCGCGCTACGAGCGTGCATTCGGCAGTGAGACCAAGTACGGCTCGTGGATCGGGCAGTTGCTCGATCGGATGCCGGATGCAGCCACGGTCTTGGATGTCGGGTGCGGGACCGGTGTTCCGGTGGTCCGCTCGCTTGTCAGGGCCGGTCACCGTGTCACTGGTGTCGACACCAGTGAGGTCCAGATCCGAAGGGCCCGGGAGCTGGTGCCGGATGCCGACTTCATTCGGGCTGACGCCACGGCCTTGGAGCTTCCGCAGGAGAGCTTCGACGCTGTGGTCTGTTTGTATGCGCTGATCCACATTCCGTTGGCGGAGCAGCCCGCCATGCTGGAGCGGATCGCTTCCTGGCTTCGGCCTGGGGGTTGGTTCCTGGGCACCACCGGGCACCAGGCCTGGACCGGGACTGATGAGGACTGGCTCGGTGGCGGGGTCGCGATGTGGTGGAGCCACGCGGACGCCGCCACGAACCGCTCCTGGCTCGTGCGGGCCGGCCTTGACGTGGTCCACGAGGAGTTCGTGCCCGAGGGGAACAGCGGTCACGTCCTGTTCTGGGCTCGGAGACCCGCAGTGTGAGCAGGACAGGCGTGAGGTACGGGCATCGTTCCCCCTGTGCGCCGCTGACCTGCACGGATGCATCCCCAAGACTTGAGTCGAACGCCTGTTCGAACTACCGTTGGGGGTGTGACCGCAGCCGTCCCGTTCTCCCGCGCCGCCCGCCCCGAGGCGGAGCCCGGCGATGCCGAGCGCCCGCCCAGGGAACTGATGGCCCTGCCCGGCCTCTACCGGGACGTGCGCCGCTGGCGGCTGGTGGAGGTCCGCCTCGGCGGCCGGTGGCGTCCCGGGCTGCTCACGGTGTGGCGCCGGCCCCCGGGCAGCAGTGTCTGGGTGGTCCACGTGCGCTGGGCCGAGGACACGGACAGCGCCGAGCCGTCCTGGGGCTGGTTCCTCTACAGCGAGCGGACGATCCGGCCGCTGCCCGAGCCCGGCGGCCGGGCCCCGGCCGCGGCGCCGTTCCTCGGCGCGTGGCGCGACGCCGCGCCGGTGCCCGCCGAGCTCGCCGGGCCGCCCGGCGCGGACGGCGACGTGCACCGCTGGCAGCTGGTCTGGATCCGCACCGGAGGCCGCTGGTGCTCAGGGACGGTGACGGCGCGCCGCCGGCTGGGGGAGCGGTGGATCGCCCACGTCCGCTGGGGCGAGGACCGCCAGGTGGCCTGGGTCGTCATGGACGGCGCCACCGTGCAGCCCGTCCCGGTCGGCGATCCGCCTGCCGGCCCCGACCGGTCCGGGACGCCGGCCGACACGGCGGCCGGCCGGGCAAGCGAGGCCCGATGACGCTCGCCGCCGTCCACGACCAGGCGGCCCTCCAGACCAGGCCGCCGTCGACCCCGCCGGACGCGACCTCACCCGCCACCCCCGCCCGCCAGGCCCAGGCCGTGCATCGTCTCCGTTCCCATCTCTGTCCGCCTTCAGGTGCCGCACGAACTGCCGGTCGTGGTCATCGGGCGGGCCGGTAGTAGGCCGCCACGGGGGCCCGCGCCTCGTCGTGGACGGCCGGACCGTCGTGCGGCACCGTCGGCCAGGCGCCCGACGGCGGGTTGAGCGCGACGAGTTGCTCGGTTGACAGCGCGTAGACGACCCGGCCGAGGCCCGAGCGGGCGATGCCGCCGTCGCACATGCCGCACGGCTCGCAGCTGGTGTACAAGGTGGTACCGGCGGCCGTGCCCGGGTCGAGTTCGCGGGCCGCCCAGCGGGCGAGCTTCAATTCCGGATGGGCGGTGATGTCGTTGTCCCGCCGGACCGTGTTGTGGGCTTCCGCGAGCACGGTGCCGTCCGGTCCGGCGAGAAGGGATCCGTAGGGCGCGTCGCCCAGGGCGACCGCGTGGGCGGCGATGGCGATGGCACGCCGCAGAAGGGCCTCGTCGGCTGAGGTGATCATGATTCGGCCTTCTGCCAGTGGGTGGCCACGGTGGTGAGCGCCTGCCATGCCGCGTCGGGCCGGCGGGTCTCTTCCGGATCTCCGCGATAGGGGTCGAGGACGACGGTGTCCGCGCCCAGCAGGCGCAGTTGGTGAAGGTCGTCGAGGATCTGCTCGACGGTGCCGACGCCGGCGGGCCGGTCGGGGGCGTCGACCGGGGTACCGGTGACGTGCAGGGCGATCCGGGGCACGAAGTCCGGCAGCACGTGCCGCCGCAGGATCGCGCGCATGTGGGGGAGGGAGAGCCGCAGCGGGTGCCAGGCGTCGCCGAACCTCATGGCGCGTCGTAGGGCCGCCTCGCTGTGGCCGCCGATCCAGACCGGAACCTCGCCCTCACGGCGCCCCGCGTCCCTGGCCTGCCGGAGGATGCCAAGACACTCGTCCGTCAGCCGGCCACGCGCGGTGAACGGCACGCCCAGCGCCTCGAATTCCTGCCGGGCCCAGCCGACGCCCACTCCGAGGACGAAACGGCCGCCGCTCAGTTGGTGGAGGCCGGCAGCCATGCGGGCCACCAGCAGGGGATGCCGGTACGGCAGGACGAGCACGGTCGTGCCCAGCCGCACCGTGGTGGTGAGCCCGGCCAGCCACGACAGGGTGGTGAACGGCTCGTAGAACGGCTCCGGATACCGCTCGGCCACCTCCGGGGTGACCGCCACATGGTCCGACACCATGAGGACGCCGAAGCCGAGGCCCTCCACGAGCCTCGCCCATTCGCGCAGGACACCGGGATCGGTCCCCGGCCCGAAGTTCGGTACATTGACGCCGAGTTGCATGGCCCGACGCTATCCCGGTGATCACGGGGGAGGGAACCGAAACCTCCCTGCGTAGCTGCTGTTCCTCCGTGACTTTGTTGGTACTTTCGCCACATGACCGGGAATCTCGACCACGTCGACTGGGCGATCATCGAACAACTGCAACGGGAGGCCCGCATCTCCCTCAGCGAACTGGGTCGCCGCGTGAACCTCAGCCCCTCGGCCACCACCGAACGCGTCCGCAATCTGGAGGCCGTGGGCGTCATCACGGGCTACCACGCCGAGATCGACCTCGCCAAGGTCGGCTACCCCGTCCTCGCCGTCGTCCGGCTGAAATACCCGGGCAACCGCCACGAACCGCTGCGCCGCCTCCTCGCCGACCGCCGCGAGATCCTCGAGTGCCTGCGCACCACCGGCGACGACTGCTACACCCTGAAGGTAGCCGCGACCTCCATGGGACACCTGGAGACCCTCATGGACGAACTCGCCGGCTTCGGCAGCACCACCACGAGCGTCGTCTACAGCCAGACTCTCCCCTCCCGCGGTCCCCACCGCCCCTGATCAACGCTCCCGTCGTCCGAGATCGGAGGGCGCGCCTCTTGGCGCCGCCCTCCCCGACCGCCGACGCCGCTCTCCCGCTGGCGGGTGATCCTGACCGGGGGAGTACCCGGGCCGAGCCGTGGTCCATCAAGGCGTCATGTGGCCGGTGACCCGGGCCAGCGCGCAACGCTCCGATGCCGTAAAGCCGCGCGTACGGTTCGATGCACTGCCCACCGGCGGCCGCGGCTGGGCCGGCTCCGTCCTGCGATCCGCGCTGTCAGGCAGCGACGTGCATACTTACCGGACGATCATTAGGACGCAGAGGTGATGACGCGGTGAAACTGGCTGAAGCGCTCGCGCAGCGCGCGGCTGCGGTGCGGCGGGTGGAGCAGTTGCGGGCGCGCGTCGTCGGCTGTGCCCGCTACCAGGAGGGCGAAGAGCCGGCCGAGAACGCGGCGGAGGTCCTGGCCCAGGCCGGCGAGATGCTGGACGAGCTGGAGCGGCTGATCCGCCAGATCAACCGAACCAACTCCACCGCGCTCATCGAAGGTGGTGGCACCCTGACCGACGCCCTCGCCCGCCGGGATGTCCTGCGGCTGCGCCACTCGGTGATCACCGCGGCTGCCGACGCCGCGTCCGGGCGCGATCAGCGCGGAGCCGTACGGCAGTTGAGGTCCGAGCTCAGGATTCTCTCCGCCTTGCCGGTCGCCGAACTCCACGCCCAGGCGGACGTCCTGGCCAAGGAGATCCGCGAGGTGGACACGCTGATCCAGCGCACCAACTGGGAGATCGACCTGATCGAGGACTGATCCCACGAGCGGGGTGTGGGAAGCAGGTAGTCGTCACGGAGGCGTGCACACACCGCGGGTCGGCGGTCTATCCGGCCCTTGGCGCGTGAAGAGCAACGCAGGGGTTCAATTCCTCATCAACAGTGCAGCTCAGCATCGCGTACAGGTGACAGAGCACACCGCACAGCTCACTACCACGTGCAGATCCGGACGACGAGGGCGGGAACGGGGCGCCCCACACCCGATGCGAGGGCCGTGCGACCAGCGCGGCCCTCGCATCCACTCCGCCCCAGAGCCACCCAAGAAGCGCCATCTGGAGCCGTGGTGGCACCCGTGCGCCGGACGGCCACGACCTCGGGGCCCGAACGCCCGGGGAGACCCTGGACGCCGTCCTCACGGCCGCGCCCGGCTCCGAGCGGATCCACCCCACCGCCGGCGCCCCCTGGCACGCCTCCCCGGTCCGCGCTGCCCGGCCGCCAGCCCCGACCTGGCCGGGCAGCGCCGGGGGCTGCCAGACCTGGTCCAGCGAGCACCTGAGCCCGGGCGGGGGAGTCACGACGTAGAAGCGGGCACAGAGCGTCGCCGCGCTCGGGCAGGTAGACCTCGACCCACTTGACGGCCTGATCGGTCTTCGAGGTGCGGAACCGCAACTGGGCGCCGGGCGCGCGGACAATGCCGGAGAGAAGGACATTGCCGGGTTCTTTCGCGCCGTGATGGAGGAGGACTTCGCCCGCGCCCCAGCAGTGTCACGAGTTCCTGCGCCGCCCAGCAGGCACCACGAAGCGGGCGGCCCCGCGGTGAGAGGCGGTGCCGCGTCATGAGCCCCGCGCCCCGGCGGGCCGGGGGCGGGACCGGCGGGTGGAGGCGGGGGCCCGCCGGTCAGGCCCGGCCCGGCTTAGCTAGTCCGGCGGCTCGGGGGCGCGGGGCTCGCTCGGTCCCGGTGCGGCCGGTTCGGGGTTCGGCGGGGCAGGAGCGGGAGGCTCCGGTTCCGGGGGTGGTACGGGCGCGCCGGGTGGCGGCGGCGGATCCGGCACCAACGGGGGATGGGAAGGGCCGCCGGGGTCGGGAGGAGGTGCGGCCTCGAGGGGCCGGGTCTGCTCGGTCACCGCGGGTGGCTCCCTTCGTCGTGGGGCCGGGCCCTGGATGCGCCGGCCGCTCTCCGCGTCCGCCTGCCCCTGATCTGCGGATTCATGCGTGAGCGGCCGGTGCGGGCGCCCGGCGTCCGCTCGCGGGGGGCGCCCGCACCGTCCCCGAACCGTCCCGCCCCCGACGGAAAGTGCGGATTGCGGGGGAATACTCCGCCGGGACGGGGGAAGCCGGCGCACCAGGAAGACGTTAACTCCGTTCGACGAGGAGGCAGTTGTGACCAGTGGACTGTGGGACTACGGCAACGCCGAAGGCTACGCCCCGGGCACCGACCTGACGGGCTACCGGGTCGAGGCCGAGGACGGTCACATCGGCAAGGTCGACCGGCACACCGAGGACGTGGACTCCGCACACATCGTGGTCGACACCGGCCCGTGGATCTTCGGCCGTGAAGTGCTGCTGCCCGCCGGCACCATCCGGCGCGTGGACACCGCCGAGCGGACGGTGTGGGTGAACCGGACCAAGGACGAGGTGAAGAACTCGCCCGAGTTCCACAAGGACCGGCACACCGCGGACCCGGACTACCACAGGGCGATCGGCGGGTACTACGGCGGGGTCTTCTGCCCCCCCCTCACCGCCATACCCCGCAGGGCCCCGACCTGGTCTTGAGTTCTACCGGTCGTTGCAACACCCCAGTTCAAGGGGTGCAATGTTCGAGATCCGGGAGAACCGGACGGTAGGTCAAGGGCCGAGGGCCTTGGTGCGGGAGCGGGAGGAATACTTCCGGCTTGTGGATCAAGGAATGGGGTTCGCCGAGGCCTGCGCGGTAGTCGGCATCAACGTCCGCACCGGCAAGCGATGGCGCAACGGCCGCAACGCGTCGGGCCGGAAGAAGGCGGCACCACCGATCTACGAGGTGGTGCCGCCTCCTGTCGCACCGGCCGAGCCCGCGGCGCCCGAGACCTCCCGCTACCTCAGCGAGACCGAGCGCATCCACATAGCCGACCGGCTGCGGGAAAAGGCCACGATCCGGGCCATCGCGGCGGAGCTGGGCCGCAGCCCCTCGACCGTCAGCCGTGAGATCAGGCGCAACCGCACGGTGCTGCCGAAGGGCGGCTGGTACTACCGCCCGCACGCCGCCCAGCGCCGTGCCGACCAGCGCCGGCCCCGCCCCAAGCCGAGCAAGATAGGCCAGAGCCCTGAACTGCGGGACTTCATCCAGGACCGGCTGGCAATCCAGTGGAGCCCCGAGCAGATCTGTCGCGCGCTCCGCGAAGGCTTCCCCGAGCATCCCGGGATGCACGTCAGCCACGAGACGGTCTACCAGGCCCTCTACACCCAGGGCCGGGGAGACCTGCACCGCGACCTGACTCGCAACCTGAGAACCGGGCGACGGCTCCGCCGCCCGCGCCGTCAGACGGACAGGCGCAGGTCCCGCCCCGTCAAGAACATGCTGATGATCAGCGAGCGACCCGTCGAGGCCGCCGACCGAGCCGTCGCCGGCCACTGGGAGGGCGACCTCATCGTGGGCCCCAAGTCGCGCTCCGCGATCGCCACCCTGGTCGAACGCAGCAGCCGCTACCTGGTCCTCGTCCACCTGCCTACCGGCCACACCTCCAACGCCGTGCGCCGCGCGCTCACCGACGTCTTCAAGACGCTTCCGGAGCAGTTGCAGCAGTCCCTGACCTGGGACCAGGGTTGCGAGATGGCCGCCCACCGAGGCTTCACCCGCGACACCGGCGTCCCGGTCTACTTCTGCGAGCCCGCCAGCCCTTGGCAGCGGGGCTCCAACGAGAACACCAACGGCCTGCTCCGCCAGTACTTCCCCAAGGGCACCGATCTGTCCGTCCACACCCCCGAGCACCTGGCCGCCGTCGCCGACCGACTCAACAGCCGCCCACGCAAAACGCTCGGCTGGGAAACCCCAGCCGAGCGTCTGCTTACACTGCTCGCGGCTTGATCAACTCACCACGTGTTGCAACGACCCCTCGAATTCGCCTGGTGGTCGGGGCCCTGCGGCGCTCCCGGCCGAGTGGCGGTGCGCCGCTGCGCCTGACCGGTCGCCGGCCGACGGCCCGTGAGGCACGTCGCATACAGTCACCGGCTGCGGGCAGGCGCTGGACGTACGCATCCGGAGGTTGTCGAAGGATCTGAAGGTTGGAGGGAGGTCTGCATGGCCAGGATCCACGGAGTGGGGTGGGCCCGACGCCTTCCGCTCGGCACGGAGGTGCGGGCCGGCCGGGAGTGGGCGCGGACGCATCTGGAAACCCTGGGCTGGAACCGGGACGCGCCGGCGGTCGCGGACGCGGTGGTACTGGCCGTGTCCGAACTGATCACCAACGCCCACGTCCACGCCGGCAGTGACGCGGAACTGGTGCTGACGTGGGACGGGCGCTGTCTGCACCTGAGCGTCCACGACCACAGCCCTCGGCTTCCCCGTCCGCGATCGGCCGCGCCCGACGCCGTCGGCGGGCGGGGCCTGACGCTGGTCGACGCGCTCGCCGACCACTGGCACACCCGCCGGCAGAGGAACGGCAAGACGGTCACCGCCTGTTTCCACCCGCCGGGCGCGGGGCCGTCCCACTGAGCGGTCCGGCCGGTGGCGGTGTCGTCGTCCAGACCGTCGCCGAATCCCTTGGGCAGGACGGTCAGGGCGTCGATCATCTCGCGGCGGGAGGCGGGTGCGTGGTCGGCGGGCCGGCCGATGCGCTGCGCGACCCCGCACACCGCTCGCGGCAGCCGCCATCGACACCTTCGAGTACGAGCACGCAGCCTTCGCCTCGCCGCTCTTCGGCCTGCCGAACGCCCTGCTCACCCCGCAGGCCGCCGGGATGACCAGGAACGCCATGGCCACGGCGGCCTTGCGCTGCGCGGACCACATCGCGGCCCTGCTCGCCAACCGCCCGGGCGGCGTACCTGTGGTAACCATGACGGTGGCCTACGAGGCTCCTCGCTCACCGTGCCGGACGACCACCTGCCCGCCCGCGTCCGCCGAGTGCGGTCATCGGATGCGGCGGCTTCGTGGGCGGGTGTCCCAGCGGTAGGGCGTCCAGGCTCGTCGGACTGGGCAGCGGACGGTGATGACGCTGGCCAGGGCGATGAAGAGGACACTGATCACGGGCCGGCGGTGATGAGGGTCCACGGGAGACCGTCCTTGGGGAATGTTGTCGGGCAGCCGGCTGCCCGACAACATTCCCCCGACAACATTCCCCAAGGACGGAGACGGATCCCCACCTCGCGGTCTCCGAGGAAGATCAGGCGAGGCAGAACTCGTTGCCCTCGATGTCCTGCATCGTGATGCACGACTCGTTGACGCCATCGGCACGCTGCGTCAGCACGTGTGTCGCGCCGAGCGCCATCAGCCGTGCGCATTCAGCCTCGAGTGTGGCCAGGCGCTCGTCACCCACGAGCCCGGCGCCGGCCCGCACATCGAGATGCACCCGGTTCTTGACGACCTTGCCTTCGGGGACTCGCTGGAAGAGCAGGCGCGGGGCCACACCCGAGGGATCAGTGCACGGGAAGTAGATCGCATCCTCGGGCGGCAGCGAGCGGAAGCACTCCTCCCACGTGGCAAAGCCCTCAGGGACCGCCGGCATGACGTACCCCAGCACCTCACACCAGAAGGCGGCCAGGCGCACAGGATCCGCGCAGTCGAAGGTCACTTGGAACTGTTTGATCGTTGACATCGGCGCACGATAACAGGAGCCCCGCTCATTTCCCCAGGTCGGGAGGTCCGCACGTTGGGGCACAGGTGATCCGAGGTCCACTGAGCGAGACCTTCAAGCGGTGCCGTGTCGGTGCCGTGTCCGGTGCCGCGGTTGGCCGGGAAGGTGTGCGAGTCGTGTCAGCGGACGACGTCGAACACGTTCTTCTGCAGGCCGTTGGCGTACGCCTCGTGCTCGACCAGCTTCAGCTTCTGGGTGTCCTTGTCCGTGGCGCTGAACAGACGCTTGCCGGCGCCGAGCAGGAGCGGGAAGACGAGCAGGTGGTAGCGGTCGATCAGGCCGGCGTCCGAGAGGCTCTGGTTCAGCGAGGCGCTGCCGTGGACGATGATCGGGCCGCCCTCGGTCCGCTTCAGCGCGGCGACCTCGTCGAGCGAGCGCAGGATCGTCGTCTCGCCCCAGTTCGACGCCAGGTCGTCGTCGGTGAGGGTGGTGGAGACGACGTATTTCGGCATCGCCTTGTAGTCGGCGAAGTCCGCCATGTCCGGCCACACCGGGCTGAACGCCTGGTAGCTGGTCCGGCCCATCAGCATCGCCGTGGCCTCCTTCTGCTCGCGGCCCTTGATGTCGAACGCCTCGGGGAGGAACTCGATGTCCTTGAAGGTCCAGCCGGAGTTGCGGTAGCCGGGCTCGCCGCCCGGGGCCTCCACGACGCCGTCGAGCGAGATGAAGGCGGTGCTGATCAGGGTGCGCATCTATGGTTCCTGGTGTCTCGTGTCCGGTTGTCGGTGGGGCGGATCGGTGGACGTAGCAGCCCCACGTTCGGCTGCGGCGCACCATCCACGACCTATGACTGATGATCATGAACGAACTCATCGCTCCGCGCCTGGTCTTTTCTGTGATCTCAGCGGCCGAATCGGCGCTCAGGGGCGTCAGCGTCCTCGCCTGCGGCGTCTACCAGGGGCAGCGGCGTGCGGCGAAGGACCCACCTCAGCGCTGCCAGGGACCGCACATGACCACTACTCAACGTGACTCGACCGAGGCCCGTACCACCGCTCGCAAGCTACTCGAAGCACCCGAACCACACGGTCCAGACCCGCGCGCTGCACTCCTACCTGCGCTGGCGCAACACCAACGCCCGCCACCTCGACGTCCTGGCCGCCCAACGCAGGGAACGCGCGCGCATCCGCAGCGAAAAGGGCCTTCGCTGGGGAGGAAGGACGCTCACCGAAGCGGCGTGAACGGCCCACACCTCCGCCAGGTCGCTCACCCGAAGACCTAGACCGGCACGCGGACGAAACCCTCGGTCCAGTGGTCCCCATCGAGGTCGTACTCGCCGATCTGGAAGCAGTCCGGCTCGTCGACGAAGCCCGGGAGAAGACGCGCGCGACGCATCCGCTCTTCGGCCGCGGCCTCGGAGGAGTAGATGCCCAGCAGCTTGACGTCGTCGCCGTCCTGCTCGTCGATGAACACGCCCCCGTCGTCGAGGTGAATCGTCTCGTCGCTGGGGCCGGCTACGTTCTGGTGGCTGATGTGCCAGAGGGGATAGACCTTCACGGGCGCAGGCTACCCCGGGCCCAACCGGTGAACGCTCCCGGTCAGAGCACTAGGCGAAGGCCTCCAGGGCAGCAGGGTGGTACTCGCGAAGCAGGGTGCCGAGCTGACCGAGGCCGTCCGGGGCTTGCTCGTCAGGACCGCCCGACCTGGCTGAAGCAGACTGGGAAGAGGCGCGTCGGCCAACCGCACGGCGGGCTCCCGTACGGCCGGCTCCCCGAAAGAGGTGATCATGGAATTCCTCGTCACGATGACCACCCACATCCCGGACGGGACCCCGGAGCAGGCTGTCGAGGACATCCGCACCCGCGAGGCCGCACGGGCGCGTGAGCTCGCGACGCAGGGACACCTGCTCCGCCTGTGGCGCCCTCCCCTGCGACCGGGCGAATGGCGCACCCTCGGGCTCTTTGCCGCCGCCGACGGCGACCGGCTCGAGGAAGTCCTGGCCTCCATGCCGCTGCGCATCTGGCGCACCGACGAGGTCACCCCGCTCTCGCCCCATCCGAGCGACCCCGACCACGCCGGCGGCGCCACGACTCCGACGAGCAGCACAGCGGACAATGAGAAGATCCTTCGTGGCATCCTCGACGAGTGGAAGGCGGCCGTCGATGCGCACCAGCCCGAGCGGGCCGCCTCCTACTTCGCCGAGGACGCGATCTTCCAGGGCCTCCATCCGTACACCGTCGGTCGCCGCGGCATCGCCGACTACTACGGCTCCCAGCCGCTCGGGATGACCGCCGACTACCGGATCCTCGAAACCAGGCAGCTGGTCGACGGCGTGGTGCTCGGCTACACGAGTGTCGACTTCTCGTTCACCGACCGGCCGACGCTCACGGTGAACCTGAGCCTGGTGGTCAAACAGGCGGCCGACCGCTGGTACATCAGCCACTACCAGGTATCCAAGCTCGGGTGACGGCGGCCCGGCAGGCCGCCCGCCACGCTCACCCTCTCAGGGGAAGGTCGTGCCGCCCGACGGCGGAGACGCACGACCGGAGGCGCTGACGCGCGCCTCGAGTACCGCCTCAGCCAGGCCGACCGGACGAACCGCTTCGTCGCCCTCCAACGCTGCACCGCGCCGTCCGCCGCACCCGCGAGGCCGTCGCCTGCCGCTGAGGCTGGCCCCGGCCGCATCCGCTCCGGCCGCGCCCGTGGAGCCGCGAGCCGGTCGCCGACACGTGTCATCCTCCGCCGCTACCGGCCGCGGCGGAGGATGACGCTGCGGCCGGGCGGCCGACACGGTGGTCAGTACGACCGCGAGACGACCGTGGGCACAGTCATCGCTCTACTGGAAGTGAACCGTGCCGGGCGGCGGGGCCGGCAGGCAGTCCGGGCCCGATCCGTCCAGCAGACCTGCCGTGATCACGCCGTAGGCGTGGGAGGGATCGGTCTTGGCGAGGGGGAAGCCCACCATGAGCAGCTTGCCGGCGGGGATCTTGCCGGGGCGGATGGAGAGAACGGTCTTGCCGTCCTCCCCTCCGATGTCCCAGCCATCGGCTGGCGGACTGGCGTCGCCGGGGGAGGGGTGCGCCGAACCGGGCGGGGCCGGGCGCGGCGTTTCGCCGCGGGGCGGCTCCGGGTTCGGGGAGGCGGACGGGGGCGAGGACGGGCTGGGGGAGGCGGTCGGGTCGGGACCGCCCCACGGGGTGGCGCAGTCGGGGTCACCGGCCAGCACGCGGCTGTGAACGCCGATGCGGTCCAGGTCCTTCTGCAGCGTGCTCAGGTCGATCTTCCCGGCCGGGTTGACGATGGTGAGTTTGACGAGGTCGTTCCCGTCGTTCTTCAGGGTGTAGGCGGCCGCGGGCTGGCTCGGCAGCACGGTCAGGGTGACGCCTGCCACGGCGGCGGCCAGACCCGAGGCCAAACCGACCGGGACCCAGCGCACGCGGACGCCGCGGCGGGGTCGGGCCGTGGCCGACCGGTCGGGGTGCGGGCTTTCCGCCCGCTGCTGGACGTGGTTCTTGAGCTCGTGCATCAACCGCTCCTCGAAGCGTTCGGCGTTCATTCAGGCCTCCACAAGGGACGAGGGGGACGGAGAGGACTCGGGATTGGCGCCGGGCTGCCGGAGGGCCTTGCGAGCCCGGTGCAGCCGGACCCGGGCAGCCACGGTGCCGATACCGAGTGCCCTGGCGGCCTCGGAGACGCTCAGACCGTCAACCGCCACCAGTTCCAGCACCTCCCGCAGTCCGCGCGGCAGCAGAGCGATGCGTTCCAGCAGCTGTCGCGAGGCGCGCTCGGCGTCGATGCGCTCCTCCAGCCGTGCGATGTCATCGCCGTCCAGCAGCCGGTGGCCGGCTATTCGGCCCTCGGCCGCCCAGATCCGCGCCGCGCGCCGTTCCTGGGACGCGGCCACGTTGCGGGCGATGCCGTGCAGCCAGGCGATCGGCGTGCCCAGCTGCGGCCGGTACCCGCCGGCGGCGGAGATCGCCGCGAGGAAGACCTCGGTGACCAGGTCGGCCGCAGCGTGCGGGTCCCGGGTCCGCCGGGTCGCGTACCGCAGCACCGCCTGCACGTGCTCACGGTAGAAGGCCTCGAACGCCTCCGGATCCTCACCGATCCGCGCGACCAGACCGCTGTCCGGCGGTTTCCTCACATCGACTCCCTTGTCTGTCCGTCCCCCACATCTCCTCTTGGCGACGCACGACAGGAGCGTTACATCCGACCAGAATCGACTTTTACGCGGCCCCGGTACGCAGCGCCGGCTGGCATGTGAGGCGAAGTGCCTTGGGCCGGTTCTCGACGCCGGCCCAGTACGGATGCGCGTCCAGCCCGGCGCCGACCGCAGCGACGAGGATGCCGCGCGGCTCTCCCCGTTCAAGGACCGGCACAACAACTTCTCTGTCTGCTAATGAACTTGAACTCGTGATGTCGGTCGGCTCGTGATGTCGGCGTCAGGATCCGAAACCGCCGGATGGCTGCTGACTCGGGTTCAGGCGGTGACTGGTTCGATGACGATCGCCGTCCACCCGGGACGCAACGACAGACTGAGCGTCAATTCCCTTCTGAGGTAACGGTTCTCGCTGTGCGCTGAGAGAGCCGGAGCTGTGCGCGGTGGGTCCACTCGGAGAGCGGTGACACGGCAGGGTTGGGCCCGTCCCCGTTCCTCCCTCACAGGAGTCAGCCCGTGCACCTTCACACCACCCTCGGCCGACGGCTCGTCGGCCTCCTCCTCGCGCTCGGCCTCGCGCTCGGCCTGGTGCAGGCCTCCGCCACCGTCGCGCACGCCGATCCGAGCGGATCGATCACCAAGTTCGACTGGGACCTCGGCGACCTCGAGTGGGGCGGCGAGGCGGCCCACTCCAACTACTGGCACGCCATCGACCAGTTGCACCGCATCAGCGGCCACGACATCCCCAACCACCCCGAGGTCGCCTCCCAGCTCGACGAGACGACGCTGCTGCCGACCCGCCTGATCGAGGCCCGCATCCTGGTCTACGGGCAGTACCGGGGCTCGCTCTACTGGTGGGCGGACAACCTCTACTTCGCCGGCTTCTACCAGCCGCCGTACGACAACCACCCGGGCACGCACTACGTCTTCCCCGATGTCTGGCCCACCGAGTTCCAGCAGGTCACCCACTCCGGCAACGTCCAGCGCCTGCCCTGGGACGGCAACTACTCCCGCCTGCCGGGCGGCGGCACCGGCGAGCGCGCCGGGCGGGCCATCGGCTATGCCAACCTGACGAACGCCCTCACCAGCATCGCGACGGCGGCGACCCGCATCCAGCGCGACTCCAACGGATTCGCCCGAGAGATGGTGACGATCATCCAGGCGACCTCCGAGGCGGCCCGCTTCGGCCGCGTCTTCGACAACATCCGGGGCAACATCCGCAACTACACCTCGACCGCCATGGGTCCCGAGAACGTCGACCTCCAGCAGCACTGGGACGACGCCTCGACCTTCGTGTACCGGCAGCTGGGGGGCCAGACGCCCACCTTCAGCATCAGCGGCCACACGTTCCGCACGCTGGCCGCCTTCCTCGCCTACGTCGGCTACATGGAGCTCCACGCCAAGGTCCCGCGCTGATCCTCGACACCTCCGCACCGCGGAACGCTCGGCCGGACTGCCCGGCCGAGCGTTTCCGCCGTCCGGGCGCCGGGCCCGACACGATCCCGCGCCCGGTCGTCCTCCGTGCCCGCCCGGGCCTTCCCGTGCTGGTGCCGCCAGCCGGGCTCCCCGGCATTCCACCAACACGTGCGCACCACGCTGCTCCACGCCCTGGAGGAGCCCGCTGCTGCGGCCCGCCCCGACCAAGCGCGAGCCGGGGATCGCCCTGGTCTCCGCCCCGGGCGATCCCCGGAGGGGGCAGCGAGCGCTGCACCCTCAGGTTGTCCCGGAGCTGTGCCAGCACCGTCCCAGGCTGTCCGGCAGGTCCGTTTCGCTAGACGACTGATGCCAAGGGGTTCAGTGGTCATACGCGGTGAGGGAGCGCATGACGGGCTGTCCCGTCTGGTCGTTGTGCCAGATCGCGGTGGTCAGCGCGAGGATCCGCTGGAGGACGCGGACCATGACGCCGCCGGGTGTGCGGCCCTGGTGTCGTTCGAGATCGAGCTGGCCCTTGAACGTGTCATTGACGGACTCGATGATCTGCCGCAACGGCTTGAACAGCTGCGATCCGGCCCGTTGGGTCTCGCCCTTGCGGGCCGGCCGCAGGAGCCGGATCTCCAGCTCGGCGAGCTCACGCTCGAATGCGGCACCGTAGTAGTTCCTGTCCCCGATCAGAGTCTGTCCGGGGCGGGCGGCCACCAGGTCGGTCTCGGTGTCCAGGATGTCCAGCAGGGTGGTGCGCTCGTCGGCCTTGGCGCCGGTCAACGCGAACGC
>NZ_JAKNTA010000031.1 GCF_022288725.1 Kitasatospora sp. A2-31 | reverse complement strand
TGTCGCGCTCGTCCATGTACCAGGCGTATGCCCTGTACTCTGCTTCGGGAATGCGATCCCTTGATTCGGATTCGGCCCATCGGGCCGTCTCCAGGTAGTACCCCAGCAGCCGATCGATCGCCGCCTCCCGCAGGATGGCGTCACATCGTGCGTCCACCTCTTCGGTTGCGAATACGCGCATGAGGTCATGGAAACGCCAGCGCCCGTGGACCGTTCCCCTCTCGATCAGATGCGCATCGGCAAGATCGTCAAGGAGTCGACGGGAGACCGTCTTCGTGTGGCCGCTCAGGGCGACGGCCGCATCGGTGGAGATGTCTGCGCCCGGGCTCAGGGCCAGCATTCGGAACATGTGCGCCGCCTGATCCGTCATGCTGCACAGTGAGAGGAAGAACGCGGTTCGCACCGCAAGCTCGGCAACGGAGAGTTCATCAAGCACGGTGTCCCGGTCCGAAAGATCGGTCACCAAGCCGGAGAGAGGCTTGAGACTGTCCCGGCTGAGCAGCGCCGCGACGATGCGCAACGCCAGCGGAAGACAGCCGCATAGTCGCACGATGGCTCGGGCGGCTTCCGGTTCGTTCTCAATGCGACTGTCCTGCCCCAACGTGATTATCGACGGCCGCTTGTTGGCTGAGGACATTGAGTTCCAGCAGGCGCGCGTCCAGGGTGGCGAGAGTGTGCCGCGAGGTGACCACGGCCCGGGTGGCGCCATCGACGGGTAGTAGTGGCCGGACATCTTCGGCGCTGCGAACGTTATCGACCAGCAGGAGGATGCTTCGGTTCTGCTCGCCGTACGTGCTGAGCACCGAGTGATACAGCCGTGCCCGGTCATGAGACTCCGCCGGGATGTGCTCGTTCCGTACTCCGAGGGCCTGTAGAAGTCCGAGAATCGCTGCAGACGAATCAACCCGGCGCGCGTTGTCGTACCCGTGCATGTTGACGAACAGGACGCCGCCCGGGAACCAGCCCCGGCTGAGCGCGGTGCGGGCTGCCTGGATCGCGAGCTCCGTCTTTCCGACGCCTGCCAGGCCCGCCACGGCGCAGACCGCGACGGCAGCGGTCTGCGCTGTGGGGTCCAACAGGCTCAGCAGGGTTTCGAGCTCTCGGCTTCTGCCAGTAAAAGCAGGGCTTGCGGACGGTAACGCCCCCAGAGCGGTCGGCACCGCAGGGGGCAACTGTACGGTGATGTCGCGTCCCTGCACCACGGTGTTCAAGAACACTCCACCGTTGATGGTGTTGCGCACTGACCCGTTGTCTCTCCCCGTCACCATTGGCACCTCGCCCCCTCGCCCCTGGGACCAGTCTGCCCAGCTCATGCCAACCGTGACGTGGAAACGGGACCGATGAGCGACTCAATGAGTGACTCTGTGGGGGTCTTGGGATCCCAGCAGCCGCTACGGCGCCGACCGCGCCGCCTCCTGGCCGCCGACCACCCCATCCGCGACCAGACCCGTTACCCGGCCAAGGCTGCATGACAAGCCAGTAGCAACGGCCATGCGCTCGCGGCGATCCCGCACGACTACTCACACGTGGCAGTGCAGGCCGACCAGGAGGGTGTCACCCGGGAGGTCGACGAGGTAGCGGTCGATGTGCTGCTGACCGTCCGGCAGCTCGGGTCGGTGCGGACAGTCATCCCGGTGGCGGCAGGCACCGTGCGCCACCGGGCCGCCGTCCTCGTACCACCAGCCGCCCAGCGAG
This sequence comes from Kitasatospora sp. A2-31, assembly GCF_022288725.1. Classification (GTDB taxonomy): domain Bacteria; phylum Actinomycetota; class Actinomycetes; order Streptomycetales; family Streptomycetaceae; genus Kitasatospora. The sequence goes on along the minus strand of NZ_JAKNTA010000031.1, from coordinate 16,881 downwards.
AGCACGTTGCGACGGGGCAGAGCCACGGCCGCCCACCTTTCGACGAACCGTTCCCGGGGTTCCCGTCCGATCTGGACGACCGGGTCGGTGAGGAGGAGGAAGCCCGAGGAGTACCGCGCGGTGGAGAGTGCGGCCCGGTGTTCTTCGTAGGCGCGCAGCAGGGGCTGGGACCAGTAGTCCGCCGCGGCCTGTTCGCGGGGGTAGGCGCAGCCCTCGGTCACATGGCGGTCGTAGTAGACGTCATGGGGCTGGGCGGCGGGCAGCTCGGCCGCCAGCTGGTGCCAGTGCAGCCAGACCGCGTCCGCCAATTGCCGGGCCTCCTCGGTGGAGGCCCCGAAGTCCAGCAGCTCGCGCGGCCCGCCGGCGCACCAGCCGAAGTCGTTGACCGGCGGCTCGACGTATCCCCAGCGGCTGGGGCGAGGAGCGACCAGCCGGCGGTCCGCCTCATGGCCGGGCAGCACGTTGAAGGCGCGGCTGACGATCCTCCAGGAGTCCCAGATGCGGTTCTCCTCCCGGCCCGGGGCATCCAGGTAGAAGGGCTCCATTGCCTCGGCGACTGCGTCCTCAACCCGTTCCGCCGCTTCCGCCGGGAGACACAGGGTGATGCTCATACCTGCCACCGCGGCATCAGACCACCACGTGATCGGCGTCGGCAACCGAGTTTCTCCGCCCGGCGTCCGCGACGGGCCGCAGTTGCTGACGCGGAGGGCTCAGTCGCCGACCACGGCCGCGCCCTGTCCTGGGTGGACGGTGACGACGCGGTCCGCGCCGTCACCGCCGCACTCGAAGGCGGCCGCGCCGGCCAGGCGTACAACATCGCCGACGACACCCCGCTCGGCGTCGGCGCCCACGTGCGCCCGGCCGCCGACGCCTTCGACGCCCCGCCCCGATGAGCGCCGCCGACGCCGAGGACGTGGGCAGGACGCCTGGCTGTAGTGGTCACAGGCCGAGCGGCGAAATGCCGCCGATACCCGCGCGTACCTGGTGCGCACGGTCACCCATCCTTTTGGACATGGCCGGCGGCCGGGGACAGGCCCGTGCGCCGCGCCCGGTTCATGGCCATCGCCATCAGCGGGGATCCGGGCCGGCCAGGAGGTCCGCGGCGCGGGGGGTCTGCCGGTACAGGACGCGTGGTCCGGTGCGGGTGCGGGTGATCAGTCCGGTGCGGTGCAGGATGCCGAGGTGGTAGGAGACCGTGCTGGCGGCCAGGAAGTGCCGCTCGCCCAGTTCCGTGGTGCTGCGGGCGGTGTGCAGATCCGCCAGCAGGCGGGCCCGGGTCACCCCGAGCAGGACGTGCACCGTCGGCCCGGAGCCGGTGTCCGGCCCGGGCCGGGAGGGGTAGCTGAACATGGGCTGCCTCCCGGCGGGCGCTGCCGGGACCGAGTCGATGACCATGCGCAGGTCAGTGGCGAACGCCGAGGGCATCAGGACCAGACCGGTACTGCCGGGGACCCGGCCCTGGAAACGGCTGACCACGCTCAGCTGATCCTCGCCCCACAGCACCCGGGGGTGCAGGCCGGCCAGCATGCCGGACAGGCCGTGCCGGGCGATGGTCTGCGCCCGGTGGGCGATGTCCTCCTCCATGCGGCTGCGCAGGGCCATCCACTGCGGGGCGATGGCCCACTCCCACAGCCGGTACAGCTCCGCTGCCACCCGCTCGGCGAAGTCCCGTTCGCCCCGTTCCAGAGCCTCGCGAATGACCACCGGAACCGCCCGGCCGACCAGACGCTCCTCGACGACGCCCCGAGCCATGACCTGCAGCTCCCAGCACAGGCGGGCGGAACCGGTACCCGCCACCGCGTGCAGTTCCTCCTGCACCGCGGTCTCCGGAGCCTGCGGCTGCGGTGTCAGGAAGTCCGGCACGTAGTCCCACGCACCGCTGAACAGCGAGCCCAACAGCACCAGCTTCCGCTCACGCACCGCGTCCTGCACCCGCCACCGCCAACTCCCGCCCCCTGCAGGCACTCTGTCGCGCAGGAGCCAGAGCGCGCCGACCGTGGTGGCGAGCGGCGAGATCGCGAACCGGGTGTTCGCGAGCACGGCGCGGTCCATTTCGAGGCAGAGCACGGTACCCCCCGGGGGCGAGCCGCCGGCCGTCCGAGCGGCCGGCGCCATGGGTCTTCGAACCTCATCGAATCACTCGAACGGCGGGCACACCACCCGGCACCGTGGATGTCAAACAGCCCGTCGGCTCATCGAGTTGGAGGCAACAATGAGAATGGTCCGGATCAGGCCCAAGCTGGTGGCCGTACTCGCCCTGACCGGGGCGGCAGCCCTCGGCGTGACGTCGCAGGCGGTCGCCGACCCCAACCCGAACAACCACGGCTCCGCCCCGCAGTGGATCCAGCTGAACACCGGCTACCACGCACGTGTCTTCGGCGACGCCACTCAGAACCACCCGACCAGCACGCTCCTCTCGAACGGGGACTACGTCTGGGCGGACTGCTGGGTGGCCGGCGACAACGTCGGCAACGCCGGCAACGTCTGGTACCACACCACGTACGTGTACCAGTACGGCCAGGTCACCGGGGTCGGGTCGTCCTGGACCTTCGCACCGTTCGTCGACGGTGCCGGAGCGTTCCACGCCGTGCCCGGCGTGCCCCACTGCTGACAGCCGGCGCCGCAGCGGCCCCGCACGCGGTTCCCGGGTGCGGGGCCACCTGCACGCCAGGCACGACGGGGAGAGGTGAGCGCACGGCTGCGCCCGGGGCCGGGAGCAGCCGTGCGGACGACGGGCTGCCTACGCCGCTGAACGCGGCGGCCGACAAAGCCGCGGCGTGACGCCGTCGCTGAAGTCGGGCGAGAACGGGCGGCGGATGGCCGAATCGGTCCGGCAGGCGCCCTCGTGCGTGCGCCCGCCGTGCGCTCCTGCGTGAACCGGCCGCCCTCCGGCTCCATCTGATGGAACGTCACTCGGATCGGTAGCGTGGAGGAAAGGCCTCGGCCACGGGCCGGGGCCTACTCCTCCTGAGAGGGTGAGGCAACCGATGAGCGACACCGCCACCCCCACCGGTGCGGCAGCCGGGCCGGCCGACGGCTCCGAGCGCCCGGCGCTCGGCGAACTCGTTGCCCGGGCACCGTCCTTCGTCGGTGAACTGGTCCGCCGGACGGGCGTGGACGAGGACCGGCCCGGCGCCGTGCCGGTGGCCAGGTTCCAGTCCGCGGTCTGACCCGCCCGGGGGCGCCGCGTCCGCGGGACATGACGACACGGCCCCGCCCTCGTGGATCTGCTCGGCGGCCTCGACGCCCGCATCGATGAGGATCAGCGGCGGTTCGCCGCAGGGCCGGCTCGGAAGGTGGCCCGGTAGCCCGCCGGGGACGTGTCGACGTAGCGGTGGAAGGTCGCGCGGAAGGCGGCCGGGCTGCCCAGCCCGCTCAGGCGCGCGACCTGTTCGACCGGGGTGGTCGTCGTCTCCAGGAGTTCGCGCGCCCGGTCGATGCGGGCGGCGGTCAGCCAGGCCATCGGCGAGGTGCCCGTCTCCTGCTGGAAGCGGCGGATGAACGTCCGGCGGGACATGTGCGCGCGCTGGGCGAGCTCGTCCACGCTCTGGCGCTGGGCCAGGTTGTCGAGCATCCAGGCACGGACCGGTGCAAGATCCTCGCCGCGGGACGCGGGCCGGAAGCGCTCGACGAACTGGGCCTGGCCGCCCGGGCGCTGGGGCGGGGCGACGAGCGAACGGGCGCGGGCGTTGGCGGCCGCGGCACCGTAGTCGCGTCGGATGACGTGCAGGCACAGATCGACGCCCGCGGTCACCCCTGCCGAGGTGAGGACGTCGCCGTCGTCGACGTAGAGCTGGTTCGGCCGGACCTCGATCCTCGGGTACAGGCGTTGCAGCGCAGCGGCGTCCTGCCAGTGGGTCGTGGCCGGGCGTCCGTCCAGCAGCCCGGCGGCCGCCAGGGCGAACGCCCCCGTGCAGATCGACACCATCCGCGCCCCGCGCGCGTGCGCGGATCGCAGCGCGGACAGCGACGCAGCGGGAACCGGAGCGTCCGGGACCAGGTAGCCGGGGACGACGACGGTGTCGGCGTCCCGCAGCGCCTCCAACCCCGCGGAGGTGCCCACCGTGAACCCGCCGCTGCACACCGGTCCGGCGGACGGATCAGTGCAGACGGTGACCTGGTAGTGCGGGTCCGACCCGAAGGTCTGCACCGCGATGCCGAGGTCCAGCGGCAGGACCCCGGGAAGCGCGAGCACCGCGACCCGGTGCCCCTCAACGACCGACATGGCACGATCCTAGCGATGGACGGCCCGCGTGCCACTGTCGAGGGCGGCGGACCGCTTCGTAGCCTGCGCCCATGGAACTCTCACTCGACCTGCCGACCGGCCCTCTGGCCGACGCCGTCCTCTCCACCGTGCGCGCCTCGGAGGCCGCGCCGATCGTCAATCACAGCGTGCGCAGCTTCCTCTTCGCCGAGCTCCTCGCCGCCCACGAAGGATGTCTGACGGACGCGGCCTACGACCGCGACCTGCTGTTCGCCGCCACCGTCCTGCACGACGTGGGCACGGGCAGCCTCGCGAAGGGCGAGGCCCGGTTCGAGGTGGAAGGCGCGGACCTGGCGGCGGACCTGCTGCGGCAGCACGAGGTCCCCGAGCCGGACGTCGACCGCGTCTGGGAGGCGATCGCCCTGCACACCTCGCCCGGCATCGCCGAGCGCCGCGGTCTGCTCTGCCACCTCACCCGGGCCGGCGTGGTCGCCGACTTCGGCCGCCACGCGGAGATCACCGCCGGGTGGGAGAAGCGGATCCACGCCGCCTACCCCCGCCTGGCCATGGTCCGCTCGCTCGTCGACGCGATCGTGGAGCGCGCCGCCCGATCGGCCGCCGCCGCGCCCCGCTACTCGCTCGGCGGTGAACTCCTCCGCGAACGCCGGGCCCACGGCGTGACCGGTCTGGAGCTCGACACGACTGCCGCGCCCTGGGGGGAGTGAGCGGCACCGATGGGGCGCCGGCTCAGGTGGATGAATGCGGCCGAGCAGGATGCGGTCGGCAGCTCGCTGCTGCTGCCGGTCGCGCCACGCGCCCCGCGCCCCGCGCCACGCGCCGCAGGTCCTCCTGCTGGGCCGGCTGCGGCCGGGACCGGACCCGGTGTGCCTAGGGTGTGAATGCCGGGGCTTGCGGTTGACGCTGCGGCAGCTTCTACGGTCATGACCAGGGCCGGAACGACCGGCCCGGCGAGACGAAGGTACGGAACGAGGACGATGGACCTGTCGATCGCGGAGGTGGCCCGGCTGTCGGGCGTGACCGCCCGGACGTTGCGGCACTACGACGAGATCGGCCTGCTGCCGCCGGCCCGGATCGCCGCCAACGGGCACCGGCACTACGGGGAGACGCAGCTCCTGGCGCTGCAACAGATCCTCGTGCTGCGGGCGCTCGGCGTCGGCCTCCCGGAGATCGGCCGCATCCTCTCCGAGCAGGTGGACGAGGTGGAGGCCCTGCGCGGCCACCACCACCGTCTCCTCGCCGAACGGGACCGGCTGGACACCCTGGCCGCCACCGTCGCCCGCACCCTCGCCGACCTGGAACGATCCCGAAAGGACGGCCAGCCCATGACCATCAACCGCCCGGAGAACCTCTTCGAGGGCATCCAGCCCGACCAGTACGAGGACGGCCTCCAGGACTTCCCCGAGCTCGCCGAGGCGACCAACCGCCGCACCGCGACGATGGACGCCGCCGAGCTCGAGGCGGGCCAGCGCGAGCGAACGGCCGGGATGATCCGCCTCGCGGAGCTGCTGGCGGCCGGCACCCCGGCCTCCGCCGACTCCGTCCAGGCCGAGATCGACGCCCAGTACCGCTCGCTCGCCGAGCTGCACCCGGTCACGCCCGAGGAGTTCCGCGCCATGGGCCTCGGCTGCGTGCAGAACCCGTCCTGGCGCGCCGCCTACGAGGCTGTCACTCCCGGCCTGGCCGAGTACCAGCACACCGCGATCGAGTTCTACGCCACCACCCGCCTGGCCTGACCCGGCACCGGCGCTCCTCCTCCCACCGGACGGTGGAGGAGCGCACGGCAGCGGGGTGCAAGGAGCGGGGTGCAAGGAGGGGGGTGCAAGGAGGGGGGTGCAAGGAGGGGGGTGCAAGGAGGGGGGTGCAAGGAGGGGGGTGCGGCGTACGGCGGGGGCCGGGCGGGTATCCCCCTGCGGGGGAGCGTGGAGTCCGGTGAACCGGGGGGCGGGATGGACGCGGGAGGTTCCGGCCGGCGATTCGGCCCGCAGGACGTCTGGGCGGGACTGGCCTCCGTCGTGCTGCTGGTCGGCGGGCTCGGGGTGTTCGCCCTGTGCTCGCCGCCCGACGAGTACAGCTGCGACAACTCCAACTACCCGACCGGCGGATGCAGGCGCATCCAGCACGAACCCGCCCCGACGGGCTCGCCCGTCCGGTGCCCGACCGACTGGTGGGAGTACCGCAGCCTCGGCCGGGAGGCCGCCGCGCGCTGTGCGATGACCCGGCCGAGTCCGCTGCCGTGCCCGACCACGCCGGACACCTACTGGGTGGCGAAGGGCGAGCAGGCGCTTCCGCCGGGCTGCTCCTACCCGCGGACGGCGGTGGCGTCGCCGTCGCCGTCCGCGTCGCCGCCGTCGCCCGGTTCGCCGTGACCGGCGGGGGGGGGCAGGGGCCGGGGGCCCCCCCCCCCGGGAGGCCCCGCCGCTGAGCGACCGTCAGCGGTCCGCCGGCGGCGCGTACGGGGCGTCGAGGAGGGCCAGCAGGCGGGGTTCGGTCAGGGCGCCGCCGGGCAGGCGGGGGTGCGGGGTGAGGATCCCGGCGGTCCGCAGGCGGGTGAGGGCGGGGCGCGGGTCGTGCGGGACCAGGTCGCGCAGGGACTCGGCCGAAACGGCGGGGGCGGAGCGGAACGCCTCCAGGACCGCGACCGCCGTCGGGTCGTCGCCGGCGCGGGCGGTGGCGGCGACGAGGATCCGACGGTGCTCGGCGAGGGTGGCGGTGCGGTGGCGGGCGGTTTCGGTGACCGCCCGGGCGAACAGCGTGCCCCACTGCGGCAGGTCGCCCTCGGCCGCCGCGACCACGGCCCGGTCGTGGGCGTCCCGGTTGGCGTCGACCCAGCCGTCCAGGTCGAGCAGCAGCCCCGGCAGTAGTCCGGCGCCCACCAGGTCGCACTGGGCCAGTAGTCGGGCGATCCGCCCGTTGCCGTCGGGGAAGGGGTGGACGGTGAACAGCCGCAGCATCTGGAGCGCGGCCATGTCCAGCGCGGGGGAGGAGGTGCGGGCGCCCCAGCGGTACCAGCGTTCGATGTGCCCGTGCAGGGGCCGCCCCGGGGCCACCGCGATGACGAAGCGCCGGCCGTCGGGCCAGGTGATCCTGGCAGTGGTGCGGCGGAGTCCGCCGCCGCCGGGGATGTTGGGGTCGGCGGCGACCAGCAGCCGGTGCAGCTCGGCGAGTGCGTCCGGGGTGAAGTGGGGCCGGGTGGAAGGCCGTTCGGCCAGTTCGGCGCGGACCGAGCGGACGGCCAGCAGTCCGGCCGCGATCCGGTGCTCGGCCGCCGAGGTCAACTGCTCGGCGAGCAGCCGGGGATCGGTCGCCCCGACATGGCGCAGGTGCAGCCGGGCCCGGGCCCGGGCCCGGTGGAACAGGTCGGGGTCGCCGAGGTGCGTCGCCGCGGCGGCCAGTTCGGCCAGGGCGTCGAGGGCCCGTGCGCGGTCCCCGGGGGGCACCGCCTCGGCGCCGGGCGGCGGCACGACGGGCTTGATCCGCCGTGCCGCCGTCGGGAGCCGACCGGTCACGAGCAGGAGTGGTCGATGATGGTGTTGGTCGGCACCTGCACGTCGACCAGCTGGGTCTGACCGCCGGGCAGGGTGATCGAGTAGGTGACCGTCTGGTACTGCGCGAACACCCCGAAGCTCTGGCCCGGCTGGAGCGTGACGTCCACGCTGTGCGTGGTCGTGGTCGTGGTGTTGACCTCGGCGCCGACGGCGGCCTTGAGGGCGTTCAGGGCCTCGGCCGAGAGGCTCGCCGTCACCTTGTACCCGGTGGCGACCTGGACGGTCACGTTCAGCTTCTCCGGGCTGTGGGTGCTGTTCTGCCGGCAGAACTGCTTGTCCTCCCCCTTCTCGCCGTACGAGTAGACGTGCGCCGAGGCCGCGCCGCCACCGCCGCCGTGCCAGGGGAAGGGCCAGCCCTCGGTGGGCGGCGTGTTGGGGCCGGTGACGACGATCGGGTCGTTGACGTTGTTCGGGTCGTCCCAGGGGTCGCAGCTGGTGTAGCAGTCGGCGGCGGCGGCCGCCTGCGGCACCACCAGGGCGGGCACGGCGGTCAGGACGGTGACACCGAGCGCGACGGCGCCCAGGGCCTTCTTGAGCTGCATGGTCTCTCCACGGTCGGGTGGTTCGAGGACGAGGGGGAGCGGGGTGTCCGGTGTCCCGCCCCGTCGCCGACGAGTCTCGCGGCCGCTCCCGTACCGGGGCATCGGTAGAACTGCGCAAGGTGCCTACCTGATCGGGTCCCGGCCCGCCGGATCGCCCGGGCCGTGGAGCAGCCGGGCGAGGGCCGAGCGGGAGGAGACGCCGAGCTTGCGGTAGATGCTGCCGAGGTGGGTGTCGACCGTGCGGGGGCTGAGCACCAGGCGCTCCGCGATCCGCCGGGACGTCAGGCCGCCGGCGGCGAGTTCGGCCACCTCGCGTTCGCGGGCGCTGAGCAGGGCGCCGAGCAGGGCGGCCGGGGCGGCCGGGGCTGCCGGGTCGGCCGCCGGGCCGACGGGGGAGCCACCGGGAGCGCCGGCCGTCAGCGCCGCCCGTGCCCGGGCGCCGTCCTCGACCAGGCGCAGCGCCCCGCAGCCGCGCGCCGCGTCGACCGCCTCGTCGAGCTCGGCCAGGGCGGCGGCGGGGCCGTGCGCCTGGGCGAGGACCGGGGCGGCGGCGATCACCGTCCAGGCGTACTGGACGGGCATCCGCAGCCCCCGGAGCACCCGGGCGGCCCGCAGCGCGAGCTCGGCCGCGCGCGCCGGGTCGCCCTCGACGAACGCCATCGCGGCGGCCGCGCGGTCGGCCTGGGACTGCTGGAACGGCAGCCGCCCGAGCCGCTCCGCGGCCCTGTCCGCCGCGCGGGCGCTGCGGCGGGCGGTGTCGAGGTCGCCGCACAGCAGCGCGGCCGTGGTCATCAGCGCGAACAGCGAGGGGTGGGCGGCCGGTTGGAGCAGGTGCAGGTCCTCGCCGCCGCTCTCCTCCAGCAGGGTGCGCAGGCAGGCGGCCGGGTCGCCGCCGACCAGCCGGGCCTGGGCCAGCAGCCCGACGGCGGAACCGGCCCACCAGCCGGTGCCGGGGACGGTGTGCCGCAGGCCCTGCTCGGCCAGCTCGACCACCTCGGCGGTCCGGCGCCGGGGCGCCGCCCACAGGAGCGCGCTGGCGCGCATCGCCATGGCCAGGCCGACGACGTCGGGAGCGCCGATCTCGGTACCCAGCCGTTCGGCCTCGCGGGCGTGCCGCTGCGCCAGGTCGAGCCGGCCGGCCCACTGGTCCAGGATCGACAGGCCGAGCAGGTGGTTGACCGCGAGGTGCTTGTGGGCGCCGCCGCTGGCGGTGGCCAGGCCGCGGCTGAGGTGCCGGTGGGCGTCGGTGAAGCGTTCCAGGTACAGCTCGGCGCAGCCGAGCAGGGCCAGGACGTCGGGGGCGCGGCCGACGACGGTGTCGGGGCGGGCGTCGACGAGCCGGCCGCACCGCTCGATCTCGGGCTCGGCCAGGGCGAAGTCCCCTGCGTAGCTGTCGCAGAAGGCGGCGAGGACGCGGAACGCGGTGCCGCCGTCCTCGCCGCCGGGGGTGGCCGCGGCGGCGGTGGCGCCCTCGTGCGCGAGCGCGCGGACCTCGGCCGCGGTGCCGCGGACGGCGTGCAGCAGGCCGTAGTCGAAGACCAGGTCGGCGGTGGCGGCGGGCAGCGGGGCGGGCAGCGGGCGGGGCAGCCGGTCGACGACGGTGCGGGCCATCGCGTCCGCCTCGGCGTACCGGCCGAGCAGCCGTTCGACGCCGACGCAGACCGCGAGGGCCTGGACGTCGAGCGGCGCCGGCAGCCCGCCGGGCGTCCGCAGGATCTCGTGGCCGAGCGCCCGGGCCTGCTCCAGCCGGCCGGCGGCGGTGAGGGCCCGGCAGCGGTCCAGCGCCAGGCCGACCCTGGTCCGCACGTCGTGGGTGTCGGCGGGCGCGGCCTCCAGCGCGGCCCGCAGCCAGCGGGCGGCGGTGGCGGGCGAGCGGACGAGGACCTCGGCCGCGCCCTCGACGAGCACGGGGAGGGCCTCGGCCGGGCCTCCGTCGAGCAGCAGCTGCTCGGCGTGCCGGGCCCGGGCGGTGGCCGGTGCGCCGCGCGCCTCCAGCAGCGCGAGGGCCCGGCGGTGGGCGTTCAGCCGCAGGCCGGGGTTGAGCCGGTGGTGGACCAGGCGGCCGAGCACGGGGTGGCGGAAGGCCAGGTCGCCGCCGGGTCCGAGCGAGCGGACCAGGTCGGCCCGGGCGAGTTCGGCGAGCGCGTCGGCGGTGCGGTCGGTGCGCTCCCCGGCCACCCGGGCGACGTCGCCGAGCCGGAACGGTTCGCCGAGCACGGCGGCGGCCGCCAGCACGTCCGCGACCGGTGCGGGGAGGGCGTCGAGTTCGGCGAGCAGGGGCGCGGCGGCGCGCAGCAGCGGGCCGGCGGCGGCGTCCGAGCGTTCCGGCCAGCGATCAGGGTCGGGGCCGGCGGCCAGCAGCAGGTGCAGGATCCGGGGGTTGCCGCCGGAGGCCGCGCGCAGCCGTTCGGCCCGGTGCTCGTCGGCCGCCGGGAGCAGGGAGGCGACGGCGGCGGCGGTGAGCGGCGCAGGTTCGACGCGGAGGACGGCGCCCGCCTGCTTGGCGCCGTCGAGCGCCGCGAGCAGGGCGGGTGGGGTCTGCCGGGGACGGTGGGCGAGGACCAGCAGCAGGCGGTCCGGCGGCGGTTCGCCGAGGAGACGTTCGGTGAGCCGGGCGGAGGCCGGGTCGCAGTGGTGGAAGTCGTCGAGCAGGAGCACGGTGCCGGCCGGGGCCGCGCACCGGTCGCGGAGGGCTCGGAGGAGGTCGCGGTCGGCGCCGGTGTCCCAGGGCAGGGCGGCCGGTGCTCCGGGGTCGGGGCGGTGGTCGCCGCTCTCCAACGCGTCGCGGAACACCTGGTAGGGCTTGGCCGCGGGGCCTTCGGCCCGGGCCCGCAGGACGGTGGCGCCGCGTTCGGCGGCCAGCCGGGCGAGCAGGTGCAGCAGGCTGGTCTTGCCGAGGCCGGGATCGGCCGCGAGGTCGAGCACCGCGCCGGTTCCGGCGCACAGCCCCTCCACGGCGCGGGCCAGCGCGGCGCGTTCCTCGTCCCGTCCGGGTAACGCCGACAGCCCTGCCACGGTTCGCCCCTCTCCGGCGCTCCCCGGGGCCGCTCCGCGAGGCCGCTCCGGGCATGTTAGCGATCTTCACAACGGGCCCACAAGGTTCGCCGGAGGGCCTCACCCCTGGCGATCTGACGGCGGCCGGCGATCAGGGCCTCGGCCGGTACGCCGGCCGTGACCAGGGCGGTCAGCACCAGCGCCGGGGAGGCGGTACCGAGGCGCAGCGCCAGGCCGGGCGGCACGGCGACCGGCCCTGGCCGCCGAGCGCGAAGCGGCGGCTGCCGCCCGCGCGCCCGCGAGCAGACCGAGCGGGAAGCGGCCCGCCCGGCCTGCATCCGCTGCGAGGTGAAGCTCACCGACGCGGCGCGCCGGGGATCTCGCCGACGGACTGGACCCGCCACGCATCTACGTCGCGCATCCTTGCGCGCCGACTGCCTGGGGGAATATCAGACCGGATAACGAGATCCACACCGTGTTAAGCGGGCACAGCAGGCGCTGAACGCGATCCGTGAGGACCGGATCGAGCAGCGCCGGACGATGACGAAGCTCGCCGAGGCCCCACGTCGACTCAGGCCGTACCGAACCGGAAGACCATATCGGTCCAGCCCGTGGCAGGTACTCCGTTGTCAAGCGCCTCGCTGATCGTCCGCTCTTCGTAGCTGAAGTGCGACTCCATGATCGCCGCCAATCCGTCAAGCTCACGCCCGATCGCTTCCAGGGTCGGGCCGCGTGATTCGGCAGCCCTGTCAGCGAGTTCACGTACCCGGGACAGGATCGAGGCGATCATGCCGTGATCTTCGACAAGACTCGTGACCGTCGAGGCGAGATCCGGGCGTTCGCGCAGCAACTGGGAGAACATCCCGGTGTCCTCGCCCTGATGGTGCGACGTCAGCGCGGTACAGAAGGCCAGGCAATGGGTGACAAGTGCGTCGTCGCTCAACCGGCGGTGTCCGATACTTGTCCTGATCTCGTTGATCTGGCGACGCAGTTCTTCATGTGCTCGTGAGAGCTGCACACTCAAGGCGACTACACGGTCGCCGTCGCGGGAAGCCACGGATGGCGGTCCCTTCGGTTCCGCACCTCCATGCCTGACGCAGTCCGCCACCGGCACGCGATGCTGCCGCAACCTGATCACACAGCGGGGCAGTTCGGCAAGCACGCTGCCTGCCTGCACCTGTGACCGGCTCGGAGCTGCCCCGGGGCGCTTCGCCAGCTCAGCCCTTCGCTCCAGAAGAACCGCACCCGTCGGCGATCGCGCGCAGCGGATCGCAGACCAGGCCCCGATGCTTGCCGAGCGCCGGGAACATCTCTGCCGTCTGCTGATGGACGGCCTGAGCCCGCGCTCGACTGGAGACCGGCCAACAGCACATCGTCGGCCAGGCCCTCGCGGACTGCTTCAACAGCGGCACCGGCTACGGCGGATTCACCGCCGACGACTTCGGCTTCCACCCCGACGACTTCGACCTGAGCTGACCCACCACAGCGGCACAAGGGGGTGACTGAGCGTCATAATCGGCCCGTACGGCCAAGTGCCCCGCTCAGCGCTCCCGGGCTGCCAAGGGGAACCAGCGGCGGCAGGAGGTCCCGTTCGTTCGTCGGGTCGGTGATCCTTGGAGGATGCGTGCCGCCCGCCTGATCCGTATGGCTCTCCTCATCCAGTCGAACCCCGGCCTGACCGCGGCCGCTCTCGCCCGCGAGCTGGAGATCTCCGAGCGGACCGTGATCCGCGACGCCCAGGCGTTGCAGGAGGCCGGCATCCCCGTCCGGTCGGAGCGGGGCCGGGTGGGCGGGTACTTCCTCGCCGCGGGATACCGGACCCGGCTCACCACGCTCCATCCCAGCGAGGCGGAGACGCTCTTCCTGTCCGGTGTGCCCTCCGCGTTGCACGATCTGGGGCTCTCGGACGCGGCGGAAACGGCCCGGCTCAAGCTCACCGCGACCCTGCTGCCGTCGGTGCGCCAGGCCGCCGAGTCCTCGGTGCGCCGCTTCCACCTCGACGCCCCGGCCTGGTTCCGCGAACCCGCCACCCCGGACCTGCTGCCGGAGCTGGCCCGCGCGGTGTGGGCGGACCGGGCCGTCGAGCTGTCCTACGCCCGGCCGGGCCGGGACGGCGCACCGCCCTGTGTCGTGACGCGGGTGGTGGAGCCCTACGGGCTCGTGCTGAAGGCCGGCACCTGGTACGTCGTGGCCCGCATCCCCGGCGAGCGGGAAGGCCATGACGGCGGCTGGCGTACCTACCGCGTCGACCGGATCACAGCGCTCGGCCCCGCGGCCGGAGCACAGGAGCCGTTCCTGCGCGACCCGACCTTCGAGCTGGCAGCGCACTGGCAGGCCCGCTCGGCCGCCTTCGCCCGCGCCCTGCTGCGCACCACCGTCACGGTCCGGCTGACCGGCCGGGGGCTGCGGCGGCTGCCCGCCGTCGTGGACGGGGCCGCCGTCGCGGACGCGCTCGCCTCCGCGAGCGCCCCGGACCCCGCCGGCCTGGTCACCGTCGACCTGCCGGCGGAGTCCGAGGACGTCGCCTTCGACCAGCTGGCCCGGCTCGGCGCGGACGCCGAGGTGCTGGCCCCGGCTTGCCTGCGCGCCCGCTTCCGCGAGCGCGCCGCGGCCCTGGCCGCCCTCTACCAGGCGGGCCCTCAGGAGACGGACCCTCAGGAGGCGCACCCCCCGGAGGCGGAACCCGCGGAAGGCGCGGAAGCCGAGGATCAGCGGTAGTCCTCGGGGGAGCTCTGCCTGCCGCAGGCGACGTCCTCGAGGTAGGTCCAGGCATCCGGCTGGCTGCCGTCCACGTCCGTCACCCCGTACGCCCTGGCCAGTTCCCCGCTGGAGGTGGACTTGCCGTTCCACCGCTTCGCGCGGTCCGGGTCGGCGGCCAGCGCCGCGACGGTACGGGCCAGGTAGCTCGGGGACTCCGCGATCGCGAACGCCGGCTCCTGGGCGATCGCATCACGCCAGTTCTCCTCACTCACCCCGAAGTGGGCGAGCATCTGCTCCGAGCGCAGGAAGCCCGGCGAGACCGCGACCGCCGCGCCCCCGTACTCCGCCAGCTCCTGACCCAACCCGAACGCGAGGCGGATCGGGGCGTTCTTCGCCAGGTCGTAGTACATGTTCTCGCGGTAGCGGCGGTTGGAGCGGGCGGTGCCGTCGGTGACCTCCACGTGCAGCGGCGCGTCGGAGCGGATCAGTAGCGGAAGCAGCAGCGCCGCCGTGATGACGTGCGAGCGGGCGCCGAGCTCCAGGATCCGCAGGCCGTCGGCGAGCGGTGTCTCCCAGCTCTTCTTCCCGAACACGGAGGCGGCCAGAAGGTGTTCGCCGCCCCACAGGTCGTTGACGAGGATGTCGAGCCGCCCGTGCTCCCGGTCGATCCGCTCGACGAGGGCGCGTACCTGGGCTTCGTCGAGATGGTCGGTGGGAACCGCGATCCCGGTGCCGCCCGCTGCGGAGACGAGTTCGGCGGTCTCCTCGATGGTCTCGGTGGTCCGGCCGACCTCGCTGGCCCGGGCCCGGGTGGTACGGCCGGTGACGTACACGGTCGCACCGGCCCGGCCCAGCTCCACGGCCTGCGCCCGCCCCGCCCCACGGGTGGCACCCGCCACGAGCGCAATCCGCCCCGTGAGCGGACCCGTCGCGCCTGCCTGCGCGGTCATCGAAGTGTTCCGGGTGGTGATGTCCTCGTTGCTCATGTCATCCATCGTTCACGGCAAAACTGACAGAACACGTCACCCTTTACCGGGCGTTTCGTCCGTAGGGGGCCGCGCGCCAGGCCGGAGCGTGTCCGCGCCGGGGCAGCCGTACGGACCGGAGTGCCGGATCCCCACATCGCGCACAGGCGCGGGCGCAGAGGCCAGTCCATCGGTGGGGGGTGTTTCGCGCCCGGACCGGCGGGCAGCCGCATGGCACGCCGCCGGAGCGCCGAGGCTCAGCCTGGCGGGTCCGGTGGCGGCGGCCCCCGTGCCACCTGATCCGGGTGGGATGGGCGTAGCGGCGTACCGGAGGTCCGGGCGCCGTCGTGTCGGCTTTCGGACGGCGGGCTCTTGCGCCGGCTCGTCATCGCCGTCCCGCAGTCATGCCGTGGCAACCGCGAAAGGGAGGTCTCCGGGAGCGGCCCTCCGGGCGGCCGTCGGCGCTCCCGCCGTGCCCGAGCGGCCGCGATCGGCCGCCGTGCGCCTCGTCTTCCCACCCGAGCGGCTCGTCCTCCGTCCATCCGACCGCACGTGAGAAGCACTCATGAAGACAGACACCCGCTCCACCTCCCCTCCGCGCGACGATCCGCTCGTGCGCGGCCTCGGCTGGGCCAGCGCGCTCCTGGGCGTGCCCCAGGTCGTCGCCCTGGCGGGCTTCGTCCGGGCCCTGGGCCTGGACGCCACCTCCCGGCGCCGCTCGGCCACGACTGCCGTCGGTGTGCGCGAGCTGGCGGCGGCGGCCGGGCTGCTGTGCCGGCCGCACTCCGCCTGGCTCTGGGCCCGGGTCGGCGGCGACCTCATGGATCTGACGATGCTGACCCGGGCCCTGAGGAACCACAGGGGAAGCGGCTTCGGCCGCACCGCTGCCGCGACCGCCGCAGTCACCGCCATCACGGCCACGGACGTCTACGCGGCCGTGACCCGCACCCGTAGGAGCACTCCCGTGGAACTGACCGCAGCCACCACCGTCACCCGGTCCCCGGAGGAGGTCCACGGCCTCTGGAGCGACCTGGAGCGACTGCCGGACTTCATGGCCCACCTGGACGAGGTCCGCGTCACCGGCCCGCGCACCAGCCACTGGCGGGCCAGCGCGCCGTTCGGCAAGACGGTCGAATGGGACGCCGAGACCACTGAGGACGTCGTCGGCCGGCTGATCGCCTGGCACTCGGTGGACGGCGCCGACATCGACAACTCCGGCGAGGTCCGCTTCGCGCCCGCGCCCGGCGGCCAGGGCACCGAGATCAAGGTGACCCTCCGCTACGACCTGCCCGGCGGGGCGCTGGGCAAGGCCGCGGCGCGCTACTTCGGCGAAGAACCGCACCAGCAGCTGGACGATGACCTGCGCCGCTTCAAGCAGATCGTGGAGACCGGCGAGGTCGTCCGTTCCGAGGGAGCGCCCGGCGGCAAGCGGGCCCGCGGCGAGTTCCCCCAGCGCCCGGCCCGACCGCTGACCGAGGACGAACTGAAGGAGGTCCTGACATGAAGGCGAACTGCTGGATGGGTCGCAACTCGGTGGAGGTGCAGGACGTTCCCGAGCCGTCGATCCTGAGCAGCCGCGACGCCATCGTGAAGATCACCTCGACGGCGATCTGTGGCTCCGACCTGCACCTGCTCGACGGCTACGTCCCCACCATGGAGAAGGGCGACATCGTGGGCCACGAGTTCATGGGGGAGGTCGTCGAGCTCGGCCCGGGCATCAGCGGCGACGGACTGCGCGTCGGCGACCGGGTCGTCGTGCCCTTCCCCATCGCCTGCGGCGCCTGCGCGGCCTGCCGTGCGGAGCTGTACTCGTGCTGCGAGAACAGCAACCCCAACGCCGGCATCTCGGAGAAGTTCTTCGGCCACCCCACCAGCGGGATCTACGGCTACTCGCACCTCACCGGCGGTTT
>NZ_JAKNTA010000030.1 GCF_022288725.1 Kitasatospora sp. A2-31 | reverse complement strand
CCGCGATGACGAAGCGCCGGCCGTCGGGCCAGGTGATCCTGGCAGTGGTGCGGCGGAGTCCGCCGCCGCCGGGGATGTTGGGGTCGGCGGCGACCAGCAGCCGGTGCAGCTCGGCGAGTGCGTCCGGGGTGAAGTGGGGCCGGGTGGAAGGCCGTTCGGCCAGTTCGGCGCGGACCGAGCGGACGGCCAGCAGTCCGGCCGCGATCCGGTGCTCGGCCGCCGAGGTCAACTGCTCGGCGAGCAGCCGGGGATCGGTCGCCCCGACATGGCGCAGGTGCAGCCGGGCCCGGGCCCGGGCCCGGTGGAACAGGTCGGGGTCGCCGAGGTGCGTCGCCGCGGCGGCCAGTTCGGCCAGGGCGTCGAGGGCCCGTGCGCGGTCCCCGGGGGGCACCGCCTCGGCGCCGGGCGGCGGCACGACGGGCTTGATCCGCCGTGCCGCCGTCGGGAGCCGACCGGTCACGAGCAGGAGTGGTCGATGATGGTGTTGGTCGGCACCTGCACGTCGACCAGCTGGGTCTGACCGCCGGGCAGGGTGATCGAGTAGGTGACCGTCTGGTACTGCGCGAACACCCCGAAGCTCTGGCCCGGCTGGAGCGTGACGTCCACGCTGTGCGTGGTCGTGGTCGTGGTGTTGACCTCGGCGCCGACGGCGGCCTTGAGGGCGTTCAGGGCCTCGGCCGAGAGGCTCGCCGTCACCTTGTACCCGGTGGCGACCTGGACGGTCACGTTCAGCTTCTCCGGGCTGTGGGTGCTGTTCTGCCGGCAGAACTGCTTGTCCTCCCCCTTCTCGCCGTACGAGTAGACGTGCGCCGAGGCCGCGCCGCCACCGCCGCCGTGCCAGGGGAAGGGCCAGCCCTCGGTGGGCGGCGTGTTGGGGCCGGTGACGACGATCGGGTCGTTGACGTTGTTCGGGTCGTCCCAGGGGTCGCAGCTGGTGTAGCAGTCGGCGGCGGCGGCCGCCTGCGGCACCACCAGGGCGGGCACGGCGGTCAGGACGGTGACACCGAGCGCGACGGCGCCCAGGGCCTTCTTGAGCTGCATGGTCTCTCCACGGTCGGGTGGTTCGAGGACGAGGGGGAGCGGGGTGTCCGGTGTCCCGCCCCGTCGCCGACGAGTCTCGCGGCCGCTCCCGTACCGGGGCATCGGTAGAACTGCGCAAGGTGCCTACCTGATCGGGTCCCGGCCCGCCGGATCGCCCGGGCCGTGGAGCAGCCGGGCGAGGGCCGAGCGGGAGGAGACGCCGAGCTTGCGGTAGATGCTGCCGAGGTGGGTGTCGACCGTGCGGGGGCTGAGCACCAGGCGCTCCGCGATCCGCCGGGACGTCAGGCCGCCGGCGGCGAGTTCGGCCACCTCGCGTTCGCGGGCGCTGAGCAGGGCGCCGAGCAGGGCGGCCGGGGCGGCCGGGGCTGCCGGGTCGGCCGCCGGGCCGACGGGGGAGCCACCGGGAGCGCCGGCCGTCAGCGCCGCCCGTGCCCGGGCGCCGTCCTCGACCAGGCGCAGCGCCCCGCAGCCGCGCGCCGCGTCGACCGCCTCGTCGAGCTCGGCCAGGGCGGCGGCGGGGCCGTGCGCCTGGGCGAGGACCGGGGCGGCGGCGATCACCGTCCAGGCGTACTGGACGGGCATCCGCAGCCCCCGGAGCACCCGGGCGGCCCGCAGCGCGAGCTCGGCCGCGCGCGCCGGGTCGCCCTCGACGAACGCCATCGCGGCGGCCGCGCGGTCGGCCTGGGACTGCTGGAACGGCAGCCGCCCGAGCCGCTCCGCGGCCCTGTCCGCCGCGCGGGCGCTGCGGCGGGCGGTGTCGAGGTCGCCGCACAGCAGCGCGGCCGTGGTCATCAGCGCGAACAGCGAGGGGTGGGCGGCCGGTTGGAGCAGGTGCAGGTCCTCGCCGCCGCTCTCCTCCAGCAGGGTGCGCAGGCAGGCGGCCGGGTCGCCGCCGACCAGCCGGGCCTGGGCCAGCAGCCCGACGGCGGAACCGGCCCACCAGCCGGTGCCGGGGACGGTGTGCCGCAGGCCCTGCTCGGCCAGCTCGACCACCTCGGCGGTCCGGCGCCGGGGCGCCGCCCACAGGAGCGCGCTGGCGCGCATCGCCATGGCCAGGCCGACGACGTCGGGAGCGCCGATCTCGGTACCCAGCCGTTCGGCCTCGCGGGCGTGCCGCTGCGCCAGGTCGAGCCGGCCGGCCCACTGGTCCAGGATCGACAGGCCGAGCAGGTGGTTGACCGCGAGGTGCTTGTGGGCGCCGCCGCTGGCGGTGGCCAGGCCGCGGCTGAGGTGCCGGTGGGCGTCGGTGAAGCGTTCCAGGTACAGCTCGGCGCAGCCGAGCAGGGCCAGGACGTCGGGGGCGCGGCCGACGACGGTGTCGGGGCGGGCGTCGACGAGCCGGCCGCACCGCTCGATCTCGGGCTCGGCCAGGGCGAAGTCCCCTGCGTAGCTGTCGCAGAAGGCGGCGAGGACGCGGAACGCGGTGCCGCCGTCCTCGCCGCCGGGGGTGGCCGCGGCGGCGGTGGCGCCCTCGTGCGCGAGCGCGCGGACCTCGGCCGCGGTGCCGCGGACGGCGTGCAGCAGGCCGTAGTCGAAGACCAGGTCGGCGGTGGCGGCGGGCAGCGGGGCGGGCAGCGGGCGGGGCAGCCGGTCGACGACGGTGCGGGCCATCGCGTCCGCCTCGGCGTACCGGCCGAGCAGCCGTTCGACGCCGACGCAGACCGCGAGGGCCTGGACGTCGAGCGGCGCCGGCAGCCCGCCGGGCGTCCGCAGGATCTCGTGGCCGAGCGCCCGGGCCTGCTCCAGCCGGCCGGCGGCGGTGAGGGCCCGGCAGCGGTCCAGCGCCAGGCCGACCCTGGTCCGCACGTCGTGGGTGTCGGCGGGCGCGGCCTCCAGCGCGGCCCGCAGCCAGCGGGCGGCGGTGGCGGGCGAGCGGACGAGGACCTCGGCCGCGCCCTCGACGAGCACGGGGAGGGCCTCGGCCGGGCCTCCGTCGAGCAGCAGCTGCTCGGCGTGCCGGGCCCGGGCGGTGGCCGGTGCGCCGCGCGCCTCCAGCAGCGCGAGGGCCCGGCGGTGGGCGTTCAGCCGCAGGCCGGGGTTGAGCCGGTGGTGGACCAGGCGGCCGAGCACGGGGTGGCGGAAGGCCAGGTCGCCGCCGGGTCCGAGCGAGCGGACCAGGTCGGCCCGGGCGAGTTCGGCGAGCGCGTCGGCGGTGCGGTCGGTGCGCTCCCCGGCCACCCGGGCGACGTCGCCGAGCCGGAACGGTTCGCCGAGCACGGCGGCGGCCGCCAGCACGTCCGCGACCGGTGCGGGGAGGGCGTCGAGTTCGGCGAGCAGGGGCGCGGCGGCGCGCAGCAGCGGGCCGGCGGCGGCGTCCGAGCGTTCCGGCCAGCGATCAGGGTCGGGGCCGGCGGCCAGCAGCAGGTGCAGGATCCGGGGGTTGCCGCCGGAGGCCGCGCGCAGCCGTTCGGCCCGGTGCTCGTCGGCCGCCGGGAGCAGGGAGGCGACGGCGGCGGCGGTGAGCGGCGCAGGTTCGACGCGGAGGACGGCGCCCGCCTGCTTGGCGCCGTCGAGCGCCGCGAGCAGGGCGGGTGGGGTCTGCCGGGGACGGTGGGCGAGGACCAGCAGCAGGCGGTCCGGCGGCGGTTCGCCGAGGAGACGTTCGGTGAGCCGGGCGGAGGCCGGGTCGCAGTGGTGGAAGTCGTCGAGCAGGAGCACGGTGCCGGCCGGGGCCGCGCACCGGTCGCGGAGGGCTCGGAGGAGGTCGCGGTCGGCGCCGGTGTCCCAGGGCAGGGCGGCCGGTGCTCCGGGGTCGGGGCGGTGGTCGCCGCTCTCCAACGCGTCGCGGAACACCTGGTAGGGCTTGGCCGCGGGGCCTTCGGCCCGGGCCCGCAGGACGGTGGCGCCGCGTTCGGCGGCCAGCCGGGCGAGCAGGTGCAGCAGGCTGGTCTTGCCGAGGCCGGGATCGGCCGCGAGGTCGAGCACCGCGCCGGTTCCGGCGCACAGCCCCTCCACGGCGCGGGCCAGCGCGGCGCGTTCCTCGTCCCGTCCGGGTAACGCCGACAGCCCTGCCACGGTTCGCCCCTCTCCGGCGCTCCCCGGGGCCGCTCCGCGAGGCCGCTCCGGGCATGTTAGCGATCTTCACAACGGGCCCACAAGGTTCGCCGGAGGGCCTCACCCCTGGCGATCTGACGGCGGCCGGCGATCAGGGCCTCGGCCGGTACGCCGGCCGTGACCAGGGCGGTCAGCACCAGCGCCGGGGAGGCGGTACCGAGGCGCAGCGCCAGGCCGGGCGGCACGGCGACCGGCCCTGGCCGCCGAGCGCGAAGCGGCGGCTGCCGCCCGCGCGCCCGCGAGCAGACCGAGCGGGAAGCGGCCCGCCCGGCCTGCATCCGCTGCGAGGTGAAGCTCACCGACGCGGCGCGCCGGGGATCTCGCCGACGGACTGGACCCGCCACGCATCTACGTCGCGCATCCTTGCGCGCCGACTGCCTGGGGGAATATCAGACCGGATAACGAGATCCACACCGTGTTAAGCGGGCACAGCAGGCGCTGAACGCGATCCGTGAGGACCGGATCGAGCAGCGCCGGACGATGACGAAGCTCGCCGAGGCCCCACGTCGACTCAGGCCGTACCGAACCGGAAGACCATATCGGTCCAGCCCGTGGCAGGTACTCCGTTGTCAAGCGCCTCGCTGATCGTCCGCTCTTCGTAGCTGAAGTGCGACTCCATGATCGCCGCCAATCCGTCAAGCTCACGCCCGATCGCTTCCAGGGTCGGGCCGCGTGATTCGGCAGCCCTGTCAGCGAGTTCACGTACCCGGGACAGGATCGAGGCGATCATGCCGTGATCTTCGACAAGACTCGTGACCGTCGAGGCGAGATCCGGGCGTTCGCGCAGCAACTGGGAGAACATCCCGGTGTCCTCGCCCTGATGGTGCGACGTCAGCGCGGTACAGAAGGCCAGGCAATGGGTGACAAGTGCGTCGTCGCTCAACCGGCGGTGTCCGATACTTGTCCTGATCTCGTTGATCTGGCGACGCAGTTCTTCATGTGCTCGTGAGAGCTGCACACTCAAGGCGACTACACGGTCGCCGTCGCGGGAAGCCACGGATGGCGGTCCCTTCGGTTCCGCACCTCCATGCCTGACGCAGTCCGCCACCGGCACGCGATGCTGCCGCAACCTGATCACACAGCGGGGCAGTTCGGCAAGCACGCTGCCTGCCTGCACCTGTGACCGGCTCGGAGCTGCCCCGGGGCGCTTCGCCAGCTCAGCCCTTCGCTCCAGAAGAACCGCACCCGTCGGCGATCGCGCGCAGCGGATCGCAGACCAGGCCCCGATGCTTGCCGAGCGCCGGGAACATCTCTGCCGTCTGCTGATGGACGGCCTGAGCCCGCGCTCGACTGGAGACCGGCCAACAGCACATCGTCGGCCAGGCCCTCGCGGACTGCTTCAACAGCGGCACCGGCTACGGCGGATTCACCGCCGACGACTTCGGCTTCCACCCCGACGACTTCGACCTGAGCTGACCCACCACAGCGGCACAAGGGGGTGACTGAGCGTCATAATCGGCCCGTACGGCCAAGTGCCCCGCTCAGCGCTCCCGGGCTGCCAAGGGGAACCAGCGGCGGCAGGAGGTCCCGTTCGTTCGTCGGGTCGGTGATCCTTGGAGGATGCGTGCCGCCCGCCTGATCCGTATGGCTCTCCTCATCCAGTCGAACCCCGGCCTGACCGCGGCCGCTCTCGCCCGCGAGCTGGAGATCTCCGAGCGGACCGTGATCCGCGACGCCCAGGCGTTGCAGGAGGCCGGCATCCCCGTCCGGTCGGAGCGGGGCCGGGTGGGCGGGTACTTCCTCGCCGCGGGATACCGGACCCGGCTCACCACGCTCCATCCCAGCGAGGCGGAGACGCTCTTCCTGTCCGGTGTGCCCTCCGCGTTGCACGATCTGGGGCTCTCGGACGCGGCGGAAACGGCCCGGCTCAAGCTCACCGCGACCCTGCTGCCGTCGGTGCGCCAGGCCGCCGAGTCCTCGGTGCGCCGCTTCCACCTCGACGCCCCGGCCTGGTTCCGCGAACCCGCCACCCCGGACCTGCTGCCGGAGCTGGCCCGCGCGGTGTGGGCGGACCGGGCCGTCGAGCTGTCCTACGCCCGGCCGGGCCGGGACGGCGCACCGCCCTGTGTCGTGACGCGGGTGGTGGAGCCCTACGGGCTCGTGCTGAAGGCCGGCACCTGGTACGTCGTGGCCCGCATCCCCGGCGAGCGGGAAGGCCATGACGGCGGCTGGCGTACCTACCGCGTCGACCGGATCACAGCGCTCGGCCCCGCGGCCGGAGCACAGGAGCCGTTCCTGCGCGACCCGACCTTCGAGCTGGCAGCGCACTGGCAGGCCCGCTCGGCCGCCTTCGCCCGCGCCCTGCTGCGCACCACCGTCACGGTCCGGCTGACCGGCCGGGGGCTGCGGCGGCTGCCCGCCGTCGTGGACGGGGCCGCCGTCGCGGACGCGCTCGCCTCCGCGAGCGCCCCGGACCCCGCCGGCCTGGTCACCGTCGACCTGCCGGCGGAGTCCGAGGACGTCGCCTTCGACCAGCTGGCCCGGCTCGGCGCGGACGCCGAGGTGCTGGCCCCGGCTTGCCTGCGCGCCCGCTTCCGCGAGCGCGCCGCGGCCCTGGCCGCCCTCTACCAGGCGGGCCCTCAGGAGACGGACCCTCAGGAGGCGCACCCCCCGGAGGCGGAACCCGCGGAAGGCGCGGAAGCCGAGGATCAGCGGTAGTCCTCGGGGGAGCTCTGCCTGCCGCAGGCGACGTCCTCGAGGTAGGTCCAGGCATCCGGCTGGCTGCCGTCCACGTCCGTCACCCCGTACGCCCTGGCCAGTTCCCCGCTGGAGGTGGACTTGCCGTTCCACCGCTTCGCGCGGTCCGGGTCGGCGGCCAGCGCCGCGACGGTACGGGCCAGGTAGCTCGGGGACTCCGCGATCGCGAACGCCGGCTCCTGGGCGATCGCATCACGCCAGTTCTCCTCACTCACCCCGAAGTGGGCGAGCATCTGCTCCGAGCGCAGGAAGCCCGGCGAGACCGCGACCGCCGCGCCCCCGTACTCCGCCAGCTCCTGACCCAACCCGAACGCGAGGCGGATCGGGGCG
The DNA here is from genome assembly GCF_022288725.1 of Kitasatospora sp. A2-31. Lineage (GTDB taxonomy): Bacteria > Actinomycetota > Actinomycetes > Streptomycetales > Streptomycetaceae > Kitasatospora. The sequence continues at coordinate 12,202 of NZ_JAKNTA010000030.1, read as the reverse complement.
TTCTTCGCCAGGTCGTAGTACATGTTCTCGCGGTAGCGGCGGTTGGAGCGGGCGGTGCCGTCGGTGACCTCCACGTGCAGCGGCGCGTCGGAGCGGATCAGTAGCGGAAGCAGCAGCGCCGCCGTGATGACGTGCGAGCGGGCGCCGAGCTCCAGGATCCGCAGGCCGTCGGCGAGCGGTGTCTCCCAGCTCTTCTTCCCGAACACGGAGGCGGCCAGAAGGTGTTCGCCGCCCCACAGGTCGTTGACGAGGATGTCGAGCCGCCCGTGCTCCCGGTCGATCCGCTCGACGAGGGCGCGTACCTGGGCTTCGTCGAGATGGTCGGTGGGAACCGCGATCCCGGTGCCGCCCGCTGCGGAGACGAGTTCGGCGGTCTCCTCGATGGTCTCGGTGGTCCGGCCGACCTCGCTGGCCCGGGCCCGGGTGGTACGGCCGGTGACGTACACGGTCGCACCGGCCCGGCCCAGCTCCACGGCCTGCGCCCGCCCCGCCCCACGGGTGGCACCCGCCACGAGCGCAATCCGCCCCGTGAGCGGACCCGTCGCGCCTGCCTGCGCGGTCATCGAAGTGTTCCGGGTGGTGATGTCCTCGTTGCTCATGTCATCCATCGTTCACGGCAAAACTGACAGAACACGTCACCCTTTACCGGGCGTTTCGTCCGTAGGGGGCCGCGCGCCAGGCCGGAGCGTGTCCGCGCCGGGGCAGCCGTACGGACCGGAGTGCCGGATCCCCACATCGCGCACAGGCGCGGGCGCAGAGGCCAGTCCATCGGTGGGGGGTGTTTCGCGCCCGGACCGGCGGGCAGCCGCATGGCACGCCGCCGGAGCGCCGAGGCTCAGCCTGGCGGGTCCGGTGGCGGCGGCCCCCGTGCCACCTGATCCGGGTGGGATGGGCGTAGCGGCGTACCGGAGGTCCGGGCGCCGTCGTGTCGGCTTTCGGACGGCGGGCTCTTGCGCCGGCTCGTCATCGCCGTCCCGCAGTCATGCCGTGGCAACCGCGAAAGGGAGGTCTCCGGGAGCGGCCCTCCGGGCGGCCGTCGGCGCTCCCGCCGTGCCCGAGCGGCCGCGATCGGCCGCCGTGCGCCTCGTCTTCCCACCCGAGCGGCTCGTCCTCCGTCCATCCGACCGCACGTGAGAAGCACTCATGAAGACAGACACCCGCTCCACCTCCCCTCCGCGCGACGATCCGCTCGTGCGCGGCCTCGGCTGGGCCAGCGCGCTCCTGGGCGTGCCCCAGGTCGTCGCCCTGGCGGGCTTCGTCCGGGCCCTGGGCCTGGACGCCACCTCCCGGCGCCGCTCGGCCACGACTGCCGTCGGTGTGCGCGAGCTGGCGGCGGCGGCCGGGCTGCTGTGCCGGCCGCACTCCGCCTGGCTCTGGGCCCGGGTCGGCGGCGACCTCATGGATCTGACGATGCTGACCCGGGCCCTGAGGAACCACAGGGGAAGCGGCTTCGGCCGCACCGCTGCCGCGACCGCCGCAGTCACCGCCATCACGGCCACGGACGTCTACGCGGCCGTGACCCGCACCCGTAGGAGCACTCCCGTGGAACTGACCGCAGCCACCACCGTCACCCGGTCCCCGGAGGAGGTCCACGGCCTCTGGAGCGACCTGGAGCGACTGCCGGACTTCATGGCCCACCTGGACGAGGTCCGCGTCACCGGCCCGCGCACCAGCCACTGGCGGGCCAGCGCGCCGTTCGGCAAGACGGTCGAATGGGACGCCGAGACCACTGAGGACGTCGTCGGCCGGCTGATCGCCTGGCACTCGGTGGACGGCGCCGACATCGACAACTCCGGCGAGGTCCGCTTCGCGCCCGCGCCCGGCGGCCAGGGCACCGAGATCAAGGTGACCCTCCGCTACGACCTGCCCGGCGGGGCGCTGGGCAAGGCCGCGGCGCGCTACTTCGGCGAAGAACCGCACCAGCAGCTGGACGATGACCTGCGCCGCTTCAAGCAGATCGTGGAGACCGGCGAGGTCGTCCGTTCCGAGGGAGCGCCCGGCGGCAAGCGGGCCCGCGGCGAGTTCCCCCAGCGCCCGGCCCGACCGCTGACCGAGGACGAACTGAAGGAGGTCCTGACATGAAGGCGAACTGCTGGATGGGTCGCAACTCGGTGGAGGTGCAGGACGTTCCCGAGCCGTCGATCCTGAGCAGCCGCGACGCCATCGTGAAGATCACCTCGACGGCGATCTGTGGCTCCGACCTGCACCTGCTCGACGGCTACGTCCCCACCATGGAGAAGGGCGACATCGTGGGCCACGAGTTCATGGGGGAGGTCGTCGAGCTCGGCCCGGGCATCAGCGGCGACGGACTGCGCGTCGGCGACCGGGTCGTCGTGCCCTTCCCCATCGCCTGCGGCGCCTGCGCGGCCTGCCGTGCGGAGCTGTACTCGTGCTGCGAGAACAGCAACCCCAACGCCGGCATCTCGGAGAAGTTCTTCGGCCACCCCACCAGCGGGATCTACGGCTACTCGCACCTCACCGGCGGTTTCGCCGGGGGCCAGGCCGAGTACGCCCGGGTGGTGTTCGCCGATGCCAACGCCTTCAGGATCGAGTCGGACCTCACCGACGAGCAGGTGCTGTTCCTGTCCGACATCCTGCCGACCGGGTACATGGGCGCCGACATGTGCGACATCCGGAAGGGCGACGTCGTCGCCGTCTGGGGCGCCGGTCCGGTCGGCCAGTTCGCCATGGACAGCGCCCGGGTCCTCGGTGCGGAGAAGGTCATCGCGATCGACAAGGAGCCCTACCGGCTCGACATGGCCGCCGCCCAGGGCTACACCACCGTCAACTTCGAGGACACCGACGTACGGTCGGCACTGCTCGACCTCACCGGCGGCCGCGGCCCCGAGAAGTGCATCGACGCGGTCGGCCTGGAGGCCACCCACGGCGCCTCCCACATCCACCTCTACGACCGTGCCAAGCAGGCGATCCGCTCCGAGACCGACCGGCCGCACGCCCTGCGTCAGGCCATCCTGTCCTGCCGCAGCGGCGGCGTGGTGTCGGTCATCGGCGTGTACGGCGGGCTGATCGACAAGTTCCCCGCGGGCGCCTGGATGAACAGGTCCCTCACCCTGCGCACCGGGCAGTGCCACGTGCAGAAGTACATGAAGCCGCTGCTGAGGCTGATCGAGCAGGGCGAGATCGACCCCACCCGGATCATCACCCACCGGCTGCCCCTGGCCGAGGCACCCACCGGCTACGACCTGTTCAAGAACAAGAAGGACCGCTGTGAGAAGGTCGTCCTCACGCCGTGACGGACGCGATCAGCAGGCCGGCGCCGCGCGGTCGCCCTCCCGTGGGGACGGCGACCGCGCGGCGCCGGGTGATGCGGTCGATCCCGGGGGCGTCGTCGGGCGGCGGGGTGCTGGGTGGCGCGGCCGCGGTAATTCGGTTGTCCCACCCGGCGGCGGCGCGGCACAGTAAGACCCATCGCGCCGAACAGGCCCAGGAAACAGGAAGGGGCTCGACAGTGAAGACCGTGACCCGTGTCCAGTCGTATCAGCGCTCCTCGAGTTCCCACTCCTGCGGGACGTCCTCGTAGCGCGCTGACCGGCCTTGACGCCGGGCCGCCCAAGGGATCGTTCCTCGCCCGGGCGGCCCCTTTTCGGTGCTGCCACCGTGCCGGATGGTGCAACTGGCAGCACACCTGACTCTGGATCAGGCGATCGGGGTTCGAATCCTCGCCCGGCAGCGCAGTACAGCGGAGAGTTGGCCGAGTGGTGAAGCAGCGGCTTGGCTCAAGCCGTCGTGGGGTGGAAGCCCGCACGCACCCGAACTCGTGCACTCTGCGCGCAAACACAACACTGTCATGGAGGAGCCAGCCGACAGGCGGCGCCGGCCGCGGTCTTGAAAACCGTCGGGTGCGTGAGCACCGTGTGGGTTCGACCCCCACCTCCTCCGCCAAGGGCGAGCTGGGCACAGGAGAGCCCAAGGGTCTGTAACACCCCCGCTCCGGCTGTGGCGGTTCGACTCCGCCCTCGCCCACCACGGCTACCGGCCGGCTGATTCGCCGAGGGTTCGCCAGTACGTCGAGGACCTGCGCCAGGAGTAGCCACCCGGACGGGTCCAGCGGCTCGGACTTCCTCTTCCGCAACGAGATCGCGGCGGGGCCGCTCGGACGATGCACGCCTGTGGCGCGACGGAACCACGAGGCCTCCCACGCAGCTTGCCACCCGCCCCAAGGCGCCGCACCGCCGACCCGCGTTCGGTCCGCTCCGGTCAGCCACGGCACCATCGCGCCGCATGGCCGACCATCAGCGGCAGGACACGTACGAGAACGCTGTCCCGAGGCCCCGAGCTCAGCGACGCCGAGAACGCGGTGCGGCGCCTTCATGCCACCCTCGCCGGGGAGCCGGACACCGAACCCGCGCACGCGCACCCGCGTCCCTGACTGCCTTGGGCGCCGGGCGGTCCGCGCTCGACACCGCGGATCCCGAGGCCGCGTACGAGCTCCTGCGCCGCGCCTATGCGGGCCTGTGGGTCAGGGCGAGCCGCCACGCAGGCAACTACACGGCGGTGCGCAGTCTGGCGTGCAGGAGCAACATACGGCTCTGCCGGACCGTTCACTGCGTGCCGCCCGTGGCCGGCGCCGCCGGGCTGCCGGGCGAGCGCGGCGGGCCGGCACCGCTCCTGCATCGCGTTCGGCGCGACCGTCACCCAGGACCCTCGCGGCACCGAGCGCGGGTCACGTTCACCCCTTCCGAGCAGGTGCGGTCGTGGAGCGGAACATGTCCGCTCCTCGCCGTCGTGGTGGAATTCCGCGGGCCGACGGGGCCCCGTGCGCGTGATGATGAAGGCAGGCCGCCGGAGGTGGCCGGACCAGCTGCGAAGGGAGGCGCGTGTCTGTCGAGGGATCCGGCTTGGGGGAGGTCCTTGCCGACGTGCTGGCCGCCGCCCACCGCCTGGCCCCGCGGGAGATCCCCGCGCTGGTCCAGGACGCCGCGCTGCGCCTGGGCCTGTCCGAGGCCCGCGTCTTCGTCGCGGACGTGCAGCAGCACCAGCTGATCGCCCTGCCCAGCCCGGACCAGACGGCGCTGCTGGTCGCCGGATCGCCGGTGGAGCTGGAGACCATCGCGGTGGACACCTCCCTGGGCGGGCGCGCCTACCGCACCGAGACGGTACAGCTCGCCGCCGACACCGGCTCGTCCGGCACCGGCCCGTCCGGCATCGTGGGCTGGCTGCCGCTCGTGGACGGCATCGAACGCCTCGGCGTGCTGAAGATCGCCGCCCCCGCCCTTGGTGCGCCCCTGCTGGAGCGGTGCCGGGCCCTGGCCTCCCTGATCGCGATGATCCTGGTGGCCAAGCTGCACTACAGCGACGTCCTGGCCCGGACCGTGCGCAGCCGGCCGATGGCGTTGCAGGCGGAGCTGCTGTGGGCGTTCGTGCCACCGCGGACCATCGGCACCACCGCAGTCACCTCCTCCGCCGTCCTGGAACCCGCCTACGAGGTCGGCGGCGACGCCTTCGACCACACCCTGGCCGGCACCCACCTGCACCTGACCCTGCTCGACGCCATGGGTCACGACCTCGCCTCCGGCGGCTGCAGCGCCGTCGCCCTCGCGGCCTGCCGCTCCACCCGCCGCGCCGGCGGGGGCCTCACGGACATCGCCGAACAAATCGACCGCACCCTCGCCCGCTGGATCCCGGACCGGCTGCTGACGTGCGTCATCGCCGACCTCGACACGGTCACCGGCCGCTTCGACTGGATCAACTGCGGCCACTTGGCGCCGTTGCTGATCCGCGACGGCCGCATCGTCACCGGGGCGCTCGATCGTCACCCGCACCTGCCGCTCGGCCTGGGCGACACGGGCCTTCCCCCGCCCCAGGTCCACACCCTGCGCCTCCAGCCCGGCGACCGGGTGCTGACGTTCACCGACGGCGTCACCGAGGCCCGCTCGGCCACCGGCGAACTGTTCGGCGAGAACCGCCTCGCCGACACCGTCGTGCGCGCCATGGCCGACGGCCTGCCCGCACCCGAAGCCCTGCGCCGCCTCATCCAGCGGATCCTCCTCCACCAGGACCAACAGCTGCGCGACGACGCCACCATCCTGCTCACCGAATGGCACCCCCACACGGCCGGGCCCACCTGAGGAGACCGGGCTCTGCTCCGTGGGTCGACCCGTAATTGATCCGGCGCCGTTTGGTCGTTGGTCATTCCCGCGAGGGACGGAACACGCAGGGTTTTCTCGCTTCTCGGAGCCGACCCGCAGGTTATTCCGGGGATCGTGAGGATCGAATTCGTTACCAAAAGAGAACCCGGAATCCCTTTCGAAAGATTCACTTTTGTGATATGATGCCAAATCATTGGGCTAATGTCCTGCATTGTGATGAACAAGGGACAACCCAGCCAGACAGCCCTCATGTCGGCCGCAGCACGCGCAGCACACCTCATCGTCGACGAGACTCCCTCGATCTTCGCCGACACCCTGGCGCACACCTTCCTGGGGGAGCGTGCTGAAGAACTCCTCGACTACCACCGCTCCTATGGTGGGCACCCGGTCCTGTCCGGTGCGCGGACGACGGCCGTTACCCGAAGCCGCTACACCGAGGACCGACTGGCCGAGCTGGCCGGCCGGGGCGTCGACCAGTACGTGATCCTCGGTGCGGGGCTGGACTCCTTCGCCTACCGGTCGGAACTGGCCGCCTCCGTGCGGGTGTTCGAGGTGGACGAGCCGACGACCCAGCAATGGAAGCGGGCGCTGCTGGTGGAGACGGGGACGACGGTGCCACCGTCCGCCGTCTTCGTCCCGGTCGACTTCGAGAAGGAGTCCGCCCGGTCACTTGCCGATCACCTCGTGCGGGCCGGCTTTGACCCGGGCCGACCCGCACTGGTCAGCTGGCTCGGGGTCACGATGTACCTGACCCCGGAGGCGATCAGGCGGACCCTGGCCGTCATCTGCGGCTTCGCACCCGGCACAGAGCTCATCGTGGAGCACCTCCTCCCGGCCGGACTCCGCGACGAGGTGGGTCAGTCCTATGCGGAGCTGGTCATGGCAGCGGCGGCCGAGCAGGGCGAGCCCTGGCAAACGTTCCTCAGCATCGAGCAGATGGACACCCTCCTGCTTGAGCACCGGCTCCAGCCGATCGAGTACGCCCGGCAACGCGAGACGATCAACCCTGCGGAGTGGGAGCGTACCGACACGCTCCGCCCGTTCGAGTTGTCCGTCCTCGCCCGTGCGAGGGTGGTGGCGCTGCATCAGCGGAGCCGGTGAAAGGCGTCGCGCTGGAGAGCTTCGGGCACTACCGTGCGGCGGCGTGGACGTAGAAGATCCCAAGGACTTGGTCCGGCACGGGTATGACCTGCTGTCGGCGCGCTACGAGCGTGCATTCGGCAGTGAGACCAAGTACGGCTCGTGGATCGGGCAGTTGCTCGATCGGATGCCGGATGCAGCCACGGTCTTGGATGTCGGGTGCGGGACCGGTGTTCCGGTGGTCCGCTCGCTTGTCAGGGCCGGTCACCGTGTCACTGGTGTCGACACCAGTGAGGTCCAGATCCGAAGGGCCCGGGAGCTGGTGCCGGATGCCGACTTCATTCGGGCTGACGCCACGGCCTTGGAGCTTCCGCAGGAGAGCTTCGACGCTGTGGTCTGTTTGTATGCGCTGATCCACATTCCGTTGGCGGAGCAGCCCGCCATGCTGGAGCGGATCGCTTCCTGGCTTCGGCCTGGGGGTTGGTTCCTGGGCACCACCGGGCACCAGGCCTGGACCGGGACTGATGAGGACTGGCTCGGTGGCGGGGTCGCGATGTGGTGGAGCCACGCGGACGCCGCCACGAACCGCTCCTGGCTCGTGCGGGCCGGCCTTGACGTGGTCCACGAGGAGTTCGTGCCCGAGGGGAACAGCGGTCACGTCCTGTTCTGGGCTCGGAGACCCGCAGTGTGAGCAGGACAGGCGTGAGGTACGGGCATCGTTCCCCCTGTGCGCCGCTGACCTGCACGGATGCATCCCCAAGACTTGAGTCGAACGCCTGTTCGAACTACCGTTGGGGGTGTGACCGCAGCCGTCCCGTTCTCCCGCGCCGCCCGCCCCGAGGCGGAGCCCGGCGATGCCGAGCGCCCGCCCAGGGAACTGATGGCCCTGCCCGGCCTCTACCGGGACGTGCGCCGCTGGCGGCTGGTGGAGGTCCGCCTCGGCGGCCGGTGGCGTCCCGGGCTGCTCACGGTGTGGCGCCGGCCCCCGGGCAGCAGTGTCTGGGTGGTCCACGTGCGCTGGGCCGAGGACACGGACAGCGCCGAGCCGTCCTGGGGCTGGTTCCTCTACAGCGAGCGGACGATCCGGCCGCTGCCCGAGCCCGGCGGCCGGGCCCCGGCCGCGGCGCCGTTCCTCGGCGCGTGGCGCGACGCCGCGCCGGTGCCCGCCGAGCTCGCCGGGCCGCCCGGCGCGGACGGCGACGTGCACCGCTGGCAGCTGGTCTGGATCCGCACCGGAGGCCGCTGGTGCTCAGGGACGGTGACGGCGCGCCGCCGGCTGGGGGAGCGGTGGATCGCCCACGTCCGCTGGGGCGAGGACCGCCAGGTGGCCTGGGTCGTCATGGACGGCGCCACCGTGCAGCCCGTCCCGGTCGGCGATCCGCCTGCCGGCCCCGACCGGTCCGGGACGCCGGCCGACACGGCGGCCGGCCGGGCAAGCGAGGCCCGATGACGCTCGCCGCCGTCCACGACCAGGCGGCCCTCCAGACCAGGCCGCCGTCGACCCCGCCGGACGCGACCTCACCCGCCACCCCCGCCCGCCAGGCCCAGGCCGTGCATCGTCTCCGTTCCCATCTCTGTCCGCCTTCAGGTGCCGCACGAACTGCCGGTCGTGGTCATCGGGCGGGCCGGTAGTAGGCCGCCACGGGGGCCCGCGCCTCGTCGTGGACGGCCGGACCGTCGTGCGGCACCGTCGGCCAGGCGCCCGACGGCGGGTTGAGCGCGACGAGTTGCTCGGTTGACAGCGCGTAGACGACCCGGCCGAGGCCCGAGCGGGCGATGCCGCCGTCGCACATGCCGCACGGCTCGCAGCTGGTGTACAAGGTGGTACCGGCGGCCGTGCCCGGGTCGAGTTCGCGGGCCGCCCAGCGGGCGAGCTTCAATTCCGGATGGGCGGTGATGTCGTTGTCCCGCCGGACCGTGTTGTGGGCTTCCGCGAGCACGGTGCCGTCCGGTCCGGCGAGAAGGGATCCGTAGGGCGCGTCGCCCAGGGCGACCGCGTGGGCGGCGATGGCGATGGCACGCCGCAGAAGGGCCTCGTCGGCTGAGGTGATCATGATTCGGCCTTCTGCCAGTGGGTGGCCACGGTGGTGAGCGCCTGCCATGCCGCGTCGGGCCGGCGGGTCTCTTCCGGATCTCCGCGATAGGGGTCGAGGACGACGGTGTCCGCGCCCAGCAGGCGCAGTTGGTGAAGGTCGTCGAGGATCTGCTCGACGGTGCCGACGCCGGCGGGCCGGTCGGGGGCGTCGACCGGGGTACCGGTGACGTGCAGGGCGATCCGGGGCACGAAGTCCGGCAGCACGTGCCGCCGCAGGATCGCGCGCATGTGGGGGAGGGAGAGCCGCAGCGGGTGCCAGGCGTCGCCGAACCTCATGGCGCGTCGTAGGGCCGCCTCGCTGTGGCCGCCGATCCAGACCGGAACCTCGCCCTCACGGCGCCCCGCGTCCCTGGCCTGCCGGAGGATGCCAAGACACTCGTCCGTCAGCCGGCCACGCGCGGTGAACGGCACGCCCAGCGCCTCGAATTCCTGCCGGGCCCAGCCGACGCCCACTCCGAGGACGAAACGGCCGCCGCTCAGTTGGTGGAGGCCGGCAGCCATGCGGGCCACCAGCAGGGGATGCCGGTACGGCAGGACGAGCACGGTCGTGCCCAGCCGCACCGTGGTGGTGAGCCCGGCCAGCCACGACAGGGTGGTGAACGGCTCGTAGAACGGCTCCGGATACCGCTCGGCCACCTCCGGGGTGACCGCCACATGGTCCGACACCATGAGGACGCCGAAGCCGAGGCCCTCCACGAGCCTCGCCCATTCGCGCAGGACACCGGGATCGGTCCCCGGCCCGAAGTTCGGTACATTGACGCCGAGTTGCATGGCCCGACGCTATCCCGGTGATCACGGGGGAGGGAACCGAAACCTCCCTGCGTAGCTGCTGTTCCTCCGTGACTTTGTTGGTACTTTCGCCACATGACCGGGAATCTCGACCACGTCGACTGGGCGATCATCGAACAACTGCAACGGGAGGCCCGCATCTCCCTCAGCGAACTGGGTCGCCGCGTGAACCTCAGCCCCTCGGCCACCACCGAACGCGTCCGCAATCTGGAGGCCGTGGGCGTCATCACGGGCTACCACGCCGAGATCGACCTCGCCAAGGTCGGCTACCCCGTCCTCGCCGTCGTCCGGCTGAAATACCCGGGCAACCGCCACGAACCGCTGCGCCGCCTCCTCGCCGACCGCCGCGAGATCCTCGAGTGCCTGCGCACCACCGGCGACGACTGCTACACCCTGAAGGTAGCCGCGACCTCCATGGGACACCTGGAGACCCTCATGGACGAACTCGCCGGCTTCGGCAGCACCACCACGAGCGTCGTCTACAGCCAGACTCTCCCCTACCGCGGTCCCCACCGCCCCTGATCAACGCTCCCGTCGTCCGAGATCGGAGGGCGCGCCTCTTGGCGCCGCCCTCCCCGACCGCCGACGCCGCTCTCCCGCTGGCGGGTGATCCTGACCGGGGGAGTACCCGGGCCGAGCCGTGGTCCATCAAGGCGTCATGTGGCCGGTGACCCGGGCCAGCGCGCAACGCTCCGATGCCGTAAAGCCGCGCGTACGGTTCGATGCACTGCCCACCGGCGGCCGCGGCTGGGCCGGCTCCGTCCTGCGATCCGCGCTGTCAGGCAGCGACGTGCATACTTACCGGACGATCATTAGGACGCAGAGGTGATGACGCGGTGAAACTGGCTGAAGCGCTCGCGCAGCGCGCGGCTGCGGTGCGGCGGGTGGAGCAGTTGCGGGCGCGCGTCGTCGGCTGTGCCCGCTACCAGGAGGGCGAAGAGCCGGCCGAGAACGCGGCGGAGGTCCTGGCCCAGGCCGGCGAGATGCTGGACGAGCTGGAGCGGCTGATCCGCCAGATCAACCGAACCAACTCCACCGCGCTCATCGAAGGTGGTGGCACCCTGACCGACGCCCTCGCCCGCCGGGATGTCCTGCGGCTGCGCCACTCGGTGATCACCGCGGCTGCCGACGCCGCGTCCGGGCGCGATCAGCGCGGAGCCGTACGGCAGTTGAGGTCCGAGCTCAGGATTCTCTCCGCCTTGCCGGTCGCCGAACTCCACGCCCAGGCGGACGTCCTGGCCAAGGAGATCCGCGAGGTGGACACGCTGATCCAGCGCACCAACTGGGAGATCGACCTGATCGAGGACTGATCCCACGAGCGGGGTGTGGGAAGCAGGTAGTCGTCACGGAGGCGTGCACACACCGCGGGTCGGCGGTCTATCCGGCCCTTGGCGCGTGAAGAGCAACGCAGGGGTTCAATTCCTCATCAACAGTGCAGCTCAGCATCGCGTACAGGTGACAGAGCACACCGCACAGCTCACTACCACGTGCAGATCCGGACGACGAGGGCGGGAACGGGGCGCCCCACACCCGATGCGAGGGCCGTGCGACCAGCGCGGCCCTCGCATCCACTCCGCCCCAGAGCCACCCAAGAAGCGCCATCTGGAGCCGTGGTGGCACCCGTGCGCCGGACGGCCACGACCTCGGGGCCCGAACGCCCGGGGAGACCCTGGACGCCGTCCTCACGGCCGCGCCCGGCTCCGAGCGGATCCACCCCACCGCCGGCGCCCCCTGGCACGCCTCCCCGGTCCGCGCTGCCCGGCCGCCAGCCCCGACCTGGCCGGGCAGCGCCGGGGGCTGCCAGACCTGGTCCAGCGAGCACCTGAGCCCGGGCGGGGGAGTCACGACGTAGAAGCGGGCACAGAGCGTCGCCGCGCTCGGGCAGGTAGACCTCGACCCACTTGACGGCCTGATCGGTCTTCGAGGTGCGGAACCGCAACTGGGCGCCGGGCGCGCGGACAATGCCGGAGAGAAGGACATTGCCGGGTTCTTTCGCGCCGTGATGGAGGAGGACTTCGCCCGCGCCCCAGCAGTGTCACGAGTTCCTGCGCCGCCCAGCAGGCACCACGAAGCGGGCGGCCCCGCGGTGAGAGGCGGTGCCGCGTCATGAGCCCCGCGCCCCGGCGGG
>NZ_JAKNTA010000003.1:753092-767798 GCF_022288725.1 Kitasatospora sp. A2-31 | reverse complement strand
GCGGGAGCACGAGCTGCTGCCCGCACTGTTCTGGACGGCCGACTCGGCCTCGTTGCAGGGGCAGCGCCGGTCCGTCCTGCTCTCGGCCTGGGAACTGGTGCTGCTGGTCGCCGCGGCCGGGTTCGGCTCCGCCGACGGCGAGCCGTGGGCCTGGTCGGCCGCGGTGGCCTACCTCGGCGCGATCGGCCTCGCGGTGGTGATCAGCCGGCAGAACCCGCAGGGCCTCTGGTACGAGGGCCGGGCGGCCGCGGAGTCGGTGAAGACGCTCGCCTGGAAGTTCGCCGTCCGGGCCGACGCCTTCCAGCCGCCGCCGCGCACCCTGCCCGACGCCGAGGGGCTGTACAGCTTCCAGCTCGGCCGGGTGCTGAACGCCTTCCGGGGCAGCCGCGCGGTCGGCGCGGCCGCGGAGGGGCCCGACGCGCCGATCACCGCGGCGATGCGCGGCCTGCGCGACCAGCCGCTGGCGGTGCGCCGCGAGGTCTACCTGCGGGAGCGGATCCTGGTGCAGCACGACTGGTACCGCTCCAAGGCCCGGTACTGCGCCCGGGCCGGCTTCTGGACCGGCGTGCTCGGCGTGGTGCTGCCGGGGCTCGGCCTGGTGCTCGCGGTGCTGCGGGCGATGGGCGGCTTCGGCTACGACGCGCTCGGCACCGTCTCGGCGGTGGCCGCCTCGGTCACCGCCTGGGCCCAGCTGCGCCAGTACCGGCCGCTGGCCGCCGCCTACGGGCTGGCCGCGGACGAGCTGGAGCTGATCCGCGACCAGCTGGCCCGGCTCGACCTGGGCGCGGCGGACGCCGAGGAGGTCTGGGCCAGGCTGGCCCGGGACGCCGAGGACGCCGTCTCCCGCGAGCACACCACCTGGCAGGCCCGCCGGGAGGTCCGCGGGACCACGGACCGGGACCACTGACGGAGGACCGAACGACCGGGGCCGCCGACCGGAGCACCCCGGAGTACCGAGGAGGCCGCGCGTGACGTTACGGATGGTCAAGGCGGCGGACGGCCGCGCCCTCGCCGTCGAGACCGTGGGCGACCCGCGCGGCCGGCCGGTGTTCCTGCTGCACGGCACGCCCGGCAGCCGGGTCGGCCCGCACCCGCGCACCAGCGTCCTCTACCGCCTGGGCATCCGGCTGGTCTCCTTCGACCGGCCCGGCTACGGCGACTCGGCCCGGCTGCCCGGACGCCGGGTCAGCGCGGCCGCGGCCGACGTGCGGACCATCGCCGACGAGCTCGGCATCGACCGCTTCGCCGTCCTCGGCCGCTCGGGCGGCGGCCCGCACGCGCTGGCCTGCGCCGCGCTCCTGCCCGAGCGGGTCACCCGGGTCGCGCTGCTGGTCAGCCTGGCCCCCCGGAACGCGGCCGGCCTGGACTGGTACGGCGGGATGACGCCCTCCAACGTCCGGGCCTACCAGGAGGCCGAGCGCGGGCACGACCAGATCGCCGCCTCGATGCGGTTCCGCTCCGAGCAGATCAAGGCCGACCCGGTCCGGCTGCTCAAGGGCCTGCGGCCCGAACTCCCGGCCACCGACCGCGAGGTGGTCGCCGACACCGGGCTGCGCCGGATGCTGCAGAGCAACTACCGCGAGGCGTTCCGGCACGGCGCCGACGGCTGGATCGACGACGTCCTGGCCTTCACCGCCGACTGGGGCTTCAAGGTCCAGGACATCGCCGTGCCGAGCTGGCTCTGGCACGGCGCCGACGACCAGTTCTCACCGGTCGAGCACTCCCGCTGGCTGGCCGACCACATTCCCGGCGCCGCCCTCTACCTGGAGCCGGGCGCGGCCCACTTCGGCGCGTTCCGGGTGATGACCACCGCGCTCAGCTGGGCCGCGGGATAGGTCGCGTCCGGTGGACCGGGCCGGGGGCGTCAGGCGCCGACCGGGGTGACCGGATCGCCGCCGGCCAGCACCGCCAGGACGTTGTCCACCGCGAGGCCGCCCATCGCCTGCCGGGTGCGGACGGTGGCGCTGCCCAGGTGCGGGGCCAGCACCGCCCGCTCCTGGGCCAGCAGTGCCGACGGCACCTCCGGTTCCCGCTCGAAGTTGTCCACCGCAGCGGCGAACAGGGCGCCCGACTCCAGCGCGGCGGCCAGCGCCTCCTCGTCCACCACCCCTGCGGTCATCGAGACCACCACCGCCCCGGGCGGCAGCAGGGCCAGCCGGCGGGCGTCCAGCAGGTGACGGGTGGCGTCGCTGAGCGGGCAGGTCACCACCAGCACCTCGGAGCGGGCCAGCAGCTCCTCCAGCGGCAGCCACTCGGCGTCCCCGGCCCGGTCGGCCGGCAGTTCACGGCGGTTGTGGTAGCCGACCGACATGTCGAAGGCCCGGGCCCGGCGGGCCACCGCCTGGCCGATCCGGCCCATGCCGAGCACGCCCAGCCTGGTGCCGGCCAGCTCCATGCCGAGCAGGAAGTTCGGCGCCCAGGCCCACGGCCGCCCGGAGCGCAGCCACCGCTCGCCCTCGCCCAGCCTCCGGGTGGCGGCCAGCAGCAGCGCCCAGGCCATGTCCGCGGTGGCGGCGGTCAGCACCCCGGGAGTGTTGCTGACCGCCACACCGCGCTCGGCGCAGGCGGCGAGGTCGACGTTGTGGTGGCCCACCGCGTGGTTGGCGACCAGCCTGAGGCCGGGGCCGGCCGCGTCCAGGAACTCGGCGTCCACGGCGTCGTCCAGCGTGGTGACCACCGCGGACCGGCCGCGGACGGCCGCCAGCAGCTCGCTCCGCGGCATCGGCAGGTCCGAGTCGTGGTGCGTCACCGCGTGGTGGGCGGTGAGCCGCTCGATCACGCCGGGCGCGAGGCGGCGGGTGACCAGGACCGGGGGCAGCTGCGGGCTCATGGCCCCGCAGCCTACCCGCCGGCCCCGGCCCCGGGTCGGCCCGCCGTCACACCGGCTGCGGCTCCAGGTCGCGGTTGATCCGCTTCCAGCCGCGGGCCGAGACGGTGTTGGGGTGCTCCTCGCCGAACTGGCGGATCAGCTCGGCGATCGCCCGGGCGCGCAGCTCGGCCGCCTGGGTGTGCCGGCCGGCCGCCCGCAGGGTGACGGCCAGGTTGGCCTCGCAGGCCACCGCGTCCGGGTGGCGCGGCGTGTAGCGCTCGCACAGGCCGGCGTGCGCGGTGCGGCCGAGCTGCTCGGCGAGGTCGATCTGGCCGTCGTCCCCGTACGCGTTGGCCAGGTTGATCAGCGCGTTGAGGGTGTACGGGTGCTCGGGCCCCACCGACCGGGTGAGCCCCTCGACGGTGGCCAGCCCGCGCTCGATCGCGCCCCGGACGTCGCCGCTGCCCCGCAGGTAGATGCCGAGGTTGTTGGCGCAGGCCAGGGTGAACGGGTGCTCGTCGCCGAACAGCCGCCGGTGGCCCTCGTAGACCGTCGTGCAGAGGTCCCGGGCGGCCTCCTTGTCGCCGGAGGCGCTGTGGTCGGCGGCCAGGTTGAGCGCGCAGGCCAGCGCGTCGGGCGCGTCGGCGCCGTACCGCTCCAGGTAGCGCTCGTAGGTCTCCTTGGTGATCCGGCGGGCCTCGGCCAGCTGCCCGGTCCGGCGCAGCGAGACGGCCAGCGACTTGGCGTTGCGCAGGTTCTCGGGCAGGTCCGGGTCGAGCACGTCGCCGAGGTCCTCGGTGACCTCCTGCAGCAGTTCGACCGAGCCCCGGTAGTCGCCGAGTTCGCGCAGGTCCCGGGCGAGGTTGGACTTGGTGGAGAGGGTGTAGGGGTGCTTGGGGCCGAGCACTGCGGTGCGCCGGTCCAGGGTTTCCTGGTCGAGTTCGCGGGCGGCCTCGCTGTCGCCGACCAGGCGGTAGTCGATCGCCAGGTTGTTGGCCATCGACAGGGTGCGCGGGTTGTCGTCGCCGAACAGCTCGCGGAACTGGTCGAGGATCTCGCGGTCGAGGTCGAGTGCGGCCTGGAACCGGCCGAGCGCCCGCCGGTCGGCGCCGAGCGAACCCGCCGTCATCAGGGTGTACGGGTGGTGCTCGCCGAGCAGCGCCCGCTGGCGCTCCAGGGTGGCCTCGTCCAGGGCCAGCGCCTCGGCGTAGTTGCCCTGCGAGCGCAGCACGTTGGCGAGCTGGAAGCGCAGCAGCAGGGTCTGCCGGTCGTCCTCGCCGAGCTTGCTGGTCCACTCCGCGTCCAGGGCGTGGCCGAGGTCGCGGGCGCGGTCGAGCTCACCGCGCTTCCACAGGTAGCGGACGCGGTCGATGAGCAGCTGCCGGGTGTCGGCCTCGTCGCAGTTGTGCGCCTTGGACGGCGACAGGTGCGGCCAGATCTCGTCGAACGCGGGCCAGTTGGCCGGGTCGTCGGTGTCGCCGAGGACCGGCCGGGCCCCGGTGAGGATGCGGTGCACCTCGTGGACGGCGACCTCCTGCTCGTCCTCGGTCATCTCGGCCCGGATCACCGCCTGCACCAGCCGGTGCACCTGGAAGCTGTTGGTGCCGGCGTCGACCTTGGCGAGCGCGTACCGGCCGATCGCCTGGATGACCTTGCCGAGCATGAACTTGTCGCTGAGGTCGGCGTCGTACTGGACCAGGGCGCGGATCATCTGGTCGCTGTAGAAGAGGTTCATCGAGATCGGCTCCGGCGCGAAGAACGCGCAGAGCTGGAGCAGCCGCACCGCCGCCGGGGACTGGGTGCGCAGCCGGGCGATGGAGACGTTCCAGGTCGCGCCGACCGGCGTGGGGTAGTCGGCGGGGCGGGCGCCGGCCAGGGCGCGGGCCGCCTCCGCCTGCAGCTGGGCGACGTAGGTGTCGACCGGGGTGCCGGTGGTGTCCAGCCAGGCCGCGGCCACCTCGACGGCCAGCGGCAGGTCGCCGACCGCCTCGGCGACCCGGTCGGCGTCGGCGCGGGAGAGCCCGCGGGCGCGCCGGCACAGGTGCTCGACGCTCTCGCCGCGGGTGAAGACGTCCACCTCCAGCGCCTCGGCGTGCCCGGACCAGGCCTGGTTGCGGGAGGTGACCAGGATGTGGCCGGAGCCGCCGGGGAAGAACCTGCGGATCTCGGCGGGCTCGTCGGCGTTGTCGAAGATCAGCAGCCACCGCGAGGTGGGCACGCCGCGGCGCAGCGCCTCCCGGGCCGCCTCGGCGGCCTCGGTGACGGAGTCGCCGACCCGCAGGCCGAGCCGGCGGGCCAGGTCGGCCAGCGCGGGCGCCACCAGCTCGGTCTGCTCGGCGTCGATCCACCAGACGAGGTCGTAGTCGGACATGAAGCGGTGCGCGTACTCC
The DNA here is from genome assembly GCF_022288725.1 of Kitasatospora sp. A2-31. GTDB lineage: Bacteria > Actinomycetota > Actinomycetes > Streptomycetales > Streptomycetaceae > Kitasatospora. Next base: position 762,599 of record NZ_JAKNTA010000003.1, on the reverse strand, counting down.
AGCGCCACCTGGGTCTTGCCGACGCCGCCGAGGCCGTACAGCGTCTGCGGGGTGGGCAGCACCGCGGCCATGCCGCCGCGCAGCTGGTTGCGCAGCTGCTCCAGCACCGCGGCGCGGCCGGTGAAGGACGGGTTGCGCGGCGGCACGTCCCACACCTGCGGCTTGCTGCCGGGGAAGCGCGGGCCGGTGCCGGTGGTCTCGGCGAGCGGCACGTCACCGCGGCCGAGCGCGCGCAGCAGGGTCTGCACCGACTGCGCCTCGTCGCGGCCGACCAGGTCGACCGGGTTGCGGTTGCTGAACGGCGCGGTGAGCCGGACGTCGCCCACGCGGACCGGGACCAGCTGGCGCCGGGTGCCGGACGGGTCGGAGCTGACCACCGACTCCCAGAGCGCGCGGGCCTGCGGCGAGCGCTGGTAGGCGGGCGAGAGCACGGCGACGGTCCGGTACGCGGCGTCGATGCCGCGCTCGGTCTCCTGCCGCGGGTCGGAGCCGGCGGAGAGGTCGCGGGGCAGCACCCGGAACCCGGCCCGGGTGAGGACGGACTCGATCCAGTCCGCCCACATCCGGTCCTCGGGGACGTAGGAGAGGTAGAGGTCGGCCGGGACGGACGGGCGGCGCCGGGTGAAGGCGTCCACGTACCGCAGCCGGAGCTCCTCGTCGACCGGCGGCAGCGAGGTGACCCGGCCCTCGGTGATCACCCCGGTGAGCCGCTCGCAGGCGGCCAGCATCGAGGTCTGGGTGCCGCCCTGGTCTCCGAAGGTCGCCAGGATCTCCTCGTAGGCGTAGAACGGCCGGTACGGGATCTCCACCGAGCCCCAGTAGTGGGCGAGTTCCTCGCCGGACAGGCCGGCCGGCAGGCCGTCGAAGCGGATCCGGGCCAGCGCCCGGCCGGCGTCGGCCTTCTCCTTCTCGCCCTCGTCGATGCGCATCGGCACCGGCAGGATGCGGATGCCGCGCTCCCGGTAGCGGTCGTGGATGTGCTGGGCGATCCGGGAGGCGCCGTCGATCGACTGGTCGCTCAGGGTGAAGCAGACCACCAGGTCGTCGGGCATCTGGACGGTGCAGATCTCGGCGATGTCGGAGAGACCGGTGCGGGAGTCGATCAGGACGTAGTCGTAGCGCTTGCTCATGTCGGCGCGCAGTGCGTCGAAGAACTGCCCGCCGTCGAAGCGGTCGTAGAAGATGTCCCAGTCCAGGTGGGTGACGGCCTCGGAGTAGTCGCGGTTGAACTGGCCGGCGGAGAGGAAGTCCAGGCTGCCGCCGTCGGGGAACATCGGCCAGGAGAGCGAGAGCGCGTGCGGGTGCACCCGGGCGAAGTCGAGGTGCCAGCCCTCGGCGTGCTCGACCGGCCGCAGCGCCTCCTCGCGGTACTCGGCGATCAGGTCCATCATGCCGGTGGTGCCGGCCAGCACGGTGGGGTCGAGGAACGGGTGGAAGAACTTGGCCAGGCCGGGCGCCTCCAGGTCCCAGTCCACGGTGAGCACCCGGAAGCCGTTGGCCGCGAGGATCCACGCGGTGTTGGCGAGCGCCATGGTGCGCCCGGTACCGCCCTTGTAGGAGTAGAAGGTGATGATCCGGCCCTGCCGGTCCTGCTCGGCCTCCCGCTGGGCCGCCAGCTCGGCGGCGCTCAGGCCGCCGATGCGGAGGTTCCTGGTGCGGTTCTCGCTCATGTGGTTCCTCCCCCGAACGGCGTCCCGTCGTCCGGGCGATCGCCTGCTTCGCGTGGATGGTCGTCGTGGGCGGGGAGGCCGGGTCCGTCCCGGCCCCGGCCGTGCCGGAAGGCGTCCCGGAGGTTGGGCCGGGGCGGAGGCGGTTCCTCCGGCTCGGTCCTGGTCCGGCTCTCGAAGGCGTACTTGGCTTTCATCGCGGCCCGGGGCAGCGCGTCGTCGAACTCCTCCAGGCTGCCGAGTCCGGGCTGCCCCCCGGTGGCGCCGAGGAAGCTGGGCCGGGTCGCGCGGTGGGTGAACCGCAGGGCCTGGTCGCTGAGTTCGCCCATCTCGCGGTGCTGCTCGGCGCAGTCCGGGTCGTCCATGTTCCATGGTTCCAGGACGCTCACCCAGCCGCAGTCCGCACGGTCGAAACGACGGACGAGTTCACGCCACCGCTCGTCCTTGAGCACCCAGCGGTCGAGCAGCAGGAGGCCGGGGGCGGTGGGCTCGCCGCCCGCGATGATCTCCTCGGCCTCGCCGTCGAACTCGTGCACGGTGGCCTGGAAGCCCAACTGCCGCGCCAGCCGCACCGCGTGCTCGGCGAGCGGGCGGGGGGCGGCCGGCCGGAACGGGTGCCAGTCGGTGCGCTTCTCGCCGTAGTAGTCGGGATTGCGCTCCGGCGGCACGTCACCGCGGTGGTAGGCGAGGACGGAGATCCGCAGCCGCTTGGTGGGCGCCGTGACGTTGAAGGCACTGGGTTGCGAGTTGAAGTCCAGCCGCCGCCCCACCGGGATGACGGTCTCCTCGGCGACCTCCACGATCCGCCGGGCCAGCCGGTGCACGGCCAGCTCGTAGGCGCCCCGGAAGTAGCTCAGCTTCATCAGCGCGTACAGGCCCTCGGTCGCGTAGTCGGGGCCGAAGCTCGCGTGGTTGAACTGGAGTTCGCTCGCCACCTCGGGCAGCCGGTAGCGGCTCATCGGCGCCCAGAGGACCGGGACGATGCCGCTGGTCCGCTCCGAGTCGAAGTTGGCCGGGTAGACCGGCCGCCGGGTGAAGGAGTACCACTCCTGGCCGCACGGAACGCTGTTGAAGTACCGGGGCGAGTAGAGCGGCACGAAGACGCGGCAGGTGGCCAGTTCCTCCGAGAGCCGTTCGGCCCACAGCTCCCCCTGGTGCATGGACTCGTCCATGAAGCCGACCGGAACGCCCGCCGGCACGGTGGTGAGCTGCAGCACGGCCTCGCAGAGGTCGCGGTACAGCTGCCGTACCCAGTGGTTGGGGTCGCCGGCGCCGCGCGCACCGGCCCGCGGAGTGTGCGCGTAGCTGAGGAAGAAGTACGGCGGGGAGGATTCCTCGTCCCCGCCATGGTCGTTCACACGCGCCTCCCCCTGGCCCGCCTGCAACCGCCTTCCCGCGAGTCCCCGCACGCGGGGCTTCAGTGTAGGAACGACTGACGCCCCAATGGAATAGCACATCGGGCCGCACGAATTGACATGACTGAAACGACCGCCCCCTTTTACGCCGTGGCCAGGTCGGGCCTGAGCCAGCGCCGCCGGCGCAGGATGCCGACCGCGAGATCGACCGCCTCGCGCATCGGTACGAGCCGGCAGTCGGCGCCGCCCACCCTGCCGCGGCGGACACCCGCGGCCTCGCGCAGCACCTCCTCGCCCAGCTCCGCGAAGTGCAGGTCGTCCAGGAGCGGGCCGTCGAAGTGGACCCAGCGGCGTCCCCCGCCCTCCCGGACCACGCAGCCGTAGTGCCGGACGGGGATGTCCGGCATCTGCAGGTCGGCCAGGTGGAAGGGGGTGAACCTGGCCATCCCCACCCCGATGCCCAGAACGTCCGCTCCGAGCTCGTACATCCGGCCGAGCGGCGACGCCGTGCCGAGGTGGCAGGTGAGCTCGTGCAGCTCGGTGACGTCCTTGGCGCGGGCGCCGACCGCCGCGAAGGAGGACTGCGGGTGGTCGCTGCGCACCGCGCCGGGGTGGGTGCGGACGAGCTCCGAGAGGCGTCCCATGGTCGGCGAGGACGGCGTCGTGTACGGGTCGAAGGCGGGCAGGTGCGCCCGCCACGCCTCCACCTCCTCGGGCGACCAGCCCTTCGTCATCTCCCGGACCAGCCGGGAGGTGTCCGAGTTCTCCGGCGTCGCGGTGTAGGCGACCAGGGTGCCGCGCCCGGGCCCGCCGAGCGCGTCCAGCAGCGCCTCGACGACGGTGGTGCCGCCGCCCTCGACCGGACCCAGCCTGCGCAGCGAGGCCTGGACGAGGAGCACGGCGCCCGGTCGCACGCCGAGCGCGGTGAACTGCTCGGCGAGCGCCGTCCTGGTCAGTTCGTTCTCTGCTATGTCCTGCCGGGGGGGCACGGGACGCGGTTCGGTGAGGATGACGGTTCCCGAAGACGATCGGCCGGAGCGGATCCGGTACCGGTGGGGGGTGGACGCGGGGGCGGTCAGCCGATGGGGGCGGCCGGGCGCCGGGCCTGCCGGGCCTGCTCGGCGGCGGTCTCGGCCGCCGCCGGCAGTGCCACGTCGAGCCAGGGCCCGACCGTCTCCCGCATGCCGTCGGCGAAGCGCAGGCCCACCGGGGTCAGCGAGCCCGAGCCGGCCAGCCGCTCGACCGCCTCGGCGGTGTACCGGCGCCACAGCGCGAACTGCGCCCGGGCGTGCTCGGCGGCGGTGCCGGGCAGGCCGTCGTAGACGGCGGTCCGGGTCCGCCAGAAGGCGGTCACCGCGAGGTGGGCGTAGGTGCCCTGCAGCAGGCCCTCGATCGGGCGCGGGTCGGGCCGCCAGGGTGCGTCGTACAGTGCGGTGTCGGCGGGGTCGTAGAGGTCCACCAGATCCAGTACGGCACCCAGTTTGACGTGCTGGAACTCGTGCGCGAGCAGGAGCGCGAGGGTCGGCGCGGTGGCCGGGCGGGCGATCCCGACCGCGCCGAACGCCTGCCGGGCGGCGGCGCTGACGTCGCGCCCGGGCGGGCCGGGGCGCAGCGGGGTGACGGTGGTCAGGCCGGTCCGCATGCCCTCGGCGAAGGCCGGCAGGTCCCGGTCGAGCAGCTCGACGGCCTCGCGCAGCGCACCGGTCCAGGCCAGCAGTTCGGCCTCGCCGAGGCGGTCGGCGACCGGCCACTGGTGGCTGTCGCGCTGCGGGTCGGCGTCCTCCAGGGCGAACGTCCAGCCGCCGGCCGGCCGGACCCGCCGGACCGGCTCGAAGCGCGGGTCCGGGCGGCCCTCCCCGACGGTGAGCACCTCGCCGTCGGCGGTGCGGACGGTGAACCCGTCGCCGGTGCCGGTGACGATCGCCTCGCCGCCCCCGCCGAGGCCGATCCGGCCGAGGGTCGGCAGGTGGAGGCCGCCGGCCCGGACCGGGACGGCCACGGCGTCGCCCCGCCCGGCCCGGACGGCCGCGGCGGCGGCCAGCTCGGCCAGCCGTCCGAGCCCGGCGCCCGGGTCGCCGCCGAGCCGCCGGGCGGCCCAGGCCCGCACGTACGGGTGGCCGAGCACCGCGTCCAGTGCGGCCGGTGCGGTGGAGTCGAGGTCGGCGAGCAGGTCCCAGGCGGCGGAGGAGCGCAGCCCGGAGGTGCTCCGGACGGCCGCCAGCATGGCGCGGGTGAGGGCGAGCTGGGACCGGACGAGGGCGCGGACGGTGTCCGCGTCGCCGTGGCCGCGGGCCAGCCGGTCCAGCTGCCGGTCGGTGAGGCCGGCGGGCGGGGCCGGCTCGCCGGGCTGGGCGGGAACGGCCCGGCCGGCTGCCGCCCGCGGGGTGGTGCCGGGCCTGCCGGCCGGCTCGCCGCGGTCGGCGATGCCGTTGATGAGTGTCATGAGATCCCCGCAGTAGACGGAGGGATGGTCGAATCCACCATCGGCCCCGTAACGGTGGGCGTACAGACCGCCACCGCAGGAGCGGACGACGGGGCAGGCACGGCAGGTGGCGCTCAGCCCGGCCAGCCCGGACTGCCGGGCGGCCATGCCGGGGTGGCGGGCCACCTCGTCCAGGCTGTGCGTGAAGACGTCGAGGCCGGTGACGGGCGCGCCGTCGTACGCCGTCTTCAGGCTGTCGGCCTGCTCGTACGTGCCGTCGGTCTCCAGCACGACCAGCGCGGCGGGTTCCAGGCCGAGCGACTCGGTCAGGCTGGACAGCCCGTGCAGGGTGCGGTGCACCGAGTCGAAGGTCCGCACGGCGAACGGCCGGCCGGCCGCCTCCCACCGGTCGTAGACGGCGAGCAGCCAGTCGGCGTACGGGGTCTCACCCCGGCCGGCCGGCCGCGCGGGCGGTTGCTCCCAGGTGGCGTGCGGGAGCAGGAAGTCGACGGACGGCGGGTCGAGTTCGGCCAGCGCGTCGTGGACCGCGACCGGGTCGTTCTCGACGTCGACGGTGCAGAGCAGGCCGGCGTAGAGGTGGCGGTACTCGGGGCGGCGCAGCAGTCCGACCGCCCGCAGCACCTGCGGGTGGCTGCTCCGGCCGTCGGCGAACCGGCGGTGCCGGTCGTTGGCCGCCCGGTCACCGTCGAGCGAGACGCCGACCTTGATCTCCAGCTCGTCGAAGAGCTCGCAGAAGGCGGGGCCCAGCAGCACCCCGTTGGTGTGGATCCGCAGGTCGAGCGCGCAGCCGGGCGGGAGCGCGGCCCGGAACTCCTCGGCGGCGCGGCGCAGCCGTTCCGGGCCGGCCAGCAGGGGTTCTCCCCCGTGCAGGACGACCCGGACGACGGTCAGGCCGTGGGCGGCGGCGTGCTCGCCGATCCGCCGGGCGGCCCTGGTCAGGACCTCCTCGCCGATGACCTTGGGACGGGCGCGCCAGCTGGTGTCGGCGTGCTCGTAGACGTAGCAGTGGTCACAGGCGAGATCGCACCGGCTGTGGACCTTCACCACGAACTGCGTGAACGGGAGCAGGGGTCGCGTCATGGCCAGTCGGTTTCAGCCGGGGCCGGTGGTCGGTCGGCCGGTCAGATGGAGGAGTTGAAGGCCGCGACCGGCACCAGGCCGGTATCGGAGCCGGGCAGGGCACGCCGCAGTCGCGCGGCGAGCTCGTCGGCGCCGAGCGAGGCCAGCTCGGCCAGGGTCGACCGCTCGCCCCGGTGATGATCCGTCAGATCCTGCGTGGGCTTGGTGTCCAGTGCGGGTGTCATATTCGATTCTCTTCCACGATGGGGGTTAGAGAGAGCAGACTCCGGGTACACCCCGGCGCTAATCGACCAATGTAGTGGCAGCACGGGGGCAACACCGCGCTGTTCCACGAGCCTCTGTGTCCTCTGGCCCGCCATGCAGCGAAGTCTTGCGGAAAGTTCACCCACTCGGCGGTCGCGTAGCGGCACCTGCACGGCGCAGAGCCCCCCGGCGGCGGCCGGCGGAGTCAGACCGGTCGCGTCTCGATGTCGCTCTCCAGCCGCCGGCCGTCCCGGATCGCCACCGTCACCGGATGGGCCTGCCCCAACGCCTCACGGGCCCGCCCGAGCGCATCCGCCGCCAGTCGCCCGGCCCGGTCGGTGTCGCCGGTCGCCGCGAGGCTGAGCGACAGGTGGGAGAGCGCCACCAGGGCGTCCGGATGGTCCGGCCCGAGCACGTCGGCCAGCAGCGGTACGGCCTGCGCCTCCAGGGCCGCCGCCGCAGCCGGGTCACCGGCCAGGGCCAGGCCGTTCGCGTGGTTCAGCAGCGCGATCCCGACGTACGGGTGGCGGTCCCCGAGCGCCGCGCGCAGGCCGTCCAGGGCGCGGGCGGAGAGCCCACCGGCCTCGGCCGTGCGGCCGGCCCGGCGCAGCGCCACGGCGAGGTTCCCGGCCGCCACCAGCGTGGTCGGATGGTCCTCGCCGAGGTGGGTGCGGTAGTGCCCGAACGCCTCCTCGGCCAACTCGACGGCGCGCCCGGTGTCGCCGAGCACGCCGAGCGCGCCGGCCAGGTTGCCGGCGGCGGCCGCCGTGCCGGGGTGGTCGGCCCCGTTGAGGGCGTGCAGCCGCCGGTGGACGTCCTCGTCGTTCGCCAGCGCCTCCCGGTAGCGGCCCAGCCGGCGCAGCACCACCCCGAGGCCCTGACGGGCGCGCAGCGTGTCGTCGTGGTCGTCACCGACGATCTCCCGGTAGCTCCGCACGACGTGCTCCAGGAGGTCCAGGGCCTCCTGGAAGCGCCCGGTGGCGCCCAGGTCGCGCGCGCAGTTGACGGCCGACAGCAGCGTGTAGGGGTTGCGCTCGCTCAGAGCCGCGCGCTGGCGGCGGTAGACGTCCTGGTGGCGGGCCAGCGCCGCCCGGTAGTCGCCGGCCATGAAGGCCGAGACGGCCAGGTTGTTCATGCTCATGAAGGTGCGCGGGTGCTCGGGGCCGAGGACCCGCAGCGCGGTCTCCAGGGTCTGCTCGTCCAGCACCCGGGCCTGCGCGTAGCGGCCGAGGTGGCGAAGGTCGCCGCCGAGGCTGTTGGCGGCGGCGATGGTGTGGGGGTGTTCCGGGCCGAGCGCCGCGCGCAGCCCCTCGAACGCGTGCTGGTCGATCTCGTACGCCTCCTGCGCGGCGCCCTGGGACCGCCGGACGTTGCCGAGCTGAACGCGCATCAGCAGGGCCGGCACGTCGTGTTCCCCGGGCCGGCCGGGGCCGTCGGACCCGCCGGTCCCCTCGGGGGACCACTGGGCCAGCGCGCGTTCGGCGAGGTCGCGGCCGGCGTCGAGCAGGCCGCGGTGCCAGAGGTAGCGGACCGATTCGACGATCCACTGCCGGACCGCCGGGTCGGCGCTCCCGACGGCACCGGACGGCCAGAGGTGGGGCAGCAGTTCGGCGTACCGGGGCCAGTTGTCCGGGGTGTCGGGGTCGCCCGGGGAGTCCAGCGCGAGCGCGCGGTGCACGACGGCCCGCACCCGGGCCCGGTCGGCCTCGGCGGTCTGGTCGCGCAGCAGCGCCTGGGTGATCCGGTGCACGCTCAGCGTTCCGCCGGTCTGGTCGTACCGGGCGAGGTTGAACTGGTTGACGGTGCGCAGGATCTCGCCCATCGCGAGCCGGCCCTCCGGGGCGCCCGCAGGCAGTCCGACGGCCTCGGTCACCGGCGCGCTGTAGAGCAGCCGGATCGGGATGGCGTCCGGGCCGAGGAAGCCGCAGACCTCCAGCAGCCGGGCGGCCGGGGCGTTGATCCGGCGCAGGTCGGCGCCGGCGATCCGCCAGGTGGCGGCGGTGACGGTGGAGTACTCGGCGTCCGCCCGGACCGACCGGTCGAGGATGTCGGTCAGCGTCTCGTCCAGCAGCTCGGCGTAGGTGGCGGCCGGCATCGGGGTCTCGTGCAGCCAGGCGGCGGCCTGGCCGACGGCGAGCGGCAGGTCCCCGAGGAGTTCGGCGATCCGGTCGGCGTCGACGGCCGGGACGCCGGCGTTGAAGCGGCGGACCAGCTCGACGCTCTCCGCCCGGTCGAAGACCTCGACCTCGGTCCGGCCGCGGTGGCGGGCCCAGCGCCGGTCGCGCGAGGTGACCAGGACGTGGCCGTCGGCGGAGCCGGCCGGGAGCCAGGGGGCGAGGTGCTCCGGGTCCTCCGCGTTGTCGAAGACCAGGAGCCAGCGCGGGTACGGCCGGCCCCGGCCGAGCGCGTCCAGCACGGCCCGGGCGGTCCGGGCCACGTCACCGCTGCTCTCCAGGCCGAGCTCGGTGGCGAGTCCGGCGAGCCGTTGCGGCACGCCGGCCGGCTCCTCGGCCGGCACCCACCAGACCACGTCGTAGGTGGGCGCGAAGCGGTGCGCGTACTCGACCGCGGCCTGCGACTTGCCGACCCCGCCCATGCCGTACAGGACCTGCACGGGTTCGGCCGCGGGGCCGAGGGTGAAGCCGTCCCGCAGGGTCTCCAGCAGGCGGCCGCGGCCGGTGAAGGAGGGCAGCCGGGGCGGGAGACCCTGCACGGCGGG
>NZ_JAKNTA010000003.1:623737-753082 GCF_022288725.1 Kitasatospora sp. A2-31 | reverse complement strand
TCCGGCAGCGCGCTGTCGCCGGGCGGGCCCGGGTCCAGCGGAGCGGCGGCGCCGTGCAGCGAGGTGAGGTAGCCGAAACCGGCCAGGGCGGCGGCCGCCCACTCGGCCCAGACCCGGTCCCCCGGCGCGTAGCTGAGGTACACCTGGCGGGAGCGGGTGCGGCCGGTGCGCAGGTACGCCGCGTACAGCCGGCGGCGGGCGCGGTCCGGGACCGGGTGCAGCGTGCGCACCCGGCCGTCGGTCAGCCAGTCCGCCAGCCGCTCGAACGCGCCGAGCAGGCTGCGGCCCTGCTGCGGCCGGTCGACGATGGTGGCCGGCACCTCCTCGTAGGCGTAGAAGGGCTTGTAGGGCACCTCGACGTCCCGCCAGTAGTCGGCCCGGCGGTCGGCGCTCAGCCAGCGGTCCAGGTACGGCGCGAAGGCGTCGTGGGCGAGGTCGCGCCCGGCGGCCAGACCGGCCCGCTCGGCGTCCTCGACCCGCATCGGGACGGGAAGCACCCGGATCTCGCGCTCGTCGGCGTCGACGATGGCCCGGGCGGCGTCGACGCCGCCACGGATGCTCTGGGCACCGAGGGTGAAGCAGTCCACCACGGTGTCGGGCATCAGCACGGTGCAGATGCCCGAGGTGTCGCTGACGCCGGTGCGGCTGTCGATCAGCACGTAGTCGTAGCTGCGCGTCCACCGCTCGCGCAGGGCGAGCAGGAACTCGGCGCCCCGGACGTCGGCGCGGGTGTAGAAGCTGCGCCAGTTGAAGCTGGTGACGGCGGCCGAGTAGGCGGCGTTCTGCCGGCCTGCCGGCATCAGGTCGAGCCGGCCGCCGACCGGCAGGTCGAGGGCGAGGCCGCACAGGTAGCGGTCCATCCGGCCGGGCTCGGCCAGCCACTGCGCGGGGGCGGTGGCGGCGGCGTCGCCGGGGCCCGGGAGGGCCTGTTCGACGTAGGCCCGCAGCAGGTCGATCAGGCCGTCGGTGGCGTGGAGTTCGGGGTCGATCAGCAGCGGGTGGTAGTACCGGTGCAGGCCCGGAGCCTCCAGGTCCCAGTCCACCACCAGGACCTTCAGGCCCTGGCTGGCCAGGATCCAACCGAGGTTGGCCAGGGCCATGGTGCGGCCGGTCCCGCCCTTGTAGGAGTAGAAGGTGACGACGGAACCGGTGCCGGGCGTCGACGGGGTGGCGGCCCCGTCCGCGAGGGCGACCTGGTCGGCGGTCATCGTTCGGCGTCTCCTTCGCGGGGCTCCCGGCGCGGCGGGGGCGTGGGGGCGGGCGGCCACGAGGGGATCGTGAGACCGGGCATCGTCCCGACCGCGGGGGCGAGCCCGAACCGGGCCCGTGCCGAAACCGGATCGGGGTCGTCCGCCTCGTCTAACAGCCTGTTCTGCGCGACCGTTACGGTGCTGAGGAGTTCCGCCTCGAAGCGTTCCCGGGCGACCCGCACGCGGAACAGCGGTTCCGGACCGGAGCGGTGCAGCCAGTTGCGCGGGAAGACCTCGCGCACCCCGCCCCAGAGCCGGGCGCGCGCCGGGCCGTCCGTCGGATCGTCGGTCCCGGCGGGCACCAGCACGGCGGTCACCGGGTGGTTCCCCTCGTCGAACGCCCGCAGGGCTCCCCGGTAGGGCTCCGTACCGGCCGCCCACGGGTCCACCAGCAGGACGCTGACCTGGTTGCCCTCCCGGGCCCGGTCCAGGCTGGCGGACAGGCCGGGGCCGATCTCGTCCAGCGTGGTGCTGTGCCCGGCGCGGGTGATCACCTGCTGCGCCTGCACCACCAGCGAGGGCAGCCGCGGCGGGTGGTAGGGCGCCCAGTCCCAGGGCTGCGCCCCGTACCAGCCGCCCCGGGGGCCGGGCTCGGCCGGCGTCCGCTCCTCGGGGCCGGTGGCGGCCTGCGCGAGCGCGGCGGCGGCGCCGGCCGGGCGGTCCCCGGCGAGCGGGCGGGCCGCGGCATGGCCGGCGGCGACGAAGATCCGGACCAGGCCGCTGCGGGTCTGCGGAGCCACCGCGGCGGGCACCGGGAAGCAGCCCTCCACCAGCCCGAGGTCGAGGCCGTCCAGCTCGGCCACCGCCTGCAGGGCGGCCTCCCGCACCCGTTCGGCGATGGCCCGCACCACCCGCCGGTAGTCGGGGCCGTGCGGGTCGGCCCGCAGCAGGTCGCGCAGGCCGAGGGCGGCGTAGGCCGGCCCCAGGTGGTGCTCCAGGTACTGGATCCGCCGGACCTCGGCCGGCAGCTCGGCCGGCGGTGGCTCCCAGACCACCGGGATCAGCGCCGGCACCGACTCGCCGGTCAGCTTCCGGTGCCGGCGGACCCGGTCGTCGAAGGCCGTCCACTCCTTGCCGCAGTACGAACTGGCGAAGTAGGCCGGGGAGTAGAGCGCCACCATGGTGCGGCTGACCGCGAGCATCCGGGAGAGCTGCTGTTCCCAGTCGTCCCCAACGCGCAGCCGTTCGGTGTCCCGGTAGGCGAGTTCGCCGGGGCCGGCCGCCGGCTCGATCCGGGCGAGCTCGTCCCGCAGGTCGCTGAAGAACTGGTCGACGAAGGCCCCGCCGGCCACGTGGTCCTGCCGCGCGTAGCTGAAGAAGAAGTACGGCCGCACTGCACCCCCCGGCGCCCGATCCGCCAACTCGGCTCAAGATACCGAGGAGTTGACTCAAGAGAGCCGGGTTCCGGGAAGATCCCGGCCCGCCCGGTCAGGCGGCGGAGGAGAACCCGGCCACCGGGGCCGGACCGGACCTGCCGCCCTCGACGCCCGCCCGGCGCAGCAGCGCGCCGAGGTCGGCCGCCGCCATTTCGGCCAGCTCGCCGAGGGTCGGCCGACGGGGGGCGTCGCCCGGATCGGCCGACCCGGCGGCGGATGCGGCGGCGACAGGTGCGGCGGTGGCGTCCATCGGATGCCTCACTCTCTCGGAGGAGTGCGGCCCAGACCCCGGTCCGGGCCTTTCGGCCACGCTACACCGCCTACCTGACGTTGCGTCATATCCGTGCAGCGGCAATGCGGTTCGCCGACCAACGGGCGCGATCCGGGCGCATCCGCGCCGTCCTCACGGACAGAGCCGCTCCACCCGCCAGCCGCCCGGCACCGACGGGTCCGCGAGGTAGCGCAGCCGGTCGTGCAGCCGGTTCTCCCGCCCCTGCCAGAACTCCACGCTCTCCGGGACCACCCGGTAGCCGCCCCAGAACGGCGGCACCGGCACTCCCTCGCCCTCCGGGTACCGGCGCTCCAGCTCCGCGTACCGCTGCTCCAGGACCTCCCGGCCGTCCACCGGGCTGGACTGCTCGCTGGCCCAGGCGCCGAGCTGGGAGCCGTGCGGGCGGGTGCGGAAGTAGGCGGCGGTCTCGTCCCGGCCGACCTTCTCCACCCGGCCCTGCACGATCACCTGGCGGGCCAGCGCGATCCACGGGAACAGCAGCCCCGCGTACGGGTTGGCGGCCAGCTCGGTGCCCTTGCGCGAGCCGTAGTTGGTGAAGAAGACGAAGCCGCGGGCGTCGAAGCCCTTGAGGAGCACGGTGCGGGAGCTGGGCCGGCCCTCGGCGTCCGCGGTCGAGAGCACCATCGCGTTCGGTTCCACCACGCCGGCGTCGTCGGCCTCGTGGAACCAGCGGGTGAACTGGGCGATCGGCTCGGCGGCGAGGTGCTCCTCGACCAGGCCCTCGTGGGTGTAGTGCTTGCGCATCACGGTGAGGTCCGGCCCGGGCCGGGCCTCCTCGGCCAGGATCCGGGTGGCGGGCTGCGAGGGCGTCGACTGGGCGCGTTCCGGGGTCTGCACAGCAACATCATCCCGTACGACAAGCAACCGGCACCGCTACCTGTGGACAAACCCCGGTGGGAGATAAGGTGACTCGCCACCGCTTGACCGCCCGACCTACGGTGGATTGTCTGGAACCTGGCGTTTGGTTCCGGAGATTTCCCGGGCACGACCGGCCATCGGGCGAAAGTCAAGCGGCCCCTGGGGAAACATCACCACGGTGGTGTATGGCGCAATGCACCCCGTGCCTGTCAGGCTGGCACCGAGTGCCAACCACCATCGGTCACTGGTATGCCGCCCCACCATGGCGGCCCGCCGATCGCAGAACTGAAGGAGCCGTCCATGTCCGACTTCGTACCCGGGCTTGAGGGAGTCGTCGCGTTCGAGAGCGAGATCGCCGAACCCGACCGTGAAGGCGGCGCCCTGCGGTACCGCGGTGTCGACATCGACGACCTGGTCGGCCACGTCTCCTTCGGCCACGTCTGGGGCCTGCTGGTGGACGGCAAGTTCAACCCCGGCCTGCCGGCCGCCGAGCCCTTCCCGATCCCGGTCCACTCCGGCGACATCCGCGTCGACGTGCAGTCCGCGCTCGCCATGCTCGCGCCGGTCTGGGGCCTGCGGCCGCTGCTGGACATCTCCGCCGAGCAGGCCCGCGACGACCTCGCCCGCGCCGCCGTGATGGCCCTCTCCTACGTCGCCCAGTCCGCCCGCGGCCAGGGCCTGCCGATGGTCCCGCAGAGCGAGATCGACAAGGCCGAGACCGTCGTCGAGCGCTTCATGATCCGCTGGCGCGGCGAGCCGGACCCGAAGCACGTCAAGGCCATCGACGCCTACTGGACCTCCGCCGCCGAGCACGGCATGAACGCCTCCACCTTCACCGCCCGCGTCATCGCCTCCACCGGCGCCGACGTCGCGGCCGCGCTCTCCGGGGCCGTCGGCGCGATGTCCGGCCCGCTGCACGGCGGCGCGCCCTCCCGCGTGCTCGGCATGATCGAGGAGATCGAGCGCACCGGTGACGCCACCGCCTGGGTCAAGAACGCGTTGGACAAGGGCGAGCGCCTGATGGGCTTCGGCCACCGCGTCTACCGCGCCGAGGACCCCCGCGCCCGCGTGCTGCGCCGCACCGCCAAGGAGCTCGGCGCGCCGCGCTTCGAGGTCGCCGAGGCGCTGGAGAAGGCCGCGCTGGAGGAGCTGCACAACCGCCGCCCCGACCGCGTGCTGGCCACCAACGTCGAGTTCTGGGCCGCCATCATGCTGGACTTCGCCGAGGTCCCGGCGCACATGTTCACCTCGATGTTCACCTGTGCCCGCACCGCCGGCTGGTCGGCCCACATCCTGGAGCAGAAGCGCACCGGCCGCCTGGTCCGTCCGGCCGCCCGCTACATCGGCCCCGGCCCGCGCAGCCCGCGCGACATCGAGGGCTACGACGCGATCGCGCACTGACCCGAAAGAGCTGCGGAAACAGCGGGTCCGGCACCGGCCGGGCCCGCTGTTTCCGCAGCTCGCAGCCGCCTTGGTGACATCTCAGCGATCGGACGGCGGTCACGGTGGACGACCGCCGACCGGTAGGCTGCGCCCCGTGGCTCAGATCCAGATCCCCGCTGACATCAAGCCCGCCGACGGCCGATTCGGCTGCGGCCCGTCCAAGGTGCGCCCCGAGGCCCTGAGTGCCCTCGCCGCGACCGAGACCTCCCTGCTCGGCACCTCCCACCGCCAGGCCCCGGTGAAGAACCTGGTCAAGCGCGTGCGCGAGGGCGTGAGCAGCCTCTTCTCCCTCCCCGAGGGATACGAGGTCGTGCTCGGCAACGGCGGCTCCACCGCCTTCTGGGACATCGCGGCCTTCGGCCTGGTGCGGGAGAAGTCCCAGCACCTCGACTTCGGCGAGTTCTCGTC
This sequence comes from Kitasatospora sp. A2-31, assembly GCF_022288725.1. Classification (GTDB taxonomy): domain Bacteria; phylum Actinomycetota; class Actinomycetes; order Streptomycetales; family Streptomycetaceae; genus Kitasatospora. The sequence continues at coordinate 747,455 of NZ_JAKNTA010000003.1, read as the reverse complement.
CAAGTTCGCCTCCTCGGTCAAGGCCGCGCCCTGGCTGGCCGAGCCGAGCGTGATCAAGACCGCTCCGGGCACCCACCCGCTGCCGGTCGCCGAGGCTGGCGTGGACGCCTACGCCCTCACCCACAACGAGACCTCGACCGGTGTCGCGATGCCGATCGCCCGCCCGGACGGCGCCGACCAGGGCTCGCTGGTCCTGGTGGACGCCACCTCCGGCGCCGGCGGCCTGCCGGTGGACATCGCCGAGACCGACGTCTACTACTTCGCCCCGCAGAAGTCCTTCGCCGCCGAGGGCGGCCTCTGGCTGGCGACCTTCTCCCCGGCCGCCCTGGAGCGCGCCGCCGAGATCGCCGGCTCCGGCCGCTACATCCCGCCGTTCTTCGACCTGCCGACGGCCATCGACAACTCGTCGAAGGACCAGACGTACAACACCCCGTCCATCTCCACGCTGTTCCTCCTCGCCGACCAGCTCGACTGGCTGAACGGCAACGGCGGGCTGGACTGGGCCGTCGCCCGTACGGCTGATTCCTCGTCCCGGCTGTACGGCTGGGCCGAGAAGTCCGCGTTCGCCAACCCGTTCGTGGCGAACCCGGCCGAGCGCTCGCAGGTGGTCGGCACGATCGACTTCGACGCCTCGGTGGACGCTGCCGCCGTCGCCAAGGCACTGCGTGCCAACGGCATCGTCGACACCGAGCCGTACCGCAAGCTCGGCCGCAACCAGCTGCGCATCGCGATGTTCCCGGCCGTCGACCCGGCGGACGTCGAGGCGCTGACCGCCTGCATCGACTACGTGGTCGAGCAGCTCTGACACGTCGCGGGCGACGCGCGAGGGCCACCGCCTGCGGGCGGTGGCCCTTTCACGTCCACACTCCGTCGCACCGGACGCCGGCCGGCGTCCGACGGGCCGGACCTAGCGGTCGACCAGCGAGCTGATCAGCACGACGACGAGCAGCAGCACCAGGGCGCCGGTGACGATACGCATACGAGTCTTGGGATCCACGGTCATCGAGGGTACCTCCGGCCGGTCGGAGCTCAGACGCCGAGGCCGGATCCCCCGCTCTCGTCCACGTTCCGCCCGGTGACCCGGCGGGCGTCGTCCGAGGCCAGGAAGGTCCGGGTTCCTCCGCCAGGCTCAGCGGGAGGGCGTTCGGGGAGCCTTCGCCGTCGCGTACGAAACGGCCCCCGGGAAGGCCGCCCGGGTGACGCCGGACGACACGTCGACGATGCGGCCACCGTCCCGTCGGGCGGGCACTCCCGGGCCCCCTGAGCAACTCCCGGTCCCCTGGACGCAGGGCAGGGGCGGCGGGCCAGGGGCCGGGGTGCCATGGGCCGGGGTGCCATGGGCCGGGGTGCCAGGGCGGCGGGCCAGGGGCCAGACCGGCGTGCCGGGGGGCCGGGCCGGGGCTCAGCTCCAGTCGGCGAGCGGCCAGGCCCGGACCGTCCGGTAGTGCGGGGCGCCGCCCTCCGACTCGCTCTGCATCAGGCGCAGCTCGGCGGCCACCCACTCCGGCCCGCGGTAGTCGGCCAGCGCCGCCGCCAGGCCGTCCAGCTCCGCCGCCGCCACCCGCTGCACCGCCCGCCGGTGCCCCCGGTGGGAGCCGGCCCGGGCCAGGGTCAGGTGGGGGTGGAAGCCGTACGCGTCCGTCTCGCCGGCCACCTCCGCGGTCGCCTCGCCGACCGCCTCGGCGAGCCGGCGCAGCGCCCAGGTCTCGCCGTCCACCCCGGCCCAGAGCACCCGGTCGCCGAAGCGGCCCGCCCCGGAGATCCGCAGCCGGTGGACCGCGTGCACCTCGGCCACGCCGGCCAGGCCGGCCTCCAGCTCGGGCAGCCGCTCGGGCGGCACCTCGCCCAGGAAGGCCAGCGTCAGGTGCCAGCCCTCGACCGTCGTCCAGCGCAGCCGGTCCGCCCCCGGCAGTCCGCGCACCGGTGCGACCGCGTCGGAGAGCCCCTGCAACGCCTCGACCGGCGGGACCACCGCAACGAAGAGCCTCATACCGCCATCCTCCCTCCCCGCACACCGGCGAGCGGCTTCCCGAACCGCGTCATCCGGGCTAGAACGGTCCTCATGAAGATCCGCAACGGGGGTCCCGAGTCCGTCCCCGACATCCTCGCCCTGCTCGACGGCGCCGTCACCTGGCTGGCCTCCCAGGGTCGCACCGGCCAATGGGGTGACCAGTCCTTCAGCGGCAACCCGGCCCGCGTCGAGCACGTCACGAAGTACGCCGCCGCGCCGTTCCTGATCCGGCTGGCGGTCGACGACGAGGGCCGCACGGTCGGCTCCTGCGTCCTCTCCGAGGAGCGCGGCCAGCACATCCCGGCGGTGGCCGAGCGCGAGCTGTACGTCCGGAACCTGGTCACCGACCGGTCCCGCAAGGGTTCGGGCATCGGTGCCGCGCTGATCGCCGATGCGCTCGACGAGGCCCGCCGGCGCGGCATCGGCCTGGTCCGGGTGGACTGTTACGCGGGCGCCGACCGCAAGCTGGTCGGCCAGTACCGCGCGCTCGGCTTCACCGAGACCGAGTCCTTCGAGGTCGAGCAGCCGGGCGGGGTCTGGCGGGGCCAGGTGCTGGAGATCAGGCTCTGACCGGACACCCCGGGGGCGGGCGATCCCGCCCCCGGGGGCCGGCCGACCGTCAGCAGGCCGCGGCCAGCTCCGACTTGTCCGGGGCGGTGGTGCGCGGTACGAAGGCCACCACCCGGCCGCCGCGGCCCGGGTGCAGGTCGAACCGCATCCGCAGGTCCGCACTGCGGGCCAGCACCAGGCCGACCACGGCGGCGGCCGCCGCCGACACCAACCCGCAGGCCAGCAGGCCGAGTCGGGGTCCGTACGAGGCGGTCACCCAGCCGACGACCGGCGCGCCGATCGGCGTGCCGCCGGTGAAGACCAGCACCAGCAGGCCCATCACGCGGCCCCTCATCTCGGGGTCGGTGCCCAGCTGCAGCGCCGAGTTGACCGAGGTGTTGAAGCTCAGCCCGAACACCCCGATCAGCGTCAGCAGCACCGCGAAGGACCAGTAGCCGGGCGCGAACGCGGCCACCACCTCCAGGGCGCCGAACGCCAGCGCCGCCCCCACCAGCCGGCGCAGCCGGGGTGCGCCCCGGCGGGCCGCGAGCAGCGCACCGGCCAGCGAACCGACCGCCATCGCGGTGTTCAGCAGGCCGTACTGCCCCGCACCCACGTGGAAGGTGTCGTGGGCGAAACCGGAGAGCAGGGTCGGGAAGTTGAAGCCGAAGGTGCCGATGAACCCGGCCAGCACCATCGGCCAGAGCAGCTCGGGCCGCTCCCTCACGTACCGCAGGCCCTCGCGCAACTGCCCCTTCTCACGGGCGATCGGCACGGTCGGCCGCAGCTCGCTCTCCCGCATCGCGAGCAGACCACCGATCACGGCGGCGAAGGAGAGCGCGTTCACGGCGAACGCCCAGCCGCTGCCCACAGCCGCGATCAGCAGGCCCGCCACGGCGGGGCCGACCAGGCGCGCGGTCTGGAAGTTGGCGGCGTTCAGGCTGACCGCGTTGGCGAGGTCCTTCGGCCCGACCATCTCGGAGACGAAGGCCTGCCGGGTCGGGTTGTCCACCACCGTGACCAGGCCCAGCAGCAGCGCGAACGCGTACACGTAGTACGGCGTCACGACGCCGCCGACGGTGAGCACGGCGAGGCCGGCGGCGAGCAGGCCCATCGCACCCTGGGTGTAGATCAGCAGCCGGCGCTTGGGCATCCGGTCGGCGAGCACCCCGCCGAACAGGCCGAGCAGCAGCATCGGCAGGAACTGCATCGCGGTGGTGATGCCGACGGCGAGCGGGCTGCCGGTGAGGCTGAGGACCAGCCAGTCCTGGGCGATCCGCTGCATCCAGGTACCGGTGTTGGACACCACCTGGCCGGCGAAGTAGTAGCGGTAGTTGCGCACGCGCAGGGAGGAGAACATCCCCCCGGGCCGGGTGAAGCGGTCCCCCGTGGCGGTCGGGAGGGATCCGGCCGGCGAAGGGCCGTCGACGGCCGACGGGCGGGCCGCGCGGGGGCGGCCTGGAGCGGCGGGGTCGTCCGCCGCGGTGCGTTCGTCGGGGTCGTCGTCGCCGTTGCCGGGCAGCCCCGTCGGGGCGGGTGCCTGGCTCTCGGCGGCCGCGGCGCTCGCCGCGGCGGGGTCGGTGGTCGGGTCGTCGGTGCGGAAGGCGGCGGCGCTGGCTGCGGCCGGCGGTGTCACGGTGGTCTCCCCTCGCGGCGCGACGACCCGTCGGGGGGCCGTCGCGCTCCTGGTGTCAGTGGTCGGTCCTGCGGTGATGCGGTTCTCCTTCGTCTTCCGGCGGCTGACCGGAACGGCGGTGCCTAGAGGTGTGCGAGCTTGTAGAGCACCGGCGCGGCCTCCCTCAGGACGGCCCACTCCTCCTCGTCGAGCCCCTCGGCGAGTTCGGCGAGCCAGGCGTTGCGCCGGCGGCGGCTCTCCGTGAGGATCTCGTCCGCCTGCTCGGTACTGCTGACGACCACCTGCCGGCGGTCCTCCGGGTGCGGCTCCCGCCGCACCAGGCCCTTCTCCTCCAGCATCGCGACGATCCTGGTCATCGAGGGCGGCTGTACGTGCTCCTTCCGGGCGAGCTCACCCGGCGTGGCCTTCCCGCAGCGTGCGAGGGTGCCCAGCACCCCCATCTCGGTGGGGCTGAGCGACTCCTCGACCCGCTGGTGACGCAGGCGTCGGGAGAGGCGCATGGTGGACGACCGCAGCTGATTGACGGCTGCGAGGTCCTGCTCGGACATCTCGGGCATGTTCTTTAGCCTACGTCATTACTCTCGCTAAAGAAAATCGGTTTCCGATCACCCGGGCCGCGGGTCCGCCCCGGCGTTCCCCGGGCCTCCGGCGCCTCCTGCTCCGGGGCCCCGGCGCCCGGGGGCGCTGCGTTCAGCGCCGGGTGTCCACCGCGGCGAGGCCGTCCGGCATGCCCAGGACCAGCAGCGTCCCGGCCAGGGCGAGCGACCAGACCTCCGAGCCGGTCCGCACGTCCACCACCCGGCCGGTCCCGAGGTCGCGCACCCGGACCAGCCCGTCGGCCCACGCCGCGGCCACCACCGGGCCGGCCGACGTCGTCCCCGCGGCCACCGCCGTCACCGGGCAGCCGCGCCGGTCGGACGGCTCGGGCATCGGCCCCGAGCGCGGGCCCCAGAGCCGGACGGCGCCGTCGAAGCCGCCGCTCGCCAGCAGGGGGATCTCCGGACCGGTCAGCGGGCCGCCACCCAGCGCGGTGCCGGCCAGCGCGGTGACCGGCCCGTGGTGCAGCCGCTCGCCGACCACCTTGCCGCCCTCGTACCAGTGCACGGTGCCGTCCGCGTCGCCGAACGCCGGCGCGGAGTCGGCCAGCCCGCCGATCGCCGCCACCGCGCTCAGCCCGCCGCCCGGGCCGCCGCCCGGTGCCGGGTCACCCGCCGCCGAACGGATCGCGTCCAGCGCCGTCATCAGCCCGTACGGCTCCAGTCCCGGCCGCGGTTCGGCCGGGACCACCAGCTCCGCCCGTCCCCAGGCGTCGAGCAGGACGACCGAGCCGCCGGCCGTCACCGCCAGCCCCCGCAGCGGGCGCGGGGCCGGCACCACCACGGCGCCGACGCGGCGGCCGGTGGCCGCGTCGAAGGTCCGTACCGCACCGGTCGGATCGGCCACCAGCACCTGCGACAGGTACGGTCCCGCCCCGGCGGTCAGCGCGACGGCCGGTCCCGGCCAGTCCGGGTCGGCGCCCTCCCAGCGCGCCCAGCGCCCTGACCACGGCGCCGGCAGTCGGGCGAGGACGGCCGCGGCGGCTGCCGCGACGGTGTCCGCCCCCAGCAGCCTGGTCCGCAGCACGGCCGCCCGGACGGCCGGGTCGGGCTCGTCGATCACCGCCGGACCGGCAGCGCGCCAGGCCCGGGCCAGCGCGTCGTCGCGCCGCTCGACGGCCGCCGTCACCGGGACTGGGTCGGCCAGCGCGTAGAGCAGCGGGTCGGCGGCCAGCGGGCCGGGGTCGCCGGCCGCGGCGGCCGCCGTCCAGAGCGCGGAGAGGGCCTCCTCGCCGACGGCACGCAGGTCGGCGCCGGCCGGCGGCACCGGCGCAGGCGGGGCGGCCGGTGCGCCGAGGGCCGGGCCGGGCAGCGGGTAGGCGGCCGCGTCGGCACCGCGGGCCGCCGCCCACCGCTCGAACCCGGCCCGGTCCGTCCACTGCGGATCGCCGAGCTCCAGCACGGCCGGGGCGGGCACCGCGGTGAACGCCCCGGCGGCCGTGCCCCCGGTCGCCGCCCCGACCACCAGCCGCACACCGGGAAGCCGGAGCAGCGGGTCGAGCAGCTCGGTCACCAGGCCGGCCGGATCCTCGGCCGCGTCCAGCTCGGGTACGCAGACCAGGGTCGGCCGGGCGTCCGCCGCGATCGCCTCGATCAGCGGGCCCGGGGCGTGCGCGACCAGGTCGAGCTGCCGTCCCAGCGACCAGACGGCCGTCCGGACGGTGGCCCCGGCGGCCGGCAGGACGGCGTGGATCCGCCGCCCGCCGGGCACCGCCTCCGTGGTGCAGCCGCGGACCAGCCAGGCCAGCAGGTGGGACTTGCCGGCCCCGGGCGGCCCCGAGACCCGGCACAGCCGCGGTGCCCGCGGGTCGTCCAGCCAGCCGAGCAGTGCCAGTCCGGCCGGCCTGCGCCCGGCCCCCAGCGGCGGCATCCGCCCCCCGTCCCGCGCCATTCCCCTGCTTCCCTCTCCGCGATAGCGCCCTGTCCGGGCCCGCTCCTGCCCTGCCCGGGGCGGGCCCGCCCGGGGGTCGGCCCGCCGGCGGGCCCCGACCCGACTCGGGCCGGTTCCTGTCCGGACTCAGCCCTGCCGCTCGGCCAGACTGATCATCAACGCCTTGATCCCGCTCTCGCGGGACACGGCCGTCTCCCCGTAGTCGAAGCTGTGCGTGAACTCCGCCTGCGGGAACTCCTGCGCCATCCAGAGCGCGCAGTAGTGCCCGGGCATCATGCAGGGCTCCAGCTCGCAGTGGACCCGGAGGACCTGCTCCGCCTCGACGCCCTCCGCCCGGAGACGGTGCCACAGCGCCTCCTCCGGGTGCAGCGGACCGGGGCCGCCCACCTGCGTGACGATCCGCGTCCCGCCCTGACCGTCGGCCACCTCGAAGGCCGCCGACGAGTCGACGTTCAGCGGACGCCGCAGGTCGTCCAGGACCCGCGGCCACCAGCCCTCGCGGTCGTCGAGCGCCACCGGGTCGGCGGTCAGCAGGCCCTGGCGCAGCTCCCGGTAGGCCGTGAAGGCCTCCTCCGGCCGGTCCACGGCGGTGACCGCCGGCAGCAGCCGGTCGAGCAGCAGCAGCCCGGCCGCGAGGGCCCGCGTGTCGGAGCTCACCGGCAGGTCGACCGGCTCGGCCCCCAGCAGCACCGCCCGGACCGACCGGTCCGGCGCGAAGTAGAACTCCGCCCCGCCGTCCGTGCCGATCCGCAGCTGGGCCGCGAGCGGTCCTGCGTCCAGCCCGGAGCCGGCCGCGTACTCGCCCAGCGACAGCGGATCGGACTCCTCGGCGGCCCGGAAGTACGGCCCCACCTGGAGCGGCAGCCCCGGGTGCCGCAGCGGCCCTTCGGGCGCGATCGGCAGGGCGCGCAGCCCCCGCGGGCCGAAGTGCGCCAGCAGCGCCGCCGCCAGCTCGTCGTCCTTGTCCGCGTTGACGTCCGTGTTCACCTCGCGACCAGCCCTCTCACAGCATGGGGTAGGAGTCGAGGAACGCCGTCCAGAACTCGCTCTCGAAGGGCCGCGAGTCCCAGCGCTCCATGCCCTCGCGGACGATCTCCTCCACCTCGGCCCAGTCGTACGGGTTCGGGCGCTCGTCCGGACCGGGCCGCTCCACCTCGAACTTGTAGACCAGGTAGCCGAGCGAGGAGACGTCCCCGTGGACCAGCTCGTACTCGATCTCGGAGTCCGGGTCGGAGACCCAGATCGTCCCGTCGCCGAGGTGCACGAAGACGACCGCCTGGTAGAGCATCCCCAGCGGCTGCAGCCTGCCGTGCGGGGTGTCGACCGGCTCCGGGTCCGGCCAGGTCGCGAAGGCCTTCGCCGGGCTCGCCGGATCCCGGTCGGCGAACTCCTCCAGGATCCGGAAGAGCCCGTTGGAGCACGGGATCCCGACCTCCGTCACGAAGCGTGCGCCGTCGCCGTCCGGCCAGATCCGCGCCGCCACGTCGGGCCGGAACCGCAGCAGGTCACCGGGCTCCGCCTCTTCGACGACCGCGGGCCAGTCAATCCCTACCAGCACCTGTCATCCATCCTTCGAACTCGCCTGTCAGTGGCCCTTGTGCTTCTTCTTCGCGGCTTGCTTGGCCTCGTGGGCCGCCTTGTCCTGCTGCCCCTGTGCGTCGAAGTCCGTCGGGCCCATCGTGCCACCATGCTGGCCGGCGGCGTGATCCTTCTCCAACTGGTCCAGATAGGCCCGGTGGCCCCAGTCGCGGTCCGCCGTCTTGACCTTGCTGTCGTAGTCGACGCCGTGGGTGACCTTCAGGTCGGGATTCGCCGGCTCGAAGTGCCGGCCGAGCCAGCGCTCGCAGTTCGGTCCCGCCTGGCAGGGCGCCCGTTCGGTGTAGAGCTCGCGGACGTTGCCCTCCTTGCCCCCCAGCAACGGCTTGCCGATCGACCGCTCCGAGTGGCTCCGGACGTAGTCGCTCCGGCCGACGAGGATGAACTCGCCCTTCTCGTCCCGGTACCTGAGCGAGGCGTAGTTCTTGCCGCCGTAGTCGCCCTGGGCGCGCCGGGCCTCCTCCACCGCCTGGGACAGCGGGGACGGCTGCTTGATCTTGTTGCTGCCGACCTTCTCGTTCTTCTTCTGCTTGCCGTCCGCGTCCGTGTCGGTCTTCTTGTACTGCCGCGCGTGGTACTTGTCCTTCAGGTCCTTCGGGTCCGCGTCCTTGACCTTGTCGGAGTCACCGTCCAGCAGGGTCTTGAGGGACTTGTCGGTCCCGTCCAGGTCGACCAGCTTGCCGTCCTTGATCTCCTGGACCCGGCCGTCGTCGTGGATGAAGTACTTCCGGGGCGGCGTCTTCGCGCCACCGCTCCCGCCACCGGTCCCCGCGTGCGGCGGCGGGGCGCCGCCGTCCTTGCCCTTGCCGGTGAGGTCCTTGGCGTGGTGCGCGTCGTTGTCGCTGTGGTGCTTGGCGGCCTTGGTGAGGTTGTCGCCCGCCTGCTTGTACATCTTCTTGGCGGCCTTGCCCATGTCGTCGGCGAGGGCCTTGCCGAGCTTCTGGGCCCCGTGCTGGAGGGCCTTGACGATCGGGTCGCTCATTCGAAGCTCATCGCTGCGACCCGGCCGCGGAAGACCTGCGCGTGTTGGGCCACCTTCTCCGCCTGCTCGTGCAGGGCCCGGGCGTGCGCCTCCACGGCCGCGGGGTTGATCTTGAAGCCGGTGCCGGCCGAACCGCCGCCGCCGTTCAGCGCCGCCTCCGCGGCCTCGAACACCAGGCCCGAGACCGCCTCCGAGACGACCTCCACCAGCGGGGTGATGGCGGCCTCGATCACCTGGCCGACGACGTAGTCCTCCAACTGGTGCGCCAGGTAGGACATCAGCTTGCGCGCGGCCTGCTGGGCGGCGACCGCCCCGACCTCCGCGATCCCGGCGGTCGCCACGGCGGCCGCCTGGGCGGCGACGAAGGTGGCGGCCAGGACGACGAGTTCGCCGAGCGCCTCGAGCTTCATCCCGACGATCACGTCGGCGGCCGTGTCCAGGGCCTTCGACACCACGTGGGCGGCCTGGACGACCTCGTTGAAGTGCTTGTCGGACATCAGCGCCCACTTGGCGACCAGCGCCTCGTAGGACGCACCCTCGTAGGCGCCGCCGAGTTGATGGATCGTCGCGGTCGAGTCCGTGTGCAGCTCTTCGAGGCCCTGCGCGAACTCCTTCACGTGCTCGCCGAATTCGCGGACCTTGTCCTCGTTGATCGCCGGCCAGCGAATGCCGATGAACTCAAGGAGCGTCACCACTTCGCCCGGCAGCTCGATGGCCATGGACCGTCCCCCCGTGCACTGCAATCCCCCGATATGATCAAAAGTCTATACATCCGGTCGAAGGCCACCGGCACCGGATCCGTGCCGATTCTGTGGCGATCCGGCGCAATACGGCCCGATCCCCGCCCGTCCGCGTCGATCCGTGCCGAATCCGCACCGATCCGCGCCGGCCGGAGCCCCCCGGCGCCATCGGCCGTGCCCTCCATGACTCCCGGTGCGATGCTGGTCGTGGGACCCGATCCACGCGGGCCCCGGCGCCGCGCCACCCTCAGAGAAGGGCCGACCAGAAATGACCGACGTCGCCGCCGAACAGGCCGAGCAGGCCGACACCGGCTTCGCCCGCCTCGCCATGGTCACCATCGACTGCGCCGACCCGGTCGCGCTGGCCGCCTTCTACGGCGAGCTGCTCGGGTGGGAGACCAGGCACGTGGACGAGCACTTCGCGATCCTCGACAACCCGGAGGGCGGCAGCCCACTCGGCTTCGGGCGGGTCAACGGCTACCGGCCCGAGCCGTGGAACGAACCGGACGGCGGCAAGCACTTCCACCTGGACTTCTACGTCGACGACCTGGAGGAGGCCACCGCCAAGGCGCTCGCGCTCGGCGCCACCGAGCCGCAGTACCAGCACGGCCGTACGCTCAAGGTGCTGATCGACCCGGCCGGCCACCCGTTCGGTCTAGCCCCCTTGGAGTGACCCGCGAACGCCCCCACCGGCAGCGGGCGTCCCGTGCGCAGGCAGCGGCAGGGGTTCGCACCAGGATCCCGCCGATCATGGGAAGACCCGCTCCGACCTGCAGCTTCACCACGATCACCAACATCGAGCGCGCGGTGACGCGCAGCGCCGCGCGGCCACTGCGGCGTCGCAGCGGCCGCGCGGCCTCCGGTGCGTCCGGGTGTCGCCGGTGCAGGTGCCGGTGCCGGCGCCGGTCAGCGCGGGAACGCGCGCCGGGCCCGCCAGGTGGTGTGCTCGCGCGAGACCGCGTCCTCCGCCTCGGCGGCCAGCCGGGCCCAGCGCTGCTCGGCGTCCGGGGCCTTGAGGTCCAGGTCGGACAGCTGGTTGCCGACGTTCTCCAGCTCGCGCGCGGCCAGCTGGTACGCGGCGGCGAGCGGGCGCAGCTGCTTGAGCTGGGTCCAGGCGATCACCGCGGCGGCCGCCGCCGAGCTGGCGCCGAAGACGTGCACCGGAAGCGCCCCGACCGCCTGTGCGATCGCCGCCGCCGCACCGAGGATGATCAGGGCCGCGACCCCCAGCCCCCAGGAGACCGCCTGCGTCTCGCAGGCCTCGGCCCGCGAGCGGTACCACGTCCGCTGCCCCTCCACCCGGGTGCGCAGGTAGAGCGTGCGACGCTCGGTCAGGCTGCCGGCCCGGGCCCTTCGCATCTCCGCGGTGATCTCCGGGACGGTGCCGGGCGGCACGATCTCCGGATCCTCGAAGGCACGCAGCACGTCCTCCAGCTGGAGCAGGTATCCGCGGTCCACCTCGGCCGACTCCGCGCCGCCGTCGAACGGGCGGGCGCGCACGGCGTACTTCCAGGCCAGCGTCTTCACCGATTCGGCCGCCGCCCGGGCCTCGTACCAACGCCCCTGCGGGTTGCTGCGCCGCAGCCGGGACCAGAAGTAGCCGGCGACCAGGAACGCCACCACCGAGAAGAGCGGAGTGACGTCGCCGTCGCCGCGGTGCTCGGGCCCGGGCAGCGAGCCCACCACCGCCGCGATCACCAGCATCGAGATCAGGCCCCGGTACCAGCGCAGCGTCTCGCGCTGCCCGTCCAGCGAGGCCTTGTCCGCCGTCCAGAACAGCTCCGGCAGCAGTTTCGCCTCGACCCCTCCGGGCGGATCCTGTTGCACCATCGGTAGAGCCCCCTCCCCGTGTCCGGCCCAGGCAGTATGCCCACCACCGACTGGGCTACACAGTCGCCTTCCTGCCACCTGACGGCGGCACGTGATTGCCCGTCAGGCCGGTAACCGATATAAACGGTTACATGACCATCCCCGTGCACTGGAAAGTCGTCGTCGACTGCGCCGACCCGCACCGCCAGGCCGCCTTCTGGGCAGCGGCGCTCGGCTACACGGTCGAGGACCACGCCGTCCTCATCGAGCAGCTGCTCAACGCCGGGCGGATCACCCCGGACCTCCTCACCGAGGTCGGCGGGCGCCGCGCCTGGCGCACCCTGGCCGCCGTCCGCCATCCCGACGACCCGCACGACCCCACCTCCGGCACCGGGCTCGGCCGCCGTCTGCTCTTCCAGCACGTCCCCGAGCCGAAGACGGTCAAGAACCGCCTCCATCTCGACCTCCACCCCGGCCCCGACGCCCGCGACGCCACCGTGGCCCGCCTGCGCGGCCTGGGCGCCACCGTCCTGCGCCACGTCCGGGAGCCGGGCACCGACCACGTCGTCATGGCCGACCCCGAGGGCAACGAGTTCTGCGTGCAGTGAGGACGCGCCCGCCACGTACGGCAGCGGCCCCGCACTCCGGGGAGTGCGGGGCCGCTGCCGTACGGGGGCGGCGTCAGAGCAGGCCGAGGGCGGGCATCAGGTAGTAGAAGGCGAAGACCGCGGACACCGCGTACATCGCAGCCGGGACCTCGCGGCCGCGACCGGCGGCGAGGCGCAGGACGCAGAAGGCGACGAAGCCGAAGCCGATGCCGTTGGTGATGGAGTAGGTGAACGGCATCGTCACCATGGTCAGGAAGGCCGGGATCGCGACGGTGTGGTCGGCCCAGTCGATCTCCTTGACCGAGTTGGCCAGGATCAGGAAGCCGACGGCCACCAGCGCGGGGGTGGCGGCCTGGGCGGGGACCATGCCGGCGAGCGGGGCGAAGAAGATCGCCACCACGAAGAGCAGGCCGGTGACGATCGAGGCGACGCCGGTCCGGGCGCCCTCGCCGACGCCGGCGGTGGACTCGACGTAGCAGGTGTTGGCGGAGCAGGAGGTGGCGCCGCCGGCCGCGGTGGCGATGCCGTCGACCATCAGGATCCGGTTGATGCCGGGCAGGTCGCCCTTCTCGTCCAGCAGGTGGGCCTCGTCGGCGACGCCGAGGATGGTGCCCATCGCGTCGAAGAAGCAGGACATCAGGACGGTGAAGACGAAGAGGGCGCCGGTGAGCGCGCCGACCTTCTCGAAGCCGCCGAACAGGCTGACGTGGCCGACCAGGCCGAAGTCGGGGGCGGCGACCGGGTTGCCGGGCCAGGCCGGGACGGTCAGGCCCCAGCCGGCGTCGGGGACTCCGGCGAGCTTGTCGATCGCCACGGCGACCACGGTGGTCACGGCGATGGAGACCAGGATCGCGCCGGGCACCTTGCGGACGATCAGCACCAGGGTGAGCAGCAGACCGAGCACGAAGACCAGCACCGGCCAGCCGAGCAGGTGGCCGTTGCCGCCGAGCTGGAGCGGGACGGTGGTGTGGGCGATGTCCGGGATCCGGCTGACGAAGCCGGCGTCGACCAGGCCGACCAGGGCGATGAAGAGCCCGATGCCGATCGCGATCGCCTTGCGCAGGCCGAGCGGAACGGCGTTCATGACCCGCTCGCGCAGGCCGGTGGCGACCAGGAGCATGATCGCGAATCCTGCCAGCACCACCATGCCCATGGCGTCCGGCCAGGTCATCTTGGGGGCGAGCTGGAGGGCGACGATGGTGTTGACGCCGAGGCCGGCGGCCAGGCCGATCGGGACGTTGCCGATCACGCCCATCAGCAGGGTGGTGAGCCCGGCGGTGAGGGCGGTCGCGGTGACCAGCTGCGCGTTGTCCAGGTGGGCCCCGGTCATGTCCGTGGCGCTGGCCAGGATGATCGGGTTGAGCACCAGGATGTACGCCATGGTGAAGAAGGTGGCGATGCCACCGCGGATCTCGCGCGGGAGGGTGGAGCCGCGCTCGGAGATCCGGAAGTAGCGGTCCAGGGCGCCGGCGGGGGGCTTGGGCGCCGTGGCGACGGGCTCGGGCGACTCGGTGGTCGGCTGGGCCACAGGCATGCGTGCGTCCTCTGGTGGGGGCTGAGGAGAGGGGTCCGCGCCCGGGGCGACGATGGCCGGGCGGGCCCGGCGGCGCGGCGTCGGCCCAGGCGTCCTGGGCATGGCGCAGCCAACCGGAAGGCCCCAGTATGGGCGCCCCGATCGCACACGCGCTATCTTCGCGCGTAGAACGATCAACGTGACAAGAGGACAGATCGGGAGTGGCCGAAAGTCGGACGAGCGGCCGCCGCCCCGTACTCTAGAGCCCATGCCGAAGACCCCGCTGCACCCCTCGCCCCCGCCGCTGGAGGCCAACGACGTCGCCATCGTCGGCGGCGGCACGGTGCTGTGGTTCGTCGCCTTCCTGGCCCTGCTCCCGTTCCGGGGGACGCTCGCCGACCACGGCCACGGGAACTGGCCGTGGATCTGCCTGGCCGGGGCCGGCCTCGGCCTGATCGGCCTCTGGTACTGCCGCGCCCGCCGGGACGCGATCGCCCGCAGCCGCGCTGCCGGGGCCGGGGCGGCCGAGCGGTCGGCCGGCGAGCGCTCGACCGGCGACAACGGCGCGGACCCGGCCGCCCGGGACTGACCGGATCCGGCCACCCGGTCGGACTGCACAGTCCTCCAGCAGCACGCATCGGACATGAGGCACCCGTAGAGTCGGTGCCATGACGCAGCCTGCCCAGCAACCGGATCAGGCGCCCGGCGACGGTCATGACGGCGCCCACCCGCTCGGCCTGCTGCCCGGGCGGCGCGCGGGCCTCACCGCTGCGGAGGTCGCCGAGCGGGTGGCCCGGGGGGACGTCAACGACGTCCCGGTGCGCTCCAGCCGCTCCACCCGGGAGATCGTCCGGGCCAACGTCTTCACCCGCTTCAACGCGATCATCGGCGTGATGTTCGGGATCATCCTGGTCGTCGGGCCGATCCAGGACGGCCTGTTCGGCCTGGTCATCGTCGCCAACACGGCGATCGGCATCGTCCAGGAGCTGCGCGCCAAGAAGACCCTGGACAGCCTGGCGCTGATCGGCGAGGCCAGGCCCCAGGTCCGCCGGGACGGCACCGTCCAGCAAATCGCCACCGGCGAGATCGTCCTCGACGACACCGTGCTGCTCGGCATCGGCGACAAGGTGATCGTCGACGGCGCGGTGACCGAGGCCGACGGGCTGGAGATCGACGAGTCGCTGCTCACCGGCGAGCCCGACCCCGTCCTCAAGCAGCCCGGCGACCAGGTGATGTCCGGCAGCTTCGTGGTGGCCGGCGCGGGGGCGTTCACCGCCACCAAGGTGGGCCGCGAGGCGTACGCGGCCCAGCTCGCCGAGGAGGCCAGCCGGTTCACCCTGGTCAGGTCCGAGCTGCGCAGCGGCATCGACAGCATCCTGCGGTTCATCACCTGGCTGCTGGTGCCCACCGCCGTCGGACTGGTGATCAGCCAGCTCGCGGTCGAGGGGCGGGACTGGAAGGAGGCCGTCCGCCGGATGGTGGCCGGCATCGTGCCGATGGTCCCCGAGGGCCTGGTGCTGCTGACCTCGGTCGCCTTCGCGATCGGCGTGATCCGGCTCGGCCGCAGGCAGTGCCTGGTGCAGGAGCTGCCCGCGATCGAGGGGCTGGCCCGGGTGGACACCGTCTGTCTGGACAAGACCGGCACGCTCACCGAGGGCGGCATGGACGTCGTCGAGCTGCGCACCCTGGCCGGGGCCGACGGCCACCC
Organism: Kitasatospora sp. A2-31; assembly: GCF_022288725.1. Lineage (GTDB taxonomy): Bacteria > Actinomycetota > Actinomycetes > Streptomycetales > Streptomycetaceae > Kitasatospora. The sequence continues at coordinate 731,816 of NZ_JAKNTA010000003.1, read as the reverse complement.
GCGTGCGGACGCCCCGCCGGCCCGTTCCGTGCACGCCGACCCGGAGGTGATCAAGCAGGCGCTCGGCGTGATGGCCGGCGCGGACGCCCGCCCCAACCCGTCGATGCAGGCGGTGATCGAGGCCTACGGGCTGGGCGGGGGCGACGGCGACGGCGACGGCGCGAGCGGCGGCTGGCGGGTGATCGAGGCGATGCCGTTCTCCTCCGCCCGCAAGTGGAGCGGGGTCCAGCTGCTCGAGCCGCAGGGCGGCGAGGCCAGCTGGCTGCTCGGCGCGCCGGACGTGCTGCTGCCGGCCGGGCACCCGGCGCTCGCCGACGTGGACGAGCTCGGCACCAAGGGCCTGCGGGTGCTGCTGCTGGGCCGCACCCCCGTCCCGCTCGACGCCCCGGACCCGGCCGCCGACCTGCAGCCGCTCGCCCTGGTCGTGCTCCGGCAGCGGCTGCGCGAGGACGCCGCCGACACCCTGCGCTACTTCGAGGGCCAGCGCGTCCAGGCCAAGGTGATCTCCGGCGACGCCGCCGTCTCGGTCGGCGCCGTCGCCGCGCACCTCGGCCTGCCCGGCGCCGACCGGCCGCTGGACGCGCGCAGCCTGTCCGCCGAGCCCGCGCAGTTCGCCGACGCCGCCGAGCGGACCACCGTCTTCGGCCGGGTCACCCCGCAGCAGAAGCGGGAGCTGGTCGGCGCGCTGCAGTCACGCGGGCACACCGTGGCGATGACCGGCGACGGCGTCAACGACGTGCTGGCGCTCAAGGACGCCGACATCGGCGTGGCGATGGGCACCGGCAGCGACGCGACCAAGGCCGTCGCACAGATCGTGCTGCTGAACGACTCGTTTGCCACCCTCCCCTCCGTGGTCGCCGAGGGCCGCCGGGTGATCGGCAACATCGAGCGGGTGGCCGGGCTCTTCCTGGTGAAGACGGTCTACTCGGTGCTGCTCGCGCTGCTGGTGATCTTCACGCACTCGCCGTACCCGTTCCTGCCACGGCACTCCACGGTGCTCTCCACCCTCACCATCGGCATCCCGGCCTTCTTCCTGGCTCTGGCGCCCAACAACGAGCGGGCCCGCACCGGCTTCGTCCGCCGGGTGCTGCGGCTGGCCGTCCCCGGCGGCATCATCGCCGGGACGGCCACCTTCACCGCGTACGCACTGGCCCGGTCCAACCACACGACCGACCTCGAGTCCGACACCAGCGTGGCCACGCTGACGCTGTTCATCGTGGCGATCTGGGTGCTGGCGATCGTGGCCCGGCCCTACAACTGGTGGCGGCTGCTGCTGATCGGGGCGATGTGCGGGGCGTTCGCGCTGGTGCTGACGGTGCCCTGGCTGTCGGACTTCTTCGAGCTCTCGCTCGCCGGCGTCCGTGACCCGTGGCTGGGCGTCGCCATCGCCCTGGTCGCCGGGGTGCTCCTGGAGGTGGTCTGGCGGGTCATGCGGCGCGCCTCGGACTGAGCCCGTACGGCGCGGGGGCACCCGCCCCCGTCGTGGAGCGGGTGCACCCGGCCGGGGTGGCGGGGTGCCGGGGTGGTGCTCCTCCGGACGTCAGCCCTCGAAGTCGCGGGCGGCGGAGAGCTCGTAGGCGCGGTCCGGCTCGGTGAGCGCGGCCAGCACCTCGAACCGGCGGTGCCACTGACCGACCGACCAGGCCAGCCCGGCCGCCAGCCCCTCCGGGGTGGCGGCGTGCAGCAGCCCTGGCACCGGCGGCAGCTCGAACTCGTCGTCCTCGTCGGTCACCTCGGCCTCGTCCGGGTCGTACGGCACCTCCGGGGTGTCCGCCTCGGTGTCCCAACGCCAGTCCACGGCGGCCTCGTCGCCGTCCGGGCCGACCACCAGCAGCTCCTCGTGCTCCTCGTAGGCCACCGGGCAGCCCGGCAGCAGTTCCCGCACCACGGCGGGGAGCCGGTGCAGCCGGCCCTCGGAGAGCACCCGGCCGCCCGCCACCTCGCTGGCCAGCGAGACGTGCAGCCGCTCGGCGAGGTCGGCCGCCAGCGCCGGGGCGACCGGCAGCAGCGGGTACGGGTGCAGCAGCTGGACGAGGTCCGGCGCGTCGGCGACGACCGCCTCGGCGGCGTCCACGATCACCGTGTGCGCCGGACGGCGGCCGGTGTCCGGATCCAGCGGCGGCAGCGCCCGCACCACGTCCAGCGGCTCGATCCGCTCGGCCTCGACCCGGGCCAACGCGCTGTGGATGCCGTGCAGTTGGCGGTGGCCGACCTCGGAGGCCGGGTCGGTGAGCCGGTCCAGCAGCTCGTCCGGGCCATGCGGCTCGGCGAGCAGCGCGGTCAGCGTGGTGCGCACCCCGAGCGCGTGCAGGAACTGCTCGTCCAGCGTGGTCCGCGCCTCGTCGTAGAGGCCGCGCAGCAGCGGGTCGGCGCCGGCCGCGCGCAGACCGGCCGGCTCGCGTCCGTCCAGCACCGGGTGATCGCGCAGCCACCAGGCGGTGTACGGCGGCAGGTCGGCGTAGGAGCCGTCGGGCAGCAGGGTGCGGACGGGGTTGACGACGGCGTCCCGGTACGGCGGCCGGGCGAGCGCGGCCAGCGCCTCGGGCCAGGCGTCGTCGTCCACCAGGTCGAGGTCGCGCACGGCCAGCAGCTCGGCGGCGACGGGCGGCACGCCCACCGGGTCGCCGTCATCGGCGTGCAGCGCCTCCAGGGCGTCCTCGGCCCACTCGGCGAGGCCGTCCGGGGCCTCGTCCAGCAGGCCGGTCGGGTGGCCGCCGGCCGCGCGGTCGGCGGGGGCGGTCGGGTCGAGCCGCTCCAGGTCGTCCGGGTCGAGCACCACGTCCTCGGCCCGGACCAGCACGAACTCGGCCGGCACGCCGGCGGCGGCGAGCACCTCGGGGCCCCAGCGCTCCAGCAGCTCGTCGTCCACCCAGCCCGCGTCGTCCTCCCGGGCGACGGCGGCGAGCCGGCTGCCGGGCAGGATCAGCTCGCCCGCGCGGGCCGGCTCGCCCTCGTCGTCCAGCAGCGCCAGCCGGGCCAGCCACGGGTGCTCGCCGACCGCCGGGGCGGCCGCCTTGACCAGGGCGAGCACCGAGTCGGCGAGGTCGGCGGCGGCGTCCAGGTCCTCCTCGGCCAGCTCGTAGGAGCGGGCGACGGCGGCCCGCACCTCGGGCGTGTCCAGCACGCCGGCGGGGGTGGCGGTGCCGGCGCCGAGCTTCGCCAGCAGCGGGTGCGCGGCCTCCGGGTGGGCGAGGCGCAGGTCGAGCAGGGCCAGCGCGCCGGCCAGCGCCTCGGGGTAGCCGGGGTAGGCCGCCCACTCGGCGGCGTCGGAGGGCAGCAGGACCCGGCGCGGGCCGGTGACGGTACGGCCGTCGGCCAGCGGGACGGGCAGCGCGCCGAGCGCCTCCGGGTCGGCCGCGCCGAGCGCCGCGTAGAGGTTGCGCCACCAGGCCGGCTCGCGGTCCAGCCCGCCGAGCTGGTCGACCACCTCGGCCAGCGGCACCCGGCGCACCTTCAGCACCCTCAGCTCGGTGCGGCGCTCCAGACCGGCCGGCAACAGCCCCGGGAAGATCGGCGCCAGCGCCTCGACCACCGACTCGTCCGCGCCCTCCAGCAGCGTCGCGTCCCGGGGCCGCAGCGCCGGCGTGCCCTCCTCGACCGGCGCCGGGTGCGGCAGGAACGGCGTGCCGGGCAGCCGGGAGAGGATCGCGGCGCGCAGCGCGTTGTCCAGCGCGCCCTCGCCGAGCGGTCCGGGGACGAGGCCGAGCGAGCCGAGGTCGCCGCCGCGGGCGCGCAACAGGTCGGCGTAGGCCTCGGCGGCGCGCTCGGTGAGGAAGTCGGCCAGCGGGCCCGGCGCGACGTGCCGGCGGGTGGAGTCCAGCGGGTAGGAGGCGATCAGCAGCGCGGGCAGGCCGAGCGGCTCGTCGCTGGGCGTGGGGGCGTGCAGCACGGGCGCGATGCCGGGCGCCTGCGGGGCGCCGTCCGGGCCGACCGGGACGGCCCAGGTCACCGTCCAGTACGGGCGGGCACGCTCCTCGGTGGGCCGGTCGGTGAGCAGCGCGGCGTCCAGGGTGCCGGAGGCCACGGCGGTCTGCCAGACGGTCCGGCGCAGCCGCCCGCCCGCGTCGTCGGTGACGGTGATCGCCGTGACGCCGTCCGGCCGCGGCGCTGCGGCCGACCGGGTGAGCGTGCGGGTGCCCTCCGGGGTCTCCACCACGACCTCGGCCAGCCCGGGCAGGGTCAGCAGCAGGGCATCGTCGACACCGGCCAGCAGCCGGCGGGTCAGGTCCTCGGCGGCGGCGTCCCGCAGCGGCAGCACCACGACCGTGTCGTAACCGTCCGGGGCGGGCCCCTCGGCGGCGAACGGGAGCCGCAGCAGCGGCACGTGGCCGTCCCGGCGGCGCAGCTCGTCGGCCAGTGCGGGCTGCGCCTCGGCCAGCGAGCGGGCCTCGCCGAGCGACCAGCGCACGCCGCCGGCCGCGCCGAGCACCGCGGGCTCGTCGGTGACCGCGAGGACGGCGGCGAAGCCGACGCCGAACCGGCCCACGGTGGGCCGGCCGGCGGCCGCGTCCCGCTTGGAGGACGCACGCAGCGTGGAGAGCGACTCGACGGCGGCCGCATCCAGCGGCGCGCCGGTGTTGGCCGCGGCCAGGACGCCGTCCGCCAGGGTGAGCCGGAGCCGGCCGGGGGCGCCGCCCGCGCGGAGCGCCGCGTCGGCCGCGTTCTGCGCCAACTCGACCACCAGGCGGTCCCGGTAGCCGCCGAGGGCGAGTTCCTCCTCGGCGTTGGCGTCCTCCCGGAACCGGGCCGGGGAGGCGGCCCAGGCGTCCAGCACCCGGCGGCGCAGCGCGGCGCTGCCGAAGGGGTCCGCGCGGTGCTCGTCCGTTCCGCTGCCGATGATCCGAGGTTCCACTGGACCTGCCGCCTTCCGCCGCCCTGTACTTCGTACGGGGGGCATTCTCCCCCGGCCGGGCACCCCCGGCCGACCGGGGTGGGGCCGTGCCGCCCCCCGGAACGGCCGCGGCCCGCCCACCTGCGCAGGTGGGCGGGCCGCGATGCGTTCCGACCGGCGGACATCGGTCCGCCGGGACCGCCGCGCGGCCGGTCGACCGGGAGGGCCGGCCGGGAGCGCGGGGTCACGGGGCACGGGATCAGGAGTGGCCGAGCTCCTCGGCGGGGGCGTCGGGCTCGACCGAGCCCGTGGTGCGGTCGGGGTGCAGCTGCATCGGCTCGACCACCAGCTCGTCCAGGATCAGTTCGGACGGCGCCGGCGGAGCCGGGATCACGGCCGCCTCGGAGTGGCCGCCGCAGCCGTACGCGAAGGAGACGATCTGCCCGTCGGCCGGGCCGAACTCGTTGCCGCAGACGCCGAAGGCCTGGCCGAGCGAGCCGCCGATCGGGATCAGGAAGCCGCAGCTGACGCAGGAGGCCGGGGCGGCCTGCGCCATCGGGGTCTGCGGCCCGTGGGCCTTCTCCCAGCGGTCGGCGGCGAGGTGCAGGCCGAGGCGGGAGAGCACCCGGCTGCGGCCCATGCCGAGCTCCGCGGCGACGGCCCGGATCTCGGCGCGGGCGGGGGCGGGCTGGATGTCCGGGTCGCTGACGACCACGTCCTCCGGGGCGGCCAGCGCCATCGCCGAGTTCGGCGCCGGCTCGTCCTCGCCGGTCCAGCCCGGCTCCAGGCGCAGGTCGTCCGCGTCGGTGGGCAGCAGGTCGCCCGGGCCCATGTCGCCGGGGCGCAGCCGCTCGCTCCACGGCACCCACTGCGGGGCGAGGACGGCGTCGGGGCCCGGCAGCAGCACGACCTCGTCCAGGGTGACGTTCTTGGCGCGCGGGGCGCGCGCGACGGTCACGGCCCAGTGCCAGCCGCGGTAGGCGGCGTCCAGGCACTCGAAGGTGTGGGTGACGACGCGGTCGGCGTCCGCCTGGGCACCGAGGTGGGCCCCGACGGCTTCGGCTCCGACGGCCTCGTTCGCTGCCTGTCGGGCGAGTTCGACGGCCTCGGCACAGAGCCGATCGGGGGTACGGCTTCGCATCGCAGCACTCACGGCGTCGATTCTCTCCCAGTTCTTCTGTTGCCTGCGGCGTTTTGCCCGTTCCGTCGCGGCTCGGTGTCCCTCGTCCATTCTGCGCGACCACGGGCCGCCAGCGGTACCGGCCGCGCCGCTCTTCCGGTCCGGCCGGCCGCGGCCGCTGGTGGGTCGGACCTGGGCAGGCTACCCGCCGGTCGGCCACCCGGCACAGTCCGGGGCGGACGCCGCCGCCGCCGCGGCCGCGCCGCGCGGACCGGAATCCCGCGTTGCGGTACCGATTCTGGGGCAGGATGGGCATGTGGCGGACGAGAACCCGTCGCAGCACGCACTGCACGCTTCGCAGGCCGGCAGTCCCGACGACGAGGCGGGCGCCGTGCCGCGGCAGCAGCCTCCGGTCCTCGCTGCGGGCGACCCGCAGCCGGTGGACGCCTCGTCTACGCCCCCGGATCCCGTCGACCCCGGTCCCGCCGGGCAACCGGCGCACCCGGCCGGCGCGACCGCCGTGTCCGGCGGGCCCCCCGACGGGAGCGGGCACCCCGACAAGGGCGGGTACCCGGACGGGCACCCGGGCTCCGACGCCCCCACCGACCTCGATGACGAGGAACCGGAGGAGCCCCGCCGGCACTTCCTGATCCGCACCGCCTCCGCCGCCGGCTCGCGCACCGGCAAGGTCGTGCACGGCACCGGCCGGCGGATCCGCCGGGCCACCTCCGCCGAGGGGGCCGGCGAGTCCGGACTCGCCAAGCTGATCGAGCTGCACGCCCTGAACTCCTTCGGCGACATGCTGATCACCGTCGCGCTCGCCTCCACCATCTTCTTCTCCGTCCCCACCGGCGAGGCCCGCGGCCGGGTGGCGCTCTACCTGCTGATCACGATGGCGCCGTTCGCCGTCCTCGCCCCGGTGATCGGCCCGCTGCTGGACCGCCTGCCGCACGGCCGCCGGGCCGCGATGGCGATGTCCATGCTGGCCCGCGCGGTGCTGGCCTGGACGATGGCGAGCACCGTGGCCGGCGGCGGACTGGCGCTCTATCCGGAGGCGCTCGGCGTCCTGGTGGCGTCCAAGGCCTACGGCGTGGTGCGCAGCGTGGTGGTGCCCCGGCTGCTGCCCAGCCGGCTGTCCCTCGTGAAGGCGAACTCCCGGGTCACCCTGGCGGGACTGCTGGCCACCATGGTGGCGGCCGGCGTCGGCGGACTGCTGCACCTGATCGGGCCCGGCTGGCCGCTGCGCGGCGCCTTCCTGGTCTTCGTGGTCGGCACCCTGATGGCCTTCCACCTGCCGCACAAGGTGGACTCGGCCAAGGGCGAGCAGCGCGCCGTGCTGCACGCGGAGGTGCACGGCCAGGCCGCGGGCACCGTCGGCCCCTCCGGGCAGACCGCCCGGCCCCCCGCCCCGAAGGCGTCGCTGCGCACCGTCGGCCCTTCGGTGATCCTGGCGCTGCGGGCGATGTCGGCACTGCGCTGGCTGGTCGGCTTCCTGGTGATGTTCCTGGCCTTCCTGCTGCGCACCGAGCCGATCGGCGGGCTGCAGCCGACCCTCGCGCTCGGCCTGGTGGCGCTGGCCGCCGGTACCGGGAACGCGCTCGGCTCGGTGCTCGGCTCCTGGCTGCGCACCCGCGGGTCGGAGGCGACGGTCACCGCCATGCTGCTGCTGGCCACCTGCGCCACGGCCGCCGCCGCGCTCTGGTACGGGGTGGTGACGGTGATCGCGGTCGCCGGGGTCGCCGGGGTGTCGGCCTCGCTGGGGAAGCTGGCGCTGGACGCGCTGATCCAGCGCGACGTCCCCGAGGCGGTCCGGACCTCGGCCTTCGCCCGTTCGGAGACCCTGCTCCAGCTCTCCTGGGTGGCCGGCGGGACGGTCGGCATCCTGCTTCCGCTGAACGGCGTGCTGGGCCTCTCCGTGGCGGCCGCGGTGGTCGGCGTGGTGCTGCTCCTGACGGTCCGCTCGCTCTTGCGGATCGGCCTGCGCCACCGCGCCACCGCTCCCCGGGTCGCCTGACCGACCGGGCGCAACACGCGGCTGCCCACCCCCGCGTAGCGTGATCGGGAAAGCCCGGTAGCCTCTGACGCATGAGCCTCAACACCCGTGTCATCGCCGCCCTCGGCGCCGTCGTCGTGATCGGCGTCGGCACGGTCGTCGGGTCGGTCGCCTACGCGAAAGACCAGCCCGAGCCGAGCGACCACCGCGTCACCCTCACCGTCGGCACCTCCTCCATGGAGGAGGACCCCTTCTGCTTCAACGACGGCAAGCCGCTGACCGACCAGCAGCAGGAGGAGTGCCAGGAGAAGGCGGGCAAGGCCCTGGACGAGGGCAAGCTCCCCAAGTCCGACGTGGTCCCCAGTGACGGCATCGGCCTCGGGGTGACCCCGGACGTGGCGGACCGCGGCTGGTGGGCCAACTCCAACGGCGGCCAGGGCCAGGGCGGCCGCTTCGTGCTGGCCTCCGCGGCCAAGGGCTCGACCTACTCGGGCACCGTCCAGGCCTCCAAGGCGCTCAACTCGTCCGGCAAGACCCTGATCACCGTGGTCGAGTCCGACCCGAAGCAGCCGGACGCGATCTACGGCGTCTGGTACTTCCAGCTGAACACCCAGGACCACTGACGGCCGTCCCGGTGACCGTACGGCTTCCCGGCGAGCAGTCGGCCCCCGAGCAGGGCCGGCTGCTCGTCGTCGTCGCGGTGCCCGCGGAGGCGGAGGCGGTCCTGCGCGGCCTCCCCGGCTCCGCCGAACCGGCTCCGCTGCCCGGCGGCGGACTGCACCGGGTGCGCCACGCGGACGGTCCGGAGGTGGACGTGCTGGCCGCCGGGGTCGGCCCGGCCGCCGCCGCCGCGGGTGCGTCCGCCGCGCTCGCCGCCCACCGGTACGACGCGGTCGTCTCGGCCGGGATCGCCGGCGGCTTCGCCCCGCGGGCGCCGATCGGCGCGACCGTGCTCGCCGGGGCGATGGTCGCCGCCGACCTCGGCGCCGAGACCCCGGAGGGCTTCGCCGACGTCACCGAACTGGGCTTCGGCACCGTCCGGCACACCCCGCCGCCGACCGCCGTGGCGCTGGCCGCCGAGGCGCTGGCCGCCGGGGCCGCCGGGCCGGTGGTCACCGGCACCGTGCTCACCGTCTCCACGGTCACCGGCAGCGGCGAGCGCGCCGCCGCCCTGACCGCCCGCCACCCCGACGCGGCGGCTGAGGCCATGGAGGGGTTCGGGGTCGCCGAGGCCGCCGCCCGGCACGGCGTCCCGGCCTTCGAGCTGCGCACCGTCTCCAACCCGGTCGGACCGCGCGACCGGGCCGCCTGGCGGATCGGCGAGGCGCTGGCCGCACTGGAGCGGGCGTTCGCCGCGCTGCCCTGTCCGGAGTTCCTGAAGGAGGCCCGCCGTGGCTGAACCGCTGAGCATCGCCTATTCGCCCTGCCCGAACGACACCTTCGTCTTCCACGCCTGGGCGCACGGCCTGGTGCCCGGTGCGGACGCGCCCGAGGTCACCTTCGCGGACATCGACGTCACCAACGGCCTGGCCGAACGCGGCGAGCTGGACGTGCTCAAGGTCAGCTACGCCGCGCTGCCCTGGGTGCTGGACGAGTACGCGCTGCTGCCCTGCGGCGGCGCGCTCGGCCGCGGCTGCGGCCCGCTGGTGCTGACCCGTCCGGAGCTCGCGGCGGGCGCGGGCGGCGCCGACCTGACCGGCCGGACCGTCGCGGTGCCGTCCGAGCGCTCCACGGCCTACCTGCTGTTCCGGCTCTGGGCGGCCAAGGCGGTGCCCGGCGGCTTCGGGGAGATCGTCGTCCTGCCGTTCCACGAGATCATGCCCGCCGTCCGGGACGGCCGGGTCGACGCCGGCCTGGTGATCCACGAGGCCCGGTTCACCTACCAGCAGTACGGGTTGCACCGCCTCGCCGACATGGGCGAGGCCTGGGAGCGGGAGACCGGCCTGCCGATCCCGCTCGGGGCGATCATCGCCAGGCGCTCGCTCGGGTCCGAGCGGCTGCAGGCGCTCGCCGGGACGATCCGCGAATCGGTCCGGCAGGCGTGGGCGGACCCGTCGGCGAGCCGCGCGTACGTGCTGGCGCACGCCCAGGAGATGGACCCGGCCGTCGCCGACCAGCACATCGGGCTGTACGTGAACGAGTTCACCGCGGACCTCGGCGAGGAGGGCTACGGCGCCGTCCGGGCGCTGCTCACCCGGGCCGCCGAGGAGGGGCTGGTGCCCCCGCTCGCCCCGGACGCGCTGGACCTCTGAGCGCAAACACGCAGCCCCTCCGGCCGCGGACGCGCCGGACCTCGGGGCCTCCCGGCTCCGGGCGGCCCCGCAGACAGCACGGCGCGCCCCGACGGACACGCACCGCCCGGGGGCGGGTGCGCATCCGTCCGGGGCGCGCCGGCACGCTCCGGTCAGATGTCGAACTGGTCGGCCACCGCGCGCAGCACCCCGGCCAGCTTCTGGCCGGTCGGCTTGGCCGGGTAGCGGCCGTGCTGCAGGCCCGGCAGCACCGCGTCCATCATCGTGATGAGGTCCTGCACCAGAGCCGCCATGTCGTCCGGGCTCTTGCGCTGCGCCGCGGCCACCGACGGCAGCGCGTCCAGCAGCTGCACCCCCATCGCCTGGTCGCCGCGGTGGCCCGCCACCACGCCGAACTCGACCCGCTGGCCCGGCTTCAGCGCGGTGACACCGGCGGGCAGCGCCTTGGTGTGGACGAAGACGTCGCCCCCGTCGTCGCGCGACAGGAAGCCGAAGCCCTTCGTCTCGTTGAACCACTTGACCTGGCCGGTGGGCATCTCGAACAGTCCTCGTCGTGGGTGTGAGGGATCCCGGACCTGGCCGGGGATCACTGGGTGATGGGGTGGCGGGCCGACCTCGGGCGGACGCCCGGCAAGACGCTCATGGTCGGTACGCGCAGGGAGCAGACTAACGGTCCGTTACTGCCTCATCCGCGTTCCGCGAAGCTTCCGTGCGGGGCTCTCGCGGCCACGGACGACCCGGTACTGGCACGGCCGGGGCGCGACTCGGCGCTTTCCACTGGCTCACACCCCCGGGTCTGAGGAGACGGGGCGCACCTGTCGCACCCCTCGGCACAGCCTGCATACCCCCGCTCAGCAGGGATCAAAACTCCCAGCTCCCGGGAAACTGCGCAACGTGACCGACCGGACCGCCTGCGGAGCGGTCCGGTCCGGCGGCCGCACCGGGCCTCTGCCAGACTGGTGCGGCAGCCCGACCCGCAGAGGAGCACCCCAGTGAGCAGCAAGAGCGCCGACCGCGGCGACCTTTACGTCAAGTCCGGAGCGATCGTCTTCGGACTCGGCGCGCTCGCCACGCTCGCCACCTTCGTGCCGCTGTTCCTGCACCTGACGCCGCTGCCGACGACCGCGTACTGGCTGAGCATGCTGATGCCGCTGGGGTTCCTGCTGGCCCTGACGGGGATGGTGCTCTCCGCCCGCGCCCAGCGCCGCCGGGTCCGCGCCGGGAGCTGAGCCGCCGCGGACCCGCGGCGCGGCAGCACCGGACGGCCGTCGGGGCGGCGGGCCCCTCGGGAACGCCGGGGCCCTCAGGACGCCGCGGCGAGGTGGCCGGTCAGCCAGGCCGGGAACTCCGTGAGGTCGGCCAGCACCACGTCCGCGCCGGCCGCCAGCAGCTCCTCGGCCGGGTACGGGCCGGTGGCCACGCCGACCGCGACGGCGTCCGCGTGCCGGGCGCCCCGGATGTCGCCGAGGTGGTCGCCGACGTAGACGCTCGCGCCGTGCTCGCGCAGCGCGGCGCCCTTGGTCTCCGCCCAGAGGTCGCCGACCAGCGCGTCGGCGTGCAGGCCGGCGTGGTCCAGGTGCAACCGCGCGTTCGGCTCGTACTTGCCGGTGATCACCGCGACCCGGCCGCCGTGCGCGCGGACCGCCTCGACGGCGGCGTGCGCGCCGGGCAGCGCGACGGTGGGCTCGAAGGCGTGCTCGCGGTAGAGCGTGCGGTAGCGGTCGGCGATCTCCGCCAGGTGCTCGGCCGGGAACCAGTTGCGCAGCTCGTCCAGGAGCGGCGGCCCGAGCCGGGAGACCGCCAGGTCCGCGTCGATGAACGCGCCGGTCTCGGCGGCGAGCGCCAGGTAGGTCGCCTTGATGCCGGGCCGGGTGTCCAGCAGGGTCATGTCGAGGTCGAAGCCGACCGTGAGCGGGGGCGGGGCGTCCGGGTTCGCGGGCATGCCGTCAGGCTATCCAACGCCCGCCCGGCGGCCCGGGGGCTGTTGCGGGAACGCTTCGCCCGGACTTCCCCGGCTCCGGGCGGCGCAGGCGCAGCGGTCGGTCTCCTGCGGCGGCGCCAGGTGGAGTCGGTGGTCGTGCCGGGCCCGGTGACCGGCACGCCGCTGGTCGTCCCGGGCGCGCCGGTGGGCGGTGGAGGCGGACACCCAGCGGGCAATTCGGACATAATCGACGCGCCGCCACCGCGTTCGACCCGCCCGAGGACCGCCGATGCCCCCGATCACCCGCCGCACGCTGCTCGCGGCAGTCGGCGCCGCCGCCCTCGCCGGATGCAGCGCACGGCACAGCACCCCGCCGCTGGACGGCGCCGCCTCGGCAGCCGCCGCGTCCCCGCCGAGCCCGGACCCGCGGCCGCCGGTCACCGTCAACACCGCCAACGGGCCGGTCACGGTTCCGGGTGCCCCGATGCGCGTCGTCACGCTGGACACCGCCGAGCTCGACTCGGCGCTCACCCTGGGCATCACCCCGGTCGGTGCGGCCCTGGCGGCGGCCGACGCGGGCTTCCCGGACTACTGGCCGACGTCCCGGCTGAGCGGGATCACCCGGGTCGGGTCGATCGGCGCGCCGGACCTCTCCGCGATCCGGGCCCTGCGCCCGGACCTCATCCTCACCAACCAGGCCCGCGACGGCGCCCGGTACGACCAGCTGCGCGAGATCGCCCCCACGGTGATGACCCAGACCACCGGCGCACCGTGGCGGGCCGACTTCCAGGTGCACGCCCAGGCGCTGAGCCGGCAGGCCGCGGCGGCCGCGTTCGTCTCCTCCTACCAGCGGCACGTCGCGCAGGTGGTGCAGGCGCTGTCGAGCGCCAGGGCCTCGGGCCGGCGGGTCAGCCTGGTGCGGTTCGTCGAGGGCGGCGGGATCCGGATGTACGGGAGGCAGAACTTCCCGGGCACGGTGCTGGCCGACGTCCAGCTAGGCCGGCCGGACGCGCAGAACGTCGACCAGTTCGACGTGGAGGTCCCGGAAGACCAGCTCGCCAGGGCCGACGGCGACCTGCTGCTGTACGCCTCGTACGGCGACCCGGCGCGGTCGGGCGCGACGGCGGTCCTGGCCGGCGCGGTCTGGCAGGCGCTGGGCGCCGTGAAGGCGCACCGGGCCTTCGAGGTGGACGACCAGCTCTGGTTCCAGGGCGTCGGGTACACCGGGGCCAACTTCGTCCTGGACGAGCTGCAGCGCCTCCTGGGTGCGTGACGGCGGTGGACCCCGGCGGCCCTGACGGCAGGGCCGGGCCCTGACGACAGGGGCGGGCCCTGCCGTCAGGGACGGCCGCGTCAGCCCGAGGCCGCCCCAACGGGCCGGAGCCCGGCTCAGGCCGGCGGGCCGCCCAGCGCCGCCCTGGCCAGCCGGGTGACGGCGGGGACCGCCGTCCGGAGGTCGCCGTCGGGCCCGACCTCCTCCCCGGCGAGGGCGTCGAAGGTCTCGAAACCGGTGAGGACGAAGAGCACCGCCGCCGCGTCCCGCGGCCCGCCGTCGATCCGGGCGGCGAGCACCCGGGTGCCCTCGCGCCGCCGGGCGTCGCGCTCGGCGACGACCCTGCCGACCTCCTCGTCGAGCGCCGCCAGCGCGCGCAGCCGCCGGGTGCAGACCCGGTCCACCGCCCAGAAGCCGCCCATCACCTCGACGAAGCCGTCCACCGCCGCCCACGGATCCGGCCGGCTGAACGCCTCGGCCAGGCGCGCCATCCCGCCCTGCTCGGCCAGGGCGTCGCAGACCGCCTCCAGCAGGCCGGTCTTGGAGCCGAACTGGTAGTAGACGGTGGCCCGGGCGACGTCGGCCCGCTTCGCCACCGCGTCGAGCGAGAGCGCGCCCGTCGCGGTCAGCTGGGCCCGCGCGGCCTCGACGATCCGCGCACGCGTACCGTCGACGTCCGCCTGCCGCTGTCCCATCCGGTAGGACCGGGGGCTCATCGCGCTCGCCTCCACTCGCTCGTCCCGACGCCGCTGCCACGGCCGCCGTGAACAGGCAGTATCCCCGATCGCCCGGCGCCCGGGCGGAGCACGGGCGCGAGCGGCCTCCGGCTCCGCCCCCGCCTCAGACGATGACCCGCCCGCCGCTGACGTCCAGCGTCTGGCCGGTGATCCACGAGGACGCCGAGGAGGCCAGGAAGAGCGTGGCCGCCGCGACGTCCTCCGGCTCGCCGAGCCGCCCGAGGGGGTGGGCCGCCGCGACCGCCGCCTGGATCGGCGCCGGCATGACGGTGTCGGTCCGCTCGGTCCGGACCGCGCCGGGCGCGATCGCGTTGACCCGCACGCCCTCGCCCGCCAGCTCCAGGGCGAGGTGGCGGGAGTACATCAGGACGCCCGCCTTCGCGGCGGCGTACGCGGCGGACGAACCGCTCGGCAACCGCCCGGCGGTGGACGCCATGGTGATCACCGAGCCGCTGCGGCGCTCCAGCAGGCCCGGCAGGAAGGCCTGGACGGTGAGGAAGGTGGCCGTGAGGTTGCCGTCCAGGACGGACCGCCAGTGCTCCTCGGTCTCCCGGACGGTCGGTACGGGGTGGCCGTTGCCGCCGGCGAACGCCGCGAGGACGTCCACCGGGCCCAGCTCCGCCTCGATCCTGGTGGCGGCGGGCCCGAGCGCGGCGGCGTCGGTGCAGTCGGCGACCAGGCCGAGCGCCTTGGCGCCGAGGTCGCGCAGCTGCTCCGCGACGGCCGCGAGGGCGGCCTCGTCGCGGCCGAGGACGGCGACCGCGGCCCCCTGCCGGGCGAACGCGCGGGCGGTCCCGGCGCCGATGCCGCGACTGCCTCCGGTGATTACGGCGACCTTCCCGGCCAGGTCGGGGTAGCGAACTCCCATGTGCCATCGCTCCTTCGGGTCGGATCTGTGGTTCACTTGATTTCAGTCATACAGGCTGTCTGAATGAATCACAAGGACCGACCCCCTGGGAGGACCTGATGAAGATCGCCGTCGTCGGCGCCGCCGGACGCACCGGCCGCCTGGTCGTCGACCTGGCCCTGGCCGCCGGACACACCGTCACCGCGGTGGCCCGAACCCCCGCCCGACTGCCGGAGTTCGCGCACGGCACCCCGCTCACCGCCCAGGCGGACGTCCACCAACCCGGCTCGCTGCACGAGCCGCTGGCGGGCCAGGACGCGGTGGTCTCGGCGCTCGGCACCTCCGGCCGGGCCGCCACCACCGTCTTCTCGGACGGCGCGCGGGAGCTGGTGGCCGCCGCGCGGGCGGGCGGGGCCCGGCACGTGGTGGTGATGTCCTCGGCCGGGCTGGAGACCGACCACCTGCCGTTCGCCCAGCGGGTGGTCACCAGGCTGGTGGTCGACCGGCTCTACCGGGAGGTCCACCGGGACCTGGCCCGGATGGAGGAGGTGCTGACCGGGTCCGACACGGTCTGGACCGTGGTCCGGGCGCCGATGCTCAAGGACGGGCCGGCCGCCGCGAGCCCCCGGGTGTCGTACGGACTCCCGCTCGCCCGGGCGGGCACGGCGAGCCGCGCGACGATCGCCGCGTGGATCGTCGACCACCTCGGCGCCCCGGAAACCTTCCGCCGCCGGGTCACCATCGCCGACGGGTGAGCCCGGGACGCGCCCACGGCCTGGCGGGCGGGGCTTCGACGTGCGGACGCTCCGACGAGCGGGAGCTCCGACGTGCGGGAGCCCCGGCAGGCTGACGCTCCGGCAGGCTGACGCTCCGACGGGCGGGGGGCCGTTCCCGCCGGGCCCGCCCCGCCGGCTCACCCCTCCGGCTGCGCCCGCCGCTTCAGCGCCACGGCCACCAGGAACAGCGCCGACAGCACCGCCGCCAGGCGCAGCACGCCCGGAGCCGCCGACCAGGCGACCTGCCCGGCCTGCTGACCCGGCTGGAGCGCCTCGCCCCACCGGCCCTGTGCGCGGCCCCAGTACCAGAGCGTGGTCCCGCTCATCGTCGCCAGCGGGATACCGAGGACGGCGAACTTACGGGTGAGGTCCGAGAGTCGGCGGGACATCCAGCCGAGGGCCCAGCCCACCAGCATCACCAGGAGCTGGCCGGTCACGGCACCACCGACCAGCACCACCGCGGCGAGCAGCAGCAGCGGGGACGGCCGGCGCCCGGCCAGGGCGGAGGGCCTGCCCGGCTCGCCCGCCGCGGCGGGCGGCGCGGCGCCGGGGACCTGCTGCGGCGGGGCCGCCCCGGCCCGTTCCTTCGCCCGCGCCCGGGCCTTCCGGCCCCGGAGCCTCGTCGGGGCCTCCTCGGCGGCCGGCTGCTGCGCCGGGGCGTCCTCGGGCGAGCTGCGCTGCTCGGGCACGGGCGTCACCGGCCGGCCCGACCCGCCCGAGAAGTCGATCTCCACGTAGTCCCAGCCGTCGGCGTGCGCGGCCAGGAACGACGGCGGCAGGGCGTCCTCGTCGGCGCCCATGTCCGGGGACAGTTGCGCCTCCCACCGCGAGCCCGCGTCGGCCGCGCGCGCCGCCGGGCGCCGCACCGGCCCGGACGGCCCGGGCGACTCGGACGGTCCCGGCACCGACGGGCCGGGCTTCCCGGAGTCGGACGACCCGGAACCCGACGACCCGGACCGCGGCGGCGCGGACGGCCGCGGCGGAACGGCCGGGGCGCCCACCGGCGGCTCCGCGCTGTACACGCTGTCCTCGTCCGCAGAGGCCGCGCCGCCACCCGCGCCCGCACCGCTGCCTACGCCGGCGCCTGCGCCGCCACCCGCGCCCTGGCCCGCGCCGTCACCCGCCGGAGCAGTCCACGGCCCCTGCTTGCGCCACCACTCGCCGCCGGCCGTCCCGCCGTCCGCCATCGCCCCACACCCCGCCTCGCCCGTGCCCGTCCCCGCCGGTCAGACGGTACCCAGCCGAACCGCGCCCACGCCGACCGGTCCCCACCGTCGCCCCACCCGACTAACCTAGGTCGAATGACCACACAGCAGGGCCCGCAACGCCCCGCGGCCCGACGCCCCACCCCGCAACGCCCCGGCAGGGCCGCCGCCCCCCGCACCCTCGCGGAGGAGCTCCGCGGCCGCGCGGACGACGACCTCGCCACCCTGCTCCGGTCCCGCCCCGATCTGCTCAACCCCGTCCCCGGTGACCTCACCCAGCTCGCCGCCCGGCTCTCCTCCCGCGCCTCCGCCCTGCGTGCGCTGGAGCGCCTCGACCGCTTCACCCTGCAGGTCGCCGAGGCGCTGGCGGTGGCCCCGGACGGCGCCTCGCCGGCCACCGTCCGCACGCTGCTCACCGGGCCGGCCAAGGTCAAGCCGCACCCGGGCGCCACGCCGCTGACCACCGCCGACCGGGCCGCCGTCGCCGCGGCCCTCCCCCGGGCGCTCGCCACCCTGCGCGACCGCGCCCTGATCTGGGGCCCGGAGAACGGGCTGCGCCTGGTCATCGCGGCCCGCGAGGCACTCGCGCCGACCGCCGCCAACCCGGGCCGCACCGGCCTCGGTCCGACGCTCGCCGACGCCACGGTCGGCATGTCCCCGGCCCGGCTCCAGCAGCTCCTCGCCTCCGCCGGACAGCCCGCCACCCCGGACCCGGTCACCGCGGTGGCCGCGCTCACCGCGCTGCTCAGCGACCGGGCGCGCTGCGAAGCCCTGCTCGCCTCCGCCCCGGAGCCGGCCCTGCGGCTGCTGGACCGGCTGGTCTGGGGCCCGCCCACCGGCACCGTCCCGGACGCCACCCGCCCGGTCACCGCCGAGGACGCCCAGAGCCCGGTGGAGTGGCTGCTCGCCCGCGGCCTGCTGCTGCCCAGCGGCCCCGGCAGCGTCGTGCTGCCCCGCGAGCTCGCCCTGCACCTGCGCGGCGGCCGCAGCCACCGCACGGTCGAGCCGGTCCAGCCCGAGCCCGCCCCGGCCGGCGCCCCGCGCGATCCGCAGACCGTGGACCGCACCGCCGCCGGGCAGGCCCACACCGCCGTGCGCACCGTCGAGGAGGTGCTCGACCTCTGGGGCCTCAACCCGCCGCCCACCCTGCGGGCCGGCGGACTCGGCGTCCGCGACCTCAAGCGGACCGCTCAGGCACTGGAGACCACCGAGCAGCAGGCCGCCTTCTGGCTCGAACTCGCCTACACCGCAGGCCTGCTGGCCCCCGACACGGAGGCCGACGAGCGCTGGGCGCCGACCCCGGCGTACGACGGCTGGCTGCAGCAGGACACCGCCGACCGCTGGACGCTGCTGGCCGAGAGCTGGCTCGCCGCCACCCGGGTACCCGCGCTGGCCGGCACCCCGGACGGCAAGGGCAGGCTGCGCGCCGTCCTGGGCCCCGAGCTGGACCGCACCCTGGCCCCGTCCGTCCGCCGGGCCACCCTCGCGCTGCTCGCCGAGCTGCCGCCCGGTACCCCGGCCACCGCGGACGAGCTGCTGCCGACCCTGCGCTGGCAGCGCCCGCTGCGCGGCGGCCCGGCCACCGGCCCCGGCCCCGTCGCCGGGCCCACCCCGGCCGGCCCCAGCCCCGCCGGTCACGTCCCGGCCCAGCCGGCCCCCGGCAACGGCGCGGGCCGCGAGCTCCGCGACGACCTCACCGCCTGGACGCTCGCCGAGGCCGAGCTGCTCGGCATCACCGGTCGCGGCGCCCTCGCCGCTCCGGGCCGGGCGCTGCTCACCGCCGAGGCCGATCCCGCCGAGGTGCTCGCCCCGCTGCTCCCGCAGCCGCTGGACCACGTCATCCTCCAGCCGGACCTCACCGCGATCGCGCCCGGCCCGCTGCTCACCCCGCTCGCCCAGGCGCTCGCGCTCTGCGCCGACGTCGAGTCCAAGGGCGGCGCCACCGTCTACCGGTTCACCGCGGAGTCGGTCCGCCGGGCCCTCGACGCCGGTCGCACCGCCGCCGACCTCCAGGCCTTCCTGGAGCGGCACTCGCGGACGCCCGTCCCGCAGCCGCTGGCCTACCTGGTCGACGACGTCGCGCGCCGGCACGGCATCCTGCGGGTCGGCGCCGCCTCCTCGTACCTGCGCTGTGACGACCCGGCGCTGCTCGGCGAGGTCCTGGCCGACCGCCGCGCCGCCGACCTGCGGCTGCGGCTGCTCGCCCCCACCGTGCTGGCCGCCCAGGTCGCGCCCGACGTCCTGCTCGCCACACTGCGCGCCATGGGCTACGCGCCCGCGGCCGAATCCGCCGAGGGCGACGTCCTGATCACCCGGCCGGACAGCCACCGGACCCCGCCGCGCGCGGCCCCGGTCCCGGTCCCGGACGGCCCGCCCACGCCGGACGACACCCTGCTCGCGGCCGCCATCAAGGCGATCCGGGCCGGCGACCGCGCCGCCACCGCGGTGCGCCGCGAGCCGGCCCCGGACGCCCAGCGGCTCCCGCGCACCCCGGCCGCCGAGACGCTGGCGGCACTGCAGACGGCGGTGCTGCTCGGCGAGCGGATGTGGATCGGCTACCTCAACGCCGAGGGGCTGGCCAGCCAGCGGATCATCGACCCGGTCAAGGTGGAGGGCGGTTTCGTCACGGCGTTCGACCACCACGCCGACGAGGTCCGGACCTTCGCCCTGCACCGGATCACGGGCGTGGCCGAACTGGACGAGTGACCTCCACCCGCGGCCGCCCGAGGCGGCCGGCGGCCGGCTCAGTGACCCCGGGCCTCCTTCATCTTCTCCTTGACCGCCTGGTCCGCCAGGGTGCCGATCTGGCCCTGGCCGACCGGCAGCTCGGGGGCGCCGGCCAGGTCGGCGAGCAGGAAGGCGGGGGCCGTCATCAGCCCGCCCGGGCCCTCGCCGATGCCCGCGAGGGCGTGGGCGGAGCCGGCGGAGGCGGCGGTCGCGGCGAAGGCCGTCCCGACGAGGGCGAGAGCGGTGAGGGCGCGCTTCGGCTTGTTCATGCCCGGCTCAACGACCGACCGGCCCGGTGGTCACCCGCTGCGATCACCGGCCGTCACCGGCCGCACGACCGGCCGCGGCCCCCCGCCGGTCACCAGGCGCGGTGCCGGCGCGCCGGCCCTTCTCCGTGACGGAGGACCGCCCTTGACGGCGGGTCGCACCCGGCGTACTCCGGAAGAGGGGATCCCGAAAGGAGTCATCATGCTCGGCGATCTCATCGGCGAATTCCAGGGCCAGGACACCGGCCGGCGCGTCATCGCCGCCGGCGACGGCCACGTGCTGGTCGAGGTCTCCTTCGCGGGCACCGGCAGCTACTACGGCACCGCGGTCAACGGCTTCGGCACCTACGAGTCCGAACTGCGCCCCGACGGCACGCTCCGCGGCGAGGGCCAGGGCGTCGACATGTCCGCCGACGGCGGCACCCTCAGCTGGCAGGGCGTCGGCATCGGCCACTTCACCGAGGGCGGCGGCACCAGCTGGCGCGGCTCGCTCTTCTTCTCCAGCGTCTCGCCGCAGTTCGAGCGGCTCAACGACGTCGTCGGGCTGTTCGAGTACGAGGTCAGCCCGGACGGGAAGTCCACCGGCAGGTTCTACGAGTGGAAGTAGCCCACCCACCCGCGCGGCGGATGCGGGACACTGGAGGGTCCGAGTCCCGACAGACCTGTCAGCCAGTGGAGGGCTTCCCCGCGTGAACGACGGACCGCTCATCGTCCAGAGCGACAAAACTCTCCTCCTGGAGATCGACCACCCCAAGGCTGCCGACTGCCGCCGCGCCATCGCGCCGTTCGCCGAGCTGGAGCGCGCACCAGAGCACGTGCACACCTACCGGGTCACCCCGCTGGGGCTCTGGAACGCGCGCGCCGCGGGCCACGACGCCGAGCAGGTAGTCGACGCCCTGGTCACCTACTCCCGCTACCCCGTCCCGCACGCGCTGCTGGTCGACGTGGCCGACACCATGGGCCGCTACGGACGGCTGCAGCTCACCAAGCACCCCACCCACGGCCTGGTGCTGAGCACCACGGACCGCCCGGTGCTGGAGGAGGTGCTGCGCTCCAAGAAGATCGCCCCGCTGGTCGGCGCGCGGGTGGATCCGGACACCGTGGTGGTGCACCCGTCCGAACGCGGCCAGATCAAGCAGGTGCTGCTCAAACTCGGCTGGCCCGCCGAGGACTTCGCCGGGTACGTGGACGGCGAGGCGCACCCCATCCACCTGGAGCAGGACGGCTGGCAGCTGCGCCCGTACCAGGCCCAGGCCGTCGAGGGCTTCTGGCACGGCGGCTCCGGCGTCGTGGTGCTGCCCTGCGGGGCCGGGAAGACGCTGGTCGGCGCCGCCGCCATGGCCGAGGCCAAGTCGACCACGCTGATCCTGGTCACCAACACCGTCTCGGCCCGGCAGTGGAAGCACGAGCTGGTCAAGCGGACCTCGCTCACCGAGGACGAGATCGGCGAGTACAGCGGCACCCGGAAGGAGATCCGGCCGGTCACCATCGCCACCTACCAGGTGATGACGACCAAGCGGAAGGGCGTCTACGCCCACCTGGAGCTGTTCGACGCCCGCAACTGGGGCCTGGTGGTCTACGACGAGGTGCACCTGCTGCCCGCGCCGGTCTTCAAGTTCACCGCCGACCTGCAGGCCCGCCGCCGGCTCGGGCTGACCGCCACCCTGGTCCGTGAGGACGGCCGCGAGGGCGATGTCTTCTCGCTCATCGGCCCCAAGCGCTTCGACGCCCCGTGGAAGGAGATCGAGGCCCAGGGCTACATCGCGCCCGCCGACTGCTGCGAGGTCCGGGTCACCCTGACCGACTCCGAGCGGCTCGCCTACGCGACCGCCGAGCCCGAGGAGCGCTACCGGTTCTGCGCGACCACCGCCACCAAGCGGCGGGTGGTCGAGGCCCTGGTCAAGAAGCACGAGAACGACCAGACGCTGATCATCGGCCAGTACATCGACCAGCTGGACGAGCTCGGCGAGGTCCTGGACGCGCCGGTGATCAAGGGCGAGACCAGCAACGCCCAGCGCGAGAAGCTGTTCGACGCCTTCCGCAACAAGGAGATCAGCGTCCTGGTGGTCTCCAAGGTGGCCAACTTCTCGATCGACCTGCCGGAGGCCACCGTCGCCATCCAGGTCTCCGGGACCTTCGGCTCCCGGCAGGAGGAGGCCCAGCGCCTCGGGCGCGTCCTGCGCCCCAAGGCGGACGGCCACGCGGCCCACTTCTACTCGGTGGTGGCCCGCGACACCGTCGACCAGGACTTCGCCGCCCACCGGCAGCGCTTCCTGGCCGAGCAGGGCTACGCCTACCGCATCATCGACGCGGACGACGTCCTGTAGCGATCAGGGCTTGTATTCGAGGGCGTCCAGCAAACTGCCCACCGAGGTGCACGGGTTGCTGACGCACCAGCACTCGATCTGCCTTCCCGGCTGCTCGTGCCGGTCGTGCAGATCGAGTGCTGCCCTGCGCGCCTCGGCGGTGAGCATCCGCACGTCTTCGAAGTCGAACGCCTTACCCTTCGGGTCGTACCCCCTGAGGACCTTGGCCAGTTCCTTGGCTGCCTGGTGGCTCGCCAAGTACGACCGCCCCCGACCGAAGTGCAGCAGCAGCCAGACCTCGAAGCACGGTGAGGACAGCGCGCACTTGACGCCGCTCTCCCGGGCCAGTTTCAGCGCTCGGGCGAGGGACGGTGCCTGTTGCGGGGCCTCGACGTCGAGTACGCACCACACCTCGTCGAAGGGCTCGTCCGCACGTGCCGCGTGTGCGATCGCGGAACTCACCAGTAGCCAGGGCTCACCGTGACTGTTACCGATCTTCAGCGAGATCGGCTTCCCCCGGAGGTCCCTCACCAGACCGCGGAGGTAGATCTTCTCGGTGACCTCGCCCTCGCAGTAGACCAGGAACCGCCGTTCCTGCTCACGCGTATTCGCGCTCTGCTTCTTCGTGCCGAGTGGCCTGCCCCGCCTCACGCTTCGCCCCGATCCCCACCAGAAGCTCTTCGTCGAAGAACGGTAGCGCACCGTAGCGCCCTGCGAGGTAGCGCTTCTCCAGATTCTCGACCCCGTCCCTGACCCTGAAGTCGACGAGGGCCGTGAGCTCGGTGGCCCCGGTACGGGGGTTCTTCGCCGCCAGGTACACCTGGTCCCGGTGGAGGTTCGCCTCGCTCTGCGGAGCCAGCAGCGTGGCGTCGTGGGTGTTGAAGAGGAGTTGGGCGCCGTTCGTGTTCCGCTCCGGGTCCTGGAACAGTGCCACCAGCCTCGCAGCGAGGTGCGGGTGCAACCGCGCGTCGAGTTCGTCCACCACCAGCAGCGACCCGTCCTGCAGCGCGCCGATCACCGGCCCGAGGAGACCCGCCCACGTGCGGGTACCGTTCGACTCGTCGGCGAGGTCCAGCGTCAGTGGCCCGCCCTCCGCCGCGTGGACGAAGCCGATGCGGGGCGCCGGTTTGACATCGAACGGCTCGTCTTCCGGGATCTCCGGGACCAGGACGCGCATCGCCGACCTCACCTGGCGCACGCGCTCGTCGTCCCATTCCTCCTCGGTGATCGACAGGTCGGTGATGCCCAGGTCCGCGAACTGCAACAGACCTCGGAGCCTGTCGCGATGCACGTCCGACTCGTCCCACAACCTGCGGGTTTCCTGGATCCTTGCGGCGAAGTTCGCATCCAGTGCCACCCTCAGCCCTCGGTGGAACCACCGGTGGATACGGCCCAGGACTTCGTGGTTGTTCCCCGCACCGGCCGACAGGTAGAGACTGTTCGGTCGCACGACATCCTCGATCAGCCGCTTCCGTCCGCGGAAACTCGGCCCGTACTCGTAGCGGGAGCCGCCGTCCTCCGCCACCGACCGTTCGAAGAGGCGCCGGGGCCGTCCCTCCGGGAAGCTCCTGAGCCACTCCTCACGCACCTGCCGGTCGTCCACCTCGAATCCGTATTCGTAGTGCACGCCGTCCAGAGCGATGTCCACCGAGAACGCGGACGGTGAGGTCCGCCCGGCAGCGGCCAGCAGGAAGGGCGTCCGCGACGTTCCGCCGTCGGGCAGCCAACGGGCGTGCGATTCGAGCACGGCGTGGCGCATGTACGCGAGCGCCTTGAGCACGTTGGACTTGCCCGAGGCGTTGGCCCCAAGGATCGCCAGGGCCGGCAGCACCTGAACGCCCGCCGAGGCGACCTCAGTCACCGCGATGTCCTCGTGCTCGTCGGTCGCGACGAGACTCAGCTCCTGCTCATCCAGGAGGGACGCGTGGTTGGCGACCCGGAATCGCATCAGCATGGCCGGTCCTCCTCATCTACCGATGGGAAGACTACCCAAATCAAACCGCCGAAATCCGCAAAGTTTCGCGAGATCCCGTCTTTGATTGAACCAATCTCAGTACCCGACGCCGTCGCGCCCGAGGAGCACCACGCGCGCGGCGGTGTCGATGGCGATGCCGAGGTTGCGGACGGCGGTCTTCAGCGGACCGTGGCGCCGGCCGGGGACGGCCGCCGCCGTGGCGCCGGCGGGGCGGTCGGGGGTGGACTTCTGGTTCGGCACTCTCGGCGCCGTGACGTGTACGGTGCTCATACTCCAACGGTAGGTTCCGGACGCGCCGGGCACATCGCCCGAAAGGCCGTATCCGGCAGGACGCGGGTCGTCCTCCGGGTGTACGCCGCCCCTGACGCCCCCCGGGGCCGGAACGGGCTGGAACCCCGAGGCGCACGGGTCTAAGATCGTTCGCCTGCCCCCTCCCGAACCGTGGTACCTGCTGAGTCGCGCAGGCAGCCGGGGGAGGCGCCGACCGCTCGGCAACCGGCCGGCCGTATCCACCGTGAGCTCCTACGATCCGCTGCGCCCGCTTCCGGCGCAGCCGGGAAGGTTCGCCGTGCCCGCCACCCCCACCACCGACCCCCTCCGGCGCGAGCGCGACCACCTCGCCGCCTCCCGGGCCGCGCTGCGCGCCATGCGCGAGGACGTGCAGTCGCTCGACATCCGCGACGTGACCGGCACCTGGGTCACCGCCCTCGTCCTGCAGAACCAGATCGAGGCCCGGATCGCCGCCCTGGCCGACCTCTCGCACACCCCGCTGTTCTTCGGCCGCCTCGACTACCTGCACGCGATCAGCGAGGAGCTCTCCGAGGGCTCCGGCGGCGAGAGCTTCTACATCGGCCGCCGGCACGTCCACGACGCCGACGGCGACCCGATGGTGATCGACTGGCGCGCTCCGGTCTCCCAGCCGTTCTACCGGGCCAGCCGCACCCGACCGATGGACGTCGAGCGCCGCCGCCGCTTCGGCTACACCGGCGGCGAGCTCACCGCCTACGAGGACGAGCACCTCACCGACCCCGCGGAGTCGGACACCGCCTCCGCACTGCTCGCCGCCGAGATCGAGAAGCCCCGCGTCGGCCCGATGCGCGACATCGTGGCCACCATCCAGCCCGAACAGGACGAGATCGTCCGCGCCGACATCGGCGGCACGGTCTGCGTCCAGGGCGCCCCCGGCACCGGGAAGACCGCCGTCGGCCTGCACCGCGTGGCGTACCTGCTGTACGCGCACCGCGAGCGGCTGGCCCGCACCGGCACGCTGGTGATCGGCCCGAACAACGCCTTCCTCTCGTACATCGAGCAGGTGCTTCCCGCGCTCGGCGAGCTGGACGTGGCCCAGGCCACCGTGCAGCAGCTGGTCGCGCACGTCGAGGTGCGCGGCGAGGACACCGCGGAGGCGGCCCGGCTGAAGGGCGACGCCCGGATGGCGGAGGTGCTGCGCCGCGCGGTCCGGTCGGGCATCCGGCTGCCCACCGAGCCCTGCGTGGTGGTCCGCGGCTCCCGGCGCTGGCGCGTCCCGGCCTACGAACTGGTCGAGATCATCAAGGAGTTGAAGGGACGTGAGATCCGCTACGGGGCGGCCCGGGACGCCCTGCCGCAGCGGATCGCGCACGCCGTGCTGCTGAAGATGGAGCAGGGCGGCGAGGCCCCGGACGACCGGGTGCAGGACGCGGTGGCCCGCAACGCCGCGGTCAAGGCGGTGGTCAAGGAGTGCTGGCCGCTGGTCGAGCCGGCCAAGCTGGTGCTGCGGCTGCTCTCCGACCCGGAGTTCCTGGCCACGTGCGCGGAGGGCGTCCTCACCCCCGAGGAGCAGGCGGTGGTGCTCTGGCCGAAGCCCGGCCGCTCGGTGAGGACGGCCCGCTGGACCCAGGCCGACGCCGTCCTGGTGGACGAGGCGACCGACCTGGTGCAGCGCACGCCCTCGCTCGGCCACGTGGTGCTGGACGAGGCGCAGGACCTCTCCCCCATGCAGTACCGCGCGGTCGGCCGCCGCTGCACCACCGGCTCGGCGACCGTCCTCGGCGACCTCGCCCAGGGCACCACTCCGTGGGCGACGGCGAGTTGGCCGGACGCCCTGCACCACCTGGGCAAGCCGGCCGCCCACATCGAGGAGCTGACCAAGGGCTTCCGCGTCCCCGAGGAGGTCATCGCCTACGCCTCCCGGCTGCTGCCGGCGATCGCCCCCGGCCTGGCACCGGCGAGCTCCGTCCGCGAGGCGCCCGGCTCGCTGGCCGTCACCCCGGTCCCGGCGGACGGGCTGGAGAAGGCGGTGGTCGAGGCCTGCCGCCGGGCGTTGGAGCGCGAGGGGTCGACCGGCCTGATCGCCGCCGACGCCCGCGTCCCGGTGCTGGCCGAGGCGCTGACCGAGGCCGGCCTGCCGTACCTCGCCCCCGGCACCGAGACCAGCGCCGAGGCCCGGCTGACCCTCGTCCCGGCCTCGCTGGCCAAGGGTCTGGAGTACGACTACGTGGTCCTGGACGAGCCGGCCGCGGTGGTCGCCGGCGAGCCGGACGAGCGCACCGGGCTGCGCCGGCTGTACGTGGCCCTCACCCGTGCGGTCTCCGGGCTCGCGGTGCTGCACGCCGAGCCGCTGCCCGCGCAGCTGGCCTGACGCCGCACGCGCGGCCGGGGCCGGACGCGCGGAGGGGACCGGCCCGTGCCGGTCCCCTCCGCTCCGAGCCGCGGGCCACCGATCGCTCAGCCGTCGGCGCTCTCACGCTCAGCCATCGATCAGCGACCGCCACTCGGCGACCCTGCCGGCGTCCACCGGCGACCGCCACCCGTCGGGGCGCACCGCGCCGCCGACGTGGAAGGCGTCGAAGCCCGCCGCCCGCAGCCCCGGCACGTGCTCCGCCCGCAGCCCGCCGCCGATCAGGATGCGCTGGCCGTACCCGGGCTCACCGGCCCGCTCCAGCTCGGCCAGCAGGACGTCCCGGCCGGCGTCCACCCCGCCGGCCGCGCCGGAGGTGAGGAAGGTGTCGAGGCCGGGCAGGGCGCCGACGGCGGCGCGGACGGCGGCCCGGTCGGCGCTGTGGTCGAGCGCCCGGTGGAAGGTCCAGCGGCAGCCGGCCACCGCCTCGGCGACGGCCGCGGTGGCGGCCAGGTCGACACCGCCGTCGGGGTCGAGGAAACCGAAGACGAACTCCTCGGCGCCCTCGGCCCGCAGGGCGTCGGCGCGGGCGCAGAGCCCGTCCAGGTCGCCCGGGGTGAAGCCGTCCCGCAGGCGGAGCATGACGCGGAGCGGGAGCTCCACCGCGGCGCGGATCCCGGCGAAGTCCTCGACGGACGGGGTGAGACCGTCGGCGGCCATGTCCGTGACCAGTTCGAGCCGGTCGGCGCCGCCCGACTCGGCGGCCTGGGCGTCCTGGGGCGTCAGCGCGATGACTTCGAAAATTGGTCTAGACATATCGGTAGACTGCCACACCGCGACGCCCCCGGCGACACCCACCCCGCCGATCCGCCGGGCCACCCGCCGGATCACGCCGGCTGCCGGCCCCCGTCACCCGGAGCCGCCCCGCCGGTCGGCCGGCGCAGCATGAGCACTCCGACCATCGCGGCCACCGCCAGCACGGCCGCCGGCAACAGCCTGGTGATCCCGCCGGCCTGCTGCCAGAGCCCGTGGAGGTTGGCGCTGAACGTCCAGGGGAGCGCGGCCAGCCCGGGCACCGCGACCACGTACCAGCGGCGCAGTGCCGCCAGCGCCATGAACAGCGGCACGCCGACCATCAGACCCCGCCACAGCGGATCGATCGTGCTCCAGGAGGCGTAGGCGTCGATCGAAACGGCCGCGGTCGGGGCCGCGATCGCCGACACCAGCACCAGGCACCACTCCCGCCAGGCGGGCGACGGCAGGACGTCCCGGGGAGCGGCGAGCTGCACCAGGCTCCAGAGCAGGAAGGCGCCCTCGAACTGGAACGCGTACATGGTCACCCAGACCCCACCCCATGGCTCCGTGACCACCGCCAGGAGGAGGAGGTGCGCCAGCACCGCGAGCGCCGTTCCGCCGGCCAGGATCCGCGCGGCCGACCACCGCCCGAACAGGGCGGCGACCGCCCCGAGCAGCGGCAGCGCGGTCATCGCCGCCACGGCCAGGAAGAACGGCACGTCCCCGGCCGAGCCGGGGAGTTCGATCTGCAGCCAGGAGTGCCCGACGAGATGGTAGGCGGCGGCCATCCCGGCCGACGCGCCGGCGGCGAGCGGCGCCGTCAGCGCCGCCAACCGCCCGCCCGGCGAGGTGGACGTCAACCCGGTCCGGACGCGCAGGCCGTACGCCGCGAGGTCGAAGGCCTCCCGCGCGGTGGCCAGCCGCCCGGCGCCCGCCGTGGTGTCGGCGAAGACGGCGGCGATCTCGTCGGCCCGCTCCCGGCGGTAGCGGGCCGGGTAGAGCCGCAGGGCGGCCCTCAAGGTCACATCGGTCATGCGAAGGCCCCCCTGACCCTCGGACGGACAACGGCGACGGCCAGCCGGCGCTGGGCCTCCTCGGCGACGGCGCGCAGTCGCTCGGCCTCGGCGGCCAGCACCTCCCGCCCACCGCCGGTGAGCGCGTAGGTGCGGCGGGCCCGGCCGTCGACGACCTCCTCGGCGGCGACCTCGATCAGGCCCTGCTGGAGCAGCCGGTCCAGGGCGCCGTAGAGCGTGCCGGTCCGCATCCTGACCCGGCCCTCGGAGATCGCGGCGACCTCCTGGATGAGCGCGTAGCCGTGCCTGGGCGCATCGGCCAGCGCAGTGAGCAGGAGCAGCGTCGGCTCCTGCATGGCTCGTTCTGTCATGGGACTACATATACCGGTCGACGACATATACAGTCCAGAGGAATCGTCAGATCGACCGCCCGTACCCAGCAGAATGGCCTCCATGCCCGACCGAGACCTGCTCGCCGACTGGACCTCCCTGCTCCGCCGTTGCGGCGCGAGCGGCGACCCGGAGCCCTACGGCCGCGAGCTACTGCGCCGCTGGGCCGAGCCGCAGCGGCGCTACCACACCACCGACCACCTGCGGGCGGTGCTCGACCACGTGGACGCGCTGGCCGCGCACGCCACGGACCCGGACACCGTCCGGCTGGCGGCCTGGTTCCACGACGCCGTCTACCGGCCGGACCGCTCCGAGAACGAGGAGCGCAGTGCCGCCCTCGCTGCCCGGGCCCTCACCGAGGCGGGCCTGTCGGAGGAGCGGGTGGCCGAAGTGGTCCGGCTGGTCCGGCTCACCGTCACCCACCGGCCCGAGCCGGGCGACCGCGACGGGGAGGTGCTCTGCGACGCGGACCTCGCCGTCCTCGGCGGCGCCCCGGAGGCGTACGCCGGCTATGCGGCGGCCGTGCGGGCGGAGTACGCCTTCGTCCCGGAACCGGACTTCCGGGCCGGCCGGGCCGCGGTCCTGCGGCAGTTGCTGGCGCTCCCCGCGCTCTACCGGACCCCTGCCGCCCACGAGCGGTTCGACGCCCGGGCCCGGGCCAACCTCGGCACCGAGCTCGGGGCACTGGAGGGTTAGCGCCTCACCCGGACCGGCCCGGCGGGGCCGGCCTCATGCGAACGGGCCCGGACGCGTGCCTCCACGCGAACGGGCCCGGGCGGACGGCTTCACGCGATCGGGCCCGGGCGGACGGCTTCACGCGAACGGGCCCGGCCGGGTGCCTCAGGCGAGCCGCCCGACGGGCGCGACCACCGCGCCCTCCTTGCCGCAGACCCAGTGCGGGTCCGGCCCCAGCTCGGGCTCCACGCTGAGCGCGTGCGGATCCCCCTCCGCCGCGCACGCGGCACAGAGCGGCCAGCGGCCGTACGCCTCCAGCAGGGCGTCCTGGACGTCCTGGGCGACCAGCCCGAGCACGTACTCGGTGCCGTCCGGCCACTGCTCCAGCCACCAGCGCCGGTGCGTCACCGCCTTCTCGACCAGCGACACCACGGCGGCGTCCGCCACGTCCCGGGCGGTCAGGTCGGCCAGGATCAGTGCCCGCGCGCTGTGCAGCGCCGTCTCGATGTCATCTGCGGAAGCCATCCGTCCATTCTCCCAGAGAACGCCGCACGGGCGGTTCCCCGAAGGGAACCGCCCGTGCGATCGAAGACTTGACCGATCCGGCGAGGGATCAGAAGTCCATGTCACCGCCCGGCATGCCGCCGCCGGCGGCCGCAGCGGCCTTCTCCGGCTTGTCGGCGATGACGGCCTCGGTGGTGAGGAAGAGCGCCGCGATGGAGGCGGCGTTCTGCAGCGCGGAGCGGGTGACCTTGGCCGGGTCGATGATGCCCTCGGCGACCAGGTCGACGTACTCGTTGGTGGCGGCGTTCAGGCCGTGACCGGCGGGGAGGTTGCGCACCTTCTCCACCACGACGCCACCCTCGAGGCCGGCGTTGGTCGCGATCTGCTTGATCGGGGCCTCCAGCGCGACCTTCACGATGTTGGCACCGGTGGCCTCGTCGCCCTCCAGCTCCAGCTTCTCGAAGGCGACACCGGCCTGCAGCAGGGCGACGCCACCACCGGCGACGATGCCCTCCTCGACGGCGGCCTTGGCGTTGCGGACGGCGTCCTCGATGCGGTGCTTGCGCTCCTTGAGCTCCACCTCGGTGGCCGCGCCGGCCTTGATGACGGCCACGCCGCCGGCCAGCTTGGCGAGGCGCTCCTGGAGCTTCTCGCGGTCGTAGTCCGAGTCGCTGTTCTCGATCTCGGCGCGGATCTGGTTCACGCGGCCCGCGACCTGCTCGCTGTCGCCGCCACCGTCGACGATGGTGGTCTCGTCCTTGGTGATGACCACCTTGCGGGCGGTGCCCAGCAGGTCGATGCCGGCGTTCTCCAGCTTGAGGCCGACCTCCTCGGAGATCACGGTGCCACCGGTGAGGATGGCGATGTCGCCGAGCATGGCCTTGCGGCGGTCGCCGAAGCCCGGGGCCTTGACGGCGACGGACTTGAAGGTGCCGCGGATCTTGTTCACGACCAGGGTCGACAGGGCCTCGCCCTCGACGTCCTCGGCGATGATGACGAGCGGCTTGCCGCTCTGCATGACCTTCTCCAGCAGCGGGAGCAGGTCCTTGACCGAGCCGATCTTGGAGTTGGCGATGAGGATGTAGGGGTCCTCGAAGGTCGCCTCCATCCGCTCCAGGTCGGTGGCGAAGTAGGCGGAGATGTAGCCCTTGTCGAAGCGCATGCCCTCGGTGAGCTCCAGCTCCAGACCGAAGGTGTTGCTCTCCTCGACGGTGATGACGCCTTCCTTGCCGACCTTGTCCATGGCCTCGGCGATGAGCTCGCCGATCTGGGTGTCGGCGGCGGAGATGGAGGCGGTGGAGGCGATCTGCTCCTTGGTCTCCACGTCCTTGGCCTGGGCCAGCAGCTGGTCGGAGACGGCGGCGACGGCCTTCTCGATACCGCGCTTCAGGGCCATCGGGTTGGCGCCGGCGGCGACGTTGCGCAGACCCTCGCGGACGAGCGCCTGGGCCAGCACGGTGGCGGTGGTGGTGCCGTCACCCGCGACGTCGTCGGTCTTCTTGGCGACCTCCTTGACGAGCTCCGCGCCGATCTTCTCGTAGGGGTCCTCGAGCTCGATCTCCTTGGCGATGGAGACACCGTCGTTGGTGATCGTGGGGGCGCCCCACTTCTTCTCCAGCACGACGTTGCGACCCTTGGGGCCGAGCGTGACCTTCACTGCGTCGGCGAGCTGGTTCATGCCACGCTCAAGGCCGCGGCGAGCTTCCTCATCAAAGGCGATGATCTTGGCCATCAGAAGTGGTCCTCCGGGACACGGTCGACTGCTCGGACCAAGGGGTGCCCGCGACGGACGGCCCTGGTGTGCGGGGGTCCTTTCCCCTACCGCTCCCGGGGGCCTCACCGACCCGGTCCGCTGTCACTCTCACGCTGTGAGTGCTAACGCCAATGATTAGCACTCCGGGTAGGCGAGTGCAAGCCCAATCGCGAACCCGCGAGCCGCGCCGCACCGCTGCGCCGGGCCCGCCCGGGGCCCGCGCCACGCTCCCCACCACGCCGCGCTCCCCCCTGCGCCGCGCCTCCCATCACGCCCGGACACGGCGGCGGGCCCGCACGACGCGTGTCGTGCGGGCCCGCCGCGAAGCAAGAGGTGCACCAGCCGATGGGCCGAGCCGAACTCCTGGGTGTCGGAAAGGTCAGACCGCCGCGCGGACCATGTCCGCCTGCGGGCCCTTCTGCCCCTGAGAGATCTCGAACTCGACCCGCTGGCCCTCCTCAAGGGTGCGGTAGCCGTCCATCTGGATCGCGCTGTAGTGGACGAAGACGTCCGCACCACCGTCGACCGCGATGAAGCCGTAACCCTTCTCCGCGTTGAACCACTTGACGGTGCCCTGAGCCATTCCGAACTCCCCTAGTGCTGTGCTGGCCCTTCACGCGCCCGCGGGTCTGCGGGTGCGGGTCTGGTTGAGGCCGGCCCGGGGAACCCCCCCTGGGCACAGCCGTGCACGCCGCAATCCCCGCCGAGACCACCGGACGGTGTCCGGTGCACGGGCGATTGCGTCGACCGCGGCTGAATGTATCCGGATCGACGCCCTCTGCAACAGGCCCAATCGCCGTGAATTCACCGGGCCCGCCAAGGGGCAGATCCGACGGAATCGGAAGGAACGCCGCAATTCACGCCGGACATAGCGGACGAATTACCCAAATCCCCTCGAGAATTCTGACATCGGCCTGACATGTTTCACGGCGGCGGAGCGGCCGGCGGTCTCAGCGGCCGGACGGGAAACGGCGGTGCGGGCGCGGACGGATTCGACCACCGGTACGAGGGGAGGGGAGCCCCCGTTCCCGGTCGAGCCACACTCTACTCCGACTGGGACCGCGAATATTCCCGCCAAAATACGACCGGCCGCCCCGGGGCGGAATTCCGTCCCGGGGCGGCCGACTCCGCGGCCGGACGGCTCAGCAGCCGCCCGCCACCGCCGGAATGATCGAGACGCTCGCGCCGT
The DNA here is from genome assembly GCF_022288725.1 of Kitasatospora sp. A2-31. Classification (GTDB taxonomy): domain Bacteria; phylum Actinomycetota; class Actinomycetes; order Streptomycetales; family Streptomycetaceae; genus Kitasatospora. The sequence goes on along the minus strand of NZ_JAKNTA010000003.1, from coordinate 698,669 downwards.
CCTTGATCTCGGTGGCCAGGCCCTCCGCGAACCGCACGTCGTCGTCGTTGACGTAGACGTTGACGAAACGCCGCAGCTTGCCGGTGTCGTCCAGGATGCGCGCGGCGATCCCGGCGTGGTTCCGGTCGAGGTCGGCGATGACGTCGCCCAGGGTGGCGCCCTCGGCGCTCACCTCGGCGGCGCCGCCGGTGTAGGTGCGCAGGATGGTCGGGATGCGGACGTTCGCGCTCATGGGGGGCTTCTCCTAGCTGGGGGTGGGTCAGGCGGAGGCGAGGCCGGCGTCGCGGAACGAGGCCAGCGTCGGGCGGATGACGGCGGTCATCCCGGCGTCGGAGACGGCGTCCAGCGTCTTCAGGCCGTCGCCGGTGTTGATCGCGACGGTCTCCTTGGCCGGGTCCAGCTGTCCGGTCTCGACCAGCTTCTTCAGCACGCCGACGGTGACGCCGCCGGCGGTCTCGGCGAAGATGCCCTCGGTGCGGGCCAGCAGCTTGATCGCGGCCACCACCTCGGCGTCCGTCACGTCCTCGACCGCGCCGCCGGTGCGCCGGGCGATGTCCAGCACGTACGGCCCGTCGGCCGGGTTGCCGATCGCCAGCGACTTGGCGATGGTGTCCGGCTTGACCGGGCGGATCACGTCGTGGCCGGCCTTGAACGCCGCCGACACCGGCGAGCAGCCCTCGGCCTGGGCCCCGAAGATCCTGTACGGGCGGTCCTCGACCAGGCCGAGCCTCACCAGCTCCCGCAGCCCCTTGTCGATCTTCGTCAGCTGGGATCCCGAGGCGATCGGGACGACGATCTGCTCCGGCAGGCGCCAGCCCAGCTGCTCGCAGATCTCGTACGCCAGCGTCTTGGAGCCCTCGCCGTAGTACGGGCGCAGGTTGACGTTGACGAAGCCCCAGCCCTCGCCGGCCGGGTCGCCGATCAGCTCCGAGCAGAAGCGGTTCACGTCGTCGTAGTTGCCCTCGATGCCGACCAGCTCGCCGCCGTACACACCGGCCATGACGACCTTGCCCTGCTCCAGGTCGTGCGGGATGAACACGCAGGACTTGAAGCCGGCCCGGGCGGCCGCGGCGCCCACCGCGCCGGCCAGGTTGCCGGTCGAGGAGCAGGAGAGCGTGGTGAAGCCGAAGGCCCGCGCGGCCTCGATCGCGCAGGCGACCACGCGGTCCTTGAAGGAGTGGGTCGGGTTGCCGGAGTCGTCCTTGATGTGCAGCTGCGCGGTGAAGCCGAGCTCGCGGCCCAGGTTGTCCGCCTTGACCAGCGGGGTCCAGCCGGGGTTCAGGTTCGGCTTGGTGGCGACGTCGGCCGGCACCGGCAGCAGCGGGGCGTAGCGCCAGATCGAGGCCGGACCGGACTCGATCCGCTTCCGCAGCGCCTCGGCGCCCTCGCTCCCGAAGTCGTACGCGATCTCCAGCGGCCCGAAGCACTCCAGGCAGGCGAAGCTGGGGCCGAGCGGGAAGCGGGTGCCGCACTCGCGACAGGACAGCGCGGCGGCGGGGCCGAGGTCAACGGTGCTGACGGGTGCGGCTGTGTCGATAGCCATGGTGGCGGAGGCCTCTCTCCTCATCTTCCCCGCGGCGCGGTTGCGCCACAGGCCGGAATTGGCACCTGTCCCGCCGGGGCCTGTGACGACAGCCGCGCGAGAAGGTTGCCGGGACGTCAACGGGCCGTTCCCTCAGTCCCTCTGGATGAGCTCTGTGAAGTTGTCGGTCCTGCTCAGCGGCGACCCCGGCGTGCGAAGGTCCGACCGCTGTACGAAGACTGTATCCGAAGGCGTGAAGCTTGAACGGGACCGTCCGCCACGCGAGATGGCCCGTTCCACCCGATCCGCTCCACCCGACCGATCCACCCGATCCGCTCCACCCGATCCCGCCGAGGAGAGACCCGTGCCCGCCGACCCGACACCCGAGCTCGTCCCGCAGGCGGCGTCCTGGCTGCGCCGCCGCTCGTGGAGCGCGGCCGACCGTCCGGTGCACACCCTGCTGGAGGCCAAGCGGGCCGCCGGCCGCGCGGGCAGCGTCAGCGTCGTGCTGCCCGCGCTGGACGAGGAGGCCACGGTCGGCGACATCGTCCGGACGGTCCGCCGGGAGCTGATGGAGCGCCTGCCGCTGGTCGACGAGCTCGTCGTGGTCGACTCCGGCTCCGCCGACGGCACCGCCGCCGTGGCCGCCGCCGCCGGAGCCCGGGTGGTCCACCGGGACGGGATCCTCCCCCGGCTGCCCGCCGCCCCCGGCAAGGGCGAGGTGCTCTGGCGCTCGCTGCTGGTCACCCGCGGCGAGATCGTCTGCTTCATCGACGCCGACCTGCGGGAGTTCGACCCGGCCTTCGTCTCCGGCATCGTCGGGCCGCTGCTCACCGACCCCGGGATCCAGCTGGTCAAGGCCATGTACGACCGGCCGCTCGAAGTGACGCCGAGCGACTCCGCCGCGGGGGACGCCGCGGTGGTCCCGTCCGGCGGCGGCCGGGTCACCGAACTGGTCGCCCGCCCCCTGCTGAACCTGCACTGGCCGGAACTCGCCGGTTTCGTCCAGCCGCTCGGCGGCGAGTACGCGGCCCGCCGCTCGCTGCTCGAACGCCTGCCCTTCCCCACCGGCTACGGCGTCGAGCTGGGCCTGCTGGTCGACGCACTGGAGACCGTCGGCCTGGACGCGCTGGCCCAGGTGGACGTCGGGGTGCGCCACCACCGCCACCAGGACGGCCAGGCCCTCGGCCGGATGGCCGCCACCATCTACCGCACGGCACTCGAACGGCTCGACCGGACGCACCGGCTCAAGGCCTCCGCCGACCTGGTGCACCCGCTGCTCACCCAGTTCACCCGGGACCCGGAGACCAGGGAGTTCACCGCGCACACCCACCCGGTCACGGCCCTGGAGCGGCCCCCGATGCACACCGTCCCCGAGTACGCGGGTCGCCACCTGCCGCGCTGAGGGGTTTGCGGCCCCGGGCCCCCGGCAACCTACCCATCATGGGCGATCTCACGACCGAGCGTTCGAATTCGACCGGCACCGCTCCGGTCCTGGTGGCCTCCAATCGGGGACCGGTGTCGTTCAGCACGGCGGAGGACGGCACGCTGGCCCTCCGCCGGGGCGGCGGGGGCCTGGTCTCCGGGCTCTCCGCGATCGGCGACCCCGACGCCGTCTGGGTCTGCGCGGCCCTCGGCGCCGCGGACCGCCGGGCCGCCCGGGAGGCCCCGGACGGCCGCCTCGACCGGGCCGGCCACGACGTCGGCGGGCAGGCGGTGCGGATGCTGGACATAGACCCGGAGACCTTCGCCCGCGCGTACAACGGCGTGGCCAACTCGACCCTCTGGTTCGTCCACCACCTGCTCTACGCCACCCCCACGGCCCCCGCCTTCGACGCCGGCTTCCGCACCGAGTGGCAGGCGTACACCGCCTACAACGCCGCGTTCGCCGAGGCGCTGGCCGCCGAGGCCGCCCCGGGAGCGGCCGTCCTGGTGCAGGACTACCACCTCTCGCTGGCCCCCGCCCTGCTCCGCGCCGCCCGGCCGGACCTGCGGATCGGCCACTTCTCGCACACCCCCTGGGCCCCGCCCGAGTACTTCCGGCTGCTGCCCGACGACGTCGCCGAGGCCGTCCTGACCGGCGTCCTCGGTGCCGACCGGGCCGGCTTCCTGACCCGCCGCTGGGCGCTCGCCTTCGCCGAGTGCTGCGCCGAGGTGCTCGGCGCCGAGGTCGACCGGGAGGCCCTCACCGTCACCCACGCGGGCCGCACCACCCGCCTCGGCGTCCACGGCCTCGGGGCGGACGCCGACTTCCTGCGCGAGCGCGCCCACCGCCCGGACGTCGAGGAGCGGCTCGCCGCGCTGCGCGAGGCCGTCGGCGACCGCCGCACCGTCGTCCGGGTCGACCGCACCGAGCTGAGCAAGAACATCGTCCGCGGCTTCCAGGCCTACCGGCACCTGCTCCGCACCCGCCCGGAGTGGCACGACCGCGTCGTCCACATCGCCTTCGCCTATCCCTCGCGGACCGACCTCGCCGAGTACCGCGACTACACCGCACGGGTCCGGGAACTGGCCGCGGAGATCAACACCGAGTTCGGCACGGACTCCTGGCAGCCGTTGCTCCTGCACGTCGACGACGACTTCCCGCGCTCGCTCGCCGCCTACCGGCTGGCCGACGTCGCCCTGGTCAACCCGATCCGCGACGGCATGAACCTGGTCGCCAAGGAGGTGCCGGTGGTCTCCGACCGGGGCTGCGCGCTCGTCCTCTCCCGCGAGGCCGGCGCCCACGCCGAGCTCGGCGAGGACGCGCTGAGCGTCAACCCCTACGACGTGATCGCCACCGCCGACGCGCTGCATGCCGGGCTCACCATGGCCGTGGACGAGCGCTCCGACCGCACCAAGCGGCTCGCCGCCGCGGCCACCGCGCTGCCGCCCCAGCAGTGGTTCCTCGACCAGCTGGACGCGCTGCGCTGACCGGCGGACCGGACGGCGCGCCGATCGGACCGGATCGGCGCGCCGCTCAGCCTTCCGCGCCGAGCGCCGTGCCGAGCTCCGTCAGCAGCTCCACCACGCCCGCCGGGCCCGCCACCACGAGGTCGGCCCGGTCGGCGAGCTCCTTCACCGGCGCGTCGCCCACCGTGCCGCTGCAGACCAGCAGCCCCGCCATGCCCTCGCCGCGCAGCCGCTCCACCGCGTCGAAGGCCGCCAGGTCGCCCAGGTCGTCCCCCGCGTACAGCACCGAGCGCGCTCCGCGCTCGCGCAGGTAACCGGTCAGCGCAGCGCCCTTGTCGACGCCCGGCGGACGCAGCTCCAGCACCAGCCGGCCCGGCTCCACCACCAGTCCGTGGGCCTCGGCCAGCGCCTCGACCGGCGCACGCAGCAGAGCCAGCGTCTCCTCGGGTGCCTCCGTGCGCCGCGTGTGCACCGCCAGCGACCGCCCCTTGTCCTCCACCCACGTCCCGGCCGGCGCCCCCGACTCCGCCAGGACCCCGGGCAGCCCGGCCCGGGCCCGCTCGACCCCCGGGTGCACCGGTGGGGCGGTCAGCTCCCCCGCCTCCCAGCGCTCGGCGCCGTAGTGGCCGAGCACCACCACACCGGTCAGCGCGTCCAGGCCGCCGTACTCCACCGCCAGCGCGGCCGGCCGACCGGTCACCACCACGATCGACCCGACCCGCGGCGCCAGGGCGGCCAGTGCCCCGGGCGCGTCCGGGTGCGCCCGTGCGGACGCGGGGTCGGCCACGATCGGCGCCAGCGTCCCGTCGAAGTCCAGTGCGACCACCGCGTCCTGCGGCGCCCGGAGGATCTCCGCCAGGCCCGCGCGCCCGGCATCGGTGGTCGACAGCACACTCTGCTCAAGGCCCATGCCCGGACCCTACCCCCGCGACCGCACCCGGACTCGTGCTACCGGGCGGCCCGGCGGGCGTCCCGGATCCGGCGCAGCCGGTTCACCAGGACCGGAGCGTGGGCCAGCGCCTCCGGCCGGTCCAGCAGCGCGTTCAACAGCTGGTAGTAGCGGGTGCTGGAGAGGCCGAGCTCCTCCCGGATGGCCCGCTCCTTCGCCCCGGCCGTCCGCCACTGGCGGCCTTCCAGTTCCAGTACCGCCAGGTCCCGCTCACCCAGTCCACCCGTGCCGGCCACGAGCCACACCTCCGCCCACCACTACGGAGTGTCATTCTGCCCCGCGGACCCGACACACTCTGCGCCCCGCGGCCGGGGGCGTCCCCGGCTAGCGTCGACCCCATGACCGCCACGACGCCCAGCTACGCCCTGCACATCCCCGCCGCCGAGCTCGAACCCGACCCGCTCGACCCGGCCCAGATCGTCTCCGGCACCCCCGAGGTCTCCGGCCGCGTGCTCTCCGAGTCCGCCGACGGCCGCCAGCTCCGCGGGATCTGGCAGATCACCCCGGGTGTGGTCACCGACGTGGAGGCCGACGAGATGTTCGTGGTGCTCAGCGGCCGGGCCACCATCGAGGTCGAGGACGGCCCGACGCTCCACGTCGGCCCGGGCGACTGCGGCGTCCTGCGCGCCGGCGACCGCACGACCTGGACGATCCACGAGACGCTCCGCAAGGCCTACGCGATCAGTCTCTGACGCCCACCGCGCGGCTCGGGACCCCCCTCACCTGCGGACCCGGGCCGCTTCCTTGACCGCGGCCTCCTGCAGTCCCTCCAGGACCTGCTTGGGGTCGCCGGTCACGGCCCCGCCGATCCCCGTCTTGATGCGGTTGCTGACCTCGGCCCAGGCCGGGTCCCCGAACGGGTAGAAGCTGGCGTTGGCCAGCCCGGCCGCGAACTGCTTCAGGTCCTCGTGCCGGCCGCCGGCCCTGGTCATCTCGGTGAAGGCGTCCTGGGTGACCGGCAGCAGGTTGTAGGCCTCGTCGAACTTGAGCTGGTTCTCCTTGGCGTAGACGAAGGAGAGGAACCTGCGGATCTCGTTCTTGTGCCCGTTCGCCCTGAACGCCATCATCCAGTCCGCCACGCCGAGGCTCGCAGTCCTGGCCAGGCCGTCCTTCCGCGGGATCGGCGCCGTGCCGAAGTCGACCTTGGCGTTGGCGGCCATCCGCAGCAGCGTCGGGTGTCCGTTGAGCATCGCCACCTTGCCGGCCGCGAAGTCGGTGAACACCGGGGTGCGGTTCATCCTGCCCGGCTCGGGGTACGTCAGCTTCGTCTCGACCAGGTTGCTCCGCAGCCACCCGAACGTGGCCTGGTTCTGGGCACTGTCGATGGTGTAGTTGCCGACGTCGTCGGAGAGGCTCCCGCCGCCGCTCAGCGTCCACAGCATCGACTCGGCCGGCGCCTCCTCGGGCCCCAGCGGCAGCCCGTACGGCACGACCCCGGGCACCTTCGCCCGGATCTTCTCGGCGGCCTGCCGCAGTTCGTTCCAGGTGGCCGGCGGCTGGGTGATGCCGGCCTTCTGGAAGACCGCCTTGTTGTAGAACAGCACCCGCGAAGAGGAGACGAACGGGATGCCGTACTGCGTGCCGAGCACCTGCCCGGCGTGGCTGAACGACTCCATCATGTTGGCCTGGGTGTCCAGCGAGAGCACGTCGGCGACGGGGTAGAGCCGGTCGGCGGCGGCCTGGTCGGCGAAGCCGCCGGTCTGCACCAGGTCGGGCGACCTGCCGCTGCCCACCAGGTCGGCGACCCGCTTGCCGATGTCCGTCCAGCCGACCACCTCGACGTCGACCCTGACATCCGGGTTGGCGGTCTGGAAGCGGCGGGCCACGTCCTCCCAGTAGAGCTTGGAGCTGGTGGCCGCGTCCTCGCCGTAGTCGGCCGCCACCAGCTTGAGGGTGACCGTCCGGTCGCCCTGGCCGCCGCAGCCGGTGAGCAACAGCACTCCGGCCAGCGCGGCGCCGAGCAGCCGGGTGGGAGCCTGGGCACGCCTGTTCAACGCGGGTACCGCCTTCGGGGGGGGAGGAAACCGGCCGGACGGGGGGAAATCCGGCGGGGAGGCCGCCACCCTGCCAAACCTCCGGCACAGTGGTCCAGACCTCCGGGCGGTGCGCGACGGGTAGTTACCGAAGTGCGGGGGTCGTTGCGCGATGCGCAACGCCCGGCTGCGAACCGGGGCGAACCCGGCCGTGCGGGGCGCGCGCAAAGTGCCGCACACCCCATGGATCTGCGACAAAGCTCACCCCAGTTGGACCAGACCAATCCGACAACTGGACTAGACCTCTCCGACCTGGCCAAGGGAAACTGTCCTCCGTGAAGCACGTCATCGCACTCGATGTAGGCGGCACCGGCATGAAGGCCGCGCTGCTCGCCCAGGACGGCTCCGTGCTGTTCGAAGCACGCCGACCGACCGGGCGGGAGCACGGCACGGAAGCCGTCGTCGCCGCCATCCTCGACTTCGCCGCCGACCTGGCGGACGAGGGCCGCAGCCGTTTCGGCGTCGCGCCGCTGGCGGCGGGGGTCGCCGTCCCGGGGACGATCGACGAGGAGAACGGCATCGCCGTCTTCTCGGCCAATCTCGGCTGGCGCGACCTCCCGCTGCGCGAGCTGCTGGGCGCGCGCCTGGCCGGGCCGGGCGGCGCCGCGATGCCGGTCGCCCTCGGCCACGACGTGCGCTCGGGCGGCCTGGCCGAGGGCCGGCTCGGGGCCGGGCGCGGTGTCGACCGCTTCCTGTTCATCGCCCTCGGCACCGGCATCGCCGGCGCCATCGGCATCGACGGCCGGATCGAGGCCGGGGCCCACGGCTACGGCGGCGAGATCGGCCACGTCGTGGTCCGCCCGGGCGGCCCGCCCTGCGGCTGCGGCGCCCGCGGCTGCCTGGAGACCCTCGCCTCCGCCTCCGCCGTCTCCCGCGCCTGGGCCGGGGCCAGTGGGGACCCCGACGCCGACGCGGCATCCTGCGCCGTCGCGGTGGACGCCGGGGACGCCCGCGCGGCCGCGGTCTGGCAGCACGCGGTGGACGCCCTCGCGGACGGGATCGTGCTCGCCCAGAGCCTGCTCGACCCGTCCACCGTGATCGTCGGCGGCGGCCTCGCCGAGGCCGGCGACACCCTCTTCACCCCCCTGCGCGCGGCCGTCGCCGAGCGGCTGACCTTCCAGATGCCCCCCGAGGTCGTACCCGCCATGCTCAAAGACACCGCCGCGTCCCTGGGCGCCGGACTGCTCGCCTGGGACCTGCTCTCGATGGAGGTGGCCGCGTGACTGTCGCGGACCGTACTGCACTGTCCGGCGCCCGGCTGGTCCTTCCGTCCGGGGTGGTCGAGGACGGCCGTCTGGTGGTGGAGGGCGCGGTGGTGGCCGGTGTCGGCGGCGCGGTGGCGCCGGGGGACCTGGATCTGTCGGGGTTCACGGTGGTGCCGGGGTTCGTGGACCTGCACGTGCACGGCGGTGGGGGTGCGTCGTACGCGTCGGGGGTCGCGGAGGAGGCGCTGCGGGTGGCGCGCACCCACCTGGAGCACGGGACGACGACGACGATGGCCTCGACGGTGACCGGGGAGATCGACGAGGTGGCGCGGCAGGCGGCGGTGCTGTCGGAGCTGGTGGAGGACGGCGTGCTGGCCGGGATCCACTTCGAGGGGCCGTTCATCTCGCACAACCGGTGCGGTGCGCACCGTCCGGATCTGCTGCGGGATCCGGATCCGGCTCTGGTGCGCAAGCTGGTGGACGCGGCGCGGGGGCGGGCGCGGATGGTGACGCTGGCGCCGGAGCTGCCGGGTGGGCTGGAGTCGGTGCGGATGCTGGCGGAGCTGGGGGTGGTGGCGGCGGTGGGGCACACCGATGCGGACTACGGGCGGACGCTGGAGGCGGTGGAGGCGGGGGCGACGGTGGCGACGCACCTGTTCAACGCGATGCCGGGGATCGCGCACCGGGCGCCGGGTCCGATCGTGGCGTTGCTGGAGGACGAGCGGGTCACGGTGGAGCTGATCAACGACGGGGTGCACCTGCATCCGTCGGTGCTCGACCTGGCGTACGGGACGGCGGGGGCGGCGCGGGTCGCGCTGATCACGGACGCGATGGGGGCGGCGGGGATGGGCGACGGGCTCTACCCGCTCGGCCCGCTCCAGGTCGAGGTCAAGGACGGCGTCGCCCGGCTGGTCGAGGGCGGCGCGATCGCCGGTTCCACGCTCACCCTGGACGTGGCCTTCAAGCGGTCGGTCACCGTCAACGGGCTGACGCTCGGCCAGGCCGTCGAATCGCTCTCGGCCACCCCGGCGCGGCTGCTCGGCCTCGCCGACCGGGTCGGCTCGCTGGAGCCCGGGAAGCAGGCCGACCTGGTCGTGCTCGACTCCGCGGGCTACGACCTGGTGGCCGTGATGCGCCGCGGCGAGTGGGTCGTCGGCGGCGACGCGTTCGCCCGGGTCGCGGCGGCCTGACGCTCCGACGGCGACGGCCGCCCGGTCCCCCCTCGCGCGGGGAGCGGGCGGCCGTCGCCGGGTACGGGGCGGATCAGGCCGCCTCCAGCACCACCTGGTCGATCAGGACCGTCCCGCCCGCCGGGCCGGAGATCGTGATGGTGTTCGACCCCGCCTGCAGCGCCGGCGTTATGTACGTCGTGTACCAGGACGAGGCGGGCTCCTTGCCCGGCGAGTAGTTCCGGAAGGACAGCCCGCTCGGCCAGTCCTTGCCGTTCACGCTCGCCGCGGCCTTGACGTCGCCGCCCGGGTTGTTGAAGTGCACGGTGAACTTGTAGGTGCCGGCCGCGGCCACCTCGCCGGTCCAGCTGACCGAGCCGCCCGGCTGGAGCGTCAGGTAGCCGCCGTCCGCCGACTTGGCGCCCTTGACGGTGTTCCCGGCGGGCGCGTTCTGGCCCTGCAGCTGCGCCGCGTCGACCGCACCCAGGGCGGACGCCCCGGAGGCGCTGGCCGACGGCGAGGCGGAGCCGGAGGCCGGCGGGGTGCCGCCGGTCGTGCCGCTCGGGGCCGGCGGCGCGGCGGTCTGGCTGGCGCTCCTGGCGGTCTTCTCGCCGCCGTCCTGGCCCCCGGTCGACAACGCGATGCCCGCGCCGATCGCGATGGCCGCGACCACCGCAACCGCGCCGATCACCGCGCCCTTGCTCCGGCCGCTGCTCGGCCGCTCCTCCCCCGGCTGCGGCCGGGAGTGCTCGGCGTACCGGGCCTGCTGGGTGGGCGCACCGCCGAACTCGGCCTGCGGCGGGTAGGGGCGGCCCTGCGGGTGGGCCGGCTGCTGCGGCGGGTAGGGCTGCTGGCGTTGCTGCGGGTAGGAGTGCTGCCCGTACTGCGCCCGGCCGACCTCCACCGGGCGGCTGTACGGCGTGCGCGGCACGCCCTGCTGCGGCTCGGCCGGCTGCGCGGCGCCGCCGTCGGCCGGACGGTAGAGGTAGCCGAAGGGGTCGTCGTCCTGTGGGGCACCGCCCTCCGGGCCCTCGGGCACTCCGTTGCTGCCGGCGGTCGTCACGGTGGTCAACTCCCCCATCGCGGTCGCGCCGCCTGGCAACCGTGCCGGCGGCGCTCGTGGTGTCGCTCGTACCCGGGCACCCTACCTGCCGCCTCGGGTCCTTCGAAAAGAAGCCTTGACAACTCGCCGGTAGCTTTGTCCGGGCGCGCCGCTAGCCGGCCCGCCGGTGCGAGCGCTCGCCGCGGGCTCCGCGCACCGCCCCGCCCCGGGCCCGCTTCTCGTCGTACATCCGCTCGTCGGCGGTGTGCAGCACCTCCTCGATGCTCATCCCGCAGCCCGCCCAGCCGATGCCGAGGCTGACGCCGACCCGCATCGCCCGGCCGTCGATCCGCATCGGCGGGATGATCGCGTTGCGCAGCCGGTGAGCGAGGTCCTTGGCCTCCTCCCGCCCGATGCCGTCGGCCAGCACCACGAACTCGTCGCCGCCGAGGCGGGCCACCGTGTCGCCGTCCCGGACGGCCTGGCTGAGCCGACGGGCCACCTCGACCAGGACGGCGTCGCCGGCGTTGTGGCCGAACCGGTCGTTGATCGACTTGAACCCGTCCAGGTCACAAAAAATGACGGCGAGGCCCTTGTCGACCGGTGCGGCCCCGCCCGAGCGGAAGGGGCCGGACCAGACGTCGCCGCCGACGGCGTGGTCGGCCGGGACCACCGCGTGGACGTGCTCGCCGTAACCGAGCGGGGCGTCGGGCGCGGCCGGCGGCGGGTAGCCCTCGGCGCCGTAGTGGTGCACCGGCTCGGCGCGCGACTCCGCGCCGTCCGGGCCGTCGAACCCGGCGTAGGGGTCGGGCCGGTGGCCGCCGTACGGCTGCGGGTGGGATCCGTCGCCGGGTCCGGCGGCGCCCGTGTTCTGCGGCTCGGGACAGAGCCGGCGGGCCAGCCGGGCCTTCAGCTCGGCGCTGTTCGGGAGGCCGGTCAGCGCGTCGTGGCTGGCCCGGTGGGCGAGCTGGAGCTCGTGTCGCTTGCGGTCCTCGATGTCCTCGACGTGGGTGAGCAGGAAGCTCGGCCCCTCCGCCGCGTCGGCGACGATCGAGTTGCGCAGGCAGACCCACTGGTAGCCGCCGTCGCGCCGGGACAGCCGCAGCTCGGCCCGACCGCTCTCGGCGCTGGTCCGCTCCAGCAGGGCGCGGTCGTCGGGGTGGACGAGGTCGGCGAAGCTCTGCTGGCGCAGCACCGCCCGCGGGCGGCCGAGCAGCCGGCAGAGCGCGTCGTTGACCCTGGTCAGCTGGCCGCGCCCGGCCCCGTGCAGTTCGGTGATGGCCATCCCGCTGGGGGCGTACTCGAAGGCCTGGCGGAAGCTCTCCTCGCTGGCCCGCAGTGCCTGCTGCTCCTTCTCGAGGCGGGCCAGCGCCCGCTGCATCTCGGCCCGCAGCCGGGCGTTGCCGATCGCGATCGAGGCCTGCAGCGAGAACATCTCCAGCGCCTCGCGGGTCCAGGCCCCGGGCCGTTTGCCGCTGCGCGGGCGGTCCACCGAGAGGACGCCGAGCAGGTCGCCGCCGGCGCTGTACATCGGGGCGAGCAGGCCGTCGGCGGGGTGCCAGTCGTTGGCGTAGACCGGCATCGGCCCGTCGCCGATCCAGCGCGGGATGTCGCTGGCCACGGCCCAGCCGCGGTCGTAGGGGAGGAAGCGGAGCGTGCCCCAGTGGTCGCTGACGCCGAGCAGCCGGTCCCAGGACTCGCGCGAGCCGACCTGCCCCAGCAGTACGGAGGGGCCGCCCATGGCGCTCTCCTCCAGCTCCCAGACGGCCGCCACCACCAGGTCGCCGTCCGGCCGGACCAGACTCACCGCGGCGGCGTCGAACCCGAGCCCGTGCACCGCACCCTCGACGACGGCCTGCAGCGTGCCCGCCAGGCTGCGGGCAGCGTTGAGGTCCGCCACGACCCGGTGCAAGGTGCGGAGGGTCGCGAGACGGACGTAGGGCTCCGACTCGGCTTCCATGCGGGGGCTCCCCGGCTGCTTCGGATAGTTCTTGAATGGTTATCGTCCGATTGCCAGAAGAACTGAATCACAGGGAGCACAGCGTTCGGCACGCTCGGTCAGCAATAGGCCATCACTTGTGACTTAAATCACACGAGACTTATGCGCCTTTATTCAGCTCATCCGCCCCAGAGCGGGACATAAGGCTTTATCGGAACATTTCCGGTGGTCGGCCGCATTGGTCGCGCACTGAAGCCTCCGGACGGCCGGCAGGCCCCCTGCCTTCACTCCTGGGGGTGAGCGCGGCCGCGAACCGTGACTTCTGCAACGGTGGTCCTACGACCACGGCCCGATGCCGTTCACGGCTCGCGGCGACTACCGTGCGGTACGTGTACTCGTCCCCGCAGCCGGAAGCTGCCACCCAAGCCACGCCCGATGAGTTCCGGGCGGCACTCTCCCAGCTCGCTTCGGGCGTGAGCCTGGTGACCGTCCACGACCCGGACGACGGCGAGGACGTCGGCATGACCGCGACCTCGTTCCTGTCCGTGTCGCTGGAACCGCCGCTGGTGCTGATCTCGGTCCGCGAGGACTCCCGGATGGACGAGGTGCTCTCCCGCGCCGAGACCTGGGCCGTCTCGCTGCTCTCCGAGGGGCAGAAGGCGCTCGGCTCGCGGTTCGCCATGAAGGGCCGGCTCAGCGACCGGCTGCTGTTCGCCGACGCGCCGCACCACCGGGGCCCGTTCAGCGGGGCGCCGCTGATCGACGGCGCGCTCGCCACCGTCGAGTGCCGCACGGAGCAGCGGATACCCGCCGGTGACCACACGCTGCTGCTGGGCCGCGTCCTGGAGGCCGTGGTGCCCGACCCGGGCGGCCGCCCGCTCCTCTACTTCCGCGGCGGGTACCGGCAGCTCGGCTGGGCCGCCCGCCGTCACGGCCGGCCCGGCTACTCGCCGCGCGGCGACCGCCGCCCCTGCTTCAGCTCGGAGCGGTGCCGCTTGTTGGACAGCCGCCGCTCGACCATGCCGCGGCTGGGCTTCGTCGCCCTGCGGGCCTTCGGCGGCGGTGCGGTGGCCTCCCCCAGCACCGACGCCAGCCGGGCCGCGGCGACCTCGCGGTTGCGCCACTGCGAGCGGTGCTCGGAGGCGCGGACCACCAGCACCCGGCCGTCGACCAGCCGTCCGGCCAGCCGCTCCAGGGCGCGCTGCTTCCACACCTCCGGCAGCGCCTCGGAGGCCGCCAGGTCGTAGCGCAGCTCGACCTGGGTGTCGGAGGTGTTGACGTGCTGGCCACCGGGGCCGGAGGAACGGGAGAAGCGCCAGACGAGCTCGGCGTCGGGGACGACCACCGACCCCCGTACGCGGATGGGCTCGGGCATGCGTCCATCATCCCGTGCCCGGTGGCGGCGGTCACCCGGTTTAACCCCGGTGCCCGCAGCCCCGACAATGGCCTGTGTGATCGAGCTCGGCTACTCCCTCTCCAACCGCTTCCCGGACCCCCCGCAGACGGACTACCGGACCGCCTCGGTCCAGGCGCTGCGGTACGACCTCTTCTGCGGCGACGTCTACCTGGAATCGGACGGCGCCGAGGTGTCCACGGCCTGGGGGTGGGTGCCGGTCCTCGACTTCGCCTGGGCGCTGTGCGACATCGCCGAGCAGCTCGACCGGGATCCGGACGGCAGCCGCTCGGCCCGGGTGCAGACCGCCGACCTCGACTTCACCCAGAACACCGAGCTGCTGCGGTTCGCGCGCCGCTTCAACTGGGTCGAGGTCAGCGCCACCTGGCTGCCGGACGAGGAACCGGTCGTGGTCCGCCACAGCGACCTGCGGCGCGAGGCCCGCGACTTCCTGCAGGACACCCTGGCCGACCTCTTCGACATGCACCCCGATCTCGCCGACAATCCCAACGTCTGGTCGCTGCAGGGACGCTTCCGGCGGATCTGACCCGCCGTCGACCGGTCGTTGCCCGATCCGGCCGCGACCCCGAGAATCTGCCGGGAAGCGTGGAACCAAGCCCCCGCCCTCCCGCGTTATCCCGGGCACAAGCAACGAAGGGACAGCACACACCATGCCAGTGAGCCTCTCCAAGGGTGGCAACGTCTCGCTGACCAAGGAGGCCCCCGGCCTGTCCTCGGTCACCGTCGGCCTCGGCTGGGACGTCCGCACCACGACCGGTGCCGAGTTCGACCTCGACGCCAGCGCGATCGTGCTGAACGCGGACGGCAAGGTGCTGTCCAACAGCCACTTCGTCTTCTTCAACAACACCAGCACCCCGGACAACACCGTCGTCCACACCGGCGACAACCGCACCGGCGAGGGCGCCGGCGACGACGAGGCCATCAACGTCAACCTGGCCGGCCTGCCGGCCGAGGCCGTCAAGATCACCTTCCCGGTCTCGATCTACGACGCCGTGGCCCGGTCGCAGAACTTCGGCCAGGTCCGCAACGCCTACATCCGCGTGGTGAACGCGGCCGGCGGCGCCGAGATCGCCCGCTACGACCTCTCCGAGGACGCCGCCACCGAGACGGCCATGATCTTCGGCGAGCTCTACCGCAACGGCGCCGAGTGGAAGTTCCGCGCCGTCGGCCAGGGCTACGCCTCCGGTCTCGCGGGCATCGCCCAGGACTTCGGCGTCCAGCTCTGACGTCCGGCTCCGGCGGACACCCACGCGGCTCCACCGCACGAAGCGCCCGGCCCCACTCCGTCAGGGGCCGGGCGCTTCGCCGTTCCCCCGCCCGGGAAGGCGTCGGCGCGGGGAGCCGGGCGGCTCCCCGCGCCGAGGGCTGCAGGTGAGGGGTCGGCAGCGGGCCTAGCGCGAGGCGCGCAGCTCCGGGAGCTGGATCAGCTCGGTCTCGTCATCGGGCGTCAGGTCGACCACCTCCGGGGCGGTCTCCTCCGTCGTCCGGTCCGGAGTCCCGGTCTGCACGGCGTCCCGGTCCCCGCCCTCCGTCCGGTGCTGCGCGGCGACCGCCTCGTCCCCGACCACGTCCGCCAGATCGGCGCGCTCGCCGAGCTCCGCGACGCTGCCGACGGCCGGCTCCGGAGCCGCGGGCCGGGCCACCCCGCCGGCGGTGCGCCCGAAGAAGCTGAAGTTGCGGCCGGCCCCGGGCTGCGCCGGGCGCGGCCGCTGCCGCTCGACCGGGGCCACGGGCACGGCCGGCGGGCCGCCCAGCTGACCGACCGTCGCCGTCAGCACCGGCCGGACCGGGGCCGCGGGTGCCGCCACCGCGGGCTTGGCCGTCGCCGGGGCGGGCACCGCAGGGGCCGCAGGGACCGGGGCCGCAGTCCGGCGCTCGGGGGCGAGGGCCACCGGGGCGGGAACGACCGGCGAGGGCACCGCCGCGGCCGCCGGGACGGGCGCCGTCCGGGCACGCAGGGCGAGCTGCGCCCCGGCCGCGCGTTCGCGCTGCTCCTGAGCCGCCGCGGCCCGCCGCTCCAGCTGCCGCAGCACGGACGCGGCACGCACGAACGCGGCCGGGCTCGCCGGGTACTTGGGGCGGCTCGCCGCGAGCGCCCGCTGGGCCGCCTCGGCCTCCTTGAGCGCCTGCTCGGCGACCATCACGGCCCGCTCGCGCAGCAGCCGGGCGATCTCCGTCTCGGCCTTCGCCAGCCGCGACTTCTCCGCCGTCAGCCGGCGTCCGAAACGGGTGGCCCGCTCCTCGGCGACCTCCGCCGCGTACTCGGCCTCGGCGAGCTGCTCCTCGAAGCGCTCCTCGGCCCGCAGCCGCTGGGCGACGGAGACCTCGGCGGCCGCCCGCGCGGCCCGGTCGCGCTGGCGCAGCAGCACCGCGATCCCGAGCGCGGCGAGCACCGCGGCGACGCCCATCGAGCGGACCAGGACGGTGTCCTGACTGAACAGCAGCGCGGCCACCGCGGCGACGATGAGCACGCCGGCCGCAGTGGGGGGAAGGACCCGGCCGAGGAAGGAGGAATGACGGTGGCGTCCGCGAGACATGCCAAGAAACTAGCGTGCGAATTGGGGCCGTGTCAGCCCAGGGTCGGCTTTGGCCCTTGACACCGCGGAAGCCGTACCGCACGTGCCCGGGCCCTCACCCGTGATCACCGCCGGCCCGCCGGCCCGCGCACGGGACGCGCGCTCAGCGGTGCGTGGCCGCCGGCCCGCCCGGATCGTCGTGGTTCTCCGGCAGCTTGCAGACGTGCTGCAGCCAGAGCGCCGCCGCGATCACCGCGGCGCCGGCCAGCACCGCGAAGCCGGCCGTGACGGCCTGGTCCTTGCGGGCCGGCACGTCGAGCTCGCCGAGCAGGTAGATCCCCGCACCGGCGTAGATGCCGGTGACCACCGCCGCGACCAGCGCGCTCGCCTGTCCCAGCACCACCGCGCGGGCCGCACCGATCGGGTCGACCCGCTTGGCGCCGGGCTGCCGCTCGCGCGCCGCCTTCAGCCGGGAGCGCAGCGAGATCGCCGTGGCGAGCAGGATCACCGCCACCGCCGCCAGCACCACCGGCGCCGCGCCGGGAACGGCGGGCAGCGTGTCCAGGGAGGCCCACGTCTTGGCGCCGGCCCAGGACAGCGCCGTCGTCGCGGCGGTGATGCCGATCAGCAGGCGGAGGCGAAGCAGCTTCACTCGGACGTGGTCCTTCCGGGTACCAGGGTCGGGCGGCCGGGCCCGCTCCCCGGCCCGGCGGGCGGGAGGCGCCCCGGTCCGGCGGCGGGCGGGGGCTGGGTACGACGGCGCCAGGCCACCGTACCGGGCCGGCCCCGACGGGCACCCTCGTGCGGGCCGGACACCTACTCGTACGGCCGGGCCCCCTCCCGAGTTCCCGCGCCGCACCGCTCCCGGACTCCGTTCACCCGGGGGCGCCCCGGCCGTGCGGTCCTACTCCGGCAGCGTCAGCCGGATGTCGTCGCGCCGGCGGACGCCCTGGGCGTCCGCGCCGCCGAGCGCGTCCAGCAGCGCGCCGACCCGCCCGTGGCCGGGCAGCTCGGCCTCCGGCTGGGCGTCCAGCCAGGGGGCGAGCACGAACGCCCGCTCGTGCGAGCGCGGGTGCGGCAGCAGCAGCTGCGGGTCGTCGCTGGTGACGCCCTCGTAGGCGAGGATGTCCACGTCCAGGGTGCGCGGGCCCCAACGGACGGTGCGGACGCGGCCGAACGCGTCCTCGATCGCGTTGCCGCGCTCCAGCAGGTCGTGCGGGGGCAGCGAGGTGCGCAGCACCACCACCGCGTTGTAGTAGTTGGGCTGCTCGTCCGGGCCGCCGACGGCCTCGGTCTCGTACACGGCGGAGACGGCCTTGATCCGGAGCCCGGGGGTGTCGGCCAGGGCGTCCACGGCGCCCTGGAGGGTGTCCAGGCGGTTGCCGAGGTTGGAGCCGAGGGCGATCACCGCGCAGCGCTGGCCGTGCAGCGTGGTGTCGGCCGAGTCCACCCGGCGCTCCAGGTCGAACGTGCTCGGCGAGGCGGTCGGGTCGCTGGTGCTCATCGGGCGTCCTCTACAGCAGGAAGGCGGGCTTGACGGCGGGAACGGGGCGCACGGCAGCGGTCATGCGCGGCCCCGGTGGATGGTGACGGTCACGTCGTCGAACGGCACGGTGATCGGGGCGTCCGGCTTGTGCACGGTCACCTCGACCTCCTCCACCGCCTCGTGCTTCAGGCACTGGTCGGCGATGCGCTGCGCCAGGGTCTCGATCAGGTCGACCGGCTCGCCGGCGATGATCGCGGTGACCTCCTCGGCCACGATGCCGTAGTGCGCCGTGCGGGTGAGGTCGTCGCCGGACGCGGCGGGGCGGGTGTCCAGGTACAGCACGAGGTCCACCACGAAGGTCTGGCCCTCGACGCGCTCGCGCTCGAAGACGCCGTGGTGGCCCCGGGCACGCAGACCCCGCAGGGTGACGCGGTCCAGCAAACGAATCACTGCTCCCAGTCGGACGGGCCCTGCCCCGAACGAGGCGGGCAGGCAGGGCGAAGGCGGGCATCGCGCCCGCCACTCCGTTTCGAATCTACCTGCGAGCGCGGACAACGCCTGACCGTCCTACCCGGCACGAACCGTCGCCACGCACACCGAAATGGCGATTGACGTGAACGTTGGGTGACCTTCCGGAAATTCCCGGGCGACCGCCGGGGGCCCATTTCCCGACGGCCCCCGGATCAGTCCTCGCCGTCCTCGTCGCCGCTGGTCAGCACCGGTGACCCGTGGTGGGACCAGAGCTTCCAGCCGGCCGGCGTCCGGCGGAAGAGATTGGTCGAGACGACCTTTCCGCCGACCAGCGGGCCGAGCTCGCCCTCCTCCTCCGCCTCACCACCGGAAAGGATGTTCTCCGTGCACGTGACAAGAGCCACATCACCGTGCACCTCGGCCTCGACGTCGGTCAGGATGAACTGGATGTACTCGGTGTGCGCCATGATCAGCATGTACGAGCGGGTCACCTGGGCCCGTCCGCGCAGCACCGGCCAGCCGGGGTGCACGCACACCACGCCGCCCTTGTCGTCGGCGTCGGCGGCGCCCAGCCAGGCGTCCTCGACCGCCTCCTGATCGCCGTTCTCGAGCGCCTCGTAGAGCGCCCGGTTGGCCTCCAGGACGGCCTCCACGTCCGCCTCCCGGGCCCGCTGTCCCGCGGTGTCTCCGCTCACCCTGCCGTCACCTGCCACAGACCCTCCCGTCTCGCCCTCCGTGCCCGCCGTCGGGCCGGAGGGTCCCTACCGGGCCGCGCGCTGCCAGGCCGCGACCACCCGCACGGCGTCCGCCGTGCCCGACACGTCGTGCACCCGCACCGCCCAGGCCCCCGCCTGTGCCGACAGCACCGACACCGCGGCGGTCGCGTCGTCGCGCTCCCGCGCCGGACGCAGCTCCCCGGTTTCCGGGTCGGCGAGCAGCGTACCCAGGAACCGCTTGCGCGATGCGGCGACGAGGACGGGACGGCCGAGCCCGGTGATCGCGTCCAGCCGGCCGAGCAGGGCCCAGTTGTGCGCGGGGGTCTTGGCGAAGCCCAGGCCCGGGTCCAGGATCAGCTGCTCCTCCTTGACGCCGGCCGCGAGCAGGGCGTCCACCCGGGCGGTCAGCTCGCCGACCACGTCGGCGACCACGTCGTCGTAGACGGCCAGCCGGTCCATGTCGGCGGACTGTCCGCGCCAGTGCATCACCACGAAGGGGACCCCGGTCTCCGCCACCACCCGGGCCATCGCCGGGTCGGCCAGCCCGCCGGAGACGTCGTTGACGATCCGGGCGCCGGCCGCCACCGCCCGCTCGGCGACCGAGGCGCGCATGGTGTCGACGGAGACCACCACCCCGGCGTCGGCGAGCTCGCGGACCACCGGGAGCACCCGGCTCAGCTCCTCCTCCTCGGGCACCCGCGCCGAGCCGGGGCGGGTGGACTCGCCGCCGACGTCCACCAGGTCCGCGCCCCGGGCCCGCAGCGCCAGGCCGTGCGCGATGGCGCGGGCGGGGTCGTGCCACATCCCGCCGTCCGAGAAGGAGTCGGGGGTCACGTTGACGACGCCCATCACGGCGCAGCGGTCGAGCCGCGGCAGCCCGGCCGGCAGGGAGAAGGACAGCGAATCGCTCATAAACCCCATTATCGAACCGGACCCCGGCCGGAGGAGTTCCGACCGGGGTCCGGTTCAGGGTCGAGCGGCGCGCGGCCGTGGCGGCGCGCGCCGGTCAGGCGGCCTCGGTGACCTCCGGGCGCGGGGAGGGCATCAGGCCCTCGCGCTGCCGCTTGCGGCCGAAGCGCGGCATGCCGAGCGTGATGAAGGCCTCGGCCTGCATCGCGGCGAAGCCGATCCGGGGCAGATCCCGGGTGTTCGGGAAGACCAGGAAGCGCGGCTCCCACTGCGGCTGGAACTTCGCGTTGAACTTGTAGAGCGACTCGATCTGGAACCAGCGCGAGAGGAAGACCAGGAGCCCGCGCCAGGCGCGCAGCACCGGGCCGGCGCCGATCCGCTCGCCGCGCGCCAGCGCGGAGCGGAACATCGCGAAGTTGAGCGACACCCGGCGGATGCCCATCGCCGGCACCGCCTGCAGCGCGGCCACGATCAGCAGCTCGTTCAGGCCCGGGTCGGCAGCGCGGTCGCGGCGCATCAGCTCCAGCGAGATGCCGTCCGGCCCCCAGGGGACGAAGTGCAGCACGGCCTTCAGGTCGTCGCCCGACTCGCCCTCCTCCGGGGCCTTGTGCGCGGTGACCACGACGCAGGCGTCGTCCAGCGGGTCGCCGAAGCGGCCCAGCGCCATCGAGAAGCCGCGCTCGGTGTCGGTGCCGCGCCAGCGGGCGGCCGCGTCGGCGATCCGGTACTTCTCCTCCAGGGTCAGCTCGGAGACCCGGCGCACCTGGCAGGAGTAGCCGTTGCGCTCGATCCGCTTGACCATCTGGCGGACGTTGCGCATCGCCCGGCCGGAGAGCGAGAAGCTCTCGGTGTCGACGATCGCCTCGTCCCCCAGCTCCAGCGCGTCCAGGCCCGCCTCGCGGGTCCAGACCTCCCCGCCGACCTCGCTGCAGCCCATCACGGCCGGCACCCAGGCGTGCTCGCGGGCCTCGGCCATGAAGGTCTTGATCGCACCGGGCCAGGCCTCGACGTCACCCACCGGGTCGCCGGAGGCCAGCATCACGCCGGAGACCACGCGGTAGGAGATCGCGGCCTTGCCGGAGGGGGAAAACAGCACGCTCTTGTCGCGGCGCAGCGCGAAGTAGCCGAGCGAGTCCCGCTCACCGTGGCGGTCGAGCAGTCCGCGGACCTTCTCCTCGTCCTCGGCGGTCAGCTCCGGCTTGGGCTTCTCCGGGCGCAGCGCCAGGTACGCGGTGGTGAGCGCGGTGATCAGGCCCATCCCGCCGAGCAGGTAGGCGACCAGGTCGGAGACCCGGTCCGAGGTGTAGCCGAGCGGTCCTTCGAAGCCGAACAACCCGTAGCCGACGTGCTCCAGCCGGTGCAGCAGGCCGGGGTCGCCGAGCTCGTACTTGGTCCGGGTGGAGACCACCAGCAGGCCGAGCAGCACGCTGACGGTGCCCATCACGACCAGGTTGACGAGCGCCCGCCAGCGGGTGCGCGGGTCGGCCTTGGCGTAGAACTCGCGCCGGTGCACCAGCATCACCACGAAGAGCACCAGCGAGACGACCGCCGGGCCGATCTGGTGCCAGCGCAGGACGTGCAGCGCCACGCCGATCGGCAGCAGCACGCAGACCGCCCGCCAGGCGCGCCGCTTGCGGCGGCGCAGAGCGTGGGCGAGCAGCACCAGCAGCAGGCCGACCATCAGGGTCCCGGCCGCGGCCAGGGTGGTGGTGCCGCCGGGCAGCTGCCCGGTGAAGTCGTGCACCTTGGTGTGCCGGAGCTTGGGGAACACCGCACTGGCGATGTCGACCAGACCGATCAGCAGGCAGGCGTAACCGACCGCGCCGGGGAGCCAGGCCCTCGGTACGGCGGCCGCTTGGGTACGAAGCGTCTGCAGGCCGCGGCGACGCGGCGGCTGCTCGGGGCTCGGCTCAACGGACACGGGAACGCTCATGGAAGCTCAGCGTAGAGGCTGCGGTGCGCAGTCCTGCCACTCCGGGGGAGGAGTTGTGAGGGACCTTCATGCCTTTTCCTTCATCAGGCAATGCGCACACCAAGGAACGGGAAACGGTCGGTAAACCGGCCCCGGTGGGCGCTGCGATTGAGCCGTGGGTGGGAGCCGAAGCCCCGTGCCGCGTGGCGCGACGAGCCCCTGCGTACGCGGTACGTACGGTGGACGCCGCATTCTAGGGCGCCGGTTGCGCCGACTCCTCCTCGCCCTCCCGCCCCGCCCCGGCGCCCGGACAGCCTAGCCGCGATGGCCGCGACTGACGGACCGCCAGACGATGAAGCCTGCACCGACAGTGTCCCACCGGAAGGCCGACGGCATGGAACTGACCAGCGAAGCGCTGGTGAACTCGCTGCTCGCACTCGGCGCGGCGGCCCTGCTCGCGACGCTCTGGCTCTGGCCGCGGCTGGCCCGCCAGCGCCCCCTGCCGGTGCTCGGCCGGATCGGACTCCTGACGGTGACCCAGGTCTCGGTGCTGGCCGTGCTCGCGCTGTCGGTCAACAACTCCTTCGGCTTCTACACCTCGTGGGACGACCTGTTCAGCCCCGGCGGCGCCAAGCTGGCCCTCACCAGCAACGAGAACCACCACGGCGGCACCCCGGTCTCCGACGCGCCGATCCAGCCGACCGACGAGGGCGGCCTGGAGGGCGTCACCGATCTGCCGAAGGGCCCCCCGGAGGAGGTCGGCAAGATCGAATCGGTCCGGGTCACCGGGAAGGAGACCGGCCTCTCCGACCAGATGTTCGTCTACCTGCCCCCGGAGTACTTCGACCCCAAGCTCTCCATGGTCCGCTTCCCCGTGCTGCTGGCACTCTCCGGCTACCCGGGCACCACCCAGCACCTGGTGAAGGAGCTGGCCCTGCCGCAGACCGCCTGGGAGCTGCGCAAGGCCGGGAAGCTCACGCCCTCGATCATCGTGATGGCCCGCCCGGCCGTCGTCTCGCCGCGCAACACCGAGTGCGTGGACGTCCCCGGCGGGCCGCGCACCGAGACCTGGTTCGCCAAGGACGTCCCCGACGCGCTGCGCGCGACCTACCGGACCAGTCGGTCCGCCTCCTCCTGGGGCGTGCTCGGCTACTCCACCGGCGGCAGCTGCGCCCTGCGGCTGGCGATGCGCTTCCCCGACGTCTTCGGCAACGGGACGGGCATGCACGGCGACTTCAAGGTGGTCGAGGACCAGTTCACCGGCGGCAGCCTCTTCGGCGGCGACCGGGCGCTGGCCGACCAGAGCGACCTCTCCTGGCGGCTGCAGAACCTCCCCGCGCCGAACCTCTCGCTGATGGTGATCAGCACGCGCAAGGAGACCGACTACCCCGACACGGTGAAGTTCGTCGACCTCGCCGAGAAGGTGGCCGCGACCAACCCGCAGTTCAAGGTCGAGTCGCTGTACCTGGACGACGGGGGCCACAATTTCGACAGCTGGGTGCGCGAGCTGCCCGCCGCCCTGGAGTGGATGAGCGCCCGGCTCACCTGGAACTGAGCGGCGGCACGACGGCCGGCCGGGCCGCCGGGCGGGTGATTACCGGCCGGTCGCCGGACCGCCGGCGTACCGGGGGGAACGTATCGCGGCCGCGGCCGAACGGCCGCACCGCCCGGACCCGAGCAGGAGGCCCCATGCTCAGCACTCGATCGCTCTTCGACGAGATCTACCGGAACGACGAGGCCTACCAGCTGTTCTGCAGCATCGCGGCCGGCGGCGAGGACCAGGGCGGCTGGGAGAACGAACGGATCACCGCGCTCACCCGGGACCCGGTGCTCGCCCCCAAGATCGCCAGGCACGGCGCCGACGAGCGCAAGCACGGCCGGATCTTCACCCAGCTGCTCCACAAACGCGCCCTGCCCAGGGTGGCGGTCCCCGCCGAGGCCGACTACTGCATGCTGCTGGAGCGCCAGGGGGTCGGCCTCTCCCACGAACGGCTCAACAGCGAGGTGCCGCTGACCGAGCGCGAGATCATCACCTACCTGGCGCACAGCCGGGTCACCGAGCAGCGCGCGGCGGAGCAGATGCGCCAGCTGGTCAAGGTCTACGGCGACAACCCCGACCTCGCCCGGGCGATGCGGATGATCTCCGCCGACGAGGACAACCACCTCGCCTACTGCCACGAGGAGCTGCTCCGCTTCGCCGCCGAGGGCCACGGCCCGTACATCCGGCACG
Organism: Kitasatospora sp. A2-31; assembly: GCF_022288725.1. Taxonomy (GTDB): domain Bacteria; phylum Actinomycetota; class Actinomycetes; order Streptomycetales; family Streptomycetaceae; genus Kitasatospora. The sequence goes on along the minus strand of NZ_JAKNTA010000003.1, from coordinate 674,264 downwards.
TCCTGGAGAACAGCGCCCGCGGCGAGATCCGCACCCACCGGGACGTCGGCCTCGCGGTGACCTCCCGGATGGCCCGGATCCTCCGGTGGCCTCGCTGGCAGCTGGCCGTGGTCACGGCCGGCGTCCACGCGCTCTACCTGTACGACCGGGCCTTCGGCTGGCGCCGGATGGTGAAGCTGCGGATGCCCGAGCGCCGCAACGCCCTGGGCACGCCGGCCCCGCCACACGCCGAGCGCGAGCTGCTCTGAGCAGCCGGGCGCCGAGCAGCGAGGACGGCCCGGCGCCCCGGCCGCCCTCGGCGCCCCAGCGCCTCAGCGCATCAGCGCATCAGCGCATCAGCGCATCAGCGCCCGATGATGAGGCTCATCGCCTCGGCCCGGGTGGCCGGGTCGCGCAGCTGGCCCCGCACGCAGGACGTGATGGTCTTGGCGCCCGGCTTGCGGATGCCCCGCATCGACATGCACATGTGCTCGCACTCGACCACGACGATCGCCCCGCGCGGCTCCAGGATCCGCATCAGCGCGTCCGCGACCTGGCTGGTCAGCCGCTCCTGGACCTGCGGGCGCCGGGCGTAGACGTCGACCAAGCGGGCCAGCTTGGACAGGCCGGTGATCTTCCCGCTGGTGGACGGGATGTAGCCGACGTGCGCGACGCCGCGGAAGGGCACCAGGTGGTGCTCGCAGACGGACGTCAGCTCGATGTCCTTGACCAGCACCATCTCGTCGTGGCCCAGGTCGAAGGTGGTGGTGAGGACGTCCTCCGGCTCCTGCCAGAGGCCCGCGAATATCTCCTTGTACGCCCGCGCGACCCGGGCGGGGGTCTCCAGCAGTCCCTCGCGGTCCGGGTCCTCCCCCACGGCGAGCAGCAGCTCGCGAATGGCGTTCTCGGCCCGCTTCTGGTCGAAGGTCCCGACGGCGGGCGGACCGTCGAGCGTCACCGGGTCGATCATGCGGGCCTCGCTTACTCGTGGGACTACGGGGGCTGAACAGCACGGATGCCGCGCCTCCAGGGTACAAACCCCGGTGACGCGGCATCCATTCCGTTCCGTACGGCGGGCCGGTCAGCCCTCCGTGGGCGGCTCCGTCGGGAGCGGCGGGAGCTTCACCACGTCGACCTGGGCAGCGTCGGTGGCGGAGCTCGCGGCGCCGTTGGTCAGCGCCAGCTCCTTCGGCGACTGGACCGGCGGGCGGGTGGACGGCGTCCGGCGGGCGGAGCCCGTCCAGGCCGGCCGGGCCGGGCGCTTGACGATCGGGGCGAAGATCTCGGCGATCTGCTCCTTGTTGAGGGTCTCCTTCTCCAGGAGCTCGAGGACCAGGTTGTCGAGCACGTCGCGGTTCTCGACCAGGATCTCCCAGGCCTCGTTGTGCGCGTTCTCGATGAGCTTCTTGACCTCTTCGTCGACCAGCCCGGCGACCTCTTCCGAGTAGTCGCGCTGGTGGCCCATCTCGCGGCCCAGGAAGGGCTCCGAGTTGTCGCTGCCGAACTTGATCGCACCCAGGCGCTCGGTCATGCCGTACTGGGTGACCATGGCCCGCGCGGTGGCGGTGGCCTTCTCGATGTCGTTCGAGGCGCCCGTGGTCGGGTCGTGGAAGACCAGCTCCTCCGCCGCGCGGCCGCCCAGCATGTAGGCCAGCTGGTCGAGCATCTCGTTGCGGGTGGTGGAGTACTTGTCCTCGTCCGGCAGCACCATGGTGTAGCCGAGGGCCCGGCCGCGGGACAGGATGGTGATCTTGTGCACCGGGTCGCTGTTCGGGCACGCCGCCGCCACCAGGGCGTGGCCGCCCTCGTGGTACGCGGTGATCTTCTTCTCCTTGTCGGACATGATCCGCGTGCGCTTCTGCGGACCGGCCACGACACGGTCGATCGCCTCGTCCAGGATGCCGTTGTCGATCAGCTTCTTGTCCGAACGGGCGGTCAGCAGCGCGGCCTCGTTGAGGACGTTCGACAGGTCCGCGCCCGTGAAGCCGGGGGTGCGCTTGGCGACGGCCGAGAGGTCGACGTCCGGCGCGATCGGCTTGCCCTTCTGGTGCACCTTGAGGATGTCCAGCCGGCCCTGGAGGTCGGGGCGCTCGACCGCGATCTGGCGGTCGAAGCGGCCCGGGCGCAGCAGCGCCGGGTCCAGGATGTCGGGGCGGTTGGTCGCGGCGATCAGGATCACGCCGCCCTTGACGTCGAAGCCGTCCATCTCGACCAGCAGCTGGTTGAGGGTCTGCTCGCGCTCGTCGTGGCCACCGCCGAGGCCCGCACCGCGGTGCCGGCCGACGGCGTCGATCTCGTCGACGAAGACGATCGCCGGGGCGTTCGCCTTGGCCTGCTCGAAGAGGTCGCGGACGCGGCTGGCGCCGACACCGACGAACATCTCGACGAAGTCCGAGCCGGAGATCGAGTAGAACGGCACGCCGGCCTCGCCCGCGACGGCGCGCGCCAGCAGGGTCTTGCCGGTACCGGGCGGGCCGTAGAGCAGCACGCCCTTGGGGATCTTGGCGCCGACGGCCTGGAACTTGGCCGGCTCCTGCAGGAACTCCTTGATCTCGTGGAGCTCCTCGACCGCCTCGTCCGCACCGGCGACGTCCGCGAAGGTGGTCTTCGGGGTGTCCTTGGTGAGCAGCTTGGCCTTGGACTTGCCGAACTGCATGACGCGCGAGCCGCCGCCCTGCATCTGGTTCATCAGGAACAGGAAGACCAGGACGATGATGACGATGGGGAGCATCGACAGCAGCAGGCTGACGAAGGTGCTCTGCTTCTCCGGGCTGATGGTGTAGCCCTCGGGGAGCGTGTTCTGGTCGTTGTCGTTGATCTGCGCCTGGAGCTTGTCGGCGATGCCGACACCCTGGTCGCCGATGTACGAGGCCTGGAACTTGCTGCCGGACGGGGTCTTGCCCGTACCGGCGTCGGACAGCTTGGCGCCGTCCTTGAGCTGGATCTTGATCGTGTTCGAGTCACCAGTGGTGATCTGCGCCGACTTGACCTGCTTGGCGTCGATCGCCGCGACGACCTGCCCGGTGTCCACCGTCTTGTAGCCGTTCGAGTCCGAAACGACCTGCATCAGCACGATGACGGCGAGGACGGCCAGCACGATCCACATGATCGGCGCACGGAAGTATCGCTTGACGTCCATCCATGCGGGGCGTTGCCGCCCCGTCCCTCCTGCCACTCAACGGCGCCGCGGGGCTTTGGCCACCGGCGCATCCGGTCTGTGCTCATGTGAAGAGCGGTTTATTGGACCGTACCGCAGTCCACCCCGCCAGTGGCGGGAGCACAGCGGCACGACATGTTTCCATTTCCCCCCGATCCAACGGGCGGGAACGACGTACTGTTCCCGCCCGTAGCCCGAACGGGGCGCGCGGACCGTGCCTCAGCCGCCGTAGACGTGCGGCGCGAGGGTCCCGATGAAGGGGAGGTTGCGCAGCTTCTCCGCGTAGTCGAGGCCGTAGCCGACCACGAACTCGTTGGGGATGTCGAACCCGACGTACTTGACGTCGATCTCGACCTTGGCCGCGTCCGGCTTGCGCAGCAGGGTGCAGACCTCCAGCGAGGCCGGTCCGCGCGAGCCCAGGTTGCCGAGCAGCCAGGAGAGCGTCAGGCCGGAGTCGATGATGTCCTCGACGATCAGGACGTCGCGGCCGGCGATGTCGGTGTCCAGGTCCTTGAGGATCCGGACGACGCCGGAGGACTTGGTGCCCATCCCGTACGACGAGACGGCCATCCAGTCCATGGTCACCTGCGAGTGCAGGGCCCGGGCGAGGTCGGCCATGACCATCACGGCCCCCTTGAGGACGCCGACGATCAGCAGGTCCTTGCCTGCGTAGTCCCGGTCGATGCGCTCGGCCAGCTCCAGGAGCTTGGCGTCGATCTCGTCCTTGCTGATGAGCACCTTCGCGAGGTCAGCGCCCATGTCGTTCTGGTCCACCGGGGATACGTCCTCAAACGTTCGGGGTCTGGATGGCCGGCGGCCGACGCCCCCGGGCATGCCTGCCCGTCAGTCGCCCTGCCGCCGAAAGACCAGCGTGCCACACCTGCGGGTGGCTTCGACGCCCCCGGGTAGGTGCAGCGGCCCCTGGCCGCGCCATCCGGTGACCAGCAGGTCGATCGTTTCGAGGTGGCGCGCGAAGAGGTCCCCGGCCGGACAGCCCGCCCGCAGCGCGGCCCGGCGCAGCACCCTGCGGCGCACCGCGGGGGGCAGTTCGGCGAGTTTCACGGCGTCCAGGGTGCCCTCGCCCGTCCGGAGGTCGCGCTCGGCGAGCGAGGCCCACTGATCGAGCGCGTCGGCGTCGTCGCGGAACAGCCGGGCGGTGCGGGCCAGCGCCTCCACCACGCCGCCGCCCAGGTGCTTCTCCAACACCGGCAGCACCTCGTGGCGCACCCGGGAGCGGGTGTAGGCCGGGTCGCAGTTGTGCGGGTCGTCCCAGACCGGGATCGCCTGGGCGGAGCAGGCCTGCCGGGTGGCCGCCCGGTCCAGCTCCAGCAGCGGGCGCCGGTAGCGGCCCTTCTGGGCCGGCATGCCCGCCAGCGAGCGGGCGCCGGAACCGCGGGCCAGGCCCAGCAGCACCGTCTCGGCCTGGTCGTCCCGGGTGTGGCCGAGCAGCACGGCGAGCGCACCGTGGCGCTCGGCGGCCTCGTCCAGCGCCGCGTAGCGGGCGTCCCGCGCGGCGGCCTCCGGGCCGCCCGCCCGGCCGACCCGGACCGGGATCGCCTCGACCGGGTCGAGCCCGAGCGAGCGGAGCCGCTCGGCCACCTGCGCGGCGCGGTCCGCGGAACCGTCCTGCAGTCCGTGATCGACGGTGACGGCGCCGATCCGCAGACCGATCTTGGGGGCCTCGAAGGCGGCCGCGATGGCCAGCGCCATGGAGTCCGCACCGCCGCTGACGGCGACCAGGACCAGCGGCGAGCCGGGTGCGGCCGGGGTGCGCGGGAGGCCGGAGGGGTGGCGGTGGGCGTTGCCGATCAGGGTGGTGCCGGCGGCGGCGCCGACCAGCGGCGCCCCGGTCGGGCGCTCACGGGGCTCGCGCACGGGCGCGGTGAAGGCGGTGCCGGCCTCGGCGGCGAGGTCGGTCAGCGTGCGGCGTACGGCCAGGCGTATCGCGGCGACTGCGGGGTGTGGGCCCACGGCGGACGGCTCCTTGGCGGAGGGGACGGGACGGCGGTGGGCGCGGCGGGGACCGCGCATCTGTGTGCACCGTGTTACCGGGCGCTCACAGATGGTGGCAGAAAGGAGGCACCCGCTACGCCACCCGCGCCACCGGTACGACCACCGTCCCACGTTCGGGTGAATGGAGAAACGTATCTTCACCCGCCATCTGCACGACTGGACCACTCGTACGAACGGGATTGACCGCTGCCGACCGGTGGACGGGCCGGACCCGGCCCGGTCGGGAGCGTCGCCCGGTTCCGGGCCGGCGGAGCACCCCGTCCGGGCGGGTCACCTCCCCACGCGGGCGACCCAGGCGGCGGGGTCGTGGATCTCCTCCTTGGTCGGCAGCGTGTTCGGCGAGGTCCAGACCCGGTTGAAGCCCTCCATGCCGACCCGCTCCACCACGCCGCGCACGAAGACCGCGCCGTCCTGGTACTGGCGGAGCTTGGCGTCCATGCCGAGCAGCCGGCGCAGCACCAGGTCCAGCCGGTTGGCGCCGCGGTCCCGGCGCTGCTGGAACTTCTCCCGGATCTCCGCCACGCTCGGCACCACCGCCGGGCCGACTCCGTCCATCACCACGTCCGCGTGGCCCTCCAGCAGCGACATCACGGCCGTCAGCCGCCCCAGGATCTCGCGCTGGGCGGGCGACTGGACGATCTCCAGCAGGCCGGTCGCGGGCTGCCCGGACTCGCCCCGGCCGCCGAGGCCGGGCAGGCTCCCGCCGAGCGAGCCGACCGCGTCCCGCAGCCGGTCCAGCAGGGCCCCCGGGTCGACGTCCGTCTCGGCGAGGAAGGACTGCACCTCGGACTGGATGTGGTCGCGCAGCCAGGGCACCGCGGTGAACTGGGTGCGGTGGGTCTCCTCGTGCAGGCAGACCCAGAGCCGGAAGTCGGCCGGGTCGACGTCCAGCTCGCGCTCGACGTGCACGATGTTCGGCGCCACCAGCAGCAGCCGGCCGGGGCCGGGCCCCTCGGGACCGAGCCGGGGCTTGTCGAAGAGCGCTGCCGGGCTGTCCGGCGCCTCCAGCGAGGGCTCGGCCGGGGCGAAGGTCTCGTACTGGCCGAGCACCTTGGTGGACAGGAAGGCCAGCAGCGCGCCCACCTCGATGCCGGTGGCCTTCTCGCCCACCGTGCCCAGGACGCCGGCGGTGGCGCTGTTGGCCCGGCGGGCCTGCAGCTTCTCCACCAGCGGCTGGACGACGGTGCGGAACCCCGCGACGTTGGCCCGCACCCAGCCGGGGCGGTCCACGATCAGGACCGGGGTCGCGGCGGCCTCGGCGAGGCTGCTGGAGCGCATGCCGGTGAACTCCCGGACGTGCTCCTCGGCCTCCAGGGCGTGCCGGCGCAGTTCGGCGACCACGGCCGCCGCTTCCGCGCGGCTCACCTCCGGCCCCGGCCGCACCAGCCTGATCGCGGTCGCGACCGCGAGATTCCAGTCGACCATGTCGGCACCACCGCTCGCGCTCGTCATGCCCTCACCGTACGTGCTCGGACCCATCGAGGGGAGCCACCCGTGGCAACGGCCCGCGAACCGGACCGCGCCCAGGGCCTGCGGACGCCTCCCCGCGGGCCCGCGGGGCGCCGACGGCGCGACAGCCGGTCAGTGGCAGCCACAGGCGGCGATCCGGGCCACCACGCGGTCCATGGCGGCGCGGGCGGTGTCGGCGGGGGCGGTGGTCTTCGTCATCACGGCGAACACCAGCAGCCGGCCCTCGCCGTCCACCACCGTGCCGGCCAGGGTGTTGACGCCGCTGAGGCTGCCGGTCTTGGCCCGGACCAGGCCGGCCGCGTCGACCGCACCCGAGCCGGAGCCGAACCGCTTGCCGAGGGTGCCGGTGAACCCGGCGATCGGCAGGCCGGTGAGCACCGGGCGCAGTGCCGGGTGCTGCTCGGAGGCGGCCAGCGCCAGCAGGTGGACCAGGACGGCCGGCGGGATCGCGTTGCCCGGGTGCAGCCCGCTCCCGTCGTTGAGCACCACACCGGTCATCGGGACGCCCAGCCGGGCGAGCTCCTGGGTGACGGCGGTGGCCGCGCCCTCGAAGCTGGCCGGCTGGTGCGCGGCGATCGCGGCCTGACGGGCGATCGCCTCGGCGAGGGTGTTGTCCGAGGTGGTGAGCAGCCGCTCGACCAGCCTGGCGACGGTCGGCGAGTCGACCCGGCCGAGGACCGGCGCGGTGGGGGCCGCCGGGGCGGCTGCGGGCCTGGCCTTGCCCTCGACGGTGATGCCCTGGGCCCTGAGCAGCGCGGCGAAGGCCTCGGCGGCCTGCCCGGCCGGGTCGGCCACGCGGGGCGGGGCGTCCTCCCGGCTCTTCGGGTCGACCTTGCCCTCGTCCACCATCAGGGGGGTGACCAGCGCGATGTTCTCGGCGTCGTGGTTCTTGTGCTGCGGGTTCCCGGAGTAGAGCGAGAGGTCGTAGTCGAGCTTGACCGCGGTGGTGCCGGCGGCCTTGAGCGCCGCCGCGGTCTGCCGGGCGAGCGCGTCCAGCGAGGCGGGGGCGGTGTCGGCGTCGGCGGGCAGGCCGCCGATCTGCACCTGGTCGGCGGGCAGCGCGGTGAGGGTCGGGTCACCGCCACCCACCAGGGTGATCTCGCCGGGACCCACGCCCTTGACGACCCGGGTGGTCAGCCGGGTGTCGGCCGGGATCAGCGAGAGCGCGGCGACCGAGGTCGCCAGCTTGGTGGTGGAGGCGGGCGTCGCCGGGGTGTTCTCGCCCGAGCCGTAGAGGAGTTGGCCACCGGCGGCGTCGGCGACCGCGAAGCTGACGGTGCCGAGGTTCTTGTCGCCGAGCGCGGAAGCGAGCGCCTGCTGGAGCCCCTGGGCGGTCGGCAGGCCGGTGGTCGGGCCGGCCTCGGCCAGCGCCAGGACGGCGCCGGCACCGGGCGCCGGGCGCGCGGCGCCCGGGGAGGCCGCGGAGGAGGCCGGGGCGGAGGATCCGGCCGAGGGGGTCCGGGCGGCGGAGGGCGTCCCGGTCGGGTGGGGCGTCTCGGTGGCGCCCGTGCGCCCCTTGCCCTTGCCGTTGCCCCCCTTGTTGTCGCCGTTCTCGCCGGTTCTGCCGGCCCGGTCGTCCTCCTCGTCATGGCCCGCGCTGTGCCCGCCGGGCGACGGGGACGGCTGCGCGTACGCACCACCACCCGAGGTCAGGACCGTACCGGCGACCAGCAGCGCCACCCCGAACAGCCCGACGGCCGTCCCCCTGCGGCGGCGTCCCGCCCCGACCCCTGCACCCACCGACCGGCCCCTTTCCTGAGCACTCACTCCCGTAGGAGACACTTGGATTCTGTCAGTCCCTACCTTGGAGGAAGCGTTGGAGTTCGACGTCCTTATCGAAATCCCGAAGGGCTCTCGTAACAAGTACGAGGTCGACCACGAGACCGGCCGTCTGCGGCTCGACCGGATGCTCTTCACCTCGACCCGCTACCCGGCCGACTACGGCTACGTCGAGGGCACGCTCGGCGAGGACGGCGACCCGCTGGACGCGCTGGTCATCCTGGACGAGCCGACCTTCCCCGGCTGCCTGATCAAGTGCCGCGCGATCGGCATGTTCCAGATGACGGACGAGGCCGGCGGCGACGACAAGCTGCTCTGCGTCCCGGCGACCGACCCGCGCTGGGAGCACCTGCGGGACATCCACCACGTGTCGGAGTTCGACCGCCTGGAGATCCAGCACTTCTTCGAGGTCTACAAGGACCTGGAGCCCGGCAAGTCGGTCGAGGGTGCCAACTGGGTCGGCCGCGCCGAGGCCGAGGCCGAGGTCACCGCGTCGATCAAGCGCCTGGCGGAGCAGGGCGGTCACTGAGCCGTCGTGCCGATCTCGTTCGCCCAGGGCCGTTCGAGGTAGGTCGAGGCAGTCGGAGGCCGGGGTCCGCGGAGCAGTCCGCGGCCCCGGCCTTCGCCGTTCCCGGCGCCGGGCCGGTTCGCCGACACCCCGACGGCATCCGGCAGGTCGTGGCTTCGGGTGGTCAGGTCGTGGCGCGGGGTCAGGTCGTGGCGCGAGTCCGCCGGCGCGAGGGGCAGGGCAACCCGGTGGAGGTGCTGCCGCACCCGCGCACCGGCCTCCCGCCGGTGCTGCCGGAGCGCGGGTGACGGCGGGCGCCCGCCGTCACGGCTCGACCGCCGCGGCGGGGTCAGGCCTCGTCGTCCAGCCGGAAGCCGATCTTCAGGCCGACCTGGAAGTGCTGGATCCGGCCGTCCGCGAGGTGGCCCCGGACCTGCGTCACCTCGAACCAGTCGAGGTTGCGCAGCGTCCGGGACGCCCGCTCGACCCCGTTGCGGACGGCCGCGTCGATGGACTCGGTCGAGGACCCGACGATCTCGGTCACCCGGTACACGTGCTCGCTCATGACCACTCCCTCAGCTGTGCGACGGCCCCCGGTCCACCGTGCACCGCGTCCGGGCGGTCCGCACTCCGGGGGCAGCCGGCCAGGGCGGCTCAGAACGCGGCGCGGACCTCGCCCACCGGCACCCCGCCGCCGAGCAGCGGCGCGGCGCCGATCCGCTCCAGCGTGCCGTCCGCCGCCGTCACGCCCAGCCGGCGCAGCGCGGCCGCCAGGACCGGCCCACGGGCCCGCTCGGCGCCGTCGTCGATCTTGAAGGCGAGCGCCCGGCCGTCCGGCAGCGCCACCACCTGCACCGCCTCGGCCCCCATCTTGGAGAGCGCGCCCGGCACCGCCCGCATCAGCCAGGTGTCGGCCCGGCGGGTGCCCGCCACGTACTCGGGGTGCGCCCGCATCGCGTCCGCGACCCGGCGCTGCGGGGTGCCCTCCTCGGCCCGCAGCAGCGCGCGGTAGCCGCGGGCCAGGCCGGTCAGCGTGACGGCCAGCAGCGGCGCGCCACAGCCGTCCACGCCGGCGTGCGCGACCGGCTCGCCGGTGGCCTCCTGCAGGGCCTCGCCGGCCAGCCGCTGGACCGGGTGGGCCGGGTCCAGGTAGGTCTCGGTGGGCCAGCCGTTGGCGACGCAGGCGGCCAGCCAGCCGGCGTGCTTGCCGGAACAGTCCATCAGGATCGGCGCCCGCTCGCCGCCGGAGCGCAGGTGCCGCTCGGCCTCGGCCTCGTCCAGCGGGAGGTCCGCCGGGGTCCGCAGGGCGGACTCGTCCAGCCCGGCGCCGGCCAGGATCCGCCGGACACCGTCCTGGTGGAACGTTTCCGCAGAGTGGCTGGAGGCCGCCAGTGCCAGCAGCTCGCCCTCGATCTCCAGCCCCGCCCGCAGGGTGGCCACCGCCTGGAACGGCTTGGCGCACGACCGCGGGAAGACCGGCGCGTCCGGCGAGCCGAGCGCGAACTCCACCGAGCCGTCGGCGGCGAGCAGCACCAGCGAACCGTGGTGCCGGCCCTCGGTGAAGCCCGACCGTATGACCTCGGCGAGGACGGGCAGGGCTGCGGAGTCGGTCATGGCGGAGGCCTTCCGGGGGTGAGGGTGGACCGGGGGCGAGCCCGGGCCCGCCCCCGCCCCCGGGGTGCCTCACCCGGTCAGAGCGGGCCGCCCGCGAGCAGGTCGTCGACCCGTGCTTCCCCATCACGGTACCTGCGGGTGATTTCCGCACTGCAGCCGTCCGCCGTCCGCAGCAGCAGCTGCCGGCGGCCGGACACCTCCCGCTCGTGCGCCCGGAGCCGGTCCAGCGCCGCGAGCAGCTCCTCCGCCGGGTGCGCGGCCAGGTCGGCCAGCTGGACGTCGCCCATCAGCGCGTCCGCCTCCACCTGCGACTGGAGGCCGCGCGGCGGCCCCACGGTGACGTGCCGGGCGGAGCGCCGCACGGTGGAGGGGGCGTCGGTGAGGATGGCCGGCAGCCGGTCCAGCAGCGCCCCGGCCGGGGCGCCCTCGGCCCCCGCCGGCACCAGGACCGAGGAACCGGGGCGGCGGTCCAGCTCGGCCCGCAGGATGTCCATCCGTCCGTGCAGCAGGCGCCGCAGGTAGGAGAGGTCGGCCTCCTGCTCCAGGGTCTCCCGGCGCAGGGTCCGCAGCTGGTCCAGGCCGAGCCCCTCCAGGTCGGGCTCCGCCGCGCGGTCCGCAGCGCGGTCCGCCGCCGGGCCGTCCGCCGGTGCCCGGCCGGCCGGCGGGCCGGGGACGTCTCCCGGCCGGACCGGGGCGGCGAAGTCCCCCGCCGGCTCCGCGCCCCCGGGGGCCCGCCCGTACCGGTCCTGTTCCGCACTGCTCGCGTCCATCAACCAACCACCTGCCGTCGTCCGATCCCGCCCGCTCGCGGCACCCCGTCGCCTGCCGCCGGTCCGGCCCGTTCCCGGGCGGCCGTCGCGCGCCCGTCGCGGCCGCCCGCCGATGGACGGGTCGTGCGATGGCACGCCCGGGCGCCCCCGATGGTTCCCGCCCCCGGCCGGCACCACCCGCCGGGGCGACACCGCTCGAACACCCGATCCACCGAACCGGCCGCCCGGCCGAACCGGGCCCGACGCGGCGGACCTTGACGCCCCGGACCCCTGGTACGGCCCCAGGGTGCCACCCCGCCCGGCGCCCGTGCACCGCCCGTGCACCCGAACGGCCCCCTGGCGAACGGGGGTGGCTGATATGACCGGGGCATTCCGCGGCGGGATCAGCGCCAGACCGAGCGCGGGCGCACACCGTCCGGCGCGTACCGCATCATCGCGCGCCCCCTCCGGGGCATCCGGGCGCCGTGCCGCAAGCGGGGGCGGACGGCCTCGCGAGGCCGCCGCGGAAGCGCCGCACCGTTGCGCGGAAGCGGCCGGGGGCCGTACGGCGGGGCGGTCCGGCTCCGGCACAATGGCCGCATGCGAGCAGTGGTTCAGCGTGTGACCGAGGCCCGGGTGACGGTGGCCGGCGAGACCGTCGGTGCGATCGAGGGGCCCGGGCTCTGCGTCCTGGTCGGTGTCACGCACGACGACACCCCCGCCAAGGCGGCCCAGCTGGCCCGCAAGCTCTGGACCCTGCGGCTGCTGGAGGCCGACGAGAACGGCGTCGAGCAGTCCTGCTCCGACCTGGCCGCACCGCTGCTGGTGATCAGCCAGTTCACGCTCTACGGCGACGCCCGCAAGGGCCGCCGCCCCACCTGGAACGCCGCCGCGCCCGGCCCGGTCGCCGAACCGCTGGTCGACGAGGTCGTCGCCCAGCTGCGCGCGCTCGGCGCCAAGGTGGAGACCGGCCGGTTCGGCGCGGACATGCAGGTCGCCCTGGTGAACGACGGCCCGTTCACCGTGCTCGTCGAGGTCTGAGGCCTGTTGGCCGCGGCCACGGGCGCGGGCGACCCCGGACCTACTGCGGGACGATCACGTCCTGCGTCCCGGGCACCGTCCCGGCCAGCAGCACCGCGTCCACCGGCACGTTCCGCTTGACGATCGCCAGCGCGATCGGCCCCAGCTCGTGGTGGCGCGCCGAGGACGTCACGAAGCCCAGCGCCCGGCCGTCCGGGTCCGAGGCGAGCCGCACCTCCGTCCCGTGCGGAGGCAGCACCTCCTCGGTGCCGTCCAGGTGCAGGAAGACCAGCCGGCGCGGCGGACGGCCCAGGTTGTGCACCCGGGCGACCGTCTCCTGGCCGCGGTAGCAGCCCTTCTGCAGGTGCACGGCGGTCGCCAGCCAGTCCACCTCGTGCGGAATGGTCCGGTGGTCGGTCTCGAAGCCCAGCCGCGGCCGGTGGCCCTCGATCCGCAGCGCCTCGTACGCCCAGACCCCCGCCGCCGGGCCGTAGCCCGCGGTCAGTTCCTCCAGCTCGGCGCGCGGCAGGAAGAGGTCCCGCCCGTACGGCAGCTCGCGCACCGCCGCCGCGCCGTCCGCCGGGGCGGTGGAGCCGGCCGGCAGGTGCACCACCGCGTAGTCGGCGGTCGCGTCCGCCACCTCGACCCGGTAGAAGAACTTCATGCTCTCCAGGTAGCCGACCAGCGCCCGTTCGGTGCCCGGCTCGACGTGGGCCCAGGTGGTGGTGCCGTCGTCGACCAGGTAGAGCGCGTGCTCGACGTGCCCGTTCGGGGAGAGCACCAGCGCCTCGGTGGCCTGCTGCGGCGGCAACGCGCTGACGTGCTGGGTGAGCAGCAGGTGCAACCAGCTGAGCCGGTCCTCACCGGTGACGGTGACGACGCCGCGGTGCGAGAGGTCCACGAAGCCCGCGCCCTGCGCGAGGTTGCGCTGCTCGCGGAAGATGTCGCCGTAGTGGGCGGCCACGCCCTCGTCGGTTCCCTCGGCGGGGACGGCACCGGGCAGTGCAAGCAGCGGGCTCTTCATACCGGCCAGCTTACGACCCGCCCTCCGCGCGCTTGGCGGTGCAGTCGGCACAGCGGCCGAAGATGGCGAAATGCTTCAGGTCGGTGTCGAAGCCGTGCTGTTCGCGCAGGCTGTCGATCAGCGGCCGGGCGATCTCGGTACCGGTCTCGGTGACCTTCTCGCAGTCCCGGCAGACCAGGTGCAGGTGGTGGTGGCGGCCGGCCAGGTGGTACGTCGGGGCGCCGTGCCCGAGGTGGGCGTGCGAGACCAGGCCGAGCTCCTCCAGCAGCTCCAGCGTCCGGTAGACGGTGGAGATGTTGATGCCGCTGGCGGTCTTGCGGACGTGGCCGAGGATGTCGTCCGGGGTCGCGTGGTCGAGCACGTCGACCGCCTCCAGGACGAGCTGGCGCTGGGGCGTCAGGCGGTAGCCGCGCTCGCGCAGGTCGGCCTTCCAGTCGCCGGAGAGCTGCCAGTCGGTGGTGCCGGTGTCCGCCACGGTGCTGTCCCTGCCAAGGTCGGGGGTCCTGAGGCAAGTGTAGGGACCGGCCGACGGCCGGTCCCTACCTCCTGCGCGCTTCGCGGGCTCCGTGCGGAACCGGCTCAGCGGAAGAACGCGATGCCGTCGTCCGGGAGGTCGTTGATGTCCTTGATCAGCTGCGCCGGGCTGAGCACCTTCTTCAGCTGCGCGGACATGTACGGGCGCAGCTCCACCTCGGGCGCCGACTTCTCGCCGACCCAGAGCAGCTCCTCGTTGACGAAGCCGTACAGGCGCTTGCCACCGGAGTACGGCGCCGAGCCCTCGATCCGGGCCACGGCGTCGGTGGCGATCTCGACCTGCGGCTTGCCGTCGGCCAGCTCGCCGTACCAGACCTCGACGGTGCCGTCGTCGCGGACGGAGGAGATCTCGATCCCCCGGGCGCCGCTGGTGCCGTGGGCGTTGCTGGTGATGCGCCAGAAGGCGTGCTCGTTCTCCAGCGGGCGGACCTTCTCACCCTCCTCGTTCAGCACCCAGGTGCGGGAGCGGAACTCGAGGAACGGGCGGCCGTCGTGCCGGAAGACGACCTCCTGGCCGAAGTTGCACTTCTCCGCACCCGTGCCCTCCTCGCCGGGCAGCGGGGCGTAGACGCCCGCGCCCTCCCAGGTGCCGAGGAGGAAGGCGAGCGGGACGACGTCCTTGTGGAGGTCAGAGGGGATCTCGATCATGTTCCTGGTCGCTGTCGTCGGTGTGGGACTGCTTCAACCGTACGGCAGGCGGGGTCAGCGCTGGCCCTGGTACAGCTTCATCACGGAGAAGATGGCGAACCAGGTGATCAGCACGGCCATGAGGGCCAGCAGACCGTCGAAGAACATTTCCAGACCGGACACGGGGTGCTCCCAGGCGGCGACAGTGTGGTGGATTTTGCTGGCGCTCACTCTATCCGCCGGGTGTCGGCGGGTCGCGGTGAGCCCCACCACGTCGCGGTGGCGGCGGGCGCCGGCGGTCAGGCTCTAGGGTGACGTCATGTCGTCGAAGAAGCTCGTAGTCAAGGTCACGGCCGGGGCCGACGCGCCGGAGCGCTGCTCCCAGGCCTTCACGGTGGCGGCGGTCGCCGCGGCCAGCGGGATCGAGGTCTCGCTCTGGCTGACCGGGGAGTCCTCCTGGTTCGCCCTCCCGGGCCGCGCGGCGGAGTTCGAGCTGCCGCACGCGGCGCCGCTGCCGGACCTGATCGAGTCGATCCTGGCGGGCGGTGGCGGCATCACGCTCTGCACCCAGTGCGCCGCCCGGCGCGGGATCGAGGAGAAGGACACCCTCGATGGCGTCCGGATCGCGGGCGCGCAGGTCTTCGTCAGCGAGATCATGGCCGACGGCGTGCAGGCGCTCGTCTACTAGTACTGCCGGCTCGTGGTGAACGGCCGTGCGGACACCGCCGGCTGGTGCCGCTGGCCTTGCCGGCACCGCTGGACGCTGTGCCCGGCACCGATGCGGGGTGCACCCGGCCTGGCGTCACCGGTCGCGCGGCTCGTGGTCGGGGCGGTTCCGGTCGTGGCCGGGGTCGTCCCACTTCGGGTCGTCCCAGCGCGGATCGTTCCACCAGTCGTCCTCCGGGTCCCGCCGGTTGGCGAAGACCGCGGCGGCAGGCGGGATGACCATCGCGACCAGGCACATGCCGATCGCGGCCGGCACGGACCAGAAGCGCACCACGCCCCAGGCCAGGACGAACAGCCCGAGGCAGACGCCCATCATGGCGAAGTAGTAGCGGTGTCGCCGGCGTGCCTGCACCCCTCCACGGTATGCCCGGGGGCCCCTGCTCGGCAGGGGCCCCCGGGGCGTGTCCGTGGCCGGACCGGCGGTCGTCAGACCGCGATCGCGACCTCGGTCAGGTTGCCCTGGGAGGCGACCACCTGGCGGTCCACGGTCTGGCCCGGGACCAGCGCGCGCAGGGTCCACTTGCCCGGGCGGGCGAAGAACCGGAACTGGCCGGTCGCCGAGGTGGGCACCTCGGCCGTGAACTCGCCGCCCTCGTCGAGCAGCCGGACGTAGCCGTTGACCGGCTCGCCGTCTCGGGTCACGGAACCCTGGATGATCGTCTCGTTCGCCACGTCAACTCCTGCCAGGTCCGGGCCGCCGGCCTTCGCACCGCACATGTCTTGTCTTCCCTTCTGACTTACGCGTGGAGCCGGCGGCTCAGTTGCCGAGCTCGATCGGCACGCCGACGAGGCTGCCGTACTCGGTCCACGAGCCGTCGTAGTTCTTCACGTTCTCCTGGCCGAGCAGCTCGTGCAGCACGAACCAGGTGAGCGCGGAGCGCTCGCCGATGCGGCAGTAGGCGATGGTGTCCTTCGCCAGGTCGATGCCCTCGGCCTCGTAGAGCGCCTTGAGCTCGTCGTCGCTCTTGAAGGTGCCGTCGTCGTTGGCGTTCTTGGCCCACGGGATGTTCCGGGCGCTCGGCACGTGGCCGGGGCGCTGCGACTGCTCCTGCGGGAGGTGGGCCGGGGCGAGCAGCTTGCCCGAGAACTCGTCGGGCGAGCGGACGTCGACCAGGTTCAGGGTGCCGATGGCGGCCACCACGTCGTCGCGGAAGGCGCGGATCGAGGAGTCGGCGGCCTGCGCCTTGTACTCGGTCGCGGCGCGCTGCGGCACCTCGGAGACCAGGTCGCGGGAGTCGAGCTCCCACTTCTTGCGGCCGCCGTCCAGCAGGCGGACGTCACCGTGGCCGTACAGCTTGAAGTACCAGTAGGCGTACGAGGCGAACCAGTTGTTGTTGCCGCCGTAGAGCACGACGGTGTCGTCGTTGGCGATGCCCTTGGCGCTGAGCAGCGCCTCGAAGCCGGCCTGGTCGATGAAGTCGCGGCGCACCGGGTCCTGGAGGTCCTTCTTCCAGTCGATCCGGACGGCGTTGCGGATGTGGTTCTTGTCGTAGGCGGAGGTGTCCTCGTCGACCTCGACGATGACGACCTTCGGGTCGTCCAGGTGGGCCTGGACCCAGTCGGCGTCGACCAGGACGTCGCTGCGGCTCATGGTGGTGTCTCCATCCGGGGGCGGTTGGCGGAAGGTGGTGCTGCTACGGGGGGTCCCACGGCCGGGGCCGAGGAGGTCGTGCGGGTCGCCCGGTGACGGCCGGTCCGAATCCCTGTCCGAATGATGGGACAGCGGAGGGTGCACGGGGCGGCCGGGCGGTGCTCTGCGGGGTACAGCCGGGAGGGGCGGGCGGGGCGCCGGCCCTGGTCACCGGGGAAGTCGGCGGCGGGCGTCAACTGCCCTGCCACTAAGCCGAGTTAGCGCATTCGACACAGACAGGCGGCCACGCGGCACAGGTCTACCGCCCGCCGCTTCGTGAGGTCCGTCTGTCGCTTCATGCCGACGATGCTAGGGACACCGGACGCCCGCTGTCATCAGCGTATCGAATGGCGAGACCAGAACATTCGCATCGTGGGATTCGACCGTCCTGAGGGCTGCGGACACCGGTCGGGGGCCGCCCGGAGGCCCGAACGGGGGCGGGAAGGGCACCGCTCCGCGGCCGGCGCTGGACAGCGCGTCTCGCGGAGCGGAACGGTCGGGACGGTGGGGGGACCGACGGCGGGGGGACCGGGGAGGGGGGCCGGGTCGTGGCCCGGGCACCGGGACGGGCACGCGACGCCGTCGACGCGATCGATGTGATCGGGGCGATCGGGGCGATCGGGGCGATCGGGTCTGCGGTCAGCCGATGAGCTTGACGTCCCTGCCGTCGAAGCTCATCCGGAGACCGTCCTCCTGGGGCGAGACCCCGGCCAGGTTGAGCCCGGCCGGCAGCGCGGAGAGCGTGAAGCTGATCGGCTCGATCTGCTGGTTGGACAGGCCCGCCAGCATCCCGGCCATCCCGCTGAGCTTGAAGCCGTCCACCGTGACGGTGTTGCCCTGGCTGTGCAGCACGCCCTCGCCGACCGGGAGCGGGCCCATCGAGGCCTTGATCTTGCCCGGGCCGCCGTAGGAGAGGCTCAAGCGGGTGTTGCCGCCGATCGGGAGCTTGCCCGCGCTCGGCACCAGCTGGGACGCCGGCGGCAGCAGCTGGGACAGGTCCGCGTAGGTGATCAGGCCGGTGCCGCTGCCGTGGTCCACGGTGGCGCTCGTCATGCTGCCGCTCACCTCGACCCCCGACAGCTCGGCCTTGAAGGAATGCAGGGCCACCTGGCGGCTGCCGTCACCCACGGTCAGCCCGTCCGCCGAGATCCGGACGTCGTCCAGCTTCATCGACAGGGCCTGGGTCAGGAACGGGAAGCCCTCGATCGACACGTCGGGCCGCTTGCTCATCCGGCCGCTCTTCAGCAGCTGGTCGGCGGCCTCGTCCTCGGCCACGCCGACCGCGATCCGGTCGGCACCCGCCAGCAGACCGCAGAGCACCCCCACGACGATCGTCGCTTTCAGCCAACCGCGCATCGCTCTCCCCCGTCGTCGCCTGTCGTCGTCCTGCCGATGCCGTCCTGCCGCGCTGTCCTACCGGTCGTCGGCGCGCCCGGTCGCCGCCCTCGCCCGGTCGCGGCCCTCCGGTACGGCCGCTTCCGCACGACCGTACGACGTCCCGCCCCGGAGCATGGTTCCTGGGCGGGACGTCGTACGGGCGGGGCGCGGTGGGCGGGGGCTGGCCCGGGCGGGTGCCCGGTGCGGCGCCGGGGTCAGCCGGCCAGCAGGCGGGTCGCGATCCAGACCAGCGGCGCGGCCACCGCCAGCGGCAGCGCCACGCCCGCCGTCATGTGCACGAAGCGGGACGGGAAGTCGTACCCGGCCACCCGGCGGCCGACCAGCGCGCCGAGGCCCGCGAGGGCGCCCAGCGCCGGCGGCGCGCCCACGGCCAGACCGAACACCACCGCCGCGACCAGGCCGAGCACCGGCCCCAGCTGCTTCGGTCCGGGCAGCGGTGCCGCGGCCAGCACGGTGGCCAGCGCGACCGCGCCGACCGCCGCCGGGACCCAGTCGGCCAGCAGCAGCGCCGTGCAGAGCACCGTCACCACGGTGGCCGAGCCGAGCACGGTCAGCGCGTAGAACCGCTCCTTCGGGTCCGCCGGCCGGAACGTCTGAAGCACCATCACCAGCAGGAAGAACCCGCCGAGGGTGCCGACCACGGCCGCCGCGCCGCCGTTCGCGTCGGCCAGCAGCACCGCCGCGTCGGCGGTCAGGCCGGCCAGCGCGGCGAGCGCGATGCCCTGGCGGGCCGGCCACATGCCGTTCAGGCGGAACCAGCCGGCCGCCGTCAGCACCTGGAGCGGTGCCAGGGCCAGCGCGAGCCCGACCTGACCGAGCGCGGCACCGCCGGCGAGCAGTGCGGCGGCGCCCGCGGTGATCAGGGCCGGCTGCAGGCCCGGGTCGATGATCGGCGAGCCGGTCCGGGCCGCCGGTGCGGGCGGGGCGGGGACGGCACCGGGCGGCGGCACGGCCGGGAACGGCCGGCGGGGGGCCTGCGGTGCGTGGCCGGCCGGGGGCGCCGGGCGCTTGAGCGTCATGGTCGGCGGGTCGAAGTCCTGGGGCGGGGCCTGGCCGGGGGCGGGCGCCGGGGCACCGCCGGGCGCCGGGCCGGACACCACGACCGGCGGCAGCAGGGTGGTGGCCGCGGCGTCGTCCGCCGGGACCGGCGGCAGCAGGGTGGTGGCCGCGGCGTCGTCCGCCGTTGGGGCCGGCGAGCGGGGCGGCTGCCCGTACGCCGGGCCGCCGTACGGCTGTGCGCCGTGGCCCGGGAGTCCGTGGCCCGGGAGCCCCTGGCCCGGGAACCCGTGGCCCGGTGCCTGGTCCGGCGGCCCGTACGGCCCCGGCGCGTGGCCCTGCCCGGGGGCGTACGGCTGCGCCGCGTGCCCCTGCAGTGCCTCCGGCTCCGACGCGTACGCCTGCTGCGGGTCGTACGCCTGCTGCGGCGGGTACGGGCGCTGGGCGTCGTACGGCTGCTGGGCCTCGTACGGCTGCTGCGGCCGGGCCTGCGGGGTCGGCATCGGGGTCGGCGGGTACTGCGGCTGCGGCCAGCCGCCCTGGGCGCCGTGCACCTGGTTCGGATCCGTCACGCCGCTCACCCTCCCGCGAACGGCGGGAGGACCTCGACCGTCCCGCCCTCGGTGAGGGCCACGGTCGCGTGGTCGCGGCCGCCGACCGGCGAGCCGTCCACCAGGTAGGAGCAGTGTCCGAGCAGCCGGACGAGCTTCGGCCGGTCCGCGTGCCGCTCCTTGGCCCCGGCCAGCGCCTCCGCCAGGGTCGCCGCCTCGTACGGCTCCTCGGCCAGCCCGGCCTCCGACTTCGCCGCCGCCCAGTAGCGGATCGTCCCGCTCACCCGGGCGGCCTCCGCCGGCTCCGTGGTCGCGCCCATGGCAACCCCTTCTCGTCGTCCTCGCCCGCGACCGGTGCCCGGTCGGGCCGCCATCGGAGCGGCCGGACACCACCCGAAAGGGGTACGCGCGCGGTGCCGCCGATGTGCGTCCCATGATGGCGTGTCCGTCGGGGCGACCGGCAATCGCCCCGGCCCGGAGGCCGCCCGCGGACCGCCGGGGCTGTGGCCAGGCTCACCCCGGATGCGCCCGGTTCGCCCGTTGCGCCGTTTTCGAACCCTCCCGGTGCGGGTGCCGGTCGGCTATTCTCGTGCCCTGAGGGATCCGGGCAGAGTCGCCCCCGGATCCTTTTGTGCTTTCAGGACGCCAGTACGGACGTTCTTGCGATTCGTCGGCCCACCCCCGGCGCACCGCAAGGACCGCCCCGCCATTCGCGGCACAACGACGTGCCCGGGCCCGGCCGGGGTGTTCGGACACCCGGCGCCGGGCCGCCGCCCGGTACCGGACAGACCGGAAGGTTCGCGGGATGAGCAGGGCAGGAGCGGTGCCACGGGGGTTGCGGGACCTCCGGTGCGCGAGCCGTCACGCCGTGCGCGCCGGCGAATCCTCCGGAGGAGACCAGGCGTCCTCGCTCCCCCTCACCTCAGCACGAGCGCCATCCGGCTGTGGCGGCAGCCGCAACGCGACCGCGACGACCCGGAAAGGGGACTACCGGGTATGAGTTCACTGCTCCTCCTCACCAACGCACTGCAGCCCTCCGCGGAGGTGCTGCCGGCCCTGGGCCTGCTGCTGCACAACGTCCGGGTGGCGCCGGCCGAGGGATCGGCCCTGGTCGACACCCCCAGCGCCGACGTCATCCTGGTCGACGGCCGGCGGGACCTGCCGCAGATCCGCAGCCTCTGCCAGCTGCTGCGCTCGACCGGGATCGGCTGCCCGCTGATCCTGGTGGTCACCGAGGGCGGCCTGGCGGCCGTCACCGCCGAATGGGGCATCGACGACGTCCTGCTGGACACCGCCGGCCCCGCCGAGGTCGAGGCCCGGCTCCGGCTCGCCCTCGGACGGCGGCTGCAGGAGTCCGTCGACGACAGCCCGATGGAGATCCGCAACGGCGATCTCTCGGTCGACGAGGCCACCTACTCCGCCAAGCTCAAGGGCCGGGTGCTCGACCTCACCTTCAAGGAGTTCGAGCTGCTGAAGTACCTCGCCCAGCACCCCGGCCGGGTCTTCACCCGGGCGCAGCTGCTGCAGGAGGTCTGGGGCTACGACTACTTCGGCGGCACCCGGACGGTCGACGTGCACGTCCGGCGGCTGCGCGCCAAGCTCGGCGTCGAGCACGAGGGGCTGATCGGCACGGTGCGCAACGTCGGCTACCGCTTCGTCGTCCCGGACAAGGCCGAGAAGGCCGAGCGCGCCGAGCTCCCCCAGCGCGCGTCGGCCCCCGCGGAGGCCTGACCACAGGCCGGGCGGGTGGGGCCGTCCGGCCGGGGCAGGCCGGGCGGGCCGGCCCACCCGCCCGGCCTGTCCCGGTTCGCCCGGGGCTGTCCAGGAGGATTCCGGCGGTCCGCCGAGCTCCCACTGCCCCGGCGGACGCCACACGCGTAGACTCCCCCCGTGGCCAAAGTGACGCGCGACGATGTAGCCCGACTGGCTGGTACCTCGACCGCGGTCGTCAGCTACGTCATCAACAACGGGCCGCGACCGGTCGCGCCCGCCACCAAGGAGAAGGTGCTCGCGGCGATCGAGCAGCTCGGCTACCGGCCGAACAGCGTCGCCCAGGCGATGGCCTCCCGCCGCACCAACCTCATCGGCATGGTCGTCCCCGACGCCCGCCAGCCGTTCTTCGCCGAGATGGCGCACGCCGTCGAACGGGCCGCCTCGGAACGCGGCAAGCTCGTGCTGATCGGCAACTCCGACTACGTGGACGACCGCGAGGTGCACTACGTCCGCGCCTTCCTCGGCATGCGGGTCTCGGGCCTGATCCTGGTCAGCCAGGGCCCCTCGCAGCGGGCCGCCGAGGAGTTCGCCGCCATGGAGGGGGCCAAGGTGGTGCTGCTGCACCGCCGGCCCGAGGCGATCGACGACGTCGCGGTGGTCACCGACGACGTGGGCGGCGCCGAGGCCGTCGTCCGCCACCTGCTGGAGGAGCACGGACACCCGTACGTGGCCTGCTTCGGCGGCCCGGTCGACTCCCCCGCCCCCGGAGACCCGGTCATCGACCACGTCGAGGGCTGGCAGCGGGCCATGGACGCGCACGGCCTGCCCACCGAGCCGCACCTGATCGACGCGCCGTTCCACCGCTACGGCGCCTACGAGGTCGCGCTCGGCGTGCTGCGGTCGGCGGACCGCCCCTCGGCGATCTTCTGCTCCACCGACGACCAGGCGATCGGCGTCCTGCGGGCGGCCCGCGAGGTCGGCCTGCGGGTGCCGGAGGACCTCGCGGTGGCCGGCTTCGACGACGTACCCGAGGCCGCCCTCGCCGACCCGCCGCTGACCACCGTCGCCTCCGACCGCGACGCGATGGCACGGGCCGCGGTGGACCTGGTGCTGGACGACTCGCTGATGGTGCCCGGCTCGGACACCGAGCGGGTGCGGAAGTTCCCGTCGCGCCTGGTCGTGCGCCGTTCCTGCGGCTGCCACCCCGACGGGGTGCCGACCCCGGCCTGACCAGGCTTTATGAGAAGTCAACGGGCTTCTCGGGGGCTTCTGAGCGGACTCTCACCGGATTCTCATCCGGCGGGCGGACGTTGGTCGGCATGAGCGATCACCAGCAGCACCGCAGCACGTACGGCGAGCAGTACGACGAGGGCCACCCGTACGGGTACGGCCACGGGTACGAGAGCGGCCCCGGCAGCCACGCCGACCACGGCGGCCAGGGCACCCAGGGCACCCCTGGCCACGACGGTGCCGGGGGCCGGGTCGTCCCCGGAACGGTCCTCGGCAGCACCACCGGCGGGTACCCGGCCGCCGGCAGCGCACCGGTCGGTCCGCCGCCCCCGCCGCCCGCCATGCCGCCCGCGCCGCCGACACCGCCCGAGGCCGGCGGCCCGGCCACCCCCGGCGGCGAGGGCGGCGGCCACAGCGGCCGGACCCGGCGGGGCTTCCTGCGCGGCCGGGTCGCGCTGGTCACCGCCGTCGCCGCGGTCGCCGCCGTCCTCGGCGGGGTCACCGGCGGCGTGGTCGCCGCGGAGCAGCACGCCGCCGGCAGCCGCACCGGCACCATCGCCAGCCCGGTCGCGGCCCGCTCGGACGGCAGCGCCGACGTGGCGGCCATCGCCTCCGCCGTCTCGCCCAGCGTCGTCCAGATCACCGTGAAGACCGCGAGCGGCACGGCCACCGGCACCGGGGTCGTGCTCGACGAGAAGGGCCGGATCCTCACCAACTACCACGTCGTCGCCGGCGCGGCCGACGGCGGCCAGACCACCGTCACCTTCAAGGACGGCTCCACCGCCCGGGCCACCGTCACCGGCACCGACAAGGGCCTCGATGTCGCCGTGATCACCGCGAGCGGCGCCAGAAACCTCACCCCCGCCACCCTCGGCGACTCCGGCGCCGTCTCGGTCGGCGATCCGGTCGTCGCCATCGGCAACCCGGAGGGCCTGACCGGCACCGTCACCTCGGGCATCATCAGCGCCGAGAACCGCGACGTCACCGTCCAGGTCGACGAGGGCGCCACCAGCGGCAACGGCGGCTTCGGCTTCCCCGACCTGCCCGGCCTGCGCGGCAGCGCCCCGCAGAGCGGCGGCGAGACCACCACCTACAAGGCCTTCCAGACCGACGCCGCGCTCAACCCCGGCAACTCCGGCGGCCCCCTGATCAACGCCGGCGGGCAGGTCATCGGCATCAACTCGGCCATGTACTCGCCGAGCGGCGTGGGCGCCACGGCCGGCGGCAGCGGCGCCGGCAGCGTCGGCCTCGGCTTCGCCATCCCGATCAACGACGTCAAGCAGGTGCTGCCGCAGCTGCAGTCCGGCCAGAACGTGTAGACGGACAATTACTCCGAGCAGGTCCCCGCGCCGGGCGCCTCAGACGGCCCGGCGCACCCCCCAGCAGGCCCACCGACGACGAGAAAGGGCGCCCGCCCATGACCCCGTCCGCCGACGACCGCACCTCCTCCGAGTCCGGGCAGGCCACCGCCCGGCTCCTCGTGGTCGACGACGAACCCGCCCTCCGGGACGCCCTGGAGAGCAGCCTCGCCTTCGAGGGCTACGAGGTCGCGACCGCCACCGACGGCCACGAGGCCCTGGAGGCCGTCGAACGCGACAAGCCGGACCTCGTCCTGCTGGACATCATGATGCCCCGGATGGACGGCCTCACCGCCGTCCGCCGGATGCGCTCGCGCGGCGACACCGTCCCGGTGCTGATGCTCACCGCCCGCGACGCCGTCGGCGACCGGGTCACCGGCCTGGACGTCGGCGCGGACGACTACCTCGCCAAGCCCTTCGAGCTGGACGAGCTGCTCGCCCGGGTCCGCGCCCTGCTGCGGCGCAACGCCCTCGCCACCGAGGCCGCCGCCCGCGCCGCGGCCGCCGAGGACGCCACCGAGGTACTGGCCTTCGCCGACCTGCGGATGAACACCGCCACCCGCGAGGTCACCCGCGCCGGGCGCCCGGTCGAGCTGACCCGCACCGAGTTCATGCTGCTGGAGATGTTCCTCTCCCACCCCCGCCAGGTCCTCACCCGCGAACAGATCCTCAAGGCGGTCTGGGGCTTCGACTTCGAACCCTCCTCCAACTCCCTGGACGTGTACGTGATGTACCTGCGCCGCAAGACCGAGCAGGGCGGCATGTCCCGGCTCATCCAGACCGTACGCGGCGTCGGCTACGCCCTGCGCCCGGCTCCCGGCACCCCCGCGTGAGCGACACCCTCCCGCCGCCCCCGCTGGTCCCGCCCACCGCACCCCGCCGCCGGCGCCTCCTCTCCTGGTACCGCGCCCGCTCCCTGCGCAGCCGGCTCACCTTCCTCACGGCGGCGGCGGTCGCGGTGGCGATCGCCCTGTCGGCGCTGGCGTGCTGGTTCATCGTGGAGAAGCAGCTCTACGGCCAGGTGCGGCACGAGCTGGAGAACGCCCCGCCGCCGCGCAACGTCGCCCTCCAGCTCCCGTGCGCCACGACGCCGGAGGCCGCCCTGAAGACCGTGCAGGAGGCCCAGGAGACCGGCTCGCTGCCGGAGCTGCCCGGCGGCGGGCCCGCGCCCCGCGACACCCAGTTCGTCTGGACCGCCCCGACGTGCGTCACCCTCCCCCTCAGCGCCACCAAGGCGATCGCAATCGAGCCGGGCGACGCCCGCGCGTTCGCGCTCAAGCCGAACCAGGCGATCATCCGGGAGGGCCGCTACACCAACGGCGAGCCGGCCATGGTGAGGATCTCCCTGGCCCGCACCGCGAGCCACTCGTCCGTGCTGGTCATGGTCGCGACCCCGACCGCCGCCGTGGAGGACTCGCTCGACCGGCTCGCCGTCATCCTCGGTGGCGTGGCGCTCGGCGGGATCGTCCTCGCCGGGTTGGCGGGCCGGTTCGTGGCCCGCTCGGCGCTCAAGCCCGTCGACCGGCTCACCGACGTGGTCGAGCACATCGCCCGCACCGAGGAGGTCGGCACCACCATCCCGGTGGAGGGCAGCGACGAGATCGCCCGGCTCGCCACCTCGTTCAACTCCATGTCCACCGCGCTGGCCAACTCCCGCGACCGGCAGACCCGGCTGATCGCCGACGCCGGGCACGAGCTGCGCACCCCGCTCACCTCCCTGCGCACCAACGTCGACCTGCTGATCCGCAGCGACGACACCGGCCGGCCGCTTCCCCCGGCCACCCGGACCAAGCTGCTCGGCAACATGAAGGCGCAGATGCAGGAGCTGACCGGCCTGATCGGCGACCTGTTGCAGCTCTCCCGGCCGGACTCCCCCAGGCCCGCCCGCACCCTGGCCGTCGTCGCCCTGCACGAGATCGCCGACCGCGCGGTCGCCCGGGCGAAGCTGCGCGGTCCGGGGCTGGTCTTCGAGACCTCCGTCGAGCCCTGGTACGTGCACGGGGACGCCGCCGCCCTGGAACGGGCGGTGATCAACCTGCTGGACAACGCGGTGAAGTACAGCCCGCCCGGCGGCACCATCGACGTCCGGCTCGTCGACGGGGTGCTGACGGTGCGCGACCACGGCCCCGGCATCCCGCCGGACGAACTGCAGTACGTCTTCGACCGGTTCTGGCGCTCCCCATCGTCGCGTCAGCTGCCGGGCTCCGGCCTCGGCCTGTCGATCGTCGCGCAGAGCGTCCGGGAGGCCGGCGGCGAGGTCTCGCTGGGCCCGGCCGCGGACGGCGGCCCGGGCGCGCTCGCCACCGTCCGGCTGCCCGGCGGCCCGGCCCCCGACTGAGCGGGGGCGGAAAGGCGGACGGGCGGGGCGCCCCGACAGCGCCCCGCCCGCCTCATGTCCGGCACACGGTCAGTCGATGTCGCTGCCCGGGCCGATGACCTTGATCCGGTCCTGCGCCGGAGCCTGCAGCGGCGCGGCCGCCGAGCTGTGGGCACCGAGGTAGGCCGTGAAGACGTCCAGGTCCGAGGCGCCGACCAGCTTGTCGGTGCCGGCCGCGAAGGCCGGGAAGCCGTCGCCGCCGCCGGCCAGGAACTCGTTGGCCGCGACCCGGTACTTGCCGGCCGGGTCGATCGGCGCGCCGTTGAGGCGGATCGAGTCCACCAGCACGCGGTCCGCCCCGGTCTTGCGCATGTCCAGCGTGTAGCTCAGGCTCTTGGACACCTGGAGGATCTTCGGCGCGGCGTCGTTGCCACCGCTGACCTGCTGCTGCAGCACCTGGACCAGCTGGGCTCCGGTCAGCGTCTTGACCTGCATCATGTTGGTGAACGGCTGGACGGTGAACGCCTCGCCGTAGGTCACCACGCCGTCGCCCTCGGCGCCGGCGGCCTTGTACACCAGGTCGGAGCGGATGCCGCCGGGGTTCATGAACGCGACCTGGGCGCCGCCCTTGTCGGCGGGGGCCAGGCCCTCGAGCTGCGCGTCGGCGATCACGTCACCGAGCGGCTTCTCCAGGTCGCTGCTGCCACGGCCGTTGATGTCCGCACCGACGTAGCCGACCGGACGGTTGGCGATCGGCGCGGCCAGCTTGGAGTAGTGCGCGATCAGCTCCGTCATGTCCGGGGCCTTCTCGACCGTCCGGCGCACGACGTGGTTCTCGGCCTTGACCGACGGGCGGACGATGGCGCCGGTGGTCTTGTCGAGCTTCAGGTTGATCTCGGTGAAGAGCCGGCCGAAGGAGGCGGCGCTGGTCACCGAGCGCGGCACCCCCTGCGGGTCCGGGATGGTGCAGGCGTACGCGTTGTGGGTGTGGCCGGTGACGATGGCGCCGACCGCCGGGTCCAGGTTCCTGGCGATGTCGACGATCGGGCCGGAGATGCCCTGGCCGGCCGTGCCGCAGTCGTAGTTGTACGTGCTGCTGGCCGGGTAGCCGCCCTCGTGGATCAGCGCGACGATCGAGTTGACGCCCTGCTTCTTCAGCTCGGCGGCGTACTTGTTGATCGTGGCGACCTCGTTGCCGAACTTCAGGCCCTTGACGCCCTCGGCGGTCACGATGTTCGGCGTGCCCTCCAGGGTGGCGCCGATGAAGCCGACCTTCACGCCCTGCGACCTGGTCACCCAGTACGGGGCCAGGATCGGCTTGCCGGTCTTCTCGTCGGTGACGTTGGCGGCGAGGTAGTTGAAGTTGGCGCCCTTGAACTTGCGCCCCTCCTCGTAGCAGCCGTCGACCGGGTGGCAGCCGCCCTCCTGGAGGCGGATCAGCTCCTTGGCGCCCTCGTCGAACTCGTGGTTGCCGACCGCGGTGACGTCGAGGCCGAGCTTGTCCATCGCCTCGATGGTGGGCTCGTCGTGGAAGAGCGCCGAGGTCAGCGGGGAGGCACCGACGATGTCACCGGCCGCGACGGTGATCGAGTCGTCGGCCGGTATGCGGGCCTGACGAAGCGCGGTGGCCAGGTACTCGATGCCGCCGGCCGGGGTCGAGACGACCTGACCGGTCGCCGGGTCGATCTCCTTGATGGTGCCGGACGAGCCGGCCGGGGGCTCCAGGTTGCCGTGGAAGTCGTTGATCGCCAGCAGCTGGAGGTTGACGGTCTTGTTTCGCTTGGCGTCCGCGGCCTGGGCGGCGGTCGGTACGACCACCGCGCCGAGCAGACCGGCGGAGGCGACGACGGCGAGCGCCGCACGTCGGGATCTGGCGGTGAGCATGAAGGTCCCCTGCACCTCGAAGAGCGCCCAGTTGTGGGAAGGTCCGGGCGTCGGCCATGAATTGCGCGAGTGCAGCCTAGAGTCAACGCGCGTAGCTGTCAGGACCTCGAACGTAACGACAGGGTTACCTACTGACGAATCGTCTTCGTCCGACACCGCCCGGACCGACGAGCGCCCGGGCCCCGCCCACCCCCGGCGGCCCCGGCCGGACGAGCCCGGCGAGCGGGACGCGACAGGATCAGACGCCCGGTTCGGCCGCCAACTGCCGCTCTGCGCGGGCCCGCTCGGCCACCGCGTCCTCCGTCATCGCCCGGTCGGTGTAGACCAATGGCCGCTCGGTCTCGGTGATGATGTGCTTCACCACCTGGACGTTGCCGTTCACGTCCCAGACCGCGATGCCCGGCGAAAGTGTGGGAATGATCTCCACCGCCCAGCGCGGCAGACCGAGCACCCGGCCGGTGGCTCTCGCCTCCTCGGCCTTCTGCATGTAGATGGTCCGGGTGGAGGCCATCTTGAGGATCGCCGAAGCCTCCTTGGCCGCCGCACCGTCCACCACGTCCGACAGGTGGTGCACCACGGCGACGAAGGAGAGCCCGAGCCGGCGGCCGAACTTCAGCAACCGCTGGAACAGCTGCGCGACGAAGGGGCTGTTGATGATGTGCCAGGCCTCCTCGACCAGGAAGATCCGCTTCTTCCGGTCCGGCCTGATCCAGGTGTGCTCCAGCCACACGCCGACGATCGCCATCAGGATCGGCATCGCGATGGAGTTGCGGTCGATGTGCGAGAGGTCGAAGACGATCAGCGGCGCGTCCAGGTCGATGCCGTCCGTGGTCGGCCCGTCGAACATGCCGCGCAGGTCACCGTCGACCAGCCGGTCCAGCACCAGCGCCACGTCCAGGCCCCAGGACTGCACCTCGTCCACCGCGACGCCGAGCGACTCCACCGAGGACAGCTCCGGGTTGCGCAGCGTGTCGATGATGTCGTCCAGCACCGGCTGGCGGTCGGTCACCGTCGCCACCACGTGGGCGTGCGCCGCCTTCAGCGCGAAGCCGGCCCGCTCCTCCAGGCCCCGCCCCATCGCGACCTCGATGATGGTGCGCAGCAGCGACAGCTGACCGGTCTGGGTGATCGCCGGGTCCAGCGGGTTCAGCTTCACCCCGCCGTCGCGGGCCGCCATCGGGTCGAGCCGGATCGGCTTTATGCCCAGCGCGTCGGCGATCAGGTTCCACTCGCCGACGCCGTCCTCGCCCTGGGCGTCCAGCACCACCACCTGCCGGTCGCGGAACCGCAGTTGGCGCAGCACGTAGGTCTTCTCGAGCGCCGACTTGCCGTTGCCGGACTCGCCCAGCACCAGCCAGTGCGGGGCCGGGAGCTGCTGCCCGTACAGCTGGAACGGGTCGTACACGTACCCCTTCCCGCTGTACACCTCACGCCCGATGATCACACCCGAGTCGCCCAGCCCCGGGGCGGCGGTGGGC
This sequence comes from Kitasatospora sp. A2-31, assembly GCF_022288725.1. Lineage (GTDB taxonomy): Bacteria > Actinomycetota > Actinomycetes > Streptomycetales > Streptomycetaceae > Kitasatospora. The sequence goes on along the minus strand of NZ_JAKNTA010000003.1, from coordinate 644,509 downwards.
AGGTAGACCGCCTGCGCCTGGCCGGTGGAGGTGCGCACCGGCAGCCGGGTGGTCTCCACCTTGCCGAACATCAGGCTGGTGAACGCGTCGGTGAGGTTGCCGAGCGCCATGCGGGGCCTCCAGGAGGATCAGCGACGGATGCCGGTGGCGAACGGCAAGGTGTTGACGAACGCGCGGTGGTGCTCGCGGTCGCACCACTCCAGCTTGAGGTAGCTCTTGCCCGCCGAGGCGCGGATGGTCCGCTTGTCGCGGGCCAGCGCCTCGGGGCTGCGCGAGGAGACCGTGATGTAGCCGACCAGGTTCACCCCGGCCGCACCGGAGGCCAGGTCGTCGCCGCGCTGGTCGACCCGGCCCGTGTGGGCCAGGTCGCGCGGGTCGACCGTGCGGTTCATCTTGGCCGCGCGGCTGGCCTCCGCCTCGTCGTTCGTCTTCTCGGTCAGCATCCGCTCGATCGCGACGTCGGTCGGCTCCAGGTCCATCGTGACCGCGACCGTGCGGATCACGTCCGGGGTGTGCACCAGCAGCGGCGCCAGGAAGTTGACGCCCACCGGGGTCAGCGGCCACTCCTTGATCCAGGCGGTGGCGTGGCACCAGGGCTCGCGGGTCGCCGACTCACGGGTCTTCGCCTGCAGGAACTGCGGGTGGGTCGCGTCCAGCTCGGCCGGCCAGGCGTTGCGCCGGGACATCGCCTGGATGTGGTCGATCGGGTGGTCCGGGTCGTACATCGAGTGCAGCAGCGAGGAGAGCCGCGCCTGCCCCAGCGGCTGGCGCACCCGGATGTCCGCCTCCGCCAGCCGGGCGCAGATGTCCGTCAGCTCACGCGCCATCACCGCGGCCAGGCCCTCGTCGTCCCGGGCCCGCCGGCCGGTGGCCGTCCGCCCCATCGCGTGCGCCTCGGCCGCCAGGTCGCGGGTGTAGTGCATGCAGGCCACCAGGTACGCCCGGTGCTGCTCGGAGGAGGTCGACACCATCGACTGCAGCTGGTCGTACGACTCCTGCAGCCAGCGCGGCGCATCCACGTCGCCGCGCCGCTCCACGTCCTTGGCGTGCGCGTCCGGGTCGGCGGGCAGCGTCCGGGCCAGGATCTGCAGCCGGGTCACGAAGCCGTCGCCGTTGGCGACGTGCTTCAGCAGCGTGCCGAACCGGTCGACCAGCGCCTCCTGGTCCTCCGAGTCGCGCAGCCCGACGCCCGGGCCCTCGATCTCGATCGCGGCCGTGACCGTCCGCCGCTCCAGGTGCATCAGCACCCCAACCTCGTCCGGCCCGAACGGCGCCGCCAGCCAGCGCAGCCGCCCGACCCCGGGCGGCGGCCCGACCTCGACCTCCCGCCCGTCCAGCCGGGTGCCGGCGTCCATCGCGTCCGAACGCCAGACCGCCCGGCCGCTGCGGACCGTCCGGCGGTAGGTGCGGTTGATCTCCACCCACTTGTAGAACGTCCGCCGCCGGTACGGCACGTAGACCGCCGCGATGGCCAGCGCGGGCAGGCCGACCAGGCCGGCGATGCGCAGCGGCAGGATCGGCATCATCAGGCCCCAGACCATGCCGAGGAACGCCCCGAAGATGATCAGGACGATCTCGCCGGACTCCCGGTTGCGGCCGATCGGCGCGTTCGGGCGGGCCTTGCCGATCAGGTAGGTGCGGCGCTGGTGCACGTACGGCTGGGCGTACTGGGCACCGTACTGGCCGAGCGGTTCGCTGCTCACTTACCCGTCACCCTCCCTTCGCTGGGTTGCTGTCGCGGATCGGAACCGGAGCCTGCGGCGCGGTGGCCTGCGGCGGCGGCGCGGGGGCACGCGTGGCGTGGGCCGCGATGCCCGGCGCGACCGAGCCGCCGCCGGAACCCGGGCTCCCGCCGCCGACGCCCTGCGGGCCGCGGTCGCCGTGCGTGCTGATGCCCTGCTTCACCAGGTTCGCGGTGCCGTTGATCATCGCCGAGCCGGCGGAGACCGCGCTCGCCCGAGCGTGCCGCATGCTCATGATCTCGTCGCCGAAGCCCGGCACGAAGCGGTAGACGGCGGCGCTCGCGAAGATCGACAGGAACAGGATCGCCAGGCCCGACAGCACCCGGGCGAAGTCGTCGCTCGCACCGGCGCCGGTCGCCACCGCGCCGGCCAGGCCGAGGATGATCACGATGATCGGCTTCGCCAGGTCCACGGCCAGCATCACCCCCGCCCAACGGCGCACGTGCTTCCACAGCTGCTTGTCCACCAGCCCCGCGTACACCGCGGTCCCCAGCAGCGCGCCCACGTACAGCATCGCCGCCCGGATCAGCAGCTCGATCCAGAGCACCGCCGCGGCCAGCACGGCCACCAGCGACACGATGATCAGGATCAGCGGGCCTCCGCCCATGCTGCCCTTCTCCAACGTGTCCGCGAACCCGCCCAGGTACGTCCCGGTGTCCGACTTCGTCCCCACCGCGATCGCCTTGGTCAGCCCGTCCGTCGCGCTCACCACGGTGTACAGGATCAGCGGCGTGAACGCCGAGGCCACCACGGTCAGCCAGAGGAAGCCGATCGCCTCCGAGATCGCCGTCGTCAGCGGCGCTCCGCGCACGGCCCGCTTCGTCACCGCCAGCAGCCAGAGCACCAGCGTGATGATCGTCGAGGCGGCGAACACCACCGCGTACTGTTGGAGGAACGACGCATTGGTGAAGTCCACCTGCGTCGTCCCGTCGATCGCCCCCGACAGGTTGCGCACCACCCACGCCGCCGCCTGCGAACACCCCTTCGCCAACGACCCCAGGGGATCGGTGAGACTCCCGACGGACCCCGTCCCGGGGATCACCACAGCCCCGCCGGGAGCGCACGCGGCATCACTTCCGGGAATCGGAAGGTCTACCTTCTGGCAAGTGGGACTCGCAGACGGGCTCGGTGATGGGTCGGCGACGGCGCGCTGGGCCGCCAAGAGCGCTGCCAGTTGGACGGCGGCCACCGTCCCCGCGACCGCGCCGGCTCGCCGGGTCACCGGCCGCACGACCGGCCCCCGGCGGAAGGCAGAACGATGGAGTGAGGACTCAGCGGGCATAGCGGAAACCCCCGAACTGCTGGACGGCGCCGGTGATCTCGTCGGCGGTGGCGGCCTGTTGGTCGCCCGGCATCGGGGCTGGGCCCTGCCGGCTTGCGTAGTCGGTGAGCTTCCAGTCGCTGCCCGTCCAGCGGAGGGCCAGGGTGAGCGTGTACCAGTTCGCCGTGACGGGCTGGACGGAACGCTCGCCGGCGAGGCCGGTGAGGCCGGTGCACCAGACCTCGACCTTGGTCTCGCTGTCGCCGTAGCCGACCGACTTGGCCCCCACCGGGACGGTCCGGCTGACGAAGGTGAGGCCCTTGGGCGCGCGGCCCTGGGCGTCGAGGCCGTAGCGGGTCGCGGTGTCGCCGCCGAACCCCTGGTCCAGGCGGGTCTGGAGGGTCTGGGCGGCGGAGGGGTCGGCGATGGTGGCGATGATCGTGTGGCGGCTGTCGGTGCGGAACATCTCGGCGGAGCCGATGGCCACGGCGTAGTTGGCGGCGGCCGACTGCGCGCCCTGCTCGGTGTGCGGGAAGCCGGCGGCGATGCCGTTGGCGGTGGTGGCGACGGGCTGCTCGCCGCTGGGGGCGGGGCCGGCGCCGGAGGGGGCGGTGGGGGTGGCGGCCGCGCCGTCGGCGGAGCGGCCGGCGGGGGCGGGGTCCGGCTTGCCGCGGTTGGCGATGGAGATCGCGACGACCAGCAGCACGACGACCACCAGGACGGTCACCAGGGTTCGCAGCGGACGGGGCTGACGGCCGTTCGGCTGGGAGGAGGGCTGTTCACCGACCGGCAGCCGCGTACGGGTGTGCGGCTGGTCGTCGGACAACGGCACGGCGGCCCTCCTGGTGCGGGGAGCCTGGGCGGCTCCGGGGCCCCTCCGCCCGTGGACGGGGGCGGAGGGCGGGTGGTGGATGGATTCCCGACGGCGTCGGCCGCGTCCTCACGGTGACGTCACGGCTGTCCTATCGTCAGATCGCCATGCCGTAGACAATGGTGAACAGAGTGCCGAGTGATCCAATGATGAACACGCCGGTCAGCCCGGCGATGATCAGCCCCTTGCCCTGCTCGGCGCCGAAGCTGTCGCGCATCGCGGTGGCGCCGATGCGCTGCTTGGCCGCGCCCCAGACGGCGATGCCGAGGCAGGCCAGGATGGCCACGGCCATGACGACCTCGACCATCACCCGGGCCTCGGAGCCGAGGCTCGCGAACGGGCCCCAGTCCGGGGCGATCCCGCCGATGATGGTGTCGATATTCGGCTTCTTTGGAGGCTCCTCGGCCAGGTGGCCGATCGCGATGCTGTCCACGCTGCTCAGGTTCATTTCCATCTCACCGCCCGATCAGGCAAATTCAAGGGCCCGGACCCCGCCCGCGCGAAGGGCCCGCACCTATTCTTGGCCAGATCTGATGTCGACTTGGCTACTTCTCGCGGATTGGTCGTGAGGCATCGGACACGTACGCGAGGATGTCCACCGTACGAAGGATAGCGCTCACTCTTTGTATCTCTGATGATTGCGGTGAGCAACGCCTTCCGGGACACTTCGACTGACGATTCGTCGGGATGGTGCTGATGGTACTCCGGAAGGCCGGTACGGCCGCCGCCGCTGCGGGAGTTGTCGCGATCGGCTTCGTCGGCCTGGTGACGGTGGGGACGTATGCGGCCAGCGGTACGCCGCAGCAGTCGGCCAATCGTGCCGGACTCTCCCGTGGAACCGTTCCGGCGGCCTACCAGGGGCCGATCGAGCAGTGGGGCTCGCTCTGTGCGGAGATCTCCCCGCCGATGCTCGCGGCGCAGCTGTACCAGGAAAGCGGTTTCGACCCGGGCGCCCGATCACCCGTGGGCGCACAGGGAATGGCACAGTTCATGCCGGCGACCTGGGCGACATACGGCACCGACGGCAACAATGACGGCCGGAAGGACGTCTGGGACCCGTTCGACGCCATCGCCTCGGCGGCGACGTTCGACTGCGCGCTCGCCAAGGACGTCGCCGGTGTGCCGGGCGACCGCCAGGCCAACGTCCTGGCCGCCTACAACGCCGGACCGTACGCGGTGACGAAGTACAACGGGATCCCGCCGTACCGGGAGACTCAGGGGTACGTGCGCAACATCCAGGCGATGGCCCGCAGTTTCACCGCGCCGACCACGCCGGTGGAGGTCTCCCAGCAGTCCGCCGGCGCCATCTACTTCGCCCAGACCAAGCTCGGCACGCCGTACCTGTGGGGCGGCGAGGGGCTGCCCTCGCAGAACGGGCGGTTCGACTGCTCGGGGCTGACCCAGGCCGCGTACGCCAGCGTGGGGATCACGCTGCCCCGGGTGGCGAACGACCAGTGGTACGCCGGCCCGCACCCGTCGCGGGACCAGCTGCGCCCGGGGGACCTGGTGTTCTGGGCGACCGACCTGAGCGACCCGCGCAGCATCCACCACGTCGGCATCTACGTCGGCGGCGGCTACATGATCGACGCCCCCCACACCGGCGCGGTGATCCGCTACGACAAGATCGACACCAGGGAGTACATCGGCGCCACCCGGGTCACCACGGACGGCGCCCAGGCGCTGCCGGGCCGCAACGCGGACGGCAGCATCACCGCGCCGAGCCGACCCGGCGAGCCCGCCCCCGCGACCCCCGCCCCGGCCGCCCTGACCACCCCCGAGCCCTCCTCCGCCCCGGTGCCCCGACCCGCCGGCTCCGCGGCGGCCCGTCCCACCCCGACAGGTCCAGGTCAAAACAGCGCAAAGAGCTGACCCGTCCCGGAGCCCGCGTGTGAGTGCGCTGTGGACGCTGAGTCAAGTTTCCATAACCGCCAGTTTCCGTGGAACGCTGTGCCCCGGTTATGACGTTGTGTCCGGTGGCCCGCCGTCACCCCCCGAGCCGGGTGGTGCGGAACGGACCACGGCCGGAACGACCAGGTGCAGCGGACCAGAAGGAGGTGCGGCGTGTCGACGCCGCTTGCCGACACGACCAACCCCGACCTCGGCCTGCTCTACGCCGTCAACGGCCTGGCCAAGCGCTCCCCGGAGTGGCTGGACCACCTGGTCTCCTGGATCGGCGAGTACGGCATCCTGATCGGCCTGGCCCTGCTGGGCCTGGTCGGCTGGTTGCAGGCGAGACGCCGGCCGGACGCCCCGGTGGCCGTCGCGGGGCTGCTCTGGGCCCCGCTGGCGACCGCCATCGCCGAGCTGGCCAACCTGCCGATCGCCGCCATCGTCGACCGCCCGCGCCCCTTCGTCGACCACACCGGACTCGACGTCCTGGTGGAGGGCAAGGCGGGCACCCACTCCTTCGTCAGCGACCACTCGACCATGTCGATGGGCATCGCGGTGGGGCTGTTCCTGGTGAACCGGAAGCTCGGCTGGATCGCCGGCGGCCTGGCCCTGCTGCAGGGCTTCTGCCGGATGTACATGGGCGTCCACTACCCCACCGACGTGATCGGCGGCTTCGCGCTCGCCACCGCGGTCGTGCTGCTGCTCGCGCCGATCGCGATGGCCGTGCTGGTGCCGCTCTGTCACGCGCTGAGCCGCACCGCCGTCGCCCCGCTGATCCGGGCCCCCCGGGGCGGACCGCGACCGCGCGGCGGGCGCAGGCGCGGCGACGCCCGCGGCGCCGTCCGGGCCGACGAGCAGCCGCCGGAGTCCGACCTCGCGGCCTGACCCGCCGCCACCGGCCCGACCTGCCGCCACCGGCCTGACCCGCCGCCACCGGCCCGACCCGCCGCCACCGAAGGGGCCGCCACCCGTACGCGGGACCGCCGGGGAGGCGGGTACGAAGGGGCCGGAGCGACCCGGTGCTACGCCGGGTCGCGGTTCTCGGCCAGGTGGTCGGCGGCCTCACGCCTGGTCAGGTCCCGCGAGCGGCGGGCCGGTGAGAACCAGCCGCAGTCGCAGCTCGCGTAGCAGAAGGAGCCGCGTTCGCTGATCGCGACCCGGTGCTCGGGCATCGGGGTGGTGCCGGGTCCCGCCGGCAGCTCACTGTGCACGTACCTCACCGTAACGCGCTCCGGACCCGGCGCGCGATGCCCGGTTCGCGCCGGGTGCCGCGTAACCCCCGACAGCCCGAGTCGTTTGCCCGGAAAGAGCTCTGCCCAGCCGGTGCTGGTCGGCGGAGCAGTCGGGCCCGAGGGGGTTGTGGCGAGGATGAATGTGACCGACGAGCAGCGCGGCGGCCGGCGGCCGGGCCGCCCGCTGCCCCAGCTGCGCTCGGCGGCCGGAGCCGTCGTACTCGCCGCCGCCCTGGCCGGGCTGGCCGGCTGCTCGGGCGGCGCCACGGACTCCGCCGGCTCGGCCGACCGGAGGGCGGCCGCCCCCGACCAGCTCTCGGCGGACCCGCTGACGGCCGTCCGCAGCGCCGCCGACATCACCGGCCGGACCGGCTCCGCACACGCGGCCACCGAGCTGGTCACCGAGTCCGCCGAGAAGAAGGCCGTCTTCACCGGCACCGGCGGGTACGACTACGTGAAGCGGATCGGGCGGCTGGAGGTGGCCGTGCCGCCCGGCGCGGCGACCACCGGGAAGATCGTCGAGGTGGTCCTGCCCGGCACCGTGTACCTGCAGAACAGCGGCGCCAAGGTGCCCGAGGGCAAGTGGGTGAAGCTGGACGTGCGCCAGCTGCCGGACGGCAACCTGGTGAGCAGCGGCGCCACCGACCCGGCCTCCGCGGCGGGCGCGCTGCGCGGGGCTCAGAAGGCCGAGCTGGTGGGCCCCGAGACCGTCGGCGGCGTGCCGCTCAAGCACTACCGGGGCACCCTGGACCTCGCCAAGGCCGCCGAGGCGACCGGGGGCCGCGGCGGGGACGGCCTGCGGATGGGGGCCCAGACCTTCACCGTCCGGGACGTCCCCTACGACGTCTGGCTGGACGAGCAGGGCCGGCTGCACAAGGTGGTCCAGGTCTACACCTTCGCCGGCGTGCCCGGCTCGAAGGAGGCGAAGGACCAGGTGAAGGTGACGTCGACGATGTCGCTGGCCGACTTCGGCAAGCCGGTGGAGGCGGCCGAGCCCGCCGCTGCCGACATCTACGCGATGAAGCCCACGGAGAGCCCGAAGTAACCGGACGCAGGGGCGCCGCCGGCGCCGGTGGGTCACCCGGGATCGCCCGGCCCACCCGTTTCGGCGGCCCCGAGATGGCCCGTCCGTGCCATGTGGGCGGGCTCCGAAGTGCCTAGGCTGGAGGGCGGGTGGCTGCCGCCCGGGCTGGCGAGGCACTGAAGGGGTGGTGCAGGTGGTGTCGTCCACGGGCGGCCGCAGCGGCGGCCACGACGACGCGGCCCTCGACGAGATCGACCTGGCCGGCGAGCTGATGATCGCCGCCACGGCCAGCACCGGCGACCGGCTGCCGACCGCGCGGATCGACGAGGTGCTGCTGGACCGGCCCGACGGCGGGGCGTCCGCCGACGGGCCGTCGGAACCGGGGAGCTGAGGGTCAGCTGCGCAGCAGCCGGCCGATCGCGGCGGTGGCCTCCGCCACCTTGGCGTCCAGCTCGGCGCCGCCCTCCTCGGCGGCCGCGGCGACGCAGTGCCGCAGGTGCTCCTCCAGCAGCGAGAGCGCGAAGGACTGCAGGGCCTTGGTGCCGGCCGACACCTGGGTCAGCACGTCGATGCAGTAGACGTCCTCGTCGACCATCCGCTGGAGGCCGCGGATCTGGCCCTCGATCCGGCGCAGCCGCTTCAGGTGGGCGTCCTTCTGGGCGCTGTAGCCGTGCTGGCCGTGCCCGCCGTGGTGGGCGTGCGGCTCGGCCCCGGGCGTGTGGTCCGGCTCGGTGCGCGCTTCCGTCGTGGTCATCGGCCCGCCTTCGTATCAGTGCCTGGTGGCTGCGTCGACCTCCAGTGTCCAACACGCGGAGCCGTCGTGGTGTTCCCCGTAAGGGCTGACACCGCGGGCTTCCGTTCGCCGGACGGGGGGCGATCCGGGCGAGGTTCCGTCAGACTGGGGGCTCGCGCCCGCACGGCGACGTGCGGACCGGATCCACCGCCGCGGCGGCCAACCGGAAGGGGAGGTTCCGGCTCCTCCCCCACCACCCCGTTTGCGTGATCGTGCTCGGTTGCACCTAGCATCGTTCAGTCCGAACCCCGCACATCGGAGATTTCCGTGCGTTTTAGCCTGACCCCGAAGGAGACGAGCTTCTACGACATGTTCGCCGCAGCCGCGGAGAACCTCGTCGTCGGATCGAAGCTCCTGCTGGAACTGCTGGGATCAGACGTGTCGGCCCGCGCGGAGATCGTCGAGCGCATGCGCGCCGCCGAGCACGCCGGGGACGACACCACCCATGCCGTCTTCCACCAGCTGAACTCCTCCTTCATCACGCCCTTCGACCGCGAGGACATCTACAGCCTCGCCTCGTCGCTGGACGACATCATGGACTTCATGGAGGAGGCCGTCGACCTGGTCGTCCTCTACGACATCCAGACCCTGCCGAAGGGCATCGAGCAGCAGATCGAGGTGCTGGCGCGCGCCGCCGAGCTCACCGCCGAGGCGATGCCGAACCTGCGCAGCATGTCGAACCTCACCGAGTACTGGATCGAGGTCAACCGGCTGGAGAACCAGGCGGACCAGATCCACCGCAAGCTGCTCGCCCACCTGTTCTCCGGCCAGTACGACGCCATCGAGGTGCTCAAGCTCAAGCAGGTCGTGGACGTGCTTGAGGAGGCGGCGGACGCCTTCGAGCACGTCGCCAACACGGTGGAGACCATCGCCGTCAAGGAGTCCTGAACCCCGTGGACACGGCAGCACTCATCGCCGTCATCGGCGTTGCGTTCTTCTTCACCTACACCAACGGCTTCCACGACTCCGCGAACGCCATCGCTACCTCGGTCTCCACCCGGGCGCTGACCCCGAAGGCCGCGCTCGCGATGGCCGCGGTGATGAACCTCGCCGGCGCCTTCCTCGGCAGCGGCGTGGCGCACACCGTCTCCAGCGGCATCATCGAGACCCCCAGCGGCAACCAGGGCCTGGCGATCCTCTTCGCCGCACTGATCGGGGCGATCGCCTGGAACCTGGTCACCTGGTACTTCGGCCTGCCGTCCTCCTCCTCGCACGCCCTCTTCGGCGGCATGGTGGGTGCGGCGCTGGCCGGCGGCACCGAGGTGATCTGGAACGGCGTCGTCGACAAGATCGTCATCCCGATGATCGTCTCCCCGGTGGTCGGCCTGGTCGGCGGCTACCTGGTGATGCTGGCGATCCTCTGGATCTTCCGGCGGGCCAACCCGCACCGCGCCAAGCGCAACTTCCGCGTCGCCCAGACCGCCTCGGCCGCCGCCATGGCGCTCGCGCACGGCCTGCAGGACGCCCAGAAGACCATGGGCATCGTGGTGATGGCCCTGGTGATCTCCGGCAACCAGGCCACCTACGACATCCCGGTCTGGGTGAAGATCTCCTGCGCGACGATGCTCTCGCTGGGCACCTACGCGGGCGGCTGGCGGATCATGCGGACGCTCGGCCGGAAGATCATCGAGTTGGACCCGCCGCAGGGCTTCGCCGCCGAGACCACCGCGTCGATCGTCATGTACATCACCTCGTTCGTCTACAAGGCGCCCATCTCCACCACCCACGTGATCACCTCGGCGATCATGGGTGTGGGGGCCACCAAGCGGATCCGCGCGGTCCGCTGGGGCGTCGCGAAGAACATCGTGCTCGGCTGGTTCATCACGATGCCGGCGGCCGCCGTCGTCGCAGCGCTGATCTACTGGTTCGTCCACCTCTTCTGGGGCTGAGTCCCCGGGGCCGTGCTCCGGGGCCACGCCCTGGCGCACGGCCCGGTACGCCCGGTGACCCGGAGAGGCAACGGCGTCCCGGGAACGGAACGCCCCCGGCGCCGCGGACGGCCGAGCAACCGGCGGACGGCCGGGGACGGAACAGGGCCCGCCCCCACATCTCGGGGGCGGGCCCTTATTCATACTTCGCGGCGGCACCGCCATGCAGCACCGCGAAGCAGCCTGTGGCGCGAGGCGTGCTCCTCGGCCGGACCGGCTCGGCCGGAAGCGGCTCAGCCGAAGCGGCCGGAGATGTAGTCCTCGGTGGCCTGGACCGACGGGTTGGAGAAGATCCGCTGGGTGTCGTCCAGCTCGATCAGCTTGCCCGGCTGGCCGACGCCGGCCAGGTTGAAGAAGGCCGTGCGGTCGCTGACGCGGGCCGCCTGCTGCATGTTGTGCGTCACGATGACGATCGTGAACTGCTCCTTCAGCTCGCCGATCAGGTCCTCGATGGCGAGGGTGGAGATCGGGTCGAGGGCCGAGCAGGGCTCGTCCATCAGCAGGACCTGCGGCTCGACCGCGATGGCGCGGGCGATGCAGAGGCGCTGCTGCTGACCGCCGGAGAGGCCGGCGCCCGGCTTGCCCAGCCGGTCCTTGACCTCGTTCCAGAGGTTGGCGCCCTTGAGGGACTTCTCCACCACGCCGTCCAGCACGGACTTCTTGCGCACGCCCGCGAGCTTCAGCCCGGCGACCACGTTGTCGTAGATCGACATGGTCGGGAACGGGTTCGGGCGCTGGAAGACCATGCCGACCGAGCGGCGGACGGCCACCGGGTCGACGTTCGAGGCGTACAGGTTCTCGTCGTCCAGGAGGACCTTGCCCTCGACGCGGGCGCCGGGGATCACCTCGTGCATGCGGTTGAGCGGGCCGCCGTCGTCGCAGCGCTGATCTACTGGTTCGTCCACCTCTTCTGGGGCTGAGTCCCCGGGGCCGTGCTCCGGGGCCGATGACGAACAGGACGAGGCCGGAGGCCATCAGCGCGTCGCGGCCGAGGGGCTGGGCCTCGTTGAACTTCAGCGCGATGTTCTGCGCGAAGGTGCCGCCGCCCGGGTCGAGCAGGTGCAGCGAGAGCACGCTGTTGGAGGAGAGCACCACCGCGACCGCGATGGTCTCGCCGAGCGCACGGCCCAGGCCGAGCATCGAGGCCGAGATGATGCCGGGGCGGCCGAACGGGAGCACCGCGGTGCGGATCATCTCCCAGCGGGTCGCGCCGAGGGCGAGCGCCGCCTCCTCGTGCATCCGCGGGACCTGCCGGAAGACCTCGCGGGAGACCGCGGTGATGATCGGCAGGATCATGATCGCCAGCAGGATGCCGACGGTGAACAGGTTGCGCGGCGTGGTGCCGGCCCGGGACTGGTCGAAGACGTACGTCCAGCCGAGGTACTGGTCCAGCCAGCTGGTCAGCCCGTCCAGGTGCGGGACGAGGAAGAGCGCGCCCCAGAGGCCGTAGATGATGCTGGGGACGGCCGCGAGCAGGTCCACCAGGTAGGCGAACGGCTGGGCGATCCGGCGCGGCGCGTAGTGCGAGATGAACAGCGCGATGCCGATGGCCACCGGCACGGCGATCGCCATCGCGATCACCGCGCTGACGATGGTGCCGAAGGCGAGGACGGCGATGCCGAAGACCGGCTTCACGCCGTCCGGGGTCCACTCGAAGGTGGTGAGGAAGTTGCCCTCGTTCTTGCTCAGGGCGATGCCCGAGCGCCAGGTCAGGAAGCCCGCGATGGCGGCCATGACGACCAGCAGCAGGATGCCCGACCCGCGGGAGAGGTTCATGAAGATCTTGTCGCCGAAGCGGCTGTCGCGCTTGCGGCGTACCCTGCCTTGCGGGGCGGCAGGAGTGGGTGAAGTCATTGGTCTACTCCGGTCTGGTGGTGCTGCCCCGAGGGGGCGGCACCCTGGCGGCGGTGCCCCGGACGTTGTGCTGGGTTTCGTGCTGTCCGGCGGAGCGGCCCCGGCCCCCTCGTTCACGGGGCCGCTCCACCGGAGGTACTACGGAGGTCAGGCCAGCGTCGGGATGACGGCGTTGACCTTGTCGGTGAGCTCCTTCGGCAGCGGGACGTAGCCCTTCTCACCGATGGCCTTCTGGCCGGCCTCGCTGGCGCCGTAGGTCAGGAACGCCTTCAGCGTGTCGAGGGTGTCGGCCTTGTTGCCCTTGTCGCAGACGATCTCGTAGGTGACCAGGACCAGCGGGTACGAGCCCTCGTCCTTGGTCGCGTAGTCGAGGGTCAGCGCCAGGTCGCTGCCGGTGCCGGCGACCTTGGCCTTGGCGAAGGTGTTGGCGGCGTTGGCGGCGGTGGCCTCGACCGGCTTGGAGGCGCCGGTGGCGATGGCGGCGCTCTTCAGGTTGTTGGTCTGGGCGAACGACAGCTCGGCGTAGCTGATCGAGTTCTTGACCTGCTTCACCTGGGCGGAGACGCCGGCGGAGCCGTTGGCCGACTGGCCGCCCTTGCCCGCCCAGGTCTTGCTGGCCGGGTAGGACCAGGCGCCACCGGAGGCCTTGGCGAAGTACTTGGTCAGGTTGTCGGTGGTGCCGGAGTCGTCCGAGCGGTGGAAGGCCTGGATGTCGGCGTCCGGCAGCTTGGCGCCCGGGTTCAGGGCGGCGATCGCCGGGTCGTTCCACTTGGTGATCTGCGAGTCGAAGATCTTGGCGGTGGTCGGGCCGTCCAGGACCAGGTTGTCGACGCCCTCGACGTTGTAGACGATCGAGATCAGACCGGCGACGAGCGGCAGGTTGATGCCCTGGCCGCCGGTGCAGACCGCCTTGGTGGCGTCGACCTCGGCCGGCTTGAGCGCCGAGTCGGAGCCGGCGAACTGGACCTTGCCCTGGGTGAACTGCTGGACACCGGCGCCGGAACCGCCACCACCGTAGTTGATGGTAGCGCCGGAGCAGGCCGCGCCGAAGTTCGTCTTCCAGACGTCGATCGCGTTGCCCTGGGCGGTGGAGCCCGCGGCGACCAGCGCGCTCGGCTTGCTGCCACAGTTGATCGCGGCGGCCGGGGCGGCCGAGCCGCTGCCGCTGGACGCGGTGGTGTTGTTGTTCTCGTCCGAACCGCAGGCGGCGAGCGACAGCGAGCTGACGAGCGCCATGGCACCGATGGCGAGGGCCTTGGAGCGGCCGTTCCGCTGGAGCTTCACAGGGGTGTCCCTTTCTGTGGCATTGCCCGGCACGCGGGCCGTGAGACCACGGCGGAGCGCGGGTTTTGCTGTGGTCCGGGGCCCGTTCGGCCCTCCGGTGCAGCCGAAGTTAGGCCGGGCAAGTGACACGTCAGCCGGTCCGAAGTGAACGGAGAGTGAACCTCGAAGGGATGGCAGGAAACTACGTCAGGTAGTAACGGTTGCGTCACGGCGAGAGCGCGGGGAGATCACTTCCATGGTTCCTCCACAGCCCCGACCTCGCCAGATCCACCGGACGACCCGGGTCCCGTGCTACCGCACCGGGCGGGCGCCCAGCAGCTCCAGCAGCGCGTCCACCAGCACCCGGTCCCGCTCGTGCGTCAGCCGGGCCCGGGCCTTGCCGGCCGGCAGCCACTCCAGCCGGTCCACCTCCCGGCTCGGCCGGAAAGCCCCCGCCCCCGGCACCGCGGCCCAGTACCGGACCTCCTTCGGCCGACCCTGCGCCAGGTAGTGCTGGGTGGGCAGCTCCGCCCCCAGCACGCAGGAGAAGCCGGTCTCCTCCCGCACTTCGCGCAGCGCCGCCTCGACCACGCCCTCCCCCGGGTCGAGCTTGCCCTTCGGCAGGCTCCAGTCGTCGTACTTGGGGCGGTGGATCACCGCGATCCGCGGCCGCCCCAGCCGACCGCTCTTCTTCGGCCGCCCCGGCAGCCAGAGCACCGCGCCCGCCGCGAGGATCACCGGCGCCCTACCTGCGGGCCCCGGGGTCGCCCCCGGCGTGGTGGAACGGGTCCGGGCGGGACCCTCGGCCTGCTCGGTGCTCAGGCGGTTGCGCAACTCATGCCATCCGGGGTGCGGGGGTGTGCCCCCAGCCGCCCTCGGCAGGGGGGATCTCCAGCCAGCCGTCCAGGCCGGGCGGGAGCTCGGGCCACTGGCGGCCGAAGGCGTACCTGGCCGCCTCCACCTCCAGTCGCTGATCAGCATGCACCACCCCGAGCACGTACGCGGTCGCGGGTGTGATCCTCGGCGTCCGCGCCGCGGTGGCGGCGGTGACCGCCGCGTCCGAGGCGTCCTGGTGCCGCGCCAGCACCCGGTCCAGCTCGTCCAGCTCGACGGCCGGCCGGCCGCACACCTCCAGCGCGTACCGGGCCCGCTTCACCAGGATCCGCACCCGGTGCCACGGCGCGTCGTCCGCCGCCAGCGCCGTGTCCGCGTCCATCGCACCCCGGGCGGCCGGCACCGAGCCGAGCCGGCGCAGCCCGTCGCCGCCGTACGGCGTCGCGGCGCGCTGCAGCCGCAGCTTCTGGGTGCCGGCGGTCAGCGCGGTGAACGCCGCCGCCGCCTGCGGCAGCAGCACCGCCCCGGCCCGGCCGGCCGCCGCGTCCAGCAGCGGCGCCTCCGCCACCAGCAGCGTCATCCGGTCCGCCAGCGCGTGCAGCCGGGCGGAGCGGAGCTCCTGCAGGACGGTCGAGTGCGCCCTGGTCCGGGCCAGGGTCAGCTGGCGGTCCAGCAAGGCCCGCGCCTTCGGCGCCCCGGCGTGCCCGGCCAGCATCCCCGGCCCGTCCGACTCGGTGCCGGTGAGCGCGTCCAGCGCCCCCAGCAGCCGTGCCGACCGGCGGACGTACCCCGGCTCCAGCGCCAGCAGGTTCAGCAGCCAGCGCAGCTCGGTGCGCGACTCCTGCGCCCAGGACTGCTCGAAGGTGGCCCCGAAGGTGTGCAGCAGTCCGCCGATCCGCCGCACCGCCCGCAGCAGGTCGGCCGTCCCGCCGGACGGTGCGGCCCCCGTCCCGGGTCTCGCGCCGACCTCGCCCACCGCCGCCGGCAGCGCGCGGAGGAACGCGCCGGCCTGGGCGGTGAGATGGCTGGAGAGGATGTCCCCGGCGGTCGCGGTGGAGGCCGCCTGGGCCGTCATCGGCGCATCGGTCATGACTAGGTAGATCCCCGTTCCCCCGGGGCCGTCCCCCGGGGCTGGTGGCCGACCGCTGTGGCGGGTCCCGACCGCTCAGCGGCTCGCATCGGTGGCGCGCGTCGGCATCAGTGGCTCACGTCGGTGGGTCGCGTCCGTGCGTCGTGGCGGCGACGTACGGTCACCGGGCGGCGGCGGCCCGGCGGCGCTGGCGCGAGTCGATGAGCAGGTCCTGGACGTGCCGCAGCGGCTTGTCCTCGGCGTCCTGGGCGTGGCGGGTCCAGGTGCCGTCCGGCCCGAGGTGCCAGGACTCGGTCTCGTCCGACATCCCGAGGTCGATCAGCCCCGACAGCTCCGCCCGGTGCGCCGGGTCGGTGATCCGCAGCAGCGCCTCGATCCGGCGGTCCAGGTTCCGGTGCATCATGTCGGCGCTGCCGATCCAGACCTCCGGATCGCCGTTGTTGCCGAACACGAAGATCCGCGAGTGCTCCAGGAACCGCCCCAGGATGCTGCGGACCCGGACGTTCTCGCTGAGCCCCGGCACGCCCGGGCGGATCGCGCAGATCCCGCGCACCCAGACGTCCACCGGCACCCCGGCCTGGGAGGCCCGGTAGAGCGCGTCGATGACCGCCTCGTCGACGATGGAGTTGACCTTGAGCTTCACGAAGGCCGGGCGACCGTCCTTGTGGTGGGCGATCTCGTTGTGGATCCGCGCGATCAGCCCGTCCCGCAGGCCGCGGGGCGCGGTCAGCAGGCGGCGGTAGGACTCGCGGCGCGAGTAGCCGGAGAGCCGGTTGAAGAGGTCCGAGAGGTCCGCCCCGACCTGCGGGTCCGACGTCAGCAGGCCCAGGTCCTCGTAGAGCCGGGCCGTCTTCGGGTGGTAGTTGCCGGTGCCCACGTGCGAGTAGCGGCGCAGGGTGTCGCCCTCCTGGCGCACCACCAGCGACAGCTTGCAGTGGGTCTTCAGGCCCACCAGGCCGTAGACGACGTGGCAGCCGGCCTCCTCCAGCTTGCGGGCCCACTTGATGTTCGCCTGCTCGTCGAAGCGCGCCTTGATCTCCACCAGGACGAGCACCTGCTTGCCGGACTCCGCCGCGTCGATCAGCGCGTCCACGATCGGCGAGTCACCGGAGGTCCGGTACAGCGTCTGCTTGATCGCCAGCACGTCCGGATCGGCCGCGGCCTGCTCCAGGAAGGCCTGCACCGAGGTGGAGAAGCTGTCGTACGGGTGGTGCAGCAGCACGTCCCGCTCGCGCATCGCGGCGAAGATGTCCGGCTGCGAGGCCGACTCCACGTCGGTCAGGCCGCGGGCCGTCCCCGCCACGAACTTCGGGTACTTCAGCTCCGGCCGGTCCAGGTCGGCGATGCCGAACAGACCGGTCAGGTCGAGCGGGCCGGGCAGCGGGAAGACCTCCGCCTCGGTGATGTTCAGCTCCCGCACCAGCAGGTCCAGGATGTAGGGGTCGATCGACTCCTCGACCTCCAGCCGGACCGGCGGGCCGAAGCGCCGCCGCATCAGCTCCTTCTCCAGCGCCTTGAGGATGTTCTCGGTGTCGTCCTCCTCGACCTCGAGGTCCTCGTTGCGGGTGACCCGGAAGGCGTGGTGGGCGAGCACCTCCATCCCCGGGAACAGCTCCTCCAGGTGCGCGCCCATGACGTCCTCCAGGGGCACGTACCGCTGCGGGGAGGCCTCCAGGAAGCGCGCGAGGGACTGCGGGACCTTCACCCGGGCGAAGTGCTTGTGCCCGGAGACCGGGTTGCGCACGACGACCGCGAGGTTGAGGGAGAGTCCCGATATGTAGGGGAAGGGGTGCGCCGGGTCCACCGCGAGCGGCGTGAGCACCGGGAAGATCTTCTGCCGGAAGAGCGTGTGCAGGCGGGCCTGCTCCTTCTCCGCCAGCTCGGCCCAGCGGGCCACCTCGATGCCCTCGGCGGCGAGGTCCGGCAGGACCTCCTGCTGGAAGGCGGCGGCGTGCCGCGCCATCAGCTCGCGGGACCTGGTCCAGATCAGGTCGAGCACCTCGCGCGGCTGCAGGCCGGAGGCACTGCGCTGGGCCACGCCGGTGGCGATCCGGCGCTTCAGGCCGGCCACCCGGACCATGAAGAACTCGTCCAGGTTGCTGGCGAAGATCGCCAGGAACTTGGCCCGCTCCAGCAGCGGGATGGACGCGTCCTCGGCCAGTTCCAGGACGCGCTCGTTGAAGGCCAGCCAGCTGCGCTCGCGGTCCAGGAACCGGCCCTGGGGCAGCTCCTCGAAGTCCTTGTCGTCGGCGGCCGGCAGCTCCGGCGGTATCCCCAGCGCACTCGACATCCGGGCCGGCGGGGACAGCGGGGCAGGGACGGGGCGGGGGATGCTCATCGGCTCCAGCTCCTCCAGCAGGACGGCGTCCGGTCGCGAAAGGCTCAACGGGCCGTCGCCCTCGCCCGGTACCAGCGCCCACCCACCCGGCACGGTCGCTACAGCACCGGCCGGTGAGTGTCGGCCGGTGCTGCACGAGCGAGACACTACGGACTTCATCCTGTGATCTTCGCGGCAGCAATTGAATCCACGGTAAACACCGCATGGCCAGGAGGAAAGCTGAGTCGGTCGGGGTCGGAGGCCGTACGACCCACCGATTGCCCCGGACCCGTTCCTCCGCTATGGCCCCGGGGCTTCCGCCCGGTTGTCTCCCGGGCCGAGGCGCCCGGGCCGGGGCACGGGCTCCCCCGTGCCCCGGCTCGGGGCCGGGTCAGGAGACCTGACCGCCCCGGTACGCGGCGCGGTACATGAGGTCCACCTCGTGGACGGCGAACCCCAGTCGTTCATATACCCGCACGGCGGCCGTATTGTCGGCGTCGACGTACAGAAGTACGGTCGCCAGACCGCGCTCGCCCGGGCTGCCGCCGGTCAGGTGACGCAGGCCCGCCGCGGTGAGCGCACGGCCGAGGCCGCTCCCCTGCTCCGCCGGGTCCACACCGACGACGTACACCTCGCCGAGGGCCGGCTCGGTGGTGGTCGCCGGATGCACCTTCGTCCAGTGGAAGCCGACCAGCTTGTCGCCACGGGTGGCGAGGAAGAAGCCCGCCGGGTCGAACCACGGCTCGGCCAGCCGCTCGGCGAGGTCCCGCTCCGTCCAGGCGCCCTGCTCGGGGTGGTGGGCGAAGGCCAGCGCGTTCAGCCGCAGCCACTCCGCGTCGTCCTCGCCGGGCCGGAAGGTCCGCAGCTCGACGCCGTCCGGCAGGGCGACCTCCTCGGTCTGCGGTCCGGTCCGCCGCATCTGCCGCAGTTCGCGGACCAGCTCGGCGCCGTACAGCTCGGCCAGGTGCCGGGCCGCCGGGTGACCGCCGTGCACCCAGAAGTCGACGTGGTCGTGGCCGGCCCGGTGCGCCTCGGCCAGCACCGCGTCGACCAGGGGCCGGCCGTGGCCGCGGCCGCGCGCCCCCGGGGCCACCACCAGCTCGGCGGCGGGGTTCCCCCCGGCGGCGCCCTGCGGCACCTCCAGCTGGCCGTAGCCGACGTCGGCCCGCCGGCCCTGCACGAAGTGGACCACGCCGGGCCGGGCGGCCTCGGCCGAACGCAGCCTGAGCCGCCCCTGCTCGGAGACCGCAGCCCGGCCGTCCGCCTCCTGGGCGTCCGCCAGCACGCGCAGCGCACTGTCACGCTGCTCGGGCCGCAGCACCTCGTACGCGACCACGGCCCCCTCGTCGGTCGCCGGCGTGCCGTTGTAGAACCGCTGCTCCTGCTCTTCGTCCATGTCCTGACGATACGTCAACGGAAACGCGAAGAACCCCCATCCGGGAATCCGGATGGGGGTTCTTCAGAAGAATTGTTCGGCGGCGTCCTACTCTCCCACAGGGTCCCCCCTGCAGTACCATCGGCGCTGTGAGGCTTAGCTTCCGGGTTCGGAATGTAACCGGGCGTTTCCCTCACGCTATGACCACCGAAACACTATGAAACTATCCGCCGCCCACCCGCCAGAGCGGTAGGGGGTCGTTGTTTCAGAACAACACAGTGGACGCGAGCAACTGAGGACAAGCCCTCGGCCTATTAGTACCGGTCAACTCCACCCCTCACAGGGCTTCCATATCCGGCCTATCAACCCAGTCGTCTACTGGGAGCCTTACCCTCTCAAGGAGGTGGGAGTGCTCATCTCGAAGCAGGCTTCCCGCTTAGATGCTTTCAGCGGTTATCCCTCCCGAACGTAGCCAACCAGCCATGCCCTTGGCAGAACAACTGGCACACCAGAGGTTCGTCCGTCCCGGTCCTCTCGTACTAGGGACAGCCCTTCTCAACACTCCTACGCGCACAGCGGATAGGGACCGAACTGTCGTTGTTTCAGAACAACACAGTGGACGCGAGCAACTGAGGACAAGCCCTCGGCCTATTAGTACCGGTCAACTCCACCCCTCACAGGGCTTCCATATCCGGCCTATCAACCCAGTCGTCTACTGGGAGCCTTACCCTCTCAAGGAGGTGGGAGTGCTCATCTCGAAGCAGGCTTCCCGCTTAGATGCTTTCAGCGGTTATCCCTCCCACCAACCCCCATGCGGAGGAAGGTCATATCCGGTATTAGACCCCGTTTCCAGGGCTTGTCCCAGAGTGCAGGGCAGATTGCCCACGTGTTACTCACCCGTTCGCCACTGATCCACCCCGAAGGGCTTCACCGTTCGACTTGCATGTGTTAAGCACGCCGCCAGCGTTCGTCCTGAGCCAGGATCAAACTCTCCGTGAATGCTTGCCCGACTGTGCTCGATTAAGAGCTGCGAGCGGCACACTCGCGTTGAGCGGCACGGCAACCACCGGAATAGGGCGGCCCCGCGCACTGCGTCCTCGCTGTGTTATTTCAAAAGGAATCTCCAACCCCAGAGAATCTGAGGCCGGGGATGTCAACATATCTGGCGTTGACTTTTGGCACGCTGTTGAGTTCTCAAGGAACGGACGCTTCCTTCAGGCGGCTTTCACACCGGCCCTCCGGGCGCTTCGTTCTTTCGTGTTTCCAGCTTATCAGATGTTTTCCGCTCCGTTTCCGGG
>NZ_JAKNTA010000003.1:623507-623717 GCF_022288725.1 Kitasatospora sp. A2-31 | reverse complement strand
CTCCCCTTACGGGTTAGGCCACCGGCTTCGGGTGTTACCGACTTTCGTGACGTGACGGGCGGTGTGTACAAGGCCCGGGAACGTATTCACCGCAGCATGCTGATCTGCGATTACTAGCAACTCCAACTTCATGGGGTCGAGTTGCAGACCCCAATCCGAACTGAGGCCGGCTTTTTGGGATTCGCTCCGCCTCGCGGCATCGCAGCCCTT
>NZ_JAKNTA010000003.1:623045-623303 GCF_022288725.1 Kitasatospora sp. A2-31 | reverse complement strand
GGTTCAGCGTTGGCGCTTCAAAGCGGGTACGGGAATATCAACCCGTTGTCCATCGACTACGCCTGTCGGCCTCGCCTTAGGTCCCGACTTACCCTGGGCAGATCAGCTTGACCCAGGAACCCTTGGTCAATCGGCGCAAGAGTTTCCCACTCTTGTATCGCTACTCATGCCTGCATTCTCACTCGTATACCGTCCACGACTGGTTTCCACCGCCGCTTCACCCGGCACACGACGCTCCCCTACCCATCCACACAGCCG
>NZ_JAKNTA010000003.1:622777-623025 GCF_022288725.1 Kitasatospora sp. A2-31 | reverse complement strand
ATCCTGCACCGCCGGAGCTTTCCACCAACCCCCATGCGGAGGAAGGTCATATCCGGTATTAGACCCCGTTTCCAGGGCTTGTCCCAGAGTGCAGGGCAGATTGCCCACGTGTTACTCACCCGTTCGCCACTGATCCACCCCGAAGGGCTTCACCGTTCGACTTGCATGTGTTAAGCACGCCGCCAGCGTTCGTCCTGAGCCAGGATCAAACTCTCCGTGAATGCTTGCCCGACTGTGCTCGATTAAGA
>NZ_JAKNTA010000003.1:497871-620371 GCF_022288725.1 Kitasatospora sp. A2-31 | reverse complement strand
GCCGTCATCCCTCACGCGGCGTCGCTGCATCAGGCTTTCGCCCATTGTGCAATATTCCCCACTGCTGCCTCCCGTAGGAGTCTGGGCCGTGTCTCAGTCCCAGTGTGGCCGGTCGCCCTCTCAGGCCGGCTACCCGTCGTCGCCTTGGTAGGCCATTACCCCACCAACAAGCTGATAGGCCGCGGGCTCATCCTGCACCGCCGGAGCTTTCCACCAACCCCCATGCGGAGGAAGGTCATATCCGGTATTAGACCCCGTTTCCAGGGCTTGTCCCAGAGTGCAGGGCAGATTGCCCACGTGTTACTCACCCGTTCGCCACTGATCCACCCCGAAGGGCTTCACCGTTCGACTTGCATGTGTTAAGCACGCCGCCAGCGTTCGTCCTGAGCCAGGATCAAACTCTCCGTGAATGCTTGCCCGACTGTGCTCGATTAAGAGCTGCGAGCGGCACACTCGCGTTGAGCGGCACGGCAACCACCGGAATAGGGCGGCCCCGCGCACTGCGTCCTCGCTGTGTTATTTCAAAAGGAATCTCCAACCCCAGAGAATCTGAGGCCGGGGATGTCAACATATCTGGCGTTGACTTTTGGCACGCTGTTGAGTTCTCAAGGAACGGACGCTTCCTTCAGGCGGCTTTCACACCGGCCCTCCGGGCGCTTCGTTCTTTCGTGTTTCCAGCTTATCAGATGTTTTCCGCTCCGTTTCCGGGGCTTCGTTCATCCAACTTGCCGGTGTCTTCTGGTGCTTGACGCCCCGTCCGACGTTTCAAACTCTAGCCGATCCCCGCCCCGAAAGGCGAATCCGGCCGCAATCCCGATAAACGCACACACCGAATAGACCCCGGTCCGAACAGGAGCGCGACAAAGCGCAACCAGCCCGAAAGGGAAGGAGTGGTGTTTCTGGGGATTGGCCGCCCCGGGACCGTCCGCGCCGATGCGTGTCCGGTGCTCCCTGCCAGGCAACTCGAAGAACACTAGACCCCTGGGGAAGGCGAGTCAACCCCCCGCCCCGGTTCCGGAGCCCGGCTCCGGAACCGGGCTCACCGCATCGACCGGAGACTCCGCCGCCGGGTCGCCCTCCTCCGCCGGCAGCTGGAACGCGAGCACGGCGACGTCGTCGTCGTGCTCCGCCGTGACACCCATCGCCCGCAGCAGCCGGGCACAGACGACGTCGGGGGCGCCGACCGCTCCGGTGAGGGTGCGGGCGAGCAGATCGAGGCCCTGGTCGATGTCCTCGTCCCGGCGCTCCACCAGGCCGTCCGTATAGAGGACACCGGTCGTTCCGGGGAGCAGGCGCAGCGTGTGCGAGACGTGAACGCCGTCACCGGTGCCCAGCGGCGGACCGTTCTGCTCCTCGCTGCGCAGGATGGTGCCGTCCGGGCAGCGCAGCAGCATCGGCAGGTGGCCGGCCGAGGCGTACGTGAGGGTGCGGCGCTTCGGGTCCCAGACGGCGTAGCTGCAGGTGGCGATCTGGTTGGCGTCGATCTCCATGGCGAGGCCGTCGAGCAGGCGCATCACCTCGTGCGGCGGGAGGTCGAGGCGGGCGTAGGCGCGGACGGCGGTGCGGAGCTGGCCCATGACCGCGGCGGCGCGCAGTCCGCGGCCCATGACGTCGCCGATGACCAGGGCGGTCCGGCCGCCGTCGATGGCGATGACGTCGTACCAGTCGCCGCCGACGGCGGCCTCGGCGCCGCCGGGCTGGTAGGTGGCGGCGACCCGGAGATCGGCGGGCTGGTCGAGCTTCTGCGGGAGCAGGCTGCGCTGGAGGGTGACGGCGGCCTCGCGCTGGCGGCGTTCCGCCTCCCGGAGGCGGGTGGCGGCGAGGACCTGGTCGGTGACCTCGGCGGCGAAGATGAGGACGCCGGCCGGCGGCGTGTCCCTGTGGTCGCTGCTGTCGTCCGGCTCGGCGCGGTGGTCGTGGCGGCTGAGCGGGACGCAGGAGACGTTGTAGTAGCGGTTGCCGGTCAGACCGAGGATGCAGCGGGCTTTGACGCTGCGCGGGCGGCCGCCGCGGATGACCTGGTCCATCAGCGGCAGCACGCCCATGGTGCCGAGCTCGGGCAGGGCGTCGCAGGCGGGCAGGCCGGCCTGGCGTTCTCCGAAGAGTTCGCGGTAGGCGCGGTTGGCGTAGCCGAGCTGGTGGAGCGGGCCGTACGTGACGGCGACCGGGGCGGGGATGCGGTTGAGCACCTCGCGCAGGTCCTGCGGACGCTGCGGGTCGAGCAGCTCGCTCGGGCCTGCCGGGGTGGCGGGGTCGCGGGGGCCGGGGACCACGACATCGCCGGAGGGCGTGCCCTGGTCGGTGCCGCTCCCGCCGGTCGGGAGGGCACGCCGAGGGACTCCGGTGAGTCGGGCGCTCCAGCGCATGAGGTTCAAACGACGGCCGCTTCCTCGGTTTCCAGGCATATCATCACTTTTTGTGTGCGCACTGACACAAGGGGTAATGACTCGGTTGGGGCTGATCCTGTCAGGCGGAGGCCCGATTCCGGAAGTCGCGCGCACACGGCGCGGCCGCCGGGTGGGGCACGGTGGGGCGCCCGGGGGCGCCGTCAGGTCGGACGGTCGTCCGCGGTCCCCCGGCCGGAGCCCGTCTCCGGCCCCGTGCCGCGCCCGTTCCCCGGCCCGTTCCCGAACCCCGCCTCGAACTCCGCCCTCGGGTGCTCCAGCGTTCCGAGCGAGACCACCTCGCGGGAGAACACCCCGCCGAGCAGCCAGTCCATCAGCACCCGCACCTTCCGGTCGCCGCTCGGCAGCCGGTTCAGGTGCCGGGCCCGGTGCAGCCACCAGGCGCGCCGGCCGGTGAGCCGCCCGCCGCGCCGGGTGTGGGCGACCGCGCGGTGCAGGCCGAGCGAGGTGGAGCAGGCGGCGCGGTCCGGCCGGTACTCGGCGATGCCGGCTGCCCGGGGACCGCCGTCCAGGGACACGAGCAGGTTGTCGGCGAGCAGCTCGGCCTGGGCGAAGGCGTGCTGCGCGTTGGGCGCGCAGGGGGCGCCCCCCGCGCGCGGGTCGGGCACGGCGGCGCCGTCCCCCGCGGCCCAGACCCCGGGCAGCGCCCGGCCGTCCGGGCCGACGGCCTGAAGGGTGGGCAGGCAGCGGATCCGGCCGAGGGTGTCCAGCGGCAGGTCGGTGTCGCGCAGGAGCGGGGACGGCCGCACCCCGGCCGTCCAGACCAGGGTGCGGGCGGCGAACCGGCTGCCGTCGGAGAGCGCCACCACCCGACCGGCGGCCGACTCCAGGGTGGTGCGCAGCCGGACGTCGACGCTGCGTTCGCGCAGCTGGGCCAGGGTGTGCGCGGCCAGCTCGGGGGACTCCTCGGCGAGGATCCGGTCGGTCGCCTCGACCAGCACCCAGCGCAGGTCGTCCTGGCCGACGTTGTGGTAGCCGCGGACCGCGTGGCGGGCCATGTCCTCCAGTTCGGCGAGCGCGCCGACGCCCGCGTAGCCGGCGCCGACGAAGACGAAGGTCAGCGCGGCCTGGCGGAGGGCCGGGTCACGGGTGGCGGAGGCGAGGTCGAGCTGTTCCAGGACGTGGTTGCGCAGGCCCACCGCCTCGGCGACGGTGGAGAACCCGAGGCCGTGCTCGGCGAGTCCGGGGACGGGGTCCGTCCGGGAGACCGAGCCGGGGGCGACCACCAGCACGTCGTAGTCGAGCTCGACGGGGGCCGGCGGTTCGCCGCGCCCGGCGGCGTCGGCCCAGGCCCGGCGGGTGGCGTGCTCGATCCGGGTGATCCTGGCGGTGAGGACCCGGCAGTGCGGGAGGGCCCGGCGCAGCGGGACGACCACGTGCCGGGGGTCGATCGAGCCGGCCGCGACCTCGGCGAGCAGCGGGTGGTACGTCAGGTGCGAGCGCGGCTCGACGACGGTGATCTCCGCGTCTCCGCTGCGGATCCGCTCCCTCAGCCCGCGCTGGAGGTGCAGCGCGGCGGACATCCCTGCGCAGCCGCCCCCGACGATCAGGATCCTGATGACGCACCTCCTGCCGATGTTGGCCGTCCGCCGGCCATCGGCCGCCGGCGCACCGCCGTCGTCTAGCCCTCAATGAAGGACCGCCGGGGGCCCTCTTGTCCACAGTCCGTGCCGGGGCGGACGGGGCCGGAGTGGACGGGCGGGACCGGATGTGCTCACGGGGACGGTTTCTGACGCACTTTCGGCCTCGAACCGAGGTGAACTATGGTCGGATTGTGTTTCGGCGCGGCCACCGCCATGTCAATCGGCGGCGACGCACCGTGGGGCGGCCATTACGGCCAGTTCCAGCGTTGGCGGGAGAGCCCGACTGCGGGACGGTGTTCCGGGGAAGGGTAGTCCCGGACGAGGCCCGGTCGGACGGTCCTCGTGCGTATGCGGTCAGCCGGGTCCCGTCGGACCCGGTCGGCCGGGCACGGACGGCCGGGCGTCTCCCGGGCAGGGCGAGCCGGCGGGCACGGCGCCACCGGCGCGAGTGATGGGTCATCGGGTCATTTCCGACAGGCGGAGCTGCACCGGGGGGTGCAGGGGCGGGCGACGACAGGGCCCGGGAACGGGTGCCTGCGGGGGAGAGTTGGGATGATGGAACAGGATCGACTGTTGGGGCGGGCGGACGCTCCGCGCGCCGTCCAGGGTGTGGTGCCGGAGCAGCGCGGCCCGGCGGAGCCGTCGGCACAGGCCGGGGTCGCGTACGCCGGAGTCCCGTACCGGGCCGAGCCGGCACAGCTCGGCGGTGCGGCGGTGCCTGGTTCCCGGTTGCGGGTGGACGCCCGGCGGAACCTGGAGAGCGTGCTCCGGGCGGCTCGCGAGGTGTTCGGCGAGTTCGGGTACGGCGCGCCGATGGAGGAGGTCGCGCGCCGGGCCGGGGTCGGGGTCGGCACGGTGTACCGGCGCTTCCCGAGCAAGGAGGTGCTGGTCCAGCGGATCGCCGCCGAGGAGGTGGCCTGGCTGACGGCACAGGCGCGCGAGTCGCTGTACGGCGGCGACGGCGCCTGGGAGGCGCTGGCCGGGTATCTGGCGCGGGCGGTGTCGACCGGCGCCGGGCGGCTGCTGCCGCCGGAGGCGTTCCGGTACGCGGAGGAGCTGGGCCGGGTGCCCGAGCAGCGGTCGGGCGACCCGGCCGGTGCGGGCGGCGTCCCGGGCTCCGTCCCGGGCGGTGCGCCGGGCGGTCTCTCCGGCGCTGGTGCGGGTCGGGTCGAGCCACGCAGCGGTGGGCCGCAGGACGGCGACCCGGCAGCGGACGCGGACCCGCGGCTGCTGCTGCAACTGCTGGCGGCGCTGGTCGCCCGCGCGGGTGCGGCCGGCGAGCTGCGGGCCGGGGTGACGGTGTCGGACGTGGTCCTGGTGCTGACGGCCTCGGTGCCGGTGCACGCCGGACGGGCCGCACCCGAACCGGCCGCGGCGGGCGCGGCGGGTGCGGCGGTCGCGGCGGGCGGCCGACTCGGTTCGGCGGGCGTGCGACAGACGGACGGTCAACCCGCCGAGGGACCAGCCGACCGGCTGCTGCGGATCCTCCTGGACGGGCTGCGGGCGCGCTGAGGTCCGGCGCGATGCGCCCCCTCCGCCCGCTGGCGGCAGACGAGTTGGGCGTCTCGCCGGCGTGCGCCGTCCGGTCGTGCGCTCGGCGCGGGGCTGCGCGCCGCCGGGGCGCCGGCCTGGCCGAACACATCCGCGACGGCCCCTCGGAAGAGTGGGTGACGGCGGTCCGGCTACCGCCCCACTCTGCGCTATGCCATCCTTTGCCCGTGGTTGGAGCCAATGTCCCGTTGCGTGCCGTTCGCGCGCAGTCGGCGCCGCACCGCCGGGAACCGTGCGCTCACGCACTCCCGCGCGCCCTGCCACACTTCGGGGGCTGTCGTGGAATCTGGGGTCCGTTGTGAGCGCCGAGGAACAGAACGACTACGGCTACGGCCTCGACTTCGGCCGGTCCGGCCAGAGCGGTCCGGACGGCGGACCGCAGGGTCCGAGCGCGGGTCCACCCGGCCACGCGCCGGGGCACGCGCCCGGCGGACTGCCCGACCCGTCCACGCCCCCGGGGCCCACCGCGCAGGTGCCGGACCAGGCCGGGATGCCCAGCCGCGAGACCCTCTCGGCCTCCGCCGCCGCGCTCCCGCACGGCCGTGTTCCCGGCCAGGCGCCGGCCGGCCGGGGTGGCGTCACCCCTGAGGCCTTCGTCGGCGCGCGCCGGCCCGCCCGGCCCACCGTGCCCGCGCCCGCCGATCCGGTGGACGGCGAGCGCCCGCCCTCCGACGCCGAGTTGACGGCCCTGGTCCGGGCCGGCGACGACACCGCGTACGAGGAGATCTACCGCCGGCACGCGGACTCGGTGCGCCGCTACGCGCGGACCTGCTGCCGGGACAGCTTCACCGCCGAGGACCTCGCGGGCGAGGTCTTCGCCCGCACCCTCCAGGCGCTGAAGGCCGGCAAGGGGCCGGAGTTCGCCGTCCGCGCCTACCTGCTGACCGCCGTGCGCAACGTCGCCGCGGCCTGGACCCGCAGCGAGCGGCGCGAACAACTCATCGACGACTTCAGCTCGTTCGCGCAGACCTCGGCCGCCACCGTCGACCTCGACCTGGCCGACCCGGGCGCGGACGCCTGGGCGATGGCGCTGGCCGACCAGCGCATGGTGATGCAGGCCTACGCCGAACTCCCGGAGGACGACCGGGTGGTGCTCTGGCACACCGAGGTCGAGCGGGAGTCCCCCAAGACCGTCGCGGTGATGCTCGGCAAGACCGCCAACGCCACCGCCGTGCAGGCGCACCGGGCGCGCGACCGGCTGGCCGCCGGCTTCCTCCAGGCGCACGTCTCGGGCATCCAGGACCGGGACTGCGAGGGGTACGCCAACCGCCTCGGCGCGTACGCGCGCGGCTCGCTGCGCAAGCGGGCGTCGGCGGAGGTCGGGCGCCACCTGAAGGAGTGCGACCGGTGCACGGCCGCCTGCCTGGAGCTGTCCGAGATCAACCACGGGCTTCGGGCTCTGCTGCCCGGCGGCGTGCTGGTCTGGGTCGGCGTGGGCGGCTTCGGCGCCGCCGCGGCCGCCGTGGGCGGGGCCGCGGCGGTCGGCGGTGCGGCGGCCGGTACGGCGGCGGCCACCTCGGGCGGCGCGGCCGCCGGAGCGGCGGGGACGACCGCCGGCACGGCGGCGGGTTCGGCGGCCGGAGCGGCCGGCGGTGCGGCGGGTTCCGCGGGTGGCGGCGGTGTCGGCGCCGGGGCGCTGGCCGGCGAGGGCCTCGGCGTGGCGGCCAAGGCCGGGATCGCCGCCGCCGTCGCGATGGCCGCGGCGGCCGTCGCCGCCTACGCGCTCACCGGCTCGCCCGACCCGACGCCCGTGGCGGCCGCTCCCCCGGCCTCCTCCCCTGCCGTCCCGGCTCCGCCGCCGGCACCCGTCCCGGCCCCGGTGCCCCCGAGCCCCGCGCCGCGCAGCCCCGAGCCCGAGCCCGTGGAGGAGCCCCCGCCGAGCCCGTCCCCCTCGCCGAAGCCGCCGGCACCGCCGGCAGCGGCAGCACCGGCACCGGCACCGGCACCGGCCAGCCCACGCGCCGAGCCGCCGGGGCCCGCGCCGAGCAGCACGCGGCCGGCCCCGCCGTCCCCGACGCCGACTCCCACCCCGCCGCCGAAGCCGACGCCGCCCCCGGTGCCGGTCCCGGTGGTGCCGACGCCGACCGTGCCC
Organism: Kitasatospora sp. A2-31; assembly: GCF_022288725.1. Taxonomy (GTDB): domain Bacteria; phylum Actinomycetota; class Actinomycetes; order Streptomycetales; family Streptomycetaceae; genus Kitasatospora. The sequence goes on along the minus strand of NZ_JAKNTA010000003.1, from coordinate 612,740 downwards.
GTGGTGCCCACCCCGGAGCCGCCCGTCGTGCCGACGCCGACGCCGCCCCCGGTGCCGACGCCGACCGTGCCCGCGCCGACCGACTTCTGGGCCGACGACCTGCCGGTGATCAAGCCCGGCCGGAACCGGGTGCCGCCGCCGGGCCCGAGCATCCGGCAGAAGGACAGCGACTGGTTCTGGCAGCGCGACAGCGTCCGGATCGGCGGCACCCGGTACGCCCACGGGGTCACCGTGCACGCGCCGGCCGCCACCGTGGTCGACCTCAACCGCAGCTGCACGTCGTTCGACGCGGTCGCCGGGGTGGACGACGTCACCGCCTGGCCCGGCGGCGTGGTCTTCTCCGTGCAGGCCGCCGACGGCCGCACGCTCTGGAGGTCGCCCGCCCTGGCCACGGGGGACGACGCGGTGCCGGTGCACGTCCCGCTGGACGGGCAGAAGTCGGTGCGGCTGGTGGTCACCCCGGCGCACGGGGTCTGGCCGGCGCTGAACGTCGCGGACTGGGCCGAGGCCCGCTTCAGGTGCGTCTGAAGCGGGCCTCGGTCGGGCCGCCCGGCGGCCTCGGAGCAGCCCCGGGACGGGGTGGCGGTCTCAGATCGCGCAGGAGCCGTCCGCGCAGGCCTCGCCGGCCGGGGCGACCTCCAGCGGCGCGGGGCGGCGCTCGCCGATCTCGGCGGCGACCTGCTCCAGCACCTTGCGGAAGGTCTCGACCTCCTGTCCGCCCTGCACGGCCCACTTGCCCTCGAAGACGAAGGTCGGCACGGCGGTGATGCCCAGCTCCCGGGCCTCGGCCAGCTGCGCCTGCACCTCGGCGGTGCCCTCGTCGCCCGCGAGGTAGGCCGCCACCCGGTCGCGGTCCAGGCCGGCGGAGACCGCGACGTCGGTGAGCGCGGCGCGGTCGCCGACGTCCACGCCGTCGGTGAAGTGGGCCTTGAGCAGCGCCTCCTTCACCCGGCCCTGGGCGGCCGCGCCGTACTCGGTCTCGGCGAGGTGGAGCAGCCGGTGGCCCAGGAAGGTGTTGGCGTGCAGCGCGGCGTCGAAGTCGTAGGTGATGCCCTCGGCGCGGCCCAGCTCGGCCACCCGGGCGTCCATCGCGACGGACTGCGGGCCGTAGCGCTCGGCCAGCCAGGCGCGGTGCGGGCTCGCCGTGGCCGGCGCGTCCGGCACCAGCTGGTACGGCCGGTAGACCACCTCGACGCCCTCCCTGCCCGCGAAGCCGTCCAGCGCCTCCTCGAAGCGGCGCTTGCCGATGTAGCACCAGGGACAGGCGATGTCCGAGTAGATCTCGACCTTCATGGCGGGGGTTTCTCCAGGGGTGGGGCGGACGGTGTTCCGGATGGGTGAACGGTCAACCATCTCGGGACATTCCCGGCAGGCTCCCCCCGAGGCGTCCGGGCCCCGCCCCGGCTCGGGGGCCGGCGCCTCAGGGCGCCGGCGGCTCGAGCGCAGGCGGCGCGGGGACGACCAGCACCGGGCAGGCCGCGTGGTGGACCGCCGCCGAGCTGACCGAGCCCAGCAGCAGGCGGTTGAAGCCGCCGTTGCCCCGGGTGCCGACCACCAGCGTGTGCTGCCGGCCCGAGGCGGCCAGCAGCACCTCGATCACGTTGCCGAGCACCACGTGCAGCGAGAGCGCACCCTCGTACGGGACGCTCCGGGCCCGCTGCACCGCGGCCACCGCCCGGCGCAGGCCGTCGGCCATGCTCTCGACCAGCGTCTCGACGCTCTCCTGGACCAGCTCCGCCATCCCCGGCGGGTAGCCGGCCGGGGCCGGGTTGACCACCGCGAGCACGTACAGCGGCAGGCCGAACCGCTCGGCCTCGGTCATCGCCCGGTCCAGCGCCCAGAGCGAGCCGTCCGAGCCGTCGCAGCCGGCCAGCACGCCCGGCGGGCGCCCCGTCGGCGGCCGGCCGAGCACCGACAGGACGACGGGGACGGACGGATCCGGGCTGGCGCTGGTCACCAAGGCCTCCAGGCGGGCGGAGCGGACGGGCTGGCGCCATGATTGCCCGTCGGAACCGCCGGGGCGGCCGAGCCGCGCCGGGGCGCCGCGGCGCGCCGGGCCGCACCCGGGCCGGCGCGCGTGGCCCGCAGCCTCAGCCGAAGCGGGCGGGGGCCAGCGCGGCGCGCCGGGCCGGTGGCAGGCCGGTCCAGCAGGCGCCGTGGCGGCGGGCGCGGACGCGGCGCAGCCAGAGCTCGGTGGCAGCCAGCTCGGCGAGCCCGGCCAGGGTGCCGGGCGGCAGCGGGGCCGTCGGGTCCGCGGAACGGGCGAGGCCGGCCCGGACGGCGGGCAGGTCGATCAGGCCCGCCTCGGCGAGCAGCGGGGCGTCGAACAGCTCGGCGAGGCCGTCGGCGGCGAGCCGCAGGCCGGCCCGGGCGGGCGCGGTGCGGTCGGGACGCGGGCCGCGGCCCCAGTCGGGCGGGAGGTCGGTGCGGCCGGCGCCGGTGAGCACCGCGCGCAGCAGGGCGTGCCGGGCACCGGGCTGGAGCCGGACGTCGTCGGGGAACAGCCGCGCCGCGCGGACCACCTGGTTGTCCAGGAACGGCGCGTGCAGCCGCTGTCCCGGCTGTTCGGCGGCGTGCACCAGCGTGCGGAAGCCGCGCGCGTGCCGGTAGAGGGCGTACCGGGCCCGGCGGGCGCCCGGCAGCTCGACGGGCGCCGGTTCGCGCGCCGCCAGCCGCAGCCTCAGCGCGACCGCGGAGAGCGCCTCGTCGGAGAGCCAGCGGGCGGCCGGTCCGGGGACGCACCAGGCCAGGTCGTCCGCCGAGCGGGCGCCCGCCGTGCCGGCGCCGTCCGGGCCGTGGCGCAGGGTCAGCCGCACCGCGGCGTCGTCGAGCGCGTCGGCGTAGCGGATCCGGGAGAGCCGGTGGGCGGCGCGGACGACGGTGAGGGGGGTGCGCAGCGCGCCCGCGAGAACGCCGGCCGTCGCCCGGTCGGCGCCGGCCAGGGCGGCGACCGGTGGCAGCAGTTCGCGCGGGCGGCCGGCCCGGACGAGGTCGGCCAGCCGGGCGGGGTGCCCGTCGAGGACCTGGCGGGCGCCGTAGCCGGTGAGGTGGTCGGTGCCGCCGGCGCCGAAGCGGGCCTCGGCGCGGGCCGCGGCGACCAGTTCGGGGCCGGGCTCGTCGGTGAGCGGGCCGTCCTGCGGGTCGGCGCGCAGGTCCGCGTACGGGAGGGTGGCCGGGTCGGGGGCGAGCACGGTGTGCCGCAGCCGGGGGACGTCGGGGGCGAGCGTCGCGGGGGCGTCGGTCTCGCCGAGGGTGACGGCGGCCAGCTGCTCCGGTCCGGCCCGGCCCGGGGCGGCGGCCCGGGCCCAGGAGCCCTTGACCGCACCGGTCCTGGTCGCACCCGGGCCGGAGGCGGGGTCCGCGTCAGCCGCGGCCCGGCCGCGGACGGCCGGCACCGGCCCGGGCCCCGGGGCGAGCGGCACGGCGGCGGCCAGCAGCGCCACGGTGGCGGAGGCCGTGCCGTACGAGAGGTCGACGCCGAGCCGGGCCCGCTCGCCGGCGGCGCGGCCCGGGGCGGGGGTGCGGACCCGGGAGCGGACCGACTCCAGCAGCGCGCGGGTGAGTTCGCGGACGGCCGGGGCCTCGCCGCGGCGCTGCTGCGCGTCGCCGGTGTCGTCGTAGGCGGCGAGGTAGGGGCGGCCGCCGCGGATCGCCAGCGCGTGGCCGGGCGGCACCTGCTGCACGCCGAGGTAGGGGGTGCCGGTGCCGAGGGCCTCGGGCGACTCCGGGCAGGCCAGCCGGGCGGCCAGGTGGCCGGTGTCGATCGGCGCGCCGATCAGGTCGGCGAGCGGGAGTGCGGCGGTGGCGTACGCGGTGCCGCCGGCCCAGGGGGTGTGGAAGACGGGGCGGGCGCCGGCCAGGTCGGTGAGCAGCACGGTGGAGCGGGTGCCGGTGCGCAGCACCACGGTGTAGCTGCCGGGCCAGGCGGTGAGGTGGCGGACGGCGCCGCCGCGCGCGGCGGCGAGGCCCGCTGCCAGTTCGGCGTCGGAGGCGCCGCAGTGGCCGAGGACGGCGAGCCGGACGGTGGCGGGGGTGTCCTCGACCGGGTCGGGCCCGGTCGGTCCGGTGGTGACGGCGGCGGGGGCGCCGGGGCGCAGGGCGGCCAGGCGGATCTCCTCGGGGCGCCAGTCCCCCACGGCCCAGAGCGGGTTCGGTCCGGCCCAGAGGGCGCGCGCGGCGATCGGTGCCACGGAGCCGGGCGTCTCCTGGGCCGGTGCGCCCGCCCGGGGCGCGCCCGTGCTCCAGCCCGTCAGCCACCGCATCGCGCCTCCACCGGACGAGGACCTGCCGCCGCGCGGCGCGTCCGCCCGCCGGGCAGCCCCGGCCGGCCCATGGCGCACCGCGGCGGCCGCCCACGCGATCCGGCGCACCGTCAGGAGACATCGTGCCACCGGTCGGCCGTCCCGGGACCGGAGTTGTCGTTTCCGCCCGGCGGCGGCCCAGCGTCCGCGGCCGGCGTCCGGAAGGTCCGGCGGAGGTCTGCGGCGGTCCCGACACGGCCCGCCGCGGGCCCCGGCGCGGGCCCGGTAGGCCCGGTGCACCCACCGGCAGGCCCCGGCACGGTCCCCGGAGCACCCACCGGCAGGCCCCGGCACGGTCCCCGGAGTACCCACCGGCGGGCCGCGGCACACTGACCGGCCGGCACCGCGGATCCGCCCCCGCCGGGGCGGGCCGGGCCTCCCCCTCCTCGGCCCGGACCGCCCCGCACCGCCGCCTTGGCATGGCCATCGCGAGATGGCCGAAAGGCGCCGTCCGGCCCGGGAGGGCATCCGCATGCCCTCCCGGACTCCGCCGCCGTCCGCGGGGATTGAGACGGCGGCATCCCCCGGCCCGCCGGGTCCTCGACGGCGGGCCGACCCACGACCACCAGCGAATCGCCGACCGGCCGGTCGGGCCAGGGGGCATGCCCGGGCGCACATCGACACGGGACCGGAGCACGACGCTCCGGCGCGCGGCCGCCCGCCCCGCCCCCGGCCGGTTCCGAGCGGTCCGGACCAACCCGCCGGGCCGCCCCGCGGGCCGCCGGGGGCCCGGCGCCGGGTGCGCGATCCCGCCATCCGGAATGCGGCCTCTTAACCCTCGGAACGCGTCCGACTACTCTAGGTACAGCAGCTACGGCCCGGTGCCGCCCGGGCCCCGCGCACAAGGCCGCAGGAGGTGCCGCCGCCACCATGACCGTCAGCCCACGTGGACCGAACGAACGGCTCGGCACGCTCCTGACCCTCGCGCAGATCAGCAACGCCGGCCTGGCCCGCCGGGTCAACGACCTCGGCGCCCAACGCGGGCTGACGCTGCGCTACGACAAGACCTCGGTGGCCCGCTGGGTCAGCAAGGGCATGGTCCCGCAGGGGCCGGTCCCGCACTTGATCGCCACCGCCATCGGCGGCAAGCTCGGCCGGCCGGTGCCGCTGGAGGAGATCGGCCTCGGCGACACCGACCCGGCGCCCGAACTCGGCCTGGCCTTCCCGCGGGAGGTCTCCGAGGCGGTCCGCTCCGCCACCGACCTCTGGCGGGTCGACCTCGACCTGCGCCGCGGCTCCGGCGGCGGCCGCTGGAGCGACAGCCTGGCCGGGACGTTCTCGGTGGCGGCGTACGCGACCCCGGTCTCCCGCTGGCTGATCACCCCGGCGGACGGCTCGGTGGCCCGCGAGGTCCGGACGCCGGCCGACGCCGGCTCCTACCGGGTCGGCCACTCGGACGCCGCGAAGCTCCGCGAGGCCGCCCAGGAGGCCCGCCGCTGGGACTCCAAGTACGGCGGCGGGGACTGGCGTTCGTCGATGGTGCCGGAGTGCCTGCGGGTGGAGGCGGCGCCGCTGCTGCTGGCCTCCTACAGCGACGCGGTGGGGCGGGCGCTCTTCGGCGCCACCGCCGAACTCACCCGGCTGGCCGGGTGGATGGCCTTCGACACCGGCCAGCACGAGGCCGCCCAGCGCTACTACATCCAGGCGCTGCGCCTGGCCCGCGCCGCCGCCGACGTGCCGCTCGGCGGCTACGTCCTGGCCTCGATGAGCCTGCAGGCGGGCTACCGGGGCTTCGCCGAGGAGGCCGTCGACCTCGCCCAGGCCGCACTGGAGCGCAACCGGGGGCTGGCCACCGCCCGCACCATGAGCTTCTTCCACCTGGTCGAGGCACGGGCCCAGGCCAAGGCCCGCAATGCCGCGGCGTGTGCGACGGCGCTCGGCGCGGCGGAGAGCGCACTCGAGCGGGCACGCGCCGGGGATCCCGATCCGGCGTGGATCGACTTCTACGCCTACGACCGGCTCGCCGCCGACGCCGCCGAGTGCTTCCGCGACCTCGGAGTGCCCTCCAAGGTCCGGCAGTTCACCCGTGAGGCGTTGGCCCGGCCGACCGAGGGCTTCGTCCGCTCGCACGGACTGCGGCTGGTCGTCTCCGCGATGGCCGAGGCGGAGGCCGGCAACCTGGACGCGGCCGTCGCCGCCGGCGAGCGCGCCGTCGAGGTGGCCGGGCGGATCTCCTCCCAGCGCAGCCGCGAGTACGTGGTCGAGATGCTCCGCCGGCTCGAACCGTTCCAGGGCGAGCGCAGGGTCCGGGAGTTGACCGAACGGGCCCGCGCGGTGATCGTCGCCCCGGCGTAGCGGGGCCGGCCCGGCACGGCTGCGGGCCGCCGGTGGAGGGTGGTGCGCAGGCGGGGGGCTCGGTGGAGGGCGCTCGGCGTAGGGGCGCCGACGGGGGGGGCCGCCGCGGAGGGGCGGCCGCGGAGGGGCGGACGGATATCCGGGTGCACGGCCGGGAGGGGCGGGGCTATGCTCTCCCCCGTCCAGGTGCCCGGGCGGAGGTCGCTTCCACCGTTCATGGGCGGGTCGCGGTTCCGAGTCCCGCCGCCGGCCTTCGGGCCGTTGCAGCTCGGCCGGTGGAACAGCTCGTCACCTCAGCCGATCCGGACCTCTGGACACCCATGCGCGCAGAGGATTCCGCACCTCCCGGTGCGACGGCGGCGGTTACTTCGTGGAGTGCCCCCAGCGGGGCGCGGTGAACCGGACAACAACACCGCCGCCACCTTGATCTCGGGAGGCGGAGCGCCCGGGTGCCCGGTGCGCGGGCGGGGGCTGCTCCGGATTCGACGCCCGTAGGGCCGAGCCGAGTCCGGACTCGCCCGTGACCACGGCCCGCACCGAGCGGCGGGCACCCAGGGGGTTTCCGGGACGGGCCCGGAGGCCCCCTCGACCGGTACCGCGCGCCGTGGCAGCATCGGCGGGTCGGGCCCCTCCCGCCCGGCGGCGGGCGCGGAGGGAGGACCCGGGCGGACGCATGGGGAGCGAGCGGTGACGTACGACTACGACGTCGTGGTGGTGGGCGGGGGCATCGTCGGGCTCTCCACGGCGTACGCGCTGACCAGGGAACGGCCCGGACTGCGACTGGCGGTGCTGGAGAAGGAGGCCGGCCTCGCCGCGCACCAGACCGGGCGCAACAGCGGGGTCATCCACAGTGGCGTCTACTACCGGCCGGGCTCGCTCAAGGCCCGGTACGCCGTCTCGGGCGCCGCCGAGATGGTGGAGTTCTGCCGCACCCACGACGTCCCGTACGAGGTGACCGGCAAGCTGATCGTGGCCACCGACCCGGCCGAGCTGCCGCGGCTGCACGCGCTCGCCGAGCGCGGCCGGGAGAACGGCATCCCGGTCACCGAGCTGGACCGGGCGGGCATCGCCGAGCACGAGCCGGAGGTCACCGGCATCGCCGGGCTCCACATCGGCACCACGGGCATCTGCGACTTCCCGGCCGTAGCCGGCACCTACGCCCGGCTGGCCCGGGAGGCCGGCGCCGAGCTGCGCACCGGCACCGAGCTGCGGGCCGTGGCCCGGCGGGCCGACGGGGTGACCCTCCAGACCTCCGCGGGCGAGCTGCGCTGCCAGGTGCTGGTGAACTGCGCCGGCCTGCACAGCGACCGGATCGCCCGGCTGGCCGGCGACGACCCCGGCGTGCGGATCGTGCCCTTCCGGGGCGAGTACTACGAACTGACCGAGAAGCGCCGGGGGCTGGTCCGCGGCCTGGTCTACCCGGTGCCCGACCCGGCCTTCCCCTTCCTCGGCGTGCACCTGACCCGGGGCATCCACGGCGACGTGCACGTCGGCCCCAACGCGGTGCCCGCGCTGGCCCGCGAGGGCTACGACTGGCGCACCGTCCGCCCGCGCGACCTGGCCGACACGATCGCCTTCCCCGGCACCTGGCAGATCGCCCGCCGGCACTGGCGGTACGAGATCGGCGAGTTGCACCGCTCGCTCTCCAAGCGGGCGTTCACCGCCGCCGTCCGGCGGCTGCTGCCCGCCGTGACCGCGGCGGACCTCGTCCCGGCCGCCGCCGGGGTGCGGGCCCAGGCGGTGGCCCGGGACGGCACGCTGCTGGACGACTTCGCCTTCGCCGGCTTCGACCCGGACGACCCGCGCTCCACCCGGCGCCTGGTGCACGTGCTGAACGCGCCCTCCCCGGCGGCCACCGCCTCGCTGCCGATCGGCCGCGAGGTGGCCCGCCGGGCGCTCGCCGCCCGGGAGGCCGGAGGCTGAGCGCAGACGCGTGGCCGGGCCCCCGCGACCAGGTCCTGTCCCCGGATCACGCCGCTCGCGCAGGAAGTCGGCCCGTTCGACTTCCCGCGCGGGCGCCGCGCGTTCCGCGCCCCCGCGTCGCGTGCGTCACAGGGCCCCGCCGGGCCTGCGGTACGCGCCGGGCGGCCCCGTAGACTCGGTTGATTGTGACTGCCACCGCCCCGATCCCCCAGCAATCGCCCTCCGCCCGGCTCTCCGCGGCGCCCGCCGCGTACCCCGCGCCGATGTACCCGCACAAGGCCACCGAGGCCCAGCACAGCGAGCGGCGCATCCGCAGCTTCCAGCCGCGCCGGGGCCGGATGACCAACGCCCAGGCGGGCGCGCTGGACCGGGGCTGGGAGAAGTACGGCATCGCGATCGACGGCACCCCGCTCGACCTGCGCGAGCTCTTCGACGGCCGGCCGGTCACCCTGGAGATCGGCTTCGGCATGGGCGAGACCACCGCCGCGATGGCCGCCGCCGACCCGGCGATGGGCATCCTGGCCGCCGACGTCCACACCCCCGGCCACGGCAACCTGCTCGGCATGCTGGAGCGCGACGGCTCGGAGAACGTCCGGCTGGCCGCAGGCGACGCCGTGATCCTGCTCCGCGACATGCTGCCCGACGCCTCGCTGGCCGGCCTGCGGGTCTACTTCGCCGACCCGTGGCCCAAGCCCAAGCACCACAAGCGCCGCCTGGTCCAGTCGAGCTTCCTGGACCTGGTGCTGCCGCGGCTCGCCCCGGGCGCCCTGGTGCACTGCGCCACGGACTGGGAGCCGTACGCGGAGCAGATGCTGGAGGTGCTCTCCGCCTCGCCCGAGCTGGAGAACCTGCACCCGGAGGGCGACGGCACCGGCTGGCTGGAGCCCGCCGACCACCCGGACGGCAGCATCCCCGGCTACGCGCCGCGGCCGGACTGGCGGCCGGTCACCAAGTTCGAACGGGCCGGGCTCGCCAAGGGCCACGTGGTCCACGACCTGCTGTTCCGCCGCCGCTGAGCCGCCGCCGGGTGTTCGACCCGGCGGCCCCGCACCGGCTCCCCGGGCCCCCGTCCGGCCGACCCGCCCGGGCGGATCCGTCCCGAGTCCTCCCGGCGGGCCGGTGCCTTGGCCTACCCTGTGCCGGGTGAGCAGCCCGTCCGGCGGCGGGAACCGGGCCACGGCCCACGCCGCCGACGACCGAGCGGTGCCCACGCGCCCCGCCGGCACCCGGACCATCCCGGGGCCCCGGGGGCGCCGGGCGCACCGGCTCGTGCCCTGGCCGCCCGCCCTCGCGCCGCAGCCCCCATCGCAGCCCCCGCCGCCGGCCGTTCCGCAAGGGAGCGGCCCGCCCGACACCCCGTCGGGCGCCGCCCCGCCCGCCGCTGCCCCGACCGCCCCGCGAGCCGCTGCCCCGGGCCCGCCGGCCGGCCCCGCCCCCCGTCGGCGGCGCGCCGGCCGCTCGCTCGCCATCTCCTCCGCCACCGCGGGCGCCGTCCTGGCCCTGGCCGGCTGCGGCGTGCTGATCCTGCACCTGGTGCACCGCCAGACCGGCACCACCGGACTGCTGGTCGGCCTCGGCCTGGCGACCGTCCCGCTGCCCTTCGTGCTCGGCGGCCTGGCCTGGCTCAACCAGACCGCCCGGGTGCCGCTGCGGCACACCGTGTTCTGCCTCGGCTGGGGCGCCTTCGCGGCGACCACCGTCGCGATCCTCGCCAACGGCTGGACCGCCGACTACCTGACCGCCCACCAGGGCAGCCTGGGCGAGGCGCTCGGCGCGGACCTGGTCACCCCGGTGATCGAGGAGAGCGCCAAGGGGGCGGCGCTGCTCCTGCTGCTGGTCCCGATCGGCCGGCAGCTCCCCTGCCGCGGCCACCGCACCACCGACCGCCCCTGCGCGAGCGTGCTGCGCCCGCTGCCCGGCGCCGGCCGGCCCCGCCCGTACGCCCGCCGGACCGCCGTACCGAACGCCCGCGGCCGGCTGCGGCCCTACCTGCGGCCGCTGCCCTACCTGCGCCCGTACCCGCTGACCCACGACCGTCCGCGGGCCCGGGCCCGCCCCCGCACCCTGGCCGCCGGGGTGGTCCTCGGCGGGGTCACCGCCTGCGGCTTCGCCTTCACCGAGAACGCGCTCTACCTGGGCCGGGCCTTCAGCGACGACGAGCAGCAGCGGCTGGACAGCATCGGGCTCGGCGCGACCCCGAGCCTGCGCGACTTCGACAGCACGGTGCAGACCTTCGTCCTGCGCGCCCTGCTCTCCCCCTTCGCCCACCCGTTGTTCACCGCGCTGACCGGGCTGGGTCTGGCCGTCACCCTCACCACCGGCCGGCGCTGGCTGGCCCGGCTGGCCGCGCCGACCGGGCTGGTGCTGTCCATGGCCCTGCACGGCACCTGGAACGCCGCGGCCGACCTCGGCACCCACGGCTTCCTGCTGGTCTACGCGGTGCTGATGGTGCCCTGCTTCGCCGCGCTGGTCGGGTTCGCGGCCTGGGCGCGGGCCCGGACCGTCCGCCACTCCGCGCGCCGGCCCCGCGCCGCCCCCGCCGGGACCGCGGCCGCCTGAGACCGCCCGGGGCCCGGGGCCCGGGGCCCGGGAACCGCACGGCCGGGACCGGCTGCACCGGCCTGCCGAGGAACCGATTTCCCATCCGCGCGACTTCCCCGTATTGTTGTGTTCACCGACGCGGGGTGGAGCAGCTCGGTAGCTCGCTGGGCTCATAACCCAGAGGTCGCAGGTTCAAATCCTGTCCCCGCTACTCAGTAGCCGAAAGGCCCGGAGGATCCGTCCTCCGGGCCTTTCGCCGTTCCCGGGGGCGGCAACGGCACGATTGCATCAGGAACTGGTAACGGGGCCCGGCCGCAAGATCCGGGAAAGGGACCGTCGAGCATACTGAGGGCCCACCATCACTCGTTCGGACGCGCCCCCTCGCGTCGAGTAAGGAAATCCCGATGCTCTCCAAGCGCCTTGTCAGTACCGCCGCGATCTGCCTGCTGCTGGCAGCGGGCACGGCCGCGTGCGGCGACTCCAAGGACAGCAAGGCGGCGGCCCCGGCCGCGGCCGCGGTGCCGAAGCTGGACACCGACAAGCTGAGCGCCGACGAGATCCAGAAGCAGGCGAAGGACGCCCTGGCCACCGCTTCCTCGGTGAAGATCAGCGGCGAGATGAACGACGCCGACGGCAAGATGACCATGGACCTGGCACTTGACACCAAGGGCCAGTGCACCGGCACCATGAGCATGCCCGGCACCGGCAAGTTCGAGATCATCAGCGACGGCAAGCAGTCCTTCCTGAAGCCGGACAAGGACATGTGGACCGCCGTCGGCGGCCCGAACGGCGCCAAGGCCGCCGAGCTCTTCAAGGGCCGCTACCTCACCGGCTTCGAGAGCGACGACGACTTCAAGAGCCTCTCCTCGGTCTGCAACCTCACCGTGCTGAGCAAGCAGCTCGTCGAGGACGACGGCGACAAGAGCACCTACACCAAGGGCTCGGCCGGCACCGTCAACGGCGCGAAGACCTTCAGCCTCAAGGCGAAGGACGCCAAGGGCGAGGAGTCGACCATCCACGTCCTGGTCGAGGGCAAGCCCTACCCGGTGCGGATCGAGAAGTCCGGCGGCAAGGAGAGCGGCCAGGTCAACTTCGGCGACTTCGACAAGCCGCTGACCGTCCAGGCCCCGCCGGCCGACAGCGTGATCGACTTCAAGAAGTTCAAGGAGCTTCAGGGCGCCTGATCCGGGCCCCGCGCAGCGGCCGCGAATAATCCGTTGCCCTCCCCGGGGTGGGCTGCCTATGGTGGCGGCACACTGAAAGGAGGTGATCCTGAATTGAGTTCCATCAGGATGCGTGAGGTGGCTGCTCGCTAGAGCCGCCCCTGCCTGCGCAGGGTGAGGCCCCAGGCCTCCGGCAGGCGAAATTCCAAGCAGTCACCCGGCCCGTGGGCTCACCGGTACATCCCCGGTGCCTCGGCGCCCGTCCCCTCGCAGGGCCGGCGCGGAGGAGCAGCCCACGGGCCGTCTGCATGTCCGGAACACCCGCGCCGGCCGGCCACCCGGCGGTTTCCGGCGCCCGGCCGTTTCCGGCGCCCCGTACCGGGCATCCCGAGCTCCGGCGGGCTCGCCCGCCGTCGGGCGGCAGCGGCGCGCAGACCGCCGTCGGCGAGGGCCTAGAGTCGGCGCGGATCGGCACGGATCGGCGCGGATCCGGAGCAGGACGGGTACGAGGGGGGACGCGATGGCGGTCAAGGTCCGGCGAGCGGGGAGCACGGCCGCGGCGGTGCAGGCGGTGCAGCGGGTGGCGGCCGGGGTGCTGCTCGGGGTCGGTGTGCTGGGGCTGCTGTTGTTCTCGCTCGGCCGGGAGCGCGCCTGGCAGGCACTGGGCGGCGGCCTGGTGGTGGCCGGGGCGTCGATGGTGCTCGGCGGGGCGCTGGGCTTCCTGTTCGGCGTGCCCCGGGTGCGCGCCGGCGGCGGTCCGGGCGGGGAGGCGCACGGCTCCTACGCGCCGAACACCAACCTGGAGCAGGTCTCGGACTGGCTGACCAAGGTGCTGCTGGGCGTCGGACTGACCCAGCTCGGCTCGCTCGGCGAGCGGATGCACCAGCTCGGGTCCGCGCTGGCGCCCGCGCTGGGCGGGGAGGAGGGCGCGGTCCCGTTCGCGGCGGCGCTGGTGCTCTACTTCCTGGTCCTCGGTTTCCTGGCCGGCTGGCTGGTGACCCGGCTGGCGCTGCCCCGGGTGCTCTCCGACGCGGACGAGGCGCTGGACCTCTTCCTGGCGGGCCAGGACCGCGACCGCCGCGGCGACAAGGTGGGCGCGGACGACCTCCGGGTGCGGGCGATGCAGCAGCTGGGCCTGCTGGGCGGCCCCGCGGACCGGTCCGAGGAGCCGGCCCGCCGGCCGGCGGGCGCGGCGACCGGGCCGGCGACCGTGATGGCCGAGGTCCGCTCGGCGGCGCGGCGCTCGGCGCTCACCGCGGACCAGGTGCGCGAGCTGTTCGCAGGAGGCGACGAGGACCGCCGGCTCCAGGCGCTGGCCCTGATGCAGGGCGATCCGGCGCTGGCCGACCTGCCCTGCCTGCTGGACGCGATCGAGCACCCCCGCTCCGGCTTCGAGCAGTACAACGCGCTGCTGGCGGCCCGCGGGCTGCTCAACCGGCTGCCGGAGGCCGGGGCTCAGCGGCTGCGCGACGCGCTGGCCGGGCAGCTGGTGGCGGCGGACGGCATCCCGTACGGCTCGGACCGGAGCTGGCTGGCGGAGAAGATCCTCTCCCGGCTGGAGGCGCCAGCCGGGCTGCCGCAGCGGATCAGCCTCCCGCAGCAGCCCGGCCCGTCCGCCGGGGCGCCGGCGCGGTCGGGGTCGTCGGAGCCTGGGTCGTCGGAGCCGGAGTCGTCGGAGCCGGGGTCCTCGCAGCCGGGGTCGTCGCAGCCCGAACCGGCGCAGCCGGGGTCGTCGCAGCCCGAACCGGCGCAGCCGGAGTCGAGGCAGCCCGAACCGGCGCAGCCGGAGTCGAGGCAGCCGGTTCAGCCGTAGGGCAGGAGGCCCCGGCGCGAGCCGCCGCTCCGGCGCCGGTGGTCGGCGGCCCGCAGGACGAGGACGCGCCGGGAGCGGCCGTCCCCCGCCCGGGCGAAGACCTCGACCGCGCTGGCGATCCGGCGCTCGCCGAGGGCGTGCCGTAACCCGTCCAGGTGCGGGCAGCGCCGCCCCGAGCCGTCGTGCAGCGGGTGGACCCGGACCTCGCCGTCGGGCCGGGTGACCCGGACCAGTTCGGCCAGGGCCCCCACCTGCCGGTCGAGGTCGAACAGCTCGGGGTAGGCGAAGACCAGGTACCCGCTGAGCGTCAGTGCGAAGGTCCCGTCGGCGAACGGGAGCCGGGGCAGCGCGGCGGCCACGTACTGCTCGGGGTGGCGCTCGGTGTCGGCGGTGAAGAGCCGCCGCGCCCGGTCCCAGCTGCGCAGGTAGCGGTCGTACGGGCGGTGCCGCGGCAGCGGGTAGAGCGCCGGGCGGGCCGCCATCGCGGCGGCCATCGAGGCGCGGGCGGCCAGCGCGCGGGCCGCCACCTCGGGGACCGGCAGGGCGTAGGCCGGATCGGTGGCGATCACGTGGCAGCCCAGGGCGCGCGCCTCGGCGGCCAGGCCGGCCGCCCCGGCGGGGCAGTCGAGCACCGGCCCGGGCACCGCGGCGAGCGCGGCGCGGGTCAGGCCGAAGAGCGCGCAGTACTCGTCCAGCGGGCGGGAGGTCACGAGGACGCCGTCGAGGTCCGGGGCGGCGGGGGCTGCAGGGGCGGCCATGAAGGGCATCCGAACACGGGGCGGCCCCGTCCGCATCCGGAGGCGCCCGGCCCCGCGGCCGCCCGGCCCCGGCCGCCACCGCGGTGGTCCGGCCGGGGCCGCCGGGTCCGGCTCGGGCTCAGCGGCCGAGCAGGCCCCGGACGGCGAGCCGGTTGACGTTGGTCAGGCCGCGCACCAGCTGCGGGGTGAGGAAGACGACGAGCAGCCCGAGCAGCGAGACGCCGGCGATCTGCAGCGGCGACTGGATGTAGTAGACGTGCCGGGTGTGGTCGTCGTCGTAGAAGTCGAACAGCTGTATCCCCGGCTGGCCGGCGTAGGTCGGGTAGACCCAGTGGTAGAGCGGGTACGCCGCCAGCGCCCAGCCGAGCAGCAGGAACGTCAGGGACACGGTGAAGCTGAGGATCGCCCACGGGAACATCAGCACCTGGTGGAGGGCCGCCTTCCAGCCGGCCGCGTCGGCCGTCCGCGCGGTGATCAGGCCCCAGCTCCCGGGGCGGACGGCCTTCACCGGCGCCGGTCCGGGCACGTCGAGCGCCAGCATGCTGCGGGTCCGGGCCCGCTCCAGCCGGCCGAAGCCGCGGGCGCCGGCGGTCAGGGCGGCCAGGACCGGCAAGCCCAGGACGGTGACCAGGGTGCCCAGGCCGAGGCTGAACAGGGTGATGGCGAAGGAGAAGCCCGCGACGGCGACCGGGAGGCCGGTGAGGGTGTAGCCGAGCTCGCGGTAGAAGTAGGCGGAGAAGGGCGCGCGCCAGGCGTACGGCGGCTCCTCGGTCCGGCGGACGCCCGCGGCGGGGAGGTCGTACGCGGTGCGCTGGATGCTCTCGCTGCTCATGGCCGGCCTCGGTCCTCGGTTCTCTGGTGCGGGCTTTCGGGGGATGGCTCCACCCTCCCAGCGCCCGGGCGCGGCGGACATCCGGCTCCCCGGCGAACCGGGGGTGGGGTTAACCCCCGGTCGGGCCCGGCCCGACCGGCCGCGGCCACTCGTCGGCCAGCAGCGAGTACTGCAGCGAGTCGTGCCAGGTGCCGCGCAGCCTGACGTCGTGCCGGATCCGGCCCTCCAGCTGGAACCCGGCCCGGGTGAGCACCCGCGCGGAGGCCCCGTTGGCCGGGTCCACCCGGGCGGCCAGCCGGTGCAGGCCGAGCGGGCCGAAGGCGAAGTCGCAGAGCAGGGCGGTGATCTCGCCGGCGTAGCCGTTGCCCCAGGTGTCCCGGCGCAGCGCGTAGCCGAGGTCGGCGGAGCGGTGGTCGCCGAGGGTGAGGGCGGCGTTGCCGATCGGGGTGGCGTCGGCCGGGTCGTCCGCGTCCGCGCGCCGGGTGACGGCCAGTCGGTAGACGGTCCGCTCCTCCCGCAGGGCCTCCTCCAGGTACTGCTCGATCTGGTCGGCGCAGTCCACCGGGTCACGCGGCTCGAAGGGGAGGTAGCGGGTGGCCTCCGGATCGCCGAAGACGGCGTGCAGCGCGTCGACGTCTCCGGGGGTGTGGTGGAACTCGCGGAGGGCGAGGCGGGGGCCGAGGAGCCGGACGGGGACCATGGTGGCAGACCCTACCCGCGCTTTCCGGTTACCGTAAGTGACATGGAAGACGATGACCTGCGGCTCGCCCCGCACACCAGGGCCGCCGAGCTGCTCGCCTGGGCGCAGGCCGAGGGCCGTGTGCCGGTGGCCGAGGCCCCGCTGCGGGCGGTGCTGGCGCTGCTGGAGCTGGGCGGGGGCAGGATGCGCGACGGCTGGCCGGAGCTGACCTCGGACGCCGTGGAGCAGCTGCTCCACGAGCGGCTCCACCTCTACGTGCAGCCCGGCCCGGAGCAGGACCCGCTGGCGTACGGCGAGGCGGTGCGGCTGCTGATCGACCACCAGCGGGCGGCGAAGCGGCTGAACGCCAAGCGGCAGGAGCGGCTGCACGCGGAGGCCGAGTGGCAGGGCGAGGTGGCGGCCGGCCTGCTCCGCCGGGCCGATCTGGTGACGTGGCCGCGGCTGTACGCGTTGCTGCTGCACGCGTACGGGGTGGACGTCACCGACGGGGCCGCGGTGTTCGACTGGCTGTCGGGCTTCCGGGAGCTGGCCGAGGAGGACCGTCGGGCCGCGTTCGAGGCGCTGGCGGCGGCCGGCTGGCTGGACGAGGCCGACCCGGCGGGCTGGGGTCCTGGCCGGGTGCTCTCGGTCGGGATGGCCACCGACGGCGCCCGGCGGCTGCTGGAGCACGGGCTGATGCGGCGCAGCTACCGCAACCTGGCGGAGCTGACGGCGCTGGGCCGGCCCATGCCGGACGAGCTGACCGGGGACTTCGGGGCGTTCGAGGAGGCGGCGGAGGCCGCCGCGCTGGACCTGCTCGGCACGTGGACGGTGCCGGGGCTGCCGCGGCTGCTGGTGGCGGAGTTCCCGGAGCTGGCCCCGGAGCCGGGCCAGGAGGAGATCGACGCCTACCTGGCCGGCCTGCCGGCGGAGCAGGACGTCGCGGAAGGCGACCGCGCCGAGTAGCGGCGGGCGGCGCGCGGAAACGGGAAGGCGCCCCGGCCGGTACGGACGTACCGGCCGGGGCGCCTTCGTCGTGCCCCCAGGGGGCGGACCGTCAGGGGCGGCCGTCAGGGGGTGATGCCGCGCTGCTCGAACCAGCTCTCCGGGTCGACCGGGGCGCCGCCGTCGGGGCGCACCTCCAGGTGCAGGTGCGGGCCGGTGACGTTGCCGGTGGCGCCGACCTTGCCGAGCTGCTGGCCGGGGACGACCTTGCCCGAGCCCTTGATGATCGAGGAGAGGTGGCAGTACCAGATCTCGGTGCCGTCGGGCAGCGTCTCGACGATCCGGTAGCCGTAGGAGCCGGCCCAGCCGGCGGAGGTGATGGTGCCCTGGCCGACCGCGTACACCGGGGTACCGGTGTCGGCGGCGAAGTCCAGGCCGGTGTGCAGGTGGGCCCAGTAGGAGGCGCTCTGGCCGTAGTGGGCGGAGAGGCGGTAGTCGCGCACCGGCAGGTTGATCGCGGCGAGCTTGGCCTTCTCGGCGGCCTCGGCGGCGCGCTTGGCCTCCTGCTGCTGGACGGCGCGCTTGGTCTCGGCCTCCTTGGCGGCCTGCAGGCGGGCGGTCTCCTCGGCGGCGGTGCGCTGGCTGTCGGCCTGCTGCTGGATCCGGGCGGCGAGGGCGAGGCCCGGGTCCGCGGAGAGCGCGACCGGGGCCTCGTCCGGCGCCTCGACGGCGGGCGCGGCGGCCGGGGTGGCGGACGCGAAGCCGGTGGCGCCCAGGGTGGCGGCGACGGCGGTGACGCCGAGCAGCGGGGCGGACCCGCGGGTCTGACGCGGCATCCGGTGGCGGTTGGCCTCGGCGGGCTGCGGCGCAACCTCGTCGTCGGACCCTCCGTACTCGCCCGGATGGGCGGGCGGCCACGGGTCGAGCAGCTGGGTGCCGGCGGAGGAGCCGGGCAGATGTGCCGGAGAGTGCGTCGACGCCACGGAGGCGCGCTCCTTTCCTTCCTTCGCGCCTACCGGGTTAGCTGACGGGTTCGGAGCAGGAAGGTCTCCTACGGCTGGGCCTGGGCCCGGCCGATTCACCCCAAGGAACGTGGTTCCCCGGCTCCCTGGCCTGCCCGGAGGCCGGCCGGCGGGATTAGGCGACGGCGCACGGTGCCGTCTGGGTACGGCGTTGCGGACCGCGCTGCGTTATCAAACGTTAATCCTAGGAGCCCCCGATTCCAAGCCGTCCGCATGGGACGACAGGACACAGCTCGGACACTACGCGATCCGACGGGCGATTTGGGGCGTTTGACGACAACTGACACTACCGAACGTGATAGGACGTCAACGAACGACCCCGTGTTTGAGTACTCCTACTCATGTGGACCTCGTTCGACGACGCGCATCCTGGCGCCATGAACGCACCGATGCAGTCACGCACCACGGCCGCGTACCACGTCCAGGCCGTGCTCTCCTTCGCCCTCTCTGCCGGCGCCCTCGCGATCGGCATCGCCTACCTCCCGGTGGGCGCCTGGACCCGCGCCTTCCTCGGTGTCGGCCTGCTCTACACCATCACCTCCGCGTTCACCCTGGCGAAGGTCGTCCGGGACCGGCAGGAGACCAACGAGATCGTCACCCGGGTCGACCAGGCTCGACTGGAGAAGCTTCTGGCCGAGCACGACCCGTTCAAGGTCGAGGGCGTCTGAGCCGGCCGGCCGGGACGGCGGCGAAGCCCCCAGCCGGAGCCGGGCCGGGGCCGGGAGCGAGGCCGGAGCCGCGGCCGGACGGCCGGGGCCGCGGCCTCGACATCGAGCTGACGCCAATAGCTTGACGGCTAAGGCTATTAGCCTTAGCTTTGCGGGTGTCGGCAGCACCGCCGACACCCCGTCCCGGCGGACCGCGGAGGCCCTCATGACCGGCACCAGCACTCCCACCACGCTGTTCCTCGACGTCCCCGGCGGCCGGCTGGCCTACGACGACACCGTCCGGGGCGACGGCCTGCCGGTCGTCCTGCTCCCCGGCATGCTCGACAGCCGGGCCGCCTACCGGCACCTGCGCCCGCTGCTGACGGCGGCCGGCCACCGGGTGATCACCATGGACCTGCGCGGCTTCGGCGAGTCCTCGATCGCCTGGGACGACTACTCGCCCGCCGCCATCGCCACCGACGTGCTCGCCCTGCTCGACCACCTCGGCATCGGGCGGGCCGTGCTGGCCGGCAACTCCTACACCGGCGCCACCGTGGTCAAGGCCGCCGGGGACGCGCCCGGGCGGGTCGCCGGGATCGTCCTGCTGGACGCCTTCGTCGAGAACCTGCCACCGACCGCCCTGCAGCGCGCGGTGTTCGGGGTGATGGGCACCCTGCTGGTGCACTCGCCGGCGTTCTGGGGCCTCTACCACCGGAAGATGGCCTACCCGGGCCCCAAGCCGGCCGACTTCGACGGCTACGTGGACGGCCTGGTCGCCGCCATGCGCACGCCGGGCCGCAAGGCCGCCACCCGCGGCTACGTCCGAGGGGATTCCGCGCCCACCGGCTGGACCGCCGCCGTGACCTGCCCTGCGCTGGTCGTCATGGGCAGCAAGGACCCCGACTTCCCGAAGCCCGAGCTGGTCGCCGACCGGCAGGCCGCCGCACTCAAGGCCCGCAAGGTGATGATCGAGGGGTCGGGCCACTACCCGATGGCCGACCAGCCGCAGGCCACCGCCGACGCCCTGCTGCCCTTCCTCGCCGAGCTCGGCTGACCCGCCGCGGCCCGCCGCAGACCCGCCGCGCGGGCCCCGGCCTCCCGGCCCGGGACCGCACCGCGCACCACGCCGACCGGGCGCCCGCGCGCCGAACCCCACCCCGCAACCACGGAGGCCGTTCCCCATGCCCCGCGTAGGACTCAATCCCGAGCAGGTCGTCGACCACGCCCTCGCCCTCATCGACGAGCAGGGCGCCGACGCCCTCACCCTGGCCGCGGTCGCCGTCCGCGCCAAGGTGGCCACGCCCTCGTTGTACAAGCACGTCAGCGGCGGGCTGGCCGAGCTGCGCCGGCTGGTCGCCGTCCGGGTCACCGAGGAGCTGGCCGACCGGCTGGCCGAGGCGGCCGTCGGCCGGGGCGGGGACGACGCCGTCGCAGCGGTCCTGCGCGCCTACCTCGGGTACGCGACCGAGTACCCGCACCGCTACCACGCGCTCCCGCAGGCTCCCCAGCCGGACGACGACGACCTCGCCCGGGCGGCGGCCCGGCTGGTCGGCGTGATCGTCGCGGTGCTCCGCGCGTACGGGCTGGAGGGCTCCGAGGCGATCCACGCGGCCCGGACCGTCCGCTCGGTGGCGCACGGCTTCGCCTCGCTCTCCATCGGCGGCGCCTTCCGGCTCGCCGAGGACCTCGCCGTCACCGAGGACCGTCTGATCGCCGTCCTCACCGGGGGCCTGCGCGCCTGGCCCGCGCCCTGACCCAGGCGTTCCGGGACCCGCGCCCTGACCGTGGCCCACGCCGGAGCGGCGGGCGCCCCGGAAAACGCCGGAGGGCCCGGAGCGTGATCGCTCCGGGCCCTCCGGCGTGCTGGTGGGCCTAACAGGACTTGAACCTGTGGCCTCTTCCTTATCAGGGAAGCGCTCTAACCGTCTGAGCTATAGGCCCTCGCCGAACGGCCATCCTACTCGACCGCGGCGGGTGCCCCGACACCCGGCAAGCGGACGCGGGCCGGAACCGATCGGGACCAATCGGTCAAGACGGGATAGATTGGCCGGCAACAAGGTACGAGGAATCGAGAGCCCGATCCGGCAGAGCCCCACAGGGCGGCGGAAAGGCCATCCCATGGACCTGACCTCGCCGTGGCTTCCCCCCTCCGAGGACGAGAACCGGACGCCGCGGAGCAGCCCGACCGCACGCAGCGCGATGCGCTGCGTCCGGTTACTGCTCGGTTGCACCAGCGCCACCGAGCTGCTCGGCACGGTCCTCGCCGAGGGCCCGTCCTGGATCACCGGCGAGGGCTCCGCGCTCTACCTGCTGGACTCCACCGGAACGCTCCGCCTCACCGCCTCCCACGGCATGCCCGACTGGGCCCGCGAGCGCTACGGCGTGGTCGACCCGGCGAGCGACCTGCCCGCTGCGATGGCGCTGCGCCTGCGCCGCCCCTATCTGCTCAGCCCCGAGCGCACCAGCGCCGACTACCCGAACCGGAACACCGGCATGGGCACCGGCATGGTCGCCGTCATCACCCTGCCGATGATCGTCGACGAACAGCCGATCGGCGTCCTGGGCCTGGCCCTCGCCCACCGGGGCACCGTCCCGCGGCGCGATCTGGACGTCCTGGAGACCCTGGCCGACGCCTGCGGCCACCGCCTCGCCCACCTGCTCGCCCATGCGCACGCCCAGGGCCGCGCGACCGTGGGCGGCGTCCGGCCCGGCCCCGTCGCCACCGGGGGCGACGCCGACCGGGCCGCCGGAGCGGCCCAGCCGCTGCTGTCGCTGGCCGTCCGCTCCGCCGGGCACGGCGCCTTCGAGCGGGACCTGGTCACCGGCGAGACGTTCTGGGACGACCAGGCCTACCGGGTGACGGGCCGGCCGCCGCCGGCCGAGGGCTCCCCGGCCACCGCCCCCGACCTGGACCGGATCGTGCACCCCGAGGACCTGCCGGACGTCCAGGCCGCGCTCGCCGAGGCGCTGGCCGCCGGCGGCCCGTACCGGATCACGTACCGGGTGCTGCGCCAGGGCGGCGGCGTGGTGCGGATCGAGGAGACCGGCGAGGTGATGCTCGACGTCCACCGGCGGCCGGTCCGGATCGCCGGCCTGCTGGCCGACCGGGACCGCACCCGTGCCGCCGAGCAGCCGTCGCCGGAACCGCCGGAGGGCGGTGCGGCGGCGGCCGCCGCCCGCTCGGCGCTGCTGCTGGCGCTCACCCGGGCGCTCTCCCGGGCGGTCACCGTCCGGGACGTCACCACCGCGGTGACCGACGTCGCCCGGCCCGCGTTCGGCGCCGCCAGCATCGTGCTGGACCTGGTGGACGAGGGCCGGCTGCTGCCCGTCTCGCACACCGTCTACGGCGGCCCGCGCCGCACCGAGCTGACCCGGCTGGCCGACCTCTCCGAGGGCGTGATGCAGCACGCCCTGGCCCGCGCGACCCCGCTGTTCAGCGAGCCCGGGCGGACCGGGCGGTCGCCGGAGAACAGCGGCGGGCCGCTCACTCCGGCCGCCTGGGCGGTGCTGCCGCTGGTCGCCTCGGGCCGGCAGGTCGGCTCCTGCCTGATCACCTTCGCCGCCGAGCGGGTCTTCGGCCACGAGGACCGCACCCTGTACTCCGCGTTCGCCGGCATCCTGGCGCAGTCGCTGGAGCGCGCCCGCCTCTACGACACCCACCACCACCGGGCCACCGAGCTCCAGCGGGCGATGCTGCCGCGCACCCTGCCCCGGCTGCCCGGGATCGCCAGCGCCGCCCGCTACCTGCCGAGCACCGAGGGCATGCAGATCGGCGGCGACTGGTACGACCTGCTACGGCTGCCGGACGGGCGGATCGGCCTGGTGATCGGCGACGTCCAGGGCCACAACGCGGAGGCCACCGCGGTGATGGGCCAGCTGCGCAGCGCCCTGCGGGCCTACGCCACCGACGGGCACGATCCGGCCGCCACGCTGGCCCGGACCGGCCGGCTGCTCTCCGGACTGGACACCGACCTCTTCGCCACCTGCCTCTACCTCACCCTGGACCCGGTCGACGGCACCCTGGAGGCGGCCCGTGCCGGGCACCCGCCCCCGGTCCGGATCACCGGCGACGCCCGGGCGGTGGAGCTGGACCTGCCGGGCGGCCCGCCGCTGGGCGTGGACCCGGGGGTGCCCTACCCGCCGGCGGTCGGGCACCTGGCGCCGGGCGAGACCCTGCTGGTCTACACGGACGGCCTGGTCGAGGACCGCGAGGAGGACTACGACGAGTCGGTGCAGCGGATGCTCGGCGGTCTGGAACTGTGGGCCCGGCAGACCGGCCCGGTCCTGATCGGGCCGGCGCCGGCCCTGGAGCGGCTGGCCGACCTGCTCACCCTCAACGTGACCGAACGCCGCTCCCGCCCGGACGACGTCGCGCTGCTCCTGCTGCACCGGGTGTCGCCGGCGCAGTAGCGCTCCTTCCGGCCGGGAGGAGGGGCCGATCGGGCCCGAAGGACGTCTGATTGAGGCCGTATTGACGGGATGTTGACGAGATCCGGTCACATGGCGAGATCCGTTCACATCTTCGTAGGATCATCACCCTAGAATTCGCCGCGTGACGATGACTCAGTGGTGCGTGACGGCAGCCGGCGTTCTCGCCGTCCTCGCCCTCGTGGCCGCCGCCCGCTACCGCGCGGTCTCCGCCACCCAACGCAGCCGGGCCGACCGGCAGCAGCGCGAGATCGCCCTCCTTCGGGAACAGCTGAACACCGAACTGGCCCGGCGCGGCGGCGAACTGGCCGCCGTCCAGCAGGAGCAGGAGCTCAACGCCTCCACCCAGCGGGCCTTCCTGAGCGTGGCCCGCCGGATCCTCGTCATGGCGCACGACCAGCAGGCCCTGCTGGACGAGATGGAGCGCACCCACGACGACCCGTCGCTGCTGGAGGGCCTGCTCAAGGCCGACCACGCCGCCGCCCAACAGGCCCGCCTCGCCCAGACCCTGGCCGTCCTCTGCGGCGCCCGGGCCGGGCGGCACTGGCCCGAGCCGGTCTCCCTGGAGGACGTGGTGCGCGGCGCGCAGTCGCGCATCCTGCCCTTCCAGCGGGTGGTGGTCCGCAGCCGGATCGAGACCGCCGTGGTCGGCGCCGCCGCCGAGGCGCTCATCCACGCCGTGGCCGAGCTGCTCGACAACGCCACCCGGTACTCCCCGCCCAGCACCCAGGTGTTCGTCACGCTGATGCCGGTGCACAACGGTGCCGTCATCGAGATCGACGACGGTGGCGTCGGCATGCCCGAGCAGGCCGTCGCCAAGGCCGCCTCGGCCCTGGCCGGCGGCTCCGCGCTGGAGGTCTCCCGTCTCGGCGAGGTGCCGCAGCTGGGCCTCGCCGCGGTCGGCCGGCTCTCCGAGCAGTACGGGTTCCGGGTCACCCTCAGCTCCGCGCCCTCGCCGTACGGCGGTGTCCGGGTCGTGGTGCTGCTGCCGAACGCGCTGCTCACCGAGCCGCTGCCGCCGACCGTCCCGGGCCTCGGCCACGGGGACCGGGCGTTCTCCCCGGCACCGCTCCGCGGGCCCGAACCCCCGTACCGGGGCTCCGCCGACCACGCTCGGACGGCGGGGCAGCACCCGCCCGCCGGCCACCCGCTGCTGGAGACCCCGCCGACCGAACGGCCCCCCGCGGCCGGCCCCGCCACCCCGCCCCCGCTGCCCCGCCGGAGCCACCGGCGCGACCGCGCCAGCCGCCACGCCGCGCCGGCCGCCCCGGCCCAGGCGCCCGCCCCGCCGTACCGCTCCGCGCGGGACGCCCAGACGTTCATGACGATGTTCCAGGCCGGTACCGCCAGCGGCCGGTCGGCCGCCCGGGCCCGGGCCGCCACCGAAGCCTCCCCTCCCCCTTCCCCCCAGCTTCCCCAGCGCTCCGGAGAGTTCCATGACCACCACCCCTGACCTCGGCTGGCTGCTCGCCGACATCGTCTCCGTCCCCCAGGTCCAGCACGCCGTCGTCGTGTCCAACGACGGCCTGGAGATCGGCCGCAGCGCGGGGATCCTGCGCGAGGACGCCGAGCGGCTCGCCGCCGCCTGCTCGGGCCTGCAGTCGCTGGCCCGCGGCGTCGCCCAGGGCTTCGGCGGCCCCGGCAGCGCCACCCGCCAGATCATCATCGAGTACGGCGGCGGCTACCTGTTCATCGTCGCCGCGGGCGCCGGCGCCCACCTGGCCGTGGTGACCGACGAGGCCGTCGACGCCGGCCTGGTCGCCTACCAGATGCAGGTGCTGGTCGAGCGGATCGGAACCCACCTCACCAGCCCGCCCCGGGTGGACCACGCGGTGGGGGGCCAGCGGTGAACGGACCGGTCCGGCCCTACGTGATCACCGGCGGGCGCAGCCGGCCCACCCGCGCCGCGCTCGCCGTCGAAAGCCTGGTCAGCGCCTTACCCGACCGGCCCGAACTGCCCGAGGACGCGCTGCTCAACCGCGAACACCAGCGCATCCTGGACCTCTGCCGCAGCCTGCTGTCGATCGCCGAGGTGGCCGCCCATCTGGGGCTGCCGCTCGGCGTCGTCAAGGTGCTGGTCGGCGATCTCCACGACCTCGGCGCCGTCCAGGTGCTCCCGCCCGTCCCGCAGGCCGAACGCCTGCCCACGACCCTCCTGGAAGAGGTGCTCGTTGGCCTCCGCCAACTCCGCTGAAGCCCCCGCCGGCCCGCCCGCCGAGCCGCAGTACCTCCCGGCCTCCGTCCAGGGTGCGGTGAAGATCCTGGTCACCGGCCCGTTCGGGGTCGGCAAGACGACGCTGGTCGGCTCGCTCAGCGAGATCACCCCGCTGCGCACCGAGGAGACCATGACGGCCGCCAGCAGCGGCGTCGACGACCTCACCGGGCGTGCCGGGAAGACCACCACCACGGTCGCGCTGGACTTCGGCCGGATCACGCTCAACCCGCGGCTCGCGCTCTACCTCTTCGGCACCCCGGGCCAGCAACGGTTCTGGCCGCTCTGGGACGACCTCTCGCGCGGTGCGCTCGGCGCCATCGCCATGGTCGACCTGCGCCGCCCGGACGAGAGCTTCGACGTGCTCGGCCGGCTGGAGGAGCAGCAGATCCCGTTCGCGGTGGCCGTCAACACCTTCCCGGACACCCCGAGTTACCCGGAGGAGGAGCTGCGCTCGGCCCTCGACCTGCTGCCCGACGTGCCCATCCTGTACTGCGACGCGCGGGACCGGCGGGCCGCCTACGACCTGCTGATCGACTTCGTCAGCCACCTGCACGCCACGTCCGTCCTGGAGCTCCAGCGATGACCGCCCCCGAACCGGGCACGTCCGGGCCGCATCCGGCCGGCCCCCCGCCCGGATGCCCCGCGCACGCGGGCGGCGTCCCGGCCGGCGCCGGCATGCCCACCGGGGTGCCGCTGCCGGCCCTCTACGGCTCCGCCGTCGCCGACGACCCGCACGGCCTCTACGCCGACCTGCGGGCCAAGTACGGCCCGGTCGCCCCGATCGAGCTGGAGCCCGGGATCGAGGCATGGCTGGTGCTCGGGTATCCCGAGCTGCTCGAACTCACCCGCAACGAGGCGCTGTTCTCCAAGGACTCGCGTCGCTGGCGGGTGCCGGCCGAGGGCCGGCTCGCCGCCGACTCGCGGCTGCTTCCGATGACCGCCTGGCGGCCCACCCTGCTCAACCTGGACGGCGCCGAGCACCAGCGGCTGCGCGCCGCCGTCACCGACACGCTGGCCCAGATCGACCACCGCCGGCTGCGCGGGACGACCGAGGCCGCCGCCCACTCGCTCATCGACAGCTGGGGTCCGGACGGCACGGCCGACCTGATCGCCCAGTTCGCCCGCCAACTGCCGCTGCTGGTCTTCACCCAGCTGCTCGGCCTGCCCGCCGAGGCCGGCCCCCGCCTGGTCGAGCTGATCAACCACTTCGTCGACAGCAGCAAGTACTCCGTCAAGGCCAACGCGGGGTTCCAGGCGATCCTGGTCGACCTGGTCAAGAGCCGCCGCGCGACGCCCGGTGCCGACCTGACCTCCTGGCTGCTGGCCCACCCGGCCGGGCTGACCGACGAGGAGGCGGTGCACCACGTGGTGGTGATGATGGTCGCCGGCAACGAGACCAGCATCAACTGGATCGGCAACACCCTGCGGCTACTGCTCACCGACCGCCGCTTCCGGGCCACCCTGACCGGCGGCCGGCTGACCGTCACCGACGCCCTGGAGGAGGTCCTCTGGCGCGACCCGCCGACGCAGAACTTCCCCGGCCGGTGGGCCACCGGCGACACCGTGCTCGGCGGCCAGTACATCAGCGCCGGCGACATGCTCGTGCTCGGCCTGGCCGCGGCCAACGCCGACCCCGCGGCCCAGGGCGCCTCCGCCGCCGCGCAGGGCACCCTCGGCGGCAACCGGGCGCACCTGGCCTGGGGCGCCGGCAAGCACGTCTGCCCGGCCCAGCACCCGGCCCGGATCATCGTCGAGACCGCGGTCGAGACCCTGCTGCACCGGCTGCCCGACCTCCAGCTCGCCGTCCCGCCGCACGACCTGGCCTGGCGGCCGTCGCCCTGGTCGCGCGCCCTGGTCAGCCTGCCGGTGCTCTACAGCGCCTTCACCCCGCCCCGCCCGCCAGCCCCCGAGAGGCCCGCATGGACACCGCCGACCCTGGAACCGAACAGCCCGGCCGCCGGCCCGTCGAGCCCGTTCGGCTCGACCCCTTCGGCCGCGACCAGCACGGCGAGAACGCCCGACTCCGGGACGCCGGCCCGGCGGTCCTGGTGGAGCTCCCTGGCGGGGTGGTGGTCTGGGCGATAACCCACCACGACACCCTCCAGGCGCTGCTCGCCGACCCGCGCGTCGGCAAGAACCCCCAGCTGTGGACGACGTTCACCGAGGGCCGGCTGCCGAAGGGCTGGCCGCTGCTGAACTTCGTCACCGTGCCCGGCATGGTCACCGCCGACGGCGAGGACCACCGACGGCTGCGCGGGCTGGTCACCCAGGCCTTCACCCCGCGCCGGATCGCCGAGCTGCAGCCCGCGATCGAGGCTCGCACGGCCGCCCTGCTGGACCGGATCGAGCTCCTGGAGGGCGAGTTCGACCTGCGCCGGCACTTCGCCTACCCGCTGCCGATGCAGGTGATCGGCGAGCTGCTGGGCCTGCCGCCGAAGCAGCAGGACGAGCTGCACGAGCTCTCCGACGTGATGGTCTCCAGCTCGGCCACCCCCGAGGCCGCCGTCGCCGCCCAGCAGGGCCTGTTCGCGCTGCTCGGCTCGGTGGTCGCGGCGAAGCGTGCCGAGCCCGGCGACGACCTCACCACCGACCTGATCGCCGCCCGCGAGTCCGAGGACCGGCTCAGCGAGCAGGAGCTGATCGGCACCCTGCTGCTGATGCTGGTGGCCGGCCACGAGACCACGCTCAACCTGATCACCAACGCGGTGCGCGCGCTGCTCGCCCACCCCGACCAGCTCCGGCTGGTACTGGACGGCGAGGTGGAGTGGTCCGCGGTGGTCGAGGAGACGCTCCGCTACGACTCGCCGGTCGGCCAGTTCCCCATGCGGTACGCGACCGAGGACATCGAGGTGGGCGACGTCGTCATCCGCCGCGGCGAGGCGATGCTCGCCTCGTACGCCGCCGCCGGCCGGGACGCCGGGCACCACCCGGACGCCGACCGGTTCGACGTCACCCGGCAGCCGAACCGGCACCTCTCGCTCGGCCACGGCCCGCACTTCTGCCTCGGCTCCGGGCTCGCCCGGCTGGAGGCGGAGACGGCCCTGCGGTCGCTGTTCGAGCGGTTCCCGCGGCTGGCCCTGGCGGAGGAGCCGGGGGCGGAGCCGATCGGCTCGTTCGTCAGCAACAGCGTGCGGACGCTGCGGGGGACGGTCGGGCCCCGCGGGTGACCTGAAGGCGGCCGGGTCGTTTGGCGTGTCATGACGAAACTCGCCACCCTGGCCGCCCTCACCCTGGCGGGCCTGGCCCTGGCCGCCCCCGCCGCGTCCGCCGCGACCTCGGTCGCCTCCCAGCCGGACGCCCTGGACGGGCTCTCCAGCGGGCTCAACCTCTCCCCCACCGACCTGGCGCTCCACGAGGCCGGCAAGCTGCCGCTGGTCGGCCACGCCGCCCAGCAGGTGGAGGCCGTGGGCACGGGACAGATGGAGCACCCGGGGATCAGCGGGCAGGTCCTGAACTGACGCCGCCGGGTCCTCAACCGACGGCCGGCTCCTGAACCCCACGGCCGGCTCCTGAACCCACGGCCGGGTCCTGAGCCGATCCGGGCCCGCGCCCCGGGGGCCGCCCGCGCAGTGACCTCCGGTCCGGTTCGGGCGCTCCCCCGAGCGTGCCCGACCCGGACCGGTGCCTGCGGACCCCGGGCCCCGGGGCGGTGGTCAGCCCCGGGCGAGGGCGTTCAGCTCCTGGTAGGTCAGCCCGCCGTCGAGTGCGGTGTACGTCCCCGAGCCGTAGACCTCCTCGGCGGCCCGGCGCACCGCCGCGTACGCCGCCTTGGCCAGGCCGGGCCCGAGGCTCACCCGGGCCACGCCCAGCTTCGCCAGCTCCGACACCGACGGCGAGCCCGGCCCCGCCAGCACGTTCAGCGGCGCCGGAACGGCCGCGACCAGGGCCGCGATCGTCTCGGGATCGGTGACGCCCGGCACGAACCCCCCGCCCGCACCCGCCTCGACGTAGGCGCGCAGGCGGGCGACGGCCTCGTCCAGCCGGCCGGCCGGCTCACCGATCCCCCGCAGGAAGACGTCGGTGCGCCCGTTGACGAACAGGTCGATCCCGGCGTTCGAGGCGGCTCCCCGGGCCGCGGCGATCCGCTCGGCCGCCTCGGCCGGGGACCGGTGGGCGTCCTCCAGGTTCACTCCGACCGCCCCGGTGGCGAGCAGCCCCGCCACCGTCTCGCCGACCTCGGCCGAGGTGGCGCCGTAGCCGCTCTCCAGGTCGGCCGTGACCGGCAGCTCCACCGCGCGCACGACCAGCGCGGTCTGCGCGAGCACCTCGTCGCGGTCGGCCGCGTCCCCGTCCGCGCTGCCGAGGCTCCAGGAGACGCTCGCGCTGGCCGTGGCGACGGCCCGCGCCCCGGCGGCGGCGACCAGCCGGGCGCCGGCCGCGTCCCAGACGTTGGCGAGCACCAACGGCTCACCCGGGCGGTGGAGTTCGCGCAGGGCGCGGGCCTTCTGCTGCTGCGTGGGCGTCATGGCGGCGACCCTACTTCGCGGCCGGGCTGAGGCGGGAGGTGACGCCGATCCGGTTCCAGGAGTTGATGGTGACGATCAGGGCGATCAGCTGCGCCAGCTCGGCCTGCTCGAAGTGCTCGGCGGCCTCCTGGTAGACGGCGTCCGGGACGTGCCCCCGGGTCAGCAGGGTGATCGACTCGGTCAGCGCCAGGGCGGCGCGCTCCCTGGCCGTGAACCAGGAGGTCTCGCGCCAGGCCGGCAGGGAGAGCAGGCGGTGGTTCTGCTCACCGTTCTTCAGCGCGTCGGTGGAGTGCATGTCGATGCAGAACGAGCAGCCGTTCACCATCGAGGCGTGCACCTTGACCAGCTCGGCGAGGGTCGGGTCGACGCCCCGACGGGCGGACCGGTCCAGGGCGATCATGGCCTGGTAGAACTCGGGGGCGAGGTCGGGGAGGGAGATCCGCTGCTCGGGGGCGGACACGGTGGCGGTCTCGTTCGTCGTCATACCGGTCAGCCTAGGCGGGGAGTGGACCGCCTCCTTGGCACAATCGACGCCGGGGATCACGGGCCACTTCGCTGCGCCGCCGCGGGCGCCCGGCACCGGCGCCCGAGGCCGGCCGAGCCGGCACGGGGACGGCCGGGCAGCCAGGGGTCCGTCCCTTCCGGCTGTTCCGATCGGCGAACGTGCGTGCGAGGATCGGCGGCGGGGCGGTGTCCGGCCGCCCCGCCGGGAAGACCAGGGGGCCAGGTCCGTGTGTACCGCGTTCGTCAGCATCGAGCCGTCGTCGGCGGTGCCGGTGCTGCTGCTGTCGGTGCGGGACGAGTACGCGGGGCGGCAGTGGCTGCCGCCGGACCGCCACTGGCCCGGGCAGCCCTCGGTCCTCGGCGGGCTCGACCTCGCCGCGGGCGGGACGTGGCTGGCGGCCGAGCCGGGCGGCCCGGGGGCCGAGCCGGTCGCGGCCTGCCTGCTGAACGGCTTCGGCGCGATGGCCCCCGCGCAGGCGCGGCTCTCGCGCGGCGACCTGCCGCTGACCGCCGTCCGCGACGGCGGCATCGCCCACCTCGACCTGGAGCGTTACGACCCCTTCCATCTGGTCCTCGTCCGGCCGGACGGCGCCCGGGTCCTGAGCTGGGGCGGCGGCAGCCCGGAGGAGCGCGAACTGCCGACCGGCCTGAGCGTGGTGCTGAACGACGGGCTGGAGGGCCTGGCCGCCACCCGGACCACCTCAGAGCTGGTCCGCACGCTGATGGCGGCGCGCGCCGCGCACTTCCGCGCCCGTTTCGAGGCCGCCGCCCGGCCCGAGCCGGCGGCCGGGCCCACGGAGGAGGCATGGGGCGCCTGGCTGCCGATCGTCGCCGGCGACGGCCTGCCCCTGGACGCCCCCGAGGCGCTGGTCCAGCGCCGGGAGTTCGGCGACGGCCGGATCTGGGGCTCGTCCTCGATATCCCTGCTGGCCTTCCGGCCTGACGGACTGCGGTACGACTTCGGCCGCGCCCCCGTGACCGGGCCGGCCGGGGACCGGTGGCGCCGGATCGTCTAGGCCTGCTGCGCGGTTCGATGGAGCAGGCCCACTGGCGGGTGCCGGAGGCGCCCGCCGAGACTGGGGCCATGGAAACCAGGGTGCCCGTCCGCGGTGGTGAACTCTGGGCCGAGGACTCCGGAGGAGAAGGGCTCCCACTGGTCCTGGTCCACCCGGGTGTCGGCGACTCGACCATCTGGGATCCGGTGCTCGCGGTGCTCGACGGACGGCACCGGGTGGTCCGGTACGACGCCCGCGGCTACGGGCGCTCGCCCGCCCCCACCGTCGCGTACACCCCGGCCGAGGACCTCGCCGCGGTGCTCGACCACTTCGAACTCGACCGGGTGGTGCTGGTCGGCAACAGCATGGGCGGGGCCGCGTCGATCAGTCTGGCCCTGGACGCACCCGAGCGGGTGGCGGGCCTGGCGCTGATCGTCCCCACCGTCACCGGGTACGACGGGCTCGACGAGTCCGAGCTCTACCGGGAGGTGCAGCGGCTGGCCGGGGCCGGCGACACGGAGGGCATCGTCCGGTACGGGCTGAGCCTCTGGGGGCTGGCGGGCGGCGGCACGCCCGAGGCCGATCCGGTCGCCGCCGCGCACTTCAGGGCGGTCCTGCCCTCGTGGTTCGGCAACGTCGGGTACCAGGAACCCGACCCGCCCGCGTTCGACCGGCTCGGCGAGATCGCCGTGCCCGCCCTGCTGGTGCTGGGCGAGCTGGACCGGCCGGGAATCGTGCGGCTCGGCGAGGAGGTCGCGACCCGGATCCCGGGCTGCCGGCTGGTCCGGCTGGCCGGTTCCGACCACTACCCGACGCTGCGCGAGCCGGAGGCCGTCGCACGGCTGATCGAGGAACTGCACGCCGAGGCGCGCTGAACACCCGGACGGCCCCTGCGCAGGAAGTCGGCCCGTCCGACTCCTGTGCAGGGGCGAGCGTCAGACGGCCCGGGCGAGCAGGCAGACGTAGGAGCGGCCGGGCCGGCCCTCGGCCGGCTGCTCCACCCGTGCGGTCACGGCGAACCCGGCCCCGGCCAGCAGTTCGGCCTGCCGGTCGGCAGGGATGAGGTACGACTCGTAGGTCACCGGGTGGCCGTAGCCCTGCGCGGGCCTCAGGCGGGCGGCCTCGCCCGCGTGGCCGCCCAGCAGCAGGCGGCCACCGGGAGCAAGGGCGCGGCGGAACTCCGCGAAGACGAGAGGGAGTAGCGCCGGCGGCGTGTGGTGGGTCGAGTACCAGGCCAGCAGACCGCCGAGCCCGGCGTCACGGAGCGGCAGGCCGGCCATCGAGCCGACCGCGTAGTCGACCGCGGGGTGGGCCCGGCGGGCCAGCTCGATCATCCGCGGGGACAGGTCGATGCCGAAGGTGGTCACGCCCAGGCCGGCGAGGTACGCCGTCACCCGGCCCGGCCCGCAGCCCACGTCCGCGATCGGGCCGAGCCCGTCCGCCCGCACCAACTCGGCCAAGGCGCCGAGCATCCCGCGGGACACCGGGTCCATGGCGTCCGGCGGGACCACCCGCCGGACGTAGTCCTCGGCGACGGTGTCGTACGACGCGCGGACGGCGGCCAGGTACGCGGGCACGGTCATGACGCCGAG
Organism: Kitasatospora sp. A2-31; assembly: GCF_022288725.1. Classification (GTDB taxonomy): domain Bacteria; phylum Actinomycetota; class Actinomycetes; order Streptomycetales; family Streptomycetaceae; genus Kitasatospora. The sequence goes on along the minus strand of NZ_JAKNTA010000003.1, from coordinate 579,621 downwards.
CGTAGGGCCTTCACGTGGGGCATTCCGAGCCGAAGCTGACCCTCTCTCAGAACCCCCTTGCAACCACTACGGTCGAAGTACTATAAATAGAGTGGTTCGAGCGACGGGCCACGATCCAGCACCACGACACCTAGGACACGGATGCGCAAGCTCAGCTACTTCATCGGCAGCACCATCGACGGCTTCATCGCCGCGCCGGACGGCGGCTTCGACTTCTTCTTCCCGCACGTCACGGGCGAGTACGCCTCCTACCTGACCACCGAGTACCCGGACACCGTCTTCGCCCCGGCCCGGGCCGGCCTGGGCATCGGCGACGCGCCCAACAAGCACTACGACACCGTGCTGATGGGCCGCGCCACCTACGAGCCGGGGCTGGCCGTCGGCGCGACCAGCCCGTACGCCCACCTGCGGCAGATCGTCTTCTCCCGCTCCATCGCCGAGAGCCCGGACCCGGCCGTCGAGGTCACCGCCGAGGACCCGCTGTCGGTGGTCCGCCGCCTCAAGCGGGAGGACGGGCTCGGCATCTGGCTCTGCGGCGGCGCCTCGCTGGCCGGACAGCTCCTGCCGGAGATCGACGAACTGGTCGTCAAGCTCTATCCGGTCGTGGCGGGTTCGGGCATCCCGCTGTTCTCGGCCGACTTCGCTGCTCGGAACTTCGAGCTTGTCGAGAGCCGGACCTTCGACCAGGGCAGCGTGCTCCTCACGTACCGGAAGCCTGCGACGGCGGCGGACGCCGAGCCGGAGCAGGCGTAGCCGGCCGCGCCGAGCGAGCGGCCCGGCGCTGAACGGCGGCGCCCAGCAGCAGGTTCACGAGGGCGGTGGTGGTGCAGAGCACCGTGACGAAGAGGAAGCCGGCGGCACGCGGGGCGGCGTGCCGGATCGGACAGACGGCGAGGGCCGCGAGAGCGGCGCCGACCGCCACGGAGACGGCCGAAGCGGCGAGGAGCAGGACACGGCTAGGGCGGCTCACGAGAGCGACCGGGCCCGAGCGGATTGCGGCGGCGGCGCGGTGACGTGCTCGGGTCGAACGGTCCACTCGACGCCGCCCCCGACGGGGCGGAGGTAGACGCGGCCGCCGATGGTGTCCATGTAGACGCCGGTGCGGCGGGTCCGGCGGTCGTGGAGGAGTTCGCCGGGGGTGTGGGGCGGGCGGTGGTTCACGGGGTGGTTCACGGGGCGGTCCTTCGAAGGGCGGCAGGGCAGGGTCAGCGGCGTCCGTCGAGCCGGATCGTCACCAACCGCTGGGTGGCGACCACCACTTCGGCAGCGAGCGGGGCGCCGTCGGCGGTGTTGAGGGTGACGGCCTGGCCGGCCCTGGGGTACCAGGTCGCCCGAGGCGGTTCGCGGCGGGCGCGGACGCCGTCGCGGATGACGTCGGTGAGCTTGGTGACGACGGAGACGGGGGCGGCGCCGAGGTCGATGAGGACCACCCCCGTGACGGAGGCGCAGTTCCAGTCGATGCCGGTGGAGGGGAGTTCCGTACCCGCGGCGGCGAGGGCGACCTTGAAGTCGTCCAGGACGGAAGCGGCCTCGCGGCGGTCGTCGGCGGTGATTCTGCGGAGGATGGAGGACATAGCGCTGCTCCTGTCGCTGCGGATTCGGTGATTCCTCTCCCAGGATCAGCACTCGAAGCTACGCTGTGAAGTCAAGCGGTCACCGCATGTTGATTGTTCAGAGGTGGGATCCGGATGGCCCCTCCCCACAGCCTCCCGCCGGGCAAGTCGCCCCGGACTTTCTACGGCTCTGAGCTGCGACGACTCCGTGAGGCAGCCCAACCGAAGATGTCTCAGGAGAAGTTGGGAGCACTGACCTTCGTGTCCGGTACGTACATCGGGCAGTTGGAGAATGCGACTCGGACTCCGCAGCTCGATCTCTCGATTCGGATCGATCAGGCACTCGCAACAGGAGGAGTGCTGGAGCGCCTTCACGAGTTGCTGGAGTACTCCCGCTTCGCCGACTACTTCAAAGAGGCGGCCGAGCACGAGGCTCGCGCGATGTCGATCTGCGAATACGCGGGTCACGTAGTACCTGGACTGCTTCAGACTTCCGAGTACGCAAGCGCGGTTTGCCTCGGCGCGCAGCCGCTTCTCAGCGATGACGAGCTGGCCGAGCTCGTCGCGGCCCGAATGGAGCGACAGCGGCTGGTCAGCGACCCAACAGGACCGGAGTTGTGGTACATCCTGGACGAATCCGTCCTCCGGAGAGTCGTGGGCGACCGCCAGGTGATGGTAGCTCAGCTCAGGCACGTGGCTGGCCTCATGGTCAGGCGTCGCATGATCGTCCAGGTCGTCAGTTACGAAGCCGGGGCCCATGCACTACTCGGCGGAATGCTCTCGCTGATGACCTTCGCGGATGCCCCACCGCTCGCATATCTCGAAGGACAGCACGCCGGCCAGCTGATCGACGACAATCGGTTGGTGGCCAGATGTCAGCGGTCCTACGATCTCGTACGGGCCGCCGCATTGTCGCCGGAGGCGTCCCTGGCCCTGATCCAGTCGGCGGCGGAGGTCCACGAGAATGCGCAAGCGCGTTGAGCGACCCGCCAACTGGCGGAAGAGCAGCTACAGCAATGGCGAAGGCGGCTCCTGCGTCGAAGTGGACGACGCGACGCCCGGGCGGGTCCGGGACTCCAAGGACCCGGACGGGCCCACCCTCGACTTCACTCCCGGCGCCTGGCAGTCCTTCGTCACCGCCGTCCGCACCGGGGAGTTCGGCAGCATCTAATTGGAGGAGCACCGTGCGCGAGACTCAATGGCGGTCCAGCAGCTACAGCAACGCCGAGGGCGGCAACTGCGTCGAAGTGGACGACGCCTCCCCCGGGCGGGTCCGGGACTCCAAGGACCCGGACGGGCCCGCGCTCGCCTTCACCCCGGCTGCCTGGCAGTCCTTCGTCACCGCCGTCCGCGCGGGCGAGTTCGGCTGATCCTCCCTACCGGACGAACCGGACGAACTCGCCGATCAGCCGCGCCAGCTCCTCCGGCCGTTCCAGGTGCAGGTCGTGGCCGGTGCCGGGCACGCTGACCGCCACGGTCTCCGGTCGCGTGCCCAGCATCCGGTCGAACTGCTCCGCGTCGATGATCCCCGACTGCCCGACCACGGCCAGGATCGGACACCCGACCTGTGCCCACTCGTCCCACCACGACCGGTGGGCGTTCTCCGTCAGGCTGTCGACCATCACGCCGCTGTCGAACCGCGGCCACCAGCCGCCGTCGCGCTCCTCCAGCCCCGCCGCCCAGCCCTCCCCGACCGCTCCGCCGCCGAAGAACCCCACAGCCGCCTCGAACGACGGGAACGGCACCGGCCAGGAGTCGAACCAGCCGGCGATCCCCGCCAGTGCCTCCGGGTCCGAGCCCGCCGGCCCCGCCTCGACCACGACCAGCCCACTCACCGCCCCGGGGTGCGTCGCAGCGGCGAGCATCGCAGCATGGCCTCCGTAGGACTGGCCGACCAGCACCGGGCGCTCCAGCCCGAGCTGCTCGACCACCGCGAGCACGTCCGCCACGTACGCGGCCCGTGAGACGTCCTGCGGCCGCCGCTCGCTCGCGCCGCTGCCGCGCTGGTCGACGGCCACCACCCGGAACCGCCCGCCCAGGGCCGCCACCACGGCGTCCCACTCCCCCGCGTGCCCCGCCAGCCCGTGCAGCAACACGACGGCTGTTCCCGGCCCTCCCGAGTCGCGGCAGGCGAGCCGGACCCCGTCCCTCTCGACGTACCTCACCACTGTCATTGCGCCCCCTCCAACCGTCGTGCGCGTTCCGTCAGATGCCGCCGCTCGGGCGCGCTGGTGGTGCGGCGGGCCGCCTCGCGGTAGGACTCCACCGCACCGGCCCGGTCGCCGAGCAGCTCCAGCAGGTGGGCCCGGGTCGCGGGCAGCCGGTGGTTCCGGGCCAGGCCCTTCTCCCGCTCCAGGGTGGCCAGCAGCTCCAGCCCGGCCGCCGGGCCGTGCACCATGGCCACCGCGACCGCACGGTTGAGCGTGACCACCGGGTTCGGCCCGAACCGCTCCAGCAGCCCGTACAGGGCGAGGATCTGCGGCCAGTCGGTGGCCTCCGCCGACCCGGCCTCGTCGTGCACCGCCGCGACGGCCGCCTGCAGCTGGTACGGACCGGCCTGCCCCCGCGGCAGGACCCGCTCCAGCAGCGCCACGCCCTCCGCGACCAGCCGCCCGTCCCACCGACCGCGGTCCTGCTCGGCGAGCGGCACCAGCTCCCCGTCGGCACCGGTGCGGGCCGGACGGCGGGCCTCGGTGAGCAGCATCAGCGCGAGCAGGCCGGCCGTCTCGGCGTCCTCGGGCACCAGCCCGTGCAGCAGCCGGGTGAGCCGGATCGCCTCGACGGCCAGGGCCGGCACGGTCAGGTCGGCGCCGTCGCTGGCGGTGTAGCCCTCGTTGAAGACCAGGTAGAGCACCTGCCGGACGTCCGCCAGGCGCTCGGCGTGCGCCGCACCCTCGGGCAGGGCCAGGCCGACGCCCTTCACGGTCTGCTTGGCCCGGCTGATCCGCTGGGCCATCGTCGCCTCGGGCACCAGGAAGGCGGCGGCGATCTGCGCCGTGGTCAGGCCGCCGACCGCGCGCAGGGTCAGCGCGATCCGGCTGGGCGCGGAGAGCGCCGGGTGGCAGCAGAGGAAGAGCAGTGCCAGCGAGTCGTCCCGGTCGCTCTCCGGCGTGCCGTCCGCCGCGGGGCCGACCAGCGCGGACTGCGGGGTGGCCAGGGCGAGGGCGTCCTCGCGTCGGCGCCGGGCGGTCTCGCTGCGCACCTGGTCGACCAGGCGCCGGGAGGCGACGGTGAGCAGCCAGCCGCGCGGGTTCTCCGGCGTTCCGGTCCCGGGCCACTGCTGTGCCGCCGCGATCAGCGCCTCCTGCACCGCGTCCTCGCACGCGTCGAAGGTGCCGTAGCGGCGGACGAGCGCGCCGAGGACCTGCGGCGCCAGCTCGCGCAGCAGGTCCTCGGTGGCCTGGGGCAGGACGGTCACACGTCCGCCGCGGCGTCGTGCAGGATCGGCCAGAGCTCGACCGGCTCGACGTCGGCGAACGGCATGTCGGCGGCGATCTCCTGGGCCCGCTCCAGGCTCTCGCAGTCCAGCAGGTAGAAGCTGGCGAGGTACTCCTTGGTCTCCAGGTACGGGCCGTCGGTGACCACCGGGAGGCCTTCCCGGCGGCGCACCAGCTGGGCGGCGGCCGCGTCGGCCAGGCCGTAGGCGCCGATCAGCTCGCCGCTCTCGCGGTACTTCCTGTTGAACGCGTCCTGCTTGGCGATCGCCTCGGGCCAGGCCTCGGCCGGGAACGCGTCCCACTTGGCCTGGTTGCCGTAGATCATCGCGACGTACTTCATCTCGGGTGTCCTCCCGTCGTGCGCGCCCCTCCGGCGCGCTTCCACCCTCCAGTCGGAGCGGGTCCGGAGTCCTCGACATCCCCCGGCGACATTCTCCGAACTTCTTCCGGGGCTCCGCCGACCCGCCCGGAAGGCGACCCCACCGACATGATCAACATACGGGACGGCTCCACCCTCGGGACCACCCGCGCCCGAGGGGGGCGATAATCCCCCGTACCGATCCGTCCACGCCCGCAGGGAACGGCCCATGACCAGCTCCCGCACCTCCCGAGCCGGCTCCCGGAGCTCCCGCGCCGCCGGGGCCGCCTCCTGGACCGCGTTCGGCGGCGACCTGCACCTCGACCTCACGGGGCGCCGGACCGCAGGCGCCGGGATCCGGGCCGCCCTGGAGGACGCGCTGCGGGAGGCCGTCCAGGACGGCCGGCTGGCACCCGGCACCCGGCTGCCGTCCTCCCGGGCGCTCGGCGAGGACCTCGGGATCGCCCGGAACACCGTGGTGGAGGCGTACGGGCAGCTCACCGCCGAGGGCTGGCTCAGCTCCCGGCAGGGCTCGGGCACCACGGTGGCCGAGCGGACCGCCCCCCGCCCGGCCCGGCGGGCCGCCCACCCGCCGCTGGACCGCCGCACCGCCCGGTACGACCTGGCGCCGGGGCGGCCGGACGTCTCGCTCTTCCCGCGGACCGCCTGGCTCTCCGCCGCACGGCGGGCCCTGGCCACCGCCCCGCACGAGGCCTTCGACTACGGCAGCCCGCTCGGGCGGATCGAGCTGCGGCAGGCGCTCGCCGACTACCTGGCCCGGGTCCGCGGCGTCCGGACCGACCCCGACCACCTGCTGGTCTGCGCCGGGTTCACCCAGGGGCTGGGGCTGCTCTGCGCCGCCCTGCGCGGCCGGCGCGCCCGCTCGCTGGCCGTGGAGGAGTACGGGCTGCCGCCGCAGCACGAGGTGGTGCGGGCCGCCGGGCTCACCACGGCACCGCTGCCGCTGGACTGCTCCGGGGCGCGCACCGACCTGCTGGCCGGGCGGCGGGACGCGGCGGTCCTGCTCACCCCCGCCCACCAGTTCCCGACCGGCGCCGCGCTCTCCGCCGAGCGCCGGGCCGCCGCCGTGGCCTGGGCCCGCGCACACGACGGGTACGTGATCGAGGACGACTACGACGGCGAGTTCCGCTACGACCGGCAGCCGCTCGGCGCGATGCAGGCGCTCGATCCCGAGCGGGTGGTGTACGCGGGTACGGCCGCCAAGAGCCTCGCCCCCGGTCTGCGGCTCGGCTGGCTGGCACTGCCGGACGCGTTGGTGGAGCCGGTGGCCCGGCTCAAGCAGCAGGCCGACGGGACGTCCCCGGTGATCGACCAGCTCACCCTCGCCGAGCTGATCACCTCCGGCACCTACGACCGCCACGTGCGCCGTTCCCGGCTGCACTACCGGCGCCGCCGCGACCACCTGGTCGCGGCGCTGGCCGAGCGGGCCCCGCGCGTCCAGGTGACCGGGATCGCCGCGGGCCTGCACGCCGTGCTGCAACTGCCGCCCGGCGCACCGTCCGAGGCCGAGCTGCTGGCCCGGGCCGAGACCGCCGGCCTGGTGTTCGGCGTGCTCGGCCGGCACCTCGCCGCGCCCCCGTCGGGCCCGGACGCCGCGCCCGCCCTGGTGGTCGGCTACGCGACGCCGCCCGACCGGCTCTTCCCGGCCGCAGTGGACGCGCTCTGCGAGCTGCTGCGCGGAGTGTGAGGGTCGGGCGTGTCCGGGCCGGTCCGCCCATCCGCCGCGGTTGCTACTTGTTCCGGTTGCCCAGCTCGAAGAGCAGGAGGATGAAGCCCGCGAAGGCGTGCGTCGCGACGGTGTAGATCACCAGTCGGATGCCGACGCGGCGGTTGGCCCACTTGCCGGCGTCGACGGTCTTCGCGGCGGGGGCGGCCGGGGCAGGAACGGCCGGGGCGGTGGTGGCGGTGACGGCGGTGGCGGTGGCGGTGGCGGGATCAGCCATGGGAGATCTCCTCCGGGAGGTCTGACGGTCGGTCAGTGGGGAGCGGCAGGGCCGCCGCCGAGGCAGAGTTCGCCGCCGGGGCTCTGCAGCAGGGTGTGGACGAAGAGCAGCTCGACCCCGCCGGACGACTCCGCGGCGATGCAGTGTGGGGTGAGCGAGTCGAAGTGCGCGGAGTCGCCCTCGTCGAGCTGGTGGACGCGGTCGCCGAGGGTCAGCTTCAGCCGGCCCTGGAGCACGTAGAGCCACTCCTCGCCCGGGTGGACCCGGACGACGGCGTCCTGGACGCCCAGCGGGACGTGCACGCGCAGAGCCTGCATCGCCCGGCCGGGCGCACCGGCGCGCCGGTAGCCCCAGCCGCCCGCGCGACCGGGCTCGATCGCGCCGCCGCGCACCACCGGGTCCGGCTCGACCATGGCCTCGCCGAGGAGGCCGGAGACGGACGTGCCGTAGGCACGGGCGAGGCCCAGCAGGACGGGCAGCGACGGCTGCCGGCGGCCGGTCTCCAGCCGGGACAGATAGGCTGGGGAGAGGCCGACCCGGGCCGCGGCGACCTCCAGGGTGAGGCGGCTGCCGAGCCGGTGCTCGCGCAGTCGCGCGGCGAGGCCGGCGACCTCCTGGTCGTCGAGCTGGTCACCGGTGGAACCGGCGGTGGTGGGGCCGGACGGGCTGGTGCTCATGGGACCAGTGGACACCTGACGTGCCGCACGGGCAAGAAATTTGCCTCAGAGGCAAACCGCCGTAACCCCGCGCCGGTCGGCCGTGCCGCGGAGCGCCGGACCCGTCCCCCCGGGCGACGCCCGGGCCCGCTACGGGCGCGGGATGTTCCGCAGGTTGCTGCGGGCCAGGTCGATCATGCGCCCGACCCCGCCGGCGAGCACCGTCCGCCCGGCTGCCAGCGCGAACCCCTTCAGCTGGGCCGCGGTGACGTGCGGCGGCACGGCGAGCGCGTTGGGGTCGGTGACCACGTCCACCAGGGCCGGGCCCGGCCGCTCCAGGGCTTCCGCCAGCACCTCCCGCACCCGCGCCGGCTCGGTGACGCGCTTGGCCGGGACGCCCATCGCCCGGGCGATCCCCGCGTAGTCCACGTCCCCGTTGTCGGTCTCCGCCTCGGGGTAGCCGGAGACCAGCATCTCCAGCTTGATCATGCCGAGCGCGCCGTTGTTGAACACCACCGTCTTCACCGGCAGCCTGAGCCGCGCCACCGTGAGCAGCTCGCCGAGCAGCATCGACAGCCCGCCGTCGCCGGCCATCGCGACCACCTGCCGCCCGGGGCAGGCCAGCTGGGCGCCGATCGCGTGCGGCAGGGCGTTGGCCATCGAGCCGTGCAGGAACGAACCGATCACCCGGCGGCGGCCGTTGGGCTGCAGGTAGCGGGCGGCCCAGACGTTGTTCATGCCGGTGTCCACGGTGAACACCGCGTCGTCCGCGGCGATCCCGTCCAGCACCGAGGCCACGTACTCCGGGTGGATCGGCAGGTGCTTGTCGATGTCCCGGGTGTAGGCGCCGACCACGTCCTCCAGGGCCCGGCAGTGCCGGCGCAGCATCTCGTCCAGGAAGGCGCGGTCGGCCTTCGGCTCCAGCAGCGGCAGGACGGCGCGCAGGGTGGCCGAGACGTCGCCGTGGACGGCCAGCTCCAGCGGGGTGCGGCGGCCGAGCCGGGTGGCGTCGTGGTCCACCTGGATCGTCCGGGCCTGCGGGAGGAAGGAGTCGTAGGGGAAGTCGGTGCCGAGCAGCAGCACCAGGTCGGCCGCGTGCAGCGCCTCGTGACAGGCGCCGTAGCCGAGCAGGCCGCTCATGCCGACGTCGTACGGATTGTCGTACTGGATCCACTCCTTGCCGCGCAGGGAGTGCCCGACCGGCGCGGCCAGCGCCTGCGCGACCTCCATCACCTCGCCGTGCGCCCCGCGCACGCCCGCACCGCAGAACAGCGCGACCTTCCGGGCGTCGTTGAGCGCCCGGGCCAGCGCCTGCACCTGGGACCAGGGCGGCGCGGCCACCGCCTGCTCGGTGAGGAAGTGGCTGCCGCCCGTCGGCCCGGCGGCCGGCAGCGCGGCGACGTCGCCGGGGAAGACCAGCACGGCGACGCCGGGGGCGCCCAGCGCGTGCTGGACCGCGATCCGCAGCAGCCGCGGCAGCTGCGCCGGGGTGGAGACCGTCTCGCACCAGCTGCTGCAGTCGGTGAACACCCGCTCGGGGTGGGTCTCCTGGAAGAAGCCGGTGCCGATCTGGGCGGACGGGATGTGCGAGGCGAGTGCCAGCACCGGCAGGCCGCTGCGCTGGGCGTCGTAGAGGCCCTGGATCAGGTGGGTGTTGCCGGGGCCGCAGGAGCCTGCGCAGACCGCCAGGCGGCCGCTCAGCTCGGCCTCGGCGGCGGCCGCGAAGGCGCCGGCCTCCTCGTTGCGAACGGGCACCCAGCCGATGCCCTCGGCCCGGCGGATCGCGTCCACCACCGGGTTGAGGCTGTCGCCGACCACCCCGTAGACGCGCTCGACCCCGGCCTGCCGGAGCACCTCCACCATCTGCTCGGCCACGCTCACCACGGGGATCTCCTCTCGCCGGTCTGTCGTCACCCCCCCTCCCCCGGGGCCGGTCCTTCCCTGCTCCGCCTCCCTGCTCCGCCTCCCTACTCCGCCGCCAGGTGGTCCGGCCCCGGGCCGACCGTGCCCGCGGCCACTCCGGCGTGCGGCTGGCGCCGCGACGGCTCGCGGCCGGGCGGCTGGACGCAGCGCTCCTGGACGGGCGGCACCGTGGTGGGCAGGGTGACCGGCGTGCCCGCCTTCACCTGCACCGCCCCGCCGTCGTGCCGCAGGTGGATCACCTCGCCCCGGCGCAGCGTGTACGTCGTCCCCTCATGGGTGATGCGCACCCCCAGCAGCTGGCCGCGCACCAGCAGCGAGAAGCTGAGCTTCATCAGCCCGTTGGGCAGTCGCGGCCGGAAGGACAGCACCTCGCTGTGGTCCCGCAGGCCGCCGAACCCGGCCACCAGGGCGATGCAGGCCCCGGCGAGCGAGGCCATGTGCAGGCCGTCGCGGGTGTTGCCGCCGAGGTCGTGCAGGTCCATCAGGGCGGCCTCGGCGGTGTAGTCGTACGCGAGGTCCAGCTGGCCGACCTCGGCGGCGATCACCGCCTGGGTGCAGGCCGAGAGCGAGGAGTCGCGGACGGTCAGCCGCTCGTAGTAGGCGAAGTTGCGGGCCTTCTGCTCGTCGGTGAAGGCGTCGCCGCGCACCTGCATGGCGAGCACCAGGTCGGCCTGCTTGACCACCTGTTTCCGGTACAGGTCGAAGTACGGGTAGTGGAGCAGCAGCGGGTAGTTCTCCGGCGGGGTGCGCTCGAAGTCCCAGACCTGGTGGTCGGTGAAGCCGTCGGCCTGCGGGTGGACGCCGAGGTTCTCGTCGTACGGGATGAACATCGCCGCGGCGGCGTCCCGCCAGGCGGCGGTCTCCTCGGTGTCCACGCCGAGCGCGGCCGCCTCCCGGGGGTGCCGGGCGGCGGCCTCGGCGGCGGCGCGCAGGTTGGTCTGCGCCATGAGGTTGGTGAAGACGTTGTTGTCGGCGACCGCGCTGTACTCGTCCGGCCCGGTGACGCCCTCGATGCGGAACTTGCCGACGGCGTCGTGGTGGCCGAGCGAGCGCCACATCCGGGCCGTCTCGACCAGCAGCTCCAGCCCGTACTCCCGCTCGAACTCGACGTCCCCGGTGGCCCGGACGTACCGGGCGGCGGAGGCGGCGATGTCGGCGCCGATGTGGAAGGCCGCGGTGCCGGCCGGCCAGTACCCGGAACACTCCTCGCCGCGGATCGTCCGCCACGGGAACACCGCGCCGGCGAGGCCGAGTTGGACGGCCCGCTCACGGGCCATCGGCAGCGTGGTGTGCCGCCAGCGCAGTGCCTGGTTGACGGCGCCCGGCAGGCAGTAGGTGAGCACCGGGAGGACGAAGGTCTCGGTGTCCCAGAAGCTGTGGCCGTCGTAGCCCGGGCCGGTCAGCCCCTTGGCGGGGATGGCCCGCTCCTCGCTGCGGGCGCCCGCCTGCAGCACGTGGAAGACGGCGAACCGGACGGCCTGCTGGAGTTCGACGTCACCCTCGATCTCGACGTCGCTGGTCTCCCAGAACTCGCTGAGGAAGGCGGCCTGTTCGGCCACCAGACCGTCCCATCCGGTGTACCTGGCGGCGGTCAGCGCGGCCTCCACCTGGTCCCGGACGGCGGGCAGCGAGCGGGTCGCGGACCAGCCGTAGGACATGAACTTCACCAGGCGCAGCTTCTGGCCCGGTTCGAGCACGGTGGTCACGCTGATCCGGCAGTGGTCGGCCTCGGACTCGGCGACGGTGTCCAGCCGCTCCGGGCCGTCGATGACGTGGTCCATCCCGGCGGCGACGCGGATGCCGCTGTAGCGGGTGCGGTGCACCAGGACGGCCTTGGTGCCGCCGGCGTGACTGGCCTCGGCGAGCAGCGGCGCCTCCAGCACGGCGGACGCCCGGGGGTCGCCCTCGGGACCGCCGGGAAGCTGCTCGTTGGCGACCAGCTCCGACTGGAGGACGATCCGCACCGGCCCGTCCACCGCCTCGACGGTGTACTCGACGGCGGCGACGGCCCGCTGGGTGAGCGAGACCAGCCGGGTGGACTTCACCCGGATCGTCCGCCCGGCCGGGGAGGCCCACTCCGCCTCGCGCCGCAGCAGCCCCTCGCGGAAGTCCAACCACCGCCGGTGGCTCAGCAGTTCACCGTAGCGGAGGTCGAAGGGCTCGTCGTCCACCAGCAGTCGGATGATCTTACCGTTGGTGATGTTGATGACGCTCTGGCTGGACTCCGGGTAGCCGTAGCCGCCCTCTCCGTAGGGCAGCGGGCGCAGCTCGAAGACGCCGTTGAGGTAGGTGCCGGGCAGGCCGTGCGGCTCGCCCTCGTCGAGGTTGCCGCGCAGGCCGATGTGGCCGTTGGAGAGGGCGAAGAGCGACTCGGCGCGGGCCATCGAGGCCAGGTCGAGGCCGGGCTCGACGATCTGCCACGGGTCGACCGAGAAGTTGTCCAGGCCGGTCATGCCGAGCCTCCTTCGAGCAGTTCGGCGAGGTCGGTGACGACCACGGTGGCGCCGTCGCGGCGCAGCTCGGCCGCCTGGCCGACGCGGTCCACCCCGACCACCGCACCGAAACCGCCGGCCCGGCCGGAGGCGACGCCGGCGAGCGCGTCCTCGAAGACGGCGGCGTGCGCCGGCTCGACGCCCAGGGCGCGGGCGGCGGCCAGGTAGGTGTCCGGGGCCGGCTTGCCGGGCAGCCCCTCGCGCTTGGCCACCAGGCCGTCCACGATCACGTCGAACAGGTCCTCGATCCCCGCGGCCCGCAGCACGTCCCGGCAGTTCGCGCTGGACGAGACCACCGCGCCGGGCAGCCCGAGCTCGCGCATCCGGCGCACGTAGGCGACCGAGCCCTCGTAGGGCTGGACGCCCTGCGCGCGGATCATCCGCAGCACGGTGTCGTTCTTGGCCAGGCTGATGCCGTGCACCGTGCGGGTGCCGGGCGGGTCGGCGTCGGTGCCCTCGGGGAGCGCGATGCCGCGGCTCTCCAGGAAGGCGCGGGTACCGTCGAGTCTCGGGCGCCCGTCGACGTACGTGTCGTAGTCGGCGACCGCGTCGAAGGGCACGAACTGCCCGCCGGTGCGGGCCGCTTCGGCGCGCAGGAAGGCGTCGAAGGTGTCCTTCCAGGCCGCGGCGTGCACCTTGGCGGTCTGGGTGAGCACCCCGTCGAGGTCGAAGAGGAAAGCGCGGATGTCGTCCGGAAGACCCAGCATGGGTGCAGTCTTACCCGCGAACGCGGGGAAGCCGCCCATTCCCGGCGGCGCGTCGCGGGAAGGGGCGGCTTCCGGTGGCTCTCGGGCCCCGGTGGCGCTCAGGAGGTCCGTGGGGCTCAGGAGTCGGGCATCTGGGACTCGGGGGCGGCCGTCACCGCGAAGACCGCGCCCTGCGGGTCCCGCACGACGGCCATCCGGCCGGACTGGATGTCGAACGGGGGCTGGATCACCGAACCGCCCGCCTTCACCACGGCGTCCACCGTGGAGTCGGTGTCGTCCACCGAGAAGTACGTCATCCAGTGCGGGGGCGTGCCGTCCGGCAGGTATTCGGCGACCGGCTGCATGCCGCCCACCGTGCGCTCGCCGACGTTGAGCGAGTAGTAGCCCTCCATGCCCTGGATGGTCGCCGGGCGCAGGCCGAGCGCCTGGTGGTAGAACCGCCCGGCCGCGTCGGTGTCGGTGGTGTTGAGCTCGTTCCAGACCAGCGCGCCGGGCTCGTTGACCACGCCGGCGCCGAGGAAGTCCACCTTCTGCCAGACGCCGAACACCGCGCCGGTCGGGTCGGCGGCGACCAGCATCCGGCCGACCGTACCGACGTCCATCACGGGGTAGAGGATGGTGCCGCCGCTGTCGGCGATGGCCCGGCCGGTGGCCTCGGCGTCGTCCGAGGCCAGGTACGTCGTCCAGGCGACCGGCGGAACGGGCTGGCCCTCGGGGGCCGTCTGCGCCATGATCCCGGCGACCGGCTTGCCGTTCAGCGAGCACACGGCGTAGCCGCCGAACTCGGGCGGGCCGACCTCGCCCTGCCAGCCGAACAGGTCGCGGTAGAAGTCGAGCGCGGCCTGCTGGTCCCTCGCCATCAGGTCGACCCAGCACGGGGTGCCGGGCTTGTACGGAGCGGTGACTACGGGCATTGCTGGGCCTCCAAGAGCGATGGTCCTCCGCCGGGCCCGCCGGTCCGGCACTCCGGGCGGGAGCCGTCGGGTCCGGCGCGGCGCTCCCGCGCCGGGCGGACGACCGGACGGCGGTACACCGCCCACCTTCGCCGCGCCACCGCGATCGCGCCACCGGACGGCATCCGGCGGGGGACGCCCCCGCCGCAGCGTCACGCTGAGTGCCCCGGGGCCTTCACGAAGTACGGCTGCACCTTGCCGCTCTGCGCGTAGTCCTTGAGCCGGACGATCAGCTCCGCCCAGGTGCCGGCCACCATCGGGACGCCCTCCTCGGTACCGGGCTGCCAACCGCCGTGCCGGAACAGCAACCGGGTGCGGCCGGGGCCGCCGGGCTGGTCCGCGAACTCCCAGCTGATCCAGGTGCCGGCCCAGTGCGGCGGGAACGTGCCGACGTTGGTCCACACCACCCGGTCCCGGTCGGCGCGCTCGCGGCGCAGCCGGAACGGCTCGGGGGCGTCCGGGAAGTCGAGGAGCAGCACCCCGCCCTCGTCCCGGTCGACGTCGGTGGTCCACCAGCCGGTGAGGCCGTCGTGGGTGTCCAGCGCGGCGAGCACGACGTCGCGGGGTGCGGCGATGTCGAACTGCATGGCGATCTCGGCCATGGGTTCCGCCTTTCGGTCCTGCGGCCCCCCGACCGCCACCATGGCACGGGCCCGGGGCGCGCACACCCCGGGCCCGGTACCGTCGCCGTGCGTCGCCGGGCGCTACCCGCCGCTGCCGTAGGTGGTGCCCGCGCAGATGTCGTCGTCCGCCGAGCGGGCCTCGTTCGTGACGCTGGTGGGCAGCGGGCCGGGAGTGGTCGGGGCGGCCGAGGGGCCGGAGCCGCCGGAGGCGGCGGCGGTGGCACCGCCGTTGGCCGCCACGAAGTCCTTGCCCACGATCACGGTGACGCCCGGCGAGCTGCCGGCCTCGACGGTCGCCCCCGGGAACAGCGCGGCGACCTTCTCGGCGTTGGCCTTCTGGCCGGAGCCGTACTCGACCATCGTGGTCGTGTACTTGGTGCTGGCCGCCGTGCCCGCCTTGGTGACGGTGAACTTGGCCGCCTTGAGCTGCTCGCTCGCCCGGTCCGCCATGCCCCGGGTGGTGGTGCCGTTGTAGACGGCCACCTTGATCGCCGCGTTGCCCGCGTCGGAGGCCGCCGCCGGGGCGGAGGGGGTCGTGGCCGGGGCGCTCGGCCCGGCGGAGGCGGACGGCGAGGCGGGCGCGTCCGGCTGCTCACCGGTGGCGTTCTGGCCGTCCAGGGTCCGGTCGGCCTTGAGGGTCTCCCAGAGCTTGCCGGCGTCCGGCTGGACGATGTCGAGGTCCGCGTCCTGGGTGCGGTAGCGCCACGGCACCGTGACGAACTTGAGGTCGTGCAGGTCGATGTTCTTCAGCGAGAGGCCGAAGGAGAGCAGCTTGTCGGCCGAGTTCAGGCCCGGGTCGACGACCAGCGACTTGGTGGCGGCGTCGGCGAGCGGCAGCAGGGTGGTCGGGTTGAGGCCCTGGCCCTTGATGTTCTTGGCCAGCGAGCTGAGGAAGGCCTGCTGGCGCTTCATCCGGCCGATGTCGGAGCCGTCGCCGATGCCGTGCCGCAGCCGGACGTAGTCGAGCGCCTTCTGGCCCTCGACCTTCTGCGGGCCCTGGGGCAGGACGACGCTCCCCTTCTTCGGGAGGTTGGGGTTGATGTCGCCCTCGTAGATCGGCTTCGGCAGGCAGACGTCCACGCCGTGGACCGCCTTGGTCATCGCCGAGAAGCCCTGGAAGTCGACCACGATGGTGTGGTCGACCCGGATGCCGGTGAGCTTCTCCACGGTGTTCTGGGTGCAGGCCGGGTTGCCGTCGTCCGTACCGCCCGTGGCGAAGGCCTCGTTGAACAGCGCGCTGGACTTCTCCTTGGTCCACTTGCCGCTGGGCAGCTTGCAGGCCGGCAGGGTGACCTTGGCGTTGCGCGGGATCGAGATGCCGACGGCGTGCTTGTGGTCGGCGTAGACGTGCAGCAGGATCGTGGTGTCCGAGCGGGCGCCGCCGTCCTCGCCGCCGCCCAGGTCGGCGTTGTTCTTGCCGCGGCTGTCCGAGCCGATCAGCAGGACGTTCACCGGCTTGTTGCCGTCCGCGTCGGCCTGCGCCTCGGGCGGCCGGTCGGTGGCGATGGCGTCCGCGTCGAAGGACTTGATGTTGGCGTTGAGCTTGAGGTAGATCGCCCCCCCGGCGCCGGCTATCAGCACCAGCACTCCGGCCGCCGACCAGGCGACGATCTTCTTCACGTTCTTCTTGGGCGGCTTCCGGCCGTTGCGGGCCGCCGCCCGCCCGCCGGGGACGGGGCCGGCGCCCTCCGGTCCGGCCTTGCCCTGCGGACCCTTGGCCTGGGGGCCCTTGCCCTGCGGACCCTTGGCCTGGGAACCCTTGCCCTGTGCGGCCCGCCGGGCCTCGGCCCGCCCGCCGGTCCGCGGCTGAGGCACCGCACCGCCGTCGGCCGCCTCGGTCGTGAGCGCACCGGGCGCGTCGTCACCACGAGCCGGGCCCTCGCCCCATTGACCTGACATCCGTGTACCTTTCACCGGCGGACGCGGCGCCCGCACATCCGGGCGCGCTGCACACAGAGAGACGGCTGGAACCATCGCCGGGTTGCACATACGAAGGTCGTAATGACCTACGAACGCCCCCCGCGATCGTCCCCGCAGCCCCCTCCCACGGACCCCCTGCAGTCACAACAGGCCCTCTCGGAGCATACAAGCCGGTCATATTTATCCGGCCGTGCTCTCGATCACCCGCCGGCGCCCCACCGGTCCACGGACCCCGCCCCCACGCACGGGTGACTCTCCGTCAACGCCCGTCCACCTCCCGAACGCAGCGGAGCCGGACCGGGACTCGCGTCCGGTCCGGCTCCGCAACCGTGGGCCGCCAGGGGCTCGAACCCTGAACCTACGGATTAAAAGTCCGCAGCTCTGCCAATTGAGCTAGCGGCCCATGGCCCGTTCCCGTGCGGGGCGGGCCACGGCGATCCTACCCGGTGGGGCCCAGGGCTCCGCCAGTGGATTGCGGGGCGCGCCGGGCTCGGCCGGCCGGCGGGACGGGCGGCGTCCAGTGCGCGGCGCGCACCCGGCGCAGCCAGGCCTCGGCCGGGCGCGGGTCGGGCTCCGCGGGCAGCGCACCGGGCCGGGAGAACCGCTCGGCGGCCTCCGCGAGCAGCGGTTCGGCGAGGGCGGGACGGTCCGCGATGCGCTCGCCGAGCTCGCGGACGCGCTCGGGTTCGGGGAGGCGGACGACGTTCTCGCCGGTCTCGTGCAACCCCACGCCCTGCTCCAGCAGCCGGACCAGGTGCCGGGCGTGCTTGGCCGCCCGGCGGCGGGCGGCCGGGTCGGCGGCGTCCCGGGTGAGCAGCTTGCGGAACTGCTGGTCGGCGTAGCCGAGGTAGGAACCGCGGACGGCCTTCGCGCTCAGGAAGGAGGTGCGGATCGCGATCAGCTCGTCACCGAGCGGGGTCCGCACCTCGTAGAGGTCGTCGGGGAGCCAGGCCAGTTCGGAGGCGGTCGGGTTGCAGGTGAGCGCGAGGCGGCACCACTTGACGGCCTCGTGCAGGGTGAGGTCGGGCCCGGTGGTGACGCGGGACTCGGCCGGGCGGTGCAGGCCGTGGAAGTCCTCGGTGGGGGCGGCGAAGAGGCCGAGCCGGTCGGTGTCGGAGCCGGCGTGGGCGAAGCCGTACGCGGTCGAGCCGACGATGCCGGCGAGCAGGACGGTGCCGGGCAGGCGGGTGCCGGGCACGGCGGCGGGGAGCCCGGTGGTGGCCGGGAGCCGGGCGCTACCGGGTGCGGTGGGCATGGGTCTCCGTAAGGTGTTAGGCGGCCCGGGCTGGACGGTCCGGATCTGGACGGTCCCGGGCTGGACGGTCCGGGTCTGGACGGTCCGGGTCTGGACGGTCCCGGGCCGGGGGATCGCGCGGACACGGCCGGTGCGCGGGGCCCTCGCCGCGCGGTGCGGTCAGAGGAGTGTGCCGTGCGCGGACCGCGCCGGGCGAGCGAATTCCCACCCGGTGGCGGCCCCGGACCGATACTGGCCGCATGGCGAAGGCGAACGGCACCCCACGGCACCCCGAGGCCGCCTCCCCGGCCCCGCCCCGGGTCACCCACGGCGCCGCACCCGGAGCGGCGCCCGACGTCACCCCCGAGAAGCTGCGGGCCTGGTGGGCGCACCGGCAGTGGCTGGACGGCGTCCACCGCGGCGCGTCCCCGGCCGAGGTCCTGGCCGCCACCGGCTGGGCCCGCTCGGTGGGCGGCGCGGCGCCCTACCTCGGGCTGTTCGCCCGGGCAGGCCTGGATCGGCAGGCCGTGGACGCGGCGATCGCCGGGCTGGCGGTGCACGAGCTGCCCGCCGCGCGCGGCTGCACCTACGTGGTGCCGGCCACCGACTTCTCCCTCGCCCTGGCGGTCGGAGCGGCCGCCCCCGCAGGCGAGTTGGCCTCCGCCGAGAAGCACCTCGGGGTCGGCCGGGACGAGGTGGAGCAGCTTTGCCTGGCCATCGGCCGCGCCCTCGCCGCCGCCCCGGACACGCCGCAGGACCCGGCCGCACTCCGGGTGGCGGTGGGCGGCGCCGTCCGGTCGCTGGGCGAGGCGGGGAAGAAGCGCGGCCTCTCCACCACCCTGCCGCTGGCCCTCGCCCTGATGCAGTCGCGCGGCCAGATCCGCCGGGTGCCGACCAACGGCCGTCTGGACCAGCAGCGTTACGGCTACCTCGGCTGGGACCAGCCGGTCGCGGGCGACGCGGTCGACCTCGCCCGGCGCTACTTCGCCTGGGCCGGCCCGGCGAACCTCGGGCACTTCCGTTGGTTCTCCGGCTTCACCGCGGCGACCGCCCGACGGGCCGTCGCCGAGGCCGGGATCGTCCCGCTGCCGGGCGGGCCGGCCGGCGCCGGGCTGCTGATGCTCCCCGAACTCATCGACGAGTTCGCCGAGTTCACCGTCCCGGCGGAGCCGTACTACACACTGCTGGCCGGCATCGACGGCATCCACCTGCTCCACCGCGACCTGCCCCGGCTGGTCGACCCCGCCGACGCGGTCCGGCAGCTGCCGTCCGGCCGGGGCGGGAAGGCCGGGCGCAGCTTCGGCGGCGAGGCCGATCCGCAGACCCACATCGTGCTGGACCGGGGCCGGATCGTCGGCCTCTGGGAGTACGACGCCGAGCGGGCCGAGATCGTCCACCAGCCCTTCGTGCCGCCCGACGCCGAACTGCGGGCGGCGGTGGCCCGGACCGAGGCCTTCGTCCGCGACCGGCTCGGGGACGCACGCGGGTTCGGTCTGGACTCGCCGAGGAGCCGGGCGCCGAAGATCGCGGCCCTGCGGGCGGCGGCCGCGTCCGGCTCGTGATGCCGGGGCCGCGGGACGGTGACGGGGGCCGGACCGTGATGCCGGATCCCGCGCCGTGACGCGGGCCCGGGCCGAGACACGGGCCCGGGCGGGCGCGGACGGAGTACCGTGCAGGGCATGACCGACTCGACGGCCCCGGCCCGCACCGAAGTCCTCCTCGTCACCGGCGGCGGGCGCGGGATCGGCGCCGCCACCGCACGGCTCGCCGGGCGCCGCGGCTACCGGGTGTGCGTCAACTACCGCAGCGACGAGGCCTCGGCGGCCTCGGTGGTCGAGGCGATCCGGGCCGAGGGCGGCACCGCCGTGGCCGTCCGGGCCGACGTCACCCGCACCGCCGGGGTCGAGCGGCTGTTCGCCGCCGTCGACACCGAACTCGGCCCGCTCACCGCCCTGGTGAACAACGCCGGCACGCTGGAGAAGCAGTGCCGGCTGGAGGAGGTCGACGAGGACCGGCTGAACCGGATCTGGGCCGCCAACATCACCGCCCCCTTCCTGTGCGCCGCGCAGGCCGTCCGCCGCATGTCCACCCGGTACGGCGGGGCCGGCGGCGTGATCGTCAACGTCTCCTCCGCCGCCGCCCGGCTCGGCTCGCCGAACGAGTACGTGGACTACGCGGCCGCCAAGGGCGCCGTCGACTCGATGACGCGCGGGCTGGCCCTGGAGGTCGCCGCCGAGGGCATCCGGGTCAACGCCGTCCGGCCGGGGCTGATCCACACCGACATCCACGCCCTGGGCGGGGAGCCCGGCCGGGTGGACCGGGTCGCCCCCGACCTGCCGATGCGGCGCGGCGGGCAGCCGGAGGAGGTCGCCGAGGCGATCCTCTTCCTGCTCTCCCCGGCGTCCTCGTACATGACCGGCGGCTTCCTGGACGTCGCGGGCGGCCGCTGAGGCCCGCCCCGGCGGGGCCCCGGCCCCCGGGGCGACGGCTCCCGGGACGATGGGGCCGGCCCGGGCGCCGCCCCGGCGGGCGCCTGCGGCTGCCGGGGTGCGGGCGCGGGGACCCGGACACCGAGACCCCGTGTTCCGTTTCCTTCCCGCGGTGCCGCTCCCGCCCGTACGGTGGAGCGCATGACCGACGCCTTGCCGGACCGCGAACCCGACCTGCCGTCCGCCTTCATCGACATCCCCGGTGTCCGCAACTTCCGTGACGCCGGCGGCGTCGGCACCCTGCGCAAGGGGGTGCTCTACCGCTCCGGGTCCTTCCACGCCCTCGCCCCGGAGGGCGCCCAGCGCCTCAAGGCGCTGGGCCTGCGCCTGGTGATCGACCTGCGCAGCCCGTTCGAGCTGGAGGTCTGGCCGGACCTGCGGCACGGCCTCGACCACGAGGCGGTCAACCTCCCCACCCTCCCGGCCAACCGGGAGGACACCGACCGCCCCTGGCCCGAGGACCAGGCCGAGCTCTACCCGTTCATGGCCCAGACGGCCGGCCCGTCCCTGGTCGCCGCCGTCCGCCGGCTCGGCGCCGCCGGCGGCGTCCCGGCCGTCGTCCACTGCGCCGTCGGCAAGGACCGCACCGGCCTCACCATCGCCGTGGTGCAGTCCCTCCTCGGGGCCTCCGACGCCGACGTCATGGCCGACTACCTGCTCTCCAACGCCGGCCTCGGCCTGCTCGACGGCCCGACGCCCTACATCGACGAGACCGGCGCCGAGCGGGTCTCCCGGCCCGTCTCCGCGCCGCTGCTGGCCTCCTCGCTGACCTGGATCCGGACCAACCACGGCTCCGTCGCGGACTACCTCCGGGCCCACGGCACCACCGACGAGGACCTCACCGCCCTCCGCGACAACCTCTCCGCCCGAGGTCCGGAGGCCTGAGACACGGGGCCCGCCCCGCCCCCGTCCGGTCCGGGACCGGGGCGGGACCGGGGCGGCAAGGGCCTACCCCTGGGGCTCCAGGCGCCACCACTGCGCGGGGGAGTCGTCGTCCTCCCGCTGCTCGACGGGTTCGCCCGGGGCGGTGGCGGTCAGCGGCTTGCCGGCGATGAAGCTGACCAGGGTGTAGGTGCCGGGGGCGTCGAGGTGGTGTTCGAGCAGCCACTCCTGGGCGCCGAAGGCATTGGCCGACCACTGCTGGATCGGGACGCCGTCCTCCGGGGAGGCCCCGGTGACGTCGAGCCGCTTGCCGCTGCCGGCGTTCTCCACGTGGAAGAGCGCCCCGCCCGCGTGGACGGCCGTGAAGCGCCAGAGCTGGGCGTCCGAGCCGTCGTCCGCGCCCAGCCCGACCCTGGCGCCGCTGCGGCGGCTTCCGTCGACGACCTCCAGCAGCAGGCCGCTGCCGACGTTGCGCACCCGGTAGAGGCCGTCCTTGATCGCGTAATCCGTCACGGTGCGAGTCTGCCACCGGGCACCGACCGGCCCCGCTGCCGCGCGGCCTCGTAGCCGAAGGCCCCGCCGAGCACGGCGGCCGAGGCGGCCACCTCCGCCAGCGCCGACACCCCCGTCCCCAGCGGGACGACCGCCACCAGCAGGCCTGCGGCGAGCAGCCGGGGCAGGTTGGGGGTCAGCGCGAAGCTGCGGCGGATCGCGACGTTCACCGCGAGGAAGAGCGCGACGCCGCCGGCCAGGGCGGCGGCCTGCGCGAGGGTGATCGGCGCGTCCGGGTGGGCGACCGCGGACTTCACCCCGGCCGCGAAGAGCAGCACTCCGAGCAGCAGCCCGTAGTGGCCCAGGTTGTAGACGCTCACCGCGAGCAGGTTACGGCGGTCCGAGGGCAGCGCCGCCATGTGGTGCTCGGCGCGGCTGTCGTCGTCGTGGCCGAAGTACGCCCACCAGAGGCCCACGCAGACGGCCAGGCTGAGCACGGCGACGGCGACCAGCGGGGCGCCGAGGTCGGCGGTGCCCGCTCCGACGCCGATGGCGATCACCGACTCGCCGAACGCGATGATCACGACGAGGCCGTGGCGCTCGACGAAGTGGTCGGCCCGGAGCTGGAAGCTCGGCAGGTCGACCAACCGGGGTATCGCGAACTGCAGGGCGAAGGCCGCGGCCCAGAAGCCGAGTTGGGCGGTGCCGGTGAGGTAGCCGCCGGTCACCACCAGGCCGGTGTTGGCCAGGTTGAGCCCGCCCATCCGCAGGACCGGCCCGAGCGCCACCCCGGAGGCCGCGAACATCCCGGTGTGCACGGCGACCACCAGCAGGTACGCCCACCCGAAGGCGACGCCGCTGCCCTCGAAGGCGTGCGGGACGGCGAGCGAGATCACCAGGAACCCGGCCATCGCCAGGAGCAACAGGCCGCGGCGGCCGTGGCTGGTCGGCGGCATCGCGTTGGTCAGCCAGATGAACGCGTCGTACATCCACCAGATCACCGCCAGCATCACGACCACCTGGGCCAGGCCACCGGGGGTGAGGTGGTGGACCAGGCTCCCGGTGAGCTGGGTGATGGTGAAGACGAAGACGAGGTCGAGGAAGAGTTCGAGCGGGGCCACCCGCAGGGCGGGCTCCGCCTCGGCCGCCAAGGGGGCCGGCAGGGCACGGGGCACGGTCACCGCGCGAGTATGCGACACGGCGACCGCTCCGCGCGGGTGTTTTCGACGGTCGGACGCACGGGCGACCCCGGCCGGACGGCCCGTCAGGGTGGGCGCCTATGCTGCGGCGAATGGTGTCCGACCGAATTCCCTCGCCCGACGGGTCCGCGGATCCGTCCGACCGTCAGCAGCCGACCCTGGACAGCGCGATCACCGCTCTGGAGGCCGCCAACGCGGTCGCCGACATGGAACGCTTCGATGCCGCGTTCCGGCTGCTGCGCGGACTGCTCGGACCGGCCGGAGCGCGCGAGTCGGCCGAGGCCGGCCCGCGGCTGGCCGCCCAGCTGGCGGACTCACCGCCCTTCGAACGGGCCCACCTGGCCATGATGGTGGGCGCCTGCGTGGAGCGCGGCGCCGATCCGGTGGCCTGCGCGGACCAGGTGCTGGCCGGTCTGCGCGAGGCGCTCACCGGCGCGCTGCTGCTGGTCGAGCGCTGGAAGGAGACGGGCGGCGGGCAGCTGCCCGACCCGGACGCCGACGACCCGGGGCACGCGCACGCCCGGATCGCCGACCCGGACGACCCGGACGCCTGGCCGGCCCACCGGGCGGTGATCGGCTGGTGGACGCTGCACCTGTGGCAGATGGCCTCGTTCGCGGTCTACACGCACGCCGCCGTCCGCACCTCGGCCCGGTCTTCCGGCGTGACGGACGTCCTGGCCGAGCTGATCGAGCGGTACGGGGACGGCCACCACGACCTCAAGGGCCTGCTCTACCTGATGAAGATGCTGGACGACGAGCCGCTGCTGGTGCTCGACCGTCCGAGCGGCACCGGCTACCTGGTCCGGATGGACGGGCTGGCCGACAACTTCCAGCTGCACACCCTGCTGGCCGAGCTGCTGATCGGCGGCGGCCACCTGCCGGGCACCCGCCCCCACCCTGAGGTGGTGGCGCTCAGCCGGACCGCCGAGGTCGACGCCCGGCGCCGGGTGATCGCGCTGGGAGCGTTCAACCTGCTCGCCCCGGACGGCTCGTGGATCTGGAACGAGGGCACCCCCGCCGACATCCCGGTGGTGGACGGCGTGCGCACCCTGGTGCTGGACCCGCAGCCGTACGAGCGGAGCTGGTCGGCCGGCCGGTTCATCCAGCAGGTCCCGGGGGACCTCCGGCTGGAGCGGGTACTGGCCCCCGCCGAGGCCGCGGCCAAGCTCGCCGCGGCGGCGCCCGCGCACCCCTTCGAGCAGGCCTACCGCTGAACCCCGGTGCCGGACGGGGCGGTCGGCCGGATCGGACCGGCGGCCGGCCCCGGCCCGGGTGCGCGGATCGGCCGGCCCGGCGGGCGGGTTATGGTCGAAGGACCGGAGGAGCCGGAGCGGCCGGCGGCCCCGGGCCGAACCCACGGAGTGGAGTCGACCATGGCGAGGATCCCCGACGTGCTCTCGGCCGCGGCGCCCGCCGCTCTCACCGCGGCGAGCGGTCTGGTCGGCGGCTACGGCGTCGCCCGCTGGAGCGGCCGGCGCGAGCTGGGCGGTGCCGTCCTGGCGGCGGCCGGCGCCGGTGCCGCGGTGCAGTGGCACCGGAGCTCGGGCGCGGCCACCGCGGCCGCACTGACGGGGCTGTACGTGGCGGCCTTCGGCGGCTCGCACCCGCTGGCGAAGAGGATCGGCGCCTGGCCGTCCGTCTTCGCGGTCACCGGGGTGGTCGTGGCCGCCTCGACCGCCGCCACCGCGATCACCGACCGCAAGGGCTGACCCGACCGGCCGACGGGCCGACGTCGACGGGGCTCCGGGCCACCCGGCCGTCAGCGGGAGGCCGGGCCGGAGGCTTGAGGCCGGTCCGTCAGCGGGAGGCCGGGCCGAACCGGGCCTCGAAGGCGGCGCGGTTGGCGGAGACGGGCGTGCGGTCCCAGACCGCGAACACCACCTGCTCGAAGGCCGCGCCGTACTGCGCCAGCGCCCCCTCGAACGCCTCGGCCACCTGCGCCGGGTCGTTGCGGAACACCCCGCAGCCCCACGCCCCCAGCACCAGCGCCCGGATCTCGTGGCGGGCGGCCGCCGCGAGCACCCGTACGGCCCGCTCGGCGAGCACGCCCCGGACGTCCGTCCCGGCCGAACGCCGTTCCAGCTGGCCCGCGTTGGGCGCGGGCGAGGTGAGGAAGGTCACCGGGTAGGGCTGCGCCAGCAGCTCGCCCCTGTCGTCCCGGATCACCGGCACGTCCGGCGAGACGATCACCCGGTGGCTGTACCGCAGGTCGGTCGAGGCGCGGTGCGCCTCGTAGTAGTCCGGCGCCTCCACCAGGCAGGTGTACAGCAGGGCGCTGCGGCAGAGGTCCTCCTCCTGGGCGCGGGCGCCGCGCAGGTAGCCGCCGCCCGGGTTACGCGCGGAGGCGAAGTTGAGCACCCCCACCCGGCCGGTGCCGGCCCCGGCCAGCCGCCGGGCCGCCTCAATGCTGCCCTCGGCGGTCACCTCGACGGCTCCGGCCGCACCCCTCAGCGGGCCCGGCCCGCCCGCCCGGAGCAGCGCGTCCAGCGCCTCCGGGGTGTACGACACCGTCCCCTCCCTGGCCGCGGCCAGTCGCTCCCTCACCTGCACGAGCTCGCCCCCGGCCACCCGGTAGCTCCCCCGCGCGGCGATCTCCTCGTTCACCGCTGCCACGTGATGCAGTCTGCTGCTCATGACCGCGACGGTAGGGGACGGGACCGCCGCCACGCCACAGGTTATTCTCACCCACAGAACAACACCCGCGCCCGGGCGGCCGCGAACGCCCCCGGTCGGCCCGGGCGGACGGGCGCGCGAACGCGGACGGGCCCGCCCCACCGAAGTGGAGCGGGCCCGTGGAGCCGGTGCCGGCCGGGTCAGTTCTTCCAGCGCGGCTTGCGGTCGTCGCGGTTGAAGCCACCGGAGTTGAAGCCGCCGGAACGGCCGCCGCGGTCGTCGCGGTCACGGTTGAAGCCACCGGAGGCCTGCGGGCGGCCACCGGAGCGGTGGTCGTCGCGGCGGGAGAACGGACGGCTGCTGCCGCCGCGCTCGTCGCGGTCCCGGCCGAAGGACGGGCGGTCGCCGAAGGAGCGGGCCGGACGGTCGCCGAAGCCGCCGGAACGGCCGCCGCGGTCGTCGCGGTCACGGCCGAAGCCACCGCGGTCACGGTCGCCGAAGCCACCCGAACGGCCACCGCGGTCGTCACGGTCACGGCCGGAACGGCCGCCGCGGTCGTCGCGGTCACGGTTGAAGCCACCGCGGTCACGGTCGCCGAAGCCGCCGGAACGGCCACCGCGGTCGTCACGGTCACGGTTGAAGCCACCGCGGTCACGGTCGCCGAAGCCACCCGAACGGCCACCGCGGTCG
Source organism: Kitasatospora sp. A2-31 (assembly GCF_022288725.1). Taxonomy (GTDB): domain Bacteria; phylum Actinomycetota; class Actinomycetes; order Streptomycetales; family Streptomycetaceae; genus Kitasatospora. Next base: position 553,436 of record NZ_JAKNTA010000003.1, on the reverse strand, counting down.
TCACGGTCACGGCCGAAGCCACCGCGGTCACGGTCGCGGTCACGGCCGAAGCCGCCGGAACGGCCGCCGCGGTCGTCACGGTCGCGGTCGCGGTCGCGGGTGAACGCCGGGCGCTCGGTGCGGGCCTCGCGGTAGGACGGGGTGCGCTCCTCGACCACCGGCGCGGCGGTCTCGGCCGGGGCCTCGGCGGCCTCGCCCGCCTCGGCGTCGGCGGCCGGCGCGTCCTCGATGCCCAGCTCGGCCCGCTCGCGCGCGGCCCGCGCGGCCAGGCGGTCGGCCTCCTCGCGCAGCTCGGTGGCGCGGCGCTGTGCGCGCTCCAGCTGGCGGGTCATCTCGGCCAGCTCGCGCTCGGCGGCACCGGCGATGCCGGCGGCGCTCTCGGCCTGGACCTCGATCAGCGAGCGGGCGCCGGTGATCCGGGCGACCTCGGCGTCGAAGGCGTGGTCGAGGATGTGGCGCGAGGCGTCGACGCCCGCGTCCTCCATCAGACGGAAGACGCCGCGGCGCTGGTGCGGCAGCACCAGGGTGACGACGGTGCCGGAGCGGCCGGCACGGGCGGTGCGGCCGGAGCGGTGCAGGTAGTCCTTGTGGTCGCCGGCCGGGTCCACGTTGAGGACCAGGTCGATGCCGTCCACGTGGATGCCGCGGGCGGCGACGTCGGTGGCGACGACGACGTTGACGTAGCCGTCCTTGAAGTCGCCGAGGACGCGGGTGCGGGCGCCCTGGGTCATGCCGCCGTGCAGCGCGTCGGCCTTGACGCCGGCCTCGATCAGCTGCTCGGCGACGCGGTCGGCGCCCATCTGGGTGCGGACGAAGATGATCGTGCGGCCCTTGCGGGCGGCGATCGCGTTGGTGATCGGCGCCTTGTCCTTGGGCTTCACCACGAGGATGTGGTGGGTCATGGTGGTGACCGCGCCGGCCGACGGGTCGACCTCGTGGGTGACCGGGCTGTTCAGGTAGCGCTTGACCAGGGTGTCGATCTCGTTCTCCAGCGTGGCGGAGAACAGCAGGCGCTGGCCGCCGGCCGGCACCTGGTCGAGGATCTCGGTGACCTCGGGCAGGAAGCCCATGTCGGCCATCTGGTCGGCCTCGTCGAGGACGGCGACCTGGACGTCGTCGAGCTTGGCGGAGCCGCGGTTGATCAGGTCGCGCAGACGGCCGGGGGTGGCGACCAGGACGTCGACACCGCGCTCCAGCGCGTAGATCTGGTTGGACATCGAGGTACCGCCGCAGACGACCTTGAGGCGCAGGCCGAGCACCGAGCCGAACGGCTCCAGGGCGTCGGCGACCTGCATCGCCAGCTCGCGGGTCGGGACCAGGATCAGGCCGCGCGGGTGCTTGGCGCGGGTGCGCTCGCCGTCGGCGAGGCGGGTCAGCAGCGGCAGGCCGAAGCTCAGGGTCTTGCCGGAGCCGGTGCGGCCGCGGCCCAGGACGTCCTTGCCGGCCAGCGCGTCCGGGATGGTCGCGGCCTGGATCGGGAACGGGGTGGTCACGCCGCGCTTGGCGAGGGCCCGGACGACGTCGTCCGGCAGGCCCAGGTCGCCGAAGGTGACGGTGGGCTCGGCGGCCTCCTCGACCTCGGCCTCGTCGGCGGCGGCCTCGGTGATCTCGGCGGCCTCGGCGACGACCTCGGCGGCGTCGGCCTCGGTCAGCCGGGCGTCGGTCTCGGGAGTGGTGGCATCGGCGGCGGACTCGTTCGCGGGCATGGCGAAGCGGGCGTCGTCAATGAGAGACATCTAAAACCTTCCGGAAGTGGCACGCGCCAAAGTCCGGGGTTCTGTTTCACAACCGCCTCTATGCGGTCAGCCACGGATCGCCGGAACGCGCCAAGGGCGCCAGATGGGAATAGGGCGCCAGTCAAATGGATCAAACGAACGATCTACCACCATAGAGGAACCTCGGGATCGGAGGCAAATGCCCTGGCCAGATCGCTAGTGCCCACCCGGACCGGCGGTGGGCGCCGAAGATCCGGAGCTTCCGGCGGACGGTTCCGGGGTGCTCGGCACGGGCGGGGCGGAGGTGGTGTGCGCGGGTTCCGGGGTGCTCGACGGCCGCGCGGACGGGCTCGCCGCCGGTGTGGTGGCGGAGCCGCCGCCGGAACGCCCCTCGCCGGCGCCCGCGGTGCCGGCGGGGCCGGTGGCCCCGCCCGTCCCGGCCGGGCCGCCGGCCGCGCCGCCGCTGGACGACCCGGTGCCCGGACGAGGTGCGGTGCCAGCGCTCACGCCCCCGGCGGATCCGCTCGCTCCGGGCGCGGGCTCGCCCGTCACGGCGCCCGGGGCGGATCCCGCGCCCTCGACCGTCCCGTTCGCGTCGCTCGGACCGGCCGCGCCGTTCCCGCCGTCCGTGCCGCCGACGCCCGGCGGGGCCGCGCCCGGTGTCGGGGTCAGGCCCGCCGTCCGCGCGCCGTCGGCGGGTCCGCTCCCGGGCGCTCCGACCTCCCGGACGGGCCGCCCTGGTGGCCGCCGCTCGGCGCGGCCGTACCGCCGGCACCGCCCGCCCGGCCCGGCGTCCCGGCCTGCCCGACCGGCACCGTGCCGTGCTTCTCGTCCGCCGCACCGGGGCCCACCGACATGCACCCCGTCAGGCCCAACCCGGCCACCGCCAGCACCGCGGCCGCCCGCACCACGCCACTGCGCACCGGCGCGGTCCGCCGGACCGCCAACGCCCGCACCACCGCCGGACGGCCTTCCCGGGCGCCCACCTCGCGCACCGAACGCATCGAACGCACCGAACGCACCGAACGCATCGCCGCCACCGAGCCCCTCGCTCCACAGCCCCACCCGGCCGCCCATGCACACGGCCCACTCGTGGTGACCAACGCGCGTCCGGCCCGGCGGGACACGGCCGGCCCCGCAGGAAGCCCCGGACGCCGACCGCCCGGCGCAACGGCCGCGGTTCGAACCTCCCGCCCGGCCCGGCCGCGGGGCGGCTCCGCGGTGCGGCCGCCGCCCACCGGACCGCCGCTGCACACCGGACCGCCGCCGCCCACCGGACCGCCGGGCGCCCCGGGACCGCTCAGCCCCAGAGCACAGAGGCCAGCCCCGCCCCCGCGTAGACGGCCGCCAGCCCCACCGCGAGGCTCCCCAGCACATTGGCCAGCGCGTACCGCCCGGCGCCGCTCTCGGCCAGCCGCAGCGTCTCGTACGAGAAGGTCGAGTACGTGGTCAACGCCCCGCAGAACCCCGTGCCGACGAGGAGCTGGACGTCCGAGGACGCCGCGCCGGCCGCCGCCGCCCCGGTCAGCAGCCCGAGCACCAGACAGCCGGCCGCGTTCACGGCGAAGGTGCCCCACGGGAACACCGAATCGTGCCGGGACTGCACGGCACGGTCGGTCAGGTACCGCAGCGGCGCGCCGACCACCGCGCCCACCACCACGAGCAGCCAGTTCACTCCCCCGCCCCCCGCTCGTGCTCCGCGTCCCGTCCGCGTCCCGCCGGCCGGACCACCTCGCACCGGTCGAGCACCACCAGGCCGCCGGCCACCAGCCCGTCCAGCCGGGGCAGGAAGGCCCGCACCCGTTCCTCGGTGTCCACGACCACGACCGCCACCGGCAGGTCCTCGCTGAGGGAGAGCAGCCGGGCGGTGTGCACCAGCGAGGACGCCCCGAACCCCTCGATCCCCCGGAACACGCTCGCCCCGGCCAGCCCGGCGTCCCGCGCCCGGTGCACGATCTCGCTGTACAGCGGGCGGTGGTGCCACCGGTCGCCCTCGCCCACCAGCACGGTGAGCCGCAGGGCCGGCCCGCTCGGCTCCGGCCCGTTCGCCGCGGTCCCGTCCGATGCCGGTCCGCCCGACGCCGGCCCGTCCGACGCGGGCCCGTCCGACCGCCTGGTCATCCCGACGCCCCTTCCCCGCTCCGGGCCAGACGGCGGATCAGGCCGCGGGTCAGCCCGGCCGCCGCCCAGACCGCGGCCATCGCCGCCAGCAGCGTCAGCCCCAGGTAGGCCGCCGCCGCCCCGGGCCGCCCCTCGCCCAGCAACCGCCGGACGTCCACCTCGTAGGTGGAGAAGGTGGTGAACCCGCCCAGCACGCCGGTCCCGAAGAACGGCCGCAGCAGCGGGTGCGCGGGCCGTCCCTCGGTGACGGCCACCAGGAACACCCCGATCACCGCGCAGCCCACCACGTTCACCAGCAGCGTGGTCCACGGGAAGGCCGCCGGACCGGCCGGCCACAGCAGCCCGGCCCCGTAGCGGGCCGCGGCGCCGATCGCCCCGCCGAGCGCCACCGCGCCCACCGCCCGCCCCTGTCCGCGCAGCACCGGCGGCCGCACCGGCCGGACCGGCGCCGGCCCCGTCCGTTCCGCGCTCCCCACCGCACCGCCCGAGGTCGTCATAAGCCCATGAAACACCGGCGCCGACCGCCTGGCACACCGTCACCGCAGAGCCGACAATGATCCGGTGGAGATGACCCGGGAAGAGTTCGAGACGCTGGTCGGCGACGCCCTCGACCAGATTCCCCCGCAGCTCGCGGCCATGATGGACAACGTCGCGGTCTTCGTCGAGGACGAACCCGACGCCTCCGACCCGGAGCTCCTCGGCCTGTACGAGGGCACCCCGCTCACCGAGCGCGGCGAGTGGTACGCGGGCGTCCTGCCCGACCGGATCATCATCTACCTGGGCCCGACCCTCCGGCACTGCGACTCCCGCGAACAGGTGGTCGAGGAGGTCCGCACCACGGTGATCCACGAGGTCGCCCACCACTTCGGCTTCGACGACCACGAGCTCGACGAGCTCGGCTGGTCCTGACCCGGCCCGTCCCACGCCCCGCCACTCGGCCGGAACCCGTTTTGGCGTTCGGCTCGACATCCCATATGCTTCTCGACGTCCCCGAACGCTGGAAACAGCGGGACAGGCCGCAAGCCCTCATCGTCTAGTGGCCCAGGACGCCGCCCTTTCAAGGCGGTAGCACGGGTTCGAATCCCGTTGGGGGCACGCAGTACCGCAGTACCGTAGTAAAGTGCAGTGCCGCAAGACCTAGTGGAGAAACACCACACAAGGTCCCGTGGAGCAGTTGGTTAGCTCGCCACCCTGTCAAGGTGGAGGTCGCGGGTTCAAGTCCCGTCGGGATCGCTCGTCTCGCAAGAGGCGGTGTAGTACGGCCAGGTAGCTCAGTTGGTACGAGCGTCCGCCTGAAAAGCGGAAGGTCGCCGGTTCGACCCCGGCCCTGGCCACAAGCGCCTGAAAAGGCAAAAAGGCCCCGGAGAGATCACTCTCCGGGGCCTTCTGCATGCCGCGTACGCCAACCGGTACGCCAACGGCTCAGGAGAGCCGGTCGCTGAGCGACCCGAGGGCCTTCCGCTGCTCGTCCAGGGACGCGTGGGCGTAGATCTTCATGGTCACCCCGATGTCACTGTGGCCGGCGATCTGCCGGACGACGTGCGGCGGCACCCCGAGATCCAGCAGCAGGGTCACGCAGGTGTGGCGTAGATCATGAAAGCGGAGCGTGAGGCCGAGCCGATCCCGGATCGGGTACCAGCTCCGCCGGAGGTTGTCCGGTTCCATCGGCGTCCCGACCCTGCTGGTGAACACCAGGCCGGTCTCCGTCCACCGCTCCCCGGCGGCCACCCGCTCCTGCGCCTGCCGCTCCCGGTGGGCCCTCAGGGCCTCCAGGACGAGCGGCGGGAGCGGGAGCGTCCGCAGCGAGGACGACGTCTTGGTGGGGCCGAGCTGGAGCGCTCCACCGACCCGTTGAAGGTTGCTGGCGACGATCAGTGTCCCGCGGTCCAGGTCGATCGCTTCCCAGTGCAGACCCAACAGCTCCCCGCGCCGCATCCCCATGGTCAGAGCCAGCACGTACAGGGCATGGAGGCGGTCGACGCCGGCCGCCTTCAGCAGGAGCCGGGCCTGCGGGACCGAGAGGCCCTTCCCGGTCGTGTAGTCGGGCGCGGGGACCTGCACCAGCTTCGCCACGTTCCGGAGGACCAGCTCCTCCCGAACGGCGTTCTCCAACGCGTTCCTCAGGACCGCGTGTGCCTGCTGAACCGTGCGGTGGGACAGCTTGGTCTCGCAGCACTGCCCCGCCGCGCAGCACTCCGGCTCCGACCGAGCGGCGTCCCAGCCGTTCTTGCAGCACTGGCAGGCGGCGGCAAGGTGGGCAAGCCACACCCGGACCTCGGTGGCCCGCAGCGTCCTGAGCTTCTTCTTGCCGAGCCCGGGGATCAGGTGCACCCGGACGACGCTCTCGTACCCCTGGTAGGTCTTCGGGCGCCGGTTCACGCCCACGACCGCGGCCAGCCAGTACGTCAGGTACTCGGCCATCTTCACGTTCGTGTCGGGCGTCGGGATGCCCTGGTTGTCCTGGGCCTGAAGGGCAGTGATCTTCTCCCGTACGTCGTCACGCGTCTTGCCGTACACGGAGACACGCTTGATCAGGCCGGACGTGGTCGTCACGTAGACCCGCCCGTGAAAGAGGTCGCGTCCCTTCATTCGAGTGATGCTGCCTTCGCCGTTGGCACGCTTCGCCATCAGGCGGCCTCCTCCATCTTGGTGCGGACGTAGTCATGCAGGGCAGTGACGGGGATGCGGCGGGAGCCGCCTTCCTTGAAGCTGCCGAGCTTCTTCGTGCGAATGAGGTCGTAGACCTTGCTGCGGCTCAGCCGCAGGGCCTCCATGACCTCGGGGACTTGCAGGGCGACGGGCGGGATCGTGGTCATGCATGCTCCCTGGGGCGGTGGCGGGGGCTTCTCGCGGTGCGCGCTGTCCGAGGTGCGGATTTCTGCGTCATTGCGTCATCAGCGTCATTTGGGTCTCTGACCAGGGGTTTTGCCTGACGCAGCAGGCGGGGGCTGCGTCATGGGTGTGTCATGGGCTGCGTCATTGCGTGACGCAGGTGACGCAGGATGACGCAGCGGCCGTCGTCTGCGTCATGGCTGTCGTCGCAGGTCGGGGGCCGGTTTCCGCCCCGTATGACGCACGTGACGCAGCGTCTTCCTCCTTGGGACAAAGGAGGGGCTGTTCGTTGTAGTAGGCGCGCCTCACAGAGCGAATGAGGAGCCGCTGCGCGGCGCGACCTTTGGCGGCTTCGCCGAACAGCAAGAAGAGCACCCGGGCCGCCGGTGCTCTTCTTGCTTGTCCGGGCGGTCAGTGCAGCCGGGGCTGGTCGTGCGGGGGCGTGGGGGCGGGGCGGGCCATTTCGAGGTAGCGGCCCTCGTGGGTGCGGCCGGTGTCGATGAGGACGCCCCGGGCCGCAAGGGTGGGCTGGAGGCGCTTGAGGCGGTCGGAGAGGACCTTGCCGGTGGTCGGCCAGCCCTTGGGAACGGCCCGCGGGTCGTCGCCGCTGTAGAGGCGGCCGAGGCACTGCAGCCACTCGGTGGAGGTCATGCGCTGTGCGGTGCCGGGCTCGATGGTCTCGGCGTGCTTGAGGACGGTCTGCGCCAACAGGTCGCCCTCGATGACGTCGTCGTTCAGGTCGTCCAGGCTGGCCCGGTAGGCGGCCAGTGCCCTCCAGCCGGTTGCCGCGTCGAGCTGCGCGCACAGGTGGGCGAAGTCCGCCATCCGCAGGTCGGTCGGGGTTTCCGCCTCGGCCGCGCGGACCTTGACCGTGAGGTCGAGCAGCGACCCCAGGACGACGGGCAGCACGTCCGCGTACTCGGCCCACAGCTCCGCTTCGGTGCGGCGGACGCGGGGGCGCTCCAGCCGCAGGGGCAGGAGTCGTTCGGCGAGGTCGGGGCGGATGACGCCGACGTCGATGCCGGTCAGGAGCAGGGGGCGGCGGTAGGCGGAGCGGTGGACGTCGCCGTCGGTGAACAGGGCGCGCTTGACGCTCTCGGCGCCGGTCACGATGCAGCACATGGCATCCGACAGGTCGGGGGTCATGTGGCTCAGGTTGTCCAGGGCGGTGACCCAGCCGGCCGCCACGGCGGCGATCAGGTTCTCTTCGTCCTTCGGTGCCCGGCGCAGGTCACCGCTCATGCCCTCGATGATCCGCACCAGCATCCGGCCGCCGGTGGACTTGCCGGCGCCCTGCGGCCCGGTGAGGAACGGGGCCGGGACGGGCACGGACGGCCCGAGGCACCCGATCAGCCAGGCGATGGCCAGGCACTCGGCCTGCGCGTTGGCGAAGTTGCACAGCCGCAGCAGCAGGTCGATGCCTTTGCCGTCGGTGTCCTTGGCCGGCACCGGGAGTTCGCCGGTGAGCTGGGTGCGCCGCCAACAGACCTCCCGCGGGTCCGGGGTGGCGATGTCCCAGCCGGTGGGGTGGATGCGCACGGACAGGCCGTCGGCGCGGCCCAGGTCCAGCCACGTCGCCCCGTCGAACCCGGGGGCGACGCGGATGTGGACGGGCTGCACGTCCTCGGACAGGGCGAGCGCTTCGATCAAGTCCAGTGCCTCCTTGAGTGCGGTCCCGTTGAACACGCCGACCCCGTCCTTGTAGAGGCCGACCATGAGTTCCTGGCGGTGGCTGCCGGTGGTGCCCTGGGAGCGGATCGGACGGGCCACGGGGTGGCCGGTGCGCTGCGCGTACACGGTCCCGTCGGCGGTGCGGAAGTAGCGGAAGTGCACCTGGGCGTAGTCGGCGATGATCTCGCGCGCCGGGGTCTTCTCGTCCTCGGCCACGGCTACAGCCCCAACCTGCTCAGGGCGTTGGCCCACGCGTCGGCGCAGTGCCGGGGCGATTCGCCCTTGGCCTGCGCGGCGGTGAACAGCCGCGCGGTGTGCGCCTCGGTCAGACACCCGCACCGCCCGTGCGTGGACAGCACCGCGAGGAACGCCCCGAACACCGTGTTGTGCACCCCGCTGGCCGCCTCGGCGATGCGCTGCTCGGCCATGGCGATGCCGCGCTCCAGGAAGACCGGGCTGCGGTGGGGGCACTTCCCGCCCCCGGCCGGCGCGGGCACCGTGACGGCCGCCGGCCGGACCGCAGCGGGCTCCCTCACCACCAGGGCGCGGACGACGTCCGGCAAGGCGGTGAGGGTGCCGGTGCCGGGGCCGAGCCACCGCGCGTAGGCCATCGTGGACTTGACGTCCACGCCCGGCCGCACCGCGTTCGCGGACTGCATGGCGCCCCGGTACAGCCAGTGCTCGCCCCGGGTGGTGGCGACGGTCCGGGTCGCCGGTAGGGCCATGCGGGCCCACGCGATGGCGTCCGCGTTGTCGAGGTCCACGACGGTCAGGCCCGCGCCGCCGGGGTGGTAGCCGACGGAGGCCGCCTCCCGCCACGCGTGCGCCCACGCGGGCGAGCTGATGACGTCGGGGTCGGTGGTGGCGGCGGCCCAGCCGTGGCACGGCTTCGGGCAGGTGCAGGGGCCCGGGGTCTTCATGTTCGGCCGGCCGCCACACGCGTTGTCGGCGCAGTGCCGGCAGTTGCCGAACGGCACCTTCCCGGCCCGCAACGGCAGCACGGGCACGCCGGAGGCCGCCAGGGAGAGAGCGGTGGGCAGGTGCTCGCCCCGGTTGGTCGGTTGGGTCATGCTGGTGGTTCTCCTCATCTCGGTAGAGCAGGGGGAGGAACCGGAGCGGCCGGAAGATCCTGGCAGGGAGTGGCCGGCCGCTCCGGGCGGAGTCAGCTCTCGTCGGGGGCGCCATACTTGGCGTCCCAGCGGTCGAAGGCGTCCTGCTGGATGCGGTCGGCCTTGTTCTCCAGTCGCTTGGTGGACTTGCCGCGGCTTTCGGCGCGGGTGATGCGTACGCCGAGCAGGAAGAGGCGGGCGGCGTCGCCGATGTTGTCGGCGCCCATCTGGCGGGGGTCGAGGTAGGTGCGCTTGGTCATGTGGCCCTCCCGGGGCAACTGGGTGGGATCGGGCTGTCCGTCCCTGGCACCGCCCGCGCCCCGCCTGGTGTCGGGGGGCGGGCGGAACCGGGGTCGGCACAGACCGGCTAGGCGGCGCGCCGGGTGGTGGGGAAGGGCAGGACGGTGGCGAGGCGGGTGGGCTGCTCGGCCGTGGGGGTGGGGGCGCCTTCGCCGCCGTCGGGCGGGGCCGTCTGCTGCTGGGCGGCGCGGGCGGCGGCGGACTCGGCCAGGACCTGCCGGACGGCGGCGGAGTCGGCTTTGGCGCCCCGCCAGGTCAGGGCGAGGGCTGCGGTGCCGGCCAGGCCGGGGCCGAACAGGACGGCGGCGGTGATGGCGTCGGTGGTGGCGCTCACGGGGTTCCTCCGGTGCGGGCGGCGGTGGCGAGCAGGTCGATCAGGCCGGTGCCGAGCGCGGCGGCGCGCTGCTCGATCGCGGCCCAGGACTCGGGGTCGATGTGCATGAGGGCGGCCAGTGCGGCCGGGCCGTGGCCGTTGGCGGCGGCGGTGAGCGCGTCGCGCAGGTGCACGGCGGCCAGCGGCCGGATGACGGCCGGGGCGGGGGCGTTCACGGGATGGCTCTCCCTTCATCTCTGGTTGCGGAGAGTGATGGTGGGTGGGTGGGGAGGGAGGAGGGCTCCGGGTCGCGATGCGGGTTTCCGGGCCCTTGGCGGGGGTGCGGGGGTTGCCTCCCTGCCTCCCTGAAGCGCCTATCTGGGCTGATCAGGGGCAGGGTTGGGGTTCAGGGAGGCGGAGAGGGAGAACTCCCTGCCTCCCTCCGGCCTCCCTCTAGTCGTTTGGTTACGCTCCGGCGTCTTCGGCGCGGAGCTGGAGCGCGGATTCGACCTTGGAGCGGGAGACGACCTGCACGCCGTCGGACTTGTAGGGCGCGGCGCCGGCGGCCTCCAGGACCGTCTTGAGGTCGCTGAAGGTCCACTCCCGGTACTCGCCCGGGTCCCGGGCGGCGAGGCCGGCCAGGACCTCTTGGGTGCGCATGCGCTTCTCGTCGCCGAGGACGGCGGCGATGTCGGCGAGCGGGTCGACGGTCTCGGGGCGCTCGACCGCGGACAGGGTGGTGACGCCGGTGCGGCGGGCCTTGGCGCGGTCGGCGATCTCGGCGGCGTGCTCGCCGGAGATGAAGTGGGTGCGGATGGTGGTGGACGACTGTCCGGGGGCGAGCTTGACGCCGTCGCCGGCGACGACGACGGTGCCCTTGTCGAGGCCCTGGCGGAGCTTGTGCGGGGCGGCGCCGCCGTCGACGGCCTTGTCACCGAGGGCCATGCGGGCCTGTTCCTCGGTGCCGAGGACGAGCGAGGCCCGGATGTGGGCACCTTCGCGGACCAGCTTGGGCAGGTTCTCGTTGGTGGGGTCCTGGGTGCCCTGCCAAAGGGTCACGTTCACCGCGCGGCCCTGGTTGTGGAGCTTGCGGGCGGCCATGAAGTACCGGGACGTGGCTTTCGTCCCGCCGTAGGGGCGCTTGTCCTCGCCGACCGCCGGGCACATGAACGCGACCTGCGCTTCGTCGACGAGCAGCACGATCGGGTGGAACCGGTGGTCGGTGCGGGCCATCTCGCGGGTGACGCCGTCGGTCGCGCCGGACTGCTCCAGCAGCTCGATGCGGCGTTCCATCTCCGCGACGCCGGCTTCCAGCATCTCGGTCGCGTCAATCACGTGCTGGTCGGTGGGGCCCTGGATGAGGACGGTGGCCAGGCCGTCGAACATGCGCCAGTCACCCACGCCCTTGAGGTCGGCGATGCGGAACTCCACCGACGTGTCCAGGGCCAGCCACAGCGCCAGGGCACGGAGCGCTGCGGTCTTGCCCTGGTTGGACAGGCCGGTGATCAGCAGGTGGCGCTGCAGCAGGGACAGCGCGGCGGCGTCGCCGCGCAGGTCCTGGCCCCAGGGGGCGCGGCCAGTGTAGAGGTCGGCCGGGGTGTCGGGGTCGGTGACCAGCGGGGACGGGCCGATCGGCTCGTCCAACGCGCCCGAGTCGGCGATCCACAGGCGCACGGTGCGGGCGGCCTGCGGGATGGTGATGAACACCTCGTGCTCGTGCCGGGACAGGTTCTCGGCGAGCTTGCGGCGCCGCTTCTGCACCTCCTCCGTCGACACCCCAGACGGCAGGGTGACGTCCACCTCGACGCCGCAGCCGGCGATGCGGATCGGGCCGAGCATCCCCGCCCCGGCGTCGCCCATCTCCCGGATCGCGTTCCGCAGCGGGGCGATGCCCAGATCCCGCAGCGACGTGACCACCACCGAGGGGGTGATCGGCGCGCCGACCGTGGCCGTGGCGGCGGCCGGCAGCGTCCACGCGGGGGCGGCCTGCCGGTGCCGGCCGACCGACCACAAGGCCAGCAAGCCGAGCCAGGGGCCGAGCACGGTCAGCGGGCCCCACACGATGCCGATGAACACCGCCACCCACCGGATCAGGTCGATCACGGTCATGGTCGGCACGACGAGCTGGGCGATGTCCTTCTCCGCGATGGCCAGGATCACACCGAGCAGCAGCAGCGCTCCCTGCGCGGTGCCCACGGCGAACGCCGCGGACTTGGCGACCTGCTGAGGTGCCTTCAGCAGGTCCATGCGGCGCTGGTGGCGGGCCGCACGGAACGCCGCGGCCCGGACCTCCCACTCCATCGCCACCTCGTGCTGACCCGCCGCCTCCGCGGTGCGCATCATGCGCTCGTAGCGGGCCAAGGTGCGGCCGTCCCACGCACGCCGGGCGGCGATGCCGGCCCCGGCGACGACGTAGGCGCCGTGCCGGACCACCAGACGGGCAGCGGTGCGGGTCCGGTCATCGGTAAGCACCACCCGCACCGAGCGGCCCCCGCGCACCCACACCGGCGGACGCCCCGGCATGGCCGCCGGGTTAGGCAGGACGACACCCTCGACCGGCACGGGCGCCGCCGGGACAGCGGGCGGCGGGGCGTCCGTCGGGATGGTGCGGGCAGCGCGGGCCTTGTCGAGGTCCACCACCACGCCCCCGCCAGGGTCGGGCTCGGTGCTGCGGTCGGTGCTGTGCGGCTGGTTCACTGGGTGTTCCTTCCTCACTGCGTTGTGGTGCGGAGAAGGGGCCCGGGACGGCCGGCGTGCTTGGCGGCTTAGGCGGCCGCCCCGGGGCGAAATCAGCCCTGCGCGGTCTGCGCGTCGGCGTGCTTGAGCTGCGACGGGTGGAAGACCAGCCCGCCGCACAGGGCGTTCAGGAACCCGGAGCCGATCTGGTCGACCAGCAGCGTGCCGTCCGACTGGACGTAGAAGACGCGTCCGGTCTGCCCGAAGTCCCGGTCGCTCCGGTCGATCACGGTGACGCGGTCGTTGACGTTGAACACGGTCATGGCGAAGGCCTTCCTCGGCGTGTGGTGGCGTGGGTGGGTGTCAGGGGCGGCGCAGGGAGCGGCAGGTGGCGCCGTGGCGCTCGGCCTGGTCGGCGGCCTGCTGGCGGGTCATGGGGTAGCTGGTGGCGAGGCAGCCCTCACACCTCCAGTGGGAGGTGAGAAGGCCGGTGATGACCTGGACAGTGCCCTTGACGGGGTAGCGGTGCACGGGCGGGCGCTGGTACATGCCGATCTCTCCTTCAGGCGTTGGTTCAGGCGGAGGCGATGAGGGCGGCGCAGGTCTCGGCGGCGTGGTGCCAGGCCTGGTCGAGGGCGTAGGCGCCGTTCATGCCGTAGTCGGTGAGGCGGACGAAGTTGCCCTTGCCGGTGGCGTCGGCCAGGCGGCGCAGGGGCTCGCGGCGGTCGGCGATGTAGTGGGTGGCGGCGGACAGGGCGAGTGCGGTGGCGACCGGTCCGGGGCGCAGCCGGATGCCGAGCAGGCGGCTACCGGCGATGAGCGCGGCGGCCTGGGTGGCGGTGTAGGTGGCGACGTGGGCGGCGCAGGCACGGCGGCCGGCCGCGCTGGACTGCCCCTGGTTGTGGTCGTGCTGGCCCTTGGTGGAGGCCTGGTGGTCGGTCTGGATCCAGTGGTCCGCCACGTCGGCGGCGGCGCGGAACAGGGCGTAGGCGGCGGCGAAGCGGGCAGCGCGGACGCTGTTCACGAAGACTCCAAAGGTCTTGTCGTGCACGGAAGTTGGGGGGATCTCAGGCGGCGAGCGGCACGCTGTCGGCGCAGGGCAGGCAGGTGCCCAGGTGCGCGGGCAGGACGTAGCCGGCATCGATGCCGCAGGCCGGGCAGGTGCGGCGGGCGGCATTGGCCTTTGCCAGGGCGGCGGCCCTGGCCTCCGTCATGGGGCGGACGGGCTTGGCCAGGGCGAGCCGGTAGAGGTAGGCGGCCCGCACGCCGTTGGTGCGGCGGGAGCGCCAGAGGATCTGTGCGGCCACGGGCTGACCACCCGGGCGCAGGCCGCGGGTACGGAGCTGGCGGCGGGTGAACAGCCCGGCGGGGGCCATCCGCCACGGGTAGGTGGGGGTGCCGCCGTGGCGGCGTCCCTCCGGGTCCCAGAAGCGCGGGAGTCCCACGGCTACTGGCCGGGGAAGTCGGCGACGGCGAACAGCTCCACCGGCACGTTCTCGTACTCGCCCCCGGCGCGCAGGCACGCGCCGTGCGGGCAACTGCTGTAGTCGATCCAGGACGGGTCGAGGTCGAGCGCGTGGCGCCACTGCTCGAACCGGCCGAGCGAGTCGCGGACGATCAGGCACACCCCCCAGTCCGGTTCACCGGTCTCGCTCTCGTACTCGCACACCTCGAACTGGTCGGGCTGGGTGATGTCCCCGTGCTCGGCAAGCAGCATCAGCAGCACGGACGCGGCGTCGCCGCGGGTGGCCAGAGAGGTCACGACAGCTCCTCCTCACCCGCGGGCACGCTGTAGAAGCCGACCAGCTCGACCGGGACGCCGTAGCACTCCTCGGTCACGGTCAGCCAGGCCAGGGTGCCGCGGCGCTTGTGGTCGACACCGGCGGGGTCGAGGTCGAGGGCGGCACGCCACTGCTCGAACTGGTCGAGTCCGTCGTGCAGCGCGATGCGCAGGCCCCACATCCAGGACCGCCCGGGGGCACGCATCTCCTCCAGCCCGATCGTCGGCGTGGGCAGGTCGAAGTGGGCGGTAAGGATGGCCATCAGGGCGCCGGCCGCGTTGATCTGCGTGCCGGGGGTGGCGGTGGTGGTCACGATGCCTGCTCCTCGGGGGAGTCGGTGGTCTCGGGGGTCGCGTCGGTCTCGGTTTCGGCCGTGGTGGTGTCGGCGTCCGGGGTGGGGTCGGGCACGGCGTGCAGCGCGGGCCGCTCCGGCTCGACGGCGGCCGTGTGGGTGGCGCGCTCGGCGGCCAGCGCGTCGCGCAGGGTGCGGGCGTTGGCGGCGGACGTGCGGACCGCGGTGCGGATGCGGTCGGCGGTCAGCTCCGCGTCCGACCAGTCGGCCGTGGTCGACCGCGCCGCGTCCAGCAGTTCCTCCGCCGTGCGCTTCGGTCGGGTCGTGCGGGCCGCCACCGGCACCGCGCCGGTCGCCCGCCGCGGCCGGGCCGCCGCGGGTGCGGTCGGCTTCCGGGTCGGCGGGGCCGGGGAAGCCTCGGTGGCCGGTGCGGTCGGCTCGGCCACCGGAGTGGTCGGGGCCGGGACGGGGGCGGGGTCGGCCGACTCGTACACCGACCCGTTCGGTTCGGCCGGGGCGGGTTCGGGCAGGTCAGACCCCGACCGATTCGCCCCACTCTGCACCGATTCGGCGGTCTCTGGCTTGTGGTGCAGGACCTTGGCGACCAGGTCCGACCCGAAGTAGATCGACCCGACCGGAAGGCTGCTCGCGAGCAGGACCAGGGCCCAGTGCGCGGGCGCCCACTCCGCCAACCGCATCCGACTACCGGTGTGCAGAGTCGGCACCAGGCCGTGCACATAGTTGAGGACCAGCGAAGCGGCGGTGTAGCCGACCAGGACCCGCAGAGCGAACCGCCGGTCGTCGCCGATGAGGACGAGTACGGCGATCAGGGCGAGAGCCATGAGGCCGTCGACCACCAGCGGGTAGACCGTGGCGGCGGTCGGGTCGGCCCCGACGGCGGTCGCCACGTCCTTCAGCGCGTTCCAGGAGACGCGGAACGCCATGCCGACGACGGCCAGCAGGGCCGCCACCATCCAGAACTTTCCGGCCCGGGTCACGCCGCGATCCCCGGGCGGTACCGGCGGCGGGCGGCCTGCGGGCGGTGCAGCGGGACCGGGACGGACCGCAGCAGCTCCGCGGCCACCTCCGCCGACTCCGGGTCGCTCTCCCACAGCTCCGCCAGCACCTCCCGGGCCACATCGGTCCGGGCCGCGTACTCCGCCTCGCTCTCGCCGGCCACGCCGCCGAACAGCGCGTCGAACGGCTCGTTGTCGACGCCGAGCGCCAGCTCAGCGAACTCCACGGCCGAAACGGCCCGTTGACCTGCAACAATCGACTTCACGGGTTCACCTCTGGGTAGATGGGCGTGAGCCCGCAGGGCCGCCACGCTTTCCTTGGCCGGGGGCGTGGCGGCCCGACTCATGCGGGCCCAGCTACTCGTCACATCACGAGCAGCCATGACCCCCGACCCGTCCTGTGGCGGCACGGATCGGGGACCAAAGACACTCGAAACGTTGCGGACATCACCCGGTCCGCGCGGGGACGGGGACGAGCCCCGTCACGGATGCACTCTGTGGAGTTCTCAAAGGTCAGGCACTGCCTTCGGGGGGCTGCCACCCCACCCCTCCGGGCGCATTTGCGCAGGTCAAAGAAGCGAGAAGCTAGCCCCCTAGTTGCCTAGGGGGGCTATCGCCCTTGCCTGATACCCAAGGTAGGCAGGCAACGCCTAGGCGTCAAGCCCCCCTCGCGGTAACCTTGCTTTGCCCCCCTAGGCAGCGAAGGGATGACCATGCACGAGGAGATGGAGCGGGTCGCCAACATCGGCGTCCCGATCGAGCGCGCCAAAGCGGCCATTGCCCTGATGGCCGACTACCAAGGCCGCGTCGTGGAGCTCTCCCGGGTCCGCCGCGAGGCCATCGAAGAGGCCTCCGCTTCGGGCATGACCCAGGCCGAGATCGCCGCGCAACTGGGTGTCAGCCGCGGGCGCGTCGGACAGCTCGCGTCGGCCGGCCCCGCGCCGGAACGCGCGTTCTTCGGCATGGGACCGATGACCGTGGCGCTCGGCGGCAAGTACGAAGCCGGGAAGTCCCAGGAGGAGAACCCGAGCGAGGTCGTCACTCGGGAAGACCTCAGCAACTTCGAGCACCTGCGCCGACTGTTCTCCGGCCTCAAGCTGGAGTCGGACTACGAGGTGATTCCACCGTCCGGGATCATTAGTCTCAACCGTGAGCACCTGGTGGTCATCTGCGGTCCGCGCCTGTCCCCGATCGTTGCCCAAGTGCTCGAAGGGGACGACAACTTGCGCTTCCGCAAGGACAAGGCCTGGCACCTGGTAGACCTGCGTACCGAGACCGAATTCCGGTCCCCACTAGATGAGGACGGCACAGCCGGAGACGTGGGCTATCTCGGCCGGCTGCCCCGACTCGACGGCAAGGGGACCTTCCTCTACATCGCAGGCATCCACGCAGTCGGCGCGAACGGAGTCGTCCACTACCTGGAGAACCACCTGGCGGAGCTCTATCGCGAGGTACGCACGAAGCGCTTCTCCACGCTCATCTCCTGCCGCTACGACCCGAAGACCCTCGAAGTCCTGGAGAGCAGCCGGGTCACCCCGATCTACCGACACGAGGGCTGACACATGCGCGTCTCCATCGCCACCGCCCCGGGCGGCCTACTCCCTAACGAGGATTGGGTGGCCGCAACCCCGACGCTGGCCATGGTCCTGGACGGGCTGAGTACGGTCGGCCTCGACACCGGCTGTCGGCACGGCGTCCCGTGGTACGTCGCCCAACTCGGAAGCCACCTGGTGGCTTCGCTGGCTACCCCTGACTGTCCCCTCACGGACGGGCTGGCCAAGGCCCTCGATCAGGTGGCCGCGCTCCATCCGGAGTGCGACCTCAGCAACCCCGGCACACCGTCGGCGACCGTCTCGGTTCTCCGTGCCGGAGTCGACCAGTTCGAGTACCTGGTCCTGGCCGATTCTCCCATCGTTGTCGAGCGTGGCGGCGGCTACGAGGTGTTCACCGACTTGCGGGTGGACACCGTGGTGCCCGAGCTTCGCGCGGAGACGGAACGCTTCACCACCGGCTCGCCGGAGCACGCCGAGAGCCTCCGTCGAATGGTTACGGCACAGCGGCTCACCAGGAACACCCCTGGCGGCTACTGGGTAGCGGCCTCCAACGGCGAAGCGGCACACCACGCGCTCACCGGAGTAATGCCATTGGCTGGTGTAGAGGCGGTCGCCGTCATGTCCGATGGCGTGTCGCGGCTGGTGACCGAGTATCGTGCGGCTTCCTGGAGCGAGGTGTTCACCACGCTCCGGGAGTCGGGCGTCGAAGGACTGATTTCGTCAGTTCGGACGATTGAGGCCACCGACCCGGATGGCGTGCGCTGGCCCCGCTACAAGGCCAGCGATGACGCTGCGGTCGCCTTCTGCCAAGCGCCTTGGGGTCTCAGGAACCTCACCCACAAGCCGCAGTCGTGATCACCACTCCACAGCAGCTCGCCAACTCGGAGACCTGCTCGCCGCTGGCGAGCAGGTCCCGGCGGCCGTAATCATCATCTATTCAGTGGATGAGATTGCCAGGGCCATCTAAAATCGCAACCCCAGCTATAGCCACCCTACCCACAGGAGAGGCAGCCATGGGCAGCACTGGACGGAATCAACTAGAGCGCAGACTTCACATGGGGGAGGTCGATGATAGCGAGCTCAGAAATATTCTGGTCAACTTCTTTCCGTCCGGACAGTACCAATCGGACCGCAGCGTTGAGCTCACGAACGGGCGCGCCCGAATGCGCATAACCTACGACAAGAAGACTGGGGCCATATCCAACCTTACCCCACTGTCGGGACTGACGAATCAACTACTCGACCAGATTGAGCTGGAGGTGAAAGAGAAGCTATTGGTGGCTCCCGTACGTAAGGTCGCCAAGGCGATTCTATACTCTCATGTTCCGGTCGATGGCTACTGGCGATTCAAAGACCAGATCGTCCTGCGCCCTGTACCTCCCGGCTCACCCCAGCCGCCTTTCCTGCTCGCAGACCATCCACTAATCTGCGAAATTAGCTACCTGGGCGCGCCCGACCCCTGGGTGAATGGCTTCCGATCCGCTCGCGCAATTCGCCAGTACACACTGATCCTTTCCTTGCTCATCCCCGGCCTGAAGATCCCTAATGCGTCCGCCAAGGGATGGGTCCTCGTCCCCACGTGGAGCACACACGACCCGGCCGCACCGATAGATGACCTACATAGCGAATACGCACAGTTCGGATACCACTGCACAGGGGCGCTCGACGGTCCAGCTGATTCGCTATCAAGCCGGGGGGATCTACCAGAAATCCAGCTCAAGCCGCCAGGGCTTGGGATATCAATCGGCGACAGCCTAACGCTTCGGCCAGACATTTCAGAACACCTGCAAGCATTCTCCAATCTCGACAGCGAAGATCGCCGGAGAATCCTTAGGGCATCCTATTGGATGCACCTAGCGAGGCAGGTATTCAGCTCTTCAAATTCGGCAAGCTTTCAGTTCTTCATTCAGGCAATCGAAGCGATGACAATCACGTCAGATTCCGCGCCCGACTGCGAGGAGTGCCGGCGCCCGATAGCCGATGGCCCAACCAAGCTGTTCAATAGCTTCATTGGCCAATATGCGCCACCAACTGGCTCCCCCGAGGATAAGCGCGCCCGAAGGCTACTCTACGACACTCGCTCAGACCTCACGCATGGAAGCAGCCTGCTTGAGATGGACGAGGAAACAGGCTTCATCGCGCCAACTCCAAATCAAATCGCTGAGAGCGGACTGCATCGGACGGCTGCTGATGTCTGCCGAGCCGCCCTCTTGGGGTGGCTCCGATCGCACACTGAGCCGCCGCACTCGCGAACGCCAAGCGATCAGTCAGAACCACACAGCTGAGGGCTCCACCGTGCACCCACCTGCTGCTTGGCGTACACCACCCCGTACGCCAACAGCGGCGCACAGAGCTGGACGCCGCAGCACAAACGAGGCCAACCGCTGTGGTCGGCGTGCCGAGGCAGGCAGCCCTCACGCGGCCTGAAAAGCGGAAGGTCGCCGGTTCGACCCCGGCCCTGGCCACAGGCGCCTGAACAGGCACGATGCCCTCGAAGCAAATCGCTTCGGGGGCATTTTCGTGTTGTTCGACGCCAACGGGACGGCGGAGGATCACCATCCTCTCGCCTGTCGGCAAGTACGTGACGTACTTGACGTACTTCACAGCGGGGGCGACCCTGGTTCTCGGACGAGGAGGCTCCCATGACAGCAGTCCATTACGAGAGCTACACCGAAGCCCGAGCGCACCTGAAGGACCTACTGGACGCGGCCGGGCAGGGCCGGGTCGCGACCGTTCGCCGTGACACCGGGTACGCGGCGGTGGTCGACGCGGGGCGGCTGCGCCATGCCCTCACGCTGCTGTGCCCGTCCAAGGCCGAGGTAGTCGCCGAGGGCGGTGGCTGGTCGGTGTTCTTCCCCGGCCTCCCGGTCGCCGCGGACGGCGGCACGTTTGATGAGGCCATCGACGAGATGGTCGACGCGCTCCGCGAGTACGCGGAGGACTGGCAGGACCGACTCCTGAGCGCTCCCAACCACCGCGACAACTGGGGCCTCGTTCAGCTGATCGGCCTCAGCGACGACGCGCAGCTCCGCGATTGGCTGCTCGGAGTCGCGAAGTGACCTGGCCTCAGCCGACCCGCGAACGACACGAGCAGTTCTGCAAGGTTGAAGGCTGGGACCGTGTACGTGACGCGCGCGGCCGCACCGGCACCCACCACATCACCTATGAGTTCGCGCTCCCCGATGGGCGGATCCTGCGCACTCGGGTGTCGCATCCGGTCGACCGCACCGCGTACGGCGCGAGCATGTGGGCACACATCCTCCGCGATCAGCTGGACGTGACGGAGAATGTCTTCTGGCCGTGCGTCCTGGACGGCACACTGCCCGATCGAGGCGTGCCCGAGCCGCCACGCGACGCGCTTCCCGCGGATCTGGTCCACATGCTGATCAACCGCGTCGGACTCGCCGAGGACCAGGTCGCCGAGCTGGACAAGGCCCAGGCGATCGCGCGACTCCAGCAGTTCTGGACCGAGGGCCGCTGACCCCGGTCGCCGGGTTGCAGCCGGAGTCGGCGGTGTCCCTCGGCGGACCCACCAGTGGGAAGGACGGGCCTCAGCCCCGCAAGGCCCGGTCGTCGAGCCGGCGCAGCAGGCCGGGCAGGTGCCGGTACCGGTCGCGGAGCGCGGCCAGCCGCTGCCGGAACTCCAGTCCGCGCCCGACGTGGTCACAGGCGCCACGGAGCTCGGCCAGGAGGGCCACGGCGGTGTCGTAGCGGGCCGCCTGCTTACGGGCGACGTGGCTCTCGACCTCGCGCCAGATCGCTTCCTCGTCGGCAGCCAGGATGGACAGCTTCGCCGCCCGAGCCTCCACTCGATCCTGCTCGGCGAGCTGCCGACGCTCAGCGACTCGCGCGTGCGCGGCATCCAGCAGTTCGGCGGCGGAGCGCTGCCCCGGCACGGTCGCGACAGACGGCTCGCCCCGCAGCCGGCGCACGAGTTCAGCTCCCAGCTGAGGCTCGCCACCCAACGCGAGGCGCAAGAGGAGGTCATCCTTCTCCGTCTCGGGAAGCGCGGCGATCAGCGGCGCCAGCTCCTTCTTCCCGGGCCGCTTCCGAGGGGCGGGGGCGGGCGGGCTGGCCTGAGCGGCGACCGCCAGCAGGTCGGCGTCGACGCGCAGGAAGTCCGCGAGCGCTCGCTGCGGTGCGGTGAGCCGATCGAGCCCGGCCGGGACCGGGGGCTCGACCTCGTCCTGGTAAGCCTCCTCGTCATCGTCCTGCAGCGCCCAAGCGCCGATGGCGGACAGCCACGCGAGGTACAGGGCACGGTGATCCCCGGAAGCCAGCTCGGCCCGTACCCCAGCGATGGCACCGAGCGAGTCCTCGGCGCCCTCCTCCCGATCCGCGCCCTCGTCCTCGCTGCTTAGGTCCAGAACGAGGTGGGTTTCGGTCGTCCACGACTCGACGCACTCGTCGAAGCAGTACGGCTCCACCGCCCGCAGCGCGAGGTGCCCCTTGGGCACGCGCAGGATCACCCGGTGGGTGCCCCAGTTGGTCAGGTAGAGGTGAGCGTCGTAGTACTGCTCCACCATCCGCCTCGGATCACCGCGGAAGTTGCCCCATTGATATTCGTTGGTGAAGCTGGTCGCGGTGATCCGGGCTCGGGTGGACAGCGCCCGCAGTTGCTCCTGCTCGTCGCTGGTCAGCGGCCGGTCGATCGCCAGGAACTCGTAGTACTGGTACTCGCTCATCGCTGCGACCTTAGCGGGACCCCGACCCCTGATGGTGGAATCCGCCAAGCCCGAGCCAGACAGGAAGCGATGATGGAACCCGAGCAGCCACGCACCGTCGAGCAGATCCGAGGTCTCGTCGGCTGGATCGGCGCGGGACGCAAGCTCACCGATCCCGTAACTCCGATTGACGCCAACACTGACGCCAACCGCCGCGCACGATGACGTCCGAAGCCGCACTCCTACGGACGGCAGAAGCGCTCACATCAGGGCATTCCAATGCCCCGGCGTGGCCTGAAGAGCGGAAGGTCGCCGGTTCGACCCCGGCCCTGGCCACCGTGGGAAAGGCCCCGGAGAGTTCACGGGGCCTTTCGCGTTCCCCGGAGCTACGCTGAGATGCCGCCGGTCCACCGTCAGGAGACGCCGCTGATGAACCCGGAGCACTTCGCCCTCCTCGACGAAGCCCGCAGGAGCCTGCCTGACGGGTTCAAGGTCGAGATCTCGGGCGACACCATCGTGATGATGGTCAGCGCCACGGGCATCCACCAGCGGAACCTCCTGGTGGTGCGCCGCCAGTTCGACGCCCATGTGCCCGCCGAGCTGCTGCCGAGCGAGAACACGGACCTCGTGTCACCGAACGTCGGCAAGAGCCGCAACCCCGATCTGACCTACCTCCCCGCGGAGGCCCTGGAGACCACCGAGAACCAGGTCCCCGCCGAGCTCGCCGCCATCGCCGTCGAACTCGTCTCCCCCTCCAACCCGGAGAACGACTGGGTCGGCAAGGTGCGTGACTACCCGCTGATGGGGATCCCGCTCTACCTGCTGGTCGATGCCCGGCAGAAGACGGTCACCCTGTTCAGCCGCCCTGACGGCACCAAGTACCACCGTCGTGAGGACATCGAGTTCGGCGAGACACTGCACCTCCCCGAACCGTTCGACTTCGAGCTGGTCACCGACGGGCTGCTCGGCTACTGAGGACCTGGCGACCCGGTCACCGGGCTGACGGGGTGCCGAGTCGGGCGGTGAGCCAGTCGGCGGCGGCGGGGAGCCAGTCGGCGAGGGCGTTGCCCAGCAGGTGGTTGCCGTGCGGCACCAGCAGGAGTTCCGCGTGCGGGGCCCGGTCCGCCAGGACGTCGGCGTTGGTGACGCCCGGGATGCGGTCCTCGCCGCCCTCGACGACGAGGAGGGGACCGGCGACCGCCGGGGCGAGACCGGTCAGGTCGACGCGGGCGGCGAAGGCTCGGGCCTCCTCCGGGGTACCGCAGCGCTGGGTCAGGGTCGCCGTGACGAAGGGGACCAGGGCGTCCCAGTCCAGCCGGTACGGGCCGCTGACGACGGCCGTGGCGCGGATCCGGGGTTCGTGGGCGGCGGCGGTCACCGCGTAGTAGCCGCCCAGGCTGAGGCCGATCACGCCCACCCGGTCGGTGTCCACGCCGCCGTGCGTGGTCAGGGCGTCGATCACCCGGCCGACCACGCGGTGGTAGTCCGGCTCGGGTGCGCTGGTCGCGGCGAGCACGCCCTGCCCCGGCCCGTCCAGGGCGAGGACCGCGGTGCCGCGGGCCAGCAGGGCCTCGGCGACGGCGTGGAACTCCTCCTTGCCGGAGTCCATCCCCGGGACGACCAGCACCACCGGGGGATGGGCCACCCCGGTCGGGCGGCGGAGCCAACCGGCGAAGGAGCCGCCCTCGACCCGCTCGGCCGCCGGGTCGAGGTGGGCCAGCGCCCGGCGCATCGCCTCGTCCGCCTCGGCGGCGGCTTCTGCCGCGGCCGAGCGGTCGGGGTGCGGCAGCAGACCGGCGACGTGGAACCAGCGGGCGGCCACCCGGTACGCCTCGCCTGCCGACACCGTACGGCCCTGGGCGGCGGCGCGGTCGGCGGCGGCCAGGTGACGGCGGCCGGCCGCGCGACAGGCTGCGGGCCACTCGTGCAGGGAGCGCAGCGGGGCGGTGACCCGGGTGTACTCGTGCGGGTCCAACCCGGCCCCGGTGGCGCGGGGGCGGTTCTCCTCGACGAAGGCCGGGAGCAGCTCCGGGTGGTCGAGGAAGGAGAGGTCGGGGAGGGCCGGGGACGGGGCCGGGGACGGGGTGCCGGTCATGGGTGCGGTTCGCTCCTCTGCGGGTTCGGGCACGGCGGGTGGGCACGGCTGGTGGGTACGGCTGGTGGGTACGGCGGGTGGGGAGGGCGGATGGGCGCGCGCGGGCGGTGGGCCGGTCAGGCGCCGGCCGGCCCGCGGGGTCAGGCCAGGGTGAGCACGGCCTTGCCGCGGATCCGGCGCTCCCGCAGATCGGTGAGCACGGCGGCGGTCTCCGTCCAGGGCGCGACCCGGCCGATCTCCGGGGTCAGCCGGCCCTCGCCCACCAGGCGGACCAGGGTGGCGAGGTCCACCCCGTCGGGCACGTCGGAGTCGGCGTAGTGGAAGTGCCGCAGGGTGGCCGACTCCGGCCCGGCGAAGAAGCCGAAGAAATCGAGCGTCGCAGGCGTCCGGGAGGCCTGGCCGAACCAGATCAGCGTGCCGCGCCGGGCCAGCCGGGTGAGCGCCAGCGGCAGGTTCGGGCCGCCGGTCGACTCCAGCACGAGGTCGTACGGCCCGCGCGCCGCGGAGAGCTCGTGCACCACCTCCGCCGCGCCCAGCTCGGCCAGGCGCCGGCCGCGCTCCGGCGAGGCGGTGACGACGGTCAGCTCGGCTCCGGCGGCCGCGGCCAGCTCGGTGACGTAGTGGCCGACGCCCCCGGAGGCGCCGGTCAGCAGCACCCGGCGGCCGGCCAGGGCCCCGGCGGTGCGCAGCAGCCGGACGGCGGTCAGGCCGGCCAGCGGCAGGGCGGCGGCCCGCACGCTGTCCAGCTCGTCCGGGATCTGGGCCAGCGACGCGGTCGGGACGCAGACGTACTCGGCCCAGCCGCCGGCGGGCGGGTGGCCGACCACCCGGCGGCAGACGCCCGGGCCGGACCCGTCGGCGGCGGCCTGCACGACCAGTCCGGCGACGTCCTTGCCGGGGCGCCAGCCCGGCCCGGGGGCCTCCAGCTGGAAGGTCTCGCCCCGGTTGACCGAGAACGCCTCGACCTTGACCAGGGCCTCGCCAGGGCCCGGCCGCGGCTGCTCCACCTCGGCGAACCCGACCGCGGCGTCGGCCCGTCCGGTCGGTGTCAGCGCCTTCATGCTCCTGCTCCCTCCCTCGGCCCCGCGCCGGGCGGTCCGGCGGCCGCGGCGGCGGTCCCGGGGCGGTTCCCAGCAGACCCCGGCCGTCCGGGGCCGGTCCAACAACCGCTCAGGTGGGAGGACAACCGACCGTTGTCGCCCCTACGCTGGGCGGCCATGGATCTCGATCTCGCCCAGGTCCGCGCCTTCACGGCGGCGGCCGAGGAGCTGCACTTCGGGCGCGCCGCCGCACGGTTGGCGATCAGCCAGCAGGCGCTCTCCAAGCGGGTCGCCCGGCTGGAGGCCGCGCTCGGGGCCCGGCTGCTCGACCGCGACGCGCACGGCGTCGGGCTGACCCCGGCCGGCCGACGCTTCCTGGATCCGGCCCGCCGGCTGCTCGTCGACGGCGACCGGGCGGTGGCGGCGGTGGCCCGTCCGCGGCGGCCGCTGCGCATCGACGTGTGGGGGCACCTGTACGCACCGATGCGGACCGTGGCGCGCGCCGTCGAGGGGCTGCCGGGCCTGGAGGTGGAGCCGGTGCCGGGGCGGGACCTGCCGTCGGTGGCGGCCGCCGTGCTGCGGGGCGAGTCGGACGCCGGGTTCGGCCGGGTGCACCCGCTGCCGGACGGCCGGGACGCGGGGCTGGCGCACCGGCTGGTCCGGCTGGAGCCGGTGGACGCGCTGCTGAGCACCGACCACCCGCTGGCCGGGCGGGACACGCTCCGCCCGGCCGACCTGCGCGACAGCGTGCTGCGCTACCCGGCCGCGGTGGACCGGCTGGACTTCCTGACCCGGTTCGCCGACCGGTTCGGCGTCGAGGGGCGGGCCGGCTCGACCAACCTCGGCCTGGAGCACTTCGTCGAGAGGGTGCGCACCGACCCGACCTGCTTCTCCCTCCTCCCCGCCGACTGCCCGCTGCCCGACCCCCCGGCGGCGAGCGACGGTCGGCCCGGTGTGCGGACCGTCCCGCTGGTCGACCCCACACCGCTCTACGCCTGGTCGCTGGTGTGGCGCGAGGACGACGCCCAGCCGCACCCCCGACTGGAACCGCTGCTGGAGGCGTTCGGCGAGGAGGCGCGGCGCAGCCGCTGGCTGGAGTACGACCCTGCGCGGGACTGGCTGCCCGGCCCGGACGAGGACGCCTTGGGCCGCTGAGCCCCCCGCGGCACCGAACCGGTCGCCCGGCCGGCCCGGCCTCTCCGCCCGCCCCGCCCCTGCCCACCCGCGCCGAGGCGCGCCCGCGGCCGGCCCCCTGCGCCGCCGACCGCCGTTCGAACGACCGGCCGCCCGGGGTTCGCGTGTCCGCACCGGCGGCTGTGACACTGGAGGGGCTCGAAAACCGGGGTGCACACCACCCCGCCTCCTTGCGAACCTAGAGGGATGCCCGCAGTGAGTTCTCCCGCAGTCCAGTCCGCCGACGCATCCGCCCAGGCGCCCGACACGGGCCCGGGCATCGGCGAGCTGGCCGCCCGTCTCCCCGCGCTGACCCTCCGCGACGAGGTGCGGATCGGGCGCCGTCTGGAGGGCGCCCGCCGGGTCCGCAAGCCCGAGGCGCGTGCGCAGATCGCCGCCGAGATCGCCGGCGACATCGAGCGCGCCGAACTGCTGGTCGAGCAGCGCCGCGCCGCCGTCCCGACCATCACCTATCCCGCCGAGCTCCCGGTCAGCCAGAAGAAGGACGAGATCCTGGCGGCCATCCGCGACCACCAGGTGGTGATCGTGGCGGGCGAGACCGGCTCCGGCAAGACCACCCAGATCCCGAAGATCTGCCTGGAGCTGGGCCGCGGCATCCGCGGCCTGGTCGGCCACACCCAGCCCCGCCGGATCGCCGCCCGCACGGTGGCGGAGCGGGTCGCCGAGGAGCTGCGCACCCCGCTCGGCGAGGCGGTCGGCTGGAAGGTCCGGTTCACCGACCAGGTCGGCCAGGACACCCTGGTCAAGCTGATGACGGACGGCATCCTGCTCGCGGAGATCCAGACCGACCGCGAGCTGCGCCAGTACGACACCCTGATCATCGACGAGGCGCACGAACGCAGCCTCAACATCGACTTCATCCTGGGCTACGTCAAGCAGCTGCTGCCCCGCCGCCCGGACCTCAAGGTCGTCATCACCTCCGCGACCATCGACCCCGAGCGCTTCGCCCGCCACTTCGGCGACGCCCCGATCATCGAGGTGTCCGGCCGGACGTACCCGGTCGAGGTCCGCTACCGCCCGATCCTCGACGAGGACGCCGAGGACGACTCCACCGACGCCGACCGCGACCGCGACCAGATCCAGGCGATCTGCGACGCCGCCGAGGAACTGCAGGCGGAGGGCCCCGGTGACATCCTGGTCTTCCTCTCCGGCGAGCGGGAGATCCGCGACACCGCCGACGCGCTCAACCGGATGAAGCTGAAGTCCACCGAGGTCCTCCCGCTCTACGCCCGGCTGAGCTCGGCCGAGCAGCACAAGGTCTTCCAGCGCTCCAGCAGCCGCCGGATCGTGCTGGCGACCAACGTCGCCGAGACCTCGCTCACCGTCCCCGGCATCAAGTACGTGATCGACCCGGGCACCGCCCGGATCTCGCGCTACAGCCACCGCACCAAGGTGCAGCGGCTCCCGATCGAGGCGATCAGCCAGGCCAGCGCCAACCAGCGCAAGGGCCGCTGCGGCCGCACCTCGGACGGCATCTGCATCCGGCTCTACTCGGAGGAGGACTTCCTCTCCCGCCCCGAGTTCACGGACGCCGAGATCCTGCGCACCAACCTGGCCTCGGTCATCCTCCAGATGACCGCCGCCGGCCTCGGCGACATCGCCGCCTTCCCGTTCCTGGACCCGCCGGACTCCCGCAACATCAAGGACGGCGTCAACCTGCTGCACGAGCTCGGGGCGCTGAACCCGGACGAGAAGGACGCCCGCAAGCGCCTCACCCCGCTCGGCCGCAAGCTGGCCCAGCTCCCGGTGGACCCGCGGATGGCCCGGATGGTCCTGGAGGCCGACCGGAACGGCTGCGTCCGCGACGTCATGGTGATCGCGGCCGCGCTCTCCATCCAGGACCCGCGGGAGCGGCCCACCGAGAAGCGCCAGGCGGCCGACGACCGGCACCGCCGCTTCCAGTCGGAGACCTCCGACTTCCTCTCGTACCTGGCCATGTGGCGCTACGTCCGGGAGCAGCAGAAGGAGCTCTCCTCCTCCGCCTTCCGCCGGATGTGCAAGGCCGAGTTCCTCAACTACCTGCGGATACGGGAGTGGCAGGACATCTACTCGCAGCTGCGCACGGTCGCCAAGCAGCTCGGCGTGACCATCGAGGAGCCCCACCCGGACGCCGAGCCGGACGCCGACCGGATCCACCAGTCGCTGCTGGCCGGCCTGCTCTCCCACATCGGCCTGTTCGACGTGGAGAAGCGCGAGTACGGCGGCGCCCGCGGGGCGCGGTTCGCGGTCTTCCCGGGCTCCGGCCTGTTCAAGAAGCCGCCGCGCTGGGTGATGTCGGCCGAGCTGGTCGAGACGTCCCGGCTGTGGGCCCGGATCAACGCCAGGATCGAGCCCGAGTGGGTGGAGCCGCTGGCCGGCCACCTGATCAAGCGCAGCCACAGCGAGCCGCACTGGGAGAAGAAGGCCGGCGCGGTGATGGCCTACGAGAAGGTCACCCTCTACGGGATGCCGATCGTCGCCCAGCGCAAGGTCAACTACGGCCGGATCGACCCGGAGCTCTGCCGCGAGCTGTTCATCCGCAACGCGCTGGTCGAGGGCGACTGGGAGACCCACCACCGCTTCTTCGCCGAGAACCGCAAACTGCTCGGCGAGGTCGAGGAACTGGAGAACCGGGCCCGCCGCCGGGACATCCTGGTCGACGACCAGACCCTGTTCGACTTCTACGACAGCCGCCTGCCGGACGACGTCGTCTCCACCCGGCACTTCGACTCCTGGTGGAAGAAGGCCCGGCACGAGCAGCCGGACCTGCTCAACTTCGAGAAGTCGATGCTGATCAACGACGCCGCCGACGGCGTCACCGAGGCCGACTACCCGGACCACTGGCAGCAGGGCAAGCTCCGCTTCAAGCTGACCTACCAGTTCGAGCCGGGCAGCGACGCGGACGGCGTGACCGTCCACATCCCGCTCCCGGTGCTCAACCAGGTGACCGCGGAGGGCTTCGACTGGCAGATCCCCGGCCTGCGCGAGGAACTGGTCACCGCCTGGATCAAGTCGCTCCCCAAGGCGGTCCGGCGCAACTTCGTCCCGGCCCCGGACTTCGCCAGGGCGGCGCTGCGCCAGGTGAGGGAGCGCCAGGCCGCCGGCACCTTCGGGTCCGGCGAGCCGCTGCTGCCCACCCTGGAGCTCGTCCTCAAGCGGCTGACGGCGGTCACCGTGCCGCCGGAGGCCTGGGACGAGGAGCGGGTGCCGGAGCACCTCAAGGTGACCTTCCGGGTGGTGGACGGCCGCCGGAACCTCGCCGAGTCCAAGGACCTGGAGGAGCTGCGGCTGAAGCTGAAGCCCAAGCTCAAGGAGACGCTCTCCTCGGCCGCCTCCGGGCGCGGCATCGAGCAGTCCGGGCTGACCGCCTGGCCGGCCTCGCTGCCCGTCCTGCAGCGGACCTTCGAGCAGCGCTCGCGCGGCCACTCGCTGCGCGCCTACCCGGCGCTGGTGGACGAGCAGGACGCGGTCGGCGTCAAGCTGTTCGACACCCCGGAGGCGCAGGCCGCGGCGATGTGGGCGGGCACCCGGCGGCTGCTGATGCTGACCACCACCTCCCCGGCGAAGTCGATCCAGGGGCGGCTGGGCAACCAGGCGAAGCTCGCCCTGTCGTACAACCCGCACGGCTCGATCCCGGCGCTCTTCGAGGACGTGGTGGCCTGCGCCGCCGACCGGCTGATGTCCCTGGCCGGCGGTCCGGCCTGGGACGAGGCCGCCTTCGGCAAGCTGCACGACAAGGTACGGGCGGACCTGTACGACCTCTCGGCGGACACCACGCTGAAGACCGCCTCCGCGCTGATCGCCTTCCACAAGGCGTCGACCCGGCTGAAGTCGGTGAGCAGCCCGGTGCTGCTGTCGGCGGTCAACGACGTCCGGCTGCACCTGGCCTCGCTGGTGCACCCGGGCTTCGTCACCGAGACGGGCTGGCAGCGGCTGCCGGACCTCAAGCGCTACCTGCTGGCGGTGGACCGCCGGCTGGAGGCGCTGCCCAACCACCCGCAGCGGGACGCCCAGCAGCTGCTGAAGGTCCAGCAGGTGCAGCAGGAGTACGGGGAGCTGCTGGCGGCGGTGCCGGCGGGCCGGCAGCCCTCGCCGGAGGTGCTGGCGATCCGCTGGATGATCGAGGAGCTGCGGGTCAGCTTCTTCGCGCAGTCGCTCGGTACGCCGACCCCCGTCTCCGAGAAGCGGATCATGAAGGCGATGGAGGCGGCCCGGGCGACGTTGTGAGGCCGCCCAGCTCAGCGGGCCGGGGGCCCTCAGGAGCCAGTTCGACCTGGGGGCCCCACATGGGCTACGATCTGTCTTGTTCGCAGCGCGGCAAGCAAAGCGAACGGATCAGAAATCTCTGGTCCCGTGGAGCAGTTGGTTAGCTCGCCACCCTGTCAAGGTGGAGGTCGCGGGTTCAAGTCCCGTCGGGATCGCCGTAGCCGAGAGGCCCGGAACCGTTTGGTTCCGGGCCTCTCGTCGTTTCACCGCCGCCCGCTTATACCCTGGACTAGGTCTAGACCACAAGTGACAGACCGTGTGACGGTCGTCACTCACCTTCCCCGGCGAACACACGGTCTTCACCCCCTCCGCGCGGCCGCTAATTTAATATGTAAAATTGCACTGCTATTCACAGTAAATCCCCCCCGCCCCACGCCCATCAAATCGTTATGTGGAGTTCAACATTCCGGGCGACCGGGATGCTCCCCGGCAGCGCCCCCGCCGATCGCGCCGGGGCACGCAAAGGGGCCGCTTACCGGACCCGGCGGAGTCCGGTAAGCGGCCCCTTTGAAAGAGCCTTCGGCCGTCAGGCCTCGGTGCGCTGGGCGGGAATACCGGCCAGCAGAGCGCGCACCTCCGCCTCGCGGTACCGGCGGTGGCCGCCGAGGGTGCGAATGGACGTGAGCTTGCCCGCCTTGGCCCAGCGGGTAACCGTCTTCGGGTCCACGCGGAACATGGTGGCTACCTCTGCCGGCGTCAGCAGGGGCTCAGCATCAGGGGTACGAGCGGTCATGAGCGGCCTCCTCGGGAGAACCGAACCAGGGCGGTTCTATCCTTCAAATTCTGCACCTTGGCCCGCGATGCCCGAAATGGCATAGACGGGCCGAGTCGGTTATAGGACGAACGGCTTGTCCTGGTGTCTACAACTACACCATCCGTCCAGCCCTATCGACCAAACCGCCAAAATTGAGCCCTCACGGGTTCAAGGCCGACGGATGGCGATGGACCACCCCATAACGGACAGTCACTTTATAGTGACATCTAGTTACGAGGGGACCAGACCCGCCGTTTCCCCGCAAAGCACGCATCGACTCCAGAACCACCCAAAAGTGGGCACGCTCACGTGAAGTTGGGCTGGTTGTCCCATTTTTGCACATAGGGGTAAGTTCGCGTCAACGGTGAGTAGTGTCACGTTCGACAGCTATTGACCCGAACCGGGACCTTGGTCATACCACTCGGGCCGTAGGACCCCTTCAGTCTTACAAGTACCACCGACAGGCCGCCGGGCCCGCGGTGACGCCCGCTCAGGGCCACCGCGCGGGCCGCCGCGCGGGCCGCCGTCCGGGCCCCGGAGAACCGCTCAGTTCGCGTACCGCAGGGCCAGCACCCGCCGCCAGCGGACCGTCAGCTCCTCGTAGGCCCGCAGCGCCTCCGCCGCGTCCCCCTCCCGCAGCGCGCGCAGCCCGTCCTCCAGCTCCCCCGCCGAACGGTCCGCCAGCAGTCGCTCCGGCCCCAGCAGGTGAACCAGCCCCCCGTAGTCCAGCTCCACCAGCGAGCGCGGGTGGAACTCCTCCAGCCACCGCCCGACCTGCTCCGCGCCGCGCACCAGATCCCCCTCCGGCACGGCCTCGCGCAACGCCCGGTACGCCCGGGCCACCCGCCGGCGGGCCTGTGCCATCGGCGTCAGGTAGAAGAGCGCCGGCCCCTCCCCCTTCCCCCCTCCTGCGGCGGCCGGGGCCGCGGCGGCCCCGGCCGCCTCCCCGCCGGGCCCCCCGGCCGGCACGAAGCAGCGGTCCTCCTCCCCGAACGGCAGGAACCAGCGGACCGGCACCTCCCACCGGCTGGTCAGGATCCACGGCCGCGCGTCCGGGTGCTCCGCCCGCCAGCGGTCCCGGTCCGCCTCCGCGGCAGCCCGGGAGGCGGGCGGCAGCGCCGTGTCCACCAGCGCCACCGGGGCGGCCCCCGCCAGCTCCTCCAGCGCCTGCCAGCTGCGCAGCCTGGTCGCCCACGGGCAGACGTACAGCACGCCGTCCAGTGCCCGGACGAAGGCCCGCTCGCTCTCCCGCTCCGGCAGCGGCCGGGGCGTGCGGCCCACCAGCTCCGCCAGTGCCGTCCGCTGCTCCTCCAGTGCCGCCGCGGCGACCGGGCGGCCCGCCTCCGCCGCGTCCGGGCCGTGCTCGGCCACGTAGGCCTGCCAACGCGCCCGCTCGGCCTCCGGGTACGCGGCCAGCGGCTCGTAGACCCGCAGGTGGGCGGCGTAGGGCGGCTGCACGGAGGTGCGTACGACGGTCACGTGCTGCATCGTCGCACGCACCGGCCGCCTGCCGGGAGGGCTCCGGCCGCGAGCCGTTCGCGGACGCACTCCGCGCCCCCGAGTCTCAGCACTCGGACAAGTGGCTCGAGCTCGGACAAGGGGGCAGATCGCGGGCGCCCCCGCGACTACTCTTCGCCTTAGGCGCCCGCACCACAGCAGCGGGCCTCGAATGCTGGAGTCACCACAGTGACCGACGTACAGACCTCCGCGACGCACCCCGCACCCGGCGTGCTCAGCAGGATCTTCCGCACCGAGCAGGACGGCGCCCCCGGCGACGGCCACGAGCAGGTCGTGCTCTGCCACGACCGCAGCTCCGGGCTCAAGGCGATCATCGCCATCCACTCGACCGCGCTGGGCCCCGCCCTCGGCGGCACCCGCTTCTTCCCGTACGCCTCCGAGGAGGCGGCGCTGGAGGACGCGCTGAACCTGTCGCGCGGCATGTCCTACAAGAACGCGCTGGCCGGGCTCGACCTCGGCGGCGGCAAGGCCGTCATCATCGGCGACCCCAACAAGGACAAGAACGAGGCGATGCTGCGCGCCTACGGGCGCTTCGTCGAGTCCCTGCGCGGCCGCTACATCACCGCCTGCGACGTCGGCACCTACGTCCAGGACATGGACGTGGTCGCCCGCGAGACCCAGTTCGTCACGGGCCGCTCCCCCGAGCACGGCGGTGCCGGCGACTCCTCCATCCTGACCGCCTTCGGCGTCTTCCAGGGCATGCGCGCCAGCGCCCAGGCCCGCTGGGGCCAGCCCACCCTGCGCGGCAAGCGGGTCGGCGTGGCCGGCGTCGGCAAGGTCGGCCACTACCTGGTCGGCCACCTGGTCGCGGACGGCGCCACCGTCGTCATCACCGACGTCTCGGAGACCGCGGTCAACCGCGTGCGCGCCGCCCACCCGGAGGTGGAGGTCGTCGGCGACACCGCCGCCCTGCTCCAGGCCAAGCTGGACGTCTACGCCCCCTGTGCCCTCGGCGGCGCCCTCACCGACGCCTCGGTGGCCGCGCTCGGCGAGTTCGGCACCTCCGTGGTCTGCGGTGCGGCCAACAACCAGCTGGCCCACCCGGGCGTCGAGAAGGACCTCGCCGACCGCGGCATCCTCTACGCGCCGGACTACCTGGTGAACTCCGGCGGCGTGATCCAGGTCGCCGACGAGATCGAGGGCTTCAACTTCGAGCGGGCCAAGAACAAGGCCACGAAGATCTTCGACACCACGCTGGAGATCTTCACCCGGGCCGCCACCGACGGCGTCCCGCCGGCCGTCGCCGCCGACCGCCTGGCCGAGAAGCGGATGCGTGAGATCAGCGCGCTCCGCTCGGTGCTCCTGCCGGGCGCCCGCCGCGCCTGATCCGGCCGGCCCGACCGTGATGCGCGGGGGACGCTCGTCCCCCGCGCATCACAATGTGGAACCGGATTCTCACTTCTGCGGCCGATCGGGTGATCCGAGGTCCCCCTTGGGGGGATAATCGATCCGGGAACGACGGACCTCAGATACCTCCGGACAGCGTGCAAACTGCCGCAAAACCTCTCGTGACCTGGGAAGACCCGGTCTTGGGTGCTGTCGGTGCGCGCCACGTCACACCGACGACGTACCGTCCGGCGGCGGAAACAGGTACCGTTAATGCTCCAAGGGACGGCTTCTCCACTTAGGGCAGGCCGATCCTGAACATGAACACGTGTCAGACTCGGGGCCGTGAGCCCCGCCGTTGAGGGGGTCGACCCATGGGGCGCGGCCGGGCCAAGGCCAAGCAGACGAAGGTCGCCCGCCAGCTGAAGTACAACAGCGGCGGCTTCGACGCTAACCGTCTGTCCAACGAGCTGGGCGTATCGCCCGCTACCGCTTCGATCGAGCCGGAGCCGATCGAAGAGGAAGAGGACGACGACCCGTACGCGGAATACGCGGCTCGCTACGGCGACGTCGACGAGGACGACGAAGCGGATTCGGACACCGGGCCCTCCCAGGCCCGCCGTCGCGCGTAGTCACCAGTCTGGCCTGACCGGTCCGGGCGCCCTGGGCGCCGGGCCGGTTTTCGGCGTTCCCGCGCGCGGCCGGCCCCGGACGTGACCCTCCGTGGCGTGCCCGGCGGACGAGCACCCGCCCGCCGGCGGCGAACGAACGCCTCGGACACGCGCAAGGGCCTCCCCGCAGCAGCTGCGGGGAGGCCCCTGGTCGTCCCGCCGGTCTGACCAGCGACGGCGGTCAGGCCGGCCAGCCCGGTCGGTGCAGGATCGGCTCAGCCGGCCGTGAAGCCCTCGTAGGCGTTGTAGAGCGCCGCACCGCCGTCGTGCTCGTCCGTGCGCTCGACGATGTCGCCCAGCAGCCACGCCTCGACGCCGCGGTCCTCCAGGATCGACAGCACGACGTCCACCGAGTGCGGCGGCACGACCGCGACCATGCCGACGCCCATGTTCAGCGTCTTCTCGATCTCCAGGGTGGCCACCTTGCCGACCTCGGCCACGGTCTGGAAGACCGGCAGCGGGGTCCAGGTGCCGCGGTCCAGGCGGGCGTGCAGGCCGTCCGGGATGACCCGGGCCAGGTTGGCCGCCAGGCCGCCGCCGGTGACGTGCGAGAAGGCGTGGACCTCGGTGGCGCGGGTCAGCGCCAGGCAGTCCAGCGAGTAGATCCGGGTCGGCTCCAGCAGCTCCTCGCCGAGGGTGCGGCCGAAGTCCTCGACCTTGCGGTCCAGCTTCCAGCCGGCCTCGTTCAGCAGCACGTGGCGCACCAGCGAGTAGCCGTTGGAGTGCAGGCCGGAGGCGGCCATCGCGATCACCACGTCGCCGGCGCGGACGCGGTCCGCCCCGAGCAGGGCGTCCGCCTCGACCACGCCGGTGCCGGCGCCCGCGACGTCGTACTCGTCCGGCCCGAGCAGGCCCGGGTGTTCGGCGGTCTCGCCGCCGACCAGGGCGCAGCCGGCCAGGGCGCAGCCCTCGGCGATGCCCTTGACGATCGAGGCGACCCGCTCCGGGACGACCTTGCCGACGCAGATGTAGTCGGTCATGAACAGCGGCTCGGCACCGCACACCACCAGGTCGTCGACGACCATGCCGACCAGGTCGTGGCCGATCGTGTCGTGCTTGTCCATGGCGGCGGCGATGGCGACCTTGGTCCCCACACCGTCGGTGGCCGAGGCCAGCAGCGGCCGCTCGTAGCGCTTGAAGGCGGACGCGTCGAAGAGCCCGGCGAAGCCGCCGAGGCCGCCGACCACCTCGGGGCGGTTGGCCTTCTTCACCCACTGCTTCATCAGCTCGACGGCGCGGTCGCCCGCCTCGATGTCGACGCCGGCGGCGGCGTAGGTGGCGCCGTTCTGGTTCGTGGTCACTGCGGTGCGGCCCTTTCGGGTCGAGGTGGGGGCTTGGAACGGCGGTGGGGCCCCGGGTTCCGGGACCCCACCGAGAGGTACTACGGGCGGCGCAGGGCGTCTGCCGCGCCCGCTCCGCCGAGCAGCGACTGGACGCCGTCCAGGTCACTGCCGCTGGTCGGCTTGCCGCGGACGGCCGGCGGCTGCTGGCCGCCCTTGATCTCGGCCTCCAGCAGGAGCTTGCCGAGCAGCGCCGGGTCCGGCAGCTCCATCGGGTACTCACCGTCGAAGCACGCCCGGCAGAGCCGGTCCTTCGGCTGCTTGGTGGCCTCGATCATGCCGTCGATCGAGATGTAGGCGAGCGAGTCCGCGCCCAGCGTGCGGCCGATCTCCTCGACCGTCATGCCGTTGGCGATCAGCTCCGCGCGGGTGGCGAAGTCGATGCCGAAGAAGCAGGGCCACTTCACCGGCGGCGAGGAGATCCGGATGTGGACCTCGGCGGCGCCGGCCTCGCGCAGCATCCGGACCAGCGCCCGCTGGGTGTTGCCGCGGACGATCGAGTCGTCCACGACCACCAGGCGCTTGCCCTCGATGACCTCGCGCAGCGGGTTGAGCTTGAGCCGGATGCCGAGCTGGCGGATGGTCTGGCTGGGCTGGATGAAGGTGCGGCCCACGTAGGCGTTCTTCACCAGGCCGGAGCCGTACGGGATGCCGCTGGCCTCGGCGTAGCCGATCGCGGCGGGGGTGCCGGACTCGGGGGTCGCTATCACCAGGTCGGCCTCGACCGGGGCCTCCTTCGCCAGGCGACGGCCCATCTCCACGCGGGAGAGGTGCACGTTGCGGCCGGCGATCGAGGTGTCGGGGCGGGCCAGGTAGACGTACTCGAAGACGCAGCCCTTGGGCTTGGCCTCGGCGAACCGGGAGGTGCGGATGCCGTTCTCGTCGATGGCGATGAGCTCGCCGGGCTCGACCTCGCGGATGAACGAGGCGCCGCAGATGTCCAGCGCCGCCGTCTCGGAGGCGACCACCCAGCCGCGCTCCAGCCGGCCCAGCACCAGCGGGCGGATGCCCTGCGGGTCACGGGCGGCGTAGAGCGTGTGCTCGTCCATGAAGACCAGCGAGAACGCGCCCTTGACCTTGGGCAGGACCACCTTGGCCGTCTCCTCGATGGAGAGGTCCGGGTGGCCTGCGAGCAGGGCGGTCACCAGGTCGGTGTCGTTGGTCGCGGCCGTCCGGCCCGAGCGGGAGACGTGCTCCTCGCCGGGGAGTTCGGCGACCATCGCCGCCAGTTCGGCGGTGTTCACCAGGTTTCCGTTGTGGCCGAGGGCCAGCGAACCGTGAACGGTCGCCCGGAAGGTCGGCTGGGCGTTCTCCCAGACCGAGGAACCGGTGGTCGAGTAGCGGGCGTGTCCGACGGCGATATGCCCGTGCAACGACCCCAGCGAGGCCTCGTCGAAGACCTGGGAGACGAGGCCCATGTCCTTGAAGACGAGAATCTGGGAGCCGTTGCTCACTGCGATGCCCGCGGATTCCTGACCGCGGTGCTGCAGGGCGTAAAGGCCGAAGAACGTGAGCTTGGCGACCTCCTCGCCGGGAGCCCAGACACCGAAGACGCCACAAGCGTCCTGGGGGCCTTTCTCGCCGGGAAGAAGATCGTGGTTGAGTCTTCCGTCACCACGTGGCACGCCTTCGAGTCTAGGGCAGTTGGCACAGGCTTCCGGAACCCGGGCGGCCGGGTTTGTCGGGCGATCACCCGGCAACGCGCGTAGACAAAACCCCTTACCGCGGCCCGGTTTCAGCACGCCGGAATTCGGCGGAGGGGCGCTTGGCCTTGTGGTTCGCGCTTGTTGGGGAGTTCCGTGTGCGGACGGCGCTTCGCCCGGCGTTCGCCGGGCGTTCGGCCAACGTGAGCCTGCTCACCCGGGGCGGACCGGCCCTCCCGCCTCGCGCCCGGGCTACGCCGCCGGGAGCAGCAGGCCCCAGGCGCTCGGGTGGACCGTCCAGGTGCGCGCCCGCACCGGGCCCACGGGGTGGCCGTCCACCTCGTAGCCGAACCCGCGCCCGGCCACCGAGACGGTCGCCGCCCGGGCGCGCACCAGGGCGCCCGGCGTGCGGACGACGATCTCCATCACGCCGGCGCCGGCCCCGTCGCCGGACGGCAGGGTCACCTGAACCACCCGCACCGGGCGATGGACGTCGGCGAGCAGCCTGCCGTCCGCCTCCACCCGGAGTCGGGCGCTGTGGTCGGCCCGCCCGCCGCCGAGGTCCGGCTCCTCC
The DNA here is from genome assembly GCF_022288725.1 of Kitasatospora sp. A2-31. Lineage (GTDB taxonomy): Bacteria > Actinomycetota > Actinomycetes > Streptomycetales > Streptomycetaceae > Kitasatospora. The sequence continues at coordinate 514,993 of NZ_JAKNTA010000003.1, read as the reverse complement.
CCGTCCCGGGCCGCGGACGTGAGTGGGGTCCCCTGCTCGGCCGCAGCCAGTTTCGCCCATAGCGAACGCCAACCACTCGTGCGGCCCACCGCCCGGCGCACGCCGCCGCCTGCGATCCGCACGCCGCCGAGCGCCACGCCGCCCCCGTCGTCCACCAGCAGGTCCAGCTTGCGCGGCACGCCGGAGAGCACCGCCCGCGCCGCCGCCACCGGGGCCCCCGGCACGCCCAGTGCGCGGGCCGCCGTCAGCTCGCCTGCCCGGCCGACCGGAACCACGCCCACCGGATCCGCGCCCAGCTCACGCTGCCGGTACAGGGCCTGGAGCACCCGCTGCAGTGCGAGGTCGGAACCGATCACGACCGGTCGCCGCCGCCCCCGGTGCGAAAGGACCCGGTCGAGCTCGGACGGGGTCTCGGGATAGGCCACCTTGACGTCCGCCCCTCCGCAGAGGACGTCCTTCGCGATCCGCACCGACTCGCCGTCGGTCTGCCGGGCCGCCGGGTCGAGGAGCAGCAGGAGCGGCTCGGGGCCGCCGGTTGCAGGCGTGGACAGGGACGACACGACCGGTCCTTCCTCAGGTAATCTCTCGGTGCAAGAGCCCCTTGCGCTATTGCGCCAGGGGCTTCGTCTATCTCGGGGCAGACTGCGGCCTACGCAGGATGCCCCAACCGGAAGGGGTGTACGCCTGTGCCGGCACTCGTGCTCGTTGGCGCTCAGTGGGGGGACGAGGGCAAGGGGAAGGCGACCGACCTCCTCGGTGGCTCCGTCGACTACGTCGTCCGCTACCAGGGTGGCAACAACGCCGGTCACACGGTGGTCATCGGCGACCAGAAGTATGCCCTGCACCTGCTGCCTTCCGGCATCCTCAGCCCGAATGTGACGCCGGTGATCGGCAACGGCGTCGTCATCGACCCGGGCGTGCTGCTCTCCGAGCTCAACGGTCTCAACGAGCGCGGCATCGACACCTCCAAGCTGCTGATCTCGGGCAACGCCCACCTGATCACGCCGTACCACCGCACCCTGGACAAGGTCACCGAGCGCTTCCTCGGCAAGCGCCGGATCGGCACCACCGGCCGCGGCATCGGCCCGACCTACGCCGACAAGATCAACCGCGTCGGCATCCGCGTGCAGGACCTCTTCGACGAGTCGATCCTGCAGCAGAAGATCGAGGCCGCGCTCCACGACAAGAACCAGCTGCTGGTCAAGCTCTACAACCGCCGCGCCATCCCGGCCGAGCTGGTGCTGGAGGAGTACCTCGGCTACGCGGAGAAGATCAAGCCCTTCCTGGCCGACACCACGCTGGTGCTGGACGAGGCGCTGAAGGCCGGCAAGGTCGTCCTGCTGGAGGGCGGCCAGGGCACCCTGCTGGACGTCGACCACGGCACGTACCCCTTCGTCACCTCCAGCAACCCGACCGCGGGCGGCGCCTGCACCGGCGCCGGCATCGGCCCGACCAAGATCGACCGCGTCATCGGCATCCTGAAGGCGTACACCACCCGCGTCGGTTCGGGCCCGTTCCCGACCGAGCTGCTGGACGAGGACGGCGAGGCGCTGCGCCGGATCGGCGGCGAGCGCGGCGTCACCACCGGCCGTGACCGCCGCTGCGGCTGGTTCGACGCGGTGATCGCGCGCTACGCGACCCGGGTCAACGGCCTGACCGACTTCTTCCTCACCAAGCTCGACGTGCTGACCGGCTGGGAGCAGATCCCGGTCTGCGTCGCGTACGAGATCGACGGCCGCCGGGTCGAGGAACTGCCGTACAACCAGTCGGACTTCCACCACGCCAAGCCGGTCTACGAGACGCTGCCGGGCTGGAACGAGGACATCAGCAAGGCGAAGACCTTCGCCGAGCTGCCGAAGAACGCCCAGGCGTACGTGAAGGCGCTGGAGGAGATGTCCGGCGCTCCGATCTCGGCGATCGGCGTCGGCCCGGGCCGTGACGAGACGATCCAGATCAACTCGTTCATCTGAGCCTGAGGCTCCGCGGTTTCGGAGGCCCTGCGGGACGTCGCGTCCCGCAGGGCCTCTTTCTCGGCCTGACGATTTTGCACTAGTGCAGATATCCATTGCATCTAGTGCAGAGTGGCGCTACCTTCGGGATCATGACTGCGAAGCTGCCTGCCTCGGTGACCCTGACCGGCCGACACGTGCGGCTGGAGCCGCTGAGCCGTGACCACCTCGCCGACCTCTGGGCCTCGGTCGGCCCGGACCCGGACGTCTGGCGCTGGATCCCGTTCCTCCCGCCGGCCTCCGAGGAGGAGCTGGGCGCGATCCTCGACATCCGGCTCGCGGAGGTGGAGGCGGGGACGGCCGTGAAGTTCGCGGTGATCGACCTCGCGAGCGGGCGCGCCGTGGGCATCACCGGGTTCTACGACTTCAGCGCCGTCGACGAGCTGGTCGAGATCGGCGGCACCTGGTACGCCCGGTCGGTCTGGCGGACGGCGGTGAACACCGAGTCCAAGCTGCTGCTGCTCGCGTACGCCTTCGACGAGCTGGGCATGGGGCGGGTGATGTGGAAGACGGACGCGCTCAACGACCGTTCCCGCAACGCGATCCAGCGGCTCGGCGCGCAGTACGAGGGCACCCACCGGCGGGAGAAGCTGCGGGCGAACGGCGTCTGGCGCGACACCGCGTACTTCTCGATGCTGCGGGACGAGTGGCCGGCCGCGCGCGAGCGGCTGACCGGGCGCCTGGCCGCCGGGTGACCGTGCCTACTTCTCCCCCGGGGTGGACGAGCGTCTCGCCCGGGGCTGGGAGTTGACCACCCAGGCCAGCCAGCCCATGAAGAGCAGGGAGACGAACAACCCGGCCAGCAGCAGGACGGCCATCAGACACTGACCGCCGAAATGGCCCGGACTGCCTTGAAATACGACCCGATGAGTTCCACACAGCATTCATCGGCAGGCGCGTCCAGGAGGTCAAGTCCCCGGCCGCCGGTTCGTGCGTCGCCCGGGGCCCGGCGGACGACGGGGACGGGGGAGGCGTCCGAGACCGTGATGTAGAGCCTGCCGTCGCGGAGTTCGAGCACGACTGCGGGGGCGCCTCCCCCGGTGCACGAGAGCGTTCGTGACGAGCTCGGAGAGGATGAGGCAGGGCGCGTCATGGTCGCGCCCGACGGATCCGAGCATGTCCCGCAGGAACCGGCGGAGCACCCCCACGACTTGCGGGGTGGTTGGCGGGAAGAGGTCGAGCGCAAGCACGGACTGGAATTGGAGACGTAGCGATGTCCAAGCAGTGGCAGAAGTCGAGCACCAGCACGCAGGACGGTGGCAACTCGATAGAGGTCCGCGTCCGCGCCGACGGCATGATCGAGATCCGCGAGTCCGATGATCCCGACACCATCGTCGTCACGACCCAGAAGAAGTTCGCCCTCTGGGTCCAGGGAGTCCAGGCCGGCGAATTCGACCACTTCGTCGACCTCTAGCCGAATCGTTCCGGCGGCCCCTTGCTCCTCGCAAGGGGCCGCCGGGAGACGGAACCCGGCGTTCAGGCCGAGTCGAGGCGCTGCAGGACCAGCCATGGGACCGCGAGTCCATGCGGGAACGTGCATGATCCTTGCTCCTCCGCTGGTGCCTCCCTAGTGTCCTCATCACGAATCCGCATCGAAGGTGGAGGAGGAGCAGTGGAGCTGACGAGGGTCGCGGGCGGCGACCCGGACTGCCGCAATGACGACTGCCCGACCGTCTACACCACGGACCGGGGCACCATTGCCGTCCAGGGGTACACCGTGGATCATCGGACGCCCGACGGCGAGGCCGTCGTGGAGATCCCCGAAAGCGTGCTCCGGGAGGCGTTCCGTGCTCTTGGCTGGTGACGCCTGGCGCACGTTCTTCGACTCGTTCGGGCACGAGGCATTCCGGTTGGAGACCCGGAGCTTTTACGCCATGCCGGACGAGGACGAGGAGTACCGGGAGTTCCTGACCACGGGAGAACTCCACATCCCCGATGACGACCCGTGGCTGACCCGGGTGCGACACTTCCGCGAAACCGGCCGGACCATCAGCCGCGTCCGCGTTCTCACTCGGCCCCTGTCGGACTATCTGCGCTATGAATTCGCGGCGTACGCGTTCAACGTCGCGGCCGGCGAGGAGATCAGGATTCTCGACCTCACCGACCGGCAGAATCCCGGCCTACCCGATCAGGACTTCTGGATGTTCGACGGCGTCAGCGTGGTCGACATGCAGTACCGGCCCGACGGGGCACAGGTCGGTAGAGAACTCCTGGCCAACCCGGACCTGAAGCAATACCGGCGCTGGCGCGACCTCGCGATCTCCATGTCGGTGCCGTTCCTGGAGTACAGCTCAGATTGACCCACGACCCCGGCAGGGCCGGAGAGCAGCGCCGAGACCTCGCAGCAGCGCTCAAGGATCTCCGGCGCGCCTCTGGGCTGTCCGGTGAGCGCCTGGCCGTCCGCTGCGGCATGAGTCAGAGCAAGGTCTCCCGGATCGAGACCGGGAAGACGCTGCCGTCCGTCGTCGACGTCCAGCAGATACTGGACGGGCTGGGCGTCGACGAGGAGTTGGCGCGAGAGCTCCTTGCGCTGGCGAGCATCGCCAACGCCGAGTACGAGGACGTGCGCGCCTCCGTCCGCCGCGGACTACACCTTCGCCAACGCGAACTAGGGGCGCTCGAAGCCGGCGCCAAGCACATCCGCTACTTCCTTCCCGCGATGCTCTCCGGGCTACTCCAGACACCCGAGTACATGCGCACGGCCATGAGCCCTCCGGTCGACCCTGCGGACTGTGACGTCTCCCAGGCGATCGCGCTCAAGCTGGAGCGGCAGTCCGTCCTGTACGACCGGAGCAAGCGGTTCGACTTCCTGCTGACCGAGTCCGCCGTCCGCTGGAAGCTCTGCGATCCGGCGATCATGGCTGTGCAGCTGGACAGGCTGGTCTCCGTTTCGCGATTCCCCAATGTCACGATGGGAATCCTGCCGCTCTCGGCTCAGGTGGCTGACGCCCCGTTTCACACCTTTACTGTCTACGGCACCAAGCTGGTGACCATCGAACTGTTCACCGGGCGGCTCGTACTGCGCGACCCCAAGGATATGGATCACTATCGGGACCTGTTTGACTACTTCTCGGGCGAGTCGGTGTTCGGAGACGACGCCAGGAACCTGATCACACAGTGGTCCGAGGACTTCCGGGGCTGCGCGTAGCGAATCCATGCAGCTACGCGAATAATCGTGGAATCGACCCTTTCCGGAAAATAGCCTGGTGTCTCACCCAACAACGCCGAGAGACGCGGGAGCCCGCCATGTCCGTTCCGGATTCCATCGAACCGGCCGATCCGAGCCTCGCGCCGGGGCGTCGCCGGACCATTGCGGAGCTTCTTTCCCTGATCGAGAACAATCCGATCCGGTTCGACCTCACCACCGGCCTGATGGTCGAACTGGTCAGTGAGAGCGACGGGATGGCGATCGTGCATCCGCTCTTCACGCCGGACGGGCCGCAGCGACGCGTCCCGTCCGGCGAACTCGTGCGGCGGCTGAGTGATGGTGTCCGCCGTGGCTGGCCGTGGCTGAGGGGTAGGACCCGAGAGTCGGTCAGCGGGTCTTCGAGCGCGCGACCGGGAACGCGGTCGAGGTGATGGCGATTCGCCGATTCGGGCTCTACGTCCGGCCGTTGAGGGGAGGGCGGGAGCGAGTCGTCCGCGTCTCCGATCTCGTGCCGCCGGGTGACGCGCCCGGCAGGTTCTTCGAGCGGTAGTCCGCCCGCGGGTAGCCGTCGCTCCTCCTCCTTCCAATTTCTCCCCGCCCGAACACACGGGCCGGGGCGGGGCCTGTTGCGCCCCGAATCACCAGAGAGGTGCACGCGATGGATCACTTCAACCTCCATGAGCTCGACCTCACCACCGTTGAGTTCAAGCGCGCCTGCGGCGGCAACCAGGGCGGCGGGGACGACGGCGAGTCGTGCGTGACGCTCGGCGCCGTGCCCGACGCCCCCGGTGTCTTCGCTCTCGGGGACAGCAAGCGACCCGATGTCCGGCCGCTGCTCTTCACGGCCGACGAGCTGGACGCGGCCGGTATCGACCCGGCGCGTTTCGGCCTCTCGGCGTAGCTCGTCCGCCCGGGCCGTCCGCGGTTGGCGCGGACGGCCCGGGCCCCGCAAGGAGGAACGACGTGCACTTCCACGGGTACGAGTGGGCCGGTGACGGACGGCTGCTGGCGCGGGAGGCCGAGCGGCGGCCAGTGGAGGGCGGCGGGTTCAGGGCCTCGGAGCTGCCGCCTATGATGACCGGCTGGTGGCTGCTCCGCCCCTCGACACAGGTCCGGGGCACGTGGACGAACGCGGCGCAGGCCACCGCCTGGCTGGCGGCCCGCTACGAGAGCCACACGCCCGGCGGGGACCCGTGGTGCCCGACCGAGCAGCGGCGGCGGCTCGCGGAGGAGCGGCTGTGCCACGGCGACGATCTCGTCTGGGCCCGCTGGGTGTCCGACAGCCGGTGGTCGGGGCACTACGTGATCGCCTGTCCCAGTAGGGCCTGGCCCAGGCTTCGGTGCCCGGTCGAAAAGGTGTCCTCACCGCTCCCGGTGTCCGAGACGCGAAATGGGCGGGAGCACGGTCCGCGGCCTCGATAGACTCGGGGCTGCCCACAGTGGACTTCCGCTCTGTGAGGCAGCCCGGGAGTCGGCGCGTGTGCCGGGCTCCCGTTGCGGCCCCCAGACCCTGCGCCTGTCACGGCACTCCGGGTAGGGGTGCGTGCAGGAGAAATTGGAGCATCCGAGGATGGCTCGGCACCTGATCACCAGCGCCCTTCCGTACATCAACGGGATCAAGCACCTGGGCAACATGGTCGGGTCCATGCTCCCCGCGGACGTCTACTCCCGCTACCTGCGCCAGCGGGGGCACGAGGTGCTCTACATCTGTGCCACCGACGAGCACGGCACGCCGGCCGAGCTGGCCGCGCAGGAGGCCGGGCTGCCGGTGGCGGAGTTCTGCGCGCAGGCGCACGACCAGCAGAAGGCGGTCTACGACGGCTTCCGGCTCTCGTTCGACTACTTCGGACGCAGCTCGTCGCCGCAGAACCGGGAGATCACCCAGGAGATCGCCCGCGAGCTGCACGCCAACGGCTTCATCGAGGAGCGGGCGATCCGCCAGGTGTACTCGATCACCGACGGCCGCTTCCTGCCGGACCGCTACATCGTCGGCACCTGCCCGCACTGCGGCTACGACAAGGCGCGCGGCGACCAGTGCGAGAACTGCACCCGTGTGCTCGACCCGACGGACCTGCTGGAGCCGCGCTCGGCGATCAGCGGCAGTTCGGAGCTCGAGGTCCGCGAGACCAAGCACCTGTTCCTGCTCCAGTCGAAGCTGACCGAGCAGGTCGAGGCCTGGGTCGCGGCGCACGGCGACCACTGGCCGGTGCTCGCCTCCTCGATCGCCCGCAAGTGGCTGACCGAGGGCCTGCAGGACCGCGCGATCACCCGCGACCTGGAGTGGGGAGTGCCGGTGCCGGCCGACGTGTGGCCGGAGCTGGCAGCCGAGGGCAAGGTCTTCTACGTCTGGTTCGACGCCCCGATCGAGTACATCGGCGCCACCAAGGAGTGGGCGGACGCGGCGCCGGCCGGCGAGGTGCGGGACTGGAAGTCCTGGTGGTACGAGGCCGACGAGACCGTCCGCTACACCGAGTTCATGGCCAAGGACAACGTCCCGTTCCACACGGTGATGTTCCCGGCGACCATCCTGGGCTCGCGCCGGCCGTGGAAGAAGGTCGACTACGTCAAGGCCTTCAACTGGCTGACGTACTACGGCGGGAAGTTCTCCACCAGCCAGAAGCGGGGCATCTTCACCGACGTCGCGCTGGAGCTGCTGCCGGCCGACTACTGGCGCTACTTCCTGATGGCGCACGCCCCCGAGTCGGACGACTCCAGCTTCACCTGGGACCTCTTCGCCTCCGTCGTCAACAAGGACCTCGCCGACACGCTCGGCAACTTCGTCAACCGGGTGCTCTCGTTCAGCCGCAAGCGGTTCGGCGACGACGTCCCGGCCGGGGACGCCGCGGGTGAGGCCGAGGAGCGGCTGGGCGCGCAGATCGCCGAGCTGCTGGCCGAGTACGAGGCCCAGCTGGACGCGCTGAACTTCCGCAAGGCCGCGCAGAGCCTGCGCACGCTGTGGAGCGCGGGCAACGCGTACCTGGACGAGAAGGCGCCCTGGAAGCAGGTGAAGACGGACCCGGAGGCGGCCGCACTGACCCTGCGCACGGCGATGAACCTGATCCACCTCTACGCGGTGGTCTCCGAGCCGTTCATCCCGACCGCGGCCGGCGCGATGCGCGACGCGTTCGCGCTCCCCGGGGACGCCCCGGCGCGGACCCGGCGCTGGGTGAGCGCGGACGAGGCCCGCGCGCTGGACGCGGTCCCGGCCGGGACGGCCTTCACCGTGCCGCCGGTGCTCTTCGCGAAGATCACCGACGAGGACCTGGCCGCCTGGACCGCCCGCTTCGGCGGCGGCGAGTAGGCGGAGAGCAGACCGCGCGTCGACGGCGGAGTCGGCGCGCGTCGGCCCGGACGGGGCCGAGCAGGACCCGGGAACGGCCCGGCCTCCCCGCTGTGCACGAGAGCGGGGAGGCCGGGCCGTTCCGGTCGATCAGTCCGCGGTGGTCTCCGCGGCCACCCACTCGAGGTAGGCCGGGCTGCCGGCGGTCACCGGGACGACCACGACCTCCGGGGTGTCGTAGTCGTGGTGCGCGCCGATGAAGGCGGTGAGCCGGTCGGCGAGGTCGGCCCGCGTCTTGAGGTCCACGCGCCACTCGGCGCCCTCCTGCACCTCGCCGTCCCACCAGTAGAGCGAGCGGATCGGGTGGACCTGCGCGCAGGCGGCCAGGCGCTCGCGGACGGCGGCCGCGGCGAGGGCGCGCGCCTTGTCCTCGGTTTCGTGGGTGGTGGTCACCACGACGACGTCACGGGTGGTTGCCGGCATGCCGCGACCGTACCGCGCGCCGGTCAGCCGAGGGAGCGGCGCGCGGTGTCGAGCAGCGGGGCGAGGTCGGGGGCGGCGGCGGCCGCCTCGTCCAGGGCCGTGCCGAGGGTCTCCTCGTAGGTGGCGCGGGCCTCCTGGCGGCGGGCGCGGCCGGGCTCGGTGATGACGGTGTACACGCCGCGCTTGTCGTCGGGGCACGAGTCCCGGTAGGTGAAGTCGGCCGCGTGCAGGCGGGCGACCAGGCGGGTGACGGAGCTCTGGTTGAGGCCGAGGCCGGCGGCGAGGTCCTGCATCCGCAGCTCGCCCCCGGGTGCCTCGGCGAGCAGGCCGAGGGCGCGGTACTCCGAGAGCCCGAGACCGTGCCGGCGCTGCAGCGCGGCGGCCAGCCGGCTCTCCACCCGGGCGTGCAGCGCGGTCAGCCTGCTCCACATCCTGGCGTCCGAATCACCGCTGGTGGGGATGGGTTCCGTGGGCATCGGGGCGGCTCCTGACGGCTGGGGCGGTTGACACAGGTTACTTGTACATGCATGCTCTTGCCCAGCTCGAATCAATTTGCACATACATGCATGCAAAGCCAGTGAACCCGGGGGGTTTCGCTCCATGGCCTGGATCCACCTGCTCATCGCCTCGGTCTTCGAGGTGGTCTTCGCCCTCGCCACCAACGCCACGCACGGCTTCACGGAGCTGGGCCCGTCCCTGCTGACCGCCGGGGCCGCCGCGGGCGGGATCTTCTTCCTGAGCCTCGCCCTGAAGACCCTCGACGTCGGCGTCGGCTACACGGTGTGGACGGGGATCGGCTCGGTCGGCACCGTCGTGCTCGGCACCGTGATCTTCGACGAGTCGATGAACGCCGGGAAGGTCGCCGCCTTCGTCCTCATCATCGGCGGGGTGCTCGGGCTGAAGCTCTCCGACCGACTCGGCGCGAGCGCCTGACCTTCCCCGTCACCCGACGCCCCACTCCACCAAGGAGCACGCCACCATGGCCTGGATCTTCCTCGCGATCGCCGTCGTCTTCGAGATCGCCTTCGCCCTCGGCACCAACGCCACGCAGGGCTTCACCAAGCTCTGGCCGTCCGTCCTCACGCTGCTCGCGGCCGCCGGCGGCATCTTCACGCTCAGCCTCGCGCTGCGGACGCTGGACGTCAGCGTCGGTTACACGATCTGGACCGGGCTCGGCTCGATCGGCACCGTGCTCTTCGGCGCCCTGATCTACAAGGAGCGGATCACGCCGCCCAAGCTGCTCTCGTTCGCCTCGATCATCGCCGGCGCCATCACCCTCAAGCTGGCGTCCGGCCTCTGACCTGGCGTCGGTTTCACTCGATCGTGGACTCGACCCGCCCTCCCCCGTCGGCAAGACTGGCGGGGCCGACGTGAGGGAGGTGGCGGTGAGCGCCGAGGACGAGCCCCTGGCCGAATGGTACGCACGGCGGGCGGGCCGTCGGCGCGCGCCCGGCACCCGGGACGCGATCACGCTCGCCACCGGGCCGCGCCGCGGGGCGCACGTCCACCTCGACGTACCGCGGCTGGTGGTCGAGTGGGACGGCTACCTGTGGCGGCCGGTCGGCGTCGCGGCGAACTACGCGGCGGCGTACGCGCAGATCACCCGCTCCGGAGCCGACGCCGGAGCCGACACCGGGGCCGGCACCGAGGGCGACGCCGAGGGCGACAGAGCCCCCGGGGCGGACACCGACGCCCGGACCGGCGCCGACGCCCGGACGGGCACCGCGGGCGGGCTGCCCCAGGGCGCTGCCACCGCGGTGCCGGTCCCGCGCCAGGGTGCCGGCCGGCACCGCAAGCCGGACTGCTGAGGAATCACGGGCGGTCAGGACGCCTCGCCCGCACGGGCGGTGTGCACCGTGACCGCGACCAGGAAGAAGGCGTCCGGACGCGCCAGAACGCCGGCGGGCGCGTCGGGGTCGAGCAGCGCGTCCAGCGTCGCGAGGTCCTCCGCGTCCAGCTGCCCGGCGAGCTGGTCGCGCCGCCGGACCAGGTGCCCGTGCAGGTGCTCGCGGGCCCGCCGGTCGAGCGGGGCCGGCCACTCGGCCAGGAACGTCCGGCTGCCGGCGGGGACCAGTCCGGCCTCGGCCAGCATGGCCGGCCAGTCCTCCACCACCGCTGTGGTGTCCGGGAGTTCGGCGCGCATCAGGCTGAACGCGTCCTCGTGGGCCGCGTCCAACCGGGCCTGCAGGCCGGGGCGGCCGAGGCCGATGTCCCGCGGCAGGAACCGCAGCGGCAGCCCGCGTTCGGCAACGGCCAGCAGACCGCCGGGGCGCAGCGAGCCGGCCAGCGCGGTCAACGCGGCCTGCTGGTCGCCCAGGTGGTGGACGGCCTGCGAGGACCAGATCAGGTCGGCCGCACCGAGCAGACCGAACTCGGTCGGAAGGTCGGCCTGCTGCGTGGCGACCCGACCGGACGAGCGGGTCCGGGCGCGCTCCAGCAGGGCGGCCGAGCGGTCCACCGCGACCACCTCGGCCCTCGGGAAGGTCTCGGCCAGCAGGCCCGCGACCACACCCGGGCCGCTGCCGACGTCCAGCACCCGCTCGACCGCGGCGCCGCCCCGCAGCTCGCGCAGCCACCCCGCGGCCCCGGTGAACGCGGGAGCGTGCAGCTCGCCCTCGCGTTCCAGGTAGGCGGCGAGGGCGTCCCAGTCCGGCTCGGCGCCGGACGCCCGACGGCCGCAGGTGTGGGCGTGGATGTGTCCCTGGGCCTGCCCGTGGCCGTGGCCCTCGCGCTGCTCGTCGGTCATGCCGTCCTCCCTCGCGGTGGGTGGGGTGCCGCCTCTACCGGCCACCTCCACCGCCAGGCTGCGCCTGCCCTCACGCGGGCGGCAAGCAGAGTTGCCACTTCCGCAAAGCGGCACGCGTCGGAGCACCGCGCCGGGGGCCTCAGCGCTCCCGGAACTCGGACTCGATCGGGGGGCCCTCCCGATGACGGCGACCCAGGAGCGCCGCCCGGCGCCGACCCCGGTCGGCCCGGTCCGTCACGTGGAACCAGACCAGCACCCCCGTCGCCAGAACCGCCAGTCCGGCCGGTGCGAAGGCCCACACGGTGTGGGAGTACAGCCAGAGCAGCAACGCGAGTGCGGCCGAGCCGAGGACTGCGTATGAAAGCCCGAGCCTGCTGCCCGGCAGGCCCCGGTGGATCTCCTCGATCTGCGCGGCCGCGTCCCCCTCGCCGCCGCTCCCGGTGAACTCTCCCGGATCGAAGAAGTAGGGCTCGATGTCGCCCTCCTCCCAGTCCCGCTCCACCCGGACCGCCCGCCGACGGAAGCCCCGCCGCCGAGGCCCGCCGGGCACCGCGTTGTAGCCACTGCTCACGCGCTCCTCCTCCGGATCCGGCGTCGCCGGCTCCCTGTGCTGTCGGGGTTCAGCGGGCCAACCCACCGGCGAGCAGATCGGCCAGCACCAGCAGTTGCCGGACGTTCTGATCGCTGAACTCCTGCTGGTCCGGTTCACTGAAGGCGTCGCTCCAGGAATCCGCCTTCGCGTCCACGGCGAGAACGCCGAGTGGCACGTTCCCCGCCTGCACCCGGACGATCACCACCGCGTCGTCGGCCGGAGTGCCGGGGACGTTGCCCCGGAGGTAGGACTTCGTGCCGGTGCGGCGGAACACCCGGCCGGTGGTGACGACCTTGCGCAAGGCGCCGATGCCGAAGTCACCGGGGCCGATCCGCTCCACGGGCGACGCCGAGTCGAGGGAGCGCCCGCGGCAGGTGAAGGTCGTGGTCGCCGGGTCCCACGAGTAGTAGGCCCCGCGGCAGGAGTGATGGATCCGCGCGGCGGCCGCCGCGACTGCCTGGTCGAGCCGCCCGCGCTCGGCGCTCGGATCCCCCGAAGCGGCCAGGATGCCGCTGATGTTGGCGGTGAAGGTGGCTCCCGGAGCGAGCGCCGTGACCAGCTCGTTCAGACCGCGGGACGTCTCCCGGGCCAGCGCCTCGACCTGCCCGTGCACCGTCCGCGCGCGCCGCGCCTCCACCGATCCGACCAGCACGGTGAGACCGGTGGTGGCGATGCCGTAGAGGATGAACTCCACCTGCCGCCCGCTGTTGGAGCCGGCCAGGGTGCTGAAGACGAACGCCCCGGAACCGAAGACGAACGCGAAGAACTTCAGTGTGCCGTCGACGATCCGCATCCGCTGAGTAGCCGTCACCCGCGCCCCTCGCCCTCGCCCCACCCCACTGGCCGCTCCGCGATCCTAGGCACGGCCGGGGGTGGGCTCAAGGGGTGGGGGCGGTGCGCGGGGTGGGGGCGGTGCGCGGGGTGGGGGCGGTGCGGTGCCAGTAGGAGCGGGCGGCGGCGGCCAGGGCGACGCCGTAGACGGCGAAGGCGCCGAGGCCCAGCCAGCAGACCAGCAGGACGTCGGCCTCGGTCGGGAAGTCGCCGAGGGGGACCGTCACCAGCCCGGTGGTGCCCAGCGCCGCGTAGCCGATGCCGACGAGGCCGTACGGGGCGAGGGTGGCGGCGCCGATCAGGGCAGGGGTGAGCGGGAGCCAGCGGGGGACGCGGCGCCCGTGCAGGGGCAGGGTCCAGCGCGGGAAGACCTGGCCCCACGGCCGGACCAGGCCCCAGAGCAGGAAGACGCCGAGCGCCGCCAGCAGGGCGGTGGCGTCCACGCCCCAGGACTCCAGGGTGAGCCAGAGGCCGGAGGCGCCGTTGCGTTCGGCCGCGGCCCGCACCTCGGCGCCGCTCACACCCGCGAAGGTGCCGCCGAACGCCCAGGTCAGCTTCATCCCGGTGTAGGGGACGAAGGCCAGGCTCCCCGCCAGTGCAGCCAGTTGGACCGGGCCGGAGGCCGCTGACGGCTGCGGCCGGCCGGAGCGGTCGGCCGCGCCGGCGGAGGCCACGGCGGCCGTGCCGTCGGCGCGGACCGAGTGCGCGGTGGCCGCCAGCAGCAGGGCGCCGAGCGCCGACAGGGCGTGCAGGGCAGCGCCGGAAGCGCTGTCCACGGCCTGGTTGAAGAGCAGCGTGATCACGTCCATCAGCAGGCCGAAGGCCGCCGCACCGGCCAGGACGCAGAGCGTCCGCAGAACCGGTCGCAGCATCCGGCGGTACGCCGGGGCGGTGCGGGCCGAGCGGGACGCGACCGCCCCGGCCGCCACCGCGGCCGCACCCACCGCCGCGACCGCCCACCCCAGGCGGTCGGTGCCGAACAGCGGTGTCCCGGCCACCGCGCAGACCGCGCCGAAGACCGCGTACCCGGCACCCCACACGGCCGCGCCCGTGCCGCTGCCGGTCCACCCGGTCCACCTCGTCCGCCCGGTCGTGCCGCCCGGCTCCGCCGTCCGCACCTCGATCGCCGTCATGCGCCCAAGCTCGCACCGTCCGCCCGCCGGCGCCCTCCCCCGGGGAGGGGAAACGGCTCCCCCTGCAGGGGGACGGCACCGCCCCTCCCGAATCCCCTTGCGTTGGAGCGCACTCCAGCTCCTATCGTCGGAGCCACCGGACGGCGGGGGGCCCGCCCCGCGCGGGCACCGGCAGCGGCGGCGGCCCGTTGCGACGGGGCCGGCACCGGCGGACTCCGGACCCGGACTCCCGGCACCCCGACTCCCGGGGCCCGGCGCCGGCTCCACCGTGCAGATTCCTGACAAGGGGGACTTGAACCATGCGCTACCGCGTCCTCGGCGGCACCGGTATCGAGGTGAGCGCCTACTGCCTCGGCACCATGATGTTCGGAAGGATCGGCAACCCCGATCACGACGACTGTGCCCGGATCATCCACACCGCCCTCGACCAGGGCATCAACTTCGTCGACACCGCCGACATGTACTCGGCGGGCGAGTCCGAGGAGATCGTCGGCAAGGCGCTGCAGAGCCGCGGCAACCGCGACGACGTGGTGCTCGCGACCAAGGTGCACTTCCCGATGGGCGAGGGCCGCAACCGCGGCGGCAACTCCCGGCGCTGGATCGTCCAGGAGGTGGAGGAGAGCCTGCGGCGGCTGCGGACCGACCGGATCGACCTCTACCAGGTGCACCGGCCGGACCACCGCACCGACATCGAGGAGACCCTCGGCGTGCTCGGGGACCTCGTCCGGGCCGGCAAGATCCGCGCCTTCGGCTGCTCGACCTTCCCCGCCGAGCAGCTCGTCGAGGCCCACCACGTCGCCGAGAAGCGCGGCCTGCCGCGCTTCCGCACCGAGCAGCCGCCGTACTCGTTGCTCGCCCGGGGCATCGAACGGGACGTGCTGCCGGTCGTCCAGCGGCTCGGGATGGGCGCGCTGACGTGGAGTCCGCTCGCCTCCGGCTTCCTGACCGGCCGCTACCGCAAGAACCGCCCGATCGACCTCGCCACCGGCCGGGCCGCACTCCACCCGGCCCGCTTCGACCCCGCGCTCCCCGGCACGGCCGCCAAGCTGGACGCGGTCGAGGGGCTGACCGCGATCGCCGAGGACCTCGGCCGCACCCTGCCCGAGCTGGCGCTCGCCTTCCCGCTGGCGCACCCGGCCGTCACCTCGGTGATCATCGGCCCGCGCACCACCGAGCAGCTGGCGGCCGCGCTCGCGGGCGCCGACCTGGTCCTCGACGACGCGGTGCTCGACCGCATCGACGCCGTCGTCCCGCCCGGCACCAACGTCTACCACCCGGACGGCGTCTGGCAGCCGCCCGCCCTGACCGACCCGGCCCTGCGCCGCCGCCCGGTCACCGACCGCGCCGCCGGCGACCCGGTGGCCGGGGAGGCCGCGGCCGGCTGACGCCAAGAGGACGGCCGGACCGCCCGGCTGCGCCGCACTACTGACCACTACCGCCGGAGCAGGTCGACCACGCCCACGAGGTCCTCCGCCCCGCTGCCCTCGGCGAGCCGGCGCCGCATCAGCCGGAAGTACGGCTCCAGCAGCTCGGCGCTGACGCCCTGCTCCTCGGCGGTGCGCAGGAAGGTCGGCGTGCCCGCCACCTGCATGGCCAGGTTGGAGACCACACCGCTGGTGTAGTCGCCGCTCTCCAGCTGTTCGGCGGTCTTCGCCACCGACCCGGACATCGCGGTGAGCCAGGACGACAACAGCGGGGCCAGCTCGGTCGGCGCGACCTCCTCCTTCCCGATCAGCGCGAAGGCGTGCGCGACCCCGGCGAACATCCCGTACATCGCGCTCAGCAGCGCCACGTCGTACAGCGCCGCGAAGCCCGGGTCCTCGCCCACCCAGGTGGTGGCGGCCGGGACGGCCAGGGTCTCGCGGTGCTCGGCGAACAGCTCGGACGAGCCGCTGTAGAAGACGTACGGCCCCGCCGCCGGGACGCCGATCATCGGCGGAACGGCCATGATCCCGCCGTCGAGGTAGCGGGCGCCGCGCCCGCGGGCCCACGCGGCCCGCGCCCGCGCCTGGGCGGGGGTGCTGGGGACCAGGTTGACCACGTCGCGGCCGGCCAGGTCGGCGCCGTCGAGGGCCTCCGCAACGGAGGCGTCGTCGAGCAGGCAGACCACCACCAGCCGGCCGGCCGCGACCGCCTCGGCGGCCGTCGCGGCGACGGTGGCGCCCAGGGCGGCGAGCGGCTCGGCCCGGGCGGGGGTGCGGTTCCAGACGGTCAGCGGGTGCCCGGCGGCCAGCCAGGTCCGGGCCAGGGCGGCGCCCATCGCGCCGAGTCCGAGGAGGGTGACGGGGGTCTTCGCAGCGGGGTCAACGGTGTTCTCTGCCATGCCGGTCAGCCTCCCCGCGGCCCGACCGGCCATCAAGTACGCACTTCGGAGTGGGTGGTTACCCTGGGGTGAGCGAGCAGGTCGGGAGGGTGGGGCATGGCGACGGTGCCGAGGCCGGGTGCGTACGTCTGCGGGATCGACGCCGCGATGGACGTCATCGGCGGCAAGTGGAAGGTGCTGATCCTGTGGGCGCTCGGGGAGCGCCCGGGGTGCCGCTTCGGCGAGCTGCGGCGCCAGGTCCCGGGCGTCACCGAGAAGGTGCTCGCCGCCCACCTGCGCGAACTGGAGGCGGACGGCATCGTGCACCGCGAGGCGTACGACGAGGTGCCGCCGCGCGTGGAGTACACGCTGACGGAGGCGGGCCGGCGGCTCAACGAGGCGCTGGCCCCGCTGGGCGCCTGGGGCCGCGCGCACGTACGCGGCGTGCCTGCGCACCCTGCTGCGGCACGGGGCACGCAGGCACGAGGCACGCAGGCACAGGACACGCAGGCGTAGCGCGCCGGTCCGTGCCGGTCCCGGCGGCGCCCAGCCGGCTCAGGCGATCGAGGCCGCCACGATCGCCGCCACCGCGAGGTTG
>NZ_JAKNTA010000003.1:494910-496897 GCF_022288725.1 Kitasatospora sp. A2-31 | reverse complement strand
GCCCGCAGCAGCTCGGCGACCTGGTGGTCGAAGTCCCGGCGCCGCTCCAGCGCCCACAGCTCGGTGGCCGTGTTGCCGCGCACCCGCAGCAGCAGCGTGACGTACGGCAGCTCCGCCAGCAGCACCTCGGCGGTCCGCCGGACGACGTGTTCCAGCCGGTCCACCGCCGCGCCCTCGACCGCGCCCGGCTCGGCGAGGATCGCGAAGAGCCCGTCCAGCGCCCGCCCGACGGCGAGCCGGAGCAGCTCCTCCTTGCCGCGCACGTGGTGGTAGATCGACGACTTCGAGATGCCGGCGGCCCGGGACAGGTCCTCCATCGAGGTCCCGTCGTAGCCGCGCTCGTTGAAGACGTCGACGGTCACCGCGAGCAGCGACTCCACGGTGTAGGCGGTGCGCGTGGTGTGATCGGCCATCCTCCGAGTATCCCCGGCGCCGCTCGACGCGGTGCGGTCGGGTCCATCGGTCCGCACCGGCACGAGGACCGAGCGCCTAGACTCGCCGGACGATCGTCCACGGCCAGCAGGGTGGGGTCCAGAGCATGAACGCAATACCGGCAGTCGCCTCCGACGCGCCCGAGCGGCGCAGCGAGGGGCCGGGCGCCGCACCCGGGGCCGGGTG
This sequence comes from Kitasatospora sp. A2-31, assembly GCF_022288725.1. Lineage (GTDB taxonomy): Bacteria > Actinomycetota > Actinomycetes > Streptomycetales > Streptomycetaceae > Kitasatospora. The sequence goes on along the minus strand of NZ_JAKNTA010000003.1, from coordinate 496,279 downwards.
GCGCGATCGCGCCCGCGCGCTGGTGCTGCGGTTCGGGCCGGCCGTCTGGTGCTACGCCGTGCTCAAGCTGGTCGGCTTCACGGTCTTCATGAAGCTGCTCTCGTTCTCCGGCGACTACCTGAAGAAGCACCCCCGCTTCGGGGGCGGGGCCAACCCTTGGGACGTGCTCGCCAGCTGGGACGGCTGGTGGTACCAGCAGGTCGCCGAGTTCGGCTACCACCCGGCGCTGGTGCCCGTCGCCAACGGCGTGCCCGGCTTCACCGTCGAGCAGAACTCGGCCGCGTTCTTCCCGCTCTACCCGGGCCTGATGCGGCTGGTCTCGGACACCACCGGGCTCGGCCTGTACGGGGCCGGGATGCTGGTCTCGGTGGTGGCCTCGCTGTTCGCCGCCGCCGGGATCCACGCCGTCGTGGACCGGCTGGCCGGCCCCCGGGCGGGCGTGGTCGCGGCCGGCCTCTGGGCGATCGCCCCGGGCTCCGGCGCCGAGTGGGCGCTCTACTCCGACTCGCTGTTCGTCGCGCTGGCGTCCTGGGCCTGCTACTGCGTGATGACCAGGCAGTGGGTCGCGGCCGGTGCGGTCACGCTGGTCGCCGGGCTCAACCGGCCCACCTCGGCGGCGCTGATCGGCGCGGTCGGCCTGGCCGCGCTGGTGGAGCTGTACCGGCGCGGGAGCGGCGTCGTCCGCCCGCTGACCGCGATGCTGCTCGCCCCGCTCGGCCTGCTCGGCTACGTCGGCTGGGTCGGCTGGCGGGCCGGCGAGTGGGGCGCCTACTTCACCCTCCAGCGCGACGCCTGGCTGCACTACTTCGACTACGGCCAGGGCACCTTCTACGCCGTCCGCGGCGTGCTGCTCGGCCGCACCGACTACCCCTTCGCCTACCCGGTCGCGGACCTGCTGGCCACCCTGATCGTCTTCTCGCTGCCGGCGCTGATCGTGCTGCTGATCCGGCTGCGCCCGCCGCTGGTGCTGACCGCCTACACGCTGGCCACCATCGTCTCGGTGCTCGGCAGCCTCGGCATCTTCGGCAACACCTCGCGCTACCTGCTCCCGGCATTCCCGCTGCTGATCGCGCTCGCGGTGGCCATGCGCAAGCTCAGTTGGCCGGTGCTGGCCGCGGTGCTCGGCACGGGCGCGATCGCCTCCGGCTGGTACGGCGGGTACGTCATCTTCGAGCTCGGCATCCCGTAGCCGGCCCGGCTTCGCGCGGGCAGCGGCCGGCAGGCCCGGCCCCGCCGCCTCCAGGGGGCGCGTCCACCACGGCCCCGCCCCCTCCGGCGTTTCCGGCACGTTCCGGAGACCGCTACCGCACACCCTCTTGAGCCGACCGATCGTTCGGTTACTCTGTGACGTGTCCCGTCCTCCCCTCTG
>NZ_JAKNTA010000003.1:321285-494900 GCF_022288725.1 Kitasatospora sp. A2-31 | reverse complement strand
CGTTCTCGATCCGCATCGCGTCCCGCACGGTGAAGGCCTTCTCCCGCACCACCGCGACCACCCGGCCGTCGGCGTCCTTCAGCTCGAAGGTGTGCCGCAGCCGCAGCACCTTGCCGTCCACCAGGTACGCCTTGTTCCCGCGGTCGTCCTCGATCCAGTAGTCGTCGCCGATCGCGAAGAGCTTCTCCCTGACCAGGTACCGCACAGTGCCTCCTCGGGTGTGGACGTGCCCCCGCCCGCCATTCGACCCGATCTCCCCCGATCCGGGAAGCACCGCCGCGCGGCCCCGTCCGCGGTCAGGAACGACAGGACGGGACGCCCGCCCAGGCGGACGGACGGCATCTCGTGCACGTTTACGCGCCCCGGAGCTGGTCGGGGCAGGCGGTTGGCTGAACACCGGAGGCAAGGAGCTCACGCTCGCCGACTTCCGGGGCAAGATCACCATCCTGGAGCTGGACGTCCTACATCATGTAGGGAGCTCCAGATGGGGGCTTCGTCGGGACGCTCACCCTGTGGAAGCTGGACCGGTTGTCCCGCCAGGGCATCGGCCTTTCCGGACTGCTCGGGACCACAACACATCACGGTCATGGCGCATTCTTCAGCTCCCCGGACGCGCCGCCGAGGACCGAAGGGTGGACGTCAGACGGAGTACTCCCGAAGCAGGGCGATCATGTGACGGATCTTCTGGACCGCATCGTCGGGAATAGGATCCGGATTGAAGTGCATAAGGTCATTCCGGATGACCCGCAGCTCATCGATACGCTTGATGAAGACCTTCCGATCCAGAGGCCAGCCCAGAGTTTTCCAAGAATCCTCGCTTTCGAGGATCCGCTGGTAATCACCCACAGAGAGGTCGTCAAACGAGCCGATCGTGCGGTTACCGTCGGGCGCACATAGCGTGGCGACGTGAGCGATCGTAAAGGTTTCCGCCAGGATTCTGCGGAGACGCTGATCGAACTCTCCGATGAGGAAGAAGGGTGTCGCCATGGAGCCATACTCCATCGCAACGTCGTTCGCCGTCACGATACCGGCAATGGCGTTTGTCTGATCCCGGACGAGAACGAAGTTGTAGTCAGCGAGGAGCGGCAGAACATCGATCAGGTGCTGATCGTAGGGGACGTCGTGAGCCGGGATGATCGCCTTCGAAAATGGTGCCTGCGGATCGACGTGACGGGCACGGGCGATTGACTCCCACGTCACCGCACCACGAAGATTGCGAGTACCAGCGATAACGGGCAGTTGCGAGAATCCGTTGATCACCATCTCGGTGATCGCTTCTTCAAACGTGGAGGATGGCGATACGGACACGACACCAGTGAGCGCCGAGCGAAGGTTACCGACTGTAAGGCCCAACACGGGAGTGTCTTCCTCGCTGTGGCGAACAGGAGAACTCGCTACCGCCTGGGCCGGCGTTTCCGGCTCAGGCTGAATTTCTGTCAAGGTTGACGCACCAACAAGGTCCACAACAACATCAAGGCCTACTGCCTCAAAATCCGGCGAGGTCGACAAACTATGGTTAGCAAGCTCCGCAGAAATCTGCTGGCTGATCAAGTAGCCTCGTCGCTCTGCACCCCACCACTGGAGGAGATCACGGACTGGCAGGCTTTTAGGATGGCCCTGCTCGGCCGACTCCCTGGCTTGCTTCAACATCTCGTGACGTGCTGTGGACCGGATCGGAGTCTCTTCGTCGCCTTCCGACACCTGGGCGACGTTGTCCAACAGCTCTTGCCGGAGAGCATCCAGCATCCTGCCGTCAGGCAGCGCCCAGGCATGCCAGCCATCGAAGGACCCTCCGCCTACAGCCGCGATGGCAGCAGTAGAGGGCGACTTGAACAACTGCCCGTCGATCAGCTTGAGCTGAGCGTCATCGGTGATCTGGGCAGAGTGTGTCTCTCCAACGCGAGGTCGTTCAAAGGTGAGCTGATCACCGGGGCGAAGCAGCCCCACCCTGACCAGGTCAGCGATTCCTACGCGTCTTCCGGCGAGCAAGTACGAAGCCCTGCCAGCAGGTTCGCTCCCACCAGCACCACCTACGACGTCGGTCATGTCTCGCTCCTGGGGCTCCTGCGGCACCAACCAGCCGATTTTGGCAGACACGGCCACCAGCGTCCCGAGAATTCATACCTTGGGAATGCCACCTCCTGGCTCGGGACACCCACGGCCGGTGGTGCTGCCACACCCACCCGCGCTCATGTGAGCCTCATGTTTCGCGAACGTTGCAGACCACTACCCATGAAGGCCGCACAACCAGACAGCCTGGTGAAGTAGGAAGTCCGAGGCCACGGGCAAGGAACGTCTACGCAGGTCTTGCCGCTAGAACGAGGGTGCACGACGGGGACCAGCCCAGCTACCTCCGGAATGCGGACAGCCGGGGTGAGGTTTGATTGGGGCATGGCTTCTCGTGCACGTGTCCGCGCCCCTGAACTGGTCGGCGCCGGTGGCTGGCTCAACACCGGCGGCAAGAACCTGACCCTTGCCGACCTCCGAGGTCGCATTTTGGTACTAGACTTCTGGACCTTCTGCTGCATCAACTGCCTGCACGTCCTGGACGAGCTGCGCGAGCTGGAGGAGAAGCACCGCGACACCGTGGTGATCGTCGGCGTCCACTCGCCCAAGTTCGTCCACGAGGCCGACCACCAGGCCGTGGTGGACGCCGTGGCCCGGTACGAGGTGCACCACCCGGTGCTGGACGACCCGGCGCTGGCGACCTGGAAGCAGTACGCGGTGCGGGCCTGGCCGACGCTGGTGGTGATCGACCCTGAGGGCTACGTGGTCGCCCAGCACGCCGGCGAGGGGCACGCGCACGCGATCGCCCGGCTGGTGGAGGAGCTGGAGGCCGAGCACACCGCTAAGGGCACGCTGCGGCGCGGCGACGGCCCGTACGTGCCGCCGGAGCCCACCGCGGGCGACCTCAAGTTCCCCGGCAAGGCCGTCCGGCTGCCCAACGGCCACTTCCTGGTCGCCGACTCCGGCCACCACTCGCTGGTCGAGCTGGCCGAGGACGGCGAGACCGTCGTCCGCCGGATCGGCGACGGCGTGCGCGGCCTGGTCGACGGCACCGATCCGCGGTTCAGCGAGCCGCAGGGCCTGGTCCTGGTGCCGGCCGAGGCCGGCCTCGACCACGACGTGATCGTGGCCGACACCGTCAACCACGCGCTGCGCGGCGTCAGGCTGAGCGACGGCCGCACCACCACCCTGGCCGGCACCGGCCGCCAGTGGTGGCAGGGCTCGGCCACCGAGGGGCCGGCCCGCGAGGTGGACCTCTCCTCGCCCTGGGACGTCGCCTGGTTCGACGGCAAGGTCTGGATCGCCATGGCCGGCGTCCACCAGCTCTGGGCCTTCGACCCCGCCGCCGGCACCGTCGGCGTCGCCGCCGGCACCACCAACGAGGGCCTGGTCGACGGCCCGGTCGACGAGGCGTGGTTCGCCCAGCCGTCCGGCCTCGCCGTCTCGGCGGACGGCGAGCGGCTCTGGGTGGCCGACTCGGAGACCTCCGCGCTGCGGTGGGTTTCACGTGAAACGAAGACCGTCCACAGCGCCGTCGGCACCGGCCTGTTCGACTTCGGCCACCGGGACGGTGCCGCCGACCAGGCGCTGCTCCAGCACCCGCTGGGCGTCACCGTGCTGCCCGACGGCTCGGTGGCCGTCAGCGACACCTACAACCACGCGCTGCGCCGCTTCGACCCGGCGAGCGGCGAGGTGACCACGCTGGCCACCGACCTGCGCGAGCCCTCCGGCGCGCTGCTGGTGGACGACGACATCGTGGTGGTGGAGTCGGCGCGGCACCGGCTGACCAGGCTGCGGCTGCCCGAGGAGGCCGTCCGGGTCGAGTCGGTCGCGCACCGCACCCAGCGGGCCGCCACCGAGGTCGCACCCGGCGCGTTCACGCTGGACGTGGTCTTCCGGGCGCCCACCGGTCAGAAGCTGGACGAGCGCTACGGCCCGTCCACCCGGCTCCTGGTCAGCTCCACCCCGCCCGAGCTGCTGGTCTCCGGGGCGGGCGCCGACACGGCGCTCACCCGTGAGCTGGTGCTCTCCTCCGAGGTGGCCGAGGGCGTGCTGCACGTCTCGGCGATGGCCGCGTCCTGCGACGACGACCCGGAGATCGAGTACCCGTCCTGCCACGTCCACCAGCAGGACTGGGGCGTGCCGGTGAAGCTGGTCGCGGACGGCGCGAGCCGGCTGCCGCTGGTGCTCGCCGGCATGGAGTAGGCCCCGGGGCGCCGGCCGGCACGGCGAAGGGCCCGGCGGAGGTACTCCCCTCCGCCGGACCCTTCGGCACGGAGCGTCCGGCGCCGTCAGCCCTCCAGGAAGGCCTTGATCGCGCTCGCCAGCAGGTACGGGTCCTCCGCGCCGCACAGCTCGCGGGCCGAGTGCATGGAGAGCGCGGCGATGCCGCAGTCCACCGTGGCGATCCCCAGCCGGGCCGCGGTGATCGGGCCGATGGTGGTGCCGCAGGGCATGGCGTTGTTGGAGACGAAGGTCTGCCACGGCACGCCGGCCTTGTCGCAGGCCGCCGCGAACACCGCCCGGCCGACGCCGTCGGTGGCGTACCGGTTGTTGACGTTGACCTTCAGGATCGGCCCGCCGTTGGGCATCGGGTGGTGCCCCGGCTCGTGCCGCTCGCTGTAGTTGGGGTGCACGGCGTGGCCCATGTCGGAGGAGAGGCAGACGGTGCCGGCCAGCGCGCGGGCGCGGTCCTCGCGGCTGCCGCCGCGGGCGTGGACGGTGCGCTCCAGCACGTTGCCGAGCAGCGGGCTCTGCGCGCCGGTGTCGGACTCGCTGCCGGTCTCCTCGTGGTCGAAGGCGGCGAGCACCGGGATGTACGGCAGCTCCGCACCGGCGGCCGCGGCGGTGGCGACGGCGGCCAGCGCGGCGGTCGCGGCGTGCACCGAGAGCAGGTTGTCCAGCCGCGGACCGGCCAGTAGCTCGCGGTCCCGGCCGAGGTAGGAGGCGGGCTGCACGTCGTGGGTCATGAGGTCCCAGCCGGCCACATCGGCGGCCTCGACGCCGGCGCGCTGCGCGACGTACTCGATCAGGCCGCCCTCGTCGACCGGGCCGAGGCCCCAGATCGGGGTGAGGTGGCGCTGCTTGTCGAGCTTCATGCCCTCGTTGACCTGGCGGTCCAGGTGGATGGCCAGCTGCGGCACCCGCAGCAGCGGCTCGTCCAGCTGCACCAGCCGCACGCTGCCGTCGCGCAGGGCCAGCCGCCCGGAGAGGCCGAGGTCGCGGTCGAGCCAGGTGTTCAGCGGCACGCCGCCGTAGATCTCCACCGCGACCTGCCGCCAGCCCGCCGAGCCGGTGTCCGGCAGCGGCTTGACCCGCAGGTTGGGCGAGTCGGTGTGGGTGCCGACCACCCGGAACGGCGTCTCGGGGCCGGCGCCCTCGGGCACGTACCAGGCGATCAGTGCGCCGCCGCGGACCAGGTAGCGGCCCCCGGCCGAGGCGTCCCAGGCGTCCGTCTCGGCCACCTGCCGGAAGCCCGCCTTCTCCAGCCGCTCCGCGGCGCTGGCGACCGCGTGGTACGGCGACGGTGAGGTACCGAGGAAGGCGATCAGATCATCGGTGTGCGTCCGGTCGAAGTAGGCCTGACGGGCGGCGGTCGACATGCTGCTCCTGAGTCGAGGGAGGGCCGGAGCCGGATGGGGGGTTCGGCTTCGCACCTTGAGCATATGCCCGTACACGGACATGACACTCGGAACGTCCCAACGGATGCAGAACACAGACAGAAACGTGAACTGACACCACGCCGGGGAGCCGGGGAGCCGGGCACCGGGGGGCACCGCCCGGTCGCGGACGGTCGTCCCGGGGCCCGCCGGCGGGCAACGACGAAGGGCCCGGTGCGGCACCGGGCCCTTCGTCGTGAGGGTTCGTCAGGCGGTCAGTGGGGTGCGCGGCGTCAGAACGCCTCCTCCGCCAGCTCCATGATCTCGTTGTCGATGCCCTCGGCGATCAGGCGCTGCGGGGCGACGGTCGGCAGCACGTTCTTGGCGAAGAAGCGGGCCGCGGCCACCTTGCCCTGGTAGAACGCGACGTCCTTCTCCGAGGCACCGGCCTCCAGCTTGGCCAGGGCCACCGCGGCCTGGCGCAGCAGCAGCCAGCCGACCACGACGTCGCCCGAGACCAGCAGCAGGCGGGTGGTGTTGAGACCCACCTTGTACATGTTCTTGACGTCCTGCTCGACCGAGGAGAGGTCCGCCAGCAGCTTGCCGACGATCGCCTCCAGGTCGCCGGCGGCCTTGGCGAGCAGCTCGCGCTCGGCGGCCAGGGCGTCGCCGCCCTCGGCGGTGGCGAGGAACTTCTGGATCTGCTCGGACAGCGCGGTCAGCGCCTGGCCGCCGTCCTTGACGATCTTGCGGAAGAAGAAGTCCTGGCCCTGGATCGCGGTGGTGCCCTCGTAGAGGGTGTCGATCTTGGCGTCCCGGATGTACTGCTCGATCGGGTACTCCTGCAGGTAGCCGGAGCCACCGAAGGTCTGCAGGGACTGGGCGAGCTGCTCGTAGGACTTCTCCGAGCCGTAGCCCTTGACGATCGGCAGGAGCAGGTCGTTCAGGCGCTCGGCGGCCTCGTCGCGCTCGCCGCGCAGGCGGGCGGCCAGCATGTCGTCCTGGGTGGACGCGGTGAACAGGACCAGCGCGCGCATGCCCTCGGCGTAGGCCTTCTGGGTCAGCAGCGAGCGGCGCACGTCCGGGTGGTGGGTGATGGTGACGCGCGGGGCGGTCTTGTCCAGGAACTGCGAGATGTCGGCGCCCTGCACGCGCTCCTTGGCGTACTCCAGCGCGTTCAGGTAGCCGGTGGAGAGGGTGGCGATCGCCTTCGTGCCAACCATCATGCGGGCGAACTCGATGATCTTGAACATCTGGCGGATGCCGTCGACGGTCTCGCCCAGCAGCCAGCCCTTGGCCGGGTGCTTGGCACCGAAGGTCATCTCGCAGGTGTTGGAGGCCTTGAGGCCCATCTTGTGCTCGACGTTGGTGGCGTAGACGCCGTTGCGCTCGCCGAGCTCGCCGGTCTCCCAGTCGAAGTCGAACTTCGGGACGATGTAGAGGCCCAGGCCCTTGGTGCCCGGCTTGCCGCCCTCGGGGCGGGCCAGCACCAGGTGGATGATGTTCTCGGACATGTCGTGCTCGCCCGAGGTGATGAAGCGCTTCACACCCTCGATGTGCCAGGAGCCGTCCTCCTGCTTGATGGCCTTGGTGCGGCCGGCGCCCACGTCCGAACCGGCGTCCGGCTCGGTGAGGACCATGGTGGCGCCCCAGAGGCGCTCGGTCATCCGCTGGGCGACCTTCTTCTGCTCCTCGGTGCCCTCGTCGTGCACGACGCCGGCGAAGGCCGGGCCGGAGGAGTACATCCAGATGGCCGGGTTGGAGCCCAGGACCTGCTCGGCGTAGGCCCAGATCAGCGAGGACGGCGTGACCTGGCCGCCGATCTCCTCCGGGATGCCCAGACGCCACCACTCGGCGTCCATGTAGGTCTGGTAGCTCTTCTTGAAGGTGGCCGGGACCGGCGCGGTGTTGGTCTCGGGGTCGAAGACCGGCGGGTTGCGGTCGGTGTCGGCGAAGGACGCGGCGAGGTCGTTCTCGGCGAGGCGTGCGATCTCGCTCAGGATGTTCTTCGCGGTCTCGACGTCCATGTCCGCGAACGGTCCGGTGCCGTAGACCTGCTCGCGGCCGAACACCTCGAAGAGGTTGAACTCCACGTCCCGCAGGTTGGACTTGTAGTGACCCATGGCCGTTTTCTCCGGTTCGTCGCTTCCGGGAGACCGCCGCGTTCGGGCGCCCCGTACCCACCAGTAGGCATCATGATGCTACCCAGCGGTAACTTGTTCAAGCCCCCGGCAGTGAATCCGCTATGAACGTGGTCACGTCCCACAAGGCGGGACGACCACTCCTTGTCAGGATCGACGCCAGCACGGGTGGCGGCGCTCCCGATAGCCTGTCCGTGTGTACGGCTATGACCAGAACGCATACCCGGGCGGCTCCTACCAGCAACAGGCGGGACCGCAGCCGGGCATGAGCGGCATGCCCGGCCCCGGCCCGTACGGCGAGCAGCCGCAGGGCCAGCAGTCCCTCTACCCGGAGCCGTCCCCGCCGTCGCTGGCGGACGCCGTCCGGGCCTTCACCACCGGGTCGATGGCCGTGGAGGACTTCCAGGCCATCTTCATCACCTCCAAGGTGCACTGCCCGCGCGGCGACCGGCCCGGGTTCCTGGCGCTGCACAACACGCCCACGCCGGTGATCCCGATGTTCAGCTCGCTGAAGGAGCTGCGCCGCTACGCCGGCAAGGACTCCAAGCACTTCACCGTCACCGGCGCGGAGGTCCTCGACCTGCTCCCGACGGGCTACGGCTTCGCGCTGGACATGGAGGGCGAGCACCGGATGGTGTTCGACGCCAAGGCCGTCGAGCAGATGGTCGACTTCACCATGCGCCGGATGTACGGCTAGGAGCCGCCGGGCCGCCCCTCGAAGAGGCCGGCCGGCCGCCGGGGCAGCGCCCGGCCCCGTCGTCGACACATAGTTCAATCTTCAACTTGCTTCTTGTTGAGGATTGAACTATTCTCGTGGACGTAGGCCAGAGGAACCCCCGAAGGAGGCCGACATGCCCGCCGTGACCGTCGAGAACCCGCTGACCCTCCCCCGCGTCGCCACCCCCGACCCGAACGCCACCAGCGCCCGGCCGGTCCTCACGGTGGTCACCGCCCCGGAGGGCTTCGAAGGCGAGGGCTTCCCCGTCCGCCGCGCCTTCGCCAAGATCAACACTAAGTACCTCGACCCGTTCATCATGATGGACCAGATGGGCGAGGTTGAGTACGCGGCCGGCGAGCCGAAGGGCACCCCCTGGCACCCGCACCGCGGCTTCGAGACGGTCACCTACCTGATCGACGGCGAGTTCATCCACAAGGACTCGCACGGCGGCGGCGGCCACCTCGGCGGCGGCGACACCCAGTGGATGACCGCCGGCTCGGGCATCCTGCACATCGAGACGCCGCCCGAGTCGCTGGTGATGACCGGCGGCCTGTTCCACGGCATCCAGCTCTGGGTCAACCTGCCGGCCGCCGACAAGATGACCGCGCCGCGGTACCAGGACATCCACGGCGGCCACGTCAAGCTGCTCTCCTCCCCGGACGGCGGCGCGGTGCTGCGGCTGATCGCCGGCGAGCTGGACGGCCACGAGGGCCCGGGCATCACCCACACCCCGATCACCCTGCTGCACGCCAGCATCACCCCGGGCGCGCAGGTCACCATCCCGTGGCGGCCGGACTTCAACGCGCTGGCGTACGTCCTCAACGGCGACGGCAGGATCGGCGCGGAGGGCCGGCCGATCCGCAGCGGGCAGGCCGCGGTGTTCGGCGAGGGCGACACCCTCACCGTCTCCGCCGACGCCAAGCAGGACTCCCGGCACCCCAACCTGGACGTGATCATCCTGGGCGGGCAGCCGATCCGGGAGCCGGTCGCCTGGTACGGGCCGTTCGTGATGAACAGCCACCGCGAACTGGAGCAGGCGATGCGGGACTTCCAGTCCGGTTCGTTCGGCCACCCGATCGACTGACCGGCGGCCGCCGCGCCCCCCGGACGAGGGGCGGCCTCGTCCCCGCCCGGGGGCCCGGTCCCCCGGAACACCCGGGGGACCGGGCCCCCGGAACGCCTCGGTCCCCTACAGCAGTGCGTAGAGGGCCGAGGCGTCGTCGTGCGCCTTGCCGCGCGGCCAGCGCTCGCAGTCGGCGTCCGCCCGCTCGACCGCCCGCACCTGGGCGATCAGCTCGCCCGGCCCCGACTCGGCGAGCAGCCGCAGGGCGTCGCCCCAGCTGCCGAGGCCGAACCGCTCGGTGTAGCGCGAGGCGCCGTCGGTCAGCGCGGCCACCGCGCGCAGCCGGTCCAGGTCGACGAAGCCGGTCTCGGCGTGCTGGGCGGCCTTCGGGCTGGCGGCGGCGATCCACGGACCGCCGCCGTTGTTCCGGGCCGCCCGCACCGCCAGCGCGTACTCGAGGTGCAGCGCGGCGCGCTCGGCCGAGCCGGGCACCGTCGACCAAACCTGCCGGCGCAGCTCCTCCCCGCCGGGGAAGCGCTGGTTGTCACCGATCACCCTGGGCGGGCCGTCCTTGAACTCCAGCACCAGCAACGAATCGCCGAGCACCAGGTACTCCAGTGCGGTGCCGTGCCGACGGGCCGCGACGACCATGGCGGCCGGCGTGTTGGGGTGGGCGAGGTCGCACCGCCCGCCGTGCAGCGCCGCGGTCTCCACGATGGCGTCGGCCAGGCACTCGGCGATCGAGCGGTCCGCGCGGTCGGTGAGCCGGGCCAGCAGGTGCACCCCCAGCCGCCGTACGTACCAGGGGGTGCCGTGGCGGCACCCGGACTCCAGGCCGGTCGGCGAGCTCGAACCGTCGAGGAGGACGAGCGCCTCCGGCGACGCCGCCGCGAAGTCCTCGCTCTCGCTGCCCGGCCGCCGTGCTTCTCCTGCGAGCTGTACCTGCATCCCGACAGTGTGGCCGCCGGGCCGGGCACAGGCCCAGACCCCTGCACGCGGCTCGCTGCGCCGTCCGGTGGCAGCGGGGGCAATTCGGCCATACCGTCGGATAGCGAGTGGACAATCCGGCCAATCGGGGCCCGACGGGTTTGAGATCCCCGTTCGGGTGCCCGAGCCTCCCGGGGCTGACGGGGCGCCACGGGCGGGACGACCGACCAGGACGAGGAGCGACGGATGTTCTGGCAATTCATCGTGCTGCTGGCCGCCTCGATCGGCTTCCCGATCGCCGCGTTGCTCTACCTGATCGGCGGGCCGCGGTTCCCCGACGAGCCGCGCGACGACGGCTGAGCCGCCCGCGCCGGGCCGGGCCGGGCCGCGCCACCGGCGCTACCGCTCGGGCAGCGCCCAGGCCGGGTCGCGGCCCAGCAGGGCGAGCGCGCGATGGAACGGCCCGGCGGCGGCGCCGGGCTCCCGGCGTTCGCGGAAGGCGCGCCCCGGCGCCCGGTCCGCCGGCCCGGCGGGCACCCGCTCGGCCACCGCCAGCAGGGCGGCGGCGAGTCGCGGCTCGCCGTCCACGGCCGCGGCGACACCGGCGCCGACACCGAGCGCGGCCGCGGCGTCCCAGGTGTGCACCAGGGTGTCCAGCAGGTGGAAGCCGACCGCCAGGCGCAGCGGGAAGGCCACGTCCCGGTCGATCTCCGGCAGCCGGAGCCGCCGTTCGCGGTCGGCCGCCGCCTCCGCGAAGGCGGCCGCCAGCTCCGCGGCCGAGCGCCGGAACGGACCGGCCGGGTCGTTGCCGACCGGCACGGCCGCGAACCGGGCGGGGTCGGGGCCGGCGCCGCGCGCCGCGGCGGCGAAGCCCCGGTGCTGGCCGACCGCGTGCGCCAGCAGCTCCCGCAGCGTCCAGCCGGCGCACGGTGTCGCCAGCACCAACTGCTCCGGCTGCACCGTGTCGACCAGCCGGGCCGCCGACTCCAGCGCGCTCGCATGCAGTTCGCGCAGTTCGGGTTCGCGCAGTTCGGGTTCGCGCAGTCCGAGCGGTTCGGTGCGGCCCGGGGGGCCGGGCGGGCGGACGGTGCTCACGCGGCACCCGCCGTGCGGTCGGCGGCGGCCAGGAAGCCGACGGCGTTGTCGAGGACGGCGGGCTCGCCGAGGATCCGCCGGTGGCCCAGCCCACGGGTGACCAGCAGTTCCAGCCGGTCGCCGTACGCGGACTTGAGCCGGTGGGCGTGGTCCACCGGGACGACGTCGTCGCCCTCGTCGTGCGCCACCAGGATCGGCACGGCGATCTCCGCGGGGTGGCGGGTGGCGTCGAAGTACTCCGCGACGTCCTCGACGCCGGGGAACATCTCCCGCTCCACCAGCTGCCGCAACCGCCGCTCGACCCGCGCGTTCAGACCGGCCGCGGCACAGAAGGCCGCGGGCATGAAGGAGACCTCGGCGGCCCCGGCGACGGCCACCAGCCGCCCGGCCCGCAGGCCCCCGCGCAGCGCGAGGAAGGCCGCGTTGACGCCGAGCGAGTGCGCCACCACGGCCTCGAAGTCGCCGTACCGCTCCTGCAGCCGGAAGGCCAGCTCGCGGTACTCCAGCACGTGGGTGGTACGGCCGCCGGACTCGCCGTGGCCGGGGGCGTCGAAGGCGATCGGGGTCATGCCCAGCGCCTGCAGCCGCGGCACGAGCGGGGCGAACCGCGAGGCCCGGGACTGCCAGCCGTGCAGCAGCAGGACGGGCCGGGCGCCGTCGCCCCAGCGGTAGGCCACCACGGGCTTGCCGCCGACGGCCAACCGCTCGGTGGCGGCCCGGGCGTGGACGTGCTGCTCGTGCGGGCGCAGCCGGCCGCGCCGGAGCGGGTGGCGGAACAGCGCGAACGCCGCGCGGCCGGCCGCGCCGGGCGCGAGCAGCGAGGCGGTGTTGAGGGTGGTGCGGATCAGTGCGACGGCCGGGTCCATCGGGTCTCCCTGTCGGTGCTGACGGGTCTGCGTGGGTGCGGGGGCCGGACTCGGGGAGATATTAGCACGATCGTTCGTGCAGTTTTCTGGTCCGGGGAAGGCCCGGGTGGGGGCCCGGTGGGGGCCCGGATGGAGACCCGGTAGTGGCCCGGATGGAGAGGGAACGACCGGGCCCCGGACCTGCGGAGCTGCCGCACGCAGCGGGCCGGTCAGCCCTCCGGCAGCGCGGCCGGGTCGCTCGCCGCGGCCCGCAGCAGGCTCCGGGCCGCCCTGACCGCCCGGTCGTACGGGGCGTCCTCGCCGAACAGCAGCGCCTGCGAGTTGGCCGTCTCCATGAAGCTGGTCAGGGCGAAGACCAGCTGGTCCGGATCGGCGTCGGCGCGCAGCTCGCCCGCGTCCCGGGCGCCTTCCAGCCGCGCGCGGACGGTCTGCTGCCACTCCCGGGCGCTGGTCGCCAGCAGGTCGCGCACCGGTCCCGGCTGGGCGTCGAACTCGGCGGTGACGCCGTAGAAGAAGCAGCCGCCGGGGAACACCCGGGCCCGCGAGTAGGCGATCCAGGACTCGAAGAGCCGCCAGACCGCGGCCAGACCGGGGCGATCGCCCTCGACCGGGCCGATCACCGCGTCGTAGTAGATCCGCCGGGCCGCCCGGACGGTGGCGAGCTGCAGCTCCTCCTTGGAACCGAAGCCCGCGAAGACCCCGCTCTTGCTCAGGCCGAGGTCGGTGGCGAGCCGGCCGATCGAGAGCGCGCCGAGCCCCTCCACCGAGGCGATCTCGACCGCCCGGCGGAGCACCGCCCGGCGGGTCTCCTCGCCGCGCTGGAGGCGGCCGTCGACGCGTCCGCCCGTCCCGCCGCCGCCCTGCCCGCCGGTGCGTCGGTCGGTCGCGGAGCCGGTCACGGTGCACCTCAGCTGTCGGTCGGGACGGCGGCGCCGTCGTCACCCAAGGGCGGCGGGCGGCCCACAGTCGTGAGCCGCCCGCCGCGTCTGCGTCCCGCCAGGGTATCGCCGCCCGCCCGCCGGGCGGAGGTCCGGCAGGACGGGTCCTACCCCCGGGCCGCGAGGGCCGGGCCGCGCAGGGCCGCCCGGCCCGGCAGCGCCGTCGCGGCCAGGGCCAGCACCGCCGTGACCGCCAGCACCCCGGCGTAGTCCGCCCACGGCCAGGCGGGCTCGGCCGCCCCGGTCATCCCCACGCTGAAGGCGGTCAGCACCGCGCCCGCGATCGCCGTGCCGAGCGCCGCCCCGGTGACCGCCACCGCCGCCGCCTCCAGGCGCAGCATCCGCAGGATCTGGCGGCGGGTGGTGCCGGCCAGCCGGAGCAGGGCGAACTCCCGCCGCCGGTCCGCCGTCGCCATCGCCAGCGTGTTGACCACGGAGATCGCGGTGAAGCCCAGGACCAGGCCCATGCCCAGGAGGTTGACCTCGGCACCCGTGCGCCGGCCCTCGGCCGCGATCTCCCCGGCCTGCGCCCGGTCCAGCACCCGCACGCCGGGGTAGCCGGCCACCGCCGCGGTCAGCCGCTCCCGGGTGACGCTGGCGTCGGCGGCGACCAGGACGGCCGCGGCCAGCGGGTCGTCCACGTGCCGGGCCAGCAGCGCGTGCGGAAGGGTCAGGTCGCCGAAGCCGAGGCCGCGGGCGTAGACCGCCCGGACGGTCAGCTCGGCCGGGGTGCCGTCGCCGAGGGTCAGCCGGACGACCGAGCCCGGGTGCACCCCGAGCGCGCCGGCCGTCGTCTCGCTGACCGCGAGGTCGCCGTCGCCGAAGCCGGCCAGCGTGCCGGCCGTCACCCGGGGGTCCCACGCCGCGGTCAGGCCCGCGGTGGTGACGCCCTGCGCGGAGTACTTCTCCAGGTCGATCCGGACCGAGCTGCGGACCACCTCGGTCGCCGCCGTCACCCCGGGCAGCGCCCGGACCGCCTGCGCCGCCTCACCGGGCACGCCCGGGGCGCTGGCGGCCAGCGCCCACGGGGCCCGGACGCCCTCCTCGGCCTGCCGGCCGGCCGCACCGTCGAGCGTGGCCTGGGTGAACAGCACGGTGCAGACCATCGCGGTCAGCAGGGCCAGCGGCGCGGCGACCGCACCCGTCCGGCGGGCTTCGGCGCGCAGGTTGGCGGCGGCCAGGTGCCCGCTCACCCGGGAGAGCCGCAGTACCCCGCCGATCACGGCGGCGGCGATCCGGGCCAGCACCGGGCCGAGCAGCGACACCGCGATCGCCAGTACCAGCACGGTGGCGAAGGTGACCGGGGTGGAGGCCTTCTCGGTGTCCAGCGCCGACAGGACGGCGACCAGGGTGACGCCGCCCGCCAGGGTCACCAGACCGGCCACCGTGCGGACCCAGCCGCCGGTGCGCACCTCCACGGCCGCCTCCGCCAGCGCCTGGCCGGGGCGGATCCGGGACGTCCGGCGGGCGGAGATCCGGGCGGCGGCCCAGCCGCCGAACAGCGCCGCCAGCACGCCGACGGCCATCGGGAAGACGCTCTGCGCGAGGTTCAGCGTGCCCGGCACCGCGCCGAGGTCCACGAAGCCGTCGTACAGCTCGCGTCCGGCCGGCAGGCCGGCGAGCGAGCCCAGCACCCCGCCGGCCAGGCCGAGCAGCAGTGCCTCCCGGCCGATCAGCCGCCGCACCTGGCCCGGCGTCGCCGCCACCGCCCGCAGCAGCGCGATCTCGCGGCCGCGCTGCTGGATGGTCAGGGCGAAGGTGCCGCTCACCACCAGTACGGCGACCAGCAGCGCGGTGCCGCCGATCGCGCCGCCCATGCTGACCAGCTTCACCCTGGCGTTCGCCGCGTCCGGGAACTCCGCCAGGCCGCGGTCGGCGCCGCGGTGGACGACGGCGCCACTGCCGGCCAGCACCGGTGCCAGCCGGCCCGCCAGCGCGGCGGCGTCGGTGCCGGGCGCGGGCAGCACGCCGATCGCGCCGACCCGGCCGGGGTGGTCGGCCAGCCGGCGTGCCTCGGCCGGGCTGAAGAACAGCGCGCTCTGCTGGGCGAGTCGGACGCCGCGCGGGGCGGCGAGTCCGGTGACCCGGTACTCGGCCGGGGCGCGGGTGGCCCGGACGGTCACCCGGTCGCCGACGCGCAGCCCGGCCCGGGCCGCCGCGCCGGTGTCCAGCACCAGCTCGTCGGCCGCGACCGGCTCCCGGCCTTCGGCCAGGGTGAACGGGGTCAGCGCGGCGGACTCCCAGGAGTGCCCGTACGAGGGGAGGTCGTCGCCGGACCGTCCGCCGGCGGCCACCGTGCGGGCCGGGAAGGCGAGCTCGGGCACGGCCGCCCGCACTCCCGGCACCGCGGCGATCCGAGCGGTCAACTCCTCGGGCAGCCAGACCCGTTCGGCGAGCGGCTTGGCCTTCTCCTTGGTCTTGGTCTTCCCGTTGCCCTTGTCCTTGACGACGGTCCTGTGCACCTGCTGGTCGCCGGCCACCACGATCGGCGTGCCGGCGAGCCGCTCGGCGCGGACCTCACCGCGCAGGCCGGTCTCCAGCAGGGTGCCGCAGGCGGTGACGGTGAGGGCGGCGAAGAACAGCGCGACGAAGGCGCCCGCGAAGCTCGCCCGGCGGGTGCGCAGGCTCTGGAGCGCGTACGAGAGCAGCATCAGAGCCACACTCCCCGACGGGAGTCGGCGCGGGTGGCGGAGCCGGGGACGGTGCGGCGGGCGACCCCGTGGAAGGGCCGGTGCGCGGGGCGGCCGGGGCGGTCCGGGCGGCCGGCGGCGGGCGTTTTCGTCATGCCCCCAGGCTTCCGTTCCGAGGACCTCCGGCGCAGTGCGGCGGCCCGGCCGGTCGAGGCGGGGGTTATCCCCCGAGCGAGCCCGCCGGCTGCCCTACTCCGCCGCGCCCAACGCCCCTTCCAGCAGGGCCGCCTGGGCCAGCAGTCGCTCGTCGTCCCCGGCGGCGCCGATCACCTGCAGGCCCAGCGGCAGGCCGTCCGCCGTCCTCCCGGCCGGCAGGCTGAGCGCGGGCAGCCCGAGGTGGCTCCACGGCAGCGACATCACCGGGTCCCCGGTGGCGGCCAGGCCGGACGGGGCCGGACCGGTCGCGGAGGGCGCCAACAGCAGGTCCACACCGGCCCGTTCGCGCTCCTCGGCGACGCGGTCACGCAGGTGCTCGCGGGCGCGCAGCGCCGCCGCGTAGTCCTCCGGCGCCACCGCCTGGCCCTGCCGGATGCCGGCCGCCGTCTCCGGCCGGTAGAGGCCGGCGAAGCGGCTGAACCAGTCGGCGTGGGTGCGGGCCTGCTCGAAGCGGTTGATCGTGTGCACCTGCCGCAGCACCGACTCGAAGTCGGGCAGCAGGTCGATCCGGCGCACCGTCAGACCGGCGGCCGCCAGCCGCGCCAGCTGTTCCTCGAAGGCCTTCACCGCCTCCGGCCGGGCCCGCTCCAGAAAGCGGCCGACCGGCACGCCGAGGACGGGCGCCGGGCCCGCCGGACCGACCGGTTGGGCCGCCTCGGCACGCCAACCGTCGCAGAACAGGGGCGCCGCCAGCGCCGCGCCGGCCAGGTCGGCGGTGAACAGGCCCAGGGTGTCGTAGCTCGGCGCGTTCGGGACCACGCCGTCCGTCGGGATCCGCCCGAAGGTCGGCCGGAACCCCACGACGCCGCAGTAGGCGGCAGGGCGGACCACCGAGCCGATGGTCTGGGTGCCGATCGCCAGCGGCACCAGCCCGGCCGCGACGGCCGCCGCCGAACCGCTGCTGGAGCCGCCCGGGGTGTGGCCGGGGTGGTGCGGGTTGCGGGTCGGACCCGGGGCGCTGCCCGCGAACTCGGCGGTGACCGTCTTGCCGGCCACCAGCGCGCCCGCGGCCCGCAGCCGGTCGACCACCGCGGCCTGCGGCCCGGCCAGCACGCCCGGGGGCAGCGCCGAGCCGGCGTGGGTGGGCAGGCCGTCGACGCGGACGACGTCCTTGACGCCGACCGCCACGCCGTAGAGCGGCGGTGCGGCGGCCGGGTCGGGGTACCGCGCGGCCAGCGCCCGGGCCTCGGCGTGCAGCCGGGCCGGCCGGCCGGGCTCGGGCACGAAGGCGTGGATCAGCGGGTCGACCCGTTCGATCCGGGTGCAGAGCCGGTCGACGTGGCCGGCCAGGTCGGGGCCGGCGGCCCGCAGGGCGGCGGCCTCACGGGCCAACGACCGCGGGCCGGCCAGGGGTTCCTCCATACCGGTCACGGTATCCCGGTTCACGGGCGGCCGACCGCGGGT
Organism: Kitasatospora sp. A2-31; assembly: GCF_022288725.1. Classification (GTDB taxonomy): domain Bacteria; phylum Actinomycetota; class Actinomycetes; order Streptomycetales; family Streptomycetaceae; genus Kitasatospora. The sequence goes on along the minus strand of NZ_JAKNTA010000003.1, from coordinate 477,296 downwards.
GTCGCCCGGGGACCGGTGTCCGGGTGGGTGCCTCCGGGGGTGCCGGCGTCGGGGGGAGTCGCCGTTCAGCGGGGAGCCGCCGTTCAGGGGGGAGCCGCCGTTCAGGGGTGCTCGGTGGCCAGGTACGGCGTCTCGCGCAGGTAGTACGCGCCGCAGGTGTGGCAGCAGAGTTCGGCGGTCTTGCCCCAGTCCGTCGCCTCCCGCACCGGCGCGTCGTCCGCGAGCTCCCGGCCGCACATGGCGACGGCCTCGGTGCCGCGGACCATGTGCCAGAGCTTCACCCCGGCGGCCGGGCCGCCGGCACCGTACTCGGCTCGCATCTGGTGCATCATCCCCCCATCGTCCGGCCGCCCTCCGGCCGCGGCAACCGGAGGACGGCGGCGCGGGCGGGGCGCACGGGCGGGGCGGCAGGACGTGCCGCGGGGCGGCCGGGGGACCGACCGGGCCCCTTCGAGGAGGCCTCAGACCAGGCTGCCGTGCAGTCGCAGGCGGGCGATGCCGCCGTCGGGGAAGACGTCCAGCCGGACGTGGGTGGCGGGTCGGGGCGCGTCCAGGACCAGGCGGTGGACGGCGTCGGGCTGCAGCCGCGTCCGCGGGACCAGCTCGAACCACTCCTGCGGGTCGGCGGCCCGCTCGTCCCGCCCGTACAGCGCGGCCCAGCCGGCCGCGTTGCCGACGTAGCAGCCGGTGTCGATCTCGACGGCCCGGATCGCGCCGCGCCCGGCCAGCCGCAGCCGGACCCAGTCGTGGCCGTCGTCGCGCCGCCGCCGGTTCTCCCACCCGTCGCCCATCGCCCGGGACCTGCCGGGCAGCGCGAGGTTGGCCGGGGGCGAGAAGAAGCGGTCCGAGGCGTCCTCGACCGCGCCGCCGTTCTCGATCGCGGCGAGGTCGAAGGTGCCGAGCGCGGCCAGCCAGGCGGCGTCCGGCCGGGCTTCGCCGTGCACCCGGAACCTGGCGATGCCGCCGTCGGGGTACTGGCTGAGCCGCAGGTGGGTGAACCGGCGGCCGTCCTCGACGGTGAAGCCGTTGGCGGCGTGGCCGCGCACCGGCGAGCGCGGCACCAGCGGGTGCCAGGCGGTGGAGTCGGCCAGCAGTTCCTCCGGCCCGGGGGTGCCGGGGAGCTCGGCGCCCTCGACGGCGATCTGCTGCGGGTGGTTGCCCCGGAAGTGGGCGGTGTCGACGACCACGCCGCGGACGACGCCCGGCACCCCGAGCCGGACCAGCGCCCAGTCGTGGTCGTCGGCCGCCGGGTGCGGGTGGCCGGCGCCGGCGCCACGCCGCCGGCGGGTCTCCCAGCCGTCCATGATCTGGCCCTTGTTGCCGAAGGTGTGGGGCCGGAACTCGGCGGGCTCGGGGAGCAGCAGGTTCTCCCGCTCGGCGAAGAGCTCGTCGTTGGCGGCGATCACGGCGCCGCCGAGCCGGCGGTCGGCCAGGTCGGTCAGGGTGGTGAAGGCGAAGTCGCCGGAGCGGTAGTCGGCGTACGGGTTGCCGCCCGCGTAGGGCAGGGCGGCAGCGTCGGAGAGCGTCTCGAAGGCCATGCCTCCACGATGGCTCCGCCCGATCGGTCAGGTCCATCACAAAGTATTGAGCAGAACGTTCAGTCCGGCTGCACGGTCGCGGCCACCTCGGCCAGCACTCCCAGCAACCGGCGCAGCGGCGGCGTCGCCTCCGTCCCGGTCCGCACCGCCGCCACCACCCGACGGGTCGGCAGGTCGGCGGGAAGCGCCCGCACCACCGCCCCGCCCCCGCGCCGCGCCGAGGCCAGCCGGGGCACCAGCGCCACCCCGAGGCCCGCCCCGACCATCGCCAGGATCGCCGTCCAGTCCGCCGCGGTGTGGGCCCGCTCCGGCACGAACCCGGCGTCCGCGCAGGCCGCCAGGGTGATCTCCCGCCACGGCCCGGCGGCGCCGTAGATCCACGGCTCGGCGGCGAGGTCGGCCAGCCGCAGCCGCGGCGCCCCGGCCAGCGGGTGGCCGGGCGGCAGCGCGACGTCCAGCGGGTCGCTGAGCAGCACCGACTGGACGAAGCGCGGGTCGCCGCCGCCCGGCTGCACGGCGAGCGACAGCGCCAGGTCGACCTCGCCCGCCGCCAGCAGCCCGTACGCCCCGGCCGCCTCGGCCTCCACCACCTGGACCGCCAGCCGCGGTGCGCACTCCCGCAGCCGGGCGATCGCCGGGACGAGCAGTCCGGCGATCGCGGTGGCGAACGCGCCCACCCGCAGCTCGCCGGCCTCGCCGTGCAGGTAGCCGGCCAGCTCGGCCTCGGCCTGCTCCAACTGCCCGAACACCGGCTCCGCGTGGCGCAGCACCAGGCGTGCCGCCGGGGTCAGCCGGACCCGCCGCCCGTACGGCTCCAGCATCGGCGCTCCCAGTTGCTTCGCCAGCGCCGACACCTGCTGGGAGACCGCCGACGGCGAGAGGCGGAGCCGCTCGGCCGCGCCGGTCACCGTGCCGCACTCGTCCACCGCCCGCAGCACCCGCAGCCGCCGCAGATCCCACTCGCCCACACCCATCGCGCCAGCGTAGGACCACCGCCGAGTCGTCTCGGCCACCCCGGCCGAAACCCGTCGCCGGCGCCCCGATAAGGTGCCGCTCCTGCGACCGCCGGCGATCACACCAGGCATCAAGTCGCTCATATCCAGACAGAATTCACCTCATGGGGGCAAAGAACGTGCGTACTTCCCGCCTGCTGGCCGCGTCCTCGCTGCTCGCGCTCTCCCTCGGCGCGACCGTCGGCACGGCCACCGCCGGCGCGGCCGCTGTCTCGCCGACCCCGACGGCCACCAGCTCGGCCACCGCGACGCCGTCGGGCACGCCGTCCGCCACCCCGTCGGCCACCGGCTCGGCCTCCCCGTCGGCCAGCGCCAGCCCCACCGCCAAGCCCACCACCGCCTCCCCGAGCGCGTCGGCCTCCGCCACCACGGCCAAGCCGACCGTCCGCCCGACCGTGCCGGTTCCGAGCCCGAGCGTGGGTGGCAACTGCCCGGGCGGCTTCCGTGAGGACGAGATCAAGGCCACCGGCTCCGGCCTGGCGGGCACCACCCTGGTCAAGGGCGGCCCGGCGCAGGAGCTCTCGGTGACCTTCGAGAACACCAGCCCGGTCGACCTGCAGAAGTTCAACGCCTTCCTCTTCGCCACCGACATCCAGCAGGAGGGGGCGGCGGCCCCGTCCACCTCGATCAAGGAGGCCTTCACCGTCGAGGCGAAGCTGCCGGGCGGCGACTGGAAGGCCGTCGAGCAGTCCAACCCGGTCTACATGCTGGTGGACCTCGGCGACTTCAAGATCGCCAAGGGCGCGAAGCTCACCCTCCAGGTGCGCCTCAAGGCGACCGGCAAGGCCCGCAGCGCCGACTACTTCGCCGAGCTGCGCGGAACCTCCGAGACCATCCCCAGCAAGAACGTGCCGGGCAGCACCCTGACCAACGGCTGCCACGAGTACTTCGGCGACCACCGGGTCGACGACCTCTTCAAGGTCGCCGACGCCGCTCCGTCCACCACCGCCAAGGCCTCCGCCTCCACCTCGCCGGCGGCGGGGCCGCACCTGGCCGAGACCGGTAGCAGCTCCAACACCCTCCCGATCGCGGTCGGCGGCGCCGCCGTGCTCGCCGCCGGCGCCGGGACGCTCTTCGTCCTGCGCCGCCGCAAGGCCGGTTCGCACAGCTGAGACCGCTAGCGGCCGGCTGACGTCGGCCGACCGGGAGAAGGGGTACGGGCGCGCCGCCCGTACCCCTTCTCCGTGTCCCCGTGTCCTTCCGTGCGCCGGCCTTCTCAGCACGCCCGCAGGAGGGCGCCGTCCTGCCATTTGAGGATCTTGTCGAAGCTGACGATCGCGCCGCGGAGCGGGTGGTTGCGCAGTTGCACGTGGTCGGTGAGGGCGTGGATCAGGAAGAGGCCCCGGCCGGACTCCGCGGTGAGGTCGGGCAGCGTGTCGACGTCCACCGGGCGAAGCGTCGGGGCCGGCGGGCGGCACGGCAGCACGTGGGTGTCGTAGGGGCGGCCCTCGCGGCGCGGCCGGTGCCCGGTGAGCACCGGCGCGGGGACGCTGGCGCGGCCGCGCCGGCTGCGGCGCGGGCGGTGCCCGACCGCCGCGGGGCGGGCCGGCGGGGCGGGCGGGCGCCGCAGCGACGGCGCGGCCGGCGGGGTGGGCACGGCGAGCCCGGGGCCCGAGTCGGTCACCTCGATCCGCAGCAGGTCGCCGCTGATGGACGCGCTGACCTGGAAGCCCTCGTCGGGCCGGCCGCCGGCGCCGTGCTCCACGGCGTTGGCGCAGGCCTCGCTGAGGGCGAGGCCGAGGTCGTGGGCGACCTGCGGGTCGACGCCCGCCGTCGCCATCGCACCGAGCAGGATGCGCCGGGCCAGCGGGACGCTGGCCGGGTCGCGCTTGAGGTGCAGAGTCCACCAGATGTCCACGGGAGGTCCCTCCTGGCTGCGGCTCCACATATAGCGAGGTATCTCCGGGCGATTCCGGGATGAACCGTTCCGGAGGCCGGCTACCGCTCGTTCGGCGGATGGACTGGGGCCGTGCTCTGTGCCGAGCGGCGCACACGCGCGACCACGCGCCGGGGCCGAACGGGGCATTCGTCGGACAAGCCACCGCGTTTCCCACCCTGCCCGTGGCTGCCCGGTAGGCGATGAGATGATGGGCCCCGCCATGACTGCCCACGCCGCCGCCCCGCACCCGGGCGACCCCGCACCGGACGCGCCGGTGGGGGCCGCCGCCTGGGACCTGCGGCTTGCACGGGCCGTGCCGTTCGCGCTGGTCTGCACGCTGATCGCGGCCGCCGGGCACGCGCTGGCCGGGGGCGGGAACGTCGCCCCCACCACGCTGGCGGCGGGCTTCGCGGCCGTCCTGGTGCTCGCGGTGGCCCTCGGCGGGCGGGAGCGCTCGCTCGGCGCCATCGCCGGCGTGCTCGGCGCCGGCCAGCTCGGCCTGCACTTCCTCTTCCACGCCCTCGGCGGCCACGGTGCCGCGGCGGCCGGGATGCACCACGGCGCCGCGGGCTCCGGCCCGCTGACCCTGCACGAGGTGGCCGGCCGGCTGATCTGCAACGAGGCCAACCCCGGCACCCTGGCCGGGCTGTCCGGCGGCCCGACCCCCGAGCAGCTGGTCGCCGGGGCGGGCCTGGACCCGAGCGCGTTCGCCGCCGCGCCCTGGTGGCAGGGCGGCCTGTTCGGCCTGACGCCGTCGATGCTCGCGGGCCACCTCGCCGCCGCTCTGGTGGCCGGCTGGTGGCTGCGGCGCGGCGAGGCCGCGCTCTGGCGGCTGGTGAGGATCGCCGCCACCGCCGCCCGGGAGCACTGGGCGGCTCCGCTGCGGACCGCGTTCGCCCTGGCCGCCGTTCTGCTCGGCGGCCTGCTCGGCACGCCCGGACCGGTCCGCCGGTACGGCGCGCGCGGTGGTGAGGGTCCGCTGCCGGCCGGTGCCGCGCTGCGGCACAGCGTGGTGCGGCGGGGGCCGCCGTTCGGGGCGCTCGCGTACTGATCCCGCCTCCCGGTCCCCCACGGGCCGGGCTCCGGGCGTACGCGGCAGCCGGGCCGTCGCCGCGCATCCGCGCGGTCCGCGGCCGTACCCCATCTCATCCCCGCGCTGCCCGGCCCCACCGGAGCACGGACCACCCGTGCCCGGGAGCGGGCCCGCCGCCGAGCCTCCGAACGGAGACCCAGAAACCATGCGTTCCCTTCCCACCCGCCGTATCGCCGCCGTCGCCCTCACCGCCGCCGCCTCGGTCGTGCTGCTGGCCGGTCCCGCCTCCGCGCACGTGACCGTCCAGCCCGGCAACGCCCAGCAGGGCGGCTACACCGCCGTCGACTTCCGGGTGCCGAACGAGAACGACACCGCCTCCACCGTGAAGCTGGAGGTCAACCTCCCGCTGGACCACCCGCTGGCCTCGGTCCGCACCCTGCCGATGCCGGGCTGGACCGCGACCGTCGAGAAGTCCAAGCTCGACAAGCCGATCAAGGTGCACGGCAACGACGTCAACGAGGCCGTCTCCAAGATCACCTGGACCGCCGACGCGGGCACCAAGATCGCCCCCGGCCAGTTCCAGGAGTTCCGCGTCTCGCTCGGCCCGCTGCCGACCGACACCGACAAGCTGGTCTTCAAGGCGCTGCAGAGCTACGACAACGGGGACGTCGTCCGCTGGATCGACGAGGCCAAGGACGGCCAGCCCGAGCCGGCCAAGCCCGCCCCCGTGCTGAGCCTCACCAAGGCCACCTCCGCCGACGGCCACGGCGTCTCCGCCTCCGCCTCGCCCGCCGCCGACGCCCACGGCCACGGCGACGCCAAGGAGCAGGCGGCCGACTCCTCCGCCAAGGCGAGCGACTCGACCGCCCGCGTCCTCGGCGTGGTCGGCATCGTCGTCGGCGTGGTCGGCACCGCCGTCGGCGTCCTCGGCCTGCGCCGCCGCAACGCCTCCTGACCCTCCGCACCGGCGGGGCCGTACCCGCCGCCGTACCCGCGCCCGGGTACGGCCCCGCCGGTGGTCCACCGCGCACGATCGGATCTCCCATGCCCCGCACCGCCCGTACCGCCCGCCTGGCCGGCGCCGCCGCCGTCGCGCTCGCCGCCGCCCTGACGCTGACCGCCTGCGGCTCCGGCGGCGGCAGCGGCAGCCCCGCCAAGGTCACCCAGCAGAAGACCGACTCGCCCTACGACGGCACCGTGCTCAGCAAGCACTTCGACAAGCCCGAGCTGCAACTGACCGACACCTCCGGCCAGCCCTTCGACCTGCGCCAGAAGACCAAGGGCAGGTCCACCCTGCTGTTCTTCGGCTACACCAGCTGCCCGGACGTCTGCCCCACCACGATGGGCGACATCGGCGTGGCCATGAAGAAGCTCTCCCCCGAGGAGCGGCAGAAGGTCGACGTCGTCTTCGTCTCCACCGACCCGCAGCGCGACACCCCGCAGGTGCTGCGCACCTGGCTGGACTCGATGGGCGGCGACTTCATAGGACTCACCGGCGACCTCGCCAAGGTGAAGGCCGCCGCCAAGTCGCTCGGCATCATGATCGAGGACCCGGTGGTCAACGCCGACGGCACCGTCACCTCCACCCACGGCGCGCAGGTGCTGGCCTTCCTGCCGTCCGACGACAAGGCGCACGTCCTCTACCTCAGCGGCACCGAGGAGAAGACCTACGAGCACGACCTGCCGCTGCTCGCCAAGGGGGTCGCGGCGTGAAGGGCACCGGCGGGGCCGCCGGCTTCCGGCGGACCGCGCTCGCGGGGGCGGTGCTGGCGACGGCACTGGGCGGCGGCGCCATCCTGGCCGCCTGCGGTGCGGGCGGCCAGGACGGCGCCGCCGACGGGCCGGCCCGGCTGACCGTCGCGGACTCCTACATCCCCCTCCCGCCGGCCGGCGGCACGGCGGCCGGCTACCTGACCGTGCGCAACGACGGCGGCCGGGACCAGCTGGTCGGCGTCTCCAGTCCGGGCGCCGGCTCGATCACCATGCACCGCTCCACCGCCTCCACCATGGAGCAGGTCGCTGGGCTGGACGTCCCGGCGCACGGCGCGTTGCAGCTCGCCCGCGGCGGCAACCACCTCATGATCACGGGATGGCAGAAGGCCCCCGCCCTCGGGGACGAGGTCGAGCTGGACCTGACCTTCGCGAAGGCCGGCACCATCTCGGTCAAGGTGCCGGTCAAGGAGCTCACCTACCGCCCCGGTCAGCAGTAAGGATCCGCCAGATGCCGAAGGCCGCGTTCCCGCAGACCGCCCGCCGCCGACTCGCCGGGCTGCTCGGCGTCCTCGGCGCCGTGCTCGCCCTGATGCTCGCCGGCGCCGGACCGGCCGCCGCGCACGCCACCCTGCAGTCCACCGACCCGGCCCAGAACTCCGTCCTCGCCACCGCGCCGCAGGCCGTCACGCTGACCTTCAGCGAGGCGGTCTCGCTCTCCGGCGACTCGGTGCGGGTGCTCGACCCGGCCGGCAAGGCCGTCGACACCGGCAACCCGGCGCACGCGGACGGCAGGGACAACACCGCCCGGGTCGGCCTGGCCGCCGGGCTCGCGGGCGGCACCTACACGGTGGCCTGGCGCGCCGTCTCCGAGGACTCGCACCCGATCGGCGGCGCCTTCACCTTCTCGGTCGGCGCCCCCTCGGACACCTCGGTCTCCACCACCGCGCTGAGCGGCGCCGAGGCCGACGACGTGGTCGCCGCGCTCTACGGCACCGGCCGCGCGGTGGCGTACGGGGCGTTCGCGCTGCTGGCCGGCACCGCCGCGTTCGTGCTGATCTGCTGGCCCGGCGGTGCGGCGCGGCGCCCGGTGCAGCGGCTGCTGATGACCGGGTGGGTGGCCCTGCTGGTCTCCACCGTCGCGGTGCTGATGCTGCGCGGCCCGTACGAGCGCGGCTCGGGCGTGGGGCAGGCCTTCGACCTGTCGCTGGTGCGCACCACCCTGGACGAGCGGATCGGCACGGCGCTGGCGGCCCGGCTGCTGCTGCTGGCAGCGAGCGGCGTCTTCCTCTCCCTGCTGGTCGGCCAGCTCGGACAGCCGGGCCGGCCGACGGCCCGGGACGCCGGAGCGGAGCCCGGCGCGAAGGCGCGGGACGCGAAGGCGCAGGACGCGAAGGCGCAGGACGCGAAGGCGGCGGCCGTCGACGCCGAGGCGGCCGAGGAGGCCGAGCTGCGCGAGCTGGAGCGGCGCGCCGCCGAGCGGCCGGAGCGCGAGGCCCGGCTCGGCCTCGGCGTGGCCGGGCTGGTGCTGGCCACCGCCCTGTCGGCGACCTGGGCCGGCGCGGACCACGCCTCGGTGGGCATCCAGGTCTGGCTGGCTCTGCCGCTCGGCATGCTGCACCTGGTCGCGATGGCGCTCTGGCTGGGCGGCCTGGCCACGATGCTGGTCGGCCTGCGGCACGGGATCGGCGCGGAGGTCGCCGACCGCTTCTCCAAGGTCGCCTTCGGCGCGGTCGCGGTGCTCACCGCCACCGGCCTCTACCAGTCCTGGCGCGGCCTCGGCAGCTGGGGTGCGCTGACCGGCACCGAGTACGGGCGGCTGTTGCTGGTGAAGACCGGCTGCGTGGCCGCGATGCTCGGCGTCGCCTGGATCTCCCGGTCCTGGCTGGCCCGGCTGCGGTCCACCCCGGAGGAGGCGGCCGCTGTCGAACCGGTCGAGGTCGAGGCGCCGGAGCCGGCCGCCGTCGCCGCTCGGCACTCCGACGACCCGGTCCGGCAGGCCCAGCTGGCCCGCCAGCGGACCGCCCGGGCGAACGCCGGCCGCGACCGCGGACTCACCCCGACCCGGGCCGGCCTGCGCCGTTCGGTGCTGGTCGAGGCGCTGGCCGCGGTGGCCGTGCTGGTGGTCACCACGATGCTCACCAACTCCCCGCCCGGGCGGGTGGCGGACGAGGTCTCGGCGGGAGCGGCGGCCGGTCGTCCGGCCGCCAGCGCACCGGCCCCGGGCGTGCCCGCCCCGCAGACCGTGCCCGGCCAGACCCTGGAGCTCAGGCTCCCGTACGACACCAAGGGCCGCACCCCGAACGCCAGGGGCACCGCGACGGTGACCCTCAACCCGGCCCGGACCGGCCCCAACGAGGTGCACCTGAAACTGGACGGCGCGGACGGCCAGCCGGTCGAGGTGCCCGAGGTGCAGCTCGCCTTCACCCTGCCGGACCGCGACCTCGGCCCGCTGCCGGTCACGCTGGCCGCCGAGGGCACCGGCCGCTGGAGCGGCACCGCGCAGCTGCCGCTGCCCGGTAACTGGGTGGTCTCGGTGGTCGTCCGTTCCTCGGACATCGACCAGGCCACCGAGATCAAGTCGCTGAAGATCGGGTGACCGCGATGGAGCGCACGGAGCAGCCGCCGCAGCCCGAACGATCGGACGGGACCGAACGATCGGACCGGCCGGAGCGCACGGACCGGCCGGCGGCCGCGGGGAGCGGCCGGCCCCGCGGTGTCACCCGGCGGGCGCTGCTGGGCACCGCCGGGGCGGGCCTGGTGGTCGGCGCGAGCGCGGGCGCGGCCGGGGCGGTCGCCCTGGACCGCTCCCCCGCGCCCGCTCCGGCCGGCGGCCTCGGCGCGGCCCGGGTGCCGTTCCACGGCGAGCACCAGGCCGGCATCCTCGAACCGCAGCAGGCCCGGGTCCAGCTGGCCGCCTTCGACCTGGCCGACGGCGCCGGCCGGGAGGGTCTGCGATCGCTGCTGCGGCGCTGGTCGCGCACCGCCGCCCGGCTGGCCGCCGGCGAGCCGGCCGACGAGTTCGAGAACCAGGTCGCGCTGGACGCGGGCCCCTGCTCGCTGACCGTCACCTTCGGCTTCGGCGCCACCCTCTTCGACAAGACCGGGCTGGCCGACCGCCGCCCGGTCGCGCTGGAGCCGCTGCCTGCCTTCCCTGCGGACGCCCTCGACCCGGCCCGCGGCGACGGCGACCTGTTCGTCCAGATCGGCGCCGACGACGCCCTGGTCGCCGTGCACGCCCTGCGGGTGCTCCAGCGGCAGGCGGCCGGCACGGCGGCGCTGCGCTGGCAGGCGGCCGGCTTCGCCCGGACGCCGGGCGCCACCGCGCACCCGGTGACGGGGCGCAACCTGATGGGCCAGATCGACGGCACCAACAACCCCCGCCCCGGCCAGGAGGGCTTCGCCGACAAGGTGTTCTGCACCGCCGGGGGCGACCGGCCGGCCTGGCTGGCGGGCGGCTCGTACCTCGTGTTCCGGCGGATCCGGATGCTGCTGGACAGCTGGGAGGCACTGCCGACGGACCGCCAGGAGCGGGTGATCGGGCGGCGGAAGTCCGACGGCTCGCCGCTCTCCGCGCCCGCCGGGGCGGGCGAGTCCACCCCGGTGGACCTGGCGGCGCAGGGCCCGGACGGCGCGCTGGCGATCCCGGCCGACGCCCACGTCCGGGTCGCGGCGCCGGCCGCCAACGGCGGTGCGGCGATGCTGCGGCGCGGCTTCTCGTACCACGACGGCCTGCTGCCCGACGGCGCGCCGGACGCCGGGCTGCTCTTCCTCGCCTTCCAGGCCGACCCGCGCCGGGGCTTCACCCCGGTGCAGCGCAAGCTCTCCCGGGGCGACGGACTCTCCCGGTTCCTGCGGCACGAGGCGAGCGGCCTGTACGCCGTCCCGCCGGGCGCTCCGGAGGGCGGGTACGTGGGGCAGACGCTGCTGGAACCGTAGCCGCCCGGCGGCGCCGCCCGGGCCATTACCACGTGCCGGGCAGGCGCTGCCCACGGGCCGGAACACCGCCGTGGGCGGCGGGTGAAACTGGTTAAGGTGGCTTGCCCGGTAACCCATTCGCATGGAGGCACGGAATGTCGGCCACCCGCTACACCTACCTCGGCCCGGCGGGCACCTTCACCGAGGCCGCCCTGCGCACGCTGCCCGAGGCGGCGACCCGGGAGCTGGTGCCGCTGGCCTCCGTCCCGCTGGTGCTGGACGCGGTGCGCGGCGGCGAGGCCGCGGGCGCGTTCGTGCCGATCGAGAACTCCGTCGAGGGCGCCGTCACCGCGACCAACGACGAACTCGCCTCCGGCACCCCGCTGATGATCTACCGCGAGGTGCTGCTGCCGATCGCGTTCGCACTGCTGGTCCGGCCGGGGACGGAGCTGGCCGACATCCGGACCGTCACCAGCCACCCCGTGGCCCAGCCGCAGGTGCGCCGCTGGCTGGCGGCCAACCTGCCGGAGGCCAGGTGGGAGTCGGCCGCCTCCAACGCCGACGGGGCCCGGCTGGTCGCCGAGGGCCGGTTCGACGGCGCCTTCGCGGGCGAGTTCGCCGCGCCGATCTACGGGCTGGACCCGCTGGTCAAGGAGATCGCCGACGCGCAGAACGCGACCACCCGGTTCGTCCTGGTCGGCCGGCCCGGGCGGGTCTCCTCGCCGACCGGGGCGGACAAGACCTCGATGGTGGTCTGGCTGCCGGACGACCACCCGGGCGCGCTGCTGGAGCTGCTGCAGGAGTTCGCGGTGCGCGGGGTCAACCTGATGCGGATCGAGTCCCGGCCGACCGGCGAGGGGCTCGGCAGCTACTGCTTCCTGATCGACTGCGAGGGGCACCTGGCCGACCGCCGGGTGAGCGAGGCGCTGATGGGACTCAAGCGGATCTGCCCGCAGGTGCGCTTCCTCGGCTCCTACCCGCGCGCGGACCAGCAGGTCTCCGAGCACCAGCGGCCGGGCACGTCGGACGCCGATTTCACCGCGGCCGCCGACTGGCTCTCCCGCTGCCTCGACGGCCGCGGCGACATCTGACCGCCGCCATTTGTCCTTCTGACCTTTTCCGACCGTTTTCGACCGCGCCCGCCGGGCCGGGCGGGTCGCCGAACCCGCCGTCCACAGGACGGCGGCACCGGGAAGCGGCTGTCCACAGGGGTACCGGCTGTCCACAGCCGCGAGTTATCCACAGGCCTGGGGATGAGTCGACAAAGCGGTATAGCTACTGCCGGGTTCGGTCGGATCATCGGTTAGCGTCGCAGAGATGACTAATCGGACCAGAGTCACCCGTGTGCCAGCAAATCACCCGTCCGAGTGCTTCAATTCCCTCACCCGAGAAGGTCAAATGAGGTTTGAAACCTCAATTCCTTGGTTGTGAGCACGACCCGCCGACCCGGCCCGACCGTCCACAGCCCACCGGCCCCGGCTGTGGATAACCTCCGGACGCCCGGTTGCCCACAGGAGTTATCCACAGGACCGGGGGAGTTATCCCCAGGGAAATCCGGTACCGGTGGACAGGCCCCCGCCCGGTAGGCTTGGGCCCGTGATTGACCTTCGCCTGCTTCGTGAGGACCCTGACCGAGTGCGCGCCTCGCAGCGCGTCCGTGGCGAGGACGTCGACCTGGTCGACGCCCTCCTCTCCGCCGACGAGCGGCGCCGGTCCTCGGGCAGTCGCTTCGACGAGCTGCGCAACGAGCAGAAGTCGCTCGGCAAGCTCGTCGCCAAGGCCCAGGGCGACGAGAAGACCGCCCTGCTCCAGCGCACCAAGGAGCTGGCCGCCGAGGTCAAGGCCGCCGACGCCGAACACGGCGCGGCCAAAGAGGAGGCCGAGCGCCTGCTCCGCTCCCTGGCGAACCTCATCGACCCGGCCGCCCCGGTCGGCGGCGAGGAGGACTTCGTCACCCTGGAGGAGATCGGCACCCCGCGCGACTTCGCCGCCGAGGGCTTCGAGCCCCGCGACCACGTCGAGCTGGGCCAGATCCTCGGTGCGATCGACACCGAGCGCGGTGCCAAGGTGGCCGGCGCGCGGTCCTACTACCTGACCGGTGTCGGCGCGCTGCTGGAGCTCGCCCTGGTCAACATGGCGATCGCCCAGGCCACCGCGGCCGGCTTCATCCCGATGATCACCCCGGCCCTGGTCCGCCCGGCCGCCATGGACGGCACCGGCTTCCTCGGCCAGGCCGCCGAGAACGTGTACTTCCTCGAAGAGGAGGAGCGCTACCTCGTCGGCACCAGCGAGGTCCCGCTCGCGGCGTACCACATGGACGAGATCATCGACGCCGAGAAGCTGCCGCTGCGGTACGCCGGCTACTCGTCCTGCTTCCGCCGCGAGGCCGGCACCTACGGCAAGGACACCCGCGGCATCATCCGCGTCCACCAGTTCGAGAAGGTGGAGATGTTCGTCTTCACCTCGCCCGAGGACGCCGAGGCCGAGCACCGCCGCCTGCTGCAGTGGGAGAAGGACTTCCTGAACGCGCTGGAGCTGCCGTACCGGGTGATCGACGTCGCCTCCGGCGACCTCGGTTCCTCGGCCGCCCGCAAGTTCGACATCGAGGCGTGGATCCCCACCCAGGGCAAGTACCGCGAGGTCACCTCGACCTCGAACACCACCGAGTACCAGTCCCGCCGGCTCTCCATCCGGATGCGCGAGGAGGGCAAGGTCCGCCCGCTGGCCACGCTGAACGGCACCCTGGTCGCCGTCCCGCGCACCATCGTGGCGATCCTGGAGAACCACCAGCAGGCCGACGGCTCGGTGGTCGTGCCGGAGGCGCTGCGGCCGTTCCTCGGCGGGCGCACCGTCCTCGCACCCGTCAAGTAACGCCCACCACCCGCAGGCAGACCCGGGAGACGCACGGCCCATGAGCAGCACGAGCCCCAGCCCCGTCTCCCCGGTCGACGGTGGCGACCTGCCCTTCCGGCTGGTCGCCACCGACCTCGACGGCACGCTGCTGACCAGCGAGGAGACCGTCTCCGAGCGGACCAGGGCGGCGCTCGCCGCCGCCACCGGCGCCGGGGCCCTGCACATCATCGTCACCGGCCGCTCGGCCGCCTGGGCCCGGCCGGTCTTCGACGAGATCGGCTACCGCGGGATAGCGGTCTGCGGCCAGGGCGCCCAGGTGTACGACGCGGGCGCGCACCGGCTGCTCACCTCGCTCACCCTGGACCGCCGGCTCGCCGCGCTGGCGATCGCCAAGATCGAGGCGGAGACCGGTCCGCTGGCGGTGGCCGCCAACCAGGACGGCCTGGAGGGCGAGGTGCTGGCCGGCCCCGGCTACGAGCTGCTGATCGGCTCCGACCTGCCGGTCGTCCGGGTCGCCAAGGACGAGCTGTTCCTGAGCCCGCTCAGCAAGCTCTACATCCAGCACCCCCGGCTCACCGACGACGGCCTCGCCGAGGCCGCCCGCAGGGTCGCCGGCGACCTGGTCGGCGTCGTGATGGCCGGCCCCGGCATCGTCGAGCTGCTGCCGCTCGGCCTCTCCAAGGCCACCGGCCTGGCCGTCGCGGCCCGCCGGCTGGGGGTGAGGGGCGCCGACACCATCGCCTTCGGTGACATGCCCAACGACGTGCCGATGTTCGCCTGGGCCCGGCACGGCGTCGCGATGGCCAACGCGCACGAGGAACTGCTCGCGGTCGCCGACGAGGTCACCGCCGGCAACGACGAGGACGGCGTCGCCGTCGTGCTGGAGCGGCTCTACCCGGCGCGGTGAGCGCCCGGCGGGCGGGCGCCGAGCGGGCCGGGGTCGGCACCCGGATGCTGACCGCTCCAGGAAGAGTTTGTATGCTCCGCTGAAGCTCCGTGCCTCCCGGTGCGGTGCTCCTGTGCGGTGCTCCTGGCCGGGCCCGGGCCGTGCCCGCCGGACACGCGCAGGATTGCTGCTTCCGCCGGTGAGAGGTACGCGCATGTCAGGCCAGAGGGACGAGAGCCCGTCGGGGGCGGACGGGCGTCGGCGTGCCGAGGGCGCCTCGCGCGGCGGCGTACGCACCGAGCGGCCCGCTGAGGGCGGCCGCGTCCCCGCACCCCGCCCCGGCGGCCGGGCCGAGGCCCGGCGGGCCGCCCAGGCCAAGGACGGCCGCGGCCGGGCCGACGGCACGCGGGCCGAGGGCGCGCGGAAGGAAGGCGGGCGCGTGGAAGGCGCACGGGCCGAGGGCGGGCGGGCCGAGGCGCGCCGGGCCGCCGGCGGACGCCGGGCCGAGGCCGCCCCGACCGGCGGGCGGGCGGCGGCGCGTAACAGCCGCAAGCCCAAGCGCAACGTCAAGAAGACCGTCGCGTGGTCGGTGGCCGGTGTGATGGTCGTGCTGGCCGGGTGCGGCGGCGCGATCTACTACAAGCTGAACGGCAACATCAAGTCCTTCGACGCCGGGGCCGTCTCCGCCGACCGCCCGCCGGAGGCCACCGCCGACGCCAACGGCAACAAGCCGGTGAACGTCCTGCTCATCGGCTCGGACTCGCGCGCGGGCAAGAACAGCGACCTCGGCGGCGGCGACGAGGACGGTGCCCGCTCGGACACCACGATCCTGTTGCACGTCTACGCCGACCACAAGCACGCCGTCGGCATCTCGATCCCGCGCGACGCCCTGGTCACCATCCCGAAGTGCAAGCTGCCGAACGGGAAGTGGACCGAGGAGAAGTCCGGGCAGATGTTCAACTCCGCGTTCTCGGTGGGCAACACCGAGACCGGCAACCCGGCCTGCACCCAGAACACGGTGGAGAAGCTCACCGGCATCCGGGTCGACCACACCATCGAGGTGAACTTCGAGGGCTTCTCGGCGATGACCGAGGCCGTCGACGGCGTCGACGTCTGCCTGCCCAACGACATCTACGAGGGGAACATCAACCCCAACCTGGGCAAGAAGGGCAAGATCGTCCTGCCCAAGGGCAAGCAGAAGGTGGCCGGCCAGAAGGCGCTGGACTACGTCCGGCTGCGGCACGGCATCGGCGACGACTCCGACGTCGGCCGGATGAAGCGCCAGCAGGCCTTCCTCTCGTCGATGATGGCCAAGGTCAAGGGCCAGGGCCTCAACCCGACCACCCTGCTGCCGCTCGCCGACGCGGCCACCAAGTCCATGACGGTCGACCCCGGGCTGGACTCGGCCAAGAAGCTGATGGACTTCGCGCTGTCGATGAAGAACATCGACCTGCACGACGTCAAGTTCCTCACCGCGCCGTGGCGCTACAACGGCCCCCGGATCGACCTGGTCCACCCGGCCGTCGACAACCTGTGGAAGACCCTCCAGGCCGACCGGACCATCGACGGCCAGGACGCCACCGGCAAGCAGGAGGACGCCCAGGCGAGCCCGACGGCCGCGCCGGAGACCACCTCGGCGGCGCCGACACCGGCCGCCGTGGACACCCCGATCAAGGTCGCGGTCTACAACGGGACCACCGCCAACGGGCTGGCGGCCAAGGCCGCCGAGACGCTCAAGGCCGCCAAGGTCACCGTCACCACGGTCACCGGTGCGAAGAGCACCAACAAGGCGACCACAACGGTCGAGTACGGCAGCGGGCAGAAGGCCAACGCGGAGAAGGTGGCGGCTCTCTTCCCGGGTGCCACCCTGGCGCCCACCTCGGCGGCCGGGATCAGCCTCGTCCTCGGCAAGGACTACGCCGCCGCCAACGCCGGCCCGGCCGCCCCCGCGGCCGGCACGGCGACCGCCCCGGCGCCGTTGCCCTCCGAGGTGGTCAGCGAGGCCCGTTCGGCCGACGACGACATCTGCAGCAACGTCTCCTACGGCTAGGGCCTCTCTCTTCGGATGCTGCCGGGCGGGCGGCGCCGGAGCCGCGACGGGGTCCGTCCGGGCGGACGGACCCCGTCGCGGCTCGGCGCTCCACTAGGGCGCCGGCCGGCGCCCTAGTGGAGCGCCGCGCGGATCCAGCCGTCGACCAGGCCGGTGAGGTCCTGGTCGGCCTGGCCGTGCTCCACCACGTGGGTGCGGATCACGTCGTGCCCGCCGCCGAACAGGCCGCCGCGCTTGTCCGCCTCCAGGACCACCTCGACCCGGTGCGGGGTGGTGACGAAGCTGACCTCCAGCGAGTTGCAGGCGTGCGCGTACTGCGGCGCCGAGGAGAACTCGACCTCCTGGTAGAACGGCAGCGTCTGCCCGGTCCCGTGGATGCGTCCGGCCTCCAGGTCGGCCGAGCGGAAGTGGAAGCCGAGCTGCAGCAGCGTGTCCAGGACGCGGCGCTGCACCGGCAGCGGCTCGACCTCCAGCGGGTCGGAGTCGCCCTTGTCGAGCGCGCCCGCGATGTCCACCTCGGTCCGGACGCCGAGCTGCATGCCGTGCAGACGCTGGCCGGCGATCGTGGTGACCGGCGTCTCCCAGGGCACCGGCACGGCGAACGGGATCGAGCGGTTCTCGCCGGGCGCCAGCACCAGGGGCTGGGCGACCGAGAAGCGGGCGAACGGGTACAGCCCGGTGCTCTCGCCCTCCTCGTGCTCGATCTCGACCCGGGCGACCAGCGTCAGCGTGATCCCCCGGATGTCCGCCTCGACCGTCCCCCCGGTCAGTTCGACCGTGCCGTGCAGGGTCCCGCCGGGCTGGACCACCGGCGTGGTCAGGACGGTGTCGACGCCGGGACCGCCGACGCCCAGGGCACCGAGCAGCTTCTTGAACACCATGCGGGCGCTCTCCTCGAAATAGGGGTGGACCGAAGTCGTCGGGAGGAACGCCAGGCGGGCCCCGACGGTTCCCGAGCTGTTCAGCGGCGGTTGTAGGATGACCGGGCAATCAGTTGTAGGATGACCGACGACCCGCCCAGGACCGACCGACCGCACCGAGGGGAGCCCCGCCATGAGCGTGCCCGGCCACAGCCAGGACACCCTGCAGGCCGCCGGCCGGCGCTCCCTGGTGGACACCGCCATCGACGCACTGCGCGAGCAGCTCGCCGCCGGTGCGTGGCCGGTCGGCTCCCGGATCCCCACCGAGCACGAGCTGGCCGAGCGACTGCAGGTCGGACGCAACACCGTGCGGGAGGCGATCCGGGTGCTGGTGCACGCCGGGATGCTGGTCTCCCGCCAGGGCGAGGGCACCTTCGTACGCAGCACCAGCGACCCGGCCGCCGTCCTGCGCGGCGTGCAGCGCTCCGGGGTGCGGGACGTGCTGGAGGTCCGCGCGGCGCTGGAGGCCGAGGGCGCCCGGCTCGCCGCGCTGCGGCACACCCCCGAGGACATCGTCCGGATGCGGACCGCGCTGGCCCGTGAGGCCGAGGTGATCGCGGCGCACCCCGTGCGGGCCGGCCGCGAGGCCACCGTCGAGCACGACCTGGAGTTCCACACCGCCGTCGTCGAGGCCGCGCACAACCCGGCCCTGGCCGAGGTGTACCGGTACTTCGGCGCCTCGGTGCGCGAGTCGATGCGGACGGCCTTCGGCGACCATGAGATGCCCGAGGTGGTCGTGGCCACCCACGAGGCGCTGGTGGACGCGATCGAGAGCGGCGACCCGGACCGTGCGGAGGCCGCGTGTCGGGCGCTGCTCGCCGAGCCGATCGCGGCCGTCGAGCAGCTCCTCGCGGCCGTCGCGGCGCGGAAGTGACGGGGCCGACGCCCCCTTCCGCCCTCCGCACCCCCTGAGTTCACGAAAGAGCAGCACGTCCCATGGCCGTCACCCGTGCCCACCAGCCGGTCGCCACCCCGCCCGCACTCCCGGTCCGCACCCGGCTGGCGCACCCCGCCCTGTTGCTGACCGGCATCCTGCTGGTCGCCCTCAACATGCGCGCCTGCCTCGCGGCGATCTCGCCGATGGTCGGGGAGGTCCAGCGCACCTTCGGCCTCTCCGCCACCGCGAGCGGTCTGATCACCACGGTGCCGGTGCTCTTCCAGGGCGTCGGCGCGCCGCTCACCCCCCGGCTGACCCGGCGGTTCGGCACCGAGCGGGTGGTGCTCGGCGCGGTGCTGGTGCTCGGCGCCGGCGTGCTGCTGCGGGTGCTGCCCTCGGTGGCGGCGCTGTACGCGGGATGCGTGGTGATCGGGGTCGCCATCGCGGTGCTGAACGTGTCGATGCCGGGCCTGGTCAAGCGCGAGTTCCCGGCCCGGGCGGCGGCCATGACCGGCGTCTACTCGACCACCATGCTGGTCGGCGCGACGCTCGCGGCCGGGACGTCGGTGCCGCTGGAGCACGTGCTCGGCGGCGGGTGGCAGGCCTCGCTCGGCGCCTGGTCGGTGCTGGCGCTGGTCGCCGCGGTGGCCTGGCTGCCGCAGGTGCTCCGCTCCCGGCAGGACCGGGCGACGGCGCCGGCCGCCGCCCCGGCCGCCCCCGCGGCGGCGGCCCGGCCGGTCGCGGGGCCCTGGCGCTCGCCGCTGGCCTGGCAGATCAGCCTCTTCATGGGCATCTCGTCGCTGCTGGTCTACACCCTGGTGGCGTGGATGCCGACCATCCTGGCCGACCACGGGATGGACCGCGGCCGGGCCGGTCTGGTCTTCGCCTTCTCCAACCTGGTCCAGGTGGCCGGCGCCTTCCTGGTGCCGCTGATGGCCGGGCGGATGACCGGTCAGCGGGCGCTGGCCGTGGTGATGGCCGCGCTGAACGGCCTCGGCATCGCCGTTCTGCTGGCCGCCCCGGTGTCGGGCGCCTGGGTGGCGGCCGCCGTCCTCGGTGTCGCCCAGGGCGGCTCGCTGGGGCTGGGCCTCGCCTTCATCGTGCTGCGCACCGACAGCGCCGCGGGTGCCGCCAGGCTGGGCGGCATGTCGCAGGCGGTCGGCTACCTGGTGGCCGCGGCCGGGCCGGTCGGTGCCGGGGCGCTGCACCAGCTGACCGGCGGCTGGACCACTCCGCTGGTGCTGATGCTGGTGCTGGTCGCCGTCGTCGGCGCGGCCGGCTGGGGCGCGGGCCGCAACCGGACGCTCTGAGCCGAAGCCGGCTCCGCGCCGCGCCGCCCCGCGCCGCGCCGCCGGGGCGGCTACGACTCCTCGGCCGCCAGGGTGAGCCCGGCCAGCTTCACCGAGGCCAGCACCGTGGCCCCGGCCGTCACCACGAGCAGCAGCGGGACGGCCGCGCCGAGCGCGACGGACGTGGTGATCGCGCCGTCCGCGGCCACCGTCCCGGCCACCGAGAGGCCCCACTGCTGGACGCTCAGCGTCCGGGCACCGTTGACGAAGTTGCCGACCAGCGCCTCCCAGACCAGCGCGTACGCCAGGCCCGCCACCACCGCGTGCCGGGTGGCCACGCCGAGCAGCAGGAAGAGCGCGCTGTACGCGGCCCCGGCCAGCAGGACGGCCACGGTGTAGCCGAGCGCCAGGCCGTCCTGCGTCCCGTAGAGCATCAGGCCGCTGAGCAGGGTCGGGATCGCCGCGAGCACCCAGGTGGTGGCGACGGCGACGGCCAGCTTGGTGGTGACGATCTTCCACCGGGGCAGCGGCTTCGCCAGCAGATAGACGATCGAGCCGTCGTCGATCTCGGTGGCGATGGCGCCGGTGCCGACGACCAGGCCGAGGATCGGCAGCAGGGTGCCCAGGCCCAGCTGGCCGAGGATCTTGACGGTCAGGTCGTGCTTGTCCCCGCTGGAGCCGCTCGCGATCGCCGACACAAGCAGCAGCAGGGCGGGCACCACCAGCAGCAGGATGCCGCGGCGGCGGCCCAGCAGGCCGCGCAGCGTCAGCCTGGCGACGGTCGGGTTCATGGTGGGTCGGCCTTCCTGGGTCCGGTTCCGGGGTGGGGTGCCGCGGGCGCTGGGGGCTGGGTGCCGCGGGTGCCGCGGGTGCTGGAGGTACCTCGGGTGCTGGGGCTGGGCCGTAGGTCCGGGTGCCGGACGGGGCCTACGCGGAGACGAGGTAGGAGAACACGCTCTCCAGCGACTCGTCCGCCGGTGCGACGGTGAACAGCCGGATGCCGGCCTCCCGGGCGACCTTCGGCAGCAGGCTGGTGAAGCCCTGGAAGTCGACGGCCTGGATGCTCAGCCCCTGCTCCTGCCGGTCCAGCGCGATGCCGGCCGTCGACGGGTCGGCGATCAGCGCCGCCGCCAGCCTGCGGTCGTCGCTGGAACGGACCAGGTAGCGGTGCGGCCGGTCGGTCATCAGCCGTCGGATCCGGCGGAAGTCCCCCGAGGCGGCGTGCCGGCCCGCCACCACGACCTCGATGTGCCGGGCCAGCTGCTCGACCTCCTCCAGGATGTGCGAGGAGAAGAGCACCGTCCGGCCGTCGGCGCCGAACCGGCGCAACAGCTCCATCAGCTGCAGCCGCTGGCGCGGGTCCATGCCGTTGAAGGGCTCGTCGAGCAGCAGCACCGCCGGGTCGTGGACCAGCGCGGAGGCCATCTTGACCCGCTGCTTCATGCCCTTGGAGTAGGTGCCGGTCCGCCGCTCCTGGGCGTACTCCATCTCGACCAGGGCCAGCGCCCGCCGGGCCGCCGCGCCCGGGTCGGCCAGGCCGTGCAGTTCGGCGTTGGCGAGCACGAACTCCCAGCCGGTCAGGTAGTCGTACATCGACTCCCGCTCGGGGACCAGGCCGATCTGCCGGTACACCTCCTGGTTGCGCCAGATCGGCGCGCCGTCCAGCGTGACCGCGCCGGTGGAGGGCGCGAGGAAGCCGCTCATCATGTGGATGAGGGTGGACTTCCCCGCGCCGTTCGGCCCCAGCAGGCCGGTGACGCCCGGCCCGATCGCCATGCTGACGTCGTTGACGGCGACCACGTTCCCGAACCAGCGGGAGACCTTGTCGATGGTGATGGTGGCCATGACGCCCTCTCAGATCCTGCGGTGGGTCGGTGGTGGGTCAGATGGTGCGGTAGCGGCGCAGCAGCAGCGCGTAGGAGCCGGCCACCGTCGCGGCCGCGGCGGCGGCGAAGACGATCGTGCCGAGGGCGCCGGGCGCGTGCAGCCGGGCGCCGCCGGAACCGACGTCGAACAGCTGGTCGGCCAGGCTCTCGACCAGTGCGCCGGGCGACAGCAGCGCCACCCACTGGGCGGAGTCCGGGACGGTCGACGAGGGGCCGGTGGCGATGCCGACGACGATGCCCACCACCGCCGTGCTGACCGCCAGCCAGCCCATGATCGCGGCCACCCCGAAGCCGCGGCGCGGCGTGGCCGCGGCGATCACCAGCGCGACCGAGGTCGGCACCAGGGCGTAGAGCACGGCCGTCAGCAGGCCGTACAGGAAGTGCGCGCTCTGGTGTCCGAAGCTCATCCCACCGAGCAGCGCGCCGGCGTAGAGCACCAGCAGCGGCGCGGTCATCAGCAGCAGTTGGGCGCAGACCATGGCGGCGAACTTGGCCCGCACGTAGTCGGCCCGGGTGATCGGGCGGGAGAAGTAGAGCGGGACGCTCTGGTGGCGCAGGTCCCGGGAGAGCAGGACGGGCGCCTGCGCGGCGAGGAAGATCGAGACCACCAGGTCGAGGTCGGCGAGGTAGGCCGGGTAGTCCGTCGGCAGGTCGTCGGCCTGCTGGACGACGGCGATCGCCACCAGCAGCGCGGCCGGCGCGGTGACCGCGCCGAGCACCAGCATCGGCAGCACCTTGGACTTCGCGGAGCGCCCGAGCCCGTACGCGGCGCGCAGGCTCTGCACGAAGAGCGAGCGGGCGGCGTACGAGCGGCCGAGCCGGGGGCCGGTGTAGCCGCGGTAGCCGATGTCGTGGATGACGCCGGTGTCGGCCGATCCGGTCTCAGGAGACGGCGGCATCAGCGGTACCTCCCTGCGGTGTGCCGGTGCTGTCCGCCCCGGTGTCGGTGAACAGTTCGGCGACCCGGTGGCGGCGCTGCTCCAGCCGGACCAGCCCGAGGCCGAGGTCCGCGACCGCGTCGCGGATGGCGTCGTACGTCCCGTCGCCGGCCAGCCGGACGAGCAGCAGCCGCGGGCCGTCGGTCTCCACGGTCAGGCCGGCGGCGGCCAGCCGCTCGCGCACGGCGGTGCTCGCGTCGGCGGGTCGGCCTTGGTCCCGGCCGTCGGGGAAGTCCGTCACCTCGACGGCCAGGGTGGCGGTGGCCCCGGTGAAGGAGGCGGTGGAGGAGGACCGCAGCAGCCGTCCGCCGTCGATCACCACCAGGTGGTCGCAGGTCCGTTCCAGCTCGCCGAGCAGGTGGGTGGTGACCAGCACCGAGATGCCGAAGTCGGTGTACACCCGGCGGATCAGCGCCAGCATGTCGTCCCGGCCGACCGGGTCCAGCCCGTTGGTGGGTTCGTCCAGCAGCACCAGCTTCGGGTCGTGCACCAGCGCCTGGGCCAGCTTCACCCGCTGCTTCATGCCCGTCGAGTACCCGCCCATCGGCCGGTACCGCTCCTCGTAGAGCCCGACGTGCCGCAGCGTGTCGGCGGTCCGCTCACGGGCGGCCGCCGCCGGCAGACCGGCCATCCGGGCCATGTGGACCACGAACTCGGTCGCCGAGACGTCCGGCGGCAGGCAGTCGTGCTCGGGCATGTAGCCGACCTGCTCGCGGATCCGCGGTCCCTCGGTGGCGACGTCCAGCCCGAGGACCTGCCCGCTGCCCGAGGTGGCCGGGGCCAGCCCCAGCAGGATCTTGATGAGTGTGGACTTGCCCGCGCCGTTCGCACCGACCAGGCCGACCACCCCGGGCCGCACCTCAACGGTGAGCCGGTCGAGGGCGGTGACGCGGGGGAACCTCTTGGTGAGGCCGTCCGTCTTGATGACAGTGGACACGTCCACAAACGTAGTGTGGGCTTCCTGCGCGGGCCATGAGCTGGAATGACGAGCCTTCCTGCTGCTGCGGTATGACGCCGCACCACCAGCCCCCTAGGGGTCGGCAGAAACGATCTCCCCTTGTACTCTTGTCGGATTCTTGACGGGGGCCTACCGGGCGACACGCCCGGACGGGGGAGGAGCGATGAGCATGACCGACCGCGCGACCGAGTTCGACCGGATGATGAACCCCTGGGCGTACGACGCCTCGGGGAACCTGACCGCCGAGGCCCGGGCCCAGGAGACCGCCCGTACCCGCCTCAACTCCTCGAACGCGCCGGGCGACGGCGGCGGGACCGTCACGGTCGACCACACCGCCCTGGACGGCGCCGCCAACGCGTCCGACCAGATCCACGGCCGGGTGACCGGCGAGGGGCTCGCAGCGGACGACGAGACCTCCGCCGTCGCCACCTCGC
The DNA here is from genome assembly GCF_022288725.1 of Kitasatospora sp. A2-31. Lineage (GTDB taxonomy): Bacteria > Actinomycetota > Actinomycetes > Streptomycetales > Streptomycetaceae > Kitasatospora. The sequence continues at coordinate 453,114 of NZ_JAKNTA010000003.1, read as the reverse complement.
TGTCCAACTGGAGCACCGGCAAGGCGGCCGGCGAGACCCGCTCCACCTGGGACCAGCAGATCGCCGCGCTGAACACCACGATCGGCGAGATCACCCAGGCGCTGCGGCAGACCGCGGCGAACTACCGCAACAACGAGACCGCGGTCAAGCACGACATGAACGCCTGAGGGGGACGGACGACATGGTCGACTTCCACGAACTGAGCACCGCCAAGCTGGACGTCCTGGGCACCGCCGCCACCGCCTGGGACGACGTGGTCAAGAAGCTGCAGGCGATGGACCGGGACTGGGACGGCGAGGTGATCGGCAAGGTCAACTCCGCCAACTGGACCGGTCCCTCGGCCGACGCGGCCCGGCCCAAGCTGCAGCGCGTCAACGAGCAGCTCACCGCGGCCGTCACCCAGGCGACCGCGATCGCCTCCGTCCTCAGGGACGCCGGCAACGACTTCCAGAGCGCCAGGGCCAAGCTCGACAAGGCGGTGGCCGACGCCCGGGCCGGCGGGCTCACCGTCACCTCCGACGGCACCGTCTCCTGGCCGCCCGCCGACAACGCCACCCGGCACGACCCGGAGGCCAACCAGGCCTACCAGGCCGAGTACCGGGGTAAGGCCGAGGCGGCCCGCAAGGCGATCGACGCGGCCGTCCAGGAGGCCACCGCGGCCGACGAGCGCGCCGCCTGGGCGATGCGCTCGGACACCACCACCGACAACCTGAAGTCCTTCAACGCCAAGGCGGTCGGCGCCGGGCCGGACGCGGACGGGATCCGCGCGGCCCAGCTCGCGGGCAAGGGCGGCAAGATCAGCGACGCCGAACTCACCGAGCTGAACTCGTTGTTGGCCGCCAACCAGAACGACCCGCTGTTCTCCACCCGCTTCTACCAGGACCTCGGCCCGAAGGGGACGCTGCAGGCCTGGAACAGCATGGTCGGCGAGGAGCAGCAGTTCAACGGCGCCAGCGACGCCCGGTGGAAGCAGTACCAGGAGCTGCAGAAGAACCTCGGCCTCAACCTGGCCACCGCCACCCGCCCCGGCAACGTGCCGCACCTGCCCGACCAGTGGGCCGCCGACCTGCGCAAGGCCGGCGCCGAGAAGATGTGGGACAAGCCCTACCGGCAGAGCGGGATGGACTACGCGCCGTACGGCTACCAGGTGCTCTCCGGCATCCTGCGCACCGGCGACTACGACCCGCACTTCCTCAACCCGATCGCCGAGCACATCACCCAGCTCGACACCGACGAGAAGTACTGGCCCTCGCCGGCCGGTATGCCGCCGCGCAGCGACCGGCGCGGTTACAACCTGCTGGGTGCCGAAGGCGGTTCGGGCTTCGAGCCGACCACGGCGGTCCTGGAGGCGCTCGGCCACAGCCCGGCGGCGGCCACCAAGTTCTTCAACGACCCGCCGACCGCGTACAACACCGACGGGACCGTCAACCCGAACGGCAAGGTGAAGCCGGGGGACTACCTCGAATACTTCACGCACGACAAGGAGTACACGCCGGACAACGTCTCGCAGAAGAACGAGCTGCGTCAGGCGGGCATGAAGAGCGGTCCGGACGCACTCGGCCACGCCCTGGAGGCGGCCACCACCGGGCGGCCTTACGACGACCACTCGGGCACGCCACCCAAGCACACCGCCGAGCAGGCCGCCGTCATGAACAAGGTCGTGGAGACCTTCGGCAACCACGGCAACGGCGGGGTCCTCGACGAACTCAAGGGCGAGGACGCCAAGTTCGCTCCGCTCCGGGACAGCCTCGGGCACATGTCCGCCGAGTACATGGGCGACGTCCAGCGCGCGCTCTCCCCGCACAAGAGCGACCTTCCGGTGAACGGCGCCCCGGCCGACCTCAAGGGCTCATCGGTCCACGGGCTGCTGGACGCGCTCGGCCGCGACCCGGACGCGTACGGCGCCCTGGTCAACGCCAACCAGGCGTACACCACCGCGCTGGTCCGCGGCGACCTGGACAGCGGGCAGGGCGACTTCGCCCGGCTGCAGTCCGACATCAACTCCGACACCCGGGCCGGCGGCGTCGTCAGCGGCATCCTCAACGAGGCCCGGGTGCACGAGGTCCACCAGGAGCACGCCAGCTCCGACAAGGAGTACAACGAGGCGCTGGAGAAGAACGCCGGCTACGCCACGACGGCCTTCACCACCACCATCGGCCTGGTCACCGAGCGGGTCCCGGTCGCGGGCGAGGCGGCCAACTTCATCATCGAGGAGATCGCCGACAGCGTGGTCAAGGCCAACGAGCGCGACACCACCGAGGACGGCCGGCAGGAAGCCCGCGACTACGTCGCCGAGGGCCGGCAGGCGGCGGCGATCAGTGCCAGCCAGGCCGTCCTCGACGCCGGCCACGACAGCAAGCTCAGCGCCGAGGACCTCAAGCGGCTGGCCGACAACGCCGGCGACCAGGCGCTCAACGGCTACACCGATGGCTCCAACAGCAACCAGAGCTCGAACGGGAAGGTCTCCGGATGATGAGAGCAGCACGCCGCGCGGCGGCGGCCGGCCTGGCGCTGACCGCCGCCCTGGGCCTGGCCGCCTGCGGCAGCGACGGCTCCGGCAAGGCCGCCGCCGAGAGCACGGCCTGCGACGGGGTGGTCCGCACCGACCGCGCCGGCGCGCTGCTGGAGGACGGCGCCGCCCCGACGTACCGGCTCGACCGGCAGCTCGACGCGACCAAGCAGGCCGGGCTCCAGCTGCTGGACTGCACGGCCGAGGCCAAGCAGGGCCTCGGACTCAGCGTCCGGCTGACCGGCAGCGAGACCCCGGAAGGCGCCGTCAAGGGGCCCGACCCGCAACCCGGCGAGCCGGTGTACTCGCTTGGCTTCGGCGACCGCAGCCAGGTCACCCAGTGGGGCGCCCGGTTGACGTTCCGGTGCGACGGCACGTACGCGAGGTCCGGAAAGCCGCTCTACTTCACCGTCCAGGCCGCGCCCTCCTGGACCTCGGGCGAGGCACCGCGGTCGCCCGCGAGCCGGTGGACCGCGCAAGCCTGGGCCCGGCTCGCCACCGACAGTGCCCGGCGAGCGGCCGGCGGCCTGCTCGGCTGCTCGGCGACGGTCGCGTGGCCGAGCGGGGAGCCGGTGCTGACCGCGGCCTCGGGCGCGGCTTCGGCCGGTTCGGCTTCGTCCAGCCCGGCCGCATGAGCACGGCCCGGCCGTCTCGGGTCCTGCTGCGGTCGGCCGGGCTCGGGCTGGCCGTGGCAACCGCCGGGGTGGTCGGCTACCTGGACTGGGACCACCACCGGCCGGCCGAGCAACCCGGGCGGGCCGCCCGTCTCTGCGGCCTGCCCACCGGCGCCGACACCCCGCTCGGGCGGCTACTGCCGCCGGGTGCACAGGACGTGGAGGCGCGGGAGGCCGACGGGTACGGCGGCCCCGGAGCCGGCGCACGGCGCTGCTCGATCCGGGTGGACGGGCGCACCGCGCTGACCCTCTCCGCCGTCCGGCGCGAGGGCTCGGCGGCGCTGTCCGACGAGGCGGCCCGGTGGCCGGACGCACACACCTTCGGCGCGGGCGTCCTGTCGGCCTCCTGGGCCGACGGTGCCGCCGTCGCCGACTACTGCCCAGGAGCCCCGGTCGCCCACGTGCTGCTGGAGGTGACGGCCGGAGAGGCGGCCCGCACCAGCCGGCCCGATCTGGAACAGGTCGCCGGGGAGGCGCTGGCGGGGCAGCGGAAGGAGGTCTGCGGATGAAGCGCTCCGAACTGAGCCCCGCCCTGGTGACTGCGGGTCTGATCGTGCTGCTCGGCGGTGGCCTGCTCGGCTGGCACCGGTACCTCGACGCCTCGGAGCACCGGCCGCCCGCCGTCGACCTCGCGCACGGCGAGTGCATGAGCACGCTCGCCGACCCGGCGTTCGCCGGCCTGCTGGGCGCCACCCAGCGGGTCCGGCTGGACACCCAGTACCGGCCCGGGGACGACAAGTCCGGCCCGGTGCTGATCTGTGTGGTGCAGGGCGGGGGCGGCCGGACACTCACCGCCTCGGCCCTCGGCCTGGCCGACGGCGCCCCGGCGCCCGGTGACACCGTCGGAACCGCCCGCTTCGACTGCGGCCCCGCCGGCCGGACCAGGCCCTACCTCGCCACGGTCCGACTCACCGGCGACACCGACCACCCCGTGGCCGGGCCGGGCGCGACCCGCATGGCCGAACTGGCGGCCGTCTTCGCCCGGGCCGCGGCCGGAACCCAAGCACTCGACTGCGCCCGCGACCCCCGACCGACGCCGACGGGGTGACCGCGGGGCGCGGACAGCCGCCGAGCCCGCGGCCGACCCCTGCTCAGGCCAGCAGGTCGGACTGGAGGGTGACGACCTGGCGGAAGGCGGCCGTGGGGACGCCCTCGGGGTTGGTCATGGTGACGACACCGACGACGTCGCCGGCCGACAGGTAGGCCACCCGGCCGGTGGGACCGGCCGTGGCGGCGCCGGCCGGGGTCTCCTTGGTGGCGAGGTCGACGCCGGAGACGGTGTCCCAGCCCTGGACGGAGCCGATCCGCAGCCCCGGGACGTCCTTCGGATCGGCGTTGGCACGCAGGTCGGCGAAGACGTCCCAGGCCTCGGCGGAGGAACCGAAGCCGAGCAGCCGGATCCGGGTGCGGGTGCCGTCGGCCGTGGTCCACTCGCGGACGGTGGCGGTGCGGCAGGCGTCCTGCAGCAGCAGGGTGCGCAGCTTGCCGGCCTCCTTCTGCTCGTCGGCGATCGCGTCGCAGGGCACCCACGCCGCCGGGGCCGCCGCGGCGCCGGAGGGGGAGGTGGAGGGGGAGCCGGCCGGGCTCGCCGGCGCGGTGGCGGAGGACGTCCCCGACGGGCTCGCCGAGGGAGCGCCGGAGGCGCTCGGGTCGGTCGGCGCCGGAGTGGTCGGCGCCGGGGCGGTCGGGGACGGGAAGACCGCCGGGGCCGCCGAACCGCCCGCCTCCCTGGGCACGGGCAGGAGCAGGAACCGCAGGTCGGCGGCGTGCCGGCTCTTGCTGTCGCGCGGCGCCGCCTTGCCGGAGGGCAGCGGCGGCAGGACCAGCGCCGGGAAGGTGTAGCGGCCGTCGTTCTCGGTGGCCAGACCGGGGAGGTCGGTGCGGTCGGGCGCCGTGACGCCGAGCGCGGCGCCCGTACCGGCCAGGGCGAACACCAGGACGGCCGCGCTCCAGCGCACCGCTGCCCGGCGCCGGCGGGTCCGGCGGGCCGCCAGCTCCTCGGGGCTCGGCTGCGGGACCGGCGACGGGAACGCCGTCGCGTCCGGTGCGCCCCAGGGATCGTGCTCGGCCGCCACCGGGGCGCCGGCGGGCGGGGCCTGGGGGGTCGGCGGCGCGATCGGCGCCACCGGTGCTGCCGGTGCTGCCGGAGGGGCCTCGGTGGGGGTGGCCGCGGCGTCGTGCGGGGTGGCGTGGTCGGTCATGCGGACGCTCCCGGGCTGGCGAGGCGGTCGAGCTGCTGGGTGAAGAGGGCGACGATCCTGTCCTTGGGCAGCGGCGCCACGCCCTCGGCGTTCATGATCACGAGGAGGTCGCCCTCGGCGGCCGAGCACTCCAGGTAGTCGATCGGCGCGGACGGCGGAGCCGGCATCAGGTAGCAGTGCGCCTCGGGGTGCCCGGGGACCGTCGGGCCGATGCGGAAGAGGCCGGTGTCGCCCGTGAAGACGGCCGTGTACTCGTTCTGCTTCTGCACCTCCTGCTGGTTGAACTGACGCAGCTTCATCCCGATGACCAGGTCGTCGCCCTTGGCCTTGTAGGTGCGGACGCCGGTGGCCTTGACATGCAGGCCTTCCCAGTACTGGCGGAGCTTGTCCCGCTTGTCCTTGGGGATCTGCTGGAGACCGTCGTCCAGTTCGGCGGAGAGCAGGTCGGCGCCCAGTTCGACGTCGTTGCCGTAGCCGCCCTCGTCCGGGCCGAGCGCGTAGCCGGCCGGCACGGGCAGCAGCAGGTCGCGCAGCGAGCCGAAGTGGTTGCCGTTGGACTTGGCGCCGAACGGGGTCGGGCCGGCGGTCGGCGCGGGTGCGGCCGTCGGCGCGGCGGCGGTGGCGGCGGGCGCGGGACCGTCGTAATGGGTCCTGATGACGCCGAGGCCGATCACCACGCCGACCAGGGCGGCCGCGACGACCGCGCCGGTGGCCCGGAGGAGCCGGCGGCCGGAGGCGGCCGGAACTGCGGGGGCCGGGAACGGCTCGGCGGCCGAAGCAGCAGAGGCCGGAACTGCGGGGGCAGGGGCGGGGGCGGCAGGGGCGGGGGCGGCAGGGGCCGGCGTGGCGTCGACGCCCGGGGTCGGCTCCGGGGAGGCCGCCCCGGTCACGGTGCTGTCGGTCATACCAGCCGCTCCCACTGCTGCTTGGCGATGCCCTTCACGACATCGGGGTTCACCGGCTCCGTGCCGAAGACCTTGATCTCCATCACCACGGTGCCGCGCTGCGCGTGCGCCGTCCCGAGGTAGTACTTCTCGGTGGTCTCGGCCCAGTACGAAGCCTCGGAGTCCACCTGGTAGCCGCCGTTGGCGTCGTCCGCGAACGGCTTGAGGTTGTAGCCGGTGGCCCGGGACTTCGCCTCGGCGGCGCGGTCGGCCGAGAACTGGATCAGCGAGACCCGGACCTTCAGACCGTCCTGCTTCCAGTCGACCTCGACGGCCCGCCGGAAGTCCTTGGCGTTCAGGGTCCTGAAGACCTCCGCCGACCGGCCGCTGCGCTCGGCGAGTTCGCCGACGGTGATCCAGGTCGGGGTGTCCGGGTAGTCGGCCCACGGGGTGGCGCCGGCCGGGGCCGGCACCAGCAGCTTCCGCAGGTCGCCGTCGACGGCCAGCGGCTTGGGCGCCGCAGCCGCGGCCGCACGCGGGTCCACCACCGCGGCCGGGTACGAGGGCAGGGCGACCTGGATCGGCGGCAGCGGCGTCGGCGGGCGGCCGGCCTGGACCGCGTAGCCGACGGCACCGCCGACCACGGCCCCGAGCAGCAGCCCGGAGACCAGCAGCAGCACCGGTCGGGGCCGGCGGGGCCGGCTCGTGGGCAGCGGGCCGGCGACCGGCGGGAAGGCGGGCGGGAAGGCGGGCGCTGCGGCGGGTTCGGCGCCGGGTTCGGCTGCAGACGCAGCGGGCGTCCCGGCGGGCGCAGGTGCGGCGACGGGCACAGGTGAGGCGACGGGCGCAGGTGCGGCCGGCGCGGCCGGCGCGGCCGGCTCCACGGGCTCGGGCGGCGCGAGGGGGCGCGGCGCGGCCTGCGTGGGCGCGTCGGCAGCCGACGGCTCCACGGATTCGGTGGTCACGGAAGGGCTCCAGGAGGCAGGAAGGGTGACGTGGAACGGGACGGCGGCGGGCTCAGCCGCCGTTGGACAGCCACTCGCGCTGGCGCTTCATCAGTTCGCTCAGCAGGGCCTTGTCCGGAGTGCCCTTCACGTCGACGTCGACCGTGTACTGCACGTCGCCCTGGCTGGAGATGCCGGCCATCGAGCCGGTGTAGGCCTGCTGCTTGGGCCGGTCCAGGTAGCCGTGCGCGGCGGGGTCCCCGTCGATGTCGATCGGGTCCAGCTTCATGGTGTGGTTCTTGGCGAAGTCGCTCGCCCCGCCGGTCGTGGCGAACCGCATCAGCGTGACGGTGACCTCGGCCTTGCCGTCGGCGGTGCGGTAGGTCCGGGTGGCGGCGTCCCGGTAGCCGTAGCTGCCGAGGATCCGCATGATGCCGTCCTGCTTGCCGAAGATGTCGGCCACCGCGTCGTCGTCCATCGTCATGCCGTCGACCGGCCCGTACGACTCTCCGCCGTCCGGGATCGGGAGCAGGAAGTAGCGCAGGTCGCCCTCGTGCTTGCCGCCCTTGACGGTGCCCCGGACCGTGCTGGTCGGCTTGGGCTCGGGGGCGGGCGGGGCCGTGGTCGGCACGGCGCTCGGCGCCGACGGGGCGGCGGCCGGAGCGGACGCGCTCGGGCTCGACGTGGCGGTGGCCGGCGCCGCGGCCGGTGCGGCGGCCGCGGCGGGCCGGGGATCCGGCTTGCCGACGGCCACGGTGACGACGGCGCTGGTCGCGGTGACGGCGAGCAGGCCCGCGGTGGCGAGGGCGACGCCGGCCGCGCGCGGCAGCCGGCGCGCCGCTGCGGCCGGCTCGGCGGGCACGGGCATCGCGGCCGGCTCGGCGGGCACGGCCGGAACGGCCTGGGTGTCTGACGCCTCCACCGTCGCCGGGACGGCGGCAGGCGGAACGTTTTCGGGCGCGGACAAGGAACTCCCCCGGAGGCATGTGGAATGTCGCGCGCGGGCCCCTCGCGGGCCACCCCCCGTGGCCCTTCGGGCCGACCGTCACGCGTCTCAGCTGGAATTATGAGAGCCGGTCCACACCACTGCCAACGAAATCAATCACCGCACTCCGTCACAATGATCAACCAATCGGACACGCCGTGATCGAACCGCAACGGGCGGATCGGGCACCTTCCGCCGGGCCGCCCCGTTCCGCGCTCTCCCACGGTCCTCACGACCCCCCGGACCGCCCGGCCGTCCGGGGCGCCGACGGCCGGGCGCTCCGGGGGCCCGGCGCTCCGGGGGCCGGGCGTCGTGCGCCCTCCGCGGATCAGGAGTGGGCGCGCTCGGTCAGCTCGACCACCTTGCCCGAGGAGTCGATCGCGACCTTGTAGTCCCCGCCCGAGCAGGGGTAGAAGCCCTTGCTGCTGGTCGGGTCGGCGAGGCACTCGCTGATGTGCTTCACCAGGTCGGCGAGGTTGACGTCCTTCGACGGGACCATCACGGAGTTCAGGTGGCCCTTGACGGTGGGCGCGAACGGCGCGGTCTTGTCGGCGCCGGTCGGCTCGAAGACCACGTCGTTGACGCCGCAGGCGGTCTTGGTGTCCTTGTAGACCAGCGTGGTGGTGCTGGTCCCCTTCACCGGGTAGATCCACTTCTGCCCGGCGGGCAGCGGCGCGGCGTCGCAGAATCCCTCCGGCTCGTCGCTCGCGCCGGCCGAGGGCTTGCCCGTCCCGCCGGGCTTGGCGGTGCCACCGGGCTTGGTCGTACCCGTCGCGCCCGGCTTGCCCGTCGGCGCGGCCCCGGTCGCGGCCCCGGTCGGCGCGGCCGTGGCCGGGGTCGTGGCCGCGGGCTTGTCGGCGCCGCCGCCCCCGGCCTGGTCCGAGGAGTTGTCGGGACCGCAGGCGGTCAGGGCGGCCAGTGCGGCGGTGGCGGCCAGTGCGGCGCCGAACGTTCTCCGGAGAGCAGGCATGACGAAGGAACCCCCGTTTGGTGACGCATGATCAGCTGGTAGGTGCGGCGGACAGACTAGCGCCTGCCGCCGACACCCCCCCCTTGACCCCGACCCCGGTTCAGCCCAGCTGTGCCAGGCCCTCGGTGGCGATCCGCTCGAAGACGGCGAGGTCGTTGGCGAAGATCGAGTCCGGCACCGGCCAGTGGATCACCAGCTCGGTGACGCCCAGTTCCCGGTACGCGCCGGCCCAGTCGACGAAGGCGTCCACCGACTGCAGCGGCTTCTCCGCGGTCGAGCCCTGGAGCAGCACCTTCTCCAGCGTCGCCACGTCCCGGCCGGTCGCCTCGCAGGCGACCGTCAGCTTCTCGATCTGGCTCTTGATCACCGAGGGCGCCTGCGCCACCGGCACGTCGGCCGGCCCGCGCGGGTCGCCGTACGTCACCCAGCCCTGCCCGTACTCGGCGGCCAGCTTCAGCCCGCGCGGGCCGGTCGCGGCCACGTAGAACGGCACCCGCGGCGTCTGCACGCAGCCGGGGATGTTCCGCGCCTCGACGGCCGAGTAGTAGGTGCCGGTCTCGGTGGTCGCGTCCTGCCGCAGCAGCTTGTCCAGCAGCGGCAGGAACTCCCCGAACCGGTCGGCCCGCTCCCTGGGCGACCACGCCTCCTGGCCCATCGCCGTCGCGTCGAAGCCCGTCCCGCCGGCCCCGATCCCCACGGTCAGCCGCCCGCCCGACACGTCGTCGACGGAGACCAGCTCCTTCGCGAGCGTCACCGGGTGCCGGAAGTTCGGCGAGGTCACCAGCGTGCCCAGCCGGATCCGCTCGGTCGCGGCGGCCGCGGCCGTCAGCGTGGGGACCGCCCCGAACCACGGCTCGTCCCGGAAGCTCCGCCAGCTCAGGTGGTCGTACGTATAGGCCGCGTGGAAGCCGAGGTCCTCGGCCCGCCGCCAGATCTTCTGCCCCTCGGCCCACCGGTGGATGGGGAGGATCACCGTGCTCAGTCGCATGCTCCCGACCCTACTGGGGGCTAGGGTCGCTGGCAGAGAGGCCCTCGACTGGCGAAATGAAACCGGCCGGGATCTTCTAATCACCCGACCCGCCCCCATCCGGCCATTCTCCCCGGATTGCCCCAGACCTCAACCGATATCCAATTGTGGCCTCGATGATCCCTTCCTTAAGTGTCTTCATGTTGTCACCCTTGCGGACTGGAATGTCCAATGATCGCGCAAGTGCCAGTAGGCCGGAACGGCCCAGCTTTTTACTTTCCAGATACTCTTCTCCGGATTCCCTTGACGGGGCGCCGGACAAATCTTCCCGCAGCTGGTCGTAATCGACCCCTGCAGGATCTTCGAGGGTCTTGACTTCTCGTTGCACTTGTCGCTTCACCAGAGCTATCCGGGATCGCCCTGACAGGAGGTCTTCGACCTGCTCGGGCGACAGGGACTGCAGGAATGCTCCGATCAGGCCGAGCACTGCGTTGGGATTTTCCATCGAGGGCTCCACGTCGTCACGCCCCAAGCTTGAGCAGGAATTCTGAAACCAGGCCTTCAAGTTCCTTGAGAATTTTCTTCTCGGTCGTTGTCTTTCCGTCTCTCAATACTAGCGGCAACCCACTGCTGGGCGAGCCGGCGAACAATGTCTTGCTCTCCCTGACGAAGGTTTTGAATACCGGCACCCCGACCGCGGCCGTCTGGCGCATGTACGGGCGAAGGGCAGAGATCGGCTGGCCGTCGTAGAACTGCATCATCGTAAAGACGACGCCGAGGATTTCAGGATTTATGGGTCGCACCTCATTGCCACCGGACTCAAGCTGCGCATACTCGTTGTAGTCCCGCACGAGCTCACTCAGGCTTCGCCGGAGGTAGTCGATGCCAAGCGTGGAAAGATAGTCAGCCTTGGCTGGGATCAGAACGCTGTCGCTGGCGACAATTGCATTCTTTGTTACGACGTTGAAGTTTGGCGGGCAGTCAATGAGGATGACATCGAACTCACTAAAGGCGGCTTCCTTCAGGCCTTCAGCAAGGCGCCGATGCACACGCAGATAGTTGATCTTCGATTGCTTCAGAGATGCCCCGCCGAGCTCTGTGGCGAGTTCGAGGTCAACATTGATCAGGCCGAGGTGCGAGGGAATGAACCGCAGAAGGCCGCCATTCCGATAGTCTCCAACGCGAGGCGCTCTCACGATGAGTGAAGACAGGCTAAGCGGCGGGCTGGAGTCAAACGACTCGTACCACTTCTTAATCGTCTTGTCGGCCTCGAGATTTTGCTGCCAATGCTCCGGCCGGACGAAAGAAAAGGTCAGACTCGCTTGAGGGTCGAGGTCAATGAGCAGTACCTTCTTCCCCCGAAACGCCAGCTCCGCTCCGATATTTGCAGTCAGCGTGGTCTTGCCGACTCCACCTTTGTAGTTGATGACTGATACGACTCGCATGCCCGATACCCCTCCGCCAGTGCAAGCCTGCTCAGCTTGCATGGGGGTAAAACTACATTTAGTGATCGGACGATGTCTCTGCGTTTGACAAGAAGAGATCCTCGTCTACGCCCCATCGGACGGAGGGCGCGATCAAAGCCGGAGCTGGTACGTGCCCGGCTGCCGGTGAGGACCTGAGTACCGGCCCAACATGATGGGTGAACGAGGCTTGACCGAGGTCGCCAGCGTCCTAGCCGCGCCCACTCGGTCAGCGTCGGAAGCGACCCGGACCACGGCTCGCCCCGGAAGCTCCGCCAGCTCAGGTGGTCGTACGGGTAGGCCACGAGGAGCCCCAGCCCCTCGGCCCGCTACCAAACCTTCCGCCCCTCTCTCCACCGATGGATGGGAGGATCATCCGGCCAGAGTGTGCATACCGGCGGTATGCTTGCTTCATGGCGGCTACCACACGCATCACAGTCACCCTGCCCACGGAGCAGGTGGCCGAGCTGAAGAAACTCACGGACAACATCTCCGGTTACGTCGCGGAAGCAGTGGCCCGGCAGATCAGACATCAACTGGTCGCGGAAGAGCTCCGCCAGTACGAGGAACAACACGGCGCGTTCACCGAAGAGGAGCTCGCCGCCGCGCACGCGAGGATCTTTGGTTCGTCCGAGCCGGGCAGCGGGGCGGCTGCCGCGTGAGTGGGCGGATCGAGACCGTCGTGCTGGATTCCCAGGGAATGTCCGCCTGGATCTCGCAGGACCGGGAGGTGCTCGCGATGATCAAGGCCTTTCACTCGATAGGGGCCGGCCTGGTCATCGGCGCCAACACCATCGTGGAGATCTCGCACGCCAAGGCGAACACCGCCCGACTGAACTGGGTGCTCTCCCAGGTCAGGATCGAGCCCGTTACCGGGCACGCGGCCAGAGCCTCCGCAGTGCTTCTCAAGCAGGCCGGTCTGCACGGTCACAAGTACGCCATCGACGCCACCGTCGCCGAGATGGCGCTCCGCCAGCCAGGTCCGGTGGCCATGGTGACATCGGACATCGACGACATGGCCAAGCTCTGCGGTGACCGGATCCGGCTCATCGCCATCTGATTCGAGGGCGGCTCAGGGCATTCGTGATCCGCGTTTCCGCAGGTCAGCATGTGATGGGTGAACGAGGCTTGACCGAGGTCACCAGCGTGCCCAGCCGGATCCGCTCGGTCGCGGCGGCCGCGGCCGTCAGCGTGGGGACCGCCCCGAACCACGGCTCGTCCCGGAAGCTCCGCCAGCTCAGGTGGTCGTACGTATAGGCCGCGTGGAAGCCGAGGTCCTCGGCCCGCCGCCAGATCTTCTGCCCTTCGCTCCACCGGTGGATGGGGAGGATCACGGTGCTCAGTCGCATGCTCCCGACCCTACGCGCACCCGCTTGAGGGCGGGTTCGAGCAACCCGCGGTCGAGTGCGCTTGGGGATCGGGGTGGCCCCTGGTGGAGGCACGTGACCCGAAGGGTCCGCAGACGGCGTTCGACCACGCCGCCTCCCTGGCCAAGGTGCGCCCCATCACGGAGGAGATCGCACGCGCTGCCAGCAAGCTGCTCGCCACCGAAGGACTGCACGGTCACAAGTACGCCATCGACGCGATGCTCGCGGCCACGGCCCACCTGGAACATAGCGACGTCACCGTTGTCACCAGCGACGTGGATGACCTGCGTCGGTTGTGTCACCCGCGCATCGCCGTCGAGCCGATCTGAACGCCCAATCCAGCCGCATCACCGCGTTTCCGCAAGTCAGCGTGTGATACATGAAAGACGCTTGACCGAGGTCACCAGCGTCCCCAGCCGGATCCGCTCGGTCGCCGTCGCCGTCGCCGTCAGCGTCGGGACCGCCCCGAACCACGGCTCGTCCCGGAAGGACCGCCGGCTCAGGTGGTCATAGGTGTACGCGGCATGGAACCCGAGGTCCTCGGCCGGCCGCCAGATCTTCTGCCCCTCGGCCCACCGGTGAATGGGGAGGATCCCGGTGGCCAAGCGCATGCCGTCGACCCTACGGGAGTCGCTCGGCGGAGCCGGGGTCTCCGGCGAATCCCCGTTCGGGTGAAATCCTGGCGAGCGTGCCGGCTGTACGAGACCATGAAGTACGGTTCCGTAGTCTGCCGCGCGAAGTCTGGGAGGTGCCGCCGTGTCCTACGAGCCGAAGCTCGCTGCCGCGCTGTCCGGCGCCACTCTGCGCCAGCTGTCTCACTGGCGCAGGGCCGCAGGCCCTCGTGGTGCCGTCCTCGTGCCGGAGATCTCCGCCTCCCGGCCGATTCTCTACTCGTTCCGGGATGTTGTCGCGCTTCGTATCTGCGTGAGGCTTCGAGAGGAAGCCTCACTCCAGAAGATCCGTCGCGCGCTGGGCACCTTGCGCGACGATCTCGACGAACGCGAGCATCTGTCCAGCTACCGACTCGTGGCCGGTGACGGCACGATCTATCTGGCAGATCCCGATCATGCCGTGGACCTTGTGCGCAAGCGGGGCAACGTGGTCATCCACGAGATGGTCGATGTCCTTCGGCCGTTCTACCGAAACGGCCGCCAGATTCCGAACCTGCTGCGCCCCAGGAACCACCTGTCCGTCGATCCACTGGTCCGCGGTGGTGAGCCGGTGATCGAGGGAACGCGGATTCCCGCCTCGGAGGTCGCGGCTCTCCTTAGGGACGGCATCCGACCGGAGTCGATCAGGGACTTCTACCCGGGCGTCACCCCCGAGGCAGCTCGTGATGCGGCCGACTTCACCGACTACGTCGACAGTTACTCGGACGAGGGACTCCGGCAGGCCGCCTCTTGAGGATCCTGCTCGACGAGAATGTCCCCTACTCAAACGCATATCGGCGACCCTACGTCACCACGGATCAGCGGGCTCCCCGCGAATCGTCCTGCGCCTCGAGGAAGTAGGCGACCCGGCCGGCGTCCGTCCGGACGCCCAGGAGCCGCGAGACCGCTGCGAGCTCGCTCTCCGAGAGCGGGAAGGACGACCCGACCAGGTCGGGGTGCGGCCCGACCAGCCGTGCCGCGTCGTCCTCGGTGAAGCTCTCGGGCAGCTCCCACTCCACGACCACGGAGTCGCTGCTCCGGTCGAAACCGAGTACCACCCAGATCATTCCCCGCACTTCCGTCCCGGATCGGGCCCTTGCGCTGCTGGCCGGAGACAGGATCGTAGGCGCCAAGGCGCTCCCCCTCCTTGATGCACTTCCCGATCTCACCGGAGCGGGCGTCCGACTCACCCACACCCTTCACACATCATGTACTACACTTCTGTCATGGAAACGCCTCGCCCCGGCAGGACCCGAGTCACCAGCGTCTCCCTTCGCGCCGAGACCCTGGAGGCGATTCGCGCCCGGGCCGGAAAGCAGGGCGTCTCGTCCTACATCGAGGAGGCCGTGCAGCGACAGTTGCAGCGAGAGGCCATCGACGAGTACATCGCTGCCGCCGAAGCGGAGCACGGCCCGGTCGATCCGGCCGAGGTCGCGGCCAAGGCCGAGCGCATTCGCACGTACCACGCGGATCACCGGGGCGGCGCGGCTCCGGCGGACGCCGCGTGAGCGGCACCCTCGTACTCGACAGCGAGGCCCTCTCCAAGCTCTCCCGCCGACATCGCGCCATGACCGTATGGCTGGATGTCGCCCGAAGCCTGGATCTGCTTGTCGTGACGAGTGCGGCCACCCTGGTCGAGGCGCGCGACCCGAAGGTGCCGCAGGCGACGTTCGACCACGCCGTCTCCCTGGCCAAGGTGCGCCCCGTCACGGAGGAGATCGCACGCGCTGCCAGCAAGTTGCTTGCGACCGAAGGGATGCACGGTCACAAGTACGCCATCGACGCGATGCTCGCGGCCACAGCCCACATGGAGCACGGCGACGTCACCGTTGTCACCAGCGACGCGGACGACCTGCGTCGGTTGTGTCACCCGCGCATCGCCGTCGAGCCGATCTGAACGCCCACTCGGGCCGCCTCGCCGCGTTCCCCAGGTCAGCGCGTGAGGCACGGGAGACGCTGGGCCGGGGTCACGAGAGTGCCCGGCATCCGCTCGGCCCGAGGAACTGCCGCGCCGGTTGACGGAGTCTTCCGTGGCGGCGGTCGGGCGCCTCTGCGCCGCCCGCTCCGACCGCCCCGAGGGGTCCGGTCCGCGGCCTACCCGTGCTCCCGCTTGATCCACTCGCCGCCGCCCAGGGGGTAGTCGTAGCCGGGGCGGCCGGCGTCGGCGCTGGTGCGGAAGGGGGCGTTGCCGTTGTCGATGTGCACGGTGCCGTGGCGGCCGCCGCTCGACCAGTCCAGCGAGAGGTCCCAGCGGACGTCGTGCTCCCTGGTGTGCGCGGTGACGTAGAAGACCTCCGGGTCGGTCTTGCTGACCTTGTACGGGAAGCCGCGCTGGCCGTTCGCGGTGGTGACGGTGGGACTGCCCTTGTCGAGGTCGATGTCGAGCGACTTGGTCTCGATGCCACCGCCACAGCCGATGCCCATCGCGTAGTCGTTCCAGGCGAGCGGAGCACTCCGGGCGGTGATCCGCACGTGCAGTGCCTCCAGGACGACCGTGTCCGCGCCGGTGCCCTGGACGGTGAGCGCGACCTGCTGCTCCCGGGAGGAGACGGCGCCGTACGCGGCAGCCCAGCGGGGGGCGTCGTGCTCGTTCGCGGGCGGGCCCACCTGGGCCGGTTCGCTCGGGACGAGGAAGTGCTGGCTGCACGCGTCCTCGTAGACGTACGGGCGGACGCCGACGGTGAGCGGGACGGGCCCGCTGTCGCGTGAGGCGTCCGGTGCGGCCGTGGCGGGGGCGGCGGAGGGGGCGGCCGGCGGCTGCGCGGAGCCCGTAGTGGCCGGCGCCGACGCCGTGGCAGCGGCCGCCCGCCGGTCACCGGCGTCCCGCCCGTCGGCCGCGTCACCCCCGGGCGAGAGGCGCACGATCAGCACCACGGCCGCCGCCAGCGCGAGGGCCGCGGCCGAGGCGGCCAGCGCGGTGCGACGGCGCCGGGGCGGCGCGGCCGCCGGCGTCACCTCGACCACCGGCGTCACCTCGACCACCGGCTCGGCGCCCCCGCCCGGCTCGTGGGTCCCCGTCGGACCCGCCGGGCCGACCGGATCGGCCGTCGGGGCCGTCTCCGTGCCGTGCGCCCCCCGGCGCCCCCGGGCGGCGTCCGCCAGGATCCAGCGCCGGTGCAGTTCCACCATCTCCTGCGGGGTCGCCCGGCACGCCCGGGCGAGCCGCTCGACCGGTGCGAACTCGTTGGGCACCGCGGTGCCGTTGCAGTAGCGGTGCAGCGTGGACGTGCTCATGTGCAGCCGCTTGGCGAGCACCCCGTAGCTCAGCCCGGAGCGGCTCCTGAGGTCCTGCAGCAGGCGCGCGAAGTCCGCTGTCCCGTCGGGTTCCGTCGCCCCCGCCACTCGTTCCCCGTTCCCTCGACGTCCCGTTCCGGCGTTCCAGGGATAGCCCGTTCCCGCTGGTCAGGGCCGGTGCGTTCGTTCCAGCGTCCCTGTCCTGCCCACAGCCCTGGCGGCCGGGACGGATCACTCCCCAGACTCCGGTCATCCAATCACCACGACGCCCCGACGAACAACGGAAGGAGCCACGACCACGTGATCACCGCCCGCACGTACCGCACCCGGCTGATCACCGCCGCCGCGGCCCTCGCGCTCGCCGCCGTCGCCCTGACCGCCTGCGACGACGACGCGGGAGCCGACGCCGGGGCCGCCGCACCGGGTACGGTCGCCACCGCCCGTCCGGCCTCCGCCACCGGAACTCCGGTCGCGACGCCCGCGCCCGCCGGTTCGAAGACCTCCGCCGGGGCTGCGGCGAACGCCAGGACGTCCGCCGTCCCGGCCCCGCCCGTCACCTGCGAGGGCCACGGCACCAGGACGACCGCCGCCCCGCTGAACCGACCCGTCAACCACATGCTGCTCACGGTGACCAACACCGGTGCCGGCAGCTGCAACCTCTACGGCTATCCGGCCGTCTGGTTCGGCGAGGCCCCGTCCGTCCCACCGGCCATCGAGGACTCGCACCCGCAGGCCGTCGTCACGCTCAGGCCCGGGGAGTCCGGTTACGCCACCGTGAGGCTGGCCGCCGACGACGGCAGCGCCGCGAACGGCCACACCGTGACGTCCCTGGCCGTCCTCTTCCACGGCCCCTCGGGCGAGGAGGGCTTCGGGGCGGCGGCGCATCCGCCGCTGCCGGCGACGGGCGCCTACGTGGACGACTCCCTCAAGGTCACGTACTGGCAGCGGTCGCTCGACGAAGCCCTCAGCTGGTGACAGCCCGAACGACTCCGCGGAGCGGCGGGACGCCGCCCCGGACCGACCCTCAGCCCCACCGGCCCGCCCGGGCCGGCCGTCCTCCCCAAGGAAACACCGTGAACACAGTTCGCGCGGCCGGAGCCGCGATCCGCACGACCAGCCGTCTCCGCCACGGTGCGGTGGCGATGTTGACGGGCGGCGTCCTGCTGCTGACCGCGGCCTGCAGCGGCGGGAGCGCGGGCGGCGACACGAGCGGGCCCGGCGACACGGGCAGGCCCGGGGAGGCGGCCGCCACGACGGCCTCCGGCCAGGCCACGACGCCGAAGACGTCGGCGGCGGTGGTGAGCGTGGAGCCGAAGGACGGCGCCAAGGACGTCGCGCCGGCCAACGCGCTCAACGTGTCGGTGGCGAACGGCAAGCTCACCACGGTCGAGGTGACCGACAAGGACGGCAAGCCGGTGGCCGGCGCGATCACCCCCGACGGCACCGGCTGGAAGCCGAGCGGCCCGCTGGCGGTCGGCACGCTGTACCGGGTGAACGCCCAGGCCAAGGACGGCGAGGGCCTGGTGGCCGCGGCGGCCTCCTCGTTCACCACGCTGACGCCGGACCGGAAGGTGTCCGCCAACGACAACATCACCGACAACGGCACCTACGGTGTCGGCATGATCGTCTCGGTGGAGTTCACCAAGGGCATCAAGAACAAGGACGCCGTCGCCAAGGCCATCACCTTCGAGACCGACAACGGCACCGAGGTCAAGGGCCACTGGTTCGGCGACGACCGGATCGACTTCCGCCCGGCCGAGCTCTGGAAGCCGGGCACCAAGGTGACCGTCCACTACCGGCTGAAGAACGTCGAGGTCTCGCCGGGCGTCTACGGCGACGTGGACAAGGACGAGCCGTTCACCATCGGCCGCTCGCAGGTCTCCACGGCCGACGCGGCGTCACACCAGATGACGATCGTCCGGGACGGCAAGAGCACCACGGTGCCGGTCACCCTCGGCGCGGACGCCACCCCGTCGTGGGGCGGCATCATGGTGATCATGTCCAAGACGAAGGTCACCCGGATGAACTCGCGGACCGTCGGGCTCGGCGGCGAGTACGACATCCCGGACGTCCCGCACGCGATGCGCCTGACCACGTCCGGCACCTTCGTGCACGGCAACTACTGGCCCACCCCGTTCGGCAAGGCGAACACCAGCCACGGCTGCGTCTCGATGCAGGACGTGAAGGGGGGCAGCGACACCTCGGTGGCCGGCCGGTTCTACAACGACTCGATGGTCGGCGACGTCGTGAAGGTCGTGAACACCAAGGAGAAGACGGTCGCCCCCGACAACGGCATGGGTGGCTGGAACCTCCCCTGGGCCCAGTGGTAACCGCACACCCTCCGTGAGGGTCCGGGGGCGGCGGTGGGACACCGTCGCCCCCTGCCCGACCCGACGATGGGGCGGCGGTCGCGGTGGACTCCGCGACCGCCGCCCGACGATGGGGCGGCGGGCGCGGGGGGCTCCGCGACCGCCGCCCCGTCGTGCGTTCCCGGCCCGGCTCGCCCGGCATCGGTGCAGGTGGGAGCGGGTGCGACTGGGGGTGGGCGAGGCGGATAGGGGCCGGATAGGGGGGTGGTAGCGGCGCCGGTTCGAACGGATAGGCGGGGCCGGGAGAGTGGTTCTCACCAAGGCGAGCTCCGCCGAATCGTGAGGACTCGGAAAGATGATCGATTACCAGACCCGCCCGGCGTCGAGGGGGGCGACGTCCCCTGATGCCGCTGTGCTCAGCACGGTCGTCAAGCGCTTCACCAGCGCGAAGGGCGAGGAGTTCACCGCCGTGAACGGACTGGATCTGCGGATCCGGCGCGGCGAGATCGTGGCGTTCCTCGGGCCCAACGGCGCCGGCAAGTCGACCACCATCGACATGCTGCTGGGGCTGACCCGGCCCGACTCGGGAACGGTCGAGCTGTTCGGCCTGCCGCCGCAGCAGGCGGTCCGCGACGGACGGGTGGCCGCGGTCCTGCAGTCGGGGGGCCTGCTCCCGGACCTGACCGTGGGCGCGACGGTCCACATGCTGGCCTCGCTCCACCCCGCCGCCGACGCCGAGCAGTGCATGCGCCGGGCGGGCGTCGCCGAGCTGCGCGACCGCCGGGTCTCCGCCTGCTCGGGCGGTGAGCAGCAGCGGCTCCGGTTCGCCCTCGCACTGCTGTCGGACCCCGAGTTCCTGGTCCTGGACGAGCCGACCGCCGGGATGGACGTGTCGGCCCGCCGGGAGTTCTGGGCGGCCGTCCGCGAGGACGCCGGGCGCGGCATGACGGTCATGTTCGCCACGCACTACATGGAGGAGGCGGACCAGTTCGCCGACCGCGTGGTGATGATCGACAAGGGATCGGTGGTGGCCGACGGTTCGGCCTCGTCGATCCGCGCCGCGATCAGCGGACGCACGGTCTCCGCCGTGATCGGCCCCTACGAGGCGGAGCTGGTGGCCCGGGCGGCCGGCGTCCGCTCCAGCACCGTCCGCGGCGACCGCCACTACTTCAACTGCACCGATTCGGACTCCCTGCTGCGCGTGCTGGTCAACGAGACGTCGGCCACCGGGATCGAAGTGGCCCCCCGCAGTCTCGAAGAGGCCTTCGTGGCCATCACCACCAACGGCCGCACCGTCCAGAAGGGGATCTGATGGCCTCCCTCACCGCGTCGGGCGCCCGTCCCGCGACCTCCACGTTCAGCGGGGTGAACCCCACCTTCATCCGCTACGAGCTCCGCCGGCGGTTCAACCGCCAGACCACGATCTTCACCGTCCTGCTGCCGGCCGTGCTGTACCTCGCCCTGTTCCGCACCAGCCCGAACAACCCGACGCTCCCGCACGGGAACTTCGCCGCCTGGATGATGATCGGCCTAGCGGTGTACGGCGCCGCGACGGCAGCCACCAGCTCCGCCGCGACCATCTCGGTCGAGCGCGCGTCGGGCTGGATGCGCACGATCGCGCTGAGCCCGCTCACCCCGCCCGGGTACCTGCTCGTCAAGGTGCTCTGCTCGGTCCTGATGGCCGGCGTCCCGGTGGCCATCGTCGGCGTGCTCGGCACCCTCACCGGCGCCGAGGCCGACGCCGGCGTCTGGGTGACGTCGCTGCTGGTGGCCTGGCTCGGTGCGGCGGTGTTCGCCGCGCTCGGCATCGCGATGGGACTGGCGCTCAAGCCCGACGTCGTGATGCACATGCCCGGCCTGACCATGACCGCGCTCGCCTTCCTGGGCAACCTGTTCATCCCGCTCAGCGGGACCATGCTGGAGATCTCGCGGTTCACCCCGATGTACGGGGTCGCGACCCTCGCCCGCTACTCCCTCACCGACGGCTACTCGTTCAGCGGTGAGCACTCCAGCCTGGCGGGTGCCGTCTTCAACATCGTCGCCTGGTTCGCCGGCTTCTCGTTCATGGCGATCCGCCGGTTCGCCAAGAGCACCGGCCGTCAGTAGTCCTGCCGCGAGTAGTCCGGCCGCCGGTCCGACCGGCCGCCAGTAGCCCGGTGGGTGCCGGCCCACCCCGGACGGCCGGCACCCACCGCCGACCACCGCACCACCACCCGGACCGCAACACCACCCATGGACCGCACCGGGCGCCTGGCGCCGTGCGAAGGGCACCACACGAAAGGGGGATAGAACACATGTTCGCCATACTCGCGCCGGGCCAGGGCTCCCAGACCCCCGGCATGCTGGCCGGCTGGCTGCGCGACCCGCTCCACGCCGAACGCATCCGCGACTGGTCCGAGGCCGCCGACTGCGACCTGGCCCACCTGGGCACCAGGGCCTCCGCCACGGAGATCGCCCGCACCGAGAACACCCAGCCCTTGCTGGTCGCCCAGGGCCTGCTGGCCCACGGCGTGCTGGCCCGGACGGCGCCCGAGGGAAGCACGGTGGCCGCCGGCCATTCCGTCGGCGAGCTCACCGCCGCCGCCTTCGCCGGGGTGCTGAGCCCCGCCGACGCCGTCCGGCTGGCCGCGATCCGCGGCCGCGCCATGGCCGCGGCCTGCGCCGAGGCACCCACCTCGATGGCGGCGGTGGTCGGCGGGGACGAGCCGGAGGTGCTGGCACGGATCTCCGAACTCGGCCTCACCGCGGCCACGTTCAACGGCCCCGGCCAGATCGTGGCCGCCGGTCCCACCGAGCGCCTGGAGCAGCTGGCCGCCGCGCCGCCGCCCTCCGCGACGGTCAAGCCGCTGCCCGTCGCCGGCGCCTTCCACACCCCGTACATGGAGTCGGCCCGCCGGGCCGTCGCGGCCGCCGCCGCCACGATGCGCTTCGAGCGGCCGGACCAGCTGCTGCTCTCCAACGCGGACGGCGCGGTGCTCACCGAGCCGGAGGAGATCCGCCGGCGGCTGGTCGACCAGGTGGTCCGGCCGGTGCGCTGGGACCTCTGCCTGCGCACCCTGGCCGAGCTGACGCCGGAGCTCGCGGTCTCGCTGCCGCCGGCCCGCACCCTGGCCAACATCCTCAAGCGACAGTTCCCCGGCCTGGAGGTGCTGTCCGTCAACTCGCCCCGGGAGCTCACCCGGGCCCACGAGCGGCTCGGTGCCGCGATCGGCAGAGGAGAGCCCGCCCGTGCTGGTGTCTGACCTGCTCACCCGCCCGCGCGCCGAGCGCGCCGACCACCCCGCCGTCATCGACGCCGACGGCTCCCTCGACTACCGCGGGCTCGGCACCGCCGTGGACCGCGCGGCCGGCTGGCTGCGGGGCCGGGGTGTCACCGCCGGCGACCGGGTGGTGTACACCGGCGGCAACGACCGCGCCTTCCTCGCCCTCTTCTACGCCACGCTCCGGATCGGCGCCGTCTTCGTCCCGGTGCACCCTGAACTGACGGACACCCAGGTCGCCCACATCGTCCAGGACTGCACGGCCGCACTGGCGCTCTGCCCGCCCGCCGCGGGGCGCGCCGCCGGCCGCACCGTCGAGGTGGCTCAGGCCTGGCAGGAGATCCTGGACACGCCCGCCGACGACTTCGCCGCCGACGTCCCGGACGACAGCACGGCGATGCTGATCTACACCTCCGGCACCACCGGCCGGCCGAAGGGCGTCGTCTGCCCGCACCGGCAGATGCTCGCGGCGGTCGAGGCGGTCAACGCCCGCCTGCAGTACCGCGCGGACGACGTGGTGCTCTGCCGGCTGCCGCTCTCCTTCGACTACGGGCTCTACCAGGCCCTGTTCTGCGCGCTCACCGGCAGCACGCTCGTCCTCGCCCAGCGCAGCCACGATGTCGGGCTGCTGCGCGTCATCGAGCGCCACGGCGTGACGGTCGTCCCGCTGGTGCCGTCGCTGGCACAGATCCTGGCCCTGCTCCAGGGCAAGCTGCGCCGGCCGACCAGGGTGCGGCTGTTCACCAACACCGGTGCCCGGCCGGGCCGGGCGGTGATGTCCGAGCTGTTGGAGCTCTTCCCCGGCTCGGCCTTCGCCTCGATGTACGGGATGACCGAGTGCAAGCGCATCTCGATCCTCGACCCGGCCGAGTACGCCGCGCACCCCGACTCCGTCGGTCCGCCGATCCCCGGCGACCGGGTGCGGATCGTGGACGCCGAGGGGCGGACGCTCGCCCCCGGCACGGTCGGCGAGATCGTGGTCTGGGGCCCGACCGTGATGGCCGGCTACTGGGGGATCCCGCTCGAGGAGCAGAACCGTTTCGTCCGTCGCACCGACGGCACCCTGGAGCTGCACACCGGCGACCGCGGCCACCTCGACGAGGACGGCCGGCTCTACTTCGCCGGCCGCGACGACGACGTGATCAAGCGCCGCGGCATCCGGCTCGCCCTGACCGAGATCGAGGACGCCGCCGAGCGGATCCCCGGGGTGACCGCGGCCGTGGCCCTGAAGCCCGAGCCCGAGGACGGCCCGCTGCACCTCGCGGTGCAGAGCCCGCTGGCGCCGGAGGAGATCCGCGCCCAGCTCGCCCGGCAGCTCGACCACGCCCGGATGCCCGACCTGATCGTCCCGATCGACGCCGTACCGCTGACCGCCAACGGCAAGCCCGACCGCGCCGCCGCCAAGCGCCTGATCGACCCGCCGGCCGCCGCGCCCGCCACCACGACTCCCTTCGCACAGACGAGGACCACCCATGAACCAGTCGCAGTTTGACCAGCTCGTCGAGCGCGTCTGCGCCGTCAGGGTCACCGACCCGCAGACCCCGCTCGTGGACCTGGGCGTGGACTCGCTCCACACCATCGCCCTGGTGATGGCCGTCGAGGAGGAGTTCGGGATCGAGGTCGACCCCGACGCGCTCGCCGACCCCGCCCTCGCCTCGCCCGCCGGCCTGCTGCAGTACGCACAGGCGCAGGCCGGCGCCGCGGCCCCGGCCGCGGTCTAGGGACCTGGACACCGATACCCATGTGGACCGACACCAGACCCGCGGCCGAGATGCCACGGCTCTTCGAGCGGGGCGGGGACCTGATCTCCTTCGCGGGGGGCCTGCCCGACCTGGACGTCCTCCCGCTGGAGGCGATCTCCGGCCAGCTCTCCCGCCTCGTCCGCCTCGGCGGGAAGCTCGCCTTCCAGTACACGACCCCGCACGTGGCCAAGGCCCTCGTCCCGGCCGTCACCGACCTGATGGCCCGTGAGGACGGCCGCGCCACGGCCGAGACCCTCGTCCCCACCAGCGGCTCCCAGATGGGCCTGATGGCCGTCGGACTCGGGCTCGCCTCACCCGGCGAGACCGTCCTGGTCCAGACGCCCGCCTACCCGGGCGCCACCGCCGCCTTCCGCACCGCCGGCCTCGACCTGAGCGCCGTGCCGTCCGACCGGGACGGCCTGGACCTCGACGGGCTGCGCCGCACCGTCCACGCCCTCCGGGCCGACGGCCGCACCGCGCGGCTGCTCTACTGCAACCCGACGCACCAGAACCCGACCGGGGCCACCATGCCGGTCGAACGCCGCAAGGAGCTGCTGGCCCTCTGCCGGGAGCTGGACCTCCTGGTGATCGAGGACAACCCCTACGGCCTGCTCTCCTTCGACGGCAGCACCACCACAGCCCTCCAGGCGCTCGACCCGGAGAACGTGGTCTACCTGGGCACCTTCTCCAAGATCTTCGCCCCGGGCCTGCGCTGCGGCTGGATCGCCGCGCCGGAGCACCTGGTGCCGGCGCTCAGCCGCACCACCGAGGTGATCGCCCTCTCGCCGTCCGCCCTCGCCCAGGCCGCGCTCGCCGCGTTCCACACCCGCGGCGGCTGGAACGACCTGATCGACGGTTACCGGGCGAGCTACCGCGAGCGCTGCGCGCTGATGGCCGACGCGCTGGAGCGCGAGCTCGGCACCGACGGGCCCTGGCAGTGGGAGCGCCCGGACGGCGGCTTCTACATCTGGCTGCGCCACCGCGACGGCGTGGACACCGGCCGGTTCACCGCGGCCGCCGCCGAGCGGGGCGTCTCCTTCGTCCCCGGCAGCCACTTCGGGATCGGCGGTGAGCACGCCGACGGGCTGCGGCTCTGCTTCAGCCACGTGCCGCGCGGCCGCATCGCCGAGGGCGTCGCCCGGCTGGCCCAGGCGCTCGCCGCGCCGGCCGCTCCCCCGGAGGGCGGGTCCCGATGACCGACACGCTCGCGGCCGCCCGCGCGGTCGACTGGTCGCAGTTCGGGCCGTCCCGGCCGCTCGGCGACTCGCACTGGCGGGTCTGGGGCGTCGGCCTGCTGCGCAACGCCGGCTTCCCGGTCTCCGGCCTGGACCGCCTCGGCGGACGGCACGCGGTCCGCGCGGCCGCGCTCCTGGAGAGCGGCGAGGCCGACCACGCCGCCTTCGAGGCGGCGTACCGGGCGGACTGCGACGCCGAGACGGAACGGTTGGCCCGGCTCGCCACCGACGGCAGGGTCCGCAAGGCCATCGCCTGGCAGAACCGCACCGTCTACCAGGTCCTCGACTCCCTGGCGTCCGGCCGGGGCAAGGAGTCCAAGCGCCGCCAGCGGGAGCGCACCCTGGCCATGTACTGGCTGCGGTACTGCGCCAAGGCGGAGACCATCGGCTTCTTCGGCCCGGGGGCGTGGATCTCCGTCGGCCGGGGCCGGCGCGCCATCGACTTCGAGCCCGGCCCGTCGCTCACCTCGGCGAGCCGGACGTCCTTCGAGCGCTGGACGATCGCCGCCCTGGGCGAGTGGATGGCCGAACAGCCCGGCGCCCGCTGGTGGTTCCCGCCGGTGCTGCGGCCCGACGTCCACCTCGACGGCGACCGGCTGGTGATGCCGGGCCGCAAGGTGGTCCGGCTGCGCGCGGACGACGTCCAGGTGCTGCGCCGCGCCGACGGCAACCGCAACGGCGAGGCCATCGCCGACGCGCTGGCGGCCGAGGAGCAGTGGGACGCCGCGACCGCCCGCACCCGGGTGGAGAAGGTGCTGAGCCGACTGCTGAAGCA
Source organism: Kitasatospora sp. A2-31 (assembly GCF_022288725.1). GTDB lineage: Bacteria > Actinomycetota > Actinomycetes > Streptomycetales > Streptomycetaceae > Kitasatospora. The sequence goes on along the minus strand of NZ_JAKNTA010000003.1, from coordinate 426,945 downwards.
GCGCCTGATCGCCTGGGACGCGAACGTCCCGGTCGACGTCCGCGCCGAGGAGGTGCTGCGCCGCCGGGTGGCCGCCATCGGTGACCCGGAGCTGTTCGTCCGGTACGACGCCGTGCTCGCCGAGCTCGGCCGGCTGCGGGACGGGATCGACCGCGCGACCACCGCCGAGGAGCTGGTCGAGGCGCTCGACCTGCTCGACGGGTTCTTCGTCCGGACCACCGGGCAGGCGGCCTCCCGCGAGGAGGGCAAGGCGTACGCCGGCCGGACGCTCTGCTACCAGGACTCCCTCCGGGACTGCCGGATGGACCTCGGGCAGGACTTCCTGGACGGCATCGCCCGCCCGCTGGCGCTGGTCGCCGACGCGGCGGACTGGTTCGGCAACCGGCTCGCGGAGCTGGTGGAGGCGGAGGTCGCGACGCTGGTCCGGACCGCCGCCGAGCGGCACGGCACGGTGACGCTGGCCGACGTCTGGCCGCAGGTGCTGGCCCTGTTCTGGGGAGAGCACGCAGCCCCGGTGCACGCGGCGACCCGCGAGCTGGCGCTGAAGTGGCGCGAGGTCATCGCGCTGGACCCGGACGCCCCGGCGTCCGAGCCGGTCCGGCTCTCGGTGGCCGGGATCGAGGAGCGGGCCCGCGCGGTCTTCGCCACCGGCCCGGTGCGCTCACCGCACCTGGCGGTGCACAGCCCGGACCTCCAGGTGGTCGCCCCGTCCGTGGACGCGGTGAACGCCGGTGACTACACCGTGGTGCTGGGCGAGCTGCACGCCTGCCTGGCCACGCTGGACCTGCCCTTCCTGGACTGGACCGCCGACCACGGGTCACTGCGCGACAAGGTCAACGCGGCGATCGGCGCCCCGCGGCTGGTGCCGCTGCTGCCGGTCGGCTGGAAGCGCAACAGCGGCCGGATGGTGCCCGCACCGATCGGCGCCGGGGACCGGTTGATCGGCTTCACCCGGGCGCCGTTCGACGAGCGGGACCGGATCGACCCGGCCGCCGCGATCACCGTGGCCGAGGCGGACGGCACCGTCACCGCCACCACCCCGGACGGGCGCACCTGGAGCCTCCCGGAGCTGCTCGCGGTGCCGATCTCGATCATCGCCTGCGACGCCTTCAAGATCGGCCTGGACCGCCCGCACGCTCCGCGGGTGGCCCTCGACGACCTGGTCCTGTTCCGCGAGACCTGGCGGTTGCGGGCCGACGAGGTCGGGCTGCCGGCCAAGGCGGACCGGCACCGCGACTACCTGGCGGTCCGCCGCTGGGTCACCCGGCACCGGCTGCCCGAGCAGGCCTTCGTGAAGTTCCCGGAGGAGACCAAGCCGTCCCTGGTCGACTTCACCAGCCCGACGCTGGTGCTCTCCTTCGCCAACCTCGTCCGCCGGGCGGGGCAGGCCGACCCCGGCGCCGTCGTGACCGTCAGCGAGCCGCTGCCGGCGCCCGAGGACTCCTGGCTGCCGGACGCCGACGGCGAGCGCTACGTGAGTGAGCTGCGGCTCCAGATCAGCAGGAAGGTGCCGGAATGACCGTCCTCGTCCCCGACGACGCGGCACTGCGGGTCCGCCCGACCCGCCCGACCCGCCCGCCGCGCCCGTCGGACCCCGACATCGTCGCCACGATCGGCGGGACCCCGCTGATCGCCCTGGACCGGCTGTTCCCGCCCAACCGCTTCCAGGTGTACGCCAAGTGCGAGCGCTTCAACCCCGGCGGGAGCATCAAGGACCGCGCCGCCAAGTCGATGATCGAGCACGCCATCGGCACCGGCCGGCTCGTGCCGGGGGTGTCCACGGTGGTGGAGTCCTCCTCCGGCAACCTCGGCATCGCGCTCGCGCAGCTCTGCAACTTCTACCGGCTCAAGCTGGTCTGCGTGGTCGATCCCCGGACCACCGCGCAGAACCTGTCCATCATGCGGGCCTACGGGGCCCGGGTCGAGGTCGTGGAGCACCGCGACCCGGCCACCGGCGAGTTCCTGCCGGCCCGGATCGCCAGGGTCCGGTCGCTGCTGGAGAGCACCCCGGACGCCTACTGGCCGAATCAGTACGCCAACGAGTACAACGCCCGGGCGCACCACACCACGATGAGCGAGATCTGCGAGGCCCTGCCGGGCGGACCGGACTACCTCTTCCTCGCGGCCGGCACCTGCGGCACGCTGCGCGGCTGCGCCGAGTACATCCGGGACAACGGCCTGGCCACCCGGGTCGTCGCGGTGGACGCCGTGGGCAGCGTGATCTTCGGCCCGCCGGAGCCGTGGGAGAACTCGCACAAGCGGACCATCCCGGGCCACGGGGCGGCGGTCGTCCCGCCGCTGCTGCTGCCGGGGCTGGCGGACCGGGTGGTCAAGGTGACCGACTCCGAGTGCATCCGCGGCTGCCGTCAGCTGCTGGCCCAGGAGTCGATCCTGGCCGGCGGGTCCTCCGGCGCCGTGATCTCCGCACTGCTGGGCGCGCCCGACTGGATCGAGCCCGGCGCCACCTGCGTCGCGGTGCTGCCGGACGGCGGCGACCGCTACCTCGACACCATCTACGACGACCAGTGGGTGGAGTCCTACCTCCGGCAGTACCTGCCGGACCACGACCAAGAAAGGAGTGAGTCATGAGGATCCTCGGTCGCGACGACGTCCGCGCCGCGCTGGTGGGTCTGGACTCCACCGTCCTCGACTCCGTGCGGACCGCCTACGTCCTGCACAGCCAGGGCCAGTCGGACCTGCCGTTCTCCACCTTCCTGCGCCCGCTGGGCCGCCCGGACTCGCGCATCATCGCCCTGCCCGCCTACCTGGGCGGACCGGCCCCGGTGATGGGCCTCAAGTGGATCTCGTCCTTCCCGGAGAACGTGGACCGGGGCATGCAGCGGGCCTCCTCGCTCTGCATCCTGAACGACCTGGAGTCCGGCTACCCGGTGGCCCTGATGGAGGGCAGCCAGATCTCCGCCGTGCGGACCGCGGCCAGTGCCGCGCTCGCCAGCGGCCTGCTGTCCGCCGGCCGCCCGGTGCACACCGTCGGCCTGATCGGCTGTGGCACCATCAACCACCGCGTCATGTCCTACCTGGCGCAGGTCCACCCGGACGTCGAGACCGTCCTGCTGCAGGACGCGTTCCCGGAGCGGGCCAAGGTCTTCGCGGCCGAACTGGCCGCGGAGTACCCGGGGATCGCCTTCCGGGCCGTCGACGTGGCCACCGCGCTCGGCGCCGAGACCGTGAGCATCGCCACCACCGACTCCAGCTACTGGCTCGACCTGGCCGACTACCCGGACCGGCCGCACGGCCAGGTGATCCTGCACCTGTCGCTGCGCGACCTCAGCGCCTCCTCGGTGCTCGCCGCCCACAACGTGGTCGACGACGCGCAGCACGCCGTCCGCGAGCAGACCTCCCTGCACCGCGCCGAACAGCAGGTCGGGCACCGGGAGTTCGTGCACGCCGAGATCGGCGCGCTGCTGGACGGCCGGACCGATCCGGCCACCCTGGCCCGCACCGTCGTCTTCTCCCCCTTCGGCCTCGGCGTGCTGGACCTCGCCGTCGCCGAGGCGGTGCTGAACGCCGCCGTCGCGGCCGGCCTCGGCACCGAGGTCGAGGGCTTCGACCCGGGCAGCCACAAGGTCACCTCGTCGCTCACCGGGAGTGCGGCATGAGCGCCCCGGGACGGCTCTTCGCCGAGGGCACCAGGGCCCTGGTCACCGGCGCCTCGCGCGGGATCGGCGCGGCGATCGCGATCGCCCTGGCCGAGCACGGCTGCGACGTCGCCCTCAACTACCGCAACAGCGCCGGGAAGGCCGAGGAGGTCGCGGAGCGGATCCGCGCCCTCGGCCGGCAGGCCCTGCTGGTCAGGGCCGACGTCTCGGACGAGGCGCAGGTCGCCGCGATGTACAAGGAGATCCGCGGCACCTGGGGCAACGTCGAGGTCGCCGTCCTCAACTCCGGGGTGACCGCCGACGGCCACATGGCCGCGATGAGCGCCGCGAAGTGGCAGGAGGTCATCGGCACCAACCTGACCGGTGCCTTCCTGACCGCCCGCGAGGCGACCAAGCAGATGTACGCCACCGGCGGGGCGGTCGTCATGATCGCCTCCACCAGCGGCATCGCCGGCCGGGTGGGCCAGGCCAACTACGCCGCCAGCAAGGGCGGAGTGATCTCGATGGCCAAGACCCTGGCGTACGAGACCGCCGGCCGCGGCATCCGCGTCAACGTGGTGGCGCCCGGGTTCATCGACACCGACATGGTGAAGAAGGTGCCCCCGGCGCAGCTCAAGGAGGCCGCCCAGGCGATCCCGCTCGGACGCATGGGGACCGCGGAGGAGGTCGCCCAGGCGGCCGTCTTCCTGGCCAGCCCCGCCGCCTCGTACATCACCGCCAAGGTCCTCACGGTCGACGGCGGAATGCTCTACAGCTGACCGATGAGTCAGCCAAGAAGTTCAACTGACGATCCATCACCCAACCCCCGGAAAGGGACCACCATGTCCGTCGCCACCTTCGAGGACGTCCGCGCCCAGGCCGAGCAGCGCCTGGAGAAGAACATGAAGATCAAGTCGATGATCATCGACCGCCTCGGCCTGGACGCCGAGCCCGAGGTCGTCTCCGACAACCAGCCGCTGTTCGGCCGCGGCCTGGAGATGGACTCGCTGGACACCCTGGAGATCGTCGTCATGATCAACAACGAGCACGACGTGCTGATCAGCGACGACGACTTCGAGGCCTTCGGCTCGATCAACGCCCTGGTCGACTTCATCGAAGCCCGCGAGGTCTGATCATGACGATCGCGCCGGAGACCGCGCCCGCGCGCCGGGCCGCAGCGGTCGAGGAACCGAAGCGGACCTTCAGCTACTCCTCGGACGACATCAAGCGGATGCTGCCGCACCGCTGGCCGATGCTGATGATCGACCGCGCCTACGACGTCGTGCCCGGCGTCTCCGGCCGCGGCATCAAGAGCGTCTCGGTGAACGAGCCGTTCTTCGCCGGCCACTACCCGGACCACTCGATCATGCCCGGCGTGATGATCGTCGAGGCGATGGCCCAGCTGGTCGCCGTCGTCTACGTGGCCGAGCTGCTGGAGGCGGAGAACCCCGGCACCGGCGACCCGTCGGCCAGCGTCGGCTACCTGGGCTCCATCAGCTCGATGAAGTTCTCCCGGCTGGTCGTCCCCGGCGACCAGCTCCGGCTGGAGGCCAAGCTCGGCCAGAAGCTCGGCGGGCTCCGCTCGGTGTCGGTCCGGGCCAGCGTCGGCACCGAGCTGGCCGCCGCCGGCTCCCTGATCGTCACCACCGAGCGCAAGGGCTGACCGCCCGCCGGGCCGGACCCCCACCCATCGGAACCAGAAGACAAGGAGGTGTGGAATGTCCATCACGATCCGCCCGTACCAGGAGGGCGACGCGCACGACATCGCCGAGCTCTACAACCGTCACCGCGACAACCCCAACCCGGTGGCCGGCGGGATCGGCGGCGACGAGCTGGAGCGCGAGCTGACCGAGCGCGACACGGCGACGTTCCTGGTGGCCGTCGACGACGGGCGGGTGGTGGGCACGTTCGGGCTGTTCCACAGCACCGGGCGGCGGTCCGCGCGGGCCGGCGAGCTCATCGCGGACATGTTCTTCGTCGCTCCCGCCTACCGCAACGGCGTGATCACCGGACGGTTGTTCACCGAGGCGGTCGAGTGGATGATGAAGTGCGGCTGCCTCGTGCTCCGACTGACCGTCAACCCGGCCAACACCGTGGCCTTCCGGCTGTACCGCCGGGTCGGCTGCGTCTCCGTCGGCGAGACCGTGCCCGGCGAGGACGGCAACGTCGAGCTGCACAACTACATCCCGCTGATCCTCCGGAGCGTCTTCGCCGACCTCGACCCCGAGGCCGTCGCCGCCCTGGGCGGACTCAGCAGCTTCGCCAACGTCGCCGGCGGCCGGGACGACGAACTGCGTTCCGACGTACGGGTGGTGGACGGCGTCCGCACCATCGCCTACGCTCTGGCCCTCGGCGAGTACCGGATCGACGCGAGCATCGACGTGGACCGCGGGCTGATGCTCGACGCACGGCTCACCGCCCCCGACGGCACCGCCCGGCCGCTGCGGATCGCCGAGCCGCCGTACCGGGTCAAGACCGCCCGGCAGGTCCCGCCGCACCGCTTCGAGTCCGGCGGCCTGGTCTGCGAGGTGGACGGCGGCGACGGCACGGTGACCGTCACCGCCCCGGGCCACCACGGGCCGCTGCTCGTCTCCACCTGGCCCAGCTGCGAGGCGGACCGGTCGGCGGGCTGGCGCGAGGGCCAGCCGCGCGACCTGGACGTCGTCGCGGTCGAGCACGGGGTCCGGGTCACCGAGCGGTCCGGGGAGGACGAGGTCGTCGGCACCATCACCCTCGACGGGGGTGTGCTCGGCCAGGACTTCACCTTCACCCGCCGGCCAGGCCGGATCTTCCAGACCATCGGGCTGCGGCAGGGCACCTTCGCCCTGACCGACCCGGCGGAGGGCACCACCGCCGAGCACCTGCTCGGCACCGGGATCGGCGTCCGCGACGCCTCCGAGGTGGTCGCCGCCGCGCAGGTCGCACCCGTCGGCAGCGAGCTGGTCTGGAGCGACGGCCCGACCCGGATCGAGCTGCCGGTCACCCGGCCGGTCCGGCTGATCCACGCCGGCCTGGTCGAACGGCACCTGGAGCAGGACGAGGACGGCGTGGCCCGGCTGCGCACCGTGTTCCGCGCCGGTGCCGGTGCCCGGCCCGCGGCCCGCTCCACCGCGGCGCCGCAACCGGTCGCCGGAACCCGGACGGTCAAGGTGCAGGCCGCCGCCGCGGGGGTCACCTCGTGGACCGAGGGCGGCACCAAGGTCCTGCGCAGCCCCCACCCCCGGACCCGCGCCTTCGGCTGCAACCCGCGCTGGACGGCCGGGATGTGGGTGACCCGCGAGCACAGCCGGTTCAGCCGCGCCACCGGCCTCGGCTGGGGCGTCCCGACGGCCGGCGAATGGGAGCAGAAGCAACCCCTCGGCCTGGCCGCCCCGCACGAGCGGATCAGCTGGGAGGTCACCGCGCCGGAGTCGGCCGCCGAGCCGGTCCGGATCGACGTCCGGGCCCCCGGGGCCGAGGAGGAGGTCGTCCTCTGGATCACCCCGAACACGCCGTCCCGCACCACCGTGGTGCTCGACTCGGCCGGCACCCGCCGGGAGCTGGACTCGTCGGGGTTCCGCCAGGTCTGGGCCGCGGCCGCCGCGGTCCGGCTGGCCGACGGGAGCTGGCTCGACTGCCGGCCCGTCGGCGAGGGCGCCGGCGAGGCGGAGGTCGTCCTGCGCACCACCGCCTCCGGCCTGCTCATCGGCTGCGTCGCGGCCGCCGGGCCGCACGGGGCCGAGGCCTCCTGGCAGCTGGCCGTGCACCGCGAGCCGGTCGTCTGACCCGTCGCGGCACCGGAACCGCACCCCCTCAGCACCACGAGCACCACTGCACCACGAGCACGAAGAGCACCACGAGCACGAAGAGCACCACGAGCACGAAGAGCACCACGAGCACCGCACAGACACCGCACACCGTCACCCGGGAAAGGACCCGATCCATCATGACCACGACCGTTGCCGTGCCGCGCACCGCGCAGGACGACTACACCACCGTTCGCACCGCCACCGGCGCCTACCGGATCACCGCCCCGCTGGTCCGGGTCTCCGGCGGCGACCGCTACACCCTGCTCGACCGGTTCCTGGCCAAGTCGAGCGAGTACGTCGAGCCGGACACCGTCCGCGAGGCCCTCGCCCTGAACGCCGACGGGACCCCGTTCGCGATCTTCCTGCACTTCGAGATCGGCGACGACTCCTGGCTGCTGCCGCGCACCCCGGTCACCACCGAGGCGCTGCGCGGTTACCTCGACGCGCTGGACGCCCCCGAGGACGTCACCGTCGAGGTCGAGCCCGAGGGCTGGGGCGCCAGCGCCTTCGAGGGCCCGCAGGCCTGGTCGGTGGCCGCGGAGTTCGTCGACTTCGACATCTCCGGCCTGACCCTGCACGGCGTCACCGAGTCCTCGGTGCCGTCCGACCCGGCCGCCCTGGCCCACCTGGCCCGGGTCGGCACCACCGGCGAGTACGGCTACCTGCTGCTCTCCAACGCCCCCGAGGCCGCCCACGAGGCCGTGCTCGCCGCGGTGGCCGGGAAGGGCGGCGCCGAGGTCGGCCCGGAGGGCCTGGCCCGCGTCCAGGCCGAGGCCGGCATGGCGGTCTACGCGGCCGGCTTCGCCGGTCTGCCGGTGCACGAGGCCGACCTCGCCTGGATGGTCGACTGGAACCGGATCGGCGAGTTCACCGGCTCGGAGGAGCTGGTCAAGCCCACCACCGAGCTGGCCCGGCTGACCGCCCTGGCCGCCCCCGCGGACGCCCGCTTCGCCGCCGGCACCGAGGTGAAGGCCGGCGAGCACCGCATCGGCACCGTGCTCTGGCAGGCCCCGTCCGCCAACCCGGACGAGGAGCTGGTCTTCGCCCTCCTGGAGGCCCCGTTCTGGGTCCCCGGCCTCGAACTGACCGGCACCGCCGAGGACGGCGCCGAGACCCCGCTGCGCACCGTCACCCTGCCCCGCGTCATCGCCCGTTCGCTCACCACGAGGATCTCCTGATGACCACGCCGCGCATCGCCCTCACCGGCCTGGGGCTGATCACCGGGGCCGGGGACGACACCGAGAAGAGCTGGTCGTCCATCTCCCAGGGGATCTCGGGCATCAAGACCAACACCCTGTTCGACACCACCGAGCTGCTCACCGAGTGGGCCGGCATGGTCACCAGCGAGCAGCCGGCCGACCTCGACCGCTGCTACGCCCTGGCCGCCACCGCCATCCGGGAGGCCCTGCGCACCAGCGGGCTGGACCTGGACACGGTCGACCGCAACCGGGTCGCCGTGGTGGTCGGCTCCAGCCTCGGCGCGATGCCGACGCTGGAGAGCGTCCACCGGGACCTGGTCCGCGAGGGCCGGCTCGACGCCGTCCAGGCCGCCGCCTCCCAGCTGCCCTGCGTGGGCGACTACATCGCGGCCGAGTTCGACCTCCGCGGCCCCCGGATCGTGCTCTCCAACGCCTGCGCCGCCAGCGCGGTGGCGCTCGGGTACGCGGCGGAGCTGCTCTGGAAGGGCGAGGTCGACCACGTGATCTGCGGCGGCGTCGATCCGCTGGCCGAGCTCTCGGCCTACGGGTTCAGCGCCCTCGGCGCCCTCGACCCCGAGCCCTGCGCGCCGATGTCGGCCTCCACCGGGCTGACCCTGGGCGAGGGGGCCGGGTTCATGGTCCTCGAATCGGCGGACCGGGCGGCCGAGCGCGGCGCCCGCGCCCTGGCCGAACTGGGCGGCTACGGCCTCTCCTGCGACGGCTACCACCAGACCGCCCCGGACCCGAGCGGCAAGGGCGCCGCGGCCGCCATGGCGCAGGCCCTCGCCACCGCCGGCCTCGGCCCCGAGGACGTCGACTACGTCAACCTGCACGGCACCGGCACCCCGGCCAACGACGTCTCCGAGCCCAAGGCGGTGAAGCTGCTCTTCGGCTCCGACGTCCCGCCGGCCAGCTCCACCAAGTCGATGCTCGGCCACACCCTCGGCGCCGCCGGGGCGGTCGAGGCGATCGTCAGCACGCTGGCGATCGACCGGGGGACCATCCCGCCGACCGTCAACACCCGGGGGGTGCCCTCCCCGTTCAGGCTGGACATCGTCCCCGACACCGGTCGTCCGGCCGAGCTGGAGGTCGTCGCCTCCAACTCGTTCGCCTTCGGCGGCAACAACGCCACGGTGGTGCTGAACAAGCCCGGCCGGGCGACCAGGGCTCCGCGGCGCACCTCCGCGGTGCACGACGTCGTCGTCACCGGCGTGGCGGGGCTGGCCGGCTCGGCCGGCAGCACCGCCGAGCTCACCGCCGCACTGGCGGAGGGCCGGCCCGGCTTCTCCGACCTGGAGCACGTCGAGGGCATCGGCGAGCTGCCGATCGGCCGGGTGGACGTCCGGGCCGCGTCCCGCAAGCTCAACCCGAGCCGGGCTCGCCGGATGGACCCGCTGGGCCTGCTGGCCGCCGCCGCGGTCGGCGACCTCTACGAGCGGCACGGCAAGCCCTCGCGGGCCGAGGCCGAGAACACCGGCATCGTCTTCGCCACCGGCTACGGCCCGGTGACCTCGGTGCTCCAGTTCCACAAGGGCGTCCTGCAGCAGGGCATCACCGGTGCCAACCCGTCGATGTTCGCCAACACCGTGGTGAACGCCGCGGCCGGCCACGTCGCGATGCTGCACCGGTACCGCGGCTACACGGCGACCATCGCCAACGGCGGCACCAGCTCGGTCCTGGCGCTCCAGCTCGCGGCCCGGGTCATCGCCCGCGGCGCCGCCGACCGGATCATGGTCGTGGTCGCCGACGAGTTCCCCGAGCAGGCCCTGGCCACCCAGGCCCGGCTGCCCGGCTACGCGCGGACCGCGCAGGTGGTCCCGGGCGGCCGGAGCGGGATGGTGCTCAGCGAGGGCGCCGCCGCGATCCTGCTGGAGAGCGCGGAGTCGGCCGCCGGCCGCGGCGCGGACGTCCTGGCCTCGGTCAAGGGCTTCGGCGCCTCGGGCGAGTCGGTGGGCATCGGCCGGATCGGCCGCGACGGCGAGGCCTGGGCCCGCGCGCTGCGCGGCGCCATGGCCGAGGCCGGGACCGCCCCGGAGGAGATCGACACCGTGGTGTCGGCCGCGTCCGGCTACAGCCTGGTCGACGTCGCCCAGGCCCGGGCGCTCCGGCTGGCCGGGCTGGCCGACCGCCCCACCGTGGCGCCCAAGGCGCTGCTCGGCGAGACCTACGGCAGCGCCGGTGCGCTCGGTCTGGTGGCCGCGCTCGGCGGCGGGGCGCCGCAGGGACGGCTGCTGCTGTCCAGCTTCGCCTACGGCGGCAGCTACGCCGCGGCAGTGCTCGACGCGAGGTCCTGATGGGTACGGCGCTGATGGGCACGGCGCTGATCGGCGCGGCGACGGACGCGGCGCCGCGGGCCACTGCGGCAGGGGAGGGCCGGGTCGGCGGGGCGGCGATCGACTGCCTCGTCACCCGCCACCCGCACCTGCCGCGGGACCGGATGGGCCACCGGCTGAACGACGCCGGCCGGTGGCTGATCACCGAGGCGGTCGCCCGGCTCCACGGGTGCACCGTCACCCCCCGGGACCTCGCCCGGGACGAGCACCGGCGGTGGAGCCTGCCGGCGCTCGGCCTGACCGCCTCGGTGGCGCACTGCGCCGGGTTCAGCACCGTCGCCCTCGCCTCCGGCCCGCAGGTGGGCGTGGACCTGCAGGACCACCGCGACCGCCCGCACGCCATGCAGTGGCTCGGCGACCTGCTCGGCAAGCCGGCCGGGCAGCCCGCCACGATGCGGGACTTCGCCGAGTGCGAGGCACTGATCAAGGCCTCGCACATCCGCAAGGAGACCTTCGCCGGCGTCCGGCTGCCCGCCTGGCGGCCGGGCTGGCGCCCGACCAACACCGGCTACCTGGTGCGGTCGGCCGGCCTCGGCCACGGTCTGCACCTGGCGCTCGCCACCGACGCGGCCGCCCCGGTGCGGTGGTGGTGGCAGTCCCGCCCCACCGAGCCCGCCGTCCGTACGGACGCCCTGACCCTGGAGCCAGCAGCATGAGCCCGACCGCGACGGCGACCGAGACCCCGGCCCCGCCGGCCGCCACCCGCCCGTACAGCCGCCGGATCTCGCAGATCGAGCGCGGCTACCTGAACGCCGCCGCCACCGGGACGCCCCAGCTGATCCAGATGGTGATCGAGGGCGAGGGCCGGATCAAGCCGGACGAGCTCCGCGCGGCGGTCCGGGCCGCCACCCTGGCCGGCCCCGGCCTCGCGGTCCGCCGCCGCGGCGCCGCCTGGCGCGCCGACGGCCCCGTGCCACCGGTGGTCGGGCTGCCGTCCGCCGCCGGCTTCGACCACCCGTTCTTCCACGGCGACCTCGACGTCGTGGCCGGCCCGGTCTGCGAGGTCGGCCTCGCCGAGGGGCCGGTGACCCGGCTGGTGTTCCGGGCCAGTCACATCGTCACCGACGGCCGGGGGCTGCGGAACTGGATCGAGGACGTGTTCCGGGCGCTGCGGGGCGAGGAGCCGGTCGGGGCCGCGGCCACCGTCGACGACACGCACTTCCGCACCGCCGCCGGCACCGTGCCGGCCGCCCCCGCGCCGGCCCGGGTCGAGGGCTTCCCCGCCGTCCTCGGCCACGGCGCCGCCGACGGCACCCCGCTCTGGCTCCGCCGCTCCGTCCCGGCCTGCCCGTCCGCGGTCACCGCCCGGGTCGCCGCCGCCGTCTCCCGTCGCCTGGGCACCGAGTCGGGGCGCCTGATCGTCCCGGTGGACCTGCGCCGGCACGACCGCTCGGTGCGCTCCACCGCCAACCTCACCTCCCAGCTGGTCCTCGACCTGCACCGCAACGACCGCTGGAACCGGCTGCACAGCCAGCTGCTCGGCGCCATGCTGCGCAAGCGCGAGGTCGCCGTGCTGGACCGGGACTTCCTGCGCAGCAACCCGTTCGCCAACTCGCTCCGCGAGGCCCGGGAACTGGACGGCAGCCGGTTCCCCTGCACGGCGATCCTGACCGACCACGGCCGGATCGACACCGAGCTCTACCGCACCGACCGGTTCCGCCCCACCGACTACTTCACCCTGCCGATGCTCGTGCCCTACGCCGAGATGTTCCTCAGCACCTGCCAGATCGGCGACCGGACCGAACTGACCCTCTCCTGCCGCAACCGTCCCGGCGCGGCCGAGGCGGCCGAAGCGGTCCTCGACGAGGTCGAGCGCGGCCTCGTCGACGCGGACTGACGCGGCTCGACCCCCTGTTGACGACGAAGGACGTTCGAACATGCCGACGACAACCAAGCTGAGCACCGAGGAAGCGCCGAGCCCGCCGGAGGTGGAGGCCGTGGTGGACGCCGTGGCGGAGGTCGCGCCGGTCGTACCGGACGCCGGCGCCGCGCCCGCGGGCGACACCGAGCCCGTGGGCGGGAAGGACCTCGCACCCGCGACCGGCACCGGGCCCGCGGCCGATCCCGACGCCGGGACCGGGACCGCCGGTTCGGAGACCGGCTCGGAGACCGCCGGCTCGGAGACCGGCTCGGAGACCGCCGGCTCGGAGACCGGTGCCGAGGCCGCCGGCGAGCGGGCCCCGGCGGCCGACGGCGAACCGTCCGGGCCGTCCGCCTCCGCCCTCCTGACCATGGCCGCCGCCATCACCGGCGGCTTCCTCGCCCTGCTCGACACCACCATCGTGAACGTGTCGATCGAGGACACCACCGCCCGGTTCGGCGGGATCAACCAGGTCCAGTGGGTGGTCACCGCCTACCTGATCGCCCTCGCCGCCGTCATGCCGGCCACCGGCTGGCTGGCCACCCGCTTCGGCGTGAAGCGCGTCTTCGCCGCGGCGACCGCCGTCTTCGCCCTCGGCTCCGCGGGCTGCGCCTTCAGCCAGACCCTCACCGAGCTGGTCGCCGCCCGCGGTCTGTCCGGCGCCGCCGCCGGCGTGCTCACCCCGGTGTCGACGATCCTGCTCACCCGCGGCGTCCCGCGCGAGCACCTGGGCCGGGTCCAGGCGCTGAACGGCAGCGTGATGCTGATCAGCCCCCTGCTGGGCCCGACCATCGGCGGCCTCCTGGTCGAGGCCGGCGGCTGGTCGGCGGTCTACCTGATCAACATCCCGCTCTGCGCGGCGCTGTTCGCGGTCACCCTGCGCTGGGTGAAGAAGGACGCGCCGGCCGAGCGGATCGCCAAGCCGCTCGACGTGGTGGGCCTGCTCTCCTCCGCCACCTGCACGGTCTGCACGGTGCTGGCCATCCACGAGTTCGCCGACCAGGGCGTGCGGGCGAGCGCCTCCCTGCTGGCACCGCTGGGCCTCGCCGTGCTGAGCGGCGCCGTCTTCGTCGTCCGCGAGCTGCGCGCCCGCTTCCCGCTGCTGGACCTGCGGCTGTTCCGCAACCGCGTCTACGCGACGGCCGTGGTCAACGTGTTCTGCCTCGGCTTCGTCCTCTACTCGCCGATGATGCTCATCCCGCTGTACTTCCAGAGCGCGCGCGGCGAGACCGCCGTGACCACCGGACTGCTGATGTCCACCGGCGGCCTCGGCGTGGTCACCGCGGCCTGGCTCTCCCGCGTCCTGCTCAAGAAGCTGGGCGGCGGCGCGACCGTCGTCATCGGCATCACGCTGACCATGCTCGCCACCGCGCCGCTCACCACCCTCTCGGACGACACCTCCTACCTGCTGCTCTGCGCCAGTCTGGTGGTCCGCGGCCTGGGCACCGGGCTGACCATCGTGCCGACGATGACCCGGGCGTTCCAGTCGATCCGTCAGGAGTCCATCCCGGACGCCTCCTCCCAGCTCAACCTGACCCAGCGGATCGGCGGTGCGCTGGCCATCGCCGTGGTCACGGTCGTGCTGGAGCAGGCCGCGCAGGAGCGCCACGGCCTGGTGCCGGGCGCCTTCGCCCACTCCTTCGGCTGGCTGCTCGGCGTCTACGCCCTCACCCTGCTGCCCGCTCTGGCGCTGCTCGCGGCGGACCGCCGCGAGGCGCGCCAGAGCGGCCCGGCCGCGTGACGCCTGCTGCCCGAAAGCGTCTCGTCGCCCGGAGTCAGCGCGTGGCGGGGAGCCAGCCGTCCTGGACGGCGTGCACCCCGGCCTCGAACCGGCTCCGGGCGTCCAGCCTCTCCATCAGGTTGGCGGCGAAACGCCGGGCCGTGCGCGGCGAGACCCCCATGCGCTTGGCGATGGCCTCGTCGGTGTAGCCCTGGGCGAGCATCTTGAGGACGGCGTGCTCCTGCGGCGGCATGCCCTTGGCGTCGCACTTCGGGGTGTCCCCGACCGGGATCGCGACGTTCCAGACGCTCTCGAACAGGGCGCACAGCGCCGCGACCGTCCCGGCCCCGCGCAGTACCACCGCGCCGGCCCGGGCGTCCTCGGTGTCGATCGGCAGCACCGCCTGGCGCTGGTCGAAGATGATCATCCGGATCGGCAGGTCCGGCACGGTGCGGACCTGCCCGCCGTGGCAGTTCAGCCAGGTGACGTGGTCCAGCGTCGGCCGGTGGTTGCGGACGCTGTCCAGGTAGACGGTCCGCATCTGCACCCCGCGCTCCAGCAGCGCGGCGTTGGGCGCCCGGCTGGCCCGCAGGTCCTCCTCGGAGTGGGCGCCGCCCGGGGCGAAGGTGGCGACCTCGGTCCGCGCGGAACCGGCCAGCTCCGCCAGCCGCTCGCGAATCGACTCCGGTCCGATCAGCTGCTCGGAGTCGGCGTCGGTGGCCGCCGGGCGCAGCGCCGAGCACTCGGCGATCAGCTGGGCCGCCGCCGCCCGGGAGGCCTCGACCCGCATCTGCTGGGCGGCCAGTTCAGCCTGCTGACGGGCCAGCAGGACCTCCATCGCGGTCTCCGGGCCGATCGCCCGGAAACCTATGCCCTCCCGCGCCGAGGGCTGGATGAGCGCGAGTTCGCTGAGTCTGTCCAGGCAGCGGCGGACTCTCTCCTCGGTCATGCCCAACCCGGCCGCGAGCCCGGCGACACCGCTCTGCGGGTTCCCGAGCATCCCGCGGTAGACGGCCTCCGATTCGGCGTCGAGCCCCAAAACATCCAGCATTGATGCGATCCCCCTCGATCAGCGCTATCTGCTTGTTTATGGGGAGCTTACTGACCTTGGGTAGACGGCCACTGACCCGAACGTTCCGGAAAGATGTCCGGACAGCAGGCCCGGCCGACCGGCGGGGGCCGATCGGCGGGGAAGAACGGGAGCGGGGGGCGCGAGCCGTCCCTAGGCCGCGTCGAGCGAGACCAGCCGGCCGACCGGTTCGGCCTCCGGCACGAGGGCGTCGAGCGCCCGGCCCTCGGCGGTGAGCCCCTCCGGCACGAACCTCTCGGGCGCGAAACCCTCCGGCGCGAAACCCTCCGGCGCGAAGCCGGCCGCCGCACACTCGACGAGCAGGTCGCGGGTGCAGTCCCTGATCAGGCGGTGGAAGGAGAACCGGGCCGGCGCGTCCAGCCGGACGAGGTTGTTCTCGAAGAGCACGTCGACGTAGCACTCGACCTCGTCGGCGGGCAGGCCGGTCACGGCGGCCGCGTGGTCGATGTCGAAGGACGGGGACGGGTGCAGGCTGAGCAGCCGGCTGAACCGCCGCTGCTCCCGGTCCAGGTGCTGGTACGAGGCCCGCAGCATCGCCATCAGGTCCCGCTCGGCGGACTGCAGGCAGCGCGCCCGCTGCGGCGTGGTGGAGAGCCGGTCCACCAGGTCGGCGACCGCCCACGCGGGGCGGTCGCGCAGCCTGGTCGCGGCGATCCGGACCGCGAGCGGCAGGTACCCGCAGAGGTCGACCGCCTCGGCGACCTTCGCCGGCTCCCGGCCCGCGCGCTGCTCGCCGACGATCCGGCCGAACAGGGCGGCCGCGTCCGCGGGCGGCAGCACGTCCAGGCAGACCGGCAGTGCGCCGTCGAGTGCGGTGAGCTTGCGTCTGCTGGTCACCAGCACCAGCGTGCCGCCGGTGCCCGGCAGCAGCGGTCTGACCTGGGCGGTGTCCGCCGCGTCGTCGAGGACCACCAGGCAGCGCCGGCCGGCCAGCGTGGACCGCCACAGGGCACTGCGCTCCTCCAGGCTGGCGGGGATCGCCTTCGGCGGGACGCCGGCGGCCAGCAGCAGCGCGCCGAGCGCCTGCTCGGGCGGCAGCGGAGGCCGCGACTCGCTGAAGCCGTGCAGGCCGACGAAGTACTGGCCGTCGGGGTAGTGCGGCGTGACCCGGTGGGCGACGTGCACCGCCAGGGTCGTCTTGCCCACCCCTCCCATGCCGTCGACCGCGACCATCAGCGGGGCGCCGGCCGGCGCCTCGGCCACCGCGTCCAGCACCGCGGCCAGTTCGGCGGGGCGGCCGGTGAAGTCGGTGAGGTCGTGCGGCAGGTAGTTGCGGTGGCGGTCGGCAGCGGGCGCCGGGCCCGCGGGCAGCGCGCGACGGCCGTCCGGGCCGGGGGCGCCCGACGACGGCGCGGACCGGGAGCCTCCGTCGGCGGCGGGGCCGGCGAGCACGGGAACGGCATCGGACGCACGGGCCCCGGAGGCGCGGACGCGGGAGCCGTCGAGGCCGGCGGTGCGGACGGCGGCGCCGTGGATGCCCGGGGCGTCGGCGAGGATCTCCGCCTGCAGCGCCCGGAGTCGGGGGCTCGGCTCCAGGCCGAGCTCGTCGGCGAGGAAGCGTCTGCCCTCGTCGTAGACGGCGAGCGCGTCGGCCTGCCGCCCGCTGCGGCACAGGGCCGTCATCAGGCTGCCGCGGAGCGAGTCGCGCAGCGGGTACTCGGCCAGCAGCGCGTGCAACTCGCCCACCAACGAGCTGGATTCACCGACCTTCAGGCGCAGCGCCATGAGGTCCTCGGTGGCGGTCAGCCGCTGCTCGTTGAGCTTGACGGCGGCGCCGGTGACGGCGGGGCAGTGGATGCCGGCGAACGCGTCGCCGCGCCAGAGGTCCACCGCGGACTGAAGCAGCCGGATCGCCTCGGGGAGCCGGCCCTCCCGCTCGGCCACCCGGGCCTCGCGGACCCGGCCGGCGAAGTTGTGCGCGTCGAGCGCGCCCTCGGGGACGACCAGGCGGTAGCCGACGTCGACGGTGACCAGTCGGCACTCGTGGGCGCCCGACAGGATGCGGCGCAGGTCGCGGATCGCGTTGTGCACCTGCGGACGGGCCGACAGCGGCGGGTCCTCCCAGAGCTCGTCCACCAGCACGTCCACCGGAACCACCCGGTTGGCGTTGAGCAGCAGCAGGGCCAGCAGCCGCTGCTGCCGCATGCCCCGGACGTCCACCGGCTCGCCCGCCCGGCGCGCCTCCAGCGCACCCAGCACCAGGAATTCCATCGTCTTCGCCCCCGTCGTGCATCGCCCGAATCACAGCGCCTGTTCCAGGAACTGCCGGTTCATTCCGTGACATCCGGCCGTCGGCATCTCTGCCGGTCGTTCATCGCACCGTGCGGCGGTCCGTCCGCCGCGTCCACCGCAGCCGCGGGATCAGGAACCCCAGGTGACGTCGTCCAGGCGGTCGTTGTCCTGGGTGATGTGCACGTCCGCCGCCGCGGTCGCGATTTCGCCGGAGCGACCGGACGCGGATTCCGAAACGGCCGCCTGAATCGTCATTCCGCCGAAAACGATGAGCGCGAGAGCGGCGAACTTGGAGACACGCGTGGCCAGCATGGAATTCTCCCGAATGGTTTCTCGACTGTTGCCCGGGCGCTTCCCGGGATCCTGTGCGGCGCTCGTTCCCGCCGACATCTCCACTGTGCTCGACGGCCGGGCCGGAGGGAACAGATGGCGCCTGGACGGAACATGCACTGTCCTAAGCCGTCCACGCCGGCCCGTTCAGGACAGGTCCCACCAAGGGCCCGGCACCAGCGCCGCACCGACCGACCCGACGGCGAAACCGGCCAGGTCGGGGTGGTCGGACACGGCCCGCCCGGCCACCCGGGCCGCGCTCTCCTCGGCCTCGGTCAGGCTCGCCACCAGGCTGAAGAAGCCGACCGTGACCTCCCCGGGGAGGGTCCGGTGCACGGAGACGTGTTCGAGCCGGTCCCGGTCCTCCGCGAAGGAACCGATGATTCCGGCCAGGTCCGCCGTACTCGTCGATCCACCAGGAGCCCGGAGGCGCACATGTATGAGGTACATACTTCCATCTTCAGCGCCGGAATTCGGTGCCCGGCCCTGCCCGGCTAGACGCTTTATGCCATGGCATAAAGCGTCTAGCCGCGGAATACCGCGACAAAGCAGCGTCAACCGGCCGGGGCTCTCGGGTGGCCGGCGGCGTTCCCGCAGGTCGGGGCGGAGTGGACGGAAGCGGCCGCCCGGCCCGGGCCCGGTCGAACGGACCCGGGAGCGGCTTCGGACGGGATCGCGGACGGTCCGGCGAGGGCTTCGGGACCGGTCCTACGGGTGGGCACGGGTGCGCTGGCCGGGAAAGCGCGCAGGCGCCTCGGCGGCGCCGCGGCCGGCGAGCTCGGCGAGGGCCTCGAAGAGGATGTCGCCGATCAGTACCGGCTCGCGCGAGGCGTCCCGGGAGCCCGGGGTGGTCGGAGAACACTCGTCCTGGAGCGGGCGGACCTGGAGCTGGCGAGGTGGCATGGCTCTTCCTGCCGTCGGGGTGGCCGCTCCCCTTCTGCCCACTCGCGCCCCGCGGGATCCGCCACCTGGGCGAATCGGCCGGAAAGCGGTGGCCCGGGGCCGAAACTCACGAGGATCCGATACCCATCCGGGGTATCGTCTCCTTCGTGACGGCGGGCGGACGGTGGAGCGACGGGCGGAGCGGCGGGCGGACGACCGCCCGGCTGCTGGCCGTCTGCGCCCTGCTGGCCGGACTGTTCCTGATGCACGGTTCGCCCACCGCGGCCGGCGGCTGTCACGAACCGGCCTCCTCCGCGCCCGTCGCCCCCCCGCAGGGACCGCCGCACCACCCCGCCGCCGGCCGCGGCGACCCGCAGCACGCCGCCGCCCCGCCCACGGCCCCGGGCCCGCGCCTCGAAGGCGGGCGGACGGCGGGCGGCGAGCAGCAGGCCGCGTCCTGCGTGTCGGCCCGGGACCGGGACGCCGCCGAGCTCCCCCCGCCCGCCGTACGGGCGCTCGCCCCGGTCGCGGCCCTGCTCGCCGCCCTCGGCGGGGCGTTCCGGCGGCGGGCCGACGGCCCGCGGGCGCCGCCGGCGGCCGGCCGCCGGCTCCTGCTCCGGATGTGCGTCGCACGGACGTGACCGGGCCCCGCCCGGACCTCCCCGAACGAGGTCCGGGCGCGCCGCGCCCTGTCCGAACACACCGGAAGAGAACCGACGAGATGTCCCACACCACCCACACCCGCACCCGCCGTACCCGCAACCGCTCGCTGGCGCTCGCCGCAGGGGCCGCCGTCCTCGCGCTCACCCTCACCGCCTGCGGCTCCGACGCGATGGGCGGCATGGACCACGGCGCGGCCGGCGCCACCGCCACCGCCACGGCCACCGGCGCCACCGGCACCGGTGCCGGCACGCCCGCCGGCGGACACCAGGGCCACCGGATGCCCGGGGCCGACTCCGCCACCGCGACCACCGCGGCGCCCGGCACCGCCGACCCCGCGGCGGACGCCCCCGGCCTGGCGGCCGAGCGCAACGGCTACCGCCTGACCCCGGCCACCGACTCGCTGCCGGCCGGGGCGCCCACCGAGTTCCGGTTCACCGTCACCGGCCCGGACGGCAAGCCGCTGACCGCCTTCGAGCCCGACCAGACCAAGCGGATGCACTTCTACGCGATCCGCTCCGACCTCACCGGCTTCCAGCACGTGCACCCCGAGATGGCCGCCGACGGCACCTGGACGGCCCCGCTGGCCGCCCTCACCGCCGGCAGCTGGCGGCTCTACGCCTCCTTCGTGCCGGACAGCGGCCCCGGCCGGGGCACCGGTCTGGTGCTCAGCCGGACGGTGACCGTCCCCGGCGAGGGCGCGGCCGCCGTCGCGGAACTGCCCGCCGCCACCGGCACGGCCACCGTCGACGGCTACACCGTCTCCGTCGAGGGCACCCCGGTCGCCGGGAAGGCGGGCGAGCTGAAGGTCACCGTCAGCAAGGACGGCAAGCCGGTCACCGACCTGCAGCCGTACCTGGAGACCTTCGCCCACCTGACCGCCTTCCGCGCCGGGGACCAGGCCTTCGCTCACCTGCACCCCGAGGCCCGGGCCGCGGCGGGCGCCACCGGCGGGCCGACCCTGCCGTTCCACGCCGAGCTGCCGGCGAGCGGCGCCTGGCGGCTGTTCCTCCAGTTCCAGACGGGCGGCCAGCTGCACACCGCGGGCCTGACCCTCGACGTCGGCTGAGGCCCCGACCCCGCCGGGAGGCCGCCGCCGCGGCGGTGACCTCCCGGCGGCGGTAGGCGAAGATGGTCCGGTGACCACACCCCGCACCACCCCCCGCCTGATCGCCACCGACCTGGACGGCACCCTGCTCTGCGGCGGCGGCACCGTCAGCGCCCGCACCGCCGCGGCCCTCGCGGCGGCCGAGGCGGCCGGCGTCCAGGTGGTGTTCGTGACCGGCCGCCCGCCGCGCTGGATGCAGCAGGTGAGCGCGCACATCGGCGGCCACGGTGTGGCGATCTGCTCCAACGGCGGCGCGGTGGTGGACGTGCGGCGCGGCGAACTGCTGGAGTCCTCCCCGCTCGGCGCCGAGGCCGCGCTCGCCGTGGTCGCGGCGCTGCGGGCGAAGCTGCCCGGTACCGCGTTCGCCTTCGAGTACCCGGCCGGGTTCGCCCGCGAGCCCGGGTACGAGCTGCGGATGTGGGGCGAGGACGAGAGCCACCCGGTCGGCCCGGCGGAGGAGCTGCTCGGCACCGGTGGCCCGGTGAGGGGCCTGTTCAAGCTGCTGGCCAAGCACCCGGACCTCGACCCGGACAAGCTGCTCACCGAGGCGCGCGCGGTGGCCGGCCA
The DNA here is from genome assembly GCF_022288725.1 of Kitasatospora sp. A2-31. GTDB lineage: Bacteria > Actinomycetota > Actinomycetes > Streptomycetales > Streptomycetaceae > Kitasatospora. The sequence continues at coordinate 405,579 of NZ_JAKNTA010000003.1, read as the reverse complement.
CCTGGCCGAGATCACCCGCTCGGCGCCGGTCCCGCTGCTGGAGATCAGCGCGCCCGGCGTCACCAAGGCCAGCACGCTGGCCCGCTGGTGCGCCGGGCGCGGGATCGACCGCAGCGAGGTGGTGGCCTTCGGCGACATGCCGAACGACCTGGAGATGCTGGCCTGGGCCGGCACCGCGTACGCCGTCGCCAACGCGCACCCACAGGTGCTGGCGGCGGTGCCGCTGCACACCGTCAGCAACGAGCAGGACGGCGTCGCGGCGGTGCTGGAGGGGTTCCTGGGGCGTGTCTGACCCCGGGGCGCCCCGCTGCCACCCGGCTACCCGAAGCGGCCGTTGACGTAGTCGGCGGTCCGCCGGTCGCGCGGGGCACCGAACAACTGCTCGGTCGGCCCGGCCTCGACGATCCGGCCCGGGGTGTCGTGGGTGGCCAGGAAGAACGCGCAGGACTGCGAGACCCGCTGCGCCTGCTGCATGTTGTGGGTGACGATCACGATGGTCAGCCGCCCGCGCAGCTCCGCGATGGTCTCCTCGACCCGCCGGGTCGAGGTCGGGTCGAGCGCCGAGCACGGCTCGTCCATCAGCAGGATGTCCGGCGAGACGGCCAGCGACCGGGCGATGCAGAGGCGCTGCTGCTGCCCGCCGGAGAGCGAGCCACCGGGGGTCTGCAGCCGGCTGGAGACCTCGTCCCAGAGCCCGGCCCGGCGCAGGCTGGTCTCCACCAGGTGCTCGCGCTCCTCCCGGGACACCTTGATGCCGGCCAGCTTCAGCCCGCTGGAGACGTTGTCCTGGACGGACATCGCCGGGAACGGGTTCGGCCGCTGGAACACCATCCCGATCCGGCGGCGCACCTCCGCGGGCCGCCGGCCCGGCCGGTAGACGTCGTCGCCGTCCAGCAGCACCTCGCCGGAGAGCGCCGCGCCGCGCACCATCTCGTGCATCCGGTTGAGGATCCGCAGGTAGGTGGACTTGCCGCAGCCCGACGGGCCGATCAGCGCGGTCACCTCCCCCGCGGTCATGGCCAGCGAGACCCGCTCCAGCACCTTGCGGGCGCCGAACCAGGCGGAGACGTCGCGGGTCTCCAACGCGGCCAGCGGGACGCCGTCCGCGGGCGCCGCCGGGACCGGCGGCAGGGTGAGGGTCCCGGCCGCCGGGTCGACCGGTCCGGCCGCTGCCGACCGGTCGGGCAGCGGGGCGTCGGTCATCTGTGCATCCGTCATCGGTACGGCCCTCCGGGCGCGCTTCAGTAGAGGTTGGGCAGCAGGGCGGCGGCGTTCTCGTAGACCGCCCAGAGCAGCGCGCCGACCACCGGCGCGAGGCTGAGGTAGGCCGCGGAGCGGTGCCAGATCCGGGCCAGCACGGTGACGGCGACCACCGCACCGAGCAGCCCGAGCGTCCACAGCTGCAGCGTGGCCAGCGCGCCCTTGTCGGCGGCCAGCGCCTTGTCGTACGGGACGGTGGCGGGCCGGCCTCCGGGGTTCACCTCCGGCTCGCCCTCCAGCCGGGCGCCGACCGTCACCGTGGAGCCGGGGATCCAGTCGGAGTCCCCGGTGACCAGCACCAGGCGGTTGCGGGCCGGGTCGCTGATCGGGTGGTCGCCGTCGCCGTACACGTTGACGGTGTAGGTGAACCTGCCCTGGCCGGTGGTGGCCTCGATCCGGTCGCCGACCCGCAGCTTGGCGAGCTCGGCGAACGGCGCGCCGAACGTGGCCCCGCGGCCGAACACCACCGCCACCCCGCTCTGACCCGGCAGCGCCGTGTCCCGGCGGTGGCCGGGACCGCGCATGAGGTCCCGGCCGGTGGTGCCCTCCACCACGACGGCCTGGTGCAGGCCGATCGCCGGGATGTCGAGCAGCGCGACCGGGTCTCCGTCCCCGGCGGCGCCGGTCGGGGCGACCGCCCGGGCCAGCTGGTCCCGGAACGTCTTGTGGGCGGTGGACTGGAAGTGCCGCTCCTGGAGGTGCGAGAGCGTGAACAGGTAGCCGACGAAGCCCGTGATCAGTGCGGCCAGCAGGGAGACCGCCCAGGCCGCCTGGAGGAACCGCCGCCGTCCGGGCGCCCCGGCCGTCCGCCGCCCGGCCGCCCCGCGCTCCCGGGCGGAGGCCGGCTGCGCAGCTTCTCCCGCCGGCGGCGCGGGCTGCGCGGCGGCGCCCGGCTTCTCCAGCGCCGGGGCCGTCACGACCGGCCGCCGGCGCCGTCGCGGCGCCGCAGCAGGCGGCGGCCGAGCAGCGGTGGGACGGTCACCACGGCGAGCAGTTCGATCGCGGTGAGGACGGAGAGCGTCCAGTCCTCGGGGCGCCCGTCCACCGCGACCACGTTGGCCGGGACCTCCCCGGTGCCCGTGCCGCCGCGGCCGCGCGCGACCACCTGGCCGGTCTGGGGGTCGACGACCTCCTCGGCCACCGGGTCGCCGCCGCCCGCCGCACCGCCGGCGTCCCCGCCGTCCGCGGGCTGGCCGGTGTCGCCGGGGCCGGTCCCGCCGGCGCCGGAGGAGCCTCCCGCGGCGCCGCCGCTGCCGGCCGTGCCGCCGGCGCCGCCGGAGGTGCCGCTGCCGGTGCCGGTCGCGCCGGGCTTGCGCCCGCCGCCGGAGGAGCCCGCCGAGCCGGACGTGCCGCTGCCGCCGGTCACGGCCCCGCCGGCGCCGGAGCCGCCGGAGCCGGAGCCCGGCGCCGAGCCGCCGGAGCCCGAACCGCTCTTCACGGGCTGGCCGTTCTGCACCGTGCAGTCCAGCGGCGCGCCCTGCTTGTCGCACGGGCTGGGCTGCGGGGCGTTCTTGAGGACGGTCAGTTCACCGGCCTGGTTGAAGGTCGGGTTGTTGCAGTTGGAGAGCGAGTCGGGGTCCACCGGGCTGGCGTTGCCGGGGATGTGCCGGGTCTGCAGCAGACCGCCGCGGACCAGGTTGCGCGGGATCGGGGAGTAGCCGAGGCCGTCCGCCTCGCCCTGGCCCTCACAGAGCACGTAGGCCAGGAACCTGCTGAGCGCACTGCCCTTGTCGTCGTTGAAGCGTGGCGGCGGCGGCAGCGCGGCCCCGGCCCGCGGCACGATCACGTAGCTGTAGCTGGACAGCGGGTAGGAGCGCGGGTCGTTCATGGTGTAGACGCCGTCGAGGTTCTGCTGCAGGTAGTCCGGGTCGTCGGGCGCCGTTGCGTCGTCGACCCCGCGGATCCTGGCGGCGGTGAGTGCGACGGCCACGTTGGAGGCGGTCGGCAACGCGTAGTAGCCGGCCGGGTTGAGCACCTTCACGACCGGCCAGTTGCTGCGCTTGGCGAAGGCGTACTCGTCGTAGCCGATGGTGCCGAGTCCGGACGGCGCCTTGATGTAGCCGGCGACCACGTCGGAGCCGTTCTGTGCGGTCATCCGGCCGGAGGGCGGGAAGAACTCGGTGTACTCGCCGCACGAGATGCCGTTGACGGCCTTGCAGTACTCCTCCCACTGCGCGCCGTGGGTGTGGCTCATCCAGCGGGTGAACTGCGCGGTGGCGCCCGAGCCGTCCGAGCGGACCACCGGGGTGATCGGCAGCGAGGGCAGGGCCCTGCCGTAGTCCGCGGTGATCTTCGGGTCGTTCCAGTTGGTGATCCTGTTGGTGAAGATGTCGACGATCGTCTGCGGGGAGAGCCGCAGGTCGCGCACCTGCTTGCCGGCGACGACCAGGTTGTACATGAAGGTCGTCCCCCCGGCGGTGATCGGCACGTAGGAGAACCCGTACCGCGGGTTCTCGGGCTTGCCGCCGCCGCCGGCCTGGCCGGCCTGGCCGAGCCCGGTGTCCGACTTCGAACGGAACGGCACGTCGGAGGCGGTGAAGTCGTCCTGGCCGATGCTCCACTGGTTGCGGCCGGCCGCCGAACCGATCGGGTTGAAGTTGATCTGGATGCCCTGCGGGGCGACGTCCTGGCGCCACTGGTCGATGGCCGGACCGGCCCAGCTGGACCCGTCGGCGTTGAGCGCGGTCGCCGCGAACGCCGGGGTGCTCTGCCCCAGCAGCAGGGAGCCCGCGGCGAGCATCAGGGACAGCAGCACGGCAAGCGGGCGTGCCACGGGGCGGCTTGCGGCCTCCCACGACATGGGAACTCCTCTGGTCCTGAGGGTGGTTGGGTCGGACATCAGTGCGTCCCGGCGGCGGCGGCCGCGGCACGGCGGGCCGAGCGCTCGATCCGGCGCACCTGGCGCCGGGTCAACCGGCCGGGGCGGCGGCCGCCGAGCACGCGCGCGGTGACGAACAGGATCAGGACCACGCCCATCAGGGTCAGCCCGGCCGCGAAGGCACGCGAGATCATCTCCGGGTAGGGCTGCTTGACGTAGTTCCAGATGTACAGCGGCAGGGAGACCTGGTGCTCGCTGAACGGGTCGGCGTTGAACTGCGAGGTGAAGCCCGAGGTCAGCAGCACCGGCGAGGTCTCCCCGACGCCGCGCGCCATGCCGAGCACCACCGCGGTCACCAGGCCGGGCCGGGCGGTGGGCAGCACGACGTTCCACACCGTGCGCCACTGGCTGCCGCCGAGCGCGTAGGAGGCCTCCCGCAGGGTGCCCGGCACCAGCCGGATCACCACCTCGGCGGCCCGGGTGACGATCGGCATCGTCATCACGGTGCAGGCGAGCGAGGCCGCGAGGCCGCTCTTCTCGAACCCGAAGGTGATGATCACCACACCGAGGATGAACAGCCCGGCGACGATCGACGGCAGCGCCGTCATCGCCTCGACCAGCGTCCGCACCGGCCGGGCCATCCGGCCACCGACCTCGGACATGAAGACGGCCGCCGCGATGCCCAGCGGAACGGCGAACAGCGTGGTCAGGGCGAGCTGTTCGAGCGAGCCGACGATGGCGTTGAGCGCACCGCCCGAGGTGATCGGGGAGAGCGCGGCGGTGTGGTCCATCGACTCGGTGAAGAAGTTGAGGTGCTCGGCCGCCTCCAGGCCGCGGGCCAGCACGAAGCCGATCTGGTCGGCGATCAGGCCGACCACCAGCACGCCGGAGCTCCAGGCGACCACCGAGACCAGGCGGTCGCGGACCACCAGCGGGCCCCACTGGAGCCGGCCGATGGCGAGGTAGCCGAACAGGAAGAGGACGTACCAGCAGAGCAGGAAGCCGAACGCACCGCTGAACGGCAGGACCCGCTCGTAGAGCATCCAGTCCAGGCCCAGCGAGCCGGTCAGCGCACCGGCCAGGGTCAGCGCGTCCTCGGCGGTGACGCCGCCGAGCCGGATCCGCTTCTCGGGGGCGGGTGGTTCGACGGCGGCGGCCGCGGCGGCCGGTGCGGCTTCCGTGGCCGGCGGCAGGTCGAGGGTGGTCATCGGTACGTCCCTTCACGGCGGGGCGGCAGCGGGCGGCGGGCGGCGGGGCGGGCCACGGTCAGTCCGCCGTCGAGGCGCCGGAGCGGGAGCGGTTGATCACGAACCCGGCCGCCAGGTTGACCAGCAGGGTGAGCCCGAAGAGCACCAGCCCGGCCGCCATCAGCGCGGAGAGCGAGAGGTCGTCCGACTCGCCGAACCGCAGCGCGATCAGCGCCGAGATCGAGTTGGCGCCGTTCTCCAGCACGTGGGTGATCGCCTTGAAGTTCGGCGAGATGATCAGCGCGACGGCGATGGTCTCGCCCATCGCCCGGCCGAAGCCGAGCATCACCGCGCCGATCACACCCCCGCGGCCGAACGGCAGCACCACCGTGCGGACCATCCCCCACCGGGTGGAGCCCAGCGCGTAGGCGCCCTCCCGCTCGCCCTGCGGGGCCTGCGAGAACACCTCCCGGCTGAGCGAGGTGACGATCGGGATGATCATCAGGGAGACGACCACCCCGGCGATGAAGGTCGAGGACGTGTACGACGTCCCGATGTCGCCGGTGCGCACCTTGAGGAAGGGGATCGCGTCCCCCAGGTGGTTGGCCGTCCAGCGGACGAAGCCGATGATCCGCGGCTGGAGGAAGAACAGCCCCCAGAGGCCGTAGACGATGCTGGGGATCGCCGCCATCAGGTCGACCAGCGAGATCAGCGTGGCGCGCAGCCGGGCGGGCGCGTACTCGGAGATGAAGACCGCCGTGGCGAGCGCCACCGGGACGGCGACGACCAGCGCGATGACCGCGATCAGCAGGCCGTTCGGGAGCACCGCGGCGATGCCGAAGTTGTGCGCCTGGGTCTGCCACCTCTGTTCGGTAAGGAAGGACCAGCCCACCTCGCCCAGCGCGCTCGCGCCGCGCAGGATCAGGAAGAACGCGATCAGCCCCATGATCGCGAAGACCGAGAGACCCGCCACCCGCAGCACCCCGCGGAACATCCGGTCTCCCGAGGTGGCAGGGGCGGTGATGACGCGGGGGACATCGGGATCGGGTGGACGTGGAGCCCCGGCGTGCGGTGCCGCGGGCTCGGCGGCGGCTGTCATGGTCTGCTCTCCGGCGCGCTCGGTACGGAAGTGCTCGGTACGGGGAGTCCCCGGGCGGCCCCCCCGGGGAGGGGGGACCCGGCGGGGCCGGGGACGGCGGCCCCGCCGGGTCGTCACTGCCGCTGCGGGCTCAGGGCCGGCGGCGCAGCCGCGCCCAGGCCCGGCCCGTCGCGGCCATCGCCCGCTCACCGGCGGGCGTGCCGCCGAGCAGGAGCGCCGCCGGGCCGCCGATCAGCAGCACCAGGCCCGCGATCACCGCGACCGGCAGCAGCAGCCGGGCGGTGCCGGCCCGGTCGGCGGCCGGGCTGCCGGCCGCCACCGGGGCGGCCGCGAGCGGGCCGGCCGGGGCGCTCGGCGTGGCGGTGGGCTTCGCGGCGGTCGGTGCCGGGGTCGCGTTCGCCGGGAGGGCGCCGGTGCCGCCGGTGGTGCCGGTGGTGCCGGTCGCCCCGCCGGTGGCGCTCTCGACGCCCGGGCCGCCGGTGCTGCCGGTGCTGCCGGAGGAGGACCCGCCGTACGAGCCGCCGGCTGTCGTGCCGTCGGCGACCGGGGCCGCGCCGCCGGTGCCCGCGGCGCCGGTCACGGCCCCGCTCCCGCTACCGGCGGCCGTGCCGCCGGTCGCGCCACCCGTCGTGCCGCCCGTGGTGCCGCCGTCGCCGCTCGTCGGTGGGGCCGGCGGGGGCACCTGGTTGCCGGGCCACGTGCCGTCCTGGAGCTCCACGTGCTTCGCGGCGTCGAGGGCCTGTCGGCGCTGCGCCCCGGTCAGGCTCAGGAAGCCCGGTGCGAGCCTGCCCGGCTCAACCCCGTAGACCTGGCCGCTGCCGGCGACCGTGGTGAGGAAGCGGCTGATCGCCGCCGCCTTCTCGCCGGACACCCCGCCGGTGGGCACCATCGCGTACTGGACGGTGGTCAGCGGGTAGGCCTGCGCGTCCCGGGAGAACGCGGTGTCGGCCACGCCGTACGGGAGCTGCTGGGTGCCGGTCGCGGCGTCGGTCGTCATGTCGCCCACCGCCGCCTGGAAGCCGTTGGTGGTCGGCGGGACGAAGCCGCCGGCCGGGTTCTTCAAGGCCGCCTCGGGGAGCGAGAACGCCTTGGCCTGGGCGCTGTCCATGACGGCGAAGAGCTTGCGGTCGCCGCGGGTCATCGGGTCGCACTTCGGGTGGTTGCCGGTCCCGTCGGGCATCCAGAGCTGGCAGGTGGAGCGGTTCTCCTGGATGGTCCGGAAGACCTGGGTGAGGCCGCCGAGCACCGGGTTCCACTCGTACTGCCGCATCTTCCTGGCGGCCTCGGAGGCACCGGTCGGGCCGGAGAAGTCCTGCGGCTGGACGGCGTCCACCGGGTAACCGGGGAAGGCGCCGCGCTGGTAGAAGGTGTTCACCCGCATGCCCCACGGGTCCTCCTCGCCGTCCAGGAACCGGGTGGCGTCCGGGTCGGCGGCGATCCACGCGGTCAACTGGTACACGAGGTCGGTGGTGCCGCCGACGACGGTCGGCTCGAACTCCGCCGGTGCGCAGGAGGACGGCCACTGCATGCCGCTCGCCTCGGGGAACCGGTTCAGCTGCTGGAACTCCGGGTCCTGGAAGATGCAGCTGGGGTTGCCGTTCACCGAGGCCACCGGCAGGCCCGGCGGCGCGTACGACTGGGTGAGGAGCTTGGCCACCAGGCGCGGCGTCAGCTTCATGTCCCGCAGCTGGCGGCCGGTCCTGGTGTCGTCGACGACGAAGACCACCGAGACCCCGCTGGTCGCCAGGGGCGCGTAGACGTAGGGCCGGGCCGGGGTCGCGGTGTCGGGCCGCGCGGTCAGCGCGACGTCGAGGCCGGCGCCGCCCAGGAAGGCCTGCCGGGCCTGCGGCTCACCGCCGGAGGCGGAGTACTGGAAGGAGAGCGGCGGGGCGGCGAGGCAGAGCCCGGCCCGCCACTGCTGGACGGCGCGGTTCGCCATCTCCAGCCCGGCCGACTTGAACACCGCGGTCCGGTTCTCGCAGTCCGCCGCGGTGGGCGCGAAGTACAGCGGCATGACGGTCCGCTTCTCCCAGGCGCACTGCTCACCGATCTGGAAGCCGGCGTACTCGTTGCCGGGCCAGGACGCCGCGTAGGCCTCCAGCCCGCCGTCGCTCGCGGTGTTGAAGAAGCCGTCGACGTCGCTGAGGTGGTCGGTGCAGTCGACCGCGCCGTTGCGCACCTTGTTCGGGTCCTGGGTGTCGCCGCCGTAGTTCGGCTCGATCACCAGGGAGCACGGGTGGGTGGCGTCACAGCCGAGCGAGGGGCTCTCGGTCGCCGTCCACACCTCGATGCTGGTCGCCCCCGAGCCGTCCGCCCCGGTGGGCGCGATCGCCATGTTGGAGGGGAAGTCCGGCGTCGTGGTGCCCTGCGGCGGCGCCACCTGGTCGAACCCCTTGGCGGGGTCGGCGTTGTACAGCGTGCTGCCGTAGCAGTCGGTGATCTTCGGGTCTAGGCCGCGGCACTGGTAGACCCGGACCGCGTACAGGACCTGTTTGTCGCCCTTGGTGACGACGGGCACCGACTCGCCCATGGTGTTGAGGGTCGGGGTGAACCCGCTCCAGGAGACCTGCAGCACCTGGTGGGAGAGGTCCTTGGTCTGGGCCACCGTCACGCTTCCCTCGGGGCCCTCGGTCCAGGTGTTCGGGTCCCACGCCTTCGGCCCGGGCTTCGTCACGGCCGACGACACCGACGCCTGTGCCTGCGGCAGCGCGCCGAGGCCGACGGGGGCCACGCCGAGCGCCACCACCACCGACCAGACGAGGGCGATCGCCGGCAGTCGCCGGCGCCACCTCCCGCGTCTCGGATCAGGTAGGAGTCGGAGTCTCATTGCGGGCACCTCCGTACGAACGCGCACCGCCCGTGGCGCGGCGCGAGAGGGGATCAGGCTGCGAGCGGGCCGACGGCTCCGGTTCGCATCCATTCGGCCAGCCGGAGATGGCCGGATCCGGTCGTGTCGATGTACGGGGCCCCAACGTGGCGACTCCGTAACGGAGTTGGGAACTCCGCACGGACGGGGCGGACTTCCGCACAGCACGGCGGGCCCGTGCCGTCGCACGGACCCGCCGCAGTGCCGGCCGCCCGGGGCGCTCAGCTGCCGGAGGTGAAGGTCAGCGTGAAGTCGCCGACCGACTGGCCGCCCTTGAAGAAGGAGGTGTTCAGCTTGCCGTCCAGGACCTTCGCACCCTCGGCGTCCACCTTGAGGTCGGTGGAGGTCACCTTCTGGGTCGCGCCGGAGCGGGTGATGTCCGTCATGCCGGCCGGGTCGAGCAGCGCCACCGCAGCGGCACCGTCGGCCGCGACACCGGTGATCTGGAACGTGTCCGCGCTGAAGGCGAGCTGCTTGAAGAGCGCGCTCTTGCCGGTGAAGACGTCGATGAAGAGCAGGCTGCCGCCCAGCTCGACATTGCCGTAGTAGCCCTGGAGGTTGGCGTCGCCACCGGTCACGGGGAAGGTGGTGGAGAAGCCGGTGGTGCCGTCGTACGACGGCGTGGCGGCCGGCAGCGGGATGACCACCACACCGCTGAGGGCCGCGTCCTTGAGGAACGCGGTGCTCTCGTGCACCACAGCGCTGCCGGTCGGCGCCACCGGGGCGGTGTCGGCGGCGGCCGCACCGCTCAGGCCGGTCACGGCGAGGACGGCGGCGGCACCGGCGGCGGCGAGGCAGGCGCGGGTACGGGACATGCTGAACTCCTTGGGAGGGGTGAGAGGTCGTGCGTGGTGCCGAGAGCGGCTGGCGCGGCGCGCGCGGATGTGGCCGGCGGCCACGGGCCGGAGCCCGTGGCCGCCGGGTGGTGCGGCGTGACCAGCCGGAGATCAGCTGTGGGTGGTGGTGCCGCAGGCGGCAGCCGAGAGCGGCAGGAAGCCGTAGCTCTTGATGTCGTTGCTGCCGTTGGTGCAGATCCAGCCCGAGGGGCCGAAGATGTTGCGCAGCGCGGCGCCGTGCGCGTCGGTCGCGGTCCACTCGGCGTTGCGGACCACGTTGTAGACCACGCGGCCGAACGCGGAGGCGGCGAACGGCGCGTTGATGGTGTTGGTGGTGGTGTTGACCGGCACCAGGGTGCCGACGTTGCGCAGGGTCAGGCTGCCCGGGTTGGAGGTGGCCGTGCCGTGGCCGCCGACGGTCTGGCTCAGGTAGGCCGCGACCGAGTACGGGTAGACGACGTCGGCGCCGGTCAGGCGGGAGTCGACGCCCTCGTTCTCCTCCGGGCCGTCCTGGACGCAGCTGCCCACGGTCGGGTTGCCGATCGCGGTCAGGAAGAAGGCGCGGGTGCCGGAGTTGGCCTGCGGCAGCCACGGCTTGATGGTGGCGTTCGGCAGGGTGGCGCTGATCTGCGTCCAGTTGGTGACGGAGCAGTCGTAGATGCCCTTGAGCTGGGCGGCGGTCAGGCTGGCCGGCGCGTGGCCGCCGTTGTTGGCCGACCAGGTCACCGCGTCCTTGGCGAACGCGACGAAGATGTCGGAGGCCGGGTCGGTCGCCTTCGGGGCACGCGAGGAGCGGGCGACGTCGACCTTGGAGCCGGCCGTGTTCAGCTCGGTGATGCCGGCGCCCGAGCCGTTCGGACGGGTGATGGCGGAGGCGCCGGACTTCGGGGTGATGGTGGCGGAACCGGTCGCGTCCCAGCTGTAGTACCGCGGCGAGGTGGTGTCGCCGATGCTGGTCAGGTACGCGTTGTAGTCGGCGGAGAACTGGGTCGACACGGCCTGGGTCGTGTCGGAGCCCACGCTGACGATGTCGGCGGCGGCCGGGGTGACGGCCGGGTCGGCGACGGCGGTGCCGGCGGCGACGGTGGCGACCGAAGTGGCGATGGCGGCAACGGCGAGCAGCTTGGCAGCGGTCTTGCGCATGTTCCTGTTCCTCCGGTGGGAGAGACGTGCATCGCTGTACCCGCGCCCTGGTCGGGGCCCGGGGCCGGTGACCGCGTCCGCGGCGGCCGCTCCGGCAGAGCTGATCCTGTCCGCCGCGGCGGTTGCGCCGGAAGTGCGGTGAGCGGCCGCCGGCGAATGTCGACTCATCGGTTCGGAGAGGTTTAGTGACTGGTCAGGGCAGCCGCGGCGGCTGGGAAATCCGCAGGTCGGAGGCCGGTGACGTTCTTCTCCAGGTGGCGGCTCGGGGTGTTGCCGGAAACCTGCGCTTCACCGGGGAGGAGGGAAGGGCGGCCGGGCGGCCGCGGATGCCCGCAGGGGGGTGCGAGGCGGTGCGGTCGCGGTACGGAGGGGTTGCGGTATGGAGCGGGTGCGGTTGCGGTGCGGACCGGGTCACCAGGGCCGGCGGCCGCCGCTGCGCCGCAGCTCCTGCCCGATCCACTGGAGACCGGTCAGGAACGCCTCCACGGCGGCCTGGCACTGGTCGCGCCGGAGGTATCCGCGGGCGCTGCGGGCCACCGGGACGGCCTCACCGGCGCCCGGGCGGGTACTGCGCACGGGCAGGTGCGCGGTCCACACCCACAGGCGCCCATCGGACTGTCCCACGGTGCACCGCAGGGCCGCCCGTTCGATGATCAACTCGCGGACCGCCTCGGCGAGTTCGTCCTCGCTGCGGTAGGTGCGGACGCCCGCTCCGAGCTGCCGGCCGTTGGCGGCGCGCAGGGCCCAGCCGACGCAGCGGTCGGCGGCGGGGAGGATCAGCAGACGGGGGCCCCGGCGCTCAGCGGGCGGCATCGGAGCGTCTCGACGGCGACGAGCGGTCCGGGAGTTCGAGAGCCGGCTGCTTCGCCAGCAGCACCACGAACCGCCGGAAGGCGTTCTGGCAGGTCGCGTACCGCTCGTACGCGCGGCTGGAGCGCACCTCGGGGAGGGTGCGCGAGCCGGGGACGACCCAGATCCAGCCGATGCCGTCCCGGACGTGCGTGATCCGGGCGACCAGGGTGTCGGCGCCGGCGCGTAGGCCGTCGAAGCCGCGCTCGGCCTCGCCGGCCGTCTCGTACGCGGCCGGAGTGATCGCCACCACGCGGCCGTTGGGCGCCTTGAGCTGCCAGCGGTAGCGCCCGTCCGGCGCCCGTTCGGCCCGGAACCCCCCTCGACCTGCCCCTGCTGCGGCGTGACCGCGGCCCGACGCGTCCACTGTCCCCCCAGTCCGGTACCTCTCCGAGACGGGAGTAAAGCTATGTGTGCACACGAGCGCGCCGGAAGGGCGGGAAATGCACAACTTGCTCCGTTGGCCGCGAAGTTCTCTCTCGTTAAACATTCACCGACTGCACACCACTCACCCCTCTTGCGCCCCACTCCGTCACCATCCGTTCGAGAAGGTGCGAGCCCCAGGGGTCCGCCGAGTCCTCGCAAGCCCCCCGCGGACCGGCTCGGAGCCGGGCGCCCGACCGACTCAGAGCCGGGCCGTCCAGCGCACCATCGTGCCCTTCCCGTACGGCCCCGGCTCGTGCCACGCGTCACCGCCGAGCACCTCGGCGCGCCGGGTCAGGTTGCTCAGGCCGCTGCGCCGGCCGTCCGGCGGGATGCCGACGCCGTCGTCCGTCACGGTGAGCAGCACTCCCGGCCGGCCACCGCGGTCCAGCGACTCCGGGTCGCCGCCGACCGGGCGGCCCACGTCGTCCAGGTGGACGGTCGCGTCGACCTCCACGCCGACCCGCGAGGCCCGCGCATGCCGGGCCGTGTTGGAGAGCATCTCCCTCAGCGCGGCCAGGAGTTGGCGGCCGGTCTTCTCGCCGACCATGCTCTCGACCGGGCCGATGAAGGACACCGAGGGCTTGAAGCCGAGCGCCGCCGCGGCCTGGCTCCCCTCGCGCAGCACCCTGGTCCGCAGGGTGTCCGGCGCATCGCCGTGGTTGTCGTGCTGGAGGGCGTAGATGGTGGTGCGGACCTCCTGGATGGTGGCGTCCAGCTCGTCCACCGCCTTGCCGATGCCCACCTTCACCTCGGGCACGACGGCGCGCCGGGCCGCGCTCTCCAGCATCATCCCCGTCGCGAACAACCGCTGGATCACCAGGTCGTGGAGGTCCCGGGCGATCCGGTCGCGGTCCTGGAAGACGGCCAGCCGTTGCTGGTCCCGCTGACCCTCGGCCAGCCGGAGGGCCAGTGCGGCCTGGGAGGCGAAGGTCTCGGCGAGCTGCTTCTCCGCGTCGGTGAACGCCACCGCCCCGCGCGCACGCCAGACGCTGAGCCCGCCCAGCACCCGCCCGGCGGCGACCATCGGGACCGCCATCGACGGACCGAAGCTGCGGGCCAGCCGCATCACCACGGTCGGGTCGCTCGACATGTCGTCCAGGTGGACGCTCTCGCCCTGCAGCAGCCGCGCGGCGAAGCTGTCCTTCGGCAGCAGCTCGCCCCGGACGAACTCGGCCGCCTCGCCGGAGGCGTGGGCCACCCGCATCTGCCCGCGCCCGTCGCCGTCGCCGTCACCGGTCGGCAGCAGGATCATGCCGAGCGCGGCGTCCGCCAGCTCCCGGACCTGCTCCGCCGCGATGGTCAGGGCGACCTGCGCCCCGTCGGTGGAGAGCAGCGCCGTGGTGACGGCCGCCGCGCCGGCGATCCAGCGCTCGCGACGCCGGCCCTCCTCGTACAGCCGGGAGTTCTCGATCGCGACGCCGGCCGCGGCGGCGAGCGCGTGCACCACCTGCTCGTCCTCGGGGGTGAAGGCGCCGCCGCCCTTCTTCTCGGTGAGGTAGAGGTTGCCGAAGACCTCGTCGCGGATCCGGATCGGCTCGCCGAGGAAGGTGCGCATCTGCGGGTGGTGCGGCGGGAACCCGGAGGAGCGCGGGTCGGCACCGAGCTCGGCGAGCCGCAGCGGCTCGGGCCGGTCGATCAGCGCGCCGAGGATGCCCCGGCCGGCCGGCAGCTCGCCGATCTCGGCGGCGGTCTCGTCGTCGACCCCGACGTGGATGAAGTCGGCCAGGCCGTGGCCGCCCGGCGCGATCACGCCGAGGGCGGCGTACCGGGCGTCGACCAGCTCGGCCGCACCGGAGGCGATCCGGTGCAGCGTGGCGTGCAGGTCGAGCCCGGAGCCGACCGAGACCACCGCCTCCAGCAGCCGCTGCATCCGGTCGGTGACGGCGGCCGCGGACTGCAGCCGCTCCGCCACCTCGGTGACCAGGGTGTCCAGCCCGAGCGAGGAGATCTCGGGCACCCGATGGGGAGTCGGGTCCGGAGCGGCGCCGGCCGGGTCGGTCGTGGGGTCCATGAGACGAGCGTAGTTTGTACGGTTTTCGACCGAAGAGCGGCGCGTCGGACGGCGGCGTGCACGGTCGGCGCGGCGCTGCAGGAGCGGTGCCGCCGGTCGGACTCAGCGCCCGGCCGGCACCGGCGCCGCCTCCCCCGCACCGGCCGGCGCGAACCCGTCCGCCTCCCGCTCGCGCTCCCACATCGCCCGCAGCCGGCCGCCCGGCTCCGCGACCAGCGCGGACCACCGGCCACGCTCGACCACCCGGCCGCCGTCCAGGACCAGCACCTCGTCGACCGTGGCGTCGTCCAGACCGGCCAGCCGGTGGGTGATCAGGACGGTGGTCCGGCCGGCCGTGGCGGCCAGCAGGTCGGCGGTGAGCGCATCGGCCGTCGGCAGGTCGAGGTGCTCGGCCGGCTCGTCCAGCACGAGCACCGGGAAGTCGGCCAGCAGGGCCCGGGCCAGCGCGAGCCGTCGGCGCTGGCCGCCGGAGAGCCGGGCGCCGTGCTCGCCGACCATGGTGTCCAGCCCTGCCGGGAGGGTGTCGGTCCAGTCCAGCAGGCGGGCGGCGGCCAGCGCGGCACGCAGCTGCGCCTCGTCGGCGCCGGGCCGGGCCAGGCGCAGGTTCTCCCGCAGCGAGCTGTCGAAGACGTGGGCGTCCTGCGCGCAGAGTCCGATCACCCGGCGGACGTCGTCCCCCGCCAGCTCCCGGCTGTCCACAGCCTGTGGACGGCCGGCGGCGAGCGTGACGCTCCCCGCCACCGGGTCGAGGAAGCGCAGCAGGGCGTGGGCGAGCGTGGTCTTGCCGGAACCGGACGGCCCGACGACGGCGATCCGCCGCCCGGGGGCGAGGTCCAGGTCGACGCCGGCCAGCGCGTCCACCGGCTGCCCCGGGTGCCGTACGGTCAGGCCGCGCACCGCGATCGGCAGCGGCTGCTCGGGCAGCGCCGCCGGCTCGGCCGGCTCGATGACCGGCGCGGGCGCATCCAGCACTTCGTCGAGGCGTGCGGCGGCGGCCCGGCTGCGGCGGCGGGCCTGGACGGCGAGCGGCATCCCGGTGACGGCCTCGAAGGCGGCCAGCGGGGTGAGCACCACCACCGCCAGGCAGACCGGGGCCAGCGCACCGCTGTGGACGCCCTGGACGCCGGCCGCCGCGGCGGCCGTCACGGTGAGCCCGGTGAGCAGGGTGATCAGGCCGGTGCCGAGCGCCGCGGTGGCCGCCGAGCGGGCGGCCAGCCCGGTGAGCGCCGCGTCGGCGGCGCGGACGGCGGCCAGCCGGCGGGGCAGCGCCCCGGCGACGGCGAGCTCCGCCGTCCCGGTGAAGGTGTCGACCACAGCGGTGGCCAGCCGGCCGCGGGCCGGGGCCTGCCGCCGCTCGGCCCCGGCCGACCAGCGCCCGGTCAGCGCGGGCACCGCCGCCCCGGCGAGCAGCAGGCCGGCGCCGAGCACCACGCCGGCGGCCGGCAGGAAGGCGCCCAGCGCGACGGCGGAACCCAGGGACACCACGGCGGCCACGGCGGCCGGCAGCCGCCAGCGCAGGTAGTGGTCCTGCACCGCGTCGACGTCGGCGACCAGCCGGGACAGCAGGTCCCCGCGCCGGAAGGCGGGCAGCCCGGCCGGGGCGAGCACGGTGAGCCGGCGGTGGACGGCGGCCCGGAGGGCGCCGAGGCTGCGCAGTACGGCGTCGTGCGAGACCAGCCGTTCGGCGTAGCGGAAGACGCTCCGCCCGATGCCGAAGGCGCGCACCGAGGTGACGGCCATCATCAGGTGGAGCACGGGCGGCATCTCGGAGGCACGGGAGATCAGGTAGCCGGAGGTGGCCATCAGCGCCACCGCGCAGCCCAGGGCGAGCGCGCCGAGCAGGACCGAGAGCGCCAGCCGGGGCTTCACCCCCCGTTCCCCGGCCGGATCGTCGGCCGGGTCGACGTCGGCGTCCGCCGGGGCGGGCACCGGCCGCCCGCTGGGGGTGAGCACCGCCACCGCACTGCCCGTTGCCGCACCGCCCGCTGCCACCGGCCCGACCGCGTCCGGGGCCGCCAGCCGCACCCGCCGGTCGGCGACCGCGAGCAGCGCGGGCCGGTGCGCCACCAGCAGCACGGTCCGCCGCGGGTCGGCCGCCAGCGCCTGGACGGCCGCCACCACGGCCGCCTCCGACTCGCCGTCCAGATTGGCGGTCGGCTCGTCCAGCAGCACCAGCGGCCGGTCGTCGGCGAGCAGCACCCGGGCCAGTGCCAGCCGCTGCCGCTGGCCGGCCGAGAGCCCGGCGCCGTCCTCCCCGAGCACGGTCGCGGACCCCTGCGGCAGCCCCTGCACGAAGTCGAGCGCGTGCGCGGCCCGCAGCGCCGCGTGCAGCTGCGCCTCCCCGGCGTCCGGCCGGTAGAGCCGGACGTTGTCGGCGACCGTCCCGGCGAACAGGTGCGGGTGCTGCGGCACCCAGGCGATCCGGGACCGCCAGCCGTCCGGCTCCAGCTCGGCCAGGTCGTACGTCCGGCCGTCGGCGGCGGTGATCCGCACGGTGCCGGCGTCCGGCGCGGTGAGCCCGAGCAGGACGCCGAGCAGGGTGGACTTGCCGGCCCCGCTCGGTCCGGTGAGCGCGACCGTCTCCCCCGGACGGAGCGTCAGGTCGGCGCCGGCCAGCGCGGGCGCCGCCCGGCCGGGGAAGGCGACGGTCAGGCCGGCGGCCTCGACGGTGGCGCCGGCCGGGTCGGGCGCCGGCACGGTGCCCGCCTCCGGCAGCGGGGTCTCCAGCACCCGGAAGAGCTCGTCGGCGGCTGTCAGCCCCTCGACGCTGGAGTGGTAGAGCGCGCCGACCTGGCGGATCGGGAAGTAGACCTCGGGCGCCAGGATCAGGATCAGCAGCCCGGTCTCCAGGTCCAGCGTGCCGTCCACCAGCCGGAAGCCGATCGAGACGGCGACCAGCGCCACCGAGAGCGTGGAGAGCAGCTCCAGCGCGAAGGAGGAGACGAAGGCGATCCGCAGGGTGCGCAGGGTGGCCCGGCGGTAGTCGGCGGTGATCCGGGCGACGGTCGCGGCCTGGGCCCGGGCCCGGTTGAAGACCTTGAGCGTCGGGAGCCCGGCGACCACGTCCAGGAAGTGGTGCGAGAGCCGGGAGAGCGTGGCCCACTGCCGGTCCATCCGGGACTGGGTGGCCATGCCGATCAGCACCATGAAGAGCGGGATCAGCGGGAGCGTCCCGGCGATGATCGCGGCGGAGGCGAGGTCGGCGCCGAGGATCCGCAGCAGCACGACGACCGGGACGATCACCGCGAGCGCCAGCTGGGGCAGGTACCGGGCGAAGTAGTCGTCCAGGGCGTCGACGCCGCGGGTGGCGAGGGTGGTGAGTTCGCCGGTGCGCCGGCCCGCCAGGTAGGCCGGGCCGAGCGCGGTGGCGTGGTCGAGCAGGCGGCGCCGCAGGGTGGACTTCACCCGGGCGACCGACCGGTGGGCGACGAGCTCGGTGAGCCAGCCGACCAGCCCGCGCCCCACCGCCGTCAGCGCCAGCAGCACCAGCGGGGCGGTGAGTTCGCCGAGCGCGGCCCGCTGCTGGAAACCGCGGACCACGATCTCGGCGACCAGGCTCGCCTGGGCGACCACCAGGGCCGCGTTCACGGCGCCGAGCAGCACCGATCCGGCCAGGAAGGCCCTGGTGGTGCGCGCGTACCCGAGCAGGCGGGGGTCGACCGGCTTCACGGCTCAGCCCTGGTCGGTCGCGGCGGCCGGGGCGTGGCCCGGGATGTGCTGGACACCGATCCGCCGGCGGAACACCCAGTACGTCCAGCCCTGGTAGAGCAGCACCAGCGGGGTGAAGACGGCGGCCACGATCGTCATCAGCTTCAGCGTGTACGGCGAGGACGCCGCGTTGCCCACGGTCAGGCTCCAGCCGTCGTTCAGGGTCGACGGCATCACGTCCGGGAAGAGCGCGAGGAAGAGCATCGCGACCGCGGCCACGACGGTCGCGCCGGAGAGGACGAACGCCCAGCCCTCCCGGCCCAGCCGGGTGGCCGCCAGCGAACCGGCCAGCGCGAGGACGGCCAGCACCAGCGCCACCAGGCTCCGGCCGTTGCCGTTGTCGGCCTGGGTCCAGAGCAGGAAGACCGCCGCCAGTACGGCCGTCACCAGGCCGAGCCGGAGCGCCGTGGCGCGCGCCCGCTCCCGGATGTCGCCGACCGTCTTGAGCGCGGCGAAGACCGCGCCGTGGAAGGTGAAGAGGCTCAGGGTGACCAGACCGCCCAGCAGGGCGTAGGGGTTGAGCAGGTCCCAGAAGCTGCCGACGTAGTTCTTCTGCGCGTCGATGGCGACGCCGCGGACGATGTTGGCGAAGGCCACGCCCCAGAGGAAGGCCGGGATCAGTGACGTCCAGAAGACGGCCTCCTCCCAGTTCCGCTGCCAGCGCGGCTCCGGGCGCTTGGCCCGGTACTCGAAGGCGACGCCGCGCACGATCAGGCAGACCAGGATCAGCAGCAGCGGGACGTAGAAGCCGCTGAACAGCGTCGCGTACCAGTCCGGGAAGGCCGCGAAGGTGGCGCCGCCGGCGGTGAGCAGCCAGACCTCGTTGCCGTCCCAGACCGGACCGATGGTGTTGATCAGGACGCGCCGCTCGGCGGTGTCGCGGGCCAGCGGCTTGGTGAGGATGCCGATGCCGAAGTCGAAGCCCTCCAGGAAGAAGTAGCCGATCCAGAGGACGGCGATCAGGACGAACCAGACGTCGTGGAGTTGCATGGTCGATCGGTCCTATCCGTCGTCAGTAGGCGAAGGCGAGGGGCTTGTCGGCGTCGTCGCCCTCGGACGGGCCGCGCAGTGACGGGTCGACGGCCGGCGGTCGCTCGGACGTGACCGGGCCGGCCTTGGCGTACTTCACCAGCAGCCGGACCTCGATGACGGCGAGGACGGCGTACAGCGCGGTGAAGGTGGCCAGCGCGCCGATCTGGGTGCCCACGCCCACGTTCGGCGAGACGGCGCTCGCGGTGGTCATCAGCCCGAAGACGGCCCACGGCTGGCGGCCCATCTCGGTGAAGACCCAGCCGAAGCTGTTGGCGATCAGCGGGAAGCCCATGGTGAGGATCCCGATCCGCCAGCTCCACCTGGTGAGGAAGGGGCCGAGCTCACGGCCGGGGGTCAGCATCAGCCGCGGCACCTCGGTGTCGCCGGTGCGGAACCCGGGGGCCAGGAACCACTTCCTCCGGGTGGTCCAGAGGCCGACCAGGCCGGCCGTGAAGGAGGTCATCCCGAAGCCGATCATGAGGCGGAAGCCCCAGTAGGTCACGAAGATGTTCGGGATGTAGTCCTTCGGGTCGCCGCCGAACGCGGCGGCCTCGGCGTCGGCGGTGTCGTTGATGCCGGGGACGGACGAGCTGAAGTCGCTGTTGGCGAGGAAGGAGAGTATCCCCGGGATCTCCAGCTCCACCGAGTTGTGGCCCTTGCCGACGTCACCGACGGCGAAGACCGAGAACGGCGCGGGTGCCTGGGTGTCCCACAGGGCCTCGGCCGCTGCCATCTTCATCGGCTGCTGGCGGAACATCACCTTGGCCAGCGAGTCGCCGCTGAGCGCGGTGCCCAGGCCGAAGACGACCGCGAGGACGAGGCCGACCCGGAGCGAGGTGCGCATCACGGCGACCTTCTGCGGGTCCGCGCCGTCGGGCCGGCGCTTGGCCTTCCAGAGGTGGAAGGAGGCGATGCCGACCATGAAGGCGGCACCGGTGAGGAAGGCGGCGGTCAGGGTGTGCAGGACGACGGTCACGGTGGTGTCCTGGAACAGGACCCGGGTGATGTCGGTGAGCTGCGCCTTCCCGGTGGCCGGGTCGACGGTGTAGCCGACCGGGTGCTGCATCCACGAGTTCGCCGCCAGGATGAAGTAGGCGGAGAGCACGGTGCCGAGCGCGACCATCCAGATGCAGGCGCAGTGCAGCTTCTTCGGCAGCTTGTCCCAGCCGAAGATCCACAGGCCGATGAAGGTCGACTCGAAGAAGAAGGCGATCAGCGCCTCCATCGCGAGCGGGGCGCCGAAGACGTCGCCGACGAACCGGGAGTAGTCGGACCAGTTCATGCCGAACTGGAACTCCTGGACGATGCCGGTGACGACGCCCATCGCGATGTTGATCAGGAAGAGCTTGCCCCAGAACTTGGTGGCGTGGAAGTACTTCTCCTTGTTCGTCCGCACCCAGGCGGTCTCCAGTCCGGCCACGACGGCGGCCAGGCTGATGGTGAGCGGGACGAAGAGGAAGTGGTAGACGGTGGTGATGCCGAATTGCCATCGCGCGATGGTCTCGTGAGCGATTGCCAGTTCCACGTCGCCCTCTCTCCAACCGACCTGGTGAAGGTCACTTACCGGACAAACTTCAGAAACGTCATCTCTAGCCGTAGACCGCTGCTCATCAGCGCAAGCTTGTCCGCTTGTGAACGTGAACACGTTCACAAGGGCCAGTATCCATCATGCTTACGGGTGGATTGCGGGCGGGGTGGGACTGAACCGGCCGCTGACCGGCAGCGATGCCGTGCGCACAGTCTGCGAAGTCGCCCCGGCACCCACAACGAGCGGCCGGGCGAACCGGGGGATGATCTTGGCCAATCCGGCGCTTGACAGCAGCCGGATCCGCCAAACCGTCCTACGGTCGGCCGCGCAGGCCGACTGGCGCGACGGTCCGGTCACGCCGGGGCGAGGGCCCGGGGCGCCGGCGGGCGGGTGCCGTACGGGGGCGTGATGATCTCCGTGCCTTGCCCGGCCGGCCGGGCAGGGCAGGGCAGGGCAGGCGAACGATCAGCGGGGAGAGGGCCGGGGTTCGCGCGGGCACCGGGCGTGGCCGGGGTGGTGCTCGGCGGCAGCCGGGCGGGCGGGGACCACCGGCCGGGATCGGACCGGATCCTCGGGGTACCGCGGCCGCGGCGAGCCGGACGTCGGCGCGCGGCCGGGCCGGGCACCCGCTCGGCTTCCGGCCCCCCGCCGCCCCGGCGGGGGCGTCACGGGCGGCCGAGGAGGTGGGTGCCGGCCGCGGACGGGCTCCGGGCCGTGAAGTACTCCACGAAGCCGGCCAGGAACTCCCGCTCGGTGATGCGGCCGTCCCCGTCCGAGTCCAGCTGCCGGAACCCGTGGGCGAGTTCGGCGGGGTGGACGCGACGGCCGCCGAACACCGCCCGGTACTCGTCGACGTCCAGGTAGCCGCTGCCGTCCGTGTCGGCGGCCGTGAAGACGGCGCGCAGCGCACGGAGCAGACCGGCTTCCAGGTAATCGGGGTCCCGGTCGCAGCCCGCCAGGGTGGCGGCGACGAACTCGGCCCGGTCGACCCGTCCGTCGCCGTCGGTGTCCATGGTCGAGCGGAGCTGCTCCCACCAGGCCTCGAAGCCGGCGTACACCGCGGCCTCGCCGTCGTCGGACAGCTCCAGCTGCCAGCAGACGTTGTGCGCCATGGCCTGGAGGTCGCGGGCGGTGACGTGTCCGTCCCCGGTCTGGTCCAGGACCTCGTGGAAGAACCGGTCCACCCGCGGACGCCGGGTGTCGTGCCGGGGCGGCCGGCGCACGGTGGGCCGACGGTCGGGCGACCGGTAGCGGAGGTGGTCCGGCAGCCGGGTCGCCACCGCCCGGCCGCCGCGGTGCAGCAGCGCGGAGAGCACGGCCGCCCGCCGGGTGGGGGCCAGGCCGAAGCGCTCGCGGTAGCCGGGCGGCAGGTCGGCGACGGTGAGGGCGGTGATCGCCCGGGCCGCGACCGCCCGGACCAGCCGCCAGCCGACCGGCCCCAGCCACCGGAGCCGGCGCGGCCGCGGCGCCTCGCGCAGGATCTCGTACAGCAGGTAGCGCGCCGAACCGGTGAACTCCAGCTCCTCGCGCACCATCCGGTCGAAGTAGCGGGGCAGTTCGGCGGCACTCTTCGGCACCGCGTCCTCGGGGAGGCCGAACACGGCCGCGATCTCCTGGAACTCCCCGTAGACCGCCTCCAGTTCGGCGCTGGTGTAGCGGTCGCCGCCCAACCGGCGCATGGCCACGACCGCTTCGAACAGGGTGAGCAGCACCCAGGCCCGGGTGCCCGGGTCGTGCGCGTCGTACGTCCGGCCGTCCGGCGCGGTGCCGCGGATCCGCCGGTGGGCCCGGGCGAGGCGCTCGACCTCGCGGTGCAGTGCCTCCTCGTCGGCCTGGAAGAGCCGCCGGCCGCTGCCGAGCGTGTGCTCGATCCGGCGCCACGGGTGGCCGCGGTAGGTGGAGTGCTCGTCCATCCCCGCCGCGACCACCGGGTGGGAGGCCTGCAGCACCAGCAGCCGCCAGGCGACCAGCCCGACCCGCCACTCGCTGAGGTCGCGCCGGAAGGAGGCACTCCGCCTGGACGACACCGGCATCCGCATCCCCTCGAGTCCACTGTGCTCCGCCTCCGGCCTCCCCCGCGGGTCGGTGACGGAAACACCGCCGGAATCAGTGTGATCGTCCTACTTTGCGAGCTCCCGGGCGACGGCACCGAGCTCCGCGAGGTCCTCCTCGCGGAGCTCGACCGAGGCGGCGGCCACGTTCTCCTCGAGGTGCGCCGGGGAGGAGGTGCCCGGGATCGCCAGGACGGTCGGGGCGGCGGCCAGCAGCCAGGCCAGCATCACCTGGGCGCGGGTGGCGCCGTGCCGCCCGGCCACCGCCCTGAGCACCGGGTGGTCCGGCACGCCCGTGCCGCCCAGCGGGTAGAAGGGCACGAAGCCGATGCCGCGGTCCGCACAGTCCTCGACCAGCGCCGCGTCGGCGGCGCCGTGCTCCAGCACGCTGAACTTGTTCTGCACCGCGACCACCGGGGCGATCTCCTCCGCCTCGGCGAGCTGGGCCGCGTCGACGTTGCTGACGCCGAGGTGCCGGATCAGCCCCTCCTCGCGCAGCTCGGCCAGCGCGGCGAAGGGTTCGGCGATCGAGCTCTGACTGGGCATCCGCCGCAGGTAGACGAGGTCGAGCCGGTCCACGGCCAGCTCGCGCAGGTTGCGGTGGACGGCCTCGCGCAGCCCGGTCCGGTCGGCCGGGTTCATCCAGGTGCCGTCGGGGAAGCGGCCCGGACCGACCTTGGTCGCGATCACCAGGTTCTCCGGGTACGGGTGGAGGGCCTCACGGATCAGGACGTTGGCGAAGACGTCCTCGTAGAAGTAGAACCAGGCCGTGTCGATGTGGTCGATGCCGAGCTCCACGGCGCGGCGCAGCACCGCACGGCTCTGCTCGGGGTCGCAGGCCGGGCCGTGCCAGTCCCGCATCGGCAGCTTCATCGCCCCGAAGCCCATCCGGGACACCGGGAGATCGCCACCGAGGAGGAGGGAGCCGGACGCGGTGACATGAGGTGAGATCGTCATGGCATCAAGCCTCCGACGGGCTCGCCAACCCCTTCGCCGATCTGGCATTTTGCTGCCATGAGTACCGATCAGATCATCACCCTGCACGGAGAACAGGAGCTCGTCCAGCGGGTCGGCCACCTGTTCGTCGCCTCGCGCGAGGAGTTCCTGGTCGCCGCCGCCGACCTGATGACCTGGTCGACCGGGGTCAACGCCGCGTTCCGCGAGGGCAAGCGCCCCCACGTCGTACCCGGCCTCACGATGCGCAAGCTCTACACCCGGCGCGCGCTCGCCGACCCGGAGTCGCACCGGCGGTTGCTGCGGATCGCCGCCTCCGGCATCGAGGTCCGGATCTCCGACGGGCCGCTCGCCCGCGAGGCGATCATCATCGACCGGCGCACCGCGATCCTCGCCGGCGCCCCGGTCCGCGGCGTGCGCGCCTTCACCGTGGTCCGGACACCGGAGGTGGTCGACGGCGTGCGCTCGCTCTTCCGCGCCGCCTGGGAGACGGCCACCGACCTCGCCGACTGCACCGCGGCCCCGCCGCTCCTCACCGACCAGGCCCGGCAGATCCTCCAGGCCCTCGCCGCCGGGCACACCGACGAGACCGGGGCCAGGCTGCTCGGCCTCTCCCTGCGGACCTACCGCCGCCGGGTCGCCGAGCTGATGGCCACGCTCGGCGCCAACTCCCGCTTCCAGGCCGGCCTCCTCGCCCGGGACTTCCAGCCCGACGGCCCGCGCTGAACCCGTGGCACCGGGCCCGGGCCGTCGGCGCAGATTTGCCCGGAATGGAAAACGGTACTGACGCTCCGTCGGGCCTCGGATCAGCGCTGGCGGGGCAGCTCCAGGCGGAAGGTGGCCCCCCGGCCGGGAGCGGTGTGGAGGGTGAGGGTCCCGCCGTGGGCGTGGGTGAGGGCGGTCGCGATGGCGAGGCCCAGGCCCGCCCCGCCGCCGTCGTGACGGCTGCGCGAGGCGTCGACGCGGTAGAAGCGGTGGAAGACCAGGGCCGCCTGCTCGGCGGTGAGTCCCGGACCGGAGTCGGCGACCTCCAGCAGGCAGAGGCCGTCCGGGTCGGTGCCGACGCCGATCCGCACCGCGGTTCCGGGCGGGGTGTGCTTGACCGCGTTGCCGACCAGGTTGGTGACCACCTGGCGCAGGCGCGCCTCGTCCCCGAGGACCGGCGCCGGGCCGGGCGAGCCGTCGCCGGCCGGGCCGGTGAGGGCGACCGGGCGGGACGGGTCCAGCGCGACGAGGTCGTGCAGCGCGTCCGCGGCGAGGGTGCGCAGGTCCATCGGGGCGACGTCGAGCGGGCGCTCCTCGTCGAGCCGGGCGAGCACCAGCAGGTCCTCGACCAGGGCGCCCATCCGGACGGCCTCGTTCTCGATCCGGACCATCGTCCGCCGGACGTCCGCCTCGGTGGGCAGCGCGCCCATCCGGTACAGCTCGGCGAAGCCGCGGATGCCGGCCAGCGGGGTCCGCAGCTCGTGCGAGGCGTCGGCGACGAACCGCCGCATCCGCGCCTCGGACTCGGCCCGGGCGGCGAACGCGGCCTCGATCTGGGTGAGCATGCCGTTCAGCGCGATCGAGAGCCGGCCGACCTCGGTGCGCGGCGGGAGCGCCGGCATCCGGTGCGAGAGATCGCCGGAGGCGATCAGCTCGGCCCCCTCCTCGATCCGGCGCAGCGGCCGCAGCCCGGCCCGGACGGCGAAGAAGCCGAGCGCCGCGATCAGCACCAGCACCGCGCCGCCGATCGCCAGGAACGAGGTGCGCAGCCGGGCCACCGTGGCGTCGATGTCCTCGCGCGAGACGGCCACCATCAGGTACGCCGCGGTGGGTGCCGGGGTGGCGAAGGCGCTGGGCGGGGCGGCCGGCCGCTGGAGCGGCAGGACCACCACCCGCCAGGAGTTGCGGCCGCGCTGGTCGGGCAGGTCGAAGGGGGTGTCGGGGGCGGTGCCGGCCGGGTCGAGCCCGGCCAGCTGGGGTGTCGGGTCGTTCTCGGAGACCGGCTGGCGGACGACCTGCTGCACCCGGCCGTCCGCCGAGAGGTACTGCACCAGGTACTGGCTGGGCAGCGCCGCCAGGTAGTTGGGGGCGGCGCCGCGCTTGCCGGTGACCGACGGCTGCCTGCTCTCGGGCCAGGTGGTCCGGCCCGGGGCGCGCTTCGACAGCGGCTCGCCGAAGCGCTGCAGCTGCTCGTCGAGCCGCTGCACCAGTTGCATGCGGACGGTGCCGAGCACCACGGTGTCGCTGACCGCGAGCCCGGTGGTGACCAGGGCGAGCGCGAGCACGAGCAGCCGGGCGCGCAACGACAGCCGGGTGAGCATCGGGGCGGTCCGTCAGTTCTGCGGCGGTCGGCGCAGGGCGTAGCCGATCCCGCGCACGGTGTGGATCAGCTTGGGGCCGTGGGCCGGGCCGGAGTCGAGCTTGCGGCGCAGGTAGGAGATGTAGGACTCGACGATGGAGAGGTCGCCGCCGAAGTCGTACGCCCACACGTGGTCGAGGATCTGCGCCTTGGACACCACGCGGCCGACGTTGGCCATCAGGTAGTGCAGCAGCTTGAACTCGGTGGGGGAGAGCGAGACCGGGGTGGCGCCGCGGGTGACCTCGTGCGCGATCGGGTCGAGGGTGAGGTCGCCGACGACCAGCCGGCCGTCCTCGGCGGGGCCGCCCGCCCGGCGCAGGATGGCGCGGATCCGGGCGATCAGCTCCTCCAGGCTGAACGGCTTGGTGACGTAGTCGTCCGCTCCGGCCGCGAGGCCCTGGACCTTGTCGCCGACGCCGTCCTTGGCGGTCAGGAAGAGCACCGGGAGGTGGTCGCCGGAGTGGCCGTGCGCCGAGCCGGCGATCTGGCCGCGGCTGGTCTGCTCGCGCAACCGCTCGACCACGGTGAAGCCGTCGAGGTCGGGCAGCATCACGTCGAGGACGACCAGGTCGGGGCGGTCGGCCGCGATGAGTTCGAGCGCCTCGGCGCCGGTGGCGGCGGAGGCGACCCGGAAGCCGGAGAAGCGCAGCGAGGCGGAGAGCAGCTCGCGGATGTTGGGTTCGTCGTCGACGACGAGGAGGAACGCCTCCCCCGGGCCGCCGGCCACCGCGGAGCTGCCTGGTGTGGACACAGTGCCTTGCACGGCGGTTCCGCCTCCCGGTCGGACGATGGCATTCAGCTTGAGGCTAGCCCGCAGAGGCTATGCGCCATCGATGAATGTTGGATTAACACCTTATCGGGCGGTTTTGCGCGAACGAGCCCGCCGGGACCGGTTCGGTGGTGTGCGCACGGGCGGCGGTTCCGGGAGGACCCGGCCGCCCTGCGGCGGGCAGGGCGGCGCGGCCCGGCCGCCGGAAGGATTCGGCCGGGCCGCGCGGGCGTCCGGCGGCTGCGGGGTCAGCCGCCGGACGCGGTCCGGTTGCCCCCTCCTCCGCCGCCGGACGCCGTCCGGTTGCCCCCTCCGCCGCCGAAGCCGCCCGCTCCGCCGAAGCCGCCGAAGCCGCCGAAGCCGGTGGCGCCCTCGACGAGCTGGCTGGCCGCGTACCCGCCGTTGGCGTCGGGGGTGCCGACGACGGTCACGCTCTGGCCGGGCTGCAGGTCGGCGACCTTGCCCTCCTTGTTGAGCTGGACCTTCGTCGCGTCGCCGGTGGTGATCTTGACGGTGTTGCCGTTGGCGTCGGTGAGGTAGACGGTGGTGCCGTCGACGGCCTTGACGGTGCCGCGGGTGAAGCCGCCCTGGCCGCCCTGGCCGTTGCCCCCACCGCCCTGGCCGTTGCCCTGACCGCCCTGGCCGCCCCGGCGGCCGCCGTTCTGCCCGGGGGCGCCGGGGGTCGCGCCGGCCCCGCGGGGCTGCTGGCCGCCGGCCACCGCCCGGCCGGACCCGCCGGAGCCGTTGTCCTTCTGGTACCAGACGCCGCCCGCGAAGGCGGCCGTGGCGATCACGGCACCCCCGAGGGCGAGGCTGAGCCAGGGCAGCTTGCGGCGCGGGGGCGCGGCCAGTTCGGCGGTGACGTCCCGGGCGTCCGGCGGGGTGGAGAGCAGGACGACCTGCTCGGCCGGGGTGCTCGGCTCGATCTCGTTGCTCATGGGTGGTGTCCCGTCCTACTCGTGGGCTGCTCGGGGGCCGGGGCGTGTCGGACACGCCAGGGGTGCGGGCTG
Organism: Kitasatospora sp. A2-31; assembly: GCF_022288725.1. Taxonomy (GTDB): domain Bacteria; phylum Actinomycetota; class Actinomycetes; order Streptomycetales; family Streptomycetaceae; genus Kitasatospora. The sequence goes on along the minus strand of NZ_JAKNTA010000003.1, from coordinate 377,688 downwards.
CGCCGGATCACTCGTGCCGGAGGGCGTCGATCGGGCGCAGCGAGGCGGCCCGGTTGGCGGGGTAGCTGCCGAAGAACAGCCCGATCGCGACGGCGATGCCGAAGGCGCCGAGCACCGACTCGGGGATCACCACCGGCTTGATGCCGACGATCTCGAAGTGCGAGCCGGCGATCCCGACCAGCACGCCGAGTCCGGCGCCGATCACCGACAGCAGGGTGGACTCGGTCAGGAACTGCCCGAGGATGACCCCGCGCGGCGCGCCGAGCGCCTTGCGAATGCCGATCTCCCTCGTCCGCTCGGTGACGGTGACCAGCATGATGTTGGTGATGCCGATCCCGCCGACCAGCAGCGAGATCGCGGCCACCGCGCCCAGCAGCACGGTGAAGGTCTTCGTGGTGGACTCGCGGGCGGTGAGCAGCGAGGCCTGGTTGCTGATCCGGAAGTCCGCCTTGCTCGGGTCGGTGATCGCGTGGGTGCCGAGCAGCACCCGGGTGATCTCGGCCTGCGCGGCGGTGGTGGTGTCCGCGGAGGTGGCCTGCACCAGGATCTGGTTGACCGAGCCGAAGCCGGTGAAGGCGTTCTGCACCGTCGGCAGCGGGGCGATCACCACGTCGTCCGGGTCGGTGAAGCCGGTGCCGCCCTTGGCCCGGAGCACCCCGACCACGGTGAGCGGCGTACCGCCGACGGTGATCTGCCTGCCGACCGGGTCGGCGGCGGCGAACAGCTGCTTCGCGGTGGTGGCGCCGAGCACGGCGACCTTGCGGGAGCCGAGCACGTCGTCGTTGGAGAAGTACTCGCCGTGTCCGATCCGCTGGTTGGCGGTCTCGAAGTAGGCGGGGTAGGTCCCGACGATCGAGCCGGGCGTGTACGAGATGTCCCCGTACAGCGCGGTGCCGGAGGCGGTGACGACCGGGGCGACCGACTTGATCGCCGTGGTGTCCGGGTCGCTCGCCAGCGCCCTGGCGTCGGCCACGGTGAGCTTCTTGGCGGCGGAGGCCGTCCGCGCCCCGCCGAAGGCGGAACCGGAACTGACGGTCAGCGAGTTGGTGCCGAGCGAGGTGATCGACTCCTTGACCGCCTCGGAGGAGCCGTTGCCGACCGCCAGCAGCAGGATCACCGAGGCGACGCCGATCAGCACCCCGAGCATCGTCAGGGCGGAACGCACCTTGTTGGCCGCCAGGCCGCCGACGGCGAAACGGAGCATCTGCCAGAGGATCACGCGAGCACCCCCCGGGCGTCGGCCGCCGGACGCAGCGCGGGCGGGGGACCGTCCACCGGGGCGTGCCGGACGTCGCTGACGATCGCGCCGTCGACCAGCCGGATCACCCGCTTGGCGTGCAGCGCGACCTCGTCCTCGTGGGTGATCAGGACCACCGTGCGACCGGTCGCGTTGAGGCCGTCGATGATCGCGAGCACCTCCTCGGTGGAGCGGCTGTCGAGGTTGCCGGTCGGCTCGTCGGCGAGCAGCATCGCCGGCGCCGTGACCAGCGCCCGGGCGACGGCGACCCGCTGCTGCTGGCCGCCGGAGAGCTCGTTCGGCCGGTGCCCGGCGCGTTCGGCGAGGCCCACCAGGGAGAGCGCGGCCACCGCCCGGCGGCGCCGCTCGGCGGCCCGGACGCCCGCGTAGGCGAGCGGCAGCTCGACCTGGGCGAGAGCGGTGGTGCGGGGGATCAGGTTGAAGGACTGGAAGACGAAGCCGATCTTGCGGTTGCGGACCAGCGAGAGCTGCTGCTCGTCCAGGTGTCCGACGTCGATGCCGTCCAGCAGGTAGCGGCCGGTGGTGGGGACGTCCAGGCAACCGAGGATGTTCATCAGGGTGGACTTCCCGGAGCCCGAACTGCCCATCACCGCCACGAAGTCGCCCTGCTCGACGTCCAGGCTGACGCCCAGCGGCCCGCCGGTGGCCGGGTCGGCCGGCCCGTGCAGCGCGTGCACGGTGGCGTCGCCGTGCCCGTACGACTTGGTCAGGCGGCGGATCTGGATCACCGGCGGTGGCGCCGATCCCGGCCCGGCGGTGGGATTCCGGCGCGCCATCAGCGAGTACCGCCGGCCCGGCCCGCGCCGCCCCCGGTACCCCCGGCGCCACCGGCACCGCCGAACCCGGCCACGCCCGTGCCGCCGCCGTTGCGGCCGCCCTGGCCGCCCCCTCCCGGGAAGGAGCCGTTGGGGAAGCCGTTGGTGCCGCTGGTGGAGGCGAGTTCGACCTTGTCGCCCTCGTTCAGCCCGGAGACCACCTGGACGGTGGTGTCGCCCTCGACGCCCACGCCGACCTCGACCCGCTCGGTGGTCCCGTCCGGGTGCACCACGGTGGCGGTCCGGGTGCCACCGGTCCCGGCCAGCGCCGCGGTGGGCAGCGAGAGCGCGTTGTCGGCCTCGCCGGTGACCACCGAGACGGTCGCGCTGAGGCCGGTGCGGAGCTTGCCGGTGTCACCGGTGATCTGCAGCGTGGCCGCGTACTGGACGGCGGCCGCGCCGCCGGTGCCGCCGCTGCTCACGGGCAGCGAGCTGACCGACAGGACGGTGGCGTTGAGCTTGGTGTCGGACTGCGCGTTCAGGGTGACGGTGGCCGCCTCGCCCTTCTTCAGCTTGAGCGAGTCCAGTTCGGAGAAGTTGGCGGTGACCTGCATCCCGGTCGGGTTGGTCAGCACGATGAAGCCGCTCGGCGCGGCGGAGCCCGCGCTGGCGCCCGAGGACTTGGCGGCGCCCGAGGCGGTGCCGGTGCCACCGCCCACCGTGTCGCCGACCTTGCCGGTGACCGACGCCACCGTGCCGTCCACCGAGGCGGTCAGCGTGGTCCCGGCCAGGGCGGCCTGGGCGTTGGCCAGGTTGGTCCGGGCGGTGGCCACCTGCTGCTCGGCCTGGGCGACGGCCGCCTCGTCCACCTTGGTGGTGGTGATCGTGGTGGTCTGCGGAGCGGGCGTACTGCTCACGCCCGCTCCGCGCTCCCCACCTCCGGCGCCCCCGCCGTTGCCGCCGGTGCCGCCGGTGCCGCCGGACGGCTGGGCGGTGCCCGGGATCTGCTGGGTGGTCGTGGTGGTGACCCCGGCCTCCGCCTTGTCGAGATTGGCGTCGGCCGTGGTGAGGGCCGCCTTGGCCGCGTCCACCTGCTGCTGGGCCGCCGTGGTGTCGACCGTCGCCAGCACCTGGCCCTTGGTCACGGTGTCGCCCACCGCCACCTTGATCGCCGTCAGCTTCCCGCCGGTGGTGAAGTCCTGGGCCGCGTCGGTGGGCGAGACCAGGGTTCCGGTTCCGGACACGGTGGCCAGGACCGTGCCCCTGGCCACCGTCGCCGTCCGGACCTGCGCCTTGCCGGCCGCCTTCTCGGTACCGCCGTCCAGCGTCGTGTACGCCAGAGCCACGGCGCCCACCAGGGCCACGCCGAGCGCGGAGTTCAGGAGGACGGCACCACGCCGTCGCAGGAGCACCTTCATGCCGCACAGCTTCGCCGGACGCCCTTTCGAGCTCCTGAGCCCCGGCTGGGAGAACGCTGACCGCCCGAATCCGGTCATTTCGGCACGTGCCACCCCGTTCGAGCGTGGCTCTTGGCTGCGGGGAGGCCGACCGATGGTGAACCTCCCAGCAGCCTCCCAGCCACCCCCAGCCATCCGGGAGGCGGCCGCCGGCCCCACCTCGCCGGGACGGGCGGGCCACCGGGGTCCGTCGCGTGGGAGGCCCCCCTCTCCCTGCTCGACCCTCCCCGGTCGCCCCTCCCCGGTCGAGAAGGAGCCCGCGGGGGCGGTGGGCTCACAGGCCCGAGGGGGTGGTGCGCTCAGCCGGTCTCCCCGGCCCTGACCAGGCCGCTCTCGTAGGCGAACACGATGGCCTGGGCCCGGTCCCTGGCCGCGATCTTGTCGAGGATCCGTGAGACGTGGGTCTTGACCGTCTGTTCGGCGAGGAACAGCTCCGCCGCTATCTCGCCGTTGGACCGGCCGCGGGCGACGTGGACGAGGACCTCGGTCTCCCGGGGGGTCAGGCCCTTCAGCCGCTCGGGCGTCTTGGACGCCACCGGACGGCTGCGGACGAAGCCCTCGATCAGGCGCCGGGTCACCCGCGGTGCCAGCAGGGCCTCGCCGGCCGCGACGACCCGCACGGCCTGGATCAGGTCGGCGGGCGGGGCGTCCTTGAGCAGGAACCCGCTGGCGCCCGCGGCCAGTGCCTCGTACACGTAGTCGTCGATGTCGAAGGTGGTGAGCATCAGGACCCTCGGCCGGTACCCGGTGCCGGGGGGCGGGTTCATGAGGCGGCGGGTCGCCTCCAGCCCGTCCAGGACCGGCATGCGCACGTCCATGAGCACGACGTCGGGCCGTCGGGCGGCGCACAGGGCCACGCCCTCCTCGCCGTCGCCCGCCTCGCCGACCACGGCGATGTCGGGCTGCGCGTCGAGCAGGGCGCCGAAGCCGGCGCGGATCATGGCCTGGTCGTCGACGATGAGTACGTTGATGGTCACGGTGTTCCCGGTAGTGGCAGGACGGCGGCCATCCGGAAGCCGCCGTCGGCGAGGGGTTCCGCGGTGAACTCGCCGTCCAGCATGGCGACTCGCTCCCGCATGCCGACCAGGCCGTGTCCACCGGTGCGTGTCTCCACGGCCGGACGCACGTCGCCGGGCGGCGAGTTGACGACACTGACGCGCAGGGCGCCGGCGGAGCGCCGCACCTCGACGTCCGCACGGGCGCCCGGAGCGTGGCGGACCACGTTGCTCAGCGCCTCCTGGACCAGGCGGTACGCCGAGAGGGCGACGGCAGCCGGCAGTCCCGTGGCCGACAGCACGTCGTCGGCCACGTCCAGGCGGGCGTCGACGCCGGCGCGGCGGGTCGCCTCCAGGAGCGCGGGCAGGTCGGACACGTCGGGTTGGGGGGCGTGTTCGCCGTCCGGGGAGTCCTCGTTGCGCAGCACGTGGAGCAGGCGCCGCATCTCCGCGAGAGATCGGCGCGCCTCGGCGGCGATCGCGGCGAACTCACCGGCGGCGCCCGGCGAGACGTCGGCGACGCGGTACGGGGCGCTGTCGGCCTGCACGGTGATCACCGACATGTGGTGGGCCACCACGTCGTGCAGTTCGCGGGCGATGCGGGCGCGCTCGGCGAGGAGCGCCGCCCTGGCCTGCTCGGCCGCGCCCCGCTCCTCCGCCAGCAGGAGGCGGGCCTGGACGTCGCCGCGGCCGCGCACCGCGTTCGCGGTGACCGCCGCGACCGCGAGGATCACCGTCAGCGGGAGCAACGCGGGCAGGCCCCCGTGGGCCGGGACCGTCACGGCCAGCACCGTCCCCACGACGAGCACCTCGCACCACATCGCCACGATCGCCCGGCGCGGGGCCCGCAGCCCCACCACGCCGAGCGTCGTCGCCAGCGTGAGGACCGAGGTCACGGCCCAGGGCCAGGGCTCCGCCGCCGAGTAGGGCCTGGCGAGCGCGGCCGTCAGGGTCACCGCCGCCAACTGCGTCCACCAGGCGGCCCGGGGACGGCTCAGCGCCAGGACGAGCGGGACGGCGCGGGCGACGGTCAGCGCCATCGCCGGGCCGTAGCCGAAGCCGTAGTGCTGGGCCAGGTCCAGGGTGCCTGCGAAGTAGGCGGCCACCGCCAGCAGCCACACCACCGCGGTCAGGATCCTGCCGCCCCGGCGGCCGCCGGGGAAGGGGATCGACGGCCGTGCCAGGTCGCTCCAGACCGCCGCGCGTAAGACGGCCGGGAGGGAGCGCAGGGGGAGACCGACAGAGTGGATCTTCATCGCGGGCCATCGTACGACCGACCCCGCCCCGGCCTCCCGGTCGGTCCGGATCACAGCTGGTGGACCCACGCGTTGACGAGCAGCGCACCGGCGCCCAGGGCCGCCGCCGTCGCCACAACGGGCCAGGCGCCGACCCGTCGGCCCCACATGCCGCCCGCCAGCCGCGCGTGCAGCCGGTGCAGCAGCCACAGCAGCCCCAGCCCGGCGGCCGCCGTCGGCAGGCCCACCCCGAAGTGCGCCAGCCACGCCCCGGCCGTCGTGGGACCGCCCCACGCCGTGGTGTACGGACCCGGCTGGACCAGGGGGTACAGCACGCCGCGCAGCACGAACAGCACCTCCATGCCGATCGGGATCAGGGTCAGCAACCCCAGCGGCACGGCGAGCAGCCCGTGCGCCAGCAGCCGCGCCGCGCCGGGGCCGCGCCGTTCCGTCCGCGCCGTCCCCTGCTCGGCGATCCGGGCCCACCAGCGGCGCGCCGCGTCCGGGCGGCCTGCGGCGAGCGCGCCGACCGCGGCGACCGAGACGGGCAGGAGCGTGGCGGCCTGCCCGATCCTGCGCACGAACCCGGACCGGAGCAGACCGGTGCGGGACCCGGCGGCGGTGCTGTTGCGGTGCGAGGCGATGACGGTCATGGTCTCTTCTCACTCTCTGGTCAACCCGTGTGCCGACACCCCGAAAGCTACGAGCCGGAGGCCACCCGGCACGTCCCACCGCAGAGCCAAACCGACCCCCTACGGCGGTAGGGGGTCGGCGGTCGGCAGTCGCGGGATGACGAGGTGCACGCCGCCCGGAACGCCGACGGGCGGCGTGCGCCGACCCGGTGTCGGAGTACGCCGCCCGGGGGCGGTGCGAGGTGCGGAGGGCTGCCGCGTCGCCACGGCGGCTACTTCGGGTCGCGGTTGAACGTGGAGGTCGACCAGCGGTAGCCGAGGGCGGTGAGACCGAGGCACCAGGCGAGGGCGATCCATCCGTTGTCGCCGATCTGCGTGCCGAGGAGCAGCCCGCGCAGGGTCTCGATGGCGGGGGTGAAGGGCTGGTACTGGGCGATCGGCTGGAACCAGCCGGGCATGGAGTGGACGGGGACGAACGTGCTGGAGATGAGCGGGAGGAAGATCAGCGGCATGGCGTTGTTGCTGGCGGCCTCGGCGTTCGGGCTGACCAGGCCCATGCCGACGGCGATCCAGGTGAGCGCCAGGGCGAACAGGACGAGCAGGCCGAAGGCGGCGAGCCACTCCAGCGGCGTGGTGTCCGTGGTGCGGAAGCCGATGGCGAGGCCGACGGCGCCGACGAGGAGCACGCTCATGACCGCCTGCAGGACGCTGCCGACGACGTGTCCGACGAGCACGGAGCCGCGGTGGATCGCCATGGTGCGGAAGCGGGCGATGATGCCCTCGGTCATGTCGTTGGAGACGGAGACCGCGGTGCCGATGGTGGTGCTGCCGATGGTCATCAGCAGGATGCCCGGGACGAGGTAGGCGATGTAGGCGGAGCGGTCGCCGCCGCCGATGCCCGCGCTCATGGCGTCGCCGAAGATGTAGACGAACAGGAGCAGCAGCATGACCGGGGTGAGCAGGAGGTTCAGCGTCAGGGACGGGTAGCGCCGGGCGTGCAGCAGGTTGCGCCGCAGCATGGTGGACGAGTCGCGGACGGCGAGGGAGAGGGTGCTCATCGGGCGTTCTCCTTGGGCTGGTCGGGGACGGCGGCGGTGGCGGTGAGGGCGAAGAACACGTCGTCGAGGTCGGGGGTGTGCACGGTCAGCTCGTCGGCCTCGATGCCGGCGGTGTCGAGGTGGTCGAGGACGCTGCGCAGGTTGCGCTGGCTGCCGTCGCTGGGGATCTGCAGGGCGAGGGTCTCGTCGTCGGGGGTGGCTCCGGGCAGGGCGGTGGCGGCGGCCCGGTAGGCGGCCGGGTCGGTGAAGCGGAGGCGGACGTGGCCGCCGGGGACGAGTCGTTTGAGCTCGTCGGCGGTGCCTTCGGCGGCGATCCTGCCGTTGTGGAGGACGGCGATGCGGTCGGCGAGCTGGTCGGCCTCCTCGAGGTACTGGGTGGTGAGGAAGACGGTGACGCCGCCGGTGACCAGTTCGCGGATGATCCGCCACATGGTGTGGCGGGAGCGGGGGTCGAGGCCGGTGGTGGGTTCGTCGAGGAAGATGATGCGTGGGTCGCCGACCAGGGTCATGGCGATGTCGAGGCGGCGCTTCATGCCGCCGGAGTAGGTGGAGGCGGGCTTCTTCGCGGCGTCGGTGAGGTCGAAGCGCTCCAGGAGTTCGGCGGTGACGCGGCGGCCCTCGCGCCGGGGCAGGTGGTGCAGGTCCGCCATGAGGAGCATGTTCTCCTCGCCGGTGATCAGGCCGTCGACGGCGGAGAACTGCCCGGTGACGCCGATCGCGGCGCGCACGGCCTGCGGGGCGGCGGTGAGGTCGTGGCCCGCGACCCGGGCCTGCCCGCCGTCGGCGGTGATGAGGGTGGAGAGGATCTGCACGGTGGTGGTCTTGCCGGCGCCGTTCGGTCCGAGCAGGGCGAACACCGAGCCGGCGGGGATGCGCAGGTCGATGCCGTCGAGGACGGTCTTCTCGCCGTAGGACTTGCGCAGACCGTTCGCCGCGATGGCCGGGTTGGTCATGATGGGTGCTCCTCGGTGGCTGCGGGTCAGAGGCTGCGGGCGGTGATGTCGCCGTAGGCGGTGGTCGCGTGGATGGTCAGGTCGGCGGTGCCGCCGGTGTTCCTGAGCTCGTTGTGGATCCGGCCGTAGGTGGTGCCGGCGTCCAGCGAGGCCGAGACGCCGGGAGCGGCGCCGACCGCCAGGTTGCCGGCCTGGGTGTGCAGCTCGACCGTGCCGCGCACGGCCTCGGCGACGGCGATGTCGCCCTTCTGGGTGCTGAGGTGCGCGGGGCCGGTGAGGCGGCCGACGGTGATGTCGCCGGCCTGGAGGGCGAGGCGGGCGCTCGCGGCCTCGTCGAGCCTGACCGCGCCCTGCGCGCCGTCGAAGGCGACGTCCCCGAGGCGGCCGACGCCGTGGAACTCGGCGGCGGCGGTCCGGGCCTCGACGTGGGAGCCGACGGGCAGCTGGACGGTCACCTCGACGAAGCCGGAGGGGCCGAGGCTCTTCCCGTCCGGGGTCTCGATCCGCAGGACGCCGTCGCGGTACTCGACGGTGGTCTGCTCCGCCGCCTTCACGTCGCGCCCCTTCGAGGCGTCCGCGGGCCGGACCTCCACCACGGTGTCGGCCCGATCGGCGGCGACGACCTGGATGCGCCCCGCGGCGATGTCCAGGACGGCGGCGATCGGGGCGGTGGTGTCGAACTTCTGCATCGTTCTCTCCTGCTGCTGCGGTGTTCGTTTCTGACTCCGCAAAAGCTACGTTGCGTTCGATGATCAGGCAACAGCCCCGTTGCGCAATACCTGTATCGTCGCAGCTCAGGGCGGCAATATTGTTGCAACGGTTCTGTTTCTAACGCAACGACAGTCATCTCGACCGTTGCAACAGATTGAGAATGAACGCTACGCCGGGCAATCGGAACGCGGGCGGGGAGACCGGCACGCAGCCTGACCTGCGGCGCGACGAGTCAGACGGTTTCGACTTCCGCCCGGAGCCATCACCACCCACCCACTCGGGGCGCCTCGCCGCTTCGGCGAGGCGCCCCGAGGACCAAGCGGCCGCGGGCAGTCGCAGGCGACTACGTGGTCGAACTCGCCGGCCTACCTTGATCTTTAGTCCGACACCGGAATACATCTGTGCCGGCATGGACACCCACTACTGCCCTCCCTACCTTCGTATCTGACGGTCCGACCGGGCCGATTCGAAGGGGGGCAACATGACCGAGAACCCGAGCCTGACGCGGCTGACCGGTAGGCCCAACGGCCCCAACTGCGATGACGACGACTGCCCGAACGTCTACGCGACCGATCGCGACACATTCGTGGTCCAGGGCGATCACTTCGCCGCCCTCCAGGTGCCGGGGGGTGAGTCCGCGGTGGAGATCCCCCGGAGCGTCCTGGAGGAGGCCGTCCGTGCTCTTGGATGGTGACCAGTGGCGCGAGCACTTCGATGCGTACGAGCGGGATGCGTTCCGGTTCGAAGCCCAGCCGACATACTCCATGCCGCGCGAGGCCGAGAACCTTGCGCGGTTCCTGCGTGGTGAGCCGAAGCCGGACGGGCACAACGCGGCCTGGCACCGAAGGGTTCAGGGGTTCGTTTCCTCCGGAAGGACGATCGGACGCGTCCGTGTGGTGCGCCGGCCGTTGACCGACTACCAGCGGTACCAATTCGCCTGGGGGATTCCCGGCAACATCGCGGCCGGGGAAGACATCCGGATTCTGGACGCCACCGATCAGGACTTCGGGATTCCCTCCCAGGACTGGTGGATGTTCGACGAATCCTCGGTCGTGCATCTGAACTTCCGGCCGGACGGCACGCAGATCAACCGCGAGCTGGTCAACGGTCGGGCAGCAGAGTGCCGGGAGTTGAAGAGGATTGCGATCGCGAACTCGGTGCCCTTCGTCGACTACCTGAAAGCCCACGGATGACGCTCGATCCCGATCAGCTCGGACGGTCGAAGCAGGATCTGGCCGAGTTGCTCAGGAGCCTCCGCTTGCAAGCCGGTCTCACTGGAGACCGGCTTGCAGCGCGTTGTGGCATCAGCCAGAGCAAGATCAGCAAGATCGAAAGAGGGAAGGCCACACCGAGTGCCGTTGACGTGGAGCGGATCCTCAGCGCGCTCGACGCACCGAGGGACCTCATCCGGGAGACCACCTCACTGGCACGGATCGCGAACACCGAGTGGCAGGACAAACGCTCCTCGTGGCGCCGCGGTATCGAGAAGCGGCAGGCCGAACTATCCAGTCTGGAGACCGCCGCATCCGAGCTGCGGTACTTTCTTCCCGCGATGATCACCGGCCTGCTCGCCACGCCGGAGTACATGCATGCCAGCCTGGCAAACACAAAGGGAGACAGAACCGGGGTAGTCAACCGGAAGATGGAAAGGCAAGCCCTGCTCTATGACGAATCCAAGTCATTCACGTTCATCCTGACCGAACAGGCCGTCAAGTGGGCCATGCTCCCGCCTCTGGCTATGGCCATGCAGATCGACCGGCTCGCCTCGCTGTCCTACCATCCATCTGTTCGCCTCGGACTGTTGCCTATCGGCACACCGTTGACGCGTGGCCCGATGAACACGTTCACGATCTACGACGACCGACTGGTCACCGTGGAGACCTTCACCGGCCGGATAGTCTTCCGCGATTCGAAAGACATTGTCCAGCACCTGGAGATCTTCACATTGTTCGAGGAGAATGCAGTCTTCGGAGAATCCGCCCGAGGCCTACTCGCCGAATGGTCTGCCGCTTATCGCACATAAAGCCGACTCCACCCGCTGGACGATTATTTCGGAACGGGAATCGCATTGATTGACCGTTCCGCCTTCCCTAGCTTGTTTCCCGTGCGGACGGACCAGCGGAGCGCCGTCGGTCCGGGAGATGACGACGAAGGGGAAGTACATGTCCAGGCCCACGTTCGACGGAAAGCACGGCGGCGGCACCGGATCGGGTACCGGCGGCGGCCAGCAGGACGACAGCAGCAGCGGCAACAAGCACGGTGGCGGCGGTTCCTCCGAGGGTGGCAACACCTCGGACGGCAAGGGTCCGGCGGACGGTAAGTAGCCGGTGATCGAGCAACACGAAGCGGAGGCCGGCCGAGCCAGGCTGGCCTCCGCGCTCATCGCGAACGGGTCACTGACGTCAGACTGGCTACCGGGCTACGCCGCCGTGCCCCGCCACCTGTTCGTACCGGACACCGTCTGGCCCGGTCGGGCTGATGGCGTGCGACAGGGCGAAGCGGTCAACCGGGACGCCGACCGGGCCGCATGGTGGGAGGCCGTCCATTCAGATGTGCCGCTCACCACGCAGTGGGACGACGGGGCGCACGCCGGGACCGGCCGGGGCACCATACCGACATCGTCCAGCTCCATGCCGACCATGGTGTTCTCCATGCTCGCCGCGCTGAACGTCGAGGACGGCAACCGCGTTCTGGAGATCGGCACGGGGACGGGTTGGAACGCCGCGCTCCTGGCACACCGGCTCGGGCCTGGAAACGTCGTCACGGTGGAGGTGGACCATTACAGCGCGGCCGCCGCACGACAACGGCTCGCGAAGGCCGGGTACGCCCCGACGTCCGTGGTCGGCGATGGGGCAGATGGCTATGCGAAGGGCGCGCCGTACGACCGGGTGATTGCCACGTGTTCGGTCGGCCGGATTCCACAGGCGTGGGTCGAGCAGGCACGACCCGGTGGGGTGATCGTCGTGCCATGGGGGCCCGAGTACGGCGGAGAGGCGGTCGTCCGGCTCACGGTCGGCGACGACGGCACGGCGAGCGGCAGGTTCATCGGATCGTCCGCGTTCATGCGGCTCCGGCAGCAACGAGCCGAGCGGCCGGACAGCCTGGTCTACCTCTCGGGGCCCTGGCCGGCGGACGGAGCACGGTCGTCAACACCCTTGTCACCGGAAGACGTTGGCGGGTGGCTGGAGATGTTCGTCATCGGTGTGCAGGTGCCAGGGGCTTTCCCCCTGATCGAGCGCTATCAGGACGGCGCCTACACGCTATGGCTGCACGACACTGCCGTCACGTCATGGGCGACCGTCGACTGGGAGCCCGATCGGGGCGACTACGAGGTGGTGCAGTCCGGCCGGCGGCGGCTCTGGGACGAGGTGGACGCGGCCTGGCGCTGGTGGGACGCCCGGGGTCGGCCCGGCTTCGACCGGTTCGGGCTCACCGTGGCAGGGGCGAGCCATTCGGTGTGGCTGGACAGCCCGGACAACCCGGTAGCCCTCAGCGGCTGATGGCTCGGACGGAGTGGGAAGTCGGAAGGACCGACTTCCCACTCCGAGGCACGGCACCTCCACGCGGCGGCCCTTCGCTCAGCTGGAGCGAAGGACCGCCGGATCGATTTGCTACGCGTCGGCGATGAAGTGGTCGAACTCGCCAGCCTTGACGCCCTGGAGGAACTTGGCGAACTTGAGGGCGGTGGTGCGGACGATGACCTCGGCGTCGTCGGACTCACGGAGTTCGATCAGCCCGGCGGCGTTACGCACCTCGACACAGTCACCACCGGATCCGCTGAAGGAAGACTTCTGCCACTCGATGTCGGTCATGTTCGGCCTCTCACAGCTCTCGTTCGACCTTGTGGATCAGGTCTCGGGACTTGCTCTCGCTCAGGGCTGACGCTTCGGTGCGCCCGAAGATGGAGCGGTAGCTGACAAGCTCGCTTGCAGCATCGACGAAGATCGGTCCTCCTGACGACTCCAGTTCGACGGTGTCCAGCTCTGGCACAGAACCGAACGCATAGGTGAGGTTCTCGACCGCGCCAGGGAAGGTTTCGACATCGAACGGCACGACTCGAATGGTCATCCACGACTGTTCCGAGTCTTCGAGGAGCGACCTGAGCTGCTCCTTCAGGACCTGCGTGCCACCAAACCTCGTCCACAGCGCGGACTCGTACACGAAGGCCGTCAGTGGTTTCCGGTCCCTGCGAAGGTCCGTCTTGCGCTGCATCCGGAATGCCGTCCGCGCCTCCAGCTCGTGACGCGGGAGTTGGGGAATCAATCGCCCGAACACCGCTGATGCATAGCTGATGGTCTGGCACGGACCAGGGATGTGGGTGAGCACCCACATCATCAGCTCGCGCGATCCCTTCTCCAGCTCCGCGTTCTCAAGGAAGCCGTCCGGGATGGTTCCGCGGTACTCCTCCCACCATCCCTTCGAACGCTCCTGGATCATCGCCTCAAGTGCTTCGACCAGAGGGTGGTTCATGCACTTGCATGCCGCGGCGAACGACTGCAGACGCTCCCGGCTCAAGCCGACCTTTCCCGACTCCATCTGACTGACCTGGGTTCTATCGATTCCCAGAGCCCGACTCAGGCTGGGAGCAGACAGCCCCGCGGCCTCACGCATCTTTCGCAGCTCGGCACCGATGCGGCGCTGACGGAGTGTGGGGTTGGGTCGTGGCGGCATGGCTTCCTTCCTTGCCCAATGTGGCCCAAGTCTGCCGCGCTGCTCCGGTGCGGGTCCACCTCGGGACAGGGCGAGCACTCAAGGGTGAATCTATCCAGTTGCAGGATCACAGGTGATACAGAGTCTGTATAGTCGACAGCACATTGGTCCGACGGATCGTCAGTAATGCCTATCCATCGGGCAGTAGGCGCCTGCTGCCCGTGCACCGCAGAGCAGCCGCGCGTGGCATCAACCAGCCCCGCACCGGCCTGGCTCACGGCGACGATTCCGCCGATCGAACCCGAATCCACCACCGCCCCTCCCGGAGGTTCCCGATGTGTGCCTTCAACCCGCCCGACTGGTCCGCCGCCCGCGAGGCGCTGCGCGACGCCCTGACCGCCGCCGGCTGGCCGCCCGACGTGATCGGCGACGCCGAGCTCGCCCTGCACGAGCTCTTCGTCAACGCCTGGAAGCACGGGGGCAACCCCGCGCCCACCGTGGTCGTCGTCCTGCTCTCCGACCGCACCGTCCGCGTCTCCGTCGCGGACGACAACCCGGTGCTCCCCGAACCCCGCACCCCCGCCGACCCCTACGAGCTCTCCGGCCGGGGCCTGTTCCTCGTCCGCTCGCTCACCCACCGCTTCGGCGCCGCCCCTCGCGAGCGCGGCAAGGGCAAGTTCGTCTGGTTCGAGCTGGACGCCGCCGCGTGAACCACGACCACCAGGGCACCGAGGAGCAGCCGTGGACGTCCTGAGCACCCACGTCGAGCGCACCACCGCCGCCTACCTCGCCGTGGAGCGCGTCCCCGACGCCGCCCTCCAACTCCGCTTCGCCGTCGACCTCGACGTCCACGCCGCCCCCGGCGAGCACGTCGCGTTGCCCCTCACCCGCGACCAGGCCCACGACCTCCTCCACGCCCTCGCCGCCCACCTCGGCCACCGCGTCCTCGGGGTCCGCCGATGAGAACCGGCACCGCCGCCTTCCTGATCGGCGCGGCCTTCGCCGTCCTCCTCGCCCTGGCGATCGCCACGGTCGCCCTCGGCGTCGTCACCGCCCTCAGGGTCGACGACGACCGCCCCTCGCCCCCGCGCCCGATCACCCGCCACGGCCGCTGGGAGCTGCGCCGACTCCCCGACGGCACCCACGAGTACGCCTGGATCGCCCGCCAGGCCGGCCGCTTCGGCCCCGAGACCGACCGCCCGCCCGTCCCTCGCGGACGACACCGCATACCCGCCTGACCGACAGCACGCGGAGACCCTCGCCCCCCCCGGGGCGGGGGTCTCGCGGTGCCGCGTCAGGCGAGGGCGGTGGCCGTCAGGGCCGGGGCCGCGGCACCGAAGACCCGACCACCCCGGCGGTCGTTACGCAGCCGATGGGTGGCCGTGACACGACCGGCCGGGGACCGCGACACGGCACTCCTACCGTCACTGACGAAGCCCCGGCCCAGCCGGCCGGGGCCCGCGTCCCGACGAAGGAGTGACACCGCATGACCAGGAGCCGTACCCACCGCTCGCCCGCCCGCCGTGTGCTGGCCGTCTGCACCCTGACCGGTGCCGCACTGCTGGCCTCCCTCTCCGGCGGGCAGGCCTGGGCCGACGGCGCCCCGCAGCCCGCACCCGCCGCGCCCAACGCCGGCCAGGCGGCAGGCTCGGGCGCGGCTCCGGGCTCCGTGCCGCAGCCGAAGGTCTCCCGCCCGGCCTCCGCCCCCACCGGGTGGGCCGCCGAGGCCGGCTCGGGCCAGGCCCCGAGCTCCGTCCCCCAGCCGAAGGTCTCCCGCCCGGCCTCCGCCCCCACCGGGTGGGCCGCCGAGGCCACCCCGTCCCCCGCCCCGGCAGGCGGCTCCGGCTCCGGCTCCGGCTCCGGTCCCGCCCCGGCGAGCCCGCAGGTGCGCGAGGTGCCCAAGGGCGCCGCACAGGC
This sequence comes from Kitasatospora sp. A2-31, assembly GCF_022288725.1. GTDB lineage: Bacteria > Actinomycetota > Actinomycetes > Streptomycetales > Streptomycetaceae > Kitasatospora. The sequence continues at coordinate 362,067 of NZ_JAKNTA010000003.1, read as the reverse complement.
CGGCGACGGCTCCGGCTCGACCGACTCCTCCGGCCTCAAGCTGGCCGGCGGCGGCGCCGTCGCGGCCGTCGGCGCCGGCGTCCTGGGCTTCGCCTTCCTGCGCCGCCGCTCCGGTGCGCGCGGCTGACACCGGCCCCGAGCCCTCGCGGCACCCCGTCGCCCCTGCTGCGTACGGGCCCGTGCGCAGCGGGGGCCCGGGGGGCCCGGCCCCGACGGGGCGGCCGGGGACCGGGGACGTGACCAGCCGTCACCGGGGCGAGGAGGCACCCGCCCGGCACCGGGCCGAGGTGACCATCGCGCACCGCGGCACCCGTGCAGGGAGCCACCGCCGGGCCCGCAGCGCCCGCCACGACCCGGCCGGACCGCGCCGGACCGCGCTGCGCCGGACCGCCTTCGGCGCGGCCGGCCTGCTCTGCCTGCTGCTCGGCGCCTCCGTGGCACTGTCGAGCCGGCAGACCCCGGTGGTCCGGATCGAGGCCTCGGCGCACCAGCCCGGCGGCATCGCACCCACCGACCCCCAGCGGCCGACGGAAGCCGGCCCCGCAACCGGCCAGGCCGGCACCGCGGGCACGGCCCCGGCCGGCGCGCCGCGCCCGTTCGCGGCCTCGCCGCCGACCCGCCTGCGCGTCCCCGCCGCCGGGGTGGACGCGCCGGTCACCGGCCTCGGCCTGAACGCCGACGGCACGGTCGAGGTCCCGGCCGCCGACCGGGCCCAGGAGGTCGGCTGGTACCGCAACGGCCCGACCCCGGGGGAGACCGGGCCGGCCGTCCTGATCGGGCACTACGACACCGCCCACGGCCCGGCGGTCTTCCGCGGCCTGCCGAAGCTGCAGCCCGGCGACCGGATCCAGGTCGTCCGGGCCGACGGCAGCACGGTGGACTTCAAGGTCCGCTCGCTGCTCCAGGCCGCCAAGGACCGCTTCCCGACCGGGGCGGTGTACGGCGACACGGCCGCGCCCGAACTGCGGCTGATCACCTGCGGGGGCCGGATCGGCGCCGACGGCCACTGGACGGACAACATCATCGTCCTGGCGGACCTGGCCACCCCGACGGGCTGAGGACGGACGGCGCCGCCGAGGCCGGCGGTTCCGTCGTCCGGGCAGCCCCGGCCGACGGAACCGCCGGCCGCCGTCCGGGCGACCTGTCCACCGGGGACGGACCGGTGCACCACCGCATGCCGGCGGCCCGGAGACTGGACACACGCAGGCGCAAGCGCCGCCGCCGAGCCCGCAGACCAGGAGGACGAGCAACAGCCGTGGCAGCATCACCCCCGCCCCGCCGCCGGGCCGGCGCCGCGCCCCCGAGGGCGGCCCGGGCCGCCACCACCGCGCCGGTGACCACCGCGCCGATGACCACCGCGCCGATGACCACCGCTCTCTCCGCTCTCCTCGCCGGGCTGGCCGCCCTAGCCGCCTTCCTGCTGACCGCCTGCGGCGCGCCCGGCGAACTCCGCGACCACGGCCCCGCCCGGCAGGTGACGCCGCCGACGGTGCCCCAGCCGCTCTGGTCCGGCCTCGCCGTCGCCCCGCCGCCGACCTCCCCCGCGCCCGGCCGCTCCTCCGAACCCCCACCCCAGCCCGTCCCCGACGTGACCGCCCCGGGGCCGGACCTCACCGCCGTGGACGTCCGCGCCGTCCTGGCGAAGGACCCGGCGGTGAGCCAGGACGAACGGCGCGCACTCGACGGCTGCCCGGACTGCGAGGTCCGCGCCCCGGAGTTCCGCGACCTCACCGGTGACGGCCGGCCCGAGCTGATCGCCGCCGTCGGCACCGTGGGACCGGTCGTCCTGCACGTCTACACCGCATCCGGCGACCGTCTGCTGCCGGTCCTGCGGGTGCAGGTGCTGAAGGGGTTCGGCGCGGAGACCGTCGGTGCGGACCTGTGGCTGCACGAGCCCACCACCGTGACCACCCGGACCAGCAGCCACTACCGCTGGGACGGCACGCGGCTCAGCCTGCTGGAGCAGCGGGTCGAGGGCATCGGTCCGGTCACCGGTCCGGGGCAGGGGAGCACCGGGGACCCGGAGGCCACGCCCGCCACCACACCCGGCCCGAAGGTCAGCCGGCCGTTGGAGCCGCCCACCACGGGCCGGCCCCAGCCCGTTCCGGTCCCGGGCGGCACGGCCTGGGCCGTGACGCCCCAGCCGCAGAGCGGAGCAGGGGTCGGTGGATCGGGCTGGGCCGCGACGCCCCAGCCGCAGAGCGGTGCGGGGCTCGGCGCCCCGCGCCCCGCCGCTTCCCAGCCCGCCCGTCCGACCGCGGCTCCCCCGGAGGCCAAGCCATGAACCCCACCGTTCCCGCGACCGCGCCGGCCGCCCAGCCGCACATCCTCATCGTCGAGGACGACGAGGTGATCCGGGAGGCGACCCGGATGGCGCTGGAGCGCTACGGGTTCCCGGTCTCCACCGCCGCCGACGGCCTGGAGGGGCTGGAGGCCTTCCGCGCCGCCCGCCCCGACCTGATGCTGCTGGACGTGATGCTGCCGCTCCTCGACGGGGTCGGCCTCTGCCGGCGGATCCGCGAGGAGAGCCAGCTGCCGATCCTGATGATGTCGGCGCGCACCGACCCGATCGACGTGGTGTCCGGCCTGGAGGCGGGGGCGGACGACTACGTGGTGAAGCCCTTCGAGAGCGCGGTGCTGGTGGCCCGGATCCGGACGGTGCTGCGCCGGGTCCGTACGGTCCCGGCCGCCGAGGCCCCCGCCCCGGCACCCGCGCCCGCACCCGCACCCGCGCCCGCACCCGTCGACCGCACCGCACCCCACCCCACCGAACCGACCTCGACCGAACAGACCCCCGCCGAACCGGCCCCGCGCAGCGTCCGCAGCTTCGACGGCATGGAGGTGGACACCGAGAGCATGGAGGTCCGGGTGCACGGGCGGCTCGTCCCGCTGACCCCGACGGAGCTGCGACTCCTACTGGAGTTCACCGCCTCGCCCGGCGTCGTCCTGGAGCGCTCCACCCTGCTGGAGCGGGTCTGGGACTACGAGTGGGGCGCCGACACCCGGGTGGTGGACGTCCACGTGCAGCGGCTGCGGGCCAAGATCGGCAGCGGGCGGATCGAGACGGTGCGCGGCTTCGGCTACAAGCTGCGGCGCCCGGCATGACACCGGGAACCACCACGGGGGAACCCGGGAGCCCGGCACCCCTGCCCGCACCCCTGCCCGCTCCGCGGCGCCGCATCGCGCTGCGCCGGATGACCCTGCGCCGGATGACCCTGCGCCGCCAGATCGCCACCGCCGTCGCCGCGATCTCGGTCCTGGTCGCGGTGGCCGTCGGTCTGCTCGTCCACCAGGCGATGATCCGCCAGCACGTCGACCAGGCCCGCGAGTCGGCACTCACCGCGCTCGACTCCACGGTGGCCGCCTACGGGCGCGGGGAGAAGGTCGCCCTGGACGACCCGGCACTGCCGCCGCGGCTGCGCGCGCTCGCGGCGGACGGCCGGCAGGGCTCGTTGCTGGCGGACGGGCCCGAGGGCGAGGCGATGTGGGCGGCCGGCGCCGTCCAGGGCCGGGTGCTCTCCGTCCGGGTCGACTTCACGCAGGACCGGACGGCGATCGCCGACCTGGACCGGATCATCCTGATCACCGTCGCCGCCTCCGTCTTCACGACGGTGCTGGTCGGCGTGCTGGTCGCGGACCGGATCAGCCGGCGGCTGCGGACGGCGGCGACGGCCGCCCGCGGGATCGCCGCCGGGCGGACGGACGCCCGGATCGGTGAGCTGGTCGACGGGCGGGACGAGGTCGCCGACCTCGCGACGGCCGTCGACCAGATGTCCCGGACGCTGCACCGCCGGCTGGCGGACGAGCAGCAGTTCACCGCCGACGTCGCCCACGAGCTGCGCACCCCGCTGACCGGGCTGGTCACCGCAGCCGAGCTGCTGCCGCCGGGGCGGCCCACCCAGCTCGTGCAGAACCGGGTGCAGGCGCTGCGCTCGCTGGTCGAGGACCTGCTGGAGGTCTCCCGGCTGGACGCCGACGCGGAGACCCCGTACCTGTCCGCCGTGCCGCTGGAGCGGGCGGTGCGCCGCACCGTCGGACTGACCGGGCTGGCGGTGGAGGTCGACGTCCGGCCGTCCGCGGCCGACGCCTCGGTGCGCACCGACCTGCGCCGGCTGGACCGCATCCTCGGGAACCTGCTGGTCAACGCCGACCGGCACGGCGGCGGCCCGGTCCGGCTCGAGGTGGACGGTCTGCGGATCACCGTCCGCGACCACGGGCCCGGCTTCCCGGAGGACCTGCTGCGGCACGGGCCGCAGCGGTTCCGGACGAGCGTGCGCGAGCGCGGGCGCGGCCACGGGCTCGGCCTGACGATCGCCCAGGGCCATGCCCGGGTGATCGGCGCGGTCCTGACCTTCGCCAACCACCCGGACGGCGGCGCCGTGGCGACCCTGGAGCTGCCGTCCGACCAGGCGCAGAGCCCGGCCCGGTCGAGCGCCGACCAAGCCCTGCCCGGTTAGTCGGCGACGACCTGCCGGACCCGGCCCACCTCGTAGATCTTCGTGATCCGGCCCGAGGAGTCCAGCACGAGCTCGACGGTGTGGCGGTCGTAGCAGGGGTCGGTGTCGGGGGCCGAGGTGTGGTTGAGGCAGAAGTCGCTGTGCGCCGCGAACCGGGCGAGCGGGACCGGGTGCAGCACGTTGTTCAGGTCGCTGAGCTTGGCGGTGGCGCCCGCCGCGAAGGTGTAGGTCTTCGCCTCCCCCGCCGCGTCGGCCCAGCTGCCGGCGGGACCGTTGCAGAGGTACCTGGTGTCCTTGGCGTGGACGGTGGTCTCGGTGGCCGCCTCGGCGAGGTTCACGATCCGGTGGTTCGCGGGGACGCTCGGCGGGATGCATCCGCCCGTCGCACCACCGCCGGGCTCGGCGGTGGCACCGCCGGTCGGTGCGGTGGCGGCGGGACCGCCCGCGATCGGCCCGGCACCGGTGGCGGCCGGCTCCGGGTCACCCGGACCGCACGCGGTCAGGGTGACGGCGGCGGCGACGGCCACGAGGGCCAGCGGAAGGCTGCGAGTAGGCATGGTGGTTCGTTCCCCCGTGTGTGACGGGCGGTCGGCCGACCGCCCGGAGTGACGGTCGCACAGACTAGCGACTCGACGTCGCCCACCGGCCCGGGGGTGATCAACCGGTACCGAATCACGACGCCGTCAGGACCTCCGGCCACCCGGGAGGTGCCCGGCCCCTCAGCCGGTGACCGGGCCCACGGCCCCCTGCCGGTCGTCCGTCACCACGAGGTCGTCCATCGCCACAAGGTCGTTCGCCACCACCCGGTCGTTCGCCGTCGTCCGGTCGGCGGCCCCGGCCGCACCGGCGGCCAGCAGCCGCAGCCCGGCCTCCGCGGACGAGCCCGGCGCCGCGCTGTAGAGCAGCATCCGGTGGCCGGCCGCCTCCGGCAGCGGCAGCGCCTCGAACGCCAGCGTCAGCCCGCCCACCATCGGGTGCCGGAGCTCCTTGGTGCCGAACAGGCAGTCGTGCACCGGGTGGCCCGACCAGAGCGCCGCGAACTCCGCGCTCTTCATCGACAACTCGCCGATCAGCTCCGCCAGCCGCCGGTCGTTCGGGTGCCGCCCGGCGGCCAGGCGCAGGAACGCCACCTGGGCCCGGGCCTCGGTCTCCCACTGCGGGTACAGCGCCCGGGTCCGCGGGTCAAGGAAGAGCAGCCGGGAGAGGTTGGGGCGGTCGGCCGGGCGGTCCGGCGCGGCGGGGGCGAGGGGACCGGCCACCAGGGCGTGGCCGAGGGGGTTCCAGGCCAGCACCTCGTTGCGCCGACCGACCACCACCGCCGGGACGTCCGTCATCGCCCCGATGAGCTGCCGGACCGCCGGCCGGACGCGCTCCGACCGCTCGGCGGGCCGGCCCCTCGCCGCACGGGCCGGGCGGGCCAGGTTGCGCAGGTGGGCGTGCTCGTCGGCGTCCAGCCGCAGCGCCCGGGCGACGGCGTCCAGCACCTCGTCGGAGACGTTCCGGCTCTGCCCCTGCTCCAGCCGGGTGTAGTAAGTGATGCTGACGCCCGCCAACTGCGCCAGCTCCTCGCGCCGCAGCCCGGGCACCCGGCGGCGGGTCCCGTACGCGACCAGCCCGACGTCCTCGGGCTGCAGCCGGGCCCGGCGGGTGCGCAGGAACTCGCCCAGGTCGCCCAGGTCGCCCGCGGCGGCCGGGCCGGTGGCTCCCCGCGCTCCGGACGGGCCGGCCGGGTCGTCCCCGTCCGTCGAGCCGGTCGCTCCGCCCTGGCCTCGCGGTGTCTCGGGTGCGTTCATGACCCCAGTCAACAGCGTCGGGCGGCGCCCAGCCTGCCCCTGCCAGTGCCACCCTCCGCGGGGGGCTGGGTGGGTGGTCCGGCGCCGCGCAGGCTGCTGCCGTACCCGGATCAATCCGGAGACCGCGGAGCCCCCGGAGACCCGCCCCCCGGCGACCCGGAGCACCCGGACTCCCCCGTCGAAAGGCAGCGGACCGATGACCGCCACCCTGTCCGAGGCACCACCCGCCCGCCCGGCCGCCGCGGGCCCGACCGGCCGGCAACGACTCGTCCTGGTCGTCCTGCTGGCCGCCCAGTTCATGCTCGCGGTGGACTTCTCGATCCTGAACGTCGCCCTGCCGGTGATCGGCCAGGGGCTCGGCTTCCCGCTCGGCGGCCTGCAGTGGATCGCCACCGCGTTCGCGCTCTGCGCGGCCGGCTTCACCCTGCTGTTCGGCCGGGTGGCCGACCTGGTCGGGCGGCGCCGGGTCTTCCTGGCCGGGCTGGCCCTGCTCGCCGTCGCCTCGCTGGCCGGCGGCCTGGCCACCACGCCCGGCGTCCTGCTGGCGGCCCGGGTCGCGCAGGGCCTGGCCACCGCCGCCGTCACCCCGGCGGGCTTGGCGCTGCTCACCACGGCCTTTCCCGAAGGGCCGCTGCGCGAGCGGGCGCTCGGTCTGAACGGCGCACTGATGTCGGCCGGCTTCACCTCCGGAGCGGTGCTCGGCGGCCTGCTCACCGACCTGCTCAGCTGGCGCTGGGCGTTCTTCGTCAACGTGCCGGTGGCCCTGGCCGTGCTGCTCACCGCGCCCCGGCTGATCGCCGAGAGCCGCCCCCGCCCGTCGACCGGCGCTACGGCCACCGGGGCGACGGCCACCGCGGGCCGGCCGCGGATGGACCTGCCGGGCGCCTTCACCGTCACCGGGGGGCTGCTCGCCCTGGTCCACGGCCTGACGACGGCCGGCGAGCACGGCTGGGGCGACCCGGTGGCGCTGTCGGCCCTGGCCGTGGCCGCGCTGCTGCTGGTGGCGTTCTGGCTGGTCGAGCAGCGCGCCGCCGCGCCGCTGGTGCCGGTCCGGGTGCTGCGGCGGCGCACGGTGGTCTGGGGGAACGCGGCCGGGCTGCTGGCCTTCGCCACCGAGACCTCGCTGGTCTTCGTGCTGACCCTCTACCTCCAGCGGGTGCTCGGCTTCTCCGCCCTGGCCACCGGCCTCGCCTTCGGCGTGCTGGGTGCGGGCACCGTGCTGGGCGGCCTGCTGGCCCCCCGGGTGCTGGGCCGGCTCGGCGGCCGGGGAGCCCTGCTGGCCGGCTTCCTCGTCCAGGCGGCGGCGACCGCCGCGCTGCTCCTGCTCGGCGCGGACCGGGCCTGGCTCGGTCTGCTGCTGGCGGCCGCCTTCGTCGGCGGCGTCGGCAACATGGTGGCGATCGTCGGCTTCATGGTGACGGCCACGTCGGGCCTGCCGGACGAGGAGCAGGGCCTGGCCACCGGCGTCGCGACGATGACCCAGCAGGTCGGCATCGCCCTGGGCACGCCGGTGATGAGCGCGGTCACCACCGCGACGGCGGCCGGCGGCTCCGTGCTCACCGGCGTCACCTGGGCGATCGGCGCCAACACCGCCTTGGTCCTGCTCGCCGGGACGGCCACAGCGCTCTTCCTCCGGCGCGGGTGAGCGGCCCCCGGCACGGGCGGACGCCCGGGGCGGGCCGGCGGCACCGCCGGCACCGGCGGCACCGGCCGGAACGACACGGGGGCGCACCGCCGAGCGGTGCGCCCCCGTCCCGGTCTCCGGACGATCAGCCGTCGATCGTCTTGCGGAAGGCCTCGGCCACCGAGAGGAAGATCGTGTTGCCCTCGGCCTCGCCGATGGAGATCCGGACGCCCTCCGGGAACGGGCGGACGATCACGCCGGCCGCGGCACAGGCGGCCGCGAACTCCTGGGAGCGCTCGCCCAGCCCGAGCCAGACGAAGTTCGCCTGCGAGTCCGGGATCTCCCAGCCCTGGGCGCGCAGGCCGGCGACCACCCGGGCGCGCTCCTCGACCAGCGCCTCCACCCGGACCATCAGGGCCTCCTCGGCCCGCAGCGAGGCGACGGCGGCGTCCTGGGCGATCCGGGTGACGCCGAACGGCACCGCGGTCTTGCGCAGCGCGTTGGCCACCGGCTCGTGCGCGACCGCGAAGCCGACCCGCAGGCCCGCCAGCCCGTAGGCCTTGGAGAAGGTCCGCAGCACGCAGACGTTCGGGCGGTCGCGGTAGAGGTCGATGCCGTTGGGGACCTCGGGGTCGCGGATGAACTCGATGTAGGCCTCGTCGACGACGACCAGGACCTCGGCCGGGACGGCGTCCAGGAAGCGCTCCAGCTCGGCGCGGTGGATCACGTTGCCGGTGGGGTTGTTGGGGTTGCAGACGAAGATCAGCCGGGTCCGCTCGGTGATCGCGGCCAGCATCGCGTCCAGGTCGTGGTCGCCGCCCGCGGTGAGCGGGACCGGGACCGGGGTCGCGCCGGCGACCTGGGTGATGATCGGGTACGCCTCGAACGAGCGCCAGGCGAAGATCACCTCGTCGCCCGGGCCGGCGGTGGAGAGGACGAGCGACTGGGCCACGCCGACCGAGCCGGTGCCGGTGGCGATGTGCTCGACCGGGACGTCGAAGCGCCGGGCGAGCTCGGCGGTCAGCTCGCTGACGCCCATGTCCGGGTAGCGGTTGAACGAGCCGGCCGCATTGACCGCCGCCTCCAGCACGCCGGGCAGCGGGTCGTACGGGTTCTCGTTGGAGGACAGCTTGTAGGCGTCGGCGCCGGCCGGCTTGCCGGGCTTGTAGGTGGGGATGCCGTCCAGGGTCGGCCTCAGCCGGGGCCCCTGCGGTGCCGTTCCACTCACGGTCCTGCTCCTTCTCTTCTCTCCGTCGGGCCGCGCGGCCCTCGCCGCGCCCAGCCGCCTCCGGTGCGATCGCGCCCGTCCGGACGGGATCACCGCCGGACCCGGGAACCCGCGACGCGTCCGGACCACCCCGGTCGGGTGCCCTGAACGATACCGACCCGCGCTCACCCGTAGGAGTGAGATGCCCGGTCGGGTTACAGGCGCAGATCAGCCATTCTGCAGGGTTCCTATGGCACATGTCAGAGGTAAGACGGCTGGTTTCGTGCGGGTATCGAAGGGGCGCGCACGGGCTCACTCTTGGAGAAACGTATCTCCAATGGCCCCCGATACGCCGGTCACAGACCCTTGTCAGGAGCCATACGATCGGTCCGCCATGACAGCAGCAGCCAACCAGAGCGGTCGGCGACCCACCACCTCACGGCGTCTGGAGCGGGCCGGCATCCGGGATGTGGCAGCAGCCGCCGGAGTGTCGATCACCACCGTCTCCGACGCGCTGAACGGTAAGGGCCGCCTGCCCGACGAGACCAGAAGCCGGGTGCGCGAGGTCGCCGAGCGCCTCGGCTACCGCCCTTCCGCCGCCGCCCGCACCCTGCGGACCGGCCGGTCCGGCCTGATCGGGCTGACCGTCACGACCTACGGCGAAGAGCCGTTCACCTTCACCGAGTTCGCCTACTTCGCCGAGATGGCCCGCGCCGCCACCAGCGCCGCCCTCGGTCGCGGCTACGCGCTGGTGGTGCTGCCCGCCTCCTCCCGGCACGACGTCTGGGGCAACATCGCCCTCGACGGCACCGTGGTGATCGACCCGCCGGACCAGGACCCGCTGGTCAGCGAGCTGTACCGGTCCGGCGTCCCCGTGGTCAGCGACGGCAAGCCGGGGAACTGCCCGGTCACCGCCTGGGTCGACAACGACCACGAGGCCGCCGTGCTCGGCATCCTCGACCACCTCTCCGAGGCCGGCGCCCGCCGGATCGGCCTGCTCACCGGCACCAGCACCGACACCTACACCCGCCTCTCCACCGAGGCCTACCTCGGTTGGTGCGCCAAGGTCGGCCAGGAGCCGGTCTACGAGGCCTACCCCGCGCACGACCCGGCCGCCGGGGCCGTCGCCGCCGACCGGCTGCTCGCGCGCCCGGACCGCCCGGACGCCGTCTACGGCCTGTTCGACCCGAACGGCACCGACCTGCTCGCCGCCGCCCGCCGGTACGGCCTTCGGGTGCCGGACGACCTGCTGCTGGTCTGCTGCAGCGAGAGCGACGTCTACGCCGCCACCGAGCCGCCGATCACCACGCTCTCGCTCAAGCCGCGGCGGATCGGCACCACCGTCGTCAACCTGCTGATCGACGCCATCGAGGGAGTGGACTCCGGAACGGGCGTCGACATCGCCCGGCTCTTCCCGCCGCGCTTCCGCACCGCCGGCACCGGCCCGCCGCCCGGCACCCTGATGCCCACCGAGCTGATCGTCCGCGCGTCCTCCCAGCGCCGGAGCCCGCGCACCACGGTCAGCCCGCCCCGGCCCCCGGGCGAGACGTAGCGGCGGGACGCGGGGCCCGCCGGCCTCGCGCCCCGCCCGGGGACGGGCGGGGCGGCGACGCACCCCGGCCCCCGCCGGGGTCGGTCTGGACCATGCCCAGCCGGGACAAATCGGACCTGACGGCCCGCCCGGCTGACGCTCCGGAGGATTGGATACCCACCAGGTGACGACGCCGGGAGAGTGGTCTTCCTATGATGGGCGAATGACACCCGAGGACCGCTTCCCCGGGCCTGAACACCCGGACTCAGGCCCCCGCCACCAGCCGGACCTCGACGTGCTGCCCTACGGCACCTACTACGAACCCGAGCCCACCGGGTACGCCGAGGCGGCGTACGAGTCGGAGACGTACAGCGGCTACGGCGGCGCCCGCTGGCTCGAACAGCACTGGCCGGCCGGCGGCCACGACCCGCAGGCCGAAGCCCAGCACGGTCAGCACGACCCGCAGGCCCAGGCCCAGCACGGCCAGCACGACCACCAGGCCCAGGCACAGGCGGCCCAGCACGGCGGGCACGCCCCGCAGGCCGCGCACCCCGGGTACGAGCCGACCCTGGTGGACCACCCCTCGCCCGCCCACGGCGGCGAGGACCCGCCGACCATCGAGCTCGGCCCGCCGCTGCCCGAGCCCGGCGTGCCCTACCACCCGTACCCCGCGCCGGCCCCCAACGAGCCGCCGGGCCCGCTCTACGTCGTCGGCGACGTGCACGGCTACCTCGAGGAGCTGCTCGCCGAGCTGCGCCACCAGGGCCTGATCGACGCGGACGGCCACTGGGCGGCCGGCCGCTCCCGGATCTGGTTCCTCGGCGACTTCACCGACCGCGGCCCCGACGGCATCGGCGTGATCGACCTCGTCATGCAGCTCGCCGCCGAGGCGGCCGCGGCCGGCGGCTACTGCCGGGCCCTGATGGGCAATCACGAGCTGCTCTTCCTCGGTGCGGCCAAGTACGGCGACGAGCCCGTCCAGTCCACCGCCGGCACCGCCTCCTTCCTCGCGGCCTGGCGGCTCAACGGCGGCCAGCAGCACGACCTGGACCGGCTGGAGGCGCACCACATCAGCTGGCTCTCCCGCCTGCCCGCGATCGGGCTGGAGGACGGCCACCTGCTGCTGCACTCGGACACCACCGCGTACCTGGAGTACGGCGACTCGATCGCCGAGGTCAACGACGCCGTCCACGACCTGCTCGCGGACGAGGGCGTGGACGAGTGGTGGGACTGCTTCCGCCGGTTCACCAAGCGCTTCGCGTTCCGCGGCGAGGCCGGACCGATGGCCGTGCACGAGCTGCTCGAAACCTACGGCGGCACGCGCATCGTGCACGGGCACAGCCCGATCCCGTACCTCACCGGCGCGGTCCACGCCGACGACGGCCAGCCGCCGCACATCCCCGGCCCGTACGTCTACGCGGACGACCTCGCGGTGGCCATGGACGGCGGCGTCACGATGGAAGGCCGGCTGCTGATCGCCCGACTGCCGATCTGACGGACCGTCTCCGCCCCTTCACTCGAACGGCAGTTCCGGCGCCCGCCCCGGACCGCACGCGCGGTCCGGGGCGCGAAATTCCGGAAACCTACTGTCAGCGCGGCCGCACCCGCCCCTACCATCGAGGCACACCACACCCGGCCGCCCGTGTGGCGCCCCTCTCCGTGCGCACGGCACCGCGGAGCGACCGGGACCTGCTGAACGGGGTCCCCATGAACAACGCCCCGCATCTGCTCGCCGAGGACCGCCCGGACTTCGAGCGCCTCCTCGACGACGCACTGCGCGACGGCACCGTCCTCACCGCACTGCGCGCACCCGGCGCCCTCACCACCGCGGAGCTGCGTGCCCAGGCCCTGCTCGACGCCGACGGCCTCGCGGCCGCGGCCGGCACCGAGTACGAGCACTACACCCGGCTGCGCGCGAACCTGCGGAGCATGCCCGCACCACCCGGCCCGGACGGCGAGCCCGCCGCACCGGGCCTGCTCGCCCAGCTGGGCTCGGCGAACGGCGGCGCCGGGCTGTTCCCCGTCCTCACCGTGCTCACGCCGATCCTGGCCTGGGCGGCCGCCCTCGTCCTGCTGCTGCTCGGGTACACGCTGCGCGCCGCCGATCCCGAGGCGGCGCTGAGCCGGTCGATCCTCACGGCCGGCTGGGTGGCCCTGGCGGCGGGCGTGGCCGCGATGGCGGTCGGCATCGTCGGACTGGTCCTCACCGCGGTCCGCGACGGCTCCAGACCGTCCGTCCCCGCCGGCACCGACCCGGAGCTCGCCGCCGAACTCGGCGAGGCCCACCGCGAGTGGCAGCGGGCACTGCGCGACCGGGCGCTGCTGCCCTACCTGCACGCCGCCCTGCGCGGCGACGCCGGGCCGACGGCGGCGATGTCCACGGCGGCGGCCCCGGGGTCGGCGGGCGCCGCAACGGCATCGGCGGCCCCGGTACCCGGGCAGGGCGGCCGCCCGAAGCCGGACCGGTCCCGGGCCCGCGGCAGCGACTCCACCGGCCCCGACGGGTCCGACACCGGCGGGCCGGACTTCAGCAGCCCCGGTTACACCGGCCCGGGCTTCAGCAGCCCCGGCGTGGAGGGGCTCACCGACCCGCAGGGCCGGGAGCCGCGCACGGCGGCCTTCACCCCGCCGGACTTCACCGGACCCGGCTACACGCCCCCGGGCTTCACCGGCCCCGACGACGTCTGAGCCACCGACGGCGTCCGGGCCCGCGACGCGTCCGGGCCCACGGCGGCGCCCCGGCCGCCGACGGCGTAAGAGCTCCCTGGGCGGGGCGGTGATCCGCCGCCGGCCTCACACCGCGGCCTTGAGCACCCGCAACTCCGGCGGGCCGTCGAGCAGTTCCGACGTGAGCTCGACCGAACGGGCCAGGTGCGGGCTGGTCAGGTGCTTCTCGAACGCCTCGCGCGACGCCCACTCCTCCACCACCACCCAGGACCGCGGGTCGTCCGGGTCCACGTAGTTGCGGTAGGAGATGCAGCCCGGCTCCGCCAGGCTCGCCGCGGCCATCACGGCGGCCTGCGCCCGCACGTCCGCCTCCCGTCCGGCCTTGGCGCGCAGCACCGCGACCGCCGTGATCCGCCGGGACATCGTCGTTCCCCCTCGCTCCGAGTCGTCTCCGGTCCGAACCGACCGGCCACCCCAAGATCTTCCCGCACCGCCCCTTCCCGGCCGGTGGTCGGGAAGGGGAACGGCGGGCAGGGGGACGGCGGGGAAGGAACCGGCGGTCCCGGCCCGCCGGCCGGCTCAGCTGCGGCGGGCGCGCCTCGCCACGGTGACCGCGGCCGCGCCGACGGCCAGCAGGACCCCGCCCAGGACGGTCGGCACGGTGACGTCCGGCGCGCCGGTGTCGGCGAGCTCGGTGCGGCCGGTGGTGCCGGCGAGTCCGGTGGCGGCGCGCGGCGACGCGGAAGCGGTCGCGCTGGGCTGGGCGGTGACGGCGGCCACCGGGGCCACCGACGGCGCGGCGGGCGCCGGGCTGGTCGGGGCCGCGGTCGGCGCGGTCGACGCGGTCGGCTTCGGCGCGGGCGCGTTCGGGTCCACGCAGGCGGGGGCGCCCGCGACCGGCGTGGCGGCGACCTTCTGCTCGGCCCAGAAGAGGGTCGACCCGGCACCGGGGAAGTGGCCGAAGCCGAGACGGGCGTCGGCCGAGGTCCTGAAGCCGGCACCCAGCGTGATCCGCGCGTTGATCACCCGGTCGTCCACCGGGCCGGCGCCGTACGCGGCGAGGTCGACGCCCTGCCCGTCCAGGCCCCTGGCGCCCAGACCCACGTGGTGCCAACTGCCGTCCTTCGGGTCCTGGAGCTCCAGCCGGGCATCACAGGCGGCCGGGCCGTCCATCGAGCCGAAGCCCTGCCCGGCCCAGAGGAAGAAGACGGCCCCGTCGAGGTGCCAGTCGAACCTGTTGGCGGTCCTGACGGAGACGGTGAACGGGTGCGGCTTGCCGTCGGCCGGGATCGCGGCGGGCAGGCCGTCGATCGCGGTGGTGAGGCCGGTGGTCCTGACCCCCTTGACGGGCGCCTGCGCCGTCCAGTCCTTGGCCTGTCCGTCCTTGCCGAACGTCGGAGCCAGGAAGGCCATCAGGTCGACGTCGTCGAAGGGGCCCATGTGTGCGGACTGCAGCAGCTTGAACCGGAGCTTGAAGGTGTGCGCCGAGTGCGGCGGCAGCTCCACCGGGGCGCCGGTCAGGTCGGCGGCCACGCCCTGGTGGCCGCTGGGCTTGGCCCCGAGGTCCTGGTCGACGAGCCGCACGGGCTGCCAGGTGCTCGCCGCACCGTCCGCGTACTCCGCGGCGACCTGGTCCACCCCGAGCATCCGGCTGCCGACGTAGAGCACGAGGTGCTGGTCGGTGACGGCCGCATCCGTGTCGTTCCTGACCGTCACCGTGCCCTCGGACCAGCCGCCCCCGGCCTCGACGGAGGCGAACCCGTCGATCCGGAGACCGGTCCCGGTGTCGCTCCCGGCCGCCTGGGCGGGCAGGGCGAGCACCAGCGGGGAGGCCACCAGCGTCGCGGCCAGCAGTGCGTGACGAAGCTTCAAGTCGACCCCAAAAGTGACGGATTACCGCGAATCTCCGGGCGGCAGCGCGTGGATACCCCCCACCGCGCGGGGCGCAGACTATCCGATCTTCATCTCGGATTGTCAACCAACTAATTCCGAAGGGTGGACCGCTTCACAGCGGAGCGGAGCGGGAAATCGACGACGGGGGAATTCAGGCGGAATCACGCCGGGCGGCGTCCGACGCGGCCCGGACGAACTCGCGTACGCGCTCGGTCGTGTTGGACTCCCGCCAGACCAGTCCGCGCTCGATCGGCGCCGCGTCCTCGATCGGCACGTAGGCGATGTCGGGGCGCGGATAGTACTGCCGGGAATGCTCGCCGACCGGCAGTACCCCGCGGCCCAGGGCCACCAGGGAGAGCATCTCGGAGAAGGTGCTGCCCACCGGCCCTTTCGGCACCGGCCGCCCGGACGGCGTACGGTCGGGCGTCCGGTCCCGCTTGAACCCGATCGAGGTGACCTCCGGGTACTGCACCACCGGATGGTCGGCCAGCACCTCCAGCGAGACCGACTCCGCCCGCGCCAGCGGGTGTCCCGCGGCCACCGCCAGGACCCGCCGCTCGACCAGCAGCGCCGGGCCGACCGCCATGCCGTCGAACGGGAAGGAGGCGAGGAGCACGTCGACGGAGCCGTCCTCCAGGCTCGGCCGGGAGTCGGAGAGCTGCACCTCGCGGACCTCGACCCGGCAGCCCGGGTGCCGCTCGCCGAACAGGTTCACCGCCCGGCCCAGCACCGCCGCGGTCCACTCGCCGAGGAACGCCACCCGCAGCTCCCCGGTCACCCCGCGCCCGGCCTCCACCGCCCGGCGCACCGACTCCTCGATCCCGGCCACCAGCGGGGCCAGGTCGTCCACCAGCCGCCGGCCGATCGCGGTGGGCCGGACGGCCCGGCTGGTGCGGTCGAAGAGCCGGGCTCCGATCCGCCGCTCCAGCTTCCCGATCACCTGGCTGACCCGCCCGGTGGTGACGCCCAGGCGCGCGGCGGCCCGGCCGAAGTGCAGCTCCTCGGCGAGCGCCAGCAACGCCTCGATCTCGTGCCGCTCCCACATGCGCACCGCCCGATCGTTGAGCCTGACTCAACGATCGTATTGCAGTTCGGCATTGATCGTCCCGGCCGGGCGGCGGATCGTGGAGGACGTCACCCCACCCACCACCACCCCGGGAGCCACCCATGGCCGCCGTCCGCGTCAAGGCCTTCGACCACCTCGTCCTCAACGTCCGGGACGTCGAGCGCTCGCTCGAGTTCTACCTCGGCCTGCTCGGCCTGGAGCCCGTCCGGGTCGAGGAGTGGCGAGCGGGCGAGGTCTCGTTCCCGTCGGTCCGGATCGACGGGCAGACCATCATCGACCTGTTCGCCCGCCCGCGCGGCGAGTCCAACGTCGACCACCTCTGCCTCACCGTCGAGCCGCTGGACTGGCAGGAGGTCGTCGACTCCGGCGTCTTCACCGTCCTCGACGGCCCCGGCCCGCGCTACGGCGCCCGCGGCACCGGCACCTCGCTCTACGTCGCGGACCCGGACGGCAACACCGTCGAGCTCCGCTGGTACGCCGAGGACGCGGAGGGCGCCGAGGACGCCGAGGACGCCGAGGGCGCCGAGGACGCGGAGGGCGCGGAGGGCGCCGACGCCGCGGCCCGGGCCGCGTAGGCCACGCGCCGGTGCCGGATGGCGTACGCCCGCGTGCCGACCTCTCGACCGTGTCCGTAATGTCCGGATCGGACCAGTGAACCGATTCGAGAGGTGACCGGTGGCCCTCCACAACGCACAGGAGCAGGCGGCCGACGCGGCCGTCGACATCTTCGCCTCGCCGCTGAGCGAGCGCCCGCTGCCCAAGCGGGCCATGCCGGACTTTCCCGCGCCTCCGCCGGTGGTCTTCCAGCTGCTGCGCAACGAGCTGCTGCTGGACGGCAACGCCGCGCAGAACCTCGCCACCTTCTGCACCACCTGGATGGACGACGAGGTCCGCCGACTGATGGACCTGTGCCTCGACAAGAACATCGTCGACAAGGACGAGTACCCGCAGACCGCGGAGATCGAGTCACGCTGCGTGAACATCCTCGCGGATCTCTGGCACGCCCCGGCCGGCTCCGGCGGCATCAACGCCGTCGGCTGCTCCACCACCGGCTCCAGCGAGGCCGCCATGCTCTGCGGTCTCGCCCTGAAGTGGCGGTGGCGCAACCGCCGGCAGGCCGCGGGGCAGTCGACCGAGCGGCCGAACCTGGTCTGCGGGCCGGTGCAGGTGTGCTGGGAGAAGTTCGCCCGGTACTTCGACGTGGAGCTGCGGCAGGTGCCGGTGGAGCCCGGGGCGACCGGCCTCCAGCCGCACCAGCTGCGCGACCACGTCGACGAGAACACCATCGGCGTGGTCGCGATCCTCGGGGTGACCTACACCTGCACGTACGAGCCGGTGGCGGAGATCGCGGCCGAGCTCGACCGTCTCCAGGTGGAGACCGGCCTCGACGTCCCGCTGCACGTCGACGCGGCGTCGGGCGGCTTCATCGCGCCGTTCCTCCACCGCGACCTGGTCTGGGACTTCCGGCTGCCGCGGGTCGCCTCGATCAACGCCTCGGGCCACAAGTACGGGATGGCCCCGCTCGGCGTCGGCTGGGCCCTCTGGCGCGACCAGAACGCCCTGCCGGACGGGCTGGTCTTCCACGTCGACTACCTCGGCGGCGACATGCCCACCCTCGCCCTGAACTTTTCCCGCCCCGGCGGGCAGGTGGTCGCCCAGTACTTCATGTTCCTGCGGCTCGGCCGCGAGGGGTACCGCCGGGTCTACCAGGCGTGCGCCGACACCGCGCAGCACCTCGGCCGGCAGATCGCCGAGATGGGCCCCTTCACCCTGCTCTACGACGGCGTCGGCGCGCTGCCCGCCGTCTCCTGGACGCTCACCGACCCCGACTCGGTCGGCTGGAGCCTGTACGACCTCTCCGACCAGCTCCGCATGCGCGGCTGGCAGGTGCCCTCCTACCCGCTCCCGCCGGACCGCCAGGAGACGGTCATCCAGCGCGTCCTGGTCCGCCACGGCGTCGACCGCGACGAGATCGAACTCCTCGCCGACGACATGCGCAGGGCGATCAAGCACCTCGACGAGGGCCACCCCCACGACGCGGACCGCGTCGGTTTCCACCACTGAGAGGTTCACGACGAGGAACCCCAGCCGATGCAGGGCTGGGGTTCCTCCGTGCGGTGGTACGGGTCAACAGGTCGGGTCGGGCCCGTTCCCTCGGGCCGGCCGGCCGCACCCGACCGTGATCACGCGGACCGGGCGGGTCAGCGCTGCAGGGTGAGGAGGCCGGGGCGGTACGGCAGTTGGTCGTAGGGGCCGCCCGCGGTGGGGGACTTGCCCTGGTAGAGGAACTGCAGGTTGCACGGGTCGATGGTCATGGTCTGGTCGGGGTTGCTGCGGACCAGGTCCCCGTGGCTGATGTCGTTGGTCCAGGTGGCACCGCTGTTGGCCTTGCCCGCGAAGGGGTTGCTCTCGCTGGCGGCCTGCGGGGTCCAGGAACCGTTCAGGCTGGAGGCCGTGAACGAGCGGAAGTAGCGCCCGTTCGCACCCTGCGCCTCGACGATCATGAGGTACTGGTTCTGGTCCTTGACCTTGTAGACCTGCGGTGCCTCGAACAGGTTGTTCGCCGTGTCGCTCATGACCGTGGTGTAGGACGAGCCGAAGTTGCCCGGGAAGTTCCCGATCGGCATGCTCGCCCGGTAGATGCTGCCGTTGTCACCGGCGAAGAACAGGTACATGTTCTGGCCGTCGGCGATCAGGGTCTGGTCGATCGGGCCGGTGCTGGACTTGGGGATGCTGCCGGTGAACAGGGGCTGCGGCGCGGACCAGCCGTTGGGGTTGGTCGGGTCGCTGGAGGTGCGGTAGATGAACGGCCACTGACCCCACTGGTAGGCGAGCACCCAGATGTTCTTGGGCGCGAAGTAGAACAGCGTGGGTGCCACCGCGGACTGGCTCATCCCGGTCTGCCCGGCGGACGTCATGTCGGACCAGTCGGTGAAGGGGCTGAACATCATGGAGCCGTACGACGTTCCCGACACGTCCGACGCGTAGACCAGGTGCTTTCCGTTGTAGACCACGTCGGTGAAGTCCTTGACCGAGGCCCACCCGTTCTTCGGCTGCGCGAGCGCCCCCGTGGAGGACCACCGGTAGCTCGACGGAAGGGCGCACGTGCCGCCCGGCGCGGGTGTCGTCGGGGCCGGAGCCGGGGTGGGCGACCCGGCCGACCTGAAGGTCCAGTGCTGGTTGGCGGCGCCCCAGGAGTCCCAGATCTGGACGGCGGTGCCGTTGGCGGTCTGGTTGCCGGGGGTCTCCAGGGCCCGGCCGCTGGCGACGTTGGTCAGGGTGTAGGAGCCGTCGCCGTTCCGGGCGGCCTTCCAGTGCTGGTTGGCGCCGCCGTTGTCGTCCCAGACCAGCAGCTTGGTCCCGTTGGCGGTCCGGCCGCCCGGCTCGTCCAGGACCCGGCCGCTGGCGACGTTGGTCAGGGTGTAGGAGCCGTCGCCGTTCCTGGTGACCTTCCACTGCTGGTTGGTGGCGCCGCTGGCGTCCCACACCTGGAGCGGGGTGCCGTTGCCGTTCTGCCCTGCGGGCTGGTCGAGAACACGTCCGGCGGCGCCCACCGCGGAGAGCGTGTAGACGGTGCCGGAGTCGATGCCACCGCCCGGCTTACCGCCGCCGGCGCTGCCCAGAGTGGCGAGTACCGTGGTGTAGGCGGGCTTCCTGTTGCCGTTGTTGTCGAACAGCAGCGCGTTCTCGCCGGTGCGCCAGGAGTCGCTGTCCCGGATGCCCCACACCGTGATACCGGTGCAGCGCGCGACGGCGAGGCAGTCCTTGACGGCGTTGTCGTACGCCCCGGCGGACGCCTGGGCGATGTCGAGCTCGGTGAGCTGGACGTCGACGCCGAGCGCGGCGAAGTTGGACAGCGTGGTCCGGAAGCTGGCCGGGGGGCCGCCGGCGCCGAAGTGGCTCTGGAAGCCGACGCAGTCGATGGGCACGCCGCGGGACTTGAAGTCCTTGACCATGGCGTAGACGCCCTGGGTCTTGGCGTCGTTCCAGTTCTCGAGGTTGTAGTCGTTGTAGCAGAGCTTCGCCGAGGGGTCGGCGGTGCGGGCCGTGCGGAAGGCCTCCTCGATGAAGCCGTTGCCCAGCACGTCCTGGAACACCGAGCTGCGGTGCTGGCCGCTGCCGCCGTCCGCGAACGCCTCGTTGACCACGTCCCAGGCGTAGATCCTGCCCTTGTACTGGGTCATCTCCTGGGTGATGTGGTTGTTCATCACGCCGCGGAGGGTGTTGGCGTCGCCGATGGAGCGGACCCAGCCGGGAAGCTGGGAGTGCCAGACCAGGGTGTGGCCGCGCATCTTCTGGCCGTGTGCGGCGGCGTGGTTGACGATCGAGTCGGCGGGAGCGAAGTTGAACGACCCCCGGGAGGGCTCGGTGGCGTCCCACTTCATCTCGTTCTCCGGGGTGACCATCTTGAATTCCCGGTCGAGAACGGTGGAGTACGTCGAGTCGCCGAGCCGGCCCGTGGACACCGCGGTGCCGAAGTAGCGGCCGCTGACGGCCGCCGCGTCGGCGAGGGTGGTCGGCGTGCCGGCGTTCGACGTGAACGCGGCCTGGGCGACCAGCGGTACGGCTGCGCCCACGGCGGCGAGCGCCACGGCGGCGGCGACCAGGCGGCGGGTGGGCGGCCGGCGGCGATGAGAACGGTTCTGATCTGGCAACAACTTGTCCCTCTGGCGCAGTGGGCCTCGGTCTCGGCCACGGTTACCCGCCAGTTGCCGCCACCGCACACGAAGGTTGCCGTGATCGGCAGAACTTTCCGTCGAGCCGGGCTCGAGGCGTTCCCGGCGCCGGCCCGGCGGGCGTCTCGTCCTCGGTGTTCCGTCAGGCGCGGCGGGGCCGCAGGCCGTTCGGCCTGCGGCCCCGCTCGAAGGGGTCGGGATCAGGAGGGGTCGCCGTACTGGAGACCGCGACCGTTGGTGCCGATGTACACCCGGCCGTAGGTGTCGGGATCGCCGGTGACGATGCCCTGGCCGGCGAAGTTGCCCCACTGGTGGGCGTCGTCGTTGATCCGGACCCAGCTGGCGCCCTGGTCGGTGGAGCGGAAGACGCCGGCGACGCCCTTGACGGTGCCGATCAGGTACAACGCCTGGTACGAGGTGCCCGGCGCTGCCTTGCCGAAGCCGAGGGCGGAGGCGGACTGCACCGAGGACAGCGTGGTGAAGCTGCGGCCGCCGTCGGTGGAGTGCAGCAGACCCGTCCCGCCGCCGGAGAGCCACAGGTCACCCGCGACACCGGGAACGGCGCTGAGCTTGCCGCCCGGCAGGTTGGCGGCGCGCGCACCGAAGGTCGCACCGCCGTCGGTGCTGGCGTAGAGCGTGCCGTTGCTCAGCGAGTAGAAGGTGTTGGCCGAGGACCGGTCGGCGACGACCACGGCCCCGTTGCCCAGACCGTTGACCTTCGACCAGCTCGCGCCCCGGTCGGTGGAGCGGTACGGGGCCTGGCCGGCCTCGGTCCAGACGAAGCTGGAGCCGTCCGCCGCGATCGCGATGTGGCCGCTGTCCGCACCGGGCACCGGCTCGCCCTTGAAGCCGGTCCAGGTGTGGCCGCCGTCGGTGGAGAGGGCGCCGTCCTGCTCGCCGCCCCTGCCGACCCGGACCACCAGCGAGGGGTTGGACTGGGCGAAGTCGAGGGAGGTGCTGTTGTAGATCGTCGGGTTGACCAGCCGCCCGGCCGGCTCCTTCTTCAGGTCGTCGTAGACGAAGCCGCCCTGGTCGCCCATCGAGGTGATGAGGGCGGCGGCGCCGGGCGGGGAGACGGCGTCGTACAGCGCCGTCTCCTCCAGCCCACGGGCTCCGATGGTCCAGTGGCTGGTGCCGCCGTTGTCGGTCGCGTTGGCGTCCTTGCTGGCCCAGATGCCGTTGCCGGTGCCGTACATCACGTGCCCGGAGTCGAACGGGTCGATGCTCAGGGCGGTCATCCAGTGCCCGATGCCGGTGCCGAGGTACGGGGCGATGGAGGCGTCCCGGACGGACTTGTCGGACTGGGCCTTCCAGGACGCGCCGCCGTCGGTGCTGCGGTAGACCTCGTCCTGCGGCCACCAGCGGTCCAGCGTGGTGACCATCACCGTGGACGGCTTCTGCGGGTCGACCGCCAGACCGGCGAACCCGTAGCCGCCCTGGGACGGCGAGACGTTCTTCCACGCCCCGCCGGAGGTGCTGTACTTCCACACCGAACCCGCCGTCACGCCGTTGGGCCCGGGGGCGTTGCTGTACGTCAGGTACAGCGAGCCGTCGCCGGAGAGCACGCCGTGCTGCGGTACCTGGCCGGTGGGCTGACCGGAGACCGCCTGCCAGGAGTTGCCGCCGTCGGTGGACCGGTACAGGTTGGTGGACCTGTCGGCGACGCCGACGTAGATCGTGTTGCTGCCCGCCGGGCCGTACGTCACGAAGGAGATGCCGGTGCCGAAGCTCGCGCCGTCCTTGACCGGGAACGAGGAGACCTGGTTCCAGGTCTGGCCGCGGTCGGTGCTGCGCCACAGGCCGTTCTTGCGGGTGCCCAGCAGCAGGTTGTCGTGGTTCGCGGGGTCGATCACCAGGCGCTCGCCCGCCCCGCGGCCGTCCTCGTTGCCGCCCAGCTTGAACGGCAGGTCGGTGCGCTGGAAGGTGCGGCCGCGGTCGGAGGAGCGCAGGATCGAACCGTTGCCGGCCCAGTCGTTGGTGTAGGTGCCCGCCGCGAGGTAGAGCCGGTCGGGGTCGACCGGGTCGGTGGCCAGCGACTCGATGCCCAGCAGGTTCCAGTCCTTCTGGCCGACCCAGTCGGTGAGCGGGATCCACTGCTCGGCCCCGGTGTCCCAGCGGTACGCGCCCCCCATGTCGGTGCGGGCGTACAGCAGGCCCTTCTCCTTCTGGTTGAAGACCAGGCCGGTGACGTAACCGCCGCCCACCACCGGGGCGTTCTGCCACACGTACGGGCCGGACCCGGTCTGCCCACCGCCGCTGCCGGCGACCTTCACCAGCTTCCACTGCTGGTTGGCACCACCCCACCCGGGCCACTGGATGATCTGCGCGCCCTGGCCCGTGGAGTTGCCCGTGACGTCCAGGACCTGACCGCTCTTGCGGGAGGTGAAGGTGACGGCGTCGGATCCGCTCACATCGCCGATCCGCCACTGCTGGGACGCTGAGGAGCGGTCCGTCTGCTGCTCGGCGGCAGCCCCCTGGGCGGTCGAGTCGCCCGCTATGCCCAGCACCTTGCCACTGTTGCGGTTCACCAGCTCGTAGTAGCCGTCCCCGGTGGACTTCAGACTCCACTGCTGGTTGGCGGTGTTCTGGTCGGTCCACTGCTGGACCCGGGTGCCGTCGGCGGTGGAGAAGCCGTTGACGTCCAACACCTTGCCGCTGCGTACCGAGACCAGCCTGTAGTAGGCACCGCCGTCGATCGTCGCGGCCTGGGAGTCCTCGTGTACGAACACGAAGTACGACCCGACGGTGAGGGACACACCGAGCGCCAGAGCGGTGGCGCTCAAACGACGACGGTGGCGCCCGCGGCGCCTGCCGTTCGGGAGGTTGCTCATGGGTAGACGTTCTCCTTGCGGACTGTGCACCAGAGAAGGGTGATCCGGACACCGGAACGGCCGGATCTGTCCCCTTGTGGTCACCGGCCCCGCAAAGGGTTGCCGCGAGCCGGAAACCCGTTCTGACTGCGAAGCGCCGTCCCGGAAGGCGAAATCCTCCCGGGACGGCGCTCGTCCGTAGGACACGTCGAGGGGACATCCAGCGCGGAGCGGAATGATGTGATTGCCGCATGACCGGCTCTCACAACGACGACGAACCCCCCGAGCACCTGCGCTATGCCCGATACCTGCGAGCCTTGGACAGCGTCACGGAGGCGGAGGAGGCCGACCTCCTGGCCACCGTTCTTCGTGACGACGACGCAGCCATGGCCGAGAGCGCTGTGAACTATCACCTCGAACGCCGGGCGGCCCAGCAGCTGACCATCCCCCAGTTCCCCACCTGGGCGACGATGATGGCCACGATCATTGGCGACCGCGCCTTCCTCACCCGTCGCCTGCGCGAGTGGACGCTGCTCAGGTCTGTCGCGCTGGACGAGCCCTGGACCGACGAGGAACTGCTGACCGCGTCCGACTGGTTCCAGCGCACGGCCGCCGCCGCCCAGTTCGTCACTTCCCCTGCCGCCCTCAGCCTGCTAGCCGAGCATGGACGCACCCGCCGTGTCCGCAACGCGGCGAGCCGTGCACTTGAGGCGCACCCAGGACGACGGCATGTTCGACCGGTTCGCTGATCACGTCGAAGAACTCTGGAGTCGCGGGCGCAACATCTGGGAGGCAGCACAGCATGGCCAGGCGTGACTACGAGGACGACCCGAACGCACCGAAGCCCAACAGCCTCGTCCCTGCTGCCTCGGTGGTCGGAGTGGACGAGACCGGCCGCATCCTGCTCCAGCGACGTACCGACAACGGGATGTGGGCGCTTCCCGGAGACATGATGGAGTTGGGCGAATCACTGGCGGGGTGCGGCATCCGGGAGACCTTCGAAGAGACCGGCGTCCACGTGGAGGTCACGGGCATCGCCGGGACCTACACCAACCCCGGCGGGGAAGGGCTCAGCCGGGCGCGGGTGTCAGTCCGCCAGGGGGAGGTAGACCTTGTTGCCGTGGGCCTTGAACTCCTCGGACATGGCCTGCATGCCAGCCAGGGCCTCGGCGTCGAAGTCGGTCCGGACGGCGCTGGAACCGTCGCCGTGCTCGTCGCGGATCTTCTGGGAGATCTTCATCGAGCAGAAGATCAATCAAGGCACCACTACGAAGACACGAAGAGTCGCGTCGGTCAGCGCTGGATCGAGGAGAAGACCTCGATCTCGCACTTTGCCGCGCCACTGCGTTTGATCCTCGCGTCGCTGGTGATCAGTGGTACGCCCAGGGCTTCTGCCAGAGCGACGTACTGCGAGTCGTAGGCGCTGAGGTTGGCGTTCAGCTTCTTCACACGGTCCCAGAAGGGAAAGGTCTCGCGCTTGGTGATGGGAAGTACCCGGTACGCGGCGACCGCCCTCTCCATCTCCCTCTCGATCAACTTGCCGCCACGATGCATGCCGAGGAGGGCCGACTGGATCTCGTAGTCCAGGAGGGTTGGCGCGTACACGTCCCCCGCCTCGGACAGCCGGCCGCGGACGAGCTTTCCGTCGGAACCCTGAGCCGTGAGAGCCAGGACGAGGGCGGAGCAGTCAACGACGATCAACGTCCGGCTCGCCCCTCATCGATGGCAGCGAGGACATCGGCCGCACTGACGTCGGCGGTGGTCTCCCGGTCGAGCCGCGCCATCATCTCCGCCATTGTGGGCTTGGACGTCTCCCTGGCGATCAAGTCCTGCATGAACGCCTGCAGTGACTTGCCTGCCTGAGCTGCGCGGACCTTCAGGGTCTGGATCTGGTCGTCCGGGACATCCCGGATCGTGAGGGCAGTCATGTCTGCACTATAGCTCCGATATCTGCAAAATGCAGGCGGTGGAGCTCGTTCGGAGGCACAACGAAGCGCCGCCCCGAGACGCAAGAGCTCTCGGGGCGGCGTCCCGGGTGTAGTGGATCAGTCGGCCAGCGGCAGGTAGACCCGGTTGCCCTGGGCGGCGAACTCCTCGGACTTGGCCTGCATACCGGCCAGCGCCTCGGCGTCGAACTCGGTGTTGACGGCGCTGGAACCGTCGCCGTGCTCGTCGCGGATCTTCTGGGAGATCTTCATCGAACAGAACTTCGGGCCGCACATCGAGCAGAAGTGCGCCGTCTTCGCCGGCTCGGCGGGCAGCGTCTCGTCGTGGAACTCGCGGGCCGTCTCCGGGTCGAGGGCCAGGTTGAACTGGTCCTCCCAGCGGAACTCGAAGCGGGCGTCGGAGAGCGCGTCGTCCCACTCCTGGGCCCCGGGGTGGCCCTTGGCGAGGTCGGCGGCGTGCGCGGCGATCTTGTAGGTGATGACGCCGGTCTTCACGTCGTCCCGGTTGGGCAGCCCCAGGTGCTCCTTGGGCGTGACGTAGCAGAGCATCGCGGTGCCCCACCAGGCGATCATCGCGGCACCGATGCCCGAGGTGATGTGGTCGTAGCCGGGGGCGACGTCCGTGGTGAGCGGGCCGAGGGTGTAGAACGGCGCCTCGTCGCAGATCTCCCTCTGGAGATCCATGTTCTCCTTGATCTTGTGCATCGGGACGTGGCCCGGGCCCTCGATCATCACCTGGACGTCCTTGGCGCGGGCGATCCGGCCCAGCTCGCCCAGCGTCTGCAGCTCGGCGAACTGCGCCTCGTCGTTGGCGTCGGCGATCGACCCCGGGCGCAGGCCGTCCCCCAGCGAGAAGGTGACGTCGTAGCTCGCGAGGATGTCGCAGAGCTCCTCGAAGTTGGTGTAGAGGAAGTTCTCCCGGTGGTGCGCCAGGCACCAGGCGGCCATGATCGAACCGCCGCGCGAGACGATCCCGGTCTTGCGACGGGCGGTCAGCGGCACGTAGCGCAGCAGCACGCCGGCGTGCACGGTCATGTAGTCGACGCCCTGCTCGCACTGCTCGATGATCGTGTCGCGGTAGACGTCCCAGCTCAGCTCCTCGGCCTTGCCGTCCACCTTCTCCAGCGCCTGGTAGAGCGGCACGGTGCCGATCGGCACGGGGGAGTTGCGCAGGATCCACTCGCGGGTGGTGTGGATGTTGCGCCCGGTGGAGAGGTCCATGACGGTGTCGGCGCCCCAACGGGTGGCCCAGGTCATCTTGTCCACCTCCTCCTCGATCGAGGAGGTGACGGCCGAGTTGCCGATGTTGGCGTTGATCTTCACCAGGAAGTTGGTGCCGATGACGGCCGGCTCCACCTCGGGGTGGTTCACGTTGACCGGGATGACGGCGCGGCCGCGGGCCACCTCGTCCCGCACGAACTCGGGCGCGAGCCCTTCCCGAAGGGCCACGAACTCCATCTCGGGGGTGACGATGCCCCGCTTCGCGTAGGCCAGCTGGGTGACGGCGGCACCGGCTCGGCCCCGCAGCGGACGGCGCGGGCGGCCGGGGAAGACCGCGTCGAGGTTGCGCAGGTTCCCGCCGCGCGGCGAGGTGTGCTTGATCCCGTCGTCCTCGGGGCGGGCCTCGCGGCCGTCGTACTCCTCGACGTCGCCGCGCTGGCGGATCCAGGCGTCGCGCAGCGGCGGCAGGCCGCGCCGCACGTCGGCCTCGTAGGCGGGGTCGGTGTACGGGCCGGAGGTGTCATACAGCGGGACGGTCCGGTCGTTGGTCAGCAGGACCTCGCGGAACGGGACGCGCAGGTCGGGACGGGACCCCTGGCGGTAGGCCTTGCGCCAGGCCGGGGTCGGGTAGCCGGTGCCCGCGCCGGCGACCGCGGCGCCGCCCGTCCCGGTGCTGTGGGCAGGGTTCGGCTGTGCATCAAAGGTGGTCATCAGACCCTCTACTCCCTACGCCGGCATTACCCGGTCAGGTTCCTGCGGTCGACGCAGCGGTCGGCACGTCCGTCGACGTACCGGTCAGCGTCCTCTCAGCCCGGTGCTCCGAGCTCCCGTGTCCACAGGCGGTGTTGCCTGCGCATGACGTCCAACACCGTAGCGAGCCGATCGCTGCCGGTCCAGAGGGGGCCGAGGAGAGAGACGCCGGGGCCCGGCTCGGGCCCCGACCATCGGCCCCCGCCCCCGCCCCGGCCCCGGCCCCGGCCGCCGGCGGGATTCCACGGCCGGCCGTCTGCTTCCCGCGGGGGCCGGGCAGACTGGCAGTCACAGGGCTGGGCGGTGGCAGGCGGTCGAGCACCCGAGGGGGGTGCGGGACGGGAGGGCCGAGTGGTCGGGAGCGCGGGTCGGGTCAGCGGAGCGGTCGGGGCGGGACTGGTCGGCGAGGTGATGGTGCACGTCCCGGAGCGCCAGGGGACGGAGGCCTTCCTCGCCTACCTCGCCGTGCCGGGCGAGCGGCTGCCGGTGGGGACGCCGGTGGTGGTCGTCGAGTACCACCCGCCGCGGACCGTCTACGTGGCCCCGGTGCTGCCGTGACGGGACGGCCATGACCTGGCCGTGACGGAGTGACGATGTTGTGACAGTACGTCATGTCCGCTCCCTTCCGCTGCGGTTGGCCCGAGCGGAGAATCCCATTCGGTGCATCTCATGTGCCGAAAGGGGGAGTTGAACCATGCTGTACGTCATCATCGGGGCGGCCGCCGCGGTGCTGCTCGCGGGGATCACGCTCTTCAAACTCATGTGGCGGGTGGCGGAGCCGAACGAGGCGCTGATCATCTCCGGCTCCAAGCACCGGACCGAGGGGGTCGGCGACGGGCTCGGGTTCCGGATCGTCACCGGCCGCGGCACCTTCGTCACCCCGGGCCTGCAGGGCGTCCGACGGCTCTCGCTGGACCTCAACGAGGCCGAGCTGAACGTCGAATGCGTCACCACCCAGGGCATCCCGGTCCGGGTCAAGGGCGTGGTGATCTTCAAGGTCGGTGACGACCACGTCTCGATCGCCAACGCCGCCCGGCGCTTCCTCGACCAGCAGAAGCTGATCAGCCAGCGGGTGCACAACGTCTTCGCCGGCCACCTGCGCTCGATCGTCGGCGGGCTCACCGTCGAGGACATGATCCGCGACCGCGAACGGCTCACCGGCGAGACCAGGGCCGCCTCGGGGCTGGAGATGGAGAAGCTCGGGCTGATCATCGACACCCTGCAGATCCAGGAGATCATCGACCCGACCGGCTACATCAAGAACCTGGCCATCCCGCACGCGGCCGCCGTCCAGCGGGACGCCCGGATCGCCCAGGCCGAGGCCGACCGGATGGCCACCGAGGCCGAGCAGGAGGCGGCCGCCCGCAAGGCCGAGGCGACCCGCAACAGCGAGATCCAGCAGGCCGCCTACCAGGCCGAACGGGACACCGCCAACGCCCGCGCCCAGCAGGCCGGGCCGCTCGCCGAGGCCGCCGCCCGGCAGGAGGTCGTGGTCCAGGAGACGAGGGTCGCCCAGCTGGAGGCCCAGCGGAAGGAACAGCAGCTGCAGATCGACGTCCGCAAGCCGGCCGACGCCAAGGCGTACGAGACCCGCACCCGGGCCGAGGCCGACCGCGACGCCCGGATCTCCGCCGCGCAGGCGCAGGCCCGGGAGACCGAGCTGAAGGCGGCCGCCGAGGCCAGCCAGGTCAAGATCGCGGCGGAGGCCGAGGCCGAGGCCACCAAGGTGCGCGGGCTGGCGGCCGCCGAGGCGACGAGGGCCACCGGGCAGGCGGAGGCGTCCGCCACCGAGGCCCGCGGTCTGGCGGACGCGGCGGCGGCCCGCGCGATCGGGCTCGCCAAGGCGGAGGGGATCAAGGCCCGGGCGGCGGCCCTGACGGCGAACCCGGACGCCGTGGTGGCCCAGGAGCTGGCCGAGAAGTGGCCGGACGTCGTGCTGGCCGCGTCGGAGTCCTTCGCCAACGTCGAGCACATGGTGCTGCTCAACGGCGCCGAGGGCGTGGGGGACCTCTTCACCAAGGCGCTCACCATGGGCGGAACGGGACTCGGGCTCGCCCGGCAGCTGCTCACCACGCTGCAGGGGTCGGCGCAGCCCGCCGAGGCCGCCCCGGCCGTGCCCGCGGCCGCCGCGCGGCCGGCCGGGAAGGTGCCGGTCCAGCAGGTGCCGATCGAGGAGTGACGGCGGCCGCGCCGCCGCCCCGGGCCGGTCTCCGGACCGGGTCGGCGGGCCCGGGGCCGGGGGCGTCCAAAGGAACGACTGACGCCCGCACCCCCGGCGGGGTACGGGCGTCGGTCGGCGGGCGCCGGGCGGTACCTAGCTCCTGGCGGCCTTCTTCACCAGGATCACCACGGCGGCGGCGATGCCGACCACGACCAGCAGCTTGAAGGCCAGGCTCAGCAGGGCGCCGACCACGCCGAACACGAAGCCGACGATGTTCCAGGCCAGGATCAGCACGATCACCGGGACGACGATGTTGCGCACCCAGGAGGGCAGCGACTTCCAGAGCTCAGCCATGTCCGTTCCTTCTCTCCCCTCGGGCCGGCTGCCGTCCGGTGCCGCATCCCGCTTGCTTTCGGTACTTCGATCGTACGGTGACGCACGGGGCGGAACGAGGGCCAACGGCCCGGAGAGAACCCGGAGATCACCCCTACCCCGGCACCGGGGAAACCCCTGGCCCGAAGGGGCCGGCGACGGCCCGGACAGCGGCCGGGCGGCTCGCCCCCGGCCCGGCCGGACGGCTCAGACCGGCCAGGTCTCCCCGCGCCAGGCGGCGTCCCAGAACATCCACTCGTACCGCGAGGTGGTGACGAAGTGCTCCACCACGCGGCGGCGTTCGGCCGGGGAGATCCCCTCCCCGATCCGGTCGGCGAGCGCCAGGACGCGGCGCACCACGGACTGGAAGGCCTCGTCGCCGTAGGTGGCGATCCACTTGGCGTACAGCGGGTCGGGGGAGCCCTTGGCGAGCAGTTCGTCCCCGACCCGGGCGTAGATCCAGTAGCAGGGCAGCACCGCGCCGACCGCCTCCGCGAAGGAGCCGCCGTAGACGGTGGCCAGCAGGTAGCTGGTGTACGCGCGGGTGGTGGGGAGGACCGCCTCGGCCGCGGCCTCCTCGGCGCTGCCGCCGAAGGCCGTCATGAACTCGGCGTGCATGCCCTGCTCGGCGGCCAGCGCGCCGACCGCGTCGTCGGCGAAGGCCCGCACGTCCGCCTCGCCGGGCGCCTTGGCGGCGCACACGGCGAGCGCGCGGGCGTAGTCGCGCAGGTAGTGCGAGTCCTGGACGACGAAGTGGCGGAAGGCCTCGCGCGGCAGGGTGCCGTCGGTGAGGCCGCCGATGAAGGGGTGGTCGAGGATCTCGGCGTAGATCGGCTCGATCGCCGCCCAGAGTTCTTCCGTCAGGCTCAGGCTCATGCCCCGACCCTAACCAACCGGCCCCCGCCGGCCACGGGCCGTCCACGGGCCGGGCCACCGGAACCGGCCACCGGGACGGCGGCCCCGCCCGGGCCGGTCAGTCCTCCGGCGGGGAGAACACCACCAGCACCCGCAGCTCCTCGGTGACGTGGTGGAAGCGGTGCGGCACCCCGGCCGGGACGTAGACCACGGTGCCGCGGGCCACCGTCGTGGTCTCGTCGCCGACGGTCAGTTCGGCGCGGCCGCTGACCACCTGGTAGATCTCGTCCTGGGCGTGCGCGGTCTGCGGGTCGGTGTCGCCGGGGGAGAGCGCGTAGAGGCCGGCGGACATCCGCGGCTCGCGCAGGAAGCGCAGGTAGGCGCCGTCGTTGGCGGCGCGCTCGGCGTCGAGTTCGTCCAGCCGGAACAGCTTCATCGGGGCCTCCTCCTCGTCCCGGGGCCCCGGGCCCGAGCCCCCCGTCCCGGGCATTCAACACCACCGCCTCCACCGGCGGCCCCACCGGCACCGATTCCCGCCCGCCCACCGGCACACCGTGCCGAACAGGAACTTCCCCGCCCCGGCCGACCCTGCCACGCTGGCCCCATGAAGGGATTCGTCATCAAGACACTTATCAACGCGGCGGCCATCTGGGTGGCCGCCTGGATCGTCGCCGGCATCACGCTGACCGGCGACGACTGGCAGCACAAGAGCCTGACGGTGATCGCCGTGGCACTGGTGTTCGGGGTGGTGAACTGGCTGATCAAGCCGGTGGTGAAGCTGTTCTCGATCCCGCTGTTCATCCTCACCCTCGGCCTGATCACCTTCGTGATCAATGCCCTGATGCTCTGGCTGACCTCCTGGGCGTCGGAGAAGCTGAACCTGGACTTCCACGTCGACGGCTTCTGGGCGGCGCTGTTCGGCGCGCTGATCATCAGCCTGGTGTCTTGGGGCCTCAACCTCGCGCTGGGCGACGAGGACTGAGCACCCGCCGCGCCGGCCCGCTGCGCGGCGGCCGGCGCGGACACCGTGGGCGAGGGAGCCCGCACCCGGTCTCGCCCCCGGGCGCGGGCTCCCGTCGTCGGCCGACGCGCGAGCGGCGAACGAATTCCCCCGAACCGCGCGTTTCGGGCGCGGCAGCCTGCGGGAGACTCCCGCACAACGCTCCAGCCCCGGAGGTGGCCATGCGCACCCCGCCCCGCCCCGTCGTCAAACGCACCGCGCGGGCGATCCTGCTGGAACTGGACCCGGAGGACCCCCAGGGCCCGGCCTCGATCGTGCTGATCAAGCGGACCCGGCCCGGCTCGCCGCACCCGTACTGGATCACGCCGGGCGGCGGGGTCGAACGCGGTGACCGCACGGTGGTCGAGGCCCTGCACCGCGAGGTCGACGAGGAGCTCGGCGCCAAGGTGGTGGACGTCGTCCCCGCCTTCGTCGACACCGTCAGCCACACCCACCATCACGACGGGACCCTGCTCCACCCGCACGGGATCAAGGTGCAGCACTTCTTCGTCTGCCGGCTGACCTCGATGGACCTCGCCCGCCGGCACGGGCCCGAGGTGGAGGAGCCCAACGGCGAGTACGAGGTGGTCCGGCTGCCCTTCACCCGGGAGGGCGTCACGTCGGTCAACGTCGTCCCGCCCCGCCTGCGGGCGTACCTGGCGGCCAACATCGAGGGCGTCCGTGCCCTGCTCGCGCCCGATCTGGGCTGAACCGGCGCCCGGAGGGCCGGCCCGCACCGCCCAGCCGTGACCCGCCCTGACCCGGCCTCTGTCGACCCGGCCCGGTCCGCACCGCCCTGGCGCCCGGCCCCGGCCCCGTGCGCTCACCCCGCCGCGAGGTCGCCCACCAGGTCGTGCCGGATCCGCTCCGGCACCACCCCGGCCCGCAGCAGCACACCGACCCCGCGCCGGACCATCGCGGGCGGCCCGCTGAGGTACGCGTCGCGGCCCGCCCAGGGCCCGAACCGGCCCACCACCTCGGGCAGTTCACCCGCGAGCGCACCGCTGCCGGAGGCGCCCGGACCGGACAGCACCGGCCGGACGGTCAGCCAGCCGTGGCGCGCCGCGAGCGCCGCCAGCGCCTCCAGCTCGTAGAGCTCGGCGGCCTGCCGGGCGCCGTAGAACACCTCCACCGAGCGGCCGCCGGCGCCGTACTCGGCCACCTCCTCGACCAGCGCCCGGATCGGGGCGATGCCGGTACCGCCGCCCAGGCAGAGCAGGTCGGCGCCCGAGGTGTGGTCGAGGGTCATGCCGCCGGTGGGCGGGCCAAGGCGCAGCACGTCGCCGGGCGCGGCCCGGTGCACCAGGGCGTTGCTCACCCAGCCCGCCTGGACGGCCTTGACGTGGAAGGTCAGCAGACCGTCCGGCCGGGGTGCGGTGGCGAACGAGAAGTGCCGCCAGACCCGCGGCCACCAGGGCGTCTCCAGGCTGGTGTACTGCCCGGCCCGGTACGGATACGCCTGGTCCGGACGAACGGTGAGCACCGCGACGTCCGGGGTGCGGCGCTCGTGCGCGACCACCTCGCCCTGCCACCAGGGCGGCGAGGTGCGGGCGGCCTCCTCGGCCGCCTCGATCATGATCGAGGAGACCAGCCCGTACACCCGTCGCCAGGCCAGCTCGGTCTCGCCGTCCCAGCGGCTGCCCGAGTACCGGGCGAGCGCCGCCACCAGGCACTCCCCCACCGGACCGTAGTGGCCGGTCAGCGTGCCGTACCGGCGGTGGCCTCGGCCGAGCGCGCCGAGGTACGCGCGCAGGCCGTCCGGGTCGCCGGCGCTGCGGGCGGCCATCAGCAGGGCGCGGAACAGCCGGTCGCGCTGGACGTCCATGGCGGCCGGGAAGAGCGCCCGGACCTCGGGGTGGTGGAGGAAGATCAGCGCGTAGAAGTGCGCGGTGGCCCGGTCGGCGACCGGCTCGACCACGGCCAGGCTGGCCCGGATCAGCTCGACGTCCCGCGCGGTCGGCGGCTGTTCGGCGGCGGTGCGCCGGTCGGCCGCGGGCATGCTCGTGGGCGTGGCGACCGGCGCCGTGGTCGGGGCCGGTCGGGAGTCGCCGACCGTCTGCAGGGCCCAGGCGCGACTCCAGCTGTCCCCTGGACCGGCCCAGTTGAGGCCGGGAGCATCGGGGAAGAGCGGTCCGGTCGCGGGTCCGGCGGTCGGCCGCGCGCCCTCCGGCCGGCTCGGCGCCGGCGCGCCGGGCACCGGAGGCGCGACCGGCGCAGCGGGCACCGCCGCGGGAACGACCGGCGGCGCCGGGGGCACGGGAGCGGCCGGGGAGGCGGTGGGCGCGGCGACGGCCGGGGAGGCGGTGGGCGCGGCGACGGCCGGGGGCTCGCTCGGCGGGGCCGGGACGACCGGCCGCACCTGCGCCGCGGCGGCCAGGACGGCCAGGGTCGCCGGGACGGGCGGCTCGGGCGCGGACACCGGCGGAAGGTCCGGCGGGTCCAACGGCATCGGCGGCACCGGCGGGAGGCCCACCGTCCCGTCCGCGACGCCGGCCGCCGGGGCGGCGGTGCCGGCGGCGGGCGGCAGGACCGGCCCGGCCGGCGGCCGTGCGTCGGGCGTGCGGTCCGACATCCCCGGCACGGCCGCGACGCCCGCCGAACCGTGCCCCGTGCGGACCAGAACTGTTCTGCGGGACTTCACCGCAACGTTTCGAGTACCCAAGAGAATCGTTTCGCCTCCGGCCGGCCTGCGCCACCACCTGGCTTGTCGCTGTTGACGCCTAGGCAGCGTGGCACGCCCGAAGTACTCATCCGACAAATCGCGCGAAGCCCGGACACCCGCCCCCGGGACGCGCTACTCTCACTCGATCAACGGTCGCCTTGCGTGTCCTGACGAACACGCAAGGCGACCGTTCGCAGGTCACAGCTGCCGGAGCAGCATCCCGGGCTGCTCGACGCAGTCGGCCACGAACCGCAGGAAGCCGCCCGCCGTGCCGCCGTCGCAGACCCGGTGATCGAAGGTGAACGACAGCTGGGTCACCTCGCGGACCGCCAACTCGCCCTGGTGCACCCACGGCTTGGCGACGATCCGGCCGACGCCGAGCATCGCCGCCTCGGGGTGGTTGAGGATCGGCGTCGAGCCGTCCACACCGAACACGCCGTAGTTGTTCAACGTGAACGTCCCGCCGGTGAGTTCGGCCGGCGTCAGCGCGCCGGTCCGGGCCCCCTCGGTCAATCTGCCCAGCTCGGCGCCGAGTTGCTCGGTGGAGAGCGCCTGCGCATCCCGCACCACCGGCACCACCAGGCCGCGCTCGCCCTGTGCGGCGAACCCGAGGTGCACCGCGCTGTGCCGCCGGATACCGGAACCGTCCTCGGTGACGCTGGAATTGAGCTCGGGGAACCGCGCCAGCGCGACCGTGCAGATCCGCGCCAGCAGCGCCAGTACGCTCACCTTCGGCCCCGGCGCAGCGTTCAACTGCCTTCGCAGCGCCATCAGTTCGGTGGCGTCCGCGTCCACCCAACAGGTCGCCGCGGGGATCTCGTGGTGACTGCGGGAGAGCTTCTCGGCCACGGCCCGGCGCAGCCCGCGCAGCGGCACGACCTCGCCGTCGGCGACCGCCGCCGGTGCAGGCGGTGCAGGCGGTGCGGTCCTCGCCGCGATCGCCCGTTCGACGTCCGACCGCATGATCAGGCCGTCCGGGCCGCTCCCGGCCAGCGCCGCCAGGTCGATCCCGTGCTCCCGGGCGGACCGGCGGACCAGCGGTGAGATCACCGGCACCACCGCCGGCGCCGACACCACTGCGGCGGGCGCGGCGGCCACGGGGACCGGCGTAGGAGCGGAAGCAGGCGCCGTAGCGGAAGCAGGCGCCGGAGCCGGAGCAGCCGACCCGCCGACCCGCCGGCGCCGCCCGCCGCGGGACGGCTCGGCCACCCCGTAGCCGACCAGCGGCCGTTCCACCTCCGCGACGACCGGCCGCTCACCCTCGCCGGGCGCCACCGCGACCGTCACCAGCGGGGCGCCGACCGCCACCTCCTCGCCCGGCTCGCCGAACAGCGCGGTGACGACCCCGCCGTACGGGCAGGGCACCTCGACCACGGCCTTGGCGGTCTCCACCTCGACCACCGGCTGGTCGACCGCGATCACCTCGCCGACCTCGACCATCCAGCGCACCACCTCCGCCCCGGTGAGACCCTCACCGAGGTCGGGCAGGGTGAACTCGCGCACGACGGGCATCATCCTCAGTCCTCCCACTGCAGCCGGGCGACCGCGTCCAGGATCCGGTCCACCCCGGGCAGGTGGTGGTGCTCCAGCATCGGCGGCGGATACGGGATGTCGAAGCCGGTGACCCGCAGCACGGGAGCGGCCAGGTGGTGGAAGCAGCGCTCGGTGACCCGGGCCGCGATCTCCGCGCCGGTGCCGCCGAAGCCGCTCGCCTCGTGCACCACCACGGCCCGGCCGACCGAGCGCACCACCCGGGCGACCGTCTCGTCGTCGAACGGCACCAGGGTGCGCAGGTCCAGCACCGCGAGGTCCCAGCCCTCGGCCTTCGCCGCCTCGGCCGCCTCCAGGCAGACCGGCAGCGAGGGCCCGTAGGTGATCAGGACCGCCGAGGTGCCGGTGCGGCGCAGTGCCGCCCGCCCGATCGGCTCGACCGGCGTGGCCGGGTCGAACTCCGACTTGCCCCAGTAGAGCCGCTTCGGCTCCAGGAAGACCACCGGGTCGTCCGAGGCGATCGAGGCGCGCAGCAGCCCGTAGGCGTCGGCCACCGTGGCCGGGGTGACCACGTGCAGGCCGGAGGTCGAGGTGTAGTACGCCTCGGAGGCGTCGCTGTGGTGCTCGACGCCGCCGATGCCGCCGCCGTACGGGATCCGGACCGTGATCGGCAGCGGGAGTCGGCCGGCGGTCCGGTTGCGCATCTTGGCGACGTGCGAGAAGAGCTGCTCCAGCGCCGGGTAGGCGAAGGCGTCGAACTGCATCTCCACGACCGGGCGCAGCCCGTACATCGCCATGCCGATCGCGGTACCGAGGATGCCCGCCTCGGCCAGCGGGGTGTCCAGGCAGCGGTCCGCACCGAACTCGGCGGTCAGGCCGTCGGTGATCCGGAAGACGCCGCCGAGCGCGCCGACGTCCTCGCCGAGCACGTGCACGGCCGGGTCCTCGCGCATGGCGTCCCGCAGGGCGGAGTTGAGCGCCTGGGCCATGGTGGCGGTGCGGGCGGGGGCGGCGGAGACAGCGGTGTTGCTCATCGGTCCTGCACCTCGGCCTCGGCGGCCAGCTCGGCGGACAACTGGGCGGCCTGCTCGCGCAGTTGGGGGGTGGGTTCGGCGTAGACGTGGGCGAAGAGGGCCATCGGGTCCAGCTCGGCGTCGGCATGGAACTCGGCCCGCATCCGGGCCGCCAGCGCCTCGGCCTCGTCGGCCGCCTCCTGCACCAGGGTGTCGTCCAGCACGCCGAGTTCGCGCAGGTGGCGCTCCATCAGCAGGATCGGATCGTGCTCCCGCCAGGCGGCCACCTCGGCCTCGTCCCGGTAGCGGGTGGCGTCGTCGGCGTTGGTGTGCGCCTCGATCCGGTAGGTGAGGGCCTCGACCAGGGTCGGGCCGCCGCCGGTGCGGGCGCGTTCGACCGCCTCGGCCAGCACGCTGTGCACGGCGGGCGCGTCGTTGCCGTCCACCAGCCGGCCCTGGATGCCGTAGCCCACGGCCTTGTGCGCCAGGCTGGGCGCGGCCGACTGTGCGGTGAGCGGGACGGAGATCGCGTACCCGTTGTTCTGGACCAGGAAGACCACCGGGGCGTTGAGCACCGCGGCGAAGTTCAGCGCCTCGTGGAAGTCGCCCTCGCTGGTGCCGCCGTCGCCGAGCAGCGCCAGCGCGACCACCGGCTCGCCGCTCAGCCGCGCGGCGTGCGCCAGCCCGACGGCGTGCGGGGCCTGGGTGGCCAGCGGGGTGCAGAGCGGGGCGGTCCGGGTGGCGCGGGGGTCGTAGCCGGTGTGGGCGTTGCCGCGCAGCAGGGTCAGCGCCTCCAGCGGGTCGACGCCGCGGGAGACCACCGCGAGGGTGTCGCGGTAGCTGGGGAAGAGCCAGTCGTGCTCGCCGATCGCCAGCGCGGCGGCGACCTGGCAGGCCTCCTGCCCGGTGGAGGCGGGGTAGACGGCGAGGCGGCCCTGCTTGGTGAGGGTGGTGGCCTGCTGGTTGTAGCGGCGGCCGACCACCAGGCGGCGGTACAGCTCGCGCAGCAGCAGCGGGTCGCACTTCTCGAGGGCGGGGGTGCCGAGCAGTCGGACCGGCGAGGCGTCCGGGAGCAGCGGCGCCGGGTCGGTGCGCGGGGCGGTGGCCCCGGGCAGCCATCCGGGTACCGCGGTGTGGTGTCTGTGGTCGAGAACGGTCATCTCGGGGCACCTCCAGGGGTGGCGGGGGCTCCCTACCGATTGTTCGGTCGTCTGTTCATCTTGACCAGAAGCGTGACAAGGTGGTGGACAATCGGCCCGCAGGGCGGTCGACTGGTGTCAGTGCGTCCAA
Source organism: Kitasatospora sp. A2-31 (assembly GCF_022288725.1). GTDB lineage: Bacteria > Actinomycetota > Actinomycetes > Streptomycetales > Streptomycetaceae > Kitasatospora. The sequence continues at coordinate 323,582 of NZ_JAKNTA010000003.1, read as the reverse complement.
TCAGGGAGGGTGGGGGGTCATGTCGGCTGAACAGACGTCCAGACTCGACCGGGTCGACCGGGCGATCCTGCGGCTGCTGCAGCAGGACGGTCGCGCCTCGATCCGCTCGGTGGCCGAGCGGGTGCACGTGTCCCGGGCGAACGCGTACGCCCGGATCTCCAGGATGGTCGAGGACGGCGTCATCCGCGGCTTCACAGCCCGGGTCGACCACGAGAAGGCAGGTCAGGGCGCATCCGCGTACGTCACCCTGAAGATCGTGCAGAACTCCTGGCGCTCGGTGCGCGAGCAGCTCCTGGAGCTCCCCGGGGTCGCGCACATCGCCCTGGTCGGCGGTGACTTCGACGTCCTGCTGCTGGTGCACACCGCCGACAACCACGCCCTGCGGGAGCTGGTGCTCAACCGCATCCAGTCCATCCCGCAGGTCCTCGGCACCCGGACCATGCTGGTCTTCGAGGAGACCGACCAGGTACCTCCGGACACCTTCTGAAGGCGGCTGCGGAGGCGGCGAAGGTTGCGGAGGCGGCGAAGGCTGCGGAGGCGGCGAAGGCTTCCGGTGCTGCCGGGCTGCGGGATTCCGGAAGGGCCGCTGAAGGCTGCCGGAGCTGCGGGCCCTACCCGGCCCGGAGCCCGTCGAAGGCCAGGTGGACGACGGCGTCCGCGACGCCGTCGGCGGCCTTGAGGCCCGGCCGGTACCACTCCACGATCGAGTTGATCATGCCGAAGAGCAGCCGGGTGGCCAGCCGCGGCTCGACGTCCGCCCGCAGCGCGCCGTCCGCGACGGCCGCCCGCAGCAGCTCGGCGACCTGGTGGTCGAAGTCCCGGCGCCGCTCCAGCGCCCACAGCTCGGTGGCCGTGTTGCCGCGCACCCGCAGCAGCAGCGTGACGTCCGGCAGCTCCGCCAGCAGCACCTCGGCGGTCCGCCGGACGACGTGTTCCAGCCGGTCCACCGCCGCGCCCTCGACCGCGCCCGGCTCGGCGAGGATCGCGAAGAGCCCGTCCAGCGCCCGCCCGACGGCGAGCCGGAGCAGCTCCTCCTTGCCGCGCACGTGGTGGTAGATCGACGACTTCGAGATGCCGGCGGCCCGGGACAGGTCCTCCATCGAGGTCCCGTCGTAGCCGCGCTCGTTGAAGACGTCGACGGTCACCGCGAGCAGCGACTCCACGGTGTAGGCGGTGCGCGTGGTGTGATCGGCCATCCTCCGAGTATCCCCGGCGCCGCTCGACGCGGTGCGGTCGGGTCCATCGGTCCGCACCGGCACGAGGACCGAGCGCCTAGACTCGCCGGACGATCGTCCACGGCCAGCAGGGTGGGGTCCAGAGCATGAACGCAATACCGGCAGTCGCCTCCGACGCGCCCGAGCGGCGCAGCGAGGGGCCGGGCGCCGCACCCGGGGCCGGGTGGCGCGATCGCGCCCGCGCGCTGGTGCTGCGGTTCGGGCCGGCCGTCTGGTGCTACGCCGTGCTCAAGCTGGTCGGCTTCACGGTCTTCATGAAGCTGCTCTCGTTCTCCGGCGACTACCTGAAGAAGCACCCCCGCTTCGGGGGCGGGGCCAACCCTTGGGACGTGCTCGCCAGCTGGGACGGCTGGTGGTACCAGCAGGTCGCCGAGTTCGGCTACCACCCGGCGCTGGTGCCCGTCGCCAACGGCGTGCCCGGCTTCACCGTCGAGCAGAACTCGGCCGCGTTCTTCCCGCTCTACCCGGGCCTGATGCGGCTGGTCTCGGACACCACCGGGCTCGGCCTGTACGGGGCCGGGATGCTGGTCTCGGTGGTGGCCTCGCTGTTCGCCGCCGCCGGGATCCACGCCGTCGTGGACCGGCTGGCCGGCCCCCGGGCGGGCGTGGTCGCGGCCGGCCTCTGGGCGATCGCCCCGGGCTCCGGCGCCGAGTGGGCGCTCTACTCCGACTCGCTGTTCGTCGCGCTGGCGTCCTGGGCCTGCTACTGCGTGATGACCAGGCAGTGGGTCGCGGCCGGTGCGGTCACGCTGGTCGCCGGGCTCAACCGGCCCACCTCGGCGGCGCTGATCGGCGCGGTCGGCCTGGCCGCGCTGGTGGAGCTGTACCGGCGCGGGAGCGGCGTCGTCCGCCCGCTGACCGCGATGCTGCTCGCCCCGCTCGGCCTGCTCGGCTACGTCGGCTGGGTCGGCTGGCGGGCCGGCGAGTGGGGCGCCTACTTCACCCTCCAGCGCGACGCCTGGCTGCACTACTTCGACTACGGCCAGGGCACCTTCTACGCCGTCCGCGGCGTGCTGCTCGGCCGCACCGACTACCCCTTCGCCTACCCGGTCGCGGACCTGC
>NZ_JAKNTA010000003.1:66971-320286 GCF_022288725.1 Kitasatospora sp. A2-31 | reverse complement strand
TCAGTTGGCCGGTGCTGGCCGCGGTGCTCGGCACGGGCGCGATCGCCTCCGGCTGGTACGGCGGGTACGTCATCTTCGAGCTCGGCATCCCGTAGCCGGCCCGGCTTCGCGCGGGCAGCGGCCGGCAGGCCCGGCCCCGCCGCCTCCAGGGGGCGCGTCCACCACGGCCCCGCCCCCTCCGGCGTTTCCGGCACGTTCCGGAGACCGCTACCGCACACCCTCTTGAGCCGACCGATCGTTCGGTTACTCTGTGACGTGTCCCGTCCTCCCCTCTGAGGAGCGCACGCTATGTCCGCAGCGGTCACCCACCCCCTCGTCACCGAGCTGGTCGAACGCCACCAGGCCACCCTGGACGCCGCGCTCGCCGCCGCCTCCTCGCGCGACTACTGGTCGCCGTACCCGGAGTTCCCGAAGGCCTACGGCGAGACCGGCGCCGCGGACGGCAAGGCCGCCTTCGACGCCCTGCTGAACAACCCCTTCGCCCTCGACGGCCACCCCACCGACGGCGACCTGGTCGGCGGCGAGGCCTCCCCGTACGGCGTCGAGCTCGGCATCGGCTACCCGCACGCCGGGCCGGACGCCCTGATCGCGGCCCTGCGCGCGGCCCAGCCGGGCTGGGCCGCGGCCACCCCGCTCGAGCGCGCCGCGGTCTGCCTGGAGATCCTGGCCCGGATCAACGCCCGCTCGCACGAGTTCGCGCACGCGGTGATGCACACCACCGGCCAGGCCTACGGCATGGCCTTCCAGGCCGGCGGCCCGCACGCCCAGGACCGCGGTCTGGAGGCCGTCACCTACGCGTACGCCGAGCAGATCCGGCTGCCCCGGCAGGCCGGCTGGACCAAGCCCCAGGGCAAGCGCGACCCGCTGGTGATGACCAAGGAGTTCACCGTCGTCCCGCGCGGCCTCGCTCTGCTGGTCGGCTGCAACACCTTCCCGACCTGGAACGGCTACCCCGGTCTGTTCGCCTCGCTGGCCACCGGCAACCCGGTGCTGGTCAAGCCGCACCCGCGGGCCGTGCTGCCGCTCGCGCTCACCGTCCGGATCGCCCGCGAGGTGCTCGCCGAGGCCGGCTTCGACCCCAACCTGGTCTGCCTGGCCGCCGAGCACGAGGGCGGCACCGCCGCCAAGACGCTGGCCGTCCGCCCCGAGATCAAGCTGATCGACTACACCGGCTCGACCGCCTTCGGCGACTGGCTGGAGGAGAACGCCCGGCAGGCCGAGGTCTACACCGAGAAGGCCGGCGTCAACACCGTGGTCATCGACTCCACCGACGACTACCGGGGCATGCTGAACAACCTGGCCTTCTCGGTCTCGCTCTACAGCGGCCAGATGTGCACCACCCCGCAGAACCTGCTGATCCCGCGCACCGGCATCACCACCGACCAGGGCGAGAAGTCCTACGACGAGGTGGTCACCGACCTCGCCGCAGCCGTCGAGGGCCTGCTCGCCGACGACGCCCGCGCCGCCGCCATCCTGGGCGCCGTGGTCAACCCCGGCGTGCTGCAGCGCTCGGTCGCCGCGGCCGACGGCGAGTACGGCGAACTCGCGCTCGCCCCGAGGGTGGTGCGGTCGCCGGAGTTCCCGGCCGCGACCGTCCGCACCCCTGCGCTGGTCAAGCTGGACGCCGACAAGCCGGACGACCGGGCGGTGTTCCGCAGCGAGTGCTTCGGCCCGGTCTCCTTCGCCGTCGCCGTCGAGTCCACCGCCGCCGCCGTCGAGTTGATGCGCGACACGGTCCGCACCCAGGGCGCGATGACCGCCTCCGGCTACACCACCTCGCCCGAGGTCGAGGCCGACCTGGTCGGGGCCGCGCTGGACGCCGGCGTCTCGCTGTCGCTCAACCTGACCGGCGGGGTGTACGCCAACCAGACCGCGGCCTTCTCCGACCTGCACGGCACCGGCGCCAACCCGGCGGCCAACTCCGCCTACTGTGACGGCGCGTTCGTCGCCAACCGGTTCCGCACAGTGGAGATCCGCCGCCACGGCTGAGCCCCCGCACCCGGGCCCCGGCGCACCGGCGCCGGGGCCCGGTGCGTGCCGCGGGGGAGCCGGAGCACACCGCGGGGGAGCCGGAGCACACCGCCGGGGGCCCGGAGATTCACAGCCCCGCCCGGGGCAGCGATGATGGAGAGCGGAAGGGCGCCCAGCAGGGCGTCCAACCTCCGTCCGAGCACCGGGAGCTGACACATGACCGCGAAGCAGACCGTCACCGACGTCCTGATCGTCGGCGCCGGACCGACCGGACTGCTGCTGGCCGGCGACCTGGCCGCCGCCGGGGTCCGGGTCACCGTCCTGGAGAAGCGCGGCGCCGAGTCCAACCTCACCCGGGCCTTCGCCGTGCACGCCCGCACCCTGGAGCTGCTGGACGCCCGCGGCCTCGCCGACGACCTGATCGCCACCGGCCGCCCGCTCTCCTCGCTGCGGCTCTTCGACCGGCTGCACATCGACCTCACCACGCTGCCGACCCGCTTCCCGTTCGTCCTGATCACCCCGCAGTCGAACACCGAGCGGCTGCTCCAGGAGCGCGCGCTGAAGGCCGGCGCGACGATCCTGCACGGCGCCGAGGTGACCGGTCTGCGCCAGGACGCCGAGGGCGTCACGCTGGAGACCGTCGAGAACGGCACCACCGCCGTCCACCGGGCCCGCTACGCGGTGGGCACCGACGGCGTCCACTCCACCGTCCGGGACCTGCTCGGCATCCCGTTCCCCGGCGAGTCGGTGGTCAACTCGGTGGTGCTGGCCGACGTCCGGCTGGAGCGGACGCCCAGCGAGGTGATCACCGTCGGCGCCACCGAGGACGGCTTCGCCTTCATCGCCCCCTTCGGCGACGGCTGGTACCGGGTGGTCGCCTGGGACCGGACCGAGCACTACACGGACGGCCACCCGCCCGCGGTCGAGCGGATCGCCGAACTCGTCCGCACCACCATCGGCGAGGACTACGGCCTGCACGACGCCCGCTGGACCTCCACCTTCCACAGCGACGAGCGCCAGGTGCCCAACTACCGCTCCGGCCGGGTCTTCCTGGCCGGCGACGCCGCCCACTGCCACTCCCCGGCCGGCGGCCAGGGCATGAACACCGGCCTCCAGGACGCCGCGAACCTGTCCTGGAAGCTCGTCGCCGCCCTCCGGGGCCACGCCACCGACGCCCTGCTCGACACCTACCAGACCGAGCGGCACCCGGTCGGCAAGGCGGTGCTGCGCAGCTCCGGCGCGCTGATCCGGCTCGCCCTCGCCCACTCGGCGCCCACCCGGGCGCTGCGCGGCGCGCTGACCACGCTGGCCGACCACGTCGGCGCCGTGCCCGCGCGCGGAGCCCGGATCGTCTCCGGCATCGGCATCCGCTACGCCGCCCCCAAGGACGCCCACCCGCTGGTCGGCCGGCGCGTCCCGGACCTGCGGCTGACCAGCCTGGAGCAGCCCGGCGAGGACGCGCCCGGCGGCCCGGAGCGGCTCCACGAGGCGCTGCGCGCCGGGAAGTTCGTGCTGGTCAGCAATGACGAGCTGACCGCCGCCGAGCCGTGGGCGGACCGCGTGGTCACCGCCGCCCCGGCCGACCCGCACGGCAAGCTGCGCGACACCGTCCTGCTGGTCCGCCCGGACGGCTACACCGCCTGGGCCGCCGTCGACCCGGGCCGCGGCGAAATCCGGGCCGCCCTCGGGCAGTGGCTCGGCGCCCCCGCCGAGGACTGACCGGGCCCGCTCGCGCGGGCGTGGTCGGCGCGGGCCGACCACGCGCCGGCCACGCCCGCAGGAGCGCCCGTCAGCCCCGCACCTTCTCGTAGTGCCGCGCGGCCTTCGCCCGGTTCCCGCACACCGCCATCGAGCACCACCGCCGCCGGCCGTTCTGCGACGTGTCGAAGAAGTGCAGAATGCACGCCTGGTGCGCGCACTTCCTGATCCGGTGCGGCCCCTGCTCCAGCAGGCCGAGGAAGTCGTCCACCGCCAGCCAGGCGGCCAGCCACGGCGGCCCGTCCACCTCGACGTGCGAGGCCGGTCCCGTCGGCGCGAGCTCCCGCCGCAACCGCCCGTGCTCCAGCACCCCGTTGAGCCCGGCCAGCGCCGCCGCCCCGATCGCACCGCCCCGGTCCAGGTCACCGACCGCCGCCGCCAGCGCCTCGCGCGCCTCCAGCAGGGCGGCCAGCCCGGCGTCGTCGGCGCGGCAGCGCCCGGCCAGCCCGGCGGAGGAGAGCCAGACCGCGTACCCGTCCGGCTGCGCCAGCAGGTCGTTCACCGGGGTCCCCGCCCAGCGGGTGTTCAGCAGGTCCAAGGAGAGCGGCTCGCCGATCAGCGGGCGCGGGTCCTGCGGGTCCGCCGTCCGGTCCGTCATCGGTCCTCCCTCGCGCTCGCCCGTCACCCGATTCTACGTCCGCCGTTCCCGCCCCGGAGCGCCCCGAAATCCCCCGGATTCCAACGGAACGAATCAATCGGAACGAATCGGCCCGACCGGCCGCAGTGAATCGACCGGGCCGGCCGCCGCGAATTCCGGCTTTCACTGTATGGAGCGCCCTCCATTCCGTTCTCCACAGTTGACTGTTCTTTAGGAACGAATTGCTTGACCATGAGCCAATTCCCTCACGGCCTCTGACATGTTCTAGCCAGCGCCTCGCCCCAGAGGCGCCCTGGCCCCTGCCGGCCCCCACATGCCGGCCAGAGGAGGATTCCGTGCGCCCCCGCTCCCTCGCCCTCGCCGCGGCCTTCGCCGTGCTGCCGCTGTCCGCGGTCTCGCTCGGTGTGACCACCGCGCAGGCCGCCCCCACCCCCAACGCCGCCGCTCCCCGGGTCTCCCTGCCCGGGACGGTGACCCCCGCCGTGGCCCGCTCCGAGAAGCAGGGCGACGTCCCGGCCGACCAGCAGCTCTCGGTCGCGGTCAGCCTGAAGCTGCGTGACACCGACGCACTCGACCGCTTCCTGACCGCGGTCGCCACCCCCGGCACCCCGGAGTACGGCCACTACCTGACGCCGCAGCAGTTCACCGAGCGGTTCGGCCCGACCCGGGCCGCCGTCGACCAGGTCAAGGCGTACCTCACCGCCCAGGGCCTGACCGTCTCGGGCGTCAGCGACAACCGCCAGGTGGTCGACGCCCGCGGCACCGCCGAGCAGATCGCCAAGGCCTTCGGCACCCACGAGAGCGCCTACCTGGACCCGCAGCAGCAGCGCACCTTCTTCGCCAACGACGCCGCCGCCTCGGTGCCGGCCGACCTGGCCGCCGTGGTGCAGGGCATATCCGGTCTCGACAACCACACCGTCCGGACCACCCGGAACGTCAAGCCCTCGGCCCCCGCCGCGCCCAACGCCGCGGCCGCCCCGAGCGGCTTCGGCCCGACGCAGTACGACGGCGCCTACAACCTGGACAAGAACGGTGCCGACGGCACCGGCGTCACCGTCGCCCTCTGGGAGTTCGACGGCTACAGCGCGAACAACCTGAAGACCTACGACAACCAGTACGGCCTGACCGGCCCGGCCGTCACCACGGTGTCCGTGGACGGCGCGAACTACGACTCCGCGCCCGGCGAGGGCCAGGGCGAGGTCGAGCTGGACAGCGAGATCGTGCGCGGCGTCGCCCCCAAGGCGACCCAGCTGGTCTACGAGGCGCCCAACAGCGACCAGGGCGAGATCGACATGGCCGCCAAGATCGTCGCCGACAACCGCGCCTCGGTGATCTCGATCTCCTGGGGCTCCTGCGAGCCGGACACCACCGCCTCCTCGATGACGGCGGTCGACAACTCCTTCAAGCAGGCCGCCGCCCAGGGCATCTCCATCTTCTCCGCCTCCGGCGACGACGGCTCGCGCGACTGCACCCGCTCCACCAGCGGCTCCACCGTCAAGGCGGTCGACTTCCCGGCGTCCAGCCCGCACCAGACCGGCGTCGGCGGCACCAACCTCAAGGTCTCCGGCACCGCCTACTCCTCGGAGAGCGCCTGGAGCACGGCCGGCGGCGGCGTCTCGACCGTGTTCGGCAAGCCCGCCTGGCAGACCGGCACCGGCATCTCCGGCACCATGCGCACCGTGCCCGACGTCTCCTCCAACGCCGACCCGGCCAGCGGCTTCGCCATCTACACCGTCGGCGGCTGGCAGGTGTACGGCGGCACCAGCGCGGCCGCGCCGCTCTGGTCCGGCTACGCGGCCCAGTTCAACCAGAAGGCCAAGGCCGCGTCGAAGCCGGTGCTCGGCGAGGCGAGCCCGAAGCTGTACGCGGTGGCCAACAGCACCGCCTACGCCTCGGCGTTCCACGACGTGACCACCGGCAAGAACCAGGACTTCAGCACCAAGGCCGGCTACGACCAGGTGACCGGCTGGGGCAGCCCGATCGCCGACGCCCTGACCACCGCGCTGCTCGGCGGCACCACTCCGCCGCCCTCCGGCGGCTGCACCGCGACCCAGCTGATCGGCAACGGCGGCTTCGAGACCGGCACCGCGGCGCCGTGGACGGCCAGCACCGGCGTGGTCGACAACAGCACCGGCGAGGCGGCCCGCACCGGCTCCTGGAAGGCCTGGCTGGACGGCTACGGCAGCGCCCACACCGACACCCTGGCGCAGACCGTCACCATCCCGGCCGGCTGCAAGGCCACGCTCTCGTTCTGGGTGCACATCGACACCGCCGAGTCCGGCGGCACCGCCTACGACAAGCTGACCGTCCAGGCCGGCTCGACCACGCTCGCCACCCTGTCGAACGCCAACGCGGCGACCGGCTTCGTCCAGAAGTCCTTCGACCTCTCGGCCTTCGCCGGCCAGACCGTGACGATCAAGTTCACCGGCACCGAGGACTCCTCGCTCAAGACCAGCTTCGTGATCGACGACGCCGCGGTCGACGTCTCCTGACCCGCCCGATCACGCCCGCGTGATCACCCCGCCGGTCCCACGACCGGCCCCCGCCGCCGGGGCGGTCCGCACCAGGACCGCCCCGGCGGTGTGTTTCCACTCTGTTTCAAGATCGATAACCTTGAGGTTCAACACTCGTGACCACTGTCATACGCACGACTGATGACGTAGCCTCTCGACCGTGCATAGGGTTCCCCACAGCTCGGTGAAGCCGCTGACGGCGCCCCCCGGCGCCGGCGGCCCGGCCACGCCGAACCCGCATGGTGGGGAAGGTAACCGCATGGGCTCACAGCACCCCCAGGACGCTCGGCTGCGGCTGGTCGGCCCGCGCCCCGTCGCGCCCGCGCCCGCCCCGGCGCCCGCACCCGCGCCGGCCGCGCCGGCCACACCCGCCGCCATCGGCCGCCCCGCCCCCAACGGGGGCTTCGCCGAGACGCTGCACCTGGCGATCGAGGCCAGCGGCCTCAGTCTGGACCGGATCCGCGCCGCCCTCGCGCAACGCGGGGTCAGGGTCAGCGTCACGACGCTCAGTTACTGGCGGCGCGGGCGCAGCCAGCCCGAGCGCGCCAGCTCCCTGCGCGCCGTCCACCTGCTGGAGGAGCTGCTCGGGCTGCCTCACTCCACGCTCTCCGCGCTGCTCGGCCCGCCCCGCCCGCGCGGGCGCTGGGCCGCCGCCGCGAACACCTGCACCCTGCGGCTGGAGGACGTCTGGCCGGGCGAGCAGGAGATCGCGGACGTCTTCGCCGAGCTGGACGCACCGCCGGCCGGCGAGCTGGAGCGGCTCTCGATCCACGACTCGTACTACGTCGGCGCCGACCGGCGCGGCAACCTGCTGCGGATGCGCCAGGTCGTCCGGGCCACCGTCAGCGGGGTCACCCGCTGCCTGGTCGTGCACAAGGCCGACGAGGAGGCCACCGGCTGCCCGGAGATCACCGGGGTCCGGCACGGCCGGCTCGGCCGGGTCCGCCGCCGCCCGGAGGCCGGCCTGATCGTCGGCGAGCTGATGCTGGACCGCCCGCTGGGCCTCGGTGACAGCACGGTCTTCGAGTACGAGGTGGAGATCCCGTCCGGCGGGGCCGAGACCATGGAGTACAGCCGCCGGTTCGCCATCCCGGTGCGCGAGTACGTGCTCCAGGTGCACTTCGACCCCGCGGCCGTCCCGGTCCACTGCGAGCGCTACGACCGCGACCCCGGCGAGGACGTCGACCGCCGCCGCGAGCAGCTCTGGATCGGCGCCTCGGCGAGTGCCCACGTGCTCGCCCCGGACCAGCAGCCGGGCCACATCGGCATCCGCTGGGAGTGGGAGTAGCCGCACCGCCCGCCCCGGGGCACCCCTCCGGGGCCGGACCCGGGCGCACTCTTGTCATGTTACGGACACCAGCCTAACCCTTTCATCGGCGCACAGCGGTTGACGCCTCATCATCTAACTCATACGGTGGCTATCAACGGTTAGGTAGTGGCGTCCCAGGGATGCCCAGGCCACGGGAGTGATCAGGCATGTCCAGCACCACCCTCAGCAGCACCCTGCAGACCGGCCACATCGGTCTGAACGTCACCGACCTGGACCGCTCGGTCGCGTTCTACCGGCGCGCCCTCGGCCTGGAGCCGATGCGCGAGGGCACCGAGCCCGACCGCCGCTTCGCCTTCCTCGGCCGCGACGGCCGGCTGGTGATCACCCTCTGGCAGCAGAGCGAGGGCGTCTTCGCCACCGGCGCGCCCGGGCTGCACCACCTCTCCTTCCAGGTCGACTCGCTGGAGGAGGTCCGCGCCGCCGAGCAGGTGCTGCGCGAGCTGGGCGCCGAGTTCGCCCACGACGGCGTCGTCCCGCACGGCGAGGGCACGGCCTCCGGCGGGATCTTCTTCACCGACCCGGACGGCATCCGGCTGGAGATCTACACCCCGACGGGCGTGGACGGGACCGGGGCCGAGGCGCCCACCAAGTCCGCCCCGACCTGCGGATTCTTCTAGCCTCCCGCTCTTCGGGCCAGCGGGCCGGGCCCGCGCCCACCACCCCCTCGCAGACCCAGGAGGCACCCGCCATGACCGGCAGCACGCCCTACCACCCGGGCGAGCGGGCGGTGCAGGCCCGGGCCGGCCGCACCGACCGGGCCGACCACTCCGGCCGCGCCATCGGCTCGACCATCCCGGCCGTGGCCGCCCGCTTCCTCGCCGAGCGCCGGGTCCTGGTGGTCGGCGCCGCCGACGCCGACGGCCGGCTCTGGGCCACCCAGCTCACCGGCGAGCCCGGCTTCCTCCGGGCCCCGGACGAGCGGACCCTCACGGTGGCGGCCGGGCCCGCCGCGGACGACCCGCTGGCCGCCGTCCTGGCCGGACCGGCCGAGGTCGGGACGATCGCGCTGGACCCGGCCGGCCGGCGCCGGATGCGGCTCAACGGCCGCTCCGCACCGGACGGCCGGGGCGGCCTGGTGATCGCCGCCGACCAGGTCTACGCCAACTGCCCCAAGTACATCCAGCGCCGCAGCCCGGCGGGCCGGCCGGCCGCCGGCACCCCGCACGCCGTCGCGGCCGGTCCGGCGCTCTCCACCGCCCAGCAGCTGGCGGTGGCGACCTGCGACACCTTCTTCGTCGCCACCGCCGGTCCGGACGGCCGGGTGGACGCCTCGCACCGCGGCGGCAACCCCGGGTTCCTCCGGGTCCTCGGCCCGGACCGGCTGCGCTGGCCCGAGTACGCCGGCAACAGCATGTTCATGACCCTGGGGAACCTGGAGCTCGACCCGCGCGCCGGGCTGCTGCTGCCCGACTGGGAGACCGGCGGGGCGCTGCTGGTCACCGGCGAGGCCCGGACCGACTGGACCGGGTCCGCGCGGGACGGCCTGCCGGGCGCCGAACGGGTCGTCGACCTGACCGTCACCGCCGTCCTGGAACTCGCCGACGCCACCCCGCTGACCTGGACCGACCCCGAGTACTCCCCGGCCAATCCGCCCGCCGCCGCCTGACCCGCCGTCCGGCCGGCCTTCGGGCCCGGCGCCGGTCCCGGGCTTCCCACCCGCCGCTGACCGCACGCCAGGTCGGCTCCCCGGTGCCCCTCGTGCACCACGCCCGGCCGCCGAACGGCCGTCACCCTCGCGGCCCAGTCCGCCGCGCCGGGCACCCGCCCGCTGCGGGACCTTGGAGGCCGACACCACGTGGCCACCGGCCCGGAGGGTCGACCCTGGCGAGCCGTCAGGGACGACCGGGAGAGAGGCGGAGCATGATCCGAACCGACCGACCGACCCCGCTGCTGGCGTTCGCCGAGGTCGAACCGGACGAGGACTGCATATGCCCGGGCTGCAGCGCCCGCCGCCGGGCCCGGCTGCACGCGGCGCCGGTGCACGAGGGCGGGCACGCAGCGGCCCGGAGCATCCGGCGGCGGGCCGCCGTCCTGGTGGCCGCGGTGGGCACCGCCTTCGCCGGCGGCGCGGCGGGTGCGGCCGCCGCACCGGCCCCCGGGGACAGCAGCGCCCCGACCCCGACCAACCCGCAGGGCGGGGTCGCCGGTCTCTACGGCGACGAGGCCGGTGCCTCCGCCGCCCCGTCCGCCACCGCAGCCCCGTCCGACACCGCCGGGCCGGTCACCCGGGCGCAGATCATCGAGCGGGCACAGAGCTGGGTGGACCAGAAGGTCCCGTACAGCATGAGCCGCTACTGGTCGGACGGCTACCGCCAGGACTGCTCCGGCTTCGTCTCGATGGCCTGGGGCCTGGGCAGCAGCCAGACCACGTGGACGCTGCCCGACTTCGCCGAGCGGATCACCGAGGCCGACCTCCAGCCCGGTGACATCCTCGTCCACAACGATCCGGCCAGCCCGCAGGCCGGCTCGCACGTGACGATCTTCGGCGGCTGGACGAACACCGCCCACACCCGCTACCTGGCCTACGAGCAGACCGCCCCCGGCGCCACCAGGCGGGACACCCCGTACGCGTACTGGAGCGACTCCGCCTCCTACCTCCCGTACCGCCTCACGGCGCTCTCCCGCGGGAGCAGCGGCGACAGCACGTCCTCGACGGCCTTCCCGGGGGCCGGCAGGTTCGGCCCGGGCGCCGACAACGCCTACGTCACCGAGCTCGGGGCGCTGCTCGTCCAGCGCGGCGGCGGCCGGTTCTACGCCGACGGCCCGGGCCCGCGCTGGGGCGAGAGCGACCGCAGGGCCACCGAGGCGTTCCAGCTCGCCCAGGGCTGGCGCGGCAGCGAGGCCGACGGCCTCCCGGGGAAGGAGACCTGGGACTACCTGGTCCACGGCAAGGGCCGCGACATCGCCCCCGCCACCCCGCTGCCGCCCCCGCCGGCCGGCCCGGGGGTGCCCTCCTTCCCCGGCCGGGACCGGTTCGGACCGGGGGCGGACAACGACGACGTCCGGCGGCTCGGCGAGCAGCTGGTCCGCAAGGGCTTCGGCGGGTCCTACACCGAGGGGCCCGGCCCGCGCTGGAGCGAGAGCGACCGCCGGTGCGTCCAGGCCTTCCAGGAGGCCCAGGGGTGGCGCGGCGGCGAGGCCGACGGCTTCCCCGGGCCGGACACCTGGGCGCGGCTGTTCTCCTGACGGTGCCCCCGCTGACGGTGTCCCCGCAGCCGCCGGAGCCGCCGCCCGGCGCCCGGCGGCTCGGGCCACGCGGCTACCGCGGCGGACCGGGCCGGCCGGGCGGGCGCCCCGACATCCAGTGGAAGAGGCCCATCGCCACGCTGGTCGCCAGGTTGAAGCTGGAGACCCCGGGCCGCATCGGCACCGCGACCAAGTGGTCCGCCCGCGCCCTGAGCTCGTCCGAGACGCCGTGCCGCTCGGTGCCGAAGGCGAGCAGGGCGTCGTCCGGGAAGGCGGTCGTCCGGATGTCCGCTCCCTCCGGGTCGAGCACGTAGAGCGGGCCGGCGGGCAGGTCGGGCAGCTCCAGCCGCTCGACGGCGGTGGCGAAGTGCAGGCCCGCGCTGCCCCGGACCACGGTGGGGTGCCAGGGGTCCAGGACCCCGGTGGTCACCACGCCGGCGGCGCCGAAGCCGGCGGCCAGCCGGATCACCGCGCCGACGTTGCCCAGGTTGCGCGGGTTCTCCAGCAGGACGACCGGTGCCGTCCGGGGCCGGTGGGCGAGGGCGGCCAGGTTGGCCGCCGCGGCCGGCCGCGCGGCCAGCGCGATCACTCCGGTCGGGTGCAGCCGCGGCACCAGCTGCCGCAGGTCCGCCTCCGGCAGCTCCACCGCCAGGCGGTCCAGTTCCGGCCCCACGTCCTCGGCCAGCTCCGCGGCGAGCGCCAGCAGCGCCGGCCGGTCGGCGGTCAGCACCTGTCGGACGTCCCCGCCGAAGCGCAGCGCGTGCTTCAGCGCGTGGAAGCCGTCCAGCAGCACCGTCCCGGGCTCCTGCGCCCCCACCCGCCAGGCCCGCACCCACTGGTCCTCGTTCATGCCGCCCACTCTGCCACCCCGGACGCCCGGCACGGTCGGCGGGCCGTCAGCGGGCGGTAGGCTCCGCCGCGCGCTGGGCCGGGGTGGCGGTGCCGCCTCCGCGCAGCGCCCGTTCGAGGTCCCGCAGGGCCTGCAGCAGCAGCCGGCTGCCGGCCCGGACGACGTCCCGCTGCACGCTGGCCGGCGCCGCCGCCAGCCTCGCCTCCAGCAGCTCGTGCGCCTCCCGCACCGCGTCGAACTCCACCGGCCGCCCGGTGAGCAGCGCGCCCGCCGCCAACGCCGTGGACAGCTTCAGCTCCTCGGCGAACCCGGCCGTCCCCGGCACCGGTTCGGCGTCCGGCAGGGGCAGGTGGGCCTCCAGCAGGACGACCACCCGCCCGAGGTGGCCGACCGCCGCCCGGGCCCGATCCAGCTGGCGGCGGCTCACCCCGGGCAGACCGGAGGCGTGCCGGCCGGGCTCGGCGTCGGCCCGCTGGATCGCCTGGAGCAGTTCCGAGCGGGCCTCCCGGGAGTCCAGCAGCGCCGAGCGGACCTCCCGCCCGCGCGGCGCCGCCGGGTGCTCGTAGACGGCGAGCACGGCCGCCGCGTACTGCCCGACGGCGGCCAGCCACTCGGCCAGCCGCTCGCCGAGCCGGGCGGTCTGCCAGGTCGGGAAGAGCGCGTACGCCAGCAGCGCGACCGAGCCGCCGAGCAGCGTCAGACCGACCCGCTCGACGGCGGTCACCAGCGGGTCCCCCTCCTGGAGGCCGAGCAGGAAGACCACGTACGAGGAGACGCAGACCGTCATCAGCGCGTAGCCGGTGCGCAGCGTCAGGTAGGCGCCGCCGATGCAGAACACCGCGAGTGCGGCCAGCACCCACTCACCGGGGTGGGCCAGCTGCACCACCAGGGTGGAGAGCGCGACGCCCACCATCGTCCCGGCCAGCCGGGCCACGCCCCGGCTGTAGGTCTGGGCGAAGTCCGGCCGCATCACCATGGCGGCGGTCATCGGCGCCCAGTAACCGTGCCCGAAGCCGGCCACCCGGGCGAGCAGGTAGGCGAGGACGACCACGCCGGTGAGCCGGACGGCGTGCTGGAAGACCGCCGAGCGCGGCTGCAGCTGACGGCGCACCGCCCGCGCGGCGACCGGCAGCATCCGGGAGAGCGGTGGCTTGCGCAGCCGGCCGCCGGCCTCCACCGCAGGGGCGCTGACGGTGTCCTCGTCGCCGCGTTCCAGGGTGTCGGCGGCCTTGCGCAGCAGCCCGGCCAGCCGGCGGGCGGCGCGCCGGGCGGCGCCCCGTAGCTCGGGTCCGTCGGCGGGAGCGGCCAGGGTGAGCGCGGGCGCCGAACGGGGCAGCTGCAGCGGGTCGCCGCTGCGGACCGCCCGGGCGAGCGCGTCCATCGCCTCGGCCGCGGCCGACAGCACGGCCCGGGCCCGTTCCCGCTCCGGCCCCTCGGCGGGGGCACCGAGCTTGGGGTCGGCGACGGCCGCCAGGGAGGGCCGGATCCGCTCCGCGATCCCGCGCAGTCCGCGCAGCTCGGGCGGCCGGTGGCGGTCCTGCCAGGGCGTCAGCGCGGCGGCGTGCCGGGCCGTCATGAACGGTGCCGGGTCCACGTGCGCGGTCGGGTCCTGGCGCAGCCGGCGCGCGTAGTCGGCGAGTTCGGCGTAGGTGTCGGCGAGCGCCGCGCGCTGGGCGGTCCAGCTGCCGATCGGCCAGAGCGTGATGACGGCCGCCTGGACGAGGCCGCCGAGGGCGCAGAGCAGCCCGTGGCCGAACGCCTCGGCCGCGCTGACCGGGAGTCGGACGACGACCAGCATCACCGCCAGGGTGTTGGCGGCGACCACCCCGGCGGTCGGCCCGATCGCCCAGGCCAGCCCGGCGCCGAAGGCCCAGAGCGCGAGCAGCACCGGGAACGCGCCGGGCAGGCCGACGGCCAGGTAGCCGAGGAAGGTGCTGGTGCCGAGGCCGGTTCCGGCCGCGACGGCGAGCGAGGCCCGGGGCCGGAAGCTGCGCTGGAAGGTGGCCGTCCCGGCGATGAAGGCGCCCATCGCGGCCGAGGTGGCGAGCTGGGGCCCGCCCAGCGCCAGGGTGGGGAAGAGCACCAGCGCGACGGCGACGGCGCCGCGGACCGCGCGTTGCGGGTCGGTGAGCGCCCGATCCAGGGTCAGTCCGGTCCGCGCGGTGTCTCGGAGTGCGGCGAACCAGGACATACCGGTCAGCTTAGGGGAGCGGCTCCCCCGGCGTCCGAAGGCAGGGAGTCAAGGGCCGGGACGGCCGGGACGGCCGGGACGGCCGCCGGCGGCACCGCCGACGGACGCAGCCGCGGGAGCCCGATCCGGCGCCCGGCGCCGGCCACCCGGTCGGCGACCCAGCGCAGCGCCCCGGTCGGCAGGAAGACCGCGTCCGCCGCGACCATCGCCAGCGAGAACACCGGCAGCCCGAGCAGCACCGCGATCCCCAGGTGCTCGGCCATCATCACCACCAGCAGCGCGTTCTTGACCCGCCGGCTGATCAGCGTGAAGGGGAAGGCGACCTGCAGCACCACCGTGCCGTAGGAGATCAGGAACACCGGCAGCAGCGCCGAGGCGACCAGCCCGGAGAGCCCGGGCCAGGGTGTGAAGTAGTCCAGGTGCAGCGGGTAGTAGAGCGCCGTGCCGTCCTGCCAGCGCGAGCCCTGCACCTTGTACCAGCCGGCCGTGGCGTAGATCAGCACCACCTCGGCGGCGATCACCAGCATCGCGCAGTTGTGCACCATGGCGGCCAGCGCGTCCAGCACCGCGCGCAGCTCGCCGTCCGGTCGCAGCCGCCCGAGCAGCCACCAGAGCCCGGCCACCGCCCACAGGCCCCAGAACACCGGGGCCCAGCCGACATACGGGAAGGCCGCGGCCGTCCAGGTCAGGCTCTCGCCGGAGAAGTCGCCGAGCTGGCACACCAGCAGCAGCCCGCCGAGCACCGCCCAGAGCAGCACCCCGCCCCGGCCGGCGGCCGGGCGCCGGGCGTCCAGCGACCAGACCTCGGCGCAGCGGGTGAAGACCAGGTAGACCGCCATCAGGTGGACGACGTTGTCGCCGCCGTCGCCGAGGAAGACGTTGCGGTTCTGCAGCGACAGCACGGTGACCAGGAACAGCACGCCGCTCGCCCTGGTCCGCCAGCCGAGCAGCAGCGCGGCGGCGGAGAGCACCGCCAGGTGGTAGACGAGTTCGAACCAGAGCCGGCCGCCGAACCAGGGCAGCACGGTCAGCGCCCCGTTGTCGGCGAGCAGCCGCTCGGCCAGGTCGAGCGACCAGGGCGAGGTGTCGCCGTAGAGCATCCGCCGGTTGGGCCACTCCCGTACCAGGTGGGCCAGCCAGACCAGGCCGAAGCCGATCCGCACCGCCGCCGCCTGGTACCGCCCGAGCGCCCGGCCGGTGAAGGCCGCGAAGAGCCGGGCGAACACCGCGCCGGCCCCCGGGCCCCGGCGGGCGGCCGGCGCCGCGGGCACCGGCGGAGCGGGCACCGCCGGAGCGGCCGGCCGGGCGGGGACACCGTCGAGCAGCGGTCCGGCGCCCGCCGCCTGCGTCGTCTCGTTCACCCGAGCCCCCGGTGGTCCTCGTCGTTGACCGGCCACCAGGGCAGCTCGCGCACCTTCGGCGCGGGCGGCGCGGCCTCGCCGCTCCAGTCCGGCGGCGGGACGGTCGCGGTCGTCACCCGGAACTCGATCTCCAGTATCCGGTCGCCCTCGACGGTGCGGCCGATCCGCTGCAGCGCGATCCGCTTGAGGTACTGCTCGGCCAGCTTGCCGCGCGGGTTGGTCAGCGAATCGTCCTGGGCGTTGTGCGAGCCCTCGTAGAAGTCCCAGGCCCGGCGGAGCAGGTTCTGGTCGGCATGGCTGGGCGCCGGGTTGCCGCGGATCGCGGCGATGTCCCTGGCGGTCAGCCCGATCCAGTCGTGGGTGCGGGTGGCGCCGCCGGGCTCGACCGTCCGCACCCGGGCGTCCAGGGTGACGTTCTGCTGCAGCGGGTTGGGCGCGAACAGCTTCCAGTTCTGCTCGAACTCCGGGTACACCAGGCCGTCGACCTCGTCCCGGTACTCCCGGGACAGCGTGTTGGCCGGGGCGACGTGCAGGAACACCGCGCCGAGGAAGAGCCCGGTGCCCGCCACGAGCAGCGCGCCGGCCGTACCGAGCACCACCAGCGCCGGCCTCGACCAGGCCCGCCCCCCGGGCGGCGCGTCGGCGCTCTCCCCCATGGACCCTCCCCCGAGCTGCGGCCGGGAGGTGCGCCACCCGGCGGGCGCCGCCGGTCCTTGTCCCGGCTCGGTCGCGCGCCCATCCTGCCCTACCGGCTACGGCGGCGGGAGCCGCGGCCGGTGGGGCGGCGCCCGGCGCCGGAGGCCGAAGGCGCCCCGGACCGAGCCCGGGGGACGAAGCCGCCCCGGACAGTGCCTAGAGGACGAAGGCGGGCTGGCCGCCGGAGGAGACCATCGGACGGCCGGCGCCCTCCCAGGCGTACATGCCGCCGTCCACGTTCACCGCGTCCCGGCCGTTCTGCACCAGGTACTGGACGACCTGCGCGGAGCGCCCGCCGACCCGGCAGAACACGTACAGCTTCTCCTCCGGCAGCTCGTCGATCCGCGCGATCAGCTGGCCCATCGGGATGTGCAGCGCGCCGTCCACGTGCCCGGCGTCCCACTCGTCCTGCTCGCGGACGTCGAGCAGGACGGCGTCGGCGGGGACGGAGGCGGCGTCGGTGGTGGGGATCTGGGCGAACATCGTCTGGCTCTCCTGGGGCTCGGAACGGTCCGGTCCATTGTCCCGCACCGCGGGGCCCCCGCCGAGCAGCCGCTCCAGCTCGGCCTGCTGGGCGGCGGCCTTCGCCAGCAGCTGCTCGGCGAGCTCCTCCAGCAGCTTGTCCGGGTCCTGCGGGGCGAGCGCGAGCAGCTGGCCCATCGCCGTGTTCTCCAGCCGGACCTGTTCGGTGGCGGTCTCGGCGATCTTGGCGTTCAGCCACTCCAGCCGGCGGCGCAGCCAGCCGAGCCGGTCGGGGGAGTCCGCCGCGGGCGCCGCCTCGGGGGCGGTCGACCACTCCGCGGCGAGCCCCTCCAGCGCGGCGGTGTCGCCGAACGCGTAGGCCTCGTTGACCCGGACCAGGAACGCCGCCCGGCGCTCCTGCTCGGCCGGGTCGGTGGTCAGGTCGGGGTGGGCGCGGCGGACCAGGTCGCGGTAGATCCGCTGGGCCTCCCGGCCGGGCCGCACCCGGGCCGGCGCGGCCGGCGGCGGGGCCGCCTCCTGCTCCTGGACGCTGTCGAACAGCGCGTCCAGGTCGGGCAGTTCGTCCACCCGTCGGCGTGCCTCGGCGGCCCGCCGGACGTCCTCCGGGTGCCCGGTGCGGGCGGCCACCGTCTCGGCGACCAGTGCGTCCAGCTCGTCCAGCCGGGCGTAGAGCGGGCCGAGCAGCTGGTGGTGGATCAGGGCGAAGTTGTCGATCTCGACCCGCAGCGTCTGCACGTCGACGTCCATGGTGAGCCAGGCGAGTTCGGCGGCGGCGACCCGCTCCTCCAGCTCCTGCTGCTCCGGGTCCGTCCAGCGGGCGGGGATCTGCGCGGTCACGTCTCGCCTCTGTCTCGTCCTGCCGACTCGGTGCCGCCGCCCTCGACCTGCCGCCCGGCCCTCCGGGTGCCCGCCGCACGGCACGGCTCGGCCTGCCACCCTACCCCGGGCGGTTTCCCCGCCACCTGCCCTCGGCGGGACCCTCCGTCCGGGGCGCTGCCCCCGGTGGACGGGGAGTGCGGACCGGCGCACGCCGAGTGACACGCAACTGATACTGATGAATCTCCCCGTTTCGGTACCGAGTCCGGCCGGGTCCGTGCTTCGCTGGTATCCGCACAGCGTGCCTTCCTCCGTAGAGACGGCCGCCTCCAGGCGTGGCGGCCAGGCGGGAGCAGACCGAATCCATGGTGGACGAGCCCAACTCCACAGCGCGTCCGGCGGCCACCGCGGCCGCCCCCGCAGCCGCGTCGGGTGACCAGTCGTCAGGCGTGGTCGCCCTGGTCCGGCTCGCCCTCGTGCTGGTCGACCGCACGGGTCGGATCGCGCAGTGGAACCGGGCCGCCGAGGAGCTGTTCGGGCACCGCGCCGACGTCGCCCAGGACCGCTCGGCCACCGGCCTGCTGCCCGCCGTCGAGCCGCGCGGCGTCCCCGGGCCCGCCGCACCCGGCGCCCGCCGCCGTTGCGACGCCCTGGACACCCTGGCCGAACTGACCGCCGCCGAGGGCGCCTGGGCCGGGCGGATGCCGGTCGTCGACCGCGAGGAGCACCTGCGCGACGTGCTCTGGTGGGCGTACCGCCCGGCCGACCCGTCCGCCGGCCTGCTGGCCCTGGCCGCCGACGCCCGCCCGCTGCGTTCGGCCGGCCCGCGACTCGCCCTCGGCGAGCGCCGGCTGCCGTTCACCGCGGCCCCCGCCGCCCGGGGCGGCTTCCACCGGCTCTCCGCCGCCCTGACCGCCCCCGGCCGCCCGGTGCCCGAGCCGTTCGCCCGGCTGCTCCCGGCGGGCTCCGCCGAACGCCGGGCCGCCCTGCTCGACGGGCTCGGCCGCGCCGGCCTGCCCGCCCTGCGGCTGGACCCCGCCACCGTGCTGCCCGTCCTGCCCGCCGACCCGCCGACCGGGGCCGCCCACGCCGCCGCCGGCATCGGCCGCCGCTACCCGACCGCCCAGCAGCGGGCCGGCCGGAGCGGTCCGCCGCAGCCGGAGCAGTCCGCGCCCGGCCGCCGACCCGCCGGGCCGCTGCCCGTCCAGCGCGACGCCGCCGAGCGGCCCGCCGCCCCCGCCGCGGCGGGCCGGCCGACCGAGCACCCCGCGGCCGCCGCGGGCGCCCCGCCCGCGGCCACCCCGGCCGAACGGGCCCCGACCGCCCCGGCCCCGTCCACAGGAGGACCCGCCATCGAGCAGGCCGCCGTCGAATCGTCCGCCAACGGCCACCAGGCCCGCCGGGGCGACCAGGCCACACCCCCGAGCGTGCCCTGTCCCGCCGCCGCGGAGGAGGGCTCCCGGCCGAGCGGCCGGCTCGGCCCGTTCCTCACCAACGGCCAGGCAGGCGAGCAGCTGGCCCTGCTCAACGAGGTCGGCGGCAAGGTCGGCACCACCCTCGACCTCGGCTTCACCGCGCACGAGCTCTGCCAGGTGCTCGTCCCCCGGGTCGCCGACTTCGCCTGCGTCGACCTGGTGGACGGCCTGATCTCCGACTCCGAGCTGCCCGAGGCCCGGCCGGACGACGACACCATGCTCCGCCGGGTCGCCCTGGTCTACAACGAGTCCGCCGGACAGTGGGACCACGTCCTCGCCGAGGGCGCGCTGGTCGCCATGCCCCGCCGCACCCCGCCCGGCATGGCGCTCCAGCTGAACCAGCCGGTCCTGGTCCCGGTGGTCAGCCCGGACGTCGCCGTCGACTACGCCGCCGCGCTCGGCGGACCCCGGCTCGCCTCCCTGGTCACCGGGCGCTCGATGCTGGTGGTGCCGCTCTCCGCCCGGGGCACCGTGCTCGGCATCCTCAAACTGCTCCGGCTGCCCGACCGGGCCCCCTTCGACGAGGGCGACGCCGCCACTCTCAAGGAGCTGGCCGCCCGCGCCGCGCTCTCGCTCGACAACGCGCGGCTGCACCGGGCCGAGTCCAAGGTCGCCACCACCCTGCAGCGCTCGATGATCCCGACCCGCCCGCCGCAGATCCCCGGCGTGCAGATCGCCCACCGCTACCTGCCGGGCGACTCCAAGGCCGAGGTCGGCGGCGACTGGTTCGACGCGATCCAGCTGCCCGGCAGCCGGGTCGCCCTGGTCGTCGGCGACGTGATGGGCCACGGCCTGCACTCGGCCGCCGCGATGGGCCGCTTCCGCACCGCGATGCAGACCCTGGCCGCCCTCGACCTGCCGCCCGGCCAGCTGCTGCGCCACCTGGACAACCTGGCCCACAAGCTCGGCGACGACCACCTCGCCACCTGCCTCTACGCGGTCTACGACCCGATCAACCGGACCTGCGAGCTGGCCAGCGCCGGCCACGTGCCCCCGGTACTGGTGCACCCCGACGGCAGCGGCGAGCTGCTGGAGATCCCGGCCGGGGCCCCGATCGGCGTCGGCGGCGTGCCGTTCGTCGCCAAGACCATCGACGTCTCCGACGGCTCGATGCTGGTGCTCTGCACCGACGGCCTGGTCGAGGTCCGGGGCGGGGACATAGGAGCGGGGCTGGCGGCGCTCTGCGGGAACCTGATCGACCCGCGGCAGAGCCCGGAGGAGGCCTGCGACGTGGTGCTGGAGCGGCTCCACTCGGACGACCGCAAGGACGACGTCGCCCTGCTGGTGGCCCGCTTCGACGGCGTCGCGCCGACCGAGGTCGCCACCTGGGACCTCACGGTCGACCAGCGCGAGGTCCGTCGTGCCCGGGCCCTGGTCCGCGAGCAGCTCGCCGCCTGGCACCTGGAGACGCTGAGCGACACCACCGAGCTGCTGGTCAGCGAGCTGGTGACGAACGCCGTCCGGGTCGCCCGGGACCAGGTCCAGCTGCAGCTGATCCGGGTGGACAAGCTCCTGGTCGAGGTGAGCGACGACAACCACAACCTGCCGTCGCTGGAGCCGGCCGAGCAGCTGGGCGAGACCGGCCGCGGCCTGACCCTGGTCACCAAGCTCGCCGAGCACTGGGGCACCGCCCGCAAGGCCGTCGGCAAGGTGGTCTGGTTCGAGCTCCCGCTGCCGCCCGCCTGAGCCCCGCCGCCCCTGGCCCGAACCCGCTGCCCGCCCGCCCCGAGCACCACCCCGGGGCGAGCGGGCCCCACGGTCAGGCCTGGGCGGCGCCGGCGGACGTCCGGCGGCGGGCCTCGGCGGCCACCTCCATCGAGGCGGCCGCGGCCACCGATGCGGCCGCGCCGACCCCGGCCAGCACGCGGGGCCAGAAGTCCCCGAACACCTCCACCGAGACGGCGATCAGCAGCGCCATGATCACCGCGACCACGTGCTCCAGACCCGCCAGGTTCGGCAGGATGATCGCCTCGCCGACCATCAGCGCCACCACCAGACCGGCCGTGAACCAGGCCCGGCAGCGGAAGGCGATGCAGATCGCCAGCGCCACCACGGCCGCCGACGGGCCGGTGTCGCGGACGTGGGAGACCCACTTCGGGAAGCCGAACACGTGCTCCGGGCCGATCGCCACCCCTACCCGGGCGAACAGCGTCCCGGCCAGCGTGCAGGCGTAGGCCACCACCAGGGTCAGCCGCCGGCCGAGCACGATCTCGGCGATGCCGAAGACCACGAAGACCTGCGCCAGCGCCCCCCAGACCGGCAGGTCCAGCGCCGGCACGTACAGCGACAGCGGCGTCCGCAGCAGCGAGACCTCCAGCGGCAGCGCGGCCTTCACCACCCCGATGTGGGTGACGAGCCGCTCCCCGCCCGGCAGGTGCTGGACGATGCTGAACAGCAGGATCAGGGCCGTCGCCGCGGTGGCGAGCGGGACGGCGGCGAACTTCCTCGCCACCAGTCGCTCGCGAACCGTGCCGAACAGCAATCCCCACTCGGCGACAGCGGCCGCTCCGGCAATAGCCAGCGGCCCCTTTCGCACGCCCCCCGCGTGGGTCAGGTCAACCACAACAGTCTCTCCAAATCCCCGAAGCCATCCCCGCAGCCGGAACGCCTTCCCGACCCACCCCAACATTAGAAGCCGATTAATGAATCCACATCGGCATAGAAGGGGAGCCGCGTCATCCTCTGGGGGGAGGGAACAGCGCGAAACACCCCCATCCGGACGACCGGTCCCCTCCGCCCCCCGGCGGAGGGACTACCCCTTCCCGTCCCGCGCCGCCACCGGCACCCGGGGAACCGCCACGGCGGTCCCGGAGTGCCGGCGACGGAACAGAGCGGGCAGGCTCGGTGCGGTGATGAAGCCCTCGGCCCGGGCGCTCGCGATACCGATCCGCGGAATCTCGCTGCTCTTCTCGAAGAGCAGATAACGCGGCTCCCAGATCGGCCGGTACTTGGCGTTGGCCCGGTACAGGGATTCGATCTGCCACCAGCGGGAGAAGAAGCCCAGCACGGAGCGCCAGAGCCGGAGCACCGGCCCGGCGCCCAGCCGCGAACCGCGCTCGAAAACGGAACGGAACATCGCGAAGTTCAGCGAGACCCGCTTCAGCCCGACCTCGTCCGCACGCTGCAGGAGTTCGATCACCATGAACTCCATCAGGCCGTTCTCGGTGTCCCGGGCCCGGCGCATCAGGTCCAGCGAGAGCCCGTCCGGCCCCCACGGGACGAAGCTCAGCAACGCCTTCAGCTCGCCGTCGCCGTCGTGGCACTCCAGCATCACGCAGCGCCCGTCGGCCGGGTCGCCGAGCCGGCCGAGCGCCATCGAGAAGCCGCGCTCGGTCGCGCCGTCGCGCCACTGGTCGGCCTTGGCCACCAGCTCGGCCATCTCGGACTCCGGGATGGCCTCGTGCCGCCGGATCCGCACCGTGTAGCCGGCCCGCTTGACCCGGTTGTAGGCCTGGCGCACCACCCGCATCGCCCGGCCGTCCAGCGAGAACTCGTCCAGCTCGACGATCGCCTCGTCGCCCAGCTCCAGCGCGTCCAGCCCGTGCCGGGCGTAGATCACCCCGGCCTCCTCGGAGGCCCCCATCACGGCCGGCGCCCAGGCGTGCTCGCGGGCCTCGGCCAGCCAGGCGTCGATCGCGCCGGGCCAGGCCTCCGGGTCCCCGATCGGGTCGCCCGAGGCCAGCGAGACCCCGCCGACCACCCGGTAGGTCACCGCCGCCTTGCCGCTGGGGGAGAACACCACGGCCTTGTCCCGGCGCAGCGCGAAGTAGCCCAGCGAGTCCCGCTCGCCCTGCTTGTCCAGCAGCCCGCGCAGCTGCTCCTCGTCCTCCGGGGTCAGCAGCTCCTTGCCCCGGGGGCTACGGAAGGCCACGTAGAGGACGAGCAGGAAAAGCACCGCGCCCATCGCGTTGATCACCGCGTTGACCCAGGTCGGCGCGGAGATCACCGAGCGCAGGTGCTCGGACGGCGTGATGGTGATCATGCGGCCGACCGAGTAGCGGAAGAGGTCCCAGAAGTCGGCGCCCGAGCGGTCGTTGGCCAGCCAGACCAGCAGGGCGCCGACGACGCCGCCGAAGGCGAGGCCGCCGACGAAGGTGGCCGCCGCGGTCTTCGGGTTGGAGCGGTCGCCCTTGGAGGTGAACTCCTTCCGCCCGACCAGCAGAGCCAGCACGAAGGAGCAGGTCAGCACGGTGGAGACGTAGTTCAGCGGGTGCCGGTCGAAACCCTCGCCGGGCAGCGCCATGGCCACCAGGTAGAGCAGCGCGAAGAGCCCGGCC
The DNA here is from genome assembly GCF_022288725.1 of Kitasatospora sp. A2-31. Classification (GTDB taxonomy): domain Bacteria; phylum Actinomycetota; class Actinomycetes; order Streptomycetales; family Streptomycetaceae; genus Kitasatospora. The sequence goes on along the minus strand of NZ_JAKNTA010000003.1, from coordinate 296,781 downwards.
AGCGCGGTGTTGAAGATCCACGCGGCCCGCTTGCGCCGCCGCATCGCGATGGCGAGGAACACCGACAGCACGGCGCTGCTGAGGCCTGCCGTCATCAGGTAGGGGGTGAAGTACTCGCCCTCGTTGTGCGTCTCGACCTGGTCCCGGAACGGCGCCAGCAGCACGGTCACCAGGTTCAGCAGCGCGATCAGGCGCAGGTACCAGACGGTGGCCGTCGCGGCGCGCGGGCGCCACCGGTCCAGCAGGGACCCCGGCCGGGACCCGGTCGAGGCGGCGGACGGCTCCGACTTCACAGTGGACGACACAGCTCAATTCCAAACGATCAGATGATGGGGCGCATCCGCACACGGCCCGGCGCCGGGCGCCCGCACGGGCCCGACGGACTGACCAGCGGCCCTCGCCGAGGCCGGAAGAACCGGCAAAGGGGCAGCCAATTCCATGGTTCCCCACCCCGGATGAGAATTGCGTGAACCCGGTAGGCGATTCCGACCCCCGCCGAACGGCGGGGGTGCACACCCGTCGTGCGTTCCGCCCCCGCGCACGCCGGCCCGGCACGGATCGCCGGCCACGCACTAGTCTCGAAACCGCGCAAACAGACCACATCGAGCGCGGACCGGCGGGCCCGGGCGCCCGAACCGAGGAGGGGACCATCACCACCACCCGTGTGCTGATCGTCGACGACGAGATCCTGGTCCGCTCCGGCCTCGGCCTGATCGTCGGCTCCGCCCCCGATCTGGAGGTGGTCGGCGACTGCTCCGGGGGGCAGGCCGAGCAGTGCGTCCTGCGCCTGCGCCCGCACGTGGTGCTGCTCGACATCCGGATGCCCGACCTGGACGGGATCTCCGTGCTGCGGCGGCTGCGGGCCCTCCCCGACCCCCCGGCCGTGGCGATGCTGACCACCTTCGACACCGACGAGTACATCGGCACCGCCCTGCGCGCCGGCGCGGCCGGCTTCCTGCTCAAGGACACCGCCCCCGACCAGCTGGTGCACGCCGTCCGGGTGCTGGCGGCCGGCGGCAACATCCTCTCCCCGACCGTCACCCGCACCGTGATCGGCGGCTACGTGGACGGCGGCGGGCCGGACGCCGAGGCGGCCGGCCTGGCCCGCTCCCTCACCGGCCGCGAGCTCGACGTGCTGGCGCTGCTCGGCGAGGGCCTGTCCAACGCCGAGATCGCCGACCGGCTCTTCCTCGGCACCGGCACGGTGAAGGACCACATCAGCGCGATCCTCGGGAAGCTCGGCGCCGCCAACCGGGTGCAGGCCGCCGTCATCGCCCACCGGGCCGGCCTGGTGCGGCCCAAGCCCGGCGACGGCGCATGAGCACGGACGGACCGCCCCCCGCCAGACCGGCGGGGCCCTGGTACACGGCGCCCTGGCTGATGCTGCTGCTGCCCACCCTCTACTCCCTGGTGGACGCCGCGCTGGTGGCCCGGGACGCACCCTGGTGGCAGGTCCTGTTCTCGACGCTCGCCGCCGTCGCCCTGCTCTGGCGCCGGCGCTTCCCGGTCACCGTGCTGCTGCTGACCATGCCCGGCAGCTACGTCGACGACATCTGGCTCGCCCCGATAACCGCCGTCTACACGGTGGCCGCCGAGCGCCCCTCCCCGCGCGTGGTGGTGCCGTCCGCGACCCTCTTCGCCCTGGTCGAGTTCTTCCACTGGCCACTGTCCGAGCAGACCTTCGCGCTCAACCGGGACACCGCCCTGTACGCGATCCAGTCGGTCATGCTGGCCGCCGGTCCGGCCGCCACCGGGCTGCTCTCCCGCACCCGGCGCGAGCTGGCCGCCCGGCTGGACGAGCTGACCCGGGGCCAGGAGCGGGAGAGCCGGCTGCTCGCGGAGCGGGTCCTGATCAGCGAGCGCGGCCGGCTGGCCCGGGAGATGCACGACGTGGTCTCGCACCAGGTCAGCCTGATCAGCATCCAGGCCGGGGCCCTCCAGGTCAGCACCGCCGATCCGGCCGCCGCCGCCACCGCCCGGACCATCCGGGAGCTCTCCGTGCGCACGCTCGAGGAGCTGCGGCAGATGGTCGGGGTGCTGCGCACCTCAGGCCTGCGCCCGGACGCCCCGCTGGCCCCGCAGCCCCGGCTGGCCGACCTGCCGCAGCTGATCCGGGAGAGCGGTCTGACCGCCGAGGCCGAGCTGGCGCCCGGCGACCGGCCCTGGCCGGAGGCGGTCGAACGGGCCGCCTACCGGACGGTGCAGGAGGCGCTCACCAACATCACCAAGTACGCGCCGGAGGCCGCCGTCCACGTGAGGGTCAGCGCCCGCGGCCGCCGGCTGCGGGTCGAGGTCCGCAACGACGCCCCGCCGGTGCGGCCGGCCGAGACGCTGCCGGGCGGCGGGCACGGGCTGGTCGGCCTGCGGGAGCGCGCCCAGCTGCTCGGTGGCACGCTCACGGCCGGGCCGACCCCCGAGGGCGGCTTCGAGGTCCGCGCCGACCTGCCGGCCGGCGGGGGCTGAGCCGGCCGCGCGGCCTCCGGCGACGCACCGCGGGACCGCCCCGACGGGCCGCGGACTCCCCCGACGGGCCGGGGCGGAACCGCGGAGAAACGAGAAAACCCCGCAGATCCGAAGACCTGCGGGGTTTCGCTGTGCGCGAGGGGGGAGTTGAACCCCCACGCCCTTTCGGGCACTGGAACCTGAATCCAGCGCGTCTGCCTATTCCGCCACCCGCGCATGGGTGTTTGTCGTGGTTGCCAGCCGACCAGCCGATCCGCCCGGTACCATGTGGACCTTCGCGGCTCTTCGATCCGGCTCCCTTGCGGGCGCCCCTTCCGACGTGGAAAACAGTAGCACGACCTGCGGGCCACCTCCGAATCCGTTTCCCGGAGCGGCCGAGCGCATCCGAACGGATGCCCGGCGAACTGGCGAGCGAGGGATGAGGCACCTGTCGGAGGGGTAGCCCTGGCATGCTGCCGCGGGGATGCGTCACCCTGTGTGTCCGAGCCCACCCCCGGGCACCACGCGGTCCGGGAACCGTACGGATGGCCCCGGCGTGGATACGATCAGTACGGAAGTACCGCAAGTAGGCGCGACCGGCTCCCCGGGATCCGGTCGGCAGGCAGGCGAACGAACCCTGGAAGGGGGTGCCCCATGGGAGTGCTGAAGAAGTTCGAGCAGCGACTTGAGGGTCTCGTCAACGGCACCTTCGCCAAGGTGTTCAAGTCCGAGGTCCAGCCCGTGGAGATCGCCGGCGCCCTGCAGCGCGAGTGCGACAACAACGCGAGCATCTGGAACCGCGACCGCACCGTCGTGCCCAACGACTTCATCGTCGAGCTGAGCCCGCACGACTACGAGCGCCTGAGCCCCTACTCCGGCCAGCTGGGCAACGAGCTGGCCGGCATGGTCCGCGAGTACGCCGAGGCCCAGCGGTACAGCTTCATGGGCCCGCTCCAGGTGAACCTGGAGAAGGCCGACGACCTGGACACCGGCCTGTACCGGGTGCGCAGCCGCACCCTGGCCGCCGAGGAGCCGCAGCAGCAGGCCCCGGCGCAGCCCACCCAGGGCGGCGGCTACGGCCGCCCGCCGGCCGCCCCGGCCCCCGGCGCACCGTGGCAGCAGCCCGGCGCCGCCGGGTACAGTGCGCCCCCGCCGCCGGCCGCGCCCCCCGCCATGCCCGCCGGCGCCCCGCCCGCGGGCGGCAACGTGCGCCCGTTCCCGGGCGCCGGCCACGGCACCTCCGTCCGCCGCTGGATCGAGGTGAACGGCGCCCGCCACCAGATCTCCGGGAACGCCTGCGTGCTCGGCCGCTCGACCGAGGCCGACGTGCGGATCGACGACCCCGGTGTCTCCCGCAAGCACGCCGAGATCCGCCCCGGCACCCCCTCGATGGTGCTGGACCTCGGGTCCACCAACGGCATCGTGGTGGACGGACAGCACACCCAGCGCGCTACGCTCCGCGACGGCTCGCGAATCGTCGTGGGCTCCACCACCATCGTCTACCGACAGGTCGAAGGGTAGAGCGGCGCGGTTATGTCTGAACTGACCCTCACGGTCATGCGGCTGGGTTTCCTCGCCGTGCTGTGGCTCTTCGTCATCGTCGCGGTCCAAGTGATCCGCAGCGACCTCTTCGGCACCAGGGTGAACCCCCGGCCCTCGCGCCGCGGGGGCGCCGCGACCGCGACCGGCGGGGCCGCCACGGCCCCCGGCCGCGCCCCGCAGGGGCAGCCGGCCACCCAGCAGACCCAGGGCGGCGGCCGTCGCCGCGGTGCCCCGACGCAGCTGGTCGTCGTCGCGGGCTCGCTGGCCGGGACCACCGTCGCGCTGCAGGGCCAGACCATCACGCTGGGCCGCGCGCACGACTCCACCATCGTCCTGGACGACGACTACGCGTCCTCCCGGCATGCCAGGATCTATCCCGATCAGACTGGGCAGTGGACGGTCGAGGATCTAGGCTCCACCAACGGCACCTATCTGGACCGGCAGCGCCTGACCGCGCCGACACCGCTCCAGCCGGGCATGCCGATCCGTATCGGCAGGACCGTCATCGAACTGCGGAAGTAGAGCGCATGAGGGACAGCATCCCGTCCATGACCCAGAGGGGGGCTCAGGTCGCATGACCCTGGTGCTGCGCTTCGCCGCCGGCTCCCACAAGGGGCTGATCCGGGAGGGTAACGAGGACTCCGGCTACGCCGGCCCGCGGCTGCTTGCCGTGGCCGACGGCATGGGCGGCGCCGCGGCCGGTGAGGTCGCGTCCTCCGAGGTGCTCGGCTCCATCGTCCGCTTGGACGAGGACGTGCCGGGCGCCGACCTGCTGACCCTGCTCGGCGACGCCGTCCAGGGCGCCAACGACCGCCTCCGGCAGATGGTCGAGGAGGATCCGCAGCTCGAGGGCATGGGCTGCACCCTCACCGCGATGCTGTGGACCGGCCAGCGGATGGGCCTGGTGCACGTCGGCGACTCCCGCGCCTACCTGCTGCGGGACGGCTCGCTGGTGCAGATCACCCAGGACCACACCTGGGTGCAGCGCCTGGTCGACGAGGGTCGGATCACGCCCGAGGAGGCCGAGACCCACCCGCAGCGCTCGCTGCTGATGCGGGCGCTGGACGGCCGCGGCCAGGTCGAGCCGGACCTGTCGATCCGCGAGGTCCGGGCCGGCGACCGCTACCTCATCTGCTCCGACGGCCTCTCCGGTCCGGTCAGCCACCAGACCCTGCAGGACACCCTCGGGAGCTTCTACTCGCCCGAGCAGACCGTGCAGGAGCTGATCCAGCTCGCGCTGCGCGGCGGTGGTCCGGACAACATCACCTGCATCGTGGCGGACGTCATCGACGTCGGCGCCACCGACACCATGAGCGGGCAGTTCAACGACGTCCCGGTGGTCGTCGGCGCGGTCGCCGACACCCCGCCGTCCTCGGCCGCGGCCGACCGCTCGATCGCCGACACCCCGGCCGGCCGGGCGGCCGGCCTCGGGCGCTCCCCGCAGGGCGCCTTCGGCCCCGCCGAGGGCTACGACGCCGGGTACGGCGCCGCCCCGGGCGGCTTCGGCCCGGCGGAGGGCTACGACGGCGGCTACGGCGCCGCCGAGCCGTCCGTCTACGGCACCGAGGACTTCGACGACGAGCCGCCGCGCAAGCGCAAGGGCAAGGCGCTGAAGCTCTCGGTGGTGGCGCTCGTCACCCTGGGCCTGCTCGGCGGTGCCGGCTTCTTCGGCTACAAGTGGACGCAGGGCCAGTACTACGTCGGTGCCGACGGCGACCACGTCGCCATCTACCAGGGCCTCAACCAGAACCTGGTGGGGCTGAACCTGTCCTCGGTGCACACCTCGTACAAGGACATCGAGCTCAAGTACCTGCCGCAGGACCAGCGCACCCACGTGACGAACACCATCACGGCGAGCAGCTTCGGCGACGCCGACGACAAGGTGAAGAAGCTGGCCGAGCAGGCCACCTTCTGCCGCCGGGTCGCCGACGCCCGGGCGAACGCGAACGGCCAGGCCGCCGCGGGCACGCCGGCGGCCGGCCAGCCCACCGCGGCGCCCACCGCGGCGGTGGCGCACGCCGGGTTCCTGGCGGCCGGTTCGCCCAGCCCGTCCGCGACCGGCCGGGCCCCGGCCGCGGCCGCGCCCACCCCGAGCGCGACCCAGACGCCCAGCACGGCGGCTCCCAGCCAGAGCGCCGCCGCCCCGGCCACCGGGCCGCAGGGCGACCTGCCCGGCTTCTCCGACGAGGAGCGGCAGAAGGCCGACTCCTGCCCGAAGCCGTGACGGCCGTGACCCGACATAGGCCCGCCCGCTGCGGGCCCGCCGGCCGTCAGGGAGCGGCCCCCAAGTGAGCGAGCTAATGATCGAGAGGCGCGCGTGGGCGCCTGCCCCTGCCGCGCGACCGGGTTCCTCCCGGTCGGCGGCCGGGGGAGAGGCGGGAGCATGAGCACCTTCGACGTGAGCAACGGCGCCAACCGCCGGTCCAACGGCGTACCGGCGGACCGCGCGTCCTCCCGGCGCCGGGGCAACACCACCATCTCGGCCCCGGGCACGCCGAACCGGCGCAACACCGAGCTGGCGATGCTGGCCTTCGCGGTGGTGCTGCCGGTCCTCGCCTACGCCAACGTGGGCCTCGCGATGGACGACTCGCTGCCCGCCGGCATGCTCGGCTACGGCCTCGGCATGGGTGCGCTGGCCCTGATCGCGCACCTGCTGATGCGCCGCTTCGCCCCGTACGCCGACCCGCTGATGCTGCCGATCGCCACCCTGCTCAACGGGCTCGGCGTGGTGATGATCTGGCGCCTCGACAAGGCCGGGAAGCTGCTGCACAACAACTACCCCGCCGCCGCCAACCAGCTGATGTGGTCGGGCCTCGGGGTGGCGTTCTTCATCTTCGTGATGATCTTCCTGAAGGACCACCGGGTCCTCCAGCGCTACACCTACATCTCGATGGCGGCAGCCCTGGTGCTGCTCGCGGCGCCGGCCTTCTTCCCGGCCCGCAAGGAGGACTTCGGCGCCAAGATCTGGATCCGGATGGGCGCCTTCTCGATCCAGCCCGGCGAGTTCGCCAAGATCATCCTCACCGTGTTCTTCGCCGGCTACCTGATGGTGAAGCGGGACGCACTGGCCCTGGCCAGCCGCCGCTTCATGGGCCTCTACCTGCCGCGCGGCCGCGACCTCGGGCCGATCATCGTGATCTGGCTGCTCAGCCTGCTGATCCTGATCTTCGAGAACGACCTCGGCTCGTCCTTCCTGTACTTCGGCCTCTTCGTGGTGATGCTGTACGTCGCCACCGAGCGCACCAGCTGGATCATCTTCGGCCTGCTGATGTCCGTGGGCGGCGCGGTCGCGGTCGCCTCGACCGCCAGCCACGTCAAGGTCCGCATCGACGCCTGGCTCGACCCGATGGCCGCCTTCGCCCCCAAGCCGCCCCCCGGCGCGACCGAACAGATCGGTCAGTCGCTGATGGCGCTGGGCTCCGGCGGGGTCACCGGCTCCGGCCTCGGCCAGGGCCGCTCCTGGCTGATCGACTTCGCCGCCAAGAGCGACTTCATCCTCGGCTCGTTCGGCGAGGAGCTCGGCCTCACCGGCCTGATGGCGATCTTCATGCTCTACGCCCTGCTGGTCCAGCGCGGCCTGCGCACCGCGGTCGCCGCCCGGGACCCGTTCGGCAAGCTCTTCGCCGTCGGCCTCTCCTCGGCGATGGCGCTCCAGGTCTTCGTGGTCGCCGGCGGCGTCACCGGCCTGATCCCGCTGACCGGTATGACCATGCCGTTCCTCGCCCAGGGCGGGTCCTCGGTGGTCGCCAACTGGGCCCTGGTCGCGATCCTGCTGAAGATCAGCGACAACGCCCGCCGACCGGGGGTCGAGCCGTCGCCCACCCCTGAGGTCCAGGGAGGACCCGTCTCGTGAACAAGCCGATCCGCCGGGTCTCGATCTTCTGCCTCGTGCTGATCCTGGCCCTGATGGTCCGCACCAACTGGGTGCAGGGGGTCCAGGCCGAGTCCTGGGCCACCAACAAGAACAACAAGCGCCAGGAGTTCGACCGCTACGCCCACCCGCGCGGCAACATCATCGTCGGCGGGCAGCCGGTCACCTCCTCCGAGTTCGTCAACGGCCTGCGCTACAAGTACAAGCGCACCTGGATCGACGGCCCGATGTACGCGCCGGTCACCGGCTACACCTCGGCCTTCCAGAGCACCGGGCTGGAGAACCTGGAGGACGGCATCCTCTCCGGGACGGACGACCGGCTGTTCTTCCGCAACACCCTGGACATGCTGACCGGTGAGCCGAAGAAGGGCGGCGACGTCGTCACGACGATCAACGCCAAGGCGCAGAAGGCCGCCTTCGACGGCCTGGGCAACAAGAAGGGTGCGGTGGTCGCCCTCGACCCGCGCACCGGCGCCATCCTGGCCCTGGTCTCCACGCCCTCCTACGACCCGAGCACCTTCTCCGGCTTCGAGAAGTCCGACGGCGAGGCCTGGAACAACCTCAACGCCGACACCAACAAGCCGCTGCTCAACCGCGCGCTGCGCGAGACCTACCCCCCCGGCTCGACGTTCAAGCTGGTCACCGCGACCGCGGCGTTCGAGAACGGGATGTTCCAGAACATCGACGACACCACGCAGACCCCCGAGCCGTACACCCTGCCGGGCACCAAGACCGACCTGAAGAACGAGAGCCCCAACGAGCGCTGCGAGAACGCCACGCTCAAGTCGGCCATGGACCAGTCCTGCAACACCGTCTACGGCAAGATCGGCGTGGACCTCGGCCGGGACAAGATGCGGGCCCAGGCCGAGAAGTTCGGCTTCAACAGCACGGTGGACACCCCGGTCCGCTCCGAGAAGAGCCTCTACCCGAACGCCTCCACCCCGGACGGAACGGCGATGGACGCGATCGGCCAGCACGACACCCGGGCCACCCCGCTGCAGATGGCGATGGTCTCCGCCGCGATCGCCAACAACGGCTCGCTGATGCAGCCGTACCTGGTGGACCAGGAGCGGTCGGCCTCGCTGACCACCGTCTCCAAGCACACCGAGAAGCAGTTCTCCCAGCCGATGAGCCCGGCCACCGCGCAGAAGCTGCAGGACATGATGGTCTCCGTGGTCGAGAACGGCACCGGCAAGAACGCCCGGATCCCCGGCCTGCAGGTCGGCGGCAAGACCGGCACCGCCCAGCACGGCGAGGACAACGCCGGCCTTCCGTTCGCCTGGTTCACCTCGTTCGCCAAGACCGCCGACGGCCAGTCGGTCGCGGTGGCGGTGGTGGTCGAGGACGGCTCCAACAACCGCGACGGCATCAGCGGCGGCAGGCTGGCCGCGCCGATCGCCAAGGCGGTGATGCAGGCCGCCCTCGGCAAGTAGCAGCGGCCGCCACGAGTGAGTGATATGTCACGATCGGCACCCCCGAACGGATACCGGTCTGGTATCGGCCGAGAGCTGACTCCGGTCCGGCGCGGTGCGACCGGTAGCGTATCCGCAAGCAGCGGGTGTGCCCGTTGCCGCCCGCGGGGCGCCGCAGGGTCCTGACCGCGAGAACCACCCGGGGCCGGGCCGGCGTCGCTCAAGGCGTGCGGGGACACCTACGTCACAACCTCACCGGCGGGTGAGGGAGAGGGTCGGAACTATGGAAGAGCCTCGTCGCCTAGGCGGCAGGTACGAGCTCGGCGGCGTCCTCGGGCGCGGCGGCATGGCCGAGGTGTACCTCGCCCATGACACCCGGCTCGGCCGTTCCGTCGCAGTGAAGACGCTCCGGGCCGACATGGCCCGCGACCCGTCCTTCCAGGCCCGCTTCCGTCGTGAGGCGCAGTCCGCGGCATCCCTGAACCACCCCGCGATCGTCGCCGTGTACGACACCGGCGAGGACTACATCGACGGCATCTCGATCCCGTACATCGTGATGGAGTACGTCGAGGGCTCGACCCTGCGCGAGCTGCTGCACTCCGGGCGCCGGCTGCTGCCGGAGCGGGCGCTGGAGATGACCATCGGCATTCTGCAGGCCCTGGAGTACTCGCACCGGGCCGGCATCGTGCACCGGGACATCAAGCCCGCCAACGTCATGCTGACCCGGCAGGGCAACGTCAAGGTCATGGACTTCGGCATCGCCCGGGCGATGGGTGACGCCGGGATGACCATGACGCAGACCTCGGCCGTCATCGGCACCGCCCAGTACCTCTCCCCCGAGCAGGCCAAGGGCGAGCAGGTCGACGCCCGCTCCGACCTCTACTCCACCGGCTGCCTGCTGTACGAGCTGCTGACCGTGCGCCCGCCCTTCGTCGGCGACTCGCCGGTGGCCGTGGCGTACCAGCACGTCCGGGAGGAGCCGCAGCCGCCGTCCGTCTTCGATCCCGAGGTGCGCCCCGAGGTCGACGCGATCGTCCTGAAGGCGCTCGCCAAGGAGCGCGACTACCGCTACCAGACCGCCGACGAGATGCGCGACGACATCGAGCGCTTCCTCGACGGCCTGCCGGTGGCCGCCGCCCAGCAGGCCGCCGCCTACGGCATGGGCGGTGCGGCCGGGTACGGCTACGACCAGAACGGCTACCCGCAGCAGCACGACCCGTACGGCCAGACCAACGTGCTGCCGCAGCAGCCCGGCGGCGGTCCGACCACGGTGCTGCCGCAGGCCGGCGGCCAGCCCGGCTACGGCCAGCAGCCCGGCTACTCCGACGACGGCTACGGCCAGACCTATGCGGGCGGCCCGGGTGGCGGGGGCGAGGACGGCTACGGCCGCGCCGCCCGGCGCGGCGAGGAGCCGCCGAAGAAGAGCAACACCTCCTGGATCGTCCTGGCGGTGGCCGCCGTGCTGGTCCTGGTCGGCACCTTCTTCGTCGCCCAGGCGATGTTCAGCGACAAGAAGGACGACAAGAAGGACGCGGTCAAGGTCAGCGCGCCGAACCTGGTGGGCAGGACGCTGGCGGAAGCCAAGACCGCCGGCCAGCAGGCCAAGCTGGTGGTGACCGAGGGCGAGAAGATCGCCTGCCCGGACACCAACATCAAGAAGGACCAGATCTGCGTCCAGAGCCCGGCGGCCGGCCAGCAGGTCGCCGAAGCCGGGACCATCACGGTGCAGCTCTCCTCCGGCCCGGCCAAGGCCACCATGCCGACCGTGACCGGCAAGACCAAGGAGCAGGCCACCAAGGCGCTCACCGACGCGGGCTTCACCAACATCGCGCAGCCGGAGTACAAGGACGACGACAACGCTCCGCAGGAGACCGTCCTCGCCCAGGACCCGGCCGCCGGCGCGCCCGCCGACCCGAGCGCCCCGGTGAAGCTGACCGTCTCGCAGGGCAAGGCCAAGATCTCCGTGCCGAACGTGGTCGGCCAGCAGAAGGAGGCCGCGCAGGCCGCGCTGGAGACCGCCGGCTTCCAGGTCGACGCGTCGAAGACCACACCGACCAACGACCCGAGCAAGATCAACACTGTCGCCTCGCAGCAGCCGGCGGGCGGCAAGGTCCCGGCCAACACGAAGATCGTGCTGACCGTCTTCAAGGCGCCGGACAAGGTCACCGTCCCGCCGCTGCAGAACGTCACGGTCAAGGAGGCCACCAAGCAGCTCCAGGCGCTCGGCCTCGGCTACACGCTGCTCGGCCCGCAGGACCCGAACGCACTGGTGACGGGCTCGATGCCGGGTGCCGGCTCCCAGGTGGACCCGAACACCTCGGTGACCCTGATGACGAGGGCGCCCGAGCCGACCAAAGGGGGCAACGACGGTCCCAACCCCTCGCCCTCCAACACCAAAGGGGGCAACCCCTAATCCGTGGTTCCCGTGGCTCTGAGCCGGTGAGGCTCCGGACCCGGCCCGAGGGGCCCGTCGAAGCGGTTCACACCGCTGCGACGGGCCCCTCGGGCGTAACCCGGACGTTCCCCGGGGCGGCCTCCGCCGGCTCCGGCCGTCCCGGCCGGGGTCCGGACGAGGTCCGGACGAGTTCCGGACGAGGTCCGGAGGGGATGTCCGGGGCCCGGACGGGGCCGAACGGGCACGGGACGGCCCCGAGAAGGGCTGGAGGGCCCGCCCCAGGGCCTGGCGGGGCCGCTGGGCCTGATGGGGTCCCCCGGGGACCGGACGGCCGCCCTGGGCCCGCCGGTAGCCCCGGCTCGGCGGATGAAGGGAGCGCGGGCGGGAGCCGGGCCGGCGAGAGGTCCTGCCGGTGGCCGTGGCGGGACCGACCGTTCGCGCCGCGCCCGGCGGGAACCGTCGGGCTCGCGCTAGGAGTGGCGCAGCTCGGGCGGTGGGGTGCGCCCGGCGTCCACGTCGTCCACCCGGACCAGGCTGCCCCAGACCGCCATCCGGTAGCGCGAGGTGTAGACCGGCGTGCAGGTGGTCAGCGTGATGTAGCGGCCGGGGGACTGGTAGCCGGAACCCTTCGGGACGGGCGCGACGATGCCGGTGTCGTACTTGGACGTCTCGGCCAGCGTGCTGTCGACCCGGTAGACGTACCACTTGTCCTTGGTCTCGACGACGATCGCGTCGCCCTTCTGCACCGCGTCCAGGTCGTGGAACTTCGCCCCGTGGCCGTCCCGGTGCGCGGCCAGCGCGAAGTTGCCCGCGGCGTCCCACGGCATCGCCGCGCGGTACGGCTGCTCGTACACCCCGGCGACGCCCTCGGCCAGGGTGTCCGGGTCGGTGCCCATGCGGATCAGCACCTGGTAGTCCCGGCCCATCGCCGGGACGTGCAGGAAGCCCACCCCGTCACCCGCCGCGTAGGCCGGGCCGGACGCGCCGGGGGACGGCGTGGCCGCCGGGCCGCCGGGGGGAGCGCTCGGGCCGGCCGCCCAGGAGTCGCGCAGCCGGTCGGAGGCCCGGGCCGCCGCGGCGTCGGCCTCGACGTTGGTCCACCAGAGGGAGTAGGCGACGAAGAGACCGAGGACCAGCCCCAGGGTGATCAGCAGCTCGCCGACGAACCCGACCACGGCCAGCACCGCGCCGCGCCCGCGGCGCGCGGGCTCGGGCCGCGGGAAGGCCTCGTCCGCCGTGGGCTCCGCCGTCTCGTCCTGCTGCTGCACTGCTGCTCCCCCTCGTGGCCTGTCCACACCGTCCGACGGCGGCGCCGCGTGCCCGCCCGGCCCGACGCCGTCCGACCGCCCGGGCCGGTTGCCCGGACCCTGCTGCCGGTCGGCCGTCAGCCGGCCGTGAGCGCGGGCGGCTTGCCCTGGCTGCGCGGCCGCTCCTCGATCATCTTCCCAAAGAGGATCAAGCGCGCCTTCGAGCTGAACTCCGGCGTGCAGGTGGTCAGCGTGATGTACCGGCCGGGCTGGGTGAACCCGGAGCCGTTGGGCACCGGCTTGATCACGCTCACGTTCGACGGCGGGGTCTCCGGGATGCCCCCGGTGACCTCGTACGTGTAGTACGAGGTCGCGGTCTCCACCACGATCTTGTCGCCCTTGCCGAGCTGGTTGATGTGCCGGAACGGCTCGCCGTGGGTGTTGCGGTGCGCGGCCAGCGCGAAGTTCCCCTGCTTGTCGGCCGGCATGCCGGTGCCGGTGTAGTGGCCGACCAGGCCCTTGTCGAGCACCGAGGTCTTGGCGGTGCCCTCGGCGATCGGGAACTTCAGGCCCAGCTTCGGCAGGTGGATGATCGCGAAGCCCTTGCCCGGCTCGAAGGTCTCCGGCTTGGCCGGGTCCGGCGCCGGCTGCCCGGACGCCCCGGGCGCCGGCTGGGCCGAGTCGAACTGCTGCTCCAGCTGGTTGCGGGCGCCGTCGGCGGCCGCATCGGCCTGCACGTTGGTCCACCAGAGCTGGTACGACACGAACAGCAGCATCACCACGCCGAGCGTGATGCAGAACTCACCCACGAACCGGGCGCCGACGACGAGCGCCGACTCCTTGGGCCGCGCCCCCCGCTCCCCCGCCGCCGCGCGACCGTTCGCCCGGCGGCGTCCGCTGCCCGAGCGCACCGACATCCGGCCCTGCGCGGCCCGGCGGCGCTCGGCGCGGCCGCCGGTCGGCGGCTCGTCCACGGCCGGCGGCGGCACGCGCAGCTGGATGGTCCGGTCGGCCGGCCAGGAGGCGTCCGGCTGCTCCGCGGCCGCGGCGGTGTCGTCCGGGCCCGCCCGGAGCGGCTGCTCGGCCTGCTCGTAGACGCCCCAGCCGTCGTCGGCGCCGCGGCCCGGCCGCTGCGCGGCCTGCCCCTGCTGGACGGGCCCGGTCGGCTGCTCCTGCTGGGCCGGATAGCCGGCGTACTGCTCCTGGTACTGGTACTGGCCGTGCTGCAGGTACGCGTTGTCCGCGGCGTGCCGGCCCTGCCGGTGCTCCTGCTGCTGCGGGTGGCCGCCGTCCTGGGCACCCCGGGCGGACCGGGCACCCTGAGCGGACCGGCCCTCGTGCACGGCCTGGCCGTACTGGCCGTACTGGTCGTACTGGTCGTACTCACCGGGCTGCCCGGCCTGGCCGTACGCCCCGTCCCTGCCGTACCCCCCGCCGCCCAGTGGGTCCGCCCCCGGCTGGAAGCGCCCCTCCGGACGCACCGCGGTCACCTCGCTCAGCCCCGGCCGATCACCGGGGCGAGCCCGGCCGAACGGCCGACGGCCTGCGGATCACCGCACTCGGCCAGCCAGTTGGCGAGCATCCGGTGCCCGCCCTCGGTGAGCACCGACTCGGGGTGGAACTGCACGCCCTCGACCAGCAGCTCGCGGTGGCTAAGCCCCATGATCACGCCGCTCTCGGTCCGGGCGGTGACCACCAGCTCCTCGGGCACGGTCGCCGGCTCGACCGCCAGCGAGTGGTAGCGGGTGGCGGTCAGCGGGGAGGGCAGGCCCTCGAAGACCCCGCCGTCCTCGTGCTCCACCAGCGAGGTCTTGCCGTGCAGCAGCTCGGGCGCCCGGCCGACCACCGCGCCGTACGCGACCGCGATCGACTGCAGGCCGAGGCAGACGCCGAAGACCGGCAGCCCGATCCGCGCGCAGTGGTGCACCATCTCGATGCAGACCCCGGCCTCCTCGGGCGCACCCGGACCGGGGGAGAGCAGCACTCCGTCGAAGCCCGTGCCGCCGTCACGGCGCACCGCGTGCTCGACCGTCACCTCGTCGTTGCGCACCACCTCGCAGGTGGCGCCCAGCTGGTACAGGTACTGGACCAGGTTGAAGACGAAGCTGTCGTAGTTGTCGACGACCAGGATGCGGGGCGGGCCGGGCTGGGAGCTCATGAGCGTGCGGTCTCCGTGGGGTGCGGGGCTGGAGGGAGGAACGGGGCCGACGGATCAGCCCGCGGCGCCTTCGCCGCCGTCCACTGTGACGTCGCCGAAGGGGAGGAGCGGTTCCGCCCACGGGAAGACGTACGTGAACAGGAGGTAGACCACGCCCAGTACGAGGAGCAGCGAGATGAGGGCCCGGACCAGGGTGTTCCCCGGGAGGTGACGCCAGATCCAGCCGTACATGGTGCTCCCTCTACGTGACGGACTGGGGTAAGAGTAGACCGGCGGTCGCGGGCCGTGGGGCGGGCTTCCCCCTTCCGGCGTCCTGATCCGCCCCGATCCGACCCGATCCGTCGCGCATCGTCGGACGCGCCCGGCACGCCCTACGGCTGCCCGCCCGCCGAGCGCAGGTCGGCCGTGCCGGAGTAGCCGGGCACCGTGAGGTCGCCGCTCTCCTGCACCTTCCAGCCCAGCCCGTACGCCTGGACGTACTGCAGGTAGTTGCGGATCGTCGGATCGGCCTCCACGGCCGACCGCAGTGCGTCGGTCCGGCCGACCGCCTTGACCACGTAGGGCGGCGAGTAGACCCGGCCCTGCAGCAGCAGGGTGTTCCCGACGCAGCGGACGGCGCTGGTGGAGATCAGCCGCTGGTCCATCACCTGGACGCCCTCGGCGCCGCCGCGCCAGAGCGCGTTCACCACGGCCTGGATGTCCTGCTGGTGGATGACCAGGTCGTTGACGCCGGGCTCGGGGACCCCGGGGATGCGCGCGGTGGCGTTCGGCGGGGCGTCGTTGAGGGTGACGGTCAGGCCGGGGCCCTGCAGCGGCTCCAGCGCGGCGGCGTCCCGGAGGGCGTCCTGCCGCGCGGTGTCGGCGGGGTTGCCGCCCTGCTGCTCGGTGAGCTCCTGCGAGCGGGCCTGGAGGTCGGCGAGCTGCGCCTGGGCCTGCTGGTTCTGGGAGCTGCGTTGACGTATCACGTCGCTGAGGCTGAGCAGCGAGTTGTCGGTGCGCAGGTCGGTGCCGCGGGCGGTCTGCGCGCTGACGTAGAAGAGCAGACCGGCGAGGGCGAAGACGGCGCAGGTCAGGGCACGGCCGACAATTCGGGTGCCGGTGGCAGGGGTGCGGGACGGCTGAGGGGGAATCGACAAATTAGGCACCGTACCCTTATCTACTTCAGACCCGCCGAGCCACTACGCTAACGGACGCCGGTGGCATGTGCGGGGGCGGACCCCATAGCGTTCTCCACGACCGCCGCCGGCCGCCGCACCCCGCTGAACCCCTGCGCGGTCTCACAGCGCATCGACAGGAGAGCCCCTCGTGCCGAAGTCTCGACTCCGCAAGAAGTCCGACTACACCCCGCCGGTCACGGCCGCGGTGAAGATCAGTTCGGGCCGCGGCTGGGTTGCCCCGTTGATGCTGGCCCTGTTCCTGGTCGGCCTGGTGTGGATCGTCACCTACTACGTGACCAGTGGCAGCTGGCCGGTCGAGAGCTGGCACAACTGGAACATCCTGGTGGGCTTCGGCTTCATCGCGGCGGGGTTCGGCGTCTCCACCCAGTGGAAGTGACGCCGGGGCTCCACCCCTGAGCGCATTCGGCCGCCCCGGAGGGTTCTCCCCCCGGGGCGGCGCTCCGCCGTGTCCGGGCGCGGCTGCCGGTCCGCCGCGGACCGGAACCGCCCGTTATGCGTGGATATCGCCGGCCGGTTATCCCGCTATCCCGCTTATCCACACGGTTATCCACACTGGGGAAAAGTCGCCGCGGCCTGTGGATAACTTGCGCCCCGGGCGCTTTCCACACCCTCGCGCGCCGTCCCCCGAATGCCGAATACGCACAGCGGGACACGCGTAGAACGGCGGTCCGCAGGCGGTTACCCCAACCGGCTGTGCACAGCACCCCACCCGCTGTGGACAAACGTCCGAGGCTCAGCCGCCGTAGCGGGCCATCCCCACCAGGACCATCAGCAGCACCAGGCCGGCCATCCCCGCCACCGTCAGCGACTGCACCAGCGTCCGGTGCTCCCGCGGGGCGTACATCAGCCCGACCGCGGTCAGCGCCCCGGCCACCAGTCCGCCGACGTGCGCGCGCCAGTCGATGCCGGCCACCGAGAACGTGATGACCAGGTTGAACACCAGCAGCGCGACCACCGGGCCGAGCGGCGTCCTGGTCCGCTTGAACATCACCACGGTGGCGCCGAGCAGGCCGAAGAGGGCGCCGGAGGCCCCCAGCGAGTTCATGAAGTCGCCGGCCACCAGGAACGCGAACGCGCTGCCGGCCAGGCCGGACAGCAGGTAGACGGCGAGGAAGCGGATCCGGCCGAGCGCCGCCTCCAGCGAGGGGCCGATCACCCAGAGCATCACCATGTTGGTGCCGATGTGCCAGAGCTGGACGTGCAGGAAGGTCGCGGTCAGCAGCCGGTACCACTGGTCGGGGCCCGCCGCGACGCCGTACGGGTAGCCGGTGATCTGCGGACCGACGCTGAACAGCGAGAGGTCCTCGGCCAGCCAGGGCTTGAGCACGTAGGCGGCGAGGAGGAAGACCACCAGGTTGATGCCGATCAGGGCCTTGGTGACCAGTGCGCCGTCCGCGGTCAGCTGCCCGCCGAACCGGGTGGTCGCCTTCCGCACCTCGCGGCCGGCGCCCTGGACGCACTCCGGGCAGTGGAAGCCCACCGACGCGCTCACCATGCACTGCGGACAGATCGGCCGGCCGCACCGGGAGCAGCCGATGCCGGTTTCCCGGTCCGGGTGCCGGTAGCAGCGCGCCGGGCCGGCCCCGCCGTCCGGCCGCGGGGTGTGGTCCGTCGGCGGCCTGGGCTCGTCCGGGAGCATCAGCGGTTTCCCCTTCTCGCACGGTCTCGCACAGATCCGCTCGGTCCCGCGCGCCTGCATCGCGATCACGGCGGCGCTCCGCCGAACGGGAGACCACCGGGATCGCCAGCGTACTGCGGCGCGATCGGCGGCGGGGGCGCCCCGCCCGGCCTGCTCCCCGCCCCGCCGCAATCGCTTCCGCACCACCCGCGGCCCCGCGGACGGCCCACTCCCGCGTGCTGTTGGACAAATCAGGATGCATGATCAGCATTCAGGTGGGATATGTGCATAAAGGACGCCACCAGGAGGAGAGACTCGTGACCCGTTTGGACACAGCTCGTGAGACGGCCGGCAGGACCCGGGACACCCTCGCGCCCTACGCCGTCACCGCCAAGGAGACCGCGGTGCACTTCGCGGACGGCGCGCGGCAGCGCCTGGGCCCCACCGTGGAGGCCCTGGGCCCGAAGGCCGCCCATGCCGCCCAAAGCGCCCGCGTCCAGTACGACAAGCACATCGCCCCCCAGCTCGGTCACGCGTTCGCCAGCCTGCCGCCGGACGCCCAGCAGAACGTCCTGAAGACCCTGCACCGCGCCCAGGAGGCCGCACTGGCGGCGAAGCTCAACGCGGCCCGCGCCACCGAGCAGGCCCGCTCCACCGTCGGCCCGCGGATCGCCCAGGCGGTCGACGACGCCCGCTCCGCCGTCGTGCCGGTCGCCCAGGAGGCGCAGACCCGCGGCGCCGCCGCGGTGGCCGCCCTGCAGGGCCACGTGACCGCCGCCGAGATCAACGAACTCGCCGCCAAGAACGCCCGGAGGGAGCACCGCAGCGCCTGGGCCACCGGCCTGGCCGTGGCGGGCGCCGTCGCGATCGGCAGCGGCATCGTGGCCTGGCAGTGGTGGCGCCACCACAGCAATCCCGAGTGGCTGGTGGAGCCCCCGGCCGAGACCTCCGCCCCGCCCCGCCCCACCGGA
Source organism: Kitasatospora sp. A2-31 (assembly GCF_022288725.1). Taxonomy (GTDB): domain Bacteria; phylum Actinomycetota; class Actinomycetes; order Streptomycetales; family Streptomycetaceae; genus Kitasatospora. The sequence goes on along the minus strand of NZ_JAKNTA010000003.1, from coordinate 277,947 downwards.
GCCCACGCCACCGGCCCGGGCGGCCCGGGCGACGCCGGCGGCTCGGTGAACGGCTCCCCGGCCGGTTCCGCCCCCGAGACGGCGGGCGAGGAGACCGCGGGCGGCGAGGCTGCTCCCGGACCGGAGGCCGGCACCACCGCCCCCAAGCCGGGACCGCCGCCCGGCAAGCCCGCCCCGGACGACGACCGACCCAAGCCGCACGACCCGCGCAAGCCGCACTGACCGGTCCGCCCGCCCCGGGCGCACCCGGCACGCAGAACGGCGATCGGCCGCTGACCCGGATTCAGGTCAGCGGCCGATCGCCGTTCGAACTGTGGAGCTTAGGAGACTCGAACTCCTGACATCTGCCTTGCAAAGGCAGCGCTCTACCAACTGAGCTAAAGCCCCGGGGCGGCACCACGCGTACCGCCGGGCACTAGCGTACCGGGTTCCGGCGGAATTCCCACGCCCGATCCGGCATCTGCCGCCCGGACGGCGCGCGGGAACCCGGTGGACCGGCCGCTCGACCGGCCCACCGGGCCCGGGAGACGCCGTGCGGCGCCTCCGAAGATCGTCGATCGTCAGATCGTCCGGGGGCCTCAGCGACCGGCCGGAACCGGGTCGGTGGCCTCGGTCCACAGGTCCTGCTCGGCGCGGTCCGCCTGGACCTGACGGTAGACAAAGAAGCCGCCGAGGGCGACCAGGGCGACCAGGAGAAGCTTCTTCACCGCGGGACCTCGTCCTTCTTGCGTAGCGGACTCAGCAGCCGTGCTCCGGCCGGATTGGCCGGGCCGACGAGTCCATGAATTGTTTCGAGCACAAACGGGCTGCCGGGTGCCAGACTGCCCTTGCGGCCGATGATACACACCGGTGTCCCAATCGTGACCAGCCCACCGCTGCCTCCAACCAAGCCGTCCGGTCGAAGGATTGACGCCACACCTTCTGTCGTACGGTCGGCCCGGTTCGGACCGGGCGGCCGGAGCTCCCGGGCCGGTCACGGCCCCGGGCGCAGCACGACGGCCTTTCCGGCCGCGAACTGTGCGTGCAGCTGCTCGAAGCCGGTCGCCGAGATCCGCCCCTCCCGGCCGGTCCCCGCCAGGGGAGGAATCGGGACGTCCGCGCCCGCAGTGCCGGCCGGTCGACGAAGGCCGGCGCGACCGGCGCGCAGACCAGGCCGGGAACGCTCACCGCCCGGAAGACCGCCGTCACACCACCGCTTCTCCGCCGGTGCCCCCACTTCCACGACCCCCGGGCGACGGGCAGGGTCCCGCCGGCGGGCGCCGGGAACGCCGAAGGGCCCGGAACGATATCGCTCCGGGCCCTTCGCGGTGGTGGGCCTAACAGGACTTGAACCTGTGGCCTCTTCCTTATCAGGGAAGCGCTCTAACCGTCTGAGCTATAGGCCCTTGCCGCACTGAAAGATTAGCGGACCGACGGCCGATCTCCAAAATCCGAATCGGCCGGGGCGGCGGCGGGGCCCTGCTGGTGGGGCGTGGTGGCGGAGCGCCGCAGCAGCCACTCCTCGCGGCTGGCGGGCAGCTGGGAGGCACCGTCGGGACCGGTCCGGACGGCGAGGACCTGGTTCACCCCGATCCGGTTCTCCTCGAAGGCGAGCGCGGAGGCCGCCATGTAGAGCCGCCAGACCCGGGCCCGGCCGCGGCCGACCAGCCGGACCGCCTCCGTCCAGTGCGCCTCCAGGTTGGCCACCCACTCGCGCAGGGTCAGCCCGTAGTGCTCGCGCAGCGACTCGACGTCGCGGACCTCGAACCCCGCCTCCTCCAGCCTGGCCACCGTGGAACCGACCGGGGAGAGCTCGCCGTCCGGGAAGACGTAGCGGTCGATGAACGGGCTGGGGCTGTACGCCTCGCCGGGGCGCGAGGGGCGGCGGGCGATCTGGTGGTTGAGCAGCCGGCCGCCGGGCGCCAGCAGCCGGTACAGGCCCTCGGCGTAGACCCGGTACTGCTCGGTGCCGACGTGCTCGGCCATCCCGACGCTGGAGATCGCGTCGAACGGGCCGTCCTGGACCTCCCGGTAGTCCTGGAGCCGGATCTCCACCCGGTCGGCCAGCCCGGCCGCCGCGACCCGCTCGCGGGCCAGCGCGACCTGCTCGGCCGAGATCGAGACGCCGACCGCCGTGACGCCGTAGTGCCGGGCCGCGTGCAGCACCAGCGAGCCCCAGCCGCAGCCGACGTCCAGCAGGCGCATGCCGGGCCGCAGGCCCAGCTTGCGGCAGATCAGGTCGAGCTTGGCCTCCTGGGCGGCCTCCAGGCTCTTGGCCGCGGGCTCCCAGTAGGCGCAGGAGTACACCATCGACGGACCCAGGACGAAGCCGTAGAAGTCGTTCCCGACGTCGTAGTGGTGGCTGATGGCCGCGCGGTCGCGGCTGCGGCTGTGCCGCCGCCCCGGGGCCGTCCTGACCTCCTCGGCCGGCGGGACCGGGTCCGGGCCCAGCGCGCCGGCGCGCAGCAGGGCCTTCAGCGCCCGCCGGCCCCGGGGGCCGACGACGTCCGCCGGGCCCAGCCGGAGCCGGCGGATCTCCGGGCGCTCGGCGAAGTGCGCGACGGCCGTCAGCACCTCGTACAGGTCGGTGTCGGCGGCCAGTTCGAGGTCCCCGGAGACGTAGGCCCGGGCCAGGCCCAGCTCGCCCGGCTGCCAGAGCAGGCGGCGCAGCGCGCGGCGGTTGCGCAGCACCAGGGTCGGTGCCCCGGGCGGGCCGGCCACGCTGCCGTCCCACGCCTGTACCCGCAGCGGCACCGGGACCCCCAGGAGGCCTTCCAGGGCCTCGACCAGTTGCCTTGCGAGCTGAGCCATCGCGCGCCTCCGTCCAGCCGTACCAGCACAGCCGTACCTGCCCCGGCCCGGCGGACCGGAGCGGCCCGCGGCAGTCGGAAGCTCGGAACGAGCGCACCCAGCTAATCCCACCGCGGCGGGGGCCGATCCGGGCGGCGCGCCGCGGGGGCCGGCTGTCACCCGAATGCCGACGGGCCCCGCAGGCTGCAACAGCCTGCGGGGCCCGCCCATTCCGTCCGGGGACGGAGAACTGACCAGGGGTCAGCCGCCCGTCGGGGCGGCCGGAGCCGGTCGTGCGGTGGCCGGGGTCAGTCCTCCTCGGCCAGGGTCAGCTCGATGCCGCCGGTGAAGCCGGCCGCCGCGTTGTAGATGAACGCCGAGAGCGTGGACAGCGCGGTCAGCAGCACGATGTCGACGACCGCGATCAGCGAGGTGAAGGTCATCACCTTGCCGAAGCCGACGTAGTCCATCAGGTTGACGCCGCTGTTCGGGGCCTCGCCGGCGGTGACCTCCAGGAGGGTCTTGCTCAGCGAGTCGAAGACGCCGAGCGAGTCCAGCGTCATCCACAGCACCGCGGCCGCCACGATGATGATGATGCCGACCGCCACCGAGAGCAGGAAGCTGACCTTCATCACCGACCACGGGTCGGCCTTGGTCACCCGCAGCCGGGCCTTGCGGGTCCGGCCGAGGCCCACGCCGCCGGAGCTCGGCGCAGGCCGCCGCGCGGCGCCGCCCGCGACGGGCGTGCCGCCGGGCGGCGTGTTGCCGCTCACCCGGGTGCCGCGGGCCGGCGTCGGCTGGCCCTTCGCGTACGTGGTCGGCTGCGAGAAGCCGCCCGTGCCCGGCGCCGGCGCGCTCGGCGGCGGCGGCGGCGTCGACTGGCCGCCGTAGGTCGCCCCGCCGCCCTGGCCCGCCGCACCGACCGGTGGCATCAGCGAGGTGGACGCGGAGGGGTGCTCGGCCGGGGGCTGCGGCACCCCGTACCCCCCGCCGCCCTGTGCTGCGCCCGGACGGCCGCCGGTGGCTCCTCCCGCAGCACCCGTGGCTCCACTCACCTGGTCCTCCCGCACTTCCCGCCAGGGCGGCGGCGCCGCCCTGCGTCGTCACTCGTCATCCAGCGCCCGGCGGGATTGCCCGGAACTGGTCGGCGGCCGGTACCGGCGCGCCGTTACGGACGCGACGGTACCGGCCTACGGCGTAGCGGTCAGGCCTGGGCCTCTTCGCCGTCCGCCGTCTCCGTACCCTCGGCCACGGGGGACTCGGCGACTGCCACCTCGTCCTCCGCCGACTCCTCGTCCTCGGCCTCCGCTTCGGCGTTGCGGGCCATGCCCACGACCGCGTCGCGCTTTCCGAGGTTGATCAGTTGGACGCCCATGGTGTCACGTCCGGTTTCACGAACCTCGGAAACCCTCGTGCGGATCACCCCGCCCGAGAGGGTGATGGCCATGATCTCGTCGGTGTCGTCGACCACCAGGGCGCCGACCAGCGAGCCCCGGCCCTCGACGATCTTCGCCGCCTTGGTGCCGTAGCCGCCGCGCCCCTGGACACGGTACTCGTCCACGCCGGTGCGCTTGGCGTACCCGCCGTCGGTGGCCGTGAAGACATAGGTACCGGGCCGGACCACGTTCATCGAGAGCAGCTCGTCGTCCTCGCGGAAGGCCATGCCCTTGACGCCGGAGGTGGCGCGGCCGGTGGGCCGCAGCGCCTCGTCGGTGGCGGTGAACCGGATCGACTGGGCCTTCTTGGAGACCAGCAGCAGGTCGTCCTCGGCGGAGACCAGCTCGGCGCCGATCAGCTCGTCGTCCCGGCCCTCCTCGTCCTGCCGCAGGTTGATCGCGATCAGGCCGCCGGAGCGCGGGGAGTCGTAGTCCTTCAGCGGGGACTTCTTCACCAGGCCGGCCCGGGTGGCGAGCACCAGGTAGGGCTTGTCCTCGTAGGTGCGGACCGCCATCACCTGGGCGATGTGCTCCTCCGGCTGGAAGGCCAGCAGGTTGGCCACGTGCTGGCCGCGGGCGTCGCGCCCGGCGTCCGGCAGCTCGTAGCCCTTGGCGCGGTAGACCCGGCCCTTGTTGGTGAAGAACAGGATCCAGTTGTGGGTCGTCGTCACGAAGAAGTGGTCGACGATGTCGTCCTGCTTCAGCTGGGCCCCGCGAACGCCCTTGCCGCCGCGCTTCTGCGAGCGGTAGAGGTCGGAGCGGGTCCGCTTGACGTAGCCGCCACGGGTGATCGTGACGACGATGTCCTCCTCGGCGATGAGGTCCTCGATGGACAGGTCGCCGTCGGACGGGATCAGGGTGGAGCGCCGCTCGTCGCCGTACTTCTCGACGATCGCGGTGAGCTCCTCGGCGATGATCGCGCGCTGGCGCTCCGGGGAGACCAGGATCGCGTTGTACTCGTCGATCTTGCGCTGCAGCTCGTCGTGCTCGTCGGTGATCCGCTGGCGCTCCAGGGCGGCCAGGCGGCGCAGCTGCATCTCCAGGATGGCGTTGGCCTGGAGCTCGTCGATCGAGAGCAGGCCCATCAGGCCGGTGCGGGCGGCGTCGGCGCTCTCCGAGGCCCGGATGAGCGCGATCACCTCGTCGATCACGTCCAGGGCGCGGAGCAGCGCGCGCAGGATGTGCGCCCGCTCCTCGGCCTTGCGCAGCCGGAAGGTGGTGCGGCGGACGATGACCTCGACCTGGTGGTTGACCCAGTGGCGGATGAAGGCGTCCAGCGACAGGGTGCGGGGCACGCCGTCGACCAGGGCCAGCATGTTGGCGCCGAAGTTCGTCTGCAGGTCGGTGTGCTTGTAGAGGTTGTTCAGCACGACCTTGGCGACGGCGTCGCGCTTGAGCACGATCACCAGGCGCTGGCCGGTGCGCGAGGAGGACTCGTCGCGGACGTCGGCGATGCCGGCGATCCTGCCGTCCTTGACCAGGTCGGCGATCTTCAGCGCGAGGTTGTCCGGGTTCACCTGGTACGGCAGCTCGGTGATCACCAGGCACTGGCGGCCCTGGATCTCCTCGACCTCGACCACCGCGCGCATGGTGATCGAGCCGCGCCCGGTGCGGTACGCCTCCTCGATCCCGCGGCGGCCGACGATCAGGGCGCCGGTCGGGAAGTCCGGGCCCTTGATCCGCTCGATCAGGGCCTCCAGCAGCTCCTCGTTGGGGGCGTCCGGGTGCTCCAGCGCCCAGAGCGCACCGGAGGCGACCTCGCGGAGGTTGTGCGGCGGGATGTTGGTGGCCATGCCGACCGCGATGCCGGTGGCACCGTTGATCAGCAGGTTGGGGATGCGCGCCGGCAGGACGGTGGGCTCCTGCGAGCGGCCGTCGTAGTTGGGCGCGAAGTCGACGGTCTCCTCGTCGATGTCGCGCATCATCTCCATGGCCAGCGGCATCATCTTGCACTCGGTGTAGCGCATGGCCGCGGCCGGGTCGTTGCCCGGGGAGCCGAAGTTGCCGTTGCCGTCCACCAGCGGCATCCGCAGCGACCACGGCTGGGCCAGCCGGACCACGGTGTCGTAGATCGAGGTGTCACCGTGCGGGTGGTAGTTGCCCATGACGTCGCCGACGACGCGGGCGCACTTGTAGTAGCCCTTCTCGGGGCGGTACCCGCCGTCGTACATCGCGTAGAGCACGCGGCGGTGCACCGGCTTGAGGCCGTCGCGCACCTCGGGCAGCGCGCGGCTCACGATCACGCTCATCGCGTAGTCGAGGTACGAGCGCTGCATCTCGGTCTCGAGCTCGATCGGCTCGACCCGCATGGCGACCGCGGCGGCGGCCTCGGGGGTCTCGGGCTGCTCGCCTTCGGGACGGTTGTCGTCGACCACTGGTGGTCAGTTTCCTTTCACGCGGACTGGTACGTGCGGGGCCTGCGGGCAGGCGTCGTCACACGTCCAGGAAGCGGACGTCCTTGGCGTTGCGCTGGATGAAGGAACGGCGGGCCTCGACGTCCTCGCCCATCAGGACGGAGAACAGGTCGTCGGCGCGGGCGGCGTCCTCCAGGGTGACCTGGAGCAGCAGGCGGTGGGCCTGGTCCATGGTGGTGACCCGGAGCTCCTCGGCGTTCATCTCGCCGAGACCCTTGAACCGCTGGATCGCGTCGTCCTTCGGCAGCCGGCGCCCGGCGGCCACGCCGGCCGCGATCACGGCGTCGCGCTCGCGGTCGGAGTAGACGTACTCGAAGTCGTCCTTGCCCCACTTGATCTTGTACAGCGGCGGCATGGCCAGGTAGACGTACCCGGCCTCGACCAGCGGCCGCATGAAGCGGAACAGCAGGGTGAGCAGCAGGGTGCGGATGTGCTGTCCGTCGACGTCGGCGTCCGCCATCAGGACGATCTTGTGATAGCGGAGCTTGGACTCGTCGTAGTCCTCCTGGATGCCGCAGCCGAAGGCCGAGATCAGCGCCTGGACCTCGGTGTTCTGCAGGACCTTGTCGATCCGGGCCTTCTCGACGTTCAGGATCTTGCCGCGGATCGGCAGGATGGCCTGGGTGCGCGGGTCGCGGCCCTGCTTGGCGGAGCCGCCGGCGGAGTCACCCTCGACGATGAAGATCTCGCACTCGGCCGGGTCCTTGGACTGGCAGTCGCTCAGCTTGCCCGGCAGCGAGGCGGACTCCAGCAGGCCCTTGCGGCGGGTGAGGTCGCGGGCCTTGCGGGCGGCGACGCGCGCGGTGGCGGCCTGGATGGACTTGCGGATGATGTCCGCGGCCTCGTTGGGGTTGCGGTCCAGCCAGTCGTTCAGGTGCTCGTGCACCACCTTCTGGACGAAGGTCTTCGCCTCGGTGTTGCCGAGCTTGTCCTTGGTCTGGCCCTCGAACTGCGGCTCGCCGAGCTTGACCGAGATGATCGCGGTCAGGCCCTCGCGGATGTCCTCGCCGGAGAGGTTGTCGTCCTTCTCGCGGAGCAGCTTCTTGTCCCGCGCGTAGCGGTTGACCAGACCGGTCAGCGCGGCGCGGAAGCCCTCCTCGTGGGTACCGCCGCCGTGCGTGTGGATGGTGTTGGCGAAGCTGTAGACGCTCTCGGTGTAGGAGGAGTTCCACTGCATCGCGATCTCCACCGAGATCGACTTGTCCTTGTCCTCCGCCTCGAAGTCGATGACCGAGGGGTGGATCACCTCGCCCTTGCGGGAGTTGAGGTGGGTGACGAAGTCGGCGATGCCGCCGTCGTACTTGTAGGTGACGGAGAGCGGGTTGCCCTCCTCGTCGGCGTGCTCCGGGCGCTCGTCGGTCAGCGCGATGGTCAGGCCCTTGTTGAGGAACGCCATCTCCTGGAACCGCCGGGAGAGCGTCTCGAAGGAGTAGACCGTGGTCTCGAAGATGTCCGGGTCGGCCCAGAAGGTCACGCTGGTACCGGTCCGGTCGGTGGCCTCGTTCTTGGCCAGCGGCGCGGTCGGCGCGCCCATCTTGTAGTCCTGCGTCCAGCGGTGGCCCTCGGTGTGGATCTCCACCGCGAGCCGGGTGGAGAGCGCGTTCACCACCGAGACGCCGACGCCGTGCAGACCGCCGGAGACCGCGTACCCGCCGCCGCCGAACTTGCCGCCCGCGTGCAGGACGGTGAGCACGACCTCGACGGCCGGCTTCTCCTGCCCGGGGACGATGCCGACCGGGATGCCGCGGCCGTTGTCGACCACCCGTACGCCGCCGTCCGCGAGGATCGTGACGTCGATGGTGTCCGCGTGCCCGGCCATGGCCTCGTCGACGGAGTTGTCCACGACCTCCTGCACCAGGTGGTGCAGGCCACGCTCACCGGTCGAGCCGATGTACATGCCGGGACGCTTGCGGACGGCGTCGAGGCCCTCCAGCACCTGGATGTTGCTGGCGTTGTAGGACTTCTCGCCCTGGTCGGTCTGGTCTGGGGTCTGGCTGGGGTTGCCGGAATCGGCCACGAAGCGCCCTCTCTGGCACAGCACGGGCCGCATTCCCGCCCCGTGTGGGCGGGCGTGCGACCACGGCGTTTCGACTCGGTTGCCACTAGCAACAGTGTTTGGCTCTCAGTCTACCGGTACGACTGACAGAGATGGGCGTTTGGCAGCCCCTGAGGGCAGATATGCCGCCCTGAATCCCCTCTGCACATGTCCCGATACTCGACCCGGGGGCCCAGGGCGCCTGGAAGGGCCGTCAGCGGTTCCGGAGGGTTCCGGTCCGCTCGCCGCCCGGCCGGCTCCGCTCAGCCCCAGGTGTCACCCGGGCCCTTGCTCCCCGGCGCGCGCAGCCGGCCGTAGCCGCGGACCGGCGCCGCCGGGCCCAGCACCTTGATGGTCCGCACCGTGCCGTGCCCCAGCTCGTGATTCAGACGGGCCACCAACTGCCTTGCCAACCAGCGGAGTTGGGTGGCCCACGCGGTGGAGTCGCACTGCACGGTGAGCACGGCTGCGGTCTCGTCGTACGAGGTGGGCGAGCAGTGCGCGGCGATGTCCGGGCCGACGATCTGCGGCCAGCGGCCCATCACCCCGCCGACCGCCGCCGAGGACTCCCAGCCGCGCTCGGTCAGCAGCCGGTTCAGCGCGGCGCCCAGCGGCACCGGGTCACGGCCGTCCGACCGCGCCCCGCTGCGCAGACCGGTCCGCTTCGCCTCGCGCTTCTCCCGGACCTGCTCGCCGCGCTGTCGCGCCTGCGCCCGGGCCGCCCGCAGCGCCGAGCGGGCCAGGTCGGCCCCGGTCGGCTCGGCGGCGCCCGGCTGCGGGGGCTGCTCGGCCGGCTCGCTCACGGCGATCTCCTATCCCCAGGCTGTGGACAACGGTGAGCCGTCCAGCGTACGGGAGCGGACGGATGGCGGGCGGCCCGGGCGCGAGCGGGGCACGGGCGGAGCCGGTGTGGAAGGGGTGTGGGAAGGAGGGGGGCCGCCGGCCGGCGGCGGTCAGGCGTCGACGCGGCGCACGGCGCCGTCGGACACCGCGTAGCGGGCGCCGGCCAGCGCCTTCGGGACGTCCTCCGCGACCGCGGCGGTGACCAGCACCTGCTCGCCGTCGGCCACCAGCTCGGCCAGCCGGTCCCGCCGGGTGGCGTCCAGCTCGGCGAAGACGTCGTCGAGGATCAGCACCGGCTCGCCGCCGTCGGCGCGCAGCAGCTCGTACGAGGCCAGCCGCAGCGCCAACGCGTACGACCAGGACTCGCCGTGGCTGGCGTAGCCCTTGGCGGGCAGCGGGCCGAGCTTGAGCACCAGCTCGTCGCGGTGCGGGCCGACCAGGGTCAGCCCGCGCTCGACCTCCTGCCGGCGGACCGCCTGGAGGGCCTGGAGCAGCTGCTCCTCGGCCTGCTCGCGGCTGGTCGGCAGCTCGCCCTCGAAGGAGCTGCGGTACTCCAGCACGGTCTCCCCGCCACCGGGCGCGAGCTGCCCGTAGGCGGCCGCCACCAGCGGCTGGAGGGCGGACACCAGCTGGATCCGGAACGCGGTGAGCTCGGCCCCGGCGCGGGCCAGGTGGCCGTCCCAGACCTCCAGGGTGGAGAGGTCGGCACCCTTGCCGCCGCCGGCCCGACGGGCCATCGCGGCGGTCTTCAGCAGGGCGTTGCGCTGCTTGAGCACCCGCTCGTAGTCCTGCCGGACCCCGGCCAGCCGGGGGGCGCGGGCGGTCAGCAGCTCGTCCAGGAAGCGGCGCCGCTCCCCCGGGTCGCCCTTGACCAGGGCGAGGTCCTCGGGGGCGAAGAGCACCGTGCGCAGCACTCCCAGCACGTCCCGCGGGCGGACGTTGTCCGAGCGGTTGATGCGGGCGCGGTTGGCCTTGCCGGGGGTGATCTCCAGCTCGACCAGGGTGGTCCGGGTGCCGGCCACCACCGAGGTGCGGATCACCGCCCGCTCGGCGCCGAGGCGGATCAGCGGCGCGTCGGTGGCCACCCGGTGGCTGCCCAGGGTGGCGACGTAGCCGATCGCCTCGACCAGGTTGGTCTTGCCCTGGCCGTTGGGACCGACGAAGGCCGTCACCCCGGGGTCGAGGGGCACCTCGACCCCGGCGTAGGACCGGAAGTCGGCGAGCGACAGGTGCGCGACGTGCATGGCTGTGGACTGCGCTCGCCTTCTGTGACGGTGCCCGCCGGGGGACGGAGGCCGTCCCCCGGCCGGTTGTGGACTTACTTCGACTCGACCGCGTGGCCGCCGAACTGGTTGCGCAGCGCGGCGATCATCTTCATCTGCGGCGAGTCCTCCTGGCGGGAGGCGAACCGGGCGAAGAGCGAGGCGGTGATCGCCGGCAGCGGGACGGCGTGGTCGATCGCGGCCTCGACGGTCCAGCGGCCCTCGCCCGAGTCGGCGGCCCAGCCCTTGAGCTTGGCCAGGTGCTCGTCGTCGTCCAGGGCGCGGACGGCGAGGTCCAGCAGCCAGGAACGGATGACGGTGCCCTCCTGCCAGCTGCGGAAGACCTCGCGCACGTCGGTCACCTCGGGAGCGGCCTCCAGCAGCTCCCAGCCCTCGGCGAAGGCCTGCATCATGGCGTACTCGATGCCGTTGTGGACCATCTTGGCGAAGTGCCCCGCACCGACGGCGCCGGCGTGCACCGAGCCGAAGTCGCCCTCCGGCTTGAGCGCGTCGAACACCGGCTTCACGCGGGCGACGTGCTCGGCCTTGCCGCCGTACATCAGCGCGTAGCCGTTCTCCAGGCCCCAGACGCCGCCGGAGACGCCGCAGTCGACGAAGCCGATGCCCTTGGCTGCCAGCGCCTCGGCGTGCTTGACGTCGTCGGTCCAGCGGGAGTTGCCGCCGTCGACCACCACGTCGCCGGGGGAGAGCAGTTCGGCCAGCTCGTCCACGGTCGCCTGGGTGGCGGCGCCGGCCGGGACCATGACCCAGACCACGCGCGGGCCCTGCAGCTTGGCGACCAGCTCCTGCAGGCTCTCGACGTCGGAGATGTCCGGGTTGCGGTCGTAGCCGATGACGGTGTGGCCGGCGCGGCGGATCCGCTCGCGCATGTTGCCGCCCATCTTGCCGAGACCGATGAGGCCGAGCTCCATGACCAAGTCCTTACTTTGGTGACGTGCCTGCCGGCGGCGCCGTTGCCGCACAGCCTGAGCCTACGCGCTGAAGTACGAGGGCCTCCCCCGGTCGGAGCCCGACCGGGGGAGGCCGTCCACAGGCTGTGCACAGCCTGTGGGTAACGCGGAGGGGATCAGCCGGAGAGGCGGACCGGCATGATCAGGTACTGGTAGGCCTCGTCCGCCTCGCTGTCCACCGCGGCCTTGCCGCTCAGCAGGGCCGGCTTGGTGGGCGTGGTGAAGCTCAGCTGGGCGTACGCGGAGTCGATGGCCTTGAGGCCCTCCTCCAGGTAGCCCGGGTTGAAGGCGATCGAGATGTCGTCGCCTTCCAGGTCGGCGTCGATGCGCTCGGTGGCCTGGGCGTCGTCGCCGGAGCCGGCCTCCAGCGTCAGCACGCCCTGCTCGAAGTTGAGCCGGACCGGGGTGTTGCGCTCGGCGACCAGCGAGACGCGCTTCAGCGCCTCCAGGAAGGGCTGGGTCTGGATCGCCGCGACCGCGCTGAACTCGGTCGGGAAGAGGCTGCGGAACTTGGGGAACTCGCCCTCCAGCAGCCGGGTGGTGGTGCGGCGGCCCGCGCCCTCGAAACCGATCAGGCCCTCGCCCGCTCCGCCCGAGGAGAGCGCGATCGAGACGCTGTCGCCGCTGCCGAGGGACTTGGCGATGTCCTGCAGGGTCTTGGCGGGCACCAGGGCGACCGCGGAGACGTCCTGCTGCTCGGGCTTCCAGAGCAGCTCGCGGACGGCGAAGCGGTAGCGGTCGGTGGCGGCCAGGGTGATCCGGTCGCCCTCGATCTCGACCCGCACACCGGTGAGCACCGGCAGGGTGTCGTCGCGGCCGGCGGCCACGGCGGCCTGGCTGACCGCGGAGGCGAAGACGTCGCCCGGGACGGTGCCGGTCGCGGTGGGCATCTGGGGCAGGGCCGGGTACTCGTCCACCGGGAGGGTGGGGAGGGTGAACCGGGAACTGCCGCACACCACGCTGACCCGCTGGCCGTCGGTGGAGATCTCCACAGGCCTGTTGGGAAGGTTGCGCGAGATGTCGTTGAGCAGCCGGCCGGAGACCAGCACGGTGCCGGCCTCCTCGATGTCCGCCTCCAGCTCGACCCGCGCCGAGACCTCGTAGTCGAAGCCGGACAGCGCCAGGGTGCCGTCCTGCGCCGTCAGCAGCAGGCCGGCCAGCACCGGCACCGGCGGCCGTGCCGGGAGGCTGCGGGCAGCCCAGGCCACCGCCTCCGCGAGGACGTCACGCTCCACCCGGAACTTCACCGGTAACCGCCTCCTGGATCGAGCGCTCCCGCTCGCACGTCTGGTTCTTCTGATCTTGATCGTCGCTGCGGCTGTCCGTCGAGCTCTGCCGCTCCGCTTCCAGTCGCCGAGGACAGTCTGACGTACTCCACCGACAGACGGGGCAGACGGGCGGAAGCAACCCGAACGGATGTCGGGTCGCGGTTGTCCACAGATTTCGCCCCCAGCCGCTTTTGAACGAGGCGATGGGTCTATAGGTGTAGTGGTAGTAGTAGGGCCTGTGGAAACCGTGGATAACCCCGTTTTCGCAGGTCAGACCTCGTTTTTTGTCCACAGCGGGTGTGGACGGGGGCTGTGGACGGACAGGGCCCGCTGTGGACAGCGGAGCGTTACCCACAGCCCACCGTGGGTATCCACAGGTTATCCCCAGCGCTGTCCCCAGATCCTGGCACGGTTATCCACGGGAGCCGGTCAACATTTCGTGACGCCTTTCACACCGGAGCATGAACGACGCCCCACGGTTGTCGAACTGTGGACGCTCCTGTGGACAACCTGGGGATAACCCGGTCGGCCCTGGGGACAACCGGTGGACAACCCGAACGGCCCACTGACGGGGTGCCAATTGTCCACACCCTGTGGATAACCGTTGTGCACAAGTCCACAGGCACCTGACCTGCGCGGAAGAGCGTAGCGGCGGGCGGTCTGTGGAGGAATTCTGGATAACTCCGGGCTCCCCGGCCTGTGGACGACGGGGAAGGGCATCCGGCTGTGGACAACGGCCCGCTGCGCCGATCGGGTTCGAATACCCGGTCAGATGTTCGGCGCGGAGCGCGGGCTGGCGGAGCGTCCGTCGTGGACGACTCTGCCCACCGGATCCCGGACCTACACCCGTGGATACGCGGAAAGGGCGTCAGGATCGCTCCTGACGCCCTTTCCGGGGTCCTCCGCAGGGCCGCGCCGGGGCCCTGCCGGCCTAGCTCTTGATGCGGTTGGTCAGCTCGGTGACCTGGTTGTAGATCGAGCGCCGCTCGGCCATCAGCGAGCGGATCTTGCGGTCCGCGTGCATCACCGTGGTGTGGTCGCGGCCGCCGAACTGCGCACCGATCTTCGGCAGCGAGAGGTCGGTGAGCTCGCGGCAGAGGTACATGGCGATCTGGCGGGCCGTCACCAGAACCCGGCTGCGCGAGGATCCGCAGAGGTCGTCCACGCCCAGCCCGAAGTACGCGGCGGTCTGCTGCATGATGACCTGCGCGGTGATCTCCGGGCCGGCGTCCTCGTCCCCTCCCGGGATGAGGTCCTTGAGGACGATGCCGGCCAGTTCCAGGTCCACCGGCGCCCGGTTGAGGTTGGCGAAGGCGGTGACCCGGATCAGGGCGCCCTCCAACTCCCGGATGTTGCGGGTGATCCGGGACGCGATGAACTCCAACACGTCCGCCGGGGCGTTCAGTTGCTCCTGGATCGCCTTCTTGCGCAGGATCGCGATCCGGGTCTCCAGCTCCGGCGGGGTGACGTCGGTGATCAGCCCCCACTCGAAGCGGTTCCGCAGCCGGTCCTCGAGCGTGGTCAGCAGCTTGGGCGGCCGGTCGGACGAGAGGACGATCTGCTTGTTGGCGTTGTGCAGGGTGTTGAAGGTGTGGAAGAACTCCTCCTGCGTGGACTCCTTGCTCGCCAGGAACTGCACGTCGTCCACGAGCAGGATGTCCATGTCCCGGTAGCGCTTGCGGAAGGTGTCCGCCTTGCCGTCCCGGATCGAGTTGATGAACTCGTTGGTGAACTCCTCCGAGGACACGTAGCGCACCCGGGTCCCGGGGAAGAGGCTGCGCGAGTAGTGCCCGATGGCGTGCAGCAGGTGGGTCTTGCCCAGCCCGGACTCGCCGTAGATGAAGAGCGGGTTGTACGCCTTGGCCGGGGCCTCGGCGACCGCCACCGCCGCGGCGTGCGCGAAGCGGTTGCTCGCGCCGATCACGAAGGTGTCGAAGAGGTACTTGGGGTTCAGCCGGGCGGCCGGCTCGTCCTTGCGCGAGCCGCCCGCCGGGGGAGCTCCGGGCGGGGCGGGCACACCCGGCACCGCGGGCCGGTCGGTGGCGCGCTCGGTCGGCGCCTTCTCCGCGGCGCGGCCGGCCGACGGGCGGGCGCCGGTGGAGCGGCGGCCGGAGCCGGTGCGCGGGTGCTCGCCGGGGCCGGGTCCGTAGGCGCCGCCGAAGAGGTCGCCCTGGGTGGTCGCGGGCGGTCCGGGGACCGGCCGGTGCGGGCGCGGGGCGGGCTCCGGCTCGCCGTAGCCGTCGTGGTCCTCCCAGGACGGCTGCGGGGCCGGACCGCCGTAGGGCGCCGGCTGGCCCGAGCCGTACGCGGGTGCCGGGCGCTCCCCGTAACCGCCGGGGCCGCCGTACGGCTCCTGCTCGTACTCGGTGTAGTCGGGCTCGGAGTAGTCGGACGGGTAGGGCCGTCCGTAGCCCTGGTGGTTCTGGTGGCCGGGGGCGCCGTACTCGGGGCCGCCCTCGGAGCGCGGGTAGGGCTCGGCGGCCGGCGGCTCGGCGGGTGCCGGGGCGGGGGTGGTGGGCGCGGCGTTGGCGTCGACCATCACGGCGATCCGGACCGGCCGGCTGAGCTCGCGGCTGAGCGCCTCGGTCAGCTGCGGCAGCAGCCGACCCTCCAGCACCTGCTTGGCCCGCTCGTTGGGGGTGGCCAGCAGGGCGGTGTCGTGCATCATCCACATCGGCTGGGTGCGCTGCACCCACTGCTTGTCCATCTCCCCGACGTCCGGGTCGCTGACCAGCCGCTCGACGACCCTCGCCCAGACCGGGACGAGGTCGCTGTTGACATCAGCCACTGGTGCACGCTTTCTCGGTTCCCCGCGGCTCCAGCAGGGGGTGGTGGATCAGGAGACTGTGGATCGGGGGCCGTCTACGCAGAACAAACCAGACAAGTCCTGCAACGGTAGTCAGCGAACTGAGCCGGATCAAGTCGTTGTCCACAGGCTGTGGGCGACGGGGGGATCGGGCGGGTACGAGCCGCCGCGCACGGACGGCTGGTTTGACCCTCGCGCCCCGTCCCGCGTACCGTATCGAGGTCGAGTTGTCGATGGCCGCTGCCGCATGTCCGCGGGTCCACCCGCTCCATAAGGCGCGCAGCACGGGCGCCGTGGATTGCCTCAGACCCCAGCCGAACTGGGGCGATGGGCCGGATTTCCGTAACAGGGGAGATCACGCGGACGCACGGTGACGGCCAAGCGACTCCCCGTCATCCTACGATTCACCTCAGGAGCCCCCGAGTGAGCAAGCGCACCTTCCAGCCGAACAACCGTCGTCGCGCGAAGACCCACGGCTTCCGGCTGCGGATGCGTACCCGCGCCGGCCGCGCCATCCTGGCCGCCCGCCGTGGCAAGGGCCGCGCCAGCCTGTCCGCCTGATCCGCGTCAGAGTCTGTTGTGCTGCCCTCCGAGAATCGGCTGCGGCGGCGCCAGGACTTCGCGACCGCGGTGAAACGCGGTCGCCGGGCCGGCCGGCCCCTGTTGGTCGTCCATCTCAGCAGAGACGGTGACCCCGGGGCGCAGGCCGACCGGACGAGCGACTCCCGCCCGCACGTCGCCGAGGGGACTCCTTCGGCGCGTGCGGGTTTCGTCGTGAGCAAGGCCGTCGGTCCGGCGGTCGTCCGCAACCTGGTCAAACGCCGGCTGCGCCACCTCGTCCGTGATCGCCTGTCCAGGCTGCCCGCCGGTAGCCTGATAGTGGTGCGTGCGCTGCCCCAGGCCGCGTCCGCCTCGTACCAGGACCTGGAACGTGACCTGGACGCGGCGCTGAAGCGATTGCTGAAGGCGGAGCCCGCCGCTGCGGCGCCGACGGGAGCAGGGCGATGAAGTACCTGCTGATGGGTCTGATCAGGGTGTACCAGTGGACCATCAGCCCACTGCTCGGTCCGGTGTGCCGCTACTACCCCTCCTGCTCGCACTACGGCTACGAGGCCGTGCGGGTGCACGGGGCGGTCAAGGGCGGCGGCCTGACCGTCTGGCGCATCCTGCGCTGCAATCCGTGGACGCCGGGCGGGGTCGATCACGTCCCGCCGCGCAAGCACCCGGTGTGGCACCGTCGACTGCGCGACCTGCTGAGCAGCCGGTCCGCCGTCGAACAGCCGGTGACCACGCCCCCCGCCGGTCCGGACCCCGAGGGCCCGGCGACCATTGGTCCCGTGGGGCCGATCCCAATGTCCAAGGAGCCTGACCGGTGACCTTCTCCTTCCTGAATCCCCTGTACACAGCGGTGTCCTGGATCATCGTCCAGTTCCACTCGCTGTACAGCCACGTCTTCGACCCGAACGGTGGCTGGGCCTGGGGTCTGGCCATCGCCTCGATGGTGGTCGTCATCCGGATCTGCCTGATCCCGCTCTTCGTGAAGCAGATCAAGGCGACCCGGGCCATGCAGGCGATCCAGCCGAAGATGAAGGCCATCCAGGAGCGCTACAAGAACGACAAGCAGCGCCAGTCCGAAGAGATGATGAAGCTGTACAAGGAGGCGGGTACCAACCCGTTCTCCAGCTGCCTTCCCATCCTCGTCCAGGCGCCGTTCTTCACCGCCCTCTACGGCGTGCTCGCCAAGGTCGCCGACGGCAAGCCGATCGGTGTCATCGACGGCGCCACGCTGGACAGCGCCCAGCAGGCCCACATCTTCGGTGCGCCGCTCTCCGCGACCTTCGTCGGCAGCTCCGAGCTCAGCGTCAAGATCGTCGTCGCCGTGATGATCGTCCTGATGTCGCTGTCGCAGTTCATCACGCAGCGCCAGCTGATGACCAAGAACGTGGACCTCACGGTCAAGACGCCGTTCATGCAGCAGCAGAAGATGCTGATGTACGTCTTCCCGATCATGTTCGCCGTGATGGGCATCAACTTCCCCGTCGGTGTGCTGGTCTACTGGCTGACCACCAACGTCTGGTCGATGGGCCAGCAGCTGATCGTCATCCGCAACAACCCGACTCCGGGCAGCAAGGCCTGGGACGAGCGCCAGGCGCGGCTGAAGAAGGCCGGCCGGCTCAACCCGGACGGCACCGTGATCAAGGGTGCCCTCTGGGGCCTGCTGCCCCCGAAGAAGACGGCCCCCGCCTCGGCCGAGGCCGTCGTCGAGGACGCGGTGCAGGTGCGCCGCCAGCAGCCGCGCAAGCAGACCAAGTCGCAGCGCCAGCACGCCGGCGGTCAGACCGCGAGTCTGACCAAGGACGCCCCCGCCGAGTCCGCCCAGGCCGTTCCGGCCGACTCGGGCCAGGCCGTCCCCGCCGAGTCCGGCAGCAGCAAGCCCGCCGCCGCCCGACCCGCCGGTGGCAAGCCGGGCCCGGCCCGCCAGAGCGGACGGCAGCAGCCCCGGCGTGGCGGTCAGGGCGGCCAGCGCCCGAAGAAGAAGTCCTGACCCGACCGGACCCGGACCGTCCCGGCGGCCCACGAACCTCGTTCCCGGCCCACCACCCGGGCCCATCCCCGAAGGAGTCCATCAGTGACGGAAGGCACCACCTCCGCCGTCGAGGTCGAGGCCGCTGCCAGCGCCGACGAGGGCCTCATCGCCCGTCTGGAGCAGGAGGGCGACATCGCGGCGGACTACCTGGAGGGTCTGCTCGACATCGCCGACCTCGACGGTGACATCGACATGGACGTCGAGGGTGACCGTGCCCTGGTCTCCATCGTCAGTGACGGCAACGACCGCGCGCTGCAGCGCCTGGTCGGCCAGGACGGCGAGGTGCTGGAGGCCCTGCAGGAGCTGACCCGGTTGGCTGTCCACCGGGAGACCGGCGAGCGCAGCCGCCTCATGCTGGACATTGCCGGCTTCCGGGCCCGCAAGCGTTCGGAGCTGGCCACGCTCGGCGCCCAGGCGGCCGAGCAGGCGAAGAGCACGGGGGAGCAGGTCAAGCTGCGGCCGATGACGCCGTTCGAGCGCAAGGTCGTCCACGATGCGGTGGCCGCGGCCGGTCTGCGCAGCGAGTCGGAGGGCGAAGAGCCCCAGCGGTGCGTGGTCGTGCTGCCGGCCTGAGCCCGGAGTCGACGACGGCCGCCTCGGCGGTCGGCGGTCTTCAAGAGGACGCGACCCCGTCCGCTTCGTGCGGGCGGGGTCGCGGTCCCTTCGCCGGGTGTCACGGCCCGGCGGGAGATGTTTCACGTGAAACGGTGTGAAGAGCGGGTCGGTGGATCCGGGGAGCGGAGAGGTCGAGATGGACACGGAGAGCGCGGCTGCCGGTGAGCCGGTGACGGGCGTCGGCGGTTCGGCCGCTGAGGGCCCGGCCGGTTCCGCCCAGGCGGACCGGCCCGGTGAGGGCCAGGTCGCCGACGGCGCGGCGGCCGCGGAGCTGACCGAAGCCCCACCGGTGGCACGGGAGGTCTTCGGCGACCGTTACGACGCCGCGGTCCGCTACACCGAGCTGCTGGCCACGGCCGGCGTCCAGCGCGGGCTGATCGGCCCCCGCGAGGTGCCCCGGCTCTGGGACCGCCACGTGCTGAACTGCGCGGTGCTGGCCGAGCTGCTGCCCCCCGGCTCCACCCTGTGCGACGTCGGCTCGGGGGCCGGCCTGCCCGGCATCCCGGTCGCGCTGGCCCGTCCGGACGTGTCGGTGACGCTGCTGGAGCCGCTGCTGCGCCGGACCACCTTCCTGGAGGAGGTCGTCCGCGAGCTGGGGCTGGAGAACGTCACGGTGCTGCGCGGCCGGGCCGAGGAGATGGTCGGCAAGCTGGCCGTGGACGTGGTGACGGCCCGCGCGGTGGCGCCGCTGGAGCGGCTGGCCGGCTGGGGCCTGCCGCTGCTGCGTCCGCACGGTCAGATGCTGGCGCTCAAGGGCGACAGCGCCGAGCAGGAGCTGGCGGAGTCGCGGGCCGGCCTGGCCAAGCTCGGCGCGGTGGAGTGGTCGGTCATCTCGGTCGGCGAGGGCACCCTGGAGACCTCGACCCGGGTGGTCCAGGTCAAGGCCGGGGAGAGCCCGGGCGGCGTGAAGGCCGCCACCCGGCGGGCCAAGGCGGCCCGGGCCGGGCGCACCGCCGGCGCCGCCCGGGGTGCCGAGCGCGGTCGGGGCGGGCGGCGCCGCGGCCGCTGAGGCGGGTGATGCTCGACACGGGCGGGTGGTCCTCCGGACCGCCCGCCCGTTGGTCGTTTCGGGGGACAACCCGGCAATCGGAGTGTCGCACCGTCAGAAATCCGACATTGCGGGCATGGTGTTTCACGTGAAACGTCGCTCCCTGCTTTCCGGAATCCTCTCTCGCAGCCGGGCGGCGACTGTTGCCGCTCCGGTTTCACGTGAAACACTGACCCTCATGCAGGACTCGGAGACCATCGACCAGATCGATGACACGCCCATCGCGCGTGCTGCCCAGGCTGCGGTCCAGGCGATCGGCCGGGCGGGCGAGGGGCTGCCCCGGCCCGCCGCGACCAGGGTGATCGTCGTCGCCAACCAGAAGGGCGGGGTGGGCAAGACCACCACCACCGTCAACCTGGCCGCCTCGCTCGCCATGCACGGACTGCGCGTCCTGGTGATCGACCTCGACCCGCAGGGCAACGCCTCCACGGCGCTGGGCATCGACCACCACGCCGAGGTGCCGTCGATCTACGACGTCCTCGTCGAGGGCAAGCCGCTGGCCGACGTCGTGCAGCCGGTGGTGGACGTCGAGGGGCTCTTCTGCTGCCCCGCCACCATCGACCTCGCCGGTGCGGAGATCGAGCTGGTCTCGCTGGTGGCCCGGGAGAGCCGGCTCCAGCGCGCGATCGCCGCCTACGAGCAGCCGCTGGACTATATCCTGATCGACTGCCCGCCCTCCCTCGGTCTGCTGACGGTCAACGCCCTGGTGGCCGGCCAGGAGGTGCTGATCCCGATCCAGTGCGAGTACTACGCGCTGGAGGGGCTCGGCCAGCTGCTGCGCAACGTCGAGCTGGTACGGGCGCACCTCAACCCCGCGCTGCACGTCTCCACCATCCTGCTCACCATGTACGACGCGCGCACCCGGTTGGCCGCCCAGGTGGCCGAGGAGGTCCGGACACACTTCCAGCAGGAGGTGCTGCACACCGCGATCCCTCGTTCGGTCCGCATCTCGGAGGCCCCGAGCTACGGGCAGACGGTGCTGACCTACGATCCGGGTTCGACCGGGGCGCTCTCCTACCTGGAGGCCGCCCGGGAGCTGGCGATGCGCGCGGTGGGCGTCGGCGGGACCACCGGCTCGCTGGTGGGCCAGCAGCGCGACGGCCAGCAGAACGGCCGGCCGCAGGGCGGCGGCGAGACGGGGCACGGAGCCCCGATGGCACAGCACGGTACGACGGAGGGCAATCGGTGAGTGGTCGCAGGGGTCTCGGACGTGGGCTCGGGGCGCTGATCCCGGCCGCCACACCGGCGGCCGGCGGGGCGGCGCAGCCCGCGACCGCCACGCCCGCGCCGGGCGCGACGGCGCCGGCCGTGACGGTGTCGCCGGCCGCGGTGCCGGTGCTGCCGACCGGACGGGGCACGGTGGCCGCCAAGGTCGCCGCGGAGAGCCTGCGGGAGCAGGCCGACCGGGCGGCCGAGTCCGCCGGGCCGGAGCTCGCCCCGGTGGACGGCGCCCGCTTCGCGGAGCTGCCGCTGGACGCGATCACGCCCAACCCGTGCCAGCCGCGGGTGGTCTTCGACGAGGACAAGCTGGCCGAGCTGGTCGCCTCCATCAAGGAGGTGGGTCTGCTGCAGCCGGTCGTGGTGCGGCAGGTCTCGGCCGAGCGCTTCGAACTCATCATGGGCGAGCGGCGCTGGCGGGCCTCCCGGGAGGCCGGGCTGGAGCGCATCCCGGCGATCGTCCGGGCCACCGAGGACGACAAGCTGCTGCTGGACGCCCTGCTGGAGAACCTCCACCGGGCGGAGCTGAACCCGCTGGAGGAGGCCGCCGCCTACGACCAGCTGCTGCGGGACTTCTCCTGCACCCATGACGAGCTGGCGGACCGGATCGGCCGCTCCCGCTCGCACGTCTCCAACACGCTGCGGCTGCTGAAGCTGTCCCCGGCCGTGCAGCGGCGGGTCGCCGCCGGGGTGCTCACGGCGGGCCACGCCCGTGCGCTGCTCGGCGTGCCGGACGGTGAGCGGCAGGACCAGCTGGCCCGGCGGATCATCGCCGAAGGCCTCTCGGTGCGGACCACCGAGGAGATCGTCGCGCTGATGGACCGCGAGGAGAAGCCGGCGCGGGCGGCCGGGCCGAAGGCGGGCAAGCTGCTCTCCCCGGCCTTCAACGACCTGGCGAGCCGGCTCTCCGACCGCTTCGACACCCGGGTCAAGGTGGAGGTCTCGCAGCGCGGCGGCAAGCTGGGCAAGGGCAAGGTGGTGCTGGAGTTCGGCTCGGTGGAGGACCTCAACCGGATCCTGGACAGCCTGGCCCCGGGCGAGGACGGGCTCCGGCTGTCGCAGGGCTGATCGGGCCGAGGGCGCTACCCGATGGGTGCATGTTCCACGTGAGCGGTGTTTCACGTGAAACATGCACCCATCGGCGTTGGGGGGAATGCTCGACTGTGGAGTGGACGAGGAGGTACGGGGCATGGGACGCCGGATCGCTCCGCTGACACTGGACAACCTCGCGGATCTGCCGACCACCTGCCGCTCCTGCGTGTTCTGGGAGCTGGATCCGGTCAGCGGACGGGCGGCCGTGGAGTCCGGCAAGCCCGAGCTGGAGAAGGAGGGGTGGATCTCCGCGGTCCTGCTGGAGTGGGGCTCCTGCGGCCGGATCGTCTACGTGGACGACGTCCCGGCGGGTTTCGTGCTCTACGCCCCGCCCGCGTACGTACCGCGCTCGCAGTCCTTCCCCACCAGTCCGGTCTCGCCGGACGCGGTTCAGCTGATGATCAGCCGGGTGGTGCCGGGCTATCAGCGGCAGGGGCTCGGCCGGGTGCTGGTGCAGACCGTGGCCAAGGATCTGGTCGGCCGCGGAGTGAAGGCGATCGAGGCGTTCGGCGCGGTCGGCCGGCAGCCCACGAGCTGCGTCCTCCCGGCCGAGCACCTGCTCGCGGTGGGCTTCAAGACGGTCCGTCCGCACCAGCGCTACCCGCGGCTGCGGCTGGAGGCCCGGACCACGCTCTCCTGGCGCGGGGACGTGGAGGTCGCGCTGGAGCGGCTCCTCGGCGGGGGCCGCAAGGAGCCCGCGCTCCGGCCGTTCTAGCTCCAGGAGGGCGAGCGGGTGGGTACGCGACGAGGGCGAGGCTCCCGGTGGGGAGCCCCGCCCTCGCGGCGCTGACGGTCCGTCCCGGTCGCAGCCGGGCCGGGACCTAGATGAACTCGGCGAGCTCGCGCAGCAGCGCGGCCTTCGGCCGGGCGCCGGTGATCGACTTCACCGGCTCGCCGCCCTTGTAGACGATCAGGGTCGGGATCGAGATGACGCCGTACTGCGCGGCGGTCGCCTGGTTGGCGTCGACGTCCAGCTTGGCGATGGTCAGCTTGTCGCCGTGCTCGGCAGCGATCTCGTCCAGGATCGGGGCGACCTGGCGGCACGGGCCGCACCAGGTGGCCCAGAAGTCGACCAGTACGGGCTTCTCGCTCTTCAGGACGTCGGTCTCGAACGTCTTGTCGGTGACGGTGGTGGTGGCGCCGGCCACGGGGACTCCTCGGGATCGAACGGTGAGGGCTGCTGCCAGGTGAACAACGGATGGGCCCGTTCTGTTTCGCCTGGCCGGGGGCGGGGTGACGCGGGGTGTTTCACGTGAAACACCCCGCGGGGTGGATCGGAGGGGCTCAGACCGCGACCGCGGCGGCCTGCGCCTCCAGGTCGGCCAGCGAGGCCAGGTAGCGCTCGGCGTCCAGCGCGGCGGCGCAGCCGGTGCCGGCGGCCGTGATGGCCTGGCGGTAGGTGTGGTCGACGACGTCGCCCGCGCCGAAGACACCCGGGATGCCGGTCCGGGTCGAGGGGGACTCGACCTTGAGGTAGCCCTCGGCGTCGAGCTCCAGCTGGCCCTTGAACAGCTCGGTGCGCGGGTCGTGGCCGATGGCGATGAACAGGCCGGTGACGGCCAGCTCGCGGGTCTCGCCGGTGGTGGTGTCGCGCAGGGTGACGCCGGTCAGCTTCGGGTCGCCGTGGATCGCCTCGACCGCGCTGTCCCACTCGAAGCGGATCTTCTCGTCGGCGAAGGCGCGCTCCTGCATCGCCTTGGAGGCGCGCAGGGTGTCCCGGCGGTGGATGATCGTGACGCTGCGGGCGAAGCGGGAGAGGAAGGTCGCCTCCTCCAGGGCGGTGTCGCCGCCGCCGACCACGGCGATGTCCTGGTCGCGGAAGAAGAAGCCGTCGCAGGTGGCGCACCAGGAGACGCCGCGCCCGGAGAGCTTGTCCTCGTTCGGCAGGCCCAGCTTGCGGTGCTGCGAGCCGGTGGTGACGATCACGGCGCGGGCCTTGTGGACGTTGCCCTCGGAGTCGGTGACGGTCTTGACGTCACCGGTGAGGTCGACCGCGACGATGTCGTCGGGGATCAGCTCGGCGCCGAACCGCTCGGCCTGGGCCCGCATGTTGTCCATCAGCTCGGGGCCCATGATGCCGTCCCGGAAGCCGGGGAAGTTCTCCACCTCGGTGGTGTTCATCAGCGCACCGCCGGCGGTGACGGCGCCCTCGAAGACCAGCGGCTTGAGGGAGGCACGGGCGGTGTAGAGCGCAGCCGTGTAGCCGGCCGGGCCGGAACCGATGATGATCACGTTACGGACGTCGCTCACTGCATCTCCTGGTTCGCATCGCGACCCGCGCTAGGTGCGGGGAGGGCGGTCCTGCTCCGCCGCCCGGGACAACGACTGACCAGTCTCCCGCATTCCCAGGCGGATCCGCACCAGGCGCCCGCAGTGTGGGAGCGCCGGGAGCCCCGGGGCTTGATCGCACGGGGCCGGTCCGCCGATCCGCCGTGGAATGCCCGCCGTGGAATGCCCGCCGCGGGATTCCGGCGGGCGGGATTCCGGCGGCGGGATTCCGGCCGCGGCGCGCCCGTGCCGGTGGGCGAGGCCGCCGAGGGCTCGTCGGCGGGCTCAGCGGGCCCCGACGGTGCGATGCACCAGGACCGGCCCGCAGTCGGGGGAGCGCAGGTAGACGTCGACCTGGTCGGACCGGCCGGGCACCGCGAACACCAGCACCTCGGCCGGGGCACCGGCGTAGCTGCCCCGGTCGGTGGCGAGCAGCGGGGCGTCGGTGGGCGCCGGGCAGGCCGGGGAGCTCTGGCCGCCGGCGATCCCCGGTTGCGCGTCGGCGGGCGGTGCACCGCCGGTCAGGACGGAGGGGGACCCTGGCTTGACCGGGCCGTCGGTGGTGGGGCCGGCGGTGGCGAGCAGCTGCCGGACCTGGTCCGCCAGCAAGTCGTCCCGGTAGACGGTGCCGCCGCCCGCCTGTTCGGCCTTGGGGCTCCGGGCGGGCCCGGCGCTCGCGGCGGCGCTCGGCGCGGCGCCGGCCGCGGGGGCGCCGACCGAGACCGCGGCGGTGTCCGAGGCGGTCCGGTCGGGCACGGAGAGCAGCAGCGAGCCGCCGAGGCCGGCCCCGATCAGGACGGCGGCCGCACCGATCAGCAGGGCGAACCGGCGCCGCCGCGGGTGGGCGCGGCCTGGTCCGGTGGCCGCCGACGGGCGGGGCGGGTGTCCGGAGGGGCGCCCGGGCGCGGCGAGGGGCGCCGAGGAGGGGCCGGGAACGGGCCTGGAGGGGGCGGCCGGGGCGGCGCCCGCCCGGGGGCCCGCCGGGGTGTTCCGGGCGGTCTGCGGGGCCGCGGCGGGCCCGTCGGCGGCATCGGTGGCGTCGGTGGCGTCGGCGGCCGCGGCGGCAGCAGTGGCGTCGGTGGCGTCGGCTTCAGCGGGGGCAGCGGCGGCAGCGGTGGCGTCGGTGGCGTCGGTGGCACGACGCTCGGCCGCGTCGTGCTCGGCCGTCCCCCGCCCGATCGCGTCGCGTTCGGCCACCGCCGCCGCGAGGGCGGCGTCCAGCCGGGCGGCCACGTCGGTCGGCACCGCCGGCGGCTCGACGGCACCCAGCAGCACCCGGACCTCGTCGAGGGCCTCGGCCGTCCCGCGGCACTCGGCGCAGCCGTCCAGATGCCGCCGGAGCGCCGCGGTGTCGGCGGCGGACTCGATCAGCCCCTCGGCCAGGTCGGCCAGCTCGTCGACGGAGGGGTGCGCCGCCGTGGGCTCGGGGGAGGAGAGGTGGGCCGTCATCGCGTGCTCGCATCTCCTTCCAGGACCGGCCGGGCGGTGTCCGGGCCTGTCCTTCTGACGGTACGGGCGCCGGTCGGGTTCCCCGGTGGGGAGCCTCCGCCCCGGGGTGCGGGGGCGGCGGTGCCGGAGCCCCGCCCGGTTTCACGTGAAACAGCGCCCGCCGCCGGTGCCGCGCGGTCCTCGCGGCCGGCGTCCGCGGCGGCGCCGTCCTCGCGGAGGTGGCGGACCAGCGGCAGCAGCCGGGCCCGGCCCCGGGCGCAGCGGCTCTTCACCGTCCCCACGGGAACGCCCAGCACCTCGGCGGCCTCCGCGACGGGGTAGCCCTGCATGTCGACCAGGACCAGCGCGGCCCGTTGCTCGGCCGGCAGCTCGGCCAGCGCCGCCGCCAGTTCGCGGTGCACCTCGGCCCGGACCACCGGGGAGTCGGCCGGCTCGGCGGAGCCCACCAGGGCGTCCAGCCGCTGCGGGTCGTCGTCCAGCGGGTTGGTGCGGCGGGTGGCGGTGCGCCGGGCGCGGTCCAGGCAGGCGTTGACGACGATCCGGTGCAGCCAGGTGGTGACGGCCGAGCGGCCCTGGAACGTGTGCGCGTTGCGGAACGCGGAGACCAGGGCGTCCTGGAGGGCGTCGGCGGCCTCCTCGCGGTCGCCGAGGGTGCGCAGGGCGACCGCCCAGAGCCGGTCGCGGTGGCGGTTCACCAGGAGGCCGAAGGCCTCCCGGTCGCCGGCGACGTGCCGGGCGAGCAGCGTCGCGTCGTCGTCCGCCCGGTCCGCGCCGTCCGTCACTGCCACCCCTCGTGGTGCCGTCGTTGCCCTGGCCGGCGGCCGGTCAGCCGAAGACCTTCACCTCGGCGACGTAGCCGCGGAACTTCGAGTCCGTATCCTTCGGCAGGTTGGTGAGCCAGATCAAGAGGTAGCGCGTGGTGACCGGGTTCTCCAGGGTGAACTCGGCACTGGAGCCGCTCTTCCGCCCGGCCACGGTGAAGGCCTCGGGCTGGGCGGCGCCGGGGTTGGCGGCGGCCTGGGCGCCCGGGATGCGGAGTTCGGCGCTGGTGTTCCCGACGAACTGGACGTTCACCGAGCTGACCGACTGCTGGGAGCCCAGGTCGAGCAGCAGACCGGTGCCCTCCTTGAGCGGGGGCTTGGTGCCGAACGGGTCGTTGTAGCCCTTGGTCGTCCAGGCCGAGCCGGGGTCGCCGTCGAAGGACTTCGGGAGCAGGTACGTGGACTCCGGGGAGTCGCCCAGCGGGTTGTACGACTGGGCGTCCTTGACCGGGATCGGCACCGGGGTGTGGGTGGCGGCGTGCACGGTCGGCGCGGCGCTGGACGGCGCGGGGCTGGCGGCGGTGACGGCCGGCCCAGTGTGGCGCAGGCTGTCGACCAGCTGCCAGGAGGCGACGCCGATCGCGCCGAGGGCGACGGTCCACGCCGTGGCCTTGATGGCCCGGCGCAGCCGCCGGCGGGTGCGCCGGACCGGGGCGAGCCGGTTGGGGGCCGGAGCGGTGCCGGGGGCGGCGACCACCCGGGTCGGGTTGGGCGCGGTGGGCAGCGCGTGGGTGTTGTGGCGCGGCGGTGCGCCGAAGGCGGGCAGCTCCGGTTCGGGCTGCCGGATGCGCGGCATCAGCGCGATCGCCTTGGCCAGCTCTTCCGGGGTGCGGATCGGCTCGGCGTGGTGCGGGGGGTGGTCGTAGAGAGCGCGCGCGGCCAGCTCGGACAGGCCCTTGTGGACGCCGGCCCGGACCTGGTCCGGCGGCACCGCGTGGAGGTTCCGGGGCAGGCCCTGGAGGTCGTAGCGGTCCTCCGGGTACGGCCAGCGGTGGGTGAGCGCGGCGAACAGCAGGGCGCCGATCGCCCTGGTGTCGGTCCGCTCGGCGTCCTCGGCGCCGTCGTCGGCGGGCAGCCCGCGCAGTGCGGCGTCCACCGCGATGCCGTTGATCCGGTACTGGCCGCTGTCGGTGCGCAGCACGCAGCGCGGGGTGAGCCGCAGGTGGGCCTGCCCGCGCCGGTGGGCCGCGGCGACGGCGTCGGTGACCTGGCGGACCATCTGGTACGCCTCGTGCGGCTCCATCGGGCCGTTGGCGAGCAGCTTGGCGAGGTCGGAGGCGTGCGGCAGCCACTCCCGCACGACGTAGACCAGCTCGCCCTCCTGCACGGCGTCCAGCACCTGGACGAAGCGCGGGTCGCCGAGCAGCGCGGCGGACTTGGCGGCGGCCAGCACCCGGCGGGCCCGCTGGTGGCCGGAGGCCATCAGGTGGACGCCGACGGCGCGGCGCAGCTTCTCGTCGACCGCCCGCCAGCTGCTGAAGGTCTCGGTCTGGGAGATGCACTCCTCCAGCCGGTACCGGTTGCCGATCTTGTCCCCGCTGTGCCGCATCGGGGCCGGCAGGGTCTGCGGCAGGGTGCCGGTGTCGCGCGGGTCGTGCGTGGGCTGCGGGTCCTGCGGCGGGCGCGCCGGACGCGCGGCCGCGGCCCGGGCGGCCGCCTTCGCCCCGCCGGCGGCGAGCTCGGCGCGGATCTCGGCCGCGGAGAGCGGTGCGGTGATCTCGGAGGTCTCCTCCGAGGAGGGTGCGGGAGAAGGCTCGTCGTCCGGTGCGGTCCCGGTGCGCGCGGCCTCGGGGGACTGCTGGTCCGTCTCGCCGGCGAGCTCGTCGATCGCCGCGGCCAGTGCGGCCTCGTCCGCCGCCCCGTCAGCTGCTGACGTGTCGACGACCGCCTTGGTGCCATCAGCCACCGTGGTCCTGCCTCCCCTTGTGTCGCCCCGGCCTGAGAGAGTCGCTGGAGCGGACGGGCCGAGGCTCGGCGCTCCAGGACAATTGTGCCCACTCTTCTCCACCGGGTACGACCGCTGGAAGGGGCGGTCGGTTGCGTGATGGTGGAGAGATGTGGTGCAGATCCGACACTGGGCCGCCATCTCCGGCCCGGGAGGACCCGGGATGCGGAGGGCGGCCCAGTACTGACGTGTGCCCTCGCCCGAAGGGGCGGAAGGCTCCGGCCCCCGGTTGACGCCCGGTCAGGGAGTCCGCCGGTGGGCCGGCCGGAACGGTGGATCAGCGGCCGAGTCGGCCGCGGACCATGCCCAGCATGGCGTTCAACTCCTCGATCCGCAGCTTCTTCGCGACGAGCACGAAGACCGCCAGCTGGAGGCCGCCCGCCACCACGAGGGTGAGCACGCTGCCCAGCCAGCCGCCGACGACCTGCTGGACCGCGAGGCTGACGCCCACGCCGACCAGCGCGGCCGGCACGCTGGCGAGGGCCAGCCGGGTGTAGGTCTTGCCGATCCGCTTGGTGTCCAGGCCGCCGATCTTCTTCTTCAGCTTGGGCACCGCGACCGTCACTCCGACGGCGTAGGCGACGCCGTAGCCGAACGCCATGCCCGTCACGACCCACTCGGCGGGCAGCACGAGCCAGCAGACCAGCGAGAAGGCGGCCTGGCAGGCCGCCACCCAGACGGTGTTCGAGAACGGCGTCCGGGTGTCCTCGTAGGCGTAGAAGCCGCGCAGCATCACGTACTGCGCCGAGTACGGGATCAGGCCCAGCGCGAAGGCGGAGAGCATCAGGCCGACGTTGGTGGCGTCGTTGAGGACGCTCTCGCTGCCGCCCACGGCGTAGATCGAGCGGCCGATCGCCGGGCCGAGCGAGAGGAACAGGAAGGCGGCCGGGACGACCGCCACGGCGGTGGTGCGCAGCCCGTACGAGAGGTCGTCGCGCACCGCGCCGGCGTCCTCGTCGGCCGCGGCCCGGGAGAGCCGGGGGAGCACCGCGCTCATCAGCGAGACGACGATGACGGCCTGCGGCAGCTGCCAGATCAGCAGCGCGTTGGAGAAGGCGGCCAGGCCGACGCCGTCGTGGCCGGCGTCGTGGGCGGCGATGCCGGCCCAGGTGGCCACCTGGGTGATGACCAGGTAGCCGGCCTGGTTGGCGAGGACGAAGAAGAACGTCCACTTGGCCAGCCGGGCGGCCTTGCCGAGGCCGTGGCCGCGCCAGTCGAACCGCGGCCGGTAGTGGAAGCCGGCCGCCCGCAGGTACGGGATCATCGCCAGCGCCTGGACGGCGAGGCCCACCAGGGTGCCGATCCCGAGCAGCCGGACGCCCTCGGGGGAGATCGTCTTCGGGGTGACGCCGGAGTCGCCGAAGGACCCGAAGACCCAGATGTAGGCGCCGAAGGTGAAGATCACCACGATGTTGTTGAGGACCGGGGTCCACATCATCGCGCCGAAGCGGCCGCGGGCGTTGAGGATCTGGCCCATCACCACGTGGATGCCCATGAAGAAGATGGTCGGCAGGCAGTACCGGGCCAGCGCCACGGTGGTGTCCGCGTTCGCCTGGTCCTTCATCAGCGGATGGGCGATCAGCTGGACGAGCAGCGGGGCGGCCAGCACGGCCACGAAGGTGACGCCGGCCAGGCCGACCATCACCAGGGTGAGCAGCCGGTTGGCGTAGGCGGTCCCGCCGTCGGCGTCGTTCTTCATGCTGCGGACGAGCTGCGGCACGAAGACGGCGTTCAGGGCGCCGCCGCCGATCAGGATGTACAGCAGCGTCGGCAGGGTGTTGGCGGCGTTGTACGAGTCGCCCATCACGCCGATGCCGATCGCGGTGGCGATCACCATGGTGCGCAGGAAGCCGGTGCCGCGGGAGACCAGGGTGCCCGCCGCCATGATGGCGCTGGAGTTGAGCAGGCTGGCGACCTTGCCGCCGCCGCCCGCCGGCGGCGCCTTCGGCGCGTGCTCCTCGGCGGCCAGCTCGTCCAGCGGCTCCACCGCCGGCGGCACCTGCACCGCGGCCACCTGCATGGTGGCCTCCTCCTCGGAGAGCGGCGGGTCGAACTCGATCGGGGGCACGAACGGGCGCTGCCCGTCCGGCTCCTGCGGGCCGTTCCGGTGGCCGCCGCCGGGGCCGCCCGCACCGCCCTGGTACCCGGCGGCCGGGGGGAACGGCGCGGCCGGGGCGAACGCGGCGGGCGCGGCGGGTGGCTGGGGTGCGGCGGGCCGCAGCGGCTGCTGGGCCGGCGGCGGGGCCGGGGCCTCGGCGACCGGACCGGCGGGGGCGGCCTGTTCGGTCCGCGTCCCGCCGAAGAGCGCGTCCACGCCCACGTACTCGGTGGTCTCGGAGTCCCAGGCGGAGTGTGCGGGGCCGGGCTGCCACTGCTGCTCCTCGTGCGGCCCGGCCCACTGGCCGCCGACCGGCGCCGGCTGTTCCCAGCCGGCCCGGTCCCCCTGCCAGGGCTCGTCCGGCGCCGCCGGCTGCTGCACCGGGGTGTCCCAACCGGGCTGCACCGGAGGCACCGGCGGGGAGAACGGGGTGGCCGGCGGCACCGGCGTCGGGTAGTCGCCGCCCTGCGGGGGCAGCTGCGGCGGCACGTCGTACGCGGCGGCCGGCTGCTGCGGCGCGGCGGGCCGGTCGGCCCGCAGGCCGTACGGGTCCTGACCGTCCTGCGGGCCCTGGTACGCCTCGGCGGCGTACGGGTCCTGGGCGTAGGTGTCGGCCACGTACCAGTCGCCGGACGGCGACTCGGCGCCCGGCCGGCCCTCACCGCGGCCCGGCGGCCGCTCCTCGCTGCGCCCGGTCATGTCACCTCTTCGCTGTCGTGGGGGAGGCCGTCCCGGCGTCGGGCGGGTATCGGCGGTATCAAGGACCAACCTTCTCATCACTGGCGGCCCGATCCCGGCCATCGGCGCCGCTGCCGCGCGGTGTCCGCGCAGCTCCGTCGCGTTCCGGGAGCCCGCCGGCGGACGCTCCGCCGTCCTCCTCGGCCTCGTCGCCGTCGGCCGGGGCGCCCGTACGGCCCTCGGCCGGGCCGTCCGCGGGGCCGTCCGCCGGGGCGGCCGCGGGCGGGGCGTCCAGGGGCGCGTCGCCCTCGTCGTCGTTGGCCACCCGCCGCTTGCGCTGCCGGAAGAAGCGCAGCGCCGCCAGCAGGAGCAGCAGCAGGGCGCCGCCGAAGACGTAGAGCACGCCGTTGGTCACCGAGGTGACCTCGACCTGGAAGGTCTGCGGCTCGCCGTACAGCTCCGGGTTGGGACCGGTGGTCATGAGCTGGGCGGTCACCGTGACCGGCCCGTTGTTGTGCGCCTGCGCCGGGAACCGCAGGGTGGCGCTCTGCGCGGCGGGGAGCACCAGCTCCTCGGACGGGCCGATCTGGAGCCGGTTGGCCTGGGTCGGGGTCACCACCAGCTTGAGGTTGGTGACCGCCTGGGTGAGGTCGTTGCGGACGCTGACCTGCAGCACGCCGGTGTCACCGGCCAGGGTGATCACGTTCTTGTGCGGCACGTACACCGCGTTGGTCAGCTCGTCGAGGTAGTCGGACACGCCGGTGCGGTAGACCGACCCCGCGGGCGCCTGGGTCCGCCACTCGGTCGACAACGAGCGGACCATCGCCGCGCTGAACGGACCGCGCACCCGCTGCGGCAGGGTGAGCACCCGCATCAGCGTCTCCAGCCGGTGCTGGATGTCGATGGTCCTGCTCAGGTCGACGGCCGGCAGCTCCGAGGAGCGCGCCGGCGCGGGGTAGTCGACGGCGGGCGGCACGGCGCCGTTGGCCTTCGGGTCGGCCGACCCCTGGGTGAGCACGTCCAGCTTCACCGGCTCCGCCCACTTGCCGGCCTCCGCCGCCTGGACGGCGGTCGCCAGCACCTTGGCCGTGTTGACCGTCAGCTCGCGCGGTGGCATCACCAGCAGGCCGCGCGGGTTCTGCGGCTCCTGCCGGGAGATCACGAAGGTCTCGGCGAGGAAGCGCTGCACCGCCAGGGTCTGCGCCTGCGGCGTGTCGAGGTCCGTCTGGAAGAGCGCGGAGACCTCCTCGTCGGCCACCACCGCGGTCTGCCCGTTGCCGATCGGCCGCACCGCGGTCGGGGTGTACTTGAGGGCGTCCGGCTCCGGCAGGCTCGCGCCGTTCACCAGCACGGTGCCGCTGCCGGTGCGGTGCGCCAGCGCCGCGATCTGCTGGTCGAGGTAGCCCTGGTAGGGCCAGGCGACGTCCGAGCGGGTGTCCACCGACAGCCGGAACTCGACGGTCAGCCGGCCCGCCACGGCCGCCTTGTCGAGGGCGGTGTCCACGCCCGCGAGCTCGGCCGCGTTGTGCGCGATCGAGGCCAGATCGGGGTCCGCGTACGGCAGTGCGACCACCTGGCTGCCCTGCTTGGCCACCGCGGCCCGCAGCTTGTTCAGCCAAGCCGTGGCGGCGGCGGAGCCGTTGCGGAGGACGGTGTTCTCCTCCTTCGCCGCCTGCTTGGGCTTGCTGTTCTTCTTGCCGTTCCGGTCGCCCTTCTCGGCGCCCGGCTTCTGCACCCGATACGGCTTGGTCATCGCGAACGCGGTGTCCAGCAGGTCCGGATCGATCACCCAGGTCAGGCCGGACAGCGACGAACCCGTCTCGACCAGCTCGTAGAGCCGGCCGCCCGGCGCGAACTCCGCGGCCAGGCTGTCGTCACGCAGCACCGGGACGGTCTGGTCGTTGTCGGACATGGTCTGCGCGACCAGGACCGGCGCGTGCACCAGCGGCCAGAGCGTGGTGACCTTCGACGGCTGCGCCTCGGTCGGCGTCGGGTCGTAGGGCAGGAAGGTGCGGGCGATGCCGAGCGCGCGGTCACGCTGGTTGTCCCCGGTCGAACCCCAGGTGTCCACCGCCAGCTCGTACACGCCCTCGGTGGAGAGCCCGAGGTCGTTCACGGCGACGCTCAGGGTGTACGGCTGGCTCTGGCCCGGCGCCAGCTCGTTCAGCGCGTACTGCGGGCTGTCCAGCTCGATGCCGTCCTGGTTGACCGGGCTGGTCCGGGAGGCGACGCCGGCCAGCTCGCTGCGCGTGGTGAGCGGCTTGCCCGACCACGGCTTGCGGACCGCCGCGTGGGCGCCCTTGAGGACCGACTTGCCGGCGTTGGTGATGTGCCCGCTGATCGTCACGGTGCCGTTGGGGACGGCCACCGGCTTGTTGACCGACTCGATGGTCATCACGACCGGGGCCTCGGCCGAGGCGCCGGACTCGGAGGCCGGGCGCGGGCCCCCGGCGGGCGTCGCGGCGGCCGGCAGGGCGGGCAGCAGCGCCAGCGCGGCGCCCAGCGCGGCCGCCACCCGTCGCACGGTGCGCCTCCCGGAGCGGCCCCGCCCACGATCCCGTCCGGTGGACGCTTCGCGGAACGCGCACTTCTCGTCGGCTCGCTCGCTACGCTCGCTGACGCGGCCGACCTCGCTGCGCTCGGCCGGCGCTTCGCGAAACGCGCACTTCTCGTCGGCTCGCTCGCTACGCTCGCTGACGCGGCCGACCTCGCTGCGCTCGGCCGGCGCTTCGCGAAACGCGCACTTCTCGTCGGCTCGCTCGCTACGCTCGCTCACGCGCTCCGCCCTCGCCGTTCTCGATCGCTCGCTGCTGATGCTGCTGTGCTGCTGTGACGCCGCGGAAGCCCTGCGGGCCGAACCTGCCGGCCGTGGGGATCAGCGGTGAAGAAGATGCGGCCGCCCGCGATCCGGGAGGCCGTTACGGCGCGCGGCACCGCAGGCCCTCGTCGGTGCCCGCGACCCGCTCCACCGGCATGGTAACGATGCAGCCGAGGGTGCAGTGTTGCGGGCTTGGGGTGAGCGCCGCAAAACGCGCGGGCAGGGGGGCCTTCGGGACACGTACCCTTGTGAGCCGTGTCCACTGCCAATGAGCCCACCGCCCACGAGTCCGGCGTCCATCATTCCAGCACTGCCACCCAGGTCGTACCAGGCCTGAGCGAGGCGCAGACGCTGGGCCTGCAGGAGCTGCTGCGGGTCTCCCCGGTCGCCGACGAGATCGCCCGCCGCTTCCAGGCTGCAGGGCACCGGCTCGCGCTGGTCGGCGGCTCGGTCCGGGACGCCCTGCTGGGCCGGCTCGGCAACGACCTCGACTTCACCACCGACGCCCGCCCGCAGCAGGTCCTGAAGCTGGTCAAGGGCTGGGCGGACGCCGTCTGGGACGTCGGCATCGCCTTCGGCACGGTCGGCGCCCGCAAGGACACCCCGCAGGGCTCCTTCCTGATCGAGATCACCACGTACCGCTCCGAGGCGTACGACCGCACCTCGCGCAAGCCCGAGGTGACCTACGGCGACACCATCGGGCAGGACCTCGTCCGCCGGGACTTCACCGTCAACGCGATGGCCGTCGACCTGCCCGGTCGCGGCTTCGTCGACCCGCACCACGGCCTGGAGGACCTGGAGGCCCGGGTGCTGCGCACCCCCGCCACTCCCGAGGAGTCCTTCTCCGACGACCCGCTGCGGATGATGCGGGCCGCCCGCTTCGCCGCACAGCTGGACTTCGACCCGGCCCCCGAGGTCGTCGCCGCCATGACCGCGATGGCCGACCGGATCGCGATCGTCTCCGCCGAGCGGGTCCAGGCCGAGCTGAACAAGCTGCTCCTGGCCGCGCACCCGGTCAAGGGCCTGCGCCTGCTCGTCGACACCGGCCTGGCCGGCCACGTGCTGCCCGAGCTGCCGGCCCTGCGGCTGGAGCGCGACGAGCACCACCGCCACAAGGACGTCTACGAGCACTCGCTCACCGTCCTGGAGCAGGCGATCGACCTGGAGCAGGACGGCCCCGACCTCACGCTGCGGCTGGCCGCGCTGCTGCACGACATCGGCAAGCCGCGTACCCGTCGCTTCGAGTCGGACGGCCGGGTGTCGTTCCACCACCACGAGGTGGTCGGCGCCAAGATGACCCGCAAGCGGATGCGCGAGCTGAAGTACTCGAAGGAGCTGACCGAGGACGTCTCGCGCCTGGTCGAGCTGCACCTGCGCTTCCACGGCTACGGCGGCGGGGAGTGGACCGACTCGGCGGTGCGCCGCTACGTCACCGACGCCGGGCCGCTGCTGGAGCGCCTGCACAAGCTGACCCGCTCCGACTGCACCACCCGGAACAAGAAGAAGGCCGCGACGCTCTCCCGGACGTACGACAGCCTGGAGAAGCGGATCGGGGAGCTGAGGGCCCAGGAGGAGCTGGACGCCGTGCGCCCGGCGCTGGACGGCAACCAGATCATGGAGCTGTTGGAGCTGAAGCCGGGCCCGCAGGTCGGCAAGGCGTACAAGCACATGCTGGAGCTGCGCCTGGAGCACGGCCCGATGGAGTACGACGAGGCCGTCGCCGCGCTCCGCGCCTGGTGGGCCGCGCAGCAGGGCTGACCGGCAGTGCCCCGGGCCCTGGGGGCCCGGAGGACGGATGGGGTGGCCCCGGAGATCTCCGGGGCCACCCCATCCGCGTACCGCCCGGCGGGAGCCCGCCGGGCGGCCGTGGTCAGCCGTTGAGCGCCTTCAGGCAGAGCACGTAGCTCAGCGCCTCGGACGAGGACGTCCGGGTGTAGCTGCTGTCCGACTCGGGCACGTTGTCGCAGCCCTTGTCGTCGCTGGTGGCCAGCAGCTTGCGGAGCACCTTGTACTGGGCCCGGGAGTCGCTGCAGGGCAGCATGGTGATCCGCGGGTTGGGGTCGTGCGTGGCGCTGGTGCCGTTCTCGTTGCGCAGGCAGTCACCGACCCTGGCGCGGTCGATGTCGCTGGGCACCGTGGAGGCTGCGGGCGGGACGGACGGCTTGGCCGCGCCCGGGGTGGTGATCTCGGGTATCGGCGGCATCGAGAACGAGAACGACGGCATCGGTGGGATGGACACCGCGGCCGGTGAGGGCAGCGAGATCGGGCGGTACGGCCGGCTGTCGTGGTCGGTCGCGCCGAGCAGCGCGCCGGTGGTCACCAGGATGACGAACGAGGTGATCGACAGGACCGGCAGCAGCAGCATCAGCATGTGCGGCCGCTTGGTCAGCGGGACGCCCGGGTCGAGCTGCGGGCCGTGGGTTCCCGGTGCCGGCGGCGGCAGGTCCTTGATCTTGTTGTGGGCCGCGAGGTTCCGCAGCAGGGTGATCGGCGTGATGATCGAGGACAGGTAGCCCCACCAGCCCTGGACCAGGGTGCGGGCCGACATGTCGCGGACCACCGCGGTGCCGCAGGTGCGGCAGAACGGGCCTGGCTGCTTCAGGAACCGCATCACGATGATGATGCCCTGGTGCCCGCGGACGGTGGTCTCCACGGCGGGGAAGCCGCCGCAGAAGCGGCAGACCGGGCCGCCGTGCGGGGCCTGCTGCGCGTACCCGGCCTGCTGCGGGTAGCCGTAGCCGGGCGGGGCCGCCTGCGGCGGCACGCCGTAACCCGGCGCGGCCTGCTGCGGCGCGGCCGGGTAGCCGTAGCCGGGCGCCGGGGCGGGCGCGGCCGGGGCGGGCGCCGGCCCGCCGTACGGGTTGCCGGAGGCGTAGGGGTTGCTGCTGTCGGCGGGCGGCGGCGCGCCGTACGGCATCTGGGGAGGTGGGACGGACAAGTGGTTCCCCCGTGGAAGGGTCGGACTGGCGTAGGGGTCAGGACTTCTTGACCGGCGGTACGCCGGTGGTCAGCGGGCCGAGGCAGAGCACGTAGCGCTTCTTGTTCCAGCGGCGGCCGCTCTTGCCGGAGACCGTGCTGGTCGTGCCGGCGGTCTGCTTGCAGCGGTTGGTGTCGGTGGTGCCGGTGTGCTTGGCCAGCACCTTGTAGTTCGCCTTGCTGTCGGTGCACTTGACGATCTCGACGTCGCGCGAACCGCCCGCCTTGACGCAGTCGCCGACCGAGGCGCTGCTGACGCTCGGCCCGGTGACGAAGTAGCCGACGATCAGCGCGATGCCGCCGACCACGGCCACGCCGACCTTGAGCTTGGCCTTGGCACTGCCCTTCTTCGCCGGAGCCGGAGCCGGAGCCTGCGGCAGCGGCGCCATCGGCGGCTGACCGTACGGCGGCTGCTGGCCGTACGGAGGCTGGCCGTACGGCGGCTGGCCGCCGGGCGGCGGGCCGTACGGGGGCTGCTGGCCGTACGGGGGCGCGGGCGGGCCCGGCTGGGCCGGCGCACCCGGGTAGCCGTAGGCCGGCGGCTGGCCGTGACCGGCTGCGACCGGCTGCGGCGTGCCGTACTGCGGAGGCTGAGCACCGTAGGGCTGGGGGGCCTGGGGCGCGCCCGGCGGGGCCTGCGGGTACCCGTACTGGGGCGGCGGCGGGCCGTAAGGGCTGGGCGGTGTGCTCATCAGATTTCCCCCGAAACAGAGTGCTGTCGCTCCGACAGATCTGACGTACCTTAGCGACTCCGCCCGACGCCGCCGGTTTCGAGGGTGCGGGGCCTCTCAGAGCGCCTGGTCACCGGGGAGCGGGCCGCTGCGCCGCGCGGCCCCCAGGTAGAGCACGGCGGCGAGCGCGTACACCAGGGCGACGCCCGCCACCACCGCGACCGAGCGGCCGGAGAGCGGCAGCACCAGCGCGGTCACGAGCGCGGCGGCCACGAAGGCGACGTTGAACAGCACGTCGTAGATGGCGAACACCCGGCCGCGGAAGTCGTCCTCGACCGACTCCTGGACCACGGTGTCGGCACAGATCTTGGTGCCCTGGGTGACCACGCCGAGCAGCAGGGCGGCGATCAGGCAGGGCACCAGGGAGAAGCCCAGCCCGAGCGCCGGCACGAAGACCACGGGGGCGGCGAGGCAGAGCGTCATCCAGCCCGCCAGTCCGATCCGCCGGGTGCACCAGGGGCTGATCACCGCCGCGAGGAAGAAGCCGGCCGCGGAGAGGCCGACCGCCTGTCCCAGGGTCGCCAGCCCGGCCGCGCTGTCGTTCGGGTCGTTGAAGGTGTAGCGGGCGAGCATGACCACCATGACGATCAGGACGCCGTAGCAGAACCGGGCGGCGGTGACGGCGGCGAGCGCGTGTACGGCCGGCCGGCAGTCCCGGACCAGGTGGGTGACGGCCGCGCGCAGGTCGCGGGCGGCCTGGACCAGCGCCCGGCCCAGCGGGGGGCGGTCCGGGTGGTGCTCGGGGCCCAGCAGGTCCCGGTGCATCCGCCGGGCGGCCAGCGCCGCCGAGAGGTAGAGCAGTGCGGCGACGGTGACCAGCGCCGCGTCGGCCCGCGGCCCGGGGGGCATCACCTGGTGCAGCACGAAGCCCAGACCGCCGCCGGAGGCCGCGGCGACGGTGCCCAGGGTGGGGGAGAGCGCGTTGGCGGTGACCAGCTGCTGCTGGCGCACCACCCGTGGCAGCGCGGCGGACAGCCCCGCCAGGATGAACCGGTTGAGCGCCGTGACCAGCAGCGCGGAGGCGAAGAACAGCGGGGTCGGCGCCTCGGCCAGGAGCAGCGCCCCGGTGACCAGGCCGAGCCCGAACCGGGCCAGGTTGCCGTAGAGGAGCACCTGGCGTCGGCGCCAGCGGTCCAGCAGCACCCCGGCGAACGGCCCGATCACCGAGAACGGCAGCAGCATCACGGCCAGCACCGAGGCGATGTCGGCCGGGGAGGACTGCTTCTCCGGGGAGAAGACCACGTAGGCGGCGAGCGAGACCTGGAAGACGCCGTCGGAGAGCTGGGAGAGCACCCGGGCGGTCAGCAGCCGGCGGAAGTCGCGGCCGCGCAGGAGGTCCAGGAGCGTGGCGCGGTGCGCGGACTGGTGGGTGCTGCCGTTCTCCGTGATCGCCACCTGCCCAGACTGCCATGGAAGGGGCCTGTGTTTCACGTGAAACATTCGCCGGGAAAAGGTGAACGGGCCCACGGCGGACCGTGGACCCGTTCGGTGGCGGTGAGCGCCGCGGTTCAGCGCTCAGTGCCCGAGCTTCAGCGCTCGACCTCGCCGCGGATGAACTTCTCGACGTTCTCCTTGGCCTCGTCGTCGAAGTACTGGACCGGCGGGGACTTCATGAAGTACGAGGACGCCGACAGGATCGGGCCACCGATGCCGCGGTCCTTGGCGATCTTCGCGGCGCGCACGGCGTCGATGATGACACCGGCCGAGTTCGGGGAGTCCCAGACCTCGAGCTTGTACTCCAGGTTCAGCGGGACGTCGCCGAACGCACGGCCCTCGAGGCGGACGTAGGCCCACTTGCGGTCGTCCAGCCAGGCCACGTAGTCCGAGGGGCCGATGTGGACGTTCTTGGCGCCCAGCTCGCGGTCGCGGATCTGCGAGGTGACGGCCTGGGTCTTGGAGATCTTCTTCGACTCCAGGCGCTCGCGCTCGAGCATGTTCTTGAAGTCCATGTTGCCGCCGACGTTCAGCTGCATGGTGCGCTCGAGGATGACACCGCGGTCCTCGAACAGCTTCGCCATCACGCGGTGCGTGATGGTGGCGCCGACCTGGGACTTGATGTCGTCACCGACGATCGGCACGCCGGCCTCGGTGAACTTGTCGGCCCACTCCTTGGTGCCCGCGATGAACACCGGCAGGGCGTTCACGAAGGCGACCTTGGCGTCGATGGCGCACTGGGCGTAGAACTTGGCCGCGTCCTCGGAGCCGACGGGCAGGTAGCAGACCAGGACGTCGACCTGCTTGTCCTTGAGGACCTGGACGACGTCGACCGGGGCCTCGTCGGACTCCTCGATGGTCTCCAGGTAGTACTTGCCCAGGCCGTCGAGGGTGTGGCCGCGCTGGACGGTGACGCCGGTCGGCGGCACGTCGCAGATCTTGATGGTGTTGTTCTCGCTGTTGCCGATGGCGTCGGCCAGGTCGAAGCCGACCTTCTTGGCGTCGACGTCGAAGGCGGCGACGAACTCCACGTCACGGACGTGGTAGTCGCCGAACTGGACGTGCATCAGGCCGGGGACCTTGCCGGCCGGGTCGGCGTCCTTGTAGTACTCGACACCCTGCACCAGCGACGCGGCGCAGTTGCCCACGCCCACGATGGCTACGCGAACCGAACCCATTCCGGTTGCTCCCTGTGATCTCATGAGGTCCGCCGGGAATCGGCGGCACTCGTCCTGCTTCTTCGATGACTGCTTGACGGGCGCGCGAGGCGCCCACTCCTGCCGCGCGGCACAGGGCTGACGCGGTGGTCAGCGCTCCTGGGCGGAGCGCCCCGGGCGGTCGTACGGTGGCCCGGGCGGATCCGGGGATCCGGCCTCCTCGCCACGGCCGTCCGAAGTCTTGTCGGGTACTGCCGAGCCCGGCCCGCCGGCGGCCGGTCCGGTCCGGCCGGTGCGGTTGGCCCGCTCGGTCTCGATCAGCTCGTTGAGCCACCGGACCTCGCGCTCGACCGACTCCAGGCCGTGCCGCTGCAGCTCGACGGTGTAGTCGTCGAACCGTTCGCGCGCCCGGGCGAGCGAGTTGCGCATCCGCTCCAGGCGCTCCTCCAGCCGACTGCGGCGGCCCTCCAGGACGCGCATCCGCACCGCCCGGTCGGTCTGCCCGAAGAACGCGAAGTGGACGCCGAAGTGCTCGTCCTCCCAGGCATCGGGGCCGGAGTCGGCGAGCAGTTCCTCGAACCGCTGCTTGCCCTCGGCGGAGAGCCGGTAGACGATCTTGGACCGCTTGCCGTTGAGTGCGGTGGCCGGGACGTACTCGACGTCCGGGTTGTCCTCGACCAGGAAACCCTGGGCCACCAGGCTCTTCAGGCAGGGGTAGAGCGTTCCGTAGGAGAACGCGCGGAACGATCCGAGCAGGACGTTGAGTCGCTTGCGCAGCTCGTACCCGTGCATCGGGGCGTCGTGGAGCAGGCCGAGAACGGCGAACTCCAGCACTCCTGAGCGCCTGCCCACTGCCGTCGTCCTCCTTCCCCTCCGCCCGTCGCGGGCCGCCGTCTCCGGCGGTATGCCGCTCCGATGTATCGGCTCGATATATCGAGAACAGTAAACCTGGGCCCCCGGCGGAGCAAGAGGGGCACGCGTGAATGTGATCACAAGGCGACGCGCGGGTGTGCTTGGCAACGGGCGTGTAATGATCTGCTGCCGATTTGCGGGCATTGGCGGCTGATGCCCGATTAGTTGTATTTCTGTCCTGCGTACGCTGTCGCGTGTGCACGAGGACCACCTCCGGGGTTAGGGCGGTTGCGGGCATCGGACGTGAACCCTGCCTTCAGGCTTCGACCGCCTGGCGAGGAGTAGCTGGAACATGAGCGAACGACGGCGCAGGTCGCCCAACGGAGACGGGCAGCCGCCGGGCGACGGCGGCGGGACGGGCGGAGCCGACCGGGACGAGCTCAGCTCGGAGGGTTTCCGGCGGCGCTCCCCGGGCGTCCGGGAGACGGCCCAGCAGCCCCGGATGACCCGCGCCGAGATGCGCAAGGCGGCCGCCAAGGGCGGCGGCAAGCGTGGCGCGGGCGCTCCCGCGTCCGCGGCCGGCCGGGACGGCAAGCCGGGCAAGAAGCGCTTCATCGACTACCCGCGCTTCGGCAAGCAGGGCTTCCGCCGCTGGCTGCCGTCCTGGCGGCTCTGGCTCAGCACGTTCCTGATCGTCTTCGCGGCCTGCGTCGGCACGGTCTTCTTCATCTACCAGAGCACCACGATCCCGCCGCTCAAGGATCTGGTGAAGGAACAGAACAACATCTACTACTGGGCCGACGGCACCGAGATGACCCGCAAGGGCGAGACGAACCGTCAGATCGTCGAGCTCTCCGACATCAGCCCCAACCTGCAGAACGCGGTCATCGCGGCCGAGAACGAGAGCTTCCGCACCGACAGCGGCATCGACCCCAAGGGCATGCTGCGCGCGGTCTACAACATGGCCAAGGGCGGCCAGACCCAGGGTGCGTCGACCATCACCCAGCAGTACGTCAAGAACGCGTACCTCACCCAGGAGCAGACCCTCACCCGCAAGGTGAAGGAGTTCTTCATCACCCTGAAGGTCAATCAGGACATGAAGAAGGAAGAGATCCTGAAGGGGTACCTGAACACCAGCTGGTTCGGCCGCGGCACCGGTGCCCAGGCCGCCGCCCAGGCGTACTACGGTGTCAACGCCAAGGACCTCGACCTCTGCCAGAGCGCCATGCTGGCCGGTCTGCTCAAGGGCGCCGCGCTCTACGACCCGAGCATCAAGGGCAACCACGAGCGCGCCGAAGTGCGCTGGAAGTGGATCCTGGACCGGATGGTGGAGACCAAGAACGCCACCGCCGAGGAACGGGCCAAGTGCACCACGTTCCCCGATCCGATCAAGCCGGTGCCGCCGACCAACATGAACGGCCAGATCAGCTACCTGGTGGACGTCGCCAACCGGTACGTCACGGCCAAGGACCCGAAGATCGACCAGCAGGCGCTCGCCAAGGGCGGCTACAAGATCTACACGACCTTCGAGAAGGACAAGGTCGACGCCCTGAAGAAGGCCGTCGACGACGTCCGGAACGAGACGCTCAACCCGCAGAAGCGCCCGGACAACGACAACTGGGTCCAGTTCGGCGCGGCCAGCATCCGGCCCGGCGACGGCGCGATCGTCGCCATCTACGGCGGCGACGGCGTGGAGAACCAGCACTTCGACAACAACGCGGACGCCCAGGGCGTCCAGGTCGGCTCGACGTTCAAGCCGTTCGTGCTCGCCGCCGCGATGCAGGTCGGCGTGCAGACCGCCACCGACGACAAGGGCAAGCCGAAGCGGATCAACGCCGACAGCCGCTACCTCTCCGACGACATGTCCGAGATCCGCCGGCCGGACGGCTCGCTGATCATGGACGACACGACCGGCAAGCCCTACCGGCAGAAGAACGAGGACAAGGGCAAGCGCGGCTACGTCTCGCTGCGACAGGCCATGCAGTGGTCGTACAACGTCCCGTTCGTCCAGCTCAATCAGGACGTCGGTGGCCAGAACGTGGCCGACATCGCCGAGAAGATGGGCGTGCGCAAGGAGAGCTTCGTCGACACCAAGACGACGACCTTCCCGCTCGGCACCTCCGGCATCAGCCCGATCCGCATGGCCGACGCCTACGCGACGCTCGCCGCCAGCGGCAAGCAGGCCGACCCGTACTCGGTCACCAAGGTGGAGCTGAACGGCGTCGAGCGCCCGGGGTTCAAGAAGCCCGAGCTGAAGCAGGCGCTGGAGCCGGCCGTCGCGGACAACGTCACCGACGTGCTGGTGAACGTGGCCAAGAACGGCACCGGTTCGAAGTCCAACGCGCTGGGCCGTCCGGTCGCCGGCAAGACCGGTACCACCGACCAGAACAAGTCGGCCTGGTGGGTGGGCTACACCCCGCAGCTGGCCACCAGCGTCGCGATGTGGCGCGAGGACCCGGCCAAGCACGAGCGGCTGTCGCTCAACGGCACCGGCGGCAAGGACTCGGTGCACGGTGGTGACACCCCGACCGACGTGTTCACCCGCTACATGAAGGCCGCCCTGGCCAACGAGAAGAAGCTGGACTTCCCCAGCCCGCAGCCGGTCGGCAGCCAGGTGGACTCCTCGGGCGCGCCGAGCACGGCCACGCCGAGCACCTCGCCCTCGGCCACCGAGACCGCCCCGACCCAGACCGCGGACCCGGGTGCCCCGCAGCAGCCGCAGCCGACCGCCACCCAGGGGCCGGCCTGCGTTCCGGGCGTGGACTGCCCGGGCACGGTGCCCACGCCGTCGGCGACCAAGACCCACCCGACGCCCGGTGGCGGCGGCAGCGGTGGCGGCGGCGGTGGCGGGGGCCAGACCAGCGGCCCCTCGCCGACCTGCATCCTCGGGATCTGCACCTCGCCGCAGCCGACGCAGAGCTCGCCCACGTCGTCGACCAGCCCGAGCGGCAAGCCGCCGAAGCCGACCACGTCGCCCAGCGCGACCGGTGCCGGCGGCGCCCAGGCGGCGCCCTGACGGGCCCCGGTCCCCGACGCACCACGGCGGTGGCGGTCCTCCTCGGAGGGCCGC
Source organism: Kitasatospora sp. A2-31 (assembly GCF_022288725.1). Taxonomy (GTDB): domain Bacteria; phylum Actinomycetota; class Actinomycetes; order Streptomycetales; family Streptomycetaceae; genus Kitasatospora. The sequence continues at coordinate 233,286 of NZ_JAKNTA010000003.1, read as the reverse complement.
CACCGCCGTTTCGTCGGGATTCGCCGGATCGCGCCGGGACCGGCGAGGGGTCCTCCTCGTCCAGCCGCGGGAGGTGCGGCAGGATGTCCGGCATGACGTCGAGCGCTCGTGACGATTCCGCCGGCCAGACCGGGCCCATCGAGGGCGCCGGGCCCGATCCGGCGGCACCCGGAACGGCCTCGGCCGGCGCCTCGGCCTCCGCCGTCGCCGGGGAACCCGTCGGTGCCCCGGGCCGGTCCGGGACGGCCGAGCCGCCGGCCAACACGGTGGTCGTCCCGGCCGACGAGGACCCGGTCGCGGCAGCCGGCAGCGAGGTGATCGGCGGGCCGCCCGGGCGGCGCGCCCTGCTGGGCGTCTCCTGGTGGATCCCGGCGCGCTTCCTGGCGCTGGTGGTGATCGTGGTCTCGGTGCTGGGCATGGTCCGGCAGCTGCCCTGCTACGACGGCGCCTGGTTCCAGCCGGGCTCGCCGCAGTACATCCACGCCTGCTACAGCGACATCCCGCACCTGTTCTCCGGGCGCGGCTTCGCGGCCGGCCTGCACCCGTACGTGGACCGGATCCCGGGCACCTCCGGCGATCTGCAGTTCCTCGAGTACCCCGTGCTGACCGGTCTCTTCATGCAGATCGCGGCCTGGGTGACGCCGGGCGGCGGGACGACCACGAGCCAGGAGCAGTGGTTCTGGGCGATCAACGCGGGCCTGCTGACGGCCTGTGCGGTCGTCGCCGTGGTGGCGGTCTCCCGGACCCACCGCCGCCGTCCCTGGGACGCCCTGCTGTTCGCCCTCGCGCCCTGCCTGCTGCTGAACGCCACCGTCAACTGGGACCTCCTGGCGGTCGCGCTGGCCGCCGTCGCGCTGGCCTGGTGGGCCGGCTCGCGGCCGCTCTGGGCCGGCGTGTTCATCGGTCTCGCCACCGCGGCCAAGCTCTATCCGGTGCTGCTGCTCGGCCCGCTCCTGGTGCTCTGCTGGCGCGCCGGGAAGTGGCGCGAGTTCCGTGCGGCGCTGGGCGGGGCGGTCGGCGCCTGGCTCGTGGTCAACCTGCCCATCATGCTGGCCAACTGGCAGGGCTGGTCGACCTTCTACGTCTTCAGCAAGCACCGCAAGGAGGACTACGGCTCCTTCTGGCTGATCCTGATGCAGGGTCGGGGCGCGAGCCTGGAGAACCTCGACGTCTACATCGGGGTGCTGATGGTGCTCTGCTGCCTGGCCATCGCCTGGCTCGGCGTCTCGGCGCCCCGCCGCCCGCGCCTGGTGCAGCTGGCCTTCCTGGTGGTGGCCGCGTTCGTCCTGGTCAACAAGGTCTACTCGCCGCAGTACGTGCTCTGGCTGATCCCGCTCGCCGTGCTGGCCCGGCCGCGCTGGCGGGACTTCCTGGTCTGGCAGGCCTGCGAGGTGCTCTACACCCTGGGCATCTGGTCCCACCTGGGCTTCGTCACCGGCCCCAAGCAGCATGGGATCGGCGAGTCCTGGTACCACTTCGCGATCGTGCTGCACCTGGCCGGGACGCTCTACCTGGTGTCCGTGGTGGTCCGCGACATCCTCTTCCCGGACCGCGATCCGGTGCGCTGGGACGGCAGCGACGACCCGTCCGGCGGGGTGCTCGACCACGCCCCGGACGTCTTCGTGCTCGGCACCGCCCGGCGGCTGCAGGAGGAGGCGAGCTACGCCGGATACGCGCCGGCCGGCCCCGAGCAGTGGCTGGACGAGCCACCCGCCGCGGAGCCGGCCGGAAGTACCGCGCGTCAGTAGAGCGCCGTCAGCGGTCCACCACCCGGTCGAAGTGGGTGGTGGTGTGCCGCACCTGAAGGGTCAGCTCGTCGCCGATCGCCGGCGGCTTGGTGTCGTTGTCCAGGAGGAGCAGCGAGACCTGCATGTGCGGCGGCTCGGCGAACCAGAGCTGCTTGCCCGACCAGTGGAACGGCGACTTGGTCTTGTTGACCGTCGCCAGGCCGGCCCGGGCGATCCCCTTGGCCCGGGAGGACATGCCCTGCACGTACTTGGGCGCCTCCAGGCCGATGCCGTGCGCGGTCCCGCCGGCGACCACCAGGAGGTGGCCGTCGGACGGCGCCGGGTGCTGGCGGTAGCCGTAGCGGTCGCCCTTGGAGACCCGGGTGACGTCCAGGACGGTCGCCCGGACCTCCAGCGCGCCGTGGTCGCCGAGCCAGAGCCGGGTGCCGATCCGGGCCCGGAAGACGGTGTCCGGGTAGCGCTGCGCCAGCTGCTCCATCCCGGCCGCGCCGAGGTGGCTGACGAACACGGTGTGCACCGGGATCCCGGCGGCCCGGGCGGCGTCCACCCAGTACGCCACCTCCTCCACCGGGCTGGAGCCGTCCGGCCGGTCCATCGGCAGGTGCAGCGCCAGGCCCTCGAAGGAGACGCCGTCCAGCTCGGCGGCGACCGCCGCCAGGTCGGCGGCGCCCACGCCGTGCCGGCGCATGGTGGTCATGCACTCCACCACCACCCGGGCGCCGTGCAGCGCACGCAGCCCGTCGACGCTCGCCACCGTCCGGATCACCCGCGCGTGCGGCAGCGGCAGCACCTCCTCGCCGATCCGGTACGGGGTGAGCACCAGCAGCTCGCCGCCGTACCAGTCGGCCGCGTCGGCCGCCTCGTAGGCGGTGCCGACCGCCAGCACCCCGGTGCCGAGCAGGGTCGCCTCCTCGGCGAGCCGGTGGTTGCCCAGGCCGTAGCCGTTGCCCTTCGCCACCGGTACCAGGCCGGGGAACTCGGCCAGGACGGAGCGCTGGTGGGCGCGCCAGCGCTCGGTGTCGAGGTAGAGCGACAGCGTCATCGGGTCATCTCCCAGGGGTGTCGGTCACGGCGGGCACGCTGCTCGGCGGCGGCTCAGCGGCGCGACATGTACAGGTCGAGGGCCTTGTGGAGCAGCTTGTTGAGCGGGAAGTCCCACTCGCCGAGGTACTCGGCGGCCTGGCCGCCGGTGCCGACCTTGAACTGGATCAGGCCGAAGAGGTGGTCGTTCTCGTCCAGGGTGTCGCTGATGCCGCGCAGGTCGTAGACCCCGCCACCGAGGGCGTAGGCGTCGCGCATCATCCGCCACTGGACCGCGTTGGACGGCTTGACCTCGCGCTTGTGGTTGGCCGAGGCGCCGTAGGAGTACCAGACGTGCTCGCCGACCACCAGCATCGTGGTCGCGGCCAGCGGCTCGCCCTCGTGGTAGGCGATGTAGAGCCGCATGCGGTTCGGGTCCTCGGCGGTGAGCGCCTTCCACATGCGCTGGAAGTACGACAGCGGCCGCGGGGTGAAGCGGTCGCGCTCGGCCGTCACCAGGTACAGCTGGTGGAAGATCGGCAGCTCGTCGTAGCCGCCCTGGACCACCTCGACGCCGCTCTTCTCGGCCTTCTTGATGTTGCGCCGCCAGAGCTGGTTGAAGCCCTTCTGGATGTCGTCCAGCGAGCGGTTGGCCAGCGGCACCTGGAAGACGTAGCGGGGCTGGACGTCGCCGAAGCCGGCGCCGCCGTCCTCGCCCTGCAGCCAGCCGGCCTTGCGCAGCCGGTCGGCCACCTCGAAGGCGCGCGGCTCGTACCAGTCGGCCTCGATGTCGCGCAGGCGCTTGGCCTGCTTGCCGGCGATGGCCTCCTTGATGGTCGGCGCGTTCCAGCGGCGGATGACCACCGGCGGGCCCATCTTCACCGAGAAGGCGCCCTGCGATTTCAGGTGCGCCAGCATCGGCTGCAGCCAGCGGTCCAGGTCGCGGTCGAACCAGTCGATCACCGGGCCCTCGGGCAGGTACGCCAGGTAGCGCTTGACCTTCGGCAGCTGGCGGTAGAGCACGAGGCCCGCGCCGACCAGCTGGTTGGCCTCGTCGATCCACCCGATCGACTCCGAGCGCCACTCGGCCTTCACATCGCCCCAGGACGGCACCTGCATGTGGCTGGCCGAGGCGCGGCTCCTGATGAAGGCGAGGTGCTCCTCGCGGGTGATCGTCCTCAGGCGCAGGCTCATGCTCGGTGCTCCTCGTCGGTCGGGCTCGGTGGGCCCCGGGTTCTCGGGGTGACTGTATCGCCCGGTGCCCCTGCGGCTGCGGGCGCGGCAGCGCCCCCGTCGCGTACCTGTCTCCTGCATGTAGGTACGCGACGGGGGCGCCGGGGGTTCCTGGCGGGACGGCCGGGACGGCCGGGACGGCCGACCGGGCGAGGGCCGGGGGGCGCTGGGCCCGTACGGCCCGGGGGCGGGTCCGCCCTAACCCAAGAGGCCGCCCCTGGCGATTCCCAGGTAGAAGCCCCACGCGGAGGCGGCCAGGGCGATCACCAGGACGAACCGCTCGGCCGTGGTGACGGAGACGAACTGGCCCCAGAGCCCGGAGACGATGCCGAAGAGCCCGGTCCACGAGCTCATGACGTGGAAGTTGTGGAAGAACGAGGTCGTGAAGGCCAGCACGCCCAGGACGGCGGTGATGCCGACCAGGGTGTTCTCCCGCGGGTGGCGGTGGCCGTCGGTGTTCAGGGTGAGCGGGAGCCCGTGGATGGTGAGAGCCATGAGTCCTACCTCCTGGCGAGGAGACGAACGAGCAGGAAACCCGTTCCGTCCAGATTGCGGCGGTTGCGCGGGTCTCACAACCCCTATGCGTTTTGTTCGGCCGTCCGGGTGCGGGTAGGCTGTGCGGTCTGCACTGGTGTAGTTGTGCCCCCTTGTGCCCTCTTGAGGGTCGGCGGGGCCGATTGTCGGACCCGGCCGCTACGGTGAGCCGGTGTCGTCACTGCTCCGGTGCCGACGCTGCACAACCCTCCTGCCACGGAGAGACCGTGGCCGCTGAGTCCAAAGGAGGTGGGTTACTCATGCGTCACTACGAGCTGATGGTCATCCTCGACCCCTCGGTCGAGGAGCGCGCTGTCGCCCCCCTGATCGAGAACTTCCTCACCGTCGTCCGCAACGGCGGCGGCAAGGTGGAGAAGGTCGACACCTGGGGTCGCCGCCGTCTGGCTTACGAGATCAACAAGCAGTCCGAGGGCATCTACTCGGTCATCGACCTGAAGGCCACGCCTGAGGTCGTCAAGGAGCTCGACCGCCAGCTGGGCCTGAGCGAGTCGGTTCTGCGGACCAAGGTCCTGCGCCCGGACACCCACTGAGCCACCCGCTGAGGCCCTCGGGCCTCGGGTAGCTCGCGTCCGCTGTTTCACGTGAAACAGCGGTGAACGGAACTCTTCCGGAGAGGTCATCACCACCATGGCAGGCGAGACCGTCATCACCCTCGTCGGCAATCTCGTCGACGACCCCGAGCTGCGTTTCACCCCGTCGGGTGCGGCGGTCGCGAAGTTCCGCATCGCGTCCACTCCCCGCACCTTCGACCGCCAGACCAACGAGTGGAAGGACGGCGAGAGCCTCTTCCTCACGTGCAACGTCTGGCGGCAGCCGGCGGAGAACGTCGCCGAGTCGCTGCAGCGCGGCATGCGCGTCATCGTGCAGGGCCGGCTGCGCCAGCGGTCTTACGAGACCAAGGAAGGCGAGAAGCGGACGGTCTTCGAGGTCGAGGTCGACGAGGTGGGCCCGAGCCTGCGTTCGGCGACCGCGAAGGTCACCCGGGCCAACCGGTCCGGCGCTCCCGGTGGCGGCGGCTTCGGCGGCGGCCAGCAGGGCGGCGGCCAGGGCGGTGGCTGGGGCGGCGGTGGCGGCCAGCAGGGCGGCTGGGGTGGCAACTCCGGCGGCCAGTCCGGTCCGTCCGACGACCCCTGGGCGTCCAGCGCTCCCTCTGGTGGCAACCAGGGCGGCGGCGGCTGGGGTGCCCCGTCCGGCGGCGGTTTCTCCGAAGAGCCCCCGTTCTAGAGCTGACAGATTTCGTGCGGCCCGGCCGCCGGCGTCCCAGGACGCCCGCCGGGGCGTGAACCCCAAATGGAGCACACAATGGCGAAGCCGCCTGCTCGCAAGCCGAAGAAGAAGGTTTGCGTCTTCTGCAAGGACAAGGTCAACTACGTTGACTACAAGGACACGAACCTGCTGCGGAAGTTCATCTCCGACCGCGGCAAGATCCGTGCCCGCCGGGTGACCGGCAACTGCACCCAGCACCAGCGTGACGTCGCCACGGCCGTGAAGAACAGCCGTGAGATGGCGCTGCTGCCCTACACCAGCACCGCGCGCTAAGAGAGGGTGACCGAATAATGAAGATCATCCTCACGCACGAGGTGCCGGGTCTCGGCTCCGCCGGCGAGGTCGTCGAGGTCAAGGACGGCTACGCCCGCAACTACCTGGTCCCGCGTGGCTACGCCATCCGCTGGACCAAGGGCGGCCAGAAGGACGTCGACGCCATCCGTCGCGCCCGCAAGATCCACGAGATCCAGACCCTCGAGGCCGCCAACGAGGTCAAGGGCAAGCTCGAGGGCGTCCAGGTCAAGCTGGCCGTCCGCTCGGGCGAGGCCGGCCGTCTGTTCGGCTCGGTCACCCAGGCCGACGTCGTCGAGGCCATCAAGGCCGCCGGCGGCCCCGCCGTGGACAAGCGCGCCGTCGCGATCGCCTCGCCGATCAAGACCGTGGGCACCCACAAGGTCTCGGTCAAGCTGCACGCCGATGTCCTGGCCAACCTGGACGTCGCCGTCGTCGCCGCCTGAGTTCCTCAGTAGCGGCCCGAGGGCCGGCCTCCCCCTTCCGGGGAGGCCGGCCCTCGGTCGTTTCCCGGGGCGGGAACGCGGGCGGGGGCGGGGGCCGGGGCCCCCGCACGGCGCCGGGGCGGGCGGTCAGCCCCGGACCGCTCCGGTGACCAGCCACTTGCCGCCGCGGGCCCGCCAGGCCAGGAAGCCGCCGCGGACCAGCATGAACAGGTTCATCGCCCACCAGAGCCCGGCCAGCCCGGTGCCGCTCGCGGGTACGGCCAGGGCCACGGGGGCGAAGACGGCCAGCGTGCCGAGCATCGCCCAGGCCAGGTACGGCCCGTCGCCGGCGCCCATCAGCACCCCGTCCAGCACGAAGACCAGGCCGGCCACCGGCTGGCAGAGGGCGAGCAGCAGCAGGACGGTGTTCAGCTGGGCCTGCACCGCCGGATCGGGGGTGAACAGCGGCACGTACAGCGGCCGGGCGACCACCACCAGGAGGCCGAGCACCAGTCCCGAGCCGATGCCCCACTCGATCATCCGCCGGGTGGCCGCCCTGGCGCCGGGCACGTCCGAGGCGCCCAGGCAGCGGCCGATGATGGCCTGGCCCGCGATCGCGATGGCGTCCAGCGCGAAGGCGATGAACAGGAAGACGGTCATGGCGATCTGGTGCGCGGCGATCTCGTCGTCGCCGAGCCCGGCGGCCACGGCGGTGGCGGTCATCAGGACCGCACGCAGGCTCAGCGTGCGGACCATCAGCGGGCCGCCGGCCTTCGCGCAGGCCCGGATACCGGCCGCGTCCGGCCGCAGCGAGGCCCGTTCCCGGCGAGCCCCGCGGACCACCACGAAGAGGTAGGCGGCGGCCATCCCGGTCTGTGCCAGCACCGTGCCCCAGGCCGAGCCGGCCACCCCGAGCCCCGCGCCGTACACCAGGCCGAGGTTCAGGACGAGGTTGGCGGCGAAGCCGGCGACCGCCACCGCCAGCGGCGTCCGGGTGTCCTGCAGGCCGCGGAGCACGCCGGTGGCGGCCATCACCACCAGCATCGCCGGGATGCCGAGCGCGCTGAGCCGCAGGTACGTGACGGCGTACGGCGCGGCCGTCGCCGAGGCGCCCAGCACGTCGGCCGTCCAGGGGGCCAGCAGCAGGGTCAGCGCGACCACGCCGACCGAGAGCGCCAGCGCCAGCCAGATGCCGTCGATGCCCTGCTGGACGGCGGCCCGGCGGTCCCCGGCACCGATCCGGCGGGCCACCGCCGCGGTGGTGGCGTAGGCGAGGAAGACGAACACCCCGGTGGCCGTGGTGAGGGCGGCCGAGGCGACGCCGACGCCGGCCAGCTGCGCGGTGCCGAGGTGGCCCACGATGGCCGAGTCGGCCATCAGGAACAGCGGCTCGGCGACCAGGGCGCCGAACGCGGGAACGGCGAGCCCGAGGATCTCCCGGTCGTGCCGGCGGCGGGCGGTGGTGGGGGCGGTCATGCGGACAAGGCTACTCATCCACAGGTAATGACCGCCAGTAGTAGTGGGGCATTACTCGAAATCCTGAGCGACGGCTTCGGCGCGGTGTGTGTCCACGGCCACCCGGGCGTGTGTGAAGTATTTCTCATGCACAGCCCCCGGAAGGGGTCACCGCAGGTCAGCGAGTTGACGGTGGAGCGATCGTCAGGTTATCCACAGGGCTTTCCACAGGGGTGTCCACAGGATTGCGGCAGTTCTCCACAGCCTGGGGGCGACCGTCCACACCCCCTGTGGATAACCACCTTGGCGCGGGGGCGTCCGGCGCCTTAGCGTGGGCCCTCCGCCCGACACTCCCACCCGCCCCCTGGCGTCCGTTCCGTCGGTGCGGTGCCGTAGAAAGAGGAGCGCGGCGAGGGAGGAGCGCGGCTCCGTTCCACCCAGCCACCGGCAAGGCCAGCTCCAACTCGCACCACTCGCTGATCGGGGAACACGCGTGACCGGCCCCCAGTACGACGACCACGACGCCCCGCCGCCCGAGGAGGACTGGCCGATCTCGGACGACCCCTTCCCCGCGGGCGCCTTCGCCGACGCGCCGTTCCCCGACGGCCCCGGCGACCGGCTGCCGGTCTCGCGCGGGCGCGGCAACGGCCAGGGCCCGGGCGGCTTCCAGGGCGGCGGCTTCCAGAAGGGCGGCAAGGGCGGTTCCGGGGGCTTCCAGCGGGACGGCAGGCGACGCCAGGGCGAGGACGAGCGGCCCGACGGCGGCGACGGCTTCGAGCGGGTCCCGCCGCAGGACCTCGCCGCGGAGCAGTCCGTCCTCGGCGGCATGCTGCTCTCCAAGGACGCCATCGCCGACGTGGTCGAGGTGCTCAAGCCGGCCGACTACTACCGGCCCGCCCACGAGCTGATCCACGGCGCGATCCTCGACCTCTACGCCCGCGGCGAGCCGGCCGACCCGATCACCGTGGCCGGCGAGCTGACCAAGCGCGGCGAGCTCCAGCGGGTCGGCGGCCCGGGCTACCTGCACACCCTGGTCAACTCCGTCCCGACCGCCGCCAACGCGGAGTACTACGCCGAGATCGTCCACGAGCGCGCCGTGCTGCGCCGGCTGGTCGAGGCCGGGACCAGGATCGCCGGCATGGGCTACGCCGCCGAGGGCGACGTCGACGAGATCGTCAACGCCGCCCAGGCGGAGATCTACGCCGTCACCGAGCAGCGCACCAACGAGGACTACGCGCCGCTGGCCGACATCATGGAGGGCGCCCTCGACGAGATCGAGGCGATCGGCTCCCGCAACGGCCAGATGTCCGGCGTCCCGACCGGCTTCGCCGACTTCGACGCGCTGACCAACGGGCTGCACCCCGGTCAGATGATCGTCATCGCGGCCCGTCCGGCCATGGGTAAGTCCACCCTCGCGCTGGACTTCGCCCGGGCCTGCTCGATCCACAACAAGCTGCCGAGCGTGATCTTCTCGCTCGAGATGGGCCGCAACGAGATCGCGATGCGCCTGCTCTCCGCCGAGGCCCGGGTCGCGCTGCACCACATGCGCTCCGGGAACATGACGGACGACGACTGGACTCGGGTCGCCCGCCGGATGCCGGACGTCAGCGAGGCGCCGCTGTTCATCGACGACTCCCCGAACCTGTCGATGATGGAGATCCGGGCCAAGTGCCGCCGGCTCAAGCAGCGCAACGGCATCAAGCTCATCGTCATCGACTACCTCCAGCTGATGCAGTCGGGCGGCTCGCGCCGGGCCGAGAACCGCCAGCAGGAGGTCTCGGACATGTCGCGGAACCTGAAGCTGCTGGCCAAGGAGCTGGAGGTGCCGGTGATCGCGCTCTCGCAGCTGAACCGTGGCCCCGAGCAGCGCACCGACAAGCGGCCGATGGTCTCCGACCTCCGCGAGTCCGGCTCGATCGAGCAGGACGCCGACATGGTCATCCTGCTCCACCGCGAGGACGCCTACGAGAAGGAGTCGCCCCGCGCCGGCGAGGCCGACCTGATCGTCGCCAAGCACCGTAACGGCCCCACGGCCACCATCACGGTCGCCTTCCAGGGGCACTACTCGCGCTTCGTCGACATGACCCGGGACTGACCCGGTCCGCCGTGGGGTCCCGGTTCGTGGCCGGATCCGACGAGGGGGTGGACCCGTCCGAGCCGCCGGACGGCGGGGGGTTGCTCAGCGCCTCGTCCCGTACCTGGTCAGGACCACGCCGCCGGGAAAGGTCCGGGTCTCGACCAGGTCAAGGTCCACCCAGCCGTCCAGCGCGGTGAAGAACGGCGTGCCGCCGCCCACCAGGACCGGATGGGTGGCGATCACGTACTCGTCGACCAGCCCGGCCCGCACGGCCGCCCCGGCGAGCGTGGCGCCGCCGATGTTCATCGGGGGGCCGTCCCCGGCCTTGAGCCGGGTGATCTCGGCGATCGCATCGCCGGTGACCAGGCGCGCGTTCCAGTCGACCTCGTCGATCGTGGAGGAGAACACCACCTTCGGCGTGTCCCGCCAGTTCCGCGCGAACGCGATCTCCGCCGGGGTGGCGTCGGGCCGCTGGTCGCCGGTCGGCCAGTAGGAGCTCATCGTCTCCCACAGCTTGCGCCCGTAGAGCGACAGGCCGCTCGCCTGCTCCAGTTCGAGCCACCACTGGAACAGCTCCCGGCTCGGTGGTCCGCTCCAGCCGATGTCGTCTCCGGCGGCGGCGATGTAGCCGTCCAGGGTCCGGTTCATGCCGTAGATCAGCTTCCGCATGGCCCAGCCTTCCGTCGGTGGGTGTCCGGCCTCCAGACCAGCGTGGCGCGGGAGCGCATCGGTGCGCGATCCGGGCTGGCCGGTGGTGCCCGGGCTCGGGGCGCGGAGAGCGGCGCAAGCGGTGGGAGCCCACCGCTGCGCCGCCTGACCTCGGGGGATGCGGGGGCGGTCCGTCCCCGCGGCCGGCCGGCCGCGCCGGGAGACCACTCCGGAGGGGTCAACCGCCGCAGTCTGAAGGGGAGCTCCACGGCGCCATGGACTACTGTCACCTGCCGTGAAGACGATACGACAGCTGTCCGCCCGCCGGGCCGGGGGAAGCACGAAAGCCCAGGCGGGCCGGCCGGCCAGTCGGCTGGGCTGGCTCGACGCGCTCCGCGGCGTGGCCGCCCTGGTGGTCGCCCTCCACCACTTCGACGTCCTGAAGATGCTGCCGGACCGCATGGCCGCCTTCATCTGGTGGCACGCGGACCTCGGTCTCTACGGCGTGATGCTGTTCTTCCTGGTGAGTGGCTACATCATCCCGGCCTCGCTGGAGCGGCGCGGGGACATGCGGCAGTTCTGGATCGGCCGGTTCTTCCGGCTGTGGCCGCCGATCGTCTTCGGCATCGTGGTGGCGCTGGCCATCATCCCGAAGGGGGACGGATCGGTCGCCCTCTTCGCCACCGACCACGACCTGGTCTACCTGGCCGCCAACTCGACCATGCTGCAGGACTTCATGGGCGTCTGGAACGGCCTCGGCGTCATGTGGACCCTCAGCTACGAGATGGTCTTCTACTACATGGTCACCGCGCTCTTCGCGATCGGCCAGCACCGCCGCAGCGGCCCGCTCGCGGTCGGCTTCGCCGCGGTGGCGCTGCTCTTCGGCACCTCCATCGCCTCTCACACGCTGACCCACGACGTCGCCTCGACCCGGAACCTGGTCTGGGGCTCCGTCCTGATCGTGGTCTTCGCCTTCGCCTGCATCCTCAGCGGCCGCCAGAACCTGGTCCGCACCGGTGCGATCACGCTCGGCCTGCTGGGTTTCGTGCTGATGTACAACAACAGCCGGGCCCCGATGTACCAGACCCTGATGATCTTCGCGACGATGTTCGCGGGCACCGTCCTCTACCGCGCCGAGCACCGCCAGATCGACCGCCTCCAGGCGGTCCTCTGCTGCGGCTTCGTGATCGCGGCGGGCGTGGCCGTCGCCTGGATGTACAACCGCGACGGCATGGAGCAGAACACCTGGACGGCCGGCTGGCGGGCCTGGGCCGGCTCCTACCTCGCGGCCTGGATCACCTTCGGCATCGGCATGGCGCTGCGCAAGCGCCGCTTCCCGAAGCCGCTGACCTGGCTCGGCGCGATCAGCTTCTCGCTCTACCTGCTGCACGTCCCGCTGGTGCACACCCTCCAGCACCTGCTGGAGGTGCCCAAGGTTCCGCCGACGACCGGCGGCAAGGTGATCTGGACGGTCGAGTACCTCGCCGTGATCATGCTGGCGAGCTGGCTGATGTACCGCCTGGTGGAGCTTCCGGTGCAGAAGCTGGGCAAGAAGGTCAGCAAGGCGGTCGACCGCCGCTGGCCGGTCGTCGACCCGCTGGTGGTCGCCGCGGCGCCGGTGGGGGCGACCGCGGCCGCGTCGGACCGGACCGAGCCGCCGGTGCCGGTCGAGGTCGGCGCGGGCGGTGCGGGCGGCCCCGGGCACCGGGGCCACTGACCGCCGGTCCGCATGCGGAAGGGCTCGCCTCCCCGTCGGGGGGGCGGGCCCTTCGCCGTACGGCGGCCGGGTCAGAGCGTGACGGTGGCGCGGAAGACGGTGGCGTCGGCGCCGTCGAGCCGGGTGGCGGTGCCGGTCGCCGGCAGGAAGGCGGACTCGCCGCGGGTCAGCTCCAGCACGGTGCCGTCGGCGGCGGTGAGGCGGGCGGTGCCGGCGGTGCAGAGCAGGATCTGCGGGGCGCGACCGTCGATCTCGCGCTCGTGGCCGTCCAGGGTGAAGCGGGAGAGCCGGAACTCGTCGATCGGCACGGGGTAGAGCTCCTCGCCCGGGGTGCCGTCGACGGGGACCGGGAGCAGCAGGTCCGGAGCGCCCGGGGTGAAGCCGACCACCTTGAGCAGCTCCGGCACGTCGATGTGCTTCGGCGTGAGTCCGGCACGCAGCACGTTGTCGGAGTTGGCCTGGAGTTCGACGCAGACGCCGTGCAGGTAGGCGTGCGGGACGCCGGCGCCGAGGTAGAGCGCCTCGCCGGCCCGGAGCCGGACGGCGTTGAGCAGCAGGCCTGCGATCAGGCCGCGGTCGTCGGGGAACTCGCGGGTGATCCGGGTGTACAGCGCGTAGGGGCCGTCCGGGTCCTCGGCGGCGGCCTTCTCCACCGCCTCGGCGGTCTGCCGGACGGCGGCCTCGGCGGTGGCGTCGTCCATGGTGAGCACGGCCACCAGCGTGGAGCGCAGGGCCTCGGACTCGTCCTCGACGCCGAGCAGGGCGATCAGCGGGGCGAGGGCGGGGACGCCCAGGCCGGACAGCAGGGCGGCCGCCTCGGCCGGCCGGCGGAAGCCGCAGAGCCCGTCGAAGTCGCCGAGCGCACAGATGAGTTCGGGCTTGTGGTTGGCGTCGCGGTAGCTGCGGTGCGGGGCGTCCAGCGGGATGCCGAGGGCGTTCTCCGCGGCGAAGCCCGCCCGCGCCTGGTCGAGGGTGGGGTGGGCCTGGATCGACAGCGGGATGCCGGCGGCCAGGATCTTGAGCAGGAACGGCAGGGCGGGGCCGAACCGCGCCACGGCGGCGGCGCCCAGCTCGCGCTCGGGGTCGGCGGCGATCAGCTCGTCCAGAGCGCGGGGCCCCTCGCCGCGGTCGGCGCGGGAGGGGGCGCCCGGGTGGGCGCCCATCCAGAGCTCGGCCTGGGGTTCTCCGGTCGGTTCCTGTCCGAGCAGCTCCGGGAGTGCCGTGACCGAACCCCAGGCGTACGGGCGGACTGTGTTGACGAGCCTGTCCATGCGCGCGGTTCTGCTCCTTCTCGAAGGCCGGGGACCGACCCTAGCCGACCGATGTCACCGCAGGGGAAACGGTGGGCGGCGGCCGGGAGTGCCCCAGCGGTTCCGGGGGCGCGAGGCGGCGGTAGTAGGATGCCAGGACGCAGTGGTTTCCACCGTGGTGACCAGGTCGGCGGGTTGCCGACGGGGATGCGTTCAGAGTGCGGGCACGGTGACTGGCACTTCCCGCCACCGGCCGAGAGGTTTGTACGTGACCGTGAACCAGCAGAGTTTTGCTGATCTCGGCAGGGTGCTGGTGATCATTCCGACGTTCAACGAGGCGGAGAACGTCGAGCGGATCGTCGGCCGGGTCCGCGCCGCGGTGCCCGAGGCACACGTCCTGGTGGCCGACGACAACAGCCCCGACGGCACCGGAGAGCTGGCCGACAAGCTGGCCGCCGAGGACCCGAACGTGCACGTCATGCACCGACGGGGCAAGGAGGGCCTGGGCGCCGCCTACCTGGCGGGCTTTCGCTGGGGCATCGACAACGGCTACGACGTCCTGGTCGAGATGGACGCGGACGGCTCGCACCAGCCCGAGGAGCTGGACCGGCTGCTGGGCGCGCTGCGCGGCGCCGACCTGGTGCTGGGCTCGCGCTGGGTGCCGGGCGGCCGGGTGGTGAACTGGCCGAAGTCCCGGCTGCTGCTCTCGCGCGGCGGGTCGACGTACTCGCGGCTGATGCTGGGCGTGCCGATCCGGGACGTCACCGGCGGCTACCGGGCGTTCCGCAAGGAGACGCTGCTGGGGCTGGGCATGGACGAGGTCGCCTCGGCCGGGTACTGCTTCCAGGTCGACCTGGCCTGGCGCACCGTGAAGGCCGGCTTCAAGGTGGCCGAGGTGCCGATCACCTTCGTCGAGCGCGAGCTCGGTGCCTCCAAGATGAGCCGCCACATCGTGGTCGAGGCGCTCTGGCGGGTCACCTCCTGGGGCCTCGCCGCCCGCTTCGCCAAGCTGACCGGCCGCAAGGGCTGACGGCCGGCACCCCGTCCGGAACGCTTGAAGCGCCCCGGCACGCCCGTTCTCCACGGGCGGGCCGGGGCGCTTCGGCACGCCGCCGGGCGCGCCTTCCGGGCTTTCGGCGGCCGGTGCTCCCATGCTGTGGGGCGTACCTCCCGCGCCGCAGGGCGCCGGGAGTCCGACCGCCGACCAGGAGGAGCAGCCAGTGACGCCGTCCCCGCCCGAGGAGAGCGCCGGCGCGGAGCGCGCGGACGGGGCGAACCGCGCGAACGGGGCGCCGCCGGCCCGACCGCTGGAGACCGCCGTCTTCACCGGCCCCGAATCGGCCTTCTTCGCCACCTCCACGCTGATCCTCGGCGAGCGGACCGCGATCCTGGTCGACGCCCAGCTCACCCGCAGCGCGGGGCGCGAGCTGGCCGAGTGGGTGGCCGGCAAGGGCCGCCGGCTGCTCGCCATCGTGATCACCCACCACCACCCGGACCACTACTTCGGCGCCGAGGAGGTGCTCCGGCTCTTCCCGGACGCGCAGCTGCTGGCCGCGCCGCCGGTGGTGGAGGGCATCCTGCGCACCGCCGCCGCCAAGGTCGCCCAGTGGAAGCCGGTCTACGGCGACGACATCCCGGACCATCCGCTGGTGCCCGCGCAGCTGCTGCCCCAGCCGCTGATGATCGACCGGCAGGTGGTCCCGGTGCTGCTGCTCGGCCAGGGCGACTGCAGCGGCTCCACCGTGGTCCACGTGCCCGGCATCCGCACCGTGGTGGCCGGCGACTTCGTCTACAACGGCACCCACGTCTGGACCGCGGACACCACCCCGGAGCAGCGGACCGCCTGGGTGCACAACCTCGGCCGGATCGCCGACCTCGGCGCCGACCGGGTGATCGCCGGCCACCGGGCGCCCGGCCAGGACGACGACGCGGCCCGGGTGCTCGCCTTCACCGGCGAGTACCTGCAGGACTTCGACCGGCTGCTGGCCGAGCACCCGGCCGATCCGGAGGCGCTGGCCGCCGCGATGAACGAGCGGTACGGCGAGCTGACGCTGCCGGCCGTCCTGGAGCTGAGCGCCGCCGCCAACACCGCCCGGGAGACCGGCGAGGAGGCTCCGGCCGAGCGTGAGGCGGCCGTGCCGGTCGAGCCGGAGGACGACGAGGCCTGACGCACCGGGGCGGTACCGGCGCGGGGCCGGGCCGCCCACGGGCGGGGCGGATACTGGCGGCATGACGCCGTACGACGTGATCGTGCCGGCCGGGGGCGCCGCCCGGCGGCTCGGCGGGGTGGACAAACCCGCTCTGACCGTCGGTGAGAGGTCGCTCCTCGACCGCGTGCTCGCCGCCTGCGCCGGCGCCCGGACCACCGTGGTGGTCGGCCCGGCCCGGCCCACCGCCACCGCCGACGTGCGCTGGACCCGCGAGAACCCGCCCGGCGGCGGACCGGTGGCGGCCGTCGCGGCCGGCCTCGCCGCGACCACGGCCGAGATCGTGCTGCTGCTCGCCGCGGACCTGCCGTTCCTCGACGAGCGGACCGTCCGGCGGCTGGCCGGCGCCCTCGCCGCGGCGGACCGGGAGACCGAGGCGGTCGTCCTGGTCGACGCCGGCGGCCGCGACCAGCCGCTCGCCGCCGCCTACCGCGCCGCCGCCCTGCGAGGGGTGCTCGCCTCCCTCGGTGACCCGGCCGGCCTGCCGCTGCGCCGCCTGACCGGCGGCCTGCGCACGCTGCGGCTGGCCGACACCGACGGCGTCACCTACGACTGCGACACCTGGGAGGACCTGGAACAGGCCCGCGACCGCGACCGCGGGTAGGCGGCGGCCGCGCCTATCCGCCGCGGTCCGCTATGGGTCCGTACGGGCCCGTACGGCCGGGCGTTCACGGGGGGCCCGTGCCCGCGCGCGGGAAACGACGCGCGCCGCTCACGGGGCAAACGCCCCGGGGAAACCGGCGATCGGGCAGCATGGGGCCCATGGAGCGCACGCTGGATGACTGGATCGCCGAGGTCGGAGCCGAGCTGGGGGTCGACCTGGAGGTCGACGTCCGCGGGCTGCTCGACCTCGCCCGGGTGGTGGCGCACGGCGTCGACCGGCCCGCCGCGCCGCTGACCGCCTTCCTGGTCGGCTACGCCGCCGCGCAACGCGGCGGCGGCCCCGAGGCCGTCGCCGAGGCGTCGCGGCGGACCGCCGAGCTGGCCGAGCGGTGGGCCGCCGCGGCGGCCGAGCCGGAACAGCGGTGAGCACCGTCGAGGAGCCCGCCGTGCTCGGCACGCCCTCCGTCGGGCCGTCGGCCTGGCCGCAGGCGCGGGAGACCGCCCGCCGGGCCGGGCTGCGCCCGCTGCCGCCGCAGCCGGTCGACCTCGCCGAGGCGCTCGGCCGCACCCTGGCCGAGCCGCTCGCCGCCCTCACCGACCTGCCCGCCTTCGACACCTCGGCGATGGACGGCTGGGCGGTCGCCGGACCGGGCCCGTGGCGGGTGGCCGGCCGGCTGCTGGCCGGTCGGCCGGCCGTTGCGGCGCTGGACGACGGAGCCGCCGTCGAGATCGCCACCGGTGCCCAACTGCCGCCCGGCGCCACGGCCGTGCTCCGCCGCGAGCACGGCGAGCTGAGCGGGGCGCTGCTGCACGACCGCGGACCGGCCCCGTTGACCACCGGTCAGGACGTCCGCCCGCGCGCCCAGGAGTGCCGTCGGGGCGAGGCGTTGCTGCCCGCCGGCACCCCGGTCGGGCCGGCGGTGCTGGGCCTGGCCGCCGCCTGCGGCCACGACCGGCTGGCCGTCCGCCGCCGGCCGGTGGTCGAGCTGCTCGTCCTGGGTGACGAGCTGCTGGAGTCCGGGCTGCCGCGTCCCGGCCTGGTCCGGGACGCGCTGGGCCCGTTGCTGCCGCCGTGGCTGCGGGCGGCCGGTGCCGAGGTCGCCGGGGTGCGCGCGGTCCGGGACGACTTCGGCCTGCTGCGGGACGCCGTCCGGCACTCCACCGCCGACGTGGTGGTCAGCACCGGGGGGACGGCGGCCGGGCCGGTGGACTTCCTGCACCGGGCCCTCGCCGAGGCAGGCGCCCGGCTGCTGGTGGACGGGGTCGCCGTCCGCCCCGGCCACCCGATGCTGCTCGCCGAACTCCCAGGCGGCCGACACCTGGTGGGCCTGCCCGGCAACCCGCTGGCCGCCGTGGCCGGCACCGTGACGCTGGCGCTCCCGCTGCTGCAGGCCCTCGTCGGGCGGGTGGCCGAGGAACCGGACCTCGCACCGGCCGCCGTCGACCTGCCCGGCCACCCCGCGGACACCCGGCTGCTCCCGGTGCGCCGCACCGCGTGCGGCGCCGTCCCGCTGGCCTTCGACGGCCCGGCGATGCTGCGCGGGCTGGCCCGGGCGGACGCGCTGGCCGTGGTGCCGCCCGGCGGCGTGGCGGCGGGGGCGGCGGTCGAACTGCTGGAGGCCCCGTGACGGCCGGCGGCCACCGGGGACGGGCGGGGGTGGTCAGCCGGCCGGCGGGGCGGCCGGGCGGATGGTGATCACCCGGTCGGTGAGCTGGAGGGTGGCGGCCTCCGGGTCGTTGTAGTTGAGCACCCGCCGGCCGCGGACCACCGCGACCACCAGGTCGGCGCACTCGCGCGGGCTGTGCCCGGCCTCGGCCCGGGTCACCGGGCGCTCGTGGACGTCGAGGCCGGTGCCGTAGGTGAGCAGGTCCTCCATGACCGCGCCGGCGTGCGGGCTGAGCATCGACATGCCGAGCAGCCGGCCCGCCGAACTCGAGCTGGTGACCACGACGTCCGCACCGCTCTGCCGCAGCAGCGGGGCGTTCTCGTCCTCGCGGACGGCGGCGACGACGGTGGCGCCCCGGTTGAGCTGGCGGGCGGTCAGGGTGATCAGCGCGGCCGTGTCGTCGCGCTCGGGGGCGACCACCACCCGGGCGGCGCGGGGGAGTTCGGCACGGAGCAGGGTGTCGGTGCGGGTGGCGTCGCCGACCACGCCGGCCAGCCCGTCCAGGGTGGCCTGCTCGACGACCTTGCGCTGCGGGTCGACCACCACGATCTCGTCCCGGCGCACGCCCTGGCCGATCAGGGTGTCGACGGCGCTGCGGCCCTTGGTGCCGTAGCCGATCACGACGGTGTGTTCCCTCACTGCGGACCTCCAGCGTCCGATCCGCCACTGCCGGCGGGTGCGTTCGGTGAGCACTTCGAGCGTGGTGCCGACCAGGATGATCAGGAAGAGCACGCGCAGCGGGGTGATCACGAAGATGTTGGTGAGCCGGGCGCTGTCGCTGAACGGGGTGATGTCGCCGTACCCGGTGGTGGAGAGCGTGACGGTGGCGTAGTAGGCCGCGTCGAGGAAGCTCACCCCGCCGCCGGCGTTGTCGTTGTAGCCGTCGCGGTCGAGCCAGACCAGCACGGTGGTGACGATCAGGACGCCGAAGGCGACCAGCAGCCGCCCGGACACCTGACGCAGCGGCGGGCGCGGCTGCTGCGCCGGGAGGACGACCCGGTCGCCGGCCTCGACGTCGGTCTCCGCCCGCCCGGTGCGGCGCCCCGGCAGGCGCGGTCGGAGGCCGGATCGGCCGGTCTGTGCGGGCTGCTCACCGTTCGTCACGTACCCAAGGATGGCCGCGTGCCGGGGCCCTGGAGCCCCGGGTCGGCGGCCCGGGCGTGTCGGCGGGTGCGATTGCGCCGGTACCGGCGGCGGTGCGCGGGCGGGGGCCGCGCGGGGCGCACCCCGCGGCCGGTCGGCGCGGAGTAGCTTCGGGGCATGCATGCGATGACGATTCCCGAACCCGGCGGCCCCGAGGCGCTGGTCTGGGCCGAGGTGCCGGATCCGGTGCCCGGCGAGGGCGAGGTCCTGGTGGAGGTGGCGGCCACCGCCGTCAACCGGGCCGACCTGCTGCAGCGGCAGGGCTTCTACAACCCGCCGCCCGGCAGCCCGCCCTACCCGGGGCTGGAGTGCTCGGGGCGGATCACCGCGCTGGGGGCCGGGGTGGCCGGCTGGGCGGTCGGCGACGAGGTCTGCGCGCTGCTGGTCGGCGGCGGCTACGCGCAGCGGGTGGCGGTGCCGGTCGGGCAGCTGCTGCCGGTGCCGAAGGGGCTGAGCCTGGAGCAGGCCGCGGCCCTGCCCGAGGTGGTCGCGACGGTCTGGTCGAACGTCTTCCTCACGGCCCACCTGCGGCCCGGCGAGACGGTGCTGCTGCACGGCGGGGCGAGCGGGATCGGGACGATGGCGATCCAGCTGGCCAAGGCCGTCGGCGCCCGGGTGGCGGTGACGGCGGGCAGCGCCGCGAAGCTCGCCCGCTGCACCGAGCTGGGGGCGGACATCGCGATCGACTACCGGGAGCAGGACTTCGTCGAGGCGATCCGGGAGGCCACCGGCGGGGCCGGGGCGGACGTCATCCTGGACATCATGGGCGCCAAGTACCTGCAGCGGAACGTGGACGCGCTCGCGGTCAACGGCCGACTGGTGATCATCGGTCTGCAGGGCGGGGTGAAGGGCGAGCTCGACCTCAACAGCCTGCTGCGCAAGCGCGGTGCGGTGATCGCCACCAATCTGCGCGGCCGGCCGCTGGCGGAGAAGGCCGCGATCGTGGCGGCGGTGCGCGAGCACGTCTGGCCGCTGGTCGAGTCCGGGGTGGTCCGGCCGGTGATCGACCGGGTGCTGCCGCTGACGGACGCCGCCGACGGGCACCGGGTGCTGGAGAACGGCGAGCAGGTCGGCAAGGTGGTGCTGCGGGCCTAGGGGCCTCGTCCCGCCCGGCGGAGGGCGGTCGGGCACGGCGGGCGGTGGGCGCCGGCCGGTGGTGCCGGTCGGTGCACAGCCGTTCGAAATGCCCGGATTGTCGGATTGTGTGAGGCTGGTCGGGAGCTGTCCCGCCGCCGACCGCGCCCCTACGCGGCCGGCCGTCGGAAGGACCTCGATCGTGGCCGCACCTTCGAACGCGCTCCTCGGGCCGCTGCCCGCCGCGGTCCCGTCCCGCAGCCGTACCGGCCGCCGGACCCGATGCCGGACCCGATGCCGGACCCGATGCCGTACCGCTCGACGACTGCGGGCGCTGCAGGCGATGGCGGTGTTCGGTCTGGTCGTCCCGCTGGCCCTCGCCCCCGTCGCGGTGGCGGTCGCGGCGGGGCCCCCCGCTCCCGCCGGGCAGTCGGTCGGGCCGGGGGCCTCCACGCCGACCGGAACGTCGGACGCCGAGCCGGCCTCCGCCGGACCGCCCGCCCCCGGGCCGTCCGCCGACGCCGAGCCGTCCGGTGCGGCCGGGCCCGCCCCCTCCGCCGCCCCCGCCTCCGGGCCGGTGCGGCCCGGCTCGCCCACCGCGGGGGCCGTGACGTCCGGCGGCCCGTCGTTCCCCGCCGCTGCACCGGAACCGTCGCCCGCCGGCCCGCCCGCGCCGCCGGGGTCCGTCGTGCCCGCGCCGGTCGGGGCGCCGGTCCCGGGTCCGCTCCTGGAGTCCGCGGCGCCCCACCAGGCCGGCCGCCCCCGGGCGATGACCGGCGGGCCGTGGGCCGAGCGGGGCCAGGGGCACCGGCACCGTCCGGCCTCGGCGCCCGAGCGCGCCGAGGCGGCTCCCGACCGGGCTCCCGACCGGGCCCCGGAGGGGACGCCGCAGCAGCCGGTCGAGCGCGCCCTGGGGCAGCAGCCCGGGGAGTCGGTGGAGCGGCCCGTCGAGCCGCAGCCCGGGCCGTCGGTCGGGGCCGGGCAGTCGGTGTCGGGTGCCGACCCGGCCGCGGCGGACACCACCGGGGCCGGACCGGCTGAGGACGGCGCCGGGACCGGGGCCGCTGCCCTCGCCGCGGGGGAGTCCGCCCCGCAGGCCGTCGCGGCCGTCCCGCTCGTCGTCCCCGCGCGCTGGGGCGACGCGTCGACCCGGCAGCTGCCGCTCGGGGCCGGTCTCGGTCTGATCGGTTGCGGCCTCGGTCTGATCGGCCTGCGGTTGCGCAAGGGCTGAGCCCGCCCACCCGCTGCCGCCGCCGGCCCGGCGGCCCGCGCGGACCCCGCTGCGGGAGAACCCCGCTGCCGGCGGACCCCGCTGCGGAAGAGCGGCGTTGCCGAAGAACGCCGCTGCGCCGCGGCGCGGACTGAGTATCCGTACGGATACCCGGAGCCCGCCCGGCGGCGTAGCGTCGTGCGTGGTGGCGGGCGGTGCGGCCGGCGGGGACCGAACGGCGGCTTCGCGGAACCGGGGGCTTCCGTCCGACCAACCCCAGTGAGGGAGAATGTGGTTCATGACGAATCCGATGGACGAGCGCTCGTCGCAGGAGATGTACCAGGCCATGGGCGGCCAGCCGCAGGACGGCCAGAAGGTGCTGATCGTCGGACCGGACGGGCTTCCGGTGGGCGAGGGCTTCGCCCCGCCGGCGGGTGACGACTCCGAAGGCCCGCGCGAGCTCCCGGTGACCGAGATGGTGGAGCAGCCCGCCAAGGTCATGCGGATCGGCAGCATGATCAAGCAGCTCCTGGAGGAGGTCCGGGCGGCGCCCCTCGACGAGGCGAGCCGCGCCCGGTTGAAGGACATCCACGCCAGCTCCATCAAGGAGCTGGAGCTCGGTCTGGCCCCCGAACTGGTCGCCGAGCTGGAGCGGTTGTCGCTGCCGTTCACCGACGACTCCATCCCCACCGAGGCCGAGCTGCGGATCGCCCAGGCCCAGCTGGTGGGCTGGCTGGAGGGACTGTTCCACGGCATCCAGACCGCGCTGTTCGCCCAGCAGATGGCGGCGCGGGCGCAGTTGGAGCAGATGCGCCGGGCCCTGCCGCCCGGTCTGCACGGCGGTGACCACGAGGGCGACGACGGCGCCGAGGGCCGCGGTATCCGGTCCGGCCCGTACCTCTAGGCCGCGGCCCGGGGCGCCGGGCGGGGCGTCCCGGCGGACGGCCGCCCGGTCTCCGGCGCCGGAGTTGGGACGTACCGCCACGACCCGGCGCCGGGCGGACCGGCGCCCGCACCACCACCGGGTGACGGGTTGCGGCCCGGACACAGTGTCGGCCCTGCGCCGATCACTGTCGCCGCGAGCCGATACCCTGGGCCCCTGTCGCAGGCCGGGCGAGCGCCGCGACAGGGGCGGGCGAGGGCCAGGTGGCCCGGCCCGCGACACGCAGGACGAGACCGAACGTCACGGTCGCGGCGGCACGGCCGCGCCGAGGGGGAGCAGAGGACCATGAGCGAGCACGGCAACGCGGTCGAGGGCCACTCCCTGGGCAACGGCAGGTACGTGCTGCAGCGGGTGCTCGGCGAGGGCGGCATGGCCTCCGTGCACCTCGCCTACGACAACGTGCTGGACCGCCAGGTCGCGCTGAAGAGCATGCACGCCGAGCTCGGCCGCGACGAGACCTTCAAGGAGCGGTTCCGCCGCGAGGCCCAGTCGGTGGCCCGGCTGGAGCACACCAACATCGTCACCGTCTACGACAGCGGCGAGGACGTCGCCGCCGACGGTTCCAGCACGCCGTTCATCGTGATGCAGCTGGTCGACGGCAAGGGCCTGCGCGACGTGATCAACGAGGCGGTCGCGCAGTACGGCGCGGTGCCCACCGCCGAGGCGCTGCGGATCACCGTCGGCGTGCTGAACGCGCTGGAGGCCTCGCACGACCAGGGCCTGGTCCACCGCGACATCAAGCCCGGCAACGTCATGTTCGACCGCAAGGGCACCGTCAAGGTCATGGACTTCGGCATCGCCCGCGCGCTGGACAGCGGGGTCACGTCGATGACCCAGACCGGCATGGTGGTCGGCACGCCGCAGTACCTCTCGCCCGAGCAGGCGCTCGGCAAGCCGGTGGACGCCCGCTCCGACCTCTACTCGGTCGGCGTGATGCTCTTCGAGATGCTCACCGGCCAGCTGGTCTTCGACGGCGACTCCGCGTTCTCGATCGCCTACAAGCACGTGCAGGAGGAGCCGGTCGCGCCCTCCACGATCAACCGCGCGGTCAACCCGGCGGTCGACGCCTTCGTCGCCCAGGCGCTGCGCAAGGACCCGGCGCACCGGTTCCCGAGCGCGGCGGCGATGCGCGACGAGGCCGAGCGGCTGATCGCCGCGGAGAAGGGCGGCAACGGCAACCAGCTGGCCGCGAGCACCCCGCTGGTGATCACCGACGGCCCGCGGTCGGTCCACGCGGCGCCGCAGACGCCGCAGCCGCAGTTCCACCAGCAGGGGCAGCCGGGCTTCCAGACGCCCCCGCCGGCCTTCCAGACCCCGCCGCCGGCGTTCCGGACGCCGCAGCCGTTCCCGCAGCAGGCGCACACCCCGCCCCCGGCCTTCCAGACCCCGCCGCCGGCGTTCCAGACGCCGCAGCCGTTCCCGCAGCAGGCGCACACCCCGCCGCCGCAGCCGATGCCGATGCCCGCGCCGCCGTTCCAGCCGGCTCCGGCGTCGAACAGCGGCGGCTGCTCCACGGCCCTGGTGATCGTCGGCATCATCATCGGCGTGATCGTGCTCGCGATCATCATCATCGCCATCGTGGTGACCAAGGCGGAGAAGGAGGGCACCACGAAGAAGACCACGCGCAGCGCCGAGCGGCCCGCGAGCGTCCTGTACCTGGACGCCCCGACCGACCGGAATGGCCTGCTCTGATGCGTTCCGCCCGGATCGGGCGTGCTACGGGGGAAGGCCGAAGGCGGTAGCGTTCGGGGATACGAAGCGACAGGGCACCGCGATCCGAGCGAAGGCCCGGGGCGAGGAGCGATGGCACAGACGCATCAGCCGGACGACGACGAGGGTGCCTGGACGGCCGGCCCGGCCGGCGAGCCCCCGAAGGCGGGCGAAGCCGGTAGCGACGGTGCCACCACCGCGCTCCCGCCCTACGGCGGCGGCCCCCGGACGCCCGGCCGGGGCACCGCGGCCCCGCTCGGCACGGTCGGCGACGGCCGCTACCGGCTGACCCACCGGCTCGGCCGCGGCGGCATGGCCGAGGTGTTCGCGGCCCAGGACATCCGGCTGGGCCGCACGGTCGCGGTCAAGCTGCTCCGCGGCGAGCTGGCCCAGGACGACATCGCCCGGCTGCGGTTCACGCGCGAGGCGCACGCCGTCGCGGCGCTCAACCACCACTCGATCGTCTCGGTCTACGACACGGGCGAGGAGTACGTCGGCGACGAGTCGACGCCGTACATCGTCATGGAGCTGGTCGAGGGCCGCACCGTCCGCGAGCTGCTGGTGGACGAGGAGGCGCCGCCGGTCGACCAGGCGCTGATCATCATCGCCGGGGTCCTGGAGGCGCTCGCCTACAGCCACCGGCACGGCATCGTGCACCGGGACATCAAGCCCGCCAACGTCATCATCACCACCACCGGCGCGGTGAAGGTGATGGACTTCGGCATCGCCCGCGCACTGACCGGCACCGCCAGCACCATGACCCAGACCGGCATGGTCATGGGCACCCCGCAGTACCTCTCGCCCGAGCAGGCGCTCGGCAAGCCGGTGGACCACCGCTCGGACCTCTACGCGGCCGGCTGCATGCTCTACGAGCTGCTGACGCTGCGCCCGCCGTTCACCGGCGACACCCCGCTCTCGGTGGTCTACCAGCACGTGCAGGACCCGCCGGTGCCGCCGTCGCAGGCCAACGGACGGGTGCCGGCGGCGCTCGACCACCTGGTGCTGCGCTCGCTGGCCAAGAACCCCGACGACCGGTTCCAGGACGCCGACGAGTTCCGCGCCCACGTCCAGCACGCGCTGCGCGAGATGCACGGTGCCGGCGGGGCCTGGGCGGCCGGCGCCGCGGCGGCCGGGCTGGCGGCCGCGGGCCAGGGCCACAGCGGGGCCACGCCGGTGATCGGCACGGACGAGACCGCCGTGCTCGGTGCCGGTGCGTCCGGTGACGCGACCACGATGATGCCGTTCCCGCCGTCCTCGACGCCGCAGACCCAGGCCACGTCCTACCCCGGTGCCGGCGGACCGTACGGCGGGGCCGACGACGGCTCGGGCGGTCACGGCGGCGACGGGAACGGCTCCGGGCGGCGGCGCGGCCCCTGGGGCTGGGTGGCCGGCGCCGTGGCGGTGCTGGTGGCCGCCGGAGCGGGCATCGGGTTCGCGCTGAGCGGCGACGGCGGCGACGGCGGGACGAAGCACGGGCCCACGCCCAGTGCGACGGTGTCGACCGCCCCCACGACCGAGGCCGGGACGCCCACCACGGGCTCGTCCCCGACCGCGGTGCCGACCACGCAGGCCACGCGGCGGCCGCAGCAGCCGACCGACAACACCTTCGGCGGCAACCAGAGCCAGGCGCCCACCGTGCCCTCCGGCAAGCACACGCCGACCTCCACCGCGACCGCCACCGGCACCAGGACGCCGACGGCTACGGCGACGGCGACCGGGACCCCGACGGGCGGTGCGACCAGCACGCCGACCGGCGGCGGGACCAGCACGCCCACCGGCGGGGCGACGGCGACCCAGCCGCCGCCGAAGCCGACCTCGACCAGCGGTGGCGGCGGTGGCGGCGGCACCGGTCCGGCCACCCCGCCGGCCGGAGGCTGACCGCCGGGTCAGTTGGCGAAGGCGTCCAGGACCTGTTCGTACTCCTGGCACCACCACGCCAACTGGCCCGCCGAGGCGGGGTAGAGCGGGTCGGCCCGGTGGTCGGCCCGCTGGTAGCGCCACTGGAGCATCCAGAAGTCGTTGAGCCGCTCCCACCAGACCCGGTGCACCGCGGCGGCCAGGTGCTCCGCGGTGGCGGCCCCCGTGGCGCGGTAGGCCTGCGAGTAGTGCCGGACCCGGACCAGGTCGAGGACCCCGGTGGTCCGGTCGTTGAAGACCAGCGTGGCGGCCCGGACGGCCTCCTCCGCGCGCGGCTGGGGGCCGAGCTTGTCCCAGTCGAGGACGGCCGCGATCCCGGCGTCCCCGTGCAGCAGGTTGAGCCCGTGGAAGTCGCCGTGCGTCCAGCCGGTGGGCGGCGCGGCCGTCGGCTCCGGCCGGCGGTGGGCGTGTTCGGCCAGCAGGTCGAGCCGTTCGTCGAGGCGCCGTTCCACCAGGGCGTCCAGCTCGCCGTACGGGCGGTGGTCGCGGGCGCGCAGCTGCAGTTCGCGGGCGAGCGCCGCGCTGTCGAGCGGGTCGGCGCTGCGGTAGCCGGCGGGTTGTGCGACCGGGGCGCAGACTTCGTCGAGTGCGCCGTGCAGGTGTCCGAGCAGCGCGCCGAGTTCGTCGCACTGCGGCAGGGTGAGGTCGGTACCGTGCCGGTGTCGGCCATTCACCCAGGGGAAGAGCGCGAACAGCCGGCCGCCGAACGCGGCCACCGTGCAGGAGCGTTCGGCGCAGCCCAGCGGAGGGGAGACGGGCAGTCCGAGCGCGTGCAGCGCGCCCATCGCGCGGTGGTGCTCGGAGATCGCCCCGCGGTTGGCGGTGGCGGCGTCGACGTAGCACTTCAGGAAGTACGTGCCGGCCTCGGTCGTGACGCGGTAGCCGCGGTTCAACAGGCCCTCGGCGACCGGCTCGGCGGTCAGCAGCCGCCCCACCCGGTAACGGCGCAGGACCTCGGCGAGAGCGGCGTGCGGGACGGGCGGGCTGAGCGTCCCTATGGGGGGTGCGGAGAGGTCGGGGCGGGCCGGGGCGCAGGCGAGGGTCTGGCTGAAAGTCACAGCCCGAGGTTAGGGCCAGCTGGTGAGGGTACTTGACAAGGCGTCAGACCTGTGCATGCAGGAGGTGGCCGGCGGTGGGGCGGTGGCGGTCGGCGCCCCGGCCGACGCCGCGTCAGTGCTGCTGGTCCGCCTGGTGCCGGGCCACGAAGGCCGCGGCCTGGGTGCGCCGCTCCATGCCCATCTTGGCCAGCAGGCTGGAGACGTAGTTCTTCACGGTCTTCTCGGCGAGGTGCAGCTCGTTGCCGATCTGCCGGTTGGTCATCCCCTCGCCGATCAGGTCGAGGATGCGCCGTTCCTGCTTGGTCAGCTGGGCCAGCCGCTCGTCCTCCTTCTCCCCGCCCTCGCGCAGCCGGGCCAGGACCCGGCTCGTGGCGACGGGGTCGAGCAGCGACCGGCCGGCCGCCACGTCCCGGACGGCGGTGATCAGGTCGGTCCCGCGGATCGCCTTCAGGACGTAGCCGGAGGCACCCGCCATGATCGAGTCGAACAGCGCCTCGTCGTCCGAGAACGAGGTGAGCATCAGGCACTTGATCTCCGGCAGCCGGGAGCGGACCTCGCGGCAGACCTCCACGCCGTTGCCGTCCGGGAGCCGGACGTCGAGCACGGCGACGTCGGGGTGGACGGCCGGGATCCTGATCACGGCCTCGGCGGCGGTGCCGGCCTCGCCGACCACCTCGATGTCGTCCTCGACCGAAAGCAGGTCGTGGACGCCCCGCCGGACCACCTCGTGATCGTCGAGCAGGAATACCCTGATTTGTCCGTTATCAGTCACGCGCAAAGCCTCCCATATCACCCTACAAAAGACCTCTCGCCTGTACCGGGCCGGGATCGCTATCCGGCCAGAGCGGTCAAAACCGATGCCGGTAACCCCCTTACGCGGAGGCCTCCGCCCGGATAACGTGCGCTGGTGTCCTGAAGGCGACCGAATTGAGAGCTGCGCCACACCCGCAGTTGTCGGAGCCCAACAAGTAGGACGTCCTAGCGCAAGGGCGCCAAGGGCTGCCGCTGGGTAACGTTCTCGTGAGGGACGCCGTCGGAACAGGATCACCACCAGCCTCGCAGCCGGTGCGCACACCCACGCGCGCCCCGCAAGGCGGTGACCGGACCGGTCACCGGCGACCCCGGGCGGCCGGACAGACCGAGGAGTGAACGTGACCGTCAAAAGCACGGCGAGGGCTCGCAAGAAGGCGGCCCCCGGCGTCCCTGACACCCTCCGCGCCACGGGTACGGACGCCCAGCCGGAGCTCGTACAGCTGCTCACCCCGGAAGGGGAGCGGGTCGAGCACAAGGACTTCCCGCTCACCACCACCCCGGAGGAGCTGCGCGCCCTCTACCGCGACCTGGTGCTGGTGCGCCGGTTCGACGCGGAGGCCACCGCGCTGCAGCGCCAGGGCGAGCTGGGCCTGTGGGCCTCGCTGCTCGGGCAGGAGGCCGCCCAGGTCGGGTCCGGGCGGGCCATGCGCACCGGCGACTACGCCTTCCCCACGTACCGCGAGCACGGCGTGGCCTGGTGCCGCGACGTGGACCCGCTGAACCTGCTCGGCATGTTCCGCGGCGTGAACCACGGCGGCTGGGATCCGAACGAGAAGAACTTCCACCTCTACACGATCGTGATCGGTGCGCAGACCCTGCACGCCACCGGTTACGCGATGGGTGTGTCCAAGGACGGCGCGGACGACGCGGTGATCGCCTACTTCGGTGACGGCGCCTCCAGCCAGGGCGACGTCAACGAGGCCTTCACCTTCGCCTCGGTCTACAACGCCCCGGTCGTGTTCTTCTGCCAGAACAACCAGTGGGCGATCTCCGAGCCCACCACCACCCAGACCAAGATCCCGCTGTACCGGCGGGCCTCCGGCTTCGGCTTCCCGGGCGTCCGGGTCGACGGCAACGACGTGCTGGCCTGCCTGGCCGTCACCCGCTGGGCGCTCGACCACGCGCGCAGCGGCAACGGCCCGGTGCTGATCGAGGCGTTCACCTACCGGATGGGCGCGCACACCACCTCCGACGACCCCACCCGCTACCGGCTGGCCGAGGAGACCGAGGCCTGGAAGGCCAAGGACCCGATCATCCGGCTCAGGGCGCTCCTGGAGAAGGAGGGCCTGGCCGACGAGGAGTTCTTCGCCTCGATCGACGCCGAGAGCGAGCAGCTGGGGCTGCGGGTGCGCGAGGGCGTGCGGAGCATGCCGGACCCGGACCCGACCCTGATCTTCGACCACGTGTACGCGGAGCCGCACGCGCTGGTCGATGAGGAACGGGCCGAGTACCTGGAGTACGCGGCCTCCTTCGAGGCGGGGGAGAACCTCTGATGGCCGGTCAGCTCAGCATCGCGAAGGCGCTGAACGAGGCGCTGCGCAAGTCGCTGGAGAACGACCCGAAGACCGTCCTGATGGGCGAGGACATCGGCAAGCTCGGCGGCGTGTTCCGGATCACCGACGGTCTGCAGAAGGACTTCGGCGACGGTCGGGTCATCGACACCCCGCTGGCCGAGTCCGGCATCGTCGGCACCGCGATCGGCCTGGCCCTGCGCGGCTACCGCCCGGTCGTGGAGATCCAGTTCGACGGCTTCGTCTACCCCGCGTTCGACCAGATCGTCTCCCAGCTGGCGAAGATGCACGCCCGCGCCCTGGGCCACGTGAAGATGCCGGTCACCGTGCGCATCCCGTACGCCGGCGGCATCGGTGCGGTGGAGCACCACAGCGAGTCGCACGAGGCGTACTTCGCCCACACGGCCGGCCTGAAGGTCGTCACGCCGTCCAACGCGCACGACGCGCACTGGATGCTGCGGCAGGCGATCGAGTCGGACGACCCGGTGATCTTCCTGGAGCCGAAGCGCCGGTACTGGGACAAGGGCGAGGTCGGCGACGCGGCCGACCTGGACCTGCACGCCGCCCGGATCGTCCGCCCCGGCGCCGACGCCACGCTGATCGCCTACGGCCCGATGGTCAAGGTCTGCCTGGAGGCGGCCGCGGCGGCGGAGGAGGACGGCCGCCGGCTGGAGGTCGTGGACCTCCGCTCGCTCTCCCCGGTCGACTTCGCCACCCTGGAGGAGTCGGTCAAGCGGACCGGGCGCGGCATCGTGGTGCACGAGGCACCGGTGTTCCTGGGCATGGGCGCCGAGCTGGCCGCCCGCCTCACCGAGAAGTGCTTCTACCACCTGGAGGCGCCGATCCTGCGGGTCGGCGGCTACTACGCGCCGTACCCGCCGTCCCGGGTCGAGGAGGCCTTCCTCCCGGACCTGGACCGCGTGCTCGACGCCGTCGACCGCGCGCTCGCGTACTGAACCGGGGAGCGACCATGACCACCGAAGTCCGCTCGCTCCGCGAGTTCAAGATGCCCGACGTGGGCGAGGGCCTCACCGAGGCCGAGATCCTCAGCTGGTACGTCAAGCCCGGTGACACCGTCACCGACGGGCAGGTCGTCTGCGAGGTGGAGACCGCGAAGGCCGCCGTGGAGCTGCCGATCCCGTTCAACGGGGTCGTGGAGCAGTTGTTCTTCCCGGAGGGCGCGACGGTCGACGTCGGCACCGTGATCATCTCGGTCGCGGTGGCCGGCGAGGCCGGGGCGGCCGCCCCGGCGGTGCCCGCACCCGCGGCCGCTCCGACCCCGGCCCCGGCCGAGCCGGAGCGGCGCGCCGTGCTGGTGGGCTACGGCCCGCGTACCGGCGGCACCCAGCGCCGGGCCCGGCGCACCACGACCACCACCAAGGTCGCCCCCCCGGCTCCCGCCGCTCCGGTGGCCCCCGTCGCCCCGGCCCCCGCGCCGGTGGTGCCGGAGCAGCCCTCGGGCGAGCGGCCGCTGGCGAAGCCGCCGGTCCGCAAGCTGGCCAAAGACCTCGGCGTCGACCTGCGGGCCGTCACCCCGACCGGTCCGGCCGGTGTGATCACCCGTGACGACGTCCACGCGCACGCCGCGGCCGCGGCCGCGCCCGCCGCCGCGGTGGAGGCCCCGGCCGCCCCCGAGGCGCCGGTGGCCGTCCCGGTCGCGGTGTCCGGTGCCGGCGACGTCCGGGTGCCGGTCAAGGGCGTCCGCAAGGCGACCGCGCAGGCGATGGTCGCCTCGGCGTTCACCGCCCCGCACGTCACCGAGTTCGTCCAGGTCGACGTGACCCGGACGATGAAGTTCGTGCGCCGGCTCAAGGAGAGCGGTGAGCTGGGCCGGGACGTCCGGGTCAGCCCGCTGCTGCTGGTCGCCAAGGCGCTGCTGGTCGCGATCAAGCGCCACCCGGAGATCAACGCCCACTGGGACGAGGCCGCCCAGGAGATCGTCATCCGCGGTCAGGTGAACCTCGGCATCGCCGCGGCCACCCCGCGCGGCCTGATCGTCCCGAACATCAAGGACGCGGGCGGCAAGACGCTCTCGGGCCTGGCGGTCTCGCTCGGCGAGCTGATCGACACCGCCCGCCAGGGCAAGACCCCGCCGGCCGACATGCAGGGCGGCACGATCACCATCACCAACGTCGGCGTCTTCGGCGTCGACACGGGCACCCCGATCCTCAACCCGGGCGAGGCGGCGATCCTCGCCTTCGGCGCGGTCCGGGAGCTGCCCTGGGTGCACAAGGGCAAGGTCGTCCCGCGTCAGGTGACCACCCTCGCGCTCTCCTTCGACCACCGCCTGGTGGACGGGGAGCTGGGTTCCAAGGTGCTGGCCGACGTGGCCGCGCTGCTGGAGCACCCGAAGCGCCTCATCACCTGGGGCTGACCGGCCCGGGAGACCGAGGAGGGGCCCTTCCCCCGCACGTGGTGCGGGGGAAGGGCCCCTTCCGTTGCCGGGTCCGGTCAGCGCTGGGGACGCAGCCGGCGCACGGCGATCATGACGCCGGCGCCCAGGGCCAGGACGGCGGCGGAGGCGGCGGCGAGGAAGCCGGTGGGGGTGTCCGCACCGGTCTGGGCCAGCTCGGTGGTGCCGGCCGGCGCCGCGGCGGGTGCGCCGGTGGCGGGTGCGGCGGGGATCACCGGTGCGGCCACGGCCTTGGCGCCGGCCGCCTGGGCCGGCGCGGGCTCGGCGACGGCCGGCTGGGCGGCGGCCGGCTGGGCGGGCGCCGGCTTGGCGGCGGTGGTCGGCTTGGCCGCGGCGGCGGCCTTCGGGTGGGTGACCTGGACGGTGCGGAAGCCCCCAAAGACGTCCATCCCCGCGGGGGGTTGCAGGTGGGTTCGGAAGTTCTTCGAGATTCCTCCGGACGGCCCGTCGAGGAGGTCCCTTCGGGATACTGCCGGGATGGCAGAGGAGCTGATAACCCGTTCGAAGGACCGCCGCACCGACCCGGGCGAACGCCGCTCGCTGCGCCGGGACGCCTCCGGCCCGGCGCTGCTGGCCGGGCTGGTGTGCATCGTGGTCTCGTTCTCCGGGCCGCTGGTGGTGGTGCTCGCGGCGGCCGCCGCGGGGAAGCTGGACGAGGCCCACACCGCGTCCTGGATCTGGGCCGTGGCGATCGGCAGCGGGCTCACCTGCCTGCTGCTCAGCTGGTGGACCCGGACCCCGGTGATCACCGCGTGGTCCACCCCGGGGGCGGCGCTGCTGGTGACCAGCCTCGGTGAGTACCCGTACCGGGAGGCCGTCGGCGCCTTCCTGGTGAGCGCGGTGGTGGTGGTGCTCTTCGGCGTCACCGGGCTGTTCGGGCGGCTGATCGCCGCGATCCCGGCGGGCATCGTCAACGCGATGCTGGCGGGCATCCTCTTCTCCTTCGGCGCCGGGATCTTCGGGGCGGTGCACGGCGCGCCCGTCCTGGTGCTCGGCAGCTTCGCGGCGTTCCTGCTGGCCAAGCGGCTGGTGCCGCGGTACGCCGTTCCGGCCGCGCTGCTGGCCGGCGGGGTGCTGGCCGCGGCCACCGTCGGACTGCCGCTGCACCTGGGCCAGGGCGGGCCGACCCGACCGGTGCTGACGGTGCCCGCCTTCTCCGGACCGGCCATGGTCGGCCTGGCGCTGCCGCTCACCATCGTCGCGCTGGCCTCGCAGAACGCCCCCGGCCTCGGGGTGATGCGGGCCTTCGGCTACCGGCCGGACGACCGGCTGCTGATCGGGGCCACCGGCGGGCTCTCCGTGCTGCTGGCGCCGTTCGGCTCGCCGGGGGTCAACCTCGCGGCGATCACCGCGGCCATCTGCGCCGGACCGGAGAGCCATCCGGACCCGCGCCGTCGCTACGTCGCCGGGATGTCGGCGGGCGTGCTCTACCTACTGGTCGGCAGCTTCGGCGGTGTGCTGGTGAGCCTGTTCACCGGCCTGCCGAAGGAGCTGATAGCGGTGGTCGCCGGCGTGGCGCTGCTGGCCTCGCTGCAGGGCAGCCTGGCCACCGCGCTCGCCGAGGAGCGCGGGCGGGACGCCGCGCTGGTGACCTTCCTGGCCACCGCCTCCGGGATGAGCCTGTTCGGGATCGGCTCCGCGTTCTGGGGCCTGCTCCTCGGGCTCGCCGCCCACCTGGTGCTGGAGGTGCGCCGGGGCGGCTGAGGTCACGGTCCGTGAGCGGTCCACGTGGTCGGACTCATCGGTATGACCGGGGTGATCCTTGTTGTTCGGCCAGGTCGGTGACTTTTTCGCCGGACCGGAGGGGAGGCGCGCCGGGCCGGGTACGTCTTCGCGTCCACCACCCGGGCGACGCCGGGTGACCGGATCCCCGAGGACGCACCCGTATGCCGCCTGGCAACCCTGGCCGTCTCGTCCGGAGTCTGGCCGCGCTCGTGCTGGTGTCCACCGCCGTACTGCCGGCCGCCCTGGAGCTGGCCGGCCCCTCGCCGTTCGGCGTGATCGGCCCCGGCGCCCCCGCCGACCGGGCGGTGCCGCCGCACACCGCCCAACACGCCGACCTGCGCGCCGACGGCGCCGCCCCGACCGTCGACATAAGGCGGACCGGCGACCCGGCCAATCGCATCACCCTGGTCCTGCTCGGCGACGGTTACACCGCCGACGAGCAGGACCTCTTCCGCCAGCAGGCCGATCGGGCCTGGCGGGCGCTGATGGAGATCGAGCCGTTCCGCAGCTACCAGGGCTTCTTCAACATAAGGCGGGTCGAGGTGGTCTCCCCGGTGTCCGGCATCGCCGAGACCGAGAGCCGGGGCCGCCACCCGGACACCCCGCTCGGGATGCACTTCTGGTGCGAGGGCACCGCGCGGCTGCTGTGCGCCGACGAGTCCGCCACCGCCCGCTTCGCCGGCGACGGGGACGGCCCGCAGTACCTGATCGCGCTGGCCAACTCGACCGAGTACGGCGGTGCGGGCGGCACCGGCGTCACCACCCTGGCCGGGGGCAGCCCGGACGCCGGGCGGATCATCCAGCACGAGATAGGGCACACCGTGGGCGACCTCGGCGACGAGTACGACAGCGCCCCGGACGACGCCGACTACCCCAACCTCTCCACCGAGAACGCCGACGAGATGCGCCGCAAGCAGAACAAGTGGTGGCGCTGGCTCGGCGCGGAGTCCCCGGACGGCGGCGGGACGATCGGCGCCTACCGGAGTGCGAACGGGATCTACCGGCCCACCCAGGACTCGGTCATGCGCACCCTCGGCGGCTCGTACAACCTGCCCTCCCGGGAGGCGATCATCGAGGAGCTCTACCGCCGGGTCCGGCCCACCGACGCCCCGGTGCCCGCCCCCGGCGAGGTGTCCGGCCGGCCCCGCCTGGAGGTCCGCCCGCTGCCGCTGGCCGGCGCGCGGCAGCTCAAGGTCGACTGGACGGTGGACGGCGTCCCGGTGGAGCCGCAGGCGGCGGACCGCAGCTGGCTCGACACCGCTCAGCTCAACCTGCCCGCCGGGCACGGCGCCACCGTCACGGCCACCGTCCGGGACACCACCGACTGGGTCCGGGACGAGGCCTTCCGCGACCGCTACATGACCAGGTCGGTCTCCTGGACGGTGACCGGCTGAGGTGCTTCGTGCCCGACCCGTGCAGCCCCGCTCTAGGCGTCCAATCATGGGATGACTAGTCTGGGGTCACTATGCCCGTGGAGCCCGCCCGTTCAGCCCGTCCCCTGTCCGCATCCGCTCCCCGTTCCACCGCCGAGCCCGCCCCCCGGGCCGCCGCGGTCGCCCCGCCGCCCGGCGGCCGCGCCGCCTGGCTGGCCTGGGCCATCGGCGCCAATGTCTACGTGCTCGCCGTCATCCACCGGACCAGCCTCGGCGTGGCCGGCCTCGACGCCGCCGACCGCTTCGGCATCGGGGCGTCCGCGCTCTCCACCTTCTCGATCCTCCAGGTGCTGGTCTACGCGGCCATGCAGATCCCGGTGGGCCTGCTGGTCGACCGCTTCGGCCCCCGCCGGGTGCTGCTGCTCGGCGTCGTGCTGCTCAGCGCCGGGCAGCTCGCCTTCGCCTTCTCCGCCGCGTTCGCCCCCGCGCTGGCCTCCCGGGCGGTGCTGGGCTGCGGCGACGCGATGACCTTCATCAGCGTGCTGCGGATCGCCGCGCGCTGGTTCCCGGCCGCCAGGAACCCGCTCGTCGCGCAGCTGACCGGCCTCGCCGGGATGGGCGGCAACCTGGTCACCACGGTGGTGCTCGCCCAGGCGCTGCACAGCGAGGGCTGGACGCCGACCTTCACCGCGATCGCCCTGCTCGGCGCCGGGGTCTTCGCCCTGGTCGCGCTCTTCCTCCGGGAGGCCCCGGCGGGCGCGCCCGTCGCCCCGGTCGCGGCCGCGCCCCGGCTGGCCGTCGGCCGGCAGGTGCGGGAGGCCTGGCGCGAGCCCGGCACCCGCCTCGGGCTCTGGGTGCACTTCACCACCCAGTTCCCCGGCAACGCCTTCGGCCTGCTCTGGGGCCTGCCCTACCTGGTGGAGGCCCAGGGCCTGTCGCGGGCCGGGGCGGGCGGGCTGCTCACCCTGCTGGTGCTCGCCAACATGTCCTTCGGCCTGCTCTTCGGCCGGCTGCTCTCCCGGACCGCCCGGGCCCGGATGCCGATCGTCCTCACCGTGATCGCCGCCACCGCGGCCGGCTGGGCGGTCGTCCTCGCCTGGCCCGGCGGCCGTCCGCCGCTCTGGCTGGTGGTCGGGATCATCCTGGTGATGGGCACCAACGGGCCGGCCTCGCTGGTGGGTCTCGACTACGCCCGCGCCCTCAACCCGGTCGAGCGCCTCGGCACCGCCTCCGGCATCGTCAACATGGGCGGTTTCATCGGCACGATGGTGACCCTCTTCGGGATCGGCGTCCTCCTCGACGCCCTCACCCCGGCCGGCGCCGCCGGCTACACCGCGGAGGCCTTCCGCTGGGCCTTCTGCTGGCAGTACGTGCCCATGGCGGTCGGCACGCTGATGATCCTCCGCCTGCGGAAGAAGGTCGCCGCAGCCGGCCCGTAGGGTTTCCGACCAGGCGAAACGGTGTGACCCTCACCGGAAGTGAGGGTCACCCGAGGGCATCAGCCCCCGTACGCGCGCATCAGCTCGGCGATCTGCGGGGGCGACCCGTAGATCCGGGCGCCGTGCAGGTCCGCGTACACGAGTCCCCGGTCGGGCGGCGGCGCCGGCTCTGCGACGGGTTCCGGGCGTGCCGCACGGCGCAGCCGGATCAGGTCGACCAGCCTCAGCTTCGGACAGCCGGGGAGGACGCGGCTGCCCCGGATGCCGACCCGCTCCACCGCCGGGCAGGAGTAGTAGCCGCCGAACGGCGGCCCGCTGTCCTCCTCCCGGTCGGGCACCTGGAAGACCATCTCGCCGTGCCGGCAGTGCACCGTCCCGTCGGAGTGGATGGTCACCCCCGGCCAGTCCTCGTGGTCGATCCGCGCGACGATCCGGACCTGCTGGCCGATCGCGTCGGTCAGGGTCTCCGCCATCCGCCGCTGCTGGGTGGGGACGTCGGTGTCCCCGCGGCGGACGGAGGGGAGGAGATCCTGTGTGACCCACTCCTGGAAGGGGCGGGCGTTGGGCTTGTTCGACCGCATGATCAGTGTGTAGAGGCCGGCCTCGCTGATCACGTTGAGCATCGGGTTCCCGCGCTCGTAGGGTTTCCCACCTGCGGAAACGTGATTAACCTTCCCGGCGGTTAGGGTAATCGAGCGGGAGTTGATGACCCGGGTCTGCGCGTCGCCGAGCACCTGGCGAACGCGGCTCGGGTTGAGCCGGCCGAGCACCCGGCACACGTCCGCCGTGACGAACCACGGCTTCCCGTCGATCATCACCACCCTGATCGGCTGCCCCGTGACCGGGAAGCTGGAGCGCACCAGCACCATCCGTTCCTGCTGTTCCTGTTCGTCGCCCATCGGGGACGTCCCTCCTTCTTCCGGGTGACACTCGGTCTGCCCGGAACAACGAGGTCGAACGGGTGAGGTGCTGGTGCCAAGCTGACGCACGGGAGCGCGAAGCGTGCCACCCGGCGTGCGGTGGTGCGTGTACGCCGGGTGGGTGACGCCGGGGCGGGGCTACAGCGTGACGGAGAAGTTCGCCAGGATGCGGGAGGCGAGCTCCTGGTCGCCCTCGACGGTCACCGGGCCCGGGCGGCCGCGGCCGCAGGCGAGACGGACGTAGGTCTCCCAGTCGAGGGTGAGCTGGACGTCGGGGGCGAGGCTGATCGACTCGTCGACCGTGCCGCGGCCGCCCGCGTCCACCCGGACGGTGCGCAGGAACTCCACCGGGCCGGTGACGTCCACGACCAGCGCCGTCCCGGCCGGGGCCCCGGCCCGGTGCGCGACCGCCTTGGGCAGCAGCTCCAGCAGGACGTCCCGGGTGACCAGCGCGCCCGGGGAGTCCAGGTTGCCGGGCGTCCCGAGGGCGCGCCGGAGGTCCTGTTCGTGCACCCAGACGTCGAACGCCCGGCGGCGCAGCAGCTCGTGGTACGGCAGCTCGCAGCTGTGCGGTCCGGCGGGCCAGCGGACCTGCTCGGTGGGGGTGTGCTTCGCGTTCCGCAGGGCGCGCGAGCGACGGATCACTGTGTACTCCAGCTCGCCCACCAGCTCCACCGAGGTGTGGCAGCGGCGCTTGTCGACCGGCAGCTCGATGTAGCGGGCGAACTCGGTGGTGACGTGGCGCAGGTCGCGGGGGAGCGAGTGGATCGGGCGCGGGTCGCCGAGCAGCTCGGACTCGATCGCGATGACGTGGGAGACGACGTCCCGGACGGACCAGCCGGGGCACTCGGTGGCCCGGTTCCAGGAGTCCTCCGGGAGGGGGGCCACCAGTTCCGATATCGATTCGATGGACTGCGTCCACGCATCGGTGTAAGCCTGCACGGTCTGGTTGTCCGTCACGGGAATCTCCGGCCCTCCGTCAGCTGCCTTGCCACGTGCGCCCTGGCTCCTGCACCGGGCGGGTTGCCCGGCTTCCGGGCGCGCACGCTAACCGCACGTTACGCTGCCGGGTGAGAGCAGGGCAGTGCTTTCGGGTGACGATCGTAGGACTCTTGCCGTGGACGGTGGTACTGTGCGCGCTTCATTGATCCAACTCGCGGTCTCCGACGCCGAGCCGCCCGCCGAGCGGCGGGCGAGGGCGGCCGCCCTGGTCCGCGCCCAGCAGGGCGCCGACCTGGTCGTTCTCCCGGAGCTGTGGCCGCTGGGCGGATTCGCGTACGACCTCTGGTCGGACGGTGCCGAGGCGCTGGACGGGCCGACCTCCGACGTGATGGCGGCGGCCGCCAAGGCGGCCGGGGTCTGGCTGCACGCGGGTTCGATCGTCGAGCGCGACCCCGACGGGCCGATCTACAACACCTCGCTGCTGTTCGCCCCGGACGGCGAGCTGGTGCACACCTACCGCAAGATCCACCGCTTCGGCTTCGACAGCGGCGAGGCGGTGGTGATGGGGGCCGGCCAGGAGATCGTGACCGCCGCCACCGACTTCGCCACGCTGGGCCTGGCCACCTGCTACGACCTGCGGTTCCCGGAGCTGTTCCGGGCGCTGCTGGACGCCGGGGCCCAGCTGCTGGTGGTCCCGGCCGCCTGGCCGGCGCGGCGGCGCGAGCACTGGACGCTGCTGGCCCGGGCCCGCGCGGTCGAGG
Organism: Kitasatospora sp. A2-31; assembly: GCF_022288725.1. GTDB lineage: Bacteria > Actinomycetota > Actinomycetes > Streptomycetales > Streptomycetaceae > Kitasatospora. Next base: position 194,172 of record NZ_JAKNTA010000003.1, on the reverse strand, counting down.
AGCAGGCGTTCGTCCTGGCCTGCAACACGGCGGGGACGCACGGCGGCGTGGAGCAGGCCGGGCACAGCATCGTGGTGGACCCGTGGGGCCGGGTGCTGGCCGAGGCGGGCGACGGCGAGGAGGTGCTCGCGGTCGAGTTCGACCCGGCCGAGGTGGCCAAGGCCCGCGCCGACTTCCCGGTCCACCGGGACCGGCTGCTGGGGATCCCGGCCCCGGTCCAGCGGTGACCGGCCTCGCCCGGCGGCGCCCGGTCGCGGCGGCGGGCGCCGGGCGACCCGCGGTGGTGCCCGGGGCCGGGTGACGCGGGCCGCGGCGGTCCGGCGGCATCTTTGAGAAGATGAGCGTTCGTCGTGTTCCCCGCCCTTCACCTGCCGGTCCGCCCCGGGGCCGGTCGTAGAGCCCGCCCGAGGAGGTCGCGCGCATGTCCGGCACCGGCGCAGGCGACACCCGCCCCGTGATCCACCGCAACAGCCTCCGCGAGCAGATCGCGGGCGCGCTGCGCGAGGAGATGATGGCCGGCCGGCTGGCGGCCGGGCGGAACTTCACCGTCAAGGAGATCGCCGACCTGTACGGCGTCTCGGCGACGCCGGCCCGCGAGGCCCTGGTCGACCTGGGCGCGCAGGGGCTGCTCCGGACCGAGCACCACCGCGGGTTCACCGTGCCCGAACTCGGCTGGGACGACTTCGTGGAGATCTTCGAGGCCCGGGTGCTGCTCACCGACAGCTACGTCCGCCAGCTCGCGCTGCGCCCGGAGTCCTCGGACACCGACGCCCGGCTGCCCTCGCTGCGGCGGCGGGCGGACGCGGCCGTCCGGGCCGCCCGGTCGGGAAACCTGGACGTGATGGTGGGCTGCGACCGCCGGTTCTGGCAGGAGGTGGCCGCCTTGCTCGGCAACCGCCGGATCGGCGACTACCTGGACTGGCTGCGAGTGCAGTCCTGGATGTTCGCCGCGCCCTACCTGCGCGGGATGCCGAGGCTGGACGGGGTCTGCTGGGACCGCCACCTCGACCTGGTCGACGCGATCGCCGCGCGGGACCTGCCGGGCGCGTACCGGATCATCTGCGAGTACAACCTGTTCACCGTCCGGCTGCTCGCGGAGCTGACCGGCCGGCCGCTTGAGTCGGTGGGCGTGCTGCCGCTGCTCACCGCCGGGCTCGGCCCGGCGGAGCCGGCTCCGGAGAGCAGGCCGGACGGGCCCGGGGCGGACGGCGCCGGGCCGGACGGGCCCGCGGCGGGCGCCGCCGGGCCGACGGCCGGGAGCGGCGCTGAGGGCGCCGGCGGGAACGGCGGCCCGGACCGGCCCGCCGAGCCGCCGCACTCCGCCGACACCACCGCGGGCCGCGCCCGTCTCCGGGACCGCGAGCTGGGCCGGGAGCTCGGCCGCGAACTCGGCCTGGGGCTGGGCCTGGTACCGCAGCCGCGCTCGGTGGCCTTCACCCGCTTCGGCCGCTGACCGGCCGACCCCGCGCCGGCCGGCCGCCCGAGGGGCGGCCCGACCCGCACCGCGCGCCGGGCCGGTAGGGTGGGCGCTCGTCGTCCCGCGGTTCCCGTACCGACCGTTCCGGACCCGACCCGCCCATCCGTCGTTCGCCCCGCGAGCGACCTCCGCCGCCCGGAGAGGAAGAGCCGGCCCATGGCCTGCGACCTCTGGCTCGTCCCGCTCGTGGACGTCCTGAGCCACAGCCCCGAGAACCCCTTCCGGGACGACCTCGCGCTCTACAACACCGTGCTCACCGCTCGCGGACTGCCCGAGGTGCCGGTCTTCCAGTACGTCCCCGGGCTGAGCGGGGCGGTCGAGCCGATAGCCGCCTTCGACTACGACTCGCTGCACTTCCTGCGCCGCGCCTACCTGTTGGGGCTGACCGGCCTGGACATCACGCCGGTGGACGCACTCGGCGGCGACTACGAGCAGCTGCTGGAGATGTTCGAGAGCAACGCCGAGCAGTCGCACCTGGTCTGGCACTTCGACCACGCCGGGGCCTACGTGCCGATCGAGTTCGCGGTGCCGCTGGTCGACGACGTGCTGCTCGCCTCGGGCGGCCCGCTCGGCTCCAGCTACGGCCTGCTGCGCGAACTGCAGGCCGTGGCACCGGCGCTGGGCATCGACCCGCTCAACCCGCCGAGCCCGACCCGGCCGCTCGGCCCGACCGGCCTGGAGCAGCCGTTCGGCCCGCCGCTGGACGACCTGCACCCGTTCGCCCGGGAACGGCACGCCTGGGCGGGCTTGTACGCGGCGGCCACCCGCAGCGTCACCCAGGGCTCGATGATCGTCTTCGCCTGACCGGACCGGGTGCCCGCCCCGGTGGTGCGGCGGCGGGTCCGGCGGCGGCGACGGGCCCGCCCAGGGCGGGCCTCAGCGCAGCGGGCCCTCCGGCGGCCGCTGGCGCGGCATGGTGGGCCTGGTCCCCGGCGGCGGCAGGACCCGTACCTGCGCCCCGCCGACCGTCTCGCTCCGCCCGCCCCAGCTGCCGGCCGCCTGGGTGGGCAACTGCGTCATCCCGGCGCGGAACTCCAGCATCCACTCCGAGGTCTCCGTGCGGACCATGTCCGAGACGTCCTCGCAGAACCGCCGCAGCACCCCGAGGCAGCGCTCGGCCGCCTCGCCGGCCGTGCCCTCGGTGGGCCCGAGCACCTCGCGCACGCACTCCGACGCCCAGTCGAACTGGAAGGCCTCCAGCCGGCGTTGCAGCGCCTGCGCGGTGGAGACGTCCCGCATCCAGCCGGAGGTCAGCCCGAACACCCGGTCCGCGCCGTAGCAGGCCGCGGCGAGCGACAGGCCGACGTAGCCCCAGCTGGTCGCGTGGGCGACGGTACCGGTGAGGTCCACCAGCGGGGCGGTGACGCCGCCGACCGCGAAGCCCGCCGCGCCGAACCGCAGCAGGCGGGCCCAGCGGCGCTTCCAGACCCGGTCCCGGCGGTACCAGTCGATCGCCTCCACCGCCCGCTCCTCGGACCAGCGGTAGAGCTCCTCCAAGCGCTCGGCGGGCTCGCCCCAGTCCCCGAGCGGGAACTGTCGGGTGCTCAGATCGGCCCGGCGCCCGGTGGAGGCCCGGCGCGCGACGGTCGCGGCGGGCGGGTCCTCCTCGCCGATCTCCTTGCCCCAGGCACTCTCCTCGGGCTGCATTTCCGGCTGGCTCACCTGTGGGGCTCCCTGTGGCGGGCGGACTGCTTGGTCTGACGGTGCTTCCCCTGACGCGCCGTCGGCCTGACCGGCCGGGGAGCGTCGGGCGACGCGGTCGGACCCGCGACACCCCGGGCAGTGTGGGCACCCGGGGCGGCGCACCGGCCGCGGCCGGCGGTGGTCCAACAGCACTTCTTACCGCCAAATGGCTGACCGTGGGGGCGCTTCGCCAGTGATCGTTATCTGATTCGGCCACCGGACGCCGAGGTGAGGGGGTTGCGGCGCTCGGCGGGATTTCACCCGTCCGAGCGAGGCCCCGGTGACCCGACGTCCTGACCCGGACACTCGGAGCATCCGATCGGGGGGCCGCTTTGTAGGAACCTCCTGCTCCGGCAGCGTACGGACGGATCCGGTTGGTGCGTTCCGACGGGACCGGAGGACGGCTCGAACCGGTCAGCGACTACCCTTCCCTCCTGTGAAGGTCCTCGTCATCGGCGGCGGCGCCCGCGAACACGCCCTGTGCCGCTCTCTGTCCCAAGATCCCGCCGTGACCGAGCTGCACTGCGCCCCGGGCAACGCCGGGATCGCGCAGGTGGCGACGGTCCACCCGGTCGACCAGCTGGACGGCGCGGAGGTCACCGCGCTCGCCCGGCGGCTCGGCAGCGAGCTGGTCGTGGTCGGCCCGGAGGCCCCGCTGGTCGCGGGCGTCGCCGACGCCCTGCGCGAAGCCGGCGTCCCCGTCTTCGGCCCGTCCGGCCGGGCCGCCCAGCTGGAGGGCTCCAAGGCCTTCGCCAAGGACGTGATGGCCGCCGCCGGCGTGCCCACCGCCCGCTCCTACGTCTGCACCACCCCGGCCGAGGCGGCCGAGGCGCTGGACGCCTTCGGGGCCCCCTACGTGGTGAAGGACGACGGCCTGGCGGCCGGCAAGGGCGTCGTGGTCACCTCCGACCGCGAGGCCGCGCTGGCCCACGCCGCGTCCTGCATGGGGACGCCTTCCGGCCGTGAGGGCGGGGGGCGGGTGGTCATCGAGGAGTTCCTCGACGGCCCCGAGGTCTCGCTCTTCGCCATCACCGACGGCACCACCGTCCTCCCGCTCCAGCCCGCCCAGGACTTCAAGCGGGCACTGGACGGCGACGAGGGCCCCAACACCGGCGGCATGGGCGCGTACTCCCCGCTGCCCTGGGCCCCCGAGGGCCTGGTCGAGGAGGTCCTGGAGACCGTCCTGCAGCCCACCGTGGACGAGCTGCGCCGCCGCGGCACCGAGTTCTCCGGCCTGCTCTACGCCGGCCTGGCGCTGACCTCGCGCGGCACCCGGGTGATCGAGTTCAACGCGCGCTTCGGCGACCCGGAGACCCAGGTCGTGCTGGCCCGGCTGCGCACCCCGCTGGCGGGCGTGCTGCACGCCGCCGCCACCGGCACGCTGGACCAGCTGGAGCCGCTGCGCTGGGACGACGACGCCGCCGTCACCGTGGTGATCGCCTCCGAGGGCTACCCGGCCGCGCCGCGCACCGGCGACCCGATCGAGGGCCTGGCCGAGGCCGAGGCCGCGGACGGCACCGCGTACGTGCTCCACGCGGGCACCAGGGCGGGCGAGGACGGCCGGGTGCTGAGCGCCGGCGGCCGGGTGCTCTCGGTGACCGCCACCGGGGCCGATCTGGCCGAGGCCCGCGACCGCGCGTACCGGGCGGTCGGCCGGATCACCCTCCAGGGCGGCCAGCACCGGACCGACATCGCGCTCAAGGCCGCCCAGTAGCAGGCGGGTTCAGCGTTCCGCAGGGCGCTGCGTCCAGGAGGGAAACAACCCCCATGGACGCAGCGCCCTGCGGCGTTTCCGGGGGCGGCGGCCGGGGAGCCGTTCCACCGGCCGCCACACCGTTCGGCGGCCGGAATCCAGCCCATCGAGTGACAGCACCCGCATCCGGCTGACGTAACCGGGCGCACGGCCTTATGGTGCGCTGGTCCGCAGCGCCACGGGCGGGTCGCCCGTGGGCGCCGCCGGGTAGCGGCGGTCGCGCGGGGGGATGCTGGACGGCGTCCGGCCGGGTGGACACGCCCGGGCCGCTTCGCGCGGGCCACGACGCGTCGTCCGGAATCCGGGCGCCGTCACCGGGACGAGTGGAAACCGGGAGAACCGGAACACCCGCCCGGAGACGGGCGTCGAAAATGTCAGAAGCGCCACGCAGCATGTACTACCGGGGATCGGACGCCGCCGTTTCCCAGTCGGAACTGATCGTTTCGAGTCGGCTCAGGCCCCGTCGCCGGGCGCCCGAGGACTCCGAAGGGGGTGCCGCACCGTATGGCCGCTGTCGACACCGCGCGCGCTCATGCCCAGGCGGTCCTGCGGGTCCGAGGCCTCGCCCTGGCCGTCGCCGCGCTGCCCGCCGCCGTCGCGGTGGTCCTGCTCGCGGGCCGGATCACCGGCCGGATCGGCGCACCGGGTGCGGCCGACGCCGCGGCCTGGGACGCCGTCCGGTGGGCGGTCTGCGCCGTCGCCGCCGTGACCCTCCTGGTGGCCGGCCTGGCCGCCCGGACGTACCGCCGCGCCGTACCGCCGCAGACCCCGGTCGTCCCGCTGGAGCGTGCCGAGGCGCCCGAGCTCTACCGGCTGATCGACGAACTGGCCGATCGGCTGGACGTGCCCGCGCCCTCCGCGATCGCGCTCACCCCGGACTGCGACAGCTGGCTGGAGGACGTCCCGCCGGCCGTCCCGCCGGGCCGCCGCCACCGTCGCGCCCGTGGCGCGGAGCTGCCCGCCCCGGTGCTGGTGATCGGCTCGCCCTTCCTCTGGTGGATGCGGGCCGGTGAGTTGCGCGCCCTGCTGGCGCCCGTGGTGGCCGGCACCGCGGCCGCGGCCGACCCGGAGATCGCCGCCGCCCGCCGCTTCCTGCGCTCCCTGGACGCCAGCCTCGCCGACGCCCCGCCGCCGGGCCTGGGCGGCGCCCCGGCGCCCGCCGCGCCGCGCACCGCCCGCCCCGGCCCGGCCGCCCTCACCGACCGGATCACCCGCCGGCTGCTCCGTGCCTGCCACGGGCACTCCGCCGAGCTGGAGCGGGCCGTGGCCGGCCGGGCCTCCGAGCAGGCCAGGGCGGTCGACTACGGGCTGCGGATCGCCGCCCAGGAGCAGGTCGGCCTGGCCTACGCCGGGTGGGACCGGCTGCTCACCCGGGTCGCGCTGCCCGCCTGGCGGCTCGGCCGCCACCCGGCGCACCTCAACGCCGGCGTGGTCGCCGCGCTCACCGAGCTGTCCCGCCGGGACCGGCTGGCCGACGGCTACAGCAGCCGGCTCGGCGACCGCCCCGCCTGCGACCTGCTGGAGGAGCCGGGCGCCGTCGACGCGGCGGTCTCGCGGCTCGCCGCCGAGCTGTTCTTCGGCCGCCCCGCCTCCGGCGGCTGGCAGGAGCTGGAGTGGTCGGACTACCCGGCCGGGGTGGTGGACGCCGGCTGGCGGGCCCGGGCCGCGGCCCTGCAGTCCGCCCTGGACGGCCCGGCCCCGCAGGCCCGGCCCGGCGCCCCGACCCTGACCCGGCTGCTGGTCCGGCTCGCCGAGGGCGACGGCGAGCAGCTGGCCACCGCGCTGACCGCCCAGCTGGCCCGTACCACGGCCCCCGCGCCGTTGCTGGAGCCCGTCCGCACCGGCCGGGACCTGCTGGTCGACCACGTCACCGCGATGGTCTGCTGCGCGGCCGTCGACACCGCCGGAGCGACCCCCGGCCTCGACTGGCTGGACGGCCCCGTGCTGCTGATCGGCGGGGTGCGCCGCACCGACCTGGCCGGCCCGGTCGCCCAGGCCGTCGAGCAGGGCCAGGACGGCCCGCTGCGGGCCTGGCTGGACGCGGCCGGCGTCCGGCTGGAGAAGCCGGTGAGGCTCTGACCGGCGGTCGGACCGCACCGGCGGGGGAGGGCGCTCGACCGCCGGCCCGCGCCCCCGGCCGGACCGGCGGCGGCAGGTCTTCGCAGGCCGGAGGCCCTTCCGAGGCGGAGCGGAAGATTCCCACCACTAGTTGCTACCGTTGGGTGACGCAGCGCCAGCACTCTGTGGTGTATTAGACCGCACGCACATCCGGTGGGCACGTGCCATCCGGCGGAGGGTGCACCAGTGGGAGGGGCGCGTGGGGACGGAACTCAACCGCCGATGGGAGTCCGGAACGCACGCGTACAGCGTCTCCGACCCCTTCGGCCAGGGCCCGCTGCCCTGGCTGCGCAGCCCGGACCAGTACCTGGCGGGCGCGGGGGGCGCCGTCCCCTGGTACGTCTCGGTCGACGCCCCGGGGCAGCAGCCGCTGACCGCGGGTGCCAGGCCCAAGCCGTCGGTCGGCACCCCGCAGGGCGCCAACGACGTGGTGCAGCAGATCAAGGGATTCGCCTCCGCCGGTGTGGTCCGCCCCGGCGGCTCGGTGGACTTCCGGGTCACCGTCAACCCGCCCCGTGAGTTCACCGTCGACGTCTTCCGGATCGGCCACTACGGCGGCGACGGTGCCCACCACATGACCTCCAGCCCGCTGATCGCCGGCATGGTCCAGCCCGCCCCGCTGGTGGCCGGCCGGACCGTCTCCTGCCACCACTGGTGGCACACCTGGCGGCTGCAGATCCCCACCCACTGGAGCCCCGGCGCCTACGTCGCCGTGCTGACCACCGGCGACATGCTGCACCGCAGCCACATCCCCTTCACCGTCCGGGACTTCGAGGACCGGATGCACGCCGCGGAACTGCTCCTGGTGCTCCCGGACGTGACCTGGCAGGCGTACAACCTCTTCCCCGAGGACGGCCGCAGCGGCGCCAGCCTCTACCACGCCTGGGACGACCGGGGCCGGCTGGTCGGCGAGCCGGAGGCGGCCGTCACCGTCTCCTTCGACCGCCCGCACGCCACCGCCGGGCTGCCGCTGCACGTCGGCCACGCCTACGACTTCATCCGCTGGGCCGAGCGCTACGGCTACGACCTCTCCTACGCCACCGCCACCGACATGCACGCCGGCCTGGTCGACGCCTCCCGGCACCGGGCGCTGATCTTCCCCGGACACGACGAGTACTGGTCCGAGCCGATGCGCCGGGCCGCCGAGCGCGCCCGGGACGGCGGCACCTCGCTGGTCTTCCTGTCCGCCAACACCATGTACTGGCGGGTCGAGCTGTCCGCCGCCGCTTCCGGCGAGCCCAACCGGCTGCTCAACTGCCGCAAGCGGCAGAAGGTCCCGGCCGGCAGCCCGGCGGCCGGCGCGCCCGGCGCCGCCAGCGCGCTCTGGCGGGACGCGGGCGAACCCGAGCAGCACCTGCTCGGGCTGCAGTACTCGGGCCGGGTCGCGGCACCCGTCCCGCTGGTCGCGCGGCACACCGCGCACTGGCTCTGGGCCGGCACCGGCCTCCAGGAGGGCGACGAGCTGCCCGGCCTGGTCGCCGGCGAGGCCGACCGCTACTACCCCCGGGTGGCCCTGCCCGAGCACACCGAGCGGGTGCTGCTCGCGCACTCGCCGTACCGGGACCTCGCCGGCCGCACCCGCTTCCAGGAGACCTCGCTCTACCGGGCGCCGAGCGGCGCCTACGTCTTCGCCTCCGGCACCTTCGCCTGGTCGCCGGCGCTGGACCGGCCGGGCCTCACCGACGAGCGGATCCAGCGGGCCACCGCCAATCTGCTGGACCACCTCTGCAAGAACGGCTGAGGCGGGGAACGGCTGGGGAGGACCGGCCGGGGCGGGACCGGCGGGGCGGGACCGGCCTGCCCGGGGGGCCCGCAGGAAGGGCCGGCGCGGGAACGGCGACCCGCCCCGGTCCGGCCGGCACCGGCGGCCATGACAGACTCGGACACTGACCTCCCCTTTCGCGCCGCCCGCGCCCGCGAACGACCCCTGAGGACTGAGACGACCGTGAGTGGATTTGTCACCAAGCCCGAGCCGGTCCAGGTGCCCGGCCTGGTCCACCTGCACACCGGCAAGGTGCGCGACCTCTACCGCACCGGGTCGGGCGACCTGGTGATGGTCGCCAGCGACCGCACCTCCGCCCACGACTGGGTGCTCCCGAACGAGATTCCCGACAAGGGCCGGATCCTCACCCAGCTCTCGCTGTGGTGGTTCGAGCGGATCGCCGACATCGTCCCCAACCACGTGGTCTCCACCGAGGTCCCGGCCGGCGCACCCGCCGACTGGAAGGGCCGCACCCTGGTCTGCCGCAGCCTGGAGATGATCCCGGTCGAGGCCGTCGCCCGCGGCTACCTGGCCGGCTCCGGCCTCACCGAGTACGACCAGAGCCGCACGGTCTGCGGGATCGCCCTGCCCGAGGGCCTGGAGAACAGCTCCGAGCTGCCCGCCCCGATCTACACCCCGGCGCTCAAGGCCGAGGTCGGCGAGCACGACGAGAACGTCCCCTACGAGGAGACCGCCCGCCGGATCGGCGCCGAGCTCGCCAACCAGCTGCGCCGCACCACCCTGGACGTCTACGCCCGGGCCCGCGACATCGCCCGCGAGCGCGGCATCATCCTGGCCGACACCAAGTTCGAGTTCGGCCTGCTCGACGGCGAGCTGGTGATCGGCGACGAGGTGCTCACCCCGGACTCCTCCCGGTACTGGCCCGCCGACCAGTGGCAGCCGGGCCGCTCGCAGCCGTCCTTCGACAAGCAGCTGATCCGCGACTGGCTGGTCTCCCCGGCCTCCGGCTGGGACCGCTACAGCGAGGAGCCGCCGCCGGCGCTGCCCGCCGAGATCGTCGAGCAGACGCGGGCCAAGTACATCGAGGTCTACGAGCTGCTGACGGGCACCACCTGGGTCTGACCGGCTCCCCCTGGGTCCGACCCCGGCACCGCGTGGGCCCGACCCCGGCACCGCGTGGGCCCGACCCCGGCACCGCCCGCGGGCGCGGCGGATCTCAGATCCAGCCGTGCTCGCGGGCGATCCGCACCGCCGCGTGGCGGTTCTCGGCGCCGAGCTTCCCGGCGGCCGAGGAGAGGTAGTTGCGGACGGTGCCCTGGGAGAGCGACGCGCGCTCGGCGATCTCGGCGATCGAGGTGCCGTCGGCGGCCAGCTCCAGCACGTCCGTCTCGCGCGGGGTCAGCGGCGTCTCGCCCGCGCTGATCGCGTCCGCCGCCAGCTCCGGGTCGACGTAGCGGCCGCCCGCCCGCACGGTCCGGATGATCCCGGCGAGGTCGGCCGCCGAGACGGTCTTCGGCAGGAAGCCGCGGACGCCGACCTCCAGCGCCCGCTTCAGGTACCCCGGCCGGCCGTGGCCGGTGACGATCATGCAGCGGCAGTCCGGCAGCAGCCCGCGCAGCCGGGACGCCACCTCGATGCCGTCCAGCCCCGGCATCTGCAGGTCCAGTACGGCGATGTCCGGGAGGTGCGCCTGCGCCATCGCCAGCGCCTCCGGGCCGGAGGCCGCCTGGGCGACCACGGTGATGTCCTCCTCCAGCGAGAGCAGCGCGGCCAGCGCCCCCCGGATCAGGTGCTCGTCGTCGGCGAGCAGGACGCGCACGGGGGCGGTGTCGGTCATCGGGCGGGCCTTCCTGCGGGGCGGGCGGCGGGCGGGTCAGAGCGGGACGGTCGCGAGCAGCCGGAACCGGCCCGGCCCGGCGTCCGGGACGGTCAGCTCGCCGTCGTGGGCGGCGAGCCGCTCGCGCAGTCCGCGCAACCCGGTGCCGCTGCCCTGGGAGGGGATCGGCACGGCGGGCACCCCGTCATTCTCCAGCTCCAGCACCGCCCGGTCGCCCGCCCGGGAGAGCCGGATCGCGCAGTGGCCGGCCTCGCTGTGCCGCAGCACGTTGGTGGTGGCCTCGCGGATCACCCAGCCGAGTACGGACTGCACCGGCAGCGGCAGCCGGTCGGCGTCCTCGCCGAGGTCGATCTCGCACTGCACGTCGGCCGAGCGGAGCACCGCCCGGGCGCCGATCGCCTCGGCGTGCAGGTCGGCGGTGCGGTAGCCGCGCACCACGTCCCGGACCTCGCGCTGGGACTCCTGGGCGATCCTCTGCACCTCGGCCATCTGCTCGGCGGCCTCCGGGCGGCCGCGCCGGGCCAGCTGGACGGCGAGCTCGCTCTTCAGGGCGATGGTGGCGAGGTTGCGGCCCATCACGTCGTGCAGGTCGCGGGAGAAACGCAGCCGCTCCTCGGCGACCGCCAGCCGGGCCTGCGCCTCGCGGGCGGCGTCCAGCTCCCAGACCACCGACTGCAGCCAGGCGAAGCTGCGGCAGCTGCAACCGACGAAGGCCATGACGACCGCGGTGAAGGTGAGCGCCCCGCAGGCGGCGGCCGGGTTGATGCCCACCAGGAACATGGGCGGCGCGGTGGCCAGCAGCCCGGCCAGCCCGGCCGTGGCCGACCAGCGCGGCGGCAGCCCGACGGCGACCGGGCCGAAGGCCGAGAAGAGGATGGTGCTCGCGTAGGCGGCGCTGAACGGCAGCGGGTCCGCCCCGGCGTCCCCCCGCGGTCCGAGCAGCAGGACGGCCCAGCCACCGGCCACCGCGACGCCGCTGTTCAGGGCGAGCCAGCGGAGGTGGTCGGAGGGCCGCGCGAGGTAGTGGTCCAGCGAGGTGCGGTAGGCGCGCAGGGTGGTCAGCGTCAGGACGAGGCCGATCACCAGCGCGACCCGGGCGGCGTCCGCGTACCCCTGGTTCTCCGCGGTGGAGGTGTTGCTCAGCAGGCTGATCGGCAGCGGTGCGAGCGCCATCAGGTAGAGCGACCAGCGGAGGTAGAGCTCGGAGCGCTGCGGCTTGCTGTAGCCCCGCCACTTGCGCACCGGATTCACGACGCCCATCTGTCCCGCTCCCCGTCCGTTCACGACCGTGCTGCTGCCTTCCTATCAGAGGCGGGATCAGAGGCAGGATCAGAGTTCGGCCGGCGAGCGGGCGTTCGGTTCTGCCGTCGGCCGCTCAGCGGCGCGGCTCCCAGCGGAAGCAGCGGACGGCGCCCCAGACGGCCAGCGCCAACCACGCGGTGCCGGTGAGCAGGTGCGGGGCGGCGGCGGCCCAGGTGCCGGCGAAGCCGGTGGGGGCGGCGGAGCCGTCGGTGCCGAACCAGCCGAGACGGAGCAGCTGGAAGGCCGGGGTGGTGGGCAGCAGCCGGCAGGCGTCGGCCAGCCGGTCGGGCATGATCTCCAGCGGGAAGAACAGGCCGGAGCCGAACTGGGTGAGCAGCAGGACCGGCATGGTGGTGATCCCGGCGCTCTCGACGGTCCTGGTGAAGGCGCTGGAGAGGGCGGCCAGCGCCATCAGGGTGCCGACGACCAGTACCAGGCCCGCGGCCATCAGCAGCGGGTTGACCGGCGCGGCCAGGTCCAGCGCGGAGGCGCCGACCCCGCTGATCACGGTGCACATCAGCAGGGCGAGCCCGACCGAGGGCACCGCGGTGCCGGCCAGGATCTCCGCGTCCCGGGCCTCGCCGGTGCGCAGCCGCTTGAGCACCAGCTCGCCGCGGCGGGCCACGTAGGCGGCGGTGAGGTTGTAGTAGACGACGAAGGCGAGGACCATCCCGACGGCGCCGTTGACCAGCAGGGAGTCGACGTCCAGGCCGGGGTTGTCCTTGGCCTGCTCGTGGAGGGCGTTCTTCAGCCCGAAGACCAGCAGCAGCGGCAGCAGCAGGGCGGTGAACAGGGCGGTCCGGTTGCGCAGCAGCAGGACGGCCTCGGCCCGGCCGAGCGCGAGCAGCCGGCGGACGGCGGTGGTGCGGCGGCCGGTGCCCTGCGGGACGGCGGTGGTGGCGGCGGTGCTCATCGGGCGAGTCCCATCAGGCGGCGGCGGGCGGGGCGGTCGGCGGGGGTGTCGGTCGGGGGCCGGGGCGCCTCCTGGGCGGCTTCGGAGGCAATGGCGAGGAAGGCCTCCTCCAGTGAGGCGCTGCGGGCGTCCAGGCCGGCGAGCTCGATGCCGTGGCGGTCGGCCCAGCCGAGCAGCTCGGTGAGGGTGGCCTGGAGCCGCGGGGTCTGGACGGTGACCTTCCGGCCGTCCACGGCGACGTGGGCGCCGGCCAGCGGCGGGAGCGAGGTGCCGGCGAAGGCCGGGAGCTCGAAGCCGATCCGGGAGGGGCGCCCGGCGATCACCTCGGCCACGGTGCCGGTGGTGACGACCCGGCCGCCGTGCATGATGGCCAGCCGGTCGGCCAGCTCCTCGGCCTCCTCCAGGTAGTGCGTGGTGAGCAGCACGGTGGTGCCCTGGGCCCGCAGCTCGCGGACCAGACGCCAGACGGCGGCGCGGGCCTCCGGGTCCAGGCCGGTGCTGGGCTCGTCGAGGAAGAGCACCTCGGGCCGGCCGAGCAGGGCCATCGCCAGGTCGAGCCGGCGGCGCTCGCCGCCGGAGAGCTGCTTGACCCGGACGTCGCGGCGGCCGGTGAGGCCGACCAGTTCCAGCGCCTCGTCGACCGGGCGGGCGCCGCTGGTCATCCCGGCCCAGGTGCGACCGGTCTCGGCGACGGTGAGGTCGCCGGGGAAGCCGCCCTCCTGGAGCATGATGCCGATCCGGGGGCGGACGGCGGCGCGCTCGCGGTGCGGGTCGCCGCCGAGCACCCGGACCCGGCCGCCGGTCGGGGCGGCGAGGCCCTCGATCAGCTCCATCGCGGAGGTCTTGCCGGCCCCGTTGGTGCCGAGCAGGGCGAACAGCTCGCCGCGGTCGACGGTGAGGTTGATCCCGCGTACCGCGTGGTAGCCGGTGGTGCCGGATCCGTAGTGGCGGTGGAGGTCGGTGACCTCGATCACGGGGTCGCCCGGGGTCAGGGGCTGGCGCGTTTCCATGGCTCAAGCGTTCCGCCGGGAAGGCCTCGCGGGCAGTGCACGGCCTCATCGGACGGCGGTGCGGATCCACGGGTCGGCGGTGACAAATGTCATCGGCCCGGTCGGGGAGTGTGCGGGGGAGCGGGGGAATGCCGAAGGGCCCCCTCGGTCGAGGGGGCCCTTCGTACTTGAGCGGACGACGAGATTCGAACTCGCGACCCTCACCTTGGCAAGGTGATGCTCTACCAACTGAGCCACGTCCGCATGGTCAAGATATTGAGTTGTGCTGTGCTCGCGCACTGCGAGCGGACGACGAGATTCGAACTCGCGACCCTCACCTTGGCAAGGTGATGCTCTACCAACTGAGCCACGTCCGCACGGTGCCTGGTGGGGCACCGGCCGCCTCTTCGGATCTCTCCGTTGCGGCGACGAGGAATACTCTACAGCATCCTCCGGGGTGGTCGTCCCACCCTCCTGGGGCGGATGGGACGACCGGGCCGCGGAGCGGTCAGTTCGCCTCGGCGAACGCCTCGTAGACGTGCTTGGGGATGCGGCCCCGGGCCGGCAGCTCCATGCCGCGGGACTGGGCCCAGGCGCGTACGGCGGCCGGGTCCGGGGTGAGCGCCGTACGGCGGAAGGACTTTCCGGTGCGGCTCTGGCGGCGGCCGGCCGCGACGAACGGAGCGAGGGCCTCCCGCAGCTTTTCCGCGTTGTCCAGGGACAGGTCGATCTCGTACGACTTCCCGTCGACGCCGAAGTGGACGGTTTCCGCGGCGGCGCCGCCGTCCAGGTCGTCGGAGAGCGTGACGACTACACGCTGAGCCATGGGTGTCAATCCTCTCGGGCAATTCGGCCGAAGGGCGCGGGGTGCGTTCCCCAGGCCTGATGTGCACCACTCGCGCAAGCGCATGCGGGCAGGCCTGACGGCGTGCCGGATACGCGGCGCTTGCCGCGGCAGGTGGCCCTATTCTGCACCCGAAGGGGGTCGAAATCGAAGAGTCCGGCTTTCTTTTCCGGATATTCACGTGTCTTCGCCGGAGTACCGGATACCCGCGCACTCGTCCGGTCGATCTGTCCCGGAGTGCCGGTATTCGGGTGCTCTTCGGGCGTTCTCCTTCGGGGCGCCGAATCCACTGAAATCGGATGCCGGGGGGAGTGCCCCGGGGGGCCGGAACCCTTGGGGCGTAAGGGTCCCGGGTCTACGCGCGTCGCCCTCCCCGGCCAGCAATCCTGCCCGAAACCACCGGTAGTCTGGAGTTCCCCCGCCTCACGAAGACACCACCGGGAGTGCCAGTGGCACGCGTCGTAGTCGACGTCATGCTCAAGCCGGAGATCCTCGACCCCCAGGGACAGGCGGTGCAGCGTGCACTGCCCCGTCTCGGATTCGCCGGGATCGCCGACGTCCGCCAGGGCAAGCGTTTCGAGCTGGAGCTGGAGGGCCCGGTCGACGACGCCGCGCTCGCCCGTATCCGCGAAGCCGCCGAGACCTTCCTCGCCAACACCGTGATCGAGGACTTCACCGTCCGCATCGAGGAGGAGGGCAAGTGACCACCCGAGTCGGCGTCGTCACTTTCCCCGGTTCCCTCGACGACCGCGACGCCCAGCGCGCGGTCCGCCTGGCCGGCGCCGAGCCGGTCGCCCTCTGGCACCGTGACAAGGATCTCCACCAGGTCGACGCGGTCGTCCTGCCCGGCGGATTCAGTTACGGCGACTATCTGCGCTGCGGCGCCATCTCCCGCTTCTCGCCGGTGATGGAGACCGTCATCGAGCAGGCGAAGCAGGGAATGCCGGTCCTCGGTATCTGCAACGGCTTCCAGGTGCTCTGCGAATCGCACCTGCTGCCCGGTGCGCTCACCCGCAACGACTCGCTGCACTTCATCTGCCGCGACCAGAAGCTGCGGATCGAGAACGCCGCCACCGCGTGGACCCGCGATTACTCGGCCGGCCAGGAAATCGTCGTGCCGCTGAAGAACGGCGAGGGCCGCTTCGTCGCCGACCAGCACGTCCTGGACGAGCTGGAGGCCGAGGGCCGGGTCGTCGCCCGCTACCTGGACGTCAACCCGAACGGTTCGTACCGCGACATCGCCGGCATCACCAACGCCGCCGGCAATGTCGTCGGCCTGATGCCGCACCCGGAGCACGCCGTGGAGCCGCTCACCGGTCCGACCACCGAGGGCCTGGGCTTCTTCACTTCCGTCCTGAAGCAGCTGGTGAACGCCTGATGAGCCTCGACACCGTCAAGAACGCCGAGCAGACGCCGGACGCCGCCCAGCCCTGGGCCGAGCTCGGCCTCAAGGAGGACGAGTACGCGCGCATCCGCGAGATCCTCGGCCGCCGTCCCACCGGCGCCGAGCTCGCGATGTACTCCGTCATGTGGTCGGAGCACTGCTCGTACAAGAGCTCCAAGGTCCACCTGAAGCAGTTCGGCGAGAAGGCCCCCGAGAACGACGCCATGCTCGTCGGCATCGGCGAGAACGCCGGCGTCGTCGACGTGGGCCAGGGCTACGCGGTGACCTTCAAGGTCGAGTCGCACAACCACCCGTCGTACATCGAGCCCTACCAGGGCGCGGCCACCGGCATCGGCGGCATCGTGCGCGACATCCTCGCGATGGGCGCCCGCCCGGTCGCCGTGATGGACCCGCTGCGCTTCGGCGCGGCGGACCACCCGGACACCCGGCGCGTGCTGCCCGGCATCGTCGCGGGCATCGGCGGCTACGGCAACTGCCTGGGCCTGCCGAACATCGGCGGCGAGGTCGTCTTCGACTCCTGCTACCAGGGCAACCCGCTGGTCAACGCGCTCTGCGTGGGTGTCATGAAGCACGAGGACATCCACCTGGCCAAGGCCTCCGGCCCCGGCAACAAGGTGATCCTGTACGGCGCCCGCACCGGCGGCGACGGCATCGGCGGCGTCTCCGTGCTCGCCTCGGAGACCTTCGACGCGACCGGCCCGGCCAAGCGCCCCGCCGTCCAGGTCGGCGACCCGTTCCAGGAGAAGCTCCTGATCGAGTGCACCCTGGAGATCTTCAAGGAGGACCTGGTCGCCGGTATCCAGGACCTCGGCGGCGCCGGCCTCTCCTGCGCCACCTCCGAGCTGGCCTCGGCCGGCACCGGCGGCATGCGGATCGAGCTCGACACCGTCCCGCTGCGCGACAACACGCTCTCGCCGGAGGAGATCCTCATGAGCGAGTCGCAGGAGCGCATGTGCGCCATCGTCGAGCCGGCCAAGGTCGCGCGCTTCCTGGAGATCTGCGAGAAGTGGGACGTCATCGCCACCGTCATCGGTGAGGTGACCGACGGCGAGCGCCTGGAGATCTTCTGGCACGGCGAGCAGGTCGTGGACGTGCCGCCGCGCACCGTCGCCCACGAGGGCCCGACCTACCAGCGCCCGTTCGCCCGCCCGAGCTGGCAGGACGCGCTGCAGGCCGACGCCCCCACCGGCGAGCGGCTGGCCCGCCCGACCACCGGCGAGGGCCTGAAGGCCGACCTGCTCAAGGTCGCCGCCCACCCGAACCAGGCCTCCAAGTCCTGGATCACCGACCAGTACGACCGCTACGTGCTCGGCAACACCGTGCTCTCGGTCGGCGAGGACTCGGGCATGATCCGGATCGACGAGGAGACCGACCTCGGCGTCTCGGTCGCCACCGACGGCAACGGCCGCTACACCAAGCTGGACCCGTACACCGGCGCCCAGCTGGCCCTGGCCGAGGCGTACCGCAACGTCGCGGCCGGCGGTGCCAAGCCGCTCGCCGTCTCCGACTGCCTTAACTTCGGCTCCCCCGAGGACCCCGACGTGATGTGGCAGTTCGCCGAGGCGACCCGCGGGCTGGCCGACGCCTGCCAGGTGCTCGGCACCCCGGTCACCGGCGGCAACGTCTCGCTGTACAACCAGACCGGCGAGGTCGCCATCCACCCGACCCCCGTGGTCGCGGTGCTCGGCGTCATCGACGACGTCACCCGGCGCACCCCGGTCGCCTTCGCCGAGGAGGGGCAGCTGCTCTACCTGCTCGGCGACACCGAGGACGAGCTCGGCGGCTCGGCCTGGTCGCAGGTGGTCCACGACCACCTCGGCGGTCTGCCGCCCAAGGTCGACCTGCAGCGCGAGCGGCTGCTCGGCGAGATCCTGATCGCCGCCTCGCGCGACGGCATGATCGACGCCGCGCACGACCTCTCCGACGGCGGCCTCGGCCAGGCTCTGGTGGAGAGCTGCCTCAAGGGCGGCCACGGTGCCCGAATCATCGTGCCCGAGGGCATGGACCCGTTCGTCTTCCTGTTCTCCGAGTCGGCCGGCCGCGCGGTCGTCGCGGTGCCGCGCAGCGAGGAGCTCCGGTTCAACGACATGTGCACCGCGCGTGGCCTGCCGGCCACCCGCATCGGTGTGGTCGACGGCGACGTCCTGGACGTCCAGGGTCAGTTCACCGTCTCGCTGGCCGAGCTGAAGGACGCCCACACCGGCGTCATCGAAGCCCTGCTGGCCTGATACGCGCTTCGCCCCGGGCCGCGCCCGGGGCGAGCGGTCGCGTGGCCGAGTGCCGCCGAGGGGCGGATGGTTCAGCGGAACCGTCCGCCCCTCGGCGTATGTTGGGGCCATGCCTGCCAAGTCCCGTACATACCAGCCCGCGAAGGTCCGTGCCGCGCTCGCCGCGCAGACCGGGGCGCTGCGCGCCGCCGTCCGGCAGCTCTGCGCCCGCCCGGACGCCGCCGACCTGTTGGAGCGGCCGGCGGGTCTGGGGGAGTGGCGGGTGCGCGAGCTGGTGGCGCACCTGGCCGTCCAGCTCGACTGGGTGCCGGCCCACCTGGACGACCCGCTGGAGGGCCGCCCTCCGCTGGACCTGCTCCACTGGGTGGCCCGGGTCGCCGAGTCCGCTCCCCTCCTGGACGCGGGGGCACGCGAACACGCGGCGGGCGGGTTCGGCGGTGACCCGGCCGCGGTGGCGGCCGCCTTCGACCGGGCCGCGGACGCGCTGCTCGCCGTCCTGGCCGGCCCCGAAGTCGCGGACCCGGAGCGCAGGTTCGAGATCCGGCTCGGCTCGATGCTGCTCTCCGACCTGCTGGTGACCCGGCTGGTCGAGACCGTCGTGCACGCCGACGACCTGACCCGGGCGGTCGGCGGGGCGGCCTTCCCGCACGACCGGCAGGCGCTCGCCGCCGTCACCCGGCTGCTCGCCGACGCGCTGGCCGACCGGGCCCCGGGCGGCGCGGTCGAGTTGCGGGTGCCGCCGTACGCGGTGGTGCAGGCCGTCGAAGGACCGCGGCACACCCGCGGCACCCCGCCGAACGTCGTCGAGACGGACCCGCTGACCTGGATCCGGCTCGCCACCGGCCGCGCCGACTGGGCCGCGGAGGTGGAGGCCGCCGCCGTCTCGGCCAGCGGCGAGCGGAGCGACCTGCGCACGTACCTGCCGCTCCTGGGCTGAGCGCCACGCTCCCCGGCCCCGTCCGGAAGCTAGGGGTGCAGCTGGGCGGCGAGGCGTTCGGTGGCCCGGCGGAGCGGTTCGCCGGCGAGGTCGGACAGCCGTTGGGCGTCGTCGGCGTCCTGGGAGAGCGTCAGCGTGATGTCGCCCTTGCCCTTGGCGGCGACCCGGGCGACTCCGGCGAGGCCCGCACCCGGGGTGAGCCTGGTCTCGCCGGGCTTGGGCCGGTCGCTCCAGAACTGGTGGATCTGGTCGACGCCGAGGTTCCCGAACCGCTGGATGTGCGGCAGCATCATGGCGACCGCCGCCCCGTCCTCGGGGACGGCCAGCAGGTCGACCCGGACCGGCGTCGAACCGACGGTGTAGGTGCAGGTCACCCAGGCCTTCGGGGGCGTGGCCGGCACCGAGGCCATCGACGGCGGCGCAGTGATGCCCGAGGGCCAGGGCTGGGCGGGGGCGCCGTCGCCCAGGTCGGTGTCGACCGCGGGCCGGTCCGCGGCGCCGGGGGCGGCCGGGCGGTCGATCCCGGCGTCCTTGAGGGCGGCCGCGAGATCGAGGCCGAACGGGCAGGGCCCGGACTTCGCCAGCCCCTCGGCGGTCGACCGGACGTGGGCGTAGGAGAGCGTGCCGCCTCCGGCCGGTTCGGCGGAGGAGGAGCAGGCGGCCGTTCCGAGGAGGAGGCCGGCGGCGCCCGCCGCGGCGAGGTACCGGCGGCGCTGCGCCGGGGTGCGGTCTGCTGTCATGCCGTCAGGGTAGAACGGGGTCCGTCGCGGCGGGCCGGTGACGGCGTATCGGATCGGTCCCGGTGCCGGACCGGCACCGGTGAACTCCCCGCGGCTCAGGGCACCGAGGGGCCGCCGAGGTAGGTGCCGTCCGCCGTGTAGGGCCAGGCGTTGGGCTCGCAGCCCTTCAGGCCGTAGATCTGCTGCATCATCGCCGGTGCGGGCTTGCCGTTGCCCGGACAGGTCTCGTGCCCGTGCCCGATCCGGTGGCCGACCTCGTGGTTGACGATCAGCGCGCGGTACTCGTCGATCGGGCCGCTGAACTGGGGCGAACCGGTGTTCCAGCGCTTGACGTTGACCAGCACCTGGCTGCCGACGTTGCAGTTCACCTCCCCGTGGGTGTCCAGCCCGGACGCCCCGCAGATCCGGTCCACGGTGGCCGGTGAGGCGATCTTCACCGTGAAGTCGTAGGCGCCGCTCGCGACCAGCTGGAAGCCGTTCTTGCGGTCGTTGGTCCAGCCGCGCTTGTCGGCGAGGATGCCCTGCACCTGCGCCGCGGCCGCCACCGGGTCGATCCCGATGCCGTCCTCGACCTCGACCCGGTAGCGGCGGACGGGGCCCTTGCCGACCGGGGCCGCCGCACCGGGGGCGACGGTGAAGGTGCCCGTGCCCTTGCTCGGGCCGGGGTCGGGCGCGGTCGGCGTGGGGGTGCTCGGCTGCGGGGCGGGTGGGGCCGACGGAGTGGTGGGGGTCGGCGTCGGTGCGGCGGCCGCGGGTGCCCCGGTGGTGGCGCCGACGCCGGACGGCGCGACCCGGCCCTGGGCGGTCTGTCCCGCGTCCGGCAGGACGTCCGGGCGGTTCAGCACGAAGACCGTGCCGCCGAGTATCGCCAGGGCGGCGACGAGGGCCGCGACCATCCCGGGCCCCGGTCGGCGACGCTGTCTGCGTCGCCGGCGGCCGGCGCCCGACCGCGGGCCGGTGCCGTGGGGCGCCGCGCCCCGGGCCCGGCCGGTGCCGGACCGGCCGGCGCTGCGCGCGCGGGAGCCGCGCTGGTCGGATCGGGCTGCGGGCACGGTGGGGCTTCCTGTCAGGACCGGTTCGGGGCCGCGGAGCCGTCGGCCTGCCGTGCGGTGCGTCCCCCTCGCCCGCCCACCCTGGCACGGCGGGCGGGGGACTGTCCACATACCGGGTATGCAGGCGGTGGTGCAGGGCGCACGGAGCCGCCCCCGCCGCCCGGGCGGGCGACGGGGGCGGTCGGGGTGGGCCGGTCGGCCCGTAGGTCGGTGGGGCCGGTCAGCCGAGGGTGGCGGCGGCGGTCGGCGAGCTGTCCCGGAGGAACTGGGTGCAGCGCTCCGCCTCGTCCTTCTCCTCGATCGCGGCGGCGGCCCGGCCGAGCGCGTGCAGCGCCCGCAGGAAACCGCGGTTCGGCTCGTGCTCCCACGGCACCGGGCCGTGGCCCTTCCAACCGGCCCGGCGCAGCGCGTCGAGGCCTCGGTGGTAGCCGGTGCGGGCGTACGCGTAGGACTCGACGGTGCGGCCGGCCGCGAAGGCGTCGTCGGCCAGCTGGGCCCAGGCCAGCGAGGAGGTCGGGTACTTCGCCGCGACCTCGGCCGGGGAGGCGCCGCCGGCCAGCAGCTGCAGCGGACCGGGCTCCGCGGGCAGCTGCGTCGGGGCGGGGCCGCCGAGGAGGTTCTGTCCCTGGAAAGGAGTGGGGTCTGTGGTCATGCCCCCCAGTGAACCACTGAGGGGCATGACGGCAGGACCGGTCCGGGGACCGGGTCTGCTACTTCAGGCGGTTGCCGGCCGAACGCAGCTGCTGTGCGGCCTCCAGCACGCGGGCGGCCATGCTCGCCTCGGCGAGCTTGCCCCAGGTCCGCGGGTCGTAGGTGTTCTTCTTGCCGACCTCGCCGTCGACCTTCAGCACACCGTCGTAGTTGCGGAACATGTGGTCCGCGACCGGGCGGGTGAAGGCGTACTGGGTGTCGGTGTCGAGGTTCATCTTCACGACGCCGTTCTCCAGCGCGGTGGCGATCTCCTCGGCGGTCGAACCGGAGCCGCCGTGGAAGACGAAGTCGAACGGGTCGGTCTTGCCGTACTGCTTGCCGATCGCGTCCTGCAGCTCGCGCAGCAGCTCCGGCTTCAGCACGACGTTGCCGGGCTTGTACACGCCGTGCACGTTGCCGAAGGAGGCGGCCAGCAGGTAGCGGCCCTTCTCGCCCAGGCCCAGGGCCTCGGCGGTGCGGACGGCGTCGTTGACGGTGGTGTACAGCTCGTCGTTGATCTCGTGGCTGACGCCGTCCTCCTCGCCGCCGGTCGGGGTGATCTCGACCTCAAGGATGATCTTGGCGGCGGCGGCCTGGGCCAGCAGCTCCTGGGCGATCTCCAGGTTGTCGCTCAGGGTCTCGGCGGAGCCGTCCCACATGTGCGACTGGAAGAGCGGGTTGCGGCCGTTGGCCACGCGCTCGGCCGAGATCGCCAGCAGCGGGCGGACGTAGCCGTCCAGCTTGTCCTTGGGGCAGTGGTCGGTGTGCAGCGCGACGGTGATGTCGTACTTGGCGGCGACGACGTGCGCGAACTCGGCCAGGGCGACGGCGCCGGTCACCATGTCCTTGTTGTGCTGGCCGCCCAGGAACTCCGCACCGCCGGTCGAGATCTGGATGATGCCGTCGCTCTCGGCCTCGGCGAAGCCGCGCAGGGCGGCGTGCAGCGTCTGCGACGAGGTGACGTTGATGGCCGGGTAGGCGAACTTGCCCGCCTTGGCCCGGTCCAGCATCTCGTTGTAGACCTCGGGGGTTGCGATGGGCATGAGATCCGCTCCTGTCGGGTTTGCGGCGTACGGACGGTGCTGTCCGACGCTGTGTACGCCTTCGTTACGACTCCGGGGTACCGGTCGCCGATGCGCGGCACTGCGGTGCGGCTCCCGGTACCAAGGTTCGCGGCGGCCACCGCGGTACGACATGAGGGTGGTGCGACCGCGGTCCGGACGCCGGGGCCATCCTCCCAGACTCGTGCTTCCAGGTCAGCATGTGGCCCGCCAGTCGGGACGGCGGGCCCCGGGGCGGGGCGGCGGCCCCCGGTCGCGGCCCCGGACCGCCCCCGACATGCGACGAAGGGATGAGGCCCACCTCGACCCCCGGGGCGAAGCTCCCGTCAAGCAACGCCCGCTATTCTGCGCGAGTGGACTACAACCAGCTGGCCGTCAACCTGCTCGACGCCAAATCACTGATCTCGTCCCTCGGTGCCATCGGGCTGATCGCGATCATCTTCGCGGAGACCGGCCTCCTGGTCGGGTTCTTCTTCCCGGGTGACTCGCTGCTGATCATCGCCGGTGTCGCCGCCTCGAACGCCGCCTCGTCGGTGCTCGGTGACGGCACCAAGCTGCCCATCGCCGCCCTGCTGATCGGGGCACCGCTGGCGGCCATCGCGGGCGCACAGCTCGGGCACCTGATCGGGGTGAGGGTCGGACCGAAGATGTTCGACAAGCCCGAGTCGAAGATCTTCCGCCGCGAGTACGTGGTGAAGGCGGAGGAGTACTTCAACAAGTTCGGGCCCGGCAAGGCCGTGGTGCTGGCCCGCTTCATGCCGATCGTGCGCACCTTCCTCAACCCGGTCGCGGGCACCCTGGAGATGCCGGCCCGGACGTTCTTCCTCTGGAACGTGGTCGGCGGCGTGCTGTGGACCGAGTCGATGCTGCTCATCGGCTACTTCTTCGGTGACGCGCTGGCCCCGGTGATCGACAAGTACCTGATCCCGGCCGTGCTGCTGATCGTGCTGCTCTCGATCTCGCCGATCCTGGTGGAGGTCGTCCGCGAGCGCCGGAAGAAGAAGGCCGGGGGTGCGGAGGAGCCCGCCGCCGGCGAGGCCGTCCAGGCCGGCGGGCGTCACCGCCGGGCCTGAGCGCCGCGGGCGCGACGACGAACGGCCGGGGCCGGGGGTGTTTCACGTGAAACACCACCGGCCCCGGCCGTTCGCATCGGTTCCCCCCGGGAGCGTCGGACACGCCCCGGGAGACCGGAAGGTCAGAGACCCAGGTCGTCGAGGGTGTAGGCGGTGACGTAGGGCAGGCCCTGCGCCTCGACCGCGGCGGCGCCGCCGCGCTCCACGATCACCGCGACGCCGACCACCTCGGCGCCCGCCTCGCGCAGCGCCTCGACGGCGGTGAGCACGGAGCCACCGGTGGTGGAGGTGTCCTCGACGGCGAGCACCCGGCGGCCCTTGACCTCCGGGCCCTCGATCCGGCGCTGCAGGCCGTGCGCCTTGCCCGCCTTGCGGACCACGAAGGCGTCCAGCTCGCGGCCCCGCGCGGCGGCGGCGTGCAGCATCGCGGCGGCGACCGGGTCGGCGCCCAGGGTCAGACCGCCGACGGCGTCGTACTCCAGGTGGGCGGTCGCGTCCAGCATCACCCGGCCGACCAGCGGGGCGGCCTGGCCGTCCAGCGTGATCCGGCGCAGGTCGACGTAGTAGTCGGCCTCCTTGCCGGAGGAAAGGGTGACCTTGCCGTGGACGACGGCCTTGTCCTTGATCTGTGCCAGCAGGGCGTCGCGGTCGTTGCTCATGAGCGTCCAGTCTAGGGCCTTCGACCTGCCGGGTTAGCGGCGGCGCAGCGCGCGGGCCAGCACCACGGCGCCGCCGAGCAGGGCGACCCCGCCGCCGATCACCCAGGGCATGGCGCTGCGGCCGCCCGGACCCGGCACCACGATGCCGCCGGCCTCGCCGCCCCAGCGGGACGCCGCGCGGGCGCGGGCGCTGCGGGCGGGCAGGGCGGGCGCGTAGCGGCCGCGCGGCGGGGCGTGGTCGACCTCCTCGGCCGAGCGGCCGACGATGCTGCGGCGGACCGGGCCGCTGAGCACCGGCTCCTGCTCGTACTCGAAGGGGAGCTCGGCGGGGAGCCCGGTGGCCGGCTCCGGCGCCGCCTCGGCGGCCGGCCGGTCGTCCTCGGCGGGCTCGGCGCGGTCGCCGTCCTCGTCCTCGCCCTCGTCGTCGTGGCCGCCGGTGGGGAGACCGAAGCGCTCGGCATCGGCGTCGGAGAAGGCGATCAGGTCGGAGAGGTCGTCGTCCACGTCCTCGCCGGGGGAGCTCTGGTGGTCCTCGAGGTACAGCACGGTGGCGGTGGACTCCTCGGCCTCCTCGGCGTCGGTCTCCTCGCCGCCGGTCTCCTCAGTGTCGTCGTCCGGGGCGGCAGCGTCCGCGGCCTCCTCGACCTCGGTCTCCTCGGCCTCCTCGGCCTCCTCGGCCTCGGCGGCCTCCGGAGCGGCCTCCGAGCCGGTGGCACCCCCGGTGGCGGCGTCCCCGTCGGGCCCGGCCACGGCCTCGACGTTCGTCTCAGCCTCGGCCACGGTCTCGGCGTCCGCCTCGGGCTCGGCCACGGTCTCGGCGTCCGCCTCGGGCTCGGTCTCGGCGTCCGGTTCCGCCGCGCCGTCCGGCGATGCGAGCGCGGCGGCGAAACGGTCCAGCAGGCGACGGCCGGTCGTGGCGAGGGTCTCCTCGTCGAACTCGGTCAGCCGGCCGGTCGCGTCCAGCTCGCCGGTGAAGCGGACCACCGTGCTGCCGCCCTCGGTGCCGTCGGCGACGCTGACCCGGAGGGTGGCGGTCGCCTCGCCGCTGCCGCGGGCCTCCTGGCCCTCGGCGAAGACGGTGAGCACGCCCTCGCGGCCCTCGATCAGCGACAGCACCCCACGGTAGGTGATGGTGGAGGCGCCGATCCGCAGCTTCAGCCGCCCGCCGATCTCCTCGGCCGGGCCGCTGCCTGCTGCGGCCGGTTCGGTGCTCAGCCCCGGCACGCAACGGGCCAGCAGAGCCGGATCCTGCAGGGCCTGCCGGACCTGCTCGGCCGGCATCGGGACGACAACCTCATGCTCCATGGCACGGAGCCTACCGAGCGAACCCCCGCCGGTCCCGGCTGCGGCCCCACCTTTTGTGCGGTCCTCCCCGGTCGGCCCCGTGGTCGCGGCCCGCCGGCCCGGCGGACCACGCCCGGTCCGCCGTCACCGCGGCCCCAGCAGGGTGAGTGCGGCCGGTGGTTGGGCCGGGCGCAGGGCGGTGAGACGGGCGGCGGAGGCCCGCAGGCCGTCCGCGGTCAGCGCGCGCGGCGGCGGGGCGTCCGGAGCGAGTCCGAGCGGGGGCTGGGCCGCCGACGCGAGCAGGAAGGCCTGGCCCGCCTCCGCCTCCGCCGCCACCGCCTCCGTTGCCGCCCGCTCCGGCGTCCCGCCCGCCGGCCCGGGCGGGCAGCTCGCGGTGGCGCTGCCCGCCACGGCGTACGGGATGGTCCGCAGCCCGGCGGCACGCAGGCCGGACTCCACCTGCCAGAGCTCCTCCCGCTCGCCGCCGGCCCGGACTGCGAGCCGCCCGCCGGGGGAGAGCAGCCGGGTGGCGAGTCCGTAGAACTCCTGCGAGTGGAACTTCACCGTCCCGCTGTCGGCCGGCACCGGCAGATCGGCGAGCACCACGTCGAAGGTCCGGTCGGAGGGTCGGACGCTGCGCAGCCACTCCAGCGGGTCGGCCTCGGCGACGCGGACCCGCGGGTCGTCCAGCGAGCGGCCGGAGAGCGCCGCCAGGCTGGGGTCGGTACGGGCCAGCCTGGGAAGCGCCGGATCGGCGTCGACGACCAGCACCGAGTGGACGCCGCCGTGCCGCAGCACCTCGCGCAGGGCGAGCCCGTCGCCGCCGCCGAGCAGCAGCACCCGGGCGTCCGGCCCGGCCGCCATCGCGGGGTGGACCAGCGCCTCGCTGCCCCGGTACTCGTCCGGACCGCAGACCGCGAGCCGGCCGTCCCGGTAGAGCCGCAGCGGTCCCTCGGCGGGGCCGGTGAGCACGATCTCCTGGTACCGGGTGTGGGTGGCGAAGCGGACCTGGGCGCCGTACAGGGCGCTGCGCGCGGCCCGTTCGATCGCGCCGGACCACGCGGCGGCCGCGGCGAGCAGGGCCAGGACGAGCGCGCAGCAGCCCCAGAGCAGCAACCGGACTCCGGGGCCCGGCTCCTCGCGGAAGAGCCAGAGCACCACGGCGGCCCCGGCGACGGCGTTGACCGCCCCGGTGACCAGGGCGCCGGTGCCCGGGCCGAAGGCGGGGAGGATCAGGAACGGGAAGGCCAGCCCCCCGATCAGCGCGCCCACGTAGTCCGCGGCGAACAGGTCGGCGGCGGCCCGTCCGGCGTCCTCGCGGCGGATCCGCTGGATGAGCGTCATCAGCAGGGGGATCTCGGCGCCGATCAGGACGCCGATCAGGCAGGTCAGGCCGACCATCGCGAACTGGTAGCGGCCGACCCAGGCCCAGCACGAGTACAGCGCGAGGACGGAGAGCCCGCCGGTGAGCGCGAGCGTGCACTCGACCAGGGCGAAGGCGGTGGCCGGGCGGCAGGTGAAGCGCTTGGCGAGCAACGAGCCCAGCCCCATCGCGAACACCATCACCGAGAGCACGACCGAGGTTTGGGTGACCGAGTCCCCGAGCAGATAGCTCCCGAGCGCCACCAGCTCGAGCTCGTAGACGAGTCCGCAGGCCGCGCAGACGAACGCGGCCAGCAGGACGGCGAGCCGGGCGAGTCCCGGGTGCGCGCGCAGCCGGGACGGACGGCGGGCGGGCAGCGGCGTCAGGCTCCGCCCGGGCCGGGGTGGGCTGCCGTCGTCGAGTTCGAGCCCCTGTGCGGGTGGACCGGCCGGATGGTTGATCACGAACAAACGCTAGGGGACGTTCGGTACGGATGGCTGCGTCCATTCGACGGACAGTGCGATGCGCCTGGTTGACGAACCGTTCCTGCGTGCGACCGGGCAGCGGTTCCGCGGCCTAAGACGACGTCGGCGTCGGCGGGCGGCCTCATCGCGCCAGCACCAGCGAGGAGCGGGTGCAGACCAGCTGTCCCTCCTGCGGGTAGGCGTGCCAGGTCCGCCAGAGCAGCCGGTCCGCACCGCCCTGGGTGACCAGCGCGGTGAAGGCGCTCGGATCGCCGGGGAAGACGCCCGCGAGCCCTCGCGGGTGCCCCTCGACCAGGGCCAGCAACTCCTGGGCGCGGGCGGCGAACTCGTGCGGCGGCATGACCTCGATCCGGGCGGCGAACTCGTACTCCCAGCCGTCCACCTGCTTGGCCACCCGGGCCGGCAGCGGGGTCCGCCGCCCAGGCAGGCAGGCGACGGTCTCCAGGCACTTGCCCGGCCCGGCGGCGATCACCACCTGGTGGGAGGCGCCGAGGAGGCGCAGCTGGACGGTGCCGGGCGGGCCGGGGCGCCCGGCACCGTCCAGTCTCAGGTCACGGACCGCGAGGGCGGGCAGCGGTTCGCCGCCCAGGCACCAGGCCAGGTCGCCCGCGCGGGTGTCCGTGTAGGAGGTCTGCAGTGTGGTGAGCATGCTCGGCTCCGCGTTTCAGCTCCGTGCGCGCCCGCCGAGCAGCAGCGAGTAGGCCCAGGCGAAAGGCGAGGCTGTTCGTGGCTGTGCGGTCCAGGGCGCGGCCGACCGTGGAAGGAAGGATTCCGGCTGGAGATTCAGCAGCAGAGAAGCATGAATACGCCGGGTCCGTCGGTGATTTACCCAACTATGTCAAGCATTCACCGTTTCGAGCACACCCGCTTCCCCGCTCTGATCGACCCGGTGTGCGACTCTGCACCGCGCGCGCTCCTGACCCCGCACTGCGCGCCGTGCGCGCGGGGCGTGCGCCGCGCTCGCGACCTGCACGCCCCCCGCCGTCGGAGTGCCGCGCGAGCGGTGGCATGCGAGGGACCGGTGTCTGCCAGGGAGGCATGCCGAATGCCCGAATGGCAGCAAGTTCCCTGCAGGTCGGGCAAGTTGACGATGCGTTGGAACAACGACCCGAGTCCCGGTCCGGGATCGGCCCGGTCCAGGGCCGACCCGGGCGCCGGACCCCCGCCGGATCCGCGTCAGATCCGGGCCGGACCCGGCGTCAGATCCGGGAGAGCCGGGTGACCGCCTCCTGCAGCACCTCGTCCTTCTTGCAGAAGGTGAAGCGGACGAGCGGCCGGCCGGCCTCGGGGTCGTCGTAGAAGACGGCGTTGGGGATGGCGACGACGCCGCAGCGCTCCGGGAGGGCGCGGCAGAACTCGACGCCGTCCTTCTCGCCTAGCGGGGTGATGTCGGTGGTGATGAAGTACGTGCCCTCGGGGTTGAAGACGCGGAAGCCGGCTGCGGCCAGGCCGTCGGCGAGCAGGTCGCGCTTGCGCCGCAGGTCGGCGCGGAAGTCCTCGAAGTAGGCGTCGGGCAGGCGCAGGGCCTCGGCCACGGCGTACTGGAAGGGGCCGGCGCTGACGTAGGTGAGGTACTGCTTCGCCGTGCGGACGGCGGCGACCAGCGGCGCGGGGGCGGTGACCCAGCCGACCTTCCAGCCGGTGAAGGAGAAGGTCTTGCCGGCCGAGGAGATCGAGACGGTGCGCTCGCGCATGCCGGGGAGGGCGGCGATGGGGTGGTGGGCGCCGGCGAAGACCAGGTGCTCGTAGACCTCATCGGTGACGACCAGCAGGTCGTGCTCGACGGCGAGGGCGGCGATCGCGGCCAGCTCGTCGGGGGAGAGCACCAGACCGGTCGGGTTGTGCGGGGAGTTGAGCAGGAGCAGGCGGGTGCGCGGGGTGACCAGGGCGCGCAGCCGGTCCAGGTCGGGGCGGAAGTCGGGGGCGCGCAGGGTGAGCGGGACGCGGACCGCACCGGCCATCGCGATGCAGGCGGCGTACGAGTCGTAGAAGGGTTCGAGGGCGATCACCTCGTCGCCGGGCTCCAGCAGGGCGAGCAGGGCGGCGGCGATGGCCTCGGTGGCGCCGGCGGTCACCAGGACCTCGGTGTCCGGGTCGTAGGCCAGGCCCCGGAACCGCTGCTGGTGTTCGGCGATCGCACTGCGCAGCTCCGGAATGCCGGGGCCGGGCGGGTACTGGTTGCCCCGGCCCTCGCGCAGCGCCCGGACGGCGGCCTCGCGGATCTCCTCGGGGCCGTCGGTGTCCGGGAAGCCCTGGCCGAGGTTGATCGAACCGGTGGCGGTCGCGAGCGCGGACATCTCGGCGAAGATCGTCGTGCCCAGTCCGTCCAGCCTGCGGTTCAGCAGCGGCCTCGTACCCATTGCGGCTCCTCACGCCTCGGTGTCGGGCCCCATCCTCGGGCCGGGCGGGGGCCGCGGACAAGGACGGCCCGCCACCGGGTGCGCCGGTGGCGGGCCGTACGGGTGCGCGCGGCCGCGAACCGGCCGCCGGGGGCGGCGGGTCGGGCTCTCGGCGGCGGGGCTCAGGCCTCGTCGGAGCCCTCGGGGGCCTCGCCCTCGCCCTCCTCGCCCTCGATCTCCTTCTGCAGGCCGAGGCGCTCGATGATCCACTGCTCGAAGCCGACGGCGGCCTGGGTCCAGTTGGCCGTGGTGGTCACGAAGTAGTCCAGGTTGACGCCGGTGCCGACGATCATCTGGGCCTCGCCGATCAGACGGACCACGCCGTCCTCATGGGTGTGGGTGTAGACCTTCGGCCAGAGGGTCTCGCGGTTCCACTCGTCGATCAGGTCGAGGATCTCGCCCTTGGCCTCCAGCGGGTACGGGCGGTCGTAGAACGCCCGGACCGCGAAGAGCTCCTTGTGATCGCCGCGGAACATGTAGTAGACGCGGAAGCCCTCCCAGGGGGCGGTGAGGTCGCCCTCCTCGTCCACGACGTGCTTCAGCTGCATCTGGTCCAGCAGCTGGGTCACCAGCGCCTGGTCCGGAACGATGATCGGCGGCGGGCCGGCCGGCTGCCCGCCCTGGCCGCCGGGCTGCCCGCCCTGCGGCACGCCGAACGACGGGATGGACGACGGGTCGATGCTCATGGGGGTCCTCTTCCTCAGTGCACGTGGTGGCCGGCAATGAGAGGCCGCCCTTTCCACCTCCCATCCTGCCTCATTCGGGCCCGGCCTCACAGGGGCGGCCCGCACCCGGAGGGATCTTGACCGGGGCGCCCCGGCGGGCCCCGGCGACCCTGGGTGAGCGCCCCGGGTGAGCGCCCGGGGCGCCCCGGGGGCGGCCGTCGGCGTGCGGCGGTGGGCCGCCCCTGCGGAAGGGGCGGCCCACCGCGTCGCGGGCCCCGGGTCCCTACTTCTCCAGCGGCCCGCGGGCACGGACGGTGAGGTGGTCGGCGGTGTCGTCCCGTTCGACCAGAACGGTGTCGCCGTCGTGCACCTGGCCGGAGAGGATCGCCCGGGCCAGCTGGTCACCGATCGCGGACTGCACCAGCCGCCGCAGCGGGCGGGCGCCGTACGCCGGGTCGTAGCCGGTGAGCGCCAGCCAGTCCCGGGCGGCCTCGCTGACCTGGAGGGTGAGCCGGCGGTCGCGCAGCCGCTCGCCCAGCCGCGCCACCTGGAGGTCGACGATCCGGCTGAGCTCGGCGGTGCCCAGCGGTTCGAAGACCACGATGTCGTCCAGCCGGTTGAGGAACTCCGGCTTGAACGCGGCCCGGACCGACTCCAGCACCAGGGCCTTCTTCCGGTCCTCCGGGGTGGTCGGGTCCACCAGGAACTGCGAGCCCAGGTTGGAGGTGAGGATCAGGATCGCGTTGCGGAAGTCCACGGTGCGGCCCTGGCCGTCGGTGAGCCGGCCGTCGTCCAGCACCTGGAGCAGCACGTCGAAGACCTCCGGGTGGGCCTTCTCCACCTCGTCGAGCAGCACCACGCTGTACGGGCGGCGGCGGACCGCCTCGGTGAGCTGGCCGCCCTCCTCGTAGCCGACGTAGCCGGGCGGGGCGCCGACCAGGCGGGAGACCGAGTGCTTCTCGCCGTACTCGCTCATGTCGATGCGGACCATGGCGCGTTCGTCGTCGAAGAGGAAGTCGGCCAGCGCCTTGGCCAGCTCGGTCTTGCCGACGCCGGTCGGGCCGAGGAAGAGGAAGGACCCGGTCGGGCGGTCGGGGTCGGCGATGCCCGAGCGGGTGCGCCGCACCGCGTCCGAGACGGCCTGCACGGCCTCGCTCTGGCCGATCAGACGACGGCCCAACTCCTCCTCCATGCGCAGGAGTTTGGCGCTCTCGCCCTCCAGCAGCCGGCCGGCCGGGATGCCCGTCCAGGAGGCGACCACGTCGGCGACGTCGTCCGGGCCGACCTCCTCCTTGACCATGGAGGCGGCGGAGTCCTCGTCGGCGGCGCGCGCCTGGGCCTCGGACAGTTCCTTCTCGGCGGCCGGGACCTCGGCGTACATCAGCTTGGAGGCCCGCTCGAAGTCGCCGTCCCGCTGGGCGCGTTCGAGGGCGCCGTGCAGGTCGTCCAGCCGCTCCTTGAGCTCGCCGACCCGGTTGAGGCTCTTCTTCTCCTGCTCCCACCGGGCCGTCAGCACGCTCAAGTGCTCGTTCTTGTCGGCGAGATCGCGCCGCAGCCGGGCCAGCCGGTCGACCGAGGCCGGGTCCGACTCCTTCTCCAGGGCCAGCTCCTCCATCCGCAACCGGTCGACGGCGCGCTGGAGTTCGTCGATCTCGACCGGGGAGGAGTCGATCTCCATCCGGAGCCGGGAGGCCGCCTCGTCGACCAGGTCGATCGCCTTGTCGGGCAGGAAGCGGGAGGTGATGTAGCGGTGCGAGAGCGTCGCCGCGGCGACCAGGGCGGCGTCCGAGATCTGCACCTTGTGGTGCGCCTCGTAGCGGCCCTTGAGCCCGCGCAGGATGGCGATCGAGTCCTCCACGCTGGGCTCGCCGACCAGCACCTGCTGGAAGCGGCGCTCCAGGGCCGGGTCCTTCTCGATCCGCTCGCGGTACTCGTCCAGAGTGGTGGCGCCGACCATGCGCAGCTCGCCGCGGGCCAGCATCGGCTTGAGCATGTTGCCCGCGTCCATCGCGGAGTCGCCGCCGGCGCCCGCGCCGACCATGGTGTGCAGCTCGTCGATGAAGGTGACGACCTGGCCGTCGCTCTGCTTGATGTCGTTGAGGACGGCCTTCAGCCGCTCCTCGAACTCGCCGCGGTACTTCGCGCCGGCGACCATCGCGCCGAGGTCCAGCGCGACCAGGCGCTTGCCGCGCAGCGACTCCGGGACGTCGCCCGCGACGATGCGCTGCGCCAGGCCCTCGACGACGGCGGTCTTGCCGACGCCGGGCTCGCCGATCAGCACCGGGTTGTTCTTGGTGCGCCGGGAGAGCACCTGGACCACCCGGCGGATCTCCTGGTCCCGCCCGATGACCGGGTCGAGCTTGCCGTCCCGGGCGGCCTGGGTGAGGTCGGTGCCGTACTTCTCCAGCGCCTTGTAGGTGCCCTCCGGGTCCGGGGAGGTGACCCGGCCGCTGCCGCGCACGTCCTTGAACGCGGCGAGCAGGGCCTTGGGGGTGGCGCCCTGCTGCACCAGCAGCTCGGCGACCGGCCCGCCCTCGTGCGCCAGGCCGACCATCAGGTGCTCGGTGGAGACGTACTGGTCGTCCAGGTCGTCCGCGCGCTTGCCGGCCTCGGTGAGTACGGCCAGGGTGTCGCGGGCCAGCTGCGGGGCGGCGACCGTGGAGCCCATCGCGCTGGGGAGCGCCGCCAGTTGCCGGCGGGCCTCGGCGTCGATCCGGGCGGCGTCCGCGCCGACCGCCTCCAGCAGGGGTTTGGCGATGCCCTCGGGCTGTTCCAGCAGGGCGATCAGGATGTGCACCGGCTTGACGTCCGGGTTGCCCGACGAGCCGGCCTGCCGGATCGCGGCGGACAGGGCGTCCTGCGTCTTGGTGGTGAACTTGCTGGCGTCCACTGCTGGTGTGTCCTCCCTCGCTCGTGCGGAGCGCTGTCTCCGTGCGTGCACCGTGCGGTGCCCGCTGCCCGTGCTGCTGCCCGGCGGCCCTGCGCCGGAGTCCCGGGCGCCATGCTGCCGAGTAGTAGTGCTGCTGGATACAGCATGCACTAAGTTGAGTCTATTCCGCTCAACTTTTGGAGACCTTCCGGTGAACGCCTCCGGAGCGGTGTGAACGCGGCGGCCCGGCCGTCCGCCGGGTCAGCGTCAGCAGCTCCCGGGCCGGCCCGCCGGGCCGCTGCCCGGCGGGCCAGACCGCCCGCAGCGGACGCCGCAGGTCCAGCTCCTCCGCCAGCTGCACCGCCACCAGCCGCCGGGTCGCGAGCTCCTCCACCACCGCCAGCTCGCTCAGGCAGACCGGCCCGGCCCCGGTCATCGCGGCCGCCTTGAGCGCGGTCGACGAGGCCAGCTCCAGTCGCGGCCGCGCCGCGCCCCCGAACGGCGCCAGCGCCATCTCCAGCACCTCGCGGGTGCCCGAGCCGGGCTCGCGCAGCACCAGCGGGGTCGCGGCCAGCTCCTCCCCCGTCAGCCGGGCCCGGCGGCGCGCCCAGGGGTGGTCCGGCGCGACCACGACCACCAGCCGGTCGGCGGCCACCACCGCGCCGGCCAGGCCGGCCGGGGTGGACGGGCCCTCGACGAAGCCGAGGTCCGCCTCGCCGGCCAGCACGTGCCCGGCGACGTCCGCCGAGTTCGCCGTCCGCAGCGTCACCGCGGTGCCCGGGCTGGACTCGTGCAGCGCCAGCAGCCAGCCCGGCATCAGGTACTCGGCGACGGTCAGGCTGGCCACCACGACCAGCCGGGCGTCCCGGCGCTCGCGCAGCGCGTCGATCCCGGCGTCCAGCGACTGGGCGGCCTCCACCACGTGCCGGGCCCACTCGACCACCAGCCGGCCCGCCTCGGTCGGCCGGCTGCCGCGCGGCGAACGGTCCAGCAGGGGCACGCCGATCTGCCGCTCCATGCCCTTGATCCGGGCACTGGCGGTGGGCTGGCTCACGCCCAGCTCGGCCGCCGCGCGGCCGACACTGCCCAGCCGGGCCACCGCGAGCAGCAGCTCCAGCGCACCGAGTTCGGGGACGCGCGGGGAGAGGGCCATAGGTTCAGCCTATGCCGTCATAGAGCGCCCGGCGCTACCGGAACCGGGCTCGGACGGCGACGGTGGATGCCATGGCCACCCTCGTCAGCGCCCGACCGCTCGCCCGCACACCCCGTCCCGACCTCGCCCAGCTGGGCCCCAACTGGTACGCGGTGGTCATGGGCACCGCGATCGTCGGCAACGGGGCGGCCGCCCTGCCGGTCCGCCTGCCGGGGCTGACCGGGTTCGGCGAGGTGATGTGGGCGCTCGGGCTGGCCGGGCTGCTGGTGCTCGGCGCGGGGCGGCTGGTCCACCTCACCCGGCATCGCGCCGCCGCCCGGGTGCACCTGCTCGACACCCCGGCCACCGCGGTCTTCTACGGCTGTCCGCCGATGGCCCTGGTCTCGGTCGGCTTCGGGACCCTCACGGTCGGCTCACGGGTGATCGGCCCCGGTCCCGCCGTCGCGCTGGACGCCGTGCTCTGGACCGCCGGCACCCTGTACGCGCTGACCGTCGCGGCCGGCATCCCGTACCTGATGATCACCCGGCACCGGGTCTCCCCGCTGGAGGCCGACCCCACCTGGCTGCTGCCCGTGGTCGCCCCGCTGGTCGCCTCCGCCGCCGGGCCCGCGCTCGTCCCGCACCTGCCCTCCGGCACCGCGCAGCAGGCGATGCTGTACGGCTGCTGGGCCCTGTTCGGCGTCGGCCTCCTGGCCACCCTCGCCCTGCTGCCGGTGGTGTTCACCGGCCTGGTCCACAGCAAGCTGCCCGCCCTGGCGCTCACCCCGTCGCTCTTCCTGGTGCTGGGCCCGCTCGGCCAGTCCACCACCGCCCTCCACCAGCTCGCCGACGCCGCCCGCCCGGTCACCCCGCAGCTCGCACCCGCCGCGCTCGCCCTCGCCGAGCTGTACGGCGTCGCGGTGACGGGCGTCGCGCTGCTCTGGCTGGCCGTCGCCGTCGCCGCCAACCTGCGGGCCCTCCGGGCCGGGATGCCCTTCGCGATGACCTGGTGGGCGTACACCTTCCCGATCGGCACCTGTGTCACCGGCACGGCCGCGCTCGCCCGGCACACCGGCTTCCCGGGCTTCACCGGCCTGGCCGCCGGGCTCTTCGTGCTGCTGGTCGCGGCCTGGGCGGTCGCCGCCGCCGGCACCGCGGCGGGGCTGGCCGGCGGGCGGCTGCTGGCGCGCTGACGGACCGCCGGGCCACCGGGGCCGGTGCGCCGGTCCGCGGCCGGATGGTCCACGACCGAATGACCGGACGGTCGGACTCCACGGCCCGGCCTCGCTGACCAGCCCCTTTACCAGCGGCCGCGGCGCGGCGCGGGAAGACGCTCCGAGTCGCCGGTGCAGGTTCCTGCAATTGCGGGAACCTGCACTCCGGCGGCACTTGTTCACCGGCCGTCACGCTGTGAGGGTGGAGTCACGCCAGGTCGACCGGGCACCGCAGCCCGTGGTGGCGACTTGCTCTTCAGTACTGGATGCGAGAGGTACTCCGTACCTGCATATCGGGGGGAAGAGCGCCGGCCGGGACGCCATGTGTGGTGATGGCCCCCGGGGACCGGATCCGGCGAGGCGTTGCTGCTCCGCCTCGCCGGAAGCGCACGGACCCTGGCGTGGCACCGGCGGCCCCCGGCCCCCCGGCGTGCGACGGCACCCGGGACCCGGGGGTCCGCCGGCGCGCAGTACCGTGATCGCGTGCGGCGCGCGGTGCTGGGACCATGACCGGGAGGCGCGTGGGCACGCGCGGCGCCGGCCCGCCCGAGCGCGGCCCGGCCGAAGCACAGGCACATCCGCGATCCATTCGGCAGGGAGTGTTCCAGGTGACGGCGGAGCCGACGGCCGCCCCGGGCCCCGGCGGGCCCGGCGGCGAACCGGACGAGGCGGCCCGGCGGCTCTACCTGGCCGTCCTGGCCGACGGCGGGCGCATGCCGGCCGCCGACGTCCCGGAGTCCGACCAGGACGCCCTGCGCCAGCTGGTCGACCTCGGCCTGCTGATGCCCAATCCGATCGACGCCTGCTACGTCGCCGTCAGCCCCCGCTCCGTCAGCGACCGCCTGGGCGCCGAGCTGCGCAGCGAGGCCACCCGGCTGCTGGTCCGCGCGGAGAACCTCCCCGGTGCCCTGGACGGCCTCACCCGGGCCTACGACGCGATGCCGCCCAGACCGCCCGAGCGCTCCGGAGGCGCGGTCTACATCGAGGGCCACGTCCACATCCGGCACCGCATCTCGCAGCTGGTCTCGGACTGCCGCACCGAGGTGCTCACCGCCCAGCCGGGCCACCGCCCGCCGGACGCCCTCAAGATCGCCCTGCTGCAGGACGTCCAACTGCTCCAGCGGGGCTGCTCGCTGCGGACCATCTACCAGCCGATCGCCGTCTCGGAACCGGCCGCCAGAGCGTACGCGGCCGAGGTGACCCGGCTCGGCTCGGCGATCCGGACCCTGGACGAGCCGTTCCAGCGCCTCTTCGTCTTCGACCGCTCGGTCGCGGTGATCTCGGCGGCCCAGGACCACAGCGCCGCGGCGTTCATCTCCGACCCGTCCGCGGTCGCCTTCCTGGTCAACGCCTTCGAGCGGGACTGGGCCCGCGCCGAGAGCACCGACTGGGCCGCGGCGCACGCCCACGGCACCAGCCGTGACGGGCCCGACCGGGTCGGCCGGCTGCTCGCCCGCGGCCTCACCCAGCGGGCCGTCGCGACCCGCCTGGGGCTGAGCGAGCGCACCGTCGCCGCCCACATCTCCCGCCTGCGGGACCGTCACGGCGCCCAGACGCTCTTCCAGCTGGGCTGGTTGATGCGGGGTGAGCAGGACGGCGACGCGGGGTGAGCGAGGCCGCCCCGGCCCTCCGCACGGACGGCCGCGTGGGGGCCGGGGCGGCCGCTCGGCCGCCCGGTGCGGGCCGCCGCGGTCAGCCGGGGGCGGTGGTCAGCCGGTGGCCGCACCGGTGGGCCAGTAGCCGGTCGGGGGCTGCTGGCGCGGGACGGTGAACTGCTCGCCCGGGGCGGTCCAGAAGCCCTCGCGCAGCGAGAGCGCCATGCCGGCCCAGTCCAGGGCGGTCTCCACGGTGTGGTGGAGGGCCTCCTGCGACCAGGTGTCGTCGAAGACCAGCGGCAGGACCGGGGCGACCTGCTCGATGGTGGCGATGAGCGGATTGTGCGTGATCGCCTCGTCCACCAGCAGCACGATGGGCTTGCGCAGGGCCGAGGCCCAGCCGAGCTCCAGGCTCACGCCCGCGGAGAGCGGCGCACCGACGTAGGCGAAGACGAGGTCGGCGGACTGCAGCGCGCGGAAGTCCGAGGGGACCCGGGGCTCGGGGGCCCGGCCGGACACGGTCCACGCGTCGCTGTGGTGGGCGCTGTACACGGCGGCGCCGCTGCGGAGCAGGGTGGTGCGGAGCGTCGTCAGCCGCGTCCGGCTGGCCAGGGTCACCACGCTGTCCGCCGGGCCGGTCAGCCGCATCAGCGGTGCGGCCAGGAAGACCCGTGCACGCCGGCCCTCGTGGGCCTGGCTGTCGTGGTGACGCAGGTAGGGCTCGGTCATTGTCGACTCCGGGGGAAGGGCGTCGGCTCGGCTGCTCCTGGCCGACACCGGGTGTGGAGATCAGGGCGGGACAATCACAGGGATTATTCGCTGTACCAACGCCGGGAAGAGGCGTTAGTTGATCGTCCACCGAGTAGAGTCACCAGTCCACTGATGCCTGGTGGCATCCGTCTGCATGGCAGAGAGATGACACCCTCCGACGTGAGTGCGCCCGTGACAGTCAGAACTGCCGTGTGGCACCATCTGATCGTTTGACGGTGCGTCGCGCGTGCATTCGATACCGACGCGCCACTAGAGGATGAGGTGCGCGCATGTCTCGTATACGTCGGGCTGCTCGGACGGTCATGGTGACGATGGCCGCCGGCGTCCTCGTGATGCTTGGCGCCGGTGCTTTTGCCACTGGCCATGATGCTGATCGTTACGTTCATGTCAATTACTCGGTTTCCGAGGACGGCGCGAACGGCGTTTCCGATCAGGCTTCCGCTCTGCTGCTGGACCAGGACCACTCCTGGACCTGACAGTCGGTTGGACTGCGAATCTCGCCGCTCACCCGTGCCGGGGTGCGGCGGGATTGGCAGGCCCGTGGTGGGACTCCCGTGACGACCGCGCCAGCGCGTACCCCAGCTGGAACAGCGATTCCACGTTGTAGTCCTCCCGCATCTCGGCGAGGTGGCGGGCC
Source organism: Kitasatospora sp. A2-31 (assembly GCF_022288725.1). Classification (GTDB taxonomy): domain Bacteria; phylum Actinomycetota; class Actinomycetes; order Streptomycetales; family Streptomycetaceae; genus Kitasatospora. Next base: position 155,274 of record NZ_JAKNTA010000003.1, on the reverse strand, counting down.
AGGGTGCGTTCGCTGATGCCGAGCCGGCGGGCGATGACTCTGTGGTTGGTGCCGTCGAGCAGCAGGTCGATGATCGTCTGCCGCATCCGGGACACCACCTGCTGGGGCACGGTCCGCCCGCCGCTGAAGTCGAGCCCGCGGTTCCAGTTGCGCTCGAACACCTCGTGCGTCAGGAAGTGGATGACCGCCGGGTCGTGGATGAACGCGGCCAGGTTCAGGTCCTCGGCCACCGGAATGACGGCCAGCGCCCGGTCGACGATGATCAGCCGGGTGTACGGCTCGTCCAGCGTGCGGAACCTCCCGCCGGCCTCGGTGAGCGTCGCCACGTAGTCCCTGGTCGGCGCGTGGTACCGGGTGCTCGGGTGGTAGATGGTCCGCGCGGAGATTCCCCGCCGCAAATCCTCGAGGTCCTCGGCGAGGGTTTGGGAGAGGACCTCCGGTGGCCGGGGACCGCCGGGTTGGGCGGCGAGCACCTCTTCCTTCGCCGAGGCGACGGCGTGATTGATGCGCTGATTGATGATCGCCTTGCCGCGGACGTATTCGACCGTCCCCCCGGTGGCGTCCGGGTTGTGAAAGGCGTCGGCGAGCCCCTGGAGGTCGCCGGGTATGGCTATTGCGCGGGCCAGGAGTTCCAGCGCCTGGCGCTGCCAGGTGGCGCTCAGGCCGGACGAGAGCTGCTGCGGATCGGCGGCCAGCAGAACGTGCGGATCATCCGTGTCGGGGACGAGAAGGCCGATGTCCAGCAGTTCGCTGAGATAGCTGTACTCGGATTCCGCCACTTCCTTGCGCGCGATACGGCCGTGCGTGCGGATAACCGCGAGATAGAGATCGTGGGCGCCTGCGGACAGGGTGCCCTGCGTGCCGACGCCAGCGGTGGAGTCGTCCCTCCCGCTCATTCGCGGCTCCTTCTCGACGACAGATTGGCTCCAGGACCGTACGCGCCCCCGCCGGCGATCTTAGGTCGTGGGTCGGGTTCGGGATCAGGCATTGTTCCACCGGCTCGCGGCGGGGTGTCGAGTGGCAGCCTCTCATCAAACACCGAGCCGCCGGCACCCCCCGTTCAGGAGGGAACCGGCGGCCGTCGGTGCGTGGGCCGGTCAGCGCTTCGGCCGCCAGACGACGAGCGCGCTCGACTGGGTCGGCGGCTGGTACGGGACCAGATCGCGGCGGTACGAGGCGTGCACGGCGGCCTCGCGCTGCTGGAGCGCGGTGGCGGCGCCCTCCAGCGAGTCGATCAGTTCCGCGATGCGGGACTGGAGCGCGGTGACCTGGTTCTCCAGTTCGATGATCCGCTTGATGCCGGCCAGGTTGATGCCCTCGTCCTGGGAGAGCCGCTGGACCTCGCGCAGCTGCTGGATGTCCCGGGCCGAGTAGCGGCGTCCGCGGCCGGCCGTGCGGTCCGGGCAGACCAGGCCGAGCCGGTCGTACTGCCGCAGGGTCTGCGGGTGCAGGCCGGAGAGCTCGGCCGCGACCGAGATCACGTACACCGGGGTGTCCTCGGTGAGGACGTACTGCGGCGGAGGGGCGGTGCGGCGGGCGCGCGGTGCGGCGGAGCCGGGCAGGCCCTCGCCGATCCCGGGGCCGATCGGGCCGCGTGCGGTGCTGTCGGGGGTCATCTGGTCGTCACGCTCCCTCCGCCGCCTTGAAGAGGGCGGCACGCGGGTCGTTCGAGGCGGTGGCCTCGCGGTACTGCTCCAGGGCCGCCAGCGCGTCGCCGGTGACGTGCTGCGGCACCACGACCTCCACGGTGACCAGGAGGTCGCCGCGGGTGCCGTCCTTGCGGGTGGCGCCCTTGCCGCGGGCCCGCAGGGTGAGGCCGTTGGCACTGCCCGGGGGCAGCTTCAGCTTCACCGAGGGGCCGTTCAGCGTCGGTACCTCGATGGTGCCGCCCAGGGCGGCCTCCGGGAAGGAGACCGGTACGGTCACGGTGAGGTTGTCGGCCTTGCGGCCGAAGACCGGGTGCGGGTCGACGTGCACGGTGACGTAGAGGTCGCCGGGCTGGCCGCCGCGCTCGCCCTGGGCGCCCTTGCCCTTGAGGCGGATGCGCTGGGCGTCCTGGACGCCGGCCGGGATCCGCACCTGCATGGTGCGGGCCGAGCTGGCCCGGCCGCTGCCGTGGCAGTCGGGGCACGGGTCGTCGACGATCATGCCGCGGCCTCGGCAGTCCCGGCAGGGCTCGGAGAGGGCGAAGGCGCCCTGACCGCGGCTGACGGTGCCGGCGCCGACGCAGGTCGGACAGACCCGGGGGGTGGTGCCGGCCTTGGCGCCGGTGCCGCTGCAGGTGCGGCAGGGGGCCTGGCTGGTCATCCGCAGCGGGACGGTCGCGCCGTCGACGGCCTCCTCGAAGGAGAGCGTCACCTCGGTCTCGACGTCGGCGCCGCGCCGCGGCTGGGCCTGCCGGCCGCCGCCGCGGTTGAAGAGGCCGCCGAAGACGTCGCCGAGCCCGCCGGCGGAGCCGCCCTGGCTGCCGCTGAAGAGGTCGCCGAAGTCGAAGCCGTAGGTGCCGCCGCCGGGGCCGCCGGCGCGGAAGCCGCCGTTGGCGAAGAGGGCGCGCGCCTCGTCGTACTCCTTGCGGCGCTTCTCGTCCGACAGGACGTCGTAGGCCTCGGAGATGTCCTTGAAGCGGTCCTCGGCCTTGGTGTCGCCCTTGTTGGCGTCGGGGTGGAACTCGCGCGCCAGCTTGCGGTAGGTCTTCTTGATCTCGGTGGCGGAGGCGTCCTTGGGCACGCCGAGGACCTTGTAGTAGTCCTTCTCCACAAAATCCTTGCCGCTCATGGCTCCCGCCACCTCCCAGAGTCAACGGTTACGGCGTCAACAGGTACGGCGCTGCGGAGCCGGCCGCCGTACTGGCCGGCGTACGACTCCGCAGCGCACAGGGTCTCAGCTGTCACGGGTGGTCAGCTGTCCGCGCCACCGTCAGCCTCGTCCGAGTCCGCGGGCTTCGCGGACTTCCCGGACTCGGCGTCCGGGGCGGAGGTGGTCTGGGTACCCGGCTGGGGCTCCGCCACCGCCACCATCGCCGGGCGGATGATCCGCTCGCCGATCCGGTAGCCGGGCTGGAGGATCTGGACACAGGTGTCCTGGGTGACGTCCGAGGAGTAGCTGTGCATCAGCGCCTCGTGCATGGTCGGGTCGAAGGGCTCGCCCTCCTTGCCGAACTGCTGCAGGCCCAGCTTGGCGACGACGGTCTCCAGCGACTCGGCGACGGACTTGAAGCCGCCCGTCACCTCGCCGTGCTCGCGGGCCCGGCCGATGTCGTCCAGGACCGGGATCAGGGACTCCAGGATGTTGGAGACCGCGATCTCGCGCACCGTCAGCCGGTCGCGCTCGACGCGCTTGCGGTAGTTCTGGTACTCGGCCTGGAGGCGCTGGAGGTCCCCGGTCCGCTCGGCCAGCTCGCGCTTCGCCGCGGCGACGTCCTCGTCGGAGCCGGAGCCCGCCGCGGCGGCCTCCTCGGCCGCCTTGACCACGGCCTCCTCGGCGGCGGAGTCGTCGCCGGGCTCAGCACCCTGCGGCTTCTCCGTCATGCCGCACCGCCCTTGGGCTTCTCGTCGTCCACGATCTCGGCGTCGACGACGTCGTCGTCCTTGGCGCCCGCGGCGTCGCCGGCCGGCGCGGCACCCGCGGCGTCGGCGTTGGCGTAGAGGGCCTGGCCGAGCTTCTGGGCGGTGGTGGAGACCTTCTCCGAGGCCTCGCGGATCTTCGCGATGTCCTCGCCCTTCAGGGCCTCCTTGAGCTCGCCGATGGCGGTCTCGACCTCGGTCTTGACCTCGGCCGGGAGCTTGTCGGCGTTGTCGGCGATGAACTTCTCGGTCGAGTAGACGAGCTGCTCGGCCTGGTTGCGGGTCTCGACCGACTCGCGGCGCTTGTGGTCCTCCTCCGCGTACTGCTCGGCCTCGCGCATCATGCGCTCGATGTCCTCCTTCGGCAGCGCGGAGCCGCCGGTGACGGTCATCTTCTGCTCCTTGCCGGTGCCGAGGTCCTTGGCGCCGACGTGCATGATGCCGTTGGCGTCGATGTCGAAGGTGACCTCGATCTGGGGCAGGCCGCGGGGGGCCGGCGGCAGGCCGGTCAGCTCGAACATGCCGAGCTTCTTGTTGTACGCGGCGATCTCGCGCTCGCCCTGGTAGACCTGGATCTGCACGGACGGCTGGTTGTCCTCGGCCGTGGTGAAGATCTCGGAGCGCTTGGTCGGGATCGTGGTGTTGCGCTCGATCAGCTTGGTCATGATGCCGCCCTTGGTCTCGATGCCGAGGGACAGCGGGGTGACGTCGAGCAGCAGGACGTCCTTGACCTCGCCCTTGAGGACACCGGCCTGGAGCGAGGCGCCGATGGCGACGACCTCGTCCGGGTTGACGCCCTTGTTGGCCTCCTTGCCGCCGGTCAGCTCGCGGACCAGTTCGGCGACGGCCGGCATGCGGGTCGAGCCACCGACCAGGACGACGTGGTCGATCTCGGAGAGCGAGATGCCGGCGTCCTTGATCACGTTGTGGAACGGGACCTTGCAGCGCTCCAGCAGGTCCGAGGTGAGCTGCTGGAACTGGGCGCGGGTGAGCTTCTCGTCCAGGTGCAGCGGGCCCTCGGCGGAGGCCGTGATGTAGGGCAGGTTGATCGAGGTCTCGGAGGACGAGGACAGCTCGATCTTGGCCTTCTCGGCGGCCTCGCGCAGACGCTGGAGGGCCATCTTGTCCTTCGACAGGTCGACGCCGTGGCCGGCCTGGAAGGTCTTCACCAGGTGGTCGACGACCTTCTGGTCCCAGTCGTCACCACCGAGGTGGTTGTCACCGTTGGTGGCCTTCACCTCGACGACCCCGTCGCCGATCTCCAGCAGGGAGACGTCGAAGGTGCCGCCGCCGAGGTCGAAGACCAGGATGGTCTGGTCGTCCTTGTCCAGGCCGTAGGCCAGCGCGGCCGCGGTCGGCTCGTTGACGATGCGCAGGACGTTGAGGCCCGCGATCTCACCGGCCTCCTTGGTGGCCTGGCGCTCCGAGTCGGAGAAGTACGCCGGGACGGTGATGACGGCGTCGGTGACGGTCTCGCCCAGGTAGGCCTCCGCGTCGCGCTTCAGCTTCTGCAGGATGAAGGCGCTGATCTGCTGCGGGTTGAAGTCCTTGCCGTCCAGGTTGATCTTCCACCCGGTGCCCATGTGGCGCTTGACCGAGCGGATCGTCCGGTCGACGTTGGTGACGGCCTGGCGCTTGGCCACCTCACCGACGAGGACCTCGCCGTTCTTCGCGAAGGCGACGACGGACGGCGTGGTCCGCGCACCCTCGGCGTTCGTGATGACGGTGGGCTCGCCACCCTCAAGGACGCTGACGACCGAGTTCGTCGTACCGAGGTCGATGCCGACCGCGCGTGCCATCGTAGATACCTCCACGGAAGAGTTGAGCTTTACGGGCTCAAGGATGCACGACTCCCCCGAGGGCGTCAACAGCGTTGAGTCCTGAGCGCTCAACTTTGCTGAGCTCGGGTGTCGGGACGGGCGCGGGGGCGGCGCGAGGTGTGCGCCGCGCGGGCGGGGCCGGGTCGATTCGAAGTGCCGAGGGTGGACTTACGTGACTGCCGCCATACCGTGAGCATCTTCAGGAGAAGAGTTGACAAACGGTAATGTCCCGCCCGTCGGCCCTGTAAGTTACCGACGAGTACACTGACCCCGGAGAGACTGCACCCCTCGAATGCCGCAGGAGACGGAGAGCCGATGCAGCTAGCAGCGATCGTCATCTCGCTGGTCACGTTTGTGATCGGCACCGCGCTCGCCGCCCGTGCGGCGATGTACATCTTCAAGGTGGTGCGGACCGGCCAGTCCGATCCCACCCGCTTCGGCCAGCCCGTCCAGCGCGTGAAGACCGTGGCCGTCGAGTTCGTCGGCCACACCCGCATGAACAAGTGGGGCGTCGTCGGCGTCGCGCACTGGTTCGTCGCGGTCGGCTTCTTCAGCCTGGTGCTGACCATCGTCAACGCCTTCGGCCAGCTGTTCGACGCCGAGTTCGCGCTGCCGATCATCGGCCACTGGATGCTCTGGCAGCTCTTCGTCGAGCTGCTCGGCACCCTGACCACCCTGGGCATCCTGACCCTGATGGTGGTCCGGCTGCTCAGCCTGCCGTCGAAGTCCGGCCGCAAGTCGCGCTTCGCCGGCTCGATCGCCTGGCAGGCCTTCTACGTCGAGTACACGATCCTCGGCATCGGCCTCTGCATCACCATGCTGCGCGCCCTGGAGGGCGCCCTCGCCGGCGTCGACTCGTACGGGCCGGAGCACCTGGTCTCGTACCCGATCGTCTCCGCGCTGAGCGGGCTGTCGCACGGCACGCTGGAGAACCTGGTCTACCTCTTCGCGATGCTGAAGATCTGCATCTCCTTCGCGTGGGCGACCACCATCGGCCTCAACCCCTCGATGGGCGTGGCCTGGCACCGCTTCCTGGGCTTCTTCAACATCTACTTCAAGCGCGAGGAGGACGGCGGCACCGCGCTCGGCGCCCTGCGCCCGATGACCAGCGGCGGCCAGCCGATCGACTTCGAGGACCCGGCCGACGACGCCGTCTTCGGCGTCTCCCAGGTCGAGCACTTCTCCTGGAAGGGCATCCTCGACTTCTCCACCTGCACCGAGTGCGGCCGCTGCCAGTCGCAGTGCCCCGCCTGGAACACCGGCAAGCCGCTCTCGCCCAAGCTGCTCATCATGAGCCTGCGCGAGCACGCCTTCGGCAAGGCGCCGTACCTGCTGGCCGGCGGCGGCAAGGACATGGAGGGCGCGGAGCGCGCCACCGCCGAGCAGCTCAAGGACGTTCCGGCGGCCGCCCTGGCCGAGGCCGAGCGCCCGCTGATCGGCACCGCCGAGGAGAACGGCGTCATCGACCCGGACGTCCTCTGGTCCTGCACCACCTGCGGCGCCTGCGTCGAGCAGTGCCCGGTGGACATCGAGCACATCGACCACATCGTCGACATGCGCCGCTACCAGGTGATGATCGAGTCCTCGTTCCCGACCGAGGCCGGGACGATGCTCAAGAACCTGGAGAACAAGGGCAACCCGTGGGGCATGGCCACCAAGGCCCGCCTGGACTGGGTCAAGGAGCTCAAGAAGGAGACCGGCATCGAGGTGCCGGTGATCGGCGAGGACATCGACCCCGCCGAGGTCGAGTACCTCTACTGGGTCGGCTGCGCCGGCGCTCTGGAGGACCGCGCCAAGAAGACCACCAAGGCCTTCGCGGAGCTGCTGCACACCGCGGGCGTGCAGTTCGCGATCCTCGGCAAGGAGGAGTCCTGCACCGGTGACTCCGCCCGCCGCCTGGGCAACGAGTTCCTCTTCCAGATGCTCGGCGCGCAGAACGTCGAGACGCTGAACGCGGCGCTGGAGGACGCGCCCAAGAAGCGGATCGTCGCCACCTGCCCGCACTGCTTCAACACCATCGCCAACGAGTACCCGCAGCTGGGCGGCCACTTCGAGGTCATCCACCACACCCAGCTGCTGCAGCACCTGATCGACGAGGGCAAGCTCGTCCCGGTCAACCCGGTCGAGGGCCTGATCACCTACCACGACCCCTGCTACCTGGGCCGCCACAACAAGGTCTACAGCCCGCCGCGCGAGATCATGGACAAGGTCCCGGGTCTGCGCCAGCAGGAGATGCACCGCCACAAGGAGCGCGGCTTCTGCTGCGGCGCCGGCGGCGCGCGGATGTGGATGGAGGAGCGCATCGGCAAGCGGATCAACACCGAGCGCGTGGACGAGGCGCTGTCCCTCAACCCGGACATCGTCTCCACCGCCTGCCCGTTCTGCCTGGTGATGCTCTCCGACTCGGTCAACGGGAAGAAGAACGAGGGTGCGGCCAAGGAGCACCTGAAGGTCGTCGACGTGGCCCAGCTGCTGCTCGACTCGGTCAAGGCGACCCCGCCCGCCGCGGCGGAGCAGCCGGAGACCGTGGACGCGTAGCGCCCCCGTTCGACAGTTCTGCTACAACTGCCCGGCCCGGTGGACGCCGCGAGAGCGCCCGCCGGGCCGGGCTTTTGGGCCCGCGGCGGCGCCCGCGGCGCCCATCCGCGGAGGGCGGGACCGGTGAGGGGTCGGTGCCGATGGCACGGCCGCCTGACCGCGCCCGCGTTGGAAGGAAATACAGTAGGCGCCTGACCGGCCCTGTGCCGGTCGCCCCGTTCCGGCCCACCGGACGGGTGTCCTGACCACTGACGGAGGTATCGGCCCGCCGGGCCGGGCCGCAGAGACCACAAGGGGAACAGCGCAGACCATGACCGAGGCGATCATGCTGGTCGGTGGTAAGGGCACGCGACTGCGCCCGCTCACCACCCACACCCCCAAGCCCATGCTGCCGGTGGCAGGCGTTCCGTTCATCGCGCACCAGCTGGCCCGCGCGGCCGCGGCCGGGGTCACCCGCGTGGTGCTCGCCACCTCCTACCTCGCCGAGGTCTTCGAGGACCACTTCCAGGACGGCACCCCGTACGGGATCGAGCTGGTCTACCTCACCGAGCGCGAGCCCCTCGGCACCGGCGGCGCCATCCGCAACGCCGCCTCCGGGCTCACCTGCGGCCCCGACGAGCCGGTCCTGGTCTTCAACGGGGACATCCTCTCCGGCGTCGACATCGCCGCCCTCCGCGACGGCCACGTGGCCGCCGGGGCGGACGTCACCCTGCACCTCACCCGGGTCGAGGACCCGCGCGCCTTCGGGCTCGTCCCCACCGACGGGAACGGGCGGGTGCTGGAGTTCCTGGAGAAGCCGGAGACGCCGGAGCAGATCGTCACCGACCAGATCAACGCCGGCTGCTACGTCTTCACCCGCTCCGTGATCGACCGCATCCCGGCCGGCCGGGAGGTCTCCGTCGAGCGCGAGACCTTCCCCGAGCTGCTGGCCACCGGCGCGCTGCTGCGCGGCGTGGTGGACACCTCGTACTGGCTGGACCTCGGCACCCCGGCGGCCTTCGTCCGCGGCTCGGCCGACCTGGTGCTCGGCAAGGTGGACTCCCCGGCCGTCCCCGGTCCGACCGGCGACGCCCTGCTGCTGCCCGGCTCGACCGTCCACCCGGGCTCGGTGCTCAGCGGCGGCACGGTGATCTCCGAGGGCGCGGTCGTCGAGGCCGGCGCGATCGTCGAGGGCAGCGTGGTCCTGCCCGGCGCGGTGATCGGCCCGGACACCCTGGTCAAGGACTCGATCGTGGGTGCCTACGCCACCATCGGCGACCGGACCTCGCTGGACGGCGCGGTCATCGGCGACGGCGCGATCGTGGAGGCGGACAACGAGCTGCCGAGCGGCATCCGGATCGCCTGCGGCACGCTGCTGCCGGTCGGTGCCGTCCGCACCTCGGCGGGTCCGGGCGGTTGCCCGGCGGGCACCTCGGCGGCCGCGGCGGTGCACGGCCCGAAGGTCTCCGCGCAGCGCTGACCGGCCCGGGCCGTGGCCCGCCCGTGCGGGACGCGGCGCCGGCGGGGCGGGCCCGCGGCGGGCGACCGTCACCGCCGTCACCGCCGTCACAGGCTCGCTGCAAAGCTGCCCCGGCCCCGTTCCCGGCCGACGCGGAGTCAGCCGGACGGGTACCGTCGGAACGTGGCTGGTAATCGATACGACAGCGGTCAGGGCGCCGACCCCCGTGGCGGGTGGTCGGCCCCTCCGCCCTCGGCGGGTGCATCCGGTGGGTACGGACAGACGGACGGGCCGGAGTACTTCACCGCCCCGCACCGGGGTGCACCCGGCTCCGCTCCCGGGGGGCCGGCCGGGGAGCCGGCCGGGGGGCACGACCCGTACGCCGCGGACCGGCCCGGGCACACCCGGGCCTTCCCGGTCGGCAGCGACCCGTACGCGGGCGAGCCGCCGTACCCCTACCCCGACCAGGGGTACCCGCCGCAGTACGGCGAGGGGTACGGGGCCGAGTACGGTGGCGAGCACGGCCCGGGGCCGTACGGCTACGGCCCGGGCGGCTACGGCCAGGAGCAGGGCTACGGCCAGGAGCAGGGCTACGGCCAGGACAACGTCGCCGTCTACCGGGCCGGCGGGCAGTCCGCCCCGCACGCCACCGGGCCCCGCCCGACCTGGCGCGAGCTGCTGGTCGGCATCTTCCGCAGCCCCGCCGCCACCTTCGACCGCACCCGCGACCACCAGGTCTGGCTGCCCGCGCTGACCGTCTCGCTGGTCTACGGCGCACTCGCGGTGCTCGGCATCGGCATGACCCGCGACGACGTCTTCAACTCGACCTTCGCCGTCGCGCTCACCTCGATGCTGGCCGCCGCGATCGGCTTCACCCTGGCCGGCGCCACGCTGGGCGCGGTCACCTACACGCTGGCCCGCCAGTTCGGCGGGGACGGCCCGTGGAAGTCGACGGTCGGCCTGGCCGTGCTGATCGGCTGGACGACGGACGCGCCCCGGCTGCTGCTGGCCCTGGTGCTGCCGTCCGACAACGTCGTCGTCCAGGCGGTCGGCTGGGCCAGCTGGCTGCTCTGCGCCGTCCTGCTGACCACGATGGTCCGCCGGGTGCACGACCTGCCCTGGGGCAAGGCGGCCGGCGCGGCCGCCCTGCAGCTCGCGGCACTGCTGGTGCTGATCAAGCTGCCGACGCTCGGCTGAGCCGGCACCCGGCCACCCGGCGCGGGTCCGGGGGGAGAATGGTCGACGGGCCCCGCCTGCGGGGGCCCGTTCCGCTTCCGCCCACCCTCAACCGCACGGAGCCAGGCATGACCCTCCCCACCACCCACGTCAGCTTCCCGGCCGGGGCGGTGACCGGCGAGTCCCCGGTGCTCGCGGTGCACCCGCTGGACGGCGGCCGGTTCGCGGTCGTCACCGCGGCGACCCCGTTCCACCCGCTCGACCACACCTGGCCCGACCAGCCGGCCGACCTCGGCACCCTCACCGTCGACGGCACCGAGCTGGCCGTGGTGGACTGCCTGACCGGTGCCGTCGGCCCCGACGGCGGCGCCCCGCTGGTGGGCGCCGACATCCCGGTCCGCCGCGGCGACGAGGAGTGGTCCTGGCTGGTCCTGCACGTCCTCGCCACCGACCCCGGCGACATCGTCGGGCGCACCGCCGTGCTGGCCGTCGACGCCGAGCGCCGGGGCGCGCTGTCCGCCTCGCACAGCGGCTGCCACCTGCTGGCCCTGGCCCTGAACGAGGCCCTCGCCCCGCGCTGGCGCAAGGACCCGGGCCGTGCCGACGCCCTCGGCCACCCGGACTTCGACAGCCTCGCCATGGCGAGCTCGGTGATGGACACCGAGGCGAGCACGGACACCTACCGGCTCGGCAAGTCGCTGAAGAAGAAGGGCTTCACGGTGGACGCCACCGAGGAGTTCCCGGCCCTCGCCGACGCCCTTCCCGCCCTCACCGAGGCCGTGAACGCCCGGCTGGCCGCCTGGGTCGCCGCCGACGCCCCGGTCCGGATCGACGTCCCCGGCCCGGAGCTCACCGCCCGCCGCCAGTGGCACTGCGAGCTGCCGGAGGGCGCGGCGCAGATCTTCTGCGGCGGCACCCACCTGCACCACCTCGGCGAGCTGGCCGAGCTCCGCACCGAGCTGCGGCTCTCCGAGGACGGCAGCGAGCTGGTCGCCGTCACCCGGCCCAAGCGGGCCTGAGGTCCGCGCTCCGCGGCCCCGCGCGGGTACCCCGGGCGCCCCGGACACGGCTGCGGGCGGCCGCCCCTCACGAGGGAGGGGCGGCCGCCCGCTGTGCGTGCGCTCTGCCGCGGCCGGGCCCCGGGCCGCCGGGAGCCCGACCCGCTCAGATCCGGGTGCGGTGGAAGTTCAGGTAGGAGCGGGACGGCGTCGGGCCGCGCTGGCCCTGGTAGCGCGAGCCGTACCGCTCGGAGCCGTACGGGTGCTCCGACGGCGAGGAGAGCCGGAACAGGCAGAGCTGGCCGATCTTCATCCCCGGGTAGAGCTTGATCGGCAGCGTCGCGACGTTCGACAGCTCCAGCGTGACGTGGCCGCTGAAGCCCGGGTCGATGAAGCCGGCCGTGGAGTGCGTGAGCAGGCCGAGCCGGCCGAGGCTGGACTTGCCCTCCAGCCGCGAGGCGACGTCCTCGGGCAGCGTGATCACCTCGTAGGTCGAGGCCAGCACGAACTCGCCCGGGTGCAGGATGAAGGCGTCGTCGCCCTCCGGCTCGACCAGCCGGGTGAGGTCCGGCTGCTCCTCGGAGGGGTCGATGTGCGGGTAGCGGTGGTTCTCGAAGACCCGGAAGAAGCGGTCCAGCCGCACGTCGATACTGGAGGGCTGGATCATCGCGGGGTCGAACGGGTCGATCACGACCCGGCCCTTGTCGATCTCGGTCCGGATGTCCTTGTCAGAGAGCAGCACGCTTCGAGGTTACGTGCACAGCGCGGCCCCGGACGAATCGCCCGGGGCCGCGCCCTTCACCACCGTTGCGCCACCAGCCCGGTCAGGCCAGGAACTCCGCGGCCTCCAGCCGCATCGCGCGGGCCAGTTGCGGCTCGGACAGCTCCCGCGCGTCGGCCAGCACCGAGCTCCGCAGCCGTCCGCACTGCGGACAGCGGATCAACCGGCCGGGCCCCAGCCGGCCGGGTCCGAGGTTCTGCATCGGGAACGTGGTGGTGCTGAACAGGTGCCCCTCGGCACAACGAACGACGGCGCGCTGCTCCATCGGTCCCCTTCCCATCCTTACCCCAGTACTCACCCGTACTCTTCGCGCCCCGAACGGGCGAGGCCCCTCGGGACAGCGTCACATTAGGGGATGTTCCGGACATTCCACACCGCGGCTCGCCGCCCCGCACCCCACCCGCCGGAGCGCTCTCACGCGGGCCACACAGTACGCCTCCCGCCCCGCCCCGGGCGGCTCCGCCACGGCCCCCCGCCACCTGTGCAACCGGCGTCACGGATGGGGTACAGTGAGAACGGATCGAGCGGTCTCTGACGGCTCATCAGGCGGGCGTAGTTTAATGGTAGAACATGAGCTTCCCAAGCTTAGAGCGCGAGTTCGATTCTCGTCGCCCGCTCCAGCAGTAAAGCCCCAGGTCAGCGACCTGGGGCTTTCTTGTTGTCTGGACCAATTCGGTTTCTGTCGTGCCAGTTCGTGCTAGATAGGCGCTGTTGCTGCACTTGGGAGGGGGAGGCGGATTCTGGCTCGCAGACCGTGCGCGCAAGGTCGAACGCCGCAACCTCTCCCAGATCCCGCGCGAGACCCTGCGCGCCGTCGTCCGCCAGCCCCTCGCCGGAGCCGTCACCGAGGAGGAGTTCCTGCGCCGCCTCGCCGAGCACGGCGTCAGGAGATTCTCGACGCGCTCGCCGCCACCAGCCCCGTGCTCAGCAGGAGGGAGGTCGCCCAGGCGGCCCGCGCCCTCGACCGCATCGGCCTCACCCACACTCGAGCCGCCAAGACGGGCCTGCGGGCCATGGGCTCGGCCGCCCGCGCTGTCCTCAACGCAGGACCAGCCGGAGGCCGCAGCGACGACGGCGCGGCAGCCGCCACCATCCTCTCCAGCCTCGTGATGCTCGCCGTCGTCATCGCGAAATGGCACGCCGCCCGAGGCCATGAGTACCAGGCCCAGGCCGCCGATACCGCGGCCGACCACCTGGGCATCGCGTATACGCGGCACGCGGCCAAGCCGATGGCCGTCCTCGACCTCAACGGCCAGCGCCTGCCCCGGCCCGTCCAGGACCGCCAGGCCTTGTCCGCCGACCAGGCCACCAAGGTGCTGAACGAGAACGGCTGGAACGCGCTCGCCGCCTCCCTCGCCGAGGCCGAAGCCGCCGGCCACGACCCGGCCGTCCTGCTCGTCCAGACCGCCGGTCGACGCGAACTCGCCAGCGCTGTCTCTGCCACCGCTGTCCTCAATTGGCGCATCCGACGCAACGCTGGCCTCCCGACAACGTCGGCAACGGCGAAGCCGAGCACACGGACCGGCGCGGCGCGGGTCAAGACGACCGTCACCGCCCGCACAGTCGCGGCGCCGGTGAACTCCGCCGCCCAACCTCAGCCGCCGACGCCGCCACCCGCACGACCCTGACGCCGATAGCCCATCACCCGCCGGTGCCAACTTCTGAGGCACCGGCGGGTGAATTCACTACGCCAGTAGCGTGCGGAGAGCATCGGCATCCGCGCGGAATCGGTGATCCGCTGGGCGGCCGGGCCGGAGGAAGGACGTGGGGAGTGGCGATCCTGGCGCCGGATCGTCGTCGTACCTGGGGATGAGGTGGACGTGCAGGTGGGGCACCGAGTTACCCAGCACCTCGTAGTTCATCTTGACGGGCTTGAAGTGGCTCTCGACCGCTCGCGCGGCCAGGAGCATCTCGCGGAAGAAACCGGTGGCCTGGTCCTCGTCGAGTTGGGTTGGCTCGGCGACGTGGGGTCCGTTCCAGATCGCCACGGCGTAGCCGGGAAGGACCGCCCGGTTCAGGTAGGCGTCGGCGAATGTCCCCTGCAGGATCCGGAGGCCATGGCCGTTGTCCTCCGCCCCTCGGGTGGCGCACATGGCGCAGTCGAGACCGGCCTTCCGGTCCTCCCAGTCTGCCGGCCACGTCGACGCACTCATGGTCCTTGGATAGCGCCCGAGGGGCCGTCCCGCATCTTGAGCGGGCCAGGGCCCCGGCCGTGTGGGCCGTAGGTCGGTACCAGCCGTCCACGGACTCGAAATGAGGCGGCCACGCTCCGTCAGCGCCTCTACTATTTAGGCAAGTTGGCAGCGGATTGTCCGTTCGCGCCGGAGAGGGAATCCCAGTGACTGAGGTAATTGCAGCGATCAGCCTTGCGGAGCAAGCCGTGTCGGCCGCCATGGCCCGCGTCCTGCCGCCTGAGCTGTCCGAGCGAGACCCTCTCGTCCGACCCTCCGAGCACGCCGACTTCCAGTCGAACGTCGCCCTGTCGTTGGCCAAGCAGGCCGGGCGCCCGCCGCGGGACCTGGCGCAGACACTCCAGGCCGAGCTGGACGGCGGCCTGATCTCGTCGAGCCTGTCCGGCCCCGGGTTCCTCAACCTGACGGTGGCGGACTCGCAGCTCTGGGCACAGGTCGAGTCCCGGCTCGCGGACCACCGGCTGGGCATCGGCCTGCCGTTGGCCGGCACGCGCACCGTCATCGACTACTCGGCGCCGAACATCGCCAAGGAGATGCACGTCGGCCACCTGCGGACGACCGTGATCGGCGACTCGCTCGTCCGGGTGCTGACCTTCCTCGGTGGCGACGTCGTCCGGCAGAACCACCTGGGTGACTGGGGAACCCAGTTCGGCATGCTGATCCAGTACATCGACGAGCACCCCGAAGCACAGTGGCGGAGCGGCGCCGGGGGTGTTGACGCCGGCGAGCAGGTCTCCGTGCTGGACGGCCTGTACCGGGCAGCGCGGCAGAAGTTCGACGCCGATCCCGAGTTCGTCGAGCGTGCCCGGCAGCGGGTGGTGGCCCTGCAAGGCGGCGACGAGACCACGCTGGCCGTGTGGCGCGAGCTGGTCGCGGTGTCCACCCGGGCCTTCCAACAGCTCTACGACCGGCTCGGAGTCCTGCTCACCGAGCAGGACTCCGCCGGTGAATCGACGTACAACCCCTTCCTGGACGAGGTCGTCGAGGAACTGGTCGAGGCCGGCATCGCGGTCGACAGCGACGGCGCGCTGTGCGTGTTCTTCGACGACGTGACCGGCCCGGACGGCGAACCGGCGCCGCTGATCGTTCGCAAGAAGGACGGTGGTTACGGCTACGCGGCCACCGACCTGGCCACCATCCGCCACCGGATCCGGAAGCTCGAAGCGGACCGGATCCTGTACGTCGTCGACGCCCGGCAGTCCCTGCACTTCCAGATGGTCTTCGCCACCGCCCGCCGGGCAGGCTGGCTCACCGACGACGTCGAGGCCGTCCACGTGCCGTTCGGGACCGTGATGGGCCCCGGCGGCACCCCGTTCAAGACCCGCTCCGGTGGCACGGTGCGGCTGTCGGAGCTGCTGGACGCGGCGGTCGAGGGCGCCCGGGAGGCGATGGCCGACAAGCCGCACGACCTGACCGGCGACGCGATGGAGAAGGTGATCCAGGCTGCCGGGATCGGTGCGGTCAAGTACGCCGACCTGTCGACGTCGCGCGCGAAGAACTACGTCTTCGACATCGCCCAGATGGTCTCGCTCCAGGGCAACACCGGCGTCTACATGCAGTACGCCCACGCCCGGGTCCGGACCATCCTCAGCAAGGTCCCGAAGGAGGCCCTGGAGCAGCCGGTCGACGCATCGCTGCCGCTGCACCCCGCGGAGCGCGCGCTGATCCTTCTGCTAGACGGCTTCGACGCCACCGTTCGCGAGGTCGCCCAGGAACTGGAGCCGCACCGGCTGTGCGGGTACCTATTCTCCCTGGCGAAGGCCCTCACGGACTTCTACGGCGCCTGCCCGGTTCTCAAGGCGGAGACGGCGGCCATGCGGGCGAACCGGGTGGCCCTGTGCCGTCTGACCGCGCAGACGCTGGCCCGGGGCCTGGACCTGCTCGGCCTCCAGGCCCCGGACCGGATGTAGCAGGTGGCCCCCGGTGGGCGGGACTACACGCCCACCGGGGGCTCGCGCAGCACCCTCAGCAGCCGTCGGCGCTGGTCACCGTCCTGCCGCAGGTGGATGCCGTTCCGCGTGCTGACGACACCATCGGCCAGCAGTCGGCTCATCCCGCGCTGCAGTGAGGAGAACAACGCCGGGGATCGGCCGAGGACCTCGTCGTAGCCGAGATGGTCCTCACCGCACACACCGCCGGCATCTCCCGTCAGCGCACGTAAGAGGTCGTGGACTGTGAACTCCTCGTCCCTGTCGACCAGGGCCAGTGCGAGCAGGGCGACGGACCGCTCGGCACGGTTGCGGTGCCTCTCGTACGCTGCGGTGTCGCCGCCCAGGAAGACGTGCGGAACGGTGAGCGCGTTGAGGACCAGCCGGAGCTTGAAGAGCCGGGAGTCGAGGAACCAGGGTTCCGCGACCACGGGATCCACCGTCACCTCGCCCTTTGGTGTCACGGCGAAGCCCCCCAGGGCGATGGCCTCCTCGACCTCGTACGCGGTGGCGTGGAGCTTGCTGGTGTAGGAGACCTCCTGGTCCAGGCCGAGCCCGTGCCGCCGGTGGAGTCCGATGACGTCGCGGGTGAGTGCGCGCAACCGTTCGGAGGGCAGGACCTCGAAGCCGACGAAGAGGAGGTCGAGGTCGGACGAGGCATGCGCGCTGCCATCGGCGTGCGACCCGTAGGCCAGTCCGTAGCCCTTGGCGCCGACGTACTCGGCCCGGAGCATGACCGCGGCTTCGAAGACGTCGTAGGGGGTCGTGTTGCGCTGCGGGGGGAGCAGGTGGTCACCGGCGTTCACGCGGCCTCAGCCCGGTTGCGCGGAACGTGGCGATCGGCCGGGCCGGCCCAGAAGTCGATCACGTACGCGCCGGTGGGGATCCGGACCTCGCCCGACGGCTGGGTGTGGGCGTCCACGAAGGCACCGATCTCGCGGTGCACGTGCGGGTCGTCCATCAGCACCGGCAGGGACTTCATGTGGACGGTGGCGAACCACGCGCGGGCGGCCTGCGGGCTGGGCGCGACGGCGATCCCACCGAGCCGGGAGTAGTGCAGTCGTCCCTCGCCGCGTGCCTCCGCGTCCTGGAGTTCTTCGAGGAGGATCTCGCGGGTGTAGCCGCGTCCGGTTCCGGGGAATGGCGCGACCTTCTCCCAGGCCCTGGTGACCAGCTGTTGCTCGGGGGTCTCGGAGTCGAAGAACAGGGCCAGCAGGTGACCGCCCGGCGCGAGCAGCCGGAGGGTGTCGCGGACCAAACCGCCCGCCTCCCGGCGCCCCTGCGCGAGGTCGGACCTGGGCACGATGCCGTCGGCGCCCAGCTCCTCGAAGTAGTCCATCAGCGGGTAGCTCAGCGACCAGAAGGCGCCGACGATGTCGAAGGAGCCGGCCAAGCCCTCGTCCAGCATTCGGCGGACCGAGAACCTGGTCTCCTGCTGGAGCGCCTCGGCCTTGGGGTAGCGGGCCTGGAAGGTGTCGACCATGGACCGGCTGTAGTCGCTGGCTCGCAGGTGCCGTGCGTACGGGGCGAGGCAGGCCGTGACACGACCGGTACCGCAGCCGAGTTCGGCGACGGACAGGCCGGGCGCGTCGCCGGGACGGCCGTAGTGGCGCTCCATCAACTGACGGATGAGTTGGGTGTCCTCGGCGCCATCGAAGTAGTGAGGGAGGAGGAGCTGATCGTAAAGGCCGGGAACCTGATAGATCTCCCGGAACAAGGACTGGTGTGCTGCGGACATAGTGGTGCCCCTTCTCGGTTGGGAAGAGTGCGCGCCGTCGTCGGTGCGACGGCGCGCAGACTGATGACCGTCTGGAGTGCTATTCGCAATCGCGCCCGAGTGCGGTGACGTGGTCGATCACGCCAGTGAGGTGGTGCTCCTCGATCCGCAGGTTCTGGCCCATGAACCTGAGCGGGTACAGGGTCGCGCCGCGGCGGAAGGTTCCCTTGTCGGGGAGGCTGAACTGGTGCAGGTGCCAGATACCTTCGGCGAGCATCCGGTCATGGATGGCCTGGTTGACCTTGTTGATCCGATCGACGTCGGGGGCGGTCAGGTCCACATCGGCGGGGACGTACATGAACGCCACTGCCGTCAGGTCGGGGTCGTTCAGGCGCACGAGCCTGGGCGAGGCGTCCACCAGCTCCGTGAACCGCCTCGTCGTGTCCAGCCGCCGTTCGACCATGGCCGCGAGCCCGGACCGGCCGTACGCCTTGACCATCATCCAGAGCTTGAGCGACATCCACGCCTTCGAGCCGATGAAGGGCGTGGTCTGACCGATCGCGAAGTCCTCCTGCATGATCAAGTCCGAGTAGCTCGCGACCATCCTCATGTGCGCCGGGTCGCGAACCAGCAGCGCGCTGAGGGCGTACGGGATGCCCATGACCTTGTGCGGGTCCACCGTGACGCTGTCGAAGCCGCCGATCCCGTCGATCTTGTGGCCGAGCTTGTCCGTCATCGCACACGCGAGGCCCCAGCACGCGTCCGCGTGCAGCCAGATGCTTTCGTCGACCGAGCGCACCAGGTCATGCACCCCGCGAAGGTTCTCGATGGTGTGGGTGCGACTGTCGCCGGCGTACGCGACGACCGCCATCACCGAGCCGGCCTCCTCGCGGAGCGTGCGCTCCAGCGCCCGAAGGTCGTAACGGAAGTCGACGGTGTCGACCTCGAGCAGCCGCGAGCCGCAACCGATCCACGCCATGGCGCTCTTCACGCTGTAGTGGCCGATCCCACGCGGCACCACGATGGACAGCTTGGAAGGGTCGGTGATCCCGTGCTCCATGGTGCCCGGTGCACGGTGCTCCCTGGCGAGCATCATGGCGATGGTGTTACTGAGCGTGCCACCGTGGGTTACGCACCCGCCGACGTCCCAGATCGACTCGGTCCTCTCCACCGGGGAGTTGCGGTATCCGAGCAGCTCGCGCAACCAGCGCAGCACCGCGATCTCGACGAAGGTGCCGCTCGGTGAGTCGAAGCTCTGGTTGATCAGGTTCTGCTGGGTGAACAGGGAGAGCAGGCCGCCGCAGAGGGCCGCCACGTCATCGCCCGTGTCGCCGAAGCCGAGGAAGAAGGGACTGTTCTCGTTCTTGCAGTCCGGCAGCACGTCGCGGACGAACTCGTCGAGCACCGCCTCGAGCGGGCTGCCTTCCTCTGGCAGCGGGACGAGCAGCGTGTCCCTCAGCTCGAACGGCCGACGGCGTGCCTGGAAGACGGAGTCCTGGAGCTTGAAGTCGAGGCCCATGTCGATAAGGCGCGTGAACAGGCCGAGCAACTCCTCGCGGTGCTCGGTTGTGAGATGGCGCGGCGGCTGATCCGGAACAAGCTGTGTGGTCATCGATGCCTCCAGTGATGCGACGTCACATTCCTTCGGGCCAGCGGCTAGATGAGGCAAGTCGTGCTGTCGCCGGCCGCTCGAATCGGAGCGAACCCTCCCCGGACGGAAGGCGCGGCGATTAGCTTGGGAACCATGAGAGTTGACCGGCGGCCCGGCTGGTAGCCAACGGGCCCTAACGCCACGGGGTTAACCCCTGCCAACCTGCGCCGATACGCCCGAGGAGCGGCACCGGCCAGCGGCACGATCTCAGGATGGGGGGACGGTGTCAGCTCGGCTCAAGCAAGCACGCAAGGAACACGGCTGGTCGCAGGAGCGGCTCGTCCACGAGATCGAGCGCTACGCCCGACAGCACAGCCTAGACGTGGCTTCGACGGCGAGCCTGCGTGTCTATGTGTCGGAATGGGAGAACAACCGGCGCCCGATCGGCCCGCTGTACGCGGCCGTACTTCGCGCTCTCCTCGGGCTCACCGATCGCGAACTCCTCGGCCGCACGACATCGGCCGAGCCCGTCACCGTCACCGGCTACGACGAGCTGATCGGCCGCATCGACTCGGCCCACAACCTGAGTCTCGGCATGGTCGACACGTTCATGGCCCAGACCGAGCTGCTGCGCACAGTCGATCGTCAGATGGGCGCCGCCGCTCTGGTGGACCAGATGCAGGCCCACTTGACGGCATTGGAGGAGTGCCTGACCTTCGCCGTGCTGCCGAGCACCCGGGAGCCGATTGCGCGAGCACTTGCCGGGGCGGCCACGCTCGGCGCATGGCAGGCACTCGACGTGGGCGCCACCGAGCGGGCCTGGCGGCACTACGAGCTGGGAAAGCGGGCCGCCGCCGAGGCCAGGGAGCCGATGTACCTGGCTCACGCCATGGCGGAGCAGGCCTACGTCTTGTCCGCAGCCGGCAAGCCGGACCTGGCCGTGCAACTGGTACAGGAGGCACACCGGACGGTCGGCGGCCAGGCATCCCCGCGCCTGCTGGCATGGCTGCACGCAGCCGAAGCCGAGCTCCTCGCGCAGGCTGGCCGTCCGGACGACTGCCGCCGCTCACTGGACCGAGCAGTCGCCGTCCTCCCACCTGGGGACACCGACCGGGATCCCGACATGCTGAGCATCTTCCTTAACGGCAACCACCTCACCCGGTGGCGCGGCAACGTGCTGGCCCGACTCGGTGACGACGCCGCGATGAGCGACCTGTACGACGCGCTCGCAGGCATGGATGCGACGTTCACCCGGGCCACGGCCGGCCTGCACTGTGACCTCGCGCAGGCCCATCTCGCGCGCGAGGAACAGGACCAGGCCATGGACCACTTACGAAAGGCCCGACTCCTCGCCAACCGCACGAGTTCCGCCCGTCACCGGGCGCGCATCGACCAGTTGGGCGCCAAGTTTTGAAGACAGCAGTGTCGGCGGGGGTCTCGCCCGGAGGCCGACCTACCGCTTTCGGTCAGCCAGGATATGGAGGAGCGCCACCAGGGTGCCGGAGCCCATGAGCTTCCCCTCCGCCATGAGCGCCGGAATGTCGGTCAACGGCACCCACGAGATGAGTCCGGCCTCCTCGCCGTCGTCGGGCTCGCCCACCAAGGTCGCTCCCTCGCCGACGAAGACCTCGTGGGGGGAGTCCACCATCCCGACCATCGGCTGGAACGTCACCACGTGGTCAAGGCCGTCCGGGCGCCAGCCGGTCTCCTCCTCCACCTCACGCAGCGCCGCCTGCCGGCCGTCCTCTCCGGGATCGACGATGCCGCCCGGAAGCTCCCAGCCCCAGGAGTTCGGCACGAAGCGGTATCGCCACAGCATCAGCACGCGGTCCTCGGAGTCCAGGACCGCCGCTATGGCCACCCGCTTCAACCTGACCACGTGATGCTCGAACCGTGGAACTCCGGGCGGCTCGACATCCACCAGGGCGAGCTGCACCCAGGGGTTGTCGTACACCACTCGGTCCCCGTGGATCCGCCACGGCTCGAGCTCGCCCGCCTGATCGCTCATCAGCGTCCACATCCCGGTGTCAGTGCAGCAACGGCCCTAGTTGACCACAATGCTCCGAGACCCGGACATGTGTCTGCGAGCTTGAACCGGCCAAGTTCGGACCACGCCGCCGCTACAGTCGCAGTCGTGAGCGACTCCGACGTACCTGATGCGGTTGCCCGGCCGCGTACTGCCGCCGGCGTGCTGCTCTTCGACGAAGCCGACCGCGTGCTCCTGGTGAAGCCCACGTACAAGCCAGGCTGGGAGATCCCGGGCGGCTACCTCCACCCCGGTGAGACCCCGAGCGAGGGCGCGGCCCGAGAGGTCAAGGAGGAGCTCGGCATCACCCCTCCCATCGGCCGCCTCCTCGTCGCGGACTGGGCGCCCCACCCGACCGAGGGCGACAAGCTGCTCTTCGTCTTCGACGGAGGCGTCCTCCCGGCCGACGAGTTCGACCGCATCACCGTCGACCAGGTGGAGATCGGCGAGCACGCCTTCCACACCACCGACCAGCTCGCTGCGTGTCTCATCCCGCGCCTCGCCCGCCGCGTCCACGTCGCCTGTGTTGCCAGGGCGCAGTCCTGGGGACCAGTTCCGCGTTGTCGGCGCCGAACTTCGGTTGAAGTACAGCGCCGCGAGCCGCGACACCGCACCCGGGGGGTGCGGGCCCGGCGAGCGGGTGGGCGGGCCGGTGGCCGGGATCACAGCGGGCGGCCGGGGCGGCTTCGCCGTCGGCCTTCTGGGGGAGTCGACCGCCGGGTACGGTTTGGCCCATGGATGTTTCCGGAGCAAGCGTCGCCGACCAGGACGGGCTGACGGCGGCCATCAAGGCCAGTGCGCGTGAACTGCTCGTGAAACTGGGGGCCGGGGGGCTTTCCCTCGACGGCGTCGCCAGAGCGGGCGGATTCGCCGCCGCCGAGGTGTCGGCCGTCTTCCCGGAGCGGGACGACCTGCTGACCGCGCTGATCATCGACGCCTACAACGAGTCGGCCGCCGCGATGGAGCGGGCCGACCAGGACGCCCGGGAGGCGGGCGCGTCGGCGGGTGCGCGGTTCCTCGCGGTCACCCGGGCGCTGCGCGAGTGGTCCTTCGCGAACACCGCTGAGTTCACGCTGATCTACGGCTCGCCCGTGCCGGGGTACCACGCGCCGCAGGACACCGTCCCGGCCGCCGCGCGGACCCCCGCGGTGATGGCCGGCATCGTGCGCTCGGCGCTGGAGGCCGGCGAGCTCACCCCGCCGCGCCGCCCGCTGCCCGGCCCGTCGCTGCTGCTGCCGGAGGCCGTGGAGCTCTTCGGAGGCGCGCCCGGGGCTCCGTTCGCGGACGTCATCGAGCGCGGCATCGTGCTGTGGAGCAACCTCATCGGGCTCCTGGTGTTCCAGGTCTTCAGCCGCACCCACGACAGCGTCCGGGACGAACCGGCGTTCTTCGACTTCGCCATCGCCGTGGCGGCCGAGAGCATCGGGCTCGAGGTGCCGCTCGGCGACCACAACGACTAGACCGTCCGGGGCCGCGGGTGCGGCAGTGGCGGGGAATCAGGCCGTGAATACCACTAGAACCCTCTGTTTCGTCATCGCGGCGCTCTCCTCCTACGCCGCGCTCGCCTACCGGTTGGGCCAGGTCCGGCGCAGCTGGCGGGACGCCGGATACCGCGTCCTGGTGATCACGCTGCTGCTGCAGTGCCTCACCTTCACGATGGGTGCCGTCGCCATGGGGGGCGGGAGCTTCCTCGGCGTCGGCAACCTCGCGATCCTGTTGATGCACCTGTCGGCGGTCGCCTACTGCGTCTGCGCGCAGATCATCCTGCTGGGGTGGGCGGAGACGGTCGCCGAGGCGGCCGCGCGGAAGACCCGGTACTGGGTGATCACCGGCATCGCCCTCAACGTGCTGCTGGTGGTGCTCTTCCTGGTCGCCGACGGCACCCGGCGGCCGGCCACGGACTTCAACACCGGCAGCGGCCAGCCGCTGGTGCTGACCTACCTCCTGGTCTTCATCGTCTCCCAGGCGGTTCCGTGCGTCACCATCTTCCTGCAGTGCGGCCCGTACGCCCGGATGACCGACAACGCGTCCCTGCGGCAGGCCCTGCAGACGCTCTCCGTCGCCACCGTGATCCTGTTCCTCTACTGCACGGCGCGGACGGTCAACATCCTCACCGCCGCGGCAGGGGTGGACATCGGCGTCTGGCAGCTCGCCTCCAACGTCTTCAGCGCGCTGGGCATCGTCACCCTCTCGCTCGGCCTGACCATCACCTCCTGGGGGGCGTCGGCGGCCAAGCTGCTGGACTGGGCACGGAGTTACCGGTCCTACCGGGCGCTGTACCCGCTCTGGCGGGACCTCTACGAGTCCTCGCCGGACATCGCCCTGGAGCCGCCGCGGCCGGGTGCCTCGGTCTCCGACCTCAACTACCGGCTGCACCGGCGGGTGGTCGAGATCCGCGACGGCTGGCGGGAGTTGAGGCCCTACATCGACCGCGCCGCCGGCGGCCCCGACCGGGCCGGCGCGGGCACGACCGAGGAGGCCCGCCAGGCCCTCGCCGAGGCGGCCCAGATCCGTCAGGCGCTGCGGGCGAAGAGCACCGGCACCATCCCCGCCGACAACAAGGACGCGGGCGACTTCGAGGACCGGGACACCGTCAGTTTCACCGCGGAAGTGGCCTGGCTCACCAAGGTCGCGTCCGCCTACAGTAGACTCCGCACCGCTGAATGAGAGCTCCCGCCCGGCCTGAACCCCCGTCAGACCGGGCGGGTTTCTTCTTCGTTGCCCCCCGTTCGACGGCTCCCCGCACCCCCTGCGGGTCGACCGCCTCACCCCCCGACCGGCCTCCCCGTCCCCCGTTCCCCCGGTGGATCGGCCGCTCGTACTGTCCGGCCCGGCGGGGACGTCTCCCCCGCCGGGCCGTGCCCGGTCCGGCCCGTCCCCCGAGGGTCGGACCAGGTGGCAGGCCGCAGCCAACTCGGCTACCCCCGTGAGCAAAGTTAGCTGGCAGCTATCTGCGAGGTACACGTTGGCGGAGTCTCGGCCGATTGTCAACTAGCGGCTAATCTGCGAAACTGACGGATAGCTGAGAGCAAAACTGGGAGGTGACGGGGGGAGAATCGCAATGTCCGAGACCGACGACCGGCCCGTGTTGGCGGTGCGTCTGGACGACCTCTTCAGAACGGTCCGACCCAAGGGTCGGCACTGGACCAACGCCGAGGTGGCCGAGGAGCTGAAGCGGGTCAACCCCGAACTCAAGGTCGGCGGCGTCTATCTGTCGCAGCTTCGGACGGGCAAGCGCTCCAACCCCTCACC
Source organism: Kitasatospora sp. A2-31 (assembly GCF_022288725.1). Taxonomy (GTDB): domain Bacteria; phylum Actinomycetota; class Actinomycetes; order Streptomycetales; family Streptomycetaceae; genus Kitasatospora. The sequence continues at coordinate 130,254 of NZ_JAKNTA010000003.1, read as the reverse complement.
GGACCTCCTGGCCGCGCTGGCGAAGTTCTTCGGGGTCTCGGTCGCGTACTTCTTCGACGAGCAGGTCGCCGAGTCGGTGCTCAGCCAGGTCGCCGCCATCGAGGCGCTGCGACAGGCGGGGGTCCGCGCGGTGGCGATGCGGGCCGCCGGGATGAAGAAGGAGAACCTCCAGGCCATCACGGCCATCATGGACCAGTACCGGCAGCTGCAGGGCCTGCCGCCGGTCACCGACCCCGCCAACCCGGAGTGAGGGCCGGCAGGAAGGCCCCGGGGGCGGGTCAGGACCGCCGCAGTCAGCTCAAGCGGCTCCGGAAGGCGGGCGCCAAGAGGATCGCCGAGCTCGGCCTCCCCGAGGTGGCCGACGTGGCCGAACTCTGCCACTACCTCGGGGAGATCCGCGAACGCCCGATCACGCTGGTCCCGATGCACATGCCGGCCTCGCACCCGTGCGGCATGTGGGTCGCCGCACGCGACGAAGACCTCATCTTCTACGACGCCAACACGACCAGCACGCATCAGGAGCACATCATCTTGCACGAGCTGGGTCACATCATCTGTTGCCACCGCGGGGCCGGTTGGCTGGACGAGGCGACCGCCCGCCTCCTCTTCCCCAACCTCGACCCCGACCTCGTGCGGGACATGCTCCTGCGCGCGACCTACGACGACGTCCAGGAGCAGGAGGCGGAGATCATCGCCTACCTGCTCTCCCAGCGGGTGGGCGGTGCCGGGGAGCCGAGCAGCGCCGCGCCGGCCGACGGGGGCGGATCGAGCACGGTGCTCAGCCGGATGGAGCGCACGCTGATCTGACCCGCTCCGGTCGGACGTCACCCCGCCCGGCCGTCACCCTGCCCGGGCGTCACCCCGCCCGGAACCCGCCCCGGCCGGAACGGAATCCGCCGGAGCCCGGCCGGTCAGACGTGGACGGCCGCCACCTCCTCGGCGAGGATCGCCACGGCACGCCGGATGTCCTCCTCGCGGTGCTCGCAGGTGACGAAGAACCGCAGCCTGGAGAGCCCCTCCTCCACGGCGGGGTGGAAGATCGGATCGGCGATGAGGCCCCGGGCGAAGAGCCGGTCCGCGACGCGCAGGGTGTGGGCCGAGTCGCCCAGGATGCACGGCACGATCGGGGTGTGCGCGCTGGAGCCGGTCGCCAGGCCGGCCGCGCCGGCCAGGCCGAGGAACAGCTCGGCGTTGCGTCGCAGGGCACCGACCCGGTGGGGCTCCGCGGTGATCAGCTCGGTGGCGGCCAGTGCCGCGGCCGCGTTGGCCGGGGTGAGACCCACGCTGTAGACGAAGCCCGGCAGCGTGTGCCGCAGCCAGCGGACCATCCGGGCCGAGCCGCCCAGGTAGCCGCCGCAGCTGGCGAAGGCCTTGGAGAGCGTGCCCATCCAGAGGTCCACGTCGGCCCGGTCGACGCCGAAGAACTCGCCCACGCCGCGGCCGCCCGCACCCACCGTCCCGATGCTGTGCGCCTCGTCGACCAGCAGCAGGGCGCCGTACCGTTTCTTCAGCTCGATCACGGCGGGCAGGTCCACGAGGTCCCCGTCCATGCTGTAGGCGCCCTCGACGGCGATCAGGACCCGCCGGAACCGCGAGCGGTTGAGCCGGAGCATGTGCTCCAGCTGCCCCGTGTCGTTGTGCGCGAACGGGCGCCGCGCGGCCCCGGAGAGCGTGCAGCCCTGCAGGATGCTGTCGTGGGCGAGCGCGTCGTGGACGACGAGGTCGCCCGGCCCGACGAGGTGCCCGATCGCGGTGACGTTGGTGGCGTGGCCGCTCACCAGCGTCAGGCAGTCCGGGACGCCGAGGAACCCCGCCAGCGCCCGCTCCAGCGTCACGGTCAGGTCCCGTTCGCCGGAGAGCACCCGGCTGGCCGAGACCGAGGTGCCGTATCGCTCCACCGCCTCGTGCACGGCCCGGTTGACCGCCGGGTGGCCGGACAGGCCCAGGTAGTTGTAGCTGCCGAAGGACAGGTACGGCCGGCCGCCGATCACCGTGGTGTCGCGGATGTTGCCCTGGTGGACGCGGAAGTACGGCCACGCCGCGCCGCTCGCGGTGATCGCGCCCAGGCGCTCCTCGAACTGCCGCACCTCGGGGAAGTCGTCGACGCTCGCCGTTCCCAGCGCCCAGGCCTGCTGCGCCGGCGGCTCCGGCTGCCGCGGCTGGGGCACGCGCATCAGGCGCGGCCGCGGCTCGGCCAGCGGTGACGGCAGCGGCTCGGGCAGCGGCTCGCCCGCGGTCCCCGGCAGGTCGGGGTACGGCAGGTCGGGGTACGGCAGGTCGGGGTACGGCAGGTCGGGGTGCGGCCGGGCCGGCTGCGCACCGTCCAGGTGCGGGCCGACCAGCGCGGACAGGCCCTCGACGGTGACGCCGGGCTCGTAGAGCTCCTCGCTGCGGAAGCCCGGGACGCGCTTGCCGATGTTGACCTCCAGCTCCTGGAGCATCAGGGAATCGAAGCCGAGATCGGTCACCAGCGTCATCCGGCCGTCCAGGTCGGAGAGCGGGAAGACGCCGGTCCGCGACACCTCCTCCAGCACGATGGCCGTGGCCGTGGCCGTGGCCGTGGTGGTGGCGTCGGCGGCCCGCACCGGGGCACCGGCCGCCGCAGCCGCGGACCCGGCCGCCGGCGCGGGCGGCTCCGCCACGTCGCGCTCGGCCTCCGCCACCACCCAGTGGTGCCGCGGGGCGAGCGGGCTCGGCGGCAGGGTGCTCGGGGGCGTGCGCACCGTCAGCGGACGCAGCCCGCGGCCGGTGACGGCCTGCTCGGCGAGCCCGGCCAGCGCCGCCGTCCGGGCCTCGGCCGGGAGCGAGCCCGGCGCCGGGACGACAGCCTCGGCCGGCTCGCCGTCCGCGACCGTGCCGGCCAGCTGCCCTGGCCCGAACTCCCCGCTCCGGCCCGCCGCCACGGCCTCGGCCGCCGCGACCAGCTTGGCGACGGCGTCCTCGGTGTCCTGCGCCACCAGGGCCAGCCGCTCCGCGAACGGCGTACGGCGGGCCAGCGTGTCCGCCACCGCGGCCAGCGGCGGCCGGTCGGCGGTCAGGGTGTCCGCCAGCTCGCGCGCGTAGCGGGCCAGCCCGGCCCGGTCGCGGCCGCTGAGCACCAGCAGCTGCGGCTCGCCGTCCGGCACCGCGGGGGCCGGGGCGGGGACGCACTCCTCCACCACCAGGTGCACCCCGGTGCCGCCGAAGCCGAAGGCGCTCACGCCCGCCCGGCGCGGCTCGTCGGTCGCGGGCCAGCTGCTCGGGGCCGTCGCGACGCTCAGGCCCGCGGCGTCCAGCGCGGAGCGGTCGGCCAGGCCGAACTCCGGCTGCGGCGGGACCACTCCGCGCTGCACCGCCAGCACGGTCTTGATCAGCCCGGCGATCCCGGCCGCGTTGAGCGAGTGGCCGAGCACGGCCTTCACGGCGCCGAGGTAGGCGGGCGCGCCGGCGTCGCCGCGCAGCTCGCGCAGGACGCCGATCTCGACCGGGTCGCCGACCGCGGTGCCGGTGCCGTGCGCCTCCAGGTAGCCCACCGAGGCCGGGGCGAGCCCCGCGTCGCGGTAGGCCCGGCGCAGCGCGCGGAGCTGGCCGGCGGCCTGCGGGTGCAGACCGCCCTGCACGGTGCCGTCGTTGGCCGTGCCGACGCCGCGGATCACCGCGTAGACGCGGTCGCCGGCCGCCAGTGCATCGGCCAGCGGCCGCAGCACCAGGACCCCGGCGCCCTCGCCGAGCACGAAGCCGTCGGCCTCGGCGCCGAACGGCAGGCACTGCCCGCTGCGCGAGACGGCGCCGATCCGGCAGAGCCCGATCAGGAGGTCGGGGGTGAGCATCAGCTGGGCGCCGCCGGCGAGGGCGATCCGGCTGCGGCCCGCGCGCAGGGCGTACACCGCGTTGGCCACGGCCATCAGCCCGCCGGAGCAGGCGGAGTCCAGCGCGTAGCTCTCGCCGTGCAGGTCGAAGACCGAACTGATGGTGTTCGGGCCCATGTTGAGCAGCAGTCCGGCCACCGACGAGCCGTGCAGGCCGTCGACCGCGCGGACCGCCTCGCGGAGCCCGGGGCCGGTCGCCCGCGCCCCGAACTCGCCGCCGGCCAGCTGGCGCATCCGGATCTGCATCGCGCTGATGTCGCGGTAGCCGCTCTCGGTGAGCGAGGTGATCACCGAGGTCTCCTCGCGGTCGAAGCCCTCGGCCTCCCACCCCGCGTCCTGGAGCGCCTCGCGGGCGAGGTCGATCAGCAGCCGGTGCTGCGGGTCCATCGACCGGGCGCGGCGCGGCGGGATGCCGTAGTGCGCCGCGTCGAAGTGGCCCACGTCCGGCAGCAGCGCCATCCGGTCGGTGTAGGCCGAGGACGCGTCGCGGAAGTCGTCGCTGAGGAAGGCGCCGGCGCGCCACCGGCTGTCCGGCACGGTGGTGAACTGCGGGTGCGGGGCGGTGAGCAACCGCCAGTACTGGTTGAGGTTCCGTGCACCGGGGAACCGGCAGGCCATCCCGACGATCGCCACGTCGTCCCGTCGTGCCGCCAGGGCGCCCGCCCCCTCGTTCGCTGTCGCGCTGCTCATCGGGCGCCGGCCAGACGCTCTCGCCACCACGCCACGGTCGCTTCGACCTGGTCGGCCACGGGGGTTGCCCGGACCGCGAACTCGGCCTGGTAGGCGGTGGAGTCGACGACGAAGGGCGCGTCGAACTGGTAGCGGACCTCCTTGAGTTCGCGCAGCAGGGGGGAGACGAGTCCGCCGAGGCCGAGGACGGCCGGAGGCACCCGGCGGACGGCCACCGGTCCGGTGCCCGCCGCGGCGGCCAGACGGTCCACCATCTCGCGGGTGGAGAGGGGGGGTTCGGTCGGCACGTGCCAGGCCCGGCCCCAGGCCCGCTCCTCGCCCGCGATCTCGACCAGGGCGGCGGCGACGTCGGGGAGGTAGGTCCAGCTGTGCGGGGCGTCCGGATCCCCGAGCGTGGAGACCGGCTTGCCGTTCAGCAGCCGGGGCACGACCCGCGCGGCCAGGTGGCCGCCGTCGGTCACGCCGGGTCCGAAGAAGTCGGAGGACCGCACCTCGACCGCCTTGATCCGGCCCTGTTCGTGCAGGCTGCGGGCCTGCTCCCAGACGGCGGTGCGTGTCCGGCCCTTGGTGCCGGTGGCCGCGAGCGGCAGTCGCTCGGTGATCGGGCCGGTCACCGGACCGTAGCCGTAGAGGTTGCCGAGCATGACCAGGACGGCCCCGGTCCGTTCGGCCGCGGTGCAGAGGGAGGCGGCCAGCGGCGGCCACTCGTCCGCCCAGCGGTGGTAGGGGGGTGCGGCGCAGCCGTGGATGGCGTTCGCGCCCTGCGCGGCCGCGACCAGCCGCTCGGTGTCGGTCGCGTCCAGCGCGACGTGTTCGATTCCGGGCTCGGGGCTGCGGCCCGACCTGGTGACGACCCGTACCGAATGACCCTGTTCGGCCAGCAGCCGAGCGGTGGCCGCTCCGGCGGGCCCGAATCCAATGACGACATGAAGGCTCACGCCCGCACACTAACCCGGTCATGTACAGCTCTTGTCGCAGCTGCGTCGGAGCTGTGCGACGGGCTGTCCGGCCGGCGCCGGGGCCGGGGGGCGGCGCCGGCCGGGTACCGCGCGGCCCGCTTCACGCCGCGGCGAGGAAGTCGCGAACGGTGCTGGTGAAGGCCTCGGCCTGTTCGAACACCACGACGTGGCCGGTGTCGAACTCGGCGTACTCGCTGCCGGCGATGGCCGCGTGCAGGCGGCGGGTGTTCTCCACCGGGATGGTGGCGTCCTGGCTGCAGCCGATCACCAGGGTCGGGGCCTGGACCCGGGGGAGCAGGTCGGTGATGTCCAGGCTGAGGTCGAGCGCGATGTGCCGCAGGGTGCCGGGGGTGGGCTGCATGAAGGCGGCGTTGGCCTCGACCGCCTCGCGGCCGATCCGGTTGAGGAAGCCGCGGCTGAACGCGGTGAGGGTGGCGTAGCGGCCGAAGGCGGCCGGGTCGTCGGCGATGGCCAGCCAGACGGTCATCATGTTGCGCAGGTACTCGTCGTCCGCGTTGATCCAGCCCGCGGCGGCGACCAGCCGGCGGACCTGCTCGGGGCGGCGGGCCGCGGCGGCGGTGGCGACGACCGCACCCAGCGAGAAGCCGACCAGGTGGACGGGGCCGCGGCCGGCGTCCTCGATGACGGCGTTGACCTGGGCGGCGAGGGTGTCGACGGTCAGCTCGCCGCCGTCGTCCTCGGCGGTCTCGCTGCCGGACAGCTCGGGGAGCAGCACGGTGTAGCGGTCGGTGAAGCCGTCCAGCAGGTGGTCCCACATGCCGGAGCCGGGGCCGGTGCCGTGGACGAGGAGCAGGGTCTCGGGGCCGTCGCCCACGATGCGGTAGGGGATGCGGGCGGTGTCGACGGTGACGGCGGGCATGGGGGTCCTCCGGGAGCGGTGGGGCGGGGTGTTCGGCGGGGTCCCGCCGACAGAAAGTAAACTACACGGTGTAGGCTTCCCAAGCAACTACACCGTGCAGTGCACGTTGATCATGGCGAGGGCCCCGGGTGGCGAGGGGCTGGGGTCCGCGGGTCTCGGCGCAGTCGGAGGCGGCGCAGTCGGAGGCGGCGCGGTCGGGGGCGGCGCGGCCGGGGGCGGCGCGGCCGGGGCTCGGGCGTGCGGCGAGGGCCGGCCCCGGTGCGGGACCGGCCCTCGACGTGGGCCCTGCGGCGCGTGGGCCGCGGGCGGGACTCAGCCGTAGAGGCGCAGGAACGCCTTGATGCCGGCGGTGATGCCGTTCCTCAGGTCCTCCTCGGCGATCGGGACGGCCCCGAAGAAGGTGGCGTCGGCGGCGCCGCTGAAGGTCAGCAGGGTGAACTGGGTCGCGGCCAGGGTGGCGTCCTCGATGTGCAGCAGCCCCTGGTCGGCGAGTCGGCCGAAGTGGGCGGCGAGGTCGCGCTGGGAGGCGAGCGGTCCGGCGTCCAGCCAGGCCCGCAGGACGTCCGGCGGGATGTTCGCGGCCTCGGCGCGGATCGTCCGCCCGAGGGCGTAGTGGTCACCGGCCGTCAGGACGGCCCGGGCGCGGTCGACGGCGAAGGCGGTGAGGTCGGCCTCCAGATCGACGATCTTGTGCAGGTGCCGGTCGGCCAGGCCGGCGACGACCTCGGTCAGCTCGTCGGCGGTCTCCAGCGCGACGGAGAGGAAGAGCTTCTCCTTGTCGCCGAAGTGGTTGTAGATGGTGCGCTTGGACACCCCTGCCTCGGCGGCGATCGCGTCCACGCTGGCACGGGTGTAGCCCTCGCGGCCGAAGACCGTGCTCGCGGCGCGGGTGATCGCCTGCCGCTTCTCCGGCATCCGGCGGGAGCCCGCGGCCGGCGCCGGGGTGGCGGGGGTGGTCGGGGCCGTTGAGGCCCCTGAGGTCCCTGGGGTCATCCGGAGTGCTCCTTCGCCATTGATTGCACTACTCGGTGCAGTTTACGCTCGGGTCCGCCGGTGGACGGTTCGCCTCCCGGCTCGGGGTGGAACTGGCGCCGGGGGCGGTGCCGTCCAGGGAGCAGAAGGAACCGCATGCCGCCCGGGGGTGAACGCCGGGAGAACAACGGAGGTCCCGGTGCAGCCAGGTGGCGCCGAAGCGAACGTCGAGATCCACGCCGGTCGTCCGCGGCGGCCGCTGCGGACGACCCCCGTGCCGGCCGCCGAGCCGGTCCACGGCGGGCAGGCCGCGCGGGCCGAGGCCGCCGCCCGCTGCGACCGCCTGCTCCGGGACACCCTGGACGCGGTCAGGCCCGAGCTGGCCTGGCGGGAGGGGCCCACCCGAACGGGCACGCGGCTGCTCGCACCCGGCTCCGGCCCGGACGACGGGGCCGTGCACTGGTACGTCGCCCGCAGCCTGGAGATCGTCACGGTCATCTCGCCCGCGCGCCGGCCGGAGCTGCCGGGCATGGTGGCGGCGGCCTGGCAGCGCCGGGGCTGGCGGCTCACCTCGGTGAACGCCGGCCGCCCGCTGCCCGGTCTGGCCGCGGTGACCCCGGACGGCTACCGGCTCGGGCTGGAGTTCGGCCCGCTGGGCCAGGCCCGGCTGACGGCGGTCTCGCCGGGGGCGGCGGCCCGGCCGGGCTGGTCGGGCGAGGCCGCCGGCGGCGCTCCGCTCCCGGGAGCCGGCAGCGGCACCGCGGCGCTGCCGCGGATTCGCTGCGCGTTCTGGAGCGCCCTGGGGTGAGCCGGGCGGTGCGGCGAGCACGGCGCAGGGGGACGGCGGGAGGCGGCGCCCGCGCGCTCAGCGCAGCAGCCGGCGCTCCTTGGCCACGGCCACCGCGCCGGCGCGGGTGTCGACGCCCAGCTTGTCGTAGATCCGCCCCAGATGGGTCTTCACCGTCGCCTCGCTGATGAACAGCGCCCGTGCGATCTCGCGGTTGCCCAGCCCCTGCGCCAGCTGCGCCAGGATCTCCTGCTCCCGGTCGGTGAGCTGCGGCAGCGGGGCCCGCATCTGGGCCATCACCCGGGAGGCGACCGGCGGCGAGAGCACGGTACGGCCGCGCGCCGCCGCGTGCACCGCCGCGAACAGCTCCTCCGGCCGCTCGGCCTTCAGCAGGTAGCCGGTCGCACCGGCGCCGATCGCGCGGGTGATGTCGGCATCGGTGTCGTAGGTGGTGAGGACCAGGACGTGCGGGGCGTCGGGGGCCGCGGTGATCCGCCGGGTCGCCTCCACACCGTCGATGCCCTCCCCGAGCTGCAGGTCCATCAGGACGACCTGGGGTGCGAGCCGGGCGGCCAGCGCCACGGCCTCCTCGCCGCTGCTGGCCTCGCCGACCACCTCGATGTCGCCGGCGCTGGCCAGCAGCGCGAGCAGGCCCGCCCGGACGACGGCGTGGTCGTCGCAGACCAGCAGGCGGACGGGCGGGGTCGCGGGCGGGGGCGCGGGCGCGGTGCTCATCGGGGCTCCAGGGGTTCTCGTCGGGGCTCCAGCGGGATGGCGGCGGAGACCACGGTGCCCTCGCCGGGGGTGCTCTCCACCGTGAGGGTGCCGCCGAGTTGGCGCAGCCGGGCCCGCATCGCGGGCAGGCCGTGCCCGCGGCCGGTCGCGCCGGGTCGGGAGCCGGCTCCGGCCTCCGCGCCTGCGGTGGGTCGGAACCCCCGGCCGTCGTCGGCGACGTCCAGGACGGCCTGGTCACCGAGGAAGGAGAGGGTCAGCGCGGCCGCCGAGGCGTCCGCGTGCTCCCGGACGTTGGCCAGCGCCCCCTGGGCGATCCGCAGCAGCGCGGACTGCGCGGCCGCGGGCAGCGGCACCGGGGCGCCGTCCAGGTGGAAGCGGACCGGCAGGCCGCTCTCGGCGGACTCCCGTTCGGCGAGCGAGCGCAGCGCCTGGTCCAGCGTCCGGCCGTCGGCGAGCTCTGCCGGGGCGAGGTCGTGGACGAACCGGCGTGCCTCGGCGAGGTTCCGGGCGGCCACGTCGGCGGCGGTGCGGACGTGCGTGCGGGCCGTCGCCGGGTCGGCGTCCCAGGTCCGGTCCGCGGCCTGGAGCAGCATCTGCTGGCTGGAGAGCCCCTGCGCGAGGGTGTCGTGGATCTCCATGGCCAGGCGCTGGCGCTCCGCCAGAGTGCCCTCCCGCCGCTCGGTGGCGGCGAGTTCGCGCCGGGTGCGGCGCAGGTCGGTGATCAGTGCGCGCTGTCGCTCGGACTGCCGCTCCATGTACAGGAAGACCGCCGTGGCCAGTGCGGCCACCGCGGGCGGCAGCAGCACCAGGTTGGCGTCCACCGGGCCGGGCAGCCGGATCTCGCCGACCACCACCAGCAGGGTCAGCGCCGCCACGAGGGGGATGGCCGCGCGGGCCGGCAGGGTGCGCAGGCCCGTGTAGACCAGCGGGACGGCGCACCAGGCGAAGCTGGGCGCCAGCAGGACGAGCACCACCCAGAGTCCGACCACCAGCGCCAGCGGCCAGAGCCGCCGGCGCCGTCCGGGCGCGGGCGGGCGGCGGTGGGCCAGCCAGGAGCCGGCCGGCTGGGCGAGCGCCAGGGCGAGGCTCAGCCCGAGCACCCAGGGAATGCGCGGGTTGCCGGGGTGGTGACTGAGGAAACGGCTCAGCGAGGTGGCGAGCAGCAACAGGAAGGCGGAGTCGAGCAGCACGGCCAGCCGGCCCGCGTCCGGGTCGGCGGCGGGCACGTCGCCGGTCGCGGCGGCGGTGCGGGGCGGCTGCTCCACGGGGTCGTTCCTCACTCTGCTTCCGGTGCGCTGCTTCCGGTGCCGCTTCGGTGCCGCGCGGCGGGGCGGCCGTACCGCGGCGGCGTCCGGCGGCTCGGGCGCGTCCGCGTACGGTGCTCCGACGGCCGTCCCGGCGGCGGCGCCGACCTCGGCCCGCCCATGGCGGCGACCCGCGTCGACCCGCGCCGGTCCCTCGATCGTGACCCGGTCGGCCGGGCCGCGCATCAGCCGATCGGTTGACGGGACCGTCATCCATCATGCGCGCCGGCGGAGGCCGGACCGTCGATGCGGCCGAGGGGGCACCGGCCGGAGGATCGACACCGAAGCCGCCGAGCCCGGCCCGGCCTCCTGGTTCCGGCCGTGGCCCCCGCCCGATCCGACGAGGAGCAGGACCATGAAGAAGACCTCCGTGCGCGCCCGTGTGCTGACCGGTACCGTCGCCGCCGCCGCGCTGGCCGCCGCCACCGTCGGCGCCGTCTCGGCCAGCGCCGACACCGCGGAGACCCCGGCCGCCGCCTCCGCGGTCAAGGCCGACACCCAGAACAAGAACCTCGCCCAGACCACCGGCCTGACCATCGAGGCCGCCACCAGGGCCGCCCAGGCCACCCTGGACGCGGCCACCAAGGCCGGCCAGCACGTCTCGGTCGCCGTGGTGGACCGCGACGGGGTGACCCGGGTCCTGCTCAAGGGCGACGGCGCGGGCCCGCAGTCGCCGGAGTCGGCGCAGCGCAAGGCGTTCACCGCCGTCTCCTGGAACGCACCGACCTCCGAGCTGGCCAAGCGTCTGGCGCAGGCGCCGAACCTCAAGGACATTCCGGGCACGCTCTTCCTGGGCGGCGGCGCGCCGGTGCAGTCGAAGGGCGCCCCGGTCGCCGGGATCGGCGTCGCGGGCGCGCCCAGCGGCGACCTGGACGAGCAGTTCGCGCAGGCCGGCGTCGAGGCGCTCTCGAAGTAGCGGTCCGCCGGGTGGTGGCCGGGCGGTCCGGGGCACCCGGCTCCGCCCGGCCGCTCCCGCGCCCGGCCCCGCCCGAGGCGTTCCGGCGGACAGGCCCTGGCGCACGGGCGGCGACGTGCGCCGGGACGGGCCCCCGACCGCCCCGCCGCCCGGGGCCGGCCGTCGGCGCGCGGGAGCACCGCGCGCCGGCGCGCCGCGCCGCCCCGGATCCTGCCGCCGGAACGCCGCAGCGGCCAGGATGACCCCATGGCACACATGACCGAGGCCGAGTGGCGGGCCTTCCTCTCCGCCGGCACCCGCACCGCCAAGATCGCCACCACCCGGGCCGACGGCCGACCGCACGTCGCGCCGGTCTGGTTCCTGCTGGACGGCGACGAGATCGTCTTCAACACCGGCGCCGCCACCGTGAAGGGCCGCACGCTGGCCCGTGACGGTCGGGTGATGCTCTGCGTGGACGACGACCGGCCGCCGTTCTCCTTCGCCCTGGTGCAGGGCACCGCGCGGCTCAGCGACGACCTGCCCGAGGTGCGTGCCTGGGCGACCCGGATCGCCGCCCGCTACATGGGCGAGGAGCTCGCCGAGCAGTACGGCGCCCGCAACGGCGTCCCGGGCGAACTGCTGGTCCGGGTCGCGATCGAGAAGGTCACCGCGGAACGCGGGGTCGCGGACTGAAAACCCGTGCCGCTGTCGGTGGCGCGTGGCAGGCTTCCCGGTATGACGGCGTGGACCCTCAACGACATCGAACGTGCGATCCGCTCCTCCTGGGGTGTCGACACCTGTGCGCCCGAGGACCTGGCCCACTGGCGTCCCGACAATCCCGCCCGCGGCCAGTGCGGGGTGACGGCGATGGTGCTGCACGACCTGCTCGGCGGCGAGCTGATGATGGGCGAGGTGCACGTCGGCGGGGTCCGGACGGACCTGCACTGGTGGAACCGGTTCGCGACCGGCTTCGAGGTCGACCTGACCCGGGAGCAGTTCGGTCCGCAGGAGCAGGTCGGCCCGGGCCGACCGGTCGCCCGCCCGCAGCGCCCCGGCCGGCTCCAGACCCAGTACGAGCTGCTGCGCCGCCGGGTGGTCGCCCACCTGGAGGCCGTCCGGCCGGGCGCCGCCCCTGCTGCCGCCCCTCCTGCCGTGCCGCCCGTCGTCGCCCTCGCCCAGCGGGCCTGCGCCTGAGCCGGTGGGCCGGCCGGCCTGGGCCGGTGTGACTGGGCCGGTGCGACTGGGCCGGTGCGACTGGGCCTGCCGGCCGGGGCCGGAGCCGGTGCCCGGTCACGCGACCGCGACCGGCCCGGCGGGCTGCAACCGCGCCCGCCGTGCCGGGGGGCACCGGACCGCGGGCCACGGCGCCCGGGGTCGGAATTGCGCCACCGGTGGGGTTCGCGTACCGTCCCGCGGACGTGTACCGGTCACGCCGGGGTCGCCTGTTGGTGGTGATCAAAAGCCTTGTACGGTAACAGAGTTGGGTTAAACGGACAGGCGCGGGGGGTGCGTGCGGGAAGCCAGGGGGGTACCCGCCTTCCGGAGTGGCCGATTCCTTCGGTAGTCTCCGTCGGACTTTCAGCTTCGCGGGGGGTTTGCTGTTCGGACAGCCGTGCCCGCCGCTTCCCGGGCCGCGCCCGGACTCTCTCGTGAGGTCTCCTTGTCCAAGTCCATACGCCGCAGTTTCGCCCTCGCCGGCGCCGCCGCGCTCGCCTCCTCGATGGTGCTGGCCGGCGCCCAGAGCGCCGTGGCCGCCGGCACCACCGGTTCGCCGTCGGCTGCCGCCGCGCCGCAGGCTGACAAGGCCGCGCACAACGCGCTCGACCTGTCCGTCGCCGGGGTGCCGAGCACCTTCATCGCGGGTGGCGAGTCCAAGCAGTTCACCTTCAAGGTCGACAACGCGACCAAGCACGACTTCGTGTTCTACCCCTTCCTCAAGTTCAAGAACCGTGAGGGCAGCCTGGAGGCCGACCACCTCAAGGTCGAGTACCAGCTGCCCGGCGGCTCGTGGCTGCCGGCCGGCGTCGCCCCCGGTGGCGGCGACAGCGACGACGACGCGGTGCTCATCATGCTCGGCGGCGTGGACGGCGAGGGCAACGTCGACGGCGGCGCCCTGCTCGCGGTCAACCGCGGCAAGAGCCTGAACATCACCGTCCGCGTCTCCTTCACCAACGACGCGCCGCTCGGCAAGGCCGGCGTGGTGCCGGTGGTCTTCTCCGAGCAGCTCGACGACAAGACCGGCGAGGCGGTCGGCAACGGCCACTTCAGCTGCGACGGCATCAAGGGCGCCGGCTTCACCATCAAGGCCGGCGGCGGCAAGCCGAGCCCCACCGCCAAGCCCACCACGGCGAAGCCCACCACCGCCAAGCCGAGCCCCACCGCGACCAAGCCGACCGGGAGCCCGACGGCGAGCCAGTCGCCGACCGCGACCGCCACGCCGAGCGCGTCCACGTCGCCGACCGCCACCGCGACGGCCACCGCCACCTCGACGGCCACCCCGTCGGCCACGGCGACCCCGTCCACCACGGCCTCGCCGTCGGCGACCACCTCGCCGACCACCGCGCCGACCGAGACCGCCAAGCCGACCGGCCCGGCCACCTCGGCCCCGGCGACGTCCCCGGCCGCCACCGCCCCGGTCGCCACCACCTCGGCCGGCCCGCAGGAGCCGATCGACTTCCCGGTCGCCGTCCCGAACGTGACGCCGCCGAAGCTCACCCCGGCCGCCGTCTCCGGGGCCAAGACCGCCGCGGACAAGGCGCTGGCGACCACCGGTGGCGGTGACGACACCACCGCCATCGCGATCGCCGGTGGCGCCGTCCTCGCTGCCGGTGCCGGCACCCTCCTGGTGCTCCGCCGCCGCAAGTCGGCCCAGCAGGGCTGAGTCTGAGCCGCCGCAACCGCGGCGGCCCCGGCCGGGGCCGAGCCCCGTCCTGACCGCGTGCCCCTGGTGCGTCCGTTCGCCGGACGCACCGGGGGCACGGTCGTTCCGCCACGGGCGGAGGACGGGAGTTCCCCGACCTGGCCTAGGATGACCGCCCGGAGGGGGCGGAACGGCGCGGAGAGGTACAGGGTGCGGGGAGCACGGTCGGCACGGGCCACCACCGACTACGAGGCGGCCACCGGTCGGATCGCGGGGCTCCCGGTCCGCAGACACCACGTGCTCCTGGTGGCCTGGACGGTGCTCTGGTTCCTGCTGGTGGAGCCCAGTGGGGGCTTCTCCTGGCACTACCTGCGCCAGGGCGAGGAGCTGCTGTTCAGCGGGCGGTCCGACGGCGGCCTCTCGCTCTACGCGCACCACCCCGAGCTGCAGATCGGCCCGGTCAGCCTGGCCGTGGCGCGGCTCTTCGACCCGTTCCCGCCGCACACCGGGCAGGTGCTCGCCGAGGCGGTGATGTCCGGACTCGGGCTGGTGATGCTGGTGCTGATCGGCCGCACCGCCGCCTGGTACTACCTGGGCACCGGGACCAACCACCGCCGGCTGCAGCAGCGGCTGCTGGTCGCCGGACTGGCGTTCATCCCGATGTGGGTCGAGGTCTCGGTCCGCTTCGCACACCTCGACGACGTGCTGGCGCTCTTCTTCACCACCCTGGCCGCGTACGAGCTCAGCCGCGGCCGGGCCATCCCGGTCGCGGTCCACCTGGCGCTCGCGGTGGACTCGAAACCCTGGGCGCTGGCCTTCGCCCCCCTGATCCTCGCGCTGCCCCGGTCGGCCTGGCTGCGGACGGCGCTCTGGTTCGCCGGGCTGGTCGCGGTCGCCTGGCTCCCGTTCTACCTCGGCAACCTGGACACGGTGGCCGCCGCCAAGTTCACCATCCCCAACCAGCCGGCCTCGTCGCTGCGCTGGTTCGGGGTCACCGACCCGGCCACCCCGTGGTGGGACCGGCCGACCCAGTTCGCCCTCGGCCTCGGGCTGGGCTCGCTGGCGGTCTGGCGCGGCCGCTGGCCGGCCGTCGTGCTGCTCGGCGCCGACGCCCGGATCCTGCTCGATCCCAGCGTCTACACGTACTACACCGCCTCGATCCTGCTCGGCACGCTGCTCTGGGACGCGGTCGGCCAGCAGCGGCTGGTGCCCTGGTGGAGCTGGATCGCGCTGGCCGCCCTGTACGGGGGCACGCTGCTGATCCCGTCGGACTCGGGCCGCGGCTTCGTCCGGCTCGCCTTCGTCGTGCTCTCGGCGGCGTACGTCCTGCTCTGGCCCACCCGGCGGACGCGGCGGCCGCGGGCCGGGGGCGGCGATCCGCGGGGCCGGCGGACGGCCCGGCGTCGGGAGCGCACGCTGGTGGGGGCGGCGGGCTGACCGGCCGGGCCGACCTGCGGGCCGTCGCTGGCGGCGCGCGGCTACCGCGGGCCGGGGACGAGCTCGCGCGCGTCCGCCGGGACGGCCGCGGTCCGGCCGGGCCGGAACAGGAGCCCGGCCAGCGCCACACCGGCCGCCGCACCGACCACCTGGGCGAGTACGAACCCGGGGACGGAGCCGGCGGAGATCCCGGTGTAGCTGTCGGTCAGCGCCCGCCCGACGGTGACCGCCGGATTGGCGAACCCGCCCGAGGAGGTGGCCCAGCAGGCCGCACCGACCCAGAGGCCGACCGCGGCCGGCACCAGTGCTCCGCGCCTGCTGCGGTCGAGACCGGACACCACCAGGAGCAGGGTGCCGGTGGCCACCACCTCGCCGAGCCAGAGCGCACCGCCGTCCCGGGCCTGCCCGGACGGCTCGGCGAACGGCCGCTCGAACATCGCGTTGGCCAGGCCCGTCCCGAGCACCGCGCCGGCGGTCTGCGCGGCGGCGTAGGCGCCGAACTCGCGCAGGCCCGGCCCGTCGCCGCCACGCCGGCCGGCCCACCACGCACCCGCCGTCACCAGCGGGTTGAAGTGCCCGCCGGAGACCGGACCGAGCAGCTGGATCAGGACCGTCAGGGCGAGTGCGGAGGCACCGACGGTGGCGAGGAACCGCACCCCGCCGTCCTCGGTGAGTGCGGCGGCCCGGGCGCCCGAGCCGACCACCACGGCGGCCAGCGCCGCCGTGCCGACCGCCTCCGCGGCCAGCCGTCGTCCCAGGGGCGGAGAGATCGTGGTCATGGCGACATGGTCGCGGCCCCCGTCCGGCCCGGCAATTGGCGGCTTCGTCCAACCGGCGACCCGCCCGGGCACCCCCGCTCGGAGACTCGCACGGGGCCGTCGACCGCCGGGGCGGACGGGGCCGGTGAAACCGGCTTGACCCTCACGCAGCGGGAGGGCGGAGGCTCGTGGTCAGCACGAAGGGAGCCCCACATGAGGGAGCGGATCGTCGGAGGGCGCGCATGAGCGGCGGCTACTCGGTCGGGCAGGTGGCGGGGATCGCCAAGGTGACCGTCCGGACCCTGCACCACTACGACGAGATCGGACTGCTGTCCCCCGAGGGCCGTACCCGGGCCGGCTACCGCCGGTACCGGGACGCCGACCTCGACCGGCTGCAACAGATCCTGTTCTACCGCGAGCTCGGGTTCCCCCTGGAAGAGATCGCGGCCATCCTGGACGACCGCTCGGTCAGCCCGAGCGAGCACCTGCGGCGCCAGCACCGACTGCTGAGCGACCGCATCGCCCACCTCCAGGCACTGGCCGCGGCCGTCGAACACGCCATGGAGGCACAGAAGATGGGAATCCAGCTGACCCCGGAGGAGAAGTTCGAGGTCTTCGGCGACGCCTACCGCGAGGAGTGGGAGGCCGAGGCCGAGCAGCGCTGGGGCGACACCGAGGCCTGGGCGCAGTCCCAGCGCCGCACCGCCGACTACGGCAAGGCGGACTGGCAGCGGATCAAGGCCGAGGCGGACGCCCTGAACGACCGCCTGGTCGCCGCCTTCACCGCCGGTGAGCCCGCCGACGGCGGCCCGGCCATGGACCTCGCCGAGGTGCACCGGCAGCACATCGTCGACAACTTCTACGACTGCACCTTCGAGATTCACCGGTGCATCGCGGGGATGTACGTCGCCGACCCCCGGTTCACCGAGGTCTACGAGCGGCTCGCCCCCGGGCTCGCCCAGTGGCTGCACGACGCCATCCTCGCCAACGCGGCGTTCCGCACCGGCGAGCAGGGCTGACGCGGCAGGGCTGACGCGGCACGGGACGGCTCGGCAGGCCCGACGGGCAGGGCTGCCGAACGGGCAGGCTGCCGGACGGACCGAGCCGCGGGCTCAGGCGACGACGCGGCCGAACGAGCGGCGGTAGGCGGTCGGGGAGGTCCGCATCACCCGCCCGAAGTGGTGGCGGAAGGTCGCGGCGCTCTCGAAGCCGACCGCCGCGGCGATCTCCTCCACCGAGCCGTCGGGCGACTCCAGCAGGGGGAGGCTGGCCGCGATGCGCTGGGTGACGACCCAGCGCATCGGGCTGGTGCCGTTGCGCGCGGTGAAGTGGCGCAGGTAGGAGCGGTCGGACATCTGCGCGGCGCGGGCGAGCACGGAGACGGTGAGCGGCGAGGACAGGTGGCCCAGCGCCCACTGCATCGAGCGCGCGACGCCGTCGTCCTCCTCCTCGACCGGCCGGATCGCGGCCTCGATGAACTGGGCCTGCCCGCCGTCCCGGTGCGGCGGTACGACGAAGCGGCGGGCGATGCTGTTGGCCACCTTGGCGCCGTGGTCGCGGCGGACCAGGTGCAGGCAGAGGTCGATCCCGGCGGCGCTTCCGGCGCTGGTCAGCACCGAGCCGTTGTCCACGTAGAGCACGTCCGGGTTGACCCGCACCGACGGGTACCGCTGCTGGAGCAGCTCCGCGTAACGCCAGTGGGTGGTGGCCTCGTGTCCGTCCAGCAGCCCGGCGGCGGCCAGGGCGAACGCGCCCGAGCAGATCGACACGATCCGGGCGCCGCGCTCGTGCGCCGTCCGCAGCGCGGCGACCAGCTCGGGGGAGACGCCCCCGGCGTGGCGGCCGGGAGGTGCCCCCACGCCGCCGAAGGGGTTCGGCACCCCGGGGACCACCACGGTGTCGGCGGCGGCGAGCTCGTCCAGCCCGTGCCGGGCCGTCAGGGAGAAGCCGCCGACCGCGTCGAGCTCGGTGCCGGGCCGGTCGGCGCAGACCTTCAAGCCGTACCAGGGCGCCGCCAGCAGCCCGGCCAGCTCCGGCCTGGCCAGACCGAAGACCTCCACCACCACGCCGAGTTCGAACGGTGCCATGCCGGTGAAGGCGTAGACCGCGACGTCGTGCACCGGTTCGGGACGCCGGCCGATGGCGACGGTCACCGGTCCGGAGCGGCTCTGCTGGGCCATGGGAACCCCCTGCTGACGGGTGGCGGAATGCCGGTGAGTGTAGCCGTTGCGGCCAACGTGAAACTCCTCGGAACCCGCCTGCAACCCCCGCGCCGTCCACACGTCCATCACTACGGGGGCGGAACCGGTCGGAGAACCTGGCGCTGGCATGATTCCGCTGATCACGAACCTGATCACGGGTCCTGACGGGGCGGCGGAACGCCGATCGCGTCCTGGGGGAAAGCAGAACGTACATGTCCATGGCCATCGGGCCGATAACGGGACCGGCGAGAGGGCGGGGCATCCTCGCCGGAGTGGTCGGGCTGCTGTTCGGCGTCCAGGAGGCCGGCCGGGCGGCCGACGTCCCGGGCGCGGAGCCGGAGGCGGCTAGGCGCCGCTCCGGCTTCCGGCTGCTGCGCGGGGGCCGGAAGCAGGCCGAGGACCGGCCCACGCTGACCGACCTTTACCACGCGCACCGGCTCGGCCTGGTGCGGATGGCGGTACTCCTGGTCGACCATCAGGACCTCGCCGAGGACGTTGTGCAGGAGGCCTTCACCCAGCTCTACCAGCGCCACGGAGAGCACCTCGACGACCTGGACAACGCCCTCGGCTACCTGCGGACCTCGGTGGTCAACGGTGCCCGGTCCATGCTGCGCCGCCGCAGGACCGCGCGCGAGTACGTCCCGCCGCACGAGGCGGACGCGCCGTCCGCCGAGGACCACGCCGTCCTCAACGACGAGCACCGGCGGGTGCTCGTGGCGATGCAGGAGCTGACCCCGCGCCAGCGGGAAGTGCTGGTGCTGCGCTACTGGTCCGACATGTCGGAGGCGCAGATCGCCGAGACCCTGGGGCTCTCCCGGGGTGCCGTGAAGTCCACCGCCAGCCGGGCTCTGGACGCCTTGGAGAAGCACCTGGAGAAGGTTCGATGACCGACAAGAATCCCCGCCTGCCCGGCGGTGGTGCCGATCCGGGCGAGAGTCCGATGGAGCAGCTGCTGCGCGAGGCGATGAACGCCCGCGCCGCGCAGATCACCGCGCACGACCTGCGCCCGGCCGACCCTCCCAGTCGAAGAATGCGCAGGCTGCGTCCGGTCTACCTGGCGGCCGTGCCGGCGTTCGCCCTGGCCGCGGCGCTGGCCGTCGGCGTGCTCAACTTCCGCGCCGACGACGTCGCCGAGCACCGGACGCCGGACCCGGCCGCCACCGTGACCACCTCGCCCGCGAGCCCGTCCCCCACGGCGACCGCCAGCCCGTCCCCCACGGCGACCGCGAGCGGCTCCCCGTCCCCGTCCGCCACGGCCGACGACGAGCCGGACGTCCCGGCCGGCCGGCCCGGCGGCAGCCCGGCGGCCTCCTCGTCGACCACCGCGCCCGCCACCTCCGGGACGGCGACCCAGGTCACCTTCCGCGGCGTGAAGTTCAAGGCCCCGGCGGGCTGGCGGGTCCTCCCGCCGCGCTCGGAGGCGTCGACGGAAGTCTGCGTGCTGAGCCCGGGGGCTCCGGCGTCGGCGAGCTACAACGACTGCGAGCCGTACGGCGTGACCGTGTACTCGTACGACACGGCGGAGGTGGCCAAGAATGCGAACTGGCCGGTCATGAGCACCCTGGAGTCGGACTCCGGCTGGGAGTACCAGCCGTACTGCCCGGTCTGGGGCAACCCGCACGTGCCCACGGCCTCGGAGAAGATCACCAGCACCGCCGTCCGCACCAGGGACATCGTGGCCGGCCGGCCCGTCTACAAGACGCAGTGGCAGGTCTCCTGCAACGCCACCGAGAGCTTCACGGCCCAGCTCTGGGGCCTGGACAAGGACGAGGTCTTCGTCGCGGCGATCGGCCTCAAGCCCGAGTACCAGGCGGGCCTGGTCTCGATGCTCGACAGCATCGACCTGAGCGGGCGCCAGGCGCCGTCGGCGCGCGCCCACGAGAACGACATCAGCGTCAGCGTGGAGGGCCTCGGCACCGGCCAGCAGGTCCCCAACAACGGCACGCCCGTGACCTTCTCGGTGACGTACCGGAACACCAGCCAGACCGACTACGCCAAGGTCCAGCCGTTCGTGATCACCGAGCAGTACGCGGGCACGCCGGCCTCCGACGCTCCGGTGGCCTTCAACTCCGGCAAGCTGGAGCGCCAGGACGGCGACACCTGGACGCAGGTGGCCGTCTCCCCCGGCAGCGACATGGGCTACGCCGTCGCCGACCCGAAGTCCCTCTTCCCGCTGGCCCCAGGGCAGAGCAGGACGGTCAGGTTCCGCCTCACGATGGACAGGGGAGCCGGGCCCGGCGTGATGCCCGTGACCGTCCAGGCCCTGCTGCCCTACACCGGCAGCGGCGAGCTCACCCCGATCGGCGAGCGCAGCATCCCGGTCCGCGTGGTGGCCAAGTAGCGGACGCACCGGAGCCCGGCCCCCGCATGGGGAGCCGGGCTCAGGTGCGTCCCGGTCGGGGACGGGCGAGGCGTGACGGGCTCAGGCGAGCGAGGCCATCCACGCCTCGACGTCCTCGGCGCGGCGCGGCAGGCCGGCCGAGAGGTTCTCGTTGCCGTCCGCGGTGACCAGGATGTCGTCCTCGATCCGGACGCCGATGCCGCGGTACTCCGCCGGCACGGTCAGGTCGTCCTCCTGGAAGTACAGGCCCGGCTCGACGGTGAGCACCATGCCCGGCACCAGCAGCGCGTCGACGTGCTCCTCCCGGCGGGAGTGGGCGCAGTCGTGGACGTCCAGGCCGAGCATGTGACCGGTGCCGTGCAGGGTCCAGCGGCGCTGCAGGCCGAGCTCCAGCACCTTCTCGACGTCGTACAGCGACGGGTCCAGCAGGCCCCAGGCGAGCAGGCGCTCGGCGAGCACGCGCTGCGAGGCGTCGTGGAAGTCGCGGAACCGGGCGCCGGGCTTCACCGCGGCGATGCCGGCCTCCTGCGCGTCGTAGACGGCCTGGTAGATCTTCCGCTGGAGCTCGGAGAAGCGCCCGTCGATCGGCAGGGTGCGGGTGACGTCGGCGGTGTACAGGGTGTGCGTCTCCACGCCGGCGTCCAGCAGCAGCAGCTCGCCCGGGCGGACGGCGCCGTCGTTGCGGACCCAGTGCAGCGTGGTGGCGTGCGCGCCGGCCGCGCAGATGGAGCCGTAGCCGACGTCGTTGCCCTCGACGCGCGCGCGGCGCCAGAAGGTGCCCTCGATCCAGCGCTCGGAGGTGGCGACGGCCTGGCCCAGCTCGCGGACCACGTCGGTGAATCCCTTGACGGTGGCGGCGCAGGCGGCGCGCAGCTCGCCGATCTCCCACTCGTCCTTGACCAGCCGCAGGCCGCTCAGGAACTCCTTGAACTCGGCGTCCTTGCCGGCGTCCAGCACGTCGGCGAGCGCGGCCTCCAGGCCGGCGTCGTAGCCGCGCACGATCCGGGTCGGGACGGTGCCGGACTTCGCCCGGTCGGCCAGCTCCTCGGCGGCCCTGCGCACGTCGCGGGCCGGCAGGCCGAGCAGCTGCTCCTGCTCGGCGAGGCTGTGCCGGCGGCCGACCCAGAGCTCGCCGTAGCCGTCCAGCCAGAACTCGCCGTTCTCGCGGTCGGAGCGGGGCAGCAGGTAGAGGCCGAAGACGTGGCCGGAGTCGCCCGTGGGCTCGGCGACCAGCACCGCGTCCTCGGTCTGGTCGCCGGTGAGGTGCACGTACTCGCTGGCGGCGCGGAAGCTGTAGTCGGAGTCGTTGGCGCGGACCTTCAGGTTGCCGGCCGGGACCACCAGGCGCTCGCCGGGGAAGGCGGCGGAGAGCCGGGCACGGCGCTCGGCCGCGTACGGGGCCTGGGCGACCGGCTCCAGGCCGTGCAGCTCGGTGTCGGCCCAGCCGGACTTCATCGAGGCGGCCAGTTCGTCGGAGACCCCGGAGTACAGGCCGTTCTTGCGGCCCTTGAACTCCTGCGGCTGCTCCTCGCCCCCGGCCTCGGGGTTCTCGGCCACTGCCGGCGTGCGGTCCTCGGTCACGTACGTCGCCTCCTTGCGCGTGCGGCTGCCCCGTGGGGGTGTCCCGGGGGCCGGAGCCCTGGGGCGCGTCGGATCGCGACACGCGCGGGCGGCCGTGCGTCCATGGTACGGACGTCCGCCGGCGCGCCCCGGCGGGGGAGCGGCGGGTCCGGGGGCGGACGGCCCGCGCGGGGCCCCTCCGGGGCCGCCCGGGGCCGCGCGGGGGCGCGCGCCGCCCGCCCGGCGGGCTACTCGAAGCGGGCGGCCAGCAGCATCAGGTCGTCGGTGGCGGCTCCGGCGGCCGGGTCCGGGCAGACGGCCAGCAGGTGGGCGCAGAGCCGGTCCGGGTCGATCCGCACGTCGCGCGGGGCGTCGGCGGCCGCCCGGCGCAGGTTGGCCTGCCCGGCGTGCAGGGTGGGCCCGCAGCGGCGGGCCAGTCCCTCGGTGTAGAGCAGCAGGGTGTCGCCGCGGTCGGCGGTGAGCTCGACCCCGGGCGCCTCCCAGCAGGAGAGCATGCCGAGCGGGGCGGAGAGCGAGGTCTCCACGAACTCGGCGCCGTGCCGGGTGACCAGCACCGGCGGGCAGTGGCCGGCCCCGGCCAGCGTGATCCGGCGGTCCTCCGGCTCCACCCAGGCGTACACGGCGGTGGCGCTGCGGCTCGGCTCGGTGGTCTTGAGGAGCAGTTCGAGGTCGCCGAGGACGGAGACCGGGTCCTCGCCCTCCAGCACCGCGTACGCCCGCAGCGCCGCCCGGACCCGGCCCATCGCCGCCGCCGCGCCGGGTGCCGAGCCGGGCCCGGCACCGGGGCCGTCGCCGGAGACGCTGCCCACGGTGAGGCCGACGGTGCCGTCCGGCAGCGGGATGGCGTCGTACCAGTCGCTGCCGGCGGAGTGGTCCAGGCCGGCCGGGACCAGCCGGGCGGCGAGCCGCAGACCGGTCGGCCGGGGGAGCCGGTCGGGCAGCAGGCCGCGGCGCAGTGCCTCGGTGGTGCGGCGGACCCGCTCCGCGTCCAGCTGCTTGGCCAGCAGCGGGGCGGCGACCTCGCAGTAGCGGTGGGCCAGCTCGCGCTGGCGCTCGGTGGGTGCGGCGGGCTCGTCGTAGAACCAGAGCGCGGCGGCCAGTGGGCCGTCCTCCTCGGTGGCGAGCGGCAGGCCGTAGCAGCCGCCGAGGCCGAGGGAGGCGGCGAGCTCGCGCAGCCGGGCGCCGATCGCGGGGTCGTGGGCGAGGTCGCGGCACTCCAGCCGGTCCGGTCGGTCGCGCTCGCGCAGCAGCCGGGCGACCGGGTTCTGCTCGGCCGGCACCGTCTCCAGGGACCCGAGGCTGGCGCGGTCCAGGCCGTGGCCGACCGGCCGGCCGGGGCCGCCGCCGGGTGCGGCGGTGACCAGCAGGGCGCGGCTGGCGCCCAGCAGCGCGGTGCCGGAGGCCAGCAGGGCGTCGACCGTGGCGTCCAGGCCGCGGGCGCGGACGAGCCGTTCGGTGTGCTCGTGCAGGCTGGTGAAATCGGACAGCCGTCCGGCCAAACGGTCCTGCAGCCCGGCCGGGGGTGTGCTCCGGCCGTCGGCGAGGGTCGGCTCGCCGTCGGCGGGGGTCGGCTCGCCGGCGGCCGCGGGCCGGCCGTCGCCGGCTCCGGCCGGATCGGCCTGCTCCTCGGCCGGACCGGCGGCCGGGACCGGGAAGCCCGGATGGTCGAGCACCGAGAGGCCGCTGGCGCTGCCGGGCTCGCCCGGCTCGGCGGAGGTCGACGGTGCGTGGGACTCGGTCATGCCGCCACTCCTGACGCGGTACGTGTCATGCGGAACCCCCCGGATACGGCCGATTGGAGCGAGGACGGCCAAATGACGCGTTCCGCCTCGATTCGCTACTTCTCGTCATTGATCGTCAGCAATGCCACCACTTCTACACAGGCCATTCGGGGCATGTCCAGATTCGTTCCGGTGCCGGTGTCCGGTCCCGCCGCCCCCGGAGCCGGTTCCCTCCCGGCTTCGGCGCCAGGCGCCGACGGATACCGGAGGGCGCCCGGGAACCGCGCGGGGGCGCGTTCCCGTCGAGCGCGCGCCGGGTGCTGCTGCGGCCCGACCGGGGTGTTCCGGCGGCCCGCCGGTGCCGGGCGGAGGGCATGGACCGGCCGGAGAACGGGCAGAACCGTCAGGACGGCCCGGATGGCCGTCCGGATCGTATGCTTTCGCCGCTCGGAGGGCCGGGCCGGTCGGAAGTCACTCACTCGTACGGTGGAACCAACCGCGCCCGGGCGGCGTCCGTCCGGTCACATGCGGGATTCTCGTTCCACGGGCTGTTCTAGTCCGCGGCTCTTCTCAGGTCGTGCTCCACACCGTGCTCCACCCCTGCCCACGCCGTTCGCCATGCCCGCCGCCCCGATCCGGGCCGGTGCGGCGCTCCCCGACGCGGGCCGCGGGCCGGGAGCGAACCGAGCGGTCACGGAAAGGAACGAGTGCCATGCGCGAGAACCCGAGCAACCGTCCGGCGGCCCGTTCGGCCCGAATGGCCGCGGCCCTGGCGGCCGCCGTCGACCACCGCTGGCCCGTGGTGCCCGGCACGCTGCTCCGTGGCGGGCGGTGTTCCTGCGGGGACGAGGACTGCCCCGTCCCCGGCGCCCATCCGCACGATCCGCCGCTGCTCGCGGCCACCACCGACGCCCGGATGGTGCGCTGGTGGTGGGAGCGGCAGCCGGACGCGCCCGTGCTGGCCGCGACCGGCCGGACCGTCTCGGCGGTCAGCCTGCCCGCGGCGGCCGGTGCCCGGGCGCTCGCCTACCTCGCCGCGCTGCGGCTGCCGCTCGGCCCGGTGCTGGCGCTGCCCGGCCGTTACGCGCTGCTGGTCGCCCCGTACTCCCTGGAGGTGTTGGGCGAGATGCTCGCCCAACTGCCCTGGGTTCCGGGGTCGTTGCGTTACCACGGGCCGGGCGGCTTCCTGGCCCTGCCGCCCGGCGGCGGGACGGGGGGCCGGGTGCGCTGGGTGCTCGCGCCCCGCCCGGCGGCCGACGGCGGGGTCTGGCTGCCTCAGGTCGGGCCGCTGCTCGGCGAACTGGTCGAGGCGGCGGTCCGGTTGGACAGCGGCCGCTCGGCACACTGACGGCCGCCGGCGGGCCCGGCCCGTGCGGGGCGTACGGGCTGCCGCCGCGCTGCCCGGAAACCGATCGGGCACGGTGCAGCCGGGGGTGCCTCCGGCGGAAAACAAAAGATCCGGCCGCTGGCGACGGGGGATGCACCAGCGACCGGACTCTTTAGACAGTAACAAGGATCCGCGGCTACGCCAATTTCCAAGGCGCCCTGGCAGTCCGGAAATTGCCGTTCCGGCGGGCAATGTGACGCGTATCACCCGGATCCCGGTCGCCTTTAGTTCAAAGTGACCTGACGGTTCACCAGGTTCGCGCGGGCGCGGCGCTCCTCGGCCGTCAGCGGCCGCTCGTCGGCGAGGGTCTCGGCGAGCCGCTCGGCGAACTCGGCGGCCGGCTTCTCGCAGTCGGCGGCCGTCATGGCGAGCGGCAGGTCCCAGACCGGCACGGTCAGGCCGTGCGCGCGGAACGAGCCGACCAGACGGGTGTCCGGGCCGAGTGAGGACTTGTCGGCGGCGGTGAGCCGGGCCAGCGCGTCCAGCAGCTGCTCCTCCGGCACCGTCATCACCCAGCGCAGGTGGTTCTTGTCCGGGGTGCCGCACCAGTACGCGGAATCGACGCCGTTCAGCTTCTCGGTCGGGATGGCCGAGGCGTTGGCGCGCTCCAGGGAGGCGGCCACCTCGCCGGTGGCGGTCTCGGCGTCCTCCAGCCAGAACTCGAAGCCGGTGTGCACGGTGGGCGTGAACTCGGCCTGCAGGTCCAGCAGGTCCTGCAGGCGGCGGCCGCCCGGGACGGTGCGGCGGGCGGGCACCGGCGAGCCCGGCTCGGCGGCCAGCGCCAGCTCCAGCGCGTCGGCCAGGTCACGGCTGAGGTCGCCGGAGGAGGACTGGGTCTGCAGGCCGAGCAGGATCGAACCGTCCTGGCGGCGCAGGGCCGGCCAGGCCAGCGGCAGCACGGTGGCCAGCGTCACCGACGGCACCTCGCCGGTGGCGGTCCCGGCGACCCCGGCCGCCAGCGTCAGCGGGACGGTGGCGGCCGGCACCAGCTCGCGCAGCGCCACCCAGTCGGCCTCGCCCGGCAGGCCCTCGAACGGGCGGTGCACCAGCTCCTGGACGGCGTGCGAGGCCTCGCGGCCGTGGCACGCCTTGTAACGGCGGCCCGAACCGCAGGGGCAGTTCTCGCGGGCCCCGACCACGGGGATCTCACCCGTGACGGCGGTGGTGGACTGGCTGCGCTGCGGCGCCTTCTTGGCGGCCTTCTTGCCCATGGTGCGGCTCTCCCGGGGACGGTGGTGTTGTGCTCCGGGCAGCCTACTGACGTTCCACCGGCGCGGGGGCACACGCCGGGTCCTGGTGCGGTCGCCCGCTCCGCGGGCCCGTTCGGCCTGCGGTTCCGCTCGCCCGTGGCCTGCGTGCCGGGCCTGCGGGTGCGGGCCCGCGGCCAGGGTCGGCCCGTGCCGGCGAACCGGTCGGCCGTCAGGCGCTGCGGGCGTCAGGCGCTGCGGGCGTCACCGCCGGTGCGCCGGGCGTGGCGGGCCCGGGCGGGCAGCGCCGCCCACACCGTCACCTCGCCGGGCGCGTCGCGCACGCCCCAGTCGCTCGCCAGCTGGTCCACGATGCTCAGCCCGCGGCCGCCGCGCGAGGTCAGCGACGGGCTGGCCGGGGACGGCCGGGTCTGCGCCCCGCCGTCGGTCACCTCCAGGGTGAGGACGCCGTCCGCGTGCATCTGCCAGCGGACCAGGATCCCGCCGTCGTCGGCACCCACGTCCTCGCCGTCTCGGGACCGTTCCTGCGGGCGGTCGTCGGACCTGCCCGGCCGGGCGGTGCCGCCGGCCGAGGACGCCCCGGAGGGGACGCCGACCAGCACCTGGCCCACGACCTCGGCCCGGGCGCTGCGGCCGAGCACGGGCAGCGGCCCGAGCGGCCGGGCGTAACGACAGGCATTGCTCAGCAGTTCGGAAAGGATCAGAACGGCATCATCGATGACCGGTTCCGGTATCTGCCGGTCACCCAGATCTCGACGCAGTCGGCGCCGTGCGACCCCGACACTCGCTGGGCCGTGCGGCACTGCCATGGTCGATGAAGTCGGCACTTCACGCGCCACCATCAACGCCACCCCCGGACCTCCTTCAGCGTATGCCGAGGGATGGATGCCCCTTGGTAATGCGTCGGAAACGACCACACGGCGATCCCGGCCGCACATTTCGAGCCGCACGACACACGGTGCGCGACAGGTGATTCGCTGCTCACCCTCTGTCGTGAAACGCAAAAACCACAGCAGAAAGCGACAGTGGAAGGTTTGAGTCCCTACCAAGGCGATCAACCGACGTGCCGCGTGATGTCGATCGGACGGCGGCCCGGGGCGCGCGTGGCGAATGGGGCGCGCGGGGCGATCGGGGCGCCCAGGAGCAGCCGCGCGCCCGCCGGCCCGCGGCGTCACCGGCCGAGCTGGGCCAGGACCTCCGCCGGGCGGTTGGTGATGATCGCCGACACGCCCAGCTCCAGGCAGAGCTCCACGTCGGCCGGCTCGTCGACGGTCCAGACGTGCACCTCGTGGCCGAGCTCGCGCAGCCGGGTGACCAGCCGGGGCCTGGCCCGCACCAGGTCGATGCCGGGACCGGCGATCCGCGCGCCGCCCGGCAGCGCCGCGCCCGGCCGCAGCCGGCCCTGCAGCGGCAGCATCCGCTCGAACAGGAACACCCGCGGGTACTGCGGCGCGGCGGCTGCCACCCGGGCCAGGGCGAGCGAGGAGAAGCTCATGATGCGGGCCCGCGGGCCGTCGGCGTCCCGCGTGCCGGCGTCCCGCGTGCCGGCTCCCGGCGTAGCGGCACCGTGGGCGCCGCCGATCCCGAACCGGTCGAGCATCCGCAGCAGCTCGCTCTCGACCAGGCCCCGGAACCGGACCGGGTGCTTGGTCTCGATCGCCAGGTCCACCGGCCGGCCGCAGTCCGCGACCAGCTCCAGCAGGCTCTCCAGCCGCAGCACCTCGCGCAGCTCCGGGTCCCGGCTCGGCACGCCGGTCTTCCAGGCGCCGAAGTCGTGCGCCTCCAACTGCGCCAGCGTCATGGCGGAGACCGTGCCGCGGCCGTCCGAGACCCGGCCGATCCGGCGGTCGTGGACGCAGACCAGCTGACCGTCGGCGGTCACCCGGACGTCGCACTCGACCGCGTCCGCGCCCTCCTCCAGTGCCCGGCGGTAGGCCGCAAGGGTGTGCTCGGGCAGGGCGTGCGAGGAACCGCGGTGGGCGATCACCTGGACGGGCGGCGCGGTGCGCGCCGCCGCAGGCGAGAGATCAGGGCTGGTCACGGCGTCAACGATAAGCGGCGGAGGTGAAGCGGAAGCGAAGACGGCCCCAATCCGTGGGGCCGTCTCCGGTGCGGGCGGGCGGTCAGCGCCGGCCGCGGGTCAGCGGGGTGAGCGCCCAGGTGGCCAGAGCGGGCACCAGGAAGCCGAACAGCGAGGCCGAGGTCCACTCCTGCGGGGTGAAGTGCAGGGCCTCCTGGACGGAGGTCCAGAAGTCCGTCCACCAGCCGGCGATCGCGGTCGGCGCGATCAGCTGGTAGACCGCGAAGCCGAGCGCCCACGGCAGCAGCATCAGCCAGCGGGACGGCGCGTCGGCGGCGAGGTTCCAGCCGCGGCGGCCGGCGCCGAGGAAGTAGTCCACCGCCAGCACCGCGAACATCGGTACGAAGACCGAGCCGATCAGGCCGAGGAAGGCGTAGTACGAGTCGGTGAACTCGGTGATCTGCAGCGCCAGGACGGTGATCAGCAGACCGGTCGCGCCGGTCAGCACCCGGCGGTCGACCTTCGGCAGCAGGTTGTGGACCGACATCGCGGTCGAGTAGACGTTGGCGAAGGACTGGTCGGTCTCGCGCAGCACCAGTACCAGCAGGAAGAGCCAGCCGGCCCAGACGCCCAGGAACGAGTCGAAGATCCTCGTGGCGTCGCCGTCCGCCTGCAGCAGCGCGAACAGGCCGAGCACGTAGCACCAGACCTGGGCGATCGTGTAGCCGGAGAAGCTGCCCCAGAACGCCGCCCGCGGGGTGCGCGAGTGGCGGGTGTAGTCGGCGGCCAGCGGCACGAAGGAGATCGAGACGGCGATCATCGCGTCGGTGGCCCTGAGGAACCCGTGCCAGTTGCCCGCGCCCGGGTCCGGGACGCCGTGGCGGCCCAGCTGGACGGTGAAGTACACCATCGCGACCGCCACCGCCGCGGCGACGAAGCGGCGCAGCACCGCGATCGCGCCCAGCGGCCAGATGGTCAGCGCGGTGGTCACCGCGCCCGCCAGCACGACGAACGCCCAGCGGTAGCCCTCGGTGTGCGCCACGGTCTGCGCACCCATCGCGATGACCAACAGCTCGTACACGCCCCAGCCGATGCACTGGACGATGTTCAGCACCGTGGGCACGTAGGAGAGCTTCGTCCCGAAGAGCCCGCGCAGGTTGGCCATCGCGGGCGCGCCGGTGCGGGCCCCGATCAGCGCGGCGACGCCGAGCATCGCGGTGCCGACCACCGTGCCGGCCACGATCGCGGTCACCGCGGCGGCCAGCGACAGCTCGCTGCCGGGCGCGCCGAGCACGGTGGCGGCGGTGGTGAAGCCGATCAGGCTGACGCCGAGATTCATCCAGAGCGCGAAGTGGTCCCTGAAACGCAGGGTGCGCGGCGGCTCGGTGTCCAGCACGAGCGGCGCCTCGACCCGCTCGCCCCGCCCCGGACGGTCCAGCACCGCGGTGGAACCGCCGGCGGGGGCCGCGGCGTCGGAGTGAACGGTCGTGGACGACTCGGGGAAATCCTTGGACGCGGGCGCGCCCGAAGAAGAGGATGGCGAAGCAGACGGCATGGCCGATACTCCCTACGCCGGCATTACCCGGACAGGTTCCGGCGGTCTGCGCCCCCTCGACGGCCCGTCCACGGAGCCCGTGGCGTACGGTCGACCGGCGCACTCTCAGCCTGGTGGGTCCAAGCTCCCGCGTGTCAGTTTGGAGCGACAGGCTAACCGGCCAGGTGGGGAACGCCAAGGCCGTGGTCCCGGCGGTCCGCATCGCGGGACGGCGGACCGCCGGCGCGGGCGGCGCGGCAGGGGGCTGTGCGGGGGCCGCCGCGGGGGCCTCGGCACGTGCTGTCGGACCGGGCTAAGGATTCTTATGAGTTCTTCAGAAGGGTCCTTACGACAATCGAATCGGGTGTGCGAAAAACTATGGTTGTTGGTCCTGTCAGCTATGGAGGTCGTCCGTGAGCACCGAGCGCGAGGTTGGGTCCACCGGGCCGCAGGGGGAGCAGCCCTCCGGCCAGGGGGTGGGCGGTCCCGCTCCTGACGGTTCGGCGCAGTCCGCACCCGCCCCCGCAGCGGCGCCCGAGGCCGACTACACGCTGGCCGAGGCCGCGCCCGCCGCCCCGGCGGCCGGCGGGTCCACGCCGACGCTGGCGTTCAGCAAGGTCAGCGCTCCCGAGCCGGCCGCTCCGCCGGTGGCGCCGGCCGCCCCGGCCGCCGCTCCGGCCGCGGCCGACACCGGGTACATCGACGCCCCGCCGCCGGTCCTGCCGCCCGCCGCGCCCGCCGCTCCGGCCGCCCAGGCCGCGCCCGCCGGTTACCCGTACGCGGCGCCCGCCGCCGCGGCCCACGACCCGTACGCCGCCCCGGGGGCACCCGGCGCGACCGGCCAGCACCACCCGTTCGGCGCCGGCCAGCCGCTCGGCGGCTGGGGCGCGCACGACGTCACCCCCGGCGGCACCGGCGCCCCCGGTGGCCCCGGCCACCCGGGCGGCCCGCTCGGCTACCCCTCCGACTACCCCGGCACCCCCGGGCACGGCGCCCCGCGCAAGAAGCGCGGCGGCCTGGTCGCCCTGATCGCCGCGGTCGCCCTCGTCGCCGGTGTGGCCGGCGGAGCGGTGGGCGTGACCGTCGCCGACCGCGACGGCGGGAGCGTCGCCTCCGCGAACGACCACCGGAGCACCACCGTCCAGGCCAGCAGCCCGCAGAAGAACGAGCCCGCCCCCGGTTCGGTGGCCGGCATCGCGCAGAAGGCGCTGCCCAGCGTCGTCACCATCAAGGCCCAGGGCAACGGCGAGTCCGGCACCGGCACCGGTTTCGTCTTCGACACCGAGGGCCACATCCTCACCAACAACCACGTCGTCGCGCCGGCCTCCAACGGCGGCAAGCTGACGGTCAAGTTCGCCGACGGCAGCTCCTACGGCGCCTCCGTGCTCGGCCGCGCCGAGGGCTACGACGTCGCCGTGGTGAAGCTGGACACGCCGCCCAAGGGCAAGCTGACGCCGCTTCCGCTGGCCGACTCCGACAAGGTCAACGTCGGCGACTCCACCATCGCCATCGGTGCCCCGTACGGCCTGGAGTCCACCGTCACCACCGGCATCATCAGCGCCAAGGACCGCCCGGTCGCCTCGGGCGACGAGACCGGCGCCCAGTCCTCGTACATGAACGCCCTTCAGACCGACGCGTCGATCAACCCCGGCAACTCCGGCGGTCCGCTGCTCGACTCCACCGGTGCGGTGGTCGGCATCAACTCGGCGATCCAGTCCAACACCTCCAGCACCGGCCGGGCCGGCAGCATCGGTCTCGGCTTCGCCATCCCGATCAACCAGGCGAAGTGGGTCGGCGAGACCCTGATCAAGACCGGCAAGCCCGTCTACGCCAAGCTCGACGTGCTGCGCAACGACGACTACAAGGGCGAGGGCGCGCAGATCCAGACCCGCGACATCCAGGGCACGCCCGCCGTCACCCCCGGCGGCGCCGCCGACAAGGCCGGCCTCAAGCCGGGCGACGTCATCACCAAGCTCGGCGGCGTCCCGATCGACAACGGCCCCGCCCTGGTGAGCCGCATCTGGACCCACAAGCCCAACGAGACCGTCGACGTGGAGTACACCCGCAACGGCCAGACCTTCAACACCAAGGTGACCCTCAGCGAGCGCGTCGGCGACAACTGACCCCGCCGCGGGAAACCGTGTGCACCGAACCCGGCCGGAACCGTTAGGCTGACCTCCGCCTGGAGAGCTGCCCGAGCGGCCTAAGGGAACAGTCTTGAAAACTGTCGTGGCGTGACCCGTCACCGTGGGTTCGAATCCCACGCTCTCCGCTGGTGGGGAAAGCCCGGATCAGGGCGGGTATCGGCAAGCTGCCGATACCCGCCCTTTTCGGTTCCGTCCCGGCCTGTCCCGCCTCTGTACCGGGTCTGACCGGTGTGTGTGGGCCGGTTGCGGGCCACATCACGAGTTCAACCTCAGTGATGCAGCGCGGCCGCGAGTGCCTCGGCCAGGGTCACGGGCGGGCGGCCGATCAGGCGGCGCAAGTCGCCCGAGTCGGTGTACATCTCGCCGCGGTTCATACCGCGGTCAGCGTCAGCGAGGACCTCTGCCAGCTCGGCGGGTAGGCCCGCGGAGGCCAGTACCTGGGCGAATTCGGCCACCGGGAGGTCGGCGTAGGTAACCTGCTCTCCGGCCGCAGCGGAGATCGCGGCGGCGAGCTCGGTCAGGGTGAACGATTCGTCGCCGCCGAGCTCGTACACGGCGCCGGTGTGGCCTTCAGTGGTGAGGACGACCGCTGCGGCCTCGGCGTAGTCGGCGCGGGACGCGGCGCTGATCCGCCCCTCGCCTGCGGCGCCGACGACCGCGCCGTTCTGCAGGATCTGCGGCAGTTGGCTGGTGTAGTTCTCCAGGTACCAGCCGTTGCGCAGCAGCACGCTGGGGATTCCGCGGTCCCGCAGATACGCCTCGGTCTCGCCGTGCGTGGCACCGATGACGGTGGTGGCCGTGTCCGCGTGCGTCGTGCTCGTGTACGCCACCAGCGACACGCCTGCGGATGCCGCGGCGTCGATCACGCGGCGGTGGTTGGCGACCCGCTCGCCCACGGGGACCGAGGCCGAGATCAGCAGCAGCCTCTCCGCCCCCGCGAATGCCTCGGCCAAGCCGTCGGGGTCCGCGAAGTCGGCGCGGCGCACCGTGATGCCTCGGTCGGCCAAATCCTTGATCCCGGCGATGTCCCGGCCGGTCGCGATGATGTCCGTGGCCGGGACCCCGCGCCGCAGCAGTGCCTCGACGGTGAGCCTGCCCAGCTGGCCGGTGGCTCCGGTGACGACGATCGGCATGATGGTCATTCCTTCCTTCCGCGCGTGCCTCGCACGCCTGCCGCGGTCCGTCCGCCGCGGGATGGAACAGAGAATGACCTGGACACTCTCTGTTGGGGAGTAGCCACTTCTTGGTACGGTACTTACCGCAGCGAAAGCATTGAGGTGAGCCGTATGGCTGCTGTCAAGAATGTGACCGGGCCCATGCCGTCATTCGATCCGTACGAGCGCGGCTGCCCGTCGCGGGACCTGCTCGACCAGATCGGCAGCAAGTGGGCGGTCCTCGTGCTGGGCGAACTCGGCCGGAACGGGACCTCCCGGTTCGGTCATCTCCGGCAGGCGCTGGGGGGCGTGAGCGAGAAGATGCTCACCCAGACGCTGCGCACCCTCGAACGCGACGGGCTGGTCAGCCGGACCGTCTACCCAGAGGTGCCGCCGCACGTGGAGTACGAGCTGACCGCGCTCGGCCAGACGCTACGGGAACCGCTGAAGGCGCTCACGGAGTGGTCCGTGCTGCACATCGAAGAAGTCGTCGCCGCCCGCGAACAGTACGACGACCGCACTGAGCGCACCAGGTGATCAGCGGCGGCCAGCGGTCTGGTCATAAAGGGCCGCCTCGCCGAGACCGGCCCGACAACCAGACCCACCTAAGCCACCCGGCGACATTGCGAGTTCAACCTCAGTAGGGGAGCGGAGGGCGGAATTCACCGGAACGGGGGGTTTGGGGCAGGGGTGTCCTCGGGGTGGAGGCGGTGTCTCGTGTGTCGGGGGTAAGGGGCGGACTGCCCTGGGCCCGGCGAGGAGAGACAGATGGCCTGGTACCCCGGCGCGGAGAAGATGGAGCTCCAGCCCGAGTCGGACGCGCAGCCGGCGATCGTGCCGACGCAGGTGATCTTCCACAGCATCGCGGCGCCGTGGACGCCGCGGCGGATGTACGAGTACTGGCGGGACTCCACGAACCTGGAGTCGCACTTCGGGGTCGGTTACGACGGGGCGGTCGGCCAGTTCATCGGGACGCAGACGCGGGCCGACGCCAACTACCGGGCCAACCGGCGGGCGGACGGCACCGGGGCGGTCAGCGTCGAGTCGGCCAGCAACGACCAGCACACCGATCCGTGGACGGACGCGCAGGTGGCGGCGCTGGTCGCGCTCGGCGCCTGGCTGCACCGGCAGCACGGCATCCCGGTGCGGGTCTGCCGCAGCACGGACGACCCCGGCTTCGGGTACCACCGGCTGTTCCCGGACTGGTCGGACGGCGGCACCGCCTGCCCGGGTGACGCCCGGGTGCGGCAGTTCCACGACGTGGTGCTGCCCGGCATCGCCGCATTCGTGAGCGGCGGCGGGACGGGCACGCCGCTGCCGCCGCCTCGGTCCGACGACGCGCCGGCCCGGTACCGGGTGACCATCAACGGGCTGGAGTACGGCTACGGCGCGCACGGCCCGCAGGTGCGGGAGGTGGGCGAGGCACTGGTGGCGGCGGGGCACGGCTCGCACTACACGGCCGGTCCGGACGAGGAGTGGCGCGACGCCGACACCCTCAACTACCAGGACTACCAGCACAGTCTGGGCTACACCGGGTCCGCCGCGGACGGCGTCCCGGGGGAGGGGTCGCTGCGCCGGCTGCTCGGGCGGCTGCCCTCGCCGCGCCGCGTCTCACTGGCCCACGTCGTCGCGGCGGCCCGGACCGACCCCGGCGCCGAACAGGGGCACCAGACCTACGGCGGCGAGGTCCGGATCGTCGAGCAGGCGCTCGCCGACGAGGGCTTCCTGGAACCGCGCTGGGTGGACGGGTCGCTCGGCACCAGGACGGTGCAGGCGTACGCCGCCTTCCAGCGCAGCCTCGGCTACTCGGGCGCGGACGCGAACGGCATCCCCGGGCAGCGCAGCCTGCGGGAGTTGGGGCAGCGGCGGGGGTTCGACGTGATCGACTGAGCCGGCCCCGGAGGGGGCGCGGACCGGGCGCGGATCCGGTGCTTGACCATGACACCGTGTCAGGGGCTGCACTGGAGGCATCATGTTCAACATCGGAGACTTCGCCAAGCACGGCCGGGTGTCGGTCCGCATGCTGCGCCACTACGACGCGATCGGCCTGCTGCGCCCGGCCCGGGTCGACCCGGTCAGCGGCTACCGCTCCTACGAGGCCGCCCAACTCGCCCGGCTCAACCGCGTCATCGCGCTCAAGGACCTCGGCTTCACGCTGCAGCAGGTGATCGACGTCCTGGACGAGCGGGTGGACGCGGGTGATCTGCGCGGGATGCTGCGGCTGCGGCGGGCCGAGCTCGCCGCAGCGATGGCGGCGGACGCCCAGCGGCTGGCCCGGGTCGAGGCGAGGCTCCGGACGATCGAGAGCGAGGGAAGCATGCCCGAGCAGGATGTCGTGGTGAAGCGGGTGCCGCCGGTCCGGGTGGCGGAGCTGACGGCCGTGGCGGCGAGCTACGAGCCGGAGGACATCACGCCGGTGATCGGCCCGCTGTTCGCGGAGCTCTGCCGGCGGGTGGAGGAGGCCGGGGTGGCCGGGACCGGCCCGTCGGTGGCCCGGTACGAGGACACGCCTGAGGGGGACGGTTCGGTGCTGATCCGGGTGGCGGTCCCGATCGGTGCGTCGGTGGAGCCCACGGCGGAGCACGGCTTCGCCGTGGTCGACCTGCCGGAGATCGAGGAGGCGGCGACCGTCGTCCACCGCGGCTCGATGGACGACGCCCTGGGCGCCTTCCAGACGCTCGCCCGGTTCATCGACGAGAACGGCTACCGCTCGACGGGGTACGCGCGGGAGCTGTACCTGGAGTGCCCGGAGTCCACGGCGGACTGGGTGACCGAGCTTCAGGAGCCGGTGGTCCGCGCCGGGTAGGGCCCTGGCCGCCGGGGGCGGTGCGGCCGGGGCCGCGCGGCCGCCGGCGTGAGGCGGTCGGCGGCGGGGCGGCCCGGGCGGCGGTCGGTCGGCGGCTTGCCCTCGACCAGGTCGAGGGTCCTACCGTCGGCGGGCATGGCGACGAGCACCGACCCCGGTCCAGGCACCCCGTC
Organism: Kitasatospora sp. A2-31; assembly: GCF_022288725.1. Taxonomy (GTDB): domain Bacteria; phylum Actinomycetota; class Actinomycetes; order Streptomycetales; family Streptomycetaceae; genus Kitasatospora. The sequence continues at coordinate 93,856 of NZ_JAKNTA010000003.1, read as the reverse complement.
CACCGGCACCCCGTCCACCGGCACCCCGTCCACCGGCACCCCGTCCACCGGCACCCCGTCCACCGGCCCGGCACCCACCGGCCCGGCACCCACCGCCGGCGGGCCGGCCCGCCCCGGGGCACCCCGCCTCAGGGCATCCCACCCCGGGGCACGGCCGGCCGCGCTGCCGGGCCGGTACCTGCTCTGGCTGGGCGGGGTCCAGGTCGGCCTGCTCGGGGACGCGGCACTCTACTTCGCCCTGGGCTGGGCCGCGTCCGCACACGGTGGGGGCGCGGCCGGCTTGGTGCTGACCGCGATCACGCTGCCCCGGACGGCCCTCGTCCTGCTGGGCGGCGCCGTGGCGGACCGGTTCGGGGCGCGCCGGGTGATGCTCGTCGGGGACGCCGTGATGCTGGTCGCCACCCTCGTGCTCGCGGGGGCCGCGTCCGGCCGGGACGTCCCGCTCGGGCTGTTGGTGGCCGCCGCGGCGGTGATCGGCACCGTCGACGCGTTCTACCTCCCCGCGAGCGGCTCGATGCCGCGCCGGCTGGTGGGCGCCGACCGGCTGCCCCGCGCGCTCGCACTCCGCCAGGCGGGCGGCCAGGTGGCGGCGCTGTTCGGGGCGCCGCTCGGCGGGGTGCTGGTCGCCCTGGGCGGACTGTCCGGGGCGGCGCTGGCGGACGCGGTGAGCTTCGGCGTCGTCCTGCTGGTGCTGCTGCGGCTCCGCCCGGCGGAGGCGCCGCCGGCCCGGTCGGCCGGCGCGTCGGGGCTGCTCCGGGAGGCGGCGGCCGGTGTCCGGCTGGCGGCGGGAGACCCGCTGCTGCGGGCCTCCCTGCTGTTGACCGGGGCCGCCGCCGGGGCGCTGCTGCCGGTGGTGTCGCTGCTCGTGCCGTTGCTGGCCCGGGCGCACGACTGGGGCGCCGGCGCGGCCGGCCTGGTGGGCGGCGGTGAGGGGGCCGGGGTGCTCGTGGTGGCGGCCGTGGTCGCCTGGCGGGGCGGCCTGCGGCGGGCCGGGGTCGGGGCGGCGGCCGGGCTCTGTGCGGCGTCGGCGGGGATCGCGGTGCTGGCCTGGGCGCCCGGCGGGCCGGTCGCGGGCGCGCCGGTGTTCGGCGGCGCCGTGCCGGGTGCGGTGCCGGCGGTCGCGGGAGGGGTGGTGCTCGGGGCGGGTGCAGGCCTGTTCGCCTGCCACCTGGGGCCGCTGGTGCTGGGGGCCGCGCCGACCACCCACCTCTCCCGGGTGCAGGCCCTGCTGACGCTGGTGCAGAGTGGAGCGCTGGTGCTCTCCACCGGTCTGCTCGGGGTCCTCGCGGACACGGCGGGCGTCCGCCTGCCGGCCCTGCTCTGCGCGCTCGCCACCGGCGCGGCGGGCTTGGCGGCGCTCGCCTCCCCGACGCTGCGCCGGGTCTGAACCGCGGCCGAGTGGGTCCCGGGCGGCGCACCGGCCGCCGGCGGCACACCGGCCCCGGTCGCACGCCCCGGGCGCCCCGTCCGGAACGGCGTACTTGCCGGTCGGGCACCCGCCGGGCAGAGTGCCACCGAAGGCGATGGGCCGCGTACGACCGGGCCGCGCACGAGTGGCGGCCCCGCGGCCCGACGGCGTGCGGACTGGGCGGCGCCGGCCCGGGCGACCACCGGGCTCCGCGGCGCCGGACGAGCGGAGGCGGCGATGAGTGATCTGACGGACCGGCTGGCACAGGGCCTCCCGCCCGGTGCGCTGGTGGTGGACCCGGACGTGATGGCCGCCTACAGCCACGACATGGCCGGCTTCTGCACGGCCGGCACCCCGGCGGTGGTGGCGTTCCCGGAGACGGTCGAGCAGGTTCAGCACATCCTGCGGACGGCGACCGACCTGCGCGTCCCGGTGGTGCCGCAGGGCGCCCGGACCGGGCTCTCCGGGGCGGCCAACGCCGTGGACGGCTGCATCGTGCTGTCCATGGTGAAGATGAACCGCATCCTGGAGCTCGACCCCGTGAACCGGATCGCGGTCGTCGAGCCCGGGGTGGTGAACGCCGAACTCTCGCGGGCCGCGGCAGGCCTGGGTCTCTCCTACCCGCCGGACCCGTCCAGCTGGGAGTCCTGCACGATCGGGGGCAACATCGGCACCGGCGCGGGCGGGCTCTGCTGCGTCAAGTACGGCGTCACCGCCGAGTACGTGCTCGGGCTGGACGTGGTGCTGGCGGACGGGCGGCTGCTCTCCACCGGCCGTCGGACGGCGAAGGGCGTGGCCGGCTACGACCTGACCCGGCTGCTGGTCGGTTCGGAGGGCACGCTGGGCGTGGTGGTCCGGGCGGTGGTGGCCCTGCGGCCCGCACCCGCGCCCCAGCTGGCGCTGGCCGCGGAGTTCCCGAGCGCGGACGCGGCCGGGGCGGCGGTCTGCGAGGTGATGGCGCGGGGCCTCACGCCGTCGCTGATGGAGCTGATGGACGCGGTGACCGTCCGGGCCGTCAACGAGCTCGGGCAGATGGGCCTGCCGGAGTCGACCCAGGCGCTGCTGCTGGTGGCCTTCGACGGGCCTGATCCGGCCGGCGAGTTGGCCGTGGTGGGGGAGATCTGCCGGGCGGCCGGGGCGACGGAGGTGGTGCCGGCCGAGGACCAGGCGGAGTCGGAGCTGCTCCTGGAGGCGCGGCGGCTGGCGCTGCCGGCGCTGGACCGGCTGGGCACCACGATGATCGACGACGTGGCGGTGCCGCGCTCCCGGCTGGCCGAGATGCTGGCCGGCGTGGCGGAGATCGCCGAACGGCACGCGCTGACCATCGGCGTGGTGAGCCACGCCGGCGACGGCAACACCCACCCGATCGTCATCTTCGACGCGGACGACCCCGAGGAGGCGGCCCGGGCCCAGCTCTCCTTCGACGAGATCATGGCCCTGGGGCTGGAGCTCGGCGGCACGATCACCGGGGAGCACGGGGTGGGCCTGCTGAAGCGGGAGTGGCTGGCGCGCGAGCTGGGGCCGGTGGCCGTGGAGCTCCAGCGGCAGCTGAAGGCGGTCTTCGACCCGCTGGGCATCCTCAATCCGGGCAAGGCGGTCTGAGGTCTTTCCCCGGTGACTCAATAGGATTGTGGAACGGTCATAGAATGGCTGGATATATCGACAGTGGGTGGTGACCCTCCCATCGCGGGGGCGCATTCCCGGACGCGCTGCGCCAGGTGGTGCGCCAGGTGGTGCGTGCGCCTTCCGCGCGCCGCCGTCCGAAGCCTCCCGGGATCGGAACGTTCGGGCGAAATCCCTGGTCATCGCCGGTGAGTGCGCGCGATCTCCGCTGCGGAGAGTGTTATTCGCCGGCACCCCGGATATCACGCGAAAGGGCGAAAGAGCCGCGGGGTGGTGGCGCTTTGTCGATTTGTTGCGGAAGTCTGTCTCCCGGCGTCGCAGCCGCAGGTGTTCGTCTGGCCGGCGAACTCCCGCACCGCATGCAGGAACGCATCACCTTGAACGATCGAATGATCGAACGATCACGCGATGACGGATCACGCGATGACGATTGACAGTTTTCGGAGGATATCCATGGCTCGGATCCGCACCCGCCGGCTGGCCGGTCTCCTGTGCGCCGCCCCGCTCGCGGCCGGTCTGCTGCTCGCGGGGGCCGGCTCCGCCGCCGCCGACAACGGCGCGGCGGCCGACGACGGCTCCAACAGCAGCGTGGTGTCGAACGTCGGGACGGGCAACGTCTTCGGCTCGGTCGACGGCAACTACGTCTCCACCCAGCAGACGGCCACCGGCTCCGGCGCCTCGAACCAGGCCAACACCCTCGCGGTGAAGGACAACTCGGGGGCCGTCCTGGCCGGCCAGGCCAACAAGAACGTCAACGTCGTCTTCGCCCCGGTCTTCAACTGACCGGAACGGGTCCCACCGACGGCGGGGGCGCCCGAGGTGGGACGCCGCGGGTGAGCTGAGCATCCGCGGCGGGCTCGTGGCGGTTCCGAGGGGCCGGAAGGCGCTCGCGGAGCCGCAGCAGGGGACGATCCGATGCAGGGAACGACCCGGGGCAGCGGAAAGGGTCACCGCGAAACCGGCCTCGTGGGCGGTGCCGTCGACGGCACCGCCCACGAGTGCGTCCGGGGTCCGTGCGTTCGGGCCCGAACGCACGGCGCCACCGGGCGGGTGCGCCGCCCGGGGCCGACCGGCCAGGGTGGCCGCGGCGCCGTCACCCCGCGGCGGTACGGTTGCGCTCCGACAGCGCAAGACCCGCGCCCGGGCCCGACGGTCGGGCCGTCGCGGGGCTGCGGCCGCGGCAACCGGAAGGAAGGGCGCGATGGCAGCGGAGGAGGCGGGCGTGAACGGTCCGGGCGAGGCCAGGCCTGCCCCGGGACCCGACGCCGGGTCCGGGGCGAGCGAGACCAAGTCCGAGGCCAGGCCCGAAGCCAGGTCCGTGCCCGAGCTGTTGCTCGGCCGCCCGCCGATGGCCCGTCCACTGCCCTCCTTCGACGCCGAGGCGGCGCCCGGCGAGCCCGGCCCGCTCTTCGTCGACTGGCTGGCCACCGCCCTCGCGGCCGGTGTGCTGGACCCGCAGGTCGCCACGCTCTCCACGGTGGACGCCGACGGCATGCCGGACGCCCGCGTCCTGGTGCTGCGCGACGTGGACGCCGCCGGTACGGGATGGGTCTTCTCGGCCGCCGCCGACAGCCCGAAGGGCCGGCAGCTCGCCGACCACCCGGCCGCCGCACTCACCCTCTACTGGCCCCAGCTCGGCCGCCAGGTGCGGGTCCGGGGGACGGTCGAGCGGGCCGCGGACCAGGTGGCCGGCGCGGAGTTCGCCACCCGCTCCCCGGCCGCCCGGGTCGGCGCGCTGGTCGGCCGGCAGAGCGAGCCGTTGGGCTCGCTGGCCGAGTACGACGAGGCGGTCGCGGTCGCCCGTCGCCGACTGGAGGCCACCCCGGACGCCGTGGCGGCCGGGCATGCGGTGTACACGCTCTGGGCGAACGAGGTGGAGTTCTGGCAGGGCGACGCGGACCGCCGCCACGTCCGGCTCCGCTACACCCGGACGGGCCCGGTGCGCGCTCCGGAGTGGTCGCGCACGCTGCTCTGGCCGTAGGGCGCCGGGGCGGGAGCGCTTCCGCGAACCCCGCCCCGGCGCGACCCGCCCCGGCGCGACCCGGCCGGGTCAGCGCCGCCCGGTCAGCGTGGCGCCCACGCTGGCGGCCACCACGCAGCCGATCCCGGCCAGCTGGGCCGCGCCCAGCAGCTGGCCCAGCACCACCAGGCCGACCAGCGCGCTGACCGCCGGCTCCAGGCTGACCAGCACGCTGAACACCCGCTGCGGCATCCGCCGCAGCGCCGTCATCTCCAGCGCGTACGGGATCACCGGCACCAGGAGCGAGACGCCCGCGACCGACAGCAGCAGCACCAGCGGCGAGGCGCCCGGCGCGGTGAGCCCGTCCCAGGCCTGGCCGAGCCCGAACGGCGCCAGCGCGAGCGCACCCACCGTCATCGACACCGCCAGCCCCTGGAAGCCCTGGAACGCGGCGCCGACCTTGTCGGTGAACAGGATGTACGCGGCGTAGCAGGCGGCCGCCCCGAAGGCGTACGCCAGGCCGACCGGGTCGAGCGACGACCCGCCGCCGTCCTCGCCGAGCAGCGTCAGCAGCGCCACGCCGCCGGCCGCCAGCAGGGCCCAGAGCAGGTGGCTGGCCCGCCGGGCGAAGACCAGGGCCACGGCGAGCGGGCCGAGGAACTCGATGGTCGCGGCGGTGCCCATGGGCAGCCGGTCGATCGCACCGGCGAACAGGAACGTCATCCCCGCGGAGGCCACTCCGAGCAGGGCGGCGGCGGCCACGTCGCGGGCGCGGCGCCCCCGCAGCGTCGGCCGGGTGGCGGCGAGCAGCACCACTGCGGCGAAGCCCAGCCGGAGGAAGGTCGTGCCGCTGACGCCCAGCGGGCCGAACAGCGGCTTGGACAGCGCGATCCCGAGCTGGACCAGCAGCATCGCGGCCAGACAGAGAAGCGGCGCCGGGATTCGCTCCGGGCGCCGCAGGAACTTCGGGGTCCGCCGGCCGGTCGGCCCGGCGGACGGTGCTTCCGGTGGCAGCTCCGAGCCGGGCGCCCCGCCTCGTCGCCAGCCACCGCGCTCGCCGGCGGGCTCGCCCTTGGGGGCGGGCGGCATGGCAAGAGCCTCGGCGGCGGAGGCCGGCGCCGGGGCGGTGGTTTCGGTGAGGTGGGGCGTGGGCATGCTGGCGAGTTTGCCGTAAGGAGTCAGCCTGCGGCAAGCTCGTTACAAATATCGGGACGGATACGGACGGGTGCCCCCGAAAGGGTGAGCTTCTCCGGCGGGCCCGGCGCGGTTGGCGCCATCGTCCGACGATCCGTCAGTATCAAGGCCGGGTGCGCTATCTCCGCTCGGCGGCCATGGCCGCCGCCTCCCTCGTCCTGCTGCTCGCCGTCGACGGGGCGGGCGCGGGCGCCGCGGAGACCGTCGCGGTCGCCGTCCCCCGCATCCGGACCACCGTCCTGCCGGACCGGGCCGGTCCCCCCGCCGCCCGCGACAACTACCGCGGCGCCGCCTTCGACGCGTGCACCGCCCCGCCGCTGGAGACCCTGCGGGCCTGGCGCGGCGCCTCCCCGTACGGGGCGCTCGGCATCTACACCAGCGGGAGCCAGCGCGCCTGCGCCCAGCCGCAGCTGACCGCGGGCTGGGTCCGCCAGGCGCGCGCGATGGGCTGGCGGTTCCTCCCGGTGCACGTCGGGCTGCAGGCGCCGTGCCGCGAGCTCGGGAGCAAGCCGCTGCGGATCGACCCGGCCCGCGCCGTCCAGCAAGGGCGCCAGGAGGCCGCCGAGGCGGTCCGCGGCCTGCGCGCCGTCGGTCTGGGCGGCGGCAGCCCGGTCTTCCTCGACATCGAGGCCTACCCGCCGCACGATCCGGTCTGCGGCCAGGCCGTCGTCGACTTCGCACTCGGCTGGACCCAGGGCCTGCACGGCGCGGGCTTCCGGTCCGGCTTCTACTCCAGCCTCGACTCCGGCATCGCCGATCTCGCCGCCGCGGCACGCGCCGGGAGCTCCCCGCTGCCGGACACGCTCTGGTACGCGCGCTGGAACGACCACGCCGACACGGCCGGCGAGGGCCCGCTCAGCCCGGATCTCTGGACGAACCACCAGCGCGTCCACCAGCACCACGGCAACGTCGAGGAGACGTACGGCGGCGCCACGCTCGTCATCGACCGGAACGAGGTCGACGCCCCGCTGGCGAGTTGACGGACCGACGGGCCGGGGCGGGTCCGCGCAGGCGGTTAGGGTGGCCCGTCGACCCGATCGCGGTCGGCTCGGTCGAGAACGGGGGACGGGGATGACGGACCAGGAGTACGGCGGAAGAGCGGGCGGGCACGGCGGCGCGTCGCAACCGAACCCGTACGCGCAGGGCGGTCCGCACGCCCAGTACGGCCAGGGCGTCCAGTACGGCCCGGGCGGCGGCCCGTACGCGCAGGGGGCGCCGAACCCGTACGGCGAGCCGTACCCGGCCCCGGCCCCGGCCCCGTACCCGGCCCCGGCCCCGTACCCGGCCCCGGCCCCGTACCCGGCCCCGGCCCCGTACCCGGCCAACCCGTACCCGGCCAACCCGTACGCGCAGCCCATCCCCGCGCAGCCGGTCCCCTCAGGGGCGGCGCCCGTCGCCCAGCCTTCGCCCGCGCACCGGCCCGCGCCGCAGCGCCCGGCCCCGGCCGGAGCGGGTGGCCCGCTCGGTGGCCACCCCGGTCCGGCGCCGCGGCGCAACCCGGTCGCCGTGCTGCTGCAGTTCACCCTGCAGTGGATCTACGCGCCGCTCTGGATCGCTGCCCTGGTGGCGCTGTTCGTGATCCTGCTCTGGAGCGGGAGCAGCGGCCCGTCCGCGCCCTCCTCGGACGCCTGGCTGAAGGTCAACCGCACCTTCATCCCGCCGCGCCGGCTCAAGGCCGAGCTCACCGGCCGGCCGGAGGACTGGGAGCGCTACGTCACCCCGATCGTGGAGCGCCGGATCCGCGACGCCGAGCAGCGGCACGCGTTCGGCGACGGCTCGGTCGAGGCGGACTTCTCGCGCGTGATGCACGTCAAGCTCGCGCTGCGCCTCTACCGGGGACTCGGGGCGGCCGGTGTGGTGCGGATCGCCGAGCGGTACGGCTGGCAGGGCGGGGCGAGCGACGAGGGCAGGGTCCGGCTCCGCCGGGTCTTCCCGGCGCCGGCCCCGGTGGCCGCGCCCGGCCCGCTGGACCCGCCGGCGGCCCCCGGCACGCCGTGGGGGCCGCAGCCGAGCCGGCCTGCGGTGCTGCTGCCCTTCATGCTGGTGCTGCAGATCGCCTACGTGCCGCTCTGCGGGGTGCTCGGCCTGCTGTTCTTCGGGGGGCGCCACGCCCGGCCGGACTACTGGGACCGCTGGGGTGCGCGCTGGGCGGTCGGCCCGCGGGCGTTCTGGGCGGAGCTGACCGGCAGCTCCGCGGCCTGGGAGCGCCACATCCGGCGCATCCTGAAGCCCGGCCGGGGCGCGTCCCCGAAGAAGGCCGACGAGCTCGGGGTCCCCTCGCCCGTCGTCGAGGCAGTCGTGCCGGCCCGGACCCGGGTCAACCTCGCCACCTACCGCGGCGCCGGCGCCCAGGAGGTGCTGCGGATCGCCGCGGAGCAGGGCTGGGTGCTCGACCCGGCGTACACGCCCGAGCCGGAGGCCTGCGTCCGGCTCTACAAGCCCTGCCGGGCGGCCTGACCGGGCCGCCGCACGCGGCCCTGAGGAGGCCCCGACCGGCCGGCCGCACCCGGCCCCGAGGAGGGCCCGACCAGCCCCGACCAGCCCCGACCAGCCCCGACCAGCCCTGACCGGCCCTGACCGGCCCCGACCAGCCCTGGCCGGACGGCCTGACCGGCCGTCATGCCGCTCCCGCCCGGGCCCCGCCGGACGCGTCCGGCGGCCGGGGCCGCTGCCGGCGGCGCATCAGCCCCGGAGGCCGAGGGAGAGCCAGCCGCTCCCGGCGCAGTCCCGACAGGTCTCCGGGATGTGACCGGTCCCCGACCGGTCCGACCGCACGCCCAGCCGGGCCCGGGTCCGCACGCCGCCGGAGCAGCACGGGCAGGGCGCCTTGAACCCGGTCGGCCCCGGGTCGACCAGGCGGTCGTCACCACTGTCACTCATGCGGCCCAGTATCGCGTGCCGCCGCCCGGCCGAGGGCGCCGCGGCCGGGAACCACTGATCGGCCCGACGGGGCCGGGATGCTGACAGCGGCGAGGTGGGAGGGGCAGAATCGGGCTCGACTGCCCCCGTTACCCACCAGTAGCGGCGGGGCCGTCGCAGCCGCAGTGCCGCCCGGTCAAGGAGGACCCGTGTTCAGCACGATGCAGGACGTACCGCTCACCGTCGCCAGGATCCTCACCCACGGCTCGACCATCCACGGGCGCTCGACCGTCACGACCTGGGACGGGACGGGGCCGGTGGTCCGGACGTACGCGGAGGTCGGGGCGCGCGCCGCCCAGCTGGCGTACGCGCTGCGGGACGAGCTCGGCGTCACCGGGGACGACCGGGTGGCCACCTTGATGTGGAACAACGCCGAGCACCTGGAGGCGTACCTCGCGGTGCCGTCGATGGGCGCGGTGCTGCACACGCTCAACCTGCGGTTGCCGGGGCACCAGCTGGCGTTCATCGTGAACCACGCCGCCGACCGCGTGATCATCGTCAACGGCACGGTGCTCCCGCTGCTGGCCGCGGTGCTGCCCCGGCTCAACCCGACGCTGAAGCACATCGTGGTCACCGGCCCCGGCGACCGGTCCGTCCTGGACGGCTTCCCGGGCACCGTGCACGACTACGAGGAGCTCATCGCCGACCGGCCGACCGAGTTCCCCTGGGCGACCGACATCGACGAGCGCCAGGCCGCCGCGCTCTGCTACACCTCCGGCACCACCGGCGACCCGAAGGGCGTGCTCTACAGTCACCGCTCGGTCTACCTCCACTGCCTGCAGGTCAACACCGGCGACAACTTCGCCCTCACCCCGCGCGACACCGCACTGCCGGTGGTCCCGATGTTCCACGTCAACGCGTGGGGCCTGCCGCACGCCGCCTTCATGTCCGGCGCCAACCTGCTCATGCCGGACCGCTTCCTCCAGCCGAAGCCGCTGGCGGAGATGATCTCCGCCCTCCGGCCCACCGTCAGCGCCGCCGTCCCGACCATCTGGAGCGGCCTGCTGGACGAGCTGGACGCGGGCGAGTACGACACCTCCAGCCTGCGGATGGTGGTCATCGGCGGCTCGGCCTGCCCGCCGTCGCTGATGAAGGGCTTCGAGGAGCGCCACGGCATCCGGGTCGTGCACGCCTGGGGCATGACCGAGACCTCGCCGCTCGGCTCCTTCGCCCAGCCGCCCGGCGGCCTCACCCCGGAGGAGGAGTGGCCGTACCGGGTCACCCAGGGCATCTTCCCGGCGTCCGTCGAGGCCCGCCTGATCGGCCCGGCCGGCGAGCGGATGCCGCACGACGGGGTCGCGGCGGGCGAGCTGGAGGTGCGCGGGCCGTGGATCGCCGGGGCGTACTACGGCGGCGCCGGCAACGACCCGGAGCGGCCGGACGACAAGTTCTCCGAGGACGGCTGGCTCCGCACCGGGGACGTCGGCACGATCACCCCGGACGGCTACCTCACCCTCACCGACCGGGCGAAGGACGTGATCAAGTCCGGCGGCGAGTGGATCTCCTCGGTGGACCTGGAGAACCACCTGATGGCCCACCCGGAGGTGGCCGAGGCGGCCGTGGTGGCGGTGCCGGACGAGAAGTGGGGCGAGCGTCCGCTGGCCACCGTGGTGCTGCGGCCGGGCGCCACGGCCGGGCTGCCGGAGCTGCGCGCCTTCCTGGCCGGGCGGGTCGCCTCCTGGCAGCTCCCGGAGCGCTGGTCGATCGTCGAGTCGGTACCGAAGACCTCGGTCGGCAAGTTCGACAAGAAGGTGATCCGCGCCAGGTACGCGGCGCACGAGCTGACCGTCACGCTGCTCGGCAAGGAGTAGCCCGCAGCCCGCAGGACGGCCCGGGGGCCGGCCACCCCGGCAAGGGGCGGCCGGCCCCCGGCCTGTCCGCGTCCGTGCCGCGTCCCTGCCGCGTCCGTGCCGCGGCGTGCTGCGTCGCCGCCGCGTCCGTCAGCCCGCGGCGGCGACGCCCGCCTCGCCCATCGCGCCGATCCGCCCGAGCAGGTCCACGATCCGCGACTGGACGTCAGCCGTGGTCGAGCGCTCGGCGAGGAACAGCACCGTCTCGCCGGTGCGCAGCCGGGGCAGCTCGCGCGGGTCGAGGTCCACCGAGGTGTAGACGACCAGCGGGGTGCGGTGCAGCCGGTCGTTGGCGCGCAGCCAGTCCAGCAGGCCGACCCGGCGGCGGCGGATCTGGAACAGGTCCATCACCACGAGGTTGGGCTGCACGCTGCTGGCGCGGGCGACGGCGTCGTTCTCGTCCGTCGCGTGCTCGACGTGCATGCCGCGCCGCTCCAGGCTGCTGATCATGGCGGCGGCGATGTCCGGGTCGCCCTCGACCAGCAGCACGCGCGGGGCGTGGTTCTCTCCGTCGCGCGGGGCGAGCGCGCGCAGCAGGACGGCCGGGTCCGCTCCGTACGCGGCGTCCCGGGTGGCCTGGCCGAGGCCGGCGGTGACCAGCACCGGGACGCGGCTGTTGAGCGCGGCCGTGCGCAGCGACTGCAGCGCGGTCCGGGTGATCGGTCCGGTCAGCGGGTCGACGAAGAGCGCGGCGGGGAAGCCGGCCGCCTGGGCGTCGACCTCCTCGCGGGAGCGGACGATCACCGGGTGGTAGCCGCGTTCCTGCAGCGCCTGCCGGGTGGCCGGGTCGGGCTCCGGCCAGACCAGCAGGCGGCGTCCGCCGTCCTCGGCGGCGGGCGCCGCCGCGGGGTGCTCCGCGGTCCCGCTGCGGCCGGCGGCGGGCAGCTCGGCCATCGGCCGCGGCGCCGTCCGGGCCTCCTGCCCGGCGGACTGCTGCGGCGCGTCGGCCGCGGGCCCCGGGAGGGGCGCGCCGGTGCCCTGGAGCGGGACCGGCACGGGCGGCAGCGGTGCGGGCGGCAGCGCGACCGGGAAGCCCGCCTGGTCGGGCCCGCCGTGCTGGTCGCGGCCGGCGCCGTCCTGCTGGTCGCCCGGAACGGCGGGCGAGTGCAGCGGGCGGGGCGGCACCAGCTCGGCCAGCCCGGTGGCGACCGGCTGCGGACCGGCCTCGCGGCCGTCCGGAGCCGCCCCGGGGGCGGGCAGCGCGGGGCGCGCGGGCGCCAGGGCGGTGCCGGCGCCCTCGGCCGGTGCCTGCGGCTCGGCGCCGGGGCCGGGCGGGACGGCCAGCCGTCGGCGGCGACCGGTCGGCGCGGCGGCCGGCTCGGGCGGGGCGGGGGCGGGTCCGGCGGGCAGGGCGTGCTCCAGACCGGGGTAGTGCGGGGTGCCGGCGTCGGGAACGCCGGGCAGCGCGAACCCGCCGGACGAGTCGTCGGCGGGCAGCGCGCGGCGCCGCCGCGAGGGCTTCGCCTCCGGTGCGCCGGCCGCCTCCGGGCCGGCCCCGGCGCCGGTCGGCGTGCCGCCTGCGGGGGTGCCGTCGGCGGAGGTGCCGTCGGTGGGAGTCCCGTGCGCCGGGGTACCGGCGGGGGCGTCCGCGGGGGCGGGGCCGAGGGCGAGCGGGCCGCGCGGACCGTCCGGGGGCGCCACGGCGGCGGCCCGGTCCTCCGGGAGGCCGTCGACGGGGACGGCGTACGCGGTGCCGGACCGGCCGTCGTCCTTGCCCCACGGGTCGGCCGCCTGCGGGGTCGGGCCCGCGAGGCCCTGGCGCCCGTAGGCGGCGTCGTTGCCAGTGCCGTTCCACTGCTCGGGGACGGCCCGCTCGACCCGCGCCGGCGCGTGCGGCCACTGCTCGGCGGCGCCGGGGGCGGTCGGCGCGGGCCCGAGGGCGACCGGCGCGGGGCCGAGTGCGATCGGGGCGCCGCCGGCACCGCCCGCCGCATCCGCACCGCCCGGGCCGTCCGCCGGGTCGGCGCCGTCGCCGGCCGGCAGGGCCTGCGGCGACTGCTGTTCGGGGGCCGGCCGTCCGCGGCGCCCGCGCCGCTCGCCGGCCGGCTTCCCGGCGGGCTCGCCGTCCCCGGGCCGGTCCGCGAAATCGGCGGCCGGGTCGGCACCCTCCGACGGACCCTCGGCGCCGTCCTCGGGCCGCTGCGCGGTGGGCAGCTGCGGGATGCCGGGCAGCTCGGGCAGGACGGCGGAGTCGCTCTCCTTGGGCCGGTCCGACCGGCCCTCGGCGCCGGCGCGCTCGGCGGCGGCCTTCGCCGCGGCCGGGTCCAGCGGCAGCTCGACGACGTACGTGGTGCCGGCCTTGCCGGGCAGCTCGTGCGGCTGGAGCACTCCGCCGTGCCGCTCGACCACCGCGCGGGCGATCGGCAGGTGGACCGGGCTGCCGCCGCGGCCGGGGCCGCGGATCTCCACCCGGGCGACGTCGCCGCGCTGGGCGGCGGCGAGCACCACCATCGGCACCTCGGTCTCGGCCGGCGCCTGCGCGGGGCCGCCGGCGGGGGGCGGACCCGGGGTCAGGCCGGGCGAGGGCAGGCCGGGGGCGGCGTCCAGCGAGAGCGTGACACCGCTGACGTCGGCCACCAGGTGGGCCAGCGCCTGGGCGAGCCGCTGCTCGTCGGCGATCACCTCGACGGCGGCGGCGTGCACCGAGAACCGCACCCGCCCCGCGCCGACCAGCTCGCCCGCGTGCTCGACGGCCCGCCGGACCACCTCGTCCAGCGCGACCGGGACGCGCTCGGCGGACTTCCTGCCGGTCCGCGCCTCGCCCGCGCCCCCGCCGGGGCCCCCGGACGACCCCTCGCCGGCCTCGGAGCGCTGGTGGGCCAGCACCCCGTCGATCAGCTTGCCGAACCGGCGGCACTCGTCGGCCAGCCGCCGCAGCGTCCAGTTGGCCTCGGGCCAGAGCTGGCCGGCCGGGTCGGCGGCGAGCGCGTCGATCCGCCGGTGCAGCGCGGTCAGCGCGCCGCCCAGCTCGCTCTCCAGGACGGCGGTGAGGTGCTCGTTGCGGGCGACCAGGGCCAGCTCGCGGCTGCGGTCGGTGAACGTCATCACGGCGCCGACCAGCTGGTCGCCGTCCCGGACCGGGGCGGTGGTGAGGTCGACGGTGACCGGCCGGCCGTCCTTGCGCCAGAGCACGGTGCCGCGCACCCGGTGCTTGCGACCGGAGGTCAGGGTGTCCAGCAGCGCGGACTCCTCCAGCGCCAGCGGGGTGCCGTCGGCCCGGGAGTGCTGGATCAGCGGGTGCAGCTCGCGCCCGCCGAGCTCGCTGGCCCGGTACTCGAGGATGTGCGCGGCGGCCGGGTTGACCAGCACGCAGCGGCCCTCCAGGTCGACGCCGAGGACGCCCTCGGCGGCGGCCCGCAGGATCATCTCGGTCTGCTTGTGCTGGCGGCGCAGCTCCGCCTCGACGCCGAGCCGGCTGGAGAGGTCGCGGACCAGCAGCAGGAGCAGGTCGCTCGCGGAGGACCGGGAGCCCTCGCGGTAGGGGTCGTAGGGGACGAGCGGCGAGAGCGCGTAGCCGCGCCCGTCACCGGAGGACGCCCCGTCGTCGGCGAAGTCGTTGCCGGAGACCTCGACCGGGAAGGTCGTGCCGTCGGTACGGCGGGCGGTCATCCGGACCGGGCGGTCCAGCGCGTCGTCCTCGCGGGCCGCCGGGCGCATCGAGCCGGGGATCCGGCTCGGATCGAACTCGGGCAGGAGGTCCAGCACGCCCATGCCGACCAGCGAGGTGCCGGGCGCCTGAAGGGCCTGGACGGCGGCGTTGTTGGCATCGACGACGGTGCCGTTGCTGTTCACCAGCAGCAACGCGTCGGGCAGGGCGTCGAGTATGGCGGCGAGGCGAGCAGCGCCTCGGATCGGCCTGCTGCTCACGTCGACAGGTCTCCTCGGCTCAGGGCAGCTCCTCCGGAGACGGCAGTATCTCATTCTTCTTTGCGGCGGGGACGACCCGCCTAGTAACGTTGTCGGTGGTTGGTGCCGAGCCCACGGGTTGTGGCATCATCACAGGCACACGGAACGGGTCCGCCCTGCGGGTCCGGTCTTTGTGGGGAGGCTTCGCCTAGTCCGGTCTATGGCGCCGCACTGCTAATGCGGTTTGGGTCTTAAAGCCCATCGAGGGTTCAAATCCCTCAGCCTCCGCCAGCCGGGAGCCCCGTCGACGATCTTGTCGGCGGGGCTTCTCGCATGTCCGGGCGGGTTCCGCCCCGCCGACGGGTCTGCGTCCCGGGGGCGCTCCGGGGCGGGCCGGGCGTGGTCCGGGGCGGGCCCGGGCCCGGGCCGGGCGGCGTCGGGGCCGGATCCGGGCGGGGTGGGCCGGCGGGCGGCCGGGGCCCGGATCAATCGATTTCGTCCCGCGTCGCAGGTCATGTAATGTTGTCCCCGCACCGCCCCGGTGGCACCTTCACCAGGGCGAGCGCTCATAGCTCAACGGATAGAGCACTTGACTACGGATCAAGAGGTTGCAGGTTCGAATCCTGCTGAGCGCACCAGCGAGAAGCCCCCGGCCAGCGGCCGGGGGCTTCTCCCGTTCCCGGGTGGCGGAGGTCACCCCGGCGGTCGGCCGTCCCGCGCAGGGAGTGCCGGGGGCTGCCGGGAGCGCAGGGCGTTCCCGGCGCCGAGGGTGCCGGTCGCCGGCGTCGATGCCGCCGCCGGGTGCGCGGGCCGTTCGAACCGATCCGCCCCGGCCGGTCCGCCTGCACTGCACCGGCCTGGACTGCCCTGCCCTGCCCTGTCCTGCACTGCCCTGGCCGAACTGCCCCGCCCGATGAGGGTTCAGGTGCCGGGCGGCGGCATCCGGTGGCATTCGCGGGGATTCCGCACCATTCCCGGCATTGCACTGCCCAAGGGTGAATTGCGTAACTTTCGGGTACCTCCCGGCCTGCCGGTCGGATGCCCGCCAATCGGGTGGGAGACGGCCTTCCGCGCAGGTGTCGCGGTATGACCGGCCCAGGATCGTGATTCCGTTTTGTCGGATCTTGTGCCCATACTGCCCGGCCATCGGCCGCCCTGGCAGCCGATACCGAAGGAGAGCCGGATGAGCCGACAGTTCTCCCGCGAGGCCGCCCCGTCCGCACCGGCCCCGGACCGGCACGGTGCCACGGCAGCCCGGGGGCGGCGGCTGCGCCCGGCGGCCGCCGGCGCCTCGGCGGCACTGGCCGCCGGGCTGCTGATCGGCTGGAATCCACCGCCGTCCTCGGCCCAGCAGTCCCCCGACGGCTGGTCCGGAGAACACCGTGCGGTCCTTCCCTCCGGCTTCACCGTGCAGCTCGACTTCGCCGCCGCGCCGGGCACGGCCGTCGTCGCCGCGCCGGGGGAGCTGGCCGACCGGGCCGGAGGGGGCCGGGCAGCCGCGCTCTACACCGACGGAGTGCGGCCCGGGGATCCCGCGCAGACTTTCCGGATCACCCCCGAGCGTCCGCAGGCGGACGGCTCCTGGCGCACCGTGGGAACGCTTCAGCTCACCTTCTCCCGGCCCGTCCGGAACCCCCGGCTCCACCTCTCCGGACTCGCCGGACTGGCCACCGGGAAGGGCGGCAGCACCAGCACCGCGACCCGGCTGACCCTGACCGGCGGTTCGCCGAGCGCCCCCGCGCTGGTCAACCGCACCGACTGGCCCGGCTGGACGGTCGACGGCAACACCCTCGCCCCGGCCGGCGCGGCCGGCACCGACGACGCCTCGGCCGGCTCCGCCGCAGAGGGCAGCCTGGAGCTCGCCGGCACCTTCCGCACCGCCGTCTTCCGGGTCGAGTCGAGGTCCACCGCCCGGGCCGGCAGCAGCACCGTGCCGGAGCCACTGGAGCAGGCGTACACCGTGACCCTGGACGAGGGCGTCAGCACCGCCCCGCAGGACTACGGCAACGCCTCCCACCTGCTCTCCGACCTCTTCCTCGGTGCGGACGCGGGCTCCTCGGGCCCGAACGGCCGGCGGCCCGCGACCGGCGGCGGGACGGCACCGACGGCGGTCCCCGCCGGGATGCCGGCAGGAGCCGGCGGTGAACCGCTGGTCCAGCTCGACCACGGAGCCGGCCGGCACAGCGTCTGGTCCAGCCCCGCGCCCCCGCAGCTCCAGCCCGGACACGGTGACTACCAGGGCGCCGATCCGGCCATCAGCTACCCCGCCGAGGCGGCGATCGGACGCTACTACCGGCTCACCGTCCCGGTCTCGGTCGGCGGCGCGCCGGCCACCCTGGCCGGCTGGATCGACTTCGACCGCAACGGACGCTTCGACGCCACCGAGCGGGTGCAGACCGAGATCCAGCCCGGCGCGGACAGCGCGGCCCTGGAGTGGACCGTCCCCTCCAACGCCTCGTCCGGGGAGACCTGGGCCCGGCTGCGGATCGGGAGGGACGCCGCCCAGCTGGTGCCGGCCGGCGGATTCGCCGACTCCGGTCAGGTCTCCGACCAGCGGATCCGGTTGACGGTGGGCGCGGCCCGCCCGGAGATCGCCGCGCCGGTCGACGGCGCCGTGGTCGCCGACGCCCGCCCTCAGGTGCGCGGCGAGGGCGCGGTCGCGGGTGCGACGGTCGAGGTCCGGGAGGGCGACGCGGTGCTCTGCCGGTCCCGGGTCGAGCGGAGCGGCGACTGGTCCTGTCGGCCGGGCGGCCCGCTCGGGGCGGGGCCGCACAGCCTGACCCCGGTCGAGACCACCAGCGGTGGCCTGGTGCTGCGGGGCGAACCGGTCCGGATCACGGTGAAGACCGCGCCGCCCGTCGCCCCCGTGCTCACCGTTCCCGAGTTCACCAACGACCCCGGCCTCCAGCTGACCGGGACCGGCGAGCCCGGCAGCACGGTGTCGGTGGTCGACGAGCCGGCCGGTGCCCGCAGCGGCCCCGCCGTCGAGCTCTGCAGCACGGCGGTGCGCTCCGAGGGTTCGTGGTCCTGCCTGCCGGTGGAGAACCTGCCGGACGGGCGCCACCGGCTCACCCCGACCGCGGTGGACGCGGCGGGCAACCGGACGGCCGGCCGGGCCGTCGGGCTGGTGGTCGACACCGTTCCGCCGGACCGGCCGGCGCTGACCGTGCCGGCCGCCGGGGAGACCGTCCGGGTGGCCCGGCCGAAGCTGGCCGGGCGCGCGGAACCGGGGGCCACGGTGATCGTCACCGCCCGCTCGGGCAGTGCGGCCTCGGCCGAGCGGATCGTGGCCTGCGGGGCCACCGCCGCCATCGACGGCAGCTGGGTCTGCACGGCCAACCGGGATCTGGTGGACGGTGAGCAGTGGCTGGTCGTCACGGCGACCGACCCGGCGGGCAACGGGACGGCGGCCGAGGCGGTGCCCGTCGCGGTCCGGGCGGCGGCCCCGGCGGCCCCGGCGGCCCCGGCGGCCCCGGCGGCTCCGGTGGTTCCCTCGGCGTCGGCGGTTCCGGCGACCCCGGTGGTTCCTTCGGCGTCGGCGGTTCCTTCGGCCAGTGCGGCTCCGTCGACACCGGCCGCTCCCTCGGTCGCCACGCCACCCGCGACGACGCCGACGGTGACGCCCGCGGTCGCTGCTCCCGCGACGTCGCCCGCCCAGACGCCGTCCGCCTCGACGTCGCCCGCCCCCAAGTCGCCCGCCCCGGCGCCGGGCGGCACGCCGGTTGGCGGGACGCCCTCGCCCGCTGCGTCCCCGGCCGGGGCGGCGATGTCCACGCCGCCCGCGCCATTCGCGCCGTCCACGCCGTCCACGCCGCCCGCGGCGCCGGGTACCCCGGCCGTGGAGCCGGTACTGGTGGCCGTGCCCGTACCGCCGGGGCTGCTGCCGATCACGGTCCCGCCGGTCACCGGCGCCGCCCCGGTGGCGTCCGCCGCCGCGGCACCCGCCGACGGGAGCACCCCGTCGTCGCTGCCGTCCCGGTCGCCTTCTGCCGCCGTTTCCACTCCTCCGGTCTCGCCGTCCCCCTCCTCCTCCCCGTCCGTCCACCCGGTCTCGCCGCCCGGCTCCCCGTCGGCGACCCCGTCCGGCTCGGTGACCGCGGCTGCGGCCACCGCTCTCACCGTTCCGGCCACCTTCCCGGCCGCCGTCACCACCCGTTCGGCCACGGCCGCCACCTCCGGGACCACGGCAGCGGCGCCCGGCCGGACGGCCGCCGACTCCTCCCGCGCACTGGCCGCGCCGCCCGCCGATCGGCCCACCGGACCGGGGGAGGAGAGGGCGCGGACGGCGTCCGACCACTCCCGGTCGGACGGCTGGCGCGGCGGCCTCGCCGGTGTCCTGCTGCTGCTCGCCGGGGCCGGGCTGATCGCCCGCCGGGTCCTCGCCCGGGGCCCCGGCCGGCGGCGGCGCTGAACAACTCCGACCATCCACTCATGTGCCTGCGCGTCAGGTCGGACTTCGGATGATTCGTCAGTGAATGTCGACACGCTCTATCCCAAATGTCGCATTTGATGACGTATGAACTTAGCCTGACTCTGGCACTGCCCGTCAGATCCGGGCCGCCCGTTGCGCGACACACTGAACCCGAGGATCCGTGCATGGACGTCACCCGCGACACTTCGCAGCGACCCGACAGCCTCTCCAAGGCCTTGCCCCCGGCCCTGCCGGAACGTTCCGCCTCCGGCTCCAGCCCCATGGCCAAGGTGGCCGCCGCCGCTCTGAACGGTGCGGCGCGCCGGGTGGCCGAGCCGCTCGCCGGCGGGCCGGTCACCACCCCGCCGGCCGTGGTCACCGCCCGGGCGGTCGGCCCCGTCGACCTGCGTGATCCGCTGGAGGCGGCGAGCCCGGAGACGGTGGAGCTGCCGGAGGCCACCCCGGGCGGTGTCGTCACCGCCGCCACCTCCCGCCGTCCCCCGCGCGCCGACCACGCGTTGCGCGAGCACGCCGCCGCCACGCTGCCCGGCTGGATCGCCCTGGTGGCGGTGCTGCTCGGGGCGGCCGCCGTCCTGCTGGTGCTGCTGCACGACGGCGTCGTCCCGTACTGGCACGCGCTGCCCGACCTGCGCGGCGCCGCCCTCCGGTCCGGCGGCAGGGCGGGGGTGGACGCGAGGTCGATCGCCTCGGTCTCCGCCGCCGGCCTGCTGGTCGTCGGCGCACTGGCCGGTCTGCTGGCCAACGCGGGCGGCGAGACCCGGGTGCTAACCCGCTGGGGCCGCTACCGCGGCACCGTCCGCCGGAACGGCCTGGTCTGGGTCAATCCGCTGCTGCGCCGCCGCCGGGTGGACGTCCGGCTGCGGCACTGGCGCAGCGAGCCGGTCAAGGTGGTCGACCGGACCGGTACGCCGATCGTGGTGCGGCTGCTGATCGTCTGGCGGGTCAAGGACACCGCCCGGGCGCTGCTGGCGATCGAGGACCACGAGAGCTACCTGCGCGAGCAGGTGCAGGCGGTGCTGACCCGGACGGCCTCCACCCTGCCGTGCGACAGCAACGCGGCGCCCGGCCCCGCCCTGCGCGACGGCCAGTGGTTCGCCGACGAGCTGACCCGGGCGCTGGCCGCCGAGGTCGCCCCGGCCGGTCTGGAGGTCTACTCGGCGCAGCCGCTGGCGCTGGACTACGCGCCGGAGGTGGCCGAGTCGATGCGCCGCCGCCGGCTGGCCGATCTGGACGCGGGCCTGCGCAACGTGCTGGTGGACGACGCGGTGGAGGCCGCCGCGCTCGCCGTCCGGCGGCTGGAGCGCGCCACCGCGCACGAACTGGACGAGGCCGCCCGCAGCGCGCTGATGGAGCAGCTGCTGGTCGCCTTCGTCGCCCCGGCCGGAGTGGCCGCTTCGGTACCGCCCCCGGCCGCCCGGGCCGGGCGGAAGGAAGGACGACCGGCATGAGGATAGCCACCGGCACGGAAGCCGACGTCGACGGCGGGATCGCGTACGCGTCCGGGACGGACCGTGCGCTCGACCTCCCGGACGCGTTCGCGGAGGAGGTCGAGCGGGACATCGCCGCCCTCGACGCCGACGCCGCGCTGATCGGCTTCGAGGAGAGCCTCGGCAGCATCCCCGCCGTCGCGGGCTGCGGCTGCCCGAACTGCGCCGCCCGGCCGCGCGCCGCGCGCCCCGCGGCGGCGGCCGGTGGCGGGCGAATACACCGTGCGGTGCGTACCACCTGCCTGGCCACCACCGTGCTGGCCGGCGCCGGCGTGGTCGGTGTGACGGCCGGGGCGGGAACGGCACACGCCGCCCCCGGCAAGCCGGGCTGGGACGGCTCGAAGTACTGGTTCAAGAACGCCAAGGGCGAGTGGCGCTACACCAGCCACTACAGCGTCTACGCCGACCGCACCGGCAAGTCCGGCGGCACCGGCAAGTCCGCCGGCTCCGAGCAGCCCGCCGCTGCGGGCGGCTCCGGCACTGCGGCGAGCAGCACCGGCCACCCTGCGGCCGTCTCCGACGGCTCGACCGCCCCCGGTGGGATGCGGCAGGGCTGGGACGGCTCGAAGTACTGGTTCAGGAACGCCAAGGGCGAGTGGCGCTACACCAGCCACTACGACGTCTACCTCGACCGCACCGGCAAGTCCGGCGGGTCCGGCGGGTCGGGCGGCCAGTCCGGCCAGGGTGGTACGGCCGCGGCGCCGTCCGCGCCCGCGGACGCCGCGGCGGCCTCCGACAGCGTCGAGACGGCGATCGACTACGCACTCGCCCAGCTCGGCAAGCCGTACGTCTGGGGCGGCAACGGACCCGCCGGCTACGACTGTTCGGGCCTGGTCCAGCAGGCGTACCGGCGTGCGGGGATCAGCCTCCCGCGGGTGGCGGACGATCAGTACGCGGCCACCACGCCGGTCGGTGCGGGGCAGCTGCGCCGCGGTGACCTGCTCTTCTGGTCGGACAGCGGCCGCGCCTCCGGCATCCACCACGTCGGGATCTACCTGGGCGGGAACACGTTCGTCGAGGCGCCGCGGCCGGGGAAGACGGTCCGGGTCTCCACCATCGCCCCCGGATTCCGCCCGACCCACTTCGGCCGCCCGTAGCCGGTTCCGGGCCGCGGCAGTCCCGGTCCGGAACGCCCCGGGCCCCGGCGGGAGTCGTCCCGCCGGGGCCCGGGTGCGTCCGGTCGCCCGCCCGGTGCCCGGGCCGCGACGGCCGCCGGTCGGGCCGGTGGGCATGGCGTGATCGGGGAGGACTCCGCGCCTCCGTCGCCCGGTGTTGCCCGGCCGGTGGGTGAAGGCCTGGTGGAGGCTGCCGTCGAAGGGCCCCGCAGGGAGGGTCCGGGGTGTCGGCGGAGTGCGCGGATTCGTTAGAGTCCCTGCCATGGCTGACAACGACTACGACTCCGCCGGCAGCACCCAGATGTTCCGGGCGTTCGTCGACGAGAGCCCGGCACCGCAGGCACCGGGCTCCGTCTCCACCTACGGCAGCAGCAACAGCCGGACCGGCCTGATCGCGGTCGTGACCGTGGTCGCGCTCGCCGTGCTCGGTGCCGTCATCTGGCTGGCGGTCAAGTAACCCTCACGACGGGGTGCCTGGCGGAGCACCCGCCCTGCCGGTTCAGCAGGGCTTCCGCCAGGCGTCCAGTTCGAGCTTCTTCTGCATCGAGCTGAGGCCCAGGGCCTTGGACTGGCTGCAGAACTTCTCCGTGCCGAGTTTGTACTCGACGTGGAAGACCGCCTTGCCCGCCTGGACGAACGGCGAGAGCCGGCCGCACTCGTTGAACTGCGCGCACTCCTCGTTCACGGCGAAGTCGAAGTCCGGCAGCAGCGCGGGGATCTGCTCCAGGTCGTTCTTCAGACCGATCGCCATGCCGCGCTCGTGGGCGAGGCCCGCCAGCATGCGGTTGTAGCGGAGCTGGTCCTCGGAGGTCAGCGGGAAGCCGCTGTTCTGGTTGTAGGCCTCGATGGTGTCGGGCTCGACGGCGTCGAAGCCCTTCTGCCGGCACATGTCGAAGCGGGCGGCCATCAGCGGCTTCAGCTGGTCGATCTTGCGGATGTCGAACCACTTCTCGCCCTTCCAGCCGTTGCCGGAGCCCTGGAGGGCCTGGGCGAAGGCGGCGGAGTCGGGGCGGAAGTCCTCCCAGGAGCCGGCGTTGATGTAGCAGATCACCTTGCGGCCCTTGGCGTGCAGCGCGGCGACGACCGAGGCGTCGGTCTCGAAGCCGTCGACGTCGTACACCGGCACGTCCACCGACTGGTCGACGCCGCCGCCGAGCTGCCACTGCCAGGCCAGGCCGGGGGTGGGCTGCCAGCGGGCGCCGCCCGGCTGACGGGTTCCGGGGGTGCCCGGCGTGGCGGGCGGGCCCGGGGTACCGGGGGTCGCCGGGGTGCCCGGCGTCGTGGGTCCGGCCGTGGTGGTCGGGTTCCCGGGCGTGCCGGGGGCGGACGTCGTGGGCGGCGTCGACGGGGGCTCGGTCGGGCTGCCCGGAACGGGTGCGGCGGTGGCCGCGGGCGGCTGGGCGCCGGTGGCGTCGGCCGAGGGGTCGTCCTCGTCCTCAGAGCCCGAGCTGCTGCAGGAGGTGGCGAGCAGGGCGGTGGTCAGGGCGAGCGCGGCCAGCAGGGGCCGGGTACGGCGGGTCACGGTACTCGAACTCCGGGTGGGGTCAGGTCGGTTCGGCGACGGTCAGGCCGTGCGGCACGGTGCTCCAGGGGTTGTCCCCGGCGCCCGGGACGGCGCAGCTGACGCCGGCGCGGCGGGCGGCGATCAGGGCGGCGGCCTCCCGTGCCTCCTCGGCGGGCACGTCGTACACCAGGTGGCAGAACCGGGCGGCGGCGTGCCGGCCGGTCCAGAGCGGCAGGGTCATCTCCCGGTACGCCGTCCAGTCGCCCTCGAAGGTCACCAGCAGGTCGGCGAGCCCGACCTCGGCGTAGCCGGGGTCGGGGTGGTCGCCGTGCCCGAACACCACGGTGGAGCAGCCGGCGGCGCGGGCCGCGGTGGCCAGCCGCCGGTAGTGCGGCAGCGCGCTCGGGTGGGTGGCGACCTGGTCGAGGTAGACGCCGGTGATGCCGTGGCGCTGGCGGTAGGTCAGGACGTCGTTCACCACGGCGGCGTGCGGGCGCCGGCCGTAGTCCGTGTCGGCGTAGCCGAGCAGCGGGAGTCCGGCCTTGCGCAGCTCCTCGGCGGCGTCGGCGAAGACGTGGTCCGGGGTGGCGCCGGGGCCGTCGGCGAGGTTGAGCACGACGGCGGCGATCCGGTGCGGGTCGGCGGCGGCGACCGCCTGCCAGGCCGCCGGGTCCACCGCGGGGTGGACGTACAGCGGCACCAGCAGGCGGCCGTCGGGGTGGCTCGCGCCGGTCATGCGGGGACCGGTGCTTCGGTGCTGAGCCAGAGGTCGCGCAGCGTGTCGGCGAGTGCGGTCTCCGGGTGCCAGCCGAGCTCCCGGGCGGCGGCCGACACGTCGGCCTGCTGCCAGGAGACGGCGGCCGAGCGCTCGGAGCCGGCACCGCTCTCGTCGATCCGGCCCGTGAAGCCCGACGCCGCGACCAGGCCGTCGGCGATCGCCCGGACGGGCTGCGCCCGGCCGGAGGCCAGGTTGAGCACCCGGGGCAGCGGGCGCTCGGCGGTGACGGCCAGGCCGACCGCGCGGGCGATGTCGCGGGCGTCGACGAAGTCGCGGTGGGCCGAGAGGTCCCCGACCTTCACCACGCCCTCGGCGCCGTCCGGCAGCGCCCGGCGCAGCTCGGCCGCGAGGCGGCCGGGCAGCGAACCGGCCGGGGCACCCGGGCCGACCGGGTTGAACACCCGGAGCACCACGGCGTCCAGCGGCGAGCCGGCCACCGCGAGGGAGCCGGCCAGCTTGGTGGCACCGTAGACGCCCACCGGGCGGGCGTCGGCGTCCTCGGCGAGCGAGCTGCCGGGGGTGCAGACGCCGTACTCGCCGGCCGAGCCGATGTGCACCAGGCGGGCCCCGGGGGCGCCCTGTTCGAGCGCCTCGCAGAGGACGGCCGGCCCCCGGGCGTTGACCTCGGCCAGCTTGACGGCGCTGCCGGCCACTGCGCCGGCGAAGTTGACCACGGCGTCCGGTGCCAGCGCGGCCAGCTCCTCGCCGAGCGGGCCGGCCTCGGCCGCGGCCAGGTCGAGCCGCAGGTCGTGGTCGGGCCGGCGCCCGGCGGTCAGCACGGTGGCGCCGGGCAGCGACCGCAGGACGTCGGCGGCGTGGCGGCCGAGGAAACCGTCCGCGCCGAGCAGCAGGATCCTCACGCGGCCCGTCCGCCGTTCTCGGGGCCGGCGAGGGCGGCCGCAGCCGGCTGCCCGGCGGCGTCGGCCTCGGTGCGGGCAGCCGGGACCGGCGCCTCCTGGCCGGTCGGGACGGCGTGCAGGCTCTCGGCCGACTCGGCCGGGAGCAGCTGCGAGCGGATCTCGGCGAACTCGGCGTTGGCCCGGTCGTAGTCGTCCGGCCGGCCGATGTCGAGCCAGTAGCCGCCGAACTCGTAGGCGGACGGCGGGGTCCGGGCGGCCAGCAGGTCGAGGACCAGCTCGTCGAAGCCCAGCGGCAGGCCGGGGCTGTACTTGGCGAGCGCCGAGCGCGAGACGCCGTAGACGCCCATCGAGACCCGGTAGTCGATGCTCGGCTTCTCCTGGAAGCCGGTGATCGAGCCGGACTCGGTGGTCAGCACACCGAAGTCGATCTTGACCTGGCGGGCGTAGGTGGCGATGGTCAGCGGCGCCCCGGAGGACTCGTGGTGCTTGAGCACACCGGCGAAGTCCAGGTCGGTGAGGATGTCGCCGTTCATCACCAGGAAGTTCTCGGGCAGCCGGTCCTGCATGGTCAGCAGCGGGCCCATGGTGCCGAGCGGGGTGTCCTCCACGGCGTAGCCGACCCGCAGCCCCCACTGGGAGCCGTTGCCGACGTAGGCGCGGATGATGTGGCCGAGGTGGCCGATGGCCAGGGTGACCGACTTGAAGCCCGCCGCGGCGAGCTGGCGCATCACGATCTCCAGGATCGCGTGCTGGTCGCCGATCGGGACGAGCGGCTTGGGAAGCGCGGTGGTGTACGGGCGAAGACGTACGCCCTTGCCGCCGGCCAGGATCACTGCGTGCATGGTGTTTCCCCCACGGAAAGATGGTGCGACTGGAGCCTTCGGTTACCAGTGGTCGGGCGGAGCCGGCGGTTCGTGCGGCCGGCGGCCCCGGTGAGGTGGCGGAGCGCGCGCAGGATCAGACGTTGTAGATGTCGGTCTTGTAGCGCGCGAGGTTGGCCGGGTCGCGGAAGAACTCGATGGTCTGCTCCAGGCCCTCCTCCAGGGAGAACTGCGGCGCCCAGCCGGTGGCGGTGCGCAGCCGGGTGGCGTCGGCGACCAGGCGCATGACCTCGGAGTTGGTCGGGCGGATGCGCTGCTCGTCCTCCTTGACCGTGACGTCCACGCCCATCAGCTTCCCGACCAGGGTGACCAGGTCGCCGACCGAGATCTCGCCGCCGGTGCCGGCGTTGAAGGTCTTGCCGACGACGGCCTCGGCCGGGGCGGTGCCGACCGTGCGGAAGGCGTTGGCGGTGTCCTTCACGAAGGTGAAGTCACGGGTCGGGCGCAGGTCGCCCAGGGTGATCTCGGTCTCGCCGGCGGCCAGCTGGGCGATCACGGTCGGGATGACGGCGCGCATCGACTGGCGCGGGCCGAAGGTGTTGAACGGGCGCAGCGTGACGACCGGGGTCTCGAAGCTGGCGTGGTAGCTGTCGGCGAGCCGGTCCCCGCCGGCCTTGGAGGCGGCGTAGGGGGACTGGGTGTTGATCGGGTGGTCCTCGGTGATCGGCACGGTCTGGGCGGTGCCGTAGGTCTCGCTGGTGGAGGTGTGCACCAGGCGGGGGATGTCCAGGTGGCGCACCGCCTCCAGCACGTTGAGGGTGCCGGTGACGTTGGTCTCGATGTACGAGTGCGGAGCCCGGTAGGAGTACGGGATCGCGATCAGGGCGGCCAGGTGGTAGACCGCCTCGGTGCCCTTGACCAGGCCGTTGACCGAGCCCGGGTCCCGGACGTCGCCGAGGACGATCTCGACCGAGTCCAGCACCTCCGCGGGCAGGGTCTCCAGCCAGCCGAAGGACGAGAAGGAGTTGTACTGGACCATGGCCCGGACCTGGTGGCCGTCGGCGACCAGGGTCTCGACCAGGTGGGAG
>NZ_JAKNTA010000003.1:0-66780 GCF_022288725.1 Kitasatospora sp. A2-31 | reverse complement strand
ACTCGTATCACCTGTCTAGCGGGTGCCGGACTGGCCGGCGGTCTTCTTGGCCGGTTCGGCCTTCCCCCCGGAGGCCTTGCCGGTGGTGCTGGTCGTGGTGCCGCCCTTGGCGGCCGCCTTGCCGGCGGTCACGCCCTTGCCGGCCACCGGGGCCCCGCTGCCGGGGACCAGCACCGGGGCGTCGGTACGGGCGGTGTCGCCCGGACCGGCCGGAACGGCGTCGGCGGTGCCCTGGGGCACGACCTTCTTGTCGGCCGGGGCCGGCGCCGTCACCGAGTTGGCGGCGACGGACGGAGCAGCGGTCGGCGCCACTGCGGCGACGCTCGACGGCAGCTTCAGCAGGACGCTGCTCTGCAGCGAGCCCGGCTTGACCCAGCCGGACATCGTACCGGCGTAGGCCGAGCCGAACCCGCCGGTACCGATGGCGAACTGCTGAACGGTGCCGGTCGGCATGGTGGCCTGGACCTGCACGCCGGACGGGGCGGACACCGTCACGGTGTTGCCGACCCGGTAGGCGGTGACCTGGCCGGCGGCGAGGGCCGCGTTCCAGGCCGCGCGGCGCTGGAACTCGACGCCGATGTCCTTCTGCGCCAGGTTCACGATCGGGGCGTTGTCGGCGTGCAGGGACCGGTAGGTGGAGAGGATCTTCTCCAGCACCGGGTACACGATCCGGTCCTCCGCCAGGTTCGACTGGTGGATGAAGTGGGGGCGCGGGTCGTTGCTCAGCACGTGGCCGAGGTCGATCCGGGCCTCCAGCGGCACGATGTACGACTGGTAGCCGGTGTTCACGTTCAGCGGCGCCGGCAGGCAGGTGGAGTTGGCGTTGCTCTCGCAGACGCCGCTGCCGCCGTTGGCCGCGCTGGTGTAGATCCAGTTGTACTCGTCGGCCTCCTCCTTCGCCGTGCCGGCGTTGTAGAAGACGTTCATCGGGTAGCGCGGCACGGTCAGCGTCGACGAGCCGACGGCCCGCTGGGCGGGCTCGCGGGACGCGTCGCTGGCGGTCCACTTGACGCCGTTGGCGACCAGCGAGGGTGCCAGGTACGGGTTGTCGCTGGTCTCCTGCGGAGCGGTCAGCAGGCCGGAGTGCTCGCCGGTGACCAGCTCGGTCTTGTCGATGTGCAGGTTGCGCGCCGCGGCCCAGTCGATGTTGTTCTTGACCTGGGACGTGATGGTGGCCTGGTCGACCCAGACGGTGTTGCCCGAGGCGTCCTTGGTGCACTTCCACGGCACCACCGAGACGTCCTGGAGGCAGCCCAGGTACGGGTGGGTGTAGGTGTGGTTGATCCACCGGTAGCTGTTCTGGTCGGCGACCATCTGGTCCACCACCGGGTCGGCGGTGACCCCGTGGTCGGCCTTCCAGTCCTCGCTGCCGCCGCCGTTGAACACCATGTCCATGGTGAAGTTGTTGGCGGTCTGCCACTGCTTGGCGTACTGCGCGTCCGCGATGGTCATCCGGATCGGGTTGGCCGTGTCGGGGGTGCCGGGCGGGCAGGTGACGTCGCCGGGGGTGCACTTGAGCACCGTGTCCCAGCGGTCGTCGGCCAGGAAGACGTCGTCGACGTGGGCCGCGAAGTAGTTGCGGTCGTAGCCGAGGTGGACGCCCTGGGTGATCCAGTCCACGATGCCGCGCGCCAGCAGGCGGTACTGCTGCTGGTACTGGTTGTAGACGAAGGTGACGACCAGTTCCTTGCGGCCGTCGTGGCTGTACTCGCCGACCAGCGAGCCGCGCTCGGTGGCGCCCGGTATGGGGGCGTCGACCAGCGGCGTGAACGTGGAGCCGGACGGCAGGGAGGCCAGCGGGGTGGCCAGGAAGCCGTAGCTCTCGTCGACGCCCGGGTCGTTGTCCTCGAACGGGACGGAGCCCTTGAGGTACCCGAACGGGCCGGCCAGGCCGGCGCCGGTGACCTGGGCCTGGACGCCGTCCAGCTTGCCCATGTATCCGGGGTTCTGTGCCCAGTTCAGACCGACGTCCGGCTGGGCGTAGGTGTACGCGTCGACCTGACGCACGTTGAACGCGGCCTCGTAGGTCGCGATCGCGGTCATCTCCGCGGAGCCCGCCGTGAACGGGTTGTTGTTGGGCATCACGATGCCCTGGAACTTGCCGCGCGGCTGCCCGTTCACCGTGTCGCTGAGGAAGGCGGCATCGATCACCGGACGGTTGGCGTCGGTGAGGTCGACGACCTTGTACGGGGTGCCCTGGCTCTTGAGCTCGGCGGCGATGGCCGCCGTCGCGGGCCCGCCGTCGCTGATGACCAGGACCGTCAGGTCGATCCTGGGCGCGCTGGTGGCACCGTGCGCGAGGGACGACTGCAGGCCGCCGGCCAGCAGGACTGCTGCCGCGCAGGCGGCAACTCTTCGGGTCGCTCGACCCATTCTGTGTTCCTCCCCTGGGCAGGGCGCTCCGCTGCTCGGCGCTCACCTGCCCGGTCGCTGTTCGCGGGCAGCAGGCTGCCCGGCGCCCATCCTGGTGGAGACTCCGCACCGATTGGGACCAAATGGGCGGGAGTGCAGCGAATCTGTTACCAACGTTCATGGCGATGCCATGGAAGCGCTGATTGTGGCCGGAACCGAGCCTGTTGCGCAAATAATGAATTGAGAATTAAAAGACGGCGGAGTCGGAGCGTTACCGCTGGTCACTGATCTTCTGACCGGCGCCGGTAACCCGCGGCCTACACTGGCGGCGTTGCGCATGACACTCTTGCACATCCAGCCGTTCTGTCGGGCAGGTTCATGCAATATTGCGCAGGGTTGTGCCATGTCACAGTCCGAATATCCAATGGAGGCCACCGCGTGACCGAGCAGCAGACCGAGACCACCGCAATCCAGGCCGACCGGAAAGCGGTGCGCGTGCCGACGGACGGTGCCGAGGCGGCCCCGCAGGCCCGCAGCCTCGGGCTCCGCGGCGCCGTCAACGCCCGCGATCTCGGCGGCTACCGGACGGCCGACGGCCGGGTGCTGAAGCACGGCGTGGCGCTGCGCAGCGACGGTCTCAACCGGCTCACCGAGGAGGACCTCGGCCTGCTGGCGGCGATCGGCCTGCGCCAGGTGGTCGACCTGCGCAGCCTCGACGAGGTCCGCGAGGCCGGTCCGGACCGCGTCCCGGGCCTGCCGGTCGCCGCGATCGCCGCCGCCGAGCTCTCGTCCGCACCGATCACCGTGGCGCCCGCCTCCCGGGACGGCATGACCCTGCACCACCTGCCGGTCTTCGCGGCGGACTTCGACATCTACGTCGCGCTGCGCGACGCCCTGGCCGACCGCAGCCCGGAGAAGCAGCGCGCGCTGCTCGGGGACGGCAAGGCCGCCGCGATGATGATCGGCCTCTACCGGTGGTTCGTCACGGACGCCGTGGCCCGGGAGCGCTTCGCGGCCGTGCTGCGCCTGCTGGCCGCCCCGGACGGCCCGCCGCTGATCTTCCACTGCTCGGCCGGCAAGGACCGGACCGGCTGGACGGCCGCCGTCCTGCTGACCGCGCTCGGGGTCGACCGCGAGACGGTCTTCGCCGACTACCTGCTCACCAACGAGCGCTCCGCCGCGATCGTGGAGCACGTCGTCGACAGCTTCGGCACCCGCGGGCTGATGCAGGAGCCGGAGCTGCTGCTCCCGGTCTTCCGGGCGGAGCGGCGCTACCTGGAGGCGGCCTTCGAGGAGGTCGAGGCCGGCTGGGCGGGCTTCGAGGACTTCTGGCAGGACGGCCTGGGGCTGGACGACGAGGTGCTCGCCGGCCTGCGCGCCAACCTGCTGGCGGACGCCCGGTAGGGCGCCCGCCGGGGCGGCTCAGCCCTCGCTGATGAGGCCCTCGCGCAGCTGCGTGAGGGTCTTCGTCAGCAGTCGGGAGACGTGCATCTGGGAGATGCCGATCTCCTCGCCGATCTGCGACTGGGTGAGGTTGCCGAAGAACCGCAGCATGATGATCCGGCGCTCGCGCGGCGGCAGCTTGGCCAGCAGCGGCTTGAGCGACTCGCGGTACTCCACGCCCTCCAGGGCGAGGTCCTCGTAGCCCAGCCGCTCGGCCAGTGGGCCGTCGCCCTCCTCCTCGCCGGGGGCGGAGTCCAGCGAGCTGGCGGTGTACGCGTTGCCCACCGCCAGGCCCTCGACCACGTCCTCCTCGCTGACGCCGAGGCAGGCGGCCAGCTCGGCGACGGTGGGGGAGCGGTCCAGCCGCTGGGAGAGCTCGTCGCCGGCCTTGGTGAGGGCCAGCCGCAGCTCCTGCAGCCGCCGGGGGACCCGCACCGACCAGCTGGTGTCCCGGAAGAAGCGCTTGATCTCGCCGACCACGGTCGGCATCGCGAAGGTGGGGAACTCCACGCCGCGCTCCGGGTCGAACCGGTCGATCGCCTTGATCAGGCCGATCGTGCCGACCTGGACGATGTCCTCCATCGGCTCGTTGCGGCTGCGGAACCGGGCCGAGGCGTACCGCACCAGCGGCAGGTTGAGCTCGATCAGGGTGTCGCGGACGTAGGTGTGCTCCGCGCTACCGGGCGCCAGCGCGGCCAGCCGCAGGAAGAGCGAGCGGGACAGCGTCCGGGTGTCGAGGCCGGCGGTGGCCGGCTCCGCAGCAGCGGCCGGCCCGGCGGTGCCGGGCGGGACGTCGGCGCCGGGCGGGGCGTCGGGGACGGGCGGGGCGTCGGGGACGGGCGGTGCGGCCTCGGCCCGCTGGAGCGGGATCAGGCCGGCGGCCGCCGCGCGGTCGGCCGCACCGGCGTGGCTCCGTGCAGTGTGGATCTCCGCAGTGCCCAGCTCTCCGGACATGCGCCCACCCCCTTGTGACTGACGGTTCAACGGGTGCCGTCGCGGGAGCGTTCCCGTACGGCGCCTTCCCCCTCCATACCGGCGCACCGGCCCCGGCAAACCCGAGCGTCGCGAGATGTCACGCGCCGGTAACGCGCAGCGACCGGCCGCTGCCGCCGCGTGCCGGTCAGTCCTCCCAGGAGTTGCCGGTCCGGAGCCTGGTCAGGATCCGCGAGAGCAGCCGGGAGACGTGCATCTGGGACATCCCCAGCTCGGTGCTGATCTGCGACTGCGTCAGGTTGGCGAAGAACCGCAGCATGACGATCCGCCGCTCCCGCTCGGGCAGCTGGACCAGCAGGTGGCGGACCATGTCCCGGTGCTCGACCTCGGCCAGCGCCGAGTCCTCGTAGCCCAGCCGGTCCAGCAGGGCGAGCCCGCCCTCGTGCTCCTGGGCGGCCTCCAGCGAGGCCGCGTTGTAGGCCCGGCCGGCGTCCAGGCAGGCCCGGACGTCCTCCTCCGGGATGCGCAGGCTGGCGGCGATCTCGGGCACCTTGGGGGCCCGGCCGTGGACCACAGTCAGCTCCTCCATCGCGCCGCTGACCTGCACCCAGAGCTCCTGCAGCCGGCGCGGGACGTGCATGGTGCGGACGTTGTCCCGGAAGTAGCGCTTGATCTCGCCGAGGATGGTCGGCAGCGCGTAGGTGGGGAACTGCACGCCGCGGCTCGGGTCGAACCGGTCGATCGCGTTGATCAGGCCGATCGTGCCGACCTGGACGACGTCCTCCATCGGCTCGCTGCGGCTGCGGAACCGGGTGGCCGCGTAGCGGACCAGCGGGATGTTCACCTCGATCAGCGCGGCCCTGACCCGCTCGCGCTCGGGGGCGTCCGGGGGCAGCTCGGCGAGTCGCTCGAACAGCACCCGGGTCAGGGTCCGGACGTCCACCGCGGGGCGGCCCCCGGGGCCGCGCAGGCCGTCCGGCCGCAGTTCGCCGGCGGGGCTGATGATCGCGGCCAGCACCTCCTCCGGCGGGCCGGCCGGGGCGGGGGGCTGGACGGCGGGTGCGGTCGGTGCGGCCGGCCGGGCGGCGGGTGCGGTCGGTGCGGCCGGCCGGGCGGCGGCGGACTGCGCGGCGGCGGTCGGTGCGGCCGCCGACCGCGCCGTGGCGGACTGCTCGGCGGTCTCTGCGGCGGCCGGACCTGTGTCGGCACCCGGCGCGCTCCCTGGTGTCCGCACGGACACGTCACCCCTCCCAAAGTCGACAACGGTGGGACTTGCGGATCGGGTGTCGCGTCTCGATTCACCGCCTCGCCATGTCCGGCAAAACCGGTCATAGCATCACAAGCTGGGCGCAGTTCGGGCAAGCACCGAGCGGAGGTGTGTTGGTGCGGTGCCCGCGCATCACGGTGCCTCCCGGCGGGGCGGCGGGCGGACCGTTCCTGGACGGAGCAAGGCGCCCCGCCCGGGTCTCGGGCGGGGCGCCGCGGTCCGTCCGGGGGATGCCCCGGGGATCAGACCTCGATGTCGGCGATCACCCAGGTGGCGAACTCGCGCCACTGGCCGGCCGCGGCCTGGTGGGCCGGGTGGGTGAGGTAGGACTGCAGGGCCTCGCGGTCCTCGACCAGGCTGTTGATAGCGTAGTCGTACGCGATGTCGCGCTCGGTGGTGTTCCAGCCGCACTCCCACTCGCGCAGCTCGGGGATCACCGGGCCGAGCTCCTCGAAGGCCTTGGCGCCGGCGAGCGCGCGGGCGTCGTCCTTGTCGACGCCTTCGTTGAGCTTGAACAGGACCAGATGCCGGATCACGATGCCGCTCCTAGCGGACGGGGTTGCGGGACGGCCCCACCGTAGCCGGTGCCCCGGGGCCTACTTCACCAGCCCGGTCATGAAGGTGCCGATGGCCTTGGCGGCGTTCGAGATGCCCTCGAACCCCAGCTGGACCAGCTCGGCGGCCCGGGCGGGCGACGTGATGATCGTGTAGAGCACGAAGACGAGCAGGAGGACCATGCCGATCTTCTTCGCCTGCGCCATGCGCGACCTTCCTCCCTGCTGCGGGCCGCCGTCACCCGGTCCCCGAGCGGCCCTGTGCAGTGGGCAGCTTATCCACCGAACGGCCCATCAAGTGTGCGACGCGTTCACCCGGCGGGACGAAGGTCCTCGCGACTGAGGCCTTTCTCCGGGTGCCCCGGCGCGGGCGGTCGAGCAGGATGGATGTCGTACCGGGAATCTGGCAGGAGTCCCCGGTGCGTGGATCCGGAGCTCCCCGCTGTGGGACCGGGTGCCGCGGCTCCCCCCGCCGCGGCCCCGGTTGTGGGACTCCGTCCGGGGGAGCGGTCAGTCCCCCCGAACCGCTCCCCCCAGGCTCCGTGCACGAAGGGGCGTTGGTGGTCATCGGCCCCGGCGCGGAGCGCCTTTCCGCGGATGAGGGTGCGCGGAAACGACGAAGGCCCGTCCGTTCGGACGGGCCTTCGTGTTGCTGGCGGTAGCGGTGGGATTCGAACCCACGGTGGAGTTGCCCCCACACACGCTTTCGAGGCGTGCTCCTTTGGCCGCTCGGACACGCTACCGAGGGGAACTCTACCGGACGGTGCCCGCCGGAACGAAATCCGTATCCGCGAGGGCGTGCGGCGGGGGTGCTCCGGGGGCGTGGCGGGGCTCAGCGGTGGGTGTCGAAGAAATCGCGGAGCTGCTCGGCGCACTCGTCGGCGAGGACGCCCCAGACCACTTCGGGGCGGTGGTTGAGGCGCCGGTCGCGCATCACGTCGAAGAGGGAGCCGGCCGCGCCGGCCTTCTCGTCGAGGGCGCCGTAGACCACGCGGTCGATCCGGGACAGCACGATGGCGCCCGCGCACATCGTGCACGGCTCCAGGGTGACGACCAGCGTGCAGCCGCTGAGCCGCCAGCCGTCCGGTCGCCCGCCGCCACCGGTGTCCGACGCGCCTCGCGCGGCTCGCCCCAGGTGCGCCGCCGCCTGCCGGATCGCCACCACCTCGGCGTGCGCGGTCGGGTCGCCGACCGCCTCGCGCTCGTTGCGGCCGCGTCCGATCACCTCGCCGTCCGGGGCCAGGACGAGCGCCCCGACCGGGACGTCCCCGGTGGCCGGCGCCAGCGCGGCCTCGGCCATGGCGAGGCGCATCGGCGCCGCCCAGCGGTCGCGGACCGGGTCGGGGCGGACGGGAGCGGGGAGCGGGACGGCCTGGTGGGCGGACGCGGACTGCATGGCATCCAGTGTCCGGCATCGGTCGAGCGGCACCGGCCGCTACCGGACGGCCTCCAGGACCTCGCCGCAGCCGAGGGCCTCGGCGATCTCCTCCAGCGCGTCGCCGGGCACCGCGCCCTCGCCGCTGAGTCCGAGCAGTTCCTCGGAGGCCAGCCCGAACTCGGTGAGCAGGTGGGAGTCGCCGAGCGGGCCGACCGGGACGCCGCCGCGGCCGACCGCGTCCTCGTCCTCGTCCTCCTGCCCCTGGGCCGCCTCCTCGTCCTCCAGTTCGGCCACCAGGTCGTCGAGGTCGCCGAACTCGCTCTCGCCCGCCTGGTCGACCAGTTCGTCGGTGAGGACGGAGCCGTAGGAGCTGCGCGCGGCGGCGGCGCCGTCCGACACGAAGATCCGGGGGTCGTCCTCGCCGTCGACCCGGACGATGGCGAACCAGGCGTCCTCCTGTTCGATGAAGACCAGGACGCTGTCGTCGTCCTGTGCGGCCTCGCGGGCCAGGTCGGCCAGGTCGGCCAGCGTTTCGACGTCGTCGAGTTCCGTCTCGCTCACATCCCACCCGTCCTCGGTGCGAGCAAGCACTGCAGCGAAGTACGCCACCAGGGACACTCCCAAGATCTCGGTCTCGGCTGTCGGCGCGCTCGGGCAACGCGGAACCTGGCCGCCCCCGCGCCAGAGGCGGTCCGCTGTTCGGACCGTCCCATCGGAATCGTGACAGAAAGCCCGCCCTTGCGGGGGGTGTTCGGCAGCGCGTCTTTGCAGGTCGTGTCGGAAGCCTTGGCCGGGAGCCGGTGAACCGCGGCCCCGGCCGTGCGGGACCGGCCGGATCGTTGTCAGATCCGGAAGGTTCGCATCCGCATCGCCTCGCGCATCCGGCGCTCCTTGGTCCGGCGGGGCTGGACCCGCTCCCTCAGTTCGCGCGCCTCGGCGAGCTCGCGCAGGAAGACGGCCCGCCGCTTGCGGCGCTCCGCCTCCGTCTCCGGGCGGTCCGGGGGCTGGCCCGAGCGCCCGCCCGACGGGCCGAGGGGGCCGTCCGCCGAGCCGTCCCCGGTCCTCGGGTTGCTCGTCATAGGAGGTGACTTTCCCAGATCCGCCCGGTTGATACCACAGGAAGCCGTTCCGTCCGGACATTCGCGGTGCGTCACGGCGTGTCACGACTGCGTCACTCGCGCCCTCCGCCGGCGGGGCCCGCGGGGGCGGCCGTCCGGGGGCTGTTCCCGGCCGGGCGGGCCGAGGCGGGTCGTACGGGCGTCCGGGCGCGGGCTAACCTCGACGCATGCGGATCCACGTCGTCGACCACCCCCTGGTCGCCCACAAGCTCTCCACCCTGCGCGACGAGCGCACCGACTCGCCGACCTTCCGTCGCCTGACCGACGAGCTGGTCACCCTCCTCGCGTACGAGGCGACCCGGGACGTCCGCACCGACGAGGTCGAGATCACCACGCCCGTGGCGGTCACCACCGGCACCCGGCTGAGCTACCCGCGCCCGCTGGTGGTGCCGATCCTCCGGGCCGGCCTCGGCATGCTGGACGGGATGACCCGGCTGCTGCCGACCGCCGAGGTGGGCTTCCTCGGCATGGTGCGCAACGAGGAGACCCTGGAGGCCTCCACGTACGCCACCCGGATGCCGGACGACCTCTCCGGTCGCCAGGTCTACGTGCTCGACCCGATGCTGGCCACCGGCGGCACGCTGGTCGCCGCGATCCGGATGCTGATCGAGCGGGGCGCCACCGACGTCACCGCCGTGGTGCTGCTCGCCGCCCCCGAGGGCGTCGCGGTGATGGAGAAGGAGCTGGCCGGGCTGCCGGTCACCGTCGTCACCGCCGCGGTCGACCAGCGGCTGAACGAGAACGGCTACATCGTCCCCGGCCTCGGCGACGCGGGCGACCGCCTCTACGGCACCGCCGGCTGAGTCCGCCACCTGCGACGCGAAGGAGCCCCCCGGCGCCGGGGGGCTCCTTCGCGTTCGCGAGCGGTTCAGCAGCTGCCGGTGCTGCTGGGGGTGGGGGAGGGCTTGGTGGCCAGCGCCAGGGCGGCGGCCGCCTGCGTCTCGTCCAGCAGGGCGTTGTAGCTGTCGCCGACGACGACGTCCACGGTGTTGTCGGTGCGGGTGTCCGTGGTGACGGTGGCCCCGGCGATCTGCGAGCTGATCAGGGTGGCGGCGCCGGCACCGGCCGGACCGGCGATCACGACGGCGGTGCCGGGCACCTTCTTGTCCAGCTCGGCCGGGGCGTTGCCCTTCTTGTCGACGGTGAAGCCGCGCTTGGTGAACTCCTCGGCCGTCCGCCCGGCCAGGCCGGACTTGGTGGTGGCGTTGAAGACGTTCAGCTTGAAGGCGGTCGGCTGCGGGATGGCCTTCGGGTCGCCGGCGGGGGCGCCGGGCGACGCGTCCGGGGTGGGGGTGGGCGCGGCCAGCGGCTTGCCGGAGGGCGTCGCGCAGGCCTGCGCGGAGGAGTTCCTGCCCTTGCCGGTGAAGATGTCGTAGAGCTGCACGCCGCCGAGGGCGATCAGCGCCAGTGCGAGCACCGAGCCGATCAGGGCGAACACCTTGCGGCTCTTCTTCGGGGGCCGGCCCAGCCGTGGATAGCTGTTGCCGGTGATGCGGTACTGCTTCCCCTTCAGGCCTTGGGGAGTCAACATGCTCACGGTTTGTCTCCCCCTCGTGCCAGGGCGGGGATCGGGTGACGGGTCGGCCGGTGCCGGCGTTCGCCGTGGTCGCGGCCGTAGTCAGCAGACTAGTGCGGTACGGCAGCGAAGGTACTAAATGATCATCATCTGGAGTACGCCGGTACCCGAAAGGAGGTATCCGGGTACGAACGGACCGCCCCCCGGCGGGTGGCCGGAAGGCGGTGCGGCGGTACGCGGGAGGGGCCCGTCACTCCATCTCGAGGACGCGGGCGTGCAGCACCTGGCGCTGCTGGAGCGCGGCGCGGACCGCCCGGTGCAGCCCGTCCTCCAGGTAGAGGTCGCCGTGCCACTTCACGACGTGGGCGAAGAGGTCCCCGTAGAAGGTGGAGTCCTCCGCGAGGAGCGTTTCGAGGTCCAGCTGCCCCTTGGTGGTCACCAGCTGGTCCAGCCGCACCGGACGCGGGGCGACGTCCGCCCACTGGCGGGTGCTGGTCCGGCCGTGATCCGGGTACGGCCGCCCGTTGCCGATGCGTTTGAAGATCACACGGAAAGCCTACCGTTTGGGCGGCGGATGGCGCAGCAGCCGCGACGCCGCCACGCCCTCGGGTGCGAGCTGCGGGCGGCCGATTGCGACTGTTTCATGGGAAATGTCGCGATCGTCGACCCTCAGCACTGCCTCTGGAGTGTGCCCGATGCCCCCCGCCGAGCCGCCGTCCCCCGCCGAGCCGCCGTCCGCCGGCCCCGCCGCCGGCCTCCCGCCGCAGGTGCGGGAGATCGCCGGCGGCTACGCCTTCACCGGCCCCGCACTCGACCTCGGCGCCGTGCTGCTGGACGGCACCGCCTACCCGGACGCCCCGGTGCGCGTCCCGCTCGGGGCGCTCAACCGGCACGGACTGGTGGCCGGCGCCACCGGCACCGGCAAGACCAAGACCCTCCAGCTGATCGCCGAGCAGCTCTCCGCCCAGGGCGTCCCGGTGTTCCTGGCCGACGTCAAGGGCGACGTCTCCGGTGTCTCGGCGCCCGGCGCGCCGAGCGGACGGACCGCCGCCCGCGCGGCCGAGGTCGGCCAGGACTGGGCGCCGCAGGGTTGCCCGAGCGAGTTCTACGCGCTCGGCGGCCAGGGCGAGGGCATCCCGATCAGGGCCACCGTGACCAGCTTCGGCCCACTGCTGCTGGCCAAGGTGCTGGACCTGAACGAGACCCAGGAGTCCTCGCTCGGCCTGGTCTTCCACTACGCCGACCGCAACGGGCTGGAGCTGTACGACCTCAAGGACCTCACCGCCGTCATCGCCTTCCTCGCCTCGCCCGAGGGGAAGGACGAGCTGAAGGGCATCGGCGGGCTCTCGGCGGCGACCGCCGGGGTGATCCTCCGCTCGCTCACCGTGCTGGAGAACGAGGGCGCCGGTGCGTTCTTCGGCGAGCCGGAGTTCGACACCACCGAACTGCTGCGGACCGCGCCGGACGGCCGGGGCGTGGTCTCGGTGCTGGAGCTGCCCGCGGTGCAGGACCGGCCGCGGCTCTTCTCGACCTTCCTGATGTGGCTGCTGGCCGACCTCTACCAGGAGCTCCCCGAGGTGGGCGACCTCGACCGGCCCAAGCTGGTCTTCTTCCTCGACGAGGCGCACCTGCTCTTCAAGGGCGCCTCCAAGGCCTTCCTGGAGGCGATCACCCGGACCGTCCGGCTGATCCGCTCCAAGGGCGTGGGCATCTTCCTCGTCACCCAGACGCCGAAGGACGTCCCCGCCGACGTGCTCGCCCAGCTGGGCAACCGGGTGCAGCACGCGCTGCGCGCCTTCACCCCGGACGACGCCAAGGCGCTGAAGGCGACCGTGTCGACCTTCCCCCGGTCGTCCGTGTACGACCTGGCGGAGGTGCTGACCACGCTCGGCACCGGCGAGGCGGTGGTGACGGTGCTCTCCGAGAAGGGCGCGCCGACGCCCGTCGCGGCGACCAGGCTGCGGGCGCCGCAGTCGTTGATGGGTCCGATCGAGCCGGCGGCGCTGCGGGCGGCGGTGGACGCCTCCGCCCTGACGGCCCGGTACCGGGACGCGGTCGACCGGGACTCGGCGTACGAGAAGCTGGCCGCCCGGGCGGCGCGGCCCGCTGCCGCCGAGGTGCCGGAGGTGCCGGACGTCCCGAAGGGGGAGGACGAGCCGCGCCGGGGGGCGGACCGGGACGGGAAGGAGGACGGCGGGCTGCTCGGCTCGCTGCTGAGCAGCCCGGCGCTCAAGTCCTTCGCGCGGTCCGCCGGGACCCAGCTCGGGCGGGAGATCACCCGGAGCCTGTTCGGGACCTCCCGGCGGCGGAGGTGACCGGGGCGGGTCAGGTCAGAGGTTGTCCTTGAGCCAGACCCGGCCGGCCGCGATCGGGCGGTCCTTCGCCGCGTGCGGGGTCCTGGAGGTGACGCTCCAGCGGTAGCCGGCGAACAGCTTGGTGTCGGCGTCCGCGTAGAAGACCATGTGGCCGTAGCCGACGCCGTTGTGCTTGACGAAGGTGGACTGGCCGGTGGTGGTGAGGACCTCCTCGAAGCGGGTGTCCGGGAAGGCGCGGTAGAGCTCGGTGGCGGCCCCGCCGAGGTTCGGGCTGCCGTGCGGGCCGCTGGTGCAGTCGATGATCTCGAAGACGTAGGGGGTGACGTTGGGGCCGACGAGCCTGTCGACCTCGGGGTCGGTCCAGACGCCCTTGCGCTCGCGGATCATGACGATGTGCCCGGTGTAGAGCGCGTCGCCGTCGTCGTCGTACTCGAAGGCGACGAGGTCGCCGGGGCGCAGGTTGACCGGCTTGGTGACGGGCTCGAAGTGCGGCAGCGGGTCGGACCCGGCGACGTCCTTCCGGGCGAAGGCGGTCCGGTACTCCTGGGCGTTCGGGAAGTCCTTGGTGTCGGTCTTGTCGAAGTAGAAGTTGTCCCGGAAGTACTGCTCGTTCGCCCAGCCGTAGCTGTAGGCCGGCCAGGGCAGCGCGGCGGCCGGCTTGGTGGGCGCGGTGCCGTAGGCGCGCTCCAGCACCAGGCTGAGGAAGGACGAGCACTGCGACAGGTTGTAGAAGTCCTCGGGGTGGCCCGGGGCGCCCCACTGGACACGGCTGTTGAGGTTCTCCAGCGGGGTGTTCTTGGCCTTGTAGCGGTTGGCCTCGAACTCCCAGGGCAGCAGGCGCAGGTGGTCGACCAGCGCCTCGGCCTCGATCTGGTGCGGGAGCTTGGGCGCGTAGGGGGCGGCGGCCGGGATGGTGGTGGCCGCGGCGGCCGGGGTGGTGCCGGCCGCGGTGGCCAGGGCGGCTGCGCCGGCGGTGCCGGCGGCTCCGGCGAGCAGCCTTCGGCGGCTGATGCGGGCGGGTGTGGTCTCCATGGGTGCTCCCCCTCGGCGGATGATCACGACGAGGGGGAGCCTAGGGTTCAGATGTTGGCATGGACAGGCGCAATCGCGCAGGTGAGCGACGGTTTTCGGACGACCGGCAGGCGTCCGTTGGCCGGATCCTGCCTGGCCGGTACCTGCCCCGGCCGGCCGGTTTACCGCGCCGGCCGCCTGCCTCAGCCCGCGAGGGCGGCGCCGATCCGGTCGAGCGAGGAGAGCCGCATCAGGCCGTAGTGGTAGAACTCCACCTCCGGCACGCCCAGTTCGCGCAACACCGCGATCTTGGCGGCGAGGTCGGCCGGGCCGTCGCAGTCCGAGGCCGTCGGCCGCAGGATCACCGCCATCTCCTGCGGACGGACACCGTGCAGGGCGAAGGCGGCGACCTTCTCGCGCACCGCCTCCGGGGTCTTCGCGTAGCCGAGGGTCTCGATCTGGTCGGCGGCTCCGGCGAGTGCGGGCAGGTCGATGCCGGCCAGCCACCCGCGGCCCGGTCCGCCACCGTCCATGAAGCTCAGCCGCATGCCGTGGTGGCGGGCCTGCTCGGCCAGCTCGGCGGTGAGCGAGGACACCGTGGCGGCGGAGGCGTCGACGTACGCGGCGAAGGCGCCGTCCGCCAGCTCGTCCAGGGCGGCGGGTGCGGCGGCGGCGGCCTCGTCCGCCAGCCGGCGGCGCAGCTCGGCCCGGACCGCCGCCGCGACCTCCTCGGCGGGCACGCCGGCCCGGTCGGCGGCGGCGCGGCAGTGCGCGCAGAAGCAGACCCCGAGCAGGGCCTCGGCGACCGGGCCCAGCTCCTCGAAGTAGCGCTCGTGGTGGTAGCCGTGGCGCAGTCCGTGGAAGTGCAGTGATTCGGCCCGGATCGCGTCCACCCCGTACCGGGCCAGCTCGGCGACCAGGGTCGCGGCGTACGCGCGGACCTCCGGATGGGCCGGGCAGAGGTCGGTGAGCTGCCGGTCGCCGAAGGCGTTGGCGGGGGCGCAGTCGGGGTGCTCGAAGCCGAGCCGGTCGTTGTGGCAGAAGACCGTCCAGGCGTGCAGCTTCAGTCCGCGCCGGCGGGCCTCGGTGGCGGCCTCGGCGAAGGGGTCGCGGTCGCCGATGGCGGTGGACGGGGTCGGCCGGAGCCGTCGGCCGGCCCAGCGGGCCGGGTCGGGGCGGAAGTAGGCGGCGCCGGGCTCCAGGTAGCGGATCACCCGGTGGGGGTTGTGCGGGAAGACGTCCCGGGCCTCGTGGTAGACCGAGGCGAGGGTGGCGCCGCCGACGCCCGCCCGGTCGGTGAGGTTGCCGAAGAAGGCATCGGCCCCCTCGTCGAGCAGATCGGTGGCGAAGGCGAGGACGGACGACTCCACGGTGCGGCTCCGGAGCAGGGGGCAGGTGCCCTCACGCTAGCCCGCGGGGGGTCACTGGTCTATACCTGGCTGGCGGCGCGCCGCTGCAGGTCGGCCGCTGGGGGTCCGGTCGCCGCGGTTCGGTCCCCGCGTTCGACCGCTGCGGTTCGGTCGCCGCGGTTCACAGGCCCAGGTCGTCCAATTCCTTGAGCAGCTCCGCCCTGGAGCCGGGGACGGCGGGCGTGCCGGTGGCGCCGCCGGTGATGGCGGGCTCCGGGGCGGCGGGCTTCCGGGCGGTGGCCTTCGGTGCCCGGTCGCGGAAGATCCAGGCGCCGGCCAGTCCGCCGGCCAGCCCGCCGAGGTGGGCGGCCCAGCTGATGCCCGGGGCGACGCCCGGCAGGGCGCCGGTGACCATGTAGGCGTAGGAGGCGCCCAGCACGACGCCGATCAGGGTGTCGATCAGGTTGCGGTCGAAGACGCCGCGCAGGACCACGTAGCCGAAGTAGCCGAAGACCAGACCGCTGGCGCCGACGCCGACGGAGTCCGGCTCGTCGAAGACCCAGGCCGTCAGCTCGCTGGTCACCGCGAGCAGCGCGGTCAGGCCGAGGAACTTCTTCACCCCGCGGTAGGCGGCGAGGAAGCCGAAGACGAACAGCGGGCCCGAGTTGGCCTCCAGGTGCGCCCAGTTCCAGTGCAGCAGCGGCGAGGTGACGATGTGCGGCAGGCTGCCGAGTTCCTGCGGCCGCATCCCGTACGCCCGGCTGAGGCCGTAGTCGTCGAGCCAGTTCACCAGCTGCAGCAGCCAGACGACGGCCGTGACGCCGACCATGGTGAAGAGCGCCCGACGTGCATCGGCGATCATCCGGGCCGGGTCGGGGGTGGATGCGGAACCACTGCGGTCGTTCGGGGCCATGACGGTGACTCTAGGGCCGCTTCGATCGGGTGCGCACCCCACTAGAGTGAACGGCGTCATTCAGCCAGGAGCCGGGGCGACCCCGGCTCGTCGAGAGGTGACCACCCATGAGTGTTCGTCCGCCGCTGCCGTACGAGTTCCTGCCGCAGGTGCCGTCCTTCGAGCTGACCAGCGAGGACATCGCCGAAGGCGGCAAGCTGGGCGAGGAGTTCATCCACGCCGGCGGCAACCTCTCGCCGCAGCTGGCCTGGTCCGGCCTGCCCGAGGGCACCAGGTCCATCGCCGTCACCTGCTACGACCCGGACGCCCCGACCGGCTCCGGCTGGTGGCACTGGCTCGCCCTCAACCTGCCGGCCGACACCGCGGGCCTGGCACGCGGCGCCGGCTCGTCCGACGCGGACCTGCCGGGTGAGCGCTCGTTCCACGCCCGCAACGACTTCCCCGGCAACCGGTACGACGGCGCCGCGCCGCCGCCCGGCGCCCCGCACCGCTACGCCTTCGCCGTGCACGCGCTGGACGTCGAGACGCTGGACGTCTCCGCCGACACGCCGCCGGCGCAGGTCGGCTTCAACATCACCTTCCACACGCTGGCCCGTGCGGTGCTGACCGCCGAGTTCGGCGTCTGACGGATCCTCCGCGGGAGCCGGGGCGGCACGGGATCAGTCCGTGCCGCCCCGGCTCCCGCCGTTCGCAGCCCGGTCGGCCCGCCCGGCAAGGTCGCGCAGGTGGGCGTGCAGCTCCGGCGGCCGGTGCACCTCGAACTCGCAGCCGAGCATCAGCAGGCGCATCGCCAGCCACTCCAGCGAGTCGCCCCTGGAGCGGAGGCGGCAGGTGTGCTCGTCGACCGGCTCGACCGCGGAGTCGCCGTAGCCGCCGATCCGGCGGGCGACCTCGGCCGCCGGGGCCTGCACGGTGGCGTCCAGGGTGTACGTCGGGGAGTGCCGACGCAGCTTGCTCGCCACGAACGCGGCCGCGTCCTCGGCGGGGAGCGGCCGCGGGGTGAACCGGACACCGGTGGGGAAGGGCTCGCTGAGCCGGTCGACCCGGAACAGCCGCCAGTCGTCGCGGTCCAGGTCGTACCCGACGAGGTACCAGCGGCGGCCCGCCGAGACCAGCCGGTCCGGCTCGACCCGGCGCCTGGTCTCGGCGCCGTCGCCCGCCTGGTAGGCGAAGCGCAGGCGCTCCCGGTTGGTGACGGCGTTGGCGAGCACGGTGAGG
Source organism: Kitasatospora sp. A2-31 (assembly GCF_022288725.1). Lineage (GTDB taxonomy): Bacteria > Actinomycetota > Actinomycetes > Streptomycetales > Streptomycetaceae > Kitasatospora. The sequence goes on along the minus strand of NZ_JAKNTA010000003.1, from coordinate 49,413 downwards.
TCCTCGGGGTCGACGGTCGGGCCGTCGCCGGTGAGCAGCGGGACGGTGGCCGCGTTGAGTGCGCCGACCCGGTGGCGCAGCCGGCCCGGCAGCACCTGGAGCAGTTTGCCGAGCGCGCGCACCGAGGCCTCCTCGATGCCCACCACGGCGTGCCCGGCGGCCGCCCGGAGGCCGACGGCGATGGCCACCGCCTCCTCGTCGTCGAGCAGCAGCGGCGGCATGGCCGTCCCGGCCACCAGCCGGTAGCCGCCGACGGCGCCCATCGTCGCCTCGACCGGATAGCCGAGGGCGCGCAGCCGGTCGATGTCGCGGCGGATCGTCCGCGGGCTGACGTCGAGGCGCTCGGCCAGTTCGCTGCCGGGCCACTCGCGCGGCGTCTGGAGCAGGGACAGCAGGCTCAGCAGTCGTGCCGGAGTGTCGGTCATGGTGCCCAGGATGCCGGACAAGGCGGACAGGATCTGACCTACATCCCCTCTACTGTCGCAGACGTGCCGAAGAGCGACGAAGAGGAGTACGTGATGACGAGGGACGCCGCGGCGGCGGACCGCCGCAGGTGGATCGCGCTGGCGATCGTGATGACCGCCTCGTTCATGGACCTGGTGGACGTCACCATCGTGAACATCGCCGTGCCGAGCATCCAGGCCGACACCGGGGCCTCGTTCAGCGCCGTCCAGTGGGTGACCGGCGGCTACGCGCTGGCCTTCGCGATCGGGCTGATCACCGGCGGGCGCCTGGGCGACATCCACGGCCGGAAGCGGCTGTTCCTGGTCGGCATCGGCGGCTTCACGCTCGCCTCCGCGCTCTGCGGAGTGGCGAGCGGCGCCGAGATGCTGGTCGCGATGCGGGTGGTGCAGGGCGCCACGGCCGCCCTGATGGTGCCGCAGGTGCTGTCGATCATCCATGCGACCTTCCCGGCGGAGGAACGCGGCAAGGTGTTCGGCATGTTCGGCGCGGTGGTGGGGCTGGGGGCGGTGTCCGGGCCCATGATCGGCGCGCTGCTGACCGAGTGGGACCTCTTCGGCCTGGGCTGGCGGCCGATCTTCCTGATCAACCTGCCGGTCGGCGTGGCCGGGCTGCTGCTGGGCCGGGCGTTCATCGCCGAGTCGAAGGCCGAGCGGGCGCTGAAGCTCGACCTGGTGGGCGTGCTGCTGGCCAGCGTGGGCCTGCTGATGCTGATCTACCCGCTCACCCACGGCCGGGAGGCCGGCTGGCCGCTCTGGGGCTACCTCTCGATGGCCGGGAGCCTGCCGGTGTTCGCGCTGTTCGTCGCCTACGAGCGGGTGAAGACCCGGCGGGACGGCTCGCCGCTGGTCGAGCTCTCGCTGTTCCGGGTGCGGAGCTTCGCGGCCGGTATCGGGGTGCAGCTGACCTTCGGCGTGGTCACCGGGATCTTCTTCCTGGTGTGGACCCTCTACATGCAGCTCGGTCTGGGCTGGAGCCCGTTGAAGGCCGGCACGACCGGCATCCCGTTCTCGCTCGCGGTCTCCACGGCCGCCGGGCTGTCGGTGCAGAAGCTGGTGCCGCGGTTCGGGCGCAAGGTGCTCCAGGCGGGCGCGGCGGTGATGGCGGCCGGCGTGCTGGTCTACATCGCGGAGGCCGAGCGGTACGGAACGGCGATCGCACCCTGGCAGATGGCGCTGCCGCTGGTGATCATGGGCCTGGGCATGGGGCTGATCGTCGCGCCGATCACGGACGCGATCCTGGCCGAGGTGCCGCGCGAGCACGCCGGCTCGGCCTCCGGGCTGATCAACACGGTGGGCCAGGTGGGCATGGCGCTGGGTCTGGGTCTGGTGTCGGTGGCGTTCTTCGGGGCGATGCCGGAGGCGGTCGCCCCCGCGGCCGCGGGGGAGGCGTTCAGTGCCGCCTTCGTGCACGCGATGTGGTGGGTCGTCGGGGTCCTGGCGGTGGTGCTCCTGCTGATGTGCGCGCTGCCGCGGCACCGGCCGGCGGCGCCGGCGCCGGAGAGCGTCGCGGCCGCGGCGCGGGAGAAGGAGCAGGAGCCCGTGCTGGTCTGACGGTGTGCGGGTGGTGGGGCCCCGGTCGCGCTGCGCGGCCGGGGCCTTGGCGCGCACACTGGGAGTGCCATGGACCGCATGCCGGTGGACTCCTCGGCGCTGCGCTCGGTCGGGTACGACGCGGCGCGGCGGGTGCTGGAGGTGGAGTTCGTCGGAGGGGGCGTGTACGCCTACGACTCCGTTCCCCGGCGGGTGCACGGCGAGTTGATGGCGGCGGAGAGCCACGGCCGCTACTTCGTCCGGCGGATCCGGGGCAGGTACCCGTACCGCAGGCTCGGCTGAGGCGCTGCGCGAGCCGGCCCCCGCCGGCCGTGCAGGGCGTGCCTCGGCCCGGTCAGGGCCAGTCGGGGGCGGGATCGGTGTCGAGCAGCGGGCGGACGGCGCCCAGGACGGCGCCGATGCAGACGTCGCGGAGCTCGGCGCGGGAGCAGGTCTCCTCGGTGAGCCAGTCCACGCAGAGCACCTGGACGAGGACCAGCCAGCTCTTCAGGACGCCTGAGACCGCTGCGCGGGCGGCCTCGTCGGCCAGCGGGAGGACTCCCGGCAGGCGGGTCCGCAGGGCCCCGGGCCCGGCGCTCCCCCGAGGGTGCCGGGCCCGGGTGACGCGGGGGCTCAGACCTTCGCCTTGGCCTCCTTGGCGGCTCGCTTCACCTCCTGCTTGTAGGCGCGGACCTTCTCCAGCGACTCCGGTCCGGTGATGTCCGCGACCGAGCGGTAGGCCCCCTCCTCGCCGTACCCGCCGGCCGCCTCGCGCCAGCCCTCGGGCTGCACGCCGTACTGCTTGCCGAGCAGGGCGAGGAAGATCTGCGACTTCTGCTTCCCGAACCCCGGCAGCGCGTTCAGCCGGCTGAGCAGCTCCTTGCCGGTGGCGACGCCCCGCCAGAGCGCCGCCGCGTCGCCGTCGTACTGGGCCACCAGGAACTGGCAGAGCTGCTGCACCCGCTTGGCCATCGCCGCCGGGTAGCGGTGCACGGCCGGCTTCTCGGAGAGCAGTGCGACGAACTCCTCCGGGTTGTAGACGGCGATCTCGTGCGCGTCCAGGTCGTCCCGGCCGAGCCGCTGGGCGATGGTCAGCGGTCCGCTGAACGCCCACTCCATGGGCACCTGCTGGTCGAGCAGCATCCCGACGAGCGCGGCGAGCGCGCTGCGCCCGAGCAGTTCGTCGGCCTCGGGCTGCTGCGCGAGCCGCACGGTGACGTTCATGGGCAAGCCCTCCTCTGAGCGTGGAGAATCGGGTCGCCGCCCAGTCTGGTGGACGGGCGCTGGGCGGAGGGTGTCAACACGCCCGCGAGAGGGCATTGGTCGGGACGGCCAGCCTTGCCGTACCTGGGTGGTTCGTCGGCGTATCGTGTTGTGCATCCGTGCGCCGGCGGGCGGGAGAGTCCTAGGACCGGTCCTTTTCGAGCAGCCGTTCCAGCACCTCGGCCCCGGCGCCGGGCGCGGTCCCCACGGGCGCCGAACCCGCCGGCGCGGACGGCTGGGGCGTGGGCCCGGACGGCGCTCGGGCCTGCGGGGGTCGTACGGATGATCCAGTGCCGGGCGGTTCCTGGGGCGCCTGTTCGAGTCGATGGGCCTATTTCATATGACTGTTCCTGTTGTCCGGTGCGGTCAGGCGGCGGCGGGTAATGCTGTGCCGACCGGGCGGCGGGTGCGGGGAGTGACGGCGCCGCTCCGCCGTGCCGGTCGGCCTCGTCGACGCGTCCAGAAAGGCCCGCCCGGTGACTCAGCCGTTCGAACTGCCCTCCTTCTACGTGCCGCACCCGGCACGGCTCAATCCCCACCTGGAGGAGGCCCGCACCCATTCCACCGCCTGGGCACGGGAGATGGGGATGCTGGAGGGCTCGGGAATCTGGGACCAGGCCGACCTGGAGGCCCACGACTACGGCCTGCTCTGCGCCTACACCCACCCGGACGCCTCCGCCGAGGCGCTGTCGCTGGTCACCGACTGGTACGTCTGGGTGTTCTTCTTCGACGACCACTTCCTGGAGGTCTACAAGCGCACCAACGACCGTGAGGGCGCCAAGGCCTACCTCGACCGGCTCCCGCTGTTCATGCCCGCCGACCCGGCCGCCCCGGTGCCCGAGCCGACCAACCCCGTCGAGGCCGGGCTGGCCGACCTCTGGCGGCGCACCGTGCCGGCCATGGGCGAGGACTGGCGGATCCGGTTCGCCGAGAGCACCCGGAACCTGCTCGACGAGTCGCTCTGGGAGCTCGCGAACATCAACGCGGGTCGGATCGCCAACCCGGTCGAGTACATCGAGATGCGCCGCAAGGTCGGCGGTGCGCCCTGGTCCGCCGGGCTGATCGAGTACGCCGCCGGCGCCGAGGTGCCGAGGGAGGTCTCGGGCTCGCGGCCGCTGCGCGTGCTGATGGACGCCTTCGCGGACGGCGTCCACCTGCGCAACGACCTCTTCTCGTACCAGCGGGAGGTCGAGGACGAGGGCGAGCTGAGCAACGGCGTGCTCGTCCTGGAGACCTTCCTGGGGTGCACCACGCAGGAGGCCGCCGAGGCCGTCAACGACCTGCTCACCTCACGGTTGCAGCAGTTCGAGAACACGGTGTTCACCGAACTCCCGGTGCTCTTCGCGGAGACCGGGCTGGCCCCGGAGGGCTGTGCCCGGGTGCTCGCCTACGCCAAGGGCCTCCAGGACTGGCAGTCGGGCGGCCACGAGTGGCACATGCGGTCCAGCCGGTACATGAACGGCGGTGGCGCTGCGGCCGGTTCGGGGGGCAACTGGTGGGACGCCTACGCGATCGGCGGCGTCGGCACGTCCGCGCTGGACGTGCTGCGCCCCGGGGCGGCGGGCGGACTCCCCGGCGGAACGGGCGAGTTGGGCTCGCTGAGCCGGGGGCGGGCGGCGGCCGAGGAGCCCGCGCCGCCCGCCGGGCTCGATCCGGCCGTCCGGCGGGCGCGGTCCCACGCCCACGTGCCGTTCCAGCGCGTCGGGCCGTCCCGGCTGCCGGAGTTCAGGCACCCGTTCACCGTGGAGCCGAGCCCGCACCTGGAGGCGGCGCGGCTGCACCTGGGGGCGTGGGCCGAGCGGACGGGCCTGCTGGAGGCCCAGCCCGGCGTGATCGGCTCGGGCGTCTGGACCGCCGAGAAGCTCGCCGACTACGACTTCCCGCTCTGCTCGGCGGGCATCCACCCGGACGCCACGGCGGAGGAACTCGACCTCACCTCCGACTGGTTGGCCTGGGGGACGTACGCCGACGACTACTACCCGGTGGTGTACGGACGCAGGCGCGACCTGCTCGGTGCCCGGCTGCAGAACCAGCGGCTCTCGGCCTTCATGCCGGTCGACGGGGGCCCGGTGCCGGACCCGGCGAACGCGCTGGAGCGCGCCCTGGCCGACCTCTGGCAGCGGACCGCCGGACCGATGACCGTCGAGGCCCGGCGCCGGTTCCGCACGTCCGTCGAGTCGATGGTGGCGAGCTGGCTCTGGGAGCTCGACAACCAGGCGCAGCACCGGATCCCCGACCCGGTCGACTACGTCGAGATGCGCCGGAGGACCTTCGGCTCGGACCTCACGATGGGCCTCGGGCGGCCGTCCTGCGGGCAGGCCGTGCCCCAGGCCGTCCTCGAGAGCGGGCCGATGCGCTCGCTGGAGAACGCGGCCGCCGACTACGCGTGCATGATGAACGACCTGTACTCCTACCAGAAGGAGGTGGAGTACGAGGGCGAGGTCCACAACGCGGTGCTGGTGGTGCAGAACTTCTTCAACTGCGACTACCCGTCGGCCGTCCGGATCGTCGACGACCTGATGCACGCGCGACTGGACCAGTTCCAGCACGTGGCGCAGAACGAGTTCCCGGTGCTGTGCGACGACTTCGGGCTCGACGCGGAGGGCCGGGCGCTCCTCGACGGCCACGTGAAGCGGCTGGAGAACTGGATCGCGGGCATCGACGTCTGGCACCGGGACTGCCGCCGGTACGGCGAGGCCGACCTGCGACGGCACTTCGGACTGGGGGCGGAGTCGGTTGCGCCCGGGGCCGCCCTTCCCGCGGGGGGCGTGGTGGCCGGGGAGGCGCCGGCCGCGGACGCGCCCGCCGGGGTCACCGCGCTGCCGCTCGGGCCGACCGGGTTCGGCACGGCGGGTGCGCGGGCGCCGTTCGGCGGGGCGGTGCCGGCCGCGGCCGGCGTGCCCGGGCCGGTCCGTCCGGCGGAGCTGCGGTAGCGCGCGGCGGCAGCGGTGTCGGGGCGGCGGCCCGACCGGGCGGAAACCCGGTCGGGCCGCCGCCCCGCGTGTGCGGGCGCCGCCGGCTCGGGGCGCGGCGCGGCGGCGGACTGGCTACTGTGGCGAACCGGGGCAGATCGTCACACCGAGAGGGTGGATCCATGGCTGTGCTACCCGAGGGAACGCCCTGTTGGGCCGACGCGATGGTCAGCGACCTGGACAGTACGAAGGCCTTCTACGGCGCCGTGCTCGGCTGGACCTTCGGCGAGAGCGCGTCCGAGTTCGGCAACTACACGACGGCGTACTCGGACGGGAGGGCGGTGGCCGCCGTGGTCCCGCCGATGCCCGGTGGCGAGGAGCCGCAGCCGGCCTGGTGCCTGTACTTCGCGTCGCCCGACGCGGCCGCGACCGCCGAGCGGATCCGCGCCAACGGCGGCGAGGTGCTGATGGGCCCGATGCCGGTCGGCGACTTCGGCACCATGGTGCTGGCCAGGGACCCGGGCGGGGTCGCGTTCGGGGTCTGGCAGGCGGGCAGCCACGAGGGCTTCGAGAAGCAGGGCGAGCCCGGGGCGTACACCTGGGCGGAGGTGCTCACCCGCGAGCCGGGCAAGGCGGACGCCTTCTTCCCGGCGGTCTTCCCGTTCACGACCAAGCGGATGGACACCGACGAGGTCGACTACAAGGTCTTCCACGTCGGCGGCCGGCCCGTCCTGGGCCGGATGCGGATCGGTCCGGGCGAGCTCCCGCCCGAGGCGCCCTCGTACGTGAGCGTCTTCTTCGCCGTGCAGGACTGCGACGCCGCCGTCGGCAGGGTGACCGAGCACGGCGGGCAGCTGTTCTTCGGGCCGATGGACAGTCCGTACGGCCGGTTCGCCGCGGTGGGCGACCCGCAGGGTGCCGCCTTCGGCATCATCGACCTCGGGGCGGCCTCCGGCGACGCCCCCGCGCTGGCGGACGCCTGATGGGCGCGGGGCAACCGGCGGGCGCCGGGGAGCGGGCCGAGCTGGTCCAGACGCTGGACAAGCACCGGGGATTCCTGCGCCACACCGTGCGCGGCCTCGACGACGAGCAGGCTGCCCGGCGCACCACCGTGAGCGAGCTGTGCCTGGGCGGCCTGATCAAACACGTCACGGGTACCGAGGAGCGCTGGATGCGGTTCGCGGTCGGCGGCGCGGAGGCGATGGAGAGCGTGCCGTACGACTGGGCGGGCCAGTTCCGGATGGCGGACGGCGAGACGCTGGCCGGCCTGCTCGCCGCGTACGAGCGGGTGGCGCGCGAGACCGACGAGCTGGTGTCGACGCTGCCCGACCTCGACCTCGTCCACCCGCTGCCCGAGGCACCGTGGTTCGAGCCGGGCGCGGTCTGGTCCGTGCGGCGGGTGGTGCTGCACGTCATCGCGGAGACCGCGCAGCACGCCGGGCACGCGGAGATCATCCGGGAGTCGCTGGACGGGCAGAAGACGATGGGGTGAGGCGCCGCTGCGCCGTCCGGGCGGCGGCGCGGTGCGGAGCGGCTGCCGGCCGCCGCCCGCGGCGTCGGCGACCGGTCGGTCGCGCCGCCTACGGCGGGCGCAGCCGGACCGGACGGCTCAGCACGCCGGGCCGAGGTCGATCCCGAGCAGTTCGTGCAGCGCGCGCCCGCCGTCCGCGGTCACCCGCAGGGCGCGGCCGGAGCCGATCAGCTCCACCCAGGACCGCTCCAGCGCCGTCCGGCAGAGCGCCGCGCCGAGCACGCCGCCCAGGTGGGTGCGGCGCTCCGTCCAGTCCAGGCAGCTGCGGACCAGCGGCCGCCCGCCCGTGCGGCCGGGCCGGACCGGCAGCTCGATCCCGGCGCCGGCCAGCCAGGTCCGCCCGTCCTCGGTGACGGCGAGACCCGCGTCGTCGGTCACCAGGCCGCGGTCGTGGAGCGCGTCGGAGACGGCCACGCCGAGCCGGCCGGCCAGGTGGTCGTAGCAGGTCCGGGCCCGTGCCTCGGCGCTCTGCCGGGTGGATTCGCGCAGGGTGCGCGGGGTCCGCCCGGGGCTCGCCGCCTCGGCGAAGGCGGCGAGGTCCTCGATCAGCGCGGCCGCCGCCGGGTCGGCCAGCCGGACGTAGCGGTGCCGGCCCTGCCGTTCCTCGGCCAGCAGCCCGCCCGCGATCAGCCGGGACAGGTGCTCGCTCGCGGTGGACGGCGCCACGCCGGCGTACCGGGCGAGTTCGCCGGCGGTCCAGGCCCGGCCGTCGAGCAGGGCGGTGCAGAAGGCGGCACGGGTGGGGTCGGCGAGGAGTCCGGCGAGCTGGGCGAGTGACATGCCCCCATGGTGCCCCTGCGGCGGTTCGGCGGGGACCGTAACGTCCCGCGCCGGGGCCTGCGGAGCGCAATGAGTAAATCATCGACATATCCAAATGGTTGATCTATGCTCCTAGACATGGCTAACCGTCAACTTCAGGAGCCGACCAGGCTCGTGCTCACCGCGCTGGCCGACGCCCCGCGGCACGGCTACGCGATCGTCCAGGAGGTGCTGGCCATCTCGGGCGGCCGGACCAAGCTCCTCACCGGCACGCTCTACACGGCGCTGGACCGGCTTCTCCAGCAGGGGCTGATCCGCATCGACCACGAGGAGGTGGTGGCCGGGCGGCTGCGCCGCACCTTCGCGCTGACCGAGGAGGGCGGTGAGGTGCTGGCCGCGGAGACCGAGCGACTGCGCGCCGGTGTCGCCGAGGCCGAGCGCCGGCTCGCCCTCGGCGGGCTCCGGCCGAAGCTCCGGCCGGGCCTGCAGCGCGGTCTGGAGGAGTGCGTGGAGCGGACGTTCGGTGTGCTGCCGGGACCGGGCGGGGTGACCGCATGAGCGCGACGTCGCGGCAGCTCCCGCTGCCCACCGGGCTGCCCCTGATCGGTCTCTATCCCGCCGCGTACCGGGCCGCGCACGGCGAGGAGATCGCCGCCGTCTTCGCCGAGTCCGTCGAGGGCGCCGGCCGCGGAACCGTCCTGCGCGAGTGGGCCGTCCTCGCCGCGCACGCCCTGCGGCTGCGCACCGGGCTCAGCTCGCGCGACCGGCTCGGCCGGGTCGCCGCCGGCGCCGCGCCCCTGATGCTGGCCGGCGGAGCCGCGCTGGCCACGGTCCACCTGCTGCTCGGCCTCGTCCTGCGGCAGCCGTTCTTCGCGGACTTCGCCCACCCCGGGGTGGCGATCGCGGTGGGCGCGGCGCAGACGCTGCCGTGGATCCTCGCGCTGTCCTTCGCCGTCGCCGGCCACTGGCCGCAGGCCCGGCTGCTGGTGCTGGCGGGCACCCTGCTCCGGATCGGCTCCGCGGCGGCGGCGCTGCTCGTCGGCTACGCGTCCTTCTGGCAGTACGTCTTCCTGCTGCCGTTCTGGCTGGTGCTCGGCGGAGTGCTGCTGGCCGCGCCGCCCGACGCCGTGGACCTCTCCCGGCGGGGCCGCTACGGGATGGCGCTCGTCGCCGGGGCCGTGGCGCTGCCGATGATCACCCTGGTGACGCTCTGGCCCTGGCCGGAGCCGGGGCTGTCCGTGGAGGCGGAGTTCTCCGGGAGCGTGAAGGTCCTGCTCGACGTCTCCACCGCCTGGCCCGCCACGGTGATGTGCCTCGTCTACCTGGTGCGGCTCGGCGCCGCCCGGCCCGACCGCCTCCGGGCCGCCGGCGCGGCCGTGGCGGCGCTGCCCTGGACGGTGATGCTCTCCGCGCCGGACTACCTGATCCCGCCGGTCCCCCACGCCGCGCTGCGCAACCTCGGCGTCGTGGTCGGGCTGATCGGGGTCTGCACCGCCATCGACGCCCTCCGACGGGCCGTCGCCGTGCGGACGGGCCGGACCGGTGGTGCGGACCGCGCGGCCGGGGTGGTCGAGCGGGTCTGAGGCTGCGCCACCCGAGCCGGAGGCCCCTGCGCGGGGCCTCCGGCGCATTGGCGTCCGGGGCGGCTGGCCTCCGGCGCATCGGCGTCCGGGGCGGCTGGCGTCCGGCGCGTCGGCGTCCGGGGCGGCTGCGGCGCCCTCGGCCAGGGCGCTCGGCGGGCGAGACGATCGGACATCTTCCGAAGACTGAAGGATATTCAGCGGCTCGTTCGACCTTCCTAGAGTTGAGGACACCAGGAGCCGGGCCGACAGGGCCCGGACCGAGCGAGAGGCAGTCCTCCGATGCGTGCAGTCGTTCAGAAGTCCTTCGGCGGCCCCGAGGTCCTGGAGGTGGTCGAGACCGAGCGCCCCGCCCCGCGCGGTGCCGAGGTCCTCGTCCGGGTGCACGCCAGCGGCGTCAACCCGGTGGACGTGGCGGTCCGTTCGGGCGCCTACCCGCTGCTCGGCGAGCCGCCGTACGGGGTCGGCTGGGACATCTCCGGCGTCGTCGAGCAGGCCGGCCCCGGGGCCCGGTTCAAGCCCGGCGACGAGGTCTTCGGGATGCCGTTCTTCCCCCGCGCCGCCACCGGCTACGCCGACTACGTCGCCGTCCCCTCGCGGCAGGTGGCCCGCAAGCCCGCCGCGCTCGACCACGTGCAGGCCGCCGCCCTCCCGCTGGCCGCCCTCACGGCCTGGCAGGGCCTGGTCGACGCCGCCGGGCTGACCGAGGGGCAGCGCGTCCTGATCCACCGTGCGGCCGGCGGCGTCGGCCACTTCGCCGTCCAGATCGCCAAGGCCCGCGGCGCCCACGTCATCGCGCTGGCGAGCGAGGCCAAGCACGACTTCCTGCGCGGTCTGGGCGCGGACGAGGTGATCGACTACCGGACCACCGACTACACCGAGGCGGTCGCCGACGTCGACGTCGTCTTCGACTCCTCCTCCGAGGGCACCCGGGCCCTGGAGGTGCTGAAGCCGGGCGGCACCCTGGTCAGCATCATGGAGCACTGGAACACGGAGCTCGCCGCAAAGATCGAGGAGGCCGGACGGCGCTTCGCGGGCGTCTCCGTGGAGCCCGACTACGCGTCGCTGGAGGCCATCGCCGCGCTGGTCGACGAGGGCCGGATCCGCCCGCACATCGCCGCGACCTTCCCGCTCGCGGAGGCCGGCAAGGCGCACGAGCTGGTCGGCTCGGGCCGGGTGCAGGGCAAGGTCGTACTGACCGTTGCCTGACGGCACGCCCGCGGGGGCGGGGTGCGGGGACGGACGGACGCAGGGCCGGCTTCCGCCCGCTCGGGGGAGGGGCGGAGGCCGGGTGCGCCGGCGGAGCGGCCGGGGGTGCGCCGGGCGGAGTGACCGGGGGCGCGTCAGGCGGATCGGCCGAGGGGGGCGGGAGTGGGCCGGGCCGGGCCGGCGGCCGTCCGGACAGGACCGGGCGCCGGTCGTGACACCCCCTAAGGTGGGGGCGGGCCGCGGCGGACCGTGGACAAACGGAGGACGGGGGAAGGGCGTTGGACATCCTGACCGAGGCGTTGAGCTCGATGCGGACGGGGCTGCCCACGTCGGTGCGCACCGAGGGCCGGGCCCCCTGGGGCCTGCGCCTCCCGCCGGTCGCCGGAGCCGGGTTCCACGTGGTGCTGCACGGCACCTGCTGGCTGATCCCGCTGGGCTGCGCCTCCAGCACCGAACCGATCGCGCTCAACCCCGGGGACGTGGTCTTCCTGCGGGACGGCAGCGGCCACATCCTGGCCGACCACCCGTCCACCCCGGCCGAGCCCGAGCGTCCCCACCAGTACCGCCCGACCGGGCCGATCGGCACCGTGACGCTCGGCGGCGACGGCGCCCGCACCAGCCTGCTGTGCGGCAACTACCACCTGGACAAGGGCCGTCCGCACCCGCTGGTCCGCCAGCTGCCCGAGATCGTCCACCTGACCACCGGCCACGGCCGGCACCCCGAGCTGAGCGCCGCCGTCCAGCTCCTCGGGGCGGAGCTGGAGAACCCGCGCCTCGGGTCGACCGGCATCGTCCCGGCCCTCATCGACTCGCTGCTGCTCTACATCCTGCGGGCCTGGCTCGACGACCAGCCCGCTACGGCCGCGGCCGGGTGGGCCGCCGCGCTGGGCGACTCCGCGGTCGCGCCGGCCCTGGCCGCCATCCACGAGGACCCGGCGAACCCGTGGACGGTGGAGGCGCTGGCCCAGCGGGTGGGCCTGTCCCGGGCGGCCTTCGCCCGGCGGTTCACCACGATGGTGGGCGAGCCGCCGATGGCCTACCTGACCCGGTGGCGCCTCACCACCGCGGCCCGGCTGCTGCGCGAGTCGGAGGCCCCGCTGACCGCGGTGGCCGCCCAGGCCGGGTACGGCTCCGAGTACGCGTTCGCGAAGGCGTTCAAGCGCGAGTTCGGCCGGGCGCCGGGCGGCTACCGGCGCGAGCTCAGGGCCGCGGCCTGAGGCGCGGGCCCCGGCCCCCGTGCGGTCGGGGTCCGCGCAGCCCGCGTCGGGGCCGGCTACGGGCCCGCGCCGGGCCGGTCACCGGCCGCCCGCCTCGCGCGGGGCCGGCGGCACGGGGCCGGCGGCGCGGGACGACGGGAAGGGCGATCTTGCCGCCGGTGCGCCGGGTGTCACCCAACTCGCCTGCCTTGGCGGCGTGTTCGAGCGGGAGCGCGGCGGTGTCCTGCCCGTGCCCCGTGTCCGCGTGGAGCGGGCGGGCCTCGGCCGGTCCGCCGATAAGACGTCGAACCTGTTGCGGATGGCGACAGCCGGCTCCGTGCGGCGGGCAGGGACCGGCCGGGACCGACCGAGAGCGGTCCGCTCGATCCGCGGGTTCGCCCGGCCTGATCAGGCGGCGGCGCCCAGGATCTCCCGGACGCGGGCGGCGTAGGCCCGGGGGTGGGTGGTGTTGCCGTTGTGGCCACCGGGCAGTTCCAGCGCCGCGGTGCCGAGGAGATCGGCGAGGGCCAGGGCGCACTGGACGTCGAAGACGTCGCGGGGCGTGGTGCGCCCGACGGCCGGGAGGATGCGCGTGCCGGTCCCGCGCAGGCCGGCGGGGTCGAGGGTGTCCTGGATGACCGCGGTGAAGTCGTGCCGGATGAAGTGGTCGAAGTTGGCGAGGCGCCGCTCGTCGAGGGGCTGCGGGGTGAGGTCGTCCTCCCGGTCCGGACCGGCCGGGTCGATGCCCAGCGCCCGCGCGATCTCGGGGAACGCCGCGCGCAGCCCCTCGCGCCGGTAGAGGTCCTGGAGGTGGGCCAGCTCCCGCTCGTGGCCGGCACGCCGGTCGGCGGGCAGCAGGCGGGGCGCGACCGGCTCGTGGGCGATCAGGGTGCCGATCTGCCCCGGGTGCCGCTGGGCGGCGTGGAGGCCGATGACGGCGCCGAGGCTGCAGCCGAGCATGAGCACCGGCTCGTCGGTGAGGGCGGCGAGCAGGTGGTGGACGTCGTCGGCGTGCTCGACGAGGGTCGCCCCGCGGGCGGGCTCGGTCAGCCGACTGCGGGACAGGCCCCGGCGGTCGTAGGTCACCACGGTGAAGGCGTCCGTGAGCCCGGCGACGAGATCGACGCTGCGGTCGGCGTCCCCCTCGCCGCTCTGCGAGATGAGCAGCATCGGCCCGCTGCCACTGACCCGGTAGTGCAGAACGGCGCCGGCGACGGCCAGGGTGCCGGTGGTCGGGTGCGTGGTGCTGGGCATGGTGGTCCCCCTTCGCCGGGGCCGGCGGTCCGTCCGCCGCCCGGTGCCACCATGATTCATCGAACAAGATGTATCTGTCTAGATGTATTGAGTTGGATTCTTCCCGCCTGGGCGTCTGCGCGATCCATTGATCTCGATGAATCGAATCCGATGTATGCTCCCGGCCATGAACGGAGTGGAGCTGTTCCTGCTGGGCCGGGCCCTGATGAAGCTCGGCGAGGAGGCGCTGCCGGAGCCCCCCGGCGGGGCCGGCCGCTACGCCGGCAGCGCCCGGCTGGTCCTGATCGTGGCCAGCGACATCGCCGCTCACCCCGACAGCGCCGTCGGTGAGATCGCCGCCCGGACCGGTCTGCCGCAGAGCCAGGTCTCCACCGCCGTGGCACGCCTCAAGGAAGCCGGTTCGGTGGTGACGGCCGCCGACCCCGCCGACCGCCGCCGCGTCCTGGTCCGGCAGGCCGCCGAGGTGTCCGAGCGCGTCGCCCAGGTCCGCGCCGCCGGCATCGAGCCGGCCCTCGCCGCCGCGCTCGGCACCGAGGACCCCCGGCTGCTCGGCGAGGTCACCGCGGCCCTGGATGTCCTCGCCCGCCACCTCCTGCCCCGCAACTCGTAGGGCCCGGCGCCGGCGCGGGCCGGCAGGGGCCGTCCGCGGACGCCCCGGGCCGTCGGTCGCCGCCGCCGACCCCGGGCCCTCGTGCTCTGGCGCCGACTCGGGGCCGTCGTGCTCTGGCACGACCGGGTCGAGGCGTAGTCGGACCGCGGCGCCGTGGCGTGCCCCGCGGCGCCGCGGAGGCGGACTCCGCTGGGCGGTGGCCGGCGGATTCGGTCGGGCCTCCGGACCCCGCCCCCGGCCGCGGCGGATGTGACGCGCGTCACGGGAACCCGGCCGCCGGAGCCGGACAGCCGACAGGAGTGACCACAGAGATGAGAACCCGGGTGCGGTCCGGGGATCCCGATGCCTTCGCGGAGCTCTTCGACGGCTACGCCCGAGCCGTCTACAACCATGCCTTCCGGTTGACCGGTGACTGGTCCGTCGCGGAGGACGTGATGTCGGCGACCTTCATGGAGGCCTGGCGGCGGCGTACCGCGGTGGATCCCGAGGGCGGCTCACTCCGGCCGTGGCTGCTGGGCGTCGCCACCAATCTCGCCCGCAACCACTGCCGCAGCAATCGGCGCTACCGGGCCGCAGCCGCAGCCGCCGCCGCACTCCCGGCCGCCGTGCCCGACCACGCCGACGAGGTGGCCGGCCGGCTCGACGACCTGCGGCGGATCGCGGTCACCCTGAACCAGCTGAGCGCGCTGCGGCGCCCGGACCGCGAAGTCCTCCTCCTGTGCCTGCAGGAGGGCCTGGAGTACGCCGAAGCCGCGGAGGTCCTGGGCGTCCCGATCGGCACCGTCCGTTCCAGGCTGTCCCGGGCCCGTACGAAGCTGCGCAAGCTCGCCGACGCGGAGCTGAAGAAGAGGAGTCGGGAACTCGCGGAGCGCCCACGACAGACACATGGCGACCGCGCGAACGCGGTCCGGCCCGCACAGGGAGGAACCCGATGAACGCCGACCTTTCCCAGCCCCACCCGGTCGAGCGGGAGGAGAACGAGCACTTCCTGCCCGCCGTGGAGCGGGAGTTGCCGGCGGGCCGCCACGAGTTCCACAAGGAGCGCCTGATGACCCGGATCCACGACGACCTCCGCACCGCCGCCCCCGCGCGGCCCACCCGCAGCACGAGCCCGCGCCGCCCGTTCCTGCGCCGCCCCATCCTGCTGGCCGTGGCGGCCTGCGTGCTGGCCGGCACGATCGCGACTGGAGCCAACCTCCTCGGAACCCAGGAGGAAACGGACCGCGGCGCCGAGACCGTCGCCACCGGCCCGGTGCTGACCACCCGGATCGGGACCGTCGACCCCAAGGGCGCCGCGCAGCTGCTGGACCGCATCTCGGTGGCCGCCGCCGGCACCCCGGCCCCGGCGGTGCGCGCAGACCAGTTCATCTACGTCGGGAGCAAGTCGGCCGGCACCCACGTGCGGACGGTCAACGGCAGGAGCAGCCTGGCCGGTGACGAGCTGCACCTGCGCCAGACCTGGAAGTCCCCGGACGGCACCAAGGGCTGGCTGATCGAGCCCGGTGCCACCGGCCCCGAGGGCGTCACCCTGGCCGGGCTCACCGAGACCGGCCAGAAGCCGACCGCGACGCTCAACGCGCCGACGTACGACTACCTCGCGGCCCTGCCCACCGACCCCGACGCGCTGCTGCAGAAGATCTACACGGAGACCCGGGGCCAGGGCCGCACCCCCGATCAGGAGGCGTTCACCACCATCGGCGACCTGCTGCGCGAGAGCTACCCGCCGGCCGCCCTCACAGTGGCGCTCTACAAGGCCGCGGCGAAGATCCCCGGTGTGGTCATGGTGGACGACGCGGTGGACGCCGCCGGCCGGCACGGGGTCGCGGTCGCCCGCCTGGACTCCACCTCCGGTCAGCGCACCGAGTGGATCTTCGACAACACCACGCTCGCGTTCCTCGGCGAGCGCACCGTCCAGGTCGAGGGCAGCTCCGGCGAGCAGGGCCTGATCAAGCCCGGCACCGTGGTGTTCACCCACGCCGTCATGACCCGTGCGATCGTCGACCGCATCAAGGACACCCCCGCCCTGAGCAGCTGACCGTCCCGGCCGTCCCGCCCGCCTCCCCGGGCGGGACGCCTGCCGGCCGCCTCCACGGGCGGGACGCCTTCCGGCCGCGGAAGGGCGCTGACGGAGCATCGGATGTGCTGTGGGGGAAGGCGAACGCCCCGGGTGCAAGCCCTGGGATCGTCCCGACCGGTCCACATCGAGCAGGAATCGAGAAGCGCCGCCGACCGACCGCGCCTAGCCTGCCCACCATGGACATCACCATTCACACGACTGCCCTCCCGCACGACGACCCGGACGCGTCGCTCGCCTTCTACCGCGACGTCCTCGGCTTCGAGGTCCGCAGCGACGTGGGACAGGGCCGGATGCGCTGGATCACGGTCGGCCCGGCCGGTCAGCCCGGCACGTCGATCCTGCTGGCGCCGCCGGCCGCCGATCCCGGCATCACCGAGGACGAGCGGCGCACGATCACCGAGATGATGGCGAAGGGCACGTACGGCTGGATCCTGCTGGCGACCTCGGATCTCGACGCCACGTTCGAGAAGGTGCAGGCCGGTGACGCCGAGGTCGTCCAGGAGCCGACCGAGCAGCCGTACGGCGTCCGCGACTGCGCCTTCCGGGACCCTGCGGGCAACCTGGTCCGCATCCAGGAACGGCGCTGAGCCTGCGGCTCCCGGTACGGCCGTGCCGGGGCTTCGCCGAGCCGGCCGCGCGCCCGGACACGGCCGGGCGCCCGGGGTTCCCGCCGCGGCGGCGACCCCGGGCGCCCGTGGACGTCCACGGGACGGCAAGACCAACGACGAACGGGGAGGGTTCTCATGGGCAGGCCTGAATGGCGCCGTGCACAGGCACAGCGCCTGGACGATCTCGCGCGCCTGCGTCGCGTCCGCGACCGGATCGACCGGGAGTACGCGCAGCCGCTGAACGTGGAGGCGCTCGCCCGCGACGCGCACATGTCCGCCGGGCACCTGAGCCGGCAGTTCCGGGCGGCCTACGGCGAGTCGCCGTACTCGTACCTGATGACGCGTCGTATCGAGCGGGCGGCCGCGCTGCTGCGGCGCGGCGACCTCAGCGTCACCGAGGTCTGCTTCGCGGTCGGCTGCGCGTCGCTGGGCACCTTCACCACCCGCTTCACCGAACTGGTCGGCATGCCGCCCGGGGCCTTCCGGCGCCAGGCGGCCGCTGCGGCGGCCGGGGACCCCGATGTCTCGGGGACGGGCGCTGCGGCGGCCGTGGAGCCCGACGCCTCGGGGACGGGCGCTGCGGCGGGCCCGACGATCATGGTGGAGGGGATGCCGGCGTGCGTCGCGAAGCAGGTCGCACGACCGGTCAGGAATCGAGAAGCCCCGGCCGCAGGGCAGCCCCTAGCGTGATGGTCATGGCAACCACCGCTTCCACCGCAGCCACCACGTCCATCGCGTCCGTCACCCTCGAGGTGGCCGACCCCGACGCCGCCCGCCGCTTCTACACCGCCTTCGGCGTGGACGGCCACATCCGCCTGCGGGCGTCGCAGGGGCACTCCACCGGGTTCCGCGGCTTCACCCTGGCGCTGACGGTGTCCGGGCCGGCGACCGTCGACGGCTTCGTCACCGCAGCGGTGGAGGCGGGCGCCACGGTGCTGAAGCCCGCCGCGAAGTCGCTGTGGGGCTACAGCGGCGTCGTCCAGGCCCCGGACGGGACGATCTGGAAGATCGCGACCTCGGCGAAGAAGGACACCGGCCCCGCCACCCGGGAGTTCGACGACCTGGTCCTGCTGCTCGGCGTCGAGGACGTCAAGGCCACCAAGCAGTTCTACGTCGGCCGGGGCCTGACCGTGGCCAAGAGCTTCGGCGGCAAGTACGCGGAGTTCACCCCCGGCACCGCCAGCCCCGTCAAGCTGGCGCTGTACAAGCGGCGGGCCCTGGCCAAGGACCTCGGCGTCCCCGTCGACGGCACCGGCTCGCACCGCATCGCCCTCGGCAGCACCACCGAGACCTTCACCGACCCGGACGGCTTCGCCTGGGAGGCCGCCGCGTAGCCCGCCCCCCTTGCCGTCCCGACGCCTGCGGGCGTCGCCACCGTCCGGACTTGACGGTTCATGCAGTACCCACGCTTCGAACGAACGGAGAAACGACATGAAGGCGCACGTGAGCTCGATCCTGCTGGGCGTCCGGGACCTGGAGGCCGCCAAGCGGTTCTACACCGAGGGGCTCGGCTGGAAGGTCGGGAGCGACTTCGGCATCTCGGTGTTCTTCGAATCGGACGGCGCCTCGCCCGTCGGCCTCTACAACCGGGAGGGCCTTGCCGACCAGGTGGGAACGAGCGCGGACGGCAGCGGCTTCAGCGGGCTGGTCCTCACCTACGTCGTCCGCAGCGAGTCCCGGGTCGACGAGGTGATGGCGGAGGCCGCGAAGGCCGGCGCCACGATCCTCAAGCCTGCCGGCGCCCTGCCGTGGGGCGGGTACGGCGGCACCTTCGCCGACCCGGACGGCTACGTCTGGAGCCTCGGCTACAGCGCCCAGGGCGCCGATCAGCCCTACGCGGAGTGAAACGGCCCGCGGTGACGTTCCGCACGCTCGTCGAGCCGCCGGAGTCCCCGCGGGGCCTGTGAGTCCGCCCGTGTCACCCCGCTACCCGGGCATCACGCCGTGGATGCGGGAGAGGGTGAACATGCGCTCGTCGTCCCGGAGATGGCACCAGGCATGGAGGTACGGCGCGTCGAGTTCGAGTCGGCTGAGGGTGCGGACGGTCGTGCTGCCCGAGGTGGCGACGTACTCGACGGTGATCGGCCGCCCCCGGTCGACGGCGTGGGCCAGCTGGCGGACGTCGGTGAAGGACAGGTTGCGCGCGTACCCGGCGATGATCTCCTCGGTGTCGCTGTCGTAGGGGCGACCGTTCTCGGGGTCGGGTTCCGGCCTGTCGTGCGGGGCGGCCCGCAGCCGGTCGGCGAGCGCGCTCAGCTCGGCGGCAGTGCCGATGCCTGCCGCGCCGGTGTCCGCCGGCCGCCTGTCGCCCGAGCGGCGCGGGGGCGGGACCGGACGTGGGGCGCGGTGCTGTGGGGCCCGCTCGATGCGGACGGAGCCGTCGGGCTTCTCGGCGACCGGGGCGTAGCCCGCGGAGCGCAGCGCTGCGAGGGTCTTGTCCAGAGGGGCCCGGCTGATCAGTACTGTCGGCGCCAGCAGCCGGAGGCCGAGCTGGGTGAGCTTGCGGTGCGCCGCCAGTTCGGCCAGGAGGGCGGGCTCCGCGCCGTGGACCACACAGGCCGCTGAGACGACGCGCACCCGCCCGTGGCCGCGCGCGGTGTCGTGGATCAGGTACGTGAGGGGCTGGGGGAGCGGCTCGACGGCCACGGCGGCCAGATCGGCCGCGAGGGCCTCGGGGCTGAGGCCGGCGTCGAGGGCCCGGCGGACGCTTCGGGGGCTGAACCGCCATACGGATGCCGCGCCGGCGCTCTCCCGGTCCGCGACGGAGCCCAGCAGCGCGAGGAGGTGCGCCGACGGCGTGCCGGCGACCACGGCGGTGAGATCGCTGCCGAAGCGGGCGGTCCCGCTGGCGGCGGGCAGCAGTCGTCGACAGGCCTCGGCGAGGGCTTCGGCGTCCTCGGCGAGCAGGGCGGCCCCGATCGGGGACACGGCTCCGAGGGCGAGCGCTCCGAGCAGTTCCGCCTCCCGGATCAGGGTGGCGAACGGCGTTGCATCCTGGGGGAGTTCGTCGGCGAGTGGGCGGAGCCACACGAGGAGCGCCCCCAGATCCGCCGGGTCCGCCGCGCCTTCCCCGGCGGGGAGCTGCGACGCGGCGCTGAGCAGTCCGTGCCGGGCCTGTACGCAGCCGCTGCAGGACGGTGCCCCGGCGAGCGCCGGCAGCGCCCTCCCGTCCTCGTCGCGGTTCCCGCCCGGGGTCAGTGGGAGGGACCACCACGCCCGGAGCAGCACGGCGAGTTGGTCGGCCGGTTGCTGCTCGGTCCAGGTGTCGTAGGACGCGGTCGCCGCGACCCGGTCGCCGTCCGGGGCCAGCAGCCCGGCCGCGCTCGCCGCCTCCAGTACGAGGCGTACCGGGATCTCCTCGCACTGCGCCGCTTTGCCGATCCGGGACAGTTCACGGGCGCCGACCCCGCCGGCCTTGAGCCGGATCGGTGGCGCGGCGGCGCACACCCCGAGGACGGACACGGCATGGGCGGCGAACGCCATCAAGGCGGCTGCGGCTTCCTGCTCGACGTCCGGGACGGTGGCGGGCACCGACCGCACGGCGGGCGGGACGGGCGTGAACGGGGCGTACCACTCGGGGCCGCGCAGGGCGAGTGCCACCTCCGCGGGCATACGGGCGGGCCCGTAGCGGTGGCGGTCTCGGATCAGCAACCCCCGCTCCAGCGCCCACTGTTCGCCGGCCCCGGAGGCGGTCTGCTGTGTCCCGAACATGATGAAGTCCGGTCGCTCCGGAGCCTCGTGCGCTCGTCGTGCGAGGAGCTTCCGGGCGGGTGCCGGCGCCTTGGCCACCAGCGCGGCCACCCGGGCCGGATCGCTGTGATGGTCGACCAGCGCCGCCAGCCGCGCCTCCTTCCTGTTGGCGGCGGGTTTGATCCCGAGGTTCGCCAACATCCGGCCCAGCTCGTCGGAGGACGAACCCGCGAGCAGTCGCACGAGCGGCATGTCGAGCCCCAGGGGGGATCCCCACGCGCCCCGCAGCGCCGCCGCCATGTGCAGCCGACCATCGCCGGAAGGCCACACCAGGGCGCGGTCGGCCAGCGCTTCCAGGACGGCATCCAGTCCGTGGGCGCGGTCACCGTGCGTCGCGTCCAGGAGGCTCGCCAGCTCGTCCCGTGACACGCCCGGCAGCGCGGCGACGGCCTCCGCCACCTGCAGGCACGGCAGCGCGAGTCGGGGCAGGGCCAGCGCCACGGACGCGGGGCGTTGGAGGCGGTCCGCCAGTTCGCCGACCGACCGTGGTTCCGGAGCCGCCACGCTGTCCGGGCGCGCCGCCAGGATCCGTTCCAACCCGGCCGCGTCCAGACCGCGCAGCCATGCGGCCAGTGCCGATCCGTTCTTCGTACTGATGGGAGCACCTCGCCGCGTAAGAGGACGTCTACGCCCTGCCCAAGCCGGGCCGGGGGCACCAGGATGACGTATGCAACGCGGAGTACGCCTCGGGTCAGCTGTTTCCGCGGATCGTCTGCCGGATCCAGGCTGCGTAGGCGGGCACACTGCTGTAGAGGCCTGGTCCGGCGGCACAGGAGGCCAGGCCCGGAGCGCCGGGGCCCGACGTGGTGCCGACGAGTTCCCACCGTCCGCCCCTGCCCTTCTGGATCTGGGGCCCCCCGGAGTCACCGAAGCACGTCAATGACCATCAAGCGGGCTTGCAATGGGTCGGTCTCCAACTCGTGGACCTGCCAGCCGCGCTGGGTCAGCCCGGCTCGAACCGCCGAGGCGATGTCTTCCATCCGCTCCGGATTTTCGGTCGCGACATCCAGGTCACGGCTGAGTCGTTCGACCAGGCCGTGTGACTGGACCGCGTAGCCGCCAGCCAGAACCAGCGGGTAGTTACCGCCGATGGCCAGCAGATCGGCGAGGAGTCGCCGATGCAACCCGTCGAGGTTCACGCCGCGGCCTGCGCCACGGCTGCCAGCTCGGTGAAGGCGGCTTCCCAGGTCTCGCGGATGTCGCGGCTCACCAGAGTGCGGAGGGTTGGCCACAGATCGACGAGGACATCCCGGTTGAGGTAGGCGATCAGGTCGTCGTGCATCCCTTCGGCCAGGACGATCCGATAGCAGCTCATCTGCAGGCGAGGCTGGTCGAGGTCGAAACGGGAGAGCCCGGACCAGGCCAGGTGGAGCGGGAGCTCGACGATGCCTTGAGCCGGGCCGCCCAGCTCCGCGAGCTTGGTCGGCAGGCGCCGAGCGAACTTGGCGCGGCGAAGTTCGGAGACGCTTGGCGCTGGTGCCATGCCCTGATTATTTCGGAAGCGGGCCCCGCAGTCTCGCGTTGACGGCGAGACGTACGAGGTGCGCAGGAGAATGCGAGGCAAACGCCGAAGGCCCGTACCGCTGAGCGGTCCGGGCCTTCGTGAAGGCGGAGGATACGAGATTCGAACTCGTGAGGGGTTGCCCCCAACACGCTTTCCAAGCGTGCGCCCTAGGCCTCTAGGCGAATCCTCCGAGGGAGAGCTTAGTACATGTTCAGGGGTGGTCGCGACCACGTATCTCGTAGGTGGTGGGGCGGTGTGACCTGCGGATCGGGGAGGTGGAGGTGAGGGGCGGGGATCCGGTACTGTGGGGGTCAGCCCCTCGTGTGGCGTTATCTCTCTGAACCCCCCCAGGGCCGGAAGGCAGCAAGGGTAGGAGGGCTCTGGCGGGTGCGCGGGGGGTCTTTGCGTTCCCGGGGAAGGGCGGGCGGGGGCGGGACGAGGGGCGACGCGTTTGTCGGTCCGTCCCGATATCGTCGGTGGTGTGTCCCTAGCCCTGTACCGCCGCTATCGCCCCGAGACTTTCGCCGAGGTCATCGGGCAGGAGCACGTGACCGCTCCGCTCCAGCAGGCCCTGCGCAACAACAGGGTCAACCACGCGTACCTGTTCAGCGGCCCGCGCGGCTGCGGCAAGACGACCAGCGCGCGGATCCTGGCCCGCTGTCTGAACTGTGAGCAGGGGCCGACGCCGACGCCGTGCGGGGAGTGCCAGTCCTGCCGGGACCTGGCGACGGGCGGGCCCGGGTCGATCGACGTGATCGAGATCGACGCCGCGTCGCACGGTGGTGTGGACGACGCGCGAGAGCTGCGCGAGCGGGCCTTCTTCGCGCCCGTGCACAGCCGGTACAAGATCTTCATCCTGGACGAGGCGCACATGGTGACCTCGGCCGGCTTCAACGCGCTGCTGAAGGTGGTGGAGGAGCCGCCGGAGCACCTCAAGTTCATCTTCGCCACCACCGAGCCGGAGAAGGTGATCGGGACGATCCGGTCCCGCACGCACCACTACCCGTTCCGGCTGGTGCCGCCCGGGACGCTGCGGGACTACCTGGCGGAGGTCTGTGGCCGGGAGGGGATCCAGGTCGAGGACTCGGTCTTCCCGCTGGTGGTGCGGGCAGGCGCGGGGTCGGTGCGTGACTCGATGTCGGTGATGGACCAGCTGCTCGCCGGGGCCGGCGAGGGCGGGGTGACGTACCAGATGGCCACCGCGCTGCTCGGGTACACGGACTCGGCGCTGCTGGACGAGGTGGTGGACGCCTTCGCCGCGCACGACGGGGCGACGGTGTTCCAGGTGATCGACCGGGTGGTCGAGGGCGGGCACGATCCGCGGCGGTTCGTGACGGACCTGCTGGAGCGCCTGCGCGACCTGGTGATCCTGGCCACCGTGCCGGAGGCGGGCGAGAAGGGGCTGATCGACGCCCCGGCCGACCGGGTCGCGGTGATGCAGGCGCAGGCGGACGCGTTCGGGGCGGCGGAGCTCAGCCGGGCGGCCGACATCGTCAACACCGGGCTGACCGAGATGCGGGGGAACGCGGCGCCGCGGCTCCAGCTGGAGCTGATCTGCGCCCGGGTGATGCTGCCGGGCGCGTACAGCGACGAGCTGTCGTTGCAGGCGCGGATGGACAAGCTGGAGCGGCGGGCGGCGGCCGGAGGGTTCGCGGCGCAGCCGGGCGCCCCCGCGATGGCTGCCCTGGGCGCCCCGGCGGTGGTGCCGGCCGTGGCACAGGTGGCGCCCCCGGCGGCGGTGGACGAGCCCGCCCCCGCGCAGACGGCTCCCGTACAGGCCGCCCCCGCCCCGGTGGCTCCGCCCGCGGTGCCCCCGGCCCCGGCCGGGCCCGCTCCCGGTGCCTGGCCGATTCCGCGCCGTTTCCCGCCGGCCGGGTCGGCCGGTGCCGGTGCGCCCGGGCAGCCGGCACCGGTGCAGCAGGCGCCCGCCCAGCCCGTACAGCCCGCATCAGCACCCGTGCCCGCACCGGCACCCGCACCCGCCCAGGCGCCGCCGGCGGCCGCGGCGGGTGCCGGACAGCCGTCGCAGGCCGCCCAGCAGGGCGCGGCGCAGGTCCGGCAGCTCTGGCCGCAGATCCTGGAGGCGGTGAAGAACCGCCGCCGCTTCACCTGGATCCTGCTCAGCCAGAACGGCCAGGTGGCCGGGTTCGACGGCAGCGTGCTCCAGGTGTCGTTCATCAACGCGGGCGCCCGGGACAGCTTCGTCGGCAGCAACAGTGACGACGTGCTGCGCCAGGCGCTCGCCGACGCCCTCGGTGTGGACTGGCGGATCGAGTGCATCGTCGACCCGTCGGGCGGTGCCGGCGGTGGCGGCTCGGCCGGCGGCGGCTTCGGCGGCGGTGGCGGGGGCGGCTGGGGCGCCGCCCCGGCGCGCCCGGCCGCGCCCGCGCCCGCGCCCGCGGTGCAGCCTTCCGCACCGGCGTCCGGCCCCGCGCCCGCACCGATGGCCGCGCCCCCCGTGGTCCCGGTCGCGCCGGTGGCGCAGCCGCCCGTGCAGGCGCAGGCCGCGGTGGTCGCGCCGGTCGGCCGGCCGGTGCAGTCGGTCGCCCCAGAGGACGACATCCCGGAGGAGGACGACCCGGACCTCAACGAGGACGCGTTCTCCGGCCAGGAGCTGATCATCCGCGAGCTCGGGGCGACGGTCCTGGAGGAGATCCGCCACAGCGGCGGCTGAGCCCTCGGACCGGGGGCCTCCGGGCGCCGGGCCCGCGACGCCGGGGCCCGGAGCTGCCCCGCAGCCGTACGGGCGTGGCGGGCGCGGAGAGCACGTAGGCTCGGGGTGACGACGCAAGCGCGACAGCACGCACACAGAACGCAAGGAGTGAGCCGTGTTCCCCGGTGGTGGCCAGCCCAACATGCAGCAGCTGCTCAAGCAGGCGCAGAAGATGCAGCAGGACCTCGCCAAGGCGCAGCAGGAGCTGGCCGAGGCGAAGGTGAACGGTTCGGCGGGCGGTGGCCTGGTCGAGGTGACGGTGACCGGTGCCGGTGAGCTGGTGGCGCTGACCATCGCCCCGGCCGCCGTGGACCCGGAGGACACCGAGACCCTGGCCGACCTGATCCTGGCGGCGGTCCGCGACGCCAACCAGGCCGCGCAGAAGATGCAGGCCGAGCGCATGGGCCCGCTGACCCAGGGCCTGGGCGGCGGCATCCCCGGTCTGCCGTTCTAGCGGCCCGTCCGGCCGGACGGGACCCGGGATCGACCGCGGGCGGTGCGGTTCGTACCACAAGCGGTGCGTTCGACCGCAAGCCGTGAGAGGGGTTGACGGTCCGAAGTTCAGACAGTCGACCTGTGTGATTTATGCGGGAGTAGGGCGTCGGGCGGTGTGCCCGGCGCCCGATTCGTTGGATGATGGCACCGGGGCACCCCGAGCGGGTGCCCCACCGACCACCTGAGGGAAGGCGCGACGTGTACGAGGGCGTGGTTCAGGACCTGATCGACGAACTGGGCAGGCTGCCCGGCGTCGGGCCCAAGAGCGCGCAGCGGATCGCCTTCCACGTCCTGCAGGCCGACCCGGTCGACGTGCGCCGGCTGGCGCACGCACTGCTGGAGGTCAAGGACAAGGTCCGGTTCTGCGTCGTCTGCGGCAACGTCGCGGAGGCCGAGCAGTGCCGGGTCTGCCTCGATCCGCGTCGCGACCTCGCGGTGATCTGCGTGGTCGAGGAGCCCAAGGACGTCGTCGCCATCGAGCGCACCCGCGAGTTCCGCGGCCGCTACCACGTGCTGGGCGGCGCGATCAGCCCGATCGAGGGCGTCGGCCCGGACGACCTGCGGATCCGCGAGCTGCTGGCACGCCTCGCGGACGGCACGGTCACCGAGCTGATCCTGGCCACCGACCCCAACCTGGAGGGGGAGGCGACCGCCACCTACCTGGCCCGGCTCTGCAAGCCGATGGGCCTGAAGGTGACCCGGCTGGCGAGCGGACTGCCCGTCGGCGGGGACTTGGAGTACGCGGACGAGGTCACCCTCGGCCGTGCCTTCGAAGGGAGACGACTGCTCGATGTCTGACCGGACGATCAACCAGCAGCCCCACACGCCCCACCAGGCCGGTCCGCAGCAGGACCGGCACGCCCCGCACGCCCCGCACACGCACGCGCACGGCTCCGAGCCGGACGACTTCGCGGTGCAGATCGCGGACTCGGTGGAGAGCTTCGTGCTCGCCGTCACGGAGGTCGCCAAGGGCGACGAGCCCGGCAGCGCGGTTTCGCTGCTCCTCCTGGAGGTTTCGCAGCTGCTGCTGGCAGGTGGCCGGCTGGGCGCCATCGAGGACGTCGTCCCCGAGGACCGGTTCGAGCCCGACACCGGGCCGGAGCCGGACGGTGAGCAGCTGCGCGAGCGGCTGGCCGAACTGCTCGCGCCGATCGACGTCTACCACGAGGTCTTCGACCCGTACGGTCCGCCGGAGAAGCCCAACGCGTTCCGGATCTCGGACGACCTGGCCGGCGTGGTCGGCGAGCTGCAGCACGGCCTCACCCACTACCGCGAGGGGCGCGTCAGCGAGGCGCTCTGGTGGTGGCAGTTCTCGTACCTCTCCAACTGGGGCACCACCTGCACGGCCGTGCTCCGGGCGCTGCAGTCGCTGATCGCCCACGTCCGGCTGGACAGCCCGATCGGGGCGGTCCCGGACGGCGCGGACACCGACGACGACGGGCTCACCGACGAGCAGCTGGAGCAGCAGGCCGGCGACCTGATGGCGGCCGAGCTGGGCCTCCACCGCTAGGGAGCTCTCGCGGCGGTGCCGAGCGCTGTTGAGCCTGCGCCGCGCCTGCGCCGAGCTAGCGCCGCGCCTGCGCCGAGCTAGCGCCGACCTGCGCCGAACAGCACTGAGCGTCACCGAGCCGGTGCCGTCCGGCACCGACCGGCACCGACCGGCACCGACCGGCAACCGAGTCGGCGCTGTGACGGAAACCTCAGGGATCTCCGCGGAACGGAAATCCCGGGGGCCGCCGTCCGTTCGTCCGCCGATTCTTCGGGAGGGCGGCGGGGCGCCCGCAGACCTGCCGGTCGACCCCCCGCACCAGCGCCCACCTGCTGAAACGTGCGTCTCATCATATGGAAAGCAGCGGCCGGGCCACCCCTGCTCGGTAGACTGGCGCCGACCGCACAGCCCCCGCCACCCGGGGGTGCCGGGGGCCCCGGGCCCCCGGAAACGACACAAGTCGAGGAGCGCACGTGGGCCTTGTCGTGCAGAAGTACGGCGGCTCATCCGTTGCGGATGCCGAGGGCATCAAGCGCGTGGCCCGTCGAATCGTTGACGCCAAGAAGGCCGGCCATGAGGTCGTCGTCGTGGTGTCCGCGATGGGCGACACGACGGACGAGCTCATCGAACTCGCGGAGCAGGTGTCCCCGCTCCCTGCCGGCCGTGAGTTCGACATGCTGCTGACCGCGGGAGAGCGCATCTCCATGGCCCTGCTGGCCATGGCGATCAAATCCCTGGGTCACGAGGCCCAGTCCTTCACGGGCAGCCAGGCCGGTGTCATCACCGACTCGGTCCACAACAAGGCGCGCATCATCGACGTGACGCCGGGCCGCATCCGCACCGCCCTGGACGAGGGCAACATCGCGATCGTGGCCGGCTTCCAGGGTGTCTCGCAGTCCAGCAAGGACATCACCACGCTCGGCCGCGGCGGCTCGGACACCACGGCCGTCGCCCTCGCCGCGGCCCTCAAGGCCGAGGTCTGCGAGATCTACACCGACGTGGACGGCGTCTTCACCGCCGACCCCCGCGTGGTGAAGAAGGCCCGCAAGATCGACTGGATCGCCTACGAGGACATGCTGGAGCTGGCCTCGTCCGGTTCCAAGGTGCTGCTCGACCGCTGCGTGGAGTACGCGCGGCGCTACAACATCCCGATTCACGTACGCTCGTCCTTCTCGGGCCTTCCCGGGACGATCGTCAGCAACGACAACCCGAACCAGCCCGAAGGGGGCGAGATGGAGCAGGCCATCATCTCCGGAGTCGCCCACGACACGTCCGAGGCCAAGGTGACGGTCGTCGGCGTGCCGGACAAGCCGGGCGAGGCGGCGCGTATCTTCCGCGCCATCGCCGACGCCGAGGTCAACATCGACATGGTGGTGCAGAACGTCTCCGCCGCGTCGACCGGGCTCACCGACATCTCCTTCACCCTGCCGAAGACCGAGGGCCAGAAGGCCATCGACGCGCTCGGCCGGGTCAAGGAGGGCATCGGCTACGAGTCGCTGCGCTACGACGACGCGATCGGCAAGATCTCGCTGGTCGGCGCCGGCATGCGCTCGAACCCGGGCGTCACGGCGACCTTCTTCGAGGCGCTCTCCGAGGCCGGCGTCAACATCGAGCTGATCTCCACCTCGGAGATCCGCATCTCGGTCGTCACCCGTGCCGAGGACGTGCCGGAGGCCGTCCGCGCCGTCCACACGGCCTTCGGCCTGGACAGCGAGTCGGACGAGGCGGTCGTCTACGGGGGCACCGGGCGATGACCCGGCGGCCGAACCTCGCCGTCGTCGGCGCCACCGGCGCGGTCGGCGAGGTGCTGCTCGGCCTGCTCTCCCTCCGCCAGGACATCTGGGGCGAGGTACGCCTCGTCGCCTCCCCGCGCTCGGCCGGCCGCAAGCTGGTCGTGCGCGGGGAGCCCGTCGAGGTGCTCGCCCTCGACGAGGCCGCCTTCGACGGTGTCGACGTCGCGCTCTTCGACGTGCCCGACGAGGTGGCGGCCCGGTGGGCGCCCATCGCGGCGGCCAAGGGCGTCGTGGTGGTGGACAACTCCGCCGCCTTCCGGATGGACGAGGACGTCCCGCTGGTCGTCCCCGAGGTCAACGCGGCGTCGGCCCGGATGCGTCCGCGCGGCATCGTGGCCGGCCCCAACTGCGCCACGCTCGCGATGATCGCGGCGATCGGCGCCCTGCACGCCGAGTACGGGCTCAGCGAACTGGTCGTCGCCTCCTACCAGGCGGCCTCCGGCGAGGGCCGGTACGGCGTGGACGCGCTGCGCGCGCAGACCGCGCTGGTCGCCGGCACCGAGGTCGGCGAGCAGACCGGGGACCTCCGCGCGGTGATCGCCGACAACGGCCCGTTCGCCGCCCCGCTCGCGTTCAACGCCGTGCCGTGGACCGGCTCGCTGATGGACGGCGGCTGGTCGTCCGAGGAACTCAAGATCCGCGACGAGTCGCGCAAGATCCTCGGTCTGTCGGCGCTGCGGGTCTCCGCGACCTGCGTGCGGATCCCCGTCGTGCGCACCCACGCGCTGGCCGTGCACGCGGTCTTCGAGCGCGAGGTGACGCAGGAGCACGCCCAGGAGATCCTCCGGGACGCCCCCGGCGTGGTGCTCTACGACGACCCGGCGGCGGGGGAGTTCCCGACGCCGAACGACGTGGTGGGGACGGACCCGGTCTGGGTCGGGAGGGTCCGCCGGGCGCTGGACGACCCGACCGCGCTGGACCTCTTCCTCTGCGGCGACAACCTGCGCAAGGGGGCGGCGCTCAACGCCCTCCAGATCGCCGAACTGGTGGCGGGCGAGCTCTCCGGCTGAGGGGTCGTGAGGACCCGGTCGAGAGACGGTGAGGACCTGCCCCCAGGGGTGGTGACGCCGACTCGGACCGGGTAGTTGTGGTCAACGACCCAATCCCCTGGAGGGCGCTTCGGCCCATGCGGGAGAATGTCCCGCGGGCTGGGCAACCATGACAGGGGATCGAGTGTCCAACGGGCGTGGCGAACGTGATGGTGGGGGTCGGGGCGGGCATCTCGGCGGTGGCCGCGGTGACCTTCCCGCCGCGCACCCATCGGCCCTCGGATAGGCCGGAAGACAGCCAGATGACCGCGGTCGCACCCGGCGCGGCGGATCCCGGCGCGGACACCGGCGTCGGCGCCAGCGAGGATCTGCTCACCGAGACCTACCAGGCCCACTACCGCTCCCTGCTGCGGCTCGCGGCACTGCTCCTCGACGACCTCTCGACCTGCGAGGACGTGGTCCAGGAGGCGTTCATCCGGGTCCACGCGGCCCGGCGCCGGGTGCGCGAGCCCGAGAAGACGCTCGCCTACCTCCGGCAGACCGTGGTCAACCTGTCCCGCTCCACCCTGCGCCGCCGGATCCTCGGGTTGCGTCTGCTGCCGAAGCCGATGCCTGACATGGCCAGTGCAGAAGAAGGGGCCTACGATGCCCTGGAGCGTGACCAGTTGAAGGCCGCGCTGCGGGGTCTGCAACGCCGTCAGCGGGAGGTTCTGGTGCTGCGTTACTTCGTGGACATGACGGAGGCGCAGGTCGCGGACACCCTGGGGATCTCGCTCGGCTCGGTGAAGGCGTACGGCTCGCGCGGACTCGCCGCACTCCGGGTCCAGATGGAGGCCGGGCATGGCTGACGATCGGATCGGTCCGTGGCGGGCCGCCGGCGACGCCGGGGGCGCCGGGGGCGCGCACGCCGGCGGGCCGGGCACGGCGGCCGGCGCACCGGGCGGCCCCGGCGCCCCGGCCGGCGGACCGGGCACGGAGGAACGGACACTGCGGGAGCTGATGCAGCGCGCCGTGGCCGAGATCGAGCCCGACCCCTCCGGTCTGCAGCGGATCCGGACCGCCGTACCGAGGCGGCGGGCCGCCCGGCGCGGGGCCCTGACCGGGGCCGCCGCGCTCGCCCTCGCGCTCGCCATCGCCCTGCCCGCCCTGCACGATCCCGACCACCTGGGGCTCTCCGGCGGGCCCGGCTCGCCCACCGCACACGGCGGGACGGCCGCGGACCACGACGACGACGGTGCCGGGCCCGGCACCGCCGGGGGCCACGGTTCCAGCCCGCACCCGGGGGTGAGCGGGACCGGCACCGTCGGCATCCCGTCCGGCTCCGCCAGCGCCTCGCCCAGCCCCTGGGCGAGCACCACCGACGCCGTCCCGGGCGCGACCGCGCCGGTCACGCCGTCCGGCGCCGGCAGCGACGGCGGCCCCCTGGTGCCGCTCTGCATCCGCGGAGATCTGGGGCGCGGCGCCTCGCAGGTCGGCGCGGCCGACGGCGCCGGACGGATCTACGGGTACTTCACGGTCGTCAACGTCTCCGGTCGGGCCTGCCGGTTGGGCGGGCCGGGCTCGGTCACCGTCACCGAGACCGCCGGCACCGACCCCGCCCGGATCAGGGTGACCGACCACGTGGCCGGGGATCCGGCGTCCGGACTGCCCGCACCGGGGCCGACCTCCGCCGCGGGCGACGGCGGCGGTGCGGCCGTGGACGGCCAGGGTCTGCTCCTCGTGCCGCGGGCCGGGTACCGGGTGGACTTCGGCTGGGTGCCGGACGCCGCCGGCTGCCCCTCCTCGGCCGGCGCCTCGCCCAGCGCGTCGCCGGGCGTCGCCGGCCGGTCGGTGGCGGGCAACCCGGGCCTCGCGGGGGGCGGGGCAGACGCGGGAAGCGCGGGCACCTCGTCGAGTGCGCGGTCCGGCGGGCCGGGCAGCGGCTCGGCGGCCATGGCCCCCGCGGGGGGACCGTCGGCCGGACCCACGGCGGGAGGCGGCGCGGGCTCCGGCTCGCCGACAGCCCGTCCCACCACGGTCGCGAGCCCGACCGCGACCGCGACCGCCGCGCCGAGCACGCCTCCGGCCGCCGTCACCATCGCGCACACCCCGGCGCCCGGCAGCCCGTCCGCGGCCACGGCGACCCTCCTCGGCGCCTGCTCCGGCACGGTCTACCGCACCGGCCCGCAGCCCCTCCCGCCCCCGACCGCCGCGACGCCGTCGGCATCCCCCTCGGGCGGCTGAGCCCGCGCGCCGGAAGTCGGACGGGCCGACTTCCGGCGGTCCGGAGCGGCCGTGCGACCGTGCGGCCGTGCGACCGTGCGGTCGAGCGGCCGGACGGCTCGTCTGATCGAAGGCTCGGCGCTCTGACGGCCCGGTGCCCGTCGGCCGGCCGGGTGAGCCGGCGGGTGGACGCCCCCGGCGCTCTCGGCGCCCTGCCCTCCACCGGAAGCGGGACGGGCCGACTTCCCGTGCTGTCGCCCACCCCCTGTGGTCGGGAGCGGTGTGAGGAGTGGTTACCGTGGGGGGTGTGTACCGGTTCCTCCTCACCCCGCGCTGGCTTGGCGGCACCGCGCTGGCCGTGGCGGCCGTGGCGGTGTGCGTCTGGCTCGGCTCCTGGCAGCTCGGCCGGTTCGAGGACAAGGTCTCCTCGCACCAGGAGATCAGCAGGTCGGTGACCGACGCCGGAGCGGCCAGGCCGCTCGGCGACCTGCTCGACGACGCTCGCCCGCAGGTCACCACGGACACCGTCGGCCGGGCCGTGACGGTCTCCGGCACCTTCGACCAGGAGCACCAGCTGGTCGTCCCCAACCGGGTGCTCGACGGCAGGCAGGGCTACTACGTGCTCACCCCGCTGCGGACCGGTGACGGCCGCACCGTCGCCGTCGTCCGGGGCTGGGCGCCGGGTGAACCGGCCGCCGGGGCTTCCGCCGTCTCGGCACCCGCCGGCGAGGTGACGGTGACCGGGCGGCTCCAGGCGGGCGAGACCAGCGGCAGCGGTGGTGCGGTGGCCGGCGGCCTCCCGGCGGGGCAGCTCGGCACGATCAACCAGGCCGCGCTGGTCAACAAGCTGTCCTACGACGGCTGGTACGACGGCTGGGTCGCCGCGGACACCGTGCCGGCCGGGCTGACCGCGGTGCCGACCGTGCAGCCGCAGGGCGGCAACGGCCTGAGCCTGCGGGCGTTCCAGAACCTCGGGTACACCCTGGAGTGGTTCGTCTTCGGCGGCTTCGTCGTGTTCATGTGGTTCCGCCTGGCGCGCCGCGAGGCGGAGGCCGAGCAGGACCGGGCCCTCGGACTGGACCCGGTCCTGGAGTAACCGCCCCCGCCTCAGCGGGTGGGCGCCCCCGCACCGGCGGGCGACGCGGGCGGTGCCGCGGGCGCCGGGGCCGACGGCGACTTGGCCGGTGCACCCGGTGCCGAGGCGGGAGCCGAGGCGGCAGCCGCCGGCGAGGGCGACGACGCGGACGGCGTGGGCGGCTTCGGCGGGACCGTCGCCGTGGCCGACGGGCCGGCCGGCGGGTCGTCGCACCGCCGCCCGCCGCTGTTGTCGCTGCTCCCGCTGTAGTCGTCGTCGTCCGAGTCGTGGTCGGCGTGGTGGCGCACCTTGCGGCCGCTCTTGGAGCTCTTCGAGCCCTTCGAGCTGCTCTTCGACCCGGACTTGGCGAGCAGGACGGTCCCGCCCCCGCCCTCACCGGACTCCGCCGTGACGAAGGCCGCCCGCACCGCGAGGCCGCCCGCCGCCGCCGTCCCGACGCCCGCGGCACCGACACCCGCAGTCCCGGCACCCGCAGTCCCGGCACTCGCGGAACCGACGCCCGGGGCACCGACGCGGGTCGCGCCGCCCGACGCCGCGGGCGAAGCCTTCGCCGGCGGCGAAGCCGACCGCGACGCCGTCGCGGTCGGCTGTGCCGTCGGCTGTGCGGACGGCACGGCCGACGGCGGCGGGCAGGCCACCTCGTCGTCGTCCTGGCCCGAGCAGCCGGTCAGCACCAACGCCCCGGCCACCCCCGCCCCCACGACCGCCAGCAGCCGTCTCACCCGGTCCCCCCGTCTCTCCCCGCAACGGCCCCCGAGGCCACCGCGGCACCCGGGGCCCCCACGGTCCCGTCGGCCCGATTCTCGCCGACGGCGCCCGCACCCAGGTGCCGTCGGACGAAGTCGATCTCCAGCCGCAGCTGCTTGATCCGCTCCTCCACCACCAGCGAGCCGTGCCCGGCGTCGTACCGGTAGACCTCGTGCGGCTTGCCCAGCTGCTCCAGCCGCTCGACGTAGTTCTCGATCTGCCGGATCGGGCAGCGCGGGTCGTTCACCCCGGCGCTGATGTAGACCGGCACCCGGACCTGCTCGACGTAGGTCAGCGGGGAGGAGGCCGTCCAGCGCTCGGGCACCTCCTCCGGCGTGCCGCCGAAGAGCGTCC
Source organism: Kitasatospora sp. A2-31 (assembly GCF_022288725.1). GTDB lineage: Bacteria > Actinomycetota > Actinomycetes > Streptomycetales > Streptomycetaceae > Kitasatospora. The sequence goes on along the minus strand of NZ_JAKNTA010000003.1, from coordinate 15,288 downwards.
GGTCGAGCGACTTCAGCGCCTCCATCTCGTCCTCGTACGCGGTGAGGTAGTCCGCGACCGGGACGGCGGCGACCCCCAGCGACCAGCTCTCCGGCTGGACGCCGAGGCCGAGCAGCGTCAGGTAGCCGCCCCACGAGCCGCCGGTGAGCACCAGCCGCCCGGGGTCGGCGAGGCCGCTCGCCACCGCCCAGTCGCGGACCGCGCCGATGTCCTCCAGCTCGATCAGGCCGACCCGCTCGCGCAGGGCGTCCGTCCAGGCCTGGCCGTAGCCGGTGGAGCCGCGGTAGTTGACCCGGACCACCGCGAAGCCGTGGTCCAGCCAGGCGGCCGGGCCGGCGGCGAAGGCGTCGCTGTCGTGGTGGGTCGGACCGCCGTGGATGTCGAAGACGGTCGGGAACGGGCCGTCGCCCTCCCCGGCGCCCGCCGGCCGCTGCACCAGCGCGTGCACCCGCCCGCCGGGGCCGTCCACCCACACGTCCTCGACCGGCACCGAACCGGGCGGGACGGCGCCGGGTGCGCGCAGCACCACCGTGCCGGCCGTGGAGCGGACGGCGGACGGCTCCGCGGCGGAGGACCAGAGGAACTCCACCGTGCCGTCCGGGCGGGCGGTCGCACCGCCGACGGTGCCGCGCGGGGTGTCCAACCGGGTGAGCACGCCCGTGTCCAGCGCGTACGAGAACAGCTCGCTGCGCGCCTCGTACTCGTGCTCGACCAGCAGGGCGGCCGCCCCGGGCCGCCACTGCGCGGAGACGTCGCCGGGCAGCTCGCGGCCTTGCTCGTCGCGGAGCGGCAGCGCGGTCTCGGCGCCGGTGGCGACGTCCCAGATCATCGGTTCCCAGCGGCCGGTGCGCTGGTGCGCCACCAGCAGCCGGGTGTCGCCCTCGACCGGGGCGAAGCCGAGGCAGGCGACCCCGCGCGGCTCGTCCCGGCCGGTGACCTCGTCGAGCTCCGCGACGGTCGCGCCGTCGGAGAGCCGGACGACCCGGATCGCCGAGTGCATCGCGTCGCCGTGCTCGGTGTGGTCGATCGCCAGCAGCGTGCTGTCGTAGCTGAGGTCGCCGACCCCGCCGTACTCCTCGTGCCGGTAGATCTCCTCGGCCTCGGTCGCGCCGGGGCGGCGCAGGTGCAGGGTGGTGCCGTGCTCGTCGGTGGAGCGGCCGACCACCACGGTGCCGTCCCGGCCGAGTGCCAGGCCCGCCGAGTAGGAGGCGGCCAGCCCGGGGACGGCCTCCTCGTCCGGGCCGTCGGCGCCCTCCGGCCGGCCCTCGAAGGGCTGGCGGCGCCAGATGCCGAACTCGTCGCCGTCGTTGTCGTCGAACCACCAGACCCACGCGCCGTCCGGGGTCAGCTCGGCGTCGGTGGTGCCGTTCGGGCGGCCGGTGACCCGGCGGTGGGTGTCGGTGGCGCGGTCCCAGGCGTACACCTCGTAGGTGCCGGTCGCGTTGGACACATACAGCGCCCGGTCGGGGGCGTCGTCCGCCCAGTCCGGCAGGGAAACCCGTGCCGCCCTGAACCGCTGCTCCCACGCCGGTACGGCGCTCTTCTCCTCGCTCATCCATCCATCCAACCCGATCGGGGTGACCGAACGGAACGGGCGGGTGGGCCCGTGAGCCCACCCGCCCTGTGCGTCCCCGCCCGCCTGCGCCCGTCCGGTCCGCGAAGACGCGCCGACCGGCCGGCCGGTGGGCCCGTCAGCTCGCCGTCAGCCCGCCGGCCCGGCGGCTCAGCCGGTCAGCCGGTCAGCCTGGTCAGCCGGTCCGCCGGGGAGCAGCTGCACCAGGCCCACCAGCACCAGCTCCAGCCCCGCCAGCGCCGCGACGCTGTGCCCGAAGGCGGCCACCGGATCGCCGGCGCCGTAGTAGAGGATGCCGATCAGCGCGATCCCGAGCGCCCCGCCGACCTGCTGGACGGTGGCCACCACGCCCGCGGCCGAGCCGGCCAGCGTCGGCTCGACCGCGGCCAGCACCACCGCGGTCACCGGGGCGATCACCAGGCCCATGCCGAGGCCGTCCACGAACAGGCCGGGCGCCAGCCACCAGACGCTGCCGGTCGTGCCGCCGCCGTACGCGGCGAGGCAGAGCAGGCCCAGCCCGGCCGCCATCAGCAGCCCGCCGAGCGCGACGGTCCGGCGCCCCAGCCGGGCGGCGACGCGGTGCGCGGTGGTGGAGGTCAGCAGGTAGCCGACGCCGATCGCGGTGAAGACCAGGCCGGCGCCGAGCGCGTCCAGCCCGCGGCCCGGCTGCAGGTACAGGGCCAGTACCAGGAAGAACGACGCCTGGCCGAGCCAGAAGGCGAGCTGGGCGAAGAGCCCGGCGGTGAACGCGCGGGACCGGAACAGCCGGGTGTCCACCAGCGGCGAGCCGGTGGCGCGGGTCCGGTGCTGGTGCACGGCGAAGACGGCGAGCAGCACGGCCGAGCCGGCGGCACAGAGGCGGGTCCAGAGCGGCCAGCCCAGCTCCCGGCCCTGGATCAGCGGCAGGACGAGGCCGGTCAGCGCCGCGGTGACCAGCAGCACGCCCACCGGGTCCAGGCCGGGCCGGTGCGGGGCGCGGGACTCCGGCAGGCAGCGGCGGACCAGGGCGAGCGCGGCCAGGCCGACCGGAAGGTTGATCAGGAAGCAGCTGCGCCAGTCCAGCCCGAAGAGGTCGGCGCGGATCAGCACACCGCCGATGAGCTGGCCGAACACTGCGCCGACGCCCATGGTGAGCCCGTACATCGCGAACGCCTTGGCCTGCGCGGCGCCGCTGAACGCCGTCCGCAGGATGGCCAGCACCTGCGGGCCCATCAGCGCCGCCGCCAGCCCCTGGGCGACCCGTGCGCCGACCAGGGCGGCCGCGGTGGGGGCCAGCCCGCAGCCGGCCGAGGCGAGTGTGAACAGGGCCAGGCCGAGGCCGAACACCCGGCGCCGGCCGTAACGGTCGCCGAGGCGGCCGGCGGTGATCAGGCCGACGGCCAGCGCCAGGCCGAACCCGGCGATCACCCACTGCACGACGGCCGGTCCGGCCCCGAGCCCGGTCTGGAGGGACGGGACGGCGACGTTGACCACGAAGACGTCCAGGGAGGTCATGAAGGTGGCGGTCAGGACGACCGGCAGCAGCCCCCGGGGAGCGGACTCGACGTGCCGGACGTGCTGGACGGACTCGACGTGCTGGACGTGTTCGACGTGTTCGACGTGCTCGACCGGTTCGGCCGGCGCGGCGCCGCGCGAGGTGGCCGGCGCGGGGTGCAGGTCGGTGCTCATCTCGGCTACTCCTCGGAGGGGTTCGGAGGGGCGGGCGCGGTGCGGCCCGCCCCTGCACGCTGCTGCGCGCGCTCGGTGGCTCAGGCGCCCGGCACGCGGTCCAGGAAGCCGTGGACGGCGGTGATGCGGCCCTCCTGGTCGGCCACCAGCACGTCGAACCCGACCACCAGGGCCTCCCCGTCGGCCGGCCCGAGGTTCCAGGTGAACCGGGCGATGTCGTGGTGCGCGTCCACCGGGCCGAGGGTGAACGCCAGGCCGGGGAACTGCGCCTGGGCCGCGCCGATCAGCGCGTCCACGCCGTCCCGGCCGGTGACCGCGGCCAGCGGGTCGGTGTAGCGGCAGTCCTCCGCCCAGACCTCGTCGATCAGCTTGCGGCGGGCGGCCGGGTCGGTCTCGTTCCAGGCGGCGAGGTAGCGCTCGGCGAGCTGCTGCAGGTCGGTCGTCCGGGTCTCGGTCATCGTCTTCTCCCTTGTGTGGCTGGTTCGTTCGGCGGGTCGTTCCCGCTGCTCATGAAGGTACGGACGGCGCGCGGCGGCCGAATCCGTCACGTATGGGTAGGGGGTACGTACGTCGAACCGGTACGGCGCCGGCAGGCCGCGGGTAGGGTCGCCGGAGGCGCGGGTGTTGCCGCCGGGGCACCGGTGGTCACCGGTGCGGGAGGGGCGGAGGACACGGGGGATGCCGGGGATGCTGTACGGGCGGGAACGCGAACAGGCAGTCGTCGAAGAGCTGTTGGACGGCGCGCGGAGCGGCCGCAGCGGAGTGCTGGTGGTGCGGGGCGAACCAGGGATCGGCAAGACCGCGCTGCTGGAGCACGCGGTGGCGGTGGCCGGCGGCGCGTTCCGGGTGATCCGCGCGACCGGCATCGAGTACGAGGCCGAGCTGCCCTTCGCCGCGCTCAGCCTGCTGCTCGCGCCCGGGCTGGACCGGCTCTCCGCGCTGCCCGACCCGCAACAGCGCTCCCTGGCCGGTGCGTTCGGGCTAGCCGAGGCGCCGGCCGGTGCGGCGGCGCCCGGCGACCGGTTGCTCGCCGGGCTCGCCACGCTCGGACTGCTGGCCGAACTCGCCTCCGAACAGCCGCTGTTGTGCGTGGTCGATGACGTGCAGTGGCTCGACCGCCCCTCGCTGGACGCGCTGGTGCTCGCCGCCCGGCGGCTCCGGGTGGAGGGCGTCGCCCTGCTGCTCGCCGTGCGGGACGCCGGCCCGGCGGCCCCGCCGGGTGCGGACGGCAGCGCCCTGCCGGCCCCGGCAGGCGCGACCGGGACCGACGCGCTGCCGCTGGCCGGCCTGCCCGAGCTGCGACTGGCCGGGCTCGCCGAGCCGGACGCCGCCCGGCTGCTGGACGCGCGCGCCGGCTCGGGGGTGAGCGGGGAGGTGCGCCGCCGGCTGCTCGCCGAGGCGGCCGGTAACCCGCTGGCGCTCACCGAACTGCCCGCCGCCGTAGCCGGATCGGGCCCGACCGGGCCCGCCCTGGCGCCCGGCGTGCTGCCGCTCACCAACCGGCTGCAGCTCGCCTTCCACGGCCAGGTGACCGGCCTGCCGCCCGCCACGCAGAGCCTGCTGCTGGTCGCCGCCGCCGAGGAGAACGGCGAGCTCGACGTCGTGCTGGCCGCCGCCGCGGCGCTCGGCGCGACCGCAGAACACCTCGCACCCGCGGAGGAGGCCGGCCTGGTCGCGGTCGGCGCGGACCGCAGGATCGCCTTCCGTCACCCGCTGCTGCGCGCCGCCGTGCTGCAACGCGCTCCTCTGCAGCAGCGGCTGACGGCCCATCGTGCCATCGGCGAGGCGCTGGAGGACGGCGACCGCCGCACCTGGCACCTCGCCCTGGCCGCCACCGCGCCCGACACGGAGCTCGCCGACGCGCTGGAGCGCACCGCCGTCCGCGCCGAGGCCCGCGGCGGCCACGGCGGCGCCGCGGCGGCGTACGAGCGCGCCGCCCGGCTCACCCCGGACCGTGACGCCGCCACGCGCCGACTCGTCCTCGCCGCCGAAGCCGCGACCGCAGAGGGCAAGTTGGCGCAGGCCGAGGAGCTCGCGGAGCGGGCCGGCGCCCGGACCGACAGCGTCTTCGCGCACGCCCTGCTCGATCAGGTCCGGGCCACCGCGCACTTCTGGCGCGGCTCCTACCCCACCGCCTACCGTCTGCTGCTGGACGCGGCGGCGACCGGCATCGAGCCGGCCCACGCCGCCCGGATGCTGCTCCAGGCCTTCCACGCCGCCTGGTACGCGGGGGAGGAACCGGTGGTCGCCGTCCTCGACCGGCTCGCCCGGCTCCCGCTCGCCGCGGCCGATCCGCTCACCCCGCTCGCCCGGCACCTGTCGGCCGCCGTGCTCCCGGCCCTGGGCCGTCCGGCCGGGGCGCTGCCGGCCGTCCGGGACACCGCGGCGGCGGCCCGCCGGGCGGGCGCCGACACCCCGGCCGACCTGGTCCAGCTCTGCGGCGCGACGCTGATCCTCGGACGGGACGCCGAGACCGCCGAGCTCGCCGTCGAGCTCGTCGCCGAGGCCCGGACCAAGGGTGCCGTCGGCGTGCTGCCCACGCTGCAGTTCTTCCTCGCGGAGGCGGAGCTGTTCCACGGCCGGCACCACGACGCCGAGGTCACCGCCACCGAGGCGCTCGCCCTGGCCCGGGACACCGGGCAGCACCAGTGGGTCAGTCAGCTCAGTGCGCTGCTCGCCTGCCTGGCCGCGCTCGGCGGCGACGACGCGCAGTGCACCGCGCTCGCCGCGACCGCCCGGACGGCGACCGCCCTCACCGGCGCGGCCGCCGGCACCGCGGCACCCGCACCCGGGGAGCCCTGGACGCAGTGGGCGCTCGGCCTGCTCGACCTCGGCCGGGGGCGTGCCGGCGACGCCGCCGACCGGCTGCACGCCCTCGCCACCGGCCCCTACCGGCACCATGTCAGCGGCACCCGGGCCGTCCCCGACCTGGTGGAGGCCGCCGTCCGTCTCGGCGCCCCGGAGCGCGCCGCCGAGCCGTACGAGCGGTTCGCCCGCTGGGCCCGCGCGGCGGGGCTGCCCTGGGCCGAGGCGCTGCGGCTGCGCTGCCAGGCGCTGCTCGGCCCGGACGAGCTCGCCGAGTCCGCCTACCGGGCCGCCCTCGACCTCCACGACGGCACCCACCGCCCGTTCGAACAGGCCCGCACCGCGCTGCTCTACGGCGAGTGGCTGCGGCGCGAGCGCCGCCGCACCGACGCCAGGCCGCACCTGCGCGCCGCCCTGGAGGCCTTCGAGGCCGCCGGCGCCCACCCCTGGGCGGACCGCGCGCGCACCGAGCTCACGGCCACCGGGACCAGCGCGCCGGCCCCGGCGGACGCCCCCGCGGGCGTGCTCACCGCGCTCACTCCGCAGGAGCTCCAGATCGTCCGGCTCGCCGCGCAGGGCCTCACCAACCGGGACATCGCCGCCCAGCTCTTCCTCAGCCCCCGCACGGTGGGGCACCACCTCTACAAGGCCTACCCGAAGCTCGGCGTGGCCTCGCGGGCGGACCTGCCGGCGCTGCTCTGAGCGGCGCCGGGTCGGCGGGTCGGCCGGTCGGGCGGAGCCGGGAGCGTCCGCCCGGAGCGGTCCGGAGCTCCGACCGGTCCGGCCGGGCCATGGGCGTCGTGCAACCGCAACCGCGAGAGGGTGATCACAGAGAATGCGGCGCACCGGCGGCGGACGGGTTCGGCACCCGGTTGCTGTTCGGCACCCGGTTGCTCCACTCGGCCGCCACCGGCCGCCACCGGCCGGTAGCGGGGAGGTCGCGGAAGGACTGGCCGGGATGTGGCTCACGTCACTCGAAGATCGCCGGCGGATGTCGCCCGGGTCGCCCGTCGCGCTTCTCGATGCCTGCTGAGGACTCCTCAGGGGCGGCCCGGCAGGGACCGGTTTCCCGGCGGGCTTCTCCCCGCTGTCTCCCGGGAGCCCCCCGGAAAGCCAGTCAGGGCCGGTCTCCCTCGCGGGAGACCGGCCCTGAGCTGGTCCTACTGGGTCGGGGTGGCGGGATTTGAACCCACGGCCTCTTCGTCCCGAACGAAGCGCGCTACCAAGCTGCGCCACACCCCGGTCTTTCTCTGTGTCGCTCCGTCTCCTTCGCGACGAGTAGAACTCTACCGGACGCTCGCCGAGAGACGAAATCCGATTCCCGGCGGGCGTCCGTCGCAGGTCAGCGGGCGGGGGTGAGGGTGAGGAGGGTGGCCTCCGGCGGGCAGGCGAACCGGATCGGGGTGTAGCGGTTGGTGCCGCAGCCGGCCGAGACGTGCAGGTAGGAGCGGCGCCCGCCGGCCTGGTGGGTGGAGAGGCCCTTCACCCGCTTGGCGTCGAGGTCGCAGTTGGTGACCAGGGCGCCGTAGAAGGGGACGCAGAGCTGGCCGCCGTGGGTGTGCCCGGCGAGGATCAGCGGGTAGCGGTCGGCGGTGAAGGCGTCCAGGACGCGCAGGTACGGCGCGTGCACGACGGCGAGCGAGAGGTCGGCATCGGCGGACGGGCCCCCGGCGACCTCGCTGTAGCGGTCGCGGCGGATGTGCGGGTCGTCCAGGCCGGTGAACTCGATGTCGAGGCCGCCCAGGTTCAGCCGGCCCCGGGTGTTGGTGAGGTCGAGCCAGCCGGCCGCGTCGAAGCCGTCCCGCAGCTTCTCCCACGGGTTGTGCACGGCGCCGGTGATGCCGCGCCGCGCCGTGCCGTCGGGGTTGTTCATGCCGTGGACGCCGGTGCGCATCGCCTGCAGGTAGCGGGCCGGGTTCTTGCGGGCCGGTCCGTAGTAGTCGTTCGATCCGAAGACGTACACGCCGGGGAAGTCCATCAGCGGTCCGAGCGCGTCCAGCGTGGCGGGGACGCCGAGCGGGTCGGAGAGGTTGTCGCCGGTGTTCACCACCAGGTCGGGGCGGAGCCCGGCGAGGCTCTGCAGCCAGCGCTGCTTCTTGCCCTGTCCGCTGACCATGTGGATGTCGGAGACCTGGAGCACCCGGAGGGGGCGGGCGCCCCGGGGCAGGACGGGGACCTCGACCCGGCGGAGCCGGAAGGCACGGACCTCGTACCCGACGGAGTAGGCGAGGCAGGCGGCGCCGGTGGCGGCGATTCCGAGGGGGACGGAGTACAGCGGTCGCATCGCTCCATGCTCTCAGACGGCGGATCAGCTGGTGAACGCCTGGTGGGCGTGCCCGGACACGCCGTCGCACCCCCGGGGCCCCCGGTCGGACGCACCGGCCGGGCGCGCCTCCGCGGGCCGCCCCCGCGGGCTGCCCGCGGGGGCCGCCCCCGTGGGCCGCCCGCCGGGCAGCCCCGGCCTGCTCTCAGCGCGCGGCGAGCTCGGCGGCCACGGCGTCCATCACCGCACGCCAGTGCTCCCGCTGCCGGGCGCGTTCCTCCGGGTCGGCCAGCCGCTCCTGGTGGAACCGGAGCACGGTGCCGGAACCGCCCGGCGTGACGGTCACCTGCACGGTGGTGGAGCCGGACCGGCCGGCCGGCCGCCAGCTGAGGCGGATCCGGGATCCGGCGTGGTGGCTGCGCAGTTCGCCGTCCGAGCCGTCGGCCGTGGTGATCCGTGCGCCGACCCGCTCGGTGAGGCGGGCACCCGGGCCGAGCCAGAGCGCGGCGCCCTCGGCCGAGGTCAGCAGGGACCAGACGGCCGCCGGCGGGTGCGGCAGCGTGCGGGAGACGCCGATCTGGAAGCCGGCGTCCCTGGTGAGTCCGACGGGCCGCTCGCCGGCGCCGTCCGAAACGCCCCCGGCGGCACCGCCCGCGGTGCCCTCCGTGGCGCCCTGTGCGGCCTGCTCCGCCGGCTCGGCAGTCGGTCGTTGCCCGGGCATCCTGATCACTCCTCGGTCTGGTCGCGCCGGGCCCGCAGCGCCCGGACCTTGTGGCGGTTGCCGCAACGCTCCATCGAGCACCAGCGCCGCCGCCCGGGCCGCGAGGTGTCGACGAACAGCAGGTAGCAGTCCGCCGCGCCGCACTCGCGGACCCGGTCCGCGGACGGGCCGGTGAGCAGTGCGATGGCGTCGCGGGCGACGGTCGAGACGAGCTGGGCCCCGTCGGCGGGCAGCGGCCGTGCCGCCGTACCGTCCGGCGCGATCTGCGGGACCAGCGGCGGGGGGGCGGCGGCCCCGTTGAGCACGGCGTGGTCCTCTGCGCTGCCCCGCCTGCCGTGGGCGCGCGCGGCGGCCAGTCGCCACAGCGCGTCGCGCAGCGTCCGCGCGGCGGCCAGCTCATCGGGGCTGACGGCGACCGCACCGGCCGGCAGCCGCAGGCGGGACTTCTGCAGCCACTGCGCGAGGTCCTCGGGCCGGTGCAGCACCTCGTACCGGGCGTACGCGTCCGGCCCGCCGGTGGTGAGCAGTTCCAGGCAGAGCGCCCCGGGGTCGAAGTGGTACCGCGTGCCCTCGGGGGAGTGCAGGACCAGCCCCGGCGTCCACTCGTCAGTCATGTAACCACTATAAATAGTTACCCGGTCCGAGGGGAAGGCTGCCGAGAGGCGGCCGCGGGGGACCCGGCCGGGGCGGCCGGGTCGCGGAACGCCGGCCCCGGCGTTAATGGTGGGCGGCCGAACGCCGCAGGTGGGAGACTCGGGGCCATGACGACGCTCAAGGAGCAGCTGCAGGAGGACCTCACGGCTGCCATCAGGAACCGGGACGAGCTCCGCTCGTCCACCATCCGGCTCACGCTCGCCGCCGTCACCAGCGAGGAGGTGGCGGGTACGGAGAAGCGGGAGCTGGCGGACGACGAGGTCCTGAAGGTGCTCGCCCGCGAGGCGAAGAAGCGCCGGGAGGCCGCCGCCGCGTTCGACACCGCGGGCCGTACCGACCAGGCCGCCCGTGAGCGGGCCGAGGGCGAGGTGCTGGCGGAGTACCTGCCCAAGCAGCTCTCCGACGAGGAGCTGGCGGCGATCGTGGCCGCCGCCGTCGCCGAGAGCGGCGCGACCGGCCCGCAGGCCATGGGCGCCGTGATGAAGCTGGTGAAGCCGAAGGTGGACGGGCTGGCCGAGGGCGGTCGGGTCGCCGCCGCCGTGAAGGCCGCGCTCTCCGGCTGACACGCCCCGGCGCCGCAGGCCCGTCGGCCGCCGGCGGGGCGGCGGAGGACCACGACGGAGGGGCGCCCCCCGAGCCGATCGCTCGGAGGGCGCCCCTCTCGTGTGCCGTCAGCCGGCCGGACCGTCAGCCGGTCGGTGCCGTCAGCCGGTCAGTGCCGGCCGCCGGCGCCGTTGCCGTTCCCGTTGCCGCCACCGCCGCCGATGATGCCCGGCGGGAGGGTGAACCCGCCGCCGATCATGCCGCCGGGGTTCCCGCCCCCGCCAGGGTTGCCGCCTCCGCCCGGGTTCCCGCCCGCCGCGTCGCCGTTCGGCGGCGGCGTGGGGGCGCCCGACGGCGCCGCGTTCGGGTCCGGCTTGGGGGCCGGGTCCGGGATGCTGATCGTCGGCAGGGTCTGCATCGGCGCGCCGCGCAGTGCCTGGTTCATCGCCATCTGCCAGATCGGGCCCGGGCCCGTGGCGCCGAAGACGCCGTCGCTGCCGTAGTAGGTGTCGCCGATCTTGATGTTCTTCATCTTCACGCCGCCGGCCGGGCCGCCGAGCCAGACCGAGGCGGCGAGCTGCGGGGTGTAGCCGCTGAACCAGGCGGCCTTCTTCTCGTCCGTGGTACCGGTCTTGCCGGCGATCTGGCGGCCACCCTCCAGTCCGAGGGAGGCACCGGTGCCCTTCTCGGTCACGTTGAGCAGGACGGCGTTGAGCGCGTCGGCGGTGCTCTCGGAGTAGGCCTGGCTGCAGGACGACTGCGGGACCTTGACGTCCTTGCCGTCCACCGTGGTGATCTTGTTGATGGCGATCGGGGTGCAGTACTTGCCCCGGGCGGCGAAGGTCGCGTAGACGTTCGCCATGGTCAGCGGGGAGAGCTCCAGGGTGCCGAGGACCATCGACGGGACCTCGACGAAGGGGTCGCCCTTGGCCGTCTGGTTGATGCCGAGCTTGTTGGCCATCTGCTTCATCGCGCAGAGGCCGACCTGCTGCTCCATCTGCACGAAGTAGGTGTTGACCGACAGCGCCATGGCCTGCTTCAGCTCGTACGGGCCGACCTCGCTGCTCGACTCGTTGCCGACGCTGCGGTCCTTGCCCTTGGCGGTGTTCTTCCAGGTGCCCGAGCAGGTGGACATCGTGGGGTAGTCGATCCGGTTCTCGGACGGGAACGACTGGGTCGGGGACATCCCCGACTCCAGCGCGGCCGCGGCCAGCACCGGCTTGAACGTCGAACCGGTCTGGAAGCCGTTGCCGCCGCCCATCGAAGCGTCGACGTTGAGGTTCACGACGGTCTGGTTCTTGTTCTGGTCCAGGCCGTACGGGCGGGTCTGGGCCATCGCCAGGATCTTGCCGCTGCCGGGCTCCATCATGGTCGCGGCGGCCGAGACCGGGTCGGTGACCTTCACCTTGGTGGTCACCGCGTTCTGGGCGGCGGCCTGCTTGTCCGGGTCCAGGGTGGTGTAGATGTTCAGGCCGCCCTGGTCCCAGAACTTCTTCCGCTCGGCGGCGGTCTTGCCGAAGACCGGGTCCTGCTTGACCACGTGGCGCACGTAGTCGCAGAAGAAGCCCATGCCGGCGTTGGCGGTGATGCAGCCGTTCTGCGGGTCCTTGTACTTCAGACCCAGCGGGGCGGCCTTCGCCGCGTTCGCCTCCTCCGCGGTGATGTGCTTGTTCTCGAGCATCTTGTCGAGCACCACGTTGCGGCGCTTGACCGTGTTCTCCGGGTAGCGCACCGGGTCGTACTGGGAGGGGTTCTGCACCAGGCCGGCGAGGGTGGCGGCCTCGGCGATGGTGAGGTCCTTGTTGGACTTGCTGAAGTAGCGCTGGGAGGCGGCCTCGACCCCGTAGGCCTGGTGACCGTAGAAGGTGATGTTCAGGTAGTTGGTGAGGATCTGGTCCTTGGTCAGGTCCTCCTCCAGCTTGATCGCGACCTTCAGCTCCTGGATCTTGCGGCCCAGGGTCTTGCGCTGGGCCTCCAGGACGGCGGCCTGGTCGTCGCCGGCCTTCTCCACGTTGACGTTCTTCACGTACTGCTGGGTCAGCGTCGAGGCGCCCTGGGACGCGGTGCCGCTCTCCGCGTTCTTGCCGATCGCGCGGAGCACGCCCTTGAGGTCGACGGCGCCGTGCTCGTAGAAGCGGGCGTCCTCGATGTCCACCTGCGCCTTGCGCATGTAGGGCGACATCTGGTCGGCCGCGAGGACGGTGCGGTCGCGCTCGTAGACCTTGGCGATCAGCTGGTTCTTGCTGTCGAAGATCTGGGTCGCCTGAGTGAGCGGCGGGGTCTTGAAGTCGTCGGAGATGCTGTCGAAGCTCTCCGCGGTGTTCTTGGCGGTCAGGCCGAGCGCGCCCACCGCAGGCAGGGCCATGCCGGCCAGCAGGACTCCGGAGAGCACGCTGACACCCAGGAACTTCACTCCGTGTCCCGCGAAGTCCAGCGGTGACTCGCGGCGCTTGCCGCGCGGAGCTCCGGTGTTGCCTGGGGGCTGGGGTGCCTGGGGGCGCTTCGGTGCCATGAGGAGAACCCTACGTTGCCGAATCCCCTCCGGCGGAGCAGGTGTTCGCCTAGGCTTGTCACAAGCTTGCGACAGCTTCGGTACGTCAACATCGCTCACTCTTGTGAGTGATGAGGTTTGCCCGAATTGCCCCTTTCTGAAGCACTTTTGAGGCCACTGCCGCCCGTGGTGCGGCTGGTTTTGGTGGCGCTCCGTGACGACGCGCGTGGGTACAGTTTCTTCGGCGCCCTTGGCAAGGCTTGCGACCTGCGATCACTCCAACGAGTGAGCTGGCCGATACCCATAGTCCAATCGGACCATTCGAGATTGAGCCCGAAGGGGCTGTTGCAAGCTGTCGTTCTTCCGTAACGTCCTCAACTGGCAACGGTGAATATGCCGTTGCCGCCGTGGGGGAGCCTCGATTCGGGAGAGGACGGCGCCGGCATGGGCTGGGTAGACGACTGGAGTGCGCAGGCCGCCTGCCGCACTAGTGATCCGGACGAACTTTTCGTCCAGGGGGCGGCGCAGAACCGCGCCAAGGCGGTGTGCAGTGGATGCCCCGTCCGTACGGAGTGCCTGGCGGATGCGCTGGACAACCGGGTGGAGTTCGGGGTCTGGGGCGGGATGACGGAGCGCGAGCGCCGGGCGCTGCTGCGCCGCCGGCCGACGGTGATCTCGTGGCGGCGGCTGCTGGAGACGGCCCGCACCGAGTACGAGGAGTCCCTCGCGACCGGCGTGATACTGACGGACTACGCCCAGGCCGGCTGAGCCGCCACGGGCGGGCCACCACGGGCCGGGCCCCGATGAGCCGGGCCACCACGGGCCGGGCCACGACGAGCCGGTCCGCCACGGCCGGAGCCGTCACCGGCCGAGCCGACTCCGCCCCGCGCGCCCGACCGGGCGTCACGGCGCGGCGCCGCCGCTACGAAGCGCCTCCGCTGAGCCGCTCGCCGATGGCCCGCAGCCCGTCCAGGTCGTGGACGTCCCCGGGGAGCGCGGCGACCTCGACGATCGGCACGTCCGGGTAGACGGAGACGAAGCGGTCACGGGTACGGCGCTCCCGCGCCATGATCTGCATCCGCTCGGCGTGCAGCCGCAGCAGCCCGGCCGCGAGCAGCTCGGCCTCGGGGGAGGAGTTCTCCGAGCCGTTCTCCTCCAGGGCCTCGGCCGCCGCCAGCGCGCGCTCCGCGGTGAGCTGGGGAGCGCCCGTCCCGTGCACCCGGTTGAGCACCAGCCCGGCCAGCGGCATGCGGTCGGCCGCCAGCCGGTCGACGAAGTACGCCGCCTCCCGCAACGCGTCCCGCTCGGGCGCGGCCACCACCAGGAACGCCGTGCCGGGCGCCTTGAGCAGCTGGTACGTCCGGTCCGCGCGCTCGCGGAAGCCGCCGAACATCGAGTCCATCGCGCTGACGAAGGTCTGCACGTCGGTCAGCAGCTGGGCGCCGAAGATCTTGCCCAGGGTGCCGGTGAACAGCCCCATCCCGACGTTGAGGAACTTCATCGCGCTGCGCCCGCCGACCTTGGCCGGCGCGGTCAGGATCCGGATCACCTTGCCGTCCAGGAAGGACCCGAGCCGGTTCGGCGCGTCCAGGAAGTCCAGCGCCGAGCGGGACGGCGGGGTGTCGACGATGATGAGGTCCCACTCCTCGGCCGCCCGGAGCTGGCCGAGCTTCTCCATCGCCATGTACTCCTGGGTGCCGGCGAAACCGGCCGACAGCGACTGGTAGAACGGGTTCTCCATGATCGCTCGGGCCCGCTCCGGCTCGGCGTGGGCCAGCACGACCTCGTCGAAGGTCCGCTTCATGTCGAGCATCATGGCCTGGAGCTCGCCCTCGCCGGTCACGCCCTTGACCACCCGCGGGGTGTTGTCCAGCTCGGTCAGACCCATCGACTGCGCGAGCCGGCGGGCCGGGTCGATCGTCAGCACGACGACCTTGCGGCCGCGCTCGGCGGCGCGCAGCCCGAGCGCCGCGGCGGTGGTGGTCTTGCCGACGCCTCCCGAGCCGCAGCAGACGATGATCCTGGTCCTCGGGTCGTCGATCAGCTCGTCCACCGCGAGCCGGCTCCCCGTGCCCCGCACGCCGTTCACCCGGCCACTGCTCCCCTGACCGCCGTTCTCCCGGCCACCGCTCCCGCGGCCACCGCTCTGCCTGCGGCCGGCCGCCCGGCCACCGCTCTCACCGCGGTCGCTCGCGCCGTGGTGGCCCACGCCGTGGTCGCTCACGCCGCCCCCTGACGCTTCAGCTCGCCCGCCAGCCGGTACAGCCCGCCGAGGTCGACACCCTCGCCCAGCAGCGGGAGTTCGTACGTGGGGAGCTTCAGCTGCTGCAGGTCGGCGCGCTGCTCGCGCTCCAGTTCCACCCGCTCCGCGTGCTCCCGGGCCTGGTCCAGCAGCGGGTCGATCAGCGGGTCCACCGCCGCCCGGACGGTCTCCGCCTTGCGCGAGCGCCCGCCGAGGCCCGCCTCGCCGAGGGCGAGCGCGACCTGCTCGCGGTGGTCGCCGTCGACCGCCGCCACCGCCGCGGCGTCCAGGACCGGGGGCCGGACCATGTTCACCATGACCCCGCCCA
>NZ_JAKNTA010000029.1 GCF_022288725.1 Kitasatospora sp. A2-31 | reverse complement strand
CGTTCCAGCAGGTGCCCGGCAACAGCGGCATCAAGAAGATCACCGCCGTCTCCACCGGCACCACGGTGCGCCTGTTCGCCATCGGTTCCGACGAGCGGATCTACAACGCGAACGGTGACTACGCGGCCGGCACGTGGAGCACCTTCCAGCCGCTGCCCGGCAACAGCGGCATCAAGAAGATCACCGCCAACGCCGTGGGCAACACCGTCCACCTGTACGCCGTCGGCTCCGACGGGACCGTCTACAACGCGAACGGCGACTACGCGACCGGCTCCTGGAGCCCGTTCCAGCAGGTGCCCGGCAACAGCGGCATCCAGGAGATCTCCGCCACCTCAGGCACCTGATCCCCGCGGGGCGCCCCGCACCCGACCGACCGCCGCCATGGACGCGGCTCAGCGTGACCACCTGCCCGGCCCGGGACCCGCTCCCGGGCCGGGCGGCCCTGATGCGGTCGGGCCCGGGCCCGACCCGCAGCACGTCGGAGCGCCGACCCACCCGCACCCCCGGCGCCGGCCGAACCACCGGCCCGCCCCGCGAAGCCGCGGACCGGGACCGACGCACCGGCGTGCGTACTCCGCACCGCCTCTCTTCAGCGACGGAATCGCGCGACCACCTCCCGCCGCCATGCCGCCACCTGCTACCGGAGCACACCGATGACCACCCGCGCCCACCGCACCACCGCCCTCGCCACCCTGATCACCACCGGGCTCCTCGCCTGCGCCACGAACGTGCTCGACGCCGGCCGGGCCGCCGCCGCCTCCGTGGCCACCTGGGACAAGGTCGCCGCTTGCGAGAGCGGCGGGAACTGGTCGATCAACACCGGCAACAACTTCTACGGCGGCCTGCAGTTCAGCCGCAGCACCTGGCTGGCCTACGGCGGCGGCCAGTACGCCGCGTACGCGCACCTGGCGACCAAGCAGCAGCAGATCCTGGTCGCCGAGAAGGTCCTCGCCGGGCAGGGACAGGGCGCCTGGCCGTACTGCGGGCCCAAGGCGGGCCTGGGCGCCGACCACGCCGACCCCTACCCGTCCACCACCACGCCCCCGCCCGGCCCGGTGTGGAAGCCGGCCGTCGGTGACGGGGGTTCGGTCAGCGGCGGGGACGGAACGGCGTACACGTTCAGCCGCTCGGCGAACGGGCACGTGCAGATGACCGCCCGGACGACGGGCGGGTGGACGACGGCGGACCTCACCGACGTGGTGGGCACGCCGGTGGCGGCCGGCGGCGCACCGAGCGCCTTCGTGCAGAGCAACGGCACGGTCGGTGTGGTGACGGCGAACGCCGACAACGGTCACCTGCAGATCACCTACCGCTCGGCGGCCGGGCAGTGGGCGACCTCCGATCTGACGAACACGGTCGGCACCCCGGTCACCGGCGGGGCGATCAGTGCGAGCACCGACCCGGACGGGACGCTGGCGATCTACTCCCGCGGTTCCGTGAACGGTGGTCACCTGAGCCTGACGGCGCTGCAGCCCGACGGCGCCTGGGCCACGGTCGACCTCACGAACGTGGTCGGCACGCCGATCTCCGCGGGCGGCGCCCCTTCGACGTTCACCCAGGCCAACGGCACGGTCGGTGTTGCCACCGCGAACGCGGACAACGGTCACCTGCAGATCACCTACAAGTCCGCCGCCGGCGTCTGGGCCACGAGCGACCTGAACACCCTCGTTGGTACCCCGGTCACCGATGGTGCAATCAGTGCGAGCACCGACCCGGACGGGACGCTGGCGATCTACTCCCGCGGTTCCGTGAACGGTGGTCACCTGAGCCTGACGGCGCTGCAGCCCGACGGCGCCTGGGCCACGGTCGACCTCACGAACGTGGTCGGCACGCCGATCTCCGCGGGCGGCGCCCCTTCGACGTTCACCCAGGCCAACGGCACGGTCGGTGTCGCCACCGCGAACGCGGACAACGGTCACCTGCAGATCACCTACAAGTCCGCCGCCGGCGTCTGGGCCACGAGCGACCTGAACACCCTCGTCGGTACCCCGGTCACCGATGGTGCGATCAGCGCCACCACCGACCCCGACGGGACCCTCGCCCTCTACTCCCGCGGCTCCATGAACGGCGGTCACCTCAGCCTCACCGCGCTCCTGCCCAGCGGCAGCTGGGCCACCGTCGACCTCACCAACACCGTCGGCACGCCCGCCGCCTGACCCAGGAGCGGCGTCCGGATCACCATCCGGACGCCGCTTCCGGCCGGTCCGGAACGGACACGCACCGGTCCCGGCCCATCGACTGCGGGGTCCGGGCAGGGCTGGCAGGCGCCCCGGAATGACCGGCGGTGAGGTGTCGGTCGGGACGGATACTGCTGTGGGACGCCAAGGCAGGAGAATCGCATGGGACCGTGCCACCCGGCCGCCAGGCGACTGTGCACGCCGGAACTGCGTCTCCCGGACCGCCCCTCCGCCGCGGCACCAGGGCCGACGACCAAGGGGCCGACGACCAAGGGGCCGACGACGAAGAGCTGGACCCGGGGACTCGCCGGCCTCGGCCCGGGGCAAGGAGACGGGTGCCGATGACGTGGAGTGAGGCTGACTACCGCCGCTGCCTGGAGCTGGAGCGGCGCGGCTACGCCTGGGTGATGGAGCGGCACGGGGGCATGTCCTCCGCGCAGGCCCAACAAGCCGCCCTGGAGTGCTACCCCTACGAGCCGGCCGACGACCCCTACCGCGGGCTGGTCTTCCACGAGGAGTCGTGGCACTGGGCGATGCTGGCGATCCACGGGCACCACTACGCGGTGGAGCACCCGGAGCTGGTGGACCCGCCCCCCGAGTACCGGGCTCTGCGCTGATGCCGACCGATCGGGTCCGTGTGCGGAGGCGGGCCGGCTCGCCGATCAGTGAGTGCGCTGATATCACGCCATTCGGTGCGCACCGGGCACCCGCCGGAGCGGGCTGCCCGGGGGACCGGGGGTGGGTCAGGTCTGGTCCGGGCTGAAGGGCCCCTCGTCGACGAAGCGGCGCAGGTGGCGGGCGAAGTCCTGGGCGTCGGTTTCGGGCCAGGTGGTGAGTGAGTCCTCGATGGCGTCCGTCAGTCGCCGGCGGGTGGCGGCCACGACGGCGTGGCCGTCGTCGGTGAGGGCGAGGAGGGTGGCCCGGCCGTCGGCCGGGTCGGGGTGGCGGCGGAGGAGGCCGGCCTGTTCGAGGCGGTCCGCGCGGCGGGTGACGGTGGTGCGGTCGAGTCCGATCTCGCGGCCGAGGTCGGCGGCGCTGCACGCCCCGGTGCGGGCCAGGCCGCTGAGGACCGGGTAGGTGAGGTCGTCGACCGCCGTCCCCAGGCCCTCGGTCAGGCGGGCGTAGATGCGGGCGCGGGTGCTGCGCTGGAGGAGCAGGCCGAGGGCGTGGGCGATGTCGTGGCCGGTCGTGTTCGTCACTCCTCCAGATTAGCGTGCGTCGCGCACGCTTTTCCGCTACAGTCATAAGCGTGCTCAAAGCACGCATCTTTGGGGCCTGTGATCCGGCCTCCGTCATCCCACACCCGAGGAACTCCCATGAAGCACACTGACGTCCGCGCCGCCCTGACCGACCTGCTGCTCACTCCGGGCCTGGCCCTGGACGAGGCGGCGGAGCGGCACTTCGCCCCCGACTACCGCCAGCGCACCGACGGCGACTGGGCCGACCGCACCGAGTTCCTGGAGCACATCGCCCACCTGCGCACCGTTGTCGTCGGCGGCTCGGTCGAGGTTCACGACGAACTCGTCGACGGCGACCGGTACGCGGACCGCCACACCATGACCGTGGCCAAGGCCGACGGGTCCACCGTTCGCATGGAGGTCTACCTCTTCGGCGAGTTCGCCCCCGACGGCCGCTTCCGCCGCATCGAGGAGACCACCCTCATGCTCGAGGGCTCCGCCGCCGACCGGAACCTCGGCAGCGCCCGCTGAAACGGGGGTGGTCGGCGGGGCCGACGGGGCGGCGGTCGGCCGCCGTCGGCCCCGGAGCCTGCCGGATCGAACAGTCCCCTTCCGGCAGGCCCCGTCCGGTCGAGCGGGCCGGGCTGCTCCTGTGCTCCGGTTGGCCATCAGGTGGACGGGTAACCCGGAGTTATGGGCACTGGCACCGACACGACAGAAAGTGACGACCGGCTCACCCTGGATGCGGGCGGCGCTCCGACCGTCGGCGTCGAGGAGGAGTACCTGCTGCTCGACCCGGACAGCGGTCTGCCACTGCCGCACGTCGACGCGGTGCAGGAGGCGGCCGGGCTGCACCCCGCTGTGGACCGCGGCGAGTTGCAGAACGAGCTGCTCCAGGCACAGGTGGAGGTGGCCACCCCGGTCTGCCGGGACCTCGCCGAGGTCGGCGGCCATCTGCTGCGCCTGCGGCACGCGCTCGCGGCCGCCGCCGAGACGGCCGGCTGCCGGCTCGCCGCGTGCGGCACCGCCCCGTACGCCCCCTCCACGCCCCCGGCGATCGTCGATGCCCCGCGTTACCGCTCCATCAGGCAGAACATGTCGCGGCTGGCCGACGAGGCGCTCATCAACGGCATGCACGTGCACGTGGCCGTGCCCGATCCGCAGACGGGTGTCGAGGTGCTGAACCGCCTGCGGCCCTGGCTGCCGGTGCTGATCGCGCTGTCGGCCAACTCGCCGCTGTGGTACGGCTCCGACACCGGTTACGCGAGTTGGCGCACGGTGGTCTTCAGCCGCTGGCCGATCGGCGGGATCCCGCCGTACTTCGCGGACGCGGAGGACTACGAGCGCCGCATCGACCACCTGCTGGAGGCCCGGCTGATCCGCGACCGCGGACAGTTGTACTGGCAGGCCCGGCTCTCGGCGAAGTTCCCGACCGTCGAGCTGCGCGCGATGGACGTCCAGTTGCGCGCCGACGAGGCGGTGATGCTGGCCGGGCTGGTGCGCGCGCTGGTCGTCACGGCGATGCGGGAGGCGGCCGCCGGACGTCCCCTGCCGGAGCGGACGCCGGAGAGTCTGGACGGCGCGGGGTGGCACGCCGCCCGGTACGGCATGGACGGCACCCTGCACGATCCGGCGACGGGACTGTCCCGGCCGGCCGGCGAGCTCGTCGCCTCCATGCTGGCCGGCCTCGTTCCGGTCATGGACGAACTGGGTGACACCCGTGCGGTGGTCCCCCTGGTCGACCGCCTGCTGGAGGAGGGCAACGGCGCCGCACGCCAGCGTCGGCACCTGGCGGAACACGGGCGCTCCGGACTGATCGCGATGATCGCGGCGGAGAGCGCGGCGGCCTGAGCGGGGTAGCCGGAGCGTGACGGCCGGAGATCCGGCTGGGTGGGTCGAGGCGGGCAGGGAGGGGGCCGAATCGGGAGGAGCGCGGCATACCGCCCGATGGTCGGGGAAGGCGCAAACGGACCGACGACCGGCTAGGACTACCTGAAGGTGGGTGCGGCGATGAGCAAGGTGCAGGAATCGATCGACGTGGACGTGCCGATCAGCACCGCGTACAACCAGTGGACGCAGTTCGAGGACTTCCCGATGTTCATGGAAGGGGTGGAGGAGGTCACCCAGATCGACGACCGTCACAACCACTGGAAGACGAAGATCGCCGGTGTCAGCCGGGAGTTCGACACCGAGATCGTCGACCAGGTCCCCGACGACCACGTGGCCTGGCGCACCATCCACGGCGATGTCCGGCAGACGGGCATGGTGAGCTTCGAGCAGATCGATGCGCGTCACACCCGGGTCATGATGGAAATGGACTTCCAGCCCGGTGGCATGGCCGAGAAGGCCGCCGACATGACGGGGATGCTCGACCGGCAGGTGAAGGGCGACCTGCGCCGCTTCAAGCACTTCATCGAGAAGCGCGGCCAGGAGAGCGGCGGCTACCGCGGCACCCTGTAACCGGTACGCCGGCGACACCCGTCGCGGCGCCTGCCGGACGGCTCGAACCGGATGCCGGGGTCCTGCGTCGGGATCCTGCCTCGCCGAGGATCCGCGTCAGTGCGGCTTTCGTCCATCGAGCCGATGCTCACGACGGCCGGTCAGCCGTCGTCGTCGGTGACGACTTGGCTGCCCGGCCATCCGGGCGTGGGTCGACAGCGAGGCGACCTGGGCCTCAGCCGATCCGGAAGGTGGCCGACACGGTCTGGAAGTAGCGATTGGCCTCATCGAGCCGACCGGTCGGCGCGGAGACCCAGAAGTCGTAGCTGCGGCCCTGCTCGGTCCAGGAGATGTCCTGCACGTGCCGGGCACCGAAGCCGTCCTCCGGGTAGCCGTTCCAGGTCCACAGCCACAGGGCGGCGTCGGCGGTGCCGTGGAAGACCGTGGGCTCGACGCTGCCGCCGCGGTAGCCGGGGTTGGTCCGCGGGCCGGCGGCATCCTGCTTCCGGAGTTCGGCCAGCACGCCCTGACCGCTCGGGGTGGTGGGGTGGACGCCGATCCGGAAGGCGTGGTCCGGCGAGAGGTAGAAGACCCGGCCGGAGGCGTCGGTGCTGCGCACCCAGCCGTCGGGGACGGCCAGCGAGAAGCCGGCCGGGTCCCGGCGGATGCTGGACCCGGCGGGGGCGGCCACCGGGTCGGTGCCGCCCGGGAGGGCCGGGGAGGACGCAGCCGGGGACGGTCCGGCCGGGCCCACGGACGATGCGCCGGTCGCGCCTGCCGGGGACGACGGCGCCGTGGACGGCGCCGGTTCGGCCCGTGCCGCGTGGTCGCGGGGGTGCAGGCCGGGGGCCAGGACGAGGACGCCGGCCGTGGCGGCGGCCGTGACCGACGCGGCGACGGTCCAGCGCAGTCCGGTCCGGCGGCGGGTCCGCCGCATGGCGGAGCCGGCCGCGGGGGTGGCGGGCAGGTGGTCCCCGGCGAGCGCACCGGATGTGACCAGCGTGCCGGGTGGCTGCGCCACGCTGTGCACGTCACCACCGGCTGTGGGCCGGGTCGCGGCGTGAACGGGGGCTCCACCGCTCCTGACGGCCAGGCCCGGGCCGTGCTCCGCCCCGTCCACCGGCTTCGTCCGCCCTGTCGCGGTGTCCTCGAGCAGCAGCGCCGCAACCTCGGCCGTGGGCCGCTCCAGCGGCTCCTTCTCCAGCAGCGAGCCGATCAGCGGCGTGAGCGGACCGGCGTGCAGCGGCGGCTCCGGCGGGTCGGCGGCGATCGCCATGGCGGTCTCGATCGCGGTCGCCCTGCGGAACGGCGGCAGCCCCTCCACGGCCTGGTACAGGGTGACGCCCAGCGCCCACAGGTCGGATGCGGGGGTCGGGGTGCCCCCGCGGACCAGCTCCGGTGCCAGGTAGTCGACGGATCCCACCAGTTCGCCGGTTCTGGTCAGGCTGGAGGTGCCCGCGATGGTGGCGATGCCGAAGTCCGTCAGCACGATGCGGCCGTCGAGCGCGAGCAGGACGTTGCCGGGTTTGACGTCGCGGTGCACGACGCCGGCGGCGTGGGCGGCCCGCAGCCCGGCCAGGATCTCGCGCCCGATCCGGGCGGCGTCCACCGCGGGTAGCGGTCCGTTCTCGGCGAGGACCGCGGCAAGGGTGCGGGAGGGTACGTACTCCATCACCACGCAGGGGAGTCCCTCGTGTTCCACGACGTCGTGCACCACCACGACGTTGCGCTGGTTGATCCGGGCGGCGCTGCGTGCCTCGCGGCGGGTCCGCTCCAGCAGGGTCGCGGTCTCCTCGGGCGACAGCTCCGGGCGCACCCGCAGCTCCTTCACGGCCACGTCGCGGCCCAGCAGCTCGTCCTCGGCCCGCCACACGGTTCCCATGCCACCGCTGCCGATCCGCTCCAGCAGCCGGTACCGGCCGGTGATCAACCGGTCCTCGCCCACCCGGGCACCTCTTTCGTTCTCTGCCCGCCCACCGCGGTCATCCGTCCTTGACGGGTGATTCCCGAGATTCTCGGCCGCCCGGGGGCTCGGGCGCCAGTTTCCGTGGAGCTCTCACCGTTGTTCCCGTGTCCGCCCGGGTCGGCGCCCCGCAGCGCCGCGCCGTGCCGGCGCGTCAGGGAAGCGACCGACGAGGGGGGGTGGCAACCGGCGAGGTGGAGCGCGGTGTGCAGCTCTCCGGCACGGAGTGGGCTCACCGAAGCCCGACTCGGCCACCTCGCCGCGTGGTCTGCTTCTGCTTCGTCCGCGTCTGTTGCGGGGAGGCCCTCTCGTCGGGGTCGGGCTCAGTGGACGAAGAGAGACAGGTCTTCCATCGAGCCGGGGCCGGTGAAGAAGGCTTCCGCGGCAGCCAGGTTCCTCGCGAACTGCGGCTCGCGCCGTGCGAGCGCCTGGTCGAGGGTTTCTTGCTGCCCCGCAGGCCGGCTGCGGGCCGCCGTGTTGCGGTCCGCGATGGTCGCCAGCATCCGCTGCTGCCACCGTTCGCCCTGTTCGGCGAGTGCGTAGATGCCGGAGAGCAGGTCGGCCATGCCGAGGGGTCGGGTGAGGGAGGACGGGTCCGTTCCCGCGAGGGGACGGAGTTCCCAGCCCCCGGCCTGCGCGGCGAGCCGCACCACGCCGGCCCAGTTCCTGATCCGCCCGAGGCGCACGTACAGCGACTCGTTGTCGTGCGGCGGCAGGTGGCCGCCGTGCAGGGGATTGGTGGCCGCCACGAGGTCGTCCAGGATCCGGCGTTCGAGGGAGGTCAGGACCCAGGCTCCCTCCTGCTGGGCTTCCAGAGCGGCACTGGTCCAGTCCTCTGCCGCAGTCAGAAGGGAAGCGAAGTCGGCTGGGTCATGGGCGGGCGAGAGCGGGGACTCGTTGATCACAGCAGTCAGTATCGGACCGCCCCGCCCGGCGTGGTACGGCCCCCGGCTCGGGGAGGCAACCCCGCCCCCCGGTGGTGCCTCGCCGGGACGGAGCACCGTAACCCGCGATTGATCGTGGGAACCTGACGGTCGTGGGGGAACTACCGCAGGCGGGTCGCCGTCCGGACGAGGTCGGCGACGGCTCTGGAGCGACTGTGCGGCGGCCAGGCGATCACGGTGGTGACCTCCGGCGCGTCCAGCACCGGCACGGCGGCGAGGTCGCCGTGCAGTTGGGCGCGGCACGACTCCGGTGAGACCGCGCAGGCACGGCCGAGCGCGACGAGCTGCAGCAACTGCGCGTGGTCGCGGACCTGCGGGCCGGGGCCGGGTGGGTAGGTGCCGTCGGGGCCGGGCCAGCGTGGCAGGGGCAGGCCGGGCAGGTCGGTGATGTCGGCCATGTGCACATGGGTCCGGACGGTGAGGGGATGCCCGGACGGCAGGACCACGACCTGGCCCTCGGTGTCGAGTTCTTCGGTGTGGAACCCGGCCGTCGAGTCGAACGGCCGGTGCAGCAGCGCCACGTCGGCCCGGCCCTCGCGCAGAAGTCGTTCCTGCTCGCCCGGGCCGCACAGGATGACGTCGACGGGGGCCGCGCCGGGCTCGGCGGCGTACGCGTCCAGCAGTTCCGCCAGCAGCTCGCGGGACGCGCTGGCCTTCGTGACCAGGACCAGGCCGGGACGGCCGGTCGGGGCAAGGGCGGCGCGGCGGGTCCGGCGCTCGGCCGCTTCGACCGCGTCGAGGGCGGCCCGGCCCTCGGCCAGCAGCACCGAGCCGGCCTCGGTCAGCGTGACGGTGCGGCTGCTCCGGTCCAGCAGCGCCGCCCCGAGCCGGCGTTCGAGCTGCTGGATCGCCCGCGACAGAGGCGGCTGTGCGATCCCGAGCCGCTGCGCGGCGCGCCCGAAGTGCAACTCTTCGGCGACGGCGACGAAGTAGCGCAGTTCCCTGGTCTCCATCCGGCCACCGTACTCCGGATCGATACCTCGAAGGTATCGTTGCCCACCCGATCGGTCTTGGACCCCCGGCGGGGGCCGAGAGCAGCATGGTCCTCATGAACGAGCGAACGATCGCGCTGGTCACCGGCGCGAACAAGGGAATCGGCTACGAGATCGCCGCAGGCCTGGGCGCCCTCGGCTGGCGCGTCGGCGTCGGCGCCCGCGACGATCGGCGTCGCAAGGCCGCGGTGGAGAGGCTGTGCGCGGCCGGCGTCGACGCGTTCGGCGTACCGCTGGACGTGACCGACGACGCGAGCGTGACAGCCGCCGCACAGCTGATCGAGGAACAGGCCGGTCGCCTCGACGTGCTCGTCAACAACGCCGCCGTCGCAGGCGACATGCCCCAGGAGCCCACCCGGGTGGACCCCGCCACCATCCGCACGGTCGTGGAGACCAACGTCATCGGCGTCATCCGCGTCACCAACGCGATGATGCCGCTGCTGCGCCGCTCCGCCTCGCCGCGGATCGTGAACATGTCCAGCAGTGTCGGCTCCCTCACCCGGCAGTCGGGGGCCGCCGGGGAACTGACGACGGGTCCGGTGGCGGTGGCGTACGCGCCGTCGAAGACGTTCCTGAACGCCGTCACCCTCCAGTACGCCCGGGAGCTGAGCGGCACGAACATCCTCATCAACGCCGGCTGCCCCGGCTACGTCGCGACCGACCTCAACGGCTTCCGGGGCGTGCGCACCCCTGAACAGGGCGCGGCCATCGCCATCGAACTCGCGACCCTGCCCGACGGCGGCCCGACGGGCCAGTTCTTCGAGGACGCCGGCGTCGTGCCCTGGTGACGTGCACGACGGTCATCACCCGCACAGCCACCGGCAAGCAGCCGCCCCGGCGTCCCGCCGGGGCGGCTGCTTGTCGCGTGCCGCCGGTGCCGGCACGCGGCGGGTTCCGCCGGGGGAGCGGCGCCGCCCGGGCCGTCGGGCGCCGGCGTGCTGGCGACGGTGACGACGGTGACGACGCAACAGCTTGTAACGTTTTCGCTGTGCAAGACGAAAAGTCCTCGAAAACTGTTGTTAACCGTTCCGGCTCTGGCTAGATTCACTCCCGCTCCCGCCGGTGGCGACGAGCGCGGCGGCACCGGAGGGCGGTGCGCCGGAGAACGGGGACGGCTGGTGTGCGGCGCTGTCCCGAGCCGAGAGAAGGAGACCCGGGCATGGGTGGCAGAGTCGTGGGCGGTCCGAGTCGGCGCGGGTTCCTGAAGGGGCTCGGCGCGGCGGCGGTCGCCGCGGGCGGGGGTTCGGTGCTCGCCGCGTGCAGCGGTTCGAGCTCGGACGGCGGCGACAGCGGGGGCTCGGGCGAGCTGTCCGGCTCGATCACCGTGTGGAGCTGGAAGAACCCGGCGGCGGAGCTCAAGGCCCTGATCCCGGCGTTCAACGCCGTCCACCCCAAGGTGAAGGTCACCGTCCAGGACATCGGCAACCCGGCCATCTGGGACAAGATCACCATCTCCATGGCGGCCGGCGGCCAGGGGCTCGCCGACGTCCTGCACATCGGCGTGGACTACCTGCCCAGCTACATCGAGAAGTTCCCCGGCGGGCTCGCCGACATCTCCAAGCTCGGCGCCGACAAGTACGCCACCGCCTTCGCCCCCGGCCTGTGGCAGACCGTCTCGCGCGAATCCCGGGTCTACGCCCTGCCGTGGGAGGCCAACGCCAGCGGCTTCTACTACCGGGCCGACCTCTTCCAGAAGGCCGGCGTCGACGCCACCGCCCTCGCGACCTGGGACGACGTCATCGCCGCCGGCAAGAAGGTCAAGGACGCCACCGGCACCGCCCTGCTCGCGCTGGACCGCTCCGCCTCGCAGGCCGACTCGGCCAACCTCTTCCAGCTGCTGCTCCAGCTCCAGGGCACCTTCTACTTCAACCTGGACGGGAAGATCACCCTCAACTCGCCCGAGGCGGTCCGAGCGCTCACGCTCATCAAGGAGATGAACGACGCCGGCCTCGTCCTCGACGTGCAGGGCTCGCCCGGCCAGCCGGGCTACGACTCCGCGGTCAAGGCGGGCAAGGTCGCGGTCTGCCCCAACCCGGCCTGGTACGGCGGGTACATGGAGACCCTGGCCGCCGACCAGAGCGGGAACTGGAAGCTGATGCTCCCGCCCGCCGTCACCCCGGGCGGCTCCCGCTCCGCCATCGTCAACTCCACCCACCTGGCGGTCGCCGGGTCGAGCAAGAACCAGCGGGCGGCCTTCGCCTTCGCCGAGTTCGCACTGACCCGGCCCGACTCGCAGGTCGGGATCTACAAGAACAAGGGCATCTTCCCCGCCCTGCTCAAGGCCTACGACGATCCGGCGTTCCACGCCGAGGCGGCGTTCTTCGGCGGCCAGAAGTACGCCGAGGTGTTCCTCGACGAGCTGTCCAAGCCGTCCGTGCCCACCAACTACACCGCCGACTACGCCCGGGCGCTCAAGGTAATCGACGACGCCCAGACCAAGGTGCTGCTCCAGGGCGCCGACCCGGCCGCGGCGCTGAAGTCCGCCGCGGAGCAGCTCGTCCAGCAGACCAGGCGGGCGCAGGCATGACGACCGCTCCGCTCGATCGGCCGGCCCCGCCCGGGGCCGGCCCCTCGGCCCCGCGGACCCGCACCACCCCGGCCCCCCGGCGGGCCGGGCGCGGCGGTGGTGCCCGCCTCGCGCCCTACCTCTTCGTGCTCCCGGCGCTCGCCCTGTTCGCGGCGTTCCGGCTCTACCCGGTGGTCTGGTCGTTCCTCCTCAGCCTGTACCGGACCGACGGTGTCCAGCAGACCTGGACCGGCCTCGGCAACTACGACCGGCTGATCCACGACCCGCTGTTCTGGAAGGCGCTGGGCAACACCGCGCTGATCCTGGTCGTCCAGGTGCCGGTCATGCTCGCGCTCGCGCTCGGCCTCGCCGTCGCGCTCAACTCCGCGCTGCTGCGCTGGAAGCCGGTGTTCCGCCTCGGCTTCTTCCTCCCGGTGGTGACCGGCCTGGTCACCTACGGCCTGATGATGGGCGCACTGCTCAACCAGGACTCCGGCGCCGTCAACTGGCTGCTGCAGCTGGTCGGACTGCCGCAGGTGCACTGGCTCAGCGACCCGTTCTGGGCACGGGTGGCCATCATGCTCGCCCTGACCTGGCACTACACCGGCTACAACGCGGTCATCTACCTGGCCCGCCTGCAGACCGTCCCGGCCGAGCAGCACGAGGCCGCCGCCGTCGACGGCGCGGGCGCCTGGCGCCGGTTCTGGCACGTCACCCTGCCCGGGATGCGGCCCGCCCTGCTGCTCACCGTCGTGCTGTCCACCATCGGCACCCTCCAGCTGTTCGACGAGCCGTTCATCATGACCGGCGGCGGGCCCGACAACGCGACCACCACCATCGGCGTGTACCTGTACCAGACCGGGTTCCGGTACTTCGACTTCGGCTACGCGTCCGCGATCGGCTACGCGCTGGTCCTGATCATCTCGCTGCTCGGCCTCGTCCAGGTCAAGCTCGCCAAGGAGGAGGAGTGATGGCCGGCACCAGTCCTGCCTTCCGTGCGTCCCGCCGCGGCCAGGTGCTGCTCACCGGGGCGATGCTCGCCCTGCTCGCCCTCACCGTCGCCCCGCTGTACTGGCTGGCGATCGCCTCCACGCACACCTCGCACGACATCTTCGGCCGCCCGCCGCAGTTGCTGCCCGGCGGCGAGCTCGGCACCAACCTCGGCAACCTGGAGGAGTCCGTCGGCTTCGGCCGCGTCGTGCTCAACTCCCTGCTGCTGTCGGTGGTCTACACCGTCCTCGGCGGCACCGTCTGCACCCTGGCCGGCTACGGCTTCGCCAAGTACCGCTTCCGCGGCCAGGGCGTCCTGTTCTCGCTGCTGCTGCTCGCACTGGTGGTGCCGACCCAGCTGACCATCGTGCCGCTGTTCAAGATGATGGTGAACCTGGACTGGCTCAACACCTACCAGGCCGTCCTGCTGCCCAACCTCGCCCTGCCGTTCGGGATCTTCCTGATGCGCCAGTCCATGCGCTCCCTGCCGGACGAGCTGCTCCAGGCCGGCCGGATCGACGGCTGCGGCGAACTCGGCCTCTTCCTGCGGATCGCGCTGCCCACCATGCGCCCGGCCCTGGCGGCGCTGGCGATGTTCCTCTTCCTGTTCCAGTGGAACGACTTCCTCTGGCCGCTGGTCGCGCTGCGCGACCCGTCCTCCTACACCATCCCGGTCGCCCTCGCCGCGCTGACCGGCAGCTCCGACGTCGACTACGGCCAGCTGCTGACCGGCACCGCGGTGGCCGCGGTCCCGATGGCCGTGCTCTTCCTCTTCCTGCAGAAGCACTTCGTGTCCGGAATGCTCGCCGGGGCCGTGAAGCAGTGACCGCCGACCCGGCCGGTCCGCGCACCACCGCGACCGACCCGACCACCCCCTCCACCGCCCCCACTCCAGAGAGGCCCCCCGTGCAGACCGGCTCCACCGACCTCGCCGCGCTGCCCACCTTCACCCCGGACCAGTGGGAGGGCGGGACGCACGAACTCCGGCTGCACGGCACCCGGATCACGGTGCAGGCCGCGCCGGGCGCCGTCGAGGCCGCCGCCGAGGACACCGACACCGTCGTCCTCGCCGCCCCGGCCGGCGCCACCGAGGTGACGATCCGCCTGGACGTCCCGCTCGGCGACGCCGCCGGCTTCTGGCACCCGAACGCCGGCTGGGAGCGCACCCTGCCGGCCGACTGGTCGCCCTGGCGCTCCGTCTCCCTGGTGGACTCCGCTCCGGCCGGCTGCCTCTTCGACACCGCCGGGCGCTCCGTGCTCGCCTTCGCCGCCGACCGCGTCGTCCGGCAGAGCGCCGTGCGCTTCGGCGTCTCGGAGGAGCACAAGCGCTTCGGCGTCTGGCTGCGCTTCCCGCTCGCCGCCGGCGAGTCCTGCCGGGTGCGGCTCGCCGTTCCCGGGACCACCCTGGCGGCCGCCCTGCGGGAACTGCGGGACTGGTTCGGCGCCCTGCCCGGGGGCACGCCCCTGCCCACGCCCGACTTCGGCCGGACCCCGGTCTATTCGACGTGGTACGCCTTCGCCCAGGACGTCACCGCCGCCGGGGTCGAGCGCGAGGCCGCGGTCGCGGCCGAACTGGGCTGCGGGCAGCTCTTCCTCGACGACGGCTGGCAGCTGCACGGTGACGGGCGCGGCTACGCGGGCTGCGGCGACTGGACGGCCGACCCCGGCAAGTTCCCCGACCTGCGCGCCCACGTCGAGACCGTCCGCGCGCTGGGCCTGCGCTACACCGCGTGGATCGCCCCCCTGCTCCTCGGCGAGCGCTCCGCGGCCCACCGCGACTGGGCCCGGTTCGCCCCGCACCACGTCCACCGCCTCGACTGCCGGATCCTCGACCCGCGCCACGCCGAGGTCCGCGACCAGGTGGTCGGCCTCTGCCGGGGCGTGGTGGCGCAATACGGCCTGGACGGACTGAAGATCGACTTCCTGGACGAGGCCACCGCCTACGCCCTGACCCCCGCCCCCGACCAGACCGGCCCCGGCTACGTCGCGGACGTCGGCGAGGCGATGGCCCTGCTGCTGACCCGGCTGCGCGAGGAACTGCGCGGGCTGCGCGGCGACGACTTCGTGATCGAGCTGCGCCAGCGCTACACCGGCCCCGCCATGACGGCGTACGGCAACCTCCTGCGGGCGATCGACTGCCCGGCCGACGCGGTGGCCAACCGGGTCCGCACCCTGGACATCGCCATGCTCGCCCCCGGCGGCGCCGTCCACTCCGACATGCTGATGTGGGACCCGGACGGCGCGCCGGAGGTGCTCGCCCGCCAGATCCACGGCGCGCTCCACTCGGTGCCGCAGATCTCCGCCCGCCTCACCGAGCTCTCCGGCGCCCACCGCCGGGCGCTGGCGTTCTGGCTCGCCACCTGGCGGCGGCTCAGCCCGGCCCTGACCGGCGGCCACTACGAGCCGGGCCGGCCCGACGAGCTGTACCCGCAGGTCACCGCCCGGCACGACGACCAGTACGTGGTCACCGCCTACGCCGACCGGCCGGTCACCCTGCCCGCGGGACCCTGGCACGCGCTCACGCTGGTCAACGCCTCGACCGCGGGGCGCCTGCTGCTGGACGTGCGCGGGGCCGCTCGTCACGTCCGGATCGAGGCCTACGACGCGGCCGGCCGGCCGCAGCCCGAGCTCCTGATCGACCTCCCCGAAGGCCTGCACTCCGTCGCCGTGCCGACCGGCGGTCTCTGCCACGTCACCGAGGTCGCCGGATGACATAGTTACGGCCGACCGGGGACAACGATCAACCCAATCTGGGGGCAGGTAGTAGTGGAACAGGAAAAGGTCGGGATCACCGAGGTCGCCCAGCGGGCCGGGGTCAGCGTGGCCACGGTGAGCCGGGTGCTGAACCGCAAGGCCGGGGTCTCGCAGAAGACCCGGCAGGTGGTCGAGCGGGCCATGGAGGAACTCGGCTACGAGCGGGGCAGCGCCACCGGCGGCATCGTCGGGGTCATCACCCCGGGGCTGTCGATCCCGATCTTCGGTGTGCTGGCCGAGCGGATCGGCCTCGCGCTGGCGCCGCACGGCCTGCGCGCCGTCGTCTGCCCCGCGCTGCCGGGCGGCGTGCAGGAGCGCGACTTCCTCAAGTCGCTTCTCGACCTGGGCGCGAGCGGCATCGTCTTCTGTTCCGCCAGCAACACCCTGGAGAACTTCGACCCCGAGGTGCTCCAGCTCCTGGAGAACCGCCCCGTCCCCTACGTCTGCATCAACGGCCGCTTCGAGGACAGCCCATCGGTCGCCTTCTCCACCGACGACGCCTACGCCGCCGAACTGTCGGTGCGTCACCTGCACGGGCTCGGCCACCGCCGGATCGGGATGGCCGCCGGTCCGGTCGGAAACCGCCCCGCCGACCGGAGGGTCGCCGGATTCCGGGCCGCGATGGCGGCGCTCGGCCTCGGTGAGGACGAGCAGCCGGTGGTGCACCAGACCTACTCGGTCGAAGGCGGCCAGTTCGCCGCCGAGCAGTTGCTGGCCCAGGGCGTCACCGCGGTGATCGCCGCGAGCGACCAGATGGCGCTCGGTGCGATCCGCGCGATCCGCCGCCAGGGCCTCTCCGTCCCCGAGGACGTCTCCGTGATCGGCTACGACGACGGCCCGCTCATGGAGTTCACCGACCCGCCGCTGACCACGGTGCGCCAGCCCGTGGACCGGCTGGCGGCCGAGGTCGCGCGCGGCCTGGTCGGTCTGCTGTCCGGACACCAGGTCCCGGTCGGCGAACTGATGTTCCAGCCCGAAGTCGTCGTGCGCGGCACGACCGCCCCCCACCACCCCCGACGGCCGCCCGCCTGAGGCCGCCGGGGGCGCACCTTCCACAACGATGTCGGAGGATACGTTGCCCCACCCCGTACCCCGTCCCGCCCTGCTGCGCGCCCACGCCCACCTGGGCCTGGTCTCCCTCGCGGCGAGCGCCCTCACCCTGCTGCCCGCCGGGGCGGCCCACGCCGCCGGCGATCCGGTGGTCCCCGCGAGCGCCTACACCATCGCCTCCGGGGCCACCGGCCAGTGCCTGGGCGGCAGGTGGGCGGCCACCGCCGACCTGACCCCGGTCGTGCAGCAGCCCTGCCAGGGGCTCCTGGGCCAGCGCTGGCGCCTCACCCCCAACGGCCGCGGCGGCTACACCATCTCCGACCGCTCCGCCCCGAACTCCTGCCTCAACGTCCAGGGCGGCTCCACCGCCCCCGGCGCCGCACTCATCGAGTACGCCTGCAACGGCTCCCCGAACGAACAGTTCACGCTGGAGGCCACCGCGAACGGCGCCACCCTCGTCCACCCGCAGAACAGCGCGCTCTGCCTGGACCTGCCGTACGGCGCCCCCACGCCGAACGTCCAGATCCAGCAGTACACCTGCCACGGCGGCGCCAACCAGCAGTGGCTGCTGACCCGCGCCGACCCGCTGCTCTTCGCCAACCCGGGCTTCGAACAGGGCACCACGGGCTGGACGTTCACCGCGCACGCCGGCACCGCCGGGAACAACGCGCACCGGGGCTCCGGCCTCGCCTACCTGGACGCGGGCAGCGGCTACCGGATCAGCCAGAGCACCACCGCACCCCAGGCGGGCAGCTACGACATCGGCGCCTGGATCGCCACCGGCGCGGCCGGCGGCACCCTGACCGTGCAGGTCAACGCGGTCGCCGTGGGAACCGTGACCCTGCCCGCGCAGGCCGTCTACGCCCAGTACACCGTGCCGGGCGTACGGGTGGCCGCCGGAGACACCGTCACCGTGTCGGTGGGCTCCGCACCCGGCGGATGGGTCAACGTCGACGACGTCACCGTCGCGCCGTCCGCCCCCAACAACCCACGGATCAGCTCCTCCAACGCGACCGTCACCGCCCTCTTCGACTGGGCCCGGGCCAAGGCCAACTCCTTCGCCGCCCAGCCCGGCGCCACCGGCCCGCTCAACGCCGACGAGCGCACCAGCGGAGGCAGCGGACAGGACACGTACGCCACCACCTACTGGGCGGGCTACCCGTACCGCTCGGCCTTCTACTCCCGGGACTTCGCCCACCAGGTGGTCGGCGCCCACCTGCTCGGCCTCGACGCGGCCAACAAGACCATGCTCCGCTCCTTCGCGTCCTCCGCGGCCGGCGCCCCGGACCACATGCCGTACTGGGCGGTCAACTTCGACGCGAAGACCCCGCTGTCGATCGACTACCACAGCCCGACCTCATTCGTCCGCGAGCTCCCCGCCGCGTTCGAGCTCGCCCAGAAGATCAACGAGGCCTACGGCTGGACCGGCGACACCGACTACCTCGACGACCCGGCGCTGTCCGGATTCGTCGCCGGGACCGTCGGGCCCTACGTCACCGGGCACACCGGCCCGATCGACAACGGTGGCGTCCCGGTCGCCCAGGCCACCAGCGGCGACATCTTCCAGGGCGTCGCCAGCTACAACGAGAACGGCGCCACGCTCGCCGAATCCGGCGACGCCGTGGCCTCGCAGTACCAGGCCTACCTGGCCGCCGCCGCGCTGGCGACGGCCAAGGGGAACGCCGACGCCGCCGCCGCGCTCCAGGCCAAGGCGACCGCCCTGAGGACCTACTTCAACACCAAGTGGAGCGTGGACCCGGCCGACCCGGCGCACGTCGTCCGCGCCTACGACGTCAACGGCACCGCCTACAGCGACTGGGGCAAGGAGAACTCCTGGTTCATACCGCTGAAGGGCATCATGGACCCGGGTCAGCGGCAGAACGACTACCTCGCCTGGATCGACGCCCAGGCCTCCGGGGCGGGCGCGCCCGAGAACCTCGAAGCCGCCACCTACCTGCCGGACGTGTTCTTCGCGCACAACCAGGGCGCGACCGGCTGGAAGTGGATGCAGTACGTCCACGACCGCGTCGGCGCGCTGCACAGCACCGGGCGCTTCCTCAACGGCGACTACCCCGAGATCGCCTTCACCCTGCTCGGCCAGACCGTCCAGGGCCTGCTGGGCGTCCAGCCGGACGCCGCCGGGCACGCCCTCGGCACCACCTCCCGCCTGCCCTCGGACATCGGCTGGCTGCAGCTCACCTCCATCCCGGTCGGCAGCGGCACGGTGACCCTGCGGCACGACGGGCTCACCAAGTCGACCCTGACCAACACCTCCGGCACCGGCAGCCTCACCTGGACGGCCCGGTTCGCCGGCACCCACAGCGGCATCACCGTCGACGGAACGGCGCAGCCCACCCGCACCGTCACGCTCGACGGCGTCACCTACACCTACGCCACCGTCACCGTCCCAGCCGGCCGGACCTCGGTCGTCCAGGTCACCGGCTGACCGACCCCCGGCCGGCGGCGCGGCACTTCCCCCACGGTCCGCGCCCCGGCCGGGCACACGCCCGGCGGCAGTCGAGACACTGCCGCCGGGCGTCCTCCCGATCCCCCGGACCGCCAGGGCCCGCGGACGACCGGGTGCCGCCCGGGCGGGCGCCGCTGGGGCGGGTGCCGCTGGGGAGGGTGCTGCTCGGGGCTTCGGGACCCTCGTCGATCGGTCGCACGCCATGAGCCGGCGGTGGCCCGGCGGATCGCCCGTGATCGGATCCGGTCCGCCACGTCACCTGATCGAGTGAAGCCGAATGTCTCACCCATCCGCCGCGGCCGAGCTGCCGAATGCGAAGCGTGAACAACGACGCGACCACCGCCCGCGCCCGGCGCCGCCTTCCGGCCGGAGTGCTGCTGGCCCGGATGGCGTACGGGCTCGCCGCCGCGTGCGCGGCCGTCGCCGTGGGGGAGACGGCGGCCGCGTTCGTGCGCCCGCAGGCCGCCCCGGTGGTCGTGATCGGCTCCGCCGCGATCGACCTCGCGCCCACCGCCGTCAAGGAGTGGGCGGTGCGCTCCTTCGGCACCTCCGACAAGACCGCGCTCCTCACCGGGATCTACACCACCACAGGACTGCTCGCGGCCGCCCTCGGCCCGCTGGCGGCCCGCCGCCGGGCCGTCGCGATCGTGCTGCCGGCCGCCCTCGGCGCGCTCGGGACGTGGACGGCACTCACCCGTCCGGACGCGCACCCGACCGATGTCCTGCCCTCGGCCGCAGCCGCCCTGGCCGCCACCACCGTCCTGCTGCTCCTGCTGCGCCCCCGCCGCCCCGGCCGCCCTCGCCGCCCCCGCCCGGCCCTCCGGCCGAACGGGCCCGAACCGCAGCGGCGACCGGGCACCGCCACCCCCGGCCCCACCACCGCCCCGGCCGCCGCGGTGGACGCCCACCCGGGGCGGCGGGGCGTACTGACCGCCGGCGCGGTCATCGCGCTGTCGGCCGGCGTCGCCTCCGCCGGGCGGTACCTGTCCGAGCGCCGCAACGACGTCTCCGCCGCCCGCGCCGCCCTCACCCTCCCGCCCCCGGCCCGCCCCCTGCCACCCCCGGCGCCCTCGGCCGCACTGCCGATCCCCGGACTGGCCCCCCTCCGGACACCGGTCGGCGACTTCTACCGCGTCGACACCGCCCTGACCCTGCCCCACATCGACCCGCACGAGTGGACACTGCGCATCCACGGCATGGTCGACCACCCCGTGGAACTGTCCTTCGCCGACCTGCTCGCACTGCCGCTGGAGGAGCTGGACCACACCCTGTCGTGCGTGTCCAGCGAGGTCGGCGGACCCTACGTGGGCACCACCCGCTGGCTGGGCGCCCCGCTGCCCGCGCTGCTGCGCCGCGCCGGCGTCCGCGCGGGCGCCGACCAGCTGCTCGGCCGCTCGAAGGACGGCATGACGATCGGCACGCCGCTGGAGACCGTCCTCGACGGCCGCACCGCGTTGCTCGCGGTGGCCATGGACGGCGCACCCCTGCCGGTCGCGCACGGTTTCCCCTGCCGCAGCGTGATCCCCGGCCTCTACGGCTACACCTCCGCCACCAAGTGGCTGGTCGACCTGGAGGTGACCACCTTCGCCGCCCGCGACCCCTACTGGGTGGAGCGGGGCTGGGACCGGACCGGCGAGGTGCGCACCGCCTCCCGCATCGAGGTGCCCGCCGCGTTCGCGCGCGTCCGGGCCGGGGACGTCACCGTCGCGGGCACGGCCTGGGCCACCCACCGCGGCGTGGCCGCCGTCGAAGTCCGCGTCGACGGCGGGCCCTGGCAGCAGGCGGCACTCGCCGCCGACGCGGGGCCCGACGTGTGGCGGCAGTGGCACCACACCTGGCGCTCGGCCACCCCCGGCACGCACCACCTGGAGGTCCGCGCCACCGACGCCACCGGCACCGTCCAGGACGGGACCCGCAGACCGCCCTTCCCCTCCGGGGCGACCGGCTGGCACAGCACCGTCGTCACCGTCCACTGAGCCCCCCGTCCACTGAGCCCCCCGTCCACCGAACCCCCGTCCACCGAACCCGCCC
>NZ_JAKNTA010000288.1 GCF_022288725.1 Kitasatospora sp. A2-31 | reverse complement strand
CCGCCCGCCGTACGGGGACGGCGCCAACACCCCGGCGCTGAACACCGCGGTGCAGCAGTGCGGGCCGCGGGCCGTCGTGCTCTGGCGCGAGTCGATGCAGATCCACGACATGCAGTACCAGGCGGCCGACAAGAAGCTGCGGCCCGGGGACATCGTGCTCGCCCACTTCCGCGGCCCGAAGGACCTCAAGGGCGAGACCATGACGCAGATGTTCGGGGAGATGCTCGCCCGGATCCAGGAGCAGGGCTTCGCGGTGGCCCGCCTGGAGGACTACATCCAGCCGCCGGCCTCCTAGGAGGCGGCCGGGTCGGGAGCCGGGGCGTCGGCCGGGGCCGGGGCGTCGGCCCTGACGGGCCGGCCGAGCATCATCAGCGGGCCGTGGTCGGTGCGGCTGAGGATCACCGTGACGGTGTTCGGGCCGCTCGGCTTCAGCTGGCGGCGCAGCTCCTCGGGGGTGATCGCCATTCCGCGCTTCTTGATCACCACGGTGCCGACGGCCCGCTCGCGCAGCAGCGCCTTCAGCTTCTTGATGTGGAACGGCAGCACGTCGGTGAGCTCGAAGGCGTGCGCGTACGGGGTGGCGACCAGCTCGTCCGAGGTGACGTAGGCGATCTTCGGGTCGATCAGCCGGCCGCCGACCTGCTCCGCCACCTCGGCCACCAGGTGGGCGCGGATCACCGCGCCGTCCGGCTCGTAGAGGTAGCGGCCGACCGGTCCGGCCGGCGGGGCGGGCAGGGCGCCGCCGGGGAGGGAGGCGCCCTGCGGCAGCAGCGTGGCGCGGTGCGGCCGCTCGGCGCGGGTGCCGAACCAGAGCACCGCCTCCTTGACGTCGCCGTGGTCGGAGACCCACTCGGCCTCGGCGTCCGCCGGGACGGCCTCGTGCGGGATGCCCGGCGCCACCTTGAGCGCCCCGACCGGGGTGCGCCGGCCGGCCTCGATCGCCCAGGACAGCGGCGGCGCGTACGCCTCGGGGTCGAAGACCCGGCCGCGCGAGGTGCGGCGGG
>NZ_JAKNTA010000287.1 GCF_022288725.1 Kitasatospora sp. A2-31 | reverse complement strand
CCGCCCGCCGTACGGGGACGGCGCCAACACCCCGGCGCTGAACACCGCGGTGCAGCAGTGCGGGCCGCGGGCCGTCGTGCTCTGGCGCGAGTCGATGCAGATCCACGACATGCAGTACCAGGCGGCCGACAAGAAGCTGCGGCCCGGGGACATCGTGCTCGCCCACTTCCGCGGCCCGAAGGACCTCAAGGGCGAGACCATGACGCAGATGTTCGGGGAGATGCTCGCCCGGATCCAGGAGCAGGGCTTCGCGGTGGCCCGCCTGGAGGACTACATCCAGCCGCCGGCCTCCTAGGAGGCGGCCGGGTCGGGAGCCGGGGCGTCGGCCGGGGCCGGGGCGTCGGCCCTGACGGGCCGGCCGAGCATCATCAGCGGGCCGTGGTCGGTGCGGCTGAGGATCACCGTGACGGTGTTCGGGCCGCTCGGCTTCAGCTGGCGGCGCAGCTCCTCGGGGGTGATCGCCATTCCGCGCTTCTTGATCACCACGGTGCCGACGGCCCGCTCGCGCAGCAGCGCCTTCAGCTTCTTGATGTGGAACGGCAGCACGTCGGTGAGCTCGAAGGCGTGCGCGTACGGGGTGGCGACCAGCTCGTCCGAGGTGACGTAGGCGATCTTCGGGTCGATCAGCCGGCCGCCGACCTGCTCCGCCACCTCGGCCACCAGGTGGGCGCGGATCACCGCGCCGTCCGGCTCGTAGAGGTAGCGGCCGACCGGTCCGGCCGGCGGGTCGGGCAGGTCGCCGCCGGTGAGCGAGGCGCCCTGCGGCAGCAGCGTGGCGCGGTGCGGCCGCTCGGCGCGGGTGCCGAACCAGAGCACCGCCTCCTTGACGTCGCCGTGGTCGGAGACCCACTCGGCCTCGGCGTCCGCCGGGACGGCCTCGTGCGGGATGCCCGGCGCCACCTTGAGCGCCCCGACCGGGGTGCGCCGGCCGGCCTCGATCGCCCAGGACAGCGGCGGCGCGTACGCCTCGGGGTCGAAGACCCGGCCGCGCGAGGTGCGGCGGG
>NZ_JAKNTA010000286.1 GCF_022288725.1 Kitasatospora sp. A2-31 | reverse complement strand
CCGCCCGCCGTACGGGGACGGCGCCAACACCCCGGCGCTGAACACCGCGGTGCAGCAGTGCGGGCCGCGGGCCGTCGTGCTCTGGCGCGAGTCGATGCAGATCCACGACATGCAGTACCAGGCGGCCGACAAGAAGCTGCGGCCCGGGGACATCGTGCTCGCCCACTTCCGCGGCCCGAAGGACCTCAAGGGCGAGACCATGACGCAGATGTTCGGGGAGATGCTCGCCCGGATCCAGGAGCAGGGCTTCGCGGTGGCCCGCCTGGAGGACTACATCCAGCCGCCGGCCTCCTAGGAGGCGGCCGGGTCGGGAGCCGGGGCGTCGGCCGGGGCCGGGGCGTCGGCCCTGACGGGCCGGCCGAGCATCATCAGCGGGCCGTGGTCGGTGCGGCTGAGGATCACCGTGACGGTGTTCGGGCCGCTCGGCTTCAGCTGGCGGCGCAGCTCCTCGGGGGTGATCGCCATTCCGCGCTTCTTGATCACCACGGTGCCGACGGCCCGCTCGCGCAGCAGCGCCTTCAGCTTCTTGATGTGGAACGGCAGCACGTCGGTGAGCTCGAAGGCGTGCGCGTACGGGGTGGCGACCAGCTCGTCCGAGGTGACGTAGGCGATCTTCGGGTCGATCAGCCGGCCGCCGACCTGCTCCGCCACCTCGGCCACCAGGCGGGCGCGGATCACCGCGCCGTCCGGCTCGTAGAGGTAGCGGCCGACCGGTCCGGCCGGCGGGTCGGGCAGGTCGCCGCCGGTGAGCGAGGCGCCCTGCGGCAGCAGCGTGGCGCGGTGCGGCCGCTCGGCGCGGGTGCCGAACCAGAGCACCGCCTCCTTGACGTCGCCGTGGTCGGAGACCCACTCGGCCTCGGCGTCCGCCGGGACGGCCTCGTGCGGGATGCCCGGCGCCACCTTGAGCGCCCCGACCGGGGTGCGCCGGCCGGCCTCGATCGCCCAGGACAGCGGCGGCGCGTACGCCTCGGGGTCGAAGACCCGGCCGCGCGAGGTGCGGCGGG
>NZ_JAKNTA010000285.1 GCF_022288725.1 Kitasatospora sp. A2-31 | reverse complement strand
CAGTGGGGGGGGTGGTCCCCGCCGCTGCCGCCGTACTCCTCGGGCAGGGTGAGGCCGAGGAAGCCCAGCTCGCCGAGCCTGCCGATGACCGCGCGGTCGACGGACTCGGCGCGGTCCCAGGCAGCGGCGTGCGGGGCGATCTCGCGGTCGGTGAAGGAGGCCGCCAGGTCGCGGACGGCGGTCTGTTCCTCGGACAGCTCCAGGTTCATCGAGACCCCGTTAAACTAGCGCTGCAAGTTTTATGGGGGGACTGTAGCCCCGACGGGGCTCCGCTGGGAAGGGCCGCCTGCCAGAATCGATCCCCACCCCCGGGCGACCCGCGGCCAGACACGCGGGAAGCCGCCCGACCCTCACCCGACCGGAGGAACCGCGCCGATGGCCCGCCCGCGCACCCCGCTGCTCAGCCGTGAGCGCATCGTCACGGCCGCGCTCCGGCTCGTCGACGCCGAGGGGCTGGACGCACTCTCCACCCGGCGCCTGGCCACCGAGCTGTCCGTCAGCGGGCCGTCCCTCTACAACCACTTCGGCACCAAGGACGAGCTGCTGGACGCGGTGGTGGACGGGGTGATGGGTGAGGTCGACCTGTCGATGTTCACCCCGGGGGCGCCCTGGCCGGAGGCGCTGCGGGCCTGGGCCCGCTCCTACCGCGCGGCCCTGGCCGCCCACCCGAACATCGTCCCGGTGCTGGCCCAGGGCCCCGGACGCCGCCCCAACGCACTGCGGCTGGCCGACGCCGTCTTCGGCTGCCTGGTCGAGTCCGGCTGGCCGCGCGGGCAGGCCACCCGGATCGGTGCGCTGATGCGGTACTTCGTCACCGGCTCGGCGCTGGCCTCGTTCGCGGCGGGCTTCCCGGAGGACGCCGGGCTGTACGACGCGGCCGACTACCCCCACCTCGGCGAGGCCCACCGGCTCGCCGAGCACCGGGGGGCGATCGACGAGGGCGCCTTCGAGACCGGACTGGAGGCTCTCCTCGACGGGCTGGCGCTACGGTTCGAGCGCACCGT
>NZ_JAKNTA010000284.1 GCF_022288725.1 Kitasatospora sp. A2-31 | reverse complement strand
CCGACAGCGACGCCGAGCTGATCGAGCTGCTCCAGGCCCCCGCCCGCCAGCACGGGGGCGGCGAGCGGAGCCTCTCGACCGCCAGTCCGACGCTCGCGCTGCGCCTGGAGGGCGGCATGCGCCTCCAGGCGCTCACCGAGGTGACCCCGCGCCCGTACGTGGCGATCCGCCGCCACCGGGTGGCGTCGGCGACGCTGCCCGAGATGGTGCGCCTGGGCACCCTGGACTCCACCCTGGCGGCCTTCCTGGCGGCGGCGATCCGGGCCCGGAAGAACGTGATGATCACCGGCACCCAGGGCGTCGGCAAGACCAGCCTGTTGCGCGCGATGGCCGCCGAGATCCCGCCGGACGAGCGGATCGGCACCCTGGAGTCGGAGTTCGAGCTCTGGCTGCACACCCTCGGCCACCTGCGCCAGGTCGTGCCGATGGAGGCCCGCGAGGGCAACGGCGAGCGCGTCGACGGCCGGATGGCGGGCGAGTTGAGCATCGGGGACCTCATCCCGGCGGCGCTGCGGATGACGCTGTCGCGGATCATCGTCGGCGAGGTCCGCTCCGGCGAGGTCGTCCCGATGCTGCGGGTGATGACCAATGGCGAGGGCGGCTCGATGTGCACCCTGCACGCCCGCGGCCCGCACATGGTGGTGGACCGCATCGCCGAGCTCTGCCTCGAGTACGGCTCGCACATGACCGACGCGCTCGCCTACCGGCTGACCGCCAACGCGGTGGACCTCATCGTGCACGTCTCGATGGTCGACGAGACCGCGGTCGGCGGCCGCCGGCACCGGTTCGTCTCGCACGTCCTGGAGGTCACCGGCCTCGGCGAGAGCGGGCGGCCCGCGCTGAACACGGTCTTCGGCCCGCGCCCCGACCTGGGCGAGCCGCGCGCCGTCCCGCACACCCCGCCGAACTGCCTGGACGACCTGCGGCGGGCGGGCTTCGACGCGGCCCTGCTCGGCTCGCGCTTCGGCAGCTGGGCGGAGCCGCTGCAGCTGCGGATCGGCGGGGG
>NZ_JAKNTA010000283.1 GCF_022288725.1 Kitasatospora sp. A2-31 | reverse complement strand
CGAGCCGTAGGACCCGCCACCGGCCGGCGCGGCGTCCTGCGCTCCGACCAGCTGGCCGGAGCCGGACGGCGTCTTGGCGCTGCTGCTCATGCTGCCCCACAGGGCCATCACCACGAGCCCGACCAACAGGACACAGAGCCCGGCCAGTCCGTATCGCTTCGTCAACATGTTCCTTGCCTTTCCATCGGTGGAATCTGGCCTTCCGTGGATCTGTGCGTCCCCGGTGATCCGGTCCGGCGGCGAGCGCCGGGCACCGGACACGGGACGCGGATGTCAGGGTCGATAGCCCTCCGGAACCTCTCGATCGGTCCGCCGCTCCGACGAGCGACACGGGCACCGCCGTGGCGGCCTCACTGCATCCGCAGCGCGAGCGCGGGACACCGGTCGACGGCGCGCGCCGCCTGGGAGAGCAGCCTCGCGGGTACGGGCATCACGGCGGCGGCGGGGAACCCGTCCGGCCCCAGCCGGATGACGTCGGGCAGGACGCCGGTGCACAGGCCGTGCGCCTCGCAGAGCGTCCAGTCGACGACGATGGAGCCGGCACTCTCCACCTCCGGCAGCGGCAGGACGTCCTGCGACGGCCGACCGCAGCCGCCCTGGTACGAGTGCGCGACCAGGTCGTCGTCGAACACGGCCAGGGACGAGGCCACGAACCGGGCGGCGGCGTCGGGGTGGCTGCACGCCCCCCGTCCGGTGACCGCCCGCATGCCGGCCTGCACCCGGTCGAGCGCGCGCTGCCCGCCGCCGCGGACCAGGTCCTCCAGGGCCGAGGTCAGATCGGGCAGCCCCAGGTAGCAGGGACCGCACTGGCCGGCCGTCTCGTCCGCCATCCAGCGGGAGATCCGGACGACCTCCCACAGCGGGCAGGTCGTCTCCGGCAGCGGCAGGATCGCCCCGGCACCCAGCGCCCCTCCGAGGCGCTGGAAGGACTGGCGGGAGATCACCGCCTGGCGGGCCGCGTCGGGCGTCAGCCACTTCCCGTGGTACCCGCCGACCAGCACGCCCCGT
>NZ_JAKNTA010000282.1 GCF_022288725.1 Kitasatospora sp. A2-31 | reverse complement strand
GATGTTTCACGTGAAACGGTGTGAAGAGCGGGTCGGTGGATCCGGGGAGCGGAGAGGTCGAGATGGACACGGAGAGCGCGGCTGCCGGTGAGCCGGTGACGGGCGTCGGCGGTTCGGCCGCTGAGGGCCCGGCCGGTTCCGCCCAGGCGGACCGGCCCGGTGAGGGCCAGGTCGCCGACGGCGCGGCGGCCGCGGAGCTGACCGAAGCCCCACCGGTGGCACGGGAGGTCTTCGGCGACCGTTACGACGCCGCGGTCCGCTACACCGAGCTGCTGGCCACGGCCGGCGTCCAGCGCGGGCTGATCGGCCCCCGCGAGGTGCCCCGGCTCTGGGACCGCCACGTGCTGAACTGCGCGGTGCTGGCCGAGCTGCTGCCCCCCGGCTCCACCCTGTGCGACGTCGGCTCGGGGGCCGGCCTGCCCGGCATCCCGGTCGCGCTGGCCCGTCCGGACGTGTCGGTGACGCTGCTGGAGCCGCTGCTGCGCCGGACCACCTTCCTGGAGGAGGTCGTCCGCGAGCTGGGGCTGGAGAACGTCACGGTGCTGCGCGGCCGGGCCGAGGAGATGGTCGGCAAGCTGGCCGTGGACGTGGTGACGGCCCGCGCGG
This sequence comes from Kitasatospora sp. A2-31, assembly GCF_022288725.1. Classification (GTDB taxonomy): domain Bacteria; phylum Actinomycetota; class Actinomycetes; order Streptomycetales; family Streptomycetaceae; genus Kitasatospora. Next base: position 403 of record NZ_JAKNTA010000282.1, on the reverse strand, counting down.
TGGCGCCGCTGGAGCGGCTGGCCGGCTGGGGCCTGCCGCTGCTGCGTCCGCACGGTCAGATGCTGGCGCTCAAGGGCGACAGCGCCGAGCAGGAGCTGGCGGAGTCGCGGGCCGGCCTGGCCAAGCTCGGCGCGGTGGAGTGGTCGGTCATCTCGGTCGGCGAGGGCACCCTGGAGACCTCGACCCGGGTGGTCCAGGTCAAGGCCGGGGAGAGCCCGGGCGGCGTGAAGGCCGCCACCCGGCGGGCCAAGGCGGCCCGGGCCGGGCGCACCGCCGGCGCCGCCCGGGGTGCCGAGCGCGGTCGGGGCGGGCGGCGCCGCGGCCGCTGAGGCGGGTGATGCTCGACACGGGCGGGTGGTCCTCCGGACCGCCCGCCCGTTGGTCGTTTCGGGGGACAACCCGG
>NZ_JAKNTA010000281.1 GCF_022288725.1 Kitasatospora sp. A2-31 | reverse complement strand
GGTGAGCACGGCGAGGACCAGCACGGCCCGGCCGACCGTGAAGGAGTGGGTGAAGAACAGTGCCTCCGCCGTCAGCATCGTGAGCGCCAGGCTGACCGTCACGGCCAGCGCGGCGGCGCTCACCCGGCCGGGCCCCCGGTCGCGCCAGGACGGGCCCGGCCGGGCCCAGGCCACGGCCGCCGCACCCGGGCCGGCGAGCAGGAAGACGCCGGCGACGACGGCCCGCAGCGGGTTCCCGGCCGGGAGCAGCAGGGCGGCGAGGGCGGTCCAGCCGCAGAGCGCGGGAAGTGCGCGCGGCAGGGTCCACGGTCGGACGGTCATGACGTCCTCCCTCCGGTCGGGGCGGAGCCGGCGCCCACGCCGCCGGACGGGACGTACTGGTAGACGACGGAGTCGTCGTTGGAGAACACCAGCCGGAGGTCGGGGGCGGTCGCCGCCGCGGCCGCGAAGCCCTCCGTCGCGGAGACCGGCAGCAGGCCGGTGAGCTCGCACTCGGCGAGCTGGGCCCGGGTCAGGATCAGGTAGGTCGGGCCGCCCGCGACGTTCGGGCGCTCCAGCATCATCCGCAGGACGTCACCGGGGTTGGCCACCAGGCGCTTCAGGTCCTCGTGGGAGGCGTCGCTGAGGACGAGCCGGTCGTGGTCGTCGTAGTGCAGTTCGCCTCCCGGCTCGTTGGCGGTCAGCGAGACGATCCGCGAGCCGGCCGGGGTGGCGGCGACGTAGCGGAGTGCGGCGGCCTCCTGCGGGGTGAAGTAGTTCATGCTCTCCTTGCCGAAGTAGCCGAAGAGCATGCCGCCGAGCAGACCGAGCAGGACGACGGCGGTGAGGCCGGTCCGCACCGGGCCGCCGGGCCGGCCGGCCGGCGGAGCGGGCGTGCGGTCGGACGGGGAGCCGGAGTCGGGGCCGGACGGGGCGTCGGCGGGCCTGGCGTCGGCGGGGCCGGCCGGGTGGGTGTCCGCGGGGCTCGGGGCGGCGGGGTTGGGGGCCCCGGGGCCCCCGAGGGGGGTGGG
>NZ_JAKNTA010000280.1 GCF_022288725.1 Kitasatospora sp. A2-31 | reverse complement strand
CCCGCCGCTCCCCGCGGCTCAGGAGGCCGTGTTCGCCGACATCGCCGAGATCGCCCGCCGGACCGCCCGGGGGACCGGCAGCTCGTTGGCCAGTCGGCGCGCGGCGCGCCGGGTGGGGGCGCCGGCCGGGCCGGGGTAGAGCCGGCGGTGCAGCCCCGCTGCGAAGATCAGCCCGGCCAGCTGGCGGTCTCGATCGGCCGACCGGCGGTCCCGGTCGGCCTCGGCGGTGGACGCCCCGGCCGTACCGGACACCTCGCCCCCGCCGACGGGCGCAGCCTCGGCGGGGGCCGCATCACCTGAAGGCGAGGGCGAGGGGGAGGGTGAGGGCGAGGGAGAGGGCGAAGGGGCAGCGGCGGGCGGCGGCGCCAGGGTCGACCCGGCGTCGTCGACGGCCAGGGTGGCGGCCACCCGAGCCGCGATCTCCTGCCCGATTGCCGGCGGCACCGCCGTGTACCGCCGGTACGGCAGGCCGAGGAAGCTCCGGCGGTCGACGGTGAGGACACCGTCGGCGATCAGCCGGTCGAGGAGCAACTGTTGCGTGGGCTTGCGGGGGATCCGGCGCATGGCCAGGTCGAGACCCAGCCGGTGCTTGCGCTTGCCGGTCTCCTCCAGCCGGGTGAGCACCCCGGCCGCGATCTCGTCGGCGGAGCCGAGGGGCTGGAAGCCGGTGATCCGGCGGCCGTCGACGGTGATGGCTCCGCTGAGCTGCAGTTCGGCGAGGATGCTGCCGGGGACGGCCCAGTAGAAGGCGGACTGCGGAATCCGGAGCCGGCCGCTCACCGGTTCGGCGCAGAGCAGCAGCAGCTCCTCCGGGAGCGAGCGGGTGTCGAGCGGTGCCATGGACGGAACCCCCAGCGGTCGCGGACGGGCGCGTGGGGCCGCGCCGTCCTCGCAACCTACCGCTCCGGAAACGCCTCAGGCCGCCCACCGGAGTGGACGGCCTGAGACCTTGCCATGTGCGCCGCCAGGGACTCGAACCCCGGACCCGCTGATTAAGAGTCAGCTGCTCTAACCAACTGAG
>NZ_JAKNTA010000028.1 GCF_022288725.1 Kitasatospora sp. A2-31 | reverse complement strand
CATCTCGGCGAACCGGACCTCCTCGCTGCGCGGGGGCGAAGTCCGGGGCGCTGAGAATCCGGCGGGTATCCGGCTTTGGTGTGGCCGGGGCATGCGCGGACACCACCAGTGCACCGTGCGGCCGGCCGGCTCTTGGCCGGAGCGTTTCGGGTCGTTGTCGTGGGCCTTGACGCGGAACGCTGCGGAGGCCGGCCCCGACCGGTTGGAGTGCCCGCAGTGCGCCGCCGGGAGGCGGAGGAGCTGGGGCCGCTGGTGCTGCCCGCCCCGACCCGGCGCGAGCTGCTGGCCGCCTGCGTCTTGGCCCCGGCCGATCCGTGGTGGGAGGTGCGGGTGCGGCACGCTGAGCTCTACCCGGCTTGAACTGGCAGTCAACCTTCGAATGAGACAAACCCTCGCCGGTCAAACTCCGGTGAGACAGGTCATCAGCGGGACCGTGCCATGTGAGAGCCGGCTGCCGTCGCGCCCCCTGTCGCATCGGCGCTTTCACACCCTGTGACCTGCGCAGATGGGCGCTTACCCCGTGCGAGGTCGGGAGGCGACAGCAGCCGGCTCAGGGTCTTCTTGGACGGCCTTCACCGGTGGGTTGCTATGGTGACAAACGATCAGGGACGGCTTAGGCGGGGGGATCCATGGGTCCGCAGTATGGAAGTGACCACGCGGGTTTCGGGTGCGCGGCTTGCTGCGCGGAGGATGCCCTGGTGGCGGGGGAGCACCATCAGAGCCGCAACGGGGTCCGGGTTGAGAGGTTGATTCAGGACGACTCGCATTTCATCGTCTCTGTCCAGCGCTGCGGCCTCTGTTCGCAGGCCTTCGTGAGCGTCTTCACCGAGTACGTTGACTGGGTGGGCTCACAGGACGCGCAGTACCGGACCGTTCTGCCGATCACGGACGCCGAAGCGGACGACCTGATGGCGGGGCGGTTGAGCCCGCACCAGGTCGGAGCCCTCGGAGACGGCCGCCGCCATCTGAAGAGCGACTGGCCGAGCGGGGCCGACGAGCCGTCCGTGTACTGGGGCAGCGGCGTCTTCGCGGTGCACGAGGGGTTCTGACCCGGACGGCCTCGCCGGCCTGGCTCCGCCCCGTCTGCGGTCGCACACCCCTGGCCGCTGACTGCAACGCGGCCCGTGCTGCACCCCTGAGCTGGGTCTTCGCCTCTCCCGGCCAGCGGCTGGGCCGTGTTGCAGCGGGCGCGTTGTACCGCCCGGTCCACGTCCAGCCCCGGCCTGCTCCCAGCGCCCCCGTTCTCGGTCGGCCCGTCGAGCCCGTAACCCGCGGCCTCTCACCGTCCAGGTGCACAGGAGAATCCACCTCGGGTCGGGACCGCATGCGCGTAACCGGCTGCTCGTTCCCGGACCTTCTGCTTTGGACGACGTCAGTGCGCTTGGGCGTCCGGTGTTTTGCCGCGCTGGGCTTGCTGGGCCCGCTAGACGAGCATGCTGGTGTACTTGTCCAGGTCTGCGGTCTCGGCCTTGCGGCCGTAGGGGTCCGCAGGAAACAGCAGGACCGATACGAGGACGGTCCCAGCTCGTACGAGGGTCTTCTTGTCAGTGCCGTTCTCCGTGGCGATCGACTGGTTGCCACGGGCTTTGAGCTGCAGCAGATTGCGAGCCTTGGGGGTGGCCTCGTAGGCGGCTGCTGCGTCGGCCTCGGTGGAGTAGGCCGTTGCGGTGAACTCAACGATCGCGGGGATCTCGGGGTTGGATGACTCGGTCGTCCGGTACCTGACGAACGAGAGGCCGACCACGCCGCGGCACAGCCGGTCGATGCCGTTGGTGCACTCAGTGCCGGTTTTGGTGTAGCCGGGGGTGGACGGGTCGAGCTCCCATCCTTCGGGCAGGTCCGGTTGGCTGGGCAGGATCGCGGCGACCGCGCGGGCGTCGGTCAGAGACCCGTTCGAGTCCTGTAGAAGCTTGCCGCCCCCGTAGACGGCTGCGGTGAGCAGGACGACGAGGACCAGGGCGATGATCACCAGGGTGGTGCGGTCGCCGTTGCGGATGTTGTTGATGATTTGGTCGCGGCCGGCGAGGTTGCCCCGGAGCCGGTTGCCGTTGCCCTGGACGGTTACGCCCCCGCCGGAGGCGACAAGGGTGGGTTCGGCCCGCCCGGTGGGGGGCGCTGGCTGCGGGGTGGGCATGACGCTGGTGAGGTAGACGACGAAGGGCCGGTCGGCGGCCAGCACCGCCACCAGCGCCCCTTGCAGGGCGGCCTGTGTGCCTGGGTCCTGCGGGGCGGCCTCGAACGCGGTCACCGTTCCGCCCTGTCCTGCGCTGGTGAGGCGGCTGCGGACCAGGTCGCCCACCAGCGCCGCAGCGCTGGTCCCTGCGCCGGTCGCTGCCGCGGTGCCTGCGGTGGACAGCAGTTGCACCACTCCGGATGCAAGATCGTCTAACGCGCTCATCGTAAAGTCCCCCCTTGGACGATGACGGTCATGTCCATGCTTCCCGACGGCATGGCGGTGCAGGCGGGAAGACACCCAACCGCAACCTGGCGATGGGGTCAGGTGCAGCACGCCGTGCTCTGCCCGGCCAAAGGACCGCCCCCGGTGAGCGGCCACAGCGCCCCTGTCGCGAGGGTTGTCGCGTCTCCTGTCGCGCCGGGCGCTGTCGTGCCCCGTGGCATGGGAGGACACCCGTTCACCCCAGTGAGGCCCGGACGCGACAACCCCCGGGGTGACAGGCCGTCTGCCTGCCGCTCTGGGTACCCGCGTTACTCCCAGCGCATCCCGAGTTCGGTGAGTCGTTCGGCGCGGGTGGTGGGGATGGTGGCGAGGCGGCTGCGGCTGTGGGCGATGTGGAGGCCGAGGCTGATCTCCACCATGGGGTGGCTCTTTGTGCTTGCGCGGCACGTTCAGGTGCCCCTCCCCGGGCCCGTGCTCCGCGGCCGCCGCCAGGTTCGGCTGCTCCTTCACCGTGTGCGAGACCTTCACCGCCGGCTTCTCCTCCTCCGGCAGCGGCTCGATTCCGAGGACGTTTTCCAGTGCCCACTGCTGCGCCGGTGCGAGCTTGTCCCAGCCGACCTGCTGGGCGCGGCCCCACCCAGCCAGGTCCTCGCCCTGGACCATGATGCTGCCCGGCGCGGCCCCGGCGAGTGTGCCGCCGTTCTTGATGTGCCGCCGGGCGAGGGCGAAGCAGCGTTGCCACTCGACCGACCAGGTGGGACACCATGCGTGGTCGATGGCGTCGAGGGCGTTCTTGCGGTCGGCGGTCAGCGCCCCCGTCCGGTCCAGGCCGGTCTCCCCAGCCTCGGCACGCCGCTGGAGGGCTTCGGTGCGGCGCTGCGCGGTACGGAGGTTCTTCATGATGGTTCCGACCGGCCGTCCGCCCCACACCGCCTCATTGGGCGGGCAGGCGTGGCCGTGCTCGGCCGCGTACCCGGCCACCGCGGTGAGGTTGTCGGTGAACGCCGTGTCGAACGCCGACCAGACCATGCCCAGCTCGGCCAGCTCCTTCACCCGCTCCGGGTCCAGGACGTCGGCAGCCTTGTAGCGCCGCTGGTCGGCCACCCACACCTCCAACCGGTGCCCGGACGGCGCTGTGTAGGCGTAGGGCACCTTCACGTCCCCGAACGCCTTCCGGTAGGCGCGCAGCTCCTCCAGACACCGCCGGAACTCCGCCCGCTCCGGCTCCAACACCCGGGTGCGGATGAACGCCGCGATGGCGACTCCTGGCAGGCGGCGGTCCCCACCGCCCACGTCCGCCGCGGCGATCGCTTCGCGCTCATGCCCTGAACTGGTCCACCTGGCGCCGACAACACCAGGCCGTCGCCCGACGCTGCCACTACCAACGACGGCTGCACACGATCGAGGGGCGGTCCCATGAAGACCGCCCCTGACCTCTCACCCGCCCGCTACACTCCCACTCCCAAGCCGTTGACCAGCGGAAATGGAGAAGTCCTGCTGGAGTACTAGGCCGTCCGCTCACTTCTGGGAAGCCGACGTGTTTGGGACAGCGAGGTCGCGAAGGTCAAAAGGCGATGTTGCGGACGCTTGTCGTACTCATCGTTGTGTGGCGGCGTCAGAAGTCTTTGCCCGCGGTGGCCAATACGAGGTTGAACTACCTGGAGCACCCGCCGCGTCGAGCGTCGGCCGTTGTCGGGGCCAGGCTTTCGGTCGTCGCTTCGGCTGGGCCTACGGCTTGCCGGGTTCGGTCCTGGCGAGGTGCGTCTGGAGGAAGGCGCGGCCGGCTTCGTGGAGGGGTGTACTTGTGCCAGGGCGTCGGGCGGCCGGTTGGGCCGGCGCTCCAGAGCAGCCGCCGCCCCACGCTCCACCGGCCCACCGGCCACCGACTTGACGGCTTGGCGCCGTGAGGTGTCTTACAACGCGATCATGCCCCGAGCTGCAAGAACTTTCACCTCGAAGACCTCGATCACGTGCTGCCGGCCCCGACGGCACCGGCACACGCATCCAAGTTCATCAGCGGGCACTGAGGATCCTGGATGAATTCATGGCCCGGGTCCTCAGGAGGTCGGAAACCTCGCGGATGCGATGGCCCTGCGAGTTGATCATCTCGTTCTCGTACTGAGTAATCAGGAACCGTAGGACTCCCGAAAGATTCACCCTGTCCCGACAGTCCCTGTCCGCGACTGCGGTCTCGATCTCGTCCCGGGACGGCGGCTGGCCCGCGCCATCCTCGCCAGGACTCCATCGAGGATCGCTCATCGCTTGATCGGGGTTCTGGTACCGGAATCCCCGGTCGCGCATGCACTCGCTCCATGACCGTACCGTGGGGGAGAGTCGCGCGTCGGAGCGCGCCCGGTCCCCGGCCTGAGATCCCAGGACATGAAGCCATCGCTCGGGAGGAACGGTGGAGTCGAGTCCGTCGATCGGTATCGAGACCTCTCCGCCGTTGAGGGTGCGGCGGGTTTCCCCGTCGCACCCTCCCTCGGGCACCGTCTCCCCCTGGAACCGGGGAACGCTCCCTTCGAACACCGCTATCTGGTCTTCGGGGACGACTATGGGTCTACTTCCACGTCGGGCGGCTGCTGCCATGTCGTCCGCGAAGTTCGCCGGCCCTCGATATCCGTACCGCTCGACCTCGTGGGCACCGAGCCAGCCGAGCGCGGTCGCATGCCTGGGGTACCGGGAAGCGGGGACCTCGGGAACGCTGAGAGTCAGTCCGTAAGTGGCCATGCAATCACGCAGCGAGTGCATGGTCGCCCGCTGCACCTGGAGGTAGTCCGCGTCCGGCAGTTCATAGGCGTCCAGGGGAAGCGCGAGAAGACCTGCGGATCCCGCTCCCTGCGTGATCACGGGCGCGTCGGTCACTGTCCCGGCGTTCGGTGCGGTGGTGCATGCGGCCGACACCAGAAGCAGAAGAGAGATCACCGCGGCCGGTAGTACGGATGAGATCCTCCGTCGCTTCATGCTCTCCTTCCGGTGCGGCATCGTAGGGCCGTGGCCGTCAGCACCGGGAGCCGGTTCACAAACGTCTGTGCCGACGAGACTCACCTGCTCGCGCGAGGGGGTCATCGGCCGCACTCACCGCCAGACGACCGTCGGACCGTAGAACACGTTCGAGTGCTGGTACTTCGCCTGCACCTTGTAGGCGTGCGCGTCATCAACGCCGGCGGTGTAGTCCTGGGCCCACTCCCGTGCGCCGTCCCGGTTGCCGCACTGGTAGATCGCCTTGTCCGACTGGTTGACCCAGATCAGAGCCACGGAGTCGAACCCGTAGTTGTACATCTTGGCCCACGCATCCCACTTCCCGCCGTAGGTGCCCTGGTTGACACGGATGTACGTGGACCCTCCGACATTCGCATACGTTCCGGGCACCGCGGAGACATTGGTCGCCCTGGAGGGCTCCTTCAGCCAGCTCCCGCACCAGAGCGGGGCGGCGGAGGCCGCACCCGCGGACCCCATGAGGACCGCCCCTGCAGCCACGGTGGTCACCGACGCGGTGGCGATGATCTTCCTGAGCACTGGTTTCCTCCTACGAGGTGAATGATTTCCGTTCGGCGTCCCGGCCGGGTCGGGATGGCACGTGTGCGGCGATGGACTGCAACCCGCCGCCCGGCTCCTCACGCCACATGGCCTTCCGAGCAGCGAATCCACCGCCGCAGCGGTTCGCACCCGCACCCCTCGCCGAAGCCCAGGGACTGACTGCCCGTCGGACCGGGTGGCCTTCGGGCGCTATCGCCAGATGACGGTCGGGCCGTACGAGATACCGGCGGCGCCGTTGTGCCAGTGCTTGGCCTGGACCTTGTAGGCGTGCGCGTCGTCGACACCGGCGGTGTAGTCCATGGAGTACTCGGATGACCCGTCCCGGGAGCCGCACTGGTAGTACGCCGAGTTCGACTGGTTCACCCAGATCAGCGCGACGAGATCCCCCTGCCAGCCGTTGTACAGCTTGGCCCACGCGTACCACTTCCCCCCGTACGTACCCTGGTTGACACGGATGTAGCCATTGCCCGGACTCGAGACGGATGCCGTCGTTCCGGGTACCGCCGAGATGTTGGTCGCCCTGGAGGGCTCTTTCAGCCAGCTCCCGCACCAGAGCGGGGCGGCGGAGGCCGCACCCGCGGACCCCATGAGGACTGCGCCCGCAGCCACGGTGGTCACCGTCGCGGTAGCGATGATCTTCCTGAGCATTCGGACTCCTCCTACGGGACGTTCCAGGGCCGCCGTGCGGCGCGTGTCCAGATTGCGGCGGAGCCTATTCCCCCGCCTTGTACGAAGGCGCACTCTCTTCACGGGAATCGTTGACGTGCACCTGCCCGCGGGGTCGCAGATGGAGGGTGAGACGCCCATGGAGTCGTCACACAGGGGCGGGTACGCGGAACGTCGCGCACCCGGGCGGTTACGGTCTCAGATCGTGACATACCGAGGTCATCGCACTGCGGGGCCGGGACCCGTCAGGCTCACTCTTCCGTCCGCCACAGTGACGTTGATCCTGGGTTGGGGAGATCCCTTGCACCTGCTCCACTGCACGAGGGGCGTCCCGGCGGAGCGGACCACATGGCATGCGATGCTCGCCGGCCTGCAGACATCGCCAGTGAAAGGGGGTTACGAGGGCGTCGCGGAGTCGGTCGAGGTGGAGTTCACCCCGCTCGGCGCGTACACGTGTCTGAGGCTGCCGCTGCACCAACTGGCCAACCGGCACATGCACCCGGACGAGGTGCTGGGAACCGGCTGGTCGGCGAGGCTCACCGAGCAGCTCATCGCCGTGCCGGACTGGGAAGGGCGCTGGGCGGTCATCGACAGCGCCCTGACGCGGCGCATGGCGGACGCGTCGCCGCCCTCGCCGGTCGTCGCCGAGGCATGGAGCCGGCTGCGTGCGTGCCACGGGCAGTTATCCGCCAAAGATCTGGCTATTGCCACGGGCCGCGGCAGCCGGCGGTTGCAGGTGCTGTTCCGAGAACAGATCGGGCTGCCGCCGCAATCCGTCAGCCGGATCCTGCGGTTCCAACGGGCACTCACCCTACCGTCCTACGCCGGCCGATCGCTGGCCGATCTGGCCGCTCTGTGCGGCTACTACGACCAGGCGCACATGACCCGTGACTTCCGTGAACTGGCCGGGCTCACCCCCGCACAGCTGTGCACTCTCGCCGACCATGCCGCCGCCAGGGGCGGGTCTCCTACTGACGGACGGCTGCCCCATGTCTTCGATCGCTGAACCACTGCCCTGTCGGTCCAGCGCGCACACGCCGCGCGGCTGAGCGCCGAGCGGGCGGTGGCCAGCGTGCCGCGCCCGCCCTCAAGCGTCCGACCGGCGGGAGCGTGCCGTCGGATCGCGGCCTGGGCACCCCAACCCGATACGCCCTCGGCGACGGCCTGGTCCGCCTCATCTGGCCCGACCACCCGGGCGTCCAGGAACTGCAGCGCGACGGCCGCCCGGTCGGCTGGATCGAAGAGCACGACGTCCAGCGCGGCACCTGGACCGCCCTGATCGATTCTCGGCGCCCGCCCAGTAAGGATGGGCGTACAGCTCGGCGCCGACCGCGGCGAAGACGGCCCGCTCCTCATCGGTGGGATCGGCGATCTCCGGCCTCGGCGGTGTACCAACGGTGCCGGAGTTCCAGCAGGTCAGCCGGGAAGTCAACGGCATCACACACGACGCCCATCGTAGATCGCACCCCCGTACGCCCGACGGCACGGCACCCCAGGAACAATGGTGCGCACCGCGGGCAATGGAGTGCGGTGCGCACCGGGTCACGATCTTCGCAGAGCCCGGCACCGTCCAGGAGAACGGGGTTCTTGAGGGGGCTCGGCTATGTGCTCGACCCCGGAAGAGCGTCCTCGCCCTCGGCCGGCCCTCGGCCCAGAGGGCCGGCCGAGGGCGACGTGGTGCTCTGCCACCACCGAACGAGCGACAGAGCCGCTGAATGGACAGACGCTTCCCTTATGGCGGGGCCGTTCCTGCGGTGGCATCATGAGGCGGCGGATCCGGTGGGGGGAGCTGAGGGTGGGCGCGATCGTCTTACAGTCGCACCGGGCCGTCCGGGGCGAGCGTGTCGCAGAATGATGAGCGGCACAGGGAGGCAGGAGCCTGAGGACGCGTCGGAGCAGCCACCTTCGATGAGCGCCACGGCCCACAACGAGGCCAGGATTTACCAGTCCGGCCGTGACATGGTCGTGGCGGAGGCTGGCGACGTCCATCTCCACTACCTCGACGGTGTACGCGAGACCCGGCGGGCTTCGGTGGTCGCCGCTGCGGACTGCCCGTACCCTGGCCTGAAGCCGTTCGAGCCGGGCGATGCCCGATGGTTCTTCGGCAGGGACGATCTCGTCGCGCAGGTACTGGCTGAGCTCGACCGCGACGCCGAGGGGCCTCTCGTTGTCGTCGCCCCGTCCGGGGCTGGGAAGTCCTCGCTACTGCGGGCAGGGGTGCTGCCGGCGCTGGCGGCAGGCCGCCTGCCCGGTTCGGCCGGCTGGAGCCAGCTGGTGATGACCCCAACCGAGCGGCCGGTCGACGAACTGACTGCCCGGCTGGAGCAGGTCGTCGGGGTCACTGCCGCGGATGTCCGTCGCGCGATCAAGGCGGGCCCGGACGCGATTGCCTCCGTGCCGTGCGCGTCGCCCGGTACCTCTCGCCTCCTGCTGGTGGTGGACCAGCTCGAAGAACTGTTCACCCTGTGCACCGACGAGCCGCAGCGGCAAGCGTTCCTCGACCTCCTTGACGTTCTGGCCGCTGGTCCGGAGCCTGCCGCCTTTGTCGTCTGCGTTCTGCGGTCCGACTTCTACTCCCAGTGCGTGACCTACCCCCAACTGCGGTCCGCATTGCAGCACCGTCAGATCGTCGTCGGGCCGCTGTCGCAGGAGGGCCTTCGGGAGGCCATCCTCTTCCCTGCCCGGGAGGTCGGACTCGTCCTGGAGCCCGGACTGGTGGAGTTGATGCTGGCCGACCTCGGGTGGCCGGGGCGGGAAGCCGGCCGACTGCCGCTGTTGGCCCACGCCTTGCGGGCCGTCTGGAACCAGCGGCAGGGCAACGCCCTGACCGTCAGCGGGTACCGCACCACCGGCGGGATCGGCCAAGCCGTGGCAACCAGCGCCGAGCGGATCTACTCCGGCCTCGACCCGGCAGGGCAGTCAGCAGCCCAGGCCATGTTTCTGCGACTGGTCCGAATCGGTGAGAGCACTGACGGAACGGAGGACACCCGCCGCCGGGTCGCCCGGTCCGACCTGCCTGCCGGCCTCGTCGGGGTGTTCACCAACGGCCGGCTGCTCATCGTGGAGAACGACACCGTCACCATCGCGCACGAAGCCCTCGTCCGCGCCTGGCCCCGCATGCGGACCTGGATCGAGTCCGATCGTGCCGACCGGCTCGTCCGCCAGGGCCTCGAAGAGGCAGCGGCGGCCTGGGAACGCGACGGCCGGGATCCGGGCATGCTCTACCGGGGCGAACGCCTGGTTGCGGCCAGGCGGGTGGCGGCCCACGAGGCCGGCCCTCTCGCCACTGCCTTCCTGAAAGCCTCCGCGCACCGGGCCCGCCGAGCGGCCGCCCGCCGTAACCGGGTGATCGCGGTGCTGAGCACTCTAGTCCTCGTCGCCGTCGCCGCCGCAGCGACCGCCGTACAGCAGAGCCTCACGGCCCGTTCCGAGCGCGACACCGCCGTGTTCCACCAGCTCCTGGCCAAGGCCGACCACCTGAGGGGGACCGATCCGTCGTTGGCCGCCCAACTGGACCTGGCCGCACACCGCATGCGCCGGACGGACCCGGAGGCATACACACGACTCGTCAACGACGCCGCATCCACGCTGTCGACCGCCTTGGCCCACCGGAACCCGGTCGGCGAAGTGGTGTTCAGTCCGGACGGCCGGCTCCTGGCCGGTGTCGGGCTGCACGGGGCCCTGGAGCTGTGGGACACGACCGAGCCGCATCACCCCGCCTCCCGAACCGAATTGTTGCCAGGGCTCGACACCGGCGTCATGTCCGCCGCGTTCAGCCCGGACGGCAAGCTGCTGGCAGCCGGCAGCGACGGACACCTCCGACTGTGGGACGTCACCGACCCCGCCCGCCCCAAAGCCGGGGCCGACCTGAGGACGAACGGCGGCGTCGACGCGATCGCCTTCAGCCCCGATGGCGGACGTCTGGCCGCGGGCGACGACAAGCAGGTCCGGGTCTGGGACTTGACCGTCCCCTCGTCACCGGCCCCGCTTGGCGAGCTACTCGGCCAGAGCGACATCGTCACCCGGCTGCGCTTCGGCCGGGACGGCAACGTCCTGGTCGTGGGCGCCCTGGGCGGGAACCCGACGGACGCCGCGGTCCAGGTATGGGACCTGACCGGCTTGGCCGCGTCCACCCCTCGCAGCACGGCCCTGAGGGTGGAGGGCAGGGGCACCATGAGCTGGTTCAGCATGAGCCCCGACGGCAAGGAGGTCGCCGTGGCGGCCGTCGGCGGGACCGTCCACCGGTGGGACATCGACAACCCGGCGGCTCCCGCACCCCTGGGGGAGCCCCTGCCCGGTCACGGCCGCCTACCGGAGTCCCTCGCGTACAGCCCTGACGGCCGCAATCTCGCCGTCGCAGGCGACGACGGCGTCATCCGGCTGTGGGACATCACCGACCGCGCGCGCCCCAAGTTCTTCGGCACACCTCTGCCGGGATCCTCCCCGACAACCGGCCCCCTGCCCTCGGAACTGCTAGGAAGCGCCTACCAACTCGTCTTCAGCCCCGACAGCACCGCACTTGCCGCGGCAGGCGACGACGGAACGGTGCGCCTGTGGAACGTGGCCCTGCCCGAGCACATCACCCCCCTCGGCAACCCGCTCGCCGGCCACGGTGACGCTGTCCGCTCCCTGACGTTCGGCCCCGACGGCACGACTTTGGCGACGGCCGGGATGGACAGCACGGTCCGGCTGTGGAGCCTTCCGGGATCCCGGCTGGTGCAGCAAGGCGATCCCTCGGGAGGTGTCTCGATCAGCTCCGACGGCGAACTCCTGGCCGTGCGCAAGGACGACGGTGCCCCGGGCATCCGGATACTGCGGACTACTAGGTGTACTGACCACGGAGGTTGGTGACGGGGTTCACGGTGTGGTGATCTTGAAATGAGTGAGGGCCTTCTGGCTTGGTGTGGATTGCGACATCTGCACCTACAGCCAGAAAGGCCCTCAGAAGCCGTTGTTGTACCGAACTTGATCGGCGTGTTTCCGCAGCTCAGGCATGACGCCGGTGTTGGCGAGGCAGGCTCGGGTGGTCGGGTTGTCTCGTCGGTGGAGGTGCCGGGATGGCGTCGGTCGTGGGTCTGCTGGAAGAGCGGGAGCTGGCCGCGCGAGAGCGTGTGGAGGGGCTCCGGGAGGAGGCGGATCGGGTGCTGGCCGCGCTCGCGGAGGCGGAGACGGACTGGCAGGAGTGGCTGATCGCGCGTCAGCGGGTCGGCGAAGTCCTGGCCGCGCCGCAGCCCCGGGAAGCCGGCCCGGCGGCCGGTCCGGAACCGGTCAGGGAGCCCTTGGCGCCGGAGCCGGTGATCGTCCCGGACGCGCCCGCCGAGGTGCCGACGCCGCGAGCGGCTCGCTCGGGTTCGATCGTGCCGGTGTGGCGGCCCGTGCTGTCGACGGACGCGCTGGCCGCGGACTACCAGCAGATCTTGTCCCTGCTGGCCGAACGCCGCGCGGACGGGGAAGACGTGATGACGTGCCAGGAGATCACCGCCGCCTTGGGGCTGGCGGCGGTCCCGGCGAGCGTGGAGGGCGTGCGGTCGAAGATGAAGCGGCTGGCGGACCGGGGCTGGGCCGACGAGCCGTCCCCGGGCCGGTTCACGCTCGCCGCCGGGCCAGCCTGCGGGTCATGAGCATCGTCATCGACCACAGCACCATCTGCTCGTGGACGGCGGGCAGCGTCTCGTAGTCGCGCACCAGCCGGCGCGAGCGCATCAGCCAGCTCAGCGTTCTCTCCACCACCCAGCGCCTGGGCAGCACCACGAAGCCGGACACGTCGTCGTTCCGCTTGACGATCTTCAGAGTGAGCCGCAGTGCCTGCTTCGCCCATGCGACCAGGCGGCCCGCGTAACCGCCGTCGGCCCACACCAGGATGATCTTCCGGTAGCGGGCCCGGAGCTGCTGCAGCAGCGGCATCGCGGCGTCTCGGTCCGTCACGTTCGCGGCGGTGACCAACACGGCCAGCAGCAGCCCGAGGCAGTCGACCACGACGTGGCGCTTGCGACCGGGGACCTTCTTCGCGCCGTCGTATCCGCGTGAGGACGCCGGCACCGTGGCCGCCGCGCGCAGGGACTGCGCGTCGACCACCGCGGCGGTCGGCTCCGGGTCGCGGCCGGCGTCCTCGCGGACCAGGCCCCGCAGTCGGTCGTGCAACTCGGCCAGCAGGCCCCGCGCACGCCACCGCCGACAGAAGGCGTAGACCCGGTCCCACGCGGGGAAGTCCGCCGGCATCGCCCGCCACTTGATCCCGTTGTCGACCAGGTAGCGCACCGCGTCCAGCAGCTGCCGGTGACAGTAACCCTCCGGCTGCCCGCCCCGCCCCTCCAACCACGCCGGGACCGGCATCGCGTCCCGCACCACAGCCCACTCCGCGTCCGTCATGTCCGAGTCGTAGCGGCGCGCACGGTCCGGCCGGTCACCCGCGTTCCCGAACCGGTGAGCGAGACAATCACACGACCGGGTAACCGAGTTGGACGACACGGGCATGGAAACGCAAGACTGCGACACAGGGCCTCCCGGCCAGCTCGTTTGGACTTCGACAATCCCGAGCTGGACAGGAGGCCCTGCCTTCATGCGCGCCCCGAGGAAAGATCACTCAGCCGTGTGGCCGCACTCGAACCGATGTCCACCATGATCGGTACGACAACGGCTTCTAACACCTCTTCCGCTGCTTGGACGAGGTCGTCGGTGGCCTGCGATGCGGCTTCCAGCTGGAGCAGGATGGCGAGCATCTGCTTGCCGAGCGCGTCTTCGACCAGCGGAGGCTGGTGGGCCCAGTCCGCTCGGAAGGTCTCGCGGAGCCGATCAGCCTCGGCCTCGATGCCCCGCTTGCGACCGGCTCGCTTGAGAGCGGCTTGGAGCTGTGCGCGGGTGAGTCGGGTGGCTGGGAGGGTGTTGCGGCGGGTCTGGTAACGGCGTGCCGCCGGCTGGGGGAGCGGTGGATCGCCCACGTCCGCTGGGGCGAGGACCGCCAGGTGGCCTGGGTCGTCATGGACGGCACCACCGTGCAGCCCATCCCGGCCGGCGACCCCCCGCCGGCCCCGGCCGGTCCGGGACGCGGGACGACATGGCGGGCGCCGGGGAAGCGAGGCCCGATGATGCTCGCCGCCGTCCAGGACCAGACGGCCTTCCACGACGAGGCCGTCGTCGACCGCGTCGACGGCGCTAGGAAGATCAAATGCTTGACCTCAACTGCACTTGAGGTTCTACGGTCTCCGCATGACCTGCACGGCGTGTGGACTTCGAACCCGAAGTACCAGGAGGGGGGGACTATGGCGCCCTAGCAGCTGTCCGAGGCCGAACTCGCCAAAACAGCCCTCCGCCTACTGGACCGCTGCCGTCTTTGAGGTGCTCATCGCGTACACCTGGGCCCAGCAGGCCCCAAAGGGGCTTCACCCAGACCCAGTTCTGCACCGGTGCCTTTGTTGACGGCCCGCGACCCTTTCTGTGCCGGAGTTCCGCGCCCGGCGACGGTGTGACGGCTGCCCTTCTGGGTTGTCATGGAACCAACGTGCGCGTCGCACACCGAACGGCGGCCGTCGGCTGCGCCGCGACCGTCGTCAGCGTGCACGTGTGATGCGCGAAATCCCTGAACGATTACCTGACCGCCGATCGGCCGTGTCGTCGCGCCCGACGAAACATCTACTGCCCCAGGAGCCACCCATGCCCGTCCTGTCCCTGCCCGCCGGCGTCCGAAGAACAGCGAGCGAGGTGGTGGGCGGGCTGCCCCGGCAGTTCTGGTGGCTGTGGACATCGACGCTCATCAACAAACATGGACCTGACCCTGGTCGACCGCTCCACCGAGTACGCCACCTTCGCTGAAGCCCAGGCCGCCGACCAGCAGGCGCCGGCGGCGCCCTGACGCCTCGGGTTTACCACGGCCCCGGCCGCCATGACGGCGTCCGGGCCGTGCCGTCCTCGTCCTCGTCGTCGACCGGCGGCCGCGGCGGGACGGCGGTGTCGACCCGGCCCCAGCGCAGGCCGTGCCGGACGGCGGTGGTCATCCAGCTCATGGCCTCCTCCGGGCTGGGCTTGGTGAGCTTGTAGACCTCGCACACGATCCGCATCCCGCCATGCGGTGCCCAGTCGGTGAGGTTGTTCCACGGGTCGATCCGGGGCTCCCACGGCTGCTCAAGCGGCCGGCGCGATGCGGGCGGCTGCTGGGCCCGAACCCAGGCCCCGTCCCGCTCGAGGTCCGCCTCGCCGTGGCAGGCCCGCAGCAGGACGTCGTTCCACTCCGCGCCGAGGGCCGGGTGGGGCAGGAACTCCTCACGCAGTCGCGGAACCAGCCGCGCCGTTCGGTGTTGTCGTTGTCGAGGTGCTGTTGGCCGCCGCCGTCGACCAGGGCGCCGAGGAGCCGACCGAGGTGGGCGACCGGTTCCAGGTCGCTGCTCCACTGGTAGTTGACGGCGACCATGACCCCGCCAGACCTGCTCAGTCCAGCGTCCCCGACTGGGCTCGGTACTGGTGCCCCAGCCGGCCCCGAGCCGGACGGCCTGCCACATGTTCATGCCCTTCGGTCCGACGAACTGGCGGTTGGTCAGCCCGGCCAAGCGGCTCCGGGATGTGCGGGGTGCGGGCGCGGTGGAAGCCGAGTTCCGGTGACCAGCACCAGGGGTTGGTCTTGTAGGTCCGGCGGAACTCGGGTTCGTCCTCCGGCCTGCCCTACGACCAGCGGCGGATGTCCCAGCCGCTGTAGGGCTGGCAGGTGTGGCCGCGGTACATGGGGAACTGGCCATCGGGGCCGCGTCGGCGCGCGGCTGGTACGGAGGCGGAGGCGGTCTTCGTCCCTCTGGCAACGCACTGGCCCGGACGTTGGACACGCGGGTCTGCTGCGGACCTCGGACGGGCCCAGGGGCGCGTGGCATCAGCCGCGCGCTCCTTCGTCCTGGACTTCCAAAGTGCAGAGCCCTACTATTTGGTTAGGTCCTACTGTTGCGGAGTGTCTTGTGAGGATCAGCATTGGCGGTGAGCAGGTCGAGGTGCCCGACGACTTGGGCACTGCGCTGCTTGCCGGGCTGCGCGGTGAGCGGTTGGTGGAGCCGCCGCAGGCCTCTGACTTCGACGCCCTGGTCGACCTGGTCGCTCGTACCAGCCGGCTCATCCAGCACCTGGCGGTGTTCCGGGAGGTGGCGATGTCGCGCGCGGACGCGGTCGGTGCCTACTCGAACCGGAGCGCGCTGGCCGGGGCGGCCGGAATGTCCGCTTCCCAGCTCGGCCGGGTCCTCGAGGGGCACGGGCTGCCGCGCGACCGGCGCAGCGGCGGGGTGAACCTGGTTGTCGCGTTCCGCACCGTCGACGACGGCGTCCTGCACCTGGCCGCCGAGGCGGACGTCGTGGACCTGCCGTCGTTCACCCTGCCGTTCACCCCGGCGGATCGGGCCACAGCCCCGACCGACTACGCGGGCCGGGAACTGACCTTCTACTACCGCCCCCAGGTCCCGATCGCGGTGGCCGACCTCGGGCGCAGCGCCGGCTACACCCTGCGCGATGCCGAGCAGGGCCTGATCGCCTGCGTCACCGAGGACGTCTTCGACGCCCTGTTCGGCGACCCGCGTCTCGACCCGACCCGCCCCAACGGACGCTGAGGAGAAGCCCCCGATGTCCGACGAGCTATCCGACTCCGTCGACGCGCTGCTCGCCGCCGTGAGCACCGGCCTTCCGGCCCCAGCGGAGCGCAAGCGGCTGCGCCTGGCGGCCGGTCTCACGCCCGCGCAGGTCGCCGCGGCCCTGCGGGTGAACTCGGCCCTGATCCTGGGCTGGGAGGACGGCAGCGCCGTCCCGGGCCCGGACATCGCCCCGGCCTACACGCGCCTCCTGGAGGGTCTAGCAGCGCGTTTCCCGGCGCCCGAGCAGCCCGCGGCGACGCCGATCCCGGCCACGCCGCAGACGCCTGTCCAGGCCCCGGCGCCCGCCCAGCAGACCACTGACGCGCTCGCTGTTCCGGTGCTCGATCAGAACCCGGACGGCTCGCTGTTGATGGCCGTCGCGGCGCCGTGCGTGCAGTGCGGCCAGCCCTCCGTCTACCGCGCCCAGGGCCGCCCGATGCACCTGGGCGGGTTCTGCCGCCCCGCCACCCCGGCTACCGAGGCGGCCGTCGAAGCCACCCGGCAGCCGACGCCGATGCCGGCCCCGGCCGAGCAGCCCACGGCCACACCCGCACCCGCTGCTGCCCCCGTCGCCTCCGAGCCGGTCCGGCCCGCGCCCACCGCCAGGTCGGCCCCGGCGAACCCGCGCCCGGCGACGGCCCGCACCCCTGCCCGCCCGGCCGCAGCCCGCCCGGCCGCAGCCCGTCCGGCCGCGGCGCGTCCGGCTTCGGCGCGCCCCGCTGCTCCGTCCGCTGCCGCTGCGCGCTGGTGGCCGGCGGTCGCGCTGGACGCCGTCGACGGCGGCTGGGTGCTGGACGTCCCGCAGATCCCGGCCCCGGCCGGGACCAAGCTCGGCGACTGGTTCGCGTGGCTGGGCACCGGCCTGCCGCTGCGCGTCGAGCGCGCCCACGCCTCGGGACGCGGCGCCGACGGCATGGTCTGCCTGACCGCCGCCGCCCTCAAGCAGCTCGGCCTGCCCGCCACCCTGCCCGCCACCGAGAAGGCCCTGAACACGCTGCACACCAAGCTGGCGAAGGCCGCCGCCGTGGTGGGCATGGAGATCAGCGACCAGATCGGCCCGAGCCTCCACGTCTTCCGCCGCACCGGATCGGCCGGCGGACCGAAGACCTCGGTCCGGGTCACCGTCGCGCCGTGGCTCGGGCAGGGCGATGCCCGCCAGCAGGCGGCCAGCGCCCTGGCCGCCCCGCTCGCCACCGCCCCCGACGGCACGAAGGACGGCCTCACCCTGACCCGCCGCTACCGCGCCTTCACCACCGACCTCGGCGCCGCCCCCGGCGCCACCACAGCCTCCACCGCGATGCTGCTCCTGGACGCGGTGCGCCCGCGCGTGGAGTGGGTCAAGGACGAGACGACGGGGGAGTGGTCCTCCCACCTGCGCGAGGGCGCGCTCCCGAAGGGCGACCTGTGCGTTGCGCCGGCTGCCGGGGCCCGCCACCCGCTCACCCGCGAACTCCTCAGCAAGGGCGAGGCGGTGTGCGAGGAGGAGGACTACAAGTGGTGGGCCCGCGAGCTCACCGAGCAGGAGGCCGTCCGCCCCTGGGCGGTCGCGGTCGACGTCTGCGCCTCCTACCTGTCCGTCACCGACTCCCTGCGCCTGCCCATCGGCCCGCTGGACCACGTGAAGAACCCGGCGTGGGACGGCGGCAAGACCGCCGGCCTGTGGTGGTGCGACTTCACCAGCACCCCGGTGGACGAGCTGCTGCCCCACCCGGCTACCTTCCACGGCCAGCCGCCCACCGGGCCTGGCTGGTACGCCACCCCGACCGTCGCGTACATGGCCACCACCTACGGCTTCGACCCGGCCACCATCACCGAGGCGTACCTGTCGACCCACACCGCACCGCTGCTCAAGGAGTGGACTGGCCGGATCCGTGGCGGCTACAAGCGCGCCTACGCCGACCTCGGCCTGGCCGACGGCCAGGCCCCTGCCGAGTTCCTCGCCGCCTACGCCGTGCACAAGGACGTCGGCACCGACCCGGTCCGCGCGGACGCCCTGGTCCTCGCCGGGCTGTACAAGAACATCTACAAGGGCGGCATCGGGAAGTGGGCCGACTCCGCCCGCCACCTGGACGACGAGACCTGGTTGGAGAAGATCGCCGCCGCCTGGTCCTACCGCCCGGAGATCCGCTTCCACATCATCGCCGCCGCCCGCATCGCCGCCCACCGCCGCCTGCGCAAAACCTGGCAGCTCACCGGCCGCGCCCCCTTCGCCATCAACGTGGACAGCTACCTGTACGCCACCGACGCCCCCACCCCACTGGAACTCCTTCCGGTCAAGGACGACGGCACCCCCGTCCCGGGAGCGCTGCGCCTGGGCATCGCCCCGGGCAGCCACAAGCACGAGTCCTCGATCCCGCTCCAGGCCGCCATCGAGGCGATGGAGCGCCGTGAGCACCCTTCCAAGCTGGTCCACCACTACGCCACCGACGGCACCGCGATCGGCCACGAGCAGCCCGACACCGGCAACGACGCTAAGGAAGGCGGGAACTGATGGCGGGCAAGGGGTTGTTCGGCCGGGTGCGCGAGGCGCTGTTCCCCTCCCGGAAGGCGCCGGTGCAGTCCACGACGCAGGCCGGCCAGGTGCGGGAGCGCAAGTACGGCGGGAACACCAAGGCCATGGCCGCGGCCTACGGCGTCGCGCCGCGCACCGTGCTGCGCTGGATCGACGGCACACGCCACCCCAAGGGAGAGGACGCCGAACGGCTACAGCGCGAGGCGGTCGACGTGCAGACCACCGAGCGGGGCCGGGAACGCAAGGCCAAGCAGCTGGCCCAGCGCGGCACCGTCTCCGGGATCGGGGCCCGGGTCGGCCGCGCCGTGAGCTTCGAGATCCGCGGCTCGGACGCCGTCCGGGCCCGCGACATCCACCTGAACCTCACGGGCGAGCAGGCCGCCGCCCTGGCCATCGCCGAGAACGAGGACGAGGTGCGGCAGATCGTCGGTCAGGCCCTCGCGGACTACTTCAACGGCGGCGCCGGCTACGGCGGCTTCACCGCCGACGACTTCGACTTCGACCCCAACGACTTCGACCTGAGGTGATCACCACGCCCGGGAGCCGGGGATAGCCGACGAGCCGACCAGGTCCTCCGATCGGGTGGGACAGCATCTCGGTGGTGGCCCGGATGCTCCTCGGCGACCAGGCACAGGTCCGCCACGGTCGGGCACACCTGAGCCACGCCCTGCCGACCAGGACCATCAGCAATCGTGCGAACGCCCGTCCGCGTGGCTCCCACGCCCGGCGCCGCCGGGAGGGCATCGCCGCCCTGCTGTTCCCGTCCGGCCGGCCGCTTCGGCTCGGCCGGCCGGCGCTGCGGGTGGCCGACCCGCTGGCGGCGCCACGCCGGACGCTAGGCCACCGCGTCGCTCCTTCCCTGGTGCCTACAGCTCCCTCCACCCGCAGGCCAGCCCACCCCCGGCGCCGAGCGAGTCCAGCCGACACGGACGGTCCGAACTGCACAAGGTCCTTGATCTGGGCAGCGCAGCCCGGGACGGCGGCGCCGGGGTCAGCTGGGAGCGGTCGCTTCGCCGCTGGCGTGTATGGCGTCGAGGACAGTGGGGGGAAGTGGCCGGAGGTCTTGCCGACCGGTAGCGGGCGCGATGAGGTGTAGCGCGCGTGGGCGCGCGGCGGAGCGAGGCTTAGCCGGTCAGTTGCCGGGGGCGGGCAGGTCGAGTGCGCGGCGACGGATCTCGGCGGCTTTCTCGTTGGCGCTGCCCATGACCGTGGCAACTCCGCCTGGCGCGGGTTGCCCGTCGGTCGTCACGGCGACGAACCGGGTATGCGGGTTGGCTTTGGATGCAGTTTCCAGCGCCTGATTGAAGGTTGGTCCGATGGCGACAACGAGGTCGCAGTGCTGTGCTGCAAGTCCCGCGAGGTAGGGGAGGGCCTGGTCGGCGGTGGTTGCCGGGACAAGGAGTTGTTGCACGTTCAGGTCGTTTTGCTGGGAGGCGTCTTGAAGAGCTGACCAGATCGCGCTGGTGTCGCTGTGCCTCGCCGCTTCCGTGGCGTCGCCGGTGAGGCAGGCCGTTCGGCGTCCAGCGATGTTGGAGGGGCTTA
Source organism: Kitasatospora sp. A2-31 (assembly GCF_022288725.1). Taxonomy (GTDB): domain Bacteria; phylum Actinomycetota; class Actinomycetes; order Streptomycetales; family Streptomycetaceae; genus Kitasatospora. The sequence goes on along the minus strand of NZ_JAKNTA010000028.1, from coordinate 2,884 downwards.
TGACGGCTGGAAGGCCAGCCTTGTCGTCACTTTCGCTCCCGAGCCACATCCCGACACCGGTACCCGCTACGACCAGCGCCGCGGTAAGTCCGAGCGCCCACCGGAGGCGGGGGGTGAGATGGGGCGTCATGCGGGCTTCTCCTGGCGGGTGGTGTGTGGTGGGCGCGGTCAAGTCTCGCCTGGTGGTTTCCATTGTTCGGTAAAGAAGATGAAAAATCTCTTAAGAACATTTCGGCCTATGATGTCCCTATATTGAACAAAGTGACCATGACTGCGTCAGTTCCTGGCTGTACCTCTCGCACTGACGACCGATAGGAAGGGCACAGACCGAACGCCTGTAGGGGAGAGTCGGTCGTTTCGCCTGCACTTGAAGGACTTGTCGTGCGTCGCTCGCTTGCACTCATTACCTCTTTGGCGCTTCTGCTTGCCCTTGGCACGCAAGAAGCGAGCGCGTTCACGGCGACCAAAGCCCCGGTGTCGACGGTCACGCCGAAGACTCCGCAGCAGGTCAGCGGTGACCCGAGCGGGGGCAGCCACACGGTGCCGTCCTCACAGACCAGGAAGGACGGCGGTGCTCCCGGGGAGTCCACCCACCGGCCGGGCCCCGGTGAACTGCCCGAGACCAAGGCGGTGACGGGCGACACCGCCACGCACCCTTCTGGCGACGGGCAGCCCAAGACCCCGGTGAAGGGTGGGGCCGTCACCCCACCGCCGTCCCTGGAACACCACCCCGGGGATGCCAAGCCCGGCAGCCCCCAGTCCGGCGCTGCGGCGCAGCCCAATGCGGCCGCGCCGCAGGACGACCTCAAGGACGGCAAGGGGGCGAAGAACCGCAGCGCTACGCCTGCGTCACCCTCGGCGAAGGACCTTCAGGCCCGCAACGACGCCAACACCAGTTCCGGCTCTCCGAGTCTGCCCGTCGAAGGCACGGAGGTCGCCGGTGCCCGGACCGACAGCACCTCGGTCTTCCAGAACCCGGACGGTACCAAGACCCTGCGCGCCTACCCCCGGCCCGTGCACTACAAGAAGGCCGACGGCAGCTGGGACGACATCAACACCAACTTCTCGCTGGACCGCGCCGGCCGTTGGGCCGAGCAGGCCAACAGCCAGCAGGCCAGCTTCGCGGTCAGGTCCGACGACCCCTCGGTCGTGAGCTGGACCCTGGACGCGGAGCACGCGGTCTCCTACGGGCTGCAGGGCGCGGCCCCAGTGCGCGGCGTCGTCCAAGGCGACACCCTGACGTATCCGCTCGCACGCCCCGCGAGCGATGTCGTCTACAACGGCCTCGCCCAGGGCATCAAGGAATCCCTGGTCCTGCACGATGCGAGCGCCCCGACCAACTGGGTCTTCCCACTGCACACCACCGGACTGACCCCGGCGATCGGGTCGGCCGGAGAGGTCCAGTTCAAGGACACCTCAGGTGCCGTGCGGCTGGCGATTCCGCGCGGCTCGATGATGGACTCGAAGATCGACCCGGCCTCCGGCGACGGCGTGGGCAGCGACGGTGTCACCTACCATCTGATCGACCAGAACGGCGTGCCCGCTCTGCAGATGGACCTGGACGCGGCCTGGCTGCACGACGCCAAGCGCGTCTTCCCGGTCACCGTGGACCCGTCGACCCTGTCCATCGGCGTCGGCCAGTCGACCTTCGTCCGCTCCGACCAGAGGGCGAACTTCTCCACCGACCCGTTGCTGCGGATCGGCACCTCCGACGGTGGCGCCTCGAAGATCAACAGTTACCTGTACTTCCCCGCCGTAGCCAACGTGTTGTCGAACGACTACCTGCACGCGGTGACCCTCAACCTGAACAACACCCACTCCTACGAGTGCTCCCCGCACCCGGTCTACGTGAACCAGATCACCAGCTGGTGGGACCCTGCGACGATCAACACCTACCCCGGTGTGTCGATCGGCCAGCAACTGGGAACCGCCAACTTCTCCGCTGGCGACACGTGTGGCGGAGCGATGTGGGAAAGCATCGATTTGGGCCGCAGTCACAACGACCCGGGCGTGCAGCTGGTCGAGAGCTGGGCCCGGGGCGGCGCCAACTACGGCCTCGCGCTGACGGCCAGCACCACGAACTCCTACGACTGGAAGAAGTTCTCCAGCGCCAACAGCGCCTACCCGCCCTACCTGTCGATCGTCTACAGCGACTGGGCCGCGACCTACGCACCGGCCGGCAGCTACATGCCGCCGACCTACAACACCCCCGGCTACCAGCAGGTCACCCTCACCAACATGGCGGCCAACTGGTGGAACTGGCAGAGCATGCAGGTCAAGGCCCGGTTCTTCGATTCGAACTGGAACGAGCAGTGGTTCAACGCGCCGCTCACCGGCGTCTCCGGACTGGTCAAGACCTACGACTCCGTGACCGTCAACGGGGTGATCCCGCCGCTGCCGCTCGGACGCTCCTACTACCTCTGCTGGGACGGCTACGTCGGCGGGACCACATCCCTGCACGACTCCTACTCGATCCCCTTCGGCACCTGCACCACCGTCACCGGGGCCAACACCGCGCCCCAACTGGACGCACTGGCGCCGCCCAACAACACCGTGGTCGGCAGCCTCACGCCGCAGCTCTACGCCACCGGCCACGACCCGGACAACTACCCCGGCACGGGCGTGGACTACTACTTCAAGGTCTACACCAACCCTGCGTCGGGCGACCCGCAGCTCGTCGCCGAGTCAGGCTGGCAGCCCAGCACCTCATGGGCCGTGCCGCCCGGCAAGCTCGCCTGGAACACCAGCTATCTGTGGAACGTCATGGACGGTGACCACATCGGCGCGAGCCCCCTCTCCGGCACGGTCTCCTTCTCCACCCAGGTCCAGCAGCCGGTGGTCACCTCCCACCTCGGCGGTGCCGTCGGCGACGGAGCCGGCCGCC
>NZ_JAKNTA010000279.1 GCF_022288725.1 Kitasatospora sp. A2-31 | reverse complement strand
GCTGGAGAAGCGCCAGCACGGAGTTGCCGATCGCCGCAGTGGTGGTCTCGTGGCCGGCGACCAGGAGCAGCACGGCGAGCGAGAGCAGCTCGTCCTCGCTGAGCCGGTTCTCGTCCTGGTCGTGGACCGAGATCAGGTCGGAGAGCAGCGAGCGGTCCGGGTGGGCGCGCTTGGCCTCGATCAGCCCGGCCATGTATCCGGCCAGGGCGTGGGAGGCCGCGTCGATCCGCTGGTGGTCGCCGGTGGCGAACAGGTCGGTTGACCAGGCCCTGATCGAGTCCCTGTCGGTCGTCGGTACGCCGAGGAGCTGGCAGATGACGGTGACCGGCAGCGGGCCCGCCAGCTCCTCGACGAGGTCGACCTCGGTGCCGCCCTCCCAGTTCCCGACCAGCTGCTCGGCGAGAGCGCGGATGTACGGGCGCAGCCCGTCCACCCGGGCCGGGGTGAACGCCCTCGTCAGCAGCCGGCGCAGCCGGGTGTGTTCGGGCGGGTCGACGGTGAGCATGGTGCGGGCGATGGCGGGGTGGAGCGACCGTCCCGAGGGCCTGTCCGCGAAGTAGGCGCCGGCGTCCTTGGACAGCGGTGCGGTGAACGCCTTCCGAGCCTCGTCGTAGCCGGTGACGACGGCCGAGGTGGAGGCCCCGCCGTCCAAGGACACCTGCAGGACCGGGGAGGAGGTCCGCAAGGCGGAGTAGGTGGGGTAGCGGTCGGCGTAGAACGCCGGGTCGGCGAAGGGAGAGGCCATGGTCGTTCCCTATGCCGCAGTCGCAGTGGGCGCCGCTTGCCGCTGGACGGCCACGGCGGTGCGGACGATGTCGGAGGTCGCGTACTGCTGGGAGACCGAGCGTAGCCACAGGGCCTCGGCGCGGAGGTCTCCCGCGCGGGCGGACTCGCCGGTGGCCTGGCGGGTGGGAGCCTGCTGGGGCTGGGCGCCGCTGCGGGCCGCCTCGATCGCCGCGGCGACGACGGCCGCCTCGACGATTGCCGCACCGGTCGGGGTGCCGTCCTGGCCGCGGCGGGCGACGGCGTC
>NZ_JAKNTA010000278.1 GCF_022288725.1 Kitasatospora sp. A2-31 | reverse complement strand
CTGGTCGCGGCCATCGTCTACATGGTGGACGTGCGCCCGGCGATCCGGGCGCTGACCAGCCGGGGCGGCCGGAACGACCGGAACATGGGCCCGTACGGCCCCTGGTAGACCAGCCGGGTCGACCCGCGCCGGACGATCGGTGCGGGGTCGATGCGCACCGGACATGATCGAAGGGGTGAGCCCCGGTGCTCGCGGGACCGATCCGCGAGCACCGGGGCTCACCCCTTCCGCCGCCCGCGTCAGCCCAGGATCAGCTGGACCGGGTTGCGCTCCAGCAGCAGCACGGCGACGTCGTCCGCCAGCGCGCCGCCGTTCAGCTCCTCGACCTCCGCGATCGCACTGTCCACGAGCCGACCCCTGGTCAGCCCGGCGGCCAGGTGGTCGCCGATGAGGTCCGCCAGTCCGTCCTGGCCGAGCCTGCGCGATCCGGCGCCGACGCGGCCCTCGATCAGACCGTCGGTGTAGAGCAGCAGCCGCCAGCCGGGGTGCAGTTCGAGCCGGTGCGCCGGCCAGACGGCGTCGCAGTCGTCGCAGGGGAGCAGCCCGAGCGCCGGGCCGGCCAGGTCGGCCGGCAGCATGACCGGCTTGTGGTCCGAGCCGAGCAGCAGGGGTGCGGGATGGCCCGCGAGGTAGAGCCGGGCGGTCTCGACGGCGCCCAGCTCGTCCAGCCGACCGGTGGTCTCGCGGGGCTCGATGACCAGCATGCAGAGCGTCGCGAAGATCTCGTCGCTGCGCCGCTCGTGCTCCAGGACGTGCTGGAGGGTGGTGAGCAGGGCCTCGCCGGTGAGCCCGGCGAAGACCAGGGTGCGCCACGCTATCCGGAGCGCCACCCCGAGCGCGGCCTCGTCCGGGCCGTGGCCGCAGACGTCGCCGATCACGACGTGGACGGTGCCGTCGTCGGTGCGCACGGCGTCGTAGAAGTCGCCGCCGAGCAGGGCGCGCCGCCGGCCGGGGCGGTAGCGCCGGGTGAAGGAGAGTCCGGCGCCGTCCAGCAGCGGGGTGGGCAGCAGGTGGCGCTGCAGGCGGGGGGT
>NZ_JAKNTA010000277.1 GCF_022288725.1 Kitasatospora sp. A2-31 | reverse complement strand
CTGCCGGCCGCGTTGTACCCGGGTTCGTGGAGCGAGTGGTCGAGCGACGAGAGCCGGCCGGTGGCGGTCACCGACCAGCCGGGCTGAGCCGTACGCGGCGGGCGGGGCGGGGGGCCGCCCCCGCCCCGCCCGCCGTACGGTGGCGTTGCGCTACTCCTGTTTCTTGCGCCGGCTGCCGAAGACGATCTCGTCCCAGCTGGGCACGGTGGCCCGGCGCCCGGGGCGGACGCCGTCCGCCTCGGCCTGCCGGTCGGTCGTGCCGACGAGCCGCTCGCGGTGGGGGGCGACGGCGCGCGGCATCAGGATGTCCGCGTACGCCGAGCCGGCTCCGACGGCGGGTGCGGCCGCGGCGGCCGCCTCCTCGCTCTCCTCGGCGACCTCGCTCGGCACCGGTTCGATGGACGGCGGGGCGCCGACCGCGAGGTCGCCGCGGAAGGCGGGGACGACGTCGAGCAGGCTGGTCAGCGAGTCGCGGGACTCCGCGGTGGCCTCGCGGGCCTCGCGCACCTCGCGGCCGGACATGATGCGGTCGGCGGAGGGCCGGTCGATCATCGGGCGGGGCGGCCGGTCCTGGGGGAGCCGGGCGATCCGTGGGATGAACGGGAAGACCGACTCCTCCTCGCGCTCGACGTTCTCGCCGATCAGCGCGCGGGCCTCGTCGTCGTTGGGCTGGACCAGGCGCCGGGGCGGGTCGTACGTCCAGGACGCGGAGCGGCCCTCGCCGTCGGCGCGGTAGGAGAGGATGACCTCCCACGTGCCGTCGTCGCGGCGCCAGGAGTCCCAGCGCTCGGTGTCCTTCTCGGCGCCGCGCAGCGCGAGCCGCTCGGCGACGGCCTCGCCGAGCTGCGGGCCGGGGGACTCGCCGTGCCGGCGGATCGCGGTCTTGCGGGCCCGCTCGGCCATGAAGGCGCGCTCGGCGAGCACCGGCCCCTCGAAGCGGCGGACCCGGTCGACGGAGATGCCGGCGGCCTGCGCGACCTCCTCGGCGGAGGCACCGGCTCGTATCCGCGCCTGGATGTCACGGGGGCGGAGG
>NZ_JAKNTA010000276.1 GCF_022288725.1 Kitasatospora sp. A2-31 | reverse complement strand
TGACGCAGAAGGACCTGGCCGGCCACGTCGGCTACACCGAGGCCCTGATCGGCGCGGTGGAGCGCGGGAAGCGGACGCCTCAGCCGGAGTTGCTGGACGCGGCGGACAAACTGCTGGACGCGGGCGGGCTGTTGAGCATCGCGAAGGACGACGTCCAGCGCGCGAAGGCCAAGGCCCGCGTACGGCACCCGGCCTGGTTCCGGGACTACGCGCGGCTGGAGGAGGAGGCCATCGAGCTTCACGACTTCAGCATGGTCGGCGTGCCCGGTTTGCTTCAGACTGAGGCGCACGCCCGGGCTGTCTTCGCCATGCGCCAGCCACTGCTCACGGAGGAAGTGATCGAAATGCGGGTGGCTGCCCGCATGGCGCGGCAGGAGATCCTCACACGCTGGCCACGGGCCATCTTCAGCTGGGTCATCGACGAGGGCGTGTTGCATAGGCCGCTGGGCGGCACAGACGTGCACGCGGCACAGCTACGTCGACTGCTGGAAGTCGGTCAGACGCGCGGAATGGTAGTCCAGGTACTACCGCTCGACAGAACGGAGCATGCGGGGATGGATGGACCATTCATCCTGATCACCCCCAAAGGGCGCCCCCAGAACGCCTACATCGAGGTTCAGACGAGCAGTAGGCTGATCTCGGATCAGGAGGAGGTACGTATCCTCAACGCACGATACGGCACCCTCAGGGCCCAGGCGCACACCCCCCAGGAGTCCCTATCCTTGATCGAGAAGATGCTGGGAGAGCGATGAGCACGAAGCTGGCATGGTTCAAGAGCAGCTACAGCGGCAGCGAGGGTGGCGCGTGCATCGAGGTCGCCTGGCACAAGAGCAGCCACAGCAGCAACGAGGGCGGCGCGTGCGTCGAGGTCGCCGAAACCACCACCGCCGTCCTCGTCCGTGACTCCAAGGACAAGAGCGGCCCCCACCTCACCTTCAACCCCGCATCCTGGCAGGCCTTCCTCACCTACGCCGCCACCGCCGAGGCCTGAGCACCACCCCCACCCCCCAACGGCCCGCCGCTGTGCAGCGACGAGCCGTTGG
>NZ_JAKNTA010000275.1 GCF_022288725.1 Kitasatospora sp. A2-31 | reverse complement strand
CGCCCGCCGGCCGCGGACCCGCCGTCCGGCCCGGTTCCCGCCGGGGCCGGCCGCCGGCCGCGCCGGCCCGGGAACCGGACTGTCGCAGTCCCGTTCCCTGGCCCGCGGCCGAGCGTACGGAGCGTGACGGCGACTCAGCGGGCCGACGTCACGATCTTCACTCCTTCGAGTGAACAGTTGCCCGCTTCTCCCGCACCGCCGCGCCCCATCGGTCGGGATCGCCACCCCCGATCTCCCGGAGGCGCCCGTGCGCGCGTCCACCCCCTGCGCGCCCGAAGGCGGCTTGCCGGCGCCGGCCGGCCGCAGGGCCGCCCAGCGGCGCGTGATCAACTGGGGCGGCCGGGCGGAAATAGCCGGGGGCCCCGCGCGGCTGTGGTGATCGAAGAGCAGGACCGACAGCGACGGGCCCCGGGCCGTGAGCGGCCACGGGACCTCCCAGGAGGTGCAGCGCGCGATGGGCGACGAGCAGCAGTACCGGACCGAGCACGACTCGATGGGCGAGGTGCGGGTACCGGCCACGGCCAAGTGGCAGGCACAGACACAGCGGGCGGTGGAGAACTTCCCGGTCTCGGGCCAGCGGTTGGAGCGCGCGCACATCGCGGCGCTGGCACGGATCAAGGCCGCCGCCGCCCGGGTGAACGCCCGGCTCGGGGTGCTGGACACGGAGACCGCGGAGGCGATCGCGGCGGCCGCGGAGGAGGTCGCGCAGGGCCGCTGGGACGCGGAGTTCCCGGTGGACGTGTTCCAGACCGGCTCGGGCACCTCGTCGAACATGAACGCCAACGAGGTGATCGCCACCCTGGCGTCCGAGCGGCTGGGCCGGCCGGTCCACCCGAACGACCACGTCAACGCCAGCCAGTCCTCGAACGACGTCTTCCCGTCCTCGATCCACATCGCGGCCACCGCCGCCGTCACCCACGACCTGGTCCCGGCGCTGGAGCACCTGGCGGAGGCTTTGGAGCGCAAGTCGGCGGAGTTCGCCGAGGTCGTGAAGTCCGGCCGGACGCACCTGATGGACGCCACGCCCGTCACCCTCGGCCAGGAGTTCGGCGGG
>NZ_JAKNTA010000274.1 GCF_022288725.1 Kitasatospora sp. A2-31 | reverse complement strand
GAAGCTCGGACCGGACCCGGGCACGCGCTACACCAGGGTCGACGTGCCGAAGCTGGACGGTATGACCTGCGCCAAGGGCGAGGGCGGCTTCCACTTCGGGAGCGACCTGGACATGAACGTCTTCGGCGTCGACGGCCTGCCCGCGCCCGCGGGGGCGGACGGCGACGACCACACCGACGCGTCGTGCTTCGGCAACCCGCGCCTTCGGCTCAGCAGCGGCGCCCACACCGCGACGGTGCCCCACTTCACGGCCCGCACCAAGCTGTTCGCCGCGGTCGCCGACCCCAGGGCCGCGCTGGAGGAGTCCTTCGAGCACACGATGAAGCTGAGCGCGGGCTACGGCCGTGAGCGCGTCGGCGAGGCGCGGCTGTTCACCACCCGCGCCCTGGTGGTGAAGTGCCAGCACAACGTCGCCGCGACGTTCCCGATGACCACCTGCTTCTGGGCGAACTACGGCGCGGTCGGTTCGATCGACTTCTTCCCCGCCGGCGGCGAGCACCTCCCGCTGGACCAGGCCGCCGCCCGCACCCAGGCGGTCGCGGCCTCCGCCCTCGCCGCCCCCGGCGGCGGCGCGTCGGCAGGCCCCGCCTCGCCGTCCTCCTCGCCCCGCCCCTGACCCCCTCGGCGCCGTCCGGTCGCCCGGTCGCCCTCCGCCGGCTGCTCGCCCAGGCGGCCGGGCAGCCGGCAGCCGGCGGCGGGCGGCGGGCGGCCGAGCAGCCGGGCGGACGAGAAACACGCCGCCCGCGCGGGGGAAGAGGGCCGCCACGGGGCAGGAGACCCGTGTGGACGATGCGGAAGCCGCCCGGAGCGGCGGATCGACGCAAGGGCTGCGGGAGCGGCTGGGAGCCGAGCTGTTCGCGCGGGTGGCCGGCCCGGACGGTCCCGCCGTGCGACAGCGCATACACGGGCGGCCCGGACCACGCTGGTTCGGCCCGGAACGGCCGATCCGCACCGTCCACGGCGACGCGGCCATGTTCGTCGGCGGGCTGCGCGCACTGCTCCTGCAGTCCCTCCACCCGCTGGCCATGGCGGCCGTCGCCGCCCACTCCGGCTTCCGCAGCG
>NZ_JAKNTA010000273.1 GCF_022288725.1 Kitasatospora sp. A2-31 | reverse complement strand
GTGGGGCAGTGCTTCAGGGGGTGAGACGGCGCGCGTCGGCGCTGGTCACGCCGGTGGTGGGCGCGCCGTCCCCGGGTCACGCGCTGCGGTCGAGGGCGCGCAGCGAGCGGTCGGTGATCGACCGGGCGCCGCGCCCGATGGCGACCAGGCCGGACTGGACCAGCTCCTTGATGCCGTACGGCTCCAGCATCCGGAGCATCGCCTCCAGCTTGTCCGAGCTGCCGGTGGCCTCGATGGTCACCGCGTCCGGGGACACGTCGACCGTCTTGGCGCGGAACAGCTGGACGATCTCGACGATCTGCGACCGGGTCTCGTTGTCGGCGCGGACCTTCACCAGGACCAGTTCCCGCTGGATCGCAGCGGCCTGGTCGAGCTCGACGATCTTTATCACGTTGACGAGCTTGTTGAGCTGCTTCGTGACCTGTTCCAGCGGAAGGTCCTCGACGTTGACCACGATGGTCATCCGGGACACGTCCGGATGCTCCGTCGGGCCGACGGCGAGGGAGTCGATGTTGAAGCCCCGACGGGAGAACAGCGAGGCGATGCGGGCGAGCACGCCGGGCTTGTTCTCGACCAGGACGGAGAGGGTGTGCTTGGACATGTGTCTCTGTTTCCTCGGTCGCTAGGGGGTCCGGCGAGCCGGTCGTGAGCGGGGTGGCGGCGGGCCTGGGGGTGCCCCCGGCCAGAGGCTGGGGAAGGGCGGGCCGTCAGTCGGTGTCGTCGCCGAAGTCGGGCCGGACGCCCTTGGCGAACTGGATCTCGTCGTTGCTGGTGCCGGCCGCGACCATCGGCCAGACCATGGCGTCCTGGTGGACGATGAAGTCGATGACCACCGGGCGGTCCTCGATCTCCATCGCCTGCTTGATGACCGCGTCGAGGTCCTCGGGGCGCTCGCAGCGCAGGCCGACGCAGCCCATCGCCTCCGCGAGCATCACGAAGTCCGGGATCCTGGTGCCGCCCTGGACCGGCGGTTCGACACCGTCGTGGTCCGGGCCGGCGTGCAGCACCGTGTTGGAGTAGCGCTGGTTGTAGAAGAGGGTCTGCCACTGGCGGACCATGCCCC
>NZ_JAKNTA010000272.1 GCF_022288725.1 Kitasatospora sp. A2-31 | reverse complement strand
GCGGGCCCCCGGCCCCCCAAACGCCCCGACACCCGCCGCAAGGAGCGCCGGTGACCGCCACCACCACCGCCGTGCACACCGGCCTGACCTCGGCCACCACCGAGGACCGCGCCGCCGAGTACCGCCGCCGCGGCTGGTGGCGCGACGAGACGTTCCTGGACGACCTGCGCCGCCAGGCCGCCAAGCGCCCGCACAAGCTCGCCATCGCCGCCCGCCGCCTGGCCGACTCGCGTACCGACACCCTCGACTACGCCGAACTGGCCCGTCTGACCGACCGGTTCGCCGGCGCCCTGCTCGAACTCGGCGTCCGACCGGGCGACTTCGTCGCAGCCCAGCTCCCCAACCGCTGGGAGATCGTGCCGCTGATGTTCGCCTGCATGCGGGTCGGCGCGGTCATCTGCCCCATCGCCCCGGTCTGCCGCGAGGACGAACTGCGCCACCGCCTGGCCCTGACCGAGGCCACCGTGTGCATCACCGTCCCCGAATGGGACGGCTACCCGCTGGCCGCCACCGTCCTGGCCCTCAAGGACGAACTGCCGCTGGAACACGTCGTCGTCCTCGGCGGCCACGCCTTCCAGGACGCCATCGACTTCCACGACCACTTCGTCGCCGTCCCCCACGAGAAGCACTACGAGGGCCGGCTCGACGGACGCGAACTGGGCCCCGACGACCCGTTCGTGGTGCTGTTCACCTCCGGCACCACCGGCGAGTCCAAGGGCGTCCTGCACAGCCAGAACACCGTCCACTCCGGGGTGCGCGGCTACGTCGACACCTTCATGCTCGGCGACGACCTGGTGGCCACCGTCACCAGCCCGCTCGTGCACTACTCCGGCTTCGGCCAGGGCGTCCTGGCCGGCGTCATGCTCGGCGGCACCATCGCCTTCCAGGACGCCACCGACAACCCCGGCCTGCTGGACCTGGTCGAGCGCTACCGCGCCACCCTCCTCTACGGGCCGCCCCCCACCCTCACCCAGGTCGCCGCCGCCCAGCGCACCGACCCGCACGACGTGTCCTCCCTGCGCCACGTCGTCATCGGCGCCGCCCCCGTGCTGCAGGGCCTCGT
>NZ_JAKNTA010000271.1 GCF_022288725.1 Kitasatospora sp. A2-31 | reverse complement strand
GGCCCGCCGTACGTGTCGCTCCCGCCCCGGCCCCGGGGCAGGCGTGGCGTGCCATTGCGCGGGTGTTCCGGGGCCGGACCGAAACGGGGGTCGGTGCTCGGTCCGGCCCCGGCCTCCGGCGCTCAGGAGTCGCGTCGAACAGCCTCGACGCGACGGCGCCGGAGCACCATGCCGGCCCAGCCCGCGCCGATCGCGGCAGCGCCGGCCAGCAGCAGCGGGCCGGTGGGCGAGCCGCCGCCGACGGCGGCGCTGGCGGTCGGCACCACGGCGCCGGCCGGCTCGTTGGCGTTGCCGCCGTGGCCGTGGTGGGCCACGGTCGACTTGGACAGGCCCGCGGTGATCTGCTCCTCGCTCGGCGCGGCCGGCGCCTGCGCGGCAGGCTCCGGTGCGGCGAGCGCGGCCGCGGCCGGCGCCGCGGCGGGCTGGGCGGCGGAGGCCTTCCCGAAGTCGATGTCCGAGCAGCTGTAGAAGGCCTCGGGGCTGTCGCTGCGCTGCCAGATCGTGTAGAGCAGCTGGCGGCCGGTGCGTTGCGGCAGCGTGCCGGCGTAGGTGTAGTAGCCGTCCGTGGCCGTCCGGGTGACCGGCACCTGGGCGACCGGGGCCGGGTCCAGGTCCGACCACTTCAGTGGCTGGGTCGGGTCCCAGCTCTGCTTGGTGATGTAGACGGTCTGGGTGCCGAGGTGCGGCGCGGTGGTGCGGAACTTGAAGGTGAACGAACCGGCGCTCACCGGGGTCGCCGGCCAGTCGGCGCGGGGGAGGTCGAGCGCCTTGTACTTGTCGCGGTTGGCGGAGCAGAGCTTGCCGTCCGGGATCAGCGCCTGGTGGTGGCCGTCCGCGTTGGCGATGTTGACCTCGTTCCAGTCGTACAGCGGCTGGGTGCCGCTCATCGCCACCAGGTCCTTGCAGATCTGGGACCTGGGGTTCTCCGGCCCTTCGGCGTAGCAGGCCGCGACCCGGCTCACCGGGTTGGTCATGGTGCCGTGGGCGGCGGCGGTGCCGGCGGTGGTGGCCGCCACGGCGAGGACCGCGGCGCCGATCACGCCGACGGACAGGGCACTTCGTTT
>NZ_JAKNTA010000270.1 GCF_022288725.1 Kitasatospora sp. A2-31 | reverse complement strand
GTACGGGATGTGGTAGACGACCAGCGGCACCGAGCTCGCCGCGGCCAGGGCCCGGAAGTGCGCCAGCGTCCCCGCCACGCCCGGCCGGACGAAGGACGGCGCGGTGACCAGCGCGGCCGCCGCGCCCGGCACCCGCTCGCGCAGGCCCGCCAGCTCCTCGGCGGCCGCCCGGGTGTCCGGACCGCCTGCGCCGACCACCAGCTGCCCGCCCAGCTCGGCGCAGGCGGCGGCGCAGACCTCGACCACCGCCGCCTTCTCCGCCGCGTCCAGGGTGGCCGGCTCGCCGGTGGTGCCGAGTGCGACCAGCCCGGCCGCACCCTCGGCGAGCACCGAGCGGGCCAGCTTGTCCAGCGCGTCGAGCGCGACCGAGCCGTCGGCGGCGAAGGGGGTGACCAGGGGAACGTAGATGCCCTTGAGTTCCATGGCCATGATCCTGCGATCCCGCCGTCCCGCAGGTCCAGTTCACATTTCCGACGCTTCTCGTAAGCTGAGCCGATGCTCGACGTCCGACGCCTGCGCCTGCTGCGCGAACTCGCCCATCTCGGCACCATCGCCGCCGTCGCCGAGGCGCTGTCGTTCAGCCCTTCGGCCGTCTCCCAGCAGCTGTCCGTCCTGGAGAAGGAGGCCGGCGTCGCCCTGCTGGAGCGCACCGGGCGGCGGGTGGCGCTCACCCCGGCCGGGCGGAACCTGGTGCGGCACGCCGAGGCGGTGCTGGCGCGGCTGGAGCAAGCGGACGCCGAACTCGCCCACGCCCGCGAGGGGCTGGCCGGTCCGCTGCGGATCGGCACCTACCCGTCGGCGGCCAAGGCGATCATCCCGGCGGTCCTCGCCGAGCTGGCCGGGTGGCACCCGGGGCTGGAGCCGATGGTGAACGAGGTGGACCCGGCGGCCGTCGCGGCGGCCCTGCGTGCGGGCGAGCTGGACGTGGCGCTGGTGCACGAGTACGACCTCGTCCCGGCCGACCCGGAGCCCGGCCTCGCGGTGACCCGTCCGGTGTTCACCGAGCCGATGTACCTGGCGGCCCGCGCCCCGGGGACGGTCGCCGAGCACCGCGCGGCCCCGTG
>NZ_JAKNTA010000027.1 GCF_022288725.1 Kitasatospora sp. A2-31 | reverse complement strand
CCCCCGCCGCCTCCGGCGCCGCGTCCGGCAAGGGCGGCAACGGGCAGACCTGCGGCGCCGGCGATCTGGTCCTCAGCGCGAAGACCGAGTCCCAGGCCGGCGGCTACATCCTGATCACCGCCATGGCCAAGCCGGGCGTCTCCTGCACGCTCCCCGCGGCCCACCCCACCGTCGCGTTCGGTTCGGGCGGCATCGAGGCCACCAACGCCGAGCAGGCCGCCGGCACCCCGATCCCCCTGAGCGGCGCCAAGGTCGCCTACGCAGGTGTCATGGCGAAGACCACCAAGGGCAACCAGGCCGTCGAGTTCACCGACGTCATCGTGGCCATCGGCAACACCGACCCGAACCCGGCCGGCATCCCGGTCGGCAGGACTCCGGTCGACAAGCCGATCGTCACCAACTGGCACACCGTCCCGAAGGACGCCGTCCCCAGCCTCTGACGACCCGCCACGGCCCCCTCGCCCGGCCCCTCGGGGGGCTGCCGGGTGTCAGGGGACGAGGACGACCTTGCCGAGGTTGCGGCGGGACTCGACGAGGGCGTGCGCGCGGGCGGCCTCCGCCAGCGGGATCCGGGCGTGGACGCGGGTGCGGAGCACACCCGTGCGGTGGAGCTCCCACAGCTCGCCCAGCCAACGCGCGTACAGCTCGGGCTCGTTCCTGGCGATGGCGGCCATCTGGAAGCCGACGACCGAGGCACCGCGGACCAGCAGCTCGAAGGCGTCGACCGTGCCGCCGCCGGAGCTGAAGGCGACCAGCCGGCCGCCGGGGGCCAGGGCCCGCACGGCGGGCCCGAGGAGGTCGCCCCCGACGCCGTCGAGGACGACGTCGACCGGCTCGCCCCAGCCCTCGTCCCCGTAGAGCACGACCTCGTCGGCGCCCAGCGCGCGGACGAACTCCGCCTTGTCCGGGCTGCCGACGGCCGCGACCACGCGGGAGGCGCCACCGGCCTTCGCGTACTGCAGGGCGAGGGTGCCGACCGCGCTGGCCGCCGCGGTCACCAGCACGGACTCCCCCGCAGCGGGGCGGCCCGCCTCGTAGGCGCCGCGCGCCACCAGGCCGCTGCGGACCAGGGCGACGGCGTCGACGGCACTCGCCCGCTCGGGCACCCGCGAGGCGAACGCCTGGTGCACCAGCGCCAGTTCGGCGTACGAGTGGGCGAAGCAGATGCCGGTGACGCGGTCACCCGGCGCGAATCCGCTGACGCCCTCGCCGACGGCGGCGACCGTGCCCGCGACCTCGCCGCCGAGCGCGCCGGCCTCGCTGCCCTCGCGCACCTTCCGGACGGTGGGCAGCGAGACGCCGATCGCCTCGGTGTGCACGAGAACCTCCCCCGGGCCCGGGACGGGAGCAGGAACGTCCTCGACGAAGAGGACCTCGGGACCGCCGTTGACCTCATAGCGGACACGACGCATGGGCACACCTCCGAAGCACGGAACAGGATCATTGGGATTCCCAACGACTTGCCCGCAGCCTACGAAGGATTCATGGGGATGTCCAACGATTACCGGTAGGCTCGCCCCATGACGCCCCCCGAGCCCTTCCGAGCCCTGGAACACATCCAGTCCCTGCCGAGCTGGCTGGCCGGCCGGGTGGCCGCGCGCGGCCGGAGCCTGGTCGCCGCGGCGATCGCCGAGGAGGGGCTGAAGCTGCCGCACCTCGCCGTACTCGCGGCGGTCTGCGAGTACGGGCCGGTCGCCCAGGCCGACCTGGTGCGCCGGCTGTCGATCGACGCCAAGGACCTGGTCGGCCTCCTCAACCACCTGGAGAGCGCCGGCCTGGCGGTCCGCGCACCCGACCCGCGCGACCGCCGCAAGAACGCCGTGACGGTGACGCCCCAGGGCGTCCGCACCCTGCGACGGTGCGCGGAGCTGGCCGAACAGGCCAACGAGGACCTGCTCTCACCTCTCGACGCCACCGAACGCAGGCAGCTGATCGCCCTGCTGACCCGGCTGCACCAGGCATAGGCCCGTGTGCAAGTGACGGTGCGTCGACGGTGTCCTCGCCGGGGAGAAGACCATGACCGAAATGGGGTTGGACACCGGCGGCAAGGCTGGTAGCGTCCGTGAAGCCGTGAAGGAACGCGAGGAGGTGAGACCCATGAAGGCTGTATGCGGGTGGGTGCTCCCCCTTGTCGTCACGGCGGGCGACTGACATAGAGGTGTCGCCGGGAGCGCCTGGAACGAGGCTCTCCTGAAAGGCAACACCGATGAATTCTGTGCAATCGAACGAGCGAACCGGCGACCGGTCGGTCGCCGTGGTCCGGATCTCGGACACGCAGTGGCACGCCGTGGAGGACGACCGGGTGGTCGGCCGCGGCGACGCCTCGCACCGGCCCGACGGGCGGCTGTTCGTGAGCGTCGACGCGTGGCACGGCCCGGTCTTCGACCGCATCGCCGCTGCGCTGGTCGCCGACCTGCCGGCGCCGCTGTACGCGGTGGTCGACGAGGCGGACGAGGAGTCGACCACGGCCTGGCAGCGGGCCGGCTTCACGGTCGGACGCCGCGAGTGGGGCTACCTGGTGCCCACCGATCCCGAGGTCACCGGGCTCGGACCGGTGCGTCCTCCCACGGGTGTGACCGTCGTCTCCGCCGACGCGGTGGAGGAGGCTCCGCTACGGGCCCTGGACCGCGTCGTCCGCGAGGAGGTCGAGGCCGGTGCGGGCTGGCGGACGATGCCGGCCGAAATCCTGCCCAGGTCGGCGTGGTACACCCCGGCCGACCGGTCGCAGTACGTGGTGGCGCGGGAGTCCGACGGGTACGTGGGCTTGATCCGGATGGCGCCGCTGCGGCAGCCGCGGATCGGACTGATCGCCGTCCGGGCCGACCGGCAGCACCGGGGCATCGCCCGCGCCCTGCTGGCCCACGCGCTGGGCTCGCTGCACCATTGCGGGAAGGCGTCGGCATGGGCCGAGGTCGACGAGACCAACACGGCGGCCACCGCCCTGTTCGACGGCATCGGCGCCCGGCGCGCGGGCGCCGTCCTGGAGCTCGTCCGCCGCTGACGCCGCGCCGCGCACCCCAAAAGCGTTCCCCACTGACCATCCCCATCCCCCGCACCGTCACCCGACGGAGAAGTGAGACGACATGACGAAAACAGCAGGTGGCATCGAAGTCGAGGGCACCGTCCTCGAATGCCTGCGCAATGCCACCTTCCGGGTGGAGCTCCAGAACGGACACACCGTCCTGGCCCACATCAGCGGGAAGATCCGCAAGAACTACATCAAGATCCTTCCGTACGACCGGGTCCTCGTCGAGCTCAGCCCCTACGACCTCAGCCGCGGCCGGATCCGCTACCGGTACCGGTCATAGCGGCGTGACGCGGGCGCCCGGCGCCCGCGTCCCGGCTCCGGCGCCCCGCGGTGTCCGACGGCCCGTCCGGTTCCCCGGCGAGCCCGACACGGACGTCACGAGCACCGGAGGTCCGGATCGTGGTGTTTCGTGGGAGCGGCACATCCGGACCGTACGGGCGCGAGAGGCCGGGACATGGCGGACACGGGACGGGCCCGCACGGGTACGGCGCCGGCGGCGCCGGGGGCCGGTTGGCGCTCCCGCGCGCCGCTGCTGGCGGTGTGCTCCGGGTACTTCATGGTGATCCTGGACGTCACGATCATCAACGTCGCCGTGCCGGCGGTGGGTCGTGACCTGGGGGCGTCGCTGACGGGCATCCAGTGGATCACCGACGGCTACACCCTGGCCTTCGCCGGCCTGCTGCTGACCGGCGGCGCCCTGGGCGACCGGCTGGGCAACCGGCGGGTCTTCTGCTGGGGCGTGGCCGTGTTCACCGCGGCGTCGGCGGCGTGCGCGGCCGCGCAGAGCACCGCGTTCCTGGTCGCCGCCCGCCTGGTGGAGGGAGTCGGCGCGGCGCTGATCGTGCCCGGCTCCCTGGCCCTGCTCCAGCAGGCCTACCCCGCGCCGGACGCCCGTTCGCGGGCGTTCGGCCTGTGGGGCGCCATGGCCGGGATCGCGGCCTCCGCCGGCCCGCTGCTCGGCGGGCTGCTGGTCTCGACCGCGGGCTGGCGCTGGGTGTTCCTCGTCAACCTGCCCGTGGGCGCGGTCTGCCTGGTGCTCACGCTGCGCTGGGTGGCCGCCTCCCCCCGGCACCGGGACCGGGCCCTGGACTGGCCGGCGCAGGGCGCCGTGGTGGCCGCCGTGGCCCTGCTGACCGCCACGCTCAACGAGGCCGGCCGGCGCGGCTGGACGGATCCGGCCGTGCTCGCCGGCGCGGGCCTGACGGTGGCGGCCGCGGCGGCCTTCGCACTGCGCGAACACCTGACCCGCAGACCCGTTCTCCCCCTGCGCCTGCTGCGCTCGCGCGCGCTGAGCGGCGGCGCCGTCATCGGGCTGCTGTTCAACTTCGCCTTCTACGGCATGGTGTTCACGGCCAGCCTGTACTTCCAGCACCAGCGCGGTGACAGCGCCCTGGCCACCGGGGCGGCCCTGTTCCCCGCGGTGGCGATGACCATGTTCGCCTCGGCCCTGTCCGGACGGCTGGCCCGGCACACCGGCGACCGTCCCCTGGTGATCGGCGGCATGCTCCTGGCGGCCCTCGGCCTGGCCGGGTGGGCCGCCGCCGGGCCCGACCCCGCGTACCCGCTGCTGATCGCCCCGATGATGGCCGCCGGGTTCGGCACCTCGTTCGCCCTGACCGGTTCCACCACCACTGTGATGAGCGCCGTTCCGGGCGGCTACGCGGGAACGGCGTCCGCCCTGTTCAACACCGCCCGCCAGGTCGGCAGCGCCACCGCGGTGGCCCTCGGCGGCACCCTGCTCGCCAGGGCCGCGAACTACGGCACCGGCCTGCGCACCAGCATGGCGATCGGGGCCACCGCGTATCTGCTGGCCGCGGCCCTGGCGGCCGTCTGCGTCCCGGCGCGGCAGCGGCCGGGGAGCGCCGGGAGCTGAGGGACGGCCTCGTGCGGGCCCTCGTCAGGCCGGACGCGCGGCGCCGGCGCGGCGGGTGTCGGGGCCGTGCAGGCGCTGTTCAGCGGTGCGCCAGGCCGCGGTGACGGCGCGGTGGGCGGCGGCCGTCGCCTCGGCGACGTCGCCGTCCAGGTGGAACGGGGTGCCGAGGTGGACGTGCAGGGCGGGGCGGCGCAGCGGGGCGGTGGCGAGTCCGGCGAGCTGTTTGGCGGCGCTGCCCGAGGCCAGGCGGCGGGCGCCGCACTGGCCGAGCGGGACCACGGGGGCGCCGCCGGCCGCGGCGAGGCGGGCCAGGCCGGTGCGGAAGGCGGCGGGCTGGGTGTCGCGGGAGTCGCGGCGCTCGGGCAGGCCGCCCTCGCCGTAGATGAGGACGACGCGGCCGGCCGCGAGTGCCGTCGCGGCGGCGTCGAGGGCGGTGGCGGCGCGGGCCGTGCCGCGGTGGACGGGGATGTGGCCGCCGGCCCGCAGGATGCTGCCGAGGACGGGTGTCCGCCAGAGTCCGGCGGTCGCCATCACCACCGGTTCGGTGCCCAGGCGGTGGAGTGCGGCCAGGACGACGGCCGGGTCGGCGAGCGAGCTGTGGTTGGCCGCGACGATGCTGCCCGGGGCGACCGGGCCCGCGGTCTCGGAGGTGACGGACAGGCGGCCGAGGGCGGGCACCAGGGCGCTGGCGATCCGGCTGAGCATGGGTGTTCGTTCCTTCGTGGAGCCTTCGGCGAGGTGGTGGTGCCATCCTCGCGAAGTGCCGGTGCCAGCGCCTGAGTCGTGGTACTCAGTCCGCTCTGGGTACGGGTCGGCTCCGGCCTCGGCGCGCTGGCCCTGCCGGGTACTCAGGGAGCGGTGAACAGGCCGGGGAAGGCGGGGGCCAGCCACGGCCGGCGGCCCCAGGCGAGGACCTTGCCGCGGGTGAGGGCGTCGACGGCGGTGTAGCGGCCCAGGGCGATGAGGAGGAACGCCACCGGTTCGGTGAGGATCGTGCAGTCCGGGCGCCGCGGCGGTTCGGTGCCGACCACGGCGGTGCCGTCGGTGAAGGTCACCGCGAATCCGCCCAGGCCGCGTATCCGCAGGCGGTAGCAGGCGTTGTGGCCGGCCGCGGTGCGGGGGTCGGTCACCCGGGGCATGGCGGTGCGCAGGAACGGCATGGTCAGGGCGACGCGGTGGCGGTCGATCGGGTGCGGCCGGCGCAGGGCGACGGCGATGTCGTAGAGGTGGCCGAGCATGTGGGTCAGCAGGTAGGCGCCGAGGGTGTCGAGGTCCATCGGGCCGAGCGGGGTGCGGACCGGTTCGGTGCCGGTGCGCGGGCCGGCTGCCGCCGTGAACCGTCCGGCCTGCCGGGCGATCTCCTCGGCGAGGACGGCCGGGTCCCGCTGCGGCCGTGCGGCCAGCGAGGCGGCGTTCGCCGCGGCCAGGGAGGCGGGGGTGCCGTCCCCGTAGGGGCGTTCCTCGCCGGCGGCCAGGTCGGCCATCAGCTCGTTGGCCATCGCCAGGTGGGCGGCGGCCTCGGCGACCGTCCACTCGGCGCCGGGTATCGGGGTGTCGCCGCGGCAGCCGGCGAGCAGGGCGACGGCCTCGTCGCCGACCGCGGTGACGGCCTCGAGGAGCGCGGTGCGGGCGGCCCCGGGGCGGCCGTGCTGAGGGAGCGGGAGCGTCATGACGGAGAAGAGTGGCCGACTCCCGCACGGCTGTCCAGGGTGGTGCAGTCACGCCTTGCGGCGGGCAGAGCGGCCGGTCCCGCCGCGCGGTGCCGGCGCCGCCGCGCGGTGGCGGCGCCGGTCGCGTGGGGGCCGTGGGTTCGCGGGGTCAGGAGTTCCTGCCGCGGGCGGCCACCTGCCAGCGGGCCACCAGCTCGCCGCCGTCGACCACGGCGACGTCGTCGACGAGGTTGACCGCGACGCACACGTGGTTGGGGACGACGCGCAGCCGTTCCCCGAGGGCGGGCAGGTCGCTGTCGTCGGGCCAGGTGACGGTGGCGTGGTGTTCGGACAGTGCCGTGATGCGGGCTTCGGGGTGGTCCTTGAGCCGGCCGAAGCCGGTCGCCCAGGCGGCCCGGTCGCCGCCGAGGATCTTGCTGCCCGCGTCCAGGACGAGCCGCCGTGGTGCGGTGTCGTCCCCCTCGTGCCGGCTGACGACGGTCGCCGCGACCGTCAGCGCGATGTCCGCCATGGTGCAGCGGCCGAGTTCGAGCTGCTGGGCGTCGCCGAACACGTAGACGCCCGGGCGTACCTCGGTGGCGGCGGAGGTGCCGGTCAGTTCCGCGGTCGGGGTGGATCCGCCGCTCACCCGGGTGACCTCGAAGCCTGCGGCGGCGAGCAGTTCGGCGGCCTGCGCGAGGGTCTGCTGCTCCTGCTCGGCCGCCGTGGCGGGCATGCCCGGTGCGTAACCGTGGCCGGGGAAGGTGAACACTCCGGCGACGCGCAGGCCGGCGCGGGCTGCCGCGCGGGCCACCGTCACGGCCTGTTCGGGGCGGACGCCGCTGCGGTGGTGGCCGCTGTCGATCTCCACCATGACCTCGATGTCGCCGGCCGCGGCCCCGAGGTGGCGCCCGGCCGTCTCGGCGGCTTCGGCGGAGTCCGTTCCGATGGCGATCCTCGCCCGGGTGGCGAGCTTCTGCAGCCGCTGCGCCTGCCGGGGTCCGATCCACAGCGGGTAGGCGATGAAGAGGTCGGTGGCGCCGTGGTCGGCGAAGACCTCGGCCTCGCCGATGGTCGCGACCGTCAGCCCGACGGCCCCCGCGGCGAGCTGGCGGGCGGCGACCTCCGGCATCTTGTGGGTCTTGGCGTGGGGGCGCAGCCGCAGGCCCTTGGCCTGGAGTGCTGCGGCCATGCGCTCGATGTTCCGTTCGAGGACGTCCAGTTCGACCATGATGTCGGGGGTGTCGATCTCGGCCGGGATTGTGCTCATCGGTGTCCTCTTCAGCTCGCGTCGCGCCGGACGGGTTCTCGTGCCACGAGGATAGGTTCGAGCCGTTCGTGCGGGGCGACCGCGTCGGGCGGTGGGGCCGGTGGGGGTCCGGTCCGCTCTCCCGCACCGGTGGCGAGCGGATCAAGGCGGACGACGAGGCGTGGCCGCCGGCGGGCGCCCCGGCCCGCGGGGCGTGGCCGGGGCATCGCCCGCGCCTGCCGGCGGCCGCCGGACGTGACCGTCCGGGGAGCGTCCGCGCCGCCACCGGTCACGGGGCGTGAACCGCCACCGGGCGTCCTCAGGTGACGAGCTGGTAGATGCTCACCGCGGTCAACGCCAGTCCGGCCAGCAGGGAGAGGGTGATGACCAGCTGGTCCGTGTGCTGGGAGATCCAGGTCCGCAGGGCGTTCAGCCGGGCCTGCGCGACGTCCGGCGACCAGACCGTGTAGAGCTCCATGGCCAGGAGGCTGAGGGTGGCCAGCAGGCAGTAGCCGGTCAGGGCGAGCCAGTCGGAGAGGGTGGAGAGGTCGGCGTCGACGACCGCGGCGGCACCGGCGCCGACCAGGGCCCACGGCTGGAGCAGCCAGGCGAGGCCGGCGGCGGTGGGGAGCGAGGCGTTGTCGACGCGGCCCGTCCAGCTCGGCGGCCGGGGCGGGCGCGGCGGCCGCCGGCGCCGGTACTCGCCGTACAGCACCAGGCCGACGCCGATCGCCAGCTTGGCGGCGACCGCGGCGGTGGAGGGTGTGCTGTGGTGGACGGGCGGGCTCCCGCCGGTCAGCAGCATCACGCAAGCGATCACCGCGACCAGGTTCGCCAGCCAGGACAGCAGGAAGGCCAGGCCGTTGCGGACGCCGCGCCGCGAGGACAGCAGCAGGATGAAGGCGCTGTTGTGCAGCGGCCCGAGGGTGATGGCCGTCCCGATGACGACCAGGTCGAGGACCATCGGCTAGCCGCTCCCGGGGGTCGGGGCCGCCCGGCGCCTCCGGGACGGGCGTTGCGGGCGGGCGTGCCCGGCCGGCACACGAGGTGCCGGCGCCCGCGCGCCGCGGTTCCGACTCTGCGGCCCCCGTCCCGGCAGGTCAAGCAGGCCACGCCGAGGGGTTGCGCCAACGCCCCCGGGCCGTCTCCGCAGGTGGGGGCCGCCCGGGTCAGCCGCCGGCCGGGCCGGACCAGGTGACGGCCTTGCGCTGCTGCCCGGACCCGTAGACGAACTGGACGGAGAAGCGGTCGCCCGCAGCGGTCGGCACGGCGTACGCGGACAGGTCGGTGGCCTCCGCGCCGGGAGCGAGGGAGTCGGGGAGGAGCTTCATCCGCCCGCTTCCGTCGATCAGCGTGAAGACGAGGTTGCCCTTGGCGTCCTTGACGAGGGGCAGGCCCGAGCCGTAGAGCGAGACCTGCGTCGAACCGGTGTTGACGACGGTGATCCTCACCTGGACGATCGTGGCGTCCTTGGGGATCTCGGACGTGGTCCGGCCCGGGACGTACGGCTCCGGCTCGGCCATCGTGACCTTCAGCCCGTCCCCGTAGGTGTAGGACTGGCCGAACGTCAGGTTCCGGGCCTTCTCGTCCGCCGCGGCCTTCTCCCGCTCGGCCTCGAGCCGCTCCCGCTCCTTCGCCGCCCGCTCCCTGGCGGCCTGGAGCGCCGCCTCGATGCGGTCGTGCTCGGCGGCCTCCCGCGCCCGCCGCTCCTCGTCGGCCGCTCGCCGCTCCTCCTTGACCGCCTGCACC
This sequence comes from Kitasatospora sp. A2-31, assembly GCF_022288725.1. Taxonomy (GTDB): domain Bacteria; phylum Actinomycetota; class Actinomycetes; order Streptomycetales; family Streptomycetaceae; genus Kitasatospora. The sequence goes on along the minus strand of NZ_JAKNTA010000027.1, from coordinate 19,422 downwards.
TGCGCCACGACGAACACCCCGGCGCCGACCGAGACCAGCAGGCCGGTGACACCGAGGATCACGCCCGTGAGCGCCATCGCCCGGTTGGTCGCCACGCCCCTGCGCACGTGGCCCAGACCGATGGCGCCGAAGATCACGGCGAGCAGTGCGGGCAGCCAGGACAGCCAGAACAGGATGACGGCCAGGCTGAGCACGGCACCGACGATCCCGAGCACCATGGCTGCGATGCCCAGGCCGTTGCGGGGCGGCGGCGCCGGTATCGCATACGGCGGCCAGTACGGCACGCCTGGGGCGGCGCCCGGGGCCACGGCGGTGGCCGCGCCCGGGGCGGTGCCGCAGCCGGCGGGGGTCTCGTCCCGGGCCATCCGGCCCTGACCCGGGCCCGGCGGTGCCCACGGGTCGGCGTCGGCCGGTGCCCGGGCGGGCTGCGGGCTGTCGGGCGGGGCGGGAACGGTCATGCGGGATCCTTCGAGCACGTTGAGCGGTGGGCGGTGGGCGGCGGGCGTTCAGCCGCGACGCCGGCGTCTGGTCCGGTCCCGGTCCCCCGGCGGCGGCGACCCGGTGTCCGTGCGGCGGTCACCGGCCGGTCCCGGCCCGCACGTCACCCTCCGGGGACGGCACCCGAGAGGGCCGGCGGGTGATCAACATACAGGTGCCCGGGACCCTCCGACGCCGCGGTCCCCGGAGCGCCCCGCGCCGGTAGGTGCCTCCGGGCCGGCAGCGCTCACTGGTGTTGCTGGTGCTCGGTGCCGGTGTCGAAGAAGGCGTCGAGGTAGGCGTCCGGCTCCAACGGGCTGTCCCGCAGCAGCGAGAAGACCTCGGCACCCGCGCCCGGGACGCCATCCAGCCGGTAGGACTGGGCGAGCCCCAGGTAGTGGGAGCCGTTGCCGGCCGCGTACGTCCCGGCCTCCGCCTCGGCGAGGGCGATCGCCTCGTCGGCCGACGAGGCCTGCCAGAGCGTGATCCGCTCCTCGTAGACCCTTCCGTCCCGGGCCCTCGTCCCGAACACACACCGGATCCCGTACCAGCCCACGCCCTGCTCCCTTCGCGCCGTGCAGCCCGAGCATTCTCCCCCCGTGCCGGGGGCGTCCGCTGACGGTCGGTCACGGGCGGCCGGCGAGGGCTTCCCGGCGCTTCGTGTCCTCCGGGGGCGGCAGGCCCGCCGGCCGGGGGGTCGCGGTGTGTTCCGGGCGGGCCCCGGCGGATGGTCCCGGAGGTGGAGGGCGGCCCGTCCTGTGGGCCGATGGCGGGCGGGGAGGCGCTGCGTATCGTCGGTGCCATGAGCCGAGGACTGCATCTGGCCGCCTACCTGATGGCCTTCGACACCCGCGCCCAGTCCCTGCAGGACCGCACCCGGGCCGGCTTCCTGCTGCGCGCCGCCGCGCTGGCCGAGCTCGCCCACCGGGGCGCCGTCGCCGAGGACGGAGCGGGCCGGGTGCAGATCGTCTCGGCCGCCCGCACCGGGGACGGCGTCCTGGACGCACTGCTCGGCGAGGTGGGCGGACGGCCGCGCACCTGGAAGTCGTGGATCAGGCGAAGCCGTGACGACACCCTGGAGGCCGTCGAGGAGGAGCTCGCGGTGCTCGGTGTGGTGACCATGGCGGACCGCGACCCCTACGGCCCGGTCGTGCCTCAGCGGGCGGTGACGATGGACGATCCGCGCGAGGCCCTGGACCTCCAGCTGCGGGTGGCCGAGCTGGTCCGCGGCAGTGTCCCGGTGGCCGAGGTGCCGTACGCCGACGCGGTGCTCGCGGCGCTGGCCGCGCACGGGCACCTGCGGCTGGTGCTCTCCCGGCAGGACCGCAAGGCCCATGCCGGGCGGATCACCGCGCTCACCGACCGGCTCGCCGGCGATGCCCCGGGCCTGGCCCGGGCGGTGACCGGGCTGAACCTGACCATGGTCGCCGCCCAGGGCGGGATGGGCGGCGGCTGACCGGCGGCCCGGCCGGGTCCGGCGGGTCCCGGGCCGGCGGGGGCGGTCACGGCCGGCCCCCGGTGCGGCAGGCGGGTTCGTGCCAGGTGGTGCGGACGACCTTTCCACCCGGGGAGATGTGCTCGCTGGCCCAGGTCCGGCAGCAGCCGCCGCCCGGGCGGAGCGTGGCCGGCGGCCGGTGGCCCGGCGCGGTGGCCGCGGCGGTCGGGGTGCCGGCGGGCGGGGCGGGGCGGGGCCGGCGGCGCGGTCGGCGCGCGGCGGAGGGAGACGTCGTCACGCTGCGGTCCCTGCCCGCCCGGCTCCGGCGACCAACCCTCCACCACCCGAACGGAGCAACCGGACGGCGCGGCCGGCGGGCAGGCGGCCCGGCAGGCGGCCGGCCCGGCGGGCCGGCGCGGCTTCATCCGCCGGCGGGTGTCATCTCGCCGCCCGCCGCCGCGCCAGCAGCCAGCCGATGGCCGCGCCGACGATGAGCGTGACGGCCAGCACGGCCCACAGCGGGAGCGTGACGGTCGCGACCCAGAGCTGGATCTCCACGGAGTCGGTGTTGACCGCGACGAACCAGACGGCCAGGATGCCGAGGACCGCGATCCCGATGGTGCGGATCCGGACGTCCCGGCCGCGGATCGTGAGCTTGGAGTGGCGATCCGCGGACGTGGTCTTGTCTGTCATGTCTCCAGTCTCCGGTCGTCGGGCGTGGCCCGCCCTTCGCCGGGGCCCGGGCGGGGACCGGGCAGGGACCGGGGGCGGCGCTAGCGGTCGCCGGAGGCCGCGCCCGGCGGGACGTCGGAGGACGACGCGAGCGGCCCTCGCCCGGGCGGGCGGAAGGCCGCGCAGCCCAGCGCGCGCCCGAGCGCGAGGTGGGTCAGCCAGGCCATCCCGAAGGTGAACGGCGCGGCCGTGTCGTCGGAGGGGCCCGGAACGGCGGAGCAGACCACCATGACGGCGAGCGGGACCCACACCCGCAGCAGGGCGTGCCGAACCGCTGCGGAACCCGGCGCGAGTCCGGCGAGGAAGGGGACGAGGGGCCCGACCACTGCGGCCGGGACGGTGGGACCGGTGTGCTTCGCCGCCTCGAACACCGTCCAGGCGAGCAGGACGAGACCGAGCCCGCCCCAGGCCGAACGCACAGCCCAGGACGCCGAGTTCGTCGCGCCACCCGCGCCGGACCTCTTCACGGGCCCCTCCTGACGGTCGAACACCCACGATCACCGATCCCCGGCCTGCAGTATGCGGTGCCGCCGCGGGCGCGCATACAGCCCGATGCCCCGGGGGCCTCGCGGGCACCGCCGCGGGGCGGGGTCGTTACCCCCGGGCCGGCCCGGTCGTTTCCCACCGCGATGCGACTTCTGCTGATCTCGGACACCCACGTCCCCACCCGGGCGCGCTCGCTGCCCGCACCGCTGCTCGACGCCGTCGACGACGCCGATGTCGTGTTCCACGCCGGCGACTGGGTGGACACCGCCACGCTCGACCTGCTCCAGGCCCGGTCCCGGCGCCTGGTCGCCGTCCACGGCAACAACGACGGGGCCGCGCTGCGGGAGCGGTTGCCCGAGATCGCCCGCGCGGACCTCCAGGGCGTCCGCTTCGCGGTCGTCCACGAGACCGGTCCCGCCCGGGCCCGCGAGCAGCGCTGCGAGGCCCGCTTCCCCGACACGGACGTCCTCGTCTTCGGGCACAGCCACATCCCGTGGGACAGCCGCACCCCGGGCGGCCTGCGCCTGCTCAACCCGGGCTCGCCGACCGACCGGCGCCGCCAGCCCTTCGCCACCTACCTGACCGCCCGCCTGGACGACGGGCACCTCGGCGACGTGCGGCTCCACCGCCTGCCGCCCCGCCGCTGACCCGCCTCGGCATCCGCCCGCCCTCCGCCCGCCCTCCGGCGGCGCACGAGTGGCACACGGGTGGCGCACGGGTGGCGGCGGGCGGCTGGGTCTTCCGGGTGGCGCGCGGGCATGTCGGCCGCGACCTCTGCTTGGCGTGTCCACGCCCTCGGCATCCTGTGGTTCCGGTCCGGAGGTTCGCAAGCGGAGGGAATCGGTGCCATGAGGGGATTCGCACGCAGGCTGGCGGTGTTCGGGGTGACGGCGGCGGCCGTGGCGGCGCCCGCGCTCCCCGCGCCGTCGGCACAGGCGCAGACGGGGATCCGGCGGTTCCAGCCGGCGGAGCTCGGCATCCGGTTCGACCCCGACGGCGATCCCGGCCAGTGCGGCGGGAGGACGGGCGACCAGTGGATCGCGGAGGGGACGTGGACCGACGTCATCCGCTTCGACACCGACGGGCGTCCGGGCGGCTGCGGGCTGGCGTTCGGCGTCCACGACCCCGACCGCGCCCTGGACGGCGTCTCCCTCACCTACGCCCTCCAGGCCACCGGCGGCGGGGACCCGGCGCAGTGCGGCAACCAGGGCACCTACGGCGTGCCGATCCGCAGGGACACCCGGGCCTTCGGCCCCACCGTGCGGATCGACACCGACAACCGGCCGGGCGGCTGCGACCTCACCCTCGCCGTGCCGAGCATCGGGCAGACGTACGTCGCACTCGACGTCCAGTACGACCCGGACGGCGACCGCGCCCAGTGCCGGAACACCGGGTACCACTGGGCGGAGACCGACCGCGGCCCGGTGACGGTCGGCATCGACACCGACGACCGCCCCGGCGGGTGCCGGCTCCGACTCCGGCTCCGGATCGGACTCTGACCGCAGGAGGAGCGCTTCGGCGGGCGGGGCGGCGGTCCGGCCCGGGAGCGCGGCGCCACCGGCCGCGCGACACCTCGTAGGCATCGTCGGAGTTCATCTCCGCCTCGACCCGCGCGAGTTGGCCCGGGCGGCCCGGGAGCCGCACTGGGTGCGGGCGTTCGCCGACGAGGTGACCGCGCGGGAGGCGGAACGGGCGGTGGGCCCGTCGGAGCGCCGCGGCCACGACCTCGGCAAGGCCTGGGACGGGCTCCGCTTCCTGCTCGAACGGCGGGCGTTCCCGGTCGACCTCGTCCACGGCGAGGAGGGCCTGCCCGGGGCCGGCGACTGGGGCTACGGTGCGCCCCGCGTCCTCGTGCCGGAGCGCGTCCGGCTCGCCGCCGACGCGCTCGCCGACCTCCCGTTCACCGCCCTGCTCGGCGACGTCACCGCGGCCGACCTCGCCCGGTCCGAGGTCTACCCGGCCGGCTTCTGGTGGGACGACGAATCGGCCCTGCCCTACCTGAGCGCGCACCACGCGGCGCTCGCCGCCTTCGTCGCCACCGCCGCGCGGTACCGGCACGGGCTGCTCGTCTGGTCGGCCTGAGCGGCCCGCCCGGGGCGGTCACCGGGCGCGACCCGGACGCGACCCGCGGCAGGGCCTCCGGACCTGCGAAGGCCCGGGCGGCCGTGCGACGGTGTGAGAGCACCGCAGGGTGCCGGGCAGCACCCGGAACGGAGGCAGGCGATGACGATGAGCGGGTCGGACGGGCCGGAGCCGCCGGTGCCCGGGCGGGAGCGGGGCGGCCGGCACGCCGCAGGCCTGGTGACGTTCGTCGACCACGTGCGCCCGGACGGCGTCGTGGTGCGGTGGGAGTCGCGGCGCCACCGCAAGCACCAGCGACCCGCCACCGGGTCCACCTGGTGGGCGCCCACCGCCCGCGGCTGGTGGATCGCGGTGCTGTTCGCCGTCGGGTCGCTGCTGTTCGCCGTCGGATCGGTGCCCGGCTACACCGACGCGGTCGGGGCCCGCTGGGACACCGTCACCTACTTCGTCGGGTCGCTGTTCTTCACCGCGGCGTCGTTCCTGTGCTACCGCGAGGCGGTCGACGCCGGGCCGCCGGCGGACAACCCCGCGCACCGGCGGGTCCTGGTCTACCAGCCGCGGCGGATCGACTGGTGGGCCACCGGGGTCCAGCTGGTCGGCACCCTGTACTTCAACGTCAGCACCGGCGTCGCCATGTCGGACAACCTGTCCGCGGCCACCGCCCACCAGCACGTCTGGCGACCCGACGCGATCGGCTCGGTGTGCTTCCTCGTCGCCAGCCTCCTCGCCTGGTACGAGACCTGCCACGCCTGGACCGCCTGGCGGCCGAGGTCCTGGGCCTGGTGGATCGCGCTGGCCAACCTCGTCGGGTCCGTCGCCTTCGGCGTCTCCGCCGTCGCCGGGTACATCAGCCCGGTCACCGGCCAGGTCCGCGACGCCACCGAGGCGAACACCACGACCCTGATCGGCGCGGTCTGCTTCCTCGTCGGCGCCGTCCTGCTGCTCCCCGAACGCACCGAGGAGACCCGCGCCCGGAGACCGGCCACGGACGGCGCCGGCCCGGCCTCCTAGTGACCCGAGTCGGAGATTCGTCGGCAGTAGCTGGCGACTTCGTCGAGGATCTCGTCGGCGGTCCTGGTCCAGATGAACGGGCCTTTCCCACGGTCGGCGGCTGTGGGGAACCGGCCGGACGTCGTGCCGCGGCGGCTGCGGCTGCACGATGCGTCCGGCGCGTGGCGGCTCCAGCAGGAACCATCGGGTGGCTTTCTCGATCCAGGCCTGCCTAGGCGCGGTGGTACTGGACGGGGCCGGGGAGGGGGGCGCCGAGTTCGGCGGCGGCGTGGCGCGCCCAGGAGGGGTTGCGCAGCAGCTCGCGGCCGATCAGGACGGCGTCGGCCCGGTCGGCGGTGAGGATGGCCTGGGCGCGGGCCGGGTCGGTGATCAGGCCGACGGCCGCCACGGGCATGCCGGCCTCGCGGCGCACCGCCTCGGCGAAGGGGACCTGGTAGTCGGGTCCGGCCTCGACCCGGGCGTCGGGGACGATGCCGCCGGTGGAGACGTCCATCAGGTCCACGCCGTGGGCCTGGAGCTCCTTGGCGAGCCGGACGGTGTCCTGCGAGGTCCACCCCTCGCGGTCGTCCTGCGGGTTCTCCGTGAGCCAGTCGGTCGCGGAGATGCGGAAGAAGACTGGCAGGTCCTGCGGCCACACGGCGCGGACGGCGTCCACGACCTCCAGGGCGAAGCGGATGCGGCCCTCGAAGGAGCCGCCGTAGGCGTCGGTGCGGTGGTTGGTGGCCGGGGAGAGGAACTCGTGGATCAGGTAGCCGTGGGCGCCGTGGATCTCGGCGACCTGGAAGCCGGCGTCGAGTGCGCGTCGGGCGGCGTCGGCGAACTTGCCGACGATCGCGCGGATCTGTTCCTCGGTCAGCTCGTCGGGGGTGGTGTGGGCGGGGGTGAAGGGGACGGCGCTGGGGCCCACCGGCGTCCAGCCGTGGGCCTCGTGCGGGGCGAGGGCCCGGCCGCGCTCGACCCAGGTCCGCTCGGTGGAGGCCTTGCGGCCGGCGTGGGCGAGCTGGATGGCCGCGACGGTGCCCTGGGCCTTGAGGAAGGAGGTGATCCGCCGGAAGGCCGCGGCCTGCGTGTCGTTCCAGATGCCGAGGTCGTACGGGCTGATGCGCCCCTCGGGGCTGACGGCGGTGGCCTCGGTGATGATCAGCCCGGTGCCGCCGGTGGCGCGCGCCGCCAGGTGGGTGAAGTGCCAATCGGTCGGGACGCCGGCCTCACTCCCGTCCGGCGCGGCGCTGTACTGGCACATCGCCGGCATCCAGATCCGGTTCGCAACGGTCAGCGCCCGCAGGGTGTAGGGGGTGAAGAGGGTGGTGGTCATGGGGACTCCCGGTGCTCCGGCGGCGCGGGGAGGGGGCGGGCGATGTGGCGCCGCCCCCTCCCAAGTGCTTGCAGATGCTCTTTTCTTGACTCGACAATAGTTGCACGCGCGCGCCATTTGCAAGCACGGGCCGCCCCCGCTCCGGGACACGATGCCGGAAGCGCCCCGCCGGGCTCTCTCTCCTCTCCGCCGATCAGAACAGGCGGTGGCCGCGGACCCAGACGGTGGGCCGGCCGTCGGGACGGACCAGGCGGAACTTCCTGACGCCCGCGTGGGCCCGGCCGAGCAGGACGAGGGTCAGCCCTGCGATGAAGCCCACGACCGCCATCAGCAGGAAGATCCCCAGCTGGTCCGTGGCCCCGGGATCGTTCTCGTCGACGGTCTGCCCGCCCAGGTGGACGACGACCGGCACCGTGACGAGCAGCGAGAGCAGCAGCAGCCACCCCACCACCTGGTAGACGAGCCGCTTGGAGCGGGTCTTGCTCCGGCTCTCGACGGTGGCGCAGAAGTTGCGCCGGCATCGTCCGCAGGTGAACGAGACCACCTGGTCGCCCTCGCGTGGACGCTTCCTGTCCTCGCCCCCGATTCCTTGGATGCTCCAGGTGACCCTGGTCGATCCGATCCCGGGCTCCACGCTCACCCGGCACCCCAGCGCCAGCGCGTAGTGCTCGTCCACCGCGACCTTGCCTGCCCCCATCGGTTCCCCCCAACTGCCGTCCGCGTCAAACGGGGTGAGACAGAGTACAGCGCCGGGGCGGCGCCCGGAGCGGCTTCGGCGGACCGAATCGACTACGCCGAACACGGCGGACGGGCCCGGACGGATGCCCGCCGGAGCTCAGCGCCGGGCACAGTAGGGCGGAAACCTCGTCGGGTCGGCGAAGTCCTGGTCCGCGTCGGGCCAGCGGCGGCGCAGCATTGCGGCGGCGCGGCGCATCCAGGCGGTGAGGTGGGGCAGGGACCGGTGGGTGTCGGCGGTGTGTGCGGCGGCCTCCAACGTGGCGATGAGCTGAAGTCGGCTGTGGTCGCCCGGGGAGCGGGCGTCGAGCAGGGCGACGCGCTGCAGTCGGACCAGCGCCCATGCCATGCAGGCCGCGGCGAGGCCGTCTCCGTAGCGACGGTCGTCCTCGGCTTCGGGGATGCCGAGGGCCAGGGCGCGGCGGTAATGGTCGGCGGCGCCTGTGGCCGCGGGATCGCCCACGTTCAGCCAGGCGGGGCCCGGTACGTACAGGCAGACGGCGTCGGTCAGCGCGTGGGTGTAGCCGGCGAATTCGAAGTCGATGAGACGGGCGTCGGCCGGCCCGGTGGCGTGGAGCAGGACGTTGTTGGCTTCCGCGTCCCCGTTGCTCAGGGCGAGGAAGGGTCCCGGATTCTCCAATTCCTCCAGGGATGCGGCGAGTTCGCGTTCTGCCCGGTCGGTGAGGGGTGCCCCGAGCGCTGCGGTGCGCCGGATCGCCTCTTCCCGGAGCGGGGCGAACCGTCCCGTGATGTCTGCCGCGGCATCGACCGGTCCCAGCTCGGCCCGGCGGGCGTAGTAGGCCTCGGCTCCTCCTGCGGTGGCCGCGCCCAACGCACCGCGGGCGCGGGCGAACGCGGTCAGTCGGTCGCCGTGGTCTGCCACTCCGTCCTGCCGAAGCAGCTGGTCCAGGGCGACGCGGGGAGCGAGGTCCTCCAGGACGAGGAACCCCGCGGCAGTGTCGGCGGCGATGACGTGGGGGGCGAGGGCGGTCCCGAGGTCCTCACCGAGGAACCGGAGCGCAGCCAGTTCGGTGCGCAGCCGCCACGGGGCGGGGCGCGCATCGCGTTGCCCGTCCGGGACCCACTTGACGACGACGGAGCGCGGAAGCCCGGTAGTGCTCCGGAGGCGGGCCCTGGCGACGGTCCACGGCGCCACCCGCTCCCAGCGGTCGACGGCGACCGGCGTGGCGAAGAGGTCGGTCAGGAGGTTCTGCAGCGCATCGACCCGGGAGATCCCTTGCGGGGCGGCTGCCATGGCCTCACCCTACAGTCCGCTCCGGCACCCCGGGCGTGCGCGCGGGGGATCACCGCGGGGCGGCCTCCCGGGCGCAGCGGGCTGCGGGTCACGGGTCCTCGCGTGGCGGGTCCTCGCGTGGCGGGTCCTCGCGTGGCGGGTCCTCTTCGTGTGGCGGGCTTCCCGGTCGGCCCGGTCCTCCCGGTGGGCCCGGGCGGCGGCGGCGTGGTGCGGTGGTGCGCCAGCGCGACCGCAGTTCGTCGACCAGCTCCTGCCACTGGCGGCGGACCTCGTCCTCGGGCGGGCGCTCCCCCCGGCGCACCCGGCGCAGTTCGTCGCACACCTCCCGTCCCACCGCGACGGAGCCGACGATGACGACCATCGCGCCGAACAGGGTCGAGAGCGTCGCGAAGACCGCGCCCGTCGAGCCGTAGCGGTTGGCGTAGGAGTCGAGCAGGCGCGGGAGGTAGGCGGCCGCGGCCGCCGAGTAGAGGGCCGTCAGCACGGCGGCGATGGCACCGAACGGGACCAGGTCGGAGGGAGCGATCCGCCGGGCGGACAGGATCCATCCGCCCCAGATCAGGAAAGCCCCGGTCAGCGGCGCCGCCAGCAGGACGGCCGCCAGGTCGTGGCGTCCGCGGTCGAGGACGGCGTGCAGCCAGCCGATGGCCACCGCGTAGACGATCAGACCGAGGATCCACCGCAGCCCGTTCGCGGTGTTGCGCACGCTGAGCGGTCTGAGCTCCCAGGTCTGCTCGAACATCCGCTGCATCGCCCGGCTGAAGCTCAGCAGCGAGATGACCAGGAACGCCGAGCCGAGGACGTCCACGCCCACGTCCGCCCCCGCGGGCGGGGACAGCACCGTCTCGACGGCCTCGGCGCCGCCGCCGGTCAGTCCGTAGCGCTGCACGATGTGCTCGGCCACGTCGCCCCTGCCGAGGAGGGCGAGGAACGTGCCGCACAGGATCGCCAGCGGGATCAGGGCCGCCAACGCGCCGGACGCGAGCGCCATGGCCCGGTCGAAACCCACGATCAGCTGGAACCGCTTGACCACGCGCAGCGTGAACGCCGGACGGAGCCAGAAGGTCATCGCCCCGATGACAACCTCGCGCTTGAACCGAACCGTCCTGACCTCCGCGGTTGCCCGTGACGACCCCGCGAGCCTAGCCCGTCACCGCCGCCCCGCCCGGCTCCGACACCACGACCCGCGCCCGGGGCTCAGGGGGCGGCGGTGTCAGCCGCTCTCCGAGGCGGACTGGGGGTCGGTGCCGGCGTCGCGGGCCTCGACGAACTTCTTGAAGCGGCGCAGGTCGCCCCGGACCTGGCGGTCGAGCACGCCCAGCTTGTCGGCGGCCTTCTCGGCGAAGCCGGTGGGCTGGAAGGCCATGGTCATCGTCACCCGCGTCCGGGCCGTGCCGAGCGGTTGGAAGTCGACCGTGCCGGTGTGCTTCACGTTCTCGCCGGTGGTGCGCCAGGCGACCCGCTCCTCGGGTACCCGCTCGACGATCTCGGTGTCGAACTCCCGGGCCAGTCCGGCGATCTTGGTCCGCCAGTGGGCATGGCGCTCGTCCAGCTGCCTGACCTCCTCCACGCCCTCCATGAACCGGGGGAAGTCCTCGAACGTGGCCCACTGGTCGTAGACGACGCGGACCGGCACCTCCACGTCGATCGACTCCTCCACCGTGCTCATCGCCGCACCTCCTCCACGCCGTCCCGCCGGTCGGCCGACCGGTCGGCCGACCAGGCCCGGCACGATCACCGGGCGGGGAGAGTCCGCGGACGGCACCACTTTCAATCTGGGCCCTGCGCGGGGCCGCGGCAACCGGCGCACCCGCGGAGGCCGGCGGGGGCGGGGGCTTCGACACGCACGGACCCGTGCGTGGCGAAGCCCCCGGGTGGCGTCCCGGCTCAGAGCCGGAAGGGGTTCCGCCCGAGTGCGGCGATGACGAACCAGGCCGTGGCACCGGTGTGCAGCGACGCGTAGTACGTGTCGCCCTCACCGGTGGTGAGGCCGTCGCTGGAGGCGGCCACGATGCCGCGGCCGTCACCGTTGGGCGCCTGGGTCTGGGCGAGCTTGAGCGTGTCCAGGAGCGTGGCCGCCTTGGCGTCGTCACCGGCGGCGCCCCGGGCGTAGTACGCGGCCAGGAGGTGCGCGGTGCCCTCGAACCAGACCTTGGAGGTGTCGGTGCGGCCGAAGCTGACCCCGGTGAACGGGCCGTCGGTGACGGCCAGGTTGCCGGCGGCCCAGTCGACCGAGCGGGCGTAGGCGGGGCTGAGCGTGGCCAGGTAGCTCCAGGTCTGCACGTCCTCCGGGACGGTGTCGCGGTTCTGGGTGACGCCGTCCAGGCCCGTGCCCGTCCAGAGCCGGCCGTCGTCCGCCTGCATGCCGGCCACGAAGGCGAAGGCGTTGTCCGAACGGGTCTTCCACACCTGGTCGCCGGTGGCGGCGGCGAGCATGGCGAAGAACGCGCCCGTGTCGATGTTGTGCTCGGTGGCCTTCCACTGGATGGGGGTCATCTCGGCGCCGGTCCCGTCGCTGTTGCGCAGGCCTCCGGTGTAGCCGCCCGCGCCGCGGGTGTCGGCCGCGTTGGCCTGGATCCAGTTCGCGATCCTCAGCGCGCCGTCGAGGTAGCGCTGCTCGCCGGTGACGTGGTGGAGGCGGGTCAGGGCCATCCCCGCCCAGGCCATGTTCCCGGTGTAGACGGAGAACCCGCCCCCGTAGGGCGTGCCGGTGGCGGTGACGAACGGCTGCGGCTCGTAGGAGGCGCGGATCCGCCCGTCGGGGACGATGTCGTGGGCCTGGGCGTAGAGCAGGCTGTCGCCGAGCTCCATCGCGTGGCTGACGCCGCTGCTCGACCCCTGCATCAGCAGGGCGGTGATGACCAGCGCGTTGTCGTAGGTGAACGACGCCTGGTAGCCCTCGGGGCCGAACTCCCCGCCCGGGGCGAAGTGGCCGCCGGTGTAGCTGCGCGGCACGCGCAGGTCGGCGGGCGAGCCGTAGTGGTCCATGGTGGTGGTCAGGAACGAGGTCGCCTTGCCGATGGCCTCGGTCGGGATCTCGCGTACCACGGGCTGGAGCTCGTACGACTCGACGGAGATCCCGGTCCTGATGGTCCGGCCGACGTGGAGCGCGCCGCCGCCGAAGTCGCCCATCGCTCCGTGCGTCGTCATGTTCTTCAGGAGCGGCCCGTCGAAGTACCACGAGGACTCCGGCCCGGTGGCGTCGGTGACCAGGCCCGCCGTCGTGCCGTCCCCCACCACGGCGACGTACTCGTTGCGCTGGGTGCTCCTGATCTTGAAGCCCACCCACGGCCCGACTTCGAGGGCCCAGCGCTCGTCCGCCCCGGCGGCTCCGCTGCTGACGTTGCTGCCCTCGGCGAGCCGGTGCGAACCGATCCACGGGTGGTAGTCCTGGAGCCGCTGGTGGGTGCTGCTGTCCACCAGCGCCACCCCGACCCGGGTCGTCGTCCCTCCGCTGAAGAAGGTGGCCAGGTCGACGGGGCGCTGTTCGAGAACGGCCGGCTGGTTGGGGAACATCACCGAGCTGAAGGGCCGCAGGGCGATCACCGGGGTGGTGTCGTCCGTTCTCGCCTGGACGATCTGGCCCCCGGAAGTGCTGAGGGTGTGCAGCGCCGGGTCGTAGGACCAGAGCTCACTGGCGGCGGGGTTGAGCGAACAGGTCGCCGTCACCACCGGTGCGGTGGCCAGGAAGGGGGTCCCGGTCGTCAGGCACTTCTTCGACTGGACGTTCTGCAGTTGGACGAACCATTCGTCGCCGAACGCGAACGACCGTGCGCTGCGCCACAGTTGCCGGTGGCTCTGCGCCCAGAACGCGTCGACCAGGGAGCCGTCGGCGGCGGGCACCACCGGCTCCCCGAGGGCCGCGAGCTCCGCGGTACCGGTGTCCCGGTAGGCCACGACCTGGGTCTCGGCGCCGCCCTGCTGGGCGCCGAAGAACACCTGGTAGTGGTCGCTCGCGTAGTTCTGGCCCACGTGGACGGCGTCCCAGGCCTCGACGTCCATGCTGCTGACCAGGTAGTCGAGTTCGTTGCCGCTGAGCTGGGTCGCCTGCGCCGGTCGGTAGACGCGGGAGCCGGCCGGCAGGCTGCCCTGCAGGGTTTGCGGTGCCCGGTTGTAGTCGCCCAGCACGGCCCAGCGGCCCCCGCTCTCCGCCCCCGCGGCGACGCTCACCTGGGTGACCAGGGTCGGCGCGTCGCCGCCGCCTCCCGAGAAGGCGTGGATGGACGCGAACATCACCGCTTCGGCGCCCTCGCCGTCGACGATGGCCAGGGCCGGCCGGCTTTGCTCGATCGTGGATTCCACGACCTCCACGTGCCGGGCCTCGCGCGCCGTGAAGAAGCCCAGGCGCAGCGTCGTGGGGATCAGGCTGTCCCGCAGGATGTAGAGGTTGCGCACCGGCAGGTCCTGCTGCTGGGGGACGTAGTAGTAGTGGTCGATGACGTAGGGGTGGCCAGGCGAGGTGTGGGCGGCGACGTGAATGAGGTTGCCGTTGTTGGGCAGGGCTTCCGGGACCTCCTGCAGGGCCACGATGTCGCGGGTGCGGGCGAGGTTGTACGCCGCGTTCCAGGCCTCCGGGGTGTGCAGCATGTTCCAGGTGGCGGGCAGTTGCGACCCGGGTGGTACGGCGTACGCGGTGCCGGCCAGTGCGCCGAGGAGACCGGCCGCCAGCGCGGCCGCCACCACGGCGGCCAGCAGGCGGCGCAGGAGGCGGCGCAGTACGGGGGGCTGGGTGTGGGGCTGGGTGTGGGGCGGGTGGTGGCCGGTGCCGGGTGCGGTCGCACGCAGGCCGTTCGGTGTTCGTCGATCCTTCACCCGCGCAGTCTTCGGCTCCCCCGCACCGGCAACCAGAGGCATTGACGCACAGTTGCTTCCCGATCGGGCAGACCGGGGCCCGACCGGCACATCCGCCCGCGGGGGCTCCCCGGGCCCCGACCGGCACCTCAGTGCGCGGGCGGCTCCCCGGGCCGCGACCGGCACCCCGGCGCGCGGGCGGCTCCCGTCGCCCGCGGGCGGCTCCCGTCCCGGGGAGGCGGGCAGGGGCCGGAGGGCCGGCCCCCGCCCCCGGGTCAGGCGACCGTGAGGACGATCTTGCCGGTGGTGCGGCCCTGCTCGCCGAGTTCGTGGGCCTTGGCGGCGTCCGCGAGCGGCAGGACCGTCTCGACCACGGGCTTCAGTGCGCCCCGTTCGACCAGGGCGGCGATCTCCCGCAGACCCAGGTGGTCCGGCTCGACCAGGACCCAGGCGGCCCGCACGCCGTCCTGGGCGGCGGGGACGTCGTCCGGTCCGGGCAGGGTGATCAGGCGGCCGCCGGGGCGGAGCACCTTCAGGGAGCGCGCGGCCGTCTCGCCGCCGAGCCCGTCCAGGACCACGTCGACGTCGCGGACGGCGTCCTCGAACCGCACGGCGCGGTAGTCGACCACCTCGTCGGCGCCCAGCTCCCGCACCAGGTCGTGCTTGCCGGCGCTGGCCGTGCCGATGACGTACGCGCCGCGGGCCTTGGCGATCTGCACCGCGAAGTGGCCGACCCCGCCGGCCGCCGCGTGCACCAGGACCCGCTCCCCCGGGCGCACGTCGGCCGCGTCCACCAGGGCCTGCCAGGCGGTCAGCGCGGCCAGCGGCAGTGCGGCCGCCTCGACGTGGGTCAGGCCCGCGGGCTTGGGGGCGAGGTGCCGGGCCGGCGCCACCACGTACTCGGCGTAGCCGCCGGCCTGGCGCGGGAACAGCGGCATCCCGAAGACCTCGTCGCCGGGGCGGAACATCCCCACGCCCGGTCCGACGGCCTCGACCGTGCCGGAGACGTCCCAGCCGACCACCGGCACGGTGCCCCACTCGATGAGGGCGCCGCTGGCCCGGGTCTTCCAGTCCACCGGGTTCACGCCGGCCGCGTGCACGCGCACCAGGACCTCGTTCAGGCCCGGCTCGGGGCGCTCCACCTCGCGCTCGACCAGGTTCTCCGGCCCGCCCCACTGCTCCACGACCACCGCTCGCATGCTGTCCGCCTCGCCTTTCGTTGCGCTGTCGTTCCGGGCCGTACGGCGCGTTCCCGCACGTTCCGTTCCCGACGTTCCGTTTCCGCACGTCCCGTTCCGAGCCGTACGGCGCCGGGCTCCCCCGGCGACGCGGTCCACGATCCGGTATCCCCGCCCGCCGCAGTGTTGGCCGTTTGGCCACTATGTGACAGGATCTGGCCATGGGCAGCACGCAGGTGGCAGCGGTGGCGGACAAGCACGGCGATCGGGCTGTGCCGCCGCGCCGGCACCGGATCGCCGTGCTCGCCCTGCCCGGGGTCCCGCCCTTCGAGCTCGGAATCCCCTCCCGGGTGTTCGGCAGCGCCCAGGACGCCGAGGGCCGCCCGCTCTACGACGTGGTGGTCTGCACCGCCGACGGCGCCCCCGTCCTCAGCGACGCCGGCTTCACCGTCCAGCCGGCCGCCGGCCCCGAGGCCCTGGCCGCCGCGGACACCGTGATCGTGCCGCCCACGCACGCGATGCCCGAGCTGGGCCTCGGCGGCCCCCTGCCCCCCGAGGTCGGCGCGGCCATCGCCGGCATCCGGCCCGGCACCCGGCTGGTGTCCATCTGCTCCGGCTCCTACGTGCTCGCCGCCGCCGGGCTGCTCGACGGCCGGCCGGCCACCACCCACTGGAACCTCGCCCCGGAGTTCCGCCGCGCCTACCCCAAGGTCAAGGTCGACGAGGAGGTCCTCTTCGTCGACGACGGCGACGTGCTCACCTCCGCCGGCGTGGCCGCCGGCGTCGACCTGTGCCTGCACGTGATCCGCCGCGACCACGGCGCCGCCGTCGCCAACCGGGCCGCCCGCATGTGCGTCGTGCCGCCCTGGCGCGACGGCGGGCAGGCCCAGTACATCGACCGCCCGGTGCCCGAACCCACCGTCGCCAGCACCACCGCCACCCGCGCCTGGGCGCTGGAACACCTCGGCGAGCCGCTGCCGCTCACCCGGCTCGCCGAACACGCCCGGATGAGCCTGCGCTCCTTCACCCGGCGTTTCCGCGACGAGGCCGGGATGACCCCGGTGCAGTGGCTCACCGCCCAACGTCTGGAAATGGCCAAGCAGTTGCTGGAGACCACCGACCTGCCGATCGACCTGGTCGCCCACCGCAGCGGCTTCGGCACCGCGAACTCCCTGCGCGCGCACATGAGGACGGCCTTCGGGGTCTCCCCCGCCGCCTACCGCCGCACCTTCAGCCCCCACGAGCCCGCCCTCGACGCCGACGGCAGCCGGTCGGCCGAGGGCAGGACCCCCGGCAGGTAGCCGGCCGGGGAGGGACCGGCGCCGACCTCACCGCCGGGTGCGGGTCCTGCGCCGGGGCGGCACCTCCCTCGCCGGGTATCCGACCAGGTCGACGTCCCGCAGGACGACCGGCAGGTCCGCGGCGCCGATTTCCGGCGGGAGCGTCCCGCACGCGCGGCGGGCGTGCGCCCCGACCCGGGCGGGACGCGCCGTGGCGAGGGTCGTCCGGCCGGCGTCCGGGGCCTGACGCCTGACGCCCCGTGCTGTCCGGGCCCGGCGGGTGGGGGTGGCGGGGCGCCAGCGGGGGGCCGGTCGGGTCGTCCGTCACTCGCGAGGAGCAGCGTCGCGGGGCTGCCGCCCGGCGGCGGTGGCGCGGCCCCGGGCGGGGGTGCGGGAGGGCCCTGCGGGGCCGGTTCCTGAGCCCGGTGCGGCGCGGGGCGGGGCCTGTGCGAGCGGGGTCGCCGGAGGTGCGGCTGCCAGGCCGGGGGTGGCCGCGGTGGCGTCCGGCGCTGCGTTCGGGGACGAACGGGTCCATGCTGACTGTGGCCACGGCCCGGCGGCCGCAGCGTTCGCTGCGGGTGCGGGCGGCGTCGCCCCGGGCGGGCGTCGTCCCGGGCGGTCCGGCGCGCCGCGCCGGCCTTTGCCGCCGCCGGCGGCCGGGCGGCGCAGGCCCCGATCCCACCGGTCCGGCCGCGGCCACGTCTGAAACCCCACGAGGGAGGACCCTCATGACGTCACCCAGCAGCGCGTCGTTCGGCGGCCCCGACGGCGCCGCCGCCCCGCCGCAGGCCCTGCGGCTGGAGGCGAACGAGAAGCTCGTGCTCTCGCCGGACTCCCCGCGGTTCGCCTCCGGCTACCGCCAGGTGCGGCCGCAGTCGATCGACGAGGTGCGCAAGCTCCTCGGCCCCGTCAACGTGCCCGACGGCCGCAGTCGCGCCGAGAACCTGCTGGCCACCCGGGTGCCGGAGCTGACCAAGCGTCTGCTGCGTCCGGAGGACCTGAAGGTCAAGGATCCGAACGCCCGTGCCGAGGCGCGTCGCCTCGCCTATCTGGCCGCTCGGGAGTACGTCCACACGGCCAACACGGCGTCGTTGAAGCAGTGGCGCCCGATCATCGACCAGTGGCTGCTGGAGGTGAAGCCGGTCATCTCCATCTTCACCGCCGGGGACATCGACATCGCCGACGGCGCGACGCTCACGCTGTCGGCCAACACCCACGCGCTCATGGCACAGCGCATCCGGATGCACGGCAACGGGCGCATCGTCTGCCGGGGCAGCGTGAAGATCAGCGCCGTCTCGGTCGACGGTTCGTAGCGGCGCGCCCGGACCTGCGCCGTTCGGCGGGCGGTCGGCCCGCCCCCAGCACACACACGACTGAACGCACGAGGAGAGGGGCGACCATGCCCGACATCAATGCACCCGGAGACGACGGCGTCGACGGACTCCCGGGTACCGCCGGGGCGAACGGCGCGACCGGTCAGGTCGGCCGGGCCGGCGTCAACCACTGGAACGGCGACGACGATCCGGGCGACGGTGGCACCGGCGGCAACGGCGAGTCCGGGGCCGACGGCAACACCGGCGGCGACGGCCGCAACGGCAGCAACATCGTCCTGGAGGTCGAGGACTTCGTCGTCGGCGTCCACGTCAACACCAGTGGGGGCCGCGGCGGCCGCGGGGGCGACGGTGGGCGGGGCGGGGACGGCGGCCGGGGCGGCAACGGCGGGGAGCCCGCGGACGAGGGCGACGCGCTCGGCGACGGCGGCAACGGCGGCCGGGGAGCAGCGGGTGGCCGGGGCGGTGACGGGGGCGACGGGGGCAGCGGCGGGAACATCACCATCGTGGCCGACACCATCACGACCGGTACGGTGAACGGCACCGCGGCCGGCGGCCCCGGCGGGCTGGGCGGTGCCGCCGGTGCCGGGGGGATCGGCGGTGACCCGGGTACGGGGAACAACGAGGGCGCCCAGGGCGCTCCCGGGGCCACCGGGCAGACCGGGTCCTCCGGGCTGCGGGGCGTGGACGGCTCCATCGAGATCATCGAGCGGGTCCCCTGACGGGTGGCTCCTGTGACGAGTGGATCCCCTGCCCCTGTGGCGGTCCCGATCTCCACGACGCCCCGGGCGAACCGTCCGGACCGTCCGGACCGGTCGGACCGGTCGGACCGGCTGGACCTGCTGGTCGGCGGGCAGCTGCGGTCGCTCACCGCGGCTGCCCGCCTCCCCCGCACGACGGCCGAGCGGCTCGATGCCGTGTTCGACGTCCTGACCCGGGAGTCGCTCGACCGGGCGACCGCCGACGCCTATCCGGGCCTGTCCCGGATCAACGCCAACGGTCTGCCGTTCCAGTGGTCGGCCTGCTTCGGCGCCGCGCGGGCCCCGTCCGTGCGGTTCCTGTGCGAGTCCGGCATTCCGGGGACGACGGGCCGTGAGCGGCTGAACGTGTCGCTGGACCGGCTCCGCCGGGCCTGCCGCGTCATCGGCCTGCCCGGCGTCCCGCACTGGTTCACGGCGCAGGTCCTGCCCGCCGTCCTGCCGGACGAGCGGAACTGGCCGGCGCACTGGCGCAGCGCCCTGTGGACGGGGGTCGGCGCGGCGGGCGGGGCCGTCGCGCTCAAGCCCTACCTCAATCTCCGCCGGGACCGGCCGC
>NZ_JAKNTA010000269.1 GCF_022288725.1 Kitasatospora sp. A2-31 | reverse complement strand
GCACCGACGCCCGCTCGACCACCGACCGGGTCAAGGCGGGCGCGCGCACCATCACCGCCGCCCGGGTGGTGGTCGCGGCCGGCACGTACGGCACCCAGTCGCTGCTGCACCGGATGCGCGACGCCGGCCACCTGCCCCGGCTCTCGGCCCGGCTCGGCGAGCTGACCCGGACCAACTCGGAGGCGCTGGTCGGAGCCCAGACCACCGACCGGCGGTACGGCAGCCGGGCGGACTTCACCAAGGGCGTCGCGATCACCTCCTCGATCCACCCGAACGAGAACACCCACATCGAGCCGGTGCGCTACGGCAAGGGGTCCAACGCGATGGGCGCGCTCTCGATCGCGCAGGTCAGGGGCGCCGGCAAGGGGCCGCGCTGGCTTCGCTACCTCGGCAACTCCGTCCGGCACCCGATCACCTTCGCCCGCTCGATGAACCAGCGCCGCTGGTCGGAGCGGACGATCATCGGCCTGGTGATGCAGACGCTGGACAACTCGATCACCGTCTCGCTCAAGAAGAGCGGCCTCGGCAAGGGCCAGCTGACCTCCACCCAGGGCCACGGCGCGCCGAACCCGACCTGGATCCCGGCGGCCGAGGAGGGCGCCCGGGCGCTGGCCGAGGAGATCAACGGCTTCGCGGGCAGCACCGTCGGGGAGATCTTCGACATCCCGATGACCGCGCACTTCCTCGGCGGCTGCCCGATCGGCGACTCCGCCGAGACCGGCGTGGTCGACCCGTACCACCGCCTCTACGGCCACCCCGGCATCAGCGTGGTGGACGGCGCGGCCGTCTCCGCCAACCTCGGGGTCAACCCCTCGCTGACGATCACCGCCCAGGCCGAGCGCGCCATGTCGATGTGGCCCAACAAGGGCGAGCAGGACCTCCGCCCCGCCCCGGGCGACGCCTACCGGCGGGTCGAGCCGGTCGCGCCGGTGCGCCCGGCGGTGCCGGCGGACGCCTTCGGCGCGCTGCGGCTGCCGCTGCTGGCCGTCCCCAAGGTGCCGAAGAGGGGCGAGCAGAAAGAGGCCTGAGGAGGTGTCAGCAGAGGCCGGCGGTGCGCCGGCGCCGG
>NZ_JAKNTA010000268.1 GCF_022288725.1 Kitasatospora sp. A2-31 | reverse complement strand
CGGCCCGCCGCTGTGCAGCGACGAGCCGTTGGTGTGGGTGGGCTCGTCACCCCTGGAGCCGTACTCCGTCCTTCTGTACGGCGGCGACAGCTCACCGGTCGGGCTCTGTGCGGCTCGGTCGCCTGCGCCCCGGGGCGGGCCATGCGAACGACAGCAGGGGCGGAAGTCGAAACCGACTTCCGCCCCTGCTCTTTGGAGCGCCGGGCCCGAATTGAACGAACCCCTCCCACTGAAAGTGGGCGTGCTACCGCTGCACCACCGACGCCTGACCGCCGGTCCTCGACCGCTTCCGCGCTCTCGTCCCGTCGACGAGGTAAACCTACCAACAGCTGATCAGTACGTGAAATCGGGCCGCGATCCGGTCCGGGTCTCCCCCGCATTACCTGGCAGGTAATCGACGCTCATCTCCCCGTCCGCGAAGGTTCTGTCCGTGGCCGGACAGCCCCACCCAGGCCCCCTGACCAGCGCAGACGAACGAGGTATCACCATGCCCGCCACCACCGCCCGCACCAGCCTGATCGTCGCCGCCGCGGTCGCCGTAGGCCTCTCCACCGTCACCGCCGTCGCCACCGGGGCTTCCGCCGACCCGCGGGACACCGGCGTGGAGTGCGCCGAGGTCCGCGCGAAGGTCGACCGCGTGGAGGGGCCGGCTCACTCCCAACGCCTGCGCCTTCATGAAGCGCCAGCTCGCCTTCGGCGAGGTCCCGACCGGTACCCCGCCGGCGCCCGGCGACCTCTCCCACCCCCGCGTCCAGGCCTACCTCGACATCTTCGACGACGAGGCCACCCTCCGGGAGGCCGGCAGTGCACCGCAGCGCGGCCGCACGGCGATCGGCACCTCGATCACGGGCTCCCTCCGCCTCGCGCCCGACTTCCGCTACCGGGGCACCGAGATCGTTGCCGAGGGCGCGTCGATGATGTTCGGGCAGCGGCAACGGCACCACCACCGTCGCCGTCTACGACCCGGCGACCCAGAGCTTCTACCTCAACGACTCCAACGAGACGGAGAACGTGCGGCCCGCGATCAGGTTCGGCAACCCGGGCGACGTCCCGATCAAGGGCGACTG
>NZ_JAKNTA010000267.1 GCF_022288725.1 Kitasatospora sp. A2-31 | reverse complement strand
GCCCCCCCCCCCCCCCCCCCCCCCCCCCCCCCCCCGCCCCCCCCCGGTTGCCCCCCCCCCGCCACAGGCTCCCGCCGGCGGCCCCTCGAACCGCTCCCCGTCCGCGCCTGGCACTTCCCGACCGAGGACTCCATGCGTCTGCGCAGCAGCTCGATCCGCGCGAAGATCATCGCGCTGCTCCTGGTGCCCATCGTCGCTCTCACCGCCCTGTGGGCGTACGCGACGCTCGCCACCACCGGAGACGTCTGGAGCCAGTTGGAGGTCAGCAGTACGTACAAGGAGTTCGGGACGCCGGTCGACCAGTACGCCTACGCGCTGCAGAACGAGCGGCGCGCCGCCGTCCAGCGGCTGGCCGACCCGGGCTCGCGGTCCGCGCGGGACGCCTTCGAGCACGCCCAGGGCGTCACCGACCGGGGTCTGGCCGCCCTGCGGCAGAAGAAGGACGGGAGCAACGGGCGGCTCGACGCCGCCCAGCGCGGCCGCTACCTGCAGATCCTCGCCGCCGCCGACCAGCTCGTCCCGCTGCGCGCCCAGATCGGCCGCTCGGCCCTCAACTGGGAGTTCGCCCTCGGCCAGTACAGCGACCTGGTCAAGCCCACCTTCGGTTTCCGGTCCGCTTTCGTCGCCCGGCAGAGCGGCCAACTGCCCCGGCAGGGAACGATCCTGATCGAGCTGGCGCGTGCCCGCGAGTACCTGTCCCAGGAGGACGCGGCGATGGAGGGGCTGCGCACCGCCCCGGGCAAGCCCACCGCCGAGCAGTACCAGGTCGCGCTGGACGCCCTGCACAACCAGCAGGCGCTCTTCACCGTGTACGTCGCCGAGCTGGAGCCGGTCGACCAGGCCGACTACATCGCCCTGCGCGGCGGCGAGGCCTGGGCGGCGCTGGCCCGCGCCGAGGCCGACTTCGTCGGCGCGGGCGGGCCGGACCGGGTGGTCCAGGCGATCAACGGCGACGCCTGGCGGGAGACCGCCGACCGCGCGCTGGGCGACCTCGCCGCGATCAACACCAGGCTGGCCGGCACCATCGGTGACCGTGAGCGCTCCTACGCGATCGGCCTGCTGTGGCGCG
>NZ_JAKNTA010000266.1 GCF_022288725.1 Kitasatospora sp. A2-31 | reverse complement strand
CCCGGGGGCGGCCGCCCCGCCCCCCAACCGCCCCCCCCCCCGCCGCAAGGAGCGCCGGTGCCCGCCACCACCACCGCCGTGCACACCGGCCTGACCTCGGCCACCACCGAGGACCGCGCCGCCGAGTACCGCCGCCGCGGCTGGTGGCGCGACGAGACGTTCCTGGACGACCTGCGCCGCCAGGCCGCCAAGCGCCCGCACAAGCTCGCCATCGCCGCCCGCCGCCTGGCCGACTCGCGTACCGACACCCTCGACTACGCCGAACTGGCCCGTCTGACCGACCGGTTCGCCGGCGCCCTGCTCGAACTCGGCGTCCGACCGGGCGACTTCGTCGCAGCCCAGCTCCCCAACCGCTGGGAGATCGTGCCGCTGATGTTCGCCTGCATGCGGGTCGGCGCGGTCATCTGCCCCATCGCCCCGGTCTGCCGCGAGGACGAACTGCGCCACCGCCTGGCCCTGACCGAGGCCACCGTGTGCATCACCGTCCCCGAATGGGACGGCTACCCGCTGGCCGCCACCGTCCTGGCCCTCAAGGACGAACTGCCGCTGGAACACGTCGTCGTCCTCGGCGGCCACGCCTTCCAGGACGCCATCGACTTCCACGACCACTTCGTCGCCGTCCCCCACGAGAAGCACTACGAGGGCCGGCTCGACGGACGCGAACTGGGCCCCGACGACCCGTTCGTGGTGCTGTTCACCTCCGGCACCACCGGCGAGTCCAAGGGCGTCCTGCACAGCCAGAACACCGTCCACTCCGGGGTGCGCGGCTACGTCGACACCTTCATGCTCGGCGACGACCTGGTGGCCACCGTCACCAGCCCGCTCGTGCACTACTCCGGCTTCGGCCAGGGCGTCCTGGCCGGCGTCATGCTCGGCGGCACCATCGCCTTCCAGGACGCCACCGACAACCCCGGCCTGCTGGACCTGGTCGAGCGCTACCGCGCCACCCTCCTCTACGGGCCGCCCCCCACCCTCACCCAGGTCGCCGCCGCCCAGCGCACCGACCCGCACGACGTGTCCTCCCTGCGCCACGTCGTCATCGGCGCCGCCCCCGTGCTGCAGGGCCTCGT
>NZ_JAKNTA010000265.1 GCF_022288725.1 Kitasatospora sp. A2-31 | reverse complement strand
CCCCGCCCCGGCGCTGCGCGGCCCGGCCTCGATCGACGTCGGCAACGCCGGCACCGTCATGCGCTTCCTCCCGCCGCTCGCCGTCCTCGCCGACGGCCCGGTGCACTTCGACGGCGACCCGCGCAGCTACGAGCGCCCCCAGCACGGCGTGATCAACGCCCTGCGCGCGCTCGGCGCCCGGATCGACGACGGCGGCCGCGGCGCGTTCCCGCTCACCGTGCACGGCACCGGCGCGCTGGACGGCGGCCCGGTCGAGCTGGACGCCTCGTCCTCCTCGCAGTTCGTCTCGGCGCTGCTGCTCTCCGGCGCCCGCTACAACAACGGCGTCGAGGTCCGACACGTCGGCGGCCCGGTCCCGTCGCTGCCGCACATCCGGATGACGGTCGAGATGCTGCGCCTGGCCGGCGTCCAGGTCGACGCGCCCGAGGACGGCGGCGAGAAGGACGTCTGGCGGGTCACCCCCGGCGCCCTGATCGGCCGCGACGTGGTCGTCGAGCCCGACCTCTCCAACGCCGCGCCGTTCTTCGCCGCCGCCCTGGTCACCGGCGGCCGCGTCACCGTCCGCGACTGGCCGAAGCACACCACCCAGCCCGGCGACCAGCTGCGCGAGATCTACAGCCGGATGGGCGGCGTCTGCGAGTTCACCGACGAGGGCCTGCAGTTCACCGGCACCGGCCGGATCCACGGCATCGAGGCCGACCTGCACGACGTCGGCGAGCTGACCCCGGTGATCGCCGCGGTCGCGGCGCTGGCCGACTCCGAGTCCCACCTCTACGGCATCGCCCACCTGCGGCTGCACGAGACGGACCGGCTGGCCGCGCTCGCCAAGGAGATCAACGACCTGGGCGGCGACGTCACCGAGACCGAGGACGGTCTGCGGATCCGCCCGCGCCCGCTGCACGGGGGCGTCTTCCACACCTACGAGGACCACCGGCTGGCCACCGCGGCCGCGGTGATCGGCCTGGCCGTCGAGGGCGTCCGGGTCGAGAACGTCGCGACCACCGCCAAGACCCTGCCGGACTTCCCCAAGATGTGGGACGAGCTGCTCACCGGGGCAGTGGCGGGGGGGCGGGGGGGGG
>NZ_JAKNTA010000264.1 GCF_022288725.1 Kitasatospora sp. A2-31 | reverse complement strand
GCGACGCCGGCGCCGGTCGCTCCGGGGCCGGCGCAGGGCCAGGACGGACGGGCCGTGCCGGGATGGTCCGGCGCTGTGGCGCGCCGGCCGGCCGGCGGTGGGCGAGCAGCTCGGTGACGACCCGTTCGGTGTCGCGCAGGAGGGCGCCGAGCTCGGCCGCCACCGGATGGGCGTCGAGCAGTGCGCCCGGGGAGCCCTCCTGGGCGCGGGCCGGTGCTGCGGTGCTCGGTGCGACGGCGCCGGGCGTGCCGGGTGCGACTGGTGCCGCGCTGCCGGGCCTGCCGGTGCCGGGCGTGCCGGGCGTGCCGGGTGCCGCGCTGCCGGGCCTGCCGGTGCCGGGCGTGCCGGGCGTGCCGGGTGCCGCGCTGCCGGGCCTGCCGGTGCCGGGTGCGACGGTGCTCGGCGCAAGCACCTGCGCAGCGGCCGGTAGGGCGGGCGCGAGTGCGGACCGCACGGCCGCGACGGTGGCGGCCTCCAGCGAGACGAGAGCTCCGCCGAGGTCCAGCCGGACGGACGGGTGCGGCCGAACCGCAGGGGTGGTGCGGGTGTCCGGCGTCCGGGCCCGGGCGGGCTGCAGAGCGGCCGCGTCGGGCTCGGCGCCCTCGACCCACAGGGCGGCGGCGAGGCGGCGCAGCTGGGCGAGTCCGTCGCGGTGCGGCGAGTTCGCGGCGATCACCAGGTGGTCCCGCCGGCCCAGCGTGTCGCCCACCAGGGACCCCAGCTGGCCGGGGCCGACCTGTACGAAGGCGCGGAACCCGGCCGCGTACAGGGCTTCGACCAGCGGTCTGAACCGCACCGGTTCGAGCAGGTGGCGCAGGAACAGGGAGCGGACCTCCGCCGCGGTCTCGGGGAAGGGTGACGCCGTGGTCCCGGACCACACCGGCACGGTCGGCCGGTGCAGCCGGAAGCGTTCGGCGGCCTGGCGGATCGGGGCCAGGTAGGGGGCGAGCATGGGGGTGTGGAAGCCGGACCGGAACGGCAGGACCTGGCCGAGCACGCCACGGGCGCGGAACCCGCGGACGAGTTCGGCGACGAGCCCCTCGGGGCCGCACACGATCGACTGCTGCGGGGCGTTGTCGTG
>NZ_JAKNTA010000263.1 GCF_022288725.1 Kitasatospora sp. A2-31 | reverse complement strand
GCGACGCCGGCGCCGGTCGCTCCGGGGCCGGCGCAGGGCCAGGACGGACGGGCCGTGCCGGGATGGTCCGGCGCTGTGGCGCGCCGGCCGGCCGGCGGTGGGCGAGCAGCTCGGGGACGACCCGTTCGGTGTCGCGCAGGAGGGCGCCGAGCTCGGCCGCCACCGGATGGGCGTCGAGCAGTGCGCCCGGGGAGCCCTCCTGGGCGCGGGCCGGTGCTGCGGTGCTCGGTGCGACGGCGCCGGGCGTGCCGGGTGCGACTGGTGCCGCGCTGCCGGGCCTGCCGGTGCCGGGCGTGCCGGGCGTGCCGGGTGCCGCGCTGCCGGGCCTGCCGGTGCCGGGCGTGCCGGGCGTGCCGGGTGCCGCGCTGCCGGGCCTGCCGGTGCCGGGTGCGACGGTGCTCGGCGCAAGCACCTGCGCAGCGGCCGGTAGGGCGGGCGCGAGTGCGGACCGCACGGCCGCGACGGTGGCGGCCTCCAGCGAGACGAGAGCTCCGCCGAGGTCCAGCCGGACGGACGGGTGCGGCCGAACCGCAGGGGTGGTGCGGGTGTCCGGCGTCCGGGCCCGGGCGGGCTGCAGAGCGGCCGCGTCGGGCTCGGCGCCCTCGACCCACAGGGCGGCGGCGAGGCGGCGCAGCTGGGCGAGTCCGTCGCGGTGCGGCGAGTTCGCGGCGATCACCAGGTGGTCCCGCCGGCCCAGCGTGTCGCCCACCAGGGACCCCAGCTGGCCGGGGCCGACCTGTACGAAGGCGCGGAACCCGGCCGCGTACAGGGCTTCGACCAGCGGTCTGAACCGCACCGGTTCGAGCAGGTGGCGCAGGAACAGGGAGCGGACCTCCGCCGCGGTCTCGGGGAAGGGTGACGCCGTGGTCCCGGACCACACCGGCACGGTCGGCCGGTGCAGCCGGAAGCGTTCGGCGGCCTGGCGGATCGGGGCCAGGTAGGGGGCGAGCATGGGGGTGTGGAAGCCGGACCGGAACGGCAGGACCTGGCCGAGCACGCCACGGGCGCGGAACCCGCGGACGAGTTCGGCGACGAGCCCCTCGGGGCCGCACACGATCGACTGCTGCGGGGCGTTGTCGTG
>NZ_JAKNTA010000262.1 GCF_022288725.1 Kitasatospora sp. A2-31 | reverse complement strand
CGCAGCTGCCGGACCCTGGCCTGGAACTCCTCCCCGCCGGTGTCGGGGGCGACCATCCGCAGGCCGGCCCAGGTACCGGTGTCGAGCAGGAAGGCCACCGCGCCGCCGGTGCGGGTGCGCAGCCGCGCCAAGCGGGCGGTCTGCTCCTCGTCCAGGTCGCCGAGGACGGCGACCAGCAGGCCCTCGCCGGAGGCCCGCAGCGGGTCCTCGGCCCGGGAGAGCCCGGCGCCGTCGGAGAGGTCGACCACGGCGAGCGCGTCCAGGATCAGCCCGGAGGCGTCGGCCGCGCTGTTGCCGTCGCCGGCCTCGGGGCCGGGGACGCAGTGGCCGAGGTCGGTGAGCAGCCGGGTCTGGTAGCCGCGCTGCAGCAGGTGGACGGCGACCGAAGCGGCGCAGCCGACCGCCCACTCGAAGGAGGATGCCGGGCCGCTGCCCCGGTGGCCGATCTCGCGGGTGTCCAGCAGGACGGCGGCCCGCGCCTTCTGCGGCTGTTCCTCGCGGCGGACCATCAGCTCGCCGTAGCGCGCGGTGGACTTCCAGTGCACCCGGCGCAGGTCGTCGCCGGGACGGTACTCGCGCAGGATGACGTCGTCGTCGCCGGCCAGAGCCAGGGTGCGGGCCCGGCTCTCGCCCTGGCCGATCCACTCGCCGCTGAGCCGGACGTGCGGCAGCTGCTGCACCTGCGGCACCACGGTGAGCACGTCGGAGGCGGAGAAGGAACGGCTCAGCTCGCACATCCCGAACGGGTCGGCGAGGCGCAGCTGCAGGGGGCCGAGCGGGTAGCGGCCGCGCAGGTCGGAGCGGACCCGGTAGGAGACCTCGTGGTGCCCGCGCGGCTCGACCCGGTCCAGCACGAAGCGCGGGCGCGGCCCGAGCACGTACGGGACCTTGTCCTCCAGCAGCAGCAGGCCGGTGGGCACCCGGGAGACGTTGTCGATCCGCAGGTGGACCCGGGCCTCCTGGCCGGCGACGGCCCGGTGCGGGCTGAGCCGGCGGCCGCTGGCCACCCGGTACCGGGTGCCGGCCAGCAGCAGGGCGGCGGCCAGCGGGAGGGCGGCGAGCAGGACGCCGACGTGCAGCAGCGCGCTCTGG
>NZ_JAKNTA010000261.1 GCF_022288725.1 Kitasatospora sp. A2-31 | reverse complement strand
CCCGCCCCCCCCGCCGGGCGCCCCCCCGGGGGGGGCGCGCCGGCCCCGGGCCCCGCCACTAGACTCGCCGGGTGGACAAGGCGGACATGGCACTGCACGACCCCCTGATCGGATCCCTCCTCGACGGCCGCTACCGGGTCGAGCAGCGCATCGCGTCCGGCGGGATGTCCACCGTCTACAAGGGCACCGACACCCGGCTCGACCGGATCGTCGCACTCAAGGTGATGCACCCCTCGCTGGCCGGCGACGAGGGCTTCACCGGCCGGTTCATCCGCGAGGCCAAGGCGGTCGCCCGGCTCGCGCACCCCAACGTGGTCAACGTCTTCGACCAGGGCGCCGACGGCGGCACCGTCTTCCTCGCCATGGAGTACGTGCCCGGCCGCACCCTGCGCGACCTGCTGCGCGACCGCGGCGCGCTGTCCATCCGGGCCGCGCTGGACGTCCTGGAGCCGGTGCTGGCCGCGCTCGGCGCCGCCCACCGGGCCGGCCTGGTCCACCGCGACGTCAAGCCGGAGAACGTGCTGATCACCGACGGCGGCCTGGTCAAGGTCGCCGACTTCGGCCTGGTCCGGCTGCTCGACGCGGGGGACGGCGCGGCGACGTCGGGCACCGCCACCACCGGCACCGTGCTCGGCACCGTCTCCTACCTGGCCCCCGAGCAGATCCGCCCGGGCGCCCCCACCGACCAGCGGGTCGACGTCTACGCGGCCGGCATCCTGCTCTACGAGATGCTCACCGGCCACCGCCCGCACACCGGCGAGAACCCGGTCCAGGTCATGTACCGCCACCTGCACGAGGACGTCCCCGCGCCGTCCCTCGCCGTGCCGAACGTCGTCCCCGAGCTGGACGCGATAGTGGCCGCCGCCTGCTCCCGTGACCCGCAGGGCCGGCCGTACGACGCGGTCGAGCTGCTGGCCGCCCTCCAGCGGGTGCGCCGCACGCTCACTCCGGCCCAGCTGGACGCCGAGCCGCCGGCCTCCACCCGGCCCAGCCCGCAGTACCCGACCAGCGAGCCGACTTCGGTGATCCAGCCCGCCGTACCCGCGCCGCCGGTGGAGCGGACCAGCGTGCTGGACGTCCCGCCGGAGGTGAT
>NZ_JAKNTA010000260.1 GCF_022288725.1 Kitasatospora sp. A2-31 | reverse complement strand
TCGTACAGCGCGGCCATGTCGCCGCCGCGCCGGTTGAGCAGCGCGGCGAGCCAGGTCGCCTTGAGGTTCTTGTAGTCGTCGTTCGCCACCAGGAAGACGACCGGGCCGGTCACCCCGGGGAGCTGCAGCGCCTCGGCGCCCTTGGGGCCCATGTCGCTGCGCCACTCGCCGCGGCCCCAGGCCACCAGCGGGTTGGCGTACCAGTCGGCGCGCTTGTCCTCGGTGCTGAGGAAGCCCCACTGGACGCCCGCGAAGAGGCTGAGCGCGGTGGCGACGGTCAGGACGGAGACGACCAGCTCGCCGGCGCGCCGTGGCAGCGTCCGGGCGCTCCCCCGGTACTGGCCCTGCAGGACGACGCCGACCGCACCGAGCGAGACCAGGCTCACCACGACGCCGACGCCGGTCATCTTGTGGAAGTAGTAGGAGTACCGCTGGATGGTGTGCAGCTGGTACAGCGCGAAGGCGCTCAGCAGCGCGCCGGTGCCGAGGAGCACCGCCAGGTGCGCCTGGCCGGTGGCCGTGCGGCGGTTGCGCGGCATCACCGCGGCCAGCAGGCCCAGCAGCCCGCCGCCGATCAGCACCGAGTTGTCGGCGCTGACGGAGGGGCCGTTCATGTTGGAGGCGCTGGCGACGTCCAGGTCGCCCATCAGCGAGAGGGCGCTCGGGAGTGCGGCGACACCGAGCGTCACCACCAGGGCGGCGAGCACCCAGGGCCAGCGGCCGGCGAACTTGCGGCGGTGCACGACGAGCGCGCCGAACAGCGCGACCCCGGCGAACGCGCCGTAGATGTTGTAGGCGTAGGTGACCGTGATCATGCCGGCGGCGCCGGCCAGCAGGAACTCGCCCACCCCCATGGCGGGGCGGACGGCGACCGCCAGCGTCAGGGTCACGAAGAAGAGCCCGATGAAGGTCGAGTCGAAGCCGTGGGCGAGCAGGTCCAGGTAGTTGGTCGCCAGCATGACCGCGCCGACGGTCGCGCAGACGGCGGTGCACCGCCAGCCGCGCGGCCGCGGCCCGCCGATCCAGCGGGCGGCCCAGACCAGCCCGCCGCAGAACAGCGCGTAGCAGACCAGCAGGTACAGGAAGTAGCGGTTGA
>NZ_JAKNTA010000026.1 GCF_022288725.1 Kitasatospora sp. A2-31 | reverse complement strand
CGGCCTCGGCCGATGGATGAAGGCCGAGTCGATCCGACAGGCCCACAGGGACTATCCGGACCTCGGTGACCTCCTGACCGACACCGCCGACAGCAACGCGCACATGCGACGGGTCAACGACGGTCTCGGCTACACACCCACGCACACGACACACCAGTATCAGGACCTTTAGCAGAGAGCGGACGGGCCGGACCGGGACATCACCCCGCCCGGCCTGTCCGTGCTTTCGATACACGCCCTAGCTTGATCTTTAAGCAATCGCCTCGAACGAGCCGTCGAACTTGATCACTCATACCAGTATCCGCCGCACAGGGAAGCGGCCTTCGTCTGGGTACGAAGGCCGTGGGGATGAGTCTGCTGCAGGACAACGTCCGACGGGACGCATTCGCTGAACTGTCATGCTTCCGAGGGGAGTTCTACGACTGCTTGATCCGGCGGGGAGATGCCCTGTTCGAGCTGGCCGACGCGGTGCTGTGCGCCGACGGACCGGTCCGGTCGCTGGTGGAACTCTCGCTGGTGGGCGAGCACCGGCGAGGCCACGGCAGGCCCTACGACGCCCTGGCCTGCGGCCGCCTGGACATCGATGGGCTGCGGTGGGCGCTGGCGACCGTGCCGCTGCCCCGCGCAGTGGACGGCCGGCTTGTCCTGGCCGTCGACATCACCTGCTGGCTGCAGCCCGACGCCCACACCTCGCCGGAGCGGACCCTGTGCACCTACGGACGGGGCAAGGACCAGCACATCCCCGTCCCGGGCCGGCCCTACTCGGTCATCACCGCACTTGAGCCCGGCCGCAGCTCGTGGACCGCACCGCTGGACGCGATCCGGCTGACGCCAGGGGACGACGCGGCCCAGGCCACCGCACAGCAACTACGCGACCTGGTCGAGCGGATGATCTCGGCCGGACAATGGCAGCCCGGTGAACCGGACCTGCTCGTCGGCGCGGACGCCGGCTACGACGCGCCCCGCCTGGGCGGCGGGAGTTCGTCAAGAACGCCCGCCCATGACCCGCCCGATCGCCGCGCCCGGCTGAACGCGGCCGGGCGGACACCATGGAGCCCCACACCGACCACGAGACAGTGACGCCACGTCAGCCCCACCCGGCGACAAGGAGGACCTCCAAGAAGACCGACGACCCACTCCACCAAGGTATCGAAGCCGACGCGGCCGTTCACTGCCTGCTCGACGTGCTCAACGGCCGAGGCGGGGAAGCCGCACGGGCCTCGGAGGAACCCGGCGGCCTCGGCCCGGTAACCCGGACCGGGGCCGGTCATGACGCGGTGGCGGCGTTACGCTCGACAACGGCGCTCGCCCGAGGGAAAGAATCGGTACCGGTCTCCACCAGCGGCGTGAACGGGCACGGACAAGCGACAGAACCGACACCCCAGCCCGACCCACACCCCCGCCCAGCCGGACCCAAGGCCCGACCGGACCCAAGGCCCGGCCACCATCAGAACCCGACGAACCCACCGCCCCGTGAAAACTCACCCACCGGCCGCCACCGGCACCACCAGACAACCAGCCCGCCACCCCCGCTCAGTAGGCCCGGCACCCACCCGGCCCCCGACAACAGACGCCCCGGACAGTGCAGGGCCACCGACCACCGAGCCGTAGGCTGCCGGTATGGCGATCAACGCGTTCGGGCCGACCGAGTTCCAGCTGGTCCTGCTCCGGCGGATGGCCGACTTCAACCCCGAGCTGGTGGAGGAGGCGGTCCGCCGGCTGGGGGCCACCCGGGCCGTCATGCGAGAGGCCAACAAGCGCTGGCAGGCGATGGTCCGCGCGCCCCGCTTCCCCCGCGGCGCTGCGCGCTACGCCGCGGTGCTCGGGCCGGCGGAAGCGGTCGTGCCGCGCCGCATCGGGGACCTGGCGTGCACCGCGCGGCAGTGGGCCCTGCCTCTCTGGCCGAATCTGCGCTTCGAGATCCTCCTCGGCCCTGCCGAGACCGGCAGCCCGCTGCTCAACGAGTGGCTGGTGCGCGGACCCGGTAGCCCGCCACCGGTGCTGCGCACGCTCGCGGACCTCACGCCGTGGAGCTGCGTCGTCGGCGACCTGGGGACCGCCTTTCCCTCCGCCGTGCCGCGCGAGGGCAGCGCGCCGACCCGCTTCCAACTCGACTTCACCGCCCCGGACGACGACGGGCGGCCACGCCCGGCCACCGCCGACTTCACCTGGGGCCTGCTCCAGGAGGTCCGGACGAACGAGGCCTGAGGGCGGGCCCCCCGGCTCCGTGCCATCCCCGGCGGACGATGCCCCATGGCCGGGAGGACACGTCGTCCCGACCCCGGCAAGCACGTCGGCAGAGCCGGAGGATCGGACGCCGGCAGGGCCGGAGGATCCGACGCCGGCCGCGCACCGGCGGCCGTCCGAAGGCGGTTTACGTCCGGGGCTCGGTGTGCCAGGCTGAAGGTGTGCGTGGGTTCCCCGCGCCCGACAGCGGGAACCCGGCCCCTGATGCTCCGGTCCTTGTCACCGTCTGTCACACAGACCGATGCGGGCCAGCGGTGACGCTGTGTGTCCGAAGCGCGGTCGACCGGGGCCCGGAAGCGGCGCCGGACGCGGCGGGCAGGCCCGGTCCCGCGCTCACGCACCGCAGCCGCCGAGCGGGACCGCCGGCAAGGTGGTGTTTGCCGTGAGCCTCGTTCAGATCGAAGGCTCCGAGGAGGTCCTGCGCGCCGTGCAGGGCCTGCCGGAGCTCCACATGGTGCGTTCGAGCCTGGAGACCCGGCCCGACGACCAGTACAAGGTCGCGGCGTACGCGTCCGACCAGGCCGTCGAGGCGGCGATCGCAGAGGGTGCCCAGGTGACGGTGCTGCTCTCCTCGGAGAGCGCCGCCGACCAGCGCGCCCGGATGTCGGCCGTGATCGGCCGCGGCTGTGCCGAGCGCGGGGAGGTGTGAGCGATGCCCCCGCCCTACGCCACGCCGACCGTTCCCCAGACACCGGCCCAGATCGAGGCGGCGCTCGCCGACCTCGCGGCCACCTTCCCCTCCCTCTGCACGCTCGGTGAGTTCCCGAACCGCAGCGTCGAGAACCGGGAGGTCCACTTCGTCCGCATCGCGGACGCACCGCAGAACGGCCGTCCGGCCGTGGTGCTGACCGGTGGTGTCCACGCACGTGAGTCGGCGCCGCCGGACGCACTGGTCCACTTCGCGCAGAACATCCTGGTCAGCCGCTCGACCGGCTCCGACATCGTCTTCCCCTCGATGTCCTGCCGGCCGCTCCCGGCCGGCCCGGCGGTCGACTACCCTCCGTTCACCGTCCCGGCGACAGAGGTGGAGCGGATCCTGAACGGTGTCGACCTCTACGTCGCGCCGTTGATCAATCCCGACGGGCGGCTGTTCGACCAGCTGCACCCGCCGACCGACCCGATCCGCGCCGGCTGGCGCAAGAACCGGCGGCCCCACCCCAATCCCGACAAGGTGGGAGTGGACATCAACCGCAACCACGACATCGCCTGGAAGTTCGAGGACTACTACGACATGGGGGTCTACCTGTCCTTCTACCGGGACGGCCCCGCCTCCACGGACAGCAGGACCGAGACCTATCGGGGACCGTCCGCGGCCTCCGAGCCGGAGACCTCCAACGTGCAGTGGCTGATCGACCACACCAGGGCCACGTACTTCGTCGACGTCCACCAGTTCGGCCGCAAGGTCCTGCTCTGCTGGGGCATCGAGGACAACGGCAGCGACCCGTCCATGAGCTTCTCCTCGCCCGCCTGGACCGGAAAGCGTGACGGCCTCCGTCCGGGCAGCCCCGGTCTACCGGCGAACCGCCCCAACTACAGCGAGTTCGTGCCCGACTCCCCACCGCACTTCGTGCGCAAGACCCTCGGAACCATCGCCGGTGAGATGCGCGACGCCATCCTGCGCAGCGCGGGGGTGGACTCCACCGTCGGCGCCGCGAACCCCCGGCGCATCCACTCCACCTACGACGTCGGCCAGAGCGCCTCGCTGTACCACCCCCTGGGCGGCCCGGTCACCGGCACCACCGACGACTACGCCTTCCGCCGCCAGTTCGACGACCCGGGCAGGGCGCCGGTCTTCGCCTTCACCATCGAGACCGGGCACGAGGAGGAGTCCGGATTCCACCCCGAGTACGGCGACCCGCCCGGTCACTACGCCAAGATCGAACGGGAGGTCCACGCCGCGCTGACGGCCCTCTGCTCCTTCGCGGCATGACGCCCGGGTAGCCCACGAACGCTACCCGGCCGCCGCGGCCGGCTACGAGCCGCGGACGACGGTCCCGGCTGTCCGCAAGGCGGAGTCCGCTCGGCCGACAGGCTAGAACTCCCCGGCCACCCCCAGGTCGCGCCGCATCGCGTGCCGCATCACCTTGATCAACGCCCACAGCTCGTGCTGCGCCTCCGCGGCGGACTGCAGGCTCTCGCCGGGCCGCGCATCGCCCTGCTCCAGGCGTTTGACCATCCCGTACACGCGGGTGAGTGCCTGGTTCGCCGTGTCCCCCGGGGCTATCACGGCGTCCGGTGCGACCATCAGGGCCTCGGACCAGTGGTTGCGGTGCGCGTCCTTGGCCTCCTCCAGCGCCCGGACGTCGTCCTCACCGGGGCTCCGGTCGCGCAGCACGTGCAGGTGCCGGCCGAGGGCGGTCGCGAACTGCCGGGCATCGCGGTACAGCCGGGTGTAACACCCGCGGCGCAGGGCCAGGTTCTCGCGGGCGTCCTGGAGGGCCTGGCCGAGTTCCAGCTCGCGCCGCTTGGCCCGGTCAGCGCCCCGCTGGGTGAGCAGCGCGGCCCCGAGGGTCCCCGCCACACCGGTCACTGCAATCGCCACTGCTGCTATGTCCACCCGGTAACCCTAGACGTGCCGACGAACCGCGGGCTGCGCCG
Organism: Kitasatospora sp. A2-31; assembly: GCF_022288725.1. GTDB lineage: Bacteria > Actinomycetota > Actinomycetes > Streptomycetales > Streptomycetaceae > Kitasatospora. Next base: position 34,159 of record NZ_JAKNTA010000026.1, on the reverse strand, counting down.
GGAGGAACCCGGTCCACCGCCCCGTCCCGGTTGACAACCGTGCACAAGCGTCAGGTGCCGACTGCAGGTCGCGCGCTGGCCGGGACACAGGCCTTAAGTCCGCACCTCTGGCGACTGACGGAGTGTCGGTTCCCGGACTCGGTCGCAGCAGGTAGGAGCCGGCGAATCACCGCGGCATCGGCGGCTCCTCGGAGCACGGCCATGGTGCCGCGCCGTTCGGGGAGTGTCCGACCCGGTGTTCGCGGCCCTCACCGGGGCATCCGTCGGCCCGGGCCGGCTGTCACAGCCGCCTGCTAGCGTCCTTCGACATGACCGATCACCGCGCCCTCCGCCTCCTGCGCGAGAACCCGGAGCTCGCCGAGCTCGCGGCCTACCCGTTCAACCTGGACCTCGACCGGACCGAGCACGTCGAGTCCGTCCGGCTGGCGTCCGGAGGGCCGCTCACGGCGATCGCCGGCGACGACACCGGCGGCACCTACTTCCGGTGTCCCGACGGCGCGATCCTGTACGCCGGGTCCGAGGGTGAGGCCGGCCTGATCGCCGACGGCCTGGACGAGGCGCTGGAGACCCTGATCGGCCTGCCCTGCTGGCACGATCACGTCCACCTCGATCCCGACGCCACCGACACCGAACTGGCCGCCGAGATCGCCGATTCGGAGAAGGAGCTCGCCGAGTACTACGGTCCCGGCCTCGACGCCGACCGCGACCGCCTGCTCGCCGCCCTCGGTCTGCGCCGCATCGCGCCCGCTGAACTGGTCCGCCGGCTGCACCGTGCCCTGCGACGCACCGAACCCGACCACCTCCTGCTGAACGCCGAAGGGCTCAACGCCTACACGCCCCTCACCGAGCGCTCGCACCTCCCTCTTCGCGAGACCGTCCTCGCCCCCGGGCACGCCGACCTCGCTCTGCTCCGTGCCCGTCCCGCGGGCCACGCCGACAGCGCCGAGGCGACCGCCGACCCCGCCCGCCGCGCCACCGCGCTGCGCGCGGCCCGGTACGACCGCCGACCCGCCGACCTGCCGTTGCTGCGTCACCTGCTGCTCGCCGAGGCACGGTTCGGCCCGACCGACGAGCTCCGCCTCGCCGCCGTCCTGATCGGTCTGTACGGCGATCCCGCCGACCACCGCCTGCTGAGCTCCCTGCGCGAGCGGGATCCCGAGATCCGGGACCTGCTCGGCGGCTTCCCCGACCGGCCCGAACAACTGCGCTCCTGGGCTGGCGATTTGGACGACTCCAGCCACGGCCAGGACCCCGGCGCCGAACCCGACCTCACCTGGGCCCGGCTCGCTCGCCGCCAGGGCCGCACCGAGCTCGCCCGTTGCACCCTGATCCGTCTCCTCGACGACGTCGGTCCCCGCGACGAAGACCTGCTGCCGTTCCTCGCCCACGAGCTCACCCTCCTCGGTGACCACCCCCAGGCCGCCCGCGCCCGGCGACTCCACTCCGCGGCCGGCGCAGACCCGTCCGCGACGAGCACGTTCCACGCCCGGCTGCAGCGCGCGGCCACTGCTCCGTAGCCACGGGCTCGCGGCCACCGTTCCGCGGAGCCCCCCGCCCCCGGAACGGCGACGCCCTCGCACGGAGGGCGAGGGCGTCGGGACCGTGGGCTCCGGACCTGCGGAGCCGGCCGGATCAGTGAGCGTTGGTGTAGAGGTAGCCGCCCGTGTCCCAGTTGTAGACGGCGAGCTTGATCGTCTTCCCCGCGTCGGAGCGACCCGTGTCGACCGCTCCCCAGTAGCCGTTGTGCTCGTCGATGGTGGCGGGAACCCCGGCCCAGTCCCAGCCGCTGCCGTTCCAGGTCAGGATCCACAGGTACTGGCCGTAGTGGGAGGTGTTGAGGAACGCGTCGACGTACTCGTGGCCGTCGCTCCCCCAGTACACGTTCATCTGTGCGTACTCACCGCTGGCACTGACGGCGTCGCACCAGTGGTAGTAGTCGGTCGCGCAGGCGACCCGGGAGTCGACCTGCCGCGTGGCGGCCGAGGCCGGCGCAGCGACGGTGAGGGTGGCGCCGACGAGTGCCGCGCCCGCCGCAAGAACGGTCAGCGCCTTGCGGGTGTTGAGGATGGACATGGCGTTTCTCCTGTCAGGGTCCGATGGCGTCCTGGTGGTGGCGCCGGGGGACAAGGAGAGCAGCCGACGCAGGCCGTTGGGGCTGTCAAGACGGTGCCGGCGGTGGGTCTGTCCGGCTCCAGGGCGGGTGGGGGACGGGTTGCCGCGTCTTGACGGGGGGCGGGCCCGACCCGGATCCCCGCCATACCTGGCCACCGGTACCGGATGACGGTACCGTCGTGGTCATGCCAGCCTTGAATGTCTCCTTCACGGAGGCCGAGCTGACCCGGATCCGTCGAGCGGCGGCCGGTGCCGGGCTCCCGGTCAAGCGCTTCGTTCACTCCGCCGCCCTCGACCGGGCACTGGCCGTCACCCTGGAGGCCGGCTACCGGCAAATGAGCCGCTCCCTCGGACGGGCGGAGGAGACGGCACTCGCGGACCGCGCCACCTACTTCGCCGTCAGCGCCATGGAAGGAAGCCTGTGACCTCGCTCCGGCGCGGGGACGTGATCGTCGTCGGGCGCGACGGCATGGGTGGGATGTGGGTGGTGATCTCCAACGACACCCGCAACGCCGTCCTCGACACCGTCGTGGTCGCCCAGATCGGCACCGGCTCGGACAAGTGGCCGACGGCCGTGGCCATCGCCGACCATCAGCCCTGCGTGGTGGACGACGTCGCAGGCCACGTCCTGACCGACTTCGTGACCACCATCCGCCCCGGCCTCTACGACGTCGAGGTGCAGGAGATTCGGCTCGACGAACGGACGATGAACGCCGTCAGCGAGACCCTGCGGCTCGCCCTGCCGTGAGCCTCCCACGCGCCCACCGCGAGGCCGGGGCGCCACCCGGGCACCTCGGGGACCACGCGCTCCGGCTCGGCGAGCGGTGGAGGGCCGTCGACTGGGTGCCTCCCCCAGGCGATGTGAACGGTTCGACGAACGCGGCGCGGTCGCGTGCCCCGGAGTCCCGGAGATGATGCCGTGCCGTCCTCATCGGGGCGGGCGGGCAGGCGCCGGGTGCGACTCCCGTCGTGGCCGCAAACCGTCGCGCACCTGAGGGATCCGGCGATCAGGCGATCTGCCAGATCTGGAGCAGGGTGCTGCCCGCGGCTTGCAGGGTGACGGGGGATCCGTCGGCGGTGCTGGCCGTGGTCAGGAGCAGGCCGCCGGCCTTGTTGGCGACGGTGTACCCGCCGCCGCGCGCGGTGAGCAGCCAGCGTTGGCTGTCGCCGCCGCTGCAGGCGGCCTGGACCACGGCGGTGCCGGCTCCGGTGGAGCCGTCGGCGAGGCCGGCGCAGAGCCGGGACGCGCCGTTGACCATGGTGTAGCTGCCGTCGCCGTTGAGGGAGAGCTGCCACTGCTGGTTGGGGCCGCCGTGCGTGGTCCAGGTGATCAGCCGGGTGCCCGGAGCGGTGTTGGAGGCGGGGTCGTCAAGCGCCCTGCCACCGGTGGAGAGGATGCGGGTGCCGGACAGGCCGCCGGGGGCGTACGCCTCCATCTCGTACAGGGAGTAGCCCCAGGAGGTGCCACGCTGGGTGCCGTGGAGGCGCAGGTAGCGGCCGGAGCCGTTGAGGCCGGTGAGGTCCTGGACGCCGCCGGTGCCGGTGGTGGTGGAGTAGACGGTGCGCCAGGTGGCACCGTCGGAGAGCTGGACCTGGAAGGCCTTCCCGTAGGCCGTCTCCCACCGCAGGACGACCCGTCCGATCGACTGGGTGGAGCCGAGGTCCACCTGTAGCCACTGCGGGTCGCTGAAGGCGCTGGACCAGCGGGTGCCGGTGTCGCCGTCGGTGGCGGCGGCCGCGGGGAGGCCGGCGGTCTCGGTGCTGGAGGCCGTCGTGGGCCGGTTCTGCGCCAGGTTGCCCGGCCAACCGGTGGCCGGCCACGAGGGGTTGTGGCCGATCGCGGCGGTGATCGGGGTGAAGTCGGCGTACGTGCCGACCGGCTTGGGCGATCCCCAGGTCTGCTGGGCGAGAGCCCGCAGCGGTTGGAACAGGCCGGCGGCGATCTGGTTCTCGGTCTCGGCGGTCGGGTTGTCGCACCAAACGTGGATCAGCGAGCCGGGGTTCCGGGTGCCGTCGGTGATCGTGTTGCCGCCCTGGTAGAGGTCCGGGGTCCAGGACTCGTACATCCACCCGGTGTCCGGCTTGGCGCCGCCGAGCACGTAGTAGGTCGGGGTCCAGGACTCGTTGGCGACGACGTGCCCGGCGTTCACGAGCTGCTGCGGGGTCAGCCCGTAGTCGTACCAGAACTCGACCAGGATGTCGGCGTTGGGCGTGATCGTGCCGTCGCCGGGCTTGATGCCGTCGTTCCACATGCGGGTGGTCTTGCCGTGCGAACGGACCAGGGAGTCGGCCCAGTTGACGTACCCGTAGTAGGCGTCCTTGGCCGTGGCGCCGGCACCGTAGGTGGCGCGGGCGTAGCTGAGCAGCTGCGGGTACTGGCTGTAGTCGGAGACGTACTCGTCGGCGCCGATGTGCCAGTACGGCGCGGGGAAGAGCGGCAGGTACTCCTCGATCAGGTCCTTGATCAGGGTGTACGTGCCGGGCAGCGAGAGGTCGACGAAGTCGGCGCTGGCGCTTCCCGCGCTGTTCCGGAGCTTCAGTTCGGGGTGGGCGGCGAGGATCGGGTTCATGTGCCCGGGCGTGTCGATCTCCGGGACGATGGCGACGTGGTACTTCTGCCCGAGCGCCACGAGGTCGGCGATGTCCTGCTTGCTGTAGTGGTCGGCGGAGACGATCTCCGGATGGGTGGCGGACTCCAGCCGGAAGCCGAAGGTGTCGGAGAGGTGGAAGTGGAAGTAGTTGAGCTTGAGGTAGGCCAGCTCCTTGATGTGCTGCTTCACCCAGTCGACCGTGAAGAACTTCCGCCCCTGGTCGATCATCAGGCCGCGCTCCGGCTTCGACGGCCAGTCCACCGCCGTGCCGGCCGCCACCGTCGTTGACCGGTGCAGGAGTTGGAGCACCGTCCGGGTGCCGTTGAACGCTCCGGTGTCGGTGGGTGCGGCGACCGTGAGGGACTGGCCGACGGCCATCCGGTATCCGTCGGAGGGCACCGAGGAGTCGCCGAGGGTCAGCGCGATGTCCCCGGCCCCCGCGAAGCCCGTGGCGACGGTGACGCTGCGCCCGGTCAGCGCCCCGAGGTCCTCGGCGAAGGTGGCCGCCTCGTCCGAGAGTTGGGTGGTGTACGCGGGGTTGACGACGATCCGGCTCGCCGGGGTGAACGTGTAGGTGCCGGTGCCGGCGGACCACTGGCGCAGCGCCGGAACGACGTCGGGGGCGCCGGAGACGGAAGCCGCCTGGGCGTCCGTCGAGGCGGTCACGGGTGTGAGGAGCAGTGTTGTCATCAGGTAGACGACGACGGTGACGAGCCGGAGTGCGCGCATGTGATCACCACTCGTGCGACGTGCGGGAGAGCGAGGGACTGGCTTGAACCACTGGCCATTTCTGCGTGATTCGTCAGCGCATCGAGCATGATTGAGCAGAACTGCTCGATGCGCAAGACCCTCGGTGCCACCACGACGGCGGAACCGGCCACTGCGGCTGCCTGCGGAGTGACGGGCCGACGACCTCGGGCCCGACGGTCGCGAGCCCGAACACGGCACGACGGCCCAGCGGCGCGGACCCGAACACGGGACGGCGGCCCGACGGCGCGGGCCAGACGACCGCGGACCCCACGGCCACGCCCCGACGGCCGCGCCCCGAGGCCGACTCGACGTCTCCGACCCCGGTCGTCGTCTCAAGGCCCCCGGTCGCCTGCGGTACAGTCCGCGCCATGAGCGAGCACCTGCACCCTCCGTTCGGGAACTTCACGACCGTCCGCGCAGCGCTCGACGTCGGTGACGACCTCGCCGCCCCCGTTGCCGACGCCCTGAAGAGCTGGGATGCACGGGAGGCGGCCGAGTCCGTGCTGTACGTGGACACCGATCCCGACAAGGCGGACACCGCCGTCTTCTCCCAGGCCTACGACGTGCCGCTGGAACTCTCCGCCAACTGCGTGGTGGTGGCCGCCAAGCGCGGCGGGGACGTCACCCTCGCCGCCTGCCTGGTGCGTGCCGACACCCGCCTGGACGTCAACACGGCCGTCCGCAAGCACCTGGGCGCCCGCAAGGCCTCGTTCGCGCCCATGGACGTCGCCGTCGCGCAGACCGGGATGGAGTACGGCGGCATCACCGCCGTCGGCCTGCCGAGCAGCTGGGCGCTGCTGGTCGACGAGGCGGTGGTCGCCGCCCCGCACGTCCTCATCGGCAGCGGGCGGCGCCGGGGCAAGCTGATCCTCCCCGGCGCGGCGGTGGCGCAGCTCCCCCGCGCCGAGGTCCTCCCGGGCCTCGGCGTCTGACCGGCGACCGACGGGCACGCCCCCGATCACTCCCCCTCCGACGGCGCCACGAGTCACCGCAGCGCACGAGTGTCGTGCGGCACGGCCGCGGCGGGAGCCGGGATCATGAACGGGTGCGTGAACCGCTGGCGCCGCCGACCCGTTCCGAGGTCCTGGACGTGCGCGACCTCGTCCTGGTCGAAGCTCCCCCGCTCCGCCTGTCCGCCGAGGAGCGCGCGGCCAGGGACCGGGTCTGGGACGAGGCCGTCCGCAGGAACCCGGCGCTCTTCGACGGGCCGGTCGTGGCGTGCACAGGGGTGTCGTGGGACGGACCGGGCCGGCTGGTGGTCTCGTGGACCCGTGCGACCTACCGCCACTACGCGCTGCGGAACGTGCCCGGCACGACGGTTCCCACCGCGTCGCTGTCCGTCAGCGTCCTCCAGCCCACCTCGGACCGGCGGCTACTGGTCGGCCGGATGTCCCCGGCGACGGCCACGCCCGGCCGGTGGCAGCCACCCGGCGGCTCCGTCGAACCGCGCCCGGACGGCCGGCCGTTGGACACCGCCGATCTGCACCGGGAGGCGGCCCGCGAGCTGGCCGAGGAGACCGGGATCCGGGCGGCGCCCGAGGAACTGAGGCTCTGGGCGGTCACCCGCGGGCCGTACGGGAGCATCGGTGTGCTCTTCCTCGCGCCCGCGCTGCCGCGGGCGCTCGTCTGCGAGCGGTTCGCGGCTTTGCCCCCGGAGCGGGAGCTCGTCGAGATCGCGTTCGTCGGTTCACCCGCCGAGCTGGCCCGGCTGGCCGGCCCGCGCGCGGAGTACCTGGGCGCGGCCCTGCACCGCTACGCGGCCCGGTAGGGGACCCACTGACGCACCGACGCACTGACGCACCGACCCGCCTCACCGTGCCGCGCCGCGCCCGCACGCCCGCGCCTCGGGGGGTTCGCCGGCCTGCCTGGTCGGCGACCCGCCGGGCCCCGACGGGAGGCCCGTCGGGCTGGGACGGCCGGTCGGGCTCCCCGGGACGGTCCGCGCCCACCCGGGCGCTGCCCGCGCGTCAGGCGAGGGCGGATACGGCGTCGCCGATGTACTCGGTGCCCAGGACGGCCAGCACCGTGGACGTGACTGCGGAGTTGTGGGTGGCCGTCCACGCCTTCCACTCCTCCAGCATCCGGGTCTCGCGGCCGCCACCGAACAGGTGGACGCCGAGCGGGACCAGGGTGCAGAGCGAGCCGATGGCCACCATCAGCGCACCGGCCACCGCCTTGCCCGCGCCGCTCGCTCCGCTGGTGGCGATCGACACCGCGCCGCCGACCGCCAGGACGAGGTTCTTCGGGTTGGCCCCGACCAGCCGGGCCGCGAGACCGGCGGACTCGGCGGGCGTGAAGCGGTCGACCGCGCGCATCCACGTCGGCGGCGCGGCCACGCGGCCGGCCCGGGGCCGGTCGTGCCACTGCCGGGCGGCGAGCACGACGAACAGGACGCCCAGAGCGAGCTTCAGCCAGTGGGCCCAGGTGGGCTTCGCCCCGTCGGCACTCAGTCCGCTGCCGGCCGCGACGGCGGCGGCCACCACGGCGCTGAGGGTGAGCACCCAGCCGGCGGTGAAGGCGGCGCCGTTGGTCCGCCCGCGCGGCGTGGCCAGCACGAGGATCACCGCGACCAGCGGCAACGGGCTGATCGCGATGCCGACGGCCGACGTCAGCATCGAGCCGATCGCCTCGCCCATGGGCCCCGCCCCTTTCCCGGTTCCTCGCCCCGTCAGCTCAACCCTAGGAACACCCCCCGGCTTTCGCACCATCCGGGCAGGAGCGTCCGCCGTACGGCGCCCCCGAACGGGCCTCGCCGGCCCGCGGCGGCGACAGCGAGCCCGACGCCGGCGCCTGCGCCACCGGGCGACCGGCGCTGCCCGGGCGGTCGACACCGGCAAACCATCACCGGCGGGCCATCACCGGCGGATCTTCATGGCGGACCACCGGCACCACCAGCCGACCAGCACACCGCCGGGCGAAATGCACCATCTGTTCTGCTCGCCTAAGGTCGGACCGTATTCGGCTGCGCCGAAAGGACCCTCCGTGCCCGAGCTCGACCCCGTGCCCGCCTCCCTGGTCACCCCCGACACCGTGGAGACGACGGCCGGCACCTTCGTCTTCGCCGACGGCATGCCGACCCCCGAGACCACGGCGGCGGTCTACGCACGGCTGGACCGCCTGCACGCCGTCGAGGCCTACCGGGCAGGCCTGCCCGCCGTCTCGCTCTGGGCGATGCGCAGGGCGATGCTCGCCGCCGGGGTCGCCGACGGCGACGTGCTGGTCTTCTCCGAGCTGATGGACTGCCGGTCGCTGTTCCTGACCGCCGATGCCGACACCGTCTGCTTCCTGACCTTCCTGGACCTCGGCGCGGGCCCGGTGGTGGTGGACGCCCCGCCCGACTGCCTGACCGTCGCCGACGACATGTGGTTCCGCTGGGTGACGGACCTGGGGGAACTCGGGCCGGACCGGGGCGAAGGCGGCCGCCACCTCTTCGTCGGGCCCGGGTACCGGGGCCCGCTGCCCGAAGGAGGGATGTTCGTGCACCGGGTGCGGACGAGCCGGGTGTGGCTCCTCGGGCGCTGCTTCCCGGAGAACGACGACCCTGCGCCCGCGGCCCACCGGATCCGGGAGCAGCTGAAGATCACCCCGTACACGCCCGGCGGCTACGGGACGTCGGTCGGCTCCGCCCTGCTCGGCCGCACCGCCCTCGCCCCGCCCGCCCCGCCCCGCACGCCGCGCTTCGTCGAAGGCAGTGGTCTGGCCATCAACACCGTCGCGCCGGTGGACGCCTCCTTCTTCGCCCTCCTCGACGAAGCGGTGCAGGCCGAGCCGGCCACCGCGCTGGACCCGCAGGCTGCCGCGCCGATCGCCGCGATCGGGATCGCCAAGGACCGCCCCTTCACCCCCGACGGCTACTGGCAGGACGTGCTGGAGGACGCCGCGGCGACCGCCAACGCGTACGTACGGGCGGTGGCGATGCGACCGCGCGCCGCCGGGGGCTTGGACTTCCAGCCCGGCACCGGCTCCCACTGGACGCCGCCGCCCTTCGGTGGCGGGTTCGGCTCCCGGACCGCGCGGCCGCCGGTCGCCCCCGAGGGCGTCCAGCCCCCGCCCGACGACGCGGCGGAGCACCTCGACGCCCGCACGTCGTACTTCTACCTCGCCACCGGCGTCACCCCGGCGATCTCCACGGACCTGCCCGGGCTCGGCTCGCAGCACCTCGGGGCGACCGTGGACTCCACCGGGCTTCCGCTGGAGGGTGACCGGACGTACCGGCTGATCCTGCCGCCGGCGGTGCCGGCCGAGCGGTCCTGGTCGATCACCCTCTACGACAGCCAGACGCGATCGATGCTCGCCACCGACCAGCGCTTCCCCCGGGCCGGCTCCCGGGCCTGTCCGACCCCGGCCGCCGTCCCGGACAAGGACGGGTCGGTCAGTCTCTGGTTCGATCCCGTGCTCCCCGACGGGGTGCCCGAGGGCAACTGGGTGCAGACCGTGCCCGGCCGCAACTGGTTCGCGATCCTGCGCCTCCACGGCCCGCTGGCCGCCTTCTTCGACCGGTCCTGGCGCCCCGGGGAGATCGAGCTGCAGGCCCCCGCCACGGCCTGAGCCGAGGCGAGTCCCGCGGCGGGGTCGGGACGCAGGGGCACCGCCGCGGAGCAGGTCACGGGCCGGTGACGATGCGCCAGGCGACCCGCTTGCGCGCGGCGCCGCCGAGGGCCTGGTGGAGCGCCTCCTCGACCAGCGCGACCTGCTCGCGCATCCCCTTGGCCCAGGCCTGTTCCCGGACGTAGGCCTCGATGATCTCGATCGAGTCGGCACGCCGCAGCCGTCCGGCCAGCGCCGTACGCAGGGCCTTCAGACCGGCCTGCATGGCGAGGACCTCCGCGTCCAGGTGCAGGCGGAGCATGCACGCCAACTCGACGGGGTTGCGGTGGAAGACCTCCTCGTGCCGCCAGCGCGCGGGGGCGAGGTCGAACAGCCAGTTCTTGGCGGACGCCTCGAACTCCGCGGAGCCGGGCCGGCTGACCGCTCCGGGCCACCTGCCGCGCAGGGCCCCGGGACGCCGCCGGGGAACGTTGTCGGACTCCGCCGGATGTGCCATGGGCGCACAACCCCTCTTGTCTCCAATGGGTCGGGGCGCAACCGGACTCACCCGGCGGCGGCCCGGCCGAAACCACTACGAGAGCCGCTCCGGTCTGCCGGGCTCCGACGCCGGGGCCCCGATGTCCCCGGGGGCGGCGCCGGGCCCGGAAGGGCCACGGCCGAGCCGACGGGCCGCGCCCGCGCGTCGGCGGCACCCGGCCGCGCCCGGTCCGCCGCTCTCCCGCGGCGGCGCCGGCCGATCCCCTCGACCGGTTCGCGTGCGATGAGTTTCACGGCGCCCCTCGCCCCTGTCAAGGCTCTGCCCGGCCGCGGCGCGCGCACGGCGCAGAGGCACGCCCCCGCCACGCTTGTAGCGCCCGCTAGCGGTGGATACGCTACCGGGCATGAAGCAACTGAACGTGCGCCTGGACGACAGCATCCACGCGGCCCTCGAACAGCGGGCCGAGGCGGCGGGGATGAGCCTGCCGGACTACGCGCGCAAGGTGCTGGCCGAGGAGGCCGACGAACGGCGGGAACGGTTCCTCACCGCCGCGGCGCACTTCGCCCAGGCCTGGGCGCCGGCCTTCGAGGCCGAGTTCGGCCCCTACCACAAGGAAGCCGCCCGGCCCGGAACGGCGGACGCCGCGTGATCCTGCGGATCGACCGGGCCTGGCTGCTCGACGTCGCCCACCAGTTCCTGCCCGCCGACCCGGACGTCACCGACTACGGCTCCCTCGCCGCCGCGGTCGCCCGCCACGTCGACGAGGTCATGGACGTGCCCGTGTACGGCGCGCTGCACCAGCGCGCGGCCGCGCTGATGCACCAGCTCATCCGGGTACCGGCGCTGGACTCCGCCAACGAGCACTTCGCCGCCGTCGTCGCCGCCTCGTACCTCAGCGCCTCCGGCGTGATCGTCACCGCGGAGCCCAAGCAGGCCGTCGAGCTGGCCGCCCGGATCCGCGACGGGCGGGCGGACGTCCGCGAGACCGCCGTCGCCGTCCGCGGCTGGTACCGCTGACGCATTCCGGCTCGCCGACCCCGGCCGGACCGGACCTGGACGATTCCGGCCCGGCCGGGGTCGCCCGGCCGGATTCGCGGAGGCCCGGCCGGGCCTCCGGATCAGGCGACTGCCGGTGCGGGGGCGAGCGTCGCGGCGACCGCCTCACGGGCCGCGGCGAGCAGGGCCGGCCGGTCCGTCTCGGTGCTCAGCCAGGCGAGATGCCCGTCCGGGCGCACCAGGGCGGCGGTGACGCCCGTCCAGCGGGGTCGGTCCTCCACGGGCGGCGCACCGTGCACGTCGAGGCCGGGCCGGACGTCGTGGGCGAGCGACGCGAGTGACGCCGGGCCGGAGCCCGGGGCCAGGTCGAGCAGGACGTACCGGCCCGTCCGGAGCAGCGGGAACAGCGTGCCCGGACCGTCGACGACCAGGTCCGGAGCTCGGGAACCGGTCAGCGGGTGGGCGGTGGCCGGGTCGGCGGACGGGTACACGGCGGCGAGCCCGGCGGCCCGGACGGCCAGTGCGGTGGAGAACTCCCCCACCTCGGTGATGAGTTCACCGAGGAGGTCGCGCAGGGCCAGCACCTCGGGGGTGTAGGCGGTCATCAGGCCGGTCTGCGCCCGGGTGCTGCGCAGCAGGTCGGCGCCGACCGGGTGGCGCTCGGCGTGATAACTGTCCAACAGGCCCGCGGGGGCGGTGCCGGCCAGGGTCTGGGCGAGCTTCCAGCCGAGGTTCGAGGCGTCGTGGAGGCCCACGTTGAGCCCGGGACCGCCGGACGGGAAGTGCATGTGCGCGGCGTCGCCGGCCAGCAGGACCCGCCCCCGGCGGTACTGCTCGGCCTGGCGGGTGGTGTTGCCGAAGACCGAGATCCAACTCGCCTCGCGCATCCCGAAGTCGGTGCCGGTGATCCGTCGCACGCGGGTGCGCAGCTCCTCCAGGGTGGGGCGCGTCGGCGGGGTGCGCACGCTGTCCGCGTCGTTGCCGACCACGCGGTGGCCTCCGCCGGGCAACGGGAAGACCATGACGGCGCCGTGCCGGTTGGTGGTGGTGTGGCTGCGCGGCGGCTCGTCGAGCACGACGTCCGCCATCCAGGCCCAGACGGTCGCGTCCGTTCCCGGGAAGTCGATGCCGGCGGCCCTGCGCACGGTGCTGCGCGTGCCGTCGCAGCCCACCAGGTAGGCCGCCCGCAGCGCGTGGGGGCCGTTCGGCGACTCGACGTTCACGGTCACCCCCTCGTCGTCCTGGGCCAGGCCGACCACCCGGTGCTCGCGCAACAGGCGAACGCCGACGGAGCGGGCGTGCTCGGCCAGCAGCGCCTCGGTGCGGGCCTGCGGGAGGACGAGCGTGAACGGGAACGGGCTGTCCAGGCCCGAGAAGTCCATCCGGCTGGTGAGGGCGGCGAAGTGCCCGTTGGGCACGCGCAGACCCTCGGCCAGGAACGGCCCCTCCACTCCGCGGCAGGCCAGCAGCTCCAGGCTCCGCGGGTGGACCGTCAGGGCCCGGGAGTGCGGGTCGGGTTCGGGCCGGGTCTCGACCACGGTCACCTCGACCCCGTACAGCCGCAGCTCCGCGGCAAGCCAGAGCCCGACCGGTCCGGCTCCGGCGATGACGACATCCAGCATGGGCACACCTCGTCTCGTAGGCACCACACGTCCTGGCCGCACGCTTGTCGGCCATGCCTCTTGGTCACTGACCAAGTTCGGCTCCTTCAGTAGACTAGGTCAGTGACCAAGAATCAACCCCGGACCTCCACCCGCACCGGGCTGGACCCGGACGCCGTGGTGCGGGCCGCCCTCGAACTCCTCGACGAGAAGGGCGCCGACGGCGTCTCGCTGCGCGGCATCGCCGAACGGCTCGGCGTGCGGATGAACACGGTCCTGTGGCACGCCAAGACCAAGGCCCGCCTGCTGGAGCTGATGGCCGACGCGATCCTCGCCGGCATCCCGCTGACCGACCTGCCGGAGCCCTGGGACGAGCGGGTGGCCGAACTCGCCCGCCGCTACCGGCGCTGCCTGCTGGACCACCGGGACGGCGCCGTCGTCGTCGCCGGGACCTACGCGGCGGAGCCGGCCACCCTCGCCTTCGCCGAGGTCGCCGTCGACGCCCTCCTCTGCGGCGGCCTGGACGAGCGGCAGGCCGCCTGGGCCTTCTGGACCGTCCAGTATCTCGTGCTCGGCCTGACCCAGGAGGAGCAGGCGCTCGCCGCCTCCCCCGACGACCACACGCTCGCCCGGGCGCTCGCCCCGGGCGGCTACCCCGCCCTGAGCCGGGTCGCGCCCCACCTGGAGGACGTGTCGTTCGACGAGCGCTTCGAGTTCGGCCTCTCGCTCGTCCTGCAATCGCTCAGGACCGCACCACCGGGGCGTGGTTGAGCCGGTCGGGGCCGCCGGTCGGGGGGCGCGGCCCCGGGAACGGCGGCCCGGTCCGACCCCGGTCGACCCCGGCGGCCACGCGTGAGAGCATCGGCCGGGTGCGGAGACTGACGGTTCTGGGGACGTGCGGCGCCTGGCCCGAGGCCGGGCGGAGCGCCAGCGGCTTCCTGCTGGAGTACGACGGGTTCCGGCTGGTGCTGGATCTCGGCTACGGGACGTTCCCGCGGCTGTCGGAGCGCTGCGCCGACGGGCAGGTGGACGCCGTGGTGGTCACGCACGAGCACCCCGACCACTGCGCCGACCTCAGCGCCCTGTGCCGCGCACGCTACTTCGCGCCTGAGCGCGGCGCCCGCCTGCCGCTGTACTGCACGCCCGGGGTCGTCGCACGGGTCCAGGCGATGGAACCGACCGAGGACCTGTTCGACGTCTTCGACGTCCACCCGATCCCGTCCGACCACCGGGTGGGGCCGTTCCGGCTCGACACCGCGCTGCTGCCGCACCACGTCCCCCACGCGGGCGTGCGGGTGACGGCGCCGGGCCTGACCGTCGCCTACAGCGGCGACGCCGGCGCCGACCCGGTCCTCGCCCGGCTCGCCGCCGGCGCGGACCTGTTCATCGCCGGAGCCACGCTCCAGGGCACAGCCGCCGACCCCCGTCTGATGAACGCCGCGGACGCCGGGTCGTGGGCCGCCCGCGCCGGAGCCGAGCGCCTGCTGCTCACCCATTTCTGGCCCGGCAGCGATCGCACGCGCTCCACCGCCGAGGCCCGCAGCACCTTCGCGGGCGAGGTGATCGCCGCCGAGGAGGGCATGACGTTCACCTTCTGACGCCATCACCTTCTGACGCCGCCACCTTCTGACGCCATCACCTTCTGAGCTGTCACCGCCACCTTCTGGCACCTTCTCGCCCTCGTCCTGACGGGCACTTCCCCCGGCTCGGCGGTGCGTTCGTCCGGACGGATGATGCCCGACGGCGACGGGCCCCCCGCGGTGTCGGTGGCGCGGCCGACGCCGGCCACGGGTTAGGTTCGTGCCCGTGACCGGCAACGATGTGGTCCTGGCGTTGGTGGTTGCCACCGCGCTGGGCTTCGACTTCACCAACGGATTCCACGACACCGGCAACGCCATGGCCACCTCGATCGTCACGGGTGCTCTCCACCCACGCGTCGCGGTGGCCGTCTCCGCGGTGCTGAACCTGGCCGGCGCCTTCCTGTCGACCGCGGTCGCGGCGACCATCGCCAGCGGCCTGGTCGACACCGTCGACGTGACCCTCACCGTGGTCATGGCGGGCCTGACGGGCAGCATCCTGTGGAATCTGACCACCTGGTACGTCGGCATCCCCTCCAGTTCGTCACACGCCCTGATCGGCGGTGTGATCGGGGCGACGATGGCGGCGGCGGGCAGCTCGGCCGTCAAGTGGCAGGGGCTGGTCTCGAAGGTGATCGTGCCCGCCGCCCTGTCGCCGGTGATCGCCGGCACGATCTCCGCCGTGGGCACCTACCTCGTCTACCGACTCACCCGGGACGTGGCCGAGGGTCCCCGCGCGCACGGCTTCAGGACCGGCCAGGTCGGCTCGGCCTGCATGGTCTCGCTCGCCCACGGGACCAACGACGCGCAGAAGACCATGGGCGTCATCACGCTGGCACTGATCGCCAACGGCACCCTGCAGTCCGGTGCGAGCGCCCCGACCTGGGTGATCACCTCGTGCGCGGTCTCGATCGCCCTGGGCACCTACTTCGGCGGCTGGCGGGTCATCCGGGCCCTCGGCAAGGGGCTGGTGGAGATCGAGGCACCCCAGGGGATGGCCAGCGAGTCGGCGTCGGCCGCGGTGATCCTCACCTCCACCGACTTCGGCTACTCGCTCTCCACCACCCACGTGGCGACCGGGTCGATCCTCGGCGCGGGGGTGGGCAAGAAGGGCGCGGTGGTGCGCTGGCACATCGCCCACCGGATGGTGGCGGCCTGGGTGCTCACGCTGCCGGCCGCCGGGCTGGTCGGCGCCCTGACCTACTGGGTGGCGGACGCGATCGGCGGGACCGCGGGCGTAGTGGTGATCTTCATCGTCCTGGTGCTGGCCTCGATCGCCTTCTTCGCGGCCTCCCGCCACCCGGCCGTGACCCCGGAGAACGTCAATGCCGCGTGGACGGGTTCGCTCCACCCGGCGCCCCCGACGGACGAGGTGGCCCCGTGACCTCCTGGATCAACCTGGACGCGTTGTGGAGGATCCTCGTCGTGGGGATGCTCACCGGGGCCGGCCTGCCGGCGCTGTTCGCGGTCGGGCTACGCGCCCTCAATCCCCCGGCGGTGTCCGGCGAGCCGGCGACCCGCCGTCCGTCGCCCGGTCCGCTCGGCTACACCGTGGCCGGTCTGTGCTTCGCCGTGGTGCTGGCGGCGATCGGCTGGGGCATCTACGTCATCGTCAACCACAGCTGACACGCGCCGGCGGGGTGACGGGCGCCGGCGGCGGGCGGCAGGGCGGCCGGTAGCCGGCGGGCGGGCGCTGGCGGCAGTCGGCAGGCGGCAGGCGGCCGACGGCAGGCGCCCGGTGGCGGGCGGCCGTGAGGTCAGGAGCTCGTGAGGACGACGAGGCGCTGGGTGGCACGGGTCATCGCGACGTAGCGGTCGACCGCCCCCTCGACGCCCTCGCCGAACCGCTCCGGATCGACCAGGACGACCAGGTCGAACTCGAGGCCCTTCGCCAGCTCCGGGGTCAGTGACCGGACCCGGGGCGTCGCCCGGAAGGCCGGATCGCCGATGACGCAGGCGATCCCCTCGGTGTGCTCGGCGAGCCACCCTTCGAGGACGGCGTCCAGCTCCGCCACGGAGCCGTGGACCACCGGCACCCCGCTGCTGCGGACCGAGGTGGGCACGTTGGCGTCCGGGAGCACGGCCCGGATCACCGGCTCGGCCTCCGCCATGACCTCCTGCGGCGTCCGGTAGTTGATGCTCAACGAGGCGAGGCCGACCCGGTCCAGTCCGACCCGCTCCAGCCGCTCCTGCCACGACTCGGTGAAGCCGTGCCTGGCCTGGGCGCGGTCCCCGACGATGGTGAAGCTCCGGGACGGGCAGCGCTCGATGAGCATCTGCCACTCCGCGTCGGTCAGCTCCTGGGCCTCGTCCACGACGATGTGGGCGAACGGGCCGGCGAGCCGGTCCTGGTCGGCCCCGGGCAGCGCGCCCTCGTCGACCAGGCTGTCCTGGAGGTCCCGCCCGCGCAGCATCGTCACCGCGCCCTCGCCGTCGTCGTCGGCCGCGAGCAGGTCGTCGATGACGCGGGCCATCCGCGCGCGTTCGGCGGCGACGGCGGCGGTCTGCCGGCGCTTGCGCCGGGCGGTCTCCGGGTCGCCGAGGCGCCGTCGTGCCGCGTCCAGGAGCGGCAGGTCGGAGACCGTCCAGGCCTGGGCGTCGGGGCGCTGGAGGGCGCGGACCTCGTCGCGGCCGAGCCACGGGGCGCAGAGCCGCAGGTAGGCGGGGACCGTCCAGAGGTCTCCGACGAGCTCGGTGGCTTCGAGCATCGGCCAGGCCCGGTGGAGGGTGGTGACCAGTTCCTCGTTCTGCAGCAGCGACCTGCGGAACTGCTCCGGCGAGACGGTGTCGTCGTCGTTCTTCTCCATCAGGATCCCGACCAGCTCGTCCCAGATCTGCTCGCGCGCCTCGTTGTGCGGGGTTCCCGGCTCCGGCGCCTCGAACGCCTGTGCCCAGTCCTCGGCGCTCAGCCAGAGGTCGGACCAGTGGGTCTCCACAGCCATCCCCTCGGTGGGCGGCTCCTCGTAGATGCCGACGGCCTTCTCGATCGCGTGCACCAGGCCCGCGGAGGACTTCAGCCGGGCCACCTCCGGGTCGGTCTCGGTCGGCGCGCCGGCGCCCTCGGCGACGAGGTCGCGCACGGTGCAGGTCTGCACGCCCTCCTCGCCGAGGCTGGGCAGCACGTCGGCGACGTAGGCCAGGTAGGGCTGGTGCGGGCCGACGAACAGCACCCCGCCGCGCCGGTGGCCCAGGCGCGGATCGGAGTAGAGGAGGTGGGCGGTGCGGTGCAGGGCGACCACGGTCTTGCCGGTGCCGGGGCCGCCGTCGACGACGAGCGCGCCGCGGGACCCGGCGCGGATGACGGCGTCCTGGTCGGCCTGGATGGTGCCGAGGACGTCCCGCATCCGGGACGACCGGTTGGCGCCGAGGCTGGCGACGAAGGCGGACTGGTCGTCGAGCGCGGCGTGCCCCTCCAGTCCGTCCGCGGTGAACACCTCGTCCCAGTAGTCGCCGATCCGGCCGTGGGTCCAGCGGTAGCGGCGGCGGCTGGCCAGGCCCATCGGGTCGGCGTGGGTCGCGGCGAAGAACGGTTCGGCCGCGGGCGAGCGCCAGTCCACCAGCAGCCGGCGGCCGTCGCCGTCGGTGAGGCCGAGCCGGCCGATGTAGACGGGCTCGGCGCCGTCCGCGCCGACGATGCGCCCGAGGCACAGGTCGAGGCCGAAGCGGCGAAGCGTGCGCAGGCGGCCGGTCAGCCGGTGGATCTCCGCGTCCCGGTCCATCGCCTCCCGGCCGACCCCGCCGGGCGCCTTGCGCGCGGCGTCGAGGCGGTCGGACAGCTCGGCGACCGTCTGCTCCACGCTCGCCGCGACGGCGGCGAAGTGCCGTTCGTCGCCCGCGATCAGCGCCGGGTCGGCCTTGGCGGCGAGGTGGTCGGGGAGGTCGAACGCACTGGTCGTCAGTGAGGTCGGGGTCGGGGTCGGGGTCATCACGGCAGCTCCGTTCCGCGGTCGATCCGGCGAGCGTGGGGCGGCTTCGCGGATCTTCCAGTAGCGCTGTTCCAGGTCCAGGCCAGCGATTCTGCGCCGGGACGGGGGTCTTGCCGCAAGCCCCCCACTGCGCTATAAGTTGAGAGTGGCAAGGAGTGCGGACTCCTTGCCTTCGTCGTTCGTGGGCCGGGAACCCCGACGGCGTCGCTGGGTCCCCGGCCCGGAACGATGCCCCGGTCAGCCGATCGTGACACCGCGTTCCCGCGCCAACTCCTCCAGGCCGTACCGGCTCACGTGCTCGGCGTTGCCGAGGTCGATCGTCCGGACGCCCGCGGCGGCCAGCCGCTCGTTGACCTCGTCCAGGTGCTGCCGGACGACCTGCTTCTCCGCGTCGGTGGTGCGCCCCTTGTGCGGCTTGCCGGCGTGCTCCAGGCTGGCGTAGTTGGGCCGCTCCTTGGCGGCGGCCGGTGCGGCGCCCTGGGCGGGGAGCGTCCGGGTCACCCGCTTGGCCCCACG
The DNA here is from genome assembly GCF_022288725.1 of Kitasatospora sp. A2-31. Taxonomy (GTDB): domain Bacteria; phylum Actinomycetota; class Actinomycetes; order Streptomycetales; family Streptomycetaceae; genus Kitasatospora. The sequence goes on along the minus strand of NZ_JAKNTA010000026.1, from coordinate 15,064 downwards.
CAGGACCTCGGCCATCGGAGCGGCCGAGGCCAGCCGGTCGAACACCTCGGCCTCCAGGACGACCGTCTCCGGCTCGTCGCCGTCCGGGTGGTGCAGCTCGATCGTCACCAGGTCGAGCGCGTGCTCCTCCACCGCCGCGAGCTCGTCGGCCAGCGCCTCGATCTCGACCGGGCCGTCCGCCAGGTCGGGGTGCTCGCGGACCACGATCCGTACCAGGTCGGCCTCGTTCTCCGCGTGCTTCCCTGTCAGGTCCGAGAACCGGATGATCTTCTGACCCATGTCTTCTCCCTCGTCGATGGTGTGATCAGCCGAGAGCCTACTTCCGTCGTGGCGGTGGCCTCGCGGCCGTCCCGACCAGCCTCTGCGCTGCCCCGGTCGACGGCGGATCCCGGCCGATCGGGGCGCCGCGGTCCGAACGGGTGAAGGACGTCACGGCTTCGCCCCGTCCCCCTGTCGGGCCCCGGCATGTAGGTTCCTGCGTCCAAGAGGGAAGGACTCTCCTTCCCCCGTGTTCGCAGAACCGCCGTCAACGGCTCCTCCGACGAGAGAGGCACGAGTGATGTCTGCACAGGACGCCACCCACCACCCCCCGCGGCGCATCGGCGTGGTCGCCGAGTCGACCGCCGGGGAGACCCGGGTCGCCGCGACACCGGCCACGGTTCGCGGGCTGCTCGCGCTCGGCTACGAGGTCGTGGTCGAGTCCGGGGCCGGCGCGGCCTCCGGCTTCACCGACGACGCCTACACCGCGGTCGGCGCGCAGATCGCGGACGCGTGGAGCGCCGACATCGTGCTGAAGGTCAACGCGCCGTCCACCGCGGAGATCGACCGGCTGCGGGACGGCGCGACCGTGGTCGGCCTGCTCGCCCCGGCGCAGCGGCCCGAGCTGCTGAAGGCGCTGTCCTCGCGTCCGATCACGGCGCTCGCACTGGACGCGGTGCCCCGCATCTCGCGGGCGCAGTCGATGGACGTGCTCAGCTCCATGGCGAACATCGCCGGCTACCGGGCCGTGATCGAGGCGGCCCACGTGTTCGGGCGCTTCTTCACCGGTCAGGTGACGGCCGCGGGCAAGGTCCCCCCGGCGAAGGTCCTGGTGGCCGGCGCCGGTGTGGCCGGGCTCGCCGCCATCGGCGCCGCCTCCAGCCTGGGGGCGATCGTCCGGGCGACCGACCCGCGGCCGGAGGTCGCCGACCAGGTGAAGTCGCTGGGCGGCGAGTACCTCGCCGTGAACGCCGCCCAGGAGGTGAGCACCGACGGCTACGCCAAGGCGACGTCCGCCGACTACGACCGCGCCGCGGCCGAGCTCTACCACGAGCAGGCCAAGGACGTGGACATCGTCATCACCACCGCGCTGATCCCCGGCCGGCCCGCGCCGCGGCTGCTCACCGCCGCGGACGTGGCGGCGATGAAGCCCGGGAGCGTCGTCGTCGACATGGCGGCCGCCCAGGGCGGCAACGTCGAGGGCACCGTCGCGGGCCGCACGGTGGTCACCGGCAACGGCGTCACCATCATCGGCTACACCGATCTCGCCGCCCGGCTGCCCGCCCAGGCGTCGCAGCTGTTCGGCACCAACCTGGTCAACCTGCTCACCCTGCTGACGCCCGGCAAGGACGGGCAGCTGGTGATCGACTTCGAGGACGTGGTCCAGCGCGCCGTGACCGTCGTCCGCGCCGGGGAGATCACCTGGCCGCCGCCGCCCGTGGCGGTCTCGGCCGCGCCCGCCGCTGCCGCCGCGCAGCCCGCGGCCGCCCCGGCGGCTCCGGAGCCGAAGAAGCCCCGGCTCACCCCGGCGGCCCGGTTCGGCCTGATCGGCGTCGGCATGCTGGCGATGTTCCTCCTGGTCGCCTACGCCCCGACCCAGCTCGCGGAGAACTTCACGGTGTTCGCGCTGGCCGTGGTCATCGGCTACTACGTCATCGGGAAGGTCCACCACGCCCTGCACACGCCGCTGATGTCGGTGACCAACGCGATCTCCGGGATCGTGGTGGTCGGCGCCCTGTTGCAGATCGGGCACATGGGAGTGCTGGTCACCGTGCTGTCCTTCGTGGCGATCCTGCTGACGAGCGTGAACATCTTCGGCGGCTTCGCCGTCACCCGCCGCATGCTGTCCATGTTCTCGAAAGGCTGAGCCCCGATGACTTCCACGACGGCCGCCCACGCCGCGGACCTGGTAGCCGCACTGCTGTTCATCCTGAGTCTGGCCGGGCTGTCCCAGCACCGCACCTCGCGCGCCGGTGTCGGCTACGGCATCGCCGGCATGGCGCTCGCCCTGGTCGCCACCGTGATCGTCGCCTCGCGCAGCATCACCGCCGGCGCGGTCACCCTGATCGTCGTCGCGATGGCGCTGGGCGGCGCGATCGGCCTGTGGCGGGCCCGGCAGGTCGAGATGACGCAGATGCCGGAGCTGATCGCCGTGCTGCACAGCTTCGTCGGCCTCGCCGCGGTGCTGGTGGGCTGGAACAGCTACCTGGAGGTGGAGTCGCACGGCTCCGGCCAGACGGCCGTCGCCGCCGACCTGCTGGGCATCCACCACGCCGAGGTGTTCATCGGCATCTTCATCGGCGCGGTCACCTTCACCGGCTCCGTCGTCGCCTTCCTGAAGCTGTCCGCCCGGATCGCCTCGCGTCCGCTGGTGCTGCCCGGCAAGAACGTGCTGAACCTCGGCGCGCTCGCCGCGTTCGTCGCGCTGACGGTCTGGTTCACCGTCAGCCCGGGCCTCGGCCTGATGATCGCGGTGACGGTCCTGGCGCTGGCGCTGGGCTGGCACCTGGTCGCCTCCATCGGGGGCGGTGACATGCCCGTCGTCGTCTCCATGCTCAACAGCTACTCCGGCTGGGCCGCGGCGGCCGCCGGGTTCCTGCTCGACAACAACCTGCTCATCGTCACCGGCGCACTGGTCGGCTCCTCGGGTGCCTACCTGTCGTACATCATGTGCAAGGCGATGAACCGCTCCTTCCTCTCCGTGATCGCCGGCGGTTTCGGCATCGAGGCCCCCTCTGGCGGGGACGAGGAACAGGGCGAGCACCGCGAGATCCGCGCCGAGGAGGCGGCCCGGCAGCTCGCGCAGGCCCGGTCCGTCGTGATCACCCCCGGCTACGGCATGGCGGTGGCACAGGCGCAGCACCCGGTCGCGGAGCTCACCCGCAGGCTGCGCGAGCGCGGTGTGGAGGTCCGCTTCGGAGTCCACCCGGTCGCGGGCCGGCTGCCCGGTCACATGAACGTGCTGCTCGCCGAGGCGAAGGTGCCGTACGACATCGTCCTGGAGATGGACGAGATCAACGAGGACTTCGCCGAGACGTCCGTCGTCCTGGTCATCGGCGCCAACGACACGGTCAACCCGGCCGCCACCGACGACCCCTCCAGCCCGATCGCCGGCATGCCGGTCCTGCGGGTGTGGGAGGCGGAGCAGGTGATCGTGTTCAAGCGGTCCATGGCCTCCGGCTACGCCGGGGTGCAGAACCCGCTGTTCTTCCGGGAGAACAGCGGCATGCTCTTCGGCGACGCCAAGCAGAGCGTCGAGGAGATCCTCCGCGCCCTCGACGCGGTGGTCGGGGGCGGTGGAGGCGGCGGCGCGGCACCGGCCACCCGCCAGACCACCGCGGCCGGCCGGGCCACAGTGTAAGGGGCGCTCACCACCTCCGGTCTCCGCCCGTGCCGGTGCGCTCTCCCGTCCTGGTGCCCCCGGTGCCCCGGCCTCGCTCTCGGCCGTGGACCGGGGCGCCAGGGCTTTCCGGGCGGCCCGGCGCCACCACCGTCGCGGGCGGGCGACGGGGAGGGGAGCACGGGGTTCCAGCGCGTCCGGATCCGTGGAACACGGTACGTCGACGCCGGAGGCGGACCTGGGGCCTGAAGCCAGGGCCGGACGAGGGCCTCAGCCCGTACCCCGCTCCTGGCGTCAGCCTCCTCCGGTGAGGCAGAAGGGGTGCCCGGCCGGATCGAGGAACACCCGCCACCTGTCGCCACCCGGCTGGCACGCGGGCTTGACGGCGCCCAGCTCCAGCAGCAGCCGCTCGGCCTCGTCGAGATCGGCGACCGCGAAGTCGAGGTGCACCTGCTGCGGCGCGACCCGGTCCGGCCACTGCGGAGCCCGGTAGTCATCGACCCGTTGGAACCCGATGAAGAGTCCGTCCTCACGGGTGAGGCCGGCGAAGTCACCGTCGGACTTCGGGTGGGGCTCGAACCCGGTGGCCTCCCGGTAGAACGCGGCCAGCTCCACGGGATCGGCACAGTCGAGCGTGATCGCCGTGAGCCTCATCTTCAGGGGCATGACACCTCCGTGACAGCCGTCGCACGACGGACGTCGAACCCATGTGTGGCGTCACCGTAATGGTCGGCCCCATGCTTCGCGACCGGTTATTCGTCCGGCCGGTGCGACTCCACCGGGGTCGGGTCAGCCGGGGTCAGGTCCGCCGGGCTCGGGTCCGCCGGGGTCAGGTCCGCTGAAAGCCGTGGGAGCGGCCGATGGCGGTGAAGCCGCGGCGTTCGTACCAGCGGCGCGGCCAGTCGTCGGCGTCGGCGATCAGGAAGCGGGTGCCACAGCCGGCGGCGGCGGCTCGGCGGAGGGCGGTGGCGAGGACGGCGTCGGCGTGGCCGCGCCGCAGGTGGTCCCCGGCGGTCATCACGTCCTCGATCTGGGCGATGCCGAGGGTCGGTTCGAGATAGAGGTCTCCCCACGCGGCCACCTCGCCGTTCTCCGCCCGTGACCCGAGGACCTGTACGCGAGTGGCCCCCCGCCAACGCGTCCGGCGGCGGTCGACCAGCATGTCGATCACGTCGTCGCCGGCCTCGGGCAGGAGGGTGCGCCACCGTGTGGAGAGCGGGGCGCGGATCGCCTCCAGGTCCACGTCCTCGGCCGTGGGCCCGCTGCCGGCGGGCCGGTCGGCGGGGACCGGGCCGGTGTGCAGCATCACCAGGTAGGTGTGGTGCAGGAAGCCGGCCCGTTCGAAGGGAGCGACGCACGCCTCCCCGAATTCCCCGTCGAGCACGGAGACGAGACGGAAAGGCCGCTCCCCCATCACCTCGTCCACCAGGCCCGGCAGCGCATCCGGGTCCCCGCCGGCACGGTCGACGACCACCTGGTTGTGGGACCACGACTCGGCGAAGCGGTCGTCGAAGACGGCGAACCCACCGGGGATGTCGACCGTGTGTTCGGCCTGACGTCGGGCGAATCCGGCGAGGAAGCCGTTGATGCGCTGGAGCTCGTAGCCGGACATGGCAGCCACCCTAGGCTCCCGACCGGCCGCGCATCCGCCGATCCGAGCGAACGTCACGGAAAGTCGGCCGGACGCGTGCGATGGGTGAGGGCTGTGGTGCGGGCCACCCCGGGACGGGGGCACCACCCCCACGTCGTGCACGGGCCGGTGCAGGGGCGTCACCCGGCGTCGACGATGTGCGCGGCCTCACAACCCCATCCGTGTGGCGCGGGCCACTCCACAGCCGTGTTCGATCTTGAAAAATGGGACATTTGCCTTCAAAACATCACAATCCCTTGATCAATACCTCAGGTAACCACCCCCCGACCAGCCCAAACCTCACAATCCTTGAAACCCCCCACCCACCCCCGTAACTTCGAACCCGTTGCACCGAACGACACCGCCCACCAGGCCCCACCGGCCCACGGACGACCCCGGTGCCCCCACCACGCGAACCGCGCGCGTCCCCGCAACCACACCCCCCGACCGGGCCTGGTTCCGCGCGCCCGCACACCCCTTCCGAAAGGAAACCCCATGGCCTTCCGTAACGAGACCACCACCGCCACCACCGCCACCAAGCGCCGCAACCGCGTCCGCATGGCACTCATGGCCGGGGCCCTCACCGCCCTGCCGGTGGCCGGCCTCGTCACGGCCAACGCCGCCTCCGCCGCCCCCGCCTCCGTCTGGGACAAGGTCGCCCAGTGCGAAGCCACCGGCAACTGGGCCATCAACACCGGCAACGGCTTCTACGGCGGCCTCCAGTTCACCTCCAGCACCTGGGCCGCCTTCGGCGGCACCGCCTACGCCCCCCAGGCCCACCAGGCCACCAAGGCCCAGCAGATCGCCATCGGCGAGAAGGTCCTCGCCGCCCAGGGCCCCGGCGCCTGGCCCGTCTGCTCCGTCAAGGCCGGCCTCACCAAGTAACACCCCCAGCCCCCACCGGCACCCCCGACAACGCCGCTGCACCCCACCCGACCACCACACCGGGCCCGGGAGCAGCGGCGTCGCGGCGTTCACGGACACGCCGGACCCGGTCCGGGGCGGCACGGCTCGGCGCGGCGCGCAGCGGCGGTGTCGGCTCGGTGCCGCTGGATTCGTGCCGGCGCGGCATAGCGTGTCCGGGAGGTGCGCGCGGCCGGGGCGGGCTGCGCGCGGCTGCGGAGAGCGGGCCGGATCGGGTCCGGAGTCGAACGGAAGGCGCGAGCGCCCGTGGATGCCGTCCTGCACGCGCTGTCGATCAGCGGGTCCATGACCTGGGAGATCACCTGGGCGCTGATCCTCGGTTTCGCGCTGTCCGCCGTCGTCCAGGCGGTCGTGCACAGGGCCACCGTCGCCGGTCTGCTGGGGGACGACCGGCCCCGGACGCTCGTGGTCGCCGCCGGTCTGGGGGCAGCCTCCTCGTCGTGCTCCTACGCCGCGGTGGCGCTGGCCCGTTCGTTGTTCCGCAAGGGGGCCGACTTCACGGCGGCGATGGCCTTCGAGATCGCCTCCACCAACCTGGTCGTCGAGCTCGGCGTGATCCTGGCGCTGCTGATGGGCTGGCAGTTCACCGCGGCGGAGTTCGTGGGCGGGCCGATCATGATCGCGCTGCTGGCGGTCCTCTTCCGGCTGCTCCTGCACGACCGGCTGCTGCGGGAGGCCCGTACTCAGGCCGGGCGCGGCCTGGCCGGCTCGATGGAGGGCCACGCGGCGATGGACATGTCCGTACGACGCGAGGGCTCGTTCGCCCGGCGGCTCTTCTCCGGCGAGGGCTTCACCGCCACCTCGCACGTGTTCGTCATGGAGTGGGCGGCCATCCTGCGCGACCTGGTGCTGGGCCTGCTCATCGCCGGCGCGATCGCCGCCTGGGTGCCCGACGGCTTCTGGCAGGCCTTCTTCTTCGAGGGCCACCCCGTGGCGTCCAAGATCTGGGGCCCGCTCATCGGGCCGCTGGTGGCGATCGCCTCGTTCGTCTGCTCGATCGGCAACGTGCCGCTGGCCGTCGTCCTGTGGAAGGGCGGCATCAGCTTCGGCGGCGTCATCTCCTTCATCTTCGCCGACCTGCTGATCCTGCCCATCCTCAACATCTACCGGAAGTACTACGGCAGGAGGATGGCCCTGTTCCTGCTCGCGACCTTCTACCCGGCCATGGTCGTCGCCGGGTACGCCATCGAGCTCGGCTTCGGCGCGCTCGGGCTGATCCCCGACCGGGAGGACGCGACCATTCCGATGGAGGGCGTCTCCTGGAACTACACGACCTTCCTCAACATCGCCTTCCTGCTGCTGGCGGCCGTCCTGCTGGTGCGCTTCGTCCGGACCGGCGGTCTTCCCATGCTCCGGATGATGGGCGGCTCGCCGGACGCCGGCCACGACCACGCGGCCTGAGGCCGGCCGGCCCCTCGCCGGCCGGCCTCCTGCCGGAACCGCATCAGCGGAGTTCGAAATGCTCCACCGCGCGCCGGGCGACCTCGTCCGGTTCGAGGTGGGTGTTGTCGATCAGCAGGTGTACCCCGGGGAGGTGGGCGAAGTCGTCGACCGAGTTCAGCCGCATCGTCCCGTCCATGCCGACCAGGTTGGCGTCGGACCACTCCAGGTCACGCTTGGAGGCCTTCTCCGCCAGCCGGGACTCGCCGGCGTTGCGCTCACGCCGGACGCTCTGGTCCGCGGTGAGCTCCAGGAACAGCACCCGGGCGCCCCGCGCGCGGAACGGGGCCGCGTAGTGGTCGACGAGTGCGGCGTCGGCCGGGTCGTCGAAGTCCCAGACGAAGGTGAACACCAGGCCGGCCAGGTCGCTCGCGGCGGCCTCGGCGAGGATCTGCTCGCGGAAGTCGTGGTTGAGGCGCTGGAACTGCGGCGACTCGTACGGGAACAGCCTCAGCAAGGGCTCGATGGTGAGGTGGTTGTGGAAGAGCTTGAAGCCGGTGCGCTCGGCGATGGCGCCGCCCACGGTCATCTTGCCGACCGCCGCCGGGCCGATGACGAAGAGCAGGGTCGGGGGTGTGCTGTCGGACATCGCGCCAGCATAGGGCCGGCGAGACGCCGCAGAGGGAGCCCCTCGGCCCCCGGAGGCCTCCCGGTCCGTCAGAGGACGGGCAGCAGCGTGGGGTCCGCCATGATCCGGCGGACGGTGGTCTGCGCCGCGCCCAGCACGGGTCCGCGTCGGCCCAGGACGGACGGACGCAGCGCCTCCGGTGCCCACGGGCGGACGGTGACCCGGTCGGCCAGCTCGGCCCGGACGGACGGCAGCAGCCACTCGGCCAGTTCGGCGTAGGTGCCGCCGAGGACGAGGGCGTCCGGGTCGATGAGGTCGACGGCGGAGGTGAGGGCGAGGCCCAGGGCGCGGCCCGCGCGGTCCAGCGCCGCCAGGGTCGGCGCGTGACCGGCGGCGGCCCGTTCCGCGAGCAGGGCGGCCGGGTCGTCGGCCTCCGCGGCACCGGGCACGGCCGGGCCGTGCTGCGCGAGACCGGCCTCGCGCAGCACGGCCGCCTGTCCCGCGTACTGCTCCAGGCAGCCGCGCGCGCCGCAGGCGCAGGGCAGGCCGGCCGGGTGGACGGGGACGTGGCCCAGTTCGCCGGCGAAACCGCGGGCGCCGCGGAACAGCCGCCCGTCGATGACCAGCGCGGCACCGATCCCGGCGTCCACGGAGACGTGCACGAAGGTCGCCGCGGCCCGCTCGGCGTTCCAGTACTCGGCCAGAGCCCCGAGGTTGGCCTCGTTCTCCGGCTCGGGCACGGTGCCCGGGTCGGGCCAGTGCGCGGCGACGTCCAGGGCGCACCAGCCGAGGTTGGGCGCGCGCTCGACCCGCCCGGCCGGTCCGTTCGGCACCACACCGGGCACCGCCAGGACCCGGCCCTCGACGTGCAGCCCGAGGGCGCGGGCCTCGGTCTCCGCCTCGGCGGCCAGCTCGGCGACCTCCGCCAGCACCTGCGCGGGTGGCCGGCCGGAGTTCGTGCGTTCCACCCGGCGCCACACCCGGGGTTCTCCGCGCAGGTCGGCGACGCACGCGCCGAGGTGCGAGACGCCGACCTCGAGCCCGAGGCCGGCCGGGCCCTGGTCGCTCACCGCGAGGGCGCGTCCGGGGCGGCCGACCCGTCCGTCGGGTGCGGTCTCCGCCTCGGTGAGCGCACCCCGCCCGATCAGCTCGTCGACCAGTGACGAGACGGCCGCCCTGGTCAGGCCGACGCGTCCGGCGACGTCGGCGCGCGACAGCGGGCGGGCGGGCGGTGCGTTGCCGGCGACCGCGCCGAGGACCACCGAGAGGTTCCGCCGCCGCATGTCCTGTTGCGACGCGGGACCGCTCCCCTGGCCGTTCCTCGCGCTGCCGACCGCCTTCACGCCCCGCCCCTCCTACCGGTCCTCGGCCGGGGCTCCCTGCAAGGCGCCGGCCCGACGCAGGGTATCGCCGATCCGTTCGAGGGCGACGTCGTCCCGTGCCACGGGCTCCAGCAGCGGGCCCTCGGCGGTGCGCCACCGGCGAGCCACCGCGTCGGCGGGCTCCCCGGTCAGCAACGCGGCGGCCTGGGCGGCCGCGCCGAGCGCGACCAGCTCCCGGGCCTCGGGCACCCGGACGGCCTGGCCCGAGAGCCGCAGCACGGTCTGTTGCCAGGCCCGTCCGCGGGCGCCGCCGCCGATGAGCAGCAGCGGCTCGTCACCGGCCCCGTCCCCGCCGCCCGCGCGCAGCACGTCGGCGAGGGCGGTGAGCAGGGCGTGGGCGGCGCCGTCGTAGGCGGCCTGGAGCAGCTGGCCCGGGGTGGTCTCGTGGCGCAGCCCGTGGACCAGGCCGGAGGCACCCGGGAGGTCCGGTGTGCGCTCACCGTCCAGATAGGGCAGCACCACGGCGGTGCCGCCGTCCTCGACCTCCTCACGCCCGCGTCCGAGCAGGGTGGCGAAGCGGTCGACGGCCAGGGTGCAGTTGAGCGTGCAGGCGAGCGGCAGCCAGCCGCCGAGGGCGTCGGCGAAGCCCGCGACCGTCCCGCTCGGGTCCACCGGGCGTTCCCGGCCGACGGTGTAGACCGTCCCGGAGGTGCCGAGGCTGAGCACCGGCTGTCCGGGCCGCAGGCCCAGCCCGAGGGCGGCGGCCATGTTGTCGCCGGTCCCGGTGGCCACCGGGGTCCCCGCGCGCAGCACCGTCCCCGGGCGGACCAGGCCGGCCCGCGCGCCGGGCGCGAGGACCCGCGGCAGCAGGGCGGGGTCGAGCCCGATGCGGTCGAGGAGGTCCTTGTCGTAGCCGCCCGGCCCCCACCACCCCGTTCCGGACGCGTCACCGCGGTCGGTCACCGCCTCGCCGGTCAGCCGCTCGGTCAGGAAGTCGTGCGGGAGGCGCACGGCGGCGACGCGGTCGGCCGCGGCGGGCTCGTGGGCGCGCAGCCAGGCCCACTTGGGGGCGGTGAAGGCGGCGGTCGGCAGGCTTCCGGAGCGCCGGACGAGCTCCGCGGGCCCGATCGCCGTGCGCAGTTCGGCCGCCTGGGGGGCGGAGCGGACGTCGTTCCACAGCAGGGCGGGGCGCACCGGCGCTCCGGCCGCGTCCAGGGTGACCAGGCCGTGCTGCTGGCCGGCGATCGAGACGGCGGCGGCGCGCTCGGCCCAACCCGTCCCGGCGGCGGCCTCCTCGAGGGCCCGCCACCACTGCTCGGGATCGCTCTCCCGGCCGGCGCCCTCGCTCACCTGGTGCGGGGCGCGGCCCTCGCCCAGCACGGCGCCCGTGTCGATGTCGACGGCGAGGGCCTTGGTGGACTGGGTCGAGCTGTCGACGCCGATCACGACACGCTGCTCAGCCATGCGTTCCTCCGTTGGGGGTTCCTTCCCGGGTTCGGGCATACTAATTTGTTGAGAGCCCTGACAAACACCCCTCCGCACTGTTCCGGAGCCGCTCCATGTCCAGCGACCCGCTCGTCCCCACCCCGGCGCACAAGTTCACCTTCGGCCTGTGGACCGTCGGCTGGCAGGGGCGCGACCCCTTCGGTGACGCCACCCGCCCCGCCCTCGACCCGGTCGAGACCGTCCAGCGCCTGGCCGGACTCGGCGCCCACGGCGTCACCTTCCACGACGACGACCTGATCCCCTTCGGCGCGGGCGACGCCACCCGCGAGGAGGCCGTCAAGCGTTTCCGCGCCGCCCTGGACGCCGCCGGGCTGAAGGTCCCGATGGCCACCACCAACCTCTTCACCCACCCGCTCTTCAAGGACGGCGCCTTCACCGCCAACGACCGCGACGTCCGGCGCTACGCACTGCGCAAGACCATCCGCAACATCGACCTGGCCGCCGAACTCGGCGCCTCGGTCTACGTCGCCTGGGGTGGGCGCGAGGGGGCGGAGTCCGGCGCGGCCAAGGACGTACGCACCGCGCTCGACCGGCTCAAGGAGGCCTTCGACCTGCTCGGCGAGTACGTCGAACAGCAGGGCTACGACCTGCGCTTCGCGATCGAGCCCAAGCCCAACGAGCCGCGCGGCGACATCCTGCTCCCCACCGTCGGCCACGCCCTGGCGTTCATCAACGAGCTGGAGCGCCCCGAGCGGGTCGGCCTCAACCCGGAGGTCGGTCACGAGCAGATGGCCGGACTCAACTTCCCGCACGGCATCGCCCAGGCGCTGTGGCACGGCAAGCTGTTCCACATCGACCTCAACGGCCAGTCCGGCATCAAGTACGACCAGGACCTGCGCTTCGGCGCGGGCGACCTGCGGCAGGCGTTCTGGCTGGTCGACCTGCTGGAAACGGCCGGCTACGACGGCCCGCGACACTTCGACTTCAAGCCGCCGCGCACCGAGGACGTCGACGGCGTCTGGGCCTCGGCGGCGGGTTGCATGCGCAACTACCTGCTGCTGGCCGAGCGGTCCCGCGCCTTCCGGGCCGACCCGGAGGTGCAGGCCGCACTCGCCGCCTCCCGGCTGCCCGAACTGGCCCTGCCCACGGCCGGGGACGGCCTGGCAGGGCTGCTGGCGGACCGCACCGCCTTCGAGGAGTTCGACGTCGAGGCCGCCGCCCGGCGCGGCATGGCCTTCGAGCAGCTGGACCAGCTGGCGCTCGAACACCTCCTCGGCGCCCGCTGAGCGGACCGCCGACCGGGCCGGGTCGTGCATTGGCGCCACCCGGCCCCAATACGTGCCGGTCGCTCCACCGCCGCCTTCACGAGACACCGCAGTTCCTCCCCGGCCCGGCTGCCGGGCCGGCCGCGGCGTTCCGAGGCGCACCCCATGCACTCAAGCTCCGCGCCCTACGCAGCAACGGCGACTTCAACGCCTGGGTTCCGTCCGGGCGATCATGTACGGAGCAGATGACGAGCGCGGCTGCGGTGACGGTACCGAGGTAGACGTAGCCGCGCTCGTCGGAGCACGTCGCGACCGCTCTGGCGCGCGCGACCGGCCCCGCTGAGCAGCCGGGGGTCGGGCGCGCGCCCGACGCCGGAGGCAGGACGGGTTCGACTTCCGATACCGCTTGTGGCCAGCGCGCGCTCCGAGGAGGCCGGCGGCGCTCTTTCCCCGCCCCACGCCACGTGTCATCATCTCTTCGACTCAACCGGGGGGCCGATGAGCAGCATTCCGTCAGGCGAGGGCGCTCACGAGAGCGGCAGTGTTCCACCGCCTCCCGCGCATCCGCCGCGGCCCCCGGCGGCGTCGAGCGGGCGGTGGAGTGAGTTCGCCGCCGTCGTGACGGCTCTGACCGGCGTGGCCGGACTGGCGATCGGGTTCCTCGGCCTGCCTGCGGTGGTGCACTCCCCCACCGCCTCCAGCGCGGTGGCCACCGAGACCATACCGGGCCCGACGGTGACGGTCACGCGGACGGTGACCGCCCCCGCACTGCCGGACACCCCGTCCGGGAACGGGCCGGCCGGCACCGGGCCGACGCCGCAGAGGCCCGCCGCGACGGATCAGTCCCTCATGGTCCTCGCCCCGATCACCTGCTACTGCGACCTCTCCCGGGCGAAGGTCGCGATAGCGGGGAAGACGTACCAGAACTCGCTGGTCACCGGGGACCAGTACTGCAAGTACGGCGGGAGCATCGAGTTCAACCTCAGCAAGGAGTGGTCGAAGCTCACCACCACCGTGGGAGTCGAGGACAGGTCGGAGGGCCGGAGCGGAAGCGTCACCATCTACGGTGACGACCGCGAACTCATCCGCCAGAACCTCACGTTGGGCGAGAGCGTACCGATCTCCGTGGACCTCACGGGCGTGCTCAGGCTCCGCATCGCCTACACGTCCGACGGGTCCTGCGGACAGGCGCTGATCGCCGTGGGCGACCCGGTCCTGACCCGTGTCGGCTCGACCCCCTAGATGATTGATGCCAAGGGCTCGCTGGCGCGCATGACATGAAGCGAGGGAGTCCAAAGATCGGTTGTGACGCCTGATCTGGACTCCCTCGCCACCGCACTGTACGTGAGAACCGACGATCTGCTGAAGGAATCGCCGCATCTGGCGCCGTGGCGGCCCGAGATCGGTATCGAGCCCAAGCTCAGCGACGCCGAGCTGGTCACGCTTGCGGTGATGCAAGCCCTGCTCGGCCACGTCTCCGAGCGCCGCTGGATCCGCTACGCCCGCTCCCACCTGCGGCACCTGTTCCCGTACCTGCCCGGACAGTCCGGCTACAACCGGCGCCTGCGCAAGGCCGCCGACCTGATCGCCCGGGTCAACCGGCTGCTGGCCACCGACACCAGCCTGTGGACCGACAACGTCTGGGTGGTCGACTCCACCCCGATCGAGTGCGGCCGCTCCCGCGAGACGGTCAAGCGCTCCGACCTGGCCGGATGGGCCGAGTACGGATACTGCGCCAGTCATTCGCGGTTCTTCTGGGCCTGCGGCTGCACCTGGTGTGCACCCTGCACGGCCTGCCCGTTGCGTTCGCGTTGACCGGCGCCAAGGCCGACGAGCGCACCACCCTGCTGGACATCCTGGACACCGAGACCGACCTGGTGGCCGCCCGCCCCGGACAGACTCTGATCGGGGACAGGAACTACTACGGTGCCGCATTCGAGCGTGAGCTCGCCGAGCTGGAGATCCGGCTCCTGCGGCCGGCCCGCAAGGGCGAGACCCAACGGGCCGGATCGCAGCTGTTCAAGCCGTTGCGGCAGATCATCGAGTCCGTCAATGACACGTTCAAGGGCCAGCTCGATCTCGAACGACCCAGGGCCGCACACCCGGCGGCGTCATGGTCCGCGTCCTCCAGCGGATCCTCGCGCTGACCACCGCGATCTGGCACAACGACCAGACGGGACAGCCCGTCATGCGCTCCCTCACCGCGTATGACCACTGAACCCCTTGGCATCAGTCATCTAGGACTCTCCCGCCCGAGCATGTGACCATCGCCGGCCTTGCTCTTCGTCTGCGTCGGCACCGCCACCGCAGTGGCCCTGTCATCCGGCTCCCCACGTGACCGACCGGACGAGTCCTAGTGGACCTGACACGAGAAGCAGGAGTTCGCCCGCAACCACCAGACCCGCTACCGCGACCAGCTCAGACTCGCCGCCTAACGACAGCCGATCGGACCTGGCACCCTACACAGTGGACGTGCTCAGCCTCGTGCGGGTCTCCTGGACCAGTGCCCGAGCCCGGGCCACCGTCGCACTCAGTGCCTCAGGCGTCTCTCCCGGGCACCCCAGCATGACGCGGACGCGCGCACCGAAGTCCGGCGGTGCCGTCGGCAGCGTCTCGGCGACAGCCAGGGCGCCCTTCTCATTCAGGCACCAGCGCCTGTCCGCGGCGTACAACGCCTGCACCAGCACGCCGACCGCTCGCGACAGACACAGGGACACGTAGAGGACGTCGCCCCGGGCAGCGCCCTTCGCCGCGGCATCGACCAGGAACTCCGCCTCCCAGGCTCCCGCCGTCAGTGCTTCCCGCAGCTGCTCCGGATACGTCGCCGTCCGCCGCCGAAGCTCGGTCAGCTCTCCACCGGGGTCGGCCAGT
>NZ_JAKNTA010000259.1 GCF_022288725.1 Kitasatospora sp. A2-31 | reverse complement strand
GGCGCCCCCCCCCCGCCGTCCCCGCCTCCGAGGAGACCGGATCCGCCGTTCTCGACGTAGTCGAGCAGCCGGTCGGTGAGGTCGCCGACCTTGTCGGTGGCGACGGCCATGGCCCGCTCGCCCGCGGCAACGGCGAGTTCGCGGGTCTGGTCCAGCAGTTGTTCGGTGGGGAGCTGTTCCAGGACATTCACCAGCGCGTTGCCGCGGCCTTCGTCCTGCTTGGCCATCGTCCTCACCTCCGTCCGCGTGTGGTGCCACGCGCTGTCGTCTTCTTCGCCGTACCGGCGGCGGTCTTCCGTGCGGACGACGCGGAGGAGGCGGTCTTCCGTGCGGACGACGCGGAGGAGGCGGCCTTCCGGGCCGGGGCCTTGGCAGCCGCGGTCTTGCGAGCCGGGGTGGCCGCCTTACGGGCGGGAGCCTTGGTCGTGCGCTTGGCGGCGCCGGCCTTGGTGGAGGCGGCGCTCTTCGCGGGCGTGGCCTTCTTGTCGGCGCCCGCCCGGGCGGACCTGGTGCCCGTCGACTTGGGCTTGGCCGCCCTGCTGGAGGAGGACGACCGCGTTCGCTTCTTCGGCGTCTCCTGCGCTTCCTCCTCGGGCTCCTCCTCGGGCTCCTCCTCGGGCTCCTCGTCCGGCTCGTCGCGTTCCTCGTCGCGTTCCTCGTCAGGCTCTTCCTCGGGCTCCTCTTCGGACCTCTCCTCGGGCTCCTCGTCGACCTCGTCCTCGGGCTCCTCGGGCTCTTCGGGCTCTTCGCCGCGGCGCTGGGTGCCCGCGCGCAGGTCCTTCGTGCGCTGCTTCAACCGGTCGGTCAGCGCGCCCACCTGATGGCTCGCGGCGGTGACGGCGGCCTTCTTGCCCGCCTCGGCGAGCTCCCCCTGGACGCTCCCGGCCAGCTCACGGAGCTGTGGGGAGGACTCGACGAGCTGGCCGAGGAGGACCCCCGGATTGGTGCTGAGTCGTTTGCCTGCGGCCAGTCCGGCCAGGGCCAGTGCCCAACGGGCCTTGTGCAAGCGCCCGAGGAGGTAGCCCCCGCCGACGGCTGCGGCGAGTTTGGCGTTGTTCATGGTCTTCACCCGTGGGTCGTCCCGGCCCTCCATTGCGGCGGG
>NZ_JAKNTA010000258.1 GCF_022288725.1 Kitasatospora sp. A2-31 | reverse complement strand
GCTTCGGCCTGCCGCTGCTGACCCGCCTCGCCGACGGCGAGCGCACCCGCGCCAAGCACCCGCGCGGCCTGATCCTGGTCCCGACCCGCGAGCTGGCGATGCAGGTCGCCGACGCCCTGGAGCCGTTCGGCTCGGTGCTCGGCCTGCGCCTCAAGGTCGTCTGCGGCGGTACCTCGATGTCCAACCAGATCTACGCGCTGGAGCGCGGTGTCGACGTCCTGGTCGCCACCCCCGGCCGTCTGCGCGACCTGATCAACCGCGGCTCCGCCAAGCTCGACGACGTCCAGGTCGCCGTCCTCGACGAGGCCGACCAGATGGCCGACATGGGCTTCCTGCCCGAGGTCACCGAGATCCTCGACCAGGTGCCGGCCGGCGGCCAGCGCCTGCTGTTCTCCGCCACGCTGGAGAACGAGATCGACACCCTGGTCAAGCGCTACCTGAACAGCCCGGTCACCCACGAGGTCGACCCGTCGGCCGGCGCGGTCACCACCATGACCCACCACATCCTCGTGGTGAAGCCCAAGGACAAGGCGCCGATCACCAACGCGATCGCCGCCCGCAAGGGCCGCACGATCATCTTCGTCCGCACCCAGATGGGCGCCGACCGCGTCGCCGAGCAGCTGATCGAGGCCGGCGTCAAGGCCGACGCGCTGCACGGCGGCATGACCCAGGGCGCCCGCACCCGCGTCCTCGGCGACTTCAAGGACGGCTACGTCAACGTCGTCGTCGCCACCGACGTCGCCGCCCGCGGCATCCACGTGGACGGCATCGACCTGGTCCTCAACGTGGACCCGGCCGGCGACCACAAGGACTACCTGCACCGCTCCGGCCGCACCGCCCGTGCCGGCCGCTCCGGCACCGTCGTCACCCTGGTGCTGCCGCACCAGCGCCGCGGCGTCTTCCGTCTGATGGAGGACGCGGGCGTCGACGCCTCGCGCCACATCCTCGACCACGCCTTCGACGCCGAGGTCGCCCGGATCACCGGCGCCCGCTCGCTGATCGAGGTCCAGGCCGAGAGCGCCGCCGGCATCGCCGGTGCCGCCGAGCGCGAGCTGGCCGAGATGACCCGCCAGCTGGAGCGCGCACAGCGCCGCGCCACCGAG
>NZ_JAKNTA010000257.1 GCF_022288725.1 Kitasatospora sp. A2-31 | reverse complement strand
GCGCCCGGGGGTGCGGGGCGGTCCGCAGCCGCATCCGCCGCCAGGCGCGCTGGACCAGGGCGGCGGTGACGGCCTGCCGGTCGAGCAGCTGGACGTCGAGATCGGGGCGGCCGGGCTCCTGGGTGACCAGGTAGCGGTCCGGGCCGGCCGGTCGGGCGGCGACCGGGCGCAGGCCGGCCTCGCGCAGGCTGCGCAGGAGCTGCGCCGGCTTCGGCCGCGGGTCGGGAGTGCCGACGGCGTAGCTGGTGCCGTGGGCGGCGGTCCAGCCGATCAGCAGTCCGAGCAGGAGGGCGGTGGGGGTGGCGTACCCGGCGGCGAGGCCGGCGAGGGCGGAGGCCGCGAGGGTGAGCCGGGGGAGCCGGCGCTCGCGGGCGCCGGAGGCGGTCAGGAAGGCGAGCACCGGGGCGAGGTAGCCGTAGACCGGTTCGGTGTGCGCCAGGCCGCCGCCGGGCAGCCGTTGGGTGAGCGCGGCGACCAGGGTCGGGGACGCCGCCTCGTCGACCCAGAGGTCGAGCGCGAGCGAGACCCCGTAGGCCAGGACGGCGGCCAGCAGCCCGTCGGAGAGGTGTTGGAGGGTGCGCCGACGGTCGGCTGCGGCCGAGGTCAGCCGGCGGGCCGCGGAGTAGGCGGGGACCAGCAGCAGGGCGGCGGTGGTCAGGCCCCCGGCGAGTCCGGCCAGGGTGCGCGGGACCAGTTCGGCGGCCTGGGCGACGTCGCTGGCGATGCCGGAGGTGGTGGCCCGCGCGTAGTCGGCGAGCAGCAGCGTCAGGGTGATCCCGGCGACACCGGCCAGCAGCCGGATCAGCGCCACCGGCTGCCGGACCCGGCCGGTGGCGGCCGGCCCGGGCGGCGCGTCCCCGCCGGGCCCGCTCGGCCCGGGTATGCCGCCGGACCGGGCACCGCCCGTGTCGCTGTCCACTCTCCCCGTCACGATCGCCACGGTTGGCATGCTCCCATGGCCCGGCCCGGGCGCGGCGGAGAACCCTTGGTCCGGGCGGTCGGGCGCGCCCGGGCGCCCGGGCCCACCGGCCCGTGGGGTGGGTCCGGCCTGTGGGGTGGGCCGGTGGGTCAGGCCTGCTCGGCGGGTCAGGCCCGCTCGGCGGGGC
>NZ_JAKNTA010000256.1 GCF_022288725.1 Kitasatospora sp. A2-31 | reverse complement strand
CGCCGACCGAGGAGCCCCGCCGCACCGTCGAGGAGGTGGAGCTTCCCGAGGCCGAGGCCGTGACCGTCCCCGAGACGGTCGAGGAGGAGGCCCCGGCCCTCGAAGTCCCCGAGCCCACCGCCGGCCGGCTCGTCCGGCTGCGGTCCCGGCTCTCGCGTTCGCAGAACTCGCTCGGCAAGGGCCTGCTCTCGCTGCTCTCGCGGGAGCACCTGGACGAGGACACCTGGGAGGAGATCGAGGAGACCCTGCTCACCGCCGACGTCGGCGTGGCCCCCACCCAGGAGCTGGTCGAGCGGCTCCGCACCCGGGTGAAGGTGCTCGGCACCCGCACCCCGGAGGAGCTGCGCGGGCTGCTGCGCGAGGAGCTCGTCGAGCTGATCGGCAAGGACGCCGACCGCACCGTCCACTCCACCAAGCACCAGGAGGGCCCGGCGGTCGTCCTGGTCGTCGGCGTCAACGGCGTCGGCAAGACCACCACCACCGGCAAGCTGGCCCGGGTGCTGGTGGCCGACGGGCGCAAGGTGGTGCTCGGCGCGGCCGACACCTTCCGTGCCGCCGCCGCGGACCAGCTGCAGACCTGGGGCGAGCGGGTCGGCGCGCGGACCGTGCGCGGCCCCGAGGGCGGCGACCCGGCCTCGATCGCGTTCGACGCGGTCAAGGAGGGCATCGCCGAGGGCGCCGACACCGTCCTGGTCGACACCGCCGGCCGGCTGCACACCAAGACCGGCCTGATGGACGAGCTGGGCAAGGTCAAGCGGGTCGTCGAGAAGCACGGCCCGGTGGACGAGGTGCTGCTGGTGCTGGACGCCACCACCGGTCAGAACGGGCTGATCCAGGCCCGGGTCTTCGCCGAGGTGGTCGACATCACCGGCATCGTGCTGACCAAGCTGGACGGCACGGCGAAGGGCGGCATCGTGGTCGCGGTCCAGCGCGAGCTGGGCGTGCCGGTCAAGCTGATCGGTCTCGGCGAGGGCGCGGACGACCTGGCGCCGTTCGAGCCGGGTGCCTTCGTGGACGCGCTGATCGGGGACTGAGCCCCGGCCGTCACCGGTGAAAGGGTCCGCTCCGCGAGGGGCGGGCCCTTCGTCGTACCCGCTGCCGTACGGCGGGG
>NZ_JAKNTA010000255.1 GCF_022288725.1 Kitasatospora sp. A2-31 | reverse complement strand
GCGGGCCTGCCCCGCCGAGCAGGCCGGCCCCGCCGAGCAGGCCTGACCCACCGGCCCACCCCACAGGCCGGACCCACCCCACGGGCCGGTGGGCCCGGGCGCCCGGGCGCGCCCGACCGCCCGGACCAAGGGTTCTCCGCCGCGCCCGGGCCGGGCCATGGGAGCATGCCAACCGTGGCGATCGTGACGGGGAGAGTGGACAGCGACACGGGCGGTGCCCGGTCCGGCGGCATACCCGGGCCGAGCGGGCCCGGCGGGGACGCGCCGCCCGGGCCGGCCGCCACCGGCCGGGTCCGGCAGCCGGTGGCGCTGATCCGGCTGCTGGCCGGTGTCGCCGGGATCACCCTGACGCTGCTGCTCGCCGACTACGCGCGGGCCACCACCTCCGGCATCGCCAGCGACGTCGCCCAGGCCGCCGAACTGGTCCCGCGCACCCTGGCCGGACTCGCCGGGGGCCTGACCACCGCCGCCCTGCTGCTGGTCCCCGCCTACTCCGCGGCCCGCCGGCTGACCTCGGCCGCAGCCGACCGTCGGCGCACCCTCCAACACCTCTCCGACGGGCTGCTGGCCGCCGTCCTGGCCTACGGGGTCTCGCTCGCGCTCGACCTCTGGGTCGACGAGGCGGCGTCCCCGACCCTGGTCGCCGCGCTCACCCAACGG
Organism: Kitasatospora sp. A2-31; assembly: GCF_022288725.1. Lineage (GTDB taxonomy): Bacteria > Actinomycetota > Actinomycetes > Streptomycetales > Streptomycetaceae > Kitasatospora. The sequence continues at coordinate 454 of NZ_JAKNTA010000255.1, read as the reverse complement.
CTGCCCGGCGGCGGCCTGGCGCACACCGAACCGGTCTACGGCTACCTCGCCCCGGTGCTCGCCTTCCTGACCGCCTCCGGCGCCCGCGAGCGCCGGCTCCCCCGGCTCACCCTCGCGGCCTCCGCCCTCGCCGGCCTCGCCGCCGGGTACGCCACCCCCACCGCCCTCCTGCTCGGACTGCTGATCGGCTGGACCGCCGCCCACGGCACCAGCTACGCCGTCGGCACTCCCGACCCGCGGCCGAAGCCGGCGCAGCTCCTGCGCAGCCTGCGCGAGGCCGGCCTGCGCCCGGTCGCCGCCCGACCGGCCGGCCCGGACCGCTACCTGGTCACCCAGGAGCCCGGCCGCCCCGATCTCGACGTCCAGCTGCTCGACCGGCAGGCCGTCACCGCCGCCCTGGTCCAGCGCGCCTGGCGGCGGATGCGGCTGCGGACCGCCCCGCACCCCCGGGCGC
>NZ_JAKNTA010000254.1 GCF_022288725.1 Kitasatospora sp. A2-31 | reverse complement strand
GGGAGAGGGCGAGACCGCCGGCGGCGCCCACGAAGATGGCGGGGAAGACCGGGCCGCCGCGGAAGGCGCTCATCGAGGCGCAGTACGCCAGTGACTTGCACACCACCAGGACGACGAGGGTGGCCGCCGTGTAGCCGGCGCTGTCCGCCAGCAGCGGCCCGAGCGCGTCCTGGCCGGAGAAGAGCACCCCGGTGATCGGCCGGTCGGTGATCTCCGCGTACAGCAGGGCGATCACGCCGACGGCGACGCCCATCAGGACGGTGAGCGGCAGTCGGTGGCGGTCGACCAGGTTCTGCAGGGCGAGCGCGGAGCGGCGGATCGCCTCGCCGAGCAGTGCGGCGACGACGCCCGCGACGACCGCCCAGAGGAACTCGCCGAGCGTGGGCCGGCCTGCGGCCGGGGGCTGGCTCAGCACCAGGGAGTAGGTGCCGAGGCCGGTCCAGCTGCCGAGGCCGGTGAAGATCAGCGATCCGACGCCCGCGGAGAGCAGGCCGGGCACCAGCACCACTCCCATCATCGGCCCGCCCAGCCCGGAGGCCTCCATCAGCAGGAAGGCGCCGACCAGCGGGCTGCCCAGCAGTTCACTGATGGCCGCGAAGCTGCCGGCCGCGCCGATCACGCCGACGGCGCTGGGCGGGGAGTCGCGCTTCAACAGCTTGATCGCGCCGACCGCGAGGCCACCGCCGAGCGCGATCAGCGGGGCCTCCGGGCCGAGGACGACGCCCAGGCAGAGCGAGGCGATCGCGGCGAGCGCCACACCGGGCACCGCGGCGACCGAGGGCGTGCCGCCGGTCTTGAGCCCTTCGGCCGGCTTGTGGCCGCCGCCCCCGGGCAGGTAGCGGATCGTCAGGGCGACCAGCACGCCGGCCACCGCGAGCCACGGGATGGCCCACCAGTCGGGGGTGTCGTGGAAGCCGAGTCCCTTCGGCAGGTCGTCGTAGACCAGCGACTGGAGCTCGGAGACCAGCGCGAGGAAGCCGAACGCGCCGGCCGAGATCGGGACGCCGAGCAGTGCCGAGATCACCAGGATCGACACGTAGCCGCGGGAGCGGACGATCGCCAACGGGTTCTGCGGCGCTGTGGCGGCCCCGGTGGGCTCGGCGGGCGGTCCGGCCGG
>NZ_JAKNTA010000253.1 GCF_022288725.1 Kitasatospora sp. A2-31 | reverse complement strand
CCCTGGCCGGGGCCGACGGCCACCCGCGTGCGGACGCCCCGCCGGCCCGTTCCGTGCACGCCGACCCGGAGGTGATCAAGCAGGCGCTCGGCGTGATGGCCGGCGCGGACGCCCGCCCCAACCCGTCGATGCAGGCGGTGATCGAGGCCTACGGGCTGGGCGGGGGCGACGGCGACGGCGACGGCGCGAGCGGCGGCTGGCGGGGGATCGAGGCGATGCCGTTCTCCTCCGCCCGCAAGTGGAGCGGGGTCCAGCTGCTCGAGCCGCAGGGCGGCGAGGCCAGCTGGCTGCTCGGCGCGCCGGACGTGCTGCTGCCGGCCGGGCACCCGGCGCTCGCCGACGTGGACGAGCTCGGCACCAAGGGCCTGCGGGTGCTGCTGCTGGGCCGCACCCCCGTCCCGCTCGACGCCCCGGACCCGGCCGCCGACCTGCAGCCGCTCGCCCTGGTCGTGCTCCGGCAGCGGCTGCGCGAGGACGCCGCCGACACCCTGCGCTACTTCGAGGGCCAGCGCGTCCAGGCCAAGGTGATCTCCGGCGACGCCGCCGTCTCGGTCGGCGCCGTCGCCGCGCACCTCGGCCTGCCCGGCGCCGACCGGCCGCTGGACGCGCGCAGCCTGTCCGCCGAGCCCGCGCAGTTCGCCGACGCCGCCGAGCGGACCACCGTCTTCGGCCGGGTCACCCCGCAGCAGAAGCGGGAGCTGGTCGGCGCGCTGCAGTCACGCGGGCACACCGTGGCGATGACCGGCGACGGCGTCAACGACGTGCTGGCGCTCAAGGACGCCGACATCGGCGTGGCGATGGGCACCGGCAGCGACGCGACCAAGGCCGTCGCACAGATCGTGCTGCTGAACGACTCGTTTGCCACCCTCCCCTCCGTGGTCGCCGAGGGCCGCCGGGTGATCGGCAACATCGAGCGGGTGGCCGGGCTCTTCCTGGTGAAGACGGTCTACTCGGTGCTGCTCGCGCTGCTGGTGATCTTCACGCACTCGCCGTACCCGTTCCTGCCACGGCACTCCACGGTGCTCTCCACCCTCACCATCGGCATCCCGGCCTTCTTCCTGGCTCTGGCGCCCAACAACGAGCGGGCCCGCACCGGCTTCGTCCGCCGGGTGCTGCGGCTGG
>NZ_JAKNTA010000252.1 GCF_022288725.1 Kitasatospora sp. A2-31 | reverse complement strand
TCCGCCTGGTCGAACACGACGGAGTGCGCCGACTCGAACAGCTCGTCGGTGCACTCCAGCTCGGTCATCCCGGTCGCCTCGTACATCTGCCGGCCGACCACCGTCCCGAGGTCGTGGAAGGCCGGAAGGCAGTGCAGGAACTTCACGTCCGGGTTGCCGGTGGCCCGGACGGTGTCCATCGACACCTGGTAGGGCTTGAGCAGCTCGATCCGCTCCGCCCAGACCTCCTTGGGCTCGCCCATCGAGACCCAGACGTCGGTGTAGAGGAAGTCGGCGCCGGCCACGCCCGTGTCGACGTCCTCGGTGAGCGTGATCCGGGCGCCGCTGGTCTCGGCCAGCCCCTCCGCGGCCTTCAGCACCTCCTCGGCGGGCCAGAGCGCCCGGGGCGCGACGATCCGGATGTCCATGCCGAGCAGCGCGCCGGTGACCAGCAGCGAGTTGCCCATGTTGGAGCGGGCGTCACCGAGGTAGGCGAGGGCCACCTCGGTCAGCGGCTTGGCGCTGTGCTCCCGGACGGTCAGCACGTCGGCGAGCATCTGGGTCGGGTGCCACTCGTCGGTGAGGCCGTTCCAGACCGGGACGCCGGCGTACGCGGCCAGCTCCTCGACGATCTCCTGCCCGTGGCCCCGGTACTCGATACCGTCGAACATCCGGCCCAGCACCCGGGCGGTGTCCTTGATCGACTCCTTGTGGCCGATCTGCGAACCGGACGGGTCCAGGTAGGTGGTGGTGGCGCCCTGGTCGTGGGCGGCCACCTCGAAGGCGCAGCGCGTCCGGGTGGAGGTCTTCTCGAAGATCAGCGCGATGTTCTTGCCCCGCAGCCGGGGCTGCTCGGTGCCCGCGTACTTCGCCGCCTTGAGCTGGGCGGCGAGATCCACCAGGAAGCGGAACTCCTGGGCCGTGAAATCGAGCTCCTTGAGGAAGTGCCTGTTCCGGAGGTTGAACGCCATGCCGGGCTCCTGGGGTGACGTGGACGGACCGCGAAGCGGCAATTCTATACGACACTCGGAATTTGTATGCATGGCCCCCGGGCCCTGCGGCGGTCACCGCAGGACCCGGCCTCCGACCGGCAGGACGGTGCCGTGTCGGGGAGCGGGCAGAGGCGGGGGGGCACCGGGCCCCGCCCCCAG
>NZ_JAKNTA010000251.1 GCF_022288725.1 Kitasatospora sp. A2-31 | reverse complement strand
GGTGTGGCGCTGGTGCTGGTACCAGCGGGCGTTGTCGATGGCGACGGCGGCGCGGGCGGCGAGTTCGGCGACGAGCAGGGAGTCGTCATGGTCGAACGGGGCCGGGTTGCGGGTGCGTTTGAGGTCGAGGACGCCGAGGACCTGGCCGCGGGCGATCAGCGGCACCGCCAGGTAGGAGTGGACGCCGGCTTCCTCGAGGAGGCGGGCCGCGTGATCGTTGCGGGCGATCCGCGCCAGGTCGCGGGGGCTCACGCGGGGCACGAGGACGGGGTGGCCCCCGACGGCGGCCTGGGTCACGAGCCGGTGCGCGTGGTAGTGCGTCACCTCGCCGACCGGGTCGGCGGCGGCGGTGGCCGGCGTGGGGTGGGCGGTCTTGAGGGCCATCGCGCGGAACGCCGGCGGGCCCTCGTCGTTCGGGTTGCCGGCCGCGCCGGGAAGCAGGGCGTCCAGGAGGTCGACGGCCGCGACGTCGGCGACCTCGGGCACGATCACCTCGGTCAGCTCCCGGGCGGTGGCGGCGAGGTCCAGGGTGGTGCCGACCCGGATCGACGCATCGGCGATCAGGGCGAGGCGGCGGCGGGCCCGGGCGGCGGCGAGGGACTGCCGGTACTGCTCGGTGACGTCGATGACCGAGATCGCCAGCCCCAGCACCCGGTCGGCCTGGTCCTCCAGCCGGTAGAACGAGGACGTCCAGGCGTGCTCGCCGCCGTCGTGCGGCATGTGCCCGGTGGTGAACTCCTCCAGCACCGGCCGGCCGGTGGCCAGGACCTTCCGCATCCGGTCCTCGATGGCGGCGACGTCCAGGTGCGGCAGCACCTCGCCGGGGGTGCGGCCGAGGTGTCCGGCCGCCGGTACGCCGTTGATCCGTTCCAGGGCGGGGTTGACCAGGACGTAGCGCAGGTCCTGATCGAGGACGGCGAGGCCGATCGGGGCCTGGTCGACCATCCGCGCCGACAGCGCCACGTCCCGCTCCACCCGCTGGAGGGTCTCACGGGAGGAGGCGATCCCGAGCGCGTACCAGGTACCGGACGAGGCCTGCAGGCGCATGTTGCGCATCTCCACCAGGACCGTGTGGCCGTCCTTGTGGCGGGCGGGGAACGCCCCGGCCCCCCCCCCCCCCCCCGCCCCCACCCCG
>NZ_JAKNTA010000250.1 GCF_022288725.1 Kitasatospora sp. A2-31 | reverse complement strand
GGTGTGGCGCTGGTGCTGGTACCAGCGGGCGTTGTCGATGGCGACGGCGGCGCGGGCGGCGAGTTCGGCGACGAGCAGGGAGTCGTCATGGTCGAACGGGGCCGGGTTGCGGGTGCGTTTGAGGTCGAGGACGCCGAGGACCTGGCCGCGGGCGATCAGCGGCACCGCCAGGTAGGAGTGGACGCCGGCTTCCTCGAGGAGGCGGGCCGCGTGATCGTTGCGGGCGATCCGCGCCAGGTCGCGGGGGCTCACGCGGGGCACGAGGACGGGGTGGCCCCCGACGGCGGCCTGGGTCACGAGCCGGTGCGCGTGGTAGTGCGTCACCTCGCCGACCGGGTCGGCGGCGGCGGTGGCCGGCGTGGGGTGGGCGGTCTTGAGGGCCATCGCGCGGAACGCCGGCGGGCCCTCGTCGTTCGGGTTGCCGGCCGCGCCGGGAAGCAGGGCGTCCAGGAGGTCGACGGCCGCGACGTCGGCGACCTCGGGCACGATCACCTCGGTCAGCTCCCGGGCGGTGGCGGCGAGGTCCAGGGTGGTGCCGACCCGGATCGACGCATCGGCGATCAGGGCGAGGCGGCGGCGGGCCCGGGCGGCGGCGAGGGACTGCCGGTACTGCTCGGTGACGTCGATGACCGAGATCGCCAGCCCCAGCACCCGGTCGGCCTGGTCCTCCAGCCGGTAGAACGAGGACGTCCAGGCGTGCTCGCCGCCGTCGTGCGGCATGTGCCCGGTGGTGAACTCCTCCAGCACCGGCCGGCCGGTGGCCAGGACCTTCCGCATCCGGTCCTCGATGGCGGCGACGTCCAGGTGCGGCAGCACCTCGCCGGGGGTGCGGCCGAGGTGTCCGGCCGCCGGTACGCCGTTGATCCGTTCCAGGGCGGGGTTGACCAGGACGTAGCGCAGGTCCTGATCGAGGACGGCGAGGCCGATCGGGGCCTGGTCGACCATCCGCGCCGACAGCGCCACGTCCCGCTCCACCCGCTGGAGGGTCTCACGGGAGGAGGCGATCCCGAGCGCGTACCAGGTACCGGACGAGGCCTGCAGGCGCATGTTGCGCATCTCCACCAGGACCGTGTGGCCGTCCTTGTGGCGGGGGGGGGAAGCCCCCGCCCCCCCCCCCCCGCCCGCCCCCACCCCGGC
>NZ_JAKNTA010000025.1:34025-42341 GCF_022288725.1 Kitasatospora sp. A2-31 | reverse complement strand
TCCTCGGGCGCCCGGGACACCTGCGGACCGGTCATCGGCGAAGCCTCGGCGGTGCCGGAGACCAGGTTGGCCTGCGGCGTCCGCCGCGGGAGGCCGGACATGGTGACCCCGCTGGTCGAGGGCTCGCGGACCTGCTCGGCCCGGCGCCAGCGCTCGTCGTTGGCGGACGGGCGCCAGGGGGCCTCGCCGGCCGGGCCCTGCGGGGCCTGGGGGTGCTGGGCCTGCGGGGCCGGCTGGTCCTGGAAGCCCGGCGCGGTGGTCCCCGGCCGGCGCGGCTGGTACTGCTGGCCGAGGCCCTGCGCGGCCTCGGCCGGCAGGCCCGGCTGCGGCTGGGGCCGGGTCTGCTCCGGAGACTCGAAGCCCGGGGCGCCGCCCTGCGAGGGACCGATCGGCAGCGCCATCGGCTCCTGGCGGACCGGCTCCGGACGGACCGGGTTCGGCACGTCCGGCAGCACCGGCTCGACCAGGCCGAGGCCCAGCGGGTCACGCGGGTCGATCTCACTGGCCTCGAAGCGCGGCCGGGCGAACTGCGCGGTGCTCTCCATCGCGGACTCGGCCGCCGGCAGCGGCTGGGGCTGGGCCTGCTGGGCGGGGAGCTGCGGCGGCTGGGCCTGCTGCGGCTGCTGCTGCGGCTGGGCGTGCTGAGCCTGCTGGGCCGGCAGCTGCTGGGGGCGCCCCTGCTGCTGCGGGCCCGGGCGCTGCGGCCGGCGCGGACCCTGCGGGCCCTGGCCGCCGGGGCCCTGCGGGGCCTGGCCGGGACGGCCACGCTGCGGCAGGCCGTCCTGCGGGCGGTTGCCCGGGCGGGCGGCGCCCTGCGGCGCACCCGGACGACCCGACTGGTCGGCCCAGCCGTGCTGGGGCTGCTCGCCGGTCCGGGGGCCCGGACCGGGCTGCTGCTGACCGCGGCGGGGCAGGCCGCCGGGCGCACCCGGCGCGCCGGGGCCGCCCTGCGGCGGGCCCTGACGGCCCGGGGTGCGCTGCGGCAGGCCGCCCTGCTGGTTCGGCTGCTGGTTCTGCTGGGGGCCCTGCTGCTGGGGGGCCTGCTGCTGGGGGGCCCGGCCCGGCGGGGCCATCGGGGTGTCGCGCAGCGCCTTGCCGACCTGTCGGGTCGGCAGACCGCCGTTGCGGCCGCCCCGGCCCGCGCCCGGACCGCCCGGCGCACCGGGACCGCCCTGGCCGAGCTGCGGACGGCCCTGCGGGGCGCCGCCCGCCGGGCCCTGGCCGAGCGCGGCCGGGTTGCCGCCCGGGCCGCCGGGCATCTGGCGCTGCTGGCGCGGCGTCGGGGCGACCCCGCGCTGCTGCTTGGCCTGCGCCGGGCCGGGGCGGCCGGGGGCGCGGCGGTCGGCGGAGTTGGTGACGTCCACCGGGAGCATGACCAGCGCGGTGGTGCCGCCGGAGTCGCTGGGACGCAGCTGGATCCGGATGCCGTGGCGGAGCGAGAGGCGACCGACCACGAAGAGGCCCATGCGGCGGGAGACGGAGACGTCCACCGTCGGCGGGTTGGCGAGGCGCTCGTTGATGTCGGCGAGGTCGTCGGGGCTGAGGCCGATACCGGTGTCGTGGATCTCGACCAGCACCCGGCCGTCCGGCAGGGCGTGGCCGGTGACCCGGACGCGGGTCTGCGGGCTGGAGAACGAGGTCGCGTTCTCCAGCAGCTCGGCGAGCAGGTGCACGAGGTCGTTGACGACGCGGCCGGCGACCTCGGCCGACGGCACCGCGGCGAGCTCGATGCGCTCGTACTGCTCCACCTCGGAGGCGGCGGCGCGGAGCACGTCGACCAGCGGGACGGGGCGGGTCCAGCGGCGGCCCGGGTCCTCACCGGCGAGGACGAGGAGGTTTTCGCCGTTGCGGCGCATGCGGGTCGCGAGGTGGTCCAGCTTGAAGAGGTTGGCCAGCTGGTCCGGGTCGGCCTCGCGGCTCTCGAGCTCGGAGATGAGCGACAGCTGGCGCTGGATGAGGCCCTGGCTGCGGCGCGACAGGTTGGTGAACATCGCGTTGATGTTGCCGCGGAGGAGGGCCTGCTCGGCGGCGAGGCGGACCGCCTCGCTGTGCACCATGTCGAAGGCGTGCGCCACGTGGCCGATCTCGTCCGTGGAGTCGACGGCCACGGGTTCGACGGTGACGTCGACGTCGTGCGGGTCGCTCTCGGAGAGCGTCTTGACCAGCTCCGGCAGTCGCCGCTCGGCGACGTCCTCGGCCGCGGCCTGGAGGCGGGTCAGCGAGCGCACCATCGAGCGGGCGATGACGGCGGCGCCACCGAGGGCGACGAGCAGCACCAGGGCGACGGCGGCACCGGTGATCAGGGCCTCGGTGTCGGCCGCGGCCTGCAGGTCCTGGGCCTTGCCGTCGAGGTCCTCGATCAGCTTCGCCTCGATCCGGCGCTCGGCCGTGATCTTGGCGGTGATCTTCTCGTACCAGTCCTTGTAGCTGACCGGCTCGGTCTGGTGGATACCGCTCTGCTGGAGGATCGAGCGCGCGTAGCGGTCGGCGTCGGCGACCACGTTGTTGTAGCTGAGCTGGCCGCGCAGGTTGTCCAGGTCGTGCGAGGTGTAGATGTTGTTGAACCCGGTGAGCGCGTTGTCGTAGGACGTGCGCAGGCGGATACCGAACGACTCGTCGCTCAGGCTCAGGTCCGGGCTCTTGGGGTTCGCGAGCGCGGCGCTGATCAGCGCGCGCTGCTGCGAGGTGACGTTCTTGGCCAGCGAGAACTGCTGGAGCGCGCGGGTGGCGCGCACCAGGTCGCGGTTGTTGGACGCGAGCGCGATGTCCTGCGAGATCGCCAGCAGGTCGCGGATGATCACGTCGTAGGCGGTGATCGTGGCCTGGATGTTCTGGTTGTTCTGGTACGGGTTGCCGCGCGCGTCGGAGATCGAGTTCAGGTCGCGGCGGATCTGGAACAGCAGCGCCTTACCGCCGGAGAGTTCGAGGTTCTCGAACTTGTCCGAGGAGGCCGTGAAGGTGCGGTTCAGATCGTCGGTGATCTTGCGGGCGTTGACGATGTCGTCGTCGAGCGGCGCGTTCGGGTCGTGGGTGATCGGTCCGGCGCTGACGTCGCGCTCGTTCTGCAGGGCGTCGGCGAGGCTGGTCGCCTTCTTGGCCAGGTCGGAGAGGTTGGCCATCTGGGCGAGCTGCTGCGAGGCCTCGAGCGAGGTCTGGATGCGCAGGCCACCGAGGACGAGCGCGACCAGCACGGGGAGGGTGAGCAGGGCGATCAGGCGGGTACGGATCCGCCAGTTGCGCATCGCCAGCCGGCTCACACCGGTGGCGCGCCGCCGGGTGAGGGTCTTGCGCAGCTTGTCCCGGGTGGACTTCCGGTCGTCCCGGTTGTCGTCGGGGCGGCCGCCCACCTCGGGCGCCGGCTCGGCCGGGCCACCGAGCGCCGCCGCCTGCTGGGGGGCTGCCACAGGCTCACGCGACTCCGGGTCACCCGCGGCGCCGCTACCCCTTTTGAAACGTCCCTGCACTGGCGTCGCAACCTCTGGACCGGGCGTCCCGCCGCGTCGCCGCGGCCTGGACGGTGTGGAGTTTCCATCCGCTCCCCGGCCGGTCCGGGAGAGCGGGTCACCGGGGTGGACTGCTCCCTACCCACGGTCCGTGGCATTCCAGCACAGCCGGGGAATCCCAACAAGGGCCGCCAGGGTGCGCGGGGTGGCGCTACCGACCGCGCGCAGGATTTCACAGACTGTGCGGTAACCGGACCGGAATACCGCCCTTTTCGGACACTCGACGCATACATGCCAAGTTGGCCCTAGATCAACAGGGTGAGCGACCCTTCCCAAATGTCCGAAATAAGAATTATGTCGGCGAAACCTGATGCGGCGACATGTCGGATATTTGAGAATTGATTTCCAATTTGTGAGCAAAATCACAGGTCAATGTGTAGCTTTGGTCACGGTGGCTGTGGAATGAGATCCGTAACCTGGCTGTCTCCGGAGCACGGCCTCGATTCAGCCTGCCCGCAATCCCCCGAACCCACTCAGGCCGGTGCCGATCCGTAGCGGTGCGCCGGTCGCGACACCGAGGTGCTGACGCGATGTCCCAGGCGAAGAAGGCCGCCACCAAGTCCACGCTGTCCTGCCGCTCGACGGCGAACCCGCGCCGGACCACGCTGGCCTCGGTCGAGGACTTCAGCAAGATCCCGGGTGCCCGCAAGCCCGAGGACGTGGTGACCTACGGCACCGAGCTGCCGTCGAGCACCGCCAACCCGCGCCGCACCAAGCTGATGGTGGCCCCGGTCGTCGCCGTCCCGCAGGACTGACCCGGCCGGCCCGCGCGGGCCGGACCCACCCTCTTCCAGGGGAGCCGTGGCCGCACCGTTCCGGTGCGGCCACGGCCAGTTGTTCGCCCGCTCGCCTCCGGGGCGCTCTGGGCCCGGTGCCGACGGTCGTCGCTCCGGCGCTCGTGCCTCGCTTGTCGCTCCTCGCTTTCGGCACCGGCGCGTCCCTTCGGCTCGGAGCGGGGTTCGCCCGCTCGCCTGCGGCCAAGCTCGGGGCGGGGTTCGCCCGCTCGCCTGCGGCCAAGCTCGGGGCGGGGTTCGCCCGCTCGCCTGTCACCGACCCCGGGTGGGGTTCGCCCGCTCGTGCCGTGTGTCGCAACCCGCGCTGAACAGGGGCAAAGCGGACGGGGAGGGGCCCGCGCGATAGCCTGGACGACGATTGACGGGGCCGCGCTCACCGAGGGCGGGGCGCCCACCAGCGCCCGGGCGCGCCCCGGGCGGCCGACGAAGCGAGGGGTAGCCCAGCCGTGCGCATTGCCAGGTTTTCCGTCCGGGAAGGGAGCCCTGCCGCCGGCAGCGTCTCCTTCGGCGTGGTCGAGGGCGATCCCGCCCAGCCCGAGTCTCTGGTCGTCCACGCGCTGGCCGGCCACCCGTTCGGTCAGCCCCAGCCGACCGGCGAGAGCTACCGCCTCCAGGACGTCCGGCTGCTCAGCCCGATGCTGCCCAACAAGATCGTGGCGGTGGGCCGCAACTACGCGGCGCACGCGGCGGAGCTCGGCAACGACGTCCCCGACGTCCCGCTGACCTTCTTCAAGCCGTCCACCGCGGTGATCGGCCCGACCGAGTCGATCGCCTACCCGCCGTTCTCCTCGGACGTCCACCACGAGGCCGAACTGGCCGTGGTGATCGGCCGGATGTGCCGCGAGGTGCCGCTGGACCGGGTGCCCGAGGTGATCCTCGGCTACACCTGCGCCAACGACGTCACCGCGCGCGACGTCCAGCAGCGCGAGGGCCAGTGGGCCCGGGCCAAGGGCTTCGACACGGCGTGCCCGCTCGGCCCGTGGATCGAGACCGACCTCGACCCGGCCGACCTCGCCGTCACCTGCACCGTCAACGGCGAGCTGCGGCAGACCGGGCGGACCTCCCTGATGATCCGCTCGGTGGCCGAGCTGATCGTCCACATCTCCGAGGCCATGACGCTGCTGCCCGGCGACGTCATCCTCACCGGCACACCCGCAGGGGTGGGCCCGCTCAACGTCGGCGACGAGGTCGCCGTCTCCATCGAAGGCATCGGCACTCTCACCAACAAGGTGATCAAGCGTGGCTAACACTGACCCGAGCGTTCGGGTTCGCTTCTGTCCGTCCCCGACCGGGAACCCGCACGTGGGCCTGGTCCGGACCGCCCTCTTCAACTGGGCCTTCGCCCGCCACAACGGCGGCACGCTGGTCTTCCGGATCGAGGACACGGACTCCGCCCGCGACTCCGAGGAGTCGTACGACCAGCTGCTCGACGCCATGCGCTGGCTCGGCTTCGACTGGGACGAGGGCCCGGAGATCGGTGGTCCGCACGCGCCGTACCGGCAGTCGCAGCGGATGGACATCTACGCCGACGTCGCGCGCCGCCTGCACGAGGCCGGCCACGCCTACCACTGCTACTGCTCCACCGAGGAGCTGGACGCCCGCCGCGAGGCCGCCCGCGCGGCCGGCAAGCCGTCCGGCTACGACGGCCACTGCCGGAACCTGACGGACGACCAGGTCGCCGTCTACAAGCTGGAGAAGCGCGAGCCGATCCTGCGCTTCCGGATGCCCGACCGCACCATCGCCTTCGACGACCTGGTGCGCGGCACGCTCACCTTCGAGCCGGAGAACGTGCCCGACTACGGCATCGTCCGCGCCAACGGCGCGCCGCTCTACACCCTGGTCAACCCGGTCGACGACGCGCTGATGGGCATCACCCACGTGCTCCGCGGCGAGGACCTGCTCTCCTCCACCCCGCGCCAGATCGCGCTCTACGCGGCGCTCGCCGAGATCGGCGTCGGCAACGGCACCACCCCGCGCTTCGGCCACCTGCCGTACGTGATGGGCGAGGGCAACAAGAAGCTCTCCAAGCGCGACCCGCAGGCCTCGCTCAACCTCTACCGCGAGCGCGGCTTCATCCCCGAGGGCCTGCTCAACTACCTGTCGCTGCTGGGCTGGTCGCTCTCCGCCGACGACGACATCTTCAGCACGGAGCAGCTGGTCGCGGCGTTCGACATCGCGGACGTGAACGCCAACCCGGCCCGCTTCGACCTGAAGAAGTGCGAGCACATCAACGCCGAGCACGTGCGCAGGCTCGCGCCGGAGGAGTTCGTCCGCCGCCTGGTGCCGTACCTGCAGGCCCCCGGCCTGCTGCCGGCCGAGCCGAGCGCCGAGCAGCTGGAGCTGCTGGCCAAGGTGGCGCCGCTCACCCAGGAGCGGATGGTCGTGCTGAGCGAGATCGTGAACATGGCCGGCTTCCTCTTCGTCGACCCGGACGACTTCGCGGTCGACCCGGACGACGCGGCCAAGGTGCTCACCGCCGACGCCCGCCCGGTGCTGGAGGCCAGCATCAAGGCGCTGGAGTCGCTGGCGGACTTCACCCCGGAGCCGATCCAGGCCGCACTGCGCGAGGCGCTGGTGGACGGCCTGGGCATCAAGCCCAAGTTCGCCTTCACGCCGCTGCGGGTGGCCGTCACCGGCCGCCGGGTCTCGCCGCCGCTGTTCGAGTCGATGGAGCTGCTCGGGCGCCCCGAGACGCTGCGCCGGCTGAGCGCCGCCCTGGCGGCCCTCCCGGCCGCCTGAGGCCCCTCCGGGGGCGGCTGCGGGCCGGGTTCCGACCTGGTCCGCAGCCGCCCCGGCCACGGCCTGGGGTTATCGATTTTGGAGCCAGGCCAGACGTCGGGTAATGTTCTTTCTGCGCCGCCCGGGAGGGAACGGACGAGGGAGCGAAACCCCCGCCGGTTCCGAACGAGAGGTCGCAACGCCTGAGCGGGGCCCGACGAGGGTTCAACTCTGGTGGGGTATGGTGTAATTGGCAGCACGAGTGATTCTGGTTCATTTAGTCTAGGTTCGAGTCCTGGTACCCCAGCGCAGTACCCCTGCAGTACGAACAGTGCGAGCAGGACAACTGAAGATCAAGCCCCCGTTGTGTAGCGGCCTAGCACGCTGCCCTCTCACGGCAGTAGCGCCGGTTCGAATCCGGTCGGGGGTACTGATCCCGCAAGGGATCACCTGGAAAGCCCCCGTTGTGTAGCGGCCTAGCACGCTGCCCTCTCACGGCAGTAGCGCCGGTTCGAATCCGGTCGGGGGTACTGATCCCGCAAGGGATCGCCAGGAAGCCCCCGTTGTGTAGCGGCCTAGCACGCTGCCCTCTCACGGCAGTAGCGCCGGTTCGAATCCGGTCGGGGGTACCAGAGCGGAAGCCGGTGGTTGTCGTCTTCTAGGAGACGCGCCCATCGGCTGAATGCTTTGTTGGGGTATGGTGTAATTGGCAGCACGAGTGATTCTGGTTCATTTAGTCTAGGTTCGAGTCCTGGTACCCCAGCCAGAGAAATGCAGGCCCCGGTGATCCGGGGCCTTTCGCATTTCCGGGTGTTTCCGCGGAAAGGGCCCGCGCACGGTGTGCGCGGGCCCTTTCGGTCGGTTCGGCGCTCAGCCGCGGCGCAGGGCCTCGGTGAGCCGGTTGGCGGCCTCGATGATGGCCTGGGCGTGCAGCCGGCCCGGGTGGCGGGTCAGGCGCTCGATCGGGCCGGAGACGGAGACGGCGGCCACCACCCGGTTGGAGGGGCCGCGCACGGGCGCGGAGACGGACGCGACGCCCGGCTCGCGCTCGCCGATGGACTGGGCCCAGCCGCGCCGCCGGACGCCGCTCAGCGCGGTGGCGGTGAAGCGGGCGCCCTGGAGTCCGCGGTGGAGCCGCTCGGGCTCCTCCCAGGCGAGCAGCACCTGGGCGGCCGAGCCCGCCTTCATCGGCAGGGTGCTGCCGACCGGGACGGTGTCCCGCAGTCCGGAGAGCCGCTCGGCGGCGGCTACGCAGATCCGCATCTCGCCCTGCCGGCGGTAGAGCTGTGCGCTCTCGCCGG
>NZ_JAKNTA010000025.1:0-34015 GCF_022288725.1 Kitasatospora sp. A2-31 | reverse complement strand
TGCCCTCTCACGGCAGTAGCGCCGGTTCGAATCCGGTCGGGGGTACTGATCCCGCAAGGGATCGCCAGGAAGCCCCCGTTGTGTAGCGGCCTAGCACGCTGCCCTCTCACGGCAGTAGCGCCGGTTCGAATCCGGTCGGGGGTACCAGAGCGGAAGCCGGTGGTTGTCGTCTTCTAGGAGACGCGCCCATCGGCTGAATGCTTTGTTGGGGTATGGTGTAATTGGCAGCACGAGTGATTCTGGTTCATTTAGTCTAGGTTCGAGTCCTGGTACCCCAGCGCAGTACCCCTGCAGTACGAACAGTGCGAGCAGGACAACTGAAGATCAAGCCCCCGTTGTGTAGCGGCCTAGCACGCTGCCCTCTCACGGCAGTAGCGCCGGTTCGAATCCGGTCGGGGGTACCAGAGCGGAAGCCGGTGGTTGTCGTCTTCTAGGAGACGCGCCCATCGGCTGAATGCTTTGTTGGGGTATGGTGTAATTGGCAGCACGAGTGATTCTGGTTCATTTAGTCTAGGTTCGAGTCCTGGTACCCCAGCCAGAGAAATGCAGGCCCCGGTGATCCGGGGCCTTTCGCATTTCCGGGTGTTTCCGCGGAAAGGGCCCGCGCACGGTGTGCGCGGGCCCTTTCGGTCGGTTCGGCGCTCAGCCGCGGCGCAGGGCCTCGGTGAGCCGGTTGGCGGCCTCGATGATGGCCTGGGCGTGCAGCCGGCCCGGGTGGCGGGTCAGGCGCTCGATCGGGCCGGAGACGGAGACGGCGGCCACCACCCGGTTGGAGGGGCCGCGCACGGGCGCGGAGACGGACGCGACGCCCGGCTCGCGCTCGCCGATGGACTGGGCCCAGCCGCGCCGCCGGACGCCGCTCAGCGCGGTGGCGGTGAAGCGGGCGCCCTGGAGTCCGCGGTGGAGCCGCTCGGGCTCCTCCCAGGCGAGCAGCACCTGGGCGGCCGAGCCCGCCTTCATCGGCAGGGTGCTGCCGACCGGGACGGTGTCCCGCAGTCCGGAGAGCCGCTCGGCGGCGGCTACGCAGATCCGCATCTCGCCCTGCCGGCGGTAGAGCTGTGCGCTCTCGCCGGTGACGTCGCGCAGGTGGGTCAGGACCGGGCCCGCGGTGGCGAGCAGCCGGTCCTCACCCGCCGCGGCGGAGAGTTCGGAGAGACGGGGGCCGAGGATGAACCGGCCCTGCATGTCCCTGGTGACCAGTCGGTGGTGTTCGAGTGCGACGGCGAGTCTGTGGGCCGTGGGCCGCGCCAGACCGGTGGCGGCGACCAGCCCCGCCAACGTGGCGGGGCCCGACTCCAGTGCGCTCAGCACCAGAGCGGCCTTGTCGAGAACGCCGACGCCGCTAGAGTTGTCCATGCCCTAAGACTGCAGTCTCATTCCGCGAGACGCAAGTTCAATCTTCCGCGAAAAGCGCCACTCTGGATGCAGCAGCCCGGGAGACATCCAGGATGCGACCTCAACAGAGTGTCCGCATCGTGGACACCGATCCGGCGTGCAGGTCGCGCGACGCGAGCCTCACAGGGCGGCGAAAGCACTGACCCCGACGACACGAGAAGGCCGGCAACGCGGCCGGCTGGAGGGAATCCGATGGGACGGACACTCGCAGAGAAGGTCTGGGACGACCACGTCGTGCGGCGCGCCGAGGGCGAGCCCGACCTGCTCTTCATCGACCTGCACCTGCTCCACGAGGTGACCAGCCCGCAGGCCTTCGACGGCCTCCGGCTGGCCGGGCGAAAGGTCCGCCGCACCGACCTCACCATCGCCACCGAGGACCACAACACCCCGACCCTCGACATCGACAAGCCGATCGCGGACCCGGTCTCCAAGGTCCAGCTGGAGACGCTGCGCCGCAACGCCGCCGAGTTCGGGGTGCGGATCCACTCGCTGGGCGACGTCGAGCAGGGCGTCGTCCACGTGGTCGGCCCGCAGCTGGGCCTGACCCAGCCCGGCACGACCGTGGTCTGCGGCGACTCCCACACCTCCACCCACGGCGCCTTCGGAGCCCTCGCGTTCGGCATCGGCACCAGCCAGGTCGAGCACGTGCTGGCCACCCAGACGCTGCCGCTCGCGCCGTTCAAGACGATGGCGATCACCGTCGAGGGCGAGCTGCCCGAGGGCGTGACCGCCAAGGACCTGATCCTGGCGATCATCGCGCGGATCGGCACCGGCGGCGGCCAGGGCTACGTCCTGGAGTACCGCGGCTCGGCCATCCGCAGCCTCTCCATGGAGGCCCGGATGACCGTCTGCAACATGTCGATCGAGGCGGGCGCCCGGGCCGGCATGATCGCCCCGGACCAGACCACCTTCGACTACCTGGAGGGTCGTCCGCACGCCCCGAAGGGCGAGGACTGGGACGCAGCGGTGGCGTACTGGAAGACCCTGGTCACCGACGAGGACGCGGTCTTCGACCACGAGATCTTCATCGACGCGAACGAGCTGACGCCGTTCGTCACCTGGGGCACCAACCCGGGCCAGGGCGCGCCGCTCGGCTCTTCCGTGCCGGACCCGGCCTCCTTCACCGACCCGCAGGAGCGGATCGCCGCCGAGAACGCCCTGGCGTACATGGGCCTGGAGGCCGGCACCCCGCTTCGCGAGGTCGCGGTCGACGCCGTGTTCGTCGGCTCCTGCACCAACGGCCGGATCGAGGACCTGCGGGCCGCCGCGGCGATCCTGGACGGCCGCCGGATCGCCGACGGCGTGCGGATGCTGGTCGTACCGGGCTCGGTCCGGGTCGCCCTGCAGGCCGTCGAGGAGGGCTTGGACAAGGTCTTCACCGCCGCCGGCGCCGAGTGGCGCCACGCGGGCTGCTCGATGTGCCTGGGCATGAACCCCGACCAGCTGGCTCCCGGCGAGCGCTGCGCCTCCACCTCGAACCGCAACTTCGAGGGCCGCCAGGGCAAGGGCGGCCGCACCCACCTGGTCTCCCCGCAGGTCGCCGCCGCGACCGCCGTCCTGGGCCGACTGGCCGCGCCCGCCGATCTCCCGTCCGACGTCGCTGTGGAGGCCTGAGCAGCATGGAGAAGTTCACCACCCACACGGGTCGCGCCGTTCCGCTGCGCCGCAGCAACGTCGACACCGACCAGATCATCCCGGCCCACTGGCTGAAGAAGGTCACCCGTTCCGGCTTCGAGGACGGCCTGTTCGAGGCCTGGCGCAAGGACGAGTCGTTCATCCTCAACCAGCCCGAGCGGCAGGGCGCCACGGTGCTGGTGGCCGGCCCCGAATTCGGCACCGGTTCCTCCCGCGAGCATGCCGTCTGGGCGCTGCAGAACTACGGCTTCCACGCCGTGATCTCGACCCGGTTCGCCGACATCTTCCGCGGCAACTCCCTGAAGAACGGCCTGCTCACGGTGGTTCTGCCGCAGGACGTCGTGGAGCGGCTCTGGGAGCTCACCGAGGCCGACCCGACCGCCGAGATCACGGTGGACCTGGAGGCCCGCGAGGTGCGCGCCCAGGGCGTCACGGCCTCGTTCGAGCTGGACGACAACGTCCGCTGGCGGCTGCTGAACGGCCTGGACGACATCAGCATCACCCTGCAGAACGAGGCCGACATCGCCGCCTTCGAGGCGACCCGGCCGGCCTTCAAGCCGCGTACTCTGCCGGCCGCCTGAGCCGCGTCGGAGAACAGGCATTCTGACGTTCCGCCGGATGGCCCGCCTCCCCTCGGGGGGGCGGGCCATCCGCCGTTCCGGCCCCGGAGTTAGCCGTCCCGGCCCACTGCCGATTGCCGATTTGGCAATGGCGCACAGGGGCCCGCGCAAGCACAACTGCGGGTAGATGGCACAATCAGTACATGCACCGGCACCATGAACCTCCGTACGCGGGCGGCGAACCCGCGTCACCGGAGTCCACGGGCCGGGGAGCCGAACGCCGAATTGACGATCGGCCGGACGCCGCCACCTCACCTGCTGAGGGGCTGGACGACCCGGAAGTCGCAGCGCTCTACGCGCTTGTGGCCGAGCGGTTGAAGCAAGCTCACGCCCGCGTGCATGCGCTGAACGTGTCTGCCGATGCAAAGACCGCTCTCACCCGACAACTCCTGATCGTCACCGAGACCGCCAAGCGCGATCTTCCGGAGGCGGCAAGGCGGTTGAGTCGCTTTGTCCAGGACCTCGACGAGGGGCGCCCGCCCGTCGTCTGAGGTCGCCGACGCGCAAATCCATTGCGACACTAGGGTGATTCGCGCGTTTGGTAATTGAAAGTCCGCAGATACATACCTAACGTGCGAAATGAACGGATGGAATCATCCGGCGCCCGTTTCCGAAGGGGAAGACGTGAACAAGGCTCAGCTTGTCGAAGCGGTGGCCGAGCAGCTGGGCGGTCGCAAGGCTGCCGCAGAGGCCGTCGACGCAGTGCTCGACACCATGGTCCGCGCCGTCGTGGCCGGCGACCGGGTGTCGGTCACCGGTTTCGGCACCTTTGAGAAGGTGGAGCGCTCCGCGCGCTTCGCCCGCAACCCGCAGACCGGCGAGAAGGTCAAGGTCAAGAAGACCTCGGTGCCCCGCTTCCGTCCCGGCCAGGGCTTCAAGGACCTGGTCAGCGGCAGCAAGAAGCTGCCGAAGGAAGGCCCCTCGGTGAAGAAGGCCCCCAAGGGTTCCCTCACCCCGGGCAAGAGCGGTGTCGCCGCGACCCCGGCCGCCAAGCGCGCCGCCACCAAGCGTGCCGCCGCCGCGACCCCGGCCGCCGCCAAGAAGACCACGGCGGCCGCCAAGAAGACGGCGACCGCCCCCGCGGCCAAGAAGACCACGGCGACCGCCGCCAAGAAGGCGACCGCCACCAAGAAGGCCACCCCGGCCGCGGCGAAGAAGACCACCGCGGCCGCCACCAAGAAGACCACGGCCGCCGCCAAGAAGACGGCGACCACCGCTGCCGCCAAGAAGACCACGGCGACCGCCGCCAAGAAGGCGACCGCCACGGCCAAGAAGACGGCCCCGGCGAAGAAGACCGCCACCCGCAAGACCACCGCGCGCAAGACCACCGCGAAGTAAGTCCGCGAACGGCCTGCCTGAGCCGTGGCGCACCCCTCCCGGGGCTCCGGGGGCGGGCCGCCACGGCTCTTCGCTTTCCGGGGCCGGCCGGGTGCGGCCCGGCGCGGCGGGGGTGTTGGGCGTCGGGGCACCGCGGGACGGCATGGCAGGGGCCGGCTCGTACGGGAACTGCGGCGGCGTGGCGGGGCGCGATGGGGTGCGGCAGAGGCGTGCGACGGCGCCCATGCGCCTCTTCGGTGGGTGAACGCCTTCGGCGGCCGGTGACGGAGGGCCGCTGCGGGACGGAACCGACGGATAGGGCGGACCCGACGGACCCGACGGACCCGACGGACGCCCGGGGCGTCAGCCCCCGGCCGGGTCGGGGAAGGTCTGCAGCGTCACGAAGACGACCCGGCGGGCCTCGCCGGTGCCCTCGGTGCGGATCCGCACCCGCTGACCGGGGCGCAGCAGCCGCAGGCCGCCGGCGTCGAAGGCGGCCGCGTCGAACGGCACCGGGGTCCCGTCGTCGAGCAGCACGGAGCCGGCCCGGGTGGCGGGGTCGAAGGTGAACGCGGTGGCCTGCATGGCAGCCAGCATAGCGAGCGCTGCCTCCCGGCCCCGGAGCGTCTCAGCGCTGCCCGGTGGGCCGGGCGGGGGAGTAGCCGAGCCGGGCCGACAGGGCGGCGGTGTGCGGGCCGACGCCGAGCGCGAGGGCCTCGCCGAGGTCGGCCCCGGTGTCGACGTCCCGGCGCACCGAATCCACCCCGGCCAGGCGGAGTTCACGGGCGCCGCCGGCCGCGTGGCGCTCCCGGGACCCGTCACCGAAGGCGGGCGCGAGCGGGCTGCCCGGGGCACAGGCCAGCAGCGTGGTGCCCAGGCCGGGGGTGTCCGCGAGGAAGGCCCGGCCGGTCGGCGGCACGGCGGCCAGCACGCGGGCCAGTTCGGCCGGGCGCAGGGCCGGCAGGTCGGCCGAGAGCGTGGCCAGCGGCGCGTGCGGAGCCAGTGCCAGCGCGACCGCCGCGCCGTGCGCCAGTGCGTGGTTGAGACCGCCCCCCGGTTCGTCGGCGACCACCGCGGCACCGAGGGCGGCGAGCCGGGCGCCGGCCACCGCGTCCCGGGTGACGACCAGGACCCGGGCCACGCCGGGCGTGGCCAGCGCGGCTGCGACGGTGTCGAGGGCGAAGCAGAGGGCGAGGTCCGCACGGTGCGCTCCGGCGAAGGGCGCGAGCCGGGTCTTCGCCAGGGCCGGCGGCTTGAGCGGCAGCACCAGCGACCAGTCGGAGGCGGGTGCGGGGGGCGCGACGGCCCCGCTGGGGCGTACGGTGTCCTGGGTCATCGGCGTCATTGTGGCGCCGGTCCCGGAACCCTCGCCAGGCCGTCCGAGCTGTGCGGACGTGCGTTTGGTCACGCCCGCCGGAGGTGCTGGCGGGGTTGCTCGACAGCCGGTCGGCGGTGGGGCGAGACTGTTCCGCGCCCGCGCCCCCCACCGGGGCCCGCGGGCGGCGAGAGAACCTGCGGCACCCCGGGTGCCGCACCGGATGAGGAGGACCTGGGGTGGCCCGCCGCTCGTACGCCAGCTTCGGCAACGCCGACTACGGCATCTGGTACCGCTTCGCGGCCGTGCTGGTGAAGCCGGTGACGACCGCGCTGGTGAAGCCCGACTGGCGGGGCTGGGAGCACCTCCCGAAGGAGGGCGGCTTCATCGCGGCGGTCAACCACAACTCGATCATCGACCCGGTGGTGTACGCGCACTGGCAGTACAACAGCGGGCGCCCGCCGCGGATCCTCGGCAAGTCCTCGCTGTTCTCGATCCCGTTCATCGGTTTCATGCTGCGCAAGACCGGTCAGATCCCGGTGTTCCGCGAGTCGACCGACGCCGCGCAGGCGTTCCGGGCCGCGATCGACGCGGTGAACAGCGGCCAGTGCGTGCAGTTCTACCCGGAGGGCACGCTCACCCGGGACCCGGACCTGTGGCCGATGACCGGCAAGAGCGGGGTGGCCCGGGTCGCGCTGATGACCGGTGCGCCGGTGATCCCCGTGGCGCACTGGGGCGCGCACGAGATCATCCCGCCGTACGGCAGGGGCGGCTCCGGCAAGGGGAAGTTCAACCTCTTCCCGCGCCACCGGGTGACCGTGGCGGCCGGGCCGGCGGTGGACCTGAGCAAGTACCAGGGCCAGGAGCTGACCCCGCAGGTGCTCAAGGACGCCACCGAGGACATCATGGCGGCCATCACCGCCGTCCTCGCCGACATCCGCGGCGAGGAGCCGCCGGCCGAGCGCTACGACATGCGCGCGGCGGCCCGGCACCGGGCCGAGGCGGCCGCGGCCGAGCGGCAGCGCGCGGCGGGCAAGCGTCGCAACGGTGACGAGGAGGCCGGCAAGTGACCCGCTGTGCCGTGTTCGGAACGGGCTCCTGGGGGACGGCGTTCGCGCTGGTCCTCGCCGACGCCGGCTGCGAGGTGGTGCTCTGGGGCCGCCGCAAGGAGCTGGTCGACGCCGTCAACACCACCCGGGTGAACCCGGACTACCTGCCGCAGGTGTCGCTGCCGGACTCGGTCCGGGCGACCACGGACGCCGCCGAGGCGCTGGCCGGCGCGGACTTCGCGGTGCTCGCCGTGCCCTCGCAGACGCTGCGGGAGAACCTGGGCGCCTGGGCCCCGCTGATCGAGCCGCAGACCGTGCTGGTGAGCCTGATGAAGGGCATCGAACTCGGCACCGCCAAGCGGATGAGCGAGGTCATCGCCGAGGTCGCCGGCGTCGGGCCGGAGCGGGTCGCAGTGGTCAGCGGCCCCAACCTCGCCCGCGAGATCGCCAACCGGCAGCCCGCGGCGAGCGTGGTGGCCTGTGCCGACGAGTCGGTCGCCAAGCGGCTCCAGGCCGCCTGCCACACCCCGTACTTCCGCCCGTACACCAACACCGACGTGGTCGGCTGCGAGCTGGGCGGCGCGGTGAAGAACGTGATCGGCCTGGCGGTCGGCATGGCCGACGGCATGGGTCTGGGCGACAACACCAAGGCGACGCTGATCACCCGAGGCCTGGCCGAGACCACCCGGCTGGGGCTGGCGCTGGGCGCCGACCCGTACACCTTCGCCGGGCTCGCCGGCATGGGCGACCTGGTGGCGACCTGTTCGTCACCGCTCTCCCGCAACCACACCTTCGGCACCAACCTGGGCCGCGGGATGTCGTTGGCGGAGACCATCGCCGCCACCCGGCAGACCGCGGAGGGCGTGAAGTCCTGCGAGTCCGTGCTCGACCTGGCCCGGCGCAACGGCGTCGACATGCCGATCGTCGAGGCCGTCGTGGACGTCGTGCACAACGGGCGTCCCACCCAGGAGGCGCTGCAGGCGCTGATGTCCCGCTCGGCCAAGTCCGAACGGCACTGACACGGCCTGCGCCGGCCCGGCCCGCACCGCGGCGGAACACACCGGGCCGACCGCACTGCGGACCGCACCGGTACGAACGGCACCGGCTCGAACGCCGTCGGGAACCGCGGGGGCGCCGGCCGGCGCCGGGGCGTCGGGGGGCGGTGCCCGGGCGGTCCGTCGCCCGCCCGGCGGTGCCCCGGGGCGGCTGACTTTCGGGAAACACCTCGCACGGTAGTCTCGAACGCGATATGAGCATCGAACAGACCTCCCCGAACCCGTCCGCGAAGCCGCGCGTTGCGCTGGTCTTCGGCGGGCGCAGCTCCGAGCACGCCATCTCGGTGTCCACCGCGGGCAGCGTGCTCAGGGCGATCGACCGCGAGAAGTACGACGTGCTGCCGATCGGCATCACCCACGAGGGCCGCTGGGCCCTGGTGAGTGACGAGCCGTCCCGGATGGCCATCACCGACGGCCGGCTGCCGGACGTCGCCCACGTCGCCGAGGCCGTCGAGGGCCAGGTGTCCCTGCCGGCCGCCCCGGGCAGCCGTGAGGTGGTCCTCAGCGAGCCGGGGACCGCCCCCAAGGTGCTCGGCGAGGTCGACGTGGTGTTCCCGCTGCTGCACGGCCCCTGGGGCGAGGACGGCACCCTGCAGGGCCTGCTGGAGCTCTCCGGCGTGCCGTACGTCGGCAACGGCGTGCTCTCCAGCGCGGTCGGTATGGACAAGGAGTTCACCAAGCGGATCCTGGCCTCGCACGGCCTGGGCGTCGGCCGGTACACCATCGTCCGCCCGCGCGACTGGGAGACCGAGGCCGGCCGGGACGCCGTCCGCGAGCGGGCCGCCGAGCTGGGCCTGCCGCTGTTCGTGAAGCCCTGCCGGGCCGGCTCCAGCATCGGCATCACCAAGGTCAAGGACCTCGCCGACCTCGACGCCGCGATCGAGGAGGCCCGCCGGCACGACCCCAAGCTGATCATCGAGGCGGGCGTGGCCGGCCGCGAGATCGAGTGCGGCGTGCTGGAGTTCGAGGACGGCCTGCGCGCCAGCGTGCCGGGCGAGGTCCTGGTCGGCGGCGGCTACGAGTTCTACGACTTCGAGGCCAAGTACATCGACTCCTCCGAGGTGCGGATCCCGGCGGAGCTCACCGCCGAGGAGACCGCGGAGATCCGCCGCCAGGCGATCGCCGCGTTCGAGGCGCTCGGCTGCGAGGGCCTGGCCCGCGTCGACTTCTTCCTGCTGGAGGACGGCAGCTGGATGGTCAACGAGGTCAACACCATGCCCGGCTTCACCCCGATCTCGGCCTACCCGAAGATGTGGGAGGCCACCGGGGTCGCCTACCCCGAGCTGATCGACCGGCTGCTGGAGGCGGCGCTGCGCCGCTCGACCGGCCTGCGGTAGCCCGCGCACGACGACGAGGGCGGGCCGGGAGCTGCTCCCGGCCCGCCCTCCGGCGGTGCCGCTGCCGCGCCGGGCGCCCGCTGCGGGACGTTCGCCGCTGGGGGGTGCCCGCCCCGGGACGTCCGCCGCTACTACGGGATGTTCGCCTTCACCGCTGCGCTGAGTGCGGCGACCGGGTCGAACGGGTTGGCGAAGGCCCCGCCGGGGACGGTCACCTCGACGTACGCCTTGCGCATGGTCGAGGTGAAGCGGTATCCGCCGTCGTCGAGCTTCTGCGGCCACCAGGTGACGTCGTCCACGGTGGGGGAGTAGTCCTTGGCGGCCTCGCCGTTCAGCTGCTCCGGGCGGTCCACGCCGCAGCGCAGCACGACGCGCGGCGAGCTCGCCCACGCGGCCACGTACGGCGAGGCCGGCGACGGGTCCTTGCGGGCGTGGCCGAGGAGTTCCTGCGGCAGTGCGGCGGCCAGGTCCCGGCAGTAGCCGGCCGCCTTGGGGGCCGGTTCCGGTACCTCGATCCGATCGGGCGCGGACCAGCTGCCGAGCAGCACGACGACCGTGCAGGTCAGCGCGACCGGCAGCGCCAGCCAGCGGATCGGGGCCGGCAGCGCCGCCAGGAAGCGGGGGACTCGGAGTTCTCGGGACACCCGCCGATGGTAGCCGGGCCTTACAGGTGGACCACCGGACAGGTGAGGGTGCGGGTGATGCCCTCGACCTGCTGCACCTTGGCCACGACCAGGCGGCCCAGCGCGTCGACCGTCTCGGCCTCGGCCCGGACGATCACGTCGTAGGGGCCGGTCACGTCCTCGGCCTGGAGGACTCCGGCGATCTTGGTGATCGCGTCGGCCACCGCGGTGGCCTTTCCGACCTCGGTCTGGATCAGGATGTATGCCTGTACCACGGAAGGACCTCCCGGCGGCTGGGTACGGGGATCTGCGCCGTGATCGCCCGGTCAGGCGTCGGGGGTGGAACGGGCTCACCGGCAGTCTGATCACCACGCTACCGCGCGGGGCCCCGGGGAGGGAGACCTCTGCACCGTTGGAGGGCGTACGCTGCGCGCGGGGGAGCGCGTACCGCAGGAGTTCTTATTTCAAACGCGAGAGGACGGCAGATGCAGGGGACCGTGGGCGAGCTCGGCGAGTTCGGCCTCATCAGGGAGCTGACCGCCCGGGTACCGCTCACCGCCGCGGTCGACCTCGGCCCGGGCGACGACGCCGCCGTGGTGAAGGCGCCGGACGGCCGGGTGGTGGCCACCACGGACGTGCTGATCGAGAACCGGCACTTCCGCCGCGACTGGTCGACCGCCTACGACGTGGGCCGCAAGGCCGCCGCCCAGAACCTCGCCGACGTGGCGGCGATGGGCGCGGTGCCGACCGCGATACTGCTCGGTCTGGTCGCCCCGGCCGACCTGCCCACCACCTGGGCCACCGAGCTGATGGACGGCCTGCGGGACGAGTGCCAGGTCGCCGGCGCGACGGTGGTCGGCGGTGACGTGGTGCGCGGTGACGTCATCACGCTGGCGATCACGGCGCTCGGGGATCTCCAGGGGCGCGCGCCCGTGACGCGCGCCGGGGCGAAGGTGGGCGACGTGGTCGCGGTCACCGGCTGGCTGGGCTGGTCCGCGGCCGGACTGACCGTGCTGCAGCGCGGCTTCCGCTCGCCGCGCGCCTTCGTCGAGGCGCACCGCCGTCCCGAGCCGCCGTACCACGCGGGGCCGGCCGCGGCCGAGTCGGGCGCCACCGCGATGGTCGACGTGAGTGACGGGCTGGTGGCCGACCTGGGCCACGTCGCCCGGGCCAGCGGGGTGGACATCGATTTGCGCGCCGCGGACTTCGACGTGCCGGCGCAGATGGCCGACATCGGCCAGGCCGTCGGCGTGGACCCGCTGGTCTGGGTGCTCTCCGGCGGCGAGGACCACGCGATCGTGGCGACCTTCCCGCGCGGCGTCCAACTCCCCGCGCGCTGGCGGGTGGTGGGCGAGGTGACGGCCCCCGCGCGGGCGGCCCGCGGCGGCCGGGTCACGGTGGACGGCGAGGCCTGGGACCGGGTCGGCGGCTGGGACCACTTCGCGGAGTGACCACGCCGGTCGCCGAGTGACCGCGCCGGCGGGGCGGTTGACGCCCCGCCGGGTGCGCCGGATCGCTTCGTGGGCGCCGAACCCGCGGCCCCGCGGGCTCCCCTGCGCACCTCCCCGGCGCGTGGTGCAACGCCGCGCGCCCCTCCCCTGGGCGAAGCGCCCGGCTCCGGCCGGGGGCGGCGCGTACGCTGGCGGTGAACCGAGCCCGCCCGCCCGTCCGGTGCGGGTGGTCCGAACCACTGCGGAGCGGGAGAGCCCACCCATCATGCGCATCGGGGTCCTGACCAGCGGCGGCGACTGCCCCGGCCTCAACGCCGTGATCCGCTCCGTGGTGCACCGCGGCACGGATGTCCACGGGGACGAGATCGTCGGCATCGAGGACGGCTTCCTCGGTCTGATCGAGGGACGCACCCGCCCGGTCTCGCACGACGACGTCACCGGTCTGCTGACGCTCGGCGGCACCATCCTCGGCTCGGCCCGGGTCCAGCGCGACCGGATCGCGTGGGCGGTGGACAACGCACGGACCCTCGCCCGGGACGTCGGCATCGACGCGCTGATCACGATCGGCGGCGAGGGCACGCTGACCGCCGCGAAGATGTTCAGCGACGCCGGACTGCCGGTGGTCGGGGTGCCGAAGACCATCGACAACGACATCGACGCCACCGACGTCACCTTCGGCTTCGACACCGCCGTGCACGTCGCGACCGAGGCGATCGACCGGCTGAAGACCACCGCCGAGTCCCACCAGCGCGTCATGGTCGTGGAGCTGATGGGCCGCCACACCGGTTGGATCACCCTGACCGCCGGGATGGCGGGCGGTGCGCACGGCATCCTGATCCCGGAGAAGCCCTTCGACATCGAGGCGGTCGCCCGGATGGTCGAGGACCGGTTCTCCCGCGGCAAGAAGTTCGCCATCATCGCCGTCGCGGAGGGTGCGTCGCCGCTGCCGGGAACGCTGCGCTTCGACCACGGCGCCGTCGACCAGTACGGCCACCAGACCTTCGGCGGGATCGGCAACCGGCTCGCCCACGAGCTGGAGGACCTGCTCGGCAAGGAGGCCCGCCCGGTCATCCTCGGCCACACCCAGCGCGGCGGCACCCCCACCGCCCGCGACCGGGTGCTCGCCACCCGGTTCGGCTGGCACGCGGTGGAGGCCGTCCACCAGGGCGCGTTCGGCCACTTCACCGCGCTGCGCCGCAACGAGATCCGGCTGGTGCCGGTGGGGGAGGCGGTCACCCGCCTCAAGACCGTGCCGAAGGACCGCTGGGCGGAATCGGAGGCCGTCCTCTGAGCGGCCGGGGGTAGGTTGGGGCCCATGCTTTCGACTGCACCTCCCCGCGAGGCCCCGCCCCGCGTCCTCACGGTGGCCGGATCCGACTCCGGCGGCGGCGCCGGCATCCAGGCCGACCTGAAGGCCATGCTCGCCCTCGGCGTCCACGGCATGAGCGTGATCACCGCCGTCACCGCGCAGAACTCGCTCGGCGTCCAGGGCTACTGGGAGCTGCCGGCCGAGGCCGTGCGGGCCCAGTTCCGCAGTGTGGTGGACGACATCGGCGTGCAGGCGGTGAAGACCGGGATGCTCGCCTCGATCGAGCTGGTGGAGACCGTCTCCGAGCTGCTCGCCGGCGTGGAGGCCCCGGTGGTGGTCGACCCGGTCGGCGTCTCCAAGCACGGTGACCCGCTGCTCGCCGCGGAGGCGGTGGCCACCGTCCGGGAGCGGCTGCTGCCGGTCGCCACCCTCGCCACGCCCAACCTGCACGAAGTGACGCAGCTCACCGGCCGGACCGTCGAGCACGAGGGCCGGATGCTGGACGCGGCCAAGGCGCTGCTCGACCTCGGGCCGCGCTGGGTGCTGGTGAAGGGCGGCCACCTGGAGGGCGAGGCGGCGGACCTGCTCTACGGCGGCGCGGGGGAGGAGCACTGGTACCGGGCGCCCCGGTACGACAACCGGCACACCCACGGCACCGGCTGCACGCTGGCCAGCTCGATCGCGGCCGGGCTCGCCAAGGGCGAGTCGCTGCCGGAGGCGGTGGCCACCGCGAAGGAGTACGTCACCGGCGCGATCGCCGGCGGCTTCGCGCTCGGCGCGGGGATCGGCCCGGTGGACCACGCCTGGCGCTGGCGCTGACCGGCGGTGGGCGGGCCTCCGCGCCCGCCCGCCCGGGCTTCGCGGGACCCCGCCGGCGCCCGGCGGGCGGACCGGGCAGGGGCCGGACGGCCCGGAAAGACAGGAAGCCGGTCCATCCGAGGATGAACCGGCTTACTGGAGGACCGGCGTACCGGTCTGCGCGTCAGCGCGAGACCTTACCGGCCTTGATGCACGAGGTGCAGACGTTGAGCCGCTTCGGCGTCCGCCCAACCACAGCGCGCACCGTCTGGATGTTGGGGTTCCAACGACGGGAGGTGCGGCGGTGAGAGTGGGAGATGCTGTTGCCGAAGCCCGGCCCCTTGCCGCAGACGTCGCAGTTGGCAGCCACAGGAGTCACTCCAAGACTTCAGATCACTTACATTCGAAACCCCGCCGGACCAGCGGAGCACTCACGTGAACCGAGCCGGACCGAGGGGTGAGCCCGGACTGTTCCAGGCAACCGGAAGAGCATACAACGCTTGCTCCCGTTCAACGAAACTACCACGTTCCGGCAGGTGATCGCTGCGCTCGCCGTCCCCCGGCGGCGCCCTCCGGCCCCCGATAACCTGCCAGGTATCACCCCTCGCCGTTCACCCTCAGGCCATCGCGGCGTCCCATCCGGAGGAGACCTGGTGCTGCACACGCTCGACGCCCCGGCCGTGCGCAGCTGGTGCCAGCTGGCCCTGCGCGCACTCGGCCAGGCTCGCGAGGAGATCGACGCACTCAACGTCTACCCCGTCCCGGACGGCGACACCGGCACCAACCTCTACCTGACCGTGGAGTCCGCCGCCGCCGAGGTGGAGAGCCGCTTCGCCGACCCCGGCGCCGGCCCGCCGCCCGGGCTGGCCGAGACGGTCCGGGCGATGGCCCGCGGCGCGCTGATCGGCGCGCGCGGCAACTCCGGCGTCATCCTGGCCCAGTGGTTGCGCGGCGCCGCGGAGACGCTCGCCGAGGGCGGTGGCGCCGACCAGCTGCGCACCGCGCTCCGGCGGGCCGCCGACGCGGCGTACCAGGCCGTCGCCGAACCGGTCGAGGGCACGCTGCTGACCGTCGCCCGGGTCGCCGCCCGGGAGGCCCTCCGGGCCGGGGACGGGCTCGCCCAGGTCGCCGACACCGCCCACCGGGCCGCCCGGGACGCGCTGCGGCACACCCCGGAGCAGCTCGCCGTCCTGGCCGAGGCCGGGGTGGTGGACGCCGGCGGGCGCGGCCTGGTCGCCGTCCTCGGCGCGCTCGCCGACGCCGTCGCCGGCCACCAGCCGATGGGCCCGGTCGCGCTGCGCGGGGACGTCCGGGTCGAGCGGTGCGAGACGCACCTGCGGCCGCCCGGCCCCGGCCACCCCGCCTTCGAGGTCATCTACCTGCTCGACGCCCCCGACGAGGCGCTGCCCGAGCTGCGCGAGACGCTCGCCGGGCTCGGCGACTCCCTGGTGGTCGGGGGCGGCGACGGCCTCTGGAACGTCCACGTGCACGTGGACGACGCGGGCGCCGCCGTCGAGGCCGGGGTCCGGGCCGGGCGGCCGCACCAGATCCGGATCACGCACTTCGCCGAGGCCGCCGCTCGCTCGGGCACCGCCGCCGACCGGGGCGAGCGCGAGGAACGCACCCGCGCGGTGCTCTCGGTGGTGTCCGGCACCGGGCTGGCCGAGCTCTGCGAGCAGTCCGGCGCGGTCGTCCTGCACGCCGACCCGGACCGCCCGCCGGCCAGCGCCGAACTGGCCGCCGCCGTGCGCCGGGCCGGCGCACGGGAGGTCGTGCTGCTGCTCAACGACCCCGAGCTGCGGGCCGCCGCCGGCGCCGCCGCCGACCAGCTGCGCGAGGAGGGCGTGCGGATCGCCGTGCTGCCCACCCGCTCGCCGGTCCAGGGCCTGGCCGCGCTCGCCGTGCACGAGGCCGGGCGGCGCTTCGACGAGGACGTGGTCGCCATGACCTCGGCCGCCGGCGCCACCCGGTACGCCGAACTCGCCGTCGCCGAGGGGGAGTCCTGGACCATGGCCGGGGTCTGCCAGGCCGGTGACGTGCTCGGCCTGATCGACGGCGACGTGGCGCTGATCGGCGCGGACCTCGCCGAGGTCGGCCGCCGGGTGCTGGACCGGATGCTCGGCGCCGGCGGGGAGCTGGTCACCCTGGTGCTCGGCGTGGGCGTGCCCGACGGGCTGGCCGAGACGCTGGTCGCGCACGCCCGGTACCGGCGGCCGGAGGTCGACGCGGTGGTGTTCCACGGCGGCCAGGAGTCGGCGCCGGTGCTCATCGGGGTCGAGTAGCCGCGACCGGCCGCGGGCGGGCGCGGAGCCCGGCCCGGGAACGCCCGGAATGTCGGTGCGGTGGTGTAAACAGGGGCCTGATGGGCGCTCTCGATGAACCACTGACCAAGCTCGTCGGCGACCGCACCGCCAAGGTGCTCGCCGACAGCCTCAAGCTGCGCACGGTCGGCGACCTGCTGCACCACTATCCGCGCCGCTACGTCGAACGCGGCCAGCTCACCAGCCTGGACGAGCTGGAGATCGACGAGCACGTCACCGTGCTGGCCCGGATCGAGAAGGTCACCCTGATCCCGTTCCGCGGGCGCAAGGGCGACCGCCTGGAGGTCGTCGTCACCGACGGCCGCAGCCGGCTCTCGCTGGTCTTCTTCAACCAGGGCTGGCGGCAGAAGGAGCTGAAGGCGGGCGCCCAGGGCCTGTTCGCCGGCAAGGTCGGCGTCTTCAACCGGAGCCGCCAGCTCGTCTCGCCGGACTACCAGCTGCTCGACGAGGAGGCCGGCTCCGACGCCGCCCGGCAGTTCGCCGGCCGGCTCATCCCGGTGTACGGAGCCAGCGCCCAGATGCCCAGCTGGAAGCTGTCCATCTGCATCGAGACCGCGCTCACCAAGCACCTGGCCGACGTCGGCGAGCCGCTGCCCGCCGAACTGCGCGAGCGGCACGACCTGATCCCGCTGCCCGAGGCGCTGGAGCTGATCCACCGGCCGCGCAGCCAGGCCGACCGCGAGCGGGCCCAGAGCCGGCTCCGCTGGGACGAGGCCTTCGTCCTCCAGGTCGCCCTCGCCCGGCGCCGGGCCGCCGACTCCGCGCTGCCCGCCGTCCCGCGCAGGCCGCGCCCGGACGGCCTGCTGGACGCCTTCGACGCCCGGCTCCCGTTCACCCTCACCGAGGGCCAGCAGAAGGTCTCCGCCGAGATCGCCGCCGACCTGGCGAGCGAGCACCCGATGCACCGGCTGCTCCAGGGCGAGGTCGGCTCCGGGAAGACGCTCGTCGCGCTGCGGGCCATGCTGGCCGTGGTCGACGCGGGCGGCCAGGCCGTGCTGCTGGCGCCCACCGAGGTCCTCGCGCAGCAGCACCACCGCTCGATCGTCGAGATGATGGGCGACCTCGCCGAGGGCGGCATGCTCGGCGGCTCGGACCTCGGCACCCGCGTCGTGCTGCTGACCGGCTCGATGGGCGTTCCCGCCCGCCGCCAGGCGCTGCTCGACATGGCCTGCGGCGACGCCGGCATCGCGATCGGCACCCATGCGCTGATCGAGGACAAGGTGCAGTTCCAGGACCTCGGCCTGGTCGTGGTGGACGAGCAGCACCGCTTCGGCGTCGAGCAGCGGGACGCGCTGCGGGCCAAGGGCGAGCAGCCGCCGCACCTGCTGGTGATGACGGCCACCCCGATCCCGCGCACGGTCGCGATGACCGTCTTCGGGGACTTGGAGACGTCCGTGCTGGACCAGCTGCCGGCCGGCCGCTCGCCGATCTCCACCCACGTCGTCCCGGCCGTGGAGAAGCCCAACTTCCTGGCCCGGGCCTGGGAGCGGGTCCGCGAGGAGGTGGCCAAGGGCCACCAGGCGTACGTGGTCTGCCCCCGCATCGGGGACGAGGAGCCCACCGAGCCGAGGAAGCGGCGCAAGGCCGCCGAGGAGGACCTGGAGGACGTCGCGGACACCGGCGCCGACAGCGACGAGCGCCGGCCCCCGCTCTCCGTCGTGGAGACCGCCGAGATGCTGGTGAAGGGCCCGCTGGCCGGGCTGCGGGTGGAGATCCTGCACGGCCGGCTGGCCCCGGACGCCAAGGACGAGGTGATGCGCCGGTTCGCCGCCGGCGAGGTCGACGTGCTGGTCGCCACCACGGTGATCGAGGTCGGCGTGAACGTACCGAACTCGACCGCCATGGTGATCATGGATGCCGACCGCTTCGGCGTCTCCCAGCTGCACCAGCTGCGCGGCCGGGTCGGGCGCGGCAGCGCGGCCGGCCTCTGCCTGCTGGTCAGCGACATGCCCGCGGCGAGCGCGGCCCGCGCCCGGCTGGACGCGGTGGCGGCCACCCTGGACGGCTTCGAGCTCTCCCGGATCGACCTCGAACAGCGCCGCGAGGGCGACGTGCTGGGCCAGGCGCAGTCCGGGGTGAAGTCCTCGCTGAAGGTGCTCTCCGTGCTGGAGGACGAGGAGGTCATCGTGGCCGCGCGCGCCGAGGCCACCCGGCTGGTCGCCGCGGACCCCGACCTGACCGCCCATCCGGAGCTGCGCACCGCACTGGAGAGCCTGCTCGACGCGGACCGCGCGGCCTACATGGAGAAGGGCTGAGGGCGGGCGCACGGGCCGCCGCGATGTCAGACCCCCGGGAGAGAATGTAGTTGTTCGGGACGCACCCCCAAGGTGCGTATCCGGCACGACATTTGGGGGTCCTGCCATGGCATTCCGTCATCTCAACGAGCTCCCGCTGGGCGACAAGGTCTTCCGGATCGAACTCGCCAGCGACGACGACCGCGAGGTCACCCTCACCCTGACCGGCTGGCGCGAGGGGGAGGCGGCCGCGCCCCTCGCCTCGGGCAAGCTCCGCCTGCCGGTCGAGGACGTCGCCTCGCTGCGGATCGCGCTGAACCGCGCGCTCCGGGCCCTGGCGATCGTCGCCGACGTCTCCGAGCCCATCCCCGACCGCGACGTGCTGCGCGAGCTCTACCCCGGCCACGGCGCCCCCTGGGTGCCGCAGCACGAGGAGGAGCTGGTCCGGCGGTTCCACGACGGCGAGACCATCGCCCGGATCGCCGCCCGCTTCGGCCGCACGCCCGACTCCGTCCGCACCAAGCTGCGCGAGCTCGGGCACGACCCGCGCCGCCCCGAGTTCTGCCCGCCCGACGGCTGCCTCTCCTGGTCCCGCTACGCCTCCCCGGCGCTCCTCGGTGCGGCGATCCCGGCACAGTCCGCGGGGGCGGACGCGGGCTGAGCCAACGGCCCCGCCCAGCCCTGCCCAGCCCTGTACAGCCCCGCACAGCCCCGCCGGCCCGTCCGGCGGGGCTGTGCGCCGTCGGGGGCCGGGGGCGCCCACCCGCGCCCGGGGCGGGATAGCGTGGTCGGGCAGCGACGAAAGGACCTCCCACCACCATGACCCGCGTCATCGCCGGGGCGGCCGGCGGCCGCCGGCTGGCCGTACCGCCCGGCCGGGGCACCCGCCCGACCTCCGACAAGGCCCGCGAGGCGATGTTCTCCACCCTGGAGTCGCTGCGCGGCACCCTGCACGGGGCCCGGATGCTGGACCTGTTCGGCGGGTCGGGCGCGGTCGGCCTGGAGGCGCTGTCCCGCGGGGCCGAGCACGTCCTGCTGGTCGAGGCGGACGCCCAGGCGGCCCGGGTGATCCGGGAGAACGTCCGGATCGTCGGCCTCCCCGGGGTGCTGGTGAAGGCCGCCCGGGCCGAGAAGGTGATCGCCGGGCCCGCCCCGGAGGACCCGTACGCCCTGGTCTTCCTCGACCCGCCGTACGTCGTCACCGACGACGAGGTGCGCGAGATGCTGATCACACTGTCGGCGGGGGGCTGGCTCGCGGACGACGCACTCGTCACCGTGGAGCGCAGCACCCGCGGCGGTGAGTTCGGCTGGCCGGACGGTTTCGAGGTGCTGCGCTCCCGCCGCTACGGCGAGGGCACCCTCTGGTACGGTCGCGCCGCCGCCGAGACCCGCCACCACCCCTAGCGGGC
Source organism: Kitasatospora sp. A2-31 (assembly GCF_022288725.1). Classification (GTDB taxonomy): domain Bacteria; phylum Actinomycetota; class Actinomycetes; order Streptomycetales; family Streptomycetaceae; genus Kitasatospora. The sequence continues at coordinate 14,147 of NZ_JAKNTA010000025.1, read as the reverse complement.
CGAGGAGGCCCGCAGCACCCGTCACCCACGAGGGAGCACCACGCCATGCGCCGCGCCGTCTGCCCCGGTTCGTTCGACCCGATCACCAACGGTCACCTCGACATCATCGAGCGCGCCTCGAAGCTGTACGACGTGGTGCACGTCGCCGTCGCGGTCAACCGGAACAAGCAGGGCATGTTCACCATCGACGAGCGGATCGCCCTGATCGAGGAGGTCACGGCGCCCTACGGGAACATCGTGGTCGAGTCGCACCTCGGCCTGCTGGTGGACTTCTGCCGGGACCGCGGCATCCCGGCGATCGTCAAGGGGCTGCGCGCCGTCAGCGACTTCGACTACGAGCTGCAGATGGCCCAGATGAACCACGGCCTGACCGGTGTCGAGACGCTCTTCGTGCCCACCTCGCCGACGTACAGCTTCCTGTCCTCCACGCTGGTCAAGGAGGTCGCCTCGTACGGGGGCGACGTCTCGCACCTGCTGCCCGAGGTGGTGCACCGCCGGCTGGTCGAGCGGATCGCGGAGCGTAAGGCGCAGCAGTAGGCGGTCCGCCTGCAGGCACCCGTCGTTCGGTCCGTTTCTGCCGGTTCGTCACCACTTGCCCCGGACCCGGTCGGGCGCCGGGGCCCGGTCGTTGTGACCTCGGCCCGCAGTGGCCGTACAGTCTGTAGTCCTGCCCTGCGGTGAGCTCCACCGCGCCGGGCCTGCCTCCGCCGGAGCGTCGGCGGCACACGGAAAGACGGAGTCCCGTGGACGTGCAGAACAAGGTCGACGAGATCGTCGCGGCCGTCGAGAACGCCCGCTCGATGCCCATGTCTGCCTCCTGCGTCGTGAACCGGGCCGAGCTGATCGGCCTGCTCCAGGAGCTCAGGGAGGCGCTGCCCGCCGAGCTGGCCCAGGCCCAGTCGGTGATGGCCGACCACGAGCAGGTGGTGGCCGACGCCCAGGCCGAGGCCGAGCGGATCATCCACGGCGCGCACACCGAGCGCGGTTCGCTGATCTCCGACACCGAGGTGGTCCGCCGGGCCCAGGCCGAGGCCGACCGGATCCTCGCCGAGGCCCGCGCCGAGGTCGACGCCAAGCGCGCCGAGGCCGACGACTACGTGGACAGCAAGCTGGCCAACTTCGAGGTCGTCCTCACCAAGACGCTCGGTGCGGTCGGCCGCGGCCGGACCAAGCTGCGCGGGGACTCCAGCGTCTTCGAGGCCGACCACGACGGCGAGACCGACGGCGAGGAGTTCCAGCCGCAGGGGATCAGCCCGAGCCCGGAGGTCGACGAGTACGTCGATGTGAAGCTCGCCACCCTGGAGAACGTGCTCAGCGCGACCCTGGAGGCGGTCGGCAAGGGCCGGGACAAGCTGCTCGGCAAGCGCCCGATCGACGAGCTGGGCGCCTACCTGGCCGCCGCCGACCAGGCCCAGCAGGCCAAGGACCGCGCCGAGGCGGTCGCGGCGGGCTTCGCCACCGACGCCGACGGCGAGGAGGTGCCGTGGTACCGCGAGGAGGTGCCGCAGCAGCAGACCTGGCCGGAGCAGACCCCGGCCGCGGCCGGCTGGCAGCAGCCCGGCGTCGACCAGTACGGGGCCGCGCAGCAGCCCGGCGGCCAGTACGCCGAGGTGTACGGCGGCGGCTTCGACCCGGCCGGCCAGGCCGACCCGTACGGCGCGCAGTACGGCTACCCGCAGCAGCAGCCGCAGCAGGGCTACCAGGACGGCGGCCAGCAGGGCGGCTACGGCTACCCGCAGCCCCAACAGGGCTACCAGGCGCAGCAGTACGACGAGTGGGGCCACCCCGTGCCGGAGGCCGGCGGGGGCTACCCGCAGCAGCCGGCCGTCCCGCCGGCCGTGCCGCACCAGCAGGCCGGCCTGGACGAGACCAGCTTCTTCGACACCAGCATGATCGACATGACCAGGCTGCGGGAGCTCGGCGGCCGGTGACGGGCGTGCACCGCCGGGGCCGGTCGGGGCCGAAGTTGGGCCTGGCGGGAGACTCCGGTAGTCTGACCACTCCGGCCTCTCCGTGTCGGGCCGTCGGTCTGCCCGCGCATCGTCCGGCGAGCAGCGCCGCGCATCAGTTTTCTCAGGAAGTCAGGACACCTTGAACCGCCTCGACCACCGCGACCCCCTCGTGTTCGACACGCACGAGCTGGGACGTCGCCCGGGCTCGCTGCGCAAGGTGTCCCGCACCCTGGAGGCCCCCGAGGGCCTCGGGATCATCGATGTGATCGGCGTCCCGGAGAACAGCGAGATCCGGCTGGACCTTCGCCTGGAGTCGGTGGTCGAGGGCGTGCTGGTGACCGGCACCGCCGAGACCCACGTCGAGGGCGAGTGCGTGCGGTGCCTGGAGCCCGTCGACTTCGACATCGACGTGGACTTCCAGGAGCTGTACTACTACCCGGAGTCCGACGAGCGCCACCGCGCCCGGACCGCCGGGACCGAGGACCTCGACGAGGACTCGGAGGAAGAGACTTACCGTCTGGAGGGCGACTTCTTCGACCTCCAGCCGGTGCTGCGTGACGCGGTGGTGCTCGCACTGCCGCTGCAGCCGGTGTGCCAGGAAGACTGCCTGGGCCTGTGCTCCGAGTGCGGAGCGCGCCTGAGCGACGACCCGGCACACCACCACGACGCCGTCGACCCCCGGTGGGCGGCTCTGCAGGGACTCTCCGCCGACCACGGCGACGAGGCCCGCGGCGACGCCGCTGATCGGCGGCGGGGAATCAAGAACAGCGACACCCGTGAGGGTCTCGCCGAGAACCAGGAGAAGTAGCCGTGGCTGTTCCGAAGCGGAAGATGTCGCGCAGCAACACGCGCCACCGCCGTTCCAACTGGAAGGCCGTTGCCCCGGCCCTCGTGGCGTGCGACCGCTGCCACGAGCCGAAGCTGGCGCACATCGCGTGCCCGAGCTGCGGCACGTACAACCGTCGCCAGGTCCTCTCGGTCTGATCGGCGGGGTGCACGGATCGATGTCGGACGGTAACTCCTCCCGCAAGGCGGCCACCGCCTCGAAGGCTACTTCGGGCGGCGGAAAGGCCGGCGGGCCGGCTTCGACCGAATACGACGTCCTGGAAGGGCGCCTCGGGTACGTACTCGAGCGCGCCCTTCTGGTACGCGCCCTGACCCACCGCTCGTACGCGTACGAGAACGGCGGGCTGCCCACCAACGAGCGCCTGGAGTTCCTCGGCGACTCGGTGCTGGGCCTGGTGGTGACCGACACCCTCTACCGCGTCCACCCGGACGTCCCGGAGGGCACGCTCGCCAAGCTGCGCGCCGCGGTGGTCAACTCGCGGGCGCTGGCCGACGTCGGCCGGGGCCTGGACCTCGGCTCGTTCATCCGCCTCGGCAAGGGCGAGGAGGGCACCGGCGGCCGCGACAAGTCGTCGATCCTCGCCGACACCGTCGAGGCCGTGATCGGGGCCATCTACCTGGACCAGGGCCTGGAGGCGGCGACCGAGTTCGTCCACCGCCTGTTCGACCCGCTGATCGAGGAGTCCTCTCAGCTGGGCGCCGGCCTGGACTGGAAGACCAGCCTCCAGGAGCTCACCGCCTCGGTGGGCATCGGGGTGCCCGAGTACGTGGTCGAGGAGTCCGGTCCGGACCACGAGAAGACCTTCACCGCGGCGGCCCGGGTGGCCGGCGAGGACTTCGGCAGCGGCGTCGGCCGTTCCAAGAAGGAAGCCGAGCAGAAGGCCGCGGAGAGCGCCTGGCGGGCGATCAAGGAGAAGTACGCCGACCGCCTGCCCAGCGGCGCCGCCTGAGCGCGCAGTACCCTTCCTCCTGCCCGTTCCCGCGCGCCGGAAGGCTGTCGAGGTGCCTGAACTCCCCGAGGTAGAGGTCGTCCGCCGTGGCCTGGCCGCCTGGGTCGCCGGGCGGACGGTGGCCGGTGTCGACGTGCTGCACCCGCGTGCGGTGCGTCGCCAGCCGGCCGGGGCGGCGGACTTCGCCGCCCGGCTCACCGGTACCGTGCTCGGCACCGCGCAGCGCCGCGGCAAGTACCTCTGGCTGCCGCTGGCCGGCGCCGGGGCGGGCTTCTCGCTGATCGGCCACCTCGGGATGAGCGGCCAGCTCCTCGTACAGGACCCCTCGGCGCCGGACGAGACCCACCTTCGGGTGCGGCTGCGGTTCACCGACGGCGGGCGCGAGCTGCGCTTCGTGGACCAGCGGACCTTCGGCGGCCTAGCGGTCGAGGAGGCCGAGCCGGACGACCCCGAGGGCACGCCGGTCTCCATCGCGCACATCGCCCGAGACCCGCTCGACCGGCGCTTCGACGACGCCGCGTTCGTCTCCGCGCTGCGCGCGCGGCGCACCACGGTCAAGCGGGCCCTGCTGGACCAGTCCCTGATCAGCGGCGTGGGCAACATCTACGCCGACGAGGCGCTCTGGCGCTCCCGGCTGCACTACGACCGCCCGACCGCCTCGCTGACCCGCCCTCAGGCCGCGCTCCTGCTGGCCAGCGCGCGGGACGTGATGACCGCGGCCCTGGCCGTCGGCGGCACCAGCTTCGACAGCCTCTACGTCAACGTGAACGGCGAGAGCGGCTACTTCTCCCGGGACCTGGACGCCTACGGCCGGGAGGCGGAGCCGTGCCGCCGCTGCGGCACGGCGATCCGGCGGGCCGCCTGGATGAACCGGTCCAGCTACTTCTGCCCCCGCTGCCAGCGCATCCCGCGCGCCCGCAGCGGGAGCTAGACGGCACCGGTCAGCTCTTCGCCAGTTCGGGCTCGGCCGGGGCGGCCGGCTGCGCCGGGCCGTGGGTGTCCTGGCCGAAGTAGGCGACGCCGACCGCCGAGACGACGGCGAGCAGGAAGCCGGCCACGCCGAGCCAGGCCAGGCCGTCCTTGGAGCTGTCCCCGAGCCACAGGACGCCGACCGCACCGGGCAGCACCGTCTCGCCGACCACCAGGGCGGCGGTGGCCCCGTTCACCGAGCCGATCTGCAGGGCGACGGTGTGCACGTACATGCCGCCGATCCCGCCGATCAGGATCGCGTACAGCGCCGGGTCGGAGAGCAGCGCGCCGAGCTCGAACGGCTCGATGCCGTTGAGGATGCGCACGCCGACGCCGAGCGCGCCGAAGCCGAGCCCGGAGAGCAGACCGGCGACGATCGCCCCGTTGGCGCCCATCCGCCGCACCAGCAGGCTGCCGCCGACCAGCAGCACGGTGGTGACCGCCAGCAGCCACCAGTGGAAGGACATGTCCGCGTGGTGGCCGCCCTCCGGTCCCGCCGAGACGGCGAGCAGCACCAGCGCCGAGCAGAGCACGCCGATCGAGGCCCACTCCAACTGCTTGAGGCGGATGCCGAGCAGCTTGATGCTGAGCACCGCGGTGATCACCAGGTTGGCGCTGATGATGGTCTGCGAAAGGAACAGCGGCAGCAGCCGCGCGGCCAGCGCGCCGAGCCCGAAGCCGATGAAGTCGAGCACCGTGCCGAGGATGAACTCCCAGGTGACGGCGGCCTTCGCGGTGGAGGCGAGGCTGGGCCCGCCGTGCGCGGTGGTGCCGGCCGAGGCACCCCCGGCGGCGGCCTCCTCCCTGGCGGAGCGACGCGATCCGACGGCCTGCAGGACCGAACCGGTGCCGTAGCAGGCGGAGGCCGCCACGGCGGTGACGAGGCCGATGAACACCCAGTGCTCCGATCGAGAGAAGGTCAGGAGGGGAAGGTCGGGAGGGGAAGGTCAAGAGAAGGTCATGGGAACCAGGTCCGGTCACCACTATGCCTGGTCCCGGGGTACGGTCGGGCCGCCCCGGGTTCCGTCCGGGCCCCGCCGGGTCGTACGTCCGGGCCGGCTGCCGGGTTCCCGCCGCGGGCGGGTTCAGGGGCGGGCGGGCGAACATCATCCCCGAGGAGGGGGCGGCCCCCGGCGGACGGTGGGGTCGGTGCCGGGAAGTGGTGCACGAGCGGTATGCCGTGCCGCGACGCCGCTGGCGGTAGCGTCGGTGGCATGAGAACCCTTGCTCCACGACGTTCCCGGAGCGCCGGGCCGCTGGCCCTGCTGGCGGCGCTGCTGGGGCTGCTGCTCCTGCTGGCCCCCGCGGCCTCCGCGGCCGGCGGGTTGGACGACGCGGCCGCCTCCCTCAAGCAGGGCCGGGTGTACGTCGACCCGGCGATGGCGGGCCGGTTCGGCCAGGGCCAGGCCGACGCCCTGACCGAGAAGATCCGCAAGGCGGACAAGCCGATCTTCATCGCGGTGGTCCCGGCCGCCGATCCGTACGGCGCCACGACGGTCTTCAACGACCTGCGGACCAAGGTCGGCATCACCGGTACCTACGGCATCTGGCGCGGCGACCAGTTCCAGGCCCGCTCGGACAAGGCGGCGCTGCCGAGCCAGAGCGCCGAGCGGATCGCCGGCGCGTCCTTCCGCTCGCACCCCGGCGACATCGACGCCGTCCTGAACGACTTCGTCGACACCGCCGCGCCGCAGGTGAAGGGTCATGGGGTGGACGGCGCCGCGGGCGGCGTCTCCACCGCCGCGATCGTCGTCCCGCTGGCCCTGCTGGCGCTGGCCGGCACGGGCGTGTTCCTGCTGTTCCGCCGGTCGCGGAAGCGCAAGGAGGAACAGCGCCGGGCCGAGCTGGAGCAGCTGCGCCGGGTGGTGGACGAGGACATCACGGCCTTCGGGGAGGAGCTCGACCGGCTCGACTTCGATCCGGGCGCCGCGGACGCCGACGACGTCCAGCGCGCCGACTACTCGCACGCCCTCGACGCGTACGAGCGGGCCAAGCGGAGCATGGACGGGGCGAAGGGCCCGGAGGACGTCCGGCCGGTCACCGAGGCGCTGGAGGACGGCCGCTTCGCGCTGGCCACGCTGGCCGCCCGGCGGGAGGGCAGGCCGCTGCCGGACCGCCGCCCGCCGTGCTTCTTCGACCCCCGGCACGGTCCCTCGGTGCAGGACGCCGACTGGGCCCCGGCCGGCGGCGCCGTGCGCACCGTCCCGGTCTGCCGGGCCGACGCCGACCGGCTGGCGGCCGGCCGGGACCCGGACGTCCGGACCGTCCCGACCGACCACGGCCCCCAGCCGTACTGGAACGCCGGCCCGGCGTACGGCCCGTGGGCGGGCGGGTACTTCGGCGGCTACGGCGGCGGCCTGCTGCCCGGCCTGCTGGTGGGCACCGCGCTCGGCTCGATGATGGGCTCCCCCGCGTACGCGGCCCCGGTCGACTCCGGCCCGGACTACGACGGCGGCGACCACTCCGGCGCCGACTACGACTCCTCCGACTTCGGCGGCGGGTTCGGCGGCGGCGACTTCGGTGGCGGCGGGGACTTCGGCGGAGGCGGCGACTTCGGTGGCGGCGGGGACTTCGGCGGAGGGTTCTGACCGGGCCGTCGCAACCGGACCCGCGGCGCCCGCCCGGTACCCACCGGGCGGGCGCCGTCGCGTCCGCGACCGACCGGGTGCGTTTGAGAATGCGACCCCGTGTGGCAGGCTGGCGCTGTGACCTCCAGCACGCCCCCGGCCCCGCCCGTCCTCCCCGGGCGGCCCTGCTCGATCGCCGCCGCGCTCCACGTGGTGGGGGAGAAGTGGGCACTGCTCGCCGTCCGCGAGCTGTTCTACGGCAACCACCGCTTCGACCGGATCGCCCGCAACACCGGTGCCCCGCGCGACCGGCTCACCGCCCGGCTGCGGGCGCTGGAGGAGGCCGGGGTGGTCGAGCGCCGCGCGTACAGCGAGCGGCCGCCCCGCTACGAGTACCACCTCACCGAGGCCGGCCGGGACCTCGCACCGCTCATCCACGCGCTGCGGGCCTGGGGCGACCGCTGGCAGCTGCCCGAGCACCCGGTCGGTCTGCGGCACGAGCCCGAGGGTCACGAGCCGCACCCGTACGATCCGGCGTGGGTCTGCCGCGGCTGCGGCGAGGAGACGCGGCGCGGGGAGCTGCGGGTCGAGATCCACAGCCCGGGGTGGACCGTCGAGGGTCCCGTCGCCGCACCGTGAAGCGGGTCACCTCCGCTGCGGATAGGGTCGGGCCCATGCACGGTCGTGAAGCGCACAGCGATGAACCGGTCCGGGTGACCGCCTGGGTCCGGGGGAAGGTCCAGCAGGTCGGGTTCCGCTGGTGGACCAGGGCGCGGGCGCTGGAGATCGGCCTGACCGGCTACGCGAGCAACCTCGGTGACGGCCGGGTCCAGGTGGTGGCCGAGGGCCTCGCGCTCGAGTGCGAGCAGTTGCTGGCCCTGCTGCGCGGCCCCGACACGCCCGGCAGTGTCAGCGGTGTGACCGAGATCTGGACCGCCGTCGGCTCCGGCTACGAGGGTTTCGAGATCCGCTGAGCCCCGCCGGGGCCCGCAGAGCCCGGTGTTCAGGCGGGTCCCGGCGGCTCGCGGACCGGGCGGGCACGAAACGATCGGCAACGGCCGGTGTCATACGGTTGCCATCGGGGCAGACTCGTGGTTGACTCCGCATCGAACGATGATCCACGAGCCCCGTTGGTGGACCGGCCCGAGGCCGCCCGGCGTGACCACACCGCCAGGCAGGTGACAGGGGCGCGGTAGCGTGCGGTGATCGTGTTGACCCTTTCCGTCTTTGGTGAGACGCTGGAAGCCCGCGCACACGACCGCGTTGTCCCGGTAGGTGTCTGCCCTCGTGAGCCCAGCTCACGGCGGTTGCGCCGTAGTGCCCAGCCAGCACTGCCGGTGCGCGCCGCGCGTGCGTCCCCCTTCCCCCTAGACCTGTACCGTTCCGGTTCGGTCACTCAGCGTGGAGGACCATTCATCATGGCAAAGGCGCTTCTCGGGTACGTCGGCGGCCCCGACCCGCGAATGCTCTCCGAGATGCGACGGCTTCAGCGGCGCGTCCAGGACCTCGAAGCGGAGCTCCTTCGGATGCAGGCTGAGAACGACGCGCTCACCGCTGTCGCTGACGAGCACTCGCTGCTCAACAGCATCGATCTGGACCAGCGGGAGCCGGCTCTCACCTGAGTCCCGCCCGGTCACCGAAGATCGACGCCGTTGTGCACTGAGCCGCCCCGCTAGGGACGCAGCTTGCAAGGGACGCCTCGTGGCGTCCCTTCGTCGTGTCCGGGGGCGTTCGCGCCGGTCATGGCCGGATACAGTCGCCGCGGGGCCCCTGGTCGGCCGAGGGCCCCGGCGAGCGAAGAGGAGTCCGGCGCGTGCACCTGAAGAGCCTGACCCTGCGCGGGTTCAAGTCCTTCGCCTCCGCCACCACCCTGCGGTTCGAGCCCGGCATCACCTGCGTGGTGGGGCCCAACGGCTCCGGGAAGTCCAACGTGGTGGACGCGCTCTCCTGGGTCATGGGGGAGCAGGGCGCCAAGTCGCTGCGCGGCGGCAAGATGGAGGACGTCATCTTCGCCGGGACCAGCGGGCGCGCCCCGCTCGGCCGCGCCGAGGTCAGCCTCACCATCGACAACTCCGACGGCGCGCTGCCGATCGAGTACGCCGAGGTGACCATCACCCGGACCATGTTCCGCAACGGCGGCAGCGAGTACGCGCTCAACGGCGACACCTGCCGGCTTCTCGACATCCAGGAGCTCCTCTCCGACTCCGGCATCGGCCGGGAGATGCACGTCATCGTCGGCCAGGGGCAGCTCGACTCCGTCCTCCACGCCGACCCGATGGGCCGCCGCGCCTTCATCGAGGAGGCCGCCGGTGTCCTCAAGCACCGCAAGCGCAAGGAGAAGGCGCTGCGGAAGCTGGACGCGATGCAGGTCAACCTCAACCGCGTTCAGGACCTGGTGGCCGAACTGCGTCGCCAACTCGGCCCGCTCGGCCGGCAGGCGAAGATCGCGCGGCGCGCCGCGGGCATCCAGGCGGACCTGCGCGACGCCCGGCTGCGCCTGCTCGCCGACGACCTCCTCGGTCTGCGCAGGGCCGTCGAGGCCGAGGTCGCCGACGAGCTGGCGCTGAAGCTGCGCCGCTCCACCGTCGAGCAGGAGCTGGCCCGCGCGATCCAGCGCGAGGCCGTCCTGGAGGCGCAGGTCCAACAGCTCGGCCCGGGCCTGGAAGCGGCCCGGCAGACCTGGTACCGGCTCTCCGCGCTGGCCGAGCGCACCCGAGGCACGGTCGGCCTGGCCGAGGCGAGGGCGCGGCACGCGGCCGCCGGCGCACGGACCGAGGAGCGGCGCGGGCGGGATCCGGAGGAGCTGGAGCGGGAGGCCGAGCGGGTCCGGGAGGAGGAGGCGGCGCTGGCCGAGGCGCTGGAGGAGGCCCAGTACGCGCTCGCCGAGGCGGTCGAGACCCGGGGCGAGCTGGAGCGCGAGCTCGCCACGGAGGAGCGGCGGCTGAAGGACGCCGCCCGGGCGATCGCGGACCGCCGGGAGGGCCTGGCCCGCCTCCAGGGGCAGGCCGCGGCCGCGCGCTCCCGGGCGGTCGCCGCCGAGGCCGAGACCGGCCGGCTCGCCGAGGCCCGGGACGAGGCGCTGCTGCGCGCCGGAGCGGCCCGGCAGGAGTACGAGGAGCTGCGCGCGCAGGTCGAGGGCTCGGCGGGGGAGGACGAGCGGGCCGACGCCGTGCACGAGGCGGCCCGCGAGCGCCTGGCCGCCGTCGAGCAGGACCTCGCCGCCGCCCGGGAGGCGGCCGGCGCCGCCGAGCGCGAGCGGGCCGGGCTGACCGCACGGCACGAGGCACTGGCGCTGGGACTGCGCCGCAAGGACGGCACCGGGGCGCTGCTGGCGGCCGGCGACCGGCTGGCCGGCCTGCTCGGCCCGGCCGCGGCGCTGCTGCGGATCGCCCCCGGCCACGAGACCGCCCTTGCGGCGGCGTTCGGCGCGGCGGCCGACGCGGTGGCGGTCGCCTCGCCCGGCACCGCGGCCGAGGCGCTGCGCCTGCTGCGCAAGGAGGACGCCGGCCGGGCCGCCCTGCTGATCGCCGGTGCACCCGAACCGTCCACCCCGGCCGGGCAGTTGCCCGCCGGAGTCCGTTGGGCGGCCGACCTGGTCGACGGCCCGGCCGAGTTGCGGCCGGCCGTGCGGGCGCTGCTGGCCGGGGTCGCGGTGGTCGGCTCGCTCGACGAGGCGGTCGCGCTGGTGGCCGCCCAACCCGCCCTGACCGCGGTGACCGCCGAGGGCGATCGACTCGGCGCGGGTTTCGCGCACGGCGGCGCGGGCGGCGCACCGAGCCTGCTGGAGACCCAGGCGGCGGTCGACGAGACCGCCCGCGCGATCGAGCGACTGGCCGGCCGCTGCGCCGCCTCTGCCGAGCGGCTGACCGAACTCACCGAGCTGCGCCGGGAGTCGGCGGCCGAGCTGGAGCGTCTTGGCGCCGACCGGCGCCGGGCCGAGAAGGAGCGGGCCGAGGTCGCCGGTGCGCTCGGCCGGCTCGGCGGGCAGTCCCGGGCCGCCGCAGGGGAGGCCGAACGCCTCACCGCGGCCGCCACCCGGGCGGAGGAGGACCTGGCCCGGCTGCTGGCCGCCGCCGAGGAACTGGCCGAGCGGCTCGCGGTCGCCGAGGAGTCGGCGGAGGAGGGCGAGGACGAGCCGGACCCGGCCGAGCAGCAGCGGCTGGCCGGCGCCGCGGCCGCCGCCCGGCAGGGCGAGCTGGAGGCGCGGCTCGCCGTGCGCACCCTCGAGGAGCGGGTGCGGGCGCTGAACGGCCGTGCGGACCAGCTGGACCGGGCCGCCCGGGCCGAGCGCGAGGCGCGGGACCGGGCGGCCGAGCGCCGTCGGCGGGCCGAGCACGACACCGGGGTGGCGAACGCCGTCGCGGCGGGAGCCCGGCAGCTGCTCGCCTGCCTGGAGGTGTCGCTGGCCCGGGCGGACGCCGGCCGGGCCGCCGTCGAGCAGGCGCGCGCCGAACGCGAGGCGGAGCTCAGGGAGCACCGGGAACACGGCCGCGAGCTCAAGGCGGAGCTGGACAAGCTGGTCGACGCCGGGCACCGGGACGAGGTGCTGCGGGCCGAGAAGCGGCTGCGGATCGAGCAGCTGGAGTCCCGGGCCTTGGAGGAGTTCGGCATCGAAGCCGGCGAGCTGCTCGCCTCGTACGGCCCGGACCGGCTCGTCCCGCCGTCGGCCGCCGACGGCGCCGCCGGGGACGGCCGGGAGGCCGGCGAGCCGCGCCCGTACGACCGGGCGGAGCAGGAGAAGCGGCTGAGGGCGGCCGAGAAGGCCTTCCAGCAGCTCGGCAAGGTGAACCCGCTGGCCCTGGAGGAGTTCGCGGCGCTGGAGGAGCGGCACCGGTTCCTCGGTGAGCAACTGGACGACCTCAAGCGGAGCCGGCGCGACCTGCTGGACATCGTCAAGGACGTGGACGAGCGGGTCGAGCAGCTGTTCACCTCGGCGTTCCACGACACCGCGGCCCAGTTCGAGGGCGTCTTCGCACGGTTGTTCCCGGGCGGGGAGGGCCGGCTGGTGCTGACCGACCCGGAGTCGATGCTGACCACCGGCGTCGAGGTGGAGGCCCGCCCGCCGGGCAAGAAGGTCAAGCGGCTCTCGCTGCTCTCCGGCGGCGAGCGCTCGCTGACCGCCGTGGCGATGCTGGTGTCGATCTTCAAGGCCCGGCCCAGCCCGTTCTACGTCATGGACGAGGTGGAGGCTGCGCTCGACGAGACCAACCTGCGCCGGCTCGTCGCGATCATGGAGGAGCTGCGGGAGAGCTCCCAGTTGATCGTGATCACCCACCAGAAGCTCACCATGGAGTCCGCCGACGCCCTGTACGGCGTGACCATGAAGGGCGACGGCATCTCCCAGGTGATCAGCCAGCGCCTGCGGTAGGGCGGCCGCGACCGTCCGGGGTTCGCGGCGGGCCGTCCGCCCTCCCCGGGCGGCTCCGGGCACCGGTGCGGCCGGGCACCGGGGCGGCCGGGCATCGGTGTGGCCGGGCACCGGGGCGCCCGGGCATCGGTGTGGTCCGGGGAGGTCCCGGGGCACCGGTGTGGCCCGGCTGCGGTTCATCCGGAGCCCCGTCACGGATACTGGGTTCCGTTATGGAATACGTGATCCTTGCCGTAGTCATCGCCGTGGTCGCCATTGCCGCGATCGCCGGCCTCGTCGTTTCCGGCAGACGACGCCAGCAACTGCCCCCGAAGTCGCAGGCGCCGGTCATCACGGCGCCCAAGCCCACCCCGAGCGAGCCCCAGGTCGGCGAGGAGGCCGCGCCGCCGACCGAGGAGCCCCGCCGCACCGTCGAGGAGGTGGAGCTTCCCGAGGCCGAGGCCGTGACCGTCCCCGAGACGGTCGAGGAGGAGGCCCCGGCCCTCGAAGTCCCCGAGCCCACCGCCGGCCGGCTCGTCCGGCTGCGGTCCCGGCTCTCGCGTTCGCAGAACTCGCTCGGCAAGGGCCTGCTCTCGCTGCTCTCGCGGGAGCACCTGGACGAGGACACCTGGGAGGAGATCGAGGAGACCCTGCTCACCGCCGACGTCGGCGTGGCCCCCACCCAGGAGCTGGTCGAGCGGCTCCGCACCCGGGTGAAGGTGCTCGGCACCCGCACCCCGGAGGAGCTGCGCGGGCTGCTGCGCGAGGAGCTCGTCGAGCTGATCGGCAAGGACGCCGACCGCACCGTCCACTCCACCAAGCACCAGGAGGGCCCGGCGGTCGTCCTGGTCGTCGGCGTCAACGGCGTCGGCAAGACCACCACCACCGGCAAGCTGGCCCGGGTGCTGGTGGCCGACGGGCGCAAGGTGGTGCTCGGCGCGGCCGACACCTTCCGTGCCGCCGCCGCGGACCAGCTGCAGACCTGGGGCGAGCGGGTCGGCGCGCGGACCGTGCGCGGCCCCGAGGGCGGCGACCCGGCCTCGATCGCGTTCGACGCGGTCAAGGAGGGCATCGCCGAGGGCGCCGACACCGTCCTGGTCGACACCGCCGGCCGGCTGCACACCAAGACCGGCCTGATGGACGAGCTGGGCAAGGTCAAGCGGGTCGTCGAGAAGCACGGCCCGGTGGACGAGGTGCTGCTGGTGCTGGACGCCACCACCGGTCAGAACGGGCTGATCCAGGCCCGGGTCTTCGCCGAGGTGGTCGACATCACCGGCATCGTGCTGACCAAGCTGGACGGCACGGCGAAGGGCGGCATCGTGGTCGCGGTCCAGCGCGAGCTGGGCGTGCCGGTCAAGCTGATCGGTCTCGGCGAGGGCGCGGACGACCTGGCGCCGTTCGAGCCGGGTGCCTTCGTGGACGCGCTGATCGGGGACTGAGCCCCGGCCGTCACCGGTGAAAGGGTCCGCTCCGCGAGGGGCGGGCCCTTCGTCGTACCCGCTGCCGTACGGCGGGG